>CBDCFR010000013.1:0-4933771 GCA_965216355.1 Acidimicrobiales bacterium
TTGTGTTCCACCCGGGTCGACTGGGTGATCGCCGACCTCGGCATCCTCTGCGCCGGGGCCGCCACCACCACGATCTATCCGTCGAACACGGCCGAGGAATGTTCGTTCATCATCTCCGACTCCGGCAGCACCGTCGCCGTCGTGGAAGACGCCGGTCAGCTGGCCAAGATCCAGTCGGTGCGAGATGAGCTGCCCTCGCTCACTCATATGGTTGTGATCGACGGAGAAGGCGTGGAAACCTCCGACACCGTGCTGACCCTCGATGACCTCGCCGCGCAGGGCGCATCCGGCGACACCCTCGCCGAGATCGACGACGTGATGGCCGGGATCGAAAGCGAACACCTCGCCACGCTGATCTACACCTCCGGCACCACCGGACAGCCCAAGGGTGTGGAGTTAATCCACGACAACTGGCTGTACGCGGCCAAGGGTTCATCCGAGCTCAACATCCTCCGCTCCGACGACGTGCACTACCTCTGGCTCCCCCTCTCCCACTCGATGGGCAAGGTGCTTGAGATCCTCATGATCGACGCAGGTGTGGAGACCGTGATCGACGGTCGAGTCGACAAGATCGTCGAGAACCTCGGCGAGATCCGCCCCACCCTCATGGCCGCCGCCCCTCGCATCTTCGAGAAGGTGTTCAACGTGGTGGAGGCCGGTGTGCAGGCTGAAGGTGGCGCCAAGGAGAAGATCTTCAAGTGGGCGGTGAAGGTCGGCACCGAGGCCGCTCGTAAACGCCGGGCCGGCGAGTCGGTTGGCAAGGCGCTGGAGATTCAGGCGAACCTGGCCGACAAGCTCGTGTTCTCCAAGGTCCGCGATCGCTTCGGCGGCCGCATTCGCTACTTCATCTCCGGGTCGGCCCCGCTGGCGCTGGAGCTGTGTGAGTTCTTCGACGCCGCCGGGCTTACCGTGCTTGAAGGCTACGGTCTCACCGAGTCGTCGGCCTCCACGTTCATCAATCGCCCCGACAAGCCGAAGTTCGGCACCGTCGGCCCGCCGCTGCCCGGCACCGAGGTGAAGATCGCCGAAGACGGCGAAGTGCTGATCAAGGGTCGAGGCATCATGCGGGGCTACCACGGTCTCGCCGAGGAGACGGCGGCCACGCTGCAGGACGGGTGGCTCTATACCGGCGACCTCGGTCAGCTCGACAGCGACAACTACCTCACCATCACCGGCCGCAAGAAGGAACTGATCAAGACGTCGGGCGGCAAGTACGTGGCTCCGGCCAAGATTGAGGGCCTGCTAAAGGCGGCGTCGCCGTACGTGTCCAATGCCTTGGTGCACGGCGACCGTCGTAAGTACTGTGTGGCCCTCGTGACCCTCGACCCCGACACCACCAAGACCTGGGCCGAAGACAACGAGATCACCTACGACCTGGAAGCCATCGCCAAGATGCCCGAGATGGTCAAGGAGATCGAGTCGGCGATGGACGAGGTTAACTCCGGACTCGCTTCCTATGAGACGATCAAGAAGGTCTCGATTCTGCCGCAAGAGTTTGCGGTCGAAACCGGTGAACTCACCCCGTCGATGAAGGTGAAGCGCAAGGTGGTCGAGGAGCGCAATATGGCTGTGCTCGACTCACTGTTTGACTAGCACTGTTCGATTAAGACTGTTTGATTAGAAGGCTCCGCCGCTGATCATCGACAGCGCGTACAGCACGAAGACCGCCACCGACAGCAACACGATGCTTCCTTGACTTCGGGTTTGAGACATTGAGATCGCCCTTTCTCTACCCCGAACTGACGCACAGTTCGGCTGTTGAGTCGCGGGCTTTCCATCCCCGCTCGTGAGAAGCTGACGAATGGGCGGAACTGCGCGATCATTTCGTTATGCGCACGCTCATCACCAACGGGACCCTGCTTGACACCGAATCGATGACGTTGGTCGGTGAACGACATCTACTACTGGAGGGCGATCGCATCGTCGAGGTGAGCGAATCGCCACTATCCACCACCCCCGACGTGACCATCGACGCCCGAGGCAAGTTCCTCATGCCTGGTTTCATCGACGGGCACGTGCACCACGTGATCACATCGGTCGACTTCTCCCGCATGCTGCGAGCCAGTGCCGTTGAGCGATCGCTGGCCATGGCCCACCTCGCCGAGGGCATGGTCAACCGCGGGTTCACCACCGTGCGAGACGCTGCCGGTGATGTGGCCGGGCTGATCCGAGCGATCGACGCCGGGCTCTGTCTCGGGCCGAGGATCGCAACGGCCGGACGCTGCTTGTCGCAAACCGGCGGTCATGGCGACGTCACGCCGGCCGGCCACGAAGACGGCTATTGCGCTTGCCAGCTTCACACCAACGAGCTGAGTCATGTGGCCGACGGTCCCGACGCCGTGCGTTTGGCCGCCCGCCTCGAACTACGGGCCGGGGCCGACTTCATCAAGATCATGAGCTCCGGAGGCGTGGCCTCCCCCACCGACCCGTTCGACGCGATCCAGTACACGGCCGAGGAAGTGCAGGCCATCACAACCGAGACCGACCACCGCCACACCTACACCACCGCCCACGCCTATCAGCCCGACGCCATCATGCTCGCCATCGAAAACGGCGTGCGCTGCATCGAACACGGCAATCTGCTCGACGCCCCCACCGCTCGGAGGATGGCCGAACTTGGGGTGACGATGGTGCCGACCCTGGTCACCTACCGGGTAATGAACGAGTCGGGCGCCAAGTTCGGTATGCCCGAACGGAACCTGGAGAAGAACCAGGGTGTGTTCGAGCTGGGTCAGCAGTCGATCGGTATCGCCCGGGAGGCCGGCGTGGAGCTTGGATTCGGCACCGACCTTCTGGGCGAACTGCAACCGGCCCAGAACCAGGAGTTCGCCATCCGGGCCGAACTCGAACCGGCCGAGAAGGTGCTCGACTCGATGTATCGGGTGAACGTGCGGCTGTGCCACGGGGACGGTGAGATCGGCCGCCTGGCTCCGGGCTACTCGGCCGACGTGGTGGTGTCGAACGTCGATCCCCTCGCCAACCTGGCGGGGCTCGCCGACCCCGACGAGTCCCTCGACGCCGTTGTGCATCGAGGGACCATCGTCTTCGACCGGACCTCACCCGCAGGCTAGTTCCACGCCCAGGGCCTGGATCTCGGCGATCGAAGCTTCAAGGCTCAGCGGGATGCCGTGGGCAGGGATGACGGTTATGGGCAGTTCCGACTGGCAGTCGTCACCGATCAAACCGAGGTCGAGTAGCGCATCGACAAACACGCTCGGTCCAGCCTCGGAGATGATGCGGCCGGTGCCGGCGTCGCAGAGGGAAAAGACCGTGCTGCGGCTCCTGCCTACCAACATGACCCAAGTCGAAATAGCCGAGGAACTCTACGTGGCTCCATCAACCATTAAGAGCCACGTGAAGTCGATCTATCGAAAACTCGGCGTCAACCGACGGCGAGATGCCGTGGCAATCTGGCAACAGGCGGATGGCTAACCGCCAACGGCTAACTGTCGGACCCGTCTCCGGAACCGTCGGACGATTCCTCGGATGCGACCGGGCTCGGATCCGCCGCTGGAGCGGGCGCCGGTTGGTTACCCAGCCACCGGATCAACTGACCCATGATCGGGACCGCAGCAACCAGATGCATGATGTTCAGCCACACGCCGGTGGACTGCGTCTCGGCAGCGGACCATGCGAACAGTCCGTAGAGCACCAGCGCGACCACACATACGCCGACGAATACAACGGTGGATCGAGCGATCCGGGAGACGGCGAAGGCCAGAATTGTCCCCACCAATCCACCGATGATCGTGCCGATGGCGGCACCGGCGACGGGCACCTCTTCCGCGGCATCAGCGCCCGGTTGGGTGGCCATGAGCGGACCGCTGATGAGATCGGCGATGAAGAACGTGATCACGACGGCACCGACGGCGATCACGATCCCAGTCGCAGCACTTCGAAGCAAGGAGATAAACCTCATGGCGGAACACTAGTCGAATTGCATCCATGACGGGAGTGGCGACGAAGTAGTGCACGGGGGTGGACACGCCAATGCAAACTGAAACAAGCCCGGCACCGCAGAAACTGGGGCCGCTTCGACTGACCGGCGGTACCGCGTCGCGGCATCTTCTCGTGTATTACGTTGCGTCGGTTTCGGCGTTGGTGCTGTTTACGTTCGCTCCGCAGGCACAGCCGTTTGTGCTCACGGAGTTGCTCGGTATTGCCGAGTCGGAGCAGGGTGTGTTGAGCGGCAACGTGTCGCTGTTCGCCGAGATTGTGATCCTGTTTTCGATTGGTGCGTGGGGTGTGCTGTCGGACCGGCTGGGTCGCCGGGTGGTGTTCGGCGCCGGGTTCCTGCTGATGGGGGTCGGCGCGTACCTCACGGCCTCGGTCGACTCAGTGTTCACGCTTTACCTGTACCGAGGGGTGTTCGCCCTAGGCGCGGCGGCGGTCACCACGATGCTGGCCACGGTGATCGCCGACTACGTGGTCGACGAGGACCGAGGCAAAGGCTCGGGCATCGGCGGGATCGGCAACGGTTTGGGCGCGCTCATCACTGTGTTCGTGCTCCTACAGTTGCCCGACATCTTTCAGGACGGGGGCGCCACGGCGATCGAGGCGGCGAGGCGCACATATCTCATCGCCGCCGCCGTTGGTGTGGTGACTGCCGTGCTGTTGTGGGCCGGCCTCAAACCGAGAACCGAGCAGCAGCGGGAACAGAAGAAACCTTGGACCGTGCGGACCCGGGAGGGTTTCGCCGCCGCCAGCGATCCGGGTGTGGCATTGGCCTATGCGGCGGCGTTTGTGTCCCGGGGCGACTTCGCGGTGGTCGGAACCTTCTTCACCCTTTGGGTTACGACCTACGGCACCACCGAGGCGGGACTCACCACCGCCGAAGCCTTGGCCGCCGGTGGCATCGTGATCGGTGTCGCCCAGGGCGTGGTGCTCCTGGCCGCTCCCCTGTTCGGCGTGTTGGCCGACAAGCTCGACCGTGTCACCAACGTGCTTATTGCCCTGGCCATTTCATCGGTGGGCTATGGCTCGACGATCCTGGTGGACGATCCGCTCAGCGGCATGATCTTCGTGAGTGCCACATTGATCGGCCTCGGTGAGATCAGCGGGTTGATCGCCAGTGGAGTGCTGATTGCGCAGCAAGCGCCGAGGGATAATCGGGGCAGCGTGATCGGTGTGTTCAGCTTCTGCGGGGCCATTGGGGTGATGACCGCCACCGGCGTCGGGGGTCAGCTCTTCGACAACTGGCGCCCACAAGGTCCGTTTGTGCTGTTCAGCGCCTTCGCCGCTCTAGTGTTTCTCTGGGGCTTGACGATCCGCCACAGGGTTGTCCCCCTGAATGAGGACGCCGACTTCGTTGCGGGTCACTGATCGGAACACCTCGGTCACGCGTCCCGCATGTCGACCCAAGTGGGATCCTTTGTGAGTGTTCGACAAAGTCCTACTATGTGGCGATCCAAACGTCCACCGCTGCACTCAACTTGTAACTGACGAACAGCCATCCACACAAAGTGGCCCAAAACGCTGTTATCGTTCCAGCAGCTGGAACAAGAAGCTCGCCTCCTAGTGCAGGTTCCGAGGTAGCGCTGCAACCCAGCCCACCTTGCCTATACATTAACCTGCACCGGGGAGAGGATCCTGAGATGAGTGAAAGGCCGCATGACTGTGATGAGGTTCGCAGTGATGGTCAGCAATGGCGGCGAAGCGCGTTCTGTACCGGCGGCCAGTGCGTTGAATGGGTGGAGTCAAGTGAGGTGTGCCTTCTCCGCGACTCGAAGATGACAGCACCGAATCAACCAACCATCGCAATGCGACATGCAACATGGGAGGGTCTAAAGACCCATCTCCTCGATCCCGATCGGCCAGCTGTCGTTCGACTCGGATCACTTCTTGTTACTACTCGCACCGACGGATGGGTGAATGTAGCGGACATCGACACCGAAGTTGGGTTCTCGTACGATCCAGGTGAGATACGTGACTTCGTCAAATCGCTCGCTGGGAACCGATATGTCGCCGTCCGTAGATAACGGCGAGTAGCTGAATACAGACCTACGCGATGAGGGCCTGATACAAGAATCCGACGAGCCGCCATGACCGGATGTGAGCCCGTGAAGCTAGACTCATTCGTGCCCACGAGTTTGTAGTCGATCATGGCGAAGATGGATCGGAGCTAGAACAAGATAGATCTCAGCTTGCCTCTGTGCGAGGGAAGCAAGTTCTCCATCCTCTCGGTTGTCCGGTGGATGGAACTCAAGAAGCAACGGTGGTCGGTTTAGTAGTCGGCCGCCGTTGCGCTTTTTTCTGCGACCGAATCCCCACCGGCGAGACCGAGTTCCCCTGACGCGTAACCCTTGAAGGGTCCAGATCCTAATGCCCCTACTTGCGCTGGAACGGGGTGGAATGGATGTCAGAACGGATGTCAGCGGCAAGTCAGGCGTAGGTGCCCGCCAAATGTTCGCGCCGGTCGGCGACCGCCGGGATTCCACCTCGACCCGGGCGCCCATCGTGAGTGGCGTCGGAGTCGAGGGCGCCGCGGCCGAAGTCGTCCGGGATCGGGCGCCCTTCGTGCAGGGTTAGCCACAGTCGCAGTAGGTGGCGTTTCTTGGCCGGGTCGTCGAAGTCCTCATAACTGGTGCGTGAGTGGAACGTCGAATAGTTGCACACGAACTGGATGTCGCCGGGGCGAAAGTCCATCTCCAGAGCGAAGCCGGGTTCGTTGGCAATCTCGTCGACCAGGTCGAGGAAGTCGACTTGATCCTGCGTGTGTTCCGGGACGTCGTCGTGGCGCTGGGCCGAGTCGAGGAACGGGCGTACATAGCGAATCGACAGCAGACCGTCGTGGAGGTGGGCAAGCGGCGTGGTGAAGTACGGTTTCTGGCCTGGTTGTTCCTCGTTGCGGCGATCGTAGTGCCAGTCGGCGAACCATAGGTGGGCGAGGTCGGGGCGGCGTTTCATCACCTCATTGAACGCGCTTGTGGTTGACGCCACCGAGCTGATGCCGCCGCTCTTCGCCGGTTGCAGACAGAGCAGCCCGACAACATCCGAGCTATCAGTATGGAACGGCAACCGCAGCCTGGTCTGATAGCCACGGGCGCCGGCGTTGGCCTTGTAGTTCACACCTTCGTCGATCACATGCCCGAGCAGATGGCCACGGGCATTCTGGGAGACGGGAACCCCCATGTGCAACCCGATGCCCCAGTAGATGAATGCCGCTTGTCGTTCGGTGAGTTCGTCGATGGGAAGGCCGCGCATCAGCCAGAAGCCGCGGCCTCGGTCGAGCTCTTGGGCGAGGGTGAGGAGCCGTGGGCCGAGGGTTGGAAGGGGGAAATCGGCGGCGCTCATATCGAGCATGGCGACACCCGACGCCTCCACCGCAGCCAGCGCAGAGCGCAGCTCGGCTACGTCGGCCGGGCTTAGGGTCTCGATCCAGCTGTCGTCATCTTGTAGCTGATGGCCGTACCAAGCGGCCGAGCCTTCGATGACCGCAATCTCGCTCGGTGCGGTTTGGAGTGGTGCGGCGGCGTGCGTCGAGTTCGTCATGGTTTCCCCCTCTGGTCACCGTGTTTCCAGTAGTAGCACGGTGGGACCTACGGGGGAAAACGATGAACAAGGGAGGCGCTGGTGCCGCGATTGCGGCACCAGCAGCTCCCTCGCGATTGGGTTCCCTCCAATTGTCCAATCGCGACCTACGGCATGAATGTTGCGGCGTAGTACACCGGGCAGTGCGGTTGCATCGGGTTAGGGTTCGGAGTCTCGGGAGGGCATTCGGATCCGGTCCAGAAGTCGGCGAGCCAGGCATCGAGATCGTCACCGGCATCGTCGGCCTGTCCGTGGTAGGCGATCTCGATGCGGACGATGGAACCGAAGGTGTCGTTGAGCGACGCGAACTCGGCGTCACCCAGCGCTGGGAACCCGGGGATCGGCTCGTCGCCGAGGGGAGCCCAGGCTACGGCGTTGGCGGTACCCGATGCGCCGACGACGGTTCCGCCTGCACTATCGACGTAGATGTCGGTCGGGAAGTCGCCGTCGTCTTGAACCACGATCCACCAGAATGTGTAGACACCACCGGGTTTCAGGCCGGTCATGTGGGCGTTGACCCATATGCCGGTGTTGGCACGACGCACGGTGGCGTGACCGACAACTTCATTTCCCGGCGCAGCGGTGCCGTCGGTGTTCCATTCGACCACGATGTCGGACCGCGACACGGTGGGCGATTCGGCGGCTGCGGCAGTGGTCGCCGACAGAAGCGCGGCCGCGGCCATAACCGCCAGCACGGGGCCTCGCCGCCATCCTCTTGACCAGCGCCGGCCACCCGACCTGCGGTGTTGCGTGAACCTGTGCATTTGAGACATTCCTTTCTTGGAGCCGTTGAGCAGGCCTGCGGGTAGCAGGCACCAGCGACATGTTCACCGAGCGCGGTCAAGAGAGTGTTCAGAAAATGTCAAAGCGGAGGTATCAGGACGCCGAAGCGTCGTGATTCACCAGTCGTGCGCCGCCAGCGCGGCTCGAAGCTTGACGAGCTGATCCCTCCTCGGCTGGTTTTGCAGCTCTTCGAGCGCATCGGTGAACCCGATGCGTCGAGCAATGTGCCTGGCCAAGGCCAGGGTCGTCCACCAGCGGTAGCGCCCAGGGGGAATCAAACTGGCAGCGAGAGCATCGTTGCCCTGCTCGTGAGCGAGCGCGGCGAGTCCGATCAAAGCATCATTCGCATCCAGCAACCATCGCCCGCGGGCCGACCGTTCTGCTTTGGCCAAGAGCTGTTGGCGGCCTTGGTCGTGATGGCCAAGATCGAGATGGCACAACCCGGCCAGCAGGCCGATGTCGAACGTTGCCTCCGTCAACATCTGCTCATGGGTGATGAGCATGTTGAGGGCCTCGGCCGGGCGGCCGTCGAGATACAGCATGGTGGCCGCCGAATCGAATCGGCCGGCCCGACCACGCTCCATAACCGGTTCCAGAATCGCCAGTGCCTCGGTGTGGTTGCCGGCAAGCATGGCCACGTCGGACCGTGCTTTGGCCAACCACTCTCGGGCATCGTGGTTCTCAAGTAGCTCGGCTTGTGCCGACTGCTCGACGACGTCAGCCAAGCGCAGCGCCTCATCGGGGTCGCTGTCGGCGTAGGCGTTCGTGAGAAACATGAGCCCGGGGATCCGGATTTCCGGGTCGGCAACGTGGCTGGCCTGTTTCGCCAACCTGACGATGCGATCGTCGTCACGCACACCTAGCGCAAACTGCAATTCGATGAGCAAGAGACGCTCCCGAAGAGAACTTCGGGGCGGGAGTTGCTCGACAAGGCGGTCCAGGCGGTCGATTGCCGGGCGAACCGACATGTTCTCGTGCCATAGCGGCGTCGAGGCAGTGAACAAATCAACCGCAGCCTCCAGTTGGCCGAGCTCCATTGCGGCGTCGATGGCCGCTTCAAGATTGGGCTGCAGGAAACGCCATTGGCGGCGGTCGGCATCGGACACCGTGTGCCGGTGGTATTCGACGTGCCGCCCGCGGGCACCCTCGATCCCTCCCGATTGGTTCAGCTGTTCCACGGCATAGGACCGCACCACCTCAAGAAGGTGGAACGCACGTCGGCCGTAGTGAGATCCGGCGACGACAAGAGACTTGCCGACAAGCGAATCAAGGATGTCTATGGTGATCGACTGGTCCAACTCCGACACGGCGGCGGCCGCAGCAACGTCGAACGCGCCTCGGAAGACGCCGAGGCACATCAGCATGTGCTGCTGAGGTGAGTCGAGCAGGTTGAAGCTCCAGTCGAGTGTGGCATGAATGGTCGGGTGGGTTTGGGCGCTACGTGCTCGCGTGTCCTTCAACACGCCGATGCCGTCGTCTAGGTGAGCGATCAACTCACTGGGCGACATGACCAGGGTGCGAGCCGCGGCCAGCTCGATGGCCAGCGGTAGCCCGTCGAGCCGCTCGCACAGTTCGGCGACGGCGGACGTCATGTCGTCGTCGATGATGAGGTTCGGATCGAGGGCCTGAGCCCGGGCTACGAACAGCTCAAAGGCCGCTTCGTGTCGACCGGTCGCCAGAGGAGGCACGGGCATCACCTGTTCACCGTCGATACCGATCAACTCCCGGCTGGTGGCGAGGACCCGCCAGACCCCTGGTCGACGCAGCAGTGCGTCGAGGATCTCGGCACAGGCGTCGACTACATGTTCGCAGTTATCGAGTACAACAAGCGCTTTCTCATCAGCGAGAAGCTCGGCCACGCCGTCGATCTGGTTCCCGGCGGAAATGGCGAGCCGCGTGGCCTCGGCTATAGCGGTGGTGACGTCATCGGGGTGTGAGATCACGTTCAGGTCGACAAAGTAGACGGTGCAGTCGAGGGTCGTCTGCTCTTGGGCGGCTACCTCAAGCGCCAGCCGAGTCTTGCCGCTTCCGCCGACGCCGACGAGGGTTACAAGTCGTGACCGGGACAGGAGTTCCTGCGTGCGGCGTATCTCATTGTCCCGGCCAAGTATCGGAGTGAGTGGGAGGGGCAGTGGTGTTGGCGCAGTTCGTTCGAGCGGGTCGGTGGTGAAAGCGAGTGTGGGTGTGTGCTTGAGTGACGGATCGTGGTCGAGGATGCGTCGTTCGAGTTCTTGGAGGTCCTGCGACGGGTTCAGGCCGAGCTGTTCGGCTAGGTGATGGCGGAGGTTTGTGTAGGAAGCGAGCGCGTCGGCTTGTCGGCCCGACCGGTACAGGACGAGCATGTGTTGCGCTCGGAAGCCCTCATGTAGAGGATGCTCGATGAGGGTCGCGTCGAGTTCGCCGACGACTTCACGGTGTCGGCCGAGATTGAGGTTCGCCTCGAACCGGGCGTGGGTGGCGGCGAGTCGAAGCTCGTTGAGTCGGGATCGCTCGGCGCCGAGCGCACCGTGGGCGTCCACGTCGATGTAGGGGGAGCCGCGCCACAGGTCCAAGGCAGCTGTCAGCGCCACCGCCGCTCTGTCGGGTTGCATGTTTCTAGCGGCGTTGTGGAGATCCTCGAACTCGTTGGCGTCAATGGCCGATCGGTCGACGTCGAGGCGCCAGCCGTCACCGCTTCGGCGGATGACATCACCAAGAGTGGCTCGAAGTGTGGAGACGTAGGTTTGCACGATCCGTCGAACACGGTCGGGAGGCTGCTCACCGTACACGGCGGCTTCGATGGCGTCGGCTCGCACCGCTTCGCCAGCGTTTGCGATCAATAGGGCCAGTACCGTCCGCTGCTTGGGGCCGCCGAGGTTCAACCGCTCCGACCCGTCGACCGCTATGAGAGGACCAAGAACACCGAGTTTCAGCTCAGGTCGATCAACCTGCATCGGGCTTCCCTCCACCGCATGCGATCAGACAGGCCACCCGTTTGTGGCCCGCTCCGATACTAGTCCTCAAGTGGCGATGGCGCCTTGGAGAAATCGGCTCGAGGGTGCTTGGAAACAAGGGAGGCGCTGGTGCCGCATTCGCGGCACCAGCAGCTCCCTCGCGATTGGGTTCCCTCCAGTTGCCCAATCGCGACCTAGCGACTTAGTTCGAGTGTCTCCATCAACCGCTCGGCGTCGGCGACCCAATCGGATGGTTTGTTGTCGGCGACAACGGCTGCTGCCGGCCCATTGGGGTGTTCCGGGAACCACCACACTCGATGTTCGTCGGATTGGCGGATCGGTTTCACAAAGCCGTACTTCGTGACAAAAGCGAACTCGCACGGGGCGGATGGTGAACAAGTCGAACGGGAGTCCACTTCGATTTCGAACGCGACAACCGGTGTCGATGCACCGCCCGGTGCCGTGAGTTCAAAGCGCTCCACATCGGAGATAGTGATCCCTTCGGGCGGGGCGTCGATAAGCGCTTCGATATCGGTGGCATCCGCGCTGTCACCCGCTTGCACCGGTCCGCCTGCCAACGGCACCAGCTCACGGATCGAATTCATGAACACGATGTCACGATCGTTCGGGCCAATCGAGTCGGGGTGAGTGAGCACAACGAAACCTGGGAAGTTCGGTTGCACAAACCAGTCGTCACCAAAGTCGAGCGATATGGCGAGACCGAAGTTCAACAGCTCATGTCGCCCCGGCAGGGGCAAATGGGGCCCCGAGCGGTGGGAGTGCCCCGGTAGCGTCCTCATCGGCGGCAGGCGGCGGTGGCCCTGCATCGTGCGGCTCAATGGATTCGCCTCGCGGCAACGCAGGGTCGAGGCCTGGTCCGACGAACTCGATCGTGGCCGCCATCGTTCCAAGGGCGGGCAACATAGCCTCGGCGTCGGCGACAGTGGAACCCCGGACGCTGAAGCTGAGGATTCCGCTCGGAGTCTCACCGACAAAGACGCGGGAGAACGCGTCCGGGCCTCGGTTGGCGAGTATGGGCGCAGGGTGTCGGCTGGTGCCGAACAGGGGTGCATCTTCTGCTCCGGTGAGGTCGTAGCCGACCAGCTCAAACCCATCGACCTCAATCGATGTGCCCGTCGGAGCGACCTGATGTGTTGCCTCGACGGCCTGGAAGTAGGTGTCGAGATCGGGCACCGGTTCTCCGGTTCCAAGTTGGGAAATCAGATGGACCGTGGCCGCTTGGTCGTTGGGGTTCACATCCTTGGCGTGCACGATCACAACGTCGTCCAAGCTGAGGTACTCCAGGTCGGCCGGGTATTCGAATCGAATACCGCCGAGAGCGACACGGTTGACGATTCGGTCGGCCCATCGGCCGGTGGGAGCACGGCGCCGCTGTCGACGTCGGTATCGGTATCGGCGTCTGCTTCAGTATCGGTGTCGGTCTCATCGACCACATCGGTCGTTGACTCCGTTGTGGCTGAATCCGACTCCGCACTCGCGCCCTCTTACTCCACCTCAAGTGTTGCCTCGTCGCTTGAACCTCCGCACCCGATAAGTAGCAGCGTCGCTGCCATACACATCGCCGCGAGCAGGTGGTTCAACTTTATACTCATCGCATAGCCCTCCATCTATCGTCACCACACCATCGATGGCATAGCGCAATATCTGTCGCCGAAAACAAGATTTCTTCATGCGACAGATGGAAGCAGTATGCAACGATGATTGAAGTATGCGTGTGCCTTTGGAACCAGACATCAATTCGGTTCACGCCGCGCGCCACAATGATCAAGCGTCAGAGTTAGCCGCGATATACGACCGCACGGTCGACGACGTATATCGGTATTGCCTTGCCCGGAGCGGCGATGAGGAGACCGCGGCCGACGTTACAGCAGACGTTTTTGTGTCCGCTGCCCGCGCCTTTGCCGAAGGATTGTCGGAAAACGTTACTCGGCCGTGGCTGTTTACGGTTGCCAAGGCCCGGCTGGTGGATCACTGGAGACGGTCAAGCCGGCACGACCGTCGAGTACAAAGGCTTCGCCGAGTCGGAGATCGAAACCGTTTAACCGGCGATCTTTCCGACGAGATGTCATCGATCAATGCAGCCGACGTTCTTGAGGCCCTCAAGTCTCTGCCCGACCGACAGTGTGCGGCGCTGACACTCCGCTATTTGGACGAGTTGTCGGTGGCCGAGATCGCTGATGAGCTGTCGGTCACCTACGCCGCCGCCGAGTCGCTGCTGGCACGAGCCCGACGAAGCTTCGAGCGTTCCTGGGCCAATCTCGGGCAGACCAGAAAGGACGTCAGCAGATGAGCAAGGAGAGCCTGACCGACAACGAAATCCAAGCTCTCCTCAGCTCAATCACCGGCGATGGAACGTTTGCCCATCCAGATCGGGAGCAGCTTCGCGAGATCATGATCGCCGAGTTCAGGGAGCATGCAAGCTCGGTGAGCCTTGAGTCGGGGCGCAGTGAGGGCGCTCTTGTTGACGTAAAGTTGGAGCCGGTCGAAAGCAGCGTCCAACCCCCGACCCTGCCGTGGCCTCGCCTGGTTCTGGCGGTGGCAGCGTCTGTCTTGGTTTTGGTGGTTGCGTCGATGTGGCTGCGCCAGTCGTCGGACCAGATGGTCGACGCATCCGATGCTGACCTCCCGGCCTTGGTTGCGGACGAAACGAACGGTGCACCGAGTGGCCCCGGACGTTATTCGGCTGAGGGGGTCGGCGGCGGCATTCAGATCACTCTTCCCGATGAGGTGCGAGCGGTGACTGTTGAGCCGGGACTCGTCGAGCTGCAACCGGTTGATAACGCTTGGGGATCGTCGCTCTTCATCATGACGGCTGAGGCATCGCTTGACGAACTCCTCGAAACTTATCGAGAAGCCGGATTAATCACGACGACGCAGGGGGTTGGCGTGAGCGTCGGGGGAATTGTGGGCGAGTTCGAGGTCCGCCCCACAAACGCGGGCTTCGCAGAAGAGTGCCGTCAGGACCCCAATTGTCTCGCGTTCGAAGGAACCAGGATTCAGCCGGGGGCAACGAACATCGCCAGGGAAATCCTAGGACCAGACGGTCGGGGCGTTTGGACGCTGTACCAATCAGACACGGTGAACGCCCCGTTTGTTCAGGGGGCTAACTCGATCATCGCAAGCTTGGAGTTCACAACCGACTAGGTGGTTCGAGCGTGTGCTGAGCGGGACGCACGTTGACTGCTGTCTACTTCCGCTTGGACCCGCTTCCATCGTTCAGCAGGGCTGAGATGGCAGCACCGGCGAAGACCGACGTTGCCGGGATCGCCCGCTTGACTGGATCTCCCACCTTGAAATGCATGCCGATCGCGCCAAGCATCAAAGCAGCCAAACCGCCTGATGCCGGTCGCACTAATTTGGGGAAGAAGTGTCCGAGTAGCATGAGACCGGCCAGGCTCACCTTCGCTGCGCCAACTCCGTACATCGTCTTCTCGGAGAGTCCATATACCTCGAACTCCTCACGCATGTTGGTGGCGTCGCCGCCGCGATATCCGGTGTCTTTGTCGAACCGGTTGAACCACACGTTAAAGATCCACAGTGCGGCTCCGGTCTGGGCAATCTTGCCGATGATGTTCATCGCTACTCCTCGGTTTTGGGGCCGTTATTGCTGCGTTTTACATTCCCCCAGATGGAGGCGGTGAAACATTTGGTCCGCGAGCTCATCTTCGGACGGTGGCTACCTTGGCTGGCAACTCTTGCACCACCAGATTGTTCTATTTCCGAGTTCGGCTCGCTCGATCGGCTCACCGCAACGTCGACATTCCTCGCCGCGACGTTTGTAGACATAGAGGCGACTGGTGCGATCAATATCCGACTGCCGCTTGACTCCCACCTCGGCGGGCTCGACAGTCACAATCCGCCCCGCTCTTTCACCTCGACGCAGCTGGTCCTTTGCGGTTTGCCAGACCAGCTTCCGCTCGTGGTCGTCCAGCTCCCGGGCGGGGCGATATGGGCTGATTCCAGCGAGAAACAGCACCTCCGCACGATAGATGTTGCCGATGCCGGCGATGACCCGCTGGTCGAGAAGCGCAGCAGCGATCGGAATCTTGCGGCGGTCGAGGAGCCGAGAGAATTCGTCGAAGGACGAGGATCGTAGGAGCGGGTCGGGTCCGAGCCGGCTGAGAATGCGTTCACGGCCTTCCGGATCGAGGATCTCGCACGCCGTCGGGCCGGACAGGTGGATCGTGACGCTGTCGGTGTTCAGAGCGAGCCGGGTACCGTCGGTCGGTGCCGCCGGGATCTTCCTGTGCGTGCGGAACCGGCCGAACAGGCCCAGGTGGACGTGCAGGAATTGGTCTTGACCCCAGTCGTAGAAGAGGTGTTTGCCCACAGCCTCGATCGCTTCGATCTTGCGACCATCGAGGATCGCCGCGCCTTGGGCGAAGCGGCCCTGGGGAGATGAGACGGCGACGCTCTTACCTACCAGGTCGGGGCGCTGGAGCCGGGCGTAGCGGTGGATGGTGTGACCTTCAGGCAAAGAGAATCACCGCCTTGGACGGACGTGGCGAGGTCCTTCGCTCTCAGCGACGGCCGAGCCTTGAGCCTCGGGATAGTTATCGGCGAACAGTAGGCTAATGTTGTCGGACTCGGTCGTCATCGTCGGGTTCTGATTGGCCCATGCCCTCTGAAAGATCAGGTAACCAGCCCAAAGGGCGGCCAACGTCGTGATCGTGAAGACGGTACAGCCGGCCACGAGAATCATCGTGGTGCTCATGAGTCGGCTCGCTCGAGCAGGAACTCGCGTTCACCGGTCAGGATGAGGGTCCCGAGCGAGTGAATTGCCGGGACCCAGAGACCCACGAAGACGCCTTCTTCTCGGGCTCCGCTAAACCAAAGCGAGACGGACAAGACCAACGACGCAAAAGCGGCCAGAAGAAACATGACCTTGATGCGGTGAAAGCTGCTGATAGCAGTTCGACGGGCTACTGCCTTTTGATTGGTGGTCGTCATTCTGATCTCCTCGGCGTGCGTATTGGTTGGCCAGGTTTAAGCCGCACATGAACCATTCCCCTGTCGTTGCCAACCGAAACAAACTGTGACATTCGACATAGGTTGTGATTAAAGCCGTCGGTGAGATCGTCCCGATCAACGAACAAGACGAACGGTTACCGGATCACTACTCGGAGCCACAGGATCGAAGTCAACAATCGACGCAACCATCGTCGCCCTTGCCTCGCGCCGTCGCTGAGACGAGAGCGACCAGCGCCACCACACCGATCACGACAATGGCCGGAAAGACCAGTGAGGTTGGCCGCAGCGATCGGTCGACCACCAATAGGCCGCCGCCGAACGGATCGAGGTCGAGGATCGGGGTCAGCAGCCGCCACAAACCTCCGGCCAACACCAATCCGATCCCAACGGCAACGGCGTTGGGAATAGCCTGCTCGATCAACGTCAGATCCCTACGTCGGCCCGGCTTCATGCCGAGGGTGGACAGTAGATCCAGGTCGTAACGCCGGGCGCCGGTAGTCACTAGGACCACGGCGATCACGATCGTCACCGCTACCACGGTCCCGAACCAGATGAGCATCCACAACGCCTCGTCGACCCACCCGACAAACGGGTCAGCGGCCCAATCGGCTAGAACCTGGGACCGTCGGATGATCTCGATCGACGGGTTTACCGCTCGCACATCGTCGGCGAGCACAACGTCGGCCGTATCTTCGCCGACCGAAGCAAAGGCCACGTTGACCACCACCGCAGCCTCCGGTACTGCTGACGCAAGGACACGGCGATCGACTACGACGAAAGGACGGTCGACCGGCACACCGGGGTAACGGTCGACTACCTCGACCACCTCAGTGTCCACCCTGATGGTTCCGATCAGCACATCGAGCCGGTCCCCGACCCGCACGCCGGCCCTGGTCCCGACGATGGAAGGGATGACCGGATCGCCGGCGGCGTCAATCGGCTCAGTGGAGAAGATCGGTGAGGAATCGGGCAGATCAGGATCGACCCCGACGGAACCGAGCACATCGGCGTGAGCAGCGACGTCGACCGCAAGTAAGTGAACAGCGCCCAATTCGGCCGGATCAACCACAATGGTGTCGGGCTCTTCCATCCCCACCGCCAACTCGACCGCTGTCGACCGGGCGGCAGCCAGCGCCGACTCGCTCAGGCCGGTCTGGTCGATCGACGGCCGGATACTCACTGCGCCGGCTGTTACCTGGTCGGCATGGTTCACGCCGGCTTCGGCCAGAGTCGACCGGACATGAGAGGAGAAGCCGCCAAAGCCGACGGCAATGATCACCACCAGCAGGCCGGCGCTCGCGCTCGAGCCTCGGGTCACCAAACGGCGGAACCCGATGAAAGCAGTGGCCCCGGTGAAGTAGGCAGCGGCCCTGGCGATCAGGGCGAACAACGGGCCGATCAACCTCAAGGTCACTAAACCGGTGGCCAGGGCGACCAGACCGGCGGTGGCCCAGACGAGCGCGTCGACTCCGGCGAGAGCGCCCGACCAGCCGGCGGAACCGAGATCCGCCGACCCGCTCGAAGGACCGACCAGTTCGGCTCGGCTGCCCAAGACGAAAACCGCGGCAACGGCCATTACAACGACCAACCCCTCGACCACCAACCGCCTGATCGCCACCGCCGACCGGACCAAGTGGGCAACAGGCGCGGGGGCGGAGTCAATGGAGAGCCCACCTTCGCTGGAGGACCGTGGGCCAAGGTTGACCTCGGCCGTCGCCAGCCACAACGCCCCAACCACCGCTATCAGACATCCGGCCGCGATCACGGCTCCAACCACGGCAGGAGCGGCCCACGACTCGGGTGATACCAGCGCCGCCGTTGTGGCTGCGGCGACCACCCCTCCGACGACGACCAAAACCAGGCCGTGGCCGACGCCCGCCAAACGCACCGCGGTTCGGGAAGCGCCCCTGTTCATCAGCAAGCGGATCGATTCGAGATGACGGGAGGCGATCATCGAGGCCAGCACGAATACCGCAGTGGCCGATGCCAGCAACACGCCGGCGAAACCCACCGACAGCAAGCCGAGGGTGAGTGCCCGCTGCACAAAATGGTCGTCCACGACTTTGGGGATGTTCGAGGTCATGTCCACCTCTTGGAGGCCAAGCTTGTTGACCGCGGCCCCTAGCTCGGCCACTCGTTCCGGATCGACAAGATCAGGATCGAGTTCGTAGCGCCAGGAGTAGTCGAAATGGGCGCTCTGGACATCCTGGACCAGGCGGCGATAGTCGGCCGGCAACATCAGACCGACCGTGCCGACGAGCTCCTTAAACCGGTTGAGGTCGCCGAGGACCACCGGACGGTGAAGGGAGGGATCGTCATACCAAAAGGGGGCGGCGGGGTCGGTTAGCTCGATGATGCCGGCAATGTCGAGCAGTATTCGCTGCTCGAAGAGCTCGGCTCGCACAAAGGCCCAACGAGGGTGCGATGCGTCTGGAATGAGCACGACCGTGTCCCCGGCGGTAACAAGAAGGCGCTCGGCCATGGCTGCAGTAACCAGAATCTCGTAGACCGGAACGACCGTCGCCTCGCAATCCACGTCGTCGTCGGGAACAAAGTCTTCGGAGATGGAGTTGTCGGTGGCGGAGTTGTCGGCGGCGGAGATGACGGCCGGGCAGTCGTGCCCGGTTAGCATGCGCCGAGGCGCACCGGGCTGAGGCCAGCGCCCGTCGACCACCGTGGCGTGGTCTTCGATCCCGCTCTGGTGGCGAAGTCGGATGCTGGTGATCGCCGGACCCTCAACCAAGTCGGGCAGGTAGAACACCCGGTACGGCGGAATGTCCACCAGATAGCTGCGCTTGACCACAGCCTCCTGCACCAGCGGCGGCATGTCGTCGAACAGCTCCTCACCCTTTTCTTCGATCGAGGCGAAGGTATCGTCGCCGGGACCGGGACCGATCCTCGTGTCAGTGCGAGCGGTGATGGTGCGGTTGGCCCCCGGGCCCGAGGCGAGAGCGTGCCTCAGATCTTCCTCCGCCACTTGATCGAAGCGGACGATGCTGATGGCTACAATTACGATGGCGATCGTCACCGTGGCCGCCATCGCAACCATCAAGGCAGGCTCGGATCGGACCACGCGCCCCCACAGGCCAACCCCGGCGACAAACCGCCTCATCCCACTACGCTCTCACCCTGATGCCGGCTCCACGTTCAGCGAGTCTCGGTCGGGTTTGGCAATCTGCTATTCATAAACCCTGGCCGCTAGCAAGCAATCAGCGACGAACTTCCAATCCGGCTCCGGAATCGGCTGACCAGTGTTTATGTAAGACTGAGGGAAGCTGGAAAGCCACGCCGCCATTGCCACCAGGAAACTTCCAAGATCGCCATTCTCAAAACTCTCCGGATCGGATTCAAGCTTGGTCCACAGAGCGGTGATAACAGCAATCAAATCGTTCCGCGACTCGACGGGATACTCGCTGGACAAAGGGTTGCCTGGTCTCATTCACCGAACCTACTCCGTGTTGCCCTGTGCTACCAGAGCTTCAGCAGCTCCGAGGAGCGTCCGCTGGACAGGTCGACTCGGCGCGTGCTCCTCATCGAACTCACGTACTCGGCGACATCGACGGCCTGGTGGCGACAACACGGCTCCAGTCTCGGCGCTAAGGTACAGTCAGGCGACCGCTCCGGCCATAATCTCATCATCTGGGACGTCCGGATCCCATAACGACGGACTCTTGCCACTTCCTGAATCGAGCCTCAGAACCGGCTTCAATCTCGATCGCATGAAGTCTGACCTCGATCGTCGACATGTTCGGGCCGTCCAAGATCAGCACCGGCTCGCTACGAGGCAGCCCGAGGCGAACAACCCGCCGCACCCGGATGAAGAGCGACAGCTCAGCCGCCTCGGCTGCGGACAGCCGAATCGTGTTCTGTCTTCCAAACCTCAATGGTTGCGCCAGAACCAGCCCGGCGTGCGATCCGCTCAACACGGTGCGCCTTACACGAAGCGCCCAGGTTCCCCAAGCAAGAAGCACGACGGTCATGCCTGAACCGGCAAGGATCGTCGGGTAGCGGACCGCCGGGCGTGTCTCCCAGATATATGGATCTTCACCCCACAACAGGAGAAAAGCGAGGACACTACCAAGAAACGCCGCTCCGCTGAACAGCCCTCGTACCCATGACTTCTCGATCAGCACTATGGGCAAGATGTGCACTCCCAGTAGCTCAATCTGCATCCGAGGTCGTTAAAGAATCGATCACCAAGATAGAGCAAGCCCCGAACCGGTTCTAAACATCAACGAACCCCGCGGCATTCTGCTCACGGGGTTCGAACTTTGCGGTCCTAGTGCTACAAAGTTCGAATCCCTGACGGTGGGGGCCACTCGTGAATTCGGGGAGCTGATGGACCCAAAGGTGCCGAAATCAGGGACAGGTCTTCAACATCGCCTGTCAGTACAGCGTCTCCGGTGCGAAGTGCGACGGCAACAACATGAGCATCAACGACATCCGCCGTCTTCGCCGCTGCCAATAGCTGCCCAACAAAGCGCCCGTCGTCGAGCGGAAATGTCTCGACTGACTTGACGAGACCAGCCAGCCTTGCCTGGCGAGCGCCATCACGCCAAACCTGGGCCAGCACCGGCTCGGTGGTTCTCAGAACTGCCCCGCGAGCCCTCGCTGCCGTCAGGAACTCCTGAGCGACGCGTTCAGACCGGTCAACAGAGATAAGAAATCCGGCATCCAGAATCATAGGTCGTAGTGCTTGGCCAGAGCTTCGGTCGCGTCGCCAGACACGCTGCCCGACTCGGCATCCCAATCATCCAGGAAGGCCGCGAGAGCGCGCTGACGTTCCACTCGTGCTGACAGGAGACGGATCGCTTCTCGAATAGCATTCGAGCGGCCGCCGTAGGTTTGGGCCAAGGCATCCAAAATGCGTTCCTCATCCGAGTCCAGCCGTACCGTCGTTGTAGCCATGGAGTCAATTGTAATACGTTTGTGCTACGCCTGGAAGATCAGGCCCAGAGCTTGGGCTTCGAACATGGTGCACTCTCGTTTGGCATGGCGGTCCTTCTGCGGCAAACCCCCAAACTTATCAGGTTGCCAGTCTTTCCTACTTGAAGTAGGATTACATGCATGTCGGTAGCCAAAGTCTCACTCAGCCTCGACGAAGAGGCCCTCGACGAAGCTCGCGGCCGCGTCGGAAAGCGAGAGCTATCCGCCTACGTTTCGACAGCGCTACGGCGGCAGCTCCAACACGACCGCCTACTTGACCTACTCCAGTCAATGGACGCCGAAAGCGGACCGATCCCGACCGACCTGCTCGACGAGGCTCGAGATCTTTGGCGGAGCTAGCGCCGCGGCGACTACTACTTGATAGCGGAGCGGTTATCGGCCTCTCGCGAAACGATGCTCGCCCCCGAGCGGTGCTCGCAAGCGCATGGGAGGCCGGCATCGATGTCTGCATCCCCTCAGTCGTGCTCGCTGAAACAGTTAGGGGCAAGGCAACTGACGCGCCGGTCAACCGGGTCATCAAGGCTGTCGGCGAGATCGTCCCGATCGACGAACAAGACGGACGGCTCGCGGGATCGCTACTCGGAACCACTGGATCGAAGTCAACAATCGACGCAATCATCGTCGCTCTTGCCATCCGACTCGGTGGTGCCGTAATTCTGACAGGCGACCCCGAAGACCTCACCAGGTTGTCCGCCGGACAAGAGCGGATCAGAATCCAGTCGTTCTAATCGAACGCGGGGTTCGAACGCGACACATTCTCCTTCAGATTGGCGGTCCTAATGCGACAAATGCCGAACCCTAGATCAACAGGATCCGTACTAGTCTTCAGGCGCTCGACGGCACAGGCCGGCTCGTTGCGAGCATTTCCTCGACGTCCGAGCGGATGTCATCGGGCAGATCCTTGAAGTCCACCATTCCCGCACGGATCGCCGCCCGCTGGTCGACATCAGACATCTCCCGCCGTTCGGCCAGCGACACTTGACGAGGACTCATGGCTCAAGAATACCACGGACACGGCGCCTGCAAGTCAACACTAAACTCGGCAGGCGCTCCTCATCGCAGCCCTTGGTCTCGACGAGATCGACCGCTGGTGGAATCAACATGGACTCGACATTGAAGGCGATGTACAGGCAGGCGATCTTTACCGTCTACTTCATCAGACCGCCGTCGAAGCCGAGGCTGCGTGGTCCATGCTCAGCCCACAAGCCGACGGGAGTCGAACTTTCACCGCCATGACCACTCTGCCAATCACGCTTCTACTGGTCGAATCCGGCCCGGACCTGATCGTGTGGGACGTCCGGATTCATCCCACAAACTAGGGCTGGGTTCGAACAAGAAACATTCTCTTTCAGATTGCGGAGAGAGGGGGATTCGAACCCCCGGGACCCGTGAAGGCCCAACGGTTTTCAAGACCGACGCAATCGTCCGCTCTGCCATCTCTCCGTCAGCCATTCTAGCCCGACCATCAGGGCGTCGGGCGCTGTTAACGGCGGCCGATCGCCTCGGCGACGACCATCAAGATGCTCACCCCTGACGTTGCACAGACAACGGCAACGGCCACGACCCCTCCGTCGCTATTAAGTACCGCGTAACCAACAAGAAGATTTGACGGCACAATCAGCAGGAACGACCAGGGCAGCGGGATTCGCGGCACGTGCTCGGGCCAGGTAACCGTCTGATAAACCTCGAGCCATTTCAACCAGCGGGGCCCGTTGGGCGGCTCAACCGAGGCGGCCGGATCGCGGAGCTGACGGGGAGGAGTCGCGTCGACCGGGACAGACCAAGCGTCCGGCGCAGGAGCCGGCGTGTGTGCATCCCACGAAGAGTGCAGAACTGGAAGATCGCACAGTCGACATCGTTGTAGCCCGGGGATCTCTCCGTCGTAGACGGCGGTTCCTCCGTTGTTCGTCTGCTGTTGGCGGTTCAGAGAAGCGTCGCCGTCGACTACATCCGGCCGAGACGCAGGGGGAGGCGGATCGCCAAGGACATAGATTCCGCCTCCCCCATTGTTGTCATCCCTCACATCCCCGAGGCGATTTGGGAGCCGAGCAAATATCGATTGAATGATCGACCTCACGCTGACCTCCGATGAGTAACGGACTTCCTTTGACGGACTAAGTACACAGAGGACGTCGCTGAGCTTGTGAAGCGGTACACAAGCGTCGAAGGAATCTGCTTTTCGAAAGGGATGGCGGTGAGCGATTACTGTAAGTTATGATCGCCGACAGATAGACGTCACAAGCATCAAGCAGAATCTAGATACCACCTGAACCCGATGGATAGGAAGGAGGCTCAGGTGATCGAATCATCTCCGTCATCGACCTCCGCGACGGTGGCCCGCTGGGAGTTTGCCCGCCGAATAAAGGTCCGCCGGCTGGAACTGGACCTCAAGGTCGAACCCGTGGCGCAGCACCTCGGCTTTTCTAGAAACTTCTTCAGCGCAGTGGAAAACGAGCGTTCGATGCTCGCCCCGGAGAAGCTTGAGCTCCTGTGCGATCTGCTCGAATTCTCTGATCAGGACCGCAAGGAACTTGCCGACCTCAACGCCGCAGGCCGTAAGCGCGACTGGTGGGAGTCTGAATCAACTGAGCTAATCGACGACGAAGCAGGAATCCGATACATCGGGCTGGAACAAGGCGCATCGTCGATACAGACTTTTGAGTCGCTCGCTTGGCCAGGACTGTTCCATTCCCGCGAATACGCGGCCGCGGTGTTTAGTGTCGACCCACGACGCCCGCGAGCATCAATTGAAACCGAGGTTGGACGGAGGATCCGCCGGCAAGACGCCGTCTTTGATCGCGCAGTACCGATCGTGGCCCTAATCAGCGAGGCCGTTGTCATGCAACGCTGGAGCAATGAACAAGTGCACCACGAGCAACTTAAACACATCGTGCGCTTGACAGAGTCGCACAATATCGAAATACGCATCATCCCGTTTGCTACAACGGCAGGCATAATCTTCACCCAATCCACGCTGGTCATGCTTCAGTTCGATTCTCAACACCTTCCTGGCATCTCCTACGAGGAAGCATTCAGAGGTCTCCGAATCTTGGAAGACGGGGCACCGGAGTTTGAGCCAATTCGGCTCGCATGGAACGACGGAATCTCAAGATCACTTAGTCATGCCCAGTCGATGAAGTTCATTTCGGAACTTGCCTGAAACTGAAGACAGTCTCAACGAGCTCCGGATAGCTCAGATCAGCGCGAAATCAACCTGCTAAACCGGTGCGAGGGCAAAATCTTGTTTCAAAACCACCTACGTGAGACGCGCTCGGCCAGTGACCGTATAGTGTGTCGTCAATCTTGAGTTCCATCAACCGCTTGGTTGGCCTACTAAACGACCGAGCACGACAGAGGAGTAGACGGTGTCGCATCGTTATCACTGGGCAATGCTTTTTCTCGCGGCGGTCGCAGCACTGGCTGCGCTGGTTTCGGCGGCGACCGATGTTTCCCAAATCTTTGGATAGACACGCCCGCTTCTGTACAGCGGGCAGTTGCTTTAAATGGCTTGCGTTGCACAATGTGTGCCTGCTCCGCGATTCGAAGATGGCGGGAGCCGATCAGCCGACCATCACCATGCGTTCATTGACCTGGACTTCTCTCAAGGCCTACTTCCTCGATACCGAGTCGGCAGACATGATTCAACTCGACTCGGCCACCATCACACACCGCTCCAACAGGTGGGGCGACGTGGCCGACATCGAGACCGGGGTCATTCTCTCATACAACCCCGAAGAAATACGCGACTTCATCGCCGGCCTCGCCTCCAACCGCTTCGTCGCGGTCGCCTAAACCAGTCGCTGCCACCACAGCGAACTCGACATAGCAACGCTTCTTCGACACGCAGGTCGTCGCGCCCGGTGAGACACAGCGAAGCCGGCGCAGGCACCCTAGTCCCGGCAAATAGTGACATGACACTTGACAGTTTGTTAACGCTGTTAGTAATGTGTCATTCAAGCAACCACTTACGGTAACCATTTTTGTACTACCGTATGCATGGTAACCAGGAACAGTTGGAGGGCTGATCATGGAAACCAGGGGGACACCGCCCAAACCGCCACCACCGCAGACGACCACCCAAGAGGTCGCTGTCGGCAGCCCAAGCGATGACGAGCTGCACTACGTGATGCTGATCGCGTTGATCGCCGCTCGTCGATACGGCGCCGGCGCTCACGAGGTCGACGAGGTCGCGCAGAGCACCGTCATCAAACTGTGGAAGCGCTGGGATCACCCGGCCGTTCACAAGGTCCGAGTTCAGGGTGGCCTTAAGTGGGATGCCTACATCCGTCGAACCGCGAAGAACGCCCACCTCGATTTGGTGCGCAGTCATCAGCGTCGGCTGCAACGGAACACGAGAGCGTCAGGTCTACGAGGCAACACGCTTCCGATGAGGCCCGGCACCGTGCGGCACCCGCCGAAGACCCCCAACGGCATCGATGCTTATGTCGCCCGGCAGACCATCATCGAGCAGATCGATGGTCTGCCGGCCAAGCAACGGGTGATCGCCCGCATGATCATCCTCGACGAGCACACGCCGAAACACGTGGCCAAGGTGCTCGGCATGCAACCGCAGTCGGTCCGCAAACACCTACGGGCGGCGAAGGAAACCCTCATCGCCCAGTTTGAGGAAGACGACGGAGGTGCCGATACGGGCACCAACACATAATCGCCCCAGTAAAAGAGATACCAGGGTGTTGTCCGCCCGGCTCCGACCGCCTCCCAATGAGTCGGAGCCGGGCGGACATGCGTCCCGGTTGATTTCCGAAAATCTAAAGTGTCGACCCCGACGGTCGATACAACATATTGAAGTGGGCCTTCTCGCCTGACCCACTCAATTGCCCGAGGCGTGTGCTCAGTCCCCCGAGCGAACGTACTCGATACATATGAAGGCAGAGGTGCCCGGACTCCCCCTCTCGTGCATCTCTGCCTTCATTCTTTTTCCATACTTCTTGGCGCACCATCTAACCGCCAAAAGTTTTTCTTCGCGAAAGTATCGCGCGGCGGCCGAGGCGGCGTCTTACTTGTCAGAGGTCGCCGCAACGTCTCCTTTGGGCTGACGGATGCACACATCGGCCGAACAGACGTGGCCGGCAAAATACGTCGGTCTGGCAGACAACCGATAAACAAGTTCCGACCAGAACAGTTCGACCCAGACAGCCCAACGACAGGACAAGTTCCAACCTATTGCGCGGCACCGGCTAGGTGTGCCGCCCTCCAAGATGGAGACTCAACGAGGTGGCCAAATGCACAGCATGACCAGTGGACTGTCGACAGTTGCGGTCACCTGCCTTGTGGGGGTTGCCGCCGGCAAAGCGGCAAATACTGCTGTGAGCCGGGCCCGCAAAATGAGGGCTCGCCGTCGTCACAGTCCTGTTGTAGGGTTGAAGCAGGAGTCATCACATCCGGGGCCTGAGCAGAGGCTGAACCAGCGGCCCACCGTGAGCAAGACTCTTCACTATCCAGAACCGTACCTGCAACCGCAACGGGGCGGAGGTATCACCGTGACAGCCACCCACCAAGGTCCCCCTGATCCACTTGGTCACTCGGATGACCCTGTGATGGAAGCCGCCAACGAGGCCGTGCGCCTCGAGATTCTCCGGCAGCTTCACTCTATTAACACCGACGACGACGATTGGCGCATCGACCCGCTGCCAACGTTCGAGGGCGACGGGTCGACCGCTTCGTCTCGATAAGGGCTGCGGCTAGGCCGTCCGCCGAGCGAGGATCAGACCGAACTGCTCAGCATCATCGGTCCAGAGGTTGGTGGCCGTAAGACCGACCTCACCCAGTTCCGCCATCAAACCCTCGGGACGGAACTTGCTTGAGATCTCCACCCGGATCTCCTCACCGGCCTCCAGCTCCACGTCGAGATCGAGGGCGGCGATTCGGGCTTGGGTGGGGGCGTTGACCCGAAGCCGCATGTCGACCCGTTCCTCCCGGGCATCCCACAGCGGCACGTAGTCAAAGGCGTCGAGATCGAAGTTGGCGTCGAGCCGATCGTTGAGCACCGACAGCGAATTCTTGATGAACCGCTCGGTGAGATCCTCGGCGTCGTAGTAGGCGTCGACGATGTGATCCAGCGGCTTGACCAGATCGACGCCGAGCAGCAGCCACTCGTCGTCTTGCAGCTCGTCGGCCAGCGCTCCGAGGAAGGCCCGGCGTTCCTCGACGTAGAAGTTGCCGATCGTGCCACCGAGGAACGCCACCATCCGCCGACCCCGCTCGGGGAGGTGACCGAGGTGGCGGGTGAAGTCGCCGACCAGTGCGTGCACGCCGAGTCCGTCGTAGCGGGACGCCAGCATCTCGGCCGCATCAACGAGCGTGCCTTCACTCACGTCGAGCGGCACGAACAGCCGAAGCTGGCCACTCCTATAGAAGGCATCGAGCAGGGTGCGAGTTTTGTCGCTGGTGCCGGATCCAAGCTCGACGATGGTGTCGGCCCGGGTGATCGCGGCGATGTCATCGGCATGAGACCGGAGGATCGCTCGCTCGGCTTCGGTGGGGTAGTACTCGGCGAGGCGGGTGATCTGGTCGAACAGGTCGCTGCCGTGATCGTCGTAGAGCCACTTCTGGGCCAGCACGATCGGGCGGCGGGTGAAGGCTCGACGGATCTCGTCGGCCAACGCTTCATGTTCGCGATTGGTGTCCCAATTAGCGGGCAGGCAGTTCTCGACGGTGACCGCTTCGTGCGGACGCTGGTCGGACATGGAGGAATCCTTTGGTTATGAATCTGCGGCGAGGCGCACACCCGACAGATGCCAGCGGGTGTGTGGATGGAAGAAGTTGCGGTAGGTGAGCCGCAGATGATCGTCAGGGGTGAACGCGCAGCCGCCGCGCAGCCCGATGGTGTTGACCATGAACTTGCCGTTGTATTCGCCGATCGCACCGTCGGGGGCCTGGTAGCCCGGATAGGGGCGGTAGGGCGATCCGGTCCATTCCCAGCAGTCGCCGAGGAGTTGACGGAGCACCGGTGCGCCGTCAATTTCGGACGGTGCGCCCGCCGGGGTGGGATGGAGGGCCGACGTGAGTGGGTCGTCTTGACTGAGCATCTCACCTTGGCCTGCGGTGCCGGCCGCAACGGCCTGGGTGGCTGCGGCCTCCCACTCGAATTCGGTGGGGAGCCGGGCGCCGGCCCAGGTGGCGAAGGCGTCGGCCTCGTAGAACGAGAGGTGGCAGACCGGTTCGTTGGGGTCGATGCCGCGGCGGCCGGTGAGGGTGTGGAGCTGCCAGCCGTCTTCGCTTTCCTTCCAGTATTGAGGTGCTTCCCAGCCTTCGGCGTTGCGGCGATGCCAGCCGTCGGAAAGCCACAGCGCCGGTTCCCAGTAGCCGCCATCGGCCATGAACTCCAGCCACTCGCCGCAGGTCACGAGGCGGTCGGCGAGTTTGAATGCGGGGACAAGCGCTTCGTGGCGGGGCCCTTCGTTGTCGAACCAGAACGCTGGCGCGTCGGCATCGGCGGCCGGGTCGAAACCGATCTCGTAGATGCCGCCGTCGACGTTGACCCAACCCTGCTCGCCGGGGTCGGCAGCCGGGGTGTGGGGCCGATCGACATAGGCCCCTCCGTAGATGTTGTTGGCCAGCACGTGTTTGATGTCCATCAGGAGCAGCTCTTGATGCTGCTGTTCGTGGTTGATGCCGAGGCGGATGAGGGGATCGAGCTCGGTGGCGAGGGCGGCGTTGTCGGCCACTCGTTCCATGAGGCGGGTCATGGCTTCGTCGACGTGAACGCGGTAGGCGGCGATGTCGGCGATCCCGGGGCGGGTGACCATGCCTCGATCGGGGCGAGGGTGACGGGCGCCGACGGCCTCGTAGTAGCTGTTGAACAAGTAGCCGAAGTGTTTGTCGAACTCGGCGTAGTCGTCGAGATAGGGCTTGAGGAGGAAGGTTTCGAAGAACCAGGTGGTGTGGGCCCGATGCCATTTGGTGGGGCTGGTATCGGGCATCGACTGCACCGTTTGGTCCTCGGCCGAGAGTGGCTGAGCGAGCGCCTCGGTGAGTCGACGAGTGCGGTGGAGGGCGGCCGTAAGCGCGCCCGCGTCGGAGTCGGCCTGGAGGAGGGTCATAGAACTGTAAACAAACCTGGTGGTCGGTTTGTTCCGCCAATTCTGTGACCTTCGACCATGTGATGGTTATCGACGGGCGTGCTGGCGGGGTTGAGAGCGCCGGCCTGACGGCCTGCCGGCGGGCGCCTGAGTTAGCCTTGACCCGTGCCAACCCAGACCAACGCCGTGCGCACCACCGCCGCTATCTTCATCGTGATCGCTCTTCTGGTGGGGGCCTGCAGCGGGTCACCCGTTGAGGTCGTGGCAGGTTCCGGCTCCGGTGATGATGGAGCGGACGGCGGGTCGGCGCTCCAGGCTGTGCTCGAATCCGAAAACGCACTGATTGCCGACCCCGGCGACGGCTGGTCGGAGGTGGACCGCTGGTACACCGAGGGGGCGATGACCCACTGGCGCACGGGATGCTCGGGTTTTGATCGCTTGGGCGACATGTTCAACGCTGGAACCCCGGTGACCGTGGTGTGGGCCAACGGCGACGACCGCATGTTCCAGCGCACCGACGACTTCGGCTGGGACGCCGCCGAGTTCGCCGACGACGTGGCTCTGGTTCCCGAGGCGTGCCCGTCGGTTGAAATTGGATCGCTCGGCACCGTGACCACCACGGCCGTCGATTCGAGTGTGCTCGGCGAAGCGGTGGAACGTATCGTCGACGATGATCCGACGGCCCGACTCGTGGCGATCGAGTTCAACGCCTACCCGCACCCGAGCCTCGAAACCGACATCGCCACTCCGGACTTTGAGGTGGGGCGGCCGTCGTGGATGGTGATCGCCACTCGCCACAACGTGGTGTCGCAGCTTGTCTACTCGCCTGGTGATGGGTCGGGAGCTGAGCGCCTTCCCGATTTGGTGAGCGCTCAAGTCGATGCGCTGTTGGATACTCCGATCGAGGCGTCGGGACCGTTCCGTCAGGCCGAGCCTCCGCCGTCAGTCGAGCCCGGCACCGCCGTCGGTGTGGAGTTGTTCGTCGATCCGTTCACGTGCCGCAACGACGGTTTCGTCGAACACGATGGCATCCGCTGGATCCTCACCGAGGGCGTGCCGTTCGAGTGGCGGGAGCGGAATCCGATCGTGGGCAACATGGAGATGGACGGCACCACCGCCGAGTTCACCGCCTACGCCGGACCGCCACCGGTTGAGGGTGAGGAGACCACCGATGTCGACGGCGAAGTGCCTCCCCTCGATGCGTTCACGGTGACACTCACCACCGGAGCGGTGACGTTGGAGTGCATCACGTGGGAGCGCCCGACTGAGGCGCCTCAGTTGAACAAGGTTGGGCGGCTCGACTGCGACGACCGGCTAGTGCAGGAGGTCCGGGTACCAAACACTGGCCAAGCCCCGGAGGATTTGGCGGTCGAAGCCAACCCGGAGGCAGTGCGGGTTGAGCCCGATGGACCCCTGTGGTGGGTGGGCCTCGACGCCGCCGAACGGGTGGTGGTGACCCTCGCCGTGGGCGACGCCCCCGACGCCGACTGGCAGATCTGGACCTGCGAATCCCCATAGTCGAATAACCACGGTGGCGCCTGCGCTGATGGCGGTAAACTGGGCGAACCTTGGAGAGGTGACAGAGTACGGCCGATTGTGCCTCCCTGCTAAGGAGGTGTCTGCGCAAGTGGACCGTGGGTTCAAATCCCACCCTCTCCGCAATTCAGAAACCCGCTGAGCCTGGTGCTTCAGCGGGTTTCTCGCGTTCGTTCGGATGACGTTCCAGAACCGGACTGTTTGAACGCTTAGCCAGGTGACGCGCTACCTCAAACCGGCCGAGTCCCTTTGCCGCGTTTTGCAGAGGCTTTGCAGGTTATTGACTAGGAAATCCACGTGCTGATATCGACCCCTTATTATGCATGGGTCAACAGAAGATGATCTAATACACATCGGCATTCATCGATGTTCTTGACAGCAAGTATCGACCTAACTTACTGTTTATTGGCGGGCAGATCGGACACCACCAACATGAATGCGGTAACCAAACCAAGACGACCACTAGTGTTTTTGATTTCCATTTTAACCGTTTTAGCGTTTTCGGCGATACCGGCGGATGCCCACATACCGAGCAACTATGGCGGGAACCACGCGTTCGCAAGATCGGGCGCCGGTTCAAACACCTGGGCCGACGATACCGTCACAGACGGTCACTGCACATATGCCGCCGTGTGGGACGGAAACACTTGGTACGAGGGCGCCAAGTCGTGCGCAAACTGGGTGAAGAAGTGGGTCGACACCGACAACAGCGGCAACCTGAGCCACGCCGGTTATGGATGTATCACCGGCCACTGGAGCGAGGAAAACTGCGGCCTGAAGAAATGGTTCTAGATTAGAACTTGTGGCATCTCCAATAGTCAGAGCATTACTCCTCGTCATTCTCGTCAGTGGATGCTCGGCTGGAGAGTCAAATCCTGCGTCGAGCGGCGAGGATCTGACAACTGTTGCCTCGGTAACGGCTACCTCCGACAGCGCAAACGCGGGAGGCGGTAACGCCCTAGGTACAGATCTCAGCCGTCTGGATGAGGACTTCACGACTCAGCTTGTTATTTCCGAGCGGCTCTTCTGGGGGCCGCTCGGAAACGACGTCAACGTGACGCACAACGAGCTCACCAGACAGCGCTTTGTCGCAATAGAGGAAGAGATCGCACGGTGCATGAACAGCGAAGGTTTCGAGTACGTTCCCGTTCCCGCCGACGAATTGACGGCTCCCGTGACCGACCCCGAGTTCGACGGCGGCACACGCGAATGGGCTGAGTATTTCGGCTTCGGTGTCTCCAGCTTTATCGTGTTCGACGACGGTGACCTGCCGCCCGGCGTCCACGGCTATCGGGGCGACTTCCTAAACGTAAGGGGGCTCGAGGACTCGCCCAACCAGCTCTACCTACAATCTCTCAGCTCGGCCGATCGAGCCGCCTACGAGGAAACATTGGAGGGGGTTTTCAACCTTGATGATTCCAGCGGCGAGTGGGAGCTGGTGTCGCCCGGGTGTAGAGCGATGGCGGAAGAAGCTGTTCCCGACCCCTTCGAATTGCTGACCGAACCGTATCGGTCCGACGATCAAGGGCTACGAGAGCGAGTGCTCACCGATCCCCGGTGGATTGCCTACGAAAAGGCCGTGGCCGCATGTGTAGCGGACGCAGGCTACGAGCCGTTCCTTGGATTCGACCAGGCCAACGCGATGTTCGTCAAACTGCTGGAAGACGCCGGTCTTGTACCCCCGAGCGAAGACTTGGTGCTCGACGACGAAGGAAACCCGATCATGTCGGACTCGGCGCCGATGTTACCCCCGGACACGCCGGCCTACTACGACGCTCTCCGAGAGGTTCAAGAAACTGAACGGGAGTACGCCGTAACGGTGTACGACTGCGGCGGAAACAGGGACGAGCAACGGGTCGTGATCGACGAAATCCTTGCTGAGATCGTGGCCGATGACGGGGGCGACGACGGCTAGGTCGAGCCCGGGCCGACACGACGCTGCGCTGCACTATGTACCGGTCTCGGCCACGGTCATGATCTCGTACAGATGCGGGTCGGGACCACCGCGGAAGTAGAGGCCCCGGCCGCCACGACGGTGGTTTAGTTTCCCGTCCGTGCTGTGGTAGGGGCCACTCCCGTACTCCACGCCGGCGTCGACGATGCGTTCGAAAATGGCGTCAAACTCGTCGTCGGTCACGAGGAAGGCGTAGTGCTGCGACTCGACGTCGGATGTAGTCAGGTAGTCGAACGTCAGGGTGTCATTTATCCGCAGCGCCTCGAAGTGCCCCTTGGATTCCGGGACGAGGCCGAACATGTTGGCGAGGAATGCAGCTCCGGCGGCGTTGTCGTTGGACGGGACGATGGTGTGGTCGAGAACGATGGTCATGGCCATCTCCTTGAAGTAGCTTCTTTCCTCAAACCTACGACTTCAAGTGTGGTTGAAGTCAAGACCGATCGACCGCCACCCGAGTCGGGTCAACACGGCGGGCTGCCGGCAAAGGTGTGGGCGTGAAGGCCTGCGGCCAAGGTTCCTTTGATGTCGGCTACTGTGCCGTCGATGCGGTCGGCGTCAGACACCAACAGCCCAGTGAGGCGGTGGATCGTCTGGGCGATGCGATCGTTTGGTGGAGTGGCCGTCGTCGTAACCATCGGGGCCAGCCTGCTTAGGTTCATCGACTTCAACATCCCGCTGCTGTTCGCAATCGTGCCCGTTGCCCCCACCTTCGCCGCTGTCGCCCTAGTCCTAGCTGCTTTGACCTTCGGCCGCCGAACCGCGGCGGCAACGTTCTCCTGCGTGGTGTTGGCCTTCGGCCTGGCCCTGCCGGGGACGCTCCTCCCGCGCACCGGCTGCGAAATGGCTGCCGACAGCGTGACCATAATGTCGCACAACATCTATTGGCGCAGCTACGACCCCGCCACCATTGCGGCCCAAATCCTGGCAGTCGGCGCCGATGTCGTGGCCCTCCAGGAGTCCGACGACACGTTCATGGCCGCCCTCCTCCCACTGGTCGAAGGGCAGTATCCGTACCTGGCCCGATCGGAGGCCCAGGAGACCTTGGGCATGGCCACATTGAGTCGTTGGCCAATGACCGACGTTGTCGACACGTGGCGTGACGATCAGCAGATCAACCCGTTTCTGATAACAACGGTCGAGACGCCGGAAGGGTCGGTTCGGGTGGCCAATGTCCACTTGACCGTTCCCGCCAGCCATCCGCAGCAAGAGCGGCAGGAACGGGAGTTTCAGGCCATGCTCGGGCCCACCTTTGGCGATGTCGACGTCTTCATCGGCGACTTCAACGCGTCGGCCGCTCATGTGCGCTACCGGCGGCTCGTGCAGGGAGGTTTCGTCGACGCCCATCGCGAAGCCGGTTGTGGATGGGGCGTGACGTGGTCCCGACGGGGCGTCTCGCTGATGTCACTCGACCACATGCTCACCGCTTCGACCGTGCGACCCGAGAGTTTCCAGGTCCTCGATTACGCCGGGAGCGACCACCGAGCCATCCTCGGTTCAGTGTCACTTCGATCCGGCTGACGACTCACCTCAGCACGGCACTCGCGGCGAGGTTGGAGCTCCGGGTCAGATCTCCACAATCGCCACGTTCGGGGCACTGGCAGCGAGCAGCGTCATGTCTTGTGGATCATGGGTCAGCACCAGACCACCGCCGAGACGAATTGCCGTCGCGACCACGAGTGCATCAATCGCAAGTTCACTGCCGGCTCCCGCTGTAGCCAATAAATGGCCCGCCGTCCGGGCGATTCGCGCTCCAGTTGTTATGACCGACAGGAACCCGCCTCCGAGCAATCGATCGACTGGTTCGTCCGTCCCGCCTCCGCGGTAGAGTTCCACCAGCGTTGCCGCGGGCACGCGGACGGGGTGGTTGCGGCGGTGTGCTGACCGAAGGGCCGCACGAACCTGAGCGTGGCGTGTGGTGTTGATATGCGGCCGAGCCAGCGACGACGTGGCTTCGGTGTCGAGGACTAGGACGGCCACTGGGCGTCGAAGCGTTCAATCATCGCCTCGGGGACCGGTCCGTAAATTTCGTCAAGTTCGTCGAGAAATCGGGCTAGGGAACCTCGCTCAAGTTCATTTTCCACGGCCTGAGCGACGAAGCTACTCAAACCTCGATCGCCGACGTGCCGCTCTACGGCTTCAGCAAGAGTCTCGTCAACACTCACGGACCACTTCTTCACTGCCATACAATAATCCTACCCTGGTAGGAATTGATCTGGCAACCACCAAGTTGGTCGAGGCGCCACCGGCCGTGTCGTAAAACTCATCGGCGATCGCATTCCCTGTATTGCCCGGCTGTGGGATTCGGCGGCGTAAGCGGCGATGATTGTGACAGTGAATCCGGCTCGCCCCCTTCCCGAACTCGTGCGACGAGGCGACTACCAGCGTGCATGGCTGCGCCCCGACGTGATCGCCGGGCTCACCGTCGCGGCCATGTTGATCCCCCAGGCCATGGCCTATGCCGAGCTTGGTGGGCTGCCGCCGTCGGCCGGGTTCCGCGCCGCCCTTGTGGCCCTCCCGGTTTACGCGCTGCTCGGCACCAGTCGCCACCTCGGCATAGGGCCCGAACCGGGAACCGCCGTGCTGTCGGCCCTGGCGGTGGCACCCTTGGCAGCGGGGGACGCCGATCGTTACGTCGTGCTGATGGCCGCGCTAGCCGGGTTGGTCGGGCTGATCGCCTTGATCGCCGGTGTGTTGCGACTCGGGTTTGTCGCCGACCTGTTGTCGAAGCCGGTGCTGGTCGGGTACATCACCGGCGTCGGGTTGACGCTCCTGTCGAGCCAGCTCCGTTCGTTCACCGGCGTTGGCATCGACGCCGACAGCTTCTTCCCCCGCTTCGGCCAGTTCTTCACCCGCCTCGATCAGATCGAATGGCCCACGCTGGCGATCGGCGTTGGAACACTGGTGGTGATCCTCGGACTGCGTCGATACCGGCCGGGGCTACCCGGCGCGCTGATCGGATTGGCCGCGTCGCTACTCACCGTCGCTGCGCTTGGCTGGGACGTCGCCGTAGTCGGGTCGATCGAGGCGGCCTTGCCGACGTTCGCCGTGCCGGCCGTCGGCCTCGATGACATCGTCGCCCTCGTCCCAGCCGCCGCCGGTGTGGCCTTGATCGGCTACACCGACAACATCCTGACCGCCCGATCGATCGCCTCCAAAGAGAGGTATGTGGTCGACGCCGACCAGGAACTGCTGGCCCTCGGCGCCGTGAACCTGGCCGGTGGTTTGGGTGGCGGCTTCCCGGTGTCGTCCAGTGCGTCCCGCTCGTTTGTGCCGGCCACTCTGGGCAGCAAGTCGCAGCTGTCGAGCGTGGTCACACTGATCGCCACCCTCGTGTTCCTTCTGGTCGGCCGGTCACTGCTGGCTGAGATTCCTCGGGCCGGGTTGGCGGCCGTCATCGTTGCCGCCGCCTTCGCCGTGATCGACGTCGAAGGGTTCCGACGGCTGGCCGCCATCAGTCGCAGCGAAACGTTGCTGGCCGTCGTCACCACGCTGGCGGTCGTCACCACCGACCTTTTGCTCGGGGTGTTGGTGGCGGTGGCGCTGTCTCTGGTGATCACCGTGGGGCGCGTCGCCCGACCCCACGACGCAGTCTTGGGCGAGGGCCAGGGCCTCGACGGGTGGATCAGCCTTGATGACGAGAGGGCATCGTCGATCAGCGGATTGTTGGTGTACCGGTTCGACGCCCCGCTGTTTTTCGCCAACGCCGAGTTCTTCCGGGAACGGTTGCGCTCGGCTCTTGAAGACAACCCGGGTGATGAAACGTACGTGATCCTGGACTTCGAAGGGGTTGGATCGATCGACACCACCGCCGTCGACCATCTCGACGAGCTACACGACGAGATGACCGCCGACGGGATCACCTTGTCGCTAGCACGAGCCAACGACAAGGTGACCTCCGCCCTCGACCGGGCCGGGCTAATCGACAAGTTCGGCGCCGACCGGATCTTCCCCACCATCAACGCCGCCGTCGCCGAGTTTCGACGCACGGAAGGGGAAGGTAGACAGGCCTAGGGGCAGAGGTCGGACTCGCCCGAGCCGCGCTGGCAGATTGCGGTGGCCTCGACCGACTTGAGGCTCATCAGACCGCCGGCTTCTTCGGCCGGGGTGATGAAGATGTGCAGACGGTCACCGGCCACCGAATCGTCGGGGTAGCCGATCACGTCAAAGGTGACCTCGATAAGATCGCCCTCGTGAGGCCCGTCGACCATGACGATCCGCAGCTCACCTTCAATCGGGTCGTCGCCGACATACCCGTCTATCACGATGTCGGCGATCTCCTGGACGGTTTCGCCGGTCGGAATCTCGCCGGCCCGCTCCAAAACGAGGCTCGTAGCGTCGACAGTGCCGGCCAGTGGTGCCACAAACCGGGCATTGACCCAACCGGTCGTTGTGCCGGTGTCGATCTCGTACCACACCGAACCCGGGTCGCCGATCAGCCGGCCCCGTCCCGTGAACACCAGTCCACGCTCCAGCGGCCCGTACGTTGCGACCAAGTCTTCGCCCGCTCCCGGGAGGGCTCTGATGTTCAAGACGTCATCGGCCTGAACCCCAATCACGCCAAGCACGGCTCCAGGCTGGAGCACACCCTCCCAGGCTTCCCCTGGAAGCTCGGCCGTATCGGTCGAGCCGCCATCAGTCGAGCCGTCGTCGGACGAGTCGGCGTCCTCGTCCTCGTTGTCGGACTCGTTGTCGTTGTCGTTGTCGTTGCCGGAGCCGGATTCTGCGTCGCCATCATCGACCGGCTCACCATCGGGCTCATCAGCAGAACCATCAGCATCGTCGGGTGTCGTAGAGTCCGAGTCACCTTCCTCAGACTCGCCGGTCCCGTCGTCGGTCGACACCTCGGTTGTCGACGGCGATTGGTTCAGTATCTGGAAGAACACGCCGGCTGCCAGCAAGGTAAGCATCAGGGCGGCTGCGATGGTCAGAAGTCGGGTTCCGTTGATGGAACTTTCGTTACGCGATTTCGAATTGATAAACATGTTGATTAGTCGAGAGTCGCCATCGTCCGTATCCCGATTTTCTCCGTCAACGTCAGCCTCAGCGGTGACTTCGCGATCGATCGCCTCCAGAGCATTGCGGATGTCGGCCCAGTAGCCAGGCCCCCTAGGCGGCACGCCGGAGCTAAAAAGATCTCTGTATTGTTCGTCGTGTTCTTCGTCGTTCATGACGACCTTCCGTTCCGCACCCGCGCTTTGGCCCGACTCACTCGTGAGGCCACCGTTCCTCGGCTGAGCCCCGTTATTTCCGCCACCTCGTCATAGCTGTAGCCCAGAGCGGCCGTGTAGTAGAGCAACGCTCGCTGCTCCGGGTCGAGACGAGCCAACAGGTCGCCCGCCTCCAGCCCCAGAACGATCTCATCGGTTATGGACTCCGTAACCGAAGCCGCCGAACCGTCGGACAGGCCGTCTAGAGACACCGACCTACGGCTTGCCTGATAGCGAATGTGATCGACCGCCGTCCGATAACAGATCGTGTGTAGCCACGTGCGAAAACTCGACCGGCCATCGAACCGGCCGAGTGCTCGATAGGCCCGTTCGTAGGCGGTTTGCATCACGTCGTCGATCACGTTCGGATCACGGACCACCGACCAAACCAACCCTCGCAGATAGTCATCGTGCTCGGGCAGAGCGGCCATGAACGAGTCGACGTTGACATCGGGGGCACGAGCTGACAAATCTGACATTGCCTCTTTCATCGGATGTCGACGCCCACCGGCTTGAGAACGGCTAGGGGCGCAGCGCTTCCTGGACGATACACAACACTTAGTCGGCTCAGCTTCCGATCTGTATCCAAAACCTTCCGCCCCAACGCGGAATGGGTCGGATCAGACCATTGGGAACGACATCGCGGTGATCTCGTCGACATCAGGCACCGTGTCGGCGGCGTTGACTTCGTCGACCATGGTCTGCATCGCCGGGTTCAGCGCAGCAGAGGCGGCGTGAGAGTCGTAGGCGGTCGAGTTGCCGTCGGTGTAGACAAGCCGCCCGTCGACGTACACATCCCGGACCGCACGGTCGGCCGCCACAAACACGAGCGCCCGCAGCGGATCGGTGTGGCTCTGCATCCGGGGATGCGCTAGGTCGACGAGAACGAGATCGGCTTTGGCCCCCACGGCGATTCGACCGATATCGGTTCGACCGAGCGCATCGGCCCCACCGATCGTCGCCGCCCGAAACACGTCCGACATCGAGATCGACGCCGGATCATTCGACGCCACCCGGGCTTGGGTGAAGGCGCAGCGGATCTCCTCGAGCATGTTGACGGGGCCGGTGTCGTTACCCATTGCGATTCGCACCCCGGCGTCGCGATATGTGAGGAACGTCTCGAGCACCGTGCCCCATCGGGAGAACGTGAGCGGACAGTGAGCGATCGCCGCGCCACTGCCGGCGAGAACACCAAGGTCGTCGCGCGAGTGCCAGGCCAGGCTGCTGTGATGATCGAGGTAGATGGCGTGACCAAGAATGGTCGTGTGATCCAAGGCGCCGATGTCGGCCAACCACTTCACCGACGTGCGCCCTGTCCTCGCCACCATCTCCCGGAACTCCGGCACACTCTGTGCACAGTGGGTCTGCCAGATGATCCCCCGCGTCCTGGCCTCGTCACGGGACTCACGCATGAGCCCCTCGCCAACTGTCTCAACCTGGGCGGGGAACATCATGCCGCTGAGCCGACCGTCGCCGTAGTCCCTGACAAAGTCGAGAGTGGCGGTGGCTCGCTCGAACCCGGCTCGTCCGGCCGCCGCATCCCACTCGAAGTCGAGTATGCGACCATCTCTCGGCCGCCAGTGCGCCTCCTGAAACGACGGCGCCACGTAGGCGCGGATTCCCGATTCGTGAAGCGACTCACACCACAGTTCGTCGCCGTCGCTGGTCCCTTGGATGTCGACGACGGTGGTAACGCCGCTGCCGAGGAGTTCAGTGAGCGAGTGGCGCATGGCGGCAACATAATGTTTGCCGCCGTCTCGGGCCGGGGTGTTCACATCACTCACCCAGAAGGGACCCTTCTTGGTGTACATCGGCGAGTGGCCGAACATCGGGTCGAGCACTTCCTCCAGCAACCCGGTTGAAAAGGGCGCACCGTTGAGATGAGCGTGTGTGCTCACCAACCCGGGCATCACCATCACCTGGCTGCCGTCGACCTCGGTGTCGACGGGGCCTTCGTAGCCGTCGCCTAGGTGAATGATTTCCGACCCTCTGAAGACGACGTCCACATCGCGTCGATAGCGGTGGTCACCGGCTTCGTCATCCCAGGCGATCACCCACTTCGCCGATCGAATCCTGCTTGTTTTCGCCAACGCATCCATGCGCTCGGGCCCCCTTCGCTTCCGGTTTCTCCGTTATTCAGGTGAGTGGCACACCGCTTCGACGTTGTTGCCGTCGGGATCGCGCACAAATCCCCCGTAGTAGTTCGGGTGGTATTCGGGCCACTGTCGAGGCTCGTGTAGCACCTCGGCGCCGGCCGCCACGGCGGCGTCGAAGAACGCCTGTACAGCGGCCCGGTCGGGAGCCGTGAACGCAATATGCGACTCGCGGAATCCCTCGCCTGTCTGATGCGGTCCGAGCCAGAAGTCGGGCATCGGCGGGACGCCGTATCCGATGACGTCACCGAAGTCCATGATCCGTTCACCGCCGATCGTCGCCAATACGGCGTCGTAGAAGGTGGCGCTGGCCCCGATATCGGAACATTGAATCGATAGATGGTCGAGCATGAACTCATTGTTCCACGAACGGCGTGAGCGGGAAACAAGCTCGGCTCATTCGAAGCTCCGAGATTTTCGCGAACCGGCCGCACCCCTTCCGTCGTACTGGTGAACACCACCAAAACGCACTGGAGGGAAGATGCTGCAGTACACAGTGCAACAACCAGATGTGGGCGGCCGTAACTCACCGTCGCCGGCCACAAGGCTCACCCTGATGTTCATCGGCGCCGTTCCGGTGTCTCTTATCGCAGTGTGGACCTTCGGCGTCTGGAGTATCCGGACGTTGGCGACGTGGGTCTTGTTGCCATCCCTTGTGCTCCTCACCATGATGGCCGCCCGCAGCCCGGAGGTGCGGCGACTGACTTCTCGGGCTCTGGCCGTTGGCGTGGTGTCGACATTCACCTACGACTTGTTCCGCTGGTCATGCCTGGCCCTTGGGCTGATGAACCGCGACCCGATCCCCCATATCGGCGCAGGCCTTGGACCCGAGCCCGACTGGGTCTTTGGCTACCTGTGGCGATTTGTGGGCAACGGTGGAGGAATCGCACTGGCCTTCTATGCGCTGGGCGGACGAGGAGTAGTGGCCGGCACCGTACACGGCCTCTTCGTCTGTTGTGGCTTACTCGCAGTGCTCCGATTCGCACCCCACGGCCAAGACATGTTGTTTCCGCTGAACCTAACAACAGTGCTAGTCGCCACCGCAGGCCACATCATCTACGGGTCGACGTTGGGTGCGCTGGCCACTCGCCTTCCGTCGCCGGTTACGCCTGCGGTCGGCCCGAATCGAGGCAAGTACAGTGAGAAACCATGCTGAACGGACTAACGGACGCCGATCACGACGCCGAATATATTGTGGTGGGCAACGGACTCTTCGGCAGCGCTGCGGCTCGCTATCTGAGCGAGGAGAGCAGCGAGGTGATCGTGATCGGGCCCGACGAACCCGACGACCAGCTCACTCACGACGGCGTGTTTTCCAGCCACTACGACGCTCGTCGAGTTGCTCGCATCCTCGGTCGATCCCGCATTCGCAGCGAGATCGGGCGGATGGCGATCAACAACTACCGCATGATCGAAGAGGCCTCCGGGGTGTCTTTCTACGAGCCGGTTGGCTGTGTGATCGTTAACTCCGAGGATGTGGCCGACAACAACCTCGAGTCCTCACTCGATGTGGTGGCTGCGCTCAACATCGACCACACGTACTTCCCCCAAGGCGACACCTCCTGGCGGGCGGCTTTTCCCCATTTCGATCTCCCCGACACCCATTGGGTACTGCACGAACCCGCTCCGTCCGGCATGATCGACCCGAGGGCAATGCTGCGGGCACAAAACGTGATCGCTGAACGTCAGGGGGCGTCGATCGTCCGTGACATTGTGGTCAACATCCGAGACTCGGGCGACGCCGTACAGGTCGAAACCCAGTCGGGCGAGACCTATCGGGCGGCGAAGGTATTGGTGACCGTGGGTTCGTTCACCAACTGCTTCGACTTCTTTCCCCGAGAGCTGCCGCTCACGCCGGAGAGCGAAACGATCGTGCTCGGCCGCGTGTCGGCGGAGGAAGCGAAGCGGCTCGAGGGCATGCCCACACTTTCCTATTACATCGACGATCCCGTAATCCGAGACATCTATATGACGCCCGCTGTCCAGTACCCCGACGGCGAGTACTACATCAAGATGGGGGCCAACACTCCGGCCGACTACCACCCGACCACGCTCCACGATCTACAACAGTGGTTCCGCCAAGGCGACAGTGACCGGCACCTCGACGCCATGGAGCAAGCGCTGCGATCAACTCTCCCTGACGTCGACTTCCTCTCGGTGGAATCCAAACGCTGCATCATCACCCGCACTCCCAATGCGTACCCGACGATCGATCAGGTCACCGACCGAACCTTTGTCGCCTCCGGCGCACACGGAGCTGGGGCCAAGAGCGCCGATGCGTTGGGGCGAATGGCGGCGGGGCTCACGATCGACGGCCGCTGGCCGCTCGGCATTCCCCGGAAGCTGTTTCAGCTCGGCTAAGGCACCGGCCACCAGGCTTCAGTGACCCGGCTACTCGCTCAAAGACTTGTCGTCGCTCAGCCCATGTCGGTACATGCAGGAGAGACCGGCCGGGGCAGTAGATCAACGCAAGCTGTTCGTCGTCCTCAACTCACGCATGTCGCCCAGCCGCAGATCGAGGTCGACCCCGGCGTCGGCTGCCTTCACTCTCGCCTGTTCGAGCATCACCGCCGAGGCATTGACACCGATCACTCGCCGACCCGTGGCCTGGGCCACGGGCACTGCAACTCATCCGTTGCCGACGGCAAGCTCGAGCACTGGGCCGTCGGATCGGAGCGCAAGGTCGACGTAGAAACCGATGTCCTCCGATACCGGTGACGACCACGCCTCGTACTGATCACCCAGCTCGTCGATGTCTAACGACTCCTCATTGAGAAAGTCGCCCGACAACATCGTTTCCTTGGCGCCGTCGAGAGCGCCGATCACGTTGTCGGCCACAGCCTCCGCAGCTACGGCAAATCCGTCCTCGAAGTCAACCGACACAGGCACGTCGGTAGCCCCGGCCAGCTCAGCCGCAATCTCCAAACTCTGGGCCAGGTTGATCTCGTAGTCGAGCTTGCCTAGTCGCAACGCTCTCTCCGAACTGGTGGTGGCTAGAGCCGAAAATCCGAGCGCTTCACACAACCGGGCCGAGGCGGCGTCCGAGAGGGAGTGGGGCGGGTCATCCACGCAGATTCTCATACGTGGTAGGAGCTGTCGTCGAGAATCAGGGACGGCGGCCCATTAGATCGAGATAGCGGGTCTGCAGATCGGCGTTGTCATCGATGGTTCCTGACGGTCCGTCGCCGAACATGCCGGTGGCCACGAGCATGTCTCGCCTTGGTTGGGCGTCGTCCCAAAGGAACTGCACAACGTTGGACCCAAGCGTTTCATCGGCGCCGATCGCCCTGGCGAGATCCCAGGCGTGCAGCGCCCCATCAGCGACCCGGAAGCCGCAGAACATCGCCCGCGGGAAGTCGCCGCCAGGGTGATTGACGATGCCATCGAGCCCGCCCGGTCCGGAGAACCCGCCAACCATCTCTTCAGCCAACTTGACAAATCTCGCCACCGGATTGGACGTTTCCGACATCATGTCGTCGTCGAGGTACGAGATCACTTCCTCCCGAGGCATACCCGACAGGACCTGCACAGACATTCGCGTGCCGAGCAACACGTGGTTGACCAAGGCCTGAACGTCCCACTCGGGGCATGGCGTCGGCAGGCTCCAGTGGTCGGCGGTGACCTGCCTGAGCCTGGACTCAAACTCGGCGTTGGCGGCCTTTAGGGCATCAACAGCTTCCATTCTGGAAGTATCGCTCTGCCTGCCACAGCCAACAACCTCCGGTCCTTCAGAACATCTACATAGTCTCTCCAGCGGTCCCCCAAGGTTGGAGGCGAGCACTGATTCACGATGATCAGTGCATCGGGACGCACTCGGTGCCACTCACAAGGAGCAGACACCAAATGTCCACGTCAACCAGCAACCACAACAGCACGACCCCCACCATCGGCCGCATCATCAAGGCCGTCAGTATGGCCCTTCTGGCCTTCGCCATGATCGTCTCGACCGCAGGAGCAGCAGCAGCGGCCCCAAAGGGCGGCGGCGGAAACGGCGGCGACAAAGGTGGCCCCAAAAACGGTGGCATCTCCGTCTCCTACGACCCCGAAGGCGACCTCATCGTGACCGGCGACGACAACAATAATGACGTGATCCTCGGCGACGCAGTCGGCGGCTACGAAATCAAGATCACCACTGGAGGGGTCACCGCCGTTTACGAAGTCGGCTACGTCACCGGCGACATCATCTTCGACTTGGCCGGCGGCGACGACACGATCTACTTCAACCAGGAGAGCAGCTGGAGGCTCGACGGCAACGCTCACATCGACCTCGGCGACGGCCGCAACAAAGTCCACGGCCAGACCGGCTTCGACACGTATGAGGACATCACCTTCATCGACGGTTCGGGCGCATCAGAGCTCGAGCTGAAGAACCACCACGCCGGCTATCTCTCTCTCGACCTTGGAGGCGGCAACGACTCGTTACGACTCACCTACAGCGAGGTCGATCACAACGTCGACATCCAGGCCGGTGCCGGCGATGACTACATGTACATGTTCGATGTGGAAACCAACCAGAGCTTCTCCTACCGGGGCGGCAAAGGCGACGATCAGCTGCACATCTGGGCGTCGACCTTCCTCGGCTCGACCACCCTCAACGGGGGCCAGCACACCGATTGGCTCGCCGGTGAAGCCAACACCTTCGCCAGCTCACCATCGGTCAGCGCCTTCGAAATCATCGGCTAGGGCCCGTGGCCTGCGCCCAGCGACCCAACCGCGGCGCCTCGATGAGACGCACAAACTAGTTCGGTCGGGTGGCCTGAGTCGGGAAACCGGCTCGGGCCACAAACCGTTGAAAACCGTTGCCGCACTCGACCCATCGCGCTTCAGATGGTACGGGATTTGCCGAAGCTTCGATTGTGAAGAATTGTGGGAGGAACGCACCTCCGAACGGGCTGCTCGCCGACCTGGCCGAAACCGATTCGACCTCCCATGTTCTCGATGTAATCGCCGCTCACCTGGACGCCATTGCCGGCATCGAGTCGGCGTCGCTCACATTGGTGCCGACCGGCAACGATCAGGCAAGACGATTTGAGATCAACACCTATTCGCTCTCCGATGCTCGAGCAACACCCCAGATCGACACCTCACCGTTCCCCTCCCGCTACATCCGCTGGTGCATACGCAACGCCGAAACCAGAACCGGGATCGACTTCGCCGCTCCCCTTCAAACACCGCCCGATCTGCCCCATGGGCGGTTGCCCCAGCCGGAAGCCGACGGTCCAACCTGGGCCATCACCCCGATTGTCGGACCAACACACTGTCACGGCTCAATCAACGTCTGGTTGGAAGGTGAGCAGGCTTCGCAGTCGAAGGCACTGGCCGAGATCGCCGAGTTGGCCAAGACCGCAGCGTTCTTCCTACACATGCACAATCAGCTGGAGGAGTCGCTACTGCGGGCCCGCACCGACGAATTGACCGGCCTCCCAAGCCGTCGAGCCATCGTCGAGTGGTTGGAGGAGGCGCTCGACGCCAATGATCGGGCAACGGCCGCTCTGTTCATCGATGTGGACGACTTCAAGTCGATCAACGACACCCACGGGCACGCAATAGGTGACGCGGTGTTGAAGGTGATCTCCCAACGTTTCGCCAAATCGCTACGGGAAGACGATCAGGTCGGCCGGTTGGGTGGGGATGAGTTCCTGGCCGTGCTCAATCAGCTCGAGAACTTGGACCAGGCGGTCGCCATCGCCCAGCGGCTAAGCGACCTGTGTCAGAAACCAATTCAGATCGGTGCCGTAAACATCATCGCCAGGGTCAGCATCGGCGTGGCCCTTACGTCCTCGCCTGAAGCCAACGCCGACGCTCTCTTGTCGGCGGCCGACGCCGCGATGTACAAGGCCAAGAAGGCCAACTCAGGCATCGTGGTGGCCGACGAGAGCATCCGCTGGGAAGTCAACATCATCAGAGTTGTCGACCGCGACATGAAAGAAGCGCTCGAGGGCGGGGACTTCCAGCTCCACTATCAGCCGGTTTGTTCGCTCCTCGGCGAACGGGAGATCTTGGGCTGTGAAGCACTGCTCCGCTGGCACCATCCGGAACAAGGTTTGGTTCCACCGCCGATGCTGATGGAGCGGTTGGAGGCGGCCAAACTCATCCAGCCATTTACCGAGTGGACCCTCGAACAGGCGGCTGCCGATCTGGCTTGGCTCCGACAACAAAACAGCGACTGGGCGTTAAAGGGTCTCGCGATCAACCTGAACGCCAGCCAGCTCGAGTCGCCCGACTACATCAAAGCTCACATGGACGCGCTTCATCGCCACGGCCTCCGTGACGAGGATTTCATCGTCGAGCTGGTCGAGATACAGCACGTCGTGACCGGATCCCAGGCGGAGCAGAGTCTGATCGAGCTGGCGGAACGGGGAGTCACCGTCGGACTCGACGACTTCGGAGCCGGACACAACGTGCTGGGATACTTCAGCCAGTTCCCCATTCACTCGATGAAGCTCGATCGCTCATTGATCGTCGAACTGCCGGCCAACCCCACCGTCCGAACCGTGGTGAAAGGTCTGGTGAGAATGGCTGACGAACTGGGGATCGAAACCCTCGCCGAAGGGATCGAGACCGACGAACAACTGGCGGCCTGCGTCGCGATCGGCGCCGATAAAGGCCAGGGCTATCTGCTTGGCAAACCGATGTCGATCGAGCGCCTTGAAGAGCTCGGCGTGTTTCCGGACGGGAGACCGGCAATCTCGAAAGACTGATCTCAGCCGGCCGGTGTGCCAAACCAGCCGTTGCAGTGCAACCAGTTGCTGTTGCGGTAACCCACACCACAATCGGTGCCGTTCCACGTGCCCTTGGAGTACAGCGTCGCCGGGTCCATCACATCCCGACCGGTAACGATCTGTTCCACCCACACATTGCGATCACCCAGGTTCGTATCGAAGCCATCGTTGACGAAGCTGACGAACATCCCGTCGTAGGCGAATTCGCGGGGCACCGAAACCTGGTATTCACGGTTGGTGGTGCTGAGCGCCCATTCCGCTGCGACCCGATCGTCAGAGAGCACCAGTGCATGATCTCGGTGCCGGTGGTTCCTCTGGCGGTCACGGTCACAAAGACGCTGTCGGGGTCGGGCCCGTCGTTCACCGGAATGTTGAACCAGCCGTTGCAGTGAAGCCAATTGCTACCGCGGAACCCAACACCACAATCGGTGCCGTTCCACGTGCCCCGGCTCTCCATGATCGCGGGGCTGAACAGCTCGCCACCGATGGTGACCGCACCCACATACATATTGCGATCGGCACCGCTTGGGTCGAGGCCGTCGTTCGTGAACAGGATCCGGGCTGACTCAATCGGCACATCGGCGGAGTGTTCGTAGCCGTACCACAGGTGCAGATCAGTGCTCAGCGCCCATCGGCCCACCACCGTACCGTTGATTTCCAAACCAAGGATCTCGGTGCCGGTCGTGCCGCCGGCCTCGAACCGAATCGGAGTCGTGTCGCCTGGGGGAGGTTCAGGATTGCTCTCAATGTCGACCCGGAAGAAACCATTACAAGCCAGAAATTCGGACTCCCGGTAACCCTCGTTGCAGTCGACGCCGTTGTACACGCCCTTCGAGAACACCTCGGGGCTTTCCATCTCGATTCGCTCGCCGTTGATCTCAATCCAATCGACGATGAGGTTCTTGTCGACGCCGTCGGGGGTCAAACCGTCGTTGACAAACCAGATCTGGACCGACTCCGCCGTGGCGGGGACGAAGTAGCCGTACTCCCGCCAGTCGGTACCGACCGCAACGGTCTCCGCGACCTCACCATCCCATCCGAAGTGAACAGTTTCTCCGCCCGCCGTACCTCGGTAGCGGAACGCTACGAGGATTCTGCGAGTTGTTTGCGTAAGAACGCTGATAGCATTTGAGAACAGTTCTCATTATCAGGAGTTGGCCTGTGGCTCGGCCCTTATATAAGTCTCTAATCAACCTGCCCCAGAAGTTAACGTTGGTCTCAGCGATTGCTGTTCTCGTTTTGTCGGCCGTTGGATGCGGATCCGCGGCGGGCGACAACGCCGAAGGCAGCCGCCCCACAATCGCGGTGACCACCAACATCCTGGGCGACGTTGTCGGCGAGCTGGTCGGCGACCAGGCCGATGTCGTCACGATCATGCCCGTCGGCGCCGATCCCCACAGCTTCCAAGCGTCGGCCCAGGAAATCAACGAGCTGTTGAGCGCCGATGCCTTGATAGTCAACGGAGGGGGTTTCGAGGAGGGCCTTCTCGATGTGATTGACTCGGCGACCGACGAAGGGGTGGCCACGTTCGAGGCGCTCGATGCGGTGGAGGCGATCGACTTCGACCATAACGAACATGAGGGCGACGAACACGACGAACACGACCACACCGGGATCGACCCACACTTCTTCACCGATCCGGTTCGAATGTCCGACGCTGTTGCCGGCATCGTCGCGTTTTTGAAAGCCAACGTATCGACGCTTGATGCCGACGCCCTCGACACCGCAGCCGACGGCTACGTCGATGAGCTCAACAGTCTCAACACCGAGATTGCGGCGATGATGGCGAAACTCCCGGCCGAGCGGCGGGTGCTTGTGACCGACCACGAGGTATTCGGCTACTTCGCCGATCGTTATGAGTTTGAGCTTGTTGGTGCCGTCATCGCTGGAGGCACCACGGTGGAGAGCGGAAGCGCCGGCAACCTCGTTGAACTAGCCGAAGTGATCAAGGCCGAAGGGGTGCCGGCCATCTTCGTCGATACCTCATCGCCGAACGACCTGGCCGCGACGCTCGCCGACGAGATCGGCGAAATCGGGGTGGTGGGGCTCTACTCGGAGTCGCTCGGCGAGCCGGGGTCGGACGGTGCCACCTATCTCGACATGATCCGAACCAACGCCGCCCGCATCTCCGAGGCGCTCAGCTGAAGTTAGCTGCAATCAGCGCAATGCCCGAGTAGATCAAGGCTGTGGCGGTGCACATCGAATCGTGCGTTGCGGCCGATCCGGTGTAGCTCCTGGTCGAGTGAACGTTCCAGCGCCTCGGGGAGTTCGAAATCCTGCACTTCCCCACACGACGTGCAGATGAGGTGATGGTGATGCCGGGTGAGGGCTTCGTCGAGCTCGAACCGGGCGTGATCGTCGAGGGTTACCACCCGAGTCGCCACCCCGGACTCCTCCAGAATCGTGAGATTGCGGTAGGTGCTCGACTGGGTGAGTTGGTCGTCGTGGGCGATCAGCTGTGGGATGGTTACCGGTCCACTGATCTTGCGCAGCACCTCGACGATGCGGCGACGGGCCGACGTGTAGCGATGTCCTTGCGACTGAAGGAGGGCATCGGCCGAGGTGTGCAGATCGGACTGGCCGCCCTTGGAAGGATCAGTGGTGGGCATGTTCATGCTCATGGTGGGGGTCGTCGAGTACGAGCGTGTTGCCGACCTTGACAAAGCGGCCGCCAAACGCCTCTTGCAGATTACTTTCGGTGAGCACTTCGTCGGGAGTTCCGAAAGCGATACAGCGATTGGCCATCAACATCACCTGATCACATTGTTCGGCCTCGGCGAAACTGTGTGTGGTGAGAATCGTTGTGCGACCCTCGGCGGCGGCACGATCGAGGGCGTCGGTGATCAGCGACCGGGAAACAATGTCGAGCCCGGTGATCGGTTCGTCGAGCAACAACACCGACGCGTCCTGGGCCAAACCCTGAGCCACGAACGTGCGCTGCCGTTGCCCACCCGATAAGTGGTTAATTTGTCGGTCCACCAGCTCACCCAGATCCAAGGCCTTCAGGGCCGAGTCGACAGCATCTCGATCGGCCGCACCGAAACGTCCAAGCAAACCGATCTTGGGGTAGCGGGCCATGGCCACCGAATCGGCCACTGTGAGCGGAAGGCTCGGATCGACGTCGGTCGACTGCAGGACGATCGCCACCTCGGAACCGCCACAATCGATCGTTCCCGACGACAGCGGGAGCAGACCGGCAATGGCTTTCAACAACGTGGACTTGCCCGAACCGTTGGGGCCGATCACCGCAACCGAGGTGCCCAGCGGAATCCGCGCCGTCACGTCGTCAAGCGCGAGAACATCGCCGTAGCGAATGGTGACACCGTCGAGTGTCAGATCAGGCGTGGAAGGACCGGGCACGAATCCCATGATACCGCCGAAGTGATATCGAGAATCATTCTGATATTTTGTGCCCAGGGGTAGACTAGCCGAGTGATCGAAGCGTTTGAGCCGGCCTTTATGCAGCGAGCCCTCCTCGCCGGCCTTCTCGCGGTGATCGCCACCTCCGTGGTCGGCACGTGGGTGGTACTTCGGGGCTTGGCCTTCCTCGGCGACGCGCTGGCCCACGGGGTCATCCCCGGCATCGCCATCGCCGTGCTCTGGGGCGTCAGCCCGATCATCGGGGCGCTCGTAGCGGCCGCTGTCATGGCGGGATTGGTGTCACTGGTGTCGTCGACCGCAACGGTCCGAGAAGACACCGGCATCGGCTTGCTGTTCGTTGGAATGTTGTCGCTCGGTATTGTGATCGTGTCGAAGGCTCGTTCGTTCGCCACCGAGGTCACCGCATTGTTGTTCGGCGACGTGTTGGCCGTGACCTGGTCCGACATCGTCACCCAGTTGATCGCCACCATCATTGTGTTGGCGGCCAGCGTGATCCTGTACCGCCCGTTCCTGGCCCTCACCTTCAACCGGCAGAAGGCGCAAAGTCTGGGCATGAGGCCCGACCTGGCTCACTTGGCCATGATGGTGCTACTGGCGCTCAGCATCGTGGCCAGCTTCCGAGCCGTCGGCACCCTGCTGGTGTTCGGGCTCCTCGTCGGCCCGCCGGCCACCGCGTCGTTGCTCACCAGGCGTATCCCGATGATGATGCTGGCCTCGGTTGGGTTCGGTGCCATCGCAGTGGTGGTCGGGCTGCTCATCAGCTTCCACGCCGGAACCGCCGGCGGAGCCACGATGGCCGGCCTCAGTGTGGCTCAGTTCTTCGTGGTGTTGGGTTTGGTCGAGATTTTCGGGGCCACGAGGCGAGCCCAGTCGGCAACCGCCACTGCGGCCTAGCCGCTCACTCCACAAAGACGCTCGCGAACGAATAGTGTGGGCCCATGCGAAAGCTGTTGGCGTCACCGGGCAAGACCACCCTGGTCGGGCTGGTCGTGTCTATTGTCGGGTTTGTGACCGCCGCCCTACTCGGCGATCTCACATCGCTCCAGGCCGCCACGTCGCCCGAAGAGTTCGCGGCGGTGGCCAACGAGAGCGGCAACGGCGTGCGCTGGGCTTCATGGGTCGACATCTTGGTGATCGTGCCCGGCTACACCCTGTTGCTCGGAGGCTTGCTGTTACTACTGGCCCGGGCCGACCGCTCCGCACTTAACGGCAGCCGTCTCGGGCTGCGGGCACTTGGCGGCGGGATCTTGTTCGACCAGATCGAGAACCTTTGCGTGCAACTCGGACTCGGCACCGTCAATCTGGATCAACCCGGCCCGGATGAAGTCGTTAACCCAGCAGACTGGCTGATCACCATGATGCAGGGTGCGTTCTGGCTCAAGTGGCTCGGCATCTTGGGCGCCGTTGCCATCATCGTGGTACTCGGCGTCCGTCACTTGATTCGGCGTTGAAAGGTATATATGGCAACCGTAGTTCTCTTCCACCATGTGCTCGGTCTAACCGAGGGGGTGCGCGGTTTCGCCGAGCGCCTCGGCGACGGGGACCACGCTATTCATACCCCTGACCTCTACAACGGGCAAGTGGCCGACAGTCTTGAAGAAGGCTTCGCCATCAACTCCTCCATCGGCGAGGAGACGCTAGCCCAACGGGTCGATGAGGCCTTGGCCGGGCTGCCCGACAACCTGGTCTATGCCGGGATTTCATTTGGCGTTATGACGGCCCAACGATTGGCCCAAACCCAATCCGGGGCACGAGGCGCTCTGCTGTATGAGGCATGCATGCCGATCACCGGTGAGTGGGCGATTGGTCCGTGGCCAACCGGCGTCCCGGTTCAGATTCATGGCATGGACGATGACGAGTTCTTCGCCCACGAAGGAGACGTCGACGCGGCCCGCCAGATTGTGGAGACCGTCGGACCGGAGCACGCTTCCCTCCACCTCTACCCCGGCAGCGGCCACCTATTCATCGACGACTCGCTGCCAAGCTACGACGCCGCTGCCACTGACCTGGTGGTCGAACGATCCCGAGCGTTCCTCGAAGCGCTCGACTAACCCCGCAATTGACTGACGCTGGCGGAATATCGCGCAGATCCGAACAATATTGACCGCCTCAGCGCTTAATTCGGCGCTAACCCCAGCCGAGTTCGTGCAAGCGATCGTCGTCGATTCCGAAGTGATGGGCGACTTCGTGCACGACGGTTACGAGGATCTCTTCGGTTAAGGCCTCACGATCTTCGACAAACTCGCACAGCGTCAGACGATAGAGCGTGATCCGATCCGGCAACTCAAACCCGCCATAGTCGTCCCGCTCGGTGTGCGGCACCCCTTCATAGAGCCCGAGAAGCTTCTCCGGGTGCTCGTCCTCGACGAGGATCACCACGTTGTCGAGGAGATCGAGGAACTCGTCAGGCAACGTGTCGATGGCATCGCCCACCATCGACTCGAACTCACCTTGCGCAACTGCTTCCACGGCCCACAAACGTAGCCGACGATGGCCCCGCCGGCCTACGGGATCGGCATCACCCGCAGCGTGTCGGTGGCCCGGGTTCGGGTGGACTGACCGGAGATCACCACCACCCGGTCGCCGGAGGCCATACCAAGATGTTCCCGGGCCAGGCGAAGTGCATCGTCGCGCACATCGGCGGCCACCGAACGTTCCTGGGTGAGGGTGGCTGTTGTGCCCCAGCTCACCGCCAGTTGTCGAACCGCTGCCGGGTCGGGGCTGAAGGCGAGGATCGGCGTGCTTGGACGAAAACGGGTGACCGACCGCACCGTGAACCCCGTGCGAGACAAGCAGACGATGCCCTGTGCCCCCACCTGGTCGGCCACCTTGCAAGCGGCCATGGTCAAGGCGTCGGTGGTCACGTCGGAGGCATCCTTCTGTTCCTCGTCATGCCGCAGATCTTCGATCACATCGGCCCAGCTGCTGTGGTCGAACTCCTCGTCGGCCCGACGGATGATCTCGGCCATCGTCGACACCGAGTTCACCGGATCGACGCCAACAGCACTCTCGCCCGAGAGCATCAGGGCGCTTGAACCGTCGAACACGGCGTTGGCCACATCCGATGCTTCCGCCCGGGTCGGGGTGGCGGCGTACACCATCGACTCCAGCATCTGCGTGGCCGTGATCACCGGGCGGCCCATGGCAATGCACCGGCGGATGATGTGTTTCTGCAGGTGGGGCAGTTCCGACAGTGCGTAGTCGGTGCCAAGATCGCCTCGGGCCACCATCACCGCTCCCGCCGCTTCCACGATTCCGTCAAGGTTGCGGACGGCCGCCGACGTTTCGATTTTGGCCACGAGCAGCGGACCAGCCGGAGCCGCCTCCACACCAACCCGTCGGAGGTCATGAGCGGAGCGCACGAACGACACGGCGATGATGTCGACACCGGCTTCGACAAAGGCGTCGGTCAAGCGCAGGTCGTCCGGGGTTGGTGTCGGCAGTTTCAGTCGATCGGACGGAATTTGCAGCCCCGGTCTCCCCTGGGCCAGCCCTCCTCGTACCACCCTGGTGTGCAGCCCCTCGGAGTCGGCACCCTCGACGGCCATGGCGATGTTGCCGTCGCCAAGGGCCACCCGGTCACCAACCTGCATGGTGGTCATCAAGTCCGGATAGTCGACCGATATCGTCTGGGCCGAGCTTGCCTCCGGCCCGGCTGTGATCAATACCTCCGACCCGGTAACCAACTCGGCGCCTCCATCCGGGAAGGGGGCACAGCGGATCTTCGGCCCCGGAAGGTCGACCATGATTCCAAGGTTCGAACCGACCTCCTCGGCCACGCTCCTCACCAGGCGATAGCTGGCCAAATGATCGTCGAGGGTGCCGTGAGCCAGCCCGATGCGGGCCACGTTCATCCCGGCGGCGATCATGTCCTTCAGCACTTCGGGCTTTAACGACGTGGGCCCCACCGTGGCCACGATCTTGCTGCGTCTCATGCAATTCCCCCTGGATCAGCCGATGAAACACTCTATTTCATGGGCCGACGACGTGCCCGACCGATCCGCACTGGATGTGGTTCAGCCACACTATTCGAGTGACCCCGGTTGACCGGATCGATGAGTATGAAGTGTTGAACGCCCGCACCGATCGACTGGTCCAGTCAATGCCGTAAATTACCATTTGAAAATGCAAGCTTTTGCTGAAGAAGCGACCGTAAATATTTAATCAATGCGCCGAGTTAGATATCAACAAATACACCGCTAGCGTCACTGATGTGGTGATGGATCAGCGGGCCCCATCCGCAGAATTGATTTTGGAGTCATTGACCACACCGATGGCGGCGGTCGATCCAGATCGCGTCATAGTGTGGGCCAACGCGGAGCTGGAACGCTGGAGTGGCGTCGACGGCGACCGGCTCCTTGGGTCCATGCTTGACGAGGTCATCCATCTGATGCAATTTGACGACGTTCCGGTCGAACGTCTCGTCGAAACAGCGGCCAACGGAACTCCTTCAATTCATCTGGAGTACGAGCACGGTATTCGTATCCGATCTCAGGGGATTCGAAGCGAGACAGGAACAATCGATAATGTGGTAATCGAGTTCCAAGCCCAGCTGCGTCCCTCGACGTCAACCTTGGGGAAAGCCCCCGACGACTTTTTCGAACGTATTGACGACGGAACCGCACCGATCCTGCCGGCCTCGCTGAAGGCGTTGCCGGGCGGCCCGTACGAGGTGGAGCTGTCAACGCATTCGATGACCATCGCCCCTCAGTTGATCTACCACCTTGGCTTCGGTCGTGAAGACATTCCGCCGGCCGGGGAGGCAAATCCGTTTCTGGTTGAACGGATCCACCCCGACGACATCGCTCGATTGGCTGCTCGAGTGCTGACCCCGAGCGAGAATGATCACGACGTTGTGGATCTCCGTCTCCAGGATGCCGAAGGGAACTACCGGCATTTCCGGTCGTACACCTTCACCACCCAACGTCTTCCCGACGGTACCCAGCTCCACATCGTCGGCTTCTTTCTTGATCTCGATGACATGATGCTTTCCATGGAGAAGGAACGGGAACGAACCCGGACCCTTGAGAGCATGGTGGAAGCGTCCGACTCAGGGGTTGTGCTGGCTTCTCCCTCCGGCGAAATCACGTCGGTCAACACCAATGCCCTCAATATGTTTGGGCTCGCGGCGGATGCAGTCGTTGGCCGTTCGATCGATGATGTTCTGATCCTTTTTGATGCCCGGGGTAAACGGGTCGACCCGTCATTCTTCTGGCTCTCGGGTGTCGACGAGCGCACGGTGAGCAACGCCACGCTCCGGGTGGGAGGCGACAAACCGGATCGTAAGGTCATCGTCGAGGCCGGCTACATGCGGAGTTCGTCCGGTGCTCCCAGCGGATTGCGGTTTGTCGTTCGCACAAGTGAACAGGAGCTTGAGCTCCTTAATCGGATCGATCGCGGGGAACGACTTCGGGCGCTGGGTCAGCTGGCCGCCGGCATCGCTCATGACTTCAACAACTCGCTCACGGTGATCGTTGGCGGCGCCGCGATGGCCGCCCAGGCAGCGCGCGACCCGCAGGTTCCCCAAGACATTCAGCAATCAGTCGGCGAATATCTGAGCCGGGTTACCGCCGCCGCGGACCTTGCCACCGCCAGAACCCGGCGACTTCTTCAATTCGGAAACCCAGCCGACAGCGGGCAGATGGGCCCGGTCGACCCTCATCGATGCGTCCGGACTCTGGTGGATCTTCTGGCTGAGATCGCACCTCGAGAAATCGAATACCAGCTGGCTCTTAGCGCCACTTCCGGGGTTCAGGTCCGGGGAGCACCAACCCTGGAAACAGCGCTGATGAACCTGTGCTTGAACTCGGTGGCGGCGGGGGCAACTGAGGTGGTCATCTCCTCCGAAGACGTCTCGATCGTGACCGCTCCCGAGGCCGACACCGTGTTGGGCTATCTGGAGCCCGGTGAGTACGTCAGGCTCTCCGTTCGCGACAACGGCAGAGGAATCGATCCGGACCTATTGGATCGAGTCTTCGAGCCCTTCTTCTCGACCACGACCGACGGAAACGGCATGGGGCTTCCCATGGTGTATGGCGCTGTAACCGAAGCCGGAGGCGCGATCTCGGTAAAGAGTACGGTTGGCCAAGGCACGCAGTTCGATCTCTTTCTCAAGGCAACCACGGTGCCTCCGAAGGTCCAGCCGACAGGCCTCGTCCAGAAGACGAATGACCTTTCGGTCATCCTCATTGACGATGATCAGCAGGTTCGGTCGGTTACCGCGTCGACCCTACGATCGGTCGGTTTGACGGTCAACGACTTCGAGTCGGGTGTGGATGCGATCGAATGGTTCGATAGCAATCGCGATGTGGACATCGCCGTCGTCGACTATCGAATGCCGGTTTTGGACGGGCTGGAGACGATCCGGCGGTTGCGTGAGATCAAGCCCGAACTCAAGTCGATCATGATCACCGGGTTCCTCGATAGCTCAACCGGTTTCGACGACCCCGACACCACCTACGACAAGCTATTGCCGAAGCCGTTCAACGTCGACGATCTCCTACTGGCCGTAGCCGATGTGATGAAGGCGCCAGAGGATCCGACGGGCTAGGCCGGCTTCGTTAGGTCCAGGCTCCGTCGAACGAATCGAGGGCGGCCATCTGATCAGGGCCCTTACGGGTGATCGAGCCATGGCCTTTGCCAACCGGATAGCCGATCGGCACCATCGCCACCGTGGCCCACGAGTCGGGGATACCGAGCAGCTCTTTCACCTCGGGTTCCCGCAGGCAGTGAAGCGTGGTGAGGGTGCAACCCAGTCCCTCGGCCACGCAGGCCAGCATGGCGTTCTGCACCGCCGGGTAAACGGAGCCGCCACCGACCATGCTCACCCGGTCGAGCTTGGCGTCGGTGATGGCCATCGCCTTTGGGTTGGCGCAGAACATCAAGATGGCGGGTGCTTCGTGCAGGTGGTCGGCCAGGTAATCGCCGGCAGCCGCCACCCGCCGCCACGGTGCCGTCACCTCCTCAGGTTGGCCTTCGAACCGGGCGAGGAACCCCTCTGCGTAGCGCTGCCACTCGGGACGGTAGATGTCTTGCAGTCCTTTCTTCACCGCCGGGTCCTTCGCCACGATCACCTTCCACGGCTGCTGGTTCCCGCCGGTCGGGGCCCAGCACGCGGCCTGCAACACCCGCTCCAGAACGTCGTCGGGAATCGGGTCGGTACGCAGACGTCGAACTGCCCGCAACGTACTCATGGCTTCATAGAGGTCTGTCATAATCTCCGTCCGTCCTCGGGTTTACAGCTGTCGGGTGTCTGTGTCGAGGCCGAGTCGCAGTCGACCGGCGGTTTCGAATGTACGAGGCGCAACCATGGCGTGCTGGGTGGCCACAAAGGCATCACGGAAACAACGCTGAAGTTTGCTGGTCTTGTACACGGACGCGCCGCCGCCGAGTTTGTACATCATCTCGGCTACGTCGGCTGCCGTCTGGGTGGCGTGGGTGGCGCTCAGCCTCAGGAGCCGCTTCTGTTCGACCGACGGAGTCTCACCCGACTCGGCGGTTTCCCAGGCCGACTCGGTTGCGCTTCGCATGAGCGCCCAGGCCGATAGAAGTTTGGCTTCCGCCTCGGCCACCTCGGCTTGGGTTTGGGTGCGTTCTCGAAGGGTGCGGGAACTCCCCTGCGGTTTCTTGGCTTGGGCCATGTCGATCAGTTCGCTGATGGCCCGTCGACCGATGCCGATCGCGCAAGCGGCCACGCCACAAGCCAGCAGACCGTAGAACGAGAACCGGGAGAATGTGCAATCCCGCACAGCTTCGTCACGGCCCATCTGCACCCAACGGCCCTCGGGCACAAAAGCGTCGGTCACGGCGTAGTCACCCGACCCGGTGCCCGAGAGGCCGGATACGTGCCAGTTGTCGATGAACTCAACCTGGTCGGCGGAGAAGAACACGAAGGGCGTCGCCAGGCCATCATCGCTCATTACTCTGCAGCCGGCGCCGATCCAATCGCTGTGGCGAGTTCCTGAGCCCCACTGCCACCGCCCGGTCACCCGTAGGCCCCCGTCGACCGGAGTGGCCCGACCGACCGGCATGGCGAATCCACCGGCGATCGAGTTGGGGTTGCCAAACAGCTCCTTTGCGAATGGATCAGGGAGGAACGATGACAGCAGCGAAGTGGTGGAGCCGATCATGGCGCACCATCCGGCCGCCCCATCGTGAAACGCCAACTCCTCCAGCACCTCAAGACTTTCCCAGGCCGTGACCCCGGGCGGAGTCAGATCGTCGGCGACGTACATGCGGAAGGCTCCAGTCGGCCTGATGAGGTCGACGACGCCGAGCGGAAGGCCGCGCGCGTCTTCGATCTCGTCGCTCCGAGCCGCTATCTCCGGCCCGAAAGCACGCACCTGGTCTAGTACTGAGTTGCCCACCCCAACAGCATCGCACGATCCGGGTTGCAGATGAAATGACCGGCCGACACGATTGTCGCTCGGTAGCATAAGGCCATGTCCGATGCGACCCAAGACAGCGCCCTCCTCACTCGAATCCGTACCGACCTCACGGCCGCGATGAAGGCTCGCGATGCCGTCACGCTCCGCACGCTGCGGGCTGTCATCGCCGCGGTGCAGGAGGCTGAGGTGGCCGGCGACAGCGCCACGTCGCTCACCGATGCCGAGGTTGAGAAGGTGGTATCAACTCAGGCGAAGCGCCGGGTGGAGGCGGCCGAGGCGTTCGACCAGGGCAACCGGCCGGAGAAGGCCGCCGACGAACGGGCCGAGCTCGCCGTTTTGGAGAACTATCTGCCCAAGGCCCTCTCCGAAGCCGAACTGGTGGCTCTCATTGAGGAGACCCTGGCCGCCGAGGGCATCAGCACAAGGGCAGACATGGGTCGGGCCATGAAAGCGGTCAACGCCAAGGTCGCGGGGCGGGCCGATGGCAAAACCGTCGCCGGGCTGGTCAAAGAGCGCCTCAACTAAGGGCCGAGAGTAATCAGAAGAATTCTTGGGCGGAGGAGAATAATCATGGCGTCTCACCGGTTGAAGCTGTTGTGAAAGATCTCTCCTACCGTGCCGCGCCCAAGTTAGCGGCCGCGTTGATGGCCTTGGGGCTCCTCGGCGCCGCCTGCTCGGAAGCCGCCGACGAAGTCACCACAGCCGACACTCAGGCCAGCAGCGAGGCGACCGATGTTGCCGACACCGGCTCCGATGACGCAGTTGCGGACGAGGCCGTCGAAGATGCCTCCGAAGACGCAGCTGCCGATTCAGACGGTGGTACCGATGAGAGCGCTGCAGACGAAGTAGCGGCTCCCCAGCCCCAGGTTTGGCTACCGGCCGACGAGGCGGAGAAGGCGGCCAACGCCAACCTCGGCACGCTGCAGCTCGCCGACGATGTGCGCGACATCGAAGTGTTGTCGGTGGCTAGCGGCGAGATCAGTAGCTTGCGGGAAGCGGTGACCGGTGACCGGCCGGTTTTGCTCTGGTTCTGGGCGCCGCATTGACCCACCTGCCGGCGTGAAGGTCCGGCCGTTGAGCAGTTTGCTCAAGACAACATTGACAGCATCCAGGTAATCGGGCTCGGAGCCCAGGACGACTTCAACTTCGCTCTGCGATTCATCGACAACACCGGCACCCGTACCCCCACGATGCTGTGGGACCCAAGCTTCACCACCTGGCAGTCGTTTGGCGTGCAGGCCAACTCCCAGATGATGGTGCTGTCACCCGACCTGGAAACCGGATCGAACCTGATCTACGGATTCAGCAACGAGCAGCAGGCGTCGATCAAGGAGTTCGCTGCCACCCTCGGATAGGGCGATCAAAGGGCTAGCTCCCGGACGAACCGGGCCTAGTTTTATACATCCCCATGCCGTTCCAGGTCATAACAGCGCCTTCTTCTCGGCCCTTGGCGGCGGCGTAGGCCAAGCTGCGGCCGATCACGATACCTCGATCGGGTTTGGAACGGGAAACCCGGACTTCGTCGACGAAATACACCGCTCGATACATCACATCGGGGCGGACCGGCTGGAGCCAGCGCAGCTCATCGATCCCCGGCGAGCCGAGCGATGATTCCGCCGGGATCATGTTTTCCACCATCAGGCGCATCACACAACCTACGGTCTGCCACCCCGAAGCGATGAGACCACCAAAGATCGACTCGGCGGCGGTGGCCGGGTCGGTATGAAAGGCCTGAGGGTCGTAACGCTCGGCGAACTCAACCATCTCATCGGTGGTGAGGGTGAACGCGCCGAGATCAAACTCTTGACCGGCGGCAAAGTCGTCGAGGTACTCGACCTTGGGGTTGTCGGCAGCAGGGGGAAAGAACATCGAAACCAGTATGGGGTGGCCGCGCTCTACTTCGGTGGAAGCCTGTGTACGTGGCGCAGACCGAGGTCGACCCACCTTTCCAAGTCGTGATCATCAATCAGAGCCGTATCGGGAACCCGGATCCAACCGGTCATCGGACGTCCTCGCATCACGACCTGTTCGGCCGGCGTCGAGTTGATGAGTTCAGCGGCCGTGGCCTCATCGGATCGGACCATCAATCCGCCCTGACCGCTGACGGTCACGGCCATGTGGCCGCCGACCATAAACGCCAGACCGCCGAACATCTTACGTTCCACGAAGGAACCCGGCTCAAGAAGCTCTCGTATGCGTTCAGCCAGTTGCTCGTTGAAGGCCATATGCTTCGCTTTCGTCGGACCCCATTTTGTCATCACAGATTGGCATGAACCAGCCGCAGCCTGACACCATAAGGGAAACCGGTCTAGGCTAAGAACCAATGAGTCGCGGCCGATGGCCAACCAGACGCGCCGCCCCCTCATCACCGTACGACCCCGAAGAGGCACCCCAATGACCGACCAGATGACCGAGGTTCCCTGGCCTTCCGACACCTACAAGACTCCGGAAATGGAGATGGCCGAACTCGGAGCCAACGTGGCGCCGGCCAGCGAGTTGTCGATCGAAGAAATCAATCCCGTCAACGCCCACCTCTGGAAGGAACATCGCTGGCACGACTACTTCCGTCGCCTCCGCGCCGAGGATCCGGTCCATTTCAACGAAATCGAGACCGCCGGCCGCTACTGGTCGATCACGAAATGGGAAGACGTTCGTGCCATCGATGGTGATTGGCGTAACTTCTCCTCGGCGGAAGGAATCACGCTTGGCCAACGCCTCGACAAGCCGCTGCCCGAGGGCACGACGATTGAGACGTTCATCGCCATGGATCCGCCAAAACACACCGAGCAGCGCAAGACGGTGCGGTCGGTATCGGCACCTTCGAACCTCCGCAACGTCGAACCGTTGATCCGGGAGCGCACGATCAATGTGCTCGAATCGCTGCCGGAAGGCGAGACCTTCGACTGGGTCGACACGGTGTCGATCGAGTTGACCACCCTGCTGTTGGCCACCTTGTTCGACTTCCCGTTCGAGGATCGTCGTAAGCTCACCCGCTGGTCCGACATCGTGTTCGCCATTCCCGGTCCGGGCGGTCTAGTGGAAACCCAGACCCAGAAGCGGGAAGAGATGATGGAGTGTGTGCACTACTTCGAGAAGCTCTGGGAGGAGCGTCGGGCCAACCCCGGCAACGACCTCGTCTCCATGCTGGTGCACGGCGAGGCCACGAAAGACATGTCCACGGTTGATCACCTCGGCAACCTGCTGCTCCTGATCGTGGGCGGCAATGACACCACCCGCAACACGATGTCGGGCACGATCTACGGCCTCAACAAGTTCCCCGACCAGTACGACAAGCTCATCGCCAACCCCGATCTCATCGCCAACGCCGTGCCTGAGATCATTCGCTGGCAGACGCCGCTGTCATACATGCGCCGCACCGCAACCGCCGACGTAGAGGTTCGAGGCAAGACGATCCGTAAGGACGATCAGGTGCTGATGTGGTATCTGTCGGCCAACCGGGATGAAGAGGTGTTCGGTGACAACGCCGATGTGATCGACATCGAACGTGAGAACGCCGACCGTCATCTGTCGTTTGGCTACGGCATCCACTTCTGCATGGGCAGCCGGCTAGCCGAGCTTCAGCTCCGCATCCTGTTGGAGGAGATGCTCCAGCGTTTCGAGCGGATTGAGACCCAGGGCGAACCGGAGCGGGTGATGTCGTCGTTCGTAAACGGCTACACCTACCTACCGGTGAAGGTCACTCGGAAGTAGACCGCTGCCCGACCCGGGCCCCGCTTCGTAATAACGCGCGGAAACGAACAGTGTCGCGCGTTTCGGCGCGATATTCCGGCTGCGACCATGGCTGGGCCTGGCCGAGAACCACGCCCTACCATCGGGGGTAATGGATATCACCGTCGACGACCTTCACCTGAACGATCCCGAGTTCATCGCCAACCCCTACCCGCGGCTCAACGAGCTAAGGGAACAGACGCCAATCTTCTGGGACGAGCAGACGAACCAGTGGATGTTGACCCGGTTCGAAGACGTGCAGGCGGCGCTTCGGGATCGCCGCTTGGGGCGGATCTACGAACACCGTTTCAGCCACGCCGACTTCGGCCGACCCGAGCCCGATCCCCGCTGGGCCGACTTCCACCAGCATGAGAAATGGTCGCTACTCTCTCTCGAGCCGCCCGACCACACGCGCCTACGGGGCCTCGTCTCCCGGGCCTTCACTCCCCGATCGGTGAGCCGGCTCCACCCCCAGACCGAAGCCTTTGCCGACGGCATCTTCGACGAATGCCAGGAGCGAACCCAGGGTGGAGGCACCTTCGACCTTGTCAGCGAGTACGCCCAACCGTTCTCCGTTGCCGTGATCTGTGAGCTGCTCGGCGTGCCGGCCTCAGACACCCAGCAGCTGCTCGACTGGTCGCACGCCATCGTCAAAATGTACGAGTTATCGGCGAGCGAAGAGCAGCAGATCGCCGCCAACACGGCGGCGACCGAGTCGATGCAGTACGTCCGCGACCTCATGGCCGAGAAACGCCGCACTCCCGACGACAAACTGCTCTCCGGCCTGCTGGCCGTCAGCGACGAAGACGGCGACCGCCTCACCGACGACGAGATCATCTCCACCACCATCGTGTTGTTGGAGGCGGGCCACGAAGCCACCGTCAACGCCTTGTGCAACGGTGTGCGAGCGCTGATGAAACACCCGGATCAGTGGCAGCGGCTACTGTCGCAAGAGGTGACAGCCGGCGACGGCATCGAAGAACTAATTCGCTGGGACGGACCGTCGCAGTTCTTCCACCGCTGGGTGCTCGAACCCGACGTCACGATCGCCGGGCACACCTTCGACGTGGGCGACCGGGTGGGCATGCTGTTCGGCTCGGCGGAACGGGATCCACGTCGATTCGACGATCCCGATGCGTTCGACGTGGGCCGAGCCGACTCCGGCCACATCGGCTTCGGAGGCGGCATGCACTTCTGTGTGGGCGCGGCCCTGGCCCGACAGGAGCTTGTGGTGTCGCTAGCTGGATTGGTCGATCGGTTCCCCAACCTCGAAATGGTTGAGGAACCGACCTACAATCCGACCTTCGTAATCCGAGGACTCAAGGCCCTCAAAGTCACGGCGTAAAGCCGCTAATGAGCGCCCTTTGTGTAGGGCTGCCCGTCGGCCTTCGGCATACGCAGCCTCTGGCTGGCAAACACCAGCACCACCAGCACCAGCACGTAGGGCATGGTGTTGGGCAGCCACGACGCTGCCGTTTCAGTGCCCAGATACCAGACCAGGGCGACTGCGGCCATGCCGCCGGCAACCAGGAGGTCGACCTTGCGATCCGACCGGAAGGCCCAGGCGGCAACACCGGCCAAACCGATGGCTATCACCAGCAGCAACGCCCGAGTGGCGGAGCCGCTCGACGATGCGTCGAAGTCGACCAAGGACAATCCGAACGGGTAGCTGAAGAGCAGCGCTCCGATGAGCACACCCGATGCTCGCCAGTTGCCGAAGATCAACGCGGCCAAGCCGATGAAGCCTCGACCGGTGGTTTGACCACCGCGGTACAAGCCCGAAAGCTCAAGCACGATGAACGCGCCGGCCAGACCCGACAGCGCACCGCTGATAATCACTCCGAAGTACTTGTGCTTGTAGATGGCCACACCGAGCGACTCACCGGCCTGCGGGTTCTCACCACAGATACGGAGGCGTAGACCGAACCGCGTCTTCCACAAGACGAAGCTGGAAATCGGAACCAAGAGCAAACCGATGAGTGTGAACAGCGACAGGTTGGCCACAAATCCTCGCAGCACACCGGCGATGTCGGATATCCAGAACCAGTCGAGCTCGCGTATCCATTGCAGCACGTCGGAGATCACGGGAATCGTGAACTTGCTGAATCCGTCGACTCGGGGAGACTGCGACACCGAGCCACCGACCTCGCCGGTGAAGACACGCTCTGATAAGTATCGGGCTAGGCCGGGAGCCAAAATGTTGATGGCAACACCGGAGATGATGTGATCAACCCGGAAGGTCACGGTGGCAATCGCGTGCAACAGGCCGCCGAGAGCCCCGCCGACCAACCCGGCCAACAGGCCGCCCCAAGGACCCCAATGAAGGGCGCCCCAGGCACCAAACCAAGTGCCGAGGATCATCATGCCTTCGAGACCGATGTTGACCACGCCGGCTCGTTCGGAGAAGAGACCACCGAGGCCGGCCAACAGAATCGGGATCGACCAGCGCACCATGGCGTTGGACGTGCCCTCGTCGGTCAACAGCTGCGTGCCGCTGACTCCTTGAACAACGGCGAGAAGAAGAACGCCGATACTGGCCAGAATCGGCCATCGGGCCCATGCGGGCAAAGCGTTGAATTTGGTCCACAGCTCACTCATGCCGACACCCCCGATCCGTTCGAAGCCATCTGGGTTGTGGCTCTCACCGCCCTTGCAACCTCGTCACGTTGTTTCGCTCTGTTAACCACCTCGTAGGCCACAACGGCGGCCAGAAGGAAGGTGGCCTGCATGATGACCACGATCTCGCTCGAGGCCGAGGCTCGCACCTGCAGCACCGCCGAGCTTGAGTCGAGGAAGCCGAACAGCAGGGCGGCGAAGGCCATGCCCAACGCATTGTTACGGCCGAGCAGAGCAACAGCGATTCCGGCGAATCCGAGACCCTGGATGAACCCCTGGTCGTAGGCGTGGGTGTCGCTGAGAATCTCCGGCATACCGACAAGACCGGCCACCAAGCCGCCGCCGACCATGGCGATCATCACCATCTTCTTCGGCGGAACACCACCAACCCGAGCGGCCAGCGGGTTCATACCACTGGCCCGAATGTCGAAGCCGAGCAGCGATCGGTTGAGGATCACGTGATAGATAATGCCGACGATGATGGCAATGGCCAGCACGCCGGTGAGCTCCCGCCCCTTGCCGATCTCGCGAGTGAAGATCTCAACCACGCCGTTGAGATCGGGGATCCAACCCGACTCCGGCAATGTGGGTGTTCCCTGGTTGGCGGCAGTGGGATCGTCGATGAACCTCGGCAACAGAGCGGCAACGATGCCGCCGGTGGCGATGAAGTTCAACATGATGGTCGAGATCACCTCGTTGACCCCTCGGGTGACGTAAAGCAAACCGGCCAAGCCCGACCAGATGGCACCGACCAGCATGGCGGTTCCGACAATCACGGCCACGTGTAGTACGCCGGGCAGGTCGACCTTCGACCCGACGACGGCGGCGATGAACGCAGCCAGAATGTACTGGCCCTCCACGCCTATGTTGAACAAGTTCATCCGGAAGCCGATGGCCGCCGCCACGGCCGCCAGGAAGAGCGGTGTGGCACGGTTCAGCGTGTCGATGAACGTCTCAAGCTTGAGACCATTTTCACCAATCGTCTTGAACGTTTCCAGAGCCGGCGATCCCGATAGCTCCAGCACAATGGCCGAGACCACAATGGCAAACACCGCGGCCAACAGAGGAGCGGCAACAGCCAGCATCACTCGGCGAAGTATTGGGTTGTTCATCAGGACTCACCTTCTTTCGACGCATCCTCACCTAGCGCGGCGCCCGTCATGTAACTACCGAGTGTTCGAGGATCAACCTCGGCGGGATCAAGGGTGGCCACCAAACGACCGTGGAACATAACCACGATCGTGTCGGACAAGCCGATCAGCTCCTCCAAGTCGGCGGAGATGAGAAGCGTGGCCAACCCGTCGGCTCGGGCGGCACGGATCTGATTCCACACGTCGGCCTGGGCACCTACGTCGATACCTCGGGTGGGGTGAGCGGCCACCAGTAGTTTCGGATTGGCCGACATCTCCCGTCCGATGATCAGCTTCTGCTGATTACCGCCGGAAAGGGCCCGGGCACTCACGTCGACGTTGGGGCTACGAACGTCGAACTCTTCGCGGATCACGCCGGTGTGATCTCGGGCTCCCTGACGATCGATCCAAACCCCCTTCGAGTAGGGCGGCCCGGTTTGATGGCCAAGAGCGGCATTCTCCCAAAGAGGGGCGTCGAGCAGGAGCCCCTCTTCGTGGCGGTCCTGCGGCACGTAGCCAAGGCCCATTTCCCTGCGATGGCGCACCGACTCGTTGGTTATGTCGACCCCGTCGAGAGTGATGGTGCCGGTGGCCACGGAATGGGTACCGATGATGGCGTTGATCAGCTCCGTCTGCCCGTTGCCCTCAATGCCGGCGATACCGACGATCTCACCCTTATGAACCGACACGTTGATGTCGTGCACCACCGTGCGTTCGTCTTCGTCGAGCAGGTTGACACCACTGATCGTCAACATCGTCTCGTCGGTGACGGTGGAGTCGGTGGTCTCGGGGCTTGGGAGTTCCTCCCCGACCATGAGTTCGGCCAGCTCACCGGCGGTCACGTCGGAGGCCTTCACCGTGGTGACCGTCTTGCCTCGACGGATGACGGTGATGCTGTCGGAGATCTCCAGCACCTCCTGCAACTTGTGGTCGATGAAGATGATCGTTGCACCGTCGGCCTTGAGTTCCCGAAGGTTGCGGAACAGCTCCTCGACCTCTTGAGGGACCAACACCGCTGTGGGCTCGTCGAGGATGAGAATCTTGGCACCCCGGAACAAGACCTTGATGATCTCAACCCGCTGCCGTTCACCGATTTCCAGCGAATCGATGAGATCGTCGGGATCGACCTTCAGCCCATACGCTTCGCCGACCTCGGCCAGGTGAGCCTTGGCCTCGTCGAAGTCGATAAGGCCACCTTTCATCGGCTCCGAGCCGAGGATGACGTTCTCGATCACGCTCATCTGGTCGGCCAGCATGAAGTGCTGGTGGACCATCCCGATACCACGTTCGATGGCGTCGTTTGGTGAAGAGAACGTGACCTCCTCCCCAAAAACCTTCATCACGCCTTCATCCGCCGGCTGCATGCCGTAGAGGATCTTCATCAGCGTGGACTTACCGGCGCCGTTTTCGCCACAGATGGCGTGGATCTCGCCCTCCTCCACCGACAAGTTGACATTGTCGTTGGCGATGACACCGGGGAACCGTTTGGTGATTCCCTTGAGTTCGATGGCTAGAGCCAAGTTGTCCCCCTAGTCTCAGGCGGCCGGAAGCCGCGATTGCCCGTCTAATTCCCCATCCTAAATGAGCAGGACCGGTGACCGTGGAGCGATGTTAGCCGACCACGGACCACCGGTCCTCTTCTCAAAGATTTACTGCAAACTCAAGCCGGTTTACGGCTCGGTCGGAACCTCGATGGTTCCATCGATGATCTGAGCCTTGTAGTCCTCGAGATCGCTGACGATGTCGTCGATGAACCCACCGGTGGTGGAGTAGCCGACGCCGTCGACGCTGAGGTCGTACACGGTGTTACCGGCGGCGAAGTCACCCTTCACCTGATCGGTGGTGATCTGCTCGACGGCCACGTCAACTCGCTTCAGCATCGAGGTGAGGATGTACTCCCGAACCTCTTCGCTGGAGGTGTTGTACTGATCGGAGTCGACGCCGATGGCCCACACCTTGGAGCCACTGGACTCGCTCTGCTCCTTGGCGGCCTCGAAGAGACCGGCACCGGAACCGCCGGCGGCGTGGTAGACCACATCGGCGCCCTGACCGTACATGGTGAGCGCAATCTCCTTGGCCCGGTCGGCGGCGAAGAAGCCGTCGAAGTCGGGAGCCATGGTGATGTACTGCGGGATCACGGTTGCGTCGGGGTTGACGGCCTTGACACCAGCGGTGAAGCCGGCCTCGAACTTCTCGATCAGACCGAAGCCACCAACGCCACCGATGAAGCCGATGGTGCCGGTTTCGCTCTTAAGAGCGGCGGCAACGCCGACGAGGAACGAGCCCTCTTCTTCGGCGAAGGTCAGGCCGGCGATGTTGTCGGCGTAAGGAACGCCGCCATTGTCAAAATCGAGCATGGCCGAGTCGATCACCGCAAAGTTGGTGTCGGGGTTCTCGGCGGCGGTGGCCACCACATCACCCTCGAACAGGAAGCCGACAGCGACAACAAGATCGCTCTGATCGGCCTGGAGCTGGAGCAGCTCGGCTCGGTTGGAACCGTCCTGGTTCGGCTCGGCCTCGGAGAATTCGATTCCCAGCTCAGACTTGGCTCGATCGATGCCGGCAGCAGCCGAGTCGTTGAACGACTGGTCGCCACGGCCACCGATGTCGAAGGTAAGGCCGACGTTGGTGCCTTCGCCGATCATGGCGGCGCTGTCGCCGTCACCATCGCCGCCGTCACCGGCTTCCGTTTCGCCATCGTCACCGCACGCTGCGGCCAACATGGCCAGCGCGGCGACCATGGCCAAGATCAGTTTCACTGATCGCTTCATAGTTCTCTCCTCTTGTACTTAGGGCCGAGACGGCCTGGAGTTCACCGTGTTCGGAGCTTCACTCCGTCTACCCGCTGAACTCCTTATCCAACCCACTGGGGTCGATTGCGACAATCCTACTCCCAGAAACGCCAGGCGTATCGCGCAGTTGCAATTACGTGACAGGGCGTGACATAGGACACGTTGGGGGTACTCGCGCTGGGCCTCCGGAACCATAATTTCTGAGCGAATTCGGGGCGGTTCGCCCTTCCAGTTCGGCCAACCAGTCTGTAACTTCGAACAGGGCGATCAAACAGGGCAATCAAACAGGGCGAACCAGTAGGGCGATCCAGAGAGTCGAGCGACAATGAGGCCAGCGGGCGGACGCGGCAATGCAACAAGGCTGACACGGGCGACCGCGGCTGCCGCTACCTTTCTAGTCGCCCTCCTCCTCCCCTTACCCAGCCAGGCGGCACAACGGGAGACTCCGGCACCGTCGTGGTACACCAACGGGACCGTGCGTGATCTGGTGCGCGTCGACGACACGATCTATCTCGGCGGAACGTTCACCTCGGTGGTGGACGGCAACGGCAACTCGGCCGGCCGCTCGAACCTGGCCGCCATCCACGCCACAACCGGGGAGATCCTGCCGTGGAATCCGGGGGCCGACGGCGACGTACTCGCGCTCGAAGCCTCGCCGGAAGGGCACGTCTATGTCGGGGGCGACTTCCGGTCCATCAACGGCACGAACCGCAAGCGGCTGGCCGCCGTGGATGAGAACGGCAACGTCGTCAGCAGCTTCCGGGCTGATGTAGGCGGTCGTGTGCTCGACCTGATCCATCACAACTCGTCCCTGATCGTGGCCGGTGAACTCACATCGATTGCAGGGCGATCTCGTACCCTCGTCGGCCGAGTGGATGCTTTGACAGGCGCGCTCGACTCCAGCTTCGCCCCGTCGATCGACGGTGGATCTGTGCGCGGGATCGAACTCAGCGACGATCGCCAGCACCTCTATATAGGGGGTAACTTCGCCTCCGTGGAAGGACGCAGCAACACCGCCTACGCCGCCCGAGTCTGGATCGGCAGCGGCTCACTCGACCGCAACTGGCGACCAGGGCTCGACATGCCGATATTCGACATCGAAGCGACGGGTGACGCCGTCTACCTCGCCGTCGGCGGTCTCGGGTATGAGAACAACCGACTCCAGAAACACCATGCAACCGACGGGCAAGAGCTTCTCCGCTATCTCGGCAGCGGCGACATTCAAGACCTGGAGCTACGCGGCGACACCCTATATGTAGGTGGACATTTCACCAAGCTGTTCGGTGGTCTTCCGCGAGCCCAAGTGGCGGCGATCGACATCAACGACGATCACATCACCGACTTCGCCCCAACCGTGTTGACCCTCTACGGCGTGTGGAAGATCCTGGCCGGCCCCGAAGGCTTGTGGCTCGGTGGTGACTTCACCGAAGTCGGCGGCCTGACCCGTCAGGGCTTCGCCTACCTGCCGACCGACGCCGAACCCGAGATCGACGGCGACCTGCTCCTCCCCCGCTCCACAACATGGCGTTATCTCGACTCGGGCTCGGCACCGGCGGCTGGCGGCGGAGGCGGTGCTGCCTCGTGGGCCGAAGCGGGATACGACGATGGCGGATGGGCATCCGGGGTCGGTGAGATCGGCTTCGGTGACGGCGACGAACGCACCGTCACCCGCGAAACCGACGCCCTCTACGCCCGCGCCACCTTCACGGTGAGCGACCCAACCGATTACGACGACGTGGCCATTCGAGTGCTGGCCGACGCCGGAGCCGCCGTGTACATCAACGGTGAGCAAGTGATGCGGCACAACCTTCCGGGTGGCCCGCTGACCGACGAAACGGTGGCCACCGCCGGCAAGTGGTCGACCGACGAACAAACCTGGGTGGAGCATCACATCGACGTGGACCATCTCCAGCCTGGCACCAACATCGTGGCCGTTGAAGTGCACGGCGCCTACGACAATCCGACCGACATGAGCTTCAACGCCGAGATCGTCGGCCGCCGCACGGGCGATAACGGAGGCGGGGGCGGCGACGGTGGTGGGGGCGATGGCGGTCCGTTCACGGCCATCCACCGGAGCGACACCTGGCGCTATGTCGACGACGGATCGGTCAGTGGCACCGCCTGGCGTCAGACCGGATTCGACGATGCTTCCTGGGCGACGGGATCGGCTCAGTTCGGCTTCGGTGATGGTGATGAAGCCACCGAATTGGAGTCGGGCCACAACGTCTACTGGTTCCGCAACTCGTTTGACCTGGCCGCCGATGCCACCGAGGCGGAGCTTTGGGTGCTGGCCGACGATGGTGTGGCCGTCTACGTCAATGGCGTGGAGGTGGTACGTGAGAATCTGGCCGACGGGCCGATCGACGAGACAACCAAGGCGATCGACTCTCGGTGGGGGGAGCCCGAGCGAACCTATAGCCGACATGTGATCGATCCCGATCTCCTCGTGGCCGGCACCAACGTGGTGGCCGTGAGCGTGCACAACGTGTGGTCGGGCAACGGTGATCTGTCGTTCGATCTTGGGCTCGACACCGTGCTCGAGGTAGGGGGCGGCGGACCCGGTCCCGGACCGATCGATTACGTCACCGCCGAGACCGAATGGCGGTTCCTCGACAACGGATCGCAGCCCGACTCTGGTTGGATCTCGCCCGGATTCGCCGATGGCGCATGGTCGAGCGGGATCGGATCGTTCGGCTTCGGTGACGGTGATGAGGCCACGGTTGTCGACTCCGGTCATCGCGGCTACTTCTTCCGCACAACGTTTACGGCGGAAGGTGCACCGGATTCCCTGACGCTGTCGTTGACCTTCGACGATGGTGCCGTGGTGTACCTCAATGGCGCCGAGGTCGCCCGCCGCAATCTCCCGGATGGTGAAATCACCGTTGATACCAAGGCATTGGGATCACGATGGGGCGACGACGAGACCACGCCAGTGGCGATCACCCTCGACCCGGCACTGATCATCGACGGCACCAACGTGTTGGCCGTCTCGGTCCACAACGTGTGGTCGGGCAACAGCGACCTGTCGTTCGACGCCAGACTCTCGGCAAATCAGTAGAGGTTGCGGCGGAAGAGGCTGTGTAGCCGTTCCCAATGTCGCTCGGAGGCATCTCGCACGTACATCGGCCGCTCGGCGAAGGCGAAGCCGTGCTCGGTGTCGGGGAACCATTCGACTCGACAGTTTGCGCCGGTGTCTACCACCGCCGCTTCGAACGCCTCGACCATCTCTGGAGGAGCATAGTGATCGGTCTCGGCGCAGCCGACGTAGATCTCACCCGGGATTTCGGCGAGACGGAGATGGGGCGAGTCCTTAGTGTCAGCCACAAGTCGCACGCCGTGTATTGACGCCGCCGCCCGCACCCGGTCGGCGTAGTCGGCCGCCACCACGACGGCGAACGGCCCGCTCATGCAGTAGCCGACGGTGCCACAACTCGTGGCGTCGGCTGCCGGGTCGTCGTCGGCAAAGGCGAAACAGGCTCCTGCATCGGCCGAGGCCATGGCGTTGGACAGCTGGTTCATGAGCTCGAACATGCGGTCTCGATCACCGGTCTCGAACAGGTTGTACTCCCGCACCCAGCGGTAGTAGAGCATCGGGGCGATCACGTAGTAGCCGGCTGACGCCAGGCGCCGCGACATGTTGCGAATCTCCTCCCGCATGCCGGGTGCATCCATTTGGAAGAGCACAACCGGGTGCGGACCACCCTCCTCGGGGTGAACGATGAACGTGGGCATGTCGCCGTCGGGAGTGGCGATGTCGAGCTGTCGTTCAATCACAGGCTGAACCTACTACCCGCCCTCGCACGGGGCAAAGCAATCGACCATCCATCAGCTCGCCTCCTTCCACTTATTGTGCGGATCGCAAAGGACCTGCCCGTTGGCGAGTTTGGTCGGGCCACCCTTTGAGTGGGGTTGCACATGATCAGCTTGCAGCCACGCATACGGCGCGTCGCATCCCGGTATCTGGCATCGCCCTCTCGCCCTGACAAGCAACGTCTGTTTCATCCAGGTGGGGAAACCCCTGGCTCTGGCGGCCACATCGATTGGTTGGGAGTGTTCGTCGAACACGATCCGACGAACCATCCCCGCCGCCATTGCTACTGCGGCTTGTTTGGGGTGGATCGGTGTGCCGTCAATCAGTTCACACCGCCGGTTGATGTCATCAAACGACGGTTCGACCTGCTCGGTCGTTTCACCGGCCAACTGCTCAGCCAGGTTCTCGGCCAGCGCCGCACCCAACACCACATGAACGAGTGGCGTGATCTGCGAGTTCCCGCCCTTGGATGAGCCACGAGTCATCAGATTCAACAACGCTGTGCCTTGGCGGTTGCCCTGCGAGCGTTTGACACTGTCCTCGCTGTCTCGGCGGAACAAGCGCTGTGTCTCTTGATCCAAAAGATTGCGGAACGCCTGCCCGGTCAACGCATCGAACCGAAACCGGCCCGACACGGATCCATCAGAGTTCTTCTTATACGAAAGCCCCGACTTGGCCGCTTGCTCGACGGGTTCATCACCGTCAGGGTCAGCGGCGTTCAACCAATAGGCGCACACATTCACGAAATCCCCAAAATCCAACTCCCTGGCGGCCTCGAGCAGCATTTCCTGCGAGTCGATCAGCTGGTGATGCACCTTTGGTTTGTCGATGCTCCGCAACTCCGCGATATGCCGATGCGTGAGCACACCCTCAGCGAACGCACCTGCGAACACCGGGAAGTCCAACAACCAACGGCCGACACGATCTAGCTTGCGAATATCACGGGCATCACACCGAGATCGGTCGACAATGAAATCAACAGCGTGACGAAACCCAAGCGCTTTAAACGCCCCGGGACCCTCACCGGCTTCGGATGCAGCGGCCACGGCGGCGCAACGCGCAGCGTCCAATTGCGCCGCCGCCTGTTCCAAGGCAACAGCGCGCTCAGCAAGCTCAATTGCGCTGAGACACGACAACGCCATGTCAAGCACGTCACGCAACGCTTCATTCAACCGCTCTAGGTCTCCGCCTCGATCACCGCCGATCATAGATTCCAGAATATCGAACATTTGTTCGCTCTGCAACCTCGGACGTACTATCAATTCGAGCTCGGGGTCCGCGTGGTGCAGGAGGATATGAAGCCATCCAGGCAGTGGCGGTGGCGCTGCTGGACCGAGCCCAGAGCGGTGAACCAACCCGCAGCACCGAAGACGTCGCCGTCGCGCTTGAGGTTGCCCGCCTAGCCGTAGCGTCCCAAGAACCGGACAGTATTCGGTTTCACCTGCTCCTCGAAGCCGCCACCTCACTGTCGGTCGCGGCCGAGGCCGCGATCAGGCGTATCCAGCAACGACAGTGGCCATATGCACCTGCGGGGTCTCAGGAGTGGATCGAGTTTCTTCTCGCAGCCATCGATCTCGTCATCGAGGTGCGAGGCAGCTCCACCGAACTCGATACGCTGCGTCGCCAGACGACCGAAACACTTAGTCGGTCAGTGCACACCGGGTCCTAGCGTTCGCCACCACAAGAGCACAACCGGCTCTAGTGTTAACCAGGTGATATCGCTCCGAGGAACATCGCTCGCCGTCTGCGCTGCTCTGATCCTGAGCGCTGCGTGCACCAGCGACCCCGCCGATCTGAACCAGGCGATGACACCGTCAACCAACGCGGCAGTCACCTCAACATCCACGTCGACAACAGACACAACTACAAGCACGACCGAGCCCGCGCCTGAGTCGCCACTGCCCACCACCCCCCGCCCCGATTGGCTCGGCGTCCGCACGATTCCGACCGACGGCGACGGCAACGGCCGGGCCATCGACACTCCCCCGGAGCTGCTCGACCGGCGCTTCGCCACCGTCGATACGCTTCCGCCTCCGACCGACGAACAGTTCGACTACACGCTCGTCGCCCTCAGCCAATCACCGGAAGCGTTGGTGCGCTCGACATGGGTCGAAGGGTGTCCGGTGCCGCCGGAAGAACTGGCGTACGTCACCGTGCCGTTCTGGGGATTCGACGGCTGGGTCCACACCGGCGAGCTGATCGTCCACCACGACGTGGCCGAAGACATCGTCGGCGTCTTTGAGAAGCTGTTCGAGGCCCGCTTCCCCATCGAGGAGATGCGCATCGTGACGCAGGCCGATCTCGACGCACCGCCGATCGGCGACACCAACAACTCGGCCTCGTTTGTGTGTCGTCCGGTAACCGGCGGCACCCGGTTCTCCGAACACGCCAAAGGATTGGCCATCGACATCAACCCCTTCCACAACCCCTACGTGAAGGACAACCGCATCCTTCCCGAACAGGCCACGGCCTACGCTGACCGCTCACGAAACCAACCGGGCCTGATCGGCCCCGACAGCGTCGCAGTGCAGGCGTTCGCCGACATCGGCTGGACCTGGGGCGGCGACTGGAACAGCCTCAAGGACTACCAGCACTTCTCCGCCTCCGGTCGCTGAGCGGTTAGCCACCGCCGACAGTCGTGTCGGGGAAGGCCCCAACGAAGGCGAACCAGAACGTGGTGCGGGTTGGCAGCTGCTCGGCGAGATCACCGCCGTCGGTCAACGTGAACACGTCGGCACCACCGTCACGAGGAATGACCACCACGGGTATGCCTCCGACCTCGTCTCGCAGCTCACCATCAAGCGCCGCCACCGGATACGCCCTGACCTCTCCGCCCAGCTCCACTCCTACCACCAGCTCGGCGGCGGCGAGCCGCCGATCACCGGCCGCCGTCTCCCCAACCGGGAAGGCGAATTGGCCGTTGTTGATCCGTTCCGCATAACCGGCGAACACGTCACGTTCGTAGGGTCGGCTGAAACCAGTCTCCCGAGTGAGCAGCTTCGTATCGGGGTAGGCCGCGACCCACCCCGCCCACGTATCGACCGATGCCGGCAGCGGCTCAAGGGCAACGTCGGTGAGTGGCCCCACGATCGCCTTTCCCGCCACCTGCCACCAATACGATCCCGTCGACCGATCGATCATCACCATGTCGGACTCATACAGGGCACTGGTGTTGGAGAACGCAAGCACCCGACCGTCCACGGTTCGGTCAAACACGATTGCGCTGCGGCACAGCGGGCAGTAGCTGATCAGCACCGGACGGCCGTCGATCACATCGTTGACGATCTCATGGAAGTTGAGAATCTTGAACGGGTAGGCGTGGGCCGTGGCTTCCTCCCCCTCGCCGGAGACGTAGCCCAGAACAAGGTCATCTGGGTCGAGCCAATCGCCGTCGGCCGCGGTGCCGTAGGTCGGATTGTCGATAGGGGGGATGGCGTCAAGAAGCCGCTGCCTCAGCTCGAAGTCGGAATCGGCGAGAGTGACCGAGCCCCCGTCGAAGGTGTCGAAATGTATGTCCTCCAACGGCACGCTGTGTTTGCTGGTGTCGACGACGAGCGGGTTGAAGCCGCCGTGCTCCTCAGGCTCGCCGGGAGTCGTAGGCGTTTCCGACGCCACAGACGCGTCATCGGTACAGGCCGCAGCAACGAGCGCGATGACAACGACAAGAGCCGACAGCGTTCGAGACATACAGAGGCAACCTCGTTGAGCCCCGAGCGATTCCGCCTAACCAGGAACGCTGCGCGGAATCGCTAAGCGAACGTCGGATCTGGCGGAGCCGGTGGAGTCGGCGGAACTGGCGGAGCCGATGGAGTCGGCGGAGCCGGTGGCTCACGACGAGAGCGGTGCTTTCGACGGCGACGCATCAACAGACGGATGAGCCCACCTCCAAGCAGCAGCACAACACCGGCGCCGACACCCGAGCGGATCATGCCGGAGCGAGCCAGGTCGTCGACCTTGGCGTCGAAGACTTCGGTGCCAACACCGACGGCTTCAAAATTGCCCTCACCAAACTCGTCGACGACGATGGCGAACGCAGCGTCGAAGTCGTGGCCGACGGCGCCGATTTGCTCGAAGACGCCGGTGGCGGCGGTGTACCCGTCATGGCTCGAGCGAAGTTGATCGGCGGCGAGCTCGGCTTCGTCGAACAACTCGTTGACGTTCTCCATCGCCGAATCGTGGGCCCCCTCATAACCCGACTCCAAGGAGTCGGGCAGCTCCACGTCGATCGGGCCCAGCGTCTCGATCACATCGTCACGACGGTCGAGTACGGCTTCGGCCCCGTCCATATGTTCCTCAGCCGAACTGAACACCCACTGCGACATCACGGTTCGCAGACCGATGGGAGCGGCCCAACCATCGCCTCGTTCGACCAGGGCGAAGTAGCGCTCCCGATTTTCATTGCGGGTTTCGATCACTCGCTTGTCGCCGTCGACCACCACCCAGTCGAGAAACAGCTCCTGCACTTCCTCATTGGTGCCGCCGCCACGATTTTCGAGAAGGTCGAGATATCGCTTCCAGTTGCCGGCGGCCACGCTGTCCTCGGGGTCACCGTCTCCGAGGTAGGAGATCTGGTCGTTGGCGGCGGCTTCGATCACGTCGTCCAAGGTGTCCTTGCCGAGTTCGTCGACGAGCGCTTCGGTCACCGTCCAACTCGCCGGGTACGCCCACTGTTCGACTTCCGGTTTGCGTAGAAACGGACTCCAGGTTTTCAGCGACAGCGCCGCCGAGTCGAGCAGTGAGACCTTCTCAGGTTCGGGCCGATCCTCACCCATGGCCTCGACCACATCGGCAGCGTACGTGTCGGCCAGACCCTCGGTGATCCAACGTTCGGAGAACAGCTCGTCTCCGAACCAGATGTGGCTGAGCTCATGCAGCATGAGGTGATCGTCGAAGTCGTCGCCGATTGAGATCTCCTCGGTTTCGGAGTCGTACCAGCCGCCGTAACCGGCGAGCGTCGGGTCAAACGATTCGGTGATCGTGAGTTCGTCTTCGAGGGGCCACTCAAGACCGACGCTGTCGATCAGCAGCGGAAGGCCTTCCTGGATGCTCTCCTCCGCCTCTTCCGACCATTCCTGATCGCCGGGCCAGGAACGAAGGTTGACCTCAAAGCCGTCGACGTCGAAGCTCTCTTCCACCAGTTCATCGGGCCGGTGCATCGACAGCACGGCCCAGAATTCCTCCGGATCGACGTCGACCGCCGAGTGGACGATCTCCTCCTCACGGACCTCGGTGATAAACCGTTGCGAGGCGATGATGTCGGGACCGGCGTTGACCCTCACGAAACCCGGCGGCGTGATCACGTTGACCTCAGCCTCCTCCAGGGTTGGGTCGGTCCAAACCTCGAGGCCGATGTAGGCGTCGTTGGCTCGGACGAGGCTGTACTCGTCATCACGATCTTCGACCAGGTTGTAGTTGAGTACGACGGTGGCCGTCTGCCGGAAGAAAATGTTGCGACGGAAACCGAACACAACGGTTTGAAACAGATCGTCCTCAAACTCAATCTCGTAGTTGAGGTCACGGCCCGAGCCATCGGTGATCGAAAGATCCGAGGCTGATTTGGGCAAGACGAGTCCGTATCCCTCAAAGTAATACTGGAAATAGCCGCCGGCGGTGCTGCTATTGGGTTTGTCGGCGGTGACCTTCAACGTGATGGTGACGTTGATGGCATTGCTGTCGGGATCGGCCCGATACTCATATACCGCCGAGGTGTCGACGTCGGGATTCTCCTCTACCGCGGCGGCTGAGTCGCCCAGGATCGGGATCGACAGCAGGAGCAACGTGGCCAGAGCCGCCAGCATCTTCGGGCGTTCGACCCCGATCGGATGCAACCGCCAACGTTCGACCATTTGCCGATTTCCGCCTTTTGGTAGATTCCGAGAACCGCTCATCTCGGTGTTATTAGAAATCGGATGCTTTCAAGCCCCGCCTAAGCAATCCGCCCTTCCAACATACCTGATGACTCCGGCCGGATCATCAACTAGAGTTGGCCGGGATCGGTGCAAGCCTGGCCTGCGGTGGTCGGACAGAAGCGGAGGAAGAATGCGTAGTCGCGTAGGTGGATCGCCGACCACAAGAGCTCGTTCACGGGTTGGTGCGCTGGTTGGCGTAATGACGATCGCGTTGCTGGCAACGTTGGTCTTCGGTGTCACCGGCTCGTCGGCCCAGGCCGGCGACGATCGAGTCGAAGCTCGTCTCCGAATACGCGGCACCACGGGCGAAGAATTCTTCACCGTTACCGGCGACGGCGTCACGCTGTTCGAGAACGACTTGGGCACAACCAGCTGGTGGACCATCCCGGTGTTTGTTCCCCCCACCACCGAAACCATCAGGGTCAATTTTCTCAACGACGGACTCACGACCGATGGTGCCGACCGCAACATCATCGTCGATTGGTTTGAGATCGACGGCGACGACGGCACCACCCGTATCGAAACCGAATCCGACACCGTCCTCTCGCTCGGCGTCTGGAATGGTAGCGACTGCGATGAAGGCTACCGCAACGATGAGTTTCTGGCTTGCAACGGCTGGTTCCAATTCGACGTCGGCGACCTGATTGGTGGGCCCACACCGCCACCGCCTGATGACACTGAGCCAATCACCGTACGCGCCGCCGGTCGACAGGGCAGCGAGAATCTGGCGATCTCGGTCGATGGCCGATTCATCGAGAGCTTCTCGGTCCTCACTCAACCAACCGACTACACGTTCAACATTCCCGTAGTGCAGGACGGTCCGCTCCGGGTCGAATTCTTCAACGACAACGGCGGAGATCGCTCCTCCGATCGTGATGCCTACATCCCTCTGATCACGTTCCGTGGTGTCACCTATGACACCGCCGAACTGTTCTCGAAAGGGGCCTGGAACGGCACCGACTGCGGCACCGGATTCCGCAACTCCAACTGGCTCCACTGCAACGGCTGGTTTCAGGTTCCACTCGAATCCGATCCACCAAATCCCGACGGACCGACGGTTGATGGCCTTGTGATCGCCGCCGGGTCCACGGGCACGGAACGAATCGGCCTCCAGGTCAACGGTGTGTTGGTCGACTCCTGGACACTTACGGCCGACGGTGTCGATCGTCGAATCGATGTGGCGGTACCGGAAGAAGGGTTCGAGCAGGTCCGGGTTGTCTTCCTCAACGATGGGTTGACCGAAACCGGTGCCGATCGCAACGTTCGCTTCGATTGGATCGAACTCGACAGCTACGTCTACACCATTACCGACCTCCTTTCCAAGGGGGTGTGGAACGGCACCGACTGCAATGAGGGCTATCGCAACTCCCAATGGTTGCACTGCAACGGTTGGCTACAGCTCGACAGAAACCCGGACCCGCCACCGCCGCCGCCGCCAACCGTGGAGCCCCCCACCAATGTCACCTGCCGTTTCGTCGCGGGCAACAACGGTTTTGGGCCGTGGCTATACGAATGGACGTGGCAGAACAACGCCGGCGGCGACGTCGGCACCGAGGTCACTGTAAGCAGAGCGCTGGAAGAGACCGTCTTTTCACTGGCACCAGGAGTGAGCAGATTCGTACACGAATCCGGTCCTCCTGACAGCGGCATCCCCGATGTTGTTGAAATCGCCGCCGTCAGCGACGACGCCCGAGGCGTAGCCACGCTCAGCGATTGCAGCCGAATCACACCGATTACGCCTGCCACGCTGCTGACCGTGCCCGGCCCCAACCAAGTCGATGCCTCGTTCAGCGCGATACTCGCCGCCGACGATGTCGACGCCTTCACCGTGAGCATTCTCGGTTCCGATCTGGAGGAGAGAAACTGGATCTACCCTGACGGCCGCGGTGGGTTGTACACCACATCGTTTATCGATCTTCCCGAAGATGAAGTCCTGGCTCTCAGCGTGTTCACCTGCTACGGCGATATCCCCTTTCCCAGCTGTCCTGCTGATGGAAGGGGCATCCGGTACCATCCGACGACTCAGATCTACGTTCCCAACGACGCCCCACCCGCCAACGCGGTCATGGGTTCGCCGGAGAACGTCAGGATCGACCCGGCCGAGCGGCTGATTACCTGGGATGCTCCGACCACAACCGACGGAGATCGCGTCACTTACCAGGTCCGGGCGCTTCTGCCGGAAGGCTTCACCGATCTTCAACTGGCGGTTGGAACTCTCTTTCGAGTGTGGGAAATCACCTCCGAGCAGGCCTACATCGATGAGGGACTGTTCTACAACTGGTTGCCGGAGTCGGACCATCGATTCGAGGTTCGAGCCTGCAGCATCAACGGCTGCGGAGCATGGTCGGAGTCGAGCGACTGGATCAGCGCCGACGGCACCCTTAGGCCTTATCAGCCGTAGCGACCTCGGAGGGCGCTACGGGGCGACATGGCGAACCACGTTAGCTACAATCGAACGGAATTCGGCCGGGGACCATCGGAGGGTGGTGGTCGTTTCGAGAGGGACTCAACACGGGGGAGTAATTCATGAATGTACGGCGGAAGACCTGGGTCGGGTCGGGCCGGGTCAAGGTTTCGATGGCGGCGCCGACGGCGGTGTTTGGACTGCTGGCGATCCTGCTTGGCGGCTCGGCTCCATCAAGCGCCCAGTCCGAGTTCTTCGAAGGTTCGTTCAGAGTTAAGGGCCATGCCGGCAATGAGTTTGTTGACATCACCTGGGCCAGTGGGGGCGAAGGCGGTCACATCGGTGAGAAGTTCTTCAACGACACCGATTGGCATGAACTCGCGGTCAACGTGCCGGCCCACGCCCAAACCGTGCGGATCACGTTCCACAACGATGGGTTGAACGACGACGGCTCCGATCGAAACGTGATCGTCGACTACTTCGAGATCAACGGCGTGCGCATCGAGACCGAGTCCGACGAGGTGTTCTCGGTCGGCGTGTACAACGGTGTCGACTGCGGTGAGGGATACCGCAACTCCGAGTTCCTGGCCTGCAACGGCTACTTCGAATTCAACGTCGACGACATCATCGATCCACCTCAACCCCCGGGAGACGACCAGATCGTCATCGCCGCGCAGGGTGCCACCGGTACCGAAATGATGGCGATCGAGGTCGACGGCGAGATTCGCACTACCTGGACGGTCAGCGCTGGCTCCGCCGACTACATCTATGACGGGCCCATCGTCGAGCCTCATCAACAGCTTCGGATCTTGTTCACCAACGACGGTCTGACCGACACCGGAGCCGATCGCAACCTGCAGGTCGGTCTGATCAACGTGTACGGCGAATTGTTCGACCCGATCGAGCTGGAGTCGAAGGGTGTCTGGAACGGCACCGATTGCGGCATCGGCTTTCGCAGCTCGCGCTGGCTGCACTGCAACGGCTGGTTCGACGTGCCCGGCACCTCCGAGCCTCCACCCCCGCCGCAGGAGACCGTGGAGTTCAGTGTGTTCGCCGCCGGGAGTGCCGGTGACGAGCTGGTAGGAGTGGTCATCAATGACGAAGTGTGGTCGGCTTTCGAGCTTGACACCGACTTCTACGTCTACACGCTGCGGGTACCAAGGCCCCCGTACGACTCCTTCTACTTCGTGTTCGCCAACGACGGCTTGAGCGATTCAGGTGTAGATCGCAACGTATATGTCGAATCGTTCGCTCTCGACAACACCTACATTGATCCTCGCGACCTCGAGTCGTTGGGCAACTGGAACGGCTCCGACTGTGGCCAGGGCTATCGAAACTCGCCGTGGCTGCACTGCAACGGATGGTTCGACATTCTCTCCGGTGGCGACGAACCACCTCCTCCGCCTCCTGAAGAGGGAATCGTGGCCGCCTTCGTCGGCCAGGGCACCACCGGCGCTGAGCGGGTCGGCTTCGAGATCAACGGTGAAGTGGCCGCCAGCTGGGAGCTCAGCACCACCGACGAGCGCTACGAGGTGATCCTCCCCGACCAACCGATCGACTCGGCCCAAGTGGTGTTCTTAAACGACGCCGTCACCGAAGCCGGCGACCGGAACGTGCGAATCAGCTCGATCGAACTCGACGGCACAACGTATGACCCTCGCGACCTCGAGTCGAAAGGCTCCTACAACGGAGTCGACTGCGGCATCGGATTCCGTAACAGCAACTGGCTCCATTGCAACGGCTGGTTCGACCTCGGTCTTGGCGATCCACCGCCACCGCCGAATCCTGACCTGAACGCCCCTACCGACCTGGCGTGCTCCCGGCTACCAGCATTGGATCCCGACGTGCCATTCCAGGTCACCGAGTGGACGTGGACCGATAACTCACCCGGACTCAATTACGCAATCGACGTCAGAGAGGGCGGCGTGGTACAGACATTCGGCATGGAGCCGGGCACCACGAGCTTTCTGTACGAGGTTGCGAGCAGCGACACCGAGGTTACTGAGATCGCCGTCGTCTACGGCGAGGAACGAGCCGCCGCCTCAACTGCTGGTATCCAGTGCACCGACCTAAGCCAGAGCCATCAGTTCGCCTACAGCGACATCGTATTCGGCGACAACCCGGGTGCGATCACGGTCGAGGTTCCCCACGTTGGCGTCGGCAATGACTTCGTGTTGGGCTACTTCGTTGAGCTGGTCGGCGACAGCTTCGTGATGACGTACAACGCCCCGATCGACCTAAGCAACCCTCGCGACATCACGGCGGTGCCGTTCACCGGCGTACCCGTCGACGAGGTCGTCACCGTGATCGTATCCACCTGTTATCGCGGGGAAATCACCAAGTGCTTGAGGAATGGCACGCCAACGAACTACCACATCCCCCAGGGTTTCTATGTCGATGCCGGCGTTGAGCCCTCGAATCCCAATCTTGCGGCACCCGCCAACTTCGCCATCGAGAGCACGTTGCCAACAGCGCTCATCTGGGATGAGCTGCCCTACGACGGGGAGGGCGCCCCACCTCAATATCAGATACGTCGCTTCGAAGAAGACGGACCGCTCGGTTGGCAGTGGGCTCTTGGGTCGCGCCACCCGGAGCGGCTGCTCGATATCCGTGGGGGCTCGGTCACAATTCCGTATACGCACTACGCCGTGTTCGGCGAGCAACGCTGGCGGTATGAAGTCCGAGGCTGCGACGCCAACGGCTGCGGGCCGTGGTCCGAGTCGTCCGACTGGGTCGACAACGATGGCAACGTCACCCCGTACGAGCCGTAGCGAATCTGGATTCTCAGCTCGCGGGCAAAGCCGGTCAATATCGGTCGGTTTAGCCCGCGAACAAGTGGCTACTGATTGACTCGGTAACTCTGCCCGAAGTCGGTGATGACCTGCGTGGGTGAGTCGAGGAGCGCAAGGGCGGCTTCGACCACCGCTCGCTGGCTTTCCCCATCACCGGGGGCACCGAGCGGGCGGCCCATGGGGTGTTGCGTGATAAGGCTGCGAGACAGGCCCATGAGTTCGGGAATGTGGCCGAAGGCTTGCACGTAGACGCTGACGGTCGGGATGCCGGCTTCCTCGATTGCTCGCTGAACGTGTCCAACTGACACGTGACAGACCGGTCATATCGGCACCAGCAGAGCCACGTCGGTGCCCTCGTCGACCAAGCGCTGGGCCCACTCCCCCACCACCTGCCTCTTTAGTCGCACCTGCGATGCCGCCCCCACAAACGAATAGGCATTGGGGTTGAGCGAACCGATCACTCCCTCAGCCACCAGGTCGGTCAGATGACCGATCGGGAAGCCGACCTGATGATCGGCCCGCACGGCGTCGGTGGGGTAGCCGCCGTGGCGCACCCGGAGCTGCGAGTGGTCAACATCGACCGGGACCGTCGACAGCGTCGGCGCCTCCCGCAGAAACTCACCGATGCGAGACTCAGCTTCGGCCTGGGTCATCGATTCCACACCGAGCGGCTTCGGGTCGTCCCCTTCAACGAAATGCCCGGTGGACGTAAGCAGCGCGACCCGGGCCTCCGACAACGGCTTCGACATCGCCGTGATCGGCACGTCCTCATACCGATGCGGGAAGTCGGCCGGATCACCGAGGTGCCCCCGGTAGGCCTGAATCTGCCAACGGTACGCGGCGTCGACCACACCTGCGGCATCGCCGGTGTTCATCAGACTCGACACAGCGTCGGTGAGATCGCTCAGGAAATCACCGAACTCGTCATCCGACAAATCCTTCAGATACTTGAAGTCGAGGTTGCTGCGCGAGCCGTAGAAGAACGAGCGCCTAAGCTCCTCGATGGTCTCGGGCTGCGGTTCGTCGGCTGATGGATCGGTCATCGCGAGCAAGGGTCCTTAATTTAGTGTGAGTGAGTGTGGCCGTTGCGAGTGGCATCGGCATAGTGCTGAGCCAGCGGATCCGGTGCAACCAAACGCCCGAAGTCCCGACGCAAGTCTCGCCACACCGCATGCACATGGTTGCCACCACGGGGAGTGTTGTCATACTCAACCAGCAACTCGGCTCCTTGAATCCGGTAGTAGTGAGAATTTTCCGGTTCGGTCGACCCGGCCCACAGGAACGACAGCTCGCCTAGGCGCTCACCGGCGAACTTGGCCTTCTCCTCGTCGGCTAGTTCCGGAGGTAGGCGATCGAGATACACGTCGAGCACCGCCCGCAGGATCTCCTGCTGATCGGCCCCAAGAACACCGGCCGACACGCCTTTCGGCACCCACGTAAGCCGCAGCGAGTCCAGGTGCTCGGCCGTCAGACCAAGGGCGGCTTCAGCATTGGTCTGCACATCGGTGAGAAACGAATCGAGTTCGGCCTCAAACCGTCCTCTCCACACTTCCGGCAGCGGAAGCATCGGATCGCCCTCGGCTAGGCGAGACCGGTTGCCGCCGATGATGTCGGTAGGCGGAACCTGCGACACCAGCGCCACCGCCATCTGTTCCTCCGAGAGCGACCGCACCAGCTCCCGCCCAAGATCTTCAGCGCCACCAAGGGGGCGATGCGGATGGGGCCCGAGCAACGGTGCCGACGCCGGATCGGCCCCAAAGAACAAGGGCGTGGTCGACGCCACCTCACCACCGAGAATCGTGTAGTTCAACGAAATGTGATGTCCGCCGAACCGCCAGCCCCAAGCGTCGGACCCGGGCTCGCCAAACACCGCGATCCAATAGAGCAGCGGATCCCGGGCCCGCTCACGCCCATAGTGCACCGACCAACCCTCCAATCGATCCAGCACGTTCTCCAGCCCGATGATGGCCGACGCGGTCACGTACCCTGCCTCCGACAATCCGGTGGCCACCAGCCGGTGGGTCAACCGATGCTGGGTGGCCGTCATCATCGATAGCGGCAAGCCGCCGTGATCGGTGGGTGTGTAGAACCACAGCTCCCGCTCGGCGTCGTCGAACGACCAGGTGGCGGCGGCTCGCTGGGTGGGGTTAAACGTGTCGAGCAGCGCGACCACTCGTTCGGCCATCCGCCCGGCCAGTTCCTGACGAGGATTCATACGGCACCAGTCCTAACAGTCACGGCCTACCGGCCCGGTTCGTGTAAACCAAAGATGAGATCGGGGTCGCCCGGCCGCCAGGTGTTGGTCACCTGCGATCGACCGCCGACGTCACGAGTGCGGGCCAGGAGCCGGCGACCAAGGTCCATTTGATCGACCTCCCATCGACGCAGGCTTTCGACCACACCGGTGCCACGTTCAAGGGCTCGGGCGAGCGCCCAGCCGTCGTCGGCCGCTTTGGCCGAACCGGCGGCGGCGTGCGGGCGCACGGCGAAGGCGGCGTCGCCCAGCAGGGCAACACGGCCGAAGGCCATCTGATCCACTTCGATGTCGTACACCACCTGGAGAAACGGCTGCTCGGTGCGGGCCACAACCTCCGCCGCCAGCGACGGTAGGCGAGCCGCCGCCAACGCCTTCACCTCAACCACGTGATGATCAGCGGCGGCACCCGGAGGCAACGACAGTTCCCGACGGACCCCGTTGCGATCGGTGAGCAACTCGTTGAGCTCCGGCCCCTCCAGGTAATTGCGGTACCACACGAAGTTGATGAGACGATCACCGTCGGCCACCGAACCGTCGAGCCCCGGGATCGGGTAGATGAGGATGTGGCTGTTGGCGAACACGTAGTAGGTGATCGCGTCAGTCAACCGGGCGGCCACTGCGGTGGGTAGCTCCGACTCGGGCACCATGCCCCGCCAGGCCACGTAGCCCGCATAACCCGCATCGGCGTCGGGCTGAAGGATCTGGCGGGCCGTCGAACCCACCCCGTCGGCGCAGACCAGCAGATCGGCCGCGACCAACGATCCGTCGGCGAACCGAACCCCCACACCACCGTCGTCCTGATCGAAGCCGACCATCTCGTGCCCGAGGCGATATCGATCAGCGCCATCGGCACCACCACCGTCGCCGGCCATCCAGTGATCGAGCAGCCGCCGATACACCATGTTCCACGACGAGAACAGGTAGCGGTGCGAAGCGTCATGAGACACCGAGTCGTCCCGGTTTAGATAACGAATGTGGTCGGTGGCGATGCTGATCTCGTCGAGCTGCAGGTCGGCCCGCTCCACCAGGTACCGGTACGTCGCCTCCAGGAAACCGATGCCGGCACCGCGCTGCTCAAGCTCGGTGCTTGAGCGCTCGAAGATCGTGACGTCGTGGCCGGCGTCGCGCAGAAGGCAGGCCGCGGTGAGACCACCGATCGACCCGCCGACTACTGCGACACGAAGTTGTGCTCCCAAACGTTAGGGCTGGCCGAACGTGGCGATCTTGTCGACCTTGCACTCAAACAGCACTCGGCGTTCGTTGATCGACGGATCGCGCAGACCGTACTCATCACCGCCGTCGGCGATGTATTTACGCCAGATGCGGTTGAGTTGCTCGGTCACTCGTGCGCCCTCTTCGGGATCGTCCTCCGACACCTCACGCTCAACCGTGACCTTGAGGCTCATCCAGTGATACATGTTTTCGGGGTTCATGATCAGGATCGAGATCTGACCGTTGTTGCGGATCCAGTCGGTCTTCTTACGATGCTCGGCCACGTTGACCAGCACCTTGTCACCCTCGTAGTCGAACCACATCGGCGTGAGGTTTGGACGCCCGTCTCGACCCATCACCGCCATCACGCAAGCGAACGGTTTGTCCATGAGTTGCTTGTGAGTCTCGTCGAGATCGCTGATCGAGCTGATCTCCTCCTTCGACCCAACCGTGAACTGATTTGGCTGCAGCCCCTCGGCCACGTCGAGAAACTTCGCTACTTGGACCATGTACTTCCCCTTCGGTGTGTGATGTGTGTGCGACGACCCGCCGCTACCCCCTGGTTGCGGTGATGATGTGCCGGTAGTCGGCAGGGTCGATCCTGGCGTCGATCAGACGCGGTCGGGACCAGTCACCCGACGCCGAAGCCAAGATGGCTCGGACCTCGTCAGCCGATTCCGCGACGTACCCATCAAGGCCACTCGCCCTTGCGATAGTAGCGAAATCGGTGTTCTGATACCGAATTGCCGCCGACCCGCCGTGGGCTCCGGCCGCGTCGGTTCGCTGTTTCACGGCGATCAGGCTGAGGGCCGCGTCATTGAAGACGACAACCGTGATCGGCAGGTTTAGTCGGGCGATTGTTTCCAGTTCGGCCATCGTCATCGACAACCCGCCGTCGCCGACGAAGGCAACCGTGGGACGATCGGGGCGAGCGAGCGAGGCGCCGATGGCCGCCGGCACGGCAAACCCCATCGTCGCCAGGCCGTTGCTGATCAGCAGATCGAACGGTTGAGCCACCGGCCACAGAGGCATGATGGCGAGGAAGTGCGCTCCGGCATCAACGGTGATCGTGGGGTCGACCCCGGCTTCGACGACAGCGGAGGCCACAGCGTCGACCAGTTGCAGCGGACCGAAACCATCTGTGGCCGACGGCCACACGCGGCTTCGCATGTCGGCCCGCATCATTTTCGCGGTGTCGACCACCCATTGATGATGCCAGCCGTCAACCCGAGCAGCTTCGAGTAGCCGACGACCAATGTCACCGATGTCGCCAACCAACTCGACGTCAATCGGCACGTATTCGTCGATGGCCGGGCTGGACGAGATCGTGATCACGGGCGCCGACTGACGCCACGGCGCGGGAATGGGCTCTACCGTGTCCACGCCGATCATCAAGATCAGATCGGCCTCGCTGAGCGCCGCCTGCTCCAACGTGCCGTTGGTGAACAACCCGGCGTGCAGCGGGCCTTCGGTCGGCACCAAACCGACGGCCTGATAGGTGGTCAGCACCGGGCAACCGAGCGCTTCCAGAATCGAGGCAACGGGTGGTGGGTCGCCCGCGGCGGGCGCGAGGTGCGCTGCGTGATCGACAGCCGCTGCCTCCATACCCACAATCACCACCGGATGGCTGCTCGCCGCCAACAGCGCCGCAGCACGGTTGAGTTGAGCTGCGTCGCGAGCCGTCGCGGCTTGAGCCCGAGTCGCCGTCCCGTCCACGCTGGCCTTGGCCTCGGGATCGTAGTCTAGGTGCACGGCGCCCATCGGCCACTCGCCGGCTCGCTCGATAACCGCTTCAAGGTCGGCCGTGTCGTCGGTGGCGGTGACAGAACAAACCGTGATCGGATCAAACAGCGCCCGCTGATCCAGACGCTGGTGAGAGACTCGGGGCGCCTGGGCCGCGGTGACGGTGTCGGTGATAAGCACCAGCGGATAGCGGTCGAGCGTAGCCTGGGCCGCTCCGTTGACCGCTGAGGCCGCGCCCGGGCCTCGGGTGACCACAACACCGGCCGGCCCGCCGGTCAGCAATCCGTAGGTGGCGGCCATGATGGCGGCCTCAGTCTCCCCGTGAGCAAGCACAAACCGCATGCCGGCCTCGGTGGTGGCTCCCACCACATCGAGGTTGGCTCCCCCACCAGGCACGCCGAACAACGTGTCACTGTGAGGGGCCAGAGCTTGGGCCAAACGTCGGGCAAAGTCGGTCACGGGCAGCAACCATAACGGATCCCCGGGTATTGAGCCCGTTCAGTCGCTCTCATCGGCAGCGACCGCTCGCAAGGTCCGCAGGCCGAGTTGAAGGTGGGTCGGGTGGTCGGCAGAGTTCGCCACCACCGCGGCCGCTACGGCCAAGGCCCACCCTCGGGCCCGGCACCATGTGGCACTGTCTAATTGAGCGCTGTCGATCGGCGCATCGTCGATCCTCGCGTTCCGCTGGAAGCGCTCTCGATGACGCAGTGCCGGAAACAGCGACCAGGCGACGGCGAGATCGGTCGCGGGATCACCGGCGGTGATGTCGCCGAAGTCGATGACGGCTCGAATTCGACCGTCGCGCCACACCAGGTTGAGCGCGTGCACGTCGCCGTGAATCCAACGTGGTTCGCCGTGCCATTCATTGACCGCCAAGGCTTGTTGCCATCGACGACGCAGCTGTCGACCCAGATCAGCTGAATCGACGGCGGCCATCACAACCGAGTCCGGAGCCAGCAACGCCTCGGTGCGTTCGGCCCGGTTGGCCAGGGGTACGCCTCGAAACGGATTGGACGGAGCGTCGGGTGGGGCGGGCTGGTGAAGGGCATGAAGGAACCCGGCCAGGTCGTCGGCCACATTCGCAGCCTCGGTATCGCTCAACGTTAGGGGGCCGAGCGGTTCACCGTCGAACCACGGCACGATCGACCATGGCCACGGGTAGCTCACATCGGCCTGATCCACCGGGCGGCCGGCAAAACCCGGAACGGGGATCGGGAGCGGAAGGCGAGCGGCGATCTCGGGGAGCCACCGCTGCTCATGGTCGATCAACGGCACCGCAACCTTGCGCCGCGGCAGACGGACCAGCAGGTTGGGGCCAAGCCGGTACATGGCGTTGTCCCACCCGTTGGCCACCAGCTTCAGCGGCCGGGTGGCCGTTTGCCGATCAAGACCTTGCTCGGCAGCAGCGGCCAGCAGGATCGCCCGCACCATTGCCTCGTCGAGATCGACCTCGGCGGCCGGCATATTTTGGGCCGCGCTGTCGACGGTCACGAGCCAATCGCTCGACGGGGATAGGTGAGCCCGTCGACGACGGTGCGATCACCCAACGGTTGGCTGAGTTCAACGGTTACGGGTGTTGACGGGTTGCCGGGACATGTGAACATTCCTGTTTGGCTAACAGCAGCGAAGGCCACCGCCACTTCGGTGTCGGATTCCACCACCTGCGGGCCTCGTAGACGATCTCCAACAGCCTCCCCACTGGCACAGGCTTGTTCGGTCACAAGGAGATGGAGCGTCGTGTCCGACGGTTGCGGCGAACCAAACGCCGGATCGAAGGCCACATCGATGCGGTTCGCTCCTTCGGGCAATGCGACCTCGGGATCACAAGTTGGATCCCATCCCAGGAACACCCAGCCTGAGGCGGTTTCCTCGAACAGTGCGGTGGTGAGAAAGCCCGGCTCCAGACCTCGGTTGAGCGCAAACATTGCCGTGTCGGCGCCGCTGGCATCAAGCACGAACCAGTCACCGGTTGGCATCGACGCAGAGGTGTCGATCATCGAACTGATGGCCGGCGGATCAGCAATCACCTCAACCATAAGGTGGGCGGCCGGATGGTCGATCGCATCAAACGGGGTGGGGTTGGTGATTGTGGCCGGGGTGAAGGTCGGGCCGTAACCACCACAGGCCAACACCGTGTCATCCTCACTCTCGGGGATAACGGTCAACGGATCAAGGTCGACCGGGTCCACGGTCCCGGTGATGTTCACGCAGGCCATGTCGCCGTTGGGGCCGGCGATGGCTGCCAAGGTTTCGAGCTCCTCGTCGGTGGGATCGACGAGGTCGAGGGCCAACTTGTTCAGCGTGGGATCAATCCCGCCACCCATGGAGAACCCCGGTCGAAAGTCGGACTGAAAGATCACGTCCTGCAGGCCGCGCAGATGAGCCTCGCTGAACTCGGCTTCAACAACATCGAAGGCCAGATCGTCGCGTTCCCCCAGCGGACGATCGTCACGAACCGGGGGACGAGGGTTGACCATGGCGATGTCGTCGGGCGACGGGCCTCGGGCGGCCAAGGCGGCACGATGCTGCTCGGCGTCTCTCGTGACCGCCACCACCAGAGTCCCGCCGTACTCCCGGTCGATCCAGAGCCCGGCGAAGATGTCGGGGTTCTCAGCGGCAAAGGTCATCGCCACGCCCATGACCTCCTCATCGACATTGGCCATCGGCCCCAGATTGCCGACTACCGAGGGAGCGAGCCGGGTGACCGCGTCACAGCTCTGGAGTGGCACCACCTGCCCTTCGTCCTCGGGGTGGAGCGGCGGTGCCGTGTCGGATGGGATCGGCCGGGTGGTGGTCACCGCCTCCAACGTCGAGGCCTCTTCCCCGTTGTCGCCCTCGCTGTCGACAGCGAGCGACACGTCGGGCGCCTCGCCACAAGCCGACGCGGCGATAGCGAGGGCCACCGCCAGCACAACGTTGCGACCAAACCTGATGTTCACAACCCCAAAGGTAGTTCCTGTCATCGCCGGATCGAGATCATCGAAGACCAAGGCCGTCCACTACCCTTGAACGTGGTTATGACTGACGGAGGCGGGCCGGCTTCGGGCATGGGGGCACAGGGGCTCGATATCCCCGGATTCGAGAATCCGGTGCGGATCGGGACCGGTGGATCAAGCACCGTGTTTCGCGCTGTCGACGTGCGCCATCAACGCCACGTGGCCATCAAGGTTCTCGATGCTCAAGCTGCCACCGGTCCCCGTCGCACGGCGTTTCAGCGGGAGATCGAGGCCATCGGCCGTATCGGCTCCCACCCCAACATCGTGACCATCCTCGGGTCGGGATTCACGGCGGGCAGTCACCCGTACCTCGTGCTGCCGCTGTTCGAGCGAGGCACCTACGGCGACCTTGTTGACGAGCAGGGCCCGCTCACCTGGGCCGAAGCGGTGGACGTTGGCATCAAGCTGGCCTCGGCCGTGGAGACCGTGCACCGAGCCGGGGTGGTTCATCGAGACATCAAACCCGGCAACGTGTTTGTGGGCGTCACCCCCGAACATCCGCTGCTCGCCGATTTCGGAATCTCTTCGACGGTGGGAGGTGAGCCGACCAAGACCCAGACAATGGCGGTCACGTTCGGCTACACCGCTCCCGAAGTGCTCGACGACGAGCGCCCGACTCCGGCCAGCGACATCTACTCGCTGGCCATGACCATCTTTCGCCTCATTCAAGGCCTCCACGCCTACTACGCCGAAACACCGGCCGCGGTCATGCGGAAGGTGCTGGGCGAGTCGGACCGACCGCAGCTGTCGGCCGGAGTACCCGACGATCTGGCTGACGTGGTGGCCGGCGCCCTCGAACGCGACCCGGCGAAACGCCCGCCGTCAGCGCTTCTCTTCGCCCGACGGCTTCAGGCGGTGCAGCGCCACCACAACCTGCCGGTGACCGCCGTTGTGGTTGCCGACGAACCCGCCCTACCACCTGAAGCCGCTACAAGGCCCGCTTCTACGCGGGCGGCCGCAGCGGTAGAGCCGCCATCAGCCCAGTCGACCACCGAGGCCGTCGAGTCATCTCTGCTTGATGCCCTCATACAGCGGGCTCCAACCGAGGTCCGGGACGAACCAGTTGAAACACCCGAGCCGCCAGTGGCGACACCTCAGCCACCGTCGTCTACACGGTCCGATGTTGACGTTGGAGCCATTCTCGCCGCCGCGATTGGCGACCGGGCCAGCGGCGAAGACGCCAACGTCAGCGGCGGCGATAACAGTCGTTCGCTCGACCTGCCCACCGTGGTCACCCCACGGCAGCCGCGTTCGGCGCTTCAGAATCCCGCTCCACCGGAACCAACACGAAGACGGTGGCCGAAGATTCTTGGGGCCTCCGTGCTCATCGTTTTGGTGATTGCATCGCTACTGGCCGCAGCCTCGTTTTACTTCGGCGTCGGCTAGATCAGCGCCAGTCGGTGGTGTCGCCGTCAGTGCTGGTGTGGGTGCCAGTGCGATTGCCCGAATGGCCGGACGAGGCCAGCTGAGAACGTCGGTACGACTCATACAGCTCCAGCAGTTGCGGGTCGAGATTCGATCCGCCTTCGGGACGATGATCGTCGGCCATGGCCACAGCCTGATAGTGCTGGAACACCGCATCGGGTGACAGCTCCACACCGGTGGGGCCGACACCACCGCCTTCGAGAGCGATCGCGGCACGGAGCCGGAGACGGTGAAGTTCGACCGACTGGGGACTTGCGAGCAGACCCTTGGCCGTGGCCCACTCGGCCAACGTCGGGTCGTCGAAGTGGTCGAGCGCCAGCGTGGCGACACAACGGGCCGCTTCGTCAACCAAAACCGTGGCGTCCTGCCAATGGCCTTCGCTGATTGGCCAGCGCGACGTGATGTTGGAGTACGGAATTCCCTCCACCAGATGGAGGGCCTCGGTCAGCTGGTTGAGAGCGGCGTCGAGAGGTAGCGACACCGCCGTCGAGACCAGAGCCTGCAACAGCTCGAGATCGCTACCGACGTCGTCGGACAGCCGGTACTCATCGTCGGCCCCCGGCGTGGGAGTCACGGTTACCCCTTCACCCACGGTGGCCAGTGTTCGGCCGGCGTCAGCGTGAACATTGGCGATCCAGCTGCGCCGAGCCGTGGTCGAGGGCCAGAGGGTGTTCATCACCCGACCAACCTCCACGCCGTCGCGGTGGTGAATCAGATAGGCCAGGAACTCCGGCGTGGCCGACCGGGCGAACTGCAGCGCGCCGCCATCGTGATCCTCGATTCGTAGCGGGCCGAGCAGCCGCACCATCACCGGTCGTCGTGAGCGATCCACCGCTGCCGGCACCGGGGCCTGGGCCGCATCCGCACCTGCATCCGGGGTAGCTGCGGCCGGATTGCTCAACAATTCGATCAGGTTCGCCGACGGCCTGGCGGTTGGTTGTTTCACCCGGCCAACCGCCGTGGACAGTGCGTTTCGTTCGGTCCGGGTGAGAGCTCGTCGATCGAGGTCGACCCCGTAGGCCGGGATGGAGACTCGGTCTTCGGTGAGGTTCATGGTGAGGGCGGTGCCGTCGACCGTGCTGACCACAGCGGCCACTCCGGCCGACGCTGTTCGTCGGGCCGCCGAGACCAGATCGACGGTTCCCTCGCTCAAGTCAGACAGCGGATCGAAGACCACCAGGGGTGTCCAGTCGCCAACACCGCAGGCTCTTCCGGCCGGGCCCGAGTTTTCGCTGGCGGCAACAAGCGATGCCACCTCGTCGGCCCTCGCTTCGATCCGAGCCAGCGCCGCATCGAGCGTGGGCACGACCGACACCCGCTCCAGATCGGCCAGCTCCTCGGCGAAGCCGACACACAGCACCTCGATGGTGTCGGCCATGGGGCTCGTGGCCAGCTCCAGCGCCATGGTTCCCATGAGGTCGACCACGTCGGCGAACCCGCCGTCGAGGCTTACCGCACCCACGAACTCCAGATCGATCAGCAACTGGGCGCTGTCGGTATGCCCGACCGACACCAACAATGGGTACGGATTCTGCGCCCGGCGAACGTCGACCGTCGGATAGGGCCGTGGGGCCACCCATACCATACCGTCACGCTCAACGGTGAACGGCTCGGGAGCGGCGTTGTGAGGCGTGGCCATCAGCAACCGGATGGCCTGTTGTTCGACAAGTGCGCCGACCAAGTCGGGTTGGGCTAGATCGGCGGCCGCTAGTTCGGCTCCAAGATGGCGTAGCGCTGTGTCGAGGGCGTCGAGCGCTTCGGGGTCGGATGTGGTGTCGATCAGGTTTTGGGCCACCGGTGGCAGCTCGAATCCCGGTGTGGTTCCGGGGCGACGGGCGCCCAGGCGTTTGGCTTGGTTGCGGGCGATGACACTGCCGATCGCAGCGGTGATGATGCCGATGCCGCTGACCGCCACCAAACCGAGAGGGATGTTGCTTTCGTCCTCGGACGTGGCACCGGCGGACGGAGCCATCTCGGGCTCGGCGTCGTCGGCCGCCACCGTCGATGACTGGATGGATCGCTCCGACTCCGGAACGCTGGTGGGCGACGGGGGAGCGGGCTCCTCAGCCGGGCTGACCTCGCTGTCGGCTTGATCAACGGGCTCGGCCTCAGGCCCAGTCGGTGCCTCGGCTTCAGTCTCGGCTGTGGCCTGAGCTTCAACCTCATCGGGCGCGTCGATCGTGGCGAACCGCTCACCACTGTCGGTCACGCCGCTGACCGCGGGAACCGGAGGGTAATGGAGTTGCTGACCGGGGAAGATCAGATCGGGGTCGCCGGGAGGTAGGAGTTGGTCTTGGTTGAGCGCCACCATTTCGGCCCAGTAGGTGCGAAGCTCATCGTCGCTCGGTTGACGACCCCACTCCGACGTCAGCTTCTCGTCGGCCAGGGCCCAGAAGTGATCGCCCTGCTCGACCGTGGTGGCGGCGAGTTCGTCGTGCACCCCGTCGGACTGGCCGGGGAGAACCAATGTCCATCCCGGCTGGAGGTTCTCGGTCTGATTGGTAATGGTCAGGCCATTACCGACCACTCGCCCTTCGTTCATCTGCCGGATCTCGCGCCAGCGGAACCCGTCGCCCAGTCGGGCCTCGGCCAGCGACCAGAACGAGTCACCGGGTTGCACGTGATATTCGCTGGTTGCCGACGTAAGGTCGATCGTCGGCCCCGCCAATACCGAATCGGCAACGGAGCCGAACGAGTTCGTATCAATCGACAGCATGCTGGCGGTCGGCTGGGCCGTCTCAGCGTCAAAAGTGTCGGCGACATTCAAGGGCGTGAGCGGAACGGCCCCGGCGGGGGTGGAAAACACCGTCAGCACCAACATCGCCACCGCCACCAACTGCCGGGCCGATCGTTGGAAGCCCGGCAACACCAAAGGTGCCGGTCCGGCGGCCCGACCCTGGATGGCGGCGAGAAGTTCAACCAGCAGGGCCCACGAAACCTGAAGCCAAGCCGCCCAGACGATCACCGACAATCCGAGTCGTAGCGCTGCGGCCGCCTTGATCGACTGCGACGTGAGCGGATCACGGAGGTCGTCGATCATGTCGCCAAAAGGCATCCCCACCACGTTGATCAGGAGCCAGGGTACGCCAACGAGAATGAAGGCGATGGCGGCAACCGCGGCCAGGCCTCGCACGAAATCAAGGATTCGATTGGATTGGGTGCTCATCGGTGGTGAACCTCCGGTGAATTCGTGGTCAGGGGGAGCTTCGATAGGTGTCGACGACCTCATGGGCCGTGGCGGTGAACGTCTGGGTCTGGCCGACACCGAGGTGGGCCACGTCGCTCAAGTCGGCGGTGCAGGTGACCGTGACCGTCACCAACACGCCGGGCTGGAGGTCGGCGGCGCCGACACTGGTGGTGGTGTCCACGATCGGACCGTTGGCGGCACAGGACAATCCGGCGGTGGCCAGGTTGACCTCGGCGATCGCCTGAGCAGTGGCCTCGGCGTCGACGAAGGCGTTGCGAAATGTGGCCGCCCGAGCCGCCTCCTGGGCCGCGCTGGCCACGTCGGTTTCAGCCTGGACCGTGCGTCCGGCCAGCATGATCAGCGCCACAAACCCAAGGAAGACCACAGGCATGACCAAGGCAAGCTCGGTGGAGAAACCACCGTGGTCGGCTGCCAACCTCCTCTGGATGCGGACACGGCTCATCGATCGTCCTCCCCCACGAACTCCTCGATCCGACCCTGGGCCACGCTGCTGACGCTCCAGCCGAGCGGAATCACCTGGTACCGCAGATCGCCGGTGACCGTGACCGTGACGAGATCGGTTCCGCCGACATCACGGTTCACCACCACCGACGGGTTTGTGAGCTGGTTGGCCGAGGCGATCACCTGCAAACCAAACGACTGAGCTTCTTCGGCCGTGGCTGTTTCCGCTTGGGCCACGTCGAGAGCGAGATCAGCGGCGAGAGCGGCGTTCTGCTGGGCATGCCAGAACAACGCCACCTGAATGGGAAAGAGCGTGAGCACCAAAAGCAAGCTGAACAACAGCGCCAGCTCAGTACTGGCCACACCATCGTCGGCCCGCGGGGCGACGATGATGGACCGGTCTTCGGTGCTCAGAGTGCTCAACTACCAGCCACCGCTACCACTACGGGTTTCCGCCGCCGTTACCGCCGAGGTTCCCCGGATCGGTTTGGATGTTGCCGGCAGCGTTGTTCATGCTCTGCATCAACAGGACGCCACCGGCGATGGCCACAATGGTCACGATGGCGGCAAGCAACATCATCTCGGTGCTGAGCGCACCCTCGTCGTCGTAGGCTCGTCGACCAAGCTTGGCCAGAGCGACGCTGGCGGCCATTTCGAAGCGATGCGGCAGGTTCATTTCTCTCTCCTGGATATTGGAATAGGGGTTGGTTCAGTCACTAGATCTGGATGTTCGAGTTGGGCTCATGGGTCGATGCCGATGCCGTTTCCATCGGTTGACCCCACCGAATCGGTTCCGCTGGTAATTGCGGTGAGGGCGCCGAAACCAACAAACAACGTCAGGCCTACAGTCATGATCGCAACCGGGATGATCATCTTCTCGGTGCGTGTTTCGGCCATTGCCTCAAGGTCGGCAGCCAGGCTGTGGCGCATCGCCTCCGACTTGGCGATCAGCGATTCCTTCACCCTGGCACCATGGCCTCCGACCAGAGCAAGCGAGGCAGCTAGATCACGCAGTTCCACTACTCCAAGCTCCTGGCCCAGTTCGTCGAACAGCTCATGAGCGCCTCGGTTGGTGGCCTGAGCTCGATTGATGGCTCGACGCAGCTCGACGAAAGCCCATCCGTCGCCCGACTCGGCGGCAGCGGCCAACGCCGTCTGAGTTCCGGCTCCTCCGGCCAGCATCACACAGACCAGCTCAAGGTAGGCACCGAGGGAGTGACGGAAGGAACGGCGCCGCTCCTCGACCTGTTCGGCCAAAGGCAAGTCGGGATAAAGGAATCCACCGACGGCCAACAACAACGACGCCATCACGAACAAGAGCAGCGGAGGGCTGACGCCCATCGCCAGAAGAAGGACGGCCAACAGGATGGGCAGGCATAGCCCGGCCACGGCGGCGATCAGTTTCTCGAACGCGTGTTGTTCCACCGATTTGTCGAGCACCCGCAACCGGGATTCAAGCAAGTCGATGTCTCCAAGACCGAACGACCGGATCATCTGGGCCGCCCACGACGAGGAGCGGGCGGCACCATCACTCTCGGATTCATCGGGAGCGGTGGCGATGGAGCGACCGGTGGCACCCAGGGTCTTGGACAGATCGCCGAGCGACGTCTGCTGACCGCGGAACGCCCGCGCAATCAGCAGCAGCCCAAGGCCAATCCCGGCACCGAGCAACGTGGCGATCAGCGCCGTCACTGCTGGACTCCCATGGTGAGGTCAGCAGTCACTTGGCTGCCGCTCATTTGACTGCTGGTCGGGGTCGGACGACGGCGGACAGCGAACCGGTCAGGCACGTCGAAATTGGAGAAATGGCGTAGTGCCAGACCGCCGGCCACAAACACCAGGCCGACGACGCACATCCAGATCTGACCACCCACCGAGTCGTAGGCGGCCAGAATCTCTCCGGCAAACACCCACAACACCACAATCGTGATGACGGTGGTGACCACCACAATTCGGGCCGAGGTGCGAATGCGGGCTCGGCCGACCTCGACCCGTTCCCGCATGCGGGTGTCGGCTCGGGTGGCCTCGGCGAGGCGGCCCAGCAAGGGGCCGAGTTCACGTACTTCCATCACCGCGGCGTTGGCCAGCGCGGCCACCACCAGATCGGCGGAGGGGTGTTTCAGTTCATCGCCGAGCCGGTGCAACGCCTCCACCAACGACATGCGATCGAGGTTGCGAGCGAACAGCCGAAGCTCGGGCCCGATTACGTCTGGAGCCAGCTCAGCGCTGGCCTGTAGAGCCTGCTCCAGACCGGCGGCTCCGGCCATGTTGTCGCGGATCATCTCGGTCCAGCTTGCGATGGCGTTGGTGCGCTCCACGTAGGACACCTGGGCCCGGCGGGCCCCAAGGTTACGGGGGATCAACAGCGTGACGATAGCGATCCCAAACGCCGCCACCGGCCAAGCGGTGACCAGGTACACCAGCACTCCCACGACGAGCGCTCCCATGGCCGCGGCCAACGCCACGGCTCGGCTGGTCTCGTCGCCGAACACCGTGGCCGCCTCGGGAAGAAGCTGATTGCCCCGGATGCCGTTGAGGATCAGTAGAAGGCCAAGCCCTATAAGAGCGCCCAACACGGCGGCGATAAGGAGATTCATGCCGCGATCCTCATAACGTCGCGCCTCATGAAACTGCCCCTCATACCGCTGCTTCCCAGCGATTCACCGACGGGTCGAGCCAGCGACGATCAAAGCCCACCTGCTCCAAGCGGTGTAGCGTTTCGTCCTCGAACCGCCAGTTGGGGGTGGCCTGCTGATGCTGATCGGGGGCGTAGATCTCGTTGGAGCTGACCAGGTCGCCGTCGGCTCCGGTGATCTCCCGCACGCTGGTGAGCACTCGGCGCCCGTCGCTCCGACGGCGGGCGATGTGCACGATGACGTCGACGGCGTTGGCCACCATGAGGTTGGAGGTGCGGGTGTCGAACCGCTCCGGCGTCATGGCCATATAGGTCTGCAGCCGCGAGAACACACCAGCGGTGGAGTCGGCGTGGATGGTGGACATCGACCCGTCGTTGCCCTGGCTCATGGCCAGCAACATGGGCACCACCTCCGCGCCACGGATCTCGCCGACGATCACCCGATCGGGGCCCATACGAAGGCCGGCCCGCACCAGATCGTGCATCGACACCTCACCCGAGCCTTCGACGTTGGCCTGGCGGGCCTCCATCTCCACGTTGTTGGGGTGCAGACCTTCGAACTGGCTGACCCCGATCTCCAGCGAGTCTTCGATGGTGACCAGACGTTCCTCGGCGGGAATCTCATTGATAAGGCATCGGAGCAGGGTGGTCTTACCGGCACCGGTGCCGCCGGCGACGAGAATGTTGAACTGGGCTTTGACCATCGCTCGAAGCAACTGATGCAGTGCTTCGTTGATCGTGCCTCGGTCGACCAATTCCTTGAGCCGGGAAATGGCGAAGTCGTGGCGGCGGATCGAAATCGACGGCCGCATCGCCACCCAAGCCACGGCGTTGAGCCGGTCACCGGAGGGAAGCTGCATGTCGAGCACGGGCGACGCCGGATCCCACTGGTGTTCGTGACGAGTGCGGCGAGCCTGAGATCGGATCATCTCGATGAGGTCTTCGTCGCTGTCGGCGATCGGCCCCTCGGTGCTGACCCGACCGTCGCGCCACTTCAAGTGCACGTTGTCGAACCCGTTGACGTAGATATCGGTGACGTCGGGATTGTCGATGTGAACCTGCAGGCGGCCGAGGCCGAACATCGAGTTGATCACCGCGTTGCTGAACGTGGTGACGTCGTGACCAGTAAGAGGTGGCTCACCTCTTGACAGCCGCAGCTCGTTCTCCCGGGAGATCGCCTGGTTGACGAGGTTGCGGGCGAACATGCGACGGTCGTCGTCGGACCAGCCCGGGCCGGACTGTTCGGTGAGCTGCTCCCCCACCGAACGGGCCACTGCTCTCACGAGTTGCTGATCGACAGGGCTCATGACTCTTTGCCTGGAGCGATCGGTGCGGGTGGTGGAGGGGCCAAGGCGTCGGGTGATGGAGACTCTGAAAACGCAGACTGAGGTGGCACCGGCGGGCGGGCGGCGTCGCGAGCTTGGTGGCGGTCGGCGCGGGCGGCCAGCCACACGGTGAGCGACTCGGCAAACCGGCCGACTTCTTTGATCAGCGGGCTACGTTTCAACTTGGCCGGATCGGCCCCGCCGACCACCCTGGTGGCGGCCCGCTCATCATCGGGCAGCACGGAGACCACAGGAAAACCGAAGGCCTCAACCACATCGTGAGGCGAGTAGGGCTCATCGCCGACGAGCACCCAGCCAACGTGCATCTGATCCGACAGCGTGCTCATACGGTGAGCGGCCGGTTGGAGCTGATCGGCGGTTGGGCGGGCGACCACCAACACGGCATCGGCCGACGACATGAATCGAGCGGTTGGAGCCGACGGCGAGATTCGGCCAATGTCGGCGATCACATCGATGGGGGCGGCCGAGAGCCAGTCGCCCATATCGGCGCCGACCGAACGCATCGCCACCGAGGCCTGATCGGGAGACGGTGGGGCGACAACCGCTGGAAGGCCGCCGGGTAAGGCTTGGGCGTGCTCCCAGATGCCGTCGCGGCTGAGGGAGTTACCGGTAGCCGCCGCCAGTGACAGGAGGCCCGGGCGGGTGGGCATCTGATATCGCACGGCGAGCGACCCGCCGGCCGGGTCGGCCTCAAGCAGAAGCTTTTGTCTGCCTTCGCGAACCGGCCAAACGGCGGCTGTCAGCAACGAGGTCAGGGTGACTCCGGGAGATCCCTTCACCGACCCGAAGCAGACCAGCGTCACTGGCCGTCCTCGGCGTCTTCTGCTTCTTCGGCGTCTCCGGTGTCGGCTGTGGGCTCCGCTTCTGCGGGTGCAGGTGCCGACGAGCGATCTTCAGGCACCGCCACCAAACGAACTCGTTCGGCGGCGATTGCCCTGGCCAAAGCGGGAGCATCACCCTCGGCCACCGTTAGCGAGAGGATAACACGATCGCTTCCGACCGAGATCTCAGCGATGCGGGCGTTGCGCACGAGGATGGCCGAGGCGGCGTCGGTGGCAAACGATTCGTCGTTGGAGTTGGACGGCGTGACGATCACATCGACCGGGCTGCCGATTCGCAGCGTGGACGACGGCAGGGCACCTCTGGGCACGGTCATGCCGACCAGCGCCTGGCCGGGTTCGACGCTGACCACGTCGGCCACCATGTTGGCGGTGAGGAGTGTGCCGGGCGAGAGATCGACCTGGGCGATCTGCCCGATCACGGTGCCCGACTGCTCAGCCGGGATCACGTTGATGATGTCGTTCGAGGCGATCTCGACAACCTGAAGATTGTTGGCGGAGATCACGTCGCCGCGAGACACGTTGGCACTAACTGCGAGCACCGATCGGGAGGGATCGGCGATGGTCTGCCAGGCCAGCGCGGCCAAGGCGCAGCCCGCCACGAGAAGAACGCCGAGCGCGATCTCGGGCACGCGTGACTTCTTCTTCGCCACCGATGCTTCGGCCAAGTCGAACACCTGACCGTCGGACCCACGAAGTGGACCAATCGCCTGCTTTTGGGAGACCGCCATTCCGCCCCTTTTTCGCCTTTCCGCCTCTACCCGGCTGTCCCCGAAACAGCCGCTCCACGCAGTAGGTAGTGTAACCCAGCGATGTGAAACAACCCAGATGTAATTCGCACGAAATTGCAGGCCCCGGCAAGTGACTCGCATCGTCCGAAAAGGGCAGGAATCCCCGGTCTTCTCGACCGGGGATTCCTGAGACTTAGGTGGCTGAGACGGTCAGCCGGCCGTGGGTGTTAGCCCTGATAGTCGTAACTGAACGTCGCTCCGGTGGATGTGACGATCGTGACCGTCAGCCCATCCGGTTCGACATCACCGACAAAGTTCAGCTTGAGCCAGTCTTTGCTCCGAGCCGGCATCGACGTCTCGATCGAGGCCTCGGCCGCCGAGCTGCCCGAGATGCCTAGATCAACGCCGTCCTGATAGGAGGCCGACTCCAGAACCGAACCATCGGTCCACTCGACTCGGATGATGTCGATGGTGATGTCGTCCTGGCTGGTGTTGAAGTACTGGATCTCCACTGCGCCTCGACGGAACCGCTCACGGGTCACCTCGATCGGCGCAATGTTCACCACGGTGATGTCATCGCTCGCCGAGATGTCCGGCAGGGTCGTACCGGCCGGCGGGTTGGCCGACGCGTACGCCGTGTTGGTCACATAGAACGGAGCGAAGGTCTGACCACAGTCCTTGAAGAAGCCGTTGGTGTTGAATCGCCATACCTGGTAGGCGTCGATCTTCCACTGCGGGTTATCTGCTTCGGTCGGACCGGTGTCGCCGTAGCCATCGATGAACACCTGCGAACAAGACAGGTGGATCTGGAACGAGTCGCCATCGGGAGCGTTGAAGAAGATGTCTTGGTTGCGACCTTCCACACTCCACGGAGTGTCAGGATCGTCCTCGGGAACTTCGACCCCATCGGGCCCGATCAAGGTTACGTCGCCGCTGTCAGTCGAGCCGTAGAGCACGTAGCCGTTCTCGAAATAGAAGACGTAGTTGGAGCCGGAGGTTTCTCCGTTGTCACCAATCAGGTCTCCGACCAGAGGTAGGGCGTTGTATGTCACGGTGATCGATACCTGCTCGCCAGGCAACATTGTTGCCACCGAGCAATCGACAAACTGACCAGTGGAGTCGTCACAGTTGGCACCGTCGAGCGAGACGACCGACTGTACGTCGAGCAGAGTGTCGACCGTATCGGTGATGGATACGCCAGTAAGGGTCACATTGCCGGTGTTGGTGTAGACCAACGTAAACGTGCTCGTCTCACCCGCACCAATCTCCTCATCGGCAAAGGTCTTGGTCAACGTGTGCGCCGGGTTCCGTGGGATCGGAACCGTGAAGGTGTCGGTGTCATCCGGATTGCCGTCACTGTCGGCATCGCCCATGACTTCGTCATCCTCCACGCTCGCCGGCGGTACACCTTCGGCCTCAGCAGTGTTGTCCTTGAAGCCGGCGTCGATGTCGGCCTGCGTGACGTTGTACTCACCGGAACAAACCGTCATGGCACCTGGGATCAACGTGGTTGTCGGACAGGTGACGTTGGCGATGTTGCTGTCGGTAACGACAAGATCAGTCAAGGTCACGCTGCCGGTGTTGGTCACCTGGAACGTATAGAAGATCGTGTCACCGGCTTGAGCAAAGCCATCGGCTCGTGTCGGGAGGAGGTTGCCTTCCTTCTCCAAGTCGATGCTGGCTTCCTGCGGAATGTCGGTCGTCGTGCCATCGTCGTCGCAGACCTCGGTGCCGTCGGGAGCGTCACCGCAGGCGTTTGCGCTGTTGCTCACGGTGCCGGCGTTGAGGTCGTCGAGCGTCAGGTCGTAAACAGCTTGACAGGTCGTCGATGCACCTGGAGCCAGTTCCGTGACACCACAGGTGGCGTCGGCGTACTGGACCAGAGCGTCATCGAGATCCACACCGGTCAACGTGACGTTGCCGGTATTGGTGATCTCAAACGAATAGGTGATCTGATCGCCGGCATCAGCCCGGTCGTTCGGCGCCACCACGGAGGTGTCAATGGCCGAAGCGGTCTTGTCGAGGTTGATCGACGGGAGCTGTTCGATGTCGGTTGTGGTGGTGTCGTCGTCGCAGACTTCAGCACCATTCGGATCGTCGCCACAGGCATCGGCGTTGTTCGTTACCGAACCGGCGTCGATGTCGTCCTGAGTCAAGTCGTAGACGGTCTGACACGTAGTCGAATCACCAGGATTCAACACCTCGGTGTTACAAACGAAATCGTTGTGACCGACCAGGTCGTCGTCGAGATCCACGCCGGTCAACGTGACGTTGCCGACATTGGTGATCTCAAACGAATACGTGATCTGATCACCGGCGTCGGTCCGATCGGCTGGCTCGACGATGGTTTCGTCGATGGCCGACGCCGACTTGACCAAGTCGATGGCCGGCTCCTGCTCGATCGGCGTGGTCGTCGTGTCGACGTCGCACACCTCGGTGGCATCGGGAGCATCACCGCAGGCGTCGGCGTTGTTGGTTACCGAACCAGCGTTGAGATCGTCGAGCGTCAACGTGTAGACGGTCTGACAAGTGGTCGAATCGCCAGGATTCAACACCTCGGTGTTACAGATGAAGTCATTGTGACCAACCAGGTCGTCGTCGAGATCCACACCGGTCAACGTGACGTTGCCGACATTGGTGATCTCAAACGAATACGTGATCTGATCACCGACGTCGGTCCGATCGTTCGGAGCGACAACCCCTTCGTTGACAGCGGAGGCGGTCTTGACCAAGTCGATCAACGGAACCTGAGGAATCGTGGTGGTCGTACCGTCGCCATCACACACCTCGGTGTTGTCGGGAGCGTCACCACAAGCGTCGGCGTCATTGCTTACCGAGCCATTGTTCAGATCATCCAGCGTCAGGGTGTAGACCTCTTCGCAGGTTGTCGACTGGCCAGGAGCCAGCTCGGTTACGCCACAAGTGATGTCGTTGACTACGAGCAGATCGTCGTCGAGATCAACTCCGATCAACGTGACGTTGCCGGTGTTGGTGATCTCAAACGAATAGGTGATCTGGTCACCGACGTCGGCCCGATCCTCCGGACCGGCGACGGTCATGTCGATGGTCGAAGCCGTCTTGTCCAGGCTGATGCTTGGAACCTGCGGAATCGGCTCGGAATGATCGTCATCGTCGTTGACCGGCTCGTCGTCGGGATCGGTGCCGTCGGCATCCGCGACGTTGTCCTTGACTCCGGCATCGATGTCGATCTGATCGATGGCGTAGGAACCGGTGCACTCAACAGTTGCGCCGGGCGCCATGCCACCAATGGTTGCCGTACCGTCGCCGCAGTCGATGTCGCTGATCAGCGGATCGGACACGACAACATTCGACAGCGAGACGTTGCCGGTGTTGGTCACGTCGAAGGTGTAGTTGATCACATCACCAGGGGTGGCAATGCCATCGGCACCAAGATCCAAGTCACCGTTCTTCACGATGAGGATCGAGGGATCCTTATCGATCGGTGTGGTGGTTGTGTCGTCGTCGCAGACCTCGGGGCCGATGGGTGCATCGCCGCAAGCGCTGGCGTTGTTGGTCGCCTCACCAGCATCTATCTCAGCCTGAGTCAGATCGTGCGTCTCCTGGCAGTCCGTGGACTGGCCTGGGGCCAACTCGGTGATTCCGCCACATGTTGCGTCAAGCAATCCGACCAGGGCATCGTCGAGATCCACACCCGTCAACGTCACGTTGCCGGTATTGGTGATCTCGAAGGTGTACGTGATCTGATCGCCTTCATCGGCTCGATCGACTGGAGCGACCACCGTCATGTCGATATCCGAGGCGGTCTTCACCAAGTCGATCGAGGGAACCTGCGGGATCGGCTCGGAGTGAGGATCATCGTCGTTGACCGGGACACCGTTGGGATCGGTGCCGTCGACGTCGGCGAGGTTGTTCTTCACTCCTGCATCAATGTCGTCCTGATCGATGGTCAGCGAACCGGTGCACTGCACTGAAGCCTCGGGAGCCAATGTTCCAATTAGGCCGGTGCCATCAACACCACAGTCAACATTGGTGACCAACGGATCAGTTACAACCACGTTGGTCAGGGTGACGTTGCCGTTGTTGGTCACGTCGAAGGTGTAGTTGATCACATCGCCAGGGGTGGCAATTCCATCAGCACCAAGATCGAGCGCACCGTCCTTCACAATCAGAATCGAGGGATCCTGAGTCAGGGGTTCGTCGTGATCATCGTCATCGCCAGCACAATCTTCGGTTGCATCTGGGCAGTCGCCCGTCACAAACGCCTGGTTGTAGAAGTTGCCAGCGTCGATGTCCACCTGCTGTACCACATAGGTTGCCGTGAACGTGGTTGAGTCCGAGTCACCAGGACCGAGCGTGATCGGACCCCCGCTCACACTGACCAGCGGATCGGTCACTGTTACGTTCGACAGCGTGACGTTGCCGGTGTTGGTTACCGTGAACGAGTAGCTAATGGTCTCGCCTGCGTCGGCGTTGCCGTCACCGTTTTCGTCCTGGAACTCGCCGGTCTTTATGATCTCCAAGCCCGGCACCTGCGGCAGCGGTTCCGTGTGATCGTCGTCGTCACTCGCGCAATCAACGGTTCCATCCGGGCAGTCGCCGGTGGCAAACGCCTGGTTGTAAACCTGACCGGCATCGATGTCGTCCTGATCGATGATATAGGTACCGGTGAACGTCGCCGTGTCGACTTCGTCAGGCGCCAAAGTTATTGGGCCACCGTTGACCGTGATGAGTGGATCATCGACCGTGACGTTGGTAAGCGTCACGTTGCCGGTGTTCTCCACCCGGAAGGTGTAGGTGATCGTCTCACCGACGTCGGCGTTGCCATCACCGTTCGCATCTTGGAACTCACCGGTCTTCAGAATGCTGATGCCGGGGGTCTGGGTGATCGTGGTGGTGGTGTCATCGCAGTCATCGTCGTCAGCGGGGTCGGCGATGCAGACCACGTTGAGGATGTCGGAACCGTTGTCGATGTCGTCCTGGGTGACGTTGTAGCTGAAGTTGAACGTCCAGGTTTCACCCACGTCGAGAGCGAGGTTGGTGTTAACCGACTCCGTCGGAGCTCCGAGATCGATCGTCTGATCAACCCCAGATGCGGTGAGGATGTCGTTCATGGCGGGGAACATGGTCACGTTGCCGTCGTTGGTTACGACGATCGTGTAGTTCAGAGTCGTCGGACCACTGATCTGCTCGAGATTGACGGTCTTTTCCACCGACATGGCAGGGTTCTGCGTGATCGATGTGATTGCTTCGGCGCAGCGAGGCGGTGATACCCCGGGGGCCATCGCACAAGCGGTGTTGACCAGGTCGTTACCGTTGTCGATGTCATCCTGATCGGCGTCGTAGGAGGCCGTATAGCTCCAGGATTCACCAGGCGACAAGATGTTGTCGCTGTTGACATCAGTGGCGTCGTCACGGGTAAGCGTGAGAGCCTGATTGACACCGCCGTCCTGGTTGACAACGTCCGAGGTCGTCGGGCTGAGGTCGACATTGCCGTCGTTGGTCACGACTACGTCGTAGCTCAACGTGGCCGGATCACTGATGCTGGCAAGGTCGACGTCCTTGGTGATCGCCAGCGACGGGTTCTGAGCAATGGGAGTGTTCACCGTGGAGCACTCTTCAGCAACCAGAGGGTCGTCATCGGAGGCGCAGGCCTCGTTGACGATGTCGGAACCGTTGTTAATGTTGGCCTGGCTCGCCTCGTACTGAAGCGTGAAGGTCCAAGTCTCGCCAACGTTGAGCACCAGGTTATCGCTGAGCGACTCGCTGGGACCGATGAGGCTGTAGTTGCTGCCAACTCCGTCCTGCGAGAGGAAGTCGGAAACAGCTGGAGTTAGATCGACGCCGCCGGTGTTGGTCACTACAACCTGGTAGTTGATGATGTCGCCGGCCGAATCCACCTCACCAGCGGCATTACCACCAGTCACTGAGGTAACGGTCTTGACGATGTCGAGACCAGCCTGCGGAGTGTCCACTGTGTCGCATTGTTCGGTGCCGTCGCCATCCACATCGATACAGACCACGTTGGTCACCGATGCACCGTCAGCGAAGTCGTCGGCATCGACGGTGTAGGTGTAGGTGTAATACCAGTTGCCACCCGGAGCGAGCGTGTCGCCCGCACCAACGGCACCGGTGCCGTCGGAGTTGGTGAATGGCCCGGCTAGGACAACAGGGTCACCGTTCAAGGTGTCGATCAGCGTCGGGCTGATGTCGGCCTCCGACAAAGCAACGTTGCCGGAGTTGTTGACCGTGATCGTGTAGTTGATCTCGTCTCCAACGGCTGAGTAGTAGTCGACGTCGGCCGACTTCGAAACCGTGGCATCAGGGTTCTGGTCGACAGGCGTCTCCACGTTGGAGCACTCTTCTGCGACCGCTGGATCTGTGTTGGAGGCACAGGCCTGGTTTCCGATGTTGCCCCCGGCATCAAGATCGGCCTGGGTCACGGTGTAGGACGCCGTGTAGGTCCAGGTCTCGCCGGGCTCAAGCACGCCATCCTCAGTGCCCGACTCGGCGGGCCCAACGAGCCCGGGAGCGTCCAGCGTGAGGTTTCCGACGCCGGCTTGAGAGATGGTGTCGGTCACAGACGGGGCAAGGTCGGTGTCACCGGTATTGGTGACTACGACCTCGTAGTTGATCACGTCGCCAACCGAGTCGACTTCACCAGCGGCGTTACCACCGGTTACCGAAGTAACGGTCTTCACAATGTCGAGACCAGCCTGAGGTGTTTCGACTGTGTCGCACTCCGGATCGCCGCCGTCGACGTTGACGCAAACGACATTGGTCACCGACGCACCGTCGGCGAGATCTGATTCTTGGGTGGTGTAGCTGTAGGTGTAGTACCAGGTGCCTCCGGGAGCGAGCGTGTCGCCGGCGCCAACCGGATTGGCCCCGGCAGCATCGGTGAACGCACCAGCCAATGACGCGGTCACGTCAACGCCGTTGAGCTCGTCCGAGAGGGTGGCCTCGATAGCGGCCTCCGACAGCGAAACGTTGCCTTCATTGGTAATGGCGATGGTGTAGTCGATCACCTCGCCAGCGGCTGAGTAGTACGTGGTGCTCGTGCTCTTAGCCACCGATGCGGCGGGGCTCAGCTCCAGCGGGGTAACAACGTTGTCGCAAACTTCGGCCACAGCCGGATCCGCATTGGAGGCACAAGCCTCGTTGATCAGGTCGCCACCATCGTCAAGATCGATTTGGGTGACTTCATAATCGAAGGTGTAGGTCCAGGTTTCTCCTGGCTCCATCACATCGTCGTCGCCTTCTGACTCGACGGGATCACCCATTGCGAGTGTTTCCTCGACAAGATTTTGGGTCAGCACATCGGACACGCCGGGCGAAAGGTCGACGTTGCCTGTGTTGGTGACCACAACCTGATAGACGATGATGTCGCCCGGCGAGTTGGCGACGCCACCGTCACCCGGGGCGACACCGTCAATGGTCAGAACAGTCTTTTCGATCGCCAGGCTGGGGTTCGCAATGAGCGTGTTGGTGATGTCACAGCTGACACTTCCGCCCGCTGGAACGTTTACGTCGAACGACGTCTCGCCGGCGACACCGCTGGTGCCGTCGGAACAGGTCCATGTGCCGACCGTGTATCCGGCCTGGCCCGTCTCGGAGATGGTGTGCGAACCGGCCGCAACTGTTACCGGAGTTCCCGACGTGGTGGGAGACCCATCAATCGCCAGGGGGAAATCAGCGACCGTGAGGTAACCGGGACCGGTCTGACCCAAGTTGTCAACGATCTTGTTGAGCGTCAGCGTGCCTTCCGACAATGAGTTGTTGAAGGTACAGACAGTCTCTTGACCGGTACTGATGGCCACTGCCTCCATCGTGTTGCCGTTCAATGTTCCGGTGGCACCGTCAGGCCCAACACATGAGGCCGAGTCGAGTTGCCAGCCAGACGGGACAACTTCAGTCAAGTCCCACGTACCTTCGTTTACCGAAATGAGCGCTTCAGTCCCCGACCCGGAAATGGTGAATTCATAGGGCCCCTGGACATCTGGCGTTTGACCGGTGTTGTCAATGAAAGTAGCCGCAGGCGGCAAGTTGAACTGGAAGTCGACCGTATTGTCGTCGGGATCGGCAACTTTGATAATCGTGAGGAAGCCTCGGTTGGGAGTAATTACGCAGTCGCTCGGGTCGGAGTTCGGTTCCTGCGATGGGTAACTACAGACATTGAGCAGGAACGCATCACTAGCGCTCACGTCGCTCAATGCAATCTGGCAGGAGGCCTGAGTATCGGTGGTGTCATCAGCCTGAGCGTTGCCACGGGCACCGAAGGTGTCGGCCACCCCGAAAGTAATCGAACAAGTCGTGGCGTATGGACCGCCCGACAGTGCCTCGCCAGCATCGGCGAGGTCGCCATCGCCGTTCATGTCTTCGGCTAGCAAACTAGCTGGCTGGCTACATCGGTCCGCTCGGTCATCACCGCATGAGTAAAGACGAGTTGTGATGTAGGTGTTGTCAGTTCCATTCGTGTCGTCGCCATCATCGCCCCAGATGACACACAGGGAGTAGTCTGCATTGCCGTCACCGTCGGTATCAAAGAGGCTGCATGCGTCAGCCGTGTTGCCCCCCGACAGATCAGTCTGCGCATAGTCCCAGTTCCACGTGACATCGACAGTGTTCGGTGTTGGCGGGGACTGGTCTACTGTCAGAGAGTTCAGATCCTTCTGACCTGGTTCGTCATCTGGACCTGCGTCATCCTCAAGAGTGATCGGAACAGCCGCAGCCGGAGTAATCGCTATCGCGCCCGTATACGCGATAAAGGCCGGCAGCATGGCAAGCACTCCAAGGAGCGCTCGAAGCCGCCGACTGGGTCGGAACAGTGATCTGGAGTTTTGCATTTTCCGTCTTTCGCCTCTGACGAGGGGGGAATGCAACAACGCCTGCTCCCCCCGTCCCTCACTTGATTTGCCTCATCGAAAGGGGAATATCCCCCACGCTGGTCGCCACCAGACAGCTTCCAACCTACTCCCGGAAAAGCTAACAAAGCTAGGGGTTAGGCAGATTTCTTCAACATGCTTGTTGAAGCGATAGCCCTGTAGAGCTATCCGAACGGGAGGAATTCAGCCAGCTTCGAAGCCAGCTGATCGGGCGAAATTTGTTCAATAACACGACGGTCGGCGGTGGCGTCGACAGGTTCGGTCAGCCACAAACCGGCGGCGCCGCTATCCATCCACGTGAGGTCGACACCAATAACCTCATGATCGGCGGGACGATGCAGGATCGTGACCGAGTTGGTCGCCTGCTTCTGCGCAACGGCGGCGGCGAAGGCCGCAGCAGCGCCCGAGTCCACACCGGCCGCTTCGAGGAGGTTGACACGGTCCACCTCGGGATCGCCTGCAGCTTGGAACAGCTGCTCGATGACGGCGACCGGGCACTCAAAGGAGACCGTGGCACTTCCCGCAGAGACCTCATCAAGGCCGGTGCTGGAAACGAAAGCCATGATTCGGTCGACCAGCTCAGCCGGATGAAATGGTGTGAACCGCACGACGTCACCCGCAAGGCCACGCTGCTCCACCGCCATCTCGGGACGCACCGCAAACGAGCGGGTTTCAGCCACGCCGTCGACCTCATGCACCGCTCGAGCCACAAGATGCGGACATCCCACCACGGTGAGCAAGTCGGCCACTGGTGCAGCAACCGTGCCCTCGTCGTCGAGAATCCGACGCTCGACCAAACCTGGTGCCACCGCCACGCGCACGCGGTCATCAGCAACGTCTAGCTCATCGTCTGGATCGACCAGGCCCGGCGGCGGAGCGACACCGAGGACATCTGCCAGTAGCGACGCCTCAGCGACGGAAAGGTCGAGCACAGCCTCATCGACTTGGCTCATCGCCTCATCCTACCCTCGGCCAGTGACTCGCCGCTGTCGGAGTCATCAATGACACGGTCAATTCTGCCGACCTGCACCGCCTGCACGGTTGACCGGACAACCAGATAGCCGCGGCCATTGGGAAATGTCAATGCCGATCCTCTTGGGAATCGCACGTCGAAGAGATCTTGATCCTTTTCTCCCTCGGGCTGTAAGACCAGGCCGTGGCCATTGCTTCTCAGCGCCCGGATCCAGGTCTCAAACGCCGATCCGGCGCGGAACGTCGAAGCCGACATGACCACCACCGCATCGGCGTCTCGGCCCTTCAAGACGATTGTGGTCAGCGCCTGTCCGGCAACGGCATTGTCGAAAAACAGGTCGGCGTCGTCGATGGCAATCAGCATTGGAGCGGCCGCCCCGACTTCAGCTCGCTGCTCAACCTCGGCCGCCAGACTTTGGAGCATCTCGACATCGTCGCCGACGGCAACGTCGGTAAACGGCGACACCGACCCACTTGCTCCGTCGGCGGCCAGCGGGCTCGTGCGCTTGGTGACGATCGCTCGACGATCGGCCACAACATCGGCCAGCTGATAGCCGATCGAGGCCAATGCCGTTGACCGACCCGACCCGGCCGATCCGGCAACCAGCATCGTGGGATTGTCGACCAGGTCAAGCTGCACCACGCCATGTGACGGCGACAAACCCAACGGCACCGCATCCAGGGACCGGGCTCGCCCAAGGGTAGACAGCGATACGCTGTCGGCCAGCGCCGCGATCCGCCGCGCCTGCGGGGACGGTCGAACGCCGCTCAACTGCTGCCTCTCGGCCAGTTGAGCGATGGCTGCAGCCTGGGCCTGACCGTTGGCCTCAACAGCCTCAGCCGCAACCGCGGCCTGAATCTCTAGAAGCCCGCCACCGGTATCGGCACCTTGAGCGCCCTGGCCGCCGCCGGTCAACATCAAAGTCCGGCCCGGCGGCATCATCTGCGGATCCGGGGCACGGGAGATCCCGATAGCGCGGTACTCATCTTCCGAGGCCAAACGCTGTACGCACCGCAAACCCACCGAGCCAAGACAGTTGAACGGAATGGCTGATCGCTGATCAGCGGTCATGACCACATGAATCCCAACGGAACGCGACTGCCCGAGCAGCAACACAAAGTCGTCGGCCTGACGACCAAAGTCGAACTTCTCCAACACATCCCAGAACGGACCGAAGCCGTCGATCAACACCACGATGTACGGCGGCGGGTCGGAGGCCGACGGTCCATGAAGCTCCGCTAGAGAACCGGCGCCGGTGGACGCCAACAGCTGACGGCGACGCTCAACCTCGTCTCCAAGGAATCGAAGCAACGACTGGAGCCGCTCGTGGTCCGATCCGGGAATCACGTCGATCACCAGCGGCAAAGGCTCGATCATCGACAAGCCTCCACCCATGTCGATCCCGTAGATAGCGGCTGCCTCCGGGACTCGTTCGGCTTCGTGTGACAGCGATACTGCGAGCGTGCGCAGCAGTGTCGACTTGCCCGACCCGGACGCTCCATACAACGCCACGTGCCCGGCGTCGACGAGATCGAGAGCAAACACACCCTGTGCCTGCCGACTCGGATGATCAGCTACTCCGAGCGGCACCTTCATAAGGTCTCGGGGCGACGGTGGCCGTTGCCGATTGACCGCCGAGGGGCGGACCGAGGCCAGCGGAACGACATCGGCAAGCGGCGGCAGCCAGGGACGACGCAGCGCGGCCCGCGGTTCCGATTCCCAAACCGCCACTGCCGCATCAACCAGAAGGTCTAGATCACTCCGGTCGAGATCCTGGCTGCCGGTTGCCCTCAGGAGGGAGGCATTGGCGGGCGGAAGGGATGAGATCACCTTGACCCGCGGCATTGCTGAGCGGAAGTCGAAGGATGCCAGGCCGGGCTCGACCATGGCCGGCCCACCCGACTGACCCCCGACGTAGGCCGACTGGAACTCCACCAACTGCGACCCCCCGCCAATCTTCATCAGAGCCCGGCCTGGTCGATCATTGGCGATAGCGGCGGCGTCGACCACACCGATCAGCTCCCGACTGTCGTTCTCCGCCGCCACCCTCAGCGCCACACGGATATTGGTGTTGGCATCGATCTGGGGCGTGATCACGCCGCCCGGTTTCTGAGTGGCCAGGATCATGTGCACACCCATGCTCCGCCCTCGCTGGGCCACGTCGACCAGCCCGTCGACAAACGCCGGCACTTCGGTCTTCAGCGCGGCGAACTCGTCGATCACGATCACCAACGACGGCAGCACAAGATCGGCGTTCACGGTGTGCCGATACTTCGCCTGCAGTGCTTTGAGATCGCTCACCTCGGCCTCGGCCAACACCCGCTCCCGATGCCGCAACTCGGCCCGGAGCGACACCAGCGCCCGGTCGGCCAAGTGCTCGTCGAGGTCGGTGACAAACCCCACCGTGTGAGGCAAGCGCTCACATTGGCGGAAGGCCGAGCCGCCCTTGTAGTCGATGAGGATGAAATTGAGATCGGTAGGCGAATAGTTGCAGGCGAGATCGGCGATGAGGGTCTGCAGGAACTCGCTCTTGCCGGCGCCGGTTGTGCCGGCCACCAGGCCGTGGGGGCCATCACCCTGAAGGTCGAGCACAAGCGGCCCCCCGGAGCCAACGCCAATCGTGGCCGCCAGCCCGGGGCGGTCCGAGCCCCAGCGGCTTGCCAGAGATGACTTGAGATCCTCCTCAAGGTCGTGGCCGGTGGCAACCGCGGTGGCGTCGAACAGCGATACCGACGACGGAATCCCGGCACCGATACCCGACACGGTGACATCCACGATCGGGGCGAGATCGCGGGCCAGCGCCAACGCCTCGGCGGACGTCAACGCCCACGGTTCGACCGACGCCACCGTCGACCCCTCGGCGAGGCGATGGACCTGCACTCCTCTGTCCGACACCTCTATATATACAGACACGTCACCAGGCAGATCATGGCGGTCGGGCGCGAGGAAGATCACCGACATGCCAACGGTCGGAGCCACCTCCAAAAACCGGGCCACCGCGGCCGGCGACAGCGCCACCGGCGGATGGAGAACCACTACATAATGAGGTAGTAGCTCGGAGCCGGAGCCGATCCGATCGTTCGATCGCTCGGCCCGCTCGGCGGCGATCGCCATCAGCTCCTCGAACACCCGCTTGGCTTCCTCATCAGACCCGGCGATAAGTCGGTCGCCGCCCGGAAACTCGTGACGCACGTGAGGAAGCCATTTCACCCAGCCCCAGTCGTCGCGGCGATCGGGCGCCAAGACGGCGAGCCGAACGTCGCGATACGACCTCAGGCCCACCAACTGAGCGACAAGAGCGCGAGCGATCGACGAGCCGCCGTCACCATCAGAGGAGCCGCCGGTTATGCCAAGGATGGCCGACTGGGCAAGGTCGATCGTTACTGGCTGGCGGCTGACACCGGCAAACTCGCCTTCGGCTTCCGCGGCCAATCGCGCGAGGTCCGGGGCCGCTTCGCTCCCATCGCCGCCGCCGAACCCCGACGCTCGACCAACCGAAAACAGTCGGGGCTGATCGGCCACTCCGGCGGCCACGGTCAGGAAGTCGTCGTGACGAGGCCGGCGGGCCCACAGCTCGGGCGCACCCATTCGAACCCAGCGGGCCACCTGATCCAGCGACGGCGTACGGCGACGATTCCAGGCCGCCAACTGGTCGGCCATGTCGGCCGCTTCCAACCGCTTGGCCGCCAGCGCCGTGCGGTAGGCGGCACTGTCGGCCGCAAACGTTTTGCGGCCCGAACGCCGATCGTCGAAGAACGTCCAGGCCAGCATCAGCGGACTCAACAACATGAAGATGGCGAATATCGGACTGAAGAAGTAGGCCATGGCCCCGCCCATCGCCAGCGGCAACACCGCCGCCCCGACGGGGAACCTGCGCTTGGTCGGCGCGGCAGGAGGGTTCGGCATCTCGAGCGAGTCGGGTGGCCGGGGGTCGGCAGGACGGGGTGCCTGCTGAAAAGCCAGCGTGCCCTGGGTGTAGGCGAACGGCGAATCAACGAGAGGGCGGGTCTCGGCTGGAATCGATATCAAACGAAAGCTGATTTGTCCGAGTTCGACGACATCGCCGCCGTATACATTCATTCGCTGACCGGCGGCCAGCGTGGCGCCGTTGACCACCGTGCCGTTGGTCGACCCCGTGTCTTCCACCGCCAGACCTGACGGGCCCAGCGTCACGAGCGCGTGATGGCGCGACACCGACGGCACGTCGAATCCGGGGGCACTGGTGCGACCAAGTGATGTTGCGGCCTGGCCGCTCACCGGGACCACGAACTCCTCCCCCATCGCCGGACCGGTAAGAAACTCGGCCAGCAAATGCGGACGGGAACCCGGTTCAACAATCGAGACCAGGCGATCTCCTGTCATCAACGACGTGTCGGCCAACGGCTGGTCGTGCCGCAAGGCCTGGCCGGTCCGCTCGATTGTGAGAAGGGGCGGCGTGCGGTTTAGTCCAAGCCCGCTCTCCGACGATCCCAATAGGCGGTAGAGTTCGCCCCCCGTGGCGTCGGCCTGTAGCTGCAGATGCAGATCGTGGTCGGCGGCACCGAAGTTGACCGAGATCTCCACGTCAAATGGTTCGCCGGCCCGGGGGGTCATGTCACGCGCTCCATCGCCGTCGATTCAGCGCTGCCGAGCATAAAGCCGTCGCCAAGTTCAGCCCGCATCGCTTGCAGCGCTCGATAGGTCAAGGCCCGCACTCCCTGCTCGGTCAACGACAGCCGCTCCGCGCACTCGGCCACCGTCAGTTCCTGGAAAAACCGTAGCTCCAGAATCGTTCGCTGGCGAGGTTTGAGTCCAGCCAGAGCCTCCATCATCAGGGCGTCGTCGGACCGCTCGATGAGATGATCGTCGACCTCGGCGGCCAGGCGACTGTCGCCGGTGTTGCTGGCCGCTTCCCAACGGGCCGCAGCTCGGGCCGTCGACCGGTGGTGGGAGGCGATGACGTTGCGGGCGATGGTTACCAGCCAGGCCACCGCCGGCTGCCCTTGATCGTGAAACTTGTGGGCGAAACGATAGGCCCGCACGTAGGTGTCGGCCAGAAGATCCTCGGCGTCGTCGGGACGAACTCGGGTGCGGATGTATCGAAACACGGTGTCGCGGGTTTCGTTGTAGAGCTGCTGAAAGGCCGCGGCGTCGCCGTTGGCGGTACGCGCCAACAACTCCCCGTGCCGCCGTATCTCACCTCCGCTCACTGCCGCCGTCCTCGAACTCCCCCGGCGATCCACCGCCGCCCGAACTTCAGCCAGGGTACCGGTGAACTACTTGATGGTGATAGTCGTTGCGGCCGGATTCGAACCAGACCTACGCCAACAACAACTCGACGCTGTAGCCGGTCGAACGATGAGACGCCAACAATGGCTCGCCGTCGCCGCCACCGCTCAGTTCACCGGCGGCGACACCACGACCGAGGTATCGGTGCGGATCACCGGCGTCGCCCACGAGAAGCCCCAATGTCGTGCCGTTGCGGGTGAGGTCCCAAACCCCGGAACCGAGTGGGCGGTCCAAGGTGACAAGAACACCGTGTTCGTCGGCCGCCCAGTCGACCACCACCAAGGTGTCGAAGGGTCGGGCCGATCCAGTTCCATTCGATCCAATCAGGTGAGCCGAGAGCGCTTGTTTGCGAGTGGATTCCGACCACAAGTTGGCCACTTCGGCTTCCTGCCTCCGGATTTCCAGCTCCCGCCTCAGCTCGGAGTACGGCTCGGTTGCAGGACGTAGCCCAACCGTGGAGTCGAGGTACAAGCCGGAGGCGGCGACCAGCAGATCGCTCCGATGCACATCACGGTCGCTAATCTCCAGGTCGGCAAACGACGCCACCACCTCCGACAGTTCGCTTCGGTACGCGCTTTCGGCCGACTCCATTCGAGCTGCGGTTGCGGCTTCACGATCGACGGCCTTCCCTTTGCCTCGGCGGCCGGTCGTTTCCTCGTGTTCCACAATCGCGTTCTGGGCCGCCACCAGCGGGGCGATCAGTTTCGTCTTCGGCGGTGCCAGCTTGTCCAGGCCCTTGCCACCGCTGAGGCGGACGACCGGCTCGTCGTCGTCAACGGATCGGAGATCGGAGTATTCGGCAAAGGCGTGGTCGGTGAAGTTGGTGAGGATGGCCTGGCGAAGCTCCCAGTGCACGTCGGGTGAACCGGGAACGGGAATCGGGTTGTCGGCCAACTCTTCGATCGCGTCCGCGATCTGGGCCACGCTGAACACCCGCTCGGCCCGAATGCCCGACCCGGCCACAACCTCCACGCCCGACCGCACCCGGATCTGGAGGTTGTCGAGAAACAGTCGACCCTCGTATCGGTTGAAGATGCGATAGAACATCAGGTTCAGCGAACGTCCTTGGTTGATGTTCTCGATCTCCGACACCGACGAGTCGGAGGTGTGCACGGTTGTTTTCGAGGTCGTGGTGGTCTCCATTTCCTCTCGACGGTTTTGGTTGACCGAGCTGGCTGCCTTTTGCGCCGACTTGGCCATGTCGGTCCCAACGTTTTTGACCGACCGGTCGTGACTGGCATTGACCTTGGCGCTCGCACTGCCCCAACCCCAGCTGGCGTTCGCCGACACCTCGGCGCCAACCTTCGTGGTCACGTCCGTCTCGTTGCGGGCAGTCCGCTCCATCTCGGTGGCCAGGTCGGTTGATTCAGAGGACGACAGGTCGAACACCGACTTCGACGTGGAAGACGTGGATGTTTCGCGGTCGAAGGTGCGGGTCACGGTGATGGTGCGCTTCTCACCGGGCGCAAGGTTGATGGTGCTCACCAGCTCGCCCAGCTCAGCCTGTTTCCACACCGTCTTGTACGACAGATGCTCCACGATCTCCAGTTCGGGGAAAGCGATCGGTTGTGTGCCGGGAGCGGGTCGGTGGAACACCGTATAGCTGACAACAACCCGTTCACCGGTGAGGCTCAGCTCGTAGTTGGGCAACATCAGCACTGTTCGCAACCGGCGGGCTTCGTCGGCCCCGCACTGCATCATCAGCAACTCGAGCGCTTGACCGTCAGCGGTGACATAGCCGCCGGGCGTGAGATCAAAGACGTGAACGTCCCGACCCTCTCGGGCGAGTTCATCCACACGTTTGGCCAGCACGTCTTCCGTCGTGTTGATCGGCCGTTCCTCCATCACCGTTTTCGTGCGGGGCGGCAGCTTTATGACCGTCCTGATCTTGTGCGGCCAGAGCCACCCCACATAGGACGTAATCGTGACCGTCGGGGTCCAGGTGACCTCCACGGGGGTCGAGATCGTGAGATTGCAGGCCGCGGCTTTGGTCTGATTGCCCTGGGCGTCGTAGTCGGCGTCGACCAGCGAGAGGCCGTATCCCATCTCCGCTGCTTGTTGTTTCAGCAACTGGAGCTGCCGCTCCACCCGATGCAGTCCCATCTTGGCGTTGAGATACCTCGACTCGAGTTCCGCGGTGGCCTCAGCATCGAGGGCCACGGTGTCGATCTGGGAGTCAACAGCCCGCGAAGCGGCCGACGAGAGCTTCCTGTTGAGTTCGCGAAGTGCCAGCAGCTCAAGGCCGCGAGCTTCGATGAACGGCGCTCGCATGTCCACCGTTTCCATCGACGTTGAGGTGACCGGATAGCCGGTCGGTACCGCCCTTGGCCCCACGATCTCGTGGGGACTGTCTTCGTCCTCAGGGATCTGGTATTCGGTTACAACCCGGAACCCGGTGACAGCCTGCCAGCTCCCTCGGTAGTCGGTAAGGAAGTCGACGTGACTCAGCGGGCCATCGGACTGCAGCTGATAGGTGCGCCCCGAACCGTGACGCACCACCACGCCGTTCAGGATCTGTTCGATTTGGGGTGTGGAGCTGTCAGCCTCAACAAGCGGCGCGGCGTCGACCCAGAATCGACCGTAGGGCTCAGCAGCCCGGGCGGTGTTGTCGAGAAGTTGGCCGGGTGACAGTTCCTGACCTTCGGCCGCCTCATGAAGGTTGGGATAGGTGGGCGCCATGATGCGTCCGTCGGCGAACAGCTGCTCAATGATGGAGCGGGTCGGTGTCGCCCCGCCCGGTCGTTCCACTCCCCAGGACGCTTCGAAGTACGAGCGAATCGACTGGCGGGATTCGTCGAATCCGTCGGCCTCGTCTCCCTGCCCCCGGGCTTCGGCGATTTCGGCCAGCTGCACCCAGGGCATGTCCACCGACCGGGTACGACTGAACGTGAGCGTGGCCGGGGCATCCCGGAATGTTCCGGGGCCGTGAAGCACAAGTCCTCGTTCGAGTCTCGCGTCAACGGACGATTCAGCCGCGGTGGTACCGGCCATGGTTCTCCTCCTCAGGGCGATCGTGGGCGAACGACCGCACAGCTGGCCACAGTAGTTGGACGAGCGACAAATGTCCCGTGCTAGGTTGAATCAGATCCCGGTGATCCACGACGGAGGGAACAAAACCGTGGCAAATCCACCACTCTTTTCCAGGCTCAACCCGTTGATCGCCGATGTGTGGGCCTCCTCACCGGCTGACGATGACGATGTCTACGACCTGTACTCGAACGACCCCGATCTTGAGGAGCGCCCTTATGATGCCGCCGAGCATCAGGAGTTCGTAACGAGGCTTCGAGAGGGTTTGGCCCAACTTGTCGGCGAAGCCGAGGACGGGCAGGCAACAAATCCAATCCAGGTCGAGGTACTGAGCGAAGAGGCGTTTCATCAACGAATGGCCCAGCGAAGCTCGATGTGGATTCTGCCCCAACAAGCTCCTCATCCGGCCGATGCCGCGTCCTGGGCCAGCTTTCTACACATCTGGTGGGGTGCTCCCGCCACCACCAGATACCGGGTGTACGCGCGATTCGAGACGCCGCTTGATGCGCTGGCCGGTGCCCTGGTAGTTGCCGCCAACATCGGCTTCCATCCCGAACAGCGGCAGCATGATCATGGCATCTGGGAATGGGTCACCAACCTCAAGGTCGGCGCTCCCGGCACATCCCATCGTCGTGATCAGCTGGTGGTGTATCTCAGCGACGCGGAAGGCGTCGAGCCCGTCGCCAACCTGCTTCGCGACGCCCAAGCCCGTGGTCAGCTTCGCCTCCGCCCTGGAGTGCCACCCGGTCTGCGGATCGTGGACCAGAATCAACCGGCCATCGGCACCGCAGCCGAACCCCCGCCGATACTCGTTGAAGGACGATGGGTGAACCAGAGCTTCGGCGGTGTCTTGGCCGAAGTGATCTACGAGGCGTATGCGGCCACGAGCGCCCTACGTGACTTCGCGGCCTATCGCCAGGCCGTTCACGACGGATTGGTCGCCACCGGCATGGACCCCGAGGCCCCCTACGAGCCATACGAGGAACCCGGCGCCCCACCCCCGCCGGCCTACGACGACGACGCCGACGAGCCCGATGTCACCGACGCTCCGACCGGCTATGCCGACGTGAACCCGGCTGCACTCACCCATTACTAGCAGTTTGGATTAAGAGTAAGCAAGCGCTAACGTTTTGGAGGTGGACGCTCTTGAAGCCATCTCTCAGCCAACGAGGCGCAAGATCGTGGCCAGGATCGCCGAGCTCGGCGAGGCCTCGGTCAACGACATCGCCGCGCCGCTCAACATCACCCGCCCCGCAGTGTCGCAACATCTGAAGGTTCTGCGGGAGGCCGGCGTTGTGATTGAGCGCAAGGTCGGCCGGCAGCGTCTCAGTCGACTCAACCCGGCCGGTCTGGCCGATGCTCGGGCGCAGATTGAGCTGTTCCTGGTCAACGAACTCGACGATCTCGAAACCGCCGCCCGCCAAGTGGTGAAAGCCCGTCCGACGGCCACCCAAACCGAAGCCGCTCCGAACTAGAGACTCCTACGAGGTACCAATCATGGCCGATCCCATCAACTCCGTTGCCGATCCGATTGTCGTCGAGCGACTACTCGATACCAATCCTGAAGAGACGTTCGCTCTGCTCACCGAGCCCGAACGGCTCCGCCGCTGGCAAGCGGTTAGCGCGGCAATCGATCTTCGAGTGGGCGGCGACTACCGGTTCACCGTGATGCCGGGCAACGTCGCCTCCGGCACGATCAAGGAACTCGACCCGGGCAAACGTATGGTGATGACGTGGGGCTGGGTCGACAGCGACGAGGTGCCGCCAGGGTCGTCGACGTTGTTGGTTGAGCTGGAGCCTGAGGGTGAACAAACCCGGGTTCGGTTCACCCACACCGGCTTGGTCGGCGTGTGGGCCGAACGCCACCACGAGGGCTGGAGCTATCACCTCGATCAATTGGTTGCGGTGGCGGGCGGCGGCCAAGCCCACCATCGGGTTTGGGAGCCGGAGGCCGACGGACTCAATCACATCTCGGTTGCTGAAGCCTGCTGGGATGCGTGCCGTCATCAGCTTGAAGCGGTCACGCCCGAGCATCAGGAGATGGCCACTCCGTGCGCCAAGTTCAACATGCATGAGCTGGTAGTCCACCTCCGCAGCAGCTTGGAGGGCCTGGCCGCCTGCGCCGGAGGGTCGGTCGATGAGTCGGTCGAATCGAAGACGGCCGAAGACTACGTGGCCGTGGCGGCCGAAGCCGCTCTCTCAGCTTGGCGAAACCATGGTGTTGAGGGTGAGGTGCCGTTCGGCAGTGGCACCGCCCCGGCCGCTTTACCGGCTGGGATCATGAGCCTTGAGTTCCTGGTGCACGCCTGGGACTTCGCCCAGGTGCTCGGCACCACGGTTGAGGTTTCCGAACCGGTGGCGGCCTACGTGCTCGACATCGCCAAGGGCATCATCAGCGACGACGCCCGCGACGGCGACAACTTCGCCGACATCCAACAACCGTGGGCCGACGGCTCGCTCACCGCACTCATCGCCTTCACCGGCCGCCAACCTCTCTAGCGCCAGTCGTCGGGTCTAGTCCCTCCCCTCCAGCCCTGTTCTCAGCTTTGAATCTCACCGTCGCGGCAGCCAACTTCTTGTATCTGACCGACTAGACAGCCGTCTTCCCAAGTACTAGGTGATGGCTGATCCTGAGGGAGGTTCGTGATGGACAAGGCGAGTGCCGAGTCGTCGGATACAGCCTTACGCGCGGTGCTTGATCGTCACTCGGTAAGAACGACGGAAGTACTGGTCCAAGCGGTGCGGGTCGCGATGGCGGCACAAAAGCAGCGATACGACAAAGGCGAAAGCAACCAGGCCTCGGTCACAAGGTCTACGGCTCTATGGGCCGCGATGACAGTAGACACTGACATTCGTTCGGTGCTTGAGACCGCCGGGATCGACTACAAAGCGTGGTCAAAGAAGCTACGTCTTAGCACGACGCACGGCGATGGCAAGTGGGCAAGCCTCATCGACTCCGGTATCGGCATGTCCGACGTATACCTTCACGATGAGCTCACTGCCGCATTGGATGTGTACTTCCGTACGCCTCCCGGCCATCGATTCGGAACCGTCGAACTTGCTGAAGCGATCCTGTTGTCGGCAGATCACCCAGATGTTGGGCTCCTTCCTCAAAGGCTGAAAGACGTCGGCTACGACCAGGTAGCCGCCTTGGAGGGTCTACGTTCCCTTCGACCCTCCGACTCCGAGTTTCAACCTTCGCTCGACGTGTTGGCGGATGTCCCAGTTGACGACCTCGAACTGGATGTCATGAACTTCCGGCCATATGTCGAGGCAATCGTCGAGCTGATTCAGAACGGCAACACGAGGACTCCTTTGAGTATCGCCATAAACGGGGCCTGGGGTTCGGGGAAGACGTCACTCGGCAAGATGGTGCACGGCCAGCTTGAGAAGGAAACCCCGCGACCAGTTGTTGTGTGGTTCAACGCGTGGCTTCACGACGGCGCTGAGGACCTTGGCGCAGCGTTGACCGCGAAGATTGGAGCCGAGCTAGCCAGCCATCGATCGGCCGTTCAACGGTTCCTTCGACCCACTCGCACCGAAATGCTCTCTCCAAGACAGCGATTCGTTCGCAAACTATGGGTCGGAGCACTCGCTGCGGTGTTTGTTGCGGCGTTTGCTTGGTTCTCGGGTTTGTTAGGTCTGGTAGAAGGGCTTACATCCGAGAATGACTCAGTTGAGGCATTAGATGTAGTCACGAGCGGTGGCGCCTTGTCGATACTGTTCACGGCCATAGCAAATTGGTCACGGTTCGTTGGCCCGGCTCGGGCGGCAGCGGCATTTGTCGCCTCTCCTCGGGAGGAGGCCCAGGAGGGCACACTTGACCAAGCTAAGTCTGAGCTTGCAGGCCTGATTAGGCAAGTGCATGACCATCACCACGGCAATATCGTCGTGTTCGTCGACGACCTCGAACGGTGCCATCCGCCCAAAGGAGTCGAGATCTGCGAGATCGTCGCCCAACTTCTGGACCATGAGCATGTCGTGCTTATCTATCTCGCGGACATGCGGAGGCTCGCCGCGATGGTTGACATCAAGTACGACCGATATGCCAGGCTCCATCGGTCAGGCCGCCAAACCCCCAAACGGTCAGACGGAGAATGGGGTCGCCACTACATGCAGAAGATGGTGCAGATCCAGATTGATGTGCCGGAGCTACCTCAGAAGTCTGCACGAGTGTTGTTCGACGCTGTGAGGACCCAGCAGGCACCGCAATCAGTTCCGACCGTTCGCCGATCGCGGTCTCCCCGAGCGGCATTGGTACGCAGATCAGTACAACTCGTACGCGACGTTCGCAGCACGTGGATACAACGTCGACGGCTGAAACGCTACAACAGTTCGGTTGACGAGAGGTCTGGCAACGGAGGACTCGATACTGATCAGCTCAGACAAATCGCCAACGCGGTCGGCTTCGACGAAGAAACAGCCGAAAAGCTTACCAGCCGGCATCCGAGCGCAACCGTGACCGAGGCTCACCTGCTCGCGGAGAGGTTCGTGTTGCAATTCGCACCGAACAATCCACGAGCCTTGAAACAGCTGTCGAATCGTCTTCGGCTTGAGATCTTTATCGCTGTCGGCAAAGGGCTATTCGACCGGGAAGATCAGAAGGTAGTGGCCCAGCTAATTGGAAAGTGGACAATACTCTGCAACAGCTGGCCAACCCTCGCGACTGATCTCCGTACGTCGAAGGTGATGCTGCGCGAACTCGAAGAGGTATCTCAAAACAATTCAGACGAACTCGGAAATGTCGTACTGAACTCGGGCGTCGATCTCGACGATCTTGAGAAGTTATCAACGATTCTGAAGGCGAGCCCGGCTTTCGGTCGGCTCGCTGAAGCCATCGCTCATCACCACATCGACCAACCAGTCGAGTCGAGCCAAGAGAGGAATGGCTAGGGCGACCAGATTTGGGTGTCGGGGTGGAACTGCGACCAGGCGAACCAGAACGCTTGGTGTCCTCCGACGTCGTTGCCTTCACTGTCAACCGCCCGCACGCCACCGGCGAACAACTCGACGGTGATGTCTTCGAACGTGATGGTGCCGCCCTCCTGCAGATGGCGCCGGGCCTCGTCGGCGGGGAAGGCAACTGGCGTGCCACTGCCGGTGGTCACGCCGAGCACAAACTCCTGAACCGGTAGACGAGGGTCCACCTCACCGACCGGGAAAATCGGACCGTCGGCGTCACGTCCGCTGAGGAAATCGGAGTCACGGCCGAGGGTCAGGAACTCCGACAGGATCGTGGTGTCGGGGTGAGCCTCTTTCCACTCACCCCAGGTGGTGGTCACCACCGACGTCTGGTCGAGTTGCACGCCGGCGTCGGCCAGCGGCCCGGTGACCGCGGTGCCAAGAAACGTGTCGAACACCGAGAAGGTGTTGACGTCGTACATCACCTTGTTGGAACGGGTGAGCAACCCCGACGTTCGCATCACCGGACGGGCGACCTCAGCCGGCAACGGCTCGCCGTTGATCTCGTCGGTGAAGTACACCTGGGCCGACCCGCAGAGCGTGCAGTAGGGCATGGCGAAGTCGCGCCCACCGAGTGTGTCGTTGACCATCTCCCGGATCTCCATGATGTTGCGGGGATAGGCCCGGGCCTCACCGTTGATCTCAACGCCGAACACGATGCGGTCGTCGTCATACCAATCCCCACCGGCGGCATCGGTCACCAACGGATCATCGGCGGCGGGGATGCAGTTGCACGGGGCATCGGTCTGGCCAAACGGCCGGTCATCGATGCCAACGCCGCCCCACGACCAGACCCGATAGTCAACCTCGGTGGTGCGGCCGGTGAAGTCGTCTTCAAAGAACTGCCCCCACTGTGGTTCGACCTCGGAGAACAGCGCCCTCTTGTATCGGGCGTAGCCTGGAGGCGCCGGTACATCCCAGGCGATCAAGTGATCGGTGAGGTCACCCCAAGGTGAGACGGGCGACAGGGCCAGTCCTGTCAGCGATTCGGCCGTTGTGAGCAGCGAGGAGTGAGTGGTACCGAAGAAGCGGATGAGGTCGGCCATGTACCAGGCCATACGGGGGTCGCCGGAGTCTTCGATGGCTTGCAACGAGTCACGGTCGTCGGAAGCGAAGCTTGCGGTCACCAGCCCTTCACCGAAGACCACGTCAAGGGCGGCATCCAGGGCCGGATCGTAGTCTGCGGGAATGGACGGTGGCTCCCCAAACGATCCTGGAGCATTGAACTCCCCCGCACCCAGCGCCGGCGCCGGTGGTTCGTCAGCTTCGGCGGCCTCATCGGCCGCAGCATCTCCGGTGTCGCCTTCCGGCTCGTCGGTGTCGGTCTCAACGGCTTCGCTGCTGTTGGTGGAGGCAGTTGAGTCGCTTTCGTCGGTAGCCGAACCGCTGGAGCAAGCGGCCGCCACCAGCGTGAGAACCAGAATCATCGAGACAAAGTGAGCGCGCATGATGATGTAGCCAACCGCCAACAGCTGCTCCACCTTCCCCAAGAGTCTTACAAACTCCTAAACTTCAGCGCCGAGCGTCCGACCAAAAAGCAACGGGCGCACCATCCCTGTACCACGGCGGATACAAGGACCGGTGCGCCCTTCTGCGTAGTTGCTTAGGTAAGGCTAGATGCCGTTAACCACCTGTGGCGGCGGTATAACTAGCCGCCTGTGGCGGCGGTATAACTAGCCACCTGTGGCGGCGGTGGCATCAACCACACCATGACCGAAGAAGTCATTGTGGCCGGTTCCACCACGACACTTGTCGCGCTCGTCACCGGGGTTGAGCGGCGCCCAGTCGGCCGGGCAGGGCTCGGGGTTGGCGGTGCGCTTAAGCGCCGCGGCCACAGCTCCTGGGCTCCAGCCCGGGTTTTGCTCGATGATCAGCGCGGCCACACCGGCGGCGTGGGGCGAAGCCATCGACGTGCCGTTGAGATAACCGTAACGAGCACCGTCGACCTCAGCGGTCAGGCCGGGGAACGGACCCTGCTCCAACCCGTCGAAGAACTCGTAGATGCCTAGCACGGGATCGCTGGTCGACGACATCGCTCCAAGCACCGCATCCTGCACGGTGCCGGTGGCCTGGAAGTAGTCACCACCAGGGGCGGCCAGGGTTCCACCGACGGTTGAGTAGTCGGCGATGTTCAGCTCGTAACCGGGGTATCCGATCGGGCCGGTCGACATCACCGACACAACACCGGGGATCTCGGTGGGAGCCACTCGACACTGGTTGCCGACGTCACGAAGTTCCTCGTTGCCCGGCGGGTAGTTCGGGCTGCCGGCGTCGATGCCAGGATGCTTGAGGTTGTTCGATCCGTTGCCGGCCGAGGTCACGATCAGCACACCCTGCTGCTGGGCGTAGCGGGCGGCCTCCGCGATCATGTTGAACGTCTCACGCTGGCTGGCGTCGTTCTTGCAGTAGAACAAGTACGGGTCGGCGAAGAGGCTCAGGTTGATCACGTCGAGCCCAATGTCACCGGCATAGCGGATGCCGTTGGCGACGGCGTCGGCGAAGCAGTAGCCGCCGGCCGAGCAAACCTTGACGCTGACGATCTCGGCCTCGGGGGCCACACCGGCGATGCCGATGCCGTTGATGGGAGCGGCGATCGTGGACGCCACGTGCGTGCCGTGGTCGCCGTAATCTTGGGCTGCGGCCTTGTCCGAACAGTCGCCGTCGGCTTTCTCAACGTCGAGCGCCACCGGGTCGTCGGCGGTGATCATGGAGCATGACAGCTCGACGTTGAGGTTGGGGGCGATGTCGGGGTGGGTGAAATCAACACCGGAGTCGAGCACACCGACTTTGACTCCGGCGCCCGTGGCCCCGGAGAAGGTGTCGTCATTGGCTCCGATCATGGCCATGTCCCACTGACAGCCGGCGAGCGGCTCGCTGGTGGGGGCCTCCATGTAATCGCCGTAGAGCGTAAGACACAGCTCGAGGAGCTCGTCTTCGGTGGCAGCGGCATCGGTGGCCGGGGCGGCGGCGAACACGCCTAGTAGGGAGATCGCGGCAATCGCCGCAATCAGGGTCTTCCTCATTGGTGAATCCGATCAGTTCGTCTGCCTTCAGCCCCAAACCGGCTGAAGTCCACCCACGCACGCACGGGTTACCTTACTACCAAACTCCCCGCCGACGAAAGACCAGATCCTCTTTATTGATCGCGATTGGACGGTTGTTCTAAGGAACGATCGGTTCATCCCAGAACGTACTCCCCGAGCGAGGACTGCCGGCCCGCGTCTAGGGTTGTTGTTGTTATGACGCCTGCCGCCCACGTGATCTTTACCAACGGTCGAAGCGGAAGCAACTTCCTTGTCGACGCGTTGAACCAGCACCCGCAACTCTGTAATTACGGAGAGGTGCTCGGTTTCTACATGCCGTCGATGAAACTGCATGAGCGATTCGGCTACGGCGGCAAAACCGTCGAGGCGTACCTGGACTTCATCCTCTCCTCAAGGCGGCATTTCGAGACGGCCCAGCTCTACTCGGCGGTCAGCCGTCTCAGGCGAGGCCAGAGCCCTCGACGAAAGCGATGGTCTGAGGTCACGTCCATCGGCGTAAAGGACTTCGCCATCCGCTTCGCCGAACGCGGTGTGGAGCACTATCTGGAGTCGCGCCCGGAAACCAAGGTGGTCTCTCTCAATCGGGAAAACACCTTCCGGCGGGCCGTATCCATCACCTCGCTGCGACGCACCGGAGTGGTTGCCGTCAATACTTCCCTCAACTCGGCTACCGACACCCCGGCCGAGGATTCTTCTCGACCCCCTCGTCAATTCGAGGTCGACGTCGGTGATTTCCTGGACCTCATGCAAACCCTGGAATCGGAGAAGGAGCAGCAGCTGGCGATGGTCGATGCCCTCGATCCGCAACGTTGCCTTCGCCTCACCTACGAGCAGATGTTTGCCTCACCGGAAGACGGTCAGCGGTTGGTGGGTGAGGTTTGCACCTTTCTCGGTGTTGAACCCAGGGTCTTCGAGGTCAACCACCGGCAGATCGTCCCGGCCGATATCCGCGAGACGATCTTGAATTACGACACGCTGCAAGAGACGCTCGTTGAAGCGGGCTTCAGCAGCTACTTGCCGACGTCTTAAGCCCGACCAAGGAACCCCTGTCGAAAATCGAGGCTAAGCTCGATTCAGCGGGACGCCCGACGACACCGTGGACCGGGGTATGGCCGGTCGAAGGCGGTGTCGTCAAACCATCAACAGGGGAAAGCGTGAACAGCACCTACCTCGAGGTCGGCATCGGCCTGGCGGTCGTATTCTTCGTGGTCGCCAGCGTGGCCGACGGATTCAACGAGATTCTCTCACGCACGCTCAACACCAGGGCCAAGGCACTGTGGGCCGCGCTGTCGGGTCTGCTGTCCGACCAGTCGGAGGAGAAACCCGACCTCGGCGTTGGCTTCATCTTCAAGTCGATCCTGCCCAGCTGGCTCGGTGGCGTCGACCATCGCCCGAGGGTCAACGGCGGAGCCTTCACGGCCGTCGATCGGGCCAAGCTGATCGACTGGATCGTCACCGGAAAGAACCAGGTGGGCGCCAAGAACCGCACCGCCGCGGCGGCCGCTCACAAGCAGATGGCGATTTCGGTTGGGCTGCCGTCAAGCTTGCAACTTCACTCTCGGGAGAAGCAGTTGCGGCGATGGTTGGAACGGGCCGAAGACGAGAAGGTACTTGAGGTGGCCCAAGAGCTGATCGCCGAGTACGGCGACGTGTCGATTCTGTATCCGCCACTCAAGGAGGCGGTGGTCCGCGAACGGCTGACTCCCCACTTTCTGGCCCGCACCGAGCCGCATCAGGTTGAGCTGGCCAGCTGGATCGCTCGCCTCCCGCTCGACGAAAAGGCCGCCTACCTGGCCAGCCACCTTCCAATCAGCGACGAAGTGCTCGACGTGTTGAGTGAAGGCAACAAACACGAAGCCGCCCGATTGTCGGCGCTGAGCAACGACAAGGACCGGTACCGAGATCATGATCCCGGCCTGAGCCGCACGGTCAATCTTTTGGAGACGAGCCGTGGTCACCAGTTGGCCGAGGGCTACGTCGAAGCCACCCGGCCCGAAATCCCTGGCGCCGAAACACTCGGGCCATGGCTCTTCACCATGCCGATCAAGTCGCAGGTCGACCTGATGCAGCAGGCCACCTACACCGGGGAATTCCTCACCGCGGCCGCTCGCACGGCGTCGCTTTTGGCATCGGCTTCGGTCAGTGGCCTCGACTACGTTCGGGCTCGCGGCCTGCGCACCAAGGTGTGGTGGGTTGACGGCCGGACGTTCGGCTCGGCGTTGTGGGAAATGGCCAAGGAGCGCACGCCGGGGGTGGTCGATGCCGGCGGCCTCGGCAACCAGACCGAAGGCGAGCTCACGGTCGACACGGCTGAGGGTGTACGTCGGCTGGCCTCGGAATGGCGCGGCACACCGCTCGGTGACTACCTGGCCAGCACCGGGCTCGACCGGGCCCGAAGCGTCGACCAGTTTGTGAGCGCGTCGGGTGCCTGGTTCGACTCGCAGATGGACCGCCTGTCGCTCACCTATCGCCGCAACGTGAAGTGGGTGTTGGGAATGTTCGGCTTCTTCATGGCCGCCTTCCTCAACCTCAACGCCATCGGTCTCGCCAGTGCCCTGATCGATGACGCCGAAGCCCGCGCCACCCTCAATGCCTACAGCGAATCGATCCTCGCCAACACCTGCAACAGCGCGGCCGGAGCGGCGAGCAGCGAAGCGTGTATCGAGGGGGCGAGCAAGGTCGAAAGTCAGCTCGACGAGATCCGCGCCCTCGACGACCTTGGCGTACCGTTGCTATCCGATAACTGGCAGGCGTGGCGGGGATGGCCCTCCGCGGTGGAGCTGTTGGGCATGATCATCACCGCTGTCGCCGTGTCGTTCGGCGGTGTGTTCTGGTACGACTTCCTGAAGTTCCTCACCGGCGTTCGGCGTAAAATCTAAGGGCAAAATCTAAGCGCAGGATCTAGGCGTCACTCGGTAGGCGCAATGCTCTTGCCATGCGTCTGCAGTTGCGGTGGACCAGATCGAGGGCCTCGAGGAGCTCGATCTCAAACGAGTAGGTTTCGACCCGCCCGGGTTCCGGGGCGGCGAGGCGTGCGGCCAGGTGTTCGCTGGCTTCGGCTTCAAGCTCCCGGAAGTCCGACTTGGATTTCAACACCTTCTTGGTGAGGCGCCAGCTTCGTTCACCGACGGCCTCCAATGAAAGGTCAAGCGTGTCGAGCGCGGCGTCATGCAGGTCGTTGAGGTGAGCGCGGGTGGCGTCACTCACTTCGATCAGGTTCTCCAGGCGCTTGTATCCGCGGTTGAGCACCTGCCCTTCGATGGTGTCGCTCAGCTGCTCAAGCGAGTTGGCCGCCGACAGCATCGCCAGGAGGTCTGCTTGTTGAGCATCGCCGAGCCGCTGCTGAGCAACTCGACCGAGGTAGTCAAGGATCTCGGCGTGAACGGCGTCGATCTCATCCTCCCGCTCGCGGAGTTCGTCCAGCTCAACGCGTTTGCCCTCGATGGCGGCCGGTAGAGCGTCGGCCAGCAGGTCACGAGCCTTCAATCCCAGTCGCATGATCTCCTGGTGAACCACTTCAAGCGCGAGCACCGGCGTCTCGATCAAGTCGTCATTGAGAAACGCCGCCTCTCCCCCGGCCACAGCCTTGCCGGCTCGCTTGGGGGTCACTCGCCGCACCAGTCTCACGAGAGGGTCGAGCAGGGCCAGGAACACCACCGTGTTGCCGAGGTTGAAGAGGGTGTGGGCGTTGGCGATCTGCCGTGGGGAAGCGGTGCCGTCGGCCACCTCGCCACCGACCGAGCGAACAACGTCGGCGATCTGACCGATGAAGAACACGGCCACCAAGGCCCCGATCACATTGACCGCCACGTGGATCAACGCGGCTTGAAACGCGTCGGAGCCTTTACCGATGGCGGCCAGCATCGCGGTGACACAGGTGCCGATGTTGGCGCCGAGGATGATGGCGATGGCCGTCTCGAGACTTATCAGCCCGTCGGCGGCCATCACCACGACGATGCCGGTGGTGGCACTCGACGACTGCACCAAACCGGTGAACCCGGCGCCAATCACCACCGCCAGGAGCGGGTTGGTGGTCTCCGACATCAAGTTCAGGAACGGGTCGTAGGTCTTCAGCGGCGACATGGCGTCGCTCATGATGTCCATGCCCAGAAACACGAACCCCAGCCCGGCCACAGCGGTGCCGAGGTAACGGACCTGCTGTCGCTTGACCGCCACGCTCATGATGGCGCCGACGGCTAGGAGGCCGAGGGCGTAGTCGGTCACCTTAAGGGCGATCACCTGGGCGGTGACCGTGGTGCCGAGGTTGGCACCGATGATCAACGATGCCGCCTGGGTCAGCGACAAGAGACCGGCGCTGACGAAGCCGACCGTCAACACCGTGGTCACCGACGACGACTGGATCACCGCCGTCACCAGACCACCGGTGGTGGCCCCCATGAACCGGTTGGACGACAGGCGGGCCAGGGCCCACCGCAGGCGGTCGTCGCCCAGGGCCTTGAGCGCCTCGGTCACCTGAGCCATGCCCACCAGAAAGAGGGCCAGCCCTCCGGCCAGTCCCATGATCAGTGTCGTCCAGTCAATGTCCATCGAACAATGTTCACAGAGTTGGCAGCAGAATTCGAGGGACTTCGGTCCTGATATCTCGATTGAGGCCGCGACGCAACACCTAGCCTGGTGGTTGTGACCATGCCCGCCGACGCCAGCAACGCCCTGCCGGTTGAAGAAGTGGTCCCCGAAATTCGGGCTGCGTTGGCCGACGCCGGGCTTGGGGTGTTGGTGGCACCTCCCGGATCGGGCAAGACCACGATCGTGCCGCTGCGCCTTCTCGATGAGCCGTGGCTCGATGGGCGGCGCATTCTCGTGCTTGAGCCTCGTCGTCTGGCCACTCGGGCCGCGGCCCGCCGTATGGCTTCGCTGCTCGGGCAGCGGGTTGGGCAGACCGTGGGCTACACCACCCGTGATGATCGAGCGGTTGGGCCCGACACCCGGATTGAGGTGGTGACCGAGGGCATCTTGACCCGGCGACTGCAGAACGACCCTGAGCTACCAGGCGTGGGGGCGGTGCTGTTCGACGAGTTCCACGAACGCAACCTGCAGACCGATCTCGGTTTGGCGCTGACACTCGACGCCCGGGCCGGGTTGCGCCCCAAGCTTCGGGTGCTGCTGATGTCGGCCACCATCGACGCTGAGGCGATTGCCGCCGCGCTGAGCGAGCACTTGGACCTTGGGGACGGTGGTAGTGACGGCGCCGGCGGGGTTCCGGTGATCACGTCGGCGAGCAGGGAGTATCCGATCGACGTTCGTTATGCGCCGCCCAAACCTCGGGGCGGCGGTAAACGGCGACGGAGCGACTTTGGTATCGGCATGTCGGCGTTGCGTCGAGACGACTTCGCCCGAGCCGTCGCCGCCGTGGTGCATCGAGCGCTCGACGAGGAGGTCGGTGACATCCTCGTGTTCCTACCCGGCGTGGGTGAGATCAACGCCGCGGCCGAGCAGCTGGAGGAAGACGGGGTGCTGGCCGAAGTGCACCGGCTTCACGGTTCGTTGTCGCTCGACGAACAGGACGCGGCGCTGCAACCGTCGATGCGGCGCAAGGTGGTGTTGTCGACCGACATTGCCGAAACGTCGCTGACGGTGGAAGGCGTGCGGATCGTGATCGACTGCGGTCTCGCCCGCAAACCCCGCTTCGACACCCGCACCGGCATGACCCGGCTGCAGACCATCACCGTGTCGCAGGCGTCAGCCGATCAACGGGCCGGGCGGGCGGGTCGAACCGAACCGGGCGTTGCCTACCGGATGTGGTCGAAGATGGAACAGGCCGGGCGTGATAAACAGCGAGCGGCCGAAATCACGCAGGTGGATCTGGCGGGGTTGGTGTTGGAGCTGCGGGCGTGGGGATTGCGCAGTCCTGAGTCGCTGTTTTTTCTCGACCCACCACCGGCGAAGGTTTGGGATGAGGCCGAGGCGTTGCTCGACGAGCTTGGTGCGCTGGACGAGAGCGGAGGATTGTCGGCGTCTGGTCGACAGATGTCGGCGTTGCCGGCCCACCCTCGGTTGGCTCGGATGATCGCCGATGCCGAAAACGAGGGTGACCGGCGCCTGGCCTGTGCGCTGGTGGCGTTGCTCGACGAGCGCGATCCGCTGGCGCCAACCCGCTCAGCGGGCAAGGGTGGTCCGCCCGCTGATCTCGGCCTGCGGGTGCAACTGTTGAACGGGGAATCGCCGCAGCATGATCTGCGTATCGACCGTCGGGCGTTGCGACGGGTGGCTCGCACAGCCGATGATCTGGCTCGCCGGGTTGGGGCCGGATCGGGCACCTCGGGGTTGGACTCCACTCGGGCGGGGCGGGTGTTGGCCTTGGCCTTTCCCGATCGCCTCGCCACCGCCCGGGGCAGCCGTGGGCGATTCCAGCTTCGCACCGGCACCACGGCGTGGGTTCCGGAAGCCGACCCGTTGTCGGGCGAACAGTTCCTGATCGCCGCCGACCTCGATGGTAAACGTAAGGACTCTCGGATCCGTTTGGCCGCGGCGCTGGATCAGCTCGACGTTTTTGATCGGTTCGAGCGCCAGATCGAGACCCAGGTGTCGCTCGTTTTGGACGGGGGCAAGGTGATGGAGCAGCGGGTGTCCCGCATCGGCGGCGTGGTGCTGGCCGAGGCGCGTCGACGGGCCGAACCAGGACCGGAGGCCGCCGAAGTCCTGGCGGAGTACATTCGCCGTAATCCCGATGCGCTCAATTGGGGCGGCGGATCCAGGGGCGGCGCCCAGAGGTCGGCACCGCCGAAGCCACGTAAGAAGGGCAAGAGTAAGGGCAAATCCAAGGGCAAAGGCAGCGGGGCCACGAGAGCCAAGGGCAATCAGGCATCTCGCCAGCGAGCCGAGGGCAATGGTCTGCGGTGGCGAGTGATGGCGCTGCGGGAAAGGCTCGGTGACCCGTGGCCGGACTGGTCGGACCAGGGTCTGCTCGATTCGCTCGACGTGTGGCTCGGACCGTCGCTGCTGGCGGTCACGTCGGTCGACGAAATCAATCGCCTCGACCCCAACCGGATGTTGGAACGCTCGCTCGATCATGGGCTGCGCGCCGACGTCGACTGGTTGGCACCCACTCACGTCGAACTGCCCGGGGGGCGACGCCTGCCCATCGACTACCGGGAAGAAGGTCCGACGGTTTCATCGAGAGCACAGGACTTCTACGGCCTGAGAAACCACCCGACGGTTGGTGGGCAGCCGGTGGTGGTCGAGCTTCTGTCTCCCGCTCAACGTCCCATACAGACCACCAAAGATCTTCCTGGCTTCTGGTCGGGGTCGTGGGCCGAGGTTCGTAAAGACATGGCCGGCCGCTACCCCAAACACGACTGGCCCGAGCATCCGTGATCCTACGGTCGATGAACCGGGTGCGCCTCACCCCATCTTCGGTTTCTGTGGTACTACGAGGGGTGTTTTCACCGCTCACGACAGCACAGATCAAAATCTCTCACCGCTAAGGGGCCTAGCGGGTAGGCACCTCATGTGCCTACCCTTGGCCTGGAGTTCATCGTGTTTGGAGCTTCGCGCTCTACCGACCCGCTGAACTCCTAAGGAGATCGCTTGTCCCCACAATCTTCGTCGAATCAACCAGGCCCGGTGGCGGTGGTGACCGGAGCGTCCAGCGGCATCGGTGCCGCCTGCGTTGCCCGCTTGGCTACCGAGGGCTACCGGGTGCACGCTGTGGCTCGTCGGGCCGAGCGGCTGGCCGACCTGGCCGCCGCTACCGGCTGCAAAAACCACGTGCTCGACGTCACCGACACCGAAGGCCTTGTGGCCCTGGCCGCCGCGGTCGGACCAGTCGACGTTTTGGTCAACAACGCCGGGCTCGGCCGAATGGACGTTCCCTTCGCCGAAGGTCTCGCCGCCCCCGGTGCCCTCGACGACATCACCCGCACCATCGACACCAACGTCACCGCTTTGATGGTGGCCACCGCCGCGTTCCTGCCCGCGATGGTGGAGCGGCAGTCGGGGCACGTCATCAACATCGGCTCGATGGCCGGGCTCTACCCTCTGGCCGCCGCCACCTACGGGGCGTCGAAAGGGGCGGTGCATCGGTTCTCCACCAACCTGCGGCTGGAGTTGCGGGGCACAGGCGTGCGGGTGACCGAGATCTGCCCGGGCCGAGTGGCCACCGAGTTCTACGACGTGGCCGTCACCGATCCCGAGGTCAGCGCCAAGATCAAGAACAGCGGCGTCGACGAGATCACGGCCGACGAGTTGGCCGATGCCGTGTGGTACGCCGTCGGCGTGCCCCGCCATGTCAACATCAACCGCATCGAACTGCAGCCGACTGAACAAACATACGGTGGAGCCGGTTTCACACCTGTTGAGGAGACCCAGTGAGCACATTCGATAACAAGGTGGTTGTGATCACCGGCGGCGCGTCCGGGATGGGCGCGGCGACGGCCAGGGAGTTCGCCGTCAAGGGGGCAGCACTGGTGCTGATAGACCTCAACCGCGAAGGCGCCCATGCGGTGGCCGACGATTGCCGAGGGTTGGGCGCGGCCGACGTATCGGTGTCGGTGGGCAGCGTCTCGGATTCGGCATTTTGTGACCTCGCCATTGATGGCGCTGCAGCCAAACACGGAAAGGTCGACGTGCTGGTCACTGCGGCCGGCACGATCCACCGGGCCGATTCGCTCGACACCAGCGACGACGATTGGCGGCTGGTGATGGGGGTCAACATCGACGGTATGTTCTACTGCTGCCGGGCCGCGTTGCGTCACATGACCGAGGCCGGTTCAGGAGCTATCGTCAACTTCGGATCGATCTGGGGTGGTGTGGGTTCAGCCGGGTCGACGGCCTACTGCGTCTCAAAGGGAGCGGTCCATCAGCTCACCCGAGCGCTGGCTCTCGATCACGTGGAGCAAGGGATACGGGTCAACGCCGTCGCCCCCGGCGAGGTCAACACGCCAATGCTCTCGGCCCAGCGAGACGAGCCACCAACCGAGGAGTATCTGCAGGCGCTCGCCGACGCCACGATCCCCATGAAGCGCCTCGCCGACCCAAGCGAGATCGCCAAGGTGGTTGTGTTCCTGGCCTCCGACGACGCCAGCTACATGACCGGCGAAATCGTGCACGTCGACGCCGGCTACACCGCCCGCTGATATCGGCCCGGCCGAGTTCGACCTACTCCACCACGTGGGCTTGGATCCAGGCCCCGTCGTCGCTCAACCAACCTTTGCTGGCGGCGTAGCCGAGCATGCCGTCGAACTGGTCATTCCAGGATTCGTCTGTTGTTGCAGCGGCCTTGTCCCGAACCAGTTGAGTTGGTACCCAGACATGCCCGTCGGCTTCCGGGATCGACGTTCCCAACACCTCGGCGATTCGGGCCACGGTCGGTCCGGCCCCAGAGGCCTCCACATGGAAGGCACCGAAGTTGTCGGCCTCCCGAAGTTCGACCGAGCCTTGGTCAACATCAACTACGACAATCACTTGGTCTCCCCGTACTTCCAGTAGGTGTCCTTTTTCGAGAGGCGCTCTGCGCCGGGACCGGCCGAGTCATCGACGTCGTAAAGGTCCACAGCGGCCACCGCAAAGGGCACGCCTCGGTCGAGGCCCGAGATGGTGAACGTTTGGGTGACGAGATTGGGAGCGAATCGTTCCTGTAAACCTTCATAGCACACGTCGCTCCAATCTCGACGACGACGCTCCAGCTCGGTCATCATGCCCTCCACCCCATGCAGCACCTTTCCGGTGGTGACGGGATCGGCCGGATCGAACGTGTGGGTGTGCCATTCGAAGTCGGCGCTCAACACCTCGGCCAGCTTGTCGGGGTCACCCTTGGCGTAGGCTCGACGGAAATTGAGCATCAAATTTTGGTAATCCACAGTCGTAATCCTCATGGTTTGGGTAGGGAGCGAACGTCGGCCATCACGCCGCTGAAGAGATCGAGTGTCTGCATGACCGTTGGCCAGGGCTGGCCGCCGTAGTCGCTTTGGATGGTGAACCGGTCGATAGGCGCCAGTTGGGTCAGGGCGGCAATGCGATCAACCACCTCAGCCGGGCTGCCGTTGACCACCGAACACTCAGAGCTGGCGAAATCGGTGATGCGGGACGGCAGTTCAACCTCTGCCTCCGCCACCCCCATCCGCTTGGCGAACACCCACCGTTGGAACGGGGCCTGGTATACGTCCAGATGGTCTCGGGCTTCCTGCGACGTCGGGGCAACCACGACGTGCGCGTGCAGATCGACAAAAGGCTCGTGTTCATGACCGGCCGCGGCAAACGCCTTGAGATAGGCGCCGACTACCCGGCCCAGATGATCGCGATCGAACGACAGCATCGTGATTGTCACTCCGAGGCCGAGCTGAGCGGCGGCAACCGCCGACTCCCGGCGAGAGACAGCCACCTTGATCGGAATCCACGGCTTCTGAACCGGGCGGGGTTGAAGGGTCACACCGTTGAGCGGCGGACGAAAGTCGCCCGACCAGCTCACGTCGGTTTCGCCCCAGAGCTTCACCAGCAGACCGAGCCCCTCCTTCTGCATCGCCACCGCCTGATCGGCGTCTTGCCCGAAGTAGCTGTAGGCGTAGGGCTCGACCCCTCGCCCGACCCAGATCTCGGCCCGACCGCCCGACACCACATCAAGCGTGGCGAAGTCTTCAGCGACCTTCACGGCATCGTGATGAGGCAAAAGCGTAACCCCGGAGCCGAGCGTGATCCTAGAGGTGCGCCCGGCCAGCCACGCCAGAAACACCGGCGGAGCCGACGTGATGAAATCGCTGAAGTGATGCTCACCGACAAACACGGCGTCGAAGCCGGCCGGTTCGGCGTAGTCGATGTGGTCGAGTATCTGCTGATGACGCTCTGCCTGAGTGGTCCGATGCCCGGTGGCCGGATCGGTCCGATGATCACCCAATGTCAGAAGGCCGAGTTCCATAGGCGTTGGGATCACCCGACCTTACTCTGCCGCAGTTTGCTGGACGTCGAAGATCGTGGTGTAGCCACCACCAGACCAGTCGGGGGCGGCCGGCATCTTGCGACCGCCGACGGTGATGCGGGCAGGAGGCGAGCCACCACCGACCAACGTTCCTGCGGCTCCGCCGGTGGCGCCGTTGACGCCGACTCCGAGGAGGGGGTAGCTGTGAGCCGCCGAGTAGGTCTGCAGGAGAAGGGGCCGAGCGACGGCCGACTGGTTCGGAGCCGAACCGTGCACGCAGCAACAGTTGTGCACGGTGATGGTGCCGGCCCGACCCTTCAGGTATTCGACCGCCGACAGGTCGATGCCGGCCAGATCATCAGGCCGGATGGACCCCGACCAGGTGACGTCGTCTTCGGCATAAAGGTTGTAGAGCTCGCCGGTGTGGCTACCAGGCAGGATGCCCATTGGCCCCATCGTGTCGTCGACGTCGTGGAGGTAGACGCCGATGGTGAGCGGAGTGAAGTCGGTGTGCGGCCAGTATTGAATGTCTTGGTGCCACTCGACGGCCTCGCCGCCGTTGGACCACTTGAAGTTGAGTTTGCTGTGATGAAACCGGGCGGGAGCGCCGAGAAGATCGACAGCGATCTCGGCGGCCACACCGGCCAGCGCGAACTCGGCGAATGTTTGATGGTTGTCGACCGGATTGTTGAGACGGCGCAATCGCGGTCGGTCGGCGGTGTGGTCGGGTTCGAGGTCCAGTAGGCGATTGCTGACGGTCAGCTCCCGGCTTTGTTCGACGAACTCATCGGCGGCGCTTCGGAGCCGGGCGAGCCAGACGTCGTCGACGGCGCCCTCAACGGCCACATAACCCGCTCGTGATATGACGCAACCTGCTCTGGAGTGAGGATCTTCAGGTCCGCCATATCGACCGCTTCCATAATTCGAATAATAGGGCTCGCTACGCAACCGTGACCAAAGTTGATCCTCGGACGTAGCCCATAAGTGCGAAAGTTCACTAGTCGATTTTCGACTTGTGACTACGATGAGGAGATGGCGATGCGTGACGAAGATAGACCTACGGTCGCTGACTGGCACCCTCGCATACAAGTGCGTCGACCAAGTCCGTTTGGGCTTGGTCCTGCGATCGACTATCCGAGCGATCTGTTTGACCTGGACTTCGACGATTGCTGGGACGTTGAGCCAGGGTCTACGGAAGGGCTACAAGATCCCCGGCGGTAAGGTCGCCACTCACCCCCACCACCCGATCGGCGGCCGCGCCCGGGATCACCGGAACCACCCGCTGCACATCACCGTCGACCACCGTCACCACATACGAACCGTCGTCGTGGCGAAGAAGTGCCGCGGCCGGCACCGTCGTCACCTGCTCGGCCACCGCCGATTCCCACGACACCGTGACGGGAAGGTCGGTCAATGTACCCGGCGCGTTGCCAACCGACGAGTCTGTGCCCAGCTCGTCGATCACCAGCGACTGACCGCCATCCAGCACCTTCAGCGAAGACACCGCGGCCTGAATCACGGTTCGGTCGGGTAGGCGAACCTCCACCTCGGTAACCGGCGCCAAGCCTTGTGCTTGGTCGAAGTCGACCACAAACTCCACGTGTTGGAGTCCGTCTGACAACACCGAGATCGGAGTCTCGGCCGCCTGGTCGCCGGCCCCAGCCGACACCGAGGCCACTACGCTTCGGCCGGCGGCGTCTGCTGGAGCGAACACCACCGAGCCGAACTCAACAACACCGGTGGCATCAAGGCCAACATCCTCTTGCCAGTTCGACACAAGCTCGGCGGTATAGGAGGTGTAGGTGTCGTCAACCGAAAGGTCTCCGGCGGTGTCATAACCCATCAACACCAGAGCCCGCTCCAGCTGCTCGACGTCGGGGCCGACCGAGTCGACCTCCATCGTGCGCCACGCCGGAGTGGCTCCCGGGAGGTACACGACCGGGGATTCGTCGACGGCGTAGATCACATCGCCAGCGACGAGCTCCTGCCCCGCAGCGACGACCGACGTGATCGTTCCTTGACTCTGGCCGACTACAGGAACGGTGTTGGTGGCGGTGAGGGTGCCATCGACTTCGATCTTGTCGACGAGGTCGATAACGGAAACAAGTGCGGTCGACGGTACATCAGCGGCGACTTGGGCCTCGTCGTCACCGCCACCGGGAAGCCACTCGTTGAGTGGCGTGGCGACGAACGCGGTGCCGATCCACGCCAGTCCAAACGCAGCAGCCACAATCAGAGCCCAGCGCGGACCACGTGATCGGTCACCGGCATCGGCCAGAAGTTCTTCGTCCAAACGGGTGTCCATCAGGTATTCCTCGGTCTCATGTGGCTCTCAGGGCTTCGGTCGGCGCCAAACGGGCGGCTCGCATGGCCGGATACAGACCGGCGATGGCGCCGATGACAAGGGCGGCGGCAAGCCCACCGACGATGGCCAGCGTGGGCACCACCACCTGCCACCCTTGGCTGGTGGCGTAGGCCCACGTGACCGCCATGCCTCCGATCACGCCGGCCACGCCGCCGATCGCACTCAACAAAAGCGCTTCAGTCAGAAACTGCCGCCGGATGTGGGCTCGTGTTCCGCCCAAGGCTCGTCGCAATCCGATCTCGTTGCGGCGCTCGATTACCGCGATAACCATGACGTTGGCGATGCCGACCCCTCCGACGAGCAGCGACACTGCGCCCAGCCCGAGAAACAGCGAGGTGAAAGCGCTTTCGGTGGCCGCTTGCGCTTCGAGAATGTCGGACGGACGTGACACCGAGACCTCTTCAGGGTTCTGCGGATCGGCCGTCGGCGAGAGCACGCTGCGCACATCGTCGAGCGCATCCTGCTCAGTTCGCAGGTAGATGATGCTGGGGTTAAGGTCGACGTCGAACACGGTCTGGGCTGCCTCCTTGCCGATGAATACCGTGCGGTCCAGGTCGGGGGCGAGCGGGAATGGGTCGAGCACCCCGATCACGGTGAACCACTCGCCGCCGATGAGGATTTGCGGTCCGTCGGCCACCGCTGCACCGGTGACTCCGGCGGCGGGGCCGATGCCGAGACGCTCAGCGGCCACTGCTCCGAGTACCACGGTGTCGGTGGCGGCCGTGGCCTCGTCGAACCACACGCCGCTGACCACTTCGCCGTTGAGGGTGTCGACGAGATCGATGTCAGCGGCCACAGTTGAAAGTCCGCCGGTTTCGTTTTCGTTGACGAAGTCGTTGCGCAGCGGTGCCGCGTCGAGCGCGACCACATCGGCGGTCTGTTCCACCGGACCGATGCGGCTGATCTTCGCCACCGCATCCTCGGGAAGCACACCGTCGCCGCCGCCGAACCCCGTGCCCGGAGCCACGGTCAGCAGGTTGGTGCCGAGGGCCGAGATCTGATCTCGTAGATCGGCTCGACTCGACTCCGACAAACCAAGCACGCCCACCATCGCGGCGATACCGATCATGATTCCGAGCGCCGATAGGGCGGTGCGGGCTTTGCGGGTACGGAGACCAGAGCTGCCCACCCGCAACACGTCGCCGGGTCGGAGTCGAGACTTCATTGCGGCCGACGTGGCCGCAGGCGCCATCATGACGCCGCCTTCGTGGAGGACGTCAACACCGGCGGTGCAACCGCATCCGTCGATCGGGAGTCGGATTCGATCTTGCCGTCGCGCACCGCCACCTGTCGGGGTAATGCGGCGGCCACATCTTGGTCGTGGGTGATGACAACGATGGTCGAACCGTTGCCGTACAGCTCGTGGATGAGCGCCATGATCGCTTCACTGGAGCGACTGTCGAGGTTGCCCGTGGGCTCGTCGGCTAACACGATCGCCGGGCGGTGCACGATGGCCCGGGCGATTGCCACTCGTTGCCGCTCACCACCCGATAGCTCGCTGGGAAGGTGATCGAGACGGTGACCAAGCCCGACCTGGTCGAGCACCTCGATCGAACGCTCAACCCGTTCGGCCGGCGAGATGCCGCTGTAGATGAGGCCGTTGGCCACGTTGTCTACCGCGGTGGCTCCATCGATCAAATGGAACTGTTGAAACACGAACCCGATGAGGTGGGCTCGCACTCCGGAGAGTTTGCGGTCGGACATTTGCGACACCTCGATGCCGTCGATCAGGAGGCGACCGCTGGTCGGTCGATCGAGTGTGCCCATCACGTGCAACATCGTGCTCTTGCCTGATCCCGACGGTCCTATCACCGCCAACAGCTCGCCTCGCTCAACTTGGAGGCTGACGCCGTTGAGCGCCCGAACCGGCGGTGTACCTGGATACTCCTTGACGACGTCGATGAGTTCGAGCGCGGTGTTGGTCTTTGTGGTTGTTGGACTAGTCACTGGGGCACCACAACTTCATCGCCGGCGGCGAGGGATCCGTGGGTGACGCTCACAACCTCAACCACGCCATCGTCGAATGCTCCGATGTCGACGCCAACCAGTTCCGTCGTCGAACCAACCAGCTTCTCCACGGCGAAGCCGCCTTCCTGGAGGCTGACCAAGGCTCGACTCGGTACCACCAGTGCATTGAGGATCTCCGTGCCGACGGTGCGAACCACAACCGGACCTTCGATCAGATCCTCGCTGGCGGCCTCAACGTTGATGACAACCTCGACGGTTGATGAACCGTCGGCACCGGTGGTGACCTCGCTTCCAACTTCCGATATCGCCCCGGTCAACAACGACTCGTCCGCTTGCTCGACGGTAACCGTCTCGCCGACAGCGAAATCATCGGCGTCGGCCACATCGACGATCATTGAGACGTTGAGCAGGCTGACGGTGGTGGTGCCGTCGTACACGCCGTCCGTTGTTTGGTCGGTGACGGTCGAGAGCGGCGCGACGACCGCAACGGGCCCTGTGGCTACCGCGCCGGCCTCGGTCGCTGACACCACCTTTGATGGGCCGGGCAGGATGGCCAGATGGCTGGCTTCGACCCAGCCCGTCACCTCAACCTCAAGGTCTTCCTGCCAGCGTTCCACCATCGCCTCGGTGTAGGAGGTGAAGTCCTCGTCGACAGTGACGGTGCCGTCGGGGTCGTAGCCGAGGGCGACCAAGTTCGCTTCGAGCTGCCGCACATCGGCACCGCTATCGCCTTCACGCAACGTGCGGTAGGCAGGGACGTCTCCGTAGAACACCGTGACCGGATACTGATCGACGTGCAGGAGCGCTTCGCCTCGCTCAGCCGTCGAGCCGATGTCGGCCGATGCCGTGATGGTGCCCCCACTTGCGGACCCGCTCGTAGACCCTGCTCCGGCCACCGACGGCAGGATCGACACCGGCTCGCCGTAGCCGAGCACGCCGTCCCATTCGACTTCTTCGATGAGATCTTGGGTGGTGACGTCGGCCGAGGCCAGCTCCACCGTGGTCTGTTCGTCGACTGGGTCGGCACTGGTGTCTTGGGTTTCAAACCATGACGTGGCCGCCAGGGTGCCGGCGATGCCAACAGCCAGTCCGGCAACAAGCCAGGGCCATCGTTTTGTGGATCCTGGCCGACGTTTTGGCGACCTCATCGGCCACCGATCCCAGCGGCGCTAAAGGCCTCGTCGAGGACGGGTTGGCAGTCGGCGATTGCCGCCTGCACGGCGGGATCGTCGGCATCGAGACCCAAACCGTCGGCCAGGCGCCGGCCGGGGTCGAACCCACCTTCGCCGCGGCCGCCCTGCTGGTTCGCGCCCTGACCGTCGCCAGCTCCGGGCCCAGCACCGCCGGTGCCCGGGCCGACACCGAGTTGGAGATCGCCAACATCGAAGCCTTGGTCCCGTACGCAGGCCGAGAACTCGACGAGTGCGTCCTGCAGCTCGACGTTTTCGGTGAGTGCCGCTCGGCCACCACCGAACCCGGCTCCGGCCAAGAAATCAGAGCAGGCGTCGACACTGTCACGGAAGCCGTCTTGGCCTCGGATCGCTTCGAACCCTTCCCGAATGTCGGGGTTGCCGTTGGCGTCGAGGCCGATGTCGGGGAAATCGAGGCCCTCGTCTCGCATGCACTGGGAGAACTCGAGCGCGGCCTGCTCCGGATCGACCTCTCCCTCGCTGGAGCCGTTCAGATCCGCCGTCGCCGTGGCTTCACCGGCCGCCGTCTCACTGTCGAGACTGGCAACGGCGTTGGTCTGGATCTCGGGATCCGAAGACGAGCAGGCGGCGAGCAAGATTGTCAGGCCGATCAACAGGGCGATTGAACGTAGTGCGGTGAACATGACGCCATGCTCGTCCGCCAGTGTTAGGGCTTCATGATGACGGCATCACGCTTAGATGATCAGCTGAGTTGATGGGGCGTGGTCGAGGCTAGTGTCGTGGGGGACCCGATTCTGGAGCCTCCATGACCACAGCGAACGATCCGACCCTGGCCATCACCTTCCTCTACTACCGCGACCTCGCCGCGGCCGAGGCGTTCTGGCGAAACCTCGGTTTCCCCCTGGTAATCGATCAGGGATTCGCCAAGATCTTCCAGGTAGCCGACGGCGCCCATATCGGCCTGGTTGATGAGGCTCGGGGCATGAACAACTGGCAGGACCAGAAATGTGTGCAAGTATGCCTGCGAGTACCCGACGTTGATGCCTGGCATACGTGGGCCACCGAACAACAGTTGCCCGAGGTGTCTGCGATGTTCCAGAACGAGGCCATCGGCATCCGGGCGTTCGTGTTCCGTGACACCGAGGGCTACCAGGTTGAGGTGCAGTCCACCCTCTGACACGATCCGGTCCATGTCACCGGCTTGCGAAGTCACGTCGACTCGACAACCATGAGAAGCGGCGGGGGAATCACAGGGGGAATCATGTTTATTCGACGCACGCTGATTGTGCTGGCAGCCGCGATCGCCGTCATAGCTCCGACGGCGGCGGCCGTTGACGCCGCTCCGAGCATGTCTGCGGAGGGCACTTCCGAGCTGGACAGCATCGAGGTGTTGTCGAGTCCACCCGATCAGGTCTCGGGTGACGACGCCAGGCTGCGTATCACCGTGCCACCCGGGCTCGTCGACAAGGTTGGCGTGTACGTCGGCGACGTCGATCAGAGCGGCCACTTCGCGGAGGTGGAACCGGGCGTGCTCGAGGGAGTGGTCGACGAACTGGACTTAGGCGATAACGAAGTCACCGTCGTCAGCACACGACGAAATCCACGCTCGGCCGAACGATCATCGATCACCCTCACCAACCATCCGATCACCGGGCCGATCTTCTCGGGACCACAACAGCAGCCGTTCTTCTGCTCAACCGAGGGCGACTACCGGGGTGCCGAACTCGCAGGTCCGATCGACGACGACTGTTCGATGGAAACGGCAGTCAGCTTCAAGTACCGCACGACCGCCGGATCCTGGGCCGACTACGACCCCGACGCCCCCCGCCCGGCCGACCTGGCCACCACCACAACGATGCACGGCGACACCGTCGACTACATCGTGCGCTGGGAGCGAGGAACGATCAACCGGTTCATCTACTCGATCGCCATGCTGTCGCCCGGCAGCCAGGATGTGGCCGAACCCGACCTGTCGGCCTGGAATGACCGCCTCATCTACTACTTCCAGGGTGGCGTGGCCATCGGGCATTATCAGGGTGACCCGAGCGGCAGCCGCATGCTGTACGACCACGGCCTTGGCCTCGGCTACGCCGTCGTCTACTCAACCGGCACGAAGACCGGCACCCACTACAACCTGGTGGTCGGCGGCGAGACGGCCACGATGGTGAAGGACCGCTTCGTGAGCGCCTACGGCGACCCGGATTACACGGTGGGTGTCGGCGGTTCCGGCGGCGGTATTCAGCAGTACGTTTACGCCCAGAACCATCCGGGACTGATCGACGCCGGCGTGCCGCAGTACTCCTATCCAGACATGATCACCCAGGCCATCCACGTGGGCGACTGCGAGCTGCTGGAACGGTGGATGGACTTCCGCCTCTTCAACGGCGAGACGATGTGGGCCGACTGGACCAACCGGTCACTGCTCGAAGGCATGAACGCGTCCAACACCGTTAATAATCCGGCGGGCGCCGTGATGCCACCCGGTTACCCAAGCGGCTCGTCGGAGTGCATCAGCGCTTGGCGAGGTCTGTCGGCGCTGGTGTTGAATCCTCACTTCGGTACGGCTCCCGGCATCACCCCAGCCCAGCAAGCGGCAGTCGAGTGGACACACTTCGCCGACGCTCAGAACGTGTATGGGCGCAACGCCGACGGGTTCGCCAACAGCATCTGGGACAACGTTGGTGTGCAGTACGGGCTGGGTGCCCTGGTCGACGGGGAGATCACGCCCGAGCAGTTCCTCAACTTGAACGCCAACGTCGGATCGTGGAAAAACGAGCCCGACATGGTGCAGGAAGGATGCCCGTTCCTTTCGTTCCTGTGCCCCAACCCGGCCGACCTCGCCGGCTTGGCGCCGTTCCCCGATATCTGGCCGAACCTTCTCGATCCGTGGAGTGCCCGCAACATGGCGCTGTCGCCCGACGGTGGTGCCACGCCGGCTCCTCGTCGAACCGCCGACCCGGGAGCGATCGACGCGGTGATGGCCTCAGGCCTCGTCAATCGTGGTGACATCGAGATCCCGATGATCGACTGGCGCCACTACCTTGAGCGTGAGCTGGACATGCACAACAGCCATCAGAGCTTCGCCGCCCGTCAGCGGCTGCTGAACCACGACGGCGATGCGTCGAACCAGGTGATCTGGTTCACCGATGCCATCGCCGGATCACCCAGATTTGATCAGACGCCGATGGCGTTCGAGGTGATCGACGAGTGGATGGCCAACATCGCCGCCAACCCCGACGGTGGGGTGGCCGGCAACAAACCCGACCGGGCCGTCGACACCTGTTTCGACGTCACCGGTGAAGTGATCCACGCCGGCGACGACGCCTGGGCCGGCATCCTCGACGGAGGTGCTGATGGGCCGTGCAGCCAGCAGTTCCCCCCGTTCTCAACGTCACGAATCGTCGCCGGCGCTCCGATAACGGGCGACGTGTTCAAGTGTGGCTTGAAGTCGGTGGCCGACGCGATCGCCGACGGCACCTACGGATCGTGGACCCCGACCGCCGAACAACAGGCCCAGCTCGAAGCCATCTTCCCCGAAGGAGTGTGCAGTTACTAGCTCGGAGCTCGATGCGACCAGGCCCCGCCACCCGGCGGCCCCCGTGAGAGTCGGCTCAGTTGAGTGGAGGACTATGACGGATAGACAGCCACCGGCACGAGTACCGGCCGTCGAGATCAAGGAGCGAGAAAACGGCGATCTCATCCTCACGTGCCCGATCCCGCCTCGTGTGGTTGGCGAAAACGTCGTCGACATCCTGCTCCGCCAGGCCGCTCATCATCCCAACCACACGTTGATCGCCGAGCATGGTGAGAACGGCAACTGGCAGCACCTTTCCTATGGCGACGCGGTTCAGGGCGCCCGCCGGGTGGCGCAGTGGCTGCTCAGCCAGGGAGCTTCGCCCGACCGGCCCTTGGCCATCTTGTCGGACCGGTCCCGTCAGCATTTCCTGATGTCGTGGGGGGCGATGCTGGCCGGAGTGCCATGTTGCCCGGTCAGCGTGCCGTACTCGACGATGCCTGGCGCCTTTCCGAAACTGGCATGGGTGTTGGCAACCGTTCGTCCGGCCTTCGTCTACGCCGAGGACCCAGAGATCCACCAGGCGGCACTGGATGCCATCGATCCGGAGTCGGAGGCCGGCTCTGTCTTGGCATCCGCGCAGTTCATCACCGGCAGCACGGCCAGCCCGGAGCCGTGGGCCACGACCTTCGCCGACGTGATCGCCACTGAGCCAACCAATGAGGTTGACGAGGCGATCGCCCGGATCAACGACGACACGGTCACCCGTTACATCTTCACCTCCGGCTCCACCGGCATGCCGAAGGGCGTGATCCAGAACCATGGCATGCACCGGGCGTTCCTCGGGGCCATGACCGCGTTCGACGAGCCTGAGGACACCAACGGTGACACCGATACCCGGGTGCTCGACTGGATGCCGTGGAGCCACACTGCGGCCGGAGTGATGCGGGCCAACGTGATGCTCCACAAAGGCGGGTCGATCTATCTCGATACCGGTCGACCCGTACCGGGCCGCTTTGACCCGACGATCGCCAACCTGGCCACCGTCAAACCCACGACCTACAGCGGCTCACCGGCCGGGTGGGCCATGCTGGTGGAAGCGCTGGAAGCCGACGACAATCTCGCCGCAACGTTCTTTGCCAACGCCAACTCGTTTGGATTCGGTGCCGCCGCCATGCCGAACACTCTGGCCGAGCGGCTTCAGCGGCTCGCCGTTCGCCACCAGGGCGAGCCGATCCTGCTCACCACCTCGTTGTTGTCGACCGAGGTTTCTGTGGGCGTGATGCGGTGGTGGCCGACCGACGACCATCGAGTGCTCGGCCTTCCCGCGCCCGGGGCCGAGCTGAAACTCGTCCCGCTGGGCGATGGCCGCTACGAGATCCGCCCTCGAGGGCCGGGTGTCACGCCCGGGTATCTCAACAATGCGTCGGCGACGGCGGCAGCGTTCGACGACGAGGGCTGGTTCCGGATGGGCGATGCGGTGCGGTTTGTCGATCCCGAAGCCCCGCATCTCGGCCTGACGTTCGCCGGTCGGGTTACGGAGGACTTCAAACTCCTCTCGGGAACTTGGGTGCAGGCAGGGGCGCTGCGTTCTCAGGTGGTTGCCGCAGGGTCTCCGTACGTGCGGGACGCAGTAATCTGTGGCCTCAACAAAGACGACGTGACGGCGTTGATCTGGCTCAACGAAGCCAAGTGCCGAGCGCTCGATTCCCACGCCGAACCCTCGCTGTCGCCCGCGGTGCGAGCGGCTGTCGCGCAAGGCTTGGCCGACCACAACAAGGCCAATAGCGCCTCGTCCACACGAATTGCGCGTTGCCTGATTCTCGATGATCCTCCCGACATGAGCCGCAACGAGGTGACCGAAAAGGGCTACGTCAATCAGCGGGCCGTGCAGGACAATCGCTCGGCCGAGGTCGACCGGCTCTACCAGGCCGAACCCGATCCCGCTGTGATCGTTCTGTAGATCGGCTAGCGGTAGGTGGGCAGCGCGTCGACGAGCGCGCTCACTTTGGCGTGGGTCGCAGTGGCCGTACTCTCGGCGTTACCGTTCGCGGCAGCGGCAAGCACGTCGGCAATCCAGTGACCGACCTGGGTGAAGTCGTCGACGCCGAGACCACGAGCGGTTCCGGCCGAGCTTCCGAGCCGCAGTCCGCTGGTGATCTGCGGCGGCTGAGGATCGTCAGGCACACCGTTTTTGTTTGCAGTTAGGCCGGCGGCTTCCAGAGCATCGGACGCTGCCGCGCCGGTGAGCCCGAGTGAGCGAAGGTCAAGCAGCACGATCGGGGTGTCGGTGCCTCCGGTGAGCACATCGACGTTGCGTTCAACGAGAGCGGCGGCCAGAGCCCGGGCGTTGTCGAGCACGGCCGAGGCGTAGACCTTGAACTCCGGCTGCAACGCCTCGCCGAGACACACCGCCTTGGCGGCAACACAGTTGAGCATCACCGAGCCTTGCACGCCGGGGAACACGGCCGAGTTGAGTTTCCGGGCGAGATCCTCCCTGTGAGACAGCACGATCCCACCTCGCACGCCACGCAGGTTCTTGTAGGTGGTGGTGGTGACCACATCGGCGAAAGGGATCGGGTCGGGATGAACGCCGGCGGCGACCAAGCCGGCCCAGTGAGCCATGTCGACCAGCAGCATCGCTCCCACCTCATCGGCCACCGCTCGGAACGCCGCAAAGTCGATGGCCCGCGGGTAGGCCGAACCGCCGGCGATGATCAGCTCGGGGCGATGCTCCAACGCCTGAGCTCGCAGCTCGTAGTAGTCGAGCAGTCCTTCGGCGGTCACACCGTAGTTGACGATGTTCATCCACTTGCCGGAGATGTTGGGTCCGGCCCCGTGGCTCAGGTGCCCGCCGGCGGAGAGATCCATCGACAGCACCGTCGCCCCCGGCTTGAGGAAAGCCAGGAACACCGCGAGGTTGGCCTGGGAACCGGAGTGGGGCTGCACGTTGGCAAACGCCGCGCCGAACAATTCCTTCGCCCGATCGATGGCGAGCTGTTCGATCTGGTCGGCGAACTCGGCACCCCCGTAGTACCGGCCACCGGGATAGCCCTCTACGGTCTTGTTGACCATGGGTGAGCCGAGGGCGTCGAGGGTGGCTTGGCTCACCATGTTCTCGGAGGCGATCAGCTCGATGCCGCTGCTTTGACGGTTGGTTTCTGCAGCGAGGAGGGACGCCACCGTGGGGTCGGTGTCGGCCAATGGCGAGGCGAAGTAGGAAGGCGCCGGGGCGTAGCTTGTCATCCAAACAGGATCAGGCCGCAGCGTCGATTTCACAACGCACTATCACAACGCCGAAATCAGATGGCGCTATCAACCCATTTGTCGAGTCGCTGCCATTCGTCGAACAACCAGGCGACCAGACCCTCGCGGTCGGCGGGGCGATCTTCGGGCAGCACGGTCCAGGAGTGGGCGACGACGCTGCGATTCAGCGGCACCGCATTCCATAGATCGCCGAAACCAAACAGATCCTCCAGCCCGGCGTGCCCCACAAAGAGCACGACGGCGTCGCGGGCCCCTTCCAACGCCGCCACCGCGCCGCCCGGTCTCGGCAACAGGGTGTGTTTCAACGACTCGGCCAGAGCCAAACGATCGGTTCTTCCCTGGGCCGACAGCGACTCGATGATCCTCCGCCTCCGGTCGGTGGTGAAGTTGCCACCCTCGGGGAAGATGCAGAGCGTCTCGTTGTCGCCCAACCGGCCGGCCAAATCCGTGATCGCCTGAAGCTCGGCTTTCGGGTCGGCGGGGCTCTGGAGCAGGTAGTGGTTGTCGAGCCGTTCACCGATGATGTCGAGGAACGGATCCCACTGCAATTTGGCGGCTCCGACGAAGTGGGGTTGACGAGTGGCGTCGCGGATGATGACCCTCATGATGAGGAAGGCGTCACCGGGGCCGGCGTGGCGACTGAACAGAATCATCGGGCGGTCGCTGGGAAACGGCTCGAACGTGTACTCAAACCCGAATCCGAGGAAAAAGCGAATCGCTCTGGTGATCAGCTCCATGTATTGACCGCAAAGTTTGATGTTGGCCCGAACCCAGAACGGGCGGTCCATGTAATAGCCGAAGCCGCTGCCAATCCAGACCGTCAACATCGTGAACAAGCCGAACACCTCGGTCACACAAAAGGCCAGGCCCACGCCCACGAAGCGGGTTAGACGAAAACGCCGCCGGTCGAAAATCAGGTCGAGGATGGCGGCGACGAGGTGCAGCAGGGGCGACAGAAGCGTCAGCAGGCCGGCCCCGAGGAAGACCAGCGGCGTGATGAATAGCCGTCGAACCCATCGAGGTGGGGGTGTCTCCATGGCAGCGCTCCCCGGTTGCTGTCTTGCCCAACGGTACCACCGCCCGAACATCGGCGGTAGGCTCCGGCTATGGCCGCTCTTCCACCAAATCCCCGTCGGGCTTGGGTGCTGGGTGGCGGCGGGCTTCGAGGCGCGGCCGAAGTCGGCATGGCCAAGGCCCTGGCCGACAGGGGCCTGCAACCCGACCTCATCGTGGGGACATCGGTTGGTTCGATCAACGGAGCGGTCCTCGCCGCAAGTCCGGTCGAACAGTCGTCCAAAGTGCTGGCCGAGATGTGGGAGACCATGGCGGCCACGTCGGTTTTTCAGGAGTCAATGGCCCGTCGGGTGCGCAACCTGTTCAACCATTGGACGCACCTGCACTCCAACGAACCGCTACGACAGCTGATTGAGCAGTGGGTGCCGTACCGCCACGTGGAAGACGCCTACGTGCACTTCGAGTGTGTGGCCGCCTGTATCGAAACCTCGTCGGAGGAGTGGTTCTCCCGCGGCTCCGTCACCGACGCCATCCTCGCGTCGTGTGCGCTGCCTGGCGTGTTGCCTCCGGTGGAGGTGAACGGGCGGCACTACATCGATGGCGGCGTGGTCAACTCGATCCCCGTGTCACGAGCGGTTGAGCTGGGTGCCACCGAGATCTACGTGCTCCACGTGGGCCATATCGACGACCCCCTGCAAGTCCCACGCCACCCGTGGGACGTGGCCATGGTGTCATTCGAGATCGCCCGCCGCCACCGTTTCCATTCCGAGGTCGAGCGTCCCCGGGATGACGTGGAGATTCATGTGATGCCCACCGGCAAACCACCGGGCCGCTTCAACGACCTGTCGAAGCTGCGCTACAACAACGCCAAGCCAATCCGGGCCACGATCAAGGCGGCGGAGGAAGCCAGCCGAGAGCTGCTCGACGGCATCGGCTGACCGATCGGTTGGCCGGGGCGATTTACCGGCTGGTCGGCCGGATCTGTCGAAGGGGCTGTCGGCGTGGGCTGGTCCCAGTTGAGGTCGCTACAGCCCATGCTTTCACGATCGCCGTAGGGTGGCGCTGGTTACCTCGGCCGCCATCAACTCCTGCACGACGACGGCCAGGCACGCATCGGCCAGCGCAACCGACACCGGATCGTAGATACTTAGGTCCACCGCACCGTCAACGAAGCTGGGAATGCCACCGCCGAGGTTCGGCGTGTAGACCTCTATCTCGGCACATTCGGCCACGTGCTCGGGGCCGATCTCGCGCCCAAACTCGGTCAGCCACGCCATTCGGCCCGATGCCCGCTCAAGGGCGACCGCCACCTGGCGAAGCTGATCGTCATCGGTTTCGACCCGAACCGAAAAGCGCCTCGGCTCACCAGCCGGCCCGAGCTCCATATCGTAGGGAGAGTCCGGAATGATGATCGGCCGTCCAAGTTGTTTGCCTCTGGCGCTGTCGGTGCACGACCGTCCACGGGTGCTGACGGCAAAGGGACGGCGCCGCTCAGTCTGAGGTCGTCGACCAATGACCGCCTGGCCAATTCCCGACGACAGCAGCTCCTGGACCAGCACGGCGAGGCAGGCGTCGGCCGCTTCCTCGGTGATCTCGCCTTTCCAATCGGTCGCAATCTCAACATGCCCGCCGATCAGGAAAGGTTCGCTGGTCCAGTTGGGCGTGTACACCTCATGCTCATCGAGCTCCACGTCCAGCTCGTCACGTTGATCCAACGATCGCAGCTCCCGCCCAAAATCGGTGATCAACATGATCCGGTCTGACGTTCTGGCCACCGCTTCACACGCCAGCCTCAAAGTCTGGGCATTCACCATGACCGAGGCGGCGAAGTCACAGTAGTAGCCACGGCCGTTTTTGAATCCGTCAACCAGCGGGCCGAGAAAGTCCGGTTCGATCACGTAGGTATGCACCGGCATCTCAACCGGAGTCCCGAAGGCCATACCGGGAACGTCAGCCATGATCACTCTCCTGCAAGGCAACTCGGGTTCAGGATTGGTCTACCCGCCGGCCTCAGCCCAGTAGCGATCGCGCAGCAAACGCTTGTAGAGCTTGCCTGTAGGCAGTCGGGGTAACTGCTCTTCGAAGTCGATCGAGCGGGGGCACTTGTACTTCGACAGGTTGTCGAGACAGAACGCCATCAACTCCTTACGCAGATCATCGTCAGGAGCCACCCCGTCGAGAGGCTGCACCACCGCTTTCACCTCTTCACCCAAGTCTTCATTGGGCACGCCGATCACGGCCGCGTCGGCCACCTTCGGGTGAGTGATGAGAAGGTTCTCGGTCTCTTGCGGATAGATGTTGACCCCGCCGGAGATGATCATGAACGACTTGCGGTCGGTGAGATACAGGAACCCGTCTTCGTCGACATAACCCACATCGCCCACGGTCGACATCGACTTGTCAGCCGAATTGGCCTCGGCGCTCTTGGCCGGGTCGTTGAAATACTCAAGCGGTTTACCACCGCCAAACCACAGCGTGCCCGCTTGGCCGACCGGAAGCTCGTTGCCCTCCTCGTCAAGCACATGGAGTTCACCCATGATGACTTTGCCGACGGTGCCCTTGTGGGCCAGCCACTCCTCCGAGTCGCAGAAGGCGAAACCGTTGGCTTCGGTGGCGCCGTAGTACTCGAGGATGATCGGGCCCCACCAATCGATCATGGCCTCCTTCACCGGCACCGGGCAGGGAGCGGCGGCGTGCACGGCACATTCGAGTGACGACACGTCATACTTGGCCCGCACCTCGTCGGGCAGTTTCAGCATGCGGCTGAACATGGTGGGCACAAGTTGCGAGTGGGTCACCTTATATTGCTCAACCACCTGCAGATACCGCTCGGGGTCGAAGTGCTCCATGATGATCGCCGTGCCGCCGATGCGCACGCAGATGCTGTTCGCGGCCAGCGGGGCCGAGTGATACAGCGGGGCGGGCGAGAGATAGATCATGCCGTCGCGGTAGCGCCACAGGGCCTTGAGGAACTCGAACAAAATCAGCGCCTCGGATGCGTGCTGATCGGGCAGATCACGAATGATGCCCTTGGGGCGACCGGTTGTGCCCGACGAGTACAGCATGGGGGTGCCGAGCTTCTCGTCGTCGACCGGGGTCGATGGCATATCGGCGGTCGCCGCTTCGAAATCCAGCACCGGGATGTTAAGTCCTGTGCCCAATTCACCATCGCCGCCAGCTCCGGCACCGTCGACCACCAAACAGAGCGTGACCTTCTGGCAGTCGGCCAGGGCGGCCATCGCCGTGTCGTAGAGATGGCGGGAGGTGATGAGCACCTCCGACTCCGAGTTGTCGATGATGTAAGCCGCTTCGTCGGCCGACAGGTGGGAGTTGATGGCTGTGTAGTGCAGCCCAGTGCGCTCACCGGCACCACACGCTTCGAAGAAGCGTTCGTTGTTCTCCATGAAGATGGAGATGTGGCCGAACTGTTGCAGCCCGTGTTGACGAAGCAGATGAGCCAGCCGATTCGATCGAGCTTCGAACTCGGCGTAGGTCACCACCTTGCCGCTGTCGGCCATGATGAAACACGGCCGCTCGGGATGCTCGGCTGCTATCTGTGGTGCGTACAACGTGGGTCCCTTCGCCATTCCGGTTGACCGGGCGTGAGCCGCCCGACCGCCTCATAATAGAAATGGCTGGACTCGGGGTAAAGACGAACGGGCCGACACCTTTTGACTGTCTGGACCGCGCCCCCTACCTTGCCGACATGACTTCCGATCGCAACGTTGATGTCGACGATGTCGACGCTGGCCCCGACGCCTGGCAACACATCCGTTACGAGATGCCGGAAAGCGACATCGCCCGCATCGTGTTGGCCCGCCCCGAGAAGCGCAACGCTCAGGACGCCCGCACGCTCTACGAGCTGAACGCCGCGTTCGATCGAGCGGCTCAAGATGACGACGTCAAGGTAATCATCCTCGCCGCCGACGGACCGCACTTCTCGTCGGGGCACGACCTCCGAGCCGAAGAAACGATCCACGACGTGCACGCCGATTATGAGGTGGTGGGTTGCTGGAGCGGGTTCGGGCGTGACGGCGCCGAGGGGTTCATGGCCATGGAGCAGGAGATGTACCTCGGCTTCTCATGGCGGTGGCGCAACATCCCCAAACCGCTGATCGCCGAGGTGCAGGGCATGGTGATCGCCGGTGGCCTCATGTTGATGTGGCCGTGTGATCTGGTGGTGTGTTCCGAAGACGCCACGTTCACTGATCCGGTTGTCGCACTCGGAGTGAACGGTCATGAGTTCCATGTGCATCTGTGGGAGCTTGGCCATCACCGTCGGGCCAAAGAGATGCTGTTCACGGGAGACACGATCGACGCCGCCGAAGCCCGCCAGATCGGCATGGTCAACAAGGTGGTGCCCCGAGAGCAACTCACCGAAACCGCGATGGCGCTGGCTCGCAAGGTGGCCAAACGCTCGTCGTTTGCGCTGATGACGGCCAAGCAGTCGGTCAACCAGGCCATGGAAGCCCAAGGCATCCTCAACGCCATCCAGTCGGCTTACTCACTGCACATACTCGGCCACAGCCATTCGATGCAGAAGTTCGGCATGCCGATCGACCCGGCCGGCCCCGGCATTCTGCGAGCCCAGGCCAAGGGCGAATAATGACAGAGAGAAGAATGAGCACCGCAGAAGAGACCACCGCGCCGGCCTTCGGGCCGTTCTATCCCGGCGCACAAGACGGCGACCGACCCGCCTTGATCATGGCCGCCACCGGCGAGCAGCGCACCTTCGCCGAGGTCGACCAGCGGGCGTGGCAGCTCGTGCGACTGTTCCGTTCGATGGGGCTCAACCCCGGCGACCACATCGCCATCTGCATGGAGAACCGCAACGAGCTGCTTGAGGTCGTGTGGGGCGCTCACTACGCCGAGCTGTATTACACGGTGTTCAGCACCCACCTCACGCCCGTCGAGTCGGCCTACATCATCGACGACTGCGGCGCCGACACCGTGGTGATCACCCCGAAGATGGCGGCCCAGCTGATGCCCGAGTTGGTCGATCACGTGCGGCCGGAGGTGCTGTTCTATTCCGTTGGCGGGCCGGTGCTGATGCCCGACGGTGCCGTCGTCGACGATCTCCTACTCGCCGCCGACGAACTCGACGGATCCCCGATTCCCGGCGCCCTCGAAGGCAGTCAGATGCTGTACTCGTCGGGCACCACCGGGCAACCCAAGGGAGTCAAACGGGAGATGTCGGGCGAACCGCTCGGCACGAAATGCACCGTGGGTCAACTCGGGAAGGCGTTGATGAACGCCGGTCCAGGATCGGTGTATCTCTGCCCCGGTCCGCTGTATCACGCCGCACCGCTGCGTTTTTCGCTCGACTTCCTGGCGATCGGCGCCACCGTGGTGATCATGGAACGGTTCGACGCCGAAGGCGTGCTGGCCGCCATCGATCGCTTCGACGTGACCCACGCCCAGTTCGTGCCCACGATGATGATCCGGATGCTGCGACTACCCGAAGAGGTTCGCAACCGATACGACCTCAGCTCGATTCAGGCTGCTGTCCATGCCGCCGCGCCGTGTCCGGCCCACGTGAAACGCGACATGATCGACTGGTGGGGACCCGTGATCCACGAGTACTACGCCGGGTCCGAAGGCGCCGGCGTCACCTGGGTCACGAGCCAGGAGTGGCTGGAACGACCGGGCACGGTTGGTCGGCCGGTGACCGGGCAGGTGCACATCGTTGGTGTCGACTCGGACAAAGACGAGGCCACCGGCCGAGAGCTCGGACCGGGCCAAGAGGGGTTTGTGTACTTCAGCGGCGGCGCGGCGTTCGAATATCACAACGCTCCGGAGAAAACCGCGAGCGCGCACCTCAGCAACGGCTGGGCCACGCTCGGCGACTACGGCTACCTCGATGAGGATGGCTACCTGTTCCTCGTTGACCGTCGCACCAACCTCATTATCACCGGCGGCGTCAATGTCTACCCGCAGGAGACCCAGGACGTTCTGACCGCACACCCGGCGATCTACGACGTGGCGGTGATCGGCGTGCCCAACGACGAGTTCGGCCAGGAGGTGAAAGCCGTCGTCCAGTTGGCCGACGGCCACGAGCCCAACGACCAACTGGCGGCCGAGCTGATCATGTTCTGCCGCGACCGCTTGTCGTCGATCAAGTGCCCACGATCGGTCGATTTCCGCGACTCACTCCCCCGCAGCGAAGCCGGCAAACTCCAGAAACACAAACTCCGGGCCGAGTACTGGGATTCCTAGCTCCCACGCACTCAGCGTCCGACGCACCACGTGACCTGGAGATAAAACGCCACCTCGCGACAGGCTGGTACTCTTTCCAAACTTGTTGGCGAAAGCGTGGATTAGCAGCGTGAATGGAGCAAACGTGGGTGGCTATCGCAAGGCGTTCCTGCCGGTCGTAGCGGCGACGATCTGGATCAGTGTCTCGGAGTTCGTGCGCAACGAACTTCTTCTGAATTCGTACTGGACCGATCACTATGAGGGGCTCGGACTGGTATTCCCCGCCGACCCGATCAACGGCGCCGTGTGGGGACTGTGGTCGCTCTGTTTCGCCATCGCCATATACGCCATCAGCCGCCGGTTCACTTTGGCTGAGACCACGGCGCTGGCCTGGTTCACCGGGTTCGTGCTGATGTGGATCGTCACCGCCAACATGGATGTGCTTCCCTTCGCCATCCTGACGTTCGCCATTCCCCTGAGCATTCTGGAAGCGTTTGTTGCGGCGCTTATCGTGACCCGACTCGACGGTAGCCGCGCCTGATGACCGAGAGATTCAGCCCAACAGCGGCCCGAGCTCTCGCTGTCGGTTTGTTGGCGACGGCGTCGACAAATTCCACTGCTGACTCGCGCGGCCGCGAGTAACGTTCGGACCATGCGTGAGCAACATCATTCCGGGCTTGAGTACGTAAACGCCGCCACCACACTGTTGCAGCGAGTCCGTGGCGCTCACCCTACGAAGGGGCTTTTCGAGGCGGCGGAGATCCAGTGGTGGTGGTCGCGGCCTCGCAGCACCGACACCTTCCCGCAGCTGTTCTGGTACGACGATCTCGACCAGCCGGCGGCGGCGTTTCTCATGACCGACTTCGGCGACGGCTCGTCCCTCGTGTATGACGACCCGATTGTTGTGGTGAGCGTGATGCCCGACGCGGAACCCAACTGGGTCAGCCACGTGATCGACCGCGGTCTTTCGCACCTGGCCGAACACGACATAGACACCGTGGAGGTGGAGATCGAGGTCGGCGACGACACTCAGCGCGACGCGTTTGTCGATCACGGGTTCTCCCGACGGGGCGAGGCCCTGGTGGAATGTTGGCTCGACACCCACGACCGTCAAGACATCAGCTCGTTGGCCGACGGCTACCGGTTGGTCAGTCGGATCGACACGGCGAACCGTCCGCACCATATGGCCCGCCCCGACCGGCCCGATCCCGAGCCCCGCCTGAAGCAGGTTTCGCTGTACCGCCCCGACCTCGACCTCGCCATCTACCACGACGACGGTGCCTTCGCCGCCCAGGCCATGTTCTGGTACGACCCGATCAACCACGTCGGGACCGTCGAACCGGTACGCACGATGGACGAGCACCAGGGCAAAGGCCTGTCCCGTCATCTCCTTACCGCTGGGATCGATCGTCTGGCCGAAGCCGGCGCGGCGCGGGTGTCGATTGGCTACGAACCCGACAATCCAGCATCAGGTCACCTTTACCGCAGCGTGGGATTCGTGCCGCACCGCAACACCGATCTGTATTCCAACGGCGGTGAGTGAACCATCGCCCGAGCGTTACGCTGGCAGCGAGCCGGTAGAGATTCGCCACCCCGCCTACATCACGCCCTCGAAGCTTCGAGCGGCGTTGCGCATCGGTCGGCGGTTGATCTCGTGGGCGGCCTTCATCACCCGATCCATAGCTCGCCGATAGTCCTTATCGTGAGTGACGGTGGAGTTGTGGCCGATCACCGACAGCCGGTGGTTGGGAAACTGTTGGCCGACGTCGGGGAAGTCGTCGGGTCGGGTCTGCAGCGAACGGTGGATCCGGGTGCCGGTGATGATGTGGAACCGGTTCAAGGCAACTCGCTCGATGGCACGAGCATGCCGCTCCAAGAACTCGGCGGTCATGACCACATCTTGCACCTGCTCCCCGGGGTAGCCGGCGATCATCGTGACCCGCACGCTGATATCTTCGGCCGCGGCGTCTTCGAGCACGTCGGCCGACGCCCCAAGATCAACACCTTTGTGCATCAGATCGAGCACACGCTGGCTACCTGATTCGAGCCCCGTGGTCATTCGAACCATCCCGGCCTTCCGAGCGGCCCGTAGCTCCGGACGGCTCAACCCGTTTCGCTCGTTGGTGTCGATGTGCACCGCGCCGATCCATTGGGCCCCCGGTACTCGACCCGGCAGTTCTCCTAGGAGGGCATCCCACACCTCAAGGTTCGAGTTGAGCTTGGGGTCGGTGAACACAAACGACTTCGCGTCGAACCGAGCAGACTGATACTCCATCTCGGCCAGCACGTTCTCGGGACTGCGGGATCGATAGCGGCGACCGATGGTGGTCTTGACGTCACCACAAAACGTGCAGGCGGCCCAACCACACCCCCGCCCGGTGGCCATGGGGATGATCCGGTTCGGGTACTTGTGCCACGGGAAGTCGCCGAAGTCGGGGAAGGGGATGTCGTCGAGGTTGTGCAACGGACGGGGATTGGGTTTCTCGGGGTTGTCGGTCCACACCCCGGCGAAGGTGTCGAGTGGACGTCGATCGACGGTGGCCTGCACGATGTCGCACAGCTCGAATTCCACTTCACCACCTACGAGACCGCTCATACCCGGAATGTCCATCCACTCCCGCCGCACCTCGGGTTGAGCGAAATACGGCCCACCGACGAGGTACGGCACGCCGGCCGCGGCACAGATCTCACCCAGCCGACAACACAAGTCGTGGTGCATGAGATAAGTGGACACGAGCACCGCGTCGTAGTGCGTGGTGGACAGCACATCGCGCACCTCGCCGGCCACCGTGTCGGACTTGCGCAACAACGTGGGCGCATGAAGGGCGGTTGACGCCGCCCAGTTGCGAGCCCGCTTCACGTACGGGTTGTGTGAGACCCCGGTGCGGTATTTGACCCGGTCGAGCCACCAGCCCCACGGCCGCGGCTGCGCTTCCCGCACCACCCCGCTGATGCCGGTCGACAGCGGCGAGAACACGTCGACCTCGAAGTCACCTCGCCGCAGAATCGCTGTGAGGTAGCCGATCGCCAACGTCGGATACCGCGCAAAGTTGTTGAGGTCGATAAGTAACACCTTCGGTGTTGTGCGCACTGGCCCTCCAGCCAGGCCGATACCAACCGCGTCTATTCAACCGCATGAACTTCAACCGCTCTTGTGTCAACCGCTGTGATATCAACCGCAATAGTGTCACCGGCCCCGATGCCGGTGAGTCCCGTTGACGTGATGATAGAGCACTTTCGGCTCGGATACCTACGGCGACTTTTCGATCGGTGGGGCACAGAACGCGACGGCCACGGTGACGTTGTCGTGGCCACCGGCGTCGTTGGCCTCGTCGACGAGAGCTTGGCAGGCCACCTCAGGCGTGGCTGCATCAGCCAGCAGCTGAGCGATCCGAGCGTCGTCGACCAGGTTGGTGAGGCCGTCGGTGCAGATGAGAAGCCGATCTCCCGGCTGCAGCTCACTCTTGTAGACGTCGGGATGAAAGTGGGAGAGCCCCTGCCCGATCGAGCTCACCAACACGTGTGAGAGTGGCGACGTCGACGCCTGCTCCGGGGTCAACGTCCCCTGCTCCACCAAGCCTTGGGCCAGCGTCTGGTCGTGGGTGAGCTGGTCGAATGAATCGTCGCGAAGAAGGTAACAGCGGCTGTCACCGATGTTGACCACATAGAGCCTGGGCCACACGATGTAGGCCATCGTCAATGTGGTGCCCATGCCCTCGTACTCGGGGCTGGCGGAGGCTTGGGCTTCCACCGCCGACTCCACGGCGAGTAGAGCGGCGAGCAGTTCCTCCTCCTGGTCGTCGTCGTGATCGTGGTTGAGGCTGAGAAACCAGGGCATGACGTTGAGGGCATAGTCGGCCACGGTGCCGACCCCGATTTGGCTGGCCACTACACCCCCGGGCGCACCGCTGATGCCGTCGCACACCACCATCAACTGCCCCGCCATTCCCGAGTAGAGCTGCGTCTCGTCATCGACCGGAAGGCTGGATGAGTGAATCGTCATCGAGCGGTGCAAGTCGGCCACCAGGAACTGATCCTGATTCTCGGTGCGAACCTTGCCGATATCGGTCTGGCCGGCCACCAGCGATCTGCTGATCAACATATGGTCCCCCACATCTGGTTGTTGGACGACAAATCGTCCAGGTCATCAATGAGCCTAATCGCCGGACCCATACCGGCCTGGAGTCTTTGGTCCCTTGTGACCACCCGGGCATCTGCCCATAAGCTGGTAGTCGCATCTTGAAGTATCGGCGTGTTTGGCTTCCCAAAGAACAAACCGCTGTGTAAGGTTGACTCAGCCGGACTACCTGAACGACAACAAAGGGGCTCGTCGTTTACGGCAAGGAGAATCTAGTGACGCTCCAGGCCAGCCGCGCCGCCGCGTCATATACCGATAGAACAGATGCCGACGTCATCGCCGCCGCGAGGCGATTGCGGCATGTGTCGCGCGGGATGATGGAAGCCCACGAGCTTGGTTATGTTCCGGCCGAGCCGGTCAGCCTCCGCGATGCGGCTAGGGAGTTTGGTCGGGTCTACTCGCAAACACAAACGCCCGACTTGGCTGTCGCCGGAGCCAGATGGGCCCTTGACATCTCTTCGTACATGTCGGTTCGAGGCAGCCCGCCCGGTGTGACCGACGAATGGATCTTCGTCGCCGACCTGCTCGGGCGTCTAGCTGCGGTGTACCTCGACAGCGGGAGCCGATTCGATCCGGCGTTCACCCCACCGGTAGACGCCGGTGCCCAAATTTACACTCTCGACTACCGGGCCTTGGGTGCGGTCTTCCCTGAAGACTTGGCGGCCAGGTTGCATCAGTGCACGGTTGCCATTGAGCAAGCTCTCTGTTCCGCAGAGCTGACAAACCCACTTTCGCCCGACGAGATCACACTCCTCAACGGGCTTGCCGCCGGCCGGTCAATTAGCGCGTTGGCCGCCGACCTCGGCTATTCGGAACGGTCGATATCACGCCTACTGCGAGATATCTGGGACCGGGTCGGGGCATCGTCGCGAGCCGACGGGATCGCCATGGTCATCGCCCACGGTTGGCTTGACGCCCCCGGCTCCACCGACCATCAATAAGCAGCGGCGATGAACCGGCAGACCACCGACGTTGACGTGGCCTTCCTCGTTAATCGCATCCGCCGTATCTGCGTGGGCATTGTCCAGGCCCACGAACACGGATTCGGACCGTCGGAGGCCACCGACCAGTCGGTGGCCGACATCTTGTCGAACCTGATACGAACGCGAATTCTCGATACTCACGAAGACGTCGGGCGGCATATCGGCGAATACTACTCGGCCGTGTATCGGTACATGATCGGTCGCGGTTCACCGTCCGGCGTTGCGGATCAGTGGGTGGCGACCGCGGGGCTGTTCCGAGCTATCGGTGACGCCTACGCCGATGTGATCGACGAGCAGAACTCGGAGTCGATCGACTTGGACGAGCACCGAGAGGTACTGCAGAACATTCATCATCAGGCGGATCAGCTGCGATTGATTGCCGGCCTTGTCGACACCAAAACCGTCACCGATATTGCCAGCCGGGTGACGGCCGTGGTCGAGTCACTGTCGACCGGGGCGGTGACCAGCCCCCTTTCCGACGACGATCGACAGTTGCTGCACTTGCTGGTGGCCGGCAACAAGGTTGAGGAGATCGCCTCCCATTTGAAGGTGTCGAGCCGTACGATTCATCGGCGGTTGCAGTCGGTTTGGGACCAGGTAGGAGCGTCATCTCGAACCGAGGGAATCGCCATCATCTCGGCCCGAGGCTGGCTCGACTGACAGCTAAATAGGGGCGTGTCACATTCTGGACATGACCTGGCTAACAATGTCGCACGTCCGCCACACCAACTGTGAAAGATTGGTGGAGTCGCGGCCTCCGTCATTCCGAGAACGCACGAGCGCCGCCGCTTTGCTCAGCGAGAGAATGGCGGAGGCCGCGACAGATCTTTGCGGCTTTCTTTGCGGCCCGGGCTTGCAAGTCGCCCAAGGCCCTTTGGCCTTAACCTCGCACGATTAACCCTGTAAGGCAAGCAGTTTCATGCGCAAGTTACAGAGTTGCTGCTCAGTAACTGCGCGGCAGACCGAGCACCGACTGGGCGATGTAGTTGAGCGCCATCTCCTGGGAAACAGGGGCGATCCGCATGAGACGAGCCTCCCGCCAGTAACGCTCCACGTGATATTCGGAGGCGTAACCCATGCCGCCGAGCGTTTGAATGGCCCGGTCGGCGGCGAAGAATCCGGCTTCGGCCGCCAGCCACTTCGCGGCGTTGGCCTGTTCGCCGCAGCTGAGCCCGGCGTCGTAGCGCTCGGCGGCATCCATGATCGCAAGCCACGCCGCTTGCAGCTGCACGTGGGCTTGGGCGAGGGGGTGGCTGATGGCTTGGTTCTGACCGATCCGACGACCAAACACCTCGCGGTCGTTGGCGTAGGCCACGGCTTTTTCGAGTGACACGTCGCCGATGCCGATGGCTTCGGAGGCCACGAGGACACGTTCGGGGTTGAGCCCATGGAGCAGGTGTTTGAACCCGTGACCTTCCTCGCCGACCATGCGCCAGTTCTCCACGGGGAGGCCGTCGTAGGCCACTTCGCAGGAGGCTACAGCATTGCGTCCGAGTTTGGGGATGGGCTGGATGTCGACGTAGTCGGGATCGAGGTCGGCCAGGAAGAGCGACATGCCGTTGAACGTGCCGGCCGCCTCCGGCGTGGTGCGCACCAGCAGGAGGACAACTTCGGATTCGAGAGCCTTGGTGGTCCAGATCTTGCGGCCGGTGATCCGCCAGACGTCGCCATCGCGTTCGGCTCGGGTGGTGATGTGGCTGGTGTCGGTGCCGGCGTCGGGTTCGGTCACGCCGAAGGCCACGTGGAGGTCGCCGGCGGCGGCTCGGGGGAGGAAGGTCTGCTTGAGGCGGTCGTTGCCGAAGACGACGACGGGGTTCAGCCCAAACACGGTGAGGTGCACGGCCGAGCAGCCGTTCATGGCGGCGCCGGACGCGGCGATCTCCCGCATCATCACAGCCGCCGCGGCGATGCCCTGGCCTCCCCCGCCGTACTCTTCGGGCATGGCGATCCCGATCCAGCCACCTTTGGCCAGCTCGTTGTAGAACTCGTGGGGGAAGCGGTGCTCGCTGTCGCAGGCGGCCCAGTAGGTGTCGTCGAAGCCGCTGCACACGGCACGGATGCCTTCGGCGATCGATTGCAGCGTGCCGTCGCGGTACTCGGCTTTGGGGGCGACCATAGGGGCCTATATATAGCTCACGGTGTGGGGGCCGTCGAATGGAGCAGACGCGATCTAAATTGATGCATCTATATTGATGCAATGGAGCGGCACGGCGCGGCACGTCGCTCGGGGGCAGAACCTCGGCGGATGAAATCGAACGTTTCGTGGCGCGCCGCATTGGCCGCAGCGCTCGGGATCACTGTCGGTGGCTGTTCGCTACCGATGCCTGGCAGCACCGACGAGGCCGAGGACTCTCAGCCAACTACCACTGTCGACGAGTCGACATCGGCAGCGAGTTCCACCGATCTTCCCGCCGAGATGCCGGCCGTGGAGGTGGTTGACGTCAAGCTTCCAACAATCCCCACGGTGGCACTCCCCGACATCTCGGATCTGTCGACCACGGGAGACATCGTCGCCACCCAACTTGGCGATCTCGTGACCGGTCCACTTGGTGGGGTTGAATTGGTGTCGGCATCATGTGCCGATGAGGGTGATCTCATCTACTCGGGAAGTCAGACGGGCGATGATGTGTTCGACATCGGCGAGGACGGCTCCGGTGAGTACCGAGAGGAGTCCGACGATGGTCTGGTTTCGTTGGTGGTTGACGCCGACGGCGCCGGGCAGTTCGTCGACTCGACCTCGGGGGCGTTGACCACGATCAACGTGGCGGCCGACGGTACCGGCGAGTACTACTCGGAGCGAGGGCCGGAGTTGGTGACGATCAAGGTGACCGGCCCCGGGAGCGGCGAGTACTACGACGACCGGGATGGGCAGCTGCTCACCGTGCGTTTGGCCGAAGATGGGTCGGGCGAGTACTTCCTCGAACGGGACGAGGGGTTGCTAACGGTGTCGGCTCAGCCCAACGGATCCGGTGAGTTCTACCAGAATGTGGCCGAGGACGGTTTGACCACCACGCTCGAAGTCGAACCCGACGGGGCGTGGACGCTGAACCTTCTGACGGCGTCCCAACGCACCGAGGTGTCGGTGGCGCCGGATGGTTCGGGCGTGTATCGACTGTCGGGCCTGTCGAGTGTTGAGTTTGACTTCGGCCCGGACGGACGCAGTCTCGATCCGGAGATTCCAGCGCAGGTTGTGCTGCCTGAGGCACCCCGGTTTAGTGTGGCCGGCGAGTTTCCGCCGCTGGGCCGGCTCGGGTCGCTCACCCCGCCGTGTGCGACGGTGATTCGTTTCGACTCGGCGCTGCTCTTCGACTTCGGTAGCGCCGACCTTCGAGCCGAAACCGTTGAGCTGTTGGAACAGGTGGTGGCTGCGGTCAACGAGGTCGATCGTCCGATCGAGATTGTGGGTCACACCGACTCGGTTGGAAGTGATGAGGCCAACCTCGAGCTTTCCTTGGAGCGGGCTCAGGCGGTGGAAGCGGCGCTACGGGCGGCGGGTATGAGGGTTGACTCGACGGTCGACGGTGTGGGAGAAAGTCAACCCGTCGCCCCCAACGAAAACCCCGACGGCTCCGACAGCCCGAGCGGACGTGAACAAAATCGCCGTGTGGAAATCGTGATCCGCGACCAAGGCTGATACCTCGAAATCGTCCTCGCCCGTCGTAGTGGTCCTGGTTGGCCTGGTGGTGGCCTGTGGCAACGGTGCGCATTCAACAAACATCCACTGACCACAGAACCGTCTTCGACCAGATCACGGAACCAGGTCGTCGAGCAGACAACGCCCAGCAGCACCGCAATTTTGACGAAGCGATACCAAGCGGCCGAAAGTTCGTTCTCCTTCAGCTACGCCGATGACCCCAACAGATGGTGACTGACGGGCTGCTCGGACGTTGGGAGCAACTAGCTGCAGAGCCGGGCGGCCAGCTCAGAAATCTTTGTCATCATCACTATGGACTCGTGAAACTCGACTCAACGGACGCTCATCCCGACTGGTTGTATCGATCGAATCGATCCTCGTCGAGCGAAACGTTCTCACCGACGTGGCCCCGTTTGTTGAACAATGCCTTCGCCCTATTAAACGAAACCCTGTTCGCCCCACTAACAGCGTCGGGATCTCTAAGTCCATCATGCTGCCGCCCGCACACCTGACAGATCTCAAAGAAGCCTGGAGGATCCAACGTCTGATACTCACAGACTGGGCACGCCACCAAGCTGGTTCGAGTCGAAGAACAATCAGAATCAGGCCGATCGAGTCGAGCCGCGTCTGCATCCACCTATGACCATCACGTTCCAGGGCTGTCGAGAGGCAACCCAAGTGCAACTACGATCTGTGACCAATCAAACCCCTGCTCAAGAGCGTCGCGAATCATCCGCCATTGGGAACTGCCCATCCGGTCGGCCAACTCTTTCCCGACTCGGAGGCCTTCCAGGGGGTCGCTGTATTTCAAACTGGCAAGAACTTCTGTTGCTGCCTTCTCATCAAGTTGCAGTCGACGACGCTCCCGCCATGTGACGGCCATCATGACATCTAGCCAGATCTCAAGGAGATCTTCCTCGTGCATCGTCGTGTAGTCCATCAATCCAGCTCTTTCTCGACTTCCGTCGATTTGTGGACAGCTTTGCAGTACTTGGTCAAAGCTGACAGCCAACTCATCACCTACGACTCGGGCTTCCAGTCAACATCAGGATACGCCGTAAGCAAATTGCCATCGAGGTCCTCGATAATCCTGATCGGATAGCCGTCAGCTGAAAGTGCGGTGAAGATTCTGGCGGTTCCATCGTTGCTGAGCACGCCATCTCCAGTCTTGGCTTCGAGAGCCGAGTTAATGGTCGAAATTACCCGTTCTCGATCCCAAGAGTCGGGAAAGAACGTCGACGGTTTAACTCCATCGATGCCGTCGATTCTGACATCACCCTTGTAGACGCCTTCCCCGTGCCACGGACTCCACGACTTGACCTTGAAGCTCCTCGACAACCTCACGAGCTCCGCGCCGTCCGGATCGCTGCCGCCGGCTCTGTGATGGAATCCGCCCTCACCATCGCCATCAAGAATGTGCTTGATCTGGTCGTCATTCAGTCCGCAGTTGTGGACGAGTGCGTCGGTTCCGGGCGTTGTTGTGACGACGAAGTTGTCGTTAACAGCCGTATCGAGCTCGTAGACCACGGTCGAACCGGGATCCGACAGCTGCACAGCGTCGACCTGCGTAACACCGTCAGGGCCGAGTAGCACATCACCCGGCTGAAGCTGACCAGCCTCAACCCAGGCTCCGGCTGATTCAACCCAGAACCGGTGATCGTCAGTAGAGGTGATCGACACCCCGTCGCCCAACACCACCGACGCCATCGCACCGACGTGAACAGCTGACCACTGATCCAACACCTCTTGGCGTGACCACGTTTGGGTGGCTGTGTCGTAGGTGACCACAAGCTCGCCCGGTTCAATCATCTCAATCGGCCGGTACACACCGTTACGCAACAGCACCAACGTGCCAGCCGGGAAACTGTCGCACCCACGGTTGCGGCGTCGATTCGGCAACAGCTCATCGATCTTGTCCAACAACCGGGCAACCTTCGGCCCATAACGAGCTACAAGCGCTGAACCGCCGGTGAACACGGTTGACAGCACAATCACAATCGCTTCACAGGTCATCTTCCCGATCCACTGATTCCGATTTGTCTCGTACAGCTCCATGTCGAACGTCTCGCCCAACATGGTTTGGGCAAACCCTAATGGATCGGCCTCAACCTCGGCCTTGACGGCCATCGCCAATGCAACCTGCTCGTCGATGAACGCGTCGAAATCATCGGCGGCCGACGCCGCCATCATGACCCCGTCCCACACCCCTTGGAGCGCCTCCATCCCAACCTTGGAACAACCGATTCCAAGGTCCAGCAGGAATCGCAACTCGGCCGGCAACATCTCATACAACTCACCGGCCGCCCACGAAGCACACGACCACAACGCGCCACCAACCTCAACCACGTTGATAACCACGCCGTCGGCCGACTCCAAGACCCCACGGCCTGCCTCAACCACCGAGTCGATGTCCCCACCGCGAACGAGGAACTCCACCATCTCACCACCAAGATTGATGAAGGCCGATCCAGCACTCAACAACGATTCCCAGAAACCTGAGGCGGCTGCGGCGACTTCGGCACACTCCTCCGGCAGGCCCCAGTCGCCGGCCGGGTCGTTGTAGTCGGCGCACTCGCCGGACGTGAACATCACAAGCGTGCAGTCGGCCGGATCACGGAGTTCAGGGGGATCCACCAATCCCGGGTCTTCCGGCCGCTCCTGCTCGCCCCACACCCCAACGGTCTGCACCTCACCAACCGTGAGCGAAATCGGTCCGAGCGACCGACCACGAAGGCTCGAAATCGTGCCCGAGTTACCCAACGACGACGACCAGGTGACCGAGTACTCGATCACCACGGCCATGTCGGCCCGCTGGACCAACGTGGTGTGATCCCACTCCCAGCCACAAGGCGGGGCACCGTGGGCGGCGAGAGCGGCTTCGGAATACAACACCCCGGGACCGTCGCAAGTGAGCTCCTGCCACGACCTTCCGTCGGAGAACATCCACACCAAACCGATCGGAGTGGCGGTGGCCCGGACCGCAACATCGCCAACCGAACGCGTCTCGGTGAGCACCTGACCATACGTTGTGGGATCAACCGCCAGCCACGATTCCAAGCCGACAACCTGCGGCTCATCAACCTCGGGCGCAATCCGGGGGACCGGGCGCTGCGATCGAGCCTGCAGACCCGACAGCACCCCGCCGAGCGCCAAACCCTCATCGGCAGCCGCCGCCCGGGAAACGACCTGAGACACCGATCCGGTGACTCGCAACGAGCCGTCGAATCCCACACAAACCGGGACTCGCCACTCGTATCCCACCGATGGTGTGCCCAACACCAGGCCGGCCGACGCCTCCAGCCGATCGGCCAACGAATCGGACCCGTCGGAGTAGACGATGTCCTCGTAGCCGGTGGTCGAGCCGTTGTAACACGTGCCGGCCGCGGCCGGTTCCACCGGGACCGTGGCCATGACCCCGGCCAGCAACGAACCGACCACTACGCCCAGCAGCAAACGCCGCATAAACCTACCCACTGCGAACTCCCCCTTCGAAGACGCCCTATCGCTCAACATCTCAACTACTTCCCTCTTCCCAGCACGGCGATGGATACTCAACCGGTGTGAGGTCGACGATTTCGTCGACCCACGATCCGTCGGCCTGCTCAACCGACAACACCCGATACCCGATTCGGGTGGACGACCCGACGGGCCGCAGCTCAACTTCCACACCCGACGCCTTGTCGGTCCAGATCTCGCCGTTTGGATAATGGCGGCACAGCTCGACGAGGAAGTTCCACCCTCCGGTGCCCACGTCGGATCCGGCCACAGTCACCCGGCGCTCCTCCTCCGACGAGAGGTAGCGGTCACCCGACTCCGAATTTTGCTGCTCGACCGCCGCCTCGCCCTCCGCCCTTAACCGTTCACTGAACGAGCTGAAGAGATCGTCGGGTACAACAGCATCTTCACTCGACTGCCACTCGTACAAGGAATCGCCAAGCTGGGCGACGGTTTCGGTGACCCGGTCGGCGTGATACTGAGGCACGCAACCAAACCAGTCGGTGCCGGCCGGATCGCCGGAGCGGGTGATGGAGATCGAAGACACCACCCAACCGGATTCCTCCGGATTGATGTTGATCGCCTGTTCGACGAAGCGGACCGGTGAACCCAGTTCATCCTGATTGGTTTGCCGCATCTCGACACAATCGCGGATGATGACCCCACTGCCGGCGGTAAAGGCCTCGGTGACATTGGACGTGCTCGTGCGTTCGAGAATGCCGGCGTCGACGGTTTGGAACGCCTCGTTACGGGCCCAGAAATCGGTCACCTCCTCGACTACTTCTGGCTCTGCCATAGCTTCGAGCGCCGACAAGTCGCCATCGGGGTTCATGTAGGCGACATCGCGAACGGCCAGGAACTCGTCGTAGGCAACCAAAGCCTCGGCGACCTTCTCATCGTCGGATTTGTCGTCGTCGTAGGCATAGCCGTCGTCGGTTGCATCATCGTTTGATGTGTCGGTGGCGGTATCGTCGGCAGCCTCTTCGGTCTCGTCGGCACCGTCGCTGTCGCCTGCGGTTTCGCTGTTGATCGCCACGTCACCGGAGGCAAGGTCGGCCGACTCGACGTCGGTGCCACCGCAGCTCGCCACAACAAGCGCCAGCGCCATAGCGCATAGAATGCTCAACCTGAGGGGTCGCTTCACTTTTCTGTCTCCTTGACTTCCGCCGGTACCACAATCGTCCAACCCCGACGAAGGTCGGACTCATCGATCGTGAGCACCGTGTCGGCCGCCACAGTGCGGCCTAGATTCATATCTCGAATTTCCTGCCAACGGCTGCCGGCACCAAGGTGCCGGGCCGCCAACGACCAGTAGGTGTCGCCTCGTTGGACGACGTGGGGGCGAGTGGGCCCCGAGAAGGAAGCCGGCGAGTTGGCCGACGGCCGAGCTTCGCGCCCAGCCCTACGAGCGGCTCGCAGATCCGACGACACCCGGGCCGACGCCGACCGAGCGGATGGTTGCGAGACCCGCTGCATCCAGGCTTTGAGTTCATCGGCCGGTTTCGGCTGCACGAGCAACCCAAGGCCAACATCAGGGTTGCTATACGTCCAGCCCAAAAGCGGGCCGACGCCGAAGGCACTGCGCTCCACCAAGGTTCGGAGGGCTTTGTCGATCACCCCGGGTAACATGCTCGGCCGCATCGGCCCGGTGACGATGAGGAGACCCGACATCAGCCCACACCAAAGGATCACCCCGACGAGAGCCACAAGATCGAGCCACTCCGTGGCCCTGGACTCCGACCCGACCACCACCACAACCCGGTAGGCGGCAAACATGATCGGAGCGGTGACCGCCACCGCCAAAACGATGGTGGAGGCGAGCGCCTGCCAGAGGCGCTTCGGCATTCGGTTGGCAGACGTTGCCACTGCGCTCAGCCCTCTGCCATTTCTGCTGTGGCCGTGGCTTCGACCACTTTGCCGCCGACACCAACGATCCCCAGGAAGAGCATCTGAACGTCTTGACGGACGGTGATTTCGATCTCGGTGTCGCTGATCAGCCGAACCCGAGGCACGCCGAGACCCTGGGCTTGGGCGTAGGCGCTCGCCGTGCCCGGTGCGGTGCGAGCCAATACCGGCTGGGAGATATAGAGCGAATGGGTGTCGATGTCGTTGGCACCAGCTCGGGCGGCGGCCGACGCCACGGTGTACGCTTCGCGTTTGGCGGCGAACAGCATGCCAACGTCGTAGGTGAGGCCGGCGAACCCAACGATCGTCGGCATCAGGATGAGGATGAACGGTGACACCGATCCTCGATCGTTGCCCCAACGGTGGCGGCGACGGGCACCCCGGATGCGTTGAAACATCAGTCCACCGCCCGGAACGTGTCGATGGGCACGGTAGAAGATCGGTCGATACGCACGCTCCCCGGCAGTCCGAGGAGGCCGAGATCGGAGATCCGCACCGTGCATTGCACCCGCACTTGCACCTGACCTCCGGCCACGAAGTTTGTGCCCGACGCCATGGCGACCCGCGGGTTCTGGCATTGGTAACCCTTGTCAACCAGGGCTGCCTCGCCAACAGCACGAGCGGTGCGGTTGGCCTCGCCCCGGGTTTGGGTGAGGGTGGCCTGGCGGGCGGCTTCGTAGGCCGCCGATTGGATGTCGGCGTTGGCCACGGCGAACCGGCCGCCCAGCGCCACCACTTCAAGCGCCATCATGAGAATGGGTGCCAGCATGAGCAGCTCGGCCATGCTGATGCCGTCGTCTCGCCGAAGCCGGGCTCTGAGAGAACGGAAGCTGGAACGAGATCCAGATCGCGCGTCGATCATCGGCGTTCGTCCTCTGGGATGAATTGTTCTCGCGGTCCAACGACGGTGGCCGTCACATCGTTGCGCATTTCGACCAACACGGTTTCCACCGATGCGCTCACCGTGACCCGAACCCGGGTGTCGCCCGCTTCGTATTGCACGTTGACCTGCACATCTCGCAGGCCGGGTGACAACGACAACGTGCGATGGGCCGCCGCGTAGCCGTCGTTGATCGTGCCGTCTTCAAGCTTCGCCGCCGCCAGGGCATCTTGAGCCGCGGCAGCCACAACCGATCGCCCATGGAAAACCAACGCCACGTGAACCGTGAGATAAAACGCCAGCACAGCCAAGGCAAACGCGATCAACACGGTGGGCACATCGCCCTCGTCGCTGCGCAAACCGTCGATGAACGGCGAGGTCTTTCGACGGTTGCGCAGGGACGAGTGGCGAGGGCGATCTTCTAGTTGGACGTGACGTCGGCCGCCTTTTGCTGGAACCAGCCGGCGATCGCAGCACCGGCAAGCGCAGCGGCCGCGGCGATGAGTGCGGCGAAGATCAGCCATGAGCCGATCTCGCCTGAATCGTCGCTCAGCCGATCCACGGCTCGACGTCGAAGGTCGGCTAGATCCTGACGGACAATCTCCGCCCGCACCCCGGCCGCAATTGTTGCATCTCGCATAATTACTCTCCTTGGTATTGTCTGTGCAGTTGCTCTCTGTGTGAGGCCCCGCAACCGGCCGGGGCTCAGGCCCGGTCGGGTTGAAGAACTCAGAGATTTTTGGTTGGCCCTTGGTATGGACCTCGATCTGGAGCCTGGTCTGAACCGTGCGCTGATCCGCTGTCATGAGCCGATCAGAGCTCCCATGGCCGGATAACCGAGGATGATCATCCAGGCGAACAGCATGATGCCGATGGGGGTGTTCATGCGTTCGCTTTGTCGTTCGGCCTCGACGTGGGCGGCGGCCAGCTCCTTGTCTCGGGCCGAGTCGGCACGGGCCGTCAGGGTCTCGGCGATCCTCGCCCCCGAGTTGCCGGCCAGGGCCAATGCTCCCGCCAGCTCGAGCAGGGGCGGCGACCCGATGCGGCGGCCGAGGTCTTCGAATCCCGTCCACGGTGATTCGCCACGGAGGGCTGATTCGTCGAGTGATTGGTCGAGCAGCCGAAAGCACCATCCGCTTCCGAGGGCGGCGGCGTCTTTCATGGCGTTGTTGATGCCGCTGCCGCCGGTGACCGACACCGCCACGAGCGTCACGAACGAAGACAGTGCCCGCTCGAACTCATCACGGCGGTTGGCCGCTTTACGTTTCAACTCGACGTCGGGGGCGAAGTAGCCTGCGGCGGCACCGACGAGGAAGCAGATGGCGAGGCCGCCGAAACCTCGAGCCCAGCCGCGGAGGAAGGCGAGAATGGCCACGATCAGACCGCCACCCACCGCGGCTCGGATCTTGTCGATCGCGAACGTCTCCAGGTCGATACCGGAAACCCGCATGTCGGTTTGCAGGTCGGGCAACGAGTCGCGCTGGAGCTTCGAGAGCAGCCAGACCCCGAATCGGCCTTGTAGTGACAGGCCCGCCGACGATCGATCGTGGGTGTCGAGCCGCTGTGACGACGCGTCGAGCAGCCGCGATTGCAGCGACGGCCGGGGAGGGAACAGGCCCCACAACAGAACGAGAAGGCCGGCGCATCCGGTGATGGCGAGAGCGACGAAACGAATCATGAGCCGACCCTCGCCGTGCTGGTGACGACGGCGCTGCTGGGAACGGAGTCGATGTTGTCGAATACCCGGTGCGGGTCGACCGGCTTACCCAGTCGGTAGATCCAGGTGCCGGAGCCCAGAAACAGGAGGCACACGAGGCCGATCACCATCTGCCCGTCGAAGCTGTCGAACGGCCTCACGTAGTCTCGTTTGGCCCCGACCAGGAACACCAGAAGCGCCGCCGTGGCCCAGCCGACGGTGCGGGCCTGGGAGTACACCCTGGTGCGTCCAGCTTCCACGTGGCGCAGCATCGACGCCGAATCGCGGGCCGAGCGGGCCGTGGACCGGAGAACCTCCTGGAGGCTTCCGGCCCGACGGGACGACGCCAACAGCAGAGCGGAGACAACAAGGTCGGATGCCGGATGACGCAGGTCGCCGGCGAAACGCCGAAGGCTGTCTTCGGTGGTTTGATGCTGGAGCCGAAGCGCGAGGTCTTTGACTTCGGTGCGAATCGCCCGAGGAGGATTCTGGGCGCTCGACTTGATGGCCTGCTGAATGCCGGCCGAAGCGGCCATGGTGTCTCGCAGGCTCTCGACCCACGAGGCGATGGCCTCAACCCGTTCGATCGACTCGCGTCGTTTCTTCTTGGCGGCGGCAAAGGTGGGGAGCAGGAACCCGCCGATCAAGGCGAAGAACGCCCCAACCGGCCATCCGGTGAACAGCGCCACGCCGAACATGCCGCCGAGGGCAAACAGCAAACGCTGCGGGAGATTGTCGATGGCCGAACCACCCTTGGCCACTTTCGGCTTTGGCGGTTCGATGTGTCCGGTGACAGCGGCCGCGAAGACGAGCGCCCCGGCCACGGTGCCCACGACCATCGCCGCGAATACGTAGGAACTCACCATGGCTGCCCCCGATAGCCGGCGCCCCGGAGGCGGCTCAGCATCCACTCGGTCGGGGGGATACTCGGCGCACCGACGTCTTCCACCCGAGGCGCCCACAGCTCGTTGTAGCGAAAGCCCGTGCCCTCGGTTTTCTCCACTTCGATGATGCTGGAGATCACTCGTCGACGGTCGGTGAGCACCTTGAGGTGGACCACCAGATCGACGGCGTTTCGGTAGAAGGAGTCGATCACCTCCATGGGGATCGAGCCGTGCCCTTCGGCGCAGTAACCACGGACGCGGTCGGCGACGCCGTAGGCCGAGTCGGCGTGCACGGTGCACATCGAACCGTCGTTGCCCTGGCTCATGGCCTTGAGCATGTAGAGCGCCTCGGCACCACGAACCTCACCGAGCACCACCCGGTCGGGCGACATACGCAGGCACTCACGGGTGAGCTCAAGCATGGTGAGCTCACCGATGCCTTCGACGTTGGCCTGCCTCGTCTCCATTTCGACGACGTTGGGATGATCGTCCTCGAACTGGCCGATGCCCAATTCGGCAGTGTCTTCGATGGTGATGATCCGCTCTTCGGCCGGCACCTCGTGGAGGAGGGCTCGCAGGAGGGTGGTCTTGCCGGTGCCAGTGCCGCCGGCGACGATGATATTGCACCGGGCCCGAACCGCGGCCCCGAGGAACGCCACCATTTCCGGCGTCATCGTGCCGAGCCGTTGGATGTCGGTGAGATCGACGCGGCGGTGGTACGGGCAACGAATCGTGAGGGTTGGCCGTTGCGTGACCTCCATGATCGCGTGCAAACGGAACCCGCCGGGCAGCCGCAGATCGAGGCGAGGGTTTGAGATGTCGAATCGACGCTCGGTGCGGCCCAGGCGTGAGGCCCAGCGGTTGACCAGGTCGATCAGAGCCTGATCGCTCTCGGCCACCGGGGGCACGGCCTCGACGCCCACTGCGCCGCTGCGATTGACGAACACCTTGTCGCAGCCGTTGACAAAGATATTTTCGACGGTGGGATCGAAGAGATAGTCCTCGAATCCGCCAAGGCCGAACAGCTCCGCTCGCACCCGATGGAAGACCCGCTCCTCGTAGTCGACCGAGAACGGTGCCAGCTCACTCGCCGCCCGTTGTTGGGCGAGCTGGTCGAGTTGGGACCAGATGAGCGCTTCGGCGTGCGCTCGTTCCGATTCGTCGTCGGGAATCTGATTGCCACCCGCTCGCCGCACCTCGGACAGCTCGGCCGCCACATGCTCACGAATGGCGGCCACCATGGAAAGATCGATGGCGCTTGCTCCTGGCGCCGCAGGGGGTATGTCGGGATGAAGGCCTGGGGATACAGGTGGACTGCCAGTCGTTTGCTGCACTCCGTCGTGAACAGTCATCGCGCCGCTCCTTCGGATCGCTGGCCCCTGATCTCGGGGACCGGCCGGGAGACTCGCTGCGTTACCGGAGCTCCACCACCCGACGCCGATCTCTCGGCCGGTAGTGGTCTCTCGGGTCCGGGTGCCGGCGGAGGTGGTGGTGGGGGCGGGGCGCTGCGGGCCGTGACCGTTTGGCGGTGAGCATCGAGCAATGAGTCGGCCAATGAGTCGATGGCTTTTGAGAGCACCGAACGACGGAACCGTCGCTCGCGTACCTTGCCACCGACCAGAGCACGAGCCATCACCGGATCGTTGGGCAGGACCGCGGCCAAGGGAGCACCGGCCACCTCGGCGATCTCGTGCGGGTTGTAGGGCTCTTCGCCAACCACCACAAGCCGAGCGGATGCACCGACGGAGCGGAGTTGACGGATGCCGAACAGCATGGCCTGCACGTCTTCGACGGAGGCTTTGGTAACGATCAGCACCACGTGGCTGCTGACGGCCAGATCGAGCGCCGGCGAGTCTTGACCGAGTCGGCCGAGATCCACGACCGTGTGGCGACCACCTGCCGTCGCCACTTCGGCAATCGCGCCGGCGGCCCGCTGGAGTGCCCAGGTGGAAACCAGCGGGTCGGGTGGAGCGGCCACAACCGAAACGCCGCGCAGGTCGAAACTGTGCTGGTTTAGAAGACTCTGACGGAGATCCCGGCTGATCTCGCTGGCCAGCGACGCCGTGGACGGATGACCCCCCAAGCCGAATCGAAGTGACAGCGCGCCGCCTTTCGGATCGGCTTCGATCAGCAGTGGATTGGCTCCATGGCGGCGGAACGACAAACTCAACCCGAGCGCCAGGGCTGTGACACCGGGACTGCCGGAGGCCGAGGTGACGGAAATGACCGTCACTGATCGCCGGCCCCGTCTTCGGTGCCAGTGCCGTCGCCGGTGTCGACCGCCTCGGCCGGTTCCAACGGTTCGAGCGGGACGACCCGACCGTCGTCGTCGGCGAACTCCTTTTGAACGAGACGAATTCGCTCCTCGAAGGCGGCCTGGCTCACCTGTTCCGACAGATGTTCGGGAATCCGAAGCGAGACGAGAAGGAGATCTCCGTTGGTGAGTCGCCGGGTTTCCACCACCTCGCCGTCACCCACCCTTCTCGGGTCGGCCACAACGTCGTCGACAAAGCCGATGTCGGAGACTTCGAGGATGGTGACCAGATCACCGGGCTGTAGGCCGACTCTCGGATAGGCGCCGGGACTGAGCTCTAGACCAGCGATGACCGTGATGACCTCCACGTCGCCGCTCGTGGTGAAGTCGGACTCCACAAGGATCTCGCCCTCGGCGATCGGACCGGCGGCCACGAGGCCAACGATGTCGTCGATCCTGTCGGGCGGTAGGAGGGCCACCGAGCCGTCGACTGCCACATCGGCGACCGCGAGATCGGACCGGCTTACCGTCTCGCCCAGTGAGAACGATCGGCGCGAGACCAGCACCTCTGTGCGGTCGCTCAACGACTGAGCCGCACCCAATGCGCCGAGCAGCGAAACAAGCATCAGGGCAAGGCCACCGACCATCCAGATGGTATTGCGGGGCCGTTTGGGTGCCGTCGGCAAACCGGCCGACTTGCGCGCCTTCCCTGGAGGATGGGACCCGTTCGTCGCCGGCGAGGCAGCCGGCTCGGTCACCGCCGCCATCACCAAACACCCACTACCGAGCGCCCCAAGGGACGCCAAACGCCACGCTGCACGAATCCCGCCAACACACTTTCCGCCTATCGCCTTTTAACGCTTTACCGCTGAGTTTTTCGACTCAATGGCCACAATAGCCACGCACTATGACAACTATCAACCACTTTTCTCGATGAATCTCTTGAACTTGTTTGCGGTGAGTCGCGGCAAAGAAGACCAAAATTGAGCTGACACCGTAAGGTCATTTGCCACCACACCTAGCGGCTAACGCCGGTAGTTGGTGGCGGAAATGGTTGCCAACGCAACTAGCTTACGAAGTAAGTGAAGCGATCGACCCCAGCCTCATTACGCCGTAAGCTCGGCCCAACTGTCGAGATTTAAATCAAATTCACTCCATATCATTTTCACGCCGCGCGAGGGAAAGGCGCCTGGAAATGTCACAGGGTGTGGGTTATGGTGCTATCACCACTTGCTTTCAGCGGTCACGGTAGGCGGTTACTTCACAGTCGGCCGAAGCTGGTGAGGCGACAATAGAACCTTTGGAGGGTTGAAATGCGGCGGGTTATTAGCGCATTGTTTAGCGCGCTTGTTTTGGCGAGCGTAGTGACTCCAGCGGCGGCACAAGACACGCCAGATGCCGTCGTTGCTCAAGGAAGTTCAGCAACGGTCGAGTTCGACGGTGGCGCTATCACCGTGTCGTCGAGCGCCGACCATGCTGCCGATGTGGAGCTTCGACTCGACAAAAGAGCACAGTCCGAAGAAGCTCAATTGGGCAAAGAGGTGGGCGCCATTAAGCCCGTTGGTAGCAGCGCCCTCATCGTCAGCGCCTTGGAAAGTTCGACCGGACTACCAGTGGTCGACTTCCCTCATCAGGTGACCGTCGAGGCCGCCACGAGCGATTTGCCGGCCAGCGTCACCGAGTTCCGGGCTGGAATCGAACTGGTGCTGTCGGTCGACGCTGATTCGGTGACCGATGTCGACCCCAACACCATCGGCGTCTACACCCGCGGGGCCGGGTCGAATGATATCTGGGAGCTCGTTCCGTCGGCCTATAACGCCGACGAGTCCCAGGTACGCGGCATCGCCGATCAGACCGGCGAGTTTGCGGTAATGATCGCTGACAACGATCAAGCCGGAGTTCTTGCTCAAGCCGCCGCCGGTCCCAACGCCGCGGCTAACGGTCCCACCATCGTGTTGGATCCCGACGACGACCTCGGGTTCGCCAACTGGCCGGGCGGACGGGTGTCGGAACTCGACAAGAACCTGCAGCTGGTGGAGGCCGTCGCCGCCGAGATGACCGCTTCGTGCAACGCCAACGTGATCATCACCCGAGGCGAGGAACGGTTTGTTGAGAAGGCGATCCGAGGGGCGGTGGCGGCCAACGCCAACCCCGACCTCACCGTGACCCTGGCCTTCAACGCTCTCGACGGTGAACCCTGGGGCACCGAAGACGACGGCGGCATTCGAGTATGGGCCTCCGATGCTGCCGACACCGCCTTCGCCCAACGTTTTCTCGACGCCATCCCAGCATTCACCGGTCGACCGGCGACCGAAGGTGTCAACGGGCCCGAGGGTGATCTGCCGTACGCCCCGCTCGATGATGTGGTCGGACCCTACGCCCATGTTGAGGTGCTGTACCTCGATCACAACTTCGACTATCCGGTGATCGACCAGCAGTTCGACCTCGTGGTCGACGCTGTGGTCGCCGCGCTCACCGAGCAGCTGGAAGCTCAGGGCGATGGTTGCGGCGGAGGCGATCTACCCGATCCTCCCACCGAAGAGGAGCTGATCGAGCTTCGGAATCTCGGCTACCAGAACTATCAGGTGTATGGCGCCGACCCGGTGTCGTTCGCCACCGGCAACTTCATCACCGACGAGCCGATCTTCCATCTCACCGGCGTGGGCGATCAGATCATCGATCTCACCCTCACCTACAACAGCCAAGACCAGCGTCCCGGCATCTTCGGCACCGGCTGGTCGTTCGCCTACAACTCGGCAATTCAGCTCGACACCAGTGGCGCCGCCGCGGTCCGCCTCGGTGATGGCGGCACCCGCTACTTCGTCGACAACGGAGGCACGTGGGAAGACCAATCGGGCGACGATGCCGAACTGGTGCAGCTCAACGACACCGAGTTCGAGTTGACGTTCAACCACTTCACCAAGGTGCGGTTTGAGCTGCAGACCGCGGGCTACGGCCTGATGACCTCGATCGTCGACCGTCAGGGCAACACGATGGACTTCTCCTGGGGCGATCCGGTCGGCGGTTTGTACCCACTTGAGTCGGTGGTCGATGAGGCCGGCCAGACGGTCGAGCTCGCAGCCAACGATGCGGCCCAGATCACCGAGATCACCCATCCCGACGGCCGGGTGTGGAAGCTCGGCTACGAAGATGACCGGTTGGAGTCGATCACCGACGCCCGGGGAGTTGTCCGCCGGTTCACCTACACCGATGAGGGGTGGTTGGAGTCGATCATCGACGGCGCCGGAGCCACGTTCGTCACCAACGACTACGACGACGAAGGTCGCGTCATCACCCAAACCAATGCCACGGGCGATGAGCGAACCGTTGCCTACGACGACAACACCACGGTCTACACCGATGCCCTGGGCAACGCCACCACCTACGTGCACAACGATCTCGGCCAGGTCACCAAGACCATCGATGCTCTGGGCGGCGAGTCAACCACGGAGTTCGATGATGACTACAACCCGGTGGAGCAAGTCGACGCCGCCGGAGGGAACTGGGTCACCGAATACGACGACGATGGCCGCCCCACCAAGCGGATCGATCCGCTGGGCCAGGAAACCGAGTTCACCTACAACGAGTTCGGTGACCTTATAAAGCTGGAGGAACCCGACGGCCTGGGCGGCATTCGCACCACCGAATACGAGATCAACGATCAGGGCCGCATCACCAAGTCCACATTCGACGACGGCACGTTCGAAGAATCGACGTTTGATGACCACGGTGACCAACTCACCTACACCGACGCCAACGGCAACACCACCGAATACCGGTTCGACGCCCGAGGCAATGTGATCGAAACGATCGACGCCACCGGTGGGGTGGCCAAGGCGTCCTACACGCTGTCGAACCAGCTTGAGACGCTCACCGATCCGAAGGGCAACACCGTCGAGTACTTCTACGATCTGGCCGACAATCAGACCAGGATCGTCGATGCGGTCGGCGCGGTGTGGGAGTACACCTACGGGCCGGGCAACGAGATGCTCACCGAGACCGATCCGCTGGGTCGGATCACCGAGTACCGCTACGACGAGAACCTCAATTTGGTGGGGATCGACTTCCCCGACGGCACGTCCGAGTCGTTCACCCTCGACGGTGAATACAACGTGACCCTTGCCGTCGACCGGCGGGGTGGCGAAACCAAGACCAATTACGATGCGCTGCTGCGCCCGGAGCTGGTCACCGACCAGCTCGGTCACCAGTGGGAGACCAGCTATGACGCCCTCGGCAACCCCACCGAGATGGTCGACCCCGAAGGCAACACCATCGGGTTGAGCTACGACGCACTGAGCCGGGTGGTGCTGCGCACCGATCCCTTGGGCCACGAGTGGGAGTCCACCTACGACGCCGCCGGCAATCTCACCGTCGAGAAGGGGCCCGACGGTTCGGAGCTGCGTTACGAGTACGACGCGATGGGCCGGATGGGTGTGTCGATCGATGAGGAGGGCAACCGGTTCACGTTCGACTACGACGACGTTGGGAACCCGATCTCCCAGGTTGACCGGCGAGGCAACGTCACCACCACCACCTACGACGCCCTCAACCGGGTGGAGAAGGTGGTCAACCCCGATGGTGGGGAGACCACCATCGGCTACGACGCCGCCGGCAACGTGGAATCCACCACTGATCCGATCGGGGGCACGGTCACCGCGATCTACGACGCCCGCAACCGGGCGGTCACCAGCGTCGACCAGTTCGGCTTCGAGTCCACCAACGAGTACGACCTGGCTGGCAATCCGCGTTTCCACATCGACGCCGAGGGGCACCGCTGGGAGTTGCGCTACGACGAGATGAACCGGGTGGTGGAGCGCGTCTCGCCCCTTGGTGACACCGAGAAGTATGAGTACGACGGGCACGGCAACGTGGTCGCTCGGATCATGCCCGACGGCCGGGTCAATCGTCTCGTGTACAACGCCCGTGATGAGCTGGTGGAGATCATCGAGAATCATCGTCCCGGCCAGCCCGATTCGGCCGACGTCAACGTGCGTACCAAGTATGAGATTTCGCCCGCCGGCAATCTCACCGCCATCGTCAATCCCAACGGGGAGCGCACCGAGTTCACCTACGATGCCCTGCGGCGGTTGAAGACGAAGATCGATCCGCTCGGCCGGGTGGAGGAGTCGTTCTACAACCCGATCGGTGATCTGATCGCCGAGATCAACGGTAAGGGCGACCGCACCGAGCACACCTATTACCCCGATGGTCAGCTCAAGAGCACCACGTATGCCGACGGCACGTCGGTGGCCTACACCTACGACGGCGACAACTTCCCGTCGACGATGACCGACTCGATCGGCGTCACCACCTGGAAGCGGGATTGGCGGGGCAGCGTCACGTACACCAGCGACGCCAACGGCAACGAGCTGAGCTACCGCCACGATCTGGCCGGCAACGTCACGGCGCTCACGTATCCCGACGGGTTTGTGAGCAACCGCACCTACGACGTGGCCAGCCGACCGCTCACCATCGAGGATCGCACGGGTTCGATTCGCTACGACCGTGATCGGCTGGGGCGGCCCACCAGGGTCAGCCACCCCAACGGCATGGCCACGGCGTTCGCCTACGATCCCGAGGGCAAGGTCACCGAGATCGATCACCGCTCACCGCATGGGTCGGTGGCCGGAGGGCCACGCGCTGGAGCCGATGGGCTCGGTAGCAGCGTGCGGTTTGCGTACGGATACACCGCCGATGATCTGGTGGCCGAGCGCACGATTTCGTTCAAGAAAAATGGGGGTGAGTCGGCCTCCTATACCTACGACGGCGTCGATCGTCTGCTGTCTTCGGTCACTCAGGCCAAGGGCCAGCGTGGGTATGAGGTGGACTATCGCTACGACGCGGCGGGTAATCGCACGTGGATGTGGTCGAGTGATGATCCCACCACCAACTCGCCCACTGATGCGTTTGAGGTCGACTATTCCTACGATGCCGCCGATCAGCTGATCACCGAGCGTCGGGCCTACAAGAACCAGTCCACACAGGTGCGGCGGGCGTATGACCGCAACGGCAATCTTGTATCGCAGGTTGAGCAGCGGTTGAACAAGAAGGGTAAGGCGGTTGGTAAGCCGTCGTCGGAGTCGTTCACCTACAACTTCGAGGATGAGCTGATCGCCGACGGCACCAGCCGTTGGGAGCGCGACGGCATGGGCCGCATGCTCACCTGGTCCGACGGGAAACGGATGGCCGAGCAGGTCTACGACGATCTGTGGTTGATCGCCCAGCAGGGTGACGTCAACGAGGTGTACGTCCGGGATCACGATCAGGCGCTGCTGTCGCAGTCGGTTGAACCCAACAAGACCGAGGTGCTGCTCTACGATCTGCTGGGCACGATCCATGGCATGGCCGACAAGAACGGCAACACGTCGCAGTTGGCTCGGTTCAGCGACTTTGGCGTGCGGATCGGCCAGCCGCCGCATCGGAGTGTGTTCGGATTTGTTGGTGAGGTGCAGGATCCCTCCGGGGATCGGGTGCACTTCTACGCTCGGGCCTACGACCCGGCGGTCGGGCGGTTCTTCCAGCAGGATCGCATGGAGGGCGACACCACGGTGCCGGCGTCGTTGCACAACTACGTGTACGCCTACTCCAACCCGATCACCTATGCCGACTTCCTCGGTTACTGGGGATGTTGTGGGGTCGACGTGTCGATTCCCAATCCGGTTGATGCGGTGAAGTCGGTGGCCGGCAAGGTGGCCGATGGTGTGCAGGCCGCCGGTGAGCTGGCCTGGGAGCATCGCCACGAGATCCTCGACGTGGCCGGCATGGTGCCTGTCATCGGCGAGGTGGCCGATGTCGCCAATGGTCTTCTGTATCTGGCCGAGGGCGACTACACCAACGCGGCGTTGAGCTTGGCCGCCGCGGTACCGGTGGTGGGCCAGGCGGTCACCGGTTTGAAGACCACGATCAAAGCGGCCAACGCAGTCTCCGACATCACGAAGTACGGCACCAAATACGGCGACGAGATCGTGGGCTCGTTCGACGAAGTCGCTGATGTGGTGACGGCCACGCGGCGGGCTGACGACACGGTCGGCGCGGGAGCGACAGCGTCAAGGGTTGACGAGATAACCGCTCCGGCCAGCAAGGCCAGCCCGAATCAGCTCGACAACGTCGCCCCGTCCACCACTCCGTCATCGGGAGCCGCGGCCACGCCAACGGCGGCGAAACCCAACCCGAAGACCTCCACGAGCGCCACTCCGAGCGGCCAGTCGTCCCTCGGCCCAACCAACGGCCCCGGGAAGCCAGGCACATCCGGTGGTGGCAGCACGACGTTTTACACCGTGCAATCAGCGTCGGACGAAGCTCGACTACTGTCCGGAGGGACGCCTTGGCCGACTGCTGCCAACCGTGCCCACCTAGGAACTGGCGTGTACGCCTGGGGCAATCGAGCCAACGCTGACGAGTATCTGGAGCTCTTGTCCAAACGCGGAACGTGCAACCTACGGGTGTGCAGCTTTGACATCGACAATACTGATCTGGCAAGCATGAGTCGGCTCGATATCGACTCGTTGGCAGATCCGGGAGCATTTATGGAAAAGCACAGTCGGCTGTGGGGAGGTGTGCCGAATCACGGATTCGACTATGTGACCCGGGGAACCCGTTTCGGGAAGGAGCACTTCTTCAGCTCTGGGGTATTCGATCGACTTCGGTTCGGCGGCCGCTGATGGTGAAGTTCCCGTTCCGAATCCTCCTGACAAGCTGGGGAATCTCAATCGACCTGGACATCACTCTTGCGGCACTCAAATGTCCCCCACTCGACGCTGAGCGGATCGAAGACGGAGTGTTTCTTGTGCTGCCCGAGCCACTCCCGCTTCCCATTGAGGACGTCGACTTCATCCGATCAGGTGTACGCCGGATGGCATCCGCGGCCCGCGACTATGCAGGGGTTTCGGCAGGTTCGTCGGCGGTCATTGAGATCTCAAACCTGGACTACGTCCCTACCGACTACCAAGCCGAGGGCTTGGAAGCGGCCGTCGTCGCAAGTCTGAGCGAGCTGATAGGCATCGATCCTCCCGAAGTTCGAGTCACGTTCGACTCGGCGGCGAATCGGTATCAATTCTCATATGAAGAGGAATTGGAATCCGATCGCTGACTCACGCTACGAGGTGACCTGGATCGGCTCGACACATTGCCCCTGGAACCCAATCCGGAGGATCCAACGATGAGCGTCTACAACACGCTTATTACATGCGCTGAGTGCCCTTATTGTCGTGAGTTCAATGAAGTCCACGCCGATTTTCGGTTTGGGTTTCGCGACCAGACGGACTATCGAATCGGTGACATGCTCACGTGGGAGGGCAAGGGGGTTCGCACTCCACGCAACCGTCCTGACGGCGGCAACTTCTCAGGTGAGGGATACACCGAATGCCCCGGTTGCCAGCAAAGCTTCTGGCTCATCATCGATGTTGAGGACGAGATCCTCGTCCGCTCTCAGACCGACTGGGACAGGGAGGAATACAAGACACCGAGCGAGTAGCACCGAGCATGACTGGCCGCCCGTCAATGGCATGGCCTGGGTGAGCGGCGTCGAAGCCGATCAGACCTTGGTCGTCGGCGCCGTGGTGGACTAGACACAGCGATAGGTCGTTGGCCAAGCAAACGGTACAGTCGATGGCTGCAGGCAAACGGCGACATAGGGGGAAGAGATGCAAGCGGGACGTTCCTTCCGGCGGCTTCAAGTGCGGTCCATCGGCTGGCGGCTGGCGGCCGTGCTCATGGTGGGAGCGCTCCTCGTGGCCTGCGCCGACTCGGAGCAGGATCAAGCCACCCTCCAGTCGGACGCCGACGACGCAAGCGCCACAGCGAGTGAAGGCGAGTCGTCAACCACGACGTCTACGACGGAATCCGCCACGACCACGGAGAGCACCGAAGCCAATACCGAGCCTGAACTGGTCGCCATGGTCCCGGTCGACGGCGTCATCCAACGACTGGCCCTCGACGCCGACGAAGTCTGGCTGGCCGGAGAGGATCTGTACGGGGTCGATCGCAACACCCATGAGCTGTTCGCCACCCACGAGATCGAGGAGTATGTTTCCGAAATCGCCCTCATCCCCAACGACGATGTCGCCCGGTTCGCCCTCGTTTCCGGTGGAGGTTTCGGGGCCAACGAGGCCGGCATATTCGGCCACCAGGGTGAGCTTGTCACCACGATCGACACATCGACAGACTCGCCGTGGTCGGTCGCCATCGAGAGCGGACGGGTATGGATCGGTGACGGTGACCTGGCCTCGATGATGACCGTCGCCGGTCTCGACGGCGAGGTGCTCGACATCGTTCCCGGCCCCGTCTATCCACTCAAGGCTCAGCCCCACAAGGATTCGGTCTGGGCGCTGGGCCACGAAAACGCAAAGCTCTGGGAGTTCGATCCCGACACATTTGAACGTATACAGGAGATCGTGCTAGACGCCGAGCCCCAACGCTGGCCGCTCACCGTGGTCGAAGGGGGCGGCTATCTGTGGGCCGGACCGACGTCAGAGCCATCCTTCTTCTATCGCGTCAACACGGCCACCGGCGAAGTAGTACCAGCTCCGTTTGGCACGGGATCGGCGCGCACCATGGCGTTCGGCGACGGGTCGCTGTGGATACCGGTCGTCGGCGACGGACTCGTGCTCCAAATGGATCCTGAGACGCTCGAGACCGTACGTGAGATCAAGGTCGACGGCCTTCCGACCGCAGCCACTGCCGACGGCGGGATGCTGTATGTCGTGGTGGTCGACGACGTCGATCAGACCGATGGGTCGAGCGACGAGGCCGAAGAGGTGGAACAGAACTCGACACTCCATGTCTACGCCCTTCCCAGCGGAGGTTGATCGAGGGTGATTCTTCAGTTGAACCCACAAGACCGAGGTGCTGCTCCACGATCTGCTGGGAACGATCCACGGCGTGGCCGATAAGAACGGCAACTCATAGGCAGCGAAGTCGTATATGACCGTCGATTCGCGAGCTGCGTAGAAGAGCGCCGCCGACTGGAACCTCTCGTGCTGGGGCTACGAGTCGACGAGGGTCTTGATTCTGTCGAGTGACTCGGGCTCTACAAGGCCGCGGTGGCGGCGGAGTTCCAGGGCAGCGTTGATCGCGGCACGAGTACGATCGTCGTCAGCATCAGATACTTCAGTGCCGCTGTGGCTTCGGAACCAACGGTCGACCTCGTCGGTTCGCCACAGGCGCCACTTTCCTTTCGGGTCGGTGACCGGCGGGGGGAAGCCGCCGGGGCCGCGCTCGCCGGAGATAAGGAGCCGCACGCCCTCTCGGGTTCTGCCCGTGCGAGCGGCGATCGCCGCCACGGAGATCAAACCGGCGTCGGCTAGGCGAACCACGGAAAGGTTGCCCACCGATTCGATGTCGACGATCGCGCTGAGCACCGCGCTGATGAGGGACGAGGCCTCGCGGTCGAACTCGATGTAGTGCACCCCGTCGGCGACGCTGACCAGACCGTCGTCGCATCCGGCCTCGAAGAGGGCGTCGGCAACGGTGTCTTGTTGCAGATCATCACCTTCGACGATGAGCACGAAGTTGTAGGTGTGGGTGTGGGTAGTCGGCATTTCCGGGCCTCTTACGTGGGAGGATGCGGGCAACGTTCGCCTGCCCGTAGAAGTTGTTTGGCGTGATTCCCCGGGTTGCGAGGTGTGGACCAGATTAAAACCCGGCATCCCGAGCGGTCGTCTTGGCCACAGCGGGCAACGCCCCACCGGTGTCCCGGCGCCGTTGGGGTCACTGTCCAGCCATCGCTCTCCAGAGCTTCAAGCGCAGCTTCGAACCCCCCTTTTTCGATTGTGTCAACAATATGGGAAGTCGACCTAGCCCCCCGAGTTCGCAACAAGCTCCATAAGTTGACCATAGTCAGTCACAACGTCGTAGTGCACGGCGTCGCCTTTCGCACCGTTCAGCGACTCGAAGAACTTACGCGCGCAGTCGATCTTGGCGAGCTCCGCTCCCTTGAGCTGCATCGACGACAGTGAACCCTTGGTCTCGGCCACGAAGTAGACATGCTTCACGCTGCCTTCTTCGAAGGCGATGGCCCAATCGGGGTTGTAGTCGCCGACTGGGGTTGGGATGAAGAAGCCACGCGGGAGCTTGGCGTACACGACGACCTCGCTGCTGGTGTCGAGCTCGGTGACGAAGTCGCGCTCGACCTGCGAGTCCGCCACCACATAATCGTAGATGTGTTTGTTGAGCTTCTCCCCGACCTTGGCGAAGTCCTGCTTGGTCTGGTTCTCGGTGAAGATCGTCGTGTCGTGGCGGTCGGCCAGCGTGTCGTATGTGAGGTGCTCGACGATCACCGTCGCCTTCTGCTCGTTGATGATTCGCGCCGTCTCGGTGATGAAGTGCTCGGGGTTCTGCCGGTACTTGCTGAACGTCGCAGCCTGAACTCCTTGCAGGATGGCGCTTGCTGTTCGGCGCGTGAGCTGGGTCTTCTCGGTGATCTCGCCGAGCAAGTCGTACTTGACCTGCGACGAGGCCGTTGCGGTCTCGGTGTGGGTTGTCGTCTCGCTGACGGCGAAGGCCTCGCCCTTGGCGAGATCGTCGGCTTCTAGGGCTGCGGTCTGCTCACCGGCTTGGACGACGTACTGCAGTGGCGTCACGTGCAGATGGCGGTCGAGAGCGTCGGTGCACTTTGCGACGAGCTCGGCCGAGTCGAACTCGACCTGGTACACGGCCTTGTGGTTGATCCGACCCCATAGCTCCTGGAACGCCTTCTTCTCGAAGTTCGCCTGGTTGAGGGGAATGCGTTTCGGCTTTCGGCCGTCGCCGGGGAGCGGGATGTCGAGGTGAAGAGCGTCGATCAAATCCGCAACCTGGTAATGGAACGGGTCCAGTCCGGCTGGCAGCTCCGGCAGCTCGATGCCGGCCCGGTTGAGCCACTTATCGGTGAGGTGCTCCTCGTGGTCGATGAAGTCGTGCTTGATAAGCCAGTGTTGAAGCTGCTTCGCCTGATCGAGCGTGATGGCCACACGCTCATCGGCGCCGGGGACCTCCAGCAACTTGCCCTCGAAGTACTCGACCTTGGCTCTGCGCGGCCTCCCCGAGAGCGACTCGGCGATCTCTTTCTGGAGCCCGGCGACGAAGTCTGTGTACGACTCGTCGGTCACGACCGTTAGCTCATTGATGTCGTGGACTGTGACGGGGTTGTCCATGCGCTCGCCGTGTTGGTCCACGGCGATGCGCAGCCCGCGGCCGATCTCCTGACGACGAGAGACGGTGTTGTCGCTCTTCTTGAGCATCCCCATGGCGAAGACGTTGGGATTGTCCCAGCCTTCACGAAGCGCCGAGTGAGAAAAGATGAACCGCACGGGCTCGTCGAACGAGAGCAGGCGCTCCTTGTCCTTCAGGATCAAGTCGTACGCATCAGCGTCGGTCGAATGGCCCTTGTCGTCTCCACGACCCGAGACCTTGGGGTCGACAAGTTGCTTGGTCTTCTTGTCGATCGCGAAGTAGCCCTCGTGAACCGCACCAACGTCGTCGCGCTGGAGGTACTCCTGGTACGCCGCAGTCGCCGCGTCGAGTGCTAGCTCCCCCAGCAGCTCATTCACCGCGGAGGCGTATTCCTCTTCGAAGACGCGTGCGTAGTCGCCGAGCGTGTCATCCCGGTCGTAGTCACGGTACTTCGCCACTTCGTCGATGAAGAACAACGACAGGACTTTGATGTCTTGAGCGAATAGCTCCCGTTCTTTGTCGAGGTGGGCTCGGATCACCTCCCGGATCTGGATGCGGCGCTTCGACTCCTCCGTCACGTCACCGTCCGCGAGCTGCCCGGCGACCACCACGTCGCCGTTGCTGAGTTCGATGACGTCGCGGTTGGCATCGACGTCGACAACGAACAGATTCTTGTAGGCCTCGATGCCACCCGAGAGGTCGTGCAGGTTCGCTCCAACGTCGAGTCGTTTGACCTGGCGCTTGATCGGTCCGGCCTTGGTCTGCACCTCGATCTCCACTCGCGCCCGAGGCTTCGCGCCTCTGGCGATCTCGATGGCGTCCACGTACAGGTAAGCCGTGCTGCCGGCAAGGCCCTTCACCGTGATGCCCCGCACGGCGATCTTCTTGACGAGCTTCTGGTTGTACGCGTCGACGGCATCGAGGCGGTGGACCTTGTTGTGTTCGACCTTGTGGGTGGCCGAGTAGCGCAGGACCATGAGCGCGTTGAAGTTCGAGAGGGACTCGAGCGACTTGGCAGCGCCGATCTTCTGTGGTTCGTCGATAATGACGATCGGGCGGTTGGCGCTGATGACGTCGATGGGCCGCCGAGACTGGAACTCGTCGAGCTCGTCGTAGATTCGGCGGTTGTCCTTGCTCGTCGAGTTGAACGCCTGGATGTTGATGATCATCGCCTGCACGCCGGCATCCGAGCTGAACCGCTCCAACTCGTGCAGCTGGGATGAGTTGTATATGAACGATCGCGGCTTCGTGCCGTAGTGCTGCTGGAAGTGCTCAGCAGTGATGTCGAACGACTTCTTGACGCCCTCGCGAATCGCAATGCTGGGCACGACGATGATGAACTTGCTCCACCCGTACCGCTTCTTCAGCTCCATGATCGTCTTGATGTAGACGTAGGTCTTCCCAGTCCCGGTCTCCATCTCGACATCGAGGTTCGGTGCGCTCGGCGCCGCCTTGCTGTGCTCGAGCTTGGGTGACAACGGCAGGTTCTGGGCTCGCTGCACCCCGTGGATGTTCTCCAACAGCTGTGATTGGTTGAGCACGATCTCGGCGTTCCGCAGCCCGGTGTCTGCCCCGACTGAAACGTCAAGGGCCTGTTGGGCTGCCGTCGACTGGCGGCCGGGGTCGATGCGGTAGGAGATCCCATCGTGTTTCGGTTGCCCGGCGAAGCAGTCGACCACTGCGTCAACCGCGGCGGTCTGGTACTCCTGAACCTTGAACTGAAACTTCATCGGGTCAGATCGCCTTCACGTCAGTGCTGGGGGAGACCTCGGCGAAGACCTGCTCAGCGTTGATGCGATCGGCATCTGACGCGAATCCTGAGTCGCGAAACACTGCGCGCAGCGGTTCACGTTCAGCGATGGCGCGAACGAGCGACGGGCTCACTTCGTCGTCGAAGCATGCGACCAATGCGCCGTCCTCGACGACGAACACCTCGTGCCCGTCGATCTGCTCGACAGAGATCGACATCGTCAATTCGAGTCCCCAGTCCAACAGCACTTGGAAGAGCAGGTCCTCGCCTGTCCGATCCGCCTTCACGCTGTCGGCCTGGAAGTCAAGCTGGTCCTGTTCGACTCCATCGGGAGTTCGCAAGACATCGGCCATGTTTGTCGTGTCGACTTTGACCACCCGGAATCCCGTGTCGAGGTTATCCGCAGTTAGTCCCGCATCGGCAGCGACCTTCTGTCCGGCGCGTCGGATGCGTTCCTTCGCCAAGTCGGCGATCGAGCTGAAGCCTGCCTTTGCGGCATCGGAATCGGTGTTCGTCGGCTCAGGAAGCTGTACCAGGATGGTTCGGCGCCGCCCTCCGTCCTCCAGGTTCTGCTCCAGGATGGCGTGGGCCGTCGTTCCTGAGCCTGCGAAGAAGTCAAGAACTACGTCCACGTCAGAAGTGACTTGCGCGCACAACAACCTGATCAGCGGCACGGGCTTGGGGAAGTCGAAGTACTTTCCCCCAAGCAGATCCCGCACATCTCTGGTCGCTTTGTAGTTGTAGCCAATCTCATCCGAGCTCAACCAAGTCGATAGGCCGGTGACGCCTGATCTGAGCTCCTTGAGAAACTTCTTCTCGCGTGGGCGGCCGTCCGGCGACTTCGGCCAGAGAATCCGGCCTTCGGCAATCAACTGGTCCACCCTGTCCTTGCTCTTTGCCCACCCGCGGCTTGCGCTCGGCGGATAGGCAAGTCCTGTTGCTGGATCGACGATGTTGTAGTGCAGGTTGGGTCGGTCATCTGCATTCGCCAACCCCGTTAGATTCTCACTGGTCCAAGGTCCTCGCTCATCACCATCAGGGTTTGAATACTTCGACGCGTCGATGTCGCGCCCGCGAAATCTCGCTTCTGTTGTTCGTCCATACAGCAGCACATACTCGTGATCCTGTGAGATGCGGCTGAAGTTGCGGCTGTCCGCCGTTGGACGCCTGCGCCATACGAGCGCCCCGAGAAAGGAAGTCATCCCAAAGACCTCGTCACAGATCTGCCTGAGTCGAGGCACCTCATTGTCGTCGATGCTGATCGCAATGATCCCGCTGTCCATCAGGAGGTTCCGCGCAAGCTTGAGTCTCGGATACAGCATGCTGAGCCAGTCGGAGTGAAATCGTCCGTTTGACTCCGGGTTGGCGACCAGCCGGACCCCCTCCGCGTCGATCTGCCCCGACGCCTCCAGGTAGTCATCATTCGTTTCGGCGAAGTCGTCGTTGTACACGAAGTCGTTTCCCGTGTTGTACGGCGGGTCGATGTAGATCAGCTTAACCTTGCCGAGGTATGACTCTTGCAGCAGCTTGAGGGCGTCGAGATTGTCGCCTTCGATGAACAGATTCTGGGTGGTGTCGAAGTCGACCGACTCCTCACGAACCGGACGAAGCGTCTTAGCGATCGGGGCGTTCGCAGCGAAGAGCGCCTCACGTTTTCCTGGCCAATCCAGCTGGTAGCGCTCCTGTAGTCCCTCGACAACGTGATCGGACAGCTCCTGGCGGAGCAGGTCGAAGTCGATCGCCCGCACCGGGTTACCTTCGTCGTCGATGTGCTCGGTGATGACCGTCGGGAACAGGTCGGCGATCTTGTCGATGTTCTGTTCGGTCAGGTCGGGCGAGTGCATCTTCAGCTTGTCCATTGGGCGTCCTTCGGAGAATCGGTCTCGGCATCGGGCGGCGCGGGATCGGCGAGGCCGGCCAATCTTGCCTCTAGCGCCCTCAGCTCACGGCGTAGATCGACCTTGCGGTTGAGCTGGGGCTCGCTCCGAAGCCGTCGCCGCAGAGTCAGGATTTCGCGTTCGAGCTTGCGAGCCTGCCCCACCCGCTCTGTCGCTTCGGCCAGACGCTCCCCGGCTCGTGCGGCGACGGGGAGCATCGGGGTGAGTAGGCCGTTGTAGAGAGATGCCAGGTCGAGTGCCTGGGGCAGGGGCGAACGCTCCAGCTCGGAACGGAGCCAGGGGATTGAAAAGTAGGCACTCAGCTTGGGCTTCGGCGCGCCGAGTTCCTTGTGACACGCAGTCATCCTCGTCTGGCTGTTGTCGCCGTGGTTGCGGTTGATCTCGAAGATGATCGGGAAGGGCACAGCTCGGTCGATGGCTGTAAGGACGTCGTCGCTGACGTCGTCACCTTTGGCATCGACGACGAAGACCTGGATCTCGGGTACGTCCTCGGTGCCGCGGAGGTGAATCGTTGCGTCAGCGAGCTTGTACGCCCATGTGATCTTCTGCACTTCGGCCACGAACTTCTCGCGGGTCGAAGCGGTGATCTTGCCGTGCTCGTAGAATCTGGTCTTCGGCACCGAGCGACCGAAGTGCGCAGCCGCTGGCCATCGGTACAGCACCGAGGTGGTCATGCGGCCGGTGCTCCGTCTGGCGCTTCCACGATGGCGAGAAAGGCGATGAGCTCGAAGTCGTCGAGCCCGTTGATGGCCTGGCTGAGCGCTGTCGTGTGGCCGGGAGTGAACAGGCTGTCGAGATCCTGTTCGTCCGTGACGTCGATCATCGAGCGGATGGCCTCGGTGAGCAGCCCGGAGTATCGGGCCATGTCTGCGCCCTCGTTCGTCGAAGCGTTGAAGATCTGACAGACCTCGCTGATGGGCTCGTTGAGGCCCCGGCACCCGGATCGGATGAGATCCAGAAGGTGCTTGACTTCGGTGTGGTCGGCGATGACCTTTCCGTCGTCGCCGAGGTAGACGAGGTAGTGGGGGTGGAGCCGGTTGCCTCGGTTCATGCGCTCATCGGCATTGACGTTGCGGAGCGCGAAGAGAACTCCGGGCTCCAGGCCGATCGCAGGCTGTGCCGGTACGACAGCATGCAGGCCCTTCGGGGCAGCGGCGAGGTCGCCGTACTCCTTCACGTAGCCGAGCAGGTCCATCCGAAAGTCGTTCAGCCCGAGGTCGGTGATGGAGACTCCCGTGCGGACGTCCTCGAGCTCGATCACCTCGTCCTGGAGCCGCCGGAGCTGTTCGCGGCGGAACGCCGCGTCGCTCGACTCCTGGGTGAGCACGTTGTCGTCCGCCGTGGCGGCGAGGTCGGCGATCACCATCCGGCTCTCCACCCGCTCCTTCAAGTTGATGTACTCGTCGAGCGAGATGTCGGGCCAGAAGTTCACGAGCTGGATCTCGGCGTTGGTCGAGCCGATGCGGTCGATGCGCCCGAATCGCTGGATGATCCGCACCGGGTTCCAGTGGATGTCGTAGTTGATGAGGTAGTCGCAGTCCTGGAGGTTCTGGCCTTCGCTGATGCAGTCGGTGCCGATGAGCAGGTCGATCTCGCGCTCTTCGTCCGGCATCACGACGTGACGAGACTTCGACTGTGGCGAGAAGAGGGTGAGCACCTCTTGGTAGCCGAATCCTTTCCCGAGCGTGGTTCGGGGGGTGCCCTGTCCGGTGACGACCGCCGCCCTGATACCGAGGTCCTCGAGCCGTGGCGTCAGTTCGCGGTAGAGGTAGTTGGCGGTGTCGGTGAACGCTGAGAAGACCAGCACCTTGCGGTTGGCCGGGTTGATTGGCGCCGCGACCTTGTCGCGCACGCGCTTCGTGAGCGCCTGCAGTTTGAGATCATGCTCGGGCGTGACCGGCTCGACACCGGCCAGGAGCCCCGAGATGACACCGGCATCGTGGACGAGATCTCGCCGGAACGACTCGAGGTCCATGTCGGCCAAGTCGACCTGGACCTTCCGGCCGACGGTGCCACTCTCGGTCGGCTCGAAGTCGTCGTCATCGGGGTCGGCGTCGGCGATGGCGGCCGTCAGGTCGGCGAGGGACCCATCGTGGCCCTCTACCGATCGGAGCGCCTCGCCCACGGTTGCTTCAAGGCGACCGAGCGTCAGACGGAACGCCTCGACGGAGCTCTCGAGACGCTTCAGCAGGTTCACGGTCATCAGCTTCTGGATGCCGCGCTCGCGGCTGGCCTGGCCGAGGTTCGAAACCGCTCCGCCCACGACGTTGAGGCCCGCATCCACGTTGCCGTAGCGCTCCTCGTACTTGTGGAGCCGGCTCGGGAACACGTACGCCAGTGGCGCATAGACCGCAAGGGTGAGCGACGACAGCTGTTCGAACAGCTCGTTGAACGACGGCACGTCGGGCAGATCGGTCAGCGGCGACCGCACTGAAATTGGCGGCAGTCGCTCAGGAAAGGCACCCATTTCAGACATGTCGTAGAAGGCCTGGATGTGCTTGCGCGAGCGAGCGATTGTCACTGCGTCGAGTAGTTCGAAGAAGTCGAAGTCGAGCCGAGCAAGGATCGTCTCGGTCGTGCGCTGTTCGGCCGGGAGCTTGGACCATTCGTTGAACACGCGCTGGGCCTGGCGGAAGATCTCCTCGATGCTCGACGAGATGTTGAGCTTGGCCGCCATCTGGTGGGAGTCGCCTTCGTAGGCGAGCGCAAGCTGGTTGCGTAGATCGGTGAAGTGGTTGTTGACCGGAGTCGCCGACAGCATGAGCACCTTGGTCTTCACGCCTTGCTGAATCACCTGGCGCATGAGGCGCTGATAGCGAGTCTCTTTCTCCGTTGTGAAGTCGGCGTTGCGGAAGTTGTGCGACTCATCGATGACGACCAGGTCGTAGTTGCCCCAGTTGACCCGGTCGAGTGGGATGCCCAACGACTCGCCCCTGGTTCGGGACAGGTCCGTGTGAGCGAGCACGTCGTAGTTGAGGCGGTCAGATGCGAAGACATTGGTCGTCAGGTTCGCGTTGTAGTTCGTCCAGTTCTCGGCCAGCTTCTTTGGCGCGAGGACGAGGACAGACTTGTTGCGCAGCTCGTAGTACTTGATCACCGCAAGAGCGGTGAAGGTCTTCCCGAGCCCCACGCTGTCAGCGAGGATGCAGCCGTTGTAGGTCTCGAGCTTGTTGATGATGCCGGTCGCCGCATCCCGCTGGAAGTTGTACAAGGCCTGCCACACCGCTGTGTCCTGGTAACCGGTGAGGTCGTTGGGCAGCACGTCCTCGCTGAGGTCATCGAGGAACTCGGCGAACAAGTTGTAGAGGATGAGGAAGTAAATGCGAGCGGGCGAGTTCTCTGCATAGACGGACGCGATGTGATCGTGGACAGTGTCAGTCACGTCCTGGAGTTGGTCAGGGTTATGCCATATCTGGTCGAAGAGCGCGACGTACTGGGCCGTCATCGGGGCCTCGTCGAGCTTGGTAACCACATTCGACACGGCAGCGCTGCGCTCGTAACCAAGATCGGCGGACGTGAAGCCTTGGAGCGGCAGGTAGGCCGTACGGTCATCGACCGTAGCAAACTGCTGCATCGGTGCCCCGGTCATGTTCGACTTGAATCGCACCTTGCGTCGCACCCACGCAGCACATTCCCGAGCGATGGCCTTTTGGGTCATCTTGTTTCGGAGCCGGATTTCGAACTCTGACCCGAATAGGATCGACTCGCTCTCTCGTCCGCGCGGTATGAAGAATTCGCGCCGGCCCTTGGGCAGCCGACCTGCGGCATCTCCAGCCACGAAAGTCGGCGAAGTGAAGATGAAATTCAGTTCCTCGATTTGTTCCAGCTCAGTCTGGAGGGCTTCGAAGGCAAAAATTGAAAAAGTTGAGGCAGCTACCCTCAGCTTCGAGCCCTGAGACAACTCCGACCGCAGATCATCTCCAAGCACCTGGTTTACATTGTCGACGATCTTCATTGGTCAGCGCCCTTGTCGGACCTGCGCATCACAATCCACAAGATTACCCAATCGGCCACCCTCAAGAGAGATTGATAAACTGAGTCACCGATCATACGCCAGATAGTCCTTCTCGATTGTGGCCAACACCCGGGTCACGACTCAGGATGCTCGAGGCCAGATCAAACAAAGCTCGGCCGCAATCTTGGCGCCGCGAGAGCGGATCGATTCCTCGTCCCAAGTCGGATAGCGATCAAGCGACTTGTTGAGATGGAGCACAGAGTGCTCGGCCAAACCCTTTCGCTTCTGCGCCCACGCGCTGTTCGACAAAGATGGGTTAAGCCGGTTGTTTAGCAGCGTTAGGTTGCCGAGGGTGTGGAGAAGCACACGGCGTTCGTCTTCGGCGATCTCCGGATCACCCGATGGCAGCGGCCACAGGTCGCCCGACCAAGCCTGAGGCATGATGTGTTCAATTGTGAGCGCGCCTCTGGTGACGGGCTCCTCAGCCTTGCCGACTCGGGCGCGCCTGTGATCTTCCAGTGCTTCCAACAACATCCGAAGACGGCCTCGGCTTACCTGTCGATATAGCGGTTTCGACAAGACAGCGGCAGCCACTTCGCGGTCAGTCGGCCATTCTGTTCCCGTCCTGGTGGAGTCAAGCAGTTGTCGCTGCAAAACCATCGCCGGGTCGTCGTCTGACTCGCGTAGCTCCGCAATCAGCTGAAGGGCGTAGTGCGTATAGCCCTTTGTTGTCGCTCGGCAAACCATTCGCCGAACCAGCCAACTCTCAATCAGCTTGCAGCACCTAGTCGCCGTGTGTGGGTCCTCTGCGTTATGCAGGATCCACAAGAGCAGTGGCGTCATCGCTGACGCTTGAAGCGTTCGCCACCGATACAGGAAGGTTCCAAAGTCATCTGGGCCATCGGGGGCGTCGAGCCGATCGTACGTTGAGGCGTGTTCATCCAAACTCTTCAGGACTGCGGGAACGTCGTACCCCGATTCGTTCACCCACCGTTGGAACTCACGGAAAAGGTCCGTGTTTGAGACCTCCCGTGTCACATGCATCACCAACCAGTGGTAGAGGAAGAGATCTATCCGGGGACGGTGCAGACGACCCTGACGGACCTCTCGACGCCAGTTCTCCGTGTCGAACTGAATCCAGTAGTTGTCGTACAAGTCCTGAACCGGATACTTCTCCTGTTCTGCCTTCCTGAGTAGGTGGTTCTTCACCAAATCACTTGCCAACAACGGCGTCCCTCGGGCGTTGAGCGTCTCAAAGATCACCTGTGGGTTGTCGCTCGGATCCAGATCGATCACCACGATCTGAACATAGCCACGAAGGGCATTGACTAATGCATGCAGACGCTCGCGAGCTTGCTCAGGATCGTCGTCCAGACCAGCCCATTCACGTGCCTTTTCACCGAACACGATGTGAGCTCGCGCGATCTGTCGATCCGCAGTCTCCGAGTCGAGAACGTAGTCGTCGTTCATCGCAGCAACGAAAGGGTCTTGGTCGACGTTCGTCGGCCAAACCTTGTATCGATGGCTTGGCTCAGCGATTAGGTCCTCATCGTTAAGAATCATCTTTCTGAGGAGCTTCGAATCCTTTGCGTCACCATATTGGCGCACGACCTCTTCTACCGCATCTAGGAGAAGCTGCAAAGTGGTGAGTCGCTGCTGACCGTCGATGAGAAGTCGTATATCGATATCGGCAACCGGGGTAGGCTCTTGCACAATGACGATCGCACCGAGAAAGTGAGGGCGCACATCCTCCTCGTCGGATTCAAGGAGTTGCTCGGCGACTGCTACAACATCATCCCAGAGCGGATCCCACTGGTCAGTCTGGTTCCATACGTATGGTCGTTGAAACATCGGTACGACATAGCGGATTTCTTGCTCAAACACCTTTCGAAGAGCGAGGGTGTCTGACTTCATGGGAGTACCTCTGTGGTGGCTAATTGGACCGCATGGTCGGCGGCACATTGTTGGCGGGATGGTATTTGGAACCTGATGGTCCATTGATGAAGGACTGCATCAACATTATCCATCGACGAACCTCGCCGCTGTTTGGATCCACGATCGGATGTTTGCGTGGGTGGGTTGGAGTTCGTAGCTGGGGCCTTCGAACGTCACGACGGTTCCCTCCGGGCGGCGGCTAGTCGCAAACGGCGTGCAACAACATGGAAGGCGCACGAGCTGTTTGCAGTTGACAACACTAGCCCATCAGCCAAGCCGGTCGTTTCGAAAGTCTGACGAGGGCCTCGCAGATAACTTCAGGAATTTTCGTCACGCCGTTTGGTCGGTGGCGTTGTAGGGGTGAGTGGCCGGGCCGGGGCGGAACCAGTTTGGCGGTTGCTACCCTCCCACCCGGTCCGGTCACTCACTCCCCCACGGATCGCACATTCCGGATGACGACTGCTGGGTGATTTTGCTAGAGTCACCCGAGTGGGTTCCCCGGGGGCGGACCGAACACACACATCGTTCGAGTAATGGGAAACGAAAGCGGCAGGCGTGCGGTTACATAAACTCATCACAGCGCTGATCGGACTGGCGCTCTTCGCTGCCGCCTGCACTGGCGGCAGCGACGAACTCGACAACGACCTCGCCGACATCACTACGGCATCAACCACCGACGACACCACCACAACAACCGCCACCACGTCGACCACGACCACCGAAGCGCCGCCCGAAACCCTCCCGGCTCAAACCGTCGAAGGAGCCTGGGCCGAAACATGGCGAGTGTTGTTAGGTATCGGCCCTTCCGGAGTGGTGAACGCCGGACTCGCTTCTGAAGAAGCAGCCGACGCACTCGGTCGACTCCCCTACGACGCCGCCTCCACCGCTGAGCACTACCCCCGCCTCGAAACCATCAGCGGACTGCCAACCACCACCGGCGAAATCGCTCTCACTGACTGCGTGATGTTCAACAACCTCCCGCCGATATGGCTCACCGGCAACCTCACCCGCACCAACGAAGCCGACGACTGGGTCGTCCAGTCCATCGAAGTACTCGACCCGTTCGGCGGATGCGTGCCTCAAGAAGTCGCCGACGCTGCCATCGCTGGCGCCCAAGCCTTCTCGAACGCGCAGCCCGAGTTCTGGGAGCCTGCCGATCCCAGTCACCCCCTAGTCGCCGAGACAACGTTCGGCGATTATCGCGAGTTCCTGGAAGGACTACTTTCCGGGTTCGCTGACCAAGGCGTCATCGCTCAGTACGACAGGCCTGCACCTGACTATGTAGTCATCGTTGTCGAGTCCGCGAACCGGATTGTTTTGCAGGACTGCTACGAACCCGGGCCGGATTACGGCTTCTTCCTGCCGAACGGCGAGCATGTTGAAGGATCATCTCCTCCTGCCGCCGGCCAAACCAATATCGAAGAACCACTGATGATAAGAGAGGCGGACGGCGATGAGTTCAACTGGAAGGTTGGGGAACTCAACGGCATCATCGACTACGGCTGCGAGCCGGGCTCCGTTGGAATGCAGGTCGCGACGCATTAGCCAGGTCATCGTCCGCTCCAGCGCGTTCCTTGTAGTCGTGGCTGGACTGACAGGCTTTCTTGCGATGAGCGCGGGCAGCGCCGAGGCCGGTCGCTGCTCAACCGACGTGAGAATTGGAATAAACAATGGGGGCGGCGACGTCAGAGGCAACCGCACCTGCCCGGGTGGCTACACGCAGGAAGACTATTGGCGCTGGTGGTGTTCACTGCGCCACAGCGACCACGCCTACGTCGAGGACGTTACGTGGGTCGACTTCGACGCGGCCACCCATCAGGAGTACATCGCTGAACACCCGATCTCGTTGCCGGTCAACCTCACCCCGGAGCAGCTCGCGGCACTGGCCGACCTCACTTTCGGACGCCGCAGCTGCATGCTCTACACCACGAGGCTCTCCACCATCGTCTACGCAGTCGACACCGACGGACGCTCACTCGAAGAAATCATCGAAGCAGCCAAAGCCCGAGTCGAGCCCCCTATCCCGTCCATCACCCGGCTCCCGAGCCTCGACGACGGAAACGCCGTCGTCGTCCAAACCCCACTGTGGGTGTGGACCACCGACCCAGTCACCGAAACCGCCGCCGACGGAAACGCCATCCGAATAGAGGTCACGTCTCACCTCCAAGACATGACGTTCACCCTCACCGGATCCGACTACAGCGAGCAATGGACCTGCGACCCCACCCAAGTCCAAGTCTCCGGCGCAAGCCTCCGCGGCGAACAATACCTCCAACCCGAACGCTACAACGCCTGCCACATGTACATAAGGCGATCGTCCACCGGCGAACCAAACAACACGTTCACCCTCACCGCCACCGCCACCTGGACGTTCTCCTACACGCTCAACGGATCACCCCCATTCCCCATCCCCGGAACAGTCGTACGCACCAACAGCTATCCCGTCGACGCCGTCGAAATCCTCGTCGTCAACGACTAAGCCATCCAGTCACGCCGGCGTCATGCCCGTACTCCGGATCGTATAATCCCACCATGGCGGTTAGCGGCAACAGAGTTGGTTTGGCCCGGCTGGCGATTACAACGCTCGCGCTCATACTCGTGGCAACGATGCTGCCATCATGTGGTGAAGACATCTCCGAAGCCGAGACCGACGAAGCGATTCAAACTCTCAGCGTCGACGTTGCCAATATCGCCCGGGAGTCGTTCGCGCAGCTATTGCAGGAGATTGATGACGGCGTCTACGGACGCGAGCTCTCAGACGTCACAATCATTCGCGATACCCCACCCGTCAAGGACCTGTGCGAACGAGTTGTCGAACGTGAAGTCGAGTTCTTCGAACAGTTCCAAGGAACGGGCCGCCGCGAGACCGACTACTTCACGGCAAGTACGGTCGACTATTTCAACTCCACAGAAGAGGTGTTGACATACGGCCTCTACGGTGCCATGGCCGACCTCGGAATGCTTGAGGATGCCGATCGGCCATTTCCCGCAGCCGATGCACCTCACGTTGAGTTCCCTAGTGTTGCCCCTCTTTTCAAAGACCTGACCATTCGATCGGACGGGCTGCTTGACGGTCTCAAATCAGAGACGCTTGCTGAGGACAGGTTTGGCTACGTGCCATATGTGACTTGGAATTGTGTCGACGACGGCCGATTTGAGCGGCCCGAGTATCGGCGCGGCGGCTGATCAGTCAAACGGTCCGTCACCGCTTGAGCGTGATGCCTCAATGTCGTCGTAGTCCCCATGATGGCGGTCGACCTCACGAACGAGTCGGCTGAGCCGATCGTCGAGGTCATGCACGGTTGCCGGCCGAGGATCGTCACCAAGTGACACGATGATGTGCTCGCCGTCGATGTCGAGGATCGGCATGTCCTCGACCGACTCGAACGTCACGGGACAGAAGTTGACGTCGATGCCGGTTACACCGGCCGTGAGCTGTGCCACGTACGTGCTGAACTCCGGGTGAAGGTCACGCTGGGCAACTAACTCGTCTTCCAGCAACGTGGCGTAGGCATCAGTCGGTAACACGAACTCCGACAGGTGACCCACCGCAACGTTGGCGGTCAGCCCCACGCCCAACGCCACCGGGGCCGACATCGGCGCCGTGCCGATCAGGGCGGTGGCGACTGCCGCACCATAGAACTTCTGGTACCCGTTGCTGCGATCCTGAGCGAGGGCGTCGTCGACCGCCACTCGGGTCCGGGCGGCCAGCGTCTTGCCGATGATCTCACCGTTCAGATCGGTGTAGTGATCGGGAACGGCGTCGAGCGAACCCGACGTGCGCACCATGTCGATCATCACCGGCGTCACACCATTGGCGTAGGCGATTAAACCGTCGCCACCACCGGTTCGAAACACCGACTCGGTTGCCGCCACCACGATCTCCGCCCGGGCCATCGGGCCCTCCTCGGTGCGACGCCCGTTGTTCTCCGGTGCCAGCAACTCAATGTCGGTCAAGAGCGCATACTCAATGACCCGCCCGGTGTAGCGGTCGGCCTCACCGGCGTGAACGGAACCCGCCTCCACCACAACGTCCTCGGCCAGGCCGGGCCACAAATGCGGATTGTCCAACACCGGCACCACCACCCGAACCACCGGATGCACCTCGGCGGCCGACTCAAACGGTTCCGCATTCCACAACAGATCATCACGGAAGTCGTCACCAAGCGCACCGAACAACGCCAACGACGCATCAACCCCATTGGCGGCCACATGATCAAGCGCCATCGCCCGAGGATCGAACCCTCGCCGTGACACGTGATCGACGACCACTCCCCGCTCATCGACACCAACGAACTCCCGGCCCCGACCGGCTTCGATCAGCAACGTCGACGCCTCGACGGCGAACTCCCGTCCGAACACCTCGTCGGCGCCAAGGTAGAAGCCGGCCGAACCCGTCGGGTCGTCAACCGCCGACAGCTCGGCAGCCGTGAACCCCAGCTCGCCCTCACGGTCGGCCACCGCCATCCCATCGCCGTAGGCCCCGACAATCTCGGCCACCGTTGCGATCAGCTCGTCTTTGTGCATGTCGATCGGAGTCGAGCGCCACACCTGATCCGCCAACTCCACCGAGCCCTCAGCCCCAAGCAGATCAAAGAATCCCGCACCCAGCCCCGCCCGAGGATCGCCCACGACGTCGGCCACGAACCGATGCGTTTCCAACGGCGCCGGCCCACCTCGCTCGGGCATCACCATGTCTTGCAGCAACCCGCCAAGCACACTGCCGCCCCGGTGCGAGTCGAGCCCAGCGGCACCCAACAGGCCGATCACACCGGCCCGGTACGCGGCATCCTCCTCGGCCGCGGCGAGGCGAGCGTCGGCCACCGCATCAGGATCGACCGACCCGCGCTCGTCCAGCGCCACCCGCAGCGCAAACGGCGCCCAGGCCACCTCCTCCCGGCTCAGCCGAAGCGTCCCGCCCGCAAACGCGCCCTCCAAACGCTCGACCAACCCAACCAGCTCATCCTCGCTCGGCAAGTCGACCCCGGCACGGGTCATGTTGGCGGCAACCGCCACGTCGACGCCACCGTCAACCAGCCCATCGAACGCACCAATCGACGAGTTGGCCTCGTCGTCCGACGCAACCAACCGAGCAACCGCCAGCACCCGGTCGAGCCGCTCCGCCTCACTCATCCGACCTCGGGAGGCCAACGCAACCGTGGTGCGAGCAATCGCCTCCCCGTCATCATCGCCAACCGCCTCAAACAAGTCACGCAGCGAACCACCCGACGCCGAGTACTCACCCAACACCGCCCCCGCCACCCGACTGCCACCGGAGAGATCGTTCAACAACTCGGCCCGATGAGCCACCAACTCCTCATGAAACACCCCGCGGCGAGACCACGGCGGTTGCGCCTCTATCACCTCAACCACACGATCAAACAACCCGTAGGTTTCGAGCTCGGCATCAGCGGCCAGCGCCTCGTCACTCGTGCGCTGCACGACCGTCGAATCGTCGCGCCACTCAGTCGACGCCGACCCCAACCGCTCACCCACCAGCGCCCGCCGCTCATGAAACCGGGCGACATCAAACCCGGGATCGCTCCCATTCAGCCGCACCCCGAACGACGACCACGCCAACCGCTCGGCCACATCCGACACATCGACAGCGGTCGCCTCAAACCGACCGGCGACACCTCGCAGGACCAAAGGGGGAATGGCAACTCGATATCCGCTCACACCTGGTTAACCCCGCCGCCGCCGGCCCGTGACGAAAACGCACACGTATATAAAGGCGCGAGATAAAGCTGCTACGGGTAGACGTTGCCCACCTCGACCAGGCGCCACTCGTCGCCGAGTTTCACCATCTCAACGCTCGCGGTCCACCCCTGCCGGGCCGCGGCACTCACGGACTTGGCCACGGCCAACGGCTGCTCCAAACCATCGAACCAGATCCGCCCCGGCTCCACCTTGACGATCGTGAGGTAGTCGTCGACCCAGCTGTCATCATCGAGCGAGTCCGGGTCGAACCTGGGGAGACGGTCACACTCGAGGTAGAGCGCGTCGGCCAGCGCATCGACCGCCGGCAGGTCGACCGCAGCGCCCGCCCCTTGCTCCGTCATGATCGCCGCCGCGGAGGCGTCGACGTGACCGTTTTCGGCCAGCCAACTGGCGAGCTTCTTAGTGACGGTGCCTGCCGCCTTCAAGATCTCCTGGCCGGCCGCAACCTTGCTGACCATGAAGTAGTCGAGGAACTCGGCGACGTTCTCGGCGATCTTGTCGGGCCCGAAGAGGCCGGTGAATGCATCCTCGTCGTCGGCGTTCATACGCTGCTCCCACAGCGCAAACTCGTCGTCGCTGAGGTTGTTGGCCCCGTACCCGTTCATCGACATCGCAAACAGATCGATGACCTGCTCATACTGCTGGTAGGTACCGTCGGACAAGCGCTCACGTTGATCCCGCAGAAACCCGCCGAGTACGTCGTCGATTGTGGTGGTCACACCGAAATCCTAGAGCCTGCGAACCGGGATTTCGTCACGTCGGCGTTGCGGTGGCGTTGGACGAAACGTGAGCCAACAGTTCGACCGCCGCGCCGCGGCACCCAGTGTTATGATGACCATCGATCGGACAACCGGGTGACGATGGGAGGCGGATGATGATCGAACGATCCCAACTGTTCGCTGGCGGACGTGCGCTTGCGTTTGTGGTGACCGCGGGCCTGGCGGTCGCGGCCTGCAACGGCGATCCCGAGATCGACCTGGCCGACGTCACCACTACCTCGGAGTCGACGACCACGTCCACGACCGAGCCGACCACCACCTCGACCACCGAACCCACCTCAACCACACTCGACGACGAAGCCGCCGTACGCGAACTCCACACCTACTTCATGACCGAGTACTTCGCGTTCAAGGGCAAGGACGTCACGGCAGCCGAGCGAATAGATCTCCTAAAGACATTTGCTGACGGCCCAATCGTGCAACGCACCATCGAGGTTCGAACAGAAGACGAGGCGCTTGGCTATTACTCGGCCGGCGGAGCCTACGACTCCAATATCGTGAGCGTCGAGATCGACGGCGATCGTGCCCTGGTGGTCGATTGTTCCCAGGGGCTGGGAGAGCTCTACAACGCAGAAGACGAACTGCTGATTGCGGCAGATGACTTCTTCAAGCTCCGAACGAGCGAGTTGGTCAAGATTGATGGCAAATGGTGGATCTATGACTTGTATTCAGGCGGTGACGAACGGTGCGACCCGGACGACTAATAGCGATAGCGGCAGTGTTGCTGGTGATTGTCACGGCTGGCACACCTGCCCTGGCAGATGACAATGACAGGGATGTAAACGTCACCCCGTCAGGGCCGGGCGAGGTAACGCTCACCGTGTACGAGCCCGGGCAGCGGATCGTCGGGCCGGGCGCGCCGTCGTGGCTGCTCAAGTGCCAGTGGTACACGTCCACCCGGTCGGGCGTCGATCAGCTGTACGCCTCCCACCACGGCACCTCACCCCACACCCCCGACTACTTCCGCGACCTCGGCCTCGACCCCGACGAACCGTACGCCGTGGTCGACTGCCCCGCCACCGCCGACGTTCTCGCCGCGGCCCCAGCGGTGGCCCTCACCGGCTACCTCGGCGCCTGGCCCATCGGCGACCGCCCACCACAACTCATCCTCGACTGGCTGGTCGCCGCCACCAGAGCCCGGGTCGACGTCCCCATTCAGATCGGCTCCTCCGCACCCACCGGCGCCGACGCCGACAACTCCTGGATCACCCAACTCGCCACCTGGCTATGGGTCGACCCCGCCGTCTGGCAACCACAATCGGTCACGTCCGACTCCCTCTTCGGCACGTTCGTGACCGTCACGGCAACCCCCTACGAAGTCACCTTCGAAGACGACGACGGCCACTTCATCAACTGCGGAAGCAACGTCGGCAGCGTCTGGACCGAAGGCGGCGCCAACCCCTCATCCACCCGCTGCTCGATCACCCCCGAGCACACGTCCCACACCGGCGACCGCCACCTCACCTCCACAATCCGGTGGGAGGTCACCTACACCTGCAATCAATACTGCGGCCCGGGTGCGCTCGACGACTTCATCATTACCAACACCCGCCCGATCATCACCCACGAAATTCTCGTGGTGGAAGGGTGACGATCGAGCGGCCCAGCCGCACCGCCCACCGGCCCCGGACGCGCCACTAGCTCCGAACCGAACCTGGGCGGGAGCCCGTGACTCGCAGGAACGCGTCGGAGAAGCTGGCCTCGGAGGCGTACCCAACGGCCCGGGCCGCGCTGGCCACCGATCCACCGTCTTGAAGTTGCCGGCTGGCCACGTGCATCCGCCACCGGGTGAGGTATTCGATTGGGCCTTCACCGACAAGTCGGCTGAACCGCTCGAAGAACGCCGACCTCGACAGCCCGACCTCCCGGGCGAGCCCGGCGGCAGTCCACCGTTGCGCCGGTTTGCGATGAATCAAGCCAATCGCCTGAGAGATCTGTGGGTCACTCATCGCCCGGAGCCATCCGGTGTCGGCGGTGGTGAGATGCTCGACGTGATGGCGGATCATGTGCAGCACGAGCACGTCGGTGAGGCGGGCGACCGTGGCCGCGCTCCCCGGACCCCCGTCGGCCAGCTCAGCGACTATGAGGTCGATAAGCACCGGGATCTGAGCCCCAACGCCGCTCCCGTGGGCCGAGACGTGCACAATATCGGGCAAAAGGTCGAGCACCGACTGGCTTCTGCTGTCGTCCTCGTCGACCTCGACGACACCGCACAACAACACCGTCTGCTCACCTTCACCCGGCACACGGAGAAGTTCCATGCCTTCGGGCCCAGGTCGAGTGGGAAGCGACGAACGGAGCGTGGCGGCACGACGTTCATCGTCGGCCAGAATGTGGTCGCTGCCCCGGGGAAGATAGACGACGTCACCTTGCACGAGTTCAATCGGCTCTCCCTCACCATCGGGCAATCGCAACACACTCCGACCGGCGACCACGGCATGAAACACTCCGAACGAGAGCGGCCCGGAGCGCACACCAAACGGGGCGGCCATCTCCGCCCGGCTGAAGAGCGAGCCCTGCATCCTCAACGTACGCAGGCCGGCGGTGAGCGGATCAGTCACTTTCGCCCCGACCACGTATCCGAAGACCCACAACGAGGGCCACCGGGAGGAGAGCGAGCGTGGCCGGCGTGTCCCAGTTGGTGTCAACGATGGCGGGGAACACGACCTCGAAACCTTCCTCCCAGTTCTGCGCAGCATGGAAGAGCAGCGGCGGGACAAGTGAGCCGCCACTGCCGTTGAACAGCCACGTGAACACGAAGCTCACGCCAACGATCAGCAATATAAGGAGAACAGCGGTGACCGGGCCGCGCGGCGCCAGCACGGGCAGATGCCAGAGAGCCCAGAGCACACCAACGATGAGGCTGGCCTTGGTTGGCGTGGTGCGTTCCTGCAATCGGACCAGGGCGAACCCCCGCAACCCGATCTCCTCTCCCATCGCTCCCCGGAGAAACAGTGAGACGAAGAAGCCCGACGAGAGGCTGAACAGAATCGTGTTGACGGTCGACAGGTTGAGGATCGCTCCGCCTCCGCTGCCCGACGAGGCGACGACGGCGGCGACCCCGTACAGCGCCACAGGGATCAGCCCGGCTGCGTACCACCGGATCGGGATTCGCCACGTGGTGAGGCGAGCGCCGAGTTGCCGGAACCCGGCCAAACCACCGGTCAGCCCGATCATGATGAGCCCGGCGATGGTAAAAGAGAAGTCGAGGATCCGGGTGAGAAGGTAGAGAAGCCAACCCGGAGTGTCGCCGCCAACATCGAAATTCCCATCTTCGATAGCGGCAACAAAGGTCACAGCGTCCATACCGGCATCGCCGGCGAACCAACTCAACGCAGCCCAGATCCCCCAGGCCAACAGATAGGCAATAGCGAAGAACGCCGCAACGGATAGATCACTCCCGACGGGTGACTCCGACCGGGCGTACTTGGCCGACCGTTCTTCCCGCATCACGACAGGCGGGGCAACCATCAGTCGACTCCTATCCCGGCCTGAGCAGCGATGGCATCCAACACCAAGTTGACGGTGGTGTCGAACGACTGCTCGATGTCATCGGGAAGGCCGAAGCCACCCCGCAGTTCAAGGTCGACAAACCCGTGCACCGCAGCCCGCAGAGCACGGATGAGCGGAACCACATCGGCCGGATCAACGCCCATACGATTCAGAATCGACGCCACGACCACGACCGGTTCGGCCAGAGCCGAAGCCACCTCCGAGTCCTCCTCGGGCGTGGGAGCCGGCAAGAACGTGGCGTTCAAACCAGGATGACGGTGGGCAAACGATCGCATCTGGCGGACGCAGGCCCGCAACGCGTCGACACCCTCAAGCCCGACGGCGCTGGCCACCAGCTCATCGGTGAGCACCGCGCTGGCGTGCATGGTGAGCAACCGGCGCAGCCCGGGCAGCCCCTCGACGTGGTTGTACAGCGACGGCGACTTCATGCCGAGGTGGGCAGCCAGTGACGCCAAGCTCAGGGCGTCGAGGCCATCGCGGTCGGCGATACCGGCCGCGGCCTCGACGACCTGGTCGAGCGTCAAACCCAGCTTGCGGCCCATTAGGCCACCGCAACCAATTCGGCTCGGCTCTTCAACGCCTGGTTCATGGCCTCGAAGCCCGCCCTGGTGGTGGTGTTGATCGACTTGCGAAAAAGCCGGACGAGCACGCCGTCGAATTGTTCGCTTTGAACAACCCGGGTGCCGGTGGAGGTAGCCTCTAGCTCGAACCGGTGCCGACCGTCGAGCAGGCCCGGCAGGCCGATGTGGCCAAGCCATTCCAAGGTCTCGTGATTGTCGACGACGGTGACCTTCGGCTTCAAGGTGGCCGCCCGCCCACCCGGAGGTTCAAAGCGGGTGACGAGCGTGTGTCCGACCGAGGCAATGCCCTCGGCCGAGGTGACGAACGGATTCCACTCGCCATAGGTGGCGAAGTCGGTCAGGACCTCCCACACCACCTCGGGTGGGGCGTCGATTTCGATTTCGGTGTGTAGTTCGTAGTGCATTTCAGCTCCCAGTGGATTTTGACTAATGGAGTTAGTTAAATATGACTAATGGAGTTAGTTATGTCAAGTCCGTGTTGTCGGATGGCGCCTGACGTTTGGACCCACGGTGTTGTGCAAGGCCGCGACCTCCCATCCCCGCCCGGTTTCGGTGATCACGGCGGTGGCCAAGACCGCCACGTCTCGCCTGACGGACTCGATCAGAGCGACGATCGTCGTCGGACCACGGCAGCGAGTGCTGACCACCCGACAGGTCATCGGACTCTCGGCGCACAGGCCACGCAGGGCCCCTGATACACCGGCGGTGATGGCCTCACGACCTCGAATGTGATCACCGGTCGTAGTGATGAGGTCGGCGTCATCGGCGAACGGCTCGGCATAGGCGGAGCCGTCGGCGACGTTCCAGGAGTGCTCGAGCTGGTCGGCGATGTCGCAGACAACAGCCCGAGCCGTCTCCTCCATGGTGGTAGGAATCACTGCGACGCCTGGCGTTGCGCTTTGGTCGAGCGGTAGACGTCGACGGCGAACGCCGTGTTGATGGCGAACACGCTGGCGAACATGATCGCCCACAGTGTTGGCTCGGACTCCCGGATGCCGAACTCGACCCAGGTGAGGCCAACGGCGCCGGCGAGCCACAACACGGCGAGGGCTCGTTTGGTGCCGGCCAGCAGATAGCCGGCACCGGGGAAGAAGAAGTTGGCCAAGGCGGCCGCAAAGGGAAAGCTCATTGTGATGCTCCAGTGTTGATTTTGGGTGGTGATTTTGGGTATTGGTTGTCGCCGATCTGGCGATGTCTCCACTCTGAAGGCACGGGTTTGCGGCGTCTATCGGCGTTAGTCCAGCGCACATACGAAAGCGTCCGGAACGGCTGTTGACTCCCGGCCTTCACGGCCGAGCCGCGGCGGCGTTGAAGTAGGTATGATCCACTCGGCGACGCACGAGATGAGGCGGTAGTGATGGCGGTTACTGGAAAACAGGTGCTGGCGATGATTCTGAGCGCGGCGGTTCTAGCGGCTGCAGCGATGATCACGGTCCCCGGCTGGCTGGCCGATCGGGCCGACGCCCGGGTCGACGAGATCTTCGACGAAGCCGAGATCGAGCTGATGGCGTACCTCCGCCACGAGTACCGGGCGCTGGTCGCCGACATCGACGATGGCTTAACTACGGCGGACGATCAGCGCGTCAACGACTGGTGCGACCGGCAGGTCGAGATTGAAGTCCAGGCGCACCATCGGCTGGCCGAGGTGTCCCGAGCTCGATCCGAGGAGACCCGCCTCCGGCTCGAAGATCACAAGACCTTCCTCTTCGCCGTCTCCGATTACGCCTACGTTGGCGCACTCCACGACGAGGGCATGATCGACGATGGGCCTCCGAACGGCGACCCTCTCTCGATGCCGCTGGCAACATTTATGGATCTGGAGATTCAATCCGACGGAGAGCTTGGCGGCACGAAGGTCGGTCTGCAGAACAGCCCGGCAAGAACCGACGACATACCCGAGTGTCTCCGGCTCGCCCTCAACGGGCTGGCCAACGACCTCAGCGGCGACTAATCCCCGCCACCAACCACATCGGCCTCATGTTTCGCGGCCACGCTGTGCAGATGAGAGGCCGCTCGGATCCACTCGTACAGCGCGCCGCTCGGCGTGCCGTCGGCACTGGTCACCAGGAAGTAGGCCTCATCGAAGTACTCGCCCGAGGGGCAGTGAGTGAGGTCGACAGCACCGGCAGCGGCAAGAGCGTAGGCCGCCTGAGTGCGGTAGTCCGCCCCGATCTCTCGCACCTCGACCCAATCGTCCTCATATACTCCGAGCGTGTTGTCGGCGGCTATGAGGTCGAACGCCGGACCCGACCCAAGGTTCACCGCCAAACCCGTGCCCACCGACACCGCGCCCTTCACCGGCAGCGCACCAGGCAACGCCGTGGCGACCGCCGAGCCCACGAACTTGGCCCGCCCGATCCGAGCGTCGGCCCCCATCGCCTGGTGTAGAGCCACGTTGAACTCACCGGCGTTGAGCTTGCCGATGATTTCGGTGTAGACGGCGTCGGTGTCGGGTGAGATCCAAGCGGCGCCTTCGACGTTGACGGCCTCGGTGAAGATGTGCGGCACGATTCCGTCCCGGAACGCGATCAACCCGTCACCGGAGCCTGAGGCGTACACCACCTCGATGGCGTTGACCACATCCTCTTCGTTGGGGAAGCGGTCCATGTATCCGGTGGATTGGGCGCCGCCAAGGCGGTAGGCATGCACCGGGGCGAGGAGGAACTTGTCGCTCAGGAACGCATGTTGCACCACATCGCCGGTGTGGAGCGGAGCCGGGCCGTCGGCATGGCGCTCACCGGCAGCCACCACGATCTCGGCGGCCAGACCCGGACGCAACCGGGGATCGTCGAGCACCGGACCCATCAGCTGATACACCGGGTGCACCGCCTCGGCCGACTCAATCGGTTCGGGGTTCCATAGCAACTCGTCGAGGAAGTCGTCGCCCAACAGATCGAACAGCTCGACCGCCGCCGCTCCCCCATGACGAGCCACCTGCTCGATCGCCATGCCCCGTGGGTCCGCCACGCCATACGACCCGGGCGCTCGGCCGACGTCGATCATGGCCGCCGCTGCGTCGAGGGCGAACTGCCGGCTGAATCCGGTCGACGCCCCCAGGTAGCCCCCACTCGACCAGGCGACGGCCGGATCATCGCCGAACAACTCCGCTGCTCCAAACCCGAGCTGACCTCGACGGTCGGCCGCCGCCATACCGTCGCCGTAGCGAGCCAGCACACTCTGGGCCGTGCCTGAGGACCGCCGGTCCGACACCGCAAACGGCGCCGTCGCCCCGACCGACTCGGCCAGCGCCCGGGCCCCGTCAACCCCGAGCAGCCGAAAGAAGGCCGCATCGATTTCGGTTGTCGGGTCGCCCACCACTGCCGCGGCGGCCTGGTGAGTCGACAGCTCGGCCAGGCCACCGCCCGGCGTTGGCATCACCATCTCGGCCACCATTCCCGCCAGCGTCTCACCGCTTTGCGGCAGGTCTAGACCGGCTCGCCCCAACTCACCGATCACCCTCAACTGCGCGTCGACATGGTCCCCGCCAGCAGAGAACCGCCCGTCGTACACCTGCGACTGGATCATCGCCGAGTCGCCACCGGTTGGCGCCACGACCCCATCAACCAGCTCCAGTCGCATCGACAACGGCAGCCGGGCCCAGTCGTGGTCGCTCAGTACAATCCTGCCTCCTTCCCGGCCGAACACGGCGGCCAGCCGATCGACCAGATCCTCCAGCTCACCGCCACTCGGCATCCCGCCGATCCGGGAGACGTTGGCCGCCACCGCCACGTCGACGCCGCCTTCCGTCAACTCGTCGAACGAGCCCAGCTCACCCGAGGCGTCAGCCAACAACAGCCTGGTCACTGCCAATACTTGGTCAAGCTGACGAGCCTCCGCCACCAAACCTTCAGCCGCCAGCTCATGCACCGTCCGTTCCAGCGTGGCGCCATCATCCGAAGCGACCGACTCGAACACATCTCGCAGCGACCCACCCCACGCAGAGTATTCACCCAACACCGCCCCGGCCGGGCGACTGCCACCGGCCACCTCATTGAGCAGCTCGGCCCGATGGGCCAACAGCTCCTCGTAAAACACCCCCCGCCGCATCGACGGTGGCTGCGAATCCACCACCTCGGCCACCCGGTCGAATCGGCCCAGCAGACCCAAGCCGGAGTCGGCGGCAACGGCTTCGTCGACCGTCACCCGCAGGACTCGGGAGTCGTCGTCCCAACCAATGCCCGCCTGCGACAGTCGCTGCTCAACGCCGAACCGCCTCGACTGAAACGTTGCCGCCACCGCCCGAGGGTCGCGGTGGTTCAGCCGCACCCCGATCGATGCGACGTTCAGGCGCCGGGTCACGTCTGATAACTCGCCCGACACCGACGAGAACCGCCCCGCCACCGTGTCCAACTGAAAGGGTCTCACCACGATCTGATTTGTGTTGCTCACACATGGTTAAACGGCAGCACGTTGGCGGCGTGACGAAAAGAATTCGAAATCCTGAGCTTTCTTCGTCACGGGCGGCGGTGCCAAGCGTTGAGGATGATGAGCGGCCGGGTCAGTTGGAACCAGTTTGGCGGTTACTACCTCCAACCCGGCTCGGCTGCTCACGTCCCCCCAGCGACTTGTTGGATGTTCGAGCCACTAAGGGTCCTTCTTCTCGACCGTTCCCGTCTGGGTCTCGGTTGTACCTCTAACCCCTTCGTCGTATGTTTGTTGACTGATCCGGCCCTCCTCGAGGAGCTGTAAAAGCCGTAGTCGGTACAAATCGCTCTCAGATGTTGTGCCGTACCAAACCCGTTCATCATCGGCCAAAAACGCAAGGTGAACAACTCGACTGTCGGCGATCACATCGCTATTAAGAAAGTCGACGCCGATCCGTATCACCCCACCATTTGGCGCCTCAAGGGATCCGGGCGCGACTTCTACGGTGATCTCACCAACACCGATTCCTCCAGGAACTAGCGACTCAAGGGTTATGTTGTGCCGAATCTCAAGCTCCCCTTCCGATTGAATAGCTATCACCGCATCGTCGAACCCAAGACCACGGGACGCTGCAATCGAAACCGGCAGGATAACGGTCCCACCAGCGGCAGGCGACTCACGAGTGTCGACCGCGATCTCGGTGCCAGTCGAGGGCTCTGACGTCACCTCGCTACCGTCGGAGGTTGGCTCTGAAGAGTTGGACTTCCCCGATTCGTCCGCCGCCTCGATCGCCACCGGGCTGACACTTGTCGCTGACGATCGTTGATCATCCCCTGTGCAGGAAATCAGAAATACACCTGCACTCATTAAAATTGAAAAGACAATTTTCTCTGTGGCGACATTGTTCATCTTGTCTTGCTTCGCAGTGTCGTGATAGCGTCTTCAGCCGTGAGGGAATCAAACATGTTATTTAAAATGCCACGCATCGCCTTTGGAGCGTTCGTGGTTGTGTTAGCAATGGTAGCCGCTCTGCATTTCTCCGAGAGACCAGCGGCCACCCCGTCCGATGCGATGAGCGACGTATCCAGTGGCACCCGCTCAAATGAGCAGTTGCCGATGTCGTTCTCCACCCGGGGAGAACCACATTCCGGGCTCGACATCACGTTCGAGCCCGTCTGGCGAGTTGGTAAACCAGGAGCAGGATCGGCCTCCCTCACGGTCGAGGTCGATGAGGCGCTGGACGCCTCATCCCTTTCAATCCAGTTGTCGGCTAGTGGAAAGGCGTTGCTTAAATCGGAGCCCCTGCTATCGGTGCCCGCCGACGGAGCTGCACCCCTCTCCGTACAGGTCGACTACATCGTCGCCGGCGGCGCTGGCGCCGTCACCGCCGCCGTGTCGGCGATCGATGAAGACAACGCTGCTTTGGTCACCGAAGTGGCAACCGTCTCGCTCTTGGATGCCCATGACGAAGTGCTCGCCGGCACCGCAGGCATCCCGGCTCTACGTGTTGCCTCTTTCGATCGCCACGAAGCTGCTGAGGCTCCTCAGGAGCAACGCGCCGAACTTCGAGCTGCGCTGCTCGATGGTGTGGCCACCACAAACCGCGTCGCTCCGGCCGATGCACTGGAAGCCGAGCGAGCTCTGGCTCTCGCTCCAGGTCCCGACGAGGTCGGCGTGGAAGGCACGGTTTCCTGGACCGACGAAAACGGAGTTGAACATCCATACAGGTTTGCCGAGCTGCAGGTCTGGGAAGACGACACGCTCTCCGGTGATGACCTCATCACCACAACCACCACCGATGCCAACGGTGCATTTGCCGTGGTGGTCGACAACAACGACGGTGTGGGACAGGGCGGGCGCGATATCTACGTCCGGCCTCGGACCGTAGGCACGTCGTTCCGAGTGGTGACGACCGGCGACGACGTTTATTCTCTGCGATCGCCCAACGTCAACGATGCCGACGGCGGCGCCACCTACGTGTTCACGATGGTTGGGGCCAACGACGATACGCCGGGTCGGGCAATGTCGGTGCATCAATCCATGGCGCTTGCCGTCCCGTATGTGCAACGGGTGGAGGGAACACTGCGCGACCTCGATGTTGTTTACCCAAACGGGGGGACCGGATCGTTCTACAACGGCGACCTTGAAATCGAGGAGGCCGACAGCTGGGACTGGGACACGATTCATCACGAATACGGCCACTTCGTTGCCGAACAGATCAACATCGAGGACAACCCCGGAGGCGCCCACAATCTTGGAGACAATCTCTCCGAGACTCGTGGTAACAAGAGCGAAGGTACGAGGTTGGCGTGGGGCGAAGGGTGGCCAACCTACTTCGCCATCAGCCTTCAGCAAGAGGAGAACGCCGCCTCACTCAACGTTCCTCGTGTTGGCGACACCCGATATCAGGCCTTCGAAACCGCAGCGTCCGGTATCGACTACTCCATGGAAACCACCGACGGTGGAGGCTCCCCTGGTGAGGACAACGAGGTGGCCGTACAGCGCGCCCTTTGGGACCTTTACGACAACGCCAACGATGATGGCGACACCGACGTCTCTCTAGGCGATCAGGTTATTTGGGATCGCCTAGACGCTGCCGATCCGGTCAACTTCTCCGAAGGCTGGCAGGCTCTGCTGGCGCCGATGACCGCACAGGAAAGGGCCGCAGCCTCCTGCATAGCTGGCGAGTGGGGCATGTCGCCTAACCTGGCTAGTCCTGTCGACGGCCAGTCGTTCTCCGCAGCGGCCGCGCCCCCGACCTTCCGTTGGGCTGCGAGAGGTGGCGGGCCTACCTACCTAAACGATGAGTTCACAATTCGATTCACGACTCCCGACCATTCCAGGGTCGTGTTCGAACAAGACGCGATCACGGCAACAGACTTCACTCCAACCCAGGCTCAATGGGACCAGATCAGACGATTCCGTTCCATCACTTGGACCGTCATAGGCACCCAGTCGGACGACCCGGCCACCGGCCCGTATCAGTCATGCGGGAGAACTCTTCGCTTGGAAGTCGGTCCTGGCGCCTTCTATTCGAACGCCGGCTGCACCACCAACACCTTGGTCCGCAACGACGACGGGTCGACGAGCCTCACCCCGTTGGGATTCGACGTCGACTTCTTCGGCGGCACCTACTCCAGTCTCTACGTGAACAACAACGGCAACATCACGTTCGACAGCCCGCTTTCCACGTATACCCCCTTCCCGTTGCTCTCCACCTCGAGAGTGATCGTCGCGCCGTTCTTCGGTGATGTCGATACCCGTTCCCTCGGAAGTGACGCCGTGACCTACGGCCAGGCAACATTTGGTTCGAGGCCGGCGTTCTGCGTCAACTGGGACAACGTTGGCTACTACAGCAACGGCGCCGACAAGACCAACAGCTTCCAGCTGATGCTGGTGGATCGCTCCAACATCTCACCTGGTGACTTTGACATAATCTTCAACTTCGACCGGGTCGAATGGGAGGCTGGCAGCGCGTCCGGAGGCTCGGGTGGACTTGGCGGTTCAGCTGCTCGTTCAGGCTACGCTTCGGCCGGATTCGACGCTCTCGAACTTCAGGGCTCTGGTATCAACGGTGCATTCCTTGACTCCAACAATGCAACCGGACTCATTCACGGGAGTCTGAACAGCACTCAAGACGGACGGTACATCTTCCGTGTGCGCAACGGTGCCGTCGACGGAGTGGCTCTCAGTGGTCTCATCACAGCCCAAGATGGAACACCCCTTGCAGGGTCGCCCATCGATGTCTGCGCGAATTCCGGTGGCTGCGTGTCAACGTCGAGCAACTCGCTCGGAGAGTATCGCGTCGAACCTGTGCCCAGTGGCCAGTACACGATACGCGCCGGAGCTCCGGCCGGGACCGACTACAACACGACCACCGTCGGGCCGATCACTGTCGGAGACAGCGACCTGGTGGTTGATGTTGTTCTCCAAGGTCCCGTTCCACCACCGGCCGGCACAACCATCGAACCGTCCCGGTCCGGAGGCTCGGTACCAGTCGTGTACTACAACGACGAACTGACACTCACCAGCAACGGTTGTGTTGGCGGTGTCGCCAGTTACTCAATCGCAATCGGCGGAACAGAAATCGCGAGCGGGGGGATGGTAGAAGGCCCGCCAGGCACATATACGTCGGTGGTGCCTCCGCTGTCACCCTCGGTCGGATATGCCGACGTTTCCATATCGATCACATGTCCCGATCCAGCCGACAGCACGACCATACAGTTCACCATCTACATCGACCCCAGCGGCACCGTCCTCACCACTGGCGGCGATCCGGTAGAAGGTGCGATTGTCACCCTCTTCCGGTCGGACTTTGCCGAGGGGCCGTTTGAGCAGGTCCCCGACGGTTCGGCAATCATGAGTCCGGCCAATCGACAGAATCCGATGTCCACGGGTTCCGACGGCCACTACGGATGGGACACAATTGCCGGCTACTACGTCGTCCGTGCCGAGGCTCCCGGTTGCGTCAATCCAATCGATGAGACCATCTCGTATGTTGAATCGGCCGTACTTCCGGTGCCACCCCCGCAGTTGGGTATCGACCTCGTACTCGATTGCGGCGAACCGGCAACACCGGAAGCGCTCCTGCTGGCGATGAAGGAAACGGTCGAATCACTGTCTGGAGATGCCCCTCCCGGGATTGTTCAAAGCCTGACCGTCAAACTTGAACGCACCCTCTCCGCTCTGGCGGAGGGCAAGACGAATCTGGCCTGCAACACACTCACGGCCTTCGATGGGGAAGCCAACGCACTCGCCGGCAAACATGTTTATGACATCACCGCCGACGAACTTTTGTCCACGAGCAATCAGGTGAGGGAACTGATGGGCTGCCGCCGATAGCTCTCCGCCTCGACCGCACGCCTCTCCTCAATGGGGCGTGCGGTCGATGCGCAGGCGGGTTTCGAGGTGTTCGGCCCGTAGGCGTTCGAGTCGAGACTGCATCGCGCCGAGGCTTTCACCGCCGCCGCCACCGGGCTGACCGACGGCGCCGGCGTTGATTCGACGGTTCAGCTGACGGATCTCGCCTTCGAGGCGATGTTTGTGATCGATGAGTTCCTGGCGAGTCGGCGGTGACGGGCCGCGCGGTGCCAGCACACGTCGAATCCGGCCAATCCATGTCACCAGACGATCATGTACCGGCCGGTGGACCCCGTCAAACACCCCAAAATCAGGCTCCGAAAAGAAATTCAGGAAATTTCTCGGTGGGGTGTAAGAATCCGCCATGCGCTTCGTCTACTCGGCACAACTCACCGAGAAACGGAGCACAAGATGCGCAACACCAACACCAACTCAACCCGCAAAACTCTGGCCAAGGTCCTGATGGCCACCGTCGCAACCATGACGGTCCTCGGCTTCGGCGCCACCGCCGCAAGCGCAACCACCACCGCCACCCAGGGCGACAAGATCCAGATCCCCGGCCCCGGCCCGGGGCCCACGGTTCCCGACGACTTCACCATCGTCACCATCCCGGAGAACCCCGACTTCCCAATCTTCCCGCTTCCGATCAAGCCCGCCACCGTCGGCATCGGCATCGACTGCGACGCCGCCATCCCGGCCACCGTCTACGTCACCAACCACCTCAACCAGGCCATCGACGTGGTCATCAAGGCCAACGGCGCCTTCTACGGCGGCAGCGTAAGCGACACCAAAGGCTTCCCCGTCCCGATGGAGGAAGACGAAGACACCCACGTCAAGGTGACCGCCACCGGACACGGTGACATCTACAACGACACCGTGGTGGTCGACTGCAAGGGCTTCAAGTTCCCGACCGACATCCTCGTGCCGCTGCCCGTCGATCCAGGCGACCCCGGCGATCCGGCCGACCCCGCTGATCCCGCAGACCCGGCTGATCCTGCCGACCCGGCTGATCCTGCCGATCCCGGCGATGGCGACCAGAACGACGATGATGCCGACGACAACAACGACCCAGCGCCCGCTGACCCTGCTCCGGCCAACCCCACTCCTGCCCCGGCAGACCCGGCCGATTCCTCCGGCAGCACCACGCAGATCCCCGTCCCCGACAACAGCTCCTCCGACAACTCGACCCAAGGCCCGGCCTTCGACGAGCAGGCCGCCGGCGACAATCTCACCTCCAGCAGCCCGACCGTGTCAGGCAACGCCCGACTCGCACTCACCGGCCTCCTGATGGTTCTGATCATCGCCGCCCTAGCCGTGGCGCTCGCCATCGGCAAGACGCTCGGTCGGGCTCGGGGCTGATGATCGATGACTGCGATGGTCCTCAGCCAAGGCCCGTGCAACAATGACCACAGTGCCATCCAATTCAAATCTGACAGGTTCGAATATTTCGCAGTCGGCCCAATCCGATGCCAGCCTGGTCGTCGCCGCTCTCGGCGGCGACCGGGCCGCGCTCGGCCAGATCTACGACCGGTACAGCAACGACATCTACTCGTTCGCCATGTCCCGTCTGCGCAATCCCGACCAGGCCGCCGACGCCACGCAGGAAACGTTTGTGATGGTGGCCACCCGCCTGTCGACACTGCGCCACCCGGAGCGACTGCGGGCCTGGGTGTTCGCCATCGCCCGCAACAAGATCATCGACCAGGTTCGCTACGCCCAGCGATCCCACACAGATGTAACCGAGTCGATGGCTGTCTATCACGGTGACCACGGTGCCGACCTGGAGTCGGTCGAGTCGGCCTCACTCCTCTGGGATGCCGCCGGGTCGCTGACTGAACGAGATCGTGACCTTCTGGAACTCTCCATTCGACACGGACTCGACGGTGACGATCTGGCCGACGCCCTCGGCGTGGCGATCTCACATCTGCACGTGCTGAAGTCCCGGATGAACGATCGGCTGAAGAAAGCCGTCGGCTCACTCCTCATCGCTCGAATGGGCACCGAGGACTGCGCCGACCTGGCCGCCATCCTCCGCGACTGGGACGGTCTCTTCACCCTCGACGTTCGCTCCCGGGTCACCCGCCACGTGTCCGACTGCGACATCTGCGATAACAAGCAGGCCGCCCTCATCGGTCGAGGCATGGCGTTCGGCATGCTCCCGATCATCCCCGCACCACCGGCGCTGCGAGGCTCGACCATCGATGCCATGGTCGACGCCATCGGTGGCGGTCCGAGCACGACCTCGACCAACGCCGATCCAACCGAAAGCGCCGGAGGCTGGCGAGGCGACGGCTTCCCGGTCGCTTCGGATCAGGTCAGCAAGCCGGTCGCCGTTGCTGCCGCCAAGTCCACCGGGCTACTCGCTCTCCTGGGCCTCATCGGCATCATGTTGTTGGCCGGTATCGCGTTCGTCGGGTATCAGGTGCTGAACTCCGGCGACGAAAACGCAGGCTTCATTCTTTCCGACGAGGGTGGGGCCATCAGCACCAATCCCCCGGCCACCACCGACTCGACGACGCCAACGTCCGGAGATCCCGCCACCACTGACACCACCGCAGCGACAACCACCGACCAGACATCAACAACCGAAGCAACCACGACCGAGACAACGCCAACAACCGAGACAACCACCGAGTCGACGACGTCGAGCACCGAGTCCACCACCACAACGACCGAGCCGACTCCGGGCCGAATCGTCGTCGAGACTCCGCTGGTCGATTTCGGGTTGAACCGCACCGCCAATCTCGTGCTCGTCAACACGGGTGGCACAGCGGTGCCCTACAACATCGCCGTCACATCACCCTTCGGGGCGCCAGAACCACAGGGTGAGGTGGGTCCTGGCGAAACCAAATCGATCCCACTTACGGTTGATCGCGCCAACCTTCAGAGCGGGACCGTGGCTGGCGAGGCCACGATCACCACGCCTACCGACAAACATGGGGCCAAACTCAGCGCGATGGTCGACACGCCACCCTCCATTGACCGAATGGTGGTCAGCCGGGCCATCGTGTGTGGCGGCTTCTTTTCGGTGACGGTGGCCGCGTTCGACGACAACGGCATCACGTCGATGGACGTGAGTTGGAGCGGACCGGATGTGTCGGGAGGCAGCACACTCGGCGGCTCGGGCCCAACCTACTCCGGGGAGTTTGGGCCGGTCACCGCGTCGGAAGACGGCACGATCGCCGTGACCGTCGCCGCCACCGACACCGCCGGCCAGACCACCCAGCGGACGGAATCCCTGTCCATCACCCGCTGTCGCTAACCGGTTAAAGACGGGTCTCACGGGCCTACGCTCGTAGTCATGTCTGAGCAACCCACAAACGAGATTCCGCAAGTCCTCACCGACGAGTTGCGAGCGATGCTGGAGACCGTGGCCACCGCCACCATCACCGCCCAGCTGATGCGCCGCGGCATCCGCAACTCGTTCCTCTCAGGCCTCAAACCGTTGCTCCCCAACCAGCGTCTGGTCGGACGGGCCCGCACCCTTCGCTACGTGGCCGTGCGCCAAGACATCCTCGACGCCGCCGGCCCCGGCCCCAACCCGCAGAAAGCCTCGGCCGAAGCCACCGAACCAGGCGACGTGCTCATCATGGAAGCCCGCAACGTGCCCGACGCCGGCACCATCGGCGACATTTACGCCTCCCGCATCTACGCCCTCGGCGGGGTTGGCGTGATCACCGACGGCGCCCTCCGGGACACCGACGCCATCGCCGAGCTCGGCAAACCCGTCTACCACCGAGCGTCCCATGGATCGACGTGGCGTCGCCGTCACATGCCCATCGACTTCGACACCCCGATCACGTGCGCCGAGGTCTACGTCGAACCGGGCGACATCATCGTGGGCGACGGCGAAGGCGCAGTCGTGATCCCCATGTCGCTCGTCGACGAAGTGGCCCGGGCCTGCGTAGCCCAGGAGGAGCGGGAGGCGTTCGCGCTGGAGAAGGTGGCAGCCGGAGCGTCGACCATCGGCATCTTCCCCCTCACCGAGGAGTACCAGGCCGAGTTCGACGCCTGGAAACAAGCCCGAGGCTGACAGGAGCCGATCGATGAGGGAACAACTCTGCCGGCCCGAATTCAAAGGCGTCGAACAGACGGCATTGAAAATCTTCGATGCATCCGGGGGCGGAGCCCTGTGCGTTTACGTCGACGGTGTCCCGGTGGTCGACATCTGGGCGGGCTGGCGGGATCGCGCCTCCGGCCTCAAGTGGGAACACGACACGATGGCGATGTCGTGGTCGACCACCAAGGGGATCGCGTCGACGGTCGTGCATATGCTCGTCGACCAAGGGCACTTGGACTACGACACTCCGATGGTCAGCGTTTGGCCCGAGTTTGGCAGGAACGGCAAATCCGAAATCACCATTGGTCACGTCTTGGCCATGGAAGCCGGGCTGTATGACATCCGAAGCCTCATCACCGATCCGACCTTGATGCTCGATCATGATGCGATGGCCGGGCTCCTGGCCGAGGCAACCCCGGCACACCCGGCAGGCCAGGCAAACGCCTATCACGCGCTTACCTACGGATGGTTGGTTGGCGAGGTCGTGCGTCGAGCTACCGGGTCGAGCCTCGGCAGCGTCGTCTCCACCGAGATAGCCGACGCCCTCAACCTCGACGGTTGCTACGTCGGCACACCGTCGGAGGAACTACCTCGGGTGGCAGTCCGGCCAACCCTTAAACCCGAATCGCCGTTTGTACGACGGGCGGCCAAGTCGCTTGATCCAGTGCTCCGACTCTCCGGATTCAGCCCCAAGAGATTCGCCGCGGCCTTCCTCCCTCGCCACGGCCACCGGGTTATCGGCACCGACGACTTTCTCCAGGCTGAGGTGCCGAGCGCAAACGGGGTGTTCACGGCACGATCACTAGCCCGCATCTACGCCGCGCTCGGTTCAGACGACGGCCTTGACGGGGTTCGGCTTTGGTCGCCCGGGCGACGAGGCTTGGCAACGAAGACTCAGAACAATCGACGAGACCTCGTCATCCCGCTGAAAGTCGGCTGGAAGCTCGGCTATCACCCACCATTCCCGCGCAGGAAGGCTTCGCCCACGGCATTCGGCTTCTACGGGGCCTACGGATCCGGCGCATTTGCCGACCCAAGCCGGGGCCTGGCCGTCGGGTTCGTCGTCCAAGAGGCCAAAGGCACTCCGCTCGCCAAACTCGGCCCTGCCATAACGGCCGCGGTCGATCGTCGGTAGCAGCCTGCGTTTCGCCCGACGTCTCAGCGACGTCTATCCTGCCACCCTGTATGGATCTCATCATCATCAGGCACGGCCGACCCGAGCGCATCGACGCATCGGAGGTTCAGGCCACTGGTGTCGCCGCCGACCCCGGGCTGACCGACGTCGGTCTGGCCCAAGCCGAAGCCATGGCCGCGTGGCTCAGCATGGAACAAATCGACGCCGTCTACACCTCCCCCATGCGCCGGGCGCTGGAGACGGCCGCACCCCTTGAGAAGGCCCTCGGCCTCACCGCCACCGTCGAACCGGGCATCGAGGAATTCGACGACGGCGACGGCTACATCCCCATGGAAGAGGTGAAGAAGGACAAGGCCGAGTGGCGCAAGATGATGCGAGGATTCGATGGGGCCGACCTATCGCAGTTCCGAGCCACGGTAACCACGGCGATCACCAACATCATCGGCAACCACCGCGGCGAGACCGTCGCCCTGGTCTGCCACGGGGGCGTAATCAACGCCTGGGCTGCTCACGTGCTTGAGCTGGAACGCACGATGTTCTTCCCGCCCGAGTACACGTCGATCAATCGGTTCCGGGCCTCATCGAGCGGATACCACTCGCTCATGTCGCTTAACGAGTCGGCTCACCTGAGGCGCGATCGCCTGCACCGCATGCCTTAACACCGCATGCCCTAAATCACTCAGGCTTGCAGGCAATCACGAAAGCGTGGACGTTCTGGAATCGGTAGACGCCTCGGGCGTCGCGGCAGTGCTCGATGGCCTCCAGCACCGCGGCCCGCAGCTCGTCCTCATCGGAGTTGCGTAGCGCCGGGATCGACGGACCCACACTCCGCAGCGCTCGCCAGGCCAGATCGGCGTCGGGCCACTCGACGGTGGAGATCCGCTCGCCCCGCTCAATCACCTTAAACCCGGCGCTGGTCAGCATCTCCTCGGCCACACCGTCGCGGGCGATGTTGTTGGTCTTGATCATCCCACCCACGGCTTCTACCGGGCTGTTGGCCGCCATCACCATGAAGGCGTCACGCAGATGCATCGGGCGTCCCGATCCCCAGAAGCTGATGCCGATTGGAGCCCCCGGTCGCAACACTCGATGGGCTTCAACCAGGGCTCCCTCACAATCACCCCAGATTCCGTTGACCGACACGGCGGCGTCGAACGACTCATCGGCCCACGGAAGCTCGAACATCGAGCCAAGGCGAAGATCGGCCTCGGGGCTGCGATCACGGGCGATGTCGATCAACGATTCGGCGGCGTCGATCCCCGACACTCGGGCACCCATGCCCGTGGCCAGTCGGGATCCCAGTCCAGCTCCGCAGGCGATGTCGAGCAACTCAACACCAGGGCCTAGGCCGAGCCGGGGGAACATGGCGAGAAAGATGTCCATGCCGTAGTGCTCATAGAGGGTGGCCCATTCGGTGGCGGCGTGACCCCAGGCCTCACCGGCCTCGTGCCAGTCGTGATTTTCAGGGGCTGCGGCCGCTGGTCGGGATTCGGTTCGGGGTGTGGTTGCGGTTGTCATGTTCAAATCGTCCGCTTTTCGGCCATCGAAGGCTTGGCGGAGATCTGGAGATCTTCTGAAGATCGCAACTAGATTTGGATCAGCCAATGACCGATCGACTGAGGGACCGGCATTTGTTTCGATTCGAGCACTACGAGCTACGGACGTCCTCGTTTGAGCTGCTCGACGACGGCGAACAAGTGCGGGTCGAGCCCCAGGTTTTCGACGTTTTGGCGTACCTGATCGAAAACCGAGATCGGGTGGTGTCAAAGGAAGAGCTACTCGACAACGTGTGGGGCGACCGGTTCGTGAGCGAGTCGGCTCTGACCACACGCATCAAGATGGCCCGTCGGGCGGTGGGTGACGACGGCCGTGCCCAGCGGCTCATCCGCAATTCGCACGGCCGCGGCTACCAGTTTGTCGGCGAGGTCTTCGAGCTCGACGACGCCACCGAAGCAACCGTACCGACGGCTCCAGCCGTGACCGTCGATCACCAAGTGCCGACGGGCCAGTTCGACTTCGGCTTGCTGGTGGATGAGGAGTTCGGATTTGTGGGCCGAACGGAGCTGTTGGCACAAGCCGCAGCCCAGGTCGACCGCATCATCGCCGGTGGCAGTGGAGCGATTCTGATCGGCGGCGAACCGGGTATCGGCAAGACCCGGTTGGCGGCCGAGATCGCCCGCCACGCCCAGGCGACCCACGGAATGCAAGCGCTGGCCGGACGCTGCGACCGTCACCTCGCCTCATCACTCCAACCATGGCTTGAGGCCCTCGGCGGCTACGTCAACACCGTGCCCGCCGAAACCCTTGAAGCCGACAGCGCCGGTATCGCCGATCACCTTCGCTCGGTGTTCCCCACGCTCCAGGTGCGGCTGCCTCCCACCGACGACACGCCCACCACCGCCGGCGACCAATACGCCCTGCTCGACGCCCTGGTGGTGCTACTCGAACGCATCTCAGCCCGAACGCCGCTACTGATCGTGCTCGACGACATCCAGTGGGCGGGCGGCGCCACCCGAGCACTAGCCTCGCTGCTGCTACGCCGGGGTTTGGCCCGAGTCCTTCTCGTGGTAACCGTGCGCACCACCATCGATGACCTCGACGAGGTAACCCGGGACTGGCTCAGCGAGATCAGCGTGTATGGAACCGTCGATCGTTTCGAGCTGACGGCGCTGGAGGAAGACGACCTCAAAACCCTCCTCGCCGATCTCGATGTGCCCAACTCGGTGCGAGACCAAATCGCCGAGCTTTCCGGTGGTCACTCGTTGTTCGCCACCGAACTCCTCCGAGACGTTCGCCGAGGGGCAGCGCTCCCCCATCTCCCCGACACCGTGGCCACCCTCATCCGCAGCCGGCTCGACCACCTACCCGACGAGGTGTCGCTGCTAGTCGGTGCCGCCGCGGCGATCGGCCCCGACTTCGAACTGCGGGTGGCCGGCGAGGCTGCTGGGCTCGACGCTCTCGCCGCCCTGGAGGCCGTGGAAACGGCGCTCGACGCCGAGCTCGTTCACGAGGTCGAAGGATCAGCCGACCGTTTCCGCTTCTCCCACCAGCTGGTGCCGTCGGCCGTGTTGGAGAGCATGAGCGGAGCACGGCTTGTACGCCTGCACGCCCGAATCGCCGAGGTGATCGAGAGTCATGGAGGGCCCGGATTGGCGGTGGCTCATCACCTCCTCGAAGCCTTCCCCGTGCTCAACAGCGAGGACGTGCTCAACAGCGTTCGCAGCACCGCCGATGCTGCGGTGGCCGAACATCAATATGATGCGGCCGCCGAGCTACTCCGCCGCTGCGCTCAACTCTCGATCGGGGCCAGGGAACGGGCCGAGATGCTGATCAGCCTCGGTCGGGCACTCAACATGGCCGGCCGCCAGCCCGAAGCCTTGGAGCCCTTTGAGCACGCCACCAAATCAGCCCGTCAAAACGGTTGGCCCGACATCCTGGTCGCGGCTGCCGTTGGGCGTTGGGGCAACAGTCCGTTCCGGGCCAGCCAGGATCGCACGGTAATCCCCCTCATCGACGAGGCCCTCGGCGTGGCCGACCAAGTTGAGCCGGCGCGAAAGGCGCGCCTCCTCGCCAAACGTGCCGCCTTCACCCTTTTCACCGGCGACCTTGCCGAGCGAGATGAGGAAAGCGCCAAGGCGGTTGAGCTTGTTGGCGACGATGTGTCGATCGATCGGCTCGCCGTTCTCGAAGCCCGTTGGATGGCCATCGCCTGTCCCAAGACGGTGTTCGACATCGTTCCCCTCGACGACGAACTGGCGGTGTTGCGCAAGGAGCTGGGCGTGCTCGTCACCGACGCCTGTGCCCCGGAGATCGGGCTCTACTGGAGGGGCGACGGCGAAGCGCTCTGGCAGCTGGCCGACGAGGTTGAAGCCGACCCCCGGCAACGACGTGACGTCGACCAGTGGCGAACCACCACGCTGACGGCAACCGACGCACTGTTCAACGGTCGCTTCGACGAAGCCCGCAACCTCACCGACGCCGCCCTGCCGCTCGGGCGGCAACCGTGGGGCGAGTCGGGGCAAGTTGTGCACGCGTTGGTCCACCTGGTGATCAACGTGCTCGACGGTGTGCCTGAGGACTCCTTGGCGCGCTGGGACGAGATCGTTTCGTCGGTGCCGAGCGACAACATGATCGCCACTCGGGCCTGGGCCGAGGCCGTCGGAGGCAATGCCGATACGGCGGGGGAACTCATCGATTCGGTGACCGGGCGGTTTGATCTCATGGCCGACAACTTCATGGGTGGCTTCGGCTTGGTGGGCGCGGCAGAGGCCGTCCTGGCATTGAACCGGGACGACCTCGTTGAACCGTTGCGGGACGTACTGACCCCGCTCAGCGATCGAATGCTGGGACATCCGTGGGCCCCAAGCTTTGCTGCTGGCGATGTGTTGTGCCGCCTCGACCTGTTGGCCGGCGATCAGAAGGTGGCGGCCCGACATCGGGATCAGGCACTCGACCTATACTCGCGGCTCGGCGCCACCACCTTCGCCGACCGGCTCAGTAACTTGATCAACTAGCGGGCCGGCCGGACGACCACCTGGGTGGGGTTGGTCACGAGGTTGTGGCGAGTCGGCGGTGACCGGCAATGTTGTCGAGATGGCCGGCCAGGTGGGCGGTGAGTTCGATGGCGTCGAAGCCAACTCCGTCGAGGAAGCTCGACTTGCGGCGGCGGGTGAACGGCAGGCCGAGCACGTACATACCTGGTCGTTCCATCACCCCGCCGTCGTGGCGGATGGCGCCTTTGTGATCGAGCAGGTTGGAGTCGAGCCACGGGTAATCGGGTTTGAATCCGGTGGCCCAGATCACGGTGGAGATGTCGCCGAGGCTCTTGGTGGTTTCAGCGGTAGGCACCGTGGTGGCCGGTGGACGGTAGGGGGCGGTGAGCTCACCGTCGAGGCCGTTGTTGGTGGCGAACTCGTCGACGGCGTCGAGGAAGCGGCCCAGTTTGAGGTCGGCCGACGCAACCTGATTGGCGAAGGTTCCGGAGAACTGAGCAGTCGACCCATCGGGCCCGGCCACACCGACAAACCGGCCCACCAGCTGCACGCCGGCGGCGTGTAACGAGTTGAGATCGAGGTCACGCTTTTCCGGTGAGCCGACGAGCTGAAGCGACGGAAGCCGCCTCGCCCTGACGATGTCTTCCACCTCGTCGTAGCGTTCGTCGAGGCGACCGACGGCGTCCATCCACCAGTGGATGTCCATCCCCCGGTAGGTCCGGGGCAGTCGCACATGATCGCCGACCGCCATGGTTACCTCACGGCCGCTGCGGGCCAACTCGTCAGCCAGCTGAGCGCCCGAGGCGGAGGGGCCGACCACGAGCACCGGCCCCTCGTCAAGCTGATCGGGGTTTCGGTAGTGGATTGGGGCGAGCTGATGAATGTGGGCCGGCAGCTGGTCGGCCAAGGCCGGAATCTTGGGAGTGCTGGCGGCACCGCTGGCCACAACGACGGCGGAGCTGACGATCTCCAAATTGTTGGTGACGATCCGGTAGCAGCCATCCCATGTCTCGGTGACGGATTCGACGGTGGTGTTGGTCAACACCGGGGCGTCGAACGATTGGCGGTAGGCGTTCAGGAAGTCGATGACCTCGGCTCCGGTCATGTAACCGTCGGGGTCGTCACCTTGATACTGGAAGCCGGGAAGGCGGCTCATCCAGTTGGGGGTTAGCAGACGGAGCGAGTCCCACCGCTCGCTCCGCCATGAGTTGGCGACCTTGCCACGTTCCAACAACACGTGGTCGATCGAACGCTCGGTCAGGCAGCGGCTCATGGCCAATCCGGCCTGGCCGGCACCGATAATCGCGACTGTCGTTGTGTGGGGGCTCATGGCAGGGTCTCTTTCTGTTTCTTGGGCTCTTCTGGGGTTCCGGTTGAGTGGCTGAATCAGACAACCTCAACCGTCACCACGGTCGGGTTGGTCACGATGTCGTACACGGCCGAGCGCTTCTGGCTCTGGGCGACCACGGCCTGGATCTCGGCGTCGGTGGCGTCGGCGTCGATCTTGTAGCTCACGCGGATTCCGCTGAAGCCGTTGCGCACATCGCTGTCGATGCCGAGGATGCCGAACAGGTTCATGTCACCCTCGATGCTGGCTTCAACCGAGTTGAGCTGGATGCCCCGGTTCTGAGCGACGGAGGCGATGCCGGCGGTGAGGCAACCGGCCAGGCCGGCCAGCACCATCTCGGGCGGCGACACGCCGTTGTCCTGCGAGGCGAACAGTTCGGGGTGATCGGTCTCCAGCTCGAAGGCCTGACGGTGGCTCTGCTCCTCGCCTACGCCGAAGAACTTCTCGATCGTGGTCTTGGAGTGGGTGCCGTTGACCCATTCGGTGTTGGTCTTGAACACGAAGGCGGCAGCGGGCGGGGCGGCGGTCATAGCCTCCCGGGCTCCGAGCAGGGCTTCGACGTTGACGCCGTTATCTACAGGGGAGGCTTCGGTCATGGTCATTGTTCTTCTCCAGTTGGTTGGTTGTTGCGTTGTTGTTGTTTGGTCTTGCTGAGTCCAACTATCAACCAACGGGGCCTGAAGAGCTTGAAGAGGAAATGGAGAAGTTCTGAAGATCGTTTCCACGGGATCTTCAGAAGCTCTCCAAGCTCTGAAACAGCGGGTTTTTGATACTTGAGGCATGACTACTCACAGCCCAACTCAGCACCACCGCCCCAACTTCGCCTTCTACGACACCGTGATCGTGGGCGCCCGAGCGGCCGGAGCGTCAACCGCCATGCTGCTGGCCCGAGCCGGTCAGAGGGTGCTCGTCGTCGACCGCCAGGGCTACGGCAGCGACACCATGTCAACCCATGCCCTCATGAAGGGAGCGGTCCGACGACTGGCCCACTGGGGCCTGCTCGACCAGGTTCTCGCCGATACCCCGCTGATCGACAAGACCGTGTTCAGCTACGGCGATGAGACGTTCACCATCGATATCCGCCCGAGGCCTTCGGTGCCTGGGCTTGCTGCTCCCCGCCGCACCGTGCTCGATCCGATCCTGGTCGACGCCGCGGTGGCTGCCGGCGCCGAGGTTCTACACGACACCCGAATGACCGGGCTTGTCACCGACACCACCGGTCGGGTTCGAGGTATCGATCTCGACCTGGCCGACGGCACCGAGGCAACCGTCGGGGCCGACTTGGTGATCGGAGCCGATGGCTTGCGTTCCACGGTCGCCCGGGCCGTTGAAGCGCCGATCACTCGTCAAGCCACCCACACGTCAGCCAGTATCATGCGTTACTACAGGGCTGATAGGGCTGACGTGCCCGCGATTGACTACGGGGCCTACCGCTGGATCTATCAGCCCGGCATCGGGGGCGGCATAATCCCCACCTCCGACGGGACGTTCTGCGTGTTCACCTCGATGACTCCCGAACGGTTCCGCAACGAGGCCCGAGGTGACGTGGCCGGCACCCATCAGCAGGTGGCACACGAACTCGATCCGACGCTTGGTGGGATCGTGCGCCAGGCCACGCCGCTCGGGCCGGTGCGAGGATTTCCCGGGATGCTCGGACAATTCCGCACGCCGGTCGGGCCCGGATGGGCTTTGGTCGGCGACGCCGGATACTTCAAGGATCCGTACTCGGCCCATGGCATCACCGATGCATTCCGCGATGCCGAACTACTGACCCGAGCCGTGCTCACCAACGATCTGGACGGCTTCGAGTCCACCCGCGACGAACTGTCGATGCCCGTGTTCGATCTTGTCGACCAGATCGCCTCCCACGATTGGACCCTCGATGAGCTTAAGACCATGCACTACCAGTTCTCCAAAGCGATGAGCGCCGAAGACGACGCAACGATCGACACGCTCAACGGTCTCGGTTTGGTACTGGAACCAAGCCCAACAGCGGCAGTGGCCGCCTAGGCCAACTGACCAAGCTTCAGTTTCTCAAATGCCTTGGATCGACCGCGACTCTTGGCACTGCGTTCCAGGAACGTGATGAGCTCACCGTCAAGCATGCCTTTGTGATGCGCCAACTGAGGAAGGTTGTAGTCGCCTCCAATGTTGATCTCCATCAACACCGGTCCGCGGTCGGTCACCGCGATGTCCCATGCCTGCATGTCGATCCCCGGGAAAAGGGCGCTGGCCTCAAAGGCCAGGTCGACGAGCTGTTGCCAGTCGGGCACGGCCATCCCAATCAACGGTTTTTTACTATCGGGATGTTTGGTGACCGTCTCCATCTCAAGGCCGGTACCTCGAATCGCTCGGACGACCTCACCGGTGTTGCGGTCGACGCCGGCCAAGATGTTGCCCCGCCAGAAGTTGTCGGCGACACTCCCCGCCACCGGCAACTTCCAAGCCGCTCGATGGACTTTGGGGCCACTATCGCCGACGAGGACTATCAGGCGAACGGTCGCGATCACATCACCGACAACCTCGGCCACCCCGGGATGGGGCTGCAGACGGCGCTGAAATAGATAGCCCTTGCGTCGATAGCGGCCGAGTTGATCGACAACCGTGTCGAGCCGGTGCTCGGCTTCAGGGCCCGTGGTGGCCATGCCGGTCGAAGCGTTGACGTTGGTTAGCGCGAGCACCCCACCGCTTCGAATCCCAAATCGAGGTTTTCCGTACAGCGGGTACTCCGATGTTTCGGAAAGCCAAGCGGTTAGAGCCTTGCTGTCGGAAACCGTTGCCCATTGACCGGACGGTCCTTTTGGCTTCCCCTGATACAGACAGACGGTCTCGGGCGAAGGTAATCCGGCCTTGAGTAAGGTGGCCTCGAAGAGGCACTTGTCGTTGGCCAGCTGCGAGGCCTCACGATCGAAGATGAGCTTGTGCAGCGGCTGCTCCAACCGCGCTCCGACAAACCGGCGACGCTCATCCTCCGGCATCTCGGGATCGAACAGTCGGTAATAGAAGTAGTCGGTCACCGATATCTTGCCTGGCTGTTTACCCAGCGATCGGACGTCGAGCAGGATGTTGGCACTGTTGAGACCAAAGTGTGTCTCGCAGTACCGGGCACCGTCCATCGTGGAGATCTTGACTCTCTCCGGGCGAGCTTGAATGATCGATTCCGACACGGTCTCCACCCCTCCTTGTCCAATTCGCAATTAGCTGTCATCCGAGGGTATCCAGCGGTCCAGCCGGTTTAAGCCGTGCGGTCGACTCAACTTCGCTCTCTCATCGCCGACGTCATATCTGAACACAGGCGCCGATCCGATCAACAGGCCGGTCAATTCGGGGAGAAAACATGCCATCGTCCATCAACGTTCACGTCGCCGTCCGACGTCTGGCTGCGATCCTGGCCGCCGCAATCATCGTCGGGCTTACCACGGCGAGTGCGCCGAGCCCGACAGCAATCTCCGCTGACGAGGTAACACCTGCCGATTTCGTCGATCAGCTCTACCTGGACCTGCTGGATCGCCCGGCCGACGCTTCGGGCCGTGAACACTGGGCATCCCAACTGGCTTCCGGGGCATCGCATGGTTCAGTAATCGAGTCGTTCATCGACTCGGCCGAGGTCGGCGGAGCCTATGAGCCGGTGATCCGGCTATATCGAGCCTCGTTCCTACGACCGCCCGACCGCCAAGGTCTGAACTTCTGGGTCAAGTCACTTCGTGATGGCGAGAGTCTGGACCAGATCGCTGAAGTGTTCGCCACCAGCACCGAGTTCGTCAACCGCTATGGCAGCCTCAGCTCCGCCGAGTTCGTCGATCGGGTCTACCGCAACGTCCTACTCCGAGCGCCCGACTCCGACGGGTTGGACCACTGGGTTCGCCAACTCAGCCGAGGGATGTCTCGGGGCGAGATGCTCCTGGCCTTCTCCGACTCGCCGGAGAACGTGCGGCAAACGAGCGTGTCGACTCGACTGTCGCTGCTGTCGATCACTTTGCTCGACACCATCCCCGGTAGCGTGCAGACCGAACGCTGGGATCGCCGCCCGGAAACCACTACTACCGCTGAGTTGATTGACGAGGTGTTGTCGTCGGCGGCCTATCAGCGTCGACTCGCCACCCTGTTTCCGCACCAACGTCCGTTGACCGGACAGTACGGCCCGGCGCTCGTCGACCGACCGGCGTTGGCTGTTAAGGTCGACAACCTCGACCAGGCTCGGCCCCAGATTGGCCTCAACCTCACCGACGTGGTCTACGAGGAAGTGGTGGAGGGCAACCTCACCCGACTGATCGCCGTGTATCACAGTCAGTCGCCGGCCGTGGTCGGCCCGGTCCGATCGGTGCGAACGTCCGACCTCGACGTGCTGGCCGCTTACAACAATCCTCTTCTCGCCGCCTCCGGAGCCAACACCAAGGTGCTGCGATTCCTTGAGGCTGCCCCGATCGTGAACGTCGATGCCCTCGAGGTCGACGAGTACTGGCGCTCCTCGGCTCGACGAGCACCGCACAACCTCATGACCAGCCCAGCGGGCCTCTGGACCCATGCTCCCGACGGAGCCGGTCCGCCGCCGGTGATGTTCGCTACCTCTACTACACCGACCCGAGGGGTGCCCCGCCCCGGGGGAGTTGCCATCGACTTCGGTCAGGCCACAGTGGGGTGGTCGTGGTCGGCGGCTGACGAAGTCTGGAGGCGCACGCAAAACGGCGCCGCTCACGTCGATTCAGCCGGTCGACCGATTGGCGCAGAGAACGTAGTGATACTGGTGGTTAACTACCTGTCGAGTCCGGCCGACGCCCAGTCGCCCGAAGCGCAAACCGTGGGGCGAGGCTCGGCCGTGTATTTCATCGACGGGGAACGCCTGGGCGGCTTCTGGCAGCGCGATAACGCCACCGACCCGATCGAACTTGTCAACGCCGCCGGGGAGCCGGTTGTGCTGCGACCTGGCCAGACGTGGGTTGAGCTTGCACCACCCGGATCGGTTCAACTGCGTTAGATCTGCGTTAGGAGCGATAGCCGGCGTTGATGTCGATGTAACCGTGGGTTAGGTCGCAGGTCCACACGGTGGCTTCGCCGTTGCCAACGCCGACGTCGACCCGGATCGACACCTCATCACCCTTGAGGTGTTCGGTGGCTCGCTCCTCTGAATAGGTAGGTAGCACGGCGCCGTCAGCCGACACCTGCTCGTCGGCGATCCAGATGGCCAGTGCGTCCCGGTCGGCTTTCTGCCCGGCCTTGCCCACGGCCATCACGATGCGACCCCAGTTCGCATCCTCCGCTGCCAATGCGGTCTTCACGAGGGGCGAGTCGGCGATGGCTCGGGCGATGATCTCGGCGGCGTTGTCGTCGGCCGCGCCGGTGACGGTGGCGGCCACAAACTTGGTAGCACCTTCGCCGTCGCGCACGATTTGATGGGCGAGGTCGAGGCAGACTTGGTCGAGCGCGGCCTGGAACGCGGCTTCGTCGATATCCTGTGTGGCGTCTGCGGCGGCACCGGTGGCGAAGAGGAGAACGGTGTCGCTGGTGGACGTGTCGGAGTCGACGGTGATGCGATTGAAACTCTTGGCCACGGCGGCGCTGAGGCAGCGCTGGGCTGTCGCCGCTGGGATCGCGGCGTCGGTGAATACAAACCCGAGCATGGTGGCCATGTTGGGGGCGATCATGCCGCTGCCCTTGGCTATGCCGACCACGTTCGACTGGGTGCCGGCGATTGGAGCCGACGCGCCCTTGGCGAACGTGTCGGTTGTGCGGATGGCCTCGGCCGCGGCGGTCCACGAGTCGGGGCCGCTGTCCGTGAGTGTGGAGGCCGCGGTGGAGAGCGCTGTGGTGAGGGCATTGTCGTCGAGCGGTTCGCCGATCACGCCGGTGGAGGCGAGGTAGACATCGGGGGCGTTGATGTTGAGGGCCGTGGCCAGGGCGGCCGCGCTTCGCTCGACCGACGTGGCACCTGCGGCACCGGTGAATGCGTTGGCGTTCCCGGCGTTGCAGGCGACCGCTCGGGCTGTGCCATTTTGGATGATGCGGCGACACCAGTCGACCGGCGCCGACGGACAGAGCGACTTGGTGAACACTCCGGCCACCGTCGTACCCTCGTCGAGAGCGGCGACCATCACATCGGGACGCCCCTTGTATCGCAACCCGGCGGCGTGCGACGCCAGGCGCACGCCGCCCACCGGGGGAAGCTCGGGAAACCGCTCGGGCGCAAGTGGAGAGATCGACGGGACATCAGCCATCCGCCAAATCTACCGGCAGGTTTTGGTGTACTAGTCAGGTGGTACCCGAACTCGACCTTGCCTTTCGGCTTGCCGACCTCGCCGACGATCAGACCATGCGGAGATGGAGCGCCAGCGGGGTCGCCACGACAACCAAGACCGACGGCACAGCGGTGACCGACAGTGACATTGCAGCCGAAGCGGCGGTGCTCAAAACCGTGCGACGGGAGTGTCCGCTGGACGGGTTCCTCGGTGAAGAAGTCGGAAGTCACCTCGGCTCGTCGAAACGGCGCTGGATCGTCGACGGCATCGACGGCACAGTGTTCTATGCCGCCGGCTCGAGCACGTGGGGAACGCTGATCGCACTCGAGGATGACGGTGAGATCGTGCTCGGGGTAGCTTCGAGCCCGGCGCAGGGTCGACGCTGGTGGGCAACAAGGGGCGGGGGCTGCTTTACTGCACCGTTGGCTGATCCTATTGATCGACGCCGACTTCAGGTCGCGGGGCCTCGGAGACTTCGCCAAGATCTTGTTGTGACCCTGCCCTCACATCACTCTTTCGATTACGCCCGACGTAGCGCCATCGAACGTATTGCCGGAGGTACGCCAACCGATCGCCCTTGGAGCCATCAGATCAAGGTTGCGTCTGGTGAGGTTGACGTCTGTGTCTGGATGGCCGGCGATACTTGGGATCATGCGGCGCCCTCCATCCTGGTAGAAGAGGCCGGTGGAACGTTCAGCGACCTGCACGGCGGACGAAGGCTCGACACCCGCACCGCCCTCTACTCCAACGGCCATCACCACGATGCGATTCTCGCCGCACTTGGCAGCCAGAATCTTTCTTGACGTACTCGAACATACGTTCTATTCTGATATTCATGATCGGCGGTGATCGAGGCGGAGACCTAGAGCGGTTGAATAAAGCGTTGCGCGACGTGCGTGAGGAGCCCTTGTCGTGTTTGGGTGCGGTTGAGCTTGCTGAGCGCGCTGTTGCTTTGGAACAGGCGGCGGCGCAATTGGATGCTGCTCGTTGTGCTGTCGTGGCTGCAGCGTCTGAGGCAGTGGAGGGGCCTGGAGCGTTTAAGGCGCTTGGGTTTCGTCATGCGGTTGATTTCATTGTCGACCGATCTCGGTGCGATGCCCGTGATATCCGCAAGCTGGATCGCGTTGGTCGGTGGCTACTTGATTTCCCGGTGTTCGCAGATGCGTTTGACGATGGGGTGTTGACGCATCGGCATATCACGGAGTTGCGGAGCATCGACAAACCAAAGGTGCATCACCAGCTGATCGACTCGCAGGAAATGCTGGTCGACGCCGCCAGGGAGTTGGACTTCCGAGACTTTGTGAATGTGTGCGCCTACTGGCTCAACGCCGCTGACCCCGACGGAGACGAACCCGTCGAACAGGCCGCCAAGTCCGGGCTCTCCTACAAGAAGCATTCTGATGGGTCGGTGTCGGGGAAGTTCCGGTTTGATGCGTTGACCGGGCAGGCGATCCGGAACCTGTTGGATCAAGAGACCCAGCGGTTGTTTCGTCAAGATCACGAAGACGGGGTAAACCGATCCCAAGGCAACCGCCGAGGCACAGCTCTGTTGAATCTGATGACCCGTGGCTCATCCAAGGGTGGCAACTCACAGATCACGCCACTCGTTCATGTGGTGTTGGGTGCCGCGCTGGCTGAAAACCTGGCCGAGCAGCTGGCCGGTGAAACAACCAAACAGGTTGAACCGTCGTTTGATGACATCAACCGGCGCTGTGAACTGATTGACGGCACACCGATCCACCCGAAACAAGCCGCAGTAGCGATGGCAGCGGGCATGGTTCGTCGGACCGTGTTCGACGAACACTCCCAACCAATCGATGTCGCCGCCAAAGCCCGCGGCTTTCCCACATGGATGAAACAAACGCTACTCGTACGGGCAAGAGGGCGATGCCAGATACCGGGATGCGACGCGCCGTTCGCGTGGCTGCAAGCTGATCACGTCCAACCCCACTCAAAGGGTGGCCCAACCAAACTCGCCAACGGACAAATCCTCTGCGATCCGCATAACAAATGGAAAGAAGCAAGTTAGGCGCTGGCGCCCGAGTAGCGCCGGGTGCCGATACGCCAGATGATACGAGTCACCACAAACAGCGCTGCGGTGAAACCAATCATGATGAGCGCCCACGTCATGGTTGCTCGACGGGTGAGGGCCTCCGACGGGAACGTCACGGCAAAGCCAATCGGCAACACGAAGGTCAGGATGGTGCGGAGCCAGGTCGGATAGATGGTTACCGGATACTGCCCGGCCCGGTAGATGCCCTGGAACAACTCCTGCACCATCTCCATGCGCACCACCCAGAACGCTCCAGTGGTAATCAACAGCCACACGCAATAGATGAGCACGGCGCCACAACCGAGAAACACGAGGAAACCGACCACGTCGACGAAGCGGAGCTCCACCGACATCGAGGCCATGCCCCAGGCCATCACGATGATGCCAACCACCACGTCGGTGAGCGACCACAAACGAAACTGCCGTACGCTCACCAGCAGCTGCGAGTCGGCCGGTTTAGTCAACATGTAGTCGAACGTGCCCATGCGGATGTCCTGCATGAGCTGCCCCATGTTGGGTTCGATGATGAACCCCACGATGCCGCCCACAATCGTGTACACGCCCATCACCACCAGCAGCTCCGGTTGGGTCCACCCGGCCAACGTCGACGTCTGACGGAATATCAAGGCCAGCACCACAAGTCCCGTGCCGACGGCAACCAGCGACTGAATCACCCGCACGGCCAGATTGGCCCGGTACTGAAACTCGTTCATCACCCCGATCTTGAGGAAGATGGCAAACAGTCGCATCGCTACGTCCCCCTACCCCGCCACCGCGGTGAACACCTTGACGGCCCGCCGCCACATGATGGCCACGCCGATCGAGCCCACCCCGATCCACACCGCTTGACGAATCAAGCCTTCCGCCAGCTCGGCATCGGTAATCGGACCAACCAGGGCGATGATCGGGAAGCCAAACGTCGATTCGAACGGCAGGTAGCCGGCCAGCGTCTGCACCCAATCAGGCATCAGCCGCATCGGCACCACCCGACCCGACAGCAACAGCTCGGCGGTGAAGAACAGGTCGAAGGCGGCGCCCACTCGCGTGGTCCAGAACGTCACCATGCCCAGCATCCAAAGCAGCATCGTGCGGATCAAGTAGGCACCCCAGATGGCCACGGCAAACACGAGCACCTGCGAAATCCGAGGACTGAGTTCGGGCCGGAAGATCCAACTCAAGGCGGCGGCGATCGGCAACCACAGCACGATCACCACCACCTTCCACCCGGCGAAGAAGGCAATGTCGTAGTGCAACGGATGCAACGGTCGCAGCAGCTGTCCCGACAACTGACCCTCCCGGATCCGCTGCTCCCACCCAAACGGCGTGAACACGATGTTCATGTTTCGCACCAGCGTCCACACGATGTAATAGGCGGCGATTGTGCTTGGAGTGAAGCCACCAACCTCGCCGCCTTGTTGCACCGCCACCACCGACCACACCACCAGGTACACCACGGGCTCGGCGATCATGCCCACCATGTACATGTAGTTGGCGGCCCGGTACTGGAACTGGTCGATCACCGCCAACCGCATCATGGTGAGGTACAAGTCGCCGTACCAGCGGAGCGATTCGATCATGAGTTCGCGGGCCGCGCCGAATCACCGAATGCCAGCTCGATCACGTCGTCGATCGGGGGCTCTTCGATGGTGAGGTCGACCACTGGTTGTTCGGCCAGCAGCTTGGCCGTCACCACTGCGGCTTCGTCCCCACCGATACGAATCGTGGGGCGGCTGGGCGTGGAGTCGTCGATCACCTCGCCGTACGCCGACAGATCAGCAGGCTCGGCCAAGGTGACCACCAACGTCTTGTGGCCGGCGAACTTGTCGCTCAGGGCGTCGAGGTCACCGTCGAACACCAGCGATCCGTTGTTGATCACCATCACCCGCTCGCACAACGCTTCCACGTCGGCCATGTAATGGCTGGTGAGCAGGATGGTGGCGTTGTGACGATGGTTGTACTCGGCGAGAAAGCTGCGGATGCGGCGCTGCATGGTCACGTCGAGGCCCAACGTCGGTTCGTCGAGGAACAACACGGTCGGGCGATGCAGCAACGAGTTGGCGATCTCGGCCTTCATACGTTCACCGAGCGACAAGTTGCGAACCGGCTTCGACACCAGCTCGCCTATGTCGAGCAGCTCGATAAGCTCGTCCCGCTGCTCCACGAACGCGGTGCGGTCAATGCGATACACGGCCCGGCTCATGTCGAAGCTGTCGAGCGCCGGAAGATCCCACTGCAGCTGGTTGCGGTTTCCCATCACCAGGGTGATCTGGCGAAGAAACTCCTTGTTGCGATCGAACGGGGTGTAACCGAGCACATCGGCCTGGCCGGCGGAGGGGTGCAGCAGTCCCGACAACATCTTCAGCGTGGTGGTCTTTCCCGCACCGTTCGGTCCGAGGAAGCCAACGATCTCGCCCGGCTCGACCGTGAAGCTCACGTCGTCAACCGCCACCACATCGTTGGTCTTGCGGTTGAAAAGGCTGGCGACCGCCGACTTCAAGCCCGGTTCACGAACGGGGACCTTAAACGTCTTGCCCAATCCGGACACCGCAATCGTCATGGCCGTGATGGTAGTGCCAAGCGGCCGTCGACGAAGCGCTTATTCGGCTCGAACGGTGAGGGAGAGCCCGGTGTCGTTGCGAACGTCGATCAGGTCGCTGGAGATCTGCGGCGGGATCAGGTTGATCACATCGCCCTCGTCGGCCGAAACGAACTCCATCTTCATCTCACCCGACTCAGCGTCCTGGCTCACCTGAAGCTGCGCCGCTCCCGGCACCCGAGACGCGGTGGCCAGCATCTCCTGAGCCAACCGCACAATCATCAGCCGACGAGCGGCCGATTCGATTGGCGGAGCCTGCCAATCCACGGTGATCAGAGCACCCACGTCTTCCCGAAGCGCAGCGGCCTCGATCTCCACTGCTTCCCGTACCGGATCGTCGGTGGCCTCGAACGGGCTGGTCTCGCCCAGCGGATCGATGGCCACACTGTTGCGCCACTGCCGCTCGCTGCGAGCCACCTCAAGATCCCACAGCACCGAAGCGTCGGCCTCGGAGGCGCCGTCGCCTTCGGCGGGAGCACCGTCGCCTACAACCACGCCGGGGCGGGCGGCCATGGTGACGATTCGCTCCTCGGCATCGCCCAGCTGCGTGCGAAGCTCGTCACGCTCGCCGCTGAGAGAGTCGATCTGGAGGGCCTGGGCGTCGGCCAGCTCGGTGCGTTTACGCAGAGCGTCGTTGGCGTCGCTGAGTTTCGACTTGGTGTCGGTGAGGTCACCGTCGAGCGAAGACGACTTGGCCTCCAGGGTGGAGATCTGCGACTTGGCTTCCTTCAACTCGCCGTCTCGGGTGCTCAACTCCTCGGTGACCGAATCCAGGTCGGCCTGCAGATCATCGCGCTCGCCGGTCAATGCACCGACCTTCGACTGCGCCGCCAGCCACATCGCCAGAAATGCCACCGCCAGCACCGCGACGATGATGAACGGAACCATCATGAGCCAAAACCTACCCTAATCAAGCGACCTCACCTCTAACAATACCGGCAAGTGTGGTTTAGGGTTGGGACATGGCCAAGCCGACCTACCCAGGACCCCCCGAAGCACTCGAACAATACGCTGAGATCGTGGCCGCCAACCCCGACGTGGATCTTAAAGGGGCGAAGAACCCCTACACGTCTCGCAACGGCCACATGTTCAGCTTCCTCGATCCCGACGGCAACCTCGCGCTGCGGCTGTCGCCCGAGCGCTACGACGACTTTCTCGAGCAGTACGACTCCGGACCGGTCGAGAGCTACGGGGCAATCATGAAAGGGTATGTGGCCGTTCCGGCGGCGCTGTTCAACGACCTGGACGCCATGAAGCCGTGGTTCGACGAGAGCCACGAATGGATCGGCACCCTCAAGCCGAAACCGACAAAGAAATCAGCAAAAAAATCAGCGACGAAGAAATCTTGACGCACCAGGGCGGCGCTGGCACGCTTTAGCGATGACGGCTACTCATTGGCAGCATGATTGGCAGTCCGAGGCGGCCTGGGCCGGCACTCGGCTCCCCCTCGATCAGTGCACCGGACTCGCACCGGAGGCCTACACCGACCAGTCGTTCTTCGACCTTGAACAGCAGCGGGTGTTCGAGCGGGCCTGGGTCTGTGTTGGCGTCGCGGCCGACGTGGCCGAGCCGGGACGACTCATCGTGCGCAGCGTTGGCAGCAGGTCAATCATCGTCACCCGAGACCCCGCCGACAACGAACTGCACGGCTTCCTCAACGCCTGTCGCCACCGGGGCACCGAGATCACCGACAAAGACTGCGACGTGGCCAACACCATCCGCTGTCCGTACCACCGCTGGTCGTACGCGCTCGACGGTCGGCTGCGGGCCGCCCCCTACGTTGATCAGGTCCCCCGGGCCGAGTTCAACAAAGACGACTACTCGCTGGTGCCGGTTCGGGTCGACACCTGGGGTGTGCTGCTGTTCGCCTGCCTCGACCCCGAGACCCCGCCCCTACACGAATGGCTGGGCGACCTCCCCGAGCGCATGGCCGGCTACAACCTCGACACGTGGATGAAGCGGGAGGAACAAACCGTCAGCATCCCCGCCAACTGGAAGTTGATCAGCGAGAACTTCCAGGAGTACTACCACCTCACGTGGGTTCATCCGGAGCTGGCCAAGGTGTCCCGGGTTGACGATCACTATCGCTACCAGGGCGCCGGTCAGTACTGCGGGCAGACCACCACCCCGGTCTCAGGTGATGACCGTGACGACTGGCTGGTGTTGCCGCCAATGGAGGGCCTCGACGAATCCGACTCGGTGAGCGGTCGGTTTGTGGCCATCTTCCCCAACGTGTTGCTGTCGGTGCTACCCAACCATGTGTTTGTGATGCGCCTTGAGCCGGTGGCGCCGGGGGTCACGTCGGAGGTGTGCACGTTCCTGTTGCCGCCCGATTCAATCGATGTTGACGAAGCCGCTTTTGGCCCGACTCGGAAGTTCTGGCTGGAAGTGAACGGTGAGGACATCGATGTCGTCGGCCGATCGCAGCGTGGCCTCACCCACGCCGCTCCACCGCCCGGACCGCTGATCCCCCGGTTCGAAGAGCCGCTGCATCGGTTCCAGAACATCCTGGCCGACTGCATGACGCTGCCATCGATGGCCGACATCGAGGTCCGCCCCGGCGATGATCTCACCGACGAAGCGGCCCGACTCGGCACCGGCATCAACCCCAATCCGCCGGCCGTCGACCAGTGAACGACGCCATCAGCCAAGTCATCACGAACGTCACGATCTTTGATGGATCGGGCGATGATCCCTACGTCGGTGATGTTGTGCTGGCCGGCGGACGGATCGAGTCGGTCGGGGCCGGCGCGGATGGAGGCGGCACTCACATCGACGGCACTGGCCTCGCTGTCGCGCCCGGTTTCATCGATGTACACACCCACGACGACTTCGCCGCCCTGGTCCATCCCGACATGGCGTTCAAGAATCAGGGCGGGGTCACCACCTGCATCGTTGGCAACTGCGGGTTCAGCGCTGCGCCCCGAGATCCCAGCCTGGCGTTCGCCGCCAGCATGCACCCTGGCCACGAGATTCCCGAGTTCGACGGGTTCAGTGGCTACATGGGCTTCCTCGACGCCAACCCACCTGGCGTCAACGTCGGCGTGTTGGCCGGGCATGGAAGCATCCGTGCCGGTGTGATAGGCGCCGCCGCCACCGACCCCGATCGGGCCCCCACCGAGGCCGAGCTGCGGGCCATGGTCGACGTGTTGACTGAAGCGCTCGACGCCGGGGTGCTGGGAATGTCATCGGGCCTTGTTTACCAACCGGGCAAGAACGCCACCACCGACGAACTCGTCGCTGTCGCCTCGGCCATGGCCGGAACCGGCGCACTCTACGCCACCCACATGCGTGACGAAGGTGATCATCTGGTCGAAGCGGTCACCGAGGCGCTGGAGATCGGGCGTCGAGCCGGAGTGCCCGTTCAGATCTCCCACCACAAGGCCACCGGCCCGGCCAACTGGGGCAAAGTCTCCGAATCACTGGCCCTGATCGATGAGGCTCGAGCCGACGGTCATCAGGTTTGGATCGATCAATACCCCTACACCGCCGGTAGCACGATGCTTGGATCCGTGCTGGAGAACTACATGATTGTCGACGACCCAGTCGACGGGGATCGACACCTCGACGGTGCCACCCTGTCGGGGAGTCGGCTCGTGGTCGCCAGCTGTGAGCCGGAGCCGGGTTGGGAAGGCCGTTCGATGACCGAGTTGGCCGCCGAGTTCGGAGGCACCCCAGCTGAAGCAGCGGCCATGGTGTTGGAGGCCGCCCGCACCACCACGGTGATTCTTCACACCATGGATGAGGCCGACGTGAAGACAGTGATGGTGCATCGCAGCACAGTGATCGGATCCGACGGCTTGCCCACCCTCGAAGGGCGCCCCCATCCTCGCCTCTACAACACCTTCGCCCGAGTCCTCGGCCACTACTCCCGTGATCTGCAGTTGATGCCGATGGCTGAAGCCGTGGCCAGAATGACCGGTCGTTCCGCCGACATCTTCGGTCTTCAAGACCGCGGCTACGTACGGCCCGGATACGCCGCCGATGTGGTCGTGTTCGACCCCACCACCATCATCGATCGCGGTACCTTCAGCGAACCAAACCAACAGCCCGACGGCATCCATCACGTGTTTGTCAACGGCGAGCCGGTGGTGAGTAACGGTGCCCCGACCGGGAATCGACCCGGCCGGGTTCTGCGCCGCGCTACTTCTTAGCCGGTACCACTGCAAACGAGTCGAGCCTGGTGCCGGGCTCTCGCAGTTCAAAGGTGATCGTGTAGTCGCCGGGGGCCAGATCGAATGTCACTGGTTTGCCGCCACCGTCACGGTCGCTCACATAGTCCGCCACGAATCCCTTGTCGTCGAGCGCCACATCCCACAGGTGGGTGGATGAGCCAGAGGGGCCTTCGACGGTGACAAAAAACGAGTCGCTGGTCCAAGACGTGCCCTGAACCTGAGCGAGAATCTGCAACTTGTCCCACGTGCCGTCCTGCACCCGCACACAGTATGTGGCCGTCGACTGGCCGAGGGGCTTGCCGGTAGCACTGGCGTCGCCGATCGGAACCTCGATGTGCTGCCCGCCTTCAGCGTCGGGATTGTCGAGCATGGCAAAGGCACCCGCGAGCGCACCGTCCTCGGCCTGAACGACCTTCTCGGTCACTGCGCAGCTCGACACCTCGACCGGTACCAGCTCAAATCGATCCAGATGCGTGCCGTCCTCCCGCACGTGGAAACTCAGGTAATGGGTGCCGGGCTCAAGTGTGAGCAGCAGCGGATCTTGCCCGGACCCACGGTCACTCACCGAGTCGAGCACAAACCCCTTGTCGCTGTTCCGTACATCCCAGAGGTAGGCCGTTTCAGGATCACCGCCTTTGGGGTCACCTGAGAGCGTGACGAAGAACGAGTCGCTCGTCCACGACACACCCTGGGCCATGGCGTCGATCCGGAAGGTGGTGGTTTGGTCGATCTCGAAACAGAAGGTGGTGCGATCGGTGAGGTCTTTGGAATACCCCGACCCCTCGGGCGAGGTAACGTAGGCGCCACCGCTGGCCGACGGATCCTGCACAACAACCATGGTGCCGTAGGTCGTGCCGTCTTCGGCTTCACGAACCAGACCCTCACAACCAGAGTTTCCGCCACCACCGCCGCCGCCACCGCCGTCCGGATTACTGCCCAGCACATACACCGAGGACGATCCTGGGGAGCCGGGTCCGACAACGATCGTGTCACCGGAACCTGAGAGTGCCACCGATTTGCCTGATAGGCCAGGCTCGATATTGGTGTCGATCTGCGCTACCACTTCCCAGGTACTGTTGGGATCGATGTCGGCCTCACCGTCTCCGGCCACCTCGTCGAGCTGATAGAGGATGGCGTTCTCGGCGTCGGAGGTGCCAACCAGCATGGTCCGTCCGTCTTCGGAGAGGTCGACGGTCTCGATTCGATGGTCGACCGTCACCACTTCGATGAGGGCGAAACCCTCACCGGTCCGGGTGTAGGTGCGCACCTGCCCGGGGATCGCCGCCGTGGAGTCGACTCCGACGGCGATCACGGCTCCGTTGCCCGAGATGGCGGCATCGCGGGTCATCCCATCGAAGAAGCCGTCCCAACCGATCCAACGACCACCGCTCCCGAAGAAGGCCTCGATCTGGTTCTGGCGAGAGGCAACGAGCACCACAACACCGTCCGATGTCAAATCAACCCGGTGGCCCAGATACTGGCTGTCTTGGGTGCCTCGGATCGGGTCCCCGACTGGAACCCAACCGCCATCGGTGAAGGTGTAGACGGCCACGTAGCCCGCATCGGCGTCCGGTTGGTCGAAGCCGGGAGCCCCGACGGCGATGGTGTTGCCATCAGCGGAGATCGCCACGGCGCTCCCGAATTGCTCGTCGACCTGCCCGCCGTCGATGTCTTCGCCGAGCTGCTTCCAGTCGCCGGTACCTTCGTCGAATCGGAGAATCCGGGCGTTGCCCTTCTCCTCGCCGTCACAGGGGTCGAGGTCACGACAGTCGGATGGATCGCCGACGATGATCGTGCCACCATCGGCCGATAGCGCGATCTGAGAACCTTCAGCGTTGAGGTCGGACCCCAGCCGGGTCCAAGCTTCACCATCCCAGCGATACACCCGGGTGTAGCCGACCACCACCGTCCGTCCGTCTTCGGAGATGGCTACCGCGGAGCCGAAATCGTCCGGCCGGTCGAGTCCGGGTAGCGGATCGCCGAGGCGGGTAAGCACAGGATCATCCTGGGCGGCGGCCGGTGTGCTCAGCATGGTGAGCACGGCTCCGATCATGAGTGCGGCCGCGATCGTGGAGATCCGCAGCTTCCCTCCGTTTGTATTCATTGTTGTCGCCCCTACTTGTGGTGGATATTGACGCCCGCCGCGCTTGAGATTCTAGAACGTCGATCCAGCCACAACCATAGGCATTCTCCGCTAGCCGGCCAGCGGAGCAAGCCAGCGACGCTCAACCCAGAAACCACCAAACGGGAGTGAACCGATGATCGTCGCCATAACCGCCCGCCACAACGGCCACCCCAGGGCCCGGTGGTGGCGAAGCAACATGGAGGCGAAAATCAGAAACAGCACACCGTGAATCGGGCCGAGCAAAGCAACGCCCGTGTCGTTACCGGCGGCGTACTTGTAGACGGTGGCCGCCACGAGAGCCAAATAGGTCACGGCTTCCACGATCGACATGGCCCGCAATCGTGAGAGCTCAGTTCGCGAGAGCACAGAGCGCTGAATCACCAGCCCTGTCTATCCGATCATTCGTTGATCGCCTGTCAGGCGTCGGCGCACTCCGCGAGCCGACCTTCCAGGAACTCCCGTTCGGAGTCGTTGGTGGTGAGGTCGAGCGCTCGTTTGTACGAGGCCGCCGCTTCATCAAATCGACCGAGCCGTAGCAACATGTCTGCTCGGGCCGCGTGGTAGTAGCGGTAGTTGTCGAGATCCTGGGGAGCCGAAGCCACGAGATTGTCGAGAGCAACCAGTCCAGCCTCGGGCCCTCGGGCCTTGGAGATGGCGGCGGCACGATTGAGAGCCACGATGGGCGTTGGTTCAAACTGGGCCAACAGATCATAGAGCGACACGATCGTGGTCCAGCGGGTGTCGTGTTCCGACGGCGCGATGGCGTGAACCAATGCGATCGCGGCCTGGGTTTGGTACGGGCCGGGCTGATCGAGCCGATCGGCGTGGCGGAGGCGCTCCCGTCCGGCATCGATCAACCGTTGATCCCAGAGGCTGCGATCCTGGTCGGCCATCAGGATCAGATGTCCCTCGCTGTCGGTGCGAGCGGCTCGACGAGAATCCGACAGGTCGATCAGCGCCGCCAGGCCCCAAGCCTCGGCCTGATCGGGTAAGAGATCGGCCACAAGGTCGGCCAACCACCGGGCCTCGTCGCACAGGCCACCACGGATCAGAGCCGGACCGTCGTTGGCGGCGTGACCCTCGGTGTAGATGAGGTAGATCACCGCGAGCACCGCGTCGAGCCGTTCGGCCAACCGAGTGCGATCGGGCACGCTGAACGGGATGCCGGCGTTGCGGATCTTGTCTTTCGCCCGCACCAGCCGCTTCGCCATCGTGGCTTCCGGCACGAGAAACGCCGCAGCGATCTGTCGAGTCGACAGACCACAAACACTGCGCAAGGTGATGGCGATCTGGGCATCGCGGTTGAGCGCAGGGTGACAGCAACCGAAGATCAACGCCAACTGATCGTCGAGCAACTGGTTGGGTTCCGGCTCGTCCTCCACCAAGTCGGCGTCCTCGGAAACGTTCTCGACCGGCCCAACCGATTCACCCAACTTGTCCCGCAGAGTCGCTCGGCGGCGGATGGTATCGATGGCTCGACGGCGCGCCGTGGTAAGCAGCCAAGCGCCGGGAGACGCCGGCGTGTTAGACGCGTTCCACTTGGCCGCGGCCTCGGTGAAGGCCTGCTGGGCCGCGTCTTCGGCCAGGTCGATGTCGCGCAGCTCCCGCACGAGGGTGGCCACGATCTTGGGCCATTCCTCGGCGAAAGCCTGTGCGACAAGCGACTGCGCCATAAATCCCCCCGTTGTTCGGCTAGCCCTGGGCTGGAAGCTCCATGATCGGCCGAACCTCGACGGTCCCGTAGGTGATATTGGGCATCTTGGCCGCCCATTCGAGCGCCTCATCGAGGGTGTCGACGTCGATCATGTAATAGCCGCCGAGGGTCTCCTTGGTTTCGGCGAACGGACCGTCGGTGGTGATGGTCTGTCCATCACGGACTCGCACGGTGGTGGCGTCGTCCACGCCGTGGAGCGGTTCGCCGCCGATCAGACAACCGGCGCCGGCCAGCTCCTCGGTGTAGGCAAACCAGCGAGGCATCTCGGCCGCCTGCTCGGGGCTACCGTCGGCCGGTCCGGCGGTGGGGTCGGTGTAGATGAGAAGCATGTAACGCATGGGGTTCCTCCATAAGTTCGAGTCGATAGTCACCACGTCGTCGAACGGCCTGGCTCATTCTGGACATCTTTGTTCATTTTGTTCAACAAGGGGCCGACCCTGCGACGTATGCGGATTCCGGTTGGCGCCTAGAATTAGGCCATCGATCAGCAGACCACGAGCGTCTATGGTGCTCACAGTGGCCGGGCCAACGGCGACGAATCCCACGATCTCGGTATCGCGGGGCTGACCGACTACGCCCAAATCGGCCGCGGCGGGTTCGCCACCGTGTACTCCGCTCAGGATCGGAAGCTCGGGCGGACGGTGGCGGTTAAGGTGCTTCGCCACCTCGACGATGACGGCATCCGGCGCTTCCAGCGCGAGGCGCAGATTCTGGCCAACCTGGGCAGCCACGAGAATCTGGCGGTGATCCACCGATTCGACGAAACGGCCAGCGGCAACCCCTGTTTCATCATGGAATTCGTGTCCGGGGGCACGCTGGCCGACGCACTCAAGAACAACGGCGGGGTGGAGGCCAAGACGGCGATCGCCTACGCCAAACAGGTGGCCAGGGCACTCGTTCACACTCACGCTCGCGGCATTGTTCATCGAGACATCAAGCCGAGCAACATTTTGTTGACCGCCGACGGTCAGGCCAAGCTGTCTGACTTCGGCATCGCCGTGATTCGCAGCAGCTCGGCCACACTCAACGCTGCCACCTTCGAACACGCGGCACCGGAGGTGTTCCTCGATCACTCCGGCAACAATGACGAACGGATCGATCTCTATTCGTTGGCATCCACGCTGTTCACGCTGATCGACGGGAAACCGCCCTATCACGTGCCCGGCGAGTCATCGCACGAGGCTCTGCTGAACCGGGTGCTCAACGCTCCGACACCGGTGGTCGACCGGGCACCGCAGCTCGACGGCTTCTGGCCGAAGGCGTTGGCCAAGGACCCGTCCGAGCGATTCCAGACGGCCGCCGAGATGCTCACCGCCTTAACCGCCCTCGGCCGGAACACCCCGAAACCGCCGGGGTCCAGACAACCGGTCAAGGCATCTCAGTCCCCTCCCGGCATGCCACCCCCGCCCGGCACGTCTCCTCCCCCGCCCAACGCCAAGCCGGCCCCGCCAACCAGAGCCGCCAGGCAACTTTCTCCGCAGGAACTGGCGGTGGTCGACAGCTACGCCACCAGCACCTCGGTTGAACAGCGGCGCAAGGTGGCCAACCTCACGAGCACGCAGGCCGTGTTGTTCAACCTGGCCCAAGACGGTGACGACGTGGTGGCGTCCACGGCCATCGAGCGGCTCACCGACCAGTCGATGTTGGCCCGGTTGCTCGAACAGCAGCGACCACGTCGCACGAGGGTCCTGGCCGCCCGCCAGGTCAACTCCGGGCCGTTGGCGGCCCAGGTGGCCAACGACCCCGATGCGCAGGTACGAGCAGCCCTGGCGGAAGGCTTGACCGATCCGACGATCATCGGCCAGTTGATCCGGGATCCGTCGGAGGGTGTGCGCTCCGCGGTGATCAGCCAGATCGACAACCCCGACGTCTTACAGCTGATCGCCGAGTCGCCCGAGGTGGAGACCCGGCGGGCCATCGCTCAACACGTGAAGTCGGTGGACCTCCGGATCACCTTGGCTCACGACGCCGACCCGTCGGTCCGACAGGTGGCGATGGCCGGACTCGACCCCCGATCGCTACTCGACCTGGCGGCGAGCGCCGAGGTGCCGGTCAGCCGATCGGCTATCGAGCTCATCACCGACCCCGAGTCGCTTCACCGTCTGAGCCAAGACGGCCAGGTTCACGTGCAGACAGCGGCCGTCGACCGGTTGGCTGCGTCGCCCAACGGGTCGGCCACGCTGATGCGAATCGCCACCGACGGCCACCACCCGCAGTGGCAGCGAGCCCTGGATCACGTCGGCGATCAGCAGACACTGGCCGAGCTGGCCAAAGCCGACCATCCCGAGGTGGCGGAGTACGCCGAAGGACGGATGGCTCGTCTCGACCATCGCAACGAGAAGCTGGCCAGCATCAGGGTGGTGGTCGCCGCCGTGGTGTTGTTTGCCGTAGTGCTGTTGCTGGTGCGGGGATCATTGTGGCCACTGTCGTTCCTGCTCGCCGGCGGCGCGATCGGCGGCTACTGGCTCTACTCCCAGAGTGACGTCGACTAGTTTGACGCCCGTGGCTCGCGTTGTTCTACTGCTGGCGGCTCTCGTCGCCACGTCCTCATGTGGACTCATCGAGGAGGAGGGCGCTAACAACTTTCAGACTTACGGCGGTGACGAAGCCGTGGACGCTGCGGACATCGACGAGATCGTCGACGACCTCAACCGTTTCTGGAACGAGGCCGATGCCGACATCGCCGATGGCTACGACTACCAGCCGATCCCCGATCGCCGGATCACCATCGGCGGCGAGGGGGTCCAGTGTGATGGTCAGGAGATCCTCCCCGAGGACGTGGCCGACAATGCGTTTGTCGCCGATTGCTCCGAGGGAGTCTTGGTCGCCTACGACCCGAGCTACGTTGCCGCATCGTTGGCCCGGGCCGAGGCCACGTTGTCGCACGAGTGGGGTCACGTTCTTCAGATTCAGGCCGGGGCTGCGGTTGACATCAGCCGCGACGCCGGTGGGCTGCCGGTCGACGCCGAGCTGCAAGCCGATTGTTTCGCCGGCGCATGGTCGTCGGAGCGCGGCAACGCCGATTTCGACGCGCTGATCGCCGACGTCGAGTCCACCGGCGACCCAGCCGGAGTTGCGTTGCACGACCCCGAAGCCCACGGCACCGCCGACGAACGACGGGCCGCCTATGAACTTGGGCTGGATGAAGGACCGTCGGCCTGCGTCGACACCTTGGCGTCTCTGCTGACCGACGGCTCCAACAACAACTAGTTAGGCGCCAATCACGGAGATGCTGGCCGCGCTCAACTGCCGGTTGAGTTCGGTCACATCCGACGACACGATCGCATCCAGTGCTGCGAGCTGCGGGTCGATCAACGAACACAGCTTGTTGAACACCGAGTACGACGCCGCAGTCGGCCGGGTGTCGGCGCTGGCCACAACCGGCACGAGGTCGCTGAGCGTTTCGTACAAACGAGGTTCGTGGTTGAGCGAATCTCCCGGCGACTTGAGTTCGGGGTTGACCAACTCCTGCTCGACGGCGTCGAGCTTCTCGGCCACGGCGTCTATGGCGGCGGCGTGATCGTCGGTGATGCCGTCTCGATCCTTGGCCGACTCAAGCTGCGACTTCATACGGCGGATGGTGTTGATGGCGTCGACCACTTCGGTGGCCTTGTCGCGGATCGACAGCAGGAGGTCACGCTGCTCGGCCAGATCCTCACCCGAGGTGTTCACCTTGGGGTGACGGAGCAGATCGAACGACTCGGTCGCGGCATACTCGCCGACGTCGAGCCTCACCTGGTACGACCCCGGAGGCACCAGCGGTCCCTTGGGTGGGCCGTGGAACCTGGTGTCGTTCATCTTCGGGCCGCCCGGGTAACGCATCGGCCACTGGAACGAGTTCATCCCGGCGTCGGCGGTGCAGTACAGGCCGAACCGATCCTCTTCCTCCTCGGGGATGTCGGACGAGAAGCTGATGATCTCGTCACCATCAGCGTCGAGGAACGTGAGCGAAATCGGGTCGGCCGGTTTGTCCTTGAGCCAGTAGGTCACTCGCACGCCAGGCTGCAGGTCGGTGCCGGCGTCGATCACCCGCTTACGCTGATGGCCGGTCTCGGCTTCCTCAAGATAGAACGTGGCGTTCTGCCCGATGGTGACGTGATAGTTCTTGCCGCCCTTCGAACCCCAGAAGTCGGCGAACAGATCGGGCGGGGTACGCACCGCACTGGCCGGCTTGAACAGGTGGGCGTTGGCGTCCTTCAAGTCGTCGTGGATCTGGTGCAGCTGCGACAAGTCGTCGAGAATCCAGAACGAACGGCCGTGAGTGGCCACCACCAGATCGGTGGTTGGCCCGGACTGGGCGATCACCATGTCGTACACCGGTGATACCGGCAGGTTCGACTGCAGCGACTGCCACTGGTCGCCACCGTCAAACGAGGCAAACACGCCAAGCTCGGTGCCGACGTAGAGCAGGCCTTCACGATCGGGGTCTTCACGTACCACCCGGCAGAAGTCGTCAGCGGGCAATCCATTGTCGGCGCCGGCCCGGTCGATACGCTCCCAGGTGTCGCCCAGATCGGTGGTCTTGAACACATACGGGGCGTAGTCGCCCATCTTGTGTCGGGCCACCGTCATGTAAACGGTGCCTTCGGTGTGCGACGATTCCTCGATCGACGTGACCTGGGAGAACTTGGGCAATCCCGGCGGAGTCACCTCCACCCAACTGTCGCCGCCGTCGGTGGTGCGGTGCACTCGGCCATCGTCGGAACCGGCCATCAGCACACCCTCTTCGTAGGCCGAAGCCATGAACGAGAAGATCGTGGCGTACATTTCAGCCCCGGCGCCGTCTTTGGTGAGCGGACCGGAGTTGCCGATGGTATCGGGGTCGGCGTAGGTGAGGTCGTCGCTGATCGGGGTCCAAGAGTGCCCCTCGTCGGTGGAGCGGAAGACCTTGTTGCCACATATATACAGCGTGTTGGGATCAAGCGGTGAGAACACGATCGGGTAGGTCCATTGGAACCGCACCTCGGCCGACTCACCGGCAGCGTAGGTTTCGGGCCAAGAGCTGATGAGCTGCACCTGCCCGGTCTCGTGGTTGTAACGCTGCAGGGCCTCGCCACCGCCAGGTGACGAACCGATGGCGCCCACAAACACGATGTTCGAATCACCAGGTTTCGGAGTGATGTAACCCGATTCGCCGGTACCGGCCACATGGCAGTCGGCCCAGCTGATGGCGCCTCGACCGGTCTGGCTCGGTACGGCAAGGCTCGAGTTGTCCTGCTGGGTGCCGTAGACCTTGTAGGGATAATTGTCGTCGACGGCCACGTGGTAGAACTGCGCCGTCATCTGGTTGTAGATCGTCGACCAGGAGTGGCCGCCGTTGAGTGACACCCAGGCGCCACCGTCGTCGCAGCCCACCATACGGTCGGGGTTGTTGGGGTCGATCCACAAGTCGTGGTTGTCGCCGTGGGGAGTGTGGAACTGCTCGAACTCCTTGCCCCCGTCGATCGATTTCCACGCCATCATGTCCATCACGAACACGGTGTCGGCCTCGGTGGGGTGGGCGAACACGTGCATGTAGTACCAGGGCCGCCAGGTGAGCTCGGCCTTGGATGAGGTCTTGGTCCAGGAGTCGCCGTTGTCGTCGGACCGGTAGAGGCCACGCTTGCGGCCTTCGGCTTCGACGATGGCCCACACCCGCCCCGGTTGTGCGGGGGAGATCGACACGCCGATCTTGCCAAGAGTGCCGCTTGGGAGGCCGTTGGATCGGTCGGCGTCGTCCCCTTCGGATACGGTGATTTCCTCCCACGTGTCGCCACCGTCGAGGCTGCGGTAGAGACCGGAGTCGGGGCCACCGGAATCCATCGACCAGAACGTGCGACGAGCCTGCCAGATCGAGGCGAAGAGGATGCGAGGGTTGTTGGGATCGATCGACACATCGATGGCGCCGGCCCGGTCGCTCACGTGGAGCACTTGTTCCCACGTGTCGCCACCGTCGGTCGAGCGGTACATGCCCCGCTCGTCGGAGTCTTTGAAGGCGTGACCGAGCACGGCCACGTAGACGGTGTCGGGGTCGGTGGGGTGCACCACGATCTCGCCGATGTGGCGGGAGTCGGCCAAGCCGATGTGGCGCCAGTGTTTGCCGCCGTCGGTGGTCTTGTAGACCCCGTCGCCGTGGGTCACGTCGATTCGGATCGTGGCCTCACCGGTGCCGGCGTAGATCACGTTGCCGTCCGACGGAGCCACGGCCAAGGCGCCGATCGACGAGGCGCTGAACTGGCCGTCGGAGATGTTCTCCCAGTACTGACCGCAGTCGTCGGATCGCCACACGCCGCCGGCCACCGAGCCGAAGTAGAACACGTTCTGCTTCACCGGGTCGGCGGCCACGGCGACCGCTCGTCCACCTCGGGTGGGCCCGATGCAGCGGTATTCGAGCTTGCTCAGGAGTCGGGGATCGACAGTGGCCATGGTTCCTCCGTTGGTGTAGGCACTTGGACTGGGCCGAACGGGCCAAGACCACAACGTAGCGTCTCCCCGCCCGGTGGTCGAGACCGGCCAGTTTTTACTTGACAGTTTGGAAAGTAAATCTTACAGTTTCCAATATGGAAAATAGCCTAGATCCCGCCACCCAGTTGAAGGAACTGCGGAACGCTCAGGATGCGGCGGCTGTTGAGGCATGGGTTCCCCCAACGCCGTTGTGGCACGCTCCGCTGCTTGGACTGTTTGTGGTTTCCATCGCAGCACTGATCGAGGGTCCGACCGAATTGCGCAGTCCGGCCCTGTTCGTAGCGGGCGTCACCGCCGCCTTCGGATTCTGGGACAGTCTTAGCCGGCGAAACGCCCGACCGAGAGGCTTGAGGAAACCATTCCGGATCAACGCCTTCGTGTTGGCGACTATTGCTATCCCCTGGCTGCTTCTCGCAGCCACCTCAGCCGCTGTTGCCGAGGTGGCCGACAGCTGGTCAAGCCAGCCAGGGTCCGCCGTGTTCATGCTGATCGGCATCTGGTTGGTGACATCGGTGCTGTTTGTGGCCAGCATTTGGACCACCAATACCTGGCGCAACAAGTGGCTGAAGGCCGCTCGATGAGCCTGGACGAACTTGATCCGATACTGAGCCCCCCGAAACGGTTGGCCTGCCTGGGCGCGATCGCCGCCACGAAGGATCTGGAGTTCTCGGCGTTGCGAGATCTGCTCGACATTAGTGACTCCGATCTGTCGAAGCAGCTGAAGGCGTTGGCCGACGCCGACTACATTCAGACCCGTAAGACCGGTAAAGGCGCCGGACGGCGCACTTGGCTCGCCGCTACCGATCACGGACGTAAGGCGCTGGAAGCTCACGCCAATGCGCTGCGCCAGCTGACGGATCCAACGGCTGTGGCGGCCCGGCTCAACGTCACCTAGGAGCACCACAATGACCGATCAAGATCAACTACCCCCGATTCGCTACCGCACGTACATTCGAGCCGATGCCGCCCGGGTGTACGAGGCCCTGAGTACCGGCGAAGGGTGGAACTCGTGGTTCACCACCGAGGCTCACATCGATGCCCGCGCCGGTGGTTCCTACGAATTCCGCTGGGAGAACTTCGGCGGTGATCAGGAGAATGTCACGCTTAGCGGGCCGGTGATTGAGGCGACGCCGAACGAGGTCTTCTCCTACCGCTGGGAAACCGGTGGCGATGGAATGACCACCGTTCGCTTCGAGCTTGAGGAACGACGAGACGGCACGTTCGTGACGGTCACCGAGCAGGGCTACTCCTACTCCGATCGTGACGTTCGAGTTTGTCTGAGCTGCGCGAGCGGTTGGGGCGAGGCCCTGGCGCTGCTCAAGTTCTACCTCGAACACGGCGTGACTTACGGGGAGGTTCCCTCCTAGGCGCGAGTAGGTAGTTGCCACCAACTACTATCGATCGACATGCTACGTCAGGCACCTCCAACGGGTCCTGTCCACCTAGCGCTGTCGGGCGGCGGAATTCGAGCGGCATTGTTTTCTGCCGGGGCCTTGATTGCGGTGGCCGAGGCCGAACACGATATGTCCAAACACTCGGCCTTGGCCCGCTACCAGGGGGCGGGCGAGGTCAACGTCGCCTCCACCACCGCAGTTTCGGGCAGCTCGCTGTTGCTGGGGCGTCTGATTCTTCAAGGCTCCCGAGCCGATCACGCTGGTGTTCGTCTGCGTCTTCTCCGTGAGGAGACCGAGCTTCTTTGGCGCCACGGATTCCGGCGACGGTGGTCGGGCGGCCTGGCCGGATTCACCCTCGATGTCCGACGAGGCTGGATCGCCTGGCCGTTTGCTCGACTACATGCCAGGTGGCGACAGCGGCGCTGGCACGGCCGGGGTCACCGGCGGGCCGACGTTTCCCTCATTTCCGACGGTCCGATTCGGATGGTCACCACCAACCTGTCCACCCAGGAGGCCGCACTTTGGGATCCGTGGGATCCCCCTGCCAGACGATTTGGTCGAGCCTCGCTACACGACTTGACCAAGGCCTCCGCCACCTTGCCGATCTACCGCTCGAGCGTCCGCCTCGACGGTGACCCTCACTTCGACGGGGGTGTACTCGACAACCTCGGCGTCTCCTACGGGCTTCACCAGCCCGATGGCTGGGTGCTCAGCATCGATGCCGGGCTGCCGGGCGACGTGATTGTGCCCCGGCCTTCGAAGCTGTTCGGCAAGATTCGTCTGGCCGTCATGGGGATTCGTAGTGGATGGACTGCGCTGGCCGCCACGCAGAATCAGCAGCGCGACTACCTCTACGCCTACCTCGCTACCAACGGACGCCCCTATGTGAAGGTGAGGTTGGCCGACGGGCGCCACTTCAGTCAGCCGTCGGGTCGGGAGCGCCACGACCTCTCCACCAAGCTGTCGCCTTTGGCCCGCCACAGCGGACGCGAGGTGATACGCGAGGGCTATCGAGGAACGTGTCGGGCCTTGGGCCGAATCGAAACCGATGAAACCATCGCCTGGATCAACTCGTTGCAGGCACGCTCGCTGCACCAACTTCCGCGACGTCTCGGCCTGCCGCGCCTCGGCCGAATGGTAAAACGAATCTTCGTTTCCCACCCCTGACCCGGGGGACGTACTCTTGAGTATGGATCCAATCGAATCTGGCGAACGGCTGGTGGTAAACCGTTTCGACGCCGAGTATGAGCCGTTTGTCGGCGCCGATGGGCAGCCGACCGGCGAGTCGGCCCTGCAGCTCGACCGTTCGCAACCACTCGGTGTCGGCTTCCACGTGTACCGGATGGAACCCGGCACGTCGACGATCCCTCACGAACATACCTGCGACGAACAGTTCCTCATACTCGAGGGCGAGCTGACCGACCACGATGGTTACGTGTACCGCGCCGGTGACATGGTGCTGCTCCGCAAGGGCACGGTGCACAACTCCTACACCGAGCACGGTTGCGTGGCGGCGGTGTTCATCGCCACCGCGGAGCGCAATCTATAGTTCACGCTGTAGATCCCGAAAATCTTCGGAACCGATTATCGCTGCCGTGCGTCTAGGGGTGTGAGGAGCGACGTAGCTTTGCACCCCGACGGGATGACACGGCAACCAAAGAGAGACTTCGAGAGCTTTTTCAACACCGAACGGCGGACGATCGGTGCTGCCCTTGCGCTCACCCTGGGGGATCAAGCGTTGGGTTTCGAAGCCGTAGACGAAGCAATGACTCGGGCCTACGAACGGTGGGCCACGGTCTCCGAACTCGAGAACCCCTCGGGATGGGTGTACCGCACCGGCCTCAACTGGGCCACGTCGTTCCTCCGCCGCCGTAAACGGTCACAACACAAGGACTACCTGGCCGCTCAACCCGAGATCGGCGGCGCCCGCCAGACCGACATCGACCTGCTCCGGGCCATGGACGCCCTCGACGACGACCACCGAGCAGTCGTCGTGCTCCGTTACTACTTCGCCTGGTCGGTCCGCGAGACGGCGGCCGCCCTGGATGTCGCCGAGGGCACGGTCAAGAGCCGCCTGAGCCGAGCGCTGGAACGACTCCGCCAAGATGAGAACCTCACTCAAAGGAGCGTCGGATGACAACCGAAACCGAACTCCGAACCCGGCTGCGGGAGACCGGCGACGCCCTCACCGGGCCCACGATCACGTTCGACCAGATCGTGCGCCGAGCTGCTCGCCGCCGACAACAGCGCCGCCTTACCATCGCCGGCGTCACCGCCGTGGTGCTCATTGGTATCGCCGGCCTGGCCGCCTTCGGTGGGAGCTTGTTGGACGACACCGACCACAACCCCAACCGCATCGAAACCGTCGACGACGGGGATCTGAATGATGAAGACGGCCTGCCACTCCCCGAGTCGACCGGACCGATGCTCGAATGGGAGCAGCTCGACACGGTCGAAGACGAGTTCCGACTCGCCACTTGGCACGACGACGGATCCCAAGGCCTCTTCTACGCCACGATCACCGATGACATGGGCAACGGACACCTCGTCGTATCAGCCGACGGGTCGGATTGGATCGAGCTGCCCGAGCTTCCCTTCCCGCTGGAACACGACTCGCTGGTTAGCGGAGGCGGCAACCTCTACGCCTTGGAGAACATCGATGAGATCCTCGAAGACGGCGGCGAGCGCGCAACACCGCTCTGGTGGAGCGCCGACAACGCCGAGGCGTGGGAGTTATTCGGAGACTTTCCTGCCTGGGTTCGAATTCACTCCCTTGGAGGCGGTGCTCTTGTTTCTTCGACGGCCTTTGACCCTGCGAGTCGGGAGGCCCAACTACTGCTGGTGCGAGTTGACGGGTCGGACGGCGTCGTGCTCGCCGAATTCACCGATCAGATTCCGCTGGACCACGAGTTCCTCGAAGGCTGGGTCACCACACAAGGGCGTACGGTCCGGTATTCGATTGCGACTCATCAGCCCTCGGATGAGTTCGAGGGCGAGTGGCTGGTGCGTGAATCGCCCGACGGAATCGCCTGGGTTGAGGCCGAACCTTGGCAGCCCGACGACCCGACCGTGCTCGCAGGTCCGGGCGGCCTTTTGTCCGTCAGCGCCGACGGCGAAAGCTTCGCCTGGTCGAGCGACGATCGAACCTGGGGTTGGGGCACGGTCGAGTCGGCCTTCGGCGACGACGCTGCCAACGCTGACTTCCTCATCGGACGGGATCTGGTGCTGGCACTCGTGAGTCACACCGACGGCGACCGCCGCCTGTACCGAGCCTCCATCCCGGAAGTGGAGGCCTCGCCCGCTCCGGCCGAAGAAACCGAACCGGCGTCTGCCAACGGCGCGACACCCCAAGACGATGCCGAGGCCATAGCGAACTTGACCGGGGCCGAGACCATCATTCAGGCCGAGAATCTCCCGGATGAGCCGCAGGAGCTTTTCATCTGGTCCGACGGCGCACCAATTGAATTGATCCTGCAGAGCAAACCCTCGTGGGTCGATCGCAACTTCATTTACACCCGACTTAGGGACGGCACGTACCAGATCTTCAACCACCAAGGCACGTTGGTGTGCGAGAGCACGATCGACGGACTCAACACCCAACTCCACCACGCCACCAGCCGAAGCGACGGCTCAATCGTTCTCGGCGTGTCCGAGTGGATTCCCGATGACGTCGGCGTGTTCACGGCAAAAGGTTGGGCTCAAGACTGTAAGACCGGGGACCGGGTGGCGATCGAGCCCATGTATCGACCGGCAGGTGAGGTGGAGTACGAGATTCTGGAAACCGTGGGTGGGCGAACGTTCGTCTTGTCGGGCGACGCCGAGGGGAATGTGAGCAGGATCGTCGACGAGTCGGGCCGGGACATCATCACCGATGACGACTATGTGGGAACGTCCACGTTCAGTAGCTCCGGCAACACCCTGGCCTATGGCGAGCATCGAGGTTCGGTGTCACCTCACTTCACCGACCAGGTGGAGGTCCGCAGCACCCTCACCGGCGAGCTGTTGCTCTCATGGCAGGCACCCGAAGGCGAGGTCGCCTGCGGCCTCCATCTCATCGAGGACAACATCTTGGTGGTAGTGCAAGGGCCATGGGAAGCCACGGCAGAAGGTGACTGCCCGAGCCGGCGAGTAACGGCCATCGACATTGCCTCCGGAGCCGAGATCGGAACAATCGAAACCGGCGCCTCCGAAATCCTCTACATCGGCTAGGAAAGTAGGGCTTCGATGTCGGCTTGTAGTTCTTCAGCGGTGATCGACGGGGGCCACACGATCCGTAAAGTGCCGTCGGCCTCGATACCGAACAATGACGACGTGTGGTCCACCAGGTACTGGTCGAAACTTTCGGCGCTTAGGTCGGCCTGGTAGTACACCCCGTATTCGGTCGACACCCGCTCGATGATCTCCGGCGGACCGGTCACGCCGTCGAACCCTGGGTTGAAGAGCTCGACGTACTGCTGAAGATCCGCCGGCACATCACGCTCGGGGTCAACGGTGACCATCCAAAGATCGGTGCGAACCTGGTCGCCCTCATCCATGGCGGCGACCGCCTGGGCGGCCAAGGCCATCGACGCCGGGCAGACATCGGGGCAGTTGGTGTAGCCGAAGAACACGATCAGCAGGTCGCTGTCTTTGGCGGCAATGTCGGCCGGCTTGCCGTCTCGGGCGAAGACAAGCCCGTCCATCGTCGGCGCTGCGTCGTCGCTTTGTAGCACCGTGCCCGAGTAGAGGCGAGGTCCGCCGCCGCCGAAGAGCAGCTGCCCGACCACCAACCCGAGCGCGGCGACGGCAACCACCGCCACCACCACAACCCAGGACGGAGACTTGTCGGTTTTGGATGTCACAAGAACCTCACTCATATCACGGGTAACAGCATCACGGGTAACAGCATCACGGATAACAGCATCACGGATAACAGCATCACGGATAACAGCATCACGGATAACACAGAAAGAGGTGGGCGGCTTCATAGGCGACGGCGGCCGGGCCGTGGGCGTAGCGGATCTCGTCGGCCAGGATCTCCAGGTGCGAAGCGATCTTCTCCGCGTCGTCGGCCAAGGTCTGATAGCCGTACTCGCCCCGCACCACCCCGTTGCCGTCGACCAACACGAACGCCGGATCGAACTTCACCGTCTCGGGCCCATCACCGACGTCGACGATCTCGTAGTAACGCTCGAACCCGGCGCCCACCACGTTGCGGGTGCGGGTTTCGTCGCCGGCCAGCCAGCGCCACTGCTCACCGTCGGCCCCGGACGCCGTGGCTGCCAGCTCAAGCTCGGCGGCGTCTGGCGAGTCGAGAGCCACGGTCACGAGCCGAAGTTCGATGTTGTCGACCGCCGGGTTGTCGGCTGCCAGCGCAGCCACGTCGGCCATCGTCTGGTTGAGCCGGTCGCAGTGTTCGCAGGCATCGACGGCAGCGGCGGCGGCCGGCGCGAACGTGTAAAGCGTGATCTTCCCCCGGGCCGATTCGCTGGTGTAGACGTCGTCGTTGTGGTCGACGAGGGCGTACCCCGGGGCCAGCCGCATCCGAGGAAGCACCTGCACCGGTTCAAAGTAGGCGAAGGCGATGGCCCCGATAATGGCGGCCGCGAACACCCCGGCCAGAACCTTCATCCACGTCGGTATGACCAGCTCTTCAGTGACAGTCGTAGAGTGGGCGGGATGCGCACCGCCCGCTGGATTGCCGTCGCCCTGCTCTTCGGCCTTGGCCTCTACATGTGTGCCCTGCCCGGCGATCTCCCCGCCGACGTCGACACCACCGACGGGCTCGCCGGCACCTACACCGCCAACGGTTTCCATCCCAACGGCTCCGAGTTCAGCGGCACGGCGGTGTTCACCGCCACCGACGATCCCTCCGTGTTCGACTACCAGCTCATCATCACCGGCAGTATCCAAAAGGGCACCGCCGTGCTCAGCGGTGACACCATCGCGATCAACTGGGAAACCGTCAGCTCGGCCAGCGACGACGTGATCTCCGGTGTCGGTGACCTCAGCCTCGGTCGCGACGGCGGTGTCCGCGGCACCTGGTGGGTGGGTACCGAGACCGGGCCCGACGACCCCGACGCGAGGGGAACCATCGAACTGTTCCCCGACCAATAACCGCTCGGCCGATCGCCGATCGCCGTTCATTCGCCGCCCTCCTCGGACTCAGCACCCTCGTCGGTGAGGGTGAGCATGTAGGCCAGAAGGGCGTCGAGCTGTTCCTGACTCAGGCGCTCCCGGTAGATCGGCAGCATCTGCCCGGCCGGATACCCGTCGACCACATACTCGTCGGGCAACAGGATCGACTGCCACAGATAGGTTCGGGCGTCGAGCCCCTCCACCCGGCTCTCGGCCCGAGTGGCCACGCCGTGGAGTGACGGGCCGATCACCGAGTCTCCCGGTTCGATCGAATGGCATACCGAACATCCGCTCTCCCGCGAGAAGAAGACCTCTCTACCCTCGTCGGCGACTGCGGCAAGTTCGGGGGATCGAACCAACACGTTCAACTGTTGGTTGGCGGCCAGGTCGACCGTGCCGTCGAACAACACCGCCGTGCCGGTCTCTCCGACCGCCTCAACCAACACGTCGTGTGGGCCGGGGGCGACGTCCCACCGTTGCAAGGCCACCACATGACCACGCCATTCATCGACCGAGACCGAACCAAGCTCCACACCGTCGACAGTGACCGCAACCGTCTCGACCACCGAACCAAAGTCCTCGGCGCCAACCAGGCCCCGGTCGGGTTCCTGGTCGACCACCACCCGCACCGCGGCCGCCGCCGACTCACCGTTGAAGGGAGCGAACGTGGCCGCAGCGACGGCCAGGGCCGACGCCAACACCACCATCGACGACCCGACCAGAGCCCGATTTCCGGATCGTTCGGAGGCAGGCTCAGCAGCCGGCGACTCAAGCGATCGGATCAGTTCACCCGTGGCCATCCAATGCTGGCCGACCTTCGAACGGTGGGCCCGGGCCAAGTGGGGAGCCTGCTCACCGTCGATTCGAGCTTGGGCCAACGTGTTGCCCACTCCGTAGCGACAGTCGTCGGGGGCGCACCCAACGATCTCGATTCGCTGCACCCCTCGACCGGCCAGCGATTTCACCAGATCGGGCCCGACGACTCCGGCGCAGCGAACCTCTTGCAACACCACGGTCGCAGCGTCGGCATCGGGTCCGGCCAGTAAAACCAACTCCTCCGAGCCGAGGTGATGTCGATCGCACGCCACCACCACCGTGGCCCCTTCCAACTCCTCGACGTCCAACTCCTTCTGGGCTGGAAAGTCGAGCGCCCCGAACGCGCACGAGCCCAGGCAGATCCCGCATGAGGTGCAGGCCTCGGGTTCAACCGCCACCACATCACCGACGGCAGCCAGTGCGTCGTAGGGGCAGTCGACCACACACAGGTCGCATCCGGTGCAGTTGTCCTCGATGACGTGCACCGCGGGGGTGGCCGGGGATCGTCGGGCAAAGGGGTACCCGGCGACGATCCCGGCCACCATTGTCAATCCGATCAGCCAAAGCCATCTGCCCGACCCGTCGAGTGCCGGGAGTAAGAACAGCACAAACGGATCAAGGGGAGCAGACACACCAACGTGATTGGCGTCGACCGGACCGAGCATTCCAACCGGGAGCACTATCGAAGCGACCAGCAGCGAGCTGCCCATGGCCAGCATCCACCGGCGCTGCGGCAGCCAGGCCAGCTTCGACCGGCGAAGGTGGCGAAAGGCGAAGAAGGCGATCACACCGGTCAATCCCAGATGGACAAACCAGACCACGACCATAAACGTGGCACCGGACGACCCACTCAGAGCCGCGGCCGAGCTCAGATGCCGTACGGCCCAGGCGGTTCCGAAACCAAAGGCCGACAGCGTGGCGCCGACGGCTTCGCCGATGGCCCCGGCCCGGGTATCCCAGACCAGGAGATACCCGGTGACTCCGGCCGGCCACAGGAGGAGCAGCGTGGCCACACCGGTGAGCCAGCGCCAGCGTCGACGGCGGGGTTCAAACCGACCGGCGACGAAGATCCTCCAGGCGTGCACCAACGTCGTAACCACCAGCGCGGCCGACGAGTAGCGGTGAAGAGCCCGCATCGTTCGTTGAATCGGGTGGCGCTCCATGCCAAGCACCGCATCGTATGACGCCTCGTATCCGTATTGAAAGAACAGTGTGATGTAGAGGCCTGTCACCACCACCACGATCAAAAGGAAGACGCTGATCGTTCCGGCGTGCGGGAGCGGGTTGAACCGCCCGGCTTCGGGTCCTGATCCGGACACTCGTCGAATCGGTCGCTCCACCCACGACGTGGCCGTGTCGAGGTCGAAGCGAGGGGTGGACACGCTTACCAGGGATTGTCGGGAACGCCGGGGGCGTTGAGGTTCATGTTGAGGATCTGATCCACCAGCTGCGGACCGTAGGCGATCACCAGCAACAGACCGGCGCCGATCAGCCATGGCTTAAACCGGTCGAGCCATATTGGCGTGAGCTGAGGACTGCGGATCGACTGGGCGATCGGCACCTCCGGCATCTCGTCTTCTTCCAGCTTCTCGCCGAAGGCCGTGCGAATCATGATGTAGCCGTAGATCAGCGCCGACACCAGGAGGATGGCACCACCGATCGAGGTGCGCAGCAGATGCCCGTTCCATGCTTCGGGGGTGTAGGGCGCCTCACCGAGCGGTGTACGACGGGGAGCGCCGAGCAGGCCAAGCACATGCATGGCGTTGGAGAAGATCACCATGCCCACAAACCATGTCCACGCCTGCACCAGGCCCAGCATCGGCGTGTGCAGTCGTCGACCGGTGAGGTACGGCACGAGCCAGTAGCTGATACCCATGAACGACAGGGTCACCGCTGTCGCCACCGTCAAATGGAAGTGGCCGGGGACCCAAGCGGTGTTGTGGATGACGAGGTTGAGGTTGTAGGAGGCGTTGGTGAGGCCACCGATGCCGCCGAACATGAACAAGATGCCGGCCAGCAACTGGGCCGCCACCGACGGATTGGTCCACGGCAACGCCCGGACCCAACCAACCAACCCGGTGCCTCCCCGTTTCCGAGCCGCATATTCCAAGGAAGCGATCACGGTAAACGCGGTGATCATCGACGGGAAGAACACCGAGTAGGTCAACATGGCGTGGATCCACTTCCACGTCTGAGGCACCCCGGGGTCCACAAACTGATGGTGGAACCCGACGGGCACACTCACGATCAGAAACATCCAGAAGGCCAGGCGGGCCAGCGAATCGCTGAACAGTCGTCCGCCGGCTTGGCGGGGCAACATGCCGTACCACGAGACGTAGGCCGGCAGCAGCCAGAAGTACACGAGCGGATGACCGGTGAACCAGAAGTAGGTGCGGGCCAACTCGGGGTCGGTGTTCTCCACCAAACCGAGCGACCACGGCAACAGCATGGTGAGGATCTCCACCGCCACGCCCAAGGTGGCGATCTGCCACATGGCGGCGTTGATGATGTTGCCCAACGCGATGAACGGCGACCGGACCCCTCGGTTCTCCTTCCGCCAGGCGGCGAGGGTTAGGTAGAAGCCGACTCCCTCAATCCAGCTGCCCACCACAACCAACGTGAGGCCGAGATAGAAGAACGGGCTGGCCTTCAACGGTGGGTAGAAGGTGTAAAGCACCGTGGCGGCGTTGGTGAGGATCGGGATGGCGGTGGTGATCAAACCGACCACCATTACCCCAAAACCGATCTGGTTGATGCGAGGGTGACTCAGCGGCCGGCGTAGGCCGCGGATGGTGGTGAAGTTGGTGAAGCCGACGATGAAAAAGGTGGTCCACACCAGGGCGTTGAGCACGCCGTGCAGCGTGAGGCCCTGGTAGTAACTCTTGATCACCGGTTCGAGGTAGGGATACAGGTCGAGCCCGGAGAACTCGAAGGCCTGCAGCGGCCCCATCAGCGAGCCAACCATCAGGGCGATTATGGCCACCACCAGATGCAGCCAGACGAAGCGGCGTTCCTCCGGGGTGAGCTCCCGATCGGGGGTCCGTGACGGGCGTGCTGTATCGGGGCTCTCGGGGCCGTCGGGTCGTTCGATGATCGTCATTTGTTACCCCTCCAGCTCCGGCACGACCTTGACGGTGCCGTACATGATTGCGTGGCCCCGTCCGCAGTATTCGGTGCAGATGTAGGGGAACTCGCCGACTTCGTCGAAGGTGTATTCGAGCTTCGACACCTGACCGGGCACGATCTGCATGTTGACGTTTGTGTCGGTGATCTTGAAGCCGTGCTGCAGATCCGGGCTGGTCACGTAGATCGTCACCGTCGAACCGACCGGAATCTCAAGCTCGGCCGGCTCGAAGTTCCAGGTCCGAGCGACCACCCAGGCCTCATAGTCCCCGGGCGAGATCTCTCGCAGGCCCGGTTCGTTCCAGGGTGGTGAGTCGAGCACCGTCTCCGGGTCGACCTCCTGGTTCGCTCCGTCGACCTGGAAACCCAAGGCGAAACCGGATATCGACACGGTGGCGAAGAACACGATCAGCAGGAGCACTGAGATCCGCATCCAGCTTCGCTCGTACGGGTCGATGCCCATCGAGAGCGGAGCGCCGTCCGGGGTGTCGCCGGGATCCTGCGGATCCATGGTGGTGGTGTCGCTCATCCGGTCACCCCGCGGCTGATCAAGATCACATACACCGACAGCCAGAGAAGGATGAGCGTCAACACGAAGGCGGCCAAGATCGCGATCGTGCCAATCGGGCGGAAGTGCTCTTCCTCGTCGGGCAGTGATTTCTCAGACAGTGATTTCTCAGACAGTGATTTCTCAGACTCTGATTGAGCGGCCACTTCACGTCCTCCAGTTGCGGAAATCGAACCGCCACGAAAATGAACGGACCTTTCCAAAACCGAACCGTAATTCAGCGGCCTATCCCCGTAGTAAGGACCTAAGTCCCTTTATCGGTATTGCCTTCTGGCGGATGCTGGAGTGGTCATACAGTGACGACAAACCAGGCCTGGATGTCGGCGAAGAGGATCATCGATGAAGCGAGCAAAGAGGGAACCCGACGCGCCTGGCTCATACGGCGACCCGTTCCGCAAGCTGATCACGGCCGCGGTTCTCGTTACGTTGCTCACCGCCCTGTTGGCCGTTCTCGGTACCGGCGCAGCAGCAACCGAGGCCGAAGACTCAGAGGAAACCGAGACAGTTGAGGGGACAGCCGACGAAGCGGTCGACGAGATGCTTCGTGAAGGCGCCGCCGTCTACAGCCAGTTCTGTTCGGCGTGCCACCAACCCGGCGGCGTCGGACTCGAAGGTTCCTTTCCCCCGCTCATCGACAACCCCAACATCGACGAACCAGGCGAAGCCGACTACATCCGAGCGGTGATCGACGAGGGGCTGTCCGGTGAGATCACCGTGGGCGACGAAACCTACAACGGGGTGATGCCATCGTTCTCCACGCTGTCCGACGAAGACGTGGACGCTGTCGTCTTTTACGTACAGAGCGACTTCCAGACCCCGTCGACTCCAGCGCCCGAGCTTGGCTCCGGACCGGTGGCCGGCACCGAACTCCCGGGACTGGCCGGTATGACCGCGATCGCCGCCTACCTGATCGCCGCGCTCATCGCCTTGCTGGTGGTCGGGCCTCGCATCACCAGCCGTAACGACCGGCTCAACACCCCGTGGCTCGACGTATGGCTCAAAACGGCCACCATTTTCATCGCCGTGGCTCTCGCCATTGCCTTCATCCCCAATTGGGTGATGCAGAACTCGGCGGTGACCGGCCTATCCCGACCGGTGCAAGACCTCATCGGCGTGTCGGTCTGGGGCCTCGGCCTCGCCCTCTGTCTCGGTGGTCTGTGGTTCGCCCACAAGGACTCACGCATATGAGTCTGAAGCCGCTGGAGTTCTACGACGAGAACATTCCCTGTTTGGCCGCCTGTCCGGTTAACACCAACGCCGGGATGTACGTGGCCGCCATCGCCGACGGCGAAGACGAAAAGGCCTACCTAACAGCCCGGTTGCCCAATCCGTTTGCCTCCGTGTGTGGACGGGTGTGCGCCGCTCCCTGTGAAGACGCGTGCCGCCGCGGCGAGATCGACCGGCCCATCGCCATCCGGGCCCTCAAGCGGTTTGTCACCGAACAGTTCGGCACCGAACAAGGTGCCGAAGGAGGTATGTGGTCCAAGGTGTCCGCTCCGCCGGAGGTCGAGCTCGACACCAGCATCGGTATCGTCGGCGCCGGACCGGCGGGGATGGCCTGCGCCCATGACCTCCGCAAGCTCGGTTACCAGGTAACCGTGTACGAGGCCACCGACCGTCTCGGCGGGGCCATGTGGCTCGGCATCCCTGAGTACCGGCTCGACCGTGACGTGCTGGCCGCCGACACCCAGGCGATCGTCGATCTCGGCGTGCACGTAAAGTTCAACACCCGCCTGGGCACCGACATCAGCTTCGACGAACTGCGGCGCCGTCACGATGCCGTGTTCCTCGGCATCGGGGCCACCCTGGGTCGAGGCCTCGACATCGAAGGCGGTGACGCCGACGGCGTGCTCAAAGCGATCGAGTTCCTGATCAACATGAACCGGGGCTTCGAGGTTGATGTGGGTGAGCGGGTGATTGTGATCGGCGGCGGCGACGTGGCCATGGACGCCGCCCGCACCGCTCTTCGAGCGGACGATTATGAAGAGCTTCGAGCGGACGATTACGAAGAGGCGCGGGCGGACGAGTACGCCGGCGACCGCCCGTCGATGATCGAGGCGTTCGACGCCGCCCGGACCGCCACCCGAGCCGGAGCCGGGCACGTCACCATCATCTCGCTGGAAGACCGCGATGAGATGCCGGCCCACGACTTCGAGGTGGAGGAAGCCGAACATGAGGGCATCGAACTGGTGCACCGTCGAGGTCCGGCTCGCATCACCGTGGAGAACGGGCGGGTCACCGGCCTCGACACCACCAAGGTGCTCCGAGTGTTCAACGATGAGGGGCGTTTCGCTCCCGAGTTCGACGAAAACGACACCAAACACTTCGAGGCCGACACCATCATCTTGGCCATCGGGCAGGCCATCGACCTCGACGCCATCGGACCGAACGGTCCCGAGGTCAGCCCCCGTCGCACCATCGATATCGATTGGGACACCGGGGCCACCAATCTCGAAGGGGTGTGGGCCGGGGGCGATGCCGCCAAAGGTCCCCGCACGCTGATCGACGCCATCGCCGACGGGCGGCGCTCGGCGGCCGACATCCACCGCCACTTCGGCGGGACCATGGAAGCCGACCAGCCGGGCCGGCTGGTGGAACTTAAACGGTTCCACCGGCTCGATGACGTCTATGACCGCAACGATCGGGTTGAGGTGCCGGTGCTCGAAACCGGACGTCGGGTCGGCCTGGCCGAGGTTGAACTCGGTTTCACCCCCGAGCAGGCCCGCTGCGAAGCCAACCGCTGCCTGCGTTGTTTCGCCAACATCATGCTCGATGTCGACAAGTGTGTGTTGTGCGCCCTGTGTGCCGACGTCTGCCCCGTCAACGTGATCTCGCTGGTTCCGTCCGAGGAGCTTGACCCGACCGTCGAAGGCGGCACCGCGTTGTTGCTTGACGAGACCGCCTGCATCCGCTGCGCCCTGTGTATCGAGCGGTGCCCGCCCGACGCGTTGTCGATGGGAGTTTGGACAGGAGTAGGAGTGCCATCATGACCACGAACCGAAACGGCCTTCCGCTGGAGCCGCCCGGCACTGCGGTCAACCCAACCCGTCAGCCGTTCGAATGGTTCAGAAACACCCCGGTCGGCCGATCGATATGGCGAACCCCTCGTCGAGTGACCCCTCGTGATACCGCGGCCGGGCACTGGGCCAGCTTCCTGCTTCACATCTACCCGGTGAAGGTGAGACGGGCCGAACTCGGCTTCAAGTACTCCTGGTACCTGGGCGTGCTTTCCACGGTGATGTTCGGCTCGCTCATCATGTCGGGCCTCTACCTGATGTTCTTCTACCTGCCGTCGCCCGGCTCGGCCTACACCGACATCCAGACCATCCAGACCGAGGTGGCGTTCGGGCAGTACGTGCGTAACGTTCATCGCTGGTCGGCCCACCTCATGGTGTTCCTGGTGTCGGCCCACATGGCCAAGGTGTTCTACCGGGGGGCGTACAAGAAACCCAAGGAGTTCAACTGGGTGATCGGCGTGATGCTGCTGGTGCTCACCCTGCTGATGTCATTCACCGGGTATCTGCTTCCGTGGGATCAGCTGGCGTTCTGGGCCGTTACCGTCGGCACCGAGATGGCGGCCTACGTGCCGTTTGTTGGTGGCGAGGTGCGGACGCTGATGCTGGGAGGACCAACCGTCGGCTCGTCAACCCTCCTGCGGTTCTATGTGCTTCACGTGGCGGTGCTGCCTTCGATCCTCGTCGGCGTGCTCATGATTCATCTGTGGCGCTGGCGTAAAGACTCGATGCTCGACCTCGATCGGGAGGAGCCGAATGACTGACGCGGTAAATCAAACACCAGTGAATGCAACTCCTGCATCAACACCGGTGAAACTCGGTTCCAAACCGATCGTCACCGACGGCAAGCGGGTGCTTGGCATCGTGCCGGGCAAGCCGGTGGCCGGTGTTGGCAAAGACCCGGCCGACGACGACATGGTGATGGTCTGGCCCCATCTTCTGGTGCGCCACGCCGTGGCCTCGCTCGCCATGATGCTGGTGGTGCTGATCATCGCCATCTTCGTCGACGCCCCGCTGAAAGACGTGGCCAACCCCACCCTCACCCCGAATCCAGAGAAGGCGCCCTGGTACTTCGCCGGACTGCAGGAGCTGCTGGCCCACTTCCATCCGCTGGTGGCCGGAGTGCTCATTCCCGGAGCGATCATCACCGGGCTGATCGCACTCCCCTACCTCGACCGCAGCGTCTATCTGCAAGGTCGACACCGTCGAGTGGCCGTCACGACGTTCACCGTCTTCCTGGTGGTGTTCGTGATCCTCACTCTGATCGGCTTCGCCTTCCGAGGCCCCAACTGGGGATGGGTCTGGCCCTGGGTCGAATGGCACGGGGAGTTCTAATGCTGAATTCTCAAACATTTTCTCTACTGGACTCTCTAAGACAAGCTCTGCCGCCAAAACATATATGGAGTGCGAGATGACCGACCACGTCAGCCGACGTAAATTCCTCACCCGCGTCTGGCAAGCCGGTGGCGCGCTCATGGGGGCGGTTGCGGCCTGGACCACCTGGGATGTGCTGCAGCCGTTGCCGACCACCGGATTCGGCGGTTTGGTACGAGCCGTTAAACGAACGGCGCTCGGGGGCGAGACCGTGCTCGAGGTGCCGGCGGCCCGTTCGTTCCTCACCGAAGTCAACGGCGAAGTGGTGGCCCTCAGCCAGAAGTGCACCCACCTTGGCTGCCGAGTTCCGTTCTGCGAATCGTCGGGCATGTTCGAGTGCCCCTGCCACGGTTCGGTGTTCAACCGGGCCGGCGACTTCGTGTCGGGTCCGTCTCCTCGAGGCATGGACCGCTTCCCGGTCGAAGTGCAGGAAGACGGCTTTGTCTACATCAACACAGGGGAACCGGAGGAGGGTCCACCGCCTGGCACGCAGACGGTTGACTCGACCCCAAAGGGCCCATCGTGCGCTACTGAAGGGGGCCACTGATGGCGACCTACAAGGTCGACCAGGAGTTGGAGGAGTCAACCAACAGGGTCATGCTCATCGGCGCGATCCTGTTCCTCCTTCTACTCCTGGCCTTTCCGCTCTATCGCATTGTCGAACCCGTAAACCGCGACGAAGCCCGTGAGGCCAACCTGGCGTCGCTGGCCGAATCAGGGGCCGACGTGTGGAGCTTCAACTGCTCCTCGTGTCATGGCCTCAACGGCGAAGGCGGGGTTGGCCCGGCGTTGAACTCCAAGCAGTTCCTGGAAGCGGCCACCGACGATCAGTCGGCGCAGCTGATCGCGGTCGGCGTACCCGGATCGTCGATGGGGGCCTACTCGCAGGACTTCGGCGGTCCACTTACGTCGGAGCAGATCAAAGCCGTGGTCACCTACATGCGCACGTGGGAACCCGACGCTCCCGACAATCCCGATTGGCGGGCCGGTCAGCCTTAGGGTTGCCCCATAATGACGGCCGCCGCTTGAGGTAGGTCGACCATACATTTCGGGTTGACGCTCACCAGGGTGCGTACCCCATCGGCTTCGGTGAGTACAAAACGTTGTTCGGCCAGGATGCGCAGATGATGCGACACGTTTGACTGCGTGAGTTCCAGCGCGTCGACAATGGCGCCGACGGTGGTCGGTTTGTCGAGCCCCGCCACGTGGTTGAGGATGCGCAGCCGGGTGGGATCGGCCAGGCATTTGAACCACGACGCCCATTCTTCGAAGTCGTCGACCGAGGGATTGCTCACGGGTTCAACGGTAGACCGCACGCTTTGTATCTTGCCTCCTCTCGAGTATTAATCTATCATCATTGATTAATGATTGATCAATTGACTCAGCCGGCTGCGGACACGGCGCTGCTGATAGTCGAATTGGCCGCGCTGTTCTTTGTGGTGACGGTGGCGGTTGAGCTATTTCAGGCCCGCTTCGGCGCCGACCGTCTGCGCGCGTGGATGGGCGGCGCCCCCCTCTCGGCCGCCCTCAAGGGAATAGCGCTTGGGTTTGTCACGCCATTCTGCACCTTCACCGCGGTGCCGATGCTGATCGGCATGCGTCAGGCCAAGGTTCCCCCGGCCGGTTATGTGGCCTTCATCATCGCCGCCCCGGTGCTCGACCCGGTGCTGTTCGGCGCCCTGGTCATCATTACCGGTCTGCAGACAGCCTTGATCTACGCCACCATCGCTTTCACCGCCGCCGTGACCCTGGCACTCGTGGCCGACCGGATCAACATCGAGCGATTCCTCACCCCGATCGACAACCTCATCGCCGGAGCAGGCGAGACGTGCGAATCCGAGAGTGATGACAACCGGATCTGGCGGGGACTCAGGGCCGAGCTGCCTCCAGCCGCTCGGCGAGCTCGAGGACTTCTCACCGGCATGGCTCCAATCCTGCTGGCCGGGATCGTGCTGTCGCTCATCATCGAAGCCGCGGTACCGCCCGAAATCACCGAGCGTCTTACCGCAGCCAACCCCAGCCTGGCGGTTCCGGTCGCCGCCGCCCTCGGCACTCCGCTCTACGTGAGCACCGCCATGTTCGTGCCCATTGCCGATGCGCTTCGGGCTGCCGGCGTGGGCATCGGTGCGATCGTGGCCCTCACGATCGCCGGGGCCGGTGCCAACCTACCGGAGTTTGTGATTCTCTCGAAGCTGGCCAGCCGACCGGTGATCGGGTCATTCTTTCTCTACGTGTTCGGGGTGGCGGTGGCGGGCGGCGCCCTTACTCAGGCCTTGGTCGGCTGAGCACGTCCGGACACGTCGGCCACACCAACACCGGCCACCAGAGCCAGGAAGCCGACCACCACGGTCACGGTGCGCATAAGGTTCAGGCGGTTCCAGGTGGCCTCGAAGTCGGCCCGGGCGTCGGATGCTGCGGCGACATCCACCAACGCCAGCTCGTTGTTGAGCGGCACGTTGCCGATGAAGGTGATTCCAACCGTCGCAAGGTAGAGAAGTAGTCCGAGACCGATCATGGTCCGGACAACAGGCTCGTGTCGGTTCAGAACGAGGGCGGCCGCGATAACCGGCACGGGACCGAAGAAGATCACGGCGAACCAGAAATTGCGAATGGTGGCGTTGATGGCCTTGAAGGTCGACACGTAGGTGGCGTCGTCAACCTGATCGAGGCCAACGGTTACCGAGACCTCGTAGGTGTAGAAGAAGCCGGCCGAAAGGCCGGTGAGAACGACGGCTGCAAGTAGCGCCAATCGGCGAGTGGTAACTCCGGTCATGGTGTGTCTCTTTCTTGATTCTGATCTCGATGTCATTATCCGTACTTGTGAGTACGTTTAATAATCGTACCGAATGGTACACTTGTCAAGGAGGAGTTCAAACTTTGTCCGAGACCACATCACGACGGGGTCGGCCCCGAGCCGGAGAACGAGCTGATCGAGAAGCCCAGGTGCTTACTGCCGCCCTTGAGGAGCTTGTCGAGAAGGGCTACGACCGGGTAACCATGCTCGGTATTGCCAAACGAGCGGGCGCCTCCAAGGAGACGCTGTACAACTGGTTCGGCAACAAGGAAGGCCTCTTCGCCGCGCTGATCAGATCGAACGCACAACAATCAGCCGAAGCTGTTCAGGCCGCGCTCGACGTCGACCAGATTGATCTCGAAACCGCACGTACCACCCTGGTTGACTTCTGCACCGGCCTGCTCACGCTGTTGACCAGCCCACCATCGATCGCCCTCAACCGGGCGGCAATGCCGCAACCCGAGCTGGCCGAAGTGCTGCTGGCCAACGGTCGCCATCAGGTCGGTCCGCTGGTTGAGCGTTACCTTGCTCGCCTTCACGACGCCGGCGTGGTCTCGATCGAGGATTCGGAGGAGGCGTTCGAACTCCTCTACGGACTGACGATCCGAGACACCCAGATCCGGGTGCTCCTCGGCGACGCTCCACCGAGGAGCGCTGCCGTGAGGGCCCGCGCCGTCGAGGCGGTCGACAAGTTCCTGGCGGTGGTCGGCCCGTGAGATTCCCTGTGAGACTTCCTGTGAGATCGCCGGCAACCGACCGATGGTTCCTGGTCGCTCTGGTCACGATGCTCGTCAACGATCACGTGCTGAAGCCGTGGCTTGGTTCCGGTCCCCTCGGCCTGATCACGGGCAAGATCTCCGACTTCACCGCGCCGCTCATCGGTTCGGTACTGATTGCGTTGGTTCTCAGCTCGCCTGGATTCAGGCGGATTCCGCTGGCGGTTCGCAACCGGATCGCCCTCGTCATTCCCGCCTTGACGCCCAGCCACCGAATCGTGGTCGAGCCGACCGATCTCGTCGGCCTGGCCGTGTTACCGGTTCGGCCCTCATCGGCGGGGTGATCAGCTTCTCCTTCGGGATACCGCTATTCGCCGGGTGGCTCTGGCCTTGTTGCCCTCACATTCATCCTCTGGTGGGGCTGGGCCAATACGGCGTTTGCGTCGGAAGCGGCAGCTTGGACCGTCACCGGAATGCTTGTGCTCATCGGGTTCGGTGCGATGCTGATGCCGGACCGACTGTTCCCAGCGAAGCTTAGAGGCGAGACACAAACCGTTCCCAGTCCACCACCACCCGGATGATGGTGCCGGTCATGACGCCGGCCTCACCCTCGGTGGCGGCTACCGAAAAGGTGACTCGCCGACCGTCAACCGAATCCACGGTCGCCGACACCTGCACCTCTCGACCGACAGCCGTGGGGGCCAAGTGGCTGACCGTTACCTCGACGCCAACCGAGGTTTGACCGTATTCCAGACCGGGCGCCAATGTGGAGACGGTCGCCGCTTCACACCAGGCGATCAAGCGAGGAGTGCCAAGCACCGGCACGTCTCCCGAGCCGACGGCGATTGCGGTGTCCTCTTCGGTCACGGTGTAGGTGAGCGTGGCGCTCATTCCGGGGGTCACGGCCATGTCAGGACTCACCGCCGGCCTGCGGCTTGTAGGCAATCGAGTCGATCTCGACTCTGGCTCCCAGCGCCAAGTCGGCGCGGCCCACCGTGATCCGGGCCGGGGGGTCGTCGCCCATGATCTCCAGCCATGCCTCGTTCATCGCCGCGAATTCGGCCATGTCGGCGATGTAGACGCTGGCCTTGACGAGATCGTCAAGCGTTGCATCACAGGCGGCGAGGACGGTTTCGATGTTGCGCAGCGTTTGGGTGGTCTCGGGGCCGATACCGCCCTCAACCAACTCCATCGAATCAGGTTTGGCCCCGAGCATGCCCGATACGTATATAAAGTCGCCGGCAACCACCGCGTGGCAGAAGGCGGGCAGCCGGGCCACACCGGGGACAACTATCTTCGTCGCAGCACCCATCAGGGAATCCCTTCGATCGTCGGAGCGAGCAGCACCATTGTGCACCACGGGTCGGCGTGATTGCTGGTGTGATTGCCGGTTTGATTGCCGGTTTGATTGTCATAATGGCTGAATGGGGGAAGAAGGCACAGTCGACCGACTCCTGGCAGCAATCCGTGCTGCCGCCGGCGACGAAACGCTCGAATGGCGCAACGAGCCAACACCTCTGTCGGGTGGATTCTGGGCTGAAATGTGGAAGGTCTCGCTCACCGGCCCTCACCTCGACAAACCCCTCTCGGGGCCCCTGGCGGCACGGGTTATGCCCGAAGAAGGCACCGCAGCGTGGGAAACCGCGGTGCAACAACACCTGGCGTCGATGGGTTTCGCCACGCCGGCGGTCCGCTTGTCCGGCGCCCCCGGCCCTGAACTCGACCGGGCGTGGATGCTCATGGACTTCCACCATGGTCAGCCGCTCTTGTCGGGGATGTCGGGCCTCTCCGCCCTGGCTCGACTCCCGACGTTGATCCGAGATCTACCCGATCAGTTGGCTCGGCATGCCGCCGCGCTACATCGGATCGACGCCACATCGCTGATCGAGCTCGTCGACATCTTCGATGAATCCTGGGACGTCGTGGGGATGTTGGAACACCTTGCTGCTCTTGCCGACGAGGCCGATCGCCGAGACCTTGCTCACTCCGCCGAGATCCTCTTGGACCGCCGGCCGACGTCGGATCGACCGGTGGTGATCTGCCACGGCGACCTACACCCGTTCAACATCTTGTCGAGGCCCGATGGTGATCCGGAACACGACACGGTCCTCGACTGGTCAGCGGCTCGACTCGCCGATCCGCTGTACGACATCACCTACACCCACGTGTTGCTCAGCAATCCACCGCTGAGTGGTCCGGCACCGATCCAAGCCGTGGTCAAACGGATGGGCCAGCTCTTAGCCAAGCGGTTTGTCGGCCGTTACAAACATCACACCGATCGACCTGTCACAGGTGGCGCCGCGTTCAACTGGTTCACCGCCGTGCATTGTCTGCGCATGCTGATCGAGGTTTCGGTGTGGGAAGCCGACGACACACTCGAGGAACACCCGAATCACCCGTTCCTGACCATGCAAGAAGTCGCTGCGGCCAAGGTCGCCTTGGTGGTCGACCGGCCCTGACCGGCTATCCGCCCAGCGCGGCCCTGTCGGCGGCAACCGCAGCGGTCAGGGCGGCGTCCAAGTCGGCTCGCACCAATGCTTTGGTGGTGGAGAACGCGCCCCGGGAGTACTTCGACAGCTTCTCGGCCTGGGCCAACGCAGCAGCTTCAACTTGATCGGCTTCCACCACGTCGTCGAGGTAGCCGGCATCGGCCGCGGATTCCGGTCGGTACATCTCCGACATCATCGTGGCCCGCAGCGAGTGGCGCTTCGACAAGCGAGCGGCGGCCAACGCCACGGCAAAGTTGGGCAGGGCCATGCCTATCGAGACTTCGTTGAGCCCGATCTTGAACCGACCCTCGGCTCCAACCCGATAGTCGGCGGCCAGGAGCAGCAGCGACCCCATCGCCACTGCGTGTCCGGTGGCGCCCACGATCACGGGCACCGGCACCTTCACCATCTGGTGCAGCAATTCGGCCCCTCGACCGACCAACTCGGCAAACGGCTCGATGCCCTCATTGAACACGTTCAGGTCAAACCCCGCCGAAAGCATTCCCTCCCGCCCGAGGATCACCACTGGGAGTTGGGCTTCCTCGCCCTGAGCCAGGGCGGCGGTCAATCCATCAACCGCGGCATGGCCGATCACATTGGGCCCACCGTCGTCCAGGCGGGCAATCACGGCGGTCTCCAACGTGTCAATGGTTACAGAGCAATTCACGGCGTCAGCCATATTCACAGTGTTAGCCCTTCTCAGGTCAGTAGTCTGTCAGTTCACGGCAGGTGGTGGACATAAACAGTAGTCGCGCCCAAGTCGCATCCAAATCGACGCCGAGGAGAGAAGAACACGCCATGGATACTGGTTCAACGACCACTGCCCCGACGGCTGCAGCCGCCCACGCCAAGGCCGCATCCAAAGTCTACGGATCGGGCGACACCGCGGTTCACGCGCTTCGGAGCGTCGACGTGGACTTCCAGGCCGGTAAGTTCACCGCGATCATGGGCCCCAGTGGTTCGGGCAAGTCCACCCTCATGCACTGCATGGCGGGTCTCGATCGCCTCACCAGTGGCGAGGTGTACATCGGCGACACCGCCATCTCCACGCTCAACGACAAGCAGCTCACGGAGCTGCGACGCAACCGGGTGGGCTTCATCTTCCAGGCCTACAACCTGGTGCCCACACTCAACGCCCGCGAGAACATCACACTCCCCATGGACTTGGGTGGAGCGAAGATCGACGATGCCTGGGTCGACGAGGTAATCTCCACCGTCGGCTTGGCCGACCGGGTCACTCACCGACCGACCGAGTTGTCGGGTGGTCAGCAGCAGCGTGTTGCTGTGGCCCGCGCCTTGGCCAGCCGTCCCGAGATCGTCTACGGCGACGAACCCACCGGCAACCTCGACTCCAAGACCTCGGCCGAGATTCTGGAGTTCATGAAGTCGGCCGTTGAGCAGCTCGGTCAGACCATCGTGATGGTCACGCACGACCCGCGCTCCGCCTCGTACGCCGACCGTGTGCTCTTCCTGGCCGACGGCGAGATCGTGCACGAACTCTTTGAACCGACGCCCGACTCGGTCTACGACACCATCCGGAACCTGGGCGAGTAGGTCAAACCAATGTTCAAACTTGTACGCCGTGGCCTACGGGCCAACCTCGGCCGCCTCATCCTCACCCTTCTGTCGGTGACCCTTGGTGTTGCGTTCGTTTCCGGATCGTTCGTTCTGGCCGACAGCCTTCGCTCGGTTTTCAACCAGATCAGCGTCGACACCTTTGCCGGGGTCGACGCCTCGGTTCGCGCGGTTCCGAGCGAATTCGCCGGGCCATTTGATCCGCCCGAAGACATCGAAGAATCAATACTGGACACGGTGACGGCGCTTCCCGAAGTGGGCTTGAGCGAAGGTGGACTGCAAGTTTTCGAGCAGATCTACACGCTCGACGACGAAGGTCAACCAAACCGCACGATCGGGCCGCCGGTGTTCGGCTTTTCGTGGGACGGGCCCAGCGCTATTTCATCGCTGCGCCTCATCGACGGAGAGGCACCCTCGGGCCAACAAATCGCCATCGACACCACTCAGGCCACAGCCACAGGACTTGCGGTTGGCGACTCGGTCGACGTAACCGGACCGACCGGAACCGTCGAGACGTTCACCGTCTCCGGGATCGTCGATTTCGGACAAGGCGGATCCGCCGGCGCCTACTTCAACGTGTTCGACCTTCCCACCATCCAGCGAATCCTCGACAAACCTGGTGATATCACCTTGATCAACGTCGCCGCCGCGGACGGTGTCTCCCAGGACGAGCTGTTGGCCGCGCTCTCGTCGGTGGTGCCCGACGGTGTCGAAGCCGTTCCCAATGAAGAAATCGTCGAGGAGCAGCAGGATGCCTTTGGCGGCATCATCGACATCATCGGTTACATCCTTCTGGGATTCGCCGTGATCGTGCTGTTTGTGAGCACGTTCATCATCTACAACACCTTCAGCATCCTGGTCGGCCAGCGCACGCGGTATCTCGGTCTGCTCCGATCGATCGGTGCATCAGCCGGTCAGGTGCGACTTCTTGTGCTGATCGAGGCGCTGATCATCGGCATTCTGGCGTCGGCACTCGGATTGATTGGTGGCCTCGGCGTTGCCGCTCTTCTGAAGGCGTTGTTCAACGCGGTGGGGAGCTCGTTCCCCGATGGTCCGCTGCAGATTCTGCCTCGCACGTATGTGGTAGTGATCGCGGTGGGATTGGTCGTGACCGTGATGTCGGCGATGCTCCCAGCGTGGAAGGCATCACGGGTCTCCCCGCTGGAAGCAGTGCGCGATGGTGGTCAACCGCCAAGGTCGCTGCAGACTCGGCTCATCGCCGGTGGAGCGGTGTTGCTGCTCGGCATCGTCGGGCTGGCCATTGGAACCGGTGACAACGTGTCGGAGCTCAACGTCGGCTTCACCACTCTGAGCGAGACCGTGAGCCGCCTCACCCTTATTGGTGTGGGCTCCGCGTTGACCTTTATCGGCGTATCGATGCTCAGCGCCCTGTTCGCCGGTGGCGTTGCCCGCACGCTCGGCGCTCCGCTCGAACCGCTCAAGGGAGTGGTTGGCCGATTGGCCCGAGACAACGCCGCCCGGAACCCGCAGCGCACGGCAGCCACCTCAACCGCACTTATGATCGGGCTGGCACTGATCACATTGGTGGCGGTGGTGTCGTCATCGATATCGGCCAACTTCGACCGGCTGCTGCGAGAGTCGGTGACCGCCGACCTGTTCATCCTGGAGGCCAACCAAGGCCTTCCTTTCGCCGACACGCTTATAGAGCCGCTGCGTGACGTCGACGGCATCGCCGCCATCGCCGGCTACGCCAACATCCCGGTGAAAATCGACGACGAGGCCGATCGAGCAACGGCCTTTGATTCCCAAACCGGCACCACGGTCGTCGACATCGGGTTGGTTGAAGGATCGGCCGAAGTTGGGCCGGATGGGATCGCGGTGTTGGAGGGTCTGGCCGAAGAACGCGGCTTGGCGATCGGCGACTCGGTCACGGTTGAGTTCCAGACCGGGCACGAGGAAACGCTGACCATCAAGGCGATCTACGACAACGACGCCGCAGTCGGAGAAGGGTGGTTGATCGACCGATCCCTTACCGAGTTTGCCTCGACCACCAACATCAACCAGATCGGTATGACCTACACCGATTCAGCCGACCGCGACGCCACCCGCGCCGAGGTCGAGCAGATCGCTTCCGCCCTCCCCCAACTCACCGTGCAGGACGGCACGGAACTTCGGGAGCAGGTTACCGATCAGATCAACCAGCTGCAGTTCCTGGTGACGGCCATCTTGTTGATGTGTCTGTTGGTGGCCTTCGTCGGCATCGTCAACACGATGGCATTGTCGATCCTTGAACGCATCCGCGAGATTGGATTGCTGCGGGCCATCGGCACTACCCGACGGCAGTTGCGGTCGGCGGTGCGGTGGGAGGCCATCATCGTGTCGATCTTCGGTTCACTGCTCGGCGTGGCGATGGGCATGGTGCTGGGATGGGCAGCCATCGTCGCCATCCCCGACAGCTTCTTGAGCCTCGTGAGGATCCCTTGGATCCAGGTGGTGATCTTCGTGTTGATCGGTGCGGTGCTCGGCGTATTCGCCGCCTACTGGCCCGCTCGCCGAGCGGCGAAGATGAACGTGCTTGATGCCATAGCGCACGAATAGCTACGCTTTCCCCACCAGGGGGAAGCATGGACAAGTTTGGTGACTACGTCGAAAGGCCTGCGGTTCCAACTGCCGACGCGACCAAAATTTTCGTGTCCTCCACATTCGAAGACTTCGGAGCACTTCATCGACTACTCCGGGCATTGCCGGACACTCTCCAGGTGCCGGTTGAGATCTACAACCTCTCAGATTTTCGCTACGGAAAACATGAGTGGGCGACGAAGGCCAAAAGTTCGGATCTCCTCCTGCTGTTTCTGGGCAAGAGCCTCGGAGCCAATGCCCCTGACAGCGACAAGAGTTTCCCGGAACTCGACTACCTTCACGTCGTTGACAAGGGCCTCGACGGCAGCACCGGTCAACTCACACCCACCATCGATCAGGGCGATGTCATCATCTACACCCAACTCGGTGCGCCTGACAGCGCCTGCGAATCGTCCATGGTCCAGTTTCGGAACCAGCTGCGTGACCGACACGGGGTGGTGACCGAGCTCGCACAGCTTAGTGAGGTCCTCCAGTTCGAGATGATCCACGACCGGGTGACCGATTGGCTGGCCAAGACCCACAAGGTCAAGCACCAGAAGATGATGACCCTGTTGGGAGAAAGGGTTCCGGTGGCCGGCAATCACTGCTGGCGTGACTACCGCATCAACGACCTGGACCAGTGGGTCTTTGGGCTTCCGCCCGCAAAGAAGGACGAGAAAGAAGACGAGAAAAAAGACCACCCCTCGCTCGTCAACAAGGCGTCGGACGAGATGGCTGAGGCATCGCTCGGATACAAGATGAAACACGCCGCGTCGATGAACACCCACCTCACGAGATTGGCCGCCATTCGACCGCTTGACGGACACGGTCAGTACTGGCTGGCTCGGCTGGCCATGATCGATGCCGCCACCAGTGTCCGCTGGGACAAGAACGCGTGGATTGAGGTGCTCAACCACTTTCGAAACGCCACCAGAATTCATGCCCAAGCGGGACCAAAGTCGGGCCAGGCCGGCCTGTGCCATCTCATGCAAACCAAGGCCCTTCGCAATCTTGGACAAGAAGATCTGGCCCAGGATCAACTCGATGGGGCGCTCAGCCTACTCGGCTGGCATTCCGAGACTCACCTCGAGGCCTGCTATCTGGCCTTAGCCGCCGGTCGGCCCAGCGCGGCGGACAGACACCTGCGCGACGCGTTCTACAAGTATCCACCAAGCTTTCACTGTGCCGAGCACGAGCTTGCCGATCTCCCCGGCGGTCAGGCCGCATTCACCCGGGTCCGACAGCAGCTTGTGGCCGAAGTCGAGGCACATCTGATCAGAATGTGCCACTTCGAACGGGCCGTCGGTGACGAGATTGACAGAGTCGATGATCTTAACGGCGGCACGGCCAAGCGTATTCGGGACGTCATTGGACAGTCACCGGTGGTGTTACCTATGGATGTGCTTGGGCATGAAATCAGAGAGGTCAGTCAGTCGGAGACGGTGCGGGTAGTCGGCAACAACGCCGGAATCCTGGCTGCCAAGTCCAATGATCCGGTTCGCCTGGCCAATCGAGCGCAGTGGCTGTCGACCTTGAATCACCAACGACTTGTCGAACTCGAGAAGCGGGCAGAACTCGGCTATCAGATGTTTGTCGAGGCCCGTTCCCATTGGGCGCAACTAGCTGATGCCACAGTGGCGGCCCGAGTCAACGGCGTGGTGGCCGGCCTCATATTGCTGGTCATACTCGGCTTCCTGGGAACGACGGGCATTTTGGCCACGGGAGTGACCGTGGCGGTAATGATTTGGACACTGGTCGCCACGATATTCGGAGCCATTCGATGGAACCGCGACAGTCTCAACGACGCTGAAAGGCTCGCCCACCGGACCTTGGGGCAACTGCGATCCACCACCCGAGGATTTGAAGAACTCATTGTCGAGTACGAAACAACCCATACCGATTTGAACTACTACCTACCACGTGTCGCCCCGAGCTACAAGATCCTGCCTCTCTGTCGACTAAATCTCGGCTCAAAGGAATCGCGGTCCATCAAACACGACTACCTGACCCCCCACGTCCGTGAGGCCGTCGGACCCGACGAATTCAGCGTCAGCGCGGCCCGGGCCGCAGCTGCCTCCAGCCACGAGCGCCCAATCGCTTTGTACCGCGAAGTCAAGCCCTACATGGTCAACACCAAACATGCGGAACGGTGGCGGGCGTATGCCTCGCCGGCAGGGATTCTTATCGACCTGCATCTTCGCCCAGGAGCACCGAGGTTCAGTCGGGCGAGGCCGCTACCACCAAAGCCGAAGTAGCGGCTGGTCATGCCGGCCCTCACTGTGGGAACATCGAATATGGCCAATGTCGATACATCACGAGCTACCTTCCGATCCTTCGAGGAATCCACGGCGGAGGATTGGGCCATGATCGTGCCCCAGCTCAAGATCACTCAAGGGATGGTCGCCGATCGAGTGATCGGTTTGATGAAAGATCTGGCCTCCGATCACGGTGGTTTCCCGGTCGACAGGCTTGAGCACTCGCTGCAGACGGCAACCCGGGCTGAGCGTGACAACCGCGACGACGAGTACGTCCTCTGCGCACTACTGCACGACATCGGTGACACACTGGCCCCTTACAACCACCCGTCGATCGCCGCCGGCATCCTGAAGCCGTTCGTGTCGGAGGCCAACCATTTCATGGTGCGCAACCACGGCGAATTCCAGGGTTACTACTTCTGGGATCACATCGGAATGGACGGCGACGCCCGGGAACGGTGGCGAGACTCCCCGTACTTCGACTACACCGCCGAGTTCTGTCACGAATACGACCAGATGGCGTTCGACGCCAACTACAAGAGCAACCCGCTCGAACACTACGAACCATTAATCCGCCAATTCCTCACCCCCTGACCACCGGGGCGCGGGCGACACGAGGGAATGAACCACATGCGAAAACTGGTCTTTGTTTCGACGATATTTGTGATCGTGCTTGCGTGTTCCGCATCGGCCACTGCGCAAGACACCGCGCAGGACACAGCGCAAGACGGAGCTCAAGACGGGCAGGAAACCATCACCGGCTCGCTGCACGCCGAGGTTCCGGGCCTGGCCCAGCTCATCACCGAGGACAATCTGGTGATCGAGGTTCAGGATGCAAGCGCCGGTGGGGACCTGAGCGAACTCAGCCACCAGGTTGTGCGGGTCACCGGCACCTGGGCGGGAGCCGCCGTCGCCAGCGTGTTTCTCGCCACCTCGGCCGAGGCGGTGGACGGCGGCTACATCCCCGGTCACCGTGAGGTCGATGCCATCCCCACGGCCGACGAGGAGGCCCAGCTGCTGGCCCAGGCCAGAGATAATCGCATCGGCCAGAACCCCGGAGTCCCCGACCAGGGCACGCAGGAGCTCAATAACGCCGCCGCCAACAACCATTTGGTCGGCAGCTGGGGCGCCGTGCGCAACTGGCCCGTTATTCCCGTGTTCTCGGCTATGCTGCACGACGGACGAGTGCTGGCCTACGACTCCATCAACGACGACCCCACCGAAGACAACACCAACCACACGTTCACCCGGGCCGCGATCTGGGACCCGGTCACCGATTCGATCACCGACGTGACCGCCCGCACCGGATACAACATCTTCTGCAGCGGCTTCGCGTCGATGGTCGACGGCACGTTGTTCATCGCCGGCGGCAACCGGGATGCGGCCCTCAACGGCATCGTGCAAACCCACACGTTCACGACCGCCACCAACCAGTGGACCCAAACGTCGAACATGACCTACGCCCGCTGGTACCCGTCGGTCACGCCCCTGCCCAACACCGAGATGCTGATCACCGGCGGCGGGCCGGCCGTGCCGGAGGTTCGTCAAACCAACGGCTCGATCCGCCAGCTCAACTCGGCCGCTCAGAACTACTGGGCCAACCGCCAGTATCCGTGGCTGCAGACGGCGCCGAACGGTCGGGTCGCCTTCCTCGGGCCCAGCAATCAGCTCGGCTACATCGACACCGCCGGTTCCGGCTCCTGGCAGAGCACCACCCAGCGAGACAACGTGTTCCGCGGCTACGGCAGCTACGCGATGTACGACCCGGCCCGAGTGCTAATCGCCGGCGGAGCCACCCAGAGCGGCAGCCACGACATGCGCTCCAGCCTGATCGTCAACCTCAACAACAACTCCGTGAGCTCCACTGGCAACATGAACCACCGACGCCGCCAACACAACCTCACCGTGCTGGCCGACGGCACGGTGCTGGCCACCGGTGGCCTGTCGTCGAACGCCGGGCTCGTCGATCTCAACAACCCGGTGTACGCCGCCGAACTCTGGGATCCCGACACCGGCCAGTGGGCCCAAATGGCGGCCGAGTCACGAGTCCGCCAGTACCACTCCACAGCTCTGCTCCTTCCCGACGGGCGGGTGATGAGCGGCGGGGGCGGCATCTGCGGCGACTGCCAGCAGGTAGGTTACATCCAGAAGAACACCCAGATCTTCTCCCCGCCGTACCTGTTCAAGACCGACGGCTCGGGCGACTTGGCCGACCGTCCGTCGATCACCGGCGCTCGAGATCAGCTTGGCTACAACACCCAGTTCAACGTCGACACTCCGCAGGCCGGCAGCATCAGCAAGGTGGGGCTGGTCAGGCTCAGCTCCGTGACCCACGGCCAGAATCAGGAGCAGCGTTATGTGCCGCTTCAGTTCACTGCTACTGGTAGCCGGTTGCGGGTCACGTCTCCAGCAAATGCCAACGTGGCTCCACCTGGACACTACATGCTGTTCATCGTCGACAACGCCGGGGTGCCGTCGGTGTCGCACATGATGCAGGTGATCGCCGGTGGCGGAGGCGACCCTGCGAACTCGTGCGACGGGTTGAGCCGCGAGGCTGAGGATGGCACGCTGTCGGGCACGATGCAGATCGGCAACGATGGGGCGGCGAGTGGCGGTCGGTTCGTGCACGTTCCCAACGGCACGGGCAACGCCGGGTCGGCCGGCAACAACAAGGTCGACCTCTGTTTCACCGTGACTGATCCCGGGCTCTACCGGGTGGCCGCCCAAGTGCGAGGCATTGACTTCAGTGGCGATTCGTTTTTCGTGACCGGCGGTGGTGCCTCGTATCTGTGGGATATTCCGGTCAACAGTTCCTACGTCGCTGACAACATCTCGGACCGCAACGGCGACGATCCGGTGTTGTTCAACCTTGGCGCCGGGGAGCAGACGCTCTCGGTTCACTTGCGGGAAGACGGATCCCGTCTCGACTCGTTGGAACTGATTCGGGTGGGCGACGGTGGAGGAGGCGGGGGCGGGGGCTCCTGCGACGGACTCACCCGAGAAGCCGAAGACGGCAACCTAGCGGGGGCGATGCAGGTCGGCAATAGTGGCGGCGCGAGTGGCGGGCAGTTTGTACATGTGCCCCAAGGCAGCGGCAACGCCGGCTCGGCCGGCAACAACAAGGCCGAACTCTGTTTCACCGTCACCGAGCCCGGTCCGTATCGCGTGGCCACCCAGGTTCGTGGTGTGGACTACTCGGGCGATTCGTTTTTCGTCACCAGCGGAGGGGGCTCCTACCTCTGGGACGTGCCGGTCAACAGCTCGTTTGTGACCGACAACGTCTCCGACCGAGGTGGCGACGACCCCGTACTGCTCGACCTCGGTGCCGGAGAACACACCATCTCATTCCACCTACGTGAGGATGCGACGCAGCTCGATCGGGTGGAGCTGATCCGCGTTGGCGACGGCGGTGGTGGAGGAGGAGGCGGGGGCGGGGGCGGAGGCTCCTGCGACGGACTCACCCGGGAAGCCGAAGACGGTGACCTCTCCGGCTCCATGCGTGTCGTCAGCAGCGGCAGCGCCAGCGGGGGCGCCTACCTTGATACACCCGACGGGTCGGGCAACGCCGGCTCGGCCGGCAACAACAAAGTCGACCTTTGTTTCACCGTGGCCAACGCCGGCAACTACCGCATCGACGCTCAAGTTCAAGGCCTCGACTTCGTTGGGGACTCGTTCTTCGTCACGGTTAATGGCAGCTCGTACCTTTGGGACCTCAGCCCGACAGCCGGTTTCGTCACCGATTCGGTGTCGGATCGAGGTGGAGCCAATCCAGTGATCGTGTCGCTGGCAGCCGGGGAAAACACGGTGAGCTTCCATCTGCGAGAAGACGGCACCCGCATCGACTCGGTGACGCTCGTCGCCAACTGACATCACCTACGGAATCCGTGCATGGATTCGGCACAGTTGACAGTGGACTAGTCATGAGCGAGAGCGAACCCGAAGCGTTTTATCGACGCGAGTACGAGCAGCAGTTGCGTCGGGCCTACCTCATGTTGGGCGACATCGGCTCGGCTCAGGACGCGGTACACGATGCGTTCGCCGCCGTGCTTGGTCGGTGGGATTCGATCGCGGAGCCGGGGCCGTACCTAAATCGCTGTGTGCTGAACGCCTGTCGAGACCGGGCCAAGTCCCGAGGCCGAGAGCCGCTTGCGGCACCTTCGGGCGACGGGGTCTTTCTAAACCTGGCCGCCCCCACCGACTCCCGCATGTCGGAGCTTTGGGACGTACTCGGCGATCTCAACTTCAACGCCCGAACAGCATTGGTGCTGCGCTACTTCGAAGGTCAAACCGAGAACGAGATCGCCGCCCATCTCGGCCTGCAGCCGGGAAGCATCGGGCCGATGATCACTCGCTCGCTACGAACCCTCAACGAGAAGGTGGTCTTGTGATGACCGAGGCAACAGAGCTACAACCGGCGGAACAGGAACTCGAAGCCCTCTTCCGCGAGCGGGCCGCCGCAGTGGCGGTCCAATCCCTACCCCCGATACCGGAGGTCGGGCAGAATGACTCTGCGTCAACCCAGCGGGGCCGGTTCTGGCTCGCCATCGCCGCTGCGGTGGCGTTGCTGGCCGGCGCCGGCTGGACGCTGCTCGACAGCACAGCGCAGCCGACCGAGGTCGAGGTGGCCGATAGTGCAGCCCCCGACGAGGACGACGGCGAGGCTGACGACGGCGATGATCTGGACGTCGCGCCGGCTGAACGTCCGGTGTTCAACGGTGAAGAGCTGGCGGCCGCCGATCCCGGCACCGCTGCTGAAGTAGCGGCGCTGCTCGACGGCTGGTCGATCGAGCGGCCCATCATCGTGGTTACCGGGGCCGAATGGTGCCCCCATTGTCAGGCCGATCTGCCGTCACTCATCCCCCAACTCCACTTCGTGACCCACGCCAATGAGCCGGTGCCGATCCTCGGAATCAGTGCCAAGGGCGACACCATCTGGGAACAGGTCGACTGGCCGTTCCAAGTGTTGGAGATCTCAGGCAGCCGCGACCGGGTGATTCACCTGATGCCACCAGGCCTTGATGGCTATCCGATGGTCGCCGTGTGGAGTATCGACGGGATGGTCGGGGAATCACGGGCCGCCAACGGTCTAACGCTTCAGGATCTTCAGGAGATGGTGGCCGCCGTCCCGCTGGATTCCGAGTAGCTCGCTAGCATCGGAGCATGAGTGCCACCGATCTTCTGTTTCTGCGAGACGCCTACGCCCAAGAGTTCACCGCCAACGTCGTGGAGGTTCGAGACGGCGATAGCGCTGCGCCCGCCGTGGCGCTCGATCGGACGCTGTTCTACGCCACCGGTGGCGGCCAGCCTCACGACACGGGAACGCTGGCCGGCTTACCCGTTACCAATGTGCGCAAGGAAGGGCCGCTGGTATGGCATACGGTCGATCTTGGAGCGGGTGACGCCGGCTCATTGTCTGAGGCCGGACTCGTGGCCGGAGCCGAGGTGACCGGGGTGATCGACTGGGATCGGCGCCACGAACTCATGCGCACCCACACCGCGCTGCACATTCTGTGCGGGGTGATCTGGAATGAGTGGGGTGTGGCCGTGACCGGCGGCAACATGGAACCGCTCAAGGCTCGCATGGACTTCGAGTTCGACCCGTTGCCAGAAGGGTTCGCCGATCGCATCACCGAATTGGTCAACGCCGAGATCGACGCCGACCGTCCGATCGAAGTGTCATTCCTCCCCCGGGGCGAGGCCCTGGCCGACGAGGATCTGATCCGCACCAAGGTCAACCTCATCCCCGAGTTCGTCACCGAGATTCGGGTGATCGACATCGTCGGGCTCGACAAGCAGGCCGACGGCGGCACGCATGTGGCGTCAACCAAAGAGGTGGGCACATTCGCCGTAACCAAGACCGAGTCGAAGGGCAAAGGCAACAAACGAGTTCGGATCGAACTCAGCTAGGCCCTCATTGTCACGGATGATCAGGCCGTGCCGTGGGTGCGCCAGAACATAAGGAGCGCGTCGGCCACGGCCGGGGCGCCGGTGTCGGTCGCCATCCACCAGTGACCGTCATCCGGAAGTTCAATGTGTTCCGCCCCGAGCCGAGCCACCACCGACGGTACAAGTTCGGTGGGCACATACGCGTCGAGCACAGGATTGATGACGCAAGCGGCGGGGGCGTCGTCGCCGAGGGCGTCGAGCACGGCATAAAGGCGTTCGGCCATCTCGGCCATCGCCGGTTGGGCCGCGGCTCGATAGAGCTTGAGAATGCAGGCCCCCATCTCGGCGGTGGCCGCTTCAGCCATCTCCGTGGCGGCCTGTTCCGGTAGTCCGAACCCCTGGTATGCCGCCGCACGGTCAGTCGTCGGCATAGCCGTCATGGCCTCGATCACCATTTCGCCGACTTCTGGGGTCTGCCACTGCTGGGCCGTGTCGTGCCAGATGTATTGGGGGTTTAGGAGGCCGCTGCAGTCGACGGTCCAGGTGCGCACGAGGTCGGGTCGTTTCGCTACCAAACCCATCACATGGCCGGCGCCCCAATCGTGTCCGATGAGGTCGACTTCCGGGAACCCTTCCGCCGCAGCCTCGGCGTCGATGATTTCGACGAGGCGAGCCTCGAGCCAGTCGACGTAGGCTGCAGGTGTGGCCTCCCAGCCCTCCGGGACGGGTGCACCGAAGCCCGGGGGTGACAGCCGAAGCAGCAGGTCGTCGATGAAGCGCTCCTCGAGCTCGGCGATCAGCCGATCCCAAACGACATCGGTCTCGGGCACGCCGTGAACAAACACCTTGACCATGCCCTCAAACTTAGTGGCCGTAGGGTGACGGCGCCGCCCCGGGCCCTAGGCGTGTACCTAAACGTACTACTAGACGTTTTTGGGCAGCTCGTTGAACGGAGTGCTGCGATCAGGCCCCGGCTCACGGGGCAACCCGAGCACGCGCTCGCCGATGATGTTGCGCTGAATCTGGTCGGTGCCGCCGTAGATGGCGGGGGCCTGGGCGTGCAACACGAACTCGGCGATGGCCGGGTCGGTTGCCGACGACGCGCCACCGAGCATGCCGTCGGCTTGCACGATGCGCAGCGACAGATCACGGAACCGCCGGTGGATCTCGCCGTCGAACAGTTTGGCGATGTTGGGTTCGCCGCCGGTGCGCTGGTTCTTGTCTCGGGCCCGCTGAAGATTCCAGCGGTTCACCTGCAACATCGAGTAGAGCTCCATGATCTCCTGCCGCAGCAGCGGATCATCGGTGCGGCCAAGCGACTGGGCCAGTTCGGTCCAGCGCTTGTACAACTTCATGCCAACACCCGGAGCGTGCCCACCGACCTTTCGTTTCGACGCAGCCTCCACGATGTCGCCAACCCGCCGACCAAACTGGTTGGCCTTCGAACCCGGCGCGGCGATGGCAAACCCGGCCGAGCCGGCACCGATCGTGGCCCGCTCCACCATGAGGGTGGTATTGGCAACCCGCCAGCCGTCACCCCGATCACCGATCATGGCGTCGTTGTGCACCCGGGCATCATCCATGAACACCTCGGAGAAGAACGTACGGCCGGTCATCTCCTTCAACGGTCGCACCTCCACCCCTGGCTGATCCATGTCGAACGCGAAGTACGACATGCCTTTGTGTTTCGGCAGCTCAGGGTCGGTGCGGGCAACAAGCAGACCCAAGTCGGCGTAATGGCCCTGCGAGGTCCACACCTTCTGACCCGACACAATCCACTCATCACCGTCGGCATCGGCTTTGGTTTGCATCCCGGCCAGGTCGGAGCCGGCCACGGGCTCGGAGAACAGCTGACACCAGGCTTTGCGGCCGGTCAGGATGTCGGGGATGTACTGGTCGATCTGCTCCTGCGTGCCGTGGGCCGCGATCGTTGGGGCAGCCAGCATCGTGCCAAGCCCTGGCGGCGGGCCAACTACATTCTTCTCGGCCAACACCCGATGGGCCCGCACCGAATCACCATGCGACCAGCCCTTACCTCCGGCGTTCTCCGGCAGGCTGGGATGGGCGAAGCCCGACTCGGCCATTCGCTCCCACCACTCCCCCAACGTGAGATCGGGATCCCAGTTGTCGTCGATCCAATCCGCGATCTGCTGAGCGGGATCGACTGCGGGAGCTTGCGTATCGGCCATAACAGGCCATCGTAGCTACCGGCTCGACCCCCGGCTAAACCGTGCTTTATCCCGTGCTTTAAACAGCGGCCGACCGCTCGGAGCCGGTGAAGAAGAAGGTGCGCAGGTAGGTGTCGGGATCAAGATCGCTGGCCCGAACCAGCGAGTAGATCTCCGAACCCTGCGACGCCGTCATACCGGTGTCGGGAAGGTGGAAACAATCACACGACCCCAAGTACTCGCCATCTATCTGCTTGGCGTAGGTCTCGGCTTCCACTTCGGCTAAATCGATGGCGTCGTCGAAGCCGACCGCCTGCCAAACGGTGATGCGCTCCTCGTAGTGGCTTTCGTCAACTCGGAAATGGCACCGCACCGAATACCAGTTGAGCGGATCTTCACTCGACGACACGTCGAAGTTGCCGATTGACTTCGACCGATCGTCGGTGGAGGACGAACCAGAGAGGGTGTCGCCTGAGGCGGTGTCTCCCGGAACGGTTTCGCCTGAAAGGTCCCGGATCGAAAAGCCGGTGTCTACATCTTCGTGATAACTCATGGTTTCTTTGGAGGGAAGTCGGGGGATGGGACGGTCCATCGCTTCCATGATCTCGGCGGGGGAAGCAGCTCGGAGTTCTTGCAAATCGGTTTCCAACGACGACTCGGAAGCCGTCGCCGGGCGGCGGGTGCGGCGACCCCCGCTGGTGTTGGAGCGGCGAGGAGGACCCGACACGCCGGATGAGGCAGTCGCGACCGATGAGGTTGATGACGTTGATGACGAAGCGCCGCCGGCCGTCGGCAATAGAAGCCCGGCGGTGGTTCGCTTGGGAACGAAACCGTGCTCCTCAGCCAACTGGCTGTACATCAGCCAGCACGACACGGCAAACATCGAGCTGAGGCAGATGATGATCAGAGACGGATCTTCGATGACATGGGCTGGATCGAGGGTGGTGATGAAAGGTCCGCAGACAACAACGGCGGCGGCGGCGAAGAACGTGGCTCGTACCGAAACCCGGTAGGCCAGCTCCGGTGTCATCTGTTCCCGCATGATCCACAACACCACGGCCATACCCATTACGACGTAGAAAACCGACGGGTTGACCGCCCCCGCCATGATGAAGTTGACGTTGAGGAAGATGCCCACCAGGATCCAAGCGATCGGACGTAAGTTGAGCACCAGGGCGGCACCGACGATCAGCTGCAGCACAAACACAACGGCGGCCACAAACGCCGGCATCGGAGCCAACATCAGCTCGACAAAAGGCTCGTAGATCGGCAGGCGCATCGGCGCGCTGCTGTCGAGGAAGGCCAAAACCTCCTCGCCCGACCACCATTCAGCCGACATTCCGTGCGCTACGGCGGCGCGAAACCAACCCAACCCTAGAAAGAGCTGGGGATACAGAACGCTCACGGGCACGGATCGGTATCGAGCCGCTGCGGCGCGGGCAGCACGAATCAGAGGTTGCAAAGGGAGGGAAGGCCTTCCGCCAAATAGGACTTGTAGGTGCGGTCCCCGGACTCCCCCGCACAAAAGGATGGACGTAGCCTACTAACGAGATAGCCGCTTGTCCAAGCAACCTACCTTAGATAGCTCGAATTTCGTTCAGATCTCGATCTGTGACTAGGCTGCTTCAACAAGGATGGGAAACGAGGCGGGTGGAAAATGAGGAAGATGCCATGAAGGTTGCCGTCAAACGACTAGCCATTGCTTTGGCTCTGATCTTGATCTCGGTTGTTGCGGTGCCATCGTCGGCATCAGCGGGATCCCAAGGTAAATCCGCATGGGAGGTTGACGAGTCAAGCCTGCCGTTCGAGGCCATGCCCGGATTCGAAGACAGCGACCGCATGTGGGGCGTACACAACGGCGCCGGCTACCGGGTGGAGGTGCCGTCCAACTGGAACGGCGACCTCATCATGTGGACCCACGGATACCGCGGCGAAGGCAACGTCCTCTTCTTCAACGAAAACGAGTTCAACCCCGGCTTCCGAGCCTGGATGCTTGAGCAGGGCTACGCCTGGGCCGCTTCCACATACTCGAAGAACAGCTACAACGTGGCCCAGGGTGTCAAGGACACCCACGCCTTGGCCCGCTACTTCAACGGCCTGGTGGCCAAGCCCGACAATATATATGTAGGCGGCTACTCGATGGGCGGCCACATCGCCGCCGTGTCGGCCGAGAGCTACGGCAACACTTACGACGGCGCCATGCCCCTATGCGGCGTGACCGGCGACTACGAACTGTTCGACTACTTCGTCGACGTGAACGTCGGCGGCCAACACCTGGGGTTGGGCACGTCGGAAACCCCGATCTCCGACGTCGGCCGTTTCATTGGTGTCGATCTGCCACAGATCAAGAACAACTTCGGCATGAGCACCCCCTGGGCCTTTGCCCTTACCGAATCAGGTGAACAGTTCAAGCAGTTGGTGGAGCTGGAGAGTGGCGGCGACCGCCCCAACTTCGACGAAGCCTTCCTGTTCTGGTTCTCCATCGATGGCAACACCGGCCCCGGCAACTTCGTGTGGGAGTTCGCCATCGGTGACGGCACGATCGCCAACGGGCCGGGTGTGATCGTCGATAACACCGACGCCGTGTACCAGGTCGACCTCGACCCGGCCATCAGCGACTTCGAAGCCGACCTCAACGCCAACATCGCCCGCATCTCGGCCGATCCTCAGGGGCGCACCGAGAATGGCCTGTCGAACGTGCCTTCGGTAACCGGCGACCTCAACGTTCCGGTGCTCAGCATGCACAACCTCGGCGACCTGTTTGTGCCGTGGGAGATGGAAGTGGAGTACGCCCGCAACGTGGCCGCTCAAGGTAAGAGCGACATGTTGGTTCAGCGAGCCATCCGAGGGGTGAGCCACTGCGAGTTCACCGATGCCGAGCTGATCGAAGGCATGTCGGACCTGATCAACTGGGTGGAGAACGGTGTACGCCCTGAAGGCGACGAGGTTCTCGATCCGGCGGCTGTCGCTGATCCCAACTACGGCTGTCGCTTCAGCCGTGGGTTCCACTTCTTAGGCACCCCCTGCCCCTGAGCTTTCTAGAGGGGGCTTTCTAGAGGGGGCTTCATAGACGGGCCGATAAGCTCAACAGGGTGTTCTCGCGCGATTCACGACAACGGTCATCCAAGAATTCAAGCGGGGGTTACCTCGTTGATCCGGTGACGTCCGACGACGAGTCGATCACCCATCAGCACGATGGTGGCGATTGGCCGGCCAAGGTTTCGGCTCAGGTGGTCGACTATGTCGGCCAGGTTCGAGACAAAACCACTGGGCCGGCTCTGGTCGCCTCGCGCACGGCGGTCTACAGCGCGGCGATCGCACTGATCGCCCTCGTCCTGCTTATTGTCTTCCTGCTGTTCTTCTTCCGGCTGCTGGTGGTGGCGTCGGGATACCTGCCGTTTGTCGACGCCAACGAGTCATGGGTCGCCCATTACGTGCTGGGTGCAATATTTTTGCTCGTTGGCGTGTTCCTGTGGCGTAAGAAAGACAAATAGAGCTTAAGTAAGCCACCTCAATCAAGGATCGTCATGTCAAGCACTCAACAGCCCTCTCTCCATGATGTTGTGATCATCGGTAGCGGCCCGGCCGGGCTGACGGCTGCCATCTACACCGCTCGCGCCTCCCTCGACCCGCTGGTGCTCGAAGGTGAACCGTCATCCACCGGTGATCAGCCCGGCGGTCAGCTTATGCTCACCACCGAAGTTGAGAACTTCCCCGGCTTCCCCGAAGGGATCATGGGCCCCGAGCTGATGATCAACTTCAAGGCTCAGGCCGAACGTTTCGGGGCCAAGATGGAAACCGTCAAGGCCACGAAGGTCGACTTCAGCGAGCGGCCGTTCAAGATCTGGATCAGCGGCACCGACACCGACGCTGAACCCACCTACCTGGCCAAGACCGTGATCGTGTCGACCGGCGCAGAAGCTCTGATGTTGGGGCTGCCCAAGGAAACCGAACTCACCGGCTACGGCGTCTCCACCTGCGCAACGTGTGATGGGTTCTTCTTCCGTGACCAAGACATCGCCGTGATCGGCGGCGGCGACTCCGCGTTGGAGGAGGCGTCGTTCCTCACCAAGTTTGCGTCCACGGTCACCATCGTGCATCGCCGTGATGAGCTCCGCGCGTCGAAAATCATGCAGGATCGAGCCTTCGCCAACCCGAAGATCAAGTTCCTGTGGGACACCGAGGTAGCAGCCCTCAAAGGCGAGGAGAAGCTCGAAGGCCTCGTGGTGCGCAACAAGAAGACGGGCGAGGAGTCGGATCTCGACGTCACTGGCATGTTCGTGGCCATCGGTCACCGGCCCAACACCGACCTGTTCAAGGGTCAGCTCGAGATGAAGGACAACGGCTACCTCGTCACCGAAACGCCGTCGAGCCGCACCAACGTCGAGGGGGTCTTCGCCTGCGGCGACGTGCAAGACGACACCTACAGGCAGGCGATCACCGCCGCCGGTAGCGGCTGCACCGCCGCCATCGACGCCGAACGATTTCTCGAAGAAATGGAAGCGTCCTAGGCTGGGAACACCACTGGGAATACCCCAACACAGTTACCGGTTTGGTAACTTGCCCCCAGCAGCGAGCACCCCCGCAGCAAGAACAGAAAGAATACAGAGATGTCTGAAAACGTATCGATTCTCACCGAGGCGACATTCGACGAAACCGTCAGCGGAAGCACCGAGCCGGTAGTCGTCGACTTCTGGGCCGAGTGGTGCGGACCGTGCAAGATGATCGCCCCGATCCTCGACGAGATCGCCGAGGAGCAGGTCGGCAAGGTGAAGATCACCAAGCTCAACGTCGACGAGAACCCGTCGATCGCTCAGCGCTACGGCGTGATGAGCATCCCCACCATGCTCGTCTTCGAGAATGGTGAGGTCACCAAGCAGATCGTGGGCGCCAAGCCCAAGGCCGCCCTGATGGCCGAGCTTGGCCTCTAGTCTCCCCTTAAACCCCGGCCCCGGAGCTCGCGATCGAGCCGAGGCGGCTTTCCTTACTAGGTACGGTAATAACAGTGAACCCGCTCCGTTGCTCGTCAGAGCTCCGGGGCGGGTTAACGTTATAGGCGAACACACCGACTACAACGACGGGTTTGTGTTGCCAATTGCCCTTCCGTTCGACACGGTGATCGCGGCGGGGCCGGCGCAAACGGGTGTTGAGGTCTCGTCGGAAGGGTTCGGCGCGGTGGCGTTCAACCCGGCCGACGATCCCACCACCACCGAGGGCTGGGCTCGCTACGTGCACGGCGTGTGCTCGGTGATGGAGAGCCGCGTCGGATGGCGGGGTACGATCGCCACGGACATTCCCGCGGGCGCGTCACTTTCGTCATCGGCCGCCCTCGAGGTGGCGGTGGCCTTGGTGATCGGATCACTTACCGACGTTGAGCTCAGCGTTGTCGACCTGGCCCGCATCGGGCAACGGGTGGAGAACGATGTGATGGGACTGCCCAGCGGATTGCTCGACCAGCTGGCCTCGGCCGGAGGGCAGGTGGGTTCGGCCACCTTGATCGACTGCCGCGACCTGTCGATGCGGTCGGTGCCTTTTCCCGACGGAGCGATCATCGTGGTCATGGACACCGGCACCCGGCGAGAGTTGGTGGAGTCGGAGTACGCCGACCGCCAGGCCACTTGCGCCGCCGCCGCTGCCACTCTGGGTTTGGAATCGCTGCGCGATGCCACCGCGGCCGATCTGGCCTCGCTCGAAGGGGTGCATCGGCGACGAGCCCGGCATGTGATCACCGAAAACGCCCGCACCCTGGCCGCGGTCGAGGCGATGGAGGCCGGTGAGCTCAACACGCTCGGCCAGCTGATGGTGGCCAGTCACACCAGCCTGCGTGATGATTATGAGGTGACCGGGCCGGCCCTCGACGCCGTGGTGGAAGTAGCGCTTGAAGCGCCCGGGTGTTACGGAGCGAGGATGACCGGGGGTGGATTCGCCGGGGGTGCCATCGCCTTGGTCGACATCAACCGGGTCAAAGATTTCTGCACCGACCTGACCGATCGCTACCAGCCCCCGTCCGAACAGCCGGCGGTGGCTCCGTTGCGCCTCTACCCCACTCCCCCGTCGGCCGGCGCCGAAGTGGTGCGGCAGTAGCCCCCGGGCAAGGCGGTAGCCCCGAGGCAAGGAAACGACGTTTGGCCCTACCGGCCTTTTGAGCATCGGATTCACACTGAGAGCGTGGGCGGAAATCACCTGCGCGAAAGGAGATTCCGATGGCTGAAGTACCAGCCACCTCCCCCGAGGAACGGGCCCGGCGCCGACTTGAAGACTACAACGGCATGGTCTGGCATCTTGTCAGCTTTGTCGTCGTCAATGGGTTTCTCTGGTTCCTCGACTTGATTCCAGGCGACGGTCTCGACTGGGCCTACTGGGTCACCGCCATGTGGGGAATCGGCCTGCTGTTCCACATCGCCGCCCTCATCATCGGTGATGACACTGCCGGCAACCCCCGCTACGACCGGTACTTGGAGGAGGAGCGGCAACGAATCCTGTAGACAGCGTTATTCCCAGCGGCGCCCGGAAAGGCGGGCCACACTTGAAGGGTGCCGCAGAAAGCCCCTAGTCCGTGGCGCGCCCTGGTCGATCTGATTCGACCCGAGTGGCGCCGATACAGCCTGCTGATCATGGCTGTCAGCATCACCGCGCTCGCGCCCTTGGTTGGCCCGCTGCTGGTGGGGCGCATCGTCGACGACGTGAGCGGCGGCGCCGGGGCCGACACGGTGGTGCGTTACGGCATCGCGTTTCTGATCGTGACGACGCTGGCTCAGCTGCTCCAGGTCGGTACCACGTGGTACAGCAACACGATTGCCTGGCGCACCGCCAACGACCTCCGGGTTGAGCTCGCCGGGCACGTGCTCGGCCTCGATCACGAGTTTCACCGCAGCCACTCCCCCGGCGAACTGATCCAGCGTATCGACGGCGACGTCACCCGGGTCTCCGATTTCCTTGGCCGGGTGGTCGGCATCTTCGGCGGAGCGCTTGTGACCGTCGGCGGAATCCTCACCATCCTGCTCATCATCGACTGGCGGCTCGGCTTGATGATGGTGGTCTACGCCGCGATCGGTGGTCTGGCGATCAGGGCCATGCAAGACGAGGCGGTGGCCGAGACCGAGGAAAGTATGAGCGCCCAGGCTCGCTTGTACGGCGGGATCGAGGAGCGCCTCACCGCGTCGGAAGATCTGCGTAGCAACGGAGCCGGGTCGCACGCCATCGGTCGATTTGTCGACGACGCCACGTTCAACGTCGAATCACGGGTCGGCGAGGAACACGCCTTGATGCGTTTGTGGTGGGGTCTGAACGGCACCGTGGCCGGTGGAGCAGTGGTCAGTTTGATGGTGGCCGGCTGGCTGGTCTCCCGTGGCGCCATCAGCTTGGGCGATGCCTTCGTGCTCTTCCAATACCTTCAGATCTTGAAGCGGCCGATGGAGGAGATCGTCGACCGGATGGAGATGGTCCAGCGGGCCAGCGCCGCCATGATCCGAGTGGCCGACCTACGGGCCGAGACCGCGTCGATCACCGATCCCATCGAGCCTCACTCCCCCGCCGCCGGGCCGCTGTCGGTCTCGTTTCAGGACGTGTCGTTCGACTACGGCGACGGCCAACCGGTGCTGCGCCAGATCAACCTCGACCTGGCCGCCGGCCGTACCGTTGGTGTGGTCGGTCGCACCGGTGGCGGCAAGAGCACGCTGTCTCGACTGGTGCTTCGTCTGATCGACACCACCGAAGGGTCGTTGCTATTAGGTGGTGTGCCCATCACCTCCATCGGCCTCCACGAACTCCGACACCGAGTGGCCTTGATCCCCCAGGAAGTGCAGCTGATCAGCGGCACCATTCGCAACAACGTCACGTTGTTTGATCGCGAGATCAGCGACGAGGCCGTGGAAGAAGCGATTCGCAAGGTGGGACTGGGCGAATTGATCGATCCGGCCTTCAACCCGGAGGGTATTCACGCCGAGCTGGGTGGCGGTGCGAACGGGCTATCGGCCGGCGAGGCTCAGCTGCTGGCTCTGGCCCGGGTGTGGTTGCGGAATCCCGACTTGGTGGTGCTCGACGAGGCCACCGCCCGCATCGACCCTGAGACCGAGGAACGATTGCAGGCTGCCGTCAACGAGTTGTTGGCAGGACGCACGGCGATCGTCATCGCCCACCGGCTGTCGACGTTGCGTGAAGTCGACGACATCGTGGTTGTGCACGAAGGCCAGATCGCCGAACACGGCTCCCGGCTGGATCTCGAAGCCGACCAGACCGGTCGTTTCCGTCGCCTGCTCGACCTGGCCCTCGAGTCGGATGAGGCCGAGTCCGAGTCCGAGGATTTGGAGGTGGCGTCGTGATATGGCGGTTGGCCTGGACCATCAGCCAGGAACGAAAGCTTGAGTTCTGGACTGCCTACGCAATGTTCGTGCTCTACTTCACCGCGCCGGCGCTGCTCGGCTACATCGTCGGCGAAGCCTTCGACGCGCTCAGCAACAACGACACCCGGCGGTTGTACTGGATGGCCGGGGCCTTGGCGGTGGCCGAGGTAGTTCGCATGATCGTGCTCCACGTTGGGGCGGTGGCGTTCACTAAGAGCTGGTTCCTCATGAAGTCGCTGATGCAGGGCAACATGTTGATCGGCCAGGTGTCGAGCGGTGGTGTCGACGCCGGACGACCGGTCGGTTCGGCCGGTGCCGCTGTCACCCATTTCCGCGACGATCCCGAAGATGTCGCACTGTTTATCGACGGCTGGCTCGACGTGAGCGGCGCGTTTGTGTTCTCGGTGATTGCCCTTTGGGTTATGGCCACCATCGATCTCACCGCCACCCTGGTGGTGTTGATCCCGATGGCCGCAGTGGCGTTGGCGGTGAAGGCGCTCGACACGAAGATCAAGTTCTACCGCCGGGCCGATCGTCAGGCCACCGCCGCAGTAACCGGTCTGGTCGGCGACGCCATGGCCGCCGCCACCACGGTGAAGGTCAACGATGCCACCGACTCGGTGTTGGGTCGGCTACGGACCCTCGCCGATGTTCGCCGGATGACCGCCACCCGCGACCGGGTGTTCGACGAGGCCCTACAGTCGGTGACCACCGGCTCCGGCGACCTTGCTCTCGGGCTGGTTTTGATCGTGGCTTCGGGGGCCATTGCTTCCGGGCGCTTCGATCTCGGCGAGTTGGTGTTGTTCACGCTCTATTTGTCGTGGCTGGGATTTCTACCGCGGATGATCGGCCGTACCATCGCCCGCTACAACCAGTCGATCGTGGCGTTTGAGGGAATGCGCCAGCTGGTGGCCGAGCGCGACCCCGATTGGGTGGCTCGCCATCGCCATCTACCGGTGGCCAAGGCCGGGGAGGTCGAGCGTCAACTCGGCGACCGGGTGCCCTTGGAGGCTCTGCGGGTTGAAGGCCTCACCGCGGTGTACGAGGACGGGGTCGGCGGCATCCGTGATGTGTCGTTCACCGTGCCCCGAGGATCGTTCACGGTCGTGACCGGTCCCGTCGGCGCGGGAAAGAGCACGCTGCTGAGGGCCCTACTCGGCTTGACCTGGCAGACCACCGATTCCGGCACCGTCTACTGGAATGACGAGAACATCACCGACCGGGCGGCGTTTTTTGTGCCACCGCAGTCGGCCTTCCTGTCGCAGGTGCCGCAGCTTCTGTCCGACTCGCTGGCCGACAATATATTGTTGGGTTCAGCAGCCGGTTCATCGGCCGGTACAGCAGCCGGCTCCGTCGATTGGGCCCTGCAGCTTGCGGCCGTCGATGCCGACGTTGCCGACATGGCCGACGGTGTCGACACCCTGGTTGGGCCACGAGGTTTGCGGCTTTCCGGCGGTCAACGGCAACGGGTGGCCACGGCCCGGGCGTTGGTGCAGCGACCGGAGCTGTTGGTGCTCGACGACTTGTCGAGCGCGGTCGATGTCGAAACCGAACTGGCGCTGTGGTCGAACTTGGCCGAAGCCGGGATCACGGTGATTGCGGTGTCTCATCGCAAGGTGGCGTTGGAGCGCGCCGATCAGATCCTCACTCTGGACCAGGGTCGTCTCGTTCGCTGACTGATTCACTGACTGACTCGCTGATGAGCGCTGCGACCCGATCGGCGATGTAGCGGTCGAAGGCGCTCCGAAAGTCTTCATTGCCTCGCAGCTGCACGATGTCTTCCAGCTCTACTAGTCGATCCTCAACTTGATTGGCGTTGTGCCGGGCGATGGTGGCTGCTCGCTTTGCTGCCTGAGCCTGGCGAAGCGCCGCCGTTGACGCCTCGGTTTCGGCCGAGACCGCAATCTTGAGACTCTTCGCCGCTTGGGCGTCCTGGGTCGCTTCGATGATGGCTTGATCGGTGGCGGCGTTGGCCCGGTCGGTCATGGCTTTGGCCACCGACGTCGCCCCCTCCGATGCGAAGTAGAAGATGACGACGGCCACGACGATCGCGGTCAACGGATTGAGGAAACGCTGCGGGCTGGCGATCGACGGCGTGAACATCGCGAGGCTGAAGAACACCAGGTACGACAACACCACGGACCCGGCGATGGCTCGACGCATGGCCGGGCCGAATCCGATCTCGTCTGGAGCTTTGGCGTAGAACATCATGAACGCGGTGATCGAGATCGTGGCGACGGTGACCGTCAACACAAACGTCGGTGCGAGCTGGGCGGCGAGCAGCACTCCGAGCGCGACAACACCCGACAGGATCAACGCGAGTCGTAGGCGGGTTTTTGGTGACGTAAGCAGCGGCGGAATATCGCGTACGTCGGCGGCCATGGGCGGATCCTCTCCCCAGCCTGCGTGTATGGGCGAACACACAAGTATGCGGGCGGCTCGATGTTGATCGACATCGGCAAATCTTCCCAGCCCATAGCTGCACCCCGCCTCGTGTATTGATTCACCCAATTTATACCCAACTACACCCTTGTCATACGCGGAATATCCGCCGTATACCCTGCAGATGACCCCGTTTCTGCCCTCATCGCCCCTTTGGTGGGCTACGATGTGGCGATGCATGGCACAGCGGACACTGCGATAGACACCGCGAAAGACACTGCGGAGGACCTTGATATGCGCACCATCGCCAACTCGGTTGTCGTCGGAATCGGTAAGGGCGGGAGCTGCAAAACCACCTTGGCCACCCAGCTGAGCGGCATCTGGGCTTCGGAAGGCAAACGGATTCTGCTGGCTGATATGGACATGCAGGCCTCGGCCACCAAGGTTGTCGGGCTCGATCCCGATCAGCACGGAGCCGGGCGCCACCTCATGGATTCGATCATGTATGGCGACGAGCTGGTAACGGTCAAGGCTCGAGACAATCTCGACGTGGTGGTAGCCGGGCGCCACACGAAGACGCTCTCCAATCATCTGGTCACCACCAGCGGAGCGCCTGAGGCCTTCGCCCTCCCCTTCGAGAAGCTGATGGCATCGGGACGATTCGATCGAATCGTGTTCGATTTGCCGCCCTCAGGCTCCTCCCGCCTCGCCGATATGGCCATGCAAACCGGGAAATACCTCCTCGTGCCCACAAGTTCAGGGGTCGACAACATCGAGGGTTTGCGGGTTCTGGCCGGCGAACTCGACGAGTTGGAGTCGAACATCCTGCTTCTGGGCGTGGTTTTGATGAAGATTTCAGCAGGGGCGCCCCGCAAACGAGCCGAGGCCATGCGAGATGTGGCCGAGATCCTGGCCGGCGTGGCCGATCCGTTCCAGACGATCATTCGTGAGGCGGGCGCCGCCTACGACGACAGTCGCAAAGCCGGTCTGTTCCTCCACGAATACGCCGAGTGGGCGTCAACCATCTCCGTCAGCAATCAGATCAAGGGACGGATCAAAATCCCTAGCAATTTGGCGGATTTGGCCCAGGAATTCTACGCGCTGGCCGATGAGGTCGACGACCGAATCGCCCTGGCTGAGCGCCTTTTGGAGGGTGGACGATGAGCGACAAGGGTCAGGGCAAGAATCTTGGCAAGGTACGAGGCCTGAACTCGATTGCCGACCCATCCGACTTCAAAGGCAGTAGTGGCCGTCGAGGACGAGCCAAGAAGGCTGCCGAGGCCGCTCCGATGGACTCCGCCGTCACAGAGGCCGCAGTCGATACTGTCGCCCCGAACTCGCTGGAAGAAGCGGCCTCGCATGAGGCGCCGCCGGCCACTCCTCATCGGGCCGTTCTCCCGGGAGTCCAGCGATCGCGTCGAGAACTGTCGGTGCCGATCCCGATTGCCGAGGCGGTTGAGAAGACCGGTATCAATCCCGCCGACGTTGTCATGTCGGCGTTCCGCAAACACAACGATGCGGTGTACGCCGGGGCCGGCGGGCGGCTGATGTCTCGGGGACGACGTCGGTTGCGACTGTCGATCTCCGATGCCGAATTCGACAAACTGACCCGCCTCGGGCAACACCGCGGTTGGAATCGTTCGGAGACTGTGGCGGTGCTTTTGGCCCTGGAATTGCTCCCGGCCGAGACGCTCGCCGACTAGTTGAAGGAGTGGGTGACGGACTGCCCAGTCATCCACCTTTTATACCCATTTACCCCACTGTTGTCCCCGGTTGATCCCGCGCCTCTCCCCTGGTCACCACCCTTCTGGCAGCAGCGCGGTTCATCCCCACAGGGTTGTACACAATCTGTGTACGAACTCGTACAGCTGTTTGGTTGGGTGCTGTTTCACGTGAAACACCCGGGTCGCCCGGTGGTTCGGGCGCCGTCAGTCGCCGTTGTGGGGACGTTCCAGGAGCCGCCCGAAGATCCGGCCCAGATCTTCATCGTCGGCGAAGTCGATCACGATCTTGCCGCCCTTGGCGGTCTCGGTGACCGTGACCCGGGTGTCGAGATGATCCTCAAGCTGCGACTCGACCTCGTAGGCGCCCGCAGAGCGCTTCTCACCATCCCGACCGCTGCCGGTACCACCTGCGCCCTTGCGACGGCCCCTAGAGCCCGAATTTGGTCCTCTGTTGCCGTTTGAGCCTCCCGATTTGGAGGAACGAGCCTCAGCCCAGTTCTGAGCCATCTGCTCGGCTCCACGGACGCTCAGAGCCTCTTCGACTACTCGTTCGGCGAAGACCCGCTGGTCGTAGGAGGGAACAGCGAGGATCGCACGGGCGTGACCGGCGGTGATCGTGCCTTCAACCACCATTCGCTGCACCGAAACCGGCAGCTGAGTGAGCCTGAGTGTGTTGGCCACAGCGGAACGGGATCGCCCCACTCGGCTGGCCACCTGGGAGTGGGAGAGCCCAAACTCGTCGATCAGCTGTTGGTAGGCGGCGGCCTCCTCCAGGGCGTTGAGATCGGAGCGGTGCAGGTTTTCGACGATCGCCTCTTCCAGCGATCGCAGATCAGAAAGCTCTCGCACCAGCGCCGGCACCCGCCCGAGGCCGGCCCGACGTGAAGCCCGCCAGCGCCGCTCCCCTGCCACCAGCTCAAACTCCACCGGACTGCCCGGCTTGCGATCCTTCTCCGGGATCTCACGAACCAGCACGGGTTGTAGCACGCCAAGCTCACGCACCGACTCGGTCAGCGCCGCCAGCTGGGCCTCGTCGAAACGGCGGCGGGGCTGGAACTCGTTGGGTCGAATCGACTCGATGGGCAGGTAGCGGAGATCTCCGACGACAAGTCCGATCTCGCCTCCAGCCATTGCCTCTGGCCGCGATTGCACCCTGTTTGTACCCGATTTCAACCCGGTATCTCCACCGTTTATACCCATTTCATCCCCATCAATGGGTGTAGGTGGGGTTGGATCTGGGGTTCGGTGGGCAAGAAGTGCGTCGAGAGAGGTGATGGTCTGGGAGTCATCTCCGCCAAGGTCGTCGAGCAGCGACCAGCGGTTCAACGCTTGGTCGAGCAGCCCGTCCTCAGGAGGCCCTTGGCTCACCGGCAACCTCACGGGCCAGGTCTCGGTAAGCCTTGGCGCCTCGGGAGGCAGTGTCGAACACGGTGATGGGTTGGCCGAAGCTCGGGGCTTCCGACAAGCGCACCGTGCGAGGAATCACCGTCTTGCAGACCAGATCGCCGAAGTGCTCACGAACTTCAGCCGCCACCTGGGAGGCCAGGTTGGTTCTGGCGTCGAACATCACCAACACGATGTGCGAGAGGTGCAGCTCTGCGTTGAGGTTGCGCTGAACCAGATCTACGTTGCGCAGCAGCTGTCCCAGACCCTCAAGGGCGTAGTACTCACACTGGATCGGCACCAGCACCTCATTGGCGGCAGCCAAGGCGTTGACCGTGAGGAGACCAAGCGACGGCGGGCAGTCGATCAGGATGAGATCGAAATCGTCGGAGATCTGGGCGATGGCGTTCTTGAGACGCATTTCCCGGCTGAACGCCGGCACCAGTTCGATCTCGGCGCCTGCGAGTTCGAGATTGGCCGGGGCAAGGAACAGGTTGCGCACGGCTACCGCTTCGATGGCGTCGTCGAGCGGCACATCCCGGAGCAGCACGTCGTACATCGACATCTCCAGGCCACGGGGATTGATCCCCAGACCGGTGGTGGCGTTGCCCTGCGGATCGAGATCGACAATCAGTACCCGGTGGCCCTGCTCGGCGGCGGCGGCACCCAGGTTGACGGTGGTGGTGGTTTTCCCGACCCCACCCTTCTGATTGGCGACGGCAAGCAGACGGGCGCCCGTGGTTTCAGGCTTGTCCGATGCTGGCTTGGGTTCGGTGGAAACGGTTTTCGCCACCCCTCAAACCTACTACGTCCGGGACCAGTCTCTCCGTCTATACCCCCGAATTGCACCCTCGCCTAGGGGGCGGACGGGTAGAGAATGGGTATGTTTCGGGTGATACCAGGGGACGTCTGTGGGAAATTGTGGAGATGAAAGGGGAGATGGCGGGGACTACGGTGTGATCCATGCAGGATGACACAGTCTTGAATAACACAGTGCAGGATGACGCAGTGCAGGACAACGCAGTGCTTGATAACACAGTCTTCTATCCGATTGGTACCCCCGGCCAACCTTGGGGTGAGGCGGAGAAACAGGAGTGGCTCCGGGCTCGGACGATCGCCCGTAGCTACCACGACGAGGTGGTCGCCAAGCTCGCTCGCCTCGACAACAAGTTTGAGGTGGCGCAATATGGTTCGCTTCCCATCGACCCGGAGCGTTATCCGCTGCTGTCGGTCACCCTTCGTTCCGATGATCCCGCAGCGCCTTGGGTCTTGATCACCGGGGGAGTACACGGTTATGAGACCAGCGGAGTGCAGGGTGCGATCGGCTTTCTGGAATCGGCGGCCGCCTCCTATCAAGACAGAGTGAACCTGCTCGTGGCGCCATGTGTGAGTCCTTGGGGTTATGAGGTGATCAACCGGTGGAATCCGAACTGCTTCGACCCCAACCGGTCGTTCTACGCCAACAGCCCGTCGGAGGAAGCGGCGGCGCTGATGAAGATGGTGCAGGGAACCGGCGTCGACTTTCTGGTGCACATGGATCTCCATGAGACCACCGACAGCGACGAAAGTGAGTTCCGCCCGGCGATGGCCGCCCGCGACGGCAAGCCGTTTGCACCCGGCTCCATTCCCGACGGCTACTACACGGTTGGCGACACCGAGAATCCGCAGCCTGAGTTTCAAGCGGCGATCATCGCCGGGGTCGCTCAGGTAACACACATCGCTCCGGCCGACGACGCCGGTCAGATCATTGGCTCCGACGTGACCCAGCCCGGCGTAATCAACTACCCGTTTGTGGAACTCGGTTTGTGCGCCGGCATCACCGGTGCACCCTACACCACGACCACCGAGGTGTACCCCGACAGCCCCAACGCAACGCCCGAGATCTGCAACCAGGCTCAGATCGCTGCGGTGCGCGCCGGAATCGAGTTCGCCCTCAACTAAGGTCGGGCTGGGGTACTGTCAGATAATGCTCGTCTGGATCAACGGAACGTTCGGCGTCGGTAAGACCACCACCTCGAAGCTGGTGGCCGAGCAAACCGGATGGCGGCTGTTCGATCCGGAACACGTCGGCTACCTGCTGGCCGCCAACCTCCGAGATCTTGAGTTCGACGATTTCCAGGACCTCGCTCCGTGGCGCACGCTGGTGCCGAAGGTGATCAACGAGATCCGGAACTTCACCGGCGACCCGGTGATGGTGGCGGTGCAGACCGTTTTGGTCGAGGACTATTGGGCTGAGCTGTGCGATGGCTTCCGTCGATTTGAGCTGCCGCTTCACCACGTGGTGCTCGACTGTGATGAGGGTGAGCTGCGGCGCCGGATCAAGACCGACGAGGTTGAGGCTCAAGCATTGGACTGGAGGCTCGACCACATCGCTCGATTCGAAGCCGCCCGCCCATGGCTCACCGAGGCGGCCGACATCGTCATCGACACCACCAACCTCACCCCGGACGAGGCAGCGAAAGCGGTTGTTGGATCCGTCAGTTTACGATGACCCGCATTTAGAGCCCGAGGCAGCTACGGCAACTCCCCAGCCTGTTGGAAGTCGAGAGCCAGCTGATCGACCTCCGCTGCGAGGAAGACGTCCCGAATATCGAAGAGCAAGGATGCGGCTATCTTTAGCAGTAGCGGCTGCTCGCCGTTCTTCCTGAACGTCTCGGCGGCCTTCGCATCATCAGCCGGACTTCCGTGCGCCCTTGCTCGGCGCTCAGATAGTGCCATCTTCCGATAAGGCTCCAGCCCAAGAAGAATCTTCGCCTCTGGGCCATGAGCATCATCGCACGCCCGGTTTAGTGATGCCTCAAGCAACTCAGCACGTTCGACCTCAGACAGATCAGGCATGCTGGACGCCGGAACAAGAGTGCCCAGTAAACCACGATCCTCGTCATTCGAAATGATGAGAGCGCGCGCATGAAACCCCCCTTGTAGGGCGCGCCGAAGCAGATCCTTCACCATCCGCGCCTCGACTTCCCGCAGGTGGCCTGCCATTAGCGTTGTTCCTACTCGGGACGCGCGAGCGCCCCACGACCTCTCATGGAACTGTACTTTCGCTATCCGGAACTTGTCCAGAGATCATCCGGGACACGTCCGAGTGTCATCCGAACCCCATCAGCTCCAATGTCCTTTGACTGGGCACTCAGACATCCGACGTTCGAGCTGGCTTGGTCCGCGATCGGTCCATAAATTGGGCGGCGCTACTGGCGCGTTCCGAGGTGACAGTGGGAGGTCCTGCAATCCTTCAAAGGAGCATTGGAGATGATGTGGACCTCCATAAGAAGACTGTTCGGTTGCGACACCGTCGCCGACACGAGTGCGCACGAAGACAACCAGTCCGACATCCCTGCGGACGACAGCGAAGCTCGGGTTCTCGCCTTGGCTCCCAGGCTGGTCCGAACCGCCTACGCCATAGGTATGCTCCATGCCCGATGGAGAAACGCCTACAGACAGCGGTCACGTCGAAGGTCGGTATTGATCGCCGTAGCTGGGGTACTGTCGGCAATCGTTGGTGAACGCCTAGGCATTCCACGCGATCTACTGGGCGACTAGATGCCCGATCAGGGATTCAAAAAAGTGGCGAGCGTTGTTGGGCCTTGGCTCGGCGGGGGTACGTAGACGGGACGTCGCCGGTGCGGGTGAACACCACGACGCCGGGCCAGGCCTCGGCATCTTCATCGGCAGGCAACAGTTCGCTCATCCCCACGGTGGCCAAGCCGTCGACCGGCCAAGTCCGACCCTCGGGTGGTTCGCTGATGACGAGCCGCCCACCGGGGCGCAGCAGGGGAGCGGCGCATTCGACCGTCGATGGGGGAGGGCCGAACCCCCGAGCAACCACCGCGTCGAACTGCTCCCGGGCCCGTTCCCCGTGGCCGATCTCCTCGGCCCGACCACACCACACCTCAACCCGATCGCTCATACCGAGCTCCGCTACCGCCCACACCAGAAACGAGCAGCGTTTCTGAATCGCATCGAGCAGCACGGCCGACCACTGGGGTCGAGCCACCAACATCGGCAGCGACGGCAACCCACCACCGGCGCCAAGATCAACAAAACGCCCCACTCTTTGAGCGACCGCTGCCTGATCCAACGGGGTGTCCAGCGGAGCTACAAATTGCGAGGCGTGTTTGATGTGGTCGGCGACTGGACCCGGTCCGAGGAAGCCGAATCGCTTCGACTCCTCAAGGACCGTTTCCAGCACGTCGTGCAAGTAGTAAGTTCTTACTCTTCTTCGGATCCGGAAGCGGCGCCTTCGACCGGAATCACGATGACCTTACGACGAGGCTCGGTGCCAACGGAACGAGTCTCAACCCGGCCGTCTTCCACCAGCGAATCGTGCACGGCCTTGCGGTCGGCGGGCGACATTGGCTCAAGAGCGATTTCGCACGCGTTGTCGACGGCCTTGTCGGCAGCCTTGCGAGCGAACTCGCCGAGGGCGGCAGCCCGCTGCTTACGGTAGCCACCAACGTCCACCCGAATCCGGATGCTGCTGGGGGCGGCCCGCTGTGACGACACTCGAGCCAGCTCCTGGATGGCGTCGAGGGTGCGGCCCTTCGGTCCGACCATCAGGCCGTGCTGACCTTCGACCGTGGCCACCAGCACGTCGGTCTCGGAGTCGTCGATGGCGACGCCTCCCTCAAGCCCAAACGCTTCGGTGAGCCCACCGAGGAATGTCCGTAGATGCTCTGCTACCTCTTCCACCGGTGTCTCCTTTTCGTTTACCTTTTGAGGGGCCTTCGCTGCCGATCGACCATCGGTGGTGTCGACCTTCGGCTTGTTGGACTTGTTCGACTTGTTGCCTCGACCACGGTTCTTGTTCGACGACTGATTGCTGCCGTTCTGATTAGCGTTGCCTGCTTCGCTGGAAGCAGCTTCCTGCTTGTTCGAACCTCGACCTCGTCGACGGCCGCCGCCCTGGCCTCCACCGTTCTTGTCGGCAGCCTTGTTGTCGGACTTATTGACTGCCTTGTCGGCAACCTTGGTGTCGGTCGACTGACCGCCGCCCGACTTGTTACCGCCAGAGCGGTTCTTCGCCGACCGATTGTTGCTGGAACGAGAGTTCTTGCCCCGATTGTCACGACGTTTATCGCCGCCACGACCATTGGGGCGGGAGCGGCGGCCACGACCTCGATCGTGTTTCGGCCGGATGGCACGGGGCTTGACCCGAGCCTCAACCCGAGCGGTTCCCCGCATCCGTCCGAACAAACCTTTGCTCGGCTCCTCCAATACAACGATCTCGGCTTCCGACTCGTCGACACCAAGATTGTCCAGGGCAAGATCGATAGCCTCTGGCAGTGTCTTCGCTGTTGTCGTCACCCATTCCACGGTGAGTACCTCAATTTCTAGTCTTCTGTGCGGTGAAACCCACGTCGAACGGCTTAGCGCTTGCGCTTCTTCTTCGATGACGTGGGTTTGGTGCCCTTCGGGGTGATGCGATTCGACGAACCGCCTCCCGAGGCCGAGTCTCCCGAGCCGGAGCTCGCTGCTCGACGGGCCTGAACTTTTGCTTTTTGTGCTCGGCGCTCGGCCCAACGCTGCTCCCGCTCGCTGGCGGTGCTTGCCTTGCCGGACGTGGTGCCGTTTGATCCCTCATTTGAACCGGATCCATTACTCCGGTTCTTGGTGGTCTTCCCCGAACCTGCCTTTGACGAAGCCCCGGTCTTCACCTTGGCCGCGCCGGACTTGGCAGTGGTCTTCGACGCACGGTCTGAGGAGTCATCGTCGGACCCCCCATCACCGTCGCCATCGTCGTCACCCTTGCCGTTGGCCTCCGCCTCGCGGCGGGCGGCCTGGTCCTTGAGCATCTCGGCCCCTGCTGAACCCTCCGAGTAGAGGGAGCGGGTGATGTATGACTGCTGACCGATACGGAACAGGTTCGATGTGGCCCAATAGAGGACCAGGCCCGTCGGGAACACAAACGACCAGGCGCCCGACATAAGGGGCAGGACCTTCAGCAGCTGTTGCTGAGTGCGCTGCTGCTGGGTCATCTGTTCGTTGCTGTCGCCTCGACGGGCTGAAATCTGGCGCTGCTGGTAGTAGCTGGAACCAACCACCACGAGAATCAGGGCCAGGTAGGGAAGAGCTGAAACAATGCTTTGCGAGAAGATGTCGGAGGCCGATGCACCCAAGTCGAACGGGCCGAAGTCGATCGACGTTCGGGAGGGATCGGTGAGGTCGGTGTACATCTGAGTGCCGGGCTCCAGATACTGCGGGTCGAAACTCCGACCGTTGAGCGGAGCGCGACCGGTGAGCTCGGCGGCGTGATTGGCGGCGTGGAAATACGGCTTCTCATCGGTATGACGAGCGAGACCCCGCAGCACGTTGAAGAGGATCAGGAAGACGGGAAGTTGGGCCAGCATCGGCAGACAGCCGCCGACGGGGTTGACGCCCTCGGCCTGATACAGAGCCATCATCTCCTGATTGAGCATCTGCTTGTCGTCTTTGTGTTTCTTCTGCAGCTCCCGAAGCTTGGGCTGCAGCTGAGTCATCTTGATGGTCGACTTGGTGGCCTTAAGCGTGAGCGGCATCAAGAGAACCATCACGAACAGGGTCAACAGGATGATGGCGATGCCGAATGATCCGCCGAGCGGCGCCGGAAGGTCGTAGAAGAAGGCCAAGAGGCGGGCTACAAGTCCAAGGCTTCCGTCAATTATCGAGTTAAACATGTTTCTCTAGCTTTCGGGGACCGGATCAAATCCGTGGGAACCGAGCGGATGGCACCGGCCAAGGCGGCGAGCGGCCAGCCAGGTGCCCTTAAGGGGTCCGAATCGGTCGATTGCTTCGGCTGCGTACTCCGAACACGTCGGCAGGTAACGGCAGCGGGGGGCGCGGGCGGGGGAGGTGTACTGGTAGGCCCGAATGAGGCCGAGCATGGCTCGCTTCATGAGGCTACCCATTGGCTTCGAGGTGACGTGGGCTGAGTTCCTCGCGGCCGAGTTGCTCAAAGCAGTGGCTGATATCGGCGATCAACCGGTCAAACGGGGCCGTGAGCAGACCACGATGCCCGGACAGCAAAAACGCTCCATGTAATTGGAGCGTTGCGTCGAGCCTGTCGGTATCGCTGCCGGTGTGGCCGGCCCATGCTTTGGCGAAGGCGTCTCGTAGACGACGCCGAGCCCGGTTGCGTTCGACAGCTGTGCCGAACTTGCGACCGAGCGCGAAAGCGACCTGGGGCGTTGATTTTGGGTCAGTAGCCGCCAGGGGGAGATAGGTAAGGCGAACGGCTCCGTGCTTCACGCGTTGTCCTCGGTGCCGCAGCTCAGCGAAGGTTCGCCGGCGGCGGATCGAGACGATCACGCACTCAGACGCTTGCGTCCTTTGGCCCGGCGGTTCTTGATCACTCCGCGGCCACCGGAGGTGGACATGCGGGAACGAAAGCCATGCTTGCGGGCTCGTTGCAGGTTGTTTGGTTGGAAGGTGCGCTTTGACACGGGATCTCTTCTCCAGCGATGTCGACATTCCCAACCTCGACCCTTCCCGGGCGAATCGGCGGCCACGGTGGCGAGCGGGGGGCTCTGTCGTTGATGACAACTGTCGTCGTAAGTCTTATTGCAAAAAGTACTGTTCCAGACGGGATTCGCGGGACCTTATATAAGAGGTGCAAATATAAGGTGCACGTACAGTGGCCGTACCTTCGAGTAGCTCAGCCATCGAATCGTGTCCACGTACATCCGAGCGCGTCGGAATCCCTTCCTAGGCTACGGCGAACAGCGTCAGCTCCCAACTATTGGGAGGTTTCCGGGACCTATCCGTAGGATTCGCAGCCCACCCCGTCGCCGTCATGATCGAGACCATAGGGATCTACTGCAGGGTCGTAGAGATAAACGACTCGACGAATATCGCCGCAGTTCAGCGCATCGCCCGGGTAGTAGGGGATGCAACCCTTGTAAGCAGGGTGGCAACCGACCGTCGATGCTGTTGTGGTGGTCAATTCGGTTGTCGGAGTGGCCGTAGTGGGGGGAGCGGTTGTTGTGCTTGTGGTGATTGTGGTCGTGGTGGTGGGTGCGGCGGTCGTTGGAGCTGCCGTCGTCGGAGGAGCGGTGGTTGCCGTCGATTCGGAGGTGGGTGCCGCGGTTGAGGCGACGGATGTTGACGTGGTCAGCGTGCTCGATGTGGTGCTGATCACCGTGGATGTCGTCGACAACACCGTGACGCTCTCCGACGAGAGGGGCAGCAACTGGGGGGACGCCGTCGTCGACGACTGCGCGTCTTGATCCCCGCTACCGCCATCGTCGACAAGAGGCAAGATCGGCACCGCAGCGTTTTCGTCGGCCGAAACCACGTTCGAATCGGAGCCCGACACGCTGCTGAGCGCGGCGATGATTACGATCACAGCCAATCCCGCCAGCAGGCCTACAACCACCCGTCGACCTCCGTCACGACGGACGGCGTCCATCAACTGGTCGGTGGCCGACAGTTGCTGCACCGGCTGGCGGACCCAGGTCGGAGCTGGAGGCGGCGGCATTGGTTGCCGGGGTGGGGGTGGGGGCGGCGGCATTGGTTGCCGGGGCGCGGGCGCGTTTGGCGGCGGATAGCTAGGCGGTCGGTAGTTTGGCGGCGGATAGTTTGGCGGTGTATTCGGCGGCGGAGGTGACCACGAGTGGTTATGGGGGAACCCGTGATCCCTCTCTTCGGGGTGTCCCATTAGGCCGACCCTAGTCAGCTACTACAACCCTGTACATGGGGAAATAACTGCACTCCTTATTGACCCGCAGCTTGTTGAACCCGTAGCGATCTTGACCAAAGCCTCTGGTTCACGACCGGCCACACGCTCACCCTGAGAGTGAGAGGAGTGTGATCATCATGCCTATTCGCCCCACACAGGCGCGGAAGATCCTGCGCCTTCTAACTATCCCCCTGATGGTTCTGATTCTGATCGCAGGCGGCTGCGGTGGAGACGGAGACGACTCGTCGTCAACCACCGAAACCAGTGTCACCCCATCCACCAACGATCAGACGTCCACGTCGGACACGACCGCTACAACGGAATCAACGACAACGACGTCAACCACCACCACCACAACCACGACCACAACGACGGACACCAACGCCACCACGGTGAAGGTGTTCTTCAGCAGTGGTGACCCCGACGAGTGCGGGGCCGTGGTCGGATTCGAGCGGACCGCTCGTTCCGTTGCCGATCCCATCCGGTTTGCATTCGACGAACTGGTGAAGGGACCAAGGTCATCGGAGAAATCCGATGGCGCGTTCTCGTTCTTCTCGGGCATTACCAACAACACGGTTCGCTCGACCACCACCGACGGCGATGTGTTAGTTGTCGACTTCGATGACTTCCGGGCTGCGCTCACCCCTAGCGGCGCCAGCACCAGCTGTGGCAGCGCGGCTCTGCTCGGACAGCTCAACGCCACGGCGTTCCAGTTCGATGAGGTCGACACGGTGCGCTACGAACTGGAAGGCAGCTGCAACGCCTTTGGCGAGTGGCTACAACGTGATTGCATCGAGGTTGACCGCGACGACTGGGAGGCCGAGGTTGCGGCCCAGTTGCCCGGCCAAGCCTTCGACGGCATCCTCCCACAGGGAGCGGTACTCAATGTGATCGGTGTTCGGGCCGACGACGTGTTGAACGTGCGAGCCCTTCCCGGGCACCGCGAGAACATCGTCGACACGCTCGAACCACTGGCCGGTGATCTCGTGTTCAGCGGCCGGGAACGTCTGATCGGCAACCCGGTGCGGATCTGGTATGAGATCGACACCGGCACGACGACCGGTTGGGTCAACTCGTGGTTTGTGGCCCCCTTGGCCGGCACCGTCGACGTCACCAGCAAGGTGGTGGCCGACGTCGGTGAGATTCCCACCGGCGAAACCGTCGTGGAAATTGCCGAGATTGTCATCGACAGCCGCATCAGCGGGTTCGATATCGACCCGAGAATCGTGATGGTCGACGGGCCCCACGAAGGCGATCTCCTTGAGGTCACCTTCGATGTGCTCGGCTTCCGCGACGACTCGGTGCAAGGTGAGCGACTGCACATCTTCATCACCCCGGCCGAGGAAACCGACGGCCCTATGAGCCTCAAGTCGGTGGAGCTCACCTGGATTTGCGCCCGTGGCGGCGGGGGAGGGGAGCTCTGCCCCTAGACCCCGGCCTTACCTAAGACCGTCCGAACCGTCGACTTCATCAATGGTAAACCCACCGATGCGATGGTTCGGACGGGCGCCGGTCGACATCGCCAGGGCGTAGACAACCTCGTTGGGTCCGGGAGCGTCGGGCACGACCAACGACTCCACGTCGTAGTGGCTGCGCAGGTAGCTGGCGTGAATGTACACCAGCGGCACGTCGAGCTGACTGCCGACAGCCCCAACCTTTTTCGACGCAGGCACCATCGCCAGCGGATGATCGAGGGCTTGACGCAACCCCGCCCCGGCCGGCACATGCCACGCCGCGGCGATCTCCAGTTCGCCGTTGCCGCCCACGTTGGCCGCCTTTCCGTAGGACTCGATCGAGCGGCCTGCGTTGGCGCCGGTGGTGAGTTCATCGCGAAGCTCGTCGGCCATCTGATTGGCCAACGGCTGCAGCGCATCCATCCATTCAGCCACCTCGTCAGCCTCGGCGAACCGCCCCCCGAATGGGTTGGCCACCACCGCCGCGATCGAGCCGGCCAGGTGGGGCTCGTCAAGGTTGCGGCCGCCCACAGAAAGGATTCGGCGGGTCGACGTCTGGATGGAGCGGACGGAGACACTCTGATGGCCGGTCATGAACCGATGATAGGGCTCGATAGCGGTCGAAATCTCACAGCCGAGATCGATCGGCCGACTGGCACGAGGTGACCGCCGCAAATCCCGTCAGACATCCCTCTCGTATTCTGAAGCTGGTGCTGGTTGTCGGCGTGATCATGGCCACGCTGCTCGTTCCGCAGGCGGCATCGGCCGAGGTCCAGACACAGGCACCGGTCTCACCAGGGGTGTCGGATTCGATCACCCGGCTCTACCTGGCGGTGTTTGATCGGGCGCCCGACAGTGACGGCGAGACCTACTGGGTCGACCAATACGTCAACGGAGTCGGGCTGCCCCGGATCGCCGAAGAGTTCATGGTCTCGGAGGAATGGCAGCGCCATATCGGCACGCTGTCCGACGCCGAGTTCATCGCTCTGCTCTACGGCAATGTGCTCGACCGCACACCCGACCGCGACGGCGAGCAATACTGGCTCGACCAATCGGCGACCGGGCTCACCCGCACCGACATGCTGCTGTGGTTCTCCGAGGGCGACGAGTTTGTGCGGCTCACCGGCACCGCGGCACCGGAGCCACCACCGTTCCCGGCCGTGCCGGCCAACTCCGGAACCGGTCGACGCATCATCTACTCCAACTCCGATCAGCGGGTTTGGATCATCGAGGCGTCAGGGCAGATCCGCGACTCCTACCTGGTTTCCGGGCGGGAGAACGTACCGAATCCTGGCACGTATAGCGTGTTCTCCAAGTCGGAGCTGGCGTTTGCCGGCCACGACGGAATCACGATGAAACACATGGTTCGGTTCGCCTGGGGTCAGCGGCTGGCCATCGGATTTCACAGCATCCCCCGCTACGCCGACGGCACTCCGATGCAGACCGAGGCCCAACTCGGCACCTACCAGTCGGCCGGGTGTGTTCGCCAATCCGACCATCAAGCCGAGGCCCTCTATCACTGGTCCAGAATCGGTGACACGGTTGTAGTACTGCCGTGATGATGCTGCCTTAACCCGCTGGCTAAAAGTTGAGAAGGCGCTCAGTGGTTTCGGGGTCCATGAATCCGGCCACGGTGGCGTCGGTCTCGATCCGCAAGGCCCGCTCCAGGTCAGTCGACGCCGTCTGATTCAGCGCCTGCTTCATCAGTTGTGCCGCGTTTGTTGGCAGCTCGGCCAGCCGGGCCGCCACCGCTAGGGCTTCGTCGAGGAGCTGATCGTCAGGAACCACTCTCCAGGCCACGCCGTATTCCAGCAGTTGCGCGGTCGAATATCGCTCACCCAGGAACAGCATCTCCCGGGCGCGGGCCAGGCCCACGAGCGCCGGTAGAAACGACGTGACCGCGCCGGTCACAAACAACCCGAGGCTCAGCTCGGGAAAGAACGCCTTAGCGCTCTCACCCCAGATAGGAAAGTCGCAGTTGATGGCCCACTCGAAACCCCCACCGACCGCCCATCCGTTGATGGCCCCGACCACCGGCTTGGCTCCGAAGTTGATGGCCCGGGTGGCGGCCTGAATCGCCTCGACCAACTCGCGCGCTTCGGCTTCATTGCTTGGGTGCACGTGCTCCCGGCGGTCGTCGCCGGCACAGAACGCTCGACCGACTCCGGTGAACACAATGACACGCGTATCGGGGCAGGCGTTGGCGTCGTCGAACGCCGTGGCCACGTCGGTGATGAGGGCCATGTTCATGGCGTTGAGACTGTCGGGCCGGTTGAGCGAGATCGTCCGCACGCCGGGATGATCGCCGGACAACTCGCTCAAGACCGTGGCGTAGGTGAAGCTGGGTTTGGCCGTGGAGTCAGGCATCTGTCGATCCCTCCAGATAGGGGCGTAGCACTCGTTTGGTTTTGCCTTCGGTCACAGGGAAGCTGCCGGTTGGGGCGAGAGTCACGTGGGCGGTTGCACCGAGACTCGTTTTTAGCTTGGCTTCCACCTCGGCCACAAGATCAGGCGATGTCGGGTCGGCCCCGGCGGCCACCTCGCAGGTCACCGGCAACACGTCGTACGGGGGAGGCCCGGTGAGGATGATCCGGTAGTCGCCGGTCAACGCCGGGATGGCGTTCAACACGGCAGCCACCATCGTCGGGAACATGTTCAGCCCCCTCACCACCACCATGTCGTCGCTCCGGCCCACCACCCGGAACCGGAAACCGGCCCGGCCACAGCCGCAGGGTTCGGTGTGGTCGACGGCGATGATGTCGCCGGTGCGGAACCGCACCAGCGGCTGGCAGTCCCTGACGAGGTGAGTGAGCACCAGCTCACCTTCGACGCCAGGCTCCAGCGGGATGACACCGAGGGTCTCAGGATTGATCAGCTCGGGATAGAGCACGTCGGCGGCGAGAAAGTGGAGGCGGGTGTCGTGTTCACACTGGGCGGCGAAATTGGAGAACACGTCGGACACGCCGTAGTTGGCGTTTCGGGGCTCCATACCCCAGGTGTCGATGAGACGGCGACGGAAGGCCGGGTCGTCGAGACCTGGCTCACCGCCGAACAGCCCAAGTTGAAGGCCAAGATCACGAGGCTCCAGACCCGGGAACTTCTCGGCAATCACCTTCTCCAACACCGCCGGATACGACGGGGTGCACGAGATGGCGGTGATACCCACCTCTTGGATCGTGCGGATGAGCAGCTCGGTGTTGCCAACGCCAAAGGGCACAACGAGCGCCCCGGTTTGTTCGAGTGTGAGGTGGTCGGTGACCCCACCCATCCACATCTGATAGTTGAGGCAGTGAACCACGATGTGATCGGGAGTGAGCCCGGCGGCGCGGTGGCTGCGACCGCCGACCTCTTCGGTGATCCGACAGTCCCGCTCCGACATGGCCAGGTTCATGGCCTGCCCAGTGGTACCCGACGTTCGATGAACTCGCACGGCCGCCGACTGCGGCGCCGCGAGGTAGTCGCCAAAGGGCGGGTGCTCGGCTTGCGAGGTTCGCAGATCGGCTTTGTCGGAAAGTGGAAGCTCGGCCAGGTCAATCAGATCAGGGGCTTCTGCCCCGCCCCATAGGCGCCGGTAGAACGCCGAGTTGTTACCAACGTGTTGGCGCTGAATCCGCCAGGCTTCCTCTTGCATGGCGCCACTCTAGGCGCCAGATTTCGGTCGCAATGGAAACAAACGACGACTACGTTGTTAACTGAGTCCCATTCCATTCCGATGAGAGGGGACCACTGGGATTCATTCATGATCGGGCGGAGTTCAGACGGTTGCCCGGCGGAGGGACCATGACCGACTACAACCCGCCACCACCGCCCGACGATTTCGGCGAGTTTCCAAACTTTCCACCGCCTGTGACACCACCTGCGGCACCGCCGACTCCTCCTGCCGAGCCCCCGATGCAGCCTGGACTGACCCAGCCGCCACCGCTACAACCAGGACCGCCGGGAGCCTGGGCTCCGCAGCCGGGAATGCCCGCTGTTCCTCCGGGCCCTCCGCCCACTCACATACCTGGATCGGGTGCGCCCACATACCCACCGCCCTCCTATGGTGCGCCCTACGGTGCCCCCTATGCGCCACCTCATGCGCCAACTCAAGGCGAGGGCATGTCGTCGCGCACGAAGACGTTGATCGTGCTTGCGGTGATCATCGGGTTCATTGGGATGATCGCCGCCTTTGCGACGGCCGACTTCGCGTCGACCAGCGTGGCCTTCATCAGCGAGGGTGAATGTTTCGCCGAGTTCTCCGAGTTCGAAACCCCGGTGGACGGCGATGAGAGCATTCTCGTGCAATCCGTCGACGAAGCCGCATGTGAAGAGGCCCATGCCCTCGAGGCCTACTACGTCGGCGACGCCTACGAGTTCGAGACCGGACCCTATTCCACCGACATGATCACCGAGGTCGCCGTTGAGGTTTGCGAGCGGGAGTTCGCCCGCTTCGTGGGTCTCGAATGGGAGGCCTCGGAACTCGACTACTGGTGGCTCACCCCGTCGGAGCCGGGCTGGCGATTCGGCGATCGGGAGCTGGTGTGTCTGGTCGGAGAGTTCGACCGGAGCATGACCGTGGGCACGCTCGAAGGCGCCGATCGGTAGCACTGGTTCAGTCGGGCCGGAGGCGGATGATTCGTCTTTCGACGGCTCGGCCGACTGCGCCGGCGCGGGTGTCGACATCGAGCTTGGTGTAAATGTGTGAAAGGTGCGATTTCACGGTCGCTTCGCTGACCATGAGTTCCTTGGCGATGTCTTTGTTGCCAAGTCCGTCGGCGAGGAGGTCGAGGATCGCGACCTCACGTTCAGTGAGCACGGGCCCGGGGGTGTTGGCGCGTTTGACGAGGATGGCGGCCACGCGGGGTGCGAGGACCGTTTCGCCTTTTGCGGTGCGGCGGACTGCGTCGAAGACTTCGTCGGGTGGGGCGTCCTTCAGGAGGTAGCCGGAGGCTCCGGCGTCAATGGCGTGGAGGATGTCGGAGTCGGTGTCATACGTCGTGAGAACGAGGACCTTGGGCGGATTGGTCGTTTCGAGCAGCGCGGCTGTCGTGTCGGCACCGTCGCCGCCGGCTCCGAGGTTGAGATCCATGAGAACAATGTCGGGGTTGGTATCACGCACGACGTGCAGCGCGTTCGCCCGATCGGCGGCCTCACCTACGACGGTGAGGTCGGGCTGGCTTTCGAGGAGGGCCCGAACCCCGGCCCGTACCACGGCGTGGTCGTCAACGATCACGATCCGTATGAAATCGTGCGGATTGTCTTGCGAATTCATTGCTGGTGAAGCGGGATCGAGACTGCTATGGCGGTGCCGTCGCCAGGAGCCGACTCGACGGTCACAATTCCGCCGAACAGCTTGGCCCGGCTTTCGATGCCGGCGAGGCCTCGTCCTCGTCCGTTGGCGGAGATGACACCGTTCCTCTCGAATCCGCAACCGTTGTCACGGATGTCGAGGAGGACCGAGTCGGGTTGGTAGGTGAGCGAAACGGTGGCTTTGCTGGCGGACGAGTGCTCCGCAACATTGGCGAGTGCTCCCCGTGCGCTTCGTAAGAGGGCGGTTGCGGTTTCGGCGGCAAGCGGGGTCGGGCGCCCGTGGATCTGCAGATCGGTGCGGATGTCGGTGTTGCTCTCGATCTGTTCGCACTCGTGGGAGAGTGCAGCCGCAAGGGCGGCACCGGTCGGGTCGGAGGCAAGATCGGCGGCGGCCAGATCGTGCACGATGCTACGCACCTCGGTGAGGCCGTTTCTGGCGGTTAGTGATGCTTGGCGGATGTAGTCCCGAGCGGCCGTGTGGTCGGTGGTCCAGCGCTGATCGGCGGCTTGCAGGAGCAGGTTGATGCTCGACAATGCTTGAGCGATGCTGTCGTGGATCTCGCGCGACAGGCGGGCTCGTTCGGCCAGCGCACCGGCGTCCCGCTGCGCTTCGGCCAGGTCGTCTTGGGCATCGCGCAACTCCAGAAGCAGATCGCGGCGAGTAGACGATTCCTGCTCGAGAGCACGGTAGGCCGTGATCGCCAGCGCGGCCACGGCGAGCGGTCCGGCGATGAGAGTGGGGTCGACCTTTCCCTGCATCATCGACCAGGCAACCACGACCGTGATCAGCATCGTGGTGATCGCCGCCGCAGCCCAGACAAACGGCAGGAGTCGGAGGGCGACAAACGCCAACGGTACGGCAACCCAGGCGAACGATGGTGCGAGCACCACAAGGGCAAGCCAACAGCCAATCAAGGCCCCTGACCAAGCGTAAGCCGCCACCGGCGAGTGTTGGTCGGCACCGGTGGCCGTGGCGAAGTAGATGGCGAGGAGAGCAGTGGCGCCGAGGAGAATTACAGGCCCACGACCGGTCAGCCCATGGCCGATCACGTATCTGGCGACCGAAGCGGCAGTAAGCACGGTCATCGCAACGTGCAGCCACACGTCGAGCTCGACGACCGAACCCAAGATGCCTCGAGGGCTGTGTTTCGTCACAGCGCGCGTATCCATCACTTTGACGGTAGTACCCACGCCGCCGTCGGGCCATCGGCTGATCGGCTACCCACTAGATAACCGATCGGCTAGGCGCCAAATAGCCGATCGGCTATCGATTCTTCGCTGAACGCCCGATGCCACGGCGGTGGTTGTTGTGAAGAATGACGAGAGACCGGACAAGCGCGTCACAGGAGTACAACCATGATCAAACCTTCACGACTTGGGTTGGCTACGTGCCTACTCGTCACAGCTCTCGCCGGAGTCACAGCTCTCGCCGGAGTAGCCGCGGCACCGGCCTCGGCCCATGATGGGCGGCCCGACACCTACGAAATTCAGGGCGACGAGGGTGGATCGAAGTTCGAAGGCATCGGCGTCGACCGTCACGAAACCACGTTCTATGTGAGCGAGGTGACCGGCGGGGAGATCCACCGCGGCGACGTTGTCTCCGGCGAGGTTGAGGAATGGATGCCAGCGGGGGCCGACGGCCGCTTCACCGCCCGTGGCATCACCACCGACCGTGACGATCGCATCTACATCGCTGGCGGGCCCAACGGCATCGGCACGGGTCGTCCCGACTTGTGGGTCTACGAAGCCGACGGCACGCTACTTGCGGCGCTCCAGGTGGGAGAACCAAACGCCTTCATCAACGACGTGGCCATCGGTCCCGACGGCGCAGCGTACTTCACCAACTCCAACGCCCCGCAGGTCTTCCGTGTGGCCGAGGTGAACGGAGCGTGGGAGGTCACCACCTGGGCCGACGCCACGGGCACGATCACCCAAGAGCCCGGCTTCAACCTCGGCGGCATCGTGGTCTCACCCGACGAAGAGGCGCTCATCGTGGCGCAAGGCAACGTCGGCAAACTCTGGCGCTTCGATCTTTCGACCGCCTCGGCCACCCAGGTCGACACCGGATCGGCCGATCTCACCAACGCCGACGGCCTCGTCCTCGAGGGCCGCCACCTGATCGTGGTTCGCAACTTCACCCGCTCCCTCACCACGCTTCTCATCGATCGAGGCGGTGCGGAGGCCAGGCTCATGAACGAGGTTGCCACCGACCCGGCCAGCGTGTTCACCACAGCAAAGATCGCTCGGGGCCGGCTCTTGCTTATCGACAGCCACTTCGATGAGCCCATCGCCGAGCCACCGTACGAGGTCACCGCTCTCCGCCTCGGGCCTATCCTCGGACAGGGATGATAATCCGTTCCATCAGAAGTGCGGTAATCGGCAGCGCTGTAGTCGGTAGCACGGTCGTCGCCCTATTTTTCGCCGCTGGGTGCAGCAGTGGCACGGAGTCGACCACCGAGACTCCGGCAACCGTGAACATGGAGCTGATCGACGCGGCGTGGGCCAACGACGTTGCTGCCGCTGCGGAACTGATTGCCGTCGGAGCCGACGTGAACTTCCAGGACCGCACCCGGCAGAGCGCCTATCTCATCGCCACGAGCGAGGGATATCTCGAACTTCTGGATTTGACTCTCACCAACGGCGCCGATGTCGGCTCACTCGACAGCTTCAACGGCACCGGACTGATCCGGGCGGCCGAGCGAGGCCACGCCGACGTCGTCGAGCGGCTGCTCGAAACCGACATTGAGGTGAACCACATCAACAACCTTGGCTGGACCGCCCTCCACGAGACCATCATTCTTGGAGACGGGTCCGATCGCTACGTCCGTACCGTGTCGCTACTACTCGACCACGGTGCCGACCCTGCGCTCGAAACCGGCGATGGCCAGGCGCCGCTCACATTGGCCGAGAATCGCGAACAGACCGCGGTGGCCGCCCTACTGCAAGCAGCGCTCGACGGTAAGTGAACCGACTATTCAGCGGCCCTAGGGTGCGTTGAGGAGGGGCTGCAGCGCCGGGTTCGCCGCGCCGTAGGAGACGATTGCGATGTCCAGGCCATGGTTGCGGTGCACATCGATGGCGCGGGTCATCGCATCGACGATCCAACTTGTGGCGTTGCCGAACACGCCTCCTCCGAGCAACGTGAGGTAGACCTTTGGGTTCCCGGTGCGTGACCGATTCACAACGGCGGCCCAAAGAGTGGCTTCGTACGACGCTTCGAGCACGAGGCGGGCGAAGGGCTCCCAGGTGGCCGAATCGACCTTGGAGTACGCCACGGGCAAGGCCGACCCGTACACCTGAGTCAGACGGTGGCCTGGGAGGTAGTCGGGTTGACCAGGTGTTCTCTCGGCGGCGATCGTCACCTCGGTGTCGGCCTGGATGCCGATGCGGAGGAGTTCCGCGGCCGCCGCTCGCCGGCTTGGTTCGGCGATGATCGACGAGATCGACTTGAGGCCTGGTTTCGACGCCAAGGCGTAGCCGTTGCTCATGACCCACAGCGATCGGTCGTGGTTACCGAGATGGGCACCCATGGTGGCCAGGCAGTCGATCTGGCGGTGGCGATCCTGGCCTATTTGTCCTCCGACCGGGGCGAACCAGTTTCGATAGATGGTCCCGGCGCCGCATGCTCGGGCACAAGCCGGGCCTTGGGTGGGATCGTTATCGTAGATACCTACGCCGGCCTCGGGCGTGACTTCGGGCGACACCATCTCCAGCAGATTGAACTGTGAGGCTGCTTGGATAAGTGATCCGGTGTTGGCGGGATCGGCGTGGATGGTTCGGACGTCACCCACCACTTCCCTCACGGTGGTTGACCCGCGCTCGACCAGCCCGGTTGCGAGCTTGCGCCGACCTTCCTCTCGAAGTTCTGCAAGGGTAGGGGTGGTCAACGTGCCGACCCGTGCCTCCCACCCGTTGACGGCTGAGGTCATGGTCTGACCGTCGACATGCAGCTTCGACCGAACGTCGTCGCCGGTTGTTTCCGGGAACCCCGTCAGCCGCTCGAACCAGTTCATCTATGAGTTGGCCGTCGTGAGATCAGGCGCGGTCCGACTGGTACACAACGCCACCAACCACGGTGCCCCACACACCGATGTCTTTGAGCGCGGTGGGGTCGACCTCGTAGGGGTCTTCTTCGAGCACCACGAAATCGGCCAGCTTGCCGGCCTCCAGAGAACCAACCTCATGGTCGAGCTTCAGCTGGTAGGCGGCATCGATGGTGATAGCTCGCATTGCCGTGTCGACGGAGATGCGTTCCGACTCACCCAATACTTCGCCGGTGGCGGTGAGCCTATTCACTGCACACCAGGCCACATGCAGTGGACCGAGCGGGGTGACCGGAGCGTCGGAGTGAATCGAGAACGACACGCCGGCAGCCTCGGCCGTGGCGGTGGCGTCCATCTGCTCCGCCCGCTCGGGGCCCACGGTGAAGTCACGGTGCTGGTCGCCCCAATAGAACATGTGGTTCGAGAAGATGTTGGCGCACATACCCATGGCGGCCATACGCCGGTACTGGGCGGGGGTGGTCAGCTGACAGTGCTGCACCGTATGCCGAGTATCCACTCGGGGGTGCCGCCGCTGGGCTTCCTCCACCGCACTGATGAACACCTCGGCGGCCTCGTCGCCGTTGCAGTGGCAGTGCACGGTGAGGCCGGCCTCGTGGTAGGTGGTCACGATGTCGGCCATCTGATCGGGCGGTACCAGCCACAGGCCGTTGCCAGGGTGGCCCTCGGGCGGGTTGAAGTAGTAGGGCCACGAGATTCGGGCGGTGAACCCTTGGATCGATCCGTCGAGGATGATCTTGATAATGCCGAAGTGCAGCTTCTCCGACGACGTCGGCTGCAATCGCACTGCGGCGGCGGCCAGGTCGGCGGGGTCGATCGGTCCGCCAAGGCCCGACGATCCGGCCACCATAACTCGAGCGGGGAAGGCGGGGTCGTCCACGATCGTGCGCCACTCGGCCACCAGGTCGTCGTCGGTGATGTTGGACGTGCCCAAGTCGACCACCATGGTGTTACCGGCGTTGCGGGCCTCGAACCCGTAGTTCCACTTGGCTTCGGCCGAGTTGATGGCCATGCGCACCATTGTGAAGGCTTCACGGGCCAGGCTCATGGCCGCCGGTTCCTGCAGCTCACCGTTGGGAGCGCCGGATTCGTAGCGGGCCACGCCGGGGGTTGGCGTGTGCTCGGTGATCTCCTCCCGTTCAAGGAGCGCCGAGTTCACCGTCGCCAGGTGGCCCGAAGCGTGGTACACGAAGACCGGTCGGGTCTCGGAAACGCGATCGAGGTGGTGGGCGAGCAGGCGCTCGTCGGGATCGAAGTAGATCGGATCGAGGCCCCAGGCCAGGAGAGTCTGGCTGGCGTCTTCCATCTGCTCTTCGATCTCGATCAGCCGCTCCACCACATCGTCGATGTTCTTGCAGCCGGTCCACAGTTGGCCGTCGGGGCCGTGGCGATCGAAAAACCCGACGTAGGGGTACTGCCACACGCCTCCTGTCATCACGTGGGAGTGAGCTTCAATGAATCCTGGCATGAGCACCTTGTCGGCAAATCGATCGTCAACCGTGTGCTCGCCCCGCCGACTCGCCCATTCCGACAGTTGCTCAACCGTTCCGATGCCAAGCACCCGTGTGCCCTCAACGGCCACCGCCTCAGCGGTTGGATGGGCCCGGTTCATCGTGTGGATTTGCCGGGCCGGATAGATCGTGATCGTTTCAGGTTTTTGCTCAGGCACGGGCCAAAAGTATCAGGTCGCCCGGTGGATCAACAGCTGACCGCGAACACAGCGTCCTACGTCGTGGATTAACCCAGTCCGAGCGAGTCGAGCAGAAGGCGTGCTACCTCCTGGGACTTTTCGAGATCGGCAAACGTGCCTTGGTCATTCGGATTCTGGTAGTCGAACACGGTGACGATCAGCTCGGGGCCACTGTTGGTTTCCACCCGAACGTCTTGGCCCGAGATGGCAACCGCCGATTTGCCAAGTCCATCAATCGACTCTGCATTCCCGGCGGTGATCATCGATTCGTAGCCGGCACCCGGGACCGAACTCACTGAAAACTGCAAGCCGGCGGAGGAGTCGTCGAGAAGGTAGACACACTGCCACATGGTGTCGGCGACCAACTCGTCTCGCTGAATGACGAGCGGACCGATGCCGGCGAGCGTCTCACCCTCGAACTGTGGGCACAGGTCGTCACCAAGCAGATCGTCGGACGCGGCCGACGCATCGCCAGAGTCCGAATCCTCCGCCACCGTTTCCGGCTCGTCGGTTGCGCTCGAATCTTCGGCAACCGGTTCGTCCGACCCGCCACAGCCTCCTGCGATAACGCCGATGGCCAACAAAGCGACAAGAAGGAACCGAAGTCGGGGTGGTGAAGTCATACAAGACACAATAACGATGGCCGGGTGCGATCCGAATGATCCATTCGATGTCATTCCAAATGGCAACTACATTTCCTAGATGGCCGAACCAACCACCATTTTCACCGCCCGGCGCGTCATCACCATGAACCCGGCGTTCCCGTCGGCCGAGGCGGTGGCCGTCCGAGACGGGCGCATTCTGGGCGTCGGCACCAGCGCTGAGCTACGCAGCTGGGGCGAACGGCTCGGGGGCGAAGTGGTTCTCGACGATCAGTTCGCCGACAAGATCCTCATGCCCGGGTTCGTCGAGAGCCACTGCCACGCCATGTCAGGAGGCATGTGGGAGTACCCGTATGTCGGCTACTTCGATCGTCGTTCACCTGATGGGCGGCTGTGGCCCGGCTCAAAGAATATTGCCGAGGTGGTCGAACGAGTTCGCCAGCTCGACGAGGAGATGACAGCCGCCGGCCGCCCCGACGACGAGCTGCTGCTGGCCTGGGGAGTCGACCCGTTGTATTTCGACGGGGAACGACTCGACCGCCACCACCTCGATCAAGCCAGCACCACCCGGCCGATCTACCTTCAGCACGCCTCCGGTCACCTGGCCACCATCAACACCAAACTGCTGCGGGATTCCAACATCACGGCCGACACCCCAACGCCAGGCGTGCCGCTCGGGCCCGACGGCGAACCAAACGGCGAGCTGCAGGAGCCGGCGGCCATGGACCTGCCGCCGGGCGCCCGCCAGCAGCTCCGAGCCGCGCTCACCAACCCCGAAGCATTGTGGCGCTACGCCTACGAGGCCCGCAACTGTGGCGTCACCATGGTCACCGACCTCGGCGGCATGGGCCTCACCCCCGAGCGAGTGGGAGACTGGGAAGCGGTCACCGCCGACGACGCGTTCCCGGTGCGGGCGATGCTCGCCGTGTCACCTTCGTTCACCGGCTTCACCGACCACGATCAGCTGGCCGAAGACGTGCTGGCCAAACGCCCCGACTCGGCCGACAAACTGCACTTCGGCATCATCAAACTCATGCTCGACGGATCGATCCAGGGGTTCACCGCCCGGGTCACTTGGCCGTACTACTTCAACCCACCCGACGATGCGGCCGAGAACGGCATTTGGATCCACCCACCCGATCAGGTGGCGGAGATGGTCTTGGCCTACCACCGTCGAGGTCTCACCGTGCACTGCCATTGCAACGGCGACCAGGCCAGCCAACTTTTCATCGACGCCGTTGAATACGCGCTGGAGAAACACCCCCGCTGGGATCATCGGCACACGGTGCAGCACTGTCAAATGACCACCACCGCCCAGTACCGCAAGATGAAGGCACTCGGCATGTGCGCCAACATCTTCTCCAACCACATCTGGTATTGGGGCGATCAGCACCGTGATCACACCCAGGGTCCCGAGCGGGCGGCTCGAATGGACGCCTGCGCCACCGCCCTGCGGGAGGGAATCTCGTTCTCCATCCACTCCGACTCGCCGGTCACCCCGATGGGGCACCTGCATACGGCGTGGTGTGCGGTCAACCGAGTCACGCCGTCAGGTGAGGTACTCGGCGAACACGAACGCATCCCGGTACACGATGCGATGGAGGCCATCACCATCGGCGGCGCCTACCAAATCAAGATGGATCACCTGGTGGGCAGCATTGAGTCGGGCAAACTGGCCGACTTCGCCGTGCTGGAAGAAGACCCCTACGAGGTCGATCCGATGCACCTCAAAGACATTAAGGTTTGGGGCACGGTGGTTGGAGGCGTGCCGTTTCAATCAACGATCAACTGAGACTCATCTCCGATGAGCGGCAGGCCGACTGCTACCGTCGTGAAATGCTCCGCGCCCCATCTGTCCGTTTGGCAACCGTTCTGGCGACCGTTCTGATCCTGTCGATCACCGCAGGATGCGGCAAGGAAGACGTGATCGTTGGTCAGGACGACCGCGGGATTCCGGTCGTTGTTGGCGGTCTTGACATCGAGGATGTGCCGGTTGAACTCGCCGGCCTTGATGCACCGGAGGTACCCGGAGCGTTGGCCGTTGGAATCAACGACCTTTCGTCGAATCTCTGCGACCGGTACTCGCAAGACTGGAATGCCCTTTATCCAGCCGCCGACCTCAACGGTCTTAATGGCCTCGACACCCTTGGGCCTGCCCTATGCACGTGGGAGGATCCGATCGAGGGAGCCGGCGACGGGCACAACCACGCCACCATCACGATGGTGGGCTGGCCGCCAGGCATCGATCCGGTCGACACTACGTCGTTGCCCCTGATCGATGAAAGTGAGGAGGGTGAAGCCAGCGACGAGACGGTCCACGGCAACGGGGAACTGGTGCACTATCGCCTGAAAAACCAATCGGAGATCGCCGCCTTCTGTATGCCCGACCGGCTCTCCGGTACCTGGAGTGAAGCTTACGAACTCGCCGACAGCCAGGGCCTGATGGACGCGTTCGAAGAGTCGATAACCGATCTTGGGTACATCACCGACACCTCCGGCTTGGCCGTCACCAACCGGATTGAGATGCCGAAGGGTTCAGGAGAGTACGAAGTTGGTGCCACCGCCAACATCCACCTTCGCCTTTTCGACTCGTGGGTCACGTTTCAACTGTCGGGCCTGGCGGCGACCGCTGGCGATATTGAGGTCGGGGAAGGGGTCTACGAGGACGCCTGGATAGGCCTCGGAGGCGATGTTCGACCTCCGCTACTCGCCATGAAGCAGTCGATCATAAGTCTGGCCTGCGACGAGGGTCAGCTCCTCCAAGCGTGGATAGCCAGCGCTCTCGACGCCGGCGAATAACTAGCCGTCCGTTGAACCCGAGCCGGTGAAGCGAGCGTCGCCGGTCATCAGTTCGAGGATCGACGTGTCGCAAATCTCGAAGGCCATGAGCTCCGGCGTCAGCTCGGCCGGAGGCACGTTGGCTACGTCGCCCCAGGCGTCGTAGATACAGGTGGCGGTGGCCTCATCGGTGGCGAACGCGGCCATGATGTTGGCGATGCCGGCCTCGGGGTCGCTGCGGTCGAACTCGTAACCACCCGGGCCGGGCTCGGCTTCGGGTTCCGACTCCGAACCGCAGGCCGATAGCACAAGCACGGCCGCGAGCAACGCTGTGCCGAACCTGGTCATGACCCGGCGTAGGCGTTGAGTTCAGCCAGGTAGCCGGCCTTCTGCTCGTCGGAGATCCAGGCGGTTTCAAAGGCGTTGCGCATGAACGCCACCATTGTGGCTTCGCTCATACCCGATACGGCCATCACCTCGGTGAGCATCGGTGTCATGTGACGGCTGGCGAACTCCGACGGGTCGTCGGTGTTGAGGCTGACCTTGATCCCCAGGTCAAGCATTCGCTGAACCGGAGCCAGGCGGCGGGGTTCAGGGTCACGAGGGCGCCAGGTGGGGCACATGGTCAGGGCGATCCGGTCCCGCACCACCCGATCGATGAGTGACTGATCGTCGAGCACGTGAAGCCCGTGGTCGATGCGTTCACAGCCCAGCTCCTCCAAACACTGGCGGATGTGTTCCGGCGAGTTCTCCTGATCACAATCGCAGTGGGCGGTGAGACGGTAGCCTCGCTCAGCCGCCAGACGGTAGGCGTCGAGGAACTTGTTGGGCGGATTGTCCTTCTCATAGGAGGCCATGCCGAGCCCGGCAATCGACTCACGATAGGGCTCGGCCATCTCCAGTAAGGCCAGCGCTTCCTCCTGGGTGTGATCGCGGTCGATACACATGATCCACAACGCCGACACGCCAAACTCGGCCATTGCATCCTGGCGGGCCTGCTCCATCGGCTCGAACTGGTCGGCAAAGCTGATGCCGCGGTCGAGGTTGAACATCGGGCCGAACATGATCTCGACGTGGCGCACGTTGTTGCGGCGGCACGTCTCGATGAAGGCGTAGGTGAGATCGTAGAAGTCCTGCCTCTTCGTCATCACCCGCAGACACTTGTAGTGGTAGTCGAGAAAGTGGGGGAGGGCCGGGTCGGGGTAATCCTGGGCCGCCCACACCTCGGCTTCGGTGGTCATACCGATGTCGACGTTGTTCTCGGCGGCCAGCCGTAACAGCATCTCCGGCTCCAGGCAGCCTTCGATGTGTACGTGCAGTTCGGCCTTGGGCATGTTGGCCACAAACTCGGTGATATCAGGTGATGCCTCAGTCATGACAACTGCTCTCCAATCCATGAGTCGCTGACGGCTCCGTGCAGTCCGATCACAACCATGCGACTTTCGGTTTCGGTCGTACGGGGCCGGGCCCGGCGTAACGTCCACCGTCGACCCACACGTTGGAGCGCCATCACGTGATCGGGCTCGTCGGTGAGAAGAAACACGCCTTTGGCTCGCACCACTTCGTCGGGCGTAGCCTCCATCATCGCCTCAACGGCCGAGCGTTCGACGGGGGCGGCGCCGGTCCACGACCACGATTCAAACAGGCTTTCAGCGTGAGCGTGCCCGTGATCATGCTTGGATACCGGGACACCAGGCTCCACCACACCGAACAGGAGCGCCGGGTCGACCACCCCGTTGGTGGATCCCACAATCACGGCAGCGGGGCAGCGCTCCCGCAGCCATTGCTCGGTGGCCGCGGCGTCTTCGTCGCTCACCAAGTCGATCTTGTTCATGATGACGATGTCACCCGAGCCCAGCTGTCGGAGCACGGTGTCGCCCACATACTCGTCGCGGGCCTTGCGACGGATGGTCTCGGCGTCAACCACCACGATGGTGGCGTCGAGCGTCAACCCCGGGGCGTGCCCGTAGGCGGCCACCGTTGCGGGGTCGGCCACCCCACTCGACTCGATCACCAGCCGTTCGGGCTGGGGGTCGAGCGCCGACACCGTCTCCAGCGCAGCGGCAAACCCGTCGACAAGACTGCAGCAGATGCACCCGTTGGCCAGCGAGATGGTGTCGCCGTCTTGGCTGGCGATGAGGTCTTCATCGATGTTGATATCACCGAAGTCGTTGACCAGCACCGCGATTCGTTCGTCGGCCGTGCGCAGGATGTGGTTGACCAGTGTGGTCTTACCGGCGCCGAGGTAGCCGCCGATCACCGTGACAGCCGTATCGGTTGGCGCTCCGGTCATTCTTCGGCGACCTACTCCTCGGCGACGAAGTGGCCTGGCTCGATCTCCACGAGGTTGACCAATTCGGGCGCCGTGCCGTGCTCCCAACGAGGGCTGGGAATCTCACCGGTGAGCAGCGGCCGCTCCCGTCGAGCCCTGGGGTCGGCGATCGGCACCGCGTCGAGCAGGCGTTTGGTGTAGGAGTGGGTGGGGTTTTCGAAGATCGCCGAACGGGGCCCCAATTCAACCACCTGACCGAGGTACATCACGGCAACCCGGTGGGCGATGCGCTCCACCACGGCGAGGTCGTGACTGATGAACAGGTAGCTGAGCCCCATCTCCTCCTGCAGCTCCATCATCAGGTTGATTACCTGGGCCTGCACGGAAACGTCGAGCGCCGACACCGACTCGTCGGCGATCACCAGCTCCGGTTCGAGCGCCAAAGCTCGGGCGATGCAAACCCGCTGCCGCTGGCCACCGGAGAACTGGTGGGGGTACTGCAGCATGTGTTCCCGCTCGAGGCCCACCCGCTCGAACAGAGCGCCCACCCGGTCGTTAAGCTCGGCGCCTTTCGAAGCCTTGCCATGAATCAGCAGCGGCTCGCTCACGGCGTAACCAACTGATCGACGGGGGTCGAGGCTGGCAAACGGGTCCTGGAAGATGATCTGCATCTTCTGCCGATGCTGACGCATCTCCTTGGTGGAGAGGTTGGTGATGTCGTGGCCGTCGAGCAGGATCTGCCCGCTGGTCGACTCCAGGAGTTTGATGATGAGGAAGGCCAGGGTCGACTTGCCGCAGCCGCTTTCACCCACGACGGCCAGGGTCTCACCCTTGCCGACCTTCAGCGAGACGTGCTCAACGGCGTGGACCTTGGCTTTCCCGGCGACGGGGAACTCCTTACAGAGATCTTTGACCTCGACCAGGGTTTCAAATGATGCTGTTTCGAATGACGCTGTTTCGAAACTCACGACGACGCCTCCATCTCCACCAGGTCGAACCGCTCGGGCTGCGACTTGCCGGCCATTGAGCCGAGGCGAGGGATCGACGCCAACAGGGCCTTGGTGTAGGGAGCCGTCGGGTTCTCGAAAATATCGAAGACGTTGCCGGTTTCGATCAGCTTGGAGTTGCGCATGACCACGATGTCGTCGGCCACCTCGGCCACCACTCCCATGTCATGGGTGATCATGATGACAGCAGCGCCCGTCTCTTTTTGCAGCTCCCGCATCAGGCCCAGGATCTGGGCCTGAATGGTGACATCGAGCGCGGTGGTGGGCTCGTCGGCGATCAACACCGTTGGGTCGCAGGAAAGGGCCATGGCGATCATCACCCGCTGACGCATACCCCCCGACATCTGGTGGGGGTACTCCTTGAGTCGTTTCTCCGGCTCGGGGATGCGCACCAGCTCAAAGACCTGAAGCGCTCGGGCATAGGCGGCCTGTTTGTTGAGCCCCTGATGCAGGCGGATCGCCTCCACCACCTGGTTGCCGGTGGTGTACACCGGGTTGAGGCTGGTGAGCGGTTCCTGGAAGATCATCGAGATCTGGTTGCCCCGGATGTCACGCAGGGTGGCCTCGTCGGCCTTGACCAGATCGGCAATCGTGCCGTCGGGCTGGCGGAACAGGATCTCACCTTCGGTGATCTTTGCTCTGGTGCCGAGGGTGACCAGCCGCATGATCGACAGAGCGGTGACCGACTTGCCCGATCCCGACTCACCCACGATGGCCAGCGTCTGGCCCGGATAGAGGTCGAACGACAGGCTGTCTACGGCGGTGAACTCGTCGAACTTGACGGTCAAACCCTTGACCGAGAGGAGGGGTTGTTCGCTCAACTCAACGACCTCGCAGCTTCGGGTTGACGGCGTCCTGAAGACCGTCGCCGATCAGGCTCAAGCTCAGCACGGTGAAGAAGATCATCAGGCCGGGGAACGTGACGCCCCACCAGTTGGACAGGAAGTACAAACGATTGGCGCCGATGTAGAACCCCCAGCTGAGATCGGCCGGGTTGCTCAAGCCGAGGAAGGCCAGGCCGGCTTCGAAAAGGATGGCGCTACCCATCACGAGGGTGGACTGCACGATCACCACCGGCAGGGTGTTGGGCAGGATCGTCTTGAAGATGATGCGGGCGTCGCTGGCGCCGATGGCGCGGGCCGCTTTCACGTATTCGAGATTTTTCTGGCGGAGAAACTCGGCTCTAACCAGACGGGCGATGGTGGGCCAGGCGATGAGTCCGATGGCCAACACGATCGACACCGTCGATGCTCCGTAGAGGGCGACGATGGCGATGGCGAATAGTAGGCCCGGCAGCACCTGGAAGAACTCGGTGAAACGCATGAGCACGTTGTCGACCCAGCCGCCGTAGTAGCCGGCCAAAGCACCGATCGTGCTCCCCAAACCCACGATCACCAGAGCTGCGAGCGCTGCCACCTTCAGCGTGGCGCTACCGCCCTCCATCACGATCCGCCCGACGTCTCGACCCAGGTAATCGGTGCCGAATGTGGTGGATCCTTCGGCCCCTGGGGCCAAGTGGATACCGCCCACTCGCTCTGTGCGATCGAGGTTGAGGATCAACGGGAGTATGAAGGTGATGAACAGGATGACAATGAGCAAAATGGCGCCGAACACGGCGGCCTTGTTGCGCATGAACATACGAAGCCCGGCGTATTTCTGAGGGGCTCCGCGTTGCCGCGACGGATCGGTTACGTCACCGTCGTCAAGTAGGTCGGGCACATCGACAACGCTAAATACCTCAGCCACTTGGATCCCCCGAGATTCGGATACGTGGGTCAATCAGTCGGTACACGAGATCGGTGAGGAGATTGGCCACGATCACCGTGGTCGACACCAGGAACAACACGCCCAACACCACGTTGGTGTCGCGCTCGACCACTCCTTCGAAGGCCAAGCGACCAACACCGGGCCAGGCGAACACGGTCTCCACCAAAATGGCGCCCGACAGGATTGCGCCGAACTGCAAGCCCATCACCGTGACCATGGGAATGATGCCGTTGCGCAACGCGTGTTTGAACATGACCGACCGTTCGCCCAGGCCTTTGGCTCGGGCGGTGCGCACGTAGTCGGACTCAAGCACCTCAAGCATCGATGCTCGGGTGAGGCGCGAGTAGGCGGCGATGTAGATTAGGCCAAGGGCGAGCGCCGGGAGGAAGAGGTGTTTGGCCACGTCCCATTGCGACGCCACCCAGCCGCCTTCGAAGCGAAGGTCCCGCATGCCGCTGACCGGGAACCACCCGAGCCTCACGGAGAAAACGATCAATAACAGGTAGCCGGTCCAAAAAGCGGGCATGGCAAATCCAACCAACGCAAACACGGTGGTGGCGTGGCTGAACGAACTCTCGGGATGACGAGCGGCGAAGGTTCCGACGATTGTGCCCAAGATGATGGCGAAGCCCAGGGCCGAGAGCGACAGCAACACGGTGGGCCAGATCCGCTCGCCGATGAGTTCGGTTACCGGGCGGTCGTTGTTGGCAATGGAAACGCCCAAGTCGCCCTGAAGTACATTGCCGATGTAGGTGAACAGCTGCGTGGTTACCGGCTCGTCGAGGCCGTACTGCTCTCGCAGTCGTTCAGTGGTTTCAGCGCTGTTCTCACTACCGGCCGCCAACGCGTCGACGGCGTCGCCCGGGGCCAGGTGGACCAGCAGGAAGTTAAGCACGATAACGGCCAGGATCAAAAGGAACGCTTGGATGATCCTGGCCGCTATCTGCTTCATAAGGTTTTACTGCTTTCGGTTGCTAGACGAGTTGACGGATCAGCCGTCGACCCACATCTCGGCCCACGAATCCATGTAACCCCAGATGCTTTCGGGCGGGTTCTGAATGCGAGGCGACCGACGCTGGTACCAAACCTGGTTGGACAGGTAGATGACCGGCACGTCTTCGTTGATGATGTCGGCGGCCTGGTAGTACAGCTCGGCTCGCTTGGCCTCATCAAATTCAAGACCGGCGGCTTCAAGGATTCCGTCGAGATCCTCATTGCAGTACCAGCTCATGTTGGAGAAGGCCACGCCGGCCACTCGGTTGTCGCAGTTGTAGCTTCGGTTTACACCGATCACCGGGTCGCCCCAGTTCCACAGCGTGGTCCAGGTGACGTCGTACTCGGTGTCTTCGCCGACGGTCTTGGCGATCCAGTCGGGGAAGTCGGCGTCGAGCGAAATCTCGACGGTGACGCCGATCTTCGACCACATCTCGGCGATCAGCTCCATGCGAGGCACATTGGCCTGCGACTGGTTCATCGTGAGGGTGAACCCGTCGCCGTAGCCGGCCTCGTCGAGCAGAGCCTGGGCCTTTTCCAGATCGAACTCGTAGCACTTGCCGTCGGGGTTGTAGTAGGGGCTGTTGCGCTGGATCGGACCACACTGAGCCGTATTGTTCAGGCCAACGTTGATCACATCGTTGTAGGCCTCTTTGTCGATGGCATGAGCCAGTGCTTGACGGACCCGAACGTCGGAGAGAATCTCGTCCCGCAGGTTCAGCTGAATCCAAGGAATGGAGCCGATGGCCTCAAACCCTTTGTCGCTCACCACGATGTCGGGATTGTTCTGATCGTCGATAACCACCTGACCGGCGTGGGCGCCGTCACCGGCGGCGAAGTCGAAGTCGCCGGTCTGCAGGCCGAGTGTGACCGTGGCCGGATCGGGCACGAGGTCGAAGATCAACTCGTCAAGGTAGGGCAGGCCGGGCAGGAAGAAGTCGTCGTTGGCTTCCAAGCGAACAATCTCGGAACCGTCGAACTCAACCATCTTGAACGGGCCGGCACCAATCACGTCGGTGGAGTTGCGAGGATGGGTCTTCATGTCCTGGCCATCGTTGAAGATGTGCTCGGGAATGATCGGCAACAGACCGGGAGAGAAGGCAACAAGCAGTGCCGGGTGAGGCTGTGACAGGTTGACCACACAGCTCTTGGTGTCGCCACCATCCACACCCGTAACCGGCGCAAACATGGGCTTGAACGGGTGGTTGGCCTGCGAGGTCTTGATCGAGAAGTCGACGTCGGTGCAGGTGACGTCTTCACCGTCGTGGAAGCGGGCCTCGGCGTTCAGCTCAAGTGAGACCGACAGGCCGTCTTCGGCGATCGACCAGGAATCGGCGAGATATGGCACAGGCTCGTAGTTGTCGTTGTAACGCAGCAGAGCGGCGTTGACCTGCGGGCCAATGGTGTTGGTGGCGTAACCCGACTGGACCGTTCCGTTGGTGTGCGGAATGGCGCCGGCGTAGCCGACGATGACCGTGCCACCACGCTGATCGTCACTGGGAACGTTCTCGGGGCGGAGGAGGAAATCGCCTCCGGCCTCTTCAACAAACTCCGGCTCTTCAACCGGCTCTTCGTCTTCAGGCTCGGGCTCAGCGGCCGCATCCTCGTCGGATTCGGCGGCTGAATCGTCGGTCGCTGTTGCCTCTCCATCGTCATCCGAGTCGCCGCCGCAGGCCGCGGCAATCATGGCGAAAGCGAATAACAATGCTAAGAGACGACGTAAATGTCGTGAACTCATGGAGTCTCTCTCCCCCTGGTAGTCTCGGCCCGCCGCAATTCGCGCCGAGCCCCAGCAGCTGTCTCCACAGCCGTGACCGAAGGTTATTGCAGCCCAGTTATGGCGTCAAACCTATGACGACGACATCCACAGGGCTGTCACATCGGGCGCTGCTACATCCAGTTCGCCAGGATGCCGTCGGTCGACGTGCCGAGGTAACCACCCCAGCTCACGACTTCCGGGGCTGTCCACGGAAGCCGAAAGAGATGCACTCTGGCCGGGCCGATTTCCGGATAGACCAGCTGGTAGGCGCTCTCGGTGGCGATCAGATCCAGGAGACCATCGCCGTCGAGGTCACCGAGCCATGGGGAGGAAAACGTGGTCTGGGGGAGTGGATCCCCGACGGTGGTGGCGGCGAGACTGGCGGTGTCGAGAACGTGGAGCGTGTGGGTATTGTCTGCGATGTCGTTGACACCGAAGATCACCTCATCGCGACCGTCGCCGTTCACATCGGCGGCCACAAAGCCGCTGGGCGCAAAGGTGCCCATGGTCTCGCGCCAAACCACCTGCCCGTTTGCACCGTCTATTAGTAGGTAGTCCGAGGAGGTGTAGACCGGCCACACGCCGGCGGCCACGGCCACAAAAACATCAGGCACGTCGTCATCACCGACGAAGTACCCGAGCGTCGGGGTGGAGTAGGTCTCAAAACCTGGGTTGCCGACGGTCCACAGCGGTTGACCGGTTGATCCGTCGACTGCGGACACCGTCCCGTCGAACGACTGCACAACAACATCAAGCTCACAGTCGCCGTTCAGATCGGCCAACGACGGCGTGGCGATCACGCCCTTCTCACCACCCGACACAACCTCGGAGAACTGGTCACGGTCCTCATCGACGAGGGACTGCAGCGGAACACGCCACACGGCACCGGGCAGCGTCTCCCCGCCGGTACCGATCAGCACATCGGGTGCGCCGCCACCGGGGGAGGGAACCACAAGCGGCGACGAGTACTGCTCCCGCCGGTCGGGAGCCGGTAGTCGGCCGATCACCGAACCGTCGGCCCCACTCACCACAAACGTGGTCCCGAGGTTACGTTTTTCCTCGGGACCAACCCCGACCTCGCTCGGCTCGGTGAAGATCAAACCACCGTTGCTGGCCACCAGGTCACTGATGCCGTCACCGTCCTGGTCGTCAACCGGTTGCGGGGTGTAGAAGTTGAACCACCGATCGTTCTCGTCGTCGAACGTCCAGAGCACCTGCCCGTTGGATCCGTCGATGGCGAGCAGCGCGCCCCGGCGGCCGCCGATGACGACGTCGAGCGTTTCATCGCCGCCGATCGACAGGAACCGGGCGGTGCCGATCAGGTCTTCGTGGCCGGTTGACGTCCAAAGCTCAGTGCCGGTAGCCCCGTCGGTGGCCACAACCGATGATGTACGGGCGCCCAGAGTGTCTTGGCCGAATCCCTGCACCACGTCGAGGACCCCGTCGCCGTTCAGGTCGGCCAAGGCGGGGGAGGAGAAGGTGGCTTCGTCGGACTGCATCGTCCAGACCGGTTCGAGGTCCGGGACCGACAGCGGTGCCGGATCGTCGGTGTAGGAAGGTGCGGGCTGGCACTCGGCTAATTCAACACCGGGAAGTGATGAGCAGCTCACAGCGATTGTGGCGAAGAGAAGCGCCGGGATGCAGGTAGCCCTCATAGCAGGCAACGGTAGTTGATGCTTCAGCGACAATGATTCGCTCGGCCCCTTTCACTAGGAAATCGTCCTGCAGTAGTCTCGTCGTGCGGGCTAACACCCTTCACCAACATCGAGGATCACCCATGCGTCTCAATTTCCGCCGCTTATCCGCCTTTCTAGTTGTGCTGTTCATAGCCGGATTGTTTGTTCAAACAGGGGCGTCAGCCCACGATGAGGGGCCAGCGCACCACGCACCGATGCCCGAGAAGGCCAGTGCCGTAATGAAAGCGGTGTTCACGGATCACCACGCTCCCCAGGATCTCGACTCGGTCGTCTCGCCCATAGCGTCCGAACCGGCCGCGGCCTGTGTCAACGGAATGGCCGCCGGATTCCCGTGCAACAACGCCGACCTGGAGTCGTTCGTGTCACTGAGTGACCTCGGCGGTTCGAGCACCGAAGAGGCCAACGACATTTGGGGCTGGACCAGCCCGAACACCAACAAGGAATATGCCCTCATCGGCATGACCTTCGGCACCGCTTTCATCGACATTTCCACTCCCAGCCAGCCGATCTATCTCGGCGAGCTGCAGACCCACGGTGCGTTCGGCTCCAACTGGCGAGACATCAAGACCTACGCCGATCACGCGTTCATCGTGTCGGAGGCCCAAGGCCATGGCATCCAGGTGTTCGACCTGACCCAGCTCGACGCTGCTAGCAGAACAACACCCACGACCTTCGCCGAGACCAACCATTACAACCGCATCGGCTCGGCTCACAACATCGTGATCAACGAAGACTCGGGTTACGCCTATGCCGTCGGCGTAGGCGGCAAGGGCTCGTGTAACGGCGGCCTACATATGGTCGACATCTCCAACCCCAACAGCATTCCCCGCGGCAAATGTTTCAGCGACGACGGCTACACCCACGACGCCCAATGTGTGATCTACAGCGGTCCCGATACCCAGCACACCGGCAAAGAGATCTGCATCGCCTCCAACGAAGACACCATCACCGTCGTCGACGTGACCAACAAGAACAACCCGATCATGCTGTCTCGCACCGGCTACGCCGGGTCGCAGTACACCCATCAGGGTTGGTTCACCGAGGATCAGCGTTACTTCCTGATGAACGACGAGTTGGACGAAAATCGCACCAATGTAAACACCACCACGCACATCATCGACATGTTGGATCTCGACAATCCGGTGTTCGGCACTCCGTACGTGGCCTCCACCGCGGCTATCGACCACAACCTGTACATCAAGGGTGACTTCATGTATCAGGCCAACTACACCGCCGGGCTGCGCATTATCGACATCAGCGATGTGGCCAACGCCAACTTGAGCGAGGTGGCCTTCTTCGACGTGTGGCCGGCCGACGATCACAACCACTTCGCCGGGGCCTGGAGCAACTACCCCTACTTCGAGTCAGGCGTGGTGATCATGTCCGGTATCGAGCAGGGCCTGTTTGTGGTCCGACCTGACCTTGGCATCGATCCTGGCGACAGCGCGCCGACGGTCTCAGTCAACAGTCCGGCCGACGGCGCCACCGTAAGCGGATCGACAACCGTGACCGCCAACGCCTCGGACGACAATGGCGTTACTCAGGTTGAGTTCAAGGTCGACGGGGTGTCAATCGGTGTCGACACCGACGGCACCGACGGCTGGTCGGCGTCGTGGGACACCACGGGAACACCCGACGGCACTGTGGCCGTAAGCGCCACGGCCACAGACACGATCGGTCAAACCGCGATGGATTCGGTAATGGTCAACGTCAATAACGTGGCCGACCCGCAGCTCCACGTCGGCGATATCGACGGCTCAACGGCGTCGGCCCGAGGTGGCAAGTGGGACGCCTACGTAACCGTGACCGTGCACGATGCGGCTGACGCCGCAGTTAGTGGCGTAACCGTGGTCGCCAGCTGGAGCGAAGGTACTGCAGCTTCGTGTGTCACCGACGGCTCCGGCGTCTGCGACCTAAATCTCATCAACATCCGCCGCAACCTCGGGTCGGTGACGTTGATGGTCAACGACATCACCGGCTCTGGGTGGGGATACGACAGTGGGGCCAACCACGATCCCGACGGCGACTCCAACGGCACCGCCATCACACTGTTGAAGCCTTAGCTGTTGAAGCCGTAACCGAACACCGGTAAAAACCGCATAGGCGAATCCGGCACCCGGGTCTCCAGGCACGGTCACTAAGCTTTAGAAGTGACTGAGCTGATGGCCCGGGTGCTGGTGTTTGTGTCCACTGCGGCGGTTTTGATGCTGGAGATTCTGGCCGGACGGCTGCTGGCACCGTACGTGGGAATCAGCGTCGAGACCTTCACCGGAATCATCGGCACGGTGTTGGCCGCCATCGCTCTCGGCTCCTGGATTGGTGGACGGGTGGCCGACCAGCGAGACCCAGCACCGTTGATCGGACCCTTGTTCGCTGTGGGTGGGGTACTGGCTCTGCTGGCGCCCACGATTACCACGTTGTTTGGTGTGCCGTTGCAGGGCCAAGGGGCGCCGGCGGTAGTGGTAATCACGCTCTTGGCTTTCTTTGCCCCGGCCGCGGTGCTGTCGGCGGTTTCTCCCCTCGTGGTCAAGATGCGGCTGCAGTCGCTCGACGAAACCGGCGAAGTGGTGGGGTCACTCTCGGCCGTCGGCACCATAGGTGCATTGTTTGGCACCTTTGTCACCGGGTTTGTGCTGATCGCCACCGTGCCCACCCGCCCGATCGTCTTCGCGATCGGTGTGCTGCTAATTGTCATCGGGGTGGGGTTTGGGGTGGGCGACAGGGTGAGAGCAATCGGTGGCGGGGGCCTGGCTGCGTTGGCGCTGATCTTGGTTCCCGGTCCGTGTGAGTGGGAGACGTCGTATTCGTGCGCCAACGTGGTGGTCGACACCGACAACCCATCGGGTCGCACCCTCCAGCTCGACCTGCTCTCCCACAGTTATATAGACATCGACGATCCGGAGAACCTCAAGTTTCGGTACACGAGGGATATGGCCGCCGCGATCGACGCTGTGGCTCCGGCCGGCCTGATCAACACGTTGGGTATCGGTGGTGGTGGATTCACCATGCCTCGCTACTTCGCCGCCACTCGCCCGGGGTCGACCAACACCGTGTTTGAAATCGACGGGACGCTGGTCGACATCGCCACCGATGAACTGGGCCTCGACCTCGACGCGGTGGCTCTCACGGTGGAGACAACCGACGCCCGAATCGCCATGACCCGGCACCTCGACGGCGGCGCAGACGTCGATCCATTTGACGTGGTGGTCGGGGATGCCTTTGGCGGCGTTTCCGTGCCGTGGCATCTCACCACCGTCGAGTTCGCGGCCATGATCAAGGAGTCGATGGCGCCCGACGGTGTGTACGTGATGAACGTGATCGACTACCCGCCGTATCGGTTCGCCCGGGCCGAGGTGGCCACCCTGGAGCGGCTGTTCGACAACGTGGCCCTCATCACCATCGACCGTTATCTGAACGGCGGTCGGGGCGGCAACATTGTGCTCGTAGCCACCGATGCACCAATCGACCCCGACGCCATCGGCGCCGAGATTGTGCGCTGGGGATCACCGTCATCGGTGTTCATGGGCTCAGGGCTCGAGCAGTTCGTGGACGAAGCCGACGTGCTGACCGACGACTTTGCGCCCGTCGACCAGATGATCGACGTTCCGGCCGGCGGCTGACCTCAGCTAAGGAGGGCGGCGGCCAGCAACGCCAAACCAATACCGGCGATCTGTCGAGGCCGGACTCGTTCATTGAGGAAGATTACCGCCAGTACGACGGTGGGGGCAGGAAAGAGACTGACGAGAGCACCAGTGATGGCCAGGTCGCCGTCCTGCACCGCCCAGAGGAACAGTCCATTGGCGGTCATATCGAGAAAGCCGGCGGCCGCGGCGAGACCAACGGCGTCGGGGGATGGTCGCCCGGCCGAAGAACGACTGAGCTGAAGTCGACGGAGCACGATCACAATCAGGATCGTGATCGAAGCGGCCCGGGCGGCCACAAGTGGGGCCGCGCCGGCATCATCCGGAGTCTGAGCAAGACAGGCGAAGAAGGTGCCGAAACCGAGACCGGCACCGATGGCGATAAGCAGAGACCGACGATCCTCGGCGAACTGCCAGGCGCCGTCGGCGATCACCCAAACCGCGAGCGGGGTCAGCACGATGCCAATGACGGCCAGGGTTTCCGGACGCTCGCCGGAAGCGACCCCAACCGCAACCGGCACCACAGCGGCCACTACCGCACTCACCGGGCTTACCAGTCGGTTCGGGCCAGTGGCCAGGCCGTGATAGAGCAGCAATAGACCGACAAGTCCGGCGGCTCCGCCGATACCGCCCCAGGCCATTGCTTCGACCGACCACGACGTTGCGATCACTGCAGCCAACAGCAACGCCAGCGCCCCGCCGACGATGTTGGAGATGAGCGTTACGGTCATCACCGAGATGCGAGCGCTTGCTCGGCCTCCGACGAAGTCGGCAACACCAAAAACGGCAGCGGCTCCCAAGGCCAGGATTGACGACATGGACTATCTCAGACGCCTCAGATGCTGAGGTACCGCTCGGCCATCGCCGCCATCGTGGCGTGGAATTCCTCCATGCAGCCGCCGATGATCTCCTCGACCGGGCGGACGTCGTCGATGCGACCGGCCACCTGTCCGCCCAGGGCGATGGCGCCTTCCATGTCGCCACCGAAGTACAGCGATTGGGGGTCACCGAAGTCGCCCGAGGCGAACACGTTGTGCTCGGCGAACTGCAGGCCAAGCGTGCGTTCCGTTTTTAGCGCCCGCAGCGCCGGTGAATGGCGCTGATTCAGGAACACGGTGCCGGTTTCGTCGGCATCGACAATGGCGTTTTTCCAATTGTCGTGCACCGGGCTCTCGGCCGCCGAGACCATACGGGTGCCCATCTGCACACCCTCGGCTCCCATGGCGAATGCGGCGGCCATGGTCGGTCCGTCGACGATGCCCCCGGCGGCGACGATCGGCACATCGACCTTCGAGCGAATGAGAGGAAGCAGCACCATCAGGGCCACGGGGTCGGGGTTCTTGAACCCACCGCCCTCGCCGCCTTCAACCACCAAGCCGTCTACTCCGGCTTCCACCGCCTTCATCGCCCCCCGTAGTGTGGGCACCACGTGGAACACGGTCATGCCGGCGGCCTTCAGTTCACCGGTGAACGCCATCGGGTTGCCGGCCGAGGTGGTCACAAACTTCACCCCTCGTTCGGCTAGGAACTCAATGAGGGCGGAGATGCCACCGGCGTCGCGCACAAACGCTTGGGCGATGTTCACGCCAAACGGCTTGTCGGTGAGGTCGGCCATCTTGTCGATCTCGCCCCGGATGGCCTCGAGCTCACCCGATGACGTTTCGATGATGCCAAGCCCACCAGCGTTCGATACGGCGGAGGCGAGCTGCGACCGGGCGATCCAGCCCATCGGTGCTTGCACGATCGGGTAGTCGACACCCAGCATCTCGGTGACACGGTTCTTCAGAGGTGCGGGAGACGAATCAGCCATGGTGTTGAGGTTAGCGCCAACATGAATTGCCAGTCACACTGCCAGATCACACAGCCAGACTTGCTGCGACTACGATGACGCCGTGTCCGACCTTCCACCGCCCTCAGACTGGGCACCACGGCCAGCCGACAGTCCGCCGCCCTTTAATCCAGCGCCCAACTCGGGTTTCAATCCGCCACCGCCCCCACCGCCGAGTTCGTCCTCAGGCTGCGGCAAGATGCTGATCGTAATCATGGTGGTGATGCTTCTCGGCGGGCTGCTGTTTGGCGGTTGTGTCTTCTTCCTTGTCCGCTCCGTCACCCCGGTGGTCGACGAGGCCAACGAGTTTATGGCCGACCTCGCTCAAGACGACGTGGCCGCCGCGCTTGAGCACGTGTCCACCGATCAGCGGTGTTTTGGCGAGTCGGCCGCTGAGGATCTGACCGAACTCAACCGACAGTTCGACGTGGTTTCCTACAACCTGACCGGCGGCTCGATGCAAAGCAATCAGACCGGACCAAGCACCGGCGATGCGTCGGGAACGGCGGAGCTCGCCAGCGGATCGAGCACATCGGTAACCGTGTCGATGATCAAAGAGGGCGACGACTGGTTGGTCTGCGGCATTATCTACCGCTGATTTTCTGTGGTGATTTTGTCGGGTGACGGCGGCGTAAACCCCAACCGGCGTGAGCTGCGGGACAGAGCGGTGACCAGGGAAAACATTGGCCACCACGAATATGTCCACAAAGTTATCAACAGGCTCGTCAACAGCGACTGAGAGCTCACTCGAAAACCTTTTCCACAACGCGTGTGGGCAGCAGGCCGGTGGTCTGCTAGCGTCTTCTATCCACAGCTAGGAACTGAAGTGGAGGGTCCTGGGGCGATTCACTGCTACTTCCGGTAGCTGCAACGTTGGTTCGATCACCGACCAAAGATGCAACTCAGCCAGTCGTATCACAAATGCCTCACAGAGCTTAAATTACAGGGATGGAGTTTGCGAGCATTTCCCTGACATTTTTCTGTTGACCCAACTCCCTTGGAGTTACCCAGGGTTGTGGATAAACATGTGGAGAATGGGGAGAAGCGCAGTCTATGACTGGTAGCGGCATGGGTGATACTGGAAATTTCAACAACCATCAGGTTGGTACCACTGTGTTGTCAACAGCGGCGATTCCTCCAATATCCACTAGTTTTCCACAACCTGTGTGTTCAGGTGGTAGGCGGGTTGAGGGTCGACATCCCGCTTTTGCCGTTCACGGCGTTATGGTCAACGGCGCCCCAACAACCTGTTTTGGATCAACCCGATGACCGCCGCCAAAGAACTGTGGAGCACAGCTTCCGAGCTGCTCCGATCTCAAGTTTCAGAAGGAGTCTGGCAAAGCACGTTTGCCCAGCTCGCACCGGTTGAACTCACTGCCGACCACTTGGTGCTCGGCATGCCCAACGGCATCATCCGCGACAAGCTCGACGGGCGCTATCGCCCCCTGGTGGAAGATGCGGTCACCGAAGCCGCCGGTCATGATCTCGGCGTCGACTTCAAGATCACCGTTCCCACTTTGTTCGACGCGGCCTCCGGAGACGGCGACGGGCCCGACACGATCGACCTGCGTCGCCCTGGTGCGTTGGAAGGCGACTTCGGTGCCGCCAACGGCGCCCGCCTCAACAGCATGGGTGCGGCAACCGCTTCAGCCGGTGGGGCCGCAGTGGCTGCCCCACACACGATCGACCTGAACGACGGCGGATCAGGAGACGGCTCCGGCTCCGGCGCACCGATCACTCAAGCCCCGCTCGCCGACGGCGACGACGGGCCCCGCTACACGTTCAAGAATTTCGTCACCGGACCATCCAACCGGTTCGCCATCGCCGCCGCCCTCTCGGTGGCCGAACGCCCCGGCGGCTCCTACAACCCGTTGTTCATCTACGGGTCGGCCGGGCTCGGGAAAACCCACATCCTGCGGGCCATCCAGCACTTCATCAACGACCTGGAGCCCCAGAAGAAGGTGCTCTACGTTTCCACCGAGACCTTTCTCAACGAGTTCGTCGATTCGATCAAGAACTCGTCGGGCAACGATTTCAAGCGCCGTTACCGCCAGATCGACGTGCTCCTCGTCGACGACATCCAGTTCATCGAGGGTAAAGACCGGCTCCAGGAAGAGCTGTTCCACACCTTCAACGACCTCTACGGCGCCAACAGCCAGATCGTGTTGTCGTCGGACCGGCCGCCGGACGCCATCCCCACCCTGGAGGATCGTCTGCGCAGCCGGTTCATGATGGGCCTGCTCACCGACATTCAGCCGCCCGACATCGAAACACGTATGGCCATTCTTCGCAAGAAGGCCGACCGCGACGGCTACTACCTGCCCAACGATGTGTCCGAGTTCATCGCCGCCAACATCACCAACAACATCCGTGAGTTGGAAGGTGCGCTCAACAAGGTCACCGCTTTCGCCAACCTCAGCGGCGTGCCGATGACCAAAGAGCTGGCTGAACAGGTGCTCGGTGATTTCATCGCCGACCGCCAACCTCGGCCCATCACGGTGTCGATGATCCTCGACGCCACCGTCGAGCAGTTCGGCTTCCCGGTTGATGAGCTCATCGGCAAGTCCCGCCGGCGGCCTCTGGTGATCGCCCGACAGATGGCGATGTTCGTCACTCGGGAACTCACCGACCTCAGCTTCCCCCACATCGCCCGCGAGTTCGGCGGCCGTGATCACACCACGGTGATGCACGCCTGCGACAAGATCTCGGCGCTGATGAAGGAACGGTCACAGATCTACAACCAGGTCACCGCCTTGGAGAAAACAATTCGGGCTCAGGCCCAGTCGGTCGACTACTAATCTCGGCCGGGTGTCTCTCACATCCCGCTTCACGTTCCTCCACACCGCCCAAGTTCATGTGGCCACGTTCGACGCGCTTCTTGCCGACCGTGGCTACGCCGGTGGCGAGCATCACGTGGCCGAGTCGCTGTTGAATCGGGCGCGGGCCGAGGGCCTGGATTCGGTGTGGGATGAGACCGCTGAGCTGCTGAAAAGCTTGGCCGCCAACGGGCCGGTTCTCTGTACCTGCTCGACGCTCGGGCCAGTGGCTGACACGATCGACGGTGTGTTGCGTATCGACCGTCCGGCCATGCTGGCGGCGCTGGGGCACGGCCCCCGTCCCCTGGTGGTGATCTGCCTTGAAAGCACGAGGGCCGCCACGCTCGATCTCTTGCGCGAATGCGCCGGAAAGACCGAGCTTGATGAACGTGTGCTGTTGTGTAACGAGGCCTGGCCGCACTTTGAGGCCGGTGACCAGGAAGCGTTTGCCCAAGCCATCGCCAACGCCGTCGCTGCCGACCTGGCGGCGGGTCCCGCCCGCACAGCGGTGCTGCTGGCTCAAGCCTCAATGGCCGTCGCCGCTCCGGCGACCAGGGCTCTGACCGACCTCCCGGTGATCACAACTCCTGCCGCAGCGGTGGATCAGCTCATCCGGAGCAACGGATGACGATTACCACCAGAGCGGCCACACCCGCCGACGCGCCTGCAATCGAGGTGCTGTTGCCCCGCCTGGCGGCATTCGAGCCGCTACCACCAGGACGTCGGCGCGAGGACCTGTGGCGACCAGACCTGATCGGCCTGCAAGCCTGGGCGTCGGGGGAGGAGCCGGCCACGTCGGTTCGGGTCGCAGTCAGCCACGATGAGGTCGTCGGGGCGGGCATTGTGAGCTACGGACCCGATCCGTTCACCGAAGAACTCAACGCTCACTTGCTGGCGATCGTGGTCGCTCCCTCGGTCGACGGGCATGGTGTCGGTCAACAGCTGATGGGCGAGCTGGACGCCGAGGCTCGCCGGCGTGGAGCGGTCACCATGAGCCTCAATGTCTTCACAGCAAACGAACGAGCGCGGGCGCTGTACCAAAGGCTCGGCTTCCATGAAGAGCTGATCCGCGCTGTGCGGCCGTTGGCGTAACCCAACGGGGCTGGTGATAACTCGTGGACAAGCCACGGTGAACCTGGGGGAGAGCTGCGGAAGAGCCGTCGGATAAGCAGAGGACAACCAGGGCTTCAAAAGGGGACAACGTCATCGGCTTCCCCAGGCTCCCAAATCACATGAGTGTGAGATATGGAAAGTTCAACAGGAGTTCGGGACAACAAAACCGCCTCTGACCTGGGGAAACTCCAGTTCGTCCACAATCCACAGCTCTACTATTCCTACAACTCATTTCTCAAACAAAAAAGGGGTAACCCCTAGTGGACTGCGGACAACCGATCCGGGATCATCGTGACATGAAGCTAGAGACTCCAGACTTGGAAACCCTCCGCCAAGTTGAGCGTCGGGTGTTGTGGTTGGCCACTCGTATCGTCGATGCCGCCAACCGCCGAGGCGACACCGAGGTCAAGGTGGGAGGGCATCAGGCGTCATGTGCGTCGATGGTGTCGATCATGACCGCGTTGTGGTTCGCCCATATCGGTGGTGACGACAAGGTGGCGGTGAAACCACACGCCTCGCCGGTGTATCACGCCATCAAGTACCTCACCGGCGAACTCGATCGTTCGTATCTCACAACACTTCGTCAGCGTGGCGGTCTGCAGGCCTACCCGTCCCGCACCAAGGATCCCGACGTGGCCGACTTCTCCACCGGCTCGGTTGGGCTTGGCGCGGTGGCTCCGCTGTTCTCGGCACTGACCCGGCGGTACGTCGATTCACACTTCGACTCGGGCGCCCGGGGCGATTCACGCTTTATTGCCCTGGTCGGTGACGCCGAACTCGACGAAGGCAACGTGTGGGAGGCGATCGCCGATCCCGCCACCGAAGGGCTCGGCAAGTTCACCATGGTGGTCGACCTCAACCGCCAGAGTCTCGACCGGGTCATCCCCGACATCGCCGCTGAGCGGCTCAAACGGTTTTTCGCCGACGCCGGCTGGCACGTGGCCGAAGCCAAGTACGGGTCCCGGCTGATGAAGGCGGCCACCGAACCGGGGGGCGAGGCCCTACTCGCCCGCATCGACGCCATGACCAACGAGGCCTACCAGTCCTTGTTCGCGCTCAGCGGCTCCGATCTCCGGGCCAAGTTCCTCGACGGAGCCGACGCCGCGGTGGCGGCTGTGGCCGATCAGCACTCCGATGATGAACTGAAGAGCCTGGTCACCGATCTTGGTGGCCACGACCTTGGCCTGCTGCTCGACACGTTCGCCGAGTGCGACAACACCGTCGACCAGCCGTCGGTGGTGTTCGCCTACACGATCAAGGGTTGGGGTCTGCCGATGGCCGGCGATCCGCTCAATCACGCTGCGCTGCTGACGCCCGATCAAATCGATTCGCTTCGGGCTCGGATGGGGCTGTCGCTGGAAACGGAGTGGGCTCGGTTCGACCCCACGTCGGCCGCCGGGCGGTTGTGTTCCTCGGTTGGCGGTGAAATCAACAACCCGGCGCCGGTGCCGCGGGCTCGCCCGCCTGTTCCTTCAGCGGCCCGTCCGGCGGTGACCAGCGGATCGCTCTCGACCCAGGAGGCCTTCGGTCGGGTGCTCACCTCACTGGCCGACGTCGAGGGGGTGGGGGAGCGCATCGTCACCACCGCGCCCGACGTGTCGATCTCCACCAACCTCGGCGGCTGGATCAACAAGACCGGCGTCTACTGGCCAACCGAACGGGAAGACCACGGTGGCGCGGCCCGGCTGCTCAAGTGGGCACCGTCGCCGTCGGGGCAACACATCGAACTCGGCATCAGTGAGATGAACCTGTTCATGCTTCTGGGCCAGCTCGGCTTGAGTCACGACCACCATGGTCAACAGCTTTTCCCAATCGGCACCGTGTACGACCCGTTTGTGTTGCGGGGCCTCGACGCGCTCATCTACGGGTTGTACAACGACGCCCGCTTCATCGTCACCGGAACGCCGTCGGGGGTCACGCTGGCGCCCGAGGGAGGAGCGCATCAGTCGACTATTACCGCCTCGGTCGGCGCCGAACTCCCCGGCCTGAACTACGCCGAACCGGCGTATGCCACCGAAGTCGACTGGCTCCTGTGCGATGCCATCGAGCAGCTCACCGCGGCCGACGGGATGAGCACCTACCTGCGGTTGTCCACCCGCCCGATCGACCAGGCCCCGTTTGCCGAAGCGCTCGAGCGCTATGGCGAGGCGACCCTGCGGCGCAACGTGTTGGCGGGCGGGTATCGGCTACTGGAGGCCCCGGCCGCTGCAGCGCCCGATCGCCCCGGCGTAACGCTTGTGACCACCGGAGCGTTGGCCCCCGAGACACTGGCCGCGGCGGCCGAGCTCGACGCCGAGGGAGTGGCGGCCACCGTCATCCACCTCACCAGCCCCGACCGGGCCTATCGCAGTTGGCGCGCCGGTTACGTGTCTTCGGTCCAGAGTGCATCGGTGGTGCGCATGCCCAGTCAGCTCCATCGTCTGATCCCACCGACCGAGCGCCGTCGCCCCATCGTGAGTGTGCACGACGCCGCCAGCCACAGCCTTGCCTGGCTCGGCTCGGCCATCGGCACCCGTCAGTACAGCCTCGGCGTCGATCGGTTTGGCGAGTCGGGCACCATCGCCGACCTCTATGACGTCACCGGTATCTCCACCGGCAACATCGTGAACGCCGCGCTTATCGCCATCGACGAATCAACCGACGCGACCGTCGACGAAGGTGACGGCTCACTCTGAGGTGCCTGGCAACCGATCGGGGCGAGCCGGCACCTCAGAGTTGGCGGGGAGAAGCGTTGAGCCTGGCTAAGAGACCTGCTTAACGCCTTACTGTCGCCACATCTGGTTAAAGTGAGAGCCATATTCCCGCAGAGCCGCTAAGGAGATTCGCGGAATGAAGTTTCGTTGCGAGCGTGATGTCATCGTTGAAGCCCTCGGCATCGCCGGGCGAGCTGTCAGTGGCCGCGGCGGGATGCCGGGGCTGTCGGGCGTGCGGGCCGAGTTGGTCGGCGATCAGCTGACCCTCACCGGGTCCGATCTCGATCTCACCATCTCATTCACGGTCACCGTGGCCGGTGAGGAAGACGGAGTGATCATCATCCCGTCCCGCCTGGCCAACGACATCGTGAAGGCCCTCTCCCCGGGCGCCGTGCAGTTCACGGCCGAAGACGAGAGTCTGTCGATCAGCGCCGGGCGAAGCGACTTCAGCATCCGCCTCATCACCGGCGACGAATTCCCGCAGATGTCCGACCTTGGTGAAGAAAGCGTGGAGCTGTCGAGCGAACAGCTCACCCTTGCGCTCAAGCAGGTGGTGCTCGCCGCCTCCACCGACGATTCCCGCCCCGTGCTCACCGGCGTGCTCCTGGCCGCCGAAGAGGGCGGTTTGCGCCTCGTCTCCACCGACTCGTTCCGCCTCGCCCTGCGCGATGTGGAAGGTGCCTCCGTGCTCCCCGAAGGTCAGAGCGTGTTGATCCCCTCCCGTGCCCTCGGTGAACTCAACCGGGTGCTTAGTCAGGGAGACACCGTGAGCCTGCAGCTGGGTGAGCGGGAAGCGTCGTTCGAAGTTGGCGACGTCCGCCTCGTCACCCGCCTCATCGAAGGTGGTTTCCCCAACTATCAGGGCCTCATCCCTGAAACCCACCCCAATGTGCTCACCGTCAATCGGTCCGAGCTGATGGAAGCCCTTCGCCGCGTGAAGTTGCTGGCCCGGGAGTCCACCCCCATCCGGCTGGAGATCTCCGATGCCGCGGTGGAGCTGGTGGCCATCACCCAAGACGTTGGTACCGCCCGGGAGAGCGTCGAAGCCATCCACAAAGGCACCGATCTCACCATCGCCTTCAACCCCGACTTCCTGCTCGACGGGATCGACGTGGCCCCCGGCGAGGAAATCACGCTGTCCACCATTGATGAGCTGAAGCCGGCCATCGTTCGTAGCACCGACACCGACGATTTCCTGTATCTGATCATGCCGGTCCGGGTTTCCTAGAGGCCGCCTCGGCCCGCCCACCAGCTTGCAGATCACCCGCCTCTGGCTTCACAACTTCCGCAGCTACGAAGATCTCGAGCTGCCCCTGGAACTGGGGCTGACCGCAATGATCGGCCCAAACGGGGCCGGCAAAACCAACGTGCTTGAAGCGCTCGGCATTCTGGCCACGCTCAAGTCATTTCGTGGTTCACCAACCGAGAGCCTGGTTCGGCGAGGGGCCCCAACAGCCATCGTGCGAGCCGAAGGCATTCGAGATGACCGTCCGGTGCTGATTGAGTTGGAGCTGGGGCGGGGCCGCACCCGGGCCCAGGTGAACCGCCAGAAACTCAAGCGGGGCCGCGATCTGTTGGGAGCGCTGAGGGTCTCGGTGTTCGCCCCCGACGACCTGGCCCTGATCAAAGAGGGCCCGTCGATCCGCCGTGGTTATCTCGACGACGCGCTCGTAGCCATCGATCCCAAAGCCGACGCCATGTTCCGCAATTGGGATCGCATCCTCAAACAGCGCAACGCGCTGCTCCGCCAAGTGCAGGGCACCAAAGCCGACCGTCTCGACGAGTCGACGGCCGTCACCCTCGACGTGTGGGACAATAAGTTCGCCTCCGTCGGCACGGTCATTGCCGAACATCGGGAGAAGCTGGTGGCGTCGTTGCAACCCCTGCTTCAAGACTCGTATTCGCTGTTGGCCGGAGACAGCGAACAAACCGTCGGCGCCGAGTATCTCCGATCTTGGGGTGAGTCGCCGCTCGCCGATGCCGTCATCGCGGCTCGGGGAGACGACCTCCGGCGCGGCGTCAGCACCGTGGGGCCGCACCGCGATGAGCTCGACATCACGCTCAACAGTTTGGCCAGCCGTACCGAAGCGTCGCAGGGGGAGCAGCGAACCCTTGCACTGGCCTTACGTCTGGCCGCTCATCGCCTGGTGGCCGACACGATCGGCGAACCCCCATTGCTTCTGCTCGACGACGTGCTGTCCGAGCTCGACGTCGACCGCGCCGATGCCCTTCTTTCACACCTGCCACCAGGGCAAACAGTGATCACCAGCGCCACCGAATTGCCCGAGGCAACGAACCCCGACCGGGTACTTCGACCGCTGCTGGAGCCGGGAAAAGGCACCCTGTGGTCATAGTTGCTCATCCTTGAGCGCCATGGTGCCGGTAGCATCGCGATGAATTCTTTTGTTTTGGAGCGCATGACCCCGCCGTGTAGTACGCTCCAGCTGATTGGCCGAACAATGTTCTGAGCTGGGGGAGCATCGGCCGCCTACCGCCGAGTTCCAGGTCGCTCACCAAACGGCCGGAACAAGAAAAAACCAAACCGAGGGGGATCTCAATTCCTATCGTCGCATTTCGCCAAATGGGCGGCGAAGCACCCCACGTGATGTGGGCCGAGCCAACGCGCTCTTGGTCCCTAAGAAACGTGGCGGCTAGGAATTGATCCCTACTGGGAGGTGCCATGACCACCGGTGAAGACCACTACCCACCGCCACGCCACCGACGTCCGCTGAGCGAGCCCCCGAGCCCGGACGACACCGGTGAGCCTTCGGCGTGGTTCCAGCAGAACTTCGGATCGGAGCACGACCAGCAGCAGGTGACCGAGGGTGTAGTCGACGCCACGACGTCGGCCGACTTTGACCGCCCCCGCATGCCCGGCTCCGACCCGGCGCCCCAGCAGCAGTCGCAGCCGCAGCAAATGGCCCAACCGCAGCCCGAGCTCGCGGCGCAAACTCCTCCTGCCCAGCAGATGCCGATGCAGCAGCCCGGCGACTATCCGCAGGGTTACAACCCAGGTCCGAACACCGGTCAGTTCGCTCAGGTCCCGCCGGGTTACGGCGCCGGTTATCAGACGGGTCAACACCAGTTCGGCCAGATTCCGCAGCAGGGTTACAACCCCGGTCCCAACAGCGGTCAATATCCGGCAGCTCAACCCCAGGGCAACAGCTATCAAACCGGTCCGCTCGACGGGTTACGCAAAGGTCCACTTCCGTTGGTGGGTGCCGTGGTGGCGTTGCTGGCCGCCGCCGGTCTCATCGGCTGGATGTTCAGCGGGTCCGGTGGCGATCAGGAAGTAACCATCGGAGGCAGCCAAGCCGACGGGGCTTCGGGCACTTCAGATGCCGCCGATGCCGCCGAGCTTCCTCCACTCAGCCCGGCCCAGCTGCCACCGGCCAACGAGCCAGGCCTGGTTGGTTGGCAGCTGTCATTGATCGACCCATACACCGGCACCGGGTCAACGGGAACAGTCGAGCTCTATATGAACTCGATAACCGGCGAGGTCTGTCACACCTTCGACGTGGCGTCACTACAAGGTCGCTACCACGCGTATCTGCACGAGGCCCAGTATCCCCAGGAGGGGCCTGTTGTGGTCGACCTGGGCGAGGTGGCCAACTCGGTTCCCCGTTGTGTGCAAGCCAGTCCGATTGAGGTGACCACGGCGATGGCGGAGGCGTCAACGTTCTATGTGGCCGCCCACGGCCCCGATCGTTCCGTGGTGCTCCGGTCGCAAATCGCCGACGGCGAGATGGTTTTCGACAACCGCGATCCCGAACTGTTGGCCAGCCAGCAAGCGGCGCGTGAGGCAGCGGAACAGGCCGCCGGAGACGGCTTGTTCTCCGAGGGTGGCGAAGGCGCCTATCTGATCGTCGACGCCGGCAAGGTCACCTTTGAAGGGGCGGTGCCCGATCAGGCGACCGCCGACAACCTCCAGGCCGCCTTCATCCAGCTCTCGGGCATGGACGTGGAAGTGGTCGACAACCTTGTGGTTCAAGCCGGTGCTCCAGCCCCAAGCGGCCGGGTCATTGTGGCCGACGCTCTACTCTTCGGCACCGGTCAAGACCAGATCTCTGGAGACTCGCCGGTCTTGGAAACCTTGGCCAACCTGATGATCGTCAACCCGAGCTGGACGATGACCATCACCGGTCACACCGACAACGTCGGCGAATATCTCCTCAACATCGACCTGTCGCTTCGCCGGGCCAACAACGTCCGCGAACGTTTGGCCGAGCTCAACGTACCGGCCGAACGAATCAGGGTGCAGGGAGCCGGCCCTGAGCAGCCCATCGACAGCAACGACACCGCAGAGGGACGGGCTCGCAACCGTCGCATCGAGATAAGCATCGACTCATGACAAACCCCAGGACCGACATGATGGACATCCGAAATACCGTGGACCAACAGCAGCAGCAACTTCCACAACACGCGCAACCCCACGCACAATCCCATGCGCAGCCGCAGGCTCAACACCAGATGCCCCCCCAAGCGCAGCCGCACCCTACACAACCAGTGCCGTTCACGCCTCAGCAAGCCCGCCCGCAAGCCGACCGGTGGCGCCAATGGCGTCTCGGGTTCGAGGCGCTCCTCATCGCACTCTGTGGTTACCTGATCGGCGTCGCCGGGCTGCCGCCCCTGTTCGACGCTCCGGGCGGCCCCTCCGATTCACAGTTGGTCACAACCTCGGCGACCGACGACGGTTCCGGAGTTGCTTCACCGGTGGCCGACGAAGCCGCCACCACCGTCAACCAAACACCGGGCGCCGGAGTCTCGGTGACCACCGGCCGAGCCACGTGGACCACCGGATACTTCCAGGCCGCACTCTTCAAGGCTCTGCTGGAGGAGCTTGGCTACACGGTGGGCTCGCCGGCCGACAACGAAATGGGCCCGGCGGAGATCTACCCCTTGATGGCCGACGGATCGGTCGATTACTGGACGAACTCCTGGATTCCCAACCACATCACCTTCATGGAAGCCGACGCCGGTGACGGGTCCAAAGTTGCCGATCATGTCACCGTACTCGGCAGCCTCCTGCCGTCCGGAGGTCTCGAAGGGGTGCTGATCACGAAGTCGGTGGCCGAGGAGAACCAGATCGCCACGATGGGTCAGATCAACGACGACCCGGCGCTGGTCAGCCTGTTCGACAGCGACGGCAACGGTAAAGCCGAAGTTTACGGTTGCCCGGAAGACTGGACCTGCGACGACATTCTCGACGAGGTCCTCGCCTTTAACGGTTGGGACAACCTGGAGCAGGTGAAGTCCGACTACGAGACCATGGTCGACAACGCCGTGACAGCGGTCGATGCGAATCAACCCATCCTGCAGTACACCTGGAGTCCGTCGGGCTATCTGACCCGGCTCCGTCCCGGCGATAACGCCCTGTGGCTCAGCATCGGTACTCGGGAAAACATGCCCGACGGATCGATCACGCCCGACTTCGACTTCAACGACGGTGAACCGGCGGCCTTGGCCGGGGCTTGCACCAGCGACCCCTGCTGGCTTGGTTGGCCGGCTGCCGACATTCAGGTGACGGCCCGAAACGCCTTCCTGGAGGCCAATCCGTCGGCCCGAGTCCTGTTCGAACAGGCTCAGCTGAAAGTACTCGACGTGGCGCTGGCCAACGTCAAATACGACAGCGGTGAGGAGTCGGAGGAAGATCTGGCTCGCCACGCTCAGGAGTGGATCACCGAAAACCGAGCCACGGTCGACGGCTGGCTGGCTGCAGCCAGAGCTGCTGGTTGATTCAGTGAGCGCCACGGTCGGCTAGGCCGTTGGACATAGCCGTTTAAGCCGATTCGACCACTGACGGCCAAGCCGATTGGATCGATGCGAAAAATCTGAGATAGTGGAGGGGCTGAGGGAAGCGGGCCGAAGCTTGGCTGTCGACTCCTCTGGCGGAATTGAGGATGTTGGTTATGGCGGACCGAAAGGACCGGCTGTTTGACGTTGTTCGGCGCGGTTATGACGCCGAACAGGTTCACCGCTATCTGGACGAACTAAATGCTCACTGGGCGGCGCAGCTGAATCAGGCTGATCACGCCGTGGCGCAACGCGATCAGCGAATTCTTGAGCTGGAAGACATGACCAGCGACGTGGCCGCGGCCCGCGAAGAGCGGGAGACGCTGGCCCGGATGCTGGAAGACGCGGCCGAGAAGCGCAACAACATGTTGCAGCAGGCCGAAGACGAGTCTCGTTGGCGGCTCGAAGAGGCAACCGAACGGGCGGCCAGGATGGTGGCCGACACCGAGCGCGACATGTCGAAAGTGCGCCGCGACACCGAAAGTGCCATGGCCCATCTGCGTTCCGAGGCCGAGGCTCGCTCGCTGGATCGTATGTCTGCGGCTCAGGAGGACGCGCGAGCGATCATGGAGCAGGCTCGGGAGGCGGCGGCCACTCTCCAGCAGCAGACCCAGGTGCGTTTGGACGAGCTCGAGGCGGCAACCGAGCGTCGAATCGCATCGCGGAAGAACGACGCCGAGCGGGAATACAAGTCCACGATTCGGGAACACGCTCGCCGCGAGGCCGATTTGATCAAACACGTCGAACACCTCGAAACGATGAAAGACTCGCTGATCGTGTCGCTGGAGGCCATCGCCGCCGGTGGACTGAAGGGTCTTGATCAGGTTGCCGAGGCCGCGGCCGAAGCGGTTGCCGAATTGTCGCCGGACGATATCGCTCCCGATGATTCCGTCGGGTTCGAGGCTGATCTGGATCTCGTCGAGGCCGATGTCGAAGAACTCGGAGACACTGAAGACACTGAAGACACTGAAGACACTGAAGACGCTGAACTGATTGAGGTCTTCGAAGACGAGCAGGTCAGCGCTGGATAGTCGACTAGGGCACCAAGTCGACCCAGAGCGGCCAATGGTCGCTGGCGATCACTGAACTTTCCACCCCGACGGCTTCAACCTCCACGCCGCGCCCGTAAATATGGTCGAGGTAGAACAGCCGTCCGGCCCGTCGTAGCGATGGCCCGGCCGGGGCGGTCAGACGGTCGAGGCTGAAGAGGTCGTACAGATCATCGAGCGCCACCACCGATGTGATGGTTGTGGTGTTGAAGTCGCCGGCGATCAACAGGTGCTCAGGATTGGGAGCGATGGCCGCAGCGGCCGCCGCCGTGTACTGGGCCACCCGCTTGCTCAATGAGAGCGACGGGATCTCAGCGTGTATCGACCACACCGACACCGGACGCCGCCACTGCACGGTTGCCGATACGGCCGCACGAGGACGCCCGTAGGCCTTGGCTGTGTGGGGCAGCGGGGTGGCCTGACAGTCGGTGATCGGATGTGGTGACAAGATGGCGTTGCCGAAGCCCCGTTCGGTACGTTCGTCTTTGGACGACTCCAGGTACACGTAGTTGAGGCCGAGCTCGGTCGCAATTTGCTCCACGCCATCAGGATCCATTTCCTGAAGGCAGATGGCGGCGGCCCCCTTCAGGTTTGGGTGGGTGGTCAAGCCGTCGATGGTACCGGCGATGTCGATGCCGTCTTCGATGTTCCAACACACGAGGCGGAAGGTTTCGCCGGCTGCGGATTCGGCTGATTGAGTGATCGCCTGACGGGCACCGTGGTGGCCGAAGACCAATGGCTTATCCGAGGCCACCGCTCGACGGCGTAGCCGAGTCACCGGGGTGAACCGATCGCGCTTTGGTGGCAACCGTTCCTTCAGCTCCTGGATCCGCTTTCGCTCGCCGTCAGCCCGTCGCTGCTCGGCGCGACGTTCTCGTTCGGCCCGCTCCGGCGACCTCACTGCTCGCTTTCTGCTTGACCGACTTGGGGGTCTACCATTCGTAGCTTCAGCCACTTCAGGATCGTACTACGGTTGAGGAATGACTGATTCAGGTGATCATCCGCCCGTAGCGGCGGTGCGTTCAACCCGAACCGAGGATCTGGTCACGATGATCTTCGCGCTCTGGACGTTGGGAGGGCTCCTCGTCGATGCCTACTTCCATTCGACCGACCCGGGCCTTGAGTCGTTTTGGACCCCGTGGCACGCACTGTTCTACTCCGGGTTCACCGCCACTGCGGCCTGGTTGGGATGGGTTGCCGTCAAACGGATGGGGCCCAGCAGCGGCCGTGGCCTTGACGGCCTCCTGCGGGCGGCCCCCGTCGGCTATCGATTGGCTCTCATCGGTGTGGGTATCTTCGCGGCCGGTGGGGTGGGCGACGCCATTTGGCACACGATCTTTGGTGTTGAAACCAGCCTTGATGCTCTCCTGAGTCCCACCCACCTGCTGCTGTTTGTCGGTTTGCTGATGATCACATCGGCTCCGTTGCGGGCTGCCTGGTCGGACCGTGATCATGCCCCTTCGTTCTCGGCGTTTCTGCCGGCGATGTTGTCGCTGCTGATCACAACCACTGTGGTGGCATTCTTTTTTCAGTACACGTGGGCTATCACCGAAACGTGGATGGTGGGGAACGAGTTCTGGCCCAATGACAGCTATTCCGAACTGATCGCCGCCAACGCGGTGCTGGGAATCATCGTCACGACGTTGATCTCGTTCACGCCTCTGCTGCTGGTCGCTCACCGGTGGAGGTTGCCGTTTGGTGTGGCCACTGTTGTCGTGACGCTGATCAGCCTCTTCATCGCCGTTGGTTTCGACGAGGATGCGGTTGCGATCCCGGCCGCACTGGTCGGTGGGTTGGTGTTTGACGCCCTGAATCGGGTCAGGGTGGACTGGCCGTTTCTGGCCGCTGTTCCGCCTGTGGTCATGTGGCTGGCCTACTTGATCCTGATCGAGACCCAGGGTGATGGGGTGCGTACCGCACCGGAGATCTGGGGTGGCGCTGTTGTATTCTCGGCGCTGGCCATGCTGACCGTCGACATGCTGATTCGCTTCGAACCGAGCCGGTCGGTGGCGAGTGGAACGCCGGCCGGTGAGTGAGCGGTTGAGCGGGATCACGGTCATCGATGGCGGGATGGGCAAAGAGCTTCGCCGTATCGGGGCGCCGTTTCGTCAGCCCGAATGGTCGGCTCTATCTCTCCTGGAAGCCCCTCACTACGTGGGGGAGGCCCACCGCAATTTCATCGACGCCGGGGCCGAGGTGATCATCACCAATACCTATGCGGTTGTGCCGTTCCATCTGGGTCAAGACCGCTTCGATCAGCGAGGCCGTGAGCTTGTGCGGCTAGCGGCCGACATCGCTCGAACCGCGGCCGATGAAGCCACCAAGGCGTTGGGTCGGAAGGTGTTGGTCGCCGGCTCGATTCCACCGCTGTTCGGGTCGTACGAGCCGGAGAACTTCAACGCTGCCGCCGCTCCCGGGATGTGGCGGATGATGGTCGAGACCCAGGCCCCGTTTGTCGACCTATGGGTTGGCGAGACGATCTCGTCGACCGAGGAGGCCGCCGTGTTGGCCGATGTAGTAGGCGCTCACGGTGAGGGCAAGCCGCTGTGGCTGTCGTTCACCCTTGACGACTTTCTTGATGGTGGAGCCGCTGTGCTCCGATCCGGCGAGCCGACTTCCATGATCGGCGAGGCGATTGCCCGAACCACCGCTCCGGTCGAGGCCGTCTTGTTCAATTGCACCCAGCCGGAGGTGATCGGTCCGGCGTTGGGCGAGCTTGGTTCGGTTGAAGCGCTGGCGACGGCTGGGATTCGGTTCGGCGGCTACGCCAACGCGTTTCCGGCTCGACAGATCAGCGAGGACGACTACGCCGCCAACGAGGTGATCATCGAGCGGCGAGACGATCTCACCGCCGATCGATACCAGGAACTGGTGAGCGAATGGGTGGAGGCCGGTGCCACCATCATCGGCGGATGTTGCGACATCTACCCCGAGCACATAGCAGCCCTCGCCGAATACGCTGCAGCCCTGGCCGACCTTAAGATGGAGTGATGGCCGAGCCCCCAAATCCGGTTGACGACAAGGCCGTGGCAGAAGAACTGAAGATCTCTCGCCTATCCGATGGGCTCGAACGGTTTGTACGGAACTTGGGCGCTCCACCGATCAGCATTCTCACTCAGCTGGAGGATCGTTGGCCTGAAATCGTGGGTCCCGGGCTGGCGGTCACCACCCGTCCGATGGAGCTGGTCGACGGTGTTTTGACGGTGACTTGTACCGACGGAGCGTCGGCATCTCAGATCGGCTGGATGGAGTCGCAAATCGTGCGACGATTCGGTTCAACATTTAACACCAACCTGGTTGAACGGGTGGTGGCCCGGGTTCAACGGTAGTGGGCTGAAAATCCGCTAAATTCAGCGGTTTTCGAGACGCCGCCACGGCCGCTCCTGACACCGGATAGAGGCTGAATCCTGGTAGAATGAGATGTGGTTTCGACCGGGCCCACATGAGGCTGGTCGGGTCCGTATCGGGCGGCCACCTGTGGCTTGAATCGAGGCTGATCGTCTCGGTTGAGGGCCCCAGCAGCGCCACCCCATACAGGTCGAATCAAGATCGTGATATCTGCATGACAAACTCTTCTGCTCAGTCCGAGTCGAGCGCACCGGAGGCCGCAAAGGGCGCCGGTTCAAACGGGTCCGCAAGCGGTTCCGCCAATGGCGACTACAGCGCTTCCTCCATCCAGGTTCTGGAGGGGCTCGAGGCTGTTCGTAAACGTCCGGGCATGTACATCGGTTCCACTGGTCCCACCGGCCTGCACCACTTGGTGTGGGAAGTGGTCGACAATGCGGTCGACGAGGCGATGGCCGGCTACTGCGATCGGATCGACGTCACCGTCAAGGCCGACGGTTCGGTTGAAGTGATCGACAACGGCCGTGGTATCCCGGTCGACAAACACCCCAAATACGAAGATCTCACCGCGGCCGAAGTTGTGCTCACCGTGCTGCACGCCGGCGGTAAGTTCGGCGACGGGGGCTACAAGGTCTCCGGTGGTCTGCACGGCGTTGGCGTTTCCGTTGTGAACGCCCTGTCCACCCGCGTCGAAGTTGAGATCGACCGTGAAGGCAAACGCCATGGCATGTCGTTTAAAAACGGCGGCTCTCCCGATGAGCCGTTGAAGGTCATCGGCGACGCCCCGATCGACGAAGCCTCCGGCGAGCCTCGCACCGGCACCATGGTGCGCTTCTACCCCGATCCCGCCATCTTTAAAGAGGGCACCGAGTTCCGGTTCGCAACGCTGGTCGATCGTTTCCAGATGATGGCCTTCCTCAACGCCGGGCTTGAGTTCCATGTCAACGATGAGCGCAACCCGGCCACCGAAGAGGTTGTGCTGCGTTACGACGGCGGCATCAAAGACTTTGTCAATCATCTCAACGCCTCCAAGGAGGCGCTGTTCGACGAGGTTGGTTGGTTTGAGGAAGAGGGCAACGACGAAACCGTTGAGCTGGCCTTCAGCTGGAACAGTGGTTACCAGACCGACGGCATCCACTCCTTCGCCAACGGCATCAACACCATCGAAGGTGGCATGCACGAGCAGGGTTTCCGCACCGCGCTCACCCGCACCGTCAACGCCTACGCCCGAGACAAGGGCATTCTCAAGGAAAAAGACGACAACCTCCAGGGTGAAGACATCCGCGAGGGTCTGATCACCGTGATCTCGGTTCGGGTCGTTGAGCCTCAGTTCGAGGGGCAGACCAAGTCGAAGCTTGGCAACGTTTCGGTGCGCTCGCTGGTGGAGAAAGCCACCAATGAGAAGCTGCGGGAATGGTTGGAGGAGCATCCGCGGGAAGCGAAAGCGATCCTCACCAAGGCCACCAACGCGGCCAAGGCTCGTATCGCCGCCACCACCGCCCGTCAGAACATCCGGCGCAAGTCGGCGCTCGACGGAGCCGGTCTGCCGGGCAAACTGGCCGATTGCCAGTCGAAGGATCCAGAAGAGTCCGAGCTTTACATCGTGGAGGGCAACTCGGCCGGCGGTTCGGCCAAAGAAGCCCGCGATCCCCGCACCATGGCCATCCTGCCCATCCGAGGCAAGATCCTCAATGTGGAGCGGGCCCGTATCGACCGGATGTTCAAGAACACCGAGATCATTTCGCTCATCCAGGCCATCGGTGCCGGGTTGGGTGAAGAGGAGTTCGAGATCGAGAAGGCCCGGTATCACAAGGTGATTCTGTTGGCCGATGCCGATGTCGACGGTTCCCACATTCGCACGCTGCTGCTCACGTTCTTCTTCCGTCAGATGCGTCCGCTGGTTGAGGCCGGCTACATCTACATCGCTCAGCCGCCGCTGTACTCCACGGTGGTGGGCAAGAAGAAGATCTACTTGAAGGACGACCCGGCCCGCAACGCCTACGCCATCGAGCATCCGAAGGCCGAGTTCCAGCGGTTGAAGGGTTTGGGCGAGATGGACGCCGAGGAGCTGTGGGAGACCACCATGGATCCGGAGTCCCGCACGTTGCTTCAGGTCACGCTCGACCAGGCAGCCATCGCCGATGAGGTCTTCTCGGTGCTGATGGGCGATGACGTGGAGTCCCGCAAGAAGTTCATCCAAACCAACGCCGACGACGTTAGATTCCTGGATATCTAGCGAACGCGAGTTTGGCTATGCCAAACTCGGTTAGCGAAGCGCAGCTGAGCGGCGGCGTCGGCTAGTTGCGGTTAGTGAGGCCTCTGGCCGAACGGCGCAAACTGCCTAAGCGAACGCAGTGAGCGACTACGACGTTAGGTTCCTGGATATCTAGGTCCTCGGCGGATCAATATCGCGCATAAGGGCCTGTGACCAAAACGAGCAGACCCCCACTACGACTCGTGCAGTGAAAGTTAGCCAGTTCTAGCTTCGACCACGATCTCATCGTCGTGCCAGAATGTGACCTTCTTCCATGCGGGCTCACCCGCTGTCTGCCAGAGGACATCTGAGTCTTCGTTGACGTCGATGACATGAACCGCTTCCCAGCCGACCGCGTTGCCCCAGGCCAAAGCTCTGTCGAGTTCCACCCCGACCAATTCTGGAAAATGGACCGGCGACAATGTTTGCAGGTCTTCAAGACCTATGTCTGGTAGGCCGGAGAAGTCAAGCTCATGCTCTGCCTGACTGGCGACAGTGGTTTCTGGGCCTCCTGCCTCAGCAACGCCCTCACCCCCGCACGATGCAAGCATCATTGCGAGTGCGAGCGTCATTGCAGTGAATATTCTTTGAGAAGGAATGTTACCCACATACCCTTATCGGCCGAGTACTGCCAATCATGCGCGTATTGTCTGGTCGAGGTAGCCGTAGAGCCGCTGTGTTTGTTTGGTTTGATCGGGGTCCGTCGCGTGTGTTGGCCACGATGGGGCTGACACGCCGCTGGTCTGGCTGACTGAACGCAGAGCCGAGATCATCAAGCCGCCCGACGGTCAGGATCCGGAACGGAACCTCGTCACAGGCCACAAGCGGTCAATACTGGTCGTTTCCGCGCGTAACTCGGTTGGTAACCCCAGCTGAGTTGCGAATAGTCTTCTGGTGCAACCGGCTTCAACGTCCGAGGGGGACATTCGCATGGTACTTTCACCGATTCCGCTGATCCGCACGCCTGAGGAGTTCACGCCTGAGTGGGCCACCGAGGTGATGCGCAGCAACGGTGGCCTGGCCGCCGATCAGTCGGTTGAGTCGGTGGATGCGGTGTCGTTTGGCGATGCCGCAGGTCTGCTTGGGGAGCTGTACCGCCTGCACCTCCAATATTCCGACGGGGCGTCCGGCCCCGACACTGTGGTGGTCAAGTTCGCTAGCAGCGACCCGCAGCAGCGGGGCGTGGCCGACGTGCTCGGCTTCTACAAACGAGAGATCACGTTCTACAACGAACACACCGAGGGCCTGCCGTTTGGTGTGCCGGGTTGCTACGGCGCCGTGCAGGCCGACGACGGCACCACCGACTTTGTGCTGGTGATGGAAGACGTCGGCTATCTCAACCAAATCGATCAGGTGGCCGGCGCCACCATGGAACAGGCTCGCAGCGCCGTCGCGAAGATCGCCAACTTCCACGCCCAATGGTGGGAACACCAGGACCTTGAGGCGATGGGCGAAGTGTTCCTGCCGCTGTCACACCCGATCTATCACGCCGCGTTGCCCGACGTGTTCGCCGGCGGTTGGGCCGTTTGCCGTGAGACGCAGGCGGCCACCCTTCCTCCTGAGATCGTGAAGTTCGGCGACAGCTATGGCGACCTCGTGCCGTTCATGCTTGGCGAGCTCGCCAATCCGCCAACGCTGGCCCACGGCGACTTCCGCGGCGACAACATTTTGTTCTCCGACGACGGCGACCTACACATCCTCGACTTCCAGATCACCGGCGTGGCCAACGGCCTATACGACGTCGCCTACTTCATGTGCCAGTCGATCGCCACCGACGTTCGTCGCGGTCACGACGAGGAACTGATCCAGCTCTACGTCGACAGCCTGAACGCCGCCGGTGTAACCGACTTCGGATTCGACCAGGCCATGCGCATGTACCGCATCGCCGTGGCCTTCTGCCTTATCTACGCGGTCACGTCGTTCCAGGCCTGGGAGGCCTTCGACGGCCGCCAACACGAGCTGATGTCGTCGATGCTCGACCGCACAATCCAGACGGTGCTCGACAACAACTCATTGGAGCTGTTGCCTGCGCCCTAACTAGCAGGTGGGGTCGGAGCCGCCGGCCATGAAGTGGAGCACCGACTTCGAGACGGCGTCGGGGGCTTCGAGCTGGGGAAGGTGGCCGACACCGGCCCAGGTTTCGAAGGTGGTGGGTGACACCAGCGCGCTCAGCGCTCGGCCCCGCTCGACCGGAATCCAAGGATCGTCCTCACCCCACAAGATCTGCACCGGGCAGCGGATGCGGCCATACATCGGCTCGATCTCGGCGGTGTAGATCTCGTCGGCCTGCGCGAATTGAGCGTAGAAGCTTGAGCGGCCGGCGTCGTCGAGCCAGGGGGCTACGAGGTGTTCGAAGTCGTCGGGATCGATCTCGTTGATTAGCGCCCCCTTGATGTAGGCCCGCACGACGGCCTCGTGAATGTGAGGCGGCAAACCGGTGAAGGCCTCGACGTGCCTCCCCACATGATCGAAGAACTCCGAACCCCACGGGCGCATGGCCACCACGTTCATTAGCACGTACCGCTCGTACTCACAGCCGTGCAGCAGGTGGGCTCGCAGGGTGACGGCGCCGCCGAAGTCGTGAGCCACCACCCTCGGCCGGCCCAAACCCCAGTGGCCGAGCATCTCGGCGAACACCTCGCCCTGGATGTCGAGTGAGGTGCGCTGTCCGGCCGACTTCGACGATTGGCCGTAGCCCGGCATGTCGAACCAGTGCACGTGAAACTGTTCGGCCAGCGTCGGGATTACCCGATGCCACGAGAATGACGACCACGGCCAACCGTGAGCCAAGACCAGCGGAGGGCCGTCACCGGCCGTGCCCCAGGCGACTTCACCGGCCGATGTGACCGCCGTTGAATCGACATTCCAGGCCGGCTTCGTCACAGATCTATTCCGGCGCCGAAGACCGGTTCGGTTAGTCCTTGGATACCTTCGCCCGATAGATCGATGGCCAGGGTGTCGCCGGGGGTGAACCCATCACGACCTGGCTCCGAGGGAACCGTGCCCCCGGCTCCGATCGTCGTGACGTAAAGCGTGCTGAGATCGGCGCCGCCGAACGCAGGCATCGACGGCTTCTGCACGGGGAGTTCGATGCGTAGATCCACTACTCCCTCGGGCGTAACTCGGATCACGGACCAGCCGTAGACCGACGCCGACCAGTAGTTCCCGTCGGCATCGACACACGCCCCGTCGGGTTTGCCGTCGAGATCGTGATAGTCGAGGAAGTCGCGTTTGTTGGAACGCTCGCCGGTGGCGGCATCGTAATCCCAAACCGTCACCGTCTCGGTCGGGGTGTCGGCGAAGTACATGCGGCCTCGGGCAGCGTCGAAACCGAGCCCGTTGGCCACGCCGATCCCAGTCGCCAGTTGCTCGACAGCGCCATCGGCACTGACCCGGTGGAGCACGCCGGTGGTTTGCCCGGCGCTGGTGTCGGCATACATCGAGCCGACTACAAACCTCCCAGCAGGATCGCAGCGTCCGTCGTTAAGTCGGTTGCCGGTACCCGCCTCTTCGAGGGCGATGAACTCTTCGATGGCGCCGGTGGCCCAGTCGAGCCACACCAGTTCGTGCTCCATCGCCACCAGCAGTCGGCCGGGTTCGGCAGTCAACACAAATGACCCGGGCCGCCCGGGAAGCTGCCGGACCTGCTCGTCTCCAGACGAGGGATCGTGGCGGTGTATCCGCTGCCCGTCTATGTCGGCCCAGTAGAGAACCTGTTCGGCTCCACTCCACACCGGGCACTCGCCGAGGAGGGCGGGGCTGTTGCTGATGCGTTCTATGTTTGCGGTGAAACTCACAGTCGGATGGCCTCTTCCAGGGATTCGATGCTCTCGCGAGTGATGGGGTCGAGCACGAGTTGCAGGTGCCGGGCTCCCGCCGCTTCGAATTCGCGGAGCTGATCGGCGAGTTCGTCGGGTGAGCCTCGGAGCGGTTCGACGGTCTTGCCGTCGTTGTAGTTGCCCATCTGCCGACCCCCACCGCCTTCGAGCTGCACAAACACCGCGGCCGTGGCCTCAACCTCGTCGGGCGTACGACCGGCGGCTGCGATCAGTTCGTCGACCCGGGCCTTCTCGGCAGCGAAACCTTCAACCGAGTTGCCGTATTGGCTCCACCACATGTTCCACGAGTCGACGTGGGGAAGCGTGATGCTCAGCATGCGCTCGCCGATCGATCCGACCATCAGGGGCGGGCCACCGGGGCGAGGTGAGCGGGGGTGCAGCACACAGTCCTTGGCCTGGTAGTACTGGCCGTCGAAGTCGATCTCACCCTCGGCCAGGAGGGTTCGGATGATCGTGAAGGCCTCCTCGAATCTGCTAACCCGGTGGTCGTAGGCAAACCCGAAGGCGTCGTACTCCCGTTTGTTCCACCCGGCCCCGAGTCCAACGATCAGTCGGCCCTCGGACACGGCGTCGACGGTGGCCGCCATCTTGGCCAGCATGGCCGGGGCGTGGAAGCTGGTGGAGGCCACGAGTGGTCCGAGTTCGATGGTGGTTGTGGAAGCGGCGAGCGCGCTCAACGTGGTCCATGCCTCCCACGGTCCACGAGCGCCCACCGGCAGGTCGTAGATCAGATGATCGCCGTACCAGACCGAGTCAAACCCCACCGCCTCGGCCGACTGGGCCATCGCGATCAACTCGGGAAACGGCACCTCCCACTCCACCTCGGGCAGCTGCACCCCGATCTTCATTTTCTTGCTCTGAGCGCCTTCGTCCATGCCGCCAGGCTACTGGCAGGCGCTACTAGCATTGGCCTGGTCAGGAGGGCGATATGAAGATGCTCAAATCACTGTGGAACTTTAAATCACTGTGGAACGGGCTTCTCGACTGGTTCCGCACACCGTCTCGTCGGCACAACGAGGTGAGCGCCGATGTGCACGCCGAGCACGAGCGTCGGAGGGGTATGCGAGGCTGGGGCTAGACGGTCTCAGTTAAATTGCCCGACAACTAGCTGCAAAAACGGATACTCGATATACTTTTATGCAATAATCGTTAATGCAATGGTCTCCGACTATTTGACTCGTCACATCGATGCGCGGCTTGCATCAGCCGTGCAGGCTACTCCGATTGTCATTCTCGATGGCCCGCGTGCAGTCGGCAAGACCACCACAGCACTTCGGTTGGCGGGTTCGGTTGTTCGACTCCCACAGGATCTTGGAAGATTGGATGTGCTGGCTGCCGATACGCTGGCTGCGCTGGAACCGCCCGTCCTCATCGATGAGTGGCAGTTGGCCGGACCGGACTTGCTGTGGACGTTGAAGCAGATCGTCGATCAGGATTCGACCCCTGGGCGTTTTCTGCTGACCGGGAGTGTTGAGCCGGCGACCTATGGTCCAACGTATCCACTTACCGGCCGGGCTGTTCGGCTTGTGATGTGGCCTATGACGTCGGCCGAACTGGCTGGTCGAGGCTCGGAATCAACTTGGCTTCATGATGTTTCTGAGAGTGGCCCGCCTCGGCCGACGATCGGTACGTCGGGCGGGTTTGAGATAGGTCGTCTGGCGGTCACCGGTTTTCCAGCGGCGCGCCTCCAGCACGACCCATCGATGTTCCTCGAGGGCTACGCCGCCCTGGTGTCACAGCGTGCTGGTGAAGAAGGGCGCGACGCTTCCAGGTTGATGAGGGCACTACGGGTCCTGGCGGTGCTGGAGGCTCAGGCCGTCCCGGACCAAACGATTTGGGACGCCGCCGATCTCAACAAGGCGACGTGGAAGGCCTATGACGACCTATTGCAGCGAACGTACCTTTCAGATTCGCTGCCGTCGTTTGAATCGAATCGGCTGAAGCGGTTGACCCGGTACCCAAAACGATTTCTGGCCGACACGGCGCTCGCTATGACTCTGGCCAACGTGGGTGTTGACGACATGCTCGCGGATCGAGATCTTGCCGGGCGGTATCTGGAGTCGTTCGTGGCCCAACAGCTCCGCCCTCAAGTGCCGCTGTTGGGAGGCCGCCTCTCCCACCTCCGGACGTCGGCCGGCCAGCGGGAGGTTGACTTTGTCATCGAGGTTGGCGATCGCCTCTACGGGCTTGAGGTCAAGGCATCGCAACGGGTGGATCGCTCAGATGCCAAACACCTCCTGTGGATGCGAGACGAACTAGGTGATCGTTTCAAGGCGGGGTTTGTGTTGCATACCGGTGGCGACGTGTTTCCGCTGGACGACGAGGTTTGGGCATTGCCCATCTCTGCGTTGGTTAGACGCGCCTGTGAGGTGCTGACACACTGTGCCGATGCCGGTGCACTTCAGCCAAGAAGAGATGAACGATCGGGTGGCTCGGGCCGCGGCTGCGGTGGCCGAGACCGGCCTTGATGCGCTGCTGATGTTCAAGCAGGAGTCGATGTATTGGCTCACGGGCTACGACACGTTTGGCTTCTCGATGTTTCAGTGTCTGGTGCTCACCGCCGACGGTCGCACGGCGCTACTCACTCGGATGCCCGACCGGGGCACCGCTCGCTTCACCTCGACTCTCGAAGACATCCGGATCTGGACCGACGTCGAGGGCATGAACCCGGCGCAGGACCTCATGGCGATGTTGAGTGATATGGGCCTGTCGGGGAAACATGTGGGAATCGAAACCGACAGCTATGGGCTCAAAGCATCCAATTGGATGCTGCTCGACGCGGCCATGGCCGACCAGGGGCTCACGTGGACCGACGCCTCGGCGCTCATCCAGGAGCTGCGTCGCACGAAGAGCCCGGCCGAGCTGGCCTACATCCGCCGAGCGGCCGAGCTGGCCGACGACGCCTGGGACGCCGCAGTGGCCGCAACCGCCGCCGGGGTATCGGAAGCCACGATCCTGGCCGACATGCAAGACGTAATCCTGCGCGGCGGGGGCGATTACGCCGGCAACGAACTCATCATCGGCTCCGGTCCCGGCGCCCTCATGGTCCGCTACACCTCGGGGCGGCGCACGCTCGAACCCCACGATCAGCTCACCATCGAGTGGTGTGGCGTGCAGCGTCGCTACCACGCGGCGATGATGCGGACGCTCCTCACAACCGAAGCGTCGCCCGAGCATGTCGCCATGCACGCCGCCTGCCGCGCCGCGCTCGAAGCCTGCGAAGCGGCGATCAAACCTGGCGCCACGTTGGGCGAGGTGTTCGACGTGCACGCCGCCGTACTCGATGACGCCGGGTTCAGGAAACACCGCATGAACGCCTGCGGCTACGGCATGGGTGCGGTGTACGCCCCGATCTGGGTCGACTGGCCGATGCTCTATCACGGCAATCCGCTGACGTTCGGCGTCGACCAGGTGTACTTCCTCCACATGATCCTGCTCGACCTCGACTCCGGACGCTCGATGAACCTGGGTCACTCGGTGGTGGTGACCGAAGACGGCTGTGAGAGGCTCAGCCGTTCGTCCCTCGATTTGGTGGTGAAGTGAGCACCCCCGACGAACTTTGTGACACCTGCGTCCCAGAAGGGGGGACGCAAAGCGCACAAAGTTCGGGAAGGGGGTGGTGTTCGACGAGGGTCGGTTTCCGCGAGCCAAGATCGGGTTTGTACTGCTGTCGAGCGAGCAAACGATCGAGAGCGACATGATGCGGTGGGCTCCCGAGGGTGTCGGCATCCATTTCACCCGGGCCGTCAACCCCGACCAAATCACCGCCGCCAACCTCGCCGGGATGCTCGACTCGCTAGCCCCGGCCGCTGCTGTCCTCGCTCCCAACGCCAACCTCGACGTGATCTGCTACGCCTGCACCAGCGGCAGCGTGGTGATGGGGGAGGACGCGGTCTGCGCGGCCCTCACCGAGGGGTATCCGAGCGCCATACCCACCACCCTCATCTCCGGCGTGTTCGCCGCCCTCGAACACATCGGTGCGCGGAAGATCGTGGTCGGCACCCCCTACCTCGACGAGGTCAACCAGATCGAGTACGACTACATGACCGAGCGCGGCGTCGAGATCCTCGACCTCCAAGGGCTCAACATCACCAACGACTCCGACATGGCTCGAGTGGCCCCCAGCTACCTGCGGGATTTCGCCATCAGCCTCGACCGCCCTGATGCCGACGCCATCTTCATCAGCTGCGGGGCTCTGCGAACCATGGACGTGATCGAAGAGATCGAAGCAGTGGTGAATAAGCCCTGTATCACCAGCAACCAGGCGATGTTGTGGCATTGTCTTCGACTAGCAGGCATAACCGACAACATTGATGGTGCAGGTCGACTGTTTGGTGAGCTGCTCCAAGGGGACGCACCATGAAAGTCTCACTAATGCCACGCTATGACCGGTCGAACGGCTGGCTCGAGATTCTTCCGCCGCTGCCAGGGGCCAACAAGGTGGAAGGCAACCTCGTGTTCGACCATGTGGTGATCGGTGGAGGATACGGCGGCCTGGCCGCGGCTCGACGGCTGGCTGAACTGGCACCGGAATCGTCGATCGCCCTCGTCGAAGCCGACCGCATCGGCAACAACGCTGCCGGTCGCTGCAGCGGCTTCATCATCGACCACGCCCACAACATCCGGGCCAAGGGTTTCGCCGACGACACCGACAACGCCAAACGAGGCATCGCCCTCAACCGGGCCGGACTCGACTGGCTTCGAGAAATCGTGAAGGCCAACGACATCGACTGCGACTGGCGGGAGGAAGGCAAAATCCACGCTGCGGCCTCCGATAAGGGCGAGGAGTTCCTCACCGAGTTCGCCACGTCGCTCGATGCGGTGAACGAAGACTACTCGATGCTCGATGCCGACGAACTCAAGGCCAAGTTCGGCACCGACTTCTACCGCCGCGGCATGCTCGCACCCCACACGGTGCTGGTGCAGCCCGCCGCTTTGGTGATCGGATTGGCTCGCACGATGCCGAGCAACGTCACGGTGTTCGAGAGCTCCCCGATCACCGACTACACGTTCGGCTCACCCCACAAACTGCGAACCAGCGGCGGATCGATCACGGCGGCATCGGTGATCCTGGCCGCCAACGGTTTCGGCGAAGGTTTCGGCTTTTTCGCCAAACACCTCATTCCGCTCATCACCTGGGGGTCGATGACCCGGCAACTCACCGCCGACGAACTCGAACGTCTCGGCGGTGAAGACAGCTACGGAATCATCCCCGCTCACCCGGCCGGCACCACGGTTCGGCGCCTGCCCGAGGGCCGGATCCTCATCCGCAATCAGTACACCTACAGTCGTCGGTCCGACGTGCAAGTGGGCAAGGGACCGGTGGCCGCGGTGCACCGCAAATCGTTTGAGGCTCGCTACCCGATGCTCGCCGACGTCGAGTTCGAATACACCTGGGGCGGCGCATTGAGCTTGTCCCGAAACGGGGCCGGGGTCTGCGGCGAACTCCAACCGGGCGTCTGGTCGACCATGGTCTATCAGGGAACGGGGATGGCAAAGGGAACGATCTCGGGCAAATACCTGGCCGAAATGATGATGGGCCACATCCCACCGCTGGTCGATGTTCTCACCGGCAAGACTTCTCCCAGTCGCAACTATCCCGAGCCGTTCAACGGGTGGGGTGTGGCGATGAACGCCCGTTGGCGACGGTGGCAGGCCGGCCCGGAGGAGTAGTCGGAAGAACAGACGGGGATCGGCCGGCACCGGGGTAGAACTACCTGCTTAGGGCTGTCCTCGCAGGCGCCGATGTTGTGATAGATGACTGCCCCGACGCAGACCCGCGTTCTCGACCGGCTCGCCCTTGTGCCAACATTGGCGTCCCTGGTTTTGGGGTTGTCGGTGGTGATTTTCTTGCAGCTATCGGCGGATCGCCTTGCCGCCGCGGCCGTCGTCGATCCTCCGCCACCGCTGTTGACCGTCGATTCGGCGTCGTTGGCAGTTGGAGGCGTCGACCCAACGACCATTCGACTTGTCGACCTTGCGCCCCAACCGGGAGCTCGGCCGGTAGCTCCCACGATCGTGGCCGCGGTAACCGCCGACGACCGCATCGTCGGCCTGGCCACGATCCTGGGTGAAGTGGACGGCGGCGTGGTCAACAACTGGTCGACCGCAGCCACGCTTGTGTATTGGACCGACCTGGTGCAGATGGCGGCGACCGATTCCGATCGTCTCGCCCGGCTCGACTTGTCCTCCCGGCTGCCTACATTCGAACGGCTGGCCACCGCCGTGGGCCGACATCCTCTTGGCTCCGACGAGGTGAGATCACTGCTGGTCGAGCTCGAGGCCGAGCTTCTCACCACCAGTTCTGTTGAGTGCGGAGTCGTTTGCGCCGAGGCCGTGACCGGTGCGTTCTACACCTTTGACAACTACAGCTTTGTGCCGGTTGCGCTCGTTGACGCGAATGGTCGAACCTGCGGCAACGTGCCGGGCGCGGCGGCCCCGGTGACCGGCGGCTTGATCCGAACCACTGAGAGGCTTCTTGTCGGCGCAGCATCGGTCAACTCCGGCGAAGACCCGGCAACACCTCTCATTGCTGGTTCGGAGACGGTTGACACTTCGGCGTGCGGCCGCACTCTGACCGCAAAACCGGCGAGGTCAACCTCGGAAGGTCTTCGACCCGCCGTTGTTTATGTGATCGAACTGCTGTCGGGTCGTGAGTCCTCGTCGGGCCAAACCGCTGACCAGGTTTTTCGGGACCATCCAAACGAAGATCTCGCCGGCGGTGTGGTGCGCCTTTTGACGGCGCCGACGGAGTCGATCCTCACCTCGTCGCGGCTCGCCTCGTTGCAGATGGGCGACGTCAACCTCTCGCCGGTCCCGGAACCAGAACCGAGTCCCGGAACCGAATCCGGAAGTGAACCCGGAAGCGAACCCGGAAGTGTGCCCACGTCGTCGACCGCCGTGCCGCCGACCCCATCGACCACAACCCCTACCCTCGCTCCGACAACAATCATCACCCAGGCCCCAACCACGGCCACGTCGATCTCACGCATCGAGATATCGATGGCGGTCAGCTTCGGCGACCTGCCGACCGAGGGCACCTTTGAGATTGAGGTAACCGTCCGCAACAGCGGCAATGTGCCGGTCAACGCGGCATTGAACGCTTGGCGGTTGGGCACGCCGAGCGGGAGTGTCGCCCCGGCCATCGTAGGGCGACAGTTGTCGGGAGAGTTTCCGATACCTGCCGCCGGCAGCGTGACCGGCACACTGAGCTTCGAGCTGGACGATGGCCCACCCCGAGACTTGACCTTAACCCTGTCGAACGGGGTCAACGTGACGGTGGGGTTCTGATGGCGGACGTTCCTGGGTTGTCGGTTTCGTTCTTGTCGGCTTCGTCGCTGCTGCACACGCCTCGCCGGAGTGTCCCCGCCGTACTGATCGTGGTGGGAATGGCGATCACTGTGTTTGGGCTTGATTCCGGCAACGATGTTTCCGCTTTCGGACTCATCGTGGCCCAGGTGGGAGCGTTCTTAATCGGGTCTGATTGGCTCGGTTCAGTAGGGCGGTTTGCCGCTGTGGTCGGGGCCGTCGATCGCGTTGCCCAAGTGCCCGTCCAGCTGTCCCGCAAGATGGGCCTCGCCTTCGGCGCGGCAGCTCTTGGTATGGCCGGTCTGGCCTTGGCCAGGCTGGTCGCCGATCGACCACTGGCCGCAATAAGCATCGTGCTGGCCGGTCTGGCCGTTTCCCGCGACGTGGTGATCGGGCCCGCTCACCGAGTGGGAGCGTCGGTTCGTACCCTGGCCTCGGTTCTTACGGTTACCTCCCTTTCGTTCGGGCCAAGTTGGCAGCTTTCGGCGGCGGGTATGTTTGCGTGCTTCCTTGTGGTGGCGGCCTTCCAATCTCCGGAACCGCCAACGATTCTGCCGGCTCTGTGGCAGGTGGTGCTTGGGTTCGTTGCCATGGGCCTGGCGGTTGCCGTGCTCTGGCTGTCGGTGTTGTTGTCTCGCACGATGGACGTCTGGGCGCTGCTCATTTTGGCGGTGCTGTTGGGTGGCGTGGTCACTGTTGCCGGGCTGCCCCAGGTGCAACGGCAGGCCGGGTTCGAATTCCGCCGCTCGGTTGAGTTCGACCGAGGTTGGCCGTGCGCGGAGATCGACATGGCCGGCCGTCTGATCACGGTCAACGACGAGTGGACGGCCGAGGTCGGCGACCAGACGTTGGAGGAACGGGTTGGCAAAGCCGACTGGGTTCGGTTCGCCGGGGCGTTGACTCAGGCCCAGCTCACGCGAGCCCCGATTCGGCTGCGAACCAGGGGTCGGGCCGACGGGGATCACGTTGCCGTCGACAGCTTCGAGATCATGCCGGGACCGCCGGGGATTTCGACAGGGCTTTTGCAGCTACGGATCGAACGTCAGGCCGTAACCGTCGAGGAGGTCGAGGTTCTTCGGTCGCAAGCCAACACCGATGAACTCACCGGGCTCCTCAACCGCCGTGGCCTGGAGGCCGCAGTGGCCGATCGAATTGGTGACACCTACCATGTCGTGTTTGCCGACCTCAACGGCTTCAAGGCCGTCAACGACTATCTGGGCCATGAGGCCGGCGACGAGGTGCTCAATCTGGTGGCCACACGATTGAGGGCACTTTGCAGGGCTTCCGACTCCGTCGCCCGCCTCGGTGGTGACGAGTTTGTGGTTGTGGCCGATACCGACCTGTCCGATCGGCGTCTGCGGGATTTGGCCGGCGCCATGAGGTTCACCTACAAAGGGTTCCAGATTTCGGCCAGCGTAGGTGTGGCCCAAGGTGACGGTGACTCGTCGTACGATGAGGTCCTCGCTTTGGCCGACGCCCGGATGTACGAGGTAAAGCGACAATCGAAAACCGAGCAGTCACCGAGCAGTCAATGAGCCGGTCGAAGTCCCGGCGAACCTAGACGCCAGGCCCGGTGATCGGGGGGGGTATTGATGAAACTTCACGGCGTCAATGTGGCGATGTGCACGGCGTTTACTCACGATGATCAGCGGTTCGACCCGGGCCGCTACCGCCACCACATCGACATGCTGATCGACGCCGGAGTGCACGGCATCGTGCTCAACTCCGGCACCGGCGAGTTCGCCTACATGGCCGACGACGAGGTGATCGAGATCACCAGGGTCGGGGCGGAACACATCGCCGGGCGGGTGCCGGTGATCGCCCAAACTTCCACGGTGAGCCTGCGCCTTTGTATCGAGAAGTCGAAGGCCGCCGTCGACGCCGGAGCCGATGCCCTGATGGTCCTGCCCCCGTGGCTCGAGGGGCCGTTCGCACCCGGGGTGATGCATCACTACCTCACGTTGGCCGATGCGGTCGACACCACGTTTGTGCTCTACAACATCCCGCAGGTATCGGGGGTTGAAGTCACTGCCGAGATGTGGGCGGAACTGTCGGCCCATCCGAACATTGGGCACATCAAGGACTCCACCGGAGACATGGCGAAGATGCAGGCGCTGATCGCCGCCGGCCCGGGTGTGCTTGGCGGCTGCGACCCGGTCGCACCTTTTGCGCTGTTGGCCGGAGCCGACGGTTGGATCTGGGGTGCCGCCAACGTCATGCCTCGGGAGTGTGTGGCCCTTTACGATCTGATCGTCGGTGGGGATACCGAGGCGGCGATGGAGCTGTGGCGCACCAAGATGTTTGCCTTCAACAGCTTCATTTGGGATAACGCCCACGCTGCCGAGTACATCACGTCGGTGAAGACGGCGGCGTCGCTTCGGTTCGGCGATCTCGGACCCAGCCGGTTGCCCCAGCTGCCGCTTGGTCCCGACGCGTTGGCGGCCATGACGGCGACCATACAACCGCTCGTGGGATCATCGATCGAATAGGCAACACTCCAGGACGATAAAAACCCTGCCGATGTAAGGTCCATGCAACGTTCCGTACAACGTTCGGTACGCATGGTGGTTGTCGCCTTGATGATGGTGGCCGCCCCTCTTGTTTGGCCACCGCCGGCAGCGGCCGCCGCGGCGTGGCAGATCACCGTTACTCGCATCGACCCGAGCCCTCAACCATCGGGAGGCACGATGCTGTTTCGAGTGCAGTTGCAGTGCGCGGCGGTGGACGAGGAGGAGTGTCTGGACTCCACCGTCAGTTGGCCGGCCGACGCTCCGTCAACCTTCACGGTCGGCAACCACCCGGCAATCGAATCGTGGGCCTACGACGATGTGAACGACGAGTGGGTCGTGGACCTGCAGGACGTTGTGCTGGCCGGCGTGACCTTCGAATTCGACGTGATCGCCACCGTGCCAAACAACACCACCCCCGATGGCACAACGGTCACGATCGAGGCCACGATCGACGCCGCCAACACGGCTTCGGCAACCAACTCGGCGTCGGGGGAGTGGACGGCCACCGGTGATCTGACTGTTGAGAAGTACGGTCAGTTCGGCCCCGACGCCGACCTCATCCTCGATCAGCCGGTCAAGTACTACCTCTACCCATGCGATCCGTCGTGGGAGTCATCGAAGCTGGGGCACCTCTTTGTGGTCGACTTCACGATGGTCGACACACTGCCACCGGGGTCGGTTTTTGTCGAGGCGTCGCTCGGGGGGATCTACGACGGCGGAGCCCACGCCGTCACCTGGAGTGACCCCGGCCCTGTCGGAAACCGATCATGCACGTTTGGTGCCCTCAGCCCGTATTGGGTCGAGGTGATCTTCCCGTCAACGGTATTCGGGCCGAGTGCGGTGCCGCCGGTGTTGGTGGCCACCAACACGGTGACCGTCGAGGGTTACCCGGTGGGGGCGGTGCAGGATGCCACCACGTTTCTCACCGACACCGATGTGATCAGCCACGGCTTCGGCCTGCCCAACCCGTGTTGTGGTCATACCAAGAGGTCGATCACGCCGTACTTCAACAACGTCGACATCACCTACGCCGGTGATCGGGCGTCGTTCTACTCCGTCATCCGCACCAGCAATCTCAACTCGGCCAACTACTACTGGCAGATCGTCGATCCGCTGCCGTGCCTCACGTCCGATGACGTCGACGGCGATCTCACAACCACACCGAACCAGTATTCGTCGCTGCTGCCAACCGACCCGGCCTGTGTTGCTCCCGCATTCCAGCCCACCGACCGTATTCATCTCGACATCGACCCTCGCTCCCATGTGCAGTTCGGATCACAGAGCGCGGCCGAAATCCAGGCGTGGATAGACGTCAATCCGACGGTGCCGCTGCGGTATGTCACAACCACGGGCCGGGAGGGTGTGGTCGACATGCCCCACAACGGCTCAACGTGGCCCGACTACACGATGCTGTGGCCCGACTTTGTGGCCGCCGCCGGACTCGCCGCGGGTGAACAGATCGCCACCTTCGTGTGGGATTCGCGAGACATCGGTTTGCAAGTCCGCACCTCGGTCGGCTCCAATGACGCCGCGACGCTGGCCTTGCTGGGCACGGTGGCCGACGACAGCGCCACCTACCCGATGGCCGATCAGACGAGGGTGCGAAACCGCTCGTACTTCAACGCCTTCCTCACCGCCGACGCTCCCGACAGCGCCGCCATCAGCATGGGGTCGATCCAGGCCGACGTGATCGTGGTGGCTCGCGGTACCGCCCTTGAGGTGTTCAAGTCGCGTCAGAACGGCGCGTCGGGTCCGTCGATGTCGATCGAAGCGAGGATCGCCGGAGGTGATGCGTTCCGCCCCGACGAGGATCTGATCGTGGCCGACCTCCTGCCGCCCGGCTACCAGTTCGACTCGCTTCAGGGACTGGGCTACGCGCTCTTCGACGACGACCCGGAGGATACGCAATCAAACCGGTGGGAGGTCTATCGATTCAATCGAGGCGATCCCTTCACGTTCCGCAACTCCACCAACAACACCTATCTCGACACGCTCGATCCGCGCAGCTATGTCGAGATCGAGATCATCGACGATTACAACGGCACCGGCCGGCAGCTGGTGCGAGCGTCGTTCAGCGAACCCCCGGTGGTCGAAGGGTGGCAGAGTCCTCGCAACGGGGTGTCGTCGTTTACCTCCGCTTCGATGATGGCGGCGATCTCGCTTCGGTTCTACGTGACCCCGCTCGACCTGAGCTACTCGGCCGTCAACGTGGCCAACGTCTACCCGAGCGACCCGGCCTCGGCGGCCACCCTCCAGTGTTTGGAGAGCGGCACCTTGGTCGGCGCTTCGACCGACGATGGTAATGACTTGGACGGCGATGGCATTGTGTCCGGCGACGCCTATTGCGGCGACGACCTGCCGATCGTGCCCGCCACCACCGCCGTTGTGGTCGATTCGTTCAATGCGGTGAAGGGTGACCTCGACATCACGTTCGAACCGTTTCCCGCCATCGGAGCCATCACCACGAGCGGTGGCACCGCGCAGTTCTCGCTCGACTTGGCCAACCTCGGCAACGTGTCGGTGGAGAATCTGGTGATCTACGACGTGCTGCCTCATGTGAACGACACCGGCTTGTCGGAGACCCAGGCTGGGGTGGCCCGTCAATCGGATTGGGCGGCCACCTTTGTCGGCTTCGATGCCACCACCGTGCCGGCAGGGGTGGAGATCATGTACTCGGCCTCCACCAATCCCTGCCGCGATGAGCTCACCACCGGGGCCACGCCGTTCCCCGCAGGATGTGTCGACGACTGGTCGACTTCGCTGCCACCAGGCGGCGCCGGAGATGTGGCGGCCTTCCGACTCAGCTTTGTTGACGACAGCGGTGGTCTGTTGACGTTCGACCCCGGTGAGCAGATGAACATCGTGTTCGACGTGACCTACCCGCCAGGAGTGGCCCCCGGTGAGACGGCGTGGAACAACTTTGCGTTCGCCGGAACCAGGTCCGACACAGGCGCTGCCCTTCTACCCAGCGAACCGCCCAAGGTCGGTCTCGCCCTCCCGGAAGTGGATCTTGAGGTCACCAAGGCGGCGTCGTCGGCGGCTGAAATCGTCGGCGACCCCACCACTTACACGATCGCGATCGACCACGCCGGTTCGGTGTCGCCCACCGGCGCCTATGTGCTGCCGGCCGGCACCGCCCGCGATGTGGAACTTGTCGACGATGCCGTGACCAACGGGCTCGTGGTCGTTCCCGGGTCGGTTCGAATCGTCGAAGTCAACACGGGCGTCGCCAATGGCGCGGCCTTCGACCCTGCCACCGGCGTGATCTCGATTCCCACCATCGGGCCCAACGACACCTATGAGCTTGTCTATCAGGCCTACTCGCCGGCCGAAGCCGTGGTGACCAACACGGTGGAAGTCACGAGTCACCCAGGAACTTCCGACGTCGATTCGGTACCGGGCAACAGCGACCCGGCCGAGGACGACATCGCCTCGACGACGGTCGAATGGCTGACCGGCGCGGTGGAGCTCCGCAAGCTGGTGGAGTCGGGGCCGGGCACCGGCGTGTACATCGAAGCCGATGCCTCCGATGGGCGCACGGGAATCTACGAGCCGGGCCAGCCCGTCAACTACCGGTTTGTGGTGACCAACATCGGCAGCGCCGATCTGCAGAATCTTGTGCTGAGCGATGATCTTGTCGGGTTCGAGTGCGACCGCAACGTCGGCTTCCTGGCCGCCGGAGCGTCCACCGTGATCGACTGCAGCTGGCCCTACGGTTTCGCCTCCGGCAACAACGTCAACACGGCGGAAGTTGATGGCGTCACCGTGGTTGGTGGGGTGCCGGTTTCGTCGATCGACACCGCCGAGGTGGTGATCGTCACTCCGGCTGATCCGGCCATCCTGGTGAAGAAGTACGCCCAGCAGGCCCCCGCCGTGGCCTACAACCCGGCCGACCCCACCACTCTCGGGCGGGATGCTCAAACCGCCGACCCCGGTGTTGCGGTGGTGGTGCCGGAGGGCGCCGACGTGGTACACCGCATCTCGGTGCTCAACAGCGGCGGCTTTCCGCTGGGCTCGATCGTCGTCGTCGACACGATCGCGGCATGTGGTAGCCCCGTGCGAATTCACGATGGGGATGGTGATCCGCTCGACATCCTGGCCGTCGGTGAGATATGGGTTTACGAGTGCACGATCGCCGCCCCTGCCGACGACTACGTCAACATCGCGTCCGCCGCCGGTGAACCTCGAAGCCTGGCCGAACCCACTCAGCCGAGCGGCGACCCGGCGGTGTCCGACGCCGACCCGAGCGCCGTTGACGTCGTGCCCATTCCACCGGTGCTGATCTACGATCTCGCCCTCGCCAAGGAACTCGTCGATCCGTCATCGGCCGCCGGCTCCGGAGACCGTCTTCGTTATCGGATAACGGTTACCAACCAGGGCAACGTCGCCTCAGGTGAGTTCACCGTGACCGACCGGCTTCCGCCTGGCACAACGGTGATGGCGGCGTCACCAAATCCTTCGTCGATCAGCGACAGCGAGGTTGTTTGGACGGTGGCCGCAGCCGACGAGCTGGTTCCAGGCGAGAGCGCAACCTTTGATCTTGAACTCGAGGTCGACTTCCCGGCCGACGCCACCATCGAGCTCGGCGTTGACGGCGAGATCGTGAACCGGGCCGACGTTTTGTCAACGTCGGAAACCGATGTTGATCCCGCCAACAACAGTGATGAGGTGGCGGTCAGTGCCCTGGCCGCCATCGGTGACTACGTCTGGATCGACGACAACCGCGACGGTCTGCAGGACACCGGCGAGGTACCGGTGGCCGGCGTTGGGGTGGCCTTGCTCGATGGCGCCGGCACGGTCGTTGGCCGCACTGCCACCGACGCCGACGGCCTCTACCTCTTCACCCGCCTCGCGCCCGGCGACTATCAGCTGCGTTTTGACCTGGCCACCATTCCCGACGGCTACCAACCTGTCGCTCCCGACCAGGTGGGATCCGATTCGTTTGACAGTGATTCGTTTGATAGTGACGCCGACGTTCAGTCGGGCCTGACGTCACTTACGAACCTGGTGGCCGGCGAGGTCGACCGCACTTGGGACTTGGGCATCTGGGTCGAGGCCACCGACCTGGCCATCGACAAGCAGTTTGTGGGGGCCGAGTCGAGCGAGACCGAAGGCCACTGGGTGATCCGAGTGACGAACCTCGGCCCCGCTGATCACGCCGGGCCGATCTCGATCACCGACTCGATGCCCATCGGGCTGCGCTACAAGTCGCACTCCGGTGACGGCTGGGTTTGTGTGGCCACCGACAGCCAAACCGTCGGCTGCGACTGGACCGGTCCGCTGGCCAACGGGGAGACCACCGCCGACCTTAGGCTGATCACCCATATTGATGTGGCCCCGGGAACGGCGATCGGCAACTCGGTTCAGATCGAACCGACAGTGCTCGATCTGAACATCACCAACAACGAGGTGTATACGGTTCTGGTGTGGACCGAGATTGTGATCATCTCTGGCTCGTCGAGTGCTCCGCCGCTGGCCTTCACGGGAGCGAGCCTCATGGTGCTGTTGATGCTGGCGGGCGCATCCTCGTCAACCGGAGTGAGTTTCGTGGCGGTGTCTCGCCGTTCACGTCGGCGCCGTGACACCATGTTGGACTAGGTGTAGGCGGCCGATTGGGTAGTCTTATAGTGTGAGACTAAAGGTCCTACTTCGGCTGGAGTCGTCGGGTTCACTTCGGGGTTCGTGTCCGAGGTGATCAATCCTCCGGCTGGGCAAAGGTGGGTGATGTGACCACCACGAAATCGTTATGGCGCCAGGTGGCAGTGCCCACCGAACATGGTGGTTGGAGTCTCACCGCCGAGCCGGTCGTGCTCGGTCTGATCGTGGCCTGGTCGTGGTCGGGCCTGGCCCTGGGGTTGGCCGCCATGTTGGCCTTTGTCGCCCGCACGCCGCTCAAAGTTGTGCTGGTCGATCGGTGGCGGAACCGCTGGCTGGATCGCACCCGACTCGCCGCTTGGATCGCCGCCGGGGAGTTGGCGCTCATCGTCGGACTCGCCGTAGTGGCCTCGCTCGGCGCCGTCAACAATCGGTTCTGGATTCCGCTGGCGGTGGCGGCGCCTCTGATCGCCGTCGAGCTTTGGTTCGACATGCGGTCGCGCAGCCGCCGTCTGATTCCGGAGCTGGCCGGCGCGGTCGGCATCAGTGCGATCGTGGCCGCAATCGTTCTGGTCGGCGGAGGTACGACCGCTCTCGCGATCGGGCTCTGGGCGGTGGTCGCGGCACGAGCGGCGGCCGCTATTCCCTACGCCCGCGCCCAAGTGTTTCGGGCCCACGATCGTCAGGTGTCGTTGTGGCACAGCGATGCCGCTCAGATCGTGGCCGTCGCCGCGGTTGCCGCGGCCTGGCTTCTCGATGCGGTGCCTTTGGCTCCGGTGCTGGCGGTGGCGGCCGTCGCCGCGTTCAACATCGTTGCCGTACGTGGCCCGGTGCGGCGGGCGGTGGTGATTGGTATTCAGCAAATGATCTTCGGCATAGCGGTTGTGGTGATCACCGCCGTCGCCGTACTCGTATGACACTCGGCGGCGACCCGCCTTGCTGGTCTCACATGTTCGACGACTCGCTCCCTGATCTCGACAGCCGAGAGGAGATCGCCGGGTTTGTCACCGCGTTCTATCGCGAAGTAGCGCAAGACGATCGGCTCCACCATTGGTTCGGCACCATCGCCTCGGTTGACTGGCAGGCCCACACCGCGGAGCTCACCGACTTCTGGGTTGGTGTGCTGCTCGGCGAGCATCATCAGGAGGCCGACGAGGTGATCGAGGCCCACCGGTGGCTGCACGATGCCGCGCCCTTCGACGAGTCACTGTTCGAACGTTGGCTGGAGATCTTCGACACCACGCTCGAGGACGGTTGGCAAGGTCCGTTCACCGAGACCGCTCGTCGACGAGCCCACGGTCTCGCCTGGGCGATGGCCAAACGTCTTACCGGTCGGGCGACCCGACGGTTATAGCGTCCGCTACTCTTTCGCCATGGCTGGAGACGAAGACAACCAAACTCATCAAATACAGGGAATCGCCGGACTTGATCTTGGTGATGTGAAAGATGCCGTGGGAGCCGTGATGGGCTCCTCCGACGACGTGGCCGCGGCGGTGAAGTTCGTGACCGAACACGGTGATGATCTGATCGACTTCGTGCAGCGTCTGCCCGAACTCCTGGCCTCGACTGCCTCGGCGCTCACCGAAGCGGCTGACGACGTGGCCGGCGCCGCCAACTTCCTCACCGGAGCTCCGGGTAAAGGCGATGGCGTGAAGGCCGTGGCCGAGGTGGCCGGTGACGCCTTGGACGTCTGTCGCAAGGAACTGGCATCGGCCCAGAATCTGTTGGGAGCAGTGGCCAAACAGTTCTCCAAACTCCCCATCCCCGACGGTGGTATTGGCGACCGCATCGCCGACGCCGCCGGCAAGTTCGACTTGGTTGGCGGACGACTGGCCGAGGTGGCCACCCAACTTCGCAAGATGGGTGACTCCGTCGACAAAGCCGGCGAAGGCCTCGCCCGCACTGCCACCAAATTGCAGAAGGGCGGCGACGCCCTGGGCAAGTTCTCGGGGTAGAACGCAGCTCGCCCCTGGGCGGGCGTTGTCAACTGGAACATGGGGCCTCAGTCAGGTGACTTCCCTCTGGAGATGTCGTCCTGAAGTCTCTTGAGCCGCTCTAGATCCACCGCTGCAACCGGTGGCTCAGCCGTCACAATGGCCTCTGTGACGAGTGTTTCCAGGTCACCCCGAAGTCCATAGATCATGCCGAGATGCTCCTTTCGTCTGTGGTCGCTGCCACGCTGGTCGTCGAGGTATTGCCGGACGGCGTTGCAGACATCGGACGTGAACGCCGTTGGGTAAAGTCCAAAGATCAAGTTCCAGTCGGCATGCCGTTCTCGATGGGCCAATTCGAGTTGATCTCGATTCGTGAAGAAGGATGTGAAGTTCCCGAATACCGCGGCGACCACTGTCACCGAAAAAACGACCGCGGAGATCGATACCCAACGCCCAGCGGGAGTAAATGTTTGAGCCATGTCATTGGATGTGAAAGTGACGAAAATGCTGTTTAGTGAGTCTGCGAAGGCAATGGTAGTGTCCGGATTCGAGCGCTCAGCCCAGAACAATATGCAAGCGTGGAGAAACCACAGATAGACGCCGCTGCCAATGATCACAACGAATCGCCCGAGCGCCGGATTGGCTCGAAACGCGCCTCTCCACATCGATGGGGCCTTCCACAGTTTAAAGGCCCTCGCGATCACTGCTAGTCGAGCGAGGCGAGCTGCGGGTAACACTCCGAGGCTGGAAGACAGCAGAACCCACGGAATGGTTGCCACTAGGTCAATTACGAAGGACCATGAGGCCAAGTACACCTTCGCCGGTTTGGGAATCTTGTTCCTCCACCGACTCAGCCAGCCGTTTGGAAGGCGAAGCCAAAGTGCTCGTATGGCCTTGGATCTACCGATATCGCCGTTCTCTCTAATGGTCAGGCTGACGGCGATGTCAGCGGAATACACGATAAAGAAGAGCCAGCTGGAAGCCTTCAAAAAGATCCCGATTTCGCCGTCGGTCACCATGGCGGAATAGGGAACCTCAACGGCCGAGGACAGGACGATGATCAGAACAAAGCGATCCCAGCGGGCCATGTTCTCCTGCTCGGCCATCCGCCGAGCAAGCTGTCGGTACGTCCTGCGAACAAGGTCTGCAAAGCTGGTAGCTGCGTTCGCCACTCGCATTCCCTCCTTGATTTGGAAAACATCTCGATCATCAAAATGTCCTCCATTTCATACTTCAAGAGGATGGAATCGGTCCAATTGCCTTCACTTGAGTGCAGATGGATACCGGGGGGATTCCTTCGAACTAGAGGTCTTTAACGCTCATTCATCCTCCGATACCATCTCCTCCCAGAGTTGATCGAGGCGTAGGCGGATCTGATGCATGTCGGCCTCGTTGTGGGCCACGATCCGGTGAATCTCCCGTTCGAGTTCCTGATCGCGCATGCGGGCCCGCCGTTGCGCCAAGAGAATCAGCGGACCCTGCAACGCCGACAGCGATGCCAGGACCGCGGAGATGAAGGCCAGCATGATCACCGGGAATGGCTCCATCGGCCGGAAGATCAAGTTGACCACCACCCAAACCCCGATCAGCACGAGCAACAGCGAGGGAAACCACCATGTGGCCACCACACTGGCGACTGCGGCGGCCGCCTTTTCGCCTCGATCGGGCATCTCCTCGGTGAGCATCGTGCCACACGTCGGGCACCAGTGGACCACGTCGTCGAGATGTTGAGGAGTGGGGTCGTCGGCCATCCGCCTGATGCTAGTGCTGCTCACCAACCGACAGACTGTTTCTGGTGGCCTCCACCGCCGTCGGCAACGTTGAGGGCCACCAGAAACGGCAACAGCCCTAGCTGCGCAGCAGCGTTCGGCGGTAGAGCACCGTCGAGAGGATCAGCAACACCACGGCATACAGGGCCAGCACACCGAGTTCGGTGGTGATGTCACCAATCGTGCCGCCTCGCCACACCACTTCCTTCAGCCCTTCGAGCGCCCAGAAGTGCGGGGTGAAGCGAGCGACGTTGCGCACGCCTTCGGAGAAGAACTCCGACGGCATCATGGCTCCGCCCAGGGCGCCGAGCCCGATGCCCATTCCAACTCCGATACCGGAGGCCACACCTTCATTGTTCACCATCGAACCGAGCAGAATCGACGCCGCCGTTCCCACCAAAGCAAACACCGCCACCAACGCTCCCGTGGCCCACAGGTTGCCCCAGTCGACACCGAAGATCACCCACGTGGCCACGATGATGTACAGCGCCTGGAGCAACGCGATGAGGTACTTGCCGAGCGTCTCGCCCATCACGATCGTGCCCACGCTGGTGGACGATGCCGCCATACGCTGCGCCACCCCGAGCTGGCGGGTGAGGATCAGATAAGCCGACGCCGTCAAGGAGCTGAGGAATGTAAACAGCACCAACTGGGTGGCCGCACCAAGGTTGAACTGGGTGACGTTCCCAAACAGATTTTCTCCGGCCGTGGATTCGGTGACCGTGATGGGCCCGAGGGCGGCGTCGGCCGCTGCGGCCTGCCCGGCGTAGTCACCGGCTGAACCGCCCAAGGTTGAGGCGAGGAAGTGGGCGCCGTCGACGTCGATGGAAATCTCGTCGATGGTCGACTGGAGCAAAGCCCTAGCGTCGACGCCGTTGCTCGACGAGATGTACTCAATGTCGACGGGATCGACGAAGGGATCGGTAATCGGCACGATGATCGCGGCGTCGACCTTCTGCTCTTCAACCGCCCGCAAGGCCTCAGCTCGGCTGTCGTAACGGTTGGCCACGATGTCGGACCCGTCGAACGCCTCAGCGATTTGCGTGCCAACGGGACTATCGGCCCCGACCAGCGCAATCTCGGAGAAGTTGCCGCCGCCGAATTGCATGCCGATGAACAGGATGATCAGCAGCGGCAGAGCGAACACAAAGAAGATGTTGGACCGCTCCCGAACGAAGCGGAGGAGTGAGACTCGGGCGATACCGACTATTGACCGTAGGCGGCTACTCATCATGCACCTCCCAACAGGTGGTTACGTCGACTGAAAGCGATGGCTCCGGCCACCACCCCGAACATCGACAGCACGGTGGCGGAGAAGAACACGTCGCCCATCGATCCGGCCCCGGCGTTTTGGCCGATGCCGTCAACAATCCAGCGGAACGGCGAGAAGCGGGAGAGGGTGGCCAGAACGCCGGTGGCCGGGATCTGCACAAACGTGCCGCCGAAGAAGGCCAGAGCCGTGGTGAGGATGCTCGATAACGCTCCGGCGGCCTCGGCCGTTGATGTAACCGACGTGGCAAGTGCTCCTAACCCGACGGCGGTGAACATCGCCGCGAAACCAACAGCGAGGACCCCGAGCGGAGGGCCCCAGTCGGCGCCGATCAGCACGCTCGACAAGCCCCACAGCGCGAGCAGTGCAGTGAGTCCGGTGGCGAAGCTGGCCAAACCCTTGCCCACCAGTGGAGCCCACCGAGGTGACGGCGAGGCCAACATCCGGGCCAGCGTTGAGTCCCGCCGTTCGGTGTGCAGCGTGGTGATGCCGGCCTGGGCGGTGAAGAACACAAAGAACGCCCCCATCGCCACTGCGAAGTAGGTGGCGTCAACCAACACTCTGCTACCGGCGGCGCTTTCGGTGATGGTGATCGCCGGCTCGGCCGCGGCGGCTGCCTCCGGTGCCGGTGTCACTCCACCCTGAGCCGCCACCGCAAACGAGGCTCGGATCTGGCGATACCGGGCGGCAGACGCTTCGGCCAAGGAGCGGGAGATGGAGGCCGAGATGTCGGAGTCCGGTCTGGTCACCACTTCGATGTTGGCGCTTTGGGTCGGGTCTTCGAACAGCGTCCCCAATTCGGCGGGGAAGATGATGGCTGCGTCGGCGTCGCTGTCTTCGACGGCAGTGCGGGCCGCGGCTGCCGAGTCGACCAGCTCAACGTTTTGGAAGCCCGCTTCCCGCAACCCTTCGACCATCGGACCGTTGATGCCGGCTTCGTCGACGATGTGGATAACGGGGTTGAACGTGCCCGAGAGGGCGTCGCCCATAGTCACGTCCATGATGGTCATAATGGCCAGCGGAGCCAGCAGCCCGAGCACGAAGAACGAGCGGTTGCGGATCGACTGGATGAAGTCTTTTCTGGCGATGAGGAATGCGGATCTCATGACGATCGCCTCAGTTGTCCCGTAGCGCTTTGCCGGTGACGTGCAGGAACACCGCTTCCAGGTCGGGTTCCTCCACTTCGATGGCCCGCACTGATAAGCCGCCCTCGGCCACAATCTGGAGAAGCAGTGGTAGGCACCGGCCGGCGTCGTCGCACACAACTTCGATCTGATGATCGGCGGCTGCGGCTTGGCTTACCCCGGCTACATCCTTCATGCGGTCGGTCAACGCGGTGCCGTCGCCGTCGAGCTTCAACACGATCCGGTCCTTCTCGCCGACCAGGGCCGTCAGCTCCCGGCGGGTGCCCTCGGTGACGATCCGACCTTCGTCGATGATGGCCACCCGATCACACAGCCGCTCGGCCTCCTCCATGTAGTGGGTGGTGTAGAGAACCGACAGGCCCTCCCGTCCGAGCTGCGCCACCGACTCGAGGATGGCGTTGCGAGATTGCGGATCGACGCCGACCGTCGGCTCATCAAGGATCAGGAGGCGAGGGGAGTGGAGGAGGCCCAAGCCGATGTTGAGCCTGCGTTTCATGCCGCCGGAGAAGTCTTCGGTGCGGTCGTCGGCCCGGTCGGACAGCCCAACCAGTGCCAACACCTCTTCAACTCTCGCCTTGAGGGCGGCGCCCCCGAGTCCGTACAGCTCGCCGAAGAATCGTAGGTTTTCCCGGGCGGTGAGATCAGGATAAATCGCAATGTCCTGGGGCACGTAGCCAATGTCGCTGCGGCCGTCGGTTGTTCGGGTGGATATGGTCTGGCCGTTGACGTCAACCTGGCCGTTGTCGGCTTCGAGCAGCCCGGCGATCATCGAGATTGTGGTCGACTTGCCGGCGCCGTTGGGCCCAAGCAGACCGTAGGTCTCACCCAGGCCGATGTGGAAGGAGACGTCGTCGACCGCTTGGAGATCGCCGAACCGCTTGCTGAGGTTGGTGACGCTGAGGACTGGTTGGGATATCGGTGGGGATACTGACATGGTTGCCTGCCTTTCTCGCCCGGGTTAGTGCTGTTGGTCAAGTGCGTTGCTGCACCGTGTCGATCATCGACTGGAGAGTGTTGAGGTAGGTCGCAAAGGCTTTGGTGCCTTCCGACGTCGACGCCACTTCGGTGTGTGGTGTCTTGCCCTTGAACGTCTTGTTGATCTCGACGTAGCCGGCCTCCTCCAACACCGTGAGGTGGCGCGAGAGGTTGCCGTCGGACAGGTCGAGATTGTCCCGAAGCTGGGTGAACGATGAGGCTGCCACCTCGGAGAGCGAGGCCATAATCGACAACCTCGTCTGCTGGTGGATGATGGGATCGAGCCCGTTGTTCACGACTGGGTCCTGATCATGCGAAGTGTTGCCCCGGCGGCCAGCATGGCGGCACCAAGGGCGGCGATCAGGGTGATGAGCACCTGGGATCCTGGCTCGATGGCCCAAAACCCGACTCCCCAGATCGTGATTCCCGCCAGGGCCAGTGCCAGGATGTGTTGTTTGTCGAGCAGTGACATCACGGCCATGCCACCGGCGATCGCCAGCCACCAGATCAACGCGGCCAGCGACTGGTCAACCACGTACCAGATCCCGAAACCGACAATGAACATGATGGCGCCGACGATTCTGTACGGCCAGTGCGCCGCGTCGATCCTGAGTTCTTGCGACGCTCGACGCCCGGCTACGGCGGAAACGGCGATGGCGAACGGTATGGCGATTGCCCAGTACCAGAAGCTTGAGTTGTTCATCACCTGAGACGCAACCGATCCGGCGAGCAGCACGGAGCCCCATGCCATCAGCGATAACCAGCCGGCAGTCATTAGGGATGTGCGGGTGGTGGCCTGCGCCCGTCGGGCTTGCCGCAGGGCCGTTTCTGGATCGAGTACACTGCTCACGGCAGGAACTTTACAACGCAAAGTACTTGTTTGGATAGGGGCTTTTGTCACGATTCGCTGGAGATCGTGGTGTTTTGTCTAGACGAGGAGCGCGTCGGTCACGATTTCAACCAGCGTCGGGCCGTCGTGAGCCAGGGCTTCTTCGAGCGCCGGACCGAGCTGATCGGCCGAGGTGACCCTGATGCCCTTGCCGCCACACAGCTCGGCGAAGTCGGCGAAATTCGGGTTGTGGAGAGAGGTCTGCCACACGTCCCAATGGGCGGCCCGCTGCTCCTTCGAGATCTTGCCGAGCTCGCTGTTGTTGAGCAGCACGTGGGTGATGTTCATGTTGTATTTCACCGCGGTGGTGAAGTCCATGGCGTACTGCCCGAAACCACCGTCGCCCGAGACCGACACCACTTGACGGGAGCTACCGACAGCGGCCCACGCCCCCATGGCTGCCGGGAACGAAAACCCTATGGAGCCCAGGTACCCCGACATCAACAGATCTTGTGCTCCTGAAGCCTCGAAGTAACGGCCGAAGGAGTAGGTGTTGTTGCCGACGTCCACCGCGATCACGGCATCGTCATCGATGACGTCGCCGAGGGCGGCAAACACGGCGGCTGAGTTGAGGCCGTTCCCTGCGTCGTCTGCGGCGCGACTGGCCTTCTCGGCTCGCCAGATCTCCCAGCGGGCGGCGATCTCGGCCGTCATGTGGGAGTCGACGCCTCCTGGAGTGCCGCCTGATGAGGCCAGCATCTCCAGCATGGCCTGAGCGGTGACACCGACGTGGCCCTGCACGCCGAGATCGACAGAGTGGAACTTGCCGATCGACATCGGGTCGTAGTCGATCTGGATGAGCGGCTTGTAGGTGGCGATGCCGGTGTGGTTGGCGAAGCTGGCACCGAACACCACCAGGAGATCCGACTCGTTCATGAACCAGCTGGCCACCGGGGTGCCGGATCGTCCGAGCACGCCTGCGGCCAAGGGGTGGTTGTCGGAGATCAAACCCTTGCCCTTAAACGTGGTGGCCACGGGGGCGTCGAGGGCTTCGGCCAGAGCGATGATTGGCTCCATCTGACGCCGGGCCCCGTTGCCGACGATGATCATCGGGCGATCGGCCTCGGCCATCATCGTGAGAGCTTGTTCGAGGTCGGCCTCCGGGGGACGGATCTCCCGAGATCCGGTGCGACCCTTCGGTCCACCGGCTGCCGCGTCGGCGTCGACAGGCATGTGCTGAACCTCGTCGGGGAACACCAGGTGGCTCACCTCGTGTTCGATTATGGCGGTCTTCATGGCGAGGTTGGCCAGCTCGGCGTGATCCGATGTGGCGTGCACCGATTCACTGAACCGGGCCACGTCGGCAAATGCCGCTTCCAAGTCGGTGTCTTGGAACGCTCCTCGACCCTTCACCGCTGAGGGCACCTGGCCGGAGAGTGCGAGCACCGGGGCTCGGTCTTCCTTGGCGTCGTACAGACCGGTGAGCATGTTGGTCGACCCGGGGCCGGCGATCCCGAGGCAGCCACCGGGGATACCCGTGAGTTTGCCGTAGGCGGTGGCGGCGAACGCGGCGGCACCCTCGTGCCGCACGCCGATGAACGTGAGGTCACCTCGCTCCTCGGCTTTGCGGAGGGCGTCGGCCAAACCGAGGTTGGAGTGGCCCACCATGCCGAACACGTGGGTCAAACCCCAGTTGGTGAGCGTCTCCACCACCACATCAGACACCGTGCGTTCCAGCGGTTTGTCGTTGGGCAGCGACACGTACACGCCGTCTTCGCGCTCCTCGGTGGCGAAACACGACACGGTGTCGCTGTGCCCTCCCGGCGGCTGACCCGTGATGGGGTTGTAGTCGTAGCCATGCCACGGGCAGCGCAGCCAGCCCTTCTCAATCGACCCTTCGCCGAGCGGTCCGCCCTGGTGTGGGCAGGCGTTGCCGATGCAGCCGACCTGGCCCTCGTGGCGGGAAACGGCGTATTGCTCCCGGCCCACGGTCACCGTTTTGACCCGGCCTTCTTCCAGCTCACCCGGCTCCAGAATCTTGTGCCACGAGTTCGCTGACTCGTCGTGGGTGGGGAGGTCTTCAGGATTTTGGTTCGGGGTGGTCTGCTCGGAAGTCATACGGCCCAAACCATAGTTGTGATGCCTCTTATTCCGCCATGGTGATTGGGCTGTCCACTTTTGAGGCGACGGTGTCGGATCACGACCTGTTGGTCAGCGGCGTCGGGCGGTTGACTGGAATGACAGCAACCACCAACCGAACGAAGGCGACAATCATGAGTCAGAAACTGGCCAACGCAACGGCGTTATATATGGAAGGCATCCGAGACGGGAAGGTCCGGGAGGCCGTGGAGGCCTACACCGGCGACCGCTACACCCAGCACAGCACCGGCGTGCGCGACGGCGTCGAGGGGTTCGTCGAGTACTTTGAACCGTTCATCGAGCGGAACCCGGTGCGCGACATCCGGGTTGTCCGGTCGATCGTCGACGGCTCCTACGTGTTTGTGCACGTGTTCCAGGACATCAACAACGGCGAAGCCAAGTGGGTGACCACCGACCTGTTCGACACCGACGACAACGACAAGATCGTTGAACACTGGGACGTGATCGCCGCCTACTCCGACGAACCGTCGGTCAACGGCCACACCCAGGTGGACGGCCCGACCGAGATCGTCGACGAACATCTCACCGAGGAGAACAAGGCGTTGGTCGCCTCGTTTGTGGACGATGTGCTTGTCAACCACCGAGCCGAGCGCATTGTCGACTACGTCGGCGAAGGCTACATCCAACACAATCCGATGGTTCCCGATGGGATCGAGGCCTTCCAGGATTTCATGGCCGGGCCGGGCAAAGACATGGTGTACCGAGATGTGTTCAAGATCATCGGGCAGGGCAACTTCGTGATGGTCTACAGTCACGTGTTTCTCGGGCAGGAGTTGGCCGTGTTTGATCTGTTGCGGGTGGAGGACGGCAAGATCGTCGAGCACTGGGACAACATGGAGCCGATTCCCGAAGGCCCGCAGCCCAACAGTGGCAAGTTCTAGGCGGTAGGTTCGAGCCATGATCGTGTTTGCAATCATTCTCGCCGTCATCTACTCGATGGCCGGATTGGCCAAGCTGGCCGGCGCCAAGCCGATGGCCGAGCAGTTCGCCGAGTTCGGGCTGGACCTCCGAATGATGCGCGTGGTCGGGGCGCTGGAGGTGGCGGCCGCCATCGGTCTGTTCATCGAGTCGCTGGAGACTTGGGCTGCGGAAGGCATGGTGCTGATGATGGTCGGGGCGATCTACTACCACCGTCGAGCAGGCCATGCTGTTCAGCAGTCGATTCCGGCGGCCGTGGTGCTGATTCTCTCAGCCGTGTATATCGCGTTGTCCCTCTAGCCTGATCGACCTCAACATAGTGAATCTCAACGCAGTGAGCGGGGGATCGAGAAGTGAGATGTTCGACCGGGAGTTCAGTCCGTCGCGGCCTGGACTGCCGCTCGACGTCGCCACGCTCGAACAGCTCCGGGGCCGGGTCGCCGACGACGCCCTCATGGAGCGTCCCGGAAGGCTCTACTTTCACATCGTGATCATCTGTACCGGTGGGGAAGGGCTGCACGAGGTCGACTTCACCCCGGTGAACCTGAAGCCGGGTCGGGTTGTGCATGTGCGGCCCGGTCAGGTGCATCGTTGGCGCTTTAGTAGGCCCTTCGAGGCGACGATCCTGTTCTTTCGTGAGTTGCCGTCAGCGCTTGACTCACTGGGGCCGGCCATCGGTCCTCAGTGGCGGGACCTCGATCGTGATCAGTTTGAGCGGTGTGGCCAGCTCATCGATCTGACCGTTGACGAGTTGACCGTGGCCCGCTCGGCGGAGCGGCGCAACCAGGCTCTCGTCGGAGCGCTCAGCCTGCTGGTGGTGAACCTCGGTCTCGACGAGGACGTGCACCCAGCTCTACGTTCGGGGTTGGTCGATCTTCCCAAGCCGTACCTCGACCTGATGAGGCAGTTTGAGATCTCGGGCGACTGGTCGCGTTCGGTCACCGATAGGGCCAAGCGATTGGGCTACGCGCCCCGCACGCTGTCTCGGGCCAGTCAGGCCGCCATCGGTCGCACGGCGAAGGAAGTGATTGACGACCGGGTGATGCTGGAGGCCCGCCGCCTGCTGATCAACCGCGACAACACGATTGACTATGTGGCCCGGCAACTGTCGTTCACCGAGGCGTCGAACTTCGCCAAGTTCTTTCATCGGCTGGCCGGTGAGAACCCTGAGGCCTGGCGGATTCGCCAACTTGGGATCGATGCGTCCTAGTGGTCTCGATGGCGAGGAATAATGGCTGACATGGAAGCCGCAAACGAGCAACATGCCGAGGAACTGAAGGCCCGGCGCAAAGCGTTGGAGAAGACGTCCCGGACGCTGCATGGCGGCGACGATCGGGAGCCGCACGCTGAGTTCGAGCGGATGGCCGAATGGTGCCGGGCCAACGACGTCGAGTTCGATCGATACGGCGAAGGTGATGGTTTGGAGGCGTTCGAGGCCAAGGTTGCCGGATTGCTCGGTTACCCGGCGGCTCGGTTCATGCCGTCGGGCACGATGGCGCAGCAGATCGCCGCTCGCATCTGGGCCGACCGCAGCGGCGTCCCTCGTATCGGCATGCACCCCACGTGCCACGTCGAGATTCACGAGCAGCGGGGCTACGAGCGTCTGCACGGGTTGAGCGCGGTGCTGATTGGTGAGTCGCATCGTCCGATGTCGGCCGCTGATCTCGAGGCGGTGGCGGAGACGTTGAGCGTGGTGATCGTCGAGTTACCCACTCGGGAAAACGGTGGTCGGTTGCCGGAGTGGGATGATCTCGTGCGGCTTTCCGAGATTGCCCGCGAGCGGTCCATTGCCCTGCACCTCGACGGTGCTCGGCTTTCGGAGGCAGGCGCCGGATTCGAGCGGCCGCTGGATGAGATATGTGAGTTGTTCGACTCGACATACGTGTCGTTCTACAAAGGCATCGGGGCGTTCCCCGGATCGATACTGGCCGGCGCCGACGATTTTGTGGAGGAGGCCAAGCTGTGGCAACGGCGTCATGGCGGCAACCTTTTCACGCAGGCGCCGGGGTGGGTCTCGGCGGCGATGCGCCTCGATCAGCAGCTGGAGAAGATGCCGGCGTTTCGGGACACTGCCGCCAAGATCGCGGCGGCCATTCGCACTGTTCCCGGGATCAAGGTCAGTCCAAACCCGCCTCAGGTCAACATGTTTCACGTGTTCCTCGAGGGCGAAACCGAGGCGCTCCTCGCTGCTCGTGACGTGGTGGCCGAGGAGGATGGCCTGTGGCTGTTCGGCAGACTCCGCCCCACCGAGGTGCCCAACACGGTGAAGTTCGAGTTGGCTGTCGGCGATTCGTCGTGGGACGACGAGATCGACGCGATCACCGCCGCCTTCGAGAAGGTTCTGCGGCTGGCCGCCTCGTAACTTGGTCGGGCTAATTCGGTTGAGGCCCGTGGTCGATCCCTGGTACCACTGGAAGCCATGCGAGAGCTGCACGTCTTCTCATACTCGTTGAGATCGTTGCTCTTCGTCGCGCCGGTGGACCGGGGCGATCGACCCTGACCCCTTCCTGATTGTCGGAGCCCGAGGAAGGGGTCCGACAAACGAATGTCCGCTTCGAGTGTGCCGTCGCCCTGCCAGGATCGACCGCATGCAGGGCTCCGAACCGTCGGCATCCGTTTAAAGGGTGCTGTGACCGCGTCCGTCATAACGAACGACAAGGACAATCTCATGGCCAAGCAGCCATTCGTACGGACCAAGCCCCACATCAACATCGGAACCATGGGTCACGTCGACCACGGAAAGACCATGCTGACCGCCGCCATCACCCAGGTGGGGCCGGGGCGGCCTTAGCCAAGGCCGGCACCGGCACCGAGGCCACGGCGTTCGACCAGATCGACCGCGCCCCGGAGGAGAAGAACCGGGGCATCACGATCAACATCAGTCACGTGGAATACGAGACTGCCAACCGGCACTACGCCCACATCGACATGGGGCCGGGGGCGGCCTTGGCCACGCCGACTTTGTGAAGAACATGATCACCGGCGCCGCCCAGATCGACGGAGCCATCCTCGTGGTGGCGGCCGACGACGGCGCTGCTCCGCAAACCAGGGAGCACGTGATCCTGGCTCGTCAGGTTGGTGTTGAGCACCTGGTGGTGGCCATCAACAAGGCCGACCTGCTCGACGGTGACCCCGAGTTGCTTGAGCTCGTGGAGCTTGAGCTTCGGGAGCTGCTGTCGGCCTACGGCTACGACGGTGACTCGGTGCCCATGGTGCCGGTTTCAGCCCTCGGTGCGGTGGACGGTGAGCCTCGGTGGGAGGCGTCCGTCGAAACATTGATGGAGGCCGTCGACCAGGCCATACCCACTCCGGCTCGACCGCTCGACGAGCCCTTCCTCCTCGCGGTGGAAGGGGTGCAGTCGATCACCGGTCGAGGCACGGTGGTGACCGGCATGGTCACCCGAGGCCGCTTGTCGGTGGGTGACGAAGTTGAAGTCACCGGTTTGCGGGAGCCGATTCGAGCCGTGGTAACCGGCATCGAATCGTTCCGACGAACCATGACCGAGACCGAGGCCGGCGACAATGTCGGGCTGTTGTTGCGTGGAGTCGACAAGGATTCCGTGCAGCGAGGCATGGTGGTGGCCGCCGTCGGCTCCATCGTTCCGCAACAGCGCTTTACCGCCAGCCTGTACGTGCTCGGTGCCGACGAGGGTGGCCGCCAGCGTCCATTCGGCTCCGGCTATGCCCCGCAGTTTTTCTTTCTGACCGCGGGCGTGACCGGGGTGATCGACACCGAAGCGTCGGTGGTCCACCCGGGCGATCACGTGTCGGCCGAGGTTCAGCTACAGCGTCCGGTGTCACTCGACGCCGGCATGACCTTCGCAGTACGGGAAGGCAACCGCACGGTCGGTGCCGGAACCGTCACCGATGTGCACGGTGGTTGAAGTTCACGGCGGCTGAGCCTGATTGGCAAACAGGGTTGGAGGTCGGGCGCATGAATGCGTCCGATCCTCCGACCCGGCCCGTACTAGGCTGAGTGCTTAAGCAGGCGGCCAGCGGGACCGATCATACGGCGGAGCCATAGAGAATGGAGGGTGCACTCGTGACGACGACCACAACCGTGCAGGTTGAAGCGGCGGTGGCGGGTCGGAAGCGAGCCGGGTCACCGGAGCACGAGTTGGTGGTCGAGTTGACCGCCGGCCCCACACCGCTGGCCGCGCTGATCGAAGCCATCGTGCGGGCCGAAGTGGCCGCCTACATCCAGCGGTCGGCGGATCGTAGGGTGGTCAACGTATTGACCGTGGAGAACCTGGCCGATGGATTGGCCACCGGGTCGGTCGTTTCCGGCGGCCGGGACCTAAACACCGATGTCGACCCAGACCAAGCGGTGGCCACGGCGCTCGAAGCCCACGGCGACGGGTTGTATCAGGCCATCATCGACGAACAGACCGTGGACGACCTCGACGCCGTCATCGACCTACAGCAGGGTACGCGGGTGATGTTTCTCCGCCTGGTGGCCCTGGCCGGAGGCTGATCGAATGCTGGCTGGTGAGGAAGCCCAGGCCGTGCTCAAAGGCATGGCCGACGAGAAATGGTTGGCCAAGGCGCGGCGTCGGGCTCGCAGACTCAGGCGACCGCTTCACAAACCGGCGTTGGCGCTGCTTGAGCCGGAACCCCCGTCCTACAAACGCGACGAGTACGACAAGCGGCAGCGGGTGCTCGACGAGGTGGCCGGTCAGCTCGACGAGATGTCGCCCGTCGACCTGGAAGCGCTGATGTCGGCGTTCCACCCGCAGCTTGGTCCGGCGCTGGCCCAGTGGTGGATCGACGCCCAGTCGCAGCCCTACGGTCGCGGCTGGCTTCGCCGTGGCTTCCGTGCCCCCAACACGCCGGCCATGACGCGGACAAAACGTCTGAGCGACCTGATCTGCTACATCAACACCGCCGGCCCGTTCGCCGAGGACCCGGCCTGGTTCGCCGGGTGGGCCGCGTTCATTACCGCCGGCGACGGGCTCACTCGCACGGCAGCCTTCGGTCCGTTACTGGCCGCAGTCATCGATCGTGGCGGTCCGGACGGCGAGGCCACCTATCAAGTACTCATCGACTCGGCCAACGGCGACCATCCGGTTGGCCAGATGGGTCGCCATGTGATCGTCGCGCTTCTACGGTCCTCCAGGGCCGACGGGTGGGCGTACATCGAGTCGATGCTGCTGGCGGCGCAACGGCAGGAAGGCCTGCGTCAATCGATTCTGGAAGCCACCGACGAAGCCCATCCCGAGGCGTTCACCCGGATCATCGACATTGTGCTCGAGCACAATCTCATTCGGTTCGCCGCCACGATCCGGGCGGTCGGCGTGTGGCTCGGGTTCGGTGAAGAGGTTCCTGAAGCCGGCGGACAAGCCGAGCAACACCTCCGCCTTCTGCAGCAGCTGCGGGCCGATCCGGAGATGGCCCGCAGCAAGGCCCTCGGCGGTACGCCGTGGGAGTGCTACCTGAGCCTGTGCTCGCTGGCCTACGTCGATGTGACCGACGCTCTGGAAGTTGCGGTGCAGGCCGCCTCGTCACCAGACCCCGATCGCCGCGCCGCCACCGTGCGCTTCTACCGCAACACGGGACTGGGTGATTCGCTGATACCGGCCTATGTGGTGATGTTGGGCGACCCGGACCTTGGGGTGGCGGCTCTCGTTCACGAAGGGATACGGATGATCGGTCGTGAATCGGCCACGAATGATCTCCACCGTGCCCTCGACCAGCTGGCCCGACGCCTGCCCGACAAACCAACCACCACACCGCCGCTTGGGATCGAGACCGAGCCGATTGCCCTCGATCGAGGGGCGGTGGCCGGCACCATGATCTACCTCCTCGGTGACCGTCCACCGGAGCCGCTGCTCGACTTCCTCCCATCACTCGACTCTGGTAGCCGGGCCGCCCTCGTCTCGGTGATCGGCCGGCGCGACGTGCTTGACGGGGACCTCCGTCGAGCGGTGGTGACCCTGCTCGGTGATCGATCGAGCTACGTGCGGGAGTGCGCTGTAAAGGCGTTCGGGAAGCTCGTGGTTGATGACGAAGAGGCGCTCCGGCTTGAGCCGCTGCTCACCAGGAAGTCGGCCGATCTGCGCCGGGGGATCATCGAGCTGTTGGCCCGGCAGCCGGTCGGATCGGTGGTGGCGTCGGCCGAGCGCCTGTGGGCCGGGAAGGCGCCGCAACGCGATGCTGCCTGTGAGCTGTTGGTCGCGGCGTCGACACTCAAGCATACCGACGACAGAGATCGGTCGCGGCTGACCGCGGCGGCGGCGAACCTGGCCGACGGCAACCCGTCGTCGACTCAACGGCAGTTTCTGGACATGCTTGATCAGAACACGGCCGCGGTCACGATCGACGAAACACTCGGCCTCTACCGCCACGAACACCGCACACCGCCCCGCCGGCCGACGAAGGTTGGGAGGGGGACGTTCATCGACCCCGCATCGTTCACCATCGCCGAGGCGCTCGATGACCTAGCTGCCGCCAACCGCAACACGCCATTTGAGATCTGGACCTGGTCCGGCAGCAAGGAGATGCTGTTGGGCGACATTCACTGGCTACCCGACCCCTTCCGCAACCGGCCCGACAACGCCGAGAACGACAACTGGGGCATGGTGCTACCCGAGGTGTTTCGGGCCTGGTGGCAGACTACGAGTTACGGGGCGGTCGACGCCCTTAGGGCACTGGCATCAGTGCAGCTGTGCAACGAAACGGAGATTGCGCCCTATTACGCAGCTCGAATCGCCGAGATGAGAAAGCTGCTGAGACCGATGACGGGGCGGGGAAGCCTTCAACTCCGCCACCCAAAGGTGGTGGCCCATGTGCTGCAGTGGCTCCTCGTCGAAAACGCCGATGGTGCCGTGATGGAGGAGTGCATCGACGGGGCCGAGACAGCGATGGCCCTCGTGCCCAAGAAGTGGAACAACGCACTCCCCGGCCTCGACTCGTCGTGGCAGTCGCAGTCCAAAGACTGGAGGGGGAGCTTCGAGCGTTGCCCCTGGTTCCAGCTCACCTCGGGTTTATACAACCACAACCCGATGCTGATGGCGCCCGAGCAGATCGAGCGATGGTTCGGGCTGTGGCAGTGGTTCGATCAGCCCGTTCCCGGAGCCCGTCGGCAGAGGATCGACCACCGCCTCCTGTACGCAGCCCACGCCATTGGAGTAGCCTCCGATGCCGATGTGTTTGAGCACCTGATCGGGTCCGCCGAAGGCTGGTACGGCCCACGGAAGCTGCGAGATTTCACCCGGCGCCGCCGTCGCAACATCACCGAACAGCACCCGCTGATCGTTCCCCTCGCCGATCAGGTTCGCGATCGGGTGATCGAGATCGAGCGGGCCCGAGGCGAGCTGGCCACTCCAGCCAGTCACCTCGTATTTCTGCTGTCGAGTGTGGAAGGTGCCGACCTGACGTTGGAGCTGCTGGGCCGACTCGGCCGAGCCAGTCTGGTGCGGGGTCACCTCTGGAACAATCAAGGTCGCGATGCCAGCTACAGCCGGCTGCTGCAGGTCTCGTATCCGAGCCCCGACGACACGCCGGAGCGAGTGGCCGAGCTGATTGCTGAACACTCCGCCAATGGTGCGGTATCGGAAAAACGTCTGATTGAGCTGGCCATGTTCGCCCCGCAGTGGGCTCCGACCATCGAGCAGGTGCTCGGCTGGGACGGGCTCGAAGATGCCGTGTGGTGGTTCCACACCCACACCAAGGACGATCGGTGGTCGGTCGAGGTCGAGGTCCGCGAGACGTGGGCCGCCATGTCGGGTGAACGTACGCCCCTGTCAGCCGCCGACTTGACCGACGGCGCGGTCGACGTTGGTTGGTTTCACCGGGCCTATGACCGGCTGGGTGAAGACCGTTGGGCGCAACTCCAGAAGTCGGCCAAACTGGCGTCGGGCGGTTCCGGCCATCGTCGAGCCCAGATCTTCGCCGACGCCATGCTCGGCCGTCTCGATGAAACCGCGGCCCGTGCCCGTATCAAGGAGAAGCGGCATCAGGACACGGTGCGGGCCTTGGGTTTGTTGCCGCTGCCGAGTGAGAGTGCCGCAGCCGAGGCCACCGCTCTCGACCGCTATCGGGCTCTGCGGGAGTTCGAGCGGGGATCCAAGAAGTTTGGGCAGCAGCGACAGGCCAGCGAGGGTCGAGCGGTGGCGATCGCCATCGAAAACTTGGCTCGGGCGACCGGCGCCGCCGACCCGCAACGGTTCATCTGGGCCATGGAGGCGGCGGAGGCCGGTGAGTTGGCCGATGGACCGGTGTCGGCCACCGTCGATGACGTCACGGTCAGCTTGGGTATCACCGCCGAGGGTGAGCCGGAGATACTGGTGCGTCGAGGCGAGAAGTCGCTCAAGGCGGTTCCGGCCAAGATGCGCAAGCTCACCGAGTTCAAGGAGCTGACCGATCAGCGCACAGCGCTGCGTCGTCAGGCGTCACGGGTGCGGCGATCGCTGGAAGAGGCCATGGTCCGCCAGGATCCGTTTGTGGTCGACGACTTTGTCGCTCTCGACCGCCACCTTGTTGTCGCTCCGATGCTTGAACTGTTGGTGTTTGTCGACAGCGGCGGCACGACCTGGAGGCGGATCGGAGGCAAGCTTGTCGATCACGACGGTGCTGTCGGCGGTTCGGCCGGGAAGAGAGCGAGGAGAGGTCGATCGGAATCGCTGCGTATCGCCCACCCGTCCGACCTGTTGGCCGACAGCAATTGGATAGCGTGGCAGGAGCAGCTGTTTGACGATCACCAGCGTCAGCCGTTCAAGCAGGCGTTTCGTGAGCTGTATGTGCTGACCGAAGCCGAGATGTCCGACTCGCCGCGTAGCCGTCGGTGGACCGGGCATCAGCTCCAGTCCCGCCAGGCCCACGGGCTGTTCACGGCTAGGGGTTGGCTGTCGGATTGGGAGACGGCCGAGGTGGCCAAGGTCTATCACCACGCGGACCTCGTGGCTCGGGTCGAATTCGTCGACGGCTGGGGTACCCCGGCCGAGGTCGAGTTGCCCACGATCGACAGCCTGTATTTCACCGCCCGCAACAGCGGTGAGATGGTGCCTCTCTCGTCGATCCCGCCCGTGGTGTTTTCCGAGACGATGCGTGATCTCGACCTGGTGGCCAGTGTGGCTCACGCCGGGGGTGTCGATCCTGAGGCCACGGCATCGACCATCGAGATGCGAGCCGCGCTGGTCACCCAGACGGTGCGATTGATGAACCTCGACAATGTGACGATCGAATCGTCACACGCTGTGATCGAAGGGTCGCTTGGCGAATACTCGCTTCACCTGGGTAGTGGCACGGTGCATCGGCGACCTGGTGGCGCACTGTGCATTATTCCCGTCGACGCCCAACGCCGAGGCCGGGTTTTCCTTCCGTTCGCCGACAATGACCCGAAGACCGCCGAGGTGGTGTCGAAGGTGCTGCTCCTGGCCCGCGACAAAACCATAAAAGACCCGACAATCCTCGAACAGCTTCGGTCGTAGCGCCCAGGCGCGGTTGGATCGACGAGTTCGCCGATGGGCTATAGCGTCCAGGGGTAGGAGTCGCGGTGGCCGTAGTTGGTGTCGACGGCGAGAAGGCGCTCCCGGATCGTCGGATCAGCGGCAGCGTCGGCGGTGGTCCAGGCCATGGCGATGGCGCCGTCGAGCGTGGCCCTGTCGGCCTCCGGGGTGCGGCACAGGTTGGCGAACTCCACCTGATGGTTGACCGCCTCGCCGGCGTCGAGGCCGAGCATCGGATGGATGGTCGGCATGAGCAGCGAGAGGTTGGCCATGTCGGTGGAACCTCCACCCTCGGGGCGAGGTGGGTCGAACGTGCGCCCCAGCGTCTCGGCGTTGGCCTGGTAGAGCTCGATGAGCTGCTCGTCGGGTTCGAACTCGGTGTAGGGGATTCGGGTGGCCTCGATCTCCAGGGTGGCGCCGGTGGCCAACGCTCCGGCCTCGAAACAGGCGTGCACCCGCGGCACCAGTTCGTGCAGCCGGGCCACGTTCGGCGAGCGCACCTGGAACTTGGCGGCGGTGCGGTGGGGGATGATGTTGGTGGCGTCGCCGCCGTCGATCACGATGCCGTGGACCTGGTCGCCCTTGGGTAGCTGCTGACGAAGCAGCCCGACGGCGACCTGGGCGATGGTGATGGCGTCGGCCGCGTTCACGCCTTTCTCCGGAGCCGCGCTGGCGTGAGCCGGGTGGCCGCTGAAGTGATAGACGAACGAGGTGGTGGCAAGGGTGTTGATCCCGGCCCGCTCGGTGGGGGAGGGATGCACCATCATCGAGAAGTGAGCGCCGTCGAACACACCGTTCTGCAACAGGATGATCTTGCCCCCACCGCCTTCCTCGGCCGGGGTGCCAACCACTCGCACGGTGAGGCCAAGCTCGTCGGCCACCGCGGCGAGTCCGAGCCCGGCACCCACTCCGGAGGCGGCGATCATGTTGTGGCCGCAGGCGTGACCGACGCCGGGCAGCGCGTCGAGTTCGGAGCAAACGGCCACGGTGAGGTCGCCGGTGCCGTAGGTTGCGTTGAACGCCGTGGGCAGGTCGCCGACGCCGAGGGTTACGTTGAACCCGGCGTTGCCCAGGACCTTGGCGCAGGCCTCGGCGGCGTGGTGCTCCTCAAAGGCCAGCTCAGGGTGGGCCCAGATGTCGTGCGACAGTTCGATCAGCTCGGAGCCGGCGGCGTCGATCCGCTCTTTGATTCGGGCCTTGATGTTCTCGGTCATCGATCCAGCTAATCACAGCCCCGCCTTTCGACTCGAATCTGCGGTTCGGAGAGTGGCGAAAACACCCCTGCCAGAACCACAGAATCGGGTTGACTAGGAAATTCTGAAGCCGTGTCATCGTTTTCGGGTGGTCTAGCGTTAGACACACGTGAACTTCGATCAGTTCTTTCACCAAGAACACGACCGCCTCGTGCGATTCTGCTGGCTGCTGACCCTCAACAGGGACGCTGCGGCCGACGTGGCCCAAGAAGCCATGGCCCGCGCCTGGAAGGCGTGGCCTGACCTATCGCAGCCGGGCAACAACCCCGCCGGGTGGCTACGAACCGTGGCCACCAACCTGGCCCGAAGCCGCTGGCGTCAGGCCACACGAGCGCTCGACTTCACCCGCCGCCAGCGGATCGAGCCCGGGCCAATCGCCGTGTCCGACCCCGCCGTCGTCGATGCCCTCCGCTCACTGTCACCCCGCCAGCGTGAAGTGGTGGTGCTGCGCTACTGGGCCGACCTCAAACTCGCCGACTGCGCCGAAGCCATGGGCCTCTCCGAAGGCTCGGCCAAACGCCACCTCACCCGGGCCCACGCCAACCTCCAGGAACTACTGGACCCCTCCAACCTCCAGGAGCTGACACTATGAACGCTCAACCCTCGCCCAACAATGGCGGCGCCGCCCTCGCCGAACGCTTCGACACCGTGGCCACCGAAGCCACAACCGGAATCCGTCTCGACAACCCGGCCGACGGGGCATCCCGCCAGAACCCCATCATCGCTCTCCTCAACCCGGGAGTGATCGTTTTCGCCGCACTGGTCGCAGTGATGATCTTCGGAGCGGCCTACCTCTGGTCAGTCGCTTCGCCGACACGCGTCATTACTGTCGACACCGTCGATGCCGACGAACTGGATGATGTCGACGGCGGCGACCAAGGCCTGCCCGTTCTCCGCCCCTCGATTCTCGACCGACCCGAAGACGAGGATCGAGTGGTCCGAATCGCCGACGAGGACAACCCCGCCGTCGAGCTCTCAGTTCAACCCGAAGGTGACGACGGCATCTGTTTCGACCTGTCGCTTGATGACGGCGCTGCTAGCAGGGTATGTGACGCTTTGTCGGAGGTAACCGCGATGGCTCCGCTGAACCGCGGCGGGATGGGCACCATGGAGTCGCCATCGTTCAATCTGATCTACGGCCTGATGCCACCCGGCGCCACCGGAGCCGAGCTTGCCTCCCCTGCCGCCGACAAGATCCTCGTGGTCGACGGAGGCATCTATGTTGCCTACAGCACCTCGACGGCAATCGGCGACCTCATCTTCGACTACCCCGCCGATCGCCAGGAAGTACTCGATATCTGCTACGCAATCGACGTCGCTCCCGATGCCGACTTCTGCCGGGAACAGCGAGTGCCCGGTTATGTGCCCGTCTACGCCGACGCCACAGAACCGATTCCCAACCAGAACCTCGCCGCTGAAGGAACACCGCCCAACCCAAGCCGCTATGGCCAGGTTCAGCAACTACGGCCGACCACAGCCACCACATCCACACCTCGGCCGCTCATCCTCGGTGCCGTGCGTCGAGCTGAGGTGGGCGACACCGGCGTCACGGTGTTCTGGTGGCACGAGCAAATCTCGATCGATCCGGCCGACGGTATTCGCTCCTGTTTCGAAGCCCGCACCGCCGAAGGCCGGTCGGGTGAAAGTTGCCTCGACGGTGTTGGCAACATCGACCCCCAATCCGTGACACTGGGCGACGGCCGCGCGGTGCACAGCACCGGTGGATGGGCGGCGTTTGTGGTCGCCACCGTGGATGGTGAGAGCTACGTGCAACAGGCGCCGGCGCAGAAGGCCGCTCTAGTGGTGCCGGACGGCCCGGTCGAGTTGGTCCGCTACGACTACGCCGGCCGCCCTGTCGACGACGAATAGTCCGCTATGGGTGGGTGACCTCCGGCCGCTGCGGCTGCTGTGTAGCATGAGCGGGGAGGTAAACGAACACAGTGGCTGCAAGTGAGCAGACCGGGGACCACGAAGCGACCGGCGCAAGTACAACCGAGATTGAGCCGGGCGACACCGGGGCCGAGTTGGAGTCGGCATCCGATACGGAGTCGGCCTCCGAGGCCGAAGACGGTGCCGTTTCCGAAGACAGTGCCGGATCCGAGTCGGACGCCAAGACCGACAGCGAGGATGAGGCATCCGAAGGGGTAGACAGTGACTCCGAGGGGCCCGCGTCCGAAGAGCCCAATTCGGAGAGCGAAGAATCCGAGCCGGTAGTCACGGAGCAGGAGGTCGACGAACCCACTCCGGAGGAGCCGGAGCCCGAGGAGCCCAATTCGGAGAGCGAAGAATCCGAGCCGGTTCCTGCCGTGACCGGCGAGCACGTGCTTGGCGATCTATCAGCGGAGCCTGCGGTCTCCGGGGCGGCAGCGCCGACGCTCGCCAATCGACGGAACCTGATCATTGGTGCGTTGGCGGTGGTCCTGTTGCTTATCGTTGGCGTAGCCATCACCGAGGCGGTGAAGATCAGAGGCGATCTGGTGGCCGGCACGCTCCTGTCGCCCGACGCCTACCTGGCTCAAGTCGTACCGATTGAGGTCGACGGGGTCGAACATCGTCATACCTTGTCCGAACTCGGTTGGACCACAACCGCCACCGAGTCGCACACCGGCGGGCTGTTCGCTCGACTTCGCCTTCACAACCCGGTCGAACCGCCGGGCGGCCCGGTCGAGAGTTCGATCGTGGAGGCCTATCGCTCGGAACTGTATCGGGATCCAACCGTTCCGCTTATCGACACCGCATGGAATGTCGTCGAAGGCGAGCCCGGAGCGGCATCCGAGGTATCGGTTGTGGGCTCGACTCCACCGCTACGGATCGTCGTTTCATCTGTGCCGATTGAGCCCGAAACAAGTGCCCCCCTGCACCTGTTTGTGAACCGGCGAAATCGAGACATCGATGGGTGGGAGATCAAGTTCTTCGCCGATGACGGCACGTTGGGCGCTTCGCTGACACCGGAAGAAGTCCTGGCTCATATTGAATTCGACCGAGAGTCGGCGTCGGTCACCATCGATGAAGAAGCAGCTTTCAGGAACCTGGTCGAGGAGCGACTCCGGCCGATGGCCCGAGACGGACGGCGCGGTCAGTACCGGTTTGAAGTGGTCGACGATCCTGACGACGCTGCCGATGACGGAGGCGCAAATCTCGCTGTCGAAGATGGACGCCTCACCTTGGTCGAGGTTTTGACGGCACCGCTACCGGGGAAGGTTCCCGACGTGGACCAGGCGTGGGCCGACTTGCTTGATGCGGTGCAGTCATTCGGGCGGGCGGTGCCGGTGCGGCTTGTTGATGCCGAAGATCTCTACGGCGGAGTGGATCCTGCCGATCTCGGCGTGAAGTTGGCCGAGTCGAGAACACCGAATACCGGCGGTAGCCGGATGACCAACATCCGCAACGTGCTCGATGCCACCCGGGGCATCGTCGTCGAACCAGGTGGGGTTTTCGGCATCAACCAAACCGTTGGTCAGCGCACCTCGGCCAAAGGGTACGTACTGGCCGGAGCCATCTCCAACGGTGAGCACGTCGATGCCTTCGGCGGCGGTGTGTCCCAGACCGCCACCATGTTCCACCAGGTCGGCTACATGGCCGGGTTGACGTTCCCGGAACGTGAAGGCGGCGGCATCGGCGGCGGCCACAAGGCCTTCGGCCACTCCGAATATTTCGGCCGCTACAACGATTACTACGCCGAAGGCTGGGGGCTCGACGGGAAAATGGACACGGGCCGCCTCGGCTACGGCGTTGAGCAAACCGTCAACTGGCGCAACCGAGAGGCCGGCTTCATCAACACCACGCCGTATCCGATTCTCGTGTGGACGTTCGACACCGGCCGGCAGGTGGGCGTGAGCCTATGGTCGCTGGAACGTGACCGCTTTGGTGTGTACGAAGGCACCGACAGTTGGCGTCGAGGTTCATGTATCGACTGGACCCACTACCGCACCGTCTACGACATGGAGGGCAACGTGATGTTTGAAGACTCCTATAGCGGGTTCTATCGCACCACCGGCCCGACGTGTGCGTTAGTCCACCCCGACAAAGACGACGACGAGTAGCGCCTTATTTGGTGAGCTCCTGTTTGAGCGTGGCCCACAACACATCGGGATCTTCGTCGTCGTCGAGCATGTAGCCGAACGGGAGGGCACCAGAGGCGTAGGTGATGATTGGTATCAGGCGGCGGGCCTGGTCGGGCAGGTCGAAGAAAAGGAAAGCCCCGGCGAACGAACTGGCGGCATCTATTCCCTCAATCGAGTTGGCGTCGAACGCCGGGTGGAACACCGACTTCTCCGCTGAATCGAGTAGGTACTGCAAGCCGCCTGCCTTCTTCAGAGCTTTGCGGCGCTTTGATCTCGGCTGGGTGTCGCCGTGTTCCTCAAAGGATGCGGCGGCCACGAGGGCGTGCATCGGTGAGGCTTCGGGTGCAGTGGTCGTGGCCGACTTCACGTAATCCCACATCTCCTCGTGGGAGCCATGCCACTTCCCACACACGAACTGCAAGAAACTCTTGTGGGCGTCGAGCATCGGTGCCCGCTCAACACTCGACTCAAACCGGTAACGCTCCTCTTCCATGGGAACACCGAGCCCCATACCTGAACCCAAAAGCGAGATCCACGGGAGAGGGCTGGAGGGATCGGCCCGCACTGCTGCGGCCAAAATCTCCTCGGCCCAGCGAAGCCTGTTGTGGAACTCGGCGAACTGGGCCTGGGATACGTGCTGGGCTCGCGCCGCCGTGCGCACCTCCCAGGCCCATTTGACGGCATGGTCGCCACTGGCCAGAAGTGGTAGCGGATGGCCGGGCTGCTCGGCAACCCAGGCGTCGAAGTACTCGGGCCGGCCCTTGGCCTTGGAGGTCTGCCGAATGAGCAGGTTGCGATGTTGCCAATCGGGCTGGCGGTCATAAATCTCGGTTGCCGCGGCGAACTCGCCGGCTTGAACCTTGAGCACGAAGTCCCTGGTGTCGGCGATACCAAACAACACCTTGGGGCCGAGGTTGGGCTGGGCTCCTGGTGGCGGCGGAGCGGGAAACGACCCGGAGGCCGGAGGCGGCGGGGTTGGACCCGACGCCGGCGGCGTATTCGGCGGAGGAGGTGTGGCACCTTGTACCGGGGTTGCGCCGGGCGGCGGCGGTGGCGGCGAAGGTGTCCCGGTGGCCCCCGGACCGCCCGGGTTGTTCTCGGATTTGTTCTTTCGGGAGAATCGGCTCATCTTGTCCTTCCGATGGTTGCCTGGATGGCGTGGGTCGGCCAGGGGTCACTTGTTTCGCTGGAAGAGCTTCTTGGCTCCTTCGAATCGGGATCGGGCCTTGGACCGCTCGGCCCGCAGTCGTTCCAGCTCCGCCAGATCCTCCTCGTTTCGAAATGGTTTGGGCACCGAAACGATGAGGTCTTCTGGAATGGCGTTGACGCTGCTGTGATAGATATCAGCCGCGCCTTTGAAGTCTTCGTGCTGCAAGGTGATTGCCACGGCGTCGGGCCGGTGGAACGTCTTAGCCCCGTCGCTATAGGCGGTGACGCCCACCAGCTTGTCGATCTCCACTGCCAGCTCCCTACCCGACTCCGGGTCGACCAGACCGAGTCGACCAGGGCTGGTGCCAAGCTGGACATCTCGATACTTCGACGGAAACGACGGCCCGGTGAGGGTGCCTGTGGAGTTGTGGTCCACGTTGATGAAACGATGATCGCGGACTTGGGTGGTGCCGGGCAGCACCCACAAAGCCGACGCCAGCATCTCGGAGATGACCCGCCCGTACTCGCCGGGCGGTGTGGCCTCCACCTCGGCCATGATCTCGTGTTGTGACGGCGTAGTGGTGCCCAGTAGATCGTTGCGGGCGGTTACGGCGGCCTGGGCGACAGCGTTTCGCTCTTCTGTGGCCCGTCGACGAAGTCGAATGTGTTCGGCGAGCTCGTCTTCGGTTGGTCCTGACATGCTCATCCGGTTCAGCTCCGACGTCATCATCGCGAACACATCGGTGGAGTCTTCCGCTAGGCAGTCGGCGCTGAGCACCACCAGAGCGTCGTCGGCGCTGAACGGCTCGTAGCGTCCACCGACCGAGTACGAAACCCCCTCGGTGGATCGAAGCCGTTCGGATAGTCGCACGGAAGCCAGTGCCATCGCTGTGTTGAGAGCGGTCGACCGGGGCTGGACATTGAGAGCGAAGGGCCCAGGAACCGAATTCCATATGTAGGACCGGGCCTCTTTGAGCCATCGAGGTGACGGCGCCGGCAGGTGATGCGCGCCTCCGCTGGGAACAGCGTCGAACGTGGGTTGGGCCGGCTCTGGCCCCGCGAACCACACAACCATGTTCTCTTTGGTGAACCACCGACGGCGCCACTGCTCCAACAGCTCAGGGGAGGCTCGCCACAAACCCGATTCGGGTAGCCCGACCGAACCGTATCCTCGGGATCCGAACATAACCGCCAGTGCCGTTGCCGCTGCCGGCACTCCGTTGCGCTCCGCCTCGGCCAGCAGAACTTTCCGCTCGACGTCGAGCCGACCGAACGGAAGGTTGGCCAGGCCGTTGACCGCCTGCTCGATGAAAGTTTTGATTTCCTCGGTTGATCCCTCGGCTACGAAGTTGGTGGTAACCGTGTCGACGTAGCCGTTGTAGCCGTGGTCGACCTTCATGTTCCGAAGCGCGAGGTGCTCTATCAGATGAGTGAACCCTCGACAGTTGAAAGGCTCGTCGGATATGCCCACCCGAAACGAGACGCCGGCGCTCAGGTTGCGACTGTCGTCGTTGACCCAAATGCACTTGACCCCGTCGATCTCAAATCTTGCTACCGCTTCATCCATTGCTGCCCCGCGACTGCGCTGTTCGATCAATACCCCGGGTCTCTCCGCCGGAGACCTCCGGTCTACTTTAGTAACGGATCGACTTGCGTTCACCTAAGTAAACCGGTTTGGGGGCCGTCCCGATTCAGTTGAACAGGATCTGGCAGCCGGTGCCGTCGAGCAGCGCGTCGACCCCGGCTCGACCCTCGTCGGTGAGCGCAGCGTAGGCCTCCCGCAGCCACTGCAAACACTTGCCCTGATACTTGAACGGACCTTGGCGGTATTCCTTCAACGGACCGCCGGGTGGCCCGATCTCACACACCACCTCGTCGGCCCCCGACGTCAGCGCCTTGGCGTTCGCCACCATAAATGGGGCATACGTGCTACCGATCTCGGCCAGTAGATCCATGGTCGCCGGGTCCAGCTCGTCGAGCGAGTCCCACCCTTCACCCTCACACTCACTCCCGACCGGGAGCCACGACAGGTCGTCCATACGCTGCACCCAGTTGATCACCTTGGGCCCTTCGGCCACGGCCACTGAAACGGCGGTTGGATCCCATCCGGTGAGCTGGGTGAGCTGGCCGTAGAGCCCGAAGTCGCCTCGACCGGGACGGTCGCCGAGCATGAAGTCGCCATTGGCGAATCGGGCCTGCATGATCCGCAGCAGCCGCACGTAGGAATCTTCGATGAGCGGCGTGTTCCAATCGGTGGATCCGACCAGCGCTCGTCGCCCGATCTGGCGTTTGGTGACCCAGTCGTAGGATTGCTGACCTTGGTCTGACGTGAGCTGCAGGTTGCGGGAGATCGGCAGGAGTTTGCCGGCCTTGTCGATGTCGGCTTCGTAGGCCCACCGGTAGTGGTACATGGCTTTGGTGACCCACTCGTCGGCGTAGTCCTCGATCAGCATGTCGATGAAGGCCAGCGCCGGGTCGGTTGGCACCAGGCTTCGGTCGCCGAACTCGGATTCGAGGCGCATGATTTGGGGCGACGAGTCAACGGTGACGTCGGTATAGCCGCCGCCTCCTTGGTCGCGGTAGGCGATCACGGGGATAATCGGCACCGGCGGATCAGGGAGGTCGTCCCACTTGGAGTCGCGCAGCATCCATTCAAACGGAATCCGGCGGTAGCGCAGCACGCCTCGCATTTTGAGGGTGTACGGCGAGCCGTACTGTCCGGCGAGAACGATCTGAGGGGTGCTGTTCATTTCACTGGTCATGATGCTGCCTCCGGGAAGACGATGTAGCCGACGTCGGGGGTTGCCTGACCGTCGAGAAGAGATCGGTAGACGTGCTCGATTCCATCGGCTCCGTTGTGATGTTCGACGGTGAGCCAGCTGTCGCAACCGCCGAGCAGGTCATGGAACGATTCGGCAATGCGGCGGTTCAATTCTTCGGCGCCCCATTCCTCTGACCGTTTGGCGATCTGGGTTGGGGCGAAGAAAAACTCCGGCGGCGCCCCCGGCAAACGCTGCGGCGCTCCACCAACACCGTCCTCCCGATGTGTGATCCCCACCGCCAACGACACCACCATCTGGTCGCCGAAGTGATGGTGCAGATCGGAGCGAACGGTGGCGTTGCCGGCCATGTCGACCATCGCCGACGGCACCTCGGGATCCAGACCGCCGATCTCGTCGTAGGTGACCACTTGGTCGTAGAGGCCGAGCCCTACAACAAAGCCGCGATTTCGTTCGGAGGTGAGGCCGATGCAGCGCTGGTCATCTCGACGAGCGAGACACCCCGCCAAGCTGATGGATGTCTTCGACGATGCGCTCGTGACCAGCGTCTGTTGCGGCCCCTCGCCAAGTTCGGACAGGTAGTCGTCAACCAGAAACGAAGTGGTGAACAGGCCCCGCAGGAGGAGGTATTCGTCGGGCTGATCCGGCTGGAACATCGGATCGCTGGTCACATCCGTGAACGTGGTGTAGGCGGCGGCGTGGTTGGCTCGGTGGGCGCCGATGTCGCGGAAACCGTCGCGTCGAACCTGGGCCTCGATCACATGAGAGCCGGTCATCGGGAAGAAGCCGAAGTAGCGACCACCGACGGCGATGTCGGGGTTGGCCGATTCGGCTACCGAGGCGAGACCCATCACCGGGAGCCGCCCCCACGGCGCGTCGGTGGGAAAGAAACCCCAGTAGTCGAGCATGTCGCCGGCCACGGCGTACGTGATGTTGTTGGTCGTGACGGCGAATCGCTCAACCGCCAACCGGATCTGACCTGGAGCCAGTTCCGGTTGTGGGGAGTGGGCGGGGACAACTCGCGTTACGCCGAAGTCCTCTCGGTTGACCTCGAAGTTCATTCGACGAGCGTAGCCTACACCGGCAAAATAGTGCCAGTGGTATGCGCATAACCGAAGAGCGTGCGTGGAGTGTCAGCTGTAGCCGATCTTGAGGTTGGCGAAGGCCTTGTCGATGTCGGAATCGCCGTAGAGGTAGACGAGCGGCCATTCGGAGGCGTACTCCATCATCGGCACTAGGCGCTTGATTTGATCCTTCATGCCGAAGTTGTCGTAGGCAGTGAGAAACGAGGTCATCGCTTGGATGCCTGACGGAGACGTTCGATCGAACGAGGGATCAAAGATCGATCGTTCGGCCGCTTGGTGGAGAGTATTGAGACGTCCGTCTTTCTTCAAGGCCTTCCGCCGCCTCGATCCGCCAAGCATCTCGATGTGGTGCTCGATCGCAGCAATCGCCACCAGCGAATGGAGAGGTGAGCCGGCCGGGGAGCCGTTGCTGACACCTTCGGCGAACGCCCACATCTCATCGTGGGAGCCGAACCACTTATCGCAAATGAACTGGAGATAGTTCATGTGGCCGTCGAGCAGCGGGTCTCGCCTGAGCATCGACTGCATACGAAAGTCGATCTCCTCGCGTGATATTTGGAGACCGCGACCGGAGTTGAGCATCGCACACCACGGCAGCGGACTGGTGTCGTCGGCCACGGCTGCTTTGGCCAGGATCTCCTCGGCGAGTCGTAGGCGATTGTGGAACTCTTCAAACTGGACGGCCGACACGTGTTCGGCCCGAGCCCTACTCCGGGCTTCCCAAGCCCAGATCACGGCGTGGTTGCCGCTCACTATCAGGGCCAGAGGATCTTCGGGAAACTGCTCAACCCAATCATTGATGTACGCCGGCCGTCCCGAGTCTTTGATCAGCCAAACCAACATCGCTCGATGATCCCAGTCGGGCTGGCGATCGAAGATGGCCTTGGCCGTAGCGAAATCGCCGGCCCGGGCCGCGGCTACGAAGTCCCTGGTGTCGGGATTGCCGAAGACCATCTTGGGTGCATCGACTGCTCCGGCCGCACCGGCGGGCAACCAGCCCGAGCCTGGCGGCGGCGGCGTCGGGCCCGACGATGATGGGGACGGTGGAGGGGGCGGTGTTTGGCCGGCCGCGCCGACAGCCTTACCGGCCGGCGGAGGTGGGGTGTCGGGGCCTTGATTGCGAGAGAGAAAACCCATTCACATAGGGTAAAGCGTGGCCCGCTCGGTCAAATCCAGTTCAGCCAGTTTTGCTTCCACAATCGCCCGGCTGGTGGCACCGTCGTAGAGCACCATTTCGACGTAGCTGTTGGTGTGACCGATCGCCCCGCCCAGAACGGCTCCGGCCTGGGCCGCCACCAGTGTCTCGTCGAGCGCATCTTCGATCGCGCCCCGTTGATCGGCCTGCTGACCTGGCGTGAAGAGCGAACCGTCGAGCTGCAACGACACGAGTTCGGCACCGGCGGCGGTGAACGGGTCGTCGACCAGCGCTCCGTTTTGGAGGAACTCGGCGATGAGGTTGGGGATGGCAGTGGAACCCACCGCCGTGTCACCCCTGTGGGCCGAACTCTGCTCGCCCACCTGATAAACCGTGCGGGACTCGACGGGTGATGGCCTTGTCCAGCCCCTCTCCTCGCTGAGTTCGCTGATGTAGGCGGGAAGGTCGAGCAAGGTCATCGGCTGCTCGTCGTCGGCCGCGGTGGATTTCGATCGCCGGAACAAACCCTTCTTATCAAGCGGCCTCACCTCGATCTCACCGATCCAGTTGCCGGTGCCGAACTCTCCCAGGGCATCGTCGAGCAGTAGAAACAGGATTTGGGGGTGATGCTCCTTGGGCACGACGTCGAGCGACGGGTGCCAGGCGGTGATGTCGACCACCTGGCGTTCCTCATCCACCGAAGGTCGCACCTGGAATCCGGAAACCTCAACTTGCTCGTTCTCACCGACCTGGATGCCGGCGGCGGCCAGTCGCTCCGCTGTGGCCGGTTGACGTGAGGCGTAGAACGTCCAGTTGGGAAGTTCCGGGGCTCGCTGGCGCCAGAACTCGGCCAGGATCTGCTTCTCCACCAGCCCTTCGCCCGACACCGTGAACGAATGCCCGACACCACCCTCGCCGGGGCCGAAGACCCAAGCCAAGTCGGGTTGGATAGCGCTAACGGCAGCCGACATCTGCTCCACCAACCAGTCGTGATTCGCAGCGTCGACGGCTTGGTGGATTTCGTCGGACCGCTGGCTGAACCAACTCCAGAACTCGTCAACCCTGGCCTTGAACGTCTGTTGCACTGCGCCCCCTTGTACTACTTGCGCCTTCAAGGGTAGGCCGTGGTGGCGTGACGGCCGCTTTGAATCATGTTGAGCTGCTGTCGCTGCTGTTCGGATGGTGTGCGGTGCCAATAGCTCTCCAGCACCACCGGTAGGTCGGCGATCCGTTCCTGAGCCCAGCCGAGCCACGGCGTATCGGTCGTGATCGGCGAGTGGGTATCCCGCCCGCCACGGCTGCGGGAGATGTGCACCTCTTCGATCCTGGGGTAAGCGAGAAGTCGAGCGCAGGTGGCGGCGTCGAGAAGTCCGGCCGAGTGGACGATCGACAGATGGGCGATGTCCACGCACAAACGAAGCTCGGCGTCCATGGCGTCGTTCAATTCGGCAGCCGATCCGAGAAGATAACCGGGATACATGGTTTCCACCAGTAGGTCTTGTTCGACGGCGATCGGCAGCCACTTCGACCACGTCGCGACCGGAGTCGGCGAAGTAGTAGGTGAGCCGCGGCGCTGTCGGGCCCGCCATAGGCCCCGGTCAGGGGCGTGCGTTCGGGGAGGATGAATCGAGTGGTCGCGGCCGATGTCCACCGCTCGCCCGGATGAGTCGTAGACCGCTCGACGGTAGTGTGTCCAGCTGAACCCGTGATGGTATCGCACGGTTACGCCGGCCTTGGCCAGGGCCTCGACCCGTTCCCCGAACCCTGGCGACGGGAGGTTGCCCGGCGTAAGCTGCACGCCGTCGACCAGCCCGTCGTGGATATGAGGCAGCAGGGCATCCAAGGCGTCGTCCTGGGTGCGGGATTGGAAGGCCGACATGGCCACCAGCAACGGCATCGTCGAGTACGCCCTCCGCTACTTTCCGCCGAACAAACGACGGAGCCAGCCGGGTTTGGAATCGGCCCCGGCGTCTGACGGCGCCGGCGGAGGAGTGGTCGGTGCGCTCGCTGGCGGTGGATCGATCGGCTCTGGCGAATCAAACGGGACGTTGTTCCACTCTTCGATAATGTCGAACCGGTCCTCCCACTCCGGTCTGAGAACTTTGCCGACGACTTCGATGCGCACATCACCGCCATCGTCGGCAGTATCGCGATAGGCGATCGCGTAGGGCTGGAACGCGGTGGCAATCGGATCCTCCTGAGATGTCTCCTCGGGGCAGCACGAGGCGAAGGCGGTGATGGCGCTGCTGTTGTCGTCGAGGAAGGGAAGATCATGCGTCGTCTCCCAAATCAACGGCTGAACTACGCTCCATGCCGGGTACAGATCATCAAGAGAGTTGCTCGAACCTTCGTCGGTCATGAACGGGTTGTTCATGAGACAGTAAGGCCACGTCGGCTGGTCGACCACAGCCGGGATGAATTCTATGTGTACGGCGTCATCGGCCTCATCAGCCCAGTGCTGGCTTATGCAGAGCAGAAGACTTTGTGCTCGAGCGTCGCTGGCGAAGACATGAGCAGCGAGTGGGCGGAAGGTCTGCTCCAGATAGTTCGCTCGAAGCTCGACCGAGGTGCTGCCCGTGATCTCAGGATTGTTCACGGCACCACGGTAGATGAAACCGCAGATGCAATGGTGGTGTAATAGCGCCAGGCCTTTGGTCGGAGTTCCGTCGAGATTCGGTTGAAGGTCTGTCTGGCCTCAACCGACGGCCAATCGTCCGGTAGGAACTTAGGCGGAATGCCGGGATCGAGGTAGGGGAGGTCTCGCCAAGCGTTGACGTGCACCAGGAATCGCAGAAACGCGTCCTCGTCGTCGGTGGGCGAGGGGCGGCTGTCGAGTTCGGCGCACAGATCGAGGTAGTGGTCGTAGGTGTCGGCCACTTCTTCGAGGTCCCAGGCCCGAGCCACGATGTCGTCCACCGAGCCAAACCCGCGGTACTCGGACAGCCAGAGGTCGACGTGAGAGTCGAGGCCTGCTTGCCCCAAGGCGTCTGCCGTCTCGTCGATGACGGCTGCGGGTGCGATCATCAATCCCCCGGCCAGCGACCCGAATCCCAATGCCTTGAGCCGCGTTCGGATTCGGTAGCGCAGGGCTCGCTCCGCCTCCGGGACGGTGAACGTGGCGAAGACCCAATGGTCGTTTTGGGCCGCCGGTGCCGTGTTCATGATTCGGGGGGTGCTGACTGCAAACCAGCGTTCGGCCGAATCGGTGAGTGAGTAGCCGCGGGTGCTGTCCCGGGTAACGGCCTGCAGCTCTCCTTGACTCTTCATCCGGGAAAGGGCCGACCGGGCCGAGGCCGACCCCACACCGAGGCTCTCCAGCAGGTTCACCAGGGCGGCCACTGATATCCAGCCGCCGCTGTCTCGCACAAACGAGCCGAAGATGTCGAGAATCCAGTCGCGAGGACCGGGCGAACTACGCGCCGATCTAACGAACTCCGGCTCGCCCATGCCGCCGGTCAAACTCCGACGATCGGATGGGTGATGGTGCCGATGCCTTCGACGTGGGCGGTGATCGTGTCGCCGGGCCACATCCACTCCTGCGGATCCCGTCCGGCGCCAACACCTTCCGGGGTACCGGTGAGGATCACGTCGCCAGGGTCGAGGGTCATGCCCTGGCTGATGTCTTCGATCAGGTCGGGGATCTTGAAATACATGTGGCGGGTGTTGGACGACTGTTTCGTCTCACCATTTTTGGTGAGCCACAAGTCGAGGTTGTGAGGATCGTCGATTTCGTCGGCGGTGACGATCCATGGACCCATCGGTCCGTAGGTGTCTTGGCCTTTCGACACGATCCACTGGCCCGACCGGCGAGCGTCGCGGGCCGACACGTCGATCATCACGGTGTAGCCGAACACGTGGCGCATGGCCTGGTCGATCGCTACCCGCTTGCCTCTTGTGCCGATCACCACGCCAAGCTCAACCTCCCAGTCGAGCTGTTGAGTGAGCGCCGGGTTGTGTTCGATCGGCTGCCCGGTGCCGATCACCGTGGCCGGAGGTTTGCAGAAGATCACCGGTTGGCTCGGCATCTCGTTGGCGGTGTCGAGCGCTCGGGCCGACTCCTCGACGTGTTCGGCGTAGTTGAGGCCGATGCCCCACATGTTCTTGCGAGGTCGAGGGATGGGAGCCAGCAGTTCGACATTGGCGAGCGGCACGCTCACTCCTGGGGCGGAGACGAGGGTGTTGTCGGCCAGCAGCTCGGAGGTGACAGCCACAGCACCGGGGCCGAGGTCGATGTAGTCGAGCATCCGCGACGGTTGGTCCACCCCGGCCCGTTCACCCAGTCGGGCGAGGTCAACGGCGGCCGCGCCGGCTGCGGTGTCGACCACGGCGGTTAGGCGGGCCTCCGCTTCGGGATGATGGCGGACGGTGGCAAGCTTCATAGATCAATCACTCCGGTTTTGCGCAGGGTGCCCATTAGGCGGACAGATATTGGTGGCCGTCGTTTTCGGCTAGAACTTCGCCTCGCGTGAACGCCAGTTTCTCGATCACGGGGAAGTCGTTGAAGCTGAACAACACGGCGTCGTCGCCGGCCGACGCGTTGGCGTGTTCGTGCCAGGCCCACGACGGTACACAGAAGATGTCTTTCTCGGTCCAGTCGAACCGTTGGCCGGCGATGACCGAGTAGCCCGAGCCCTTCACCGCCTGGTAGATCACGTTGCCGGTGTGGCGGTGGGCTTTGGTGGCTTCGCCCGGGCGCAACATCTGCATCGACGCCCCCATCGTTGCCATCACATGCCCGCCGGTGTGGGGGTTGGTGAAGCGCATGATCACGCCGTCGTAGGGATCCTCCATGCCGACCGAGGCCGCCTTCTGCAGCGCCTCGTAGGTTTCGTCCCACCCGTATCGCAACAGCGGTGAGTAGGCCCGTTCCCACTTGTATGAGGTAGGCAGCAGACCGGGAGAGCCGAACATGTTGGCCGAGTCGTTCTCGGGATGCAGTGTGGTCTGATAGTCGTCGGGGTGGGTTTCATACCAATTGGCTTCGAGGGCGTTGGTGAGGGGAATGTCCAGACCATCCTGCCAGAGGCAGATCTCGCCGTCTTCGGCCACGCCGTGGTCGTGCCAGGTACCGTTGGGGGTGAGCACGAAGTCGCGCACTCCGAGGTCGACGTGGTGCCCGTCGACGATCGTGTAGCCGCCGGCCCCTTCCATGATGTAGCGCAGCGCCGAGGCGCCATGGCGATGTCCTGGTGCTCGTTCGCCCGGCCGCATCACTTGGATGCCGCTGAACAGCAACCCGCACGCGGCCGAGATGTCTTTACGGTTGGGATTACGCAGATACACCACGCGGCGTCCGGCATCCTCGGGGCTAACGAGGTCGAGCGAGCGCAACGCGTGTTCCCGCATCTCGGCCCACGGCCACAACACCGGCACGGCAAAGGCGTGGGGCTCCCACGGCTCGATGTCGTTGGCCACGGTCCAGAGAGCTCCGGCCTCCAGGCGGTCGAGCTCTGAGTAGTAGGCCTCGAGATCGTCGTTGTCTTTCACCCGGGCCCGGCCGAGTTTGGTGTCGCGATCGTCGGTAGTGCTCATCATTTGAGAATAACGCTAATCTGGCGACCGGTAAAGAAACGATATATGGTCTTGGCTGTGACCGTTGTTCAAGATCACGTCGGCGGGCCGATCGCCTGGCGAGAGGCTGGGGCTGGGCAGCCCGTCGTGTTCCTACACGGGTTGGGTGGTACCCGGTCGGCCTGGGGACCGCAGCTGCAGGAACTCGGCGATGTTGGTTCGGGGATTCACTGCATCGCCTGGGACATGCCCGGCTACGGCGACTCCCATCCGCTGGAGCCGCTCACCTATCGGGGAATCGCCGACAGCCTCGTCGGACTACTCGATGAGCTGGAGCTGGAGCGAGCCGATCTCGTGGGGCTGTCGTTTGGTGGCATGCACGCACTCCACACCGCGATCCATTACCCCGACCGTGTCGGTCGGATGGTGCTGGCCGACTCCAGCCCGGCGTTCGGCATGGACGGCACCACTCGCGACGGCTGGATTCGCTCCCGCCTCGACCCCATCGAAGCCGGGCAGACCCCGGCCGACGCCGCCCCGCATGTGATCGACGCCATCACCGCCGCCCCGCTCACCGGCCAGATCCGGGAAGAGACCATCGCCGCCTTCGGTGAGATCTCGCCTCGAGGGTTCACCGCCGCCGTGCACTGTTTGCCCGACAACGACGTGCGGGAACAGTTGGCCGACATTCATCACCAAACGCTGGTGATCGTGGGCGAACTCGACGAGGAAACTCCGGTGAGTTACGCCCGGGTGTTGGCCGACGGGCTGCCGAACGCCGAGCTGAAGATCATCCCCGGGGTCGGGCACCTCACCCCGGCTGAAGCCCCATCCGAATTCAACCGACTGGTACAAACGTTCCTGGCCCGGGAGGCCTCATGACCGCAGACATTCGCACCCCCGAACGGCTGAAGTTGGTCGACAAGATCGCTGAGCTTGGTCCGAAGTTCGCCGCCCGAGCCGACGCCGTGGATCGCGCCGCCGACTTCCCCTACGACAACTGGCGCGACCTCACCGAGGCCGGGCTGCTTGGCGTCGTCATTCCCAAAAGCCATGGCGGTCTCGGTGGCGACTTTGTGGGTTACGCGCTGGTGGCCGAGGAGCTGGCCCGCCACTGCGCCGCCACCGCCCTCACCTTTAATATGCACGTGGCCACCACGCTGCTGGCCGGTGAGATCGCCCAGTCGCTAGGTCTCGGAACCGATGACCAGGCATTCCTCGACGCCCGCCGGGAGCGGTTGTACCGAGGCATCATCGACGAGGACCACATCCACAGCCAACCGTTCTCCGAAGGAATCGCCGCTGGAGCCACTGCCGGTTACGCCACCCGAGCCGAACCGGTCGACGGCGGCTACTTGGTCACCGGGCGCAAGATCTTCGCCTCGCTGGCCGGAGCCTGCACCTATCACAATGTGTTGTGCATGGTCGAGGGCGATGACCGTCTGCGGTTGATGGGTGTGCCCCACGAAGCCGAAGGTGTGATGCTCGAAGGGGAGTGGGATCCGCTGGGAATGCGAGGCACCGACTCCCGCAACCTGGTGATGGACAAGGTGTTTGTGCCGGCGGAAAACGAATGGCTTCCACCGGGCGCTTTCAACCAGGCCGCCGACCGCTTCCCGATCTTCTACATGACCCTGTCGTTTGCCTTCCTCGGCTTGATGCGGGGCATCCTTGATTTCACCGAGAACTACCTCAAGACCGGCGGTCGTCGTGATCACCCGATCAAGCAACAGGGCTGGGCCCAGATGAACATCCGCTATGAACAGGCTCAGGCGCTGTGTTATCGGGTGTTGGCCGACTGCGAGGTCGACCCGCCGGCCGAGGTGGTCACCCGGGCTTGGACGTCACTGGTCACCACGATGGAGGGGGCGCCGGAGATGGCGTCGACGGCGATCCGGATCTGCGGCGGCCGGTCGATGCTGCGACCGAGCTACATCGAGCGGGCCTACCGAGACTCCCGCTGCGGGGCCACGATGTTACCGTGGAGCGTTGAGGTGTGCCTGCAGCGTTTGGGTGAAGTTCGCCTCTACGACGCCGCCGATGCGGACGACGAGTAAGGGGAGCTGACCGTGGCCGATCAAGCCGAATGGCGCTGGGTCAAGCGCTACGCCGAACAGTTCGCCGCCTGCAATCTGCAGCCTGGTGAGGTGGCCGTGTTGTTGTACGAGGCGGCGAGCAGCCCACGGATCGTCGAGACCGCTCGTATGGCGTTGGAGATGAGCGGCGCTGCGGTCGCCGATGTACGTATGCCCACTCCGGCCAACCCCGGCCCGCTGCCCATCCGCTCCACCGGTGCTTCCCAGGCGTTGGCCGGTCATCGAGCCGCGGTCGCCGCCTGCGCTGCAGCCGATTTTGTTGTCGACTGCACCGCCGAAGGTCTGCTCCACGCTCCTGAGCTTGGCGACATCCTGGGAGGCGGAGCCCGGATCCTGATGATCTCGGCCGAACACCCTGAGAACGCCGAGCGCTGGCCCCACGATCCGTCGTTCAAGGACAAGGTCGCCCATGGTGTGTCGTTGTTGGAAGCAGCCGGTGTGATGACGATCACGTCTGTGGCGGGCACCAACTTGGTTGTCGATCTGACTGGCGCCTTCCGGGCCGGGTCGCACGGTTGGTGCACCGAACCGGGGTCGATCGCCCACTGGCCCGGTGGCCTGGCGCTGGCCTTTCCGGCGGCCAATACCGTCAACGGAACCGTGGTTCTGGCCCAAGGTGACATCAACCTCACGTTCAACGAGTACCTGCGGGAGCCGATCACGCTCACGCTGGAGAACGACTACGTGGTCAACATCGCCGGCGACGGACACGACGCCGAGCTGATGCGCTCCTACCTCGCCGCCTTCGACGAACCCGAGGCCTACGCCATCAGCCACATCGGCTGGGGTATGAACCCGGCCGCCCGCTGGGAGGCGTTGGCCATGTGGGACAAGTCGGCGCTCAACGGCACCGAACTGCGAGCCTTCGCCGGCAACGTGGTGTTCTCCACCGGAGCCAACGAGGTAGCCGGACGTTTCTGCCGCGGCCATTTCGACCTCCCGATGCGCCACTGCACGGTCACCCTCAGCGGCGGTTCCCTCAGCGAACCGATGGTCGTCGTCGACCGAGGCGACCTCCACCCCGACCTCCGCTAGCTCGCGCTAATAGCGCTGGGCGGCGCGCCCGATTTGTCCACAACGTGACGTTCGGGTTACGGTTTTATTACCACACATTCCTCAGCCGCGTGGCGGGATCATGAACGACAGAGTTTCGAGGCGCACCTCTTTGGGTGCCGCCGGGGCGACCATAAGCGCTGGAACCACGGTTCTGGTCTTTCCGTCTGCTGTTTCAGCGTCGGAGGCGGAGGCGGAGGCGGAGGCGTCGAAGCCTCAAGCCGTTGCGTCAAAAACGGTTCGGGTTCGACTCAAAGCGTCGGAGTCCCGCCACATAATCGGTGGCGACTCAGTCGATACTTGGACCTACAACGGATCGCTACCGGGGCCAACCATTCGGGCCAATGTCGGCGACACGATCGTGGTCGACATCGTCAACGACCTGCCCGACCCCACCACCATTCACTGGCATGGCGTCGAGCTGCCGGCCAATCAGGACGGCAGCAATATTTCGCAGGATCCGATCCCACCTGGTGGCCGATTCACTTATGAGTTCAAGGCCTTGACGCCGAGCCTGTTCTGGTATCACCCGCATTTCAATACCAACGAACAGCTTGAGAGAGGTCTCTACGGAGCCTTGGTGATTGAGGATCCGGGCGAGAACAAGATGCTCGGTGTCCGGCCTGGCGATGAACACGTTCTCATGTTGGACGATGTGTTGATCGAGAACGGTCAAATCGCCCCACCATTTCCGTCCGATCCATTGGCCAATGCGATTACGCATTTCAACGGCCGTGAAGGCAACGTCCTGCTTGTCAATGGTGAAGAACGTCCCACGATCCGGATGCGAAACGGTGTGCCGCAACGTCTGCGGATGGTGAACGCGTCGAACAGTCGCTTCATGCGAGTGTCGTTTGGTCACGGTCAGCGAGTGTGGCGTGTAGGCGGCGACGCCGGCTTGCTGTCGTCGCCCGTTGACGTGGCCCCGATCATGATGATGCACGGAGGTGGTCATGGCGGTGGGCACGGAGATGGCGGTCACGGTGGCGGCCATGGCGGTGGGATGGTTTCAAACCCGGATCTCGGCCAGGGCGTGATGCTGACACCGGGCGGACGGGCTGACCTCATTTGGATACCGGCCGGGGCTGAAGGCGAGGTCGTGTCGTTGAGCTTGCACGACTGGCCTCGAGGTGATCACGGTGCGGAATACGCCGACGATGGTTCGATCAAGATCGTGCACGACCACACCGATGGCAAGCAGCCGCCCGAGGTGCTCGCTGACTTCCGCCTGCTTGGCGATCCTGCCCATCGGCCGACTCGTATGCACCGCCGAGTCTTCTTCGCCCAGTGGTGTCGTTGGCTCCGACCGGTGCGCCAATACAGCTACGGATGGGGCATGGTCCGGCTGATGCCGACGGTGAGGTCACGTTCTTCATGCAGATGGACGCCTCCGGACCGAAGCCGTTCCCGGTGCTCACGCCCGATGATGTCGCCACCGTCGCTCCCGGTGATGTGCGGCTGATCGAGGTGACGAACATGACCATGGGCGCTCACAACTTCCACATCCACGGGTTCTTCTTCCAGCACATCGAGACCCAGTTCTACGACATGGACACGCCCGAGAACAACAAGATCGTTCCCGCTGACTTCGTCGAGAACAAGGACACGATCCTGGTGCCTGGCCGCACGGGAGCACCGATGCGTTCGAGGTCGGTTGTCCGTCTTGCCGTGTCCTTCGATGACAATGGGCGGGAAGGTCAGATCGATGCTTGGGGCAAAGCTCCCGTCGGTGATCGCTCAGGAGGGTGGCTCATGCATTGCCATTTGCTTGAGCACTCCAACTCGGGCATGATGACGTTTGTTCAGGTCCAGTCGTAGTCGTTCGTCTAGGAGTTGAACGCGGCGGCCACGTCAGCTGCGAGCGAAGCGTTGGCGATGGTCAGGGCCACGGCCGCTCGTACGCTGTCGCCGCCGGTGGCAGCCGAGATTTGCTCCAGCACAAACGGCGTGATGCGTTTGCCGGTGACGCCGGCTTCGGTGGCTGCGGCGAGGCCTCGATCGATTGCTTCGGCCACGGCTGCGGGGTCGGCCTCGTGTTCCAATGGCACCGGGTTGGCGACAACCACGCCTGAACGCAGGCCCGAGGCCCAGTGGTAGTTGAGCGTGGCGGCCAGTGTGTCGAGGTCATCCACCCGGCGAGGGGCTTTGAAACCACTCGACCGGGTTTCGTAGGCCGGGAACTCGTCGGTCTGCCATGCCAACACCGGTACCCCCAATGTTTCGAGGGCTTCGAGCGTTCGGCCGATGTCGAGGATCGACTTGGCTCCCGAGCACACCACGGCCACCGGGCTTGAGGCGAGGGCGGTGAGGTCGGCCGACACGTCATGACTATCGACATACCCTCGGTGCACCCCTCCGATTCCACCGGTCACCATCGTTCGGACGGCGACGTGCGCGGCCGCCATCATCGTGACCGCCACCGTCGTGGCGCCCAGCGCCCCCGAAGCCAGCACTGCTCCGACATCACGTTGGCTCACCTTCTCCACCCGATCTGCGGTGGCCAGTCGCTCCAGCTCGGTGTCGGTCAATCCCACCTTGATGTGACCGTCGATCACGGCGACAAAGGCCGGGACCGCCCCGGCATCCCCCACGGCTCCGGCCACCTCAGCCGCTGCCGTCAGGTTCTCGGGGTGGGGGAGGGCGTGAGCGACCAAGTTGACCTCAAGCGCCACCACCGGGCGGCCGTCAGCCAACGCCTCCGCCACCTCGTCGGAGGTGACGTAGATACTCATGCGCCGTGCAGCATGGCCGAACCTTCGTCGGCCAACGAGAGAACTTCGTGCAGCATCTGGTCTCGCATCTCCCGCTCCAATGCCGAGGGCTGACCGGCGTCAAAGAGATTGTGCTCCTCGGCCTCGTCGTCGGCAAAGCGGTAACACTCACCGTACGACTCGCCGTGATAGAGCGTGAGGCGACCGTCGTCGGTGATGAGGGTGCGCATCCGCACGGGGCCGGTGATGCCGTCGGTCCCGAAGGGCAGATCTTCTTCGACAAGCACGGCCTCGCGGTGGTGATCGCCACTCCCACTGAGCAGCGGCGAAAGCGACTTGCCCTGCATGCCTCGCCAGCCGGTCACTGCTGCCGCGTCGAGCAACGTGGGCACGAGATCGGCGTTCGACACCAAGGCGTCGCTCTCGCCTGCGCTCACTTCAGAACCGGCCACCACCATCGGCACCCGGGTCACACCCTCGTAGTGCACATGGTGTTTAAGCATCAGACCGTGGTCGCCGAACAGGTCGCCGTGGTCGGCCGTGAAGACAACGAGCGTTTCGTCCCGCAGACCGGCCCGATCGACGGCGGCCAGCATGTCGCCCACCCCGTCGTCGATCATCTTCATCAGCCCGACCTCATGGACCATCGCCTCCCGGTACTGCTGCTCGTTCACGGCAAACGCCAGCATCGGATCGGGGTGAGGCGTGCCTCGATTGGCCAGCATGTGCTGCAGGTGCGGCGGCAACAGCGCAGGGTCTTGATTGAAGGTGGCGGGTAGTTCCACATCGGCGGGGTCGATCAAGGTGGAGTAGGGCGGCGGCGGGCAGAACGGGTGGTGAGGGTCGGGGAACGAGGCGAAGACGAAGGTCGACTCGGCCCGGCGGGCGGCCGCCTCGATTTGGGCGACGGTGTGTTCGGTAACAAAGCGGGTGGTGGAGAACTCCGCCGGTACTCCGCTCTCCCAAACGTGATCCCACACCGCGCTCGGTCGGGCCGAATGTTCGTGGCCCGCCACCGGCCCGGGGTCGAATCCCTGCGACCGCACCCAATGCCAGTAGTGGCCGCTCGGGGCGTCGCCGTGACCACTCACCAAGTCGACCGAGGCGAAGCCGTAGTAGTCGTCAGGGAACTCCACCCAGCCTTCCCGGTGGCGGGGGATGTCCTCCCAGTCGGTCCGGTGCCCACCCCAGGCGGCGCGGGCATCGGGCAGGGTGAGGTCGGCGGTGGCCGGGTTGGTGGCGGCAATCTCGGTGATCTGGAAATCCTCGGCCGGCCATCCCATCGTCTGTAGATGCAGTTTGCCGATCGCTGCTGTGTGCCAGCCGTCGCGGCGCAGTGCCTTCATCAGCGTTTCCGCTGTCGGGTCGAGCGGTACGCCATTGGTGCGGGTGCCGTGGGCCGACGGCCATCGTCCGGTAGCTAGTGTGGCTCGGCTCGGCATACAGGTGGGGTTGGTGACGTGAGCCCGGTTGAACACCATCGACCGCTCAGCCAGGCGATCAAGGTTTGGCGTTTGCGCCAGCGATAATCCTCCGAAGCCCGTGTGGTCGGCCCGAAGCTGGTCGGCCACGATCATCAGGATCAGCTTCGGAGTGCTAGTCACCGGCATCAGTCTCGGGGCAGGAGTCGGGCCCGGGGTCCGTTCCACGTCAGGGTGACCACCGATCCCACCTCGGCCACGCCGAGTTCCTCGGGGATCTCGGCTTTCACGACTGTGTCGAGGGCTGGGCACTCGGCCTGGTAGGTGAGGGTTGAGCCGCGGAACGCTGCGTCGATCACGGTGGCTTCCAGCTTCCCGCCGGCCGGCCCGAAGCGAACGTCCTCCGGGCGCACCACCAAGTGATGCGGCCCCGAACAGGAATCGTCGACGTCGACCGGCAACTGCAACCCATCGGCCGTGGTGATCGAGGACTCGTCATGACCTTCGACGTCAACCGCAAACACATTGGCGTCGCCCACGAAATTGGCGGTGAACTCCGATGCCGGTTCCCGGTAGACGTCCTCGGCCGGACCCAATTGCACCAGCCGACCATGGTTGAACACGGCGATGCGGTCGGAGAGGGCCAACGCCTCCCGCTGGTCGTGGGTGACGTACACAAACGTGGCGCCCAGCTCCCTATGCACCCGCCGCAGCTCGGCTTCCATGTCGAGGCGAATCTTGAGATCCAACGCCGACAGAGGCTCGTCGAGCAGTAACACCTTGGGCTGGTTGACGATGGCTCGGGCCAGGTTGACCCGCTGCCGCTGACCGCCCGACAGTTCGCTCGGCCGGCGCCGTTCGAAACCCTCCAGTCGGACGAGGGCCAGAGCATCGGCCACCCGTCCCGCCACCTCGCTCTTGGGGACCTTGGCCACCTTCAACCCGAAGGCAATGTTGCGGCCCACATCGAGGTGGGGGAACAGCGTGCTCTGCTGGAACACCATGTTGACGGGTCGGCGGTAGGGCGGCATGGCCGTGATGTCCTCCCCGTCGAGCAGGACTTTGCCCTCGGACGGGGTGAGGAACCCGGCGATGGCCCTCAAGGTGGTGGTCTTGCCGCAGCCCGACGGCCCAAGGAAGGTGAGGAACTCGCCGTCGATCACATCAAGATCGAGGTCTCGCAACACGGTGGTGCTGCCGTAGCGGTGGGTCACGCCCTGTAGTGAGAGCCTGATCTTGTCGGTCATAGCTGGTTCGATCACAGAGCCAACTCCTGATTCTCCAGAGAATTCTGACGTCGGATGTCTTGTAAACGTCGACCCTCGGCCCGCACCGAGTAGATCACGGCGATCAACCAGATGATCAGGTTGACTGCGAGTAGCAGCGACGAGATGGCGTTGATCGACGGATCGATGGTCCGCCGGAGGCGGGAGAAGATCACCATCGGTAGGGTCGACTCGTTGCCGATCACGAAGAACGTGATGATGAACTCGTCGAAGCTGATCACAAAGGCCATGGCCGCGCCGGCCAGCAGCACCGGCAGGATCTGCATGAACACCACGTGCCAGAACGTGTGCCAAGGGGTTGAGCCGAGGTCGGCCGCGGCCTCAAGCTGAGCCCCCTCGATCCTGCTTAGCGCAGTAGTGGCCACCACGAAGAACAATGGCATCACAAAGATCGTGTGGGCGATGATCACCGTGGTGACCGACAGCGACACGTCGCGATAGGCGAAGAAGCTCAGCAGGGCGATGCCGAAGATTAGCGCTGGCATGGCGAGAGGGGTGACAAACAGTCCGCCGTAGAAGGTCTTCAGGCGAGACGACGAACGGCTCACTCCGTAGGCGGCGGCAGTGCCGAGCACAAAGGTGAGTACAGCGCTCGACAGTCCCACTCGAAGGGAGGTCATCAGGCCGTCTCGCACCGACGGGTCGTCGAGCACCTCCCGATACCAACGGAAGGAGAAGCCTTCGAACGGCAGGGTCAAACCGTTGGTCGAGTGAAACGAAAACAGCACCACAATCATCAGCGGCGCAAACAGGAACGCAATCACAAGGAGGGTGACGACGGCGGTTGGGATGCTTCTGCGTGTTTCCATATCAGTGCGTTTCCATGTCAGCCGTCAGCCCCAGTCGACCCGGTTGAGGCGAGCGGCTCGGAGCCCGGCCTGAATGAGCCCGTAGAGCAGGGCGTAGAACACGATCATCCCGATCACGAGCGCCGAGCCCTTGCCGTAGTCGCCGGCCTCGCGGAAGTAGCGGTTGATCTGCACCCCGATCAGCTGACCCTTCACTCCACCAAGGAACTGGGGGGTGACAAAGTCGGATGAGCTGATGATGAAGATGAACATCCACGCGTTGGCCAGGGGGGCCGCCACCAACGGGATCAGCACCGAACGCCAACGGGTGAGCGGCGTGGCGCCGAGGTCTTCCCCGGCCCACATGAGATCCAGACTGATGGGGCGAATGGCGGCGTAGGCCATCACGATGGCGAAGGGGAGAGTGAGGTGTAGCTCGGCGATCACCACCGCGGCCCGGTTGAAGATAAGGAACCCCAGCGGTTCGTCGATGAGGCCGACCTCGGCCAGGCTGCCGTTGATCACGCCGTTGGCCCCCAGTACGGTGCGCCAGGCGTAGATGCGTACCAGGTAGCCGGCGAACATCGAGGCCACGGCCAACGCCAGCACCGGCAGCGCGAGGCGCCCGGCCGAAAAGTGCAGCCAGTAGGCCACCAGCAGGCCGAGTATCACCGCGATCGTGGACGTGATGAAGCCGATCACGATCGAGTTCCAGGCCATCGTTCGGTGCAGCTCAAGCCCCACGGCGTTGCTGTAGTTGTCGAGCGTGATGGGTCGACTGACTTGGAAGAACTCGCCGGTCAAGAAGCTGTAGGCGAACACGATGGCGATCGGGATGAAGAAGAAGATCAACATCACGATCGCCGACGGCGTGGCCACGAGGAGGGCGGAGTCGGCGGGCCGTGTACGGCCGTGCCGTTTACGGTCGTGCCGTTTCCGGATCCCGCTCCGCCCACTCTCGTGAGCGCCGCCTAATAGTTCCGTATCAGCCACCGGTGGCGAGAGAGCCGTAGACCTCGATGAAGTCACCCATGGTGATGGTGCCGTTCTCGCCATACGGGAGACCGGTGATCGGGTTCTCGGCCAGGAAGCCTTCGACGTCGTCGTAGGGGTAGAGCGCGGCGTTGGCCTCGCTCATCAACGGCACCGCATCGGTGATCGTGGTGGCCTGAGCGAAGGCGTCGTTGATGGCGGCGTTGTTCTCCGGGTCGAGCATGCTGTTGATGAAGGCCAGGGCTCCGGCCCGGTTGTCGGCACCCTCGGGGATGGAGAACACTTCGACGAAACCGCTCGTGCCCTCGCACGGGAACACGGTCTTGATGTCGGGGTTCTCAGTGAAGGCGCCCAGGCCGGGGTAGCCACCGTAGGCGGCCACGATCTCCCCCGAAGCCAGCTGGCCGATGATGTCGCCGAACGACGGTGACAGGGATCGGGATTGGGCGAACATCGGGGCCATGAAGGCGCTGATCTCCTCGAGTTGCTCGGGGGTGACGTCTTCGGCCTTGTAACCAAGAGCGGCGGCCGCGGCCTGAATGTGCAGCGGCGGGATGTCGGCCATACCGACCTTGCCGGTGAGCGACGGGTCGAGCAGGTCGGACAGACACGTCGGCTCGATCTGCGTGCTGTCGTAGGTGATGCCGAGCGGAGCGAAGCTGAACGGAATGGCCAGCCAGTTGCCGTCGTCGTCTTTGAAGTGACCCCAGGTGTCGTCGGCGAAGGCCGGCATCAGGAGCGAGAGGTTCGGCACCTCATCCTCGGTGATCGGGGAGAGCGTGCCCTCCACCTCACGGTTCTGCACGTGGTTGGCCGTGGTCCAGGCCAACAGGTCGATACCGTCGCCACCCCCGCTGGCGAACTTGGCGGCGATGTCGGAACCGGCGCCGATGTAGCTCGAGTTGAACTCAACGCCGAGTTCGGTGACCGCTGCTTCGTTGGCGCCGAAGAAGGTGTCGTAACCTTCCCAGCCCAGGTAGTCGAGCGTGCCGTAAGGCGGACCGGCCGCCTCAGCTTCGTCGTCGCCGCCTCCACAGGCCCCGGCTACGAGCGCCATTGCCGCTAACAAAGCGATGACGACGCGGCTCGTTCCGCGCCTCCGATTCGTCGATACTGCCATGATTTCTCCCCTTCTTTCCCACTCTGTGACCGCCCGCGAGTAGCGGCTACGAAACTGCATGGATAGTAGCGTAAGACCCTCAAACTGGCGAGCGGAGCGACGGCGACGGATTCTGAGATAGGCGAGGTCGCTGCGTACTATTGGTGGATGCGAGTCGACGCTGTGGCCATCAAGGACTACAACCGAATTCGCGTCGAACCGGTGACCGGATCCATCGGTGCTGACGTCGTCGGTGTCGATCTACGTGATCTCGACGACGAGCTGATAGCCGAGCTGCAAGACGCCTGGCTCACCCACAAGGTGTTGTTCTTCCGCGATCAGTCGCTCAGTCAGGCTCAGCATGTGGCCTACGGGCGGGCGCTTGGCGAGCTGGAGGTTCATCCGTTTGTCGACTCACCCGACGGCCATCCGGAGATCATCATCCTGGAGTCAACGCCCGAAGCGTTTCAGGCCGCCGAATACTGGCACAGCGACGTAACCTTCCGGCCGGCACCTCCGCTCGGGTCGATCCTGATGGGGCGGGTGCTGCCGCCATACGGGGGTGACACCACGTGGGCCAACATGGAATTGGCCTACGAGCTGTTGCCCGACGACGTCAAGGCCAAGATCGACCACGCCACCGCTGTGCACTCCTATATAAAGGCCTTCGGGGCAACGTTGTCGGACGAAGAGCGGGCCGCGGCGCAACTGGAGCACCCGGACCAGGTTCACCCGGTTGTACGCACTCATCCCGAGACCGGAGCCAAGGCGTTGTTCGTCAACCGGATCTTCACCATCAGGATCGAAGGTCCATCGATTGATCCGGGGGAGGAGCGGGCACTGCGGCATCGCCTGTACGACCAGGCTCGTATCCCCGAACTGCAGTGTCGCTTCCGATGGCGACCGGGCAGCATCGCGCAATGGGACAACCGGTGCACGCAGCACTACGCCATCCCCGACTACGGCGGTTTCGCCCGCCGGATGGAACGAGTAACGCTGGCCGGGGACCGTCCGTTCTAGGGTTTGAGCTCTATTGTTGGGGGTGTGCCTCCAGCCGCAGCGCAGGTTCGACGGACCTACCTAGCCCTCACGTTCCTGGCCACCTTCGCGGCTTCCGTCATCCGAGGGATCGACGCGCTGTTTTTACTCGATGCAGGTTTGAGCGCCTCGGAGGTGTTCGCCGTCTATGCCTTCATGACCGTAGGCACCGTATTGTTCGAGATCCCGACCGGGGCGGTGGCCGACGTCAAAGGGCGACGCCTGTCCTACCTGATCGGCGCCTTCGCCTTGGCCGCCGGCACACTCTTCTATTGGTACCTGTGGAGCGTGGGGGCCGGTTTCCTGTGGTTCGCCGGGGCCACATTGGGGTTCGGAATCGCCTTCACCTTCTTCTCCGGGGCGACCGAAGCGTGGTTGGTCGACGCCCTGAACGCCACCGGATTCGAGGGGGAGCTTGAAGACGTGTTCGCCAGTAGCCAGGTGGCGTTGGGGGCGGCGATGTTGAGCGGCACCTTGCTCGGCGGGCTGCTGGCTCAGGTCACCGATCTCGGGGTGCCGTATTTGCTTCGGGCGGCATTGTTGCTGGTGACTTTTGTGGTGGCCTACCGGGCGATGCACGACCTTGGGTTTGAACCCCACTCGACGGGGAGCCTGGTTCGGGCGGTTGGGCAGACGACTCGGGACTCAATCGAGTACGGCTGGAGAATCGCCCCGGTGCGATGGATGACATTGGGGGGAGCCTTCTCGTTCGCCACGATGAGTTTCGTTTTCTACGCGATGCAGCCCTATCTGCTTGAGTTGTGGGGCGACAGTGAGGCGTACCTGGTGGCGTCGGCGGCGGCCACGATCGTGGCGGGGGCGCAGATGGTGGGAGGAATGAGCTCGGGGTTTGTGCGACGGCGGTTCTCCAGTCGCACGTCGTTGATCATGGTCTTGGCGGTTGCGGGAGGGGGGCTGGTGGCGCTGATCGGATTGGTTGGGAACTTCTGGGCTGCGATCGTGGTACTGGTTGTGTGGTCGGTGGCGTTCGCCGTGGTGATGCCCGTGCGTCAGGCCTTCCTCAACGCCCAGATTGACTCCAGCCACCGGGCCACGGTGTTGTCGGTCGACTCGCTCGTCAGCTCGGCCGGCGGTATTCCGGCCAGTCCGACGTTGGGCCGCGTGGCTGATGTCTATGGGTACAGCTCGGCGTTCGTGGTGGCCGCGGTGATTCAGCTCGGGGCGCTGCCGTTCCTGGCTCGGGCCAAGGTTGTGTGCCCGATCGACACCGACCGGATTGGAGACGACGGCGACGTTGCTCGGGGTGTATCTGAATCGCCTGGTGGATCTCGCCGGTCTCGCGGTGGATAGTTCTCGGAGGCGGTGGCCCTTTAGTGCGGTGGCCCTTTAGTGAGGTGTTACTTGCTCGGCACGGCGAGACCGAGTGGAATGTGCAAGGTCGTCGCCAGGGTCAGCTTGATTCGCCGCTGACCGAGCGCGGACGTGGGCAGGCCGCTGAACTTGCGGCGTTGATCGAGGCTCATGTTGCCGCCGATGGGGCGCCTGATTCCGTGTTCTCCAGCCCGCTAGGGCGGGCGTTGACGACTGCTGAGGTGATTGCCGGCGCTCGCCGGTTGCCGGTGCGGCTGATTCCCTCGCTGGCTGAGATCGACCACGGCGAGTTCGCCGGTTTGACGTCAGATGAGATTGAGGGTCGATGGCCGGGGTCCTTGGCTGCCCGGGAGCGGTCGAAGTTCAGCTGGCGTTTTCCTGGTGGGGAGAGCTATCAAGATGCATCGACTCGTGCCGCCACGGCGATCGAGGAGATCGCGGCGTCAGGCTCACAGCGGCCGATTGTCGTTGCTCATGCGATGATCGGGCGGGTCGCCATCGGCAACCTTCTTGATCTGGCTCCCGCCGACGCCCTCGAATGGGAGGTCAAACACGGGACGATCCTCTGTATCGACCCAAACGCTCGGCGGATCGAGGTGATCACCTCGGATGTCTAAGGTCCGCCCTGTTCGACTTAATCGAACAAATGTTTGCTTTTGGTGAACGTGGTCGCTAGGGTAGTAGATGCGGCGATCCACTGAGATCCGCTTCTTCCCCTTTCACCCTCGGGTGACACCAATCGAGTGTTTATACGTGAAAGGGGTTTTGTCGTGACCAGCGATTCGTTGTTTGTGAAGCGTGGTTCGGGCGGCATTGTTGATGCTGTCGACGCATTTCAGGCTTTGCACTCGATTGTCTCGGGGCTCCACGTTGGTCGATGTGAGCCCGGGGAGCTTGAGGCGCTCACGGCTGCCGTACGTGTCGGTCAGGAGGCGTTGGACCGCGTGCTCCTGAAGATCGCTGTCGCGGCGGAGCGTCAGGACGAGGCGGGTCGGGGCCGAGGAGCCCAGGCGACGATGCTCGGCGATGGGTCCCGGGTGCGTGGCCACACCGCCCGAAAAGAGGTGGCTCGAGCGAAGATCGCAACGGGTATGAGCCGGGTGGGTGATGCTGTCGACGAAGGTCGTATCGGATCGGCCAAGGTCGATGCCATCGCCGCCGCCGTCAGAGATCTTGACGACGAGCAGCGTGATCAACTCAACAATGAAGATCTCATCGAAGCAGCGGCTTCACTCCCGGCCGACGTTTTTGCCCGACGGATACGCAACGACCTCGAGCGAATAAAAGGCGATAACGGCTTGGCCGACACCAAGACTAAGCAGGCGAATTCATCCTGGAAACACTGGATAGATCGACGCACTGGGATGGGAAAGATTCTCGGTGAATTTGATCCGGAGCGATACGAAGCGATCACCCAGGCCGTGGAAGGCCAACTCGCTCGCCTTGCCAACGAGGGCGGTGTCTCCAAGTCGCAGAACCTGGCGGCCCAGGCGGCGTTCGAATTGCTCATCGGTGAAGCGTCTGGGCGACGGAGTGGTCTCCCACACCTCAATGTTGTGGTCGACCTCGCCACCCTCCAAGAAGGAGTGTCGGAGTCTTCGACCAGAGAGACCGCTGGCGGCCACCCGCTTCCGCCCGAGTCGATCGCTCGGCTCGCCTGTGACGCCGTCGTGCAACGAGTACTGGTCGACGAACTCAAGATCCCAATCGATGTCGGATGTAAACATCGCACCGCCACCGATGCTCAGTGGCACGCGCTCCGCGCTATGTATCGCAGCTGTGCATGGTGGGGTTGCGACCGCCCGTTGGCCTGGTGCCAAGCCCACCACATTCACGAGTGGGAACACGGCGGCAACACAGATCTCTGCAATCTGATTCCCCTCTGTAGTCGCCACCATCATGCAGTTCATGAAGGTGGATGGTCAGTGAAACTCTGTCCCGAAACCCGCCGGCTCGACATACTCGATCGGCACCAGGCGCTATGGAGATCGAGCAGGCCCGACCGTATTGCCGCCGACCAGCCGCACCGGAGTCGCCGATCTCCTGGTTCTCTGTCAAAGTTGAAACGTCGCGGCGAGTCTCTCTCCGATGACCATGTATTGGAGGGGTGTCGAATTGAAGGGAGTCGATTTCGGTGACTGAAGCCATCCATACACCGATAACCGCCGAACATCGCGCGATCTTCTCGCAGGATGGAGTCGTGAAGATCGAAGGCGCCATTACTGGCGAGTGGATCGAGCCCTTGCTTGAGCTGGCCTATCGTGAGCTCCGGGATCCCGGCGAATGGGTGTCCGACAGTAATCCTGGGGCGTCCACCGACCGGCTGTTCACCACTCGGTATCTGTGGCCAAACGAACCTTTGGTCTACAGCTTCGCCGCCGAGTCAGGAGTTGCCGGGTTGGTCGGGGAGTTGCTGGAGTCGTCAACGGCGCGCCTGTATTTCGATCACACACTGGTCAAGGAGCCGAACACCTCGGCGCCCACACCTTGGCACCAAGACATTCCCTACTGGCCGTTCCTAGGTCGTCAAATCGCCTCCGCCTGGGTGGCGCTCACGCCGGCCACGGTCAAGGAAAGCTCACTCGAGTTCATTCGGGGTTCGCACCGATGGAACGTCTACTACGCCCCGGAGAGTTTCGATTCGTCGTCCAACGCCTGGACCGACGATTTCGAAGGTGAGCCGGTTCCCGACATCAACTCGGCCAGAGCCGACTATGACATCATCGGGTTCGACGTCGAGCCCGGAGATGCCATCGTGTTCAGCTCGTGGATCCTGCACGGCGCTCCAGGCAATGCAGGTCCAAACCGTCGAGTAGCGTTCTCCACCCGGTGGCTTGGTGATGACGCCCGCTGGGCTCCCCATCCGGGTTCGGATCCCACCGTCACCGCCGCCGACGTATCGGTAGCTCCAGGAGAATACCCGGCCGACGACCAGCACTTTCCTCTGATGTGGACCTCGGCCGAGGGGTCGCTGTGATTAGGCTCAGACCGCGGCCACCGGGCGCGACGGCTCGCGATCGTTCACGCCGGCCAGGAGCCGCTCGGCGTCATCGGTTCGGCCGGCCTTGCGATAGGCGGACAACACCGTGTTGAAGGCGAGATCACGTTGAGCGCGGCTACCGCCGATGCGGACCACCTGGTTGAGGTACGGCTCCAGCCCATCAATCACGTCACCCCACTGTTCGCGCCCGTAGGCCTGGAACGCTCTCGACATTACCACCGCCATCGACCCCGCCGGGAGCTTCCCCTCAGCATCCAGAGCTTTGACTTGGGCCACGTAGTCGTCGATCTCGTCGAGGCGACCAAGCCCAACAAGGGGCAAGGCGCCGTGAGCGTCGAGAAACACACCGGGGGTGCCGCCGAGGGTGTCGTGGTAGAAGTCCGAGAGCGCCTGCCAACGCTGTGCCGCCCTGTGATCGCCGTTCGTGTGTCCGGCCAGCATCGATCGCCAGCCCATCGAGGTGCCATCGGTAAAGATGTTGAGCGGTGGGCTTGCCGACACGTCTGGGGCCAGGTGTTCGTCATACAACGTCCAGGCTTGGTCCGACTCGCCGCTGCCGATCAGGAGCAGACACAGATGCCACCACAAGTGGCAATGCAAGCTGGCCTCCCGGTCCAATCCCGGCATCCAGCCGTTGAGGAAGCTGAGCGCCTCGTCATCCTCCCCGGCTTCATAAAGAGCGTGGGCCAAGACGTGGGTGGCGTGCGCGCTATCTGGGTTCAACTCCAAAGCTCGTTCAACCAGAGCTCGCCCCTCCACCCACCGTCCCGTCTCCACCAGGGCGAAGCCGAGCGAGGCTTGAAACCACCAGTCGTCCCCGTAGTGCCCAGCCAGTGGCTCAAGAAACGCCAGCTGCTCGGCTTCCCGGTTGATCCGGCCGCTGAAGCCGATCAGGCCGAACACGCTGCTGGCAGGCCCCAGCACAAACGCGTCGGTCGGGTGTTCGGCCACGTGGGTCTTGATCCGCTCCAACGCTTCAGTCGAATGGCCGGTCGCCAAGAGATGTTGGATGGCCACCGACTCCTGCTCACGAGGCGAAGCGCCGGCCGCCAGGATCACGGCTCGATCGGCGGCGGCCCTGGCCTCGACCGAGCGCCGGTTGGTCTGGTGAATGCGGGCCATCGCGGCGTGCGGCAACGCGAACTCGCGGTCGGCCTCGATCGCCTCGGTGAAAGCGCCGACAGCGGGAAGCGATGCCAGCAGCTGGTCGAGTCCGAGCGAGTAGGCAGCCGCTGCCACAGGGGAGCTGGTGGAGAGCGCCAATCCATAACGATCATGGTGCATACCCCGATGCTATGTCACAGTGTGCGTAGGAGCGAAGCGTTAAGATCACCACGACGGGCGCAGGCTGAGAGGCGCCCGTGAAACTGTTCTCCCATAAGGATCGACCGGTCCACCTCGGTCCGTACCCGCTTGAGCGGCTATCTCGTTTGGAGGACCCGTCCGCAGCCGTGGGGGCAATGACCGGCCATCGCCCGGCTGAAGCCCTCAGTGGCGGGCCTCAAAGCGCCGCCCACGCCTACCAGGTCTATCTCGATCTCTACGATCAGCGGCGTCACGGGGACGTGGCCGATCCAGCCCCGATTCCCGATGATCCCGCCGAGCGGGCCAACAATCTCAAAGCCGGCCTGTACTTTCTCGACGCCGACATGGTCGGCTGTGGATTGATTCCCGACAACACCTGGATCGGTGATGGGGCGGCGTTCGGTGGCGGCCATCGTTACGCCGTGGTTACCCTCGTCGCCCACACCCCGAGCCCGGGTGGCCGGGGTGAGCCTGGCAGTGAATGGGTCGACGGAACCCGACAGGTGAATGCCGACCTGCGTGCGGCCGAACTCGCCGTGATCACCGCCGGCTACATTCGTCGCCTCGGGTTCGATGCGGCAGCCCACACTCCGACCGCCACTGATCTCGACATTGAGCGAGTCGCCGTCCAGTGTGGATTGATCGAATCCGACGGTGGACGGCTGCGAGTTCCGTATATCAATCGGGGTTTCGCTCTTTCGGTTGTGTCAACCACGATGGAGCTGGCTCTCGACCGACCGCTGGCTCCCGCCCGAGGTCCCCTGTCCACACTGCGCCGCAACCTTTCCCCCGGCTGGCTGCTCGGCCGTGGTGGAACCCGATCAGGTATTGCTCGGCTGTTGGCCGCACGGCGACCGCTCCACCTCGGCCCATACCCGATGGAGAGGATCACGCGAGTCGATGAGCCAACCACGCTGATCATTCCCGAAGAGATCCAGCGGGTGCCGGTCCGGGCCGGGGGATTCCCGCGGGCAGCCCATGGCGACATGGGCCCCAAGTTTCAGAACGACGTGAAGGTCTTCGCCTACAAGACTCCGCAGGCTCAGGCCTACGTCGATGTGATCGATGCGATGGTGCCCCATCAGGATGGGCCGGTGGCGTCGGAGGTCACAGCGGGAACATCTGATCCTGATCACAACGCCAAAGCGTTGAAGGCCTTGGCCTATCACCTTGGCGGCGACATGGTCGGAGTGTGTCGTGTGCCCGAGTACGCGTGGTACTCACACAACAAGACGGGGGAGGAGATTGAGCCCCGTCATCGCAACGCCGTCGTGATCCTGCTCGACCAGGGCTACGAAACCATGGAGGGGGCGTCGGGTGACGACTGGATTTCCGGCGCGCAGTCGATGCGGGCCTACATGCGGGGAGCACAGATCGCCGGGATCATGGGTGAGCACCTGCGGTCGTTGGGCCACAGCGCCCGCAGCCACACCAATCGGGAATCCGAGGTGTTGCACATTCCGCTGGTGTTGGCGGCCGGACTTGGTGAGATGAGTCGGATTGGTGAGCTGGTCCTCAACCCGTTTGTCGGGCCCCGGTTCAAGTCGGTTGTGCTTACCACCGACATGCCGCTCACGCCCGACCTGCCCATCGACTTCGGTCTGCAGGACTTCTGCAACAAATGCACCAAGTGTGCTCGGGAGTGCCCGTGTGGTGCCATCCCGTTTGGCGACAAGATCATGTTCAACGGCTACGAGACCTGGAAACCCGACGTCGAGAAGTGCACGAAATACCGTCTGGGCAACCTCAAGGGATCGGCCTGCGGACGGTGTATGAAGACGTGTCCCTACAACATCGAAGGAGTGCTGGCTGAACGGGCTTTCTTGTGGGCCGCAATCAAACTCCCCTTCACCCGACGGTTCATCGCCAACCTCGACGACCGAGTCGGCAACGGGTCGATCAACGCGATTAAGAAATGGTGGTGGGATCTGGAGTGGGTCGACGGGCGCACGGTCGAACCCACAAGAGGCACCAACGCTCGGGAGCTCGACATGGACGGAGGGCGTATCGCCGACCGCCAGAAGATCGCGCTCTATGAACCCGACATGTTGCCGCCGGGTGACAACCGGATGGTGCCGGTCAAACTCGATCGAAAGGAAGCGGTGCGCCGAGGCGAAGCGGCCGAGTCACCGGCTGAGGCTCGGGCCCGGGTTGCCGTTGCGAATACTCCGGTAGCGGTCGTAGAGGATCACGATGAGTGTCAAGAGTCCTAGGAGGACAAGCGTCGGTGCCGGGTCGAGACTGGCGTTGAAGCGAGTTCGTAGGCCCACATAGAGCAGCAGAGCACCCCAGTTGATCGCGAGCAGAGCAAAAAATTGGATGATGCTGTTCGACCACGACACGCCGCGGCGCCGGAGTAGGTCGCCCACCCAAGCGTTGACCACCACCACGAAGCCGCAGGTCACCACGATCTGGGTGACCGAGGCCTCGACCGAGAACAGTTGAGAGAACACCGCCACCGTCAGCCCGGTGAGGATCGTCTTCTCGATCAACGGGTGCTCGACCAGACGAAGCCGTCCGGTGAGACCTTCGGCGGGGCGGAACGGCACGGTGGTTCGGTGAGCGTCCACGGCGAACGCCGGTGACCAGTCGGCGGCCGGGGCCCGACGGAACATGTGGGCGGCGACGAAGGCCAGCGCCGTGGCTCCGACTGCAACCAACACCGCAAACCATGTGTTGGCCAAGGCATCGGTGAAATCGAGCTGGGCGATGTGAACCCAATACTCCTGCGGCAGTTTGATCCCGACCCAGATGGCCGCCGCCAGGCCGAGCACACCGCGGTCAGGCAGACGAGCGGGATCCCAGCGAACGCGGATCAACTCGTAGGCAATAAAGAAGTATTCAAAGGTGTTGGGGAAGATCAGCAACAGCGCTCGTGTACCGGTGAACTCGAAGGCCACCACCCCAACCAGGCGGTAGTACCAGAGAAACTGAGCCGTGGTGAACGCCGCTCGTGACGTCCAGTTGCGCAGCGTCGACAGATAGGCGATCGCGAGATAGTAGATGTCGAGAGCCTTGTCGTAGCCCTGATAGTTGTCGGGCTCGGCGTTGAAGGCCGCCAGGATCGTCTGATCGGCGGCATCGATGACAAGCGCTGCGACTATCGCCGGGAGCGGAAACCGGGGAATCGCCAACGGTACCGCCACCCGCAACAGCACGATCAGCGCGAAGATCGCCTCATCCACGACACGAAGTTTATTGGACTATTTATTGCACCGATTGAACTGTTTTGTTGAACTGCAGTGGGTGCACGCTTGGCCCGGGACCTAGAGTGCAGCGATGGGTGTTGCCTCCTTTCGGAGCGCCACGGATGAGCGGTCGCCGCAGGCCATCGGCGTGGCGCTGGCAGTGGGTGGTTTGCTGTTTGTCAGCACTGACTCACTGATCACAAGAGCCGCCGACGTCTCGGGATTCACCGTGACCTTCTGGTTCGGAGTCTTCGTGGCCCCCACGATGTTTCTCGCCGTGATGGCGATGGGGGAGCGCCCCGGCGAAATTGTGGCTCAGCTCGACCGACCGCTGTGGGCCTCGGCGCTGTTTCAGGCCGGTAGTACCACGTCGTTCATCCTGGCGGTGAAGAACACGTCGATCGCCAACGTCGTGATCATCGTTGCGGCCGCACCGATCGTCGCCGCGCTCATGGCCTGGTTCCTCATTCGGGAACCAACGAAACCCCGAGTATGGGCTGGGATCGCCCTTTCGCTGGTGGGCATCGGCATCGTCGTCTCGGGATCGTTCGGCGGCGGCGGAGTGCTCGGCGACTTGCTGGCGGTCGGTGCCATCACCTTCTTCTCCGTCAACCTGATCATCTGGCGATCCCACCCCGACATGAACCGGTTCCTCGCCATCGGTGCCGCCGGCCTGCTGATGGCTGTGGTGTCGATCATCCCGGCCGACGTGTTCGGCCACTCGGCCACCACCTACCTACTCCTGTTCATCATGGGTTCGGTCGCCGGTCCGGCCGGACGGGTGGCGCTGGCGTCGGCCACCCGCTACATTCCCGCCGCCGAGGTAAGCCTGTTCACCCCGGTGGAAACCCTCGCCGCCATCGCGTGGGCCTGGATCTTCTTCGACGAGATCCCCGAAAGTCGAACATACATTGGCGGCATCGTCGTCGCCATCGCCTTTGCGGTGGCCACCGTGCCCATGCGATCCAGGCGCACAACCCGACCCTAGAACACCCGACTTAGATCGTCTGGCACAATCTCCTGGCGTCGTAGATGGCGGCGGCGAGGCCCCGGCTCGACACGGCGTCACCCACCCGATACAGCGCGAATCCTTCACGGCCGTCCGGCCGCGGTTGCGGCTGCCCGGTGGTCAGCGCCTCGATGTCGATCACGCCCCCATTGCTCGACGCCCCCCGCAAGCCGAGGAACAGATCATCGTTGGGCACCACGCCGTGTTCGGTGATCACCGAGTCGACCTCACGAGTGAACTCCTTGCGGGTGAACACATTGCGCAGTGTCGCCAGCAGTCGCTGCCCCGACTGCTCCACACGTACCAAGTAATGGTCGGGGGTCATCGTCACGCCGTTGTTATACAGCATCTCGAGGTAGGCCGGGCCGGTGGTGGCCGCCATGTCTTGGGCGACGAGCCGGTCGGGGGTGACCAGTTCAATCCGATCGGCTGCGCCCCGAGCGCTCAGGAACTCGGCCACCGACGGGGCGTGTTCGCCACCGTGATCATCGTAGATCAGCACCGAACCTCCGACCGAGGCATGGCCACCCAGCACATCCCAGGTGGTGGCGACGAGGTCCTCGCCGGCGGTGAGGAAACTCGTGTCGGGAAAACCGCCGGTGGCCACGATCACCACTTCGGGATTCTCGGCCGCCACATCCCGCTCATCAACCACGGTGTTGAGCCGCACGTCGACCCCCAAATGGCCAACCTCGGACTCCAACCAGCCCACCACCCCCAGCAGCTCCGACTGGCGTTCGCTGGCCCGGGCGGCCAGCACGATCTGCCCGCCGACCCGATCCTGGGCCTCAAACAACACCACGTTGTGACCCCGCTCGGCTAACACCCGAGCTGCCTCCAACCCGGCGGGACCGGCTCCGACCACCACTGCCTTCAGCGGCGGCCCATCTGAACGCGGCACCAGCTGTGGGATATGCGACTCCCGACCGGTGGCCGGGTTCTGGATGCACACTGACTCCAGCCCCTGATGCAAGCGATTGATGCAGAACGACGCCCCAACACAAACTCGAATGCGGTCCTCCTCACCTCGCTCCATCTTGGCCACGATGTGCGGGTCGGCGATGTGGGCCCTGGTCATCCCCGCCAGGTCGATCAGCCCGGATGAGATCGCATGACGGGCCGAAGCCACGTCGGTGATGCGGGCAGCGTGCAACACCGGCAAGTTGATCGCTTCCTTGATCGCCGCCGCCATCGATACAAACGGCATCAACGGCGTTCCCGACGGGGGAATCGCTTTCGACAACCCCTCCTCGGTAGCCAGTGACGAACCGGCGATGTTGATGAAGTCGAGCAGGCCCGACGTGGCCAATCGCTGAGCGATATCGGCGCTTTCCTCCCGGCTGAGCCCACCGATCTGATCTTCATCACCAATCATGCGGATGCCGACCAGCAGGTCGGACCCGATGGCCTCTCGGATTGACTCCAGCACTTCGATCGTGAACCGAAGTCGGTTCTCCACCGAACCGCCGTATTCGTCGGTGCGACGATTGGCGAGCGGCGTCCAGAACTGGTCGATGAGATGGCTGGTGGCGCACAACTCGATGCCGTCCAATCCTCCTGCCCGTGCTCGCACCGCGGCGGCACCGAAGTCGGCCACCACTCGCCGAATGTCGGACTTTTCCATCTGCTTGGGCCAACCTCGATGCATCGGCTCCCGGATCGGCGACGGCCCGATCGTGGGCAACCAATCGCCATCGTTTGAAACGTTGCGCCGGCCCATGTGCGTGATCTGGCACATCACGGCGGCGCCGTGAGCGTGGATCCGTTCGGTCATCGCCGCCAGCGGTTCGACCAGCGCATCGTTGGCGAAGTTGAGCTGCCCCCACAACGACGCCGAATCGGGGGATACGTTGCTTGAACCCCCGATCATCGTCAAACCAATTCCGCCCTTGGCCTTCTCCTCGTGATAGGCCACATACTTCTCACTCGGCGTACCGTCGGTGTTGTACCCCGGAGCGTGGCTGCTGGAGAAGATCCGATTGCGCAAGGTCAGATGCCCGAGCGTGAACGGTTCGAGTAGGGGGTCTGTGCGTTCGCTTGCAGTCACGCTTGTCCTCACGCCACCACCTCCGTGGAGATTTCGCTCATCCGCCGGCCCACGAAGTCGAGCAGTTCGGCTTCAACCGCCTCGTCGATCGGCGGCTTCTCATACTGTGCCAGCAGTTGGTCCACCCGTTCGAATCCAAGCGCTTCGGTGTCTTTTGAGCCGGCTTCCTCCCACTGCTCAAAGCTGGTCTGATCCATCACGTCAGGCATGTGGAACGCCGTGGTGTAGTTGGCCACCGTGTGGGCCGCCCCCAGGTAATGGCCGGCGGGGCCCACCTCCCGCACTGCGGCCATCGCGTCGGCGAAGTCGTCAAGACGGGGTCCTTGGGCATAGCGAATCCACCCGGCAGCGATGTCTGAGTCGGTCACGTACTTGGCCAGGTTGACGGTGAGCCCATGCTCCATCCAGCCGCCGCAATGAGTGATGAGGTTGATGCCGCCGAGGATCGACGCGTGCATGTTCATGTTGGCCTCGTACCCGGCTTGAGCGTCGAGCTTTTTCGAGCCGGTGTGCATGCCCACACTGCGCACCGGGAGATCGTAGAACCGGGCGAGCTGCCCGGCCATCAACAACATGTGGGCCAAGTCGGGAGTGCCGGTCATCGGCGAGCCGGTGCGCATGTCGACGATCATCAGGAACATGCCGTAGATCGTGGGCGACCCGGGGTTGATCGCTTGCGCGAACGCACATCCGGCGAGCGCTTCGGCGTTGAGCTGGGCGATCCCGCCGACCGTGCTGGCCGGGGTATTGGCGCCGGCCAAGGCGAACGGCGAGTAGTACACCGGTTGCCCGGCGCGGGCGTAGACGACGGCGGCGCTCAACATCGACTCGTCCCACACCAGCGGCGAGTTGCCGTTCATGAACCCGGTGATCACCGCGTTGTTGGCCACGAAATCGGCGCCGTGAATGATCCTGGCCATCTGCAACGTGTCTTCAGCCTGATCGGCACCCTGGCACGATCCGATGCTGATCTTGTCGGTGTAGCGAATCGAATCGGCGTAGTAGGCGAGGTGCCGGTGGGGGATGGCCACGTCGGTGGCCTCGCAGTGGAACCCGCCGGCCACGTTGATGGTCGACAGCATGTGGCTGAGCTTCACGCACTCGATGTTGTCGTCCCTGGTGGCGTACCGCCGTGAGCCGTCTCGGTCGAGAAAGAAGGGGCTTCCGGAGTTGGGCGACATGGCCATATGGCGGCCGCCGATCTGCACCGACTGAGCCGGATTGCGGGCGTGCATCGTGAACTGCGACGGCGCCTGTTTGATCAAACTCATCAACAGCTCCCGGTCGATGCGGACTCGGGTGCCGCTCACTTCGGCTCCGGCCTCGCGCCAGATCGCCAGCGCCTCGTCGTAACGAAACTCAATGCCGACCTCTTCCAGGACCGACATCGAGGCGTCGTGCACCATCTCCAACGACTCTTGCGGCAGCAGTTCATAGAGCGGGATCCTGCGTTCAAGTGCCGAGATCCGGCGCGGCTGCGTAGACGAGCGGCGTCGCCCTCGACGCGTCATCCTTCGACCCGGTCTTTCAGGATGAAGTCGTAGGCCCAGGTGTTGTACACGTCGTTGCTGCGGAGCACCCGTTCGGCGGCTTGGTCGGGTGGTCGGTGGTCCCAATCGGGCCACTCCGAGTTGGAATAGATAGACCGAAGGAAGTGCCGTTGACGCTGGCTGGCGGTCACTCGCTCACCGAGTTCCTCCAAGTCCCAGCGGGCGACGGTCAGAGCCCGAAGCTCAGCCAACGCCGGTGCGTAGTCGGCGCTGTCGGTTAGGTTGTGCAACTCAAGAGGGTCGGTGGCCAAGTCGAACAACTGCTCGGGATCGCAGCCGCTGGTCACAAGTTTCAATGAGCCCTGCTTGACCATCACGATTGGAGCCGCCGCCCCTTCCGACAGACTCTCGCCATATATAACATCGGCACCCGGATCGTCGCCGGACATGACCGGCACAAGGTTGTGCCCATCGAGTGGCCCGACGGCGGTGGCCAGATCAGGTTCCCCGGCCAAATCACAGAACGTCGGCAACAGATCGACGAGCGAAACGTTGTCGTCAACCCGCCCAGGCGCAAACTCCTGCGGCCATGAAACCATGAGCGGAATCCGCGACGAGCCCTCGAAAAACGCTCGTTTGTACCACAGGCCCCGCTCGCCCATCATGTCGCCGTGATCGGTGGTGAAGACCACGACGGTATTGTGGGCCAGACCGGTGTCGTCCAGCGTCGCCAACACTTCACCGACTAGGTCGTCGACGTAGCTCACCGATCCGTAGTAGCCGTGACGTGCTTGGCGGATCTGTTCGTCGGTCAGCTCCAGTTCGGCCAAGCCGTATTGGGCCATCAGCCGGATGCTGAACGGATCGTTGTCGTCGTCGGCCAGGCGGGGCACGGCGGGCATGTCGATGTCGTCGTCGGCGTAGAGGTCCCAGTGTTCGGGGCGGCACTGATAGGGGTCGTGAGGGTGGGTGAATGAAGCGGTGACGAGCCACGGCCGCCCATCCACCGAGCCTCGGGCCAGGTCGTAGAGTTTGCGCTTGGTGCGGTGAGCCACCTCGTCGTCGTAGTCCATCTGCACCGTGCGCAGGTAGGGGCCGGAGTACAGGAACGACGTCTCGTTGTTGCTGTGTTTCTCGGTGAGCTCGGTCCAGTCGCCGGTCCAACCGAACCCTGACGGGTAGATGTCGGTGGTGAGGCGTTCGTCGAATCCATGTAGCTGATCGGCCCCGACAAAGTGCATCTTGCCGATCAACGATGTGTGGTACCCGGCGGCTCGAAGGTAGTGCGCGAACGTTGGGATCGAGCTGGGGAACTCGGCGCCGTTGTCGTAGGCCCCGATCTCCGATGCCAGCCGACCTGACAACATCGAGAACCGCGACGGGGCGCACAGGGCGAAGTTGGTGTAGGCCGAGTCGAACACCACCGAGCGTTCAGCCAGCGCATCAAGATGAGGGGTTTTGGCGACCGAATTGCCGTAGGCGGGAAGGAACGACGCCGCCAGCTGATCGACTTGAATGAGCAGAATGTTGGGCTGAATGCTCTTGGGTGAGGATGCCATGGTGGAAGACAGTACGGCCGGTTGACTGGACGGTCAACCAGGCGGATTGTGTGGCAATCGACCGGCTTCGTCAGCCAATGGTGATCAGCGCCACAGCCAGACTGGCTCCGGCCAAACCGAGCGCCTGCCACCACCACATTCGCTGGCCCCGCAACACCACTCCGAGCAGCACGGCCACCGCCGCATACTGGGAGCTGATCACGCTCACAACGGCGAGGCTGCCCCCGAGCTGCAGCGCTACGAGCACGAGCACGAGCGCGGTGGTGGCAAACAGCCCGACGGCGAACGACATGCCCCGGTCGGCCCACTCTGCGGGGAACACCCTTGGCCCGGTGGCCCGGGCGACCGCCACGGTGATCACAAAACCCACCAGCCGTTGTAGCAGCATGGGCGAGCCGCCGGCGCCCTCGCCGATCTCACCGAGGAAGATCAGCAGAGCGCCGAAGATCGCCCCGGCCAGGATCGCGAGGGGCAGGCTGAGTCGATCGTCTTCTCCTCCGCCTGGCTGGTACGACGACAGGCCGATGGCGATCACTCCCAGCACGATTCCGATCCAGGTGAGCGTCGACGGTTGGGTGCCCGCCACCGCCACATCCCATAGCACCGGCACCGCCGACATCACCACCGCTGCGGCGGGAGCCGCCGAGCGCAACGAGCCACGGGAGTAGGCGGCATAGATCAGCAGGATCGCCGTGCCGTTGGCGAGCCCGGCGAGGGCGCCAAAAACCAGATCACGATTTGTCGGGTCGCCCGGCCAGGCGAGAGCGACCAGCCCGGTCAGCAATACCCCGGCCGCAAACATGGTGGCGGTGACTTCATTCGACCTGGTGCGTTTGGTGGCACCGGCGGCCACAAACTCGCCAACGCCGATTGAGAATGTGGCCAGGACGGCGACGAGAATGGCCATCTACCAGCCGTGCCGGGCCGAGCTGTTTCCGCGCATCGACCGAGGGTAGAGGATGGCGGATTAGATTGAGGCGATGTCGAGCAAGTCAGCATCGGCGGCGATGCCTGCGCTTGGGGCCGATGGGGTCTTGATGGGTACCAGATTTGTCGCCACCAAAGAGTCGATGGCGGCTGCAGTGTGGAAGGACCGCCTCACCACCGGAGACCGCACTACAACACTGACCGACGGGTTCACCGGGCAGTGGGCCCGCGTGTTGAACACTGAGTTCACGGAACACTGGGCGGAATCGGGGGGCCGAAGCGCTCCCCGGTCTGCTGCAATCGGCGGCCGGCCGTGATTTGTTTGGTGCGGCCAGGAAGGTTCACGACGACCAGCTCCAGCCGCTCTATGCCGGAGCGGCCGCCGAGCTGTTGTCGGATGTGCCCTCGGCCGCCGAAGTCATCAGGGATTTGGTGACCGAAGCGCAGGCCGCGTTGCAGCGCTGGTAGACGCGTTAACGCAACCGCACACCTTGTGCGGTCAGTTCCTTTTGCACGGCCTTGACGTCGGCGTCGCCGAACGTGTGCATGTCGACGTCTCGCTGCACCGACACCGCCGCGGCCACTCCGGCGCCCTGCCCGAGCACCGCGCAGCAGCCCATGTTGCGGGTGGCGGCGTGCGACACCCGGTTGCCGCCGGATGAGCGCCCGGCCACCAGGAGGTTCTCGACCCGCCGGGGCACCAGGTTGCGGTAGGGGAGCTGGAAGTATCGACCGGTGGTCGGCAGGATGAGGATGCCGTAGCCGTCGATGAACTCGGGGAAGATGCCGATGGTATCGTCGAATGCTCCTTGGTGGCGCACGTCGTTTTCGGTCATGTTGTAGACGGCGTCGATCTTTCGAGTGTCGCGGATGCCGATGGTCATGCCGAAGTTGCGCAGCCGAGCGTTGCTGCATCCGGGGGTGTAGCGTCGCAGCGCGTCGATGGCGGCCATGGCGTGGCGCCGTCCGTCGATCTCGCCCCTGGTCATGGAGTCGGGGTCGGTGCCGTCGATTTCAGGCAGATGCACCACGTTCATATACGTCATCTCGCCGGAGTCGTGTATCGCACCCCAGGTTCCGGCGAGGGTCGATAGGTTGTCGGGGATCACGCCGTCGGCCACCGCTTGGGCGAACGGTTTGTAGAGGAACGGGGAGAACATGGCGTCTTCCTTGCCGTCGGTTTCGATGTCCCATTCGCCGTTGCCGGCCCAATCGGCGTAGGTCGGGGACTCCTCGGCCATTGCGGCGACAAAGGCTCGTTTATCGATGCCGGCCAAGTGGAATATCACCGAGGCGGCCTGCATCTGTTCCCGTGGGGTGAGGTGGGTTGGCGCTCCGGCTCGATGGGCGATGTCGGCGTCGCCGGTGGCGTCGATGACTCGGCGGGCGAGGATGGCTTCGCGTCCCGCCTTCGACTCGGTGATGATGCCGATCACCCGGTTGCCGTCCATGATCGGCGCGGCAAAGGCCCGGTGCAGCATGGGGTGGACCCCCGCTTCTTCCACCAGCCGATCGGCCACCACCTTGAAGCCCTCGGCGTCGATTTCGTAAGAGTCCGACTGGCTCTCCGGAACCGCCGCACCCATCTCATACGCCCTCGTCTCGAACTCTCGCCCGATGCCGTTGGCCTCCACGGTCTGCTCGTGGCGATACCAGGCCATGCCTTCCACCCCGACCGTGGTGATGTTGCCCCCGAAACAGCCGAACCGCTCAACCAACGTGACCTGGAGTCCAGACTGCGCCCCGGCCCGGGCGGCACCGAGGGCCGCCGCCAGCCCGGCGGGACCGGAGCCCACCACCAACACGTCGGTCTCGTGAATCACGTCGATATCCCGAGCCGGCTCGGTAATGCACTTCGGTCCTTGGGCGCCTGCGGTCATGGCCTCGATCGTAGTTGCAGCCATATACTTGCCGCCGTGGGCGGCCACGAACTAGCGCTAATTTGTCAGGTCGACGAGTTCGGCCAGCTCATCGGACCGTGCCACGAGCCAACCGGCCTTGAGTTCTGGCTTGAGGTAGCAGCCGATGTTCCGCTCTGGCTTATCGTCGGCCTCGCCCTGATTCTGAACGCTGTGATGATCTTGACCTCGGTCGCACTTTGGAAGTGGTGGGCTCGGGGAGCGGCGCTGGTGCGACCATCAGGTCGGCGTGATTACGTGCTGACCGCGTCGACGTGGGTGATCAATTCGGGCGTGCTGGTTGTGGCGTGGTGGCTGTACCGACAGGAATTCCTGACCCTTGCTGATCCCACGGTTGTTGGATTGCTCACCGGGAGTGCCTACCTCCTGGTGATGGTCGACGTGATCATGTACGCCGTGCATCGTATGTTCCATCACGAATCGCTGTACGAGCGCTTTCACGCGGTCCATCATCGCGACGGGAGCGCCGTCAATCATCTGTCGTTGTTTGTGATGCATCCGCTCGAGGCTGCCGGATTTGGCGGGCTGATGCTTGGCCTGATGCTGCTGATACCCGTTTCGCTGCTGGCCGTGTCGCTGTTTCTTGCCGTAAATCTTGTGGTGGGCACCGCCGCGCACCTGCCGGCCCAGGTCGGTGCTCGATCGGGGCGACTGCGCCGTCACTACCTCGACTTTCATGGAACCCACCACGCCGAGCCCAACACCAACTACGGGTTCTTCACCTCGCTTCCCGACCGCCTCGGGAAGTCGCAGGCTGGTTGACCGGAAGGGCGGCCAGGAGATCGTGAATCAGTCGGGTGGTTGGTGTCTCGACGCCGTGTTTGGCGGCGGCGCGCAACACGGCTCCGTGGATCGCATCGTGTTCGGTGGGGCGTCCGGCTTCCACGTCTTGCAGCATCGACGTGCGGCCTTCGGTTGATTGACCCATCCCGGCCACGATGCCGTCCACCCTCGACATGTCGAGTTCGACTCCGGCCGCTTGCCCGACCGTCCAGCATTCGGTAATGAGCTGGGTGGCCATTGCGGCCACACCGGGATCGGCGATCACCCCCATTGGTCGCCGGGTTATGGCCGTCAACCCGTTGGCAGATGAGTTGAGCGCGAGTTTCACCCACGCCGACGTGTCGGCGGTGTCGGAAACCTCCACGGTGAGCGGGGTGCCCTCCACGAATTCGGCCGCCCGCTCGCTTGCCTCGTTGTTGGCCACGATCAGTCGGGCTCGGGAGTTGTGGCGAACATGGCCGGGAGCCAACAGCTCGGCCCCGCAGTACACCACACACGGAACCACGGTGGCATCACCCACCAGCGGCTTCAGTCGCTCGACAGCTTCGATGCCGTTCTGCATCGCCACCACCACCGTGTTTGGCCCACACAACGGCTTGAACCAGGGAGCCGCCCCGGCAGTGTGCTGGGACTTGAGGCCGACAAAGACCGCGTCGGCCGGTTCATCCCACGGCAGATCGTCGGGTGACGTGACGGCGGTGGCCGGTCCTTCGAACGGAATCTCGCTCGACTCGATCCGATAGCGGTCGAACGGCCGTCGAACGCAGGCCACCACGTCGTTCACGATGGAGAGGTGAGCGGCGAACACGCCGCCGACTCCTCCGACGCCAACTACTGCTACTCGTCGTCGGCCCTCGCTCATCGGTTGGCGAAACGCTTGGCCGAACGGGCGCGGGCCTTGGCCGCTTCTTCTTCGCGGTTCTTGGGTGGCGCCTTGGTCACAAGGTCTTCCAGCAGCTCACGGGTTGCCTCGGCCACCGCGGCCACGGCTTTGTTGAACGCGGCCTGATTTATCTGGGACGGGTCTCGTGATCCACTCACCTTGCGAACGTACTGAAGCGCAGCCGCCTCGATCTCGTCGGCGGTGGCCGGCGGCTCGAAGTTGTGCAGGGTCCGGATGTTTCGGCACATGTAGTCCAGGCTAACGCAGCTCCTCCATCAGCACCGATGGCGTCTACTGTGAAGCCGATGGAATCTTCCGACGGCGGACCCAGCCCGCAAGCCCTCGACTGGCTTAGCCAACGAGCGGCGGAAGCGGCGGCCAACCCGTCGCAGGCCCGCGTCAACCCCGCGAGCATCGTGGAGGACCGCGCCGCCACCCTCGCCGACTGGCACCAAACATCGCATCGGGCAATCGAGCGCCACGGCGTCGCCGTCGAAGACCAAACCATCAACGGCATCGACTGCCTGCGGGTCATCTGTCCGTCGGTCGGAACCACCGGCGGAGCTCTCATGTACATCTACGGAGGCGGGTTCATGTTCGGCGACCCGTTCAGTGAGCTACCGATCGTCGCTGCGTTGGCTCGTTACGCCGCCCTTGAGGTGATCCTCCCGACCTACCGCCTGGCCCCTGAACACCCCGCCCCGGCCGCGGCCGACGACTGTCTTGCCGTGTGGTCAGCGCTTCGAGGCCGCACGCCCAGCCTCGCCCTCGGCGGTGAATCAGCCGGTGGCAACCTTGCCCTCGTGACCGCCATCAGAGGTCGAGACGAAGGACTCTCCCCACCGGCCGCCCTAGCGCTACTCTCCCCGGCGGTCGATCTGCGGGCGGGTGAAGAGCAACTGGCGGAAGCCCCGACTGATCCGACCCTCCACCCACAAACCATGCTCGACGTGGCGCAATATTATGTGGCCGACGGCGATCCGGAACATCCCTGGATTTCACCGGTGTTCGACTCGATGCGCGGCCTACCGCCCACGCTCATCACCACCGGCACCCGAGACATGCTGCTGCCCGGATGCCTTCGACTCGCCCGCAAGATGCGCCGCGCCGGAGTCGACGTCGACTGTCGAGTGTGGCCGGGGCTCTGGCACGTGTTCGAGTTCTACGACGCCTACCCGGAGGCCGATGAGTCGCTCACCGAGATCGCCGGGTTCCTGGTCGATCACCTCGGCGATCGAGACGCCAACCGCCGCTGACGCCGGAAATTCACCAGACCGCGAGCCGGAAATGATGCATAGTGGTCAGGCGGGCAAGTCATTCAAATCTGAGGGAAACTACCATGACCACGCCCACCCCTACCACCACTCCCACTACCACCCCGAACCCTGCTCCTGGCGGTTCGCCCGGTTCCACCGTGGGATGGACACCGACCCTGCACCCAAGGCAGATCAGCGGCAGTCCCAATCGGCACTACGCCGTGCTCGAGCCCGGTGCGTTTTCCGATCCGGTTCCAATGGTGATCCTCCTCCACGGCGGGGGAGGCAATATCAACACAATTGCCAATCAATTCGGGGTGACGTCGTTGCCGGCGCCGCTGCCCTACGTCGTCGTTATTCCGCAGGGTCTCGACCCTGTCGGTTCGATGCCACCCGACGGAGTGTGGAACAGCGGTCACTCCTTCACCGGGGCTGCGCACGGGGCCGATGACGTTGGCTTCATCGATGATCTACTGGTTGACGTGGCCGCTCACGCCGCCGGTAATGGCTACCGGATCGACCAAAGCCGAACGTATGTTGCCGGCTTTTCCAACGGTGGCATGATGGCCTACCGGCTGGCCGCCGAACGATCTGAGGAGTTCGCCGCTGTCGGCATTGTGGCAGCATCGATCGGAGGTGAACCCGACATCAACGATCCCGGCAACGTGCACGTCAACCACCCAGCCGAGCACGATGCCGAACCAGTGGCCATCTATCACATACACGGGCTGCTCGACGACGGGATGCCCTACTACGGTGGCGCCAGCCAGGGCCGAACCCCACGGGCTGATCTACCGACCAAAGCAGCGATGGATATCTGGGTCGGCCACAACGGCTGCGACCCGGTGGCCACCATCGAGAGCGATTCCGAGGGCGTGCTACGAACGTGGTCCGACGGCGACGCAGGGACCGAGGTCAAACTCCTCACGATGCCGGGACGAGGCCATAGTGTGCCCGACGGAACCCTGGAGCGTTTCCTCGCCTTCTTCGATCAGCACAGCAAATAGGGCTAGCTGATCATCGGCGGGGCGACAAAGCCCCCTAACACCTGCTCCACCATGGCGGCAAAGGCGATGGTTGTGAAGTCGCTGTTTTCGGGGCCGATGATCTGCAACCCCACGGGAAGTCCGGCGGCGGTGAAACCCACCGGAGCCACCGTGCCCGGCAGGTAGGGCCCGTTGGCGATCCCCGCCCACAACCACTGGTCGACGATCGGCACCTGGCGACCGTTCACCTCGATCGACTGATCTTCGCCGAATACCTTGCCGGTGTCATGGACCGGTGCGGCTGAAGCCGACGGCGGGCAGAGCAGCACGTCAACAGTTCGGAAGTAGTCGCTCCACTGATCCCGCAGCCGTTGGCGTTGATTGTGCAACTCGATCCACTCGACGTGGGTGAGCGTGGTTCCTTTGCTGGCCCGGGCATGATAGTCCCGGTCGCCTTTGTCGTAACGGGCCGCGTGATGGCGGTCTTCTGCCGTAACGTCGATGGCCGACGTGGCAGAGCGAACCAGCAACATATAGAGGTCGTGGGCGGCGACGTGGTCGATCTCTATTGGTGGCTCGGCCACCGTTACCCCGGCGGCGGTTAGCCGCCCGATCGCCGATTCGAGCAGGGCGGTGAGTTCGTCGTCTTGTTCGCCCACAGGGTTCTGCAGCATCACCCCGACGGTGAATTCGTCGGGCCTCCGCCGATGGTCGGGGGTAAGACGGCGCTCGGCGATCACGTCGAGACACAGCGCCAAGTCATCGGCCGTGCGAGCCATCGGACCGCATACGTTGATGTCGACCCGCCCCTCCTGGCCGGGGTAGTTGTGTCCCCGACTCGGCACCGCTCCGAAGGTCGACTTGTGCCCGAACACGCCGCAGTAGTGGGCCGGAAAGCGGATCGATCCGCCAATGTCGCTGCCGATCTCCAGGGTGGCCATGCCACTGGCCAACGCGGCCGCCGACCCGCCCGATGATCCGCCGGGGGTGCGCTCCAGATCCCACGGGTTGTTGGACCGGCCGTAGATGTCGTTGTACGACTGCCAGTCGGCCAGCTGAAACGGCACGTTGGTCTTGCCCCAGATCACAGCGCCGGCCGACTCAAGCCGATCGACGATGGTGGCGTTGCGAGCCGGGTGATAATCAGCCGCCGTCGGGTCGCCCCATGTGGACGGTGTGCCGACCCAGTCGATCACATCCTTGATCGTCATCGGAACACCATGGAGCGGGCCTCGATCCTCCGCCGGAACGGCGTCCAACATGCGGGCCCGAGTTCGAGCCTGATCGATGCGCTCAACAACCACCGCGTTGAGTGCCGGATTGTGGACCTCGTATTGCGCCACGCATGCATCCAGCAACTCAAGGCACGACAGGGATCCGGTGCTAACAGCAGCCGATTGCTCAGCGGCCCCGGCCAGCACGATACGGAGATCGGGTTTCATCAACTCATCCTCCTCGTTTGGCCGGTCCGATGGTCGGCCACATCAACACCACACCGGCGCCGATGACGGCCAGGATCAAGCTGACGTTGTTGACCGTGTTCTCGGCCGAGTCGAGCCCTGGCGACGAGTTCAACGCATGGAACAGAAAGTGGGGGAGAGCAAAGGCCAGGTATCCGACGGCTGCGGTGATCAGCACCTCCCGGCGCGGCCACAGCACCGCGATCGCCATGATCAGCCCGCTGGCGAACAGTCCGGCCCCGGCGTCGGTGGCCAAGTGTTCGTTGTAGGGCGGGAACGCCGCCACCAGCTGCGGGGCCCAGCCAGGGAAGTTATCGAACCAATGAGCGGGGCTGAAGATCGCCCAGAGCCCGGTGATCACATTCGGAACGGCCAGGAGCAGCATCAGCACCTTGAGCCAGGTGGGAACGGTAACGCGGGCGGTATCTGCCGTCATGTTCTCGACTGTAGGGGACGATCGAAAGGTTTTCCTAAGGGTTATGAACGACGCTGTGGCCGACCAATCAACTACGAAGGAAAGCCCACGAACATGAATAGAAACGCTCGTCGTATCGTCGCCACCGCAGCCATCGTCGGTGCAGGAATCGCCGCTACCGCCGGCATCGCCGCCGCCGAACCGCCGGAAGAGGTGTTCACGGAAAAAGACCAGGTCTGGTTCTGCCACGACGACGGCTTCCCCGCCCCGTCGCACTGTCTCAACGGCCGATCAAACGGCAAGACCGGAGTGCTCCTGGTGTTCCCGCCCGACGACCGCGGCCCGGCCGAGGGCATCTCCCATGACCCGGCTGTCGACAGCCGCCCCTGCCCCCACGACCCCGGTTCCCCCGATGGAACGTGGTGGGAAGTCGTGCCCAACACGTGGGTTTGTCACCACAAGCCGTGAGCCGCTTGTCCGACATCGAGGGTCCGGCCAATTCGGGGGCTGTGGTAGCTTCGGATGCCATGACCGGCGACGCCGACATTCCGCCAATCCAATTCGCCACTGGTCGCGGTGGGGCCCGGCTGGCCTACCAGATTTACGGTGAAGGGCCACCGATGGTGACGATCCCTCCCACCGCCCAAAACATCGAGGCGGCCTGGGAGTGGCCGGCGATCCGAGCCATGTTCGAACGATTTGGTCGGTTCAGCCGCCATCTGCTGTTCGACAAGAGAGGAACCGGTGCGTCGGATCGTGTTCATCACATGTCGGGTCTCGACGAACGCGTCGATGATCTCCGGGCCGTCATGGATGCGGCCGGGTTGGCGAGGGCGTGGCTGTTCGGGGCTTCGGAGGGAGGCCCCGTCACGCTGATGTTCGCGGCCACCTACCCCGATCGGGTCAACGGCATCATCATCAACGGCTCCGGCGCCCGCACGATGCCGACCGATCTTTCCGACGGCGAGCGAGCCGGTGCTATGGAGGGTTTCGCGGCGGCGTCGCAACTTTGGGGAACGCCCGAATCACCGATTGTCGATCTGTTCGCCCCGTCCCTGGCCGGCGATGAAGAGTTTCGCATTTGGCACCAACGCTACGAACGATTGTCGGCCAGTCCGAACTCATTGCGGGAGCTGCTGGAGATCGATCTCGATATCGACGTGCGCGAGATCGCGCCCCTGGTCGATGTTCCGACGCTGATCCTGCACCGCACCGATGATCAAGTGGTGTCGGTGGAGTACGCGAGGGAGCTGGCCAAGTTGATGTCGCATGCCACGTTGATCGAACAGCCCGGCAACGATCACTTCAACTACGCCGGCGACACCGACACCTGGATGGACGAGATCGAACGGTTCATCACCGGCGCGGTCACATCGGCACCGATCAGTTCGCTGACCAAGTCGAAACCGCGGATCGTGACGCTGGGACGCTTCGCCGTGATCGTCGATGGTGAGGAAGTGCCGACATCGGCTTGGGGTTCCCGCCTGGCCCGTCAGCTCACCAAACGTCTGGTGGCGGCACGGGGATGGCCGGTTACCCGTGATGAACTGTTTGATCTGCTGTGGCCCGACGAGACCGACCGCCATCGCCTCGGAGCTCGGCTGTCGGTGCAGCTGTCGGCCGTGCGGCGAGTTCTCGGCGGCGGGGTGATCGCTGATCGGCAGTCGGTTCGTCTTGATCCCGACGAGGTGGAAACCGACCTCGACCTGTTCTTCCGCGTCGAGACCGATGCCGAGATCGTTGACGCCTACGTCGGCGAGTTCCTACCCGAGGATGTGTACGACGACTGGACCGGCCCGCCTCGGGACGAGGCTCGGGCGCGTTTCGTCTCGGCTGCTCGTCGGCAGCTGGCCGAGGCCGTTGCCGGCCAGGATCACGGCCGGTCGGCAGCCTTGGCTCGCCGGCTGATCGACGTCGATCGCTACGACAGTGACGCCCATGAGCAGCTGATTGCGGCGCTAGCCGGTATGGGCGAATCGGGCGAGGCTCGTCGGGCCGAGGAAGCCTTGGCCGAGGTGATGGCCGAACTGGGGATCTAGAGATCCAGGGATCTCGGGATCTGGAGACTCGGCTCAGCAGCCTCGCTGATCTCGAATCCGGACGACGTTGCCATCGCTGTCGAAGGTCAGCGACACGAAGTACTCGCCAACCATGTCGCCAAGCCCGGCCGTGCCGACCGACTCCCACCGGATTTCGTCGTCGCCGGCTTCTTCGTCGAACCACCACAGACACACCGCCTCGTGGTTCGACATGTACAGCACGTCGACCGCCGGCGAGAGTGGGAAGTTACGGAGGCGGGGATTCTGGTTGATGAAGTTGGCGTCGGTGGCGGCGGCGTAGAGCGGCTCGGTATCCCAGTCGGTGCCGTTGCGGCCTTCCAAATCCTGGAACCGATCGAACGAGATCCAATAAACCCCGTCTATCTCGATGGTTTCTTCGATGGAGCCGACGTCAAAGCGGAGGTTCGATTCGGCGTCGTTGGCAATCCGGGGTGCCTGGGCTGTGGTTGTTGTCGTGCTTGTGGTGGTCAACAACGAGGTCTCGGTGGACACAGCAGTTGTTGACGTTGATGATTCTGTCGAGGTCGCAGTCGTCGATGATGCGGTCGTTGTTGGGTCATCGGTCTCGCCTGCCACTGATCCGTTGGTCGAGGGCACCGCAGCCTCATCGTCGGTCGAGCCGGTACACCCCCCACTCAGCACGACAACCGCCAATAGTGCCCCTACGACCTTCCACATCTTTACAATCCTAGGCAATGGGCTGGGATGAATCTGCTCGCGCTCGAGCTTGGCCTCGTCGAGTCGCCTTTCTGGTGTTGCCCGAATTCAACCTGTTCTCGATGACGGGAGCGGTCGAGCCGTTTCGAGTGGCCAATCATCTTCTCGACCAGCGATGGTTCGAGTGGACGGTCGTGTCGCCCGATGGAGGATCGGTTACGGCGAGCAACGGTGTGACGGTTGAGCCTGACGGACCGATGACCGACCTGGCCCCCGACGCCGATCTCATCATTGTCTGCGCCAGCTGGTTTCCCGAGCGCCATGGCACATCCGACGTGTTGGCCTGGCTGCGGGCCCGGGCCACCGACGGTGGACGATTGGGTGGGGTCGACACAGGCTCGTTTGTTTTGGCCGCCGCCGGGCTGCTCGACGGGCAGGCCGCCACGTGCAACTACGACGTGCTCGACGCCTTCCGCGATCGTTTCCCCCGAGTGCGGGTGTCCGACGCCATGTATGTGGCCGACGAACGCCATGTCACCTGCTCCGGTTCGACGGCGCCGCTCGATCTCGCCGTGACGCTGGTCGGACAAGCACAAGGTGAGCAGCTCGCCGATCGGGTGGCCAGCCATCTGTTCCACCAGCGGTTCGGTGCGGCCGGGCGGTCGCAGCTGGGTGTGGTGCACAACACGTCCGAGATTGAGGATCCGCGGTTGGCCGCCGCGGTTGAGCTCATACGTGAGAGCCTTGACCAGCCGTTGTCGGTGGCCGAGTTGGCCGCCGCCGCCGACACCACGCCGCGGCATCTTCGTCGTCTGTTCGCCCAGGCCTTCGGTGAGAGCCCCTCGGCTTACTCAGTGAGAGTGCGCCTCGACCGGGCCCGCCAGTTTGTGCTCCACACCGAAACGCGGATGCTCGACATCGCTTTGGCTTGCGGCTTCGCCGGCCCCGAGCATTTCAGTCGCCGCTATCGAGCGGCGTTCGGCATCTCGCCGCTCAAGGATCGTCAGGAGCACCGCCCCCGTCTGGCCCCTCGTACCTTCCCGGAACGCATCGGCGAGTAGCTGCCGGGTTCCGGCTTCTGTCCGATTCGATCAAGTTTTCTTGCATCCAGGTCAAGACACCGACCGAAGCGGCGTCGTACATTAAGACATGGCTGCCAGTCAGGAACGTACGCCAGTCCCCATCGCCCGGGTGGAGGCGCTGATTGTTGCCGTTCCGGCCGAGGGTAACGCCTTCGCCGAGGGTGAGGAGGAGATGCTCCTCGTCCGCATCACTGATGAGAACGGAACCTATGGCATCGGTGAGTCTGTCTGCACGCCCAAAGTGGTGAAGGCCATGGTCGACCAGGAGACGATCCACTTCTGGAGCCAGGGCATCGGCGACCTGCTGATCGGGGCCGATCCGGTGGAGGCCCGAGCGCTCTACGACAGGATCTACCACGGCAGCTTCTATCACGGCCGTCGGGGCACGTTCATCCAGGCCATGTCGGCGGTCGACATCGCTTTGTGGGATCTCGCCGGCCGGCAACTCGGCCTACCGGTGTACAAACTTCTCGGCGGGGCCCGCACCGATCGCATCCGCCCCTACGCCACCTGCTATCCCGGTGATATCTATGACGGTCCGATGGGCCCGATTGTCGATGAGATCGCCCGTCAGGCCGAGATCGCCGTCGACCAGGGTCTGCGGGCTATCAAGGTGCCGGTGCTCTTCGGCTCCGACGTGACCGACAAACAGATCGTCGACTTCACCGCCCAGTGCCGTCGCATGGTGGGCGACGACATCGTGCTCGCCCTCGACTTCGGCTACCGCTGGTGGGATTGGCACGACGCCACCTGGACCCTCAAACGCATCGAGGACTACGACATCCATTTCGCCGAAGCGCCTCTACGCCACGATGATCTGCATGGCCACGCTCGGCTTGCCGCGGTGTCGCCCATCCGTATCGGTGGGGCCGAGTTCGCCGCCGGTCGGTGGGAGGTGCGGGAATGGCTGGAAACGGGTGGTGTGTCGTTGGTACAGCCTGGGGTGAGCCGGGCCGGAGGGTTCACCGAGCTGATGCGCATCGCTGAGATGTGTGAGATGTACGGGGCTCAGCTCATGCCCCACAGCTTCGCCACCGGTATCACCGACGTGGCCAACTTCCATCTACAGGCGGCGTCGCTCACGATTCCGATGGTGGAGTTCCGGTCGAGCCGCTTGGGTCCGTCCCGATTGCGGACCGAACTGGTGTCGCCGCCGGAGCCCGCGATCGTCGACGGCTACGCCGCCCTTCCGACGGGAGCCGGACTCGGCGTCGAACTCAACGAAGAACTGGTCGCCGCTCACACCCGTTCGGGTTCGACATGACAACGCCTGAAGCATCGACCCGGTGGCATTATTCGCCGCCACTGCCGATCGAGCCTGCGCCATTTCTCCAGCGACCGCTCCGACCGGCGGCGATCGTCACTCACGTCGCTCGTACCTGGCGACCGCACGGCACCCGGGTGATCATGTTGGCGACCGCGATCGTTGTCTGGCGATGGTTCAGTCCGTCGATGACGGAGGCCGCATCGTTCCGACCGGGATGGATGCTGTCGATCTGGGTCCGCAACATTGTGCTCGTGCTCCTCGCCGCCGGCGTGCCTCACCTTTGGCTCTACGTATGGAAGCGTCAGGGCGACGACCTGCGTTACGACGCCCGCCCGCTAGGCAAGAACAAACGCCTCTACCTGTTCAACGATCAGGTCAAGGACAACATGTTCCTCACCCTGGTGCCGGCCACCATCATCGGTTCAGTGTGGGAGTCGCTCGGCTGGTGGGCCTACGCCAACGGCATCGCCCCGCAGATCACGTTCGCCGACCACCTCGTCTGGTTCATCGTCTTCATCCTGTTGATCCCGGTGTGGTCGATCGCCTACTTCTCGGTGGGCCACTGGCTATTGCATCGAGGCCCGGCCTACACCCACGTGCACTCGTGGCATCACCGCAACGTCAACCTTGGGCCGTGGTCGGGGCTGGCCATGCATCCCGCCGAACACGTGGTGCTCTACGGCGATGTGCTTCTGTTCCTGGTGGTGGCGTCGCATCCGATCCACCTGCTGTTCGCCATGATGCACCACACCCTGGGAGCGCCGCTGAGCCACACCGGCTACGACGGCATCAGAGCCGGGGCCATCACGCTGCCGGTCGGCGACTTCCACCATCAGCTCCACCACCGATTTATTGAGTGCAACTACGGCGGCCCCGAGTCGCCCATCGATGATTGGCTCGACTCGTTCCACGACGGCACCGCCGAAGGCGACAAACACATCGCCGCCCGGCGCCGGCGCTTGAGTGCGGCGAAACGGGGGATGACTTGATGAAAGGTCTGGGGGCGGCTCATAGGTCGACGGCCGACATCGACGCCTACAACCCCTTCCTCGGCAATCGCCTTGGCATCGACGTGGCCGCCGTGGTGGTGGTGCGGATCGACGACGGCACGGTTGTGGTTGACTTCGACGACAGCGCTATCCACCGCTTCCATCACCAATGGTTGCGGCACTGTTGCTACTGCAAAGCGTGTGGCAACCCGGCCGATGGAATCAGGTTCACGACCGCGATCAGCTTCGACGCCGACGTCGCCCCCACCTCGGCAGATGCTGTCGATGGAGATCTAGTGGTGACGTGGCCCGATGGTCATCTCTCGACCTATGGCCCCGATTGGCTACGCCATCACGCCTACGACGTCTCGGCCGCTGAGAGGCGGAAGGCCTGGCGACCCACCACCTGGCGGTCCGAACTGGCCGACGACTTCCCAACGGTCGATTGGTCTTCGGCGTCTGACAGGGGCGCCGGAACCCTCCGGCTCTACCAACTGCTCCGCGACTACGGCATTGTGCAAGTCGCCGATCTGGGGGTCGAGCCGGAGCAGACCGAGGCGCTGGCCAACCTCGTCGGGCCGATTCACGAGACCACGGTGTATGGCCGGATCTACGACGTGCGGGCCGAGCCGGTGGCCAAGCTTGGGGCCAAAACCGGTATGGCCCAGGCGCCGCATATCGACGATGCCTTCTACTACTCCCAGCCTGGCATCGACATCTTCCATTGTCTCGTCAATACATCCGAAGGCGGGATGAGCACCTACGTCGACGGGTTCGCCATCGCCGAGGCGCTGGCCGCCGAGGAACCGGAGGCCTACCACCTCTTGACCACCATTCCGATCGCCCACATTCGCCGTCACCCCGGTGAGATCGACCTGCGCAACCGCGGCCCGCTGATCACCCTCGATGAGTTCGGCAATCCGTCGGGCGTCCGCTACTTCGATCGAGCCCTGGCCCCACTCGACTGTGCACCGGAGCTGATCAACCCCATGTACAACGCCATCCGGGCCTACAACCGGCGGATGGTTGACCCAGCATTCATCGCCGAGATCAGGGTGGCACCGGGCAACGGCATTTTGATCGACAACCACCGGGTGATGCACGGCCGCACCGCCTTCGACCCGAGCCTTGGTCGGCACATCCGCCTCTGCCACGTGCCCCGAGACGAATTCCATGGCCGTTTGCGGGAGCTGAGTCGCACCCTTGATCCGGCGAACCACGATCTGTTCTGGCCTCAAGGATCTCGCAACTCGTGACCGGCCGGGCGATGGATCTGGCGATTCGGCTGATCGAGGCCGCGGCGGAAGCGTCGGGCGCCACCGAGTTTGTGACGATCGAGATGGCCCACATCAACTCGTGTCACTACTCGGGTCGGCTGTCGCTCGACTTTGCCGAGTTGCTCCTGGCCGAAGGGGTGCGTTTCGCCGTACCCACCCACACCAACGCCAGCCTCATCTCCTGTACGTCACCGTCGCTACGGCCCGAAGCCAACGACCCCGAGGCGGTGGCCGGCGCCCGTCGAGTCATGGAGATCTATGAGCAGCTCGGGTGTTCGTCGATGTGGACTTGCGCTCCCTATCAACAGCCGGACGGGCGGCCGGAGTTTGGGCAGCACGTCGTTGGATCGGAGTCGAACGCCGTGGGCTTCTTCAACTCGGTGCTCGGCGCCCGCACCAACAAATACGGCGACTTGCTCGACGTGGCCGCAGCTCTGGTCGGGAAGGTGCCGCTGAGTGGACTGCATACCGACGAGGGGCGTCGGGCCACTCATGTCTTCGATGTGTCCGACCTCCCGGCGGCGACGCTGGTGGATCCCAACTTCGCCCACCTTCTCGGCGTGGTTTTGGGGCGGAAAGTTGGAGGCGGCATCGGAGCCGTCGTCGGCATCGAGCGAGCCACCGAAGACGAACTCAAGGCCATCGCGGCCGCCGCTGCGGCGGCTGGGGGAGTCGACCTGTTCCACGTGGTCGGCGTGACCCCTGAGGCTCCAACGCTTGAGGCGGCCACCCAAGGCGTGGCTCCGAGCCACCACACGTTGGTCACCGATCACCATCTGGCCGAGGCGGCCCGACTCCTCACCAACGCCGACGGCGACGAGCCCCTCCGGGCCGTGTGCCTCGGCACGCCTCACTTCTCGGTCGGCGAGTTCGAAGCGCTGTTGGCGGCACTTGACGGTCGGGCCGTGGCCCCCGGCGTCACGGTCCTGGTCACCACCAGTCGAGCGGTGGCGGCCGATCTCGAGCTCCGTGGGTGGGATGAGCGGTTGGCCGCCGCCGCTATCGACGTGGTGCTCGACACCTGCACCTACTATCCCCCTCACCCCACCGGGCTCGATGGGCTGACATTGACCAACTCGGCCAAGTGGGCCTACTACGCCCAAGGCATGCTCGACGTACCGGTGGCCTTCGCTTCGTTGGAGGCCTGCGTCGAGGCCGCTGTGACTGCGCGGCGGAGGCCATGACTTCCGAGCTGAGCGGCGGGCTTGAGGGCCGATGGTTGGTCGAAGGTTCGATCGATGGCGAAGTCGTCAAGCTCGACGAGGCCGTGAGCTTCTGGGGTGGCTTCGACGCCACCACCGGGCGCATCATCGATCAGGCCCACCCGCAGCGAGGGGTGTCTTTGGCCGGGAAGGTGGTAGCCATGCCCGGCTCCCGAGGTTCGTCGGGTACCCCTGGCGTTCTGGGCGAGTCGCTTCGCCTCGGCACCGGTCCGGCCGCCCTGATCATTACCAAAGCCGACATCAATCTCGTGGCCGGCTCACTCACCGCGGCCACGCTCTACCAAACCCATTGTCCCATCCTGTTGGTTGACGAGCCGGCACTCGCTCGCCTGTCCGACGGTGAAAGAGTTCAACTCCAGTGAAGATCAAACCCAAGAAATGGTCGGACCCGGCCAAGAAGCTCTTCCCCCACCAGGTCGGTTTCACCGGTCCGCCGATGGACTTCGACGCCGCCCCCACCGACTTTCTGCGTATCTGCCCACCCTCGGTTGGGGCCCACGGTCGGCTGCTGCACGCTCCGGGGTATGCCCACGAACTCGATCAGCGGGTCGACAACTTCCATCAACTGGAGGAGGTCGTCCACTGCTTCGCCAACGCCGGGGCCGACGTGGTCGGTCAGGTCGGCACCAACTGGGTGCACGCCGGCGGGCGGGATGTGCACGACATCCGTCGCTACGTGGCCGAGATGAGCGAGCGCTACGAAACGCCGCTGCACATGGCCGGGCTCACGCTGGTCGAAGCGTGTGAGGCGATGGGCTACGAGCGGGTGGCGCTGAATTCGGTGTACTTCTGGCCCGATTGGCGAGACGGCGTGGTGCGATTCCTTCGCAGCGCCGACATCGACGTGGTGTGGTACGGCAACTTCGTCGATCAGGGGTGGTACGACGATCAGGACGTGGTCAACGAGATGACCTGGATCTTCCCCGGCGACCTGGCGTTGAAGTCGACGGCACTGGCGGCCGAGCGTGCGCCGGAAGCGGATGCGATTCTCGTCAACGGCATGTCGAACTACCGCAACCCCGAGACGGGGCTGCCGCAACGATTCGTGAGCCTCGCCGCCGATATCGAGGCCGAGGCGGGCAAGCCGGTGTTGGCCGCCGACCTGACTTTGTATTGGCAGATCTTCCGCACCCTCGGTGTCGAACCGGTTGGCCGTCAGGGTTCGCTTCTGTCGAGCCTGCAAACAGCCCCGGAGCAACCAACAGCTCGATGAACGGAGACCCGATGTTTCTCACCCTTTGGGCCACGCCCCGGTCGACGTCCACCGCCTTCGAGTGGATGATGCGTCAGCGGGGCGACTTCACCTGTTACCACGAACCGTGGAACGAGCTGTACTACTACGGCGAGGATCGGGTGAGCGAGCGTGACGCTCACGTCGAGGCCAAACCCGGCCACAACTACGCCGCCGTGTGGGATGAGCTTTCGCAGGGCGGGCGAACGGGGCACGTGTTCGTGAAGGACTTTGTGTACTCCGTCGAACACACACTCACCGACGAGATGCTGGCCGAGATGACCCACACGTTCTTGATCCGTGACCCTATGCGAGTGGTGCAGGGCCTGGCGAAACACTGGCCCGACTGCACCTGGGACGAGGTGGGGTTCGAGTCGCTGCATCGACTGTTCCACCGGCTCGCCGAGCGCGACGGCGCGCCGCCGACGGTGATTTACTCCGGCGATCTGATCGACGACCCGGCCGGCACCGCTCGGGCCTATTGCGCCGCAGTCGGCATCCCCTTCATCGAGGCGGCGTTGGAATGGGAAGCCGGGGATCGCAGTGAGGTCAGCTGGTACGGGGAAGGCACCGGCCCTTGGCACGACCAGCTGCGCAACAGCACCGGCATCGTCAAACCAAAGACCGACTACCCGCCGCTGGAAGACACCCCCCGCTTGTTCGAGCTCTACGAACGAGCCGTACCCCTATTCGACGATCTCCACCAACACGCCCTAACTCCCAATTGACCCCCGTCGAACTTTGTGACACATGCGTCTCATCAGGGGGGACGCAACCTTCACGAAGTTCAGCGGTAGGGGGCAGCAAACGTCACAAAGTTCGACGGAGGGATGGAAGGAAAGAAGGGACAAATCATGGAAATCTCACTGGAAGGTAAACGAGCGTTTGTGACCGCAGGCGGCGATGGCATGGGCCGCACCACGGCCATCACCATGGATCGTCTGGGGGCCGAGGTGTTCACCTGCGACATCGACCCGTCGGGCCTGGCCACGCTGCCCGAGTCGATCACGAGCTGGGAGTGCGACGTCACCGACTCCGACGCCCTCGATGCCATCTTCGACGAAATCCTCCTGGGCGGACTCGACATCATGGTCAACAACGCCGGTGTGGGTGGTCCAACCAAGATGGTGGAGGACGTCACCAACGAGGAGTGGGATCACTGCATGGCGGTGTGTATCGACGCCCAGTTCTATTGCGCTCGCCGCGTGGCGCCGGTGTTCAAAGCCCAGCAGAGTGGCGTGATCATCAACATGGTGTCGGCGGCCGGCATCCTTGGCTTCCCTGGGCGCTCACCTTACGTTGCCGCCAAGTGGGCGGTGGCCGGGTTCACCGAGACGTTGGCCATGGAGCTCGGCCCCGACAACATCCGGGTCAACGGCATCGTGCCTGGCAACGTCAACGGTCAGCGCATGGAGAACGTGATCGCCGCTCACGCCGCAGCCGAAGGCCTCGACCCGGAGGACGTGCGCCGCATGTACGCCATCGGCACGTCGATGCAGTGTTATGTCGACCCGCAGGAGATCAGCGATCTGATCATGTTCCTGGTGAGCGACTACGGCCGCCACATTTCCGGGCAGATCATCGGCGTCGACGGTAACACCGAAACGCTCTACCCCAGAAGTTAGCCTTCGTTCGAGAGGTTCGGAGCCCGGTGCACCTGAGCGGTGCAGGAAACTCCTAAGCTCGATCGACGGCGGCGGTTCCGAGGGCGGCGGTTCCGAGGGCGGCGGTTCCGAGGGCGGCGGTTCCGAGGGCGGCGGCGCCGTAGAAGCCGGCGTCCTGACCGAGCTCCGGTGCCACCACGAACCCGTCGAGATCGGAGGTGATCACCGCGGAGGCACCATAGCCGTTGATCGTGGCCTGCAACTCACGCTCCACCATCTCCACCAAACCGGGTCGCTGCATCACGCCACCACCGAGCACGATCCGCTCGGGCGCAGCGACGTAGGTGATCGAGCGCAAACCTTGGGCCAGGTAGCGAGCCTGCAGCTCCCACACCTCCGGTCGATCCGCGAGGGCCGAACCAGGAGCGCCCCAGCGGTCTTCGATGGCCGGTCCCGACGCCATGCCCTCCAAACAGCTGCCATGGAACGGGCAGCGCCCCGGAAAATCGTCGCCGTCGATAGGCGCCACAACCACGTGCCCCATCTCAGGATGACCGAGCCCGTGGTGCAGCCGACCCTCGGCGTAGAGGCCACCGCCGATGCCGGTGCCGACGGTCATGTACACAAACGTCGACAGTCCTTGCGCCGCTCCCCAAGTCCACTCGGCCAAGGCGGCACCATTCACATCCACGTCGATCGCCACCGGCACATCGAGCGCGTCGGCCACACTGCCTCGCAGATCGAATCCACTCCACCCCGGCTTGGGGGTGGCGACGATCGAGCCGAAGTTGTCGGAAGCGGGATCGAGATCAAGGGGTCCGAAGCTGGCAATCCCCACGGCGTCCAGTTCACCGCCACCATCGGTGGTGAACTGCCGGAAGAACTCCAGCGTCGCCCCGATCGTTTCCTCTGGTGACGTGGTCGGCACGGTTGTGTCGGCCAGAAACGCCCGGCCTTGGGCCACGCCAACCCGAAACTTCGTGCCGCCGGCTTCGATCGCCCCGACGAGTGGTTCGTTTACGGTCGGTCCCGTCATGCGCTCAGTATCACATGACCTGGACCAAAACGATCCGGCGAGACCAGAACTGGATGATCAGAAGTGGCGAATAATCACTCGGTGTTTGCCGCCGCGGGAGATCTCGAAGGGCTCGGTTGTGGTTAACCGGACGTCGGCTTGTTCTCCAGTACGCTGCCGAACCCAATCGACGATCAGGTCCTTTTCCTCCTGACTCCATCCTGGTCTGGTGTCGACCCGGACGATGATCGAAGTCGGATCCGGCTGCACCATCTGCCACCGGCGAACTCCCTGCACCTGGTTGAACGGGAGGAAAAACGCCGTGGGTATCACGTCGGTTCCGTCTCGAAGGCGGATGGTTTCACCCGATCGCCCGAGCACCGCGGCGAGGGTTTTGCCGGGCCGACCACACGGGCAGTCCTCGGGTCCGGCGACTCCGATGTCACCGGCGTTGTAGCGAATGAAGGGCATGTGTCGAGCATGAAAGTTGGTCATCACGATCGACCCACTTCGTCCTGGCGCGCACGGCCGGCCTGTCTCGTCGAGGATTTCCACCAGCGACTGGTGATCGGCCAGGTGCAAGTGGCCGGCGGCGCAGCGGTGCGCCATAATGCCGCCATCATTGCACCCGTATTCCTCGACAACCGTCGACCCGAAGGCGGCCGCGATGTCGTCGCGCCATGCCGGGGTTAGGGGCTCGGCCATGGTGACAATCACGGGAGGTCCGGGAAGAGAGCGCCCGGCATCCAGCACCGCGGCCGCCATCCCGGCGAGAGTCGACGCGTAGCCATACCAAAGTCGGACATCTCGTCGGCACGCCTCCTCGGCCCTGGCCAGACTGTCGCTGTGGTTGACCTCAAGCGTGCTCAGCGACGGATCGGTGCGCTCGGCCAGCATCCGTAGTCGCCGACTGGCCGATACCTGGTTCAGCCCGAGCGAGGCCGGAAAGCCAAGCAGCAGGCGCCGGTCGCCATACTCCACCCCCAGTTCACGGAAGCGATAGATCTGGGTGGCGTACGACTCGGCCCACGCCACCCGGTCGAGGGGATAGTTCCATGGATCCCCGGTCGTGCCGCCGGTGTGTTTAGAGACGACCGGAAGCTTTTCGTGCTCGTCGGAGAGGTACGCCTCCGACTGGTCGATGATCGTCTGCTTATCGACCACCGGAAACTCGGCCAGACGGGCGGGAAGGCCCATGTAGGCGGGAACGTGGTTGGACGCGTAGGTGAGAATCTCATGGAGCGTGTTGTCGACCCAATCGCGCCTCTCGTCGGCATCGAGGCCCCACCACCGTTGCCGTTCGTCGGCGAGCGAGAGATAGCGTGCGCCGAGTACCGGTTCAACAACCAGCTTGGTCGCTGTGGCGAGCATCGGGCTGTACGCCCGCTCGACCAGCGTTCGCCGCCAGTAAGTCAACTGCTGTGCCGCCACGGCTCGGCCTCTGAATGCGAGCCGTTCGGGAGGCAACGGTCATCCCCGGCCGACGAGGCTCTTCCGGTGGCCTGACGAAGAAGCTCGTACATCTGAAGCGACGGCGCAATTCCAAGTTCCTGCTCCAAGATGGCTCGATACTGTTCGTGGGTTCGTACCGCCTCGGCGATGTTGCCGACGGCCAAATGGGCCACCATCAACGATCGGTACCCCGACTCGCGCAGGGGCTCGGCGGCGACGGCGGCGGTGGCAGCGTCGACCCCGGCTGCGAACAATCCCCGTTCGGTCAGCTGCGCCGACAGCGAATCGAGAGCATGCAGGCGCAGTTGGCGCCATCGCTCCTGGTGGACGTCGAGCCACTCCTCATACCAGTTGGGCAAAAGCTCGGATGTGAGTGCCCGGATCAGTTGCTGGATCCCGACGTTTGTCTCCACGTCATCGGGAATCAACGACATGACATCAACTCGACCAAGTATCTGGTGGGCAAGTTGCTGTAGGTGTTCGTGGTCGACGCTGACGTCGTCGGCCAGCTTCAGCCTGGTGCCGTCGATCACGATGATCTCATCGGAAAGTTGATTGACTCGCCACAAGGCGGTTCTGAGATTTGACGCCGTGCGTGATTCGGGAAGATCGATCCACAACTTGCTCGCAGCGGTGGCGCGTTCCATTGACCCACCTTGAAGAGCCAGCAAAGCCACCAGCCGAGATGGAGCCATGCTAAGCGGGCTGGATATTCCAGATATATCAATTCGAAATACCGGAATTAGAGAAATGCGCACGCGAGAGTCCGCCGCGTGAATGGTAAACATTCTTCCCTCCGAATGCCCGCACCCCAGCTTAGTCGCCATGACACTTGTGTTGTCAAGCGGATTCCGGCGCAAATATGAGAATAAATGGCACTCAATCGGAGAGTGTTTCAGATCCTTCTTATTTAGACGACTTTGAGGCGGACCTGTGACGCTTTCGGGACTTCGGCAAGGATGGCGCTGAGTTGATGCCTTTGCGAAGAATCCATGAAATAGGGACCGAAGCCTCTATGGCGCATAGGCGAGAGTGTGACAAGCGCATGTTAATACTAGATCCAACCTTTCTACATCAACATGAATGGAAAATGATGGATTCTTTTCCAAACAATTGTGGTCATTTGTTCGACCGAGAAAGGCGTCACTATCAGGAGGGAAGTCTTGGTTGCCGTCGAAGGAGATCGTGGGGAAGTAGTCGCCAGCTCTGGTGGCGGAGGTAACGGTCTCCGCATTGGTGTTGTGGGGTGCGGCTACTGGGGTGTGAAACACGTGCGCGTGCTCTCGGCTACACCCGAGGTCACCGAGGTTGTGGCCATCGACCGATGTAGCACTGTGCTCGACGAGGTCGGTCGACTACATCCCCAAGTCCGGCGAGCCGGCGATCTGCGCGATGTTGTGGGCGAACTCGACGCCGCCGTCGTGGCCACCCCTCCTCGCACCCACGGCTCGATCGCGACGCTGGCCGTCAACAATGGTTGTGACGTGCTGGTTGAGAAGCCCCTCGCCACCTCCGCAGCCGAGGCCGAGGATTTGGTGAGGCTGGCCGCGGCTCGGGGTCGGATCGTGATGAGCGGTCACACCTTCGAGTACAACCCGGCGGTGTGGAAGCTCCGCGAGGTTGTCCGCAACGGGTCGCTCGGCGACATCTATCACATCTACACCGCCCGACTTAACCTTGGCCTGTTCCAAGGTGACGTCAACGTCGTGTGGGACTTGGCCCCTCACGACATCTCGATCCTGAACTACGTGCTTGGATCGCGACCCGACATGGTGTCGGCGTGGGCCGGCTCTCTCGGTCACCAGTTGGTCGAGGACGTGGCCTATTTGCGTCTGCACTATTCCGAAATCGATCTGGTTGCCCAGGTGCAACTCAGTTGGCTCGATCCCTGCAAAGTCAGGCGAGTCACGGTTGTGGGCAGCGAAAAGATGGCGGTGTACGACGACCTCGCGGATGATGAGCGACTCAAGATATTCGACAAGGGTGTGGACACCGACCCCTCACGTCTCAAGGCGGCATACCGCAGGGGTGGCATCGAGTGTCCGGCCATCGACTACCAGGAGCCACTCGCTGTAGAAGCCCGTGCCTTCGTGGATGCCATCCTGCATCGAACGCAGGCACCTTCGGACGGTCGGAGTGGCCTGGCCATCGTCCAGGTGTTGGAAGCAGCCACACGTTCCCTGCGGCTCGGCCGGCCTGTCGCCGTTACGTACAGCCCCCTCACGTTCAATCGCAACGGACAGCAGGCCGAGCCGGCGCTAATCGGTGGTGATCTTCCATGAGCCGGTTCACGGCACAGCGACGTCGTTCGTCGGGTGCCGCCATTCCGTTCTACGACCTCACGTCGCAGCATCAACCTGATCTCGACACGCTTGTGGCCCGCTTCAACGATGTGGTTTCCACCAGTGCTTTCATTGGCGGACAGTGGCTCGAGAAGTTTGAGGAGGAGTGGGCCCGCTATTGCGGCACTCGGCACGCCGTTGGCGTGGCCAACGGAACCGAGGCCATCGAGTTGGTACTGCGTGGCCTCGGGATCGGCCCCGGCGACGAAGTGGTCATCCCGGCCAACACGTTTGTGGCCACCGCCGCCGCCGTGGTGGCGGCAGGCGCCCGCCCAGTGTTTGTCGACGTGGATCCCGGAACACTGTTGCTCAGTTCCTCGACGGTTCTGGCCGCCATCGGGCCGGCGACAGCGGCGGTGATTGTTGTCCACCTCTACGGGCAGATGGTCGACGTGCAGTCGGTCTTGGCGGTCACCCAACCCCGAGGGATCGCAGTGATCGAAGACGCCGCCCAAGCCCACGGGGCAACCGCGTCGGGTGAGCGGGCCGGCTCGATCGGGCGGGCCGGCACCTTCAGCTTCTACCCGAGCAAGAACCTCGGAGCCTTAGGCGACGGAGGAGCGGTGGTCACCAACGACTCGGCGTTGGCCGACCGTATTCGGGTGCTGGCCAACCACGGGCGCAGCCTTGACGACGGGGTGCACGTGGAGATCGGCCGCAACAGTCGACTCGACGGCCTTCAAAGTGCCATGCTCAGCGAGAAACTGCCGAAGCTCGACGAGTGCAACCGTAGGAGAAACGAGCTAGCCGATCGCTATCGACAGCGGTTGGCCGATCTACCCATCACCTTTCCCGAGATACCGGAAGGTACCGGTTCCGTACACCATCTCATGGTCGGACAGGTTGAGTGGCGCGACCGATTCCGGCGCCGGATGAGCGAACGTGGCATTGGCACCTCGATTCACTACCCGATCCCGTGCCATCGACAGCCGTCGCTTGAACGTTTCGGGTCGGGCTATCTCCCCACCGTTGAGCGGGCGGCCCGGCGACTTGTGTCGCTTCCCATGTACCCGACGCTGTCGAACGGTGATGTTGACCGAATCTGTGACGTTGCCGCCGAGGTGCTCACCGAGCGAAAGACCAACGACCGATGACCAGTTCTCATCCATCCAGTGCTCACGAAAAGAACAGTGCTCACGAAAAGAACAGTGCTCACGAAAAGAACAGTGCTCATGAAAAGAACAGTGCTCAGGAAATGAGCAACCTGAACGTCGCCGTTCACGGCCTGGGTTATGTAGGGATGGTAAGCGCCGCCTGTCTCGCCGATCACGGACACAGCGTCGTCGGTATCGACATCGATCGGTCCAAGGTAGACATGGTTAATGCCGGACGACCGACCGTCGTCGAACCGGACCTGGCCGCCACCGTCGAACGAGTGACCGACGATCACCGGCTGGTGGCCCGCCACCACAATCGCACCCTGCTGGCGGAACTATCGCCTCATATAGATGTGCACCTGATCTGTGTTGGCACACCGTCGACGGCCAACGGATCCCCCGACACGACCGCGGTGGCCGCCGTGGTTGAGAACATCGTCGGGTCGCTGGCCGAGAGCGCCGCCGGTGCCACGGGCACGGCTGATGAGGCCGATCGATTCCCCGTGATCGTCGTGAGATCAACGGTGCTTCCCGGCACCGTTGAACAGCTTCGCCGATCGATGGACGAACGGTACTCATACCGAGCGGCAGTCGATTTCGGCCTGGCCATGTGTCCCGAATTCCTCCGCGAGGCTTCGGCCGTCAGCGACTTCAACCACCCGCCCTTCACCGTGGCCGGCGTGTCCGACCCTCGGTCGGCTGAGTTGCTCGAACGGCTCTTCGCCTTCACCGGCCAACCGTTTCACACCGTCACGGTGAACACGGCCGAGGCAATCAAGTACGCCTGCAACGCGTTTCACGCTCTGAAGGTCACGTTCGCCAACGAGATCGGCCGATGGTCGCAGGCCTGCGGCGCTCACGGGCAGTCGGTGATGGAGATCTTCTGTCAGGACGCCCAGCTGAATATCTCGCCCGCCTACCTTCGACCCGGCTTCGCCTTTGGAGGCAGCTGCCTTCCCAAGGATCTCCGAGCAATGGTGCATCACGGCAGTCGCCTCGACCTGGATCTTCCGTTGCTGGCCAGCGTTCTGCCGTCGAACGACAGTCACCTTGATCACGCCATCCGCTTGATCGACTCCTACCGGCCGCAACGAGTGGCACTCCTGGGCTTGGCCTTCAAGAGCGGCACCGATGATGTTCGAGAGAGCCCCTACGTCCGGATCGCCGAATCGCTTATCGGCCGCGGGGTTGACGTCGAAATCTGGGACCCCGACCTCGACCGGGCCCATCTGCGGGGCACAAACCTCAGCTACCTCGACCGCACACTTCCGCACCTGTCGCAGCGAATGGCTGCGACACCCGAGCAGGCGCTCGACGGATGTGATGCGGCGCTGCTCGGCACCACCCATCCTCAAGCGCTGGACGCTCTGGCTGCACGCCCCGAGGTGCCGGTGGTCGACGCCATGGGATCGTTGTCGGTCGACCTGGCCGAGCGGGCACGACCGTATGTGGGGGTGGCCTGGTGAGCCATTCGGTGATGGACACAGTGAACGAAGACGTGAACACCGCAGCGAGAGTGGTGATCCTGTTGGAGAACCTCCCGGTTCAACGTGACCGGCGGGTTTGGAGGCAAGCCCAGGCGCTGGTCGCTGCCGGCATGGCGGTGACGATCATCTGTCCGTCTTCATCGGCTCGGCAACCCCGGGTGCACACCGTTGATGGGGTTGAGATTCGATCGTTCCGGCCCACCGTCGAGCGGGCGGGGGTGATCGGTTTCGTCTGGGAGTACGCCGTCGCCTTCATTCAAATGGCCCGGCTCCTAGGTCAAACGTTCGACGATGGCCCAATCGCAGGGGTACAAGCCTGCAACCCGCCCGACATCTTCTTTCCGCTGGCGTGGTGGGCTCGTCGCCGCCGGATTCCGTTTGTTTTCGACCAACACGATCTCACGCCGGAACTGTTCATCACCCGGTTTGGCGACAATCGACGACAGGCTGTCGGTGCTCTGCCGCGCTTGATTCTGGCTGTGCTCCGGCGATGTGAACGGGAAACCTATCTGAGTGCAACCCGGGTGATCGCCACCAACGAGTCGTACCGAAGGGTGGCCATCAAACGGGGTGGACTCGCTCCCGAGGACGTCACCGTGGTGCGCAACGGTCCCGACCCTGAACTGATGGCGGCCGATCCGCACACGGAGCCCTGGATCGAAGGCCGCAGGCTTGTGGTGTGGATGGGCAACATCGGCCCACAAGACGGTGTCGACGATGCCGTCCGGGCGGTTGCCCACCTGGTTCACGGACTGGGTCGGGTCGACACCGACTTCGTGTTTATAGGGAAAGGTGATGCCTTGGACGAGGCTCGATTGCTGGCCGATCAACTCGACCTCGGCCACTACGTCACGTTCACCGGCTGGATCCCTGATGAGGAGGCCTTCGACTGGATGTCGAGAGCCCACGTTGGACTAAGCGCCGATCCCCCCGGCCCGCTCAACGACAAGTCGACGATGAACAAAACGCTGGAATACATGTCGTTCGGACTTCCCGTTGTGGCCCATGATCTCACCGAGACAAGGGTGTCGGCCGGACCTGCCGCCGTCTACGCGCCGGAGGGAACACCCGAGTCGCTGGCCGAGTCGCTCGATCAGCTGCTCGACGCCGAGGACCAAATGCGGGTCATGGGGGAGACGGGCCGCCGTCGAATCGTGAATGGCCTGAGTTGGCCGCATCAGTCAATGGCCTACGTGAACCTGTGGCGGTCGCTTGTTCCCGCCACGGGCGGTCCCGAACGAACGAGTGTGAACGGGCGAGTCAATGGCCGCCAGGAGGTCGGGGTATGACCGACGTTGAAAACCGCACGGACGAGGAGGCGACCGATGAGCTCGTTGACGTCGGGGTTGATGAAGCCACCGATGAAACCGAGTACGACGACTATGAACACGACGACTACGACGACTATGAACACGACGACTACGAACACGACGACTATGAACACGACGACCCCGGCAACGATGACACCAGCTCCGACGAAGTAGACAACGGTGTTGGTGATCCAATACCGGTTGAGGAGTGGCTGGAGCGGGTGGTCACCGTCACCCAGGAACTTCACCGTCCGGAAATCGTCACCGATTACGAGCCGCAGGGCGAAGGGCGAGAAGATCCAGTGAGACCCACCGATGCCACCACCAACCACGTTCCCGAAGATCCTGCGTTCCCCGATGCCCGACCGGTCGCTCGATCGCCGGCCGATTTCGGAAGGGCCGGTCAGCCCGTGAACCGCACAGCAGTAGAACCCAGTGACGGCAACGAAATCGTTGGCTCGTTCCAACCGGTTGTGAGCACCAGCCCGGGCCCCATGTCCGAAATGGGCGGCGGAGGTCTTGTCGCCGATGGACGAATCGTCATCGGCATCATCCAAACGCCGCCCAACGATGCGCCGTCCCGTCCGGTTCCGGTCGGCACCAACGGTCGAGTGTTCTCCGCCCGCCGGATCTTCGCCATGATGTTGGTTCTGCTGACGCTGACCGGCTTGGGTGGAGTCTGCGGCTACTACCTGGCCGACTACATTCCGGAACGGTGGACCGCCGAGGCCGAAGTTGTGCTCGATCCGTTGCAGAACCAGCCCGACCGTTACCTGGCGACCCAACAGGTCCTCATCCAGAGTTCCACCGTGCTCGACCGGGCGGTGGCCGAACTACCCGTTGACCGCACCTACGTGGAGGAAGGACTGAAGGTCTTTCCGATGGACGCCAGCTTGGCTCTGGGGATCACCTTCGCCGACAACGATCCTGATCTTGCCCGTGATGTGGTGAACGCGGTGCTGGCGTCGTTCCTCATCGAGGTGTCGTCCAGCACCGACGACGCCACGGCCGCCGTCTACCGTCAACGTCTCGACGAAATGGCCGAGCAGCGACACAGCATCGAGCAACGTCTGGCCGTGCTTGAGGCCGCCAACGCCGCCGCCGAAGCCGACGAGCTCGCCCCTCCCTATCCCGGTGATGTTCGCCGCCTCACGCTTGAGTCGGAGCAGCTTCTCAACCAGATGTCGGCGTTGGAGGAGATTCTGCTCAACCAGGAGATCGATGAGGTTCAGCGGGCCGACGCCATTGTTGTGACCGAACCTCGGATCCTTCCTGAGCCCACCTGGCCGAAGCCGCTGGCGATGGCCGGGGTTGGTATGTTGATCGGGGCGGTGCTGGCGATCCTGAGCTTGTTCCTGATGGCCGGTCGTTGGTCCGACGATCCCGCTGCGCCGGGCGGCGAGCCTGTCTGATGCCGGTTGCGGTGGATGCTCGTCAGAGGACGCAGGCGGCACGGTCGGTGAGGTCGGCCCGGTCGGCGCAGGCCCAGTCGATTGAGTCGACGCTCTCGGCCATGGCGATGTTGTCGTGGACGATGCCGGTCACCGTCGTCGCCGTGGTTGTCACCGCGTTGAACCCACTGGCCGGGGCGGGGATTGTGTCGGCCACGATCATCCTGGCGGTTGTATTGACGAGGCCGGAGGCCGCCGCCTACCTGTATCTCGGTTTGGCCCCACTGCTGGCCGGCTTCGGTCGGGGCAGTGTTGTGCCGTTGCTCAGGCCGAATGAGGCGATGCTGGCTGTCTTGGCCGTGGCGGTGGCCGCTCGGCTGTTGGCCGGCCGTGTAACCGGCAATGGTCTGAAGGCGACCACGGCCCCGGCCGTCGGCTACCAAGTGTCGGACCGCTATTCGGCTCATTACAAGATCACCGCGCTGGACCGGGCGATTCTCGCCATGGCCCTGCTCAGTTCGGTGGTGCCATTGCTGTGGCGGATCTCCCGGGGCTATCGCCCGTTGGCCGACGACCTGCTCTATGCCACATCGATGTGGAAGTATCTACTGATATTCGTTCTCTTCCGCTTGGTGGTGGTTAATGAGCAACAGGTCCGAGCTTGTCTGATGGTCATGTTGTCCACCGGGGTGATCGTCGGGCTGATCGCCATCGCCCAGTCGGTTGGCGCTCCGGGTGTTCCGGCCTTCCTGGCCTGGCTGCACAGCGAACCGCTCGCCGCGGTGGCCAACAACCGAGGCTCGTCGACCTTGGGCACATCACATGGCACGGCCGACCTCATGGCGTTCAACCTGGCCTTGATGCTGGGTCTTTTCCATCGGCGTGTGGGCTCCCGCCCACTGGTGGCGCTTGGAGCACTGTTTTTCACGTTCGCCTGTTTCGCTTCGGGTCAGGTTTCGGCCGCAATAGCGCTGTTTGTGGTGGCGCTCACCTTTGGCTTTCTCACCGGCCGTCTCGCCCGGGCGCTGCTCATTGCCGTCCCCACCTCGCTGATGGCATTGGCTGTGCTCTGGCCCGTTGTTCAGGCTCGACTGGCCGACGTCGGCGCCAATGGCGTGCCCGACAGCTGGCAGGCTCGCTACACGAACCTCACCACATACTTCTGGCCCGAGCTGTCCCGTAGAGGCAACTGGATTCTGGGTGTTCGTCCGGCCGGCCGGTTGCCGTCGTTCGAGCCGTGGCGCGATTGGGTCTACATCGAAAGCGGCCACACGTGGCTGCTTTGGACCGGCGGCGTTCCGCTGCTCATCGCGTTCCTCTGGTTTACGTGGCAGGGTCTGCGATCGTCGACGGCCATGATCTCGATGCCCTCAGGACTCGGAGGGAGCACCGACCTGGGCGCGGCCGTCGGGCTGACTGCGGCGATCTCGCTATCGGTTGTGTTTGTCCTCATGTTGTTCGACGTGCACATCACCCTTCGTGGACCGGCCGACACGTTGTTCCCCCTTCTCGCCTTGGTGACGGTTCCCGGGCTGTGGGACTCGTCGGATCGATGGAATTCGGTGATTCTGCGCGGCGCCCGCTACCGACTCGAAGACCTCGGCCTGACCGGGCCACTTCGATTCCGTCTACCACCGCCGGTTTCGAGGCGAACATGATCTCGCGGTGGTGGACCATCTTGCTGCTCGGGATCGTCGCCGTCGGTGGCGGTGCCCTGGCCGGTTGCGGCCTCGATAGCAGCGATGGTGATGACAAGAGCGCCGTCGCCGAAGCCGAGGCTGCCGAATCTGATTCTGGCAGTCAGTCGCAGCCCTCGATTGCCGATGACGCAGGCGAGTCCATCGACTCGGGGGCCGTCGCTCTTGACGAGCGGACCGTGATGGTCGACGACTCCGACAGTCAGGACATCGCCGCCCCCAAGGCCGTGGTGGCGGTGCAGGGCCCAATCGATGAGACCGCCTCCTACGTTTCGGTGACCTGGAGCCACGTCGATATTGGTCGCAACCCGCTGGAGCTTTGGGTGGTGACCGGGTATGAGGTCGCCCGCGACGGCCAAGTGCTCGGGCGAGTGGCGGTCGACGAGGAATCGTGGGATGACGCCGCCTATCGGGATGACTTGGTTCCCCCCGGACCACACGTCTACCAGGTGAGGGCCACCAGCGCGACCGGGGTCGGCTCCTGGTCCGACCCTGCCGTGATCACCGTCAGGTCCACCGACGACGTCGGCGAGGTGTTTGTCGTCGACGATTTCGAAGGTAGTGATCTGGAACGGGCTGAGCAGGCGGTGGCGGCGGCCGAGGAGGCCGGGGGCGGAGTGGTTCTGTTTGGTGCGGGAACCTACAGCTTCGACGACACGCTGATGATCAGCGGCAGCGGTGTGTTGTTGCGAGGCTCGGGTGAGTCGGAGACGATCATCCGGCCTGCGTTCTCGGGCACGATCGACTCGTGTGGTCGGGTGACCCCGTTGCTGTTGTTCCGGGGCAACCCGGAGGAACTCGACGTGGAGGTAACCGACACGGCGCCCCGTGGCTCATGGGAGTTTCAGCTCACCGGCCCGCCGCCGGTCCGGGTCGGTGACTTTGTCGAGTTCGACGGAGTGCAAGGCCAGCTGCCGACCTACGAGTTCGAGGCGATGGGGGTTGAGCAAGACCCCGCCACGGGTACCGATCACCGATACCCGTTCGACGGCGGGACCGTCGTGGCCATTGGCGAGAACTCGTTGACGCTGGATCACCCCACCAGCCCCATCATCACCGCCGGGTCGAAGCTCTACGTGTACCGCTACGGGCACAACAACGGGATCGAGCTATTGACGGTGGAAGGCGGCGGAGCAGACGATCGAACCTTTCATCGCCTCGTCGATGCGTCGTATCAGGTCGACTTCAGGGTCGCCGACGTTACGGCCCGATGGGCCAACCGAAACTTCATCGACGCCAGCGGGCACGGCATCACCATTGTGGGTTTCACCGGGACGGATGGTGGTGCCGCCGGCTTCGAACCTGAGCCCTGCAAATACAAGGTGGGCTTTGGGCCGGCCACCGACGTGATCGTGGTCGACAGCACGCTCGGTTCCACCTCTCACAACCGGAATATGAGCCTCATGACCACGCAGTTTGTGTACCGGGTGCTGGTGCGCAACACGGTGTTTGGCGGTAGCCGCACCTACGGGTTCAACGAACACGGTGGCGGGAGTCGTGACCTGGTGGTGGAAAACAATTGGATCGGCGCCGGGCCCGACGGGTGGGCCGGCATCCTCCTCGGCAACGACACGTGGGGGTTCGGCGGCGAAACCGCGATCCGGTCCAATCGATTTGAGGGCAATGCGGTCGACGTGTTGATGGTTGAGAACCCCTACGGCGTGGTGGTGGCGGGCAACCGGTCGAAGGGGTGCACCCAGGCTTGCATGACCTGGAGCGGTTGGGCCGACGTGGGTTCGGCCCGCCTTGTGGTGACCGGCAACGTGTTCGAGGCTGAGGGGGGAGGGCTCGACCTGGGTTCCGACGAAAGTAATGGCTTCCCCTGGGTCGGGATTCGTGATGCCGTTGTGTCCCACAACGTGATCAGCGCCGGCGAAGGTCCTGCGCTGCGGGTACAGGGTGACGCCTCGACCAGCGGTCGGTTGTGGGTGTTCGACAACCAACTGGATGGGGAGGCCGCGGTGGAAACCGGGCCCCCCGGCGACGACTGGTGGTTCTGGAACAACTCGGCCGGCCCGACAACCGCCGAGGCCCCGCTACCGGACTGGGTCGACATCCATCAGGGGTGGGAGCTCGAAGGCGGGGATCGATGACCACCGACAGCTTCGACCAGTATTTGGTTGACGTTCCTCGCCGTCGCCGTACCGCCGGTCGGCCTCGGTTTCGGTTTCGGCTGATGGTCAAACGGTTTGTCGATGTGGTGGGCGCCACGACACTATTGGTTGTGCTGGCCCCGCTGATGTTGTTGGTAGCCGTGATGGTCCGGCTCACGTCGCCGGGTCCCGTCATCTTCCGGCAGGAACGTCTTGGCCTGCATCGACAGCCGTTCACGGTGCTCAAGTTCCGTTCGATGTGCCACAACGCCGACCCCGACGTCCACCGGCGTTTTCTTTTTGAGCACGCCGACGGAGGCAATGGCGATGTCGATCACTTCAAGGTTGTCGACGATGTGCGAGTGACCCCGATCGGGGTGTTGATCCGCAAGCTGAGCATCGACGAACTTCCCCAGCTGGTGAACGTCTTGAGAGGGGAGATGAGTTTGGTCGGGCCCCGACCCGACATTGACTATTCGCTCGACATCTACGCCCCTCACCACTTCCGTCGTTTTGATGTGTTGCCAGGCATGACGGGTTTGTGGCAAGTGAGCGGTCGCAGCGAACTGTCGTTTTTGGAGATGTTGGATCTGGATGTGGTCTACGCCGACACCTGGAGCCTTGGCCTCGACTTGATGATCCTGTTCCGTACGGTGCCGGCGGTAATGAGCATCGATCGGGCCGGCTGACCTCGAGGCGGCGAGGGCGGGCCGGGAGATTGCCGGGGAGATTGAAGAAAGGAGGGAAAAGTGAAGTTGACCAACCGCCGCATCATCGTCACCGGCGGGGCTGGTTTCATCGGCAGCCACGTTGTTGATCTGTTGGTCGACGCCGACAACCAGGTGCTCGTGATCGACAACCTCTCCACCGGCTCACGTCGGAACCTCGCCCACCATCTCGACCGGTCGGCCGGCAACGGTACCGATCGATCGGTGACTCTGGTCGAGGCCGACATCACCGACGCGGCGGCGATGAACCGACTGGTGGTCGAAGCCGACGTTGTCATTCACATGGCGGTGGCCTGCATCCGCACGAGTCTCAACCATCCCCGTTTTGTGCATGCGGCCAACGCCACCGGAACCCTCAACGTTTGCCTGGCCGCCCAGCACAACCACATCGGCCGGTTTGTGTATGTGTCGTCGTCGCAGGCCTACGGCACGGCCCGCACCGTTCCGATGACTGAGGAACATCCCACCGATCCCACCACCGTCTACGGCGCGTCCAAGTTGGTGGGGGAGGCCTATGTGCGAGCCGTGTCCCGCACCCGGGGCCTGCCGGTTACCGTCGTCCGACCTTTTAACGCCTACGGACCGAGGGAACCATCGTTGGGTACCGGGGCCGAAGTCATCCCCAAGTTCGTGTTGCGAACGATGGCGGGCGCCCGCCCGGTGGTCTTCGGCTCTGGGATGCAGACCCGCGACTTTGCCTGGGTTGGAGATCTGGCTCGTGGGATCGTGGCCGCCACGGCCAGCGATGATGCCGTCGGCTCGGTTGTGAACATCGGGCGGGGACAGGAAGTGTCGGTCCGTCAACTGGCGGAGAAAGTGCTTGTGATCTTCGGGCGGGGTGGGGAACTTCCGATCTTCGATGCGTCCCGGCCCGCCGACGTCGACCGTCTCTGGGCCGACGTGACCAGGGCCAATCGACTTCTTGGTTGGCGGCCAACCATCTCGTTGGACGAGGGGTTGAGGCGCTACGTCGACTGGGTGATGACCGAGGTCGACGCCGCACAATGGCTCAGGCTCGATCAGAGGAGAAACTGGTGACCGCCCCGGCTTCGTCGACCACATCGACCGCCGCCGACACCGGCCCGCAGCACGACGGCGACGCGGCCAACAGCAGCTTGGCCGGCAACCTGTCGTGGAGCGTGCTGGGCGAAGCGGTGCGTCTCATAAGTTCGTTCGCGGCATTCCTGATTCTGGTTCGGGTATACCGGCCCGGCGACCTGGGCCGGTTGGTGGCGGCCACGTCATTGTCGGCTGCGCTCTTTCCGCTGGCCAGTGTCGGCAGCGGGTGGCTGGTGTTACACCGGGTCACCAAAGATCGATGGCCGGCGGAACGTGCGTTGGCCGTGGCATCCGGTTTGACGCTGTTGGGCTCGGTGGCGATCGGGTCGTTGCTGGTGATCCTGCGGCCGTTGATCCTGCCCCAGATGCCCCTCCTTGCGTTTGTCGGCGCGGTGGTGAGCGACATGGTGCTGCTCGGCCTGGTCGAGGTCACCCTCTTCGCCGCCCAAGCGAGCGAACGGATGGTGGCGAAGGCCGTCGCCTGGACCGCCTACGGTCTGGGTCGAGCCGCGGCAGCGGTGATTGTCTGGGCGGCCACCGACGATCCAGGACTGGAGGTGTGGATCGGCGCCACCCTCGTTGTGGGGTCGTTGGCGTTGGTGACGGCTCAGTACATGACCGTGGGCCGCCTCGTCCGACCGAGGTTGCCGAGCCTGCTCGACGTCAGACACGGCATCCCCTACAGCGTCGGGTTCGGTGCCGAGCGACTCCTGGCCACCACCGACAACGTGCTACTGGTCCGTCTCGACTTCACCGAGGACGCCGGACTGTACGCCGCGGCCCGCCGATTGCTGACCGTATCTCTGGCCCCATGTATGGCCGCATTGCATGCCGTCAGCGCCCGGTTGTGGCGAGCCGGAGCCCGGTCTGTGATGGAAGCTCGAAACTTGGCCCTGCGGTTCACCGGTTGGGGTGTGGTCTACGGCCTCGCATCGGTGGTCGGCTGGCTGGTACTGGGCGACGCAATCACGCTGTTGTTGGGCGAGAACTACGCCGCCAGCGCCGAGATCTTGCCCTGGTTGAGCGTGTTGCCATTGCTGACGGTGATGGAGATCTTCGCCGCCACGGCGTTGACCGGTTCGGGGCTCCATCATCAGCGGGTGGTGTTGACGGTGGCGGTCGGGCTCTGCAACGTGGCCCTCAACCTGGCTTGGATCCCATCGGCCGGTTGGCGTGGAGCGGTGTACGCGTCGTTGGTCAGTTCGCTGATACTCGTCGCCCTGTTGTGGGGCGCGCTGCTGCGGGCAACGAGAGGAAGTTATGGCTGAAATCATGGCCGGAGACTGGAATGATCTTGTGGCCCGATGGCCCGGTGGCTCGATCTACCAAACATCGATGTGGGCCGAGGCCAAGGGGGAGCGCACCGCGGCACGGGTGGTTCGAACCGGTTGTGGTGATCACCACCAGGCGGGTGCCCAGCTCCTGGTGCGTCGCCTTGCCCCTGGTGTTCGGGCCGCCTACGTGCCGTACGGCCCGTTGTACTCGCACCGACCGTCGTCGATCGCCGACACTCGAGCGATCCTGAGTCTGATCGAGGCCGAAGCGACAGTGGCGGGGTGCGCTGTGGTGCTCGTTCAGCCGGCCCGCAACGATGTCGTGACCGCCGAGGCGCTCGAGGTCCGTGGCTATCGACAGGCGCCGGTCGACGTAACGGTATCGGCCACGTTGGAAGTGGCCCTTGAGCGTCCCCACGACGAGATCTTTCGCCACCTGAGCAAGTCGCGCCGCCAGAACGTTCGGCGGGCCAAACGGCGCGGCGTGGTGGTCGAGATCGGTTCGTCGGCCGACCTGCCGACCCTGGCCCGTCTGCACTCCGACTCAGCCGACCGCCACGGTTTCCTGGCCCTGTCACCGTCGTATCTGCAACGGCAGTGGGATGCGTTGAGTCCGGGTGGCCACCTTCAGCTGTACACCGCAACCATCGACGGCACGGTGGTGGCCGCCGGCACGATGCTCGGGTTCGGGGAGCTCGCCGAGTTCAAGATGACGGGCTGGGATGCGTCGGAACGAGCTTCGACCGCCTACGTCAACGAAGCGTTGAACTGGGCCATGATGAGTGCCGCCAACGAAGCCGGCTACCGCATATTCGATCTTGGTGGGCTTCCCCGCGAGCTTGCCTACAAGGCGCTGCGGGTCGGGGTGGGTGATGCCCTTCGTGGTACCGGGTCGGCATTCAAACATGGCTGGGGTGGACAACTGGCGATCCACTCACCAACCTACGAGAAGATCCTCACATCGGCCGGACATGTCACCTACGGCCTAGGTTCTCGGTTGCTGGGCGATGATCGGTTGGGTGGCCGTCTCGTGAACATGGTGCGACGGACATGAGCGTTGAGCTTGCCCCGAGCGGGTTGGTGTGTGATCCGTGTACCGACGGATGGCCCAGGTGCAGGCCCGCCGTTGGGATTGCACAGGATTCGACCACGGTGTCAGCCATCTCGATCGTGTCGGCTGGGCTGTCGACCGCCACCAGGCTGCTCACCTCCGAACACTGTCCAGAGAGTCTTGCCGAGCGTTGCAGCCGAAGCCTCTACCGAATGTTCGCCTGAGTGGTGATGACCCACCCTTGGCTGCCCAGTCCGGGAATGTGTTCTCCCACCTCGGCGTGATAGGGCGTGACCAAGCCTTGCTCCACCAGGCGGTCGAGTTCGGGTTTGACCTCACCCTCGGGCCAGGCCAATTCGTTGATCGCCAGGGCCAGCAGTCCGCCGGGCCGGAGCAGAGTGATTAGGCGTCCAATCGCCGCTCCACTCACATGGCCGTGACCGACTACCCCGACAGCCGTGACCACATCGAACGGAGCACCGGGCACAGCGAGAGGTTCGAGGTTCAGATCCACCTGATGTAGCTCCTGGTAGACGCCGGTTTGTGCCGCCACGGCGAGCATCTCGGTTGAGTAGTCGCAGCCGTCGATTTGGTTGAACCCCCGCTCGGCCAGGGCTCGACCCGACAAGCCACTCCCGCAGCCGGCGTCGATGATGCGGGCATCAAGCGGCGCCCCGGCGGCGATCACTGCGTCGGCCACCCGCCCGGGTTGGGCGTAGCCACGGCTCATCAGCTCATCGTCGTAGGAGGTGGCGAACCGGTTGTAATGATCTCGAATCTGGTCGCCGTCGTGAATGTCGTAGAGGCGATCAAAGAACCGTTCGTCGCTCACGGCGCTGGGTTCTCCTGGGCGTCTTTGAAGGCACCCAGGACATCGGCGCTCGCGCCCCCGGGTCTGGCGGCCGGCATCCACCGCGGTCCGGCGGTCTGATTAATCCGCTCCAGGAACACGTGCTGATGGGGCTCTATCGCCTCGCAGAACGCTGTCGTCGCAGAGTCCCCAACGGCTTGCCAGGCCGGCGCCGTCAGTTCGTTCGTTCGCCGCTCGAGGTCGACTCGGAACTCGCGCCCGGCGTCGTTGATCGCTGATGCGGTGGCCAAACCTTTGGCTTCAAGCCGAGCCCAGCCTCGTGCTATTGCCTCGTCGTCGCCGCCTCGACTCCTCGCAATCCACTCTTCTCCCCCGTACTCCTCGGTGTCGACCATCACCGAGTGCAGTAGCCCGACTTCCACGTCGTCGAGATCGGCGGCGGCGCACAAGACCCAGTGGTTGTCGCCTCGGAGTTCTCGCAGACAGTTCACGGCGAGCCAAGCCGAGAGGGCCGATCCGGACTCGTCCGGTCGGGGCTCGGCTCGATGGGCGGCGAACATCGGCCGGGCGCCGTGGTGGACCGAATCGACGCCTCGCCACAGGTCGTCGGCCAGCGGAGCAATTTGGTCGGCCAGTCCGGGCACGATCGTTTCGAGGCCTTCGATCGCCGAGATGTTGCGGGCGGCGGAGATGGCTTCGGGTTCGACAACCCCGCGGTACTTGTCCATCACGAAGCCGATCACGGCCGGGCTGATGGAGTAGGTGGCTGCAGAGGCCGCCGCCGGGCTGATGTCGCCAAATGGTGCGAGTCGCCAGGCCACTATCCACCCGGCCCCGTCGGGTACCCCGAGGGCTTCGTAGCGAGCGATCGCACCGGGATCCCACATGATCCAGCCGATGAGATCGTGTCCGGCCCGCCCGGCTCGTGCGGTGAGCGCGGCCCAGTCGGTTGTGGATTCGGTCATGAGTTGAGCTGTGGGATCACCTGCTCGGCCAGCAGATCGATCCCGTCGCCGGTGTGTGTGTTCGCCATGTTGACGATGATGTGCTGCACACCGAGCTCGGTCAATTCGCCGAAGTAATCGACCAACAGTTCCGCTGAATCGCTGCCGGGATCCACTGTGCCAAGAACCGTGAACTCGATGTCGGCCGGGTCTCGACCAACGTCACCGCAGTGTTCCACCAGGCGGCCCCACCGCTCGGCCAGATGCCGTTTGCTGTCGACAAATCGCTGGTGGTGCCAGTCTCCCCACGATTCGTCGGTGACACCAAAGAAGAAGTTGCAGGCGTCGGCGTACTGAGCCACGAGACGCAACGTCTTGTTCCATCCTTCACCGCCGATCAGGATCGGGGGATGGGGGTCGGCCATCGGAAGCGGGTGGTTGATGGGCTCGGCGAGTTGGAAGTGGGCGCCGTCGAACGGGCTGCGATCGTCGGCCCACATCCGGCTGATGATCTGGAGGGTCTCCTCCAATTGTTCGTACCGCTGATCGAGGGTGGGGTAGGGCACGCCGAGACCGACCGCTTCCTCCTCGTACCACCCGGCTCCGATGCCGAGGTAGGCCCGTCTTTGTGAGAGCACGTCGAGAGTGGAGATCGTCTTGCCCAGGATGCCGGGGTGTCGGTAGAGGTAGCCGGTAACCAGCGTGCCGAGCTTGATGCGCTCCGTGATCGCGGCGGCGTAGCCGAGGGTGGTGTAGGCCTCCAACATCGGATCGTCGATGGCCCCGGCCGCTCCGCCCATCTGGAAGAAGTGGTCCATAACCCATAGCGAGTCGAAGCCACCGGCCTCGGCTCGTTTCGCCACGTCGGCGAAGATGCCTGCGATCGAAGCCGGCTGATCGGGCCAGTCGAACCGCATCACTTGAAGTCCAAACTTGGTGGTCATGTGTCCCTCCTATGAGCTGTTGATGAGATGCCTATGAGATGTTGCTGAATGGCGCCGAGTACTGGAAGGTCCCGCGGATTGAATCGTCCCAAGCGGTCAACGGCCGGACCTGAAAGTGGACGCCCCAATTCGGATCCGGTGCCGTGATCCCAACGTCGGTTGACGTTACGAAACCGAAGCGGGAGTAGTAGGCCGGATTGCCGAGCAGTGCGATCAGCGGTTCGTCGAGAGCATCGGCGGACCCGATCATGGCGTGCATCAGCGCCGACCCGATCCCGCCGTTCTGAATGTCGGGTTGCACGGCGATGGGGCCAAGCCCGAGGCACGGGGTGTCGTCGACGTAACCCCGAGTGCAGATGTTGTGACCGACGACCCGCCCGTCAACTTCGGCCACCCAACTAAGCGCCGGCAACCATCCGTCGCAGGCCCGTAGTTCGTCCACGAGACGGGCCTCGACAGCCTCATCCTCACCTTCGGCGAAGGCTGCGGCCTGGACCGCCCGTGACGCTGCGTAGTCGGCGGGGCGCTCTCGTCTGATGATCATTGATCCAACGTTAGCGGAGGTCTCCCAGTGCCATGACTGAGTGCCGTCTCCGAGCCCAACTCGGTATTGCAGGCTCTCGGTGGTCGAGGGCTAGAGTCGGTGAATGATCGGTGCAGCATGAACGGTGCAGAGAGCTTGGTACGGACCCTTCTCGGGGCCGATGTCGACACGTGTTTTGCCAACCCCGGTACCTCCGAGATGCACTTCGTGGCCGCTCTCGATCAGATCCCCGGTATGCGCTGTGTGCTCGGTCTGCAGGAGAACGTGGTCACCGGGATGGCCGACGGTTACTTCCGCCTCGCCCGGAAACCAGCGTCAACGTTGCTGCACTGCGGCCCCGGTCTGGCCAATGGGATGGGCAACCTGCACAACGCCCGCCGGGCCCGCTCGGCGCTGGTCAATATCGTCGGTGACCAGGCCACCTATCACGTGCAAAACGACGCTCCGCTGCAGGCCGAAACGGCCACCATGGCCGGCACCGTCTCGGCCTGGGTGCGTACCAGCACCAGCTCTCAGGGGGTGGGGGCCGACGCGGCCCAAGCCGTGCAGGCGGCCCGCGCTCATCCGGGTCAGATCGCAACGCTGATTCTGCCTTCCGACACCAGTTGGAACGACGGTGGCGTTGTGGCCGATCCCTTGCCGATTGCCGAGCCGACGCCGATCGATCAAGATGCGGTAGTTGAAGCGGCCCAAGCGCTCAGGGGTGCCAACGGCAGTTCAAACGATGCTGATGTGCTGCTACTCCTCGCTGCCGACGGCGTGTTGGAGCCGGCGCAGCAGTTGGCCTGGCGAGTGGCGCGGGCCACCGGGGCCGACGTGATGGCCGACTCGGTCAACCCTCGCCTCCATCGAGGGCGGGGGCGACTGCCGATTGTTCGCACGCCATACGTTGGCTCGGTCGCCCGGGAGGCGTTGGCCCGCTACAAGACCATCATCCTCGTCAACGGCAAACCGCCGGTCGGATTCTTCGCCTACCCCGGGCAACCGCCGGTGCACTACGCCGAGGGCACTCGGTTCGTGAGGTTGTCGAGCCCCGACCAAAGCGCCACCGCGGCCCTGCAGGCGTTGGTCGACGAGCTCGGCGCGCCACCGGCGGCGATGCCCGACCCCGGCCCTCGTCCCGAACCGCCAACCGGCGAGGTGAGCCCCGAAGGCCTGGCCCAAGCGGTTTGTGCGTTGATGCCCGACAACAGCATCGTGTCCGACGAAAGCGTGTCGTACGGACGAGGGTTCTACCAGGGCACGTTCGCCGCGCCGCCTCACGATTGGTTGCATCTCGCCGGCGGTGCGATCGGCGACGGGCTGCCGGTGGCAACTGGGGCTGCGATCGGCGCGGGAGGACAGCGTCGGGTGATCAGCCTCCAGGCCGACGGCTCCGCCATGTATTCGCTGCAGTCGTTGTGGACTCAGGCTCGGGAGAACCTGCCCTGCACCACAATCATCATCTCCAACCGGCAGTACAACATCCTCATCGGTGAGTACCACAACGTCGGCGCCACCCCTGGGCCCACGGCAATGAACATGCTCGACCTCGGCAACCCCGATCTCAACTGGGTGCAGCTGGCCAACGGCATGGGGGTCGACGCGGCGGTGGCCACCGATCTCGACGAGCTGGTGGACCTGATGCGGACCAGCTTCGCCGCACCGGGACCGTTCCTCATTGAGCTGCTGGTCTGACCGGAATTGGGGTCCGAATCTATACTCGCGAGATGAGCAACCTCGACGGCTGGACCTTCACCGATTCCCACGGCCTTGACTGGCAATCGCTTGGCGACAAGATCGCCATGAAGATGTTGGGCGCGGCCGATGGCAAGGTCATGGCCATGTTCCATTTCGAGCCGGGCTACGTCGGTGGTAGCCATCATCACGAGGAGCCCGAGTTTACTTATGTGCTCGACGGGGCGATCATCTCCAACGGGGTTCGCATGGAAGCGGGCCACGCCTACGCAGCGGTTGCCGGTACCACTCACGAGGAGTTCCGCACCGACGATGGCTGCACGCTGGTATCCGTGTTCAAGGCCCCGAGCGCCTAGTCATGGCTCTCTATCATGTCGCCAAACTCACGCCGACCAAGGCCGAGATGCTGGCGGCCTGGGTGCCCACGCAGCCGTGGTGCCCCTCACCGGATGCTCCGGTAGAGGTGGTGGGGGCGTTCCGGTTCGACGATCCGGCGGGCAAGGTGGGCATGGAGACGCACTTGGTGAGCTGCGATGACACGGTGTTGCAGGTGCCGCTGACCTACCGGGAGGCTCCGCTCGACGACGGCATGGCGCGGCTGGTGGGCGAGATGCACCACTCGGCGCTCGGCAACCGATGGGTCTACGACGGCCTCAGCGATGATCGTTATGTCACCACCCTCGCCGGGGTGGCGATGACCGGCCAGGGTGAAGCGCTCGGCATGGTTTTGGTCGACGGTCGCTGGGTGATCGCCCCGACCCACGTGCGAATCCAAGGTGGTGGGTGGACGCAGGAACGGGTGGCCGTCGACGGGTTTGAACGGGTCGATCCTGGTCCTGAGGGGTCTGTGGAGTTCCGCAGCGACCGTTTCGCCATGACGGTTCACCGCCGCCCGGCTGTCGGGCCGCAGCCACCGATGGGGCTCACCGCCACGTGGGACGGTCAGCCCGATCCGATGGTGTTGGCCGAAGTCAGCCTGCTCGACTAAACCATGTTCAGCGGGGTTGGTGGTTGGGCGGAGTGGCGAGCAGCCAGAAGACGTTTCCGCACAGTGCCATCACCGCGATGATGGTGAAGCCGAGCTGGTAGCTGCCGGTGGAGTCGGCCAGCACGCCGGCGAGTAGCGGTCCGATTATGACACCGGTGGTGATGATCGGTGACGACCATCCCATGATGCTGGCAAAATACGTGGTGCCGAAGTAGTCGGCTCGGATGGCCTGCATCAGTGGACCTCGAGCTCCCCAGGCCAGGCCATGCAGCACCACAAACGCGCCGATGGTGACGATGCTGTCGATCCAGGCCATCATCAGCAAGCCGAGCGCGTGGGCACACATGGCCACGCCGACGATCACCCGCTTGTTCATCCGATCGCCGAGGAACCCACCGAGTCCGGTGCCGAAGAACTGGAAGATGGGGATGATCCCGGCGATGAGGGCGGCCTGGGCGGCGTCGAAGCCACGGTCGTCCACCAGGTACAAGGCGATGTGGGCCAGCGTCGAACTCACCACGAGCAGAGCCGAGCCGTGGCCGAGTGAGATCATCCAAAACGCTCGGGTGCGGGCCGCCTCCCGAGCGGTGAAGTGCTGATCTTGAACACCCTCGGCCCGCGGGGTGTCTTCAACCAGTTCGGTCGGCACGCCGTCGACCGGTTCGTCTGAGGCCGCCCGGTCGGTTCCGATGATCGACGAGGCCACCACGATGGCCAAGGCCAGAATGCCTCCGGCACCGATCATCGTTTCGCGCCAGCCGAACCACCCGAACCCGACCACCAGCAGCGGCCCGGCGAAACCGCCGAGGGCCAGCCCCATTGTCTGCAACGACAACGCCTGGGCCCGCTTGCGTTCGAACCATTGGACGACGGCGGCGGTGATCGTGAGGAATCCGGCCAGCGCCATACCGGTGGCGGCGAGGGCGAGGGCCAACAGGAAATGGGTTTTGGTTTGCAGCAGGCCGAGCCCGATGTATCCGGCCAGCACAAACACCGCGCCGACGCGCATGATTCGGCGGGTGCCCCAGCGCCCGAGCGCAGATCCTTGGGCCGGGGCCAGCAACGCGCTGCCGGCCCTGGTGCCTACAAACCCAACTGAGAACAGAGTCTTCGACCAGCCGAACTGGCTACGAAGCTGCACGGCGAGGTTGCCGAACCCCTGCATCCACAGCATCGACTGCAACGCCCACAACGCGGCGCTAACCCCGACAATCTTCCAACCGGTGTAGATCGGCCCCTGGGGAAGCAGGTTGCGAACCCTGCTGTCGGAGCTGCTGGTTGGGTCGGCTTGAGTATCGAGCACACCGAAGTGTAGGTGAGCTCAGCTACGGCGACCGCATCGGTGGATTCGTCAGTCCTGCGATCCCAGTCGAGGACGACCCCAGGTGCCGAGCCCGACCGACACGATCACCACCCAGGCGAGACCTATTCCGAACAACGCTTGTTCCTCCGAGCCCGGCAACTCCGCCGCACCGTAGAGGTACAGAACCAGTCCGAGCCCGGCAGCGTATGTGGCCGGCACAAATACCCTCGCCCATACCATCACCATGTTCTGCATCAAGAGCCACGTCGAACTCGACGGTGGGCGCACGAGTCGGTTGTCGTCCACATCACCACCGGGACCCGTGCCCCAGAACCTCGACGGCATCAACAAGGCGTCGTACCAGAACATCGTGATCAGATAGAGAATCACCGCCAGCCCGAGAAGTGCCAGTCCGCCGAGAGCCGACGCCCGGTCGATCCCGTCGAGCGAGCGGACGTCGTCGGCGGCGAACGCCGTAACGGCGGTGAGCACGCCGGCGAACACCTTGGCGGTATCCATCTTGGACTTGATCTTGGCCTGGATTGCCTTCTCGCTTCCGCTGTCGGTTGGGGCCAAACTCCACTTCGCAGCGAACCGGCCCGATGACATGTCTCCGGCGATCATCTCACCGTGGAGAAGGCTTGGGGTTGGCGGAGCGAAGCGACGGGTTATCCAGCGGGCGGCCTTCTGCAGCAGGTTTCGGCCTCGTCCTTGGAGCGCACCAAGCAGCCAGACCACGCGGGGTGCGTGGCCAATGTAGAGAAGAGCGACGGGGTTGTCAGGCTTGGGGGACTGGGCGAACTCTGCCGTCCAGCGATCGACCCAATTCCCGACGCCATCAGTCGGTGCGTAGGCCGACGGGCTATCAACAATCTCCGACTTCGCCATCTTCACCGGCGGTGCGGAGGTGAATTCGGTCGTACGGGCGTGGCCGTAGGCCTTCATCACGGTGGCTGCCGTCAATTCGCAGGCTTTGGTCGGCTCGTAGATGATGTGCAGCCTCGTGAAGTCGGCCTGACAGCCGGGAGCCTTCTCGTGGAACGACTCGGCCAGGGCTCGACCGATGGAGGTCAACGCTTGCTCCGAAGAGTCGGAGCCGTCGTCGGATCGCCACAGCTTGTCGGTACCGACCTCGGCCGGCTTCGTCGCTCGTTGCATTCGGGCGTGCCGCATCAGTAGCACCAGCCGGGGGCGAACCGGCTGATCGATGGGATCGTTCATAACCCAACTAAAGCCGAACCTCGGCGCCTCGGCCACCGATACAAGCCCAAAGTCGATTCCCGCCGATCTGGCTGGCGTTCTACGATCGGACGATGAGGACTCCAGCCAACCGAATCACCGTTCACTCGCTAGACAATGTCGAGGTGGCGATCGGGAACGATGATCCGATGCGGGGCCACAAGTTCGCGCTCGTCAACATCGCCTCCGGTGAGCCGATCACCAAACTCGGGGAGCGTATAGGTCGAGCTTCGACCGACATCGCCGCGGGGGATCACGTGCATACGCACAACGTCGAGCCCGATCGAGAGCCGGCCACCGCGGCCGAAGCAGGCACCAACGTGATCACTCCCGAGCGGATGACCGACGCACCGATGTTCCAGGGGTACCAGCGGGCTGACGGGCGGGTCGGCACCCGCAACCACCTGCTGGTGTTGACGTCGGTGAACTGCTCGGCGTCGGTGGCTCGGGTCATCGCTCGTACTGCTCGGGACCGTGGGGTTGGAGGGTGCATCGGAGCGGATGGGAACATCGACGGAATCACCGCCCTCACGCATCACGGCGGTTGCGGTGTTGGCATCGATACCGACGGGATGGCCAACCTTCGTCGCACCCTGGCCGGGTATCTCACCCACGCCAATGTGGCTGGGGCGCTCATTGTGGGGCTCGGCTGTGAGGGCAATCAGATCGCCACCATGCTCGATGATCAGGGCCTGGAGCCTGGCGATCGGTTGAAGACGCTTGTGATCCAAGACGAGGGTGGTTCGCAGGCCACCGTCGAGCGGGGGGTTGAGTTGTTGGGCGAGCTGGCGGAAACAGCGGCCACTGATCGACGAGAATCGGCGGACGTGTCGAACCTCGTGTTGGCGCTGCAGTGTGGCGGCAGCGACGGGTACTCGGCGATAACCGCCAACCCCGCTTTGGGCCGGGCCTCCGACATGTTGGTGGCCGCCGGGGCAACGGTGATCCTGGGCGAAACCCCGGAGATGCACGGAGCGGAACATCTGCTGGTGCGTCGAGCGGTTTCCGATGAGGTGGCCCAGAAGCTGCTCGACCGCCTGGCGTGGTGGCGCCAGCACTCCGAGCCGGAAGACAATCCGTCGCCCGGCAACAAGAAGGGTGGTCTCACCACGATCGCCGAGAAGTCGCTTGGCGCAATTGCCAAGGCGGGGTCGAGTCCGCTGGTCGACGTGTTGCGTTACGCCGAGCCGCTCGCCGCCACCCGCCGTGGCTTTGTGATCATGGACTCGCCAGGCTACGACCCGTGTTCGGTCACCGGCGAGATCGCGTCCGGGGCGAACCTGGTGTGTTTCACCACGGGGCGGGGGAGTGTGTCGGGGTTCGCCCCTGCGCCGTCGTTGAAGGTGTCGACCAATACACCGTTGTTTGAGAAGATGGGTGGCGACATTGACCTTGATGCCGGAACAATCGCCACCGGCCACGAGTCGGTCGATGAGGTTGGCGCTCGGCTGTTTCAGCTCCTGGTTGACACCGCCTCCGGCACCCAAACCTGTAGCGAGCGCCTGGGTTTCGGCGAGGAGGAGTTTGTGCCCTGGCAGATGGGAGTCGTCACGTAAATGTATCTCGCCGTCTTGTCGGGCCGTCCTACAAGAAAGGAGGGAATCTGTAATGACAGAACCAGAAGTGCAAGCGACCCAGTCCAGGGTCCGATTCGAGGCCACGATTCACCGCGGCCTCCGGCAACGATCTATCAAAGCCATCCCGGCCTTGGACCTCGATCGCGTTCCTGACCCGGACGGCGAGGTTCGAGTGCTGGTAGAACTCGACGACGTCACTCGACTGATCCAGCTTGGGTACGAAGTACATCTGCTTGATTCGTCGGACGTCCGTCCGTTGGACCCGGCGCTGATCGTCGACGACGATTCCGCCATGGCCTGGCTCGAAGACCAAGTGGATGGAATCGACCGAGCCGACGACGACCGGAAGCGAGGGAACCGCTGATGTACCGCACGACGTCTCAAATCAACAGCATCATGAACGCACTTGACACGTGGTTCCCGCAGTACTTCACCCGAGTGGAGCTGCCGGAGCGGTCCCGTCGAAATCAGCGCATCTACGCCCTCAAGATGCGTTTCGGCGGCGACGGTGAGCGTCGGGGGGTACTGATGCTGGGTGGCACTCACGCCCGGGAACTCATGAACCCCGACGCACTAATTGAGCTTGCCGTGGATCTTCTGGTAAGCCATGCCAACAACGCCGATCTCGTCTACGGCGGCCGTACCTGGGCCGCGGCCGAGGTGTCGATGATGTTGGAGACACTTGAGTTGTGGTTCGTGCCGGTGGTGAACCCTGACGGTAGGGATTACGTATTGACCGACGATGACATGTGGAGGAAGAATCGACGAAATAATCCTGGGAGGACTTGTGATGGTGTCGACTTGAACCGCAACGCCGATCTGGTGTGGGGGGTGATAGAAGGGGCTGTTTCCTGCGAGCCATGCAGCGACGTCTACTGCGGACCCTATGCATTTAGCGAACCCGAGGCTCGCAACGTGAAGTTCCTGCTCGATACCCAGCGGGTCGACTGTTTCGTCGATGTTCATTCGTACTCCGAACTGGTTCTCTACCCGTGGGGCCACGCCCCGACACAAACCTCGGATCCGTCAATGAACTTCTTAACCCTCCCTACGGGCACCTGTAGCCCGCTAGCCGATCCTGCCTATGCCGAATACATGTTGCCTCGAGACCTTGAGCGGTACGAGACGGTCTCACAGCAAATATCCAACGACGTCGCCGCTGTTCGGGGTCGGAACTACGTCCCCCAAACGGGTGAGGACCTCTATCCAACGACCGGAACACTTGGCGACTATCCGTATTCGAGACACCTTGCCGACCCGAGCCTCCGAAAGACGTATTCGTTCACCTTCGAGACCGGGCCATGGCAGGGTTCGGCGCGGGAGTCGTTTCATCCCGCTGATCCGGATTTAATCAAGGTCGACGCCAAGGCCGGCCTGGTTTCGCTGATACATCAATGCATCTGCGCCATCGAACTCATCGGGCACAGTTTCTTCGATCGCGATGACGAAGTCCGGACGCTCCGAGAGGCTCGCGACAACCGTCTTGCGTCCACTGAAGCGGGTCAGGAGTGGATCGCCCTATTTGAAAGGGTCCAGACTCCAGCGATCGTTGCCATGGCCAAGAAGCCCGGCGTGGCGAAATCGGCGGCCCAGCTAGTGCGCAGGGCAAGCAAGTTGGTCGCGGCCGAAGGCGGTCGCCTGACACCCAATGATGTGAAGAAAGGGAAACGCCTGCTCGACGACCTGAGCGCCTTAATCGACAGCCCAACGGTGAAGACCGATCTGGGGGCTGTCCGTCATCGCATTGACGATCTGACCGGGCTGTCAAGCAACGACGCCATCAAACTGCTGATGAAACGTCCGCCGCCGAAGCCGAAGAGGCAGAAGAAGATCCGAGGCGATTAGGCTTTCGGGCTTGTTCTGCCGACGAGTTGAGGGGAATCACTCTCGTCGAGCAGGCTCTCAGCCTCTGGCCAGCCCGCGTTGGCGGTCGCGGGTTGGCTACGCGAGTGAGGGGTTAAGGCGTGGTTTTGGAGGTGTCCGAACAGGTGGTGGATCAACGTCTCCAGGGATGATCTGGCCACTAGGTCGAACCCAACACAAACGCTACCGCAGCCTCGGCGTGAAGCGCGGTGGTGGGGAAGTACTCGATGCCGCCGCCAGGGAGAATGCCAGGAAGGTCCTCGGGACCAACGAGCAGTTCGATCTCGGTGCAACCGGCGATAATCCCGGTGGCTCCCCGGTCGACGAGCCGCTCGATGGCCGCTTGGTAGGCCGCCCGGGAAGCGGGGTTGACGATGCCCTGCACCAGCTCGTTGTAGATCACCTCGTGCACCATGGTGCGGTCGGGTTCGTCGGGTACCAACACCTCCAGGCCTCGGGACTCAAGCCGAGCCCTATAGAAGTCTTTCTCCATCGTGTAGCGGGTTCCGAGCAGCGCCACGGTTTGAACCCCAGCGGCCACCACGGCTTCGGCGGTGGCGTCGGCCAGGTGGATGAACGGCACATCGAGCGCGGCTTCGATTGTCGGGGCCACTACGTGCATCGTGTTGGTGCACAACACGATGGCCTCGGCGCCGGCGTCCTGAAGGTGCACGGCATCGTCGGCCAAAAGTTTCGCCGCCCCGTCCCAGTCGCCGGACTCCTGGAGGGCCTCCACGGCCGCGAAGTTATAGCTGCGGATGATCAGGTCGGCCGAACTTGTGCCACCGAGCGCCGCCCGCACGCCCTGGTTGATCATGCGCTCGTATTCGATCGACGATTCCCAGCTCATGCCGCCCAGCAGTCCGAGTGTTCTCATGCTGTTCTGTCTATCAGACTCAACCGACATGTCAGGTTCGGTCGATCATGAAACCAGCGAAGAAGTCGGTCAGCTCGGTGTGGGCCGACAGCGGCAGGACATGGGCAACGTGCTGGTCGGGCCGAACCACCACGACGGCACCGGCCTCTCGATTGACGCCACGGTGATCGAAGATATCGAGCCCCGTCTTGAGGTCGGGGGAGTACAACTTCTGGTAGTCGGTGAGGTGGTAGCGGCCTTTGGCCGGCCGCAGCAGACTCGGCACCTCATGCCACACCACGTCGTGATGATGTTGCTGCACGACTCCTCGAACATCGATCACCGAGTCGATGTCGGACGCCGCGGCGGTGTGGCGGCGGACCGGTGAGCTCTCGTCCTGCTCCAGGAAGTGGCACAGCTCGTCGAGCAGCGTGCCGTCGGCATCAGCGAAGAGAAAGAGACGCCACCGCCCGTCGGCTTCGACAACGTGGCCGAGGTGCATCGGCTTGGCGTCGGCGGAGCGGATCACCGGGGCGGAGTGGAACCGGGTGCCGATCTCGAACCCGACGGCCAGATCCTGGTGAGTGCTCGGCCCGGTGATCATCGACGGGCTGTAGCGCGTCTCCACACCGGCGGTGAACCGACCTTGGCGCTGGAAGTAGCGCTGGAACTCCGCGGTGTCCAAGCCATCGGCTGAACCAGTACTCGGTCGGGCGGCGAACATGGCCGCCAGCTCACGGTCGAAATCGATCAGCTCCTTGGCCACGGCGTGACGTTCGGCGGAGTAGGTGTGCAGCAGCTCTGGTGTGGCCTGACCACGCAGCACCGAAGCAAGTTTCCAGCCGAGGTTGAACCCGTCTCGCATCGACACGTTCATGCCCTGCCCGGCCTTGGGGCTGTGAGTGTGGCAGGCGTCGCCGGCGATAAACACGCGGGGCTCGGCGTCGGCGTTGTCGGGGGTGACGTTGTCGTATCGCTCGGTCATGCGTTGACCGATCTCGTAGATCGACCACCACGCCACCTCCTCGACGGTGAGGGAGTACGGGGCGAGGATGCGTCGTCCCCCCTCGATCAGCTGGTCGATCGTGATGTTGCGGTCGGCCACCCGTTCGTCGGATCGCAGTTTGTCGAGTTCGATGTAGAGCCGCGCCAGGTAGCCGCCCTCGCGGGGGATGATGAGCATGCTGCCCTGGCTCGAGTGGATCACACACTTGTAGCGGATGTCGGGGAAGTCGGTGACGGCCAGCACGTCCATGACTCCCCAGGCGTGGTTGGCGGCGTCGCCGATGAGGCGTAGGCCCATGGCTCGCCTCACGGCCGACCGCGCGCCGTCGCATCCCACCACATAACGGGCCCGGACCGATTCGGTGGTCTGAGCCTCGCCGGCGGCCTCCACGGTGAAGTGCGCCACCACCGGTTTGTCGTTGGTTGGTAGGTCAAGGTCGACAAGCCGTCGACTGTAGTGAGGCACCAAGCCGGTCGGGGAGTGGCGCATTTTCTCCAGCAGGTGATCGTGGATCCGGGCCTGGTTGAGGATCACATGCGGGAATTCCGACAGCCCGTCCTCCACGTCTTGAATGCGGTCGCTGCGGGCGATCCGCTCCGGGTCGGCCGGATCAGGATTCCAAAACACCGTCTCGTTGACCCAATACGCTTCGTCCTCCACCCGGCGAGCGAACCCGAAGGCGTGGAACATCTCCATCGTGCGGCAGGCAACGCCGTCGGCTTGCCCAAGCTGCAGGGGACCTGGTTTGGCTTCGGCCAGACAAACGCTGAGCTCAGGGAACTGTGCCAGCTGGGCGGCCAGCACCAGTCCGGTCGGACCCGATCCAACGATGAGTACGTCGACCTCGGCCGGCAGAGGCCGCTCGGCCACTGGCGCGACCAAGGCCGCCACTGGGTCGGCAATACGAGGGTCGCCGGGTCGGAATCCGTTGTGGTGAAACTGCATACCTGCCCTCCGCAGCCTAGACGGCTAGCTCGAAACGTTCCGTTCCGAGCCAGAGGGAGTCAGCGCTTCGAGATGTTTGATGGCAGCCGCCGCCGCACTCTCGACGGCCGTGGCCGGTGCGGTGGCCCGCAGCATCACAAACATGCCCAGAAGTGAAGCGGTGAAGAACTGCGCTTCGGTACCGACATCGACGTTGGGGTCGACCTCACCCCGCTCCTTGGCATTGCTCAACGCATTGGCGAACGCACTCGACAAACGCTCGAAGTACCGCCGGGTGAATCCAGCTCCGCTGGGGTCGGTCGGACCGAATTCGATGGCGGTGTTGCAAAGTAGGCAACCCAGCCCCGAGGCTGGACCGTCGCCAGCGGCTCCGTAGAAATCGAGAAGCGCCCGAATCTCGTTCAAACCGGCGTCGGACGATTCCAGGGGTGTGATGGACTTCGAATCGGCCGACGCCGTGAAAGCGATGTTTGAATCCGACGGCTACCGGGCACTGATCCCGGCCCGCGACAGCGGCTTCGCCGAGATGAACATTCACATCACGTCGGAGATGTAGAGCCTGGGCCTTGCTTCAGTCGGCAACGCCGGCCACGGCCTTCACCCGAGTTGGGGTGAACTCGATGACGACTTGGCCCTCGCCGCCGTTGCGTTCACCAAACTCCTCGGCACGGTCGGCGCCCATGTAGCGACCCCCGACGACGGTGGCGACCCGGCGGGTCAACTCCGGATTGTCGTCGACAACGGTGGCGGTGGCGTCGATCTTCACCATCGAGAACGGCGGGACGTCGGTGTCGACGAGGAGGCATGCTCGAGGATCGTTGCGCAGCGCTTTCACCTTGGCCGCCGCCCCGCCGCTGTTCATTCGGATGATGCCGTCGTCCTCATAAACGAACCATACCGGGGTGACGGTGGGACGTCCCGACGGCAGAGTTAGGGCAAGCTTTCCGGTGCGAGTGCCTTCGTTGATGAAGGCGATCCATTCGGCTTCGGTCATCTCACGCATCTGTGCTCGCTTCCTATCGGAGGTTTGTTGCCGCTGCGGTCGCTCCAACCGTAGCCGTCGGTGATGTTAGGCCGAAAGGCCGGGTTGACGACCAGGGCCGCGGTGGTCGACACTGGTGTGACAGAGGGGATCACCAATTCACACCCGCCGACGGTCCTGGACAGCGCGCGGTCAACTTGGAGGTTCGTCATGAACATCGCCCAAGCCCTTTCCTCCACCCCGATCTCCACGCTCGACTTGAGTCGATACGTTGAGATCTCGCCCTCCACCACGTTGGCCGAAGCGGTGGTTGCCATGCGTGACGACAAACGGTCGTGCGCCTGCGTGACCGACGGGAGCGACCTGGTTGGTGTGTTCACCCAGCGGGACGTTCTGCACCGGGTGATCGGCCGCCCTGACAACTGGTCGACCCCGGTGGGCGAGTTGGGGCAAGGCCCGCTGCGCACCCTTACCAACACGCAAACGCTGAGCGATGCCATCGAGACGATGAATAAGTGGTGGATCCGCAACCTCCCGGTGTTGTCCGACACCGGTGGTTTCGTGGGCAACATGTCGTTCTGGACGGTAATGAACACCATCACCAACCTGCTTGCCTCTCGGATGGATGAGTCGACGGTCGAGCCCGCCGTGCGGGACGGACTGGAGTTTGTGGACTTCACCGGCATCAACATCAATCCGCCGGTGATGTTCGCCCAGGACGAATCGCTGGAAGTTGCGGTGCATCACCTCCGCAACCGGGGCCTAGTGCAACTCCTGGTGGTGGATGGCCGAGAGCACCTGGTGGGCACGCTCACCGAGTTCGATCTGCTGACCAAAGTGGGTTGCGAGATCGCCGACATCTCCAACGTGCCCCTCTCGCAGGTGATGGAAACCGATCATCGAGCGATCACTGTGCGGTCATCGGTGTCCAACGCCCTTCAGGCGTTGACCGACGCTCGGGCCTCCACCGTTCCGTTGCTGTCGGAGACGCAACGCCCCGCTGGCGTGGCGTCGTTCTGGGACATCATTAACTACCTCGAATCCAGCCTCGAAGTACTCACCCCGGCCTAACCCCATCGAACTTTGTGCGGTTTGCGTCCCACAAACGGGACGCAAGCGTCACAAAGTTCGTCGGTGGGGAAGTCAGCCGCAGGCGAAACTCGGGTGGTCGGCGACGACAACGATATCTTCGTCGGGGGAAGTTCCGAGCGGGGGTAGTTCAAGGCTCGCTGGCTGTGGCTCGGTGTTGTTGCTGCGAAGCCTGAATGTCAAACCATCGCCCCGCCAATCGCGCGAGTCGAGCAGCGTCACTCTGGTTTCCTCGTCGAGCAAAGTCGAGAGATCGACCGGGTCGGACTCCATCGGTTGACCGCCGGCTGTGGTTGGTGGGGGTGCCGGTGGGCGCTCCGCCGCCAGCTCGGCACAGGTCGAGTCGTCGACGAGATAGAGATCCTCCGGTGCCGCCTGGCGTAGCCACGTGATCAGCTGCTGTCCGCTCCACCCTTCGGGGATCGAGTAGACGTAGCGCACTCGTCCCGCCCGAGGCCCGAAGGTGTCGTGGGTGCGGGTGTAGCGCTCGACGTCGATGCGCTCCATGCCTTCGGGTTTCGGGTAGTCGTCGTAGCGAGCCGTCTGACCTCGGGTCTGCAGCCACTGGATCGGGGTCGGCGGCACGATCAGACCCGACATGTAGCCGAGGAAGATCACGATCCCGGCCATGACCACGGACGTCACGAGCAGCCTGCGTCTCCGCTTCCCTCGGGCTGGTGATTCCACCCGGCCATCCTACGCGGCAAAAGTGAAGCGGAACCGCACGTACTTGCGCGGTTCCGCTTCGTTTTGACCAGATGTTGGAGAGGGTCAGGTTTACTCGGCCCGCAGCACGTCGAGGATGTCGGCACGAGATGCCGACCTCGCGGGCCACCAGGCGGCAAGAACGCCACCCATCAAACCGAGAGCGGTGATGATTAAACCCGTGACCACGCTGGTTTCGGGATAGCTGATCTGCCCATCGGACAGTGCCTGGAACAGCCCGGTGGCTGACACCCAGGCCAGTGCCAATCCGGCACCAACACCTACCAACGACAGCAACCCGAACTCCGACACCAGCGACCAGAAGATCTGCTTTGAGCTGGCTCCGGCCGCTCGCATGGCGGCGATCTCGCCGACCCGCTCGGAGATGGCCAGCGTCACCGTGTTGGCGATGCCGACCAAGGCGATCACCACGGCCACGGCCAGCAAGGCGTAGACCAGGGCGAGGATCGTGTCGAGGTTGCTGCTGAGGCTGTCGATGTAACCGCTCGTTGGTCATCACGTCGAGCGTGGGGAGGGTGACCGCGTCGTCGAGAGCGGCCTCCGGTGACCGATGAGTCGGCCACAACATAGGCCGTGATCGCCGGGTTGTCGACGCCAAACGTGCATCGGCCAGTTCGGCGGCGCCGATGGCTTGAGGGGCGGTGAACCCCGGCAACGATTCGCTCACCACGGCTGCCACTTCAACGTCTACCGATCCACCTTGTCCTTCGAGCGTGAGCGTGTCGCCAACGGCTATGCCCTGGAAGTCGGCGCTGGCCTGGTCGATCAGCACTTGCTGATCGGAAACATCGGCCAGCGAACCGTCGACCACGGTGAACTGGTAGACCTCGGTGAGATCGTCGATGTTGGTGAACCCGACAGTGAGACCGTCGTCGGCGTCGGGGCCGCGACCGAAACTGTCGGCGCCTTCGACTGGACCGCTGCCGGTCGTGCCGGCGACAGCGGTGCTGGCGGTCTCCATCGGCACCACCAGCTGCACCCCGTCGACCGAGCTCAGCTCGGCGATGGTGTCGTCGGTGATGACGGCCTCGGGCACGGTACCGATGCTCTGCACCACGTAGTCGGCGGTGAGATCGTCGGCGGAGTCACCGGCGATGAACTGGCCGATGGTGGCCGCCATCAAGGTGAAGAAAGCGATGAGGCTGACGCCGATCATCAGGGCGCTGGCGGCCGACGCCGTGCGACCGGCGTTGCGCTCCAGGTTGCGGCTGGCCACCCCACCGGTGGGCCCACCACGGCCCAATAGCGGTTCCGTCACCCGGGCCACGGCCCTAATAAGGAACTCACCACCCAAGTAGAGGGCGAGGAACAGGCCGCCGATGCCAACTCCGGCGATGATGATGTCGGCTTGCACCGCTCCGTAGAGCAGCGCCCCTGCTCCAACCACGGTAGCCAACGCCGCGCTGATGGCACGCTTGCGGCTGGCGGTCGGCGGCTCAACCTCAGCCGATCGCAGGGCTTCGACCGGGGCAACCGCTGAAGCTTTGCGGGCAGGCCAGACGGCGGCCAGCACAGTCACCCCGATGCCGACGGCGGCACCAGTGGCGAGAGCACCGAGCGAGATCGCGTCGGATCGTTCGATCGACAGGCCTAGGGCGTCGAGGAACAGGCCGAGGGCGTCGACGCCAACAAGCCCAAGCCCAATACCGATCACGGTTCCGGCCAAGCCGAGCATGAGCGCTTCGACCACCACCTGGGTGGTCAGCTGCCGTTTGGTGGCGCCGACCAGACGCTGGAGCGCCAGCTCCTGGGTGCGCTGGGCGAGCGACACGGTGAACGTATTGGTCACGATCACCATGCCGACCACCACGGCGATGATGGCGAACACGGTGAGAAAGGTCTCGAAGAAGCCGAGGAACGAGTTGAGGGTGTCTACCTGTGAGGTCACCCATTCGGAACCGGTGATCACTGCCATATCGGGAGCGAGATCGGCCACAGCGGCGGTCGTTTCCGCGGCGGGTACGCCGTCGATGGCGCCAACCAGCACGTAGTCATAGCCGTCGGCCACCGGCCCGGCGGCCATGTCGGTGTTCAGCTCAAACAAGGGATCGCCTGGATCGAGCAGCATGGTGGAGACATAGGGATCGTTGTCGGCCCCGCCGAAGGTGGCGATGCCGACAAGCTCGGCGCTCTGAAGGCCGGCGTCGGTCACGTAGGTGATTACGTCACCCACCACATAGCCGGCGTCGGCCGAGGTGGAGACATCGAGCACCACTTCACCCTGGGCGGCGGGCGCGGTGCCGTCGACCAACGTGAACGCGTTGAGGGCGGAGTCGCCCAACCACGGCTCGGCCACGTTGGCCGCTGCCTGGTCTTGACCGGCGGGGTTGCCGGCGGCGTCGATCACCTGGGCGTAGGGTTGATTGAATCCGACCGCTTCGTAGCCGGCGTCTTGGAGAGCATCAACCGTTGACGCCGGAACGGGCACGGTGACCATGGCGCCACCGGGTCCGTCGAGCTCGGCCAGCTCCGGTCCGGTGACCACTGCGGCCACGTCGTCGTAGGCCTCGTTGAGCGGTTCGCCCACATTGGAGATGGACGTGGTCAACAGAAGGGTTGACACGATGAAGGCCACCGACAGGGCGATGGCGACGATGGTGAGGGCGTAGCGGTTGCGCTTGAACCACACCATTTTCCATGTACGCTGCATCATTTTTCCGGACATGTCAGCTCAGCTCCTTGATCTTGTTGAGCACGTCGTCGACGGAGGGGTGTGAGGCTTCGCCCACGAGGCGTCCGTCCTGCACGTAGATCACCCGGTCGCAGTAGCTGGCGGCTACAGCGTCGTGGGTGACCATCACGATGGTTTGGTCGAGGGTGTCGACGGCTTGGCGGAGATATTTCAGCAGTTCGCCCGAGGTCTTGGAGTCGAGGGCGCCGGTCGGTTCATCGGCGAAGATCACGTCGGGTCGGGAGATCATGGCTCGGGCCACCGCCACTCGCTGACGTTGCCCACCGGAGAGTTGGCTCGGCCGATTCTGCAACCGGTTGCCGATGGCCAGCACGTCAGCCAGCTCGTTGAGGAAGTCTTCATCAACGGCTCCTGCGCTTCGCTGGTCGCTGTCAAGTTTCCGGCGTCGCCAGAAACTTGCGGGCGGTCCATCGAGATCGACGGGGAGTGTTATGTTCTCACGAGCGCTCAGCGCCGGAACAAGATGGAACGACTGGAAGATGAAGCCGAGCTTCGAGCGGCGCATCACCGACAGTTCCTGATCGCTCAGGGTCGACACGTCGGTGTCGCCGATGTAGGCCTTACCCGAGCTCAGGCGATCGAGCCCCGACTGGCAGTACATGAGGGTGGACTTACCCGAGCCCGACGGACCCATCACAGCGGTGAACTGGCCTCGGCGGAATCCGATGGTCACGTCGTCGAGGGCGGTGACGGCGTAGTCGCCCTCACCGAACGTCTTCGTTGCGTTGACCAGCCGAGCAACTTCGGCGGCTCCGGCGCTTCGCTTGTCGCTGTCAAGTTTCCGGCCTTGCTGGAAACTTGCGGTCTTGTCGTTGAGGTCATTGGGTACGAGTGAACTGGTCATGTCCTCAACCTAAAAACTCCGGCTGAGGCCAACCTGGGGCGAACCTGAGATCTTCCTTAAACCCGACACAAAGACTTGGCCTGGCCCGATCTTTGGGCGACCCTGTAACGGTGACACACGCCGTCCCCCAGACTGTTCTGCTGATTGAAGACGACCGTGGCCTTCGGGAATCGCTGGCCACTGTGCTGTCGTTTCAGGGTTTGACGGTGCTGGAAGCCGAGTCGGCCGAAGAAGCCGCCCCGATCATCGCTGAATCCAATCCCGATCTGCTGGTACTCGACGTGAACCTGCCCGGCCAGAGCGGGATCGACTTCCTATCAGGGCTGCGGGAGCAGGGCGACCATCGCCAGGTGCTCCTGCTCACCGCTCGTCAAGAGGTGGCCGACCGGGTGGCTGGGCTCGACGCCGGGGCCGACGACTACCTACCGAAACCGTTCGCTCTCGACGAACTCCTGGCCCGAGTCCGCTCCCTCCTGCGGCGAGCCGAATACGACGGAGGCGCGGTGGCGACGCCGACGTCCGGCGGCACTTCCAACTCAACGCTGTCGCTCGGTGATGTGTCGGTCGATCAGTTGGCCCGTCGAGTGACCGTGGCCAACAACGAGGTTGAGCTGACCAAACTCGAATACGACCTGCTGCACCTATTGATGAGTAACCATGACATCGTGCTGGAGCGGTCAACCATCCACGAGCGGGTCTGGGGCTACGACGAAGAGTACGGGTCGAACACCCTGGAGGTCCTGGTCTCCAGCCTGCGACGCAAGATCGAATCCGGTGCCACCGAGCGCATCGTGCACACTGTACGTGGCGTCGGATACGTGGCTCGTTTGGGTCGGGGCCGCTCTGCAGGCGGTTCATGATGAGTCGGCTGCGAAATCTGAACCTGCGACGGCGGATCGCTCTCGCCGTCGGGCTCACGGCGGCGGTGATAACGCTGATATTCGGTGCCACATCGTGGGTATTCACGGTGAGCAATCTTGAGGCGGCGTCGAACGAGGACCTTCGCTCGGCCGCCACCGTGGTCGAGCAGGTTCTCGATCGTCCACGTCCGGCCGATGGCGATCAAGAATTCGGCCCGTTTGGTGGCGACGACATCTTCGACGACGACACCGGTCCTGACTTCCTCCAGCTGCAGCTCCTGACCGCCGATGGTTCGCCTCTGCGAGATGGCGGCATACCGGTCTCCGAGGAAGCTCGGGAAGTGATCGGCAATCCAGGACGGGAGTTGTTCGAAGATATCGAGATCGACGACCGGGAAATGCGGGTGCTGACCGTCGGTATCACCACCGACGGAGACGGTGATGGCGCTGATGTAGCAGCCATCCAGGTGGCCCAGGATGTGACCGACATCGTGGAAGGCCTCCGCCGAGCTCGTGTGGCCAGCCTCGTCATCGGCGCGTTGGCCGGGATCGTCGCGGCCACGTTGGCGTGGCTGTTGTCGCGGCAGCTGGTTGCTCCCGTGAAGGCGGTGGCGGATGCCGCCGACCGGTTGCGACTCGATCAGGATCTGCCGGATCGACTCGACGGGGAAGGCGACGATGACCTTGGGCGGCTCGTCAGTAGCTTCAACGAGATGCTCGACGAGCTTCGGTCGAGTCGATTGCAGCAGGAGCGTTTGGTGGCCGACGTCGGTCATGAGTTGCGTACTCCGCTCACGAGTCTGCGGGTGAAAACCGAATTCCTGCAGTCACAACCCGATCTTCCGCCGGCGGAACGGCAGCGGCTGTTGGATGGTTCGGTCACCGAGCTGGAGGCGCTGACCACGTTGGTGCAGGAGCTGTTGGCGCTGGCCACCGACGGAGCGCCCTCTGAGGAAGAGCCGGTGTTGACCGAGTTGTCGGAGTTGGTGCACGACCACGTGGCTGCGTTCCGCTCAACGTCGGGCCGCTCGGTTACCGTCACAGCCACGCCGGGCATGGTCGAGACCCGCCCCAACCAGGTGCGCCGGGCGTTGTCGAACCTGCTCACCAACGCCGACAAGTACAGTCCCCCCGGCCGGCCGATTGACGTGACACTCACCGGCAGCCGCCTGGAAGTGAGGGATTACGGTCCCGGCATCCCCGAGTCGGACCGGGTTCGGGTGTTCGACCGCTTCCACCGTGGGGCGCAGCACCAGTCGATTGATGGCAGCGGCCTCGGCCTGGCCATCGTGGCCGCCATCGCCGAGGCCAACGGTGGGGTCACCTGGATCCGGGACCCCGAGGCGGGTGAAGGTGAACGGGGCGAAGGCGCGGTCGTGGGATTCACCGTCGGCCCCACCGCCTCCTAATCCCGTCAACCCACACGAACTTTTGCGCCTCGGGTACCCCCTCGGACCAGGTTTTGTGGCTGTGGCACCCGGTGCAAGGGTGCCGGACCCACAAAAGTTTGGGGGGAGAGGGGAGGGGTGGGAGCGAGCTTCAGGTTCTTCTCAGCTTCGCCTCAGTCGGGCCACAGGCCGGTCCCGTTGAATGACGGTTACAGGCAATCAGCCAAGCAACAACAACTCATTCAACGAAAGGCAACAACAATGTCCGACCTGATGGTTTACACCTACGAGACGGAAGACGAGGCGGCGGTCGTTCTCAACCGGGTCGCAGCGGTCAAGAAAGACAACATCCAAGAGGCTGCCGTCGCCATCCGCGATGCCGCCGTGGTCGTCAAGCGAGACAACGGCAAGGTCAAAGTCAGCCAGACCCTCGAAGCCCTGGTCAAGGGAAGCCGGGTGATGGGCGGCGGCTTCTGGGGGATCCTCATCGGATTCCTGTTCGGTGGCCCGCTGCTCGGCGGACTCGTCGGCATGGGGCTCCGAGCCTTCGGCAATCGCAAGATCGACATCGGCATCGACAACCAGTTCATCACCGATGTGTCCGAGGCCCTGCAGCCAGGTCAGTCGGCCCTGTTCCTTCTCACCGCCGACACACCGGCCGAAGTGATCGGTGAGGCTCTCGGTGAGCACAACGGAACCCTTCACCACACCTCGTTCTCCGAAGAGGCCGCCGAAGCTCTCGGCCAGCTGGCGGAGCAGGAGGAGCTCGTCGAGGCTCTGGAGGCAAACGAAGCCTAAACCCTCCCACATCAACCCCTCACGCCTCGAAAGGCTGTCGCTCTCAAGGCGGCAGCCTTTTCGGTATATGAATGCGGTATATCAACAGCAGTGTTTCAACGGCGGCGTTCCGACGGCGGCCGGTAGTGTGAAGGGGTGGACGTGGACGAAGAGATTGTTTCCCTCGCGTCGTCGGTAGGCGTTACCGCAGCCAGGTTGGGTGCCATCTTGATCGGTACCGTGATCGTGGTCTGGCTGATCCGTCGGTGGGTTCCCCGAAGCGTGAATCGTCTTGTTGAGCAGCGCGAGGCCGACGAGGCCAACCTCGACGAGATGCGAGGCTCGGCCGAAAACTATCAGCAGCGCCTTCTGGCGCGGGAGCGGGCCCGACAGCGCACCACGACACTGACCGCGGTGAGCGTGTCGGTCTTGTCGGGGGCGCTGTGGTTTGTGGGCGGACTGCTGATCCTTGGCGAACTCAACATCGACCTCGCCCCGCTGCTCGCTGGAGCCGGGGTGGCGGGCATTGCCATCGGCTTCGGTGCTCAGGCGTTGATCAGGGACTTCCTGGCCGGCTTCTTTATCGTGCTTGAAGACCAATACGCCGTGGGCGACATCGTTGACCTAGGCCACGCCATCGGTGAGGTGGAGCGAATCACGCTGCGGTTCACCCGCTTACGTGATTTCGAAGGCAAGGTTTGGTTTATCCCGAACGGTGAGGTGCAGCGGGTCGGTAACCTCTCGAAGTTGTGGTCTCGGGCCGTGCTCGACATCGGCATTGCCTACGAAAGCGACATCGAACGGGCCGAGTCGGCCATGATCGCCGCCGCCAACGACGTGCGGGAGGCCAAGCTCGAGCACGCCACCATCATCGACGATCCCGAGGTGCTCGGGGTGCAAGACTTCGGTCCGAGCGCCGTGGTGTTACGAATGATGATCAGGACCGAACCCGGGGAGCAGTGGGCGGTGTCCCGAGCGGTACGGGCTCGAGTCAAAGCCCGATTCGATGAACAGGGCATCGAGATCCCGTTCGCTCAGAGCGTGATCCGTATTCGCCCCGAGGGCGCAGCCGCCGCCGAGCTCGTTGGCGACGATGAAAGCGACAGCGCGCTCTAGTCGCACTGCCGCTTAGTTGTTCCGCCGTCGCCGCGGCCGGCAGACCGCCGGACCGGATGGCACAGAATCACGGAATGCAGTGTCACGAAATGCAGTGTCACGAAATGCGGTGTCACGGAATGCAGTGTCGCGGAACACGGCGAACTGATATCCGGGCCCCATGGCTTCGCGGTATGGCATCGAACGGGAGCAGTGATTGCGGGTGTTCTGGGTGTTGTGTTGTGCGTTCATAACTACATCTTGCGCCCTAACGGAATCATACTCAAGTGACATTGAATCCTAGTTTTCATTCTACTGTGGAATGGACTGAGCTAGGATGGATTCATGCAGCTCGACGTCGAATCGCTCCGTACTCTGCTGGCCGTTCTCGACCATGGCGGGATGACCAGCGCCGCCCGCCACCTCAACCTGGGGCAGTCGGCGGTAAGCCGGAAGATCCAGCGTCTCGAACAACGAGTCGGTAGGCCGCTCTTGATCCGCGACGGTCATTCGCTGCGGCCAACCCGTGACGGTCGAGCACTGATGAACGACGCGCGCGCTATTGTCGAGCTTCACGATCGGGCGGTGGCCCGGCTTGAAAGCTCGGATCTGAGCGGCACCGTGAAGCTGGCCTCCAACGGTGAGGTCGATGCCGGGCAGGTCGCCTCGCTACTCGGCGAGTTCAAATGCCGCCACCCCGGAGCCACGGTGGAGTTTTCGCTCGATCATTCCGGCAGTCTCACCGACTGGGTCGAATCCGGTGAAGTCGATCTCGCCATCTTCCAGCTCACCGAAGAGCGAGTGCGCCCCACCGACATTCGCCTCTGGACTGAGGAGCTGTGCTGGGTCACATCAGCGGTCGAGCCGTTCCTCGATGGGCCCGTGCCGTTGATCGATTTCGGCGACTGCTGCTACTACAACGACTTCTCCCACAAGATCCTCGACGACGCCGGTATCGAATACCGCACGGTTTTCTCCGCATCGTCTTCGACCGACGTGCGGGCGGCGGTGCAGGCCGGTATCGGAATCGCGGTGATGAGCCGCCGGTACCTGGGCGGTTCCGTGGTGGAATGGAAACCGCCTGTTTCGCTCGCACCGCTCCCCAACGTTGCGCAGATCATCCGCTCGGTGCCAGGGGAGCGCCCCGAAGCCGTCGCGGCATTGATCGGCGCCATTCAAGACGAGCTCACCCAGGGCTACACCGTCGAGTAACAAGTCAGAAGATCACAGGAAAGGCCAGCACGACGATTGCGGCCCAAATCGGGTACACGATCATGTACGACGTCTGCCACCGCTCGATCGGTTCGAAGCGGCTTTGACGTCGGATGAACCGCAGGTAGAGCCAGGCCGCGCCGGCCAAGTTAACCAGCAGAATCAGGTTCTCGCCCAGCGCCGCCGTCTTGTTTGGGCTGAATCCGAACTCGGAGATTCGACCGACGATGAACGCCAGGCCAAGCAGGTCGATGGCCAATGCGCTCACGATCATCGCGAGCTGCAATCGGTCGAACCAGCCTGGCGGCTGCTCCGGATCCCGAGCTGAGATGCTGTACAGCGCCAGGCCGAGCACGACCACGAGAAGGATGTCGAAGAGGATCAGGATGTCGCGATCGATGTCGATTCCCCGACCGGTGACCGCAATGGTTATCAGGAACGCCACGAACAGAAGCGTGAAGAGTGGACTGAAGATGCGGGTGAGCACCGGCGCCATCGCTTCGATCACTCCTTGTTTGGCCTCCACCAGCCAGGCCGCCACCACAACGGCGCCGGCCATCCCGGCCGGAATCACCCACGTGCCGATCAGCTCATCGACGCCGACACCGATGCTGTCGAACACCGCGAACGTCATGCCGATCAGCACACCACCGCCTAGCCCGATCAGTGCATAGTAAATCGCGGTCTCGCCGGTGAAACGAACGAAATCCATACGTCGCGCCGAATCCCGCCAGCGCCCCGACGTGTAGGCCACGCCGACCAGGAACCACAGCGCGATGGGGAGATGCAGAGCTGCCAGGTCGCGCGTCTGGTCCAACGGATCGTCGAACGGCATGAAGACCATTGCCAGTGCCGCCACCACGAACGTGGCGAGCCCGAATTCCACGGTGCGATCGGACAGTTGGCGTTTCCAGGCGAAGTAGCCGGCCAACGCCGGTGCGACGGTGAACGACAGCAGACGAATGGTCCACGACTCCCCGGTCCGGGCCAGGAATACCGCCGCCAGCCCGGCAACCGCAGCCGCCGTCATCATGGCTGTCACGTCGGAGCGCCCGCCTGCGGCCGGGTCGTTGCCAAAAGGGTCGGCGCCGGGAAGCACCAATTGTTTCCACAATCGGTCGGAATGCTCCTGGGCGAACTCGTGCGAGACGGCGTCGAGGCTGCCCATACGTTTCACCGCAACCAAGAACGCTTCGTCATCACTGAGCCCGGCGTCGGTCAGATCTTCGATCTGGCTGCGGAGATGGTCTTCGAGTTCGTCGACGTCGGCGTCGTGAACCGCGCTGCGGCGCCGTACGAACGAACGCCACTGACCGATTTGCTCGTCGACGCTTGAGCGCCGGCTATCGGATGGGCTTGGCACATCGGTGGTCATGTGAGGCCAGGCCTCCATTCGGGGGAGGAGAACGAGTCGACCGTGTCGGTCCAGGCTCGTTGCAGCGTGGCGGTGACCAGTGCCCACTGATCCTGCTGGTCCTGTAGTGCCTCGGCCCCCTCGCTGGTGAGGCGGTAGTACTTGCGCCGTCGCTTTGAGCCTGCTCCACCCGACTCGGCCGCCGACCGCCAGAACGATTCGACGTACCCAAGGCGGGCCAAACGATGGAGTAACGGGTAGAGCATCCCGTCGCTCCACTCCAGCGCACCGCCCGACAGCTCGTTCACTCGTTTGATGATTTCGTAGCCGTAGCTCTCCCCGTCGGCGAGGATGGCCAACACAATCGGGGTGGCCGACGCTGCCACCAGGTCCTTACCCACTTGCACAGCACCACTATACATAGAGCCACTATACATAGCATCACTATACATAGAATAGCTATGTATAGTAGTTTCTTCCGGCTATGAGCGTTTCACCAGTTGGAGCCCGGCGAAACCCAAACCGCCCACCAACAGCAGCCCACCGCCGATCAGGCCGGCCAAAGGTGTCGACGAGCCGGGTGGAGGAGCGACGGAACAGTCGGTTTCCGACCTGCAGATCCTGGCGATGGCGTTGTTGGCGCTGTCGATTTCATCGTTGATGCTGTCGATTTCGGATCCAACTCGATCGATCTCGGCTCGCATCTCGTCGTCGCTTACAAGTTCGGGAAGATCGGCCAGACGGGTCTCCAACGCGGCGACTTCGGCGTTGACGACCGCCAGCTCCTCGTCGGCCGTACAGTCGGGAAGCTCATCACAATGCTCGTGGCGGGCGTCGCTGACACCTTCCACGTCGATCGACAGATCGTACTTGACCCCGAGTCGCCCTGAGGTCAAGAGGCTCACCTGTAGGTACCACACGTTGGTATCGCCCGCGCTGTATCGAGCCGAGCCCTGGAGCTTGGTGGCTCGATCGCCAACCGAGCCCAAGGTCGGGCCCACGAACCTCGCTCCCAGATCGAGTGCCTCGTTGCCGGCGTCCTCACCGTCGATCGACACCTCAAAGCGGTACGGCGCATTGTTGGTGTACACCACGGCGTACCAGACTGTCTCACCGGTGACGATGGTGTCTCGGTAGGAGCCGGGTCGGAGCACCGGTGGATTACGAAAGTCGGCGGTTCCCTCAACGTCTTGAGCGCTCTGTCCTAGGGCCGGTGATGACGGCAACAGAACGAGTAGAAGGCCGAGCAAAGCGAGGACTCGAAGCTTCATCGGCCCGCCTCCCTGTTGTCCGGACGTGCAGCCAATGCCGCCGGGTGTTCCACCTTGGGAAGCGGCCGGGCAGTTGTTTCGACCTGCCCGTCGGGCTCAGGTTGCGCTGCAGCCGGCGGTGAGGCGGCGAGCAGATCGGGAGACCGCTTCCGCCCGATCACAAAACCTCCGGCGGCGGCGGCCAGGCCGGCTATGGAAAGAATGATCGGCAAGGTCCACGACTGCGTCTCGCCGCCCATCTGCGCAACCTGTGACTCCAAATCGGTTCGAAGGGCCGTTCGGTCGGAGGCCTCGGCCTGTGCCGCGCTGAGTTCGGCGAGCAGCTGCTCGCGCTCGGCGGTGAGGGTCGGGTCGATGTCGCCGGCCAAGCGGGATTCGTACTCCGCGCTCAGCTCATCAAGAATGATCGTCTGCTGGGTCAGCTGTCCGGTGTACCAACACTCCTGAGGTTCCTCGCAGCTGATGGAGAGGCCACCAAAGGCCCGACCTTCGGTGAGAAGCTCCATGTAGAAGTCCCCGGCCAGGTCTTTGTTGTCCGACTCGAGGCTCACCACCCAGTACGCCTCGTGTTGGCCTTCGGCGAGACGGCAGCCGGGGCATCGGACCGACGCTGTCGGTCGGCGCGGGACACCGGCGCTTTCGTTGCGTTCTTGGAAGGTCCAGCGGTCGTCCTCGGGCAAGTAGAGCCTTGACTCCAAGGTGATTCCCTTCTGAGCCGGAAGGCCGAACACGGTGGCGGTGAACGTCCCGTCGCCGGGACCGTACGCCGGTATGCGATACCACTTCTCGCTGTTCATCGCGATTGAGTCGGTGTAGCGGCCGTCGCCGCCCTCGGCCGCGTCGAGCCGCTTGAGGTCGGGGGCGCCGTCGAGCGCTGATGAACCGGTGATGGCCTCGCCGCCGAGCCGTTCGGCGTCGCGGGCGCTGGAGATGATCGAAATCAAGTCGGGAAGGATCTCCCGAGCATCCTCGGGTGTTTCGATTGCCGTGTACGAGCCGCCGGTTGTGTCGGCGATACAGCGAAGTTCGAGTTCGGCTTCGGCGTCGGCCCCGAATCCGACCGTTTCGATTCGCTCAACCTGTAGGCCCGAGGCGGCGGTGGCCACCTCGGCCGCCACGAGGCAGGGGTCTTCGCCGTAGCTGGGGCCGGTGGTCGCTTCGCCGTCGAGGTCGGCGTCGAAACACTCGTCACGGCCGTCGGAGAACAACACAATCGTTCCTCGTGCGCCGGCGGGGATGTCGTTGGATGCTTCACGAAGAGCGAGGCCGATCGGGGTGTCGCCGGTGGCACCGAAGTTCTGCACTTCGGCGATCAGCGCATCTCGTTCAAGGGCGCCGATCGGTACCAGCAGCCGCGAGTCTTCCAGGCAGTTGCGGCCTCGGTCAGCCGGGGGTTGGGCCGCAAACTGGTCGCCGTACACCCGGATGCCGACCTGTGCGCTGTCGGCCACCTTGTTGAACGCCTCGACAAATGCGTCCTTGGCCACATCGAGTTTGGTTCTGCTGCCGTCGAACGGCTCGTTCATCGATCCCGACAGATCGATCACGAAGATGACAACTTGGTCTGACGTCTTGTCGGCATTATCTTGGCCGGCGGCCGGGCTGATGGTGGTCAGCGTGATCGCCAAGAGCACGGTGAGTACCGTCGCCACCCGGCGAATGAGGGTAGTCGCCCGGCGGATGATTGTTACTGTCGGCTGATCGCTCACCAGACCGTCTCCTCATCGGTGCCGGCGCAGCATGCAGCCACCCGACACTGATGCTCGTTGTCTCGTGAGTCTTACTGTCGGCAGAGGAGGGGTCGGACTGGACTATTTCGAGCGATCTATTCTCGGGATATCACCTCAGGCGATCTCCTAGGTGATCGCCGTTCGCAGCCGGTAGTCGAAGTGCTCAACCGGGCGATTCCACTTCTCAATGGTTTGCACCAGCCAGAACACGCCGAAGGGGATCAGCTCCAGTAGCTCCAGAATCAATGTTCTGTGAATCCAGTCGATCGGCGCGAAAAACACCACGACGCCGATCACCAACATCCACGAGGCGATCATCACGTAGTAGCGGCGGTACCAGTCGCCGTCCCTCACAACGGTGAGAAATCGAGCAGCGCCGGTGGTGAGTCTTGGCGACACCAACACTGCGGCGAGTAGCACTCCGGCCGACACAAAAAGCCAGAGTGCCGCCGAGGCATCGTCGATCAACAGATGCCAGATCCCGATCACCGCAACGGCGATCGCCAGAATCGGCAACGACCCCCCAATGCCGGCGTAGAGCGCGGCCTCCGGCGATCGGCAGCCGTCATCGTCGGTCACGTGCCGAACGACGTTCTCGATGGCCACGATCCACAGTCCGGCGAACAAACCAAGCGCTGCCGCGTTGTGGGTGAACTGGCGTCCCTCGCTGAGATACAACCCAACGAGTACCGCAACCAGCCACACGGCGACGAACAATCCGATCCACGTGTTGCCTGCGATCGCCGATCGACTGAAGTCCTGCCCGCTGTAACGCGACGCCAGCCAAAACGTCAGCACCAGAGCCAACACCGCCGCCAGCAGAAGAGCGACCACCGAATTGTCGATCAGACGTTCAACGTCGGGTTCAAACAGATACCCGTCGTACGGAAAGTCGGGGAACGCGGTGGGCACGAGTGCCACCACCGGCGCGAGGATTCCGGTGAGGTTAAGCACGATGTCTTCGAAATCGTTGGTGCCACGAATAGCGATGAGGCAAACCCCGATCATCACCAACGCCGCAACGAAGATCGGATTGGCCGCGGTGAAGAAGTAGGCGCTGATCGACGGCAACCAGCTGCCGGCGTCGAGCCGCTCGATCAACATGGCGATGATCAACGCCAAGACCATGGCCACGATGGCGACCCGAAGGTAGCGGTAGGTCTTGCCGGTGTAGTCAATGACCTCGGCGAGGTCAACCGATGCGCCTGGCTCGGAAGCAGTGCTGCGGTGCGCGTTTCGGGCACCGCCGTTTTTGGCGACAGGCCTGGTTGTGGTGGTGACGGCCATGTGATCCCCCTCAGAATGTTGGCCGGGTGGTGTGTGCGTGATGGTGGAGTGTTACATGATCACCAGGAGATCTCGAACTCGATCTGACCTCCGTCGTCGGAGATCTCGATCTCGTTTTCGACCTCAACCTGGTCGGGTACCCGCACGGTGTGTTTGATGCCGCCCTTCACAAACTGAACCTGATTGTTCCGAGAAAGAGCGTCGGCCAGCTTACGCAGCTCGGCCGCCGCTTCCTCCCTGGACATGGTCTGCTTCTCTTCGAACTCAATGAGATCCATGATTTCGATGCTACTTCGACGGCGCCGCGGTGCGCTGTCGAACCAGCAGCAACTGACCAAAGTCCCTAGGGATGCATCACTTCTGCAGAGCTGTGCGTCGTAGTAGATGATGGAGAAGGTGAGCCCCAACGAGGAGATCGTCGACGTCGAACACCGACGTGGAGTTCTCGACGCTCTGTTTCGCAGGGAGTACGAGCAAATGGTGCGGCTCGCGTTCACTCTGCTGGGAAACAATGCCGAGGCTGAGGAGATTGTGCAGGACAGCTTTGTCGAGGTTCACCGTCGGCTCTGCACTATCAGCCAACCCGGGGCATACCTGCGAACGACCGTCGTCCGCCGATGTTATTCACACCTCCGCCGGCGGCGGACGGCAGCCCTTCATCAAGTGCGTCCACCGGTCGGATTGCCGCCCGAGGCCGGCGAGCTGTGGGACGTGCTCGCCAAGCTGCCCGAGCAACAGCGCTTTGTGATCGTGCTCAAGTACTACGGCCGGTATCGAGCCGCCGAGATCGCTCAATTGATCGAAGTGCCGGCTTCATCCGTTCGATCACAGCTTCGCCGAGGGCTGGCCGCGCTGAGGAAGGAGCTGGAGCGATGACTCGCTTCGAAGAGGAACTGCAAAACAACCTTACTCACATCGCCGCGAAGGCCGCCGTGTCGACTGACGCTTGGCACCGGGTTGCGGCCCGACTGGGACAGGAAGAAGAGGCCGGCGGCTTGACGGCGATAACCATCCTCCCAGTCGACCCTTCGGATGCCGACGGCGGCAGGAACCGAGCCCGCAACCGCGCCCTCGAAGTCGATCCCGTGGAGCGGCGGGGGTCCCCGCTGTTGCTTGTGGCCGCCGCTCTGGTTGCGCTGCTGTCGGGTGCGATCGCCCTCGGCACCTTCCGTAGCGAATCAACCACTGTTGTCACCAGCTCTGAAGTGCAGACAGCTCTCAACCTGGCCATGGCATATATCGAAGCCGCCAACGAGGTAGATGCAGGCGCGTTGCGGAACCTGGTGGCCGACGACGCTCAGATCTTTGACGACCCGGCACTTTCACCCGATGAGTTCTGGGCCAAAGCCGACTTCATGAGGGCGACCCGTCAGCGCTATGTGGACGTGCGCTGCGAGGTGGTCGAGGGATCGCAACCGGTTGAGGTCGACTGTGTCTACAAGTTGGAATCGGCGATATCGGATGCCCTGGGTCTCGGCGCTGGGGCTGACGTTGCGATCGACTTCACCGCCGAGGGCGGCAAGCTCATCTGGGTTAGGAACGAGATGTGGTTTGGCGAGCGGATTTGGCCCGGTTGGGAAAGGTTCGTCGCTTGGATGCAGGAGCATCACCCCGATGACATGACGGAGATGGTGGGGTTCTTTGGACTGGCCAATGAGATTACGCCGGAGATGATTGATCTCTGGGATCAGCGTGTGGCCGATTTCGTCCTTGCTCATGAATCAGGTGATGTGGATGAGCCGGTGAGGTCCGAGGATGCCACGGACCGGTCGGGCATCTCGGTGGAACGGGGCGCTCCGCTTGGCGAGATTCAGACCGAGCCTGTGGTCGGCGAGTTGAAACTGTGGGTGTCGAACCAGAGTTTTGCCGACGATCCGGTTGGCATCACCATCTCCATCGACGAGGTGGTGGTTGTCGACGAAACCTTTGAGGTGCGAGGTCAGCACAACTGGGTGCCGTTTTTCATTCGTGGATTGGAGCCGGGTCCTCATGCGATCACGGCCATAAGCGATACGGGGGCCGAGCTCGGCGAGACGTTCACGGTTCTGGACGATGAGCCGTTGTGGATTGTCGTCGACTACTGGTACGAATCCGGCGACTCCGCCGGGCGGCAGTTCATTCTCAACGAGTACAACGACCCTGTCGCTTTCGGGTAATCGGCTGAGGCGTGCGCCCGACCCGAGATGGTTGACCGGCTGTCAACTAACATCGCGGCCATGAAACCGGCGCCGTTCACCTATCACCGGCCAGAGTCGCTGCCCGAGGCCCTGGGCCTGCTCGCCGAGCTGATCGAGCAGGGGGAAGAGGCGAAGGTGTTGGCCGGAGGGCAGAGCCTTCTTCCGGTGATGGCGCTTCGACTGGCCGCCCCAACCCACCTGATCGACATCGGTCGTATCCCGGATCTTGGTAAGATCGTCGTCGGCCCCGATGGAACAAGGATCGGGGCATTGGTGCGTCACGCCCAAGCTGAACGCTCCGATGAACTCGCCCGCCACGCTCCAATGGTTCACCAGGCCATGCCCTGGATCGGCCACCGGGCCATTCGAACCCGGGGCACGGTGGTTGGCAGCATCGCTCACGCCGACCCGGCGGCCGAGATGCCCGCCGTCTGCCTCGCACTCGGGGCCACGATGCACATCGCCTCGGCCACCGGCAGCAGGAGTGTGCAGGCAGTCGACTTCTTCACCGGATACCTCTCAACCGCGCTGGAGGAAACCGAGATTCTAACCGCGGTCGAGTTTGGGCCGTGGAAGCTGTCGGCCGGATCGGCGGTCGTCGAGTTGAGCCGTCGGTCGGGCGACTTTGCGCTCCTCGGCCTGGCTTGTGGCATCGACACCGCCGCCGACGACACCATCACCTCGGCGGCGCTGAGCTTTTTCGGCGCGGGACCGACACCGATTCGCGTCACCGAGGCCGAGGGCGCATTGGTCGGACGTATGCCAACCGAGGCGACGTTTGCGGTGGCGGCTGAGATTGTGAGGGACGTCATCGAGCCGACCGCCGATCTGCATGCCACCACCGCCTATCGCAAACACATCGCCGGGGTGTTGACCAAACAAGGTCTTGGCGAGGCTGCATCCAGGATTGGAGCAGGAGTATGAGTGACCACGTAACCGTTCGAGCCGCGGTCAACGGACAGCCGGTGGAGCTCCACGTCGAAGCCCGATTGTCGCTGGCCGACGCTATCCGTGACGAGCTTGGGTTGACCGGCACCCACCTCGGTTGCGAGCACGGAGTGTGCGGTGCGTGCACCGTGCTGCTCGACGGCGAGCCGGCGAGGTCGTGCCTGATGTTGGCCGCTCAGGCCGACGGCGCCGAGATCACGACGATTGAGGGTCTCGCCGCCGACGACGGAACGCTCCACCCGGTGCAACAGGCGATGTACGACAACATCTCGTTCCAATGTGCGTTCTGCTCGCCCGGTTTCATTTTGAGCGCTGTCGCCCTTCTGGAGGAGAACCCCGATCCCACCGAGCACGAGGTCCGCGAGGAGATGAGCGGCAACATCTGTCGCTGCACCGGTTACCAGTCGATCATCAACGGGGTGCTGGGTGCTGCTGTCTCGATCAATCGAGGTAACGCCAATGGTTGAGTTCGACCGATCTCTCGACAGCGACGTTCAGACGTCAGGCCTAGGCTTCACCGGCCAATCGGTGAAGCGGGTGGAGGATGAACGGTTCCTGGTCGGCAACGGCACGTTTGTGGCCGACATCAACCCCGACGGTGTATTGCACGCGGCGTTTGTTCGCAGCCCCTACCCCCACGCTCGCATCACCAATGTCGACGTGAGCGAGGCGGCTGCGCTCGACGGCGTGGTTCGTGTCTTCACAGCAGCCGAGATCAACGCCGTCACCAATCCGATCCCGCCGCTCATTACAGCCGACGGCATCTACACCCCGCTGTGGTCGCCGATGTCGGATGACAAGGTCCGCCACGTCGGTGACCCGGTTGCGGTGGTGATCGCCACCTCCCGCCACCGGGCTGAAGACGGGGTCGAGTTGGTGATGGTCGACTACGACGAACTGCCGCCGATCGGTTCGGTCGACGACGCCCAACGTCCCAGTGCGGCCCAGGTCTGGGACAAGGCCGACGGCAACGTGCTCGGCAGCACCACCGACACCTTCGGTGACATCGAAGCAGCGTTCGCCAACGCCGACCGGGTCATCAGCAAGACCTTCGACAGCCACCGCCTCACCAACCAACCGATGGAGACGCGGGGCATTCTGATCGAAGTCGATCAAGACACTGGTCACCTCACCGTGCATTCCACCTCGCAAGGTCCGCACACGCTCAAGTGGCTGATCGCCGCGTCGAATGCCACGCAAGGTGTTGGTGAGTCCCTTAAGTCGATCGTGACCAACCGGGAGCGCGGCCGGAAGTTCTTGTCGGCCGCCCGCGGATTCCTCGGCGAACAGAAAGACAATCTCCGCAAACAAGACCCCATGAACATGCGCACCCAGGTAGCCAAGGCCAAGGGTGAAATGGCGGTAATGGCCAAGATGGGACTCGGCGTCCTGGGAGCCGATGACTATCCGACCGTCAAGGCGGTCGACATCGGTGGCGGCTTTGGGTCGAAGGGCCCGGTCAGTCGGGAAGACCTGGCGATCGCCGCCGTGGCCAAACAGCTCGGTCAAAGCGTGCAATGGATCGAAGACCGGGTTGAGAACCTCACCAACGGCGGTCAGGCTCGGGAGGAACGGCTCACCATGAGCATCGCCGTCGACAACGACGGTACGTTCCGCGGCCTCCGTTGCGACGGCATCATCGACCACGGTGCCTACCCGGCGTTTCCGTTTGGAGCCTCGCTGATTCAGGCGATGTGGAAGGTCTACATGCCGGGCCCTTACGACTTCAAAGCCTTCCAACTCAACTGCAAGATCGTGGCCACCAACAAAGGCACCGTTGTGCCCTACCGCGGTCCGTGGGCCCACGAGACCTGGGGGCGGGAGCGGATCATCGACGTGGCCGCCGCGGAGCTCGGCATCAGCCCGACCGAGATCCGTCGCAAGAACATGATCGGCGACGACAAGCTGCCGATGCGGATGATCACCGGTCCTGATCTCGACGAAACCATGTCGACCAAGAAGACGTTGGAACGGGCCATCGAGCTGATCGACTGGGAGCAGCTGGAGGTCGACAAAGCCGCCGCCGAAGCTCGCAATCACCGCATCGGACTCGGGATCGCCTCCTACCACGAGGCCGCGCCCGGTCCGGCCAACTTCGCCGATTCCATGCAACCCGGCAGCGGGATGCTGCTCGGGGAGGAGGGGCGAGCCACGATCACCGAAGACGGGCGGATTGTGATGTACACCTCGCAGTCGCCCCACGGCCAAAGTCACCAGACCACCTACAAACAGGTGGTGGCCGACGAGTTCGGCGTGCCCATGGAAGACGTGGAGATCAGCTGGGGCAACACCGACGAGACGGCGTTCAGCCTTGTCGGCACCGGCGGTTCCCGTGGTGCCCCGATGGGGGCCGGGGTCATGCGCATGACGGCCCGGGAGCTGCGGAGCCAGGTGGTTGCAATCGCCGCCGATCTGTTGGAAGCCTCGGTCGACGACGTGACCATCATCGACGGCAACATCCACGTGGCCGGCGTGCCCGCCCGAGGCATCACCTATGCCGACGTGGCCGAGGAGAAGGTGCGCCGGAACTACGCCGAACCGGGTGCCGTCGTGGGCCCCGATATCCCGGCCTTCGACTACAGCCTCAAGTACGAGGGTGCGGGTAACGGCGGCTGGTCGGTGGCCACCCACGTGGCCATCGTCGACATTGATCTCGACACCGGCTTCGTGCAGATCCCCCGCTACTTCGTGGTGGAGGACTGCGGCAAGATCATCAACCCGGACGTGGTCGATGGGCAGGTGCGGGGCGGCGTGGCTCAGGGTATTGGGGCCGTGTTCTACGAACGGGCGGCCTACGACAACTCGGCCAACCTCACCTCTACCACCTACATGGACTACCTCATCCCCACCTCCATGGAGATACCCCATATAGAGGTGCATCATCTGGAAACGATCACGGCGGGCGATGTCGACTCGAGAGGTACCGGCGAAGGCGGCATGATCGGCGCCCCACCGGCGTTGAGCAACGCCGTGTCGGACGCGCTCGGAGTGCAAGTGGAGGAACTCTTCCTCCCGCCCTACCGCATTCTGGAGCTGGCCGGCGTGCTGGAGGACTGACGGCCGGGGAACCAGCGAGCGCTGGCGGTCGTCTAAAAGGTATGGCCACTGCAACCGGAGTCCGCACAAGACAGCTCTCGAAGCCGCTCGGTCGCCGTTTGGCGATCCTGGTCGGCGTGCTGTGTTTGGTCGCTGCCGCATGCTCGGACACAACGCCTCTCGAAGCCGGAACCGACATCAGCGCCGGGGATACCACAACCACCACCCTTGCTTCCGACCCAGAGCCGGGAGAGTCAGGAGAATCGGATGGTGCCGGGGCCGGCGATAGTGACATCGTCGTGTGCTCCAACACCGCACTACCGATCAACGCACTGAACGATCTGGAGCCGCTGACGTCGCGCCCGGAGATCGAGGCTGCGGTCAACGTGTTCCTGGAATCGGGTGAAGGAAACTTCTGGGCCCAGGAGGGCTGGCAGGTGGTCACGATCTCCGACACCGAGGTCTATGTCATCGTGCTGCAGACCGAGGCCCAGATCAAACAAGATGCCGAAGACCGTGACGTTGAGGTGTTCTTCGACGACGGCTTTGGGGACGGCATCGACGACACGATCAACTTCTCCGCCCACAACGTTGAGTTCGCGGACGGACAATGGCGCTGGGCCGGATCGGTTTCAGGTGAGGACTGCGAGCTTGAGACCGTGGTGCCGGAAGGTCTGAACCGGGTGGAGTGGGAGCTGGATCCAAGCGCGCCGCTCGACGCCACCTCCGCCACCATCAATCTCCTGGCGACCGAGCGGGAGTGCGCCAGCGGTCAAGCGATGGGTGATCGGCTGCTACCGCCAACGGTTGTCGAAACCGACGACGCCGTGCTCATCTCAATGCTGGCCACGCCGCCGCCAGGTGATGCGTTCACATGCCAGGGGAATCCGTCGCAGCCGGTGTCGATTGAGTTGTCGGCACCGCTTGGCGATCGTGAGGTGGTGGACGGCACCACAACCGCCGGCCGCCTGTCCGACTACGTGGGCGATGTGTTCGGCCTCAACGAATAGGGGTGCAGAAACCCCCATCGAACTTTGTGACGCCTGCGTCCCCCTGACTGGGACGTATACCGCACAAAGTTCACCGGGAGGGGGACGTAAACCGCACAAAGTTCGGTCGGGGTTAGGCGGGGCGAGGGCCGGCGCCGGAGTTGTCGACCAGCTCGTTCATCCTGGTGACCATCTCCTCCCAGCCGATCTCGCCTCGGAAATGCTGGATCACCAGGTCGGGCAGCTCGATTCTCGGCCAGACGTCTTCGGCCACGAGGTGACACTCGCTGGTGACGGTGCCGTCGTCGGCGAAATCGTAGGTGCGGTAGCCGGGTGGCAGTGTGGTCCAGTTGTCGAAGTCGATGTTGATGGTGAGCGCCGGGCTCACGTGTATCGGGCGGCCTGCCAGCTCGACGATCATGTCGCTATGAACGTGACCGGCCCCGATCCCTCGGATCTTCGGCTGCCGCTCAAACATCGCCGCCACTTCAGCGTCGAAGTCGGGGTGGTTGAAGCTGCCCGGCATCGCCGGCGGATGATGCATCCAGAGCCACACGTGGTCAGCTCGACTGGCCCCGATCACCTCCTCGATCCAGGCCACCTCGGCCGCCCCGAGCAGGCCGTTGGTCTCGATACGGTCGGGTTTGTCGACGAGGCGCCCGTCGGGACCAAGCTCGCGACCTTCGGCGTTGGAGTCGGCAAAGATGAACAGCCATGGCCCCACGGTCTGTACCCGGTCCATGGACAGCCCCGGCCTGGGCACCTGCGTGGAGAGTGGCAGATGGAAATCATGGTTGCCGGGCAAGATGTTGGTGGGGTTGGGGATGGTCGACAGGCGCTCAACGGCCACGTCGTACTCGCCGGGTTCGCCTCGGTCGGCCAGATCACCGGTGACCACGGTGATGTCGGTCGGCCCTCCATCCCCGTTGAAGGCATGAGCGGCACACGCTTCCCACGCGGCGTCGGTGTCGTACCCGAACCCGCCGTGGCTGCGGTGCCCAGGGTAGGAAAAGTGCGTGTCGCTGAACTGAGTGACCGTGACCATCGGCCAACAGTACTACGCGACCGCTACCTGGTTACCAGCGGTAGCCGCAGACCCGGTGATCACCTGCCCGAGTCGATGTAGGACTTCCGCAGGACCGAGCGGGCTGAGTTCGACCAGAGTATCCGGCACCAGAGCCTCCCCAACGGCAGTGTTGTGACCCAGCGACCAGAACCCCTCGGCGGCTGAGTGGAAGACGGTGAGCCATGAGTCGGTGCCTTGGTCGACCCAGCTGGCGGTGGCGCGCCAGGCGTGTGAGATGTGTGCCACGAACTCAAGGCCTTCGGTGGTGGTGTTGGCTTTGCCCTTTGGATCGAACACTGCAGCAACCGCGGCCGCGGTGGTGGATACGGCAGGTAGCTCCGACGTGAGAGAGTCCGGGTTGATGCGTAGCGCCTGGCTCAGGAGCGCCGGTAGCAGTTTCATCTGGCTCGCCGTCACCAGCAGCCGATCGTCGCCGACACCCTCGGTGATGATGCATCGATTGTGCCGATCCCAAGCCACGACGATCACATCGACATGTCCGCCGTCGGCGGCCGCGGCGAACCGTTCGATGGTGATTGTGCGGTCAGGCCGACCGAGTAATGAGGCGATGCCGGCCAACGTCGGATGAATGAGTGTCGATTGCTCATCGTCGCCGGGTTCGGTGGCGACAAGTCCCGCTTCAAGCCAGGTGTCGACAACGGCCGGATCGGCACCCGCCGCCACCAGGCTGCTCAGCGTCTCAAGTTCGGCCGCGGTGGCCGTAACGCAGGATCGAATTGGGTCGTAGTCCATCAGTTTCCTCCACTCATTTCAGCCGTCATCTCAGCCCGTCATCTCAGGCCCGTCATCTCATCAGGGGGTCGAGGCCGAAGTGGGCCAGTAGATGCAGCAGAACAACTTCGGTCGACACGAGACCACGAACCTTTGGCTCGCTCAGCCCAAACCGCACAACAAGGCCTTGATTGTCTTCCAGCGACGCCGAGGCGCCGAGACCGCGCGGCCGTAGTACCGAACCGTCGACAGGAGCCAGGCGTGTGGCCAGATCGCCGTCGATGCGGTCGTTGTACACCGTGATGTTGGCGATGCGGTGCTTTCGGAGAAGACCGTGCCGGGGTTTGCGGACAATGCCCACCGGCTGACCATCAACCGCGAACTCGATTCCCTCATCCATCGCCCGTTTCCGCACATGGAACGTGCTCTCCGCGCTACTGAGCGCCACGCCCAGCAACGACACGGTGAGGCCCGAAGGTGCGATCGCGGTGATGTCGCCGTTTCGCTGGCCAAGCGTGACCGGTCCCTCGGACCAGCCTCGGTATACCTCACGGTCCTGCGAGTTCTGTTCAACCCAACCTTCGGTGGTCAGGCCTCGCATGATGTTGCGAATCTTGTTGATCACGATTGTCTCTCCGGTCGCCTTCAGAACCAGTCGGAAATGGCGCCGCCTATTCCGCCGACGAGCGATCCTGCCCCGTCGACCAAAGCTCCCGCCCCGTCCGCTATCGCCCCGACGGTATCGGAGGCAACGTCGAGAGCGGCCGATCCCGCACCGGCGACGAAGTCGCTTCCCGCCTCCCAGGCATCGGATGCAGCGGCGCTGATGTCGTCCCAGTTGTCGACGATCTCGGCTCCGAGCCAGATCGTTCCCGTGATGATCACAGCGGCACCGGCCACGGGGTTGGTCGGGCACAGTAGGAAGGCGGCCGTGGATGCACTGAAGGCGGTGTTGGCTACGTCGGCAACGTAACCGGCCCCTTCTCGCTGAAACGCCTCCACCGGGTTGCCCTGCTGATAGAGGTCGTAGAGACCCATGCCGGTGCCGGCTACGGCGCCCACGATTCCAGCTCGCCTAAAGAAGGTGGTCGCTGCCCCGGACTCGAGCCAGATCCCTGCTCCGGCGAGACGGGGTACTCGTTGAAGGCCGGCTGCCAGCTGCCGTCCGACAAATCCGGTGTTGAAAACCGGAAGCTTCTTTTCGTTCATACCACTGGCCAGGTAAATGCCGGTCCGCACTACTCGGATGCCGCCGGTTGCCATCGATGCGAGGTCGAGGCGGTCGCTCTGGCGGCCCCAGAATGCTGCGACGTCGCCCAACAAATAGTCGATGATGAAGTCGCCAACCGACGACGCAGCCGCTGTGTCGGCAGCAACGGCCTGGAGGCGGGCATCGGTGACCTGGCTCGCCTCATCGCTCGTCTGCCGAACAGCAAACTGCAGAGCTCGACTGGTGTTGGCCGCTCGGCCATTAAGGTTCGACGGTGAGAACCACGGATCGGCGGGATTGAGCCGAACCGCAGCCAGCTCAGTGCGAATCCACCGTTCTGCTTGTTCGATATCGGCCGCCGTCGCCTCAAGAATCCTGGCCAACGCATCTAGTTCGGTGGGGACAACCACAAGTTGCGACGTCATCTCACGCCTCCTCACCCTGCTCAACCCCGCCGGATCGGCTGCGTGACGGAATTACTCGGAAATGTGTTGGTCGGCGGCGAGCGCTTGCGGCGTACAGTTACCCGATGGCATCTGATCAGATCACCAGGATCAAGACGACGGAGCGAGCGAGCGCCATCGTCATCAACAACGGGATCATCTATCTTTCCGGGCAGGTGGCCGAGGATCCCGAGGCTGACATCCAGGAGCAGACCCGCTCCACCTTGGCCCGGGTCGACGCCCTCTTGGCGGAGGCCGGGAGCGACCGTGAGCATCTGTTATCAGCCACCATCTACCTGCGCGACATCGACAACCACTTCGCGCTCATGAACGAAGTGTGGAACGACTGGGTGCCCAGCGGCCACGCTCCCGCTCGGGCCTGCGTCGAAGCTCATATGGCTCGCTCGGCGCTTCTGGTTGAGATCTGCGTGACCGCTGCTGTGGCCGGCTAGCGGGCACAGGGAATTCGGCCTTCGACCAGCGGCGTACAAATCGTCCATACTTGATGTATGGCTGAGACCTTCATCGCCGCGTGTATTCAAAACAGCGCCACCCCGGATGTTGATGAGAACATCGAGGTGTGCCGCGATCTCGTGAGGGCGGCCGCGGCCGACGGGGCCACGCTAATCGCCACCCCCGAGTACTTCTCCGGTCTCCACACCGATGAAGGTCGCATCATCCCGGTGGCGTTTGCCGAAGACGAGCACCCGGTGCTCCCCGCGTTCGCCGATCTGGCTCGAGAGCTCAACGTCGAGATTCTGCTCGGCTCCATCGGAATCAAGGCCCCGGATGGGCGCACCTTCAACCGCAGCTACATGCTGTCGGCCACCGGTGAGATCATCGGCCAGTACGACAAGATCCACATGTTCGACGTGGATCTCGACGACGGTCCCGCGATCCGGGAGTCGGCCACCATCGCCCCTGGCGAGGAGGCGGTGCTGGTGCCGGCCGCCGGAACGCGGATGGGGCTGTCGGTTTGTTACGACCTACGGTTTGCGCCGCTCTATCGTGCGCTGGCTCATGCCGGGGCCGAGATCCTGGCTGTGCCGGCCGCCTTTATGAAGGTCACCGGCCAAGCCCATTGGCATGTGCTCAACCGGGCCCGGGCCATCGAGTGCGGCAGCTACGTGATCGCCCCGTGCCAGTATGGCACGCTGACAGGAGGCGCCCAGTGTTTCGGACACTCACTGATCGTCGCCCCCTGGGGTGAGGTGCTGGCCGATGGTGGCGACGGCAGCGGCGGGCCGTCGTACGTGACCGCCGAGATCGATCTTGACAAGGTGGCCGAGGCTCGTCGACGAGTGCCCGCCCTCACCCACGATCGGCTATTCAGTCACCCGGACTCGTCCGCAACCGCTTCGGTGTCTGCGCTGCCGAGTAGATAGGACGAGACCGGAGGCGGTTGTATGGACATTCCGGCAGTTCTGTTCTTCGTCGCCATGTCGATCTTTGTCGTCTTGTACTGGACGGCCGGCCGCCGACCCAAGAGGGCCGCAGACCGTTTGGCCAAAGCGGCCGAACTCAGCGGGCTGGAGTACCGGGTTGAAAGCTACAGCGGCAACCTTGTGGGCTCACCGGAGATGGCGGAGATGGACGAACGTTTCCAGAAGCTGTTTGGGACCGTGATGAAGTCGATGATGGGCAACCACGACAACGCCCCGGTTATCGTGGGTCAGCGTGGTGACTATGGAGTCAGGATCGAGGTCAAGTCTCCTGACGGAGAGTCCCTCTCCACCAGCTACGAGGTTGGCTATCCCGTAGGCAAGAACAGGCCGTCGTTTGTGCTCCGTAATCGTTCGTGGACCGACCGATTCAAGAAGCCACCGGGTCGTATGTCCAAGGTCGAACTCGGCGAGTCGGGATTCGATAAGAAATTCGTGATCCACGCCGTCGACCACGCTGCCGTCGTTCTCTACCTGACTCCGGTGAGGCGGCAATCCATCGTGGCCTTGGAGGAGCGGTGGAGCGAGATAGAAGTTTCCGACGTGGCGGTCGAGGTGCAATCGGGTCGGAACGTTCCGAGGGACCCAAACGAAATCGTCGCCAACATTGAGGAGCTACTCGCTGTGGCCCAGGTCCTCAAACCCAATTCGGATCGTTCCTTCCCTGGGGAGTAGTGTCGCTCCCATGGAGGAGCCAATTGCCGACGCCGTCGCGGAAGCGGTCGATGAAGCGGTCGCCGAAGCGGTGGAGTGGTTCCATGCCAACTGGGATCCCGACCTGTCGCTGCTTGAGTGGCGGGAGCGGCTTGTCGAAAGCGGCTGGGCGGTGCCGTCGTGGACGCCCGAGTGGGGTGGTCGAGGGTTGCCGGCCTCGTTCGACCGGCCAATTGCCAGCGCCATTCGAGCCGCCGGGGGAGTAGCCGGGCCGCTCGGTGTCGGCACGATGCTGGCCGCTCCCACCCTGTATGAGCACGGGTCGGATGAGCTGAGGGCCCGAGTACTCCGCCCGACCTTGACGGGCGAACTCGACTGGTGCCAATTGTTCTCCGAACCCGGAGCCGGATCCGACCTGGCCGGGTTGAAAGCCACTGCGGTGCGCGATGGCGATGAGTGGGTGGTCAACGGCCAAAAGGTATGGAACACCAGCGCCGACCACGCCGACATGGCCATCCTCGTGGCCCGCACCGACTGGGAGTCGGTAAAACACGCCGGACTCTCCTACTTCGTGTTACCGATGAAGCAGCCGGGAGTTGAGGTGCGGCCGATCCGGCAGATGAACGAACATCAGTCATTCAACGAGGTGTTCATGACCGACGCCCGTATTCCCGCCGCCAACCTGGTGGGGGAGGAGGGTGGCGGCTGGCGGGTGGCTCGAGCCACATTGGCCCACGAACGGTCGTTCTCGGTGATGCGTTCGGTGCACTTTGCTCCTGGTGCGGCCGGTCGGGTGGTCGACGAAGCCCGGGCCGAGGCCCAGCGTTATCTACGAACCTACGAGTGGTATCCGCAGCGGGCCGGTCGGGTCGACCTGGTGTTCGAACGGGCCCGCCGTCGAGGTGTGGTGGCCGATCCGCTGGTGCGCCAGGAGATGATGAAGTTGTGGAGTTTCCATCGGGCGTCGGAGTGGACGTCGCTGCGGGCCAAGGCGGCTCAGGAGCTTGGACGCCCGCCGGGCTCGGAAGGGTCGATCGGCAAGCTCGCGTTGTCGGAGGTGGCCCGTCGCTGCAATCGGGTCCACTCCATGATCTCCGGTGCTCAAGCCATGCTGCGAGACGGCCCCGACCCCGACGATGCCGTAGTGGCCGAGGTGCTCGTGTCGACCCCCGCTCAGTCGATCGCCGGTGGCACCGACGAGATCCAGCGCAACATCCTGGGTGAGAACATCCTCGGTTTGCCGAAAGAACCGGCAGTCGACCGAGGCGTGCCCTACCGTGACGTCAGCCGATGACCGCACTCGGTCACCCACCCCCGAACTTTTGCGGGTCGGACACCCGTCCAAGGGAGCTTTTGTTTGTTGGGTACCCGGTCCGGGGGTGCCAGCTCCGCAAAAGCTCGGGAAGAAGGCAGGTAGGAAGGTAAGGAGAGATGATGTCAGAGTCCCCGATTTCGGTGGCAGTAGGCGACGACTATGTCGCCACGATTGAGCTGAGCCGGCCGCCCAACAACTTCTTCTCGTTGGAGATGATCCTGGAGGTGGCCCAAGCGTTGGAGTCGTTGGACGACGAACCCCGATGCCGAGCGGTGGTCCTGGCCGCTCAAGGCAAACACTTCTGCGCCGGAGCCGACTTCGGTGGCGGAGGTGAGCGCAGCCGCGAGACCGGTGCCGGGGGCAGTGCCGAGTCGTACACCACACTCGATCTCTACGACGCCGCCGTGCGAGTGTTCCGCACACAAACCCCCGTTGTGGCCGCTGTGCAGGGGGCGGCGATCGGAGGAGGGCTCGGTCTGGCCTTGGCCGCTGATTTCCGGGTAGCCGCACCTGAGGCCCGCTTCAGCGCCAACTTCGCCCGCCTTGGTTTCCATCAGGGTTTCGGACTGAGCGTCACTCTGCCCCGGCTCGTCGGACCCCAAGTGGCGGCCGAACTGCTCTACACCGGTCGGCGAGTCAAAGGTGAAGAGGCCGCCGACATCGGGTTGGCCGATCGACTCGCCCCGCTTGAGTCGCTGCGCAGTGAAGCCCACGCTCTGGCCACTGAGATCGCCCGATCAGCGCCTTTGGCGGTGCGGTCGATCCGGGCCACCTTGCGAGGCGACCTGGCCGACCAAGTCGAGGCCGCCACCCGCCACGAGGCGGCCGAGCAGGAGTGGCTTCGCGCCACCGCCGATTTCGCCGAAGGCACGAAGGCCATGGCCGAGCGGCGGCTGCCTGACTTCAGCGGCCGCTGACTTTCGTAGGCTTAGGGGGTGAGCACCCCATACGAACCAACGGATCCCTACGACGAAGGTATGCTCCCGGTCGGTGATGGTCACACCATTCACTGGTCGGTGAGTGGCAACCCGGACGGGAAGCCGATTGTGTTGATCCATGGTGGGCCCGGGTCGGGCGCATCTCCTCGCCATCGGCGGATGTTCGACCCGGCTCGCTTTCGAATCGTGCAGTTCGATCAGCGCAACTGTGGTCGGTCGACGCCCTATGCCGGGGAGCCGGTAGTGGACCTGTCGGCCAACACCACGGCTAACCTCATCGACGACATCGAACAGCTACGGACGATGCTTGGCATCGAGCGCTGGGCGCTGTGGGGCGGATCGTGGGGATCGACCCTCTCGCTCGCCTACGCCGAAGCCCACCCGGAGCGGGTCACCGCGGTCATGTGCAACGCGGTCTGCGCCACCAACGCAACCGACGTCGACTGGGTCACCCGAGCCATGGGTCGCATCATGCCGAGGGCGTGGCAGGAGTTCCGGGATTTCCTTCCCCCGGAGAAGCGAGACGGCAATCTACCGGCGGCCTACAACGAGCTGCTGATGAACCCCGACCCTGCCGTGCATCAGCCGGCGGCGGAGGCGTGGTGTCTGTGGGAGGACAACCACATGGGGTTCGCCGGAGGGTTTGAGCCGGGGCTTTCCGAAGCCGACCCGAGTTTCCAGCTCTGTTTCGCCCGCCTGGTCACCCACTACTGGGCCAACGCCTCGTTCCTGCCCGAACGACATCTGCTCGACAACCTTCACCGGTTGGTGGACATCCCGGTGTCGTTGGCCCACGGGCGGCTCGACATCAGTTCACCGATCGACTTCCCCGTGGCCGTAGCCGATGAACTTACCCGGCTGGGAGGCACCGTCGACCTGCTGATCGCCGACGATGACGGCCATGGAGGAGATGCCATGACCGAGTGGACGGTCGCCTTCTCCGATCGTTTGGCCGACGCCGACTAGGCGGGACTGTCGTAGATCGTCACCAGGTCGTAGCCCCGATCGACGGCGGCCCGAATGCAGGTGAGGAACCCGTTGAGGTCGGTGGTTTGTTCGTGTCGGGCCGGGATGGCGGCCGGGTCGAGTGCCGCCAACATCGCTCGGAGTTCGTGGTTGGCGGCCCAGCCCGAGTAGGGGTGAGCGTCGGCTACCAGAGCCGACATTGGTCGGCGCACAAGATTGGAGATCAACTCCACGCCGATCACACCGCCAACGTTGTCGGTGAGATCGGATCGGAATCGATCCTGATCGACGGCATCGTGGCTGAGCGTGTGCCACAAGTAGGACCGTTGACGGATCACTGCTGTCACGTACTGGGAGATCTCGGGGTCGGTGGTGACCGGTTGCTCCTCGCCGATGGCCTGAGCCACCAGCGCTTGCACATCATTCCATCGCTCGGCTAACTCCGATGAGAGCCCCCGCCGTATAGAGGGATCAAGATCGGACAAGGGCAACGATGGACGAGCCAACTCAAGCGCTATCTCTTGTAGTTGTGTGGCTCGAATTTCCAGTCGGCTGGTCATCATCCCCCCGCCACCAAGTTGCTCGTTACGGCACCGGTCTCGGCGACTCGGAGCACGTAGGGACTGTCGGGCCACGGTATGCCCCTCCACGTCGCCACCCGGCTGATCAGCGACAGTGTGGGATACACGAGTGATGCGGCTCCGGCCGGGCGATCTCGCAGCGGCCCGGCCTGTTCGACGAAGTGAGCGATCGTGAGTGACGCGGCGTCTTGGAGCGCCTCCTTGTCACCGGCGACAACGGCCTGGATGGCGTGCGGGATGCCCATCAGATGAACGGTTGGGGGAGTGCGGGGATGGTGAAGGTGCTGATAGAACCGCACCGAGGCGGCGTGAGCCGCGCCGTCGTGACCCAGAATCAGGTGAACCAGTGCGTCAAGCAGATCCTGGCTGTAGGCGTGTGGATCACGATCGCGGATCGGCTGTCGTCGCCGGCCGTTCAACACTTCGGCGTAACGGATGACGGTTGATTTGTCGGCGGCGGCGCCCACTCGGGCCAATGTTGAGTACGAGCTGTGCTCATGAATATCGCCGTCGGGGAACTCCTCAAACGTGTGATCGGCCAAGCGGGAGAGGTGTTCCCGCAATTGCGACAGGGCGTTGTTGTCGTTCAGGCCCCAGGCGTAGCAGATCCCGTCGAAGTAGACGTCTAGTGCCGCGGTGAGATTGAACTCGGCGGTGGAACCCTCGGCCAGCTGTCGTCGGGTTTGCTCCAAGGCCTCCGACCAGGGCCCGGCCAGTTCGTTCCGCAGATACGCCTCGTCGACGATGTGCTGATAGGTACGCATCGATTCCGCCTTCGTCGCCTAGTTGGTGCGGAGATCGACGGTTGGCCAGTTGTGTAGGGTGGCGTGTTGTTCGAGTGTGTCGTGGTAGCGCTTGAGGTAAGCGTGGATCTGTTGGCTGGTGTGGGGTAGGTCGGGGAGGAGCGAGGCGAAGTTGAAGTCGGGGCAGGCCATGGCCCACTGCAGAGCGAGTCGGAAGTTGGCGATTCGCTCCGACGGGTAGAGGGCATGGAGTCGGGCGATCGCGGCGTCGTCGAAGCCCGTGAAGGTCTCGACGTTGTCGATGTAGTGCAGTTCGTACATGATCGAACGAAGCGATCCAAAGATGTTGGTCATAGGCCCGTTATCTCGACGTCGGTGAGATCCACACCGTGGTTCCGGAAATGGGTGATGAGGTTCTGGAGTTGACTCGGGGTCGGTTGGTAGTGCGGGGCGTGGCGATTGAATGCCTTGAGTTGTCCGTCGTGGACGGTGATGTCGCCGGCGCAGGCCACCGGTTCTCCGGCCGCCAGGCTTGAATGAAAGAGGATTCCGGCCGGTCCGTAGGGGCTGATGAGGAGCATGTCGTTGGTGAGGAGAACATACATGCTCTGACCGGTTGGTCCGAACAACCGGTAGCTGGTTGTGGTGTCTATTGGGACTTTCATGCCGTGGAGTCGCCCCTCGCGGTATTCGACTCGGAGGGTGAGTTGTTCGATGCGGGTGAGGTAGTCGACTGGGGTATCGAAAACTGTTGGGTGCGTGTAGTTGCGTTTGGCGATCTGTTGTTCGAGGGTCTCGTGGAATCGTTTGAGATAGTGGTAGATCTGAGCATTGGAGTAGGGGATATTCGGGGTGGTCTGCGTAGAGAGCGATGCTGAGAAAGTCGAAGTCGGGGTTCTTGGCCGCCCATGCCACCCCGACCCGGATCCGAGGTAGCTGATCCTTATATTTTGAGACGAGGTAGTCGAGACCTTGCGCGTCAAGACCGTCAAAGGACTCGAAGTCCTTCATGTAGAACAAGTAATGAAACGGAATAGTCAGCGAATACCGGATCGTGCTCATCAGAATCCCCAGCACGACAACCGCCAGTCGAGGTTGGTTGGCATCCAGGTTCCACCGATGGATTATCAGCCACTGGTAGTGGTCGGTGGTTGGCTCGGTCGTGAAGTCGGCTGGTGGTCCGTCGTCATCGAATCTCGCTACATGCTCGCGATATACGTTGAGTTGCTCGCCGCTTGGCACATCGTCGTAGCGGACCGAGTGCACGCCTCGATCGGTCATGAGCGTCCGAGCGGTGTATCCCCGGTCGGTGGTCGACACGGTCTGCCATCGTTTGCTGCGAGCTTCTGAGGGATCATTGATTACACCACCGCTTCTGCTCCAGCCGCTGCGTAGTTGTTCGAGTTCGGACACTAGGGCAACTCCAGAATTGGCGAATCTCGATATCCCAAGCACCACCGTTCCGGTCGATTCAAAACCGAGATCCGTCTGATCACGATGGAGCCGGGGGATCCGAGTGGGGAAGCCGTGTGCGGCTTGACCGTCGAATTCGGCCGCTTCAAATACAGCTCCAAGTCGGGTTCCTAGCGATTCCAGGAACGCCCGCAGGATTGTTCGGTTTTGCTGATGCTGGGTTGCCTCGAGCGCGGGCGCCGACGGCTCAGGTGGTCTGAACACCGTGCTTTTCAGGGCGACATCGATTTGGATGGCAGGCATGACGTCTCGCGCCAAAACGGCCCCCAAAATGCCATCGTCGCCCATCTCAACTGCGTCGACCATGTGCTGATAAGCAAGCCTCACGTCGCTCCGGGCCCTCTCCGCCGTCGACGTAGAGCCGCCTCGGCAGCAGTTTGGGTGCCAGGTGAACCACTCTGAGACATCCTGAGCAACTGTTCCAATGCCGCGGGAGTGTTAATCCAGCCAAGAGCATGAGCGATTCCGGGTTCGGCCTCTGGGAGAAACCCACCGTTGGTGGTGAAGAGACCGAATGCTTCGAGTGCCTGGTCGGGTTGGCTCGCTGCCAGGCCCTCTAGGAGATTGGAGGCTTCCCGCACGCGGCCCTGACCCTGTGCCGCACGGATTGCTTCCAGAATCTGGTCGGCGAGAGCGGGATCGGCCATGGCGGTAAGAAGTCGAACGAGCCCGTGTTCAAAAAACTCGGTCGAGAACACCTCAAGCAACAGACGGGCAAGCTCGTTGATTTCCGGACCGGACGCGCCGTTGAGACTCACCGCCTTGGCCAAGGCTTCGGCCAGCTCATCGTAAGAAAGGTCTCGGCCATGGAGACGATGAGGCGACGAATAGTCGTCCGAGTTACCGTCGGACAGCAGGTAGCGCTTCGCTGCGTCGAGTCCAAGCGAATCAGCCCAAGAAACCAGGATGAGCATGCTGTGGAACCGTGCCGTTGGGTCCTCATCGGTCAGCAGGGCACGGAGTGCTGCGTTCCGCCGCGGCTGAGGGGGCTCGAGATATTGCACCTCATCAAGTCCGATGGGTCTGCCATCGTCGTCACAGTAGAGGAGCCGGTAGGTTTCAGAGTCTGGTGTAACCATTGCTGTAATCCATCGTCTAGTCCACAACTTCCACGTACTCGGCCGGAACCGTTCCTCGGATCAAATATTCGCCATCCCGTTGAGCATTCTCCAAGTCGAGATGCGCCCGTTCCAGGCGGTCGAGGTTGCGTTGTGTTGGATTAGCATCGTAGCGAGCCTGAAGTTCGTCGATCCGATCTCGCAGCGCGGCTTGGACCTGCTCGGAGGAGATGATCTCGACGTCTGTGACCTTGCCCGACGCGATGTCAGCCTCCAAACTCGCCCTATCGATACGAATCGTCTGGTTGCCGTAACGGTCAGCGATACTCCCATCGGGCGTCACGGAGGTAAAAGGGCTGTCGCTCTTAGCCGGGTGCTGGCCTCGAATGTGGTGAAACACCTCTGCTGACCCGTCGGGATTGGCCGGAACAAGGTTGCCGGTGTCCGGATCCACATGTGATTTGAGTTGGCCTGGTTTGGTTCCCTCCGAAGAGGACGGCGCATCGTCGCCTCGGTACAGATAGTTGTCGGGGTCCGCGCCGGTCTGGTCCGATGCAGGCGGGTCTGGCGGCCCGTCGGGACGGAGTGGCGGGAGGGTGCTCGACGACGGCGGTGGGGGAAGATCGTCGCCTTGTCGGTTGAGGTTGAACGGGTCGAAGTCACCGAAGAGGTCGCTAAAGCGGTCGCTGAATAAATCTCGGAACGGCGACGTTGCTGCCGGACCTCCGCTGGGAGACGCCGTTCTGTCAAGGGCTCGGACGGCATCAGGGTCGGCGAGGTCGTCCAGCCTGGTGGCGGCGGTGGCAGCGTTGTCGGTGAGACCAATACCGGACGCAGCGCCGGCGGTGCCGATCTCGAGTAGCGCCTCCCCAGTCATGCGGCCGAACCAACGGGACGGATCTTCCTTGAACGTTTCCCAATCGACCAGAGCCACCGCCATCGTGCCCGCCGCGGCAACCCCCTCGTGGTCGGCGATCGAGCCGGTGCGGATGACTTCCGCCAGCTCCTGGTAGAACGCTGCCGACGACGGGTTGAGGCTTTCCAGCTGTTCTCCGGCGGCGGCGAGCTGGCCGGCCAATTGGAAGCCCCGGTGTTCGCCGGTCGACAACCAGCGGTTGGCTTCCATCACCCAGGCCGGTGAGGCGGGCGCCAACGAGCTCACGTCGTAGACGAACTGGGCGGTTCCGGAGCCGAAGTCCCACAGCCCCAAACCGAACGATCCGTAGCGGCTCATCAGCTCGCCGGGGTCGGTCATCATCAGCCTGATGTTCTCGGGCGATGCCGGCTGCAGGCTGGTGATCTCCAACGCCCCCTCGCCGAGCTGGCTGAAGAACGATCCCCAGCGATCGCCGTCGAACACGTCGGTGCCGAAGAAGTGGTTTACCGCACCGCCGACCTGCGCCGATATGTCGGCGGTGCCACTCCAGTCGAGCCACCCGCTCGATCCGTTGAGCAGCGACCACACCCCGATGTCGGGGACCGCACCGTATAGGTCACCAAACAACCCGGCCGCGTCATCAAAGGGATTCAGGTCGATCGAGCGGGGGTCGAGGTCGATCAGGCCAAGTGCTCGGTCCCACGGTCGGGAGTCGCCACCCCCAAACACACCGGCGCCGGCGAACCCGTTCCAGCCTCGCCCTCCGATGAAGTCGATGATCAACGACAGGGCGGCCAGGGCGGTCAGCCCGAGAGCGGCCTCCGATGCCGCTTCCGATTGACCGAAGCAGTCGGTGAACACCGAGCAGTTGTCGGCGGCCGCCGGCCCGGCGTCGAGCCCCGCCACCAACATTGCCATGGCGATGCCCAACCCGACCACGGCGGCTCCTCGCGTGGCCAACGGCCATCGCCCACCGATAGGCGGCCTGGGCTCGGCGGACTCGCTCGGCTGACCGGGGAAGATGAAGAAGGCCAGAACCACGCCGCCGATCACCACAAAACTCATTGCGGTGTAGGACCCGATGGCCTCATTGGTCAACAGTGTGCGATAGAGGGCGGCGCCGAGCCACATGCAGCCGAGCCGAACCACCACCGGGATGCGAGCGGCGGTGGACTTCCAGCGTTCGAGCAGGCCGAACCGGATTGTGCCGGTGCGGAGGAGCCGCACCACGAGGAAGGTGATGAACGTGGTGACCCAAAGGGTGCGGGTCTCAAGGATTCCCGCCATCACCAGCGATGCGGTGAGCGCGCTCACCAGATCGGAGACAAGACGGGCGGCGGCCGACTGAGTGATCGGCGGGGGTGCTCCGTCGGCCCGAGCCACGAGCCGTTGATGGGCCCGGCCTTCCAACGCCGCCAGCCGGGCCTTCATTGAGGGAAGGTAGATGAACACGGCGTTGAGAATCTGACGGGCCACCGTGGCCGCCACCCCGGCGGCGACAAGCTTCGACGTCTCCGCTTGGAACACCTGGATGGCCTCGACCGTGGGAGCCCCGCCCCGCCACACGAAGTAGGGCCGCATCAGCGTGGGGGCCATGGCCGCCCATGTCCGCAACCCGAGCCACGAGACGATGATCACCACAGGGGTTGTCACCAGCCAGGCCAAGTCGGTCGGTACCCGTTTCCATTGCCCGATGCCGAGGGCGATGTTCTTGCCCAGTCGGGGGATGACGATCACTGCCACCGCCAGCAGCAGGTAGGAGATGATCAGCGGCACGCGGGCTCGAATCACCTGTTCCAGGAGTGAAGAGTCGACGCCGACTTCCACGGTCCAGATGCGATGACCGATCAGGAAATCGCCTACCGCAAATGCCACCAGACCGATCAATCCGAGCTGACCGGAGAACGCGCCGAGGGCGATGAGCGCTCCCATCAGCAGAAGTGACTCGGAGAACACCTCGGTGAAGCCAAGCCCGAACGCACCGGCCAAGAAATATCCAACCGCCACCACGACGGGGGCCACAACCGCCAGCGGCGGCAAAAGGGCGAGATGATGGCCATCTCCGGCCACACCCCTCGTCGACAGGAAACGCCGCTGTACCCGCAGCGGGCCGGTGACCCACAGAGCTTCGGCGGCGCGAGTGATCGGATCAGTCATCGGACCCGTTGTCGGGGAGTTCATTGGTCAGCAGCCGAGTTGCCGTCAAACCCAGGGCGGTTCCGTAGGCGAAGTGGCCAACCATTGACACTTGCGTCAACTCGGCGATCGACCGAGGATCGAGCCAGCCTGGATACAGCGCCAACATGAACGCTTCCAGTCCGAGGGCGAAAACGATGCCCCACCACCACTGCCGTCGGCCGAACCAGATTGTGTAAGCCACGCCAAAGGCCACCCCGTTGAGCACGTGGTACCCGATCCCGGCGACGGTCACCAGCAGCCCTTCCCGGGACTGACCGAGCAACGCTTGCCCGAACAACGGGAAGGCCTCAAACGGCGACAGCTCCAGCCCGCCGACCTGGACCAGCACCCACCGGGAGGCGTCGTAGACCGCAGTGCCGATCACGCCGACCACGACACCTCGGCGGGCCAGCGCGGCCAGCGCCCGCCGAGCAGACCCGTCGCCGGCGGTAACCACCACCACGGCCAGCGATGCGGCGAACCCCAATCCGGCCAAGGCCAGCCACAAGGGTGAGCCGGTGAGGATATGCACGACCAACGCCGCGCCTGAAACGCAGCATGCCGCCCCCGCCACAAGTCGGGCCGGTGGTGGCGGCTCGTCGGTCGGTGCCTGGTTGGTTACGCGGCTTGTCATGGCAACACCACCTCGAACCGCTCCTCGACGGTCGCCGTCTGTTGTTCGCCATCGGCGGTGAACGTGACCTCGATGTCCATCCGCAGAACACCCGACGACGTGGTGGCCGGTACCCGGAACCGTGGACCTTCCCGATCGGGTTGTCGGGTGGGGTCTTCGCGGAGATCGTCGACGGTGGTTGCGGCCCGGCCGGTAGGTTCGACCTCATCGTCGAGTTCAGCACTGGGCGCCGGCAGCTCCAACGTGAATGTGGTGACCACATCGTCGATGCGCACCTCGGTAAAAGGCCGGTCGACGTCCCAGCCTTCGAAGTTGAACACCAACTCCGACGTGTCTACGGGTAACCACTCGTTGGCCTGGTCGGTGGCGAACCAGCGGGCGGTCGTCAACTGTCCTGACACCAGCACCGCCTCGCCAACCGGCATCTCCACCCGCACGCTGAACGGTCGAGAGAGGTCGGCTTCAGAACGGTAGAACGCCAGGGGGTAGCCGTCGGCCAGTGAACCGTCGAGTAGGGAGATCGTCTGCGGTCGACCGTTGTCCTCCACCGTCATCTTCACCGATCGAGCCGATTGCGGCACCGCCAACACCATCGTGGCCCCTTCGTCACCGTCGTCCCAACGGGGGAGGGCTTGCTCAACTCCGTCGATGGCCAACGTCCCTCGCGGGTTGAGGAACCGGCTGGGCGAGGACACAACGGCAACCACAAGATCATGGCCATCCGGGGCGGTGAAAGAGCGTGCCCCCGACCCGACCTGGTCGGTACGGACCAGAGCGTCGAAGTTGATGCGGTAGTCGCTGGTGACCAGCAAACCTTCGCCACCAGCGAGGCCGTCGAGGTCGACGGGGTAGTCGACCACCGTTGCGAAGTCGACGGGAACCGGTGGCCGGTTCAGTTCGGCGGCGTCGGGCGGCGAGGCGTCATCCGGGCGGACGAGAGCCACGTCGTCGGGCACACCCTGGAAACCGAGAAACCCGACCGACGCTTCTTCAAGCCGAGCCGATCCGAAGGTGGCCCCCCGCTGATAGTTGATGTTGATCGGGAGCCAAACCTGAGAGGATCCGGTGGTGACCGTGCGCCCCGGACCACACCATACGTCGTTGCGGGTTTCCAGAAGTGTGGCCTGGTTCTGAGCCAGGTCGGGCCCTTGGACCAGGAAGCAGGTTGCTTCGGGGTGAGCGCTGATGAGCGGGTCTTCGTTGGTGGCCACATGTTCGGTGAAGGCGGCGAGCGCTCCGTCGAGTATCTCGTCGACGTCGACAAGCAGCCGTCCGTCGCGCAGCCGGGGGCCGGTGGCTGGATACGCCGGTGCACCCGGCGCTGCGGGGCGGGTTCCATCAGGCCGGTCGAGGGAGCGAAGGTCGAGGTTGGCTGTGCCTCCGAATCCCTCGAACCGCCCGATCGCTCGATCATCCTCGAGGTCGTACCTGGCCCGGGCGGTCAGCCACGGCTGGTCGGTCGGGGAGACTCCCAGCCAGACCGGCCCGCAAACGACCATCGGGTTGGTGTTGGTCGGTGGGTTTTCCGGGGCAAAAAAACAGCGGGCGTCGGGGGAGAGATCGGCGCCATCGACAGCGGCCGTTTCGGCCATCAGCGTTTCGGCCTCGGCCAACATCTCATCGGCGTTGGCGATCTCTTGGCCGTTGTAGCGCAGGTCTACCCGTCCGGCCGTCGACCAGAAGAAGTAGCCGAGCGCGCCTGCGGCCAGCAGCGCAACGGCGGTGACGATCACGTAGAGGCGCCCCCGATTCGATGGCTCGGAGCCGACGACTGGAGGTGGTTCCAAGGCTCGATCAGTGGACGGCTCCTGGTTGCGAACTGGACGCGGCGCGTCGGCGTGATCGCTTGGCTGCCGCCTGTTCAGTTCCGCCAGATCTCCAAGCCCTAGACGCCGTTCAGGCGTGGGCTCGGAGAAACTCAAAATGTCTCGCCCCATTGCTTCGACATGCTAGTACATCGACGACTGGGGCCGCCGCGGTCTATCCCGCCGTTTCCGCCCCCGTGTCGGAACCCGCCCCGGCGCCTGTGCCGGCGCTCGTGCCCCGCTGCCAGGCGTCGTACAGGTTGCTGTAGATGCCACCCTGCTCGACGAGTTGGGTGTGAGGCCCGTCTTCCACCAACAGGCCCCCGTCGAACACCAATACCCGGTCGGCGGCCTCGGCGGTGGACAACCGGTGGGCGATGGTGACAACGGTCCGTGATGACGTCAAGCGGCCGAGGGCACCGCTGATGCGAACTTCGGTGGCCGGGTCGACCGATGACGTCGCCTCGTCGAGAACCAGCAGGTCAGGGTCGGCGATGGCTGCTCGCACCAAGGTGACGAGTTGCCGCTCACCGATCGATAGTGCCGAGCCTCGCTCGCCGACCCGGGTGTGAATGCCTTGTTCCAACTCGTCGAGCCACTCCACCAAGCCCAGCTCAACAAACGTGGCTCGCACTTCGGCGTCGGTGGCTTTGGTGCGACCCATGCGCACGTTGTCGGCGATGGTTCCTCGGAACAGCGATCCCTCCTGGGGCACCATCACCACCCGGTCTCGAAGCGAACGGAATTCCACCGTGCGTACGTCGGCGCCGCCGATACGAACCACACCATCGGACGGGTCCATCAACCGGCACAGCAACTTGGCGAAGGTGGTCTTGCCCGAACCGGTCTCGCCCACGACGGCCACGTTGGTGCGGGCGGGGATCTCCAGCGACACGTCGGCCAACGCCTTCGGCCCACTTGCGGTGGCAGGGGTCTCGCCTCGGAGCGGATAGCGGAACTCCACATGCTCAAACGAGATGTTGAGCGGACCGCTAGGCAGCGGCCGTCCGTCGGCTCCGGGGTCGGCCACGTCGGGTGGGATGGCCAGCACGTCGAGCACCCGGCGCCATCCGGCCACCGCCGTTTGTGCTTCGTTGACGGCCTCACCCAGCATCTGCACCGGCTGCACAAAGAGCTGCACTAGGAACAGGAAGGCCACGACCGTGCCGACCGATACCGAGCCTCTCACCGCCAGCGCCGAGCCGATCACCAGCACCAGAGCCAGCACCAGTGCCGACAGCATTTCGCCGGCTCCGGAGAACACGGCCGAGAATCGACCGGCCTTGACCGAAGCGTCGCGATGTTCCTCGATGGCGTCGTAGAGCCGGGCCTGGGTTCGCCTTTCGATGCCGTAGGCCCTGATCACGGGAGCGCCCACCACCACTTCGGCGAGGGTGGCCAGCATCCGCCCGACCTTCTCCCGCACGATGAGGAAGGCGGCGTCGAGCCGTACCTGGAACCAGCGCATCGTACCCAGAATCAACGGCACGGTGGCCAGCACCACCAGGCCGAGCGGTACCGAGTAGACCAGCATCACGATCAGGGCGACGAGGGCCTGGCCGCTGTTGGTGAGCAGCGTGAGCCCGGCCCACTGCATGAAGCGGCTGATCTGATCGACGTCGGAGGTAACCCGCGAGACCAGCGAACCTCGCTGTTCCGACGCTTGATGCAACATCGAGAGATCGTGGATGTGGCGGAACGCTCGGATCCGCAGCTGTGAGAGTGCCGTCTCCGAAACCCGGGCGAGACGCAAGTGCATGAGAGCGGTGGTGCCGGCGGTGATAAACACCGCAACGGCGGCGAGGGCCACCATGCGGAACACGAAGTTCAAGTCGACGGTGGCCAGTGACGTATTGTCGGGATCAACGGAGATGCCCCCGTCTATCACCTGTTGCACTGCGATCGGCACCACCACACGACCGGCGGTGGCGATGAGGGCCAGGGCCAGCGTGCCGCCGATGCCCACCTTGAGTTCGGGTGATAGGGCCAAACCACGACGAATGGTTTCCCACGCGCCCACATGCTGCTCCGGCGCGTTCTCGGCCTTCTTGTCGAATTGCGAGGCGGTGGCGGTCACTGGGTTACCTCCTCTGCGTCTGCGTCTGTGCCGACATCGCTGGCGGCGTCTTCTTCGTCGGCATCGCTGTCTGCGTCGACGTCGTAGGCGTCGATGAGCGCTGCGTAGGGCGGGACGGTTTCATACAGGTGGCTGTGGGTGCCTCGCCCGATCACCCGCCCGTCTTCCACGTATATAACCGTGTCGGCCAGGAGGATCGAGCTTCGGCGATAGGCCACGATCACCACGCTGGTGTCGAGATCCGCCAGCTCGTCGAGGATGGCGGCTTCAACGGCCGGATCGACCGCGGAGGTGGCATCGTCGAGAATCAACAACCGAGGGCGACGGATGAGCGCCCGAGCCAGGGCGATACGTTGCCGCTGTCCACCCGAGAGGGCAGCACCTCGTTCGCCGACCAGAGTGTTGTAGCCCCGAGGAAGGCTGTCGATGAACTTGTCGGCTTGGGCCAGCCGTGCGGCTTCGGCCACCTCGGCTTGGGTGAAGTCGCCTCCGAGGGTGATGTTGGCCTCGATGTTGTCGTCGAAGAGGAAGGCCTCCTGAAACACGATGGCGGTCTGGGCGGCGATGGCTTCACGGTCAACCGCCACCAGGCCGTGACCATCGAGACAGATCGAGCCAGTGTCGGGATCGAACAACCGCACCATCAGCTGAGCGATGGTCGACTTGCCCGAGCCGGTCGGGCCAACGATGGCCACAGTCGACCCGGGGGCCACGTCGAGTGAGATCGATTCGATGCCCCGTCCGTTCGAAGCTTCCGAGCCGTTGGTGGCCGGAGTACTGCCAAGCAGATCCGACTCGCCTCCATCGGGGTAGGTGTAGGCGATGGAGTCGACTTCGGCTTCGGCCGCTCCGCCCACCCGGGGAACCGTGGTGCCGTAGGTCAAGTCGATCTCTTCGTTCAGCACGGCATCGACCCGCTTCGATCCGGCCACCGCGGCGGGCAGCATCATCAGCAGCCAGGCGAACACTCGCATCGGCAGGGCGACCAAGCGGAACAGGTAGGCGAAGGTGATCAGCGTGCCGGCCGAAATCACCCCGGCGTCAACTCGCCAGGCACCGACGGCCAAGATGGCCAACGTGCCCAAGCTCGGCAACGCCTCCATCAAAGGGTCGAACATGGCTCGCAGCTTGCCGACGTCGACCATCCGGTCGCGGAGGGCATCGGAGGTGGCGCCGAATCGTCCGACCTCGGCGTCTTCCCGACCGAGTGTCTTCACCACGAGCGCGGCGTCGAACGACTCGTGAGCGATCTCGGACACCTCGGCTCGCAGTCGTTGAGCCTCGGTGGTCACGATGCGCATTCGTTGCTGGAAGGCGATGTTGACCAAAGCCAGCGCCGGGCCGACGGCGAATCCGACCAAGGCGAGGAACGGGTCGGTCAATACAAGCAGCACGGCGGTGACCACCAACATGATCACCACGCCGAACATCATCGGTAGGGGGCTGGCCACCTGGGCCGATGTCTCCACGTCGGAGTTGACGTTAGACAACAGCTGCCCGGTTGGATGGCGGCGGTGCCATTCGATGGGAAGTTCGAGGTAGCGGTCGGTCACATCGATTCTGTCGCGTGCCTGCAACCGGTACTGAGCTAGGTAGGCGCCGAAGCGGCGGAGGGCGATGCCGGAGGCTCGCACCCCGGCCACGCCGATGATGGCCATAGCGGCCAGGGCCTGGGCCGAAGCGGTGACGTTACCTTCGGCCACCGCAGGGAAGAGAAGATCGTCGGTGACCCAGCCGATCACATAGGAGGAGGCGATCGTGGCGAGGGCGAAAAACACGGTGCCGACTCCGCCGACCATGAACTCCTTCGAAGCCCGTCGAAGCTGTCGTCGGATCAGCGCCGCGCCGTCACCCCGTTTGATCTCGGCTCGGTTCAAGGATGCTGCGGTGTCGCTCACCTGTCCAGGGTAGTCCCATCGCCGCAACCCGACCGACTCTTTAACCGCATCCCGAAGTGGGACCTGTCACACATTCCCGACGCCGTCTGTAGATCCTTTTGATCGCAGGTCGAACGATACGTTAAGATCCGGTTAGCCGAATGGCTAACGCCACCAAAGGGGAGTGGCGCCACCTATAACCGGGGGAGAGAACGGTGCGAGACACCACGACGCGACTACTTCGTCTTTTGGCAGTGGTCTTTGCCTTGATGATGATTGCCACCTCATGTGGCGGTGATTCCGACACCGAAACGGTTGAGGCCGACGAGGAGCCAACCGAAACAACCGAAGCTCAGACGGAGGTCACCATCGGTGGTGACGAGGAGACAACTACCACGGAGCCAGAGGTGGTGGAAGACGCGGCCCCCGCATCGGGCACGCTCCGGTATGTGGAGTTCTCGCCCGTAACCACGTTCAATCCGGCCGGTACCCAGTCGGCCCAGAGCGCCTATGTCTATCCGGTGTACGACACGCTGACCCGCCAGAACAACGACTTCACGTTGTCACCCTCGCTGGCCACCAGCTGGTCACAACCCGACCCGAACACCTGGGTCTTCGAACTTCGCGACGACGTGACCTTCCACGATGGTGCGGCGTTCAACGCGCAAGTTGCGGTCGACAATTTCAACTACCACTCGTCGTTCGAGGGCAACCCCAACGCCGCCGTCTGGGCTACCTACTCCGGCGCTGAAGCCACCGACGATTACACCGTTCAGGTCAACTTCGCCGCTCCCGCTCCGCAGTTCGCTCTGCAGATGTCGATGGTCATGGGCATGATGATCAGCCCGAACGCTCTCGACGGCAGTGATCTCACCCGTAACCCACAGGGTTCCGGAGCTTGGATTTGGAACGCCGACGAGTCCGAGGCCGGCGCCACCGAGGTCTACGACCTCAACCCCGATTACTGGGATCCGGCAGCCCAGGGTGTTGAGCGAGTCACCGTGACCGCGGTGCCCGACAACAACGCCCGCATGAACGCGCTGCTCACCGATGAGGCCGACATCATGGCCACCACCCGCGATGCCCAGATCGACACCGGTCTCGACGGCGGTATGACGCTGATATCGGTGCCCAACTACTTCCCGTACCTGCTGATCGTCGACCGGGCCGGCACGAAAGACGCTCCGTTGGCCGACGAGAACGTGCGCAAGGCCATCCTGCACGCCATGGATCTCGACGCCTACAACGACGCCATCCACGCCGGCAAGGGCGACGGCGCCAGCGGCTACTACCCGCCGGCGTTCAGCCAGTTCCACGATCCGGCTCTGGCCGCCAGCACCTATGACCCCGAGCTGGCTAAGCAGCTGCTGGCTGATGCCGGTTATGCCGACGGGGTGACGATCGAGATGCCGGTGATGCCCGCCATCCAGCCTCACATGGACATCGTCATTCAGATGCTGGGCGCGGTTGGCATTGAGGTCGACGTGGCCCAGATCAACAACGGTGAGCTCGGCCCCCGTCTGCGAGGCGGCGAGTCGACGGCCACCTGGTTCCGCGATCTGCTCACCCATCCGGGTGCCGACTTGGCCAAGTTCACCGCACCAAGCGGTCCGCTTGATCCGTTCGGTGTGGAAGACACCGCTGATCTGCATGCCCGCCTGCAGGAAGGTTTGGGCGAGAGTGATCCCGAGGCCGCCCGGGCCATCTTCTCCGAGGTCGTGGCCGGTCTGATCGACCGCGGCATATTGATCCCACTCGGCCATGGTGGCCAGAACGGTATGTACAACCCCAACGTCACCGGCGTGACCATGGGCCTCAACATGCAGGCTCCGTTGCCCCACGGTGTGCGAGTTGGAGGATAAACCCAGAATACGACCGTTGAACCCGAGGAACGTCGCGTGCTGAAGCTGCTGGTTAGTCGCCTGATGGCCGCAGTACCGATGATGTTTCTGGTGGCCACGCTGGTGTTCTTCCTGGCTCAGTTGAACCCGGTGGACCCAGCGGCCACCATTCTCGGAGACGACGCGTCGCTCGAGGCCATCGAGGCCAAACGTGAGGCGTTGGGCATCGATCGCCCGCTGGTGGTGCAGTACGTCGACTGGATCTCCAGCGCGGTCACCGGTGATCTCGGAACCAACTGGTTCAACGGCGAGAAGATCACCGCAGAGTTGAGAAACCGGGCACCGGTCACCATGTCGATGGTGTTCGGTGCCCTGCTCATCGCTCTGGTGGTTGGCAACACGCTTGGTATTGCGGCGGCGCTCAAGGCCGGTCGGTTGCCCGACCGTGTCATCACCGTGATCTCATCCCTCGGCTTGGCCGTGCCCAACTTCTGGATCGCCATGCTGTTGGCGTTCTATTTCGGGGTGCGGCTGGGATGGTTGCCGGCGATCTGGCCGACGCAGCGAGCGTCCACGATCGGGGAATGGGTTCGGGCCTTGATCCTTCCCTGTACCGCTCTCGGCATTTCGTCGTCGGCCGCGGTGGCTCGCCAGGCGCGGTCGTCGATGATCGGTGTGCTCCAGCGCGACTACATCCGGACGGCCTTGGCCAAGGGCCTCCCCGTTCGCCGGGTGGTGGCCCGCCACGCCATGCGCAATGCGGCGATCCCGGTGGTGACGTTGGCCGGCTTCCAAACGTCGGCCCTCATCGGCGGCGCCATCTTCGTTGAGCTGGTGTTCAACGTTCCCGGTCTCGGCAACTGGGGAGTCGACGCCATCCTCCGTCAGAACCTCCCGGTGATCCTGGCCTTCGTGATGGTAGCGGCCTTTACGGTGGTGCTCGTCAACATCGTGCTCGACCTCAGCTACGCCTGGCTCAACCCGAAGGTTCGGCCCGAATGATGAGCACGACATGACGGCTACCGATTCAGTCGAGGTGGTGGTGGGCACCGACGGGGTGGCCGCCGAGGCGGGTGCCGTCGTAGCCAAAACCCCAGGTCGGTTCTGGCCCCGTATTCGACGCAACAAGTTCGCCATGGCCGGGCTGGCCTACCTGGTAATCATCGTGATCGTGGCCATCTTGGCTCCGTGGCTCACTGAACACGACGAGTTCCTGGCCACCCGATTCCAAGACATCCTGTTCGGCCCCGGCGAGGAAGGCTACGTACTTGGTACCGATCACGCCGGACGCGACATCCTCACCCGCATCCTGTTCGGCGCCCGCTACGCGCTGCTGGCCGGTGTTGAGGCCGTGCTGGTTGCCCTGATCATCGGCATCCCCCTTGGCCTGACCATCGGTTACTTCCGAGGCTGGGCCGACCGCATCGTCATGCGCTTGGTGGAAACCGTGGTGGCGGTTCCGGCGGTCGTCATGGCGATGGCGATCATCGCCGGACTGGGCGCCGGCCTGACCAACGCCATGTTGGCCATCGGCATCGTCTACTCCATGATCATCACACGGCTCACCAGAGCCGAGGTGTTCGCCGCTCGTGAGGAGCTGTACGTCGACGGAGCCCGTGCGGCCGGTGCGAGCAACAACCGGATCATGTGGCGCCACATCCTCCCCAACGTGGCGCCACCGCTCATCGTGCAGACCACGCTGCTGTTCGCCCAGGCCATCCTGGCCGAGGCCGCGCTCAGCTTCCTCGGACTCGGTGCCGCCAATGATCAGGCCAGCTGGGGTCGCATGCTGCGCGACGCCCAGCAAAGTATCGACCGCACGATCTGGCCCGCCATCCCACCCGGTCTCATGGTGTTCTTCACCGTGATCGCCTTCAACGTGTTCGGCGACGGGCTGCGTGACGCCTTCTCCCGGGAAGCCCGAGGCGGTCGCATCGGCGTGCGAGACGTGGAACGCAAGCTTCTTTCCGAACCCACCGGCCACAGTCGCCCGGTCGACGCCGACGCGTTGCTCAGCCTGCGCGACCTTTCGATCAACTTCCCCCGCCCCGGTACCACCGAAGATGTCACCGTGGTGAGCGGGGTCGACCTCGACATTCAGCGGGGTGAGGTGCTGGCGCTGGTTGGTGAGTCCGGGTCGGGCAAGTCGATCACGGCTCTCTCGCTCATGGGCCTTGTACCCGACCCGGGGATCGCCTCGGCCGAGTCGATCATGCTCGACGGGCGAGAGCTGGTCGACATGGACTTCGATCAGCTGCGAGCCATCCGGGGCAAGGAAATCGGCATCATCTTCCAAGAGCCGTCGGCCGCCCTCAACCCCGCCTACACGGTGGGTCGTCAGGTGGCCGAACCGCTGATCGTCCACCTGGGCATGAGCAAAGACGAGGCCCGGAAGCGAGTGATCGAACTGTTCGCCGAAGTCGGTATTCCCGATCCGGAGAAGCGGGTCGACGCCTTCCCCCACCAGTTTTCCGGCGGCATGGCTCAGCGAGTGATGATCGCCATGGCCTTGTCGTGCGAACCCAAGCTGTTGATCGCCGACGAACCCACCACCGCTCTCGACGTGACCGTCCAAGGGCAGATGCTCGACCTGATCGGCGACCTGGCCAGCAGCCACAATGTGTCGGTGCTGCTGATCACCCACGACCTAGGCGTGGTGGCCGACCTGGCCGACCGCGTGGCCGTGATGTATGCCGGGCAGATCGTGGAGCAGGGTGACCTTCAGAAGGTGTTCGACGATCCTCAGCACCCGTACACCGAGGGCCTTATCACCGCCATCCCTCGCAATGAGAATCGAGTGGGTGCCCTACCCACGATCGACGGTGTGGTGCCCCCACCGTGGGAGTGGCCCTCATACTGCCACTTCGCCGAGCGGTGTGAGTACACCACCGACGCCTGCGTCGAAGGGCCGGTCGAGCTGCGACTCAGCGGCGCCTCCATGTCTCGTTGTGTGCGTACCGACGACCTGAATTTGGCCGGGGTGAAACGGGCCGGAGTTGTTGCCGTGGCCGTTGAAGGGAGTGACGTATGAGCGACGCTGAACCTCTTCTTGAGATCGACGACCTCACTATCGTGTTCCCTGGCGGCCGTGGTGCCCTGCCGTGGCAGTCGCTGCCCGACGTGCGAGCGGTGCAACATGTGAGCCTGGCGGTGGCCAAAGGCGAGACGCTTGGGTTGGTGGGGGAGTCCGGATCGGGTAAGACCACTATCGGTCGGGCCATCATGAGGTTTATCAAACCGCACAGCGGGTCGATCCGACTCGGCGACACCGACGTCACCGGATTTGGGCGGGCCACCCCCAAGAGCTATCGCAAGGCGGTGCAGGTGGTGTTTCAGGATCCGGTGGGTTCACTGAACCCGTCGATGTTGGTGGGCGACATCGTTTCCGAACCTCTGCGTATTCACTTCGACATGAACGAAGATGCTCGCCGGGCCCGGGCCGGGGAGTTGCTTGAGCAGGTGGGCCTACAACGCCATCACCTCAACCGCTACCCCTACGAGTTCTCCGGCGGTCAGCGGCAGCGAATCGCCGTCGCTCGGGCGCTGGCTACCGAGCCCGATCTTCTGGTGCTCGACGAGCCGGTTTCGGCGCTCGACGTGTCCACCCAGAGCCAGGTGATCAACCTGTTCGAGCAGCTCCAGGAAGACACCGGGGCGGCCTACTTGTTCATCGCCCACGATCTCGCTGTCGTTCGCCACATCTCCGACCGAATCGCCGTGATGTATCACAGCCGGATCGTGGAAACCGGCGCCGCCGACGACGTGTGTGAACGTCCCGCACACCCCTACACCGAGTTGCTGCTGGCCTCCATCCCCGATCCTGATCCCGAAGTGCAGTCGGTGAAATCGGAGCGACGGCGGGAGCTGACCAAGGGGGTGGCCGGAGCATCGGGCCGGGCGCCCACCAACAGCTGCCCGTTTGCCGAACGCTGCCCGCATGTGATGGACATTTGTCATGAGGCGTTCCCCGAGTTCATACCGACCGAGGCCGGTGGCACCGTGGCCTGTCATCTACACACATCAGGCCCGAAGCTGGGCGGCGCGCCCATCGCCGGTCTGAATGCAGCAACCCCGACCAAGCCTGCAAACGTTTAGTCGTGGCAGAGTCGGCGCCTCCGAACATCGTTCTGCTGTTCGTCGACAATCTGGGTTACGGCGAGTTGGGGTGTTACGGCGGTGGGATCGTGCGAGGTGTACCCACGCCAAACATCGACCGCCTGGCCGCTGAGGGCATCCGTCTCACCAATATGAACATGGAGGCCCAGTGCACCCCGTCTCGTTCGGCGGTGATGACGGGGCGGATTCCCATACGATCGGGCACGGTGCGCATCCCCCTACCGGGCCAGCCGAGTGGACTCACCCGGTGGGAGGTGACGCTGGCCCAGCTGCTATCCGAACAGGGTTACGCCACCGCCCACTTCGGCAAGTGGCATCTTGGGCAGACGCCCGGCCGCCAACCCAACGATCGAGGATTCGACGAATGGTGGGGCCTGCTCGAAACGCACGACTCGTCGCTGTGGTCGACCCAACCGGGATACGACCCATCGGTGGTGCCACCCGAACAGCTCTTTGAGGGACGGGCCGGTGAACCGTCGGTGGCAATTGCCGACTACGACGTGGAGCAGCGAGCCGCGTTCGACTCGGAGTGTTTCGTTCGAACCCACGACTTCATCCGACGCTCGGTGGAGGCGGATCTGCCGTTCTTCGCCTACATGCCGATCGCCTTCCCGCACTTCCCCACGCTGCCTCACCCTGACTTCGCCGGGGCCACCGGGCTCGGCGACTTCGCCGATTCGTTCCACGAGATCGATCATCGGGTCGGCGAGCTGAGTAGCTTGCTCGACGAGCTCCACATCGCCGACAACACGCTGTTCATCTTCACCAGCGACAACGGTGCCGAAGACGTGTTGCCGTGGCGGGGCTGGACCGGTCCCTGGGGAGGGTCATACTTCACGGCGATGGAAGGGTGCCTGCGGGTGCCGTTTATCGCTCGCTGGCCGGGTCGAATCCCGACCGGCCGAGTAAGCAACGAGATCACCCAAGCTGTTGATCTGTTCACGACCATCGCCTCAGCGGCTGGAGCCGAGGTTCCCGATGACCGCCCGATCGATGGGATCGACCTCATGCCATTCTTAGAAGGCCGGTCGGACGTGTCGGGGCGCGAGTCGATCCTGTGTTTCGTCGCCGACCGGCTTCACGCCGTTAAGTGGCGCAACTGGAAGCTCCACTTCATCTGGCAGGAATACATGCTCGACCCTCCCGTCGAACTGTCGATTCCCCGGGCCTTCAACCTCTACGAGGATCCCGGCGAACGCCACGACGTGTTCCTCCCGTCCAACACCTGGCTGCAGCGCCCATGTCAGGCCGCCATCAGGGAATTCTGGACCAGCGTGGAAGTCCATCCACTGATCGCGCCCGGCACTCCAGATTCCGACTGGCGCCGCTGAGCTTTGCGGCTTGCACGGCCACGGAACGAGCACCCTAGCCGCGTTCGTCGTGGAGTGACGTTAGCAGCCGTCGACCACACCGATATTGGTTATCTCCGAAAACGGCACACTTCGCACTTCCGACTCGCCATCGACCTGTACTCGAAGACGCTGATTGTCGCCACTGATCAGATCGCCACAGATGGGCCCATCCTCGGTTGTGACGTTCACGTCTTGGATGTCATCGCTGTCGACGGGCGGCGCCCACCACCACACGATGGCATTAAGACCGAACAAGACCAGAGACATCGCAACCGCGGCCTGAGCGTCCTCCAGCAACTTCGCCACTCGACGGGCCGCGGCGATCTCAAACTGTCGGACGCCACCAAACGACGCGTGAAGCTCGTCGTAGGCGACTTCGGTAGGCGCTCCGGCTGCCGCCCGCAGAGCCCACCATAAGCCAACAATGGCCAAGCCGACACTGGCAACCGACATGACCGAAAGCACGGTGAGCCAGCTGCGGTCTATGTTCGCCGCCGAGGTGGCACCCTTGAGAAGCAGAGAGCCGGTCATCAACGTAACCAGCCCCGCCAACCCGGTCCGCCACTTCTCGGCAACAGCTTGCGTGCGCTCGAGGCTCTTGTCGGTCAGCGCGTCCCACCGATCGCGATCGGCGATGTCGGTGGGGCTGGGCGGCCGATTGGGCTTGATCGGTTTGATGGTCATTTCAGCCCGATCTCGAAGGTGACGTTGAAGTTAATCCCGCACCCATGGCTCACTCCGTCGGGACGTCCAGGGTGTTCCTCGCCACATTGGCATGCCGCCGTCAAAGCGACCACGGTTGTCGTTGGCGCCGTTGTGGCCGGCTCGGCGACGACGCCCTTCATGTCACTGAGCGTTCCCGGTTGCTCACCGGAAATCCCGTCAAGAATCTGGTGGAAGTTGACCTCATCCTTGCATCGGGGGCATGGCCCGGTCAGGCTGACTGTCCGGATGCCGTGCTTTTGGTCTACCTCGACTTCCAGCCGTTTCGCGACCAGAAGATCAAAGGCTTCGGATGTCCATCGATAATTGTTGGGTTGTTTCGTTTCGTACGGTAGAGGTTCAGTCATGATGGTTCTCGGTTACATACTCCAACGGTGATCAGCGGCGCCCATCTCGACAGCGGACCGCGTCGGCCGTCTTCAGTCGACAATAGACGCTGCGTTGCACGCCGAAGCGCGTGTGGAAGTTCCATCTCCGGCAGTCGATAGAGCGCATCGTTGACGAACTGTGATGCCCGAGGGTCATCGGCTAATTCGCTCACGGTTGCTCCGACGTGTTGGGATCCACGGGCGAGAGCCAGCGTGGCCAGCGTCAAGGGGTCGGCACTCATCTTCCCGGGGCGAACCGCTCCCCAACAGGCAAGGAGAAAAAGCAGTCGAGGCGGCGTGGCCCGTAGGAGGCGTGCCGGATCCACCAGCACACCATGCCCAAGGTCGAGATAGTGTCCGATACCAGGTGCCAGCCGCCCGTGGCCGGCCACGATCAGCAGATCATGCCCGCCGTTCTCCATCGAATCCACCGCAGCGTGGGGGGAGGTTAGTGAATCGAGGGCCACCCGCTCGTCCTCCACGAATGCTTGCAGTTCATGATGGGAGATGTCGGGGCTGCGCCAGTGTCCCACGGACCGAGGCGGTAATAACGGGCGAGGCGTAGACGCGAACTCGGCCAGTGTTAGTGATGGTGCCAACGCAAGGCCTACGTGTTCGCCCAGGAAACCGCCGTCTATCGGCAGCGCCGGCCACGGTATGGCCCAAAGGGCTCCGAGCGCGACAATGGTGAGCGTGCCGTCGGCTGGAGGATCAGTAGCCACGGTCGGGAGCAGATTCCGCAGGGGTTCCAAATCATCAGGCCCCGCTGTAGGGGACAATCCGGACAAGGCCAATGATTCGACCAGCTCCGTTGTTTCGGTGCTGAGCCCGTGACTCCCGTATTCGATCTTGTGTACGCCGTCGGTTGCCCGCAACCATGCAACAACAGTTGGATCGTCGGGAAGTTGCGTGACGAGCAAGAGATTGGTGGCCTCCGCCACCCTATTGAGGAGCGCTCCGCCTTCAGCCGGGTCAAATCGTTGATAGAGCCGAGCGGCAACGTCGTCGAGCGCCTGCTCCGAAAGCTCCGGAAGAGCACCCTGAAGCGCAGCGTTGCCCAACCGGCGGGCCAGCCGCTCCGGCCGACCCATCGACTCGTCGCCGTCAGGGGTGTGGCCCCGATCATCGGCGAGAGCTGTGAGGGCGCCGGTCAGCTCGGCATCCATCACCAAATCGGCCGCTTGGTTTGGCCCGTCGCCGATCAGGCCGGCCAGCCTACGTCCGGCGATGCCCTCAAACGCCGCGACGAACGCCGATGGCATTCCTGCGTTGAGCGCCGACCGCAACGCCTGGGAGTACACGTAGCTGAACCGCTCCTGATACTCGATTTGGTACTCGTGATGATCTTGGGCGGCCCGCATCTGTTCAATAGCGTCGACAGCGGCCAAACGACAGTGAGCCGCCAGCTCCATCTCGTCCATGGCTGCACAGATCGTGGCCAATGCACCTAAGGTGCTGGCGCTGCTTGGCAGGTCGCCCAACCGTTGAAAGATCTCGTACGCCTTGACGTGGGCTGCTTCCGCCGCTTCCCATTCTTGTCGGCGTTGTGCGACCTGGCCCAAGCCGTTGTGCGCATGACCTTGGCCTCGCAGGTAGCGGATCTCACTCGCTGTCTGTTGAGCACGAACGTAAAACTCTTCGGCCTTATCGAGGTCACCAAGACCAAGCTGAATCTCCCCGAGGGCGTCCGACGCGTTGACGATCGCAATGTTGGTGGCCGTGTGCTCGGCGATGCCCAGCGCCTCTCGTAGATGTGTGGCGGCTTCTTCCAAACGCCCCTCGCGACGGAGTAAATCTCCTAAATGCTGCCTGCCGTTGAGCATTCCGACGTTCGAGCCGATTGAGGTGCTGAGCTCGACTCCCTCTCGCAGGGCCCGTTCGGCCGCCTCGACGTTGCGCAGACGGCTCTGGACCTCACCGGTGCCGATGAGCGCGTTTGCGAGGTACATGCGTTCGTCGAGCTCTCGGCAGATCTCGGCTGCCTCGTCGAATCGTTTCGCCGCCTCACGAAGCGAACGTACTTGCATCGTGATGTAGCCCAACGAGACGAGGGCACGAGCTTTGCCGAACCGGAACTCACACTGTTCGGCCAGTTGGACCGCCGTATCCAGGTGCTCGATCGCCGCCTCGATGTTGTCGTCCTGGCGGGCGGCATCACCCAGAGCGATATGAGCCTCGACGACCGGCAAGAGGTGCGCCCCAGGCTGGACGGTGGCCAACAAGTCGGTGGCCGCCGCCCGGACCGCGTCGGTGTCGTTGGCCAGTAAGGCAACGTCGGCTTGTCGGGATAGTGCGAGCTGGCGGTCCCATACATCGAGTTCCAGCTGGGCGCCACTGTTGCTCAGCGCCGTGGATCGAGCGTCGGTCAAGAGGTGGAATCGGCTGCGGAGTTCTACTGCCCCCGGGACCGGGAGACCTAGCAGATCCGCCCTGCTCTCGCGCGCAGTGGTGGATGCATCGCCGCTGGCCCCGGCAACACGATTCCAGGCCGTAAACAGCTGGTAGGAGATCCGCCTTCGACGCGCCTCGCCGCCACGATCGTCTGAAAGGGGCGAGGCCATCGGTGGACTGACCCTGGGATCTAGTGGTGCATCAGGTGGTGAAGTCGAGCACGCCGCGGAGGATGCTGGCGCCGCTGTGTGTGGGGTCGCCGTCGATCGGTTCGATCGAAAGATCGACCACCGGGAAGTCCTCGGGGTCGAGGCCGTCCGGGAGCGGGAAGCTGGTTTGACCTTCGACGATGCCGAGGGAGTGCATGCCGACCACGTCGGTGTCGATCAGCCAGACTTCAACAAACCCGTCGCCCAGCGTTTCGAGCTGAGCAGGGTCGAGGTCGAGTTCGAGCCGTAGCTCACCACCGTCGTCGATGATCTGGGCGGTGGCGGCGTTGGCTCCCTGAACCGGAAGGCCGTCGGCCACGATGGCGGCTTCGGCCACCACCGCGCCGGAGTTTGCGGTCAGGGCCGCGAACAGGCTGGCTCCTAGGATCGCCACGACAACGGCAGCGGCGACGGCCATAAACCGATTTCGGTCGCGGGCGAGTTCCTGTGTACCGGCTCGTTGGATTGGTGTTGCACGGCTGGGCCGTTCGAAGGGTGTCACCACGGTCGGCTCTGGGCTCATCGGGGTGGCGGGTTGCGTGGCCTCGGATGAACCGAACGCCTCGCGTTCGATGGCAGCCCAGAGGTCAACCGGTGGGTCGCCGAAGAGCGGCGGTTGAGCCTGTATGCCCTTCATGGCATTACGTAAGCGTTCGATATCTTGCACGGTGAGGTCGTCGTTATCCATGGGTCTCCTGCTCCATGTGGTGCCGAAGTGTCTGGAGGCCGCGGCGGATGTCGCTTTTCACCGTGCCGAGCGGGAGCCCGGTCTTGTCCGCGATCTGCTGTTGGGTTAGGTCATTGAAGAAGTGAAGTTCGATTACCGTCCGAGCTCGGTCCGAGAGAGTCTCGAGCGCCTTGGCGATCAGCATTTGGTCGGCCATATTGTCGATCCAGCTGCGGTCATCCGATTCGGAATCAGCCAGCCGGTCAACGGCATCAGGTGACGAATCAGTAGGGACTCGTCGAACCGAACGCCGAATCTCGTCGACGATCTTATTCTTCGCGATTCCTACCAGCCAGCCCGGCAAACTTCCCCGGGACGGGTCGAATCGCTCTCTTGCTTTCCAAGCGGCGATGAAGACTTCTTGCGTGACGTCGAGGCTTCGATCGTCGCCCAAGGCCCGTCGGGCCATGGAGTACACGAGTCTCTTGTGTTCGTCGTAGGCCGCTCGCAGAGCGCTTTCGTCGCCCTGAGCGAATCGGTGTGCAAGTAGGTCTTCAGCCATTGGAAAATTCGTGACAGGCAGGCCGCTTCGGCCGGCCACCGCAGAGATAAACGTCGTTGACGTCCAACCTGCGAGCGTAGTCGATGGAACTGCTGTCACGCTTGTGTCTTCGGCAACGAATTCGTCTACGGATGCACTTGACGGGTTCTTTTTTCTTTTATCCGAAACCCGCATCCGAACGGCATCGGGCTGTCGTAAATCCCGGACAATCAACGTAAACGTGCGGATCGAGCCCAAGCCACTGCGGATGTCGGTGGCTGAATCATGAAGTCTTGGTCGGCTCAAATGAAAGGTTTCCAATCATGCGACGACTTCTCGTCTTCCCCCTCATCGCAGCCCTTATGGGCCTGCTCATGGCCGCTCCGGCTTCGGCTCAGGACGGCGCCCGAATTCATCTTCTCCACGGAATCCCCGACGTCGACGTCGACGTTGAGGCCGGCGGAGAGAACGTCATCGAAGGCTTCTCGTTCGGAGACACCCAGGATCTGTCCTCCTTCGCCGGAGCGACCCTTGAAGGCCTCAAGGTCAAGGCTGCCGGTACCGACACCGTCGCCATCGACGCCGGTGACGTCACCCTGCCTGCCAGCGGCAACTACACCGTGATTGCCCACCTCGATGCCGAGGGCACCCCGACTCTCGCCGTCTTTGAGAATGACACCTCCGCAATCGAAGCCGGCAACGGCCGACTCGTAGTCCGCCACACCGCCGCCGCTCCTGCAGTGGACGTCAAGGCCAACGGCGCTGTCGCCTTCTCGAACCTGGCCAACCCCAATGAAGCGGCCGCTGACCTTCCCGCCGGCACCATCTCCGCCGAGGTTGTTCCCACCGGTGCTGATGAGCCTGTTGTGATCGGCCCGGCCGATCTTCCTGTCACCGAAGGTGCCTCGCTGATCGTGTACGCCGTCGGTTCACTCGAAGGTGAGACGATCACCGTGCTGACCGAAAGCATCGACGGCCTGGGCTCGGCCCCGACCGCCGTGCACACCGGTAACAGCCCTGTCGCCGCCTCGAACAACATGTCGATCCTGTTCGGCACCCTTGCTGCCGCTGCCGCCCTCGGTGGCGTGGCCGCCATCGCCTTCCGTCGTCGCACCGTGACGGTGCAGGCTTAAGACCTCTGCTTGATCCGGATCGATAGGAAAGCGTAAGTGTAATGAATCGGGTTCGTCTCGGAGTCTGTGCGTTAGCGGTAGCGATGTCGCTTTCCGGTTGTAGCGATACACCGGGTGACGCGGGGTCTTCTACCTTCACCCCCACCGGTGATTCTCTGCAGCCGGCGTCGCTGGCCGCTGACGACAGCTCCGAGGCGTTCCTCACCCCTTCCGGGACCGACGTCGCCCCCGATCTCTCCTCCCCCTCTGACTCCGCTGACTCCAGTTCATCTGGTAACCCGGCCGGTTGGGCGGCCGGTCCCGGAGGTTTGGGTCGTTCGGTGGCCCGACCATCAGCACTGCCGCCGGCCCAGACCCTCACCGATCTTGCCTCTTCCGTCGCCGAGGCATCGCAGGCCGCTCGGCCAACACAGATTCGGATCTCCGACATCGGCGTGGCCGGAGCCGAGATCTACCCCGTCGGGGTGGAGAGCGACGGCACGATGACCATCCCCGGGGCGACCGAAGTCGGTTGGTATCAGTACAGCTCTCGTCCCGGCACCGAAGGGGCGTCCGTACTGGCCGCCCACATCGCCTACGACGGGGTCGACGGTGTGTTCCGATATCTGTCCGAGATCGAAATCGGTGCTCTTGTCACCGTCGAGATGTCGGACGGTACGACCCAAGACTGGGTGGTTGAACGGCTGGAGCAGTACAACAAGACCGAGCTGCCCGACGAGCTGTTCGCCGATGAAGGCAGCCCGACTCTGGTGCTGATCACCTGTGGCGGCGACTTCAACCCGAACCTCCGGAGCTATGACGACAACGTGGTGGCCATAGCCCGGATGACCTAGTTGCGGGCCGAACCCGTTCGGCCTGGTTAACGCACCAATTTGTATCTCTCCCTGGGTGGGGAGCGTCGGACTATCACCGTCGACGCCCCGGCGGTGTTCAAACCCACGGAGGGAACATGTCCGCCACTAACCACTCGGGAGGAACACCTCCCATTCCCCAGTCCATCCCGACTGATGGGGCCCACGCACTCGGCCCGACCGATGGTTTCGGCCAACCGCCGGTCGGCACCCAGGATGAGCGGTTCCTACAGCCGTACTGGATCAACTACTGGAACAACCTGCGCATCCTCAACCAAGGCTGCTGGTTGATCAAGTTCACGCCTCAGAGCCCCAGCTACTTTGTGCCCTACCAGTTCGGCACCATCCGGGTCGAGCGCGACGGCACCAACACCATTGCCAGCGGCGACCTCTACAATCACACTCGTCGACCCCGCTGGACGTGGGGTGGTCCGTTCGGCCGCTACCAGCTCACGTGGGTGACCGATCCTGAGCCCGACCCCGCCGACGGCATCCCGATCTTCGCCCGAAACCGCTACCAGTCGTATCTGCGCATCACCCAGATTCTTGAGTGGCTCACCTTCGGGTCGTCATTCACCTTGGGTTTCGAGCGGCACACGCTCAACAGCGCGACCAATACCTGGACCAACGACGGAAACTTCACCGCTCAGATGGCGTGGACCACCGCTCCGTCGGGCTATCCCGATTCGAGCGCCTACCTCGAGGGCACGGTGAAAGACTCGTCCAACCAGCCCGTCGGCAACCTGTCGATGGGGTGGGTGTCGCCCAAGTACCGCAGGGTTGTGGTGGAGCTCGACTCGGTCGCCGGGTCGGAGCTGGCCACCGACAGCGGCGCCGGACACAACTGGCAGACCGTGATGGACGACATCGGTTGGCAGGTCACCGTGGAGGAAAGCGACGCCGACATCGCCGAGCCCAGTGGCGCCGGTTGGTCCGACGCCGAGATGCACGCCGCCCTCCTGGCCAATCGCAACGGCTCCAGCCTCGATCGGGAATGGCGTTATCACGTGCTGCACGTGCGCCAGCTCGACTCCACATCCAGAGGCATTATGTACGACGCCTACGGGTCCGATTCCAACAACGTGCCGCGGGAAGGCTGCGGCATCTCATCACACTGGGAGTTCCCTAACGACTCGGTGTGGGGCGACGTGGCCGGCGAGCGGTTCGGGTCCACCCCCGGGCCGTACTTCCGCACCGCGGTGCATGAGCTCGGTCACGCCTTCGGCTTGCATCACCTCACCACCAGCGGTCGGTTTATGAACACCACCAACCTCATCGCCGCATTGCCCGGTACCTTCCCCGGCAATGTCTTGTGGGAGTTCGACCCGGCCGACCTGCGCCGTCTGCGGCATTGGCCCGACCCCCGGGTTCGCCCCGGAGGCATCCCCTTCGGTCAGTCCTATACCGGCACCCCGGTGAGCCCGGCCGACGAGGGCGTCTCCTTCTGTGGGATGTTCGACGCCAAGGCCACGAGCCTGCTCGATCAGGTGCCCATCGGCGCCCCGGTGCGAGTCGACTTGTCGATGGTCAACATCAGCGATGGTAAGATGCCGGCGCCTCCACGGCTTGGGTTCACCAATGATGTGGTGAGCGGCCGGGTGATCGATCCTTCCGGAGCGAGCCGGCGGTTCTCCACCGTAATCCACTGCCTCGATGAGGAAGAACTGATCGACCTCGACCCCGGCGACGAAGTGTACGGCTCGCTCACCCTCCTGAGAGGCCCCGATGGGGCGCTGTTCGGGTCGATCGGACATCACACGGTTGTGGTCGACTTGAGCTGGGACGTCAACGGGGTACCGATTCACGTCGAAGCCCGCTCCACGGTGATCATCACGCCGCCGGTTGACGATTCCCACGCCGCGGCCGCCACCGCTGTGCTGGCCGAACCCGACCTGTTGCTCACCCTGGCCATCGGTGGCGACCATCTAGCTGAGGGCCTGGTTGCACTCGACGCCGCGATGAGCGACAAGACCTTGGCGCCCCACTTTGCCGTGGTCGAAGCCAAGCGGATAGGCGAGCGGTTCGGCAGCCGTCGAGCCGATGTGGCCGCCGCCGCCGAGCTGATCGACGGAGACTGCGTGCTCAGCGCCAAGGAAGCGGTGTCATTGGCCGACATGATTGCGCCGGCCACCAAGAAGACCAAGGAGAAGGCGCCGGTGAAGGCCATGGCCGACGTGTTACGGTCCAAGGCAGATGTCACCGCCTTGAGCGACGACGACGTGGCGACCTTGAAAGGACTGTAAGCCGATGCAGAGCAACCACACCTCGGCCGCGCCGGCGGTCGCCGGTTCCAGATCGACGCCGAGGCTGTGGTTGGCTCTGATGCTTCCGCTGGCCCTGCTCGCCGGTGCCTGCGGCGGGCAGAGTGATGATGTTGACGAGCAGGGCGCAGAGGGTTCCGATTCCACACCCGAGCCGGAGGGCTCGGCCACTGATTCGGGTGATGGGTTGACGAGTGATGGGCTGACTGCGGAAAGGCTCCTTGGCTTCTGGGTTAAGACCGCTGACGAGCCTTGCGCCTTCGACTACCCCGACAATCTCACCTTCATCCCGTTCGGTTATCTGACCAGTACTCACGACGATCGTGCGCCGGTGCTCGACGGCGGTGAGTTCCAGGTGGTCGACGGCTCGCGGCTGCTGCTGTCAAACCCCATCGGAGCGTTGGTCGCCTATGAAGCCGATCTGTCCGACGGCATCCTCACCCTGGTGGCCGAGTCCGATGGCTGCACCATCACCTACCGGTTCGACGGTAACCAGCCAACGGGATAGCCGCCAGGCTCTAACCGCGATCGAAGAGGCGGTCGAGGTGGTAGTCGACCGCGGCGTAGGCGTCTTCGGAGGTCATCGTTCCGTCGAGAACGTACTGGAAGAGACCGGTCATCGACACGATCAGCTGTGACTCCCGGTGCAGGTCGACCCCCGGTACCAGTGGTCCTCGCTCGAGCTGCTCGAAGATGGTGTCGTACATCATTTGCACTTCGGTAACCCGGTCGGCGGCGGCCGCCGTTTTCGCTCCGCCAACCACGTTTTCGGTGTACAAGGCGGTGTACATCAACGCCGCCACCCGGCTCTCATCGTCGACCGGGATGAACGACTTCAAGAATGCTCCCAGCACAGCCCGAGGAGTGCCATCAGTGGATTCGATCCAACGCATGAGCCTCGCCGTTGAACGCTCGCCTACGTGTTGAAGAGTGGTGTCTAGGAGTCCTGCTTTGGATCCGAAGTAGTGCTGCACCAGTCGCACGGAGACCCTTGCCTCTGATGCGACCTCACGAAACGTCGCCGCGCCTAGGCCGCCGCGCAGAGTTATGCGGCAGACAGCGTCGGTTATCTGACGGCGGCGCTCGTCGTGATCGACAATTTTGGGCACCTAGACAGCGTAGAGGGCTTTAATGATACACTTGTATTATGAAAGAGAAGGCGTACCTTTCGGCCTGGAGAAGCTCGGAGGCCGAGCAGCGATACCGCGACCTCGATCGTGAACTTTGGCAACAGACGATGGCCGCCCCTCCCCCCGAGGCGCTCAATCTGTCCACAAGCTTTGGCTCCACCCGGGTCTACCGATGGCCCGGTGATGGGCCTGCGGTGATGTTTATTCACGGTATGTGCGACACGTCGATCCGCTGGATCCCCTACGCCGAGCAGCTCGAATCCCACGATGTCTACGCCGTCGATGTGATCGGTGAAGTCGGCGCCAGTCGACCCACCGTCGGATTTGCGGCAGCCGGCGATTACGGCGATTGGTTCTCCGAGGTCGCGGCTGGATTGGAACTAGCCCGGCCGACGCTGGTCGGTGAGTCTCTCGGTGGCTACGTCGCCCTTTCCCACGCCATGGCCAATGACGTGGCGTCGGTAGTGGCCTTGGATCCGGTCGGCGTGGTGAAACTCCGACTGGCGCGATTCATCGGAGGAGGACTCGGTTCGCTGGTGGCGTCGATCAGCCCGGATGCGGTCCGTCGATTTCTCGGTGATCGTCTTCACAATCCTCTCCTTCACGACGAAGCCACACTGCGGCTCGTGTTGCACGGCCAGCGCCATCATCCCCCGAAACCGCCGCCGATTCCTGTTTTCACCGACGAGGAGTTGGCCTCGATCGAGAGCCCGGTCTTGGTTTTGGTCGGGGCCCACAGCTCGATCTTCGACGTCGAGCGACTGATGGAGCGGATCAGGGCGATCGGGCCGACATCGGACGCTCGGCTACTTCCCGATGCCGGGCATGGATTCACCATCAGCCACTTTGATGACTGCATGGCCGCAGTGCGCGAGGGGCTTGCGGCGTCCAGGCGTAGCGACGATGACCGGACCTCGACCGCCTCACCGCCCTCGACGGCAACGAGCCCTCGGGGTAGTGATCAGGCGTCGACAGGGCGGATCACGAGCGTGGCGATCATACCGGCTTCGTAGTGGCCTGGGAGAAAGCAGCCGATCTCCCATTCGCCATCGGCGTCCACCGGAACCTGGAGTTGGACCGTCTGCTGATCTCCTGCAGCAACCGTGATGTGGGCACCGGCGTGATCGTCGCCGTGGTGACCATCGTCCTCACCGTGGCCGTGTTCGGCAGCGGGTTGATCGTCATCGGTGCGAGCATCGGCGTCGTGGTCGTGATCTCCATCATCATGGTCGGTGTCGGTCGTATCGCTCTGAGTGGTATCACCCGTGGTGGTGCCGTCGGGGTCATCAGCAAGGCAATGCTCCGGGAGTTCGGGAGGGTCGTGACTGTGGTCGGCGTTGTCGCCGTCGTCGTGATCGGGCGCGGCCGGCTCGGCACATTGAGCATCGTCAGGATCAGCCGAAGTGGTGTCGCTCTGGCTGAAAGCCGTATCGACGACCGAGTGTTCCGCTCCATCCATCATGCGAGCGAGCAGATCATCGCCATAGCCACCGGCATCAGCCACGGAGCGTCCGATCATGATCTCATGCTCGGCTGATCCCTCATTGATCACGACCAGGTCGATGGTGGCGCCGGCGTCGACCGTGAGAGTCTGCGGCAGGTATGCGAACTCGCTCATCACCACGATCGCCGATCCGTTCCCATCGACCACGATGTTGTTGGGGTCGGGGTCGTCAGGCAGACACCCGGCGGCAACAACGGCTGTGACGGCGATGGCGACCGCGGCGACAAGTCGGGCATGCATACAACTAACGTAAGCTCCCGGCCGGAAAGGTCGATAGAGCCCGAAGTCCCATCAGGGTCTGCGGCGAGCGACCAGAAAGACCAACCCGACAATGAGGACACTGCCGCCGGTCAGCAACCACCAGAGTGACAACGAGTCCTCGGACTCCTCGACCGATGTGTCCGTCGGTGCCGCAGTGGGAACGTAGCTGTCGACGGGGCGGAACTGGTCGAAGTCATCGGTGTATTCGGTTGTGGCCGAGCAGGCGTTGTCGGCCAGAACGCCGGCTTCCATCCCGCTGGAGACCACGAGATACCGCTGGTCGAGGGTGTAGGTTCGGTCTACCGAGGTGGAGATACTGAGGCCGTCGGCCTCGGCTGCACCCACGTCGGCCGGGGAGGGGCCGCCGTTTACCTCGACCGTGGCGGCGAGATCTCCCCGCCAGACCTCTTCCACGTCTAACGTCGCGTACCGATCATCCGAACGTAGGGCGGTGACCGTGCCCACAAACACGTACGACGCCTCGTCGAGAGCCTGCCCGATGGGCAGCGGCGGGGCGCAGGAGGCGGAGGCCGGTGCGGCGAGGCCAACCATCGGGATCAGTAGGACGGCAACGGCAATGGCAGTGGCAATGGAAATGGCAGTAGTGCGAGTGGTGAGGCGAGTCATTTGGTCACATGTCCTTTCACGTCTCGTCAACAGCTTGGACGATCGGTGTTACGGGCTGGATCCCCGTTCACGAAACTGTCATTGGGTGTCCGAAATTGTGGGAACCATGTCATTGACGCCATGAACCGTTCGCCTTCAAAGTGGAGGCATGAGCAACCGGCACGTCATATGGTTCGTGGCCTACGAGGGCGTTCAGGCTCTCGACCTCACCGGACCGCACGAGGTCTTCGCTGCCGCCAACGATGTGGCCGACGGTCTAAAGGTCGACGGGCTGCGCTATGACCTTCGAGTGATTGCCCCGAGTACCACGGAGACGCAGATCGAGACCGACTCGGGTTTGCGTTTGGTTGCCGAGCCTTGGCCGGTTGGTGGTGAGCGCCCCCATACGCTTCTGATTCCCGGAGGCGACGGCGCCCGAGTGCGGACCGACGATTTGGTGACCGACCATGTGCGCCGAATTGGAACCGAGGTGGAACGACTGGCCTGTGTCTGCACCGGCGCCTATGTTGCCGCCCAAGCCGGGCTCCTTGATGGGCGTCGGGTGGCCACCCACTGGGCTCACACCCGAGCTCTGGCCAACGAACATCCGAGCCTCGATGTTGACGGCGATGCCATATATATGGTCGACGGCCACATCTGGACCTCGGCCGGCGTGACCGCCGGAATCGACCTCGCGTTGGCCATCGTCGAACACGACCTCGGAGCGAAGGTGGCCCAAGAGGTTGGACGGTGGCTGGTGGTGTTCCTACATCGGGCCGGCGGCCAATCGCAGTTTGCGCCGACCGTGTGGTCGGCTCGATCCGACGACGGCCCGGTTCGCCAAGCGCAGGATCTGATTGACCGGGACCCGGCGGCAGTCGAATCGGTGGCTGCTCTGGCCGCCGCCGTCGGGTTGTCGCCGCGTCACTTCACCCGGCGCTTCACCGACGAGGTGGGGCAAACCCCTGCTCGCTATCTGGAGAACGTTCGGGTGGCCGCCGCTCGTCAGCACCTTGAACTTGGTGATGACGGCCTTGCTGTGGTGGCGGAACGATGTGGGTTCGGAACCAGCGAGACCCTTCGTCGAGTTTTCCAGCGGCAGCTCGGCGTCTCGCCCGACGCCTACCGCAAACACTTCACCGCAGTTTAGACAAAGGAGAATCCCATGCAGATCGCCATCCCTCTATTCGACCGCCTGACCGCTCTCGACGGCATCGGACCCTACGAAGTCTTACAGCGCCTGCCAGGAGCCGAGGTTGTGTTCGTCGGTGAGGTCAAAGGTGAGGTGCGAACCGAGAATGGATTCCTCGGCTTGACCGTCGACGCCACCTACGACGAGGTGACCAACCCGGATGTGATTGTGGTGCCGGGCGGCGTAGGTACTCGGGCGGTGGTGGCCGACTCGGACGGCCCCTTGATCGCCTGGGTCAAAGCCGTGCACCCGGGAACCAGGTTTACCACGTCGGTCTGCACCGGCTCGCTGGTGTTGGCCGCCGCCGGCCTCCTCGATGGCATGACCGCCACCACCCACTGGGGCGCCTACGACGCCCTGGCCAAACTCGGCGCCATCCCGACGGAGCAGCGAGTGGTGGAACACCTGGATCAGCGGATCATCACGGCGGCCGGGGTGTCGTCGGGCATCGACATGGCGCTGCGGCTGTCGGAGCTGCTCGTCGACGCCGATGCGGCGAAGGCCATGCAGCTGATGGTGGAGTACGATCCGCAGCCGCCGTTCGACGCCGGCAGCGTGGCCAAGGCCGGGGATGCGGTGATGACGAGGCTCATCGAATACGCCCAACACAAGTCGTAGTGAGCGATCCGGAAGGGCTGACCTACCCCGTGACGCCGCTCCAGCGGAGGAAATTGGCGATCATCGTGCGACCCTCAGGGTGATCGTCGGTCCAGTACTCCGGGTGGAACTGGGTGCCGGCCATCTTCCGCTCATCATTGACGGCCATCTGCACCGGGGTGATGGAATTGGCCGCCACGGTGCGGAAACCGTCGGGCATCGATGTGGTGGGCACGTGAAGACCGTGGGCGTGGCGCACGATCGGGTCGGCGTCGATGCCGTCGAGGAGGGCATGACCCCCGTTCAGCTCCACCGGGTGATAGCCGTACTCAAAGGGGCGGCCGCTAGGCAGAGTGATGAGACGGTCGTCGGCTTTCACTTCACTCTCCGTGATGGTGAGCGGAACCACATCGGCCCCCAGGCTCGACGCCAGCACCTGCCAGCCGCCGCAGAACCCGAACACGGGGAGGCCGGAGTTGTTGAGCACGTCTTTGAGCGTGGCGGTGGTGGCCGGGTCGTAGTGTTCGGGGTCGATTGAGTTGCCGCTGATGAAGATGGCTTTGGCGTCGAGCCGCTTCAGGAGATCCCAGGTGAGGCTGTGGTAGCGCACAAGCATGCAATGCATCCCGGCCAGGTCTTCAAGCCGGTAGGTGATCCAGGTGCGGGCGGCCAGCACTCGTTCGCCGTACTCGGCTTTGTGCCCGTCGGCGTGTTCGTAGTCGATGAAGACGATCATTGATTCTGTTCTATCGGGCTGGAAGGGTGACTGTGAACACGGCGCCTTGTCTGAGGCCGGGGGAGGTGGCCACGACGGTACCGCCGTGCGACTCAACGAGCGACTTGGCCACCGCCAGCCCAACGCCCGTGCCCTCGGAGTTGTGGTTCACTCGATGGAACCGCTCGAACACCAGCGTGAGATCGTCGGCGGCGAGGCCCGGCCCGGTGTCGGTCACCGTCACCTGAATCCACTCCCGCTGCCGGTCGGCACCGTCGACCGGGGTGACGGCTACCGCCACCTCGCCGTGGTCGGTGTACTGCACGGCGTTGCCGACGATGTTCGTGAACACCTGAGTCAACCGATCCCGATCGCCGATGGCCGTCATGGCCTCCGGTCGGACCCACTGGAGGACGAGGCCCTTCGCCGATGCCTGCGGGGTTAGCTGAGCCACCACATGGTCAACCACATCGACCAGATCGACCGTCTCGGTGGCCCGTACCGCCGACGGTTCGGCGGTGGCCGATAGTTCCGACAGGTCACCGGCCAGGCGGCGCAGCCGAGCCGCCTCCCGGGCAACCCGGGCGAAGGTTTCGTCGTTGGCTGGGACGACGCCGTCCATCAGCGCCTCCATCGACGCTTCGATGGTGGCGAGCGGATTACGCAGTTCGTGGGCCACGTCGCCGACAAGGCGCAGGCGGCGCTGCTCGGTGGCTCGGAGTTCGGCCCCGAGGTGGTTGACGTCGGCGGCCAGATCGGCCAACTCAGTGACGGTGCCCCCATTGACCTCGACGTCGTAGCGGCCGGCGGCCAGCTGATGGGTGGCGGCGCGGGTGGCTTCGATCGGCTCGGCCAGGCGACGGGCCACCATCCACGACACAAACGCGGCGGCGGCACCGGCGGCTCCAAGTGGTAGGAGCAAGACGAGGATGCCACCCGGCCCGTCGTCGGCGTGATCAACTCGCGGGCCGCCTCGGCCGAAGTCGATCTCGCCAACCAACACGAGCAGGCTGAACAAGATGACGGTTCCGGCGATCATCACCCCGAGGGCCACGAACATCACGAGGAGGTGGGATCGGAACAGCTGTTGGCGCAATGACCTCATGTGCTGCCGTCGCTCGACGTGTGTCCGACGAAACGGTAACCGACACCTCGCACGGTGGCGATGAACTGGGGCTCGGCCGCGTCGTCTCCGAGGGCCTTACGAAGGTTACCGATGTGCACGTCGACAATCCGTTCCTCACCGAAGAAGTCGCGACCCCAGACCCGCTCGATCAGTTGGTGGCGGGCGAAGACCCGACCAGGGTTCTCAGCCAGAGTGCGCACGAGTGAGAACTGCAAGGCGGTCAATTCCACCGGCTTGTTGTCGACGGTGACTTCGTGGCCGTCGATGTCGACGGTCATGTGAGCGAAGCGGAGCGGCTCGGTGACTTGGTGGTGGTGATGGGTTGCTCGACTTCCGCCCCCGTCCTCCGAGCCGGCTCTGGTGCGGCGAAGCACTGCCTTGACCCGGGCCACCACCTCCCGAGGGGAGAATGGTTTGGTGATGTAGTCGTCGGCGCCGACCGAGAGGCCGATAAGGCGGTCGGTCTCCTCCGAGGCTGCGGTCAACATGATCACGTAGGTGTCGGACAGACGGCGGATCTCCCGCAACGCTTCGATGCCGTCGAGCTGCGGCATACGTACGTCGAGGATGATGAGGGCGAGATCGTCGGCCCGGGCGATCCGATCAACAGCGGCGCGACCATTGTCGAGTTCCTCAACAACAAACCCGTCGGCCTTCAGATACGAGGCGACGAGTTCACGAATCGATTCCTCGTCGTCGACGATGAGGATGCGGTTGCCGGACTGGCTCATTGGCTTCAACCTTATTGGCGTGCACAAGCGTCGGGGTGGCCACCGACTGGTGACCACCCCGACTCATCAGGCCTCGCTGGTTATGGGGTGAGGGGGTTCACTTACGAGGCGCTGGTTGGGGACCCGTCCTGGTCATCTTCGTCATCGGTGACTGTGGGAGTGAATGGGTCGGGTTCCGGACTGGGCGGAGGCGGAGCCGAAGAACTCGCAGGTGAGGCGGTGAACGGAGGTGGAGCGGGAACGTCCTTGTCGTTGCGCAGGATCGCTCGCCGATACTCGTACTCCTCTCGACTGATCTCGCCCCGGGCGAAACGGTCGCTGAGTGTATTCAGTGCACCGCCGGGGGCCATGGCGAAGGCGGCATGGCGGCCGCGTCGGGCCAGGCGGAAAAAGAGAAAGCCGAGGAGGGCGAACATGAGAAGCGGAAAGAGGAAGAATCCGCCGCCGCCTCCGTGTCCGGCGCCGCGACCTACGCCGTCGGCCAGCTCGATGGCTTGGCTAGTGGCTAGCAGCATTCGGGTTGTCCTTTCTTGGCTCGCCGGGCGGCGGGCCGTGTGTTCGTTTGCTGCTATCAGTCAACATGGGCGCTGTGAACGGATGATCGCGCCAAACATCAAGCTTGTATGAAGCCGATGGGGTCACATCGGTTTGGACGCGCAAATGCCGACCGCAGCCACACCCAGGGGGAGAGGATGTGACACGGTCGGCATTTGAAGACTTGAGGTGGCCGGAGGAAGGGGGAGTCCGGGCCGGTCCTCAAGCCGCGGTGTTAGTCACACCAGGGATAGACGAAGAGGCTGTTGTCGCCGGCGCGGTGGTCGGCGAGCACGACGCTGAGGGGGATGGGATCCGGTACGGCGGAGATGTCGGCACCGTCACGTACGGTCACGCCGACGGCTACGGCGGTGGCGATCGGAAGGCCGTCCTCGGCCACGGCGGAGAACAAGCCGGCGTCTTTCAGCACGCCCATTCCAGCCTGCATGCAAGCGACGTCCTGGCCACCACTAGCGGTGGCGGCAGGGGCTCCAACACCTACAAAAGCGGAAGCAGCGAACAAGCCGGCAATGATTTTCTTCTTCATCGTGAACTCCTGTCGAAGGTTGCTTGCGAGTGGTTCGACGACAACGCTCAACCTGGATGCAACAATTTGGAAATAGGGCTTGAAATAGGTCAAAAACTCAAGCGGCGGGTGGGATGCGGTACCGGTACCGTGGTCGGGCAGTGAGGCTGCTATGTCGTTGACGGAATGGCTGGTGCTGTTCGGAGCCGGACTCGTTGGTGGGATTATCAATTCCGTGTCGAGCGGCGGAAGCTTCTTCACCTATCCAGCACTGCTGGCCACCGGGTTACCGTCGATCGAGGCAGCGGCCACCACCTTGGCGGCTCTCACTCCTGGCAACGTGGCGGCGATTCCCGAGTACCGCGATGAGGTGAGGGCCCATGGTGCTCGCTATCGCCGGGAGCTGCCGGTGGTGCTCGCCGGATCGGTGGTAGGGATTGTGTTGCTCCTGTCCACCGGGACGGAGGCGTTCGAAGATCTGGTGCCGTGGCTGATTCTGCTCGCCACCGGGTTGTTCGCCGCCAGTCCTCGTCTGCGGGATGTGGCTCAACGGTCGGCCCCTGCGGTGACCAGCGGTTTCGCCGGCACGCTGATCGTGTTCGTGCTGTCGGTGTATCTCACCTACTTCGGCTCAGGGGTTGGCAACATGTTTCTCGCCGTGCTGCTGATTCGAGGGTTCGGTGACTTCTTCGCCGCCAACGCAGCGAAGAATGTGGTGATCACGGTTGGTGTCTTGCTGGCCACTGTGGTCTACGGAGTCACGGGTCTCGTCGACTGGGTTGCTCTGATCCCCATCTTCCTCGGCAGCGCCATCGGTGGCGCTGGCTTCGCCCGCATGGCCCGCAAGGTGCCGATCACCGCGCTGCGGGGCCTGGTGATCGCCTTGGGTTTGAGCGTCGCCGCCTACCAGTTCATCAACTGACCCTTCGGTCGACCAGTTCCGGAGTCTTCGGCTGCAATATCGCGCCGAAACGCGCGATATCGCACGCCTAGGCGCGTTGTTTGAGGGTCTCGGCGGCATTCGAACCTAGTTGGCGCTGTCGTATGCGGGCGACAGTCACGACCTGATCGACAAACCCGCTCGGGTCGTTCAACTGCGAAGCAGTGACATAGAGCAGCTGCCAACCGGCGGAGCCGGCGGCCAGATCACGCACATTGTCGGCGTCTTCACGCCCGGCACCAAAGTGGTGGGAGCGACCATGACACTCAACGCCCAGCTTGATCGACGGCATTGCGATGTCGAGACGGAACCGTCGCCCATCGACGCATAGCGGATACTGCAGCCGTATCGGCGGCAGATCGGCCACAGCCAACAGATCGGCCACCACTCGTTCGAGCCATGAGTCGGTGGGGTGAGCAAGTCGATCGCGATCATCGAGTAGTGTCCGCAAGCGGACCGGGCCTCTGTCGGTCGCAGACCACAGTCGGGCCAGCGTCTGGTCCAGCCAGCGCCGTGACTCCGTGTGCAGGAACTGGTCGAGGTACCACCCGAGAGCCTGCTGGTCGACGACCCGCCCGACTAGACAGAGTGTGGCTGCCCGGTTGAGGGTGGTAATCCCGTCGACAATACATAGGTCGTGGCTTGGGTCGATCCCTCCGGCCCACTGATGTTTGACGCCGGGGAGTGGTCGGGCCGAGCCTGGAACCCAGATACACGGCTCGGTCGGTGGCCTGTCATCCCAGCCATGCAGCCAGGTGGAGCCCAGGTGGCAGGCCGCGGAGCGCGACGCGGCAAGACTGGCCGCCCGGAGCGCTTGACCCGTCGGGTTTCGGAGGGCTGCCACCGCCCAGACCTTGGGGTGCAGCTCGATTAGGGACCCGTCGGCGCGGGCTCGTCGGAGCCGATAGGCCGGGACTCCGATTTCGGCGGCCTCGGTAGTGTGGAACGCGTTGTGCCGAGAGGCCGCGAACTCGACCAACGCCCGAAGGGCCGGGTCGAATCGCATGACCGCACCCTAACGACGACCACTGACAGTCGCACCTCCCTGAGGCGCAATAACGCGCCGAAACGCGCGATATTGCGCGCCCCTGCGCGTTACTACGGCGAGGTCGACAATACGGTCTCGGCAACGCCGCCCTGGCACCGGATTGGGGCCTGAATCGGCTACAATATATAGGTGGTTGCCGCTCGGCTTTCAGCCTCACCAAGCGGGTTTTTGGCAGGGCCAAGACTCGCCGTCGGGCAACCGTTCGCTGGTCGAGCCGCCAGGCCTTCCGGCCTCGAAAGTTTGAGTTAGGGCGTCCCTGAACTCGCTGATGAAGGGTTTTCATGTCTGACATCCCCGTGACCGACGACAACGGCATTGAGCCGCCGGACAACGTCGCTTCGCTTACCGAGTTTCGGCTCGGCCGAAACTCCTCGCTGAAAGGTTTGTATGTCTGACATACCCGTCGAGCCGCCCGACAATGTCGAACCGATCGAAATTCAAACCGAGATGGAGCAGTCCTTTCTCGAGTATGCGATGTCGGTCATCATCTCCCGGGCGCTGCCGGATGCCCGTGATGGTCTGAAACCGGTTCACCGCCGCATCCTCTGGTCGATGTTCGACTCCGGGCATCGCCCCGACCGCAGCCACGTGAAGTGCGCCACCGTGGTCGGCGACGTGATTGGTAAGTACCACCCCCACGGCGATTCGGCGATTTACGACTCGCTGGTGCGTATGGGTCAGCCGTTCTCACTGCGCCACACGCTCATCGATCCCCACGGCAACTTCGGCTCGCCCGACGATCCGCCCGCTGCCTACCGCTACACCGAGTGTCGCCTTACCCCGTTGGCCATGCAGCTGCTGGCCGATATCGACGAAGACACCGTCGATTTCTCCGACAACTTCGACGGCAAGTACCAAGAGCCCGACGTCCTCCCCAGCCGGTTCCCCAACCTGCTGGTCAACGGTTCCCAGGGCATCGCCGTCGGCATGGCCACCAACATCCCTCCCCACAACCTGGGCGAGGTGATCGAGGCCGCCATCCACCTGCTCGACAATCCCGACGCCACACCCGACGATCTCATGGAGTTCGTCAAAGGGCCCGACTTCCCCACGGCGGCCCAGATTCTCGGTCGGGTCGGCATTCGTGATGCCTACCGCACCGGCAAAGGCTCCATCCGCCTGCGGGCCGTGGCCGAGATCGTCGAGAAGCCCAAGGGTGGCAATCAGATCATCGTCACCGAGATTCCCTATCAGACCTCGGTGGATCGCATCGCCACCAAGACAGCCGAGTTGGTGGAGCGGGGTGACCTCACCGGCCTCCGGGAGATCCGCAACGAGTCGGCGAAGGGCAACACCCGCCTCGTGTTTGAGTTGAAGCGCGACGCCAACGCCATGGTGGTGCTCAACAACCTCTATAAGTACACGCCGATGCAGACCACGTTCAGTGTGAACATGGTGGCGCTGGTCGACGGGGTGCCGCTCACGCTCAACCTGCGTGATGCGCTGCTGGCCTACGTCGAGCATCAGCGTGATGTGGTTCGTCGTCGCAGCCAGTACCGGCTCGATCAGGCCAACGCCCGAGCCCACATCCTCGAAGGCTTGCTCCGAGCGCTTAACGTCATCGACGACATCATCGCCACCATCCGGGCGTCGGAAGACCGCGGCGATGCCCGCACCCGCCTCATGGGTGAAGGTGAAGCGGTGCCTGCGCCGGGTCGCGAGAGCACCGAACCACTGGTATTCGACTTCTCCGAGGTCCAGGCCAACTTCATCCTCGACCTGCCGCTCGGGCGCCTCACCCGCCTGGCCCGTATCGATCTGGAAACCGAGCTGGCCGACAAGCAGGGCGAGATCGCCGAGCTGGAAGCCATCCTCGCTTCCCAGGAGCGCCTCGACCAAGTGATTAAAGACGAGATGACGGCCATCGGCGAGGCCTTCGCCACCGATCGTCTCACCCAGCTCATGCACGATCCGGGCGAGCTCGACATCGAAGATCTCATCGACGACGACGATCTGGTGGTCACGCTGTCGTCGAGTGGGTACATCAAGTCGGTGTCGGCCGAGGAGTTCCGCACGCAGGGTCGAGGTGGTCGTGGAGTTACCGCGGCAAAACTCAAAGACGGCGATGACGATCTGGTCACCCATTTGCTACACACCACCGCGCACGCGTACCTGTTGTTCTTCAGCAACAGGGGCAAGGTGTATCGCATCAAGGCCCACTCGATTCCGGTGACCAGCCGTACGTCTCGGGGAACGGCTCTGGTGAATCTACTGCCGCTTGAGAGTGAAGAGCGGGTGCAGGCCATCATCGACACGCGTGACTACGAGACCAACCGGTTCCTGTTCTTCGCCACCCGCATGGGTCGGGTGAAGAAGACGTTGTTCACCGCCTACGATTCGTCGCTCAAGGCCGGGCTCATCGCCATCAAGCTCAACGACGGCGATGAGCTGGTGCAGGTTGTGCCCACCAACGGTGACGATCACATCTTCCTGGCCTCTCGCCGAGGTCAGGCCATTCGTTTCGACGAGAACGACGTGCGGCCGATGGGTCGCACCGCGGCCGGCGTGGTCGGCATGAAGTTCCGTGGCGACGACCAGCTTGTGAGCTGCGATGTGATGGCTGAGGCGCATCGGTTCCTGGTGATCACGTCGGAGGGTTACGGCAAACGCACGAACGCCACCGAGTTCGCTCAGAAGAAGCGGGGTGGCCTCGGGGTCCGGGCGATCAAGGTGTCGGAGAAGAAGGGCGAAGTGGTCGGAGCGATGTTTGTGCGCCCCGGCGACGAGGTCATGCTCATCTCCGCCGGTGGCGTGATCATCCGCACCGCGGTGGAAGACATCTCGATTCAAGGCCGCGACGCCGGTGGCGTAACGGTCATGAACCTCGGTGCCGGAGATTCAGTCTCGGCCGTGGCTCGCCTGCTAGAAGCTGAAGAGGCCGACGAGTCGGATGGCGAAGAAGGTGCTGAGGCCGCCGAGCTGGTAGCCGACGAAGCCGACGCGTCCGAAGTCGAAGCGTCAGACGAAGAAGAATAACCCCACCGCGGCAGCGCGGCTTGCGGCCACGGCCGCCCAGAGATTGTCCAAGAGATCGGATTCCGATGGACGACGAAGGGTCGGTGCTGCCTTTGGTGGCGGTGTGGTTGGCGATATTGGTTGTGATGGCGATGGTCGTGGTTGTTCTGTCGGGTGCAGCCGCCGGTCGGGCTCGAGCGCAAGCCGCGGCTGATGCCGTGGCGTTGGCCGGAGCAGGTGGTGGTCGCGCATCGGCTGATGCTGTGGCCGTCGCCAACGATGCGACCATCACCTCCTATGTTGAGCGTTCGCCGGGAGGAAATCCGCTCCCGTCGGCGGGCCAATCGACTCAATCGCTCATGGTGGTTACAGTTGTGGTCGAAGTAGAAGGGATCACTGCTGCAGCGGCTGCAGAGAGATTTCTTGCCCTGGATGGTTTCCTTAGCGGAGCGTGACATCCGAGATGGAAAATACTGTCGTAGACTGAAGGGTGTTATGGGCCCTAAGGATGATGCATCGGCGAAGCCGGCCGAAATAGGCAACGCGCTAGTCGAGAAACTCGGGTTCGAACCAGCAGATAGTAAGAAGTTGGGGCGAAACGCGGTAGCCGACGTGTCGGAGCAACTTTCCGACGCCGGGTTTACCGTCACGGATGCTCTCAGTGATGACGACTCCGATGTCGCCTCGGCCGACTCCGCATCGGGCAACGGTTCAACCAAGTCGAGGAAGTCCACCAAATCGGGTGGAGGCTCAAACGGCTCGTCGGTCGATGCCGACGCCGGTGCCACTGCCGAGTCCAACGGCTCCAACCGCCCTAAGGGATCGTCGAAGTCGAAGAAGGACCGATCGAAGGCTCGCTCGTCGGAGCAGTCTGGTTCCGATTCCGGCTCCAGTGTCGACGACGCCAAGGCTGCAGCCGACGCCGAGCTGAAGCGCATCCTCGATTCGGATCCGAACGACACCGTGGTCATGCCCGGCCCTCCCGAAGATGAGGTTGCCGCCGCCAGCGGTGGCGTTGCGTCGGCGACGTCGAAGGCGAAAGACAAGGATGAACTCGTCGAGTCACTGGTGAGCGCCGGGACGATGGCCGGAGCAGCCGCACCCACCTCACCGCCGGTCGTCGACGATGCCGCTGATCAGGTCGCCGTGGCCAAAACCGATGTCGACGTGCGCGTTGATCCGGCCGTGACCGGCGAGACGCCGGCTGTTCCCGAGTTCGACAGCGAACAGGTCCACCTGCCTCGCGACGGGGCCCAGCGGGTCGATAACCGCACGATCATCGAGAAGCCCCGGTCGGTTTCCGATATGTTCAGCGGCGGTATCACCGGCCGTCGGCGTCTGCAGGCTCGCAAGGTTCGCCGGGTCATCCGCCATATCGACCCGTGGTCGGTGCTTACGTTCTCGGTGCTGTTCCATCTTTGCCTGTTTGCCGCTCTGCTTCTGGCCAGTGTGCTGGTGTGGAACGTGGCTGATGAAGCAGGCACGATCGAAAACGTTGAAAGTTTCATCCGTGAATTGGGTGACTATGAGACGTTTGAGATCGACGGTGAAGCCATCTTCCGTGCCGCCGTCGCCATCGCCGGCATCATGACCCTCGCCGCTTCGGTGCTCGTGGTGTTGCTCACGGTGATGTTCAACCTGCTGTCGGATCTTCTCGGCGGCGTGCGAGTCACGGTGATCGAGGAAGAGACCGTTCGCATCAAACCCCAAAAGGGTAAGCAGTAGCGTCGTAGACGCATTCGAGGCGGGGCGTATCGGCTCAAGTTTTTTCGAGTTTGAGCCGTTACTGGAGCCACCTCCGAATCATCGATGTCGGACAATCGGGTGCTTCCTGGAGGGAAGCCGGCCCCGGTTGTTTGTCGCCTTCGGGGTCCGCCCAATACCAGTCATCGTCCGGAAGCGGCCGGTGGCGACAACTGCATAGCGAGGGAATTATGCGACCAGAGACCACCCCCGAGCCGACGTTACGGTCCGCGCCTCCGTCGACGAGGCCTTTCTTGTCGAGCTTCGGACTTCGGAACCCGGCGATCAGAGTTTTGGCTGCCTTGAGCCTCCTGACGGCTGCCGTGTTCGGTGTGCCAACCACGGCATCGGCCACTCATGGCGAAGCGTCCCTTCCCGGGAGCAACTTCGAGATCGACATCGACGCCAACGCCGTGGTCGACGATGTTGGCGGTGACGGCGGCGGGTCGGCCTCGATCGACTGGGCCTCCGGCGGCGCCTACATCCAGGGCGATCTGCCGTCGGGATCAAACGACGACGCGTTCGGTCAGGGCACCAAGGAGGACTCGGCGGTGCCAAAGGTGGTGACCGGTTCGATTCCGCCAAACAAGAGTGACCTGAATTCGTTTGGCTACGTGCTCGAGTCGAGCGACATGGGCGACTTCTTTCATGTGTTCTGGAGCCGGGTGCAGGACCCGCAGGGCACCACCAATATGGACTTTGAGTTCAATCAGTCGGGTGACGTCGACGCCAGTGGTGTGCCTATCCGACAGGCGGGCGACGCTCTGGTTGTGTACGAGTTGAGCAAGGGCGGCACGGTGCCGGAGTTGTTTATTTTCCGGTGGCTGACCGACTCAAGCGACGGGCCGTGTGAGGCCACGAACAAGTATCCGTGCTGGGGTCAGCGGACCAGCCTCACCGACGCCGGTCTCGCCACCGGGTCTGTGAACTCGTCGTCGATGGATGGGTCGTCGCTTGGCCTTGGCACCGTCGATCCCTTTACGTTTGGTGAGGCGTCGATCGACCTGACCGTGTTCTTCACCACAGCGGAGGAGTGCACCACGTTCTCCAGCGTGTATTTGAAGAGTCGCTCATCCGACTCGTTCAGCGCTGCCATGAAGGACTTCATCCTCCCGGCCAGCTCCGAGATCACGAACTGCGGGTCGATCAAACTGTTGAAGACCGACGACGTTGGCACCGCTCTGCCGGGGGCGACATTTGTGCTCTACAACGACGACGGTCTGGTGGCCGACGCCTATGACGACGCCGACACGGTGGCGTTCGACCCGACCACCGGGTTGCCGCTCATGTGCACCACGGCCATCGATGGCGACGGTGCGGCGTCGTGTGTGATCGAGAACGTGCTGTTCGGCTCGTATTGGGCGGTGGAAACCGTGGTGCCGCTGAATCACGAGGTGGCCGATCCGGTGTGGGTGACGGTGGCCGAGGACGACGAGCTTCCGGTTGAGGTGGGCCCGATTGTCAACGAGCGGTCTCGAGGAGCGCTGAAGGTGGTGAAGGAACGTAAACACGCTGCCTCGGGAATCGGGCTGAACCATCCTCACGCGGGGATTGAGTTCACGGTGACCGGCGGCCCCGAAGGTGTTGACGTGGTAGCGGTCACGGATGCAATGGGTGTGCTGTGTATCGACGGGCTGTTGCTCGGTGAGTACGCGGTGACCGAGACGGTGCCCACCGGGTACATCGTCGATGGGAGTGCGGCGAAGGTGGTCGAGGTGACCAACAACGACGGCGACTGCTCTGACGGGAGCGGCACGTTTGACGTCGTTGAGTTCCTGAATATCCCGTTGACGTCGATCACGGTTTCGGTCGATTCGCAGGTTGATGGCGGCACGTACTCGTCGATCGTGTGCTCTGGTGATGACGGCACTGTGATCGATGTTGACGCCATCACCGGTGAGGCGGGCCCCGATGACATCAGCGGCACCGCCGTCGACTTGGCGCCCGGCACCTACACCTGCACGATCGTGATCGACCCCTAAGGGGCGGGGCGCTTGATCTGTGGTCCCGGTTTCTCCGTGGTGGTGGGAGCCGGGGCCACAAGCTGTTTTGGGGTCGTTCTGTGGACCGCACCGCTGGTGAAAGTTGCTTCGAAAACGGGTAGCGGACGGGGGCCGGAAGCGGTACCGTTGGTGTCTGCCTCGGGGCTATAGCTCAGTTGGTTAGAGCGCACCCCTGATAAGGGTGAGGTCACAAGTTCAACTCTTGTTAGCCCCACGTAGAAAGCCCGCTCCCGCAGCGGGTTTTTTCATGCCCGGATTTGGGTCGCTGAGTACTTGGGTCGGGGGTGTGAGCCATTCTGTGAGCCATCATCGTTCATTCCTACTGCGAGCCATCGTTGCCGACGCCGGTGCGATGGCGGTCCCTTATCAGTAATCCGTCGACCTGAGGTAACTATCGCAAGTGTGTATCTGTGAAGACCATGTAGTGATTAAGAAGAGCCCGATCTGAGGAGGGTAAGCGCTCTCGCCGGTAGGCCAGCGCCAAATCAATCGCTGAACTCAGACCGGCCGAAGCCAGTGTCGCCGCCGGCGGAGCGAAAGGTGTGAGAACGAGAGCGACTACGCTACCTACAGCGAGTGTCTTTGCAGTCGCCATGGCATTTGATAGGAATGATGATCCTTCGATCTTCCTTTCCAGTCTGCGCTGACCTTCGATGAGCTGTGAGCCTATCTCGTTGTCGATTGATACTCGTCGGTGCGGGGCGAGTATGTCGTCGCTCAGATCCTCAACGTTCTCGAGAGCTTCTTCAACTGTCGTTCGCCACGTCCCAAACGCGGCGTCTTCTCGTACTCTAACGATATCTTCCGTGCTCAGAGTGAAGTCTGGCAGGTCAACGCTGCAAATCTGTGTAAGCGTCAACGATTCGCCAGCTGGTTGAACCACTTCGGAACGTCTCAGACCATTCAGCAAGGCACCGAAGTTGGGATCGTCTAGCGACGCCAGTAGCCAACCGAGTGCGGTAGCATCACCCGGGTTGCGGAGGTAGAAGTCCGTACTGAAGTTCAGCTCCTGGATGACCCTGAACTGGCCGATAAGGAACTCGATAAGATCCTCACTGAGCTGCGTTGTTATTGGGCGGTCCGGGCGAAACATTGCGTTCCACCTGTCGGCCGTTTCGGCTGACAGGCCGAGCTGCTCGGCTGATAGATCTAAGACCTCGGCAGCGTTCGATAGTTGAGTGCGTCCACCTGCAGAGAGGCCTCGATTGATAGTAGCGCTTTGGACTTCGATGAAGTTCAGTACACCGTGAGAGATGAGCGGTTCGACCAACCGTAGTAGATCGAAGTACTGGACTATGCGGCCGACATTAGATTTATGCAGTTCTTCGTTTCCCGTCGGGTACGCAATGAGATCATCGATGTAAACAAAGGGATTCGGGACCGAGACTGAGTGTGCATAAAGAAGATGGAGCTTGATCGCACGCACAAACTCTTCAATCTTGGCATCGTCGAGAGAGTCGGTCAGCATTGGTACTGCGAGTCTTTTGGATAGCCCCGTATCCAGATGCGTCGGAATATACGGATTTAGCCTGTTGCGCTGAGCCTGGCCTTCCTGGTGAGCTGATCTGTACTCGACGTAGTTCTCGTGGAGTCGGAGAAGATCATCTTCAGAGCTCTCAAGTATTCTCCGCCGTGTGTCGCCGATTCCCATTCGTGTCGCCCAAGTCTCGAACGTAGCCTGGAATACATCGATCATGGTGTCCATAGAGGCCTCAGTCGGTCCGGAGGAATGGATACCAGCGCTCCAGCGAGTCGGAATCCCAGATTGGTCGCTCGGTGTATTGGAGGAACCTACTGGAATCAGTCGGGCCTTCGCCGACTGGCTCATTTAGAGCCAATAGGGACCAGGGGATGCTGCTCTCAAAGTAGTTCTCTTCCATTTCTTCAAGCGTGTAGTCGTAGCCACCCAGAACGATCGCTACAGGTGATTCATTTCGCAGAATATCAAGGTGAATGGCGTAGTTGCGCTCGTGAAGAGTTGACCAGAATTCACGACCCCATGGTCGCTCTCTCCACCCTGTCCGAACTGCATCCGAGCCGTCTTGCCTTCGCGAGTAGATTGCTACCACGGCTGGGCCGCCGACGGTTAGAAATCTAATGGCTGGGCTAGTCGACGGACCCGATGCTGGCTGGCAACGTGCCTCTATCGTATAACTTTGAACCTGAACAATCACTGTTTCCCTCCGACAACTGATCCGGCTTATTGAGTACTCACATTAGCTGGGGAGGGTAAGCCTGTGTCAACTGAAGGTCCTTGATCAGAGGCTCCGTCGGAATTGCTTTATCCGCTAGTTCAGATTCGACAGTTTGAGCCTCGGAGATCGGTCACAACTGTCATGCGATGACGATATACATCAGAAACCATCCGCGCTGAGGTGCCTGCCCAGTCGGCGATCTTGTGGATTGCGTGACCCCGTTCGACTTGGAGGGTTATGGCGCTGTGGCGGAGGTCGTAGGCGCTGATCGTCGGTGAGATACCGGCCATATTGCAGCCTGTGACAATTGAGCGGTGAGTGTTGCGCTGGCTAATCGCCGTGCCGTCGGATGCCGCTCTACCGCCACGACCGACGAGCCGCCACGGATCTTGACCCCGCACCACTGCAGCTTCGCCGCCACCGACATGTCACCGCAGGTTTCGGCGATCAAGGTGCGGGCACGATCGGCCAGAATGCGTCGAATCTCACCTGTGAAACGGCCTTCCGAAACTGGTTCATAGCCGTTCACGTCCGTCCGATGCTGTATTGACGCGGAGTTACTGCAGATAAGAACCAGGGTCTGGGCCCGACTACCGGCCTCGCGCCCAGTCGAATCGTTGCCAGATGATTCGGTGACGCTAGTGCCGAAGCTGGAACTGACAAATCACTGCCGCTGCTATCTTCGAGATGATGGAGATCGATTCGGAGGAAGCTTGGTACCCATCTAGTCAATTGGGCAGCATTGACGACCACGACGGTCGCCAGGTCTTTAGCTTTGCAGGAAGTCGCAATCTCGATTTTGGCTCAATCCCAGCGCATAGCGATGTCGTCGTTGACCTCACGAACAACATCACGATCGACGCTGTGTCGGTCGGGAGCGGAACGTCCTTGAAGCTGAACTTCCCGCATCCTAACCGGGTTGTCAATGTCCAGGCCAGATTTCAGAATATCTCCTGCTTCAAGACATTTAGAGGGGGCGGAAATGGCCGGGTTTCACTTTCTGAGTCCGCCGAAATAACCCTGGGCGATGGATCCTGGAATCTACTTCGAAATCCGCAGACATCTGACAATCAAATTGACGTAGAGCTTTCTGCAAGTGATGGTGATGTTTACATAGAAGGGAGTCTTCCAATAAGGAAGATTAGGGGCGCTGCAAGAAGAGTTCGCTTGGAAGGCCCTCAGCTTGCTTCCGCTCAGGTAAATATAAAGGGCCAAGTGACGATCGTAAAGAACGTCTGGAATGCTACGATCCGCTGTCGAGGTCCTCTAACCGTTGACAGCATTAACGACTCAAAGATCTACCGCTGTGATCATCTGACGGCCACGGCGGAGGTCGTCGGTACCCGAATCAAGACGAGCAACTCTGTTGATCTTCGCAAAGGTGCTACGGGTTGCGAGTTCGAGTTCACCGGGACAAACCGTTCAACACTTGCGTCGTCGTCTATTGCCCTATCCGAGTTGGATCTGATCCTAGATGGCCTGACTGACCCGGAACAGCGAAGTCAACTAACAAGGGGTTGGGCGCCGCTTAAGAGCTGCCAGGTGTCAGGAAGCGGCAACTTCGTACTGGTCGCTAGTCAACTTGTCGATGTCGGCGTCGCCGGTGCTGACCACATTCTGGTAGGTCGAGTATCAAACACCAACAGTTCGGGAATTGAGGCCAGGGGTCGATTGATAGTTGCCGATGACCTATTAGGTAGGAGTATGAACGTTGCAGCCGCCGAGATTGACGTTGGCCGCAACGTGATTGGTTGCACGCGGATAAACGCAAGTCGACTGTTCATCGGCGGGGCAGTCTCGGCCGTCAGGCGAATCAACTGTCAACGAATCGAAGTCCAAGGTGACGCGGATGTCGGCGTGCTCGACGGCGGTCAATTCACATGCATCGGGATTCTTAACGTTCGAGCGCTCCGTGCGACGAGCGATGTCAGCATCGTCAAGCTGGAGTTGCCTCCACTATTTATAGTTTGGAGGCCTGCTCAGCCCGGGTCAAAATTCGATCTTGGTACCCAGATCTTGCCGTTTCTATTCATTGACACAACCGCCGCCATGCAGGAGGGTGCTGCACCCGAATTGGTGACAAATGCCTACGGAGGCAAGACAGTTGAGATCTTTGGGGATCTGCGACTAGATTCTCGTGGTGATGCTGCCCTCGATAAATTGCTACTTGGCGCCGATGTGGAGCTTTTTCTGTCCGGAAATCTGGAGTGCGACTGGATCGAGTTGGTTGGAGACGATACAAAGATTGTGTGCTCAAACTCAGTACTTGTGATTCGAAATGAGCTTGCTACATCTGGTCGAATAAATCATCGCTGCCTAAATGGACCGTCAACGGTCAGGCTCACTGGGCATGAGGAGGGCAAGCCTTCCGAGTTCCGCTCGATCTCATGTGCGGGTGGAGTGGTGCATGCTGACTCGGCGATAATCGGCCTGCTGAGAAGTTTGGACCCTGAAGATAAGGTCCAGCTAGAAGTCGATCAGGGCTCCGTTGTTCGAGACATCAAGGGCTCCTTCGAGATATTGAAAATAGAAGGCTCCGTATTCTCAACCAGTGATCCACCGACTATCTACTCAATGCCTGAAGGTTCAGGTGGAAATGTTGGCCACTTGGTTGGCATCGATCCATCGCCACTGTCTCACATGAGCCTGAGCGCTATTGCCTCATATCATGTTTTCGAGCCAGACAAGGATGCGATCGAACGCCTTGCTAAGGTCGATGGTGATCTGGCGGCCCTGCGAGAACGTGCCCAATGGATGGCGAAGCTAGTCGAGCAGACTCAAGGTCGTGTTCTGTCCGGTGCGACGGCCGCAAGCATCCGCTGGTCGGCGGCTCGACTCCATCATCGGTCCGTTGGTGGGCGATTAATCTCACTTGAACGGATCGGGCGCCGAGTTCACTATCTTCTCGGTTACTCGCAGAAGCCGACCTGGCCGTTGGTGGCCTGGATAGTAATGTCCTGCCTGGTCGCGCTCTTCTCGGTCGGTTCTTTCCCTGAGGCAGACTGGTCTCCGTTGCCTTCCAACTGTGATGGTCGGTATGTGGATGCGGCAGTCTGTGCTTCGAGCTTCTCTGAGTACTTCGCCGAGGTTGTGAGAGCGATGTTCTTTCCCTTTCGGACGTTGAGACTTGACTCAGACGATGGCCCATTTTCGTACCTTGGAGTAGGTCTTCGGCCGATCGCCGCCGTGGCCGTCGGAATCCCCTTTCTCTTTGCTGTTATCGCATTGAAGAATTTCTTTCGGTCGCCAGTTGAGCGTTAGGAGACGATGATTCGATGAACCCGTTGTTCCATGGCTCGCCGGGAGGGATGAAGTAGATCCCGATCCGGTCCTCACAGAACTCTGACACCGCTGCCGAAACAAGTCCGGGTCCGTTGTCACAGCGAAGCACCTTCGGCCCAACGCCTCGTTGTTCGATCACCCGGCTGATCTCGACGATCAGGCGGTCATCTGTGATCGACTAGTTGTAGTCCACGATGTTGAGTAGCGACTCGCGGGTGTACTCATCGATTATCGATGCGATCTTGAACCGCCAGCCATCAACGGTTGCGTCATCTGGTGCCGTGGCCGTCGTGACTGGCGGGGAGGTCGAGGAACCGATGCGTTTGCGACGCCGCCGGGTTGAAACCTGCAGTTTCTCTCGCACCGCCACAGCCGCTGACCCCGCTTCCGGTTGATCTCATGTCCTTCGTGACGAAGATCAGCCCACGCCCGACGGTGGCCCTTACGATGATTCTCCGGGCGGGCCGCCCACATGCACGACCAGTCCCGCAACCACCGATCCGGGTCGAGGCGTTGGTGGCGTGGTGTTCGACGCTGAGTTGAACGTGATTGACCGATCGCCCGGCAAGCGAAACGTTCAGAGCAGCCATGACGTTCCATCGCCATGATCACCGCCCTTCGTATCGATGCCGGGCCTAGAATCTTCCCTCGGCCACATCCCGCAAGACGAGGTTCTCGAGCTCTTTGTCGGCCACCAAGCGTTTCGGCTTGGCGTTCTCCTCCCGAAGCCGGCGCAACTCCTTAGCGTCATCGACACTCATCACGCCGTACTGTTTGCGCCACGAGTAGTACGTCGGCGTGGAGACGTTCAACGCTCGTGCAATCTCATCAGCATTCTTGCCCTGCGCTGCCAGCTCCTCAGCCTTACGGAGCTTACGGACAATCTGTTCAGGTGTGTGACGTGCACGTCGGGTATTGGCTATCAGCTTTCCACCCCATCAACGGGGCATCAAGCCTCTACTCCACCGCGGCACCAACCACAGGGGTCACTCCACCATTACTACTCGTATCAAGACTGACGAAATGCTCGACGACAAGACGCATGGAACACCTTCTTTGTCTGGGGGTTTGTATCAACATTGAGCAGCACCAAGCGGCACGGGGTAACCAACTAGTGTCGCAACTGCAACACTGATATCGGATTTTGTGCGACGGTCGATCTTAAAGTGATTTCATGACGGGGATCGATCCAGCGGCACTCGCACTGCCGGCAAAGTACGACGCGACTAGAGGGTTATCGCCTGAGGCAATCCTGGAGCTTGATCAAGGTCGGGCCTACTGGATCAGCAAGCGATATGATCGCTTTAGGCTCCTTGAAGACTCAACGATCGAACGGCGGGTTGAGCTACATGTCGATCTTAGAACCTCCAATTTGAAAATATCACCGTTGGTTTCCTCCGACGCGATTGACCAGCAAACAGTGGCGACCGGGCGCGAATCGAACGAGTCGCGTAACAGCCGAGGAACGTTGCTACTGCCATTAATGCGGCTTGACAGGAGATCGTTCGCCGACGTTGAGGTGCATTGTCCCGCAGGTGAGGTCATCGCTCGACCGAGCAGTGGACTCGAGCGTCTGGTGGTAGCGGAAGCAATTGCAGCTCTGGCCTCCCGTATTCAATCGACACCCGGATTGCACAAGGAGCTAGTCAAATGCCTCATTCCGATTCTTGAACAATCGCCGAGTGGGGCAAGGATCATTACCAATGCTGGCTCAACCGATGTTCGGATCGCTCGAAAGGTGGTCAACGTTCTCGCTAGCTACCTTGGCCTCCAGGAACCAGTCGCGCCTGAGAAAATGACAGCCCTGCACAGATGGCTTCGCTCGTCTGGAATCGATCTTCGCTCGTGTGTCGAAATCGCCAACTTAACTGAAGTGTACGAAGATAAGAAGCTGCTTCTAGCATGTTTCCCTTCGAGCGTTCTATACGAGCCGACTGTCGTGCACGTCGTCCATAGGGAGCAGCTGCCACGCCGACCTATTCCGTCGAGGATTCGACGGCTGGCGCTTGGAACTACTTCTCTGGGTGCCATAGTCGGCGTCAAGGGTATCGATGAAGCTGGAACGTACCATGCTATCGCGCAGGCGCCGCCTGGCTTTCGCGTCGTTGATGTTGCTATGGAGGTGCGCGAGGAGTTTGCGGATAACGAGGTTGTCGTCTCCAGGAGTCACTGGCACTACGACGACGACCCACTCAGCACGCAATCCCATGTCGAGTGCAGCAGAAGTAATGACGCCGACTTCAGTGAGGGAACGCTCTTTCTTGCGTTCTTCTCAGACAACACTGGAACCTTCATAGGTGGGTTTGTCGCTGCGATACTTGGACTAATGGTGTTCACGTTCTTTGGGTTTGTGGTTGGACTTGATCGAGAAGGACTGCAGCAGTTCGGTGATGCATCCAAAGCGGACATTGTTGCAGCAGTTCTTTTCTTGGTGCCGAGCATCGCAGTTGGTTTTGTGGTGTCATCAGAGGGCGATAAGGCGGTTCGGCAAGCATTTGCGCACACCAATTACTTTCTCTTCCTTCTAGCGATTAGTTGCGCAGTTGCGAGCCTGCCACTCGTCGTAGATTTTGACTTCGTCGATCCTGCAAAACTCTGGAGTGTCGCGCTGCTTGCAGGTGCAGCTTCATCTACTAGGATAATTCTGGCGTCGTTTGTACATATTTGGAGAATCTCAAACAGTAGGATGCAGCTCAGACAGTTGCGCAGATCGCTTAGTCCCTAGGCACGATTCCTTGCGGCAACCGGCTACTGATACTATGGTTTAATCACCAGAGAGAAGGCCCAAGTATCCGGTGTTAAAATCGTTCCTAAGAGATCAGCTGGTTCTCGATGAGCCTTATGACGGTCACTGCTTGCCGTCCCTTCGACAAATCGAGCGGGGTCGAGATGACGTGCGTACTAGTAGGGAGCGATACGCTCGCCTAGAGCGCATCTTTGGTCTAGATTCGTCGTGTCAATAATTCTGAGTTGACGGTAGTACGGTCGGAGACGATGCGGCTTACAGGACTTGATAGCTACCGCGTATTGATTGATCCCAATATGTGGACGTCGATGCTGACAGCATCGGCAGCGGATCGCCCTAGCTGTAGTGATCACCGAGGTTGTTGGCGTTGGGCAATCCGACCAAAAAGGCGCCGATTTGCTCGGGGCACGGCTGTTTAGCAGAACTGGGAGCCATTCTGCGAGCAATTTGTGGCGTAGCCGCCCGAACAGCTCTGGATGAGATCGCAGGTACAAAGCCCGCTCGACGCCAGCCCGAACCGCTCCAGCATGCAGGCCGAGCAGGCTTCTTGCTTGATCTGACTTGTTTCCCGTATCGGACAGGTGTCGAGCACGGTCTAGGTCAGTCGTGGCGGGCCGCAATGCACTGCGCTGCCCAACCGACGATTGAGTCGCGCTCCTTGTTGCAAACTTCGCTGTTCGAGCGGAATCCCGCACCAATTGTCACGACCCCTCATGGCTTCTGCTTGCCATAGTCGGGGTGGCGCTTAACCATCTTCCGGTGAGCTGAGCTACCTGCTCCAAGGGGGAGCTTCAGCATCACGCAATGCATCCATCCGAGAAGAGGAAGACCGTGAGGGAACACCCACCGAACCGCAATTTGGCCAACCATCAGAATCCATCAGAGCATAGGAGGACGGGTCACCCTAGTACGTCACCCGCTAGCACAGGCCGCAGGGTGAGGCGCCGTTTCGGAGTGCTCGCTTTGGCCGCGGTCGCGCTCATTGCGGCGACCATCCAGACGTCGGCGCCAGTCTCCGCAGCGGGCAACCAAACGAACACCGTGTGGTTCACCAACGCTGTGCCCGAGGTCAGTGCTACGGATGCTGCTATTGCCTACTGCGGTGGCCCCGGGCAGCCGAACTGCGCTGGCTCCTACGCTGCCGAGGTCTCGTGGGGCACCCAAGATCGAAGCGGCTTGCTCTATAACCCGAGCGCGTCATCGACGAGCGGTAGTCAGTTTCAAGTCGGCACGCTCACACATCGCAATCGGGTCGTCGGCCTGACCGAAGCGATTACCAAGGTGACCTTCAACATCAATCTGAACTACACCGACACAACCCGCAACGTGTCGATAAGCACCTCGGGTAGCGCAGGCCTCAAGGTCAACGAGACCTCGAATCTGCTCACGCAATGCCCGTTTGCTCACGGATTTGGGCCCAACTGTCCCGATCGGATCGAACTCACGGCGCCCTATCTGAATGCAACCAAGAGCGCCGGCAACGTGCTGTATCGCCTCGACAACCTGATGTTCCGCGATCCAAGGTCCAACGAGATCAAGCAATACATGACAACGAAGGAAGGCGAGCAAACTGCCACCGCCCTCTACGCCGACCTGACGAGGGAGTATCTGGTTGTTGCCGATGCCGGGCCCGATCAGACGGTTGACGAACGAACTGCGGTTCAACTCGACGGCAGCGGCAGCAGAGTCACGGGGCTCCTCTACAAGTGGACGCAGACGGGAGGGCCTGCGGTCGTTCTCTCTGATGACACAGCGGTCCGCCCAACGTTTGACGCACCCGAGTTGACCGAGTCAGCCAGCGTCACTTTCCAACTCGAGGTTCGGGACAAGATTGAGCCGAACCATCCCGAGATGCGAAAAACGGACGACGTCACCATCAACATCATTGACATCAACGATCCTCCTGTAGTCGACGCCGGTGGGCCGTATACGGTGCCTGAAGGCTCCACGGTCGATCTCGATGAGGCGACCGCCTTCGATCCAGACGGCGACGATCTCATCATCCAGTGGACCCCGGAAACGCAGCTCACCAACGCCGATCAAATCCACCCCACGTTCAAGGGCATCGATGACGCCGTCGACACGCTCACCGTCACGGTGACGGACCCGTTCGGCGAACAAGACTCGGCGCAGACCCAGGTAACCACTACCAACGTCGCGCCCGCCACCGATCTCGGCGCCGACGAGATCATCAACGAAAACGACGTGTTCCAACGTTCCGGGCTCACCTATTTCGATCCGGGGCTGTTGGACACCCACAGCGCCACGGTCGACTATGGCGATGGGTCGGGTGAGCAAGAGCTCACGCTGCAACCGATCGATTCGGAAACGGGTATCGGCAGCTTCGAACTGTCTCACCGCTACATCGACGATGACCCGTCGGGCACACCGTCGGACACCTACACCATCACCGTGACGATCGAGGATGACGACCTCGGATCTACTACCGAGACGCTCAACGTCACCGTCAACAACCTCGACCCTACCACCGAGGCCGGCGACGCCGAGACCATCGACGAAGGTCAAACCTTCAGCCGCAACCTAAGCTTCGACGACATCGGAACCGCCGACACCCACACCGTCACCGTCGACTATGGAGAAGGCGCCGGGTTTGAAGCAGCGACCGTCGACCAAGCTGGCAAGGCATACGTGCTGAGTCACCTGTACGCCGACGATGACCCCACCGCCACACCTCAAGACGACTACACCATCATGGTGCGAGTCGAGGACGACGACGGGGGAGTAGCCGAGGACGAGATCCTTTTGACGGTCCGAGACGTAGCGCCAGATATCGAGATCACCGGTCCGGCCCTCGATGGCGACCTGTTCGCCGCCCCGGCAACCATCAACCTCACGGCGCCGTTCACCGATCCCGGTGTTAGGGACACATTCACCTGCTCAATCGAGTGGGATGAGGCGCCCGCCACCAATGAACCGACACCGCCGCCCACCGAATTCACGGCGCCCTTCTCGGGGACCGAAGGCAACTGCGATGCCACCAACGTCTTCGAGAACGCCGGCGTGTACAGCATCAAGGTCACGGTCACCGACGATGACACGCTGTTCGACGTGGCTGAACGCACCATCGTTGTCTACGATCCCAGCGCCGGCTTTGTAACCGGTGGTGGCTACTACCAATCACCGCCCGGTGCCTACAGGCCCGACCCCGCTGCGACGGGCAAAGCACACTTCGCCTTCGTCAGCCAATACCGAAAGGGTAGCCCTGAGGGGCAGACCGAGTTCCAGTTCCAGGCTGGCGACCTCAACTTCCATTCCGAGTCCTATGAATGGCTGGTGGTAACCGGCAACGCAACCAGAGCCCAATACAAGGGTGAAGGGACGATCAACGGTGAATCGGGCTTCGGGTTCATGCTCACCGCCTATGACGTGGCAAAGACTGGCGCCGGCAATGACAAGATCCGGATGAAGATCTGGGATACGACAACCGACGAGGTCATCTACGACAACCGCCTGGACCAGCCCGACGACGTCGATCAGGCCGACCCGCAGATCATCGAGAGCGGGAGCATCTTCATTCACACCAAGGGCGGCAAACAGTGAAAGACCGCCGCATCACTCGGCTGATGCGGCTGGTGCTGGCCGTGGTGCTGCTGGCGATCGTCTCGACGACGGTCACCGGCGGCGCTGCGGCTGACGCCGCCAAGTCGCAGAGTATGAAGGTGGTGTCGATCGGTGACTCGTTCATCGCCGGCAACGGCAACACCAACTACTACGACGGTCAAGGACCCGGCCAGCTTGACATCGGCGGGCCCCGAGTTCCCTCAGAGGGGCGCAATTGCTACCAGAGCTACTCTTCCTATCCGTGGCAGTACGTTCAGATGCTCAACGACAACGGCATATCGGCTGATATCTGGCACGCCGGCTGCGGGGGAGCGTGGACGTACGATCTGCTACCTCAGTGGGAGACGGTGCCGGGTGACTGGCGGCGTGGTGCCGACATCGTGTTGATCTCGGCCGGGGGCAATGATGCAGGTTTCGCCGACATTGTGCAGGCCTGCCTCATGTCGGTTCCGCTGACCCACACCACCTGCGACGGGGCGCTGGATCGGGCCGAGGCCGAGATCCCGGCGATCTTGGGTCGAGTAGGTGCGGCGATTCGCCAGATCCGCCGCGACAACCGGTCGGCTCACATCGCCATCGTCGGCTACCCGTGGTTGGCGTCACCGTCCAAGCAGCGCTGCATCTCACGAGGTGAGGAGACGCTGTCTCAAGTCCAGTGGCAACACGACGCCGGCCTCATCGATTTGGCACTCGTGCTCACCGAGGAGTTTGGCGACGCTGCCTTTACTCCGGTGATTGTCAGCAGCCGCTTCGCCGGTCAGGGTCCCTGTGCATGGACCGATCCGTTACTGCACGACTACTTGGCGGCCGAGGGTGAGGCGTTTCATCCGAACTGGTCGGGAGCGCATCGCTACGCGGAGATCATTTTCGACCACGATATTCACCAACGGGCTATGGAGGGCTGAGCCGGGAGGGAGGCTAGGCACACGCGGCGTCCGGGCCGGGCGCGAAATCACCGATCGCCCAGCCCGGCGCCTCGTAGTCGAGCACTACCGAATCTCCCCCGAGACAGTTCCAAACCCCGCCGTCAGGAATCCAATGTCTGACGCCCTCCTCAATCCACCATGCCGTACCGTCACTTGAGCGAATTATGCCGTTATCAAAGTCTCCGAGTTCACGGATATAGGCATCGATCCGAGCTTGTTCAATGGCCGTCAGCTTTCCCTGCAGGGGTTCCCCCTCCGAGATTGTGCCCCGCTCGTACTCTTGATATGGCCCGCCCTCGCTGTAGCGAACCTTCGTCATAGGTATTCCTAGCTCGCCGGTAGGTCCACCAGACTCCTCCCAAACCGAGGCGGCGGCTGCTGGAATCCAAAAGGCCGGCCCAGTCGCGCTATGAGCGACTATCAAGTCTCCCTTCGATAGGCGAAGGACCTGATGATCCGCCATCGTTTCGACGCCGACTGGTAGCCCAGCCTGTGCCTGTAGACGACCATCGATCTCGTTGCGGTAAGCTTCCCCGACTGCAAACTGAACTAGATACGCCTTGTCGAGATCGGATCCGCCGACGAGGTAGCTACGAGGATGAACCTCGCCCCCAATAAACAACTGGAGCCAAAGTTCTTCCCAGCGTTGCGTGTTCTGGGCAGGACAGCCGAGCGCTGATCGGCCACCCTGCGCCAGGTATTCGTCAAACATCATTTCGGCGAGGTCGGCTGTCATTTCCAGAGGTACTGAAGCCCCGGCAATCGGTCGGTCGCAGTTCTCAATCGGGAATCCGATGTGGGCCTGTTGGGGCGTTGCTCGCGTGCTCAGCAAACCGGCTAAGAGCAGCGCTAGAAGGGCGGTACCGACCAGAGCTCCTAATCCGAGCCATCCTGTGCGAGATGGGGTTGGTGTCGACGCAGGGCTATCGTTCGTGAGGGCTTCGGCTACACGCAGAAGCAGACGATCGTGGTGGCTGAGACCGTCCTTCGTCTTCCTGTCTCGAAACGTGTTGTAGCTGCCGATACCCAGCGCCGTGGCGGCATCTGTCGAGCGTGCTTTGTAGGTTCGATTCCAACGCTCATCCGAAGACCCAAGGAGAAAGGCCGCTGCCTCGGAGTACGGCGAGTCGAGAGACTCGTATGCTCCCTTGGTGAGGGAATGGACTGCGTCTGGACTTGTTCCTTCGGCCAAGCTGGCGAGAAGCGGGAGTTGTTCGATGTCGAACATGCCGGGCGCCCGTAGCTTGGCAAGAGTCTCAAGCTCTTGGCGTAGTCGATCGGATCGGGTGAGATCCGGTTGTGTTGTTCTCGATTTCCTAGCGCGTCTACTCCAAAGACGGGATGCTAGGGAATCGACCATATAGGCATCCATGCATCGGCGGAAGTTGATCTATTTGATGTATCAACATGCATCTCGATAGAGCATATTGTTACTCACTGGATGTGGCCAACTCATATAGTGAATCTTCCTTGGAACTCACTTCAAGCAACATGGCATCTGCGTAGAGGGCGTGATGGCTCACGAGTCCGTCGTCTGACCCAATCTGGGTGGTGGGGCGTCATGCCGCCTCCTCGGACCAACCCTCGACTGGCGGGAGTACCTGGCGAAGGCGTTGCGCCCCTGGGCGCCGCTGCATGTCGGGCTCGTTGAGCCGTTGCCACGCCTCCTCCAGGGTGAACAGGTCGCGCTCGAAACAGTCGTTGAGAATGCGCTGCAGCTCACCGCCCCGGATGTCGGCGGCGATGTCGATCACCGTGCGAAGAGCGGTGGTACACGGAATACCGCGGATCTCGGTCTTGTCGCTCTCGGGAATATCGTCGAAGTGCACGATGACTTCCTGCCCATCGTCGAGCACCAGCCGAGCAGTGGGGCAACCGTTGCTATCGACCCCGAGCGGCTCCAAATCGGGAATCGGTTCAGTGGCGTTACGCCCAATCACCACCTCAATAGGTGTGGTTGGCGCCGGGGACGATTGGACACGCCACTCCAGATCCGGATCGAACTCGTCGAACCGGCAACCACACTCGCTGACAGGATTGAGGCACAGCGGACAGGCCTGAACATCACACTCAAGATGGTGAAGGCCACCGACCGCAACGCCACAGTCGGGGCATCGCCCCCACTGGCCCGACAACCCCGGACTCAACGGCCACCACGGTTCGTCGCCGGCCCGAACCATCTCGATCACGTGGTCTCCGACATGAAGCGCCGCGACCGTGCACGAACGGCTCTCCAACATACTTTCACCGCACCAGAGGCACTTCATGTGCGCACCTCCGCCCGAACCACAAAGTCGGCCGAGCTGACCGCTCGCAACTTGAAATGAAGCACATTGCCTCCTGAGAATCTTGAGGCCCAACCTTCGGGGCCGAGATATGGAGGAAGCCTTGGCTTCGAAACCCAGGAGCACGGTGCGCTTCTGTTCTTTCATCATGGCGATGGCCTGTGACAGGCAGCCGAGCGCGCCCACCACCCGTCGAGCTCAACCAAGCGAGCCCTTCAGCCTCCTATGCCGAAGCCGGGCGAGCGGTTGCCCACTCCACGCTCTCCCGTTCGCCCTGCAGGTAGGCGAGAAGGTCGCCGATGGTCGGATCGCACTCGTCACGGCACATCACCCAGGCCATGAGACTGCTCGCCACCCGGCCGAGCAGGTCGGCCAGACTTTCATCGTCGGGCACGACCCCCAGCATCCGGTCGACCTGCAGCCCCTGCGACATCAGCGAGATGGCGGTCACGAAATCCGTTGGCGGCATATGAGGATCGGTCATCCGAATTCGCATCCGACCGTACTGCCCCGACTCCATCGTCTTCAGCGCCTCCAGCGACGCCTCCAGCTCAACGCGGCGGAACTCACGCAGCGCAGCGACCGCCGCATCCCCGCCCCAATCGGTGTGACACAGCCACGTCACCAGATGGCAACCCCGAGCCGTGCGGGCATAGATATCCATGATGTTCACCGCCATGAGCTGCAGCCGAGTGGTGAGATCCTGCTCGTACTGGAGCAACGTCTGCCGCGCCCCCTCGTTGAATCGCTGGAGAAAGTCGGCCCGGTCGAGTTCCAGCACCTCAATGAAGATGGCGTACCTCGCCTCCTCCAGCCGCTGCTTGAAGAACAGGGAAAGATCTTTCTCTGAAAACGCCCCCGGCACCCAACGATTGCGGCCACTCGGGTCACCCGACTCCCCGACCGCAGCCAACCGCATCTTGACCGACTGTTCGCCGGGCGGGAATTCCTGGCCCCGTCGCCCTTGTCTCTGCAAGCCCAGTACCGGGTAATCATCGGCGAGCAAAAGAGCGGCGAAAGCTCGAATAATGTCCTGATCCTTGAGGCGAAATCTATCAATGGTCTTGTATGTGGTTCTGGCGAGCATCCTTAACTCCATCCTTCCTGCTGGTTGAGGGTGCGTATGTGGTTGGTGATTCGCCGTTGAAAGACCAGATCGTACGTTGAGTGTCCCTTTTGGTTTGTGACTAGACGCCGCAGCGTTCCAACAACAGTACTAGCCACTGATCAGCGAATAAGGAGCAGTCTTCGCCAAAAAGTGTCGGCAAGACTCACGCCGCCTCCATAAGACTGTGACGCAAGTTGATTCGAGGGCATGCATCGCCAAGAGGCGGACATTCCATCGGTAAATATCAAAATTCGAACGACACCACTATCTATCGATCGTTCTCGAAGGGGTGACACAATGTTGATTCATTCATTTCTTGATTTCCTTTCTCAACCATTTGGCGCATTCGGGTCCCTCTGCATCATGACGGCCATTACGGTGATCAACAGCCAACGGCTTACAAGTCGTTTGGCCTCAACCGGCGCACCCGTTGGTCTGATCTTCAACGTGGTATCGCTGCTTGGCGCTATCTCGCTGCTTATCAACGCCGTGGTCCGAGACGAGATCGTCTGGGTCATCCTTGAGGTATACGTTGGTGCCGTCGCCATCAAAGGAATCCGGCAGGCCATAGAGGGCGAGGAACCAACGCCAACCGATGGGCTCGACAATCCGCCGCCACCGGTCCCTCCACCCGGCCTGACCTCACCCACTGTTCCCACCGCCCCTGTCGGTCCCTTGCCACTCCATCCGCCGACGACGACTGCGCTACGGCTAGGACGCGGTCGGCAGAGGGCGTTAGTTGTGGTCCCGGGACTGTCGTTGGACGCAAACGGAGCCTGGGCTTCCGCTGCGTACAGCTCGCTCCGTCGGGGATTTGAGCATCTTGTCGAGACCGACCCCAACCTACGTGTCCACCTGATCGAACACGGCGACGCCGCCACCCAAGTAGTGCCGTCGGTCAAAACGTTGTGCGAGAGGATCGATGCCGAACTCGCCGCCCTCCGACGAACCGGTATTGATGAGGTGGTGCTGGTCGGGTTCTCACTTGGAGCGCACGGCGTCTTCACCTATCTCAACAACATCGATCGCCGCCCGTCGCTGTCGTGGCTGGCGATCAACCCGGTATCAGCCGCCGACATGCTCTGCGGAATGTTGGGTCTGGCCACGCCGGGTGAAGACGGTCGCCAGCCTGATCCACTCCATGCTGTGGCCTCATGGTGGGCTTCCAAAGACCGTGGGCACGGTCTTGACGCTGTGGTCGATCTCAGCCTGGGCGCCGACATCGTCCTCCCTGTATCGGCCTCCACCATCGCCTCCTACCTGCCTGGCCCGCTTGGCGTGCAAGGGTGCACCATCGACCCCATCGGCGACCTGCTTGACGCCATGGTCAGACTCGAAGCCGGCAGCCTCGGCCTGACGGCTTGCCCAGGATGGACCTACGGATTTCCGCGCTCACCGGGCCGAGTGATCCTCGCCCGACGAGATCGACTCGTCGATCCCATCTACCGCCGGCTCGGTGTCGACGCCGACACTATTGGCTCCGCCCTCGATGCCATCGGCATTCCAAACGTTGTCATCAACAGTGACCACAACCTCTCCGACCTGGCCCCTGATGCGGTCGCCGGTCTCGTCCGCCGCTCCACCTCGGTGCCCCAACTGGTCTGACCGACGCGCCGCTGCTTGGAGGGAGCGGCGCAATCAGTCGGTCGGTCAGTGGGTACCGGGGTCGGAGCGGACCAAGGCGCACGTCGACTACCTGCACACCTTCGTAGAATGAGCGTGTGACCTCGGCGCCCACCCCAACCCCACACGAGTTGTCGGTTCCCGTCATCGACCTGGCCGCGACCGCCGGCGCGTCGAGCGTCGATGAGGTGGCCGATGCCGCCACAAACTTCGGCTTCTTCCAGGTGGTCAATCACGGCTTGCCCGACGAGTTGGTCGAGCGGGTCTGGAGCCAAACCGAAGCATTCTTCGCCATGCCGATGGACGCGAAACGGGCGCTCAACCGCTCCAAGGACAACACCCGCGGCTACTACGACCGGGAGCTCACCAAAAACCGTCGAGACCTAAAAGAGGTGCTCGACCTCGCCCACGTGCCCTATCCCGATGCCGCCGATGACGACCCTCGCAACTTCCACGCCGTCGACGGCGTAAACCAGTGGCCCGACCTCGATGCGTTCCGCAGCACGATGATCGAATACCTCGCCGCCTGCGAGAACCTCGCGCTTCGCCTGCTGGCCATGTTCAGCGAAGCGCTGGGTGAGGCGCCCGATCGACTCCACCGCCACTTCGGGCCCGACCACACCAGTTTCGTTCGACTCAACTACTACCCCACATCCGATCCGCTGACCGCCGAAGAGGCGTCCGCCCCCGACGTCACACCTCTAGGCGACATGGCCCTCCACCATCACTCCGACGCCGGCGCGATGACGCTGCTGTTGCAGGATCAGGTCGGTGGACTGCAGGTTTTGGTCGGCGACACGTGGATTGACGTCGAGCCGATTCCCGGCGCCATCGTGGTCAACTTCGGCGACATGATGCAGGTGTGGTCCAACGACCGGTTCAAGGCCGCTCTGCACCGAGTAGCGCCCCGGACCACGCAAGCCCGCTACTCGTTGCCGTACTTCTTCAACCCGTCGTACAACACCGACTACGCGCCACTACCCGGTGCCGTCGCCGCCGGTGAGCAGCCGCACTACCGCACTATCAACTGGGGCGACTTCCGCCAAGCGCGGGCCGACGGCGACTTCGCCGACTACGGCCACGAGATTCAGATCGCCGACTTCAGACTGTAAGCCTCGCCGTAAACCCTCACCGCAAACCTCGCCGCAACCCCGCAGGTGGGCATCGACCCGAAGCCGAACCTGTACCTTGAGTCGGTGCAGTCGCCGTTACGGGTTGTCTCCCTTCTTCGACCGAACGTCCGCATCGCCATCGTGGTGGCGGTGGTGGTCACCACGTTCGTGTTTACGGCGACCCCGTTTCTCATCGATTTGGTGGCCGACGAGTACGGCTACGGGCTGACGATCACCTCGCTGGTCAGCACGGGTCAGTTGCTCGGGTTTGCCGTCGGATCCTTCGGCGCCGGGCGTCGACTCCACCCGACCAAGTCGCTGTTCGTGGCCGCGTCCACCCTCCTGGTAGTGGCCAACACCTTCTCCGCCCTCGTGCCCCCGTTTGCCGTTCTCGTGGCCCTGCGAGTTGCCGCCGGACTAGGTATGGGAATCGTCAGTTGGTTGGGTTGGTCGCTCGTGATGGGGCACACCCGACGCACCGCCGAGATGTCGATGCTCGGACCGCTGGCCGGGATCATCGCCAGCCCCCTCATAGCACCACTCGCGGAGATCGGCATCGGCCAGGTCTACGGTTTCCTCGCCGCCCTCGCGCTCGCCCAGGCGGCGGCGCCGATCATCCTCCCGCAGACGCTTGACAAGCTGCCCGACTTCAACCCCAACGCCAACGGCGCTGCCAACGGCTCGGCCCCAGCCACCAAGTCCTCCGCCCCCGCAGCCCGCCAAGCCGTCATCATCCTCGCCGCCCTCGGCGTGTTCACCGCGGGGGGTTCGTCGGTGTTTGTGTTCACCGCCTTGATCGGCGCTGACCTCGGCGTCTCCCTGGGCGCAATCTCGATCGCCTACAGCGTCAACTCCATCGCCGGCGTAATCGGTGCTCGCTGGCCATTCAACCGAGGTCCCGCCGGCGCCGGAATCATCGCCACCGGAATCGTCGCCGTCCTCACGATCAGCCTCGGTTCCAAGCTGCTGCTACTCGCCGGCATCATCACCTGGGGCCTCTTCTTCTGGATCGGTATGCCCGCCGCGCTCAACCTCCTGGCCGAGCGATCACGCTTCCCCGAAGAGCGAGCCGGGGATGCTCAGGCGATCATGGCGTTCGGACGAGTGGTCGGCCCGTTCGTGGGCGGAGCGCTACTCGATCTCGGCGGCCCCGGACCGCTCGGCATCATCGGCGGGGCGGCCATCATCGGGGCTGGGCTGACGATCCTCGGCGTCAGCCGCGCTCCGAACCCGATCGGCTAAAGACCCGCAAAAATTTCTGCACTGAGCGTACCGTTCCCGGCTTCGGCGGCGTCTCTTCCTGGAGCGGACGACACAGCGTGGTGGTTGAAACGTCCGCCATCAAACATATTCAGTGGCAATCAGAAATTCGGAGGGAACCTATGAGCCACAATACCGACCTAGTCGGGCTGCTTTACGCGCCCCTCGTGACCGAGGCACGAGAACAATACACCTCGACACCGGCATGGAAACGCTTGACCGATCCTCAAGCAACTCCAGCGTTCATCGACCGATTCCTCATCGAGTTCTGCTCGATGGGCGTGCAGATGACCGAACCGGTGGACCGCTGGATCAGATCCGCCGGCTGGCGGTGCCGCGAACTCGGCCTCGATGATCTCGGCCAGGCACTCATCCGTCACGCCGACCACGAAGCCGGTCACCATCACATGATGATCAACGACACGAAGGCATTGGTCGACGTGTGGAACAGCACCCATCGCCGTGATACAGGAGTGGAACTGCACGTCGACGAGCTGCTCGACCGCGCTCCCACGCCGGGGTGCGAGGCCTACATCAAGCTCCACGAGGAGACGATCGCGTCCACCGCCCCGTGGGGGCAGCTGGGGATCGAGTATGAGATCGAGCGTCTGTCGATCACGGCAGGCCCCACCATCATGGCCAACGTCGCCGCGATATGTGGTCCGGAACGAGTGCAGTCGCTCTCATTCCTCACCGACCACATCGCGCTTGACGAAGGCCATACGGTGTTCAACCGTCGTCAACTCAATGAGCTGCTGGCCGAATATCCCGAGATGGTCGAGGATCTTGGTCGATGCGGATCCGAAGCGCTTGACACCCACGGGCGATTCATCTCCGACTGCGTGGAGGCCGCGTTATGACCATCGAAATCAGACTGGCCGCCAACGATCGCGAGCTGCGGGAAGCCTTCGCGCTTCGCCACCGCACGTTTGTAGGCGAGGGCATCCTGCATCGCGAAAACGGCACCGACTCACTCCTGTTCGACGTGTTCGACGCCCTGCCGACCTCGCACGTGTTTGTAGCGGTCCTCGACAAAACCGTCATCGGCACGGTCCGAGTTTCGGTGCACACCGATCAACCGTCGCCGGCCGACGAGTTCGACGTGCCCGCGCACGCCCTTCCCGCCGGGGTTACGGTCGGGTCCGGTTCGATGTTATGCGTCGACAGCGCTTACCGAACCGGGACGATCGGGCTTCGGTTGGTAAAGGCCGGCATGAAGTTCGTGCATCGCCAAGGCACCAGCTACGCCCTGGCTGCGATCCGCCCCGAAGCCGTTCCACTGTTTGAGCAGCTCGACTGGTATCAGATCGCTGACGCCTACGTGCACGAGATCGAGAACGTGCCCGTGGTACCGATGGCGATCGACCTCGACGCCCATTTCACCAGCCAATACACGACCCTGGGCCGATGATGATCCAAGTGAATCCACGGTGAGTGGACGAAGGGTTATCCGCGCCCAAATAGAGAGAATCCTGATGCCAGCGTCCACCTCTGTTTATCCGACTCGCCGACAGCAGCTGCCCAAGCCGTGCTCGGCGGGTCACCCCGGCGGTGGCGGACGTGGAAGTCGGCCATCAGATCTGTGAGGGTCGCAGTGTCCGGCACAGGCACCGCGGCCGCCAGCACGGTGCCAACCCCGGCGTTGAGCAGAGCGGTTACGAGTCCGAGTGTCTGGTTGCCGTCAGCACCACCGGTTTCGCCAACATCACAGGCCGACAGAACCAACAGCTTCGGCGGCGTCGTGAGACTCTGCAACTCGTATACGTCGAGGCTTCGGTCGTAAAACTGCAAGCTCGAAAACATGGGGCTTTCGGGCTGGGCGATGCCATGAGTGGCGAGGTGGGCAACATCAACTTCGTTGAGCGCGGCCAAGACCTTTTCGGCAGTGGCGTCTCGACCGGCCAAAACTATGTCGTCGGGGATCGCCAATGACTCCACCTCGAGAGATGCTGTTTCGGTCGCGGGGCCACTGGCCATCAAGCGGCGGTGACGTTGCGGCCCGACCTGTGCGGTGTCGCCGCCGTCGACCCATGCGGTTAGGCTCGTGGCCGTTGTAGTGGAGTGGTTGGGCTTCGACGGGCAGCGACTTGGCAAGGACGCGAACGGAAGCGCGAACAGATCGGGAGGTGGCACGATAACCACGTCGACTCCGTCGACTCCCAGCGGTTCGAAAATGATCTGATCAAGTCGCTCCAGCTCCGCCAGCACGCGGTCGGGGCGGACCCCGGAGGCGTCCTGAGCCCATCGTCGCTGGGCTTGTCGCAATGCTCGTACCCGCCGCTCCACGTAGTCGATCGGCCCAAGATCCACCCGCGCTACCGATCCAGCCTCGAACCGGCAGACCGTTAACTGGTCGTCGACTCGCCCCATCACGAGTCCAACTCGGTCGCCTAACGCCTCGCTGAGTCGGTCGACGCTGGCTTGCGTCGGAGCCCGGTGCCCTCTTTGGCTTGCCAACGTCTTGCTCTGGATGAGATCCTCCAGCTGTTGGCGGTCAGCGCGGCTAAGCCCCCGCGAGCGCAGACGGGTTCGCGCCGAAGTTAGATCAGCCTGAGCAGGGACTTGGGCCGGCCGGGGGAACGTTGTGACCAGGGCGATTCGCTCAAACCACTCAAACAGGTTCAACGGCGACTGCGTGTTGGCACTGGCGGCAACCGTCAAGTCGGCCAGCCGCCGGGCGTGGCGATGGATACCGGTTCTGATCTCAGGAGAGCCGACCGCGGCCTGGGATTCCAACACCGCTTCGAAACCCGAATCCGCAGTGCGCAACAGCCCTTCCGCATCGCCCTTGGCGGACATCACCTCTGCTGATGCGGTTGCGATGGCGAGGCGCTGGCTGACCGCATCGACGGCAAACGTATCGTTCGTACGTTGCAGCTCGGTCTCAGCTTCCTTGATATCTCCTTGTCGGGCCAACACCCGGACCTTCAACAATCGGGCCTCCAGCTGGTGTTGATCCATTCCTGCGGCATCCAATCGTGGAAGCAGCGAATCCAATTCGGAAAGTTCCGGCACAACACCCATGTCGAATTGCGCACGGAGCTGGATTAGCCGGGCCACGTCATCCCAGCCCCTTCGGCCCTGCTGCCGGAACGCATCAGCCGATTGACGACCTCGGGACACGGCGAGTTCGTACTGCGCCACCTCAAGCCACGCGGCCGCGGCGATGACAAGCGTTTCGGCAGCGTCGGCCTTCATCCCGGCCTCGATGCACTGAACTGCCGCCTCGTCGGCAATCCTGGCCGCTTCGCTGAACATGCCGGCTCTCATCAGAGCATCGCAGTAGCTTCGTTTGAATTCGAAGTCGCTGTCGGTTCGGTTTACGAGTTCGACGCTGCTTTCGTTGAACAGCTGAAAGGCCTCAGGCAGCTGGTCGGACTTGGCCGCCGCGATAGCCAGGTTGAGTTTCACCCACGCGGAGTCGATGGCGTTTCCCATCGCGACGTACAGCTCAAGGGCGCGACTGAAGTGAACCGTTGCCGAGATGTGATCGTCGCGTTGGGCCGCCATCATCCCGGCGGAACGTTCAACCATTGCCAACAGCACGTCGTCGCCTTCGGCGAGCGCGGTGTGTCGGGCTTGATCGAATTTGTTCTGAGCCTCCTCGGTCGCCCCTGACCGGGCCAAGATCAAGCCATGCTGGTAGCCGACTCGCCCGGCCAAGGACTTGTCGTCGCCGGCGTCGATCGATGTGATGACCTCCAGTGCGGCCGAGGTGTCGCCGCCCAAGAAGAGATTGTATGCGTGGGTCATTTGAGCCTCGGCCAACCTCGCTGCGGAGCCTGATTGTGAGGCTGCATCGACGGCCTGGCGGGAGAGCTCGGTCGCCCTCTCGGGTTTGGCTGCAACTCGGGCGGCCAAGCTTGCATGGCGTAGAACGCCGGCCCGGACCTCTGGATCCGCCTGGGCGTCCGGATGGCCTAGGTAGTCATCCAGCGACGACAGAGCGGCCGTCGGCGATGCTTCGTAGGCAGCCTGAAACCTCGCAACCAGACCGATCCCATCCATAGTGTGAGCATATGCGGAGTCGATGGGGTGGTTCCAGGCGATTTCGCATCTGTTTTCTTTGCAAAGTTGAGGAAGATCAATGGCGCAAACTGGCAGGCCGGCAACAGTCGATCTTTTCGTATCTGGCTGGAATCTTCTTTATCTATAGGACAGGCTGAATATGCGGAAGGAAGGCATTCATGAAACACCTGAGACTTGTTAATCGACTAGCACTGCTCCTACTGGCCACGATGGCGGGCGGCGGTGACGGACCGTCGAATGTGCCTCGGATTGTGGATGTGCCCACGGGTAAGAGGGATGACGAACCTAGCCCGATCGACCAACAACATGTGATTGTGGCGTTGGAGCCTGGTCCTCCCCTTCCATCAAACTCTCGCGGCGACGTCGATGCGATCGCAAGATCAGCAGGCGGCCAGCCTGTTGAGCTCGACCAGTTACTGCTCCAGGGAGGAGGGCCGTTCAACGCCGTGCAGAATGAGGTTCAGAGTTCGGATCTGGCTCGGGCTGTTATGGGCCGGATCAACAGTCAAGTCCGCATTTATCGGGTCGGTGGAAATAAGACCGTGAGTGAACTGCGGGAATCGCTCCTCGCCCAAGGGCTGAAGGTGTCTTACATTCACCGACTTGGCCTGAGCGGCCACTGGGGCGGCTTTCCCGGCACGAAGCCGGTCATTGTTGACAAGAATCACGAATTTACCAGCGGGAATGGGAGCCTGCGGGTTATCGGCATGGTCGATAGCGGGGTGGCGGTCGATTCGCCCAACGCCAAGCACCCTATTCATCAGCTGGGCCGCGATGTGGTCAACGGCAAATGTTCCAACGTCAGTCATGGCGAAGCTGTAGCTCATGTGATGAAACGTGTGAACTCATCGGCGGAGGTTATTTCAGCAAGCGCCTTTTCGGTCAACGACAGTTGCTGGGTGACCGACGAGGCACGGGTTCTTGCCGCAACCAACTGGGTCCTCACACAGGCGGATCACTTTGATGCCTTTGTATACGCGCTCGGAACCCACCCTCACTCGGAAGAAGACGACAACGGCAACGTCATCGACTCCGAGCCGTCGGTTCCGGTGCTGATCGAAGAGATCATCAAGGCGATCCGCGCCGTAACGAACGCTCCGATCTACGCCGCTGCCGGAAATTCTTCCAGCGAGGAGCCTGTGTATCCGGCTGCTCACCATGATGTCATCGGCGTCGGCTGCCGATCCGATGTCGGTGAACAAACCGTGTGGGACGACAAAGGCGTGGCCATGGCGTTGCCGAAGAAACGTGAGTGGATGGATTTCGGAGCGCCAGGCTGTGCGATCATAACTCACGGAGTCCTTCGCCCGGTTCAGCTCGGGCAGGCCGCCGCCGGCGGGAATCTTGACGTCGACCAGGTGATCATCTGGTCCGGGTCGTCCTTCTCGGTCGGTATTGCCGCTGCGCTTGGTGCTACGAGTGATGTCGGGAAGGGCCAGATGCCGGAAGGTCTAATCAACGACCGAGGTCAGTATCCCAACGCTCCGGACCGCTGTAATGGCCCTACTATCCCGTAACCGCATGGCTGGACAGCCCGACTTCGAGTCTATACTCGGGGCCAGTTTAGGGGGTCCAGTAGTGCTACCAAGTGGGAATGAATCCGACGGGGAACTTTATAAGTTGGCGGTCTCGGGTAGCCGGGCAGCCACTGAAGAGATCGTCAACCGATTCCATAGTGGGCTGCTCGCGTATCTCCGTACTAAGACATCAAATCCGGGCATCCCCGAAGATGCGGTGGCCGACACGTGGCTCAAGTTCTTCAGCCATTTGAAGGCGGCCGGGAGAGACTCGGAGGTTGCGTTGCGTCGGCCCGACAGTCTCCGCTTCTGGCTCTATAAGACCGCTCTAAACGCGATGAGAACCCATTTTCGGCAGGCGTCACGGCAGTCTCAACTGTCGGCGAAGGTCACGGCCGAGGCCAACGCTCTGGGGGCTACTGCATACTCGCCTGACGAGTTGGCCTCGCTTGTGGGGGAGGAGCGCCAGTCGGCGGTTCGCAACGCATTCGAAAGGCTCAGTGAGTTTTGCAAGGAACTACTTGCTCTTGTGATTCTTGATCCTCCCTTGAGTTATGTGGAAATTGCCGAGATCGTAGAACGGCCAGTTGGTTCGCTTGGGCCGACCCGTCGTCGCTGTCTCGATCAACTTCGTAGTCACTTGGTATCAGTGCCATGAGTGTCGAATGGTTTGAAGACGATGACGTTTTGCTCGAAGTGTTGAGGCAAACGCTCATAACCAACCCCGGCGACCACTCGGAAGCATTGTTGATGACCGGGTATGACTTGGTGATGAACGACGACCTTGCAGCCGAGCTGGCGTACGACTCGCTCTCATCGTCAGCAGCTCCCATCCGATCGGGCTCGGGCGAAACGGTCTTGCGTACGATGGCGTTTTCGATCGATGAGCTGGAGATCGAGATCGAGATCGGTCAGGGGCGCCTCACCGGGAGTATCTCGCCTCCACAACACGCGGCAATAGTCCTCGAACAGCTCACTCAGCGGACCCTCATCGACTGCGACGAGTTCGGTACGTTCGAAACCGAGCTCGAATCCAGCGCAGCAATTCGGCTACGGGTCACAACAGTCGATGATCGAACCTTTGTCACACCATGGATTGGGGTTGCCGTCGAGGGTCGCAACTCAGATGAGCCGTGACACCTGCGTGTCAATAGTCCCATAGGCAGATCGTCGCCTTTTGAAGTGTCTCCACAAGCAGTAACATCCATGTGGTGTCGAGTGTGGAGCATCGACTCGAGGGAACTATCTCCGCGGGTCAGCATTTATCTGGGGCGACACATAGGAATAGTGACCACCGGTCCGCCGAAGGAGACTCCCCCGGCGGACCGGCCTATCGGAATGTCCTCCAACCCGAGCCCCAACCCCGTATCAATGAGCCGATCCGTCCCAGGCTCATTCCTCGCAAACAACGCCCCCGACGCCGGCGCCTCAGGTACGGCATACTCGTCGCCTTCCTCCTGCTAGCCGCCATTCCTGTATGGAGCGCCTTCTCGGTCTGGAACGACTGGCGCAGTCTCGAACGGGAATCGCTTGATTCGGCCGCGTTCGAGGAGCTCCCCGAGGTCGATCCGGCGTCGATCGCCGTTGAAGGCGAAGCGGATCAGGCGGCCCTGGCGGTGTCGCTCGCCCCTGCCGCGCCCGTGGTCGTGGAGGAAGGCGACACCGGGTACCAGACGTTCATGATCGTCGGCACCGACAAAAGTCAGCTCCGAGCCGACGTGATCGTGCTGTTTATGCTGCCCAACGACGGGTCACCGCCGATAATGGTCTCGTTGCCACGTGACCTCTATCTGCCCAATCGCTGCACCCAGAGCTTCACCCGCATCAACGCCAACTTCAACGGCTGTGGCGAGATCAACGGAGCCACCGCACTGTCGGGCGCCATAACCGACTTCACCGGCTACTCGGTTGACCACTTCGCCATCTTCACATTCGAGGGGTTTGCCAAGATTGTCGACCAACTTGGAGGATTCGAGATCTGCGTCGACCATGCCACTCGAGAACTCGACCGCTTCGAGGTGCCGGCGGGATGCACGCTTGCCGACGGAGCCACGACCCTCGGCTGGATCCGTTCCCGCAAGACCCAGGAATATATCGACGGCAGCTGGCGCCGGGTCACCAACGTGTCCGACCTCACCCGCAACGAACGCCAGCGTGAACTGATCCTCACCGTCTTCAAGCAGGCCGCACAATTCTCCAGTCCCCAGGAAATGACGGCGGTGGTCAGCTCGATGGCCGATGCGTTTGTGCTCGACGACGGGCTTGGTTTAGGCGCGGCCGTCGACCTTGCGTGGAACAACCGTGGCCTCGACCCCAACACCATCATCCGCCCAACGATTCCCGTCGTCGATCATCGCACGGAGCGCGGGGCGGCGGTGTTGATCCCCACCAAGTCGTTCCAAGAAGTACTCGACGAGGCGTTGGCCGGTTAGCGGCTGGCAAACCCACACCGTCCGGCCCCGTCGTCGAATCGCATCTCGAGTCGGGTTCGGCCAACCCGGTCAGCCCTCGTGGCGATCGATTGGGCGCCCGCAGATGGTAGACCGATCGTCGTAAGCGATGACAATGGATCGCCGTGTCGTTTCGCGGAGGTTGAGCCCCGGCCAGAGTTGATGGTGCGACATGGTCACGTCCCACTTCGGCGCCTCCTCAGATGTCTCAATCGCCCAACCGGTAATCTGCCATAGACCTGCGCCGTTCTCCGCCCAACAGATATCACTGAAATAGCCCACGCCTCCGCCTCGGGAGAACGCTCCCAGCTCGGTCCATGAACAGTCGCCGAGGTGACCGTAAAGGATGAAAGTCAGGGTGTTGGCTCCAGTCGACTGATGCACCAGCAGTTCGGACTGTCCATCATTGTTGACGTCGATCGCCTCGGGCTTCTCCTGGCCAATCACATCTGGCTGGGCTGGTAGAGGGCGGCACGTCTCAATGTCGTCGGGGAGGCTGCCCTGCTGTTCGCCGCTGTTGTGCTCACCATCTCGTTTGATTTCCGCGTCGCTCTCGACGTCTCCCTCGACGTCCTCCTCTAGTTTGGTCGACTGATCGTCGGCGACGGAGGCTCCAACATCTGGCTCGCTCGCGGCCGTGGGTAGCGCGAATCGGTCCTGGAATGGCGTCCAGGACTCGGGCCGTACGGTGGGCCATTGAAGCGCCGTCAATAAGGCTAGGCCAGTCAGCGCTGCCGCAACCAATAGCTCCCTTTGGACCACTCCCGACCATTTCCCACGGTGGCTTCGCCCTGATTGATTGACTACCGATGGAGTGGCATCCGCCAGTTGGGCGTACTGCACCATCGCCTGATCGGTCGGTGTCCACCCGGTGGCGGAGCGTGACAAGTAGCCGCTTTCGACGGCACGGTCGGCGAATCGGGTCGGCCTCCATCCACTCCCACTCACGCCTGAGACAAGCCCGGTCACCAAGCGGGCGAACATGTCGGTCTTCGCCACCAGGCCGAGAACGAACACATGAGACACACCCATCGACAGCGCCGCGATCAACGGCGCTCGGTCAACCAACACCTGGTGAATCTGCCACGGGTCCCACACCAACTGACCGATCGAGACCAGCACGGCAGCAAAGGCTGACGCCATGACCGCTGTCGGCATCAGAAGTGTTCCGATGGCCACACCACCAATTATCGCCACGGCTAGCTGTCGCCTGGCCTGACCCTGAGGAGATCCGGCAGCGTCCGACGAACGCGAGCTCATTGTGGCGGCGGTGGCCACGATTAGGGCGGCGGCGATGAGTCGGTAGACCAAGTGGGGTAGGAGCGGTTGAAACGTGAAGACGACAAACAACCCGACTGCTAAGGCGACTGGCACCGTGCGACGGTGTGGTGCCCATCGGGTAAAGGTCGGCACCGGATCCATCCACTCGCTGGCGGCGGCTGAAAACACGGCCACCGCCAGGAGCAAACCGATCTGTGAGAAAGTGGGCGTAGGTATGGCTGCAACCCGTTCAGCCCGGCTCATCAAATGCTCGTACACCGGAGCCACTCCGTAGCGCAACCAAACCATCGTCACCACAACCGCTGCCATCGCGGCGGCCGCGCCGATCACGAGTTGGCCGGATAGTCGTTCCGCTGTTGCCGTTCGTCGGTTGACCAGGAGATCTGTGCGCCACAACCCCTGACCGGTCGACTTTTTGGCCGTGCGGTCCAGCACGACCAGTGCCCTGCCATCGCTGGGACGTCCCGTGGGCGATCGTTCGGTGGCCCAAGCTGTCGCTACCGCGGCCATCAACCGGACGTCCTGCCTGTGGCGGCTGGTGTCGGCGTCGGTGGGGCCGTCCTTGGGACTGTCCGGCTGTTGCAAGTTGCGGGTTACGACATCTCGAGTTTCGCTGTGGCGTGCGAGCCCGGCCAGGGCCGCCACCCACGAGGAGTTGGCCAAGACCGAGCAGAGCACCGGATCGAGCAGCACCTCGTCGAGTATCGGATCGTCCACGGCCGCAAGCCGCCTGCGGATCGTTGGGACGTTCGGTTGCTCAAGCGTGGTGGCCTTTGACCACATTCTTTGAGTGCGACCTTGGATCCACTCCGCCGATTCGCAGTCGGCCAGCACCACCATCCGGTCCGGCGTTGGCCCGTTATCGACTGCATCGCTCACCTCGGTGAGCAGCCTGGTAGCCATCTCCTCGGCCTCGGCCCGCAGCAGATCGATACCGCAAAGAACAACCGTGCAACGTCTGATAATCTCCTTTGAGTCCGTTTCCGCGTCTGGCCGATCGAGCCGTATTCCGATTTCGCGGAGATGATGTTCGACGAATCGGTTCCACGAGAGCGGTTTACGGTTCGTGTCCAGCACCGACCAACGGCCGGCGTCGAGCAACAGAACCGGCAAGTCGCGATCGAGCTGCGATCGGACGAACTGTGCCATCCAGAGGCTGCGGTCAAGCCCGGCCTCGGCGACCAAAAGTTCAATCGATCCGTCCGGTTGTTGAGTTAAACCCTCCAGTTCCACCTCGTCGACCCATGTTTCAAGGTCTATGGCCCATTTGTCCCGAACCAGCGCCGCCGTCTCCTCGGCTCGCCTTAGTTCTCCATGCGGGCCGAGCTCATTGGCGAGCATCGTGTCGCGTAGCCGCATCTCATTGCTCTGCTTTCCTGCCTTCCGGTCGGTTGGCGGTCGCAGCAATGTGATGAGCGCAAACGCCGCTGGAAGAGGCCAGAGTTGCATGATCGACCTACCTTGCAGCCACCACCATGGAACGACAACAGCAGTGGCCAGGACATTGATTGCCGGCCATTGCAGTGCCTTCAACCGTTTCATTGATCCATCTCATCGGGATCGATCTCACGGCACACATCCCACGACGGCGCACGTTCTGTGTGATCGGCGCCAACTGCTTCGATATAGCCACTGCGGACTCGGAACCATATGGTTGATCCGCCGAACGCGTAAAGCGTGTTGTCGTCACCGATGCACCAAATGTCGTCACGACCTTCTAGTGGACTATCACCGATTTCCTCGAAGAGTGGGTTGTTACCGAAGATGAATAACCATTGGCAGCTGTCGGGATCGAGAATGTAGGCTGCCGTAAGATTAAACGGCTCACCCTTGTTTGGATCGAGTATCAACAATTCCGACACACCGTCGCCACTTATGTCCCATTTGACGCTGACTTGGTTATCGGCCGCAATGTTGTCAGGAACAAGGTCGGACGGCGCGCATCCTGATGGCCGACTCCCACCGCCTTGGTTCGTCGCCGGCCTGGGAGCGGATACCGGCACGGGGCCATCGATAGGGGTCCCTTCGATCGACGCCGAATCAATCGGTTGGGGCCAGATGGCCACCGATCCCGATCCGGCCAGAGGCTGGCGGTCGCGACCGTCGTACAGCATCTCCCCGTTGTGATCGGACATCCAAGCGGTCAAGCCCCGGTCTTTGATGTGCCAACTCATCTGGCCGCCCCCGACCAACGGTTGGGTAACGACCGGATCCGCAGGTCCCTCTATCCATTCGCCGTCCCGGTCGCGAACCAGCACAACTTCTGTCTCTTCCCACCATCCGGTGTGAGGCTGACATGTGACGTCGTTCTTCGGATCGGCCGGGATGACGAGCTGCCCAGCCGGATCGTAGAACGCCCAGGCCGCAATCCAGTCAGACCGGGGTTCTCGATCCGCCATGGCATAGGTAGGCGTGGTCACGCCGACCGGCTCGCCGGTCGTCATGTCCATCTCCATCCGATGAGTCCAACCGGCACAGGCTCCGGATGGTAGCCACTCGTCAATTCCCAGCTCACTGAAGGTAAACGGGGAGTGATACTCGATATCAACCAGAATCCGATTTCGACTGGCGTCGAACGTCGAGATGACTTGGTTGACGCCGGTCGAATCTATTCCAAACTGATCGAGCGGCCACCGTCCGAGGCGCAGTCGGCCCTCGTCGAAGATCACCGACATCAGTCTGTTGCCATCGGCGAAACCAAACCAGGCGCGTGGCCCCGGATGATCAGCGCTCACGTGTTGTGATACATCGATGGTTGCAACCGTGTCTTCCAGCGGCGCCAGCGGAACACCGGTGGCGACATCGTCCTGTAGCGACCAGAAGACAACTTGTGGCCAACCGACGTCGTCGTGAGCGAGGAATACGATGGTTTCGTCGTCGATGGCGAGGGCTCTGTTGGTGTGATGACGGCTAGGGCCGCTCAGTTTGAAGACCTCTCCGGTCACGGTGTCGACCACGGCCAGCTCTGTTGTCACGTCGAGTTCAACAATAAGCAGACGACCTGACTCCGACCAACTCACGTCTCCCCCACCTGATACTTCAGTCGAGTTGTAGTTGTAGATTTCATTGACGCCATCACCTGTTACCACTCGGACCGAGCCGGGTAACTGGAAGGCGACTCTCGACTGGGACCGGTCAGGTGGAGGTAGCGACCAGCCCACCCAAGCCTGATGAAACTCCGGGTCGGGGCTGCGGGTCACGGCGTTCACAAGAGACGACCACATCGTATGCAGGGCGACGAGCCCGACGACCAGAATGAGGAAGATCCGGCCCAGTATCACGGTGGTCTAGCCACCGACTCCGTACCATTCCATGTTGTCGGTGCGGATGGCGAATTGATCAGATACCGGTCGGACGTCGAGCGTTGAACTGGTTTCGCCGCTGAAGCTTAAGGTGACCGGGTAGCGAACATCACCGACGGCGTTGAGTGGCGGCCCTACTCCTGAACTGGTGCGACTAGTGGCATTGATGATGACCGTGGCAAGGGGAATCAGCCTGCCGTCAGCCGGCATGATGTCGGCCATCGTCAATGCATCGGCGTTTGGTTTCGGGTCGTCCACTTGCCGGTAGGTTGCGGCCAGTGGGTCGCTGAATTGCTCCACGTACCAGCTGATGGTTGGTTGCCGGATCGCGGTGTCTCTGTCGTTGAAGATCGCGAGATACAACGTGCGATTGCAGTCTCCGTCGCTGCAGCGGCTGGCCTGTCCACCGGCTGGACCGAGGCGATCTTCCAAGAGTTGCTCTTCCACCGCAGTCCAGTCTCCTGCGTCGGCGACAACGAGATATGGAGCGAAGTCCGGGGGCAGCGCGTCCAGGCCACCCAGCACGTCGTTGACCGGCGGGCCGATCAGGTAGTCGATTCGAATTCCCTCCTCTGCGGGCGGCCTGTTTATGAAATAGGAGGCTGCTGCCCAGACAAGACCTCCGGTTACAAATAGGGCACCTATAACCATCACGCGATTACGGTATTTCTCCCAATCAACCACGCCTAGGGTCGGAATTGACTTGGACTGAACAGCAGCGGCGATAAGGAGCAGCAGACCAAATGCAATAATCCCGCCGGGTCCGCTCAGAGACATCTCCGAACTGTAGTCGTCCGATCGGAGTGGCTTCAATGGCGCCCTCCGGTCTCGCCAGGGAATCGCATAGATCGCTTGTGTGTTTCATTTGGCATGACAGCCGCCAAGTCCACTGCGACCGACACCACCGAAACCGAATCCGCCAAACCCCGAGTCAGAACCAAATCGAATCCGAAATGGATCCGGGGCATGATCGACGGAGCGCCGGTGGTCGACAGTCGCCGCAGTCGGTTCGTGTGGGAGATCCCGTATTACCCGGCCTGGTACTTCCCAGTTGACGATGTGACCGGTGAGCTCGTGGAGAACGGGTCGACGCTTCGATCGCCCAGCCGGGGGACCGCCACGTTGTACGACCTGGTTGTAGGCGATCGCACGATTTCCGCCGCCGCGTGGCGCCACCTTGACTCGCCGGTTGAGGAGCTGCGAGATCTCGTCCGCTTCGAGTGGGACGCCCTCGACGCGTGGTTTGAAGAAGACGTCGAAGTTTTTGTGCACCCTCGCAGCCCTGAGGTTCGGGTTGATGCGTTGCCGTCTTCACGCCACGTGCGGGTGTTGGTCGACGGCGATGTTGTTGCTGACAGTGTGCGGCCCACCATCCTCTACGAGACGGGCCTGCCCGAGCGATACTATCTGCCGAAGGTCGACGTGCGTATGGACCTTCTCACTCCAACCGACCTCACCACCGCCTGCCCCTATAAAGGGTGGGCTGAGTACTGGAACGTGACTGCCGGGGGTGACACTCACGAGAACTTGGTGTGGGGATACCGCACACCTCTGCCCGAGTCGGAACCGATCGCCGGCCTCGTGTGTTTTTACAACGAGAAGGTCGACATCGAAGTCGACGGCGTGATGCTCGACCGTCCTAAGACGGTGTTCAGCTAGAGCTCGATCAAATTCCGCATCCTACTCGCCATTGAGTCCTTCGAGTACCGACTTCATTTCCGGCAGTTGATCGAATGACGTGTCGGCGTTCATAAATTGGAATACTGCAAGAGCTAAGACCGCCAAGCCCGCGATTGCCAACATATTGGGACCCCTGGCTTGTGCAAGCGCGGAGAAGGCATCCTTGATGATCTCTTTGACGGAATCGAGTGCCGATTTGCCCAGTTTGGAAACATCACCGTCGACCTTGACCTCGGCCGGCAGCCCGGCGATTGACAGTGTGAACGCACCAGCCAACAGCGCCGCCCCCAGCAACATCAGTCCGTAGGTCACGGCCAAACTTTGTTTTGACGCGGGTTCTGCACTCAGCGTCCAGATCTCGGTGTCCGTGTACTGGATAGTTGTGTCGTTGGCGTCCTCGTTAGGTGATGTTCTTGTATTATTCCGCGCTCCGTAGGTGACGTCGTGCTTGATCGTGAAGCTTGACTCCGACTGCTCGCTCGGAAGCAATATTGTCAACAACAGAATCCCAAGGACAACGATCACTAGGGAGATGAAACCGGCGAAAAGGATTTCTCCTCCACCAAAACGCGGTCGTACCGTGACGGGGTTGGTGGTCATATAGAAATGCAAGCATCGAGTGCTCCATTACGTCAAGCGAAGACCAACAGTTACAGGATCATCGTCACCGTGCCCGACGTGCCGTCGTAGTCGATCACCGTTCGTTGGCCGTTGACATAAACCGCATAAGTCCCGGCGTCGGGGGTGAACGTTACGACTCCGTTGGCATCGGTGGTGGCGGTCTCAAGAAGCTTTCCGTCGCGGGAGCCGCCTCGACGAGTGCTCCACAACTCCACGGTCTGCCCGGCTACTGCCGAGCCACCACCGTCAACAACTTCCACTACGAGGCCGGCGGACGGCGGTTCGCCACCGTCGGGAACGATGGTGGCCAGCGCGCTCAGGTTCGACTGACCGGCTTCCACACACAGCTGCTGGTCGTAGCTGGTGCCGCCATTCTCCTGGATCGTGGTGCCGGTGGGGGCGATCACTCGCACAAACCAGCATCCGGCATCCACGGTGAAGGTGTAGGCCCCAGCGCCATCGCTGGTCGCGGTGGCCTGCAGCGACCCGGGTCGCTCGTTCTTGCCCTTGCGCACCACGTCGTAGAGTTCGACGGTCACGTCCGCCACACCCGAACCGTCATCGGCCGACACCACCGTGCCACCGACCAACGTGTCGACCGGCGGGGGAATGTCGCCTGGAGTCAGGGTCAGCACTGGCGGATCATGGTCCGACAGTTTGTGCCCATCGGTGAACGACCCGGTCAACGTCGGCTCATCCCACTCCCGGTTGTAGTAGTGGGTGTCGAAGTGGGCGTACACCAGGTCCGGAACATAGGCGTTCAGCCCCGACGTGATCAGCAGATGATCGAGCGTCTGCAGCCGACCGCTGAACTGGAAGCTGTAGGCCTCTCCGGCGGGAACGGTCGACCACATATTCGACAGCGACGTGGAGCCGTCCTCCAGAATCTGTAACGGTGTCTCGTCTTCGAAGGCGTTGAGGTCGCCGGTGACGATCACGTGGTTGCCGGCCGCCTCCAGCGAAGCCACGGTGTCTCGCACCACGGTGGCCTGAGCGTCGCGGCAGGCATCGGGCGCGGCCTTGGAGGAGAAGTGGTTGTTGATCACCGACAGCGTCTCGTTGTTGAACCCGGCGCCGAGGTTCACGTCAATCTGCAGCGGCGGGCGGTCGAACAGGTAGGCGGTGTCGCCGCAGTTGTCGGCGGTGTCGGGGAACGTCTTGGCCACCTGGGTCACACCGGTCACGTTCATCCCGTCCTTCACCAGGAAGCCCACGTCGATGCCCCGATTGTCGTTGCCCTCTTCAAGGTAGGCGGTGTAACCGCCGAGTGTGGAGGCGACGTCCTGGAGGATGGTGAGGTCGTTGACCTCTTCAACGCCGACGATGTCGGGGCGCTTCAGCAACCGGTCGACGGCGTCGACGATGCGAGCAAGCTTGTTGTCGTACTCGTGCTGACTCACCGGTGAACCGTCGTGGGACACGCCGACGGGGAAGAAGTTCTCCACGTTGAGCGCCGTCACCCGCACTTGATCCGGAGCGGCGTCGGCCAGGCCGTCGTAGGGGTAGACGACCGATGGGTCGGCCGTGATGGTCGGCATCTGGCCGGGCTGCACGAGGATCTTGTACAGATCGAACGTGTAGGCCAGCGGCCCGACCGTGTTCTCGATCGTGGCGAACAGGTCGGCCTTCACCACGGTCGACGATGCCACCTCGGGTTTGCGGGGCAGCGCCGGGTTACCGGCCCCGGCGTCACTATCGAGTGAGAGGAGGCTGGGGTTGGTGGCCGGGCGAACCAGGATGCTCTTGGTAGCGCCGGGGGTCACCATCAACTCACCGAACCGGTTTGTGCCACCGCTGTTGGCCACGGCCACGGGCAGGCTCACCCGCATCCCTTCCAACGCTTCGTAACCGTCGCGGGTGATGCCGTCGCTAATCACGGCCGGGGTTGGCAACGGGTTGCCGGAGCTCATGGTCTGGATGGCGGCTCCGGCAGCGATGGCGGTGAACTCGAAGTGCTCAACCACGGTGCCGGTCACCCTCACGAGGTCGCCGGGTTGGTAGTCGGCCACGTTGTCGGCCGAGCTGGAGAACTGCACGAAGATGCCTTCCGACGTGCTGGCGTCGGCGTCCGCATCAGCATCTTCCTCCTGCACGAAGAAGCCTCGGTCGGTGTGGAAGATGGCTCCGGAGTTGGACTGTCCGGCCTCGTCGTCCCAACCGGTCACCACCGCTTCGACGGTCACGGTTTGGCCGAGCATGGGGGAGTCGTCGACGGTGTCGCCGGCAGCGGGGTAGGGGGTCGGGAAGTCTGGGTCGGGTGCGGTCACGCTGCCCTGAATCTCATGAATCAGAGTGAGGCCATCGCCGGGATCGACCGGGCCGCCGGTGAGGGTCTGGCCGTTGTTGAGTGTTCCGGCGGTCGCGGTCACCGGGCCGATCCATGCGAACTCCCCGGCGGTTTCGCCGGAGCCCGTGAGCTGCAACGACAGGCCGGGTGTGGTGCTCGGCCCTTCGGCCACGCCGATGTCGGTGCTGGTGAGCCCGTTGGCCGGACCGTCGGTGGCGGTCATCGTTCCTTCGTAGCTGAGGAACTGCACCACGGTGCCCTGCGGGTTGACCAGTGCCACGCCGTCCGGACTGCCGTTCTGCAGTCCGCTGATCGACGACCACACGGCGCCCGAACCGGCGCCTTCATCGTCGATCAGGCCGCTCAAGTTCGTGGTCTTATAGGAGGTACCGCCGTTGCCGTTGTAGGCCACGATCGACCAACCCTGAAGGCTGGCTCCGGCCGGTCCGGCCACCTCGACCCCTTCGGCGGTGTCGGTCGAGTCGTTGTCGTAGTGGATCTCGTTGATGAAGATCGTGGTGTCGGTACCCGGTACGGCAGCGGCCGGGGTGGCCATCGCCAGGAGAGGGAACAGGACTATGGCCGCGACAAGACCAAGTCGCCCTCGGTGCGTGGTTCGCATGGTGGTGGTGACTCCTCAGAGTGGTGGTTGGGGGAACACCGCCGCGCCTAAGTAAGACACCTAACTATGTTAGGAAGTCGCGGATCCGTCAAGGCGCGCAGACTCACCGCCTCCCGCCCCAAGGCCGGATCAGTGAGGAAACGCCACTTCCATGAAACCAAAGATCGTGACCGCGAGGCCAACGATCGTGGCGGCGATTGCGGCGACGCTACGCTCTCGCTGGCCGACAACGGCGACCACCCCGGCCACCGTCGCAACAACGGCTGAAGCGAAGGCGACCAGCACCGGAACGGTCAACCAGAGGTTGTCGAAGAACTCGTCGCCGCCTCGTTGCCCCGAGGCCACCAGGATGGCGAACAGGCCCATGAGCACGGCAAATACGGTCATGCCGACGGCTGCGATACGTCCAAATCTGGTAGTCGGGAGGAGCACATCTATATTTTCTCGCCCGCCGTTTGCGAAGGACAGAGGCGAACGTCCCGTCGGAACTCGACTCGGCGAAGCGTCTCATGACCGCCAATTGGCTTGGACCGACGTCGCCGACTAACACTGGTTATCGACCTCCAGGCGACAGGGCGGATGCAGTCAGGAGTTTGAGGTGGACCAGCTCTACATAGCCGATCGACCGTTTCGACGAGACCCAGCCCGGTCGTTCACGTTGCCGGCCCGGTTCTACACCTCGACCGAGATTCTGAACGACGAGAAGCCGGCCATCTTTGACCGAAGTTGGTTTTACGTCGGTCATCGAAGTCAGGTGGCCGAGTCGGGCGACTACCTCACCGCCACCGTGTTCGACCAGGAGATCCTCATCACCAACGACGGCGGATCGCTCAACGGGTTCTACAACGTGTGCAAACACCGCGGCCACGAACTCGTGCAAGGCACCGGACGAGCACGAGCCCTCACCTGTCCCTACCACGCCTGGGTCTACCGGCTGGACGGCACGCTGGCCCAGGCCCGCAACACCGCCGAACTCGACGACTTCGACCGCTGCGACTTCTCGCTTTCACCGGTGCGGGTCGAGGAACTCTGCGGCTTCGTGTTTGTCAACCTCGACCCCAACGCCACGCCGCTGGCCGAACAGACCGCCGGGTTGGAAGCCGAGCTCCGCCACTACTGCCCCGAGATCGACACCATCGCCTTCGCCCAACGAGACACGTTCGACGTGGCCTGCAACTGGAAGACCCTCATCGACAACTTCTTGGAGTGTTACCACTGCGCCCCGGCCCACCGTGATTTCGTCGACCTGGTCGACATGGCCAGCTACCGGTCCCGGATCAACGGCATCTACTCCAACCACATCTCCAACGCCGCCCGCACCACCGACTCGTCGGCCTACAGCTTCGACCCGGGCTCCGTCAACTTCGGATTCGCCGGCTGGTACCTCTGGCCCAACCTGTCCATCTGGATCTACCCCGGCGACGCCAACGTCTCGATGCTCCAGATGCTGCCGGTGCCCGGACAGCCCGAACGCTGCATCGAATACCAAGACTGGTACTGCGTCGGCGGACAGCCAACCGCTCAGCTGGCTGAAGCCATGGCCTATCAGAAAGATGTGCTGCAACCGGAAGACATCGGCCTCTGCGAGAGTGTGCAGAAGGGCCTCCGCTCCCACGGCTACAACCAAGGTCGGTTTGTGATCGACGAAGACCGCACCGAGCTGAGTGAACACACCGTCCACCACTTCCAGCTCATGGTGGCCGAAGCGCTCGGTCACCCGATCGAGGAGTAGGGTCAGCAGGTCACGACGTGAAGCTGGTGATCGCCTCCAACGGCTCCCGGGGCATACGCACTGTATTTATATGTGCGTCGTCGTCGGGGTAGCCGAACGACATGCCGAACACGATGCCGTTTTCCTCAGGAATGTCTGCCACCTCTCGAGCGGTATCGGGATACTGGGCCAAGGCGCCCTGAGCGATTGACCCCAGGCCTCGCTCCACCATCAGTAGTGTGACCGTCTGCAGCAGAATGCCCATGTCGACGCCACTCGACAAACCCAACGTGCGAGGCATCGAGAAGAAGGCCGCGTGCGGGGCGTCGAACAACTCGAAGTTCTTCCTGGCGATGGCCGCTCTCCCGGCCCGGTCGGATCGCTCCACACCCATCGTGGCGTAGTACGAGTAGCCGCACGCTCGGCGTCGTTCCATCAGATCGTCGGGCAGTGGATCCGGCGGGCGAGGGAAGTCGCGCTCGCCCGGATCGCCGCTGTCGAATCGGGCGCAAAGGCGTTTGCGGAGATCGTCGCATGCCGCGCCACTCACCACTGCGATGTGCCACGGCTGACTGTTGGTGCCCGACTGCGCCAGGCGGGCCAAGTCGAACACCTCACGGATCACCTCGTCGGGCACCGGGTCGGGACGGTAACCCCGCACTGAATAGCGGCTCTTGAGCGCTGTAGTCACGTCCATGGTGTCAAGTCCATGGTGTCAAGTCCATAGTGTCACGTCCATCACCTAGGGATAGCGCCCACACCGCTTCCGCACAACTTCACGCCGGCTGACCGCTCGGCTAGCCGCCGGCCACGGCCGGTTCGTCGGGGCAAGTGGTCGTCGCCGGATCATCCAGCACGGGATGACCGGAGCTGACGATGGTGACGGGGAGCAGGCAGCCGATCACGTCGCCCTCGGCGGTGATGACTACCCGGGCCACGGCGGTGTCGGAACCGGCCCGTGAGAACCGGGGCCACACGAAGTTGCCAAGTCCCCAGGCCACGGCTGACCCGTCGACGATCTCCATTGGCTGTATCCGGTGATGGTGGTGGCCGAAGATCACGGTTGCTCCCGCCTCGATCAGCGCCGCGGCGTGATCACGGTTGCGGGCGTTTGGTGTCAGCTCCAACTCGCAGCACCAGTGGATCGTCACGATCACCACATCAGCGGCGGTCGCCGCTGATTCGACAGCCTCGACCATGGCCGACAGATCGAGCCCGTCGCTTATTCCCGGTCGATCCTCGGTGGCCACCCAATCGTGGCCAAGGTACACCGCGCCAAATCCGAGCACGGCAATCGAACGTCCACCTCGTTCGAGGATGGCGGGGGCGAACGCTTCGGCGCGGTTGGCCCCGGCACCGACGACCGCAATCCCGGCGGCCCGGACGTTGGCCATCGAATCGATCAGAGCGTCAGGACCGTAGTCCATCGAGTGGTTGTTGCCGAGACTGGCCACGTCGACTCCGTCGGCGGCCAGCACCGGTAGAGCGTCAGGGTCGCAGCGAAAGTTGAACGGCCGCGGTTGGCGAACACCCAGATTGCTGGGCGCACATTCCAGATTGACTACCGTCAGATCGTCGATGGTGAACAGCCCGTTGAGCCCGGACAACGCATGATCGTAACCCTCGGCTGCCAGCGCCGGAAGGTAGCTTGGATCGACATTGAGGTCGCCGGTGCCATGAATCACCAGCGGTTGTGGGGGAGCAGTTGCCGTTGTGGTGGTTGTGGTGCTGGCTGTCGTGGTCGTCGTCGTGGAGAGTGTCGTCGGAACGGTCGTCGACGCCGTCGCCACTGTCGACGTTGGCGTGGCGGCAGACTGCTGATCCGCCGCGGCGGCGCAGGCGCCAACGAGTAGCGACGTCATCAGCAAGGCCGTAGCCCCCCGACCTGGGCGCCGGAAAACAGTCATCTCCATCAACGTAATCTGCGCCAGATCCGCTCGACTAGAGGACTTTGACTCTGAGGTGACTTCGGGCTCTACTCCCCTTCGAATTCCGGCAGGACGATATGGGTAGGAGGTGTCCACGATGACCGACTTCTACCCATCCACTGAGCCAGAACCGCCCCGTCGGCCTCGCAGCTATTGGAGTACCACCCCACCGTGGTACGTGGCGATGGTCGCCGGCATCTTGGGCGTGATGTTGGTGATCCTGCTTGTGCTGCTTTTTCGAGGCGATGGTGATACCACGACGGCCGGCGACACCACGTCGACCGAAACCACCGCCGAGACAACAACAACGTCGGAAGCCACGACCACCGAGTCGTCCATAACCACGACGACCGAGTCCACCACGACCACAACCGAGTCGACCACAACAAGTGAGTCGTCCACAGCTACAACCACGGAGTCCACGACAACCACAACCGAGGCCACCACAACCACGCTTGATCCGGAAACGTATCGAACCGCAGTGTGGCCCTGGTTCGAGTCGACCGTTCGCTACACCGACCCGGTTGAAGCAGCCAAGGGTTTCGCCGAGGACTTCGTTGGCTACGCCGATCCGGTGCTCGGCCCGTTCATGCAGGGCGACAGCCGGTCGGGCGAAGTCGAGGTGTGGAACGGCCCCGGTAAATCCGGGCCTTCGACCATCGTGCTCGTACGTCAACTCGGACCGGACGACACCTGGTGGGTGCTCGGTTCGGTGGCCCGCGACATCCGCATCGAGCAACCGGATGTGCTTGACGTGATCGCCAGCCCACTCACAGTGTCCGGCGAATCGGTGGCCTTCGAAGCTCACGTCGATGTGGCGTTTCGGGTCGACGGCACCGTCACTCCGGTCGAGACCGGGTTCGTGATGGGGGGCGGCACGGAAATGGCGCCGTTCAGCAAGGAGTTCACCTTCACCAGCCCTGGCGACAAAGGAGGAGCGCTGATGTTGTTCACCATCAGCGCCGCCGACGGTGACATCGAGGAGGCTTCGGTTCTGCGCATCTTCTACGCCGACTGACACCCGTCCAAGACGCCATGATCTTCCCACCACTCGCCTGCCTGCCGCCGGCCATCCGACTATGGTCTAGGCAAGCAGGCGGGTGAGATCGATATCGATAGGGAAGGCAAGGCAGTTACGCGATGGATTCGGTATCTCGGAGGAAAGTTCTCGTTTCCGGCGCGGCGGCAGTGGCGGTGGTGGCGTTTGATTCCACCACGGGGAGTTGGTTGACGGCGGCCGATGCGGCTGCAGCGGTCGACGGCAGCCCGGGCGTCGTCCCGGTACCGCCACAGATCAGCGATCGGCTGTTCACAGACGCTGCGACCACCGCGGCGGCGGCCGACGACTTCGGCCACATCATCTCCCGTACCCCGTGGGCGGTGCTCAAGGCCGAATCCACATCCGACGTTGCGACCCTCATCAAGTGGGCCAATCAGGTCGGCATCCACGTGGCCGCCCGGGGTCAGGCTCACTCCGTGTTCGGGGAGAATCAGGTCGACGGTGGCGTTGTGATCGACATGAACGCCATGAACACCATCCACGAGATCGGCACCGACTACGCCGTGGTCGATGCGGGGGTCAAGTGGTCGGAGCTGCTCGCTGCCGCCGGCGCTCAGGGCCTTGCCCCGTTGGTGCTCACCGACTACCTCGAACTCTCGATCGGCGGCGTGCTCGCCGTTGGCGGAATCGGCGGCAACATGAACCAGCACGGGATGGTGATCGACACCGTCGACGCCATCACCGTGGTCACCGGCAAAGGCCAAACCGCTCGTCACATCTCGCCAACCCGTAAACCCGATTTGTTCGACGCAGCCCTCGGCGGCCTTGGTCAAGCGGCGATCATCACCCAAGCCCAAATCAAGCTGGGCCCGGCCCCGGCTCTGGTCCGCATCTACGAGTTGACCTACAGCAATATCGCCGACTTCGCCGCCGACCAACGCACCCTGGTGACCGACGCTCGCTTCGGTTACCACGAGGGTCAGGTGGTCGCCGACGGGGTGGGCGGCTGGAACTTCAAGATCGAGGTCGGGGCCTACTACACCCCACCGTCGACCCCCGATGACGCGACGCTGTTGGCGGGGCTCACGCCCGACGTGTCGTCGATCCAGTTCGACCTGCCTTACACGGTGTGGCTCGGGCGGGTCGGTTTCGCCGAGGCACAGCTGCGAGCCATCGGGCTCTGGGACACCCCACACGCCTGGTCGGATCTGTTCCTCGCCGATGCCGACCTCGAGGATTACGTCACCAACGTGATGTTGCCCAACCTGTCGCCGGCCGGCGTTGGTGCCGGGCTCATTCTCCTCTATCCGTTCCGCACGTCGCTGCTCAACCGGCCGTACGCCAAGGTGCCCGACGGCGAGATCGCCTGGGCCTTCGACATCCTCCGCTTCCCGTTCGACCCCACGCTCACCGAAGCGTTGCTGGCCGAGAACCGGGTGTTATACGAGGGAGCGGCCGCCTCGGGCGGCACGTTCTACGCCATCGGCGCCCTCGACGCCACCCCGGCCGAATGGGAGACACACTACGGCGACCTGTACGCCGACGTGGTAGCGGCCAAGGATCGCTACGACCCCAACCGAGTTTTGACGCCGGGGCAAGGTTTGGGTTTGTAGCGGGAACCAGTGAGCGATTCGCTTCGTCCCATAATTATGAAGACCTCTCAGATCCACCCCAAACGTTGGCTGATTTTGGCCGTGTCCCTCTTCGCGCTCCTCGTCTTGGCTGCGGCCTGCGGTTCGGGCGACGACGATCAGATCGCGGCCGGCGATGACACCGGCGAAGGTTCAAGCGACACGAGCCTGTCGATTGCCGGATCGTGGGAGCTTGTTGCCCTTGAGGTCGACGGGGAACCGATCGCTGTGCCCGATCCCGGATTGGTGATGGACATCGAGGCTGGCAACATCAGCGGTGACGCCGGCTGCAACAGCTTCTCCGGCCAGATCGACCGCAGCGACGACGGCTCGCTGACACTGGGCCCGCTGGCTCAGACCGAAATGGCCTGCGACATCCTCGACTTTGAAACGCAGTACATGCGAGCGCTGTCGGGAGCCACCCGTTGGGAGGGCACCCCGGCCGGTATCGCCTTCGTGTCCGACACCGCCCGGATGGAATACAGCCAGCGCCTTGTGGCCGAACCCGCCGTCGTGCCGCTGGCCGGAACCCAATGGGAGCTCAACAGCATCTATGGCCCTGGCGATGGTCCCGCGCGGTCGGTGTCGAGCATCGACATGAGCTCGCCCGGCGTCACCATGGTCATCGAAGGTGGCACCGTCACCTTGAGCAGCGAGAACTGCACCGACACGATGTTCGAGGTCGAGTACTCCGAGGAAAAGGGAGGTGGCTCTTTTGCCGTCAACGGTGGCGGTGGCACCGAATGCACCGGCTCCGAAGGCGAGAACGTCAACCTCGATACCGCCGTTAGTGCCGTGACCTCGGCCTCGGGTTACATGCTCGACGGTGAGCGGCTCACGCTGCTCGGCGAAGAGGGTGAACTGGTCGACTTCGTGGCCGCCGGCTGAGCCCGGCGGGGTCGCCATCGAAATCAGGAACCACCAGGCGGTGGCACAACTACTGTTGCGTGATGCCCAGCGAGAAGATGCGCCCCGGCGAAGTCGACATCGACGATGCGATGGTGAGGGCGCTGATCGACCAGCAGTTTCCTGAGTATCGAGATCTGGAACTCGAGCGAGTCGACTCCGCAGGAACCGACAACGCCATGTACCGGCTCGGCCCTGAGCTCGCAGTGCGTCTGCCTCGCCTCCCGAGCGCCGAAGGTCAGGTGGAAAAGGAGCAGCGCTGGTTGCCGGTCCTTGCTCGGCACGTAACGCTGCCGATCCCCGTTCCGGTTGCGCTCGGAGTGCCGGGCCGTGGCTTCGACATGCACTGGTCGATCTACCGGTGGCTCGACGGCGACAATGCGTTTGAGTCGCCTATCAACGATCTTCAGCACGCCGCCGTAGCCCTGGCTCAATTCGGGACTGAGCTACGACGGCTTGATCCGACTGGAGCGCCGCCAGCGTGGCGGGGCAAGCCACTTGCGCTGCAGGAAGCCGATGTGCTGGCGGCCATCAACGACCTCGGAGGCGCCGGCGTTGTCGACAGGGATGCGGCGCTTGACGCCTGGCAGCAGATCATCCGTATTCCGCAGTGGACCAAGGCACCGGTCTGGTCGCACAGCGATCTGCTGCCGGGCAACTTGTTGGTGCGAGACGGGCGAGTTTATGCCGTGATCGACTTCGGCTGTGTTGGTGTCGGTGACCCCGCCGCCGACCTGATGATGGCCTGGACCGTGCTGGGTGAGAGCGAGCGTGATGTCTTCCGAGAACACTCTGACGTCGACGACAACACCTGGGCTCGCGGCCGAGGATGGGCCTTCGGGTTCGGCCTCATGGCCTATCACTACTACCACGTGAAGAACCCTGTGCTGGCCGCCATCGGCCTGCGTTCGGTCAACGAGGCCCTGCCGGAGTTCGTCGAGTAGGGCTCCGACGATTGTGGCCGAGCGGGCAAACCGAGGTTCCTAGCAGCCGGTCTGTTCCCAACTGCTCACGTGGAAACCCGTCGCATCTGCACTGGGTGCCACGGTGATGAGCAACAGGATTTCGTCGAGCGAGCGGTTGCTCAACGGAAGGACGTTGTCGAAGGGCAGAACGTAGTGGGTGAGGCCGTCGCCTACATCAACCTGCACAAACTCCAACGTCTGGCCCGATTGCAGGTCGCCGATCCCGCCTGATTCGAGGAAATGCAGCAGGGCCTCCTCCGGACTGCTGGACGGCTCGGAATCGGGTGTCAGATCAGATCCGCCCTCGTTGGGAGGAAGCCCAGGGCCTCCCCCCTCACACTCGACAACGATTGGCAGTCGGTCAGCCGACGCTACGGGAATCTCGGATGGTATGAGTGGCACAACGGATGTGTCGTTAACCGAAGATTGTCCGGAGTCGCCGCCTCGTGCTCCGGTGGCGTCGTCTTGCGGTGGGGTGCCGATCAAGGGTGTGTGCCGCCACACTTGCACCGTGGTGTCGGCCGAGCCGGTGGCGACCAGGTTGTTATCGAGCACGGCGATGACCGAGATCGAGTCGGCGTGGCCCGGAACCGTTTCGGCCAGCGCCACTGCCTGATCGGGGTGCCAGACCATGACGCTGCCATCGGCCGCACCGGAAACCAGCCGACCGTCAGGCAGTGCGGCCAAGGCGGTGACCGCCTCGGCGTGCCGGTCGAACTCCACGACCTCACGCGGTGCCTCGTCGGGGTGCCAGACCAATATGATGCCGTCGGCCGAGCCGCTGGCGATCCTTCCATCAGGCAACACTGCGATGGCATTGACGGCTGCAGAATGCTCGTCGAACGGTCGGGTCGACGGGTCGTCAAGGCCGGTTTCGGGGTTCCAGAGTCGTACGTCACCCTCGGCATCACCGGTCACGATGCGACCATCGGCCAGCTGCCCTATGGCCAGCACCGTCGAAGCGTGCTGGGTTTCCACCAACAAGCTTTCGTTGCCAACCCAATCAAGAATCACATTGCCGTCGCCGGCCGCCGACGCGATTCTCTCGTCGTCGAGGAGAAGAGCTGGAACGACAGGGGCCGTTGCGTCGCGGTTAATACCTCCCCGGAGCCCCCCTCCCGTCTCGAGCTCATACTCATCAACGGCCAGCACACCGTCGAATACGCTGGTCACGACCACGGCGCCCGGTGAGAGTTGAGCCAGACCGGTGACCACCCGATCGGCAGGGCCAAACTCCTGGCTCGGATCGAAGGGTAGCTCCAGCTCCACGGAAGCCGCCCCGTCATCCAAGCGAGCCAGGTCCCAGATCTGCAGCGAATTGCCGTGGCTTCCCACAACGAGCCGACCGTCGTCGAGCTGGACCAGCGCCGTGACGTTCATATCGGTCAGCAGGCTGAGGCCGACTCCGGGTTGGAACACATCGTCCAGGCTCGAACCGGACTCCTCGTCTTCCACTGGTTGCCGGCTGGTTGTAGTCGTTGTTGTGCTATCGGGGGCGGTGTTTGTCGTGTCGCCCGGCTTGGTCGAGGAAATTCGTTGGGCTTGGTCGCCACCCGACAGGATCAGGCCGATCGTAAGCAGCGCCCCGACGAACACGGCGGCCGCCAGGGCCAACCAACGAGGTCGCCATGACCTGGTCTCGACCGCCGGTTCGGCAGCGGTGGGCGCGAGGTCCGACGAGTCGATCAGCACAAGGTCGGCCCGGTACGCCGAGTGGTCAGCGAGCGCCGGCCGATTTTCGAGCTCGGCAAGGGTGATCGGTTCCACCTCGGCCGAGGAGGCGCGGATCGTTTCCGCCAGCAATGCCACCTGGTCAGCCATCGACGTTCACCTCCAGGTTCGTCCTCAGACGGGTCAACGCCCGGCGTACGTGGGTGGCCACCGTCGACTCCGAACATTCGAGAAGTTCGGCCACCTCCCGTTGCCGATAGCCCATGCCGTGGACAAGCCACACCGCCACCCGCTGTTGTTGGGGAAGGCCGGCGAGATAGCGAAAGAGGTGAGGTTCGACGTGTGGTGGTTCCCAGTCGATGGGGATTCCCGCCATGTCCCCATCGACTCGGTCCTCCCGGGCGGTCGCCTTCAGCGCAGTGGACTGGCCGACTCGGTACAAATAGCCGACCGGATTGTCCATGACTCGAAGGCGATCCCAGTTCTGCCAACCCCAGGCCAACGCATCGGCGGCCGCTTCCCTTCCGCGGTGGTGCCCAAAGGCCGCCACCAGCGACAGCCGGACGCGTTCCTCAACCTCGGCAAAGAAGTCCGAGAAGTCGGTCTCTGCGTAGGCGGGCGCGGACTTGGCAGGCACTGTGTACTAAATCTCCCAGCCTCGGAAAACCGTGACAAGAAATTGAGGATAATTCGGCCTGCCACACCGTCGATGGAAGCGGCCAGGGTGCGTTTACCCGAGCTTTTGTCGCCACACCCTGATTCATCTATGTTGGTGGGTGGTAGCGCGGACGTACGAAGGTGCGGACAAAGGGCTCGGGCGGTAGAGATCCTCAAATCCACCGAAAGGACCTTCCGCCATGACCGCCGATGACTCCACTTGCTGTGGCCCGGGTTACGCCTCCCCTGAGGAAGCCATGCAGGCCGACCGGGAAAAGCTCCTCTATACGGTTGCGCTCTACACCGGAACCGGGGTCGAATCCCCCGACTACCTGGCCACTATCGACGCCGACCCCGAGTCGCCAACCTACTCCCAGGTGATCAGCCGCTTGGAGATGCCCAACATCGGCGACGAGTTGCATCACACCGGCTGGAACGCCTGCTCGTCGTGCCACAGCGACTCGTCGAAAGAACGCAAATACATGATCGTGCCCGGGGTACGGTCATCGCGCATTCACATCGTCGACACCGCCACCGATCCTCGCAAACCCACCCTGCACAAGGTGATCGAAGGCGACGAGATCAAAGCGAAGACGAACCTGTCGGCCCCGCACACCGTGCACTGCCTCGGCTCCGACATCATCATCTCGATGCTCGGTGACGCCAACGGCGAGGCCCCCGGCGGCTTCCTCCATCTCAACGAGGACTTCGAGATTGTGGGCCGCTGGGAGAACGACATCACGGGCATGAACTTCAACTACGACTTCTGGTATCAGCCCCGCCACAACATGATGGTGTCGTCGGAGTGGGGTGCCCCCAACACGTTTATGCCCGGCTTCGACCTCGGCGACGTGGAAGCGGGCAAGTACGGGCACTCGATTCACTTCTGGGACTTCGAGGGCAAGCGGATCGCCAAGACCGTCGATTTGGGCGAGGAGGGCATGATCCCCCTTGAGGTTCGTTTCCATCACAACCCCGACTCCACTCAGGGTTTTGTGGGCGCCACCCTTTCGTCGAACATCTTCCACTGGCACCAAAACGGCAGCGGCCCGGAAGTGCAGAAGGTCATCGACGTTCCCCCGGTTGAGCTCGAGGGCTGGGACTTCCCGGTGCCAAGTCTGATCACCGACATCCTCGTGTCGATGGATGACCGCTACCTCTACTTCTCCAATTGGCTGCACGGCGACCTCCGCCAGTACGACATCAGCGATCCGGCCAACCCCAAGCTCACCGGCCAGGTGTGGATCGGCGGTCTGCTCGGCAACGGACCCGAGGTCAACGGCCACAAGATCGAGGGGGCACCGCAGATGATCCAGCTGTCGCTCGACGGCAAACGGCTCTACGCCACCACCTCGTTGTTCTCCACGTGGGACAATCAGTTCTACCCGGGCATGAACGAGACCGGTTCAGCGATGATTCTCGTCGACTGCGATCCCGAGAATGGCGGCATGTCGATCAACCCCGACTTCTTCGTCGACTTCGGCGCTGAGCCCAACGGGCCGTCTCGCTGCCACGAAACCCGCTATCCCGGCGGCGACTGCACCTCCGACATTTGGCTCTAGAACAGTCAGGTCCAGAATCGGCCGGACCTGGTCGGCCGCACCAGGTCGCCCTCAGCAGCGAACAGTTTGCCGAGGGTGACCGGGTGCTGTCGGTGGAGCCTGATCAGACGATCCTCGACGCGGCCGAAGCGGCCGGGATTGTGCTGCCCTTCGGCTGTCGATATGGAGGGTGTGTGACCTGCGCCGCCCGGTTGGTGGCGGGCGACGTGGCCCAACCCGAGGCGGTTGGACTCAAGAAATATATGGTCGACGCCAACTACGTCCTAACATGCGTGGCCTATGCGACAACCGACTGTGAACTCGAGGTTGGTGTGCGCAGCCACTTCAAGGGGCTGTACCGAAATCCGTTTCGAGGGAGTTAGTGGCGGTGGCTGATCAACCGGGCGCCACGATGCTCAGCAATGTGTTGGCCCGCTGCCGAATCTCGCTCGACGGGCCATGGAACATCATCGTCGACCCGTACGAGATGGGCTACATCGGCATCCTCGGCGACCGTAATCCCCGAGGGTTCTACCGCGACTTCAAGCCCCGCCACTCTGCCGATCGGGTGGAGTACGACTTCGATCGCTCACCCACTCTCACCGTGCCGGGCGACTGGAACACCCAGGACGAGCGCCTCCTCTATTACGAGGGCACTGTCTGGTATCGCCGCATTATCACCGTCGAACCCGACACGTTTGTGTTTCCCCGGCAATTCCTCCACGTCGGTGCGGCCAACCACACGTCCCGGGTCTTTCTCGACGGTGAGGAGCTGGCCACCCACGTCGGCGGCTTCGGGCCCTTCGCCGTTGAACTCACCGGCCGTCTGACGTCGGGTCGCCACTCCATCGTGATTCAGGTCGACAATCGGCGAGAGCCCGACCGGATCCCAGCGATGCGTTCCGATTGGTGGAACTTCGGCGGCCTCACCCGCTCGATCGATATTGTCGACGTACCCGAGACATTCCTCCGCCACGCCTGGTTGACGATGACGCCCGACGGTCGGGTGGTTGGCGGCGCAGAGGTTGACGGCGACCCTGCGGCGCAGATTTCGCTGAACCTACCCGATCTCGGGGTGGCCACAACGGTGACCGCCGGGGAACGATTTGAGCTCGAAGGTCTCCGTCCGGAACGATGGGCGCCGGGAGCCCCCTTGCTTCACCAGGTTGAATGGACGTTCGACGCCGGCTCCGGAGCTGATCACACAACTGATTACAACGCTGATCACATCACCGACGAGGTCGGCTTTCGCACGGTGGCGGTCGAAGGCCCGCAGATTGTGGTCAACGGCCAGCCCACCTTCCTCCGAGGCATCTCCATCCACGGCGAAGGGCCCACCGGTGGCCGTCGAGCTCACGGGCCGGACGACGCCGCAACCCTTCTCGGCTGGGCCTCGGACCTCGGCGCCAACTTCGTGCGGCTCGCCCACTACCAACACGACGAACACATGGTGCGAGCATGCGATCGAGCCGGGCTGCTGGCCTGGGCCGAGCTGCCGGTCTACTGGGGCATAGCGTTCAATGACGCCGACGTGCTGGCCAATGCACGATCCCAACTCGACGAACTCATCGTGCGGGATCGGGCCCGGGCATCGATCATCATCTGGTCGGTGGCCAACGAAACCGCTCCCACACCGGAGCGCACCGAGTTCCTCACCACCCTCGTCGACCATGCCCGACAACTCGACGCCACCCGGTTGGTCAGCGCCGCACTTCTGACCATGCCCACCGGCGACGAAACCCATCATCACATCGACGATCCCCTGGGCGACGCGGTGGATCTGGTGGCGGTCAATCAGTACCTGGGCTGGTACTACGGCGATCGAACCGCGGTTGGCCAACACACCTGGTCAAACGCCTGGGACAAACCCATGGTGTTCACCGAACTTGGCGCCGGGGCCAAAGCCGGCCATCACGGTGACGAGAACGAGATCTGGACCGAGGAGTTTCAGGCCGCCCTGTACCGGCAGCAGATCGAGATGGTGCGAAAAGGCCGAGCCGGGGGAGATGCCACGGGGAGTGGCAACGGCCGCATTGCCGGCCTGTCACCGTGGATCCTCAAAGACTTCCGAGCCCCGGTTCGAGTGCTGCCGGGGATTCAAGACGGCTACAACCGAAAGGGCCTCGTCAGCGAGGAAGGTGAGCGCAAACTCGCCTTTGACGTGCTCCGCTCGTACTACGAGGAGATCGCCGCTGAACGGTGATCGCTCACTACGACTCGTCGGACGCTGATTCGTCGAGCGCGGATTCGTCAAGTTCCGTTTCGTCAAGCTCCACCACGTCGGCGAAGATTACCCGAGCCTCGATCAGTACGCAGGCGGCGGGGAAGAAGTCGTCGGCCTCGTCGACATTGTCCATCAGATCGAACATGTATTGGTGTTGATCGGCGTACTCCAGCTCATCGACCGTTTCGACAACGGCCGGCCGGCGTAGCTCGGCGATTGGTACCGAAGTTAGGGGAAGGTCGGTCAGGTCGGTCCACCGGGCATGCACCCACACGACGCTGCGTTTGCCGAACCGCAAGGCCCGGGGAGTGATCTGCAGGCCCTTCGTTTTGGCGTAGAGCAGAGCTAGATCGAGGGCGTCATCGGTGGGCCGTAGCCGAAGCTCCCACCAGTGTGTGCCGGTGCGGGGTGGTCGCCCGGCGGATCGCCACAGATCGCCAAGTGTGCATGGCCGAATGTGTTCGATGTTGGCCACGAGCGAGTTGTGGCGGGGCGCGCCGGTTGCCGTCTCGTTCTCCAGGTACTGCTCAAATCGTCGGAGGAACGCCGCTCGATACTCGTCGGCCACCCACACCTGGGCGTGTTGCAGCGACCAACCGGTTTCAGGGTGATCGCTGAGTAGCAGCCACATCGGCCGTGGGTTCGGTCGGTGTCGGCTGTACTGCTCCAAGGAGTCGGTCTTCAGCCGATGTTCGTGAGCCCCCTCAACCACGATGATGCTGCCGTTGGCGCGGAGGCCGTCGAGATCCAACCGATCTCGGGCCTGATCGAGCTGAGCCCAAGCGGCGTTGAGTTCGGAGATGAGGCGACGCCCATGTTTGCGGCGCGCCACCTTTCGAATCGAGGGCACGTTGCGCCTCGGCTTCGATGCCGCTTGAGACGTCTTGCCAAGAATGAGAAGAGGTGAAAACCGGTCAGGATGATCCGCCACAACCTTGATCCGTTCTGCTGGAGGGTGTGATTCCGAGACTACATTCGTGTGGGCACGCTGGCCACTGGCGCCCGGGTGTAACTGGGAGGCGATTCGGAGCTGACCCTGACCCGGTGCCACACTCGTTGCCATGAACGAAACGCCACCGGAACGCCCGCCCAAGTTGCTGGTTGCAAATCGGGCTGAGATTGCGTGCCGAATGCTTTCGGCTGCGGCTGAAATCGGGTGGCGGACGGTGGCAGTTGCGCCGTCTGACGACATGGCCTGCGCCCACACCGGTTTGGCTGATGAAGTCGCGTTGTTGGACGGCCACGGTCCAGCGGCGTACCTCGATATCGAACAACTGGTGACCGTGGCCCGCGATCGCGGTTGCACGGTGGTTCATCCGGGCTACGGGTTCCTGGCCGAAAACGCCGAGTTTGCCGCGGCCATTGAAGCAGCCGGACTTGTATTCGCCGGACCCGCTCCCGTAACGATCGTCCGCTTCGGCGATAAGTCGAAGGCCCGTGATCTTGCCGCCGAGCTCGGCGTTCCAACCGTGCCCGGCAGCGGCGTGTTACCCGACGCTCAGGTGGCCGTCGCCTTCGTGGAAGAACACGGTCCTTCGATGCTGAAGGCCGTCGGTGGTGGCGGCGGACGAGGCATGCGGATGGTTGAGAGCAACGCCGACGCCGCGGCCGCATACGAACGCTGTTCATCGGAGGCGTTGTCGGCCTTCGGCGACGGACGGGTGTACGCCGAGAAACTGATCACCGGTGCCCGCCACATCGAAGTTCAAGTGGTGGGTGACAATCACGGAAGCCGCACCCACCTCTGGGAACGCGAATGCACGCTCCAGCGGCAGAACCAAAAGATCGTCGAGTTGGCGCCCGCTCCGAACCTCGAACCGACACTGCGAGCTGGGCTCCTCGATGCCGCCTTGGCCCTAGCCGACGCAACCGACCTCCGTAGCCTCACCACCTTCGAGTTCCTGGTGGCCCCCAACTCTGACGCCGGCGCCGACTTCTACTTCATTGAGGCCAACACCCGGATACAGGTGGAGCACACGGTCACCGAGGAGGTCACCGGGATCGACTTGGCTCAGACGCAGCTACGGCTGGCGCTGGGGGCCACGCTGAATGAGGTGGGACTGTCGACGGGCGTCGCCGGGCCACCGCCCCCGGTTGGCCAAGCCGTGCAGCTGCGAGTCAACACCGAGACCATGACCGCCGACGGCAGCGCCAAACCCGCCGGGGGGACGCTCACCCGCTTCGCCGTTCCGGCCGGGGGACCGCGTCGAAGCGGGGTGCGGGTCGACACTCACGGCTACGCCGGCTACACAACGTCTCCCGCCTTCGACTCTCTGCTGGCGAAGGTCGTGGTGCACTCCAGCGAGTCAGGGCTGGCCGGACTCGCCAACGCCTACCGGCGGGCCGAGCGTGCGCTATCGGCATTTCGCATCGAGGGCGTGGCCACCAACAAAGAGTTCCTCCGGGCGTTGATCGCCCACCCCGAAGTGATCGCCAATCAGGTGACCACAACGTTTGTGGCTGAACACGCTGAGAAGCTACTCGCGTCGTCGGAGTCGGCAGTACCGTCGCACAGCGCCGAGGGTCTTGTCGGCGCGCAGATCGATTCATCCGACCCCCTCGCCGTGCTCGCTCTCGGAAAGCAGGCCGGCAAGGCCGGTCCGGCTAGCGCCCCGGAGGTGGGCGCCAACTCGATCACCGCCCCTCTGCAGGGCACGATCATCAGCATCGACGTGAGCTCCGGCGACGAGGTGGTCGCCGGTGCCCAGCTGCTGGTGATGGAGGCGATGAAGATGGAACATGTGATCACCGCGCCGACGGGTGGCGTGGTGGGCGGCATCAACGTCGAGGTGGGGAACTCGGTTTTCGAAGGCCATCCGTTGCTTACGCTTGAACCCACTGGAGATGCTCAAGCGCTCACTGCTATCGCCGCCGACCTGGACCTCGATCACATCCGGCCCGACCTGGCCGAGTCGATCGAACGTCACGGCTACGGGCTGGACAAAAACCGGAGCGAGGCGGTGGCCAAACGCCACGCCACCGGGCGTCGCACGGCGAGGGAGAACTTGGCGGATCTGGTTGATGAGGGAACGTTCACCGAGTGGGGTCCCTTGGTGGTGGCGGCGCAACGTAAACGTCGGAGCCGCCAGGAACTGATCGAGAAGACCCCGGGCGATGGTCTGATCGGTGGGATCGGCAAGGTCAACGGCTCACCGACGATGGTGGTCTCCTACGACTACATGGTGTTGGCCGGCACCCAGGGCCATAACAATCACCGCAAGAAGGACCGCCTCTTCGACTTGGCCGCCGACCTTCGAACCCCGGTGGTGCTGTTCGCCGAAGGTGGAGGCGGCCGTCCGGGTGACACGGATGGCACCGTGGTGGCCGGGCTCGATGGACCGGCATTCACCAAGTGGGCTCAGCTCTCCGGGCATGTGCCGCTTGTCGGTATCAACGGCGGCTACTGCTTCGCCGGCAACGCCGCGCTACTTGGCTGCTGCGACGTGATCATCTCCACCCGCGATTCGTACCTCGGTATGGGCGGCCCGGCCATGATCGAGGGCGGCGGCCTCGGCGTGTATCACCCCACCGAGGTCGGCCCGGTGTCGGTCCAGGAGCCCAACGGCGTGATCGACATCCTGGTCGACGACGAAGCGGCCGCCGTGGCTGCGGCGAAGCAGTATCTGTCCTACTTCCAAGGGGCTCGTAGTCAATGGGAGGCCGCCGACCAACGCATCCTCCGTCATCTCATCCCCGAGAACCGTCTGCGAATCTACGACGTTCGACGGGTGATCGAGACCACGTTCGACAGCGGCTCGGTACTCGAACTCCGGCGAGGTTTCGGAGCCGGCATGATCACGGCGCTCGCTCGCATCGAGGGTCACCCGGTCGGGGTGATCGCCAACAACCCCGTGCATCTCGCAGGAGCAATCGACTCCGACGGCGCCGACAAAGCGGCCCGCTTCATGCAGCTGTGCGACACGTTCGGCCTACCGATCGTCAACTTCTGCGATACGCCCGGGATCATGGTCGGCCCCGAAGCCGAGAAGACGGCGCTGGTGCGTCACGCCTCCCGCATGTTCGTGACCGGGGCCAATCTCAGCGTGCCCAGCTGCACGATCGTGCTGCGCAAGGGTTATGGGCTCGGCGCTCAGGCGATGGCCGGCGGTGACTTCAAAGCCGGGGTGTTCACGGTTGGTTGGCCCACCAGTGAGTTCGGTGGGATGGGCCTCGAAGGTTTCGTAAAGCTCGGGTACCGCCATGAACTCGCTGCGATCGAAGACCCGCAAGAGCGCATGGCCGAGTTTGAGAAACGGGTGGCCAAGATGTATGAAGTGGGCAAGGGCGTGAGCCTCGCCGATCACTACGAGATCGACGACGTGATCGACCCGGCCGACACCCGCCGCTGGATCATGGTCATGATCGACACGGCCCCCGCCGTTGAGACCGGCGATCGCCCCAACATCGACACCTGGTAGGTTAGGGAACGCAGTTCTGAGCGGAAGGGTGACCATGGGGCCGGCAGACTCGACTACGTTTTGGTGCCGTCTACTTCTGGCAGCGTCGCTGCTCGTGGCCGGTGGATGTGGCGCCGCCGATTTTGCCGGCGGCGGCGATGGGCAGGACACCGAGGCCTCGACGGGCCGTATCAGCTCGGAAACCGGCGAGGATGTTGTGCTTCGCGATCGAGCCAACAGCTACTTCGCCCAGCCGTGGGGAACCGTGATCACCGGCTCGCTGAGCACCGGCGAGTCGTACTCGATTTCGATGAAAGCGAAGCCTCTTATCGAGAAGGAGAAGAGCGAGCTTTGGCCGATCGTCACGACGATCTACACGTGGTCCGACGGAAAGGAGACGATGATCCTTGTGGTCTCCGATGAGACGGCGCACACCGGTTGGGGTGACTCAGCTGACGCCCAGAGGGTTCTGGCCGAGCTGATTGTGCTCACCTATCTGCCGCTCGGCGCGACTACGACGTCGTCGACTCCGATTGAGTACATACCCGGCCCACCGGAGACAGGGCTTATCGGCCACGAACTCGTAGTCGAGTCGTCGTTGGGACGTAGCGTGGTTCGAGCCATCTCCAAGGAACAGGTCAGCTACGCCATGATCAGCGTGAACCAATCCGGCGAGGACACCGGCAAGTTCTTCAACTCACTCGCGATTGCGCCTTATGAGCTGCGTGATCTGGCGGCCGAGGCCGCGGCCGACAGCGAATCGTCCGCACTGCTGGCAGCGGCCGAGCCGTTCACCGACCCACCGTACGGTGAGCGAGAGATGCTGCCGTCCAGCGGTGGTTGGGAGTATCGGAACGCCCCGCCTGAAGGGGCCGAGGTGCCGGGCATGTTCCCCGACCTTGACGCTCTATTTGTTACGTGCCGGGACGGCGACGGCGAGTCTTGTGACGAGCTGTATTTCGCTGCCGATGACACCGACGGCGCCATCGCGTATCGGAATTTCGCCGACACATGCGGAGGCCGAACCATAACAGAGCGCTGTACCGACTTGCTTGGAGGCACCGCCTCACGGGCCGACCCAATCGAGGAAGGTGTGAGTGCCAAGTTTCGCCGTAGAAACGACGTGTACATCTTGGAGTTGATTCCTCCTCCGACTATGGCACCCCCGGGCACAAAGCCTGACCTTGATCCCCTCTGGCTCCAGTGCGGCGCCCAACGAGATGGTGCCGCATGCGATGAACTCAGAGCGCGAGGTCCCGATCCTGGCGACGAGATCTACGCGGCCTTTGGTATCACCTGCGGAGGGCGCAGGCGCGTTTCCGGCGCGGGTTGCGAATACGCGATGGGCAACAAGCCTGTGCCTCCTCCTGGTTCGCCGGCCCCTGGGCTCGACGCTGGATTGGACGAGCTCTGGGTCCGATGTTCTCGTGAAATGTCGGACTCATGCACCTCGCTGTTCTTCGAGACGGGAGGTGTCCTCGATGGAGTTCCCAAGGAGGAGCACGACAGGTTCGACAGCTATTTCGTTTGGGCACGAACCTGCGGTGGTGTGCTCGATCATCCCGTCACGCTTTTCGACTGCACCGACTATCTCTCCTGGCCGATCGCCGGAGAAGGGTAAGGCTGCGCATGTAGCTGCAACGAAATAGGGTCGCCCGTCGACATATATGGTGTGAAGGGATATGTGGTGTGAAGGGCGTGACGAGTAGGCCGACCCAATCGATCGAAGAACTGTTCAAGACCGAACGGCTTGGTCTGATCCGGTTGGGCTATCTGCTGTCGGGGTCGCGAGAGCAGGCCGAGGACGCCACCCAGATCGCCTTCGCCGAGGCGTCAGCCCGCTGGGATCAGATAGACAACCACACGGCCTATCTCAAGCGAGTTGTGGTCAACCGCATCAAGGACGAACAGCGGCGATCGGCCCGCCGCCCGACCACCCGTCTACTCCACCGAGATGCCGAACCCGTCACCTCGATCCCGGAGATCGACGAGACCTGGGAGCTGATCCAGACCCTTCCGTGGACGCAGCAGGCCGTGGTCGTACTGCGGTTCTATGAGGACCTGCCGCTGGTCGAGATCGCAGAGGTACTCGGCCGGCGCCCCTCGACTATCCGATCCGATCTACGCCGAGCACTCACCCGACTTCGAAACACTCTGGGAAAGGCCCAGGCATGAGCGAACCCACCGACCTGATGGAAACAATCGAACCGGAACTCGAAGCGCATTTGCGTCGGACCCTCCAAGCCGTCGCCGCCACGGTCAATGAGGCTCGTGCCGACGTGAACGACGCTGTGATCTTTGACTCCGCGAAGGGCGCGCGACCGGGTCGCTGGGGTTGGCTGGGTGCAGTTGCCGCGGTGATTCTGGCCGTGGTGGTAGGTGCGGCCACGTTACGGGATGCCACCGTCCACCCGGCGGCGGAGCTGGCGGCGGGAACCTGGTCGGCGATGGATTCGGGGCCGCTGAGCCCCCGGTTTGCTCCGTCGGTGGTATGGACCGGCACTGAAATGGTGGTCATCGGTGGCTTCGACCAGTCGGGCGCCGTGTTGAGTGACGGTGCCGCCTACAACCCGTCGACCGACACGTGGCGCCCGATCAGCTCAAAGCCCAGCGGCCGGGTTAGCTATCCCGGCCCGTGGCACCAGCAAGCTACGCCCGCGGTGGTTGTCGGAGATCAGATCCTGACGCTCGCCGAGCCGGTCGACAACAATGAGAGCGGCTGGGGTTGGGATCTCGTGGCCTATGATCTCGCCACCGACACCTGGGCGATCCTCGACGAGAACCGGTTTGACCAGCTCCCGACCGACGAACTTGTGTCAACGGCCGGCAGCGCAACCGTCCGGAGCGTACACAGCATGGTGGCGTGGCGGGATCAGCTCATCGTGTTTGGCCAGGATAGAGACGTGGGCATCCACGGTTGGGCGAGCTTCAATCCGAACACTCGGACCTGGGGCGAGTTCACTCCGGTCGACAACGTCGAGAACCTCGATGCGTACCCAGCAAGTGTGGGCTCACCGACCCTAATCGATGATCGCTACCTCGTGCTTCTGTTTGAGCTCGGGGCGGCCCGGCCCAACCTCGGAGTGGTGATCGATCTCGAACTCGACACCTCGCAACTCATCCCGTCACCGACCGCTCCTGAAGGCGAGGTCGCTGATGATCGGACGATCTACAACTTTGGAATCTGGTCGAACGGCACCGCCGGGACGGTGATGGCCGGCGAAGCCATCAGCAATGAAGGGCAGGCCTGGAGGGTCGCAGCGATCCTTGATCCAGGAACCGCCGAGTTGAGCCTGGCGACGCCACCGTCCAAGGGTCCGTTGGGAGAAGGACCAGGAGCTATGGTGGCGATCCCCGGTGGCTACCTGACCGTCGGTGGTCTCACGATACCCGGCCGGTCGGGCGGTCTCGAGGTCGAATCGGTTGTGCTGGTGACCGACAAACAACTGACCCGATGGGTGGATGCCCCCAAGCCTCCGATCGATATCAACCGAACCGAGCACGCCGCCATCTGGACCGGGAAGCAGGTACTCATCTGGGGCGGCGCGACCGTCTCTCCCGATGGCCCGATCAATCGAGCCGATCAACCTCTCGGCGACGGTGCCCTCTTCACCCCCGGTTCAGGCTAAGCAGTTCTGAGCAGTACACTGGAATCTCGTGGGCTTACAAGATATTCCGCTAGGTCTGACGTTCGACGATGTGCTTCTCGTACCTCGAAGGTCGGATATCCGCTCTCGTCAAGACGTCTCCGTCGCCACGAAACTTTCCAAGCGCATCGAGCTTGAGATTCCCATCGTGGCCGCCAACATGGACACCGTCTGCGAAACCGACATGGCCATCGAGATGGGCCGTCTCGGCGGCATTGGGATCATTCATCGATTCCTCACCGTCGAAGATCAGGCCACGATGGTGGGCAAGGTCAAGGCCGAGGGTCTTAAGGTGGGCGCCGCCATCGGCACTGACCGCGACGCCATCGATCGCACCCATGCCTTGGTCGACGCCGGTGTCGACGTTGTGGTGCTCGACATCGCCCACGGTCACGCCGGACACGCGCTGGAGATGACAGCTAAACTCAAGGGCGAGTTCCCCAATGTCGACCTGATCGCCGGTAATGTCGCCACCCGAGCCGGAGCCGAAGACTTGGCCGCGGCCGGAGCCGACGCGGTGAAGGTCGGGGTCGGTCCGGGCGGTGTGTGCACAACCCGGCTGGTTGCCGGGGTTGGTGTGCCTCAGCTCACCGCGATCGACAACTGCGCGTCCAAACCGCTGCTCGACTCCGACGGCGACCTTGTGCCTGTGATCGCCGACGGTGGCATCAAAACCTCAGCCGACATCGCCAAGGCCCTCGCCTGCGGGGCCAGCACCGTGATGATCGGCAGCATCCTGGCCGGCACCAAGGAAAGCCCCGGCCAGGTGGAGCAGTCGCCCAACGGACTCGTCAAACGAGTGCGGGGTATGGCCTCGTTTGAAGCGCTGAGCGCCCGGGCCCTACGAGAAGGCGGTGTGGTCGACCAGGAGTACTTCGAGCAACGCTCACCCGAAGGCGTGGAAGGCACGGTGCCGTATCGAGGTGAAGCTGGCCGGATCATCGCCAAGCTGGTGGCCGGGCTGCGCTCGGGTATGAGCTACAGCGATGCCCGCACCATCGAAGAGTTCTGGACCAAAGCCAAGTTTGTTCGGGTCACGGCCAACGGCGTGAGAGAGAACAAGCCGCACGCCACGCTGTAGCCGCATAGCTGGTAGGGTCGGCGCCATGTCAACCTTCCACGATTTCGAGATGGAATCGATCACCGGTGAGTCGGTGTCGTTCAAGCAGTTTCAGGGCCAGAGATGTCTGGTTGTCAACGTCGCCAGTCGTTGAGGCCTCACCCCTCAGTACGCAGGTCTGCGTGCGCTTCATAACGATCCGAACAACGACGTGATCGTCCTCGGTTTCCCCTGTAACCAGTTCGCCAACCAGGAGCCTGGCTCGAACGCCGAGATCCTCGAGTTCGCCACCTCAAACTACGACGTGAACTTCCCGATGTTCGCCAAGATCGACGTCAATGGCGACAACGAGGCTGAGCTTTATCGCTTCCTTAAAGCCGCCCAACCAGGCGACGGCGAAACGTCCGACATCGCCTGGAACTTCGAGAAGTTCCTGATCGACGGCGACGGCAACGTCACCCATCGCTTCAGCCCCACGGTCACTCCTGAGGAAATCGCCGAGCTGCTCTAGTTGCTGGCCTGAATGAGCGTGGCCACCAGACCGGTCCAACCGGTCTGATGCGAGGCGCCCAGGCCACGGCCGTTGTCGCCGTGAAAGTACTCGTGGAACAGGATCTGGTCGTGCCAACCGGAGTTGGTCTGAAAGAGGCGAGACTCGGGCTCCTGCTGGTCGCCGAACGCCGGTCGGTGCCCATGCTCGTCGTTGAGAAACAGCGACACGAGCCGACGAGCGAGATCGCCGCTGATGGTGCGCAGATTGTGACGCTCCCCGGATCCGCTGGGGTACTCCAGCACAAACGATTCGCCAAGACCGGCGTGGAACTGCTTAAGCGACTCGATCAACAGGTAGTTGACGGGGAACCACACCGGACCCCGCCAGTTGGAGTTGCCGCCGAACAATCCCGACTCCGACTCGGCCGGCTCATAACTGACAGTGGCCGAAATCCCGCCGACGTGGATGGTGAACGGATTCTCGTCGTGGCTCTTGGCCAGCGACCGGATACCGAACGGCGACAGGAATTCGTCGGCGTCGAACATCGGAGTCAGGATGCGAGGTAGCCGCTCCGGCGACACGATCGACAGCAGCCACCCGGGTTGCGAGTCCGCTCCCGGCTCGGGCCCATCCGGGGAGACAGGGTGCACCACGTTGCTGGCCAGATGGGCCTTGTTGGTGAGGAACCAGTTGAAGCGGGAGGCGAAGTCGGGCAAGCGGTTGAGGGTCTCCTTCGAAACCGTGGTGGTGGCGGCCAGGGGCAGCAGCCCCACCAGGGAACGCACCCGCAGCGGCACCGGGGCCGCTCCCGGCGGGTGAAGCACGTCGTAGTAGAAGCCGTCGTCCTCATTCCACAGGCCGCTGTTGTTCATCGCGTTGGCGATGTAGGTGAAGTGCTCGAAGAACTTGGTGGCGATGTCTTCGTAGGTGACGTCGTGTTCGGCCAGGATCAACGCCATCTGCAGAAGGTTGAGGCTGTACATGGCCATCCACGCCGTGCCGTCGGACTGCTCGAGCCGTCCGCCGTTGGGAAGCCCCTCCGACCGGTCGATCGGGCCGATGTTGTCGAGGCCGAGGAAGCCGCCCTCAAACACGTTGTCGCCCTGCTGATCCTTGCGGTTGACCCACCAGGTGAAGTTGAGGAGCAGCTTGTGCATGATGCGCTCCAGAAACTCGTAGTCCTCCCCGCCGTCGATCTTGAACACCTGCAGGGCGGCCCACGCGTGGACCGGAGGATTCACGTCGCCAAAGGCCCACTCGTAAGCCGGTAGCTGACCGTCGGGGTGCATGTACCACTCCCGGCACAACGTCACCAGCTGCTCCTTGGCGAAGTCGGCGTCGAGCTGGGCCAGCGGCACACAGTGAAAGGCCAGGTCCCACGCTGCGTACCAGGGGTACTCCCACTTGTCAGGCATCGAGATGATGTCGCGATTGTTGAGGTGGCGCCAGGCCGAGTTACGGCCTCGCTTGCGACTGCTCGGAGGTGGGCTACCGGCAGGGTCGCCGTCGAGCCAGCGTTCAACATCGAAGTGATAGAACTGCTTGGTCCACAACATCCCGGCGTAGGCCTGGCGGGCGACCAACGTTTCCTCGGCGGAGGCCGATGGTGGGATCAGCGTGCGGTAGAAGTCGTCGGCCTCCTGATGCCGAGCGGTCAGGACCTGCTCGATCTCAGCCGTCGATGAGGTTGCCAACGCCGATGTCGCCGTTGGTGCGAGTCGAAGCTCGATCACAGAGCTGGCCCCGGCCTCCACCGTCAGCTGGTAGTGAAGGGCCGCTTTGGTGCCGTGCTGGTCGGGATTCACGGTTGCCGCGCCGCCGATTACGTGGTCGTTGATGCCGTCCTTGGGATAGGGATCGCCGTCGGTCCCCCAGAGGAGCCGGCTGTTTGACTCGTTGTTGCAGAACAGGCGGGCCGGATCGAGACCGTTTGCAGCGGTCAACGTCATCGATCCGAGGCGCGGATGGTCGGCCACCAACCCACCGCCCGAGCCCGACGGTCGGATGATCGGTTGCTGCTTTTCAGCGCGCTCATCGTCCCACGACCAGGTGTTGCGGAACCACAGGGTGGGCAGCACGTGCAGGGTCGCCGCCTGCGGTCCGGCGTTGCGAACGGTGAGGCGGATGGCGATGTCGTCGGGAGAGTCCTTCGCGTAGTCGGCGGTGATCTCCCAATAGCGGTTGTCGTCGAACACGCCGGTGTCGGCCAGCTCGTACTCAGGGTCGAGTCGACCTCGACGAGCGTTCTCGTCAACCAGCTGCTGATACGGGAACTCGGCGTGAGGATAGGCGTAACGCCACCGCATCCACGAATGGGTGGGGGTGGAGTCGAGGTACCACCAGTACTCCTTCACGTCCTCGCCATGGTTGCCCTCGTGGCCGGTCAGGCCAAAGAGGCGTTCCTTCAAAACCGGATCGTTGCCGTTCCAGAAGGCGAAGGCCAGGCACAGCCGTTGTTTGCTGTCGCAAATGCCGCCGAGGCCGTCTTCGTTCCAGCGGTAGGTCCGCGATCGAGCGTGATCATGGGGAAAGTAGCGCCAGGGATCGGCGGCCGCTCCGTAGTCTTCCCGCACCGTTCCCCAGGCCCGCTCGCTCACGTAGGGGCCCCAACGTTTCCATTGTTTTGCGGTGTGGTTTCCGTCGCCCAGGAGTCGCTGGTGCTCGGCAGTGGTCATGCCCATCATTATCGGGGTCGCTCATGTAGGGACCAAAGGTCCTACCGAATCTTTCGCCGATCGGCGAGGCTGGAGGGATGAGTATCGCACCGTCTCCAATCGACTCCGCCCCCGCCTCCGTTCAGCACGCCGGACTCAAAAACTGGGTGGCCGACATGGCCGCGCTCTGCAAGCCCGACGACGTGTACTGGTGCGACGGATCCGATGAGGAGTACGACCGACTCTGCCAGGAACTGGTGGACGCCGGAACCTTCATCAGGCTCAACGACGAACTCCGACCCAACAGCTTCCTCGCCCGATCCGACCCGTCCGATGTGGCTCGGGTGGAGGGCCGCACCTTCATCTGTTCCCGCTCCGAGCAGGACGCCGGACCAACGAACAACTGGATGGACCCTTCGGAAATGCGGTCGATTCTCAACGGACTGTTCGACGGCTCGATGCGGGGCCGCACCATGTACGTGATCCCGTTCTCGATGGGTCCCCTCGGCTCCGACATCGCCCAGATCGGTGTGGAGATCAGCGATTCGCCCTACGTGGCCGTCAACATGAAGATCATGACCCGCATGGGGGAGGCGGTGTACGACGTGCTCGGCACCGACGGCGATTTCGTGCCCTGCGCCCACACCGTCGGCGCTCCGCTGGAGCCCGGTCAGGAAGACGTGTCGTGGCCCTGCAACCCCGACGAGAAGTACATCGTGCATTACCCCGAGGATCGGGAGATCTGGTCGTACGGTTCGGGTTACGGCGGCAACGCCCTCCTCGGTAAGAAGTGCCTGGCCCTGCGTATCGCGTCCAACATGGCCCGGGATGAAGGCTGGCTCGCCGAGCACATGTTGATCATGGGCGTGACCGAGCCAAGCGGCGACAAAACCTACGTGGCCGCCGCCTTCCCGTCGGCCTGCGGCAAAACCAACTTCGCCATGCTCGAACCGCCCGCCGAGTTCACCGAACAAGGCTGGAAGATCAGCACCGTCGGCGACGACATCGCCTGGATCAAACCGTCACCCGACGGCAAGCTCCGAGCAATCAACCCCGAGGCCGGCTACTTCGGCGTAGCCCCCGGCACGTCGATGGCAACCAACCCGTCGGCCATGGAATCGATCAAAGCCAACACCATCTTCACCAACGTGGCCTACACCGATGAGGGTGACGTGTGGTGGGAGGGTATGGACGGCGATCCGCCTGCCCACTGCATCGACTGGAAAGGCAACGACTGGACCCCCGACTCCGAGACCCCGGCGTCGCACCCCAACGCTCGCTTCACCGCGCCGTCGGGTCAGAACCCGGTGATCGACGAAGCCTGGGACGATCCGGCCGGTGTGCCGATCAACGCCTTCATCTTCGGCGGACGTCGCTCCGGCACGATGCCGCTGGTGGTGCAGTCGTTCAACTGGGCCTACGGCGTGTACATGGCCGCCACGATGGGATCGGAGACTACGGCCGCCGCGTTCGGTCAACAGGGTGTTGTGCGACGTGACCCGTTCGCCATGCTGCCGTTCGCCGGGTACCACATGGGTGCCTACATCAACCATTGGTTGAGCTTCGGTCGCAACATCCAGAACCCACCCCGCATCTTCTCGGTCAACTGGTTCCGTCGAGATGAAGACGGCAACTTCACCTGGCCTGGGTTCGGCGAGAACATGAGGGTTCTGGAGTGGATCGTGAAGCGCTCACAGGGCAAGGCCGTCGGTGTCGAAAGCCCGCTCGGTTGGATGCCTCGTCATGCCGACATCACCTGGGATGGTCTCGATGGTTTCACCGAGGAGGACTTCCTGCAGTGCATGTCGGTGGACCGTTCCGACTGGGACGCCGAACTGCTCGAGGTGGAGGAGCTGTTCATGCGCCTTCACGATCGGTTGCCGTCGGAGATGCGCTCGATTCGTGACCTCACCGCCGGGGCGCTCTGGCGTTCGCCTGAGCACTGGGAGATGAATCCCGACCCGACTTAGTCGGCTCCGTATGCGACTGGGCGCTCGGTGCGGAGAAACTTGAAGAAGCTCCACGTCGACACCGCCGTCAGCATGTGCCAGATGGCGTGAGCCTGGATGATCGAATCGGGACGGCACCATTCGTGGTCTGCCGTCCCGGTTGTCCAGATGGCGAACGCCACCAGGAATGAACCCATACCGATCCAGAACCACGGGGTATACGTGCGTTCCGTCGGTCGGCCGCGGTTGGCGAGCAGTCCTGGTACCCAAAACAGCACCACCCACCAGTAGTCGCCGATGTTGGCCACCATTTCAATCGGGGTGATGCCGAACACCAGCGCCACCACAAAGCCGATAAGCCCCGACCACCACCGGGCGGCCGGTGACCAGAAGCGATAGAGCGTCTCGGAAATCATCCAGAGTGCAATCGATAGGCCAAACAGGTCGAGTCCGATTCCGAGGTCGTGTCCGAAGAACCAGTAGGTCACCGTATACGCCGCCAACACGGAGCCGTAGACGGTCAGGAGAGATCGGTCGCTGGTGCGGCGCAGCGTGGCCACGGTGAACATCCACGGGATGAGGATGTAGGCGACCATCGAGACGTTGTCGATCCACGCACCGAAAAACGTGTGGCTGCCGTGCATCATCATCGATCCCGGTCCCAGAAACACTGTCGCTGCGGCGTACGTGAGGGCGACCGGTTGGTTCCCGATGAACTTGTTGTTCGATTGATCTGCTCCGGAGGCCGTTTCTCGGGCGAGCAGGAGAAACATCGTGAGGCCCGACACCACGAACCCAAGGTTTCCGAGTGTGTTGACCGGCTCTCGCATCAGGCCGCCGCTCACCCGTTCGCACCAGCGGGAGATCTCGCCGATGGCTGGTTCGTTGTCGGCTGGAGTCCACCATCCTGTGGCCCCACCAATCACAAAGAGCACGGCAAAAACGGCCAGCGCAAACAGCGTGATCTTCAGAGGTTGGTAGGCGCTTTGAACTGTCCGGGCCACCGCTCCATCAAAGCATCCCACTGGTACTTCCACCCAAATGCCGGCCACACCCCAGCGGGAGGCGCCTTCAAGAATCAGATGACGGGATTTGGCGGTGGAACGAGCGGTTACTAGAGATCTGGGTGTTTCGACGACGAGGCGGCCCCGAGGGCGGTGGTTCGACGCGCTCCTGATCCTGCCGCTGGTGGGCGTGATCGTCGGTGCGTTCGCTGTCTTCAAGGCGCTTGGGCCATCGGAAGCCATTGCCTATGACAGTCAGGTCGACACCCCGATCCTGATGGCCCGCCGGCTGCCCCAGGCGGTCTCCGGCGGTGTCGGGCAGATGCTGCTTGATGAACAGGCCGCCGACGTTGTCGCCACCAGCCCACCCAACTCCTGTATCGCCCTGCCGTCTTCGATGGCCGATGCCGGAATGGCACAGGCCCCCAGGGTTTTTGGTTCCGCCGGTGGTCTGGTCCCGGCGTCGTTGGTGAAACTACTTGTCACCGACGCCACTCTGGCCACCTTCGAACCCGACCATCGCTTCAGCACCACCGTGGCGTCGGTTGAGCCGCCGAACGACGACGGCACGGTGGCCGACCTCTACCTCGTCGGTGGAGGCGACCCATATCTTTCGACCGGGGAATGGATCGAGTTCGTCGATCTTCCTGAGGCTCGAGCGTCGTATACTCGCCTCGAAGAGCTCGCCGATCTGGTTGTTGCGGCTGGAGTCACTCGGGTCTCCGGCTCCGTGATCGGCGACAGCTCCTACTTCAACGCCCCTCTCGAAGAAGACGCGGAGTACACGGCTCCCGGCCCGGGGTCGGCGCTGATCGTCGACGAAGGGGTCGTGCAGTTGCCGGCTGAGGAGGACAGGAGCCGGTTCGCCCCCACCCGAACCGCAGCCGTAACCGGGCAAGCCGCAGCGGTATTCGCCGGGCTGCTGGAGGAGCGAGGTGTGCGGATAGACGGTCGCTCCAAGGTTGGCGCGCATCCCGACGGCGCGCACACGGTGGCCGAGCTGTAGTCGGCGACGGTGGAGGAGCTGGTCACCACCATCAACACGTTCAGTTCGAGCCATGGGGCCCAGATGCTCGTTCGCCACCTTGGCCTGGCCACCGCAGGCACCGGCACGGTCGAGGCCGGTATAGCGGCTGTTGTTGAGCATCTGACCCGGTCGGGCCTGCCGATGGACAATGTGGTGGTGGCCGATGCCACTGGCCTGTCGGAGAACAACCGGGTCACCTGCCGCCTGATCTTCGAGCTACTCCGCAATGCCGGACCCGACTCGGTGCTCGCCCGATCGCTGTGGGTCAGCGGAACCATCGGCACGGCGGGTCAGCGGTTTACCAACCCCGAGATACGGGGACTGGTGCGGGCCAAGACCGGCACTCTCAGCCAGAGCCGTGCCCTGGCCGGATTCGCCACGTCGTGGGTCGACGGCCGTCACATCCCCTTTGTGTTCATCATCAACCAGGATGGCCTCGACTACGACACCTTCGATCCACTCGCCCGCCTCATCCAAGAGGATCTCTTGGTGGCTCTGGTTCAGCTGCCGTGTCTGCCTGATCGGGATGCGTTCGAGAAGCTCGTCGGCGCTGGGGATCAGCCGTCAACCGTGTTGGCGTTGGGCGATGTGGCCGGGCCTGCCGATGGCGATCCAACAACCGATTCGATAACGACCGATTTGATGACAACCGATTCGACGGCGGTCGACCCGCTGGCTCCTACCATCGAGCCTGCTGATCCCGGCGACCTCGCCCTGGGCGACCCGCGCCGTGCCGGCTGCGACGATGGCCAGCCCGTGCATGGGCTACGGCTCGACTCGACGTTCGTTGAGCTTCGGTACTCGCCATCGTGCGAGACGATGTGGGCCAAGGCCACGTTCGCCTCACTCATCTCGGGTGTGGCCGAGCTCCACCTCGTCGGCTATCAGTGTGCCGAAGCCGAAAGCGCCTGTCGGGCGGCGGTGCAAACCGTCCGTCTCGACTCGGGCCAGGTGTGCACCAATCCGGTCGACGAGTCGGGCACATGCGTGTTGGCCTCGGCCGACCAAGTGTTGACCGAGATGATGCCGGCTTCAATGGCCAACCTGCGAGCATGCCTTTCGCTCCGGCCGACATATGGAGCTTCGGGCGTCAGCCCCGATGTTTGCACCGACCCGGCGTACCAGCCGGTTCTCTCCGGCGGCCCAACCCGGCAGCTTGCTCGCACCACGTCGGAGTGCCGCGTGATTCGTGAAACCACCATTCCGACCGTGGGTGGCTAGCTGCAGCCCTGGTTGTTCACCATGCTCGACATGTAGCCATTCCAGATCACCGCCGGCTGGTCGTTTTGAGCGTCGCTGAGACCCCCGGAGGATGCAGTGGGCAGCGCCCGGCCGTCGAGCCAGACCGCAGTGGTGAGTTCGCAGGCCGAGCCAACAAACCACAAGTCCTGAAAGCCTGGTGTCACCGAGGTCTTGCCATGGGTGACGATCGGTTGGCCGTTGCCGTCGACCAGCCGGGCGTCCTGGCCGGTTCCGACGCGGACCACATCGGCCAAGGCCTGCGACACCCATTCGGCCGCAGCAGGGGTTATCGCCTCGACGCCGGAGCGGCTTGGTCGAGCGTCGGTTGTTGGCTGAGCGCAGTCGCCTGGCTCACTTGGGAACCAACAGAGCACCTGCCCATCCACGTCTTCGATCCGCTCAATGATCGCCGGCTCAACAGCGCGCCCACCCCGGTCGAGCGCGGCGAAAACAGCGGCCATTTCGAGTGGTGACACGGGATCCAAACCCAGTGGCATCGCCGGATCCGCCTGCAACTCCGAGTTCACCCCCAGGGCGTAAGCGTTGTCGACAACATCGGCCGGGTCGACGTCATCGATCGCCTGCACCATCACCGTGTTGGATGAATACACCACTGCGTCGTAGGCGCTGAGTCCAATGTCGTCTTGGGCTGTCGGCACATCGCCTCCGCCGTAGACGTCGAACTGCACTCCGTCACGAACCAGTCGAAGGCGGGGCGGAGATGTGAACAGCTTGGTGGGGTCGTTTCCCTCTTCGAAATAGGTGGCCAGCAGCACCGGTGCCAGAAGCGATCCCGACAGAAAGCCCCGACTACCTCCCTCAGGCCCAAGCGCGAGGTTCACTTGCGATTCGGTCCAGTCTTTGCCTCCGATCATCGCCAGGACACGCCCCTCGGCGTCCACCGTGATGAGCGCGAGCTGAGTGTCGGCGGGCCGATTGGGTGACTGGGCGGCCACCGAGTTCTGGTAGGCGGCCAGTTGAGCGGAACGATCAAGGGTCGTGTACACCCTCACGCCGTTGCGAAGATGGGCGCCCTTGGGAAAGATCCGATCGAGTTCACCATGAACAGCGGCCACGAAGTAATCGGTCCCGTAGTCGGTGCCGATCACGTTGCCCAAACCTCGCGAACGCCCTGTGGGAACGAGTGAAGACCAGCCTTCGGCTTGGGCTTGGTCGAGCTCGCCGGCCGACAGAAATCCGGCGTTGTGCATCAGGGTCAGTGTGGTATCCCGCCGCCGTTGGGCCTCTTCGGGGAAGGCGGCATAGTCGGCGGCGGCCGGGTTACGAATCAAGCCGGCGAGGTAGGCCGACTCGGCCACCGTAAGGGCTTCAACGTCTTTGTCGAAATAGTTGAAGGCCGCCGCCTGCACGCCATAGGACCGGCGACCGAACCACACCGTGTTGAGGTAACGCTCCAGTAGCACCCGTTTGGCTTGTGCTCGGCTGTCTCCGGCCGTGGCTACGGCTTCGACGTCGGCTTGGAGATCCCGTTCCAGCTTGATGGCCCGGACCATCTCGCGGAACTTGCGTAGCAGCGATGCCTCGTCGTGCCCGGAGATGAGCTTCACGTACTGTTGGGCGCTCGTCGAGCCGCCCTGAGTCGAACCGGAAAATCCCGGTAGCACGATCTTCAACTGTTCCACCGTGGCCCGGCCGACCCCAACAGGATCAACACCGCGGTGACCGTAGAACCGTTGGTCCTCGGTGGCCAGGATCGCGTTGATCAAGTGATCGGGCATTGCGTCGAGCGAACTGTCGATCCGAGTCTGCCCTTCGGGTGAGAGTTCGTTCATGGCGTTGATGCGGTCGCAGCCCTCAGTCACTTCACTGCTGCAGATGTACGACGTGGCCCACGCTGCGTCGTCGCCCGGTTCAAGAGGCGACACCATCATGAATCCGACGCCGATGATCACAAGAAGTGTCAACGCCCCGGCGAACAGAAATAGGGCTAGGCGGCGGAGCAGACGAGATCGAGGCCGTCGCCGACCATCACGAACCAAGCCTCTCCAAAAGAACAACCGCACTCGCTACCCCAGATCAAACCTTGCTAACAACATTAGCGAGAATGGCCCCGAGCGGGAAGTCGGGCTGCGTTTCAGCGCGGGTAACTCTTTCTTGTATCAACGGCCGGTGCTGGCGACTCAGTCAAGAGTCAGCTGCTGCAAGCAGCACCATCATCCTGAGGAGGGAACAGATTATGTATCGAGTTCGACGCGCGGCGGGCGCCCCAGTGGCAGGAGTCCTGCTCGCATTGATACTGTTGGCGGCGTCGGCCGCCCCATCTACAGCGGCCGTGCAATCCACTGCGCCATCGACTGCACAGTCCGACGGCAATCGGTTGTCGCATCCGGCGCTGCAAAGCCGGCTTAACAAGTCGGTTTCAGAGTCGGAGCAGGCCATTAAACGGCGCAACGGCGAGACCAACGCAGTGAGCATCGTCGGTCGTCCCAATCTGACCGGCCCCAACAAGGGTTCGGCCTCGCAAGTCGCCATGGCGTACGTGACCGAAAACCTGGCCGAGTTCGGCGTCAACAAGGCGGCGCTCAACAGCCTGACCGTGGTCAAAGACGCCGACAGCCCGAGCGGCATTCACTTCGTCACCATCGGCCAAACCATCGCTGGAAACCCGGTATTGAACTCCGGGGTCACAGTGACCCTCGACGCCGACGGCCGAGTGGTTGCCGCTACCGGACGGCTCATCCAGCCTCGAGCCGCCAAGGCTCGACGATTTGGAATAGGCGCGCAGAACGCCATCAAGGCCGCCGCCGGTAAGGCCGACGTCGAGGTGCCAAACGTGCTTCGCCGAGCCAAGGCTGAGAATCCGGCGCAGGCCCGAAAGGACCTGTTCGTAAACACCTTCGCCAAGGTCCACGATCCCAATCCGGTCACAGCCGAGATGGCTTGGCTGCCATCACTCGACGGTTCCGGACTCACCTTGGTGTGGGAGACCGACTTCGAGGTCGACGGTCACCGTTGGCTCCACTCGCTGGTGTCGGTGTCCACCGGCAAGGTGCTCGCTCAGAGCAACCGTTACGCTCACGCCGACGCCGAGGGCACAGTGTTCACCGGCCAGCATCCCGACGACAGCCCGGCCCGGGCCGTAGTGCCCTTCAGCGGTCTCGACGGATCGTGGGTCGACGATCGGACCACCGACGGCAACAACGTGATCGCCTACCGGGATCTCAACAACGACAACACCGTGGGCTACCAGCCGCAGACGCCCGACAACGCCGATCCCGAGTACCAGCACTTCAACTACGCCTGGACTGACGCCTGGCGAACCAACGCCGACGGCGCTGATGCGAGCCTCGACGCCGACATCGACGCGGTGATCACCCAGCTGTTCTACTACACCAACGACATGCACGACTGGGCCTATGGCTTCGGTTTCGACGAACCGTCGGGCAACTTCCAGGAAGACAACTTCGGGCGGGGCGGCTCCGGTGGCGACCGGGTGCTGGCCGAAGCTCAGGACGGCTGGGACTTCGGCTGCGCCGACGGCGTGGCCCCCGACCCCGATCGTTGCCAGAACAACGCCTTTTTCGGCACCCCGGCCGACGGCCTCAACCCCCGTATGCAGATGTACATGTGGGCTCCCGGCCGCCCGTACCGTGACGGTTCGATGGACGGCGACGTAGTCGCTCACGAATACGGCCACGGCATCTCCACCCGCCTTGTCGGCGACGGCACCGGTGGTGCCGGTGGTCTGAACTACGGCGGCCACCGCATGCATAGCTCGTTGGGTGAAGGCTGGTCCGACGTGGTCAGCTTCCTCAAGTGGGGCGACAACACCGTGGGCGAATACGTGACCGGCAACGCCAACCGAGGTATCCGTCGGGTGGCCTACGACACCTCCGATCATCTCTACAGCGACTACAACCCCAACGCCGGCTCCGGTCACCCCAACGGTGAGGTGTGGGCCACGATGATCTACGACATTCGGGCCGAGCTCGGCCTCAACACCACCACGCAGCTGGTGTTCGACGGTATGAAAGGCACTCCTGGTTCTCCTGATTTCCAGGACGCCCGAGACGCGATCATCGCCGCCGACGCCGCCACCGGTGGAGCCAACTTCTGTTTCCTCTGGAGCGCCTTCGCCGCTCGTGGCCTTGGTCTGAACTCCACGTTCTCCTTCGCCTCGGCGTCGGCCCCAACCGACAACTTCGACATTCCAGCCGCGTGTGAACCGTCGGCCGACGCCGGTGGTCCGTACACCACCGACGAAGGCACCGATGTGGTGCTCGACGGCACGGCCTCGACAGCGGGTAGCGACCCGTCGGCCGGCGCCCTTGTCGCCTACGACTGGGATTTCGACAATGACGGCAGCTACGACGACGCCACCGGCGCCACCCCCACCTTCGACCTCGTGGGCCAAGACGGTGTGTACCCCGTCGGCCTGCGAGTCACCGACGATTTCGGTAACACCGAGACCGACTCCACAACCGTCACCGTTGACAACGTGGAGCCAGCGGTCGCCGTCTCGCCAGTCGCCCCCATAACTGAGGGCGAGACGGCGACCGTATCCGGCACGGTCACCGATCCCGGTTGGCTCGATCCGCTCACGGTCACCATTGACTTTGGGACTGGTGATGGAGCCCAGCCCGTCGCCGGAGCGCTGGAGAACCTCCGGCCCAACGCCACGCTGACGTTCAGCGCCGACTACACCTACGGCGACAACGGCGTGTTTACCGTCGAGGTCTGCGGCTCGGACGACGACAGCACGGTCTGTGTGAACACCGACATCACGGTGACCAACGTCGACCCGACCGCCGACATCGACGAGGACCTGTACCTCGCTCACGCAGCGGAGGTCCTAACGGTCACCGGTACGTCGACCGATCCCGGATCCGACGACCTGACCGCAACCTGGAACTGGGGTGATGGCGGCGCCGATACCGTCGACGTGAACCTGGTCAATCCCCCTGACGTTGACCCGGTGATGAGCCCCACGGTCCAGCCACGTGATGTGGCCTGGACCGCCGACCACACCTACGCCGAGGCTTGCCTCTACAACCTCGAACTGGGTGTGGTCGATGACGACGGCGGCAGCGCCTCGGACACGGCGGTGGTGATCATCACCGGCAACGAGACCGAGGTTCGAGGCAAGGGTTGGTGGAAGAACCAGTACCGCCCGAAGCCGCCCAACCATCTGACCGAGGAGCGTCTGTTGTGCTACCTCGCCATCGTCAATCACATGTCCGATGTGTTCGACGAGGTGCGGGCGCCGCTGGCCACTCGTGACGATGCCGTGGACGTGTTGTTTGTGAACGGCAACGGCGGGTCGGCGGAGGAGATCTTCGACGCCCACCTGCTCACGGCCTGGCTCAACTTCGCTTCCGGGTACTATGACCTCGACACGCTGATCGACACCAACGGCAACGGCATCCCCGATTCCGTGTTCCAGTTGGTGGTGGAGACGGCGGAGGCGGCTCGGGTCAACCCGGCAACCACCCGTGACGAGTTGTTGGCCCAGAAAGACATTCTGGAAGGATTGATCGACTGATGATCAAGACCACAAACGTGGCAGCTGCTTTGGCGGCGGGGGTTGTGGCTTTTGGCCTGACCACCGCCGCCTGCGGCGACGGTGATGGTGACGACGAGCCATCGGCTGAGTCGGCTGAGTCGGAAGAATCGACCGACGGCACCGAGGCCCCCGGCGACTCCACCACTGAAACGGCCACTGAAACCGAAACTTCGGAGACCACGGTGGCGACGACGGTAACCACCGAACAGCCAGATTCCAGCGAGCCGGAGGAGGAGACCCAACCAACGGTCCCCGATGCCGGTGAACACGGGCAGCTACCCCAACGGGTTGATGTCGATACGCCGCCAGGCCACTACGAGATGTCAGTGGGAGACTCTTCGACTCTCACGCTGCCGACTGACGGCTCGGCCTGGGTTGACGGCGTGTCGGTCGTGCTGATCGAAGAGGTCAGCGTTGACGGATCAAATGTTCGCCGGTGGGAGCTCAGGGCGGTGGAAGAAGGTGTGTCCGACGTCGGCATCGCCGGAACCGACATCGTGTGGGAGATCAAGGTAGGCGGCTGATCTGTCTTGATCTTTCAGGCGTAGAACGAAACATCAAACGTGACCGCCCCGTCGATTTCCAAATGGTGAAGTCGGCGGGGTGGAATCACGTGCGTCTGTCCCGCTTCGAGGTGAAACCTCTCCGCCGGCCCGGGCTCGTCGAACACGAAGTCGAGCGCGCCGGTATGAACCGTGAGGATCGCCCAGGTGTTCTTCGCCACCCGATGTTGGCCCAGCAGCCCGGCCGGCACCGTCTCCTCGTTGAACCGGGGCGTGGTTCGCACGTATTCAACATCTTGTGGCAGTTCAGATGCCGTCACGTCGCCAGTATGCCCACATCGCGGCCCCGCCACAGGCCCGCCGGCCTCGGCGATTTCGGTCACCGGGGGCAAGGTAGCCGATGAAGCAACCTCCAATGCCGCGCCCCCGGAAAGTGTGCCAGACTCGATGTATGGCTGTTGACGAACGTACCCTCGACCGACTGACCGAAGAGAACGCCGAGCTTCTACAGGCGATGATTCGCAATGAGTGCGTGAACGACGGAACGCCCGAGTCGGGTCACGAAACCCGTAACGCCAATCTGTTGCGCGACGAGCTTGAGGGCTGTGGCGCCGACATGGAGATCTTGCCGATCCTGCCGGGCCGCGACTCCATCGTCGCTCGCCTGCCCGGTACCGATCCGAACGCTCCGAAACTCATGTTGATGGGTCACACCGACGTGGTGCCCGTGTCGCCCGAGGGCTGGAAGGCCGACCCGTTTGGTGGTGAACGAATCGGCAACGAAATCTGGGGCCGGGGCGCCGTTGACATGTTGAATGTCACGTCGTCGATGGCGGTTGCGTTTCGTCACTTGGCGCAGATGGCCAAGAACGGCAAACGCTATCCGGGCGACATCGTGTACTTCGGTGTGGCCGACGAAGAAGCGGGCGGCAAATACGGCGCCAAGCCGCTTGTCGAGGACCGCTGGGATGCGCTGCACTGCGACTATGTGCTCACCGAATACGGCGGCACCCCGCTCATGAGCGACGATGGTCCCATCGTGTTGATGACCACAGCCGAGAAGGGTGGTTCGGGGCAGATCCTGACCGTGAGCGGCGAACCCGGTCACGGGTCGATGCCGTACCGAACCGACAACGCCATCTCCAAAGCCGCCGAAATCGTACGGCGGATCGAGGCCTACAATCCGGGCGCTCGTATCGACGAGCTGTTTATCGGTCGGGTGAAGGCCCAGAACTTCGATCCCGAGACCGAAGCCAAGCTGCTCGACCCGGGCCGCATCAACGAGGCGCTCGAAGAGCTCGAACCGGCGCTGGCCCGCAATCTGCACTCGTGTTGTCACACGAGTTTCTCGCCCAACATCATCCGAGGCGGTACCAAGCTCAACACCATCCCCGACAAGGTCGAGCTTGAGGTCGACATCAGGATCCTGCCCGGCGAAACCGAGGCCGATGTACTGGCTCACCTTAATGCCGCCATCGGCCCGGAATTGATGGGATCGGTGGAAATCCGGCGCTACGCCGAAGAGGAGTCGTTGTCGACGTCGTCGAGTACCGACACCCCATTGTGGGACGCTCTGGTCGACTCGATTCAGATGACCTACCCCGGCGCCCGGGTGATGCCGTCGATGGTTACCGGTGGCACCGACGCTCGATTCTTCCGCCGCCGAGGTGTGCCGTCGTACGGCGCCGGCCTGCTAAGCGCCGACGTGAGCCTCGGCGAGTTCATGAGCCGCTTCCACGGCCACAACGAACGCATCGACATCGAATCGTTGCGTCTCACCACCAAGTTGTGGCTGGACGTCTGCGACCGTCTCTGGGCCTAATCGATCCTCACCGAGCCCGCGATAGCCCGATGGTCGCTTCCGGCGAAGTCGAGTATCTCGAAGCTCTTGAAGTCGCCCATCAATACATCGACCTCAGTTTGAAATGGCGGACCCATCAGAAATCGGTACTCATTCTCATGGCGTTCTTGTAGCCACGCCTTGACCGGGGTCGTCGCGTGCACGTTGGCCACCCTGATGGGACCATCCGGTGTTTCGACCGTGGTGATCAGGAACGGGTTCATGGGGCGACCCGCCTGCCAGGTGTCGTGCACGTCGACGAGAGGCCAGCGGCTCAGCGTGGCCATACTCGTCGTCTTTGTGCCCCGGGAAAGAGCGATATGGGGATAGGTGCCATCCAGCAAGGGGAGAAGCTCCTGGCGAAACTCCTCGTCGCCCTCCTGCAGAAGCACGACGTCGGGGTCGACCTCGATGATCTGGTTTGCGACCTCAACGGCGTTGTCGGCCTGCCAGTGAACGTTGTGCGACATGATGGTCACGCCATCACGCTCAAGCTCACAACCGGTTCGAGGGACGACCCGGCCTGGAAGGCTGAGGACCGCCGCCGTCAACGCCAGGCCTATAACCATGGCTCCGACCCGCCACCCGTAGGTCGCGGCGAGGGTCATCATCGCGACAGCCGCAAGGAGGGGAGCGATGGGGACAACACCGTAGAGAACCGGATTCCGCGCCCCGGCATGGTGACCCAACCAATGTGACCTATTCGACTTCGGACCGCTACTGTCGGGGCTCATGTCCGAGCGACAACTCACCATTTTCACTGCGGCCAAGGTCATCACCATGGATCGCACGCTGCCGGGGGTGGAATCGTCTGCTGATACTCAGGCTGCTGTTGCCGTCGATGAGTCCGGGATCATCGTCGAAGTCGGCCATCTCCACACGATGCAGCCGTGGCTCGACGCGCACTCTCACAGCATTGACACCACGTTCGCCGACAAGGTCATTCTGCCTGGCTTCATTGATCCTCACCTGCACCCGTCGATGGCTGCCGTGCTGTTGCCGATGGAGTTCATCACCGCCATGGAATGGCGGTTACCGTGGCAGACCGTGCCGGCAGTGCAGGGCCATGAGGAGTACATGGCTCGCCTGGCCGAGATCGAAGCGACGATGTCGGCCGATGACGACCCACTCATCACCTGGGGCTACCACCAGATCTGGCACGGGGAGATGAGCCGGGAGATCATCAACTCGGTGTCGACCGATCGGCCGATCGTGGTGTGGCACCGATCGTTTCACGAGCTGTTCATGAACGACTCGGCGATGGACCGATTCGAGCTCGACCAGGAACGTCTTGGTGCTCACCCCCAAGTCGACATCGAGGCCGGACGGTTCTTCGAAGCCGGCCAGCAGCTGGCCATCGCCAAACTCAACCCGTATCTGCTGGCGCCGGACCGCTTCAGGTTCGGACTCGAACGGCTCAAGGAAGCTGTGCACTTCGGGGGCCACACCACCATCGGCGACATGGCCGTCGGCATCTTCGACCTCGACTCCGAGTGGCAACAGCTGGTCGACGCCCTCGATACCGACGACACACCGTTCCGTACCCACATGGTCCCGCTGGCCGCCGGCGCCCGCTATCGACGCTGGTCCGATGAGGATGTTCTCGCCGACCTAGCGTCGCTACCCGAACGTAACACTCACCGGCTGCAGTTTGGCAATGGGGTCAAGCTGTTCACCGACGGCGCCTTCTTCTCCGAGCTGATGCAGGTGTCGGGTCCCGGTTACATCGACGGGCATCACGGCGAGTGGATGATCGCACCGGAGAAGTTCGAGGAGCGGGCTCGGCTCATGTGGAACGCCGGGTATCGCATCCACGTGCACTGCACTGGTGACCTGGGGTTACAGCTCGCTCTCGACACGCTCGACAAACTTCAGTTCGAGCGCCCGCGCTTCGACCACCGCTTCACCATCGAACACTTCGGCCTGTCGACCAACGAACAGGTTCGACGTATCGCCGCCCTGGGGGCGTGTGTGTCAGCCAACGTGTACTACCTCTACGAGTTGTCCGACGCCTACCGGCGTCACTCCATCGGGTATGAACGGGCCAGTCAGATGGCTCGCCTCGGATCGCTCGTCGAGGCGGGCGTGCCTACGGCGCTGCACACCGATTTCACGATGGCGCCCGCCCTGCCTCTGAACAGTGCGTGGGTGGCGGCCAACCGGATCGCCGAGTCCGGTGAGGTCATGGCACCGGAGGAACGGCTGACCGTGGAACAGGCGCTGCGAACCATCACCATCGAAGCGGCCTACGTGCTCGGCATGGAAAACGAAGTTGGGAGTCTGCGGGCCGGTAAGAAGGCGGACTTCACCGTGCTTGAGTCCGATCCTTTTGAGGTCCCTGCCGAGGAGCTCAACAACATCCCCATCTGGGGCACGGTCTTCGAGGGCCGCCCGTTTCAGGCATCGTCCTAGCGGCGTAAAAACACCGATAGGCCCTAGGTAGGGCCCATCGGATTTTGGTTCCCGCGATCTTGTGTGTGTTACTGAGCGATAAGGCTCAGCGTGTCGAGTCGGGTGCCGTCTTCCCGCAGGTAGACGGTGACGGTGTGTTCACCGGCGCTCAGGCTGTAGAGCACCGGGTTGTCGCCGCTGATGCGGTCGGACACGTTGTCGTCAACGAATCCGGCGGTGGTGCTCACATCCCACAGGGCGGTGTTGCCGTCGAGTTCCACGAAGAACGAGTCGCTGGCTCCCGACATGCCCTGGACCTTGGTGGAGATCCGATAGGTGCCATTGGCCGGCACGTCGAAGCAGAACACGGCCTTGCTGGAGCTGCCGGCCGAGCCCGAATTGCCCGACCCTTCCGGTACTTCGATGTAGGCACCGCCTGAGGCGGAACCGCTGGCCACCGAGGTCATGCGGCCGAACAACTGACCGTCCTCGGCTTCCTGCGTCATTGAACCGCAGTCGCCGCCGCCCCCACCGCCTCCGCCGCCGACGGGGACCAGCGACAGGGTGTCGAGGCGGGTGCCGTCTTCGCGTACGTGTACCCCAACGGTTTGTTCACCAGCCGCGAGATAGACAACCGCCGGGTTGTCACCGTTGCGGTCCGACACTTCGTCAGTCACGAAGCTACTGGAGTTGGTGACGTCCCAGAGGAACGTGTCGCCGCCGGCCGTCACGAAGAACGAATCGCTGCTGCCGGAAACACCCTGGACCTTGGCCACCATCTTGTAATTGCCCGAGGTCGGCACATCGAAGCAGAAGCGAGCCTGGTTACCACCGGCCGAACCGGAGTTGCCGGAGCCTTCAGGGGCTTCGATGTAGGCGCCACCTGAGGCCGAGCCGCTGTTGACCCTGGCCATGGTGCCGATGAGCGTGGCCGATTCGGCTTCCTGCGACATGGCGCCGCAATTGCCGCCGCCTCCACCGTCACCAACCCTGACCAACTCAAGGCTGTCGATGCGGGTGCCGTCTTCCCGCACGTGGATCCCGACGGTGTGTTCACCGGGGGAGAGGTTGAGGAGCACAGGGTCGGCGCCGCCGCGGTCCGACAGGTTGTCGGCAACAAACCCTTGGCCGGAGCGGACGTCCCACAGGTAGCTCTGACCGTTGACGGTCACGAAGAACGAGTCGCTTGTGCCCGACGGCCCATCGACCACGGCTCGTAGCTGGTAGCTGCCCGATTGATCGACGATGAAGCAGTGTTCGGCCTTGTTGTTGCCGGCCGAACCGTGGTTGCCGGAGCTTTCAGGGGAGTCGACGTAGAACCCGCCAGATGCGGAGCCGCTGGCGACCCGACGCACCGAGCCCGAAAGCGCCGCCTGCTCGGCCTCCTGAGCTAGGCCGTCGCATTCGCCATTTCCTGGAGGGGGAGGTGGAGGTTGGGTGAGCGGATCGTCGACAGGGGTAATGCGAACACCGGTGGAGTGCCACAGGTTCGGACCTTCTTCGGCCGAGTGGGGCATGAAACCCGTGTACCAGAGCACGAGATCGGAGATCGACTGGCCGTTGTTGTGAGGCACGGTGCGGCGAGCGCCGCCCGACCAGGTGAGCTCGTCGCTGTTGTATTGGCGGCCGTAAACCCGGTTGTTGACGTACTCGGTTTCGGGAACGATCGTGCCGCCCTGATTATAAGTGCCGGTGTCGAAGTCGATTCGCAGCGACTTGCCGGTGGCGCTGTCTCGCACGTACCACTCGTGGTTGGCGGCGTCGGTGGCGTCGCGGTCGAATTCGGAGGTAATGGTCTGGAGCGTGCCGTCGGCTCGGCGACGGAGAACCTCATCACCTTCGGAGCCCATGAGGTCGAAATCCATGAGCCAGAAGGGAAGGTGCTCGTGGTACAGGTTGCACTGGAGGCCCTTGGAGAACATGTGGGCGTCGACTTTGCCCGACTCGCTGAAGTAGAACGACTGGTAGATCACGTAGGCGCCGATGTGATCTTCGATCGCCACCTCGAGCCAGCGTTCACCTTCCTGGTTGAACTCGTTGATGAAGGTGCCTTGGATCGTGCCGCCGAGACGGTCGGCGTAGGGGCCGCAGCCGTTGTTCTCGTAGTAGACGTTCATCACGGGGAGCGACATGCGGTTGGCGATGAGGTCGCCGTCGTATCTCACATTTGATAGTCGCAGGCCGTCGAAGCCCGATTCGACGCCGTAGCTGAACGTCCAGCCGTTCCAGTCGGCGGTGCCGTTTCCGACGCCGCCCACCTGGCCGTCGGCCGAGCGTGCACCGATGGTGGTGGCGGCTGTGGCGATCAGTAGCGCGAGGATCGCTGCGGCCATGACCATGACCGGGAGGCGACGGGTAGAGGAGAGCTGTGTTGCAGTCATGATCAGTTCTCCTCCCGACCGTGGGAGACGACTTCGTTGGTGAGGTCGACCCAGGTGACAAATTCGGGGTGCGCGTCGGCGTCGACGTGGAAGCTGACGTAAACCATGCGCACGTCGAAGAGGGCGCCACCGGGTTGGAGGGCCATGATCACGAATCCCTCAAGATCGTTGACTCGGGACTTGCCTTGCTCCTGCCAGTGCTGGCGGGCAATCTCGATGGCCTCGTTGGCTTCTTCCGGCGTGACGGGCAGCTGGTTGACTGTGGCAGGCATGGTCTCGACGCTGTGGACCCGCTGGCCGGCCACGTCGACGATCACCGATCGATTGGTGGATCGGGAGAAGTAGGTGATGGTGCTGCGACCCTGGGCCCGGTTGTCCTTGGCGTCACCGGCGTTGTCAGCCACTTCGAGGACCGACCATCGGTCGCCGAGCAGCTCGGCAACCTCGGCGTTTGCGGCTATCCGCTGTGCGAGTGGATCATTGCCGTATTGAGGAGCGTCTCGTTGTTCGAGGCGGGTGGGGGCGCCGGCACCGTTGGGCCGTGGTGGCCACACTTCGCCCTCGCCGGTCCAGCGGCTTTGCCGCCGCAGGTCGGCTGCGTGGTAAACGTCGCCTACCTCCCGGTTGATCTCGTCCTGCCGTTCTTGGCTGGGGGCGGCGTCGGCCGTGAGGGAGAGCGTCCCGACACCAACAATCGCCACCGCTCCGGCCGCAGCAAGCAATCGGGCTCGCCGCAACGTGCTTAATCTCGACATATCGCCACCTCGAGGTCGTATTGTCGATGATTAAAGCTCCATATATGCGCATAGGGAACCAGGAGCGGGCAATTTTCCTTAATTACCCATGAGTCGAATGGCCCTCATTTCGAACAAAAGGAAAGTATTTGCTGTTCGGGTATGGCCGGCCTTCTCCTAGTTCAGATTGGCAGTGACCTCGGCGGCGAACCGCTGCACCGACTCGGCCCGCTCCGAGGCGTCTCGGCCCATGGTGGCGGTCAGCACGATGAACTCATCGAAGCCCGCATCACCGTAAGCGTTCACTTGTTCGACGAGCTGTTCGGCATTGCCCGCCACCGCCCGGTTCATGTCGACCTGAGCTGTGCGTTTCTCTAGCACCGCCGAGTCGTCACCGAAGAACACCAGCGCTTGCGACGAGGTGCGCTTTGTGGCCGGATCGACCCCAACCCGCTCACACGCCTCCACAAATTCTTGACGTTTTGCGCTGGCCAATTCCGGCGAACCCCAGGTGTTCCACTCGTCGGCCCAGCGGGCGGTCAACCCCATCATGCGTTTGCCCGAGGTGCCCACCAGAAGCGGAAGCTTCTCTTGAACCGGGTGTGGGTTCGAGGGCGCGTTGGTGAAGTTGTAGTACTCACCGCTGAACGTGGTGCGGTCGTTGTCGAGAAGCGATCGAATCACCTCGATGGCCTCAGCGAACCGGTCGACCCGTTGCTTTGGCGGCTCAAGCGCAATGCCGTAGGCCTTGTGCTCATTCACCTGCCAGCCGGCACCTAATCCAAGGACGAACCGGCCGTGGGACATCTGATCGATGGTGGCCGCCCGGTTGGCCAGGAGTGCCGGATGATGAACCGAGGTAGGGGACACCAGCGGCCCGATCCTGACCATCTCGGTGGCCGCTGCCATGCCGGCCATCACGGACCATGCCTCGTAGACATCGCCATCGGTTGGCTCGCCGTCGGCCGTGTTGGGCATGTAGTGGTCGGCATACCACACGGTGTCCCACGAATCGGCGTCGGCGTCGGCCAGGCGGGCCAAAGCAACGGCCTCATCCCACGAAAGCGAGTTGTCTATCCAAAGTGATACGCGCATGGCCGCGACTGTAGCGGAGACGCCGTCGACCCACCGAAGGCCACAGTGATCGGGCATGTTAGGGACCCTCCGGTTGAGCGGGCCCGCGGCCCGGCGGCTTTGACCGATCCGGCACGCCCGATCCCCAGAGCACCCGGTCCGGATCATAGATATGAAGCCGCCTGTTCGCCGGATCCAGCTTGACCTTCCATCCACCCTCATGCACCGAGTGGTGATGCTGATTGCACAGCGGGACCAGATTGCAGAGATCCGTCGCCCCATCGTGTTCCCACTCGTGGATGTGGTGGGCCTGGCACCATGACAGCGGCCGATCGCAACCCTTCCATGCGCAGGTTCGGTAGACCGAACGCAGCGCCGCCCACTGGGCGTCGGTGGCCGTTCGATACTTGCGCCCTACGTCGATTGGAATGCCCCGCTTGTCGAGCGTCACCCGCTGGAGAACAGCATCGCAACCCAGCCGGGCAACCGATGCCGGTGGAAGTGGGTGGCCAGCGCCGGTTTCCCGAACCGACGCCGGGTCCACCCCGTTCTTCAGCGTCTCGGCATCGACCACAACGTTGATCAGCGGCAGCCCACCTCCACCAGTTGCCTTTCCTGTCAAGAGTTCGAACGCCGCCGCGGCGGCCGTGTGTGATGACTTTGGAACCCCACCCTGGTTGGCAAGGCGGGTCATGTGGGCTTCGACCGCCTGAGTGATTGCTTCGTGGCGCTCGGGATCGAACTCGGCTGAGATGCGCCCCATGCCTGTTTTCTTGTCGATCCAGTGTTTCCAGGACGATCGCGCCTGCCGGGCCTTTGTGTCGGCCAAGCCGTGATCACCTTTGATCCGTTCAGCAGCATCACGAACCCGACGAGCGAAGGTATCGGCAGGCAGCGATTCAGCGGCATCGATCAACTCTTTGGTGTCGAGCTGTTGTTGCTGCTCCGGGCTCAGGTCTTTCGCTGCTTGGGTGATGGCGTCGATCTGAGCAGCACCGATGCGACCGGCATCGACGGCATCGCCGACGCCCGGCATGTCGGCCGCAGTGCGAGCGCGATCGGCCTCCTTGCGAGCAGTACGGCCTCGAACACGAGACCCATCACCAAGCATGGTTGCCTGAGCCCCGCGGCCGCGACCTTCGGCATCCTGCGCGTCGGCGATCATGCCAATACGGATCAACACGCGGTCGAGGATCTCCTGGCCATCACGAACTCCAGCGGTCAACGATTGCAGCTCGGCCGGCTCCAGCGAGGGCAGATCAAGGCCAGAAACAACGGTCTGAAGAGAACGAAAGGCATCGACGGCCTCGCGAACTGAAACCGCGCCGGAAAAGACAAACCCGCCAACTGCCACGCCAAAACCCCTTTCACTAGAACAACGATTCAGATAGTTGTCACCCGAAGGTGAAAGGGGGAAGAAGTGACCACTGCGATCACCGCACAATTAACCATAACACCCCGTGCCACAAAAGCAAACAAATGTTCGACTGCCTTGTGAGATTCTCCGACGGCGGCCTCAACTGCGCGGCTCTGCTACGGAGTCGGCTCCTTGGGGAGAGGCTTGCTGTTGTACCCGTCGATGACGAGTCGATCTCCAAGCGGTGCAGCCAAATGAACCTGTGTCGTTGAGAGACAATCGGTAATGTCCTGGTTCGGATCGGGAGTGGCCTCGTAGATCGTGATGACGACCTCATCGTCGGTCTCGTCGACGTCGGTCCGCACGATTTTGGGATCGCACGTTCTTAGCAAGACAATCAAGGTGCGGTTGTCAACCGTTGACACCTCATACGAACCGAGAAAGAGGGGGCGAGTTCTGATTTGTGTCGTGGCCGATTCCGTCGGCGTTCGATTCGCGGAGCCAGCTGTCTGGCTGCACGCGCCAAGGATCGCACACGACAACACTAAAGATCCTAAGAAGCGCCGCGACAGCAAGCCCTAGACCCGCGTAATCGAGAACGTCGGGATCACCCTGGGCTTGGCCGACTCCACGTATTCGGCAAACTGATGCGCGACCTGTGCTTGCTGGCGGAGCTTGGCCTGCCCTGGCTCCTCATCCATCTCCTCGACCCGAGCGGTGAACGATTCGCCCTCGTACTCAACAGTGATCTCGGGGTTGGCCTTCAGATTGTGATACCACGCCGGGTTGGTGGGGGCACCACCTTTGGAAGCGAACACGAAGATGCCATCGTCATCGACCAGAGCCACAAGCGGAATCTCCCGAACCTCGCCCGACTTGGCCCCGATGGTGTTGAGGATGACCATCGGCATGTCGCCGAAGGAGGCCACCTTTCCGTTGTTGGCCCGGAACTCTTCGATGATCTGCTTGTTGAAGTCGTTCATGGGGCCATCGTAGCGAGATGTCCCGCCGCGCTCCGGTTTGTCCCCACCTCCCATAAGATGACTGCATGCTTACCCTTGCCCGACGAGTGATGGCCGCCTTGGGTATGGCCGGGTTGATCGCCACGCTATTTCGGTTGCGAGGTCGAGGTGGTGTGCCTCCTCAGTCCGGCGGTTGGCGGGAGCTCGACGAAGCCGAGCTCGGCTGAGTCGCGTCACCGAATGAGCCTGGATACATGAACCCGGTCGGATGACAGACGACTTGACCAGGCCGACAACCGTCGCGATCGTCGGCCTGGGGACCACCGGCTCGCACATTGTGCGCCACCTGGTCGAAGGCGGCCGTCACGTCCAGCTCCGCCTCGTCGATCGTGACGACGACGCTCAACGCCGAGCCGCCGCGATCGTCGGCGAGCGGATGCCTCACACGTTTGGCCCTGCGCTCAGCGCCGAAGGACGCCCCGACGTGGCGATCCTCGCGTCGCCCTGTCGAACCCACACCGGACTCGCCACCAAATTGCTGAAGGCGGGGAGCCATGTGGTGTCGATCTCCGACTCGCCGGAAGACGTTACCGAGCTCCTCGCCCTCGACAGCGTCGCCAAAGCCAACGGGGTCGCTCTCATCGTCGGAGCCGGGATGGCCCCAGGGTTGAGCTGCCTGCTGGCCCGCATGGCCGGCGATCAACTCGATACCGTCGACGCCATCAACATCGCCAAGGCCGGTACGGCCGGGCCGGCCTGCGCTCGCCAACACCACCGGGCCTTGAAGCGTCCCGGTCGAGATTGGGTCGGGCAGGCGTGGGAGTTGCGGGCCGGCGGTTCGGGCCGGGACTTGGCTTGGTTTCCCGAACCCATTGGTGCTCGGGATTGTTACCGGGGAGCGCTGCCCAGCCCGATACTCCTGCACCGCCAGTATCCGGAAGCGCAACGTCTGTCGGCCCGGGTGTCGGCCACTCGACGGGATCGGCTGACCGCCCGCCTCCCGATGTTGCGCAAACCTCATCAAGACGGCGGTCCTGGAGCGGTGAGGTCGGAGGTGCGAGGTTGGCTAGACGGCGCGGTGGAAACGATTGTCTATGCAGTTGCCGCGTTCCCGTCGGTGGCGGCGGCAGCTGTGGCCACAACCGTGGCGCTGCGAGCGGCTGATGGCCTGGCTCCAACAGGTGCGAGTGGGCTCAGCGAATGGCCAAACGCCAACAACATGGTGGCTGATATCCGTCGCTTGGGCATCCCGATCTCAGCGTTCACCGGCTCGTAGCCTAAGTGGTTTGCCCCAAGAGCCTTCTGCCGCCGCTGATCTGAGGGACTCTGAGCCGGTCGGATTCTTCTTCTCAAGTTCACCCTTAATACTGTCGAAATCACCCCTGTAGAACTTTTCGAGATTTTCTCTAAAGGTTTCGCCCCGATGTGTCGAGAACCCTTTTTGTCATGGAGGACTATCGAAGGGTGAGACCAACAAATGGGTGAACGAAAGGCAACGACCGCCGCAAGCCAAGAGGAGCTGAACGCTCGCATTGAAGCGAACCTTCCTCTGGTGAAACACGTTGTCTACCAAGTGGCTGTGCATTTTCCCCGCCACGTTGACCGGGAGGAGCTGGCTCGGGCCGGTGCTCTCGGTTTGGTGGAAGCCGCTCGACGCTACGACGAAGGTCGAGGCGTTCCGTTTGAACGCTTTGCTGCTCAGCGAATCCGAGGAGCTATTCTCGACTCGGTGCGAGCCGCCGACTGGGCTCCTCGCTCGGTTCGCCTGCTGGCCCGCCGGCTTGAAGGAGCCGAGCAGCACCTGGCCAGCGAACTTGGCCGCCTTCCCAGCATCGACGAGACGGCCAAAGCCCTCGGGATGAGCAAGGACGAACTCGCTCGTCTCCGGGATCGTCTGTTCCGCTCGGTCGTATTGGCTCTCGACCACGAGACCAGCGCCGACACCGATGAAGACCTCACGCTCGTCGACATTCTGAGCGACGACAGTGCCGTTGAACCGTCGGAGGAACTGGAGACTCGTGAGCTTCACACCTACCTACGAGATGCGGTGAAGCTGTTGCCGGAACGGCAGCGTCTTGTGATCGTCGGCTATTTCCTGGAAGGTAAGACTTCCAAGGAACTGGCCCGTTTCCTAGGTGTGACGGAGTCTCGAGTGTCGCAGCTGCGCAGCGAAGCCCTGCGAAATCTGAAGCTCGGCATCGAAGCTCAGTACGATCCTTCGGCCGAAGAAGATGCTCCGGTCGGGCGAGTGGCCAAACGCCAGGCCGCCTACGTCGATCAGATCGGCGACGCCTCGCAGTGGCGCAACCGCCTCAACACGTGGGATGACGCCTACGACGTGCCCGAGGATCCGCTCCTGCCACTCCGCCGAGTAGCCGCGGTCAACTAACCGCCTTCGAACTTTGTTACGTCTGCGTCCCACCCGGGGGGACGCAACTGTCACAAAGTTTGGTGGGAGGGGGACGCAACTGTCACAAAGTTCGCCGGGGTTCGGCGGGGTTAGAACGTAGCGGCGGTTTGCCAGCGATCGAGCAGGCCGGAGTCGCCGAAGACTTCCAATCGACTGGGGGGTAGTCGAGACCAAACCATAAGCAACAAATCCGAGGCGGAGCCACGGGCGGCAACATCGGATTTGAGGTGGGCGTGTTCCCACTCGATGCGGTCTGGGTGAAAGGTAACCACCCACTCACCGTCATCAGTATCCGTCGCGTGCAGATGCATGGTTTCGCCTGCTCCGGCCAACGCTTCGAACTGCATGCGGTTCGGCGCAAAGATGTCGAGCACCTCGTCGATCCCGTCAATGGCCTGACGGGCATCGATGGGTGTTGGCGTGGTGGTGGCCGACTCGGCGTCCCAGCGGTGCATCGAGACCTCGTGGGCGATCCGACGAAGCCACCACGCCGCCGGCTGCGGGCCGGTCCAGGTGGGGTGGACGCTGCTGAGGTCCACCTCGGCCAGCGTCTTCTCCAGGGCCTGGGCCGCTTCGGTGGCCCAATCGATCACATCGGCACCGGGCGGAGGCTCGGGCACCGAGCTACGTCGAGGCGGCTCGTCGGGGCTCGCCTTCAGGCACATGTCGACAAATCGCATGACCCAGCCGGTGTGGCCGACCACCGATTGCACGGTCCAGCCTTCCAGGTGGGGGATCTCCACTCGAAGATCACGTTCGTCGACCTGGGTCAGACGAGCGGACTCGACACGAAACAGATGTTGAAAGTCGGCTGTCTCTAGACGAGTCACTTGCACCTCACGTTCAAAATGCGAAAATCATTGGAAAAGCAGCTAACCGGCCGCAAACCAGACTAGCTTCGCCCGGCCAGGGTATCGGCCACCCAGCGATCGAGTTCAAGCCACCGTTGTTGCAGCCAAGCCTCAAGTTTGTCGAGGTCATCCGGGATTTGACTGCGCTGATAGGTCCACCAGCGAATCGCCACCGGATGGCTAAGCGGCAGGCGTCGACGTAGCCCACGGACCTCGGCCACTCCTTCAAGACCGACGTGACCGAGCAGGACCACGTCGGCGTCGGGGCGATTGGCCAGCAGCGCCATGGTTCCCGCCGGCTTCGGAGGTAGGAGGGCTTTCAACCGGTTGGCGTACTCGACAACTTCGGCTTCGAGCTCGCCCGCCTCGACCTTGCGGGTGAGCGAGGAGATAACTCGTCGACGATTGGACGGCGTGGCGTACGTACCTTCGGGAAAGATGACGAGACCGGAGTTGGGCTGCGCATCGCTCGCCAGCTGGGCGATACCTTCGAGGTCGTCTTCAGTGCGAGACCCCCGCGTTACGAACCAGTTGCCGAGGCGTTGGCCGTAGATGTTGATCGACGGGTCCCACAGCAGTTCGTCCTTCAACACGTAGTGGGCATACCGCCGCATTTGGCCGACCACGAGGACGATAGGCAGAACCGCGTCGACCATCGAGGCGTGGCGACTGAGCACGGCGAACGGGCCTGGGGGCAGACTCTCGAGGTCGTTGCTCGCGTGATCGATGCTGAAGTCCACGTTGAGCAGTCGTCGCGCCCAGCGCAACAACGATGCGGCCCACCAGAGCTGAGTGTCACGAAAGTCGGCCAAGTCCGGCCGCCCACTCAGCCGCTGTCGGACGGTGAGCCAAGCCGCCCAACCCACGCCCGCCCACTGGTGCACAAGGTAGACCAAAAAGAAGAGGCCGAGCCGCACGGTGGGAAAACGCCAAAGGCGACCGACAACGTCGGCCGCCACGGCAAGAACTATCCAGATCGGAGCCGTCGCCACCGCCAAGGGTAGGGCGACGAACATGGCGGTGATGCTGATCAGCCGACGCGCCATGTCATCTCACGTCAGCTCAGATCAACCGCCGCAATCCGCTTGTTAGCGCTCTTCCTTGAAGATCACGTGCTTGCGGACCACGGGATCGTACTTCTTTAGCTCGATCCGCTCCCGGGTGTTGACCTTGTTCTTCTTGGTCACGTACATGTAGCCAGTGCCGGCGGTGGACCGGAGCTTGACGAGGGGACGCTTGTCGCTTGCTTTTGCCATGAGAGAGCTCCTTAAACCTTCACGCCTCGGCGCCGCATGTCGGCGACAACCGACTCGATGCCCTTCTTGTTGATGGTCTTGATGCCCTTGGCCGACACGGTCAGCTTCACCCACCGCTTCTCGCTGGGAAGCCAGAAACGCTGAGTCTGAATGTTGGGATTCCAACGGCGGTTGGTGACGCGGTGCGAGTGTGAAATGCTCTTACCGAATGACGGTTTGCGGCCTGTCACCTGGCAAATCTTGGACATCGTGGGACCTCAAGCAGAAAAGCGAGCTAGTAAAAACGGTGCGGGGGCAGCGCGAGAAGTTCGGCGCCCTCCACAACCAACCATTCAAGGCTAGCGACCGGAACCAAAACCCAAAACCTCGGCCGAATGTGCTATACGGGCCGGGTAAAACGCGGTGTCAATCGGACAACGCGATGATCTCCCGCTTGAACGGCGTGGCGTCGGCGCCAACCATAGGCGACTCGTCGAACGACTCAGCGTAGAGCCGACCATGGTGGACCGCCTCGGCGATGGTTCCCGGATTCCAGCAGTCCCCGATGGCGGTCACTGCAATGACACCGGTTTCAGCGCCGGTGAGGCGTCCGCCATCGACGAACCCTTCGAGGGCACACAGATCGTGTACCAGCGAATCGTTGGGCGTGCGGATGGTGATGGGCACGATGAGATCGGCAGCGAGGGTCTGTTCCGCCCCGGTGTAGGAGCAGGCGACCGTCGCCGCCTCGCCCTCATGGCCGAGCAATGTGGTTGAGGTCTGGATATCGACCCCGGCCGCCACCAATCGTCGGTGGATCTTCTCCTGCTCCATGGTGTTTACCGTCCACGACGAAACCTTGGCATCAGGGGTCACGAGCGTGACGGCACACCCGGCGGCAGCCAGCGCCTCAGCGACCACACCTCCCATATAGAAGTGATCATCGTCGAACACGATTACCCGGGATTCCTCGGCTGGGCGCTCGCCGGCCAAGACCCGATCAACCGGGAACACCGACGTCTCAGCGAGGAACGACTCGCTGTGCCACTTGCCAAGACCGTCGGTCCTCCACGACGATCCAGTGGCCACGGCCACATCGGTGAAGTCGTAGCCTGCGAGCTCCTTGGCCGTCATCGGACTCTCCAACGCCACCAACACATTGTCGAGTTTGTCGAGCTGCAGCACGCGGTGATCTCGCACCCGGGCCCACTCGGCCAGGCCGGGCAAACGAGCTTCTTTTGACACTCGGCCACCAAGTTCCCGGCTCGCCTCGGTCAATACCACCTCGTACCCTCGACGGCCGAGCCACATGGCCGCTTCGAGGCCGGTCGGTCCGGCGCCGACGACCATGATCTTGCGATCCTGCTTTCCGGACCGGATGGTCTCCGGGTGCCAGCCCCTCCGCCACTCTTCACCCATAGCCGAGTTCTGGGTGCAGCGGATGGGCACCGCCTGCCAATCCGACGACACGCAGATGTTGCAGCCGATGCACTCCCGGATGTCTTCGAGCCGACCCTCCTCAATCTTTCGGGGAAGAAACGGGTCGGCGATGCTCGGCCGGGCCGCGCCGATGAAGTCGGCGATGCCCTGGTTGACGATGCGGACCATGGTGTCGGGAGACGTATACCGTCCGACGATCACCACCGGCTTCGACGTGAGCTGCTTAAACCCGGCGACATAGGGCTCGTCGTAGCCCTCGGCTTCGAATCGTGACGTGCTGGAGTCGAAATCCCACTCACCAACCATCAGATCCCAAAGATCAGGAAGCTCACCAATCAGGCCGAACAGCTCCTCCAACTCCGAGCGTCCAAGACCTTGGGGCCCGATGAGTTCGTCCACCACGATGCGGCAGGCCACGGCCGTCTTGCCCTCACACACTTCGAGAGTGTCGGTCATCACCTCGGTGAGCAGGCGAGCCCGATTCTCCAGCGAGCCGCCGTAGTGATCGGTGCGGGAGTTGTGGCGGCGGGATAGGAAATGCTGCAGCAGCGACAGTCCGTGGCCGGCGTACACATACACCAGGTCGTACCCGGCCTTGACCGCCCGCTCCACGGCCTGACGATGCCAGCGCCGCACGTCGGCGATGTCGTCGAGAGTCATGGCCCGTCCCTGCGCCGGAAGCCCACACGTCACGGGGCGGACCGACGGGCCCATCGCCGCCATGCGGGTGTAGGCGTTGGGGGCGTTCAACCCGGAGTGGGTCAACTCGATCCCGGCCAGACCGCCGTGTTGCTTGATGGCATCCACAGTGCGGGCGTGATACGGGATATCGGCGTCGTCCCACAGGCGACCCTCAATTGCGCCTTCGAGTTCGGAGCTGTGGTGGATCTCCACCTCCTCGGTGCAGACGACGGCCCAGCCGCCTTCGGCCTTCGCCCCTCGCATGGCGGCCAGCGCCGAGGGATGCCGGAACCCCATGCCGTTGCAGTGGGGCACCTGAAAGAACCGGTTTCGTGCGACCTTCGGACCGATGGCCACCGACTCAAACAACACGTCGTATCTGGAATCGCGCATTCCGACATTCCATCATCTCGACGACGCCCGCGCCTGGTCGGTCGGTATTAGGTGGTACTCATCGCGCCAGCGGCATTGTCGGTTAACCGACGATGGCCGGTGGGCCTCTCACAAGGTTGGGGGAGGCGGCGGTGAGCCAGGAGGAGGTGGTGGCGGCGGGGTCATGGAATGAGGACCGCTCGATACCGGGCGGGGCGGAATGCGGGTGCCGGGCTCCCACCGTTGCCGACTGGTGGGCGGCGCTTGCCGGACCGGAATCAAGGTGACCGCGTAGGCCACGATCATCAGCGTGATCACCGCGGCCGGCATCCAGAGCCAGTTGCGTTCACCCTGGCCGCTGAGCAGTACCGATGCGCCGATCCCGACGATACCGATCACTGCGGCGATGACAGTGGCGATCACCGAGCCGGCGAACACACCGGAGTCCACCACGGCATCCCGTCGTCGGTTGTAGTTCAGGCGGATCGACTCGTTATAGATCAGCACCATCGCGCCACCAATGGCCAAGGCCATCGGGCCGACGTTGTTGAGCACCGAGGCGTAGGCCACCAAGACAAACAACAGCATCACGGTTGTGGCCATCCACAGCCACACGTGGCTGCCGGTTTCCATGGCCACGTAGTGCAACACGATGGCGAACGTAACAGCGGCCAGTGCCGCCGCAGGGCCAATGGAAGCGAAGGCGATCACGGCCCAGATCAAGATGATGGCGAGCCCGACCAGCCACTCGGTTGTGGTGTGGTGGACCACGAAGTTGCTGATCCAGCGGTTGATCGAATCGGTTGAACGGCCGAGGAAGCCGCTGGGTTCATCAGACGGCACTGGGCGACCTTCCCGGTGTGGTGCGGCTTCGAACCGCCACCCGACGGAGCACGTGCTCCAGGGAGTCCTCCGGTTTCCACGGAATCACCGTGACACCTCGCTCCCGCAACCAGCGTTCGTTCAGCTCGTTGCCGACGGTGAAGATACGTCGAGCCAGCCCGGCGATATTCGGCTCCGGCTCCGGTAGCGCCGGTTTGATCACCATGATGTCGTGCCCTCGACTTCGCAGGGTCACCAGCAACGACAAGGTTCGTTCATTAAGCAGCGGTGAGATGGCCACGATGGTGGCTGAGGGAGGCAGGTTGGCCGGGAGAGTGGCCTGTTGGGCGGTGATCTCCCGGGGGAAAACCTCGGTGGCCAGAAGAGAGTCGACAACGGTGTGGAGGTGCCGCCGCCCAAGCCGAGGCGGAATCCAACGGATGTTGCGACCGACGTCGAGAAGACCAAGGCGATCCTGCGCTCGCAGATGACGTTCACCCAGGGCCATGGCGGCGGTGATGGTCCAGCGAAGTGAGGTATCGATGTCGACCCCGAGATCTTGAGCCGAGTCGACCAGCAGCACGATGTTCGACGACCGATCGGGGTGACGTTCGATCACCATCGGCTCTCCCCGGCGGGCGCTCAGCTGCGGATGAATCATCCGCACCGAATCACCGTGCCGGTAGGGCCGGATCTCGGCAAACTCACTCCCGGCACCTTTGCTCTTGGCCCGGTGTTCACCGGTCACCGGACGCTCCCGGTATAGAGGAATCAGACTGGTGAGCCGCTCGGCCGGCGGGTGAACCCGCACCGGCATGTTGAGCGGATGGCGCAGCACCCGTTCCGACAACCCGAGGCGATCGCGGCTGGTCACCACCACCCACTCGGGGCCGGCGGCACCCCAACGATGCGCTTTGAGCTCCACGTCGAAGCTGCGATGATCGTTCAGTGGCGCCACAAACCTCGCCGGTCCAATCGGGATTAGCGAAGCCGGGAACTGCACCTCCACGTCGACCTCGGTCGGCGCTTCGGCTTCAAGCTCGACGGTGAAGGTCAGCGTGTCGCCTTCAACCACCCGGTCGGTACTGAGGTGGCCGCCGACGACCCGAACTTCGTTCCACCAACCGTCGGCCACCGAAACGGCCAACGCCCCAAGAAACGGCGCGGCCAGTGCCGCAGGTTCGACCGCTCTGGTGGCCAACGCCAAGAGCAGTCCACCAATACCGACCAGGAAACAGAGCCAGAATCGGTGGGTGAGGTGGCGAGTCATGGCGCGGTCGGCGTCGGTGGCATCATCACATCTGCGGTGGCGCTGCCGTTAGGCCTGATTACCGCGTGGGACGAAGCGGGCGGTGAAGGTCGGGTTGGGATTCGGTGCCGTTGGCTCGGCCGGAATTGGCGGAGCCGGCGGCCTACCGGATTGACCGGGGCGGGCCGCTTGGCCATGGTCGGTTGCATCGGTCATCAGACTTTGGCTCGTCGGATCAAACCCTTGACCCCAGCTACGTTCGCCGGGCACAAACCCACCACCCGTGGCCGGTTGAGTCGGCTGACCAGGTTGACCCGTGGAGTGTTGCCCGGCCGAGTGCTGCCCTGCGCGAGCCTGACCGGGATGGGCCGATGCCGGTTGGCCATTGTGAGGAGGGGCGGTGTGAGGCGGCGCGGTGTGGTGCCCGGTATCGGTCGGTTCGATCGACTGAGGTGCGGGCACTTGACTGACGATCTCGCGTACCACCTGCTCGGTGCGAACGCCACGAACCCATTGGTCGGGTTGCAGTAGCAACCGATGGGCCAGGCACGGTTCGGCCACGGCCTTGATGTCGTCGGGAAGTACATGGGATCGACCGACCATCGCGGCTCGAGCCCGTCCGGCCTTGAGCAGCGCCAAGGATCCGCGCGGGCTGGCGCCGGCTTCGGTGCGAGGGCTGTTGCGGGTGGCCTCAACAAGCGACACCACATACTGGGCGACCGGCCGCGAGACGTACACCTCTTCGACTCGCTTCTGCAGACCAACCACATCCTCCCGCGACAACACCGCGTTGAGCTTCACCCGATCGGCGGCCCGTTCGGCTCGACGAATCAGTAGCTCAACCTCGTGTTCGTGGCCGGGGTAGCCGACTCCGGTGCGAATCAGGAATCGGTCGAGCTGTGCCTCGGGCAGGGGATAGGTGCCTTCCTGCTCGATCGGATTTTGAGTGCCGATTACGAGGAAGGGAATGGGGAGGGGCCGGGTCATTGCATCAGCCGTGACCTGCCGTTCCTCCATCGCTTCCAGAAGCGCCGACTGGGTTTTGGGCGGAGCCCGGTTGATTTCGTCGCCGAGGACCAGGTTGGCGAACACCGGACCGGGCTGGAACGCCGTGCCGCCGTCGCCCGACAACACGGTGGCACCGGTGATGTCGGCGGGGATGAGATCGGGGGTGAATTGAACCCGGGCGAATTGAAGCCCGGCCGCTTCGGCCAGGGCTCGGGCAATGGCCGTCTTGGCCACACCGGGAACGTCCTCAAGCAGGATGTGGCCATCGGCCAACAGGGCAGTGACGATGAGCTCCAACACCTGTCGCTTGCCGACGATGGCACGCTCCAGCTCGTCCAACAACCGGTTGGCCGCCATCTGTACGTCGACGTGATGCATGATCAGCAGATCCTATCTTTCGGCGCGATCAACAGCGAGTTCCGACGGCTGACCCATAGCTCCCGGACCGAGGTCGAGCTTCGACTCCAGCTCGGCGACCACCCGGTCGATCTCGGCGTTGGATGCGGTGAGCGGCAAGGGTGCCAGTTTCGCCCGCTCCCTCGAAGCCGCAATCAAACGGTTGACCGTGGCCACCAGATCTCGTCGAGCCAACGAGTCCATCGGGGCTCGGAGCTGAAGGTCGATGGCCTCGAGCTCCCATGGGGTTGCGGTGAGCCCTACAGGGTCGGGCCGGGGTGTCTCCCGAGGTCCGGCCGTTCGACTGGTTTGGCTGACCCGTCGGCTGAGCCGGATCATCAGCGCCAGCAGTCCGCAGGCGCCGAGAAACCATATCAGCGGCAGCAGTTCGGCGAGAGCGGCCACTCTAAACTCCAGCCTCGGAACCGGAGCCCGACGACACAGGTGATACTGCCGCCGATCCCACGTTTGCTGCGGTCGCGGTTGACGCCCCACCGGTGAACAGCGCACGGATCTCTTCGATCATCTGTTGGCGGTCGGCCTCGCTGGAGTGCCCAGGGGCGAAGCGGGCTCGGGCGAACAGGTCGCAGATGCGGCCGACCGGCTCGTTCATGGCCGGCATGGCCGATGCCACCCGCTGGTGCCACTCAAACGGTGTTTCGTCGTCACGGCGAACAGGAAGACCTCCCAAACCGTTCTCCACCGCATGGAAGCCGAGCCGCACCGCTCGGGTCGGGTTGTGGTCGGCGGCCAGTCGGGCGAGGAACTGTTCAAAGTTCTCGTCGACCCCGGTGGTTGTCGGGATCGACGCCACCCGAAGGTCGCGCTCTGTGTAGTTGCGGTGCAGAAGGTAGCCCGTCGCGGCGCTGACGACGGCAACAAACGCGATGATCGAGAAGATCCAGCGCCACGGCATCGGTGCCGCAGGCTCGGCGGCCACAACGGATGAAGCCGGGGCTTCGATCGGGCTGATCGTGGTGCCATCGGCCAGCTCGACAATGCCGTTTTCGGGCGTGAGGTTCGTGACCGACTCCCCGTCGAACTCGGTGGCCGACACCCCGCCCTGTACTCCGTCGGGCCGCAGCTCGATCGACGGTGTGCCGGGACTGTGAACCTCGATCCCCTGGTCGGTGGCGGTCAGACCCAGGTCGCCGTCCTCAACGATGGCGGGCGGCACCGGCTCCAGCTGACCGTCCTCACCAAGCCGAACACCGGCATTGGTTCCTTGAACCAGATCGAGCTCGGTTTCTCCGTCGGCGGACAGGCGGGCCACACCGTCGGAGTCGAACCGCACCTCGATTGTTCCCTGGTCGGATTCGATGGTGATGGACGGTGGCTCGGACTCGCCCTCGTTGTCGCCACCGGAGCGAGTGCCGGATGGGTCGAAGTCGGACTGGGACTGATTGGTGGGGCCTGAGTTCGTCGGCGGATTGAACTCAGGATCGGGGCTGGCTGAGATCGCCATACCGACCAGAACCAGAAGGAAAAGAGCGGCGGGTAGCACCATCAGGCGGGCGGTGCGGGGAAGCTGCCTCATGGGCGAAGCAGTCGGACGGACGACACCTATATATTCTGCCCGTTTTCGGCCCGGTTTTTCGCTGGGCGGTTGTTTGGAGGAGTATCAGCGTCAGGTGCGGTCGTCGAACTGGGCTTCCCGAGCCAGCGGGCCGCGGAACATTCGTCGCAGCGAAACCCGAGTTGGGGCCGATCCCTGCGCTCGAATTGTGTGAGCCTTGGATTCGGCCATCACATCGTCGGTCAGCGGATTCTTCACCGAGCCTTGAGCGGTGGTGGAGAGCCCGATGAGGATGTTGTAGAACAAGTCGGGCTGGTTGAGGAACGGAATCCGGCCCAGCGCCTGATCCTGACCGGCCGTCTCCAGCCGGAACGTGCCGTAGCCCAATACCTCGCCGGGGACCGATCGGTTGAAGGCGATGTCGGTGATACGGGTGAGCGGCATACCGTCGATATTGGCGCCCAGAAATCCGGTGGACTTAATGACCCGACGGTTGGTGATGTAGAGCTTTTCGTAGAAGGCCCACATCGTGAAACGATAGAAGAACCGCCCGAACACGCCGATGATCAACAGAATGGCCAATGTCTGATAGCCGACGGTCACGAAGCCGATCACCACGCCGACCGCAACGAACACGAGCATGCGTTTCGTCAACTTCTTCTGCCACCACAGAAGGGCGAAGGTGATGGCGGCGAGAACAGCCAACAAGCCGCCGAAGGCTCCGCTGGGCAGACCTCCGGGAGTGAAAATGGTGATGAGTATCAGATAGGCGATCGTCTCGGCGAAGGTCTGTATCAGGCTGGCCCAGTGCAGCCGCTCGTTGTATTGAACAACCTCATTGGGAATGAGGACGTCGACAACATAAAGAGGGGTGAAGAGTGATGATGTGCCGCGTGATCCCTTGACGGCCATGTCGTCACCCCCTTCCTAAGTCAGCCAGCCCGGCAGGCCTAGCCGCCGTATCCGTGGCTGTGTCCGTGGGAGAAAACGTCGGTGGTGGGCGAGGAGGGAACGGTGACGTCGGGAGCGCTCAGCGCCGGAGCATTCAGTCCGGCACTCGTGCTGCCGCCCTCGGCGACCGTGCCACCGAAAAGACCGGAGAAGAACTGCCCGAGCGCGCTGATCAGCCGGCCGACGAAATCGGCGAAGGCGTGAGCCATGCTTCCAGCACCGGCGGGGTCGGTGTAGATCACAAAGAGTAGGAAGATGAATGCGAGTGGAAAAACCCATTTAGGCATGGTTGCCTCCCGTACGGGGTCGAAAAAGCGAGTCAGAGACTCCACCCGACACCGTGATACTAACTCCTATTCGGCCGAAAAGTCGACACTGTAACGTTTTGGCGCAAGGTCGGCGGCAACTTCCGGCAACGGTGCGGGTGGTGCCGGTTGGTCGTTCATACGCCGCCGAAATTGCCGTTGGAACTGTGTAGCACACCATGATGGTTGCATAGGTTTTGGCCGTGAATGTTGATGGTGTTCGATGTGTTCACCATCCATGGTCGTGAAACCAGGTGGTTCCTGGGGTGCACCCCAGCCCTCACCCAATCTATACCCACAGTACATCCACAGAATGTGGATAACTTCTTAACAGGGTCTGGGCGAGGATCGAATAGCTCCACAACTTGTGGATAACTTGGGGACAGACTTGTTGAAAGGGCGCCACATCGGTGGATAATCAAGTGAGCTGCAAACCTCCCTTGCGCACAGGTGCTTGGTCGAACGCAGCCTTTGCCTCGCAGGTTGAGGCCCAGTCGCAATCGGAACACACCATCGGTCCGGCTTGTTGTTGAAGACCTCCGGGTGAATCGGCCGGCCGGTGGGTCACGGCCTCAGCGGCCACTCGGGCCGCCTCGGCTCCGTCCGGAAACAGATCGTGGGGCTCAAACACTCTTTTGCTCGCCGTTGGCAGATCAACGACAACCACCTCGAAGGGCGATCGACGTTGGTTGATGGTCCAGAGATAGACGTTGAATGCCGTTTCTTGAAGTGCCGCTGGATGCAGGCTGTTGACAACAAAGATCGGAGTGAAGTTGCCGTTGACCGGCACCGCCAAGTCGACCCGGCCTTCAAGGGAAAGCCCGCGGCCCGGGTAACGCCACCGAGGTCGAATGTCGTGGCGCCATCGGGTGGTGGCCGCCAGGTTGTCGACTCCGAGAACGTCGAGGGTGGTGGTGAGCCAGGTGGTGGCTCGAGCGGCGATCCTCACCCGCACGTCGATGGGAGCCGCCGCCTCATCGGTGAGGTACTCGCCAAGCCAATCGAGATCGGCGCCAGGCCCGTCGTCGGGGGTGTGACCGGCCCGGCGAATGTGGCGCATGGTGTCGCTGACGGCGGCAACAACCGAGCCCGACTTTTTCAACCGACGAACCGACCGCAACGCCACCGCTCGGCTGGTGGTGAAGATCGACGGTTCGAAATCGGAGCCGGGGGCGGCGGCCTTGGCCTGGCATCGAGCCGCGGTTTGCACGTCGAAGTTCGTGACCCGAACCACCTGCGAGCGTTCGAGGTCGCGGACCTCCCCGGCCTCACATCGGAGGGCGGCCTCGGCCAACTGGTCGGCCAGTTCGGCTTCAAGACGTTTGTGGAGCGGACCTTCGTCCGGAAGTTCGTTTGTCATGAGTCGGTTGTTGCGCTACTGGCGACCGTGTCGTCAAATGGTGAATCGTCGAAGTCGGGGTCGTAGCCGTCGTTTCTGAGGGGGCGCAGCGATTCGCTCAGCTCGGCCAGCACCAGGTCGGGGGCGTCGCCACATACGGCCACCCGGCGACACCAGCGGCAGTGGTTGCCCGGGTTCGTCGGGGGAGTGCCGCCGTCGATCATGGTCTGATGTATCTGGACAAGGCTGGCCGTGGTCTCCAACAGCCTCCGGGCTGCCGTCTCAAGAATCTCAACCGGCAGCGGAACCGGTGTGACCGCAAGATCACCGAGGCTGATCGAGCAGCCGAGTACACCTCTCGGGATCTCATCGGCGGGAGGGGTCGCGCCCTTGGCGGCAAGCTGTTGAAGACTGGTGATCAGGCCGTAGTGAGCCAGCTCGTCGGAGATCCGCGGATTGAACGCCCCGCTCTTCACCTCGGCCAGGATTCGCTGCCGCCTGCCGTCATCGAATCCTGCTTCGACCGCAGTGTCGACAGCGATGTCTATCTCGCCGGTGACGAGTAGATCGGGAACGGGCGCGGTGGCAATGCGGTGATGCACAGTTGGCCGGTGGCCTCGCACATCGCCGAGGAGTTCCGGGAGGCTACCGCAGAGATCGGCCACCACGTGGTCGAAGTCGATCCGATCGGTGGCGGGAAGCTGTTCGACGAACTCGATGAGGTGCGGGTGTTCCTGCCGGAGACTGGCCTCCAGATCGTGGTACCAGCCGTTGAGCGACGGAAACGTGGGGTGGAGGGCAAGCACCCCGGCGGCCGCGTCGCAGACGATGCCGACCGCGATGTTGAAGTTGATGGCGAACGGGTCGACCTCCGACAACACCTGCGCCGGACAGATCGCGGTGGTGCGAATCCGCCCCTTGGTTAGCCGCAGCGGACCGTGCTCGGCCGTCCACTCGGACAGCAGATCGGTCAGCCCGATTTCCAGGTAGCGGCGAATGCCGATCAGCTCATCCCATGTGGGCTGATCGTCGAGCTCAAAATACTGGTGGGGTTCGGCGGCCAGATTGGCCAGCGACAGTGTCATCTTGATTCGAGCCTAGCCCGGCCCTCTGACACCGTTTCGGTCCGTGTTTGGTCGAGCCTCTTGAGACCAGGCGACACACGGTCTAGGCTGTTTCGTGCAGCAGCTAGGCGGTTGGCAGCGTTGTCATGTGACCGTCGACCGCTGGTCTTCAGATCAGGGGCGGGGGAGGGACACTTACGGCCTTGAAACTATTGTTTGCGGCGTTTGTCGCACTCGGCTCGTTGGTCGCACTACACGAGCACGGAGAGTTTGCTGACGGCGAGATCTGCATTGGTGCGGACCGACTAGAGGCTGAGCACCAACTCGAACAAGCAGAACAGGCTTACATTGCCCTTTTGTCGGCATCGGCAACGTCAACCGAGGACCTCGAATGCGCTCGCCAGGGCCTCGCTCGAACGCAGGACGAACTATGTGCGCGAGCCCAACGGCTAGCGAACAGCGCACAATCCGCGGCCGCTCAGGGGTTGGCCTTACGACTGAGCGTCAACAGCTCAGTGCCCTGCCACACGGAACAACCTGCCTCGACGACGAGTACCACGAGCTCGCAACGGAGCCTGTCCGCCCGGATTGAGCTCGAACTCGAAGAGCCGACCGAATGGGCTATGGAATGCCAAGGCCCCGACGCCATCGCTCGGGCTGTGATCGAAGGGCCAGGCGGCGCCCGAAGCGAAACCGAAGCCCATCTGCTGGCACCAGAACCCGACGGTCACACCATTGGCTGTCCACCGGTCACCTTGAGCGTCAGCCTTGACGAACTCACGGCTCCCGTCCCAACTACGACGCCGGGCACGACCGCAACAACTCAGGACGCCGCAAAAGGTAGTACGTCCACCAGCTCACGCGAATCCCAAATCGCGCCGGACGCCCTATTCGAAGAAGAGACTCGAAGCGAAGATCCGAACCGAGTCGAGAGCGAGGTATATCTGCCTGCCGCCCAGACGTTCCGGGGTCGTATTGAACGCGGAGCCACGCTGTTGACATCGGACACCTTCGGCGTGGCACTCAGCCCCGGCACGTTTTGGCCATTGTGGGCGCTGCTCGTCGGGCTACTGGTCGGCAGCTTCGTGCGTTGGCACAACCGAACCCGAGACCCCGGACTCATCGGAGACGTCGAAATCGAGGACGGAACAGCGGACAAAGGCAGCGGGATCGTCGCACGAGCGGCGTTCCGTCAAACAGCTGGCGACCTGGGGCTGAAGCGTGTACCGATCGAAGGGGGAGCTCTCTCCCCCACCGAGGGGCTGCTGGGTGGACTCTCCGACGGCGGCTTGCTAGGCGCTGCCATCATGTCGATCGCCGCCACTGCCACAAGCCGCGCTGTCTACGCGGTTCAGGGAACGGCCAACAAGAAGGGATTGACCCTCGAAGTCGACGGCCCGGAGCTATCCACAACCCGAAGCTTCGCCTACGAGTCGGCGCCAAATCTCGAGGAAATCGAGGTCGCAGCGGCAAGAGGAGCGGCTGCCCTTGTCTACCAATCCCGCCTTCGTACCGGTCAGGTCCCCAAGACCGAAGACGAGTTCATGGCCGAAGCTGTGGCTCAACTGGTGATGCGTCGTGACTAGCGAGGCGGACAAATCAGATCAAGAGGCTTCAGACTCGGCCTTCGAACGGCTCGAACTCATGTCCTCGTACCTCATCGATGTCGCCAAGGTTTACCCGGCGAACATCTACATCGCCCAACTGCAAGGTGCCGTTGCCGAGCGCCTCGGCGACGACCGTCATGCCGCCGAATGCTACCGGCGTGCCGTTGACAACGCCCCAGACGAATTCGGCCCTAGATACCGCCTCGCTGTCGTTCAGCTGAGGCTCGGTGATGACGTGAGAGCGGCCAGCCACCTGCTCCACGATTTAAGAACGCGCATCACCTTCGTCTTTTTGCCCCGCCAGTCGCTTCGCGTCGCCATGAACACCTCGCATCGCACCTGGCCGCGAACGTTACCCGAACGTTACTTGGCGCTAATCAAGCGGTACCTAGAGCGACGCAGATTTTTCGGTCACTATCTTGCCTCAAGCCTGCAATTGCCGCCCCTATATAGACGCTGGGCCCTTCGACTCGTAATCGACCAACGACTAGATCAAGCCAACGCCTCCCCTGACCGGGCATCAGATCTTCTCAAAAGGGTCGAGAGCCGCCGCCGACGGCTCGAGAACTATCGCCGACTACCGATCGTCGGCCCACGACTTCTTACCTCGCCGGAAGTCGAACGAATGCTCGCAGTTGCCAGCGAATCGACGTTGACGAAGACACTGGCGGCTAGCCAGGACGCCGATTTAAGGAAGAAACTTGAGCAAGCCAAAGATGATGCTCGACAGCAAGCAGTTACAGCCGCGTCGGATGAACCGTTAATATCCGAGGAGGCCCAATCCTATGCCACAAGCCGGAGTGCCTTCGCCGGTCAGGCCAGGCGTCGAGCGAGCCAAGTGGCCATCGATGCAGAGACGACGGTACCCAGATCACCCGAATCGAATCGTTCGTCTACAGCCGACCAATCAGCGTCCTCGGTCGCGCCCCATGAGGCCGTGAAAGTCGCTGAGCCCGGATCCGATACCGCCCGACGGCTTCTCACACTCGCAAACGATATTGAGGAAGCAGCCAAGCGCGGCGAGACCGCCAACTTGCCAAACTATGTTTACGAGGTCGTTTCTCAGCTGAATGGCTCCGAAATTACTCGGACGCTTTCCGCTCATGCGGTTGTGGCTGCCGTGCACGAGGCCCAACCTCAAGCGCAGCATGACGAGAGCCTGCCGATACTCATCAAACTTGCTCGCCTAGTAACGCCGGCCTCGACGACGCTGCGATTTGTCGCGCTCCACATACACGACCGGCTTTTGGTCCGCTGCGACGACTCCACCGACAGCGGAGATGTTGAAACACTCATCGCCGCCTTGATCGACTTGATCGATCCCAACCGCACCGTCGACCTTGGCCGGTCTGCGACAGCAGCCGAATTACCCATGGTTTTCTGGAATCACCCAGTCAGTCTTGATGCTGGCCAGCCGGAAACAGCCCAACTGGGGCTCAGTACCATCTACGTTCCACGAGGCAAGCTCGCAGACTGGATCGCCGAAGAAGCCGGGGAGGATCAAGGCGACGTCGGCCGCACCGACAACCACCGCACCGACGAGGAGAGAGTCGCCGCCGCTGCTTGGAAATACGCCGCGGCGGCGGCTATCGGCCTCAACGACGGCAACATCAAATCCATAGAATGGCTAGGCGAAGCAGCCGAGCTCCTCTATGCCATCAGGAAATACAGAACCTCACCGAGACTGCAGCCCGACGCCCATGCCTTTAACGGGTGGCCGGCACTCTCAATCGTTGGTGCGCTGGCTGCGCTGGCGCTCCTCGCCTCCACTCACAACCAAATATCCATTGCATTCAGTAGTGTCGGCTGGAGGTGCGTTACCCGTCTTGCGGAGCTGCTCGCCGAAATCAGTGAGCAACAGAACGGCGATGTCGCCGACCCCGAACGTCGGTTGGGCGTGATTGTTCGTCGAGCTGCTGCGGCGTCAACGATCCCTTCGGATCCATCATCTACCCCCTACTTGTCTCGAATACACGTTCTTCTCGAAGGGCACTTCGATCAAGGTCCAAGCACCGATCAGGGGTTACCGACAGTAAACGAGTTCCAAGAGGCTCTGGTGTCGCTTCTCAACGAGCTTCTCCCTCATGCCCAGCCCATGGCGGTCAACAGCACCGACCCCGAGGCGACTAGCCAAACACAGACCATCGCGACGTACGTCACAGCCTTGTTCAGCACTGACGAGCAGCTCCACAACGGCCGACAACGAGCACTGAAAGAGGTTGAGCAGTGCTACAGCCAGTGGAAGAGGACCCGCAGACCGCCTCCCGGTGAGGCCCGCAGCAACTACCAAAAATTCGTTGGCGACCAGGCACTGCTGAACAGACTCGGACTAGTCGAGCCGATGCTTCTCGTCGACGGCTGGACGAAGGGCCGCACATGGGAGACCTTGCCGTCACAGATCCGTAAGCTGGCGAAGAACGCCTAGCCCGGCCCTCTGACACCGTTTCGGTCTCATATGAGGGCTCCCATTAGGCTGCCGTAATGGCTGCGATCCCGTTTCCTGCCCCTCTTCCCACGTCCCTTGTGGACCTCCCAGCCCAGCCCGATGGTGTGCCGTTCCCGTCCGCCGGTCCTGATGGCTGGCCGGTCGGACCGCCGGTTGCCGCCGACACGACTCGACTTGAAGCCGAGATCGATCGGGCCTTCGCTCCACCCAACGAAGTCGGTTCGGAAGGGCTCGGCGAGTCGCTGGCCCTGGTGGTGGTTCAGGGTGGCCGCATCGTCGCCGAGCGATATCACCCCGACGGTGGAACGGACCCACTGATCTCGTGGTCGATGGCGAAGTCGATCACGCAAGCTCTGATCGGTGTGGCGAACCACTCCGGCCGTACGATTGATCTCGGACCGGTGGCCGAGGCCTATCCGGGCGTGGCGGAAGGGTGGCAAGCCGACGGCCGTTCGGCGATAACCGGCACGCAGTTGTTGCAGATGCGGTCGGGTTTGGCCTGGACCGAGGAATACGAGGCGGGCGACAGCGGTGCCGAAGGCGATGAGCCTGCCTTGCCCGACGTGTTGGAGATGCTGTTCGGTACCGGCGCGGATGACCATGCTCGGTTCGCCGCCGGTCAACCGCTCGAGCATCCGCCGGGAGAACACTTCTACTATTCGAGTGGCACGTCCAACATTCTGGCTGCGATCTTGGCTGAAGCGCTGGCCGGCTCGAATGCGTCGGCCGCCGAGCGGGAAGCGGCGGTGCGCAAGCTCATCGCCGATGATCTCGCCGGGCCGCTCGGCATGACCTCGGCCGATCCAAGGTTCGACACGGCGGGCACGTTTGTGGGATCGAGCTACTTCTACGCCACGGCCCGCGACTTCGCCCGCTTCGGTCTGCTCTATCTGCGTGATGGCGTTTGGGATGGGCGACGACTGCTGCCCGAGGGCTGGGTCGACGCGGCTCGCACCCCGCAGGCGTTGGAGCCCGACTCGCTCAACTGGTACGGGCAACATTGGTGGGTGTATCCCTGCAGCCACGGTACGTTCCGAGCGTCCGGTTATGAAGGTCAGGCGGTTGCCGTCGTCCCTGGGCTCGACCTGGTGATCGTGCGACTGGGCAAAACACCGTTCGCCAACGGAAATGATCCGCTGTTTCTTCACCTGGCCGAGCTGATCAGCTGCTTCGAGTAGCCAAACAGCGGCGAGAGGGTCATATAACCCCGTGGTGTTCGCGTGACTTCGGTGGTTGAATCGAGGTATGTCAGTCAACGTGCTAGGCGGCGACCTCAAGACATGCTCAATGAATCCTCGCACCGGGTGGTTTCGCGACGGTTGCTGTAACACCGATGGAAACGACAACGGGGTTCACACCGTCTGCGCGATCATGACCGACGAGTTTCTGGAGTTTTCCGCGGCCAAAGGCAACGACCTTTCCACGCCGCGACCCGAGTACGGGTTTGTCGGGTTGAAGGCCGGCGACCAATGGTGTCTATGCGCCTCGCGTTGGGCGGAAGCCTTGGCCGAAGGAATGGCCCCGCAGGTTGTACTGGCCGCCACCCACGCTCGCACTCTCGACTGGTGTGAGCTGGCCGATCTCAAAAACCACGCCGTCGACAACCCCGATTGATGTCATTGGAGGGCGACGAATCAACGGGGTTGCCGACGGCGGGTTGCTTGGGGGGTAAGGGAGAATGAAGTGTGTTGGGCCCTAGGCCGCAGCCGAGGCTGACGGAGGAGGCGGGGAAGCCGCCGCCGGGAGTTCGGCCACTTCCTCGGGGATGATGATCCAGGCTACGAGGTAGGCGACGGGAACCGCCGGACCGGCCACGAGGGTCAAGGCCACGATGGCCAGACGCATGATGGTCACGTCGATGCCGAAGTAGTCGGCCAGGCCGCCGGCCACACCGGACAGCTTCCCGTTCTTACGCTGGAGGACCTTGTCGGAGGGTGCGAAGCTCAGCGTCGGCGTTCCGGTGGGAGCGCTCTGACGGGGTGGAACCTCGGCATCTTGAACAGAGCCCTGAAATGAGGTTGTGTCGTTGATTTCGTTCATACATTCAGCATGAAGGACGCGGACATGATTTGGTATCAGGTCTCACCCTGATCCGACCCTGATAGGCCCCTGATATTCGCTGGTCTGGCTGGTCTAGCTGCCTGTTCAGTCGCTGAGAGGGTCGATGGTCACGACGTTGAGACCTTGGTTTGAGGCCTTGGTGATGAAGTCGCCCGTTGATCCCGCAGCCGACGGGTCGGAACAGATCACGGCCAATGCCTCGATCAGCTGATCGCCCGATCCGTTGAGTTCGGCCATCCGTTGCCGGGCGTGGCTGAGTATGTGGTCGTTGCCACGAAAATACCAGTCTTCGTGTTGCCCGAGATCTTCGGCCGCCGTGACGGATGCGGCCCGGCTGATCGCCCGTTCGTAGGCCTCGGTCCAGTCGGGGCCCCGGTCCTCAACCGAGCGACGGCGGAACTCGGCATCGGGTAGCGGTAGAAACACGTGGAACGGGATGAAGAGGTCTTCGGCGGCACGAAGGGCCAGCAGGTCGGCTCCGTTGGCGGCCGCCGACACGAGCGCCGTCGGCCGTCGATCGAGGAGGTGTAAGTACAGCCGCCGGTAGACGCTGCCCACGCGGCGATTGGGGAACCGTTCGACTGTCTGATCGGACTTGTCGATGCGATGGCCGGCATGGACGATGATCATTTGGTCGTTCCCACCCTTCCTACCTCTGGGTCACGTAGATGATGATGATCGCAAGAATCACCAAGGCGACGAAGACGCCGATGGCGGTTCCGACCGTGACCTTGAGACCTTCCCGACCAAATGCTGCCTGTTTCTCCGACTCCTCGTCGTGGTGATCCCCGAAGTCGAAGTCGGTCTGGTTGATGCGTTGGAGGTCCCCAGTGGTTCGTCCGGCGCGTGTGACGGAGACTCCGGCCGGTGGCGTCGGGGGCAGTGTCACGGCGGAGGTGAGTGGCTGATCGAAGAGCGGCTCGGTCCGGTCGGAAACCATCGGTCCCAGTTGGGAGCCGAAGGTGCGCCCCCCGGGTGAGTCGGGGTCATCGGCTTCGGAGTTGTCGACCGGCGCACTTTCGACGGGTGGCCGCTGCCGGTTGCGGGCGCGAGCCGGGGGAGGAGGAAAGTTGTCGGCGTCGATGACGGCGTCGGTCTCGTCATCGGGGAGTCGAACGACGGCCTCGACCCCGCCGAATTCGATGACGTCACCGTCGGTCAGGCTGGTCCAGCCGATCACCGGTACACCGTTGACCAGCGTGCCGTTGGTGGAATCGAGGTCGAGCACCGTGAGTTGCGTCATATTCCAGTGCAGGCGGGCGTGATACCCACTGACGAATGTTTCGTCGAGGACAATGTCGGCGTCGGCGGATCTCCCCAGAATCTGTTCCCCCTCGCGGATGAGCAGTTCGGGTGGAGTTGACGACGCATTGTTTAGCCATAGTGACGGCGGCATCGACACGCACCCAGTCTTTCACCTCGGCTCGGAATGCTCCAGTAGAGACCGTAATTGTCTTATGTAGTGGCCTTATTTGCTGGCTGATCCAGTCCTGATCAGGCGGCATCGAGCGCTATGTTGTCGAGGTCGTAGTAGACCGTGAGCCGGTGTTGTAGTTGGCAGACGGAGACCCAAACCGCGGTCTCGACCGTCTCGGCTGATGTGAGCGTCGACTCGGCCAATGTGATGGTCTCGGGCCGAACCTCGGCCGGACTCGGCGAGATGTCGTAGGCCGTGGTGATGATCGCCGCGGTCTTGGGATCGAGGGCGCTGAGGTCGGAGCCGGTGCTGTATCCGGCGGCGGCTTCGACGGTTTCGTCGGCTACTTGGTACTGGGCGGCGAGCTGCCGGGCTTGGGCGGCCAGCTGAGGGTTGCCCACCCGGTTTGCAAACACCAGCCCCGCCAGCGCCTTGTTGCCGATCCCGATCTCCGATTGCTCCGGGTCGAGGTTGTGTCGCAGTATCGTGGCCAGCGCCCTGGCAACCCGACCGTGGCGCAGTGTTGTGAGCAGTGGTTCGTCGATGTGGTAGTTGGTGGCGATGTGCTGACGGAGTTGCTCCGAACCTTTGGGCAGCCCTGCCATCCAGCCTTTCTCAAGTTTGACCGCGCCAGGGGCGTTGCGGAACACCCGCAACATCGTGCCAACGGAGTCGACCGGCGGTGCATCGGCGGCGCCGTTGGTGGATCCTTGGCCGTCGAAATCGCCTTCCCAGCCGTGTTGACCTACCTCCCAACCGGTTGGACTGATCAGATCCGAAACGTCTTCGACCGCACCGGCCTCCAGTTCAACGCCTATGGCGTCCATGAACTTGTTGAGGAACCCCATCATGGCCACGCTCATCACAATCCACTCGGCGTCGTCGTCCGAGAAATGTTTACGCAGGTTCTGCCCCATGTCGGGGGAGTAGTGGTGGGGGACCGTCGACAACGCCTCGGCAACCGTCACGGCGGCGGCTTCGGCATCGGTGCGCTGTTCGCCGGTCACGGCATCGGTTGAGGACCCTCGCCTGAGGGCGTAGGAGCAGGTGTGGGCCGAGCAGTACATGCAGTCTGCGGCACGGGACGAGGTGTACATGGCCAGTCCGACAACGTCCTTCGACGCCCCGAACCCGAGCAGGCCGCCCGGCAGGTTCAAGAAGTTGGGCACCATGAGGTTGTAGGTGCGAAAGCCCGGAGGCCAGATTTCGAGATACGGATCGCAGTTGGGAACGACGCCGATCAGCACGTTCACCAGTTGCAGCACGGGGTTGTAGCGCTTGTGGAGCTCGCTGAACTCGACGCGATCTTTGGAAAGGACTTCCGCCAGTGTGGAGGGCACCGCCATTCTCCTCTTATTTTGAATCAACGCAGGTGGTGGCGTAACACTACATACTGCGTTCAGCGTTGGGCAAAACGGCGCGGTTGGGCAAGATCTAGGCGAGCAGACCGATGACGGTGAGAACGGTGCTGACGGCGATGATGGTGATCAGAATCCACGAGATCGTGTTGTCCCGGCGGAAGTTCGAACCGGCGTTGGAGGCGCTAACACTTTCCATGGCCGCACTATATAACATCTGCAATATCATCCGTCTCGCCGTCGATCGCCGACGAGATTGATCGCACGTAGCCGGCTGGGATGTTTTCGTCGGTAAGCGTGTCCACGTGGATCTTGGCGACGCCGCTGTGCTCGTTCGAGTGGGAGAGGTTGGGCGGCTCGTCGGCCGTGCATCGGTACACGAGAATGAGGACTCGTTTGCCGGCCACGTCGTAAATCCAACTGTCGATCAGTTCTCCCACGGTCACGTCGAGCGCCAGCTCCTCGGCGAATTCTCGTCGAAGAGCAGCCTCCGGCGAGGTGTCGGTCAGCTCCAGCCGTCCGCCGGGTAGCTCCCACTCGTCGCGTTCGTTGCGCAGCAACACGACCTGTCGATTCCAGCTCACCACCCCTTTAACCGACACCGGCCAGTGGTCGTTGACCCATGTGGCGGCGGGTAACTTGAGGAGCCCTGCAACCACCGATGATTCGACCTCGGCCACGACCTCGTCGGGTGCCCCGTCGGAAGCGACTACGTGGGTCTCAAGCTCCGCCAGATCGGCAAACTTAGCCCACATGGTTTCGGCCCCGGACACATCGGCTGTTTGGTCACGGCGGGCGACGCGGCCGAGTGCGGTTTCGCGATCGGGGCGGAGGACCGCGTAGTGGACGGCCAGGCCGTGGTCCGACAGTCGCCGCACCACGCGCTCCAGAAACCATGGTCCGACAACTCCGTCCCAAACGACCGCATAACCTCCCCGGGCGTAGGCGGCCGCCGCCTCGGCAACAGCATCGATTACGACGGTGTTCTGGTGATGCGCTTCAGGGAGGTGGGGGCCGACAAACCCGGATCGGATCCAGTGGTAGAAGATGTCCGACTCGAGGTGCACTCCAAGCGTTGAGCGTGACGCCAACTCGGCCCCAACCGTTGACTTCCCAGACCCGGGCGGCCCCGACAGGATAAGCACTTCGCCCGGCGACAGCATCCGTCAATCGTAGGGGCGAAGCGGAGCGGCCGCCGCCTCGGTGACGGAGTCCAGCTGCCAATCGCGTCGAGCGCCGGCCTGGATCGGGCGGTCGCTTGCGAACTCAACCTCAACTAAAGGCAAGCTGGGCCTGTTGAATACCTCTATTTAGTCTCATAGTCGCTTGACAACTCGAACAAATGTTCGAGTATGGTACGTATGGCGGAAGGCGGTTACCTTCAAGAGCTCAATGCTCTCGACTCGGCGATTGGTGCGTTGCATCAGCTGCCGCTCTCGTGTGTGCCCGCCGTTCAACTGGCTGATGTGGCCTGTCGGTTGAGGGTTCTGGCTGGCCGGCTTGAGTCGCTGGAGACTCGGGTGGTGGCCGCGGCCTCGGAGGCAGCCGAGGGTCCGGGCGTATTCAAAGCGCTTGGATTTCGCCACGCAATCGACTACGTGGTTGATGGCACCGGGGTCGCCGCTTCGGAGGTGCGGCGGCTGAATCGAACCGGTGTCTGGCTACTCGACTTCCCCGTGTTTGCCGAGGCGTTCGCCGAGGGCGTGCTGTCTCATCGACATGTCGATGAGTTGCGTGGATTGCACAAGCCAAAGGTGCACCACCAGCTGGTGGAATCTCAGCAGATGCTGGTCGACGCTGCCCGCGACCTTAACTTTGTCGACTTCGTGAACGTGTGTGCCTACTGGTTGAACGCCGCTGATCCCGATGGTGATGAACCGGTCGAGCAAGCTGTACGTTCCGGGCTCTCCTACAAGAAACACTCGGACGGGTCGGTGTCGGGCCGGTTCCTGTTCGATGCGCTCGCTGGGCAGGCGTTCCGCAACCTGTTGGATCAAGAAACCCAGCGGCTGTTCCGTCAAGACACCCAACACGGCGAGCAACGCTCACAAGGTTCCAGGCACGGCACGGCGCTGTTGAATCTGATGACGCGAGGCTCAGCCAAGGGCGGTAACTCTCAGATCACTCCGCTCATAAATATTGTGTTGGGTGAAACCCTCGCTGAGAACCTCGTCACTCGAATGCTCGACGACACCACCGAGATCGTTGAGCCCGACTACCACGACCTGGAACGGCGGTGCGAGTTGATAGACGGCACGCCGATCCATCCCAAGTTCGCAATGGCGGTAATGGCCGCTGCGGTCTTCCGGCGTGTTGTGTTCGACGAGCACTCACACCCCACGGAAGTTGCAGTCACCGCACGAAACTTTCCGGGATGGATGAGGCAAATCCTTCTGATCAGAGCCAGGGGTCGATGCCAAATCCCAGGATGCGACTCGCCGTTCGCTTGGCTGCAGGCCGATCATGTACAACCGCATTCCAAGGGCGGCCCAACCAAACTCTCCAACGGGCAGATACTCTGCGATCCGCATAATAAATGGAAGCGTGACACGTAGGAGTAGCCTTGGCCACGACGCTCCGACCGACAAGCCTGGAGACCCCATGAACCCCACTGCCGTAGCCACCTGGTCAACTCTTCCCGACCGCGAACCGGCGGGAGCGCAAGTTGCCGGGGTTGAGCTGGTGATCGTGCGTTTCGACGATAACCACTCGGTGATGTACGGCCGCTGCCAGCACCGAGGTGCGCTGATGGCCGACGGATTTGTGCGTGGCGACGATCTGATCTGTGGCGTGCACAGCTGGGACTACCAGTACCGCACCGGCATCAGCTCCTATAACAACAGCGAGAAGCTGCACAAGTTCTCGTCGTGGATCGAAGACGATCAGGTGATGGTCGACGCCGACGAGATAGGAGCGTGGGAGGCCGAGAATCCGCAGCCATGGAACGACTCGGCCTACCAGGGCCGCTACCAGGATCACACCGGCACCGACGACGAACCCCACGTTGGCCTAATCCGCAAACTGGCGTCGGAGGGCCTTGAGAAACTCGGTCACCACGGTCCGGTCACGGCGATGGGTGTCTCCCGCAACGATCTCCCAATGTGGGACGACATTCAGATCGTGACGGCCCAGCTCTCTCGTCGGCCGCTACTCGATGAGGATTCGGTGGAGACGGCAACCGTCATCGGCCCTGCGGCGACCAAACCGCTACACCTCGACATCCCCTTGTTCGTAAGCGACATGAGCTTTGGAGCCCTGAGTGAGGAAGCGAAGGTGTCGCTGGCTCGCGGAGCCGAGTTGGCCGGGACCGGCATCTGCTCCGGTGAGGGCGGCATGCTTCCGGAGGAGAAGGCCGAAAACAGTCGCTATTTCTACGAGCTGGCCAGTGGTCGCTTCGGCTGGGACATCGATAAGGTAACCGACGTCGGCGCCTTCCACTTCAAGTTCGGCCAGGGAGCCAAGACCGGCACCGGCGGGCATCTGCCGGGCCCCAAGGTCCAGGGTAAGATCGCCGAGGTTCGTGACCTCGAACCGGGCACCCCGGCTGTGTCGCCGGCGACGTTCCCCGACCTGAAGACACCGGCCGACTATCGAGCCCTAGCGGCCGAGGTTCGGGAGGTGTCCGGCGGCGTTCCGATCGGCGCCAAGTTGTCGGCCCAACACATCGAAGCCGACATCGACGCCGCGCTCGACATCGGTGTCGACTACATCATTCTCGACGGTCGGGGCGGCGGCACCGGTGCCGCTCCCACGCTGTTCCGGGACCACATCTCGGTGCCGACCATCCCGGCCCTTGCCCGAGCTCGTCGGCACCTCGACAACTCGGGCTCCAATGTGACGCTGGTGATCACCGGTGGTCTGCGTACACATACCGATTTCGTCAAAGCCCTAGCTCTTGGAGCCGACGCCATCGCGCTATCGAACGCTCCGATGCAAGCCATCGGATGCATCGGCATGCGGGCGTGCAACACCGACTTCTGCCCGGTCGGCATCGCCACCCAGAAGGAAGATCTCCGATCACGTCTCATCATCGACGAGGCAGCGCAGCGACTGGCTCGTTGGTTCGAGGCATCGGTCGAGTTGATGCAGGTGCTGGCTCGAGCGGCCGGTCGGGAACGGCTGTCCGATCTGGCCATCGAAGATCTCACCACCTTCGACCGGGAAATGGCCCACCTCACCGGCATCGCCTACGGCGGCGTCAACCTCGGCTGATTCGAGCTGATGATGAGTCCAATCGCCCTGCTCGGCTACGCCGCGTCGCTGCTGATCATTATCTCGGTCAGTCGCACGTCGATTCTGCAGCTCCGCATCTTCGGCCTGGTCGGGTCGCTGACGTTCCTTGTCTACGCCGTTGTCATCGGAGCTTTCCCGGTGGCGCTCACCAACCTGGTGTTAGCCGGACTCCACCTCTATTTCCTGAGCCGGCTATGGTCCCGAAAGCAGGAATTTTTCACGGCGCTGCATCTCACGAAACACTCGCAGTACCTGCGTCACTTCCTGGAGTTTCACCGGGACGACATCGTGGCTCATCAGCCTGGTTTTGAGTTCGACGCTCGTGACGATCAGATCCGAGCGTTTGTGCTGCGGGACACCGTCCCTACCGGCGTATTCATCGGTAGGGCCTGTGCTGACGGATCGGTTGAGGTGGAACTCGACTACGTCGTGCCTCAGTACCGCGACATGAAGGTGGCCAACTACCTCTACTCACCGAAGTCGGGCATCTTTGCCGACGACGCGGGGTCGAGAACAATCTGGACCCGTGTCGGCAACGAAGCCCACGTCGCGTACTTCAAACGCCTTGGGTTCGACGAAGTCGTTGTTGATGGTCGACCGGCGTTGGCCATGGAGCTCGCCGATCTGATGCAGTAGTTGTCCAGTTCTTGACCAAACGTTGGGTCGACTTACCTATGAGACCCCGCTACCTTCTTGAATGTCGAAACAGGTAGGTAGTTGGTGCAGGTAGGGATTGAACGTTCGGTGAGGGCGATAGCGGGCGCGCTGGTGTTGGGCGCGCTGGCGCTCGTGCTCGGCGGGTGCACGAGCGACGACGACACCGTTGCCGATCAGCTGGCTGCCACCGTGGTGGCTGAAGATGCCACCGCGGCGGCGGCCACGCCGGCCGAGTCCACGACCTCGACGGTGGCCCCGCAGGGCCTGCGGGTCACGCTGGCGGAGCAGGATGCGGGTGTGCTGCTCTCCCAGGACGCCGACACCACGTCAACCTCCTCATCGTCGACGACGGCCACATCAACAACGGCCACGTCAACCACCACAACGATGGCGCCGACAACGGCGTCGACCATAGCTTCGACAACCTCGACGACAGCAGCTCCCACCACAGCCCCGTCGACCACGGCAACGACCGAAACCTCGACCACGCAGGGTTCGCAGACCACGGCGACAACCGGTGGTTCCACAACCACCGCACCGCCCACAACACAGCCCCCGGTGGCCAACAACTTCCCCGACGTGGAGGTCTTGAGGCTAAGCAGCGGGGAAACGGTTTCGTTCGCCGACCAGGTTGCGGGATCCAGGCCGGTGTTGGTCTGGTTCTGGTTACCTGGTTGAGGCATCTGTCGGGCCGAGGGGCCCGACGTTGAGCAGTTCGCTCAACAGTACGCAGCAGACCTCCTCACCGTCAGCCTTGGTATCACCTCAAGCCGCAGCTCGGCCCAGAGTTTCGTCGACTCGACCGGCGTGTCGTCGCCGCTCACCCTCGTCGACACCAACTTCCGGGTCACGTCGCACTACGGCGTTTCCGGTACCCCGACGTGGCTGTTGTTCGACGGCGCCGGCAACCAGTTGGCCCGTGGAAGCCGGATCGATGCCTCGCTCGAGGCTGCCGTCAACGCCGCCTTGGGTCGGTAAAGCCGTCGCCTCGACCCAGTGCCTTCGGGCGCACTAGGGTGGTCGGCCGTGGGCAACGGCAAGTCGAAATACACCACGATCGGGTGGCTCATGTTCACCCTCAGTGGCGTGCTTTTCCTGGTTCAGGCCATCCGGCTTGGTGATTGGATGACTGGGGCCGGCGCCATCGCTTGGCTTATCGGCGTCGCCCTCTTCCTGATCGACGGCTAGGCGCTAATCCTCAAGTTGGCCGGCGATGTCGTTGAGCGTGGCCACGGCCCGGGCGATTTCCTCGTCGGTGGTGGTGGCGTGAACCGATAGGCGCACCATCGGGCCGAGACCTCGGCGGTCGAAGTCCCATCGGGTCGAGTCGGGGGTGGTAACCGATGCGTTGATGCCGGCCTCGCCCAACGCCTTCTTTGTCTGCACCGGATCGACGCCTTCGATGTTGGTGGTGACGATGCCGCCCGGGTTCAGGCCAAGGTCGAACACCGGATAGCCGGCTTCGGTCAGCGCCTGCCGGAGGTTGTTGCCCTGGCGGCGGATGGTCGCCTCGATTCGGTCGAGGCCGATGGCGAGAGCTTCGTCGACTGCCGTGCCCAAGCCGAGCCACGCGGCATGGTTGTACTCCCACCACTCGAACCGCCCCGCTCCGGCCACGAAATCGTAGTGACGATCGCTGGCCCAGAACGCGCTCTTATGATCGGGCCGTGACGGCAGCAGACGGTCGAGCAGGTTCTCCGACACGTAAAGGAACCCGCTGCCCCGGGGACCTCGCAGATACTTCCGTCCGGTAGCCGACAACATATCGCACTGGATTTCGTTGACGTCGAGGTCGAGATGGCCGACCGACTGGCAGGCGTCGAGCAGATAGGGCACGCCCGCTGCTTTGGCCAATGCCCCGACTTCGGCGGCGGGGTTGATCAACCCGCCGTTGGTGGGGATGTGGGTGATGGCGACGACGGCCACGTCGCTCGGGTCGGCCAGGGCGGCGGCCATGGCCGCCACGTCCACCTGACCGGTGGCATCGCTGGGCACCACTTCGACGCCGACTCCGAGCGTCCGCTCGGCGTGAAGGTAGGCCACGGCGTTGGCCCCGTAGGCCGCCTCGGCGGTGACGATCCGCTGACCGGCTTTCAACGGCAACGACCAGAAAGCGGCGTTCCACGCCGCAGTGGCGTGCTCGAGTCGGGCGATCTCCTGAGGCTGAGCCCGCAACATGGTGGCGATCGATTGGTAGACGGCGTCGTCGGCTGGCTTCTGCTCGGCCGCGGCTTCGTAGCCACCGATCTCAGCTTCTCGTCGAAGGTGGTTGAGCTGTGTCTCGAGCACCGCGGCCGAAGAAGGAGAGTCGCCGGCGTGGTTGAGATGCACCCGGGAGTAGTCGAACGGGCTGGCGTCACGAAGCGCTTGGACCTCATCGGAGGTCAACGGGGAAGCAGTCATTCGCTGTGCCATTCGCTCTGTCATTCGCTGTGCCATTCACAGTGTGTACTCCAGCTTCAGCCGTTGTGGCCAGTCGGGTAGGGTTCACCCATGAACCTTCCGGTGGTTGGAATTCTGGTCTGCGATCACATCGCCGGTGACGACTTGCTCGCTGCGGCCAAGGGCCGTGACTACGACGGCATGTACATCGACTTTCTTCGTCGGGGAAACCCTGATCTGGACGTTCGCGTATACGACGCCGTGGGTGGTGAGTTGCCCGCCGCACCCGACGAATGTGATGCCTGGATCATCACCGGATCAAAACATGACGCTTACACCGACGAGCCGTGGATCGTGAACCTGCGGAAGTTCATCGCTGACCTTCACCAGCACCGGGCCCGTACCGTGGGCATCTGTTTCGGTCATCAGGCGGTGGCTCATGCGTTGGGCGGTGAGGCCGGTCCGGCTGGTATTTGGAAGGCCGGTCCGCAAGATCTGAAGGTGGAGCCCAATCCGTGGTTCGACGGGGCTGACATCCGTCTCAACGCCATGCACCGAGATGTGGTGCATCGGTTGCCACCCGATGCGGTCGACATTGGCGTCGGCACCACCGCCGAGCATCCGGCTTACCTCGTGAGCGACAACATCCTCTGTTTCCAGGATCACCCGGAGTTCAATCGCCAGTACACCTCGGCCCTTGTCTCCGCCCGCCGTGAGCGGCTGGGCGATGAGCTGACCGACGCCGCCCTGGAACGAAGCGAGACCGAAGAAACCCACGGCGACACCGTCGCCCGTTGGATCACCGATTTCCTTCTGGACAACCGGCGATAGCTCTTGGTGTCCGACACGATCTTGGCCTTCGCGTTCGGCAATTGTGATGATGGTCGGCCGGGACCGGTCAACGAAGCCCTGGCTGCATTGGTGGCGAACCTCTGGCAGATCACCGATGCGAGGATCATCGCGCAATGGGAGATCGCCGATGTGCTGATGGGCGAACACGGCATGTCGGTAGACGTGGTCACAGCGATCCACCCAGTCCGACAGGGCGACGGCACGGTCGTCTACCTCAGCACCCGTGGTGTGGCGGAGGCTGCCGTCGCCATCGGTGGCGCTGCCAAGGGCCTGGGATCGACCGTCGTCGTCGCACACGTCGATCACGCCCAACGGTGTCTGCGGCACTGTCAGGCTGTGGGCATCGATGCCCGGCTACCGGATGATTTTGAACTGCCGCTGATCTACGATCCCGAGTCGGGACAGCCGTGGACCCGCTCCCGGGACCGATACCTCGAACATGAGTGCAAGATGGCGGCCCGAGAGTTCGGGCTCTAGCGCATCACAAACGGATTGGCCATCGGGGTCGACGAGGTGTTGATCCAGGTGGACTTGGTGCGGGTGTAGTCGTTGATCACGTCGATGCCGGCCTCGCGTCCATAACCACTCTGCCCGAACCCACCAAACGGCGAGATTGGTGAGATGGCCCGGTAGGTGTTGACCCACACGATGCCCGAACGGATGGCTCCCGACACCCGATGGGCTCGGGCGAGGTTCTCGGTGAACACACCGGCCCCCAACCCGAACTGGGTGTTGTTGGCCATGTCGATACCTTCGGCTTCGGTGTCGAACTTCAGCACCGACATCACCGGTCCGAACAACTCCACCTGGGTGCTGCGGATCGACTGATCAGGGCAACCGATCACGGTTGGCTCGTAGTACCAGCCCTGGTCGAAGCCCTCGGGCCTACGTCCGCCGGTGTGCACGGTTGCGCCCTGTTCAACCGACTGGGCCACCACCGACTCGATGTTGACCCGCTGGGCCTCGGTGGCCAGCGGCCCGACTTGGGTTTCGTCGGCCAGCGGATCACCGATGCGGATGGCTTGCGCCCGCTCCACCAGCTTGGCGATGAATTCGTCGTGAATGCCGGCCTGCACAAAAACTCGGGAACCGGCCACACAGCTTTGGCCGGTTGCGCCGAAGTTGCCGGCCACCGCTCCGTTGACGGCACCTTCCAGATCGGCATCGTCGAACACGAGGATCGGCGACTTTCCGCCGAGTTCGAGGGAGATGACGGCGAAGTTGTCGGCGGTGTTGCGTACTACGTGGCGGGCCGCTTCCACACCGCCGGTGAAGGCCACGCGGGCCACCTTGGGGTGCGATGTGAGCACCCGGCCACACGGTTCGCCATACCCGGTGATGATGTTGACAACCCCTGGCGGGAAGCCCACTTCGTCGACCAGTTCGGCGAACGCCAGCAGTGGACCCGGCGCAACTTCGGATGCCTTGATCACCACGGTACAGCCGGCGGCTAGGGCCGGACCGACCTTGGTGGCGGTGAGGAACATCTCGGCGTTCCACGGCACGACTGCGGCCACAACACCGACGGGCTCGCGAGTGGTGAACACGGCCATGTCGGGTTTGTCGATGGGGAGGGTGGCGCCTTGAATCTTGTCGGCGAGACCGGCGTAGTAGCGGTAGTAGTCGGCGACGTAGGCGGTCTGGGCCCGGGTTTCGGCCGCCAGCTTTCCGGAATCGGTGGTCTCGATTTCCCCGAGCCGGTGGGCGTTGGCTTCGACCGCATCGGCCAGCTTGTAGAGCAGCGCTCCCCGTTGGGTGGCGGTGAGCTGGGCCCACGGCCCGCCGTAGGTGCCGCCGTAGAGAGCCTGGTGAGCAGCCTCGACGGCGCGGTTCACGTCGGCCTCGGACGCGGCCGGGGCGGTGGCCCAGACCTCCCCGGTGGCCGGGTTGACCGACTCAATCACGTCACCGTTTTCGGAAGCGGCGACAAACTCACCGTCGATGTAGAGGGGGAAATGTGTGGTCATGTGAGGCTCCTCTATTCCGGCTACCTAATTAAACTGACTCCGGCGGCGTGATACCCATCTCCTCCATGTCGGAGTAGCGGTTGCCAATCCGATGATGAGGGCGTCCGCCTACGGAAGCGCCGATGGCGATCACGATCTCGTCGGGGCCGGGGGCATCGGTGATGGTCAGTTCCAGTGTGAGGTAGTGCGACCTGAACCCGGCGTCGAGCTTGTGCATCATTGGGATCGACACGAGCGTGCCGGGGCCACCTCGGGTGTTCGTGAACGACAGGTACGACGTGCCCCCGACCGCGTTGCGGAAGATGTTGCCGAACCGCAGTGTGTGGATGATGGCCGAGCCGTGTTCAACCTCGCCGTTTGATCCCACCATCGCCGCTTTGCCGTAGGCCTCGACGGCTTCTCCACCGCCCGCCAGGTCGCAGAGGCGGGGCACCATGATCTCGCCCAGTTTGGGAGCAACGTCGAGGATGGTTGGCCGTAGATCCTCGACAAATCCCTGGCGGGCCCAGGGGTTGGTGATGACGGCGGCGACGGCGTGCATCTGCAGCGGCGTTTCTGCTGCTTTGCCGCCTTCGATCAGTATCTCTTCGCTGTGGCTGACGATCTTGCGGACTTCAAGAGTCGTCGAACCTGAGTCGGTGTTCATGAGGTGCCTCCGTGGCCGTGTGATGGACTACTTGGTAGGCACACACCTTTTACCCTCGCTGCCTGCCCAGACTCGAGGCAACGAAAACAATAGGACCCCACTTCTGACCAGGTCAAGAAGTGGGGTCTCGAGGTGTCCGAATCCGTCGCCGCTAACGCAGAAGCGCGTTGACCACCCGGTCGGAATGCAGCACACGTTCGGCCAGAAGAGCGCCCAGTGCCTGGTGAATGGCCAGGGCCAACTTCGGATCCTCGCTGCTGAGCTCGGCGAAGCTCTCAGGCGAAAGGCGGCGATAGCCGATGTCGCCGTCGGCTCGGATCGACGCCGTGGCAGCGCCACCCAGATAGGTGCTGATCTCACCGACCATCGAACCGGCCTTGATCGACCGGCGACGATGCTGGACCCCGTTGTTGCTGGCGATGTAGATAGACACCGAACCCTCGGTGAGTGCGATGATTCCAGGACTCGCCAGCCCTGCGGTGACGATCTCGTCGCCGCCGGTGGCGGTGTGGGCGGTCCAGTACTTGTCGATCTTGGCGGCATTGTCGGCGCCCACCATCTCCACCAGCCATTGCTCCCAATCCATCGCATCGTGACCGGTCTCCAAAGGAGCCAGGATTCGACGTTCGGCCCACTCCAAGGCCATGTCGAGATCGGACTCGAAATGCAGCACATCCTGCCAACCGTCGGACAACGCGGTGATAAGCCGGTCGCGATCTTCGTCGACCATCGAGCTGATCGCGATCTCAAAGTTGTTGTCTTGGGCGGACTGGGCCAGGCGGTCGAACGCATCGAGTGCGGCGGAATCGATGCCGACCACTCGGCGGAAGTCGATCACAAGAGTGCGCAGCGGTGTCTCCTCGTCGAGCCGAGCCACCACCGGCTCAAACAACCCGGCAGCCGACCCGAAGAACAGGAACCCTTCGAGTTCGACGATCATCGATTCGTCACCCCGCTCGCTGAGCACCTCGTGGTGGGTGGCGGGCCACTGCACGTTGCTACGCCGTTCCTTGCTGGTCAATTGGTGACGCAGCGTTTTGGTTTGGCTGTAGCGCACCACAAACAAAAGCACGGCGATGGCGATTCCAACTCCAACGCCGATCAGGAATCCGAAGAACACGATGGCTGAGGCGGTGATCAGCATCAAGACGTATTCGGTGCGGGGGAGGCGGTGGCGGGAGTCCCAGATCCATTCGAGAACGAAGGCACCGCCGACAAACATCACCAGGCCATTGAGGGTGGCGGTGGGAACGTAGTTGAGGGTGGTCGGTCCGAGCAGAAGGATGGCGCCGCTGGCCAGGGCGTGGACCAGCGCCGAGCCCCTCGACTGTCCGACGAGCTGCCACGACAGCACCGAATTGCCCATCTGGCTGCCCACGCCGGAACTGCCAGTGGGTACGGCCAGCACGTTGAGCAGGCCGTTGAACTTGAGCTCACGGTCGGTGTTGATGTCGAGATCGGTCTGCTGGTCGGTGCCTCCGAGGTAGAGCAGGAGGGCGATGGGGAAAAGGATGAACACTGGTAACACGGAGGGCAGTTGCTCGGTTAGTGCCGCCCAGTCAACCTGATCGAACGCCCACACGGTGTCGACGTTCCAGAGTGTTTCCTGCTCGAATGGGCCAAGAAGGAGGCCTCGGTCCTGACCTTCGGAGATCGGTACCCCGGCGATAAATCGCCAAAGGTGCACAAGAAGCCCGGCGACCAGGATCATGATCGGCAACAGGATCGGTCGATCGCTGAGATATCGGGCCACTAGCGTCAGCACGATGGCGGTGGCCACCGCCGGTAGCCAACGGGCGACGCTGGCGCTGTCGAACATTGCATCGGCGCCGGACAGCCGGGACATCGCTCCCGAGATCATGGCGAACCCAACACCTACCAGGAAGCCGGCGAGCACCGGGAACGGCAGGTATCGAGTGAGGCTGCCCAGGCCGAGGAATCCGAGTAGCCAAAACACGAGGCCCAGCGTCAACGTGCTGAGCATCACCATCATGATCACGGTGGGAACAGGGGCGGCGACCGTTGCCGCGATGGCTGCGGCTCCGGCCGATAAGACGATGGCCGGCGTGTCCTGCGGCCCGGCGAACAAACCCTTTAGCGGGGAGAAGAGTGCGGCGACGATTCCGGTGAGCAGCGCACCAAAGAGGTTGACTCCCAGGCCGATGGGAAGGGCGTAGGCCAGATCGCCGTTGTAGATCAGCGAGGCGTAGGCCAGGGAATAGGAAATGGAGATGAGGCCGACACTCAAGCCAGTGATGGTGACTTGAAATCCCCTTGAGATATCCATCCTGCCCTCGTGCAGATGGTTCGACATAAGCTCTCCGCTTCGCCTGCATCCCCCCGTTGTGCTCGGAGCAGTGTAGATCGAACTCTGGGTGGATGCAGCAATCCGGCCAACCGCTGTAGGTAAGTACCTAGGGGCGTGTAGCAGATCATTGACGGCGGATGCCCTGGCCCAACGCGTATCCCGCTATGACGCCGATCAGCGACGCTGCACTCTCTCCGTTGAGACTTCCCTGAAGGGCCAGCACAAGCACGGCCACAACGATCACGAGAACCAGAATCGCCTCACTGTAGGAACGGAACAGGTTGAGCTCGTGGTTTCTGGTCACCTCGGTGTTAGGTGCTCCCTCACGCGAACCGCGGTTGCGTGACCAGGCCCCAAAAATCACTGCGATGAAAGCAAAGGAGACCACGAACCCGATCAGTTGAACCAGTTGTCCGGGGTCGAAGTCAACGATGGTTGAGTCATCGTCTTCGGGCGGGTTGATATCGGTCTTCTCGCTGTCAGAGTCCATCGGCTCCGCGTGGCCGGATCTCATCAGCGTTGCCGTCCAGACAACCTGTGTACTACCGAGATCAGAGTCGAAAGTCGCCTTCACGTTGCGAAGATCTGAATCAGGCTGGAAGCCGGACTCCAGTTCCCATTCCACCCTGTCTCCGTCAATTCTGCCGTTGTCGGATGCTCCGCTGAAACTCTGGCCATCAACGGCCCCTTCGGCTACCAGCACGAGTTGTAGCGGCTCCTCAAACTTGCGGCTGATGTTGTTCGTCAGTCGGATTGAAACTTCCGTGGTCGAGCCGGCCTTGGCCCTTGCGATTGCCTGGACCTCAACGGAAAGATTTGGGCTTTGTGAGGTGACGTCGTTGCTTGAGGTCCAAAGTTCGGTTTCACCCACAAGAAGTCGGGTTCTCTGGGCTACCGTCGACTGCCCAGCGTTGGCTGCAGGGGCTAGTCCAAGCTGATATTGGGCCACTCCGCCGTCCATGAGTAGCGACACAAAGTGATCCTCGTCCACATCCAGGATCTGCGATCCGGTCCTGGCTTGAAACCAGTTGGGGTTGATCTCATCCCGTACGATGACTCCGTCTAGAGCGCCGATGGCGGCCGCATCTCGACCAACCAATGAGAGGATCTTGGTTAGACCGTCCTCGCCCACAACCGGGGTGGTCGAAGCGTCGGACTCGGACTTCTCGTCATCAGACTGGTCAACATCCGTATCGGAAGTTGTGACGGAGCTATCGGCTTCGGAGCCATCTTTGCGCGGCTGGCCACTTGGAACCTCTCGCCACACAGCCTCTACCGCAATTTCCGGTAGCACGGCGACCTCGGATCTAACTTCGGTCCCTGAAACACCGAATGAAAGCGGAATTCCTACCGCCAGGTTGGCTTCCTCCCAGGTGATCGGTTCTTTCGAAACATCGATTGTGTTTCCCGACCCTGTGGAGGGGATTACTATCTCGTTGCCTCCAAGCTCAGCTTTGAGGTCAAGATCGGGGCCATGGATACAGATGGTCTGGTTCGAGGTCATGGTGGCCTCGGTACTGGGAGCCACCCACTCCTCGTGGTCCTCGGGCATCCGACGTCGATTCGAACATTCTTCCTTGTCATCCAGGATCCACCATCGGAGTTCGGAGACGGATGGCTCCGATTGAGCGGGCTGAGTCGTTTGAAGGTTGGGAATAGTCGAGATCGTCCATCCTGCTGAGCCGAGTGCCGATGTGGCGGCAACGAGTCCGGTCAGCACTGCCCCGAGTCGGAGTCTGGGCCTTCGTACGTTCATCGTAATCACCTCTCGTCTGTTCCAGTTTCGAATGACGGCGGTCTATCGGCCGCGGCTGTTGTCGGATCGTCCGCCGCCGGATACGCAGCCTCGGCTGCCCTCAGTAACTGGCGTGCTGAGTTCGCGGCTCCTTCAGCCCTTCGGGCTGCCTCGTCGGCCTGCGCCGAAAATTCTGCGAGCCTGAGCCGGATGTCGGCTTCGGTTCCGCGACCCGCGCTGGCTTCGACCTCGGCCTCCGGTGGGCTCAGTAGCGCCAGCTCCTCGGCAGCGTCAGCGGCACGCGTTGCGATTTCGAGCGCCAACTCGGCCCGGCGTACAGCACTTCGGGCACCGAATACGCCGGCTCTGGGTGGCGGCGTATCGCCCGAGTTTGCAGCCTGTCGGGCAATTGCGAACATTGTCAGCAATGCGCCGGCTGCCACCAGGGATGCCCAGACAGATCTGAAGGCCGGAGCCCCCGAACTGAAGTTGAACAGGTAGAGCGTCGAGATCAACGCCAGAGCTGTGCCGGCCACGATCAGAAACTCATGCACAGAAAGGCCGGTTCCTTTTTGGAGGACAGACTGAAACAGGTCAGGCCCGGTCGGCGAGTAGCTCTGTACAGCAAGGCCGATGATGATCAGCACGGCTCCAACCGCAAGGTAGATCCATGGGCTTGGAGTTGAGGAGCTGTTGCGGTCGAAGTCGGCAACGCCGAATAGAACCGTGGCCAGGCCGGACAGCGTGAGCAGCACCGTCAACGGGACATATATTCGACTCGACGGCAGCGGACCTGTTTCCTCAGCCGTTCCTGTGGACTGATCGGCCAGGCTCTTCACCACGAAGTACGCGCCGCTTCCGGCCAGACCACCAACACCGGCTATGAACAGAAGCCAGGGCCACACAGCGGTCCATGTAAAGTTCTCGAGTTTGGTTATCGCCCATACCGCTAAACCTGCGCAAATGAGGGCTATTGGTATGACACTGCCTCGCGGCTGGAGCAAATCTCGTCGTACCGGTGCTACAACCGGTTCCTTAGCTTTAGATTCGATCTCGTCGGCCATCGGGTCCCTCCTCCCGGGTGCTTCAGCAAGGCCTCTAGTTTCTAGACGTTCTGGTCGCCCACTGGATACGCGACATTCTCACGGTGTGTTATCTCAGGACGCTGCGGACGGGTGTCGACCTCCTTCGGTTCACCGAGGTGCACCACACCTCGTCCGAGAAGGAGGCAGAGAAGTCCAATTACGGCCACGACCAGGGTCAGAATGCCGATCAGGCCAAAAACGATCGGCTGCCAAGGCATGTCTTCACTCAGACCGACCGCTATCGACACCAGAAGCGTTAGTCCGGCCAAGACACGCAGGTATTTGCCGGCGAGGCCAGAGTCGGAAACGAATGACGACGTGAATCTCCGCACAACGCTGAAGCCGCGTACGATTGCCGAGGACCATCTGGGTGGAAACGTGCGATCGACTGTCACCGTCAGTCGCCGGTTGTCGACCCTCGCACCTCGCTTCCTTCGCTTGTGCTGCGAACCAAGGCGTGACTTCGCCTTGCCCAATTCGCGATCGAAGGCCAGTACTCGCCCCACCACAGCAGGGACCTCCCTGAGGAGTTTCGCCTTCGTCCGTCCTCGCTTATCGACATTCAGAGAGTGTTCGACATCGAATTGGTCGCTCAGGTAGGTCAGAGCATGCTCAGCATCCGAGACATCGGGCCGAGTACCGTTGCCGGGCGGTTTGCTTAACTCGGGCAGCAGCGTTCGAGTATCGGGTTGATCGTCCAGAATTGCCAGATGGGCCAATCGGATCAGCTCGGACCTGAGATCGGCCAAGAATACGGCTCCGACGCCGTTCCTGTCGACGGTCTCGGGAGTCGTCAGTAGACGGCTGATGAGAATGTCTGCTGTATCCAATCGACCCCACATGAGATCGAGACGTCGCCACCTTTCGTCTACGAAGCCGCCGAAGTGCCATAGGGCGTCACCGCCGATTTTTCGTCGGCCGGAGGATCCACTCAGGTCGATTATCGACTTGGCGTCGGGTGGGCTGATTCTGATGACTTCAGCCGGGTCGATTTCTCCTTGAGTGTCGGACCAAAGGTGCATCAGCATCGGGTCGAGGTTGTGGTACTCCTGCCAGCATGTTTTGATGATCGTCCGTACGGGCTCCGGCAGGTCGGCCACGGCCACGCGGGCTCGAACCGACTCCGCCTGGATGATGGATTTGGTCAATGCCGTCAATGGTGTGAAGTAGTCACCGTCATCATGTCCGAGCGGCTCGAGGAAGTTCAGTTCGGCTTCGGCCGACAGCGTCGATCCGGAAACGTCACCAGCCAGCCGCTCCCACCGGCCGCTCAGGTCCGTAACCGCTTCATAGCGATCGGCGGCCGCCTTCGCTTTGTTCAGCCAATCTTGCCGGACCATCGCTTGTTGGTCCTGGTCGTCAGCGCTTCCTATCGGCGCAAAGTATCGAGCGATCAAGCTCCACCGTTGGTGATCGACGGCCCGGTCGACAAACTGCAGCGACTCGAACCGGCGATTGAGTCGGTCGCGGCATTGCTGCACACCGTCGAAGAGCCTCTTGTAGTCGAGATCATCGTCGGGGGGCCTATCGGCCCACTCGAACCAAGCAATGCCGTGGTCTCGCGCTCCTTCGGTTCCCGGACGCAGGCGCCACAGAATCTCGCGTTGAATGTCCGACAACAACTGATCGATGAGGCTCAGCCGTCGATAGCGGTAGCCAAGATCGTTCTTGGCCACGAAGTCCCGTATAGCACGTCGCTGCTCGTCGACACTTCCCTTGCTGCGGTGGAGGTCACGTATGCCGTGAGCAAGGTGTTGCTTTATCACCTGGGCCGGTCGCTCCTCCGGTGAGAACCCGGCCCAGCCGATCACCCGTTCTCCGAGATCTTCAATCACTCGCTCGTAGCGGGATGTTTCGTAGCCGGCGTCGTAGTTCTGGGTAACGCTTGAGAGCCACGACTCAAGTGAGGCGTTGCGGTCTTCCCGAGCTTCATCTGGGATCGAGTTGTAATGTTTCCCCTCCTCCTGGAGCACCTCCTCGCGAATCTTGGGTTTGTCCTCGACCCACGCCACCGTTCGCTGCTTCTCGCGTAGGATCCGCTGCGTATGAGCCATCACGAGTGAACGTGCGCCCGCCACCCTCCTGTTGCGTCGGTCGATCTGTTTGATGTCATCGCGTATTGTTTCCTTACGCCCGAGGTTGAACGCGTCGAAGGCGTACTTCCCCAAACGTGGTCTGTCGTTCTCACCGTTTGAAAGATCAAACCGTCGATCTGAACCCGAAAAGGTGGACACTGCGGACTTTGGGCTTGGCTCAATGTAGAGCACCTTGCGATCCACCGGTACGGTGGCAAGCCGGTGGCGAACCGGAAGCAGGGCATAGCCGAACGGCTTGTTATCGATGTCGCCGCCATCGCTGTAGAAGCGACCGGCGATTCCGCCAGGCGGCTGGGGGCTTATGCGGCGTGTCCACTTTGCGGCCGAGTCTTCGAAATCTTCGAATTCCCCTGCATAGTCAGACAGCCGGGCGGGGTAGAAGGCTGCCGGATGTGCTGAAGTTGCCCGACCGACAAAGGCGAGAAATGGATCCGCTTGATCCCCGAAATCATCGAGGGTTCCGGCGATGTCGAGATCTTCCTGGTCGAGCGCATCGCGTTGCGTGGCAAGGTATCTCGCTACGCCGAGGTTGGGGCGATACTGCAGGTGTGCCACAGCCCGATGACGGCTTTCATTGACCCAGTGTCCGTCGGACAGGCCGACGCGGAGAACGGTGCCGTCAAGGTCCGTCGCCGTCAGGTAGACGTCAAGATCGTCGACCATGGCGTAGCACGAGTCGCTGGATCGGCCTTCGCGCTTGCGGCGGTCTTGGCTGATTGCACTGATGTCTTTGAGCTGGTCGAGGATGATCTTATAAAGCTGGCCGGGGTCGAGCAACGAGTGCCGGACCGACTGATCGCCGATGAGCAACTTCCGAAGGTCGCCCTTCTCCACCCACAAGTCACTCAAGAATCTGAGATCGTTCCCGGTTGTGAGGGCCTTGGCCAAGAAGATGGCGTTCAGCCCGCCCGCGGAGCTGCCGCTCAGAATGTCGACTGTTATCAGGCGGCCCATGCGATTCTTAAGCAACGATTCGCGATTCAACAACGCGTTCACCAAGGCGCTTCCGGAAAGGCACTTTGGCGCATCGAGATCAGCTCTGTCTTCATCAGCATCGGTTCCGCCAACCTCCGAGAGGGAGTGACGGAGGTTGGTGCCACCGTCGGATGCGAGCTCAGCTATATCGGCTGCTGTCAATGAGGCCACGGCCTGGTAGATCCGCTCCAGCGAGACTGATTGACCATCAGAATCATCGGTCCGGTGCTTGAAGCTTCGTCGGGTTGCCCGAACCAGGTTGAACAGCTCGATGCACGAGCCACTTATGTAAATGGCTAATGAGAGGCCGCCGAATAGCACGACAGAAAATCTGACCTCCTCGATGGCATTGTCCGGTCCTCGATCTATTGAGCGTTCTTCGGCGAGATCGGCTGGGTGCGTGTCTGTCATCTTGTTCTCTCCAAGACTTGGCTGGCGGTTGGGTCCAGCAGATCCTCTGGGATCTATGGATCGACCAGAACGACTCCGCCGTCGTTCATCCGGTAGTGAAAGTGGAACCACTTATCGGTGCTTGACCCCGACTCCTTTTTGAATGCGGCGATCATGCGGTCGCCATCGGTCTTCAGGTAGATCGATCCGTAGACATCGACATTGGTACGGCTCAGCGAGGTGACGTCCGCCTTCAGAGAGGCGGCCGTCGCCGAGAGTGGATCGGCAGACTGTTCGGCGAGCCGATCGATGTTCCGGTGAATGCGGGCAACCAGCTTTGGGTCTTCTTCGGGCCGGGTCGACCGTTGTAGTTCGGTCGATAGCAAGACCGGAGACTCCCCGCGCCCAAACTTGCCAAGGCGGCCTAGCAGGTCAGGCCGAGGGTGGACGTGACCTTCCCGGTCACCGGAGGAAATCACGAAAACGGCTGGATTGACGGCCTGCAGGAATTCGTTGGTTACTTTCTCGGAGCCGTGGTGACATACCTTCATCACGTCTGCCCCAAAACGTTGTGCGGCTGTCTGGATCATTGCCTCGTATGCCGCCGGCTCGTCGTCTGGGTCAGGGAAGGAAGGTAGAGAGGCTGTTTCCTGGAGGATGAACCTTTCGGCCTCTTTGTTAAGGTCTCCGCCGAACAAGATCTGGAAATCGCCGACGCGCAACTTGAGCAAGACCGAATGGCCGTTCTTGGTTTTGGAATAGTTGGAGATAGTTCTTAAGGCCGGCTTATTTTCCGGGCGTTCCAGAAGTGGCCCAACTACCTCGATGGAATAGCCGCGGTTGAGTTGTGGCGTGAATCCAGGCATGTACGTCACGCCGTCGACCACCTCACCGTCGCTATCGGACAGCATTGTGAACTCACCGATGTTCGGATTGTCCAGCGCTGCCCTGATTAGCGCAGAAAAGGGCTTTTTCGTGCCCTTCTCGACGTGGCCGAACCGTTCCTTAACGTCGTCGTCCGAACGGACGAGACCAGTGAGATAACCCCGGCCATCAATCGATTCCCGCCCACCGAGTCGGTCATAGCCGCTACCGTCCGGGCCCTCAAGAAGCCCGGGATGGTAGACATGGTCGAACCCAACTAGATGCTGTGATCCGTCCGCCGCGTCGTTGTGCGGATCCATGTCGGCCGTGGCGGAAAATATGGGTTTGAACCCGCGGTAATGATCGATGTCGGCGTGGGTGATTACCGCCGCATGGAACTGGCGGCTTGTCTGATAGCTTCCGAATCGCCCGATCAGGAAGTCGCTCATATTGCTGCCTTCGCCGGCGTCGATGACGACTACCCGCTCTCCACCATCATCCTCAGGTGTGATCAGGACCGCACCATCGCCTTGGCCCACGTCCACAAAGATCACTTCGAGCGGTCGATTGGATGTTGTTGAACCCTCGCGGATGAAGAGGGTCTCCGGGCTATCCGAGTCTGGAGCCCAGGTGACCTCAAGCCAGTTCGGGTCACCCGACGCGGGTCCCTCGACTTGAAGATAATCACCCCACAGAACCTGCCGAACAGCATCGCCATCGGGGCGGTCGTGAAGATATATCGGGTCCTTGTTCTCGCTGAATCCCACGTAGGTCATATGCAGTCATCCCTCCTTGACCTGCATATATATGACGGCACTACGAGGGCCTAGATACCATATTTCCCGGGCCATTCTGAGGGCTGAGCCGCTGATCTCGCTAGGCCTACAACGCGGTCGACTTCGGAGTGACGCTCCAACCAGTGGGCCAGGAGGTCGTGTTGTCGGTCTAGAGCCGAGCTCAAAGTGAGTTCGCCGGGCCGGAACTTGCGGCCGGTACGAGCTGCTATCTCGGCCAGAACTTGGTGGCGGAACGGGTCGTGGTCGAAGACGCCGTGCAAGCTGGTGCCGTGGATTCGACGGGAGCCGGCCATCGCCGTCGCACCCTCAGGTTCTCCATCAACCATCAGCCACGGATCAGCTGCTCCCACGGGCCGCCCCCAACGAATCTGATACCCCTCGACACTGGGCCCGTCGGGAAGCCGACCGGTTGAACGACGGACGATCTTCGGCTCGGCGAAGGATGTGGTGAGGTCGAGCAGGCCAAGCCCGCCGACCATGCCTTCACCCGACTCAAGTTCATCATCAATAGTTCGACCACACATCTGGTAGCCGCCGCAGATGCCGATGATCGTTTGGTCATCCCGCCCGGAGGTGAGTGCCTCGGCGAGGCCTGTTTGGCGTAGCCACGTTAGATCTCGAACCGTTGCCCGGCTACCTGGAACGATCACAAGGTCGGCATCGATCAGGTCCTCGGCGCGGGTGGCCCATCGCAGCGAAACGTCGGGCTCAATCAGGAGCGGATCGAAATCCGACGGATTGGCCAAATGAGGGAGCCTGATCACGGCGACACGCACCGGTTTCTCCGATGGCGGCCGATCGGCTGGGTTCGGAGGTGCCGCAACCGGGCCGATCGCGATGTCGAGCGAGTCCTCCACACCTAGCATCGGCCCCGGCTCCAACGCTGGGAGTACGCCGAGCACGGGGACGCCGGTTCGTCGTTCGAAGTCGACGATCCCTGAGTCGAGCATCGACTTGTCACCACGGAAGCGATTGAACAACACACCACCGATCGTGGCCCGAAGCTTCGGGGGAACAAGTTCGATCGTCCCGTAGGCGGCGGCGAAGGCTCCGCCGCGATCGATGTCAACCACGAGCAGCGATTTCATGCCCGCCGCCCGAGCCAGCGGCAGGTTGACCAGATCCCGATCCAATAGGTTGATCTCGGCCGCGCCGCCGGCTCCCTCGGCCACCACCCAATCGAACTCCTGTCGCAACGACTGCAAGGCGTCGAGCACCACGGGCTTCAGATCGTCCGACGTAGGCCCGTAGGAGTGAGCATCGGCCAAGGCGATTTCGTCGCCCATCACCACCATGTGGCTGCGATGGTTCGACGTCGGCTTCAACAGAACTGGGTTCATCCGGCGATCGAAGTCGATGCCGCATGCCGACGCCTGGGTGGCCTGAGCCCGGCCGATCTCCCCACCGTCGGCGGTTACGGCGGCGTGGTTCGACATGTTCTGGGCTTTGAACGGAGCCACCGTCTCGCTCGTCGGGCCGCCCCGTCGGGCCAGGATCCGGCACAGAGCCGCAGTGACCGTTGACTTGCCGGCCCCACTGGTGGCGCCGACGATCAGGATGGCGCCACTCACCGGTGTGCCATCTAGAAGTCGATGCCCTTCTTGGCCCGGATCTTGTTGTCGAAGGCGTGTTTTATCTTCACCATCTCGGTGGCGGTGTCGGCCACGTCGATGACCTCTTGAGCCATGTCGCGTCCGGTCAGGATCACGTTGACCTTGCTGGGCCGATTCGACAACGTGGCGGCCACTTCCGTGGCATCGATCCAACCCCAGCTCATCGGGTAGCTCACCTCGTCGAGCACCACGAGCCGGTGTTCGCCGGCCTCGATCAACTGCCGGGAGAAGGCCCATGCCGCCACCGCCTTGGCCTGCGATTCCTCCATGTCGGTTGACTCCCAGCTGAAGCCGTCGCCGGCGGAGTACCAGTCGACGCCGAGGCCGCGGCACACCTTCTCCTCGCCGGTATGCCAGTCGCCGCTCTTAAGGAATTGCACAACGGCCACCGGCCACTCCCGGGCCACCGCTCGCAGGATGGTGCCGAAGGCGGCGGTCGATTTGCCTTTGCCGTCGCCGGTGTTGACCAGGATGAGCGAGTCGGCCGAGGTCAACTGATCTTGCTGATACGGGCGTTCTTCGAGGGGTTCGGAATCAGTCACTTGCAGTCCTTGAGGTTGGTGTGGCCAGAACGACCACATCGTCGTTGATACGGGAAACGGTGAGGTTGGCCTGATAGGCCTCGGAGAGAAGGTCGGCGTCGAACACCTCGTCGACCGACCCGACTCGCTTGATGCCACGGTCGTGAAGTAGCGCTACCCGGTCGGCAAAGCGGGCGGCCAAGGTGAGGTCGTGCATCGCGGCCAGGATGGTGAGTTCCAGTTCGGTTCGGAGTTCATCCACCAACTCCAACACGGCATTTTGGTGGCCGACGTCGAGCGCGCTAGTGGGTTCGTCGAGCAATAACACCGACGGCTCCTGGGCCAAGGCTCGAGCGAGTACCACCCGCTGCGCCTCTCCGCCGGAAAGTTGGGTGACGGGGCGGGTGGCGAACCCCGTGAGGTTGAGATCCGAGAGAACCTTGGCGGCGATCTTTCGGTCGTTGCGAGACTCTCGTCCGAGCCATCCGAGGTGGGCGGTGCGGCCAAGAAGCACGTATTCGATGACCGACATACCGGTGGGGAGCACAGGGTTCTGCGGAACAAGAGCTACCTGGGCCGCTGTCGGTTGCTGCCGGGCGTCACCATCTGGATTGACGGGCCAGCCAACCGAAACGGTTCCCTGATACTCGGTGATCCCAGCGATGGCGCGGAGCATGGTGGACTTGCCGGCGCCGTTGGGTCCGATGAGGGCCACCCACTCACCGCTGGTGAGCTGGAGGTCGATGTTGTCGACGATGAGGTTGTCGCCCAGTTGGACCGTGAGGTTGTTCACGGTCAACGCCGTCATGGGGGCCACGGTAGTCGGCCGGTCGGTCTTGTCCTGGTTGAAGGGTTGACCAGTGTCGATAAGCGCTGTCACGTCAGCGGGCCTCCGCTGGGTTACGTCGGAGGATCAGGGCAAAGAATGGGGCGCCGATGAATGCGGTGAGCACCCCAACGGGGAGTTCGGCGGGAGCGGCGATGGTGCGCGCCCCGACGTCGACCAAGGCCAGAAACGAAGCGCCGGTAACAAGGGCCACCGGCATGATGATGCGGTAACTGTGGCCCACCACGAGCCGTACCGCGTGGGGAACCACCAAGCCGACAAAGGCGATCAACCCGCTGACCGATACCGCGGCGGCGGTGAGTAGGGAGGCGGCGATGATCACGATGAGACGGGCCCGGGCTGGGTCGAGGCCGACGGAGCGGGCTTCGTCGTCACCGATGCGGAGCACGTCGAGATGTCGACGGTGCATCATCAACACGGTGCCGCACAAGAGAAGGTATGGGCCGAGCACGGCGATCTCGGACCAGCCCGTGGTGTTCAGCTGACCGAACAACCACGAGAGCACTTCCCGGGCTCTGGTTTCGTTGAGCCGCTGCAGGGCAAACGTCTGAGCAGCCGAGAAGAGTGCAGCGACGGCGACCCCGGCGAGAAGAAGCGTGGCCGGGGAAGCCCAGGCGCTGCGAGCCAACGTGGCTGCGGTGAGCACGGCGACCAACGCCCCGAGAAACGCGGCGGCAGGTACGGCAGCAAACGGACCCCAGCCGACGTTGAGTCCGAAACCCAAAGCCAACACCGCGCCCAGGCCGGCTCCGGCCGAGACGCCGATCAGGTACGGATCGGCCAACGGATTGCGGAATGCACCCTGATAGGCCGATCCGGCCAGAGCCAGCGAGCCTCCGACCAACAGGCCGAGAATGGTTCGGGGCAGGCGGATCTGGAACAGGATGTCTTCCTGGCGAGCCGACAGGCCGGAGTCGAGACTGATAAGAGGAAGACGATCGATGAGCGCGAGAAGCGCCCCCGTCGGAGACATGCCGGCTGCTCCGACGGAGGCGCTGAAAAGGGTGACGACCACTGCGAGAACGGCGGCGGCGATCACCGCGGCCCGGGGCAACCGAAAAGCGTCGTCAGCCACCGAGTCAAGATCGACTCGGTTCATGTCGAGCGCTTCCGGCTGCACTGCTACTGCCTAACTCCCGGTTGAGGCGGCGGCCGATTGGGCCAATGCCTCAGCGGCTGCAGTCACGAATTGTGGGAGGCGGGGGCCCCAGCGAGAGGCGGTGTCGGCGTTCACCACCACGATGTTGCCGTCCTGCACGGCCGAGATCTCACTCCAACCCGGGCGGGCGGCGAGGTCTTCCGGGGTGTAGGCCACCTGGTCGGTGATGATGATCACCTGTGGGTCGGCGTCGACGATGTATTCCTCGGTGAGCTGGGGGAATCCGGTGCCGTCGGTGTCGGCCTCGTCGGCGATGTTGGTGGCACCGAGGGCGGCGTAGATCGAGCCGACGAACCCGGCGGAGCTGGCGGAGTAGAACGTCTCATCGAGCTCGTGGTAGATGCGGACGTCGGCGTCGGGAGCGGCGGCCATGGCGGCGTCCATTTCCCGTCGCATGATGCCTACGACCTCGGCGGTCTCATCGACGTGACCGGTGATCACTCCGAGGTCGGCCAGGCCGGCGTAGCCTGACTCGATGTCGGATGGGGCGGCGTGGACGTAGACCGGAATGTCGACGGCGGTGAGACCGGCCACGAGGTCGTTGGCATCGTTGGCGATAACCACCAGGTCGGGTTCGTAGCCAAGCACGGCCTCAACGTTGGGATCCCAGCCGGAGAGGTCGGTGACGGGAGCTTCCGGCGGATAGTTGGAGAACGCATCGACGGCGACAACCTGATCTCCAGCGCCGATGGCGAACAGAATCTCGGTTGAGGTGGGAGAGAGGGAGACGATTCGCTGCGGGGCACTTTCGAGGGTGAACTCACCGGCGGCCGACTCAATCGTCACGGGGAAGTCGCCATCGGCAGCAGCGTCTTCTTCCATCGTGTCATCCTCATCCATGGTGTCGTCATGCGACACGTCAGCTTCTTCCACGGCGTCCTCAGTCGCGGCGGCGTCGGCCGCGGCAGTATCGTCGGCAGCTTCGGTCTCATTGCCGTCGTCGCCGCAGGCAGCGGCAACCAAGGCAAACGCCGCGATCATGGCAAGAAGCCAATGGAACGGTCGGGTACTTCTCATTGACAAACCTCCTGTGGCGAGGATGGAAGTTTGTGCCGAGACTCGACCACCAAACGACCCCATATCCTCGAGGGTCCATACGGTTACTATCGGGCCAGGAGATTCGACCGGACTTGTCGCTCCTTTCCTAGCGGAGCGCTTTACCGTTGCGGGTCAGTGCCGGGATCCAACCGGACTTCGTTCTCAAGACCTATCGGTGAGTGTACGGCTTGGCGTCACGAACCCGACAGATGCCAGCAGGGGAGTTCAAAGACCTAGTTCAAAGACCTAGGGATTCGAGAAGCTTGGCAGCGCCGGAAACCGGGTCGGTCACATGTTGCACCTGCATGCCGAGTTCAACCGCCGGGGTGAGGTTCCACGGGAAGTCGTCGAGGAACAGGCAGCGATCAGGGGCGATGCCCAGCCGGTCGGTGGTCAGTTGATAAATTGCCGGGTTCGGTTTTCGCACGCCCACCTCGCAGGAGTCGATCACTACGTCGACCAACGAATCGGCGTTGAGCATCTCCCGCCAACTCGACCATTCCTTGATGTTGCCCGGCTGCTCGCACGGCACTGACGGCTTCAATCATTTCCGGAACGGGCCGGAGTCCGCCGGTTGCATCTTCAGGGGGCGACATACGGCCCCGTTCCACCTCATGCCATGGGTGGTCGCCGTCGATGTCGAGCGGCCCAAGGGCGATCGGCAGAAACTGCTCCAGCGTAATTCCATGCTGCTCGGCCAACGCCGTCATCACCTCTTTCGGGCTGGTGGTCAGCACACCGCCCATGTCGAAGATCACCGCATCGACGTCGATAGGTCCCTCAGTAGGCATACACCAGTACTACCAGGTCTCGCTCTTTACCCAACGGTAGTGGGCGCTTGCGTCGGTCGGTGCGGCCGGCGCCGCCCAGGTCAAACGGCATCGTTGCTCGATTGCACCGTCACCGTCATCGCTGCCCAGAGTGTTGTCGAGGCTCCGATACCAGTAGTCGATCACGGGCCGCATGGGATTGTCGACGTTGATGTCGAGGCGGGCCAGGCCGCCGGTCGAACCGTCGAGATCAGGCAGGAGGTCCTGGAAGTCGTAGTCTCGTTTGTCACCCTTCTTCGAATCGTCGAGCCCTTCAAACAGGAACGGTTCGTGGCTTGACTCGTGGGGCGAGTGAAGCACGATCGGTGAACTCACCACCTGCGCCAGACGTCCTTGAGCCACCGAGTACATCGACGAGTCATGCACATCGCCGGCCACGATCATCGTGGGCTGACCACGATCCACGCGGGTTCGCACGGCTGCCAACAGTTCGCTGTAGTGGCGGCGGTAGTTCTCGGTCACCTGCTCCTTGCCAAACCCTCGCCTCTGAGCGGGGTAACCGGCCAAGGGCCGTGACAGCATTAGGATCACCAGGCCGTCGCGCTCCATTTTCTCGACGAAACACTCCAGGTCCTTGTCGTCCATGAGCCGGGCGTGTTCGCCACGGGTGGCGATGGTGCGGCCCCACCGAGTGTCGAGCATGAGGATCCGGGCCGCTGGTCCTCTGACCGGAATGCCTCGGCGGTTGCCGTTGCCGTTCCGACTGCTGCCGTCGGCTAGCACGATCTCCTGGACGGCATCGGGCCGGGTCCGGTCAACACCGAACCCATCCGAACCAGGCGATGGCATCTTGGGCGACTGGAACACGAGGTACGAGTGGGCGGCGGCCTGACCGAACGCTCCCTGGTCGAACGGAGTGCCACCGTCGCCGCGCAGATTGCGGAGGCGGCGCTCGACGGCATGGCGGGGGAGTGTGCGGTAGCTGACCTTGGGGTAGCCGCTCCAGAATTCGTGATCGTCGGGTAGGAACCAGTTGGAGGAGCTGCGTAACAGCTGGCTGAACCGTCGCTCGGCGTTGCGGTGCTGAGGCGTATCTTTCTCATCCTCGGGATCGGGAGTGGCGATGCCGATCTCCCAGTTGTCGAGGTACCGCTTGGCCACCTGATCCTTGATGTCGACGGCCCGGAGGCCGGTCTTCCAAGGCACATCGAGGTATACCTGGTCACCTAGCCAGAAGTGATACAGCGGATGAGAGCCACTGCCGTTGGACTGAGAGTCCGGTTCGAGTAGGGCGTTGTAGGCGTCGACCAGCCTGTCGGACATATGACTGTTGCGGTAGTAACACGAGCCGACCACCAAGCTGAACGTCGAGGCATCGCCGAGTGGCAACGTGGTAACGGTGGCGGGCAACACGTCGGCCGGCTTGTCTTCAACGGTTCGACCACCGTGAATCCGATAGGAGGTTCCGGGTTCCAGACCGGAGAACGTGGCCTTGACCCAGTGGTACGGGTTTCGTCCGGCCTCGAAGTAGCGCCATTCATCAGCAGCTACGATCACCGTGGCGGCGACGGCGCCGTTGCTGGATCCGACAGCCTGCAACGTGACCGAGCCCGGGGGGTCGTCGTCGGGGCGGGCGGTCACGAGTAACACGGTGGCGTTGTCGGAGGTGGAGGCCTGGCCAAACAGGTGAATCCGGCGGTCGGCGAACTCAACCGTCGACACGCCGGGAATGATCGGCGACAGGAATCGGGCCGTGTGGCCGAGGGTGCGGGGGCGTCCGGCGAGTCCGACGGCGATGAGTAGTCCGCCGCTCAGGAGAGCCAGCGCCGGTGCGACCAGCAGTCCGGCCGCGCCGTACAGCTCCTTGTGCACCACGGTCGCCAGCAGCAGATCGGCCGCTGCGGTTCGATCGTCCTTAACATCATCCGGCGTGACAGCGCCCGGCGGTTCGCAGTTGTCGATAAGCAGTGGCGCCTCGCCCTCGGGGCCGGGGGCGTGGAGCTCGTCGATGATCCCAACGTCTTGCGGGTCGCAGTTGGGGCGGCAGTCGATGTCATCACAAATGTCGACGAGGGTCGCCGCCAACGGCTCAAGAACCTCCGCTTGAAGCTCATGGCCTTTCGGTCGGGGATGCATCGAGTTGTGAACCCAATTGCCGGGGCCCAGGCGGTCGAGCACACTATCTCCGGCTGGAGGCGACAAGACGATGAGGTTCACCGCCGGGTCCTCGTCGCACTGCTTCTGGCCCTCGAACTTATCGGGCGTATTGGCCACGAGAACCCCAGCGTCTTTGGCGGCCCGCCGGATCGTGCCGTTGAGCGCGTCGACAAATCGTACGACGAACTCAAATTCGTGTTGGCTGGCGAGACGATCGCAGGCCTCAGGCGCAATGAATCGGGGATACGGCACGACCACGATGGGTACCTCGTCCCCGACGACACCCCGCACCTCTTCGTACGTGGCGGTCAATGTCTCCTGGAGCGACTCGGCCTTGGCGATCCACAGATCCTCGTTTTCGGCGCAGTTGGTGGGAAGCAGACACGCCTGAATGATCTTGGAGAAGCCCGTGTCGTTGCCACCGATGCTGAGCAGCACCAGATCGACGGGTGACTCGTTGCCACCGGCTTTCGCTTCCAGGACCTCACTCTTCAATACGTCCAGCTGGGTTCCGCCGACCTCCTTGGTGATTTGGTTCGTACCTCCCTCTCTGACGTTTTCCGACGTTGCGCCGGAGCAGGCCAGGAAACGCAGGTCGCGGTCGACCTTGCGGGCCACCAACACCGCAAAGGCGGTTCCCGCCTGGCGGCACTGGTTGGTCGCCGGGCTGTTGGTGCCCTGGAAGTAGTCGTCGGCGCCCTCGCCCGACATGAACGAGTCGCCCAGGGCCACCACGATGCCTTTGTCGGATTGAGGAACAGGCTCATCCTCGTCGTAGAAGGCGAGAATGTCGGAGGTGCCGGATGCCTTCAGCTCGGCGGGATCGATGGTGGCCCGGTCTTTCATCACCCAGGGGAGAAGGAACGTGATGAGGGCCAGGATCACGAGAGCCTCGCCTCGGTAGGCGAACCAAGCGCCTATGCCGGCCATGATCACGCAGATCACGACGACCAGAAGGAGCCAGTCTCCGGCGGCTTCAACCGTGCGGGTTGCACCCCAGGCGATGGCCAGGGTGCCGGTGGCGATCAATGCGGTGGTGACCAGTCGGAGTCGACTGTCGGTGAAGTTCTCGTCCTGGCGAAGAGGAGTGATAAGTCGAGGAGCGCCGACGCCGATGATCGACAGACCCGCGATCACCACCATCGATCCAAGCGTGAGATACATGCCGCGTTCGACGTTGGCGCCGACCACCATCAGCAATGCACCGCCGATGGTGCCGACAATTCCGCCGACTGTGGCTTCGACCGCTCGGACCCTCCGGATGTCGGCAATCGAGTTTTGGTTTCGCACCAGTCGGCCGTCGGACGGGATCCGATCGAGGATGGCCGGCATCGCCATCTTCACCCCGACGAGACCGACGACGGTGATTAGAGCCGAGATCGTTCGAATGGTTCCCGGCGTGAGTCCCCAGGCGGTGGCGCCGCCGAAGGTGAGGATGAGACCGCCGATGAGCCAACATTGCGGGCAGACGAGCACGCCGCGTTCGAGTTCGAGAAAGAGCACGAGTGCCCAAGCGGTGAAGATCGATAGTCCGATCACCGCGGCCCAAGCGCTGACCGACTGGCCGAGCACCGTCTTGCTTACTTCGTCGCTGATTCCGGTGGCCGACGGGCCCATCAGGCCGATGCCGATGAGGGCCACGACGCCGGCGAAGGTCCACCATCGATACCGCGACATGGCTTGCACGATCCATCCGGCAAACAGCGAACGCTCCTCGATTTGGGCTTTCCGGCGCTCCGGATCGTCAAGTTCTATGAGAACCAGCTCGTTGAGGATGAGCAACGAGATCCCGCCGAACACCGTGGCGGCCGAGACCCGCGCCGCCACCATGCCCAGGTCTTGCTGGTTCGCCGCCGATACAAACAAGATGGCGGCGAGGAACCCCAAAACCAGTGACACGGTGAGCGCTCGACGAGGCATCCGGCTTATGATGCTGCGCAGCCGACGGCTCGACCGTTGCTGTTCGCTGGTGACGACGGTCGGTGGATCGGACTTTGGCGTTGGGGTCGTTGAAGCGTCGACCTTGGTCGACACCTGCGGTGAAGTGACGGTCACGTTCCCTCCCGTTGACATCCACTGTTGGGCGGCTGGGCGATGCCGCTGTTCCAAAGTTAGACGCGTGGGCGTGAGCGGTAATACAAATCGGTGGGCGAAGTCGCCTGTCAGACCACCGTGATGCCGAAGGCGGCAACTGCTTCAAAAACCGAGGCCGCCGCCTGCATTTCGTCCGCGGTTGGTTCGACGAGTGGCGGATCCTGGGGGCGGGCGCCGTGGGCCCGGAAACCGATGAGCACGATACGCATCTCGGGATCGATGGCGGCGAGCCAATCTGCGGTTTTGTGTAGGAGCTCGGGATCGTCGTTGACACCGGAGACCAGTAGCAGGCGAACCTCATAGAGCAACCCGAGGCCGTGGAGTTGTTCGATGCTGCGCAACACCTGCTCGTTCGGCTGACCCGTCATCCGTTGATGGATGGCCGGATCGAAGCACTTCAGGTCGATCATGGCCCCGTCCATGACGGGAGCGAGCGCCGACCAGATCTCGTGGTCACACGCCCCGTTCGAATCAACGAAGCAGGTCAGGTTCCTGAGATCATCGTCGGCTTTGATCGCCGCGAACAGGGCGTGCAGGAAGGCCGGCTGCTGGGTCGCCTCCCCGCCCGAGACCGTAACGCCCCGGATGAATGGGGCGGCCCGCCGGATCTCCTCGAGTACATCGTCGACCGTGAGCCGTCGAGGATGGTGCCCTTCCATCGGTGCGTGGCCGGGAATCGTCTGCGGGTTGTGGCAGGCGACGCAATCGAAGTTGCAGCCCTGGAGGAACAGAACGTAGCGGTTGCCGGGTCCATCGACGCCGCTGAAGGCGATGGTGTCGGCAACGAGTCCGGTGAGGCGGGGACTAGCGCTGATCACGTTCACGGGCGCTGATCCGTTTCACGGCGCGTTCGGTGACGTGATAGGCGTTCTCGCTTCCGGCCGCGAGGTGATCGCTTGTGTGCCGCACCGCTTGCTCCTCGGCGATCGCGGCCAGATCGCTCTTTCGCACCAGGTACCCAGTGATGCGAACAAACTCGTTGCCATCCAGGTTGAACGTGAAGTCCCGCATGCCGCTGCGGAACGCGCCACGGATGATGTCGACGACGGCGGCTGGGTTGCGCTGAGCGGTTTCGTCGACGTGGAAGATGTCGCTTACTCCCGCTGCGAACAGGTGATGGTGGGGTGCACACGTGGCGATGTGTTCCATCATCGGCGGCTCGTCTCCGACAGGGATGCGGGTACCGGCGGTCACGTTGTCGTCGAGGTCGATGCCGCTCTGGCTGTGAAGATAGGCTCGCCCGCCGCCACCCTCACAATACGGCATCGGTCGAGCGGCCACGAGCTCGGCCACACGGGCGACCACGTCCACTGCGAGCGCATCGGCGTCGGCATCGTGGCCGTAGCGGGCTTCGCCGTCGCGATCGCGCCCTTCGTAGACCATCAGGAGATTGACACACTCGGCCAAACCGTAGATGCCGAACATGGCGGAGAAGAGATCGATGTCGATAAGCCCTTCGGTCGCGAGCCAGTGGGTCTCGTAGAACCGTTGATCTTCGACGAGGGAACGGACGCGGGCTTCGGTGAGTTCGGCGGTCAGTTCCACATAGTGGGGGAGGGTGGTGGCCAAGAACTCCTCCGCAGTCCCGGTGTGGGCCAGCGCAACCTCTTTGAGGTTGAGGCGCACCAATGTGTGCGACCCGCCACCGATCTTGAGCGAGTTGTAGCAGCTGACGGCGGCGTAGCGTTCGCCGTGGTCGCCGACCATCATCGGGTGGTTCACGAAGTGAGGTTTGCCGGTCTCAAACACGGTTTGCACGGCGTCTTCGATCAGGTCGTCCGGGGTGATCTCCGGGTCGACCTTGAGCGTGATGTTCGGTACGGCCTGGCGAAGCGACCGCTCGACCCGAAGGATCGACCGGGTGATGCGGCTGTCATCCGGACCGAGGTCGAGATGCACAAACGCGTCGGGGAGCATACGGTCGATGCCGATCCAGAACCGCCGCAGCTTGCGGTCGAGCTCGTCGTCGGAGATCTCGTCGGACACAAACGGAGCGAGCACCTTGTCGAGATCGCCGAGGTAGACCGGGTAGGTGGTCACACTCGGCACGTGGGTGTACATGATCTGGAGGAACGCAAGCGCATCGTCGAGATCGGTTGGCGGTGGCAGTTCGAGGAATACCAGGCCGTTCGTGAGCGCACGTTCGTAGTCGGGCAGGATGTATCGGGCCGTGAACGGGGTGTTGCCCTCGTACATGTCGCAGATGATCCGCTTGTCGAGGGCTTCGCGGCAGGCCTCGGACAACTCGGGATACGGGACGACCTCATTGGCCAGCGCCGCGAGGTGACGAATCTTCTGGTCGTAGCCCAGCGTTCCGTCTCGCATGATTTCGGTTGCGCGCGTCTGAAACTCGATCGTCTCCATATGTCCATTAACCCTCGCCGACGTTGGCATCAACAGGGTCAAAGGTCCACAGTGCGACGACATCGCGTTCCTGCGGGCAACTACCATTGTGCGCATGAGCTCATCAGACGATGCCAGCGACACACTCGGTGGATGTATCTATGCCTTGGCCTCGAAACTCGACGTAGGCGGGATAGAGGTCTGGTTCCGTTATCAGCCTGTCGACGGTGAGCCGGTGGCGCAACGAACGGTTTCCAACGACGACGGAACATTCAGCTTTGACCTGCCGTCCGAACCCTTGGCCGATGCCAAGGTTGGTTTGCAGGTTGAAGGCGCGCCTGTTGTCGACCTGGAGCCGGACGGTAAGCCGCTCGAACCGGGCGACGTCACCATCGTGGTCGACGACACGCTCCCGCTTCACCTCCGTTACGCAGGCTGATCGTGAGCGGCCACGCTCACCCCGTCGCCCGCTTTCTTGGCCTGGTACATTGCCGCATCGGCACGACGTAGGAGTTCTTCCGCCGACTGCGACGGTTGGACCTGGGCGACGCCGATACTGCAGCTGAGATGAACCTCGGTTCCAGCTACCGGAACCGGCTTGGCCACCTCCGAAACGATGCGATCGGCCAGCTGGGTTTGGTCGCCGGTGCCCGACACCAGTACCACAAACTCATCGCCGCCGAGACGAGCCACATTGTCGTCGGTGCGAACCACGCCCCTGAGCCGTCTTGCCATCTCGACCAGCACGGCATCGCCGGCCGCATGTCCGAACTCGTCGTTCACCGGCTTGAATCGGTCGAGATCGATGAAGAACAGCGTTGCCGGTCGGTCGGCGTCCACTGCCTCCTGCAGGAGGCTGGTGAAGTGTGACCGGTTGGGCAAGCTGGTCAACGAATCGTGATTGGCTTGATATGCCAACTTGCGTTCCAGAGCACGAAGCTCCTGCAATGCCGTTTCGAGGCTGTCGCTGTGCAACAACACCGCCGACTGTTTGGCCAGCGCTTCCAGCACCTTGAGGTCGTCGGGCGAAAACGATGTGATGTCTCCCAACCGATTGGCCACGACCAGAAGCCCGAGTGAATGTTGCTCAGTGGCGAGTCGGGCAACCATGGCGTCGCGGCCGCCGACGTCGCCAATGAGGCCGATAAGGTCGGGACGCATTGCGTGATCGCCGGTCGAGATCAAGGTCGGCTCGTCGATGTCGGCAATGGCGGCGACGGCCACCCGCCGTTGTTCCTCCGACGACCACAGTTCGGTGGTTTGCTCCGACGGACCGTTGACGATCACGCGGTAGCTGTCGTCTTCGGATTCGAGGACCACAGCGGCGAGCTCGGCCCGGAACATGGTTCGGGATTCGGCCAGCATATTGGCCAATCCAGCTTCTGATTGGCCGACGTCCAGTCGGCGCGTTGAGCGATAGAGGAACTCGATTCGCTCTCTGTGTTCCCTCTCGGTGGCGATCCGCTTGAACGCTGAGAACACCAAGATGGCCGGCACCACGAGCAGGAGGAGCCCGGCGATGTCGTAGCTGAGGATGATGGTGGCGACAAGGGCGACGGAGGCGTTGGCCAGGCTGATGCTGAGGGCGAACGACAGAAGCTCGAAAGTCTTCGTCACACCAGGGAACCCTTCGGTGAGCGAAACGGCGACGAGGATGAGTCCAAGGTTCGTGGCCGACCCGACCACGATGCTGACCAACGCCGCCAGCCAGATCCAGCGGTCAACGCCACCGTGAGGTAGGACCGACAACACCAGACCTGCCACTCCCGCGTAGAGGCCGAGGTTGCACAGGTTGAACATCAGCTTGATCGGCGGTTGGCGTCGTCGAGCCAAGAGGGTGAGGCTTGAGCCCAGCAAGGTGGCCACCAACACGATCTCGGGCGACTGAAGGAGGAGCCCCAACACCAGAGGGATCTCCGATAGGGAAAAGCTGCTGGCCTCCGACCTGAACTGCACATGAATGACCCGCCATTCGGCAAGCGCAAAGAGCAGGGTGAGCACAACAAAGCTGATTCGACTGTCCGACATCGGTGGCTGTTCACCGTCGACGACGACGAAGATGGCCAGGTTCGCCAACGCCATTGCGGCGACAAGAAGTCCGACCCGTTGGGTCGGACTGACTCTGCTGAGTATTCGGCCCGGCCACCCACCCATAGCTCATCTTTCGGCCAACACAAGTTTGATGTGAGATGAACCGACCAAACGACCTACCCGGTGGGTGGGCAAGGTTCACTAGCCGCCTTGGTTGGTTTGGCTTAAATCGGATAAGCCCGTGCGCCCTGTGGCCGAACTCGGTTTTGAAGAGAGGGAATTCTCTATGAAGGAGCCGAATCCATGGGTACGAAGCTGACCCAACCGACATTCTCCCAGCCTCTGTCCCGGGCTTTGGATGGCCGCGGGCGTGCCGTTGCGTTGGTGCTGACCATGATGGTTGGTCTTTTGTTGCCGTCGGCTGCTCCTGTGGAGGCTTCCCCTCCAGGAACTCTGTCGCCTTCAATCGTCCGAATGCTTGACGATGACGACAACTCGTCGTCGGCCCTAACCCTTGATCGGCTCCGGCGAGACGTCCTGGGCTCTCGCTACTCCGGCGCAGGCGGGAGCGGAGTGGATATTGCCTTGATCGACACGGGAGTGGCTCCAGTGGATGGCCTCGACGGGGTAGGCAAGGTCTTTCACGGCCCGGACCTTTCCGCCGAGGCCGCGTCAACGACCACGGCCTACCTCGACACCTACGGTCACGGCACTCACATGGCCGGCATCATCGCCGGTGAACGGCCGGGTCAGCAAGGAATCGCTCCTGGGTCCCGCATCGTCAGCATCAAGGTGGCCGGCAGCGACGGCATCACCACGGTGCCCCAGGTTGTCGCCGCGATCGACTGGGTGGTCGAACACCGGCACTCGGCCGGTCTCAACATCGGAGTGTTGAACCTCTCGCTTGGTCAGGCCGACGTGAGCCGTCACGAAGGCGATCTTCTTTCCGCCGCGGTCGAGCGGGCCTGGAAGGCCGGAGTGTTTGTGGTGGTAGCTGCGGGCAACGACGGCGAGAACCAACGGCATCTCGATTCACCGGCGGTCGATCCGTATGTGATTGCGGTCGGGGCGGCCGGATCCGGCGACGATGACCTTGATGAGCGTCCAGTGCCCCGGTGGTCGGCCGAAGGCGACGGGCTTCGCAATCCCGACGTTGTCGCTCCCGGCGTGTCTATCGCCTCCTACCGGGTCCCCGGCTCGACGCTTGATCGTGAGACACCATCGGCCCGCTATGGCGATGATCTGTTCAAGGGGTCCGGCACGTCACAGGCTGCGGCCGTGGTTTCCGGTTTGGCTGCCGTGTTGCTCAGCGACAATCCGGGCCTCACTCCGGATGAGGTGAAGGCGTCGATCGCGGATCGCGCGGTGCGCCTTGAGGACGTGTCCAGCCGCCGGCAAGGTGAGGGCCACATCTACGGCTCGCGCACACTCGGATACCGCCCGATTATCGGTACCACGCAGAACCATGAACCGGCTGATGCGCCAACCGACGGGATCGAGTCACCCGAAATCGACAGCAACGACAGCGTTGAAGATCACGACGGACTCACCGGCGTGGGCGGTCCGGCCAATCCCGGAGACCGGGGAGCCACGTGGTCGGGTGGCGCGTGGGAGCTGTTCAACCCCTCGGGTGCGACCTGGAGTGGCGCTACCTGGTCCGGTGCCACTTGGAGCGGTGCGACCTGGAGTGGTGCCACTTGGAGTGGTGCGACCTGGAGTGGCGCAACGTGGTCGGGTGCGACCTGGTCGGGTGCGACTTGGAGTGGCGCTACCTGGAGCGGGGCGACCTGGTCGGGCGGCACGTGGAGCGGCAACGGCTGGGGCTAGACCCGCTGGCCGCACGCCATTTCATAGCAGTCACCGGGTTCGACTACGGTTTGTGGTGGCGCGGGTGGTGGAGGAGCACCACCATGAATCGGCACCTACCAGCATCCCTCGGGATCACACTGGCGACCGCACTAGCAGTCCTGACCGCCCTGATTACCGGAGCGTCGGCTGCTTCGTCGATGTCACCGACGAACGTCCACGATGGCGGCGACCCCTTGGGCGTGGCCTCGGTCGAGTTTGTTGGACAAGTGGTGGTGCCTACCGGAACGGTGGTCGACGGCACTGAGGTCGGCGGCCTCTCGAGCATCACCTACGACGAACGCCGTGGTGTGTACCACACGATCTCCGATGATCAGGGGAACCGGCCGACCGGCGACCCTGTTCGCTACTACACGGTGTCGATTGATTTCGGTGATGGCTCTTTCGACGATGGTGATCTCGAGTTCATCGGCTCAACCGTGTTGCTCGATTCCGATGGAAGTGAGTTCGCACCGGGTGGGCTCGATCCGGAGGGCTTGGCCATGGCCGGGTCGGGTGCGTTGTACGTTTCGTCTGAGGGGAACACGATCGCCGACCCGATCATCGATCCGTTCATTCGGCGCTACAACCGCAACGGCCGGGTGACCGCTGAGCTGCCGGTGCCCGAGTACTACCTGCCCGACGGGGCAACACAAGGCTTTCGATTCAACCTCGGGTTTGAGAGCCTGAACCTCACCCCCGACGGCAAACACCTCGTGACCGCCGGTGAGGCAGCGCTGGTGCAGGACGGTCCGGCGGCCACGTTCGACAACGGCAGCCTCGCCCGGGTCCTTATATATGATGTGCCTCGTCGTGAGCCGGTGGCCGAGTACGTCTATGAGGTGGACCCGTGGGCTGAGCCGTCGGGCATCTTCGGCGTCAACGGTGTGGTTGAGGTTCTGCCGATCGACAACGCCGGCACGATGCTGGTGATGGAGCGCTCGTTCTCCGTGGGTGGCACGCTCGGTGGTGGCACCGGCAACGTGGTCATCATCAACGAGATCTCCACCGCCGGTGCCACCAACACCTTGGGCGTTGATGCCTTGTTTGAGGACGGTGCGCCGATCGGAGCCACGCCAGTGTCCCAACGCCTCGTGTTCGCCTTCGACGACCTGGGCGTGCCGATCGACAACATCGAAGGCATGACCTGGGGACCGATGCTGGCCGACGGTCGCCACAGCCTGGTGATCGTGAGCGACAACAACTTCAACGCCGGCCAGTTCACCCAATTCGTGGTGTTGGCCGTAGAGCTGACCTAGTGATTGGAACTACCGAAACTGCAGGTGTCCCTTGTAGTCGAACACGATGCTGAGCACGGTTCCGTCGGTATCGGTGTCGAGGATGTCTTTGAAGTCGAGCCGACCTTCGACGCCGACAAAGTCACCCGTGCCAGAGCCCGAAACGATCTTGTGCTGGCATCGACCGTTGATCTGGTTGCCGCCGGTTGCAGGGTGCGCATCCCAACGGCTTGTGATGAATCCCTCCAGCTCGAACGAGCCGCATTTGGTTCCCCAGCAGCCGACGAAGGTTTCGATCCCTTTGGTTTGTAGTTGACCCCCGCTGTTGAAGCGTTCGCCTTGACGGGTGCCGTAGAGGCAACCGGTCAGCGAACCCGCCCCAGCGGGCATCGCCAGTACGTAGTCGATTGGGCCGGTTGCGAGCGGGTCGCAGGTGGTAGGAGCGGCGGGCCAGGGCACGGCCTCTCCACTGACACCGACTGCGGCCGCTTCATCGGCGGACGCCGGCGTTGAGAAGAGCGCGAGGCTGGCAGCCAGTACGGCGATAGCGGTGGTGAGTCGAAACATCCGGCTGCGGGCCGCCGGAGAGATGTTGGTGTTCATTGGTTGTTCCTTTTGGTTAGTGGTTACTGGCTAGCGGTTATCGGAGAACTTGGAGCTGTTCGAGAATCGCGGACGTCAGCGATGGATCGGTCCAGAGATCGTCGACGGGGCGCTGAAGATCGACGATGGCGAGCAGGTGCCGACACTCATCGAAGGTCACATACGAGGCACGTTCATCAAGGGGTTCACTCGATCGGCCGGTGCATCCGTAGGCTTCGGCCCAGGCATTGACTTCGGTTGAAAGCTCGCGGCCGACGACCATTGTGGGGAGGGTGCCTTCGCAGCTGACCGGTGGCCCAGCTGGATCGATCAGAAGCAATCCGGTGAGCGTGCGCCCGGTTTCCGGTGAACGGCATGACAACGACGTCGCCTCAGGTACCGTCGTGGGTGACACCGATACAAACACGGCTGAATGACAACCTTCACGAAGAACAGCGTCAATTACCGAAGTCGCAGTCTCGATGCTGTCGACCCTCGGTGATCGGAAAGCCAGCCACTTTCGGGATGTCTGTAGATGCCGTCCGTCCTCCCAGTCGGTGGCGTCAACGAAGTCGACCAAGCTGATCGACGGTACGTTCGTGATGCTCCCCGAAGCCGTCTGGACGCCCAACGTGACTTCGCCGGATTGAGCTGGGACCACCACCTCGCCCTCCAGTGGTCCGGGCGCTTGCTGTTGGCAGAGATCAGCTCGACGGAGTGGCGGAGGCGTGCTGTTTCCTGAGGTCGATGCGCTGTTCACTCCATTCTGGTCGGGTCTTGGAGCCGAACCAGTTGGTGACTCGGCGACGGTCTCAACGGCAACCGTTGCGTCGTCAGCCAGTAGAGCGACGACTGCAGCAGCGCCACCAATTGCGACCACGACGGCCGCCGCAGCGACTGCGACCGGCCGCAGCCACTGATTGATACGCAACACGGTCAGCCTTCTGTGCCACCGACGATGTCTTTGTTCGGTCGATGTGCTGGCAAGCAGGAGTTGCGAAAGGATTCCTTGGCGGTGGCCGTCATCCAGCTCAACGTCGTCCGCCAATCGAGCGAGAGCGTCTCGTAACCTCGGCTGTTCAGGCCACTCACTCACGATCAAGCTCCTTTCCCAGCAGCCGAATTCCGCGATGGACCAGCGACCTGGCCGTGGCCGGTTTGCAGCCCAAGATCTCGGCGATCCCGGCTGATGAGTAACCGCCGAAGTACGCCAACACCAAGGCGGTCCGTTGACGATCGGGGAGACGGGATAGCGCATCGGTGAGGTAGTGGTCATACGGCGGACGCTGCGAGGTATCACGACCTAGAACGAACTGGTTGCGCTCCACTATTTCGCGGCGACGGGTTCGCCGCCGGCCGCGGCGCCGTGCGTCATTGGCAACGACCGTCCGTAAGAATCCAGCAGGATTCAGCACCCGGTCCCACCGCTGTTGTAGGTCCAGGAACGCATCTTGGACGAGCTCCTCTGACTCGTGCTGGCTACCAGTGAGCACGAAGGCCAGTCGCATGAGCGGCTCATATTCTTGGCGAAAGATCTGGACCAACGTCAAGTCTCCTTCGGCTTCCGGCAGCGGCTGTCTAGGTAATGGCCGTGCCACGTCTCATCCCAATGCGGCGAGGAGCTCGTCCAGCATCACCGTGTTGGCGGCGGCGAAAACTGGGGCTTCGACTTTGAACGGCGTGCCCAGCTCCTGCCACTCAGGTGCCGAAGGGCCGCCTATCGCCACCACTGGTTCGACGCAATTGCGGGCCGCGAGCACGGTCATCGGGCGCACGTCTTCCCCGGAGCTTCTTGCAAGATCGATCGGCACTGAAGTCTCGGTCGGCTCCTCGGTGCAGCCGTACTGCTTCAGCCAGTGATCGAAGTCTTCAGGCGTCGATTGGATACCACCCGTTGCTGCGACCTCCTCTGCGACCGGCGGATTCCAAGCCCCGTCCCAGTGGGTTCCGATGATCGGGTCAAATTCGTAAATGTCGAACGTGATCAGTGGAGCTGGCTCGGCAGGGCAGTCGAGCAGCTTCATCATGCCTTGAAACAGCAGCACGACATCGGGATCGAATGCTTCGGAGCAGTACCCCCCTAACACGGCCAAGGTGCCTTGACCTTGTCCGAGCAATACCACCTTCATCTCGTCGAGACAGAATGTGTTGGCCAGCTGGGCTCGAAGTGCGGCCATGTAGTCGACATTGAACGTGGCGTCCTGGGACCAAAAGCCTACGGTTCCCGCTTCAGCCTGTGCCATGACTGTCACCAAGGGCTTCTTCTCGGCCAGCAGCGGCATAAAGGAAATGCGCCACAAGGTTTGTGTCATGGTGCGGTTGGAGCCCCCGGCACCATGAAACATGATCACCATTACCGCATCCTGCGCAGTGGCCGCATCAGCAGAGGAGAACATGACTCGCAGCGGCCTTGTTGCCTCGCGAGCCTCGAAGCCGGTGATGAACCCTTCCCCTAGTAGATCTGAGCTGATTGAGCTGAAGTCGACGGGCTGAACGCAAGGGTCCGAGCTGCTTGGAAGCGGAACCGCGACAGATGGCTCAGCCTCATCGGCCGACGTCGTTGTTTCGGCAGTTGTGTCGACGGCGCCCGTGGTTGCTGTTGTCTGCACCGTATCGGTTGCGACAGCGGAGCCGCATGACGACAGCACCAGTGCAAGCACCGCCCCAGCAGCCACGAAACGTCTGAAACATTCCCTCTCCAGCTCGACGTTGAGCACGTCTTGTCCCTCCTAAACCCATTCTCCTACATCTACGGGTCGCGAAGGGCCGAAGTTGTTGCACCGATTACCGGTGTTCGGCTGGCTTAGGTAGGACGAGCCAGACGAAGGGTCGTTCGACGCTGCGGACACCGGCCGGTGGGCCCAGGTAGTCGGGCAGCGGTGATCCAACCACAGTTATGGAAACGGAAGCAGGCGCCTTCCGACGGCTCGGTCCCAAGTGACCATCATCAGATCAGGGTCCCATGCAGCACCGAGGTTGGTCCACAGCGTCACGGCCTGCTGTAGCAGCTCCTCCAGACCGAAGCCGAGCGGTCGGATGTCGTCGGGCCAAGACACAACCCAAAGCTGACCATCGTTGAGCTTGTAGGCAATGTCTTCGTCGCCGACCGTGAGTTTCGAAAACACCACCCTGGTGTCGCCCAGCCACTGAGGACTACTTGGGTCATCAGGTTCGAATTCGTCGCTTCCCGCCCCTCGGAGGAGAGTAGTGAGTTCATCCGCCTTCTGACGCGAAGGGAAGTCCCACCTGGGCAGAAAGTAGGCGGGCCGACCGGGATACTGATTGTTCCATGCTTCAAGGTCGACGCCATCGGTGAGCGCATAGAGTTCGTTCAGCTCATCGGGGAGCGCCTCATCGTCGGACTCAACTGGTGGTCGCAGAAAGTCGGGCAGCGGCGACCCCATCGACTGGTGGACCTCGACCATGGCTTGAAAGGCGTCGGAAATCATAGGTCAACTAGGTTACGGTCCGTCATTCGGCCGGCCAAAACCGATGATGCCTATTGAGGGCCACCGCAACGTTGTGACGGTAGCTGAGCCCGAGCTCATCGAGATCGCCATCGACCGCCAGGGCGAGGAGAGCGTCGGTGGCATCGTCGACGTCGAGCGTGATGCTCGGTCCCCGGTTGAACAGACCGATGTTGTCGTGGATGGCGATTCCGGCGATACCTTCCTGGCGCCAGACACGGGCACTGGCAAGCAACATGGTCATGGCGACGATCGGGGTGTATCGGGTGCGGAGGATCATCGGGCCGATCGCCTTCGGGTCTGGTCGTGCTGGAGCGGACCGGTAATAGTTGTCTGACACAAGCTGATCGAGCGATCGGGAACGTTCCGCGGGCAGGGATTGGTGATCCCAAGAGCGAGTTGAAGAGGCTGTCGAACTCCGCCAGTACGTCCGATGAGGCCACGGACTCGGGATTGCCGGGGACGTCAAGGCTGGTTGTCGGAGCATCCGGTGGTAGCACGGCGAACGGCCCGAACTCCGGGGGCAGGAACAGACCTTCGAGGTACCTGGAGGCTCGCAACGCAGCGACGAGCGAGGTGCCCTGAAACGTGTCTGGAAACGGGCTGTACACAACTGGCGGGTCCTCGTCGTCACCGACTGCAACAACCGCGGAGCCGGGCCCGGTTATTGCCGTGAGCCAGTACGTCGGTAGATTCCCAAAGGCCTTTCGGTTTCCCTCCCAGTTGTCGACCTTCGACGGAGCCGACTCGACAATCTCGGCTGGCGAGTAGGGATTGCAGGCAATCGACTCGGTTCGGTCCTCCCAGGTACACCCGAGGTCAACGAGTTCGGGACGTCTTTCCAGAAGGCTCACATACGTGGCGACAGCGGGTGGGAGGGTCGTCAGCGTGTCAGCGTGACGTCGAATGTCGGCGAGCTCGCGCTCACTGAGCGATGTGTGCCCGAGGTCCGATCGCTGAAGGTTGGCCAGAAACACCTTGACACCTGGGAACTGATCGGTCATCTACACAACGTAACAACTGGTGGGACCGGGTAGTCCTGATGTTACTTGTCCTGAATCCGGTAAGCAGGTGCTCGCAGATTGGCCGCTAAGGCCGGTCGCGCTGCCGCCGATGGGATTGGATGTGGGCCAGTTTCTCGCTCCGTCGGTCTAGGAGCTCAAAGACGCCGGAAGCGAACAAAAAGCCGTCCGGGTTTGTGGTACCTTCTATGTCGTCTGGCATGCAATCTCTTTGGCGCCCGGTGTGCAGCCAGCACAAGTCAACTTTGCGTACACATCGGGTAGGCGGTTTTTGGTGAGCGAGCTAATTGAGATTGCACTGTCGTTTCCGACCGTTGTCTTCACTGTGCTCGTACTCGTGTCGGTCGGCTATTGGCTGGTGTCGGCGATGTTCGGATTTGCCGGCGATGTTGCCGCGGAGCTCGACATCGATGCCGACCTCGATCTCGATGGCGACGTCGACGCAGCCGGCGGGAGCCTTATCGCCAGTTCGATTGCCGGCACCATGGGCCTGCATCTGGTGCCGATCAGCGTGTCGCTAACCGTATTGTCGCTGGCGGCCTGGTTGGCGTCGGTTGCCGCGGTAGTCATCCTCGACGGCCGCACTGCTACCTGGCTTGTTGTCCTTCTCGCGCTGGCGATCCCCTTCTACCTCGGAATGCTGGTGGCCGGCCGAGTGGCTCGATGGATCAGCCCGGTCTTCGCCACCCAACGGGCGGAGCGGCACGCCGACCTGATCGGTCGCATCGCCACCATCCACACCGGCCGGGTGGACGCAAGTTTCGGCCAAGCCACCGTGCGCAACAACAAGGGTGACGAGCACTTGATTCAAGTGCGCTGCTCGATCGAAAACGACCTCAAGGCAGGAGACCGTGCCCTCCTCGTTGACGTCGACGATGGCGTGTTCACCATCTCCACCGACACCGAGGGCTTGATCTAACACCGGTCGGTCTCACCCAGTTCTTAAGCAAAGCAAACCAACACAGGAAGCCAAGAAAGAAAGTAGGAAGTCATGCCAACCTTGCTAGTTGCGGTACTGGCAGTTGTCGCTGTAGTGCTCATCCTCATCTTCGTCATCGGGGCGATGGTGGCGAGGCTCTATATAAAGGTGCCTCAGGGAAAGGCGCTGGTGGTGTCGACGATGAAAGACGTCGTGGTCACCTTCACCGGCAAGGTTGTGCTGCCGATCCTCCACAAAGCCGAGCTGATGGACATCTCGGTAAAGGCCATCGAGCTAGACCGCCGCGGTGCGGAGGGTCTGATCTGTCAAGACAACATCCGAGCCGACCTCAAGGTCACCTTCTTTGTGCGGGTCAATAAAACCGAACAAGACGTGATCAAGGTGGCCCAAGCCATTGGCACCGAGCGCGCCTCCGACCCGATCACTCTTGAAGAGCTGTTCACCGCAAAGTTCGGTGAGGCGCTCAAGACCGTGGGTAAGAAGATGGAGTTCGAGTCGCTCTATACCGAGCGGGCGGCCTTCCGCGACAAGATCATCGAGGTGATCGGTACCGACCTCAATGGCTACTCGCTTGAGGACGTGGCCATCGACTACCTCGAGCAGACGCCGATGTCTCACCTCGACGCGTCCAACATCCTCGATGCTCAGGGCATCCGCAAGATCACCGAGCTCACCGCCATTGAGCACGTGGCCACCAACAACGCCTCCAACGACGAGTCGAAGCTGATCACGGCCAAGAACGTCGAGACTCGGGAAGCCGTGCTCGAACTTGAGCGCCAGCAGGCCGACGCCGAAGCTCGCCAGGCGCGAGAGATCGCCGCGGTCCGGGCCCGAGAGGCCGCCACAACCGAAGCGGTGCGAGCTGAAGAGCGGCTCAAGGCCGAGATGGCCAACATCGAAGTCGACCAAAAACTCGGTATCGAGCGTGAGAACCTGCAGCGAGAGGTCGACGTCGCCGCCAAGAACCGCGAGCGAGTGATCGCCGTGGAAGACGAGCGCGTGTCGAAAGCCCGTGAGCTCGAGGTTATGAGCCGTCATGTCGAAACGCTGGCTGCCGAAAAAGCGCTCGAGACCGAGAAGGCCACCATCGCCGACATCCGCCGCGATCGGGTGGCCGTCGAAAAGACTGTGGCCGAACAGGAAGAGTCGATCGCAACGCTTCGTGTGGTGGAAGACGCCGACCGCAAGCGCCAAGCCATCATCATCGAGGCTGAAGCCGAAGCTCAGGGCGCCCTGGTGAAAGACATCAAGGCGGCCGAAGCGGCCGACGCCGCGGCCAAGCACTTGGCCTCCGAAAAACTTACGTTGGCCAAGGCCGATCTGGAAGCGTCCGACCTGAGCGCCCAGGCCGAGGTGAAGCTCGCCGACGGCGCCAAGGCCAAACACGCTGCCTATGGGTTGGCTGAGGCCGAAGTGGCCGAAGCCAAGGCCGATGCATCGGAGAAGCAGGGCATGGCCGACGTGCGAGTGGAAGAGGCGCGCGCCTCCGCCATCCGCGAGATCGGAATCGCCGAAGCCACCAAACTCCGGGAGACCGGCGTGGCTGAAGCCGAAACCATCGAGGCCAAACTCCGGGGCGAAGCCGCCGGCCTCAAGGAAAAGGCCGTGGCCATGCGCGACCTCGAAGGTGTTGGACAGGAGCACGAGGAGTTCATCCGTCAGCTCGAAGCCGACACCTCGGTGCGACTCGCCCAGGTCGACGCCCAAGTTGGTGTCGCCACCGCACAAGCCGAGGCGGTCAAGGCCGGTCTGGAGTCGGCCAACATCGACATCGTCGGTGGGGCCGACATGTTTGTCGACCGCCTGGTCAACGCGGCGGCCAACGGCAAGACCGTCGACGGGTTCGTGCAGAACTCCGACGTGGCGTCCGGCATCGCCGCTCCGTACCTCAACGGTGAGCGGGATCTGGTGGAAGCGATCGCTGCGGCCGTCAGCGGTCTTGGCGCCCAGGGCATCAAGGATCTGACGGTGGCCGAGCTGCTGCACAAGGTGTCGAGCGGAGAGGTCGCCCTTCCCGGGTCTGGCGCCGAAGCGCTTCCTACCGGCGGCACTGACGGTTCTACCAACACTGCCAACTAATGGCTGAAGCCGAGGTGGCGGAGACCACCTACGACCTACTCCGGCAACGGCTCACCACCGCGGCCGAAGAGCTGAAGTCCCGCGCCGTTGAACTCAATCAACGCCGGACCGAAGCCTTCGGTGCGGCCCAGTTCGAACTGCTGGCCACCGAGCGGGTGAGGAGTGACAACAACGTCGTCCCCCGCGACGTGGCGGCGTTCGGCGATCAGATGATCCTCGCATACAACGCCACCGCGGGGGTGCGGGCCGAGATCCGTCCTGAAGACGTGTTTTCGGTGCACCACTTCACGGCAACAACCAACGGTCAACCTCCTGACATCAGCCCAAACCCCGATGGGCTGGCCGGGTCGATTCTTGACGACCGTCGGTTCCGCCGCGACTTCGGTGAGCTTATGGCGTACTTCAAGAACGCCCGCATCCAGCAGGTCTACACCGCAGGCCAGCGGCTGCTGGCGGTGTTTCGTACCGGCACGTCGGCCAGCGACATCCGGGTGTTGCGGTGGCAGATCGAGCCGGACGGGCTTGAGTACCGCCTTGATTATATTGACGATCGAGGTGAACGGGATCACCGCTACCCGCCTCGTCACGACGTCGACTGGGTAGCCACCACTCGGGCGGACCACGTCGATGATCGCTACGTGGTGATCCTCGAGCGGATCCTGGTCGATCCACTCGACGGCACCCTGGAGCTGAAGTTCGACGACGGTGGTGCCGAGCCCACGCTTCTCACAAGCGAACCCGTGGCTCACGCCGATCAGGCCCTTCAGGACTGCGACGTTTCCTACGGCGACGCCGGCGATCTGGTGATCGTGCGGGTACAACCCTACGGCGAGCAGACGGTGCGCCACTACGTGGTCAACCGGTTGACCCACACCGCCGTTCGCCTCGACGACCTCAGCGCCTCGTTCCGCCAGCTACCCGATGGCCATGGCCTGATCTTCCCCGACGGCCTCTATCTCCGCACTGGTCAGCTGCGCACGTTCGACGTTGATCCCACCGGCATGGAGTTGCTCGACGTGGTGCACTCGCCCAACGGTGAAGACGTGCTCTACGTGTTCCATCAGCCCGACGAAGGCCGCTCGATTCTGCTGCCCTACAACATCGTCACCCAAGACGTGGCCACGCCGATCTGGTGCCACGGCTACTGCCTGTTCGACAACGGCGGCATGGTGATCTTCCGGGAGGAGCCGACCCCCACCCGCATCCACCCGATTCAGGTGTGGACCACTCCGTTCTGCAGCGACGAGTGGTATGAGGCCCAAGACCGTCCGGTCACCGCGCTCACGCGGGTCGGCAACGCCGGGCTGGTAGCCGGGGTGGCCGATGCGCTCGCCCTGGTTCGCACCGTTGGCGACCTCGACCCGTCGGCCGTGGTGTACGGCGACCTTGTGGCGTCGGCCGGACGCACGCTCGACGCCCATCACTGGATGAGCAGCGCCGAAGTGGGCAACCTGGCCGAGTCGGTGGGCGAGATCCGTCAGGTGGCCGAGCAGATCATCGACGAGTTTGAACGGACCGAACAGATTCGTTTGGCCGCGGTGGCTGAAGTTGACGACGCCGAGGCCGAGTTTGAGGCCGTGGCCCGGGAGATCAGCCTCTCACCTCCATCGTCGACTGAGCAGTTTGTCGGTCGCCTGGGTGAGCTTCGCCACAGCATCGGTCGGTTCCACGCGCTCGGCGAGCGGCGCGACGTAGACAGCGACCGGGTCAAACAACTGGAGCATCGGGCCCAGGAAGTTCACGACGAGCTGGCCCAAGACGCGGCGGCCAATCTCGCCCAGGCCGATGCGTTTGCGCCGTATCACGAATCGCTCACCGAGCTGGCCGGGCAGATTGAACAAGCCGAAGGTTCGGTGGAGGCCGGGGAGCTGCTGGCCCAGGTCGATGCCGTCGGCGACGCGATGGACGTGGTGGCCTCGACCGTGGGCGACCTGGTGGTCGACGACACCCGCATTCGCACCGCTGTGTTGGAGCAAGTGGCCGACGTTGTGGCCGAGCTTAACCGGGTGCGCTCTGCGGCCGAGGTGCGCCGGGACACGCTCGTCGAGAGTGAAACCGGTGATGCGTTCGCCGCTGAACTCGGACTATTCGGCCAGACGGTGGCCACCTCACTCGCCCGGGCCGACAGCCCCGAAGCCTGTGACGATGCGCTGGCTCGCCTGCTCCTGCAACTCGAACAGCTTGAGACCGCCGGTCCACGTACCGCCGCCCAGATGGAGGAGTTGGAGGAGCGACGGGATCAGGCATCCGAAGTGTTTGCCGCCCGCCGTCAGCAGCTGCTCAACGAACGCCAAGAACATGGTGACCGGCTGTTCAACGCCGGCACTCGCACCCTGCAACGACTGCAGGCCCGGGCCCAGGAACTCACGTCTATCGATGATGTCCATGGTCTGTTCGCCGCCGACCCGATGGCGGTGCGGCTGCGTGGCCTCGTCGACCAGCTTCGCAGTATCAGCGAGGGGACGAGGGCTGACGAGCTGCAGTCGGCGATCGGCAAATCGCAGGACGATGCTGTCCGAGCGATGCGGGATCGGCTTCAGCTCTATGAGGGCGGTCCCGGTGGCTTGGCCATCAAACTTGGTCGCCATCGGTTCAGCGTGGAGCAACGCACTCGTGATCTCTCGCTGATCTCAACCGACGACGGCCTTCAGGCGGTGCTCACTGGCACCGACTTGCGTATGCCACTCAACGATCCGGAGCTCGACCGGTTCCGCCATCTGTGGAACAGCCAGGTGCCGTCGGAATCGCCAGCGCTGTATCGGTCGGCGTTCCTGGCCGGTGACCTGTTACTCGACCACCTAGATGGCTCGGATGGTGACGGCGATGTCGACTGGCTCGATGCTATTCGAGAGGCGACCCTGCAACGACTCGACGAAGGCTACGACCGAGGCGTGCACGACCTCGATGCCGCCGACATTCTGTCGGTCGTGGCGCCTGTGGCCGAAGCCGCTGGGACGTTGACCACAACCGGTCCCGATCGAGCCGAAGCTCAGCTCGTGTGGGCCGAGGCTGATGAGGCGGTCAAGGCCGAGTGGATTCAACACGGCGAGGCGGCGGCCCGTCTCGGCGTCGATGCCGCCACCCGAGCGTCGCTGGCCACCGATCTCGGCGATGCGCTTGGTCTGAGCTGCCCCCAAGCCGACTACCTGTTGGCCGAGTTGACCACCGGCAGTCGACTGTCGTTCGCCCAGAGCGCCGAAGCGGCCGAGAAGCTCGCTGCGCTGTCAAAGCTGCCTGAGGTCAAGGCGTCGACCAAGGCAATGCGGGCGTCGGCCACTAATGGTGCCGATCGGCGAACCGGCTTCGCCATTCTTCTGGGCTTTCTGTCGTCGCGCCTCGATCCGCATCTGCACCACGAATGCGCCGCGGCTCTTGTCACTCCCGAGCTCGATCGTCGCACGGTCGACGTCGATCTGGCATTTGAGATCGACGGGCTTCGGGGCCGCCACGGAACCGTGAGCGAGGGCAAGCTAGGCGGCCGGGTCGACGAGCTGCTGGCTTCCGTTGCGCAACATCGAGCTTCCGTCATGCCTGAGCAGCAGGGGTTTCAAGCAGCCCGTCGTTCGATCGTGGCCGACCTTCGCACCCGGCTGCGGCTTGAGTCGCTCGAACCGTCGGTGCCCGAGGGGTTTGTGCGCAACCAGTTGATCGATCAGGTCTACCTGCCGTTGATCGGTGACAACTTGGCTCGTCAGATCGGCACCGTCGATGACCGGTCGGGCGCCCGCAGCGGTTTGCTGATGTTGCTGTCGCCTCCTGGCTACGGCAAGACGATGCTCGCCGAGTACGTGGCCGAGCGGTTGGGTATGGCGCTGGTGAAGGTGTCGGGCCCCGGGCTTGGTCACGACGTCACGTCACTCGATCCGGCCCAGGCTCCGAGCGCCACTGCGGCGCAAGAGGTGGAGCGCATCAACCTGGCGTTCGCCATGGGCGCCAACGTGATGCTGTATATCGACGACATTCAGCACACCGACGCCGAGTTCCTGCAGCGGTTCATCTCGCTGTGTGACGGGCAGCGTCGGATCGAGGGGGTGTGGAACGGCGAGGCTCGCACCTTTGACATGCGAGGCAAACGTTTTGCCGTGGTGATGGCGGGGAACCCCTACACCGAGTCGGGGCAGCGGTTCACCGTGCCCGACATGCTGGCCAACCGGGCCGACACCTACGACCTGGGCGATGTGCTTTCCGGCAACGAAACCCTCTTTGCTCTCAGCTACCTGGAGAACGCGCTCAGTGCCAACGAAGTCACCGCTCCACTGGTGGGGCGGGAACACTCCGACATCGTGTGGTTCCTCGGCGCCGCCGACGGGGTGCGCCCGCCCGACAGTGAGCTGATGCACAACTACACCTCAGGTGAGATAGACCAGATCATCGCCATGATCCGCCATATCAACCGGGTGCGGAACGTGGTGTTGGCCGTGAACCGGCAATACATTAAGTCGGCCGCCACCGACGATGCGTATCGCACCGAGCCGCCGTTCCTGCTTCAGGGTTCATATCGCAACATGGCGAGGATCGTGTCGAAGATCCTGCCGTTGATGACCGAGGCCGAGGTGGAGTCGGTTATCGACGAACACTACCTGGCTGAATCGCGCGCCTTGACCGGGGCGGCGGAGGCCAACCTGCTGAAGTTAGCGCAGTTGCGAGGCTCGGAGACTGACGAGCAGGCCGCTCGATGGGCCGAGATCATCGAGACGTTCCGACGACGCCAGCGCTATGGCGGCACCGGTGACGATCCGGCGGCCAAAGTGGTGGCCGCCATCGAAGCCGTAGCCGAAGCTCTGCAGCGGGACTAGCTGCGTTCTGTGGTGCTTGGAGGGGTGTTTTCACGCTCCTCAGCACCGCAGATCGGCGGGCTGCGGAGGAAGCAGGCTGGTCCGTCGCCCTAGTCGAAGGTCGCTTCGAGCGCCTGTCGCATGACCGACTTGTCTACCGAGCGATCCGCCCAAAGTCGAATGTTTTCAGCGGCCTGATTCACGAGCATGCCGGTTCCGTCGAGTGTGGTGGCTCCGGCCGCCGCCGCCTCCGTGAGGAATCGTGTGCGTGGTGGGTTGACCACCACGTCGGCGGCGATAATGTCCGACCTCGCACGCGACCAGTCGACGTTGACAGCCGCGCCGACGTCGGGGTGCATGCCGACGGGAGTGGCCTGCACCACCACTTGGGTCTCGGTTGGGATCTGCACCACGCCGCCGCTGGTCCACTCCGACACGGTACCGACGCCAGGGCGTACCCCGTTGATGAGTCCGGTCAGGCTGGCGGCCGTGATGGGGTTGCGGGACGCCACGGTGATCGACGCCGCTCCGGCGAGGGCGAGTTCAGCGGCGATGGCGTGGGCCGCACCGCCGCTCCCAATAAGTAGCAAGTTCAGGTCGGCGGCCGGCGTCAGCTCGACCAGTGAGTCAAGGAATCCTCGGCCGTCGGTGTTGTTGCCGACCAAACGCCCATCGTCGGTGCGCACCACACAGTTCACGGCCTGACACAACTCAGCCGCCGGTGCCAGTGAATCGAGAAACGTTATGACCGACTGCTTGTGCGGGATCGAGCAGTTGAAACCTCGCCACCCCATCGCCACCGCCCCGGCCACGGCATCCGACAACCCGACTGGCGGCACCTCACAGTTGACGTAGCGCCAATTCATGCCCTCAGCGGCAAAGGCGGCGTCCATCATGGCGACGGTCGGGTTGCCATCGGCTCCAGTGCTGAACGAACCGACGATGTGATCGAGGAAGCCCATGGCGCTCGCCCGACTACGCCGCTCGCCGGGCGGCGTAGGCATCGCGCAACGGTCGGTCTTTGTTGATCGGATCGTGGGCTTGATCGGTTTCGGTATCTGCAGCGATTCCGCAACCGTTGAGGAACTTGAACATCGTGAGTAGGTGTTCGATGTTCTTGTCATCGGGTGTGTCTGATGCAGCCTCACCGTTTCGCAGCTCAACCACTCGATCGAGAATGGGCAGCTCGCCGTCCAGTTCCGACTCCTCGAGCAACCGTCGGTAGTTGTCCACCACGATCTCGTCGTCGAGTGAACACCAAGCTTCGAGATCGCGTTCGTCGTAGGGCATGACGTCACCGTTGATTCTGAAGTAGTGGAGCTGCAGCGCGTACGCATGCCCGTAGGTGCAGTACGGGCATCCCGTGAGTGTGGAGGTGATGCATGCCACCAGGTGGGTGCGTATGGGGCCCCATTCTTTCAGGATTCGCTCGTAGGTCGGCATGTTTCGGGCGAACCAGCTGACAGATGCAATCCCGCCGTTTTGGTCGACTATGTCGGCCATCAAATTCGGTTTGAAGCCCCAGAGTCGGTTGCCGATTTGCTCCAAAATCGCTTGGCCGGCGCGACTGGTGAGAGGTGAGGTGGTCATATGTTGATGGTAGTTGTTGCTTGCGAATCGCTCACGTTCGGCTCCGGTTGGGAGGGTGGAGGCGATCCAAACCGGGCGTCAGCCCCTAGTAATCTTTGGCGTATGGGCCTGCTTCGTAAGCTCAAGTACCGAATTCATGTGTGGCGTAGTTCGCCGGTTCAACGGGCACCCCGCCATCGAGGTCACGCGCTGGCCCGCACGGTGAGGCACGGCACCGCTATCTCAAGGCCTCAACTCCGGTGGCCTTGGCAATCTCATGTCGGGTCAGCGGATGAAGCTGATGGCCGAAGCAGCGGACGACTACGATCGCTCGCTCGACGACTCCAACAACTGACAAGAGAGCAACAGCCGACCGGAACGCAAACTTGCCGGTTAGTGATCTAGATCACTGCTGCGATGTGGTCTCGCGGTTGAAAGTACTCATAACAACCTGATGCGACTGGATGGTCCGGTGGCATCGAACACTCAGGAGGTTATGAGATGCTGCTGTACTCACGAACGGTGACGGCGCGAGGTCCGGTGCGAGAGGTCGTCGGCTTCGCCACCCAGATGTTCGAAGTGGTCAACGAATCGGTTGGCCATGAGCTTTCGCTTTACGTCGGTGGCCCCGGCACGCCGTTGACGACGCTGGCGTTCACGTCGGTGTTTGAATCCAGGGCTGAAGTCGCCGCGGGCCGAGAGAAGCTCTTTGCCGGCCAGCGAAGCGGAAGCGGTCGCCGAAGGCCTGCGCGACGCGGCTGCTCGGTTTGGGTACTACCTCTAGGGCCTGAAGCTACGGCTGTGGTCGTTGACGAAGTAACGCCGAGATTCGTTGACGGGTGACGCCGAACAAGTCGGCGATTTGAGCGAGGGTGAGGCCTTCCTCGCGAAGCATCTGAGCCTGAGCTACTCGCAGCTCTGTGCCTGCGGTTTCGAGTGTGGCCATATTGGTCGACAGCAGTTCGACGATCAGCGGCGCCTCTGTTGACTCGAGGAGGTCGGTCAGAGTTTTGCCGTCGTCGAGGCCGGCACGAAGCTCGGAGGTTCTTCGGGCCATCGCCAGGCTGCGTTCGGCGTTTTCGGTGGCCGCCGCTGCCATGGCGTCGAGCGCCTTGAGGAGTCGCGTCGAGGCGTGCCGCTGGCCTTCCTTGGGGTGTGCTCCGGTCATGCCCCAAGTGAAGTCGTCGCTGTCAAGAATGTCAATAGTTATTGCTGCAATAGCTATTGACATTGAATGAGAACTCGGATAGATTTAGAGGCAACAAGGAGATACGGCCGGATGGTCCGGGCCGTTACAACAAACACAATGCTCACTCAAGACCGCCACCAGCAGGACACCACCCTCGATCGCAACACCGTCGCCCCGCTGCACCGCGATCCGCGCGAAAACAACGGCATCATGCGTCTGGCTATGGCCATCGTCGGCATCATGCTCGCCGCCGGCGGTTGGCTGATGTTCTCATCTCTTACCGACGCCGATGACCCAGGTGTCATTGTTTCCGAGACGGAAGCCGGGGTTACCGCTGACGGCCAGTAGTGGTCCTTTGGGAGGTGTAGCTTCCCGTCTCACCTAAGGCAGAAGCCACTGAGGGGTCTTCTAACTTCTGCCACCGATCCCCGCCCGCCGTGGGCGGGGATTTGGTGTTTTTGGGGAGATTTCGATTCGAGCTGGACAAACGCACGGTGCCACCGGTGTGTATGGCATGAAAATTAAACCCACCACCATCTGGATCGTAGGCGTCGCCGCATTGATCCTCGGCATCCTGCCGTTCTTCCCCATCTCCCCGGTTGCGGCCGCACCCCCACCGGGGTCCATCACCGGGCTTACTGCCTCCAACGAGTCGTTTTCGTCGAACGCCGCGGCGCTTGTCGACGGCACCGAGAGCGCCAACCCCGCTGACGCCTGGGCCAATTCCGGTAACCCGTGGTCGAACTCGTCGTATCCGATGTCGGCCGTGATCGATCTCGGCAGTCTGCATGACGTCACCGCCGTTCACTATTACGCCGGGCAGATCCCGTTCCCGTCCACCGCCGCGCTCGACATCGAGACCTCGGCCGACGGCAACACCTACACCACCCTGGCCACGGCCACGTCTCCGGCCTACGACGCCTGGTCGTCGCCAATCCCGGCCAGTATCCAAACCCGTTACATCCGGTTGCGCTTCGACACCTTCGACACACGCTTCGACGTCACGGAGATAGCCGTCGTTGGCACCCCGGTCGGCGGTGGCGGCGGTGGTGGCGGAGGCGGCGGTGGCGCTGGCGCTGAGATCACCACCCTGTCGGCCACCGACGGCGCCAACTCTTCGAACGCCACCCGGCTGACCGACGGCACGATCGGGCCCAACACTCCCCAAGCCTGGACCAACCCCAATCCCTGGAACCCCTCCAACTTCCCGATGACCGCCATCATCGATCTTGGTGGAACCTACGACATCACCGATCTGCACTACCACGTGGGCAACATCTTCCAGCCCAACAACAATCAGATCTTCTGGGAGTCGTCCCCAACGGAAACCGCTCCATTTGTAGCGCTCTACACCGGCACCAACCACGATTGGAACGACTGGCGTGAAGTCAGCTTCACCGCTCGCACTGCTCGCCGCCTGCAGGTGACCTTCAGCTCCCAGCCCACCATGTTCAATCTCTCTGAGGTCAAGGTCTTCGCCGCTGGAGGCGGAGGCGGTGGTGGTGGAGGCGGCGGTGGCGGCAACTGCTCAGCTCCCAACGATCCCGCCGACGCCCACTGCGGTTCTGAGAACGTCATCGACTCATTTGGCGACGCAAACCTTCCGCAGGGCGCCGACACCGGAGCTCGATGGGACACCATCACCACCTACTACAACGACTACGGCAACCGTCCCGGCATGTGCAGCAAGGAGATCCATAACAGCTACTGGACCGCCGTGCCCGATAGCAACGGCACCTTGACCTACTACCCGAGCTGGCATCCGCCGATTCACGATCCGGGTGGGCCCGACGAGTGTCGCTTCACCCACGAACACGGTCTCGATCCTCGGGGATCCGATCTCTACGACGAGGATCACCCAACCAACATCGGCGTGCCGTTTGGCTTCGTCCACCCTGCCGGAGGCAACAGCAACGGCGAACGGGTGGAGGATCACCCCGGTCACAAAGTAATCGTGGAAAACGACTTCCAGCTCACCACCAACAACCCCTATGGTGAGGGGGTCACGCTCAACCTGTTCCTGTCCAACGGGCAGCCGGTTGAATGCGACTGGTACTCCAAGCTGCATCAGGGCACCCACAGCTCCGACGCCCTCGGGTTCAACATGCACGAGTACTACCTCAACTACTCGTGCGACGACGGCACCGAGGCCCGGATCAAGGAGATGACCGACTTTGGTTTCCGCACACCGTCGGCCAATGACGTCGACTCGCCGCCGTTCTCATTGAACGGTGGGCCGGGCACGGTGTCGTCGGATTGCGGTTGGTTCACTACGAACTTCCCCGGCCCGGCCAGCGATCCCGATCCGTCGGGCGACAGTGATTTTGGCGACGCTAAACGAGGCTTCACCTGTCTCATGAACGACGCCAAGACGGAGGAGCTCTGGAAACCGTCGGCCCACCTACGGGCGCCCGGTGGCAACCCGACCTTCGACTACGACCCGTACTACGTGGTGATGAACTCCAACCGTTTCGCCCTCTACGACTGGTGGAGCTATCTCGAACAAGACGGCGATCACGTTGGCGAGAATGCCATGATCTCGATGGTCGACTTCTGTGTGGACGGCACCGAGTTGCGCAACGAGCTGAGCCGGCCGGCTGCTCCCAGCAACTTCGTGAGGGACAACCAGAATTACACCGGCAACTTCCGGGTGATGACCTACTGCAGCACGATCGATCCCGCTGCGGTGAGTCAGTGGGAGGCCGACATCGTGGCCGCCGGCGGCGACAACGCCACGCTGATGGCCGAACGTAAGTTCAGTGCCGACAACCCGTTTGTCGGAACCCGTCGGGGGGTGCACACCAAGGGTCCTCGAATGCACAGCCCGGGCCCTGCGAACTTCGGTGCGCTCGCGCTGTTCTGCGCCGATCATCAGGGCAACAACGCCACCTGGCCGGTCAATCCCGACACGGGGGCTGTGGTCGATCCGGCCAACCCATGGTCGTCAACCGACCCCGTCCCCGTTTGCAACAGCGGCGTGGCCCAGCTGCTGTCGACGTTCAACAACAACCACTGGGCGGTTGAAGGCAGCACGGCCGGTGCGACGTGGAACGGCAGCAACTACATATCAAACGGCCCGGCCGGTGAGATCGTGATCGACATCGACACGCTTTATCCCGGCCACGGCGTGCAGGCTCCGAACTAGAGCCTGCTGTTGGTGGGCTAATTGTTGGTGGATTGTGTCGGCCGCAGGATCGGCGGCGGCCGACACAACCACTATGACCTACCGGTCAGGATCAGCCGAAGTCGAGATGGCCCTTGTAGGGGGCGTTCCTGGCTTCGATGTCATCCTTGAAATCCAACCGACCCGTCAGCCCGGCGAAGTCGCCGGTGCCGGAACCCTCGACGACCGGATGTTTGCACCTACCCCAAATCTGGTTGCCCTCGTCGTCGTATTTGGCGGTGAAGAACTCTTTGAGTTCGAAGGTGCCGCTCAGGGACCCGTAGCTGCCGACAAAGATCTCGTCGGCGTATTCCTGATACGTGCCGCTCGGGTGGAACCGAAAATCGGTGATGTAGCCGTAGATGCAGCCTTCGAGGTCGCCGGTCATACCGATGACGTAGTCGGCGTCGGCGTATTCCGCGTCGTCACACGGAGCAGCTCCTGGCGCTCCCGGTACTCCGACGCCGTCGACCTGCATGGTGCCGTCGGCATTCGCCGGCGTGGCCCATCCAAATACGACACTCGCACCGAGTAAAGCGATCACGACAGTGATCAGCTTGAACTTTCTCATCTTGTTTCCCTCCTTGATGATTCGACGCTGCTTTGTTGTTGATTGAGATTCAACAGCGCTGTATAGCACCCTAGTTCAAGGGCTGACGCAGATCATCACCTCGACGATATTGGCGCTTGCCTCCGATCGAGTGAGGGTGAACCGGTCGAGCAACGTGGGCTCGTTGAACGTGTGGACTTGCCAGTCGCCGAGGCCCTCCAACTGGAACTGAATCGACTGGCCAGCGGCTTCCGCGTGGATCACACCGGAGACCTCGGTGATCGGGTCTTGGGCTACGCGCAGGTCGGTGGCCATCACGGGTTGAGGCATGACCACCTCAACCTGCACGACGCCGGGGTAGTTGGGTTCCCAGGTGTTGAAGTAGTACTGGGCGTCCTGTTCGTCGATGAGGTCGTCCTTGCGATTCCAACCTGTCTCATCGCTGAGGTAGGCCACGTCGGCCAGTTCCAACGGTGCCCGGAAACCGGACGTACAGACGGCGGTTGATCTCGGCGTTGCCAATTCGACCGTGCTGTCCGTTGCGGCCGTGGAGGTTTCGGTTGAGGTCGGCCGAGTCGGGGTCGATGTCGGAGACGTCTCGGTCGGCACTGTGGTTGTTGTGGTTTCTGTAGTAACCGTGGTCTCGGTTGTGGCGGTCGCGACAGTGGTGGTGGATCTTCTGACCGTGGTAGATGTGCTGATCCCGTCGACCGTCGACACCGAATCTGGCTCGGGCGACAGCAACGGCAAGAGGAAGATCGCTACCACGGCGACAGCCGCGGCGGTGGCGGTGAGGAGCATCCACCGTGGGCTCGAACCGAGCGGGCCGCTCGCGTCGGTGATCGCAGGGCGGTCCAGGCCTTCGGCTCGAAGGTGGGCGTCGATGGCCTGCATCTGGCGACGTTGAGCCGAGCGCAGCCGCTCGTCCAGATCAGGGTTGAAGTTCTCGTCGACGGTCATGAATCCACCTCCGGAGTTGGGGTTCGACGGCGGTGGTCTGGCTGTTTGAGTCGCCCGGCAAGTGATGTGCGGGCCAGGTTGAGGTGTGAGGTGGTGGTCGACACGCTGCACCCGAGAGCATCGGCGATCTCGGTGGTTGATAGGTCTTCCTGGTAGAACAAGCCGATCACGGCCCGCTGACGGGGTGGGAGCTGTTTGACCGCTTCCCATACTTCGGTGTCGAACCCGACCACGGGTCCTTCGTCGACTGCCGGTTCGGTCATCTCCCCAGCGATGTGATCGTTCGACGGGAGCTGTCCGATGAACCGAGCGAGCGCCCGGAACTCACGCTTGACCCGCTGGGTTCTGGAGAGCGCGAGGTTGATGGTGACCCGTCGTAGCCAGGCACCCGGTCGGTCGTAGGTTTGCACCTTATGCCAGTGGCGATGGGCTCGGGCCATGGCTTCCTGGGCCACATCTTCGCCCCGCTGATAGTCGCCGCAAATCGTACACGCCAACGACACCATGCGGCTGAATTCGAGTTGGTAGAAGGCGTCAAACGTCACGGTGGTGGGAGATCGGTTAGGAGCTATCGACGACCCTCCTAACGTGGCTCTCGCCAGGGCCGGTGACACAGAGGTGTCCATACTATGCACACTCTCGCCTCGCTGCGTTTGTCCAGCCGATCGGCTCGTGTCACGTAACCGTAATAGTTGCTTCTTCTGAATTATCGATCGGGGGCGAGTGACCGGCTGAGGCCGAGTACCAGGGCCGAGCTTGCGCCCCAGCCGAGGAGGACGGTGAAGTCGAGCCCCCACTCCAACGCGCTTCCGAAGCGGAGGTTGTGGGCCGGATACCAGGTTGACCGCTGTTGAAGGTCGACGAGTGGGATCACAGTGTCGACGGCATAGAACACCGGGCTGAAGCAGCGCACGGTGCCCGACTCACACGGTTCGGCGGCGACGTAGACGGTATTGTCCTCATCAATGGTGACCAGCCGATCGCGGGCGAAGGTGCTGTGGAGGAGAATGCTGGTCACGGCAGTGAGGGCGACGATCATCAACGCCGCCCGGCTCGATCGGTAGCCGTAGCCGACGCCAACATCCCAGAGCAGGTCGGTGATGTTCCTCAACCGATTACGCCAGCCCCCCTGGGTTTGGCGTTCAGCTCGGAGGAATCGGTTGCGGGCGATCAACACTTCCTCGGCGTCGATCGTTCGGCCGTGACGACGGTAGTAGTCGGCCAGCAGCGAATAGGTTCCGGCGTCGGGTTCGCCCTGGGCGGCTAGCCACTGGAGCCGCCGGTCGCGCTCGTTGGAATCCGAGGTCGGGTTGGTATTCACGGGAGTCATGCGTTGGTAGGTGAGGCCGGCGATGATGTGGCTGGTTCCCCAGCGGGACGGATCGTCGACGAGAAGGTCAGTGGACGTGCCTTGAAAGTCGATCTTGCCGTCGACGTCCCAATCTAGGAAGAGGCCGCTCGCCACCGACGTCGATCGGCAAGCGACAACCAGGGGAGTGGGGGCATGCGGAGCTTGTCTGATTGTCGCCCTGTCGAATGTGAGCCGACCACCGATCCGGCAGCGGTTCAGCCGGAGCAGTCCGAAAGACGAGAAGCCATCGTGAAGAAACACCGAGCCATCGACTTCGGTGGACGTCAAGGTCAGGGCCGTGTCTTCTTCGGCCCCGGTCGAGTTCAGATGAGCCCCGGGGGCTCGCCAGTCGCCGGCGACGTGCGAGAGTCGGAAGTCGGTGTCGCCACCTGTGATCCGAGCGTTGTCGAGCCACACGTCGCCCTCGACGCGGACGTTGCGGGCTTCAATCGCTTCCGGCTGGTTGGCCTCGATGACCACGTCTTCGAAGTGCAGTGATCCGGCCACCTTGGCGTTCTCCAGCCGGACCGATCCCGAATGGCCATGGAAGCGGAAATCGGATCCCAGCGTGGCGTTGCTCAGGTTGATGGCGTAGGTCTCGGGCAGCCATCCGGAATCGGGTTCGCGCACCGTGGTGTCGTCGAGGTCGAGCTGGCTTTCAACGGTGGCGGTGGCAAGGTCGATCTTGCCGGTGATCTCGGTGCCGCCGTACATGCGCAGGTCTCCGTCGAAGCGAGCCCGGGTGGCATCGATGGCAACGCCTGAGCGGGCACCCCTGTACCAGTAGCGGGGATTGTTGGCCTGAGCCGGGGCGCGGACCTGGGCTTTATATAGGAGGCACTGCCCGTTGAAGATGGCGCCCGAGGCCACAATGCCGCCAGTGATGATGCTGGGGTTGCCGGTCTGGTCGTCCATCACAAAAAGGTTGCCGCCGATTCGCGCCTCGGAGAGGTAGAGAGCGACGTAGGGATCCTCGATCGAGGCGCCGTAGATGTTTACTGAACCGCCGATGGATGCGCCCGTGAGTTTGATCTCTCCGTGGGCGTCGACACCGTCGACCAGACTGATGCCGGCGCCAACCTCAATACGATCGGCATGGATGGAGCGGGACCAATCGTCGTCGGCGTGGCCGAAGGTGGTGTTGATGATCTCGATACGGCCGGAGACTTTGGCGTCGGTCAGCCAGACCGATGCCGGACGACGGGATCCAGTGCCGTTGGACGACCCCGGAACGTCGCACCCGGTCATCTTGACGTTGCCGTCGACACGGGCCGCGGTGGCGTCGAGCCCTCCCAGTAGTCGACATCCTGTGAAGTCGAGTGAGCGGCACGACGTTGACGTAAAAGTAACCGTCTGATCGAAGGTTGTATTCGTGAAGCGGAGGTGACGACCCATCATTAGATCAGCCAGGTTGAGATCGCCGGTAATCCTGCCGCCGCTCACGGTGAGCGCGCCCCCGTCCTCAAGGCACAGAGAGCGCAGATCTTCGCCTGGTAGCTCGTCGTCGCCCAGATCGACCGTCCGTTGTCGATCATTGTCGTCCCTCATGGGCGACCATGTTAGCCGGGGTCTGGGGGAGGCCTGGTCGTAGACTCGCGCCATGGAGGGTTTCCCGCTCGAACCGACTTCCGATGAACGACAGATGCTCGGGCGGGCTGTTGTCGACTTCGTCGACGAGTGGATTGAGCGTCGTGAGGGCGGCGTTGCTTCGTGGCCCGACGACGATGGATTGATCGAGCGGCTTTTGGCCGGTCCAGGTGAGAAGGGCGCCGATCTCCAAGCGCTGCTTGAGCTGGTGGACGAAGCCACTGATACGGGCTTCGACACCGCCTCGCCTGGATTCTTCTCCTACATCCCCAGTGGTGGTCTCTACTCCGCGGCGTTGGGAGCACTGATCGGCGGCGTGACCAATCAATACACGGCGGCCTCTCATGCGAGCCCGGGAATGACTGCCATCGAGGAGTCGGTGTTGAGGTGGATGCTCGACTTGTTTGGACTGCCGCCGTCGGCCGGTGGGTTGCTGGTGTCGGGCGGTTCGATCGCCAACCTGATCGCGGTGGTAACCGCTCGCTCCCGGTTCGGGGTTGACTTCGCTGATGGTGTGGTGTACACCTCGGCCCGCTCCCACCACTCGATTCACAAGGCGGCACGGATCGCCGGAATCGCCCCCGATCGAATGCGGGAAGTCGAGACCGATGAGCATCGTCGGCTCGACCCTGAGGCTCTTCAACAAGCCATCGCCGACGACGTCGACCGAGGCTTGCGGCCGATGATCATCTGCGCCACCGCCGGTACGACAGACACCGGGGCCGTCGATCCACTCGGCGCCTGTGCCGACATTGCTGCCGACGTCGGGGCGTGGTTCCACATCGACGCCGCCTACGGCGGGTTCTTTCAGCTGACCGAGCGGGGGCGTGAGCGACTGGCGGGCATCGAGCGGGCCGACTCGATCACGATCGACGCGCACAAGTCGCTTTTCCTGCCTTTTGGAGTTGGTGGCCTGTTGATGCGCGACCCTCGTGCGGTGGCCGCGGCTCATGAGGGAGCCGGCGCCTATATGCAAGATGTGGTCAGCGGGGAGCTGCCCCACTACATGGAGCTTGGGCCGGAGCTGACTCGACCAAACCGAGGGATTCAGGTGTGGCTTGCGCTGCAGCTGCACGGTGTTCAACGTTTCCGGCAGGAGCTCGATCGTATGCTCGACCTCACCGAACACGCCGCTGCTCGGCTTCGGGCTTTAGCCGGGATCGAGCTGATCGATGAGCCGGAGTTGTCGATCGTGGCCTTCCGTTCGGTTGAGGGAGATGACGCCACCCGCTCTCTCCTCGAGGCTCTGGTGAATTCCCGGGAGGTGCACGTGTCGAGCACCACGATCGACGAGAAGGTGTATTTGCGTTGCGCCTTCCTTAGCCAACGCACTACGCGTGAGATTGTCGACCGGGCGATAGACATCGTCGTTCAGGCCGTGGCCTTGGGCTGACTGCGGTCGCCGAATCGCGACCGACGGCGGCATACCTCGTATGGCAGTATGAGGTCATGCCGTTGTCGCAGATTGTCCGACGTGGCATCGCGGGCATCCTGTTCTGCCTCTTTGTGGCGTGCAGCCCAGAGGCTGCTGAGAGTACTGATAGCTCGACGTCATCCACCCAATCAACGTTGGACGGGGGTGTCACGACTGAGCCGGTTGATACAGAGGCGACTGAGCCGGTGGAGTTGGCAATCGAATTCGACAGCGAGCCGTTTGACCCCGGACCGCTCAAACCCCGGGGCGGACACACCGTGGTCTGGACCGGATCCGAGATGCTCGTATGGGGCGGCGAAGCCGACGAGACAGGCCGCAATCCTCTAGGAGATGGTGCAGCGTACGACCCCGTGGCCGACACGTGGCGCATGTTGGCCGATGCGCCATTGTCGTCTCGGGTATACCACGAAGCGGTTTGGACAGGATCTGAGATGTTGGTCGCCGGAGGTCTCGGGGCGCTGGAAGCGGCGGCGTACGATCCGGCAACCGACACGTGGAGGATGGTCGCCCCGCCGCCCACTGCGGTGTCTCCGCCCTTCGGGGCCGACAGCACGGGTAGCGTCAGCTCGGTCTGGACTGGAACCCGATTCATCATCTGGCATCTGGCCAGCGAAGCGTTGGTCGCCTACGACCTTGCAGCCGACGAGTGGACGTCGATAGAGGCACCTCCAATCCCGGCGGCCAGCGGTGTTCTTCGATGGGACGGTTCAAACCTCTACGCCCTTGGTGCTCGAAGGGGCGGCGGCTTTGGCAGCATTGGCTTGGAGGTGGCGATCCTTGATGACAACGGCCGATGGCAGGTGGCGCCGATCGCCGACCTGTCTTCCAACAATGTGAACGTTATTGCCTCGCCGCATCTGTCGGCGGTGCTGGATGGTCGGATTGTGGCCTGGTCGGATTCTGGTGCCGACGGGAAAACCGTAGCGCTCGATCTGGCGACGATGGCCTGGGTGGACGACGTCGAAGCGGTGCCGGTGGCCGGGTGTGAGGGGATGCCGGAGCCGCTGGCCGGTGACGACTTCGTCCTGGCGTTCTCATGGTGTGGACCGGCGGCTATCTACGACCAGGGGAGCAACGAATGGGCCGAGGTGGTGATTGATGGCACCGGCAGTCGCCGGCATTCGGTCTGGACCGGGGAGCAGGTGCTCACTTGGGGCGATACCTGCTGTTACGGAACCGGGGGACGGCCGTTCACGATCAAGGCCTGGACGCACCGACCGGCCGATACGTAGAGCGTTAGCCGCCTACGAAGGGCACTTTGTCCCTACAACCTGCTCCGTAGATGGATCAGCGTTAGAGGTGTCAGAGAAAGGCGATGCCATGAAACGTCTACTGGTCATCCTGGCCATCGTGGCACTCGGTCTGAGCGGGTGTAGTTCGGGCGATGACAGTGCCAACGAAGACAGTGCGGACACCACCGGCACAACGGGTGACACCACCATCACCTCGTCGTCGGACGGGACGACATCAACATCAGAAACGACACCGACGCCCCCGTCTTCCGCTGGCGAAACCCAGTTCGTCGACGTGTATTTCGTGCAGGGGAACGGCTACGCCACGGCGGTGGTAACTGCGATCCCGGCTACGCCGCAGGTGGCCACTGGCGCCATCAAGACGTTGATCAATGGCCCAACCCAGGCCCAGGTGGACGCAGGCCTGTCGTCGAGCGTTCCTCCCGACACTCGCCTGCTCGGGATCACCATTGAAGACGGTCTGGCCCGGATCGACTTCTCGGAGGAGTTTGAGGCCGGCGGCGGGACCTTTTCCATGACCGCTCGGTTGGCGCAGGTCGTGTACACGTTGACCGCGTTCTCAACCGTCGATGAAGTCGAGTTCCTGTTGGAGGGAACCCCGGTCACGGTTTTCTCCTCCGAGGGGCTTGTGCTCGACGGTCCGGTCACCCGGGACGACTACCTGGCGGCCTTCCCGATGAGCGCGGTGGTGTCGGGCGTGGCGGAGTTGTGGGAGCAAGCTGATCTTCCCGACGTGAGCGGGTTCGGCCCCGACGTGCGGCGGGTGGTCTTGGTGGCGGATAACGACGTGCTCAACGTCCGCCTGGCCGCAGGCCCTGGCAGCGACATCATCGGTATGTTGGCCCCGGGCACGATGATTCGCCTCACTGGGCCCCAGCGTGCCGTTGGTGAGTCGACCTGGGTGGAGATCGTCACGCCGGCGGGTGCCGGCTGGGTCAACGGGCGGTTCCTGGCCGAAGTCATCGACGACGCCGAGTTCGCCGCCGACGGTCGAGTGCTCGACCTGCTCGACCGGATGTCGAAGGTGCTCGACGCCGAAGGTGATCTCAACGAGTTCATGTCCGAGCGGGGACTCTACGTGTCGTATCACTCGGCGCCGATTCGTTTCACCCCGGCGCAGCTGGAAGGCATCCTCACCGACCCGACCACCTACAAGTGGCCGTCCAACGCGCTCGATGTGAACGACCCGAGCCAAGCCGACGAGATTCCGAGCCGGACGTTTGCCGAAGCCGTCGGGTGGAGCTTCGTGTCGACGTGGGATGATCCCGACCGGATCGTCTCCTTCGACGAGGCATTGAGTGGTGGCAACGGTCGGCCGGCGGAGTTCGCCATCTGGCCCGAGCTCCAGGGTTTCCACTTCGTCAGCGTGCACGATCCGGGCGACAACCCGGAATTCGATGGGCTCGACTGGACCATGTGGCACGTCTCGATCGATTACGAAGACGGTGGACCGGTGGTTGTCGGCATGACCTACGACGAGTGGGCTCCGTAAGCCCGGCGGCAGTGCAGTGGTTGTGCTCCGCTTATACCGTGACCCCGGTGACCGATAGGAATACATCATGAAGACATTGGCCGCTATCGGAGCTGCGGCGTTGGTCGCCATCAGCGCTGCGGCGTGGGTGGGGATCGGGATCATCATCGCCGCCAAGTATTTGATCCCGGTGTTGCTCGTGCCGTTTCCATTCGCCGCCGGGTGGGCCAACTTTGTGCTCGACACCGTCGACGGTGACCTGCTCATCCCGCTCGGCCTCGAAGATGAGACCTACCAGCCGATGGACAAGGCCGCCGACTACGTCACGTACATATTCATGGTGGTGTCGGCCTGGCGAGGGCGATGGCCGATTCTACGGTGGGTCGTCGGGTTCTTCTTGCTGCGGACGATTGGTCAGGCGCTGTTCTTCATCACCGGCAACGAAGCGGTGTTCTTCTTCTTCCCCAACTTCCTCGAACCGCTGTTCCTCATCTATGCGACGATCCGGTTCTTCAAGAAGGAACAGGCCCCCGAAGTGTTCAAACGGTGGTCGATCCCGATAGGCATCTTCATCTTCCTTTACAAGATGCAGGACGAATACATCACCCACATCTCCAACACCGACCGCAGCGAACTGATCTCAAGCTGGTTCAGCTGAGGTTGCCGGCCGGGGAGCGGCGGGACATCAACATGATCTCTACGCCGCCCAAGCGGCGCCACGCGTAACGGCGTCAGGCATCGATGATATTGCGATGAAATTGCGCTGGTAGTTGAGAGTCATTGGACAGGCCAAGGTGGCCGCCGTCATTGCCTGAGGAGGAACGTCCAATGACCACCTTTAAACGACCCTTTCGCCATCGCAGATACGTGCGAATGAGGGTTGCTGTTCTCGCCGCTCTCGCTCTTGTGATTGGACTGCTGGCCCCGATGGCCGACGCCACGGTGACGCCCACCGGTCCGGTATCGGCGGATGCCGCCGGCAGCGAAACACCGTCGACGGCGGTGGAGCCCGCCACTGTGACCAACGGGGACTTCGTGATCGCCGGTCTTACGGCTTCTTCGGTGGTTGGGGATGGGCTCGACGAGCAGACGTCCTGGAGTTTCGACTTGACCACCGATCCGGACTTCGCCTCGTTGCCGGCCAGTGGCTCGTTGATCACAGCCAATCTCGTGCTCACTCTCACCCCGGGCCCGGGTGGAACAGCCGCCGACTCGATCAGCTTCGGTGGTTTGGCGTCGGTCGAACCGGCCGAGCTGGCCGCGCTCGCTGGCGGCGTGACCGAGACCGTCAACATCGACCTGTTGGCGCTCTACAGCGAACACCAGATCCTCAACGCCATCGCCTCCAGCGCCGGTACGGTCACGGTAACCTACGCCGAGGATGCCATCGTGTCGGCTGCCGAACTCACGTTGCTGGCCGCGGCAGAAGACGAGCTGTTTGCTTCCAACGCCTCGGTGGGCGAGTTCTTTGGATTCAGCATCGACGTAGACGGGGACACAGCTGTGGTCGGCGCACCCGGAGGGGTCGGAGCGAGCCACCCGGGTCGAGCCATCGTGCTGGCCTATGACGGATCGGCGTGGACCGAACAGGCCGTGCTCAGCGCCCCGTCCCCGCTTGCCGATGAACAGTTCGGGTACGACGTCGTGATCGAAAACGGAACGATCATCGTGGGCGCCCGCAACCCTGGAGGAAACGGTGCGGCCTACGTGTTCACTGGCTCGGGCCCGACCTGGACGTTCGAAGCACGACTCACCTCAGGCGCCACGGGAGGTGTCGACGACCAGTTCGGCACGTCGGTCGATCTGGAAGGTGACCGAGCAATCGTCGGAGCGCCCACCGACGACGCACTCGGCTCCAACAGCGGCGCCGCCTACATCTTCGATCGCGCCGGTTCCACTTGGACCGAAACGCACAAACTCGGGTCGCAGGCTCCGGCTACAAACGGTCTCTTCGGCGACGCCGTCATGTTGGATTCCACCCGAGCGTTCGTCGGCGCGCCGATCGAGGCGTCGGGAGGTTTCGCTCTCGCCGGGTCGGTCTACATCTTCGACTCGTCGACAGGCGGCCATCTGCAAACCCTGGAGCCAAACGACCGACAGGGTTTCCACGGATACGGCACGTCGTTCAGCCTCGACTCCGGCACGCTCGTCGTGGGCGCCAATTCCGACTCCGGTCCGGCTGGTTTCGACAGCACCTGCACCCCCGGAACCGGCAATTGTTCACCGGGCTCGGTCTACATCTACGAGGACAGCGGATCCGGGTTCGTGTTCGATACTGAGCTGCACGCGAGTGACCTTGAGCTCGAAACCAACTTCAGTCCAGGGGCCCAATTCGGGCTGGAACACGATCTCGTTGGCGACACCCTCGTGGTCGGTGCCCGCTACAACGAGGGCCGAACCACCAGCGTTGGGAAGGCGCACGTTTTCCGATTCGAGGACGGGGCGTGGACCCCGGCCTATCGTCTCGTTGCCTCCGACAGCCGTCAGGGTGACCTGCTTGGCCACGCTGTGGCCTTGACGTCATCGGGTGTGCTGGCCGGCGCTCCTAACGACGACCATGCCAACGGAACCGGATCGGCCAGCGACGGTGCACTCTACGTATTTGAGGAACCCCTGGTCGCTCCGCCGGCGTGCAACGGGCTCGAGCCGACGATCATCGGGACGTCGGGTAATGACGTGATCGTTGGCACCAATGGCGACGACGTGATCATCGGGCTTGGCGGCAACGACATCATCGATGGCGGCAACGGACTGGACGTGATCTGTGGCGGCGACGGAGCCGATCAGCTCAGCGGTGGCAACGGTAAGGACGCCCTCTTTGGTGGATCAGGCAACGACATCTTGTCGGGCGGCAATGCCAAAGATGAACTCGACGGTGGTCCCGGCACCGACTCGTGCGATGGGGAGAACGGGAAGGATATTGAGTTCTCTTGTGAGTGACATAACAGTGAAATAGCAGTCTGATACACGTGGTTGAACCCAGGGTGCCGGAGTCGGATACACACGACTCCGGCACCTGATCATTTGTTCAGAGTGGCAACGATCTGGCGGCCGAAGACCGCACGCGATACGTTGCACATATTGGCTGAGATCTGTGTCTTGGGAGAGCTACATGTACTCCTCGATAACGGGCAACGGATACCGGTCGATGGTTACGCCCGCCGCGCCGCCCTTGGTCATTTGGCTGCGATTGCGCCGTCCGTCGCCCGGGTCGACGCCCTGATCGACACTCTCTGGCCCGGCGGCGACCCACCGCCTACTCACCGCGCCGCGCTGCGCAATACGGTGACGTGGCTCCGGCGACGGCTCAGCGATGGCCATGATGGCGGTCCGGACCCAATCGCCCATCAGAACAATGGCTACCGGCTGCACCCTTCGATCGAGATCGACGCCAGCCGTTTCGAACACGAGGTTGTCGGCTGCCGCGGCCTCGATGATCCGAACGAAACGGTTGACCGTCTGTTGCCCGAGTTGGATCGATGGACAGGTCAGGCATACGCCGAGCTTGAAGGCCATCGGTTCGAAGCGGAACGGCAGCGGTTGAACCAGCTTCGAATGGAAGGAACGGAACGGGCGCAGCTGGCGTTGATCGCGCTCGGGCGAGCGGAGGAAGGGTTGCCGAGATTGTATGAGCGACTAAACGATCAGCCGCTCCACGAAGGACTTGTCGAGGCCCTGATGATCAGCCTCTACCTGTTGGGCGACCAGGTGGAGGCGCTCGAAGTGTTCGAGTCGACCCGCCGCCGATTGCTTGAGGAACACGGACTCGAACCGTGGCCTCGCCTCGCTGCGGCCCACCTCGCCATTCTTCGGCAGGATCCGGTTGGGGGCTTGACTCCAAACGATGCGCCATCGTTGGGACGGCCGAAGATCGGGCTCGAGGTCGGCGTCGCGCTCGGCGCCGGGCTGACCGCTCGACCACCGTTGTCGTTATCGAGCGAAGTCTCTGTGGTGGAGGTGCTGCGGCAACGGGCCGATACTCAAGCTCGGCTTGGTCACTTCGCCGAGGCGGCGGAGGTCTATCTGCGAGCAGTGGACGTTGCCCTTCAGAACGGCGAGGTGGAGAACGCCGCCCGACTGACGCTACGGCTGTCGAGGGTCGCCTGGGAACCGCAACTTGGCGAACAGGTAGCCTCGTTGATCGACCGCGTGGCTTTACGACTCGACGATCCGCTTCTCGGTGCCGCTATTCGCATCTGTCGGGTTGGTGGTTTGTTTCGGGATGGGTTGGAGAGTGCCTCGGTGGACGAGCGGGCCGCCCTCACACTCGATCTCGACGAGGTCCGTCGCCGGGGTTCGGCCTTCGACATTGGATGGGCGATAACACACTTCCGGGAGGCGTTGGCCGGAGACTTGGGTACTCAGGAGTCGCTCGCTCTGATTCAAGAGGTCGGCGACATGGAACTCACCGATCCGTTGCTCAAAGGACAGACGGAACGGGCACGGTTCTCCGACCACCTTCGAGCCGGTCAGATCGGCAAGGCTCGCGCTGCTCTGGTGGCGGTCGGGCCGAAGCCTCGTGCCCATGAACTGGCCGTCAACCAGATGGGCTGGCAGGCAGTGCGCAACTGCTGGAATCTTGCCTGCGGTCGGTTTGATGCGGCCCAGGCAGGTTTGGCTGAGCTGATGAATTTTCGGGGACGCCTCGGTGACTACACGCTGGATCAGGTGGCGCTCGGGCAGTCGCTTTGGCTTACCCGGGAGCTGGGTGAGCCGTCGGCTGTTGAGGCGCACTATCGGGGGGCCAAGGCGATGGCGATCTCCCATCCGCTGACTCCGATGTGGGCGTCGGCCGCGGCGATGCTGGCGGCGGACATGGAGTGGTATGAAGAGATGGTCGAGATTCTTGACGATGCCTGCGAGCGCTATGATATGTCGTCGCTGCCCAGAGGCAGCCATCGGCTTCCGACGTTGGCGATGTTCAGCGAAGCCGTTGGGGTCGCCGCCGAGGCCGGCATTCGTCCGAAGGAGGGGGTGGCCGAGGATCTGCGGACGCAGCTGGTGGAGAGTCTCGACGTCGGCGTGCTCGGCGGATGGCCAGCGGTGTACCTCGGTTCCAAACATCGGTTCCTCGGCTTCGCGTCACTGGCTGTGGGCGATCGTGAGTCGGCGGCCGAACACTTCAGAACAGCGGTGACCGAGGATCGGTGGCTTCCGCCGCTGCGCGCGCGGAGTCTGGACGGGCTTGCCCGGGTGGTCGACGGGGAGGAGGCGCAGGCGTTGCGGCGGCAGGCCAGGACGACCAGAGAACGGCTCTTCACTCGAATCGTCTGACTACTGAAAGCAAGAAACCCTCCCTAGGCTTTGATGGCCAGCAGCAGGGTTTCGCCTCGTTTGAGGTTTGCGCGCTTGTAGGGACTCGAACCCCAAACCTTCTGATCCGTAGTTCTCACGAGGTTTGATTCAGGGGTTCGCCGTTGGAGGCCGCAGGTGCCCGGAAGCCGCTGTTCCAGCGAGGTTTCGATGGTTCAGCGGTGCTGGTGGTGTCCGCAGGTGACCCGAGGATTCCGAGAGTTTGTTCTCACGTTGTTCTCGACTTATGTCGTTTGATAGGTAGCTCCTGGACCCCTATCTCGAGAATTTATCGGCTAGAACGCTGACTGGTGTATTGGATCCAGTGTCGGTTGCAGATCCACAACTGTCGGCCGTCTGTTGTTGTTGATGCTGGACTGTTCCACGCTGAAGTTGGCGAAGGTGGGGTTCGTCGTAACTCTGAGTTGACAAGCACACCGTCCCTCATTGCTCCGATCTCATGGAGAAGTATGCGAAGGCTCCTCAATGAGGGGTCGTTGTACTCATACCTTGTGTCGGACAGTCCTTGACTATGTCGGTCATCGAGTATGTGGTCATCTGGCCTAGGATCCCCGGTCGCAGGCGCCAGCTTGCTAATTGATTCAGTAAGCCTGATGCCCTGACGGATCAACTTAAGGTCGTCCGTTGTGAAGCTGGTGCCATCTGGATGGGTTGGCTTCGCTAGGTCTGTAGTCGGAAGATCGTCCTCGATAAGCGTCTCGCCTATCGCAAGGGCGTATCGAGCAATTGGTGTTACTCTCAATGCCAGCGTGACCCACTTAAGGTAGGGTGCAGCCTCCTGGAACCACTCCTGTCGTTGCTTGAACGCCAGTGGCTCACCAACCGGATGTTCGTGTCCCGGGTGCTCACACCACAGAAACAAGTTCCACGTCTGGTTAAACCATGATCGTGGGTTGAGTGTCGTATTCTGATTGGAAGGCGGGTGGATTGATACGAGCCGAGGTGTATCAACTACTTCGCTACCTAAGAAGTCCAACACGGCACGGAACTGCGAGTAGCTGTCGTTCTTCAGCTTGTGCACATCACCTGCCATCCGGTCGAGTCCCGCTGTGACTGATGTTGTGAACGCTTCAAGCGCTACGAGTAGCGCATCGACATCTTCAGTAGCAAACTGGTCGCTTAAGGTTCTTCTCTGAGTTTCAACAACCGCTGACACCGTAGATGTCGGCAAGTGTCCGAGCAGCTGAGCTATAGGAAGATCGAGGGTTCGACACGTCGTGCAGTCTTCGGTAGTGCGACCCATCTCATACTTCGTAACGAGATCCTGATGTAACCACGATCCTTTGCATAGGTCGCCGTCCGGAGATTCTGTAGGACACAGGACCCAAAACGTCGGCTGGAGCCCGGGCCACTCGGATAGTCGGTCTTCGATCGCCGCTCGGAGGTGCGAGAACAATGCTTCAGGGCGCGGGCCGGTCGCTGTTAGGTGCAGACTCGATCGATCTGCAGACAGTTCAACAACGGCCCATGCTGGGTGGGTTGGCTCGTGAAACACCACTCCGCTCTGCCACCATTTACCGGTTGTGTAATGATGGGCTCGGCTGGTTAGGCCAGGAATTAGGCTTGGCCTGCTGGCGCTGTGACCGAGTTCCACCTTGATTCGCCGAACTACATCTGATGGACCAACGTCAGGAACTCCAAGGTCTGGTGGGCGATGCGATGGCACCATCTGTGAAACGAGCAGCGAGTCGTCCATGGGAGGTGGAAGTCGAAAGGCTACGCCATACTGGTGCAAAAGCTCGATTAGGAAAGCAACATCGGTCTTGGCGAAGGTTGTTGGAGAAGTGCCGTCTGAAAGTGGCCTCGGGTTCGTCCATATTTCGGCCAGATGCTCCTGTGTGACGATGCCAGCCGTCTTGCTTGTGTGGCGATCCTTCAGCACATGGGAGATTGCGGCTGTTAGCCAGTCCGGCTCAAGAATTACACGGCCGGACAGCACAGCATCCTTAAAATACGTGAGTCGGCCGGCGATCGCCATCTTGATAACAGCGACTTCGCACTCGTTAGGTTGTAGACCTAGCTCCTGGCCAACACCAATCAATCGCGACCAAGGTATTTGAGGTTCATCGATCTCATCGATAGCTCGGTTAAGTTCGGAGTACTGAACTGGCCAAAGCTCATCCGCCTGCCCGAGTTGCTGGATTTGTTCTACCAACAAGTCGCGCAGTTCTGCAATCCCGTACGCAGTCTCGTTGTCAACTGGTACTGGTTGGCCAGCAATCAAAATGTTGGGGCCGGCTAGCTCCTGCAGGTGGCCGAGGTCCACGGCAGGATTCTGGCCGGTGCTATGGGTGGCCACCAGCACAATCCGTGCAGGTTGATCACCGAGTCGGAGTCTAATTCGCTCGATCCATCCAGCAACGTCCCCCCGATCAGCTCCGTCCCTCGCATTCCAGGTGAGCACATATACAGTCGACGGAGTGAAGAAGAACTGATGAGTTATTCGGTACTCCTTCTGGCCACCAAAGTCCCAAATCCTGACCAAGTAATCGTTGCCATCGTTCTCCGTCAGCCACCTACCGATCTCAATCCCATGGGTAGATGGTGCTTGTACGAATTCTCCATGACAGATTTGAGCGGTGAGGGACGTCTTTCCGACTGCACCTTCGCCGACTATGAGAATCTTTGACTGACCGATCCGAACTTGTGCAACTGTCCCACCTGTTGATAGCCTTTCGGCGTAATTGAGTAGGCCAGCGACTCCCTGACTATCAAGGATTCGAACCAGATGGGCGTCGAGAGGGTTGTCGCCTATTCGAAGTTGATTCAAACTTGTGAGTTTGCTGATTTCTGGTGGTAGTTCGGTGAGTTTATTGCCGGTGAGGTTGAGGTTTCGGAGTTTGGTGAGTTTGCTGATTTCTGGTGGTAGTTCGGTGAGTTGATTGCCGCTGAGGTCGAGCTCTTGGAGTTTGGTGAGTTTGCTGATTTCTGGTGGTAGTTCGGTGAGTTGATTGCCGCTGAGGCCGAGCTCTTGGAGTTTGGTGAGTTTGCTGATTTCTGGTGGTAGTTCGGTGAGTTGATTGCCGCTGACGTTTGAGTCGTATCTGCTAAAGATACTGTCGCCGAGGTCGAGGCGTCGGAGTTTGGTGAGTTTGGCGATTTCTGGTGGTAGTTCGGTGAGTTGATTGCCGCTGAGGCCGAGGCTTTGGAGTTTGGTGAGTTTGGCGATTTCTGGTGGTAGTTCGGTGAGTTGATTGCCGCTCAGGTTGAGTGCCCAGAGTTTGGTGAGTTTGGTGATTTCTGGTGGTAGTTCGGTGAGCTTATTGCCGCTGAGGTACAGATGCTGGAGGCCGGTGATTCCAAAAAATCGTCTAAGCTTGGTGATTTCTGGTGGTAGTTCGGTGAGTTGATTGCCGCTGAGGTCGAGTGCCCAGAGCTTGGTCAGTAGCCCAATCTCCTGCGAGAGCTGGGTGATCTTGTTGTTGCGGACACTTAGGTCCTGAAGGATGCTGAGTGTGGTGATTTCTGGTGGTAGTTCGGTGAGTTTATTGCCGTTGAGGTTGAGGTTTCGGAGTTTGGTGAGTTTGGCGATTTCTGGTGGTAGTTCGGTGAGTTGATTGCCGTTGAGGTCGAGGCTTTGGAGTTTGGTGAGTTTGGCGATTTCTGGTGGTAGTTCGGTGAGTTGATTGCCGTTGAGGTCGAGCTCTTGGAGTTTGGTGAGTTTGGCGATTTCTGGTGGTAGTTCGGTGAGTTGATTGCCGCTGAGGTCGAGGCGTCGGAGGTTGGTGAGTTTGGCGATTTCTGGTGGTAGTTCGGTGAGTTGATTGCCGCTGAGGTCGAGGCGTCGGAGGTTGGTGAGTTTGGTGATTTCTGGTGGTAGTTCGGTGAGTTGATTGCGGTTGATGTTTGAGTCGTATCTGCTAAAGATACTGTCGCCGAGGTCGAGGTTTCGGAGTTTGGTGAGTTTGGTGATTTCTGGTGGTAGTTCGGTGAGTTGATTGCCGTTGAGGTCGAGGCTTTGGAGTTTGGTGAGTTTGGCGATTTCTGGTGGTAGTTCGGTGAGTTGATTGCCGCTGAGGTCGAGGCGTCGGAGGTTGGTGAGTTTGGCGATTTCTGGTGGTAGTTCGGTGAGTTGACTGTCAGGAATACTTTGAATCCAGAGTCTTAGGACTGTTTTACGTAGTGTGACGACCTGATGCTTCAGGTATGAGTAGATTTGGTCTGTACGACGTTTCATTTGCTAAGCCCTTGCATAAACGAGGATTCTCTGCATTGGACGATGATAAATCGGTCCGAAGTACTAGTAGGAGTATGAGGACTCTGACACGGCTGGTTGTTGGTCAATGGATCATCAACCTTGTAGAGTCTTAAATATCTGGGTTGGATGTTGGTCTGGAAACGACGACCGTTTTATCATCGTGAACCTTAGATCGTTTCCATCTCGTGCATGCAATATCTGATTGCTCTGCCTCATGGACGGCATTGATCAGATCGATCAGAGATGTGGATGCTAGTTTCGTTGCCTCTAGCCACCCTCTAGGACTTTGGTATCGATCTACCCCTACACTTATGCCATCTGTTGTCGCGAGCGACGCTGCTACTTCGGTTGTCGGAATACTTGTGCATATCGCGTGTCGGGGCGATTCCTTGCTTGCTGAGATGCACCAAAATCCATTTTCCGAATTCCGCAACCTTTCTACTTCTTGATAGTATTCTTGCCATGCTTGCGCCACCAGATTGCGTTCATTCAGCGGCCGGGTGAGGTTGGCAGTCGCTTCCTGCAAGCGGTTGTCGCAAATCGGCCGAATCTTGCTGGATTTATCGAGGATGACAACGGGGCTATCGCAGAGAACCAGGACATCGATGGTGTCGCCCGAGTTGCGCACGATGTTGACTGTGGTCGATGGAGCGTTGCGGGGGCGCAAGTCGAATGTGCGAATCAAGTCGTTGTTTGCCTCGTCCAGGAGGTCGACGAGATCACGCAATGGGTCAGCTTCTAGTCCAGCTACCAGTCTTAGGCCGAGTTGTGTCGCGATCCATCCGCCCGAGCGCTCAAGCGGGTAAGGCTGCGATGCGCCGTCGAGCACGATCGAAGCGTTGGGCGTAGTGAAGACTCGGTCTTCCATCGGCCCGCATCCGCCCGGACGTTGAGCGGTCTGGATGATCAGTGAAGGATCGGATGACATGCTGCTTCGCTGCTTGTGATCTCGCCGCCGTCGTGCTCGCTCCGGATCACCATCGAGAAGTTCGAACGGCCGACATGGCCATGAACCCATCCGGTGTGTGTCGTGAGGTAGTGCACGACACCCAAGGATCCGATGGCGTGCACTCCGGCGATCAGCAGCGCGGTGCGGTTGTCGTCGAAGGTCAGTCGCCCGAGGTAGCCCACATCCGCAGAACCCGGGTCATCATCATCCATCGGTGATTCGTAGCGTTGCCCGGTTGCCCGGTCTTCCATCAGCCACCGCCCGTCGTCTTCATAGAACTTCAACGCCGGATCGCTGTCGAGCAGTCGCTTGCTGGTGGGGGAGGACTTCGGGCCGCAGATGGCCATGAGGTCTCCGACTGGCGGCTGCCATTCGTCGGATGGGCTCAGGTCGCTGTGTTCGATCACAAACGACAGGCCGGTCAAGATCTGCTCCAGTGCATCACGAGCAGCGAGGTCTTCGGAGGCGACAACCGGCTGGCTACGTCCGACATCTCGCAACGGTACGCCGAGCACGATCGGGCCGATGCCGTAAAACTCCCGCTCGATCTTTGGTCCTGAGGTGCGAATCTGACTCACCCTTCCTCGGGTCAAGCCCACCTGTCGGGCTACTTCGGAGTAGGTCATGCCGGACTCCGCCGCTTCCTCCAGGGCCTGCCGCCTGATACGAGACAGCTCAACTTCGCTCTGCTGAAAGCGAGTCATCAAATCGCCGGCCAACTGTATGCGCCGGACCGGATCAGTTTCGTCCCGTACGTCCTGGATCATCTGAGACGGGAGGTTTGGCGAGTCCATCGCTCACAAAGTTTAGCCCCACTTGACAACTTCGTCGCATCCGACAATGATGGAATCTGTATAGTCCCCCTATGCACTTCTACTGTCCATCATGTTTAGGGGGACTAAGCGAATCGAAACCCCAACCACCGAAGGAGCGAACCTTATGAACCCGATCTATCGAATCTGGTGGAGGCTGTTGATGGATCTCCGCCCGTTGGCTCGTTACAGCGCTGAGCGGTTTCCGCATTTGGCCTCGCCCGCGGTTCGTCTTCGGACGGTCGCTCATTTCATGGTTGGTAGTCCGTGGCATCCGGTGATCTCGGTCTATGGCCTGGTGTTGTGGAATCTGTTCGGGTCGTTCGTGTGGGGTTTCATTGCTTGGGCGTCGTCGGCGGTGGCAGTTGAGTTGGTGTTTCAGGTGGTGCGGGCTCGTGGCGGTCATGCGGTGTTGGTGTGGTTGGTGGGGTGGCGTGAGGCGTGGCGGGTGCGTCGTCGTTGGCCTGCTGATTGGGCGATGGTGGCGGCGAAGACCACTCGGGTTCAGGCTGAGGTTGGCACGTCGAAGGAGCCGATTGCGTCTGCTCGTCTTCGTCCGATTGCTGATCATCCGAAGATGGGTTGGTTGCCTCGTGTGGAGTGGCCCGTCGTGTCGTGGTGGGCTGGTCCGCCGCCTGGTCGTTCCTTTGCCGCTCTTGAGGATGTGACTGCGCCTCTCGCTGCGTCGATCTCGCATTGTATTGACGTGGCTGTCGATTTCGATCGTGAGTCTGATTCCCACGGCCGTCTGATCGTGACGTTCGACAACCCGCTCGCTGCTGCGGTTGCCCCTGCGGTTCCTGAGATTGATCTGTCGACGGAGCGGCCGACCGTCGCCCCCGATCCCGACGCTGTTGATGATCGGGTTCGGGCTCACCTTGTGCCGGTGCCCGATGCCGGGTGGGAGGGGTTCTGATATGTCGATCGAGATTGGCCGTTGCTTCGACAACCGCCCGCTGACGTTGCCGTGGCCTGGGTGCCCGCACATCCTCGTCGGCGGTGCAACCGGTTCGGGCAAGTCCGGAGTCACCAACGCCGTGATCGCTGCCGCTGCCGCCCGCTCCGACACCGCCATCTGTGGCATCGACTTGAAGCTGGTGGAGCAATGGCCCTGGCGTGACCGCATGACAGTGTGTGCGACAACCACTTCGGCCGCTGATCGGTTACTCGCCCATCTGCGGTCGTTGATTCAGGATCGGGCTGAGTTGTTGCAGTCGGTTGGCCGGCGGAACTGGTCGATCGAGTACGGCCCGTACGTCCTGGTGGTGGTTGACGAGTTGGCCGAGCTGGCTGGCCTCGATCCCGACACCTTGATCAACGCCGTGCAAACCGGTGAAACCAACCGGGTGTTGCGAGACGGCCGCAATAGCGCTCAGATCCGCATTGCCCTGCTCGGCTCACTGGCCCGACTCGCTCGCTTCTGTGGGATCACGATCCTGGCCGCCACGCAGTACCCGTCGTATGAGGTCGTTGATCAGCAGATCCGCACCCAGTTGACCATCCGCATGATGCTGCGAGTGTCCTCGGGTGAACAGGTCGACGTATGCCTGGGTCGTGGCTACGGCAGGCGCGTCGGTGTGCGATCCATCCCTGCCAACGAACCGGGTGGGCTGTGGGTGGTCGGTCTGCCTGATGATCCCGAACCGCTGCGAGCTCGGGCGTTCCATTGGACCGACGAACTGATCGCCACCCACGCCGCTCGAACCGCTCACCTGGCCTGGCCTGAACATGCCGTCTTTGGCGACGGTCCCGCCCTGCCCGAAGTCTCACCCGCTGCTCTTGGAGAACCATCATGACCGCCCCGGAAACCACACAGGACGAAAAGACGGTGGCGGTCGGTCTGATAGCTGATCCCTTCATCACTAGTGGCCCTTGGGTCGTCCACCCTTATTGGGATTCGCTGCCGCCAGGCAGTGGGGTGCCTCTCCACGACATACCGTGCAAACCGGTACCAGTTCGGAAGTCACAAGCAAACCCGTCGCCCCGGTCCCCTTTCTCCTTCACCGCGAACAACTGTGTCGCTCATCCCGGCCGGCTGCGACTGACACCGTTGGTCACATCCGTCGTGTCGCTCATCGTCGCCGTGATCTTGGCCGGCTCTGGCGTGGCGCTGGTCTGGCTCACGGCTCGGGTTGTCGACGCTGGGAACACGATCACAGTCTCGGTCCTATTTGCAGCTGCGCTTTGTGGCCTGATGTTGCTCACTGCGGCTGTGATGGACCGGAGGGGGCGTCGATGAACTTCGAGGACTTCCCGGCTAATGATTCGCGGCGGTGGGCTGAGCCCTGGAGCGGTGAGGACGCCACCCCCGCAGCCCTCAGCGAGGAGGTGGCGGCCGATAGCGCCGCCGGAGGCGGCGCCGAGGCCCGACGCCGGGTCTTGGTAGTAAAGGGTAATTATTCAGCGGTTTCATCGGACCGTAACCCCGATGGTGACCGGAACACTCCGCAGTTGTCCCTTACTCGGAGCCTCAAGCGGCTGATCGCTGATCGGGCGAGGGCGTTGATCGCTGAAACCTGCGGTGACATGCCTGAGGCGAAGAAGCTGACCAGCTGCGGCGTGCATGTCCGGGCTGGGATCGAGGACGTGTCGATCGAGCGTCACCCTGACGGGTATGCCTACGCCGTTGGGCTTCAGACGTGCGGGTCGGTGTGGGCCTGCCCGGTGTGTTCGTTCAAGATCAGGATGAAACGGGCTGCTGAGTTGGCGACGGCGATTGCGGTGCATCGGGCCAACGGTGGCACGGCGATGTTATTGACGTTGACCACGCAGCACAGCTTCGGTGAATCACTTGATGAGTTGTGGGAGCAGGTGCAGGACACGTGGTCCTACATCACTGGTCATTACCGGTACCGCAAGCTCAAGAAACAGCTCGGCCTCGGGTATTGCCGGGCGATCGAGGTCATGCATGGCCGCAACGGTTGGCACCCGCACCTGCATGTCGTGTTGTTCTCCGACACCCCGGTCGATCAGTTCGACGACCGTGAGATCTGGTCCGAGATCATCGTTGCCTTCCACGACCTGTGGGTGAACCGGATGCGCTCCAAGTACGGGCGGGAATGCCGCTCATCGGTGGCGGTCGATCTGCGACCGATCAAGGACGATGGGATCGATGGGGTAGGGGTGTACTGCACCAAGGCCGGCTACGAAGTGGCCCTGGCCGATGGCAAGGAAGGCCGCACCCGCACCAGCCGCCACCCGTTCGCCATCGCTTACGACGCTGTCGAAACCGGCAACATTGCCGACATCAACCTGTTCCGTGACTGGATCCGAGGATCCCACGACAGGCGCATGTGGACCTGGTCCCGTGGCCTCCGTGCCAAGCTCGGGCTATCCACCGAGAAGACCGACGAAGAACTCGCTGCCGAAGCTGACGAGACCGTCGGCCAGGTGTGCATCGTGTCCCGCAAACTGTGGCGACGCATCACCAGCACCCGCATCGGCCTACGAGCACAGTTCCTCGCCGCCCTCGACGCCAAGACCGGAGGGCTCGCCGCCGGACTCGAACTATTGCCCGAGCACGGCCTGGAGGTGGTGGTCGAACCAAGAGGGTCAAGCCCACCCCGCCTACGGCTCGACGAGGAACCGGGGCGACTATGACCCGCTACGTCACCCCGCTGGAAGACTTCGCCGACGGTCGAGGCATCCGTGCCATCGGTACCGCCGATACCGCCTCTGAGCTGGCCGAGTTCGCCGGGATCGTCGAAGCCACCATTCGAGGCGGCGACAAGCCGATCGGTCATCTCCACCACCTGCACCTGTCACCCCGACAGCATCGTGACGCTCTGCGAACCGGAGCCGTCCAGCAGAGCTGGGTGGCCACCGCTGTCCGGCACCGGCAAGCCCATCACGCTTGGGTGCTCGCCGGGGAACCGGATCAATCGATTTATGACCCACCCGAGACCGAGTGGCGTGATCCACGGCCGTGGCAGCGCCGCTATGCGGGTGGTGTTCAACTCCGAGCCCGAACGGGCAAGGCAACACAACCAAATAGACAACTAACCCTTATCCCTTAGGAGGAAAGAAATCATGTCATTCAAGCACCTTGTTATCGACCCGACCCGGTATCAGCTCACGTTTCAGGAGTCCGAACCGGTCTATGTGTTTCAGGAGGGCGTGTTCGGCGACGACCGTCAGCAAGAGCGTGACCCCGATACCGGGTTCGGCCATTGGACCGTGCGAGTCACGGCGTCGGATGCGGTCAACCGTGAAGAGCAGGCGCTGGAGGTTCGGGTGGTCGCCAAAGACAAGCCCGAGGCCGGGTTCCGAGACGAAGTGGTGATGCCCAACCTTCGGGTGCAGATCTACTCGACTCGTCAGCAGCGTGGTGTGACCGCCCGCTGGTTTGCCGACGCCGTGGCTCCCGCCAGCGCTTCGGCTGGTAAGTCCAAGCCCGCTGCCCCGCCCGCTACGGCCAAGGCCGCAGCCTGACCTCGTTCATCAACCGACGGATGGGGTAGGGCAGATTCTCGACATCGTCTGCCCTGCCCCGGAAAGGAGAAATGACCATGACTGTGACCCAGTCTGACCTACTCGACATTGCCGGAGCCGCTGATCGACTCAGCGTCACTCCGCGATTTATCCGCCGGCTCGTGCACGAGCGTCGCCTGGCCTACATCAAGGTCGGTAAGTACATCCGATTTGACCCGGCTGACGTCGACGCCTGGCTCGAAGCCCGTCGGGTCGAAGCGCTGAAGTAATGCCTCGAAAGGGGAGTGGCGTTTACAAGGCCAAGAACGGAACTTGGTATTTCAAAGCCTGGATCTTCGTTCCCGACGAGGACGGGGGAGAGGGTAAGTGGAAGGCCACAACTCGTCGTGGCTTCCACACCTCGACCGAAGCTCGCCGTGCCCGGCGGCAGTTCATCGAACAGGCTGAACTTGATCGGGCAGCTTCCGAACAGCGACCAGTGCGGGAACGTCTGACCGTTGGCGAGTTGATCGCTCGATACCTGGCTGAAGCTGAGTTGATGGGTCGTTTGTCGGCCAAGACGTTGTTCGACTACCGGAACTACTCCAACAGCTACATCATCCCGCACCTCGGCCCGACCATTGTCAGCGAGCTATCTCGAAACGACATCGCCGCCTGGCAGCTTCTCCTCTCCGAACGAGGATCGGTGAAGACCGGCGGTCCGCTGGCCGCCAACACGATCCGCCTTGCCCGTGCCCCACTCAACGGAGCGCTCAAGTACGCCATCCGTCAGGGTCTGATCGACGCCAACCCGATGACTGGCGTTTCACCTCCCCGAAAGCCCCGAAATATCCCGGCCTATTGGACGCCCGATCAAGCTCGTCACTTCTTAGCGATGCACGAAGGTGATCGCCTGTACCCAGTGTGGGCATTCCTGATGGGCACTGGTGTGCGCATTGGCGAGCTCGTCTGGCTCTCCTGGCAAAACGTCGAATTCGACGAAAGGCGGGTCCGGATTCAGGAATTTGCTAGCACCCTCGGTTACGACGTCATGCCGTCGGCTGGAAAGAGCAGAGACGCCACCCGCACCATCGACATCGACGACCACATGGCGGCGATCCTCGATCAGCAGCGCAGCCAGCAGGCGGCCGAATCGGAAGCCGCCTGCTACGAATCTAGTTCATACGTCTTCACTAAACTGAGAGGTGGTGCGTACCATCCGCAGTATCTATCCAAGTTGCTGGGTAAAGTCTCGACGGACATCGGGCTACCTCGCTTGACCGCCCACGGCCTGCGCCATACGAGCGCCACTTTGATGCTCTCCAGCGGTGTTCCATCCAAGGTCGCAGCGGAACGTCTCGGGCATGCGGACCCTACGCTCTTCTTGACTCTCTACAGCCATGTGACACCGACAATGCAACAGGAGGCAGCAAAGAGGCTCGGGAGCAACCTGTTTGGATAATTACGCCGCGTTTGATGCTCTGTCGTTCCGCGGGCGGGTGAGACGAAACTCGTCTGCTGGGATCAGGTTCTCCAAGAGTTCTTCGACAGCATGCAGAACAAGATAATTGACGGTCAGGTTTCGTTCTTCTGCCGCTTTGCGTAGCTGTTCTCGCATGTCTTCTGGGAACCGAATTGCTGTGGTTGTGCGATCTTTGGCCATAGGTAGATTCTACGCGCCACAGGTATGTAATTTCAAGCATGTTGTTTGATTGTTGCGCCAATGGCGCGCGGATGGCGCGCCTGGATCGCGGTTGGCGTTGTTGGCTGGCGCGCGGATATAGGCCTAACTTCAAGACCTAGCCAAAATCAGGCCAAGCATCCCCGCTGGCTCTCTCATGGTGCTGTATGGTCTTCGATGGCGGAATCTCTCCGCCCACGGAAAAGGCCCCGGTTCAAACCGAGGCCTCGTCCGAGTCAGAGCTAGTGCTCCGATCTAGTTGGAACGCCAATGCTAACTGAGGCAGTGGCACTTGGTCCAGCACGAAGGCTGATTCGGCGATCTGTGTGATCGCACGGAGGTAACATCGTGCAAACTCAAAGAAGCCGAGCACCGCTCGGAACGACAGCAAAAACCGGCCAGATTTGTCCAGAGTCTGGTGTTTGGAAGGTAGTTGGAACACCAACTACTGAGGCTCCGATCGCCAAAGGTAACCGGATGCCGCCCTACGACGGCAAGGCTGTCACCTGGAAGTTGATCCGGCACGCCTGATCGACAGCGGCTTGGCCTGCCCCGGCGATTGAAGTTGGGGCAGGCTGATCCGGATTCACGTCGGTGGAAATGAGTGCCTTTGTGGTCAAGTTTGTGGTCAGCTGGCAGGATCCGTTCGCCAGCCAGGCAGCCCAGGCAACGCAAAAACCCCGCTGCGGGAGCGGGGTTTCGCCTCGTGTGAGGTTTGCGCGCTTGTAGGGACTCGAACCCCAAACCTTCTGATCCGTAGTCAGATGCTCTATCCAATTGAGCTACAAGCGCTGAATTCTCGGAGGGCTTGCCGCCGCGGCCGACGGCAACTCCGACTACCGAGTCTAGAGGCACTGATGTCCCTCAGCCACCCGATTTTCGGATCGACCCCCAACAGGTTTGTCCGACCGCTCTCCGCCACGCCTGCGGACCTCGATGCCGCTACCGTCGCACAAATGGATCATCGACCGTAGGACGTTCGAAGAGTTGATCGATTTTCGTAGCTGGAAGGTTGCCGACGCCCGGGAGGCCGCCGCGAACTATGCGGCGGCCGCGGCCGGGCGGGTGGCATGGATCCGGGGAGAGTATGACGCAACCGGAGGCAGCCCGGAACTGACAGGCGGCCCTGAAGATCTCCGTCATCTGTGGCGATGGCTTCGCGGCCGGGTCGACAAGTTCGGGGCCGCCGAAGTGCCGCTCGAGACGAGTCTTCCCTCAGAAGACCCGCAGCTGGCGGCGGCGCCGCCTTGGCATGACCCGGCGCAGCCGAATCCGTACTTTTCCGACGGCATGTTGTGGTTGATGGATGGGCTCGGGTGCTATCTCGCCCAACTCGCCGCCGCGGTCCGCCCCGGCGTCGAATGGAACGTCTACCGATCATCCAACCGAGTCGACTTCAACCAAAACCGAACCCACCTGTTCGGAGTGGAAGGCGGAGGCTCGGTCGACCCGGCCGGAATGGTCTACACCGCGTTGGTCGGGCCGCTCGTCAACAACAGCCGCCCCTGGGATGACGATGCGCTGCTCGACCTCTACCGCTACATGGTCGACCCCGACTGGGTTCCCAAATAGCGCAAGTAGTCGCCGAGAGCCATTGCCTCCCCTTCAGTCCGCCACCGTTCGCTACGATACGAATCTATGACCAGAGTCTTTCTGCTACCGGGCCTGCTCAGCGGGATCATCATGATCGTCTGGCTGTGGGCGCTGGTCGACGTCATCACCACCGACTCCCTGCTCATCCGCAACATGCAGAAGAGCACCTGGATCTTTCTCGTACTCTTTGTCCCGACGATTGGGGCTGCCGCTTGGGTGCTGTTCGGCCGACCCGAGGGAGCCTCATTGGCGCCGGGTAGCACGGTTCCCTACGAACGAAACCCATACCGCTCTGAACGACGAGTGCTCGGGCCGGAGGACTCCGCCGACTGGTCGCGAAGTAGGGCGAAGACCACTCCGTCTCGTCCGAGCTCCACCAAAAACCCTGACAACAACGCCGATAGCGAGTCACTCGCCATCCGTGAACGCAAGTTAATGGAGAAGGAAGCCGAGCTGGCCAAGCGGGAGGCTGAACTCCAGGCCGCGGAATCCCAGGTGGTCGAAGCGGCCCAACCCGAGATCGATGGGGAGGCCGGCGACTCAGAGGCCAGTGACTAGTTCCAGCCGAAAGTCGCAAATACGTTGGCGCGCCTAGCACCCAACCGGCCGGCTACTCGACCCCGTCCGGCTACTCGACCCCGTCCAACCTCTCGACCCCGTCCAGCCCCTTCACAAACGCCGCCACCTCCGCCGGATCGGCCGCCAACGAATGCCCAGGCTCCGGATAAGCGCCGGAGGCCACATCGGCCGCGAACTCGCTGAACGCTGCAATCGAGTCCTCATAGAGCCGCCGGTATTCCGACGCATGATCCCGGTACCCCTTGGCGTGTCGGGGTACGTGGCCTTCGTTGTCGCCGAGAATGTCGGTGGAGAACAGATACTGGGCATCGCAACCCGAGCCGGCGCCCATGCCGACCGTCAGGATGTCGAGACGAGACGAGATCGCCGCGGCCGTCGCCTCCGGCACCACCTCCACCTCAACCGCAATCGCCCCCGCGTCCTGATGGGCGAGCGCCGCGTCGTATACCGCTCGAGCCTCCGCCGCCGTCTTGCCCACCGCCTTGAAACCACCGAACCACGTTGCCTTATAAGGTATGAGTCCCACGTGGCCCACCGTCGGCACCGCCTCCGCCGCCAACGTACGCACGTATTCGACCGACTGGGGACAGTAGATGGCATCGACGCCCAACTCCATCAACCGGTAGGCCTCCCGCAGCGCCTCGGTCGGCGTGGCGTGGGCCCGATACAGCAGCCCGACGGTAAAAAACGTGTTGGGCGCCGCCGCCCGAATGGCAGCAAGATCCCCCGAATTCTCGGTGACGATCATGTCGATCCCGCCCGCCTCACAGGCTGCAGCCTCCCGAGCCCCTCGCACATAAACCTGGGCCAACGTGCGCTGGCCCTTGAGCGCCAGAAGATCTTTGACGGTGAGTTTCGACGATGACTCTGTAGGTGTTTCAGGCATGTCAGAACGGTAGCGACTGCGCGGTTCGGCGTCACACCTCCTGACTACTGTTGATGTAAGGAGATGATGCACGGAGCTTCAATAAGGAGGCGTAATGAGCATCCAGCCCGATCAACTAATCAGCCTCGGCTACGGCCGCTACGTAAGGTCCGACTCAGTCGCCGCAATCGAACCGATCGTCGACGATAGAGGCCCAGGCCGGCGCACCAAAGTCTGGGTTCGAGATCGCCCCAATGCCCTGATTGCGTCCCGGTCCGACCAAGCGATTGCCGACGACCTGCGCACGAGGGCCGACGACGTCGCTCACCTCGAACAAATGCGGGCCACACTGCGCACGGTCGCCAAAGATCTCGATCAAGTGCCTCCGGTACTACGGCGGGTCATTCGGGAAGAGGCCGGCGTTGATCTCGAGCTGCTGATCAAAGCGGCCTCCCGCTCGGTCGACTAGCCCCTTGACATTATTGATCATCAGTCAGTAATGTGGCTGTTGGCTTGGCTATCACTCCCGTATCATCCAGTAGGCAAGCATCCAGCAGGCAGGTAAACGAGTCGGAGGCGGGAGACGCAACATGACAGGATCCGCGGCCACAGACACAGATGTGGTGATCATCGGCTCCGGATTCGGTGGCAGCGTCTCCGCCCTCCGCCTTGTCGAAAAGGGCTACTCGGTCACGGTCATCGAAGCGGGTCGACGATTCGCCGACGCCGACTTCGCCAAAACCTCCTGGCGCCTACACAAGTACCTGTGGGCGCCGAAACTCAAGATGTTCGGTATCCAGCGCCTGCACCTCTTAAAGGATGCGCTGATCATGGCCGGCGCCGGCGTCGGCGGCGGCTCCCTGGTCTACGCCAACACCCTCTACCGCCCACCCCAGGACTACTTCGACGACCCCCAATGGTCCCACATCACCGACTGGGCCGCCGAGCTCGAACCCCACTACGACCAAGCCTCCCGCATGCTTGGCGTGGTCGACAACCCCACCGAAACCCCGTGTGACGTGGTGATCAAATCGGTGGCTGAGAGGATGGAGCGGGCCCACACCTACCGGCCAACCCCGGTCGGCGTGCACTTCGGGCGGCCCGGTGAACGAGCTGGAGACCCGTACTTCGGTGGAGCCGGGCCCGAACGTACCGGGTGCACCGAATGCGGCGGCTGCATGACCGGCTGCCGGGTCGGCGCCAAAAACACCCTCGTCAAAAACTACCTCTACCTGGCCGAGCAGGCCGGGGCCACGATCCAAGCGCTCACCACGGTCACCGCCATCGATCCTGGCCCCGAGGCCGATGGCTCCTGGCGTATCACCACCGAACAAACCGGAGCCTGGTTCCGCAAACGCCGCCAAACCATCAACGCCCAACACGTGATCCTCGCCGCCGGCACTTGGGGCACGCAGAACCTGCTGCACCGGATGAAACACGAGGGCCGCCTGCCCAACCTTTCACCGAGCCTCGGCCGCCTCAGCCGCACCAACTCCGAAGCCATCGTCGGCTCCGGCCGCCTTAAAGTCGACGACCAGCGTAACTTCAGCGAAGGTGTGGCGATTACGTCGTCGTTCCACCCCGACGATCACACCCACATCGAACCGTGCCGCTACGCCCCCGGCTCCAACGCCATCGGCCTTCTGCAAACGTTCGCCACCCAGGGCGACCTGCCCACGTCACGCCCCCGCCAAGCGATCCAGTTTCTGCGCCGCAACCCAAAGGCCCTCGCTCTGCTCAACCTTCGCCGCTGGAGCGAACGCACCGTGATCCTGCTTGTGATGCAGTCGCTCGACAATTCGCTCACCACCTTCATGGCGAGGAGCCGGTTCACCCGGCGCCTTCGCCTTTCCTCAAAACAAGGTCACGGCAAGCCCAACCCCACCTTCATCCGCTCGGGCTGGGAGGCCAACAAACTCGTGGCCGAAGAGATCGGTGGCATCCAGGGCAGCACATGGAACGAGATGCTCGAGATCCCCCTCACCGCCCACTTCATCGGCGGTTGCCCCATCGGAGACGACCCGGCCACCAGCGTGGTCGACCCGTACCATCGGGTCTACGGCTATCCCACGCTGCATGTCACCGACGGGTCCGCAGTGTCGGCCAATCTGGGTGTCAACCCGTCTTTGACGATCACCGCCCAAGCCGAGCGAGCGATGTCGATGTGGCCCAATCGAGGCCACGTCGACCCCCGCCCCGCCCAGGCCGAGCCCTACCGTCGGGTAACCCCGGTTGCGCCGGAAAAGCCAGCGGTTCCCGCCAGCGCCCCGGCCGCCCTGGCCCCTTCGCCCTAGCGTCCACCGAGAGTCGCCGGGTACATCTGCTCTGAGGGGTCGCCCCCGCCCCGCAACGCTGCTACCTTTGCATCATTGGTAAGGCGGGCGTTAGATCAGTTAAAACGGCCGGTGCCGCCGGGGGAGCAAGCCTAGCTAGGCCCCTGGCGTAGTGGTGATTCGACGGGTTTCGCCTGTCGAGTTGGCAGATGCGTTCGCTTAGGTACCGCGCACATACCGCGTATTTACAAGGTGGAGAGCAAATGAATACTCACACGTCAGTCCGGGAGTCGAGTTCCCGGAGCCGAGTACGGCTTGGAGCGGTTGCGCTCTTCGCCGCGTCAATGCTGGTGGCCCTCATCGCCCCGGCGTCGGCCGAACCGGGCCGAGGCAACGGTGGTAAGAACGGCCAGGCTCTGGTCGAGCTGCAGATCCTTGCCATCAACGACTATCACGGTCACGTCAAGGCTGATGAAGCCGGCGACGTCGACGGTCAGCCCGCCGGTGGTGGCGAGTACCTCAGCGCCAAGCTCAACGAGCTTCGTGCCGGTCACGAAAACAGCCTGACGGTTGCCGCCGGCGACCTCATCGGCGGTTCCCCGTTCTTCTCCGGCCTGTTCCACGACGAGCCCTCGGTTGAGTCGCTGAACGCCATGCACCTCGACGTCTCGGGCGTCGGCAACCACGAGTTCGACGAAGGCGTCACCGAGCTCCTGCGTATGCAGGAAGGTGGCTGTCACCCGATCGACGGCTGCTACTTCCCCGATGCTCCCTACGCCGGTGCCGACTTCCAGTGGCTCGCCGCCAACGTCCAGAACGACGCCGGCGAAACCCCACTTCCTCCGTACTGGATCTCCGACGTTGACGGCGTGCAGGTCGGCTTCATCGGTATGACCCTCGAAGCCACCGACACCCTCGTTGCCGCTGCCGGCATCCAGGGTTGGAATTTCCTCGACGAAGCCGAGACCGCCAACGCCCTTGTTCCGGTCCTCAAGGCTCAGGGTGTGGAGACCATCATCGTGCTGCTGCACGAGGGCGGCATCCCCAACCCCATCGAGGTTGACGGCTGCTCCGGCATCTCCGGCCCCATCGTCGACATCAACGCCGCTCTCCACAGCGAGATCGACGTGATGGTCACCGGTCACACCCACCTGCCCTACAACTGCGTGCTCGACGGCCGCATCGTGACCAGCGCCTACTCCTACGGCCGAGTGGTCAGCGAGATCAACCTGGTGCTCAACCGCAACACCGGCGACGTCGTCCGCGGCCTCTCGTCGGCCACCAACCACGCCGTGGTTCACGCCGACCTTGAGCCTGATCCCGCCGTCACCGCCGTGATCGACAAGTGGGCCCCGCTGGCCGACGAAGTCGGCAACGTGGCCATCGGCTCCATCTCGGCCGACATCAACCGTGGTGGCGACCCCACCGGTAGCGACCGTGGCGTTGAGTCACCGGCCGGCAACCTGGTTGCCGACGCTCAGAACTGGGCCGCTTCGGCCGCCGGTTCCGAGGTTGCGTTCATGAACCCGGGCGGCGTTCGCTCCGACCTGGTCTACGCTTCCTCACCGGTTGGTGAAGGCGACGGCGTGGTGACGTTCGGCGAGGCGCAGACCTTCCAGCCGTTCAACAACACCATCCTCACCTTCCCGATGACCGGCGCTCAGATCATCTCGGTGCTCGAAGAGCAGTGTCAGCCCGCCGGCTCCAGCCGTCCGGTGCTGCACCTCGGTGTGTCCGAAGGCTTCACCTACGACCTGGCCATCACCATTGACGGCGGCGACTGCACCGGTGTCACCATCAGCAACGTGATGATCAACGGTGCCGCTCTCGACACCGGCGCCACCTACATGGTGACCGCCAACAGCTTCCTGGCCGACGGTGGCGACAACTTCACCACCTTCGCCGACATCGATCCGGGCACCCGTATCGACGGTGGCAGCGACCTTCTGGCGCTGATCAACTACCTCGGTACCTTCGGCCCGGTTGACCCTCCCTCCACCGATCGGGTCAACGAGATTGGCTGATCCGGGTAACCGGTAACACCTACAACTGAACGAAGCGAAAGCCCGGTGCTCTCTCAAGAGGGTGCCGGGCTCGCTCGTTTTGGGCTCGTACCGAAGATTCGTATGCCTAGTCGACCTGCGTCTTGGTTTCGTAGATCGACGCCAGGCCGAGCCGATCCACACCTTCGCGGTCGAACACCGAGACGGGCCGGCGCTCGTAGCCGTCGCCCTCGAACCGGTCGACCTGCCAAATGTGGTCGCTCAAAACATCCGAAACCAGTACCGACACCGGCACAAGATGACCGTCATCATCGAGCGACAGGCCCGGGTACCCCTCCGCCGGACCCCACGTGATCTCGTAGAGATAACCTCTCACCGTGGCCTCAACCCAGTGACCCGGAATCTGTTTCACCACGAAGTGATTGACCTCGCCAGGACGCAGCGTGCCGTACACCGCGAGCGCCGTGGTCGGGCTCAGTTGCTCCTTCGCCGAGGTTGCCGATGTCTCGTCCATGCCGAAATCCTAAAGCTTGGCCTCCAAAAACGTGAGTGGAACCGGAACCCCGTAGAGGTATCCCTGCACGTATCGAATGCCAAGGTCTTTTACGAACGCCAACGTCTCCAAGTCGGCGACCCACTCAGCCACCAGTTGCACGCCGATGATGTTGGCCATCTCAACCGCCGACGTCACCACCGAGCAGGCCAGTGGGTCCTTTGTGGCTTTTTGAATCCAAGATCCATCGATCTTCACGATGTCCACGTTGAGGTCCTGGATCAGCGGAAGGCTGCTCCAGCCGCTTCCGAAATCATCGATGGCCACCTCGCATCCCCAGCGACGCACGGTGGACACGAAGATCGCGGCCCGCTGGAGATCTCGAATGGCGGTAGTCTCCGTGATCTCCAGACACACTTGCCGAGGGGCGACACCCGACTGTTCCAGCAGCCGATTGAGGTTGGGTATGGCGTGAAGCGAGCAGGTGAAGTCGGTGCTGAGGTTGATCGAGAGTTTTGTCGATCTCGGTTGTTTGCTGAGCCAACCGAGCGATCTTGACAGCACCCAAAAGTCCAGGCGTTCGATAAGACCAAATCGTTCGGCGGCGTTGAGAAGCGGTCCGGGGCTGGCCACACCACCATCGGGTGTTGGGCGCCGCAGTAGGACCTCGTGGTAGGCCGCGGGTTCGCCGGGCAGTGAGACGTCGATGATCGGCTGGCTGTAGAGCAACAGTGAGTCGGAGGCGATGGCTTGACGAACTTCTTCCACCCGTTGCATGTCGGAGCGTCGGGCCTGCAGCTGGGGATCGTTCTCGTCGTACATCACCATCTGGTCGCGACCGCCCGACTTGGCCAAGTAGAGAGCTTCGTCGGCCAGACCCCACACGTCGTCCCTCTGGCCTCGGGCGATGCCGATGCTCACCGTGACTGCGACCTCGGCGGCATCGTGGCGAAACGCGGTGGTGCGGACCGTGTGCAAGATGGTGAGCATCACCCGCTCCAAGTCGTGAAGTCCATCGCCGACCACGATGAACTCGTCGCCACCGAGCCGCGATGCCCTCAGCCGGGTTGTCTCCGTCGAGTTCAGAATGATCTCCGCCATCTTGACCAGAACCGCATCACCACATTGATGACCGTGGGTGTCGTTCAGCACTTTGAACTGGTCGATGTCGAGAACCGCGGCCGCCATCGGTTCGAGCCCGTCGAAATCGTTCAGCACCTCCTCAAGTCCCCGGCGGTTGAGGAGGCCGGTCAGTCCGTCGGTTCGGGCCAGGCGGTCGAGCTCGGCCCGTGTCTTCTCGAGTGCGTCGACGTTGCGCTCCAGCTGTTCGATGGTAAGGGCGGTGCGAAGGCGGGCTGAGGCCATGGCGGCGATGTCAACCACGGCTTGTTGATCGGCGTGGGTGTAAAAGCCCGGTTGGGAGTGCTCCGAATCGATTACGCCGATCACCTCGCCGTCGTCGAGGATCGGCACCGCCAGCTCGCTGCCTCTGGTCGCGTCATCGATCACGTAGCGGGCATCTTGCGAGGTGTCGGCGACCAGCACCGGCTCCGCCGCGACGGCACAGTGGCCGACGATGCCGACCCCCAGGCCAAGCTCGATGGGGTCGACGATCTCCGCTCCGTCGGGGCTTTTAGGCCCGTGAGCCGCTCGTTGCACCAGCACGGGCCCGGTCGGCCGGTGCTCCACCAGGTAGATGACACAGTCCTCGTAGCCGAGCATCGTCATCGTCGAGCGGGCGATGATCCATAGAACGGACCGGGTGTCATCGGCCTGGGCCAGCTCCTGAGACAACTGTCGAAGTACGTCGAGCTGCTGTTCGGCCGACAGGCGCGATGAAGGCTGACTATCGGCGCTGCCTGGAGTGTTTTCGTCGCCCACCATTCCCAGATCGGTGCCGATTTCGGGATGCTTGAGTTCTCGACGTCAGGTGGTCGCTCGGTGGCGTCGATATATGCAACTTGAACATGAAGGGTGATACAACTACTGTGACGGTATCCACCTACCTGGTTGGACATCGCGGGGGAGCGATGTGCAGGCAGTCCGTTTCCGAAGGGGGAGACACCACCATGTACAAGAAACTACTTGCGCTATTTTTAGGGCTCGTCTTCATAGCTACCTCATGTGGCTCGGCCGACGATGCCGTGGAGGCGGCCGGCGACGCCGCCGACGATACCGCCGAAGCGGTTGATGACGCCGCCGACGATGCCGCCGACGATGCCGCCGAGGCCGCCGACGAGGCCATGGACGAAACCGAGAATGCCGCTTCGGGTGACGCCGATCGGGCCATCATCATCCCAACCCACAACTGGTCGAGTCAGCTGGTGAGCGCCGAAGTTGTCGGCCGGACCCTGCAAGAGGCCGGCTACGAGGTCGAGTACGTGCCATCCGACTCGCAAGCCGTCTACGCCGCAATGTGTGAGGGCGACGTCGACCTGGTTCACGAGGTCTGGGAAGGCGCGTTCGGCGTGGCCTACGAAGAGCAGGTCGACAAGGGCTGTGTTGAGGACGCTCATGTCCACAACGCCGTCACCCGTGAAGAGTGGTGGTACCCGACCTACGTCGAAGATATGTGTCCCGGTCTGCCCGACTGGGAGGCCCTCAACGCCTGCGCCGATCTGTTCGTCACCGCCGAGACCGGCGATAAGGGCCGCTTCCTCGGCGGACCGGTCGACTGGCTGAAGGGTGATGAGGAGCGAGTTGAAGGCCTCGGTATGAACTTCGAGGTGGTCAACGCCGGTTCAGCGGCAACCCTTTGGGCAGAGCTGGATGCTGCTTCGGCCACCAACACGCCAATCGTTCTCTTCAACTGGACCCCCAACTTCGTCGAGGCCATCCATGACGGCAAGTTCATCGAGTTCCCCGAGTTCGAGCCTGACTGTCGCACCGATCCGGCGTGGGGTATCAACCCCGACCTCACCCACGACTGCGGCAACCCGGCGAACGGCTATCTGAAGACGGGTGTCAGCCTCAAGTTCAAGGACGAGATGCCGGGGGCCTACGCCATCGTCTCCAACATCGACCTCACCAACGAGATGCTGGCCGCCATGGCGGCCATGGTCGACGTCGATGGTCTCGACGCCGCCGATGCCGCTGAGAAATGGATGGCCGACAATGAAGCCACCTGGAAGGCTTGGCTGGGCTAACGCCACCGAGTGACACTAACTCGCAGCAGTTCATCGAACCCACCTCGGAGTTGTCGGCCTTCGGGTCGGCGACTCCTTGGTGGGTTGCGGACGTTACGTAGGAACATCGAACACGAGCACAACGCCGAGCCGTATCGAAGCGGATATCGAACCATTTATCCAACCATGGGGGATCGACCTTGACGACAGACCTGATGGCTGACCAAGCCACGCCGGACGAAATGACCATCACCTGTCGGAACGTCTGGAAGTTATACGGGCCGAATCCGAAAGGTTTCCTTAGCTCGCACGGCGGCAACCCGGACGTCGACACCATCAAGGAAGCCGGGTACATCCCGGCCGTGGTCGACGCCTCATTCGACGTGCACCCTGGCGAGATCCTGATCCTGATGGGGCTGAGCGGCTCCGGCAAGTCCACGTTGGTTCGTTGCCTGTCTCGACTGATCGAGCCGACGGCCGGTGAGGTTCACTTCGAAGGGGTCGACTTACTCAACGCCTCGGGCAAGGAACTGGTCGACCTGCGTCGACACAAGATGGGCATGGTCTTTCAGCACTTTGCGTTGTTCCCCCACCGAACCGTGGCGGAAAACGTCGCCTTTCCGCTGGAAGTCCAGGGCGTCGACAAACATACCCGACTGGCCAAAGCCGAGGAGATCCTGGAGCTGGTGGGCCTCGAGGGCCGCGGCGGGTACTACCCCCGCGAACTCTCCGGAGGTCAACAGCAACGAGTGGGCATCGGTCGCTCCCTTTCCGCCGATCCCGATGTGTGGTTCCTCGACGAACCGTTCTCGGCGCTCGATCCGCTGATCCGTCGGGAGATGCAGGACGAGTTCATTCGCCTCCAGCAGATGCTCAAGAAAACCATTGTGTTCATCACCCACGATTTCGACGAGGCCATCCGGTTGGCCGATCGCATCGCCATTCTCTACGAGGGGCAGATCGTGCAGCTCGGCCGGCCCGAAGACTTGGTCCTAAATCCCGCCAACAACTACGTCGAGAGGTTTGTCGAAGACATCCAGCGCGACAAGATCCTCACCGTGGCCTCCATCATGAGCGGCAACGGCGACAGTGCCTCGGCCCTCGACGCCACCACACCCTCGGTGTCGGCGTCGGCCACGGTGCACGAGTCGGCCGAAGCCATCCTTAGTCACAACGGCCCCGTCCGAGTGCTCAGAGGCGACACGGCAATCGGCACCGTCCAAGCGGCAGATGTCATCAATGCCGTTTACGGCGACCGATGAGCGCCGCGGCAGTAGAGGCGGCCACCGTCGACGCCGGCGCGTCGAGCGCGCCACTTGAGGGTCGGTCCAACTGGCTCCCAAATCTGTTGCTGGTGCTCGGCCCGTTCGTGGTGATCTACGGCCTGGCCAAAGCCATGGGCGAGTCGTTCCCGCAGTGGGCTTCGTTCATCCACGACTTCCGAACCACACCCGGCTCCGACTCCGCCGGCCCTATCGCCGACGCCCTCGACGGCGCGGTCACCTGGTTCCGCAACACGGAGCTGCTTGGTCTGATCACCGGGCGCGACCTCGTGCGGGCCTTGGTCGGTTGGCTCGACTACCCCCTCGAGTTCACCGAAGGGTTGCTGATCGACGGCAACGAAATCTTCGGGCTGTCGATCCCGCCCATCCCGTGGCTCATGCTGGTGGGCCTCGCCTCGGTGATCGGCCACTGGGCCGGCGGTTGGAAGCTGGCCGCTCTCGGCGGCCTCACCGTCGCCTACTTCGCGGTGTTCGACTTGTGGGAAATGTCGATGGTGACGCTGTCGACCGTGCTGGTCAGTGCTCCGCTGTCGGTACTGATCGGGTCGACCCTCGGCCTCTGGGCGGCCCGAAGCCGACGATTCGAGTCGATGCTGACGCCAGTTCTCAACATCATGCAGTCGATGCCTCACTTCGCCTATTTCATTCCCATCGCGGTGTTCGTCGGCATCTCCCATAAAGCCGGTGTGGTGGCCACGATCTTGTTTGCCATCCCACCGATGGCCAAGCTGGCCACGCTCGGTATCCGCGGCGTTTCGTCCGAAGTGCTCGACGCCGGCCACATGTCGGGGGCCAACAAGCGGCAGATGCTCTGGAAGGTTGAGATTCCGGCGGCCAAGCCGGCGTTGATGGTTGGCGTCAACCAGGTGATCATGCAGTGTCTGGGCATGACCGTTCTGGCTTCGCTGGTCGGCACTCGTGGCCTCGGGCAGATCCTGCTCAACAAACTCCAGGCTCTGCGAGTCGGTGAAGCCCTGGAGATGGGCATGGCCATTGTGCTCATGGCCATCATGCTCGACCGCATCAGCCAGGCCGCATCCCGTCGCCGCCCCGAGCATCAGGAGGAAGGCGCGGGCTTCGTTGAACGTCACCCCCATGTGGTGGCCTTCCTCGGGGTTTTTGTTGTCACGTCGATTCTCGCCCTCTTGTTCAGTTGGGCCCTGATCTACCCCGAGTCGGATCCGCGAGACTGGACGATCAGCACCGCCCCGTTCTGGGAGGCGATCGTCGATTACGTTCAGACGTCGTGGCGTGACGGCACGCAGGCGATCAAAGACTTCCTGCTGCTCAACATGTTATTGCCGATGCGGGACTTCTTCGTGGTCATCCCCTGGACCGCGATGTTGGCGTTGGTTCTGGCCGCCGGTTGGAAGGTGGGCAAGACCCGGCTGGCTCTGACCGTCGGTGCCTTTGTCGTCTTCATCGCGGTGGCCGGTTTCTGGATCCCCGCAATGGAAAGCCTGTATCTGGCCGTGGCTTCGGTGGTGATTTCGGTGGTCTTCGGTGTTCCGGTCGGGATCCTGGCCTCCCGCTCCGACTGGACCTACAACGCCATGCAGGTTGTGCTCGACACCTTCCAGACACTGCCTGCGTTCATCTACCTGATCCCTGTGGTCATGCTGTTCAACGTGGGCGCGGTCGCCGCGTTGGCCGCGATCTTGATCTACTCGTTTGTGCCGGCGGTGCGCTACACGATGCTCGGTATGCGAGGCGTGCCCCAAGAGGTGGTGGAGGCGGCCGACACGTCGGGCTGCACGCCGCTGCAACGTTTGTTCAAGGTCAAGCTGCCGTTGGCGATGCCCGAGATCATGCTCGGCGTCAATCAGGTGCTGATGTTCTCGCTGTTGATGGTCATGATCGCCGCCTTGATTGGTGGCATCGACGGGCTGGGCGATGAGATCCTTCTGGCCCTGCGTGACCAAGAGGCGGGCAAGGGCGTGATCGTCGGCCTCTGTCTGGCGGCACTCGGTTTGACCGCCGACCAGCTTATTGTCAACTGGTCACGCGAGCGGAAAAAGCAGCTTGGCCTGGCCTAGGACTGCCGGTCACGCTCATCGACATTGGTGTCGATTCAGATGTTTTGACTTTCGTGGGAACCAACGACTACCGTTATCGACATGCCGTCGGGAGAAACAATTTTCACTACAGGTGAAATACTCTCTCAAGGCAAACAGTGGTGTTGTCGAGCCGGGGGAGGCTCCGTCAACACAGCGTCAACACACAGCGTCAACACACAGCGTCAACACGAGATCTCCTGATCGGCAGGATCAGATCCAGCTGATCAGGAACAGCAACAAACCATCCAACCGGCGAGTCCTAAGGGGGAACTTGTGACCGATCTAGACCAATTTGTGGAAGCACCGGGGCGGGAGGAACAGATCCGGGAGGTCGAGCGGCAGATCGAAGCCAACGACGTCCGGTACCTGTACTGCCAGTTCATATCCGTGACCGGACGGATCATGGGTAAAGGCATCCCGGCCAAACACTTCGGTGTGATGGCCCGGAAGGGCTTCCAGTTGGTGTACGGCTCGACCGCCAACCTGTTCATCGACCGTCACGGCGACTACATCGGCTACGGGCCCGAAGCCCGTGAGCTGGTCGGCATCGCCGAACCGGAGACGTTCTGCCAACTTCCGTGGGACCCCAAGACCGCTCGAGTCTGGTGCACCCTGTTCCGGGGCCGTGAGGAAGAAGTCGACGGTGGAGCGTTCCTCACCTCCGACTGTCGCGGCAACCTCAAGCGCATCCACGCCGAGTTCGAAGCCAAACACGGTTTGCACCTGCGGGCCGGTACCGAACCGGAGATGATGTGGCTCAAAGCCGATGCCAACGGCAAGCCCACCGTCGAGGGTATGACCAACCCCAACTGCTACCACATCGACCAGTTCGCCGAGCTGCAACCGTTGATTCACAAGGTGGTCGAATACTGCGAGGCAATGGGTCTCGACATGATCCAGGGTGACCACGAAGACGCCCCCGGCCAGCTTGAACTCAACTTCAACTTCGACCGGGCCGACCTCACCGCCGACCGACTCTCCACGTACCGTCAGGTCTGTAAACAGGTTGGCCGCGAGATGGGAGCCTTCCCCTGTTTCATGCCCAAGCCGTTTATGGGTGTGTCGGCCAATGGTTGTCACCACAACATCTCGTTGTGGGACGGTGACGAGAACAAGTTCATGCCCGAGGGCGACGATCCGCAGATGCCCGGTCCGATTGGAATGAAGGCCATCGGCGGCATTCTCGAACATCTCCAGGCGCTCACGTGTCTTTCATCGCCCACGGTGAATTCGTATCGTCGTCTGTGGGACACCGGCTTCTGGGCTCCCGTCTTCGCCGACTGGGGTTTCCAGAATCGCACCACTGCCCTTCGTATCTCTGCTCCCGGTCGATTCGAGTACCGCTCGGTCGACTCGGCGGTCAACCCGTACCTTTCGTTCGCCGGTCTGCTCAAGGCCATGGACGACGGACTCGACCGCAATCTCGACCCCGGGCCTCCCGAGGAACGCAACATCTACGAGGCGATGGACTCGGGCAAGGAAGTCAAGAAGATTCCGCTCAGCCTCGGCGAGGCCCTGGCCGCCCTCGACGCCGACGAGGTGGTTAAGAGCGCGCTGCCGGGCGACATGTACAAGGTGTTCGAGCACTACAAACGTGACGAGTGGGAGCGGTTCATGGCCACCGTCACCGACTGGGACGTCAAAGAGTACCTCGACATCTTGCCCTGATATTGGCGCTGATATCTGGCCCTGAACGCAAATTCATACGAGTCACCAGAAGTTAGGAGTACCCAATGTGTGGCATTGCTGGAGTGATCCATCGCGATGGTCCCGCCGACCTCGGTGCTGAGCTGACCCGGATGCTTCAATCGATGAAGCACCGCGGGCCTGACTCCACCGGGTATGCACTCTACGGACCTGCAGACGACCTGGTCGTCATACGATTTGTCTTGGCCGAGCCTCAAAAGGCCACCGGTCTTCACATGGCCGAACGGCTCGAACGCAGTCGGGCCGAGATCGAGTCACGGCTCAGCAAGATCGGGGCCGACGTGGCCACGATGAAAGCTGAAACGGGCTACGCCTTCCGAGCCACTGTCCGATACTCCGGTGAGCTGAAGCCATTGGCCGACTATCTGGAGGACGTGCCGGGATGTGAGGTGTTGTCGCTCGGCAACTCGCTCGAGATCGTCAAGGATTTGGGCGACGCCGAGACGGTGGCCGACCAGTATCGTCTACCCGGCTTCATCGGTACCCACGGGATGGGTCACGTGCGTATGGCCACCGAGTCCGACGTCGACCTGGCATCGGCTCACCCGTACTGGGCCTACCCGTTCGCCGACGTGGCCGTGGTGCACAACGGGCAGCTCACCAACTACCACCAGTGGCGTCGTCGCCTTGAGCGGTCGGGCCATCGGTTCCAGTCGGAGTGCGACTCGGAGATCATCGCCGTCTACCTGGCCGAGAAGATGGAGGGTGGGGCTTCGCTGGAGACGGCGATGAAACAGAGCCTCGACGATCTCGACGGTGTGTTCACCTACTTGTGTGTGACCGGCACCCAGCTTGGGGTGGCCAAGGACGAGATGGCGGCCAAACCTCTGGTGTTGTTCGAGTCCGACGATCTGGTGGCCGTAGCTACCGAAGAGATCGCCATCCGAGCCCTCACCGGCGTCGACGTTGAAACCCGCGACCCCTACGAGCGTGAAGTGCTCGTTTGGGAAGTCTGAGTGCCCGGCCGCCTACGGCGCCACGGCCCTCGAGTTGACGAGCGACCTTCGGTCGCGACAACTCGGAATCGAGAAATGAGGATAGTTTATGAGTACTGAAGTCGCCGGTTCACGATCGGGCGTCAACTACGACGCCCGTGGCCTGGCCGAACCCGATGCCGAAGCACCAGGCACCGCGGAGATCGACGGTAGCGGTGAAAGGTTGAGGGCCCGCATCGACGCCACCGAGCTGTCGACCCGGCTGATCAACCTCGAGTTGAAGCGCCTGGTCAACGTCGAGGGCATCGATGAGGTCACCATCTTCAACCCCGGCGCCAAACACTCGATCGGCGTTGGCATTCTCCGCCGGTGCAAGATCAACGTCGAAGGCTCCCCCGGCTGGTTTGCCTTCGGACTGATCGACGGCCCCGAAGTCCACATCAGTGGGCGAGTGGGCTGGTCGTGTGCTGAGAACATGATGGCCGGGTCGGTCGTGATCGAAGGGGGAGCGGGGTCGCTTACCGGCGCCGCCCTCCGCGGCGGCGACCTGGTGATCAAAGGCGACGTCGGTGCCCGCACCGGGATCGACCAGAAGGGTGGCACGATCATCGTCGGTGGCTCGGTCGGCATCAACACGGGCTTCATGATGCAGCGTGGTCGACAGATCATCTGCGGCGACGCCGGCCACAACCTGGGCGACTCGATGTATGACGGCGAGATCTACGTCGCCGGGAAGATCGCGTCACTCGGGGTTGACTGTGTGCCCGGCGAGTGGACCGACGCCGACACCGAACTGATCAACCGCAAGTTCAAGATCTACGGTCTCGGCGATCCGCCCGAGTTCCAGAAGTTCGTTTGCGGTAAGCAACTGCACAACTACGACTCGCTTGAGCCATCAGAGCGCAAGCTCGTGATTTAGGGGGCACCGATGGATCCAAATCCCACAGCAAAGACACCGGCGGCCCAGGCGGCTCAAGACCAGATTCTGACCAACCAGAACACCGACGTGCTCGGCCAGAGTCAGATTTTCACGCCGACGGTCATCAACGACATCCACGTGAAGGCCGAACTCGGTCGCTACCGGATGCGGGGTTTCTCGCTGTTCAAGAAGATCCCGCATTGGGACGAGTTGGTGTTCCTCCCCGGCACACTTACCAGGTTCGTCATCGAGGGTTACCGCGAGAAGTGCGAAACCAAGACTGTGATCGGTGGGCGCTTCGCCAAGAAGCCGTTGGAGCTCGACATCCCGGTGTACATCACCGGCATGAGCTTCGGCGCTCTGTCGATCGAGGCCAAGATGGCTTTGGCCAAGGGTGCGTCGATGGCCGGCACCGCCACATGTTCCGGCGAGGGCGGCATGATTCCGCCCGAGCGTGACCTGTCGACCAAGTGGTTCTACCAGGTCATCCAGAGTCGTTACGGCTTCAACCCGCACCATTTGATGCTCGCCGATGCGGTTGAGTTCTTCATCGGGCAGGGCTGCAAGGTCGGGCTCGGCGGGCACCTGATGGGGCAGAAGGTCACCGAGCAGGTGGCCGAGATGCGGTCGCTGCCGGCCGGTATCGATCAACGGTCGCCGGCCCGTCACCCCGACTGGATCGGCCCCGACGATTTGTCGCTCAAGATCCAGGAGATCCGGGAAGCCACCGACTACCAAGTTCCCATTCAGCTGAAACTTGGCTCGTCGAGGGTCTACGATGATGTCCGGATGGCGGCCAAGTGTGGCCCTGATTCCATCTTCCTCGATGGCGCTGAGGGCGGGACCGGCGCCGGGCCCCACCTCGCCACCGAGGAAACCGGAATCCCACTCATGGCCGCCATCCCTGAGGCCCGCCGGGCGCTGGAAGACGTTGGCCTGGCCGACGACATCAGCCTTGTGGTCGCCGGGGGTATCCGCAACGGTGGCGACGTGGCCAAGTGTCTGGCTCTCGGCGCCGACGCCTGTGCTCTTGGTACCGCGGCCTTGATGGCCTTGAACTGCAACAAGGAGATCCCCGGAGTCACCGATTACGAAGGCACCATCGGCGTGCCAGCCGGCGAGTGTTATCACTGCCATACCGGTCGTTGCCCGGTGGGTGTCGCCACTCAGGATGTGGAGCTGCGCAAGCGCCTCGACGTCGACGAGGCGGCGCTGCGGGTCTACAACTTCCTGATCACCTTGACGATGGAAGTGCAAATGCTGGCCCGGGCCTGCGGTAAGACCGACATCCACTCTCTGGAGCCCGAGGATCTGGCCGCCCTTACTTATGAGGCCTCGGCCATGGCCAAGGTCCCACTTTGTGGCACCACCTATATCCCCGGCGTTTCCGAGGAACGGGCGCTGGCCGAAATGCGTGAACTGATCGAGAAGCAGGGAGACCGCTCATGAGTGCACCCAAATCGGATACCGGAAAGCGCACCGTTGGCATCGACGCCGAGGTGCTGGCCGGCAAACGCTACGACTACCAGGAGGACCGCTCGCTGGTGGAGGACATCGATCTGATGGCCCTCACCCCAGGGGAGGATCTCAACTGGTTGGAAGACATCCACATGCTGGAGGAGGACGGCTACCCGGCCGTGTTCGACCGCTATTCAAACTCGTTCATCAAGATCTACTTCGACATTCCGGAGGGCCGAGCCGACGAGTACGCCCGTAAGGTGCTGATGAAACACCTGATCGAGGGCAACTCCTACGGCATCCAACTCAAGGAAATCCACTGCAAGTACCCTCAGATCGATCTCGGATCCTGGGTGCCGCTTGACCAGTGCAAGACGGTGGGAACCGACTGGAAACCGCCGGTCCTCGAGGGCTGGGAACCAATGGGAGTTCATTAGATGTTTCAGGTGAACGCGCCCGCTCGCTTCGCCACAGAGTCTCGGCTCTTCGAGCCGAGCAATGAGTGCTCTATATTTGGTCGTCTCGCCTATCGGCTCGTCTCCTAAGGATTCACAATGTCACTACCAGCGTCGTCGAAGTATGTGATCGTGGGTGCCGGCATCCACGGTCTGTCCACCGCCATGCACTTGGCCCGTGGTCTCGGCTCGGGCGCCGACATCATTGTCATCGACAAGAAGGATGTGGGCGCCGGAGCTTCCGGCATCGCCTGTGGAGTGGTTCGCAACAACTACTTCCAACCGGCAATGCGTGAGCTGATGGCCCACTCGGTGTCGGTGTGGGAGAGCGACATCGAAGCCTATTCGTACCACCCGGTCGGCTACATGCAGATCAGCCACGAAGGCATGCACGAGGATGTGCTGTCGATCTACGAGCAGCAGAAGGCCATCGGCTACGAGTCGGTGTTCATCGAAGGAGCCGACACCTGCCAGAGTTACATGGAAGGCATCTTCCACGACTGGCGAGCTCAGGGCATCACGTCGGTGCTGCACGAAAAGAAGGGTGGTTACGCCAACAACATGAAGTCGCTGCAAGGGCTCACGGCCAAGTGCCGTGACGCCGGAGTGGCCATCCATGGTGGCGTTGAGCTCACCGGTTTCGCTCGTGACGCGGCGGGTGCGGTGACCGCTGTGGAGACCAATCAGGGTTCCGTTCAGTGTGATCACGTGGTGATCGGCGTCGGGCCGTGGGTTCAGGCCCCGTGGGCCATGCTTGATCTTCCAACCACCACGATGATCGCCGGCCCGAACGGCGAGTCGATCGAGAAGCAGACGTGGACCTACTGGGCATTGCAGGAAGGCACCCTTGGCGTCGACCCCGGGTATCTGGTCGACAACGAGGGCAACATGCCACCGGTGGTGCACATCGACACCGATGCGCCGTTGTACGACGACGATGGTGAGCTGGTCACCGAAGGCCCATGGGGCATCTACTACAAACCCGACTTTGCCTTCGGCGGCGTGCAGGGCGGTTACATGCCCTACATCGTCGATAAGGAAGCCCACGAGGTGGCGGTCGATCCCTATGGTCCGGAAAGTCCCGACTTCATCGTGGGCGAAGACTTTTTCCGCACCTGGACCTCGGCCCTGTCGCACTGCCAGAAGCGGTTCGAAGGCAAGGGCCATTTGATCAAAGAAGAACCCTCGGGTGGTATCGGGTCGTTCACCCCCGACAGCTTCCCGGTGTTCGACACGTTCTGCGAAAACGTGTTCTTTATTGCCGACTCCAATCATGGCTACAAGATGATCGGTGTCGGGGCCTTGGTGGCCGAAGAGCTGATGGGGCGACCGTCGGCATTACTGGAGCCGTTCCGCTACAGCCGCTATGCCCAGGGTAAGTTGCATCCGGTTAGCAACTCCCCCTATCCCTGGTCATAGTTCCCAAAAAAGAAACACCGGCGAATCCCGGTGTCGAGCTCTTGGGGCCCGGCACCGGGATTTGTCGTGTTTCGCGCCGAGGCTACTCGTTGAAATCGCGGCGGTAGGTGAGCATCGGCCCGCGGGTGCTTTCGGTCTCGGCGAAACCCGCTTTGCTCAACACACGGGCCGAGGCTGGATTGTCGGGATCGACTTCGCCAATCAGAGAATGCACCGACGGATGCGCATTGGCCCATGTGGCCAGGCCTGCTACCAGCTCGCTGGCCAATCCTTGGCCCCTGAACGATCTGCCGATCACATACCCGATCCGAACGTCCACACCTCCGTCTTTGTTTGGGAACTCCGCCAGCACCATCAGGCCGACGGCCTGTGACGAACGATCGACGGCAAGCAGCGTCGGCGATTCGGCGTCACGTTCACGGATCCACCCCGCCGCCTCGTCAGGTGTTAGAGAACGGGGCCAGGCGTCGGGCAGGTTCTCGGTGGTTTCGATCGTGAGCAACGATGCCACAGCGGCCTCAAGATCGAGATTGCTCGATGCCGCCACCTCATGCCACGGTCCCACCACAAGGCGTTCGGTTTGGAACGCGCAGGCTTGTGAGACGTCTGACTTCATCGCTCTAGTCGATCAAGAAATCGAGCAACGTCGACGCCGTCTCGCTCATGCGGGTGTAGAGGAAGAGGTGTCCGCCGCCTGCGAGCACATCGAGCTCGGCGTGTGGAATGCGCTTGGCCATGGCAACCGCATTGTCGACCGGGATGATCGGGTCGTCATCGCCGGCCATGATCAACGTCGGCTGCTCCAACCGCGGCAGCCACGGCCAGCTTGTCCAACGTCGCAATGCCAGCATCTGATAGTTGTAGCCGAGCATCGACGGGGGACGGGTGGCGCGGATGCGAGCATGATCGCGGATCAGTTCCCGATCGTTGCGGATCGCCCCGCCGTACAGTGTCGGCGCCACGTTGTAGAGGTAGTCGGGTGAGTAGTACCTCGCCGGCGACATGAGGATCGACACCGCGGCCGGGCGCCCGGGAACCGACGTCCAGCCGTGCATCGTGGCCACCAGAATCAGGCGCCGAACCCGGTCGGGATGGCGGTAGGCCAACTCTTGAGCCAGCGCGCCACCCCACGAAAGACCCAGTACGTCCACCTGTTGATGACCCAGCGTGTCGACAAGCTGATCAACCAAGCGGGCCAGCTGTCGCATTGTCGGTGGATACCAGGGGGTGGTCGACAAGCCGACGCCGGGCGCATCGAACGTGATGACCTCCCGACCGTCGACGTCGCTGATCAATTGAGCAAACGGCTCGAACAGTTCCCCGGTGGCGCCGATGCCATTGATTAGCAGCAGCGGTGGACGGCCGTCGTTGTCGGGTAACGAGATGCGTCGGCAGACAGCGACCTGGAGGCCGCCGATGCTGACAACCTGTCGCTCCGCCTGTAGTCCCGGGGTATCAGGCCGTCTCGTGGACGTAGGTTCCCGGTGCGGCGCCAAGGGTTGGGTGACGTTTGCTGTCGAGCCGTTTTGGCGCGTTGACGAGCCCATCAGATCGCTCGCCGAGCCACTGGAACCAGTCTGTCCACCACGAACCATTATGTTCCGTGGCCGCGTCGAGCCACGAATCAGGTGTGATCGGTCCCTCAACCTCATCGGCCCCCGACCCATCGGTCGCGCCGTCGACGGCCATGTACTTGGCCTTCGGATTCTCGGGTGGGCACACGATGGTTTGCACGTGACCCGACTTGCAGAGCACGAACCGGGTGTCACCACCCAGCATGTCGACCGTGCTCAAGCACGTCTCCCAGGGCGTGATGTGATCGGTCTCACCGCCGACCACATAGGCGTCGACGGCAATCTCGCCAAGATCGATCCTCTCGCCCAGCACCTCGAACGCCCCCGGTTCGGCCAGGGTGTTCTGCGCGGCGATGGCCATGAAGTCGGCGTGGAGGCCGGCCGGCATGTTGGTGGCGTCGACGTTCCAAGCGAGCACGTCGAAAGCCGGCGGTTTCTTGCCCATCAGATAGTTGTTGACCCAGTAGTTCCACACCAGGTCGTTGGGGCGGAGGAAGGCGAACAACTGACTGAGATCACGACCCGACAGCATCCCCGCCGCCTGTGACCGTTGAACGACCGCGGAAGCATTGTCGCCGCCGACCATGGAGGCCAACAACGTGGGCTGACCCCAATCGAGGCCGGTAACCAGGTAGGAGAGGGAGTTCACCTTCTCCTCACCGATGGCGGCCAGGTAACCCATGAGCGCCGACATGGTGATGCCGCCGGCGCAAACGCCGAGGAGGTTCACGGTGTCTTGTTTGGTGAGGTCGCGAGCGACGTCGATCGCTTCCAGTAGCGACGACACGTAGTGGCCCATGTCCCAGTGCCGTTGCTCGGCCGTGACATTGCGCCACGAAACCATGAACACCTGCTGACCTTCGGCCACCAGGGCTTCGACCACGCTGCGCCCAGGGGCCAGATCGAGAATGTAGTACTTGTTGATCTGCGGAGGCACGATCACAATCGGCCGCTTGTGGACCTTGGCCGTGGTGGGGGTGTAGCGGATGAGTTCGAGAACCTCGCTGCGGAAGATCACTTCCCCCGGCGTGGCGGCGATGGTCTCGCCGATGGTGAACGGCTCGGTGTCGACCATCGAAGGCATGCCGCCGTTGCTGACCTGATCGTTTAGCCAGTTCTGGAAACCCTGTTGAAGGCTGCGGCCCTTCGTCTCGATGGCTTCCTGCACCGCGCCTGGGTTGCCGGCAAGGGTGTTGGTGGGAGCCAGCGTCTCAGTGATTAAGTCGGCGAGGAAGTGGCTCTGTCGTTCGGCTCCGGTTTCGAGTTGCAGATCGTCGATGTAGCCGTGCACCGATTCCCGCCAGGCCAGATACTGCTGCCCCATGCGGCGCAGAATCGGGTTCGACTCGTACTTTTCGTGACGGAAACGACGATCCGCGGTCAGATCGATATCGCTCAGCCCCAGGGCGATTCGGGTTGACTCGACGGCCAAGCTGGTGGAGCGGCGTAGAGCGGCGCCGGGCTTGGCCACCATGGCCGCGGTCAGTTGCTCGACGACTGACGGGTGACGTGTGGCGTCGGCATCCTCGGTGCCTTCTTCGGTGTCGCTGCCGGTCGGATTGCTGAGCATCGACGTGTTCAGCATGGAAGCGTTGAGCATTGGATTGAACGAACGGATCGCTTCCATCGTGGCGTCGAAGAGCTCTTCGTCGCTCTGGGCGGTGGTGGTGTGTGAACGGTCGGCGGTGTCCATCAGCGGCCTTCCCCTTACGGATTTCCCTACAGATTCCCCACGGAATTGGGTCAAATTCTCCCTTTGACCCACTCAAGTAAAATTGAACAAGATTGTCAAATTCGATTCACAGATAGATCTACATCTTGATTCAAGATGTCATACGGAGGTATGCTCAGCCCTGTATGCAGTCAGATGTGCAGGGCCGCTCAGTCTCAGTCTCGGCATCAGCCCCGGAGACCGCCACGGTCACCGCTTACTCGCGAAAACGAGAGCGAACGCGTCTTCGGCTGATTGCTGCGACCACCCAAGTTCTGGCCCGAGACGGCGTACGTGGTGCGACCGTTGGAAAGATTGCCGCTGAAGCCGGCGTGGTTCCGGGCACCGTCTATCACAACTTCGGTAGTCGAGACGCTCTTGTTGATGAGACGCTGGCCAGTCTGGCCTTCGCCATGGACGATGGGGTGGCCCAGGCCCGGGCGGGGGGAGCTGATCCGGCGATTCGGATGGCGTTGGCCGCGGCTGGCCTGGTTCAGCGGGCGCTTGATGATCGACTTTTTGCCAACGCCTTCGGGCGCCTCGCCCGTAGTGTTCCTCAGCTGCGGCAGATGCTGAGGAATAACATCATCGACCTGATCTCCGACGGCATCGATTCGGATCGATTCGCTGTGCCCACGGCCAATCTCCGGATTGTGGCCGACGCCCTTCTCGGCGTGGCGGTGAGCGCAGCCAGCAATGCGGCCGCTGGAGAGCTGAGCCGGGAGGATCGGTCTGCGGTGGCCCAACTCTCGCTGGCCATGTTGGGCCTTGACGCCGCCGACGCCCGGCGGGCAGCCGATGAGGCTTGTACCATCATCGATGCGGCGCCGATCGCCTGAAACTCGACGGTCAGCCTTAATCGCGGAAGTTTCGCAAGACCTCTAGCAGCGCACGTTTTTGTGTTTCGCTGAGTTCGGGATCGGCCAGGATACCGGCCTCTGCGGTGGTTGGCCGCTCGCCGTCATCGGTGACGTCGGCGCCCATGAACTTGAGAAGGTTGTCGATTCCGACGTTTAGCCCGTCGGCAATGGAGCGCAGCGCCCGAATCGACGGCTCGTGGAGGCCTCGCTCGAGCTGGCTCATATACGTGTCTGACAGGTTCACCATTTTGGCCAGCTCGCGTTGCGACATCTCGGCCAACTTGCGTTGACTGCGGATGTAGTCGCCGAGCTGTTTGAGGTTTGCCTGCCAGATGTCGTCGTCGGACGCCATGGTGAAAGTCTACTCGTCGGGTTGATCAGCGGAAGAGGGTTGGACGCGACGATGCGGCGGCCTCGGGTGACGGATCACCCATGGCTGCCGCATCGAGGCAAAGATATTCGACCTTGCGGCCAAGCGGCCGTCAAAGGCGACGTGCTACTTCTTGGCTTTCTTGGGGGTCTTAGGCATCCACGCCGCGACGAGGTCTTCGGTGAACTGACGGTTCAGCTGCAGCCACTCGGAGGTGATGTCGAAGGCCTGGCCGACGAAGTCGGTGTCGATTAGGGTCGGAGCCTTCACGTCGGGAAGGGGGAGGGTGTCGACCATCCCGGTAAGCGAGTCGGCCAACTCCTGGTTGGCCTTCACCACGCGCTCCTGGAAGTTGGCGGTGAATTCGATGCTTTGACGCTGGGCGTCGATGAGGGCTGATCCGATCATTTCGGTTCTCCTGATTCGTGCGTTGGTTAGATCTTGGCTGTGGAATCGATTAACTCCACTTGCTCTTATGCAAAGTATAGTTCGCAAGCCCAAACCGTCAACCTGAGATCGGGTGACGCTGGACACAACACGCCCTAGTTCCGGCTGGCCAGTCCGCTTCACTTGTGGGGCCGGTCGGCCAGAACTAGGTTGATGAATGTCGAAGCGCTCGCAAAAGGGCGCACGAGGGAGAGTCCACCATGCCACCAGAGGAGGACTGTAATGTTCGACAAGCCCAGCAACCGTCGGAGTTTTCTTAAACACGGGGCGGCTGCGGCCGCGGCGGTGACCGTCGGCTCGGTCGCCGTTCCGGCGTCAGCAGATGCCGCCACCGCACACCCCATGCCCAACGTTCGCGCCAGGCCTCACAAGAGGATCGAGGAGATGACGGTGGCCGAGATGCAGGCCGCCATGGAATCGGGAGCGCTCAGCTCGGCCCGTCTCACCCGCATGTACCTGCAACGGATCGAAAGGATCGACAACGGTCCGATCGATCTGCGTTCGGTCATTGAGGTCAACCCCGATGCGATCGACATCGCCAGGGCTCTCGATCGGGAACGTAAGAAGGGCAACGTGCGGGGTCCGCTCCACGGCATTCCGGTTCTGCTGAAGGACAACATCGACACCGACGACAAGACGTTGACCACCGCCGGTTCGTTCGCCCTGGTTGACTCTCGGCCCGGCGCCGATGCCACCGTGGCCGCCAAGTTGCGGGAAGCCGGCGCCGTGATTCTGGGTAAGGCCAACCTGTCGGAGTGGGCCAACTTCCGTGGCTTCCAGAGTTCAAGCGGCTGGAGCGCTCGGGGCGGAGCCTGCCGCAACCCGTATGTACTCGACCGCAACCCCTGCGGCTCCTCATCCGGCTCGGGGGCCGCAGTCTCGGCCAACCTCACCGCCGTGGCCATCGGCACTGAGACCGACGGCTCGATCGTCTGCCCTTCCACGGCCAACGGCATCGTCGGGATAAAGCCCACCGTAGGACTCACGAGTCGCGCCGGCGTGGTGCCGATCTCCCGCACGCAAGACACGATCGGACCGATGGCCCGCACTGTGGCCGACGCCGCCGCGGTACTCGGAGCGATGACCGGAGTCGACAGTCGCGACGCCGCCACCGCGGCCAGCGCCGGCAACTCCTACACCGACTACACCCAGTTCCTCGACCCCAACGGGTTGGCGGGCGCTCGCATCGGCGTGGCCCGGCAGTTGTTGATCAACAGCCCGGAGACCACGGCCCTCTTCGAAGAAGCCGTGGCCGCATTGACCGCGGCCGGAGCCACCGTGGTCGATCCAGTGGAGTTTCCGTCGTTCGAGGAGTTCAGCGGCAGTTCGGCCGAGTTCGATGTGTTGCTACTCGAGTTCAAAACCGACCTCGCTCTCTACCTGGAGACGCGAGTGGGTGGGCCCAAGACATTGGCCGAGATCATCGAGTTCAACAACGCCAACGCCGACGTCGAGCTCAAATGGTTTGGGCAGGAAATCCTGGAGTTGTCGGAGAGTCGGGGCGGGATCGACGACCCCGACTACGCCCCGGCGCTGGCCGACTCGCAGCGCATCTCCCGCACCGAAGGACTCGACGCCGTGTTCGCCGAACACAACCTCGACGCAATCGTGGCTCCCACCGGCTCACCGGCCTGGCCGACCGACCTACTCAACGGCGATCACTTCCTGGGCGGTTCGTCGTCGTACGCGGCGATGGCCGGCTACCCGCTGGTCACCGTGCCGATGGGGGCGGCGTTTGGGCTCCCCGTTGGCATCACGTTTATGGGCCGCCAGTGGGCCGAGCCGACGCTGATCAAGTTGGCCTCGGGCTTCGAAGCGCAAGCCGGTGCTCGAACGCCCCCCGGATTTCTGGAGACTCTTGGGCGTGACTAGGGCTGTCGAGGGCTAAGACCGTCGAGCAACAGATTGGTCAGTGTCTGTACGTGCTGGCTCATATCGCCCGTCTGTCGAGATGTGGGCTGCAGGGCCATGAAGCCGTGTAGCGTGCTCCGCATCGACACGGCCGCGGCGTCGGCTTCGACGTGGTTGAGGCCCAGGCCGGCCAGTACCAACTGGAACACATCGAGCAAGTCGGAGCAGGCGGTGTCGAGGTGATCGTCGTCTCCTGCCGGAGGCGCCAACGTGGCCCGGTATTGGCCCGGATGGTCGTTGGCAAACTGGTGATAGGCCAGCACGGTCGACTCGACGGCGTCGCGCCCGGCCACGCCTATGGCCGCGTTACGCACGGCGTTGGTGAGATTGTTGGTGGCCGTCACCGCCACCACGTAGTGCAGATGATCAGCCCCGTCGATGTGGGTGTACAGCGCCGAGGGTCGAACCTCAAGAGCCTCGGCCACGTTGGACAGTGTCAACGCACCTAGCCCGCGTTGGTCGGCCAATTCAAGCGCAGTACTGACGACGGTGTCGTAATCGATCCGGGATCGGGCCATGAACCCATCGTAATTATCATTGGCGTTGGTTTCAACAAAAACAGAAAGATGTGTTGATTTACTGAAACACTTTCACTAAACTCATACACATGTCAGTCAACCTGGCTCGTCGCAAGACCATCTATAGGAGGTACAACCCGATGTTTTCCAATACCGACACCTTCTCTGCTCTCGACAGTCTCCTTGACAACCTCGCTACTGGCAGCCGCTATTCGGCCGGCACCGCCCCTCTCGACATCTACCGTCGAGGCGAAAACGTGTGGATCCATGTTGATCTGCCCGGTGTCGCCGCCGACAGCATCGAGATCGACGTTGAGCGCAGCGTGTTGTCCGTCGCCGCCGAGCGCAGCTTTGTGCCTGCTGAGGGCGACCAGATGTACCGTTCGGAACGGCGCCAAGGTCGCATTCGCCGCCAGATTCATCTTGGCGAAGGTTTGGACACCGAGGCCATTGAGGCCGACTATCACGACGGTGTGCTCACCCTCAGAGTGCCGGTGGCCGAGAAGGCCAAGCCTCGAAGAATCACCGTGAACACCTCAGCCGCCCTCGGCGACTCAATGGAAGTAGCTGAGGTCGAGTCGGCGTCAAGTTAGCATCCACGCTGGATCCTAATCGCACCCCGATCCCCAACCCCCATCCCGAATACCAGGGCCGGTCTGCACTGCGGGCCGGCCCTTTCGCATCTAGCTCGCCCAGTAGGTGAGAGCCTGCTCGTAGAGATCGGTGAGGACATCGCGGTCGACCTCGATCGGAGCGTTGTCGAGCAGACGGCGTTGGGGGAGGGAGCCCTCGACAAGACCGGCCACATCGTCGGCGTCGTATCCGACACCCATCAAGCCGTTCGGCATGTTGGTCGCCTTCATCAGCGTGATGATCTGACCGGCCAGAACCTCCCCGGCATCGCCGTCGGCTGCGCCGTCGACGTCAGCTCCCAGCAGCGCCGCTCCCTCAAGGTGGCGGGCCGGGTCGGTCGGTGCAGTGGCACGGAAGACCGCCGGGGAATTGACGATCACCGACATGCCGTGGGGCACGATCGGCTCGCCGAGCGGATAGCCGTCGGGTTGGAAGTCCTTCACCATCCCCGCCACCGAGTACGACATGCCATGGGGAATGTGGCAGCCGGCGTTGCCGAACGCGATCCCGGCCAAGGTCGCCGCCCACATCACCTGGTGTCGGGCGTCGGAATCGGAGGCGTCATGCACGGCCCGCACCAGGTAGAGGCCGAGCAGCCGCAGGGCCTCACGGCAGCCGAGGTCGCTCCACGGATTCGCTCCTTGGCTTGACGGGCGAAGCGACGGGCGCTCCGGCGCAGGACGGTCGTGGAAGTGACCGGCGGTGTACGACTCGAGTGCGTGGCTCAACACGTCGAACCCGCTGGCTGCAACCACGTTGGCCGGGAGAGTCGATGTGACGGTTGGGTCGATCAACGCCTGAGTGGGGCGGATCATCTTGGACGCGATGCCGGTCTTGGCTTTCATCAACAGGAGGTCGAACACGGCGATGCCGGTGCACTCGCTGCCGGTGCCTGAGGTGGTTGGGCAGGCGATGTGGGGTTTGAGCGGTCCGGGCACGGCCACGCCCTCGCCGATTGGAGCGTTGACGTACGACAGGAACTCGGCCGGGTGGGTGGAGTAGAGGTTGGCGGCCTTGGTTGTATCGATCACTGAGCCTCCGCCGACGGAAATGAAACCGTCCACCTTGGCATCGAGAGCGAACTTGGTGGCGGCCTGGAACGACTCGTCGGTCGGCTCAACCCGCACGTCGTCGTAGCGGGCCACGTCGACTCCGGCCTCCGCCAGCGAGGCCAGGACCCGAGCCACGTGTTCGGACGAAGCCAGCGTCGGATCGGTCATCACGGCGATGCGCTTGATACCCAGGTGAGCCGCGATGTCGCCGGCCTCGGCCAGGCAGCCCGCGCCGAATGTGATGGTGGAGGCGTCAACGTTGAAAGCCCTGTCGTTGATGTGATTGGCTCCATGGGCTACAGATGGATCGGTCAGATCGATGTGGCAACAGGCCATGTCCCTTACTTCTCCTATGACGACAACCTCCTCAACTGTCCAACAACTCCGAGCCCTCTTGCAAGCCGAACGGTTCGCGGGCGAGGTTATGGACGACGCTGGATCGCTGGCCGTATACGGCACCGACAACTCGATCTACCAACTCGATCCAACCGCAGTTGTCATTCCAACCTCGGTGGACGACCTGGCCGCGCTGACTCGAGCCAACCAGAAGCTTGACCAGCCTTTTGAACTCGTGGCTCGAGGTGGGGGCACCGGTACGAACGGTCAGAGCCTGACCAGCGAGATCGTGGTCGACATGCGCCGTGGGCTCAACAAGGTGCTGTCGATCGACGTCGAGGCCCGGGAGGCCGTTGTGCAACCCGGCGTCGTTATGGGCGAGCTGAACGCGATGCTGGCACCGCACGGTCTGTTCTTCGCTCCTCATGCCTCCACTGCCACCCGGGCCACCATCGGGGGCATGGTGTCCACCGACGCCGCCGGCAAGGGTTCGCTCGTGCACGGCCGCACCAACAAACATGTGCTTGACATCACTGCCGTACTTGTCGACGGAACCGTGGTCGATCTGGCCCCGCAAGATCGGGTCGAGATCGAATTGAGGGCTGGCGACGCCGACCGGATTGGCCGTTTGTATCGCGATGTGCTCGATGCGCTGGATGGTCTGGACCCGTCTGGGTTCCCCGATGTGCCGCGAGGGTTCACCGGCTACAACCTGGCTGAAACCGAACGGTCCAACATCGTCGACTTCACCCGATTGTTGTGTGGCTCCGAGGGCACCCTGGCATTGTTGGGGGAGATCCGGGTGCGGCTCACGCCCTTGCCTTCCGAGCGTCATCTGGCCGTGCTGCCCTATCCGTCGTTCGCTGAGGCCGTTCGAGATGCAAACCGACTGAAGGCAGCGAAACCCTCGGCCATCGAATGTCTCGACGAGCGTACGATCTCGATGGCGACGGGCTCACCTGCTTGGCCGACCATGGCAACCTTGCTCGGCAACGAAGAGCCGCGTCCGCTGCTCCTTCTGGAGTTCGACAGCTCGGAGGCGCTTGATGACTTGCGGTCCATGATGGCCTCGGACCAAGCGGCGATCACGTCGGACCAAGAGGTGATCGACGCCGTGTGGAAAGTGAGAGCCGACGCCGTCGGGTTTCTGGCCCAGGCGGTGAACGGCCGGCGCTCAGTGGCCTTTGTCGAAGACTGCGCAGTACCCCCTCATAACCTCGACGAGTTCGTGGCCGGCTTCCGGGCGATCCTCGATCAACAAGGCCTCGAATACGGCATGTTCGGGCACGCCGACGTTGGCTGCATCCACGTCCGTCCTGCCCTCGACCTCTACCGGTCTGAACACGAGGCGATGATCCGCGAGATTTCCGATGAGGTGGCGGCGCTGGTCGAATCATTGGGCGGTGTGTTGTGGGGTGAACACGGCCGAGGATTCCGGGGTGAGTATCTCGGGCTGTCCGACGATCTGGCGCACCGGATGCGGCTGGTGAAGACAGCCTTTGATCCCGACAACCTTCTGAACCCTCGCAAGCTCTACGCCCCGATCGGCGTCTCGGAATCTGTGACCGCCATCGACGAGGTTCCGCTGCGGGTCCATCGAGATCGCACGGTGCCGGAAGGCCATCGACTGGTGTTCACCGATGCGTTTGCCTGCAACGGCAACGGCATCTGCCACCACTGGGGTCAGGCCGAGGTGATGTGCCCGTCGTTTAAGGCAACGCTCGACCCCCGGCTCTCACCCAAGGGTCGAGCCGATCTCCTGCGGGCCTGGTCGGCCGACCCCGATGACGTTGAACTGGAAGCCGCCACCGCCGACTCGCTCGGCCAATGCCTCTCGTGCTCGGCCTGCACCGGTCGTTGCCCGCTTCAGGTCGACATCCCGGAGATGAAGTCGAGGTTCTTGCACCGTCACCCGACAACCGATCGGCGGTCGCGGCTGCGGGATGTGCTGCTATCCCGTTTTGAGGCTCTGCTGCCGCTGGCGGCTCGGTCGGCAAAGGCCGCTGGTCTGGCTCAACGGATCGCGTCGCCGCTGCTGGCGCGGCTCGCCGGCGTGGTGGACCTCCCGCCGGTTCCGAAGAACGCGTCTCGCCACCGCTGGCCCAACTACGACGCCACCGCCACTCCGGCGCCGACCGTGATCATCCTGACCGATGCGTTCACCGCCTTCCTCGAACCTGAGGTACTGGAGGCCACACTCGCGCTGTTGACGGCGATGGGGGAGCGGCCCGGAGTCGGACCCTTTGTGCCGTCGGGCAAGTACGACCACGTCAAAGGCCGCCGCGACCGCTTCGCCAAGGCGGTGGCCCGGCAGCGGATGGCGGTCGAAAAGTTGGCGGCGACCGGAGCCACCCTGGTTGTGATCGAACCGGCTGTCGCCTTGCTCCACAGCCATGAGTACCCGGCCGTCGACCCGACCTACCCCAGCGATCTGGTGGAATCGGCGGTGGACTTCGTGGCCTCCCGACTCGAGCAGCTTCCGTCGAATCGTTGGAGCGATGAGGAACCGAGCGTCGTCCAGCTGTTCCAGCACTGCACCGAGGTGAGTCTCGCCCCCGATTCGGCCGACGGGTATCGCCGGATCCTCGAACACGTTGGCTTCACCGTGGCAACCGAGAAGACATCATGTTGCGGCATGGCCGGTGTCTTCGGCCACGAAGCGGAGAATCGAGACATGTCGGTCGGATTGTTCAACGATCATTGGCGTCCCCGAATGGAGGGTGCGGCGAGCGCGCCAAGAACACGATGCGCGCCCGGATACTCCTGCCGATCCCAGGCCAAGCGACTATGTGCGCCTAGCCTGACTCACCCGCTGATCGTCGCAGCAGAGTCGTTATCGACCGCATGATTTGAGCTAGCGGCAACCTCGGCGAGGGCTCGATTGATCGCCGGCTCCGGCCGGGGCCTGTCCCGGCGGAAATGTGTGAGGATGATTGCTGTCTCCCTTACCCAAGCCTGGTCGCAAGCCGACAGGATCGAGACCTGGTGCGGCTTGATGAGCATGGTTGGTGTCACCGTAGCCACACCCCGGTCGAGGGGGAACCGGCTCAGCCGTAGCCGCCGAGACCGTCAACCCGATAACTCCTGTAGCCGTAACAACGGCGGCAAGAATACGTTTCATAATGCATCCTCCGAATTGGTGGTTGCACCGCGCCAAGCATCAGGATAGTTCAATCGATCTCAGCCGTCGCCCAGCCTTGGTTGGGTCAAACGAACCCAGATCGATTACTCCTCGTGGTCGGCTTCAAGCCGGGCGGCCTCTTGGATCCCGAAGATCAGATCGGCGATGAGGATCACCGTGGTGACCATGGCTAGTCCGAGGCCGAGCCACAGGCCGATGCCGACGTCGAAATCGGTGGAGCGCACTCGGCTGACGTCACGCATCTGGACCATGGCCAGGAACGCCGGGGCGATCCACGCGGCCTTGATGCCGTTGACCACCAGGCCGACACCGATGGCGGCACCCATCAAAACGAGCAACCCGTCGTTGTGGCCGAGACCCCAGGTGTTGACACCACTGTTCGACGTGGTCCACGTCAAAAAGGTTGAAGCAGCGGTGAGGACCAAGGCCCCCACCGCTGCCAGTCTGTACGGCGACCAGCCGGAGCTGGGGCTACGTGAGCCCGCCACCACCGACCGTCTGAATACAGATAACAACAAACACGATGCAGAGGGCGCTGATGATCAGCAGCCACCGCTCAAATGCTTTGGAATGGGATTGCTCCGGTGGGAATTCAACTTGTTTGCCGGCCATCGCTAGATCATCCCTTCGTCACGGATTCGCTGGGCGTGCTCTTCAAGGTTGCGGTTCTCAAGCACCACACCGGCGAACACGGTGGCCACCATCACGATGGCCCCCAGGATGGTCAAAATGATGGTGGCCGTGTTGCCACCGGGTCCAAAGGTGAAGAAGCCTTCGCCGAGCTCTTGAGCAGCTTGACTGGCCTCCTCCCATGATTCGTACGGGAATGTGTCCATCAACGGCTCCTCTCGGCTTTAGCGGACTGGGGCTGTGGTTGGGCGGCTTGATTGCGGCGATACCAAAGAGCGGCAACGCCAACCACCAGATACATGATCACGATCGAGGCGATCAACTGTTGGATTTCGGGGTCCATAGCGTCGACCTACCCTTTCAGCTCGGCGTAGGCTTCGGCCAGGATCGGCCCGGCCGGAACCTCCGACCCGTCGGCCAAGACGATGACTTCCTCGATCTTGGCGAACTCGGGGTAGAAGTCACGGTCGAACTCGGCATAGTCCAAGCCGACGATCTCAACCTCGATCGGCACTCGCAGCAGGTTCATCCGCTTCAGAATCCACGACACGGCGTAGCCGGGCAGGAATCCAAGTGGGAAGAAGGTTGCCATCCCGACCAGCTGGCCCAGCAGCGACGAGTCGACGCCGACCCCGCCGTTACCGAGACCCGTGGGGAACCCGGCGGCGAAGATGCCGACGTACAACATGCCGAGGAACCCGGCGGCACCGTGCACGGCGACGGCACCGACGGCGTCGTCAACCCGGAACTTGGTGTCGAGCAGGTTGCCACACCAGTAGGCGAAGATCGCTCCGAAGATCGACAGCAGGTAGACCAGCGACGGCTGGTAAATGTCGGCCCCGGCCGACACCGAGATCACACCGGCCAGACCACCCGACACCGTCCAGAACGGATCACCCTTCGAGATGAAGTAGCCCCCGGTGAAACCTCCGGCGAAGCCGATCGTGATCGTGAAGGTGATGGCCGACAGTGTTGTCGGTGAGAAGTAAATGTTGGCCCAGCCCGGGAACGTCGTTGATTGAATGACCAGACAGGCCGAGTAGAAGGCGTAGAAGCCGGTGAAGATCAGCATCAGGCCCATCAACGTCAGGTGGGTGTTGTGCGGCTTGAACGAGTTGGCGCTGCCGTCCTTGCCGTACTTGCCGATGCGAGGTCCGACGTTGAGCAGCACACCCAAGGTGAACGCACCGGCTACACCGTGCACCACGCCGGAGGCGATGGCATCGTGGAAACCGAAGTGGATGATCAACCAGCCACCGGCGCTCCAGCCCCAGGCGGCGTCGAGAATCCAAACAACGGATCCAAGCACGCCGGTGAGTACCAGGTACGCCGACATCCTCGCCCGCTCGATGATGGCCCCGGACAGGATTGAACCCGTGGTCCACGAGAACAGCAGGAACGCCGCCCAGAACACGCCGGTGATGTTGTCACCGAGGTTGGGGCCCATGTTGGCGCCCCACGGTTCCGTCGATTTGCAGAACGCTCCGTAGAACTCGTGGTCGGTTGATGATGGTATGAAACCCTCTTGCATACAGCCGTAGATCCACCACCCGAAGTAGTAGAACGTTGGCGTGACCACCGCAATGGTCAAGATGTTCTTCATGGCTGACGCCATCATGTTTTTGCGACGGCTGACGCCCGCCTCGTAGGACATGAATCCCACGTGGATCAGCCACATGAAGACCACGGTCCAGAAATAGTACTGCTCGGCAAGGATCGCCGAATCCAGTGCAAGCTGCTCCTCGACCGTGGCTTGCGCTATGAGGTCCATACAGACCTACCCCCTTCTAGTTGACAATCGGTCGGCGAACGGGCCTACCCCCCTACTGGGTCCACTCGATACACCGAGGCCAATGGTTGAATCTGGTGGGATCAACCACTAGTTGGTAGGACGATACTCCAGCATCGACATACCGTGCCAGTGAACTCGCAAATACCCCTACGGGTGATTTCGGGTCGGTGCACTAGCAAATCGTGACGTCTGGCACAAGTCGAAGGGTCCCGTTACTATTGGTCGCAATGGGTTTGATCATCCTTCTAGGCGCTGGTGGCAATGGCATCATGCTGCTCACATTGGTGGGCGCAATGGCCCTCACGTACTGGGAGTGCAAGCAGGCCGAGATGTCGTGGCGCACCATGATGTGGTGGTTGAGCCTTGTGCTCTTGCTTCACGTGATCGGGTATCTGGCGTTACGAGTTTGGACCGCCACCCGGGGCCGACCCGACGTACCGGGGGAGATCGGATTGTGACAGCAGTGTCCGGAGTAGTGGAAAAGGTTCGAGGGCTTTCTCGAGCGTCCAAGGCGTTGCTCATCGGCGCGGTGCTGATCGCCATCATCGGGTTCAGCGGGGTGATGCAGGCCAACAACGACGTCGCCGTTTCAAGCGAGGAGGCGGTTGAGATCGCCACCGAGCGGCTCGACTTCGAGCCTGATCTCACCGCGGTCAAACTTGTGCGAGAGGGGATCGGCCTCCACCCGGTTTGGGCGATTTCATTTTCCACCGATGGAACCGGCGGCGAGAGATACGACCAGATCCTGGTGGTGTCAGTCGACGGGAAGTCGGGCGAAATCTTACGCGTCGCTCGGGAGTAAGCGCGCCGCGGACAAAATCCGGGTCGATTTGCTGCCGGGCTTCAGTCCTGACCGGGGATCCACTTGGTGCCGGCCAGCGGCACGCCGGCCATAGCCGCCGCTTCGACCGTCAACGCCGCTAGATCCTCGGGCTCAAGGTTGTGCACGTGCGACTTGCCGTTGGCCCTGGCCAACGTCTGGGTCTCGAGTGTCAGCACCTGCAGGTAATTGGCTAGGCGTCGCCCGCCGATCACCGGGTCGAGCCGTGACGACAGCTCCGGGTCCTGGGTGGTGATCCCGGCCGGGTCGGTGCCGTCCTGGTAGTCCTCCCAGGTGCCGGCCGACGAACCGAGTGCTCGGTATTCGTCGTCGAGGTTGGGGTCGTTGTCGCCGATGGCGATCAAGGCTGCGGTACCGATTGACACCGCATCGGCCCCCAGCGCCAGTGCCTTGGCCACGTCGGCGCCGGTGCGGATGCCGCCGGCCACGATCAGCTTGACCCGACCCCGATGCACGTCGAGCTCCTGCATCGCCCGCACCGCTTCGGGAATCGCGGCGATGGTGGGGATGCCGACGTGTTCGATGAACACGTCTTGAGTAGCGGCGGTGCCACCCTGCATACCGTCGACCACCACACAGTCGGCGCCGGCCTTGATGGCCAGCGCGGTGTCGTAATACGGGCGGGCCGCTCCGACCTTCACGTAGATCGGTACCTGCCAGTCGACGATCTCCCGAAGCTCTTGGATCTTGATCTCCAGATCGTCGGGGCCGGTCCAGTCGGGATGGCGACAGGCCGACCGCTGATCGATGCCAACCGGCAGCGTGCGCATTTGGCCGACCCGCTCGGTGATCTTCTGGCCGAGCAACATGCCGCCGCCGCCCGGCTTGGCTCCCTGCCCCACCACGACCTCGATGGCGTCGGCCTTGCGCAGGTCGTCGGGGTTCATGCCGTAGCGCGACGGAAGGTATTGGTACACCAGGGTCTTGGAGTGGCCCCGCTCCTCAGGCGTCATGCCGCCGTCGCCGGTGGTGGTCGACGTGCCTGCAGCGTTGGCCCCTCGACCCAACGCCTCCTTGGCCTGGGCCGAGAGCGAACCGAAGCTCATCCCTGCAATCGTGATGGGGATGTCGAGCTTCACCGGCCGTTCGGCTCGCTCGGCTCCGATGATCACGTCGGTGTCGCAGGCCTCCCGGTATCCCTCAAGTGGGTAGCGGCTCATCGAGGCACCGAGGAACACGAGATCGTCGAGAGTGGGCAGCTGACGTTTGGCGCCGAAACCGCGGATTCGGTAGATGCCGGTGTTGGCCGCTCGACGAATCTCGGCGATGACATTTTGGTCGAAGGTGTAGGAGCCACGCTGATGCCACGATTCGTGACCGGCGCCGTAGCCATTGGTGTTGTGTGCACTGTGGTATCCGTCGGGGCTCATTGGTTGCCTCCCTCCGCTCGCGCTGCCGCTCGGGCGCTCGCCACCTCGGCATCAATGTCGTCGATATGGAAGTTGTAGAGGTTGCGGGCCGAGCCGTAGCGACGGAAGTCGGCCGGGTCAGCCTCCATGTCCGCTCGTTTGAGAAGTTGGGCCAGAAGCTCGTGGTGCTCCGGTCGCATCTCCTTCTCCTCGACGTCGGAGCCCAGTGAGGCGACGGAGCCGCGCACGAACATCTTCGCCTCATAGAGCGAGTCGCCGAGGTCGTCGCCGGCGTCGCCCAACACCACGAGGTTGCCGGCTTGAGCCATGAAGGCGCTCATGTGGCCGACGTTGCCGCCCACCACGATGTCGACGCCTTTCATCGAGATGCCGCAGCGGGCTCCGGCGTTGCCCTCCACGATCACCAACCCGCCGTGGCCGGTGGCCCCTGCAGACATGGTGGCGTTACCGGTGACCCTGACCGTGCCCGACATGATGTTCTCGGCCACACCGGTGCCGGCGTTGCCGTTGATGGCGACGTCGGCTTCCTGGTTCATCCCGGCGCAGTAGTAACCGACCGACCCGTTGATCATGACTCGGGCGGGAACCGTGAGCCCGGCGGCGACGGCGTGGGCACCGCGTGGATTGCTAATCACAAAGTCTCCGCCGGTGGCATCGTGCAGCGCCTGGTTGAGTTTTCTGATTGTCGTCTCGGCCAGATCGAAATGAGTGGCACCGGCGATGTTTGTTGCGGTCATGATTCAAGTTTCCAGGTGTAGATCTCGGCCGGTTGGGGTTCGAAGATTTCGGCGTCGTTAATGCCGGGCAGCTGAGCCAAGGCTCGGTACTCCGACGACATGGCGACCCAGTCGTCGGTCTCGGCGATCACGGCCGGTTTGCAGGCGATCGGGTCACGGAGGATGGCGAACCCGTCCTTGATGCCGATGGCGAAGGTGTAGAACCCGTCGAGTTCCTCAAGCGCTTTCTTCAACGCAAGGTCGAGCGAATCGCCTTCACGTATCCGCCAGGCCATGAACCCGGCCGCCACCTCGGTGTCGTTTTCGGTCTGGAAGGTTTCGCCGTGGCGCTCCAGGTAACGTCGCAGCTGGTTGTGGTTCGACAGTGACCCGTTGTGTACCAGGCAGGTGTCGGCGCCAGTGGCGAACGGGTGCGAGCCGTTGGTGGTGACGGCCGACTCGGTGGCCATACGGGTGTGGGCGATGGCATGGGTGCCGGTGCGGGAGGCCAGATCGTAGTTGATGGCCACCAGATCGGGATCGCCCACCGCCTTGTAGATCTCCAGTTGCTCGCCGTGACTCAGCACGTCGATTTCGGGGTGGTTGTCGAGGAACCACTGGCGGGCCTGATCGCCGTCACCATCGGTTTCGAACACGGCATGGTCCCTGATCGACCGGACGGTGGTCTCGGCCCCGGTGGCGGTCGAGAGGGCCGCAGCCAGCTCACCCCAGTCGGGCGAGGAGTGTTCGGCCAGCACCGTGATCTTCGAACGACCTGATTGACCGCCGCCGTAGACGGCGAACCCAGCGCTGTCGGGACCTCGTTCGCGCATCTCGTGAAGCATCGCGGCGGTGAGCCGCCCGAGTTCAGGACGGTAGGTTTCGGTCTTCAGGAAAAGGCCGGCGATTCCGCACATGTTCACCACCTGAGTGTTAGTTGCCAAGTGTGAGTTGGACTGGGCGAATGTGATCAGTGAGCCTACGGCGGAAGCCGGTATGTCAGCTTCACGTCGAAGGTATCGAGATGCTATCGTAGGCGTTTCTTACCAGTGAAATCGCTTTCTTCTGGCGGGGGATCACCGAGTGCGGTGAACGTCTTGAAGAGGCGGCAAACCATCTCTAGGGGGATCCATGTCGGACGACATCAAGGCGCGAGCCGAGGCTGATGGCGTTGAGTTCATCTACGCCATGTTTGTGGAGATGCACGGCAAGCCGTGCGCCAAGTTGGTGCCGGTTGAAGCCTTGGACGCAGTACTTGAGGATGGTGCCGGATTCGCCGGATTCGCCGCCGGCCCGATGGGACAGGACCCGTCGAGCCCCGACATCTTGGCCATCCCCGATCCTGCTTCGTACACCCAGTTGCCGTGGCAGCCAAACGTCGCCGCCATGCAGTGTGACCCCACGGTCGAGGGCGAGCTGTGGCCCTACGCCCCGCGGGTGATCCTCAAGCGGGCTCTCGCCGAGCTGGCCGAACGCAACTTGGTACTGATGGGTGGCGTCGAAGCCGAATACTCGCTGGTGCAGAAGCGGGACGACGGATCGATCACCGTGGCCGACGAACGTGACATTGACCAGCTCCCGTGTTACGACGCCCGGGGCCTCACCCGTATGCTCCCGCACCTTGCTGAGGTGTCGAAAAACATGAACGCGATGGGCTGGGGCAACTACGCCAACGACCACGAGGATGCCAACGGGCAGTTCGAGCAGAACTGGCAGTTCGCCGACGCCCTAACCACCTCCGACCGCCTGATCGTGTTCAGGCTCATGATCCACACGCTGGCCCACCGTCGTGGTCACTACGCCACGTTCATGCCCAAGCCGTTTGCCGACAAGACCGGCAACGGCCTTCACGCCCACGTAAGCCTTTGGTCAGGCGACGGCGAACCGCTGTTCCCCAATCCCGAGGGTGCGCCCGATTCCAAGGGCCTTGGCTTGAGCGAGATGGCCTACAACTTCGCCGGCGGGCTCATTGCCAACGCCCAGGGGCTCGCCGCTGTGGCCTGCCCGATCGTCAACTCCTACAAGCGGATGGGTGTCGGCGCCCCTACATCAGGCGCAACCTGGGCCCCGGCCTACGCCGCCTTTGGGGGCAACAACCGCACGCAGATGATTCGGGTGCCCGAGCCCGATCGCCTTGAGGTTCGTCTGGCCGACGGTGCCGCCAACCCCTACCTGATGTTTGCTGCGCTATTGGCCTGCGGCCTCGACGGAATCGACCGAGCCCTCGACCCTGGCGACGTCAACACCGCCAACCTGTTCACCCTTCCCGCCCAGGAAGTGGCGGCCCGAGGTATCGCCACGTTGCCGCCCACGTTGCTACACGCCGCCGAGGCGTTGGCCGAAAACGAGGTGTTGGGCCGGGGCTTGGGCATGACTCCCGATGGCCCGTACCGCGACTACTTCGCCCAGGTGAAGCGCGACGAGTTCACCAGCCATCACCATCAGGTGACCCAAGCCGAAGTCGACCGGTACCTCACCCTGTTCTAAACGCCTGGAACGTTCCGCCTAGTCGCCAACGAAACGTCACCCCCTTCGGCGGGTGACGGTTTGATCCGCCGTGCCCCTGGATCGATGGTTGGCTGACGGCTACGATGCTCCGCAGAGGAGGGACCAATCGCCCAGAGACGGCTCGGGCCGGCCGACGAGAGACGTGTGTCGCCCCGCGCCATGACACCGGATCGGTCCGCAAATATGTATCAGCGGGCCGATCGCGTCCTCTACTGAGACACACCACAATCGCCCAACCAGGGGGCCTGCTCGGCATGACCCAACCATTTGCCCGTCTTTTCGACGATCCTTCGATGCGCGCCAACGTCCGGCGATTGCCCCGGGCCACGAAACTGAAGCCGGGTGACCTGGCCCCCAAACAGCTGGTCATCCCCATCGGCAAGGCCCAGAAGTTGATGCCCGAGGTGGCCCGATTGGTGGCCGACATTCCTCGTGATTCAACCCCGCAGGTGGTGTGGACCCAGGGGGCCGGTGAACTGTTGGTACACACCGACAAGGTTCGGCTCACCGCCACATCCGGACTGATACGGGTGGCGCTTACGGTCGAGTGTGATCAGACCGACGGCCCGACCACCATCACGGTCCCGCTGGCGGTTGGCTCGAAGGACAAGGTCGTTGGTTTGGTCATGAGCACCTACGACGTGCTCGAGGGCCCGAAGGAGGTGGTGGACTACTGGTTCGACTCGCTGGTGGCCTTCGCTTGGGAATGCCTTCTGGAGCTTTCCCGCCGCCTGGCCGCCGAGGTGGGCAAGGACCAATCGGGGCGATCACTGATCCCGGGATCGATTGTGGCCGCCCCCCGGCAGTTGATCATCCAGCCGATGGCTCGGCACAACCTACTCGGTACCGGGAGGAAGTAACCGATGGCTCTCGATACCGACCTCGGTTCACTCAATGAGTTGGCGGAATCGCTCGGCATTCTGGTTGGGGGTGAGTTCAATCCCTCGTGGTTCGAAGATCCGCTGGGCAGCACCGGGCAGAACGGCGGCTCCGCCAGCCCCGGCCTAACCACCGCGCTCTACGACGATCGGCAGCGCCAGGCCCTCATCACTTTCGCCGACGAAGCGCTCGGCGCCCCCGACCGTCGGGAGACCCAAGGAGCGGTTTGGCTTCCGCTGGTGTCGGACTCGGGCTTGACCGTCTTTGCCGTGGTGGAGGAGCCCGACGGGCAGCCGCTCCACATCGGCCTCGGGGTGGAATACAGCCACACGACCGGCTCGGTTGACCTCGCCGTGTCGGCCAACATCAAAGCGTTCAGGGTCGATCGTCAGGGCAACTCCGTGCCCGACAGCGGCGACGTTCCGTGGCTGCTGCTAGGTCGTGAAGGCGGCACAATCGATCTTGAGGTTCGTCTCACCAACAACGCCGCTTCGACCCCGGGAGAATTTCACCTAGGTGGAGCCACGATTGGCGGATCAATTCCCACGTCGGCCCACGACGACCTCTCCGTGGATGTGCGTCTCGACGACCTCCAACTGCCGGGTGCATCCACACCGACCGATCACGTCCTCAACCTCGACGACATCGACACGGCAATGGCCGAGATTCTCGGATTCATCACCGGTCTGGTTAAAGCGCAAGCCGATGCTCTCGACCCCACCAGTCCCGCCACGCGACCGTTCGCCGCCCTCGCCTCGATGGTGGGCCTGCGAACCACCACCGGGATCAGCCCTCTGCCTCTGGCCGACCTTCCCGAGCAAGGTCTCGACGCCCTGGTCGACTGGATGGAGTCGACGCTGCTCAACCCGACCGGCCGCAACGCCTGGTTGAACGAGCTGGCTCGCCTCATCGGCGGTACTGCCGACCCGGCCCGGAGCGCCGTCGCCTTCAACAACGGCGAGTTCACGGGACGACTCGGGTTGAGCAGCGCCACCGGCGCCAACGGCTCCGCCACCCTTACCCCGTGGCTCGAGATCGGGGTGGAGGCCCGACCCGGCGCCGACGTGCAGGCCCGGGCCGACCTCCTCACGATCGACACCACAACCGGATCGATCTCCGCCTTCCCCACCATCGTCTGCGGGGCGGTTTTTGGCGCAAGGGCCAACAACGGCAGCGACCTGCTCGACGACGGCCTGAGGCTCGGGTCGGTGGAAGTCGGATTACGAGTCGACGGCGGCCGCCCGGCCTTCTCGCTGATGCTGTTCGACGTCGACACCCCAAGCGGCGGCTCGTACCCGCAGCTCGACCTGTCGTCGCCGGAGGCGGTGCGAGATGCGGCCGATGATGTAATCACCGGTGAACTGTCCACGGCCCTCGACGGCCTCGGTCCCGCCGGTGCCGTGATCAAGGAAGCGTTGGGCATCGATCCGCCCACCGGTGTCACCGGCACCGAGCCAGTGGCTTTGCTTACCGACCCCATCAACACGGTTGCGTCGTATTGGGAGCGGTTGGTGGCGAACCCGACGGCCTTGGCCGACGTGATCGAGTCGGTGGCCCAGCTGATCTTCTCGAGCACCACGACCGTAGGTGGTTCCGGCACCGCCGCCGACCCGTGGACGGTGCCACTGGGCACGCCCACCGGAGGTGCGGCTGCAGCCGCCGCCACGTCGTCGAACTTGCATTTCTGGGTCGACAGTTCGGGGCCGAACCCGTTGATCTTCGTCGACGTCACCTTGGCCCACCGCTCCACCGTGCTGGACGATGCAGTAGTGGAACTGACGGGCCGGGTTGGGTTGGCCCGAATCGACGTGGGTACCCCGAGCATCGACCTGGTCACCAAGGGATCAGTCCGACTGGCGCTGTCGGACGCCTCGGGCGAGCCGATGCGCATTGATCTCAATCCGGCCTCGGTCGAGGTAGACGCATTGGCGGTGGAAGTCGGTTGGGCCGCCCGAGCTCCTCGGCGGGGATTCTCGATCAACCTCGACGCCCCGGGGCTGGCAGTGGACCTAAGGCCGCTGGGAGGCGATCGGTATGCCATTCCGCTGCCGCAGATCAACGACGACGGCTCTCTGGCTTGGAGCCCCGAGTGGGCCGATATTGAGGACGTTCTGGTTGCGTTGCTCAGCCGAGCCGATGATCCGGCCATCGCCACCGTTCTTGAGCTGATCGGCTGGACCGGTGGAGGTGCCTACCTGTCGCTCACCGATCTGGTGGCCGATCCGGCCGCGGCCTTGCGGCGTTGGTTGGCCGACTTGGTGCTCGACTGCGGCAACGTGGTGGCCGCGCTCACCCCGATCACCGAACTGCTCAGCGGGTTCGGGACCCATCAGCCTCTTGGCTACGGCAGCCGCCGTCGCCCCTTCCGGGCTCCGATTGCCGGGGATCCGGCCGCCCCTGGTTTGGCCGCTTGGCTCGAACCGCCCTGTCCGCTCCCTAAAACCGAGAGTCGGCACCGGCCCGGTCTCCTGTTGCCATCGGCGGAAACCACATCGGCCGATGTGGTCGCCGCGGTTGGGGAGGCCGGAACCGCGCTGGCCGATCTGAGCGATCTGCTGGTGGGGCGCCAGTCGTTGAGCGACGGGATTGACCAACTCATTGAACGTTTGGCCGGTACCGACGGCGTGATCGGTCGTCCGGCTGTATTGCCCGACGGGGTCAACGCCCACGTCGGCGCAGGCTACGGCTACCGGCAGCTGGTGGCGTTGGGAGCCATCGACCGGCTTGGTCCACTGCTGCTGGGCGAGCAACCGGCGAGCCGTCTGTACGTCGGCATCGAGTCGGTGTGGGCCGATACGTCGGTAACCGCGCTCGACCCGTCATTCGACGCGGCTTTCGATGTCTCGGGGGCCGATGGAGCCGACACGGCTGCTGGATTACCGGCAACCGGGAATGGGGCGTGGGCAGCGCGGCTTCCGTCGATCGACGAGGCCCAGACACAACGCCCCGACCACGGCGGCTTGCAGGAGCAGGCCAACCGCATCGCCGCGCTGCTGGAACAACGAACGGATCCTGTCACTGTCGTGGCCTTCGGTCAGGCCGGAGCGGCCGCGATCACGGCCGCCGCGTCGACGTCGACCATCACCCGGGTCGTGACCGTCGGGACACCGTGGTCGCCGGTGGCAACCGATGCGTTCACCTTGGGGCTCAGCGGCGACGCCCTGCGTTTCCTCCATCGATTTGTGAGCGAACCCGCCCCACTGCCCGAGAAGGCCATGGCGCTTGAGGCGCCCGACGTCACGGTGTTGGAGCACATCATCGACCGGGTCGTCGGCGAAAGCGGTCCACCGGTCTCCCAGGAAGTACGTTCGCTTGTCGACGCGTCATCGGTGCCGAAGCCCGCTGCTCTGTCGGTTGATGCCGTATTCGGCTCCCTCTACACCGCCGACCTTCGTTCGGCGACGGCGGGATTGGTTGCCGACGGAATGGCCGAGCGCTTCGAGGAATTCAACGAAGCAGTGTTGGGAGCTGGAGATGATGACGATGGCACAGACGCTGACACTGACACTGATACAGACACAGACACTGACACTGACGGTACGGAAGCTGATGCTCCCGACCCGGAACGCCTGCACCTGGCCGTCGATCTCCCGACGTTCGATCTGAACTTCGGCGACGTGCTCATCGGCTTCGGATCACGCCTGAAGTTCTTCACCTTTGATCGTGATCCCTCCACCGAGGAACTTCGGGTCAACGATGATCAAGATCTTGTGCTCAACGTTCAGTTGGGACTCAATGACGGTTGGCTTGTCGGAGGCCCGTCGCGCACTCGCCATGACATCGAGGTTAGGTGGCTGGAGGCCGAGGTCACGTTACCGCTCGACGAAAGGCCGTCTCGAACGTCGCTTGTGCTCCACGAGGCCCGTTGTTTCGACGTGTACCGCGAGCGCTGGGAGATCGACGCCGACCAGCTCGCAGCCTCCACCGATGTCACCACCTCATTGCCGGAGGTGCACCTCATCCTCACCGAAGTGGTCAATCGCCTGCGGGATGCAGTCGAAGCGGCTCCGGCGCCTGGTGACGGCGCCGATGCCGATGGCAACGACATCATCCAGCTACTTCGGCAGCTGGGATTGGTGCGCAACGACGCCGGCAGCCCGATCGGCTACGACCCCGCCGGGTTCGAACGTTTCCTGTTTGAGCCGGTACAGTCGATCCAACACCTGCTGACCAACCCGACGGCGGCCGCAGCCACGCTGCGCCGCTTGTCGACGTTCGGACCCTCCGGCTTCCAGCTCACAGGCGATGGAACCAACCTCGAATGGAGCGGTTCCTTCGGCACCGGCGGCTCTGGCTCCGGCTCCGGCGCAACCGCCACCGTGTCGGTCGACCTGTCCGACGGTTCGCTTGACGTAGGCTTCGCCGAGTCGGTTGGCGGGTTCGCCTCGGTGTCGGCCGGCGTCGGCCTCGGATCGAACGGGCTGCAGGCTCAGCTCGGAATCGGGTCCATCGACCCGGTGACCGGAGGGCTGCAGGCGGTGTTCGCCATCGAACGGGGCGCCACCACCAACACCAGTCTTCGGGTGGAGTGGGCCGGGGGAGGAAACACGGATCCTCAACACATCGATCTGCTCTCGGGCGAAGGTGTTGACCGCATACCGCAGCTGCTGGCGGCCGTGCTACCGGCCACCCTCGCCCAAGTAGGCGTCGAGCAGTTACGACAAAGGATGTCGGCCCAAGACGAGGTCGTGCTCCGAGCTGTGCTGGAGGGCCTCGGTTTGCTCAACACCGACTTGGTGGTCGATGACCTGACCGAACTCGACGAGGTCGACGTGCTCGCCCCAGTGCGGATCCCGTTTGGTCTGTTCCTCGATCCGCTGGCCTGGCTTACCCACGCTGTCGAATCGTGGCGTACCGATCCTCTTGGTCAGGCCGTTGCTGTTCTCGATGCGCTCCGTCCGCTTGCTCCCTCGGGAGCACCAGCGCTAGGAGGCCGCGGCGATGAGCGACTGTGGCCGGTCACCGATGAGTTGGCGATTCGCTATCAACTCGACGGTGATCAACTCGCCCTGGGAGTGGTGGTGGAAGTCGATCACCAGCTCGGTGGAGAGCCGGTCGCCGCTCGGCTCGGCGGCGGAGTGGTGCTGACGGTCGGCGCCGGTTCCCCATCCCGAGTTTCGGTGGCACCGGCGGTCGCCGCCGAATTCACCGTGGCCCAGCGAGGCATCGGCCTGACCGTCGACCCGAACCTGTCGCTGTTCCTCATCCGTCAACCGCCGGCGGGTCCGCTTGTGTTGTATCCGTCGGCCGGCGACGTCGGCTCGGTGGTGGCCTCCACCGCGGGCATGGTCCTGCCCCTCGCCCTCAACGCACTGATCGCCGAGCGTAGCAACGCCGCCCCGTCGCTGGTTAAGTCGGTGGGGCAAGTTGTGTTCGACCTCGGCCAAGCCCTCGATCTACTTGACAGCAACCAGTTCACCGAAGCCCGCCTCATCACGTTTGCCGACGACCCGGTGCATGCCCTGATCAGCAACGTCGGCGCTGTTGGTTCGGTGGCCGTCAACAGCCTGGTCGACGCGTTCGACAATGGACCGTCATCTCTCGTGCGTCGGGACGGAGACCGGCTGGTCATCGGCCCCAACACCCCTGGGCGAGGTCATCTTGGCCTTCGGTTTATCGATGGTCCCACTCCGGTACTGGAACTTGATGCCAGGGCCACAGTCGACGACGTCGGCACCTTCTCCCTGGATCTGCTCCGGCTCGGCGCCGCCGGTCTACAAGCCACCGTCTCCTACACCGGCGCCTTCGACGTGGGGCAGGGCTTGGTGCTGCGGCCGTTGACGGCGTTGTCGGTGGGAATAAGTGACAGCGGTTTCTCCCGTTCGGTGATGGTCGGACTGGCCCTCGATTCGGCGGCCGACCGATCCGTAGGTTTCCGCTGGAGCCTCGACGGCACCGCACCGGAGCTAACCAGCAGCGCCCCTCCGGGCGACACGCTCGACCCGGCACTCGGCTGGGCCCTCCTCGCCGCTTCGATGGCCACGTCGGTCGCCATCGAGTTGGCCAACCCGATGATCGGCAACAGGGCCCAGCCCGCTCTCGAAGGGGTGTTGCTCGATCCGGCCGGTCCGGGCGGGGCGATCGTGGTCGACTCCGACTTCTTCATCGACCTCTTCGATCCCGACGCGCTACTGCAGCGCCTGTTCCGTCTCCTCGCCAACCTTGGGCAGCTCGGACTCTCGGTCGACATCGGCTCCAACCCGTCGCTGCGGCTCGGTTACTTCGCCGACACCGTAGGCGGCTTCCACGAATACGGCTTGACCGTCTCCCTCGGTGGCACGGGCCGCTTCGCCCTCACCCAAGGCGACCCGCTCATCGAGTTGGAGGTCGACGACGGCTGGCTCAACCGAGCCGGGGTTACCGGCCCGGCCGGTCTGACCCTTGTCGGTCTTCGCCAGTCCACCGCCGATCCAACCGACTTCAGTTTCGGTCCGAGGATCATCGCCCGGGGGCTTGGCATCCGGGTCGGCCAGCAGAGCGGCCCGCTGCTCGACCTCGGTGGCCTCGGGATCGACGCCATCGCTCTGCATCTCTACGGTGAGTCGAACGCCGCAGCTGCCGGGGTCGGAGCGCGGCTCCAACTCGACGGCCTCGCCTTCTCCCCAACCGGCAGCGGAGACAACGCCGTGGCCGGTGGGATCATGGACGAGGCCGCCGCATCCGGCGGAGCCGATTCCCGACCCGCTTTCAGCCCCTCCCTGGCCGTGGTGCGCCCGGCCGGAGCCGATCAGGATGTTCGAGTCAGCGTCGAGGCCGGCGAGCCCCCGGGCCCCTGGTGGCTCACGGTTCAGCGCGAACTCGGGCCGCTCTATCTGGAACGGTTCGGTTTCAACTCCGACGAACAGAACGGCCAAGTGGTCGGCATCTCACTCCTGTTCGACGGCCGGGTGTCGCTATTCGGATTGATGGCCGAAGTAGACCAGCTCGGCATCCACTGGACCGGCGGCGACATCACCAAGACAGACAATTGGCGAGTCGACATCCAAGGGTTCGCCGTAACTGCCGATCTGTCGGGTGTCTACATCGCCGGCGGTCTGCTCAAGACCGAGCTCGAAGGCAACGTCGGCTACCTGGGCATGCTCACCGGTCGGTTCGGGGTATACGGCTTGTCGTTATTCGGTGGCTACACCCAGCTGGGAGACACGCCGTCGTTCTTCATCTTCGGAGCTGTCAACGGCCCCATCGGTGGACCACCGGCGTTTTTCCTCACCGGCATTGGTGGAGGCCTCGGCATCAACCGGGGCCTGCGGATGCCCGACGACATCGGCCAGATGAACGAGTACCCCTTCATCCGGGCCCTCGACACCGGCGCCGAGTCCGACAAACCGGTTCTCGACCAGATCCGGGAGCTCGGCGACTACTTCCCGGTTGAGGTCGGAAATATCTGGTTTGCCGCCGGTATCAGCTTCACCAGCTTCAGCCTCGTCGACGGCATCGCCGTGGTGTCGGTGTCGTTCGGTTCCGGCCTCGACATCAACCTCATGGGTCTGGCCCGAATGGCGCTGCCCCGACCGGGAGCGGCGCTGGTCTCAATCGAACTTGGACTGCTCGCCCGCTTCTCCACCGAGGAGGGGCTGTTCCTCATCCAAGCGCAGCTGACCGACAATTCGTGGTTGCTGTATCCCGAAGTGCGGCTCACCGGAGGGTTTGCGTTCGCCACTTGGTGGAAGGGAGAGAACGCCGGCCAGTTCGTGTTGACCCTCGGTGGCTATCACCCGTCGTTCTCCCGACCCGGCTACCCCGAGGTTCCCCGTCTCGGCCTCGTGTGGCAGGTGAGCAACAGCATTGTGGTCAAGGGAGGCTCCTACTTCGCTCTGACCTCCGAGGCTCTGATGGCCGGGCTCGACGTGGAGGTCAGCGCCGACTTCGGCTTCGCATGGGCCAAGATCGCCTTTGGCGCCCACGGCATCGTGTACTTCGATCCGTTCTGGTTCGAGGTGATGGCCTACGCCTCGATCTCGGCCGGTATCAAGATCAAGACGTTCCTGGGCACGATCAGAATCAGCATCTCGCTCGGAGCCAGTATCCGGGTGGAAGGCCCCGATGTCAGCGGCGTGGCCACGATCGAAGTCGGTCCGGCCGAGTTCGATGTGCCGTTCGGATCATCCCGCAAAGACAAACGTCCGGCCATCAGCTGGACCGAGTTTGTGGCCAAGTACCTGGAGGAGGCCGGAGGTGGACGGGCCAGTGCCATCTCCTCAATAGCCGGCAAGGGCGCATTGCCCGCCGCTACGGGCAACGGCGACGGAGAGGTCGATGCCCCATCACCCGATGGCAGCGTCAACCTGCCGTTCCAGGTGTTCGCTGAGTTCGAACTGACCGTGGTGACCACGGTACCGTTCACCGAGCTCGTGATCGACGACAATCCGGCAAGCGCCGCCAACCCGTCGAAGCTGCCGATCGACGCCCGACGGTCCGACGGCACCGTGACCGGGATGGGCCTGTCCCCGATGCAGGCCACTGGCCTGAAGCCATCACTCAAGCTCTTGCTTCATTATGAAGTGTCCGACGGTGTCTACCAGATTCGCCGGGCCGAACTCGGGGCGTTGCTTGACGGCGTGGTTCTGGAGCCAACCGGCGGCTCCGACTCGGTCAGTGGGCCAACCTATGGCCTCGACGGATTCCCGCTCGGGGTATGGGGGCGACCCAACGACGCCGACGCCGAAAACAAGCCGTTGCCATCGCCCGAAGTGATCTTCGCCGGCAATCGGGTGAAGTTGGTGTCGGCAGCGTCGTTGATCGGGCTGACCGGACCGCAGATCGCCTACAACTCGGTGGAACACGGTCGCCGTCCTTTGCCGCTGTCGGCAACCGGTGGGGCACGGGCCCAGATGCTCGACATCGCTCAAGGATTCACCGGCATCACAATCGAAAACGCCGAACAGGCTGTGGCCACCGCCCGCCATGTGTTGTTCGACCGCGGCACGTCGGGAGCGACGGCCGATGGCGGTACGGCTCGGAGCCGTTTGGGTCGGGCCGCCTACCGCGGGTCTCGAACGGCGCCCCCGCTGTTCGGCACCTTGACCGAAGGCCTCGACCTCTCCAATCCGGCGGGAGTCGACAGCGACGCAATTGCGCTTAAGGACCCCTCCCCGGGGCGGCGTCCTCGTGGGCCGATGGTGACCGGCCTTTTGGGCTCCGGTTCCGGCCGGCAGCCTGGCCGACGACCGACTACCGTGACGAACAAGAGAATCAAGCGGCGCCCGGCCCCATCGTCGGTCTCGGTTCGAGGCCGGCTATCCGACTCGTTGCCTCTTGACCTCAAGGTGATCGGCACCCCGGCCCAGCTGTCGGATTCCCGACTCGTCAATCGTGGCAAGCTCCCGCATACCGCAGCGGTGTCACGGTGGAGCGTGACCGGCCGCGGTGGGCTGGACGATCTTTCGGAGAAGTTGGTACTCGGCGCAAACCTCACCGACTCGGCTCTGACCGATTCCGACGATCCGAACCTCGGATCGGTGCCCCTGAGCGCCGGCGAGGCGCTCGTGCTCAGCCTGCCTGATTTCGACATCGACATCGATCCCGACCACCGGCCTGCGGTACAGGTCAACGGAGCGGCCCGGCTGGTGGCCACCGGTGCCGACGGGTCGGTGCTCGCCGACACGATGGTGGCTGTCGAGTCGGATGGCAGCGATGCCGGCCGGTTCGACGTGCCGGTGGGTACGAAGATGCTGGTGGCCTCGAGCGGATCCGCCGCCGCCACTGCCGATCCCACCGGTGTGCTCGGCTGGTACGGCGGTTCCCGGTTGCTGTGGACCGCGGCGGGACACGCTCTTGGCCGGGGTTGTGTGGTCGGCTACGACGGGCAGACCAAAGTTCGCAAGGTCGGATGGTACGGCGGAGGAACGTTGGCTGCCGGTGCCGAAACCGTCACCACCTGGTTCCAGCGGAGACCGAGAACGTTGGCGGTGATCGTGGCCGAAACCGGCGCATCTGCTGCCACGGACCCGACGATGGATATCGACACGGTCCTGGGTCGTCTTGCCGGAATCGGTGTTGAGCTTCACGGCATGCGCCCGTCGCCCGCCCACTCCGATCGCGATCGTGATGACGAATGGGTGCGGCCGCCGATCATGGTCCAGAGCGGTGGGTCTTCGGTGATGATCGTTCCGGTCGTACGCGACGCAGCCAACCCAGCCGCTCGTCCGAGAGTGCGCACCGACGTCGGCGAACATCGAGTGGTCGGTGTGTTGGGCTCGAATCTCAGCGCCGACGATTTGGCCGAAGCGGTGGCCGCCGATGGCATCTCCGCCCTGATCGACGACCTGGCCGTGCGCTCCCAGGAAGCCGACACCCGCCCTTGCACCATCGGCTGGATACCGGCCAACCCCGATCGAGAGGATGACGACTGATGACCCTGGACGAAGGAACATTCCAGCTGTACAACCGGATCGACGCCCCACTCGACGCCGGCAACTGGCGGCTGACGGTCGAGCAGAACCTGTCGGCCAACAAAGACGGCGAGACACTCGACTCGGGTGATCTTGGAGTCGAAGACGGGCAGGCTCACTTCACGGTGAGATCCCCCCGATTCGTGTTGCCTCCCGATCAAGTGTTGTCGACCTTTCCCCCGGCCAACTCCGAAGGCAGTTTCGGCAGCCGCCTACCGCAGGTGGTCATCAAGCGGCGCACGTTGCCGTGGGAGCGAACGGTTGGCAACGACGGTGACATGGTCGACGATCCGCCGTGGCTGGCCCTCGTGCTGATCGCCGAAGGCGAAGGCGAGTTTGTGGCCAACGCCTCAACGGCGGACTGCTTCACTCCCGGGTTGAACCTTCCCAACGGTGACGCCGAACCGCCCGAGGTTCCGGTGGGCAACTACCTGAAGATCCGGCAATCGATGGTGCATAGCATCTTCCCAACTCAACAGGATGTTGAGCTGCTGGCCCACGCCCGTGCTGTCGACATCAACGACACCGAACTCATGATGGGCGATGACGACGGCTACCTCTCGGTGGTTGTATGTAACCGCCTGCCCATGGGCGGAAAGAACGACGAGGGCGACGAGGTCCCGGTGAAGTACCTGGCCTGTCTCATCAACCTTGAAGGGCAGTACACCCGATTGCTCGACCGGTCTCCCGACCCGGTCGACATCACCACGCTGGTCCAAGTCGGGTTGACCAACTACGCCCACTACGCCGCCACCGACCACGCCAGGATGGGCACCGTTGAGGCCGAGGTGCAGGCCAGCACCCCGTTGGTAATCAACCCCGACGCCGTCCGGCCCGGTGTCGCGGATGCCGAGATTGGCACCGCGGCATCGGTCGCTCACACGGCGAGCTACGACCTGACCCAAGCGACAAATGAAAGCGGTGCGACGTATCTGAGCGAATGGGTGGACGGCGAGACGGCGACCGAACATCAGGACATCTACAACCGGATGGCCAATCCGTGGACCCACGACATCGCCCCCTATGTTGACGAGTTCCTCGATCCGCCGCTGCACTTCCCCGTGCTGTTGCACTGGTCGTTCACCAGCCACGGGAACACCACGTTCAAGTTCCTGATGAAGAACCTGAGCTCCGGGCTCCTAGGTGACGTCGACCCGAAGCGGGCCGAAGCGGTGCAGGGGCGGCCGCCGCTTGAGGTGGTGGAAACCGGCCACGTCGGTCTGCCTCACGCCACCCGGGAGGGTGACAACATCACCAGCTGGTATCGAGGGCCGCTGCTGCCTCACCCGCCTCCGGCCGCCACCACGGCCAACCGGCTTCCGCTGGCCCACAGCTCCGATCAGCTTCGTATGGTGGTGCCCGACGGCCGAGAGGACGTGTCGCTGGCAACGGCCTTCGAAATCGGACGGTTGCTCGCCTTGTCCCGACCCTCGATTGTGGCCGCGCTCATGCGATGGCGAGCCGAACGGTTCGCAGTCGCCCGCCGCCAGAATCTCCTCAACGAGGTCAAGGACCTGTACCTCGACCTTCTTGGCCGACCGCTCGACGTGGAGCTCGCCGACCCGTTCGATTACGAGCTGGTGTATGAGCTGATGAACGGCGTTGGCACTCGGCCCGAAGCGGTCTTTGGTCAGCCTCGACCTCTGGTGACACCCGGACGGCCTCTCGACTTCGAGGCCGATCCGGCGGAGATCTTGGAGGGTGCTCTCGGCATTGAACAGGGCACGTTGACACAGGCAACCGGAAGTCTGGCTGATGTGCTGGCCACTAATCGACCGGAGATCAACGAATTCAAACTCGACGACCTCGGCACAACGGTGATCCGGGAGCAACTGCACCTGGGGCTCGATGAGCGAGCGGTTGATCTTGCCGTCGACGTACACGACATCGAGCTGGTCGATCCGCGGATCACCAATCCGGTTACCCCCGGCGTGCGGCCGGGAACTCTCGTGCCCGGTGAACACTTCCGGTTCCGGGATCGGCTCGGCCGGTTAAACCGCAACTTCAACAACAACTTCGGGCGCGACCTCAACCCCAACTTCGACGGCGACCCCACCGGGGAGGACCACCAGTGAGAAGCGAACTCAACGCCAACATCGATCAGATGGCCCACATCCACCAAGAGGTCGGCCAACTCTCGATCGACGCCAACCTGTTGGGATTCGGGGTGGACGACGACACGTCGATACCCGCCGAGCTCCGCAACTGGCTGGTGCGGCTCCGTCTCCTGGAAGGGGTGCCGTTCGCCAACCTGATCGCCGACAGTGAACTGCTGCCGCCCGAGTCGATCCGGTGGTTCTACGTTGATCGCCGCTGGACCGATGCCGTGGTGCAGGGGGCGATGAGCGTGGGCACGATCAACACCGACGACCGGACCATCCTCACCGCCAACTACCCGGCGGTACGAGCAGAACTCGATCACGAGGAACGCAACGTCAGGGTCGGCGGCAACATCCCCCGCAAACAGGGTGGGCCCGGCCCGATCAGCGGATTCCTCCTGCGGTCCGAAGCGGTGTCGGGCTGGCCGGGCCTGCACGTGCGGGCTTTCAACGTCGACCCACCGGAAGGTGACGCCGCCCCCTACGCCGACGCTCCCGAAGGTGATCCTCGCCGCATTCGGCTGCTTCGACTGGAACGCCTGGCGCCGGCGGTTCTGTTATGCCTGTTCGACGGCATACCCAAGGTCGTTCACATTGAGGAGCCACGGCAGGGGATCCAGTTCGGTTTTGATCAGGAGAGCCACGGCGGAGGCATTCGATCCACGCTGCCGCCCCGCAACGTCAGCACCTTCGAGTTTCTCAACGAGGATCCGGTGCCGGTGCCATTCCGAGCCGGAGCGTCAGGTGTGGTCGACATCCGTCGCCTGGAGGAGCGGCTGCACGACATCGGCGGCACCGGCATCGGCAGTGAATTGGACAGTGCCGAGTACGCCCTCCAGGCCATCCGTTTTCCCTGGCGTCAAGTGTTCGGCGACGTGCACGAGTCGGCGCTCACCGCCGTATTCCAACCGACGGTGGCATACAGCGACAAGGTGCAGGAGTTCGAGACGATTCAACCACTGGACCCGGTGACGTTGCAGATCCTTACCGATGCCGACCCAAACAATAGGGGAGGGAACCAATGAGCCACGTCGACCCGTTTGAACCGCTGGGACCGTTTGATCCCATCGACCCTCTGGACCCCATCGACCCTCTGGATCCAATCGATCCGCGACCATTCGATCCTGTCGATCTTCCGCCCGAGTTTGAGCGGCCGGTGCCACTCGACCCCGAGGTTGAGGTTTCCGTTCCCGAGCTGATCGAGGCTTCGGTGTATCAGAAGAACTGGGCGCTGCTGAATCGTGTCGGCTTCGATCTGGAGACCATCGCCACGTGGGATAGGGGGCTCAACCGGGATCGCCGGATCTTCGTGCCCATCGACGTGCAGGCCTTCGTGTCAACCGACGACGAACCGGAGCCGACGGTTTCGGTCACCGGGGGCCCCGGCGACCCGGCGCCGTTCGCGGACGGGTCCCCTCGAGCTCCCGGAATCCACCTGCACTGGGCGCTGCCCGACGCGTTGTTACGAGGTTCAACCGACCCGGAAGCCGACAGCATCGACTTCCCCGATCTGCCCGATCGCTGGGTCGTGCTTCGCTTGATGTACCCAGACGGATCCCGCAAGCCGTTGATCAAGGGATGGGTGATCGACTCGGCCGAAGGTTCGGTCACGCCGCTGGCCGGCTACAGCGGTACCACAGCCACCAACGAATCGGTGGCCACGTTCGAGCGGGTGGACGCCCAGGTCGGCGGCTCCCTCCACTGGACCGCCTCCTACGAGGCCAGCTTCGAACGGTTCGCCTTCCACGATCCGCTCGATGACGATCAGGTGAGCGGCGACGGGGACTCACCGGATTGGGCCACCTACATGATCGCCGGTTGGGCCAGCTCGCCGGAGCGTGACCCGCTCGGGCCCACCAAGACCGCCGACCTCGATCTGTTTGTGCAACTGGATCGGCTCGGCTGGTCGGCCACCGAGATTCCCGAAGGTGAATACAGCAACCGCAATGAGGACTTCCTCCGGTTGATGAACAACTCGGTGACCAAACAAGACAAGCAGTCGACCATCACGGAGATCGTGAGCGAAGGGCGCCGTGAGATCTTCACCGAGATGCAGGTAAACGGTCTCGTTCAATCGTTTGACACTGGAGCGGACAAGGTGGTGGTTGCTCCCGATCCACCGGCATATGCCTCCTTGCTACACGGCTTTGTGGCCGGCGTTCCGGTTGACGGTCGGGTCAACCGCAATGTCGACGACCGTCCGGCCGCCGGACGGATCGACCTGGCGATGGGCTTGGACCTCAACGACGTGGTGTCGGCGTGGGCCACCGACGCCTGGGACGTCGAGGGAGAGCGCCGCCGCAGTGTGGAAACGCTGACGTCGGCCTTCACCACCGACCTACTCGATCGCTTGGCCTCACCAGATGGTCTGCGCGATATCGAGGAACACGATCATGCCGGTTCCTTCTGGTCGTTTGCCGGCCCGCCGTTGCCCAACAGCAGCAACGACCGGCTCATCAACACCGACGCCGCTCCGGCCAATCCACTCACGATGGGTCGTAAGGGACGGTCGGCCAAGGCGAAGTCGGCCCTTGACGGTGTCTCGACCGGCGGGCTCGGTCGTGTCGGTAAAGCCGACAAGAACTCATCAAAGTCAGGCACCTCCAGCACGGTGAAGCTGCAGTGGACCGACAAGGTCAACAGCAACATCATCAGCCATCGGCGTGAGACGAAACAGCAGATCATCGAGAGCTTCCAGAAACAGTTCAACCGTGACGGGGTGCCCGAGTCGCGTCGAGTACCCAAGCCCGGCCCCCGTTACTACCGACCGCAGGCTCCGATCCTGGCCGTTCGAGGCTGTCGCCCGGCGCTGCGTTACCAGGGCGACGGCATGTACGAGAGCGACGGAACCCTCAAGGTTCGCTACCCCTCGCAGCTTTCGAAGGATCTCCCAGGCGTAGGACATGGTCGTGATCTCGTGCCAAGCCTCGGCTCCGGTGCGATCCCTTCCGAGGTACTGACCGCCGTTTGGGAGACCGTGATGATCGACCCGTACGCCCGGTCGTGGCGAGCCGCAGTAGCAGCGGCCAACCAGTCTGCCTCCGGCAGCGACCTGAAGGTGATCCAGCAGCGCCTCGACGCCGAGGCACTGATGCTCTTCTCCGCCGACGGGCGCTACTTCGGCAACGCCACCGGCACAGTCGAGGCCATCAGCGGCTCAACGCCCGGCACTTCCGACGGGAATGGCGCTGACATTGGTGCATGGAAGAACGTCACCGCCAACAACCTCGAATTGCAGCGGGCCGCCGCCGAGTTCTCACGCTGGTCGCTGCTCCCCGGCGTGGCGCTGAGTCCGGTGGGTGTCACCACCTGGCGTCAGCCGTGGGCACCGCTGTGGGTGGAATGGGAGGTGCAGCTCGACGGCAGTGGAACCGTGAACGGCTGGCAGCTCGATGATCTCGACCTTGCTCGGTCAGCCGGTGGCGATGTCGATGGCGATGGTGCCCAGGTCTCGCCGGTTGAGATGACGTTCACCGGACGCAGCCCGCTAGGGCGAGGTGCCATCAAGGCGCTGCACGGCGCCATCGAGCGTTGGCAGGGAAGCCAGGCTCGTCGCAACGTGAGCCTCGGATACCGGCACCGGCGCGACCTGGTGAATCTTGAGACGTTTCTGAACCCGCTCGACATGGCCTCGGCCTCGCTCGACGGTATTCGGGAACAGCTTCTCGGAATCGACTACGTCGGCGGCTTGACGGCGGGTTCGGTCGATGATCCGGACGCCGATGACCGCCCCGTGGCCGACCGCCTGCCTCACCCCATCTTCTCGGGAGCGATCACGCTAAAACGTCTCCGTCTGGTTGACGCGTTCGGTCGCACGCTTAATGTTCCCGTCGACGAGGTGAACACCACGTCCAAGCTCCAGGTGCCCGACAAGCCGACCGCCATCGCTATGCGACCCCGGCTGCAACACGGGTCCCGGTTGCTGCATCGGCTTATCGATCCGGCCCACAAGGGCGACGGTGCCGCTGCCGCCGAGGCCTACGTCGATCAGCTCAAACCGGCCGATGCCGTGAATCCCGTTGTCGGGTTCCTTCTGCCCGACCACATCGATGAGGCGCTTGAGTTCTTCGACGTCTCCGGCAATCCCCTCGGGCAGTTGGCTCATCACGAACTCACCGGTGCGGTGCGGTGGGAGCCCGCTCCCGGTCGTCCCCTGCCTCCGAGCGCCGGTCCGCTGGCCGAACTCGACGATCACACCGCCATCGCCGGGCGGGTTGCCTCCGGTGTGGTGCAAGCCGACATCAACACCCGGGCCGACGTGGAAACCGACCCGGAAGGCATCACCGCCGGGCCAACAACCGACAGTTCGTTGACCGCCTTGTTGCGGGCGGTCGACACCACGATGTGGACCGTCAATACGCAAACCGCCACCGGTACCGCGGCGGTGGCCGGTTTGGTTGGCCGTCCGATCGCCGTGGTCCGATCAATTCTGCGGTTGGAAACCCCCGACGATCTCGACGAAGTGGTCACCGCATCGGCGGAAGCCGCAGAGGAACGCCGGGCCGCTTTTGCCCGGCTGGCCGACCAGCGGTTCCCGGTGCGTCTAGGCGATCTGCTCCGATCGGATGACTCGTTGCTCGGCTACTTCGTCGACGACGACTACTCCAAGTTCCATCTGGTGGACGCCGGACTCGTGGCTCAGGCCCGCGACGGCGGCCGCCACCGCGGCCAGCTAGGACTGCTCGGATCGGTTGTGGCCCCACCGGCCCAAACGCTCGACCATCCGTACATCTCCGACGAGGACATCCTGCTGGTGCGCCCCGGTCAGACCTATCGCCTCACGCTGCTGATGCTCCCCGCCGGCAAGGTCCACGTGACCAGCGGAATTCTGCCCCGCAAGGCCATCGAACTCAACAACGACTGGGTCGAGCCAGGACTACGGCGACTGATTCCGTCGGTCCGGGTGGGTCCGGTACTTGTCGACCCCACAGAGATCCGGCTACCCAAGATCAACCTTCTGGGCGACAAACAACAGTTCACCAGGCGTACCGGTCCGTTGACCTGGCGAGACGATCCGATCGTGGCCGCCTCGCAGTCGGCCCTGTTGCCCAGAATGCCTCACGAAGTTCAGGAAGGCTGGGTTGGTATCATCGAGGAGGACGGCCAATGACCGATCCGCAGACCCGTCGCGAGACCCGCAACCGCACCCTCCCCGGGCCGTGGCAGCGGCTTGAACACGGGCTCCGATTCCGGATGGGGGAGATCAACGGCACCACCATGGCCCTCGTCGACGATCGCCAGTGGGTGCCCATCGGACCGTCGATCGTGCAGGAGGACCTGTCGGATCGAGACGGTCACATGTTGGTGTCGGGCCGGGTTCGCGACATCGAAATCAGCGACGACGGCACAAGGGCCTACGCCGGTGCGGCCAAGGGTGGCGTTTGGTACACCGAGGATTCGGGGCGAAGCTGGCGTCCGGTCGGAGGCTGGGTCCGGCGTATCGGCACGGCCGGCGGACCCAACAGTGTGTTGAGCGTGGGCTGTCTTCTCGTGAAATTCGGGAACAGCGCGGCTGAAGACTTTGTGATGGTGGGTACCGGTGAGCTTCGCCCCACCGGGTCGCGAGACGACGAAGCAATGAAGCTGGGTGGTGTCGGTGTGTTGTCGGCACTTGGTCCCGCCACCCGGCCTCTCGACGAGGACCCGTGGGAGCAAGCCAACGGCCTGGCCGCAATGGAGGGCCTTGGTACGTTCCGGCTGGCCCGCAAGCCGGGCGTCACCGCCGGAGCCGACGGCGATGTGGTGATGGCCGCCACCAGCAAAGGATTGTTCCGCGGCACTCGCTCCGGCGGCCGTTTCACCTGGACGTTGCGGACGCCGACCTATCACGACGACCAAGGAACTGCCCACGTTTTCCAGGACGCCGAAAACAATCCGGCCGAACCCTCATTCACCGACATTGTCTGGGTGGAAAATCCCGCTGATCCCGATGGTCGATTGTTTGCAACGCTGGTCGAACCCCACACCGACTCTCTCGACTTCGCCGGCCCACCCTCTCCGGCGTTCAGCGATGATGAGGGCGGGCGCTTCGATCAGGTGGACGGATCGATGCTGGGAATGATGGCGGCCCGGATGCAACGGCCCAAGGGTCGGGCCAGCCTGGCCACGGTCGGTACCGGATCCGGGGTTCGGGTGTATGTGCTCGGTGGCTGGAACGACAACAACAGCAAGAGAAAGCCCGAGGTCTGCGCGCTCGATCATCCGCTGGAGCCGCGATCGGGCGGAGCCAACCGTCCGACCCTCCGACGCCTCCGACCCCATCGATCAGTGCGGCGGTTCTGGGATCAAACCGACAGCGGGCTCTGGGGAAAGCAGGCCGGCTACAACCAGGCGATCGCCGCGGTTCAGGTGGGGACCGGAGCGTCGGCCAAAGATCGCCTGTTCCTCGGCGGCGCGGCAATCACCAGCCGGGCAAACGACTGGGTGGGGTCGCTGTGGTGTTTCGAGGTCGACGGCAACGATCTCAAACAGGTCGACGGAATCTCGTCGGTCGCCCGACCGATTCGGGCCCGGCGTCGTGGACACGTCGGTGACGGCACGCACGCCGACGTGCACTCCATCAAGGTGGCCAAAGACCAGACGGATGTGGTGTGGGTTGGCAACGACGGCGGCGTGACGGTGTCGACGCAGGGAGGTCGAGACGGTACGTTCATCACCAGAAGCACCGGCCTGGCCGCACTCGAATCGGGGTTTGTGGCGTCGCATCCGAACTCAACCCAGTTCGCAACCATCGGCTGTCAGGACAATGGCGTGCAGGTGCGCACCGGCGACACGTTTTGGGAGGTGACGTTGAGCGGCGACGGGGGAGGTGTGGCCTTCGATCCGGTGCGCCCCCACAACCTCCATGGCCAGGCTCACGATGGTTTGTGGAACGGTGCGCCTTCGCGATGGTTCCAGCGTCCAGCGATCTGGGCTCGCCGCAACCGGCCCGACTTCGACAACGCCGAATTCTACGCAAACACTGCGGTGGCCAGGCTCGAGCCGTCATCGTCGACCACCAGGGTTGCCATCGGCACGGACCGGGTTTGGGTGAACGATCAACGGGGAACCGCTCGTCGAGCCAACTGGCGGGTGCTGCCCGGCTTTCACTTCCGCTCCGGTTCCGGCGGCTTCAACCGCACCGGCACGGTCCGCCGGTCGAAACGTTTGGGTGACTTGCCGAGACGGGGCCGCTCGCAGGTGACCTTCGGCATCCTCCGGATCAACGAAGCGAGCGGTAACACCAACGCTCGTGACGGTGTGGCCGCACTGCGGTGGGTGCTCGATTCGCAACAGAAGGCCACCAAGCTGCTGGCCCTCATCGGTGAGACCGTGTACCGCTACGAACAAGTGGGTCCGGCCACCAGTCACCGGTGGCGGCCAGTGCTGGTGTCGATGATCGGGCTCGACATGCCCTCGACGCCGAGCGGCTCGTTCACTACGTCCTACATCGTTACCGACATCGCCCCTGTCCACGGAACCGACATGTTCTATATCACCACCACCGGCGATGCCGCCGGGTCCTTCGTCGACACCGCCTATTTCTGGGATGGCACGCAGCTGCTTCGTACCGGGCTGCGCGACAAACTCACGCAGGTCAATCCGGCCTATGCGGTGACCGTTGACAACGAAAACCAGGACGTCTACGTGGGCACGGCGCTGGGGGTATGGCGTGGGGTTCGCAACCCGGCCGACAACACGTTCCGCTGGGACCTCATCGGCAAACGTCTTCCGCCGACGGTCATCCAGGACCTACACATTCACAAGCCGTCGGCCACCAGCCCGAAGACGCTGGTCGCCGCGCTTGAAGCTCGAGGCGCCTGGCAGCTAAACCTCGACAACGAGGATCACGAGCAGACCTACATTCGCAGCCATCAGTTCGACGATCGGCGCACGTTCCCAACATCTCGGGCCCATCCCCGCCGCGACGCCGAGACGGTGCCGTTCGACCAGAGCCCCGACATCGTCGTGCGACCGAGGTGGCCTCGAACCGACCCGCCTCCGGCGTACCCCGGTCAGCCGCTCACCGCCAACCGCCGTTCTCGGACCCCGTATCAGCTGTGGACGTTCCAGACCGCCTTCCGTCATCACATGCCCGAGGTGGTGGCCGATGGCAAGTGGACCCGGCAGTTCGCCCAGGCCATCGAGCGGTTCCGTCGAGATCGCAGCGATGTGGCCGATTCACCAAGGCAAGCAATCGATCAAGCGCTCTGGGATTTGGTGGTGACCAATAATCCGACGGCCGTCTACCAGCCCTCGTGGCGGTTCAACACCACCCGCACCCCGGCCAACGAAGCCGACCTGCGCAACGTGGTTCCTCAGCGGGCCCCGGGTGGGCGCTGGCACGTCCCGGCCGAGCAGAGCACCGTGGAAGTCCTCGTCCACCATCGCGACACCGATCCCGTCGCCGCCGACCAAACGTTTGCGCTGTTGCTGTGGCAGTGGGGGGATCCGTCAACAGTCGACTGCACCGGTATTGCCAACTTCGCCCAGTCGGTGAACGCCACGACCGGAGCTGCGCCGTCGGGCAACTCCGACTGGACGGCGCCGACAGCGTCCAATCCCAACGGGCGGTTCCGGAACTGGCACGTGGCGATGAACGGAAGCTCCGTGCTTCACCGACTGAGCGTGTCGCTGGACGCTCGACTGCCACGGGCGATTCCGATCGACATCGACCTGACCCGCAATATCGGCGCGGCCCAACCCACGCAGGTGGAAGGCGACATCGTGTTGCTGGCCATCGTCGGCTCAACGGCGGACCGGTTCTCCCACCGGCTGCCGACGGCCACCGATGCCGAAGGATTTGTGTCGACGTGGCGCCACGCCGCGATCCGCACCATCCACTGCACGGGGCCGCGCTGATGTGGCGCTAAGGCCTAACCGTCGGCGAGATAGGTTGCCAGAGAATCATCCATCGCTTCAACCCACGGCGTGTGGTGGGGAGGAGCGATGGTTCCGGTGATCGGCGACTCGTGGCCGAGGTCGCGGTAGGTCATGATGTTCTGTTTCTTGTGTTTCTTCCAGTCTTTGAACATCTTGTTGACCAGCGGGATGTTGAAGTCGGGGTAGTCGGTCTGGTCCACCAGATCCTGGGTGTAGGCCCCCTGGAAGTCGATGGCGCCGTAGTCGTCCTCGACCGCATCCTCGGCGGCCACCAGGGCGTCGATCCACTCCTGTTGTTCCGCGGCCGGCGGCAGGCTGATGCGGCCCATTATTACGTCTCGGGCGTACCAGGCTTGGGCGTCGAACATGTTGAACGTGTACCACTGGTCCTGCATGCCGAGGTAGAAGAGTCTGTTGTTGGGCTGAAACACCACACCCCGGTAGAGCATGGCGGTGGCCAAACGGTTGGCCGTCTTGAGCCGCAGGTCGTTGTCCATAAACGGGAAGTGGTGCAGATAGCCGGTGCACGACACGATGGCGTCGATCTTTTTCGACGTGCCGTCTTCGAAGTGCACGGTGTCTCGGTCGACATGGGTGAGGATCGGCTTCTCCTCCCAGTTGTCGGGCCAGTCATAACCCATCGGTCCGCTGCGGGTGCATGAGGTGATAGAGCGCGCTCCGTACTTCCAGCACTGGGAGCCGATGTCCTCGGCCGAATAGCTGCCGCCGATGATGAGCACGTCTTTGCCGGCGAATTCGGATGCGTCGCGGAAGTCGTGGGCGTGCAGGATGCGGCCGGTGAATCCGGCATAGCCGGGGTACTCGGGCATGTTGGGAGTGGAGAAGTGGCCTGACGCAACTACCACGTAGTCGAAGTCGGAGGATGAGATCTCGTCGGCTTCATGGTCGTGCACCGTCACGGTGAAGTTCTGGGCGTCGGCGTTGTAGCGTACGTTGCGTACCGCCGTGTTGAACTTGATCTGATCTCGCACGCCGGCCTTTTCGACTCTGCCTTTTATATAGTCCCAAAGCACCTCACGAGGAGGGAACGAGCCGATCGGTTTGCCGAAGTGCTCTTCGAAGCCGTAGTCGGCGAACTCCAGGCACTCCTTCGGTCCGTTCGACCACAGGTATCGGTACATGCTGGAGTGCACAGCCTCGCCGTTCTCGTCGAGCCCGGTACGCCACGAGTAGTTCCAGAGCCCGCCCCAATCAGACTGCTTTTCATAACAGATAACCTCGGGAACCTCGGCTCCCTGCTCGGCGGCTGACTGGAAAGCTCGAAGCTGGGCCAGGCCGCTGGGCCCGGCACCGATGACGGCGACGCGTGTCATGGTTTCCCCCTATGGGTGGTCGAAGTACTGACACGGATGATAGGACATGCTTGTTGATCTGTCCCATTGAGTCAGGTCGGGAACTGGAGGCGATCTACGATCGTCGTAAGAGGTATGGATCGAAAAGCCGGAACACTGAGGTTGACACTGGTCGTGGCGGCGTTGCTGCTGAGCGGGTGTGGGTCGGCGTCCACCGTTGAGACAGACGCAGCGGGGCCCGGAACGTCGACCGGTCAGACTATGAGCTGCACCGACGGTGCGGAGCCGATTGCCGAGCTGCTGCGATCTGGGCTGCCGATGTACGACTACGACCCTGCCGCGGATCTTACTGAGCTCATATTCGGCTCCGACGTTGTGGTTGCGGGTACCCTCGCCTCTGCGATCCGGGTGGAGGGTCCGACCGACACCGAGGAGCTTGAGCCGATCGAAACGCAGCTGACGCAGCTCGAGGCGTCGGAGTTCGAAGTGCTCTGGGCTGTCGACGAGGCGTCGGCCGACATGGTGGAGGTGTTCGGCACCGAGTCGTGGTGGGCCGACTCGGGATCGGTCGACCCTCTGGCTGCCGGCGTGACGTTCGCCAACGCCGAGGTGGGTTATGTCGCCTTCCTCCACGTCGGGGATTTCTGGCCGTTGCCCACGGTTGGTGTGCAGGGTTTCGTGATCGGCTGCGGCGGTGAGTCGGCGAATCCCGTGATCGAGCCTCTCCCACCTGATGTCAGCGGCTTGTCGGTCGGCGAACTGGCCGACCGGATCAGCGAGACGCTGGAGCCAGGCCGAAGCACAGCCCGAGGAGAAACCGAGTCGATCCCTCACCGAGTGTTGATCGACGGGATGGACGACGAGTCACAGGCCTCGTGGTCGACCGCGGTTCTGAGCGCCGATGAGGTTTGGGCCATCGAGCCCAACGCCGAACTCGACACTGACAACGAAGTGTTCTTCGGGTTCTGGCTGGCGGAATCGGGGTCATGCCCGTTTGCCCCGATGGCCGAGTTGCGTCACGACGTCGAGTTCGGCGTGATCTTTCCCGAGGTGCCGCTGGCCGACCCGATGGTGACCGAGTGCGAAGACGATGACAATCCTCACCTGATCGTGGTTGCTGTGTCCCGGGAGCATCTGCCGTCGGGGGCGCTGACGTTGTGGGTCAACGGCGAGGAGCCGTGGGCCGAGGGGTCGACGTTCATCGCCGATGGTGAGCTGACGGCAATGTCGAGCGCCGTGCCCTACGAGCTGCTCGCCGATCCCGGGGAGCTTGCGGTTGGCGAGACCCGGTTCGCCGCCGGTGTCTCGACCCACTGCGGCCTCGAACGGATCTACCGTCAGATCGATGGCCGCCAGTGGATCCTCGATCCGCGATCCAACGACGTGCCGGCCCAGTGGAACGATGTGATTCGCGGCGAGGCCATCGACCTTGTGATCACCCGCACCGCTGCGGACCAACTTGAAGTCGTCGCCTTCGACACCGGCGAGGGGGCCACCTACGTGCCCGCCTCCGATCTTGAGGGCTGCGACTAGCAAGCCGCCGGGCGCCGATCGGCGCGAAAAAAAATCTCCAGTGGTGGTATCCCCGGCGCTGTTCTTGGCAGTAGTACCCCCGTTAGGGCGACTACTGACGTGAACAGATCGCAAGGTCAAGCGCCCCTTTCCCACTAGGAGCGACATGAAAATAGGGTTGAAGGCTCGCAGCCTGGCTGCTGCGTTTTTGTTGGTGAGTACTACGGCTGCGGCCGTGACGGTCACCTCGGCACCGGCGGCGGCCGAGGTGACCGGTGAATCGGGGAACTGCGAACCGAACGAGGGGTTCGGGCGGATGTTCCCGGAACTGGACCCCGCCTCCTGGTCCGACCCGGAGCTGGGTGCGCTCGGTGAAGCGATCATGGAGGTCGAGCACAAACAAGGCAGCCTGTTCCGCGGCACCACCGATGAGGCCCGCAACATCGACGCCGGCTACACCTACGTCGGCCAGTTCCTCACCCACGACATCACCCGTGACAGCCGCCCCAACGATCTGCGCAGCCCGGTCGATCCACTCAAGCTGACCAACGGCAGGACCAAAGCTCTGGATCTCGACAGCGTCTACGCCGGCGGCCCTGGAGCCTCCCCCGATCTCTATGACGACGACGGTGTCCGGTTCAAACTCGGGCAGTTCCTCAGCGGCGCGCTGAGTGACAAGGGAGCGCGGGATCATCTACGCAACGCCGACGGGCGAGCCACGATCGGTGACGGCCGTAACGACGAAAACCGGATCACCGCCAGCCTGCACACCTTGACCATGCGGGCTCACAATCGCATTGCCGATCAGCTCGAGGCCAAGGGAAACCTGGGATCACCTCAGGAGATCTTTGAGGAGGCTCGGCGGCAAACGATCCACAACTACCAGTGGGCGGTGTTGACCGACTTCCTGCCCACGGTTGCCGGTAAGTCCGTGGTCGATAGTGTGGTGCGGTTTGACGGCGGCACCTGGAGCACCGACCTGAAATTCTATGAGCCGTGTATGAACATCCCGGTCGAGTTTGCCGTTGCCGCTCACCGGTTCGGCCACTCCATGGTTCGCGACGACTATGACGTCAACGCCTTCAAATCGTCGATTCCGATCTTCCACGAAAGTTTTGATCCAAACAAGAGTCTGGTCGGCTTCCAGCCTTCGCCCAAGAACCTCGCCATTGACTGGGATCTCTTCTTCGACCAGGAGGGGCTGTTCGGCATCACAAAGAATTCGGGTCAGCAGGCCTACAAACCCGACATGTCATTGGTGCCCGAACTGCGTCTGCTGCCACTGCCTGAAACCGGTCTTGGCCCGGCCGAGTTGGCCAACCGCAACCTCCTCCGCGGTCAACAGCTGGGCTTGCCTTCGGGTCAAGACGTGGCGAAGGCCATGGGTGTCGAGCCCCTGCGCGACGACCAGGTGATCATCGGTCCCGCGATCGACAGCAAGGACACCGCGGCCATCACCGCCTACGGCTCCGGCTTCAGCGGCAAAGCTCCGCTCTGGGCCTACCTCGGGGCGGAGAATGTCAACCAAGTCTTCTCGGTCTCCGATGGCCGGATCTCGGGTAGGGACGGCGACTGGTCGCTCGGTCCTGTGGGAGGTCGGATCGTGGTGGAGACCATCGTTGGTCTGTTGCTTGACGACAACACGTCGATACTGCACAACCCGTCGTACCGTCCCCCGAAGGCCGACGTCGACCACAAGGGCCGTTACGGGTTCCGCGAGATCATCAACGCGGCGGCGAAGTACAAGGGACCGCCCCCAGGTGGTAGCTGCGCCTTTGAGGCGGGGCTGGCCAACCAGGGCAGTTGGCTTAGCTATTTCAAGGTGACCAACAACAGCAACGACACCGTCAAGGTGTACCGAATCGACAGCAAGGGTGATCGTGTTCACTCGGCAACGGTGAAGCCAGGGGCGACCAGCACTGCTCTGTCGTATCGAGACACGAACATGGTGTTCACCGATGCCGACGGCAACTGTTTTGCGGTAAAAGCATTCACCGAAAGTTGGCAGCGATTCCACGTCGACGCTGACGCGACGGTGAAGTAGGGCGGCGGAAATGGCGCATTGCGCCAGGTTGTAGGCCCCGGGGTGGTTTGCCACCTCGGGGCCTATTGACCGTTGGACAGTAGGTGTCTGGAGATGGTGAGATACGTTGATGCTGCGAGTGGCTGTAGCTTCCCCGACAAGGGTGTGGAGGTATCTGTCGACATGACCACTGTTTTAAGAGATGCCGGGCCGGCCGACCTGCTGTCGGCGGTCAACCTGGCCCGAGACGCCGACAACCTCTACATCGCCAACATGTCGCTGGACGCGGTGGCCAGGATCAGTTTGGATCCGTTGATCGCCTTCGCCCGGGGCCGGGGTTGCAGCGACCCGGAGGGTGTCGCCAACCTTGTCATCAGCGACTTCACCGCCCGCTTGGACACGCTTCAATTCGAAGCTGAACAACAGGTGTGGGCGTATCTGTACACTGTCGCCCGCAGCAAGGCGGCGGCGGACCTTCGCTCAAAATCATGTGAGCTTCCGGTTGGGCTGAGTGATGAGCTTGACCGTCCGGACGACCACAACGCGATGGAGTCGATCACCACGCAGATGGTGATCGATGAAGTGATGGGCCAGTTAACCGAGGAACAAGCTGCCGTTTTGGAGCTGCGGTTCCTTTCCGACATGCCGATCTCCGAGGTAGCCGACCGCATGGGTCGATCGGTTACAGGGGTGAAGGCGTTGCAGCGTCGGGCGCTGCGAGCTGCGGCGCGGTTGCTTGCGGCCGCGGCGATTGTGGCTGCGATTCTGTACCCGGTTCGTCAGTTGGTGAGGTCGAACGACATCACGACGATCAACCCGGCCGAAGAGGAAGAAGCTCCCCCTACCCCTACCCCTGGTCCGGGTCTTGAGCGGCTGGATGGTCTTGAGACCGACGGCGGGGTCGGCGGCCAGTTGGACAATGAAGACGAACGCTCATCGGGCCCATTCGGTGGTGGTCGCTCCGAGAGCAGCGAGTCGGTGCGGGCGGCGTTTGTGGGGGCTGGAGGTGAAGTATCGTCATCGGGTCAGCTAGACGGCGCGACTCCTGAGCCGACCCCCACCACGAGCGCATCCACCACATCGTCTCCAAAGGCGTCAGACGCGCTATCCACCACCACGACGACTGCCGCCACCACCTCATCTACCTCATCTAATACCTCCACCACCTCTGTGGTGCGGCCTTCGTCGTCTGTTGCGCCTGCGACGGCGCCGCCTGCGACACCAGCGGAAACCGTGTTGGCGGTGACCGAAACACCCCGGTGCCCCGATGATTCGACGCTGGCCGAGCGTCCGGGTCTTCCAGCAGTTTTCCTTGTGGCCAACAACAGCAGCCAGACGATCACCGTTCATCGAATCAAGAGCGACGGAACCCGAGGCATCGGCGACCGCATCTGGTCGGGCTGGACCGGAACGGTCGCTTCCACCCTCGGGTCCAACGTCGTGTTCGTCGATGAGAGCGGCGAGTGTATTGGGGCGCAGAAGTTCAACCTTCCGGCGCAGCTCTTCACCGTCTCGCCCGACCTGACCGTGGGGTAGAGCCAAGTTGAACCCATTGAGGGTGCTCTAGACGTCGCGCACCCGGGTTTTGTCGGGGTCGTAGAACGGGAAGCGCACGATCTGAGCGGGGATACGTTTCTGATGTCCGTCGAGTTTGCCGACTTCGACTTCGGTGCCGATCTCGGTGTGCGGCACCATCATCCGGCACAACGCGATGTTCTTCTTCAGCGTGGGTGAGATGGTGCCGCTCGTGATCTCGCCCACCTGCTGTCGTCCGATGAACACGCCGTCGCCGTTGGCTCCAGGCTCGCCGCCGTTCAACTCCAGCCCGACCAGAGTGCGCTGTGGGTTGGCGTTGCGCTGAAGCAACGCATCCCGACCGATGAAGTCATCGTCTTTCGACTTGAGCGGGACGGTGAACCCGATGCCGGCTTCAAACGGGTCGGTCTGATCGCAGAACTCGTAGCCGGCGAAGATCAACCCGGCTTCGATGCGCAGGATGTCCAACGCCTCCAATCCCATCGGCACGAGGCCGTGCGACGAACCGGCCGAAAAGATCGCGTCCCACACTTCGGGCCCGGTCGAGGGGTGACAGAACACCTCAAAGCCAAGCTCGCCCGTGTACCCGGTGCGGGACACAACGATCGGGATGCCATCGTGATCGCCGATGCGGCCGATGGCAAAGCGGAACCAGCCGAGCTCGTCAATGGTTGGCTGCGACGGTGGCGTCCACACCACTTCCGACAGGATGGCGCGACTGTTGGGACCCTGCACCTGCAGGTTTGACAGCTCGTCGGTGCTCGACCGCACCCAGGCCCGCAGCCCCCGCTCGGCCGCCTGCTGTCGCAGCCACAAACCGCTGGCGTCCGATCCGCCGATCCACCGGAAGTTCTCCCGCCCCAGCCGGAAGATCGTGCCGTCGTCGATCATGCCCCCGGTGTCATAACACATGGCGGTGTAGCTCACCTGGCCGTCGGCCAACTTGCGCACGTTGCGGGTGAGGCACGTTTGCAGCAGCTCCTCGGCGTCGGGGCCGGTGACCTCGTACTTGCGCAGCGGCGACAGGTCGATGGCGGCCGCCTGTTCCCGGCAGGCCCAATACTCGTTGATGGCTCCATGCGCCGTGAACGAGTCGGCGAGCCAGAAGCCCTGGTACTCGCTGAAGTTGCGGGTCAGCTCGGAGGTGCGGGCATGGAATCCGGTCTCCCGGGTCAGTTCGGGGTCGGCGTCGGCAGACATGCGGAAGGCGATCGCTTTCTTGAAGGGTTGGGATTTGGGATAGACGCGCACGGCGATGTCGGTGGGTGACCAACCGTTGGCGGCGTCGATGTCGCAGGGGCAGGCGGTGGAGATGCAGACCAGGTCGGTCAGCGCTCGCAGCAGCACATAGTCGCCCGGCCGCGACCAGGGCTCGTCGAGGTAGATCTGATTGTTGTCGTCGATGTTGGTGTTGTAGAAGAAGTTGATGGCTTCCCAACCGCGACGGGCGGCAACGCCGTAGCGGTCGAGTTCGTTGTTCATGTTGTCGGTGCAGTTGACGTGGCCGGGGTAGCCCATGTCGTCGTAGTACTTGGCTGTGCAGGCGAAGTTGAACGTGTCGTGACGGCCGACGGTGTCCTGCACCACCTCGACCAGCGGGTTGAACGTCAGGTCGTAGAACTTCGAGTACAAGCCGGGCCCCGGATACGACGCGCCCATGAGACTGCGGGTGGCCGTGGCGTCGAGGCAGTTCTCCATCGACCCCTGGAGAGCCCGGGCGTCAAACGCCTGGAAGTCGGAGCACTCCCTCCCCTCGATGTCGATGATCTGAATGAATTCGCCGGCCTTCACCTCGTAGGCCAAGGCGGTGCGGCGCTCCACGAACAAGTCCTGCGTCATGTCGCCGAGAGGTTGGGGCATCAAGATCCCGCTCGACTCCGACGTATTGTCGGACGCCGAGGTCCGGTGGACAAAAACCAGCAGCGCGGTGGTGGGATCGGGGGAGTGGGGATGCATCGGTTCGCCTGGAGCGGCGACCACCACAACTCCGGCATCGGCGGCGGTGAACCGAGCCCGCTCACCGGCCACGGCGTCCGGGCTGAACACGTCGGTCTTGACCGCCTCGGTGAGGTCGATCCCGGCAAGTTCCATGCCCATTTTCACCCGACGAGCGTCGACCACGTTGTTGGTCAGAATCGCCTGGGTCCCTACGGCCGGACCGTTGTTGGTCGCCCCTAGGAGTTCCGGCGCCGGACGCCCGGTGGCGTCGAAGGCCGATAGCTCACACGGTTGGCGGCCCTCAAGATTGCGAATCTCCACGATGTCATCAGGGTCAACCGCCAGGACGGTCGCGGCGCCGCCGTTCACCCGGTACCGCTCCACACCGGGACCCAGCTCGGGAATGCCCGGCACGAGCAGTCGAGGCCCCGCTGACATGGTGGTCACCGATTCAATGGCCGTCACGTGTTTCAACCTTCCGCTCGGGTCCGCCCCCTTGGATCGGCAGATTTTCCACCTACCTCAACCATTACCAATAGTAGTGATCCGTCCCGTAGCAGTGAAATTGAGAATTCGCGGCTTTCGTTGGTATCGGCCGCCGCACACTAGCCTTGGCAGGTGCTGGAATCGCCGCCGCAGTCCGATCGTGTGCTCACGCCAACGTTCCGCCGGTTCCTGAGTGCAACGGTGGCGACGTCGATGGTCAACGGCACCACGCGGTTCGGGTTTGTTTGGGCGATGGGTGAACTAACAAGCTGGGAACCGGCTCTCGGTCTGCTCGGATTCATGCTCGGACTGCCGGCCTTGTTGACGTCACCGTGGGTTGGGAGCTTGGCCGATCGCTTTGATCGTCGACATGTCGCCGCGTTCGCCGCCCTGGCCTCAGCGCTGACCTGTGCCCTCACCGGCATCTTCCTCCACTTCGAGTTGTTGAGCCCCCTTACCCTCGGCGTATTCGGATTCGTCCTGTCGATCCCGGTGGCTGCTACTGCGCCACCCCTGCAGGCGATGGTCCCATCTCTCGTTGCTCCCGAACGCCTGATGAACGGCGTGGCCATGCAGAACCTGGCCATGTTGGCCGCCATGGCCGTCGGGGTGTTGATCGCCGGCGTGGTAATCCAGGCGGTCAGCACCGCTGCGCTGTTTGGAGTGATGCTGATCTTCGGGTTGATCGCTACCGCTCAGCTCGCGACGCTGCCGCGCGAGGTCGGATGGCCACCCGAGGGAGCTGCAGCCGGGGCCAGGGCACCGCGGGGATGGGCCGCCGTGAAGGAGGGCCTCACCTACGCGCGGCGTGATCCGATGATTCTTGTGCTCATCGCCGTGATGTCGGTGATCGGGGTTCTGAGCGCCGGCAGCGGACTGTTGATTCCCGGCTTCGCTGATCGGGTGCTCGACGTCGGCGCTATAGGCGCCGGCGCTATGAACGCCGGGATGGCATTGGGTCTGATCATCACCGCCGGCGTGTTGGCGTCTCGCACGACGGTGAAACGACCCGGCCGTCTCCTGGCTATCGCCTTTGCCTGCATCGCCGGTCCGGGTTTGGTTGCCATCGGTCTTTCCCGCTCGTTGATCCCGGCGGTGGCCTTCTGCATCGTCTGGGGAATGGGCGGTGGGGTTGTGATGACCATCCAGCGAACCCTCCTGCAGCAGCGAACGTCCCCGGAGGTGATGGGTCGCATCATGGGACTGTCGGCGATGGCCCAGTTCGGCACGTTCCCGTTGGCTGCGCTCTTGGTTTTCGCCATCGTCGGCCCGCTGGGCGCGGCCAACACCATGGTTGCGATGGGAGCGGCGATGGCGTTGGTGGCGATCGCCTTGGCCTCTCAGCTGGTTCGACTCGAGCGCGCCGAGCAAACCACTTAGCACGAGACTGGGTTGGGGTGGATGCCTAGGAGTCGCCGGCCGGGTAGACCTTGATCGACAGGAACTTCACCGGTGTGGCCAGAATGGCCACTGGGCCGTGGGCGACCTCACCGTGAATCTGCATCGTGTCGCCGGGGTGGAGCTTGTAGCTCGACGAGCCGTAGCCGTACTCCATCGAGCCTTCGATCACATGCAGAAACTCGATGCCCTCGTGTTGATACAGCGGGAACTGTTGCTGATCATCGCTCAGGGTTGTCATCATCGCTTCGATGTTGCGGTGTGGGCCTCGCAGTGAGCCAAGATCTCGATACACCCGGGTGGGGCTCGAACCTTCGTGGATGATCTCGTTGCCTTCACCGGCTCTCGTGATCACCAGGTCGTGCTCTTCGTCGAGCCCACGGAACAATGCGGTGACCGGCACACCGGCCGCACGAGCCAAGTTGACGAGCGTGTTGAGGCTCGGCGCCGTCTGAGCGTGCTCAATCTTCGATAGCATTCCCAGCGAAATGTTGGCCTCTTCGGCGAACTTGGCCATTGTGAGCCCGAGGCCGAGGCGAAGTTCACGGACACGACTTCCGACGGCGCGACACACATCGGCCGAGAGGTCGCCGATCAGCTCATCTTCTGGCTCCTGGTTTGACTGTTTCGCCACACTAAATAATACCCCACCGACGCCTCGGCCTTACAGCCGAAGAGTCACCTAGAGCAAATTGCCGTAGCGGTGCAACGTACGAGACACCGCTTGTTCTCGCAGATAATGCAGCAGCTCTATCCGTCCGTTTGTTGTGACAGGCCCGGCGGCGAGGTGCACGCCGGCGGCGTTTGCGGCGATTATCAGCTCGTCGGGAAGCGTGGCCTCGTCGCCCATGACCACTCGGACTCTGGATACTCCGAGGCCGGGAAGGCGGCTGGCGAACTCTGCGGTGGTCTCGGAATCAGCTCGGGAAATGTCGGCGAAGACCCCACACTGGCCGGCGGCTGACAGTACTCGCTCGACCTGCCAATCGGCCGCGCCAGGTTCGACCCGCACGGCGATCCGGCTCAGCGGTCGGTAGCGGAAGATGTTGGATTCGCAGAACAATCCGACAGGGTCGTGGCTGCGGGAGAACTCGTTCTGCCACCAATAGTCGTCGCTGGCCTTGGCTTCAACCAGAAGGTCGTCAGGACTTGTGGCCTCGGCGGTGGACACCCACCGTCCAAGCTGGGCCACGTAGTTCGGGCCGCCGGCCTTCGCCCCTGGGCCTATCGTCGATCGTTTCCACCCGCCGAAGGGCTGGCGGGCGACGATCGCACCTGTGATGCCCCGGTTGATATAGGCGTTGCCCACCTCCACCCGCTCGGTCCAGGTGTCGATTTCTTGCGGATCAAGGGTGTGGATGCCTCCGGTGAGCCCGAACTCCACCCCGTTCTGGATGGCGATCGCCTCATCGAGGTTGGCGGCGACCATCAAGCCAAGCACCGGACCGAAACACTCGGTCTGGTGGAACCACGACCCGGGCTTCACGCCGAGTCGCACACCTGGTGACCAGATTCGAGCCCCGTCGGCAGCTTCAATGATTCGGGGTTCGACTAGCCATTCCTCCCCGTTGTCGAGACTGGTGAGAGCTCGAAGTAGTTTGCCGCTTGGCTCCTCGATGGTGGGCGCCACGTCGGTCCCAATATCGTGCGACGGGCCGACGGTGAGACTGGTGACGGCGTCGACCAGCTGCCGACGGAATCGCTCCGAGGTGTAGACGTCGCCCACCAGAATTCCGAGGCTGGCGGCTGAACACTTCTGTCCGCTGTGACCGAACGCCGAGTCGACCAGATCGGCCACCGCGAGATCGAGATCGGCGTTGGGGGTGACGATCAGTGAGTTCTTGCCCGACGTCTCAGCGAAGATCGGCAGGTCGGGCTTCCACGAGCGGAACAGCTCCGCCGTCTCGTAAGCGCCGGTGAGGATCACGGCATCGACGGACGTGACGAGGTGGCGACCAACATCGTTGTCGGGCACACGCACAAACTGCAGAACATCCTGCGGCACTCCGGCGTCCCAACAACACTCGGCCACGATCTCGGCGCAGCGGGGAGTCTGCGGGGCCGGCTTGAACACCACACCGTTGCCAGCAGCCAGTGCGGCCAGCACGCCACCGGCAGGGATCGCCACCGGAAAATTCCACGGTGGGATGACACCCACAACGCCGAGCGGCTCAAAGGCTGCACACTCCCGGTCGGACAGCTCCAAAATCCGGTCTCCGTAGTAGCGGGCGAAGTCGATCGCCTCCGAAACCTCGGGGTCGGCCTGGGCGAACGTCTTGTTGGCTTCGTGGACCATCGCATTGATCAGGTCACCGCGACGGGCACTCAGCTCGTCGGCGACGGCGTGCAACACGGCGCGCCGCTCGATACCGGAGCGTTCCGCCCATTCGATGGCGCCCGTCCGGGCGGTTGCCACCGCGGCATCAACAGGCGCAGTGTCGTCGATCAACGAACTCGTCGCCGGCTCGAAGGACCCTGCGATCACGTCGGTCGCCCAGGCTCGATTGGCCGGCATCGCCGGGTCGGTGTCGGGCTCGTTGGTAAAGGCGGCAACCGATGGGGCGGTGTGGTCGCCCAGGGCTCGTTCCTCACGGACCTCGCTACGATCCTGGGTTCGGTTCGGTCCGACGGCAGCCGCATGCATCGACTCGACGGCGGCCCGGAACTTGCCGGCCTCGGAATCGAACGTGGCTTCGGCTTGCTTGTCCAAAGTGCTGCCGTGCTCACCAGGGACTCGTCGACGGAGATCGCCGAACAGGTGGCGGATGAAGTTGGCGTCGGAGGCGTTCTCTTCGAGCCGACGGAACAGGTAGCTGATGGCCACGTCGAACTCCGACGCCGCCACCACCGGGGTGTAGAGCAGAAGATCGTCGGCCGTTTCGCGAGCGGCCCGAGCTTGAGGCATGGCCATGCCCTGCAGCATCTCCAGTTCCAAACGATCCGCCACGCCGCGATGCCCGGCCAGCAGGTAACCCCAGGCCACATCAAACAGGTTGTGGCTGGCCAGGCCGATCTTGATCGACTTGGTGCGCTCGGGAGTGAGCACCCAGTCGAGGCAACGTTTGTAGTTGGCGTCGACCTCGGCCTTCGAGTGATATGGCGCCTGCGGCCATCCATGCATGGCCGCCTCGACCTTCTCCATGGCCAGGTTGGCGCCCTTCACCAGCCGAATCTTGATCGTCCCGGGCTCTGAGTTGTTGGCAGTGCCGTCGGTTGCCGGCTCCCTGGTGTTGGCCCAGTTCACCAGTTGCTGCAAGGCGGGGAAGGAGTCGGGCAGATACGCCTGCAGCACGATGCCGGCATCAACCGAGCGCAGCTCGGGTTCATCGAGCAGGCGGGTGAACACCTCGATGGTCAACCCGAGGTCGTGGTACTCCTCCATGTCGAGGTTGATAAAGGTGCCCTTGCCTGCCGCCTTCACGAACAGCGGACGAAGGCGGTCCATGACCCGCTCCACACTTTCGTCCCAGGCCCAGTAGTTGAGCTGCGAGACGATCGACGAGGTCTTGACCGAAACGTAGTGAACGGCTGGATCATCGAGCAGGGCATCGGCCTTGTCCCACCGGCGTTGCGCCTCCGCCTCACCGAGCACCGCCTCCCCAAGCTGATTGACGTTCAGCCGGAAACCTTCCTCACGGCGGGCGGCGAGATGTGCTGTCATCTTGGCCGGATCGGCGTCGACCACCAACGGCCCGACGAGGCTTCGCATCCGACGGACGGCCAGTGGAATCACAACTTGCGGGATAACCGGGGCCAGTGCTCCACCGGCCCGCAACAGCACACGATCGATCGGCGAGAGGAAACTTGGCAGCCCTTCATCACTCCCGGCCATCTCGCTCACCAGGTGTTGGAGCTGATCGGCGGCCACCTTCGGGTCCTCAGGGCGGACAACCCGGTCGACAAACCGCATGGCGAACTCCACGCCGTTTGACTCGTCATCGATGACCCCCGCCAGCTGATCAGCGCGGGATCGATCCCGCCGGGACTCCAACTCGTGGGCCTGGTCGAGCCACTGGCCGACTAGAGCGATGGCCTCCTCGACGAGCTGTGCGCCCGCGGTGGTGTGGCCCTGGTCGGGCGGCTGTTGGGCCGCGGGAGTATCAAACCTGGTTCCGGTCATACATCTATTGTCATCGGCCGGTTCCGTGATGGTCTTGTACGATTCTTGGTGCTATGGCGTCTGATCCGCACAAACAGGCCGATGAGCTGGCCCTGTTGGCCTGTCAGCCTGAGCTCCTGGATCTGCTCGAGCTGCTGGTCAACGTGATGTTCTGCATGAAAGGGCTTGACGGGCGTTACCTGGCCGTGAACGCCGCCTTTGTCCGCCGCACCGGCAAGAAATCGAAACGTGAAGTGGTTGGCCGCCGGGCCAGCGAACTGTTTCGCGAAGAGCTGGCTGAGCGCTACGAACATCAGGACGAAGAGGTGATCAGCACCGGCGAACCTCTCCGTGATGAGTTGGAGATCATCCGCCGGGAAGACGGATCGCTGGGCTGGTATCTCACCACCAAATTGCCGGTGTCGACTCCAAACCCGGAGACCGGCGAACGCACGGTTACCGGGCTGGTCAGCATTAGCCGCGATCTAAAGACCGACTGGGATGCCCCGGAACTGGCCGAGCTTCGAGGCATGATCGATTTGGTACACGAAATCGGGCCTGAGAGCGGAAACCTCCGAGTTGCCGATCTGGCGGCGGCCGCCCACTGTTCGGAATCGCAGCTGGAACGACGGGTTCGCAAGGTGTTCGGCGTCTCGCCGATGCAGTACGTTCTGCGGGTTCGGGTGGAGCAGGCGGCTCGCCTATTGGTCGAGACCGAACGAAGCTTGGCTGACATCGCCGTGTCGTGTGGGTTCTACGACCAAGCCGACTTCACTCGTCGATTCGCCCGGTTGACCAACGAAACGCCTGCTCAGTTCCGCGCTCGGGGTGCGTCACCTCGTATCGGTTGAACGCTGTTAATCCCAGCCGGAGACGCTGGTAGGACAGCGGGCTTACCTTGGTAGCTTTTGCCGCGAAACTGCAAATTTGTAGATCATTTGCTTCGCGAGCCCGAATAGAGGAGTATGGAACGCGCCAGAATGATCTACCGTGGACGTTGGGCGGCCGACGACTCGCTTTATCACCCCCGCAGCGAAGAAAGAAGATGTCGACGTGGATGAGCTCGACCGCAAAATCGTTCAGTTACTCCAGGAGGACGCCACCCTTTCGGTTCGCGAAATCGGTGAGACCGTAGGTCTGAGCGCCACGCCGTGCTGGCGTCGAATCCGTAATTTGGAGGAGCGGGGTGTTCTCACCAAACGGGTCACATTGGTTGATCCATCGAAGATCAACCTTGGCGTCTCGTCACTGGTCTTTATCCGCACCAACCAGCACAGCAAAGACTGGCTCGATCGGTTTGTCGACGCGGTGGCCGACATTCCCGAGATCATCGAGGCCTACCGCACCAGCGGCGAGGTCGATTACGTGCTGAAGGTGCTGGTTCCCGACCTCACCGCCTTCGACGATTTTTACAAACGGCTCATCGAAAAGATCGAGGTTTACGACATGCGGTCGACGTTCATCCTCGAAGCGGTGAAGCACTCCACCACCCTCCCGCTCGACTACGTCTAGATTTTTTCCAATCGGCTGTTAATGAATCGGCCCGGATTCACCCCTTAGGGGGTGCATGCTCACAATGGACCCTGTCGAACAGGCATACCGCAGCAACCATCAGCGCCTCTGGAGGGCGTTGTTGGCCTACACCGGCGAACCGGAAGTGGCCACCGACGCTGCGGCCGAAACCTATAGCCAGGCCCTGAAACGCGGGGATCGGCTCACCAACCCCGCCGGCTGGATCTGGAGAAGTGCGTTCCGGGTGGCTGCGGGAATGATGTCGGAACGGCGCAACATGATCGCACTTGGTGAGGCGGTGGAAGGCTCGGCGGCAATGGTCGGCGGCGCAACCGTTCACGTCGATGAACCTCTGGCCGAGTTTCTCGACCAACTGCAGTCGCTCTCCGAGCAACAGAGAGCGGTGGTGGTGCTTCGTTACGCCGGCGGCTACACCCCGGCCGACATCGCCGAGATTCTCGACACCTCGGCCAACGCCGTGCGCGTGCAACTACATCGAGCCCACGCCCATCTGCGGCAAAGGATTGAGGCAAAGGACTAACCGTTAATGACCAATCACGAACAAGAACCAGAACCGAATCCGCTTGACGTCGACGCCCACGACCCCGTGGTGGCCGCGCAATTTGAGTTGCTGAATGGTGTGACTCCGCCGGATCCGGTAGTGGTCGAACGGCCCATGGTTGCGGGAGCGACAGCCTCATCCGGGCGTAGAAGCTTTGTTTTGGCCACTGCGGCAGCGGCCGCCGTGCTGGTCATTGGGCTCGCTGCCTTCGCCGTAAGCCGCGGTGGCGGCGACACCGTTGACGTGGCCGGTGAGCTGCCCACGGCCGACGACACCGACGGCGCTTCCGAACCAGGCGACACCGACGGCGATGTGGGTGAGTTGGTGGTCTCCACCACCACGTCGGATGCGGCCGAGGAAGCACTTGACCTTGCGTCGGATGATGACGCCGAGGATGCCGGTGATGGCAGCGACGACGATCAGTCGGAGGCCGGATCCGATGATGACGACGCCTCAGTCGACTCAGATGACGACAACTCCGAACCGGGCGACTCGGATCCCCCGTCGACCGACGACGAGGCCATCCCCCTTCCCGACAATGGCACCGGCAAAGACTCGTCGGTCGACGACCGGGTTGGACAGGTGGTCACCATTCGTGGCGTCATCACCGAGGTGATGCTCGACTGCAACAGCCACGTGAAACTCAACGAAAAGGGCGAGATTGTCAACGACGGCGCCGTGATGTGCGACGGTGGCAACTTCATCGTTGTCGATGGCCGAACGATCTTCACCACCTCGGGCTACGTGGCCGAGAGCATGGCCTTCAACAAACACCCCGAATGGATCAAACCGGGCCAGCGAGTGGTGGTGACGGCCATGCAGGAGCCCGGCGGCTGGACGCACCTCGACTGCGACCGTTGCCAGATTCGAATGGGCTAGGAGTTCAGCGGGTAGGTAGAACGCGGCAGCTCCGAACACGATGAACTCCAGGCCAAGGGAAGGTGCGGAGCACCTACCCGCTAGGCCCGTTAGCGACCTGGCGGCCCCGCTTTAGGCGAGAGGCCATCAATCGCAGGCGGCAAGCAGCAGCGCGGATACACAGAACGGCCGGCCGGAACGAATTGTTCCAGCCGGCCGTTCGGCCGTCTACTGACGGTTCTCCGATCTCGGGGGGCTAGATCGGAGAGAGCTGTGGTCGAGGACTACCGCTGTCCCGGTGCCCCTGGGATCCGGCTTTGCCCGGTGCTGAACGCAAACACCGAACGCCCGGCGGTGTCCTCGATTCCAGTGAAGCCTTCGAAGAAGTTGAACTCGTCTTCGACGAAGTCGGGATCGGTGTCGTCGGCTGTGCCGAACACGCCGTCTTCCCCAACACCGGCAATCGCCTCGAAATCGCCACCGGCATCCATGAGAGCCTCGATTTCGTTGAAGGTCTCCTGGTGCCAGTTGCCGATGAGGTGGCCGATTTCGTGAGCGGCGATGTGCCCGACGGTGAACCCGATGAAGTCGGCCTTGGTTGCATCCCCGGCAACGGGGAAGCTGTTGAGGCTGATTTCAAACGGCGCCGGCTCACTCATGAGATCGAGCAGAACCACTCCGGTTTCCTCGGTCTCGGTGTTGCCCGGGTCGATCGACTGGGCAATACCAAGGGTCGGGATGAGTAGCTCGTCGATGGTGCCACCGATGATGATCCGGGTGACGTTGGGATCGCCCCAGCGGTCGCCGTGATCTCGGCTGTTGAGGATCTCCACGTCGAACTCGGTGCCTCGATGGGTGCGGTCACGGTCGCCGTTGCGTCCGTCGAACACCCGAAGGTCATGATCGATCGTTTCCACGATGGCGTCGATTGTGGCGTCGATCACCGCATCCTCGTCGGAGGCTTCGAGGCCCCATCGGGGGATGAAGGCCGACAGCGGCGACAGGTTGGCGTCGACCCCGGTGCCCCAGGTGTCGCCGCTTACAAATGCGCCGTCGAAGTCGAGGAAGATGATCTGCTGATCACGATCGCGATCGGGGGCCAAGCCGGAGCGAATCACTCGAAGCTCACCCTCGTACTCAGCGATGCCGTCGGTCACGAACACGGCATGCACGCCGTCGACGGTGGCCACGTGATCGAAGCCGTTGCGACGATCGTGACGCAGCGGTGAGTCGAGCGGATAGATGAAGCTCGGGTTGAACTGAGCCCCGGAACGCTGCACACCTTCAGGATCGATGATGCCTACGGTGCGGGCATTGTCGAAGCCGCCGGCGATGGCGTCACCCTTACGGAGGTCGACCAAGTAGAAGTCGACATCGACCGGGGTCTCATCTTCTTCCGCTTCGGCCGCATCGGCTTCCGCATCATGTTTGCGGGCGTCGATGGCTGACTTCAGCTGAGCCAGCGACCGATCCTCGGCCGACCAATCACGACGTTCACGGGGAACGTTGACCATCTTGGACCAGTCTCGTCGCTCACGAGGAGCATCGATACGAGCGCTCCAGTTGCCCAATCCACCTTCGAAGAATTCCTCGTTGGCATCGACGATGAACATCGCCTCGTACGGGCTCGTGATCTCGCTGTCGGTACCTGTTGTGGGATCGAACGGATCTGATGGCATCGCCCCACCGACGGCGACGTAGTATTCGCCGGCCTCGGGCACGGTGATCGAGAAGAAGTCCGAATCCGGGCCGCCCTGAGACGGGTCGTCTTGACCAGTGGCCAGCAGGTTGCCATCGGCATCGTAGAAGCCGATCGTCAGGTTGCCGGCGTTGGTTGGTGCGAAGATGTCGATGAAGTCGACCAGCAGAATCTGCCCGGCCGGCAGTTCCCGGGTGCGGAAGAAGTCGACGTCTCCGGTGCTACCGGCGTGAGGGCCATCGCCAACGGCTCCGTAGCACTCGGCAACGAACAAGAAGTCGTCGCCGCTGCCGGTGGCCTCGGAGGCTACGGGAATGGCACCGTCATCTTCGACGGATTCACAGGGCACAAACGGGATGTACGTATCGAAGATGATCTCGTACGGACCGGCTTGGTCGGTGGCGACGCCGCTGGTGGGATCGTTTGGATCGGCCTGGAGTTCGCTCCCGCCGGCCATGCCAACGTAGTAGGCGTCGGTTTCCGTGATCGGGAGATCGAGGAACCCGTCTTCGTCTTCGAAGTCGCCGGTCTCGTTGTAGGAGGCCACGAGGTCTCCCGCTGAGTTGTAGAGACCGATGACGGATTCGAATCCTTCGAAGGCGAACACATCAACGTAGAGATTGAACCCGGCTTCGATTGTGCCGAGGCTGAAGAAGTCGGTGTCGGCCGGAACATGGGGGCCGTCTCCGATCGTGCCAACACAGATGTCGAAGAACTGCTCGGGAACCCGGGTCTCGCTGGCGATGCCAATGGCGCCGTCGTCTTCGATTGATTCGCACGGGATGAACGGGATGTAGACGTCGAAGAGGATCTCGTAAAGACCTCCCTGGTCGGTTGCCACCCCGCTGGTCGGGTCGGTCGGATCCGACGGCAGTTCGGCGCCTCCGGCTACGCCGACGTAGTAGGTGTCGGTCTCCTCGATGGTGTGGTCGAGGAATCCACCTTCTTCTTCGAAGTCGCCGGTCTCGTTGTAGGAGGCCACAAGGTCTCCGGAGGAGTTGTAGACACCGACAATCGACTCGAACGGCTCGTCAAATGCGAAGAGGTCGATAAAGATGTTGAACCCGGCTTCAATTGTGCCGAGGCTGTAGAAGTCGGTGTCGGCCGGGGCATGAGGTCCGTCGCCGATGAGTCCGACGCAGAAGTCGAAGAACTGTTCGGGAACGTTGGTCTCATTGGCCAGGCCGATGCTGCCATCGTCTTCAACCGAAGTACATGGTGGCGGGAAGGCCACCACAAACAACTCGTAGGTTCCGGTATCGCCAACGCCTGGCCCGCTCGCAGAGTCGAACGGATCGCTCGACAGATCACAGCAGCCGGCGATGGCGGCGAAGTACTCGCCAGTGGCGGGGGCCACGAACTCGATCCACGGATCGTCACCGGGGAGACCACCGTCTTCGATGGACACGAGCAGATTGCCGTCGGCGTCGTAGATTCCAATCACCGAGTCGACAGGGTCGAGAGAGTTGGAGATGTGATAGGTGTCGAGGATGAGGATCGTGCCTTCCTCGACCACTCCGTAGGAATAGAAGTCGATGTCGCCCGACGTCTCACCGAAGGGGCCGTCGCCGATCTCACCGACACACAAGGCAACCTGGAATTCGACTGCCGGTGTGAAGTTGGCCAGCGGGATCGAACCGTCGTCTTCGTTGTAGTCGCAGTCGCTGGGGATGGGATCCCGGAGCGTGCCGCCAGAGAGCGAACCGTTGATGGTGACCACACCTTTTTCGCCGGGACGGGTGCCGAATCGGCTGCTGATCATTTCCCCGTCGGCGACAGTGTCGTTGAGGCCGACTTCACCGACGGCCTCGGTTTCGCTGTGGACCAGTGGTGGGCCACCGATCTGGGCCTTGCCGTTGGGTACTTGAGCTTGCGGTGGTAACTGGGCCGCAAGTGCTTGCCAAGCCTTGACCGCTTCGGGGCTTCGGCCCTTTGTGAACGACAGCCACGGGTTGGGGCCGAGTTCGTCGAGCGCATCGATGTCTTCCAGCGCCAGGCCTTCATTGGCCGCGGCCAACTGCTCCATCACCTCCTCGGCTGCTTCCCGCTCGTTCCCTCCGACTTGTGCGTTGACCGGGGCGACCCCGGCAACCACCATTAACTGCGCAACCGCAACCGCGGCAAGCGCATAAAACAATCGCCTCATAAAGATGTTTCCTCCTAAGCAGAGCACCCGCTTAACCTTTGACGCCCTCGGCGCCCGATCCGTTCCAAACCTAGTCGAGAAACTCGGAATTATTTGGTCGCGCTTAGAGGCAATCCTCCCCGACTGCGGTGGCCGGAATAGTTGAAATTCCGATAGTTGTCGGAGACTCTATTTGTGGCTCTATTTGGCCGGTTCCGGCACTGCGCCCTCCCGGAGTCGGGCTGAGATTTCGTCGGTTGGCCAGCGACTGTCGGACCGTGTTACCAGCTCGGCTTGCCATGCTGGAGTATCGGAGATGAGCGCTGAGCCGAATAGCCCGTTGAACGACAGGAACAAACTCGACACGCTTGAAGTGGTTGGCACCACACCGTTTGGGGTCTGCTGCAGCCAGTCGATCAGGGCAAACGGTTCGGGAGGCACTGGATCCTGTTTCGGGGGTGGCCCACCGCGGCAGTCGTAACACAACCAAGGTTCGAGGTATTGTCGGTCGACCCCCGTCGGGATCGCAGGCCACGCGAACTCGTTGAGTTCTTCGAGAGTCATCGACTTGCTACCGTTCAACTTGTCGGCGTAGACAATCGCCACCCGCTCTTCGGTGAACAGAGGCACTCGTGATAACCGGTCGTCGAACCGAGTGGGCCCGAGAAGGATCGCCATGTCGACCGCTCCCGAAGCAACTTCCCGCCCAGGGTCGTCGATTCCCATCGAGACACCGATCGGCTGGTAACCCGGTAGCGAGATCGAATTGACCAAGAGGTTGTGCACTCCGAAAATGCTGCCGATGCGAAGCACTTGATCGACCCCTCCGGGGTCAGACATGGTGCTTAGAGTCAGATCGACGTAGCTCAACATCTCGCGTGTTGACCGCGCCAATTCGTTACCGGCAGGAGTCGGCTGGGAGCCGCCGGCGGTACGAACCAGCACCGGATAACCGAGCTTCGCTTCCAACTTGGCGACCGCCTCGCTCACTGATGCCGTCGATCGGTGTAACGCTGCGGCGGCAGCTGACATCGAGCCGTGGTCGACGACGGCGAGGAAAACCTGCAGTAGTCGAACGTCACCGTGTTCCAGCACAATCTCGTCCTTTGCCTGAAATCTGGAAGGCGTTCGGATTTTCCGAACGCTTGCCTACGGACAATCAAGGTACTCGGAAGTCGCTGATTCTGTCGACATCGTCGATGATGAATAGGCCCCCTATCCGGGCAGCATCTGACCAACAGTGAATCGGTCAGCCCCCGGCCCTTGCGCGACGTCAGGTTCGTCGATCGGCTCCGCCGATGACATGGAGGGAGTCAAGCAAGTGGCCGGGGGCAGATGCATAGCCGAGATTGTGAGCGGGTTTGACTCACGCCGTCGCTTGCGTGGATGCTGATCCGGCTGCCCGAGCTTCAGCCGCTCGGGTCGGTTTCTCCTGAATCAGGAGTGCGGCAAATCCGGCGGCGATGGCCACTGTGCCGGCGGTGGAGAAGGCCCAGCCGTAACTGCCGGTGCTGTCTCGCACCAGACCGGCTGCCCAGGCGGCGACCGCGGCTCCGATTTGGTGGGCCCCAAACACCCAGGCGTAGATCACCCCGGCGTTGTGGCGGCCGAACAGTTTCGCTCCGAGCATGATGGTCGGCGGCACGGTGGCGATGTAGTCGAGCCCGAACAGCACAGCGAACGCGGCGATCGAGAGGTTGTCGTGGATGAACGGCAGCAGCATCAGGGAGAGGCCGCGGAAGCCGTAGTAGATCATTAGCAGGCGACGGGGGTCGAAGCGATCGGTCAGCCAACCCGAGGCCACGGTGCCGATGAAGTTGAAGAAGCCCATCACGGCCAGCCAGTTGGCCGCGGTGACCTCGTCGAATCCGTGATCCTTGGCGTGGGCGATGAAGTGCTGACCGACCAGGCCGTTGGAGGTGGCGCCGCAGACGAGGAAGGTGGAGGCGAGCAACCAGAATTCGGGCCTGCGAAACGCTCGGCCGATAACACCGGGGTCGGGCGGGGTTGGTGGCTCCGGGTCTCCGCCCAGTGGCGCTTGGCCGACGTCGGCCGGAGCGTTGCGGAAGAACAGGAACATGATCGGTAGTAGTACCGCGGCACCGATCGCACCCCACACGAGCGATTGACGCCAACCAACCGCCACGGCCGTAGCGGCGAAGAACGGCACGAACACCAGCTGCCCGGCGCTTTGAGATGCCCCGAACACGCCGGTGACCAACCCGCGTCGATCAACAAACCAGGTGTTGGCCACGGCGGCGCCGATGAAACTCGACATAAGCCCGGCGGCTAGTCCCGCAACGAGTCCGAACCAGATTGTGAGACCGACGAAGTCCTGCACCCGGCTGGACATGTAGGTGCTCAGGGTGATGAACAGCAGCGCCCCGAGTACGAGGTTGCGGTTGCCCACCCGTCGAGCGATCATTCCCGACAGGGGTCCGCCGGCCCCGTAGGCGAGCAGTCCGATGGCGGCCGCCAGCGAGAGTTCTGATGTTGACCACGGAGTGTTCCGCTCCATGTCGACAAGGAGGGCGCCGGGGGCAGCCCGGGTGCCCGACGTGATCACAAGCACCATGGCGGTCAACACCACCATGATCCAGCCGTAGAACACCTTGGGCTTGCCGTTGGAAACGGTGCTGTCGGTCACTCCGCCACTGTGCCTTGGCCGCAAACGATTGTCCAACTGTTAACGGGCCGATTCAGCCGATCGGATTCTGCAGTGTTTCCGGCACGTATTTGTGACCCAAAGCACTGCGGAATCTCAGACTTCAGACCTCATACCTTAGACCTCGGGCTCTGCCCCCAGTGCTCGAAGCTGGGCTTCAAGCTGGGCGACCCGCGCTTTGGCCTCGTCGGCTTGCGTCTGGGCCTCGTCGGCTTGGGCCTGGGCCTGGTCGGCTCTGACGACATGAGCACTCGCCATGCTGGCCGCCAGTTCATCGTTGGAACGGCCGGAACTGCCGTCGGGCAGCGTAACCACCAGTTCACCCTCGTCGTCGAACGACACCCGTTGCCCTCCCAATTCGGGAATCGGCTTCGCCTCCCAATCTTCGGAGACCTTGCTGTCGGGGGAGAAGCGCTCAACTCGCGATGTCGGGGTCAGCGTGACGACATAGGCCATCACGTTGAGCGACCGATACCGGCTGAGCTTGTCGTGCATCGACGCCCAAGAGTCAGTTTCCGACGCCACCTCAAGAGCCACGCCTGGCAGCGGGAAGGCCGGATCGGTTTGTTTGTACGACTTCGGTTTCGGAACGGTGGCCGTTTCCTGCAGGGTGCCTTTGGGAAGGGTCATCACATCGGGTGCGACGGCGTTGCCCCCGTCGGTTGGATACCAGTTCATGTCTCGATAAACATCGTGATCGGTACCGATTAACGCCCTGGTGGCGTACACGATGACATCCACAGCGGTGCTGTGATCGGGGCTCTCCGGCACTTTTATCTCGTCGGGATCGAGCCCGGTGTCTTCGACATTTTGGAAGACGGGGGTGGGCATGAACACAAGGGTAACACCTCCAACTCAGGCGCTGAAGAGCGCCGTTGGTGACACTGAGCTGGGGTGCGCCCACCCGAGACCGCATTGTTTTCCATGGTGCTTGCGCATCGTGCGGCTGCGTTACGTCACCCTATCGTCGACCGGCGCTCCGCCCGCCGGGTCGTTGGTTCTGCCGGTTCGGAGTCCTATTGCGAGAGCGACCAGGGTGATACCGATGGCGATGAGGAACGTAAGCCTCCATCCGTCGATGAAGGCGACGTCGGCACCGGCTGTCTCGGCGATATCACCGAGCGGGATGGCGAAACCCTGCGACGACATCACCCCGGCGACGACGGCGGTGGCTCCGGCCTGGCCGACCACATTGCCGACCGTGCGGGTGACGTTGGTGAAGGCCCCTCCGACCCCGAGGGCGTCGGGCGGCATCGCCCCCATCATCACGCTGTTGGCCGGTACGTTCCATAAACCCTGGCCGAGCCCGCCGGTCAGGGTCGCGGCGGCGATCAGGAGCACCGACGACTTCTCGTCGACCGAGGCGAGCGCCAAGAGCACGAACGCCTGCATCGTGAGGCCGACGGTGATCGGAAGCCGCGGTCCGACCCGATCGTAGAGACGGCCTGAGATTTGGGCGCCGACCATCATCCCGATGGCTGACAGCGCGAGCAGGCCACCTGCGGTACGGGCGTTGAGCCCACGCGCTCCGAGTAGATAGATCGGGGTGAGAAGCATGATGGTGGTCGACGCGGTGAAGGCCACCAACCGAATGAGCACCGCCCGCCGAAACTCGCCGATGCTGAACAATCGCACGTCGAGCATCGGTGACGAATGGGCCAACTCCACTCGCACAAAGGCAACCAGCAAAGCAATCGTCACCGCCGCCGACGCCGGAATGACCGGCGAGCGCCAACCGAATTCGAATGGATCGTTCACCGTGAGAACCAGCATCAGGATGAACAGCGCGGCGAGGGCGGCACCTCTGGAGTCGAACCTTGTCGGCGTCGTTGTAGTCTCCGGTTCCGGTCCGAGCGCCCAATGCACGATGGCAAACGCGACCGCTGTGAGGGCGGCGAGGATGAGAAAGAGCAGCTGCCAGTCGAGGGCGTCGAGCAGCAGACCGCCGAGCAAAGGCCCGACGGCGGCACCGATTGCCACCGCCGTGGTCTGGCCTCCCATCGCCAGGCCGCGCTCCTCGGCGGGAAAGGCGGCCACGAGAATTCCGGTACCGACGGCTTGGACCAGGGTGTTGCCTATTGATGTGACGACACGGGCCACGATGAGCAGCGTGAACGTTGGGGCTAGGCCCGACAACACCAGTCCAAGGCCGAACACAACAACACCGGCTCGCAGGGTCCGGTGGCGGCCGACCACGTCGGACAAGCGCCCTAGAGGGAGCAACAGGCCGGCCACGATCAACGACTCGACGATCACCACCCAGCCAACCGTTCGGAGCGGTACGGCGAAATCGTCGGAGATTGCCGGCAGAGCCAACACCGAGAACGTCGCCACCGCCACCGATATGAAGTACGACGAGCCGACAGCGGCGAACACGAGCCACTTGCGGGATGTGTCCGGGATGGTCTGTGTCATGCTGCTCGACTCATTCGGAGCAGTCTAGATTTCCTTGAGGCGAAGGCCGTAACCCTGTTTCGAGTAACGCCGTGAGCTACCAGCCCGGTGGGGTCCGTCGATGGGCCCGCCGACGGATGACCTCACCAGACTGTTTGCCGTACTTGCTCTTGGGGTAGCTGAGCCAGTCCCACAAGATTCTCCGCCACCTGACGTCCCAGGCTTGCAGAGCAAGCACGAACCCAAACGTGGCCACGACCAAACCAGGCAAGCTGATGTATGGCCAGGTCGACTGGATGTCTGAGTCGGCCAAGGTGAGGATCGCTCTCGATCCGTCGTCACCGTGTGGTTCAACCGTGACCCACACCGCGCCGTAGCCGCCACAGCATTCTTTCGACCAGGCACCATCGATTTGTTCAAACCCACGGTTCCTCAGCGCTCGTTCGATACCGACGGCTGAAATGTCGTAGTAGATCCGTTCGGCGACAACGAAGTCGGGGTCGAAGATCGGTAGAGAATGGCGCACGTCGTAGCCTCGGGTGTCAAGCGCAGGCAGCGTGGCCAGTGCCTGGCCACCGCCATTCCAGGTTGACAGTAGTGGGAAAAGGGTGGCGATCACGCCAACCAACCCGACGGCAATGCCGATGGTAATGAGAGCTCGCCGCATGAATCAACGGTACTAAATGGCTGCGTCGGTTTCGGACCGCCTTTTGGTCTACCAGCCCCTCACGCCTCGCCGCCGTTCACTCGCCAACATGCTTTGCTTGCGGGCGAATACGGTCGGTATCGACTGATTTCGCCCGTAGACATCCTGTCCATCGGTGACGGGCGCTCCCGGCGCTTGGTGCGGGTGCCGCCTAAGCCGTTGCCACCCGGTGCATAAACCCTCCAACCACCTCTGCCACCTGATCGGGGGCTTCGACGATGATCGAGTGACGCAGTTCGTCGAGGATCACCAGTTCGCTGTTGGGCAATTGGGCGTGGATGAACCGGTTGAGCCTGGGGTTGCAGCCGGGATCGTTTTCGCCGGTCAACACGAGACACGGCGCGGTCACCTCGTGCAGCCAGGGCGCCATCTCCGTCTCGGCGTACACGTCGAAAACGCTCAGGAACACCTCGGGTGGAGTGGTGAGCACCTGGTTGATGCGGTTCTCGATGATGTGGGGGTTGGCGGCGGCGAACGGCTCCGTGTACCAGCGGTCGACGAGGGTGGTCAGCACATTGTCGATCCCCTCGGCCCGCATACGAGCCACCACGGCCTTCACCCGGGCCGAGTCTTCGTCGGTGCGTCCGGCGGCGGTGGATAACAAGCCCACCGACAGCACCCGCTCCGGGAACCGCTGAGCGTAACGAGGCCCGATCATGCCGCCGAGGGAGTGGCCGATCACGTGGATCTGTTCGTGACCCAGACGTTGCCGCAGCGCTTCCAGATCGTCGACCAGTTGATCCAGCGTGTACGGCACCGGTGGAATCGGACTTTCGCCGTGGCCTCGCAGGTCGTAGGCGACGCAGGTGAATCCGTCGGCGCTCAGCCGTTCGACGATCGGGTCCCACATCTCCTTGCGAGAGCCGATGCCGTGGACCATGTACACCGGCGGCCCTGAGCCTTCGACCCGAAACTCGACTTGGCACACAGCCCCAACTGCATCAGACATAGGGCATGACCTCCGCTGCCACCCGTTCCATCATCTCGATTGTCTCCTCCTGACTCTGGCCGATGTTGGAGCTGAAGATCAGCTCGTCGATCCCGCGCTCGACATACTCGCCGATCTGATCGACCATCTCCTCGGCGGTGCAGATCATGAGATTGTTGTCGAGCTCCTCGATGGTCTGCTGGCGGGGGAGGGCGGCGATGCAGCCATCTTGCACTAGGCCCGGGCCAGTGAACACGTTGTCGAACCGGCAGTAGTAGTCGTAGGCCATCTCCAGCTTCTGCCGGGCATCGGCTTCGTCCCGGGCACAGTAGATGACCCGGCTCAGCATCAGCCTGAGATCCTCACCGGCCTCACCCATCTCGGCCTTGGCTTCTCTGTGAGCGTCGACCTGCATCCGGAACAAGTCGGGGTTGCCGGCCAGGGGCGTGGTCTGCACGTTGAAGCCTCGCAGGGTCGCCGAGCGAATGCCTTCATAGTTCATCGTGGCGATCATCATCCGGGGTCGAGGTTGGGTGATCGGGCGGGGCATGATCGTGATCGGATCGAAGTCGTAGTACTGCCCGTGATGTTCCACCTCATGTTCGGTGAGGAGCCGCAGCAGCACGTCGAGCGACTCGTCGAACTTGGCTCGGCTTTCCTCGATCGGCGTGCCCAGGCGAGCCATCTCGTAGGCGAACGCCCCTCGGCCGACGCCGAGCACAAGTCGACCGTCGGTGAGAATGTCGGCCATCGCCACTTCGCCGGCGAACACCCGCATGTCGTGCAGCGGCAGCACGGCCACCGACGTGATCAGGTCGATGTGTTCGGTCTCACACGCCAGCTTCACCGCGAACTGGAGAGGCGCCGGATTCAACAGGATGTTGATGATGTGATGTTCGGGAATGGTGACGCTGTTGTAGCCCAAACGCTCTGCCGTCCGAGCCTGCTCGATCATGTCGCTGTACAGCCGGTCGCCGCCGTAGTTGGGATCGGGATAGTAGCTGGACACAAAGTGGCTGAAATCCATGCCCAGTAGTGTGCATCGCTTCAGCGACGCGCCTCAAGCCATGGCGGATCTTGCCGATTTTCACTGCAGTGACCAACGGAACCGATCCGCAGAATTCTCTCGACGCGCTGATCATCGATGTCGCCACCGACCTGATGGGAGTGTCCGACAGCGAGGCCGGAGCGGCGATGGACCGCGTCCTCGACCGGTTGGTTGACTTCTTCGCCGTTGATGATGCGTTTCTTCGTCGCCATCGCCCCGACAGGGTGTCGGAGCTTGTCACCATTCGCCCACAACGAGACATCCTGGCCGCTGTCGACTCCATCACCGAGATCGCCTTCGACGACGACCCCGTCGTCGGATTGTCGGAGCATCTGACGGAACCGATCGCCGTCTACCCCGAGGGGACCGGCCAGGTTCAGGAGATCATCCACAACAATCTTGGGATCGAGAAATGCTCCTTGGCCGTTGTGCCGTTGATGAGCGGAGACTCGACGTTGGGGATTCTCGGCCTGGTCCGTTTCAATCATCACCCGTGGGAAGACGGTGAGTTGCGGACCCTGCTGGCCATCGGCACTCTGATGGCCCAGTTCTGGATCAGGCTTGAGGCTGAGCGGCTGCTGACCCATCGGGCTTACGTCGACCAACTCACGGCGCTGCCCAATCGGGCGCGCCTGCAGGAAACGTTGTCCCACACCGTCCAAGGCCAACGCCAGTCGCTGCTGCTCCTCAACGTCGACAACATGAAGATGATCAATGACGGACTCGACTACGAGATCGGCGACCGGTTTCTGGTCGGTTTCGCCCGACGACTGGAGGGCCTTGTTCGCCCCGGGACGATGGTGGCACGGTGGGGAGGCGACCACTTTGCGGTTTTCGTGGACGACAGCGAGCACGACGACATAGACGCTCTGGCGCTTCGACTGGTGGACGAGCTCAGACGGTCGGTGGAGTTGGAAGGGATGAAGATCTCCCGGACCGTAAGTATCGGTGTGGCCCACCGCCGGGTCACCGATGCCGTCCAGGGCAAGACCGACGAGATCGTGAGTGAGGCTGAAGCAGCTCTGTATCTGGCAAAGAAGGACGGCAAGAACCGCTACCGGTTGTTCGATGAGGAGATGCGGACCAATGTGGTCCGAAAGTTCGAGCAGGAAATTGAACTACGTCGTGCGGTGGAGAACAACGAGTTCGTGCTGCACTACCAACCGGCCGTCAACCTTGATACAGGATCGATCTTCGCGGTGGAGGCTCTGTTGCGCTGGAACCACCCGTCGGGGGAGCTGATGACCGCCGGCCGGTTTATTGAGACCGCCGAGGAGAGCGGACTGGTGGTGGAGATCGGCGACTTCGTACTGGCCGAGGGCATCCGCCAACTGAAACGCTGGCAGCCAAAATATCCCGAGTTGGAGATGTGGATCAACGTGTCACCAGCTCAAATCGTGAGCCGTAATCTGCCTCAACAGGTGGCCGACCTTCTCGAGCACCACAACGTTGACCCCGCCCGCTTGTGTCTCGAGTTGACCGAGCACGCAATGCTTGAAGACCTGGCAACCGTGACCGGCGCCCTCGACCAGCTCAAGAGCATGGGGGTGCAACTGGCCCTCGACGATTTCGGCACGGGCTACTCGTCGATGAAACAGCTGAAGAGTCTGCCGTTCAACAGCCTCAAGATCGACATGAGTTTTGTGGCCGGCCTCGGCCGATCGGCCCACGACAATGCCATCGTCGATGCCGCTATCACCCTGGCCGATTCCTTCGGCCTGAACGCTGTGGCCGAAGGGGTCGAAGACGATTATCAGGTCGATGAGCTGCTCAACCGGGGCTGTACCCGGGCGCAAGGTTACCTCCTGGCGATGCCGCAGAGCCTGGCTGACGTCGAGTTGCTCCTGGCCGCGAACCGACAGAAGGCGTAGCGACGCCGACGGCTCCGGCAGCAACCTCCAGCTGATTCGACAAGCTACTATCGAGTCAGGTTGTCGCCGCAGGATCGGCGATACGGAATAGGGGAGGGAAACCTGCGGTGTCATTGGACGTAATCGGTGCCGGAAACGGTCGAACCGGAACACTGTCGTTGAAGTTGGCGCTGGAGCGTCTCGGGTTTGGGCGCTGCTATCACATGACCGAGCTGATGGCCGACCCCAGCCGGCTCCACCATTGGGAGGCGGCGTTTGCCGGTGAGGAGGTCGACTGGGAGTCGCTGTTCGACGGCTACCGATCCGTCACCGACTATCCCGGTTTCTATTTCCACCGTCAGCTCGCTGAGCGCTATCCGAACTCCAAGGTGGTGCTGACCACCCGGCCCGCCGACGAATGGTACGAGAGCGCCCGTCAGACGATCTACACGGCCAAGCCGCGGGGCTTCGACAAACTCAAGCTCGCCGCGCAGCTGCCGTTCAATGCCCAGCTTCGCAGTTTCCTACCGGTGTTCAAGATCGTCGACTACATGTGGGATGTAATTTTCGAGGGTCGGTTTGAGGATCGCGACTACGCCATGAAGCGTTTCGAGCAGATGAACGACGACGTGATTCGGGCCACGCCTCCCGACCGTCTACTGGTGTACCAGTTGGGTCAGGGGTGGGACCCGCTGTGTGAGTTTCTCGGTGTGGATGTGCCCGACGAGCCGTTCCCCCGAACCAACGAGCGAGCCGGATTTGAGGAGCTGCTACGCACCGTGCGCAAGGGGCGTCTTCCCGACCACAACCACTAGTGCCACTAGTGTTGGTTTATGCGAGTCGGGATCAGCATTACCAGCGGATATCGAGGGGTGACGGCGGCCGAGGCCGCCCGGAACGTGATCGAACGAGCTCGGATGGCGGCCGCCGCTGAGCTCGACCATCTCAGCCTCGGTGATCATCACGCCACCGGACCCGATCGTCTCTACGTGCAGAACGTGCCGATGGTCGGACGGCTCATGGCCGACTGGCCCGTTGACCGACCGGTCGGTTGTCTGTTCCTCCTACCTCTGTGGCACCCGGTGTTGGCGGCCGAGCAGATCGGCACGTTGGCCTCGATGTCGGAGGTGCCGTTTATCGTGCAGACCGGCATCGGTTGGGGTGAGCGGGAGTTTGCGGCTATGGGCGGTTCGTTGCGTGAGCGGGGGGATCGGCTCGACGAGGCACTGCGAGTGGCGAAAGGGTTGCTTGCTGGCGAGACGATGAGCAGCGAACGGTTCGGTTTGACCGACGCCGCCATCGCTCCCCGGCCACCCCACGGAGTCGAGTGGTGGATCGGTTCCGGTGTCGGCGATAGACCGCTCGGCCGGGCGGCTGCCCAAGGCGATGCCTGGTACGTCGGGCCCGGTCTTCCGCCTGAGCCCCTTGCCGCTGCGATCGGGCGGTATCGGGAGCTGTGTGGGGTCCTTGGGCGCTCGCCGAGGGTGGCCGTGCGACGTGACGTATTCGTCACCGATGCCGATGCCGTTGGACAACGCCGGGGCAACGAGATGGTGGCAGCCGGCTACCGAGGGATGAACGAAGATGTCCTGATCTTCGGCGGGGTCGAGAGAACGGCCGAACGTTTGCTGGCCTTGAAGACTCTGGGGGTGGACGACGTGGTGGTGCGGACCATCGCCGTCAGCCAAGCCGAAGCTCTGCGCTCCATTGAACTGATGGGCGAGGTGCGACGGCTGGTTCGCGACTGACTGATTATCAAATAGTCGCAAACACGTTGTCGCGACGGGCGCTTCGGCGCCCCGACCAGAAGCTCGTTAGCCGGTGCCGAGCTGCGGACCGACGGGAACCCCCTTCAACACCACACTCAGCAGGCGAGACGGAAGGTTGCGTAGGATGTGGTTACTGGCCAGCCGTCGAGGCAAACCGACATAAGCCTTGTTGTCCTCCACGGCGTCGACGGCGATTCGGGCGATCTCCTCGGCCGACCGACTCGGGATCAACTGGAGTAGCCGCAGGCGTTTGACCATGGCGGCCAGGTGATCGGACTCCTCGAGGTTGTCCCACATCGGCGTGTCGACCGGGCCTGGAGCGATCACGGTGGTGTTGATTTTTGTGTTCTTCAACTCCATGCCGATGGTGGTGGCGAAGTTGGTGATGCCAGCTTTGGTGCCACAGTATGCGGCCAGCCCCGGAAAACCCGCGGTTGCGGCGATCGAGCTGGTGAACAGCAGGTGGCCGTGGTTGCGTTCCAACATCCCGCCGAGCACGTTTTGGGTCAACACCATCGGTGCCTCGAGGTTGAGGCGGCTGACCGCCCGAACGACTTGTGGGTCCAGCTGGTTCAGCGGCTGTGACGTCTCCAAGCCGGCGTTGTTGACCAACATGTCTATTGGGCCGGCCTCACCCTCAACCCGGCTGATCAGCCCATCGACGGCGTGCTGGTCGGTCAGGTCAACCGGGAAGGACTGGCCTCCGATGTCAGCTGCCAAGGCCTGCAGGGCATCAGCCGATCGTGCTGCAACCGAGACGTTGGCGCCACGGGAGGCGAACTCTCGGGCCATCGCTGCTCCGATTCCACGGGAAGCGCCGGTGATGAATACGTGTTGGTTCGCCAAGTCCATACGGGAGATGGTGCCCTAGCAGCCCACCCCTAGCCAAACCGGGATGTCTCGACTGGTGCCGGCCACCACGGCCTGGCGAGCGATGTTGAACTCGGTTGAAGCGCCGCCGTCGAACTTGATCAGTTCTTCGTAGCCATTGGCTGAAGCCCAGTTGAGAAGATCGCGAGCGTCGACGCTTGAGGTGGCACCGAACACCAATCGATCGTGGTCCTTGTCGACGGCGACAAACGAGTGATTGAACGTCTGGTAGGTGTAGGGATCGCCGTAGTAGTCACTGTTGAAATCGACGTCGTTCTGCCCGTCGATCCGTAGTGGCACCCCGGCCGCGGCCCACAGCCATTCGTTGGCGCCGACGATCTGATCGGGTTCAAGTTCCGTGAGATAGGGAGAGATCTCAGCGGCGGCATGCCACTGCTCCAACACCAGGTCGCCGTTCTGATGGATCACGCTGTTGAGTCGGACATCGTCGGGACTCAACGTGTCGCCGGGCCACACTTGCACCACCGACTTCGGCCTGGAGTCGACCCTCAACCCGAAGATGCCCCGGTCGGTGCGGTCGCTTGATCCTTTGACGTGGCCGTCGTCGACCACACCCAGGCCAAGCACCGACGGGTTGGGCCCGTCCTTCTGTGACGGCACAAGCCAGTTGGCGTTGATTGAGGCCACCGAGCAGCGGTTGGCGCCGGTGGTGAAGATGTCGAGTCCGCTGTTGAGATCGATCTCGACCCCTCGGAACGATCCGCTGCCACCGCCCACGCGGCCGACCGAGCGGTCAAATGATCGGTATCCGTTGGCGGTGAGCGTGGCCTGCGAGAGGGGTACGAGGCCTTCGGTCCAGCAGTGAGCCGAGGCCTCGGTCTCGGCCGGGTAGATGCTGTGGCAGGTCTGGGTGAAGCGCAGGTATTCACGCAGCTCGGTGAAGTTCACGATCATGGCCGGCCGCGAAACCGCCCCTTGATTGAGTAGTCCGGTCCAGTAGTTCTCGCCTTCGGCGTCGGCGGTTCGGCACAACACGTTGGTGTAGACCAAGCGAACGAACTGCCGGTTGGTCACCGTGCCGTAGCGGTTGCGGAACTCCGGTCCGTCGGTGAAGTAGAAGGCGATGTCGGTCAACGACAATCCGTCGTTGGCCGCTCCGACCCAGTGGTTTAGGCCGGCGTCATCGGGCTGACGGAGGAACGTGGCTTGATAGAGCCGCCACACCTGAGCGTGGGTGGGCGAAGCTTCGACCAGTGCGGCGAAATCCGCAGCCGGCTCCGAAATGGCGCAGTTGTCAACCGAAGCCGCACCAGGTCCGGGGGCGACGAGCGTCAAGGTGGCGGCGAGAACGGCGATCGAAGCGAAGACTCGGGTCGCTGACAGCAGTCGGGAGGAAACATGCACCAAATCCCATCGGCACCATTTGCGGATGGGCTGAATGCAAACGGAGCGTCTTACCCGTGCCTAGAGTTGGCGGCATGATTCGTTTGGCCTCCTCCGACGATGTCGGTCGACTCGCTCTCACCGCCACCCGGGCGTTCGCCGAAGACCCCGTGATGCGCTGGCTGTATCCCGACGACAACGACTACGAAGCCAGCGCACCCTCGGCCTTTCACTACGTGGCCAGCCGATGTCTTTATTTCGGCAGCGCCTGGTGCACCGACGATGCCGTGGCCACGGCGCTTTGGTTTCCGCCCGGTCGGCCGGAGATTCCCGACGGCGCCGTCGAGAGGACCGGTGGCGAGATCAGCGAGGAACTCATGGCCAAGTTTCAGCTGCTGCGGGAGGCGATGGACGAGCACACTCCGCGTGAGGATCACTGGTATCTCCACGTGCTGGCCACCCACCCCGACTGGCAGCGACAAGGCCTTGGCGGCGCGCTGATGAATGCGGTGTTCGTCGACTCGGACGCCGCCGGGATTCCTGCGTACCTTGAGACGGAGCGACCAGAGCTTGTGGCCTACTACCGCCACCACGGCTTCGAGGTCCGCAGCGAATGGGATGTCGGCGACGACGGCCCTCACATGTGGGGCATGCTGCGACCGCCCTCATAGCCGTCGCGGATGCCCTAGTCAGCGGTCGGAATAAACAGCGAGGCAATCGTGCCGCCGCCGGGGTTCTCGGCGAGTCGGGCCTGTCCGCGATGTGATTCGGCGATGGTTCTGACGATGGCCAAACCCAACCCTGAACCTGGTTGAGCTCGGGCTTCATCGGATCGGTAGAACCGGTCGAAGGCCCGCTCCCGATCGTCGGCCGTCATACCGACGCCTCGGTCGGCCACGTGAATCCACCCGTCGCCCGGCACGGTTACCTTGATCGGTTGCTCCGTCTCGCTGTACTTGTCGGCGTTCGACAACAGGTTGGCCAGGGCCCGCAACACACCGTCTCGATCGGCCACCACCACGGTTGGGCTGGCCTCAACGGTGACCACTCGTCCGGTCCTCAGGCGGAAGCGCTCCACCGCTTCGGCGGTCACCTCGGCGAGGTCCAGCGATTCCCGAGCATCGGCCGATTCGCCACCCTGGGCGGCGACGTCAACGATCTCGTTGACCAACGTGGTCAGCTCCCGCAGTTCGAGACGCACGCTGTCGAGCGTCTGTTGCCGCTCGTCGGCATCCATGTCGGGGACCATGGACAGCATGTCAACATTGGCCCGGATACTGGTGAGCGGGGTGCGAAGCTCGTGGGCCACGTCCTGCACAAGCTGGTTCTGCTGTTGCCGGCTGGCGGCCAGGCTGCGGAGCAGGTTGTCGAACCCCGAGGCCAGGCGTTCAACCTCGTCGGATCCGCTGACCTCGATCGGGGTGGAGAAGTCACGGGTGGCGGCCACGGTGTCGACGGTCGCCGCCAGCTCTTTGATCGGGTTGACGATGCGACGGGCCATCCAGGCCCCGAGCCCGGCGGCCAGCAGCGCAGCGATGATGGCGATGCCGATCAAACGCTCCTGCAGGTTCGAGACGGTGTTGCGCGAGTCCTCCAGCTCAACGGCCACCTGCACGGCACCCCCGCCGGGGACGGAGGTTGTGATCATGCGGAGATCGCCCTGATCGGTTGCCACCGTCTGCAGCAGGGATCGGTCGGACGTTCCTCGGGCGATACTCTCGGAGCCCTCCGTCACCGGCAGTTCGTCACCCGACTTGCCGATGATGGCACCGCTGTCGTCGAGAATCTGGATGAACGAGTCGTCGTCGACTCCTCGTCTCCGGTCGTCGCGGCGGCGATCGTCGTCGTCGGGCCCTGGTCGACCACGCTGGCCACCAGCCAACTCCTCGGCACGTTCACGCAGGAAGTTGTCGACCTGACCGGTGACCTGACGCTCGGTGCTGACGTAGCCGGCGGCGCCGAACACCACCGCTGTGAGCGCAACGAGTAGAGCGAAGGCGATCGCGAGGCGGGCGGTCAGCGAGGAGGGGTTCATGGCCGATCTGGCGCCGGACCTGGTCGCAAGGCGAACCCAACACCTCGGATCGTTTCGATAAGCCGTTCGGTTCCGTCGGCTTCGAGTTTGCGGCGAAGGTAGCCAACGTGCACGTCGAGTGAACGGGAGTCGCCACCGAAGTCATAGCCCCACACCCGGTCGTAGATCACCGATCGCTCCATCACCAGATCGATGTTGCGCATCAACAGTTCAAGGATCGAGAACTCGGTGCGGGTCAGATCCACGGGGTTGCCGCTTACGGTCACGGTGTAGCGGGCGGCGTCGAGGCTGATCGGGCCGGCGGTTAGCACGTCGCCCGGAGTTTCGGCCATGCCGCGGCGGAGAAGGGCCCGGATGCGGGCGAGGAGTTCCTCCATCTCGAACGGTTTGGCCAGGTAGTCGTCGGCGCCGGCGTCGAGACCGGCCACCTTGTCGGAGGTTTCGTGGCGGGCGGTGAGAATCAGGATGGGTAGTCCGTTGCCCGAGGAGCGAACCTTGCGGCAGACCGTCAACCCGTCGACAAACGGCATCATCACGTCGAGCACTGCCATGTCGACGGTTCCTTGGCCAACCGCTTCGAGTGCCGCTGCCCCGTCGTTGACCGCGACCACGTCGTAGCCTTCGTAGCCAAGAATCCGAGATAGAGCCTGGCGGATCTCGGGGTCATCCTCGGCAACAAGGATGGTGGCGGTGTTGGCTGCGTTGGTGCTGGTCATGCTGGGTTGAATCCTAGTCTCGCTCGGTACAGCTAGGCCTCTACTCCAAAACCCCCGTTCTGGAGTGCGAGGTGCTCATGGCCGAGCTGTTCGCACTCCAGAAGTGGGGGAGGGAGAGGGGATGGGGGTTACGGGTTAGGCGTCAGCGTCGGCGTCGCCGCCTCGCTCTCCTCGGGGGCCTCGGTCGCCACGGTTACCTCGTTCGCCTCGGGGTCCACCTTCGCCGTCGGCGTCGGGCACGGAGTTCACCCGCTCGGTGATCCGGTCGGTCAGCTCGGCCATCTTCTCGTCGGCTTCTTCCTGGGTCATGTCGCCTTCAGCGACCTTTTCGTTGATGTGCTCGGTGGCCTCGGCGACCATCATGTCGATCAGGTCTTGCACGTCGACGTCCTGGGCGGCGGCCACATCAGCGAGTGAGTTGCCTGCTTCGAACTCGGCTCGGAGTTCGTCGGTGGTCATCCCAAGCGCCTCGGCCACGGCTTCCTTGTCGAAGCCGCCTCGGCGGTGACGCTTGCCGTCGCAGTCGCCGTCACGCTCGTTCTCGGATGACTCCGACTCGGTGGCTTCGGACTCGACGGCCTCGCTCTCGGTGCTTTCGGTCGTTGCCGGCTCGTCGGTCTGGGCCGAGGCGACCTGGGCGATTCCCAGTCCGCTGAGGACCATTCCGGTGCTGAGTCCAACTACTGCCAGCGACTTCTTGAGGGTGTCATTCTGAATAATGCTCATTGCTTTCTTGCTCCTGTTGCTTGAGGGGGAGTTGCTTTGATGAATTCATCTTCGAACCCGCCCGGCAGGGAGCTGTTAGCGAAGTGGCAAGGTTTTGACAAGGAGCGTGAGGCGCGCCGAAACCCCTCTTGTAAAGCGGGTTTTCGTTCCCGATTTCTCTTGACAGCCACTCTTGACACTGCTCTTGACTCTGCTCTTGACAACCGATTGTCTCATTGTCATAGTACAGTGATACAAGCTTCCTGGAAAGAGGATTCCGATGGCTGAAGACACCGTGGGCGAGGCAGCCCTATCAGATGAGGCAGTTGATGAGGAGTTCGCCCGCCTTGTCGATCAGCTTCTCCCACCCGAGCCAAGCCCCGGCCGCCGCCTCGCCACCGGAACGGCGGTATTTGTCACCGTGGTGGCCCTGGCCGTGGCCTGGGCCACGGGTCTGGTGATGCCCAATCCCACCTACGGCAGCTCGTCCTCGTCGGGCACAATGTTGATTGCCGTCGAGGAGCCGGACCTGGTGGCGATCACCGGCCTCTGGTTCCGCAACACGAGCCAAGCTTCCCTGATGCTGACCGACGTCGAGATCGACGCCCCCGGCCTCACCCTCGAGCGATTGGAGTGGTACCCCGACGAACTCGCCTCAGATTCAAGTGAGGATGGGGCCACCGAGGAGGCTGCGGTCGACGTCGGAATGACGCCCAGGGAGATGATGTTGCGTGAGGGCTCGACCGCGTCACTGCCGGCAGAGGTCGGTTCGGGCGAGAGTGTTCGAGTGATTGCCTACATGCGGGTGGACGACTGTGGCGAGGCTGTGGCTGATCCGAACGGGAGATGGGGGACTGTTCGTGGCCGCTGGGAGTATCCCGATCGACCATCGTGGTGGCATCGCTGGGAAAGCCTCGACAGCCCGTTCCAAGACAACAGTGGCGAACGACTACACAACTTCGTGACACTCGATGGCGAATGGATCGATGCCGGCGGTCCGTTGACCGGGGCCTGCGCAGCATTGGAGGCTGAATAATGAGACGCTCTACCCGGGCTGCCCTGCTGGTCGCCATTCCGATTCTGTTTGTCAGCGTTGTCATGGTCGCCCGGCCAAGTGACCAGCCGCCCGTCTCGTGGCTTGTACTCGCCGCCATCCTCGGGATCTGTGCCGTGGCGTTGATCCTTGGGTTGCGTGATCTGGTTCGAATGTTTCGGGCCGTAGACCCGGAGGCGAAGCAGCTGGCCGCTCGTCTCGGTGAACGTTCGGAGCAGCGGTTCCTGATCGAACGTTGGCTGCGCCGAAGCCGTTGGTACCGCAACGTCGGTGGGGCGGCCGGTGTTGTCGGCGGGCTGATCGCCGCCGGTCTCGGTGGTCTCATCATCGGTGGGTTGGCCGGGGTGGCCATCGGGTCGTTGCTCTCCGAGCTCCACCTGGCCAGGCGCGACCGAAGCGGCTCGCGCCATCGCACCGCCGGTCTGGAGCGTCGATCGCTCACCACCTATTGGAACCCCCGCCACCAAGTCGTTCTACTCCTCCTGGCGGTGATGGGGGCGGGGCTGTTCCTGGCCGGCCGGTTTGGCTGGGTGGGTTACGGCTTTCGTCCGAACTGGGCCCTCGCGGCGACGATCACAGTTGTTATCGCCGTCGTGCTCCAATGGCGGGTGGCGGTGCGCCGCCGCCCGGCGTTGCCGTCGTCGCTTCGACGCTCCGACAACCTGGTACGGTCACTCGCCATCACCCAGGGAATCGCCAACCCGACGATCGCCGTGGCCGTGGCCTTCATCGCTCACAGCCTTTGGTTCTCCAACCCACTGCTGTCTCTCGCAGCGTGGTTCCTGGCCATTGCGCTGTTCTGGGGAGGACGAAGGCTCGGACTCGACTGGCTCCTCAAACAACCGCCGCTAACCGCAGCCAACCCCGGGCCATACGGAGGCGCGGCGGCGTGATCCTCGACGTCGACCCAACATCAGCCCTCCCCGTCTACGAGCAGATCCGTCAGCAGATCACTCGTATGGCGGTTTCGGGCGTTTTACCGGCCGGGTCTCGTCTGCCGACGATCCGGCAGCTCGCCACCGACCTTGGTCTGGCCAAGGGCACCGTGGCCAAAGCCTACGCGTTGCTCGAGTCGACGGCGGTCGTCGAGAGCCGCGGCCACCGAGGCACCTACGTCATCGAGGTGGAAGCCGACTCCGCCGCGGCGGCCGGTGTGCCTGCCCTGGATCAAGCCGCCCAGTCCTACGCCATCGCCGCCCAGCAACAGGGCGGCAATTTGGCAGCCGCCGTGGCCGAGCTCGAGCGACAATGGCACCTCCTCTCGTAGGCCTGCGGCTGTGACAGCGGGGCGGCTAATTCAGCCACTCGGGTGACCCCCGCCTGGTAGTCTCCGATCCGTGGATGCGCCGCTTGAAGTGACCGTTTCGACCATGGCTCAACGGCCCGAGCTGATCAGCCGATTCTGGGACATGCCCGATCAGTGGGACGAGTTCATGGACCACGACGTGATTGGCGAATCGTTGTTCGGCTCGGTGGTGCCGTCGTACCGCGAGCTCGGCATCGCCCTGACCAACACCGATGATGAGATCATCGCCCACGGCACGGCAATGGCGTTCCGTATGGACTTCGACGGTCGACGAGAACTGCCTGATCGTGGGTGGGACCAGGCTCTGGTCTGGGCTCAGCAGGATCTTATGAAGGGACGTGAGCCCGACACCGCCTGCGCCCTCGAGGTTTCGGTGCATACCGATTGGCTCGGACACGGCCTGTCGAGGCGAGCGTTTGCCGGACTACGGGATGCCGCTCGGGCTGCCGGCTACTCGACGTTGCTCGCACCTGTTCGACCCACAGCAAAACACCAGGAGCCCAACCTGTCGATGGAGGAGTACGCTCGCCGAACTCGCGACGATGGCTTGCCTACCGATCCGTGGCTGCGGACGCACGTCCGCCTCGGCGGCGTGATTGAACAAGTGGCCCCGGCTTCGCAGACCGTGGCCGGTTCACTGGCGCAGTGGCGAGAATGGTCGGGTCTCGCCTTCGACACCACCGGTCCGGTTGAAGTTCCTGGTGCCCTGGTGCCCGTGCACTGTTTCGTTGAGCAGGACATTGCGGTCTACGTCGAACCCAACGTCTGGGTTCGCCACGATCTCACCTGACCGTCAACTACGATGACGGCGTGACGCTGTGGGACACCGTTGCCGACAATGGAACGATGGTCGAGTTCGAGCGCGATACCGTACTCGTTCACCACGGCGAGACCGGCACCCATTGCTACGCCATTGTGGAAGGGGAGGTGGTGGTCACCGCCACCACCAAACAGGGGGCCAGGGTCGTGCTCGGGCGGCGAGGTCCCGGCACAATCATCGGCGAGTATTCGGCTCTGCAGGCCGGCGTGCGATCGGCCACGGTTGAGGCCCGCACCCCGGTGAAGGCGCTGGTGCTGACATCCGACGAGTTGGAGCGAGTGTTTCTCGACGAACCTCGTCTCGCGCTCCAGGAGTTGCGGCGCCTCTCACATGAGCTTCGACTCCTCACCCAGCGCTATGCCGTCCGAGGTGAGGAGTTGCAGAGCCGTCTGGCCGAAGTGCTCATAACCCACTCCGACGAAACTGGCGATGAGTCTCTGCGCTCAACCCGTCAGGAGCTGGCCGACTGGGTTGGCGCCACAAGAGAGGCCGTGATCCGGGCGCTGAAAGAATTGGAATCCCTCGGGCTGGTTCGTCTGAGCCGGGGCGCCGTGGAGATAATGGATCGGGATCGGTTGCGACACGTAGGCTAGAGACGCTCGTGGAATCGCCCTTTTCGACCGAGGTTCCCGCCCCGACGGGAACAGTCAGCTATCTGTTCACCGACATCGTCGGCTCAACCCCGCTTTGGGACACTCAACCCGAAGCGATGGGACAAGCCCTCGTTCGTCACGACCGGATATTGGCCGACGCGTTCGCTTCCCACGATGGCTACGTCTTCTCGATCGCCGGTGACGGGTACGGGGCCGCGTTCCCGTCGGCTCAGGCCGCGGTGGATGCTGCGGTGATCATCCAATCCGAGCTGGCCGAAACCGACTGGCCCGAGTCGGCCAAGCTCACCGTCCGGATGGGTGTGCACACCGGGGAATCCGAGGAACGCGACGGTAACTACTTCGGCACGGAGGTCAACAAGGCCGCTCGGGTGATGAGCGCGGCCCAAGGTGGGCAGCTCGTGGTGTCGTCGGTGACGGCCGACCTTCTGCGGTCGCGCTCGGATGTGGAACTACTGGATCTGGGCTCCGTGGCGCTCACCGGTTTGGGCGACACCGTGCACCTCTTCGGTGTGTCGACGGAGACGTTCGGCTGGCTCGACCTTCCCCTTCGGGTGAAGCAGACCAGCGATGGCAACCTTCCCCTGCTCCAAACCGACTTTGTTGGAGACATCGCCGAGATGCGGCGCCGGGCCGCCGACTTGAAGGGCCGGGGGCTGATCACTGTGACCGGTCCCGGCGGTATCGGCAAGACAAGGGCCGCCGTGGAATTCGGCTGGCAGATGATCGACGAGTTCCCCGACGGCGTGTGGCTGGCCGAGCTGGCTCCGGTTTCCCAGGCCGACAGCGCAGTGGCCGCGGTGGCATCGACCCTCGCCGTGCAACCGCAGCCGGGTATGAGCACCATTGAGGCCATCGTCGACTGGTGCCTCGGCCGCCGGATGATGCTGATCCTCGACAACTGCGAACATGTGCTCGACCCGATGGCTGAACTGGCCAGGGCCCTCCTGGCCGGCTGTCCAACGGTAACCGTGCTCGCCACCAGCCAGGAGCCGCTTCATATTCCTGGTGAGAACGTGTTTCACCTCCCGTCGTTGGGGATCGAGGATTCCGTGGCCTTGTTTCACAGTCGAGCCAAGAGCGGTGACAATCGGTTTGAGGTTGGCCCCGACGACACTGGCTCCGTTCGCGAAATCTGTCGTCGACTCGATGGCATGCCCCTCGCTGTGGAACTGGCGGCGGCCCGTTGCCGCACGCTGAGCCTGGCCGACGTGGCTCGTCGGCTCGATGATCGCCTCCAGCTTCTGCGCAGCTCGTCGCGCACTCCGGTCGAGCGGCATCGCACGCTCCTAGCCACCGTCGAGTGGTCGTATCAACTGCTGAGTGAAGACGATCAGATGATGTTCGATCGGCTTTCGGTTTTCGCCGGCAGCTTTGACGTTGAAGCCGTGGTGTCCGTGCTCGACTACGAGGAGTATCAGGCCCTGGAGTTGCTGGATCATCTGGTTGACAAGTCGATGATTACGGTTGACTTCTCCTCCGGCGCAACCCGTTATCGGCTACTCGAAACCCTGCGGCAATACGGCAGCTCGCAATTGGCAGCTCGATCCGAAGTCGAGCTGTGGCGCGATCGTCACCTGGCCTACTACACCGGCCGGGCGGAGGCGTTGCACGACCGGTGGATGAGCTCCGACCAGGCCGCCGCCGATGAGGCTCTCAACGCCGAGTGGGACAACCTTCGAGCCGCCCATCGTTGGGCGCTGCAGTCTCGTCGGTGCGACGAGGCCCAGTCGATCATCTTCGCCACCTCGTGGCACGCGATGGAATGGCTACGCAACGAACATCGGCTGTGGTCGTCGGAAACCCTCGATCTCGCGGTTGAGCTGGATGCCACTCGATCCACCACCTATGCCGTGGCCGCCGCCTGGGCCTACTTTGCCGCCGAGCTGGATCAGACCATTGCCCACGCCCAGGAGGGTCTGCGACGCCACCCCGACGATCCGTACGTCGGCGGTTGTTTGTCGTGGTCGGTCTACGGACTGCTGGGTGCTGACCGGCCCGGTGAAGTGGCGCCGTTTGTGCCGCTGATTGTTGAGGCGCTGGCCACCGACCCGCCGATCGACGCAAGTTTCATGATGCAGATGGCGTTGACCGGGATCATGATGTTCGACGAGTCCGATGCCCAGGATGTGGCGTTCACAGACTTCTGCCGCCGCCTCGGCAGTCCGATGGCCCAGTCTCGGGCCGCCTTGCTTCGCGGCAATCGTCGACTGTCGATTGAGCCGCCCGATCTCGACGGAGCGGCCGCATCGTTCCGAGAGGCCATCGCCCTCGGTGAACGTCACGCTCGCTCGGAGTATCTATGGGCCATCAACGGCTTGGCCGTTTGTTTGGTGGCGGCCGACGACGAGGAGGCGGCCGCCGTTATCCGTGACGCCATCACCACGAACTACAACGTTCGGCTGTGGTTCGGCCTCGACATGGCACTCGGAACTTGCGCTTCCTACCTGCTGCGCCGGTCCCGGGAGGAAGAGGCCGCGGTCATCCTCGGCCACATCTCGGTGCGGGCGGCATCGGCGATTGGCGTGTCGACCAAAGCGAGGCTGGAAGACACGACCACGATTGAGGCCATGCCTGAGGGGCAACACTGGATGGCTACGGGTCGAGCCATGGACCGCCATCACATCGTGACCTACGCCGTTGAGGCGCTCGACTCCGTTGATGCACCCATCGCTCGCAGCTGACCGACGAGCACCAGTGCCCCCACGAGCACCGCCATCACCACGGGTTGAGCGAGCCACGACATCGCCTGCGCCGCCTTTGGAACGTGGAAGATCTGACGGCCCTGGATCCACGACTCGTCGAGATCCCACGGGTCCTGCCAGTCGCGATTATCGCCCTGAAACTCGTAGCCGGTGGGCGTGGTGCGGATGACCCGATGGATAACCGTTCCACCCTCAGGGATCTCGAAGGCCACGATGTCGCCGACCTCGTAGCTGTTGGCTCGATACAGCACGGCCAGATCTCCGTTGAACAGCGTTGGTTCCATGCTCGTGCCGCTGACCCAGATCATGCTCACTGGACCGCCCAGACTGCTGGGCGCAAGGAAGGTCAACCAGGTGCCGATCAGGGCTGCCGCAACCAGCAGCTTCGCCACCACCTTCGCGGGGCGGGCGGGACCGGAAGCACGGCCGCCCGCCAGGTGATGGAACGACCGAGGCCGCTCCACCACCCGACGTGGCGTCTTGCTGGAGTCGGCTCTAGCCAACAATGGTGACTCCAACTTCGCCGATGTCGGCGGCCAGGAGTTCGTTACCGGCCCCGAGGGGGATGTTCTGGTTTGCGGCCGCCACCACGATGCTGCCGGTACCCATCACAGTGCTGGTGGTGTCTTCAACCGCCCAGTGCAGGGTCTGACCGACGCAGGCCGGGTCGATTCCGGTGACGGTGAGTTCCACCACCCAAGCGGTGTTGGGGGCCAGAACGTAGCCGACCTCAACGCCGTCGGTGTCGCAGGAGACCACGCCGACCCCGCCGCTGCCGAGGTTCTGCGAGCTGACCGGCAACGACGCCGCGGCACCAAACGTCACCGCACCGGCGATCGTGGCGAACAGGAGAGTGAGTGCAAGTTTCTTCATCGGATTTCACTTTCTTCAAGACGACTCCGTGGAGCCGGACGACCGGAATGGTCGAGCCACGGTCAGTATTCGAGAAGAAGTGAAATCACTCAGTGATCTGGATCACTCTGCGAAAAACTTGGTGCGAAAAGTTCCGAGTAATTAGGCCAGGAATTCGTGAATGGCCGCGAGGAGCGTGGCCACGTTGCGCTCCCGAGCGGTGTGACCCATGCAGCCGATACGCCAGATCTTGCCTGCGTAGTCGCCGAGGCCGCCACCAACCTCGATGCCGTAGCGGCTGAGCAGCTGGGCTCGCACGTCGGCCTCGGTCATCCCGTCGCGGAAACGTCCCTCGGGGATGATCACCGACGTGAGTTGGGCTAGGCGGGAGCCTTCGGTGGCGAACAGCTCGAAGCCCATCTTCTCCAGGCCGCCCTGCAGCATGCGGCCGCAACGTTCGTGGCGGGCCACTACGTTGTCGAGCCCTTCGTCGAGCAACGCGCCGAGCCCGGCGTGCAGGCTGAAGATCATGCTGATCGGAGCGGTGTGGTGGTAGGCCCGGGCACCGCTGCCCACTACATAGTTGGCGATCATGTTGAGGTCGAGATACCACGACTGTGGCGTTGGTTTGAGCCGTTCGATAGCTCGATCCGACACGCTGATCGGAGCGAGCCCCGGCGCCACCCCAATACATTTCTGGGTGCCCGAGTAGGCGATGTCGACGGCGTTGGCGTCGAGCTCTACCGGAGTGCCGCCAAGGGATGTCACGCAGTCGACGATGAACAGGGCGTCACCCTTGCCGGCCCCGATCTCGCTTAGTGGAGATAACGCACCGGTCGACGTTTCGGCGTGCACCATGGCGATCGCGCTGGGATTGGGATGGGCGGCCAGCAGACGGTCGGGGTCGACCGGGGTGCCCCAGTCGAAGTCGACCCTCACCACCTCGGCGCCGGCCCGAGCGGCCACGTCGCACATCCGGGTGCCGAACACACCATTGACGCCGACCACCACGGTGTCGCCAGGGCCGAGCACGTTGACAAAGGCCGCTTCCATGCCCGACGAACCGGTGCCGGAAACAGGGAAGGTCAGCCGATTGGACGTGCCGAACACCGTGCGCAGTCGATCGTTGGTTTCGTCGAGGATCTGGATGAATTCGGGGTCGAGATGCCCCAGCATCGGGCGGGAGAGGGCGGCAACCGCCTCTGGATAGGGGTTGCAGGGCCCGGGGCCCATGAGGATTCGATCGGTGATGGCCATGGCCGAGAGTCTAGGTGCGGCCCGGGGCACCTTACAGTTCGGTGAGCAGCTTGGCCAGCTTTGTCTGTTCGACGGTGTCGGGGGCGGCCACCACCTTGGCCGCCGTTTCCCAGTCGGGGATGGCGTGTACAAACCCGTCGTGGCCGATCATCCAGAACCGGTCGAACTGCGACAGGAAGGCTCGGTCGTGGGAGACGGCGATCACCGTACCCTCAAACGTGTTGAGGGCGCTTTCGAGCGCTTCGGCCGAATCGATGTCGAGGTTGTCGGTCGGTTCGTCGAGCAGTAACAGATTGTGACCGTCGAGTTCGAGGCAGAGGATTTCGAGGCGAGCCTTCTGGCCTCCGGAGAGTGTGTCGTACGACTGGGCGTTGACCCCGGCCACCGCGGCGGCGAGGCCGTATCGGGCGAGGGCCTGCATGGCTTTCTCGTGGTTGCCAAGTCGGGCCATCACCGGTTCCATCACGGTCTTACCCACAAACTCGGGGTTGTCGTTGACCTGCGTGAACAGTCCAGGTTCCACCCGGGCGCCGAGTTTCACAACCCCGGTGTGGTCGACGCTGTTTTCGTGTCCGTGTCCAGCCATCAAGCGGAGAAGATGGGTCTTGCCCGAACCATTTGGCCCGATCAAGCCGAGCCGTTCGTCGAAGAACACCTCATCGGAGAACGGGAACACGAGGTCGGGCAGCTCCACCGATTGCAGGCTGACCACCCGTCGACCGGAGTCGCCGCCCCGAAGACGCATCCGAACGTTCTGATCCGGCGCCGGGGGAGGGGGTGGGCCGGCGGCCACAAACTTCTCCCAGCGGGTCTCGGCGGCGTTGGCTCGACTGGCCATGTCGGCGTTGTACGACGCCTTGAACTTCATGTCCTTGTAGAACTTGTAGAGCCGACGCTCCTCGTCCTTCCAGCGTTGCACGGCGTCGCCAAGCTGCTTCTGCCGAGCCTCTCGGGCCTCCGGGTAGGAGGCGTAGGATTTGCCGTGGACCCAGGCCCCGAACGCTTCGAGGGTGACGATGGCGTTGGTGGCATCGCTGAGGAGTTGGCGATCGTGAGAGACCATGAGCACCGTCTTGTTGGTGCCGTTGATCATGTCTTCCAGCCATTGTTTGGCCGGCACGTCGAGGTAGTTGTCGGGCTCGTCGAGTAGGAGTACGTCGGCGTCGGAGTTGAACAGCAGGTCGAGCACGATCTGCTTACGTTCGCCGCCGGAGAGTTGGGTGGTGAGGCGGGAGCCTGCTTCGTCGAGATTCGAGCGTACGACGCGCGAGAGCGTGGCGTCCCAATCCGACTCGGCGAGGTAGCCGCCGCAGTCGGACCACTCGCCGATCACTTCGGCCAGCTTCATGGCAGCGTTGGGGTCAGCACCTTCGAGCCCGGCCGCGGCTGAAGCGGTGGCGGCGGCTTCCTCGGCGGCGATGAGGCGACGACCGATGGAGCGCAGCGGCTCGGGTGAGCAGTCGATCAGCATTTCTCTGACCGTGGTGGTGGAGGCCCCGACGCCCACGTCCTGCGCCATATAGCGCACCCGGCCGCCAAGGTTGGCGTCGCCGTCGGAGGCTTCCAGCTCTCCGGCAAGGATGCGCATCAGCGTCGACTTGCCTACGCCATTGATGCCGATCAGCGCCGCATGGGTGCCAGGCGACAACGAAAACGAGACATCGGTAAACAACATCGACCCACCGGGATGGGCGTACCCGAGATTGCTGACCGAAATGTTTCCCACCAACAAAGCTTAGGAGGGACTCGGGCGCTGGCTCAGTGAATATCCGCTAAGGGCAGGTGGTCATGTCTTTCGACACTGCTGGCGGTCGATGCGTCAGGTTTTTCTTGAACCAGATCATCGGATATTCCAGGCGGCGACGTCCCTGATTTTTTATAAGCGGTTGTGGGATATGTGATATAGCAAATGATGGGCGCGGTGCCGGCTGACCGATCGGTTGGCCGGATTCGAATGACCACCAACACCTGATCGAGGCAGACCCACCAACAATGACTGACGCACCCGCCGCGCCTTGTCCACACCTAATAACAACCAAAGAGGAGTTCTCGGAGGGACTTCAATACCTGCGAGAACGGTCGGCTTTTTCCTACAGGAAAGCCGCCGCCGAGATTGACCGACCGGCAACCACGATCTCGGGGTGGTGTAACGGTCATCATCTCCCGTATCAGCGAGACAACGACGTGGTCCGTGACCTCCTGACGCTCCTGGGTGCCGAGCCCGTTGAAGCGTGGATGGAAGCGTTGGCCAGGGTTCGAGACAACGAACGTCGCCGCAAAAGAAGGCTGACTGTGCGGCCGGGAAGGGCAACGTCGCCCGTTGCTCCTTCCCAGCCGAGTCGTTCTACCCGATCGTGGTCCCGTTGGTTTCGATGGTTGTCGCCAGCTCAATCAGCAGAGCAGCCTCGTCGGACGTGAACAACGGACCGTTCCCCTGGGAGTTGCCGTTACCGTTCCCGGTCGGCTCATCGGTGCAGCAGAGGGCGTTGACCTGGCTGACGAAACCGGTGTAGTTGTCCAAGTTGTTGAAGAGACCAGGGTTGCCGTTCTCGCCGATCAGGTCAATGAGAAGTGCCTTCAGCGATGCCGGGGTGACCGCTATCTCAAAGCTGATCGTGGTGGTGGTCGAGTTGTCAGCTCGGTCGGTTGCGGTAGCCGAACGAGTGAATGTTCCCGTAACCGATCCGGGGTCGGTCGTGATCTCGCCTTCTTGAAGCAGCCAGGCCACGTAGTCGTAGGCGGCGATATTGACGTCCTTACAATCCGAATCGGCAATTCCTGACAAGGCGTCGGACGCCTGACAGTCGATGGTGATCGTTTCGTCGATTTGGTAGAGCGTCTTGGCGCCGACAAACTCGACCGTCGGGTCGGTGAGATCAATGTTGATACCGGCCACCACGAACTCTGTAGTGTTGCCGGCGTTGTCTTCCGCCGTCACCGTGGCGGTCTGGCCACTACCTTCTGAATCGAAGGTGATCGGATCGGGACAGGTGGCGACGCCGGATTCCTCGTCGGTGCAGGTGAACGTCACGGTCACAGGCTCGTTCCACCAGCCGTGCTCGTTGGCCGGGGGATAGGTGGCGGCGACGACTGGGCCCTCGGTGTCGAAGACGACCGCGTATGTTGAGGACAGTGTGGTGGTGTTGCCTGCGAGGTCCGATGCGGTGGCGGTGGCGGTGTAGATTACGGCCCCAGGGATGTTGGTCGGAGCTGAGATCGTCAAAGCGCAGTCGCCATCAAGTCCGGACAGAGCGTCCGAGGCGGTGCAAGTCGGTGGCACGTAGTTCGACTGGAACACTTCGGAACCGTCGGCTGGCGCATTAAGTGTGAGCTCCGGTGCGGTGAGATCGAGCTTGACTTCGTAGGTTCCGGTCGAGCAATTGCCCTGGTTGTCGCAGACCTCCGGTGAGATGTAGACGTTGACGCCTTCATCAAGAGGTGCGGTGTCGGCGATGACAAACTCGTCGGGTCCGAGCGAGAAGCCAGGGTCGGTCGCGCTCCACTCGATCACGGCGTTGGCGTCGTTCAACCAACCGGCTCCGTTCTCACTGGGGTTAAGCGAACCCGTGACGTCAGGCGGAGTGTGATCGTCACAAACGTCCCCGATGCCGTCGGCATCGACGTCGCCCTGATCGGCGTTCGCCGTGATCGGGCAGTTGTCTTCGGTGTCAGGTATTCCGTCCGAGTCCGAATCGACGATGACCGTTGCACCCTCGGGACCGGGGATCAGGATGATGGTGGAATTCGGCGTCCTAATGTGTGGGAGTGTGAAGCCTTCAAGGGAGAGGCCGTTGGCGAGTACGATGCGCCCTGGGTAGTAGGTGCTTCCCTTGATTCCTAGTGGCATGAGTATCTTGGCTTGTCCGTCGTTGATGCCATCTGCGCTGTCGCGGGCTTCGATGCCTCCACTGTCGCCAGTGAAGTTGGGTGTTGTGATTTGTGTGTTGTCAGTTGGTGCGTAGATGTACCAGCCTGTGAGTGCGGTGCCGTCGGGCTCGACGATCCGGAAGGTGACTTCTGCGATTTCGCCGGACAAGTTGATCGTCGTTGGTCCGTTGATGGCCGTGCTTTGGCTGGAGTTGAATCGCCACCGTTGACCGTTGTGGTCGACCCATGCGTTATACGTGATGTCGGATCCTGCGAATACCGGGACTGTGACGACTGAGCCCTGCGTGTGTCGGGTTGCAGATGCTCCGTTGCCGAGGTTGACGCTTGCTCCAACCGAATCGATGGGTAGTGGTTGACCATCAAGAAGTAGTTCGGCATCGAAGGTAACTTCCGTCAGCTGGTTATCGAGGTTGATTGTGACTTCTTGGTCTGGTTCGGTGATGTGTGGGAGTGTGAAGCCTTCAAGGGAGAGGCCGTTGGCGAGTACGATGCGCCCTGGGTAGTAGGTGCTTCCCTTGATTCCTAGTGGCATGAGTATCTTGGCTTGTCCGTCGTTGATGCCATCTGCGCTGTCGCGGGCTTCGATGCCTCCACTGTCGCCAGTGAAGTTGGGTGTTGTGATTTGTGTGTTGTCAGTTGGTGCGTAGATGTACCAGCCTGTGAGTGCGGTGCCGTCGGGCTCGACGATCCGGAAGGTGACTTCTGCGATTTCGCCGGACAAGTTGATCGTCGTTGGTCCGTTGATGGCCGTGCTTTGGCTGGAGTTGAATCGCCACCGTTGACCGTTGTGGTCGACCCATGCGTTATACGTGATGTCGGATCCTGCGAATACCGGGACTGTGACGACTGAGCCCTGCGTGTGTCGGGTTGCAGATGCTCCGTTGCCGAGGTTGACGCTTGCTCCAACCGAATCGATGGGTAGTGGTTGACCATCAAGAAGTAGTTCGGCATCGAAGGTAACTTCCGTCAGCTGGTTATCGAGGTTGATTGTGACTTCTTGGTCTGGTTCGGTGATGTGTGGGAGTGTGAAGCCTTCAAGGGAGAGGCCGTTGGCGAGTACGATGCGCCCTGGGTAGTAGGTGCTTCCCTTGATTCCTAGTGGCATGAGTATCTTGGCTTGTCCGTCGTTGATGCCATCTGCGCTGTCGCGGGCTTCGATGCCTCCACTGTCGCCAGTGAAGTTGGGTGTTGTGATTTGTGTGTTGTCAGTTGGTGCGTAGATGTACCAGCCTGTGAGTGCGGTGCCGTCGGGCTCGACGATCCGGAAGGTGACTTCTGCGATTTCGCCGGACAAGTTGATCGTCGTTGGTCCGTTGATGGCCGTGCTTTGGCTGGAGTTGAATCGCCACCGTTGACCGTTGTGGTCGACCCATGCGTTATACGTGATGTCGGATCCTGCGAATACCGGGACTGTGACGACTGAGCCCTGCGTGTGTCGGGTTGCAGATGCTCCGTTGCCGAGGTTGACGCTTGCTCCAACCGAATCGATGGGTAGTGGTTGACCATCAAGAAGTAGTTCGGCATCGAAGGTAACTTCCGTCAATTCACCCTCCGGGTATAGAACGATCGTCACGGGGGCGCCGTCACGAAACTCGACATCTTCGATAGTTGCCGCCCGGCCGCTGCTCGTTTCTAGCTGCACGTCATAATTCCCAGGCTCGACCGTAACAACAAACTCTCCGTTGGTGTCAGTCTGGGTGCTTGCAACGACGTTCTCGCTAGTGTTTAGGAGTTCGATGAAGACCGCCGAGATGCCCGTCTCTGTGTTGTCGATCACCGAACCGGAGATTGTGGTCGGAACGGCGCTCGCCGGAGACACGGCGAGTGAAGTTGTGAACAAGAGTATTGCGGCCAATAGGCCAAACAAGCGGCGGATGGACTTCATGGTGATCAACCTTCGATCGGGGCGGAATATCCGTTCAGTGATATCCGCTGGCCCGACCGTTGGACAGCCCAATTGCGAAGCCCGTATAAGCCAGTACGAGAGTCAGTACATCTCAGTCGAAGTCAGTACGCGCATTGACGACGAGAGGCCTAATGCGGTGTGGCTACGGGCAGGATGGGATTTCGTTCGGTGACAGCTCGGCGCACTCGTAGGTGAGAATCTCATCTTGGCGGCCGAACTCATCCGCTCGGGCGTCGAGCAAGATCGAGTAACCGGACTCGTCCCACTCGGCTCGGTAGTAGATCGGGTCGCCTTCGACGGTGAACACCTCGAGGTCCCAAGTGATCGGCGTTCCTTCGGCGACCGTGCGGTCGAAACAGGCCCGCCCTTCGCTCAACAGGTTGGCGTCGTCGGGCTCATTCATCAACCTGGTGTAGGGACAGGGATCGGCGTGTCCGAAGTCTGGAATGCCTGCGTCCGAGCCGGACCCACCGTCTGATCCGCACGATGCGAAGAACCCGATTACAAGAGCCGGCAACACAACGATCGGTGACGGCATCCTCATGGATCCGACTGTATTCCAAGCCAGCGGCTGAGACGGGACAAGAGCGCTAGCCGAGGAAGATGACGACCACGCAGATCACGGCGCCGATGAGGCCGAGCCAACGCCACCGCTTCACCAACACATCGTCGATTTGGCCGCCCAAGCGGAACAAGGCGAGGTTGACCATGGTGAACACCGTCAGCACGATGATGCTGGTGACTCGGGCCAGGTCGAGCAGCGGGAACGCCAACGCCAAAGCCACCACAACCGCGGCCACCAAGGCGGTGGCTCGCACCGGGGTGTGACGCCGGGCGTGTACCTCGCCAACCCATGTCGGGGCAAGCCCCTCGTTCGACATCCCGTACAACACCCGGGCCGCCATCACGATCTGCACCAGAATGCCGTTGACCATCGCGATCGACGCCATCGTCGAAACGGCTGCTCCCGATCGACCGGAGATCTGCTCGAACATTTCGGCCAACGGAGCGTCGGACGCCGTGATGGCCTCCCGCCCGGGGGCGCCGACCGCCACCACGGCCAAGAGCACGTAGGCCACAACCGTGATGACCAACGTCCAGAGAATCGCCCGGGGGGCGGTGCGCACCGGATCGACGGTCTCCTCGGCCATGTTCTCGATGTCCTCGAAACCAATGAAGGCGAAGAAGGCGATGATTGACCCGGAGATGATCGCCGAGGTGGCGTCGAAGTCGAGCGGGGGAGTGAAGCTGCGGCGCCACACGTCGGCATCGACGAGCGACGACGCGCCGAAGAACAGCACCACCACCAGCGTGCCCAACTCAAGGATCGTGATCACGGCGGCGAAGTACACGCTCTCCCGCACACCCCACATCGCCAGCGCCGCCAACACCAAGACAACCCCAGCGGTGAGCAGCCATTCCGGCAGATCAACGAGTGACTGTACGTAGCCGGCGAAGGCCAAGGCGATCACCGCAGATGAAATCACGGCAGTGGCCAGAACACCGAACCCAGCAGCCCGACCGAACCATGGCCCCAACCCCTGATTGACAAACACCGCTTCACCACCGGCCCGGGGAAACACCCGAACCAACAGGGCGTACGACAGCCCGGTCAGCGCAGCGATCACGCCGGCCAGGAGGAAAGACTGTGGAGCATGATCACCGGCCAGGCCAAGGATCTCACCGACAAGAGCGAAGATCCCGGCGCCGATGGTGACGCCGACCCCGTAGAACACCAGCAGCGGAAGTGTGAGCGTGCGGTCGAGTCGAGGCTCGGGATACTCCGACGCGCCGGGATGTGCTGCGGCCGTCGAACGGTCGACCATCGGTGGTGTTGCCCCGTCAGTCACATCTTCAACGTAAATCGGTCTCGCCAGGCTGTTTAGAGGCGAAGGTCGGCTGTCACTCTCCGTCTATTCCAAGGTGTTGGCCACGTCGTCGGAGCGAATGGATAGCGACCAGAACACAGCAGGAAGGAACATGAGAGCGCCCACGCCGAAAGCCACTCGATAGGCGGTTAGGCCCATGTCGAGATTGAGTGAACTGGTTAGCACGGTGGCCACCACCGCCACTCCGATTGCTGTGGCCACCTGGCGCTGGGTGGTGAAGATCGCGACGGCCCGTCCGGTGTCGGCCAGGGAGGTCGTGGCGTACGAAGCGGTCTGAATCGACACAAACGTGAAGCCCATGGCCAAACCCCGGCCAAACGTCCCGAGTCGGAGCAGCCAAAGGCTCGTGTCTTCACCCACGAAGGCGAACAGTGCGGACACGATCATGGCCGCTGCCAGCGAAACAGCCATCAGGTTCCTGGGTCCGAAGTGTTGGTAGAAGCGTCGAGCCAGGAAGTTTGAGATTAGGAACACGCCGATGGCCTGGGGCATCTGGGTCGTGCCCGACGCGGTTGCCGACAGTCCTCGATGGGCCTGCAGATAGATCGGCAGGATGTAGATTAAGGTCATGAACGACGCGTAGAGCGACAACCCGATCAGATTGCTGGTCTGAAAATGGCGATCGGCCAGCAACCGCAGATCGACCATCGGGTTCTCGATCGACAATTCCACCCGAACCATTGCGGCGAGGCTTGCCAACCCGATTACGAAGGCGCCGATCGTCAAGGGCGCAAACCACCCGGAACGAGGACCGGCCGAAAGTGCATAGAGCAGTCCGGCCAAGCCGACAGCGGCCAACACGAATCCGGTCCAGTCGAACGAAGCCGCCCCCTCGGAGGGCTCGTCACGCAACCACGCCCAGGCCAGAACAACCGCTACCAGCCCGACCGGTACATTCATAAAGAAGATCCAGGGCCAGCTCAGATTGTCGACAATCACCCCACCGAGCACCGGTCCGATCGAAGGGGCCACCACCGTTACGCCGACCACCGCAGCCGCGGCTTTGGCCCGCTCATTCTGCGGGAACGCCCGATACAGAATGGCCGCACCGATAGGAGTGATCAGACCGGCGGGCAGCCCCTGGAGGAAGCGGGCGGCCACAAGCCACGACAACGACGAGGCCAGCCCGCACAGAATCGAGGCACCCACAAAACCGACAAGGGCGGCGATGAAGGCCCATTTCGAACCAAACCTGTCGGCCACCCAGGCCGCCGCCGGGATACCGATGATCAGGCTGAGGAGGAAGCCGAGCACCACCCATTCGACTTCGTTGGAAGGTACACCAAAGCTCTCACCCATGGCTGGGAGGGCGACGTTGACCGCAGTGGCGTTGAGAATCTGGATGAAGACCCCGAGCACGTAGACGGTCGCCACCGCTTTCTTATAGCTCGGGCGCACTCCGGCGACCCTACACCCCGTCGCCGGGTGAAGTCACGCTCATAGGGTGGAAGGTAGGACTGCCGTGCAGTTGAAGCGCAGTTTGCTCTACCCTGGTGTTGGTGAGCCAAAACGACGACTTCTGGTCCGGTTCGCAGAACGACCCCTACGGGAACCAGCCCCCCGGGCAGTCCCGCCACTTTGGCGACTCCGGCTTTGGCGCACCGCCGCAGGATCCGTACGGCCGCGACCCCTATCAGCAGGACCCCTACGGCCAGGATCCCTATCAGCAGGATCCGTATCGCCAAGACCCTCAGGGGCAGGATCCGTATCAGCATGATCCCTATCAGCAGGATCCGTATCAACAAGATGCCGGTCGGCGAAAACTCCTGGCCACGGGGCCGCACGAGTTCGGCGAAAGCTGGGTGCCCGACGATCCGTTCGAAGAGTCGTTCACCCCTCCCCGGGGCCGAGATCGCGGTGGTCGTGGAGGCCGCGGTGGAGGTGGAGGTAATCGTGGGTTCATCGCCAGCTTTGCGGTAGCCGCTCTGCTGGTCGCCTTGGCTGCCGGCGCCTATGCCGTTTACTCGGTGTTGCAGGAATCCGATGGCGGCGACGACGCCTTCCTGCTCGACTCCACCACCACAACGATCGAGACCACCACAACCGTTGCCACCACCACAACCCTGCCGCCCCCACCGCCAGGCCTCAACATCGTGCTCGACTCGCCCGACTTCGTCTGCGACGGCACGGTAAAGCAGTTCGGCACGATCTCCGGGGCCACCCCCGACGAGGAGATCGCGTTCACGTCGCCTCAGTCGTCCAACCTTCGGTCGGGTCAAGCCGACGCCAACGGCCAGCTGCCGATTCGTTGGGTTTGTGACGCCGATCAGATCGGCAAGATCTGGGAGCTGACAGCCACCGGAGCGGTGTCGGGCCTTTCCGGAACGGTGACGTTCACCGGTGTGGCCGAAGGTCAACAGTCGGCGCTGCCCGACGACACCGAGACCACGGTCACCACCCAGGCCCAGCTAGGCGACATGGCCATAACCATCACCGAGAACCCGTTTACTTGCAACGGAACCGCTCGAGTGTTCGGCACCATTAGTGGTGCCACGCCCAACGGCACCATCTCTTTCACGTCGCCGCAGGCCAGCAACATCCGCTCCGGTGAGGCCGACGCAAGCGGCAACCGTGACGTGCGCTGGGTATGCGACGCCGCCCAGGCCGGCACGATCTGGCAGCTGACCGCCACCGACGATGCCACGGGACGCACCGTGGTATGGGAGCTCACTGGCAACTAGCCGCCCGACGCCGCCGAGGTGGAGCATCGGCTGACCGAGTCGGGTAATCCGGAGACAGGTCGCTCGTCTGTTGGTGCCACCGATTGGGGAAATTGGGGCAGCTTCTCCTTCGAAGCTCAATTAACGACCGGTCCGAATCGTCGGTCGCAGCACGACTTACTGCGATCAACCTGCTCATGCATTCCCGCGGAGGCCCTTGACTGATACTCGCTAACGGATGAAGATTGTCGCACCCTCTCAAGGATTAGCCACCAATGAACCAGAGCACGCTCCTTACCCGATTGATGCCGATCGTGTATTTGGCTTCCGGTGAGCTAGATGCATGCGATCGTGGAGTCTACGACAGCTATCCAGAACACCTCGTGGTCTGCTTGCCAGACGGAAAGGTCGAAGCTGGCTATGTCCAGAATTTGCTATCGGAGTGCGACTTGGGGGCTTGTCGTACACGAGCGGCAATTCTGTTAGTCAATGACGGCTCGATCCGCAGGTTGAGGTTGTACGTTTCGGGCTCGCAAGACTTAAGTCACGTTTATCTCGCTGAATCTGGCGTCAAGATTGAAGAGATTTCGGTCATCCTCATACGCGACGGACTCGATATCGACCTTGAATTGAACTTCGGGAACAATTCGGTTCCGGTCGACTCGATGCGAAGGGTGGTTGCAAGTATCCGCAGCAGAGACGCCGTATCGACGACCTCCCTTCAGGCCCCGGTTCCAACGAACCCTTTTGCATCGGCAGTGCCGAAGGCCGTGGAACGTCGATTTGGACACGGAGCAGTGGAGTTTTGTCCGGACGGATGGCTAGATCCTGGCGGACCGTTGCCCCAGGAGGAGTATCTGAACGAGATTCGTGACCAAGACCGCGACGATGAGGGTGCAGTCAATGAACGAGATTCTTAAGGGACCTATCGGAATATGGGCCTTTACGACAGCGTGGTTGCTGCCGTCACTAACTGCCGTTGGGATGTATGCGTACCTTGTTATTACACCGTTGCAGCGACGTGGCTTGCTAGTCGACCTACCGTCAACTTCAACAGACGCCACGACAGCAATAGTTCTGATTGCCTGCTCCACGCTCGTTGTCGCCACCCTCTTGGCGCTGCAGGGTCCACTACTTTGGGCGGTAACAACTGGGCGAGCACTACCGTCGCCGCTTAAAGCGCGGATGGTCCAGCGTCGGATTGCGCGGTTTAAGGAGCTTCTGGAGGATGCTACGCAATCCTCCAATCCGGAACGGCGGGCAGCGGCGCGGGCCAAGTTGCGGGACCTGCCGCGTCGACCGGATGAGCTAAGTCCGACCGTTTTTGGGTGTCGAGTGTCGGCTGCTCATCACTACTCATTCGACCGATATGGACTAAATCTATCAGTGTTGTGGCACCATTTGGCGAATGTTGCCACGGACGATCAAGGCAAGTCGCTGTTGGCGACAAAAGGTCGTATTGACTTTCTTCTCGCCAGCTTCTATTTGAATCTGGTGGTTGGAGTCTCAACCGCGATTGTTGGTCTATATGATCAGAGCCTTTGGAGAGTCTTTTTTGGTTTAACGATCTCGATTGGCCTTTCGCCTGCCTTCTACGCTCTGGGCTTGGCCGCTACGAGGGACTACGCCTTAGCTCTCAGGTCGCTTATTGATACCAACCTAGAAAAGTTGGCGGAGGCACTCGGCTATCGATTGCCGCGAGACCTATCGGACCAAAAGCGTTTTTGGATTCTGCTGGCGCGTTACATGGAGTTCGGGCATTCCAAGGACTACCGTTCACTCGGTGCCTACCGAGTCGACGAGTCTAATGAGCGACGGCGACTACTGGATCCCTACGTGCCGCAGGTCAAGTTCCCGCATTTGAGTTCGGGAGGAGGTCGTCCGTGAATTGGTTTCGTCGTCATTGGCAGGCAATCGCTGCTCGAAGGGTAGTCCGTCAAATGGTCGAGGCGCAGTGGAGAAGTCCCACTCAAGACGTTGTGAGTAGCCTCATTTTTCTAGATACCCTTTTCACCTCAGATCGTCGATTCTTCGGTCGAGCCTTAGGGCGTTATTGGGAAATTCTGGATGACAGCCCGGAATGGGCACCGAGAATGCTCGCTAGCTACTGGTCCAGCGAGGAGGTTTCACCCTCGATTTCACTTGCTACCCTCGGCGCGCTCATAGACTCAAGAGGGATGGTCGCCGACCGCCGTTTTGGTGATATGGATGTTATTTGGAGTCGACGGTGGCGATCACTTATTGAGATCTGTGATGGATCGGACATAGCTGATCTTGCCGCCTTCGGCGGCGAAGGTTCGCAACGGGCTCTCGGCAAGATGCTATTCGATGGCGCGCCTGCCGACGACGTATGGGCACGAGCATTGACAGAAATTCCCGAGAGCCATTGGGCTAGTGGCTTCATGGCCCTGCAGCGTGGACCTGCCGCCAACCTCGCGAATCTATCCGGGGCGCTAGCGGCTTCGGTAGGCTCCGGCTTTCAGCCTCTGATCGATCGCACTGCCGCTGCCCTGAGGAACGAAGCCAAGAGTCATCATGGCGTTGTACCGTCGGCAAATACCGCCCGTCGTCCTCAGCTCATGTGGTTGGCCGGCGTTCCCAGACATTCCTTGCTGTCTCATCGCCTCGCCGTCTTCGTCGATAGATCCTCAGACCGAAGCACGTTGACTATCGTCGGTCACGGTCCAATTCAGATCTGTGGGCGGGTTACGTCCACGTCTGAATTGCTGGCCGATTCGCTCTTAGATCCCAACCCGCTAATCCGTTACGGGCTGACGCGGATCGAAGTTGTAGGTGGAGAGGACGAGGTCGCTGCTCTCACCGAGAGTGACAGACGAATGCTCGTCCGGCAGGCGGAACGACTTATAGATCAACGCGCGTCTGAACGGGCAAAGGTCGCGCTGCGCCAGCTGATCCGTTCGGATCTTGGGAGCCGTGCTATTGACGGTTTCCCGGAGCCGTTGGACGAGGCGTTGCGTAACCTCAAGGACTTGGCCGCCGGTGGAGCTCCAGTCGACATTGTTACGTCTCATGAGGCTCGGCGGCTAGAAGGGGACGGTGTCGAGACGGATCCTGACACTCCTCGACTTTCGATTGAGGAGTTGCCCGAATCAGTTTCGGTCGTGCCGCTTCGGACCGAACGAGGTCTTTTTCGGCTTCGGGTTCCGAAGGCATCCATCGGATGGAATGTATTCCTTGAGATTCAACACGAATTTGCGGCTCAAGCCCTCAGGAATCGAATTGTTGAGCTTGATCGTAGGGTTCGTATCTTCGAAGGTTGGTTGGGTCGAGACTGTGATGCAATAGGGCGGCACTTACGAATGAACGCCTCTGACCGAGCAACTTTCTCCGCCACTCTCAAGGGAACGCGTAACTACGCTGCCGCCTCTGTCAATGAAGGCACGGAGCGCATTGTTGACTATGACGAAGCACTTGGCAATAGCTGTGAACTGGCCGTGTACAGCGCTATATGGCTCGCTAGGGAGCGTCGACGGCGAGAAGTTGCGTTACGAGCCAGCGATGCAATGGACTGGCAAATTGGCTACGCACTGGACGCGCTCGTCCGGGGAGGCAATATCCCGGATGCTAGTGAGCCTATGCGGCGACGTATTTCCGAATGGATTAGGGACTGGCGTAGCATCGTTCGCGCCCTGTTGACTGAAGCTGCGAAAGAAGCCGGAATTGACAACCTTGATTTGATCGAGCGGAATATGGTCCTGCACGTTGAGGGTGTCGGTGAGGATGAGCTGGAGCTGTCTCTCATCGAGGTCGTCGGCGAGTACCGCAACGTCGAAGGGCGCCTATCGCGAACCAGTTCGGCTTCAGCCTCGCCCGCTGCGCGACTCGAGGCCGAGCATCTCAACAGGTGGCGCACAGCAGAAGGGATAACTCAGGAATTCGCCACCTGTTCGATCGGTACGTCCGGCGGACCATTCTTTGACGAATTGGTTCGAAAGGCGCTTGGTAGCCAGGGACCGATGGTTTTGGACAAAGCAGCGTATCTAGCGGAGCGAACTGCATTGTTGCGCCCGAACGACGATGCCTCGGTGGCGCTCGATCTTGTCCGTTTCGCTTACAATGAATCCCGCCTTAAAGATCCGACGGCGCTCGCTACATTCGCCGACTACCTAGTCGAGGTTGGTTTCGATACAAACCGGAGCGGCTTGGCTGCCGGTGGCTTGTGCCTCATTGACTTCATGCTCAGGAGGGAATCTGCTGAGCATGAAGCCGGCCCTCCACTGAGCGGCCTTGCGCAGCTTGCTTCTGAGTCCCCGAGCGAGGAGGACTCCTGGCAGCGTTACGACATCGAAGCCCGGCTGGCGGGAATGATGATCGACGATATACCTCTTTACTTTGAGACTCAGAGTACTAATACGTTTCCGCTGCGAGCTCGGCTCCAGTACCTAGATCGGTTGGTACGAGGCAATGGCGGCAGAGGCTTGGGAATCGAAACTTTGAAGCGCGGGCTTGATCCATCCGAAATTGTTCCAGGGTTTGGGGATTTGTTTGACGACACAAACAGGCGATCGCCGATAGAAGTCTTGGTTGAGCTTGCCGACAGCTCTAACTCTATCGACGAGGGGTGGCGCTCTCTTGAGGCTGGACGGATACTCTTCCACGCTGGTGTCAACACCCTTGAATACGATGGAGTGATGGCTGAATCCGTCGTCGACGCACCCTTCGCCGCGTTAGCCGAGTTGGGATTTGTCGCTGACGGGCTTCTACTCGCCTCGACCAGTAAAGGTGTTGGTGCACCGCCGTCGTCCGTAATTTCCATGCATCCGACGGATCCGACGTCTAATCCAGCTATTGCTCTCAGTGCTATGCACGCGGTATTCATCGAGCGCTCTGTCGAGCACTTCATGAGGGCCAATCGACTGATGGATTACACGCCTCATACCCGACGATCTTTGGCGGTGGCCCAAATGTTCCTGGGAAACAGTCGAGCTGCTGCGGACGTGATTCTTGGGCCCCGGCTGGACCAGTCCAGCCGGACCAGCGAAGGAGTCCGACCGCACGAAGGTGCTGCCCTACATGCCAGCGATCGCCCAAGTGGGCGTCCACTCGCACCATTTCGATCCGGTCCTGGTAGAGCAATGTTTGAGTTGGCACTGTGGCGTCTGGGTGCCCCTAATGCCCTATGGATCGACGATTTCCGAATGGGGTCTCGAGATCCATCATGGCTAAGTAGCCCGGTCCTAACCTCGACCGGAAGCCATGCTGCCGACTTCCTTTGTCAGCACTAGCAAATCATGACGTTGCGAGTGAGGGAATATTCTGACCGAATTTGCAGGTTTTCGTTGGAGTGCCGAGCAAATCGGTCCGATATTGGCCGATACTGGATACAAGATTCGGCACGGAGGTAACTGCCAGCATGGCAACATACGCAACAACAGTCCCCGTCATCCAGACCGACGAGGCCACACGAAATCGTTTCCTGGTGCAGGTTTACCAGCACCTGGCCTTGGCGGTGATGGCCTTTATCGGCTTTGAGTACCTGCTCTTTGCCACTGGAATCGCGGAGCGGCTGTTCGACTTCTTCTTTGTCTCCGGCGGCGGGATGTCCTGGCTTCTGCTGCTCGGTGGCTTCATGATCGTTAGCTGGATCACATCGCAGGCGGCCTACAACCTCGACAATCCAAGCGCTCAGTACGCCGGGTTGTTTGGCCTGGCCGCCGCGGAAGCGGTGATCTTCGCCCCGTTCCTGTATTACGTGTTCAGCTATCGACAAGACACCGGCTCGGTGGTAATGGCAGCGATCACCACACTCGTTGGCTTCGCCGCCTTGACCGTGGTTGCGATGGTCACCCGCAAGGACCTGTCGTTCCTGCGGCCATTGCTCATTTGGGGCGGTGTGGCCGCCCTCGGTTTGATCGTCGTCGCAGCGGTGGTCGGATTCAACCTCGGCGCCATCTTCTCGGTCGCGATGATCGCGCTCGCTGGTGCGTCGATTCTCTATCAGACCCAGACCATCATTCGCCAGTACCCGGCCGGGGCCTACGTGGGCGCCGCCGTCAGCCTCTTCGGCTCGCTGATGATGATGTTCTGGTACGTCCTTCGACTTTTCGTCGGACGCGACTAGGCAAAGGCCCGGTAGCGGCTTGGGCTCACGCCCTTGACCCGCTTGAAGGCAGAACTGAAGGCGTAAGGAGTGCTGTAGCCCACTTCGGTGGCTACGGCTCCCACGGAAGCGTCGCCTGATCGGAGAAGATCAGCGGCAATCGACACTCGCCACTCAGTCAAGAACGCAATCGGAGATTCGCCCACCAGTTCCTTGAACCGGTGGGCGAACGCCGCTCTGGACGTACCTCCGGTGGCGGCCAGTTTCTCGACGGTCCAGGGATGAGCGGGATCCTCGTGAATGGCCGCCAACGCCGGTCCGACCACCGGATCATCATGGGCGGCATACCATCCAGGTGTTGTTTCCTCCGAGTGCTCGAACACGATCCTGGCCATCGTGATTACCAGCAGGTCGAGGAGCCGGTTGAGTATGATCTGTTGGCCCGGTCCGTCGGTGGTCAGCTCCCGACTCAGCAACTCGACCAAGGCCGACTGGTGCTCCACTGCCGTGACCACCGCCAGTTGAGGCAGCGCTGCTATGAACCGGGCACCGACCTCGGGCTGACGTTCGTAGACCCCGACGAGCATTTGGCAAACCTCGGATTCGGGCGAACCGGGTGCTCGGTCGGCGGCGCCCACGTTGCCCCAGGTTCGTAGCCCCATGCCCATCTGTTCGGCCAGGTCAAAACCCCCGGGCGTAGTGCACACCTGGCCTGGATGGATGATCACTTGGGGAGGCGTCGACGGCGAATCAGCCACCAGGTAGTGCGAGGTGCCTCGAATTAGTGCCACATCGCCGGCCCTGAGCTCTACCGGCTCACCGTCGTCAGGAACGATCCAGGCCGTGCCGGAGGTGATGGCCATCAGGGTGAGCGGAGCATTGTCCTGAATATGCATGGCCCACGGTGGGGTCATCATCACCCGGAGGAGAAACGGCTCGGCAGCCCGGGGGCCGTCGAGCAATCCTGACAGAAGGTCCATCTCATTGAGATTAGACGATTGCGTATGAAACCCGTAGTTTGAGCCATGGATCGTCTCTACGGGCAACCATACGCTCAACCCATGAGCACAACACAAACACGTCCAAAACAGTCCCCACCGTCCAAACCTCTCCTCGAAGCCCACGAGGCACTCCGCCTCATCGACAAACGCAGCTACGCGGTGATCGCCACCACTTCGTCGGCCGGCAACAGCCACAGCGCCGGCGTGCTGTACGCCCGCAGCGGCGAGCACCTATACCTCAGCACCATGCGATCGAGCCGCAAAGCCCGCAACGTCGCCGCCAACTCATCGATTGGTGTGACGATCCCGGTGCGCCGTGTTCCGGTGGGCGGCCCGCCTTCGGCCATCATGTTCCAAGCCCAAGCCGAGGTGATTGATCTCGACGATGCCGAGCTGCGGCGGCTCGCCGCGGCAGGCGAGCTCAACGCGGTGACCAGTCACGGCGAACTCGAACTCCCCGACGGCTGTTTCATCAAGGTCGCGCTTCCTCGGAGGCTGCACACCTACGGCCTGGGCATGTCACTCCTGTCGTTGATCCGTAATCCGCTTAACGCCGCCGGCGTCGTCGATCTCACCGCACAGTTCGGCTAGTTTCAAGCGCTGGTCAGCGGAAGGGTGCTGCGAGCCCAGTCGGCGAGGCTAAGGAGCGCCTGGTCATCCCAGCGGTGACCGTGATGGCGTCGTTGTTCCGGCGGGGTTGGCGCAGCCGATCGATAACAATCGAGGGCATCCTGAACAACGCCTCGGTGTTCGGCGGGGAAATGCTCAAGCGCCCACAGCGCTCCTTCTTCCTTGCTCGGCGGGAGTTCTGGGTCATCGGTGAGAACCATTGCACTCCGACAGATGTTAAGAACGCCGTAGAACGGCGACTCCACAATCCCGCCGCTGAGAATCCAGCCCAGGTCGTCGAGCACGGCGTCAAGGTACGCCGACAGCGGAACTTCACCGAGCAAATCCTGGGGCGGTGGTCCGAAAAGGGCGATGCCACGCGACCAGGTCATAGCGCAATGCGCCGCGAGATCCGGATCGTGACCGCTCGGCGCGGCTCCGCCTCCTCGTATGTGATCAGCCCAGCCCTCTGAGAAGTGGAAGTTGAACGGCGCCGGGTGTTGGAGCTTCTCGACGTCTTCACGCAACATCACCGACATCTCGATCCCGCCGACAATTGGGCGCTCGTCATACAACCGGAGAAGGTCGTCCGCCAAGGATGATCGGGCCTCGGTTGAAAGCACTGCGTCTGTTACTACAAGCAGGTCCAGATCGCTTTTGGGGCGGTAGAACCCACCCATCGCAAGGGAGCCGTGAAGGTACACGCCGACTAGCTCATTGAGTTGACGGAGGCGCTCAACGATCAGGTTGGTCCACTGCTCGATGTCCTCGTCGACGTCAGCCCACCGTTGTGATCGCCCGGGGGTGTGATCAACTGACTCACGAGGGGGAAGGAGCACGACGGATAAGACTGGAGACCTAGATGGTGACCAAGTCGGGGTTGTTGCCGGCGTCGGACATGCCTTTGCGCACATCAACGGTGAACAGAACAGCAATGCCGACCACGAAGAAGATGATCAACGAGATGATGGCCTGGCGCTGCGAACCGGTGACCTGGTTGACGATGCCGAACACCAACGGCCCGATCCAGGTGGTGCCGCGGGAGGCGATCTCGTAGAAGCCGAAGTACTCGGCTTCCTTGTCGTTGGGGATCATCTGGGAGAACAGTGATCGGGCTATGGCCTGGGAACCACCAAGCACAAACGCCAGCACCACACCCATGACCCAGAGCTTGGGGATTGAATCGAGCTGGGCGTAGGCGTAGATCACAAGAGCGGCCCACACCAAGAGGTTGACGGTCAACGCCTTCTTCGCCCCCGACCGCTCGGCCCAGCGTCCGAAGCCCATGGCCCCGGGCACGGCGACAAACTGGATCATCAACACCAGAAGCAGCAACGTCTCGGCCGGCGCATCGAGCTCTTCGGCGGCGAACAGGGTGGAGATGGCGATGACGGTCTGGATGCCGTCGTTGAAGATGATGTAGGCGATCAGGTAGCGGAAGGTCACGGGGTAGCGGGTCCACAGTTCCTTGCCGGTGGCGGCTACGCCCTTAAGGCTGAAACCCAGCCATCCCTGGCCCTCGGGTTTGGTGCGGGCGGGGAGGCGGTGTTTCAGTCGACGGTGGGTGAACAGGCCGATGAAGATGGCGGCCCAAATGCCGGCGCCGCCGAGGCTGATTCGCACGGCCAGCGCCGTGTCTTCCATGAACGCGATGAGGGCGAAGTTGAAGGCCAGGTAGAGGCCGCCGCCCACATATCCGAAGGCGTAGCCGTCGGCGCTCACCCTGTCTCGCAGCTGGGGCGGCACGATGTCGGGCAGGTAGGAGTTGTAGACCACGCCGGCGGCGGCGAAGGCGATCGCTCCGAGGATGAACAGCACGCCGCCGAGCAGCACGTTGGAGCTGGTGACAAAAAACAGTGCGGCGGTGAACGCGCAAGCAGCGTAGGCCGAACCCATCAGCAGCGACTTCTTGGCTCCCGTGTGATCGGCAACGGTGCCAACGAGTGGCAATCCGATCACCTGCACGATGGCGGCCAAGCTCACGGCAAACGGAAAGAACGAGGCGGCGTCGATGTTCCACCCGAGCACGTTGACGCCGCCGTTGTCCTCGGCCAACTCAAACAGATACGGGCCGAGCAGAGCGGTGAGCACCGTAGTGGTGTGAGCCGACCATCCCCAGTCGTACATTTTCCAGCCGAAGACCTCGCTTCGGTCGTAGGAGGCTTCGAGGTCGTCAACCGTTGCCGCTGTCATCGACGACTACGATAGCTGACCCTGTGAGGTTGTTCGGTTGAGTGCGGCAGCGGGCGGCGGCGTCAGCTTCGGTTCACGATTTTGCCCAACCGTCGCATGCCCAGCCGGAAACCGGCCGCCGAAAGTCGTTCGATGATCGGGCGGGTGAAGCGGGGAGCCACGGGCAGCGTGACGTCTTCAAACCACTCGACTTCGGCTCCCCGAGGATGCGGCCGAACGGTGAAACCGGCTCGACCCTGCAGAACCGGGCCCAGTTTCTCAACTTCGCAGTATCCGGTTTCGCTCGACGGGTCCCAGCGGCATTCGGCCACCCGCATGTGATCCTCGAGAGCCAGCGGCCCCGGCCCGGTCCAGGCGGTGAACTCCGCGCCGACTTCCGTGGCGTCGCCATCGGGAATGTCGACGCGGGTGGCGGGAATCCACTTCTCGTGGCCCTTCCAGTCGATCATCTCCTGCCAAACCTTTTCGGGCTCGGCGTCGAAGTCGACGATGACGGTGAATGTAACCGGTGTCATGGCATCTCCACTAAGTAGATCGTGACTGCACCTCGTTTTGGATGCGTGCAGCAGCGAATTGGTCAGGAACTCAGCGGCCGCAGTGACAGCACGATCAGGGCGAGCGCCAGGTGGTAGGTGATCATTACCAGCAGAGGCGACCAGCGTCGGGCGGTCACGAATTTGTTGTCGGCCAGGGTGAGGTCGGAGACGGCGAAGGTGGCGGCACCGACCGGTGCGGCCCAGTGCTGACCGGCGGTCGAGGCGACGACCATGGTCAGGATCACCACCACGTAGGCCACCACGGGCCCGAAGAGCGCTGGGGCCTCTCGCCGCACTGCGGGAAGAAGATGGCGTAAAGCGATGAAGATGCAAGCGGCGGCGACGGCCGAAGCTGTTGTGGTTGACCACAGCGGAGCAACTGTTCCTCGCTCGACGAACCCGACGATGAACGCCACATGCCCGAGCAGGAACGACACGAGTCCGGTGCGGAACAACTCGGTCGGCAACATCAGCGCGATGTCGCCGATGAGACACAACACCAGTCCGGCCACCACGCAGCGTTGTTGGGCGGCGTCTGCAGGGTCGAGTGTGGCGGCGAGGGCGATCAGGCCGATGGTGGTCAGTGGTTTTGAGAACCACTCCGCCCATGGTTGCCGTCCGAGCGGCCAGCCAGGTCCGCGGGTAGCCCAGTTGAGCATCGCTGCCGCCGCAACCACGGCTGTGATCAACATGAGCCCGGTTGTCATTCGGTTTCTCCTGCCGCTTCGACATCACACCGACGTCTCATCAACGTCGAATTGAGTCGAACAATATCCAGGATTGTCCAACTGTTGTGGAAATTCCGGGAGCATCTGCGATCGTTGGTTACTAGGGTTATCGGCGATCCATACATTTGCCGACAAAAGTCTGCTATCCACCTTCCACTCTCTCAGGAGCCAAACGTGTCCGACTCAACCGACGCCACCGCCGACAGCTGGGGATTTGAGACCCGTCAGATCCATGCCGGGCAGGAACCCGACTCGGCCACCGGGGCCCGAGCCGTGCCGATCTACCAGACCACGGCCTACCAGTTCCGCAACAGCGAGCACGCCGCCAACCTGTTTGCTCTGGCCGAGCCAGGAAACATCTACACCCGCATCATGAACCCCACCCAGGGTGTGGCCGAGGTGCGCTTGGCCTCCCTGGAGAACGGGCTGTCGTCGACAGCCGCCGGCGTGCCCGGCGGTCTCGTCGTAGCCTCAGGGCAGGCGGCCGAGACGATGGCAATCATGAACATCGCCGAGGCCGGCGACCACATGGTGGCATCGGCTGCGCTCTACGGCGGCACCTACAACCTGTTGCACTACACGCTGCCGAAGTACGGCATCGAGACCACATTTGTCGATGATCCCGACAACCTCGACGAGTGGCGAGCCGCCATCCGCCCCAACACCAAACTTTTTTACGGCGAATCGATCGGCAACCCGAAGAACAACGTGTTGAACATCGAAGGAGTGGCCGAGGTGGCCCACGCCGCCGGGGTGCCGCTCGTGATCGACAACACCGTGGCCACGCCGTATCTGATCCGTCCGCTCGAGTGGGGAGCCGACATCGTGGTGCACTCCGCCACCAAGTTCCTCGGCGGCCACGGCAACTCGATCGTCGGGGCGATCATCGACGGCGGTTCGTTCGAGTTTTCCGACGCCGATCGCTACCCCAACTACAACACGCCCGACCCCTCGTATCACGGCCTCAACTACTGGCCGATGCTCGGCGCCGGTTCGTTCATCGCCAAGGCTCGGGTGCAGCTACTCCGTGACATCGGCGCCGCTGCCAGCCCGTTCAATGCGTTTCTTCTGCTGCAGGGTTTGGAGACGTTGTCGCTGCGAATGGAGCGGCACGTGCAGAACGCTCAGGCGGTGGCGGAGTGGCTTGAGGGCCGCGACGAGGTGGAGTCGGTCAACTACGCCGGGCTGCAGTCGTCGCCTTGGCACGATGCGATCAACCACTACTCTCAGGGCCGTGGTGCGGGGTCGGTGCCGGCGTTCATCATCAAGGGTGGACGGGAAGCCGGCCAGGCCTTCGTCGATGCGCTGGAGCTGCACTCTCACGTGGCCAACATCGGCGACGTGCGGTCGCTCGTGATTCACCCGGCGTCCACCACCCACTCCCAGCTAACGCCCGAGGAGCAGGCGGCCACCGGCACCCACCCGGGTCTGGTGCGGCTGTCGGTTGGCCTCGAGTCGATCGACGACATCCTCGCCGACCTCGCCAACGGCTTCCGCGCCGCCAAGTCGTCGATGTAATCCCGACTCGGTGTAGCTCCGATTTGATGTGGCTTCTACGCCTATTGTGATTTTGAGGTGCCCAGCAACCGCTCTGCGCTGCTGGGCACCTCAAAATGAATCCGCTGAGTCCCGCGCCGCTACCGGATGCCTAGTTCAGCCGTGCGGCCCGCCACGATCTCGGCCAGATCGGCAGCCGTGGCTGCCGGGCGTTTTGTGATCTCGCCCGATGTGACCCTCACCGTTACCCACCCATGTTTGATCGCCTCTCGATCTCTAAGTCGGTCGTTGGCCATCTCCTGCTCCCGGGTATGCCAGTCTCGGCCGTCGGCTTCAAGCACGATGCGGAGCACCGGGTTGGCGAAGTCGACGGTGTCTCTCAGTCCGTCGTACCAAGGCGGTCGGTATTGCGGCATGAAGCCGGTGATGTCTGACTCGATCAGACAGGCGGCGACCGCTCGCTCCAGCTCCGATTCGTGAACCGCCCCATCACTCACCAGCTCGGCAAGGATCCTGCGCAACTTGGAAATGCCGTTGACGCCACTTCGGGCTATCGAGTCAAAGCAGGCCACGAGATCGTCGAGTGATGGATCGCCCTTCACTGCTTGGGTCTGCACGATGTGGCGGAGCCGGGCAGGGCCGACCATCGAGGCCAAGTCGACGATCGTCCTCGCCGGCGCCGTGACAAGCAGCCCCTCGTGGCTAGTGAGATCTTCCGCTCTGGGGAGCCGCCGCAGCCGGTGGACCACGACTTGGGGATAGCTACGGTTGGTTGCATTCGCGGCAATCACGTGGATCGGATCGCCACGGCGAGGGGGTTCGATGGGCAGATTGTTGATGACTCCGGCGGTGATGTGAGAGAGGATTGCGTCGGGAACGCAGGCCGCGGCGGCGTGCCACTCGGTGGAGCTAGTCGCCAATGACTCGCATACGTACACACCTCGCCGTACCGGAGTGAGAAATCCAACCTTGATTCGGCGGTTGAGCGCGCTGCTGCTCACGCCGGCGTCGAGAAGTTCCGTTCGGGTGCATACGCCGCTTTGAGGTGCGGCGATCCGCAGGATGGTCTTCGTAACCTCTGTTGCTCCCGCCATTCTTCGATTATATGTATTTAGAGATAAATTAGCGCAGTTAATAGCCATAGCACGCAGAGCAAACCGATTGTGAGGTGCCCACCGGCCTGGATCGGTTGCTGGATACCTCAAAGTCGTGGAGAACCGATCGAGCTGGCGACGGGGAGGGTGGCAGGCGTAATCTGGAACGATGGCCTATGACACCGACGCCACCCCCGACCTGCCCCCGGTCACCGATTGGACCACCGATTGGGATTGGCTCGACGATCAGTGGGGGCCCAACGCCATCGATATCTGGAACGACGTGCGCGAGCAGTGCCCGATGGCCACCACCGAGCGCTACGGTCGGGCCTTCATGCCGGTCACGATGGACGCCGTCTCCCACGTCGCCAACGACACCGAGAACTTCTCATCGATCTGGGTGAACGTGGGTCGCCCCGATGCGCCCCGTCGCCCGGCCCCGCCGATCACGTCGGACCCGCCCGAACATCACGGCCACCGTCGGCTGCTGCTTCCGGCGTTCAACCCGAAGAACGTGGCTCAGATGGAAGACGAACTTCGAGCCCATTGTCGGGAGTTGATCGCCGAGATCAAGGCCAGCGGGCAAGACGCCATCGACGCCGTGGTGGCCTACACCCAACACATCCCCGTCCACGGCATCTGTTTGCTCACCGGCCTCCCCGAGGAGGACGCCGACCTCTTCCGCGACTGGATCTACCGCAACTTCCAGCTTGCTCCCCGTGACAACGCCGTGCGGCTGCAGGTGAGCCAGGAGATGGACGCCTACATCGACAAGATCCTCAAGGACCGCTTGGCCAATCCGGTGGACGACATGCTGTCGATGATCGCCGCCGCCGACGTCGACGAAGACGAGGTCAAGGACTGGGACCTAAAACTCGGCTACGTCAAACTGCTGATCATCGCAGGCATCGACACCACCTGGAGCGCCATCGGCTCCGGCCTCTGGCACTTCGCCCAACATCACGATCAAGTGCAGCAGTTGGTGGCGGCGGAAGACGACGATCCGCTGTGGATCTCCGCCAGCGAAGAGGTGCTCCGCTACTACGCCCCGGTCACGATGGCCCGTAAGGTCATCAAAGACACCGAGGTCGCAGGATGTCCGGTGCACGAGGGTGACCAGATGCTGTTGACCTTCCCGGCCGCCAACCACGACCCCGAAGCGTTCGAAGACGCCGACGAATTCCAGCTCGACCGGGCCCGTAACCGCCACCTGGCCTTCGGCCTCGGCATCCACCGTTGTGTGGGGTCGAACCTGGCTCGACTGGAGTTGCTGGTGGGGCTGCAGGAGTGGGTGCGGGCGTTCCCCGAGTGCACCCTCGACCCGGCCCAGGAGACCAGTTGGGCCAACGGTCAGGTGCGTGGACCACGAGAGCTGCCCGTTCTGTTGAACCTGTAACGGTTCGGTTTCAGGGCCGCGTCAGCGCGATGACGGGGGAACCAATCGGCGGTTAAGGTCGTCCCAGAGGTACACAACCTCGGAGAGGGAGGATCGTCATGAGCCGCTACCGGCCTATCCCGGGTGCACCCACCCGCCTGCTGTTTCTACTGTTCGCCGCCATCGCGCTGCTGCTGAGCGCCTGCGGAGGCAGTTTCGATGAAGGCGTGGAGACGGCCAGCGATGACGCCTCGGCCGAAGACTCTGGTGACTTTGCCGTCGCCGGTTCGGACGGCGGCTTCGAAACGGCCGACGATTCCGACGAGGCCATGTTCGAAGACGATGCCATGGAGGAGGCCGAGTTCGACGAACCGACCAGCGCCACCGTCGACGCCGAGGCTCCCGCCGATGGCGACACCGCAGCCCGGAACCAAGATCTTGGGTCGTCGGGCGCAACCGCCACCCAGCAGACAGCCGCCGACTTCGGACGCAAGATCATCTTCACCGCCGACATCACCGTCGAGGTAGACGACGTGGCCGCCGCCGGGCAACAGGCCACCGACGTGATCGCCAGCGTCGGTGGGTTCGTGTTCGGACAGCAGACCCAGGGTGGCACCCGCCCCGAGTCGGTGCTCGTCTTCAAAGTCCTCCCCGAGAACTTCGACCGAGCGGTGGAAGAGCTTGGCAATGTGGGCGAGCTTCGTAATCAGGTGATCTCGGCCGACGACGTGACCGAACGAGTGGTCAACCTGGAAACCCGTATCGAAGTGGCACAACTCGGCGTCGAGCGTCTCCGGGCCGCCCTTGAGGGCTCGCAGGACCTCGAAGACTACGCCGAACTCGAACGTCTGTTGCTCGACCGCGAGAGCGAACTCGAACTCATGCGAGGGTCGCTCCGCACCCTGCAAGACCGCATCGATCTCGCCACCATCACCCTCCGCCTGGTGCAGGACGCCGTCAACCACTCGATGCTCCTCAACACCACCATCTATCACGCTCAGGACGGTGGCGCCTCCTGCCCCGGTAGCGACGGCAACAACGTCGAATCAGGCACCGAGATCACCATCTGTTTCGAGGTGATCAACACCGGCGAGGAGCCTGTGGCCGACCTGGCCTTCATCGACACCGCCCTCGGTATCGACTCCGCCGATGATCTGATCGTGGTGTTCGGCGACCTTGACCGCCTCGACGGTGGCCAGAGCCTGATGCTGGCCTACGAAACCACCGCCGAGCGTCGCACACAGCTCCGCCCCAAGGTGACCGCCCGCCCGATCACCGAAGACGGCGAGCCGGCCGGTCCTCCGATCGACGCCCGGGACGAAGCGTTCCTCGACACCTTTGAGCCGGCAACCGACCCTGGCTTCACCGACGGCTTCGACGCCGGCGTCGATGTGCTGCAAGGTGTCTGGACTGCGGCCAAGGTGGTCGTCGGCTTCCTGCTCCCGATGCTGGTGCTACTGGCCGCCGTCTTCCCGATTGTGTGGTTCGGTCACCGCTGGCTGAGCGATCGCAAACTGCGGAACCAGCCTCCGCCCCCGTCAGCGCCAACTCCGTCAGCGTCCGTCACCGCTGATCGTGATGCGGAAAGCACCGCCGACAGCGGCGCCGGGAGCGCTACCGAATAGGAATTGCCCCCCGAACAGGCCTGTGGGATGCTCGCCCGATGAGCGAGCATCCCCTTGACCTCTCGACCCGAGTCATCGACGAGGGTCTCACCGACGTCCGCCCCAACCGCATCACCGAGGAACTCAGTGAGCTTGCTCCGGGCGTGGCGCTGGTCGAATCGTTCAGCCACGCTGTGGTTGTCGACAGTGGTGACGGCCTCGTGGTGTTCGACACCAGCACCGTGCAGAAAGGCCCGCCGGTGGTCGAGGCCATCAGAGCGTGGAGCGCTGAGCGGTTCGACACGACCGTCTACACTCACGGCCACCTCGATCACGTGGGTGGGTCTGGTGCCTTCGCCGAGGCGGCGGCTGATTCCGGTCACGCTCCGCCGCAGTTTGTGGGCCACGAAAACATCCCGCCTCGTTTCGCCCGTTACCGCACCACGTCAGGCTACAACCGGGTGATCAACCTGCGACAGTTCGGCGGTGCGGCCACCGGGGTGGCGAAGGCAACCGAGCGCCCGTTTCTTCCCCCGTCGGTGATCGAACCCGACGTGGTCTACCAGGACTCGCTCAGCGTCGACGTCGGCGATCTCACCTTCGAGTTCAACCACTGCAAGGGCGAGACCGACGATCACACCTGGACCTGGATTCCGCAACACAAGATGATTACCGCCGGCGACCAGTTCATCTGGAACTTCCCCAACTGCGGCAACCCGCAGAAGGTACAGCGCTACCCGCTCGAGTGGGCCCAATCGCTTCGAGCTATGGCCGACAAGAAGGCGGAACTGTTTGTGCCGGCCCACGGGCTGCCGATCACCGGCGCCGACCGTATTCGCACTTGCCTGATCACCGTGGCCGAGACGCTGGAGCAGTTGGTGTTCGACGTGGTCGACGCCATGAACGCGGGTGCCACGCTGAACAGCATTTTGCACTCGGTGTCGGTGCCGGCTGAGAAGCTGACCATTCCCTACATGGTGCCGATGTACGACGAACCGGAATTTGTGATCCGCAATATCTGGCGGCTCTACGGCGGCTGGTACGACGGCAACCCGGCCCGCCTCAAGCCACCGTCGGACGAAGCGGTTGGCGCGGAGATCGTCGACCTCGTCGGGGGAGTGGAGGCCGTTGTGGCCAGGGCGCAACAGCGCAGCGCCGAGGGTGATCACCGCCTCGCTTGCCACCTGATCGAACTGGCGGCGGCCGCCGAACCGGAATCACACCTGGTCCACGATGCCCGCCGGGCCATCTACACCGCCCGTCGAGGTACTGAGACCTCGTTGATGGCAAAGGGCATTTTCAAGGGCGCGGCCGCCAACTCCGAGCAGGTCGTGACCGGCGAGTTGCCGAAGGTTAATGTCGTCCTGCAGATCGGCTCCGACTAACACCTCCCACCGAACTTTGTGACACCTGCGTCCCCGACCACCGAACTTTGTGACGCCTGCGTCCCAGTCGGGGGGACGTAACCCGCACAAAGTTCGACGGGGGTCGGGAACCAGTCGGCGGCTAGCGTCGTCCAATAGGTATGAGATCTGATCTGAGAAGGTTCTCGATGCTTCTGGTTCTCGGCCTCGTGCTCGGTTTGATTGCCGTCGCCTGCGGTGAGGGCAAGGTAAACGCGGAAGGGGCGGGTGTCACTGGTACGTCGGAGGATGTACCAAACGTCCCAGGTGGAGAACTGGCGTTTGGGCTGCAGCGTTGCAGCTCCGATCTAGATTGGCAGACCGCCGATCCGTCGTTCTACCGAGACGAGCCGATCTACGTCGGCAACAACGCCCCGGTTGACGAGGTGCGAGCCTGGGCCAGTCGTCAGCCCGGCTATGAGGACATCTGGGTTGACCGAAATCACAACGGTTGGGTGAGCGTCGGCTTCAGCGAAGACGCCGCCGCTCGGCAGGCCGACATCGAAGCCGAGTTCCCCGGTGCCGGAGTGGTGGCGGTTGAGGTGCGGGCCACCGAGCAAGAGCTACGAGCACTCCGGGCCGAGGTGGAGGAAGCGCTCGAAGGCCTCGACAACTGGGGCCTAAGCCACAGCGTGCCGTCGGGCATGGTGTCGGTCGATGTTCCGGTGCTTGACGAGGAGACGCTGTCTCGGTTCGCCGACCTGGCCGGTCCGATGTTGTGCATCGCCGGGGCTGATCCGGCCGACGCAGTGGCCGACGGACCACAACCCACCGAGGGTGACGGCTGGCGTCTCCTGGCCGAAGATCTCACCGGTTCGAGTTATCGCACCGGGGTGGCGACCACGCCGGAACAGTATGAGGCGCTGTGGCGGGAGGCGGATCTGGCGGGTGACTTGCCGCCGGTCGATTTTGAGGCCGAGATCGTGATCTGGTTCGGCGCCGTCTATGGCTCCAGCTGCCCCATTCGACTCGACGATGTGGTCGTTGACCAGGTCCGCCGGGTCGTGCACGGTGATTTCGTGTTGCCAGGCAACCCCACGATGTGTACCGCGGACGCCAACCCTCACGCCTTCATGGTGGCCATTCCCAGGGACCGGCTGCCCGAGGCGCCGTTCGCCGTACAGCTCGACGCTGAGGATCCGCCGAGAGGGGCTCCGGAGGAGCGCACCACCGTCGAAGTTGATCTGCGGCCCCCCGGTTCGACCGCCACCGCCGATCAACTCGTGGTGCAGTTCCTCGAAGACATGGGCCCACCGCAGCCCGACGTACTCATGCCCGATCTTGTGATCGAGGACGGCTTCCCGTGGTTGGTGAGGCTCGACCTGGCGTGTTCAGTCGACGTGCTCGGGCCGATCAACGGAACCATGTGGAGAGCCACCGATCCCGATCTCGTCAACGGCCCTCCCGCCCAATGGAACCAAGATCTCAACGACGGCATGGTCGAGGCCGAGCTGTTCATGACCACCGATCCACCTCTCCTAACGGTCACCGCCAACGGTCACACCGTGGAATACGAGCCGGTGCCGGCGTCGGAGGAAGCCGACATGAGCTGCGCCTAAACCCCGCCACCAACAACCGACAGCGTTGACCCGCCGGACGCTGCTACGGTCAAACAGTGGCAGCGATTTTGGAAGCGGTGGATCTCAACAAGGTCTACCCAAGACGTCAGGGTGAAGACGTTCATGCTCTCCGTAGTTTGAACCTCACCATCGAGTCGCCGGGGGCCGTACACGGGTTCCTCGGGCCGAACGGTTCGGGCAAGACCACGGCCATCCGGTGCCTGCTCGGCTTGATCCGTCCGACATCGGGGCAGGTGAGGGTGTTCGGCGCCGACTCCACCACGGAGTTCCACAAGGTGGCGGCCCGGGTCGGCGCCATTGTCGAGAACCCGAAGATGTTCCCGAACTTCACCGGTCGTAAGAATCTGGCCCTGCTGGCTCGTATCCATGGGCTGCCCAAGTCGGCGGTCGATCAGGTGTTGGAAACCGTCAACCTCGACGCCCGGGACAAAGACACATTCGGGTCGTACTCGCTTGGTATGCGGCAGCGGTTGGCCATCGCCGGCGCGCTGCTGAAAGACCCCGAACTATTGATCCTCGATGAACCGGCCAACGGACTCGACCCGGCCGGCATCGCCGAGGTGCGCGGTCTTCTGCGCCGCATCTCCGACCAGGGCACAACGATTCTGATCTCCAGCCACCAGCTGTCAGAGATCGAACAGGTGTGTACCGAGGCCACCATCATCTTCAACGGTGGGGTGGTGGTATCGGGTTCGCTCGACGACATCCGAGCCGACCACGGCGCGGCCAAGGTAATGGTCTCGATTGATGATCCACACGCCGCGGAGCAAGCCTTGACGGCGGCTGGAGTTCCGGTTGTCCGCCAGTCCAACCATGAGCTGCAGGTGGAAATCGATCCCAATGAGTCGTCCCGGGTGACCAAGATCTTGGCCGACAGCGGACTGTACCTCTCGGGTCTGCGGACCGAAGCAGCGTCGCTGGAGTCGGCCTTCTTTCAACTCACTGCTCCGCCGCCGCCAACCGGTGCACCCACGATGCAAGCTCCGGCGCCGGGATCGGCGGCCGAACCAGGATCGGAATCGACGACCGAGGAGGCACAGCAATGACCGGACTGTTGATCGCGGAAACCCAGAGGTTCGTCTCCCGTCGGATGACCCGATACTTTCCCCTGGCCTTGGCTCTGCTGTTTCTCGTCGGCGTCGGAATTGCCTATCTCATTATCCAAGCCGAAGACGGCACCCCCGATTTCGTCGGCGACCTCGCCTCATTCGGATCGACCGACACCGGTCCGGGTGGGGTTGTGGCCCAGCCCGAAGGGTCATCCGGGCTCATCTCCTTCCTCGGACCGTTGCTGCCAATCATGGCCTTCACGTTGGGTGCGTCATTCTTCGGTGCCGATCAGAAGTCGGGTGTGATTGAATTGTTGCTCACTTGGCAGCCGCGCCGGCTCCGCCTGTTGGCGGCTCGGGCCCTTGGTGGGGGTCTGGTCACCGTGGCCATCGCCATCATTCTGTCGGCCTTCTTTGTGGCCCTCATGTTCGGACTTGCCTCGATCACCGGTACCGCCGACGGCATGACCGGGCAGATGTGGGGCTGGCTTGCGGCCTCGGCGGTTCGTAGCGGCCTGGCCGCCGGCATGTTCTTCCTGCTCGGGCTCGGCCTGACGGTGTGGTTCAACAACTCGCTGGCGTCGATCATCTCGTTTGTCGGCTACGCGTTTGTTGTCGAAGGCCTACTGCAGGCCTTTGTCGACTGGCTGGCCCCGTACCTTCCGATGAACAACGCGGCGGCTTTTGTCAGCGGAGCCAATGTCTTGCAGATCGACGTGTTCGGAGACTCGCCGCCGGTGGTTCAACACGGGTACCTGCTGGCCGGGCTGCTGATGCTCGCGTACGCCGCGGCCGGGCTGGCCATTGGCATGTTTGCGTTCAGCCGCCGCGACATCGCCTAGCCGTCTCGGCTGGCAGGGTCAGATCATGCCTGACCGCTGGAGGCTCCAGAGGTCGGCGAAGGCGCCGTTGGCGGCGAGGAGCTCGTCCTTGGTGCCTTCCTCGACGACCTCGCCGTTTTCGATCACCAGAATCCGGTCGACGTTGTTGAGCGTGGCCAGTCGATGGGCGATCACGATGGCGGCCCGGTCGGTCCACAGGTTCTCCAACGCCTCCTGGATGAAGGCTTCGGTTTCGGAGTCGAGCGACGACGTGGCCTCGTCGAGGATCAGCAGATCCGACGGCTTGAGGAACGCTCGGGCGATGGCGATGCGCTGTCGCTGACCGAGGCTGAGCTTGATGCCCCGCTCGCCGACCAAGGTCTCGTATTTCTCCGGGAGCGAGTCGATGAACTGTCCGATGTGAGCCTTGTCGGCTGCGGTCGTAACGGCACCGTTCTTCGGAGCCGACTCATAGTCGGGAGCGTCGCTGGCGTAGGCGATGTTGTAGCCGATCGTCTCCTGAAACAACGACGTGTCTTGGGGAACGTAGGACTGGATCTTGTTGAGCAGGTCGGCATCGGCCTGCTTCCCGTCGATCAGGATCTCGCCGCCGGTTGGCGGGTAGAAGCCGAGCAGGATCTTGATCAGCGTCGACTTGCCTTCGCCACTGCGACCGACGATGCCGAGCTTCTCACCTCGGGCCACCGAAAAGCTGACGTTGTTGAGCACCATGCGGTCGGGCTCGTCGGGGTACGCGAAGCTGAGGTTCCGGATCTCGAGCTTCTCGGTCATCCGAAGCGAGCCAGATCCACCGGCGACAAGCACATCTTCGCGGCGGTAGTGATCGTCGATGATGTCTTCATCGGGGAACAGGTAGGTGTAGGCCTCCCGGTACGAGGCGGAGTTATCCACCCAGTTGCCGTAGTGGTACACCATCTCCCAGTACTGCTGGGTGAAGTCGAGCAGCACGGTGATCGACACCACCATGGCCGCAAACGTGATCTGATCGGTGTCGAACAGATACCAGCTGTACCCCATGATCACCGCCCACAAACCGACCCTGACCATCGTGGCGGCCACTCCCCAGTACCCGCTGAGGGCGTAGTTGAAGCGGATGCTGTCGCGGATGAGACCATCGATCTGCTGGTTGTTGCGGGCGATCTCTTTGTGGTGGGCCCGGAAGGAGAAGACGTTGACGAAGTTGGCGTAGGAGTCGAACACCCGGCCGTTGTTGGTGGCGGTGGTGTCGGTGAGGTGGCGGCGTCGTGACCGCACCGGGCGGGCCAGACGGACCAGTACCGCCGCCGCCATCGCCAGGAACACGAGGTACAGGAGCGCACTCGAAGCCGCGGTCTGATAGAGCAACACGGTGTAGATCGGGATCGACACGACGATCGGAAGGAAGCTGAAGTGGATGATGTCCCACAGGTTCTCCGACTTGTCTCGCAGATCGTTGACGTAGTTGGCGGTCTTTCCCGACGGATGATCGACAAACGATCGGTAATCCTTGCTCCACACATTGTTGAACGCAATGCGCTTGAACTCGTAGGTGAGCGGAATGACATGTTTCGAGACGTAGAAATCGCATGCCGTCCACAGCATTGTGTGGGCGATACCGGAGCCCACCAGCAGCACGAGAAAGAGGAACGCCTGGTCTTTGTCGTCGCCCGACGTGACCAACCGGGCGAGGAAGTACGGGAACAGCGCGATCGGAACCATCGCCGTGGCGCGCCACAGCGTGCTGATCAGATTGGGGCGCCAGTGATAACGCAACATCGACCACAGCGCGGCGTAGCTGCGATCGGATCCGGTCGGATGATCGGTCATTTGTTCAACCTTAGGTCGTCGCTACGACGGACGAGGTCGGATTTCACGCCCTGCTAGGGTTTGGCCATGGCATCCGATGAGCACGGCGCTCCGATCGTTCAGGAGATCGCCGGGCACGAGGTGAAGATCTCCAGCCCCGACAAGGTCTTCTTCAGCAAGCGGGGCGAAACCAAACTCGATCTCATCGACTACTACGTGGCCGTCGAGGAGCCGTTGATGGCGGCGATGGGCGGCCGTCCGACGTTGATGCAGCGATTCCCCGATGGCGCGTCGGGTAAGTCGTTTTTTCAGAAACGGGTGCCGAAGGGCGCCCCCAAGTGGCTGCAGACCACCACCGTGTCCACACCAAACGGCACCACGTCCAACGCCATGGCCGCCGCCGACGTGGCCCACATCGCCTGGGCCGCCCACATGGGTTGCCTCGGATTTCACACTTGGCCCTACAAGGCGGCCGAACCTCAACACACCGACGAGCTACGAATCGACCTCGATCCGTCGAAAGGCATCTCGTTCGACGACATCGCCTGGGCGGCCACGAAGGTGCGAGAGGTGCTGGCCGAACTTGGTGTGGCCTGTTTCCCCAAAACCACCGGCAGTCGAGGCATCCACATCTTTGCCCGCCTGCAGCCGGGGTGGGACAGCTACCAGGTGCGGGCCGCCGCCGTCGCCCTCGCCCGTGAGCTGGAACGCCGCTACCCCGACCGGCTTACCGCAGCGTGGTGGAAGGAAGAGCGGGGGAAGCGGGTGTTCATCGACTACAACCAAAACGCCCCTCACAAAACCGTGTTCTCGGCGTGGAGTGTGCGGTCTCGAGTGGGGGCTCAGGTGTCAACGCCGTTTTGGTGGGATGAACTCGATTCGGTCCACCCCGACAACTTCACCATGGACATGGTGCCGGCCAAAGTGGCAGCCGAGGGCGATCCATGGGCCGAGATGTACGCGTCGGCCGGTTCGATCTCGCGGTTGCTTGACCTGTATCAGGCCGACTTGGACGCCGGTCTGATGGACGCCCCGTGGCCGCCCGTGTATCCGAAGATGCCAAACGAGCCGCCACGGGTTGCGCCCAGCAGGGCCAAGCAGGATTGAATGGAAACCGAGCACAGGACCGAGTGGACACTGTGATGTCGGGCTGATCCCGTCATCTCAGCTAGTCGGTCAGCCCGGCCCTCACCATGATCGCCGTTGACCATAGATTCGGATCGGTGTTGGCGAACACCTCTTCAACCATCGCGTCACCGTCCCAAACTCTGGTTTGCCATTGTTCGCCATCGGTAGAGTACCGATGGTCGAAGATGACGATGTAGGTGGCGTGTTCAACCCACTCCGCTGATTGATCGTCTTCCGTCGGGTTCGGTGTCACCGAGCTCGCATCCTGTTGCAGATCGATACCCGGTGCCGCGCCCGCGGTCTCTGCTGCTCCGCCTGGCGGCGAGGAGGCCCTCGGCTGGTCGGACCAACCGGCTTTCTCCTTCAACCAGTCGACTCCGGCTTCGCCGTCGTCGATGTAATTCCAGGCTTGGAACAGCCACCGTTGAGAAACGATTCGGGAACTTGGTACTGGTGAATCGGCGTCGGCCAACCGGCCGACGACGTCGTCGACCCGGCTCATAGCCAGCTCCTTCATAGTTGTGTATCCAGCGGCCCGAAGGCCGGCGGCTGTTTTCGAACCGACGCCGTCGAGTACCGAGAAATCGGCTGGTTCGACGGATCGGTTCGAGGTGGCCGCAGCGGTGTCGCCCTCCGTTTCGGCCATGAGGGTCCCCCGTCGCCTAGTCGGCGGCAGGAACGAACATGACGGTTCCCACGTCGCAGAACCCTGCGATGTGGCCGGGCCGATCGCAGGCCCGACTCGTCAGTGAGACCCCAACGTGGTATAGGCGTCCGCAGTGCTTCTCCTTGAGCTTGACCCAGTCAGAGCCCTTGAAGATGTACTCGTACCGACCGTCGCCGCAAGGCTTCATTTCCACCTCAACCGGACCGAAGCTGAACTCTTTGCCTCGGCCGATCGACTCGAAGTAGACGGCGACACAGAACTGGCCGCAGAGATGGCGTTGTAGACCGCCGGTGAGATACCACTGGACTTTTACATACCATTCGTCACCGATGGCGACGATGTCCTGAGGGCCTCGCTGGCCCTCTTCGTAGATGGTGGCCCTGATGCCACCGCGAAGCCGTTCATAAGGAGTGACCTCAAACGAGCACTCCTTGTTACAGGCGTCTTCGTATCCATGCATTTCATTCCCTCCAATATTTATGATCACCGATGATTCACCGATGACGTTGTGATGTTGTATGGATGTGCACGTATGTGCACCGTTCATCATCAGGGAGGGTTCTCAGCGCCTGCTCATCGGGTACTCATCGAAGGCTTCGTTGGCGGTGTGGCGCCTATGTCATCAATCTGCGTCAACGCCGACTTCGACGAGGTATGAGTTTGCGCACCAGCGCCTCCGACTCGTCGTCAGGTGGTACGCCGAGGTTCTCGGTCAAAAGCTGGGACTGTGTGGTGAACACGGCGGAGACCAGCTCAGATTGGCCAAGCTCGGCATGGGCCCGCATCAGGTGGCGGGCCACCGATTCGTTGGTTGGGTCCGACTGCAGATAACGCTGGCCCAGATCAACCACTCGACAGTACTGGCCGCGGTCTTGATATTCGTTGAGTAGTACGTCGACCACCTCCAACCGGACCTGTCGGTAGTGCTGGCGCGCCGCATCGGCCCACTCGGCGTAGGGGTGTTCGTGCAAGTAGTCACCGCGGAGGAGACCCTCGGCCTGCTCGTAGGCGTCCACAAATTCGTCGGCGTCACCCCGGTCTCGGGCCGATCTGGCCAGCGCCATCAATCGGTCGACCTCGTCCACATCGCGCCATCTCCTGGGCCCGCCGAGCACATATCGGTTGTTGTGGAATCGCAGCTCCGCTTCGGCACCGATCTCCGTAAGCCTGCGTCGTAAGTTGTAGATGACCTGGTGCAGCGAGCGGCGGGCTGCTCGATCGTCGGCGTCGGGCCAGAAAACCGCGGCCAACTGCTCTTTGTGAATGCCTCTCTCCGGTTGGGCGGCCAGGAAACGAAGCACGGCACCGGCCCTGTCGCCGTTGTCGCAGTCGAGCGTGTTTTGTTGGTATTGAAGCTGGCAGGGGCCAAGAAGGCAGATGATCAGCGCATCTTCCGGTGGAACCACCGGCTTTGCAGTCGACTTGGGACCTGCCGCAGGCTCGGCCGTGTCCGATTTGTGGCTGATGGCCACTTCGTTCTCAATAGTGGTCTGCAGGTTCTGCTCGTCGTAGGCCAGACCGGCAACCACTTCGGCAAGGCGGTCCTGGTCGTCGGCCAGGCGCTGAGCCTGCGACAACAGATCGTTGAGCCTCGCCGCCTGTTCTGAAGACACCTGATGGTCGTCGGCCAGCGCTTCGAGGGTGCGCCCGGCCGCGCCGTACTGACGGTTGGCCACCTGTTCGACTAGAAATCCAACCGTTACGTCGCCCGCATCTTGGCCGTGCCAGGCGAACAATGCGACGTTCCCTCCGAACTCGTTAACGCTCTGCCAGGTGAGACCAGTAGTTCGAGGCGGTCTTCGGCTCGGCGTTGTATGTTCTCCGCCTGATTTTAGTTCCAGTCGCTGGGTGTGACTGCCGAATTTCCAGCGCTCACTTCGACTCGCTGCTACACATGATGTTGATGACTGACGCAACTGGATTGGAGGCCGATGTCGAGGAGCCGAACCAACCAGGGCCTTTGGGCGCCAGCTACTACAAACTCATGGCGGCTTCGACCATCTCCAATCTCGGAGACGGTGTGAGCGTCATCGCCTATCCCTGGTTGGCCTCGGCGGTAACCCGAAGCCCAGTACTGATTGCCTTGGTGGTCGCGGCCCAGCGACTGCCGTGGTTGCTGTTCACCCTTCCGGCCGGGGTGATCACCGATCGAGGTGATCGCCGAAAGCTGATGGTCGGCGCCAACACGGCCCGGGCGGTGTTGACAGGTTTGGTGGCGGTGGCGGTGCTGATGCGCCAAGGCTCTCTGCCCAGCCCCGATGAGGTCGCAGCCGGCAACGTTGTAAGCACCGACGTTGTGATGTACGGCATCGTGCTTGTAGCCACGCTGCTGTTGGGCATGGCCGAGGTTCTCTACGACAACTCGGCGCAAACGTTCATGCCGGCCATTGTCGACCAGGCCAACTTGGAGAAGGCCAACGGGCGGTTGTGGAGCGCGGAGATGGTGGCCAACAACTTCGTCGGCCCGCCGCTGGCCGGTTTCTTGTTGCTGGTGGCGTTCTCGCTGCCGTTCTTCGTGGATGCCACGTCGTTCCTCGTTTCGGCTGGGTTGGTGGCGGCAATCGCGGCGTCGCCCCGAGCAGCGTCGGCTGATCAGTCGGAGATGGTGGAGCGGAAGCGCTGGACCACGGAGGCCAAAGAAGGTTTCGTTTGGCTGTGGCGTCACCCACTGTTCCGTCCGATGGCCATCATCCTCGGTATCTACAACGCGCTTGGCTCGATCGTGTTCGCCATCTTCGTGCTGTTCGCCCAGGAAGTGCTCGGAACCAGCTCAACTGAGTTTGCGTTCATGATGACGGGAATCGCCGTTGGGGGAATCATCGGTGGCTGGACGGCGTCGCATCTGTCGAAGCTTTTTGGCGAGGGTCGATCACTTTGGCTTTCCACCAGCGTCAGCGGACTCGCAATGCTGGTGGTCGGTCTCATCGACCGCTGGCAGCTGGCATGGCTGCTGTTCATCGTCTCAACCATTCTTGGTGTGCTGTGGAACGTGATCACGGTGAGCCTTCGTCAGTCGATCATTCCCGATGAACTCCTCGGCCGAGTCAACAGTGTGTACCGCCTGTTTGCCTGGGGCATGATCCCCGTTGGCGCTGCCATCGGTGGTCTGCTTGTGGTTGTGGCTGAGAACGTCGGGGCGAGCCGCGAGGTGGCCTTGCGCACGCCGTTTATGGTTTCGGCGTTGGGACACTTCTTGCTCACAGCGTGGACAGCCACCAGCCTCACCAGCTCCAAGATCGCGCAGTCCCGCCGAGACGCCGGACTCGAAGCGTCTGGGTAGAAAGCCCTAGACTTACGGTCTATGGCGATCGTCGAAGCAAACGGCATCAACATCTGTTACGAGGACACTGGAGGCGACGGTGAACCGCTGCTCCTGGTGATGGGGCTAGGCGGCCAGCTGATCGACTGGTCCGACGGGTTTGTGGAGATGCTGGTCGATCGTGGCTTCCGAGTGATTCGCCACGACAACCGAGATATTGGGCTGAGCACCGAGTTCGACTGGGTTGCGCCCAACCGCCGGACTCTGATGGCCGGAATGTTCGCCAAGCGCTCGATCGAGGTCGGCTACCGCATCACCGACATGGCGGCCGACGCCGCCGCGCTTCTCGACGTGATTGGAGTCGACTCGGCCCACGTGGCCGGGGCGTCGATGGGAGGCATGATCTCCCAGACACTGGCCTTCGAGCACCCCCACAAGGTGCGGTCGCTCACGTCGATCATGTCCAACACGGGCGATCGACGTAACGGCGGAATCCACCCCAGCATTCTGGCCAAAGTGGCTCGGGCCCCGCGCCCAAGCCGGGCCGAGGCGGCCGAAGTCAGCACCGACATGTATGCGCTGTGGGCCGGCTCGTCATGGGATCGGGAGGAACATCTGGCCCGATCCCGTAGATCGGTGGCTCGATCGTGGCGACCTCGGGGAGTCGATCGTCAAACCGCCGCGATCGCCGGAAGTCCCGATCGCACCCCGATGCTGAGCACCATTACCGCGCCCACGCTGGTAATTCACGGGATGGAAGACAAGTTGGTTGTTCCATCCGGGGGTATTGCCACCGCCAAGGCCATCCCCGGCTCCCGCCTGCTGATGTTCCCCGACATGGGCCACGACATTCCTCGTACCCGATGGGACGAGATCGGCGATGCCATCGTGGCCAACGCCGCTCGGGCCGCGACCCCGGCTGTTGCTGCAGAGACTGTCTGAGTAGGCACTCACGTGGAAATCGGGATCTGCGTTGCCAGCCGGGTCACCGATATCGACTATGTGGTTCGAGCCGAGGAGCTCGGGTTCAGCCATGCCTGGTTCGCCGATGTGCAGATGTTGTGGAGCGATCCATACGCGGCGGCCGCCCTCGCGGCGGAGCGAACGTCGACAATAAAGATCGGCACCGGCGTTTCGGTTGCCGCCACCAGACCATCGGTGGTGACGGCGGCCTCGATGGCCACCGTGAATCAACTGGCGCCCGGTCGAACATTCTGTGGCATCGGCACCGGCAACACAGCGGTTCGCATTATGGGTTTGAAGCCAATGACGATCGTTGAGTTCGACCGCTATCTGGTGGAGTTGGGGCCGTTGCTCCGGGGGGAGGAGGCGCTGGTCACCTGGCGAGGGCGCACGTCGCCGGTTCGTCACATCATGGCCGACAAGGGGTTCGTCAATTTCGACGACCCGATGCCTCTCTACGTTTCGGGCTTCGGCCCCCGGTCGATGGCGTTGGCCGGGAAACACGGTGATGGCATCGTGTTGTCGATCCCACTTGAAGAGCGGATGATGGAGCGGGTCTGGCGAGCAGTGGAATCGGGCGCCGCCGAGGTTGGTCGCACGATCGACCGTTCGGAGTTCTACGCCGCGACCCTCACCACCATGGTGGTGCTGGAACCCGGCGAGTCGCCCGACTCGGATCGGGTGCGGGAATACTGTGGCGCCTTTGCCATCGCATCGCTCCACTACGCCTACGACCAGTGGCGCCAGTACGGGCGATCACCGTCGAACCCGGCGGTTCTCGAGGTGTGGGACGACTACTGCGCTCTGCTCGATCAGGTGCCGGAGCCGGTGCGGCACCAGCGAGTCCACCAGGGCCACAACTGTTGGGTGATGCCCGAGGAAGAACAGTTCGTGACGCCGGCGTTGATGCAATCGACGTGCTTGATCGGCGAGCCCGATGACATCATCGCCCGGCTGCAAGCGCTCGACGTCGCTGGCCTCGATCACGTGATGATCCTGCCGCCGCTCGATGTGCGGTTTGAGGTGCTGGAAGCCGTTGGGCGGGAGATCATCCCCCGCTTGTAGCTCACGGCTGCGCCCGGAGTTGGATGTCATAGGCCGCCCATAACATTGCCCACAGCGGCCACCACTTCGGTGCTGCGAGGGGAGATGTCTGAGCTGCGGGGCGAGATGGCCGAGCTTCGCAGGGATCTCAGGGCTGAGATGGGCGAGTTCCGCACGGAGATGCGGGGTGAAATAGAGGAGCTTCGTACCTAGGTTCGGGATGAAATCGCTCTCTTGCGAGGTGAGATGGTCGGGTTCCGCGGCGAGTTGAAGGGTGACTTCTACCTGTGGGGCGCCGTGATCGTCTGCACCGGCACCATCGCCGTGATCACCGCTCTAGTTTCCTGACGACAGGCCGTGGAGGTCGGTCCGCAGCTTCATCGACGCCTTCCGTAACGCCTGCGCCGCCTCTTGGGCGCGCTCGCTCAGCCGGCTGGTCGGACCCAGTGCTGAGAAGGCCCCAACCACCTCGCCGGTGGCCCGTTCCACGATCGGTGTAGCGACTGCGGCGACATCGGGTTCGATGGTGCCGCTGGCGGTGAAGACTGGAAGGGGGTCCAGCTCCATGTTCGGTTTCGCACTGAGTGCTTCACCCACGGCGGTTCCCTTCAGCGGAACCCTCTTGCCGACCCAACCAACGTGGCGGATTGCTTTGGTGCTTTCGGTCATGGCCAAGTACACGGCAACGTCGCCATCGCGCACGGCCAGATACACCGACTCGCCGATCTCTTCAGCCAGGCTGTCGAGATGAGGCTGAGCCAATGCGATCAGCCGGGAGTAGGGGCCGAAGCGAAACACTTGAACAGCGATCCTCAACAGGTTGGGGCCCGCGCTGTATTCGCCGGCCTGGTCACGCTGCAGCCAACCCGAGTCGACAAGGGCTCGCAGGTGGCGCAAGGTGGTGCTCACCGGAATGTCGGTGGCCTTGGCCGCTTCGGTAAGAGGAAGCGAACCCTCGGTGGCCACCAGCTCAAGCAGTCGTAGGGCCCGCTCGGCCGATCGAGAAACATGCAGGTTGTTGGCCTGGGCTGTCGCCACACTAACGCTTTCGTGTCTGGTGTCCTATTTGTGGGATTTCATTAAATGAAAGTCTACTTCCATATATTGACACGCTACCGATATCGTTGGACACTTGTCAAGCGCTTTGGAAGCGAGCCGAATCACCCGATACGAGGTTCATTATGAGCAATACGTCAGGTCCGAACATCGGCACATCCCCAGGCCCGGTCAAGGCCCCCACCGGCACCGACCTCACCTGCCAAGGCTGGCCGCAGGAGGCCGCCTTCCGGATGCTGCAGAACAACCTCGACCCCGAGGTGGCCGAGCGACCCGATGATCTCGTGGTCTACGGCGGCACCGGTCGTGCCGCCCGGTCGTGGCCCGACTATCACGCCATGCTGCGAACCCTCACCACCCTCAGAGGTGATGAGACGATGCTGGTGCAGTCGGGCAAGCCGGTCGGCGTTTTGCAGACCCACGAATGGGCTCCCCGGGTGCTGATCGCCAACTCCAACCTGGTGCCCGACTGGGGCAACTGGGACGAGTTCCGGCGCCTCGAACACCTCGGCCTCACCATGTACGGACAGATGACGGCCGGGTCGTGGATCTACATCGGCACGCAGGGAATCCTGCAGGGCACCTATGAGTGTTTCGCCGAGATCGCCCGCCGCAAGTTCGGCGGCACGCTGGCCGGCACGCTCACCATCACCGCCGGCGCCGGCGGAATGGGCGGGGCCCAGCCTCTCGCCGTCACGATGAACGATGGGGTGGTCCTCATCATCGACGTCGACCAGCACATGCTGCAGCGCCGAGTCGATCACCGCTATCTCGATGAGATCGCCCCCGACTACGTCACCGCCGTGGCACGGGTCACCGAGGCCAAGGTCAACCGGCAGCCGTTGTCGGTCGGTCTGCTCGGTAACGCCGCCGACGTCTTGCCCCGCTTACTCGCCGATGGCATCGATGCCGACATCGTGACCGACCAGACGTCGGCCCACGATCCGCTCAGCTACCTGCCCAACGACCTTTCGCCGGAAGCAGCCGACGAGCTTCGCCGGACCAACCCCGATGAGTTCATCCGCCGGGCCCGAGTGGCGATGGCCACTCACGTGGAAGCCATGGTCGGTTTCCTCGACGCCGGGGCCGAGGTTTTCGACTACGGCAACAGCCTCCGGGCCGAGGCCGAGCTTGGTGGCTACGACCGGGCCTTCGCCTACCCCGGATTCCTCCCGGCCTACATCCGCCCGTTGTTTTGCGAGGGCAAGGGCCCGTTCCGCTGGGTGGCATTGTCGGGCGACCCGGCCGATATCGCCGCCACCGACCAGGCCGTGCTCCATGAGTTCCCCGAAGACGAAGCGCTGCACCGCTGGATCAAGATGGCAGGGGAGCGGGTCGCCTTCCAGGGCCTACCGGCTCGCATCTGCTGGCTCGGCTACGGCGAACGCCACCGTCTCGGCCTCCGGTTCAACGAAATGGTTCGAAGTGGTGAACTCAAAGCCCCGATCGTGATCGGCCGCGACCACCTCGACTCCGGTTCCGTGGCCTCCCCCTACCGGGAAACCGAAGACATGCTCGACGGCTCCGACGCCATCGCTGACTGGCCGCTCCTCAACGGCATGGTCAACACCTGTTCCGGAGCCACCTGGGTGAGCATCCACCACGGAGGCGGTGTTGGTATCGGGCGGTCCATCCACGCCGGTCAGGTTTCGCTGGCCGACGGCACCGACCTGGCCGCCGAGAAGCTCACTCGGGTGCTCACCAACGATCCGGCCATGGGTGTGATCCGCCACGTCGACGCCGGCTACGAGCGAGCCGAGGAAGTGGCCGACGAACGCGGCGTCCGCATCCCCCACCGCGAGACAAGCAGCGAGGGCTGACCCGATGGCCGTTCGAGAAGTGCTGACCATCGGCCACCCGACGCTTCGTGAGGTGGCCGAGCCCGTGCCGGTCGACGAGATCGGATCAGCCGAAACCCAACAACTGGTCGACGATCTCATCGACACGATGCGAGCGGCCAACGGCGCCGGCCTCGCCGCCAACCAGATCGGCGTGACCAAGCGGGTGGTGGTGATGGAGGTCAACGACAATCCTCGCTACCCCTACAAACCTCGCATTCCGCTGACCGTGGCCATCAATCCGGTGCTCACGCCGCTCGATGACGAGATGGTCAGCATCAACGAAGGCTGCCTGTCGGTTCCGCTGCGGGGTTTTGTCGACCGACACGTGAACCTGGGTGTCACCTACTACGACCGCCACGGGGAGCCGCAGCAACTCACGGTTCGGGGGCTCACCGCCGGTACCTGGCAACACGAGTGCGATCATCTCGACGGCAAACTCATTGTCGATAGGGCCGATCCTCGAACGCTGGCCACGTGGGACGAATACGAGCGGCACCATCGCGATGAGTTCGTCGCGCGAATCACTGCGTTTGTTGAACGGGTGGGTTCGTAGGAGTATGGAGTCATGACGTTCAAGCAGTGGTGGTGCGAGCGCGCCTGGACGGCACCCGACACCGCCGAAGATGTCCTGATCACAACCGAGAATGGCCGGATCACCTCGATTGAGGTGAACGCCGAATGCCCGGCCGACGCCACCAGGCTCGAAGGTCTCACGATCCCGGCGCTTGCCAACGCCCACAGCCACGCCTTTCAGCGCGGCATGCGAGGTCGAGCCCAATCGGGGCGGGGTAGCTTCTGGACTTGGCGCGACAATATGTACGAGGTGGCCGGAGGTCTCGACCCCGAGAGCTACTACCACCTGGCCAAAGCCGTGTACTCGGAGATGGCGTTGGCCGGCATCGGCGTGGTCGGCGAGTTCCACTACGTGCACCATCAACCCGGCGGCCTGAAGTACGACAACCCCAATGCCATGGCCGAAGCTCTGGTATCGGCTGCCACCGAAGTGGGTATCCGCATCACGATGCTCGACACGCTTTACCTGCACGGCGGCCTCGACCGCAATGGCTACTTTCCTCTCCGCCCCGAGCAGGAACGGTTCAGCGACCGGACGGCTGCCGACTGGATCAAACGGCGCGACAAGTGGAGCCTCCTCCCACATCGGCTGGTCAAACAAGGGGCGGCCGCCCACTCCATCCGGGCCGTTGATCCGACGTCGATCGTCAAACTTCAGGGCTGGGCGCTTGAGCATGATGCCCCGCTGCACATCCACGTGTCGGAGCAACCCGACGAGAACAAGGCGTGCAAGACCTTCCATCGCAAGACGCCGGTTGAGGTACTGCGGCAGCGGGATCTCCTGGCCCCCAACGTAACGCTCATCCACGCCACGCATCTCACCGAGACCGACGTTCAGTCACTGGGCGAGGCCCAAACCCGTGTGGCCTTCTGTCCTACAACCGAGCGCGACCTTGCCGATGGCATCGGACCGAGCCTTGACCTTCTCGAAGCGGGGGCCGAGATCTGTTTCGGCTCCGATTCCCATGCCGTGATCGACTTGTTTGAGGAGGCTCGGGCGTTGGAGTTGAACGAGAGGCTGGCGTCGCTGCGGCGGGGCAATCATCGGGTTGATGACCTGCTCGACATGGCCACCAGTGTGGGTTACCAGTCGCTCGGCTGGCCCGACGGTGGCCGGATTGAGGTTGGTGCACTGGCCGACTTCACGACGGTGTGCCTGCAGTCGGTTCGCACTGCAGGCACACCTGCCGGCCCCGAGATCGTGTTTTCGGCCAGTCCTTCCGACGTCACCCACGTTGTCGTCGACGGTGAGATGGTCGTTTCGCCCGGCACCGGATCCAAGATCGACTGGGCTGCGGTCTACAACCCATCGGGCGACTGAGGCGAACATGACACGGACCACGGTCATCGACAACATCGCCGAGTTGGTCACCAACGACCCCACCGTGGGCGAGGGACCGCTCGGCATTCTCCACGGTGCGTCGGTGGTCATCGGGGCCGACGAGTCGGGGGCTGAGGTTGTGCTGGCCATCGGCCCGGCGGGCCAGGTCGCCGACGAACGTTACGACGTGGACGGACGCTGTGTGCTGCCGGGGTTTGTCGACTCGCACACGCATCTGATCTTCGCCGGTGACCGGGCCGAAGAGTTCACCCGACGTATGGCCGGCGAGCCCTACGACGGTGGCGGCATCCGCTACACCACGGAGCTGACCCGGGCGACCCCGCCGGATGCGCTTCTCAGCCTGATCGGTCAACGCCTCCGAGAGGTCCACCGAGCGGGCACCACCACGGTCGAGATCAAGACCGGTTACGGGCTTTCGGTCGAGAGCGAAGCGCTGCACGCCAAGCTGGCGGCCGAGGTCGGTGCGGAACCAACGTTCCTCGGCGCCCACTTGGTCCCGGCCGAATATGTCGGTCGGTCGGACGACTATGTCGACCTGGTCTGCGGTCCAATGCTCGATGCGGCCAAGGATTCGGTCCGCTGGATCGATGCATTCTGCGAGGAGGGCGCCTTCACCGCGGAGCAGAGTCGGGCGGTGCTGGAAGCAGGCAAGGCCGCCGGTCTTGGGCTGCGCCTCCACGCCAACCAACTCGGCGCCGGGCCCGGCGTGCAACTCGGTGTGGAGATGGGCTGCGCTTCTGTCGACCACTGCACCTATCTCACCGACGATGACATTGACGCGCTGGCCGCCTCGTCGACCGTGGCCACTTACCTTCCGGCCACCGATTTCTCCACCCGACAGCCCTACCCCGACGCTCGACGAGCCATCGATGCGGGTGTCACCGTGGCGCTGGCCTCGAACTGTAATCCTGGTTCGAGCTACACGTCGTCGATGTCCTTCTGTATCGCTTTGGCGGTGCGAGACATGAACATGACCATCGATGAGGCCATCGTCGCCGCTACCACGGGTGGAGCTTCGGCGCTGCGGCGAGACGACGTCGGCCGCCTGACGGTCGGTGGGCCGGCCCACCTCACCGTGCTCGACGCCCCGTCCCGCCATCACCTGGCCTACCGCCCTGGAGTCCCGCTGATCCACAAAACTGTGGGGTCAAGCTTCCGCCTCGACCTCTAGCCGGAGAGTTTGCGTTAGCAAACTCGGTTAGTCGGTGCTCCGCACTGACGGCGCTAGTTCCAGTAACCGTCGTCGTCGGGGCCCAACGGGTCGAGGTCGGCGTTACCGAAGCTAAGGCGAGGCCAGTCGTCGAGTGGCTGATCGTCAACCTGTTCGGTCTCGTCTTTCTGTTTCTCGGGGAAGAACACCCGCTCGAGGCCGATCATGGCCGAACCCACGATGAGCCCTGCGGTGGAGGCCCGAGTGCGCCAGTCGACGATGGGACCGTCGGCTGGATCTCCAACCGAAGACTGGTCGACGTCGGCGTTCATGCTCTCCAGGGTAGAGCGCCGGTGCGGATTGTTCAGGTCGCGGCTTCCGACCCGTCGACTTGTTTGGCCAGCATCACCACTCGGTAGTCGGGCGAACCGGTCGGCTCGAACTCTTCAAGTGCGGAGAACCCGTAGATCTCATGGAACCGTACCGACCGGGGATTGGGCGGCTCGACGTTGACCTCGGCGCACAACTGAGGAAGCTCGGCCGATCGTGCCCACGTCTCGAAGTCCCGATACAGAGCCGGGCCCCAGCCCTGCCCGCGCTGGGATGCAGCGATGGCGATGCGGTCGATATACGCGAACCGCCCGAGGTGTTCCACGAACCAGCCGAAGTTGGGGCTTCCGTACGGTGCGGTCTCGTCGAGACCGACCAGCAGCCCAACAATCTGATCGTCAACGTCCACCACTCTGAAGTACGGGGCCCACGACGCAAACGCGCCGAGTTTCTCCTCATCCATCGGCCCGACCTCAGGCACGCAGGCGGCATTGAGGGCAAGCACCTGGTTGGCATCGGCTGGCACGTAGTCGCGGATCATCAGCGCCACCCTACCGTGGCCGGTCAGACAAGGACGAGGAGCGCGGCGCCGACCACGAGCCCGACGAGAATCAGCACTTCGAACTGTGCCAGATTGAGTCGAGCGGTGATCCATCGTCCGACAAACACGCCGGGGACCACCAACACGATGGCCGGGGCCATCCGCCACATGAGCTCGGTGTCGAAAAGGCCGGCCATCAGGTAGCCCGGCACCTTGAGCCAATTGACAAAGGTAAACACCGCCACCGAGGTTCCGGCGAATGTCAGCGGGGCAACTTGACGAGCCAGCAAGTGGATCGAGACCGGTGGTCCACCAACGTGAGCGATGGTTGACGTGATCCCAGCGGTGACGCCCGTCAGGACACCGGCCGATGTGGTTGCCAACCTCGGCGGCCAGCCGCCGCGCCCGCGGACGGCAAATCGATAACCAACGAAGGCGACGATGATGGCGGCGATCGCCATCTCCAGGCTCTGAGCCGTAAGGTTGGCCAACACGGTCGAAGCCGCCGCGACGCCCACGATCCCACCGGCCACCAGGGGCCACACGATCCGTAGCGCGATGTGGTGGCGGAGAGCGAGGAGGGCGGTGATGTCGCCGGCGATCATCAGGGGCAGTACGAGACCGATGGCGACGTCGGCCGGAACGGTGAGGGCCACGAGGATGGTGGCCACCGAGCCCATGCCTCGGATTCCCCCCTTCGAGAGCCCGATCAGGATTGCGCCCACGGAGACGGCTACGGTGATCAGCATTTTGTCACAGCGGGCTCCTGGCGGTTCCGGTCAGGCCCCGCAGTATTGCTGGAACCCGTTGATCCATCGGCTGCCAGTGATGCCGAACTCGGTGCCGACGCGAACGATTACCGTGTCGATGTCGGGGCAAACGTAGACGAACTGCCCGTGATCTCCTTCGGCGAAGTAGTCGTATGAGCCGTCGTCGGCGGCCCGTCCGTACCAGAAGTATCCGTACCATCCGTTGCCGCTGTCATGAATCCAGCGACCGAAGTCGTCACGGTACCGCTCGGTCGTCAGACGTTGCGGCGTCGGCGCCACCGAGGCATCCACCCACTCCTCGGAAACGATCCGGGACCCGTTCCACTGTCCGTTAGCAAGGTAGAGGGACCCGAGTTTGGCGAAGTCGATCGCCCGGGCGTTCAGTCCGGCTTCCATCTTTTCGAATCCATCCTCACGATCGAGCGTCCACGCCCCGGCGTACTCCATTCCCATTGGTTCCCAGAGGCGCGAGTGGGTGAACTCCGTGACCGTCATCCCCGTTGTCCGCTCCAAGATCAGTCCCAACAGCTGAGGGTGATACTTGTTGTAGCGGAAGTAGCGGCCGGGTTCGTCGACGGTTCGGGTGGCGGCTTCCAGCGATACGGCGCGCTGATCAGGGTGATAAGTGGTGAGTGGGTCGTCGCCGTTGAACAGTCCCCAGCGCATCTCGCTGTATTCGAATCCCGATGACATCGCCAGCAGGTCGGCGATCGTGACCTGGTTGAGCATGTCTGCTTGACCGCCCGCCGCGGTTGATGCGAGTTCGGGCAGATACGTGACGATCGGATCGTCGACCGAGGCGATGAAGCCCTCGTCGTTCGCAATGCCGATCAGCGTCGAGTCGAACGATTTCGCCACCGAGAACGACGTGAGCATCGTGTCACGTTGGGCCCCGTTGGCGTATTGCTCCACGACGAGGGTGTCGTTGGCGATTACGAGGAGAGCCTGTGATCCGGTCGTGGCGAGGAAGGTGTCGAGATCCTCGGTGTCGAACGCCGTCGCCATTCGCCTTGCCGCGTCGTCGTCTGGAGCTTCGGCGTAGCTGTAGGGACGGGTGGAAGCGGCGAGGGGGCGGACCGGGAAGTTCTCCAGATAGTCGGCCTGGCTCGACTCGCGCATCTCCAGAACTCGGACCACGTACGTAGGTGAATACACGATGGCGGCAACGATAAGCCAAACGCCGATCAGGCTCCCGAGTGCGCCGACAGCGAGTGCGATTCGGCGGACCCACGATCGTCTTCCGCCAGCCATATCTAACTCCGGGCTGCCGCCAGCTTCTCGGTGCGTTTGATCAGATCGGGGGCGTCGAGGGAATCGGCGACCTCGGCCAGGTTGTCGGCCGGGCCGGTCCAGCGCAACTCATCGACCGATGCCGCCGTGGGAGCATCGGCTTCGAGCGTGGCGATGCGGCGAAAGAGGAGCGCCTCGTCGAGGTGGTCGGCCAGGGTCTTGGCCAGCTTCGCTCCGCCCCGAACCGTGATGTCCCACTGCCCGGCCGCGAGCGGGATGTCTTCGATGTGTTTGTAGCGGGCCAGCACGGTGGCCGCCGACTTGGCCCCCCACCCTGGAAGTCCGGGGAAACCGTCGGCGGTGTCTCCGACGAGACCGAGGTAGTCGGGGATCGACTCGGGTTCCACGCCGAACTTCTCGATGATGTCGTCCACGTCGAAGATCTTGCTTTTGCGCCGGTCGAACTGGAGCACACGTCCGGCCTTCACACACTGGGCGAGGTCCTTGTCGGGGGTGCAGATGAGCACTCTTTCCACACGCTCATCGGCGTCGGCGAGTGCGGCCAGCGAGGCCATCCCATCGTCGGCCTCGTACTCGACCATCGGGTAGGTGGCGATGCCACAGGCCATGAGCACGTCTTCCAGCGGCTGGAACTGATTAAGGATCTCGGGATCGAGGCCCGAGCCGTCTTTGTAGCCCTCGTAGAGATCATTGCGGAACGATTCGATCACATGATCGGTGGCTACACCGAGATGGGTGGCACCGTCTTCGAGCAGGGTGAGCATGCTGCGGGCGACGGCTCGAGCCGCACCGACGTCGATCCCGTCGGCGTTGATATGAGCGGGGCGTCCTGGGGCGAAGAACTGGCGGAAGAGCTCGTAGGTTCCGTCGACGACGTGGACCATAAACCGCTGCTCAGCCATGCCGCCACTATAGGCGTCACCAGCAGTCGGCCTAAGTGCCTGAGACCAAAAGGGCGATCCGACTACGCTGGCGGTATGTCGCCGATTCGAGTGATTCAAGCCTTGATCTTTGTCGTCGCGGTTGTCGGCTCCACGCTCACGGTGATGGCGTCACCGGCTGCGGCCTGCAGTTGTGCCGGTCCACCTTTTGAGGTCAACGAGGACTTCGGGCAGAACGGCGTGGCCGACTACGAAGCCGTTTTTGTAGGTTCGGTGACCGATTCGTCCCGAGGCGGCGATGAGATCGCCTGGACCTTTGAGATCGACTATCTCGTACACGGCACTCTGGCCACACCAATCACCATCATCACCGCGGCCGACGGCGCCGCCTGTGGATTCGAGAATCTGTCGGTGGGCGACGAACGAGCCGTCGGCGTCCGACTGTGGGAGGGCGAATACCAAAGCGGACTGTGCAGCATCGACCTCCCGGAGGCCGTTGCCACGATCAGTTTCCGGGCGGAGCCGACCATCGCTGAGATCACGAATGGGTCCGACGGCCTATCCACAGACAGCGGCCTGGGTCTCGGGTTGGTAGCCACCGGGTTCGCCGCCGTAGTAGCTGCCCTAGCCGGGGCTGTGATGCTTTCCCGTCGTTCGCCGTCCGACTGAGCCGAAGAGTCGCGAGGGAAGTATTCGGCCGGTCGCAGCGTCGAATTAGATAATGACGCGTGACGATGATGCCCAACTCATCGACCGAACTCTCGACGGTGATCGAGCTGCCTTTGGTCAGCTCATCCGTCGACACGACCTCGCCATGCGCCGCCTCGTCAGTCGGCTGGTCGACTCCCGAGATTCCATGGACGATGTGCTGCAAGACTCATACCTCAAGGCCTTCCGTAGTCTGAATACCTTCAATCATCGATCGAGCTTCGCAACGTGGCTGTATTCGATCACGTATCGCACGGCGATCGATCATCTTCGACGAAAGCGAACTCGTCGGGCTTCACCGCTCGACTCCTCGACGTTGATCGAAATCGCCTGCGACCAGGGTCACGATGCCGTTGAACGGGTCGTCGACCGATCGCTGCTGAAACAGGCGCTCAGCGGACTGCCGCCAGATCAGCTGGCCACTGTGCTCCTCGTCGAGGTGGAGGGGCTCAGCTATGACGACGCAGCTGCCGTTCTCGGGGTTGCCTCCGGCACGGTCGGCAGCCGAGTCAACCGAGCTCGGGCGGCACTACGCGACTCGATGAGCGCAATGACCGACGGAGACGTTCGATGACCGAGTCGACAAATCCCGACGACTGGACCGACGAGTTCAGCCAGGACGTTGCCCAGGCTCTACGCGAGCTACCAGTTTGGGAGCACGGTCCATCCTTCTGGCCCATGATCGATGCAATGGTGGATGCCCAGGACGTCCCGGCCCCATACGGGGCCGCTGCTGTTACCGATACTCAGCGATCACCGGCCAAGGTTGCCCCCTATTTTCTTGCCGTTGCCGCCGTTGTGGTTGTCCTGCTCGCGGCCGCTCTGTTCTTCGCCGACCAGCGGTCTCTTTCCACCGAACCGGTAGGCCCCCAGCCCCAAACAGTCCCTGAGCCGCGAACCGACGACGGCAGGCCACCGGCCGACCTGGATCTGGTCGAAGGCGATCAGGTCACCGGCGAGAATTCCGAAGCCGATCTGCCCTTCGACATCGAAGGCGTCGATGTCACGGACCGAGTGGCTGAATTCACCTCCCAGTTGGAGCCCGACTGTTGCCCGGACCGCACCGCGAACATCCATCTAATGGCCGAATTGACTCAGGGTGTGATCATTCGACCAGGTGCGACCTTTTCGCTGAACAATCACGTCGGACGCCGAACCGAGGAAGGTGGTTTCTTCACCGGTCCGGTGGTCGTCGACGGTAAAATCAGGTACATCGTCGGTGCGGGTGTCTCACACTACGCCACTACGTTGTTCAATGCCGCTCTCCTTGCCGGCCTCGACATCGTCGAGCATGCATCACACGATGTGTATTTCAGCCGGTACCCACTTGGTCTCGATGCTTCAATCGGATGGCCGGGGCCCGATCTCGTAATCGCAAACCCGACCGGTCACGATGTGGTGATCTGGAACTCGTATAGCGATCAGGATGTGTCTGTTGCCTTGTTCTCGAAACCGAGTGGCGTGGTGGTAGAACTCGGGGAGCCGAGGGAGTCCAGAGACGGTGGCTGTTTGACGGTTGTGACCACTCGTACGCGCACATGGCCCGACGGTTCCGCCAAGCGAGATGAGATCGTGGCGGCATATGCCACGAATGGCGGACCGCGATGTGAACGATGAGATGAATGCGAACGTCTGTGCGTATCTGCCCGGCTAACACTGATAGGCAAATCGGACCACAAAACCCATCTATCGGCACGAATGCCGGTAATCTTTCTTTACGATTTCGAGTCAAGAATTCTTGAGATCGTGCCGAGAGCCTGCGAATGCGTTTTGAACGAGTTCCGCTCGCGGCCCCGCCGCTTCATAGTCACGTCGGTAGCCGACCCGGTGTCCGCCCGACGGCGATGTTGTTGGTGCTTGTGGCCGCACTGGTCAGTTCGCTGACCGTCGCAGTCCAGCGCGCCTCCGCTGATTCCCACACCTACCAGATCACCCACCCGGTCCAGAGCGACTATCTCGATCAGGTCTACTGGAGCGACACCTACGGCGCCCCTCGTAGTGGCGGCCGGTCGCACATCGGAGTCGACATCATCGGCCCCAAGATGATTCCGCTGGTGGCGGTGAACGATTCGGTGGTCACCTGGGGTGAGTTCGACAACGCCGGTGGCAACATCGTGCGTATCCGTGACACCAACGGCTGGGAGTTCCAGTACATCCATATCAACAACGACACGCCAGGAACCGACGACGGCAATGCTTCGTGCCGCCAGGCGTTTGCAGCCAAGATCTGCGACACGCTCGACGGTCACCGCATCCAGAAGGGGCTGGAGTTCAAAGCCGGGGAGCTGATCGCCTACTTGGGCGACAGCGGAAACGCCGAGTGGACTGTGGCGCACCTGCACTTCGAGGTCTACAAGCCCGACGGAGCCGGTGGGGTGACAGCTGTCAACCCAACTCCGTACGTTGACGCCGCCGTCGGGTCGGGGCCGCAGGTTCCCGATCAGCCGTTGCCCGAAGGGTCGCCTTGGCCCGACGTGCCCACCGCGGTGCACGACATCTACCACGCCGTCGAGGGTCGGCACGCCACGACCGCCGAGGCCGATGCTCTCGGTCAATCGCTCCTCGATGACGGCGTGGCCGGCGCTCTGGCCGAGTTGGTCAGCGCCAACAACTCGGCGGCCATGATCGACCGGCTGTACCTGATCTTCTTCCGCCGAACGCCTGATACCGAAGGTCTTGGCTACTGGCTGGAGCGGCGCGGCGACGGCGAATCACTGGAAGACATTGCGGAATGGTTCGCGGAGTCCGATGAGTTCCAGCGCCGCTACGGCCAGGGAACGTTTGAGGACTTCCTCAATCTCTTGTACCGCGATGTGCTATTCCGGGAACCCGATACCGAAGGCAACCGCTACTGGCTTGACCGTTTGGAAGCCGGCGACGTGACCCGTGGAACCATTGTCGTCTACTTCAGCGAAGGCGACGAGGCCACCAGGCTCTATCGCTATCGAAGCGAGCGCACGGTGCTCGAGTGGATTCTCACCGGCCGCCGCCCGAGCGAAGCCGACATCGAGGCGTGGGCCTCACTCCGGGCCACGACTGACCTCGAACCCGCCATCCAGTCCCTCCTCGACGGTTAGTCCACCCGTCGAACTTTGTGCTGTTTGTGTCCCTTTTGCCGGGACGTAGGGTGCACAAGGTTCAGGCTGGAGGGCAGCAGGGCGCACAAAGTTCGGGTGGGTTTGGGTGGGTTGACGGCTCCGGTCGCGAGTCATAGTGTCCGACTATGGCTCGTCTTGATGCCCGTCACCCGGCCGGTGCTCCTGGTCCGTGGTTTGTCGACGATCGTTGCTTCGACTGCGACGCCGCCCGCCATGTGGCTCCGGGACTGATCGGACGCAATCCAGGCGACGGCGTGTCGTACTTCATCCGCCAGCCCGAGACGCCGGAGGAGATTGAGATGGCCTGGCGGGCCGTGCTCGTGTGCCCCACCCGGTCGGTCGGCCATGAGACGCTTCGGCGCCCCGACAATCCGGTGTTCCCACAAGATCTGGGCGATGGGGTGTACCGCCTCGGCCACAACTCGAAGGATTCGTTCGGCGCCCACTCCTACTACGTGCATCGCCCGGGCCGGGGACACCTGATGGTCGACGCTCCGCGCTGGACGCGGGAAGTCGTCGAGCCCTTAACCGAGATGGGGGGAGTCGATCACATTCTGCTCTCCCATGAAGACGATGTGGCCGACGCCGAGCGCTACGCCACCGAGTTTGGCGCCACAGTGTGGATTCATGAGTGGGATCGCGACGCCGCCCCCTACGCCCAGGTGTTCACCGGGCTTGATCCGGCTGAGCCCGCCGACGGTGTGGTTGCCTTCCCGGTGCCCGGGCACACGAAGGGGAGCGCGCTCTATCACGTCGACGGGCATCTCCTGTTCTCCGGAGATTCGCTGGCGTGGAATCCGGAACGGCAGGAACTGATGGCCTTCCGTCGAGCGTGTTGGTATTCCTGGGAGGCTCAGACCGAATCGCTGGCTCGGTTCGCCGATTCAGGTCTTCGGTTCGATCGCCTGTTCTGCGGCCACGGTTGGAGCATGGACGCGCCCGACTTTCACGGCCATCTGGTCGCCCTGGTCGAGCGCATGCCGTCGCTATTGTGAGACGGCGCCGCGAACCAGTCGTTCGCTGAGAGTCACTATGGCTCCGACCCCCACCTGCACAAACGACCGGGTGTGAATCAGGCGGGGGCGAGTGGGCACCAGCTCGAGAATGGTGAGATTGAGCGAAGGCGTCGGGTAGGCCCGGAGGGTTGCCTTCCGAGGTCGCCGACGGAAACGCCCACACTCGACGGTGGCCTTCCACGATGATCCTCGGGCATCCGACTCAAGGCTGGTTTCGTCGATCAGAAGGCCGGGAATCGGCTGGCTGAATACGACGCCGCTATGCAAGGCTCGACTGGCGATTCCGGGCAAAACCGGAACGGGAGTCATAACGTCTTCTTGGCCTCCACTGCGACCCTTGCGGTCCTGATAGCCGCCTGGCCGTTGGCCAGGACGGGCCCGGTATGACGGCAGGAGCTGTTCAGGGCCGTCCTCGTCCGACGCTTTGCCGTCCCACGCTCGGTCGGCCCGACTGCGAATCTCTATCAGTTCACCGTCAGGTCCGACCCCGAATACTTCGACCGGATCCATGACATGTCCAACGGTTCATCCGTGTAGATCTATGGATTCCAGCGTAGTTCGGGCCTTTACGGCCGTCGAGGGTGCAGCCACTCGACTGGTCAGTCGAGCGTCATCACAACGGCGCAGTCGGTGCCGCTGCCTCTACCCATCAGCTTGGCTCCCATGCCGATGAGGTTGATCATGGCGAACTGGATCCCGTATTTCGATTTGATCAGTGATCGCACTCGTTCGAAGTCGGCGCCATGCACGACCGTGGCGGTGCCGCTCACAACCTCGCTGCCTTCCCGCACGTTGCCGCGACTGTCGCAGGGCTGGAGGGTGACTCGCGGGTCATTGGTCAGACGCTTCACCTTGTAGCTCGACGAGGCCGTGGTGAAACCCGAGGTGCCGTCACCCAAATCGGCAATCCACACCGGGGCCGCCACCGGCGTGCCGTTCTTGCGGAACGTGGTCAGGCTCACATACTTTTCGTCTGAAATAGCTGCCATCGCTTGAGGGTAACCGGTTCCGTGTCATCCCACCGTCGCTGCGTACGGCGGAATGACACAGAAGGTCTGCTAGCCCTTGGTTGAGCCGAGTGTTAGAGTGTCTCACCGGCCCGTCTCAACCTTTGGTTGAGCCAAGGGTGAGACCCGCGATGAAATGTTTCTGCAGGGCGAAGTACACCACCATCACGGGGATGATCACGAAGATCGACGCCGCCGCCACCACGTTGGTGTCGGTCACGAACTCGCCGCCGAGGTTGGCGAGAGCCGAGGTGATCGGACGGTCGTCGCCCCGCTGTTCGAAGATGACCGCCCAGAAGAAGTCGTTGTAGATCCAGGCGAACTCCAGCGTGGCCAGAGCAGCCAAGGCCGGGCGGGTGAGCGGCATCACAACCTTGGAGTAGATGGTCCAGAGGCTGGCCCCGTCAACCATGGCCGCTTCGTTCAGCTCCTTGGGCAACAGCTTCATGTAGTTGCTCAGCACAAACGTGCAGAAGCCCATCTGGAACCCGACGTGCAGCAGGATGATCGCCCAGTTGGAGCCGTTGAGGTTGCCGGAGTTCGACATGAAGTCGGGCAACGGAATCCGTCGGAACGCCTGGAACAGGGGAGCGACCATGATCTGCTGCGGCAAAAGGTTGCCGGCGGTGAACAACACCAGGAAAAAGATATTGAATCGCCAGGAGTAACGGCTGGCCACAAAGGCGATCATCGAGGCCAGGAACAGGGTGAGGAACAGCGCCGGGAACAAGATCAGCGCGGTGTTCCAGTACTTGTCGATGAAGTCGCCCTGCTCGAGGGCGGCTGTGTAGTTGTCGAGGCTCAGCGAGTCGGGGGCCGATAGAAAACCTCGGGCTTGAGTTTCGCTGAACGGCCGCAGTGAGGCGTAAAGCGAGATCACCAGAGGCGTGAGCCACAGGATGCCGAGCGCAATCAAGAAGATGTGCAGCACCACTCGGGCTGGGCGGAGTGGCGGCTTCTTGACGGCAATCGGGGTCGAGATCGCCGTGCTCGTTGCGGTGTTTGACGACGTTGCGGTCATACCGAGTTCTCCTGGTTGCGATAGTGATTGGTGACATACCAGAGCACGAAGCCGATACAGAGCAGGAAGAGCATGGTGGCGAAGGCTGATCCTCGTCCGATGTTGGTGGCCCCCTCACCGATGAGATTGTCGGTGGTGAGGATCGACAGCAGCTCGGTGTTGCGAGGCGTGTTGAGCACGTAGACGATGTCGAACGCTCGCAGCGCTTCGATCACCGTGATCACCACGACGATCACATTGATCGGCTTGAGGGTGGGGAAGAGAACGTGGCGGAACGTTTGCCACTCGTTGCAGCCGTCGAGCGAGGCCGACTCTTTCAGCGAAGCGTCGACGCTCTTCAATCCGGCGAGGTACAAGACCATGATGTAGCCGGTATGACGCCAGGCCATGGCGGCCAGGATGGCGATGAAGTTTCTCGACAGCCCGTAGCCGCCGAACTCGATCACAAAGTTCTGATTGCCGAGCCAGTCAACCGGCTCGCCGCCACCGAAAGCCCAGGTGGCCAGGCCGAACTCCTGGTCGTACATGATGTTCTGCCAGATGAACCCGACGACGGCCAGCGACAGCACCACCGGCGTGTAGAACACACTCTGGTAGATACGGCTGCCTCGCAGGTTCTTGTCGAGCAGGTAGGCCAGGATCATGCCAAGCAGGGTTGGCCCGAAGAACAGGAAGAGCAAGAGCCAGACGTTGTTGAGGAGCGCCTGGAAGAAGTCTTTCTGGAAGGCACCGAGCAGGATGTCGTCGTAGTTGCGGAGCCCCGACCATTCGAGGTCGCTGAATCGAATGCCGTTCCATTTGGTGAGCGACAGCACGATCGAGAGGATCGTTGGCACCCACACGATGAGAATGTGGATCGTGGTCGGAATGATCAGCATGGCCAGGAACACCCGGCGATCGTTCCCCGTGAACTGCGACCGCTCCTTGGTCTTCATCTTGGTTCTGGCGGTCTGCTCCGCCACCGCCTCCGAGTCATCGGCGGTTACTTCTGCTGTGACAGCCACAGCATCCCCCTTTTGTTGGTTGAGATTTGGGACCGGGGAGCCACCCGTAACAGGTGGCCCCCCGGGGAAATCAACGGGCAAACCAGAGCTTGCCCAGAGCCTTAGCCCAAGATGGCTTCGGCTTTGCCCTGCAGATCCTCAAGAATGGTGTCGATCTGGGTTGGATCGTTGAGGAAGTCGGCGAAGGCTTGACCGGCTTCGTTGGCGAAGGCCGGGTCGGTATCGCGGTCCAGGAACTGGGTGACGTTCTTGGCGTTCTGCACCATGGCCGCCGACTTGGTCTGCAGCGCGTTGTAGGCCGCAGTGTCGACGCCCTTGGCCGGTGCCTGAACACCAGGAGCGATGGAAAGGTAGGTGTTCTGAGCCAAGGCGCTACCCATGTGAGCCAGCACTTCCTTGGCTCCGGCCTCGTTCTCGCCACGGGTGGTCATCGTCCAGCCGTCGATCGGAGCTTCGACCGTGTCTTGGCCGTGCTCGTCGTTCATGGTCGGGAACGGGAAGAAGTCGAGGTCGTCGAGTTCTTCGGCCGGGAACAGGTCGCCGACGAAGTTGCCGATCACGTACATGGCGGCCTCGCCGTCGACCAGAGCCTGGCCGGCGTCCTGCCACTCACGGCCGTTGGGGTTCTCCTGCGCGAACGGCAGCAGCTCGGCCCAGCGGGCGAACACGTCTTTGGTGCGATCGTCGGTCCAGCTTTCGTTGCCGGCCATGAGGTCGACGTGGTACTGATAGCCGTTGAGACGGAAGTTGATCTGGTCGAAGGTGCCCATGGCCGGCCAGCGGCCGTCGTTGCCGGAGGCGATGGGGGTGATCCCCATGTCCTTCAGCTCGGCGCACAGAGCCAGGAACGTGTCCCAGTCTTCGGGCGGCGTGGCGCCAACCGAGTCCCACACGCTCTTGCGGTAGTGCACACCCCACGAGTAGAAGGTCCACGGCACGAGGTACTGCTTGCCGTCGTAGGTGGAAGCCTGCTTGAAACCGGTGGACAGCACGTCGTCGAGCGAGTTGGTCCACACATCGCTGATGTCGGTCAACAGACCGGCTGACGCCAGCGGCACCAGGCGATAGGCCGCGAACCACGGGGCTACGTCGTCGGGCGGATCCTGCATGTAGGCGGTGATCTGCTCCTGGTAGGTGTTGTGGTCCACCTCGTTGAGTTCGATGGTGATGTCCTTGTTTGGCAACGCGTCGAGCGCGGCCTTCAAGGCTTCATTGGGTTTGGCGTCGGAGTAGTTCGAGCCCACCCGCACGGTGCCCGATGCCGCTTCGCCGCTTCCACCGTCGCCGGCTTCGGTCGAGCTGTCGTCACCGCAGGCGGAGAGAACCGCTGCGGCCCCGACGGCGGAGGCGCCACCGATGATGAACTTGCGGCGGGTCAGCGGAAAGCCGACCTCGCTTGGGTTCGGTGAACGTTGGATGTTGTTTTCCATATGGATTCTCCCCTTATCTGTGATGAGGCTTTCGGCTGCGCGTGACCCGCAGGGTTGCGAAACCGGTTGTGTTACTGAGATTCGTCTGTGGCCGGTGGTTTGGATGCCGCCCCGCAGGTGTGGCGAACCACAAGCTCCACCGGTTGAAGTACCTGGCGGACGGCGTGGTTGTCGTCATTGATCATGGCGTCGAGCATTTCCACCGCGGTGCGGCCGACGTCCATTTGTTTAAGGTCGATTGTGGTCAATGGTGGATTGGTCAGCCCTGACAGGCCGATGTTGTCGAAGCCTACAACAGCGACGTTGTCGGGAACCGAGTAACCCGAATTTTGAAGCTGGCCGATGGCCGCCATGGCCATCACGTCGTTGTAGGTGAATATCGCGTCGACGTCGGGCCAGCGCTCCAATAGCGCCTTGGTGCCCTCAACCGCTCCCGCGGCCGTCGGCACCACATCGTGGATCAGTGGTTCATGGCTGGTGCCGGCAGGGCCCTTCAACGCCTGAAGGTAGCCGTGTTCGCGGTTGAAGGAGTGTGGAGATTGATTACCGAGGAAGGCGATGCGCTGCCGACCCTGGCGCTGGAGGTGTTCGACCGCCAACATCGCCCCACCGAGAAGATCCGAGCTTATGCTGCTGATCTCGGAGTCCTGGGTTGGCGGGTTGACCGCCACCACGTTCACGCCTTGGCGGACGATGTTGCGGATCGGGTCGAGATCGGCTCGGACGGGAAAGATGATGATGCCGTCGACTGCTCGCCCGATGAGGGAATCCAGGGCTCGTTGCTGTTGTGTTGGATCATCATCGCTGGCGGCGAAGAACAGCGTGAGGTTACGATCTCGTCCGGCCCGTTGCACACCTTCGGCCAGTTCGGGGAAAAACGGATCGAGCATCGAACCACCGATGAGGCCGATCGTGCCCGTGCGTTTGGTGATGAGACTGCGGGCCAGCAGGTTGGGCCGGTAGCCGAGTTCGTCGATTGCCGACTTGACCTTCGCTTCGGTGGCGGAGGAGAACCCGCCCTCACCGTTCACCACACGAGAGACCGTGCGCGTTGACACACCTACTTTGGCGGCTACGTCGTGAAGGGTTGTTTCAGGCTTGGTCAAGGCGATCCTGGCGATCCTGCTGCATCTACGGCAAGCTACGTCAACGTTGACGTAAGTCGTCTGCCCGAGTAACTTAGCCCCCGTCGCCGATTACGTCAACGTTGACGTAATCTTAAGGGGTCGACCAACAGCACCCAGAGAACGGGAAACCATCGTGTCCAAGATTGCCTTCGTCGGAGCCGGAAGCACTGTCTTCACCAAGAACCTGCTGGGTGACATTTTGTCGCTTCCCGAACTCGCCAATTCGACCATTGCCCTGCATGACATTGATCAGGAGCGGTTGACCACCTCCGAGATCGTGGCCGGCAAGACAGCGGCCGCGGTGGGTGCCGCCCCGACCATCGAAGCCACCACCGATCGGCGGGTTGCGTTGGACGGGGCCGACTACGTGATCACCATGTTCCAGGTCGGCGGCTACGAGCCATCGACCGTGGTCGACTTCGAGGTGCCGAAAGATTTCGGTCTCCGACAGACGATTGCCGACACGCTTGGTGTCGGCGGGATCATGCGGGCTCTCCGAACGATCCCGGTGCTGCTCGACGTGTGCGCCGATATCGAGGAGCTCTCCGACGCCACGCTGTTGAACTATGTGAACCCGATGTCGATGTTGTGTTGGGCCGTGGCCCGCCAGACCAACGTGCCCACCGTTGGCCTTTGTCACAGCGTGCAGCACACGGCATCCCAGCTGGCCGAGGATCTGGGCGTACCGGAGGACGAGCTTCGCTACCGTTGCGCCGGGATCAACCACATGGCCTTTTACTTGGAGTTCCAGCGCCAGCTTGGGGCCGACTCGGGCGGGGAGCTCATCGACCTGTATCCCCAGATTGCCGAGCGAGCCAAGCACCCTGCTCCCCATCGTGGTGATCCCGCTCGAACCGACGGCGGCACGTTCGGGCTGTCCGACGAGGTCCGCTACGAGATGTACCGCCGCCTCGGCTACTTCGTGACCGAGTCGAGCGAACACTTCGCCGAGTACGTGCCTTACTTCATCAAGCGTGACCGCCCCGACCTAATCGAGAAGTTCGGCATCCCTCTCGACGAATACCCTCGTCGTTGTGAACGCCAGATCGAGGGTTGGGAGGAACTGCGCGATCAGATGGTCGACCCTGAGTCGAGCCTCGACGTACGTCCCAGCGCCGAGTACGGGGCCGGCATCATTCACGCCATGGAAACCGGTCAGCCCCGAGTGATCTACGGCAACGTGCCCAACCGGGGTGTCGTCGACAACCTTCCCGACGACTGCATCGTCGAGGTCCCGTGTTTGGTGGATCACAACGGAGTGCAGGCCACCAAGGTCGGCGCCATCCCGCCGCAGCTGGCCGGCTTGATGCAGACCAACATCAACGTGCAGCGACTCACGGTGGAGGCCGCGCTCACCGGGAATCGGGAACACATCTATCACGCCGCAATGCTTGACCCGCACACCGCGGCCGAGCTCGACCTGGAGCAGATCTGGACACTGGTCGACGCCATGATCGACGCCCACGGAGACTTCCTTCCCGCCGAACTTCGGTAAGGTCACAGGGTGACCCGCCCCGACTTCTCCATTCTCGCTGATCTGCGTCCCTGGACCGATCCAACGCTGCTCCAACTCAACCGCCTGCCGGCTCACGCGCCCCTCGCAGGGTTCCGTCGCCGGTCGCTCGACGGCGAATGGTCGCTTGAGCTGTTCGACAATCCCGACGCTCTGATCGACGGGGCCACTCCGTTGGCCTCGGCGGAGGTCGAGGTGCCGTCGAACTGGACGATGCAGTTCCAGGAACTCGACCCGCCGCACTACACCAACATCCAGATGCCCTTCGACGGACCCCCTCCGAGGTTGCCGGAACAGAACCGGGTTGGCTTGTATCGCCGCAGTTTCGACGTGCCGAAGTCGTGGCTAGGCGGGGGAAAGCCGGTGGTGCTTCACATCGGTGGGGCGGAGAGCGTTCACGCCGTGTACGTCAACGGACGGTTCGCCGGGTACGGCACCGGGAGTCGTCTGCCGAGTGAATACGACGTGGCGTCGCTCCTGCAAGCGGGGTCGAACGAGCTGGCCGTTGTGGTGATTCGCTACAGCGCGCACAGCTACATCGAGGATCAGGATCAGTGGTGGATGGCCGGGCTGCATCGGTCGTGTTGGATCGAGTCCCGCCCGGCGGTGCATATCGTCGACCTGCCCATAGACACCGACTTCGATCCGGATTCCGGCGCGGGATCGATCGACGTGGTAGCCCGAGTCGACTTCGGATTGAAGCCCGCCGACGGCTGGACCGTTCGCACGTCGGTGACCGATCCGGCGGGTCGAGCGGTCGGGAAACCGTCGGTCGACGCCGTGGATGTCGGCCACACCCGCATCTATTCCTTCAAGGGTTTCGAGGCCCGGGCGGCGTTATCGATCCGACGCGCGAAGCCGTGGAGCGCCGAGCTGCCGCAGCGCTACTCGGTGGTGGTCGAGCTACTGAACCCCAGTGGGAAGGTGGTGCAGACCGAAACGCAACTCGTCGGCTTGACTCGCGTTATCACCCGTGACCGGCAGCTCTTGGTGAACGGCAAGCCGATCTGGATCTTCGGTGTGAACCGGCACGACCATCACCCCGACCGGGGTAAGGCGGTGACCGTCGACGACATTCGGGCCGACCTCGAACTGATGAAGGCCCACAACGTCAACGCTGTGCGGACGTCGCACTATCCCAACGATTCGGCGTTCTACGACCTGTGCGACGAGATGGGCTTCTACGTGATCGACGAAGCCAACATCGAGAGCCACGGCAATAACTTCAGCCTCTGCAACGACGCGCGTTATCGAGCCGCCTGGGTCGATCGGGGCGCCCGCATGGTCACCCGGGATCGCAATCATCCGTGCATCATTCTGTGGAGCCTTGGCAACGAGAGTGGCTACGGCGTCAACCACGATGCGCTGGCCGGTTGGATACGCAAAGCCGATCCGTCACGGCCTCTGCATTATGAGGACGCCATCCGTACCGAAGGTTGGGTCGACGGCGGCATGGCGGCCACCGACGTGGTTTGCCCCATGTATCCCGAGATCGCCGACATCCAGGCCTACGGCACGGGTGAGGGAACCCGACCCCTAATCATGTGTGAGTACAGCCACGCCATGGGCAACAGCAACGGCACGCTGGCCGACTACTGGGACGTGATCACGTCCACCCCAGGCCTGCAAGGTGGTTTTCTGTGGGAGTGGAAGGACCACGGGCTGCGGCAACCGTTGTCGAGCCCGGCCGCCGACGGATCGACCACCCGGCTGGCCTACGGTGGTCAGTTCGGCGATCAGCCCAACGACGGAAACTTTGTGGCCGACGGGCTGGTGTCGGCCGATCTCGAACCGCACCCGGCGATGCGAGAGGTGGCCTGGGTCCACCGCCCGGTCACGGTCAGCAAGGGTCGGGGTGGAACGTTACGCGTTTCCAACCGCCGTTCTTTTGTCGACACCTCCGACCTGACCGCAGCCTGGCAGGCGATCACGCCTCAAGGGGCCACGGTTGAAGGTCCGTTTCGGGTTGGTCGGATCAAGCCGGGCGAAACCAAGACCGTGCCCGTGCCGACCGCGGCCAAGCGGAGCGCGGCGTCGTCGGGCGGCTGCTGGCTGATCGTTCGCTGGCACGACGCCACCGGACATCTCGTGGCCTGGGACGAGGTTGTCATCGGCGCCCCGTCGCGCCGTAAAGCGCCTACCCCGATCATGGACGGCTCAACGCCAGCCGGTGGCCCGACCGCCCTCATCGAGCCGGAGTTGTGCCTGTGGCGGGCCCCCATCGACAATGATGGCTTCAAGCTCATGCCCGATCTTTCCCGCCGCATTCGGGTCGGCGGGCAATCGATGGTGCGATGGCAGGATCTGGGCATCGATTCTCGTCCGGCCGAAGAATTCGTGGGCCACACCGTGAAGATGGCCGAAGGCGATCACGGGATCGAGTACCGACATACCGTTGACGTACCCGAGCGGTTGGCCGACCTGCCCCGCATCGGCGTGTGTTTTGAGTTGCCCCTAAGGTTCACCGAGGTGCGATGGTTCGGTCGAGGTCCGCATGAGAACTACCCCGACCGCAATCGGGGCGCCGTCATGGGTATCTGGCACGGAGAGCCGGAGCCGTCGCCGTATCTGGTACCGCAGGAGTACGGGCTGCGCACCGACTGCCGCTGGATGGAGCTGCGCGATCCGACCTCCGGTGAGCGGCTCAGAATTGAGGCGATGGCGCCGTCGACCAGCCTGCATATGTCGGCGGTTCTTCACTCGACCGAGGAGTTGTACGCCGCCGCCACCCACACCGAGTTGCCGACCCCGACCCGGGTGGTCGTGCACCTCGACGTGGCCCAACGTGGCCTCGGCACCGCCAGTTGTGGCCCCGACACGCTCGAACAATACCGAATCGGCACCGGCCGTTTCCGGTTCGCCTACCGGATCTCGTCGGTTGTCGATGCGGTGGTCACCACGTCGGCTCGTCCGGCGGCTCAACAGGGGGTTCGTCGCCGCCGGGGCCTAGGGAGCGCTGCATGATCACCGAGTCGAGCCAGCGGTCGAACTTGAAGCCGATCGCCGGTAGTCGGGCCACCTGATCGAATCCGAGCGACCGGTGGAGGGCCACCGAGGCCGATTCGTGGTCCAAAGCTCGTTCGGCGCCGATCACGGCGATCATCTGTCGGAACCCGAGTTCGGAACAATGATCGATCAGCTCGGTCAACAGCGCTCGGGCGATCCCACGACGGTGATGAGCGGCGCTGACGTACACGGAGTTCTCCACCGTGAACCGATAGCCCGGGCGGCCCCGGTACGAACTCGCGTAGGCGTACCCGGCGATCTCGTCGTCGCCCTCAGCGCCTTCGACCTGCGCCACGAGATACGGGTACCCGGCGCGCCGCACGACCTCGATCCGGCTGCCCATCTCCTCGAGCGTTGGAGGACTGTATTCCCACGACGCAATGCCGGTCGAGACGGCGTTGGAGTAGATCGCGTGCACCGCTGGGATGTCGGCATCAACCAGCGCTCGGATCTTGGGCTCGTTCGACCCGTCTGCCATCTCTCACCTCCGGAACGTCGACTGTAGCCGCGCCAAGAACGGCGATTCTGCTGTATCCCACCGCTGCGGGAGACGCCGGAGTACAGCAGAACGAGGTTGCTGTAGTGGATCGGCGTTCGCGGAGGTCATATGGTTTGACCATGACCAAGTCGCCCGTGAAGATCCTGCTGTGGGCTGCGCTGATCTTCTATGTGGTGTCGATGGTCGGCTTCTCGATCGGACGTGGTCTCATCACCACTGATCTTTTCGACACGGACTTCGACCCGGGGACCTTCGACGGGCGATACGCCGACCATTGGCTTATGGCGGCCCTGCATATCGCTCCGGGCGCGCTGTTCCTGGCGGCCGCGCCGCACCAGTTGTCGAGAAGGATCCGTCGACAGGGTCTTGGCCGTCATCGCTTCGTTGGCCGCATCGCCGTGGTGATGGGCTTTGTCTCAGCGTTGTTCGCCTTGGCCTTTGGTGCCCTCTATCCCTGGGGCGGCTGGCTGCAGCTTTCAGCGTCGGTCGTGTTCAGTCTCTACATGGGCATTGCTCTCATCGAGGCGGTGCGGTCCGTCCGCTCCCGTGATATTCAGCGCCATCGTCGGTGGATGATCCGCGCTGTAGCCGTGGGTTCAGGCGTGGCGACCATTCGATTGGTTTTGATCTTTGGCGAGATGCTTGGCTTCGGCACTTTCGACGAGCTGTTCGGCCCGGCGTTTTGGGTCGGTTTCTCGATCAACGGCGCCATCGCCGAGGCCTATCTCCGCCGCCCGGCCCGAACTAGCCCGGCACTCGCCTAGCGACGATGTGATACTGAGCGCCCATTGCTCGGTATGGATCGCGTCGACCGGCGAGGTCTTCGGCGTCGAGCAGGGCTCGTAGCTCCTCGCCTGGTGGGGGAGGAGGCTCGTCGTTGGCCACGCCGTCGCTGAGCACTCGGATCCCGTACCACGCCAATATCTCCATCGATGCGTTCGCCACCGTCTGCCGAACATCATCGAGACGATCGGCCCGAGCCTCCACGCCCAACCCGTTCACGTAGTCAAGCGTGTGGAAGGCCTGTAGCGCCGCACCCCACTCGCCCCGCATGCCATGGCGCATGGCCAGGGCGTCGCCGTTGCGAACGGTGAACGACAGCAGCCCACCGTCGGCGACGAGGCCGGCCAGGGTGACCAAGGCCGCAGCCGAGTCAGGCAGGTACATCAACAACCCATGGGCGCAGACCAAGTCGAAGCGACGGCCGTCAACCAACTCTGAGGCATCGGCCAGCGGCCCGGCCAGTAACTCCAGCGCCACCCCGGCGTCTGACGCCGCCGTCGACGCCACTTCACGCATTCGGGCCGACGGTTCGATCCCGATGACGTCACATCCGAGCGACGCCAGGTGGATGGCCTGCGTGCCCTGGCCGCATCCTACGTCGAGCACCGACATCCCGGCTCGGGCGTGATCGGCTAGTTGCCGTCGCACGACCTCCTGCCGGACGGTGTTACGGAGATTTCCGAGCCGATCCAACCACCGTTGCTCACCCGATCCGAACTCGGCCACGAGCCCAGCATACGACGCCCCCGACTACAGCGATTCGGCGATCTTGTCGATTTCGTCAAGCAACGGTTGCTTTTCATCCTCGCGAAGGAACGACGCCAGGATCGAGTTACGGGCCAATGCCACCACGTCGTCAGCACTCAGATCAAGAGCGTCGATGATGGCCAGGTAGTTGTCGCCCACGTAGCCGCCGAAGTACGACGGATCGTCGGAGTTGACCGTCACCATCACCCCGGCGTCGAGCAAACGCTTGAGCGGATGGGTGCTGAGATCAGGCGTGACCTTGAGTCGACGGTTCGACAACGGGCACATGGTGAGCGGAATCTGCTCCGTCGCCAGGCGAGCCACGAGCGCCGGATCATCGATCGAGCGAACACCGTGATCGACGCGGGCGACACCGAGCACGTCCAAGGCGTCACGTATGTATTCGGGGGGCCCTTCCTCGCCGGCGTGGGCCACTCGACGCAAACCGAGATCGGCCGCCATCTGATAGGCCTCGGTGAAACAACGTGGGCGGAAATGCAGCCTCCGACGAGTCGAGTCCCACCCCCAACAGCCGATCAACATACGGTGTGGCCGCCTCCAGTATCGCCACCGCATCCGCACCCGGGAGATGGCGGAGGAAACACACTGTTGTTCCGCGCTCGCCTAGCTTGAACAACGACTCAAGCACCCCGTCCGCGCGGGATTCAGTGGCTTCCGCCATTTTCAATTACCCCCTTCGGTAAGCCCTCCTACCTGCCCAAAAAAGTATGTTTTGGGCGAAATCGTCGCAACCGGAACAGCGAATCAAAGTCGGGCGAGCGTTGACGGTGCTCTGCGCCGGTGCGAGGCTTGGCCGGTGGATCAACCGGCAAATGACGTCATGACCGAAGCAACCGGAAGGGCCAGGTTACGCAACCGATTCCTCAACAAGGGCACGGCCTTCAGTCGAGAGGAGCGGGATCGCTATGACCTCAACGGCCTCCTGCCACCCGTGGTTGAAACGCTCGAGCAGCAGCTGCAGCGCACGAGGATGGAGTACGACACTCGGGCCAGCGACCTTGATCGCCACATCTTCCTCCGCCAGCTCCAAAGCCGAAACTCGGTGCTGTTCTACGCCTTCATCACCCGGAATCTGGAGGAGACGCTGCCGATCGTCTACACGCCCACAGTGGGTCTGGCCTGCCAGGAATGGTCCCGAATCTATCGCCAGGAACACGGCCTATATCTGTGCTGGAATGATCGGCATCGCATCCCGGAGATGCTCGACAACGCTCTCGACGGTTTGGAGGGCGATCTTGATGTCGACGTGATCGTGGTCAGCGACGGCGAACGAATTCTCGGCCTCGGGGACCTTGGGGCCGGAGGCATGGGCATCCCGATCGGAAAGCTCGCTCTTTATACCGCGGTCGGTGGTATCAACCCGGCCCGTTCGCTGCCCGTGCTGCTCGACGTGGGCACCGACAACGAGGCACTTCTGTCGGATCCGATCTACCTCGGCTGGCGTAGTCGTCGAGTTCGGGGCGACGAGTACGACGAATTGGTTGATGCGTTCATCGACGCCGTCGCCGAGCGCCTACCCCATGCTGTGGTTCAGTGGGAGGACTTTGCCCAGCAGAACGCTCGTCGCCTGCTCGATCGCCATCGTGATCGCGTAAGTTCGTTCAACGACGATATTCAGGGAACGGCCGCCGTATCAGCGGCCGCGGTGCGGGCCGGTCTCGGCATTGCCGGTGTGAATCCCTCCGATCTTCGGGTGGTGATTGTGGGAGCGGGGTCGGCCGGAACGGGTGTGGCCGATGAGCTGGTCCGTTTCCTGCAGACTCATGGCTTGACCGAGGAAGAGGCCATTAGCCGATGCTGGCTCATCGACCGGCACGGCCTTCTCCACGACACCGTTGAGGACGTCGACAAGCTCTTACCGTTCCAGACCCGCTACCTGCGCCGCACCGCTGAGGTCCCAGGGGCGGGATCGCTGGTGGAAGTGGTTGAGACGGTGCAGCCCCACGCCATGATTGGCGTGTCGGGCCAACCCGGCCTCTTCACCGAGGAGGCGGTGCGGGCGATGGCTTCGGCCACCGAGCGTCCGATCATCCTGCCGCTTTCCAACCCAACACCTCGGGCCGAAGCCATCCCCGCCGACGTGATCAGCTGGACCGACGGGCGAGCGCTGGTGGGCACCGGCAGCCCGTTCGACCCGGTTGTCCACGACGGCAAAACCTTCAACATCGCGCAGGTCAACAATGTCTACATCTTCCCCGGCGTTGGTCTTGGGGCGGTGGCGGCCAAGGTCGGTCGTATAACCGACTCGATGATCACCGCCGCGGCTGGAGCGGTCGCCGACCTGGCCGTGGCCGCCGGCGATGCTCGGCTGTTACCCCATATCGAACAGGCCGCTGGCTGCGCCTACGCTGTGGCCGTCGCGGTGGCGGAACAGGCCGTGGCCGACGGGGTCTGCGAACCGCTGGACGCCGCCGCTGCCATCGACGCCTACCGCTGGCGCCCCGAATACCTGCCGCCGACGAGCTAAGGAGCACTCATGCCTGCAATCGATCACCTTGTCTACGCCGTGCCCGACCTCGACGACGGCGTGGCCGAGATCGCCGAGCTGACCGGAGCCAACGCAGTGGCCGGTGGCTCCCACCCCGGAGCCGGAACCCGCAACGCTCTGTTGTCGTTCGACGACCACACGTACTTCGAGATCATCTCCGTCGACCCAAGCCAAGCCGAGCCGAGCCGCCCTCGCCCGTTCGGGGTGGATCCCTCCAAACCTTCACGTATGGCATCGTTTGCGATTCATCCGACCGGCGACGAAACGATAGAGGACATTGCCGAGCGTATGGCCGGTCTTGGTCTTCAAGTCGGGCCGGTTGTGGCGATGAGCCGACAGCGGCCCGACGGTGTGGAACTGCAATGGCGGCTCACGCTCAACCGCGAAATCGATCCGTCACCAGAAGGCGGCGTAGTCCCATTCGTGATCGACTGGGGCGTCACCCAGACCCCGGCCGCTTCAACTCCGCCGATGGGCCGTCTCGCCGAAGTGAGGATCACACACCCCGACGCCGCGACGGTCGATTTGCTACGAACGCTCGATTTTGAACTACTCGACGGCGAGGTGAGGTTCGCCGTCGGCCCGGCTTCCCTGATCGCAGTAGTTGAGACATCGGGTCGACGCATGGTTGAAATCTGACCGACGGTTAACCCTCAACCCGATGGCCACAACCGCGATTGGTCCACTACCATCGCGTTATGGCGACAACGATGGGCGGAGGGAATCGAGTGGCCCAGGGCATGTTCGTATTCGCGCTGCTCGTCGGTTTGGCGGTGGTCGCCGGGGCCTGCTCCCAGGATCAGCGGAGTATCAACTCGGTGTCGGTTGACCTTGCCGACGAGCCGCCGGCCGACACTCCGGTGACCCCGCTGGTAATCGAACGGGTCGGGTCGACAAGCTCAGCCGTGGCCAGCACGTCAACCCCCGAGGTCGCCTCAAATGAGACAGCCGTGTCCGAGTCGGCCTCCCCGGAGACGGAAACACCGGTAACGGTCGACACCACTATTGTGATTCGACTTGAACAGGATCCGAGCGGCGTCACCCACACCGTCACATCGAGGAAGCCAACGGAGACGCTGGCGACCGACGAAGGCTGAGCGCTACAAGACGGCCACGAGCCAAATCGGGACCAGCACCACCAGAAACACTGAGATGAACGTGCGTGCCGTCAACGCGGTGCGGTGCCAGGCTTCACGGTCAAGCTGGAGCAGCCGGAGTACGTGTTGCAGGTGGCGGAGAATCCACGTCATCCAGGCGCTGAATGCAGCGAGGAGTAGCAGCCCGGCAACCACGCCGATTCGCCGGATCACGTTGAGGGGTCCGTCTATCAGGCCGGCCAAGCCCGGGATGGTGAGGGAGTCGCCGACCACCGACGTGGACTCATCGTCATCGCCCAGTCCGAGGAAATCGCTCACATCGTCGACCACCGATGTCACCCCGGTGGCTTCGCCAAGGTCGGCGCCGGTGCACATGAACTCCGGTGCCGACACCTGGTCGACGATCAAGTAGGCGCACTCAAACTGATCGCGAAATGCCGAATTGATCATCCAGATCGATATGGCACCGGCGATCGTGAACATCACCACATTGAAGGCGAACGGGTTCTGCCAGAAGCCTTTGATGGTGGCGTCCAGGCTCGAGTCCTGCGGTTCGGTCATCCCCGCATCTGAGCACAGAGCCCGGCTTTCGGGCAACTGGCCTGGCCAAGGTGGCGCGTGGCGGGGGAATTACTTGTCTCGCCTACCTGTTATGCTGCTTTGAGGATTATTGCTTGAGCAACAATATGCTCAGCGAAGTCCCAACACAGGAGCGAGGGAACGAACGAGAGGGCATTCTCATGACAGTATTAGCGTGGATCACCGCAGTTCTTCTGGCCGCCGGTTTCGGCATGTCAGGCATGGCGAAGGTGACAAAAAACAAAATGATGGCCGACATGGCGGAGCACTTTGGCTTCAGCATGGGTCAGGTGCAGTTGCTGGGCGTAGCCGAGGTGGCCGGTGCCGTCGGGGTCATCCTTGGCCTTCTCGTGGACAGCCTCAGTGGGCTGGGTGTGCTGGCCGCCATCGGCTTGATCCTGGTGGCGATCGGTGGGTTGTTCTTCCACGCCAAGGCCAAGGATCCCGTGGGCCAGATGGTGCCGCTGGTCGTATTGGGCGGTGCCGCCGTCCTCTATGTGATCGCGGCTGCGTAACCGGCAGCCGTTCGTTAGGCCCGTCGCTGGGCCAGAAGATATCCGTCCTCAATCGTTGCCTCGGCTGTCCGAGCGCCCGGCGGCGGATCGCCGAGGCAACGATACGAACCGTCGGCTTGGCGCCAATGGGCCTGGACGTGCCGATCGGCGATGGTCGGTGAGGCGTCTTGAAGCCAGACATGGCCCGAGGCTGCCGCCGCCAACTGCTGTGGTGTGCCGTTGAAAACCAGATGACCCTGGGCCATCACCAGAACCCGGTCGGAGTACGAAGCTTCGTCGGTCAGATGCGTTGACTGAATCACGGTTGACCTCTCCCGCCGGTCGGCGAGGATGGACCGAAGGCGCGACCGTTCCTCGGGATCGAGACCGGCGGCGGGTTCGTCGAGGATCAGAAGTGACGGCGCACCGAGAAGGGCTTGGGCCAGGCCCACTCGGCGTTTCATTCCACCGGACAACGTCGACACGGTGTCGTGCGCTCGGTCGGACACGCCCACAAGCTCGAGTAGGTCGGCCACCTCCAACCGGCGTGCTCGCCGAGGATCGGCACGGCCGACTCCCACCTGTTTCATCACCGCGGTGAAGTCGACGGCATCAAAGACCCGAGCCGAGGGCGTCAAACCGGGCTCCTGGGGCAGGTAGCCGAGCCGACGTCGAATCTCGATGCGATCAGACTCGAACTCGGGGTTGAGGCCGTCGATGAGAATCGACCCGGTGTCGATCGACCAAACGGTGGCGAGGCAGCGGAGCAGAGTGGTCTTGCCCGCCCCATTCGGTCCGAGCAGTGTGGTCAGTCCACCTTCGATCGCGAGGTCTATTCCGTTGAGGGCCGTGATCCCGCGCACCGACTTGGCCACATCGAACGCCAGCACCTGGGCCGGGCGGTGGGCCACAGGTGGCGGCGGTGGCGGCGGTGGACTCGGTGCCGGGGGAGGAGTGGGCATCAGGCAACCTCCAGCAGGTCGAAGTGGTGGCGTCGCAGGTAAGCCGTGAGCCAGGCGAACCCGCCGATGGCGAGCATCACGACCTGACCGGCGACAGCGAACGCGGCGAGCGGATCGCTGGACGCGGCCCGGACCCACAGCACGCCAACCACCCAGGTGAGTGCCGCGACCGCCCCTGCCCGACGCGGACTGGTGTAGGTCATCAGCGCCACGGAAACCCCGGTGAGGGCCAGCGACGGCAGCAGCCAGCCGAACGCCATAGGTGAGATCGCAGCGTTGAGCACGGAGAACACGGCCAATACTGCAACCGACAGCCCAACAATGGTGAGGGAGCGAATCATCATCAGCCGGAAGCCCGACAGCGGGGTGGCCAATGATGATTCGTAGGCCGGGTCGGCGTCGGATCCGTAGGCCAGCGCAATTCCGAGCACCGGAACCAGCGGGGCGAGAAGCAAGTGAACCAGCAGGTCGTCGCGTGGCTTGGCCCCGTCGCCAACGGCGAGACCGATGAGAACAACCAGGGTCAAGGCCAGGAACCAGGCTCGACGGAGCGAGGGCGTGGCGACCATCAGTCGGGCGATGGATTCAGGAACGGACGCTCGTCCAAGCAGCCGCTCCAGCCGACCCGGTTGTGGAGCGAACAACTCGGTCGAGATCGCCGCCCAGTTGCGATCGATCCTGAACTGATCGACATGGGGGTGCGGTCCGCCGAACCGATCGTCGGGGTAGTGGTCGGGATTCACGACAGCGCCTCCTGGAGTTCGTGGCGGGCTCGCATCAGTCGGGTTTTCACCGTGCCTTGGGGGATGCCCAGCAGCTGAGCCGCCTCGTTGGTGGTGAGCCCGTCGATGGCGGTGGCGATGAGCACGGCCCGGAGATCGGGGTTGAGTTGTTGCAGAGCCGGGCCCAGTTCGCTGAACGCCGCCTGCTGGGTTAGCTGATCTTCAAACGTGATTGATCCCGCCCGCCGGCCGGTCGAATCCAGATGTTCGATCGGCATGGGAATCGGGCGGCGTTTCCGAAGTTGGTCGATGAGCCGGCGGATAGCGATGCCCCAAAGCCAAGCCCCGACCGTCCCCTGAGCTCGATATTTCTTGGCCGACCGCCACACCGCCACAAACGTGTCTTGTAGAGCGATGTCGGCCAGCTCGGGGTCGCCACAGCGGTACTCGAGCCGGGCGGTCAGCCAATGGGCGTGGCGGCGGAACAACTGCTCGAGTGCGCTGCGATCACCTCGGGCGATGCGGGCCATCAAGGCGCGATCGTCGGCGTCGGTGTCGCTTGGTGACGGACGATTGTTTCCGTCACTCGGGGACGGGGGCGAATGGGTCATCTCTGATCTGTCGTAGGCGAAGGCACGTTCGGTTCACGTAACACGGAGTTTTCCAGTTTCCCCAGATGCTGTGAACCGATCACGGCAGCCAAATCGACAATAGGGCATGACCTATCCCAACGCCTCGCCGCCGCCCTACGCGGCGCCCTACGCCCCAACGCCGCCTCCTCCTCCTGGTCGCACGCCGCCGCCACCACGTAGATCGGATGCGACCCATTTCGGTCAACGCAACGCCGGCGCCCCTGCAGCTCGGCCGCGGCGATCGGTATGGGTGAGGCTCGCGGCCCTGGCCCTCATCGGACTGTCCCTCCTGATCGACGTTGAGGCACTGATCATCATCCCGCTTCTCTTTGTGCTGGTTGTTCCCTTCGAGAAGCTCTTCCCGCGTCACAAGCAGCGCCTGCGCCGTCCGGCGCTTACAACCGACATGAGCTACGCGCTCGCCAGCGCGTTCTTCAATGTGATCGCCTTGGTGGTGGCCATCCCGGTTGCTGTGATCAGCCTTGCGTGGATCCCGGGCCTGTTACTCCGACCACTGGTAGCCATGATCCCGACTGTCATCGCCCCGTTGGTCGGCCTGGCCCTTTTCGACCTGGCGATCTACTGGACCCATCGGTGGTATCACGAGGTGCCGATCCTGTGGCGGTTTCACGCCATCCATCATTCAACCGAACATCTCGACTGGATCAGCGGGTTTCGCAACCATCCTCTTGACGGAACGCTGATCGCTCCGGCCGCGGTCTTCCTTGTGGCCGCCGGGTTCACCGCTGAGCTGACCGGCATTCTTGCCGTGGTGCAAATTGCACTCGGCCTCTTCCTGCACGCCAATGTTCGATGGCGGCTCCGTCCGCTGCACAAGATCGTGATCACCCCTGAGTTCCATCACTGGCACCACGCCAACGAGGTCGGCGCCATCAACTCCAACTATTCGGTGTTTCTCCCCGCTTGGGACCTCCTGTTCGGTACCTACTTCATGCCGGCGGACCGGCGCCCGCAGCGTTACGGCGTGAGTGAGCCAATCCCCGACGGCATGGTGCCGCAACTCCGACATCCGTTCCGGGGAATGCCACCCCTGCGTCGAATTTTCGGCGTGGTTCTCCGACATCCGATTCGGTCAACAAAGAAGGCGAGTCGACTGTTTCTGGTTCATGTGGCCAGACCGATTCGCACTATTGGTCTTCGTCGCCGTCCTGATCTTCGGGTCGGGTGAATCCAGGAACGACGTTTAGTTGGCGGCGATGGTGGATGATCTCGTCGACGAGGCCGTAGTCGACGGCCTCGTCACCTCGCACGATGTAGTCCCGCTCGATGTCGGCGGCGATCCGCTCAATCGGCTGACCGGTGTGCAGCGCCAGCAGCTCCTCAAGCCGCTGTCGTGACAGCTGCATCTCCTTCACCTGGATTTCGAGATCGGTTGTTTGACCTTGCGCCCCGCCATGGGGCTGGTGGATGAGGATGCGGGAGTTGGGGAGCGCATGCCTCTTTCCTGGTGCCCCGGCGGCGAGCAACACCGCCGACATCGACGCGGCCTGGCCAACACAGATGGTGGCGACGTCGGGCCCCACATACTGCATGGTGTCGTAAATGCCGAACCCGGCGGTCACCGAGCCGCCAGGGCTGTTTATGTAGAGCGAGATGTCACGCTCGGCATCTTGGGCTTCGAGGTGTAGGAGTTGACCGATCACCAGGTTGGCGCTGGCGTCGTCGATCTGGCTGCCGAGGAACACCACCCGGTCGGCCAAGAGGCGGGAGTACAGGTCAAAGGCCCGTTCGCCGCTGGACGTTTTCTCGATCACGGTCGGTACCAGGTATCCGGACATCGTCAGTCTCCTTTGTTGCGTAGTCTCTGCAGTCTTGAATTCTGCAGTCTTGAATTCTGCAGCCTTGACTTAATACGCAACTCCATGGTTGCGTGTCTTGTCACTGTGGCACAGGTCCAAGATTTGCGCAACCTCGGAGTTGCACGTATTCTGGGGGAATGGAATTCGACGCAGAATCAATCGGCACCTCGAGCGAGGTTGCCCGCCGCCTCGAACGTGACGTCGATGAACTGTGGGAGCAGTTGACCAGTCCAGAAGGGTTTGAGCAATGGATGGGCCCCGGCAGCAGCATCGATGCCAAGCCCGATGGTGAACTGATCGCCGCCGACCCCGAATCGGGCGAACCGAAGATCGGGCGGGTTCTTGAGGTGGAGCCTGGTCGCAGGCTCAGTTGGGTGTGGCGCCCCCTCGGAGACGAGACCACCACTGAAGTGGTTGTTGTGGTCGAACCTGGCCAATCCGGTGATCATCCTTCGACCCGGCCGGGCACGCTGATCACGGTGACCGAACGGCCAACGTCGCTGAGCGTGACAGGCGTCAGGGCTCAGGCCCTGGTCATGTCGGCGGGCTAGGACCCGAAGTGGCAACCACGTCTCGTCCGCTCCCCGGTGCCGCCGCCGTACTGTCGGCGTTGGGTGACACCTCCCGTCGTCGGATCTTCGAGCTTCTGGTTGAACGAGGTTCGGTCACGGCAACACGACTGGCCCCCGAGTTCGAGATCACTCGACAAGCCGTGACCAAACATCTCGTTGTCCTCGTCGAGGCCGGTTTGGCCACCTCCGATCGTGTGGGGCGGGAAACGGTCTATCGGCCGTCCGATGCCGGTCTCAACGATCTCATTGCCTGGGCCGACCAGACGAGATCGGTCTGGAATCGCCGACTCGATCGCTTGGCCTAGAGCGCCGTTGAAGTCAGCCGAATTGGCAGCATCACCGAAATGGTCAAGCCGGTGCCGGGGCCACCGCTGTTCGCCGAGTAGGTTCCGCCTGCCTCCGCCGCGAGCTGGGAGACAATAGCCAGCCCCAGCCCGCTGCTCTTCTCTCCGGCCGTCGGTGCGGGCCCCATCCGGCTTTGTGCTATGAACAGACCGGCGAGTTGCTCGTCGGTCAAGCCGGGCCCATCGTCGGTCACGCGGATGGTGGCTGTGTGAGCGTTGAACTCGATTTCGACCTGCACAGAGTGTCCACTTGAGCAGTATTTGACGGCGTTCGAAATGAGGTTCGAAGTTATTCTTTGGGCGTCTGTCGGTGAGATTGTCTCGACGGGAGTAGGGCGACCAACGATCCTCATCGCCACCGATATGGATTTGCGCCGGGCTTGTACGGCGTAGCTGGCAACGGTGAGCTCCACAATAGGCAAGAGATCTGCTGGCCCGCCGCCAGCTCGGCCGGTAGCTCTTGCTTCGACGGATGTCGGCTCCAGCTCGTCCAGCCGCGCCAGCTGATCGATTAGATGAGTTGCAGACGAGACCACCCGGTTGGCGGCTGCCTGCTGATCGGTGGCACTCCTGGCCAACAGCTCACCCGTGAGGATGAGAGAGGAAGCGATATTCCGAGCGTCGTGGCTGATTCGTCGTATCTTGTCATCTCGGCTTGGGTCCTGGGCGTGTTCGAGATTCCCCAGAATCAAGGGGCCGATCGGTCCCGAATAGATGACGTTCAAGACCTTGCCTGCGCCGTCGGCGCCGTCTACCAACGTCTGCCACTGAGCTTGCGCTTGCGCTTGGGAGTCGCCGTCGTCGTTTATCCGGCGGTGAGCCCTGGCTCGGACGGCGGTTGCCCTCAGGAAGTCGGCAGCCAAGGAGGTTTCGGGGTCGATGTGAGCTGTTGTTTCGATGGCATCCTTGGCGGCGCCGGCTCGAAGCTGATATTCGGCCAGTCGGGCGGAAACCTGATTGAGTAGGCCGACATTGACCACGTCGGAGCTCAGCTCAACAGCTCTGCGCATACTTTCTATCGCCGGCCCGATCTGCCCGAGTTCGAAGAGCAGCTGACCTCGAAACGATGCGACGTGAGCTTGAGCGTCCTGGGACAGGGTGATCTCGTCTGCCTCCTGCAGCGATCGTTTCAACGCGGCCCATTGGCCCATTGCGGCTTCCGCCTTCGCTCGGCCAACCACTACTCGTTCAGGCGATCGAATGATCGCGGACTTGTCCGGTAGCTCGTCGATCAACCGATGCAGTTTCGAGGCGGAGGCAAGATCACCATAGAAGATGAGAAGCTCGGCCGCGGTCTCCAGCAGATTGCCAGTGCACGGTGCCACGACACTTCCGGCCAGCTTGAATCCCTTGCCGAGCCACTCTGCAGCTTCCATATAGTTGCCGGCGGCATAGTGGCACCAGGCGACGAGGCTGGATGAATGGAGTCGAATCGCTGCCAGCCCGGTTTCGTCGGCCGTATCGACCACTCGCCGAACTGCACCGATGGTCGAATGCGGTCCGTCCCTAACCATACGGTTGCGGGCGTCGGTGTGTTGGTACAGCCACGACACCCACGGGGAGAGCCGCTCAGGGTCGGCCCGGTTGAGGATCTCGAAGGTCTGACGATCTGACCGGGCGACGGCCGAAGAAGAAAGACGGGTGGACGCGGCATGGTTGTACAGAACCTGTCCAGCCGCTTCGGCCTCGCGGTCACCCAACGATCTGGCATGGGCGATAACCCGCTCAAGCCAATCCAACTCGTAACCCTCGACCGCGAACGCCTGATCAATCAGTGTGTGAAGATCCGCCGTGGTGCTTGGCAACTCACTTCTACCGATGGTTAGGCGCGGTCTAGCGTGATCGGCGACGCCTACATGATCCACTCCAACATCATTGCAGTACGTTGACTTGTGATCAATAGTTGGCGGGATTATCAGACGCGATTGACGATCACCTCGCTTCCGATCGGTGTGAACCCGACAGCGAGAAACGCCCGGAGGCTTCGGGCATTGCCGGGACTGACCGCGGCGAACAGCGCGCTCCCCGGCTCGATCGTGTGGAGGGCCTGCTGTATGAGGCGGCGTCCGAGCCCGGCGACTCGTCCTGGCTCGACGACCTCGATGCTCATTTCCTGCCTGCCGCCGAGCCCTCTGGCGATGGTGAAGAACCCGTGCTCGTCGCCGTAGACGGACACGTTCTGCCGGTTTTTTCGGGCGTATCGCACACGATCGTGATCGTCCCACTGTTGTGTTGGGCCCAAGTCGACGGGGCCGGGCGTGCCGGTGGCAACCAGGATCGCGTCGTTGCTGCCGATCACGCCACCGTCGGCAACCCGGAGCACCGCCTCCGGATGTAGTGCGGCCCCAAAACCGTCGAGGTTGAGATCGGCGAGTTCATCCGGCCGCTGCGATGTGGCGATGAACGCATGGCCGGTGAGGGCGACGATCGCCCGGCTGCCATTGCGAAGCTCCGGCAGGAACGTAACGCCACCGTCGACTGGATGGTGGTCGCCCGCGGCCACGGCCTCAAGCACATCAAGCAGCGGATGATTCCTCGGACGATTCTCCCGACGATTCTCCCGACGATTCACGGTCAAAACTGTACGCTGTTACTCATGGCACGAACAGTGGCGACCGAAAAGCAGGTTGAACAAGGCGATCTCCTGGCCTTCGTCGGGGAGCGTCACCATTGGGTGATGACCACTGTGCGGTCCGATGGCCGTCCGCAGATCTCGCCGGTCACCGGAGGGGTCAACGACGACGGGCAACTGGTGGTGTCCACCTATCCGTCGCGAGACAAGGTCCACAACATCCGGCGCAACCCGCAGGTCACCGTGTGTGTGCTGAGCGACCACTTCGGCGGTGCCTGGGTCCAGGTCGACGGCAACGCCACCGTCGTCGACCTTCCCGAAGCCATGGAGGGATTGGTCGACTACTTCCGGTCGATCTCAGGTGAGCATCCCAACTGGGACGAGTACCGAGCGGCCATGGAGCGGCAGGGCAAGTGCCTGATCGTCATCGATGTCGAGCGCTGGGGTCCTGTGGCCACGGGGGGCTTCCCGGCACCGGTGGTGAAACTGCTCGACGAGCTCGACGCCGAGGAAACGTCGGTCGAGACCCTTGCCGACGAGCCTGCCGAAGCCGATACCGCTACAGATACCGATACCGACGGGCCCGATACCCCGAGCGGCTCGGATATCGCCGGCTTCGGCAGCTGACCTTCCGCCAGCGCTGACAAAAGCCCTTGACCTAGAGTTCACTCGAACTCCTACGATTGCGGCCATGGAACCGATGACAACCGGACAGGCCGCTGCCGCGGCTGGTGTGTCCGCCTACACGCTGCGGTACTACGAAGACGCCGGCCTGATCCCACCGCCGGCCCGAGACGACGCCGGGCGCCGCGTCTACACCGAGATTGACATGGCCTGGCTCGACTACGCGTTATGCCTCCGACGAATGGGGATGGGTGTCGCCGAGATCGCCGAGTATGTCGACGCTGCCACCAGACCCGGAGGAACGTCCCGGCAGATGGAACTGCTGCGGGGCCACGTGGCCGAGATGCGATCGCAGCGTGAGCGGCTCGACAACTTCATCGAGATCGCCGAGGCGAAATTGGCTGCCAACTCCGCGCTTGGGTCGGGGCCTGCGAGTGATCGCCGATGAAGTACACCACCCTGGGTCGCACGGGTGTGGAGGTAAGCCGCATCTGCGTCGGCACGATGAACTTCGGTGGCCGGACGCCGGCCGACGATGCCCACACGATTCTCGATCTTGCCTTCGACGGCGGGGTGAATTTCATCGACACCGCCAACGTCTACGGGCACGAGCCGCTTGAGTTTGTGGTAGGCCGGGGTCGTAGCGAATCGATCATCGGTTCCTGGATGAGCGGTAAACGTGACCAGGTGGTGTTGGCCACCAAGATGTACTTCCCGATGTCGGAAGCCGTTGGTTCGATGGGTCCCACCCGGCGCAACATCATCGCCGAATGTGAGGCGTCGCTGCGGCGGCTCGGCACCGATCACATCGATCTTTACCAGCTCCACCATCCGTCGAACGACGTACCGATCGACGAAACATTGCGGGCGCTCGACGACCTTGTCACCGCCGGCAAGGTTCGCTACATCGGCACCAGTTCGTTTGCCGCCTGGCAGCTGATGGAGGGTCTGTGGGCGGCGTCGACTCATGCCCTTACGCCCTTCGTGTCCGAGCAGCCGGTGTACAACCTGCTTGATCGCCGGGTCGAGCGGGAACTGGTGGGCATGGCCCAGTCGTATGGAATTGGCCTACTCACGTGGTCGCCGCTCGCTGGGGGATTGCTGGCCACGGTGCCGGCGACGGCGGGCACCGTCGACGAGGGGTCTCGCTACGACGCCTTCTGGACCGGCCGGAGATCGGCGATAACCGCGGAGGTTATCGATGTGGTCAGCCGTCTCCAGCGGCTTGCCGACGAGGCCGGCCTGGCGCTTGCCGACTTGGCCCAGTCGTGGCTACTACACCGCCGGGGCGTGACAAGCGTGATAGCGGGTCCACGAACGGTGGAGCACATGGTGAGCTCTCTTGCCGCCGTCGAGGTCACACTCGATGACGCGCTTGTTGCGGCGATCGACGACATCGTGCGCCCGGGCGGAGTCACGATGCCTCAGTACGGCGCCGACGGGATGGCCTGGATTCCATGGGGGCCACACCGGGTTGCCTGGCGATAGCCGCGCCACGCCAACACCACCATGGTCCGTCGACAGAGATGATTATGCTTCTGCAATCGCTGAGATTGAGTACAGATCCCTCAATATATGGCGTTGAACTAGTTTGTTCATCTTCTAGCAGTGGCGATTGGATCTGTTTGTTCTACGAACCGCGGTTGATCTTTCGCACTCATCAAATCGCGACGATACTGAGAGTGTGGCAGAAGCTGAAGTACGTCTCCATGTACCCGAACCGGCCGCTCGGCCGGGGGAAGACGCCGACTTCTCGCACCTCGATATCCCTGACGTGCACCACGCTCGTCGCCCGGCGATAGATGAGCCGGCACAAGACACCTACGATCTGGCCACGTCGATGATTCGCGTGACCGACGACGACGGGAACGCCTCCGGGCAATGGGCGCCCAAGATCAACAACGAGACGAAACTCGCCGGGCTTCGTCACATGGTGGTCACCCGTCTCATCGAGGAACAGTTCGAGTTGCTGCAGCGCCAGGGCAAAGCGGCCTTCGCCATGCGGTCGCTTGGCGAGGAAGCGGTAGCCGTATCGGCCGCCATGGCCGTCGACGCAACCTCACCCGGATATGGGCCCGGTCTCGACATGCACTTTCCGACGTACCGTCAGGCCGGACTCCTGGTGGCCAACCGCCACTCGCTCTTCGAAATGACCTGCCAGGTGCTGTCGAACGAAGGTGACCGGTTGAAGGGGGCTCAGCTTCCCGTGTTGCACTCGGTTCCCGAGTGTGGCTTCTTCTCGGTGTCGGGAAACCTCGGCACTCAAATGATCCAGGCAGTCGGTTGGGCGATGGCCGGAGCCATCGAAGGTAAGCGAATTGTGGCGTCGGCCTGGACGGGCGAGGGCGCCACCGCCGAAAACGACTTCCACTCGGCCATGGTGTTCGCTTCGGTGTACCAACCGGCGGTGATCCTCAACGTGGTTAACAACCAGTGGGCCATCTCCAGTTTCCAGGGGATCGCCGGAGGAGCGAACGCGCCGTTTGCCCAGCGAGGTGTTGGCTATGGCATCGCAACTCTGCGGGTTGACGGCAACGACTTCCTCGCCGGGTACGCCGCCACCGAATGGGCCACCGCCCGGGCCCGAGCCGCTCACGGTCCAACACTGATGGAGTGGGTGACCTACCGGGCCGCGTCGCACTCCACGTCCGACGACCCGAGCCGTTACCGGCCCAAAGACGCCGCCAAGTCCTGGCCCCTCGGCGATCCGGTCGAGCGGCTCACCCAGCACCTGTTCGCCAGTGGCGCCGCCACCAAGTCCGACATCGACCGCATCCACGAAGAGTCGGAGGCCGTAGTGCTCGATGCGGTCGAACGGGCCGAGAAGCTGGGCACGCTCAACTCCGGCCCCAAGCCGTCGCCGGCCGAAATGTTCCGCCACGTGTACTCCGACATCCCGCCGCATCTGATGGAGCAACGACATGAGTTGGGGTACTAACGATGTCTGAAACGCGCTCCACCACCCCCGCCGAACTTTGTGCGGTCTGCAGCCCATCAACCGGAACTTTGTGCGCCTTGCGTCCCAGCAAGGGGGACGCAGCCGTCACAAGGTTCGTTGGGCACGGTGTGTGCCATGTCTGAAACCAAGTCAATGACCATGATCCAGGCGATCCGGGATGCCCTGGCCGTGATGATGACCCGGGACGAGCGGGTGGTGTCGTTCGGGGAGGACGCCGGCTACTTCGGCGGCGTGTTCCGTTGCACCGAGGGGTTGCAGCAGGAGTTCGGCAAACATCGCTCGTTCGACACGCCGATTTCGGAGAGCGGTATCGTCGGCGCCGCCGTCGGTATGGCGGCCTACGGTCTGCGTCCGGTGGCCGAGATCCAGTTCGCCGACTACGTCTACCCCGGGTACGACCAGATCGTGTCGGAAGCGGCCCGCCTCCGTTCTCGGTCGGCCGGTGGGTTCATCGCCCCGTTGGTCATCCGCATGCCGGTTGGCGGTGGCATCCGCGGTGGGCAGACCCACTCGCAAAGCCCCGAGGCGTTGTTCACTCACGTGGCCGGGCTTAAGACCGTTATCCCGTCCAACCCCGTCGACGCCAAAGGTCTCCTCATCGCCTCGATCGAGAGCGAAGATCCGATCATCTTCCTCGAACCGAAGCGGCTCTACAACGGCCCGTTCGACGGGCATCACGATCGCCCCATCCAGCCCTGGAGCCGCCACGAAATGGGGGAGGTGCCCACCGGGTACTACACGGTCGAGCTGGGCAAAGCCCGGGTCTCACGGCCAGGCGATGCCGTGACCGTGCTGACCTACGGCACGCTCGTGCATGTGGCCGAGGCGGCCGCCGACGAGTCGGGCATCGACGCCGAAGTCATCGACCTGCGAACGCTGCTCCCGCTCGACACCGACACCATCGTCGAGTCGGTCAAACGCACCGGGCGTTGCGTGATCGTGCACGAAGCCACTCGTACCAGCGGCTTCGGAGCCGAACTCTCGGCCCAGGTACAGGAACGATGCTTCGACTATTTGGAAGCCCCGATCACCAGGGTCACGGGTTTCGACACGCCCTACCCGGTGGGTCTGGAGTGGATCTACTTTCCCGGCCCCGACCGAGTCATCGACGCCCTCAAACGGGTGCTCGACTACTGATCAGGAACGATCGCCATGACCGACAATCCCACAATCGACGGCACAACCCAAAGCACATCGGCAAGCGGAGAGACGTACACCATCAAGGTGCCCGACGTTGGCGAAGGCGTGGCCGAGGTCGAGATCGTGAACTGGCTTGTTCGAGTTGGCGACACTATCGCCCGGTTGCAGACGGTGGCCGAGGTGATGACCGACAAAGCCACCGTTGAAGTCCCGTCGCCGATTGACGGGGTGGTTGTCGATCTCGGCGGCGCGGTTGGCGACGTGCTCTTGGTTGGTTCGCCGCTGATGCATTTGGCGACAGGAGACAGCCCGGTCATCGAGCGTTCTGCCGACGGGCCGGCCACTGAGGAGTCCGCTGATGAGCCGATTGAGATCTCGGCTGAGGTGACATCGGCTTTGGAATCGATGGCCGCCGACGAGGCGCCACCCGCTGCGCTGCAGTCGTCAACGCCTCCCTCGGGAGTGGAGCTTCGTCCCCACCCGACCGGCGCTCCGGTTGTCGAAGCCAACGGGGTGGCTGCTGATCGCTTCGTCGTGCCGCGGCGGTCGCATCCCATCACCGCCGAAACCGGGCCTCGGGTGATGGCCACCCCAGCCGTGCGGCGTCGAGCCCGTGACCTCGGCCTCGACCTTCGGAAACTGGCGGCCGAGGGTTTCGCCACAGGGCCTGCGGGCCGGGTGAGCCACGAGGATCTCGATCACTACCTGGCCGGCGACCGGTCCATGCCCGACCGTCGAAGCGGCGACGGCGGCGGTGGACGTCCGGCACCAAGAACCGGCTCGACTCAACAACCGGTTGTGGGGCTTCGCCGACGCATTGCCCAACAGATGGTCAACTCGGCCTCGACGATACCTCATATCACATACGTCGAAGAGGTTGACGTGACCGCCCTCGAAGACCTGCGGGCCGACCTCAATAAGCGAGCCGCCGATCGACCCGGACAACCTCGCCTCACGATCCTGCCGTTTCTGGTTCGTGCCCTGGTCAACGCAATCGACGACTATCCGCACCTCAACGCCCACCTGAATGATGGCGAGAGCACAGCTGATGCTGCTGGGCCTGCCGCCATCACCACCTACGACGGCGTCCACGTCGGCATCGCCACACAGACCGACAATGGTTTGATTGTGCCGGTGCTTCGTCACGCCGAGGCCCACACGATTTGGTCGACCGCCACCTCCATCGCTGCGCTAAGTGAGGCCACCCGCAACGGCACCGCCGCCGCCGAGCAACTGTCGGGTTCCACGATCACCATCACCAGCCTCGGGGCCCTCGGGGGCATCGTGACCACCCCGATCATCAACAAACCTGAGGTGGCGATCGTCGGGGTCAACAAGATCGTGACCCGTCCGGTTTGGATCGACGGAGAGTTTGTGCCCCGCAAGATCATGAACCTGTCGTCGTCGTTCGACCACCGGGTGATCGACGGGTGGGATGCCGCCAACTTTGTGCAAGCGATCCGGGTTCAACTCGAACAGCCGGCGCTACTGTTCATCGACGAGTTTGTTCCCGACGTTGACGCGTAAACATCCAACAGCAAGGCAGGCGAATGAGTGAGATTCCCGACACCACCGGAGTGTTGATCATCGGGGGAGGGCCGGGCGGATATGTCGCCGGGATCAGGGCCGCTCAACTGGGCCTCGATGTTGTGGTGGTCGATCCGAATCCGCTCGGTGGAACGTGTCTGAACGTTGGCTGTATTCCGTCGAAGGCCATCATCCACGCCGCCGACGAGTTTGCCGCGGCCAGGGCCAAGATGGCTGCCGCTGGAGGCAAGGCCGAGATGGGCATCACCGTCGACGGGGTCAGCGTCGACTTGGCGGGCACCATGGCATGGAAAAACGATATCGTCGGTCGCCTCAACGACGGCGTGGCCGGACTGCTGACCCGGGCCGGGGCCACGATCGTGGCCGGTCGAGCGAGATTGCTCGACGGGAAGACCGCCGAGATCACCACAAACGATGGTGGTACCGGAACGATTACGGCCGAACACGTCGTTATCGCCACCGGCTCGGAACCAATCGAGCTGCCTCACCTACCGTTCGGGCCGACGCCGTTTGGTGCCGTGATCTCCTCGACGGGTGCGCTCGCGTTGGAGGACGTGCCGGAGAACCTGGTGGTGGTCGGCGGCGGCTATATCGGGCTGGAGCTCGGTGAAGCGTTCGCCAAGCTTGGGTCCAACGTCACCGTGGTCGAGGCCGAGAAGCAGATCCTGTCGATCTACGACAAGCGTCTGACCATGCCGGTCTCTCGAGCGTTGAAGAGCCACGGTGTTGAGGTGCTCACCGGAGCGCTAGCCGTCGGACTCGACGCCGAGGGTCTGATCATCGAAGTGGGAGGCGAGCGACGCACGCTGCCCGCCAACCAGGTATTGGTTACGGTCGGCCGCAAGCCGCAAACCGAGTCGTGGGGCCTTGACAACGTGGGCCTTGATATGAACGGACGGTTTGTGGCCATCGACGATCGCTGCCACACGTCGATGAAAAACGTGTGGGCCATCGGCGACGTGACCGGCGAGCCGATGCTGGCCCACCGGGCCATGAAGCAGGGCGAGGTGGTGGCCGAGGCCATCGCCGGCGGCTCAGCGGTGTTTGACCAACGGGCCATCCCGGCGATCGTGTTCACCGACCCGGAGATCGTGACCGTCGGCCTCGACCCCGACCAGGCCAAGGCCGAGCTGGAGGCCGCCGGAACCGCAGTGGTCGAAGGCAAGTTCAGCCTGGCCGCCAACGGCCGATCGATGTCGTTGCGAGCCGAACAGGGGTCGGCCGTCGACGCGGGTTTCGTGCGAGTACTGGCCCGAGACGACAACCACCTGGTGGTCGGCATCCAGGCCGTGGGCAAGAGCGTGGCCGAATTAGCCGCTGCCTTCGGCTTGGCCATCGAGATGGGTGCCCGGTTGGAAGACATCGCCGACACCATCCACGCCCACCCGACCGTTGGTGAAGGCTTGGCTGAGGCCTCGGCCGCCGCCCTCGGCCACGCCGTCCACGGCTGAAGAGGCTGCTCGGCGGCGACGTGACGATCATCACGGATTTATCTCCCTACCGACTGGTAGGTAGGGAGCCGAAAACGGCTAGATTAGTGGTAGATCCCCGACCATTACGCCGTTAGCTACCCAGGAGCAGGGCCATGACCGCGACCGAGTCAACCGTCGATTCCGCCGAGGCCGAGGGGGCGGAGAAACCCACCGGTCTCAAACCGGTTCTCGAAATCATCCCCGAGTCTTGTTACGAGCGATCAACGGCCAGAGGCATGTTCTTGATCGGTCGCGACTTCGCGTTCTACGGCCTGGCTCTGTGGGGGCTGGCCTCCACCAACAACCCACTCTTCCTCATACCCCTGTGGCTGTTGGCCGGTCTCGCCGTATCGGGCCTGTTCGTGATGGGCCACGATGCCGCCCACCAGGCCCTGTTCGATTCCAAGCGACTCAACGACGTGATGGGACGCGTCACCATGTTGCCGTCGTGGCACATCACCGAGCAGTGGATCTTCGGTCACAACCGGGTGCACCATGGCCACACCCTGCGCGAGGGTATGGACTTCGTGTGGCACCCGCTCACCGTCGAGCAATATAAGGAACTGGGCACGTTCGGCCGCTTGCGTCACAAGCTGGAGTGGGGTCCGTTCGGCTCGGGCGCCTACTACTTCCGCGAAGTGTGGCTCAACAAGATGGTGCGCTTCACCCCGCCGGAGCGTTGGGCCAAGGCGATGAACCGCGACCGTCGTATCGTCGGCGCGTTTGTGGCGCTGACCTTCGTCGGCTGCCTGTTCTTCGCCGGCGGACTATTCGGTGCACTCGGGGGAGATGCTCTCACCGCCGGCAGTTTGGCCGGTGGGGTGTGGATGTGGATCAAACTGTTTGTGATCCCGTTCCTGCTGTTCTGTCAGTCGATCGGCTGGGTCGTGTACGTGCATCACATCGCCCCCGAGATCCGTTGGTGGTCCCGTCGGGAATGGAACCGGTTCCGAGGCCAGGTTGAAGGCACCACGGTGCTGTGGGGCCCGCCGGGTTGGGAGCTGTTTTTCCACTGGATCATGGTCCACCTGCCGCATCACGTCGATATGCGCATCCCGTGTTATCACCTTCCGGAAGCGGCGGCCGCCATTCAGAAGGCCTACCCAGAGGATGTCGACGAGCGAAAGATCTCGCTGCGCGACTACCTACGGGCCACCAAGGAGTGCAAACTGCACGACTTCCAGACCGGCGTCTGGAGTCGCTACCCCGCCTAGCCGCTGGGGATTGATCTTCAGGTGATGGTGTTCGGTCGAGAGTTTGGCTTCGCCAAACTCGGTTAGCCGGTGCTCCGCACCGGCGGCGCTAGCTGATTACGGCCTAAACGAGACCCGCTGTCTGTCGATCTCCACAACGACCGTGGTGTCGCCGTGGTCGAGATCGGAGGTCGGGATCTGGACACAGATCAGCAGGCGAACCTGGTCGCCCACCACAAGCGCCTCGACCTCGGGCGTCGGTTCGATTGACGAGCAGCCGAACGGATCGTTGGCCAACTCCACCGGCGGCGCATAACCTCCGCCGGTGTCTCCACCTCTGATCAGAACGTCCAGTGACTCTTCCAATATGAGGTACGGGATCGGGCCTCGGTCCGAGTGGTTGAGTTCCATCGTCACCGGGACCCCCACGATTCGCTGGTCTGCGGGTGGGGGAGGCATCAGACGGTTGATGTCGAGCAGATCCTCGGTCACGTCGTAGATCCCGTCGACGGTCACGTTCCAGACGGTGAAAGACCGATCCGACCCGATGCCGGTGCGCATCTCGGCGGGAACCGTCATCGATGCTCCGTAGCTGCCAAGTGGCATCGCCGAACTAGGCCCCGATGTGGTCGTTGCGTCGTCGAGTATCGATGTGGTGGATGCAGGAAGGGTCACCGTCGGGCCCACGGTTTGTGGTGGGCCGGTTGTGGTGAATGTTGGCATTGGCATTTCGGTTGTCACCGGGAGGTCACCGAACTCGGCGTCGCGCCGGTTGTCGGTGGAGCTCATCCGACTGAGCACCAAACCACACCCGCCGATCATCGTCAGCATGGCGATGACGATGATCAAGCCGGTGTCGGTGCCGGACGATCGACGAGCCGGAGCGGCCGGCGTAGCGACCTCAGGATTGGCAGGAGGATTTGGAGGAGCGGTGTCAGCCAAAGGGGCGGTTGCCTGCGTCCAGGCTTCACCGTCCCAGTACCGCTGCTGCCCTTCGGTGGTTGGGTCGCGATACCAGCCTGGTTCAGGCAGGTTGTCGGCTTCGCCCTCGCTCATAGGTCACGACCATACATGACCGTCCCCCGTGGTGGTTGGCGGGATGTCAGGCTCCGCCGGCGTCAGGCCACAACGGTTCCAAACAAGCTCCCGATCCCATAGGTGATGGCTGAGGCCACGAGCACAATCAGCAGCTGACGCACTGCGCCCCGAGCCATCGGCCGCCCGCTTGAACGGCTTACCCATCCTCCGACCAACAATCCGGCGACGGCGGTGGCGGCTACCGAGATGACGATCGCCACGGTGCCGCTGGTGAAGAACCACGGCGCCAGGGGCACGATCGCCCCCGCTGTGAACAGTCCAAACGACGACACCGCGGCGACCATCGGCGACCCGAGTTCGGACGGGTCGAACCCGAAGACCGTTCGGGCCGTGAAATCGATGAAACGGTCGCTTTCGAGCGGGAGTTCGGTTGAAACCCGCTGGGCCGTATCGGTGGCAAGGCCGCTTTCGACCAGCTTGTCGGTTAGTTCATTCAGCAGGAGGCGGGGATTGCGACGGGCGAGCCGGTTGAGGTCGTCGACGATTCCTTCGAACAGCTCAACCTGGCTGCGAACCGAGATCCATTCGCCGGCGGCCATGGAGAATGCTCCGGCGATGAGGCTGGCCAACCCGGCAAGGCGAACCTCCGACGCCCCTGATGTTGCTCCGGCGATGGCGAGGATGAGGCAGACGTTGGTGACCAGGCCGTCGTTGACGCCGAGCACCGCGGCCCGCGCCGCCCCACGGGTGACGTTGGTGACCCTCTCCTGCAGCTGCCGGGCGTCGGCCGCGGCATCGTCGACCACCGGATCCGAAGTGGTGGTGTAGGGCCTGCCGGAGCGGGTGTTATCAGACGGGGCTGTCACCAACTCACTGCTCGTTCCGTAGCGCTTGTTCGACGTCGGCCAAGACCGCCTCGGCGTGGAGCGACACGTCGGTGACGTCGTAGATCCTGTGGATCGACCACTCGGGGTCGATGAGATAGCTGTAGCGACGGGCGAAGGCTTCGAACTTGTCGCCTGGTTCTCTGGCGACGCCGTATTCTCGGCCGACCGATCGATCGATGTCGCTCAATAGACGGTACGGAAACTGTTGGTCGTGAGCGAACGCCCGATTTTCGTCGATCGAGTCGAACGAGGCTCCGAGGATGACAACACCCAAGGCATCAAAGCGTGAGGCCCTGTCACGCAGGGCCTGCCCCTCAACCGTTCAACCGGGCGTGGCCGCCTTCGGGTACCACCAGAGCAGCACCCAACTTCCCTCCAGTGTCGAGCTGTCGACCATCCGCCCTTCGTGATCGGGGAGGCGGAAGTGAGGTGCGGATTGTCCAACCGTCAGCATCGTGTCACCGGTTGAGGATTCGCTCGATCCAGGTTTCGTAGGCGGCGACGTCTTGAGCACCGGGCACGACCACCGCATCATTGATGACCACCGACGGGACGGCGTTGACGCCCCGCTCAAGCGCCGAGTTGTGATCGTTGATCACCAGCTGGGTCATCTCGGTGTTGCTGTCCATCATCGCGGCCTTGAAATCAAACGGGTCGACGCCGCATTCGGCGCCGACGGCGGCGAGCACATCAAGGTCGGAGATGTCTCGGTTGTCGGTGAAGTACGCGGCGAGTAGAGCTCGATGGAATCTTGGTGTTACCTCCGGGTGGAAACGTTCCATTGTTTTGGCCGCGACCTGAGCTGGGAGCGATGAGCTTGGTGGCGGCGCATCGGAGTTCCAAACCTGGAACTTGGCCTCCGGTTCCATCGCCGCCGGACGGAGCCACGACTTGGTGTACTCCACGAACTTGTCTCGATCGGGCGTTTTCGGTTCCAATCGCAGAAGATACGACTTCCACTCAATGAAAATCTTGTCGCCCATCTTTTCGGCCAGCTGATCGAGACGGACCGTCCCGACGTAACACCATGGTCAAAGGAAGTCGGACCACACCACCAGCGGTACGGGGCGGGCTGACTGGGAAGACGTATCGGTCACGAGATCACTGTAATCGAGCGGTGGAAGGCGACGGAAACCGGCGGTTGTTTGAGGTACTTTCGAGCGCAATTGGCACCGTTTGTAACAGCCTGTGGGCAGGGTCGGCTATCCGTGTTAGCCTTGCGTAGCCGCAAATTGGGGTCGTCGGCATTCATGACGGAATCCTGCTGGTGCACGGCGATTTTTACAGTTGTCAGGTGAAGGTCACCTGACGGCGTCTAAAGTGTGGCCCATAGTTCTATCAACAAGGGAGAGAACGTATGAGTAAGAGCAGACTTCTGCAGTTGTTGGGTTTGCTGTTGGCGTTGGGTCTCGTCGCGGCCGCTTGTTCGAGCGGTGACGACGAAGAAGCCACCACCGACGAAACCGCTGAAGACGGTGAGGAGTCGGGCGACGAGACCGTCGACCTGACCCAGGGTGGCGGCTTGGTTGACGCCATCAAGAGCCGTGGCACCCTCAACTGTGGTGTCTCCGGTTCCGCTGTTGCCTTCTCGGTCACCCAGGCCGACGGCAGCCAGCAAGGCTTTGACGCCGACTACTGCCGTGTGGTTGCCGCCGCCATTCTTGGTGACGCCAACGCCGTTAACTTTGTGCCGCTCACTTCTGATGAGCGCTTCACCGCCGTTCAGCTCGGCACGGTCGACCTCCTGATGCGTAACACCACCTGGACCCAGAGCCGTGACACCGACCTCGGTATGGACTTCGGTCCCACCACCTACTTCGACGGTCAGCAGCTGATGGCTCGCGTAAGCGACGGCTTCAGCGCCTCGTCCACCATGGAAGACATCGACGGTGCCGTCGTATGTGTTCAGACCGGTACCACCACCGAGAAGAACATCGCCGACGCCGCTGATGCTGCCGGTGCCACCGTGACCTACAACACCTTCGCCGACAGCCCGCCTGCGGTTGAGGCCTTCATCGAAGGTGCTTGCAACATTTACACCACTGATGGTTCAGCTCTCGTCGGCACCAAGGCCGAGCAGCAGCCGGCCGATCAGGAGTGGGTCATCTTCCCGGCCACCCCGATTTCCAAGGAGCCGCTCGGCCCGACCTACGGTCAGAATGACTCGCAGTTCGCCGACGCCGTGAACTGGGCCGTCTACGCCACCTTCATCGCTGACGAGTTCGGCATCAACAGTGGCAACGTCGACGACATGGCCGCCAACCCGCCGAACGCCGAAATCGGTCGTTTGCTCGGTGGCGAAGGTGAGCTGCAGACGGTGATGGGTCTGAACCCCGACGCCTTCCTCCAGGTCATCAAGCAGGTCGGTAACTACGACGAGATCTTCACCCGTCACCTCGGCCCGGTCGGCCTCGTCCGTGAGGGCGGCGCCAACGCGCAGTGGACCGACGGTGGTCTGATCTACGCTCCGCCGGCCCGCTAACAGCGAATCGGCTAGGCCTGCTCCATAAAGCGAGCAGCCAAGCATCTTGAAAACTGGTCCCCCGAGGTCTTCGGACCTCGGGGGAACTTTGGCCTATAGGCCCTGGAGTTCATCGAATTTGGAGCTTCGCACTCCGTCTCCCCGCTGAACTCCTCGAAAATAGTCCCGGCCAACCGGTCGGGAAGCAAACCCAAGACTCTTAGGGGGATTATCGAGTGCCGGGGGAAAGTAATCGGATAGTGACGTCACCTCGTCCGCCGTTCTACCGCGATGTGACGGTGGTCAAATGGGTGACACAGGTGGCCACACTGGTGTTGGTGGTCGCCGCCATGATCTTCCTGGCCACGCAGGCCGGGGACAGCTTGGAAGCCAAACAGATCAACACCGGCTTCGACTTCCTAGGGGTCAACCAGGGATTCGACCTAAGTGAGGGAATCGACACCAATCCCGACACCGGTGGCCGGGCGCTTTGGGCGGCGATGGTCAACACACTGCGGCTAGCAGCGGCGGGCATTCTCTTCGCCACGCTTCTCGGTGTGCTTGTGGGCATCATGCGCCTCTCGCACAACTGGCTGGTGCAGAAGATCGCATCGGTCTTCGTTGAGTACTTCCGCAACATCCCGCTGCTGGTCCACATCTTCGTGATCTTCACGCTGATCACCACCGGCTTCCCAGTATTCGACGGCAGCGGCTGGCCGTGGCCCGGCTGGTTCCACGCCTCCAACAGCGTCGTCTCCGTACCTCGCCTGCACATCGACGACGGTTTCTACCAGTGGTTGATGATCATGATCCCCGGTCTGATCGTCGCCAACTACGTCAAGAAGTGGCGGCAGAAACAGCAGGACGACACCGGCAACCTCACCCGCCCAGGTCTCAGTGCCCTGGCGGTCTTGTTGGTGTTTGCCGTTGTCGGCTGGTTCATCCATCCGATCTTCTGGTGGGTCGGCGGCATATTCTCCGCCATTGCGTCATTCATCGACGGCATCCCCCAGATCGTCATCCAAGTATTGCTCTCGGCGCTATTCGTCGCCGGGGCGGGCTGGTGGATCAAACGATTCCTCGACAGCCGTCGCACGCCGGCCGGCTTGGCCAAGCTCACCGACGACGACTACTTCCGGATGATCTTCGCTGGTGTCGGCGCCCTATTCGGGGTCATCTTCGTGTTCCTGCTTTGGCCCGGACTTTCCAGCTGGATCATCAATTCGGGCCGCGACCTGTTTGAGGTGCTGGCCGACAAGTTCTCCAAGGATCGAACAGGCCCGCCGATTTCGATTGATCGCCCCGACATCGTTCAGCGTGGCAACTTCTTCAACCCAGGCCCGCTGGGTCTCAACATGACGCAGGCCTTCATGGCCATGTTCGTGTCGCTGGTGCTCTACACCGGGGCCTACATCGCCGAGATCGTTCGAGGCGGCATCATGGCGGTGGCCAAGGGCCAGACCGAAGCCTCACAGGCTCTCGGGCTCAGCCGCTTCACCATGTTGCAGAAGGTCATCCTTCCGCAGGCGTTCCGGGTGGCCATGCCGCCACTCGGCAACCAATACCTGAACCTCACCAAGAATACTTCGCTGGCGGTTGCGGTCGGGTTCTCCGACCTCGTCGCCGTCGGTTCAACCATGACCAGCCAGACCGGAAAGTCGCTCGAGATCTTCATGATCTGGATGCTGTTCTACCTGAGTTGTTCGTTGACGATTTCGATGGTGGTCAACTACATCAACCGTCGTCTGGCGATTGTGGAGCGATAGGGGGACGAGATGACTGATAACAGCAACAGCGAACTTATCCAAGCCGAGCTCATGGAAGAAGAACCGATCATCGCTGATCCGGTGAAGCCCGACGAGCCAAGCCTGCCCCCACGAGAGTGGATGCAGAAGAACCTCTTCTACTCACCGTTCTCCACGGTGCTCACAATCCTGTTTGCCTTCATCGGCTTCATGGCGTTCCGCACACTGCTCAACTACGTCTTCGGCGAAGAGCGTCTGTGGATCGGAATTCGGGCCAACGCCCGCTTGATGATGGTGCAGTCGTACCCGGTCGAAAACATGAATCGCATGTGGCTGGCCACCTGCATCATCGCGGCGATGATGGGTATCACCGCCGGCCTGGTCAAGAAGGGTGCTGGATTCTCCTACAAGAAGATCTCCATCTGGCTACTGTCCTGGGGTTCACTGATCCTGCTGGGCACCCTGATCACCAAGCCGGCGGCGCTCCGGGAAGGGCTGATCCGAAGTGACGACGGCGGTATCATCCACCAGGCCGTCGACACAGTGGTGCGCGATGCCGAACAGGAGCCGATACGGCAGTCGTTCGGCGAGGCGATGGTGGATCGCTGGGGCTGGTGGCTGCTCGGTCTGATCCTCTTCGGTGCCGGCGTCTATCTGCGGAAGCGCTACTCCGACTTGGAGCTGCGCACCAAGTTTGTGCCTGCCGTGCCGTTCTCACTGGCCGTTCTTGGAGCCATTGTCTCCACGCTTTGGTGGTACTCGTGGGGCCATGTCGCCCTGAACGAATCCAACCAGTGGGTTGAATACCCCGAGAGTACGGTGGCCATGTCCACCAAGTTCCCGGTCACGATCGTGTTTGCCAGCCTGGTGGCCGCCTACATGTTTGCCCGCTGGACCGTGAAGCGGGGGATGCGGTCACGGATGCAGACGATCATGGTGTTCGTGTGGTTGCTGGCACCGTTCATCCTTTTCTGGCAGGTGTTGCGTAATCCGGTGATCGACTGGAACCACGTGATGACCACCGACATTCCGCTGGTCATCGCCTTCGCCGTCGGTGGCGCCGCGATCATGTGGGTGCTCACCAATCCCAAGATCGGCGAGCTCGGTCGGGTGATCGCGGCAGCGCTGCTGCTCTTCGCCTTCCTCCACTGGGTGGCGGCCTTCTTCGGCTGGTACAGCATGCTGCAAAAGGTTCGCATCAGCTTCCTGGTGCTGGCCCTGTTTGCGCTGTTGGCACCGAGCTTCGCCGGGGAGAAGAAGCAGCGAATGACGCTGGTGTGGGCGTGGGTCGCCTTCATCGTGTTCCTGCACTACATCATCACCATCATCAACACGGCGTCCGGGTTGACCACGCCGAGCCCCGAGTTCATCGGTGGTTACGCCACGACCATTATGGTCGCCTGGTTCGTCACCATCTTCTCGTTCCCCCTCGGTGTATTGATGGCGCTGGCTCGCACCTCTCGCCTGCCGCTGTTCCGGATCATGGCCACAACCTTCATCGAGGCCTTCCGAGGCGTACCGATGATCACGATCTTGTTCTTCTTCAAGGTCTTTATCAACGTGTTCCTGCCGGAGGGGATGGCGCTGGCCAACTTCGCCGGGGTCGGTATCGGCCTCACGCTGTTCTCGTCGGCCTACTTGGCGGAGAACGTGCGTGGCGGTCTACAGGCGGTGCGTCGAGGTCAATACGAGGCATCCGACGCCCTTGGCCTCACCACGGTGCAGCGCACGTCGTTCATCGTGTTGCCACAGGCGCTGCGCACGTCGATCCCGCCGCTCGTCAGCCAGATGATCAGTACCTACAAGGAAACGTCACTGCTGGCCATCATCTCAATCTTCGATCTGTTGTTCGTGGCTCACAAGCTGATCCCCGCCCAGACCGGTTTCCGTGGCGTGAACCTCGAAGGTCTCTTGATTGCTGCTCTGATCTACTTCATCGGAGCGTACGGAATGTCTCGTTACAGCCAGCGACTTGAACGTCAGCTTGGAGTTGGTGAACGATGAGACATACGGATTCGATAACTACTACCACATATGAAACCCGGCCAGAGCACGAAACAAAGGATGGAAAGAAATGAGTATCGCTGACGCAACGGCGGCCGTCTCCGAAGAACTGGCCGGCCGCGAAGACATCATCGTGTGTGACGGGGTCGACAAGTGGTACGGCGATTTTCAGGCGCTCAAGGGGGTGACCGCCAACATCAAGGAACGTGAGGTGGTGGTTATTCTCGGCCCGTCCGGATCCGGCAAGTCCACGTGGATTCGCTGCATCAACCGGCTGGAGGCCCACCAGGATGGCCGGATCGTGGTCGATGGCATCGAGCTCACCAACGACACCCGAAACATCGAGAAAATCCGCTCCGAAGTGGGCATGGTGTTCCAGCAGTTCAACTTGTTCCCGCACATCACGGTCTTGGAGAACATCACCTTGGCCCCGATCTGGGTGCGCAAGAAGCCTCGGGCCGAGGCTGAGGAACTGGCCATGGAACTCCTCACCAGGGTGGGCATTCCCGAGCAGGCCGACAAGTTCCCCGGGCAGCTCTCAGGTGGTCAGCAACAGCGTGTTGCGATCGCCCGTTCGCTGGCGATGGAGCCTCGGATTATGCTCTTCGACGAGCCCACCTCGGCCCTCGACCCTGAGATGATCAAGGAAGTGCTCGACGTAATGAAGGAGCTCGCCCGCTCAGGTATGACGATGTTGTGCGTGACCCACGAAATGGGCTTCGCCCGTGAGGTGGCCGACCGCATCATCTTTATGGAGTCGGGTGAGATCGTGGAGGTCGGTACCCCCGAGCACTTCTTCACCAACCCCACCGAGGATCGCACCAAGCTGTTCCTGTCCCAGATTCTCTAGAGATCTGGCCGGATCACATCGGATCCGTATCGAATTTCAGATTGTTCACAGGCGAAACCGGTCGGTAGTGGCCGGTTTCGCCCGCGAACGACCCGTCAAATTGCTGTCGGCTACGGTTAAACCATGCGTGGAGCTACCGGCAAATCCCTTCTCGCCCTGTTGCTGGTCTTGGCCGTGTTCGGCGCGGCCTGCACCGGTGATGATGATTCCGACACCAGCGCCGATGGAGTCGACACCAACATCGACACAGACGGTGAGGGGGACGGTGACGGCGATTCGTCCGAGACCAGCGATCCCACCACCGACAGCACTGAAGGCCCTGAGCCTTCAAGCAATGAAGAGGCGGCCAAGGCCGCATTGGAAGATCTCGTGGTCGGCCTGAGCAGCGGTGACTATCGCTCCGCCGGTCGCTTCATCGTCAACGAGGGTGTGTCGGATTTGGTTGTCGCCCAGCTCGGTATCGCCGAGGACGAGGCCTATAACCCTGAGAATCTCGATCGGGCGTTGGCCGATTACTGTGCCGCCCTCGATTGCACTCGAAACGTCAACATCGGGCCTGCGGTTGCGATCGATGAGCTGGCGGTGACTTTCACCGTTTCGGTGGAGCAAGCCGACGGCTCAACGGAAACGTTCGTCATCCCAACCAGCAGCTTTGAAGGTCAATACACCGTTGGTCTGCTCCCGTTTGGCTCCATCGACGACGTCGAGCAAGCCGTCGTCAACGATCCCCCTCGTACCGCCGAAGGGATCCCGCTTTATGAGGGCGCCGACTCGCCGGAGGGCTGGCGTCTAGGTCCGGTAGGTCCTCCGGCTCTCGTCACGCTTTGGGATCGAAACCAGGTTCTTAACAGTGGTCACACCAATCGATTTTCGGTGATCGCCACCGGAGACTTCGACGAGGTGACCTACACGAGCAGTGGGGTGGTGTACCAGGAGCCGTTCTCTTTCGGCAGTGAGACCGCCGATGACACGATCTGGATCCAGAAGGCGGATGGTCCCGTTGAACTCGTACCCGCATCGACCGGTAATGATCTTGTTGTGCTGCAAGGCTCTCGGTTCGTCGACTGGGAGGAGGACATCGTCTACTACCAGGTGCGCACCGGCACGGAGCCGGAAGACACCATCTCCACCCTCTACGGCGTCAACACGTTGACCGGCGATGTTCAAACTGTCGGCATCGTTGGTGGGTGGGAGTCCGGCACCGATTTCTACGACATCGAGGCGTCGTATCCCCTCGTTGCGGGGATGTGGCGTGGCGAGGGATTCGCCGGCCCGGTGATTCTCAACTTTGAGACAGGCGAGTCGGTCTATAACGCCGATCAGGAAGGCGCGAGTTGTTTCGTTGGCGAGGGTGGATGCCCGGCGTACTGGGCGGTGACCATGATCGACGGCATCATCTACGGCGTACGGCCACCCGTTGACTCCGTCGTCTCCCAAGATGCCATGAGCCTCTTCAGGTTTGATCCCAACACTGCGTTCGAGATTGAGATCACCCGGTTCGTGTGGGACACTGCGGTCTGGCTGCCGAGGTCGATGATGGCCCACCTTGACTCCAGTGTGATCATTTCGGTTGAAGACGCGGCAGGTGATCCGTTGCCGGCTGTGGTGGTCGACGTGGAAGCCGGTCTGGCCACCACCTTGCCCAGCGCCGGATTCGTGACCCGGTCCTACATCTCCTAGAGCGCCTTCCGAGCGCCAAAAGAGATTTCTGCGGATTTCTTAAGAATTTTCGTCACGCCCTCGGGCCGGTGGAGTTGTGAGGGGTAAGCAACGACATCACCTGCCGGATCACCGGTCGGTCAACACGAAAGAGGAAATCACATGGTTGCACCCAAGATCGCCGGCGACATGAGCCAGATGGACACCCTGTCCGGTCAGTTCGACAAGGCCAACGGCGCCGTGCAGGAACTGCTCGGCTCGCTCGGCACCATCACCACCAACACCATCGGCCCCGGTTGGCAGGGCGCCTCGGCCCAGAATTTTCTCGCCTCCTGGCAGAACGAATTTCAGCCGGCTCTCAAGCGTCTTCATGAGGCGCTGGGGATGGCTTCCACCGAAGTCACCCGTCGCAAGCAGGCCCTCGTCAACGCCGACAGCTAGTATCTGCGCTGCACGGTCCGTCCGGCACCAGCTCACTTGGAGTAGTCACCGATGCCCAATCCCATAGGCGATCCAAACGCAGTCGACGGCTTGGCCCGTCTCTACCGGCGGGAAGCCGACCGGATCGAGACCAGCTCGGCTGCTGCGGTTCAGGCGCTGGCCGACGTGGAATGGGTCGGCCGGCGAGCTACTGCAACCCGGGAGCGGGTTCGGGCTCGCCACAGCAACATTGTGGCCCAGGTGTCGGAGTTGCGGTCGATGGCCCGGTCTCTCGAGGCCCATGCCGACTGGATGCGGGCCACGATTCGTGAACTGCAGTCGCTTGAGTCTCGGATCCGGGCGTGGGCTGCCGCCAATCCCCCGTCGGATGGGATCGGTCCCGACGCCTCCCTGATCGGGGCCTTCCCGCCCTACTGCAGCTTTGGTTGGCGGTCTCTCGCCTCCCGGCTGCGGGCGGCCGGAGCAGTCTTCTGACCACTCCGGTTACGGCGGAAAATCAACGGCGGGTTGACAAGGCCCCGGTCCAAGCCTTCCAGTTCCAGATCACTGGCAGGGTGACGGCCGGGGCCTTCGCGCCCGCCACCGAACTTTGTGACGCCTGCGTCCCCTCACCAGCGAACTTTGTGCGATCTGCGCCCCATCCAGGGGGGTGTTCGTTCTCGGGACATCGTGGACAGTTGATGTCGCGCAACATCGTTGACACCTGAGGGCTCGTGATTCTTGTGTAGGGGTCATGGCCATGGAGGTGATCCCGATGTCGGTGAAGGCTACGGCTGCAGCGTACGCGTTGGATGAGAATTCCCGCCGTTCGATTAATGTGTCTGCGGTATGCCGGGAAGAGGGCGTGTCTCGGGCGGTGTTCTACAAGTATGTGAACCGGGTCCGAAATGAAGGCCTGGATGGGCTTGAGGAACGGTCGCGCCGTCCGCTCTCGTCGCCTCAGCAGACACCAGTAGAGATCGAGGACTGGGTTGTGCGGCTCCGCAAAGAACTCGATGATGCTGGTTTGGATCATGGGGCAACCTCGATTCAGTGGCATCTCGACCGGCAAGGCGCGCCGCTGGTGCCGTCGGTGGCTACGGTCCACCGGATTCTGGTTCGCCGTGGGCTAGTGGTCCCTGAACCTAGGAAACGACCGAAGGGCACGTTCAAACGTTTTGAAGCGCCAGCACCGAACGAGATGTGGCAGATCGATCACACCGACTGGGAGACCATAGCTGGTCCAGTCAAAATCATTAACATCCTCGATGATCATTCCCGGGTAGCGATCCGTTCCCGAGCAGTGATCGATGCGACCAGTAAGGCGGCGTGGATCACATTTGGTCAGGGCGCCCAAACTTGGGGGCTGCCAGCTGGGACGCTATCGGATAACGGGTTGTGTTTCTCAGGCAAGCTCCGTCAGGTTGAAGTGTTGTTCGAAGCCAAACTTCGAGACAGCGGTGTACAACCCATCACCAGTCGACCGTTCCATCCCCAGACCGCAGGCAAGGTCGAACGCTATCAACAAACCCTCAAGAAATGGCTTCATAAACAACCCCCACCGGACGATGTCGCTGAACTCCAAGACCAGCTCGACACATTCACTCAGATCTATAACACACAGCAACCCCACCAAGGGATCGACCGGCAAATCCCGATTGACCGGTGGCGAGCTAGCCCCGCTGCCGGGCCAGCCAGCGAACCACTCGCTCACCCCGAATGGTCATCAAAAACCCATCACGGCACCGTTGGCTCCAACGGATCTATGCAAGCCGGGCCCTACACCATCCATCTCGGTGTCGAGCATCAAGGCCGCACCGCTCTAGCCATCATCGACAACAAACGAGCGAACATCTTCATCAACGGTGAACTAATCCGCCACCTCGAACTCGATCACACCCGCCGCTACCAGCCATCAGGACGCAAACGAGGCGGCCCACACAGGCCACGCCTACAATCCTGACTGTCCACGATGTCTCGCGACATAACTGTCAACGATCCTGCGCGACATAACACCCCATCCAGGGGGACGCAAACGTCACAAAGTTCCGGGGGCGGGATTAGAGCTGGTCTCGTAGCTCGCGCTTGAGGATCTTCCCTGAAGCATTGCGCGGGAGCTGTTCGCTGACGATTCCGATCTGTGTCGGAACCTTGAACGACGCAAGATGCTCACTGAGAAATGCCGTGAGCTCGTCGGCGGTGAGTTCTGTGCCCGGCTTGGGCATCACCACTGCGGCGACCTGTTCGCCGAGACGATCGTCGGGCACGCCGAACACGGCCGCCTCGTAGATCGAGGGGTGCTGGTAGATGACCGCCTCAACTTCGGCGCAGTACACGTTTTCGCCACCGCGGAGGACCATGTCCTTCACCCGGTCGCTCACATACACGAAACCTTCCTCATCGATATAGCCGAGATCACCGGAACGCAGCCATCCGTCGACCAGAGTTTCCGCGGTCGCTTCCGGGCGGTTCCAGTAACCCCGGATGAGGTTGGCGCCTTTGAACCACAGCTCGCCGACCTCGCCGGTGCCGAGCACATTGCCGTCGCTGTCGGTGACCCGCATCTCCATCGTCGGCAGCGGACGGCCGGTCGACTTGGGGCGCTCGAGGAACTCTCGCCCGGCGATGCTCGGGCCGTAGGCGTTGGTTTCGGTCATGCCATAGCCGAGTTGAGGGTTGCCGTTGGGGAACCGCTCACCGATGCGCTTGACCAGTTCGGGTGGCATGGGAGCTCCACCGCCGCCGATTCCGTTGAGACTTGACACGTCTCGATCGGTGAACGTGGGAGCCTCAAGCAGGTCCCAGCTCATGGTGGGTACACCAATGAAGTGAGTGACCTTTTCCCGCTCGATCAGTTCGAGCGCCCGGTCGGGATCCCATCGATAGGTCATCACCAGGCGGGAGCCCGACACAAACGATCCGAGCATGATCGGCACCAGGCCGGTCACGTGGAACAACGGCACCGGGAGCATGAATACCGCGGGAGGAGGTGCTTCGCCTGCTTCACCCTCTGCCGTCTCGCCGGCGTCCCCGGATTCCTCCGGAGGGTCCATGAGATCGGCAACCGCTTTGCGGGCAGCGAACGAGAGCAGCGAACTCAAAACCGCCCGGTGCGTGCTGACCGCTCCCTTAGGAAAGCCTGTGGTGCCGGAGGTGTAAAGAATGGTGACGTCGTCATCGGGGCCGATCTCGACTTCGGGCATCGTCGCTTCGTCGGGCATCGAGTCGGCCAGTTCGACAATTCCGGCTGGGAGCTCTCCCGCTTCCTTGCCGGCGTCGGCCTCGGCGTGGGTCAAAACCAGGGTGGGAGCCGGGTCGTTGAGTTCGACTCCGCTGAGCCGCTCCATCCGAGTGCGGTCGCCCAACACCACGGTGGGCTGTGAGTCGTTGATGGCGAAGGCCATCTCGTCACCCTTCCACCAGGCATTGAGGGGCACGGCAATGGCCCCAACTGATGTGATGGCCACAAAGGATGCCACCCACTGCGGGCAGTTCCGCATAGCTATTGCCACCCGGTCGCCCTTGCTGACGCCGTAGCTCTCCACCAAGGTGTGGCCGATTCGCCCGGCCAGAGCGAGTACCTCGGGCATAGTCCAGCGTTCGTCTTCGTAGACGATGAAGTCGTCGGTTCGGAACGCCGCGAGGTCATACAACGTCCGGATGCTGGGCGGCGTAGCGGCAAAAAGCTTGGTTGGCCGCCCGTCGACCTCACCGTCGACAATCTCCAGCAGCGTGCCCGGTGCACACACCAAGGCGCAGGCCTCCTCAAAGGTTGGAGGCTGACTCACGGAATTCTCTGTTGACTCTGACACAGGAGGTTTTTAGCAGGATTTCGGCCACCAACCCAAGCCGGACGGGCGATGGCCGGGTTTCAGCCGGTGCAAACGGCCCGTGCCCCATGAGGTCGGTTCAGCTGTGGCCCATTACTATGCCAGGATGTCCAATCAGAGCGACGCCCTTATTATCGGGGCCGGCGTGATCGGCTGCGGTACGGCCCTTGAACTGGCCCGCCGTGGGATGTCGGTCACCGTGGTCGACAAGCTTCCGTCGGCCGGCTACGGCTCCACCAGCAGTTCCAGCGGCATCATCCGGTTCCACTATTCAACCGAAGCCGGAGTGGCGATGGCCTGGGAGGGCTTTCACTACTGGAAGGATTGGGCGGCCCATGTGAGGGCAGTCGGGCCCGACGCTCTCCACCACGAGGCGCTGATCGAGATCGTCGAGCTGCCGATGTTCATGTTGTTCAACACTTCCGAGGGTCGTCCTCCCTATCTGGATCACTTCGACAAGTTCGGACTGCCCTACGAGGTAAGTCCGCGTGATGTTGTGGAGGAATGGCCGACCACCATCGATACGAGACGGTTCGGTCCGCCCGCTCGGATGGACCACCTGGACGATCCGTTCTGGGGTGAACCCACCGAGCGGTTTGATGAGGTTCTGCTAATGCCGAACACGGGCTACGTGACCGATCCTCAGCTGGCCGCTCAGAACCTGTACACCGCGGCGGTGGCCGAAGGCGTCACGTTCCGATTCAAGCACGAGGTAGTGGCGATCAATCGTGATGACAGCGGGTCCCGGGTAGCCGGGGTGACATTGGCCGGTGGTGAGGAAGTCAATGCCTCGATCGTGGTGAACATCGCCGGACCTCACTCAGCCAAGGTCAACGCGATGGCTGGAGTCGACGGTGAAATGGCCCGGGCCGGTCGTGCGTTACGTCGTGAGGTATACCTGGGTCCTGCTCCGGCTGGGTTCGACAACACCACCGGGTTCTTGGGCGGTGACTTCGACGTTGGCGTCTACTACCGGCCCGAGACCGGGGGAAACATCATGATCGGTAGTGTCGAGCCTGAGTGTGATGAGCTGGAGTGGGTGGATCCCGATTCGTTCGATGAGACGCTCTCCGAGGACGAGTTTCAGCTGGCCATGATGCGGGCGTCCCGCAGGCTCTCCGATCTGGCGATTCCACACTCGAAGCGTGGTCTCGTGGCGCTCTATGACGCCACCGATGATTGGACGCCGATCTACGACCGGTCGAGCCTCGATGGCTACTACATGGCCTGTGGCACCAGCGGCAACCAGTTCAAGAACGCAGCGGTGGCCGGACACGTCATGGCCGAGCTGATCGGCGCTGTGGAAGCCGGCCACGATCACGACGCTGAAGCAGTTGTGGTCACCGGGCGGTACACGGGCTTGGAGATCGACACCGCCACGTTCAGCCGCCTGCGGGAGATCGACGCCTCCGCCGCCAATACGGTCTTCGGCTAGAGCGCTGCGCCTTGCGCTGCCGGGCTTCGGGTCACCTGAATCCGCTAACGTCTTTGCGACTCTTCGTCTGCGTGCGCAACCAGCCCCGGAAAAGTCGCAAACACATTAGCGCGAAAGCCCTAGCCAGACGGCTTGACCCGCCCTTGCGGCGGGACTGATCTCCAGGTGAGCGTGCCAAGCGAAGAGTTTGGCTTCGCCAAACTCGGTTAGTTGATGCTCCGCATCACCGGCGGCATCAGCGGCGGCGGGACTGATCTCCAGGTGAGCGTGCCAAGCGAAGAGTTTGCCGGAACGCAAACTCGGTTAGTTGATGCTCCGCATCACCGGCGGCATCAGCGGCGGCGGGACTGATCTCCAGGTGAGCGTGCCAAGCGAAGAGTTTGCCGGAACGCAAACTCGGTTAGTTGATGCTCCGCATCACCGGCGGCGGCGTTCGATTCGGCGAGCTTCTCGTTCGGTGAGCTCCCTGTCGAGCTGGGGAGGTCGTCGATGGGCGGCCTCCTGCGCTTCCTCAAGATCGGGGATGGCGATGATGGGGGGCAGCGGTGCGTTGGTCAACGTTATGGCGGAGTCGCCGCAATGACGAATCCGCACTCCCAATGTGAAACGATCCACCTGTAGCGGAGTGGGGCCAACACCTGATGACTCGACATCCTCGAGTCGGGCACCGCGATAGCTGATCACCTTCTCCCAGAGGCATCCGACGGGCACGTCCCATGTTCCCTGTCGAAGGTCACCGATCCAGTAGTCACCGTCGTCGGCTGAGGCGAGTGGCTCAACCAGTGGTGACCACGGTGTCCATTCACCACACGATTCGGTGGCCACGAACGTGTCGGGCTCGTACTCGTTGATGTGAACCAACATGCGGCCCCGATGCGTCATGTCGTGCCCGATGACGTGATCCCGATTGTCGTCCATGATGCGTCGGAGTTCGTATTCGCATTGCTCGACGCCGAATGCGGTGGCGTAAAGACCGGGCTGGATCCAGGGCACGTTCGAATCGTCGTCGACGACACCTTCTTCCGAATCGGAGTCGGAGCCATCGTCGGAGTCGGAGTCTCCGTCTCCACCGTCTCCCGGTTCTGCCGGGGTGACGTGAGGGCCGGCTTCCACGGTCACTTCGTAGTCCACCGGGTTGTCTTCGCTGATGGAGGCCGGGGCGGGAGTCCGGTTGCGTTCACCGTAATCCCAGTCGGCGATGTCAGGCAGGTCAGCTACGCGGTACAGGCCCGACGGGATGCCGCCGGTAAAGGCCAAGTACTGCGGAACGTCGCTGAGGTCCCCGGCTTCGTCACTGATCAGCTCCTCGTTTCGCCGGTCGCTTGCCGTAGTTTCGGAGTCGGTGATTTGATTGAGCTGACTGACGGAATAGCCGAATGACCAACCAACCAGCCCAAGAAGAACTGCGATGCCAGAGAGGCGCGGGAACCAACGCATGACCAACCTGTCGGCACGATCTTGGATTCCTGAAGCATTGCGGTGGGCATTCTGGATCAGGCCGGATGGACCATTGCGGCCTGGCCCACGTCCGGCCTAGGTCGGGCGACCCTTTCGCCGGCTTAACAGATGCTTATCGATAGGCCGCATCTCCTAATGCCAACGGCCGATCTGGTCGACAGTCCAGCTATGCCTGTGACACGCTGGGATGAACTTGGGGGGTTTGCCGCTGCGATGACGGCCGGGGATCCTCACGCAACGTTTGTGTCTCAGCTTCTGCCCCTCCCGATTGTTGCTCCGCTCCTCTTTTGGCTGGCGGCAGGCGAAGGCAGGATAGTGCCATTGGCCTTGACGTGGGGCGTTGGTGTTATCGCACTCCAGATCATATGGATCATGCATCTTCGTCGAGAGGAGTTGCCCCGCCCGGCGCTGGTCCACTGCTTCATGTCCGGCACCTGCGCCCTCACCACGCTTGCTCTGCCCAGTCTGTGGTTGGCGGTCCAGGCCCTGGTGTTGATGAACTTCGCGCTTGTGGTGGCTTCAGGTCATCGCAAGGCCATTGTGTTTCATCTGTTCTGCGCCGGCTTCGTGGCCATCAACGGTTTGGAGTTCGCCTCCACCGAGTTATTGCCGACATGGGCGTATCTGCTGCTCCTGCCGATACTTGCCGGTACCGCCGTTTCCGCCGTCAGCTCCCACGTGGAGTGGCAGGAGCGTAAGGTTGGAACTTCGCTCGAAGCGGTTGGAGCCAGTGCTTGGGATATTGACGCCGACGGTCGGGTGACCACAGCTCTTGGCGCCGCTGTCGGTCCGGTTGAGGCCGGCGTCCTCCTCGCCGACGTCATGCATCCGGACGACTGCCGGCCCGATGACATCCATCCGGGCTCGGTCTTTGAGTACCGAATCTCCGACGGGCGCAAAGGCTGGCTGTGGGTACGCGAGACCGTCGAGGCCGGTGTGACCTCCGGAGCCGTGATCCGAAGTGCGGTCTCGGATATCACGCGGGAACAAAAGGCCGCGGCGTTGACCGAGCAGATGGCCCGATTCGATCAGCTGACCGGATTGCCCAACCGTCCCGCTCACATGGAGGAAGCCGATCAGTGGGCCGCCGCCGGACGAGGCCACCTGATGTTGATCGACCTCGACCACTTCAAGCGGGTCAACGACTCCGTCGGTCACGCCGTCGGCGACCAGGTGTTGAAGATCGTGGCCAAGCGCTTCGCCGCCGTCGAACCCGTAATTCATCTTGCCCGCCTCGGCGGCGATGAATTCGCCGCGTTGGTCGACGTAGATCGGTCGGCGGCTCGCAAGGCCGCCGACCAGATAGCGGCTGCCACCAACGACCCGATCTCGCTTGACGGCCTGATCGTCTCCGTTGGCGCGAGTGTTGGGTTTGCCCAGTTCGAGGCTGGTGTCCGACCCGATGAGGTGCGACGGCGTGCTGACACCGCATTGACTCACGCCAAAGGCGGCATGCAGGCCGTAATCGCCTACGACGAATCGTTGGAGCGGAACAACAAGCGGCGATTGGAACTGGCTCGACGTCTGCCTTCCGCCCTGGCATCGGGCGAAATCATCGTCTATCACCAACCAAAACTTGATCTCACCAGCCGTTCCATCATCGGCACCGAAGCGCTTGTGCGGTGGCGCCATCCCGACGAAGGGTTGGTAATGCCGGGTGACTTCCTCGACCTTGTGGCCCTCGGCGGCCACCTCCGCACCCTCACCCGAGTAGTGGTACGGGCCGCGCTCACCGATCTGGCGGCGGCCCATCGCTCCGGTCACGACTGGACGGTGGCCGTCAACGTCGACGGCCGCAATCTCCGCGAACCCGACTTCGCCTCGATGGTGCGTGCCGAGCTCGAGGTTGCCGGATTGGAGCCGCGTCATCTGGTGCTTGAACTCACCGAAGAGGCCATCATCGATGAGGATCCGATCGTCGAACAGACTCTTGTTGAGCTAAACGAGGCCGGCCACCGCCTCAGCATCGATGACTTTGGCACCGGCTTCTCGTCGCTGGCCTACCTGGGTCGCCTGCCGGTCTCGGAGATCAAACTTGACCGAGCCCTAATCTCGGGACTCCTAACCTCCGACCGCGATCGGGCGATCGTTGAGTCGACGCTGAGTCTCGCAGCCGAGCTTGGGATGAACGTCGTGGCTGAAGGCATCGAAGACTCCGACACTCTGGAGCTGCTGTCCGACCTCGGGTGCCCGGTTGCCCAGGGCTACTTCATCGCCCGACCGGGGCCGAGCACCGACCTGCTCGACAGCGCCGGGGAACTGAGCCTGGCCTAAGGCGAGCTGCGATATCGTCGGGGGCGTGAGCGACCCGGCCAACCACAACGTCAAGAGCGCCGACGAAACGAAGGTCGGCCCACCACCCGAGGTTGGAGTTGGCCCCCACCCCGAACCGTGGCCGACCGGGGCGCAGTACGATCCCGAACTGCTGGCCGAAGGGGATCGGCGCAACGTGGTGGATCAGTACCGTTACTGGACGGTCGAGGCGATCAAGGCCGACCTGGATCCCAAACGACATTCATTTCATGTCGCCATCGAGAACTGGAAACACGACCTCAACATCGGCACCGTGGTTCGCACCGCCAACGCCTTCCTGGCCGCCGAGGTTCATATCGTCGGCAAGAAACGCTGGAACCGCCGAGGGGCGATGGTCACTGATCGCTATCAACACGTACGTCATCACCCGACCGCCGAGGCGCTGGCGGAGTGGGCGGCCGACACCGGCGTGACAGTTATCGGGATCGACAACCTGCCAGGCTCCATTCCCCTCGACGCCGAACCACTGCCCAAGGACTGCGTGCTGGTTTTCGGGCAGGAAGGCCCGGGCCTGTCAGACGAGATCCGCCCGGTGCTGGCCGAGTGCCGGTCGATCCCGCAGTTTGGTTCGACGCGGTCGATCAACGCCGGAGTGGCGGCCGGTATCGCCATGTACAGCTGGATTCGCCAGCACGCCTCGGGCTAAAACGGCAACCTCCCAAGAACTCAAGGTGAGCTCTTGGGAGGTTTGAATGCTGTGTATGAATGATGTGTTTGTGGTCGGGGTTTAACCGACTACAGGATGCGGAACTCGATTCGACGGTTCTGCTGCTGTGCCTCGGGCGTGTCGTCGGGCGACACCTTCAGACGACGTTCACCGAAGCCGACGGCGAACAGGTTGTTGGTAACGCCTCGCTCTTCCAGGGCGGCCTTGACCGAGTCGGCCCGGGCCTGGCTGAGCGTTTGGTTGGACTCGTCGCTGCCGGTGGAGTCGGTGTGACCACCGATTTCAACCTCAACGTCGGGGTTGGCGATGAGGAAGGCGGCTGCTTCGTCGAGGATCGCGGCCGATGCCGGATCGATCAATGCGCTGCCGGAGGCGAACTGGATCGGCTCCAACGTGTTGAGCGAAGACTCAAGCTCACCGGACTCTTCAAGCGTGATTGACAGCGGGGCCAGTTCGATGCCGGGCAAATCGCTGAAGGCGGTGGTGATCTGACTGAACAGAACCTCGTCGGTCATCGAGCCCGAGATGGTGATCACCGTGGGAGCGACGACCGAGGGATCGACCTGAAGCTGGTTGTCGACCTGATCCTCGGAGTAGACGGCTACGGCCCGCTCGTAGATGGCGTCGGCGGTGGCCTGATCGGGCACGGTGCCGCTGAGTACCACGCTGCGCTGAGCTGCGGTAACGGTGGCGTCGCCCTGGGCTTCTTCAACGTCGGCCGCAGCGATGGTGAGCTGGTCGATCACCGACTCCACACCGGGCTGTGAGCCGATGAAATCGATGACACTGGTTCGAGCGGCCTCGTCGGCCACTTCACCGGTGGCCGTAACCACGCCTCCAGCGGCTTCAAGACCGATGTCGGGGAATCCCAGACCGGTCAGACCGGCCAGGATGGCGGCCAAGTCGAGGCTCGGTGCCTCTTCCTCGGCGTCGGCGTCCTCGGCCGGCTCGTCGTCGGAGTGATCCTCTTCGGCGACAATGGTTTCGGCCGCGGCATCGTCGTTGGCCAACGGATCGATCGTGGGCCAGACGATGGCGATGGCCAGGATGGCTACGCCAACGGCGATTGCCAGCAGGGCGGGGAGTTCGTCGGCGGTTTCGTCGGCCAAAGCAACCGCACCCTTTGGTCGCCTCGGTTCGTCTTGCTCGTTGTGAATGGTCTCTTCAGCCATGGCGAGAATTCTGCCAGCAAATCCGTGGGAAACCTCAGGTCGTAACGTTGCGGGCGGCTTTGTTACGGCGATTGGCCGCAACTGACTGTTCGATGCCAACAATCAGTCCGATAGCGAGGCCCATCAGGAGTACCGCCATGATCAGTTGGCCGATGATTGCGGGGCGCCCTTCGACCCTTGGAGACGTGAGTTCGTCGGCGAAAACCAGCACTGCTCGGGCCGGATCCTCGACCGCTTCGGCCTTTTCGGTGGCTCTGACCCTGGCCGACGCAAGGTCGTCGATGACAAACGTTTCCAGCGTTCCATCGGCCATGAAAACCAGGGCGGCGTCGGCGTCAACAGCTTCCTGGATCCGGCGGGCAAACGCCTCGCCGTCGGGCTGGGGATCGATGGGAGCCACGGCCACGAGCCGCAGGCCGGTGAAGCCGACTTCCTTTACCGCAGCCTCAAGGGCCTCTTCATCAATGTCGGTGCGCACTCGTGAAACGTAGACACCGTCTTGGTTCAGCTCGTCGGCCAGCGCCGTGGGTGCTTCAGCTGATGCTCCGGCGGCGAGACCGATGATCAACATCACCACGGACACCACAAAAGCCGTAAGTCGTAGTGGCGGCGAGGAGGTACGGAAAGAAGAGACGCCCACGACTACTGATGGTACAACTGCGGCTATGGAACCGGGCGTCAGCCGGAACGGTGTCGATGTCAGCCGAGCAGGAATCGGCGAGTGCGCTCCATGTGGGGGTCCGGGGCGCTCATGAACTCATCGAAAGCGGTGGTCGACTCATCGTCGGGCCCGAACACGTCCAGGTCCAGATCGTCCGAACGGCGTCGGGGGGCTCCCGGTTCGGCTTCCCTTCTGGTGCCCCCCACCGTCACCGGCGCAGGCACGAAACGTCCATCGATGAGATCCCGGCCCGGTCGCTCATTTGGCGGAGCCACGGTGGGGCTCGAATAGAGGGAGGACAGCACGGTTTGGACTTCGCGCTGCACAGCACGATCGGCTCGTTCCTCGACCAGCTTTCGGCGGAGGAGTGACACCTCTTCGCGCAATCGGTCGATCTCGGCCAGCATCTCATGCTCATTGACTAAGGGCACATACGTCTTTCGGTCCCTAGCCCTCGACCTTTAATGTTTCGGGGGTTCTCGGCTGTGGAGGGGAACCCCTAATCCGGGTACAGAACGTGCTGGAGCCCGATCGGCTCAGGCTCGTCGAGCTGGGAGAAGTCGCATTCGGCCGGGGTTTTGTCGAGCCGCCAGCGCAGCATCTTGGTGACCTCACGGAATCGACCGTTAAGCGTGCTGCCGTATTTCACCTCTGCCACCCGTTCGATCCGCAGCGGTACCCAGGAATGGTCTTTCTTGCCACTCCAACGGTTGGGAGCGCCGGGCATTCGACCCTCGGCTGCCGCATGGGCATCAGCCTCAGCCCATTCCCGCCAGGGGTGAGCCTCCAGCGCGCCCTCGGTAAGGGGAGCGAGCTCGTCGACCAGCTCGGCTCGGCGTTTGGCGGTGAAACTGGCGGCCACGCCCACGTGGTGCAGGTGGCCTTCGTCATTGAACAGACCAAGCAGGAGCGAGCCGACGCCCTTGCCGTCCTTGTGCCACCGATACCCGGCCACCACGGCGTCGGCCGAGCGGATGTGTTTCACCTTCAGCTGCGTGCGTTTATTTTCGACGTATGGATCGTCGACAGGTTTGGCGATGAGGCCGTCGAGACCAGCGCCCTCGAACACCGTGAACCACCGGGCGGCGGTGTCGTGATCGGTGGTGGTAGGGGTGAGGTAGACCGGGGGTTCGGTGTTTGCCAGCGCTTCTTCCAGGCGGGCCCGTCGTTCGCTGAACGGCTGTTCCCGAAGATCCTCGTCGTCGATGGCCAGCAGATCGAAGGCGATGAAGGCGGCCGGAGTCTTCTCGGCCAGCATGTTGACCCGGGACTCAGCCGGGTGGATGCGCTGCTGGAGCCCGTCGAAGTCGAGCTTGGTGCCGTCGTCGGTATCGGTGGCCACGATCAGCTCACCGTCGATCACGCAGCGTTCGGGGGTGTTGGCCAGGATCGGTTCGATCATCTCCGGGAAGTAGCGGGTGAGGGGACGCTCGTTGCGAGATCCAAGCTCCACCTCATCACCGTCGCGGAACACGATGCAGCGGAAGCCGTCCCACTTCGGTTCGAATATCAGGTCATCCCGCTCGGGCAGCCCGGCCACCGCCTTGGCCAGCATCGGTTTGACGGGAGGGTTTACGGGAAGGTCCACACCTCCATCGTACTCGCCGTTGACCGGACGGTCCGGGCCGCCGACCCTACAAAGAAATGCTGTAGCGAAGCTCGATCACGGTGCTGCCGCCGAAATCGTCTTCCTTGACGATGCCGTCGTTGCTCCAGCCCTCACGTTCATAGAATCGTCGGGCCCGAGGATTGGCTTCGGCCACCCATAGCGCTGCGCGATGGTGGCCGTCACAGCGGAGGTTGTCGATGCCTTGGTCGTGCAACGGCTTCGCCAGACCGCTGCCATGAGCATCGGGATGCAGGTTGATCACCCACAGTTCACCGGACGGGTCATCGTCTCCGCTGCGGTCACGGAACGGACCTACGACGCAGAACCCGCTGATCACGCCGTCGACCTCGCCAACCAGGTGGGTCACGCCCTGGTCGGGATCGGCCTCGGCGGAGGTGATTCCGTCGGTCCAGCCGGCGCTGAAGCGCTTCGGGTCGAGGCGGGCTAGGAGATCGTCGGGGAAGATTCCCGCATACGTTGCCCGCCAGGCCGCGATGTGAACATCGGCCATGGCGTCGGTGTCGTCAACGGTCGCCGGGCGGACGGTGAGCTCCATACCTAAAGCATTCCACATCGAGGACCGCGATTGCCCGAAAGATTCTCAGAACAATCTTGACTTCAAGTTAACTTGAACATCTACCGTAGCTGTATGGACACAGCCAAGACCGACGCCCCAACCGATTCGGCGACCGCTTCCATCCCCCTTGACGACCTTGAGGTCGGCTCCATGAAGATGATGCGGGTCGGCGACACGCCGGTGGCTGTGATCCGCACCGAGGCCGGCGTGCACGCCATCGACAACGCCTGCCCCCATCAGGGATATGGGTTGGTCACCGGTGATCTAGCCGATGGCATCGTCACCTGCCAGTGGCACAACTGGAAGTTCGACGCGGCCACGGGCCAGTGCCTCATCGGCGAGGAGGATGTGGCCTGCCACAAGGTCGAGATCGCCAACGGTGAGGTGGCGGTGACCGTGACCAAACCCTCGGTTGAGGAGCGGCAAGCCACACTCTGGCCCAGCATCCGCCGTGGCCTGGAGCGAAACTACGTGGGTCAGGTGGCCCGCGACTCGGCCCGCTTGCTCGAGACCGGCGCCACCCCGGTGCAGATCATGGGCGAGGCCTTGAAGGTGGCCGCCCCCAAGGCCGACGAGGGAATCGGTCACGAGATGGCCATGGCCGCCGACGCGCTCGCCATCAGCGAGGTGTGGGCCGAGACCCGAACCGGCAATGAGGCACTGCTGGCGTTGGTGCAGGGCTTGTCAGGCTTGTCGGAAGAAACCCGCGGCTACCCGGTAAATGAGGTACCGGCCGGCGACGTGGGCATCAACATCGAGGGTGCGGTCGAAGCCGAAGACGTGAAGGCGGCGATGAGCGGCCTGATCGGTCGTATCGAGCGAGGTGACGATCCTGCCGCCATCCGGTCGACCGTGATCGACGCCGTCTCCGCCCACCATCGGGGCTACGGCCACGGGATCATCTACACCCAGAAGTCGTTTGAGCTGCTCGACCGGATCGGCTGGGACCTGGCCCCCGACCTTCTTCCCCATCTGCTCAGCCGCATCATTTATCACACGCGGGAAGACACGTTGCCGTACATGCGCAAGGCCATGCGCGAGCTGTCATCGCTCGACCTCGGCGCAATCGCCACCGAAGCCGAGGCGTGGTCAGCCCGCCCCGACGCCGACTGGGATCCCTCGGCGTTTGTGGATCAGCTCCTCCAAGCTGATCAGGCCCCGATCCTGGCTGCCGCCGAGCTCATGCGAAGCGGCGCCGGGGTCGAGGGGCTCCTCGATGCGGTGAGCCTGGCCGTTTCCGAACGGCTGCTGCGTCATGACCTCAACGTCGAGTTCGACAACGACGAGCTGTTCGGCTGGCTCGACATCACCCACGGACTTACCACCTCCCGAGCGGCGCGCTGGGCTTGGCGCCACCACCCAAGCCCCGCCGCCGTCCGCTCGGCCCTCTTCGCCGTGTGGTTGGCCTTCGACACCGGGCGCAGCGAACGCCGTCATGACCGAGCCAATGCCGCGGCGCCCGAGGGTCATTGGGCCGAAGGTGTGCTTGAAGAACGAGGTCAAGGTTTGCAGGTCGACACGCTCGCCGATGCCGTGATCTGGCGTCGTCCCGACGATGCTGTTGCCCTTGCTCTCACCCAAAGCCGGGACACGGTGGCCGACGGCCTCCTCGACGCTTCCCTGGCCGACCGGGCCGGCAGTTTCATCGTGATGGCCCACCTGGTGAAGACCTCGCAGGCCGCCATCCAGGAGGCCGATGTGATCGGATCGGCTCTGCCGCTGGCCGCCGCCTCACGGTTCCTCGCCGCCCCGCGGCTGGAACGGTTTGTGGCCCGTTCGGCCGCCGAGTCGGCCGACTTCGTTCGCACCGGAGCGCCCCCCAAGCGTTAGATTCCGGTGGCGTCCCAGCGCCGAACCAATACTAGGCATCCTTACCCGTCGAGATGATCCGTATGCCCCACGGATCTTATGCTTCATATGTTCGAGGTGGAGCGACATCTGGAGCCAATCATCAACACCACCGAACGCGACGAAGGAACAGCGTCGACTGGTGATGGCTCTCAAGGGGAGAATATGAATGGGCATGCAGGAGCCCGGTCGTCATTAGGGCGATTGGCACCGCGACTGATACCGCGACTGTTACAAGGTCTACTTCCGGCTTTCGGCGTTTTGGCCGTGCTGCTTGGGTCGTTGGTGGTGGCTGGCGGGTTCGCAGGCCTGGACGTAGCGCCGGCCGCCGCCCAGGAGGCGGCCACCGAGCTGCGGGCCTCGCACTCAAACCTCTGCCTCGGAGTCGAGGGCGGCTCCACGGCGTCGATCGCTCCGATCACCCAGCAGGTGTGCTCGGGGGCCGACCACCAGCAGTGGACTCAGGTCGATCTTGGCGATGGGTTTCACCAGCTACAGGTGGCCCACACCGGTATGTGTCTCAACGTCGAAGGTGGCAGCGTCGACAATCTGGCCAAGCTCATCCAGTACCCTTGCACCGTCAACAACAACGACGACTTCGAGCTGCGTGACGCCGGTGCCGGCAATGTGCACATCGTGGCTCGCCACTCCGGAAAATGTATCGATATCGAAGGCGGCAGCGCGGCGGTTGGAGCTGCCGTCATTCAGTACTCCTGTCACTTCGGAGCGAACCAGAGTTTCCTCTTCCGCCACAGTGATCCGGTCGACGGATCGGCCGGACGGTGGGATCCGGTGAAGGCCTTGCCCATGGTTCCGGTAGCGGCCTCGGCTCTTCCCGACGGTCGCGTCCTCATGTGGTCGAGTTCGCAGAAGTACGCCATCGGTGGTCAGAACTTCACCTACAGCATGACCTTCAACCCGTTCGATGATTCGGTCTCGGAACAGACGGTCACTGCAACCCAACACGATATGTTCTGCCCGGGCATCGCCCACCTGGCCGACGGTCGCATCCTGATCAACGGCGGCACCTCGTCGGCCGAGACCACGATCTACGATCCAGCTACCGGCCAGTGGCAGGACGCCGACGACATGAACGTGCCCCGGGGCTACAACGGCTCAACCCTCCTGGCCGACGGCTCGGCCTTCACCGTTGGCGGTTCATGGTCGGGCGGTCAGGGCGGCAAGGTCGGTGAGGTGTGGACCAACGACGGTGGCTGGCGTCGTCTCGACGGCATCTCGGCCGACCCTCTGCAGGGTCCCGATCCTCGTGGTGTGTACCGGGCCGACAATCACATGTGGCTGTTCGGCTGGACCGACAACCGGGTGTTCCACGCCGGTCCGTCCCGAGACATGCACTGGCTTGGCACCGATGGCAGCGGCTCGGTATCGTCGGCCGGCGCTCGTGGTGCCGACGGTTACGCCATGAACGGCAACGCCGTGATGTATGACATCGGCAAGATCCTCACCACCGGAGGAGCGCCCGCCTATGAGAACGAATGGGGCACGTCCAACGCCACCGTGGTCGACATCAACGGCGCGTCGGTCAGCTCCCGGACCGTGCCGGCAATGGCCTACCAGCGCACCTTGCACAACTCCGTGGTGCTCCCCAACGGTGAGGTGGTGATCACCGGCGGCCAGGAGTATGCCCGACTGTTCACCGACGATCGGGCCATCATGCCGGTGGAGATTTGGAACCCCGACAGCGAGCAGTTCCGCACCGGTGCTCCGATGGACGTGCCCCGTACCTACCACAGCTTCAGTCTGCTCCTGCCCGACGGGCGTGTGGTGGTTGGCGGCGGTGGCCTCTGTGGTGCTGGTTGCGCCGGTAACCACCCCGACCTCCAGATCTACACGCCGCCCTACCTGCTGAATGCCGACGGTTCCAGCGCTCCCCGGCCGACGATCACGTCGGCCCCGTCGAGCGTTGATCTCAACGAGCAGTTCCCGGTGACCACCGGCGGTTCAATCTCCGATGTGGTGCTGGTGCGAATGGCGTCGGCCACCCACTCGGTCAACAACGACCAGCGCCGCATCCCGCTGAGCTTCACCGGTTCCGGTGGGAGCTACACGGCCCAAATGCCGGCCGAGCCGGGCATCGCCACCCCCGGTCGTTACATGTTGTTTGTGCTCGACGGTAATGGTGTGCCCTCGGTTGGTGAGATCGTCACGGTCACGACCAATATCGACAACGGGGGCGGCGGTGGAGGTGGCGGCGGGAATTCGTGCGCCGGCCTCTCTCGTGAAGCCGAAGACGGCGAGGTGAGCGGATCGTTTGCCGTGTTCGCCGATGCCGCGGCGTCGGGTGGCTCCTACGTCGGGGCTCCTGACAACTCGGGCAACGCCTGGTCGCCGGGAGCCAACAAGGTCGACCTGTGTTTCACCGTGACTGAAGCCGGCGAATACCGGCTCGACGCCCAAGCCCAGGGTTCCACCTGGTACAACGACTCGTTCTTCGTGACCGTCAACGGCGGCGGTAGCAGCATGTGGGATGTGGCCAACATCGCCGACGGCTACCGAGCCGACAGCGTCTCCGACCGCGGCGGCGACGATCCCGTGATCGTCGATCTGCAACCCGGTGAGCACACCGTCAGCGTTCACCTGCGAGAAGACGGCACTCGCCTCGACTCGATGACCCTTGTGAGGGTCGGCGACGGCGGCGGCGGTGGAGGAGGGGGCGGCGGAAACTCGTGCGCCGGCCTGACCCGTGAAGCCGAGGATGGTGATGTGAGCGGCTCGTTTGCCGTGGCCTCCGATGCGGCGGCGTCCGGAGGATCCTATGTTGGTGCTCCTGAGGGCTCGCGCAACCGTTCCTCGGCCGGCAACAACAAGGTCGAGCTGTGTTTCACCGTGACCGAACCCGGCGATTACCGGATCAACGGTCTCGTCAACGGGCCCTCCGGATTCAGCGATTCGTTCTTCGTGACCGTCAACGGTGGCGACAGCAGCCTGTGGGATCTGCCCTACGGTGCCGCCGGCTACGTCAACGACTACGTGTCGGATCGAGGCGGAGCCAACCCGGTGATCGTCACCCTCGGCGCTGGCGAGCACACGATCGGCTTCCACCTGAGAGAAGACGGCACCCGTCTCGATCGGGTCACCCTCGAACGCAACTAGATCTCGCGCCAGTGACTCTGGCGTCCGGCTACGGCACCACAAGCCAGCGCACATCCACCCGGTCGGCCGCCGCGGCCTCCAGCCGTTCGGCGGTGATCGTAAGCAGCGACGAACCGCTGACCCGGGAAACCTCGGCCTCAATCCGAACGCTCTGACTCTCGGCATCGGTCGGGCCGGCGTCTACCAGACCGAGGCTGAACGTCGACCCAGGGTCGTAGCTCACTTCAGTCAGCGTGATCTCGGCCTGGGCAATGGTCTCGCCCTCAGACCAGGTGAGCGTCTCGATCCCGCTGACCACCTGCCCGTCGGTCAGCTCGGCCACGTCGGACTCCACCTGGTCGAGCTGTTCGAACCGTTCCGACCAATTGTCGATCTGTTGGTAAAAACGCAACGCCGGCGCGGCGGCAAGAAGAAGCACACCGAGCGCGGTGTAGCCCATGTAGCGTTTCAGGAACCCGCTCACTCGCCGAACCCGATCGATCAGAGCCGGCCGCTCAGCAATAGGCGCCCTCTCCGGAAACGGGTCGATGCCGTCGTCGAAGATGCGTTTCCAGCTGTAGCCGTAGTGCAGACCTTGATGGGCCACCGCCAACGGGTCGGGAGTGGAGTCGGCGGTGTCGAACAGAAACATCCGACCGATCTCCATACCCAGACGAATCTCCACCGATCGAGCCGTTGTGTTCTGCACGTGCAACTTCAGCAGACCGCTCCACGTGGGATCGAGATAGGAGGGATTCACCACGAGACCGTCGCTATACGACGACACCCGCCCGAGGACCAGCGCCCCCACCCGGTGCGACAGATCAATCTGTTCGTTGGTGAGCACCAACGCCGACTGGCCGGGGCGGAGCCGGTAGCCTCCCCGAGATCGGCGTAGATCGACTACGCCGTCGTGGCCCTCGAACCGCTGGTGGGCGGCAACCCGCAGCGAGTAGTCGAGCGGCTTGAGAAGAGGACCCGTGGTGAGAGCGACCCTGCTCTTCACCCAGAGATCGTTAAAAAGCGCTTGGCCGTCGGTGTCGTTGGCGGCATCGGCGACCGGCGTCCGACGGGTCCACGATCCCTTGGCGTCGGGAACAAACGAGTACCCCACGGAAACGTCGCGGTCGAGTACGGCCTGGCGGATCTGGTTGTCAGTCAACATGATGACCTCCAATGTTGGGAAGCAGATGCCCTCGTCGAGCCTTGGCCTCCAGATGACGCCGAGCCCGCGGCGGGGGATGAGGGTCGAGGCACGCAACCATGCCTTCCACCGTCACCCCGGTCTGGGCGATGGCTGCGGCCTTGTGCGGATTGTTGGTGAGCAGCCGAATCGAGCTGACGCCCAGGGCTTCGAGAATCGTCGGAACGGCGTGATACCGCCGGGCATCGACGGGTAGACCAAGCTCCTCGACCGCGGCGAATGTGTCGAGCCCAGCCGCCTTGCCGTTGAGAGCTTTGATCTTGGCCACCACACCGTTGCCCCTGCCTTCCTGGTCGAGGTAGATGAGGACTCCTGCGCCTTCCCGATCGATCAGATCGAGAGCGGTGCGGTTCTGTCCGGCGCAGTCGCAATCGTCGGCATCAAGCGCCGTTGAGGTGACGCACGCCGAGGCAACCCGGCAGGGAACCGCCGAATCCAACCAATCAAGAGGCGAGGTATCAGGGTCTGCAATCCGCCCCTTGACCAACACCAAATGGTGGCCACCACAGACCGCAGGATCGGTGACCAGGATGCGAAATCGCCCATGATGTACGGTTCGGAACGGAGCAGACGCTGCAAAGGTGGAGGGAGCAGACGTCATGGACCTCCAAGGTCGAGTTGGGTATGTCCGTCCCTCTATTGTCCCATCAGGGTGTGACGCGCAACCTCACGTCCGAAGGCGTCGTCCGCCCTGGCTCGTCCGCTTCAGTGCGCGTCGAGCATCTTCTTTACCAGGGCCCGAAACTCTGACTCGTCGACGTTCAACGCGCCGTCGAGAAACAGCGTGGCGGCCCCGTGGACGAGGGCCCAGGTTTCGAGTTCGACCTCGGTGAGTTGGTAATCCGACTCAAGTTGATCGGGCTCAACCTCGACACCGACAAGGTCGAGCAAGGCCATGAACGCCTTGGTTGACTCCTCGGCGAGATCGGGGGGACAGTTGTCGCCGGTGAGTCCGCCCGGCAATCCTCCGAACATGAGCTTGAACGTGCCGGGCCGTTCCAGAGCCACATCGATGTAGGCCATTCCCGCGGCGCCGCGGCTACTGTCAACGTTGCCGCCGCCGGCCATCACGCTGGCGAGACGTTCGTGAAGGGCCCGAAACCCGTCGGTGGCCAGTGCGGCCAGTAGAGCGTTGCGGTCGGCGAAGTGATGGCCGGGCGCAGCATGAGAAACGCCGACCCGACGAGCCAGTGCCCGGAGGCTGATGCTGTCGGGGCCACCTTCCTGAAGCATCACGGCGGCTTCATCGAGTAGCGCTTGGCGAAGGTCGCCATGGTGATACGAGTCGGTTTGTTTGGCCTTGGATTTGCGGTTGTCGGCCAATTCGCTGCCTCTCAAGAATTATCTTGTCATCGTCAAGATAGCAGGTTATGGTTGATCTCATCACATCTTGGCAGTGACAAGATAGCGATCAGGACCAAGACCAAGACCAACGATCAGGAATAGGAAGATGAACCAAGGCTCGACTACCGAACCAGCAAACCACACCCGCCACTCCGTGGCCGTCGACGAACCCTTTGTGGTGTTCATGGTGGGCGCTCGGCTCAACCGCCTCACCTGGCCCGGCAAGCTCCTGCAGCTCAACAGGTCAATGGGGGCCATGCAGCGGGAGCTATTGGCCAACCCAGATCTGGGCTGTGTGCACATCGAGAACTGGGCTGGCCGCACGTCGGTCTCGGTGCAGTACTGGCGGAGTCTCGATCACCTCCTGCGCTACGCCCGTAATCCCGATGCCGAGCACCTTCCGGCCTGGCGCAATTTCAACAAACGGTTTGCCGCCGACCCGGCGTTTGGTATTTGGCACGAGATCCACAACGTGTTGTCGTCGAAGGCGCTCTACGTCAACATGCCGTCGCTTGGACTCGGTCGAAGTGGCCTCGATGAGGTGGGCCGCGAACCGTTCCGTCGGCCGGTGAGGTCCGCTCGATAGCCTCGGTATATGGCTCGACAGAGGGCAGCCAACAAGAATAGTACCCACACCAACTATGAGGTGCTCGACGATTTCGAGCGTTTCAGCCAGCTCAACGACGTGTTTTCGCGGTCATTCTGGGATGAGCGGATTCGCAACGAGAAGTCCGACCGGTTCTACGCCACCTACCGTCGCCCGCTTGATCAATGGCGGCGGGCCAACGGTTTCACCCAACGCGACTACGCCCTTCGCAACGCCTCCTGGCACGTCAGCGATGTGTTCACGGAAATGTATGAGGACACGCACGGTCGCCGCGACGGCTTCCTCGATCCGCTGTCAATGTTGCGTGACGGTGCCGAGGAGGTCCTGGCCCCGGAGACCCCTGAGGCCGGGGCGGAAGACATCAAGATGGTGGGCAAGACGTTCGGCGCCGACCTTGTCGGCATCACCGCCTACGACGAACGTTGGATCTACACCGAACGATTCCGCCACCGCTCCGGCGCTCGCGATGGCGCCGAGGCCACCGACCAATCAGTCTCTGAGGACTTGGCTGATAATCCTCTCGCCAAACCGAACGACCTGGGTGAGGGTCTCACCAGTGTGATCGTGATCGGTCAGTCGATGGATCACGGCTTGATCCAGACCGCCCCGTCGGCGTTGGCCGGAACCGCCACCGGGCTCGGCTACTCGCAGGACGCCGCCGTGCTCCTGGCCATAGCCCAGTACATTCGCAACCTCGGTTACCAGGCGATCCCGTCGATGAACGACTCGGCCCTGGCCATACCGCTGGCGTTGGCCGCCGGGCTGGGGGAGTACGGTCGTCACGGCATGGTGATCACGCCCGAGTTCGGGCCTCGTCTCCGCTTCGGCAAGATCTTCACCGACATGCCCCTGGCTCACGACCGTCCCGTCAGCTTTGGCGTCAACGAGTTCTGTGAACAGTGCGACCGTTGCGCCGGCGCCTGCCCGGCCCGGGCGATTCCCCACGATGGGCCGGTGTCGGTGGCGCTCAACGAGTCGGGCTTGAAGGGGGTGCGGAAGTGGTCGGTCGACGGTGAGGCCTGTTTCGGCTACTGGTCGAAGATCAACTCCGACTGCGCCATCTGCGTGCGGGTCTGCCCCTACAACCGCGATTACACAAAGCCGTGGAACCGACTGTGGCAGCGTCTGGCCGGCACCCGCCTCCGCGGCCTGATGCTCAAGGTTGACGATCTGCAGGGCCGCGGTCAGCGGCTCAAACCCAACGACTGGTGGCAAGGCGTCGGCCCGACCATGAACGCTGTAATCAAACCACTACTGATTTCGATGAAAGCTAGGATTCGCAAGTGAGCATGATCAGGGCCGAGGGCCTACGTAAGGAATTCGGGGAGACGAAGGCGTTGGCCGGACTCGACCTGTCGGTCGACGAAGGCCAGGTGCTCGGTGTGCTCGGGCCCAACGGGGCGGGCAAGACAACCGCCGTTCGGGTGTTGACCACGCTGCTGCGCCCCGACGCAGGCTCGGCCACGATCGACGGGGTCGATGTGCTGAGTGACCCAGCCCGAATCCGGGCTCGCATCGGCGTGACCGGTCAATACGCCGCCGTCGACGAAGGCCTCACTGCCCGTGAGAACCTTGAAATCATCGGTCGGTTCAACCACATGGGTGGCGGTCCGTCGAAGGCCCGGGCATCGGAACTGTTGGAGCGCTTCGCTCTCGTCGACGCCGCCGACCGGGTGGTCAAGGAGTTCTCCGGCGGCATGCGACGTCGCATCGACATCGCGATGAGCCTCGTCGCCCGCCCCCGGGTGTTGTTCCTCGACGAACCCACCACCGGGCTCGACCCCCGCTCCCGATTGGCCATGTGGGACCTGATAACCGAGCTCAAGAACGACGGCATGACCACGCTGCTCACCACCCAGTACCTCGACGAGGCCGACCGCCTCTCCGACGACATCTTGGTTATCGATCACGGTCACGCCATCGCTCAAGGAACGGCGGCCGAGTTGAAGGAACAGGTCGGCGGCGCCCGAGCCGTGGTCACCACCGAAACCGAAAGCACCGCCGCCGTCGTCGCCGCTATCGGTGACCTGGCCAAACAATCGGCGACGCCGCTGCGAGAAGGGTCGGTGGTGTCGATCGCGGTGCACGCCACGGTCACCGCTCCCCAGGTGGTGCGGCGACTCGACCAGGCCGGCGTGACCATCAGCGATGTTTCCGTCGACCAACCAACTCTCGACGACGTGTTCCTTACTCTCACCGGCCACGCCGCCGAGGTGGACACGGAGGATGGATCAAATGGATCAAGTAACGGTGCTGCCAATCACATGGGTCAGGTGAACTGATGACAACAACCGCCCCCCAACCCACCGCCACCCAGCCGGGAAGCGGCGACGAACCGAAGAAAGGCACGATCCTTCAAGATTCGTGGACCGAGGCGGAACGCCACCTGCGCATCATGCCTCGCAACATCGAGCTGATCATGTTCGCCACCGCTCAGCCCATCATGTTTGTGCTGCTGTTCAACTACGTGTTCGGCGGTGCGATCTCGGCCCCCGGGTTCGACGACAACTACACCCAGTTCCTCCTGCCTGGTGTGTTCGCCCAGACCGTGGTGTTCGGCTCGGTGTTCACTTCGATCGGCCTCGCCACCGACATGGACAAGGGCTACATCGACCGCCTTCGCACGCTGCCGATCGCCCAGTCGGCCGTGCTGATCGGTCGCACGCTGTCCGACTTTGTGCGGAACATCATCACCTTCACCGTGATGTTGATCGTTGGGTTTCTTATCGGGTTCCGGTTTGACGGAGGCTGGACCAATGGCCTCCTGGCCTGTGGCCTTCTGCTGCTGTTCAGCTACGCGTTCAGCTGGATCCAGGCCTTGGTCGGCTTGTCGGTCAACTCGGTGGAGGCGGCCAACTCGGCCGGGTTCATCTGGATGTTCCCGATGACGTTTGTTTCATCGGCGTTCGTGCCCACCGAATCGATGCCGGGCTGGCTCAAAACAGTGGCCGACGCCAACCCGTTCACCAAGGTGACCAACGCCGCCCGAGCGCTGTTCAGCGGCCTGCCGGTTGAGAACAACGTTTGGATCTCGCTCGTTTGGGCCATCGGCATCATCGTCGTCTTCTCGTTCCTGTCGATCCGCAAGTTCTCACGAGTCGCCGACTAGGCGGGCGGCGGCGGTGGCAGGCGAAGGGATGGCGGTGCAGTGACGAAGAGGGTTGTGGTTGTCGGAGCCGGATTCGGTGGGTTGGAAGCGGCCAAGGCGTTGGCCGACCTCGACGTCGACGTCACCCTGATCGATAAACGCAACCACCACACCTTCCAGCCACTGCTGTACCAGGTGGCCACCGCCGGCCTGAACCCTTCCGACATCGCTCAACCCATCCGCCAGATCATCGGCCTGCAGGAAAACTGTCGGGTGCTGCTGGCCGAAGTCGTCGACGTCGACCCCACCCGTCGAACTTTGGGATACCTGCGTCCCGCTTCTGGGACGCAGACCGCACAAAGTTCGGTGGAGTGGATGGAGTACGACTATCTCATCGTCGCCACTGGGGCGACCCACGCCTACTTCGGCAACGACAATTGGGCGCCGCTCGCCCCCGGACTGAAGACGGTTGAGGACGCTCTCGACATCCGTCGCCGTATTCTCCTGGCCTTCGAACGGGCTGAAGCCACCAGCGATCCCATCGAGCAGCGGCGTCACACCACGTTTGTGGTGGTCGGGGCCGGGCCGACCGGCGTTGAACTGGCCGGGGCCATCCAGGAAATCGCCACCCAAACTCTTCGCGGTCAGTTCCGGTCGTTTGACACCTCCAGCAGTCGGGTGGTGCTGGTGGAGGCCGGCCCTCGGGTGTTGCCCACCTTCACCGAGAAGCTCTCGAAATCGGCCGAGAAGCAGCTGCGAAATCTTGGGGTGGAGGTATGGACGGGACGGCCTGTTACCGGCGTCGACTCCGAGGGGGTCGACATCGGCGACGGTCGAATTCCTGCGTCGACGGTGCTGTGGGCCGCCGGAGTTGCGGCGTCTCCACTTGGACGCATGTTGAGCGACGACTGCGATCGAGCCGGGCGGGTGCCGGTCACGAGCAGCCTCACGCTGCCTAACGCTGACAATGTCTTTGTGATTGGTGACCTGGCCGCCGCCGTGGACGCCGATGGCGTCACCGTGCCCGGCGTGGCTCCGGCGGCACAACAAGGTGGCCTCCATGCCGTGGCCTGCATTGAAGCCGACTTGGCCGGGCAGCCGAGGCCTGAGTTCCATTACAAGGACAAAGGCTCGATGGCCACGATCGGCCGCTCCTCCGCCGTGGCCCACGTGTTCGGATTACAGATCTCGGGTTACGTGGCCTGGGTGGTGTGGTGGCTGGTCCATATTTGGTCGCTGGTCGGATTCCGATCGAGAGCCACGGTGATGGTCGGGTGGGCCTGGCAGTATTTGACCCGGCGTCGAGACGCTCGTTTGATCACCGAGCCGTAGCGATGATCCTGCGCGTCGGCGCTCCGATGTGGTCCCTGCCCGAGTGGCTGGGGCGCTTTCTGCCCGCCGCCGGCGATCCGGTCGACCCCGGCACGCTGGCCGCCTACGCCACGTGGTGCAACGCCGTTGAAGGCAACACCACCTTCTACGCCACGCCGTCGGCGACCACCGTGGCCTCGTGGTCGGAACAGGCTCCGGCCGACTTCCGCTTCTGCTTCAAGCTTCCTCGTACCATCACCCATGAACGTCGGCTCCGCCATGCCGTGGATGAGCTTGACGAGTTTCTCACTGCGATAGAGCCGCTGGCCGACCGCTGCGGCCCTGTGCAGATACAACTTCCTCCAAGTTTCGGACCTGACGACCTGGACGCGCTCGTCGAGTTCATCGGTTCCGTCCCTCGGATCGACTGGACGTGGGCGGTCGAGGTGCGGCATCACCAGTTCTTTCCTGGCGGTTCGTCGGAACGAGCGCTCAACGATGCGTTGGCATCACATGACGTCAACCGGGTGCTGCTCGACAGCCGACCGTTGTTCTCAGGTCCTTGCCAAACGCCGGCTGAGATCGAGGCGTTTCAAAACAAGCCTCGGGTGCCGGTTCGTCCCGTCGCCACCGGGGGTCAACCAATCGTCCGCTTGATCGGCTTAACCGATCCCGAGGAGACGGCTCGGCAGTGGGCGCAATGGTTACCCAAAGTGGTGGAGTGGCTCGGACTCGGGCTGGAGCCGTTTGTGTTTGTGCACACGCCCGACAACATCGAAGGACTCCACCTCAATCGTCGATTCCACGCCGAGGTCGCAGCGCTGATGGCGAACGCCGGGTCCGACTCGGTCGAACCGTTGCCCGACCCGATCAAGCCAAGCCGACAGCTCGACCTGTTCGAACTGTAAAAATCGCTAGGCCCGCGCCTCGCAGCGCGCTCCGAACTTTTGTGGGTTGGGCACCCCCAGGCTGGGTGCCGGAGCCGCAAAACTTCCTACGCGCGGGTACCAGAACCACAAAAGTTCATCTGAGGGGAGGCTTCTCCGCTAGGGGCGTCGGCGTCGGCGGGGGTGGTTGTGCCACCAGCGGCCGCTGAATCGCCAGCGGCTCGATGTGGGCTCGGGCTCCATGCCCCCGGCGGCTCGTGGTGCCAACGGACCGACGACGGCCAAGGTCGCTGCGATGGCGGCGACTTCCTCATCGGTTGGTGTCGGTCGAATATCCACGTCGGAAACTATAGGGCTCGCCGACCACCATATGCGAAACTGGATACATGCAAGCCCAACTGACCGATGTCGCCCCTTCGTTTGTTGAGATGGCCCATCGCATCGTCTGGTGCAATGTGGCGACGGTTGACGGCGACGGCAGGCCCTGGAGCCGTATCCTCCATCCGATCTGGGAGTGGGACGGGTCGGACCTTGTTGGCTGGGTGGCCACGATGCCGACACCGTTGAAGCGGGCTCACATGGAAGCGAACCCTCATGTGTCGCTGTCGTACTGGGCCGAGAACCACGACACCTGCCAGGCCGAGTGCCGGGCCTCCTGGGCTTTTGACGACGAGACCCGCACCCGAGTCTGGGATGTGTTTCTCAACGGTCCCGAGCCGGTGGGTTATGACCCGACGCTGATCCCCGCATGGACATCACCAACCGTCGACGAGTTCGCCGTTCTGCGTCTCGAACCCTGGCGGCTTCGCGTGTTTCCCGGAACCCTCCTGCTGAACGGTGAAGGCCAGCTGCTCAAGTGGCGGGCGGCCGACTGAGGTCGATGGTTCGGCTGATCTCCAGCGCCTCCCGAAAGTGGTGATCGTGACTGACCACAAGCAGCGTTCCGGTAAAGGTTCCTAGAGCTTGCTCAAGCTGCTCGATCGCCTCCATGTCGAGGTGGTTTGTTGGTTCGTCGAGCACGATGAGGTTCACGCCACGGGCTTGGAATAGAGCCAGTTCGGCTCGTGTCCGCTGCCCCGGCGAAAGCGTGGTCGCCTGCCGTTGCACTGTGGCGGCGTCCAGCCCGAATTTGGCCAGCAGCGAACGTGAATCGGTGTAGTCGAGACCGGACTCGTTGGCGAACACCTGCAGCAGAGACTCGGGAGCAACAGCGCTCGGTGGAGCTAAAAACTGGGTGCGCAACTGGCCGATCTCACCGACGATGGTCGCCGGTCCGAGTGTCACCGAACCACTCGCGGGAACCAGTCGACCAAGGAGCCCGTCAAGCAACGTTGACTTGCCCGAACCGTTGGGCCCGTCGATGAGAATGCGCTCACCCCAGCCCACGACGGTTGAGATCGGACCGAGCACAAACGGCGCCGCCCCCGATGAGCTCGGAGGCTCGCGGCGCAGAACCAGATTGTCGGCGACTATCACCTCAGCCGACCCACGATCCGATTCGGCGATGGAGAAGCGCAGCTCCCACGGCTGCCAGGGCCGCTCTACCACATCGAGCTTCTCCAATCGTTTGGCGACCGCCTTGGCTGCCCCGATCTGTTTGTCGGCACCGTCCATGTCGTACTGATAGCGGTGCCGGTCACCATCGGCCGGGTTCTTGCGCGCTCGTCGTTCACCTCGAGCGGCCCATTCACGCTTCTGTTGAGCAAGCTGCTGCAGACGATCTCGTTCGGTCGTGTAGTTGTCGTATCGCTCTTGAGCGTGGCGGCGGGCGGTGGCCACCTGCTCCTCGTAGTCGGCCCAGCTTCCGGTGAACACCTCGACGTTGCCAGTGGACGGATTGAATCCATTGCCGACGATCCGGGCCACCGACGTGATGATTCGTTCGAGAAACCTCCGGTCGTGCGAGACCAGGACCACCGGATGCTCGGTGGCGACCAGCCAATCCTCAAGGAATTCCAAACCGTGACGGTCCAGATTATTGGTCGGTTCGTCGAGCAGCGTGACGTCGAACCGGCTGACCATGATCGAGGCCAACCCAACCTTGGTTAGCTGCCCACCCGATAGTGTCGCGGTCGGCCGGTCGAGCACGGCTTGGTCGAGCCCCAGGGATTCGGCCACGCTGTCCAGCCGGTGATCGAAGTCGAAGCCGCCGGCCTTTTCCCAACTCGACAGCGCCTGGTCGTATCGATCGGCTGCTCCGGACTCCCCGGTGGCGAGCGCGTCGGTGGCCGCCTCGAACTCGTCGGAGGCGGCTGCTACACCTACCCGTTCCGCCACCAATTGCCGCCCGGTCTGATCGGGGGAACGGGTCAGCTCCTGATCGAGCAGGCCGACGTGTCCGCCGGGCGGGTGGGTTGACACCGAACCTGACGTTGGCTGGAGGCGACCGGCCATCACGGCCAGCAGCGTTGACTTGCCAACCCCGTTCGGCCCCACAACCGCCATCCTGGCGTTGTGAGGCACGGTGAGGCTGACGTTGCGCAGAACCGGTTGGCCGGATCGGTCAACGGTTGCCGAATTGACGGTGAGGGTGAAGGGGTCGTGACGTACCACAGCTGTCTCCAGGACATGCCTCGATCGAGGCGGACGGGCAAGGACAAGCCGGTTACTTCACAGGCTCCACGGTAGTGCTGAGGTCAACCGCTGTCGAGAAACTTGTGGCGAGCGGTTGACACCCCTGGCTCGACGTTGTACTTTACATACTTGTTAATTAATAAATGCGTTAAATAACGAGCGAGCTGAGTGATGCGAGCCGAGTGATGGAGAAGGAGTAAGCATGGCGGCAGCGGTTGAACTGCAGCAAGCCGATGAGCAGCTATCGGCAACGTTTGCCGCCTTGGCCAACTCCACTCGTCGTGCCATCCTGGCCCGCCTCGCCGAAGGGGAGGCCAGCGTCAACGAATTGGCTGAGCCGTTCGACATGAGCCTGCCCGCCATCAGCCGCCACATCAAGGTGCTCGAGAAGGCCGGGCTCATTCGCCAGGGCCAGCGAGCACAGTACCGCCCGTGCACTCTCGACGCCTCCCCGCTACGCGAGGTGTCGAGCTGGGCCGAACAGTATCGGCCGGTATGGGAAGCCCGATTCGATGCGATGGACGACTACGTTCGCCGCATTCAAGCAGAAACACGAAAAGAAACAGGACAAAATCATGAGTGATACCGCAACCGACTGGGTGGTCATCGAGCGCAAGTTCGACGCCCCCGTCAGTCTCATCTGGGAGATGTGGACCGACCCCGAGCACTTCAAGGCCTGGTATGGCCCGATGGGCGCCAATATCCCGGTGGCCAACATGGATGTGCAGGTGGGCGGCACCCGTCATATCTGCATGGAGATGGAGACGCCGAACGGGCCGATGAAGATGTGGTTCGTGGGCGAGTTCAAAGAAGTTTCGCCCACCTCCCGTCTGGTCTACACCGACGCCATGTCGGATGAGGACGGCAACGTGCTGTCACCGGCCGAGATGGGTATGCCCGACGGGCACCCGGAGACCACCGAGGTGATCGTCGAGCTGGAAGACGTAGGCGGCAGCACCAAGATGGTGATGACCCACGTTGGTGTGCCCGCCGGTTCGCCGGGTGCCGGAGGCTGGGGAATGGCGATCGACAAGCTGGCGGCCCACGTCGAAACCGTCACGAGCTGAGGCCACCACAAACTGAACTTATCTCTTGCGGCCTAGGGCCGACAGGAAAGCTGTGATGCGTGTGACTTCGCGGCTCCTTGTCGTGCCCTTTGCTGCTTTTTTGATGCTGGTGTCGACGGTGGCTGTCGCCCAACCTGTGGCTGCCAACTCGCCTACGGCATCGGCGCCTCCGACACCGATTGTCGACTTCGACATGGTGGCCAACTTCGATGAACTCACCGAGCAGCACGCCACCTTGTTTCGGCTGTACCGGGCCTTCTTCCTCCGGGAGCCTGACGGACCGGGCGCGCTCTACTGGATCGAACGCCAGGAGCGTTGCGACGGCCTGGGTGCCATCGCCGACGAGTTTGCCGCCGGAGATGAGTTCGCCAATCGTTATGGTCCGCTCGACGACGGGCAGTTCGTCGAACGGATCTACCGCAACGTGCTCGGGCGGGCCGGTGAAACCGAAGGACTTCGCTACTGGACCGACCTCGTGGTTAACGGTGAGTTGAGCCGAGGCGAGATGGTGTTGTACGTCTCTCAGTCGAGCGAGTTCCGTCGCCAACACCCGTACCCTTCCGACGGTGTGCCGGGGCGGGGCTGTCGTCTTCCCAGGGGCGAGACGCCCACGGCTCGCACTTTCGTTGAAGTAGGCGGGCAGCTCCTCGCCACTATCGAAGGACGCGGCACCGATCAAGCGCGGGCCGATGTCCACATCATGGCTCCCGCAGCCATTATCGAGTACGCCGGTTTCCATCAGTCGATGCATCCCGGTGCCCAAGGAATGGTCCCGTCAATCGACACGGCGGTGCCATGGACGACGATGGCCAGTCGCAACCGTGACACCCACCCTCAAGGGGCGATTGACATTCCGGTACATCCGCTGGTGCCGATCATGTCGCCCGTGAGCGGCACGGTGCTTCGCTCCGGTGACTACGTGCTGTACTGCACCTACCGCGACGGCTATGTGGTCATCGAACCCGATGGACGCCCTGACCTGGAGGTCAAGGTTCTACACGTTCAGGACGTTGTGGTCCGCGCCGGGGAGCGAGTCGAACCCGGCGATCAGATCGCGGCGAGAGCCACACCGTTTCCGTTCCGTTCCCAGGTTGACGAGTACACGGCCGAGCCGTCATGGCCGCACGTGCACATCGAGACGATCGACCCGTCGGTGCCGCGGAACCCGTCAAACGGCCGCTCCTGCTAGCCCGCCCCCGCCCCGCCCGCCGAACTTTGTGCGGTTTGCGTCCCCCTGGATGGGGTGTTATGTCGCGCAGGATCGTTGACAGTTATGTCGCGAGACATCGTGGACAGTCAGGATTGTAGGCGTGGCCTGTGTGGGCCGCCTCGTTTGCGTCCTGATGGCTGGTAGCGGCGGGTGTGATCGAGTTCGAGGTGGCGGATTAGTTCACCGTTGATGAAGATGTTCGCTCGTTTGTTGTCGATGATGGCTAGAGCGGTGCGGCCTTGATGCTCGACACCGAGATGGATGGTGTAGGGCCCGGCTTGCATAGATCCGTTGGAGCCAACGGTGCCGTGATGGGTTTTTGATGACCATTCGGGGTGAGCGAGTGGTTCGCTGGCTGGCCCGGCAGCGGGGCTAGCTCGCCACCGGTCAATCGGGATTTGCCGGTCGATCCCTTGGTGGGGTTGCTGTGTGTTATAGATCTGAGTGAATGTGTCGAGCTGGTCTTGGAGTTCAGCGACATCGTCCGGTGGGGGTTGTTTATGAAGCCATTTCTTGAGGGTTTGTTGATAGCGTTCGACCTTGCCTGCGGTCTGGGGATGGAACGGTCGACTGGTGATGGGTTGTACACCGCTGTCTCGAAGTTTGGCTTCGAACAACACTTCAACCTGACGGAGCTTGCCTGAGAAACACAACCCGTTATCCGATAGCGTCCCAGCTGGCAGCCCCCAAGTTTGGGCGCCCTGACCAAATGTGATCCACGCCGCCTTACTGGTCGCATCGATCACTGCTCGGGAACGGATCGCTACCCGGGAATGATCATCGAGGATGTTAATGATTTTGACTGGACCAGCTATGGTCTCCCAGTCGGTGTGATCGATCTGCCACATCTCGTTCGGTGCTGGCGCTTCAAAACGTTTGAACGTGCCCTTCGGTCGTTTCCTAGGTTCAGGGACCACTAGCCCACGGCGAACCAGAATCCGGTGGACCGTAGCCACCGACGGCACCAGCGGCGCGCCTTGCCGGTCGAGATGCCACTGAATCGAGGTTGCCCCATGATCCAAACCAGCATCATCGAGTTCTTTGCGGAGCCGCACAACCCAGTCCTCGATCTCTACTGGTGTCTGCTGAGGCGACGAGAGCGGACGGCGCGACCGTTCCTCAAGCCCATCCAGGCCTTCATTTCGGACCCGGTTCACATACTTGTAGAACACCGCCCGAGACACGCCCTCTTCCCGGCATACCGCAGACACATTAATCGAACGGCGGGAATTCTCATCCAACGCGTACGCTGCAGCCGTAGCCTTCACCGACATCGGGATCACCTCCATGGCCATGACCCCTACACAAGAATCACGAGCCCTCAGGTGTCAACGATGTTGCGCGACATCAACTGTCCACGATGTCCCGAGAACGAACAGCCCCCTGGATGGGGCGCAGATCGCACAAAGTTCGCTGGTGAGGGGACGCAGGCGTCACAAAGTTCGGCGGGGTTACAGCGGTACGTTGCCGTGTTTGCGCTGGGGGAGTTCCTCGCGCTTTGAGCGGAGCATGTCGAGACCGGCGATGATCTTGATGCGGGTGTCGGCCGGGTCGATCACATCGTCGACGTAACCTCGCTCGGCGGCGATCCACGGATTGGCGAACTGCTCTTTGTAGTCGTCAATCAGCTCGGCTCGACGCTCGACCGGATCAGCAGCCGCTTGGATCTCCCGTCGGTGCACGATCTCGGCCGCACCCTCGGGCCCCATCACCGCCAACTCGGCCGACGGCCAAGCGAAACACAGGTCGGAGCCGATGCCCTTCGAGTCCATCACCACGTAAGCACCGCCATAGGCCTTGCGGGTGATGATCTGGATGCGGGGCACGGTGGCCTCGCAGTAGGCGTAGAGCAGTTTGGCCCCGTGGCGGATGATGCCGCCGTACTCCTGGTCGACGCCGGGCAGGAAGCCGGGCACGTCGACGAACGTGAGGAGCGGAATGTTGAAGGCATCGCAGGTGCGCACGAACCGGGCCGCTTTCGACGCCGACTCGATGTCGAGCACTCCGGCTAGGACCATCGGTTGGTTGGCCACGATGCCCACCGAGCGGCCGTCCATCCGAGCGAAACCACACACGATCGACTTCGCCCAGTTGGCGTGGTACTCCATGAAGTCGCCGTCATCGACCACCTCGCCGATGACCGCCTTCATGTCGTAAGGCATGTTCGACGAGTCGGGCATGAGATCGGCCAGGCCGGTGCACACTCGCTGGGGATCGTCGCCCGATTCGATGATCGGCGTGTCGTCCATGTTGTTGGACGGGAGGAAGGCCAACAGATCGCGCACGTCGTCGAGAACGGCCTTCTCGTCGGCGGCCACGAAGTTGGCCACACCGGAGCGGGACGAGTGTGACCCGGCGCCGCCCAACTCTTCGAGGGTCACCTCTTCACCGGTCACGGTCTTCACCACGTCGGGCCCGGTGATGAACATGTGAGAGGTTTCCTGGACCATGAAAATGAAGTCGGTCATGGCCGGGCTGTACACGGCGCCGCCGGCGCACGGGCCCATGATCACACTGATCTGAGGGATAACACCGGAGGCCTGCACGTTGCGATAGAAGATGCCGCCGTAGCCGTCGAGCGACACCACCCCTTCGGGGATACGAGCCCCGGCACCGTCGTTGAGCCCGATAAACGGTGCGCCGGTGGCCAGCGCCAGATCCATCAGCTTGTGGATCTTCTCGGCGAACACTTCACCCAGGGAGCCGCCCATGATGGTGAAGTCCTGACTGAAGACAAATACCTTGCGGCCGTCGATCGTGCCCCAGCCGGTGACCACACCGTCGGTGTAGGGACGCTCCGTGGCCTCCGGGTTGCGGGTGCGGGCCAACATGTCGAGCTCGTGGAAGGAGCCGTCGTCGAGCAGGTAGTCGAGCCGCTCGCGGGCCAGCATCTTGCCTTTGTCGTGCTGACGCTGCACGGCGCGCTCGGAGCCACCTTGCAGTGCCTCTTCCTTGCGTTGCTGGAGGTCGGCCAGTTTCTCACTCAGCGGATGTTCCACGTGTTGCAGAATACTGGGGTAGGCGGCGACTCGGCGAAGCGGGTGACGCATTACTGGCTATACGACCTCAGCCCACGTCGGTCACGCCGTCCTCGATCTCCACCACTTCTTGATCCGACCCGTCGACAATCACCCGATTGCCCAACGGTTCCGACAGTTGGAGTTCGTAGGTGGTTCGACACAGCTCCGGTCGCCCATGTTCGACCGGAGTCAGCACCATTTCGGCCAGGTTGACGGTGATAGTGGTGTCGGTTTCGTGTGCGTCGACGATCACGAAATCGAGATAGCAGGAGTCGACGTCGAGGTTCACCGTGGTGGATTCACGATCCGCTACCTGGCCGGCGATCACATTCATCTCGCGGTGGCCGGGGCTGATGGCCCAGCCGTCGGGAAACGCCTCGGCCAAGGCATCCGCGTCCATCGACGAAACGGCGAACCGTTCCAGCGATGGCACCGCGGAGGCTGCCGAGTCGAACTGGGCGGCCACCATCAGGGCCACGACCGCGCCCAGCGCCACGCTGCTCGCCTTCACAACCCACTCCCACATCATCGCCACCTGTCCGCCCCTCCGCCAGTATCTGTTCGAACCCTATTGTTCAAAACCCCTACCGAACTATTGACTCCAGGTCCACAAGGCGGGGCCCGGTGGCGATATCAGCGGAACGTGACTTCCTGGATGACCATTCGACGACGGACATTGTCGTCTTCGCCCGTGGATGTGCCGTGGTCGGTTATCCAGATCAATACGCCTTGGCCGTTGGAATCGTCGAGATCAACTGTGGCGTTGCCGCTGTGGTCGGTGATCCGTCCAATCGGTTGGGCGGTTGAGGGATCGAACTCCTTGCGAACCTCATCGCTCCAGGTCTCGAAGTCTCGTTGGATGAGGTAAAACTCGGCCGACCAGTTTTCGGTGGTGCTGGCGATGGTCACCTCGTGGATGTCTTGATTACCGTCGAAGAACACGGCGAGCCCCACCCCGCTCTTCAGCCCGGAGAAGCCGGCGCTTCTGTAACTCTCGGTGAACCACCGGGTTTCCGGATCACCGTCGACGGCGAGGACCACTCGGTCCTCTCGCTCCTCGATGGTGTCGCCCTGCGGGTCGGCCGAGGTGATACCCGTCACGGTCAGCGGGCCTTGAGGGCCGATCAGTCCACCGGCCACGGCCAGGAGACCGGCCACGAGCAGAGCCAAAATGAACAACAAGATGAACAAACCTCGGCCAACCAGCCCGCCTCGCTTCTTCGAGGGCGGTGGAGCAGCGGTGGCTGGAGCCGGGGGGTAGCCGTCGGCCGGACCGCTGGAAACGAGGTCGGGGCTCATCACCGTGGTGCCGTCGACCGGAGCGGCCGGGGGCTGCTGCATCGGGGGTTGTTGCCTGTGCGGCTGCACCGACTGACCCGTCGGAGCGGGTGAAGCCGCAACCGGTGGGGTGGGGGCGCCCAGATTGTTGGCCTGGGTTGGGGGCGCCGTGCCTACAGCGGGGACGGCGATCGAGGGGTCGGGGTAGTAATAGTCCTCCACGGCAGGCGACGACAGGTCGGCGTTGACCAACGCCTCTTTGAACATGAGGGCATCGGGGAAACGATCGTCGGCCGACTGGGCCATGGCCCGGGCCACGATGGTGTCGAGCCCGGCGGGAACCGACGCCGATCGATCACGGCATCGAGGCACCGGGCCCTGCAGTCGAGCCAGGGCGGTTGCGGCATCGGTTTCGGCGTTGAATGGCGGTTCGCCGGTGAGCGCCTCGAACATCACCACGCCGAGGGCATACAGGTCGGTGCGGGCGTCGATGTTTTCGCCGATCACCTGCTCGGGCGACAGGTACTTGGCGGTGCCGAGAAGCGTGCCGGTGTCGGTGAGATCGGCGTCCCGTGATGCTTTGGCGATGCCGAAGTCGGTGACCACCACCCGCATCTCGTTGTCGATCATGATGTTGGCCGGCTTGATGTCGCGATGCACGGTGCCGGCCCGGTGGGCCACGGCCAACGCGTCGGCGATCTGAATGCCGATCTGCACCACCGTGCTGGGAGGAAGAGTGGTGCTCTGGTCGAGGATCGAACGCAGCGTGCGCCCCTCGATCAACTCCATCACGATGGCTTCCACACCGTTCTCGGCCACCGTGTCGTACACGGCGACAATAGAGGAATGCTGCAGCCGGGCCGACGAAATGGCTTCCCGACGGAAACGGGAGACAAAGGCATCGTCGGTGGCCAGGTGCGGGTGCAAAACCTTGATGGCGACGGGGCGATTGAGGACCTTGTCGACGGCGCGCCAAACCTGCGCCATCCCACCGGACGCCATGGCAGCCGTCAGCTCGTAGCGACCACCCAGCACCGCACCAACCGTCACCTGGTTAGCGTTCACGGCTTCCAACCTAGCGTGCCGTCCGCTCCAGTAGCCTTCGCGCCGCCCTGATATCCGCCGATTTGTTTGCGAGCCAGATCCAGCCTCTTGGACCATCGGTCACGGGTTCGTGGCTAGCGGCGTACCAGCTGCTCCGCCTGCCCTGGCTGCTTGGTGGCCGGATGGCTCGGACCGGACGGCGAATCGCCGATGATCGTGGCGGCTCTCTGTTCAATTCTCTTGCTCGACGCCCGCCGATAGTCGACGTACCACCACAAGATGAGGAAGACCAGAGCCGCCATCGAGATCAACAGTCCCAAACCGGGAACGGCGGTTGACCGGACCTCAAACTGGTTGGTGGCGAGCACACGCTCACCGTCGGCGGTCCAGATCGACACCACGAGTTGGGAGGCGCCGAGAGACCGGGCTTCGACTTCAACGTCGATCGAACTGACCCCGGGCTCGACGACAACCAGCTGCTGGTCTTGTTTGACGTTCACCTTGTCGCTGCGGAACCGGAGCATGACCAGCCGGGGTCCTGAGGCTCGACTGTCGACGATCAACGGAATCGACCCTTCACGGGCCGCCATCGTTACGGGCTGGGCGTCGGGTAGAGAGATGGCTGCCAGTTCCTGAACCAGGCCGTCGTTCAACAGCTCCAGGGATCGGAGACGATCTTGCGGGTTGCGGCTTAAGGAGAGTGCCGATTGGAGTTGTCGCTGGTAGTCGTCGGGGGTGGTGCCGCTTCCCGCCTGCTCCTCGCTCGACCCTCCGGTGGAAACCCCCGTATACATCGCTGTGTAGCTTGACAACAGGGACTGGGCCTCGGCGATCATTTCGGTCACCGGTTCAAGATCTTGGGTCGGGTGTTCGGCCGGACGTTGTTCGAAGGTGCTGGTGGTGACGGCAGGCACCAACATCGGCTCCGGGGCGCCGCCCCGGGCCAAGGCGTGAAAGAAGACGTTGAGCCCTCGGGTCGGTCGTGGGCCGAGAGCGGCTCCTCCGATGACGATGGGGGAGCGGTTGGTCTGGCCTCTAACCACGATTCGAGCCAGCGCTTCGTTCGACTGGATCACACCGGTGGCGGTGGTGTTGAAGACCTGACTGATGGCTCGGTCGTACCGCAGGAGGTGCAGTCGGCCGCCGACGGTGTTGAGATAGCCGTTGGAGGCCTGCCCGGCCGAGGCGTCGAGAACCACCCTAACGCCCATGTTGACCAGGGCTTGTGCGCCTACCGCAGTCAGCCGATGATCGACCGCGGCGATGGACTGATCCGGCGTGAAGCCAAGCTCGCTCAGTTGACTGTTGGTGTCGGCCACAGCGTCTTCGTAGAGGCCTATCCGATCGATGGCGGCCAGGGCCGACGGGTCGAGATCGATGGCGGGACGGGCCACCAGCGGCCGTTCGCCGAGAGCTTCGACCAGGGCTTCGGTGAGTGCTCGGTCTTCCTGCAGCTGAGCGATAACGCCATCGTCCAGGAGAACGGTGATCGGTAGGTCGGGATGATTGCTGAGCAGCTTCTGAGCGTCGACCACGGTGATGCCCTCGGCCGGTGCAACCGGCAACACGACTGAGATCGGGACCTCGTCGGCGTTTTCATTGGCGTTGGGCGGGAGCCGGATGAGATTGGACCGGGTGGTGGCAACCACTCCGTCAGCGCTGCGAAGCTCAACCGTTATCGGGTAGACACCGGCGTCGGCCAGCAGCAGCCTGGGCAGCTCGTCGAAGGGTTCGCCGGCTCGCACCGGAATCTCCAGTTGGTAACGACCGTTGTCGTTGGCCACGAGTTCGGAGATAGCCACCGGTTGAAGGCGATTGGCGGTGCCTGACGGCGGCTCGTCGATCTCCGCCTCATCCTCCAAGCGATCGAACACCGAGACGGCCAGTTCAAGACCGGAGGCCTCACCACCTGGGCCGTCGGTCGACCCGTCTACGGCAACCTCGACAACGAAGCTGCCGTTGGGGGCCACAAACGACGATTGCGCGGTGATACGGATGCCCGTGACCGCCGCAGGCGCAGCGTTGGCGGGGTGCGCGGCCGCCATGCCTACCAACGTCACCATCAGCATCGTCAACGCGACGATTGAGGCGATCGTCAGGCCAGAGTTTCGGGCCGGTGGCCTGTGGAGCTGTAGGTTGTGGTGCTTCGTCCGCCGACGATGGCCACTCACGGACTCCAGCGGAGCACGATCAGTCCTTGTGGTTGCTGGACAAAACCGTGTCGCTGGTAGAGGTCGAAGGCGCGAGTGTTTATCTCCTGGGTGTTCACCAGGGCCAGGGCACTTTTGCGGCTGCGGAGCCAGGCGATCGCGTCGTTCACCAAGAACGACCCTACACCCTTGCCCTGTGCTTCGGGAACCACCGCAAGCCGCTGGAGGTAGCCGCGGTCGCCGGCTCGACCGGTCACGGCGTAGCCGACGTTTTCGCCGTCGAGCTGGGCCAGGCGGGCCCAGTAGTGAGGAGTGGCGTTTAGGGCCTCGGACAGGGAAACCGCGTCGAACTGCCAGAAGCCCTGAAAGGCACGGTTGTCGACTTCAAGCATTTTCTGACGGTGCCACCGCCTCGCCCGTGTCAACGTGAGCCCAGGGGCCGGTGGTTGGATAAGCGGATTCTCCTCTGGAGGAGGCTCGGGAGCTCGAAGATCCTTGGCCAGCAGGTGCAAGCGTTCGTGCAACTCGAAACCGGCCTGAAAAAACGGCTCGGCCTCGTAGGGGTTCAACGCCGGCGTGACCGCTACTTTCACGTTGCGACGCTGGAGCTGTTCGAGGCAGGCACGAACCTCGTTGGGCTTGGGTGGTCGACGACCTCGGGCGGGGCCGACCAATGCCGTTTCGCGGTCGCCTTGCCAAGCGGCAACACGGAGATATCGGTGACTCATGCCGACTCGGTCCTGCCGAAACATCTGCCGTTCATACTCAGATTCGAAGCCCCCGGATGCGCCCGCGATCGGACCTCCAATACCGTAGTGGATTCAACCTCCAACCACCTCGCTCACAGAAGGTTGTGGCAAGTTTCGATTACGGAGCGTTGGTGTATTGCTGTTGAACCAGACGCCGTCTTGACGTAGGCGTTCACCTAATGATGTGTTGTGACATCGAAGGTCAGCCGGCATCCCGTGTAGCGTGGAAACATGGCTGTTGACGGTCTTTTGGTGGCGACCCACGATCTTTGCTGGTTGCACGACCCCGGCCCCGGCCATCCCGAGAATCAGCATCGGCTCACGGCGGTGAGGCGAGGCCTGACCGCGGCCGGGCTCGACGAGGCGATCGGCTGGATTGAGGCCCCGGTTGCCGACCGGGCGGCCATCGATGCGGTGCATGATTCCTACCTCTACGACCGTCTCGACCAGCTCAGCAAATCCGGGGGCGGTGCCATCGATCCCGACACCACCGTGAGCGCCGAATCGTCCGACGCCGCCCGCCGAGCGGCGGGTGCCGGACTGGAGTTAATCCGAAGGCTGCAAGCCGGCGAAGCAGCGGCCGGTTGGTCGGTGGTTCGTCCTCCCGGACACCACGCCACCACCGACCGGCAGATGGGGTTCTGCCTGTTCAACAACATCGCGGTGGCGGCGCGTTCGCTGGCCGACATGGGCGAGCGGGTGATGATCGTCGACGTTGACGCCCATCACGGCAACGGCACCCAGGACGTTTTCTACGCCGACCCGGATGTGTTGTTCGTCAGCTTCCATCAGTTCCCGTGGTATCCGTTCACCGGTCGCCCCGACGAGCTCGGAGAGGGAGCCGGCGTTGGAGCAACCGTCAACATCCCCATGCCCGCCGGGGCCACGGGCGACACCTACCGCTTGGCCTTCAACACGGTGGTGGTGCCGGCAGCCGAGCGGTTTGAGCCAACGTGGATTTTGGTATCGGCCGGCTTCGACGGCCACCGCAACGATCCGTTGACCGATCTCGGATTGACGTCGGCCGACTACGCCGACCTGGTCGATGCCATCCTTGATCTAGTGCCGGCTGGACGGCGGCTGCTGTTCCTCGAAGGCGGCTACGACTACGAGGCCCTGGCTCATACGGCGGGGGCGGTGGCGGCAAAGATGCTCGACGTCGACTACCGGCCGGAGGATCCGACCAGCGGCGGCCCGGGCGCCGAGCACGTCGAGATCGTGCGCACCATTCAGTTCGAGCGTGATGACTGACCGCGATTCGGTCTCGAATTCAGCGTCGCTATCGGAGCGGTTGGCCCCTATTGGGCCGACGGTTGAGCCGGTAGCCGCTCGATTCAGGGAGGCCGGTTACCGCTTGTATCTGGTTGGCGGGATCGTGCGGGATGTGCAGCTCGGCCGGCTCTCCGGCTTCGACATCGACTTCACCACCGATGCGCGCCCCAAGGAGATCAAGCAGCTTGTTTCGCCACTGGCCAGTGCGGTGTGGACCCAAGGCGAGCGGTTTGGCACCATCGGTGCTTCGGTCAACGGCGAGAGTCTGGAGATCACCACCCATCGAGCTGAGAAGTACGACCCCGATTCACGCAAACCGGTGGTCAGCTTCGGTGACCAATTGGAGGAAGACCTCTCGCGGCGGGATTTCACCATCAACGCCATGGCCATCGAAGTTCCCGGCCATGAGTTACACGACCCGTTTGGTGGGGCCGCCGACTTGGCTGCTCGCACTCTCCGAACTCCGCTTTCGCCAAGGATCTCGTTCACCGACGATCCGCTACGGATGCTACGGGCGGCCCGGTTCGTGTCACGGTTTGGTCTGGCGGTTGCTCCCGAGGTGATGACGGCGGCCGTGGAGTTGGCGCCGAGAATCAAGATTGTGTCGGTGGAACGGGTGGCCGATGAGCTGGAACGGTTGTTGGCCGTCACCGATCCGACGCCGGGGTTCGACTTTCTGCGTCAGACGGGCCTGTTGTCGTTGGCTGTAGTCGATCGGTCGGACCTCAAAGAGGCCTTGGCCTGTCGGCTGGCCTCGGCCGGCTCGCCGGACGATTCGACCTTGGCGCGTCGAGCCGGCCTGCTGTGGGGAACCGACGTGGCGAGCGTGCTTCGCCGGCTGCGGTATTCAAACCAGGATCGTAAGGAAACCGTGGCTCTGGTCGACGCAGTGCGGCGATGGATTGAGGATGGGCACTCGACTCTGGCCGATGGTCGACGGTTGCTCAACCGGATCAAACAGGTTGACGCTCCCCGGCAACTGGCCGCCAACCTGATCGATCACTACGACGGCGACGTTGACCTGGTGGCGGGTGCCAACCGGTTGATCGCAGTGCTCGGTGAGTTGGAGGCGGCCGACGACGTCGGGCCTTACCGTTCGCCTCTCTCCGGGTCCGACATCATGCGAGCCCTAGACGTTCCACCCGGTCCGGTAGTGGGACAGGCCGAGAAGATGCTGCGGGCTCATCGGCTCGACAACGGCCCGTTCAGCGCTGACGAGGCGGTTGAGCTGCTGCATCGTTGGCACCAGGCCCAGGCGTAGCGCCGGTTGATTTCGCCGCTTTGAAGTCAGTCGAAGTCGATGCCACGTTGGCGGAGTTGTTGCTGAAGTGCTTCCAGCTCCGCTCTTGCCTTGGCCTCAGCTTGTTTGGCATCATTCGCGGCCTGTTCGGCATCACTCGCGGCCTGCTTGGCCTCGGCGACCAGCTCATAGTCGGCTCGGGCTCGCACCCCGTCTGGCATTTGCAATTCCAGCACGGCCGTATCGGAGCCCTCGTCGGTGACAAAGTGGAGCCTCACACCACCCAACTCATCGATCGGACGGCCGTCCCAAGCCTCCGGTGAGTCGTGCTCGGGGTGGTAACGCAACACCGACGGAGCCCCTTCGGTGGTGACCAGATAGACCATAACCCCAAGCCGTCGACACCGTTCCAGCTTGGTCATGAGTGAGACCAACGTGTCCCGATGTGAGGGGATCTCGATACAGACGACAGGAAGTGGTCCTCCCTCGACGTCTTGGCGATAGGACCGAGGAAGCTCATCCCCGAAACTGGTTTGGCCTCGGACCACTCCTGCCGGCAGCACCATGACATCAGGGGCGATGGCATTCCCGCCGTCGGCTGGATACCAGTTCATGTCGCGGAATACGTCGAACGATGGACCAAGCACGTTGATTGTTGCGAGGCCAATAAGATCACAAGCTTGTCGATGCCCTGGACTCTCCGGCATCTTCAACGTGTCCGGGTCGAGGGGGAGGTCTTCGTTATGGAAGACGGGGGTTGGCATGTACACAAGGCTACACCTCCGGTGTCAGGCGCGAAAAGCGTCAACAACGGGGCTGTTAAGCCCGAGTCGGCCGAAGGTCGGAACACCAAGATGAAGACGACCGGTGTTGGAAGGATACCCGGATTGATCTTCAGGTGACGCCCTGCAGCGAGGAGTTTGGCTCCGCCAAACTTGGTTAGCCGGTGCTCCGGATCGGCGGCATTCTCCGCATCACCGACGGGACTGATCTTCAGGTGATGGGTTCCAGCGAGGAGTTTGGCTCCGCCAAACTTGGTTAGCCGGTGCTCCGGATCGGCGGCATTCTCCGCATCACCGACGGGACTGATCTTCAGGTGATGGGTTCCAGCGAGGAGTTTGGCTCCGCCAAACTTGGTTAGCCGGTGCTCCGGATCGGCGGCATTCTCCGCATCACCGACGGGACTGATCTTCAGGTGATGGGTTCCAGCGAGGAGTTTGGCTCCGCCAAACTTGGTTAGCCGATCCTCCGGATCGGCGGCATTCTCCGCATCACCGACGGGACTGATCTTCAGGTGATGGGTTCCAGCGAGGAGTTTGGCTCCGCCAAACTTGGTTAGCCGATCCTCCGGATCGGCGGCGTTTAGCGTTTGAACTTGCCCTTCTTGGCTCGCTGTTCTTCCATGCGGCGGACCTCGTCGAGTCCGTCGATCACCAAGTCGGGGTCGACGGAGAAGTCGAGGTCGGGATCCCGATCTTTGTAGTCGATCGCGTTGAGGATGACCTTCATCGAGTTGAGGCGGGCGAGTTGTTTGTCTTCAGAGCGGATGACGGTCCACGGAGCCATGTCGGTGTGCGTCCGCTTGAGCATCTCGTATTTCTTCTCGGTGAAGTCGTCCCAGTGTTCCTGGGCCTGCATGTCGACCTCACTGAGTTTCCAGCTACGGAGCGGATCATCCCGACGTCGATCGAAGCGGCGTTGCTGCTCCTTCTTGGTGACCGAGAAATAGAGCTTGATGAGAATCGTGCCCTGGCGGACGAGATCTTTTTCAAAGCCCACAACTCCGTGCATGAAGTTGTGGTACTCCTCCTCGGAGCAGAAGCCGAACACCGGCTCCACCATCGCCCGGTTGTACCAGCTCCTGTCGAAAAGCACCATCTCGCCCCCGACAGGGAACTGTGAGACGTAGCGCTGAAAGTACCACTGCGACCGTTGCTCTTGGGTCGGCTTGCCGAGAGCGACCACCCGGTACCGCTTCTCGTTCATATAGCGTGTCATCCGGCGGATCGTTCCGCCCTTGCCGGCGGCGTCTCGCCCCTCGAACAACACAATCATGCGTTCGTTGGTGTCTTCGATATGACGCTGAAGTTTCAGAAGTTCCACCTGATACGGCACCAGCTGCGCGTCGTTGTCGTCGCGCCTGGTCAATCGGCGATAGCGCTCGTAGTCGATGATCTCCGGGACTTCGTCGCCTGCCATATTTCGCCTTCCGTCTCTAAGGGCCGCACTTCCCATTCTGCCAGGATTTCCTCTCGGCGCCAGCGGGCCTCCCATTAGGTTTCAGCAAAGGATCTGCACGATGTAGAGGCCAAAGACCCCAACCAGCTTGCTGGTATTGGTTCACGGCCGGTTCCTGCGACAATGGGGGCTATGTCAGCCCGTCTGCTCCATCACAACAGCGCCACCGGGACGATGATCCCGGCTGATGTCTCAACCTGCGAACGGTTGATGGCCGACGGGATCACGTTCTGGCTCGATGTCATCACCACCGATAGCGAAGAGCTCGACCTCCTAGGGGAACGGTTCGATTTCGACCCGGCGGCCATCGAGGACATCCTCGACATCGAACAGCTCCCCAAGTCGGAGGACTACGACGATCACCTGTTTGTGGTTCTTCACGCCTTGACGTCGGAGGGTGAACGTATCGACACGGTCGAGGTCGATTGTTTTGTCGGCGACGGCCTCCTGGTTACCGTCAGCTCGCAACCGGTGACCGGAATCGGCTGGTTGTGGCAGTCGGTTCAAGCCCACGAGCACATGGGCCGCATGTCGGCGGCGGAGTTGTTTGCGCAGCTGGCCGAGGTGATCGGTCGTCGTTATCTCGAGGTGATTGCCGAGTTCGAATCGAGGATCGACGACATCGCCGACGACGCCCTCGACGCCGATCCCGATGTACTCAGCGACATCCAGGTTTTGCGCCGTGAGGAAACCACGGTCCGAAAGGTATTGCGCCCGCAGCGTTTGGTGTTGGCAAATCTCCGTCGCAGTACGATCACCCTGTTTGGTGACAACAGCCGTGCAATGCTGGGCGACGCCTACGACGTGCACAATCAGGTGGTTGAGTCGCTTTCGGCGGCCCGAGCGCTGTTGAGCGACGCTCTCGACACTTACCGCGGCGCGGCCGCCGATCGGCAGGCAACCGCCACCACCATCCTGGCCGTTTATTCGGCGATCCTGCTGCCGCTCACTCTCATCACCGGCTGGTACGGCATGAACATTCAGCGGTTGCCGGGATCCGAGCACCGCTGGAGCTGGGAACTAGTGCTCGGTGTAATGGCGTTCTTGGCACTGCTGTCATTTGGGGCGTTCGTGAAGGCGGGTTTCATTCGGGCTCCGGACCTTGGCCGCGACACGGTGCTACGAGGTTTGGCCAGTGCGGCCAAGGCCCCAGTGAGGCCGTTCACCATGCTACGGAAACCCAAGAACGACGGCGCTGCTCGCCCCAGCTCGAGAGCGGGCCGCGACAGGCGATAATGCGGGGCCACGGCCGAAGCCTAGCCGCCTGCTGTAGTCACCGTGATTGACGTGAGGCCGCTTTGGTTGAATCCCTCAACCCTTCGTATGCCGATCTCATATTCCGTCCCGGGTTCGAGGTTCACAAACGTGAACTCGGTTTCGTCGCCGATCGCCGTTGAACCAAGCCCGCCGAAGGCCTGGTAGCGCCCGTCTAGAAACAGGTTGTGCACGTCGGCTCCCGGACGAAGATCCCACTCAACCGTGACCGAGTTGGCGGTGACGTCCGTGACCGCGAGCCCGGTGGGAGCGTAGACTCCAATCGGGCGTTGATCGTCGGGCAAGGGCTCGGCTGCGGTGCGGGTGCAAGCCGAACTCGCCGTTCCTCCGTCGGCGACGATCTCGACCAGGAACTCCGTGTCGGCCGCTAGTGGCGGTGGCAGCAACGGCCGGTGTTCGATCACGTACTGATTGGTGTCGGCCGGTACGGTGTCGACGAATCCGCCGTCGAGCAGGATGTCAACCGCCTGAGGTGACGGCTCCCACCCGATGGTGATGGCCTGGTCGGTGACCTGATCGACAAAGAGTTCACCCAGTGAGCCGACAGCGGAGCAGCGATCCCCGGTGGGCGCCGGATCAGCCTCGGCGTCGCCATCACTATCGTCGCTGGACTCATTGGATTCGTCGGAACCCGACTCATCGGCCTCGGATTCCTCGGTTGCAGCGGAATCGGTTTCGGTATCGGTGTCGGCTGTTGGTCCGGCCAACTCCTCAGACTCATCGGTGCCGTCGGCACTATCCTCTGCGTCTGCGCCTTCAGAGGCTTCGGCCCGATCGGCGGTGTCCCATCCTCCAAGCACGGCGAATGCGCCGAAGCCGACGATGGCCAGCACAACCATGGCGATCAGCCCGACGACGATGGCTGGTAGCCGCCTCGGCGATTCCGGCTGCTCCATCGCCCTGTCGGACCGCAGACCCGCCATCATCGAGCGCTTCCACAACCCGATGTTTGGATATCGAGCCTCGGGCTGGCCCGACAAGCCCACCCAGAGAGCCGAGGCAAGGCCGGAACGGCCGTCGTCCTCGATCAGCTGCACCACGTCGTCCCAGGACTCCCCGGCTTCCTTCACCCGATCGATGGCCACCTGGGCCAACCGGGTACTGGCCTCGAAGACATGTTCGCGCTCGTCAATGTCGGGATCGAGGTGCAGCCCGGCGAGAACTCGAACCAGGTGTTCCGATCGGTTCACTCCGTCGGGCGCCTCCGTATTGAGAAGCTCGTCAATCTCGGGCCACGAGTCGAATTGTCGGGTGTCGTCGGTCGAGTCGGTCATGTCAGGTTCGACACGAACCAGCGGTGAACATCGGCGCACGCCACCATGCGCCGCATGCACCAGTCGACAAACGAGGGCTTGTTTATCGACGCCGGCGCCGGTTCGGACCAGCGGGCCTGGATGGCGTGTTTATGGCGCAGCAGATCGGCTTGAGGATGATTCTCGGCGTAGGGCTTCGGCACCTTCTTGTACTCCTGGCCGGCCACGTCGAGGCTGCGGCCCTTGCCGAGGGCGGCCAGGGCGGCGGTGAGCTCGGCGCCCGAGGTGTCATCGTCGACCAGCTGCCGCCAGCGGTCGAGGTCGAAGGCGGTGCCGGAGGCGAATCCCACGTTGGACTCACTCAGCCTGATCCACAAGGTGGGCGCCGTCTTCTTGTTAGGACCCTCCCAGAACTTGAGCAGCAGGTGATCCTTGTAGGGGGCTCTGTCGGGTGAGAAACGCAGATCGTTGTTGATCGGAGCGATCGATCCGTTGGTCTTGGGTTGAGCCACAATATCGGCCGAGATCTCCTCGGCGAGGCGTAGCCCCATCTCCGACACGAAGGCCTTGGTCGGCTCAACAACCTCGCTCTGGTATTGGGCCCGATTTTTGTCGAACCACGCCTTGTCCTTGCCGCCAAGTGTGGTCAGGAACCGCAGTCCCTCGCTGGGAAAGCCGGAAAACGTGGACGGATCGGTAGCCATGGGCCCCATGTTACGTCACCGCTCCGACGCCGTCTTCTGAGACTCGGCTCTACCCCTCACCCGGGTCGGGATCGGGGCCCGGGTCGGGATCAGGGTCGGGCCCGGGATCGGGTTGCTCGATGACCACGGTGGTGGATTGTGAGGCCTGTTGACCCTCGGCCGAGCGGCTGAGCACCGTCACTTGATAGGTCCCTGGTCCCATCGAGGCAAATGTTTGCCCGTGGCTTTGCCAACACAGGTCGCCAACCGTAGGCCACCCCGGGGTGATGTAGGAATGGCCGGCGTCGCTCGAGTAGTTGGCGATGGTGCACAGGTTGGTCGTGAAGGTGATCTTGAACGAGCCGTCGGCGTTCTTGGTGACTCCGAGGCCGCTCATCACGAGTGGGTCTTCACCGGGGTCGGTTTCGTCGATCACGACAGTGGTGGATTGTGAGGCCTGTTGACCCCCGGCCGAACGGGTGAGCACCGTGATTTGGTAGGTGCCCGGGCCCATCGAGGCGAACGTTTGCCCGTGGCTCTCCCAGCAGACCTCATCGACGTCGGGCCAACCGGGGCTTACATACGAGTGGCCGGCGTCGCTTGAGTAGTTGGCGATGGTGCACAGGTTGGTGTTGAAGGTGATCTTGAACGAGCCATCGTCGCTGATGTTGGCAACGAGTGGGGTCATTGTCAGTGTGGGCTCTACGGGCGTTGTGGTGCTGCTCGACGTGGACGATGTGGATGACGACGTCGACGTGGTGGTTTCCGTGGTGGATGTGGTTTCGGTGGTTGTTGTCGAACGTGTGGTGGAGGTAGTGCCGTTGGTGGTCGTGGTACCACCGGCTACCTCGTCGTCAATCTCTTTGACGGCTATGTCGACCGAGACTTCGATGTCACCGATGGTTACCGTCAACTTCGTGTCACCGGCCTTGAGCCCACGAACGGAGTTGGCGTCGGTGACTTCCGCAATCTCCGGGTCCTCGACTTCCCAAACGGCGGCGGCCAGCGCTGCAGGATCAATCTCGGTGCCGTCGGATAACAGGCCGATCAACGCCGGCTTCGACAGCTCTCCGACGTCGATGGTGAGCGCCGACGGGTTGAGCACGAGTTCGGTGAGTTCGCCCTCAACCTCAAGCACTTCTTGCGCCGCCTGGTCGGAAAGCGATTCGACGAACGCGGTTTCGACGCGGGCCTGATCCTCGGCCAAGGCCTGCAGTTCTTCGGTTGACTCCACACCTTCGGGCGCCAGCATCTCGTACTCGATGATGAACCGAGCCCGTGGTTGAAGCTCGCCGATCTCGAAGATGGCGACACCGGGAACATCCACGATCTCGTTGGGTGTTGGACGGAACGTTTCGATCAGGTATTCGGCGTCGACCGCCTCGGGGAATGCCTCATAGTGGGTGCCTTCGACCGGCTGCTCGCTGGTGTTGGCGATGATCACCTCGGCCACGATGACCCGCTGGCCATCGGCGTTGGTGGTCAACTCCCAGCGGCGGGTGGTGATCAAACCGTTGGAGCCGACCCGGGGTAGGAAGGAGAAGGCGGCGTTGTTGGTTTCGAGGTCGACGCTGTTGGACTCGCCGCGGGTAAATGTCCAGCCGACCCAGAGCAGGGGTAACAGCAAGAGCGCCGCTGTCGGTATCGCCCACCGCCGCCAGTCTCGAGACACCGACGAGGACGTGGTGGACGACATCGGGCGGGCGTAGGTGGCCTGCCCGTGGGCGGGATCCGGCGCTCCTCCGTATGGCGGCTGGTCGGCGTATGTTGGCCGATCGCTCAGAATCTGCTGCTGGTTCGGATGGGGTGTGGTGTCGGCGTAAGCGCCGCCGTAGGACGGGGGAGGAAGCGTGGTGCCGTTGTGATGGTTGCCGCCGTGACTTCCGCCGTTCTGACTGTGGTCGCCATAGCCGGTGAACGGCTCACCCAGGGGAGCTTCCATGACCGACGTGTGATCGCCTGTAGGTGTGGTCGGCGACATCTGATAAGGATCGGGATTGCCCATCGGCGCGGCGATCACCGTCTGGTCGGCATAGAAACCGCTTCCAGCTTCGGTTCCCGCCCGGCCGACGGGTGCCGGGCTCGACTCGGTCAAGTCGATCACAGAGGAGTTGAGCACCGTTGGCTGCAGCGAGTTGGAGATGTGGGGGGCCAACGATTCGAGGACCCGCTGTACCGACGCCGCATCAGGCCGTTCGTTGGGATTTTTGGCCAGCATCGTCTGCAGAAGTTCCGACAGCTGGTCGGGGATACCGCCGACGATGGGGACCGGGTTGTTGACGTGGGCGACCGCTATGGCGATCGGTTCCTCGGCGTTATAGGGCGTCTGCCCGGTGAGCAACTCGAAGAGGATGACGCCGAGTGAGTAGATGTCGGCTGGCCGCCCCACCGGAGCGCCACCCCCGGCGGCTTCCGGTGACATGTAGAGGGGAGTGCCCATCGTGGTGGTGACGTTGACGATCGACTGGCCGACGAGCCGGGAAACCCCGAAGTCGGCGATCTTGGGGATCTCCACCGCCTGGCCACTCTCGGGGTCGGTGGTTTGGGCGATGATGACGTTGGCCGGTTTGAGGTCGCGATGGGCGACCTGAGCCTCGTGGATTGCGCTTACACCGGCGGCGATTCCGGCGGCGAGACGCAACGCTCGTTGAGGACTCACGACTTCCTGTGACAGCACCTTGCCCAGGTCGGGGAACCGCACATGTTCCATCACGATCCCCAGCCGAGGATCATCAATGATGAGATCGATCACTTGAACGACGTTTGGATGGTTGATGCGGCTCAGCGCCTGATGTTCTCGCACGAATCGCCCAACCACGGCGAGATCTGAAGTAAGGTGCGGATGGAGAACTTTGATAGCCACTTGTTGATCGGCTGCACCGTCTTTCAAGGCAGCCTCGTAGACGACGCCCATCGCCCCGCGGCCGATCTCGTCGCCAAGTGCTATGCGGCCGCCAAACAGGGCCTCCGCCAAAATTCCTCCAATGTTCTAAGAACCCTTCATTCTATTGACGTTCTGGCGGGTTTTTCGGTCGCGACATACCCTGTCTTGGGGAATTGGGTTGATCTACCGATTGGTAATAGGCCGTTGCCGAGCAACTGTTGGGCAACCCGACCCGCCAGTCAGTCAAATCCCGTCGGAATCATCGAGGCGGTCGACGGGTTCTCAGGGGTATGACCGGATTCCATCGCCCCGAGCATCACCACAACAGCGACCACCATCATCACCGCGATCACGGTCATGAGCACGGACAAGGGCAACCGTTGATCTCGACCTCATCGATGGCAACACGACGAACCCGACGGGCGTTTCTCGGCGATGTCGGGGGTGGGGCGCTGGCCTTGGCACTGTTCACCCCAGCGGTTCTCGCGGCGTGTTCGTCCTCCGACGAAGGCTCGGCTGGCGGCTCGGTGGATGACTCGGTCGAGGCCGACGGCTTGCGGTGGGCACGAACGAACCTTGGATTCGTATCGGCCTACGTCGTGGCTCGGGGGAGCCGGGCGGCGGTGGTCGACACCGGGACCGAAGGCAGCGCCGACGCCATCGGTCAAACGCTGGCCGACCTGGGTCTGACCTACAGCGACGTCGAGAGTGTGATCCTCACTCACAACCACGGTGATCATGTCGGCTCGATCACAGCAGTGTTGGACCAGGCGGTCAACGCCACGGCCTGGGCCGGTGAAGCCGATCTCGCGGCCATCGCCGGTGACATTCAACCGCTCGTTGGAGGAGAGGATGTGTTCGGCATGGAGATCCTGGCCACGCCGGGGCACACTCCGGGTTCGATGTCGGCGATCGACCACGGTGCCGGTTTGCTGATCGCGGGCGACGCCATAACCATCGACGGGGGAGCGGCAGCGGAGCCTCCGCCCCAGTTCACCGCCGACCCTGAAGGAGCCAAGGCTTCGATCGCCATGCTGGCCGAGCTCTCGTTCAACACCTTGTTGGTCGGCCACGGAGACCCGATTGAGTCGGGAGCCGACGCTTCGGTTGCCGCCCTCGCCGCCGGGTTCTAGCGGGTTCTAGCGCTTGCGGCCGAACCGGTCGAATGGCGTGTCGAGGTCGACGTCGGCGGCACGGGCCGCGGCCACGATGTCGGCCACGGGCAGACGGCTCCTCGTGGTGGCTCGTTCGTCGAGGCTAGGCCGGGCCAAGAGTTCATCGACGTCGGCCATTGTCCACTGATTGGGTGCGGTGGTGGCGACCTCATCCCAGTCGAGGGGTGCCGCGACCGGAGCGCCTGGTCGAGCTCGAAGCGACAGAGGCACCACCACGGTTGCGCCTCGATTGGCCCGAAGCCAGTCGACAAACACGCGCCCCTCGCGATCCTTCTTGAGGAACTCGGTGGTGGCAGCGTCGGGATTGCGGGCCGCGACCAACCCGGCGAGGGCTCGGTTGGCCAATGCGACCTCGTGCGCCTCCTGCGTTTCGTCGAGCGCCACCCAAAGATGGAAGCCCTTGGAGCCTGTGGACACCGGATGGGATTGCAGGCCGAACTCGTCGAGTACCTCGCGTGTGGCGGCGGCCACCTCATGGACGCCCGCGTCGGGGTGGGTGCCCTTTTCAGCCGGGTCAAGGTCCAGTACCAGCCAATCCGGGGAACCCGAAGCTGTAGGGCCGACCTTGGATGTCCAGATGTGGAACGTCACGGTGCCCTGGTTGGCCAGCCATGGGATGTGGTCGGCCTCGGCTACGACTGGGTACACCGTGGTGCCGCCCTCTTGTTTGGGCACCTCGTACCGACCGATTGAGGCGGGGAAGTGTTTCGCCACGTTCTTCTGCATGAAACCCTTCCCCGCGATGCCTTTGGGGAAACGATGCAGCGTAAGCGGTCGGTTGGCCATCATCGGCAGCATCTTGACCGCCACCCGGTTGTAGTAGTCAACGAGGTCGGCCTTGGTCAGCGGCGGGGTACCACCATCCGCTCCACTGGCGTCGCCGGGAAAAATGACCCTGTCGGGATTGGACGCCTCCATAACCGACCAGCCTAATCGTCTTCGATTTCAAGCCGATTCCAAGCCTGGATCTCTACTGTCACGCAAGCAGAGACTGCCGTCTCAGACAAACCACCCGACATGTGAGGGACCCATGACATCTAGTTTCGCAGTGACATCTCATCTGACAAGGACACTTCGCCGGCTGCTCGTCGCAACGGTGGCTACTACCGCCCTGGCGATGATGGTCTCGGCAAGCCCGGTTTCCGCCGACCCACCAGTGATTTTTGAGCGCAACATTTCACCTGTCGGCCTCGACCTGGAGAACGAGTACGTCATCTTCATCAACCACAGCAGGGAGACTGACTGCGAATATTGGGGTGACTTCGAGGAAGCGTTCGAGGCCTGGCTCGCCGGCGGCATGGTCGGTGCTGAGCCGGAGCCGCCGCCCCCAGCTCTCCTAGGTTTGGATCCGGTCACGATCCAGCGGCCGCCGGATGGCGGCGTAACGTTGGGTCGGGCATCGGACCTTTACGTTGAGATCTGGAGTCTTGACAGCGAGGCGAACCGGTCGGGGGTCGGGCCTTGTGTCGACACGAACGACGATGGCCAACTGGTTGCTGTGGGCCACGGAGAATGGATGTTTCACTCAAACAACGTTGTGGGTGACCCGAATCGGGGTGTGGCGGTATACCTGTCGCTGAGGGCCGACATGACCGCGGTCGATGGAACCGAGTTCTCCTATCTCTATCAGCTCCGGTTCAACAGCCACTGCCACGTCGCCGACGGAGCCGGGCCCGTCTGTTTCGCCGAGACCGGCCGCTTTCTCGGTCACTGAACCTCTTGGATGTTGCCTATCCGTAGATCCGACGGAGCTCCCGTTTCAGCACTTTGCCGGTGGCGTTGTGAGGGATCTCGTCGATGAACACCACGGATTGCGGCACCTTGAACCGGGCAAGGTTGGCTCGACAGTGGTTGATGATGGTGGCTTCGTCGAGACTGGCACCGTCTTTCAAGACAACACACGCTCGACCGACCTCAACCCACTTGTCGTCGGGCACGCCGATCACGGATACCTCGGCGATCTCGGGGAGCTGATACAGAACCGACTCGATCTCGGCCGGGTACACGTTCTCGCCACCTGAGATGTACATGTCTTTCCAGCGGTCGATGATGTAGTAATAGCCATCTTCGTCCAAGCGGGTGGCGTCGCCGGTGTGTAGCCAGCCGTCGGTGATGGCCTCGGCGGTGGCTTCGGGTTTGTTCCAATAGCCGGGGGTGACGTTTGGTCCGCGCACCCAGAGCTCGCCGGTTATGCCCGGCTCGGTTACGTCGTTGCCGTCCTCGCCCACGATACGGACCTGAGTGTGCATGGCCGGTTTTCCGGCGGCTCCGATCTTGGTTTCGGCATCTTCGGGGCCGAGGGCCAGCACCATGGGGGAGGTCTCGGTCATGCCAAAACCCTGTTGCAGCGGGAGGCCTTTGTCGGCCCAGGTTCTGATCAAAGGCTCCGGTGTGGGGGAGCCGCCGACGCCGCAGATCTCAATGGTGGGGAAGGTCGCGGTTGCGAACTCCGGCACCTGGCTCATGAACAAGAAGTTGGCCGGCACGCCGAGGAGGTGGGTGACAGCGTGGTCGGGGTTCGTCAGCAACTCCAGCGCAGTCGCCGGTTCGAAGTCCTTCATGACGATGTTGCGGCCGCCGTAGTGATAGGCGGGGTTGGCGAAGCAGTTGAGCCCGCCGGTGTGGAACAGCGGCAGGAAGGCCAGGTTGGTCATGTCGGCACCGAGGCGGAAGAACTCGGTGGAGTTGATCACATTCCAGAACACCATGCCTTGGGTGATGATGGCGCCCTTCGGTCGACCGGTGGTGCCCGAGGTGTACATGATGATCACCGGATCATCGTGTTGGTGGGTAGCCCAAATGATCGGATTGTCCAGGCCCGCAAGCGGGGGCTCTATCGACAGGATCAGGTCTTCGTAGCCCACGGCGTCGGCCGAGCCGCCGTCCCAATTCACCAGATGTTTGACCCCACAGGTTTTGGCCACGCCGGCCGCCACCTCGGTGAAGGGCTCGTCGTGAACCATGACCGACGGGGAGGCGTCACCGACGATGTATTCCAGCTCGGGCACGGCCAGGCGCCAGTTGAGCGGCACCATGATCGCACCCAGCTTCCAGCAGGCGAACTGCACTTCGAAGAAATTCGAGTTGTTGTGAGCCAGCACCGCCACTCGATCGCCTTTGTTGATGCCGAACTCGGCCTGCAACGCCATCGCCAATCTGGTGGTTCGATCGTTGACGTCAGCCCAGGTGAACCGCCGGCCGGTGCCGAGATCGACAACCGCTTCCTTATCGGGGCGCGTGTACGCGTGGTGGGCCAGCCAGTCGAAACTCTGTGGGCTCATGCCCTATGTTCACAGCGGACTCTACGCGGCGTCAAAAGGCGCCAGTGCTGATGAATGGGTTGCTGCAGCCTAGTTGTTGTCGAACAGCTCGATTGTGGCGTGAATGGCCGTCTCACGGCCGGCGACGGAACCCTCGGGCGACCATCCGTCAATCACCTGGAACTCGTGAGAGTTGCCGCGGTAGAGATGGCCGGTTGCCAGTCCGCCCTCGGCTTCCATGCCGCTGATCACGGCCTCATTCCAACGTGGAATCGAATAGTGATCCATATCGGAGTAGTGGAGATCCACCGGCATGTTCAGATAGTGAAGATGTTTGGTGGCGTCGATCGCCGCCATGTCGTCAACCAAGGAGTCGGTGTCGGCATTGGCGTTGGCTTGATTGGCCACATACGTCTTCACCGTGTCGTACATCTGGCCTTTCTTGAAGGCGATGCCATCTTCAATGGTTCCCCAATACCAGGAATCGCTCCACCACGACGGCATGTGGGGGAAGTAGTTCGGGTCGGTTAGAGCGTCGATGCTGGCCTCCTGGGGACCGAAGAAGGCGCCTTGTTCCACTCGGCCCTCAAGACTGCCCGACCAGATCGATGCGGCGGCGAAGTGGTTGTCGAGACGGTTGCTTGATGAGACGGCCAGTGCCTGGAGGGCGGCGTCGCCACCTTGGGAGTGGGCGGTGAGGTAGATCCGATTGGTGTCAACCTTTACGTCCTCACGGCCTAGCGCCTGCCAGTCGACATCGGCCAGGGTCTGCACACTGTCAAGGGCGTTGAGGATGTCGATGCCGTAGAACACAGGTGAGAGATACGAGCCGTTGTCGTAGGCCTGGACGTACTCGATTCCTTCAGCTGGAACACCGTTCACGGTGCCGTGGCCTCGGAAGCCGGGCATGACCACCAGATAGCCGGCTTTGGCGTAGGCATCGAGCATGTCACCGTAGTAGGAGTTTGCGCTGTAGTTGAACGAATAGCCCGGAGCCCCGGTGGCACCGACCCAACCGTGTGCGAACACCACGACCGGGTAGCCGCCGTCGGGCATCTCGGTCGGAGGCACGTCGACCCGGGCATAGACATGAAGCCCCTCCGACTCATACGACGCCATGTACGAGTCGTAGAACGGAGCGCCGAAGAATTGTGAGTAATCCGAAGATCCTTCGGCATCCCCAAGCTGAGTCTCGATTTGCAGTGTTGAACCATACGACTGTGTGCGCAAATAGTCGACCGAGAGATGTTTGAGGTTGCTGATGTTGGGCCCCTCGTTGCCGACCCCACGGCCTTGTTCGTTGGGGATGGCTGCACTTGGAGTGGCAGCGGTGGCAAGAGCCAGCAGCGCAACAAAGGCAATCGCCAACCAGCGAGTAGAGGCACTCATTCTTCGTGGATTCATTGGTGGATTCCTTTCGATGCATTCGAAGTCATCACAGCTCGTCCCCAAAATGCCAGAAACCAACGAGAATTTGATGAACCATACGAACCGTAATGTATACGTAGTCATTCAGCAAATTCACAGTTCGTCATCGAGTCAAGATGATCGACAATCAGCTATCAACCCAGGTTCGCTGGCGCCAACCTGCGCGGAAAATGTAGGATCTTGGTCTTGAGCAAGTGCTCCGATGTTGCCGAATGGTCGGAGTCGTTTTCGTAACGCTGGAGGGTAGACATGGGCGGCATACGTAGATTGCTGGTCGATTCGCCGAACTCGGTTGGCGGTCGGGCACGGGCCAGGAGATCACAACGCCTCCTGGACACGTTCCCCGACCTGCCCGACATGCGGGTGATCGACCTCGGTGGAACAGCGTTCTTCTGGCGACACATGCCGTTTCGTCCACGGCAGGTGGTCACCGTCAACCCGAGGCCGAACCCCGCCGGCGCGGCCAAGATCCCGTGGCACGAGGAAATGGTGGGCGATGCCTGCGAACCATCGGACGAGCTGCTCGCCGAGAACTTCGACTTGGTGTTCTCCAATTCCACCATCGAGCATGTAGGTGATCGTGCAAGGAGGCAGATGTTCGCCGACACCGTTCACAAGCTTGCTGATCGGCATTGGATACAGACGCCCAATCGGTACTTCCCCCTCGAACCCCACGTGCTTTTTCCGTTTCAGCAGTTCCTACCTCGTTACGGGCGAGGTCTGGTCGAGCGCTACTGGCCGCTGGTGCACACCCGGTGGCCCGATATGGAACGAGCGCTGGAATCGGCCGACCGCACTGAACTCATCGGGCGCAAAGAGATGGGGGAGCTGTTTCCGGGCAGTGAAATCGAAAGCGAGTCGATGATCCCCGGCCTCCCGGCCAAGTCACTCATGGCCGTTCGTCGCTGACGAGTGGCAACCTTCGTCAATCGCGGTGGCGTGAACCGTCTTTGGAGGTTCTTCCGACAGGAACAACATGAAAAGAATCATGTTGTACGTGCTGGTGAGCGCAGCGCTGGGCACGGTGGGTTGTGAATATTCCGAGCTGGACGGAATCGGCACTCGTACCGCCGACGAGCAGAACCCACCCCAATGCGACCTGGCTTCTTTCGGCGGTTGTACGCCTGGCGATCTCGGGCAGTGGCGGTTCACCGCGGAGATCGTCAACAACTCCCCAAAGGTTGCCAGCTACGAAATCACCGTGGCGTTTTACGACGGCGACACCCGCCTCGATGAGTTCTCCAGCTGGGTCCGAGACCTCAAACCCGACGAACGGGCCGCCGCCGACACCGGTTGGTGGATCGATGGCGCGGATCGTGTCACCCACTGCGAGGTGCTGACAATCAACCGGTGGAGTTAGGTTCGTCGTCGAACAGGTCGAGCACCACCACATCGGCTTGGCCCAACCGGTCCATGATCGACAGCAGCGCGTCATCGTGGACCACCCGCTTTCGGCGTCCGCTGCTGCGAGGACCGTTGATCCTGTCGAACAGCAGCCGCCACCAGGGGGGCGGCTGCTCGTAACGTCGATCTCGGTTGGAGCTTGGCGGCACGAACTGATTCCGCACCTTCGTCTCGGCCTCGGTGCCCAGCAGGGCACCGACGAGGCGGAAGGCCATGGTTGCGGTGCCCACGATGCCCGACGCCGTCAGCAACCGCCCCCATTCCACAAACGGCTCGTTGACGAGCTCAAGCCCGCGACTGGTGATCATGTCGCCCGCCAGCCAATGAGTGGTGACGCGCGCCCCGTCGATCACACCTGCCGCCGCCAAAAGCACCGAGCCGGTGGAGGTCGCCCCGATCCATTGTGACTGCCTGGTGAGCTGCACGATCGCTCCCATCACGGCTGCGTTAGCCGCGGTAGGGGCCACCCCCATTCCACCCGGAATAAGCACGGCGCTGCAGCGCCCCATGTCGACCGCTCGGCGTGATGGCACCACCCTCCCGTTGTAGCTTGTCACCGGTTTGGCCTGCACGCTGGCGATAGTCACCTCAAGCCCGGCCGCTGAGAGTATGTCGACAAGTACCGAAACCTCGTCGCCCGCCACGCCGTCATAGGCCAGGATCACAATCGGTGCGATCTGCCGCCCGCCAGTGTCAGCCTCAGCGTCGGCGTCACTGGTGGCATCGGCGTCCGGATCGGCCATTTGGCCAGTATCCCACCCTGGCGGCGAGCCGGCACGTGGGTTCGAGCCCGAGCGAACGGGCGTGTAGCGTTGGGTCCGTTATGAGCGCTTCCCCCACTTCCACCGACAATGTCGGCCGCTACGCCACCGAAGATCATGAGTTGATCCGATCAGAGGTTCGTCGGTTGTGCGACAAGTACGGCAACGAGTACTGGCGATCGCTGGAACCCGACCGGTACCCCGAAACCTTCGTCAAAGAGCTGACCGACCAGGGCTGGCTCGGCTCGCTCATCCCCGAGGAATACGGCGGCGGCGGTCTGAGCCTCGGCGGCGCGTCGGTGATCCTCGAAGAGATCTCGGCCAGCGGTGGCAACCCCAGCGCCTGCCACGCCCAGATGTACGTGATGGGCACGTTGCTGCGCCACGGGTCGGAAGAGCAGAAGCAGCACTACCTGCCGCAAGTGGCCGACGGCCGCAAACGGCTACAAGCCTTCGGCGTAACCGAACCAACCGCGGGCTCCGAGACCACCGCCATCCGCACCCGAGCCGTGCGAGAAAGGTCAAACGGTGTGGACATTTGGCGGATCAACGGTCAGAAGATTTGGACCTCCCGAGCGCTGTATTCCGACCTCATGATCCTTCTAGCTCGAACCTCCGACCCGTCCGAGGGTGCTGACCGTTTGTCGGGCATGTCGGTGTTCCTCTTCGAACTGCGGGGCGACGACGGAGAGCTGATCCCCGGGCTCACCATCAACCCCATCGAAACGATGATGAACCACAACACCACCGAGGTGTTTTTCGATGACGTGGAGATCCCGGCCGACTCGCTGGTCGGCGTGGAAGGCAACGGCTTCCGTCAGATCCTCGACGGCATGAACGCCGAGCGGATCCTCATCGCCGCCGAGTGCATCGGTGATGGCAAGTTCTTCCTCGACCGGGGCGCGGCCTACGCCAAGGAACGGGAGGTGTTCGGTCGGCCGATCGGGATGAACCAGGGGGTGGCGTTTCCGCTGGCCAAGGCTTACGCCAACCTCGAAGCCGCCGACCTCATGAGGTGGAAGGCGGCCGAGCTGTTCGACAACGGTCAGTCGTGCGGGGCCGAGGCCAACATGGCCAAGATGCTGGCCTCGGAGGCCTCGTGGGAAGCCGGCAACGCCGCGCTCAACACCCACGGCGGGTTTGGATTCGCCACCGAGTACGACATCGAACGTAAGCTTCGGGAAACCCGCCTCTACCAAGTGGCCCCGATCAACAACAATCTGGTGCTGGCGTTCGTGGCCCAGAAGTGCCTGGGGCTACCCAAGAGCTACTAAACACTTGGACATGCATGGCCAATATTTCCGTTTGCGAAGGTCTGCCGGTTATCGTGTCGGGCGATGTCTCTCTACTCCGCGGCCGACGATGCTGCCTACGAATGGCTCGAAGAGGTTGAAGGTGCCGACGCCCTGAGTTGGGCTGAGGAACACAGCGCCAAGACCCTCGCCGAGTTCGAAGCGGCCGACGAATACGCCGAGTATCAGTCGGCCGCCCTCGAGATCCTGGAGGCCGACGACCGCATCGCCTTCGGTGTTCATCGAGGCGACCTGATCTACAACTTCTGGCAGGACGCCGAACAACGTGCGCGGCCTCTGGCGCCGGGTGACCCGTGATGGCTACGAGACTGCGGTGGCCGAGGGCGGCCCCGACTGGGAGATTGTGCTCGACGTCGACGCGCTGGCCGAAACCGAAGACGAAAACTGGGTGTGGAAGGGCGCCGCGGTCAGCCCCGAGTACAACCGGGCGCTTCTGATGTTGTCGCGGGGCGGCAAGGACGCCACCGTCATCCGGGAATTCGATCTGGTCACAAAACAGTTTGTGTCCGGGGGCTTCACCGTGCCCGAAGCCAAAACCTTTATCGACTGGATCGACAGCAACACCGTGCTTGTCGGCACCGACTTCGGGCCGATGGGCGAGGAGAACTCGCTGACCGAATCGGGTTACCCGGCCACCACTCGCATTTGGCATCGGGGTCAACCGCTGGAGGAGGCGGTACGCCTGCATGAGGTGGATCGCAGTTACGTGTTGCTGCACCCGTCGATCCAGCATCGGCCCGAGGGCACCTATGTGTCGCTGGTGTCGCTGCCCGACTTCTTCACGAACGAGGTACTGCGGTTCGACCCGGTGAGCGGCGAACGGGAACCGGTGGCCCTACCGGCCGACGCCCAGTTCCAGGGTTACTTCAACGGTTGGGCACTGGCCATCCTCCGCTCCGACTGGCGGGGTCACAAACAAGGCAGCCTGGTGGCGCTCGATCTCGACACCGACGGCGTGTCGCTCATCTTCGAACCGGGGCCGCGGTCGTCGATCGCCGGTGCCGCCACCACTCGCGATGCGGTGCTGATCTCGGTGCTCGACAACGTGGTTGGCGGCGTCTATGTCGCCCGCCCCTCAGCCGCAGGGTGGGACGCCACGAAGGTGGCGATCGACGGACTCGGCACCGTCGACCTGATCTCGGCTGCCGACAATCAGACCGAGTGTTTCATCTCCTACAACGACTTCCTCACCCCACCATCGCTACTGGCCTTCACCACCGACAACCCCACGCCCCGCACCCTCACCAGCCAGCCCAGTCGGTTCGACGCCACCGGGTTGGTGGCCGAGCAGCGGTTTGCCACCAGCGCCGATGGCACGGAGGTGCCCTACTTCATCGTGGGCAACAACCAGGCGTTGTCGGGTGGCGGCGACGCCGAGCCCGTGTCAGGTCGCACGCTCCTCTACGGCTACGGCGGGTTCGAGATCCCGCTCACTCCTGGCTATACCGCTATGGCCGGTCGGCTTTGGCTGGAGCGGGGTGGCACCTACGTGGTGGCCAACATCCGCGGCGGGGGCGAGTTCGGCCCGGCCTGGCATCAGGCCGCGCTGAAGGAGAATCGCCACAAGGCCTACGAGGACTTCGAGGCGGTGGCCAAGGCCTTGGTGGCCGATGGCGTGACCACCCCGGAGCAACTGGCGATAAAGGGCGGTAGCAACGGCGGGTTGCTCGTTGGCGCAACGTTCACCCGAAGCCCCGATCTCTGCGCCGGAGTGATCTGCGCCGTTCCGCTGCTCGACATGCTGCGCTACCACCTGTTGGCCGGCGCGAGCTGGGTGGGCGAATACGGCGACCCGACCGACGACGAGATGGGGGAGTACCTCGCTGGCTACTCGCCGTTCCATCAGGTCAAAGCCGACGTCGGTGTTCTTCGTGACCTCCACCCGCGACGATCGGGTCACCCCGGGCCCGCAAGATGGTGGCCCGCATGACCGACCTCGGCCACGACCTCTATTACTACGAGAACACCGAAGGCGGCCACGCCGCCGGCGAGATGGGGGAGTACCTGACAAGGCCGGCTACTCGCCGTTCCATAACCAAACACGGTCAGAGCCGACGTCGACTGTGGCAGTACCCCAAAGTGTTCTTCGTCGACCTCCACCGTGAGCGAGACGACCGGGTCCATCCCGGTCACGCCCGCAAGATGGTGAAGCCCGCATGACCGAGCTTGGCCTCGGCCACGAGTTTGAACCGGGCACCGCCGAAACCGTGAGCTGCGATTACGGCGAGAACACCGAAGGCGGCCATACAGCCCACCCGTACCACTACCACGGCGTTTCCGACCTTCTGGTTGACCTCGACCGACGACGATCTGGTCCACACGCCGATGGCCACCTGGTTTACTACTCCAAGCCGACTACTCGTCGAGTTATGCGCTTGGCGATGAGACCCGCACCGGTGACGGATGTGTCGGCAGCGGAGGTGTCATCGTCAACGGCACCACCCCCGCGGCACCTACACCAGTGATACACCGAGGGGTCCGGCGATCTCGACGAGTGCAACGGCATCAGCATCGACGGTGAGTACGCCTATCTCATTACCGATGAGTACCCCTACATCCCCCGCTGTGTGCAGGGCGAGGTGATCGACTCGGCGTTCCGAGCGGGTGCAGGTGGCACTGGTGCCCCTTAGAGGCGCTGACTACAGTCGAGGCCATGACAGCGCGACCCCCGATTCCGTACGATTTTCTACCCGAGGTCGGTTCCTTCACGGTGACCTCATCCGACGTGGCCGACGGCGAGATGCTGCCCATGCCTCAGGTGAGCGGCATCTTCGGTGCCGGCGGTGAAGACGTGTCCCCGCAGCTCAGCTGGTCGGGTTTCCCGGAGGAAACCAAGAGCTTCGTGGTCACTTGCTTCGACCCCGACGCTCCGACGGGTTCGGGCTTTTGGCACTGGGCCGTCTACAACATCCCCGCCTCGGTCACCGAGCTGGCCACCAACGCCGGAGCCCAAGACGGCTCGGGTCTACCCGACGGTGCCGGTCACCTCAAGAACGACGCCGGGCTGCCGGGCTATCTCGGATCAGCCCCTCCGGCCGGTCACGGCCCACACCGCTACATCTTCGCCGTGCACGCCCTGAGCGTGGACAGCCTGCCGATCGACGACAACGTCTCCAACGCCATCTGCGGCTTCAACATGTTCGGCAACACCCTCGCCCGGGCCATCATCACCCCGATTTACGAGCAGTAGCCGGAGCCGCCCTCCGCTTGGCGTAGACCAGAGCCGGCCCGAGCAGAAGTGCCGCCGCTACGGCCGCGCCCACGTACCCGACCCACCCTCGCTGCGAATTCCGACTTTTCAGCACCGACTCAAGATCGACGGGAGCGCTGGCTGAGGGATCGATGTCGAGATCGTGCACCACTTCGTCGGCGGTCGTCGCCGTGCCCGATTCAAACGAGCCGACCAGGTAGACCACGGTTTCATCCCCGTCGGACACGTCGACCTGAGTCTCGACAAACTGGCCATCGGCTCCAGAGTCCGACTGGATATCCGACTGCATAAAGGTCAGATCAAGCGGACCGGGTGGCAGGTCGATCCGCTGCTCATCGCCGCCGAGAATACCGTCAAAGACGACGGCGCCGTTGGTGGTCAGGGTCACGTCGATCGGCTGAGCATCCAGATTCCGAACAAGCAGGCGGCCGGCGCCGGCAGCGATCGGCGGCGGCGCATGCACGATCCGGTCGAGCTGATATCCCCCGTCCGGGTTCGAAGCAAAGATCATCGAGATGCGTTCATCGGTGGATAGGTCGACAACCGTTTCGAACACCACCTCGTTGGTCCCCGTGCGCTTGAACACCAGCTGCAAGTCCTCGTCGGTCTCGCTGCCGAGATAGATCATCTCGCCGAGATCCACGCCCTTAAACCGACTGCCTTCACCAACCGTGACGTCGACGCCCAGACCAGGCACGGCGTGCACAACACTCACCCGAAAGGCGGCTTCTTCCGCTCCGCCTTCGTGAGCCGCCGCCGGTCCCGTCCCGAAGACGACCGCAATCATGGCGAGCGCTGCAATCAAAATGGTTCGTGACATGGCCCGCCGGTTTCGTTGCACGTCGGCAGGATACGTTGCCCATCGGCAAGATACGCAGCCTCCGGTCGCGTTAGGCCGAACCTAGGTCCCAGTAGAGGCCGGTCATGGCCAGCAACGCCTCCCTCATCACGGCAATCGGCACGTGTTCGTTGGGAGCGTGTTGGCTGCAGCCGGGATAGGAGTGCGGCACCCAGATTGTCTTCAGGCCGAGGATGTCGGTGAATGCGTCGTTGGGGAGTGAGCCGCCGAGGTTGGGGAGCAACGCCACCTTCTTGCCTGTGGTCGACTCGATCGACTCGACGGCCCGCTGCACCCACGGGTCGTCGGGGTCGGTGCGGGTGGCTCGGAACTTGATGTGGGCGTCGGCGGTGATATCGACGAAGTCGAAACCGTTGGCGTCGAGGTGGCGGCGGAGCGCCGGCAGGAACTCGTCGGGGTCGGGGCCCACCACGAACCGAAGCTGGCACCAGGCCCGAGCCGTCGGTGGTATGGCGTTCACCGGTTTGGCCGGCGTGCCCGACTCGAACGCCAGAATCTCAAACGAACACCAGCCGAAGACCCGCTCGGCCGGGGTCAAACCCGGCTGACCCCACTCGGGTTCGATCTCCGGCGCACCGGGACCGCCGTCGATTTCGAGCCCGTCGAGCACCCGTCGCACCGTGGGCGGGACTTCGTCGGGCACCCACTCGGGTATGTGAATCTCACCCCGCTCCGATGCGATCGACGACAAGGCGTGTGACAGCTGAAGCGCCGGGTTGGAGATCAGACCACCCCAGTTACCGGAGTGGTGCCCCCCTTCCCTGGCCGTGATCGACAGTTCGAAGTTGATGCCACCTCGGGCGCCGAGGAATACCGTGGGCTGCTCGGCTCGGAGACGCGGGCCGTCGGACGCAACCAGGACGTCGGCCGCTAGGTCATCTTTATGATCTCGGCAGAAGGCGTGGAAGCCAGGGGAGCCGGTTTCCTCACCCATCTCGATGAGGTACTTGGCGTTGAACCCAAGCTCCCCCCGTATGGCGAGCACAGACGCCATCGCCGCCAGGTTGGTGGTGTGCTGACCTTTGTTGTCGGCCACACCACGCCCGTACCACGCATCGTTGTATTCGGTGAGCGCCCAAGGGCTTAAGCCGTCGGCCCAGGCGTGATCCTGACCTCCGACCACGTCGCCGTGACCGTAACCGAGGATCGTTGGGCGATCCGCTCCTTCGAACCGCTCGGCCAACAGAAACGGCGCCAACGCATCAGGGTGCTCAAGCAAACGACAAGTGAAGCCAAGCTCCTCAAACGACGGCACCATCTCATCGGTGAGGTATCGGGCCAGGTCGCCGGCCCGATCGGGGTTCTGGCTTTCGGTGGGGATCGCCACCCGGCGGGTCAATGCCTCCTGGATCTCGCCCCGGTCGAAGACGCCGGCGGCATGATCGAGGGCTGATTGGCGATCTTCTGACGTGGCGTTGGTTGTTGTCACGTTCATGCTGCACTCCCGTCGGCGTCTGGCGCTTGCTGGATGGCTGAGGCCAGGCGCTCGATGTCGCTCTCCTCGTTGTAGATCTGAGTGGCCAGACGCACCACGAGACCGGAGGACTCGTCCAAGGCGAACACCGGGATCTCCACCTTGTGCTCTTCGTCGAGGAAACGGCGGACTCGTTCGGCATCGTCGCTGGTGCTGCCAAGCCGCTCCGGGAGGCGGATCACGGCCATAGAACCGATCATCTCCTCCGGAGTGTTGAACTGGGTGCCCCATACCTCGGCCAGATGATTGGCCGACGTCCAACACAGTTCGTGGTTGTGTCGCCGGATCTCGTCTTCGCCGAACTTGGCCCGGTACTCGAGCACCTCAGGGAACACCAGGAACATCGACGGGTCCCGCGTGCCCAACAGATCGAACTCGGCGGCTAGGCCTTTGCCCACGCCCCACGAGATCACGGTCGGGTGAACCCATTGCCGGTGTTCAGGAGCGACCCACAGGAATCCGCTGCTTCGAGGGTTCCACCCCCACTTGTGGAGGTTGGCGGCATAAAAATCTGGATGCATGTCGGGCACGCCACCGAGGTTCGACAGGTCAAGATCCAGCTGACCTGGCACGTGGGCCGCGTCGACCAACGACATGGTTCCGTTGGCCCGACAGGTGGCGATGAACTCGGCCACCGGAAGCACCAGAGCCGAGAAGGCTGAGAGGTGGTCGACCACGGCAATCTTGGTGCCGGGCCGAAGCTGGGCGGCAAACGAAGCAGCGAACTCGGCCGGAGTAGCTCCCGGGCCTGGCAGCTCGATGATGTCGAGAGTGGCCCCTGCCCGTTCGGCCACCCACACCGCGGCGTTGCTCACACCGCCGTAGCCGACGTCGGTAACGGCCACGATGTCATCGGGCGTGAGGTCGAGTGAGCGCAACACGGCGTTGGCTCCGGTGGTGATGTTGTCGACAAGGGCCATACCGTCGGCCCGCCGCCCGGCGGTTTCCACTGGGGCTCTTACATATTCGGCCACAGCGGTCGCCACCTGACGAAGCAACGGCGGCTCGGTGGCGGCCCACACACCGCCCATCGGGTTGGCCAACTCCCGGAGCATTAGCTGAGCCGGGTGGCGTTCAATCTTGTCGATCCAGGCCCGCTGCCGCTCAAGAACGTGAACCGGGGTGGCGCCCACGGTCCCGTGATTGAGATAGGCGTACGTTGGATCAAGGTGCCAAAGCGGAAGCAGTTCGCGTCCAAACGAGGTCATCGCCCGACACTACCCGTCGCCGCTTCCAGGGACCAAGAGGTTTGCGCCTGGTCAGGCCGCCGAGGTTGGTTGGGTGTAGTAGACAAACAGGCCGAGCAAGGCTTCGCAGTACCGTTCACCGTTGCGGGTCTGCTCCGGATCGAAATGGTGGCGGAGCGCGAAACCTTCGCTGATCGCCGTGGCCGCCACCGACATGTCGTCAATCGTGTAGCCCGGTTTGAGTTCGTGATCGAATGCCACCAGGCTCATCTCGAAGATCTCATTCAGGCCCTGCTGCACGTTGCGATAGCTGTCTTTCATCGCCGCCGCCAGCTCAGGCTGCGGTTCCCGAATCGACCAGAGGCGCAGCATCAGATAGAACTCCGGGCTCGACACCAACATGTCGAAGTACGCCTGACCGGCCGCCTTGATTATCTCGGCTGGATTGCTAAGGCCGGTCAAGGCGTCGGTAACGGCACCGGCCACGAACTCCGCGGTCCAGTCGAGGTTCGACACGATGTGCAGCATCAAGTCGAGTTGGTAGTCCTCCTGGCGTCGCCAAATCTGATAGGCCGCGCCGGTGGTGACATTAAGTTTTTTGCATGCGTTGGCCAGCTTGATGTCGAACGCGGTTGTCACCCCTTCTTCCAGGAGCAGCTCAGCGCCGACGTCAAGAAACTGACGTCTGGTCTGTTCTCTTGAACGTGGCATTCGGACCCTCAACCCGACCCGTTATTTGTCTCGTGGCGAAGATGTCGAGGCGACCACTCCGCTACTGCTCGGCAACGCCGAGATCTACCTTCATGTGTAAGGTAGGCCAAGCGGCGGTACAAAGTTGAATCTTGCCGGAATTTCTCCCCGCGTCAAGCGCTACGGACACAACGGTTGCAACTTGTATCACCGGGACTGGCGACGCGTCGTAAGATGTGAGACCACCGCCCGGGAGAAAACCGACCATGGATCTGACAATCGGAACCTTCAACCTCAACAACCTGTTCAGCCGCTGGAACTTCCAGGCCGAGGTTCCGAAAGGGACCGTGCTCGAAGAGGTGATGGTGTTCGACGCCGCCACCGAACGTAAGCTGCGAACCTTCAAAGGGCGGGTGGTCCACCAGAAGGACTCCGATGACACCGAGGCCATAGCCGACCGGATCAAGAACATGGATCTTGACGTACTGGCGGTGCAGGAAGCGGAGAACATCGAGGCGCTGAAGACGTTCAACAGCGACTCCCTCGGCGGTTTGTATCCCTACGTGATCCTTGTCGAAGGCAACGACCCGCGCCTCATCGACATCGGCATCATGTCGAAATATCCGATCGGGCAGGTCGTGTCACACCAAACCGAGCCCGACCCGATCAGCCCCGTCCGGCCGCTGTTCGGTCGAGATCTGGTCCGAGTCGACATCCTTAACCTCACTAGAAGGGAACGGATTCTCTCGGTCTTCAATACCCACATGAAATCCAACTTCATCGACTGGAAGGAGAACCGCACCGAAGCCCAGCGGGAAGCGGCCCGGGAGCGCAACAACGAACGGCGTCGCCGTCAAGCCGAGGCCACCCGGCGAATCATCGAGGACGAAACCCGCCCCAACTCGAAGTACGTGGTGCTGGGCGACATGAACGATGATCCCGAATCGGAGTTTCTCGCTCCGCTGGTGCAGTCGAAGCTGAAGTTGGTGGATGCACTTGTCAACGTTGAAGAGACGCGCGACGCCAAGGAAGAGGCTGTCGGACCTCAGCCGGGACCACGTTGGACGAGCCGCTACAAGCCAAGTCGCCAACCGCCGGAGCACCGGCTGTTTGATCAGATCTGGGTGTCGCCTTCTTTGGGGTCACGAGTGGACCGCAGTTTCATCGACCGACGCACCAAACACAGCGGCAACGGCTCCGACCACGATCCGGCCTGGGTCATCCTGCGCGACCTGTAGCTGCTGAGGTTGTCAGGGCCTGACCACAACAAGAACGTCGCGATCGATCGTCGAGTCGACCTTGTGGGCCATCGACGGCTCGGCCTGATCGTTTGAAGTCTGGCCTGGATCGGCGATGACGGGGCCGTCAAAGTCCCACCCGGTTGGCAACTCGAATCCGGCGTCGGCCAACGCAACCAGCATGTCGAGGCGAGATGCCCGCTTCGTGTTCCAGGCCAGGCACACGGCACCGCCCCGACGAACCCACTTGTGCCAGGCAGGGGCCAGCCGGGCCACCAGATCCACGGTGTCGACAGGGTCGAGAGCCGCCGGGTCCGACTTGTGCTGGACCCCGTAGGGAAGGTCGCCGACGATCACATCGATCGACTGTTTCTTGATCCTGAGGTTCGTGTCGCCGCCGTCGGCGGCGAACGTCTGGATCGTTTGGCCTCGGCCGGCTTTTTGATCAGCCCGGGTGGGGGCCACGTCGAGTGTGAACGCCCGTTGCTCGGCGTTGTTGGGGCGGAAGCTTTGGCGTTTGTGGGGAAGCCGTTGCTGTTTGGCCCAGGTGGTGAGGAACGTTTCGTAGTGTTTGAGAGAGGCGGCGTCGGACTCGATCCCGACTGCGTGGCAGCCGTAGGCCAGAGCCCAGTTGAGCGTGGTGCCTCGACCGCACATCGGGTCGAGCACGGTCGGGGTGGTGCTGCGTGGCTGGTGAAGAGGGATTCCGGCGGTGGCCAAGGCCAGGTTCAACATGGCTCGGGTGAGCCGTTCGTTGGTCTTGCCTCGGTAACGCTGGGTGGTTACCAGCTCGGTTCCGTAGGTGAGGGAGTCGTGAAGGGGGATGGGCGTGAGTTGCTCGTCCGAGCTGTCAGCGGCGCCGTCATCAGCGCTGTCGGTTCGCTTGTTGCCCGACGATACTTCGAAGAGGGCGAGCGCACACGAAAGTTGAGCCACGGTTTGGGTGAGCTGCTGCGTGTCGGCGGTGGTGGCGAAGGTGAGCGCTGTTGCCCGGCCGAGCGACGTGGACGACAGGCCCGTGATCCTCTTGTCATCGGGCAGGAGGCCGTCAGTGACCCACTGGAGTTCGGCTGCGGCGACCGCGGCAAGGGATTGGCTGAACACCCGGTTCAGGTCGTTCTCGAGCAGCAGCATGTAACGGTTCATGGAGGTTGAGTCGGCGTTGGCGATCAGGCAAGGGTACGGGCTCGATGAGTGGAAATGGCAGGGGGTTCACGGGAGGGCGGTGGTTGAATGACGTATGGTCCACTCAAGCCGCCGGGAGCCGTTGCTCTCTCCCAAACTCGAACCTGGTGATCTTGTGCGATTCGTTTCGCCGGCGAGCTACCCGGACGACGAAAGTGACCTGCCCGGGTTGATCTCGCTCGTCGAGGGGTGGGGGATGCGGGCTGATGTCGGTCGTCATGCTCTTGATCGTTGGGGATACATGGCCGGTACTGATAGCGATCGCCTGGTTGATCTCAACGAGGCCTTCCGTGACCCTTCGGTTCGGGCCGTGATCGCTATCCGTGGCGGGGCCGGCGCCTATCGGATCGCCGATGGGCTCGATTTCGAGGCGGTCTTGGCCGACCCGAAGCCGCTGCTTGGGTTCAGTGACATCTGCTATCTGCACCTGGCGCTGGCTCGGCGGTGTGGGCTGGCGACGTTGCACGGGTGTCTTGTCGGGCCTACGGCTCAGGCCACTGGCCGGCAGCTTCTGATGTCGACCGAGCCGGTGGTTCTTCGGCGTGACCCGGGTGCTGTGTCCGCCGTATTGGATGTGCCTGGCGTGGTGTCGGGGCGGTTACTAGGTGGCAACCTCACTACGCTGGCGACGTCGGTTGGGGTTCGGTTGCCGGATCTTGACGGAGCGATTCTGTTCCTCGAGGATCAGCGGGTGGTCGGGCTCGGCACGCTCGATCGTCAGTTGACGCAGCTGTTGTCGTCGAGGGCGCTCGATGGGGTGGTTGGCATCGCTCTCGGTTCGTTCGAGGGGTTCAAGGGCTACTCGGATCGCGGCTGGACGTTCACCGAGGTTGTCGAGGATCGACTCGGCGGGCTGGGCGTGCCCGTGCTCGGTGGTCTGTTCGCCGGTCACGACTGCACCACGCCGGAGGGAGAATGGGACCAGTCTGTGCTTCCGCTGGGCACCATCGCCTTTCTTGACACTGCGGCTGGAACGCTGACGATTGCTCCGGCCGTGTATTAGCGCGCTGGGCTCTGGCGATGCCGTGCTGTCGATGACGTGCGGTCGTTGCGTGCCGTCATAGCAGAGCTGTCACACCTGGTCAGACCTCGAACACCGACCAGCAGATCTCATTGCGTAGGCGTTGGTCGTCCAAGACGAGTTCTCGAATCGCGGCTGGAAGTCGAGCGCGCTGCCAGCGACACTCGGCGAGGCCGGTTGCTTGTTCTTTGTCGGCCGAGGCGGCAGAGCGCACGGCCTTGATTGCATAGGCTGCCGCCCCGAGTTCATGGGCAGCGACGTGGGCGACGGCTGCCGCCTGGCCCGCAGCGTAGGCGGCGTGCCTCGCGGCGCCGGTCAGCGGACTGGCTGCTCGCATGGCGTCGATTCCTGCAGCCCGAGTCTCCATCATTTTTGAGTCGCCGTGGGCCCAGCTTCTGATTGCGTCGATTGCGAGTCGTGGCCGGAGGTCCTCGGATTTTTTGGACTCGAACAAATGGAGCACATGCTCAGCACAATCGCCCGCCCAGAGAGCCAGCAGACGATGGTCGTCGTCGGTGAGGGATCCGCCGCGACGAATCGTAATGAGGCGAGGATCGCGCTGCTTTGGGAGGATCACGCTGACCGATCTGGGCTCATGAAGTCAAATGTAGTTGCGGTGACACTTCTGCGCGAGCTGATTAGTCGAACAAATGTTTGCTTTTATTGATGGCGCGATGTAGATTGGATGTAGTGACCTCCGGGTTGCATCTTCCCCATTTCACCTTCGGGTGACGTCAACCGGTTCCAGTGTTTGTCGAAAGGGGAGTCGCGTGTCCGGCTTCGTGTTCAACGGTTCGGTATCGGTCGCCGATGCTGTTGCGTCGTTTCGATCGCTCCAGTCCGTTGTCGGTGGTGTCGACGTTGCGGTCTGTCAGCCCTCTGAGTTGCAGGCCTTGACTGCGGGTGTTCGTGAGGGGCAGGCCGCTCTTGATCGCCTACTCATTCGCATTGGCGCTGTGGCTCACCGGCAGGAGCAAGAGGGCATAGGAAGAGGCGCCCACGGCACGATGCTGGGTGATGGCTCTCGCGTGCGCGGCCGCACTGCCCGTCGGGAAGCCGACCGGGCTCGTACGGCCGCTTCCATGAGCAGAGTGGGGGAGGCGGTGGGTGAGGGCAGCATTGGTGCTGCTCAGGTCGATGCTATTGCCGCCGCGGCAAAAGGTCTCACGCCTGATCAGCAGGCGCAGCTAGACACCGAAGACTTGATAGAGGCGGCGGCAAACCTCCCGGCAGATTCGTTCGCCCGTCGAGTCCGAGAGGAAGCGGAGCGCATCAAGGGAGATCATGGGCTGGCCGACACGAAGGCTCGGCAAGCTCGGTCGTCGTGGAAACACTGGACCGACAGGAAGACGGGCATGGGTCGGATCTCCGCCGAGTTCGATCCCGAGCGATTCGAGTCGATCGTCAATGCGGTGGAGGCCCAGATCGCCAGGCTGGCCAACAGCGGTGGGGTGTCGAAAGACTCGAACCTTGCCGCTCGTGCCGCACACCAGCTCCTAACGGGCAAGGCCGTCCGAAGTGCGGGGATGCCGCACATCAACGTGCTCGTGGATCTTGAGACAATACGTCGTGGTGTTCACGAGGCATCTGTACGGGAGACTGCTGCCGGACATTCACTTCCGCCGGAGTCGATCTCTCGCTTGGCGTGCGACGCGGTCATGCAGCGAGTGATGCTTGACGAACGGGGCATCCCGGTTGATGTCGGCCGTAAGCACCGCACCGCCACCGATGCCCAATGGCACAGTCTGCGGGCGACGTACCGAAGCTGTGTCTGGAAGGGATGCGATCGGCCGCTCTCGTGGTGCCAAGCTCACCACATCCATGAATGGGAACATCGTGGCCGCACCGATCTCTGCAACTTGATTCCGCTGTGCAGCGAGCATCACCACGCTGTTCACGAGGGTGGCTGGTCGGTCAAGCTCTGCTCGGATACCCGGAGGCTTGATATCTACGATCCGGGTGAGCGGTTCTGGACAACTACGGAGCCCGACCGGAGATCTGGGCCAAGGCGCAGAGGCGAGGTTCGGAAACCAAGCGCCAGGAGGCGAAGCAGTCCCCGGAACGCCGCGGCACCGTAGGAGACGGCCTGAGTTTGTGCATTTGTGAAATCGGATGGAAGGTCCTTACTCTGAGATGATGAACGAGGCCGAGGTCTCGGCTGCGACTGTCGGCCGTCTGCCCACCTACCTGCATACGCTTGGTGAACTCGCCACCGAAGATGTGGCCAGTGTTTCGTCAGCGCGGTTGGCCAGCTTGGTTGGGGTCAACTCGGCCACGCTGCGGCGAGACCTCAGCTCACTCGGCATCAATGGCACTCGTGGCGTCGGCTACGACATCAAGTATCTGGTGTCGGCGATAAGCGTGGTGCTCGGGGTGCATCAGGAGTGGCCCGTGGCCGTGATCGGCGCCGGTAATCTCGGGCGAGCGTTGGCCAACTACTCAGGTCTCACCAACCGAGGATTTCCGGTTCGGGCGCTGTTCGATGTGGCCGACGACCTGGTCGGATCCGAGGTTGCCGGGCTGGTGGTGAACCATATGCGGGATCTACCGGCAGTGGTTGAAGCCGAAGGGATTCTGGTCGCCGTGATGGCCACCCCACCCGGAGTGGCCCAGGAAGCCGCCGAGGCGGTAGCGGCCGCTGGGATCACATCGGTCTTGAGTTTTGTGAGCGACAACCTCGAGTTGCCCGACCACGTGGTGGTGCGCCGAGTCGACTTGGCCACCGAGCTACAGATACTGAGCTTCTATCAGCAACGAGGCTCGGCGGCCAGCCGCCTGGGCTTTGAGTACTTCGTCGACGTCGACGGTCCGGTGCTGCCGCGCCGAAGCCGTTAAGCGAATACGAGGCGGGAGATCCACTCCGCTACCAGCGCTGGCTTGTCCTGGCCTTCGATTTCCACCGTCATGTTGCTGATCTGGTCGACGGCGTTTCCTTTCAGATTGACCTCGGCCAGCTGCGATGTTGCCCGTACCCGGGAACCAACCGGAACCGGATTGATGAACCGCACCTTGTTCAGGCCGTAATTCACACCCATCAACAATCCCTCGGGAATCGGATCGTCACTAGGAATCGAAGCTGAAAGATGAACCAGCAACGAAAGGGTCAAGAATCCATGAGCAATCGGACCGCCGAACGGCGTTTGAGCCGCCCGCTCAGGATCGATGTGGATGAACTGATGGTCGAGCGTCGCATCGGCGAAGGCGTTTACCCGATCCTGATCAATCTCCAACCACTCGCCGGCTTTGGGATCTTGGCCGATGCGGCCCTTCGCTTGTTCGTAGGCCTTCTCGGCGTTCGCGCTCATGTTGTTGCAATCTCCTCGATGGTTGCTGGTTGGTTTAACTGGTTCGTTTACTGTCGGTTGAACTGTTTCTTGGTCCTGGGGTACTCGCCTATCAACAAGGTGAGTGTGGCAGGGGTAGGCCCCGTTACCCTTTGTCGTACGGAACTCAGAATCGCGACGAGACGAAGCCCGCTTGCCATGTGGCAAGCAAACCACGTGGCCCAGCTGTTGTGCCAAGTCGAGCCGACACTGGACATTGTCATGGTGCCTTCCGATACGTTCGCCGACCTTGATCTCAAGCGCTCTATTTCCGACCTTGGCGGCAAAGGTGCGTTCAGCAAAGAGATCCAACAAGTTGTGCTGGAAGGCCATGCCGACCTCGCGGTCCATTCGGCCAAAGACCTCCAAGCAGTCACTCCAGATGGCCTCACCGTCGCCGCCTACCCCACCCGCGGTGATGCCCGTGACGCGCTCGTCGGGATCACCATCGATCAGCTCCAAGATCGGATGGCGGCAGCCTCGGCTCAGGAACTCGGCGTTGTTGGTGCGGCCACGCCGCTGATCGCCAGCGGCTCGAATCGACGCCGAGCCCTACTGCTCGACCTCTGCCCCAACATCGATTTCACCGAGCTGCGAGGCAATATCGCCACCCGCCTGTCGCGCCTTGAAGGCGCCCGCCACGAAGGCATCGACGAATCCGAAGATGTGTCGAACCCCGATGGTCTGGTCATGGCCAACGCTGCGCTCGAACGTTTGCATATCGAGCCGGAAATCGTCGAAGTGCTTGATCCTGAGGTATTCGTTCCTCAGGTTGGCCAAGGGGCGCTGGCCGTTGAGGTCAGGGCCGACGACACACCGGCCAACAAAGAACTTCGGGCGTTGGTCGCCGAGATCGACGATCCGGTGACCAGGCTGGCCGTCGAAGCCGAACGATCCTTCCTGGCCGAACTCGGCGGCGACTGCACGCTTCCGGCGGGAGCCCACGCAACAGTGGCCGCTGTTGGTCGCCGCATCGAACTCACCATCCGCGGCATATTGGCCGACGACAACGGCGAGAACCTGCAGCGCTTGGTGGAATCCGGATCGATCGAGGCCGAACCGGGTCGCATCCTGGCCCGGTCTCTGAGGAAAGCTTTGGAGGGAGTCTCCGAGGCCCCAACATCGTGAATGAAACCCGGAACGATTCGAGTCAGGATCAGCCTCGGGTCGTCCTGACCCGAGCGGCTGAGCACAACTTTGTCCTCGGCCGACGACTAGCCGAACTGGGCATCGCGTCAATCGACGTGCCGATGATCGAGGTCGGGCTGCCTGGCGATCAGGGCCAGGCATTGGAAGCCGCGGTCGCCGGACTCGACCTTTATCACTGGCTCGTCGTCACATCGGCCAACGGAGTGCGCGCTGTCTCGGCGATGATGGAACAGGTCGGCATGACCTGGCCCGACCACCTCCGGCTCGCCGTTGTCGGATCGGCCACCGCCGAAGTGGCGAGGAGTCACGGCTGGCCCGTTCACTTCATGCCCTCGGCCGCAACCGCCAAAGACCTTGTGGTCCAATTCCCCGAGCCGGATGTGCCGCAAGGCCCCGTCCGAGTTCTGGCGGCGCTGGCCGAACTCGGCGCCGCCACCGTGAAAAAGGGACTGACCCGGAAGGGTTTCAAAGTCGACCACGTCATCGCCTACCGAACCGTGGCGCCAGGCCGATCCGACGATCCCGAGGCCGACCGAGACATCAAACACCAGATCTCCGAAGCCGACGCCGTTACGTTCACCTCGCCCTCGGCCGCCACCAGATTTGTGAACCGGTTCGGGGTTGATCTTGTGCCTCCGATCGTGGTGTGTATCGGCCCTCGCACAGCGAAACGCTGCGACTCGCTGAAGATCTCGGTCACGGCGATCGCCGATCCGCACAGCGAACCCGGGTTGATCGAGGCTCTCCAGAGGGCACTGCGGGAGTCGCGTTAGTGGGCCTCTCCGACAGCGAACGGTTCGAACGTTACGAGCGGTTCGAAACTCGAGTCGAACTGCCGATGATGGTGCTCGCTCTCCTCCTCATTCCCGTTGTCCTAATGCCGTTCGTAGAGGATCTGAGCCCCTGGTCGCAACGGGCGCTGTCATGGGTCGCCTTTGTGATCTGGATCGCATTCAGCGCCGAGTATCTCGTTCGCCTGGTGCTGTCGCCCGATCGGGCAAAGACGATCCGCACCCACAAACTTGACCTGTTGCTCGTGGTTCTTCCCGTCCTGCGTCCGTTGCGACTGCTGCAAGTGGTGCGGATGGCGAAAGCCGGTTCGGCCCTGACCAAGGCCATTCGAGCCTTCGGGCAGATTCTCGGACGCCCCGGGTTTCGGGAGACCGTCATCACCGTGGCCGGGTTCATCGTCGGCGCCGGGATCTTTGTCGCCATCGCCGAACACGAACAGCCCGACAGCACAATCAACAATCTGGCCGACGGCCTGTGGTGGGCCTTCGTCACCTGCACCACCGTCGGCTACGGCGACGAATTCCCGGTAACCGGCACTGGTCGCGTCATCGCTGTGCTGTTGATGATTGTCGGCATCAGCGGCCTGTCGGCAATCACCGCAAGTGTCGCCGCCTACTTCGTGTCGGCCGACGACGCCGACGACCTTTCGGGCGACCACGCCGAATTGGTGGAGCGCCTCGGTCGGATCGAGAATCAACTGCAAACGTTAACCGCCCAAATCACTCCAAGAGCCAATGACTAGCCGCTCGACTCGCCACCGAACTCCCTGCCTGATTGTTGACGACGAGGCCTTCAGCCACAACGTCGCAACGATGGCTCGACACCTCCCCGGATCTCGTCTTCGTCCCCACGTGAAAGCGTTCAAGTCGACGGCGCTGGCCCGTCGCCTGGTCGAAGCCGGTCATACCAACTTCACGTGCGCCACGCTTGGCGAGGTCGCCGGGATGTTAGCCGCCGGTCTTGGTCACGATCTGCTTCTGGCCAACGAGACGGTCGACGTGGCCTACCTCACCGAGGTGGTTGACGCCGTAGGGCCAACCGACCGCCTCACTGTGGCCGTCGACTCCGACGAAACGATCGCTGCGGCCACCGCGGCCGGGGTGAGCGACGTGCTGATCGACGTGTGTGTCGGCCTGCCCCGCTGCGGCTGCCAACCCGACGACGCCGTTCGGCTCGGCGCCCAAGCCAAAGCCGCCGGACTCAATGTGCGAGGGGTGATGGGCTACGAAGGTCACCTGATGATGGTGGCCGACAAAACCGAGCGGGAAGAAAAGGTGGCGGCGGCGATGGCCGACCTGGCCCGAGTGGCCGCTGAAATAGACGGCGACATCATCTCGGCCGGAGGCACCGGCACCTACGACATCAACCACGTGGCCACCGAAATCCAGGCCGGCTCCTACACCCTGATGGACACCCAATACAGCACCATCGATCTGCCGTTCCGCCAGGCATTGTGGGTTGAGGCCACCGTGATCAGCATCAACCCGGCCGGCGGCTGGATCGTGGTCGACGCCGGCCTGAAAGCCCTGGCCACCGATCACGGCAACCCAACCTGGCCCGAAGGCGACGTGTGGTTCTGTTCCGACGAACACACCACCCTCGCCCCCAACGACCTCAAAGCGTGGAAGGTCGGCGACCGGGTCCGTCTCGCCCCGGGCCACGTCGACCCGACGGTGGCCAAACACCAGCGCATGTGGCACGTTGGTAGTGATCCCCACAGCAATCCCAAATCACCGAGAGAGCTGATTACCGAATGGCCCGTCGATCTACACCACTGGTAGGCGGATCCAACCCGGCCCGCGGTTGGACCAACTGGGGTCGCACCCAAACGTGCCACCCCAAAGTCATCGAGCGCCCTCGCTCCGAGGCCGAGCTGCAAGCGATCCTAGGTAGGGCCGCGGTCTCCGGAGCCACCGTCAAGGCCGTGGGATCCGGGCACAGCTTCACCGGGATAGCCTGCACCGACTCGGTTATGGTGTCGCTCGAACACCTCAACCAGGTTCACCAGATCAATACCAATCCGGGATCCGCCGAAGAGTCGACCATCACGGTCGGTGCCGGCATAACGCTGAACGATCTCAATCAGCGGTTGGCCGCAGTCGGACTGGCGATGACCAATCTCGGCGACATCGCCTACCAAACGGTGGCCGGCGCCGTCAGTACCGGCACCCACGGCACCGGGTTGGCGTTCGGCGGTCTGGCCACTCAGCTCCGCGGCCTTCGTCTCGCAACCGGCAACGGCGAGGTCGTCGATTGCGACGCCGAGAATCAGCCGGAGCTGTTTGACGCCGCCCGAGTGGGCCTCGGCGCTCTTGGCATCATCACCAGAGCCACCATTGCGGTTGAGCCTGCGTTCCACCTGCACGCCGTGGAAGAACCCCATCCGATCGACGACGTGCTCGACGGCTGGCTTGAACTGGTGGAACGACACGACCACTTCGAGTTCTTCTGGATCCCCGGCACCCGCCGAGCGTCGACCAAAGCCAACCGTCGCACGTTGGACCCCCGCCAGCCGATGCCCCGCCGCCAGTATTTACAAGACAAGATCATCGGCGAAAACATCGGCTTCGGCGCCATCTGCGCCGTCGGTTCGAGGCGACCACAACTTGTGCCGAAGCTCGGCCGTCTGGTTGCCTCAAGCGCCGGTCGATCCGAGTACATCGATCACTCCTACAAAGTGTTCGCCAGCCCCCGCTGGGTCCGGTTCGCCGAGATGGAATACAGCGTGCCGTTGGCCGCACTTCCCGACGTGGTGCGTGAGGTGGCCGACGCCGTCAAACAACACAACATCCGGCTGATGTTCCCCATCGAGGCTCGAGCAGCCGCCGCCGATGACATCCCGCTGTCAACGGCGTATGGCCGTCAATCGGCCTACATTGCGGTGCACCGTTACCAAGGGCAGCCCTATCAGCAATACTTCGAGTTGGTGGAAGCCATCTGCAACCGGTACGACGGCCGGCCGCACTGGGGCAAACTGCATTTCCAAGACGCCGAATCGTTGGCCAGGCGCTATCCCCGCTGGCAGGATTTCCAGGCCGCCCGAGCTCAGCACGACCCCAACGGTCGCTTCGCCAACCGATACCTCGACCGTGTGCTAGGACCTCTATCCTGAGGCGGTGACCTTCCCCCAACGGCGCCTCCGTCGCCTTCGTCAATCGCCGGCCATGCGAAATCTGGTGGCCGAAGTCGAACTGTCGGTCAACGATCTTGTGGCCCCGTTGTTTGTGCGGGAAGACATCGAATCACCGGCCCCCATCGACTCGTTGCCCGGTGTGGTGCAGCACACCCAAGACACGTTGCGGGCTGAAGTGGAGCGGCTGGCCGAGCTCGGCATCCCCGCCGTCATTCTGTTCGGCATCCCCGCCACCAAAGACCCGGAGGGCTCCGAAGCCTGGAACCCCGACGGGGTGGTACAGGTGGCGCTCGGCAATCTCCGTCAAGACATGGGTGACGACATCGTGATCATGGCCGACCTCTGCGTCGACGAATACACCAGCCACGGTCACTGCGGAATCGTCGACGCCGACGGCAACGTCGACAACGACCTCACCCTTGACCTCTACGCCAGCGCTGCTGTGGCCCAGGCCGACGCCGGCGCGCACGTGGTGGCACCGTCGGGAATGATGGACGGCCAAGTGCTGGCAATTCGTGACGCTCTCGACGAAACCGAACACCACAACATCCCGATCCTGGCCTACTCGGCCAAGTACGCCAGTTCGTTCTACGGGCCGTTCCGAGACGCCGTCGACGTCACCATCGCCGACGGTGGCGACCGGCGCGGCTACCAGCAGGATTGGCGCAACGGTCGCGAGGCGCTTGAGGAGATCCGTCTTGATCTCAGCGAGGGGGCCGACATGATCATGGTCAAACCGGCCATGGCCTACCTCGACATCATCACCCGAGCCCGAGCCGAGGTCGACGTGCCGATCGCCGCCTACCACGTGAGTGGCGAATACGCGATGCTCAAGGCGGCCGCTCAGAACGGTTGGATTGACGGTGAAGCAGCGGCGCTCGAACAGCTGACCGCGATCAAGCGAGCCGGAGCCGACTTCATCCTCACCTACCTCAGTGGTGAGGTCGCCACGCTGTTGCGCTAGAAGTCCGAGGGCGCCTACGGCACCTGAGGTCCTACGGTGTTTGAGGCCCTACGGCACCTGAGGCCCTACGGTGTTTGAGGCAACGTGCCGGTCCGTTTGATGTACTCTTTCGACTCGGAGAAGCCGGCCATCACCTCACCTCGCGACATCCCGGCTGCGAGCTGAGCTGTCCAATGATCGAACCCATCGGCTTCGGCCGGGCGATCGAGCACGTTGTCGTACACCAGGTCCACGAACTGGCCGTCGGACAAGCTGCCGTACAGGTTGACGAACTCGGTTGAGGCCGAGAAGAAGTCGGAGACCTCAAGCAGCGATGCCGAACCCGAGTCGACGACGGCCATCCAGTAGTCCAGGTCCGAACTCGATGGTTCCCGATCGAAGTAGGCCTGATAGAGGCGGCGTACCGAACCTTCGGTTGGGGAATGGGCGGCCAGGGTGGAGGTCCGATTCACATACTCGGCCCCCTCGACGAAGCCCAGCATCATCTCGGCTCGGGTGAGGCCGGCGGCGAGCTGGCCGGTCCAGTGATTGAACCCGGCGGAGTCGGCCGCCCGGCCCAACACATTGGCGTACACGAGGTTGACAAATTGGCCGTCGCTGAGTGAGCCGTAGCGATTCTGGAACTCGGCGCTGGCCTGAAACTCGCCGACGATGTGCAGCAAGGGCATACCGGCGGCCCGTTGATCACGCCAGAAGATGAACCCGGCCTTGTCCGGTGTGCGCAGGAAGTGGGCCTGGTACACCCGGAACACCTGGTGGTCGAGCCACAGATCCCGCACGAAACTCGGCGGAGTTCCTGGCTCGACGTAGACCGGCCCGTCGCCGGTGGAAACGTTGGCTGTGGCGGCCGGGCCGGTTTGGCCGTTGGTAATCGGCACCACCCGAATCTCCAGCGAGGTGTTGGCCGGCAGCCCGACCAAGGTGTGCGCCCGGGCGGAGCCGCTAACCGCATCACTTGCAACCTGAGTCGACCCGTCATAGGCCTGGACGCGGTAGTTGTCAGCGGGCAAGCCGCTTGTGATCTCGTTGCCTTTCCAACTGACGTTGACCGACGTTTCGTCGGCCGACGTGGATGTGATGGTCGGCTGTGTCGGGCCGGGAACCAACGGCCAGCCGATCTCATTGATTACACCAAGGGTGTACCCGTCGAGCGTGCGGTTGATCACGCCTGGATTGAGGGTGGGAGCCATCAACGACGGAGCGGTCGCCCCGGCGTTCAGAAAGTGGGATGCGCTCGTGCCCTGATACCAGGTGCTGGGAACGAACAGGGGAGCGATCTGGGTGGTACTGATCTTGATGTCGGCGTTGCCGGAGGTAAGTACCGCACCCGGATTAGCCGTGTTGATCACCGGAGTGCCCGACTGCTGCATCAAGGCGTCGTAGACGAACGGCGGATTGGCCAGCTCGATGAGGCCGCCGTTGTCAGCAGCGGAGGTGACGAAGCCGACGCCATGGCCAACCTCATGGGTCACCACGGTGGTCAGATCGATCTGGTTCGCCGGAGGAGTGCCGGTGCCGTAGTACCAGGTGCCATTCCCTTCGAGATCCGAGTTGAGAGCCACGGTGATTTCCGGAATCGCCCCGTTAACGTCGGATCCGCTCAAGACATTGGTCAGAGCGGTCGGGTAAAGGTAGCCGGTGGGCAGGGAGGGATCGGTGAAGAAGCCCGTCGGTCCGGCAAAACCAAGAATGCCGGGGTGGCCGAACGAAGTCCACGAAACCTCCACTACCACAGGAGCTCCATTGGTCGACAGCTTGTCGGCCCAGCTGGCGATGCCAGCCTCGATGGCGGCCTTGGCGTGGGCCGGGGTGGGGTTGGCAGCGTCGTAGACGATCGTGAATCCGCCAACCGCCACCGATGCCCCGGCTGTCAGGGCGCCACCGACAGGAGGCACGCGGTCACGGGCGTTCTGGCCGGCACGGGCGTTGGCCTCGGGGGTGAATCGGTTCCGGTGGGCCTCGCGGATCTGTTCGGCCATCTCGAGAACCTCGGCCGCCTGTTCGGTGTGACCGTGTTCCGGCAGGTCCGGCAGGCCGGGGATCTCAACAAACTCCGACGTGAACTCGACGACCACCTCGCCCGGCGCTGCGGCTCGCGGGCCTGAGGCTGACTGGCTCGACTCGCCGGTTTGTGCGGCGACGCTGGTTGCCGGTGCTATCAGCACCGATAGCGCCAATGCCAGCAGCGAAACAAGCGACCCGATTTTCGTCACTTTCTTCACTCTTGTGATTGTGGAAAAGCTCATGGAACGGTGGAACCCACTCTCCGACCAGTTGGTGGTGTCCGGGCGTCGCCCCGGAGTCCGTCAATCCCTTTTAAACGGACCCTTCTAGCTTCGGTTCGGTCGTTCCCTGGCTGTAACAAAATCCGGATTTCTCTTGAAAGTCGAAGGTTCTCCTCGACTTCTGTCACAGTCTTGGGATAGGATTTGTTTTGAGGCTCAGACATTAACCGCCGTCTGGGTCTCGCCCCGATCAGAGATGCCAACCCCTCCAGCAATCAACCGCCGCTGGTGGGGTTGGCAACTCGCTTTTTGGGGTCGCTCCTTTTGAGACGCCGTCGGGGCTGAGCGGTTGGCGCAGTTGGTCGTTCCGCCAAAAAGCAGAATTCTCCACGCCCGGAGGCCGTGGAGAATTCGTTGGGTTCTTGATTTGTAGTCGGTGCCTAGGCCGTCGACGTGACAGGTTTACTCGTCGTCTTTACTCCTCGTCGGCGTGCGGGCCGGGGCAGGGCTCGGTTTCCGGATCGGGGGATCCTTCACCGGTAGCGCCCGGGGTTACGCCTGGAGTGGCGCAAGCCAGAAGAAGGTCGAGATACTTCTCGTCAACCAGGAGGTCGCTCTCAGGGGTATGTTCGCGCATGTGCTCCATCCACTCCTGGTAGCCGGGCTGATCCTGATCCTCTCCGGAGAGAACAGCCCGCTCGTGGAAGATCACCAGCTCAAGGTCGTGGCGGCTCATGGTGCCAAGCTGGGCCGGCATCTGAGCGCCCGATTCACCGGCGACCCGACGATCGTCGGCACCGTAGGCCTGACCATCGATTGCGGCGGAGCCCCGGGCCACGTGAACCATCTGATCGATCACCTTGGGGAAGGTGGTGAGAACTTCGCCCTCGGAGAGCTGATAGCCAACACCGCCACCACCGGCGCCGCCGTGGCAACCGGAGCAGCCGGCCTCAACATAAACGGCGGCCGAGTCGACGAATACCGGATCCTCGACTTCGGGCTGCTGCATGGTGCCGGCATAGCTCATCGCCCAGATGGGCAGGGCGGCAACGACGGGCAACGCCCAGACCGGGATGCGATTGCGGGCCTTCGATGCGGTTACGTAGGCCGGTTCAGGCTTGGGCGCTTCGGGCTCGGGATCGAGGTTCGGGAAGACGACGGTGCCTTCCGTGGCTGTGAGGCCGGCCGGGCCGGAAGCGGCCGGGGCGTTCGATGCTGCCACTGGAGCATTCTCGGAAGCACCTGCGGCGCCGGCTTCAGAGGATGTCGAACCGGAGTCGCCATCGGACTTGCCCTTGGCGGCCCTGCTCCGTTTCAGTAGGTGTTCGGGGATCTCGGTCAACGGTCCTCCGGCGCGTGATTCAAGATTGGGCCGATCTGGCCCGCTACGGGCGTAAGCCTACGGTTCTGGATCCAGATCCAAACACCGGCTCACACGACCACACAACTTATCAATAAAACAGGGCAAGAAGGCGAGCCGAGTGAGGTTTGGGTTCACACCGCAACTCGATTGCAACTGCTGTGGACGCCGGAGCCGTGGCGACAACTCGCTGAAGGCGTTGCCGGAGCCTGTGTCGTCCGCCACCCGGGATGGACGTTCGGTTACGGTTAGGCACTTTTTAGGACCTACCGACTACATTTGTGCACAGGTTCACAATCTCAGGAGAAGTGTCCTCAACCAATTGTCTGTATGTCGTCTGTGCTTCACGGCTATGACCTGTCTACGCTCGATGCCCCGGTGATTTGATGTCGCTGTTTGATGTCACCGACGGAGCCCGCGGGTAGGGTCGTAGAGTGATGGCCGGTAGATGGGCCTGTTGTCGCCTCAGATGTTTGGGAGTGGTCGACGGTATTCCGGTGGGAAACGGCTGAACCATCAGTTTCCAAAAGTTCTTTCAGTACCAAGAGTTAAACCAAGAGTTAAGGAGCGAAGCAACGTGGTTGCCCTCGTGACATCGATTGTGGTCTCGGCACTAATGGCGTGGGGAATTTTCTGGTACGCCAAGCGCCGCCCGGTCGGCACACCGGTCACCTGGGGTGAAGCCATGATCGGCGCCGCCTACGTCTTCTTTCTCTCATTCCTCGCCTACGGCGTTGTCCCCCATCAGTGGCTGACTCTGGCCGAGAACGAATGGTCATGGCGAGCCGACCGCATCCTCTTCGGCATCGGCGACATCGTCCGCCCCCAAAGTCAGGGTGGCTGGTTCCCGTTCGACATCACCTACCGGGCCATCTCCGACACCGTCGCCGTCCTCATCTATGGCGTCGCCCTCGGCCTTCACATCTGGATGTGGGCCAAGTGGCAGAACCGCGACAAAGACGCCGAAGCCAAGGCGCAAGCCGCCCTCAATCGCACCAGCTCCTTCGGTCGACCCCTCATCAAGCAGGGTTAGGGGTTTAGGAGGCACCTATGGCAGTTACCGACGCAAATCCGCCACTACCGGAATTCCGCACCGACTACCTCCTTATGGAGGTCGACGCCGATTATCTCGCTCAGGCCGTCAAGCCCAAGCAGTTCATCCACATCGATCAGTCCGAGTGCATCGCCTGTGAAGGCTGCGTCGACATCTGCCCGTGGAAGTGCATTCACATGCAGACCGTCGACGTAATCGAGGAAAGCTTCGGTTGCGCGAAGCCCGGTGACGATCCCGACGACGCCTTTATCTTCACCATCGACGACGACGTCTGCACCCGCTGCGCCCTCTGCGTTGATCGTTGCCCCACAGGTGTGATCATCCTCGGCAAAGTGGAAGATCCGAATCCCACCGGCGACCATCATCAGCGGATGCCAAGCTATGGCTATGGCTACGGCATGCGCTTGGCCTGATCGCCACCCTCACGTTCCCAACGAATTCTCCCGCCCGAACTTCAAACCAGGATTAAGTACCAGGAAACCTCATGGCAAAGTCGATTCAAGACTCACCGACACTGGCAGAGCGGCTCCAGTCCACCATGTCGTCGCTTCCCGACAATGTTCAGGGATCGCAGGCGTGGAACTCCATCTTCCGGCCCGGCTCGGTCTTCCGTAAGGGGTACACCGACAGCCCCCGTAACCGGTCGTACGTGATCATGAACAGCGTGCTCTATCACCTGCATCCAGTAAAGGTGAAGCGCCACGCCGTCAAGGTGAGCTACACCCTTTGTCTTGGTGGATTGAGCTTCTTCCTGTTCATCCTGCTCACGGTCACCGGCATCTTCTTGATGTTCTTCTACCGGCCGACCGCCGCTGCGGCCTGGGACGACATTGAAGCCCTGCAGACCCAGATTGCCTTCGGCCTTCTGGTCCGCAACATGCATCGATGGGGGGCTCACCTCATGGTGATCTCCGTGTTCTTGCACATGGCCCGAGTCTTCTACCACGGCGCGTACAAGGCCCCACGGGAATTCAACTGGGTCATCGGCGTGATCTTGTTGACCCTAACCCTGCTGCTGTCCTTCACCGGTTACCTGCTGCCTTGGGACCAGCTGGCCCTCTGGGCGGTAACGGTGGGTACCAACATGATGGGCTTTACGCCGGTGTTTGGTGATCAAGTAAAGTTTGTGTTGCTCGGAGGCAGCGTGATCGGCACCGACACGTTGTTGAGATGGTACGTGTTACACGTTTTGTTTGTCCCGTTCGTCACCGTCATCTTCATGGCCATCCACTTCTGGCGGGTCCGTAAAGACGGCGGCATCTCCGGTCCGCTATAAGCCGGCGTTTGGCTGATTGTTAGATTCCTGATTGTTTGATTGATTGCGGAAGTTGAGTTAAAGAGAGCGAAATGACTGAAATTCCGGAGCATCTCCGAAAGCGAGCCGAAGAGGCCCGCAAAAAGGCAGAGGGTGCAAGTGAGCCTGCCGCGTCGTCCGCCGACAGCGGTGGTGGTTCGGGTGCCGCCTCCAAGATCCCCGAACACCTGTTGCAGCGCTCGAAGTCGGCCAAGTCCCGTGGCGATGACGCCCCCGGCGCCGCAGTAGCGGCATCCGGCGGAGGAGCAGCGGTGGCTACGGCAGCAGCTCCTGCTGCGGCAGTACCGACGATGACCGGTCCCGCCGGGCACACCCAGCGGTTGCTCACCGTGGTGAAGTCGGGCTCGATCCAAGACATCAAGGCCAAGCCGATGGACAAGGTCCACACCTGGCCGCACCTGATCGTGGTGGAATTCGGCGCCGCTCTCGCCATCACCGCCTTCTTGACGATCTTCTCCATCTTCGTCAATGCCCCGCTGCTGCGGCTGGCCGACGTCAACGCAACCCCCAACCCGTCGAAGGCCCCCTGGTACTTCCTCGGTCTGCAGGAGCTGCTCACCATGTTCCACCCGATGGTCGCCGGTGTGACCATCCCCGGCATCGGCCTTTTCGCTCTGATGCTGGCCCCCTACATCGACAAGACCGCTTCGAACCGGCCGGAAGACCGCAAGTTCGCCATCTCGGTCTTCACCATCTTCATGATGTTCTGGGCGGTCCTGGTAATTATCGGTTCGTTCTTCCGAGGCCCCGGGTTCAACTTCGTGTTTCCCTGGGTCGAGGGCATCTTCTTCGATCTGTAAGTAGGAGCTAGACATGGCAACAACAATCATCATTGGCCTCGTCGTATTAGCCCTCCTGGCCCTGGTCGCTCTCACCACCGGCATGCGCCGAAGCGACACCCAGTCGGCGATCGGTCAACTGTCGGGAGAGACCAAGAAGCGAGACCGCTCGAAGGTTTCCGGCGAAGGTTCGGCTTCATCCGGCCGCGCCGTTGAGGCTGCGGCCGCCGGGGGAGACTCCGGGGCGCTGGTCGCGGTCAAGGAACGGGTTCCGGTTGAGTACACGCCGTACGTACCGCCGGATCCGGAAACGCTTGGCGTCACTCGTCGTCAGTTCCTCAACCGCAGCATCGTCGCGATGTTCGGCCTGGCCCTCTCGGGATTCGGCGCCGCCATCATCGCCCAGCTGTGGCCCCGCCCCACCGAGGGCTTCGGTGCCAAAATCAACGTCGGCCGGGTCGACAACATCAAAAACGAGATCGCCGCCGGCGGCGGTTTCTTCTACTTCCCTCTTGGCCGCATGTGGCTCACCGAGTACCCGGCCAACGCCGTGGTGAAAGCCGAGCGGGCCTACTCCTTCTATCCAAAGGTCGAGCAAGGTCTGAAAGCCGGCGTGGTTGCGTTGTTCCAGACTTGTCCTCACCTAGGATGTCGAGTGCCCGAATGCGCAACCTCACAGTGGTTCGAGTGCCCCTGTCACGGTTCGCAGTACAACCAAGTTGGAGAGAAGAAAGGTGGCCCGGCTCCCCGAGGCATGGACCGGTTCCCGATGGAAGTTACCGCAGCTAACGAACTGATCGTCGACACCGGCGATGTGATCCAGGGTCCGCCGATCGGCACCAACACCACGGGTCAAGAGGCTGAAGGGCCCAACTGTCTGAGCGCTGGTGGCGGTCACTGATGCCCCATACCATCGCAGCTTTGACTCCCGTCGTGGGAGCAAACTTTCGTGCCATCGGACTAACAGTCGCCTCCATCGTCCTTCTTGGATTCCTGGCGGCCTGGATCCGCAACATCATGGTCTCCCGGGGCGAACTCGGTTCGGAAATCGAGCTGGCCCCCAACCGCAAGGAGTACCTGAGCGACGAGGATCTTGAGGGCCCCAAGCTCGACAAGTCTCTGAGCTTCGCTCTCGTACTCCTCACTCTGATAGCACTTATTCTGCCCTTCTACTGGATTGCCGAGCCCGGCCGCCAGGAAGGCGCGGTCGCCGCCTACAACCGCTCCTTCGAGAGCCGCGGCACCGACACCTATATCGAAGGTGCCCAGTGTGTGAACTGTCACGCCGGCGGTGGTGTCGGCGGTGGTGCCGCCTATGTGCTGCAAGACGCCGACGGCCAGTTCATTGCCAACGCTACGTGGCAGGCCCCCGCCCTCAACAATGTGCTCCTTCGCTACAGCGAAGATGAGGTGCGCTACATCTTGAACTTCGGCCGACCGGGCTCGCCAATGGCAGCCTGGGGAACGCCGGGTGGTGGCCCGCTCACCACCCAGCAGGTCGACAACGTGATCATCTACATGCGCACGTTGCAGCAACAAAGTCTCGATCCGATCGACATCGCCGCTGCCGGTGATCCCAACGACGCCCGCGATGACGAGAGCCTCCTCGCACTCGAAGAGGCCGACAAGATCACTGAAGCCATCAAGGCCGAGGTCGAGCGCTCCATCGCCGACGGCGAGTTTGAGACCATCGGCGAGGCCGTCTTCAACCTCGGCCTCAATTCCGGCTTTGGTGCCGGTGCCTACTCATGCGGTCGCTGTCACACTGCCGGATGGTCGCTCGGGCAAGGCGTTGTTCCCGACGTCCTCAACGAGGGAGTGGCCGGATGCGGTGGTGGTGATCCGTCGGGCATCGGCTACAACCTGTGCAACGGCACCACGAAGAGCCGATTCCCCAGCGACACGTGGGTGCTGCCCGACGGCAGCTGGTATGAGCTGGCCAACTTCGACGCCGGCACCCAGGTGCGAGATGTCCTGGGCAACCCGGCCAACTACGACGGCACCTACCTGGTGGCCATGGACGGCTCGGAGATTGCGCTCGACGGTCAGGGTGCTCCAGTGGACGGAGCGGGCAATCCGTATCTGATTCTGGGTGAGGCCAACGAGGGTCTCGATGGCGATCTGGCATCGTGCGACTACGTGTCGCAGTTGTGGGAAACCTCCACTGGTGAGCAGTATCCGATCGCTGCCGATCAGGTCTTCGAGACCGATGAGAATGGCGTCTTCATCGATCCGCCGGAACTCACGGCCGCCGATCTCGATGGAGAAGTACTGGTCATCGACAACGGTCGTCTGGCTTCGGGTTGCACCATCGTCGACATGCCGCCCCGCACCAGCAACGCTCACTTCCAGTTCATCTACAACGGTGCCGAAGCCGGCAGCGGCTACGGCGAAGGTGGACAGAGCGGCGCCGGCATGATGCCGGGCTTCGGCAAGATGTTGCCCAAGGAATACATCCAAGCGGTCGTCGACTACGAGCGAGGTCTGTGATGAATATGCTCGCTGCACAACTTGGCGCTCTCGCCTTCAACTCTCTTGGATTCATAGACGGCATCGGGTTCGATCCGTTCTTCCGTGGGTTCCTCAGCGTCATGGTCGGCGTCGTGGTTCTCATCGGCGGCACGTACTTGCTCGTCGCCACCAACACCGGTACCCGTACCGGTTTCATGATCTCGATGGCCGGCCTGTTCGGTTGGATGTTCCTCATGGGAATCATCTGGACCGTCTACGGCATCGGCTGGCGTGGCCTGCCCCCAACCTGGGAGCTGGTGGAGATCAACGTCGATGACCCTGAAGACACCGATGACGGCCTTCTCTTCGCCGAGTCCGAGGGAGCACCCGAGCTTGCGGGCGTGGTTCTCACCGGTGGCGGCGAAACCGATCCGGATGTGGCCCAAGCGAACGCCATCGAGGAAGCGGCCGGACTCAGCATGGGTGACTGGCGCTACCTCCCCACCTCCGACGGTGTTCGCGGCGAGGCTCAGGCCGCCGCCGATGCCATCTTGATCGAGGAGGACGTTTACGAAGCCGGGGAGTACCTGCCGCTTCAGTTCGGTGGGTTCACCCGAGGCGGCAAACCGATTCTCGAAATCGATGACGACGCCGGCTTTGTTTCCGAACAGATCAGCCGGGTGGGTCACTTCTTCAACGAGACCTTCCTGAACCTCACTCACAGCCAAGAACTCATGGTCATTCAGACCCAAGCCATCATCAATAAGCCCAGCCTCCCTGGTCAACCCCCGCCAGTGGCTGAGATCGATCCTGACGCACCCCTGATTTCGGTCGTCATGGAACGTGATCGTGGCGGCCCGATCCCCGGGATCATCAGTGGCCTCCGCTTTATTCCGTTCATGTTCACGATCTTCACTGGTCTGGTCTTCCTCGTGCTGGCATGGGGTCTCCATAACCGTGATCGTCGTGAGGCTCTTATCAGGGCTTCGGCCTAGTACGGGCGCAATCACGGCAGAGTAACTCCACCTGGCAACGGCGCTAAGGTCGGTTTCCTAGTTTCACCTAAGAGCAGAGGAGGACCACATGGCTCAGTACCTACCGGTTCTGGCCCTGTTGATCCTGGCTGCGCTGTTCGCTGGCTTGAGCCTCGTGGCTTCAAAGTTGTTGGCGCCGCGCAACCCAACAGTTGAGAAATACGCGCCTTACGAGTGCGGCATCATCCCAGGGCGGGAACCACCGGAACGTTTCCCGGTGCGGTTCTACTTGGTGGCGATGCTGTTTGTGATCTTCGACATCGAGATCGTCTTCCTCTACCCGTGGGCCGTGGCCAGCGGGCGGCTTGGTGCGTTTGGTTTGGTCGCCATCTTGATCTTCTCGGCTCTTCTGTTCGAGTCGTTCGTCTACTTGATCTCCAAGGGAGCCCTCGACTGGGGTCCGTTGCAGGTCAATCGTCGCCAGGTCGACGCCGCTGCTGCTGCCGCAGCCATGCGGTCGGCCGACAGAACTTCGGATACGACCGTGCGGCGAGTTGGTCTCGAAGGCCGCTACGAGGAGATCGCCTCGGCATCCTCGGCGGCGGTCGAGTCAACCGACCGAGAGCTTGAGGAGCTGTCAGCCTGATGAACATGATCTCTCGCGTTCAATCCGACGGCTTCGAGGGCCTCGACCACAATGTGATCACCGCTCCGTTGGAGAGCCTGATCAAATGGTCACGGGCTCGCTCCTCGTGGCCGGCAACCTTTGGTTTGGCCTGCTGCGCCATCGAGATGATGGCCACCGGCGGCTCTCACTACGACTTGGCTCGTCTCGGCATGGAAGTCTTCCGAGCCTCGCCCCGTCAGGCCGATGTGATGATCGTGGCCGGCCGGGTCAGCCAGAAGATGGCCCCCGTCCTGCGCCAGATCTACGACCAGATGATGGAGCCCAAGTGGGTCATCTCGATGGGCGTCTGCGCATCCTCGGGCGGAATGTTCAACAACTACGCCATCGTCCAGGGTGTCGACCAGGTCGTTCCCGTCGACGTCTACGCTCCGGGTTGCCCGCCCGGTCCCGAGACCTTGCTTCACGCCATCACCACGTTGCACGAGAAGATCGAAGACGGAGAGCTGCTTCGTCGTCGTAATCAGACCGGGGCCGGCGCCAATATCACCATCGAACAGCGTGACGGCCAGGGTGTACCTCAGACCGTCGAGCTTTTGAGGAAGGGGTGAGCGTGGCCAAAGACCCGGAGAACGAACCGGAAACCACCGAGTCCGAAAACGCCGAGGAGCTCGACGCTTCGAGCGCGGTCGAAGAACTCGAAGAGTTTGAAGAAGCGACCAACGTTTCCGACTCGAACCAGGGTGAGGATGGGCCGGCTGAACCCGAGCTGCTGTACGGCTGCGCCTTCAGCTTCTCAAGAGGTCAGCGGGTGATTCACCCCGACCGTGAGCAGTGGCTCGACGTGGCAACACAGCTCCTGGCCGACGGTTGGAATATGTGTGTTGACGTCACAGCCGTCGACTACAGCGCCTACAAGGCCAACCGAGATCTTCCGGCCGGTGTTACCGCCGAACGGTTCGAGGTGGTGGCCTCGTTCATCTCCCACGCCCGGCGGGAACGAATCCGGGCTCGCATTCAAGTACCGGCCGACGACGCCCGAATCGACTCGCTCTATGCCCTCTATCCCGGCTCCGACTACCTCGAGCGTGAGGTCTACGACCTGATGGGCATCGAGTTCGACGGTCACCCCGACCTGTCCCGCATTCTCATGCCCGAAACCTGGGAAGGCCACCCGCTGCGTAAGGACTACGCCGTTGGCGCCATCCCGGTCCAGTTCAAGGCGCCGAGCTCATGACAGCCACCGAAACAAACATCGGACAACTACACCTGCTTCCCCGGCGCCACAGCGTGCTGCGGATGAGCGAGGTGCGAGCGGCCGAGCTCATGGCCGACGAAAGCACCGAACTCGAGGACGAGAACGACCAGACGATGCTGGTCAACATGGGTCCCTCACACCCGTCTACCCACGGCGTGCTGCGGCTCATGCTTGAGATGGACGGCGAGACCGTCGTGCGCTCCAAGCCCGTGATCGGCTACCTGCACACCGGCATGGAGAAGACCGGCGAACATCTCACCTACCTGCAGGGCGCGACCAACGTCACACGGATGGACTACGCCTCGCCGCTGTTCAACGAGCTGGCCTTCTCGCTGGCCGTCGAAGAGCTGATCGGTTTGGAGATCCCCGAGCGGGCCACCTGGATCCGCATGCTCATGACCGAGCTCAACCGGATCTCCTCCCACCTCCTGTTCATGGCCACCAACGGCATGGACCTCGGCGCCGTCTCGATGATGATCTACGGCTGGCGGGAGCGGGAGCAGGTGCTGCGCTTTTTCCAGAAGGTCACCGGTCTGCGGATGAACCACAACTACATCCGCCCCGGCGGCGTGGCCGCCGACCTGCCCGACGGCTGGCGCGACGACGTGCTCCAGCTCATGGACATGCTGCCGCATCGCCTCGAAGAGTACGACACACTCATGACCGGTCAGCCCATCTGGCGGGAACGTCTCCAAGGTGTTGGCGTGATCACCCCCGAGGAAGCCATTGCGCTTTCCGCCACCGGCCCGATCCTTCGGTCAACCGGCGTGGCCTGGGACCTTCGTCGTGAGATGCCGTACCTGGCCTACGACGAAGTCGACTTCGACGTTGTCGTCGGTTCCTACGGCGATTCGTTCGATCGCTACGCCATCCGCCTCAACGAGATTCGTGAGTCGATGCGGATCGTGCGGCAGTGCCTCGACAAGATGCCCGAGGGTGACTACCGGGCTCAAGACGCCAAGGTCACTCCTCCGCCCCGGGCTCGTATCGACGAGTCGATGGAAGCGTTGATCCATCACTTCAAGATCTTCACCGAAGGCTTTAAGGTGCCCGAGGGTGAGGTGTACACCGCGGTTGAATCACCCCGTGGTGAGCTGGGCTGCTACATCGTGTCCGACGGTGGCCCTAATCCATACCGCATGCACATCCGAGGGCCGAGCTTCGTGAACCTGCAGACGATGCCCCACATGATGGCCGACAGCCTCCTCGCCGATGCCGTCGCCATCATCTCCAGCGTTGATCCGATCTTGGGAGAGGTGGACCGGTGATGAGATTTGAGCATTTTCAGCCGGCGATGTTTTGGCCGGAGGCCAAAACTCGGTTAGCTCGCACAGATGCGAGCGGCATTCTTGGAGAAGTTGATCGTTGAGCCGACTGAGTCCATCAAACGTCATGGCGGCCAAGGAGATCATCGGCCGTTACCCGCGCCCGAAGTCGGCGCTGATTCCGCTTCTGCACTTGTCGCAGGAGCAGAACGGCTACGTCACCGAAGAAGCGATGCAGCACATCGCCGAGCTGGTCGACGTCACCCCGGCTGAGGTTCTGGGCACCTGCTCGTTCTACGAGATGTTCAAGCGCCACGAAGTCGGCCGCTACATGATCAACATCTGCACCAACATCTCGTGTCAGCTCACCGGCGGTGAGGAGTTACTGCACCACGCCGAGGAGACCCTCGGAATCAAGCCCGGCGGCACCACCGAGGACGGCATGTTCACCCTCGAAGACGTTGAGTGCATCGCCGCCTGCACCGAAGGTCCGTGCCTGCAGGTGAACTACCGCTACGAGTATCGGGTTGAAACCGAGGACTTCGATCGCATGATCAGCGATCTGCGCAACGGCAACCGTCACGACATCCCCAATCACGGCACGCTGGCTCAGATTCGTCAACACATCGACCCGGAGAAGGCCGCCGGCATCGAAGCCCCGGAGGTAACCGGCAAACCTGATTGGTTCGCCTCCCGTGAACCGGCACCCGAGAATGTAGGAGAGAGCGCCTAAATTGGCTACTAACGCATACGTTCCTCACGCTCAGGGTTTTGTCGATAACGAAGGCCCCAAGATCGTAACCAGTCGTTTCGGCGACGCCGAGAGCTACAAGCTCGGCAACTACGAGGAGGCCGACGGCTACCGGGCGCTCCGGGCCGTGCTCAGTATGAAGCCCGACGAGGTTCACAGCGACGTGCGCGACGCCGTGCTGCTCGGCCGTGGCGGTGCTGGGTTCCCGGCCGGTGTCAAATGGGGTTTCATGCCCCCGGTGTGGCCCCGATACCTGGTGGTCAACGGCGACGAGTCTGAGCCCGGCACCTACAAAGATCGCCTGCTCATGGAGCGCGATCCCCATCAGCTGATCGAGGGTTGCATCATCACCTGTTTCGCCCTCGGGCTGAACACCTGTTTCCTCTACGTGCGGGGCGAGATGGCCCTGGCCCAGGAGCGAATCGCCCAGGCTCTCAACGACGCCTACGAAGCCGGCTACGTCGGCAAGAACATCATGGGTACCGACGTCTCAATCGATGTGGTGCTCACCTGGGGCGCAGGAGCCTACATCGTCGGCGAGGAAACGGCCCTCATCGAGTCGCTTGAAGGCAACCGGGGTATGCCCCGACTGAAGCCGCCGTTCTTCCCGGCAGCCAAGGGCCTCTACATGAAGCCCACGATCGTCAACAACGTCGAAACCCTGTCGAACGTGCCGTGGATCGTGCTCAACGGCGCCGAGGCCTACAAGAAGTTCGGTTCCGAGCGTTCACCCGGCACCCGGATGCTGGCCATCAGCGGCCACGTCAACCGCCCCGGTGTGTATGAGGTGGAGCAGGGCAAGGTCACGTTCCGAGACCTGTTCTACGGCGACAACTACTGCCAAGGCATCCGCAACGGCAATGAACTCAAGATGTTCATCCCCGGTGGTGGATCGGCTCCGTGGTTCTTCCCCGAGCAGCTCGACCTGCCGCTGGAAGCCCAAGAGGTCGGTGCTGCCGGATCGATGCTCGGCTCCGGCGCCATCGTGGTGATGGACGAAACCACCGATGCGGTCAAAGCCTGCCTGCGAGTGGTGCGGTTCTTCGCTCGGGAATCGTGCGGCAAATGCACGCCGTGCCGTGAGGGCACCACCTGGGAAGAAAAGATCCTGCAGCGCATCAACGACGGCTATGGACGCCCCGAAGACATCGACCTGCTGCTGTCGATCGGCGAACAGATCAGCCCCGGACCGTATCCCGGTGCGGCTCACGAGGAAGCCGGCGTCGCCGCCGTGCCATTCCCGCCCAAGCAGACCACGATCTGCCCGCTGGGCCCGTCTTCGGTGGCTCCGATCACCTCGGCCATCCGCCGCTTCCGCCACGAATTCGAGGCGAAGTGTTCAGCCCCCTCCAACGGTGAGGTGCCCGCATAGTGACTAGTACCGAAGCAACCGCCGTGGCTGCGGAGCAGCCACTAACCGAGTTTCGCCGTCGGCGAAACGTCGTCCGCTTTGAACTCCGTTCTGGAGGTACATCGTGACTTCCACTGAGGCGACCACCGGCGTTCCGTTCACGCTCAACGGGCAGGAACTTGAAGCCGAGCAGGGTGAGCTGCTGATCGACGCCTGCGACCGCAACGGCGTACACATTCCCCGCTTCTGCTACCACAACCGTATGAAGCCGGTCGGCATGTGCCGCATGTGTCTGGTTGAGGTCGACACCGGTCGCGGCCCGGCCCTGCAGCCGAGCTGTATGTTGCCGGTCACCCCTGAGATGAAGGTGGAGACCGAGTCCGAGGCCACCAAGAAGGCCCAGGACGGCGTGCTCGAATTCCTGCTCGCCAACCACCCGCTCGACTGCCCGGTCTGCGACAAGGGCGGCGAGTGCCCGCTTCAAGACAACGCCTACGCGTTCGGCCCCGGCGAAACCCGGTTCGTCGAGGAGAAGCGTCACTACGAGAAGCCGATTCCGATCAGCGATCTCGTTCACCTTGACCGCGAGCGCTGCATCCTCTGTGATCGCTGCACCCGCTTCGCCTCCGAAGTTGCCGGCGATCCGCTGATCCACTTCATCGACCGAGGCTCGCAGACCCAGGTCAACACGTTCCCTGACGATCCGTTCTCGTCGTACTTCAGCGGCAACACCGTGCAGATCTGCCCGGTCGGAGCCCTGACCGCTGCTCCCTACCGATTCAAGGCCCGCCCCTGGGATCTCGATGCGGTGGAATCCACTTCGATGGTCGACGCCACCGGCGCCCGAGTGGTGCTGCAGGCCAGTCAGAACGAGCTGGTTCGCATCGTTGGCGTCGACTCCGATGCGGTCAACTGGAGCTGGCTTTCCGACAAAGACCGCTTCAGCTACGAGGTCAACAACTCCGACAACCGAGTGACCGAGCCGATGCTCGATCAAGACGGCGAGCTTCGCCCCGCCCGTTGGTCGGAAGCGGTGAAGACAGCCGCTCGCTCGCTACGGATTGAGCCGGAGAAGGTCGCCATGATCGGTGGCTCCCGTCTCAGTCTCGAAAGCCAGTACGCCTGGAACAAACTCATCAAAGGCATCGTCGGCAGCGACAACGTCGACGCTCAGCTTGGTGACGGGGTGCCGGCCGCTCTGGCCCTCGGCCTCGACCGCAGCACCATCACCGATGCCTGCCAGCCTGGCGGCGTGATCGTGGTGGTCGGCCCCGACCCCAAGGAAGAACTGCCGACGCTGTTCCTCCGGCTCCGTCACGCCGTGCTGGAAGACGGCGCCACCTTGATCGAGATCGGGCCCCGCGACAACAGCCTCACGAAGCTGGCCACACTCAGCGTGCGAACCCAGCCCGGCACTGTGGGTCAGGTCATGGCTGCTGTAGCCGATGGGCGCTTTGACGAAGCTGTCGGCTCGGTCGAAGCGTCTCAGCTCAAAGCTCTACACTCGGCGCTCACGGCTGATCGTCCGGTGACGGTACTGTTCGGCCGGGCCAATATGGCCGAATCGGCCCGCTACGTGGCCGACGCCGTTGGTGCTCTGCGGTCCCTGCTTCCTGAAGCCGGGTTCCTCCCGCTGCTGCGCCGGGGCAACGTGCATGGTGCTCTCGAAATGGGTCTGACCCCCGGGTTCCTTCCCGGCGGTGTCCGCAATCGCCGGAAGTCGATGGCCAACTGGCCGTCAAGTCCTGACTTTGAAGGTAAAGACACCGACGGGATCCTCCGAGCCGCCGCCGCCGGTGAGATCGAGACGCTGGTGCTACTTGGTGCCGACCCGCTGGCCGACTTCCCCGATGTGGAAATGGCCGAGGAAGCGTTGGCCAATGTTGAGACGATCATCGCCGTTGATTCGTTCCTCACCCAGTCGACGTCCAAGGCCGACGTGTTCCTTCCGGCCGCCATGGCCGGCGAATACGACGGCACGTTCCTCAACCTGGAACGCCGTCTCAGTCCGTTGCGGGCCAAGGTCACGGCCCCGGGCTTGAGCCGCCCCGACTGGATGATTGCCGCTGAACTATCGGCTGCCGTCGGACCGGATCTTGGATTCGCCAGTCTCGACGAGTTGCACGCCGAGATGAACGAATCGGTCGCAGTTCTGAGCGACATCGACTGGGATGCGCTAGGCACGGCCGACGACGGCCCGGTTCTCCCAACGGAACGCAACTGGGACCTTGAGTTTGGCGAGCCGGCGGCGCTACCCCCGGTCTCCAGCTACGGGTTCCGTTTGATCGTCGACCGCAAACTTTGGGACAACGGCACGATGGTGCGCAACTCGCCTTCGCTGGCCGGACTGAGCGAATCATCGGTGCTGCGGCTCAACCCCGCCGACGTCAACCTGATGGCTCTGGGAGATGCCAGCTATATCAAGGTCGATCAGGGTGAGACCGAGTACGACGTCCCGTTTGTCGCCGATCCGGCGGTTATTCAACGCACCGCCTGGTTGCCCACCAACCTTCCCGGCTTCAATGTCCGGCGGCTCCTGGCAGCCGGCCGATCGATAACCAACGTGCGATTGCGTCCTTCTGATCTGGCTACCGGCGACGACGCTGATAGAGGTGATGAGAATGGGTGATCCGTATCTGAGTGACGGCGTCGACTTCGGTGACGTGCTTCTCGCCGTCGGCAAGGCCGTGATCGCCTTTGCCGTATTGCTTGTCGCCGTGATGTTGATGGTGTGGTTCGAACGAAAGGTGGTCAGCCGCCTGCAGAACCGCATCGGCCCCAACGTCGCCGGTCCGTTTGGCCTGCTGCAAACACTGGCCGACGGCATCAAGCTGTTCTTCAAGGAAGACATCGTGCCCACTCGGGCCGACAAGTTTGTGTTCGGACTTGCTCCGTTCCTTTCGCTGGTGCCCGCCTTTCTCACCTTCACCGTCGTGCCCATCGCCGGAGACTTCTCCAACGGCAACGACGGCTCGGTCACCATCTTCGGACGCCAGACCTATATCCAAGTGGCCGACCTTCCAATCGGCATTCTGTTTTTCCTGGCCATGAGTTCCGTGGCTGTCTACGGCATCATGCTGGCCGGTTGGGCGTCGGGTTCGAAGTACCCGCTGCTTGGCTCGGTGCGAGCGTCGGCCCAGGCCATTTCCTACGAAGCGGCGCTCGGACTGTCGCTGGCTTCGGTACTGCTCGTAGCCGGATCACTCAGCACCCACGAAATCGTGATGGGCCAAGCCGGTGAAGGCTTCGGCGGCATCATCCCGTCGTGGAACCTGATCATCACAGGGTTTGTGCCCTTTGTCGTGTTTGTGATCGCCGGTACCGCCGAACTCAACCGTCCGCCGTTCGATCTGGTCGAAGCCGAACAGGAACTGGTGGGCGGCTTCCACACCGAGTACTCGTCCATCCGCTTCTCGCTGTTCTTCCTCGCCGAGTTCATGAACACCGTGACAATGGGCGCGATCATCGTCACCCTGTTCTTCGGCGGTCCGGCCGGACCGAACTTCGGATTCCTGCCCGGCTGGCTGTGGGGGTTCGTCTGGTTCTTCGGCAAGCTCTTGGTATTCCTATTCATGTTCGTGTGGTTCCGGGCCACATTGCCCCGTCTGCGTTACGACCAGCTCATGGACCTCGGCTGGAAGGTCCTGATCCCGATCTCGTTGGGTTGGCTGCTGATGTTGGCCGCTCTTCGTTTGGTACGGGGTGGTCAGATCAACATCACCGATGGAGCCAACAGCCAACTGGCCGACATTCTGATCGTCATCGGGCTTGGTGTCGCCGTGTTACTGGTGGGAGCGATTCTGCTTTCGCTGGCCATAAAGTCAGCCCGTGATGAGCGACTGGCAGAGAAGGGCCTTGTCGCCGTACCCGTGGAAGGAGCTCAATAGTGGGATACCTCGAGGGCTTCGCCGTCACGTTCAAGAAGATCGCCGAAGGCGTCACCACTCGGCAGTACCGCGGTGGTAAGGGCGGCAAGACCGACACCAAGGCTCCGAAGCCGGAGCGGCTACACGGACGCCATGTGCTCAACCGCTACGAAGACGGCATGGAGAAGTGCATCGGCTGCGAGTTGTGCGCCGGTGTATGCCCGGCCAACTGCATTTACGTCCGGGGTGCCGACAATCCGATCGAAGATCCAAAGTCTCCCGGTGAGCGTTACGGCTACGTCTACGAGATCAACTACCTGCGCTGCATTCATTGCGATCTGTGCGTGGAGGCTTGCCCCACCGAAGCCATCACCGAGTCGAAGCTGTTCGAGTTCTCGTTCACCAACCGCGACGACGCGATCTACACCAAGTCGGAGCTGCTTGTCGGCGACGACGGCAAGCCGAAGCAGCTGCCGTGGGAAGACTGGCGGCCTGGTGAAGACGAGCACACCTCGGGTTGGATGCGAGCCACCGCCCCGTCGGGCAAGGCCGCCTTTGAAGGCGTGGTGGGCTGGTCGGGTGAACTCGGTTACGGCGTGCGCGACCCCGAGATGGGTCAGAGCGAAGCGGCTCCGTCGGCCTCTGACGAGGCCTCGTCGCTTGACGATGCTCACGCATCGTCGGATCACGCAGGAGGGAACCATTAATGGTTGACGTCATCGTCTTCATCGTCTGCGCCGCCATCATCCTTGGTGGAGCACTCGGCGTGATTCTCAACACCCACCCGGTGCGGGCCGCGCTATCGCTGGTGGCAACATTCTTCGGTGTAGCCGTGCTCTTCATCCAGCAGGGTGCCCACTTCCTGGCGCTGGTCCAGATCGTGGTCTACGCCGGCGCAATCGTTGTGTTGTTCCTGTTCGTGATCATGTTGCTTGGCGTTGATCGGTCGGAGAACATCAGACACGAACCGCTTGCCGGCCAACGTATGGCCGCCATTTTGCTTGGTGTAATGGTCGTCGGACTGATTATGGCCGGCCTGTTTGTGTCGGGCCCCGGAGGCGAAGACGGTGCGGTCGCCCTGACCGGCGTGCAGTCCCGCACCGCCCCGGTGAGCACACTCACCGAGTCGCAGTCCGACGTTGATTTGTTGGCCGACGATCTGTTCACCCGTAACGTCCTGGCCTTCGAGGCCACAGCGCTGTTGCTTACCATTGCCACTGTTGGCGCCGTGGTATTGGTTCGCAACAAGGGTGGCGAGGATCTTGTTGTTGATGAGCCGGGGTCGGCTCAGAGCTAGAGCAGTTAGGGGTACGAGGGAGAGGACATGGAAGTAACGGAAACCTGGTATCTGGTGCTGAGCGCGCTTCTTTTTGGCATTGGTTTCGTGGGCCTTTTGGTGCGACGCAACCCGCTGATCATGTTCATGTGCATAGAGCTGATGCTCAATGCAGTGAACATCACCTTTGTCGCCTTCTCCAACGCCCTCGACGACGTGGCCGGCCGCACTGCCGTGTTCTTTGTGCTTGTGGTGGCCGCCGCCGAAGTGGTGGTCGGATTGTCCTTGGTGGTGGCCCTGATGCGCCGCCGCCCGTCTCTTTCGGTCGACGAACTCACGTCGCTTAGGGGTTGATGTGGTAGATGTAGCTTGGCTTATCCCAGCCTTTCCGCTGCTCGGATTTATTCTTTTGACGCTGTTCGGCCGCCGCATCGGTGAGCCGGGGGCCGGATGGTTGGCCACGTTGGCCAGCGCCGGGGCGTTCGTGTCCACCGTCATCGTATTTGCCGGGCTGCTAGCGCTCGAGGCAGCGGAGCGGTTCCACATCGTGAAGCTATTCACCTGGCTCGACGTCGGCTCGTTCGAAGTCGACGCCGGTCTCCTGGTCGACCCGCTGTCGATCACGATGTGCCTCTTCATCACCGGCGTTGGCACGCTGATCCACCTCTACTCGGTGGGCTACATGCACGGTGACCCGAACTTCTCGAAGTTCTTCATCTACCTCAACTTGTTCATCACCTCGATGCTGTTGCTGGTGTTGGGCGACAACCTGCTGCTCACCTTCCTCGGCTGGGAAGGTGTGGGCGCCTGCTCGTATCTGCTGATCTCGTTCTGGTTTGACGGTGGCGACGAGGGCACGGCCAACGCTTCCGCCGGTAAGAAGGCTTTTGTCACCAACCGGATTGGCGACTTCGGCTACATGCTGGCCATGTTCCTGGTGTTTGTCGGTATCGGCTCGATCAACTACGACGACATCGCCACCAGGGCCGGAGAGCTTTCAAGCAGCTCGGCCACGCTCATCGTGGTGCTGTTCCTGTTGGCCGCCACCGGCAAGTCGGCCCAGCTCCCGCTCTTCGTATGGCTGCCCGACGCCATGGCCGGTCCCACTCCGGTTTCCGCCCTCATCCACGCCGCCACCATGGTGACCTCTGGTGTGTTCCTGCTCACCCGGCTCAACCCCATCCTGGCCGAGGCCGAGCTGTGGAGCACCGGGCTGATCGCCTGGGTCGGCGCCCTTACCGCACTCTTCGCCGCCACCGTGGCCGTGGCTCAAAACGACATCAAGAAGGTGCTGGCCTACTCCACTGTGTCACAGCTGGGCTACTTGTTCCTCGCCGTTGGCGTCGGCGGCTACGTGCCGGCGATCTTCCACATGGTCACCCACGCCTTCTTCAAGGCCCTGTTGTTCCTCGGTTCCGGCTCGGTCATCCACGGTCTGCACGACGAGCAAGACATGCGCCGCATGGGTGGCCTGTCGAAGCTGATGCCGATCACGGCGATGACGTTTATCATCGGCTGGTTGGCCATCGCCGGCGTGCCGCCCTTCAGCGGTTTCTGGTCGAAAGACGAAATCCTGCTCTACGCCTGGAACTACGAAGGCCTCGGTGGCGCTGCCGGAGGTAAGGTCCTGTGGGCCATCGGCTTGATCACCGCCATCCTCACCGCCTTCTACATGACCCGCCAGGTCATTCTCACCTTCTTCGGCCGCACCCGTTTCTTCGACCCCACCGCTGAGGAAATCGACGCCGCCTGGGCCCAGCGAGTCGAAGCAGCGGAGGCCGCCGTCGCCGAGTCCAAGGAGGCCGAGGAGGCCGCCGTCGCTGCGGTCGAGAAGGCTCGAGAAGACGTCGGCAAAAAACAAGACGCCGTGGCCACCGCCCAGGAAAAGCTGATCACAGCCCGCGAGGCGCTCGATGCCTCCGATGGAGCCGACGAGAAGGCTCACGCCAAACTTGAGAAGGCCGTCGATCGGGCCACGGCCGGCATCCCCAAAGCCGAGGACGGTGTGGTCAAGGCAGAGGAGAAGGTCACCGAGCTTCTGGCTGCTGTCGACGAAGCAGCTGCCGCCACCACCGAGCGGGAGTCGGCTCTCACCTCTGTCCGCAGCGCTCGGAGTGAGGCCGACACGCCCTCGTCGGTTGTCACCGCTCTCACCGAACCGGTTGACGTGGATGACTTCGCCGACCATATGCCGGAGTCGTATCGACACCGGCAGGAATACCATCCTCACGAATCTCCGGCGACCATGACGGCGCCGCTGGTGGTGCTGGCCCTACTGGCCGCGGTTGGTGGCGGGCTCAACCTGCCGTTCACCAAGGATCTGCACTTCCTGGCCAACTGGCTTGAACCGTCGCTGTTCGGAAACGAAGTGCATGTCACCGCGAGCGCCGGAACCAAGTGGGTGCTGGCCATCATCGCTGTGGCCGCCGGGTTGATTGCGATCACGGCCTCGGTTTCGGTTTATCTCCGTGGTCGCCGAGATCCGTCCCGGATCGAACTTCCCGGTATGCGTCGGGCTTGGTACGTCGACGAGAGTTTCGCCAACTTCTTCGGCGGTCCCGGTCGATTGTTCTTCAACGAGCTGGCTCGCTTCGATAAGGGTGTAGTCGACGGGGCGGTACGAGGTGTCGCTCAAGGGTCATCAGGGCTTGGCCAGTGGCTCAAAGCCTTCCAGCCCGGGTTTGTGCGCAGCTACGGCCTGGCCGTAGGACTCGGTTCGGTAGTCATGTTGCTGTGGTTCCTGGGGAGGATGTTCTAGTGGTCGCTACATCAACGGCTCTCCTAGCCGCCGAAGGGGCGGAAAGCGTGAGCTTCGCCGTCCTTCCCGCCCTGGTACTGGCCCCGCTGCTCACGGCAGCCGTGATCGCCTTTCTACCTTCCAGTCGCGCCGACTATGTGAAGCTCGCCGCCCTCATCGGTTCGGTGATCACCGGAGCGATGTCGCTTTACGTCTTGAAATCGTTTGTGGTCGGCGAAGCCGGTTTCCAGATGGTTACCCGCCACGAGTTCTCCGGTCTCGGCGTGAGCTGGTTCCTGGGGATCGACGGCATCTCGCTGTTCCTCGTGGTGCTCACCGGCATCCTCTTCCCGATCGCCATCCTCACGTGCGACGCTCACCACGACCCGAAGCCCTACTACATGTGGCTGATGCTGTTGATGGCCGGATCGATGGGTGCCTTCATGGCTCTCGATCTGCTGCTGTTCTTCATGTTCTTCGAGGTAGTGCTCGTACCGATGTACTTCCTCATCGGTGGGTGGGGTCACGGCGACCGCATCTATTCGGCCATGAAGTTCTTCCTCTACACCATGGCCGCATCGGCGCTGATGCTCGTCGGTATCGCGGCGTTGGCCATCCTCGGACGTCCCGACGGGGCTCCCATCACGTTCGACATCACCCAGCTGGCCAACCACAACCTCACGTCGACCCAGGCCACCTTGGTGTTCCTGTCGTTTGCTCTGGCCTTCGCGGTGAAGGTACCGCTCTTCCCTGTGCACACATGGTTGCCCGACGCTCACACCGAAGCTCCCACCGCCGGGTCGGTGATCCTGGCCGGTGTGATGCTGAAGCTCGGCACCTACGGTCTGCTCCGGTTCGGGCTCTACCTGTTCCCGGAGGTCTCGGTCGACCTGGCTCCAATCTTCCTCACCCTCGGTGTGATCGGCATCGTTTACGGCGCCGCAGTGGCCACGATGCAGTCGGATCTGAAGCGGCTCGTGGCCTATTCATCGGTGGCTCACATGGGCTTCATCGTGCTCGGTATCTTCGCCTTCAACAATCAGGGCCTGTCGGGCTCGGTGATTCAGATGGTGAACCACGGCATCTCGACCGGTGCGTTGTTCATCCTGGTCGGTTGGATCTACGAACGCCGCCACACCCGCCAGATCTCCGCCCTCGGTGGTTTGCAAAAGGCAGCTCCGCTGATGGCCGGCGTGTTCACACTGGTGATGCTGTCTTCTGTCGGCCTGCCCGGGCTCAACGGCTTTGTCGGTGAGTTCCTCATCCTGCTCGGCGCCTTCTCGTCGGCCCGTTGGTGGGCTGTCGTGGCGGTAAGTGGTGTGATCCTGGCCGCCCTCTACCTGCTCTGGGCCTACCAGCGAAGCTTCCACGGCCCCGCTGAGGGCGACAACGCCGACATGCGAGACATGACGGCCTCCGAACTGCTTGGCATCCTGCCGCTTTTGGCACTGATCGTGTTCATGGGTGTGTATCCCAAGCCGGTTCTCGATCGTATCGAACCCACGGTCGACGCCCTGATCGAACACATGCAAGACAACGCCCCGGAATTCGCCGAAGAAGAGCCCACCCAGCCGGCGCGGGCCGGGGCTGATGGTCTGATCCATGAGGCCGAATCCCATGAGGGTGGTCACGGTGATGATGAGGATCACGGTGATGATGAGGATGACGATGCCGAGGAACACGAGGAGGACGGCGAATGAGTCTCGCTCAACAGAGTGCGCTGGTAACCCCTGAGATCGCCTGGTCGCTTATTGCGCCGTTTGTGGTGCTGGCCATCGGCGGAATCCTTCTGATCACCGTGACCTCGGTGGTTCCCTCTCTCCGCCGAGACGGATTCCCCGCCGGTTTCACCATCCTTACCGCCATCGTGGCCGGTTGGTTTATCCGTGATATCTGGTCCCGCCTCGATGAGGAGGGTCCCTTCCTGGTGGTGGCCGACGCCATGTCGATCGACCGCTTCACCATCTTCGTCTGGGCTATTCTCTGCGCCGCCGTTCTTCTGGTGGCCGCGCTGTTCGATGGATACCTGCGTCGAGAGAACTTCGACGGCCCCGAATGGTACGTGTTGATGTTGATGTCGGCCTCCGGCGGCATGATCATGGCCGCCGCCCAGGATCTCATCCTGATCTTCCTCGGCCTGGAAATCCTGTCGATCGCGGTTTACGTGTTGGCCGCCCTGCATCTGCGCCGAACCGACTCCCAGGAAGCGGCGTTCAAATACTTCATTCTCGGGGCCTTGGCGTCGGCTCTGTTCCTCTACGGCATCGCACTGGTCTACGGCGCCACCGGGTCGACCGCGCTCAATGCCATTGCCGGTGCCCGGGCGCCAAACGAACTTGGCCTCAACCCGATGGAAGACTCGTCGATGATGCTGGCCGGCATCGCCTTGATCCTCGTCGGCTTTGCCTTCAAGGTGTCGGCCGTCCCGTTCCACATGTGGACACCCGATGTCTACGAAGGTTCGCCCACTCCCGTGGTGGCCTTTATGGCCTCGGCGGTCAAGGTCGCCGGCTTCGCCGGTATGGCCCGGGTCTTCTGGGACGGTCTGAGCTACTACCACGCCGACTGGCGACCGGTGATCTCGGCTCTGGCTTTGTTCAGCTTGGTCGTCGGATCGTTCCTAGCACTGTCTCAAACCAACGTTAAACGTATGTTGGCCTACTCCTCGATCGTGCACGCCGGCTTCATCCTGATTGCCGTTGAGGCGCTCGCCGGCGGGTTCGACGGGTTCGAGCAGACCAACGAAGGTTTGTTCCGATCGTTGGCCGGTGCCGAGGCGCTGTTGTTCTACATGCTGGCCTACACCCTCATGACCATCGGAAGCTTTGGCGTGTTGACCGTGGCCGGCCGTCGTGGAGACGGCGGCCACACCCTCGACCACTACCGAGGCCTCTCGAAGTCCCAACCGGTTCTGGCCGCCCTGATGGTGGTCCTGCTGTTCGCTCAGGCCGGCGTTCCGTTCACCTCCGGGTTCCTGGCCAAGTTCCGGGTGATCATGGCCGCCGCCGACAACGGCTCCTACGTCTTGGCCGGGGCGGCGATGCTGGCCTCGGTCGTCGGTGCCGTGCTCTACCTCCGAGTTGTGGTGTCGATGTACATGGCCGATGGTGGCGGAGCAGCGATGGTCGCTCACGCCGTCACCGACTCCGACGTTGACACTGTCGACACTGAGGTGGACGTGTCGGAGGAATCGGGTGCCGAAGCCGATGGTGTCGAAACCGGCCACGATTACCGCCTACCCCGTCCGGCCATGGTCGCAATTGCTCTCACCGTCGTCGGCACCATCCTTCTCGGGTTGCCTTGGGTCGGACAGGAAGTTCTCCGCAGCGCTGCGGCTGAGCTGGTGCTCCTCCGATAGACCGGCTGACGGTTGGACGGGCGGCTTATCCTCGTCGTCGATGACGACACCACTTTCGCCACCCTTCTCGGGCAGGTTCTAGAATCCGATGGCTGGCAAGTCCTAATCGCCAATCGTTTCGAAGACGCAGTCGATCAGATCTCCTCCAATCCGGAGATTGTGCTCGTTATCTGTGATGTCGAGCTGGGAGCCGGACAAAATGGGGTCACGCTGATCTCAAGGCTGAAGCACCTCAACCCCAACGTGGCATCGGTGCTCACCACTGGTCATCGAGAGGACACCGTCAGCGCTCTCCTGGACGGCCTGGAAACCGACGTTATCTTCAAGCCGTTCAGAATCGACGAGCTCTTGGCCCGAGTTCGGACCCTCTGCGGAGAACCTCAATAACATGACGATTGGCGCCCAGGAAGCTGACGGTGAGTTGGCCCGAGCGCTTGGGGCCCATTATTCCCGACGCATCGAAAGCAGCACCACAGACCGTGCATTGGTTGACCGGGGCCTGGCCTCGAACAATCCACAACACAACTGTGCCGCCAATCTGATTCTTGGTGCCGCTGCCTTTCGTTCGGCCGATCTTGAAGCCTTTGTCGGGCACATCGGCGAAGCTCATCGACTCTACCGACAGCACCCCGAGCTGGGCGAAATGCAGCTTCCGAGTGGCGCCAACTTGTTGACCTATCACGCCTTGTCATTGGAGACCGAGGGTTATCTGAACCGCACATGGGACGCCTTGGCCGAGGCTGTGATCCTCGCCGCCGAGCGCGATGAAGTCGGGTCCGAAATCGACATCCTTCTACACAACCTCGCCGTCAACGAGATCTACTGCAGTCATCCTGGTCGAGCCGCTCGGCTGGTCAGCTATGGGCGCCGGATTTTCGTGGGGCCCCGCATGGCCGCATTGTTTGCGTTGCTTGAGGTGCAACTCGCCGCATCCGAGGCTCTGTTCGACACCGCCATCGAAACCGGACTCCGAATCCGAAACCTCATGACGGTCAAACACGCCATGTACAACACGATGCTGAGTCGGATGCTGTACGACTCGTATTTGCGGAGCGGACGTTTCACCGAGGCGCGGGCCGAGTCTGAACGGATGCAGGCCACCCCGGAACCTCCGAATCAATGGGGTGAAGGCTGGCTGATGCAGGCTGAGCTGGCGATCCCGGAAGGGCAGCTTGAGCTGGCTGGGCGATGTCTTGATGAAGCGGAACGGCGAGTTTCTCCACGATTCGGCCGCCCCATCGTCGACCGCTGCCACCTGGCCCGAGCTCAGCTGGCGGCGGCGCAGGGCCTATGGTCGTTGGCGTGCGACTTTCTCGATCGAATCGACCTCACCACCACTCGAGAGCAGGTTGTTGACCGAGCCCTGGATCTTCGGTTGCAGGCGGCCCGGGAACAAGGTGACGTCGACCTTGAGGTTGCCTGGCTACAGCGGGTGCTTGGCTGGCGTCAGGGCCAGCCACGGGTTCAACGTAATCGCGCCGATCTGGAGGCCGATGTGGACGACGCAGTCGACCACATCTGGGCCGGTCGCCTGCGGAGCACGAACGAACAGCGTTCGACGATGCTGCGTTTGGTCGACCATGATCTTCGTGGCTTGGTGGCTACCCAACAGGCGGCGTTGGCGCTGCTTGAGGCCGGACAGACCGAGCTGGCCTTAGAGGCCATCAGTGGTACGGCGCGGTCGATTTCCGACCTGAGTGATGTGCTGGCCATGGTCGGGTCAATCGACGCTGGTGATCTGGCGTTGTCGCAGGAGACGGTGTTCGTGGCCGACATCGTGGCGTCGGTACATCAGTCATTCAGCCCCGCAGCTAGGCTGAAGGAGCAGGCCCTTGTGCTTGATGTTGATGGCCTGTCCGACATTGCGCTGCCTACCGATTCCCGTTTGTTGGGGATCGTGTTGTCGAACCTTGTGTCGAATGCGCTGAAGTATGTCGATCACGGTGGCCGGATCGAGCTGCGAGGATATGTCGTCGGCCGGCCGGAGGAGCAAACGGCGCGGATCGAAGTGGCCGATGATGGGCCGGGCCTCAGCCACGACGATTTGACGTCGATCTTTGGTCGGTATGTCACCGGCTCCGCTTCGGTTCGGTCGAGCGAGTCGGGTCTGGGGTTGGGGCTCTATCTCGTTGCTGCTCTCAGCCAGGTTCTGGGTCTGCGCATTTCGGCCGAATCGCCAGGGCTCGATCTTGGGTCGACGTTTACGGTTGAGATACCGCTGGCCGGTCCGGATCACCCACGTGCATCACCAGCGTAAGCGGGATAGGAGCCGCTTCCGAGGCCGGATCGGGACCGTCCAGCACCCGCACGCTGCCCCCCTGCACCACCAGCTTTGAAAGGCTCAAGGCAAGCCCTGTCCATCCGCTTGGCGGATCGGATAACACACTATGCGGCGCAAGCCAACGCAGATGAAGACGTTCGGCCAAAGAGCGACGTCCGGCTGAATCAAGTCCGTCGACACGAATGGTTACCTGGGCGTCGGGACCTGTGCTGATGGCGATGGTTCCGCCCGACGAAAGTTCGGCGCTGGCGGCTCGTATCAAACCGGCAACCAATCGTTTGGTCAACTGGTTGTCGATGAGCGGATGATGCTGCTCGACTCCGTCAACGGAGATCGACACGTTGCGGAGTGACCACACGGGCTCGGTAGCCGCCTTGGCTTCATTGACGAGTTGGGTTAGCGACGTGGGTGTCGAATCCTGAGACGGGGGGTCGTCGTCTATGAAGTCAGCGTCGGCGAGGTGATCGACACTAAGGCTTAGCTCGGCCGCGGCGGCTCGGAGCAGATCAAGCACTTGTGGATTCGGAGAGTCTTCATCGCTCGAAGGCACGCCCACAAGCTGCGCCGCCATGATCAGTGAGGCCGCCGGGCCGCGAAGGTCCTTGGCCACCAAGTTCATGGTGCGCGAGTTGACAATCCACTGGCGGTCGATGTCGACGCCTACCCGATCTTGATCTTCCAAGGCGGTAGCCCATGCGCTTAGCCAATGGTCGATCTCCACGAGCTGTGACTCGGGAATACGAGTACGTTCGATGTGGGTCACAAGTTCGCGCAATAACGCGGCTTGTTCGTGGGTACGGCCCAGAATGCCCATCACCTCGGCTTTCACCTCCAAAAAAGACCGTCGGTACCGTCTGCTGCGTTCTTCGGTGGCGACCGGTTCGGCTTGTTCAAGCCATTCGAGCGCCGAGTGGGGTTGGCCGATACGAGCGAGGGCGGTTGCGTAAGTGATGAAACATCGCGTTCGCACAGCGGGCACATCGGGAAGCATGGTGACGATCGGTTCCAAGCGGGCCGCCGCATCCTGCGGCCTGTCCCATATCAGGTCAAGAGTCGCCTCAGCTGTCGTCAGTGTGCTCGCTGCTTTGATCCACTCCGGACCCTCACCGACGAGCCGGCGTGCACTACGAAGTGCCGCGTCGGCGTCGTCCAGATAACCAGCCGCCAGCAGACGGCGCCCCAGATTGATGGTGACAGTCGCCCGAGAACGTAACGAAAGATCGTCTCGTTGGAGGATGGTGGCACCGACGGCAGCGGCCAGTTGGTTTCGTCCTACAGCAGAGAGGACCAACTCCATGGCGCGACCGATGGTGTGACGCTGGGCCAGACGGGGTGATTGGAGCAGCAACGTGTCAAAAATTTCCATCGTTGACTTGGTGTCGAGCAGCTCGGAAGAGACGGTTTCGATGTAGCTCGCCACCATCGTGTCCCAATGGTCACCCAGATTGTTGGCGCCGGCGATCCGGATCGCCGTCTGCATGTGCTCGGTCGCATCGCTAGATCGACCTAGCTCTTCAAGGATGTCGCCATGGGTTTGATGCATCCAGGCGTGGATGAAAGGGTGTGAAGGTTCGGGCTCCGATCCGGCCGCCTTCAGGGCGGACTCGATGGCTTCCAGCGCCTCACCGAGCCGTAGCGTTACCAGCAGGTGTGCCGCTTCGTGAACCTGCCCGCCTATCTGTAGATCGAGACGTTGAGATTGTCGAGATCTGCGGACCAGGTCGACATCAAGTTCCATCGATGCATAACGGTCAAGGCTCCGGAGATAGAGATTGTCGATCAGGTCGTGGTCAGATGTACGTGCTGAATCGGCTGAGTCGGTGCAGTCGCCCTCGCCCGTCATCACCCTCCAGATGCAGCCGAGTCGCCGTCGGGGGCGGCAATCAAATCATCGTGAGGGTCATTGAGCCAGCCGTCGGGAAGCGTGACCGTTTGTGGGCCACGGGTGTGGCCTCGCGCTACCCGGAGGTTCTCCGGCGGTAACGGGGCGTCAGGGAGAGTCGACAGAAGTTCGGCCAGTTGATCGAGACTTTCCACCTGGCCCAGCTGGCCTCGGATCGCTCCACCCACCGGGTATCCCTTGAGATACCAGGCGGTGTGTTTGCGGAACTCACGAATGCCCTTGTAATCACCGAACCAGTCGACCAGCAGGGCGGCATGTTCGCTCATCATCCCGGTGACCTCGGCCACCGTCGGGGCCTCGGGAATTGGCTCACCGTTGAAGGCGGCCGCCAGTTGGCCGAACAACCATGGTCGGCCCAGGCAACCCCGGCCGATGACCACACCGTCGCAGCCGGTCTGCTCCATCATGGCCAGGGCGTCGGCCGCTTCCCAGATGTCACCGTTGCCGAGCACGGGGATCGACGTGACGGTTTCCTTGAGACGACCGATGGTCGACCAATCGGCCGTGCCGGAGTAGAGCTGAGCCACGGTTCGGCCGTGCAGAGCGACCGCCGCGGCACCGCAGTCTTCGGCAATGCGGCCCGCGTCGAGATAGGTTTGGTGTTCGTCGTCGATGCCCACTCGCATCTTCACCGTGACCGGCACGTCGCCGGCGTTGTCTACGGCAGCGCTGATGACCGCGGCCAGAAGTTTGCGCTTGTAGGGGAGCGCTCCGCCGCCGCCGTGACGGGTGACCTTACGCACCGGGCAGCCGAAGTTGAGATCGAGGTGATCGATGCGATCCATGCCGACGAGGCGTTTGACCGCCTCACCCATGTAGTGCGGATCAACCCCGGCCAGCTGCAGGCTCCGAGGGGTTTCGTCGGGAGCGAAGCTGGCCAGATGATCGGTCTTCTGATTCCCCTCGCAAAGCGCCCGAGCCGAGATCATCTCGCTCACATAGAGCCCGGCTCCGAAACGGCGACACAACCGGCGGAAGGGCGCGTTGGTAACGCCGGCCATCGGGGCCAGCACCACCGGAATCTCGACCGGAATCGGTCCGATCTTCAGCTTGGGCTCAGACATGAGACCAGTACTCATACCTATCAAGGCTAGAGGCTATGAGCGATCGATTAGCTCGATGAACCGGGCCAACTCGTCGTCAGGAGCGACGACAATCTCGTCGGTAGCAGGGAACGCTCCTGACAAAGCATCGCTGCGGAACCTGGTTAGGGCATCAACGCGGGTGGCCTCGATCTCTTCTCGAAGCTTGGCCACGTCGGCGTAGCGGCGAGCGTGACGGGGCAGATGGCCTTCCTCGCCGCAGATGTCGTTCATAAAGAGAAACGAGACGTCGGCATCCGGGCCGGATCCGAGCGAGTAGGTCACAAGGTTGGTCCGTCGGTTGATTTCACTCATGACGTTGGCCGGAATCAGCTCACATTCCACGCCGAATGCGCCGGCGTTTTCGAGGGCTTGGAACTTGGACCAGAGTGCGGCCGCCTCTTCGCCGGTCTTGCCAACGGACCGAACGCCACCCAGCACCGTCGATTTCTTGGGCACGAATCCGAGGTGTCCTAGAACCGGGATGTCCTCGGCGGCCAGCAGTTCAACAACCTCCAGCCGCCGGGCGGTGATAACGGCGTCGGCTCCGGCCGACAAGGCGGTCATTGCAGTGTTTAGAAGGTCGTCCGGGGTGATCTCGCCGCCGAAGTCGATGGCGGCGGTGAGGAAACAGTTCTGTGATCCGGCGCGGACGTCGGGAACCCGTTGGGCCAGGCAGATCAGCAGTTCGATACCGGCCTGTTCGGCTGCAGCGGCATCGAGTGCATCATTGGCCGTGACCTGTACCACCTTGCGCCCGGACTGCTTGAGCGCCTGCAGCGAGGCCACGGTTTCGGTGCGCACGACGCTTTGACCGTTGTAGTCGAGGATCCTGTTCATACTTCTTCCTTGTTGGCTAAACGTTCTCTAGGCGAGAGGCCCGGAACAGATGAAGACTCCGCTGCGGGTTCGTATACGGAGCACCCCGTCAGCGAAGCGACTCTCGATCGCTTGTCTGAACTCGGCCGCTTGAGCCTCGGTTGCGGTATCGCCAGGTGGAAACGAAAGGCCGTAGGCCACCGCCGCGTCCGGGTCGTCAACCAACAGATCGTTGCTGTAGGCATGCCACGTGATCGATGAGAAGCGACGGCGTAGTCGAGCTTCGCCGCTGTTGATGCCGAACACGTCGTAGAGGTCGTTCGGTGAGGCGCCAAAGACCTCTTCGATGGTGTCGGTCATCGCGTCCATGTGGCCATGTCCGTTGGTGGCGGCAACCAGCTGCCCGTCCGGACGCAAGACACGGGCCAGTTCGGCGACCGCCTGATCGGGATCCGGCACGTGGTAGAGCATGTGATTGGCCACGACGACATCGAACGTGTTGTCGTCGAACGGGAGATCCTGCACGTCACACTCGTGGCCACTGATGTTCTCGAACCCGTTCGCCCGAGCTTGGGCCACCGCCGTCTCCACCATCCCAGGTGAAAGATCGGTGAGGGTCGCGGTTACCGATCGAGGAGTGTGGGGATTGGTCCAGAAGAGTCCGGTGCCGCTGCCACACTCCAGAATGTTGTGATCGGCCCGCCAGTCGACGAGTGACCCTTCGAAGGAGGGGAGGCTGACCGGAGCGGTTGAGAACCTCTGGTGCAGTGCGGCTCTGGCGTCGAGGTTGGCGCTGGTCCCGTACTGTTCGTCGCGGAGATAGCTCTGGTCGCCTCCGGCGAAGGCAGTTCGAGCCAAGCTTGCGGCGTCTTCCAGCGGCAGCGCCCGAGAGATGCTTCGGGCGCTGAATCCGAGCCGGGCGTAGAAGTGGCCGGCGCCGGTGTTGGCGGCGTAGTGGTCGACGTGGGCTTCGGCGCAGCCTCGCTCTCTAGCCCACTCCAGGAAACGCTCGGTGAGCTTGGTGGCCGCACCCGAGCGGCGCCAGTCGGCGGCCACGTAGAGGCTGCGCAACACGGCGTACCTGACCGGTTGGCGAGTAGGAGAGGAGTGTGAAGAGTAGCCGGCCAGGAAGCCCACCGGTCGCCCTTCGGCACGGGCAACCAGCAAAACGCTGTCGGGCGACGCCATCAAGTCCTCAAAGTCCTGACGCCCTTCTCGGCGCGGCCATGTCGGGTCGGCGTAGGGATCGTGTTGCGCTCCGTCTTCGGCGAAAAGGGCCGACTCAAGATCGATGAGATCGTCGATGTCGTCGGAGCTGGCGTCGTCGATGTCGATCATGCTCCGATGGTAGTGTGGATGCCATGACTGGAGCTCACCTTGAAGTCCTGGTTGAACCGTTCAAGGAGAACGATCCCGGGCCCCATGTGGTCGCTGCGGTCGGTGTCCTCGGCGATGCCGGCCTAGCCCCCGATATGGGCCCGTTCGCCACCGCGGCCGAAGGGGAGCTCGACGTGGTGATCGGATCGATCGAAGCGATGTTGCGGGCGGCTTTCGTGGAGGGTGCAACCTCGGTTCAGCTGCGCGTCGACATCGCCGGTGAACCGGGTGCCGGATCCTCCACCCCAGATTCCTGAGTATGAGCGAAAGCCAAGAGGAGTTTCTCCGTAGCCTGCGGCCAGTCGTTGACGCTCTGGGAGGATCGATCATCTCCGAGCGGGCCTCGCGGGCCAGCGATCTTCCAGTTACGTGGTACGGCGAGGTGGTGGCGTTTGTCCGCTCCCCTGAGTTGCACGGGGCCCTCAGCAGGGCGGTGGCCGACATCGAGCGCGAGCTTGGGGTCAGAATCCAGGAGATGGCGAGGGCCGACAAACAGTTGGCCGTGCGTCGGCTCGATGAACGCGGAGTATTCCTCCTGCGCGGGGCAGTCGATGACGTTGCCGATCTCATGGGCGTCAGCCGGGTAACGCTGTATAGCTACCTCAACGCAATTGGTGATGGCGACAAGAGCTGATGTCCGACTACGACTGGACCCAGTTTCATGTGCACATGTACTACCTCGCGCCGCTCGATGAGGTCTTCGCCCGGTTCGCCACTCCGGGTGGGCTCGAGTCGTTTTACGTGAAGGAAGCCCGGTTCACTTCTCCCGACGGCGTCGTTCGGCAGCCGACCGACACCTACCAAATGGGCGATGACTATCACTTCGACTACGTGCACAACTACAGCCACGGCGGCGAGGTTCTGGCGGTGGAACCTGGCCGACTGGTGAGTTTCACGTTTGGACCGTGTGACGTGGCGATTCGGTTTCGCTTGGTTGAGGGCGAGGGCGGAACGGCAACCGAAGTTGACCTGCATCAAACCGGCTGTCCCGTGGAGGACCCCGAGCGGGCCTGGTTGCATCTCAACTGTCGTAGCTGTTGGATCTACTTCATGACCAATCTTCGGTCGGTTCTCGCCGGCGGTCCTGACGTTCGAGACTTCGTCGATCCGGAATGGAACGATTCGGTCAGTATCGGGTGGCGCCCGGCACCGTAGTGCCGGTTCGTATTACCCAATTTTGGATTACTCTGTATCCGACGCCGATCATCGGCGTCTAAACGGTGGAACTCGCCCGGACTAGGTGGGCGATCCAACAACTCAACCCATTGGAGGGAAACAATGAGGAAGCTCAGCTTCTTGCTGGCCGTCTTGGCCACGTCGTTCTTCGCGGTAGGTACTCCGGCGGCTTCTGCCGACGCACCGGTGACCTTCGAAGACTCAGTCACGTTCCATGACGTGCAGCCGTGTTCCGGGGAGCACCACGAGATCACGATCAACTTCTCGGTCAAGCTGCACGAACACGACAACAACTTCGTGGTCACCGTTCAGCGATCAGGCTCCACGAGCGACGGCTTCACCATGGTCGGCGGCAACGACGTATTTGTCGCCAACGACTCCGGGGTACGGGGGCATTTAAACGACGTGTGGCACAACGGGACCAGCGGCGACAAGTTCTTGGCCAAGGGGGCCTTCGCGTTGAATTTCTCCCAAGGAGAACCGAATCTCGACCGGTTCGAGCTTCGCTGTCTCGGGAAGTGATCGGCTGACGTACAGCCGGCAGGACATCTAGCTAGGCGGTTGAGCCGCGTTGACCTAGCGGTCGGCGCGGCTCAACTATGTCAGGTGTCCTGAAGCCCCGTGTGAAGACCGGCCAGAACCCGGTCGGGTGTGAGCGGGAACTCGTCGAACCAAACCCCGGTGGCATCGTGCAACGCCGCCACCACCGCCGGGGCATAGGTCATCAGCGGCATCTCGGCCATACCGCGTGCTCCCCACGGGCCACGAGGATCGGCGAGCTCCATCACCACGCTGTCGATCCGCTCAGGCATATCGCCGATTCCAGGGATCAGGTAGGTGCTGAGCCGAGGATTGAGCACTCGCCCTTCGGCCACACGAAGACGCTCACTCAAGGTATAGCCATGGGCTTGTCCTACGGCGCCTTCGATCTGCCCGATGACTTGCGACGGGTTGATGGCCCGGCCCACGTCGTGGGTGGATACAACTCGGTCGATCACGATGTGGCCGGTGGCCCGATCGACGGTTAGCTCAATGGCCTGAGCTACGTAGCCGTAGCTGAAGTTGGGGTTGCAGATCCCGGTTTCCGGATCGAGCGGTTCGGTTGGCGGTGGCACATAACGGAACTGGCCCCGTGCCGGGCGTTCGCCGTCTCGCCACGCCTTCTGCGCTTCCTCGGCCGCGCCAAGAATGGAGTTTCCCGCCATGAACGTGAGCCGCGACGCCGAGGCCGATCCGGAGTCACCCGACGAGGAGGTGTCGGAGAAACGGCCTTCCATCCGCTCCACGGGGATGCCGGTGGCTTCGGCCGCCATCTGCAGGAAGGCGGTGTGAGCACCCTGGCCCACGTCGGCCCCGGCGTGATACAGCTCTCCCGACTCAGGCTCACCGTCTTCGGGGCCGTACAACACGATTTCGGCTTCGCAGCGTTCGGGGAATCCGAATGAGAATCCGACGTTCTTGAACGAGCAGGCGAAGCCACGGCCTCGCAGAAGGTCGTTGTCGGCCGGGGGTAGTGAGGCGAACGGCGAGAACGGTTCGGCGGCTCGCAGCGGCTGGTCGAACGTGGCCTCGTCGGCACATCGATCGATCACCTGTGGCATGGTGACACCCTCGGGCATCGGCGTCTGGGTGATGCCGATGCTGCCTTCCCGCAGGGTGTTGCGGCGACGGATCTCCACCGGGGACATACCCAGAGCCTCGGCCAGTTTGTTCATCTGGCACTCCGCGGCGAAGGCCGCCTGCGGTCCGCCGAAACCACGGAACGCGCCACCGGGCACGCTGTTGGTGTAGACGGCGTGGCTGTCGACCTTGGCGTTGGGCACCTCATAGGGTCCGGCCTGGCCAAGGTGGCAGTTGCCGAGAACCTTGTTGGACGTGTAGTTGTAGGCCCCGGCGTCAAGCCACGCTTCGCTTTCAACCGCCACGATTTTGCCGTCGGCGTCGGCGCCCCACTTGGCCCAAATCCGGCCACGGTGGCGTTTGTGATGCCCGACGATCGACTCTTCCCGTGACCACTGGCTCACGATGGCTCTACGGTCGCCGTCGGCCGCCAACCGTTGGGCTGCAAGAGCCATCACGATCTGGAGCGACGTGTCTTCCCGTCCGCCGAACGCGCCGCCGATGGCCGGGTAGATCACCCGAACCTGATCGTCGGGTAGATCGAGGGCGTGAGCCACCTGCTCGCGGTCTTCGTGGGTCCACTGACCGGCCACCTCAACCGTCACCCGACCGTCGTCGTCGACGTAGGACACGCAGGCTTCGGGCTGGAGGTAGGCGTGCTCCTGGTAGGGCACCTCATAGGTCGACTCGACCACCACGGCGGCTTGGGCCCAGCCGTCGTCCATGTCGCCCTTGCGGATCTTGTAGGAGTGGTAGATGTTGCCGTCGAGGCCGTTCTCAGGATGGAGGTTGCTGGCCCCGGGTGCCATGGCGGCATCGATGTCGCTCAGAATCTCCAGAGCTTCCCACTCGGCCTCGATGGCCGCCGACCCGGCTTCGGCCGCGTCGAGCGATTCGGCCACCACGAGGGCCAGATGGTCGGCCTCCCAGCGGGACACGTCGCAGGGCACCGGTGAGCGGCCGGTGTGGTCGAGGGAGATGAACACCGGTTGATCGAACAGGGTGAGACCGTATTCGTTCACCGGGACATCAGCGCCGGTGAACACCGCAACCACGCCCGGCGTGGCCCGAGCTGCGGACACGTCGAGGCGGGTGAGGCGAGCGTGGGGTTGGTTGGTGAACACCACCTTGGCCACCAGCGCATCGGCGGGGGCGCGGTCGGCCGGATACTGGGCCTCGCCCGTGACCTTGCCGTAGCCGTCGATTCGATTGGGGGACGCTCCAACGCTCATGACCGGGCCTCCCCGTTGTTGATGGCGGCGCCGTTGTTGGCGGAGGCGGCTATCTCAACGGCGGCCTCGATCGCCTTGTATCCGGTGCACCGGCAGAGGTTGCCGGCCAACCCCCGTTTGACTTGATCGAGCGTGGGGTCGGGATGCTCCTGTAGAAGGACAGCACACGAGACCAAAAAGCCAGGGGTGCAGAAACCGCATTGCACGCCGCCGGTTTGGATGAAGGCATCTTGGATAGGGGAGAGGCGGCCTGGTTCGGCGCCGTCGGCTAGACCTTCAACGGTTACCAGGGTGGAACCGGCAGCTCGGGCCGCAGGGGTGAGGCAACTCATCACGGCTTGGCCGTCGAGAATCACTGTGCAGGCTCCACATTCGCCTTCGGCGCAGCCTTCTTTCACACCGGTGAGATCAGCCTCGTCTCGAAGCCAGTCGAGCAGCGTGATCCCCACCGCTCCGGCGGCGGAGGTCGGTTCACCGTTGACCACACAGTCGATCGGATCGGTGCCGGTGACATCGATGCGGCCCGCTGCGGTATCGGGCGCGTCGCCGGTGACGAGCAGCGGCATGTCGGTGGGCCACTGTTCCCCCTGACGATTCTCGGCGATGGCGGAGAGACCCCGTGAGACCATGGTGGCGACAACAGATGATCGATAGTCGGCGGTGGCCCGGAGGTCATCGATCGGGGTGGCGGCATCGACCGCAGCCCGGGTGGCCGTAGCGATGGCGTCGGCATCAAGGTTATTGCCCACCAAGGCCTCGGCGAATCCGGGAACGGTGATCACCGTGGCGGCAACACTACCTAGGGCGAGCGATGCAGCGGTCACGGTTTCGTTGTCAAACGTCACTACCATCGCCAGGTGCACCACTGATATGGCTTGGGCCCGACGCAACCCGGCCTTGACGAAGACTCCCCGTTGGTCGGCTCCCAACGTCGGAACGACGATCGCAGTAACCAATTCGTGTGGCTGCAACACCGTGGTGCGGAAACCAGTGAAGAAGTCGCTGATCGGCACGAGTCGGCGACCGACTGTCGATGCGATCTCGATCTCGGCCCCAAGGGCCATAAGAGCGGAGATCGTGTCGTTGGCCGGGCTGGCGGTCACAATGTTGCCGGCCACTGTGGCCCTGTTGCGAAGCTGGGGTGAACCCACCTCCAGGCTGGCCTGGGCCAATGGCAGTAGCTGATCCCGACACAACTCGCTGCCAACCACCTGATTGTGGGTGACCATGGCGCCGAGCCGAACCTGGTTGCCGTCATTCAGCTCGATCGCGGCCAGCTCGGTCAGGCGGCTGAGATCAACCAGCGCCTCCAAGCCTTCGTGAGCGCCGCGGTCAAGTTCGACGACCAGGTCGGTCCCGCCGGCGATCGGTTTGGCCCGATCACCAAACTCGGCCATGAGACCCAATGCTTCGTCGAGCGACGCCGGTGAAAGGTAGCGGGGCACCCTGACCGGGGCCTTCTGGACCTCATGTAAATCGTGAATGATGGTCATCGTCTGTATTGTGCCTCTCGTCTACCGTTCGTCGCGTACATATGGGATACCCAACGCTGCCGGGGCCCCAACCCTGCGCCGAAGGTCCCGGCTGCCCCAGACAACCAGGACGATCACCGTCAACAGGTAGGGGAGCATACTGAGGAACTCGGCAGGAATGTCCACGCCCTCAACCCCCTGGAGCCAGAAGTTTGCTCGCCGAGCGAAACCGAAGAGAAACGCACCGAGCAACACCCGGAGCGGGCGCCACGAGGCGAACACCACGAGGGCCAGGGCGATCCAGCCGATACCGGCGGTGGTGCCGTCTTGACTCCACGACGGCACCTGTCCGAGCACCAGGTAGGCCCCTGCCATCCCGGCCAGCAATCCGCCCAGCATCACGTGGATATAGCGGATCGAGGTGACCGCCACACCCATGGTGTCGGCGGTTCCTGGTGACTCGCCAACCGCCCGCAGGGCCAGGCCGGCCTTGGTGCGGTTGAGGTAGAATCCGATCGCCACGGCCAACACGATGGTGAAGTAGACCATCGGATCCTGATCGAACAGCACCGGTCCGAGTAGCGGGATGTCGGCCAGAGGACCCCAGGGGGTGGCCACGAAGTCGGTGGCCAACGGTAGCCCTTCAATCGATTTGCCGATGAAGGTCGACAAACCGGTTCCGAAGATGACCAAGGCCAGACCGGAGACGATCTGGTTGGCCCGGAGCGTAACCGACAGGAACGCGTGAATGGATGAAAAGATCATTCCCGCCAATGAGCCGATGATGAGGGCCAGCCACAACGATCCGGTGGCATCACCGATCTGGAAGGCGGTGACCGCCCCGATCAGCATCATGCCTTCGACGCCGAGGTTGAGCACGCCGGCTCGTTCGCTCAGGAGTTCCCCGAGGGCGGCGAGAGCGATCGGAACAGCGGCGCCGACGGCTGCGGCCAGAGTCAGAACAAAGGCGGTTTCGTTCATGCCGCCACCCCCTCGGCCACATCGGCGGAGCTTTCGGTTCGTATCAGCCGTAACCGGTTGTGCGAGAACACCTCGCCGCCGATGGCGAACAGCAGGATCGCCCCCTGCAGCATCAGTGAAACCTCGACGGGAACACGGTCGCCTGGCAACCCCTGCATGGCGATACCGGCGTTGCGCAGACCGCCGAGGAATGTGGCCACCAAGATGATGGCAAACGGGTTGTATCTGGCCAGGGCGGCAACCACGATGCCGGTGAAACCGAGACCGAGTTCCAGTCCGTTGGGATCAAGGGCGTGGGCTCGACCGGCAATTTCGGTTGCACCCGCGACTCCGCCAAGAGCTCCTGAGAGCAGCATTGCGGTGATCACCGTTCGTCGCACCGAAATGCCTGCGTACTGAGCGGCGGTGTGCGATGACCCAACGACGTTCATCTCGAAACCAACCGAGGTGTAGCGGATGAGCACCCAGATCAGCAGAGCGATTCCGATCGCCACCAGAAGGCCCCAGTGCAGTCGCGTGTTGCCCCACAACTCGAACCGGGCGCTGTCGGGCACCTTCTTGCCCTGGGGGAAGTTGGTGGTCTCCGGGTCTCGCCAGAACGAGTTGGAACCGAAGATGAGATACCGCATCAGGAACAAGGCAATAAACGTCAACATCAAGGTGGTGATGATCTCGCTGGTACCGAAGTAGGCCTTGAAGATCGCCGCTGGTGCAGCCCAGAGGGCACCGCCGATGGCTCCGGCCACCAACACGATGGCCACCCCGATGATGGTGGGCAGACCGTCGGTGAGGGCAAGCCCGGCCCAAGCGCCGAAGATGGCCCCGAGATAAAGCTGGCCCTCGGCGCCGATGTTGAACAGGTTCATACGGAACACAACTGCGGCGGCCAATCCGGTGAGGATGAGCGGAACCGCGATGGTCAAGCTGTCGGTGATGCCGAACTTCGACGTGAAGCTGGCCTCAAAGAGGGATTGATACACGCTGAACGGGTTGAACCCTTCCAGCCCGAGAAACACGGCACCGGCGGCCAGCGCCGCGATCACCGAAAGAATCGGTGTGAGGGTGGTGTGCCACCATTTCCGGTTGAGTCGTCGTTCCAGACGAACTTGATACGCCACTTCTCTCCCCCTACTCCTCTTCGTCGTCCTGATCGACACCGGCCATGGCCAGCCCGATCGACTCAAGTGATTGTTCGTCGGTGGCCCCTTCAAGGGCGATGGCCCCTCGATAAAGCACAGCCACCCGGTCGGACAAGCTGCGAACCTCGTCGAGGTCTTCGCTGATAATCAGTACGCCGGCGCCCCGTTCCCTGGCATCGTGCAACAGGCCTCGCACAAACTCGGCGGCCCCGATGTCGAGCCCCCGGGTGGGGCTGGAAACGATGATGACCTGCGGGCCGTCGGATTCGCCGAGCCCGGCAAACTCCCGGGCCAGCAGAACCTTCTGAGAGTTGCCACCCGACAGAACCCGGGCCTCGGCCTCGGTGCCTGGTGTCTTGATCTCGTAGTCGGTGATCGCTTTTGCGATTTCGGCTCGGGCCGACTTGCGGTCGACAAAGAACTTACGCTTCCGGGTCAGCAACATGTTGTCGGTGAGACTGAGTCCTGGCACCAGGCCGGTTCCCAATCGGCTCTCGGGCACGAAGGCGAGTCCGGCCGTACGGGCCGCCACCGGACCTTTGCCGGTGACGTCGGTGCCGGCAACGGCCACTCGCCCGGCGTCGGCCTTGATCATTCCGGCCAGTGCCCGGGCCAGTGGACGCTGTCCGTTGCCTGCGACTCCGGCGATGCCGAGGATCTCGCCTCGGCGGATGTTGATGTCGACGTTGTCGACGAGCGTTTGGTCTCCCTCCCGCACGGTCAAACCTTCGGCCTTGAGCACCGTGTCGTCGCTCGTCGACGTGCCTCGCCTCCTCTCGATGTCGACCGGGCGTCCAACCATGAGCTCGGCGAGATGTTTGCGGTTGGTGTCGGCGGTGGCCACCTCGCCGGTCACGGCGCCGCCGCGCACTACCGTGACCCGGTCGCTTACGGCCATGACTTCACCGAGCTTGTGGCTGATGAAGACGATCGCTTTGCCCTCGTCGGTCATCGAGTGCACGGTGGTGAAGAGGGCGTCGACTTCTTGAGGGGTGAGCACCGCAGTGGGTTCGTCGAGCAGGAGCACGTCGGCTCCGCGGTACAGCATCTTCACGATCTCCACCCGCTGGCGCTGGCCGACGGTCAACGTGGCGATCTGTGCTCTCGGGTCGATCGGTAGTCCAAATTGTTCACCGATGGCGGCGACCCGTTCCTCCACCTCGCTCTGCCGGAGGATCGTCGGCTGATCGGGGTCGCCGAGCACGACGTTTTCGGCCACCGTGAAGCGGTCGACCAAACGAAAATGTTGGTGGACCATGCCGATGCCGGCCGCCAGTCCTTCCCGGGGGCTGCGGAGCCGGATCGGGCGCCCCAGCCGTTCGATGTGGCCCTCGTCGGGTTGATAGAGGCCGCACAACATGGCGGCCAAGGTGCTTTTACCGGCACCGTTCTCACCAAGAATGGTGTGAACCTCGCCGACCCTCAGTTCAAAGTCGACCGAGTCGTTGGCCAGCACGCCGGGAAACCGTTTGGTGGCTCCGACAGCGGCCACGGCCACTTTGGCCTGGTCGGATGCGGTCATGTCGTTCTTTCCCCCATGTGTCCCCTTCTTCCAAAACGTTGTGACGACTGCGGCCCCCCAGCCCCCGAACGTTGTGACCGGTAGATCACATCGCCCGGGAGGTGGGAGGTGGCAAGACGATCAGCCGGAGGCGCTGCCCTTCACGCCTTCGACGAAGTAGTCCATACCCAGCAGGGCGCCAAGGTCGGGGGACTCACCCGCTGCCACGACTTCGAGTCCGTCCTGGTTGTTGATCGGACCGGTGAAGACCGGGAAGTCGCCGGCCTTGATCTGAGCCTCCACGTCGGCGATTTGATCGCGCACGTCCTGCGGCACCTTGTCGGACACCGGTGACAGGGTCACCATGCCGTCGGCCATCGTGCCGTAGTACTGGTCGGAGGTCCAGGTGCCATCCCGCACGGCTTCGACGGCGTCGATGTAGAACGGACCCCAATCCCAGACGGGGGCGGTGAGCCATGCCTCGGGAGCGAAACGTGACATGTCGTCGTTGTAGCCGACCCAGTAGCCGCCGGCGGCCTGAGCCGCCTCACCGGCCGACGGGGTGTCCTGATGCTGGGCGATCACGTCGGCGCCACCATTGAGGAGGGCCTCGGCGGCTTCCTTCTCTATCACGGGGTCGAACCAGGTGGAGGTCCAGGTCACTTCGACGGTGACGTCGGGGTTGACCCGCTGCGCACCCAGGGTGAAGGCGTTGATGCCTCGCAGCACCTCAGGAATCGGGAACGCCGCCACGTAGCCGATCTGGTTCGACTCGGTCATGGCGCCCGCCGCCATGCCCGACAGGTAGCGTGCTTCCTCGGCGGCGCCGAAGAACGTGCCCATGTTGTCGGACACCTTGAACCCGGTGCCGTGTTCGAACTTCACATCGGGGAATTTCTCGGCCACGGCCAGCATCTGGTCCATGTAGCCGAACGATGTGCCGAAGATGATGTCGTTGCCGTCGCGGGCCAGACGTTCGAAGATCGCCTCGGACTCGGCGCCCTCGGGCACGCTCTCCAGGAACGAGGTCTCCACGCAGTCACCCAGAGCGGCTTCGAGCGAGAGTCGCCCGTCGTCATGTTTCTTGGTCCACCCGGCATCGCCGATTGGTCCGACGTACACAAACGCCGCCTTGATCGGCTCTTCGCAGTCGCCACCGGAAGCGGCGTCTCCGCTGTCGGCCGACGAATCGTCGGCCGAGGTCTCTTCGTCGCCCCCACCGCAGGCGGCTGCCAGCAGCGAGAACACGGCCAATCCGATCAGGATCAGCCTCCATCTACTGATGCGGTCCTTATGCACTTTCCTTCTCCTCTTTGTTTGACTTTTCTCCGGGATCCCGGCAGACGCTGCGGCTGGGATCAGAAGATCGGGGTTGGGGGCTGCCGGATGAGCTCCAGGTTCATCGCCCCCGGAGGGAACCAGGTTTGGCTGTGCCAAACCGGTTCGTTGGCATCGCTGTAGCCGATCTCCTCGATGCGAATGACCGGGCTTGTCGGAGGCACAGCGTTGGCCGGATGATCAACATCAGATCCGAGTTCGGGGAAGATTCGGGCCAGCTGAGGGCCGGGGCGAATGCCGAGGTGAGTCTCCAGGAAGTCGAACAGCGGCTCGATGATCTGGGGTTCGCTGATCATCCGGCTGGTGACCTCGGGGCCGACGATGCGTTCCGGTATGGAGTTGACGACGTAGACAAGCGTGTCGCCGTCGGCCATAAACCGTTTGGTGGAACGGACCACAGAGTCGGTCGGCTCGATCTCAAGCGCCTCAACGACCGCAGTGGGAGCCGGTACCACAGCCACTTCGTCGAAGGCGATGTCGGTGCCCGAACCGTTGCGCTGCACGAGGGCACCGAGGTCGGTGGCGAGGGCGAGATCGTTGGTCAGCCGGCTCCCGGCGGCGACAAAGGTGCCGACGCCGTGCCGCTGCACAACCAGGCCGCGTCGGGCCAGCGCGCCAATGGCCGCCCTGACGGTGGCGCGGCTGACGCCGAACTGTTCGGCAAGGTCATGCTCCGGGGGAAGCTGATCATTGGCGGCGAGCTCGCCCGACATCAACCACTCCCGCAGGATTTCCTCGGTCTGCGCGGCAAGAGACGGTCTGCGCACCAACCGGCGGCGCAACGATTGCTCGTGTCGATGATGTGCTCGGGTGCTCACAGTCCCCCTGTGGAGTGACAAGGCCGATATATGCCAGTCGTCAGTTGACTGCCATCTAATGATATGTGCAGCACAACCATCGGTGCAAGGGCTGTGACCCCTCTATTCAAAGGAATCTCACTATGACGGCGACTGGGAGTCTTTACAATCCGTTAACTCTTGAGGAGCCATCGAACGCGAGGGATTGTGGTGGCGTAGTGAAACAGGATTAGCGCAACCAACACGAGGCCGATCGGTGCCTGTCCGCCCGCCAACCAACCGACGGCGCCGCCGAAAAGAAGGGCGAGTTCAAGTGCGAGGCGTGCCAGTCCCGGGACCGCCACCGGCGCCTTGCCCGATCGACTTGGGTCGTCGGGAACGTTGAACAGGCCCCAAGCCATGGCTCCGGCCATCGACAGCACTAAGGCCGCAAGCCAGCGTTGGCCTTCGGGCGCAACCTCCCACGCCAACATCGCCAGACCGGCCAATGCCGCGAGCTCCAGCAGGAATCGGAGGGCGAGCGTCCAGCCTGGCATCGTCGGCACATCCGGTGCGTTCTCGGACATCACAGCACCATGGTAGGTGGAGGCGACGGCCAATAGCGGCTCTGGTACCGTGTCCGACATGATGGCTGACCTTGTCCTAACCGACTGCGGCACAATCGCCACCGTCGACGATGACCGCCGAGAGCAATCCGGTGGATGGATCGCCATGAGTGGCGGTTTTATCTCGGCCATCGGATCGAGTGCCGACCCCGGTCCCGAGGCTGCCCGCACGCTTTCGGCCGATGGTGGACTGGTGACACCGGGCTTGATCAACACCCACCATCACCTCTACCAGAACCTCACTCGGGCCTACGCTCCGATGACGTCGGCCCCGTTGTTCGGTTGGCTGCAAACGCTCTATCCGTTGTGGAGGGCGCTCGACGAGGAGGCCTCGTACGTTTCCGCTTGGGTTGGTTTGGCCGAGCTGGCGTTGAGTGGTTGCACCACCTCTACCGATCACCTTTACCTCCACCCGGCCGGCGGTGGCGATCTGATCACGGCCGAGATCGAGGCCGCTCGCGACCTGGGCATGCGCTTCCACCCGACACACGGTTCGATGAGTCTGTCGGTGAAGGACGGGGGCCTGCCGCCCGACGATGTGGTGATGGACGAAGACGCCATCCTCGCCGAAAGTGAACGGCTGGTCGGGCTGCATCACGATCCAACACACGGGGCCATGACCAGGATCGCCTTGGCTCCGTGCTCGCCGTTTTCGGTCACGCCCGATCTGATGCGCCGCACCGCTGAATTGGCCGAACGCCTCGATGTGCGACTGCACACTCACTTGGCCGAGAACGAGGAGGACGACGAGTTCTCCATGGCCACCTTCGGCCGCCGCTGCATCGAGCAGTTTGAAGAGGTGGGCTGGTGCACCGACCGCAGTTGGGTGGCCCACTGCGTGCGGCCGAATCCTGAGGAGGTTGTTCGGCTTGGTCGAGCCGGAGTCGGCGTGGCTCACTGTCCAAGCTCCAACCTGATCCTCAGCTCCGGTGTGGCCCCGGTCGTCGACCTGCGAGCCGCCGGGTCACCGGTTGGGATCGGGTGCGACGGGTCTTCGTCGGCGGATGCCGCCTCGCTATGGCAGGAGGCTCGCTTGGCGATGCTGCTCGGCAAACTCCGCAGTGGCGCCGATGCCATGTCGGCCCGGGACGCTCTGGAGATCGCCACTCGGGGCAGCGCCGGATGCCTGGGACGAGATGGTGAGCTTGGCCAACTGGCCGTCGGGTCGGTGGCCGACATCGCCGTATGGAAACTCGACGGCCCGGCCTTCGCCGGTGTGCTCGACGACCAGGTCGAGGGTTGGCTCCGATGCGGACCGATCGGTGCCCACCACACGATCGTTGCCGGCAAGCCTGTGGTTGAATCGGGGGCGCTGGTGTCGTCGAAAGTCGACGAGATGCTAGCCGCCCACCGCACCATCTCCCGCCGCTTCCAGCCTGAGTAGCCATCATGAGCGAGGTCGCCGAAGCATTCGAACGTTACTGCAGCGCCATCGAGGCGATCGGAGCCACGATTCATCGGCACCTCGCTCCACCGGCACCGCCAGAAGAAATCGATCGTCTGGAATCGGTGGTCGGTGCCACACTGCCCACTGAGGTTCGTGATTGGTTCGGTATCGCCAACGGTCTCAACTACGACCATCCCGAGACAACAAGCTGGCGGTCCGCCTACTTGTTTCCTCCTGTGTGGCCACGATCCGTACAGGAGTGCGTCGACTGGCTACATGAGTGGTCGGGAGTCATCGACGTCCAGCCATTTCCATACACGCCGCGGCAGTTCGTTCCACTGCTTTCCGGTCAGTCCAGATGGGATTCGGTATTACTCGTCGATTGCGCCGCGGCGAACGTGTCCACGTTTGCCTTGGAGAATTACGATTCTGATGCCGGCTATTATCACCGCTCACTCGTCGACTTCATTGACGGCAACAGCCATAACGCGGAGTCGGGGTTTCTAGCCGTCGACGATGGTGGGATCACGATCGACGAGGATCTCTTTCCCATGTCAGCCCGCAACTACGATCGGCGCTGGCAAGCCGGTTTCGGGTTCGACCCTGATGGTCCACCCCCGCCCCGTATCGAACCGCGCGATGTCTAGCACCGGCTTAGGCGAGCCTGCTGCCCTGTAGCGCCCGTCACCCCGACCAAACAGTTTGCAGCGACCTCTGATACGTTCTGCTCTGTGACGCGACCACCGAATCGTCTCGACGGCACACTCGATGCCGTGATCGACCGCAGTACCGAAGCCATCGAACGATGGACGCTCGGGCGTATGCAGAATCCGGTACGTGGATTCCTCCACGGCGGTGCTGCGGTGGCGTCGATCGTGGGCACGGCGTTTCTGCTTGTACGGGCGTCGGATACGTGGGCCCGGTTGGCGGTTGCGGTATTCGGACTGGGGCTCCTTGGTCTCTACACCACCAGTTCGCTCTACCACTCGGTGCCCTGGGGCGAGCGTTGGAAGACCCGGATGCAGCGCCTCGATCATTCGATGATCTTTGTGCTCATCGCCGCCTCGTATACCCCGATCGGTTTGCTCATTCTCGACGGGTCGACGCAGTGGGTGGCGATGATGGCCGTGTGGAGTCTGGCGGCGATCGGGATTCTTCACCGCATTTTCTCGTCGATGGAACGCCACGTGTTCTCCTTCTCACTCATGGCGATCATGGGCTGGATGTCGCTCCCAATCATGGCGCCGCTGTCGGAACGAGCAGGCAGCGGAGCAGTGGGCATGATGGCCCTCGGCGGGGTGCTCTACACGGTTGGCATGCTGTTCAAGGTCACCCGCTGGCCGAAGCTGTGGCCTCGGGTGTTCTCCTCCCACGAGCTGTTCCACGTGCTGGTCGTCACGGCCTCGGTGTTCCACTGGACCGCCACCTACCGGTTCGTGCTTCCCGCCGCCGTATAGCGGGGCCTAGGCATGCCGCGTCGTAGGCGACTGCGGTACTCTTTGGCATGACCGGTGAGAAGTCAGGCGAGCAACTTCTACATAACGAACATCCGGCGTTACGCCGATTCTGGCATCCGGTGGCTCGCAGCGAGGACGTGAGCGATACGCCGATTTCGGTCGAGCTGTTGGGGGAACACTGGTGTGTGGTGCGAATCGAGGGCAAGCTGAGTGCCCTGCCTGATCGCTGTCCTCATCGGTTTGCGCCACTCTCGGCCGGACGAGTGGTCGATGGTGCCCTGGAGTGCGGCTACCACGGCTACCGCTTCGCCGCCGATGGCACCTGTGTGGAGATCCCGGCGATCGGCGCGTCAGTCGACGGGGGCGGCGCGATCCCGCCCAAGGCCCATTGCTCAGCCGCCTATGCGGTGAGCGATCACCTCGGCCTGGTTTGGCTCGCACCGGAGGAGCCGCTGGCCCCTCTCCCTCAGGTGCCCGAACACGACGATGAGGTGTTCGTCAACTGCCCACTTCCGGTGCTCGACTGGAACGCCGGTGCCGCACAGATGACCGACAATTTTTTGGACCAAGGCCATTTCCCGTATCTGCATCTGGCCACATTTGGAGCGGTGGAGGATCGGCGAGTGCCGGAGTATGAACTGGTGCGAGACGGGCACACGTTTACCGTCAACCACTCGCACACCACCAAGACGCTGGCCGACTCCCAGCCTGGCGATGGGGGTGCCGTCGACAACTTCGCCACCGCCGAGCGTCATGATGTGTTCATCTACACCCCGCCTCACCACGTATATCTGCGCATCGACTACCCGGCCGACAACGCCGTGCTGACCATCAGCTTCTGTCACCAACCGATGAACGCCACCACCACCCGGCTGTACTGCACCGATTACCGCAACGACATCGCCGACACCGAAGAGGACCGTCAGGCCACCGTCGACTTTCAGCTAGCTGTGGCCGGAGAAGACAAGGCGATGCTCGAACAGTTCCGGTCGAAGGCCGTCCCGCTCGATTCCACCGCCGAGATTCACACCAAGGCCGACCGCATCACCTTGGAGATGCGCCGCATCCTGGCCGAGCTGGTCGCCCTGGCCGGCGGCTGAGCCGCCTCGCAACCCTGGAACTTTGTGCGCCTTGCGTCCCGTCGACTGGGCCGCAAACTGCACAAAGTTCGGCGCGGGTGGGGCGCAAACTGCACAAAGTTCGGGAGGGGGCTAGTGGGCGCCGCGGACGTAGGGTACGCCGAGGGCGGCCGGGGTGCGGCTGGCCCGGGCCCGGAGCACCAACGCGATCAGGGTCACGAGGTAGGGGAGGGCCAGAAACACTTCGTAGGGGATCTCCGTCGCCGTGCCCTGAAGCCGCAGCTGGGCGGCGTCGCACAGTCCGAAGAGAAGCGCTCCCGCCACCGCCACCCCAGGTCGCCAACCGGCGAACACCACCAGAGCCAGGGCCACCCAACCTCGTCCGGCGGTAACCTCACGGTTGAACAAGCCGAGCGGCCCGTTCACCAAGGCGGCACCGCCGAGTCCGGCTAAGGCCCCGCCGATCATCGTGGCCGTCCAACGCAACTGCTCCACTCGGTACCCCAGGGCGTCGGCCGCCTCGGGGGACTCGCCGACCGCTCCCATCGCCAAGCCGAGAGTGGTGCGGTTGAACAGCGCCCATAGCGCGGCGACACAGAGGAAGGTCATGACCACCAGCGGGGTCATCCCCAACGTGTTTTCGAGTTGGGAGATCGAACCAATCTGGTAACCGAGCTGGAACAGGTAGGTGGTGGCGGAGATGGCAAGAAGGGTGAAGGCGATACCCGTCACCACCTGGTTCGCCCTGGCCGTCACCACCAAACCCGACAGGATCGCCCCGCACCCGGCGCCTACGACGATGCCGGCCAGCAAGCCGACCCACGGCGAACCGGTGACATCGTTGAGATAGAACCCGGCCAACGCCCCGGAGAGCATCATGCCCTCCAAGCCGAGGTTGAGTACGCCGGTCCGTTCCGACACCAGCGCCCCCAAGGCGGCCAACGCCACGGGTATACCGAGCCGGACGGCGGCCTCAAGCGTGTCGATATTCCAAAGAACTTCCATCTCTACCTCTCCCCGTCTTCCGGCTCGCGTCCTACGTCGACTCCGAGCCCCGGCTGGCCAGGGCATCGCCGACAACAACAAACACCACGATCATGGCCGTGATAACCCCCACCAACGACGAGGGCAAGGAAAATTCCCGTTCGGCCGCCTCGAACCCGATGGTCAACCCGGCCAAACCAAGGCCGGAGATCAAAACCCCCACCGGATGAAGCCGCCCGAGCAGCGCCACCACGATGGCGGTGAACCCGTAGCCAAGTGACGCCGAGGCGGTCAGGCGGTTGTTGACCCCGGCCGTCTCCACCATCCCGGCCAAACCGGCGAGCGCTCCGGCGGCCAACATGATGTACATGGTGACCCGATCTGACGGCACCTCGTTGGCGTCGAGCGCGTTGGGATTGTGGCCGAGAGCCGTGGTGTGAAAACCCGACCGGTGGCGATAGAGCAGCACCGTCATCGCCGGAATCAGCACGAGTGCGATCAGGAAACCGATGTGGGTGCTCGTCCCGGGAAGATCGGGTAGGGCGGCGCCCTCAAAAGCCCGCGACTGATTGACGAAGGCCTCCGGGTCTTTGAAGCCGGCTCGGATTCCCCAGGCCATGATGGCGGCGCCGACGTACACCAGCATGAGGCTGGAGATGGTGATGTTGGCCCCGAACCGGGTGAGGGCCCAAGCGGCCAGAGCGCTCCACAACGCACCGGCGATGATGGCGAAGGCCAGTCCGGTGATGATTAGCAACACCGACGGCATGTCGCGAATACCGCCGGCTGTCACCCACGCTGCTCCGGCGGTGGCGCCGACGAGATATTGGCCCTCGCCGCCGATGGTGAAGATCCGAGCCCGGTAGGCCAAGGCGTAGCCCAGCCCAAGGAGGATCAGCGGGGTGGCGGCGGTGGCGGTGTCGGACAGCCCGCGGTTATCGACAAACACCGCCTTGAGCACCGACCAGTACACCGACAGCGGGTTGACCCCTTCGAGGGCGATGATGACGCCGCCGATCACGAGGGCGGCGCCGACCGATGCCAGTGGGATCAGCAAACGCGACGCCGGTGAGTTCGACGTGGCGCTGGTGACGATGCGGTCGAGGAAACCATCGGGGCTGCTGCCGCCGGAGTCGGGGGAGTCGGCCACCGGCGAGGTGGATGCCGACTCGGACGAGGTTGCTGCTGTGGTCATCAGACGACCGCCTTTTCGCCGGCCATGGCCAAGCCGATGGCTTCTCGGTCGTACGGTGGGAAGAACGGGCCGCGGGTCTCGCCGCCGGTCAACACGACGATGCGGTCACATACCGCCAGCAACTCATCCAGTTCGGCGCCGATCCACAACACGGCGGCGCCGTCGGCGGCGCAGCCGACGAGACGTTCGGCGACGGTGTCGGCGGCCCCGGGATCGAGACCGCGAGTGGGATATGAGGCCACTACAACCTGGGGGTCGCCGGCAAGCTCGCGGGCCAACACCAGCTTCTGGGCGTTGCCTCCTGACAGCGAACCGGCTCGGGCCGCCGGGCCCGAGGTGCGAACATCCCAGTTCTCCAGGTCGCTGCCCACGGCGGCTCGGCGCTGCGCCCGACGAGCCCGCCACTTCGGCACTCGCCCCAGCTCCAGATTGTCGGAAAGATCCATGGCCCGGATCAGACCCCACTGATACCGGTCACTGGGGATGTAGGCCAGACCTTGGGCTCGGCGCTTGCGGGGTTGGTGGGCGATCAACGGTTGACCGCCGACACTGACCGTGCCTGCCGTCGGCACCTCGCGGCCCGAGACGGCGGCTTCGAGGTCGGCCTGACCGTTGCCGTCGACACCGGCGATCCCCACCACTTCACCGGAGCGGACCTGAATGGTCACCCCGGTGAGACGACCGAGATGCACGTCGGAGACCACCAGCTGCGGATCGCCCACCTCACGGTTGCCGCCTTGGCGGTCTGTGAACGCTCCGGAACTTTCCTGCCCGATCATGGCCGAGGCCAAGCCGCTGCGGGTGTGATCGGCCACCGGGTCGTCGGTGATGACCTCCTGCCCTTCGGCCAGCACGGTCACCCGATCACAGCCGGCAAAAACCTCCGCCAGCCGGTGGGTGATGAAGGCCAGGGCCCGCCCTTCGCCGGCCAGGGTTCGGCAGACTTCGATCAGCCCTTCGGCCTCCTGGTCGGTGAGTACCGCAGTCGGTTCGTCGAGCAGAAGAACTTTGGCGTCGGCGTCGAGCGCTCGCAGCAGCTCGAGCCGCTGCTGTTCGCCGACGGAGAGTTGACCGGCCGGCACGTCGTCCCGCACCTCAAGGCCCGTTTTGTCGATGAGGGAAGCAAGACGATCACGGGCAGTTTTGCGGCCGGGTAGCTTCCAGCCTTCGGGGCGAGCCAGGATCAGGTTTTCCGATGCCGACAGGGTGGGCACCAGCGTGAAATGCTGCTGCACCAAGGCCACACCGGCCGAGCGCATCTCGCGGGGGTCGAAGCTGTCGACCGGTTGGCCGAACAGTTTCATCGTGCCCTCGTCGGGTTGATCGAGCCCGGCCAGAATACGGACCAGAGTGGTCTTGCCGGCGCCGTTGGCACCGAGCAGCGCGTGAATCTCACCCGGGCGCAACGTCAGATCAACGCCGCGCAGCGCATGGGTTGCCCCGAAACGCCTGTGAATCCCCCGCATCTCGACAAAACTTTCGGCAGGATTGCTCGCCGTTTCTTCAGCCATGGTCCCCTTCTTGCCCCCGTGTCGCGAAGGCCGGGTGGCCCGAAGACCACCCGGCTACTACGTGTTGAGTGTTGGACCCGCTAGCCGGCCTGAGGTACGAACGGCACCTCGAAATCGCCGGCCTGAATCTCCATGAGTCGCTGCTCGTAGAGGTCCATGGCTTCGCTGGAAATGTCGCCTTCCTTGGCCGAGGTGATCACCACGTCCATGCCGCCGTCGGCCAGCGGCACCGAGTAGTAGCGGGCCTCGTTCTTGCCGGCGGCCACGTCGGCCACCACTTCCTCGAAGACCTTGTCGAGGCGCCAGATGAACGAGGACAGTACCGAAGGGCCAACATCGGCCATGTCGCCGACGTAGCCGGTGGACACGCCGCCGGTGTCGGTGGCGGCTTCGATCTGACCGAAGGTCGGGCCCTGGCCGCAACCGATGTACATGGTTGCGCCCTGGCTCTGCTGGCCGAGAGCGGCTTCCTTGGCCAGCTGCACGTCGTACCAATCACCGACGGCCACAAACGAGCCGGTGGTGTCGGGACGAACCTCTTGAGCGCCGGCCAGGAACGCCTCGTACATCGAGTAGCAGGCGGGGATCTCAAACCCGCCGGCACCGGCCACGGTGCCACCGTCGGTGGCGCCGGCAGCAAGGATGCCCGAGAGGTAGGAAGCCTGGTAGAACGGCTGGTCGTAGTCGCCGACGTTGGCGGCCACGTCACCGAAACCTCCGGCATAAAGGAAGATCGTGTCGGGGTAGTCGGCGGCCACGGCCTTCACGTTTTCGCCGTAGTCGAACGAGTGGGCGATGATCGGGTTATACCCTTCTTCGGCGGCATCACGCAGGGCTCGTTCACCTTCGGCTCCCGGCGGCACGTTGTCGGCCAACAGCAGGTCGTCGGAGATCACTCCGGCGTCGACCAGGGCCTTGGCGCCGTCGTGGGCCGCCTGGCCCCAGGAACCGTCGAGCCAGTCGGCTGAATAGACGATGGCCATACGAGGCGCGTCACTTGACTCGGATGCGGCGTCACCGCCGTCGCCGCTGTCGGCAGCGTCATCGTCACCGTCGCCGCAAGCCGCGGCAATCAGGGTGAACGAGAAAAATAGGGTCAGCAGTGTAAGAAGCGAGCGACGAAGGCTCGACGTTGGTCTCTCCATGGCGACAACGATACGAGCGCGCCGCGATTGCGTCCAGTCTCGTAACGTTTCCGCTACAGGTCAGGCTTTGGCCAGGGTGCCGTAGAGCGTGCCCCGGTCCTTCAACCAGCGGCGGTAGGCCAAGCTCATCCTGTCGGCTCGTTGAGGTACCTCGGCCTTGGCCTCCAGCGGTAGGAGCATCGGCCGTTGCGATTCGACGATGGGCACGTCCTGGTCGAAGATGAAGGCGCCGAAGCGGTTGAACTCGTCGAGATCGGCGTCGGGCGAATGGACCGTGGTCAGCATCCACACCCGGCAGCGGGTTTCGGTCTCGGGTGACATGGCGAGCAGAATGTCGAACGACGCTCCCGGTTCCGGTGCCTCATCCCGGCGCGGCAGTTTTTGCAGCCTGGCCGCGTAGGGATGTGACACACCGAAGCTGTACGTCACCCACTGCCCATCGCTGCCGGGCCCGGCTTGAGGCTGCCAGAATTTGCAGTCGATGGCTTGGATCTCCTCGTCGTCGATGACGACCTCGTGTTCGGCGACCTCGGCGAACGTGGGTTCGCCGAGTGAGCCCTCGTGCACGTAGGGGAGGTGGGCGAGGTCGAGAAAGTTCTCGACGAGCCGGGGCCCGGCGGCGTTGACGGTTCGGGCGTCGCACAGCGTGCTCCGGTCCGGATATTGCTCATAGGCCGGGTAGTACGGAAGGTTTCGGGGCTCGGGGCCGAGGCAAACCCACCAGAGCCCGTAGGCCTCTTGCACGTTGAACGTCGACAGGCCGGCCGCCGCTGGTGGGGTGCGGTCGGGGTGGGCGGGCTGCAGCAGGCAGGTGCCGTCGGTGCCGAACTGCCAGCCGTGATACGGGCAGGCCAGGCGTTCACCGTCGAACGTGCCGAGGCTGAGTTGGGCGCCCCGATGGGGACAGGTGTCGGGCAGCGCGGTGACGTTGCCTTCAAGATCGCAGACGAGAACGTAGCGGTCGTCGACCAGCTCAAACGGAGTGATTGAACCGGGAGTGATCTCCGCCTTTGACGCGACCGGAAACCACTCGTTGACAACCGACTCCCGTTTGTCGGTCATGCTCCTGGGCCGGCATGGTAGATGCCGGCCATCACGGTGAAGCCGGGCACTCGTTTGAACCGGTCGGTCCAGCGGCGCAGGGCCGGGTAGTCGAGCAGACTGATGCCGCCCTGTTCGGCCAGCATTACGTCGGGGAACAGTGCGAGGTCTGCGATGGTCGGATGGTCACCGATCACCACCCAGGAGTGTCCCTGCTGTTCCTGGAACCACAGGTGTTCGTCGAGTGCTCGGAAGAGGTGGTGGGCCCCGGCTCGCACCTCATCGATGTCGAACGGGTAGCCGAGGGTGTCGTGAAGGCGAGCGGCCGAAGCGGTGTTGGTGGTGCCTTCGGCGAACTGCAGCCACGACGCCACTTGGCCGAGTCGTTGTGGGTCGTCGACCGGGTACCACTGACTGCTGTTGTCGTAGCGTGTGGCGAGGTACACGAGGATGGCGTGAGCGTCTCGAAGGATGTAGCCGTCGTCGTCGATCACCGGTATGTGGCCCATCGGGTTGATCTCGGCGAAGGCTTCGCCTTTGTGTTCGAGGCCGGGGAAGAAGTCGATGGCCACGGCCTCGTACTCCACGTCGAGGATCGACATCATCAACCGCTGCTTGTAGCAGTTGACGGAGAGTTCGTAGTCGTAGAGCGTGATCATGGCTGTTATCTCTCCGCTACAGGTCGAGGATGAGACGGTCGGACTTGGCCCGGGACACACACGTCATGATGCGGTCTCCGGCGGCTCGTTCGCTTTGATTGAGGTACACGTCTTGATGGTCGGGTTCGCCTTCAAGCACGGCGGCCTGGCAGGTGCCGCAAGCGCCCTGTTCACATGAGGTTGGCAGGTCGACGCCATTGGCTCGCAGCACCTCGATGATCGATTCACCGGCTTGCACCGTGAGGGTGAGGGCCGACCGAGCCAGTTCGACTTCGAAGCTTGAATCGGTGTCGATCTCGTTGGTGTTCTTGAAGTACTCGAAGTGCACTGTGTGGTCGGGCCACCCGGCTTCGGTGGCCAGGCGTCGGGTGGCGTCGAGCATGGGACCAGGTCCGCAGACGTAGACATGGTGGCCGTCGGCGGCATTGGTGGTGAGGATCTCGGTGAGTTCGGCCCCGGTTTGTTCAGGGTTGAGGCCGAGGTGGGGGTGGAGGTGATCGTCGACTGATTTGAGGCGGTCGGCGAAGGCCAAGTGATCCTCGGTTTGGGCGAAGTAATGGAGATCGAAGTTGAGTCGGTTGGCCCGCAGCGCCTGGGCCATGGCCAGGAGCGGCGTGATGCCGATGCCGCCGGCAATGAGCGTGGTGTGGAAGGCATCTCGGCGGAGAGCGAAGTTGTTGCGAGGCTCGGAGATGGCCAGCAGGTCACTTTCTTTGATCGTGTCGTGCAGGCACGATGAGCCACCGGTCGACTCGGGCTCCCGTTTGACGCCGATCACATACCGGTCGAGCTCGCCCGGGCCGTTGACCAGCGAGTATTGGCGGACGAGTCCGTTGGGCAGGTGCACGTCGATGTGGGCGCCGGGTTGGAAGGTGGGGAGCGTTCCGTCGACGGGGGCCAACTCGAAGCCGGCGATACCCTCCCCGGCAGTCCACTTGCGAGCCACCGCTACTCGGAGACCGGCCTTGCGACCTCCGGCTTTGGGCTGCTGCTCGGCCGCCTCGGTGTGAGCGGTTGAGACCTGTTGCAGCCTTACTGGGAGCGGCTCGGACGTTGGGCGTTCGGCTGCGGCTTCCTCGACCGCTTTACGCCAGCGGCCCAGTCGTAGGGCGTGGTGTTTCAATACGGCTATGGAGTCGCTTGGCGCTTCCGTCAAAACGCCTCTGACGACGCTGCGGTTCGAGTCGACCGGTTGGACGAAGAACACGGCGGTGGTGGCATCGGCGCGGTCCGTCGAGGTGAGGGCGATCCACGTGTCGCCCTGGTCAGTCACTGTCGTCTCGGCGGGTTCATCGCCCGTTAGCGACCCGCTTGGACGGAAATGAAATGCGGCCAGTTCCTCAAGCACCACGTGCGGCTCGGCGTTGACCGGCAGGTTTCGCAGGCCGAACGCCTCGCTGCCGTCTTCAAGAGCCCCGACTTGGGGGAGATCTCCGGTTCCATCCTCGCTTGTCCACACCAGGCCGTGGCGTTCGACCACTGGAAAGGTCACGTTGCAGATCGTCTGTGCCGGGGCGTCGGCGGGATGGGCTGGGATGTAGACGCAACCTGCGGTCTTATTGGCGTAACGCCAGCCGTGATACTGGCAGACCAGCTCCCCGCCCTCGTTGCGGCCGAGCGTGAGCCGCACCCCTCGGTGCAGGCAGCGGTTCTCCCATACGTTGACGGTGCCGTCGTCGGCTCGCCACACGGCAAGCTCCCGCCCCATCAGTTGGCTTTGATAGACGTGGCGCTTCGGCAGGTCGTCGGTTCTTGCGATCGGATACCAGGTGGTCTTCATGGTCGCTGCCACGATCATGCCGCTGCCGGGATCACGGCGTAGATCAGGCCCTTGGTCGACAGCCAGCGTCGGTAGGCGATGGCGCTCTTGTCGGCTCGGATCGGCACTTCGGCTCGCGGATCGAGCGGAAGTTTCTTGGGCCATTGACTTTCGAGGATGGACTTGTCCTGCCCGAAGATGAGCTGCTGGAAGCGTTTGAGACCGGTGATGGTGTTGACCTCGTCGACCATGCACAAGAAGTTGTGGGCTCTGATGCGCTCCTGGCTCATTGGCTGGTTGAACAGAGCGATCACATCCATGCGGCTCGGGTCGGTGGGCACCGACTTGTAGAGCATCACGCAGTAGGGATGAGGCACCCGGTAGATGTACTCGGTCATCTGCCCGCCGGTGGCCGCCGCCGAGGCCATGGGTTGGTAGAACCGGCAGCGGGTGGCCAGCACTTGATCGTCGGTGGTGTCGACGTCGTATTCCTCCACCTCCGTGCGAGGCTCCACGCCGAGGATCCCGGTGTGTACGTACGGGAAGTGACCCATGTCGAGGAAGTTCTCGACCGCCCGGGGGGCGCTGACCGACACCATGATGCTGCCGCCGTTGAGAATGCGCCGGTCGGGTTCGTCGCACTCCTCGATCTCGAACAGCTCATGGGTGGGGGAGCCGAGTGAGGTCCAGAGATAGCCGAACTTGATTCGGGTGGGGAGTGGTTGATCGGCTCCGGTGGCGGCCGGCCAGACCTTGGGCTCCCCGTCGGTGTCGACCGTGTACTCGATGGTGTCGTCGAGGAGGATGGTTCGCTCGACGACATCGGCCTCCAGCTCGTCCATCGCGCTGATCGGATGCCACTCGTGGAGGGCCACCGCGTCGGTGCAGGAGGGCGTGAACGTCGACATGGTGGCGATGGTACTCCTGAGCTTTCGATTCGACCAGACCATGGGCGTCGAGTCCGGTGATCGATGATTGATCGTCGGTCCGGCGACTGGTCTCGCGCTAACGTATCTGCGACTTTATTCTCCGAGCGCTACGAAAGTCGCAAATACGTTAGCGCGTTAGACGTACCGGGCCCGGGGGGCGCGCCGTCGCTCACCGCAATGCGGCGATGATTTCCTTGGCGCCAACCAGCGACTCCTCGGCGGTGGCCGCCGCCACCTTCATGTTGAGCAAAGTACAGCCGGCGTCGACGAAGGGGCGGAACTGCTCGGCCACCTCAGCCGGAGTGCCGCACGGGATGTAGCGCTCAAACATCTCGAACGGCAGGTGGTAGAAGGTTTCCATCTGATAGGCCACGGCTTCCCTCGCCTCCTCGGCGGTGTCGCCGACACCACACCAGGGCTGGTACCCGTGACGCCAAGCCACGTCGGAACGCCCGGCCTGGGCCGCCATCTCGTCGATCAACCCGACGGCCTCGGCAAACCGCCGAGGGGAACACCACGCTCCAATCCAGCCGTCGCCGTAGCGGGCCGCTCGCTCCAGCGCGGCGTTGGAACGGCCACCGATGATGATCGGGATCGGCGGGTCGATGGTCGGTCGGATCCGGGCCTCGCTGAGCTGGAAGAACTCACCGTCGAGGTTCACCGCCTCACCGGCCATCAGCTGTCGTAGCACGGCTAGGGACTCGTTGGTCCGCCTGCCACGAGTACGGGGATCAACACCGCACACCTCCACCTCATGGCGATCATCGCCGCCGATGCCCACACCGAACATCACTCGCCCCGGCGCAATGTTGGAGATCGACGCCAACTGCCGGGCCACCGGCATCGGGTGGCGCAGCGGCAACAGATAGACGCTGATCATCACCCCCATCTCCGGATGAAGCTGTGAGAGGGCGGCAATCTCCACGAAGCCATCGGTGCCCGAGCCGTTGCGAAACGACACGTGATCGGCCATAAACACATGGTCGACGCCGATGTCGTGCAGCTCGGCCATGATCGCTTGCTTACGATCGAAGTCGCTGCGCCACATGTCGACGGGAGTGGCGAATCCGAACTTCAGGTCGGAACTTGCGACCGACACTCGGCCCTACCCCTCGAACTGGGCGCGCAGCCCCTGGCGGAACGGAACCCCGGCCGTCAAGCCTCCATCGATCACATGGGCGGCACCGGTCATCCACGAGCACTCGTCGGACGCGATCCACGCCACCGCCGAGGCGATGTCGCCAACCTCGCCGGCCCGACGTAAAGGCTGAATGTTGTCGAAGAAGCCTCGGGTGATCTCATGCCGCTGCTCAAACTGCTCACCATCCATCTCCTCGCCCAAAGCCCCGGCGGTCAACTCGGTCACGATGTAACCCGGACAGATGGCGTTGACCCGAATGTTGTCCTCGGCCAGTTCCAGGGCGGTGGATCGGGTGAACCCGATCACCGCGTGTTTGGCCGCCGTGTAAGCGTGCGGGCCGAGCCCACCGGTCAATCCACAGATCGAGGCGGTGTTGATGATCACCCCACCTCCAGCCGCTCGCATCGGAGCCACCGCGTGTTTGGTGCCGAGGAACACACTGGTGAGAAGGATGTCGATTGTGCGGGACCAGTCGCCGACAGCAGTCTCGTCGATCGGTCCCTGAGCACCGACCAACCCGGCGTTGTTGTGCATGATATTGAGGCCGCCGAACTGCTCGACTGTGGCCGCCACCATGTCGGCGATCTGATCCTCGGACTGCACGTCGCAGTGCACGTAGGCGGCGTTGCCACCCAGCTCCTCAGCCAGCGCCTTCCCGACGTCATCTTGGATGTCGGACAGCATCACCTTGGCTCCGTCGGCCACCAGCCGCCGGGCGACGGCCTCGCCGATGCCGCTGGCCGCTCCCGTCACCGCCGCCACCTGTCCATCGAACCGTGCGTCGTTTGTCATGCGAATCGACAGTAGTCGTTAAGCTTTGCAAGTGACACAGTCGTCGACCGACATCGGCCCTCCGGGCAGCGTGCTGGGGGCCTCGTATCGCAAGGCCGCCATCGCCGTATTGACGGTCACGATGCTGTCGGCATTCGAGGGCATGGCCGTGGTTGCAGCGCTCCCCGAAGTGGCGGCCGATCTTGGTGGCGTGAGCCTTCTCCCGTGGGTGATCACCAGCTTCTTCCTTGCTTCGAGCATCACCACGATTGTCAGCGGCCCGTTTATTGACAGCGTTGGTGTCGACAGGGTGTTTCGCTTCGCTGTTGTGGTCTTCACGATCTCGGGAACAGCGGCCGGATTTGTCCAGTCGATGCCGACGATGATCGCGCTCCGAGTGGTCCAAGGAGCCGCCGGCGGTCTGTTGATAGCGAGTGGACTCGCCGCCGTGGCGTTGATCTATCCGCAGCGGTTGATCGGCCGGGCCTACGCCGCGATATCCACGGTGTGGGGTGTGATGAGCGTGGCCGCACCTGCGCTATCGGCGTTGATGTTGACCTACCTCGATTGGCGCTGGATCTTCTTCATCAACCTGCCTCTCGGGCTCATGGCCTTCTGGGCCGGTTGGAAGGCCCTCCCCGGACCGGTCGGCGACTCACCGTTGACCATCGACGTCCTTGGCGTGGTGTTGATGGCCGGCCTAACCACCGCTCTGCTGTTCGCCGTCGACGCGATCGGTCTGCTGACTGTGGTCTGGTTGACGCTGGCCGTTGCGCTTGCCGCCGCCTACTACCGCCACGCCAAACGTCATCCCGATCCGGTGGTCCGCTTGGAGCATGCGCTGCGTCAGCCGTATCAAAGCCTCGCCGCCGGTTCCGGCTTGATGATGGCCGGCGCGATGGGAGTTCACACCTATGCGCCGCTCTACGTGCGGGCCGGACGGAACGGCTCCTCGGCAGCCACCGCTTGGTCGGTGCTGTTCCTGAGCCTCGGCTGGACCGTTGGAGCCAACGTCACGAGCCGCCTGGAAGATCGGATCTCGGCATCGGCCCTTTGCGTGGCCGGGTTCGGACTTGTCGTTCCCGGGTTGCTGGCGCTGGGTCTTCTGACGAGAGCCGACACGCCTCTTGGCTTGATCTTCGCCATCTTGACCGTCATCGGCTTCGGACTCGGCAGCACCACCAACGCCGGCCTCGTGTTGCTGCGCTCCATGACCGAGGCCGCCTCGATCGGTCGAGCCGGTTCGGTGTACCAGTTCGCCCGCACCCAAGGTTTCACCGCCGGGGCCGCGCTCGGAGGGGCGGTGATTCTGCTGGTCGTTGACGGTCGGATCGGCGACGTTGAAAAGGTGCGAGACGTATTGGCCGGTCAGTCCAGCGGCACCCTCGGTACCGACGTTAACCAGGCCGTGCAAGCCGGCTACTCCACTGCTGCGTTGGTCGGCTGCGTGGTCGCTGCGGTGGGGGCGTTGACGATGATGTCGATGCGGCGGTACGTGACGCGGCGAGCTAACGTTTTACATGGCGACCACACGACCCCGGCCGGATACTAACGTCGACCGTTTCGACGCCGATCCCACCCGATCGTTCACCCTCGCTGCCCGCTACTACACCGACCCTGAGATCCTGGAGCAGGAACGTACGGCCATCTTCGCCGACAGTTGGCAGCTGGTTGGTCACGCCTCCGACGTGGCCGAACGCGGCCAGTACCTCACCACCGAGATCGCCGGAGAACGATTGTTTGTGGTGCGTGACGGCGACGGTGTGCTCCGGGCCTTCTTCAACGTCTGCCTCCACCGAGGCCACTCGATTCTCCAGGGGCGAGGTCAGCTCAACGGTATGAAACTGACCTGTCCGTACCACGCCTGGGTCTACGACACATCAGGACAGCTCAAGGGCGCCCGCATGTCGGATCGAATGGCCGATTTCAACTACGACGACTTCCGCTTGGTCGACATCGCGGTCGAGCAGTTCTGCGGCTTCATTTTCGTGAACCTCGCCGAGAACCCGGCGCCGATGGCCGAGGTTTACCCCGCTGTGGCCGACGAGATCTTGAGCCGTCACCCCGATCCTGGTGCGCTCAAGCTTGCCTCCACATCCACGTTCACCATCGCCGGAAACTGGAAAAACGTGGGCGACAACCTCTTGGAGTGTTACCACTGCAATCCCGCCCATAAGGCGTTCGTCGACCTGATCGACATGCCGGGCTACCGCAACGAGACGTTCGAGAACTGGTCGGTGCAGGACGGCCCGTCCAACGATGTCAACGGCGTGTACGAAGTGAGCAGCGGGGCCAAGGGTTTCGCCTCGATCTTCATGTGGCCCAACGTTTCGATCGGCCAACTACCAGGCCAGCGCGGCGTGTTCGTCTTTCACTTCGAACCGACCGGACCCGAGGAAACGTTCCAAACGCTCACCTACTACTCGCCCGACGGTGAACTCAACGATGTGGAAGAGAAGGCGTTCGCCTACTTCAACGATGTGCTTGGGCCCGAAGACGTGGCCCTTGTCGAAGATGTGCAGGTCGGGCTCCGTTCAGCGGCCTACCATCAGGGCCGCTTCATTTGCATTCCCGATCGGCCCGAGATCTCCGAACACGCCGTGCACCATTTTCATTCGATGGTGCTGGCTGCCCTCGCCTGAAGCTCGGCTTCACGCCCCCGAACCAGCGCAACGCCGAGATTGTCGTGGCTGTGGTCGGGCAAGTAGTGGAAACGCTGGCTCACCCGATCCCCGGTTCCTCTCACCACCCGTTCGGTGCCGCTGTTGGGTCCGGTGGGATTCACCCGCTGCTCGTCGCGGTGGAAGTGGGGGCTGTACCAGTCTTCGCACCACACCTGCAGCGAGGTCTGGACAGCACCAAGCCGGGCCGCGGTTTCCCATTCGGCTTCGGTGGGGAGCCGGTGTGAGCTCCAATGGCAGTAGGCCCGGGCGTCGAACCAGCTGAGCTGGGTGACGGGATCGTCGGGCGTCGAGCCGTCACGCCACGATGCTCCCGAAAGCACCTCGCCGGTTGCGGCCGAGAACCCACTGCTGTGTTCCTCGGCCGTTGTTTCATAGCCGGTCGCATCGACGAACAGAGCAAAGTCGGCGACTGTCAGCACACAAATCGAGAATGAGCCAACGCCTACGGATCGGGCCGGGCATTCGTCGTCAGCGGCATCGGGGGCGTTGGAGCCGATTTCATGACGTACCGTCTCCAGCGTCGTCCAGGGCAAATCGTGCAACCGGCCGTTACCTCGGTGTACAGCCGAACACGTTGGGACGCTGGCCCCCGACGGCGGTTGACACAATACCCCGGATCTTGACTTCCTCACCGGACGACAGGGCGAACAGCGGCGAGAACGGGTCGCCCTCGACGGCGGCACAACCAGGACCGAGATCAAGATCTTGGACAACGTTGACACCGAGCGAGGCCGACGCCTCCTCCAGCGTCATGCCGACGGCCACCGGCCCAAACCGGCCGTTGAGGGCCTGGAACTCCACGAGCGGGCTCGACTCGGCGGCCGCGATCCACAGCGTGTGCTCCAGCGGTGCAGCCCCGGAGCCGGAGATCTCGAGTGCTGTCGCCCCAATCGAGAGGACATTGCCGAGGGGGCCCGTCGCCAACGTGTCTCCTGGTTCGATCGTTCGCCGTATTGGAGCGGCAAGCGAGGATGACACGTCGGTGAATGTCACCGTGATCGGCTCGTCACCGTCATTCTCCAGGTGAATGTCTTGGAACTCTCCTGCCACCAGGCAATCCGGAAGGTCGCCGGGCAGCGTGATGACCGGTCGAGCACCTCGCAAGGCCACGCAGCCGTCCGGGGCGCTGGGGTACGACGGATCCACCAGCCGCTGTCCGGTCTCAAGGTCGTAGAACTGGTCGCTGATGAGAGAGGTGATACGAACGCTGAGTGAGTCGTCGGGTTGCTCCACCAGATTCTTGGGATTCCCGGAGTGGATCCTGGTTGTCCAGTAGACCTCGCCGGTGTCGACGTCGATACGTGACAGCAACCCGTTGGCCGTTGAGGCCAACAACACCAGGTCGGAGTCAAGCTGGAAGGTGTTAAGCAGGCGCCGGTAGGTGTAGGCGCCGGCCGGCGCGTTGAGCTCGGTGGTGAACAGTGGGCTGCCGTCGGCGAGCGCGAATGACTGGATTGTCGAGCCCTGCCCAAGGATCGGCTCATCGGGGTTGTCGTAGACATCGACGGCCAGCAGCACATCGTCGGTGAAGGCCACGCCGTCCCAGGCCCACTCGGCACCTTCTCGTCCGTCGGCGGTCCACAGCACCTGACCGGTGTCGGGATCGATGCTGCGAAGTCGAGGTGCGGTGTGATCGCCTTCAAGTTCGTACGACGATGCCAGGATCCAAGGTCCGGGATCACGTTCGTAGAGCTCGAACCGGGTCTCAGCGGGGCCTATCGGCAGCGTCCAGCGCACGTCGCCGGTCGCCGGGTCGAGAACGATCATCCGGCTGTCGGATGTGGTCAGCCAAATTCCTTCGTCCATCGTTCGGTGCCGGGTGGTGGGCCGGATCCCGGTCAGGTGCAGCTCGGCGTTTCGTGATGAGAACGTCCAAACCGATGACAGGTCGCGCTCGGCCACCGCTGATATCTCGTTAGGCCCGGTCTGGTTGATGATGACATCGCCGTAGCGGACCGGACCGAAATTGGCGCAGTCCTGGCACAGCCGCTGACTGAAGTTCTTCATGACTTCTCGCCGGTACTCCGTGCCGACGTCGACCGGACGAAGATCAAACTGATCGAGATGCTCCTCGTTGACCTCCAAACCGGTGGTGAAGGTGGTGAACAACAGCTCGTCGGGGCGGCAGAAGACAACAGTGCCGTCGGCTCCCCAACCGACCAGCGACCCTCCGCTGTTGACGGTCATCTGGTCAACGTTGGGGCAAACCGAGAATCGCACATGGAACTTCGTGATTCCGAAACCCGAAACGTCCAGAGGGTTTGGCACACCTGAGGACCGAACCGTGGTGATTTCGTCGGCCAGATGGCGGGGCATCGTGAGACGGAACCGTTCGCCGGTCTGAAGGTTGATGTCGAAGATCGCGGTGTTGCCCTCATCCCCGGTCCGGTTGATCGATGTCCTGGTGCCGTGGGAGGTAAGCGGGCCGCCGTCGAACCGCTCGCTGTTGTCATCGTCATCGCGGTCGGGGGCCGGAGCCGTTCTGATATTGGGTCGGGGTTCCGACGGCGACGTTTCCTCGATCGTGAACTGCTCATCAGGGTTGGGGCGGGCCAGCACGGCGCCAAAGACCACCGCACCGGCCAGTACTCCAAGCCACACGAAGGTGGAAATGCGTCTCCAGGCCTCCCAGCCATCATCGTCCGGCGGCTCAACCTTGGGCCATAGATCGGGCACGTCGATATCGCGGGTCTGGTTAAGGTATGCCTCAAGCTCGGGATCGAGCGGCGGTGTTCGCTCCTCAGCTGCGCCGTCAGCCATGGAGCGACCTTGCCGCTAGACGGAACGGTTGGTGTGAGCGCAGGACCCGATGGGATCGTTCCAGCGCGAGCTCAACCTCATCAACCGTGATCGACAGGACTTCGGCCACCTCTTCATTCGTGAGTTCTCCGAGATATCGCAGAACCACCACTTGGCGTTGTTGCTCATTTAGTGGTTGAAGCCGAAGAATGTACTCCTGGTGGGTGAGTGGGCGGCGCTCGACAAAAGCCTGCAGCTCTTCGTCGGGGTCGACTCGAATGCCGGCCTCGGCGGTTAGCCTGTCGGCCATCGTCAACGATGTGCGCCACATCCATCGATCGAGATCGTCGCCTTCCAGCGGATCATCGCCGTCGTCGACCGTCGGATGCGAGTCCAGGGCCTGCTGGAACGCCGCTACCTCGGCTCGGGAGGCCAACACCGAGTCACCGCAGTAGACCAGCAGGCAGCGCCAAAGCTGCGGATGCAGACGTTGGTAGGACTCCTGGACAGCAGACATGTGACAGCACTCGGTATTCGTTGTTTCAATCCATCATATTCTGTTTGACGATGGGCCCCCGAACGGGAACGACGGGCAGCCCTTCTTCGGGTTCGATGCCCGAACTACCATGGGCCCAATGGATGCAGCCGCTGTCGGACAATCATTGGCCGAGCGACACGCTTCTGCGGCCGCCCCTGGCACCGTCGATCGAAGCCGCTCGCTGATCAACTTCGCCGAGATCACCGGACTGGGCGACTGGTCACTACGTTCGGCTCTCTGCCGCCTGGCCCAGCCGGAGCCGGCCCGCGTTGGTCGGGTGCTTGAGTCGGTGCGACGGCTTGAGAACGTGTTGCACCACATCCAACCGGCGCTCGAGCGGCATCCGGCGCTCAGCTCCCGCCCGGCCGCCGCCCTTCAATTGCCCCGCCCGGAAGACTATGTCGATGTCCGCATGGCCGATGTTGCTCGGGCCGCCAGCGCTCGCGGTTACGTACCCGACGCCGTGGTCGCCGGATACAACGAGACCGCCTCGGTTCCGGTCACCGGTGAGGAGAGGATGGGGCTCGACCTTCTCATGATCGCCGTTCGATTCGAGCAGTTGGCGGCCACCCTGATCGCGTGGGCCGACGGCGGTCCAGCCGATCCGCCGGTTGATGAGTTCGATCGAGCCTGTGACGAGATCGAAGCTTCACTTGAGGCGCTGGGTGTGCCGCGTGAGACCGGTCCTCCACCCCGGGGTTCCCGAGGGTCCCGCGGCTGACTCTAAAGGGGGCTCTAGCCGACGATCACCCGCACGTCGTCGAGCGGTTTGCGGGCCAGGTCGGGTACCTGGGTCCCCGGCAGTGGATAGCCCACCGGGAACAGTACAAACGCCCGCTCGTTTTTCGGCCGTCCCAACACCTTGGCCAGGAACGCCATGGGGCTTGGGGTGTGGGTCAACGTCGCCAATCCCATGGTGTGCAGCGCGGTGATGAACATTCCGGCGGCGATCCCGCAGCTTTCCTTGACGTAGTAATTCTTTCGACGTTCACCATCGGCCCGAAGCTCATAGCGCTCCTCAAACAGCACCACCACCCAGGGGGCGATCTCAAGGAACTCCTTGTGCCAGTCGGTGCCGAGTGGGGCCAGGGCTTCCTGCCACTCGGCGTTCATGCGGTTGTCGAGGTAGTTGACGCGCTCCTCTTCCTCGGCCGCTTCCCGGATTCGACGTTTCAGCTCGGCCGAGCGCACAGCCACAAACCGCCACGGTTGTTTGTGTGCCCCCGACGGCGCGGTCGCCGCCGCGGCGATGGCGAGGTCGATCAGTTCCTGCGGCACAGGCTCATCGCTGAACATCCGCACACTTCGACGGCGGTCCATGTGAGCCAGGAACTCTTCGCCTCGACGTCGCTGCTCAGCTGGGTCAAGTCGCTCAACGTCCAAGGCCACAAACGGATGGGCGGCCGCCAGCTCAGGCGACGGATACGGATGTTCGTACTGCAATCCACTGTGCATTATCAACGCTCCAAGGTGTAGGTCATCGTCTGGCCGCCCCAACCGCTCACCTGATCTCGGCCCTCCACCAATACCTCGGACACGTCGTCGGGGATCACGATGCCCGACTGGCTCCTGGTGAACGGCTGCTCGCCGGCGTGGTCGTGCAGGAGAATGCGTTCGCCGTAGACGGTGCCGTCCGGGCCGACGACCCTCCACGCGTCGGCGTATCGCTCAGGGCTGTCGTAGGGGGAGCTCAAGGTCACGTTGAACGTCCAGCTGCCGTCATCGCCTTGACCGGCCTCGACGCCGACCACATCAGGGAACAACTCCTCAGATTCCGTGGCCGGCTCGGCGGTCGACGTGGTGGGTTCAGCCGTTTCCTCAGCGGCCGGTTCCGGGGACTCTTCGCCACACGCCGCCAAGACTGCGGACAAGCCCAAAAGTGTCATAGCCCAAACGGCAACGATTCTCGAGGTCATCAAGTAAGTATGACCTCAGGTGGAGCTGATCACATTCAGCAACTCAAGCATCGCCCGTCGGTTCGCCCGGCGGCCCTCCTCGGTGAGATTGTCGGCGATCGGCTTGGACTCGCCGAGCCCAACCGCCAGCAACTGGTTCTCGTCGACATCCATCGACTGATAGAACGCCACAATCGCGTTGGCCCGTGCGACGGACAGTTCGAGGTTGAACTCCTCGTCTCCGACTGAGTCGGTGATCGCCGTAATCGACATCACGATCTGAGGGTTCAGCTTCAACACATCGCCGCAGGCTTCGAGAAAGGGAATGTATTCGGGGTCGATTTCGGCCGATCCGCTTTCGAACAGCACCGGCTTCTCCAAGGCGATGTCGGACACCTGTGGATCCGGGGCCGCAGGATCGATGACGTAGTCGCGGACGATCGCCTCGGTTCCGAACACGTCGGCGGCGTCGGAGATGAAGCGCTCCGCCTCGCCTTCGGAACGAAATGCTCCCTCGACGTAGAGCTTGCCGTCGTTTCGGATGATGGCCGAGGCGGGAGCGACACCACCGGTCTCAGGAGCGGACGGTTCAATCACGATGGTCAGCCGATCGCCTTCATCGGTTTCCGGCTCGGAGGCAATCTCTTCCTGGGCGTCCTGCTGCGGCTCTTCGGCGTCGGACGGTCCGGCGGATTGGTCGGAGGATTCGTCATCTTCGAACTGAGCACTAAGGCCGCTGTCGGCTCCGCTCACGCCGAAGCGGTCGAGCCAGTTGCCTTGATACGCCGCCGCCCCAAGGGCCGTGGCGGCCAAGAGCGCTGCGAGAACCAACATCGGAACCACCAGCGAGCGTCGACGTTTTCCTGACTTCTGAGCGATCTCGCCTGGGCGTTGATGGTGTACCCGCATTTGTGCCCGCTCCGGGCGAACGTCGGAGGTTGACCGCGGCGGGCCACCAGGCCCAGGTGGCGACACGGCGGTTGCCGACGAAATCGTTGGCATCGGGACCGCGTGTGGCGGCGCCTGGCTGGCCATCGACGGCGCCTCCACCGGTCGATTGCCGTCCATCAGCTTCAGGATTCGCTCGACCGTATGCGCCGACCATTGGCCTCCGCCCGGTACCTCAGGGTGAGTGAGACGAATACGTTCCGCCATCTGGGCGCTCGTGAGACCGCGGGCCCGTAGCTCGTCGAGCCGCGTGACGAGGTCGATCACATCTCCCAGCCGGCGATGCTCCGTCGTAGACAGTCGGTCATCGCCTGGTGTGCCGCTATTCGATTGCATGCCGCCGTTTTCCCCTCTTGATTACGAGTTGGGTTGTTCGCCACGGGCGCCGCGTTGTGGGCACCCGGGTTTCGGTGGCCTCCTGCTGATCCGAAGTCGCCGACTCGGATCCTTCCACATCCAAATATCGACTGTAGCAGCGGTGATGGCGCGGCTCCATAGGGGGGAGGCGACAGTGCGGTGGATCAGTGTGATGTGGGGTCTACGGGTCTACGGAACGATTTCGACGGGTGTGCCCAAGGGGATCGACTCGGCCATCTGGGTAATGAGCTCGTTCGGAATGCGAATGCAACCGTGCGAGATGTCTTGGCCGAGCGAAGCCGGGTCGTTGGTGCCGTGAATGCCGATCAGCCCGTCGCCCCCGTTGAAGCTGGTCAGTACCTCGCTGAATCCTGAAAGGGCGAAGGCATAGGGGCCATACGGCCCGTCGGGATCGGGAACGTCATACAACACGGTGGTATAGAACGACCCGATCGGTGTTGGAGTGTCGCCGGTGCCGACGCCGATGGCCGTGGTGAAGACCGGCTTGTTCTGTTCGAGCAACGTAAGCGAATGGTCGCTCACATCAATCTCAACCTTGAATCGGTTCTGATACAGCACCAAGTGATCCACCTGAATCCAACCGGTCGAGCCGTTTGGCCGAATCGGAAGGAATACCTCCAGCCATTCGGCGTCCGGCGCCGCTTCGTAGTCGGCATAGGAGCTTGTAGCCAAGAAGTATTGGGGGTACGACGGATCGAAGTCGAACGAGGCCACAATCTCAGCTGCTGGATCGGGACTCGCATAGGCCGTGACCGTGGGTGCGTCGAGCACGGCTGTAACTGCGTTGGAACCGATGCCGGCGTCGACGCTGGAGCCGGCATCGGCGACAGCCGGTTCGAGCTCGGCTGAATATGATTTGAGCACGCGGTCGTCGCCTTCGCTCCGCAAACTCGATTCCTGCAGAAGTCCTGACTTTGGATTTGCCGCCGAGGCCGAATTGTCCGGAGCGCATCCAGCGGCCAATACACCGAGAGCGACGCCGACAACGAGCGTCGCCCTCAGGCGACCAGCATGAAGTGCTCTATCCCGCCGGGCTGTCATCAGCCGTTCTGCTACCCGGTGATGTCCGGAGTTTCAGGCTTGGTCGGTGGCTTCGGCGGCTCGTCGAGTCCTCCACCGCCAGCGGATGTGGTTGTGGTCGTGGCCTCGGTTGTTGTGGTGGTGGCCTCGGTTGTTGTGGTGGTGGCCTCGGTTGTTGTGGTGGTGGCCTCGGTTGTTGTGGTGGTGGCCTCGGTTGTTGTGGTGGTGGCCTCGGTTGTTGTGGTGGTGGCCTCGGTTGTTGTGGTGGTGGCCTCGGTTGTTGTGGTGGTGGCCTCGGTTGTTGTGGTGGTGGCCTCGGTTGTCGTTGTCGTGGCCTCGGTCGTGGTCGTCGTCGGATCCTCATACCCAACCGGCGTGATGTTGCCCGTGCTGTAGTAGATCACGAAGGGGTTGGTCTCGTAGTACTCGGAGCGCAACACGACGCTGGACACGTCGATCTTGTCGAGATCGACAAAGATAATGTCGTACAAGGTGTCGCTGTCCTCGTGGTAGACGACTTCACCGACAATGGCGCCACGGCTATCGACGAGGCTCTCGCCAAAGATCAGATCTTCGTACTCGACACCGATACGAGCAAGGAAGGTTTCGAAGTCCTCGTATGGGTCATTGCTGCCAAACAGGCGCATTGATACCGATGACGGATCATGAGCCTCAAAAGCCTCGTTGGCCCAGATCTCCTCATAGCGGTTGGGATCGCCGATGTAGACCTCGTGGAGCGTGCCATCGGGATCCTCGAACAACTCGCCGATGATGGCGCCGTCCTCGTTGACGATCAGCTCGATCAACTCGCTGGACTCGAGGATCGCGTCGACCTCCGATTCGGAGATTTCCCGGGCATCGACCGAACTCAGCGGCCCGGGATCAGCTCCGGCGACACCGGCCACAAACTGTGCGCTGATGATCGCCAAGACAACAAAACAAACTCGGGCCATTCCGACCCGTCCGCCTAACCGCCGCATTACTTCCCCCTGCTCCTCAAGTCTGAATTCTGTGGGCCAGCTCAGGCTAGTGGAGCGTCGTCTATCCCACAAGCATGGACAATGATCCGTAACGAACCTCGCCGGACGCCCATCTTGCCCGACGTCACAGCACCCCGAACCACCTCATTCCGGAACGGATCGCCTACCATGTGAGGTGCTTGGGTAGCATCTGGATCGGGCGTAGCCGCGCCGTGATTCGACGCCACCGTTTTTGGGTAGCCGGCTTCGGTCGGGATGGGTAGCGCCACACAGTAAGTAGTGGCACAGCACTGATACAGCTTCGCGGGGATCGTCGCATGGAAAATTCAACAAGAACGTCACATGGCCTGATCTTGGCCCTAGGGCCTTTCCGCCGGTAGGCTCAGCGATCGTGTCGGACTTCCTTCGCGAGTATCTACTCGTACTTCTCTTCAGCCTGCTGGCGGTAGGCGTTGTCGGTGGTTTCATCGGCCTTGCGTCGTTGCTGCGCCCCAATCGTCCCACCGCTGGAAAGGTTCAAAACTACGAAAGTGGTGTTGATCCGGTGGGCGACGGCTGGTCGCAGTCCCAGATTCGCTACTACATATTCGCGCTGTTGTTTGTGATGTTCGACGTGGAAGCCGTGTTCATCTTCCCTTGGGCCACTCGTCTCGAGCAGTACGGGATGTTCGGCCTGGTTGAGATGGTGATCTTCATCTTCATCCTCGCACTGGGCCTGGCGTATGCCTGGCGCAAGGGTGTACTGCGATGGGTCTAAGTGTCTCAACGGATTGCACAGTGAAAGACTTCTATTGGGTCGGAGAGGGCGCCGATGGGACTTGTTGAATCAGGCAAAATTCCAAAGGGCATAACGAAGCTGCTCAACATGAGCCGCAAGTACTCGCTATGGGCCTACCAGTGGGGCCTTGCCTGCTGCGCCATTGAGATGGGCGCCGCCTTTGGTTCACCTCGCTACGACGTGATGCGCCTTGGTGTGATTCCGCTGCCGGCCAGCCCTCGCCAGGCGGACTTGGTGATCATCTCCGGCACGGTCACCGACAAGATGGCTCCGGCTGTTCGCCGTCTGTATGAACAGATGCCCGAACCGAAATACGTGATCTCGATGGGCTCGTGCGCCAACTGCGGCGGCCCCTACTGGGACAGCTACTCCGTCACCAAGGGTGTCGATCAGGTGATTCCGGTCGACGTCTACGTGCCCGGCTGCCCGCCCCGCCCCGAAGCTTTGCTCGAGGGCATCGTGTTGCTGCAGGAAATGATTCTCAACGAAGACATGGCCGAGAAGTGGAAGGGGGATCCCCTTGCCATCAGCTGATGAAGACACAGAAACAACCGAGGTAGCCGAGGGTCCTGTCGATGAGGCTCGCTCGGCGCTGCTCGAGTCGCTCACCAACGATTTGGGCGACTCCATCGTCGCCTCGCATCTCTCACCTGGCAAAGATCTGTGGATTCGGGTCACCAACTTGTCTTGGACCGAAACCGGTCAATATCTGCGTAACGGCCAGCGCTTCCGCTTCTTCGACTGGCTGTCCGCCATCGATTGGATGCAATCACCTTTCGGCCGCAGCCTTGACTCTGCCGTTCAGGCTTCGCCTTCACTTAGCGAGTCTTCTAACGAAGACTCGGCCGGTGGTGCTGGCGATGATTCCGGTTACACGGGAACCGGAGCCGACGGCCTGACCGGTGGCAACACCCGATTCCAGGTGTTCGCCCGGGTCTACAACCTCTCCACCGGGCTTGGTCTCAACATCAAAGCCGACGTCCCTGAGTCCGACGGGGAATTGTCGGTGGGTACCTGGACCAACACCTATCCAGGCGCCGCCTGGCACGAGCGTGAGTGCCACGAGATGTTCGGCATCACGTTCACCGGCAACAGCGACATGCGCAACCTCTACCTCCCCACGGGCTTCGAGGGGTACCCGCTACGCAAGGACTACCCGCTCCTGGCCCGTCTCGTGAAACCCTGGCCCGGCATCGTCGACGTTGAGCAATTTCCCGAGGACGATGGCCCATCCGCCAGCAACCCCGAAGGCGGTGCATCGTGAGCGACGTCGTGAATCCCGAACTGCTCGATCGCCGGCAGATGGCCTATATCGCAGCGCAAGCCGCCGACGCTCGGGTAAACATCGAGCTCGAGACCGAGGGCATGACCCTCAACGTCGGCCCCCAGCACCCCGCCACCCACGGCACGTTGCGAGTCATCCTTCAGCTAGACGGCGAGCAGGTGGTCAACGCCGACCCGATCATGGGCTACATGCACCGGGGCTATGAGAAGCTCTCCGAGGTGCGCACCTACCCGCAGGTCACCACGCTGATCAACCGCATCGACTGGCTCGGCAGCTTCGCCAACGAGGTGCCGTTTATCCTGGCCGCCGAGCAGCTCATGGAAATTGAGGCTCCGCCTCGGGCGCAGTGGATCCGCACGATCCTGTTCGAGATGGCCCGCATCGCCAACGTCACCCTGTTCTTGGGCGACATGGGTGTGCAGCTCGGCGCTGTCAGCCCCGTGTTCTACGCCTTCCGCGACCGGGAATACATTCTCAACCAGATCGAAGCCGCCACCGGTGGTCGTTTCCACCCCAACTTCGACCGCATTGGTGGCGTGAAGGACGATCTGCCCGCCGGCTGGATTGCCGACACCAAATACGCCCTCAAAGAGATCCGGGATTTCTGCAACGAGATGGAAGACCTTCTCGTCGGCAACGAGATCTTCACCGCACGTACTCGCGGCATTGGGATCATCCCCGCCGACGTCGGTCTCTCCTACGGCCTTTCGGGCGCCAACATTCGAGCCTCCGGTGTCGACTGGGATCTGCGTCGAGATGCCCCGTGCGGCTTGGTCTACGACCAGGTCGATTGGAAGGTCTGGACCCACCCCGACGGCGATTCGTTCGCCCGTTATTGGGTGCGTCTGCAGGAAGTGCGGGAGGCCTGCAACATCGTCGAACAGCTGCTCGACAGCATTCCCTCCGGCCCGATCATGGCCAAGGTGCCCCGCATCATCAAGGTGCCCGAGGGTGAGGCCTATGTCGCCACCGAAAACCCGCTCGGCGCCATGGGCTACTACGTCATCAGCCAGGGTGGCCTTGAACCATTCCGGGTCAAGATCCGCTCCGCCAGCTTCTCCAATATGTCGATCACTCCGTGGTTGCTCAAGGGCACGTACGTGCCCGACGTGATCACGATCCTGGCGTCGCTGTACTTCATCCTGGGGGATATTGATCGCTAATGGTGCACACCCTCGCAGTTGAAGTCCCGTACTGGGGCACCACGATCTTCAAGCTCCTGATGGCGTTCATCGCCGTGCTGATCCCAGCCGGCGGCACTGTCTATCTGTATCTGTTCAAGATGGTGTCGTTCATGCAGAGCCGTCTCGGCCCGATGGAGGCCGGCCCCTACGGCTCGATGCAGCTGCTGGCCGAAGTCGGCAAGTTCGCCCAGAAGGAAGACATCGTGCCCGACCGGGCCGATCGTTTCGTCTACAAAGCCGCTCCGTACATCGTCTTGATCAGCACATTTCTGCTGGTGTTGGTGGTGCCTTTCGGCCCCGACGCCGTGTTTGTCGACTTCGACACCGGCATCTTCTTTGCTCTGGCCGTCTCGTCGGTTTCGGTGATCGGCATCCTGATGGCCGGTTGGGCATCAGCCTCCAAGTACTCCTTGATGGGTGGTTTGCGAGCCGCCGGTCAGCTGATCGCCTACGAGCTTCCCCTCGTGCTGGCGGTGGTCGGTGTGATCATTCAGGCCGGGTCGCTCAACATGCAAGACATCGTCGCCGCCCAGACCAACGGAGAGATCTTCGGTTGGGGCGGCATCGGCAACCCGTTCATCATCACGCAGTTCGTCGGGTTCCTGATCTTCCTGATCGCGGTGCAGGCCGAGCTCACCCAGACGCCGTTCGATATGCCGATCGCCGAGTCGGAACTGGTGTCGGGTTACATGACCGAGTACTCGGGTTTCCGGTTCCTGCTCTTCTTCATCGGTGAGTTCGCCACCGCCAACATCTTCGCCTTCCTGGCCGCCACCCTGTTCCTCGGCGGCTGGAGCGTGCCTCCGTTCCTCACCGACGCCTTCGGAATAGAGTCCGACGCCGCCATCATGAACCTGATCGGCCCGGCGGTGATGGCGGTCAAGATGCTGCTCCTCACGTTCATCGTCTACTGGGTGCGCTTCACCTTCCCCCGCTTCCGTGAGGATCAGCTCCAGAAGTTTGCCTGGAAGGTGCTGATCCCGCTCGCTCTCGTCAACATCGCCGTTACCGGCGTATTGAAAGTAGCCTTCTGATGCCGAAGATTCCTGGCGCTGGTTTGGTGAAGGGTCTGTCCGTCACGTTTGGCGAGATCATGACCACGGTCACCAAGGGTGCCGACACCATCCAGTACCCACACGAAAAGGAAGCGCCTCCCACACGGGCCCGAGGCGTCATTGCGTTGCACGAGGAGAACTGCACGGCCTGCATGTTGTGCTCCCGTGAGTGCCCCGACTGGTGTATCTACATCGAAGGTCACAAGACGCTGGCGCCGCCCCGCCGAGCCGGCGGCAAACCTCGCTCGGTCAACAAGCTCGACCGGTTCGACATCGACTACGCCCTTTGTATGTACTGCGGCATCTGCGTCGAGGTCTGCCCGTTTGAGGCACTGTTCTGGAGCCCCGAGTACGAGTACTCCGAGCCCAAGATCGCCGATCTCCTTCACGACAAGACCCGTCTCGGTCAGTGGATGGAGACGGTGCCGGAGTTCGAGTCGTATGAAGCCGGCTCCGAGGCCAAGGTACAGAAGGTGCCGCGGCCGTGAACTCTCTAGCGCTCATCGCAGTCGCCGCTCAAGAAATGACGAACACCGAGGCCTGGGTGGCCAACGTGTTTTTCTACGCCATCGCCGCCATCGCCATTGTGGCCGCTCTCAAGATGGTGACCACCCAAAACGTGGTCCACGCCGCCCTGTACCTGCTTGTTGTGCTCACCGCGGTGGCCGGCACCTACATCATCCTCGGCGCCGAGTTCGCCGCTGTCACCCAGGTGCTCGTGTACCTCGGCGCCATCATGGTGCTGTTGCTGTTCGGCGTGATGCTCACCCGAGCCCAGATCGGCAAAGACACCGATCTCGATCACGAACAGAAGTGGATGGGCGCCCTGGTCGGTGCCGTTACCTTCGCCGTGATGGGCTACTCGCTTTGGGAGGGTTTCGGCGACACCAAGCTGCCCGCCAACCAGCTCCCGCAGAACACCCAGCAAGTGTCCGACTCCATCTTCAGCACCTACATCGTGCCGTTCGAGGCCCTGTCGGTACTGCTGCTGGCTGCCTTGATCGGCGCCGTCGTAGTGGCGAGGAGAGACTGACGTGGCGATGATGCTGGCGCTGGTTCTGATCGCAATTTTGGCCGTCGTGGCAGTGGGCGGCTTGGCCGTCGCCGTCATGGCCGCGAACAAGGAGCGCATGGCCCGACGTTCCTCGGAGGAAAGCTGACATGTTGCTGATTCTCGTATTGATCGCGCTGGTGCTGGTGGTTGGCTATTTCGACTACGCCCTGTTGAATCGTTTGTTCGCCGACCACACCCATAGGAGCCGTTGATGTTTCTCAATCAGTTCCTGCTGCTGGCCGCCGTCCTCTTCTGCATTGGCGTATACGGGGTGCTCACCCGCAAGAACGGCGTGCTCATCCTCATGTCGATCGAGCTGATTCTCAACTCCGTCAACATCAACCTGGTGGCCTTCGGGGCCTACCACCAACACATCGGTGGCCAGGTGTTCGCCTTGTTCATCATCGCCGTAGCCGCCGCCGAGGTCGGTGTCGGCCTGGCCATCGTGCTCTTGATCTACCGCAACCGTCGCAGTATCGACGTGGCCAAAGCCAACCTGCTGAAGGGTTAGACGACGAATCGTGTTTGTACTTGCTGCCGAAGAAGCCGCTTCCCATTCATGGCTCTATGACAACGTATGGCTCGTCCCGGCGCTGCCGGCGGCGTCGTTTCTGCTGATCCTGTTCTTCGGCAAACGACTGCCGAAACAGGGTTCTGAAATCGGTATCGCCGCTGTTGCCGCCGCCTTCATCTTCTCGGTCCTCACCACGTTTACCTGGATCGGTGACATTCAGTCGGCCGAAAGTCACGGAGACGAAGAAGATCATGCTCTGGTGATTGAGGGCGAAGAGGCGGTTGCCGTCGCCCTAACCGCCGAAGAAGGCGAGGATGGGCACGGAGGCTCAAGAGGCGCCCCCATCGTCAACGAAGTTGAGTGGTTCGGAATCGGCACCGAGGCCAACCGGATCACGCTTGGCTCCGAGGCCAACGCCCACGGTGACGACGCGGTCGCCGCCGATGATCACTCCGACGAGAAGAAGTCTCTCGGCTCCAAGTTCTCGATCCCCATCGGCACTCTGGTCGACGGCCAGTCGGTAATGCTGCTGTTTGTCGTCACCTTCATCTCGCTGCTGGTGCACATCTACTCAACCGAGTACGTGAAGGGCGATCGCCGCTTCACCCACTACTACGCCTTCCTGTCGCTGTTCACGGCAGCGATGTTGTTCATGGTGCTGTCATCGTCGACGATCCAGCTCATCGTGGGCTGGGAGCTTGTTGGTGTCTGTTCGTTTGCGTTGATCGGCCACTGGTGGGAGGAGAAACCAAACTCCGATGCCGCCCTCAAGGCGTTCCTCACCAACCGTGTGGGAGACATCGGCCTGCTGGTCGGCATGACGATCCTCTACTTCGCCGCCGACAACTCGTTCTCGGTCACCACCATCAACGAGATGGCGGTTTCCGGTGCGATCTCCGAGCGCACGCTTATGTGGGCGGGGCTCTGCCTGATGGCGGCTGTGATGTCCAAGTCGGGTCAGTTCATTCTGCACACCTGGCTGCCCGACGCCATGGCCGGTCCCACCCCGGTTTCGGCCCTCATTCACGCCGCCACCATGGTTGTGGCCGGCGTATACATGATCGGCCGTCTCTACCCGGTGTTCTTCATCGGCTTCGGAATGGACGGCGGCACGCTGAACGCCATGGCCTTCATCGGTGGCCTCACCTGCGTCGGTGGTGGTTTGCTGGCCTTTGTCCAGGACGACATCAAGAAGGTGCTGGCCTACTCCACGGTTTCGCAGCTGGGCTACATGGTGCTGGCCCTCGGTGTCGGCGCCTACACCGCCGGTCTGTTCCACCTCTTCACCCACGCCTTCTTCAAGGCCTGCCTGTTCCTCGGTGCCGGTTCACTCAGCCACGCCTGCCACCACAGCTTCGACATGAAGAAGGAAATGGGCGGCCTGCGCAAGAAGATGCCGATCACCTTCGCCACCTTTATGATCGGCACCGCCGCCCTGGCCGGTCTCCCGATCTTCGCCGGATTCTGGTCGAAAGACGAGATCCTCGCCGGTGCCGGTGTATGGCCGGGCACCGGAGGCAACGGCACTTTCACCATTCCGTTCATCTTCGGCATCATCGCCGCCGCCCTCACCGCGGCCTACATGACCCGGGTCATCTGGCTGGTGTTCTTCGGTGAATACCGCGGCCACGATCATCCGCACGAGAGCCCGCCGGTTATGGCCGTGCCGCTCATCATCTTGGCCTTCATGTCGGTCACCACCGGCTTCCTCAACGTGCCGAGTGCGTGGGCGACGTTCTGGTGGCCCGATGGTTGGGCTCACCGCTTTGAAGAGTGGGTTGAGCCGGCCGGCATCTCGACGTTCCCCAAGATCGCCCACGCCAAGCCAAGTTGGACGTTGGCCCTGTTCGCCACCGGTCTGGCCCTGGCCGCTGCATTCGTGGTGTGGAACTACTACCAACGTCTCTACAAGCTCGACAACAAGGCCACCGAGTACACCGAGGCCACCGGGTCGCTTGTCTCCCGGATCGCCCCGCTGGCTGTTGGCCACAAGATCTTGACCAACAAGTACTACCTCGATCACCTCTACACCGACACGATCGCCGCCGGTACCAAGGGCCCCCTCGCCCGAGCCGCCTACTGGACCAACCAGAACGTGCTCGACGGCGTGATCAATTCGGTCGGCAAGATCTCGGTGGTGGTTGGACGTTGGATCTACAAGTTCATCGACCAGGCCTTTGTCGACGGAGCGGTCAACGCTTCGGGCAAGACCTCGGAGACGATCGGTGGGGTGCTGCGGGGCATTCAGACCGGTCAGGTTCGTCAGTACGCCACATTGTTGTTTGGAGCAGCCGCCAGCCTGGTCGGTCTGTTCATCCTGTTCGCATAATCCTTTTGGAATTGAATACCGAGTAGAAACCGAGTTGAAGGTTAACTAATGGAGAGCTTTCTCAATGACTGGGGAATAACCGCCATGGTGTTCGCGCCGCTTCTCGGCGTGGCCCTCATGATGTTGATCCCTGAGAAGGAAGAAGACCTGCACAAGAGCATCGCCTTGATGGCCACGGTGGTTTCGGCCGCCATCGGCATCCTGCTGCTCCGCAACTTCGACTACGGCCGCAGTGGCGAGATGCAGTTCGGAGTGGACACCGAGTGGATCGGCGTGATCAACGCCTGGTACTCGGTCGGCATCGACGGCATGTCGCTGCCCCTCATCGCCCTGACTCTGCTGGTCGTACCGCTGGTCATCATCTACTCGTGGCATCACATCCCGGCGCCGGGCAACGCCAAGGCGTTCCTGATGCTGATCCTGGTGTTGCACACCGGCATGCTTGGCACGTTTGTGGCTCGTGACCTAGTGCTCTTCTTCGTGTTCTTCGAAGTGGTGCTGCTGCCGATGTATTTCATGATCGGCGTGTGGGGTGGCGAACAGCGCCTCTACGCCGCCATCAAGTTCTTCCTCTACACCCTGTTCGGCTCGGCCTTCATGCTGGTGTCGTTCCTGGCGCTCTACTGGCTCACCGGCTCGGAAACGTTCAACATCGTCGAGCTGGCCGCCCGAGTGCAGAGCGAAGGCCTCACTCAGCGGGAGCAGACGCTGCTGTTCGGCGGCATGTTCCTCGGCTTCGGCATCAAGGTGCCGATGTTCCCGTTCCACACCTGGCTGCCCGACGCCCACACCCAAGCCCCCACCCAGGGTTCGGTGATCCTGGCCGCCGTGCTGTTGAAGCTCGGTACCTACGGCTTCGTTCGTATCGCTCTGCCGATCCTTCCCGAGGGCGCGCAGGTTTGGGCTCCGTGGATCGGCCTGTTGGCCGTGATCGGCATCATCTACGGTGCGCTTGGCTGTCTCGCTCAGACCGACATGAAGCGTCTCATCGCCTTCTCCTCTGTCGCCCACATGGGCTACGTGATGCTCGGTATCGCCACCCTTACCGACTTCGGTATCAACGCCGCCATCTTCGGCATGGTCGCTCACGGCCTGATCACCGGCATGTTGTTCTTCATCGCCGGGTCGGTCAAAGAGCGTTATCACACCCTGGAGATCAGTCGCCTTGGCGGTCTGCTGGTGCAGGCCCCGAAGATGGGCTGGATCCTTGGTATCACCACCATGGCTTCGCTGGGCCTTCCTGGTCTCGCCGGCTTCTGGGGTGAGTTCCCGGCGATCCTGGCCTCGTGGAACCCGGCTCCCGGTCTCAACCAGGATCTGTTCCGGGTCTACATGGTGATCGCCGCCATCGGCACGGTGCTGGCCGCCGCCTACCTGTTGTGGCTGCTCCAGCGCACCGCCTTCGGCACCCCATCGGAGGAGTTCGCCGACGATCCCCACATTCACGACACCGTGATGACCGAGTGGATCGCCTGGGTTCCGATGCTGATCCTCATCGTGGTGCTCGGCTTCGTACCCAGCCTCATCTTCGATGTAACCAACGCCACTTCGTCGGCCATCGGCGAGGTGTTCCAGGCCCTCGGCAACTAGCCCGGAGATTCTTTTAACGTGCTCGCTCTTATCGCAACCGAAGCCCCGGAATTCATCCGGCCCCACATCGACTGGCACGCCTTTGCCCCTGAGCTGATCCTGCTCGGCTGGGGTGCGCTGGTGACCATCGTCGATCTGATCGGTCTTGAGCGGGCTCGTCGTTTCATCGCCCCGCTCACCGGCATCGGCTTCCTGCTTGCCATGATTCCCGTGCTCACGCTGTGGGATCAGTCGGGCGATCTTCCCCGGGTGCTGTTCGACGGCGCCTACGTGGTCGACAACTACGCACTGGTGCTTAAGGGCCTGTTCCTTTTGAGTGGCTACGTGGTGGTGCTCTTGTCGAGCAACTACATGGCCGAAGGCGACTACTACGACTCCGAGTTCTACCAGCTCATCGCCGCCTCGGTGCTGGGCATGCTGGTGATGACCTCGGCCCGCGATCTGGTGTCGATCTTCATCGCTCTCGAGCTGCTGTCGATCCCGGCTTACCTCATGGCTGCTTGGCGGAAGCGTGACCTCAAGTCCAATGAGGCCGGTCTCAAGTACATGCTGATGGGCGTGTTCGCCTCCGGCATCCTGCTCTACGGCATGTCGCTTTTGTATGGGCTCACTGGCGACACCCGCCTGTCGGTGATCGGCGAGACGCTGGCCGCCGGGTCATCGTCTCCAATGGTGATCCTCGGCGTGCTGTTCACGGTGATCGGCTTCGGCTTCAAGGTCTCGGCTGTTCCGTTCCACACCTGGGCGCCAGACACCTACGAAGGCGCCCCCACCCCGCTCACCGCTTTCCTGGCCGTTGCCTCCAAGGCTGCCGGTTTCGTGGCGCTGATGAACGTGGTGTTCTTCGGCTTCAACAGCGCCACCACCTACGACTTTGTGCAGCCGTTCATGTGGATCCTGGCCGCGGCCACGATGACCATCGGCAACTTGATCGCCCTGCGGCAGACCAACATCGTGCGTATGTTGGCCTACTCCGGTATCGCTCAGGCCGGTTACATGCTGGCTCCGCTGGCGGTATACGGCGAGCGCCTGGCCGACGCCCAGCAGACGATCGTGTTGTACCTGTTGATCTACGCCGCGATGAACCTCGGTGCCTTCGCTGTGGTGATAGTCGCCGCCCGCAAGACCCGGTCCGGCGACATCTCGTCATACGGTGGCATGTTCCGCTACGCCCCAGGTCTCACCCTGGCGATGACGATCTTCCTGTTCTCGTTGGCCGGTGTACCGCCAATGGGCGGTTTCTGGGCCAAGTTCAACGTGTTCAGGGTTCTCACCGACGGTTGGGGCTTCTGGGGTACCACCCTGGCGGTTGTTGCTGCGGTCAACTCCGTGATTGCGGCCTACTACTACCTCAACGTGGCCAAGCAGATGTGGTTCCTCCCGGCTCCCGACGGCGATCATTCGCCGATCGTGGTCCCCCCGGCACTCATCTCGGCGCTGGCCATCACGGTGGTCGTCACTTTGGTTACCGGTGTGTTCGCAGGCATCGCCTTCGACTGGACCGACTTCGCCAACCTCGCCGCCGCACCTTAACTTCCCCCACCGAACTTTGTGACGCCTGCGTCCCCCTCCCATCGAACTTTGTGCACGTTGCGGCCCCTCTAGTGGGCCGCAACGTGCACAAAGTTCCAGCGGTGGCGGGGCGGCGCACTCGGAGCATGTGCTCCCGACATAATCACCTACGTAGGGAGTTCGTATGTCCGATGTCCGTTCCACCTTGGAGGACAAGGCCCGGAGCGAGTCGCACGGGGCCATTCAGCGGTCGGAAGCGCTTTCGGCGGGGATGCCTCGCACCCAGATCGACCGCCGGGTCCGACGACGTCAGTGGATACCATCCGGATTCGCTGGACGGTTCATCCTCCCGGACTACTGGGGCAATCCGCTGGCCCATCTGCAGTGTGCCGTCTGGGCATCGGAGGGTGTGGTCTGGCGGCGATCGGCGATGGCCTTGAGAGGGCTCTCGGACCACCCGCCGGAGCCGGAGATGCTAACTCGGCGTCAGACACGCACTGGAAGTGGTGCCCGTCTAGCCCGTTATGACCCGTCGGTCTGGGCGGGGACCCATGTCGAAGGGTTTCTTTGTCTGACGGTCGAACACACGGTGGCGTCGATGGCTGGGGTCATGAACCGGGACCAACTCGACGAACTGATCGACACCATTCTCCGTAATGAGTATTCGACGTGGACCCAGCTGGCTGCGGTATTCAAACAGGTGCGTCGGCAGGGACGTCGGGGATCGGCGCTCCTCGGGCGGGTGCTCGATGAGCGCGGCCCGGATGTCGGCCGGGTGCCGTTGTCAGTCTGGAGTCGCAAGTTTGCCAGGGCCCTCGACGACGCCGGCCTCGCCCCACCGGTGTACGAATGGAGGGTTCTGCGACATGGTCGGCTCGTGGCCCAGGTCGACCTTGCCTATCCCGAGCTACGGTACGCAATCGAGTTGGACAGCGTGTCACACCACCTCAATCGAGAGGCGTTCGAGGAGGATCGTCGCCGTGATGGCGACCTGGCTTCGGTCGGCTGGCTGGTTCGTCGATTCACATGGAACCAGTACACCAACATGTTCCCCTGGGTCATCCAGATCATCCGCTCCGACCTGTCCGCCCGTCGAACTTTGTGCACTTAACGTCCCACCCAATGGAGCGCAAACAGCACAAAGTTCGACGGGCGGGGGACGCAGGCGTCACAAAGTTCGGCGGGGCTGGGGTCGCAAACCTCGCAGAGTTGGGACAGAATCGGTGCCTATGAGTGACTGTGTGAAGCTGGGCTCGATCGAAGAGTTGGTGACTGTCGTCGACCGACAGCCCATTGGAAGCAACGGTCGAGTCATAGTCGGCGTGGCCGGCGCCCCTGCCTCGGGTAAGTCGACCACCGCCAGCAAGCTGGTCAACACACTCAACGCCCAGCAGCCGGGTTCGGCCGCGGTGCTACCGATGGACGGCTACCACTTCGACGACATGGTGCTCAATGCACGAGGCCACCGGGATCGCAAGGGAGCACCGCATACGTTCGACGTGGCCGGCTTCGCCCACACTCTGGCTCGGCTTCGGGCCAACACCGAGGCTGAGGTGGCCGTCCCAGTATTCGACCGGTCCCTGGAGATCGCCCGGGCCGGGGCCAGGATCATCCGTCGAACCGTCAGCTACGTGGTTGCCGAGGGCAACTATCTGTTGCTGGCCGAGGAGCCCTGGTCCGAGCTCGCCGACCTGTTCGACATCACCGTGTTCGTGGAAACCGACGAGACCGAGTTGCGTCGACGACTACGGCAACGATGGGCCCATCTCCCCACCGACGAAGCCGACAAGAAGGTGAACCAAAACGATCTACCCAACGCCCGCTTGATTCAGGAGACAAGCCGAGCGGCTGACTACGTGCTGTCGGTTGACGCTGACCTTCCTATGGCGTGAGAGCGGCGTTGATCGCCTGAGCAACACCGCCGCTCATCAGGCGGTCGATGGCGGCGGCGAAGGCCGAGACAAAGCGATCGTTCTGGGGTAGGTCATTGCCGAATACGGCCTCGAACTCGAGGAACGACAGCGGATCGGCGACTGAAGCGGCGGCGATGCCCATCGCCTGTTCGCGGGCGGAGTCCGGTGCAACCTCGATGGCTACTCCCTGCTCATCGGTGCCGCCCCGGAGATACAAACACCAGGCCGCCAAGGCCAAGGCGCTGAGATCAATGGCCCTGTCGCCCTCAAGCTGCGCTCGAACCGTCGGGAGGAGGAACTTGGGAAACTTGGCGCTGCCGTCCTGACAAAGCCGTGCGACCTGATCGGCGATGGCCGGGTTGGCGAAGCGATCGACCAGTTCCCGCTGGAACTCGTCGACGTCGTAGTCGGGTACAGGCGGCAAGACCGGGCGAGCTTCCCGGTCGAGAAAGGCTTGAACGTAGTTTCTGATTACCGGATCGGCCATGGCCTTGTCGACGTGGGTGTAGCCGGCAAGCGCGGCCAAGTAGCACATCGTCGAATGAGCTGCGTTTAGCAACCGCAGCTTCATCATTTCGAACGGTCGAACGTCATCGGCGATCACCACATCGAGCTTCTCCAGTGGTGGGCGTTCCCCGGCAAAGTCTTCCTCAACGACCCACAACGTGAACGGTTCAGCGAACACGGGCCAACGATCCTCTATCCCCACCTCGTCAGCCAGCCACTTGCGGTCGGCGTCGGTGGTGCCGGGGGTGATGCGATCGACCATGCTGTTGGGAAACGAGACGTTGGCATCGATCCACGTGACCAGCTCGTCGTCGAGGCGAGCAGCCTCGCCCAGCGTGGCCGTGCGACACACCCGGCCGTTGGACTGGATGTTGTCGCAGCTCATAACCGTAAGTGGCCCACCCGCCCGCTGCCGCCGAAGTTCAAGTCCGCGGGCCAGGATGCCAAAGGTCGAATCCGGGCCGGCAACGGTGGCGTCAGCGACGAAACTACCGGTGACGTCGTCGACCGGATAGCCGCCTTCGGTGATTGTCATGCTGACGATCTGGGTGTTGGGGTCGGCAATTCGCTTCACGAGAGCGGTGCTATCGGGGTGGGCATGGATGTAATCCACGATGCTCCCAATCACGGATACCGAGGTTTGGATCTGATCGCGTAGCACGAGGGTGTAGAGATGATCCTGAGCGGAAAGCGCTTCGGCTATGGCGGCGTCGCCGGGGAGTACACCGGCTCCGCAGATGGCCCACTGAGTTTCCCCGCCCTGGCACAGCTTGTCGATGTAGTACGCAAGGTGGGCACGGTGGAACCCGCCGACACCGATGTGAACGATGGCGGGCCGTAGGGGAGTTCGATCGTAGCTGGGCACACGAACCGGATGGGATGCTTCAGCTTGATTGGCTATGTGGGCGAGACGGCCTGCTTCCAGACGATGGCTGCCATGCCTTTTGTTGCTGTCGGTCAACGTCGCTCGACTCCTGTTTGATCTTGGGGCCGGGTGGGTCTAGCCCTCGTCAGCGTCGACACGTTAGAATAATACAAGCGGTTGCGCAACCGCTTGTCGAAGCACGGTTGAGTGAATGGAGGCAGCGCGCGTGGTGACAATGGCAGATGTGGCCACTATGGCGGGCGTCTCAATCTCCACGGTGTCCCACGTCATCAACGGCACCCGCAACGTGGCCGAACCGACCAGGCTCGCCGTCCTGGCTGCTATCGAGTCAATGGGGTACACGCCAAACCTGGTGGCCCGGTCGCTGGCCACCGCTCGGAGCAATCTGATCGGCATGGCCGTGTCGTCCATTTCCAATCCCAGTTTCATCGGCCTTGTGCACTACATCGAAAAGGAGCTGGCGAAACACGGGTTCGTGTTGCTGCTGGCCGATCCGCACGAGGTGCCGGCCGACGAACTCCGTGTTGTACAGACGTTGCACGAGATGCGGGTCAACGGCTTGATGCTCGCCCCCGGGCCCGATAGTGAGAACCATTCGTTGCGGTACCTGGCCGCACAACGGGTACCCACGGTGCTTATCGACCGCCTGGCGTCCGAGGCGTTTGATCAGGTCGGTGTGGAAAATGTGCAATCGATGGCCACTTTGGTGCAGCATCTGGCCGAAAAAGGCCATAAACGCATTGGTTTCTTGTTCGGCTATCGGGGAATCAGCACCACCGAGGAGCGATTGTCGGGCTATCGCCTCGGTCTATCGAACGCGGGGCTTGAGTACGAGCCGGAGTTGGTGAAGGGAGTTTCCTCGGGGGTCGACGCCATCGAACTTGTGCGACGTCTCTGGGCCGAGCCAGATCCTCCCACCGGTCTGGTGGTAGGCAACGATCAATTGACTCTGCAGGCCCTAAGAGGGCTCCATGAGATCGGTCTTCGGGTACCCGACGACGTGGCGATGGTTTCCTTCGACGACTTCGAGTGGGCTGACCTCTTCTCTCCGAGGTTGACCACGATGTCTCAGCCTATTGAAGACATTGCGCGGGAGGCGGTGCAGCTGTTGCTGACCCGAATCGAGAATCCGTCGATTTCCACCCGCACGGTCCGGTTCCCGGCAAAGTTCATGCATCGGGACTCCTGCGGCTGCACCGACTCCGTCTAGCGCCCGATCGAGAGGCGGCTGGCTCGCAGAGAGGGGCTTTTCGCGCCAGTTTGGGCTTATCAGAGAGTTCTTCGATGCCAAAGAAAGCGCTTGCGGCAAGCGCTTGCTTCAACTAGCATAATCACCTAACTACCATCAGCGCGCTAGCTGTAGACGGGTGGAGGATCACCCAAGGCGCGGACTCAGGAGGTCCAAACAATGCAGAACTCGACGGCCCACGGCCCGAGATGGAGGTTCCTTGCGGCGCTTTTCCTGGCTTTGGCCATGATTGCGGCCGCATGCGGCGGCGATGGCGATGACGAAGCCGACGACGCCGCCACCGAAACCGGCGACGACGCTGCATCGGAGTCGAGCGACGATGACGCTGCGGCCGGGAGCGATGACAGTGACGATGGGGGAGACGACGAGCCTGCCGACTCCGGCGGCGAAGAGGTCACCCTGAACGTCGCCATCGTCGGTAACCCGCAGATGGAAGACATCGCCAGCCTCACGCCCGAGCTCTTCACCGCCGACACCGGTATCGCCGTGGAATACACGATCCTCGAGGAGCAGACACTCCGTGAGATCGTGACCCGTGACGTCGGTGCTTCGGGCGAGCAGTTCGACGTGGTGATGATCGGCCTCTACGAGGCCCCGCAGTTCGGTGAAAACGGTTGGCTCTACGACCTCGATCAGTGGGCGCTCGGCGACGCTGATTACAACAAGGACGACCTGATCGACGCCGTCGTCTCCGGTTTGTCCACCGACAACGGCTACTGGGCGTCGCCCTTCTACGCCGAGTCTTCGTTTGTGATGTATCGCCAGGACGTCATCGACGAGGCCGGGCTCGAGATGCCCGGCTCGCCCACTTGGGACGAAGTGGCCGAAATCGCCCGAGCCATCGACAGCGATGACATGGCCGGCATCTGTCTCCGAGGAAAGCCCGGCTGGGGCGACCTTGGTGGTCCGTTCACCACCGTGATGAACACGTTCGGCGGCACTGTGTGGCTGGCCAACGACGATGGCTCGATCGGTGCCTCACAGATCGATCAGCCGGAGTTCAAGGAAGCGCTGAGCTTCTACGTTGATCTCGTCGCCGATGCCGGTCAGGACGACTCCTCCAACTCAAGCTTCAACGAGTGCCTCACCCTTTACAAGGACGGCAAGGTCGCCATGTGGTACGACGCCACCGTGGCCGCCGGCTTGCTTGAGGCCGACGATAGCCCCGTGAAGGGTCTCAACGGCTACGCCTTGGCTCCCACCAAGGTGACCGACGCCTCTGGCTGGCTCTGGGCCTGGACCCTCGCCATTCCGCAGAACTCGCTAAACCCCGATGCGGCTTGGGAGTACGTGAGCTGGGCCACCGGTCCCGAGTATCTGACCCAGGCCGGTGAGAACCTGGCCAGTGGTTGGGCCGCCGTTCCTCCGGGAACCCGCGAGTCGCTCTATGCCAACCCCAACTACCAGGAAGCTGCCGCAGCCTTCGCCGACAAGACGCTTGAGGCGATGCAGGCCGCTCCGGTTGACAACCCGGGCACCACTCCTCGCCCCGGTCTCCCCGGCGTTCAGTTCGTCGGTGTGCCCGAATGGCAGGACGTGTGGACTCGTTGCACCGAGCAGTTCTCCGCTGTGATGGCCGGCCAGGTGGATATCGACGATTCGATCTCGGCTTGCCACGCTATTGCTTCGGAAGTAAGCCAGTAGTCAAAGCTGGTTGGTGGGGTGCCCTACCAAGGGTCGGGCACCCCACCAATCGCACTGTCAGTTTCACCATCAAGAGTCTCTAAATCAGCAAGTCAGCAACGATGTGACAACACAAAAGGGGGATGCTGAAGCGTGGCAACAACAACTCTGGAAGCACACGTTGAGCGTGAACGGGCCAAGCTGAGACGGGACCGCTGGTCGCGGCGTCTGCCTTTGCTACCGGCCTTGGTGTTCACGATCATCGTCACCCAAATTCCGTTCCTCTTTAATCTTTGGTACAGCGTGTCGGAGTGGAAGATCACACCCCCTGTACCTCGCACGTTTGCCGGGCTTGACAACTACGTCAGCATCTTCACCAACACCTTCTTCCGATCGGCGGTGTGGATTTCCACACTTATGACCGTCGGGTCGGTTGTACTCTCCGTTCTTCTGGGGTTGGGTGTAGCGTTGCTCCTCGACCGGGAATTCCTGGGTCGAGGCCTCATACGAACCCTCATCATCACCCCGTTCCTCATCATGCCGGTTGTGGCCGGGCTGATCTGGAAAAACCAGATGTTCCACTCGCTCTACGGTGTGCTCAACTGGGTCCTTACCACGCTTGGATTCGAGCCGTACGAGTTTGTCGGTCGCCTTCCGACCTGGTCGATCGTGGCCGTACTGGTCTGGCAGTGGACACCGTTCATGATGCTCATCCTGCTCGCCGGTCTGCAGAGCCAGTCAACCGATGTCATTGAGGCCGGCAAGGTCGACGGCGCATCGTCGTGGGCCTTGTTCCGCTACATCACACTCCCCGGACTGCGTCCTTATATGGAGCTTGGCGCCCTGCTCGGATCGATCTACTTGATCCAGGTCTTCGACCACATCGATGTGGTCACCGGAGGTGGACCGGGTTCCACCAACGTCCCGTACTTCGTCTATCAGCGCTCGATCGGCGGTGGCTGGGACTTCGGCCAGGCGGCCGCCTACAGCACGGTCGTCGTCATCGTCACCATCATTCTCGCCACGTACGGGCTGCGACTGCTCGGCGGCCTGCTTCCAAAGGAGGACTTCTAGATGGCCGATAAACGACGCAAGATCGGTGAGAGCCGACTCACCTCGTTTGTGCTCACCACGGCCGCCTGGCTTGTGGGTCTGCTGTTCTTCTTCCCGGTGTTCTGGATGGTGCTGAGCGCCTTCAAAACCGAAGACGACGCCAATACCGCACCAAAACTCTTCTTCGATCCCACACTTGAGCAGTTCCGCACCGTGACCACCGAGGTGCAGGGTCTCCTCGGATTCACCGAGGCGATGCTCAACTCGATCGTCATCGTCGGCCTGTCCACCTTGATCGTGATGATCCTGGCCGTGCCTGCCGCGTTTGCCCTGTCGATCCGCCCGATCGAGAAGGCCAGGGACGTGTTGTTCTTCTTCATCTCCACCAAGTTCCTCCCGGTGGTCGCCGGCATCCTGCCGCTGTGGATCATCGCCAGGGATCTGGGAATCCTCAACACGAGGCTGGTGCTGATCATCCTGTATATGGGCTTCAACCTGCCCCTGGCGGTTTGGATGCTGCGTTCGTTCTTCAAGGAGGTGCCGATCGCTCTGATCGAAGCCGCCCAGCTTGATGGCGCCAACCTGTACCAGCAGATCACCCGGGTCATGCTTCCCATCGTCGCCCCCGGTTTGGCCGCCACCGCATTGCTGATTGTGATCTTCGCCTGGAACGAGTACTTCCTGGCCGTGCAGCTCAACCCGATTGACGGGTCGACGGTGCCGATCTGGATCACCACGTTCGTGAGCACCCGTGGCAACTTCCTGGCCAAACTGTCGGCCGCTTCGACCCTGGCCACGTTGCCGGTTGTACTGGCCGGATGGGTTGCTCAGAAACGTATGATTCGGGGCCTCGCCATGGGCGCTGTGAAGTAACGGCGGCTGTGCAGCCTCAGCAGGATCAGGGTTCGGTAGCGCAGGACCATACGGCCTTGGTCACCGGCGCGGCCGGCGACATCGGAGGGGTGGCGGCTGTCCGATTGGCTCAGAAGGGAGCGACGGTTGTCGTCGCCGATCATCCACGCTCCGCCGATCGACTCGACGCCACGGTTGAGGCCTGCCGCCAAGCCAATCCCGATGCCGTGGTTCGGCAAGTTGTCTTCGACGTGACGTCCAGCGCTGATACCAAGGAGGCGCTGGAGGCAGCAGCCGCGACATCCGGTCCGTTCCATCTGGTCTTCAACAACGCCGGAGTGCAGGGCGCCTTCACGCCGACCCACCGCTATCCGACCGACGACGCGGCGAGCGTCATCGCCGTCAACGTCACCGGTGCGCTCAACGTGTTGATTGCCTGCTCGGCGATCATGTCCGAGTCGGGCACCGGGGGAGCCATCGTCAACATGGCCTCAATGGCCGGTGTGACCGGGGCGCCGAACATGGTGGCCTACAGTGCATCGAAGGCGGCGATCATCGGCATGACAAAGAGCGCGGCCAAAGACCTGGCGCCCCGAGGCATCAGAGTGAACTGCATCTCGCCTGCCTTCATCGGCCCCGGGGCGATGTGGGAGCGCCAAGTCGAATTGCAGGCTGCCGCGGGCACGCAATACTTCCCGCCGGATCCCGACCTTGTGGCCGAGGCGATGATCGGCTCGATTCCGATGAGGCGCTACGGCTCGATCGATGAGGTCGTCGATGTGGTGATGTGGTTGCTCTCCGACCAGTCCAGCTACGTGACCGGGGAAAACGTGCAAATCTCGGGCGGCTCAGCCTAACCCGCCACCCCCACACCCGCCCCTCCCGTCGAACTTTGTGACACCTGCGTCCCCTTCCCGTCGAACTTTGTGACGGTTGCGCCCCTGTAGATGGGACGCAAAGTGCACAAAGTTTGACTGAGGCAGCGGCAGCGCGCGAGGCATGTTTTCGTGTGGCCACTTACCATTCGGTGGAGAACATCTGCCTCTTGCGCTGGAGCATCCGATAAACCGCATCCCCCACAACGAGCATGTTGACGAGCCCGACGACGATCGGGCCGAACCTGACGCAACCGAGGTGTTTGTCGAGTGGGAGGGTCGCCGCCACCCCCTTGGCCGCCTGGCCCGTCGCCGGCGTCGATTGGTGAAGAAGCTGCGTCGAAAACCCGACTCGGGCGGTCTCGATCTTGATCCCGGCTGCGCCGACCTGATAGCCGACGAGATCGCGATCTTCTTCGTGGCCGTCGGACTGATCGTCGCTGTTGTGATGTGGGGACCGGCACTCGTGGCATTTGCTGCTGAGCTGCTCTTGGTCGTGCTGCTTACTGCGATGGCTGTCATTGCGGCCCTGATCAAGCTGCTGTTCCGACGGCCGTGGCGGGTCGTGGCGTTGCAGAATTGGGATGAGGTCTGGGTCTGGCATCAGGTTGGGCTGCGTGACGCGCGCGAGCTGGTACGGGATGTCAGGGCTGCACTTGAGGCCGGCTCGCCTCTGACGTCGATGGCTCCTGATCGACTCGACTCGGCGAGCCCGCTTAGCCTCGGCACGTATGAGGTCCGGTGGCGCGATCATCCGCTGTTTCGTCTGGCGAGCAGGGTCTTGGTTCTCGCGCTGTCGATTGCGTTGGTCGTTGTGTTTCTCGTCTCCCGATCCGGTTCTGCCTAGGTCTGTCGCTCCACCTGACGAAGGCCGAGTCGACCACGGAACTTTGTGCGATTTGCGTCCCGCCTACTGGGGCGCAACCGTCACAAAGTTCGACGGGAGGGGGACGCAGGTGTCACAAAGTTCGACGGACGTGTCGGCTAGCGGAATCGGGCGGGGGAGAGGGCGGCGGCGTCAACGCTGAACGCCGCGACGGCAGGCGGGATTGCACCGTTGATGATCAGGCCCTCGGCAATCGCCCCGGCGGCCGGTGAGGTGCCGATGCCCCAGCCGCCCTGCCCGGCGAACCAGAAGAAGCCCTCGGCCTTGTCGTCGAAACCCCACACCGGGACTCGGTCGGGGGCAAAGGTCCGCTGACCGGCCCAGGTCGTGGCCACCGAACGAATGTTGAGATCTGTCAGCGTGTTCATTCGATCGATGGCCAACGCCACGTCGATCTCCTCCGGCCGAGCATCGGCCGGTTCCATCGGCGTCTCGTCGGCCAGCGAACACAGCAGCTGGTTGCCCGGCTCGGGTTTGAAGTAGCAGTGAAGGTCGGTGACTTCGCTGTAGACGAAGGGCCATCCGGTCGGGTCACGGTCGATGCGTGCGGTGAAGGCGGTGCGACGCATCGGTGTTAGTCCGACAGGCTCAACCCCGGCCATGGTCGCAACCCCGTCAGCCCAGGCCCCCGCGGCGTTGACAATCACATCGGTTTCGACCGGGCCGGCCGCCGTCGTCAACCGCCATCGCCTGACCGAACCGGCTTCGATGGCCTCGACCCGTGCTGACCGGGCGACCACTGCTCCAGCGGCCACCGCCCGCCGCACGTACAGCTGGTGAGCCGCCATCACGTCGATCTCGGCGGCACTTGTCTCGACCCGGCCGACAAGTCGATCCATATCTACCGTGCCCTTGAGGGCCGGGCACCAGCGGGTCAAATCCGCGCCGGCCACCACCTCGGCCTGGATATGGGGAGCTCGAGCCCGAGCGGCCTCGACAGCAGCCGCGTACTGATCGTGTTGGTCGGCATCTCCGAGCATCAGCAGTGGCATCGTCCGCAGCAGCGGCGCATCCAGCTCCGGATGATCGGCATCAAAGAACGCCCGTGATGCCGCCACCAGCTGATCGAAGATGCCGTCGTCGTCACTCTCAAAGAACACTGCGGCCGACCGGGAGGTGGTGTGATATGCAAGCTCCTTTTCCTGCTCCAAGAGAGCCAGCGACCCGTGGCCTGAGAGATGTGCGGCGGCACTGGCCCCAGCGATGCCTCCGCCGATTACGGCGATGTCGACATTGGCGCTGACATTGGTCGGAAGCGAGACGGCACCGGACGGAGACACAGCGGAAAGTCTAGGACCCGCACACCGATCACAACGAAATCACAACCGATAGCGTAAGGCCATGGCACAGGACATCGGGTCCGACGGAGTGGAGGGCAGGCAGCTCGTGCGGTTCGACCACTACATGGAGTGGTGCCTCTACGGTCCCGATGGCTTCTACGCCACCGAGGGTACCGCCGGTCGGCGTGGTGATTTCATCACCAGCCCCGAGGTCGGCCCGTTGTTCGGAACCGTGGTCACCCGGGCAATCGATCGATGGTGGAGCGGCGCCGGCCGCCCCGAGCCGCTGACGGTGCTCGACGCCGGATGTGGACCTGGCACCCTACTGCGGGCGATCAAGCAGGCGGCCGATCCTGAGTGGGGTTGGCGGTTGGTCGGCGTCGACCGCGCCCCGAATCCAGGCACCGCAGAGAGCCTGGCCGCTGTCGGGATCGATCTAAAGACCGAGCTGCCCAACGATCTTTCGCACACCGTCGTGATCGGCAATGAGATTCTCGACAACATGCCGGTCCGCATCGTCGAAGCGGGATCATCGCCTGTGAGCTACTCCGAGGTTTACGTCGACCAGACGGACGGAGATGTCGCGGAGCAGCTCCAGGCGTTAGCGCCTGACTGGGTGTCAGCGGCTATCCCCGTTCAAGAACAGTTGCCGCCAGGAACCAGAATCCCCGTCTACGAGCAGGCGGCGGCCTGGGTGGTCGACGTGCTCCACCGGAAACCAATGGCACTCTGTCTATTCGACTACGGCGCGCCCACCACAGCCGAGCTGGCCACCAGGGGAGGCTGGCTGCGCACCTACCGAGAACATCAACGAGGGTCCGACCCCTATCGGGAGCCGGGCCGGTGGGACATCACGGTCGACATCGGCTTCAATCAGCTGCCGGAGCCTAGCTGGCTCGGGCGTCAGGCCGAGTTCTTGACCGCTTGGGGTCTGAACGAGCTCGTCGAGGACGGTCGTTCCTACTGGGCCGAACACGCTCACGCCCCTGACCTGAAGGCTATGAAGATGCGCAGTCGGGTCACCGAGGCCCCCGCTTTGATCGACCCGGACGGCCTCGGTGGATGGATGGCCGCCGTCTGGTTGGGGCAAGACGCTCAGTCGGCCCTCCCTCAGGAGGGGGAGCGTCCGTGATCATCGACGACCGCGTCGATCAACTTGCGCATCGGCTCGGCGCGGTGGGCCTCAACCGCTGCCGGGCCGTTTCGACCAGCGGTTTGCCGTCCGATATCTGGCTCCCCGGCCACGAAGCGCCCATAGTCTCGGCAAGCAGCCCGGCCACGCTGATCCTGGTCGGCCACGCCGGGACCGACATGTGGGATCACCTGACCGCAGACAACCCGGACCGGACGCTCAATCCAGCGACCGATCCGGTCGACACCTTGAGCGTTGAGGCCACCGAAGCCGCCATCGAGGAACAGTGGCCGGACACCACCCGTCGGCTTCTCTATCCGCACCCCGAATGCCCGGTTGACCTGGTGGTACTCGGTCGGGCCGTCGGCTGGCAGTCGGCATCGCCGCTCGGGCTCGGGATCCATCCCGAATACGGGTTGTGGTCGGCGTTCAGAGCTCTTTGGATTCTCTGGGACGAACTGGAGTCGGCCACGGCGGGCGATCCACGTCAACCCGCCGATGTTTGTGCCTCCTGCGTGACCCAAGACTGCGTGGCCGCGTGCCCGGTGGATGCGGTTGAGGTGGGTTCTCGGTTCAACCTCACCGCTTGCTTCGGTCATCGGGCCGCCGCCGAAAGTAGCTGTGCGCTCACTTGCTTGGCCCGCCGCGCCTGTCCCGTCGGATCTCAGTATCAATACAGCGACACACAAATGGCCTATCACTACGGGATTTCCCGGCCGGCAACGCCGCCGAATTACGATCCCGGGAACCGCTGTAAATAGGGTAGGATTGCGACATATGGGCGCTCCAGAACGAGTTGCATTGAGCCGCGAGCTTGTTGCCGAAACTGCATTGGCGATTACCGACAGCGAGGGTCTCAGTGGCTTGTCGATGCGGAAACTCGGCTCGGCCCTCGGCGTCGAGGCGATGTCGATCTATCACTACGTCGACAATAAAGACGACCTCCTCGCCGCCGTCGTCGACAATCTCTTTGGTGAAATCGAACTACCGACCGACCTTCCCGACGACGACTGGGAGTCGGCCTTCGGCACAGCGCTCCGCTCGTTCTACAGCGTGCTGCTCAGGCATCCGGCGGCACTGGAGTTGTTCACCACTCGTCCATCGTCGGGCGACAATGGCATGGCCGTAATGGGTTGGGCCTACGATCGATGCCGTCTGGTTGGCCTTGGGCCCGACGAGGCCGCTCAGACCTTCCACCTGTGCGTGGCTTTTGTGATCGGGCATGCTGCGACCGAGTTGGGCATGATGTCGCAGCTGGCGGCTGGTCGCCAACCCACCACCGAACACGAAGCTGTTGCCCCTGATTTCGCCCGGTTCCTCGATCGAAATGTGGCCGACAATGGGCGCCAGCTGTTTGAAGTTGGGCTCAACATGCTGTTCACGTCCTTGGCCAACACGTTCGGCCTTAACCGCACTGAAGGCAGCACCACCGCGTAAGTCGGTTTGATCGGCCTCTGCCGTGGATCTATCGGCCGGTCGCACACTAACATCGGAGGCGTCGATGGGGGATCCGCTGGCGAGCACCCGTCGGGCCTGTGCCGAGTCGCCAGGTCGTGATGTTTTACCGAGGAGTTGAGACGTATGTCCGAAGCCATTGAAGTCTACGAAGTCGAGGGCCGCACCTTCCCGCCACCCGCCGAGTTCGCCGCCCAGGCCAACACCGCAGACCAATCGCTCTACGAGGAGGCCGAGGCCGATTACGAGGCCTTCTGGGCCCGTCAGGCCCGGGAACTGCTCACCTGGGATAAGGACTTCGACACCACGCTCGAATGGAATCTTCCTTTCGCCAAATGGTTTATCGGTGGTGAGCTCAACATCACCGCCAATTGTCTCGACCGCCACGTCGACGCCGGCCGAGGCGACAAGATCGCCTACATGTGGGAGGGCGAGCCTGGTGACACCAAGACCGTCACCTACGCCGAGTTGCTCACCGAGGTGAAGAAGTTTGCCAACGTGCTCAAGGGTCTCGGCCTGCAGAAGGGCGACATCGCCGCCATCTACATGCCGATGATCCTGGAGCTGCCGATCGCCATGCTGGCCTGCGCCCGCATCGGCGTGGCACACTCGGTGATCTTCGGCGGTTTCTCGGCTGACGCCATCATCGACCGCTGCGACGACGCCGACGCCAAGGTGATCATCACCGCCGACGGTGGCTATCGCAAGGGAGCGGCCGCTCCCCTCAAGCCCACGGTCGATGAGGCCCTCAAGCGTGGCGCCCCCTCGGTGCAGAACGTGATCGTGGCCAACCGCTGCGACCTCAACCCCGACATGGTCGACGGTCGCGACCACTGGTGGCACGACCTCATGGCCGATGCGTCCGACGACTGCCCGGCCGAGCCGATGGATTCCGAGCAGCTGCTCTACCTGCTCTACACCTCGGGCACCACGTCGAAGCCCAAGGGCATCATGCACACCACCGGTGGCTACCTCACTCAGGTGGCGTTCACCCACAAATACGTGTTCGACATCAAACCCGAAACCGACATCTACTGGTGTGCCGCCGACATCGGCTGGGTCACCGGCCACAGCTACATCGTGTACGGCCCGCTCACCAACGGGGTCACCTCGGTGATGTACGAGGGCACACCCGACACCCCACACAAGGCCCGGCTGTGGGAGATCATCGAGAAGTACAAGGTCACCCAGCTCTACACCGCGCCCACTGCTATCCGAATGTTCATGAAGTGGGGTGTGCAGGAACCGCAGAAGCACGACCTGTCGTCGCTGCGAGTGCTCGGCACCGTGGGTGAGCCGATCAACCCCGAAGCGTGGATGTGGTATCACGAACACATTGGTGGCGAGAACACGCCGATCGTCGACACCTGGTGGCAGACCGAGACGGGTGGCAACATGATCACCCCGCTTCCGGGTGTGACCACCACGAAGCCCGGCTCGGCGTGTCAGGCGATCCCTGGCGTGTTCGCCGAACTGGTGGATGACAACGGCAACGTGGTCACGAACGGCGGTGGGTATCTCACCATTTCGCGGCCTTGGCCGTCGATGCTGCGAGGCATCTGGGGCGACCCGGAGCGTTACCACGAGACGTACTGGTCCACCTACGAGGGCCGGTACTTCGCCGGCGACGGAGCCAAGCTCGACGACGATGGCTACCTGTGGCTGCTTGGTCGAGTCGACGATGTGATGAACGTGTCGGGTCACCGGATCTCCACCACCGAGGTGGAGTCGGCCCTGGTCGATCACCCGGCGGTGGCTGAAGCGGCCGTTGTCGGGGCTAACGACGACCTCACCGGTCAGGCCATCATCGGTTACGTGATCCTGCGGGGCACCCACGAGGCGTCGAAGGAACTTGGCGACGAGATCCGCGAACACGTCGGGGTGAAGCTCGGCAAGATCGCCCGCCCCAAGACAGTGATCATCGTGCCCGATCTGCCCAAGACCCGCTCCGGCAAGATCATGCGTCGTCTACTGCGAGATGTGGCCGACGGCCGTCAGCTCGGCGACACCACAACGTTGGCCGACCCGTCGGTGGTGGCTGAAATCGCGGCGGGCGCCGCCAGCGGCGACGAAGACTAGCCCTATACCGCCCAACATTTCTGCTGTTGTTCGACGCCTCCCGAGGCGGTGGATTACAGCAGAATGGGCCCGCTATTCAGACGCCGATTGGCGCAAAACGGATGATTGGGTCAAAATACCTATACATCTCTTTTGCTGTACTCCAATGCGGCGGATGCGATTGCTTCGGCAATCGGGTCCTCATGAGTGAGTGGCGTCAGGGCCCATCGGTTTCTCCGGTGGGTCCGACGTCGCCCTTCGGCGGAACCTAGCCGCTTTATTTGGCCTTTCCTGGATGCCGATAGATTGAGACCATGAAAAATGGTGTGAAAACAGCCGTGCTCCTGGCCGCTCTGGCCGGGCTGATGATGCTGTTTGGGCAACTCCTGGGCGGCAGCGGAGGCCTGACCTTCGCGTTTTTGATCTCACTGGTGATGATCGGCGGATCTTTCTTCTTCAGCGACAAGCTGGCCATCCGGTCGGCCCGAGCAGTTGAGGTAACCCGGGAACAGCTTCCGCAGTACTACGAGATCATGGAGGAGCTGACGCAGTCGACCGGCATGCCGATGCCACGCCTCTATGTGTCTCCCGAGCAACAACCCAACGCTTTTGCCACCGGTCGAGGCCCGAACCATGCCGCGGTGTGCGTCACCGAAGGGCTCCTAAAGACGCTCACCTGGGAAGAAGTACGGGGCGTACTGGCTCACGAGCTGGCCCACATTCGTAACCGAGACGTCTTGACCGGTTCTGTGGCGGCCATGATCGCCACCACCATCTCCTACGCCGCCAACATGGCGATGTGGGGTGGAATGATGGGTCGTCGTCGAAGCGAAGACGGCAACCCCATCGTCATGCTCGCCTTTGCGATTCTTGCGCCCATGGCCGCCTCTCTGATCCAGATGGCCATCAGTCGTAGCCGCGAGTTCGAAGCCGACGCCACGGCCGCCCGGATGCTCAACGACGGAGAACCTCTGGCCTCGGCGCTGGAGAAACTACACGGTCTCTCGCTGCAGATCCCGTCGAGTGTGCCTCCGCCTCAAGCCAGCCACTACATCGTGAACCCGTTGGCCAATCGTAAGGTGAGCTTCTCCAACATGTTTGCCACCCACCCCCAGGCCGAGGCACGGATCGCCGCCCTGCGCTCGGGAGAGTGGCAGCGCTAAGCCTCGGCGGCTATCAAATCAGCGCAGACGCCGGCGATATCGGCGTGGGTGGCGAACCACACGCCATCGTGGCCCTTCATATATTCGATGAGCGCTTCCAACATCGAGATTCGTGACCGATGCCCGATCACATGGGGATGCATGGTGAGGATGAAACTCCCGCCCTCGTTGTACGCGCCGTCGAACTCCGCCTTGAAGATCTCCAACACCGCCGAAGGTTGCATGAACGGCCGGGCGGTTGAGAAGCGGTCCATGGCGAAATACACGTAGTCGTCCCTGATCCATTCGACGGATAGTTCTACGACGCCGGTGGGCTTGCCGTCGTCGAGAATCTCGTAGGGATCGTCGTCGGCCATCAGCGACGAGTCGTACATCAGGCCGAGTTCCTGGATGATCGACAGGGTGTGCGGGCTGAAGTCCCACGACGGTGTGCGGATGCCGACCGGCCTGGTCCCCGAGAGCCGCTCCAATACGTCGGCGGCCCGGAGGGTAAGGTCTCGCTCGGTGGTGTGGTCGAGTTTGCTGTTGAGCTCGTGGATCCACCCGTGAAGAGCGATCTCGTGTCCGTTATCGACCACCCGCTTCGGTTCATCAGGGTGGAGGAGGCCAACGACAGCCGGCATGAAGAAGCTGGCCGGAACCTCATGGCGATCCAGCAGTTTCAGAATCCGTGGTACGGCGGTTCGGGCGCCGTACTCGCCTCGAGACATTTCGCCGGGGGTGTGATTTCGACGGACCAGCGGAATCGATTCGTGGTCGGAGTCGAAGCTCAGCCCTACCGCGACCCTGGCCCCGTTCGGCCATTCGTCGGGCACTAGACGTCGTCCGGCTCTCACCGATCCGACAGCCGTCCGCCAGGTTTCTTCCGACCAGGTCCACGGATCGTCACTGATGTCCACCGCCCGATTATGCCTCAAGTCGGCCACGGCCCGCCCGTCGTCCATCGTCCGGTGCCGGCTATTCGCCGATGGGCGGAACCTCGGCGTGGAGCACGGGGCGAGTGCCATCGCCCCGAACGTTGGGGACGGCAAGGATGCTCCGGTCGCCGACAATGAACCTGAGCGGGCTGAACAGCTCATCGAGTTCATCCCGGAGGTTCTTGTCGATAGGAAGGTTGGTCGTGTCCTGCCACGCCCAATCGGAACCGTCGGGGCTCCAGCCGATGATCGGCCGGCGGGTCGACAAACCGGCAACGTCGTAGCCGTCGAACGCTCCCGAACTGATCAGGCCTGCAGGGCCACCGGTGGTCTGCAGGCTGGCGCCGGTGTCAACGATCAGTTCCCAATCCAGCCCATCGACGGAACGGTGAATCGCACCACCGGGAGTCACGGCCACGATCTGATCCTCGGGGGTTGGAAACGCTTGGGCCCACGTGCCGGGTACATCGACGCGGGCCCAACCGGCTGAGGCGTCACCCCGAAGCAGGAACGAACCGGTCGACACCGCCGTCATTCCGTTGGTTTCGAACATTGGAGCAGCCGGTTGCCCTACCTGTTGTTCCGTGGTTATCGGCGTGAACATCTCGCCGGAAGACGCCCAAATCGTGGTGGCGTCGGAACTCCGGACGGCGGCGACCTGATCGGCGTCGAGACCGAGTTCGTCGTAGCTCAACTGAAGATCACGGCACTCGCGACTGTCTTGTTCGCCCACGCAGAGATCGAATCCGTTTGGTCCGAATCCGGATGACTGAATGTCGTCGGGACGAACACCGGGTAGGTCCAAGGATTCCAGGAACAAGGGAAAGTTGATCTGTGTTGTGGTCACGGCATACGTCGTGCCGTTGAGGGTCATCGCTTGGCGGATCGCCACTCCAATCCCGCGGTTAGGCGGCGCCGGCACGTCGATGTCCAAACCGTTCATCTTGGTGAAGCTCGTACCTCCGTCGTCGGATCGAAAGATTGCGCTTCTCGACCACAACAGAACCGCGGAGTCCCCGTCGGACCACATAGACAGCAGATCGGATTCGACGATCTCATCGGCCACAGGAACGTCGGCCCACTCGAACCCGTCGGTCGATGAGAGGAGCCGGCGTTGTTCTCCTATCCACGTGATCAGCAAGAACCGATCACCCGTCCAAACACCTGGCCCGACCAAGTCTGCGTCGAGTCGCCCAACTTCGTTCCATTCCAAAGGCGCGGTTGTGGACGGGGGAAGGTCGCTGTTCGAAGTCAACCGCGCAACCGCCAACGCTCCTGCCAGCACAATGACGGCCGCGGTCAGGAGCACCCCTCCCACCAAGAGCCGACGGCTCATATCAGCATCGACCAAACGGTGGCGGCTAGTCGCGGAAGTTTTCGAACTGGAGGGGCAGATCGAAGTCGGCTTCGCGCAAGCTGGCGATCACATCCTGCAGCGCGTCTCGCTTCTTGCCCGACACCCGCACCTGCTCGCCCTGGGTCTGCGATTGGATGCCCTTCAGCTTCAGATCCTTGATGTGGCTGTTGATCTTCTTGGCCATCTCCGACGAGATGCCGGCCTTAAGCGAAACCGCCATGCGGGCCCGACCACCGGCCGCATCTTCGGCGTCGCCGAAGTCGAGAGACTTCAGCGAGATCTTCCGCTTGATCATCTTCTCTTCCAGCACCTGGCGTAGAGCGACGATGCGATCGTGGCTGGCCGACTCGATGGCGATCACCATGTCTTTGTCGTTGAGCTCGACCGACGAATCGGTTCCCTTGAAGTCGTAGCGGTTGGCCACTTCGCGGCTCGTCTGGTCGACGGCGTTGCGGACCTCTTGCATGTTGATCTCGGATACAACGTCGAAACTTGGCATGCCCCAAATCTACTGGCCAAATTCAGCGGCAACGTACTGCTGCCCGGTGTGGGAGCCGTTCTCGGCCGGTGATGGACATGCATTCTCAAGGTCGATTTCAGCCGGTCAAAAGAACTGCGAAATCGAGGCGACGATGCCGCTGAGAGCCTGTACGCTGACAGTCTCCTGGGTCGGTGCCCGAGTGGCCAAAGGGAGCGGACTGTAAATCCGCCGGCTTCGCCTACGTAGGTTCAAATCCTACCCGGCCCACATTTTGTCTCGATCGCGACGCTCGAAGATCACATCCGAGAGCGCCGCTGAAGGCACAGACTGACTCCCGAATCGCGAGGTACGGGAGTCGTTTGTTTTTTTCACCTAATACCACCGCCGATTCCCTTGCATCTGGAACTAGCCGGAGGCTACGGGCTATGCTTATTTGCAACTAAAATTGCTTGGCTATCGATGTTTCATCGGCCTTACAGCAAGATATTTACGCGCCTTGGATGTGGCACAATGTTTTTCGGCGTTGTGATTCGATTCCGCCGTGTGGCGCTTGGTCAAACTGCGTGCGGAAGACTCGGTGGAATAGTCACGCGATTTCTGTGATCGACTCGAGAGGTCTGATGCACATCTTCCGAACATCTGCAGACGGCGAGCTGGCGAACGAAATCGTCGCACTTTTCGCTGGGCCCGTTCCCAACATTGGGGACAAGACGCATCAGGGTCGGCTGGTGGCCGGATTCGCGGGGTCGCAGGCCGTATTCCAGATGGACGGAAGGAATCTCACGTCCCACGATCGCATCGTTGAGCTCGACGTGATCGCCCAAGACGTTGCTCCTGGTCTAGGTGATGAGCCGGTCTGGCTCCTCGTTCGGGCCACCTCATTGATCGCCAACACAAAGATCCTCGTTGTAGAAGACAGCGACATCAACGGTCTTTACTATCAAGACGTGCTGGCCGGAGCGGGGGCCGATGTCGATCTCGTTTCCACTGGTGCGGCCACGCTGGGCATGATCGAGGAGAACCAGTACGACTTGGCCTTGGTCGATGTGCGGTTGCCCGATGCCAATGGCTACGAACTCTGCCAGATGTTACGTTCATCGGGCCTGCAGCCCAGCGCCCGCATTCTGCTGATGAGCGCTGATCCCACAACCCTCGACCCCACCCGGGTTACCGCTGTCGGGGCCTCGGGGTTCGTGATCAACCCGATCCGCCCCGACGAGCTCACCAAGACCGTCACCGCCGCCCTCGACTTTGATCGGGCCAACATCATTATTCCTGCCGACGCCGGGTCGGAGATCGTTTCTCAACAGACATTTCTCCAGCTCTTTGGTCGACCGGCATTGTGGTCGGCCAGAGGTTGGGTCGACCTGCCCTACGGGCGGAGCGCCGAGATCTTGGCCACGCTCGCTGCCGCCTGCCCTCATGGCGTTCCGGCCGAGCGGCTCAGCGAACTTGTGTGGGACCGCAACCTGGCGATCTCATCCAACGCCATGTATACCGCCATCAGTCGGCTTCGTCGCCAGCTGGCCGGCACTTCCCTGGAAGACGCGATCGTCACCGACGGCCTCGGATATCGCCTCGACGCCGATCCCGGATCAATCGACCTGGTCAACTTTGAGACCAGGGCCAAGACTCTCATGGTCGATGTCAACACCACCGTTGACAATCTGCGGGAGCTACTGGAACTCTGGACCGGCAATCCATTCCAGGGCACCACCAACGATCTTCTGGTGAATTGGCGGCAGCGGCTGCGCGAGCTTCGAGCCCAAGCTCTTGAGGCCCTTGCGGTTCGTTTGACGGCCAGTGGCCGGGCCAACGAGGCCATCGGCCTATGTCGAGACCTTGTCACCGACGAGCCGTGGCGGGAGTCGGCGTGGTCGTTGCTGATCGTTGCGTTGTACCGGGCCGGGCAGTCCGAGGACTCGCTCCTGGCCTATCGTGCCGCCATCACCCAACTCCGCGATGACTTGGGCCTCGATCCTGGTCCCGGTTTGGCGTCGCTCGAGTCGAAGGTGCTTAACCACGACGATGACCTGGTCGACGACGATTGGTTGATGCAGATCGCCAACAGCCTCAACAAAAGAGCGTCCGCGGCCTAGCGGTACTGCCTGGCATTTGGCCAACCTAGTCGTCGGGGCGAAGCACGTTATCGGGCAGGTTGTTGGCGAATGACTCAATTTGGTCGGCGGCTTCGATGATCTTGTCGACGTAGTCGTGAGTCTTGTCGATGTCATCAGACAGCCGGATCAAGTCGGAATATCCGATCACGGGCCCCAGAAACGACCGCAGATCGTGAGACGAGATACGGAGGCGATGTCGGACCAGTTCGAAATCGAGTAGAACGCTCGCTCCGTCGAGGTCGGTGCGTGGTTCGGCCCGCGTGTACCCGGTCTCAGGCGCTGCTGCGATCGGCTTCGTTTTATCTTCCCCGTTTGCTGTTGAGCGCTGACGTTTCGCAAGCCATACGGCGGCCAGGAAGCCGGCGCCGAAGGCGGCCACTCCTGTGGTCACGTGGATGGCAACAGCGATCATCACAACATCAGACTAGATGCTTCACCTGATGCCAAACGATACGGGCTTGCTTCAACAATCAGATAGCCCGAATCTGTTAGATCGACGTAAGGTTGGCGGCACCACACGTCGTTACGGGTAACAACTCCGGTAGTATCCCGAGGTCCTGGCTGCGGGCTCGGCTTCGTCGTGCGGGGGTTGGATTGACCGCGGATTGATGGTGGATTGATGTTGACCAGTGATACCGAAGACGCTGAATCGGTGGCCCGAATGTCGGCCAACGCCACGGGCGCGGCCTGGATGACCTTGGGGATGGCCGGCTACGTGGTCAACGACTCCCTCATCAAACTGGTGGCCGAGGATGTGCCGCTGTTCCAGGCCATCTTCATCCGAGGGGTCATCATCACCGCCATCATCGGTGGTTGGGCCTTGGCTCGCGGGCACGGGCGGGAGATGTCGGGCGTGTTCAGCAGCGCCATCGGGTGGCGGGTGGCCACCGAGGCTCTTGCCACCGCTGCGTACCTCACCGCCCTGACCAAGCTTCCGTTGGCGGGGCTTACGGCGGTGATCCAGATTGCGCCGCTGGCCGTTACCTTCGTGGCTGCACGGGTGTTGAGGGAGCCGGTCAGCCTGCATCGAGTGGCTGCGGTCTCAGCCGGGTTTGTTGGCGTCCTGCTGATCGTGCGTCCATGGTCGGACGACTTCAGTCCCTGGTATCTCCTCGGCTTCGTGTCCGTGGTGCTGATCGTGATTCGAGAGTTGGCAACTACCAGGGTGCCGGCTCGAATACCGTCGCTCGTGGTGGCCACCGCCACCGCGGTAACGATTGGATCGATGGGTCTGGTCGTCACCTTGTTTGAAGGCTGGGAGGCGTTGTCGGGGCGAAGCCTGTTGTTTCTGGGCGCGGCCGCGACGTTCCTGGCTGTTGGCTACATGGGCAGTGTGATCTCGGTGCGGGTCGGCGACCTCAGCTTCAGTGCGCCCTTTCGCTACTCGATTCTGCTCTTCGCCATCATCCTGCAGATCGTGGTGTTCGGCGACATTCCCGACGGGCTCACCTTCCTCGGTAGCGCCATCATTGTGGTGGCCGGCATTGTGACCGTCCTTCGTGAGCGCATTGCTGCTCGGCCGGCCCGGCCGGCGATGGCCTACGACGGTACCAACTCCACCTCGTAGAGAACCGGCCACCGTTTGCCGGTTAGCCAGAAGCGCCCAGTGTCGGGATGTACGGCGATGCCGTTCAGGACCCGATCGGTGTCGTCCTCGTAACCTGGCGGCACCAGCTCCGAAGCATCGACGACGTGGGTGATCTGGCCCGTGGCGGCGTCGATGCCATAGATGGTGTTCGACTTCCAAACGTTGGCCCAAACAGTGCCGCTGGGTCCTCCATCGCCGCCGTTGTCGCTCACACATTCCAGCTCGTTGATGGCCGCGATGGAGCCGCTCCCTTCGAGGGTGACAGTCACGGAGCCGGACACAGCGAAGTCGGTGGGCGAGCGGAAGATGAGTTGGTCGCTCCCGTCACTCATCACCAACTGGTCGTCGAGTAGACACAACCCCCAACCTTCACCTTGATAGCTCACCTCGTCGATAAGGCGAAGCCCGTCGAGCTCGTAGACCAAGGCCTTCTCCGCCTGCCACGTGAGCTGCCAAACCTGATCACCGACGACTGTTGCGCCCTCGGCGAACAACTCGTCGGCCACTCGGACGCTCTCGACGACGGCACCGTCGACCGGGTTGTAGATCCGTAGTGAGGACCGGCCATAGTCACCTCCGGATTCGATCAGGAGATCATCGACGAACTCAAGACCTTGGGTGAACATCGAGGTGTCATGGGGGTAGGTTCCGACGATGTTGAAGGTGTATCGGATCGGACCGGTGGAGGATTCATTGAGTTCGCTTGACGTGGACTCAAGCTCAGGCTGGTCGACGTCGTCACCGCTTACGGTCGAGCACGCCTGGGTTAGCAGCGACAGGCCGGTCAGCGCCGACAACAGGAACCAGAACCGAGAACGGGGCACGGCAGTCAACATAGCGGCCGGGGTTGGTTATCTTCGGTCGGCGTGCACCGGCGGATTCGGTTTCGACAGGCAGGCCGTCTACCGTTGTGGCATGAATACCCGTATCGCTCTCGACCCTGCCCAGCTGTTGACCGAAGCCCGCGAGCTTCTTCCCGACGTGGTGCAGCTTCGTCGTCAGATCCACTCCGAGCCTGAGATCGGGCTCGACCTACCCCGGACCCAGTCAAAGATTCTGGAGGCACTGTCGGGATTGGATCTGGCCATCCAGACCGGCGATCAGCTGTCGTCGGTTGTAGCCACGTTGTCGGGCGATGCCGATGGGCCAACGATTCTGCTTCGAGGCGACATGGACGCCCTGCCGCTAACCGAAGACTCGGGGGAGCCGTTTAGCAGCGCCGTGCCGGGGGCCATGCACGCCTGCGGTCACGACTCACATGTGGCCATGCTGGCGGGCGCAGCCCGGCTACTTCACGCTCGCCGTCGCGATTTGCGGGGCAACGTCAAGTTCATGTTCCAGCCCGGTGAGGAGGGCCACCATGGCGCCAAATACTGCATCGAAGAGGGGCTCCTTGAGAACCCGAAGGTCGACGCCGCGTTCGCCATCCACATCAGCCCCAACCACACCTCCGGTCTTCTGGCCACCAAACCCGGTGCGCTACTGGCCTCGGCCGACAAGCTGACCATCACCGTTGACGGTCAAGGTGGCCATGCCTCGGCTCCGCACCGGGCGGTCGATCCGATCCCGGTGGCCTGTGAGATCGTCATCGCCCTCCAAACCCACATCACCCGTACCGTCGACATCTTCGATCCGGCGGTGCTGACCATCGGCCAGATCACGGCCGGTACCACCAACAACATCATCCCACCCCGGGCCGAGCTCGTCGGTACGTTGCGCACCCAATCGCGCGAGACCCGGGAGCAGGTTTTGGCGAGCGCCAAACGGGTTGCCGAGGGCATTGCCGCCGCCCACGGCTGCACCGTGACCTACGACGTTGAGCGGGGCTACGGGCCGACCATCAACGACGACGACTTCGCCAACTACGCCGTCGAGGTCTTGAGCGACCTGATCGGAGGCGACCAGGTATCAACGCTCGACACGCCGATCATGGCCGCCGAAGACTGGAGCTATGTGCTCGATCTGGTGCCCGGGGCAATGGTGATGCTCGGGGTGTGTCCACCGGACGTGGAACCGGAGGCAGCCCATGCCTGCCACTCCAATCACATGCGGCTCGATGAAGATGCGATGGCTGTCGGTATCGCAGCCCATGCCGCCATCGCCCTGAACTACCTGGGTTAGGTGGCGCAGGCTCAAGTGGGGAGGCGCATATGGGGCAGGTAGGCGACGCTCTGGCCAGCTACGCCCAGACGGTGGCCGCGGCCGGTTTCGACTATTTCGGACGAATGCGGCCCGGTCGAAGCCGCAGCGAGGTTGAGCGTCGATTGACCGACGCCGGTGTCCCTCTTCACGACGACGCAATCGACTGGTATTCGTTTCATGACGGGTTGCAGCCGTCACATGGTGATCCTTATGTGGAGCTGTACGATTTTGTTGGCATCTGCACCTTGGACGAAGCTCTCGCCCACCGCGAGGTCCGTTTAGCCGGCTATCTCGCCCACCTTGGGTTTGACGACGACGAGATCAGGGAGATCAGGGAAGCCGGCCTGGAGATGCCATACGAGCCCGGGTGGTTGCCAATCGCTGTGGGTCAGCAAACGTGTGTCATCGCCGCTGAGACCCACACCGCGGATGCTCGACTACTGGCCCTCTGGGATGATGAGCAGGAACCGCGGGTCAAGGCCCCGGATCTGGCCTCCTGGATCGCGGAGCTAACGGTTGTGGCCGGCGAGGATGGGCTGTCAACACACGAAACGGCTGATGCTGTCGGTATCCAGCGAGCGTTGTTTGAATTTGGTTCATTGACGTTGATCAATCGGATCTTGTATGTGCTCGATAACCTACCCAGCCGGCTTGAGGAGTACCAAAGTCCAAAGGTTGTGCTCCTGCATAGACCGGTTGGTTCTCTGCCGGGCAACAAGGCGCTTGAACGAAGACAGGCCGAGGCTGCTGCCGATTACTTGCGAGATGCGCTCGGGATCGAACTCCCGATTGAATTCCGGGCCGGTATGGCGCGAGTCGGCAATAGGGTTAGTGTCGACATTCTCGCCGGCCTACCACCGGCTGGAACTCACGCCTAGCCGCGGCTTTACTCGTCGGCCGGGGATTCGGCTGATCGCTCGCCGGATATCAGGGGAGCGGAGTCACCGTCGCTGGCAGTCGGCGCCTGATGAAACACCACCTGACGGAATGGGATGGTTATGCCTTCGCGGGCCAGTGTCTCGCGGATGGCGATGGCCACCTCACTGATGACCCAGCGGGCGGTAAGTTCCTCACTCGGATGCCAGAAGCGGGCCACCATATCCACTCCCGACTCGCCGAACCCGGTGACGATCACATCGGCCGGAGGGGCCAGCTCCAACGCCGGCAGAGATCGCAGCTCGGTGACCAGCGCCTTTTGCGCCAACCGTAGATCGGTGTCGTAAGCCACCTGAAACGGCATCACCGTGCGTCGATACTCGTCCCGAGTCTGGTTGATCAGCGGTTCGTCGAGAACCTTGAGGTTGGGGAGGTAGACCACCTCGCCGTCGAACGTCTTCAGCACCACAGCGCGGCCGTTGATGTCGACGACGGTTCCCGACTGTCCGTTTGTGTGCACCTGGTCACCACGACGAATAGGGCGACGAGCGTCGAGCATCACGGAGCCGACGAGGTTGCCGAGAACCGGCTGGAGCGACAGCGCGATCAAGACCGAGCCGATACCGAGAGCGCCAAGCAGTGGGCCGATTTCGACGCCGAGCTGATTGAGGGCACCGACGACGGCAAAAACCAGCACGAGGCTGATGACGATCTTGGCAATCACCCGGGCCACATCGTCGTCGATGCGGAGGGGTTTGGCCGCAGCATGCACTGCCCGCTTCAAGGCGACGGCCGCGGCCAGCCCCAGAAGCAGGGTGACGGTGGCGGCAAACCAGGCCGAGGTGGCGATGGCGGAAAAGTCCATTGAAAGAAAGGGTAGCAAGCGAACCGGTCTCAATGCAGTTGACACGAATCATGTCATCATGTCATGATTCATGACATGAACGATGCTCGGCAGCGTCACAAGCAGGCAACCCGTGAGCTGATCATTCAGTCGTTTCTTGAGCTGGCCCACCGGGAAAACGCCCTGACGATTTCCATTCCCGCCGTGGCCGAGGAGGCCGGGGTTTCCGTCCGCACCGTGTACCGACACTTTCCAACCAAGGACGATCTGCAGAACGAAGCGGCGAAGTCGTGGGGTCGCCGGGTTCGCGACGAGTCGGTCGGCAAGACGGTTACGAGAACGAACTTCAATGCCTACCTGTCTCAGCTTTGGAAAGAGTTCGACAGCAACCCGGCCGCGGTGCTGGCTGAACACACCACCCCTGTTGGCCGAGACATTCGGCGCGAACGGCTGGAGTTCTCCAGGGCGATGACGGCAAACGCGTTGTCGACTCTCGTCGAATCCGGTGTGGTCGACGACGACATGGTCGACACGGTGGTCGCAGTGTCCAGCTCCTCGATGTACCTCGAACTGGTCCACCGCATGGGCCACGACTCCACCAAGGCGGTGGCCATCGTAAGTCGGCTGCTTGAAGTACTGCTCGATCATATGGACGCCGAACAGGCGAAGCTGGAGGAACTATGACCACTACCACCACCGATCGAATCGCCGTCTGGGAGCCGCCCAGCGCCGGATCGTGGATCAACGATCGCTCACATGCGTCGCCTGGGCCGACGCCGTTCTACCGCCGCATCATCTCCGAGGAGACCGCCCCAACTTATAGAGAGGTGTTCGAGACGTTCGGTGGCGCCGTCGGCACCATCGACATGCGTTTTGTCAACGGCGCGCTCTACCGGCGATTGGAGCCCTTGATCGCTCCCGATCGAGACACCGGTCGTATGCCCCCGGCCCCGATCCTGTGGCTGGTCAGCCGTCTCCATCCGGCGTTCCGCCGCCGTAACAAGACAGCGGAGAAGGTCCTGGCCGAAAACAACTTTCTCGACGACATCCGCAAATGGAAAGAGACCGAGCGCTTCGAATGGAAGGAGCGCAATCTGGTGCTGCAGGCGGTGGACATTGCCGAGTTGGACGACCCCGGCCTCGCCACCCATCTCCGCAAACTCGACCAACGTATGATCGATGGTTGGTGGCGGCACCATCAGCTGCACGCAAACGACCTTGGGCCCATCGGGGATCTTCTGGTTCACGCTCGGGAATGGGACATGGACCTCATCCAGGTGATGACCCTGCTTCGTGGCGACTCGCCCGCCACCGTTGAGGCCGATCGTCACGGTCGGCAAATTGCTGAGGCCCTCCGAGCCGCCGGGGTCGATCCGGCCGGAGTGGCTTCGTTGGATGTGGTCCGCCAGATCGAGCCGGCGTCGGCCGCGCTCGATGAGTACTTGGAGGAGTTCGGCAACCGGGTGGTCAGCGACTACGACATCGAAGGGCTCACGCTCAACGAGATGCCCGACGCCATCTGCGCGATCATCCGTAAGGGTGCGCAACCCTCGACCCACGACGACGGTGAGACCGCATCGCTTGAGGCCGAGATGCGTGGCAAGGCCGGCGATCAGGCGTTGTTCGACGAGCTACTGAGCAACGCTAGAGAGGCCTACGGGGTTCGGGACGATAACGGTCCTCTAACCTGGGCCTGGCCCGCCGGGCTGCTCCGGATCGCCTACCTGGAGGCCGGGCGTCGGTTGGCCCGCGCCGGTCAGCTGGCTGATGAAGCCCACATCTTCGAACTCGACATCCCGGAGGTGGCAGCGCTGCTTGACGGCGACCTGATCGTCGGGTCTGAAGCAGTAGCTGAACGAGCCGCCTACCGGCAATGGGAGAAGACGTTGAAGGCACCGCCCGTTTTGGGCCCCACGCCCGTCGACCCCGATCTCAGTCCGCTTCCCTCCGGACTACGCCGCCTCATGTCAGTTGTTGTGGCGGCCGTAACCATGCTCGACCCGGACCTCGACCGCGACCAAGTCCCCTTGACCGGCATGGGCATTGGCGAAGAGCCCTACCGAGGGACCGCTCGAGTGGCTGATGACCCGGCCGCGATCATGGCCATCATGGAACCGGGCGACGTGCTGGTGGCGGCCTGGACCGCCCCGTCGTTTAACGCCGTGTTTGCGGTGGCCGGCGCAGTGGTGGTGCAGGAGGGTGGCCTGTTGTGCCACGCCGCCGTGATGACCAGGGAACTCGGCATTCCGGGGGTAATCGGCTGCATCGACGCCATGTCCGAAATCAGCAACGGCGACCTCATCGAGGTCGATCCTGTGGCCGGCAAGGTCACGATTCTTGAGGCGGCTCCATAGCGGGGCCCACGACTCGGGGGATCTCCCAGGGAATCCCAGCTGGCGCTCGGTCTGCCCTTAAGCGACCCAGCAAGCCGCTAACGTATTTGCGACTTTTCGACGGCTCACTGCCCGCGCTTCACAAAAGTCGCAAATACGTTAGCGCCAGAGGTACTGACAGCCTCGGACCCGTTTGGCGGGGGCGTCAGCCGTCGTTGCGGCGGGTGAACACCGGACGGTCGTCCGTGGAGAGATCAGGATCGTAGGCGTATCCCAATCCGTCGAACTTCGACAGATGGTCGACGCTCGTGATGCGCTCTCGAACCATCCATCCGGCCATGGCCCCACGGGCTCGCTTGGCGAAAAAGGCGATGGTTTTGTAATCGCCGCTGCCCTTGGCGTCGAGGAATGCGGGGGTGATCACCGGGTAGTCGAGATCGGCCGGCCGGACCGACTTGAAGTACTCATTCGACGCCAGGTTGACCAGCACCTTGTCGCCCGGGCTGGCGGCGATGTCGGCGTTGAGCGCCTCGGTGATGGTCGAACCCCAGAAGGCGTAGAGATCCTTGCCCTTCTTGGTTCTCAGCTTCGATCCCATCTCCAACCGGTAGGGCATCATCACGTCGAGCGGGCGAAGCACGCCGTACAAACCCGAGAGGATGCGGAGCACCTTCTGGGAATGGGTGAAGTCGCGCTGGTTGAAGGTCTCAGCCTCCATACCCATGTAGACGTCGCCCTTGAACGCCAAGATCGACGGCCGGGCAGCCTCGGGGTCGTCCGGGAACGGAACCTCCCAGTTCTGGAATCGATCGTGGTTGAGCTCGGCCAGAGACTCGGAGATGCCCATCATCTTCGACAGCGAGCGCGGCGACTTCTTGGCCATCACCTCGACCAACTCCGACGCCTGATCAAGCATGCGTGGCTCGGACGACTTCTTCGTGGCCAACGGGGCCTCGTAGTCGAGGGACTTGGCGGGGGAGAGAACTGTCAGCACCCTTCCATTCTGGCCAAAATCCTCGGTACTGCAAACCCTGTGGTCGCGCCGGGGGGCTTAGCTAACCAACATCGCCGCTCGTGGCGTGCTCGTCTCCACAATGGTGCCGGGGGACCAGAGGGCGACCGGCGCGCCTGTCGGGGAGGGAAGTCCGGCAGCGATGAGAGCGTCGTCGTCGATGGTCAGCGCCGATGCTCGCTGGAGCAACCATCGATCATGGGCGTTCACCACCCAACGGTTCTCCGTACCGTCGACCCAGAATCGCGGAGGGAGCATCACTCGCCACCGGGCGGTGAGAAATCGATCGACGTCGGTCTCGGCGCGAGATCCCGTGATGCGTATTCGCGCTCGGGCCGTTGTGCCGTCGCGGCGCTCGCTGCGGTAGTCGACAACACTCCCCGGGGCCTTAAGCCCACCGAGCCGGTCGGTATCGCCCGACACCTTGGCGTGAAACGACGAGAGGTTCAGCGTGCGCCGTTGCCAGCGAACAACCGAGGAACGGTCGTTGTCGACCGACAGGAGATGGATACCTGGCAGATCGTTGCCGTCGACCACGCAGACCCGAAGTCGCATCTCGTTGAAAACGGTGCGTCGGGCCGCCCAGCCAGGCAGCCGCGAGAGCATCGAATCGGCGGTGGGGGAGATGGTCAGAAACTGATAACCGACCCAAGCCTGGCCGCCGTAGAGGTCGGCTCGCAGGCTTGATGGGAGCAACCTGGCCACCACGTCGGGATCGTAGCCCCAATGCAGAAACCCGACCGACGACCATCGCATGGAGATCGACGGATTTCCGGCATGATAAGGACAATCCCCTCGGAATAATCCGCCTCGTTCGATGGTGGTTGGCATGCTCGGACACCCGGTGATGTTTGACTGTGTTCAGGTTACATCGACCGCAGCACGAGATGCCTATAGGTCACAGTCGACACAAGCGTTTAGGCGGTGAGCAACAACCACAGCCCGAGGGCGCTGTAGGCGATCATGACAACCACCATCACCAGCTGGCTTCTGGTGGCGGTGGCCGGCTTGAACAGCGTGACGGCCCGGTCGTGCGCCACCACAACGGCGCCGACGTGGCCGATCAACATGGCGATCACCTGGACCCATGAGGTCACGTCAGGGTCGATTCGCCACGGCACGTTGTCGGCTAGACCGAGTAGGTTCCAGCCGGCACCGAACGGATCGGCCAGCCGGAACACGAACACCTGGATGTTGTCGACAAACAACTGGAAGTAGTGCGCGACGGTGTAGCCGAAGACGATTGGCACAAGTGAAGGGGTGAAGGCCCGCCAGGCCCGTTCGGCCGTGAGTTCGGTTACCCGAGCGGTCCACCAAACACCGGCGGCGAACAACCCGGCGACGACGGCGATTGACAACACCATCACCACCGTCTCCGCCGCCGCCAACGACCAACCGGTGAAGTCTCCAAAAAGTTGGCGACCGTTCGAGCTCTCGCTGAAGCCGTCGAACGACGTGCCACCGATCACCGTCAACAGCATCGCACCGGTTCCCGCTTTGACCGTCATATCGGCCAGACCGGAAAGGGGCGCCCGAACCTTGAGCCTGCCGTCGTCGGCGAACAGCGGACCCATGGCGCCCAGAGCGGCAAACAACACTGTGAACGGCTCGTTGTCGCGCACCCATTCCCAACCCCAGGCTCGAGCGGCGATCACCGTGACCGCCAGGTGGGTGGTGAGCAAGACGGCCAGCGTGCGGGGGAGGCTTCCGCTTGGATGTGACAGCTCGTAGAACAAAAAGATGAACAACCCGACGGTGGCCGGCCAATGCCCCCACTCCGGCGCTGGGTTTGAGCGAGGGGCGCCATCCTCGGACTCGCCGTCAACCAGCCGGGCCATCGTGACCATCGGGTTGAGCGCCGGCCACAAATCACCGAGCAGGCCGGCGACCAACTGGCCGCCAACCCACACGGTCACATAGAACGCCACGGGGAGCAGGTTGTTGTAGACGACGTTGTCGCCGAGCCAGCCGGCGGCCAGCGACAACACAAAGAGCACGTAGCCGACACCGGCCAGCAGCGATGTAACCCAGGGGGGAATGGTCAGCAACGTTCGCCCTCGGGCGGCCTGCCCGAGTCGGGCCTCGGGCCAAAGCCACATAAGCCCGACGAACGACAGCGCCAGCGCAATGCCAACTCCGCCGACAAAAAGCGGGAGCGGCAGCGGCAGGTCTCCCCGGGTTCCGACGCCGTGCGCGATGACGGCTAGCGACACTGCTGCCTACCTGACCAGGAGGTCGAACAGGAACTGGCCGGAATCCTCCAGCTCCACTTCAAACGAGCCCGACACGTCGGCGGTAAACGCCACGTTGATCGGGTTGTTCTCATCGAGTGATTGAAGGATTTCGTAGCCATGCACATGGAGTTTGTCGGCGGCGTCGGCAGTGGCGATGATACCGACGGTTGCCCCTTCGTCGACCTCGAACCGGTCGCTGTCGATGCTCACCTTGCCGTCGAGCACGGTGAGCTCGATGACCACGTCGGCGTCGGCGGCGTCGATATCGAGTAGGGCGGCCCCGTCGCCGCTGTGGTCGTGTTCGTGGCCGTCGTCATGACCGTCCATCGCGTCAGAGGCCTGCTCCTCGGAAACCTCGATGGTCACGGTTGACGAGATCGGGGAGCCGTTGTGCACTAACGGCGCATGATTGTTGGCGGTCAGCTCAACGGTGACCTCGTGGGTGCCGGCGCTAAGGCCGCCGAGATGCCACCACGGTCCGTACAGCCGGCCCTTCTTTTCCCCATCGACGTAGAGGTGGATGTGCCCCTGCCCGTCGACGTTGTCGTGCCCGGCCTTTTCAGGAGCGAACTCGAAGTCGGTGATATCGGCAAACAAGTTCCATCCCGACTTGGGGTCGGGGGTGGCTGAAAGGCTGATCGTCGGCACAGGGTCGACCACTTCAGCCGGATCGGGGTGACCGTGGCCGCCGTCCGCCGGTTCGATGGTGATTGTTTCGGTGGCCATGATGGCCTCTCCGTCGAGGGCGTACGGCGAGTGGTCGTTGGCGCTGAGCTCGACCATCACGGTGTGTTCACCCTCATCGAGGGCAAGGTGCATCGCCTCGTTGTAGAAACGCGCCGTCTTCTCACCATCCACGTACACGTGGAAGTGTCCCTCGCCGGGAACCGCTTCGGTTGAGGCGTTTTCCGGGGAGATGATGTAGTCGGTGGTTTCGACGTAGAGGTTGGCTCCCGACACGGGGTCGGGCTCAACCGAGATCGAGATCGTCGGCACCGGGGTGCCTTCGGGGACCTCGTAAAGAGCATGGTCGGCGTGTTCGCTGTGGTCGGATCCACTGGTTTCGTCGGTGGCTGAGCCACCGCAGGCTGATGCCAGCAGACTTAGCGCGGCCATGAAGGCCAAGACGCCAAGCCGCGACGGCTTAGAGACATCTGTCATTTGGAGTTTCCTTTCAGAGATTGGTTTTGTGGTTTGTCGGATTCACAAAACGCTGAAAGGAGGAGCCCGGGGGCGGGCCGACGCGCCGAGCATGGTGCCGCGCCAGATGACGTCGACGGGGCGAAGCCGGATGCTCTCGGACGGGGTTGCGGAGGGTTCGATGCCGAGCCATTCCCGGACGAGGGCTGCCGCTTGCGTGAGTAGCGCGGCGAGCGCCCAGGCGATGAGTGGGGCCAGGGCCAGTCCGAACATTACCGCTCGGTTGGTCACCAAGGCCCCGATTCCACCACCGGACTGGGAGACCTCGATCGACTCCTGCAACAGGTACAGGGCCGACACCATGGCGGTCATCTGTGATGGCGAAACCGAGATTCTCAGACCCAACCGTCTGGCCTGGCGAATCACCATCGCAACTGCGCACAGAAGGGCTATCGGTCCGATCACAGCCATCAGAACGCTTTGATGGTGATGATCCGGAGCGGTGCTGTGATGGTCGACGTGAAGCCAACCGGCCAGCGCATAGGCCAGCTCGTGAACCAGCAGCACTCCCAACGCCGCGACGCCGACATTGACGGCACCGCCGACGAACCTGTCGGTGATTCTGCTGAGTCGGGTTGGTTGCGTCATCTGGTTGGCCACTGACATTCCGGCAAGGGTGCCGATCTGTCGTGCACTTGCCAGGCTACCGTTGGGCCGCGGGTGCAGGCGCCTGAGACGACATGACTTCAGCCACCCTTGCATCGATCCGATCTATCCAGTAGATCCACCTCGGACGGAGACCATGAACCACGGCGATTCGCATCCATCACATCGTTCTCGAACAGCGCGTTCCCTGACGCTGCTCTACCTTGTGCTGCCTCTTCTGGCCGTAGGCCTGTTGTTAGGGGCGTGTGGCTTTGGTGGCGACGATGGCGACGACGATACGGACGCCCCGGCGTTGGAGTCGAGTGAAACCGACGGCAGTGAGGCCACTGAAACCGACGAGAGCGAAACCGAGACCGATGAGAACGCAGACGAGGTCGACGATGATGAGGCCCTCCCGGTAGGTGCCGTCCCCAACATCGAATCGCTTTTCACCACCGACCCGATCGACTGCTCGTTCGACGAGATCATTCCGCTGCCGGTGGCGCCAACCTGCCACGAAGTACTGGTCCCGGAGGACTGGGCCAACCCCGACCCCAACGACGAAGTGGTCTTGCAGGTGGCGGTGTTCGAAGGAGACGGGTCTCATCCCGATCCCATCATCTACTTCGACGGTGGCCCCGGAGGCCATACCTTGGAAACGCTCTCGCTGAGCTTCGGCGACCTGGTCGCCCCGCATCTTGGTGGCCGCGACTTTGTGTTGTTTGATCAGCGAGGCCTTGGCGAATCGGAGCCGTCACTTCACTGCTACGAGTTAACCGAGGTCTACTACGAGGAGCTCGCCGGCGTCATCACAGCCGATGAGGTTCCCGACGTCACGTTCGGGGCTCAGGACGACTGTGTGGAACGGTTGGAGGGCGCCGGGATCAACCTCGCCGCCTACAACTCGGTGGCCAGCGCCAACGACGTGGAAGCCATCCGGCTCGCCCTGGGCTACGAGCAGTTGAACCCGATCGGTATCTCCTACGGCACTCGCCTTGGGCAGACCTACATGCGCATGTACCCCGACTCGGTGCGGTCGATCGTGCTCGACTCGGTGCTGCCAACGGGAGCCGACCTTTGGACCGACTTCAACATCGGGGCCGAGCGGGCCTACCGCCAGCTGTTCGAGGGCTGCGCCGCCTCGCCCGGATGTGCCACCGCCTATCCGAACCTTGAGGACGACTTCTTTGCCCTCCTCGATCAGCTCGACGCCGAGCCGGTGTCGTTGGATCTGAGCAATTTCATCACCGGTCAAACCATTCCATCGGTGCTCGATGGGGATGACGTGATGGGCCTGGTATTCGGCTCGCTCTACGACCAGTCGCTGTTCTCGGTCGTGCCCCAAATGACCGCCAACGCCGCAGCGGGCAACTACGAGGAGCTGCTGCTGTTGGCATCGGTGTCGGCCACCAACGTCAACTACATCTCATCGGGCATGCAGCTCTCGGTCGAGTGTAATGAGGAGCTGGTGTTCGAATCCGAAGCGGCCCGTGACGCCACGGTGTCGACCGATCCTCGCTATCAGCGAATCGAAGCGGTTGCCGGTTCCCCCAACATCTTTGAGGCCTGCGACAACTGGCCCTCAGGCGCGGCTCCCGACGTGGAAGCCGAAACCGTGGAGAGTGACATCCCGACGCTGCTACTAGGTGGACAATACGATCCGATCACCCCTCCTGCTGGAATGGACACCATCGCCGCCGGACTCACTACGTCGTACCAGTTTGTGTTCCCCCATGACGGTCATGGCGTGGCACCAACCGCATGTGGCGCCGAAATCGTGGCTGCCTTCATCGACGATCCGAACACAGAACCCGACGGGTCGTGTATCGACCAGACATCGCCGCCCCAGTGGGTACCGGGCGAAGGTGGCCAGGCCACGGAGTCGATCGAGTTGGTGGAGTTCGAGGCCTCGGGCCTCGCCGCGATCAAGGGTCTGCGGCCCTACGGCTGGAACGACCTCGGCAGTGGCGTGTTCACCCGAGGCGGCAACCTCACCGACGTCACCACGGCAATGGTGCAGCCAACGTCGGGTTTCCCGCTCGAGACCCTGGTCGGGATCCTCTCGACTCAACTTGAAGTCGAGTTCGCGGCCAACGGCACCGTTGACGTCGACGGCCAGACATGGGATAGCTACCTGGCCACCGATGGCGACGATGTCTACGAGCTGATTGGCAACGGCGACATCATGGTGATGCTCGCCTCTTCAGCCGACGAGAGGGACACTCTTCGCCAGCAGGTGTTGTTGCCGATGGCCGCGGCCGCCGAGATTCCCTAGGAGTTGGAAGAAGCCTGGCCGTCGGTGTGCATCTTGACCACGTCGGCCACGGTCACGTCGTCGGATCGAGTGAGGATCACGGCTTCGGGACCGTGAGGATCAGCGAGTAGAGTTCTGGCCCGCTCCAAGTCGGTCGTGACCACGAGGCGGGCGGCCGACGGTGGTTTCGGAGGCGGGATCTTGGCCAATTCGGCCGCCTCGGCCTCGTCGACCACCTTGCGGTCTTCCCGGTACACGAGAGCGTGGTAGGCCACGATGGCGACGGCGGCGACGATCACCCCGACGGCGTAGCGAAGCCGAAGGAACGTGTCGCCGGACATCTCGCTGGTGGTCAGGTCCTCCAGGAAGATGGTGAGTGTGATGACCAGCGCTATCAGGGTGGCGGCGGCGCCGGCGCCGAGTATCGCGATCAGGTAGACCCGGCGAGAAGGCGAGCGAAGCTCGTCGACGGCGCCGAGTTGTTGCACTTTCCGCCAGTAGATGAGCAGCAGCGGCACACCGATGATCGCCATGGTCGCGGCGTTGATCAGTGTGTTGGCCACCGACTCGGTCACGATCTCGGTGGCAACCGCCGTGGTAATCCCATAGATCAGCTGTGCCACCACGATGGTCACGGCGATAGCGGAGAGGATCAGCCCGGTAGCGGCCCCGAGGTAGTCGTAGATCCGATCGGGCTCGGCCCGCTCCGATCTGGTGGTCCGACCAGTTGAGAGCAATCCCCGGTGGTGACCCCAAATCAAACCACCAACAACCAGGGCGCTGAGGGCGCCAGGTGCCGACTCGAAATGTCCGGCGGCGGTGGATCGCCCTGGTTCACCGATGAACCACTGGAGGGTGAGGTTGATGAGAATCCCTGCCGCCGAAACCGCTGTGACAACACCCGACAGTACGCCCACCAGAAGTACGTAGCCATACCATCTCTCGGTGCGGCCCGAGTTGCGGGCGTTGAGCCACCAGAACCAGATCCAAACACCGCCGCTTACGGCGGCCAACGCCAGCAGCAGCCAAACTCGGTTACGGCCGTCAACCAGCAACTCTCCGTCCCAGAGCCGGTCGGCAACAGGTCGGATGAGAGCCCGCAGAAATTCCCAAAGTTGGCCGCCACCCATTGCCAAGCCAAACGCCGACCCGAGCAGCAAATAGATCGGAGTGTGTCCGTCGACGTTGGCGCCCGGGCGCTGCCGATTCAGGCGCCAGAAAAGCACGGCCACGCCCGACCAGATCACCGTCCGGCCCAGGGATCTCGGATCGAAGCGATCGTCGGACAGCAGCCAGGCCAGCAGGTTGTCGATGTTGATAACGGCGATAATCAGCGCCGTCAATAACATCCCGGCGAGGAACGCGGCCCAGACCACCGAACCTGCTTCACGCTGATGAGGGTCATGCTCCTGATCCATTTCGCGGCGCGTCCACCAGATGAGGCCCCAAAGTGCCGGGACGCCGACGATGGTGAACGACAACGCTTGAGCCAGACCGAGCGGGTCGCGGCTGATTTCGTCGTCGACTCGGGGAAGGGCCTCGGCGATCAGGCCTGCGAGGCCCTCGGCCGTGAGGGCGACCGCACCGGCGAGCAGACCGAGACGGACGATACGAACCACGATTTCTCGAACGTCGCCCTCAAGGTTCTCGCCACCGTCACCGGCGTTGCGCTGGCTTATCACGCGGATGACGCCGTAGACGATGGCCGCCAGAACTACGAGCGGGAGTAGTCCACCAATCATTGCTCAGCCTCCTGGTCGGCAATCAAAGTACGGCCACGGCGATTCGGTGATCAGCCAATCGCCGTCGATCTCCGTCAAATCAATTGTGGTGTTGAACGTGGACTCATCGGGCCCGAACAGGCCGCTTCCCCACGACTCGGTGACCTGAACGTTGACGCTGGCTTCGGTGCCGTCGTCGTTGTAGGTGACGCTCTCCAGGACTACGCGGTCGACGGTGACCGTCGGCCCGAACCGGGTGTGGTCGCAGCCCAGGTCGGGGTCGACGAAGTCGAGAGCCTCGTTGTTGTCCCCCTCGGTCAACGCCAGAAAGTAGCTCTGAACCGTGGCCTGCGGGGTGCCGGGGTCGTAGACGGCTGGACCTCCCGACTGATTCAAGACTGCCAGTAGGCCCAGAGCAGCGACGATGGCCACAAGGCCGACAACAACGAGAGTTCGAGATCTCACAGCTCCATTTTCAAGGATCGGCGCCCCGACCGCCTAGTTACTTTGGTCATTTGATGCGGTTTGGCGTTGTTTGCTGCCTCTAGGGTTGATGTGTGTTCACCGTGACGGCTCGGCTTCGCCATCAGATCGACCCGGTCAAGGGCTCACGGTTCATCACGACGGTTGGGCCGGTGGTGTCTGAGGCCGACGCTCAAGAGCTGCTGGCTGCAGTGGGGGAGGAGATGCCTGACGCATCCCACCACTGCTCGGCATGGCGGATCGCCGCCCCGGCGATCGAGCGCTGTAATGATGATGGCGAACCGGGTGGCTCAGCCGGACGTCCGATCCTGGCGCAACTCGCGGGACGAGACCTGGTCAACGTGGCCGTCGTCGTGACCCGATACTTTGGCGGCACCAAACTTGGTGTTGGTGGCTTGGTTCGGGCCTACGGGGGAGCGGCCGGTGCGGCACTCGACGAGGCCGCCGGCAATGGCCTGATCGTGGCCTACACGCCGGTCACCACCATGGGGCTGACCGTCGACTACAGCGATGCCGAGCGGGTACAGCGGGCTTGTGAGGATACCGGCTGGGTCGTTTCCGACGTGCAGTACGGCGGCGCTGTAACGATGACCGTCACCGTGCCGGTGGCCGCGGTGGATGAGCTGGCTGCCGTTGCCGCCGACGTCACCGCCGGCAGGGCAGCGATAGCCGACGGAGGGGCTGAGCGCTAGTCCTGAGCAACCAGGGCCACTTCGATGCGATCTTGGCGCCACTCCCGAGCCGAATCCAACGCGGTGTCGGCGGCGCTGAGGATCTCATTGGGGCCGAAGGCGTGGGCCGGGTAGCAGGCCACGCCGGCCCAAAGGGTGAGGCTCGACTGGCGATCGGCGAGGTAACGCCGAATACGTTCCACGGTCCAGATGGCACCGTTCTCGGGCGTGTCTTCCAGAAGCAGGGCGAAATCGCCGTTGCGGAGGCGGCACGCGGTGTCGGCTTCCCGAAGCGTGGCCTGGATCGCTTCGGTCACAATGTCGGCTCGGGTGGGCGTTGGCTGGTTAGCCGGGAGTCCCTCGACCACTTCGAGCAACACGATGGCCACCGGTCGGAGGTGGCGACGAGCGGCGGCGATACGCGACTCCAGAGCCACGAGGAAGAAGTTCTCGCTGAACAGACCGGTGGACGGATCGATCAGGGGGTCGGCCTCGGCGTCTTCTTCTCGTTCGGTTTCGGTGGAGACCGCCGCCAGTTCCTCCCGCAGCCGAGTCTCGGTTTCCTTGGCCTCGGCCCGCACACTTCGCAGCTCTTCCTCGACCAACGACTGCACCGCCGTCTGTTCTTCAAGCTGCTGGGCGATCCGCAGGCCGGCCACTCCGGCAGCCAGGGCGAGAACCCCGGCCAGCACACCAAAACTGACGTTGGTCATGCCGAGGCCGATCATGCCGGCAGCCAAGCCCAAAACCCCGGCCGCCAGGCCGGGCAGAGCGGTCTTGGTGCTCATGACTGAAGCCTCAACTCAGAAAGTCCTTCCAACAACTTCTCGTGCAGCGGTGTTGAGTCAACGGGGCGGGTAAAGGGGGATCTTGTAGGCCGAGATGCGTCTGATCCAGTGCAATACACAGTTGGCTCACTGCAATCCAAGCGTTGGCATATCCATCGGCGGTATACGCCCCGACTGAAGTTAAAGTCTACGGCTCGACGCCGCCTTATTGGTGTTCTTCCGATCCGGAATCCCGTCGATATTCCACCGCCAGATCCACCATTTCACCGATAATCTCTCCGAGCTGGTAATCCTTCGGCGTGAATATTCGGGCCACACCCGCAGCCTCAAGCTCAGCTTGGTCCTCAACCGGAATGATTCCGCCGACTACAACCGGCGACTCGACGCCAACCGCTCGAAGGGCCTGAACCGTTTCCGGCACGAGCTCCATATGGCTGCCCGACAGAATCGACAGGCCGACAATGTCGACGTCTTCATCCTCAGCCACCTCGGCGATCCGTTTCGGAGTCAGGCGGATGCCTTCGTAGATCACTTCAAGCCCACCGTCTCGGGCGGCCACTGCGATCTGTTCGGCCCCATTGGAGTGGCCGTCCAAACCCGGCTTGGCCAGGAGCAGCCGAGGCGGCCCGTCGGGAAGCTCCCGGACTCGCTGAGAGAGGGAGCGGAGGGGCGCCGACTCCAGAGCGGCACCGGTCGCTCCCTGAACGCCCGTCGGACCGCGGTACTCGCCGAACACCGCGCGTAGACAGTCGGCCCAGTCGCCGGTGGTACCGCCGGCCTCGGCCAGTTGCAGGGTGGCGGCCATGATGTTGTTGGACCAGCTGAGATCCTCTTTCGCCGCCACTTCGGCCAGATCGGCCAGCGCCTGGTTGACCGCGTTGTCATCTCGTTGCGTCCGCCAATCTTCGAGATCGGCCTCCATCTGGGCTCCGACCTCGGGGTCCACTCGAAGGATCGAGCCTCCGGCACCCTCGGCCGTCGGGTCGTGTAGTTCCGAGGGCGCCGACTCGACGAAATCGTTGACACCGACCACCGTTTGGTCGCCGCTCTCGATGCGACGAACCCGCTCGGCGTTGGAGCGAACGAGTCGGGATTTGAGTTCTTCAATGGCGGCGAACGCTCCGCCCATCTCGGTGACCTCATCGAGTTCGGCCTGGGCGGCGTCGATCAACTCGGCGGTCTTCGCCTCCACCACGTGAGAGCCGTTGAAGATGTCGCCGTATTCGAGGAGGTCGGTCTCGTGGGCCAACACCTGCTGGATACGCAGAGACCACTGCTGATCCCACGGCCGGGGTAGGCCAAGCGCCTCGTTCCAAGCCGGGAGCTGAATCGAGCGAGCCCTCGCGTCCTTCGACAGGGTGACCCCGAGCGCCTCAAGCACGATCCGTTGGATGTTGTTCTCGGGTTGGGCTTCGGTGAGACCAAGGGAGTTCACCTGCACCCCGTAACGAAATCGACGGGCTTTGGGATCGGTGACGCCGTAGCGCTCCAGGCAGATGCGGTCCCACATTTGGGTGAAGGCCCGCATCTTGCAGGTCTCCTCCACGAAGCGAATGCCGGCGTTGACAAAAAACGACATCGACGCCACCACGGCCGGAAATCGCTCTTCGCTCACCTGGCCCGAGGCCCGGATCGAGTCGAGCACGTCGATGGCGTTGGCCAGGGAGAACGCGATCTCCTGGACCGGCGTGGCCCCCGCTTCCTGCAGGTGATAGGAGCACACGTTCATCGGGTTCCACCTGGGCAAATGACGGGAGCAGTAGGCGAACATGTCGACCACCAGGCGCCTCGACGCCTCGGGCGGAAAGATGTAGGTGCCCCGGCTGAGGTACTCCTTAACGATGTCGTTCTGGGTGGTGCCGCGAAGCTCCTCCGAAGCCACTCCCTGGGCTTTGGCGTTGGTGACGTAGAGCGCAAGCATCCAGGCGGCCGGCGCGTTGATCGTCATCGACGTGTTCATCTGTCCGACCGGGATTCCGTCGAGCAACGTGGCCATATGGCCTTTGTGCACAACCGGCACGCCGACTTTGCCCACTTCACCTCGGGCCAACGGGTGATCGGGGTTGTACCCGGTCTGGGTGGGAAGGTCGAAGGCGATCGACAGACCGGTCTGGCCCTTGGCCAGGTTTGTTCGGTACAGCTCGTTCGAGGCTGCGGCGGTGGAGTGACCGGAATAGGTCCGCATCATCCACGGACGGTCCTTCTGCGCGGTGTCGGAGTTGGTGTTGCTGCTACTCACAGCACAATTGTGGTTGCTCGACGGAGAGCGTGGCGAACCCGGCGCCGTACCCCGAGCGCCCACCCCCGGCGGAGTTTTCGCGGGCCGGCGACCCCTTAGGCCGTCGTCCGCCGGCGAAACCTCGCCGCTAAGGGTTGTGCGGCCGCGAAAGCTTGCGTAGGTATGGGCAGATCGACAAGGTTGTACCTTGAACCACCTCGGTAAGATGATCCGAGCAGGGGATCGACAACAACGGCGTGGTGATTGGTGAGCGATACTTCACCGACAATCGAGGGATTCTCAAACTTCAGATTCATGGGTCGGGGCGGCATGGCCACAGTGTTTCGTGCTCGCGAGGATCGCTACGAGCGAGATGTGGCGATCAAGATCCTCCCGCCGCTTTCGTCCCCCGGCGCCGGTGACAAGCTGTATCAGCGGTTTCGTCGAGAATGCCGACTGCTCGGCCGGGTGAGCCAGCACCCCTACATCGTCACCCTCTACGACGACGGTATGACCCGTGCCAACGAGCCTTATCTCGTGATGGAGTTCTGCGGCGGCGGGTCGATGTTCTCCCGGCTCGCCGAGCAGGGGCCGCTGCCGGTTGAGGAGGTGTTGTCGACCGGGGTGCGGATGGCCGACTCGCTTGAATGGGCTCATCAGTTGGGTGTGATGCACGGCGATGTGAAGCCGGGCAACATCTTGTTGTGGCAGGAAGGGGAGCCCCGCCTTTGCGACTTTGGCATAGGGCAACTGGCCGACGCCACCATGGGGCAGACGTCGCGCATGAGCTACTACACCGTGGCGTTCGCTCCACCCGAGCAGATCAGTGAGGAGCCGCTCTCGCCGCGATCCGACCTTTACAGCCTCGGAGCCACGTTGTACACGATGGTTGCCGGCCGCCCCCCATTTGAGGGCCACGTGGCGTCCGTGATCAATCAGGTGATGAACGATGTGCCGTCGGCGCTAGACGCACCGGCCTGTCCCCCCGACCTGAGTGAGCTTGTAGTTTCGCTCCTGGCCAAGGACCCGTCCCAACGACCGGAGTCTGCTTACAGCGTCGCTGAAACCTTGGCGTCGATCCAGCAGCAACACTCCTTCGCCCCAACCCGCGTCTATTCGACTGCGCCGACACGACGGCCCGACGTGGAACTGGCCACAACCGTTGCCGCCCCGGCGGCCCCACTCGCGCCGGAGACCGAGCCGGCCGATGAGCCTCCGCCACCCGAATCTCTTGTTGAGACCTTGCCGGTTACGCCGCCTGAGACAGGGATTCTTGAAACGACGGCGGATACGGTCGCCATGGCGCCGGCGCAGCACAATTCGGCTCAAACCGCGCACATGCCGGCGGCCTCCTCCGCCTCGTCTTCTGGGCCGGTGCCCGAGCAGCCATCTGAGAGCCAGGCTTCGAAGCAGCCTCGCGGACGTTGGTTGATTCCACTGGCCACCCTGGCCGTTGTCGGCGTGGTCCTGGCGATCTTCATCATCGGCCAACAGCTGTCCGACCCCGACGTCGACAATGCCGAGGGCACCGTCCCCGCCTCCCCGACCACAACTGCGGTTGCGTCCACGACCGAAACAACGGCGGTCGAAGTCGAAGACGCTGTTCCGGTGCTCGAACCGGTCGCCGTTAACAGCACCCCCCTGATCGGAGCAGTGTGGAGGCTCGCCCTCGACTCCGGGCACGGACGGGTGGCTTCCGTTGGGGTCGACGACGTAATTCGGATTTGGGATTCGACCACCGGGCAGCCGGTTGGCTCTCCGATGGCTGGTAACACCGATCGGGTCTGGAACATGACGTTCAACGCCGACGGCACCCGGTTGTTCAGTGCCGCCCAGGACGGCCGCATCATCGCGTGGGATGTCGAGACCGGAGAGCTGTTGACCGAAGTGGCCGCGACCGATCGGATCCGCGGACGTATCTCCTCGATCGCCGTCAACCCCGATTCCAAGTGGCTCGCCACAGCCCACGCCGACGGCCTGATCCGGCTGTGGGATCCCGGGACACTGGCCTCGATTGGTGAATTGACCGGCCACGAAGGCGGTGCGCTCTCCCTTGCCGTACATCCAGGCGGCGACACGTTGTACAGCGGCGGAGCCGACGGGATCGTAAGGCAATGGCAGGTGGACACCGAAACCGAAGCCGCAGTGCTTTGGCCCGGTGGACAGGCGGTGCGAGAGCTGGCCATTGATCCCGAATCGGGACTCCTGGCCGCCGGTAGTACCGACAGCCACGTGCGAGTTTGGGATGTGGCCGACGCGCAGCTGATCTCCGACATCACCACCAATATCGGATGGATTGAGGCCCTTGACTTCGATTCCGGTGGAGCCGCCGTAGCGGTGTCGGGCTTCGGTCCACTTGTCCAGGTTTTCGACCCGGCATCAGGCGCTCTTCGCTACGCCATCGAGGATCACACCGACTGGGTGCAGGATCTCAAGTTCGACTCATCATCGGGGCAACTGATCACCGCCGGCAACGATGGCGATCTCGCCTTCCGCGACGCCGACGACGGCAAACGGCTCACCACCCAGAGGCCACACAGCGAGAGGATCCGTTCGGTGGCCGTCACGGCCGACGGTTCCGGGCTGGCCACCGCCGATGACGGTAAAGCCGTAACACTGTGGGACAGCGCAACGGGGCAGATCACCAGCGAGATCGCGTTGAACAACTCGCCGCTGACCCTCGACTTCAATGGTGACGGTTCACATCTAGTGGCCGCCGGGTTCACGGGCAACCTTCACGTCGTCGAAGCTGCCAGCGGTACCATCGCCGGCGAGATCAAACACGCGGGCGGCGTGGCCCGTTCGGTGGCGTTTCGGTCTGATAGCAGCCAGATCGCTGTTGCCTTGTCATCGGGCACTCTGGAGCTGCACGACGTGAACGTCAACGGCAGCCAGGCGACGGGGTCCGGTGCCACGCCGATTGATCTGGGCGAGGGTCAGGCTTTGTGGTCGGTGGCCTACGACGTTGCCGGTGAAGCCTTGGTCGTTGGAACCGACACCGGGCTGGTCCATGTGGTCGACACCGCCGGAGCAGCGTTGGGTTCGGGTCCGTTGTCGGGAGCCGAAGGGCCGGTCTATGCCGCCTCGTTCAACCCTGACGGATCGCAGGTGGCCGCCGTCGACGGCAACGGAATGCTTCACGTGTGGAACCGGTCGAGCGGTGAGGTGTTGTTCTCGACAGACGTGTCGGACCAAGCCCTTCGAGCGGTCGCCTTCAGCAGCGATGGCTCATTGATCGCCACGGCTGGTGACGACGGCGTCATGGCAATAAGGTCGGCCGATACCGGCGAGCTCACGGCGGCGTCGGCAACCGGTCAACCGTTACTCTCAGTGGCTTTCGGCCCGGGTGATGCCGATCTGGTCAGCTCCGGCGCCGATGGTCTTGTGAAGACCTGGCCTCTCAACTCCTGATCTCACCCTCCAGCGAGCCTAGGCGGCACCGGTACGCTGAAATCAATGGGCTCGGAAATGTCGTCATCACAAGCGGAGCCACCGGGATTCGAGTCGGTGTCGACCTGGCGACAGCCAACCCCAGCCGGGGTTTCTCACCAACGCTTGCAACTGATCGACGATATAGCGGATCGGGTTGTAGCGCTTGGCCCCGGGCGGCTGCGGATAGCAGTGGACGGCCTCACGGCCGCGGGCAAGACCAGCTTCGGTCATGAGCTGGCGGCGGCGATCCGGCGATGCGGGCGCCCCACACTCCGCGCCTGCTTCGACGATTTCAAGAAACCCTGGCGAGATGCCATCGAGAAGGGCTATGACCGCACCACGGGCGATGGGTACTACCGCAACGCCCCCGACTTCGTCTCGGCCCGGGAGCTGTTGCTTGAGCCGGCCGGGCCCGACGGCTCGGGGCAGGTTGTGTTGTGTGGCCACGATCCGCTGACCGGGATTGATCACCGAGCTGTCGTGGTCGAAGCCCCCGACGACGCGATTCTCGTCGTCGACTCGGTGTTCGCTTTTCGCCCCGAATACAACAGCTACTGGGACTTCAGGATCTTGCTTGAGGTCGACGTCGAAACATCGTTGGCTCGAGCCGTCGACCGCGACGCCGAGATGGAAGGCGGTCGGGACGAGGCGGAGCGGCTGCATCGTGATCGATATCTGGCGGCCGAGATGATCTACCTCGATGAGGTAGATCCCCAATCGAAGGCCGACGTGATCATCGACAACACCGACTTCGCCCGGCCGAAGATACTTGACGGATAGTTGCCGATAATTGAGAGCTAGGAACACCTGCGACGTGAAGTTGATTGATCTCAGCCATCCGATAACCGAAGGCATGCAGACCTACCCCGGCCTTCCCGTCCCGATAATCGGGACCCACCTTTCCCGGGACGCGGCGGAGGAGGTGTACGGCCCGGGGATCCGGTTCCACATTGGCCTGATCACGATCTGCACAAACACCGGCACCTACATCGATGTGCCGTTTCATCGTTACGACGACGGCCATGATCTGGCGGCGTTGGCCTTGGAGAGGGTGGCCAACGTGCCGGCCGTCTGCCTCGACCGTCGGGGCGAGCGAGCCATCGAGCTAACCGACGACGACCTGCACGGCCTGGCCGGGTCGGCGGTTCTGGTGAGGACCGATCACTCACGCCATTTCGGCACCGAAGCCTACGCTCACGATCATCCCCACCTGACGGGAGCCACAGCCGAAGCCTTGGTTCGAGCCGGTGTTGCCTGTGTGGGCATCGACTCGTTGAACATCGATGGCACCGACACGTCCGATCGTCCGGTCCACTCCACTCTGCTTGGAGCGGAGATTCCGATCGTCGAACACATGACCAACCTCGACCGTCTTCCGGCCTCGGGATTCCAGTTCACGGCCGTGCCGCCCAAGATCAAGGGCGCCGGTACGTTCACGGTCAGGGCCTACGCCTCTGTGCCTGTCAACGCATAAGCGAGGCGAAGGGCGAGTTGGCCGCCATCGCCTTGCCGAGCCGCTCCCCGTACTCGTCTCGGCTGCACGAGGTTGCCCCTAGCGAAGCCAGGTGGTCGGTGAGCCACTGAACGTCGATCAGCGTTGCCGGTTCCGAGCCGAGCATCTGGACGAGATGGAACAAGGCCGCCTTGGAGGCATCCGTTCGGTGATGAAACATCGACTCCCCGGCGAACAACCCGCCGATGCCAACGCCGTAGAGGCCGCCGGCTAGGCCCTCGTCGTCCCAAACCTCGATTGAGTGGGCCCAGCCAAGCTGGTGAAGTTGTCGGTAGGCCTTGTGTATCCGGTCGTCGATCCATCCCATCGGCCGGGCCGGATCAGCGCAGGCGGTGATGACTTCGTCGAACGCTTCATTGACGGTGACCTCGAATCGCTGGAGCGACCGTCGCAACGATCGGGACACCTTCAGATCATTGGGCGCAAGAATGCCTCGAGGATCGGGGCTGAACCAGCCGATGTGTTTGCGATCGACCGGCATGGGAAAGTAACCGCTGCTGTAGGCCCCGAGCAGCGTGCCCGGCTCGAGGTCGGCCCCGACGGCGATGAAATCTTCGTCCGGAGTCAACGATCGCAGGTCGGGAAACTCCCACGATGTCAACGGTGGAACGCTTGGTTGATCGCGTCCGATCACAGAAACCATGGTAGTGGCGCCAACCCGCCAACGCCCGGCGAGGCGAGGGCGACTACCGTTGGTGGAATGATCGAGGTCATGTCAGTCGACGGCGGGTGTGGTGGTCTTTGCCGTGAGATCCTGGCAACGATCCCGGAGTGGTTTGGTATTCCCGAGGCCAACGACGACTATGGGGAGATGGCCGACCGCTCTCAAAATGTGGTCGCCCGGATCGGTGGAGAGGACGTTGGTCTGTTGACTCTGGTCCGTCATTCCAACGCCACGGCCGAGATCCATCTTGTGGCGGTGCGGCGCGACAAACGCGGGCTGGGGTGTGGTCGAGCCATGGTTTCGGAAGTCGAACGCCTCCTGGCCCAGGACGGGGCCCGGTTTCTTCAGGTGAAGACCCTCTCCTCGGCCAGCAACGACCCTGGATATGCCGAGACTCGTAGGTTCTACGACGCAATGGGTTTTGAGGTGTTTGAGGAGATGCCGAACCTATGGGATCCGTCGAACCCAGCAGTGATCCTGATCAAAGCGATTGGCTGAGTCGGTCTGCTGGTTCCGCCCGTAGTCACGCCGCAGCGATGAGGGCGATCTCCATCTTCCACTCCGGCCGGGCCAGGCGGGGGACCACCAGGAGCGTTGAGGCTGCCCGATGGCCGCCTAACGCCTCATCTCGAGCGGCCATGACTTTGGCCAGCTCCGGTCCATCGGCTTCGGCCTCCACGACGTAGGTGGTGACCGAAACCACGTCGGTCGCCGTCATGTCGGCCTCGGCCAGGAGGGTCGACAGGATCCGCCAGACCACCTCGGCCTGCTCAGCCAACGACTCCGGCACCGTCCCATCGGGCCGCGTCGGAACCACCCCCGACGTGTGTAACCAGCGCCTGGCATCGTCGGTAACCACGGCATGGGCATAGTTGGCCGCGGGTGGGGCCAAGGTGTCGGGTATCAGCGGGCGATGGGTGGCCACGTTTTCTGCCTTTGTTCGCGGGCGAAATCGGTCACTTCCGACCGATTTCGCCCGGGTTCAGAATGATTGCGTCGGCTAGGAGCCGTCTGTCTAGTCCTCAGACCAGCCGGAGACCGACTTGACCTCGAGGAACTCCTCCAGGCCCCACTCGCCGCCTTCACGACCATTGCCCGACTGGCCGTAGCCGCCAAACGGGGCGCCGGCGCCACGGGGGTTGAGGTTCATCTCCACCATGCCCGACCGCAGACGACGGGCCACTCGGCGAGCCCGCTCCGGGTCGGTGGTTTGCACGTAGTTGGTGAGACCGTAGGGGGTGTCGTTGGCGATGGCCACCGCTTCCTCCTCGGTGTCGAACGGCATGATCGACAACACCGGGCCGAAGATTTCCTCGTTGGCGATGGCCATCTCAGGGGTGACGTCGGCGAACACGGTTGGCCGCACGAAGTAACCCTCGCCGTGGCCCTCGGGCCGACCGGTGCCACCGGCGACCAGGGTGGCGCCTTCGTCGATGCCGGTCTGGATCAAACCCTGGATCTTGTCGAACTGGCGCTCGTTGACCACCGGGCCGATGTGTTTGCCTTCGTTCGACGCGATGTCGACGGCGGTCTTTTCGGCCACCTCTCGAGCGGTTTCGATTGCCTTGTCGTAGATCGAACGCTGCACCAGCATGCGGGTGGGGGCGTTGCACGACTGGCCGGAGTTGTTGAAACACCGCCACACTCCCCAGGCCACGGCCTTTTCGTCGGCGTCGTCAAAGATGAGGTTGGCGCCTTTACCGCCGAGCTCCAAGGCCACCCGCTTGACCGAGTCGGCGGCGTTCTTGGAGATGGCCACTCCGGCTCGGGTGGAGCCGGTGAACGACACCATGTCGACCTCGGGGTGGCCCGACAGCTGGGTGCCAACACCGAGCCCGTCACCGTTGACCAGGTTGAACACGCCGGGAGGGAAGCCGGCTTCGTCGATCATCTCAGCGAACAGCATCGACGAGAGCGGCGCTTCCTCCGACGGCTTGAGGACCATCGTGCAGCCGGCGCCGAGGGCGGGCACGACCTTGAGGGTGACCTGGTTCATCGGCCAGTTCCACGGGGTGATCATTGCGCACACGCCGACCGGCTCGTAGAGCACCCGATTGTCGGGCGCATGATCGCCCAGCGGACGATCGAACTCGAAGTTCTCGATCACCTGGATCATGTTCTTGAGGTGGGCGATCCCGGTGCCGACCTGGGCGGTGCGGGACAGCTCCATCGGAGCACCCATCTCCATCGAGATGGCCTCGGCCATTTCACCGGCTCGGGCCTTGTACACGTCGTACAGGTTCTTGAGCAGCTGGACCCGCTCGGCCACCGGAGTCTCAGCCCATGGCACAAAAGCGGCTCGGGCCGCAGCCACCGCGGCGTCGGTGTCGGCCTGAGAGCCGAACGAAATGACGGCGCAGGCCTGTTCGGTGGAAGGATTGATGACCTCGGCGTCGTTGGCCTCACTTGGCTCAACCCATTCACCGTTGATGTAGAACTTGCGTCGATCGAGAAGCTGGTCGGTTGTCATTTGAGGAATCCTTTGTTCACAGCGGCCTGCCGAATCCGGGCTGCACACACATTTAGGTTGGGGTGACTTCTAGGTTACGGTGACGAACATGGCTGACGTTGACAATGTCCCTGACGGTTCCGCTCACAACCCCACCGACACACTCACCGATGAGTTGATCGCCGATATCGGATTGCTGGTCGGGGTTGAGTCGCCGTCACGAGATGTTGCCGCTCTCACCAACTCGGCAACTGTACTAAGTGAGTTGATCGTGAAGCGAACCGGCGTGCCGGCGCAACTGGTTGACTCACCGGCGGGCCCGCATGTGCACTGGCAGGGCGGGCCGAGATCCGAAGGGGCCGGCGTGTTGCTGCTCGGTCATCACGACACGGTGTTTCCCCTGGGCACTCTCGCACAACGGCCGTTCACCCACGTCGACGGCAAGCTGATGGGCCCAGGCGTCTTCGACATGAAAACGGGAATCGTCTTGGCCATTCATGCCGTGGCCGCCCTCGACGACTTCGCTGGGATCGAGATGTTGTTCACGAGCGACGAGGAGGTCGGCTCCGCTGAGTCTCGTACATTGCTGGAGGAACGGGCACAGGTGTGTGGCACTGTCCTGGTCCTGGAACCAAGCGCTGATGGTGGGGCGGTGAAGGTCGGCCGCAAAGGTACTGGGGTCTTCGAGGTCGTGGTTGGCGGTCGGGCCGCCCACGCCGGCCTGGAACCGGAGAAAGGTGTGAACTCTTTGATCGAGGCTGCTCACCAGGTGATCGCAATCGCAGCGCTGGCCGACCCGGCTGCAGGGTCGACGGTCACGCCTACGGTGGCGTCGGCCGGAACCGCCGACAATGTCGTGCCGGCGGAGACCCGGATTCGGGTGGACGTGCGGGTCACCAGTGCCGCCGAGAAGCAGCGAATTGAGGCGGCAATGGCGGGACTGACCCCGGTTGATCCCGACGCCACCATTACCGTTGACGGAGCCATCAGACGGCCTCCGATGCCGGAATCGGCATCTGCTGGGCTGTTTCCGATGGCCCAGGCGCTCCAGCCTGGGATCGGCGGTATGTCGGTGGGCGGAGGCAGCGACGGCAACTTCACCGCAGCGCTGGGGATCCCGACACTTGACGGACTGGGGGCAACGGGCGGCGGGGCGCACGCCGATCACGAATGGGCCGAGGTTGACGCCTTGAGTCCAAGACTTGCGCTGTTGACCGGACTGCTGCGGCAGGTGCTGGCTCAATAGACCTGAGTCGACGGCCTAGGTGCTGATCTTGCGGCGAAGTTTGCGAACGAAGTCGGGAACGTCAGGGGGTTGGATCACGGCATCGCGGATGTGTTGGTCGAAGTGCACCGTGAGCTCTCGTACATGTTCGGCGGACGTGAGGCCCAGATACATCTGCCCGAGATACAGCACGGCTCTGATCGGTCCGAAGATTGTGACCGGGGCGGCGTAGCGGCGTAGGCCGTCGAACAAAAACCAGCGAAGCGTGGGGTAGAGCTCCTCGGTAAGTTCGGCCATCTGGTCGAGCTGGGCGATGCGGCTTGCCCGCGAGAGGTCCGACCAGACGCCCTCACCGTGGGCGAACGATCTCAGCGATTGGGTTGACGAACAGACCTCCATGTTGGTGCTCGGGTCGCGGGTCCAAGCCAGGCGGGCGGCCGCAACCTCGATCTTCTCGGCGGGGCTGGAGGTGGTTTGGCGCCGTTGTTCGTAGTCGATCACTGCCGATGTCTTGAGTAGGTCGGGAAGTGAGGCGGGCACATACCGAACCTTGTAGCCGATGGCCTCGTCGAACCACTGCAGGAGCCGGACCTCGAGCTCGTCGACGGTTGTTGTCGTCAACGTGGCCTGAGCCTCGGGCATCACCTCGGCCTGCATTACCCCCGCATTGGACAAACCCATCATCCAGTCGAGTGACACCTGGTGGACGTCGGCGATCTGGGTGATGGTTTCCAGTCGAGGCAACCGGGTGTTTGTCGGCGACAGGAGCTGGGTGAGCGTCGAGCGGTCGAGCTGGGTGTCGGCGGCGAACTGGCTGCGGTTGCGTCCCGAACGCTCAAGCACCTCGCCGAGGCGGGTTCGGAAAGTGTCGAGCAGCTCTCTGCGGTCTGCAGCCATGGGGCATTTTCGCACATTTGTGGTGGTTTCACCTCATCTTGGGGTGAATTGTGGTCTATCCGCAGCAGAAGCCCGCAAATGGCTCGTGACATCGACCGGATCAGGCGCCATTGTCACCCCTGACTATGCGTGAAACACAGGAGCCAGAACCCCAACCAGCCGTCTCCTCAGAACACCGACGGCATCTCCCCAGATCCGTAGAGTGGCCTACGGTTGCCGTGGCGGCGGCCATTTGGAGCGGGTTTGCTCTGACCGTGGCCACCCATGAACTGGTGCCGTGGTGGGCCACCGTGCCACTGCTGATGGTTCTGTCGGGTTGGTACTCCTCGTTGCAGCACGAGGTTATTCACGGCCATCCGACGCCGTGGCCATTGGTCAACACAGCGATCGCCGGGGCGCCGCTCGACTTCGTCTACTCACTGGCTCGGTTTCGAGATCTGCATCTTGCTCACCACCGCGATCCCTCGCTCATAACCGAGCCCGGCGTCGACCCCGAATCGCGTTATTGCTCGCCGGAGGCATGGGCGAGCGCCGGACGTTTCGGTCGATGGCTGATCCGGGCCGACCGTACCTTGGTGGGGTGGTTGACGGTCGGGGTGGTCAGAGGTTCCATCCGGTACGTGATCTCCGACCTCCGGCTGGCTACGCAGGATCGGCGGGTTGCCGGTATCTGGGCCCGCCAGCTGGTCATGACGGCACTCCAGGCGTACGTGTTGATTGGCATCGCCGGTTTGCCGGTTTGGCAGATGATCGTCGGCTTCAGCTACGGGCGGATGTTCTGCACCGGCATCCGAACATTCGCCGAGCACCGTTGGGTGCCGGAGGGTACGCCGTCGGCGGTTGTGCACGCCAGCGGGCCGGTGGCACTCCTGTTTCTCAACAACAATCTTCACCACACCCATCACGCTCGTCCGGGCGCACCGTGGTATCAATTGCCAAGCCTGCACCGGGAGCTGGACTCGGATCAGGCCGCCGCCGACGGGGCCGGGCTGTACACCGGTGGCTACGCCGAACTCTGGCGGCGATACGGCTTGCGCTCGTTCTGCCAGGCCGTGCACCCAGGAAGAGCAACCTAGGTGATCAAGGCGGTGATAACCGCTACTCCGTTGGCGACGATGATGCCGGCACCCCAGCGATAGAGATTGCCGATCTCGACCTTCATCTCGCCTCTGAACTCGGCTATGTCACCCCGAAACTCACTTCGCAGCTCCGCCATTTCGCCCCGTAGCTCGACCATCTCGCCGTGCACGTCGGCCCGTAGCTCGGCCATTTCGCCCCGCAACAGGGTGGTGTTGGCGTGTACGTCGGCCTGGGTGGCCAGTCCGTCGGTTGGTTGGGTGAAGAGTAGTTCCATTACCAGCTCTGCTACTGGTTCGGTCAGGCTGTCGGCGAAGGCCCGATACACCAGGTTTCGTTCCGCTTAGGATACAGGCATAGGTTCTCACAATTCAGAATGGTCGTCGAGCGTGGGGCTCGACGGCAACGTATCGGCCCGTCGGTCCGGTACGGTCGCCTAGATGTCCCACCAATCTCGCCACGCGCACGGCGACGATCGCGACCGTCGAGTCTTATCCTCAAGCGGATCGGAGCGGCTAGGCGCCCCGGCCTGGGATCGCGAAGGGAGCCTTGACGAGGCCCGGGCACAGGTGCAGGCGAGGATCGAGGAGAAGTCCGCCGTAGGCCGAAGCGTCATGTGGCTCGACGCCGATACGCCGCCGGATCAACAGCTCGTACACGTCGCCGAACTCGGCCCTCAACCGCTGATCGGCTCCGACACCGCTCTCTGGCGGTGGACCCCGAAGCAGTTGGGCCACCTATCTGATTTCTTGAAACAGGCCGACGGTGATCTGGTCTTTGTTGAACCAACAGCCGGGCTCGGTCTACGCCGGGCCATTCAGCTCGCGGCCGGGCCGGCCTTCAAACGGCTACGAGGCCACAACTACAGACGCGACGTGCCGGCCGAGCTGCGAGCGGCCGGGTTTATCGTCACCACCCAGGTGCGTCTCCGCCATCGGTTCGTTGGCGACTTCGTGCGAGGCGAGGCTCGACACTTCGACGAGCCCGGGTCTACCCCTCGGTGATGGTGACCGTGTTGATCACGATCTCTTCGGTCGGGTAATCCTGGCCATCGGTGGGCAGCGCCTCGATGGCGGAGACTACGTCCATGCCGGCGGTCACCGAGCCGAACAATGAGTACTCGGGCGGCAGCTGTGTGCCTTGCTCACCGGTCACGATGAAGAACTGGGCTCCGGTGGCGTTGGGCCCTGCGCTCTTGGCCATGGCCAGCGACCCCACCTCGTAGGCCAGTTCGCCTTCGGCCGGCTGCGGTGGCTCCTCGGCGATCAGATAGCCGGGATTGCCCTGGCCCAGGATCGGACCGACGGCGTCGCCGCCCTGGATCACGAAGCCGGGAATAATGCGGTGGAAGGGCACGCCGTCGTAGTAGTGGTAGCGGGCCAGCACCACGAAGTTGTTGACCGTGTTGGGGGCCGCAGTCGCATCCAGCTCGGCCGTGAACTCGCCGAGGTTGGTGTCGAAGACGGCCGTGTAGGTGGTGTTCTCGTCGATACACATCGGCGGCGCTTCGACGAAGGTGGTGACACGATCCGACGATCCGTCGGCCTCGGGGCAAAGTGTTGCCGTACCCAAGGTGGCTCCGGGCTCGGGGACCGACACGGCGACCTCAGGGAAATCGGGTGTGGTCGTTGTGGTGAGGGACGTGGCGGTCAGATCGTCGGCCGGGTCGGTTGAGACCTCGTCGTCGCCCCGTGTGGCCAGATACAGCAGGCCAAGACCGGCGATGACGGCAACGGCGATGATCGAGAACGTGAAGCCGGCTTGCTTACGCTTCTCCACCTTCTCGGCGATCTCTTCGCGTTGCTGTTTCTGGGCTCGATTGGCCCTCTGTCGTTCACGTTTTTCTGTAGCCACGACTATGCAATTTAACCGGAGGCGAAATCGGCTCCACCTCAAGAGCTTTTTGCAGGCGATTTTGCCAAACAATCTTGAAGTGACGGTGGGCAAATTCGGCTACGAGCGATGGCGAACGACGCTACCGTTAAGGCTCGTGCCGTTACTCGTACAGAAATTCGGCGGGACGTCGGTCGCCGACCCGGACCGTATGCGCAATGTCGCCGATTACGTGGCCCGCTGCCATCGTCGCGGCGACCAGGTGGCGATGGTTGTGTCGGCGATGGGTAAGGAAACCGACGACCTCCTCCACATCGCCTCCCAGATCTCCAAACGTCCCGATGGGCGGGAGATGGACATGTTGATCACCGCCGGTGAACGTAAAGCCATCGCGCTGATGTGCATGGCCCTCAACGAGATGGGCGTGCCCGCTCATTCCTTCACCGGTAGCCAGGCCGGGTTCATGACCGACGCGGCCCATCAAAACGCCAAGATCCTCGAGATCAAGCCGTTCCGGATCAAGGAGTGCCTCGACAACGGCATCGTGCCCGTGATCGCCGGCTCTCAGGGAGTATCGCCGGAGAAGAACGTCACCTTCCTCGGTCGTGGTGGTAGCGACACTACGGCGGTTGCGCTGGCCAAGGCCCTCGGCGCCGACAGCTGCGAGTTGTTCACCGACGTGAGCGGCGTGTTCAGCGCCGATCCCCGTGTCGTGCCAAAAGCCACCAAAATGGCTTCCATCAGCTTCGATGAGCTGCTGGAGATGACCGCCACCGGATGCCCCAAGCCGGCAATGCGCTCGGTTGAGGTGGCCCATAACCACAACGTGCCTCTGCACATTCGTTCCGCATTCACCTGGGAACCGGGCACCATCGTCGCCGACGAGGCCACGCTGGCCGCCCACGCCCAGACCAAAGCCGTACAGGAGAGTCCATTGGAACAGCCGATCATCCGAGCCGTCACTCACGACCTGTCCGAGTCCAAGGTCACGGTGGCCGACGTGCCCGACAAGCCGGGCGTCTCCGCCTCGCTGTTCCGAGCGCTGGCCGACGCCGGTGTCAACGTCGACATGATCGTGCAGAACGTGTCGGAGCAGGGCAACACCGACATCTCGTTCACGGTGCCCAATGAAGACGCCGAGCGGGCCCAGTCCCTTGTGAGCGACGACATCGCCCCGCAGATCGGCGGCACGGTCATGCCCCTCGACGCCAACATCGGCAAGGTATCGGTGATCGGGGCCGGCATGAAGTCGAACCCCGGTGTGGCCGCCACCATGTTCGAGACGCTGGCTGAGGCCGGTATCAACATCGAAATGATCTCCACCTCCGCCATCCGCATCAGTTGCGTGGTCGAGGCCACCCGAGCCGAGGAGGCGGTGCAGATCCTGCATACCGCCTTCGGTCTCGACGGCTCATAACCTCTAGAAAAGCAAACCAGGAGCAACAACATGGCTGAATCCCAAACAGGATTGAACGTAGGCGTGGTCGGCGCTACCGGCCAGGTCGGCACCAAGATGCTGGAGATCTTGACCGAACGAAACTTCCCGGTTGCGACTATGCGACTGTTCGCGTCGGCCCGTTCAGCAGGGCGGGTTATCGAATGGCAGGGGCGCGAGATCTCGGTGGAGGAAGCCGCCACCGCCGATTACTCCGGACTCGACATCGCCCTGTTCTCGGCGGGAGGGGCCACGTCGAAGGAACTCGCCCCCAAGGTTGCCGCCTCCGGCCCGGTCGTGATCGACAACTCGTCGGCGTGGCGAATGGACCCCGAGGTGCCGCTCATCGTGGCCGGCGTCAACGATCACGCTGTGGCCGATCGGCCTAAGGGCATCATCGCCAACCCCAACTGCACCACGATGGCCGCCATGCCTGTACTACGGCCGCTTGACCAGGAGGCTGGGCTCACTTCGATGGTCGTCTCCACCTACCAGGCCACCTCGGGTGCCGGGCTCAGCGGTGTCGAGGAGCTGGCCGACCAGGTGGCCAAGGCCGGCGACGCCCGTCAGCTCACCCACAATGGTCGTTCCATCGACGTCGGTGAACCGTCATCGTTCCCCGAGCCGATCGCCTACAACGTGGTACCGCGAGCCGGTGGTCTGGCTGACGACGGCACCGAGGAGACCAGCGAAGAGCAGAAACTCCGGTTCGAGTCACGCAAGATTCTGGAGATCCCCGAGCTGATGGTTTCCGGTCTGTGTGTCCGGGTGCCGGTGTTCACCGGCCATGCCTTGGCCGTAAACGCTCGGTTCGAGCGGCCGCTGTCACCGGAGAGGGCCACCGAGATCCTCGCCTCGGCTCCTGGTGTGGTGCTCGACGAAACCCCGACGCCGATGAAGGCGGCTGGGATCGATCCCACGCTGGTGGGACGAATCCGCCGCGACGACACCGTGGAAAACGGCCTGGCCCTGTTCCTGGTCGGCGACAACCTGCGGAAGGGTGCCGCCCTCAATGCGGTGGAGATCGCCGAGCTGGTAGCGGCCGAAAGGTAGTCCTAAGCTGCCCTGGTGGCTCAGGTACCCGACAATCAGATTCCAGACAACGTCCATTTCCCTCTCGGCGAGTTCCTCGGCATGGATATCAGCCGGGGCGACGGCGGTGCCGTGGCGTCGGTCGACCTGGGCGCGAATCACATGAATCCCAACGGCGTCGCCCATGGTGCTGTGGCTTTCGCATTGATGGACACGGCCATGGGCGCCGCCGTGGTGTCGATCCTTGACGAGTCGCAGCTCTGTGCCACCGTCGAGATCCACACCCGGTACCACCGCCCGGCCTCGCAGGGGCGCCTGCGGGCCGAAGCCATGGTGCTCACGTCGGGCCGCCGCCTCATCCAGCTCGAAGCCAAGACCTTTGATGCCGACGACCGCCTGGTGGCCTCTGCCACCGGCAGCTTCGCCGTCTTCCCCGCCCCACCGCCCTAGAACTATGTGACACCTGCGTCCCTTTTGCGGCCCGAAATCTGGCGAAAAGGGGACGCAAACCGCACAAAGTTCGACGGGGGTGATGGTTGGTGGGGAGCTAGGGAGGGTTGTCGATGTAGCGCTGCATGGCATCGTCCATCGACAGATCCATCTGGTTTGCCAGCGACGCCAACCAGGCCAGCACGTCGCCCAGCTCATGTAGTTGTTGCTCGCGGGTTCCCTTACGCACGGCCTGAGCCAGTTCGCCAAGCTCTTCACAAAGCCAGGCGACCGTGGCCGGGACACCACGTTCGCGGTCGCCCGGCCCGTACAAGGTCTCCATCAGTTCCTGCAGCTCGGCCAATTGCATGCCGCTACGGTAGCTGGGCGCTAGGTACTCTCGGCTCCCGCACGCCGCTGAGCGGCTCCGTCCTGCATCATCCACCCGATCAGTCTTGTCATGGCCGTCGCCGTTGGCCCGACGGCCAGGGTGTCAGCGCCGGGGGGCAGGTAGATCCGCAACATGCGGCGAGCCCAGACCGGAAGACTCGCCGATGCAGCCACGCTGATCAGCTGATACGGGGCTTGCAGCTTCAACGGGATTCCCGGTGGGAACAGTAGGAAACGGACGGCGTCTTTGGCTTGCTGCCCAAACTCACACTCTGACCGGAAGTCTTCCAGCATCGCTGCCAGTTCGCTGCTGCTTGACGGGGGTTGGTCGGAGCCGAGCCGGATGGCCACTTCGCCCATCTCAGCCACGTAACGGTCTTTCTCGGCGTCGGTCAGTTTGCCGTAACCGTGACGTTCGAAGGAGCTGAGGAAACTGTCGACCTCGGTTATGTGAACCCAGAGCAGCAGGTGAGGATCGTTGGCCCGGTAGCGGCGGCCGTCTGGAGCCGTGCCTTCCACCCGGTCGTGGATCCGCCGAACGGTTTCGATCCAGGCCTCAGCGGTGTCGGTTCGACCGAACGTGGTGGCCCCGACAAATCGGCTGGTTCGGTGAAGACGACCCCACGGGTCGTGGCGGTAGTCGGAATGATCGGCCACCCCGGCCATGGCCAGCGGGTGCAGAGTCTGAAATAACAACGCTCGTAACCCGCCAATGAGCATGGCGGCATCACTGTGAACTCGCCAGACCATGCTGCCTGGTCCGTGCAGCCCCGGGTCGTCGGAGGTGGCGAGATCTCCGGGTTGTAGACGATCATTGCCGACGATGGCCGTGCGTAGCGCTTCGCCTCCTTGCCGGCGAACTGCGCCCAAAGTCTGATCAATGATCACAGACATCGATGGTAGCCAACCGGCCGTAGTAGTTGGGTATCGGGCTCCGGCGGGCACCGGGTGGAGGATCATCGCGAAACTGCAACACTGGCGAAAGAGTGGGAGCGATCCCACTGTTTTGGCGGGTTTCACAGCCGTCTGGCTAACGCCGTTGCGGCCGCTCGGTTGCTTCGTTCCGGGAAGCAGTTGTAGTTCGATAGCCTCAGATGCTAGGAATTGGGGACGGATCTTCTAGACGGAGGAAATTGTGGGTTTCATTGGATGGGTAATCAGCACGGTCGTCATCGGCGCCATTGTTGGGGCGCTTGGGCGTCTCATTCTGCCTGGTGGGCAGGACATCGGCATCGCTAAGACGATTGGCTTGGGTGCCATTTCGGCTGCGATCGTGGGCTTGTTGTTGAGCGGTGTTAATGGCTTCCTGGCCATCATCGTCTCGGCCCTCGTGGCAGCCGGCCTGCTTTGGCTCGGTATCCGACAAGGGTTCCTCAAAGCCTAAGCAACAAGTGCTCTCGACCGGTCCGCCTTGGGTTGGACCGGTACCAACGTGATAACAGCGGTCGCTTAGCGGCCGCTGTTAGACGTTTTGGTGCTCGGTCCAGAAGGAGTAGCGTCAAAACGACTGAACCCGCCCTGGTTGAGGCGGGTTCGAATCTTTCTGATGCTGTTGAATGATGTTTGTCGGGTTGGGGAGATTTGAACTCCCGACCTCCTCGTCCCGAACGAGGCGCGCTACCAACCTGCGCCACAACCCGTGTTGTGTAGCGGTCAACCTTATTGGCCGACCGAATCGATCTTATCGTGAATCGCACCCGCCGGGTGCAGCAAATTTCCCGCCGGTTCGGTGTGACGTCTAGGCCGAGGCCAGACCTTCGAACACCGAGTCTCCAGCCAGTAGCTGCTTGACCGCACGCCGAAGGCGAAGCGAGTCGATCGGTTTGATCAACCAGCCGTCGGCTCGCGACTCTTGGGCCAAGAACTTGTCGGCATCGCGATCCAAAAACAGCGCCACCGGACGTTCGTCGAGCCTCGCCGCTCCTTCTTCCTGGCGGATGGCCAGACAGGCGGCAACGCCACCCATGTTGCCGATCTGTAGATCGAGCAGGACGATGTCGGGATTGCGGTCTCGGATGACCGGCAAAACATCTTCTCCGGCCCGCACCCGCAAGACCTGGCAGTCGTCGTTGGCTAAAGTGGCATCGACCTCAGCCGCGATATTGTCGGAGTCAGTGGCTAGCAACACGATCGTCACCCCCCAATGCTACATAGTTACGCCTACATAGTTACACCCGCAGTGTCGCAGTCGAGCCCGCATTCAGGCCGGCAAGCCCACGTTCCAAACCGGCGTCGAATGGGCGTCTGGAATCGTTCCAATGACGGTCCGGCACCAAGCAGCGGCTTTTAGGCGATAGCATCGCCTTCGTCGATGATTGCACCGACGTAGTAACAGAAACGAGTCCACCATGCTCGAAATCCACATCGAAGAAAACGAGAACTACACCTTGTGTCGGCCCTCCGGGGAGCTCGACGCCTACACCGTTGGTGCATTTCGAGAAGCCCTGTCGAAGCTGGCCGGCGAGCAGCATCTGCTGATCGACCTGTCCGAAGTGCCGTTTATGGACTCTGCGGGCCTTGGTGCTCTCATTGGTGGAATTCGTCGGGCCCGTGAGGCCGAAGGTGCTGTCGCCGTGGCCTGCACCCGCCCGGCCCTCACCCGGCTGCTCCACACCACGGGGTTCGACCGGATCGTGCCGGTCACCGAATCGGTCGAGGAAGCCGAAGCAGCTCTCGCCGGCGACGGCGAATTGGGCTAGTCGCTCAGCTGACTGCGCAACGTTTGGGCGAGTTCACGGAGCCCTTCGAGGTTGCTGACCGGTTTGACCTGCTCGGCGAGTTTGACCACCGATGGCCCTACGCCGTCGGCGGCCCGGCCTAGCTCAGCACGAAAGTCTTCGACCAGATCGTGTTCCTTCGTGGCCAGCTGACCGAGCTGTGCCAGGTTGACGGCTAGAGGATCCCGCCCGTCGTCAGTACTGTCTTTGGTTGCTGCGGCCGCCTGTTTGGGGTCGATCGGAAGCAGCCGATTAACCACCAGCGTGTCGATCGGGTCGGGTCGGTCGAAGCGTCGAGCCACGTTGGCGGCGATCCAGCGTGCTTCATCCAGCGGCTCTCGTCGGGCCGAGGTGACCAAGGTGATCGAGCTGTCGGTGGTCAGGATCCGGTCGATCTCCTTGGCCCGCCGGTCGAAGCCCTCATCGAGGCCCTCGAAGGCGGCGAAAAACCCGATCACGTCGTCAACCAGTCGACCACCCACCAGGCGGCCCAGGAGCTTCAACATCATCTGCCCTCCGGCGCTGACGGTCCGGGCCAGGCCTGACCGGGGGGCGAACACCGAGCGGTAGAGCCGATGATTGATGAACCGGCTTAGGCGTTGGGGGCTGTCGAGGAAATCGAGGGCGTGGCGTGACGGCGGCGTGTCGACGACGATCCGGTCGAACCGCGGGTCGTGGTAGAGCTGGTGTAGCCGCTCGGCGGCCATGTACTCGTTGGTGCCCGACAACGACCGGGTGAGATTCTGGAAGAGCGGGTTGCGGAGAATGCGCTCGGCCTGGTCGTCGGTGTCGGTCTCCTCCCGAACCACCGACTCGAATGTGGCCACCGGGTCGAGCATGGTGGCGAACACCTGCTCGTCGGTTCCGGGCACGACCTGGACTTCGTTGCTGATTTCGCTCTCTCGGCGGGGATTTCGGCCGGGGGCTACCGTCCGGAGCCCCAGCGAGTCGGCAAGTCGGCGTGCCGGGTCAATGGTCAGTACGACCACTCGTTCTCCCGATCCGGCCGTATCGTCGGCCAGGGCCAAAGCCAGGGAGGCGGCCACGGTGGTCTTGCCGACGCCGCCCGACCCCAAACAGAGGATCACCCGTTTGTTGCTCATCGGGGGCCGCCCGCCAATGCCTGGGCCAACACGGCGATTTCTTTCGGACCGATCGAGGTTGTGAAGAGCTGGGGCAGACGCAACTGGGGGAGAGGTAGTTCGGACTCAAGCCGTTCCACCTCGTGCTGTTGGTCGGCAATCTTTGCCAGCCGGAAGTGCGCTGCCTCGACCCCCACCGGGTTTCGGCTGTCAACCTTTGCCACGCCCTCGGCCGCATCGGCAGCCTCGCGAAGACCGTCAATCTCGGGCCACAAGCCGTTGACCACCAGTGGTCCCAACGACACGCCGACTTCGTCTTCCAAGGCGAATGCGGTCTCGATGGTCTCGGTCACCGGCGTTTCCTCCGGGAGCGTAACGAGCACAACCTGGCAGCGGCTCTCGTCGGTGAGCATCGCCACAACCAAGTCGGCTTGCTCCTTGACCGGGCCACTGTCGGCCGATGCCGCCAGACCGGCCGGTGACGTTAGCAGCGAGATGGCGTGACCGGAGGCCGGTGCGTCGACCACGATCAGATCGGCAACGTCGGCCTCCTCCATTTGCCGGATTTTGCCCATCGTGACCAGGTCACGGATCCCCGGGGCCGCCGTCGACACCACTTCCACCGCCTCCGATCGACTGAACCGACGCACGAGTGGACCGAGTCCGGTGTGATCCAGGTAGTCGGCGAGTGCTTCGTCGGGGCGGAGTTGCATGACTTCCAACCGGCCGATCGCATCGGCGTCGGCGGCGTTTTCGGCGAGCAGCGACGGATCGACGACCGAAGGCTCGTAGCTCAGCGACTCAAGGCCCAGGGCGTGGCTCAGATTGCTGTATCCCTCCAATTCGACGAGAAGGACGTGATATCCGGCGCAGGCGGCCGCGAAGGCCATGGAAGCGCCTACCGTGGTCTTCCCGACCCCTCCTTTACCGGCCACAATGAGGACATTGGATGCGGCGAATACGTCATGAACAGTCACCGACCCCGAGGCTACGCTCGCTTCGGCTGATTGCGGCTGCGTTCTTCGCTCTGTTGAGCTTTGCGGCGGCCGTGGTGTCGCTGAGTGCCACGCCGGCGGCGGCTCAGAGCGACGCTCCTTGCCCCGCCGATCTCAACACCATTCAGGCTTCCGATTCGGTGGTGCGGTTGGTCAAAGTCGCCGGGTTGATCGATCCGGCGGTCCAGGACTACATGCTGCGCGAGCTCGACAAGGCCGAAGCCGATCCCAACACCATCGGCTACGTGCTTTGGATGAACAGCAACGGCTCGGTACTCAGCGACGAGGCCTACCTGGAGCTGGCCGAGCGAATAAAAGACTCGCCGGTGGAAACGGCGCTGTGGGTGGGCAACCCAGGGTCAACCGCCCGCGGTGGGTCGGCCGAATTGGCCGCCGTGGTCGATCTGGTCGGTGTTTCGGCCAACTCGACGATCGGCGAGACCGGTCCCCGTCGCTTGCCCGCCGAATGGGGCGACCCGTTTGGTGAGGCCACGGAGCGCCTGCAAACCGGCACGTTCACCGCGGCCGAGGCGATAACCGCCGGTGTTTCAGTCGGGCCGCTCGAAAACACCGCCACCGTTGGGCCGTTCACCACGTTGTTGTCGGGATTCGAAGTTGAGCGCTGTACCAATGAAGATGGCGGCCTGGTCACCGTGCCGACCACCCAGCCGCTGCTCTCGGGCCTTCCGCTTGGTCACCAACTCTTCCACACCGTGGCGAGCCCCGAGGTGGCGTATCTGTTCTTCGCCATCGGTCTCGGGATCCTCTTGTTCGAACTGTTTGTGGCCGGTATCGGTATCGCCGGGATCATTGGTGCCGTGTGCGTCGTGCTCGGCAGTTACGGCCTGGCCATTCTGCCCACCAACTGGTGGGCCATCGGGTTGTTGTTGCTCGCGATGTTCTTCATGGCGATCGACATCCAAACCAACGTGCCCCGCTTCTACACCATCGCCGGGCTTGTGGCCTTTGTGCTCGGCACCTGGTTCCTCTACACCGATGGCGTGTCGATGTCGTGGGTAACCGCCGCCGCCGGAATCATCGGCGCCGTGCTTTACGCCTACACCGGCATGCCGTCGATGGTCCGCACCCGTTTCTCCACGCCAACCATCGGTCGCAAATGGATGATTGGGGAGATGGGCGAGGCGGTCACCGATGTCAATCCCGAGGGCACGGTCCGCATCGGAGATGCCACCTGGCGGGCCATCACCAACCGTGCCACCCCGGTTTCCCAGGGTGACCCGATCCGGGTGATCGGCCTCGACCGTCTCATCCTCGAAATCGAGCCTGAGGAGGGCGGCGCCCGCGACTACCGCGACCGTGGCCCGAAGGATGCGGCTGACGCCGAGGGCACCGAGGCCGAGATAGCCGAGGCTGATCTAGGAGCCGATTCCAGCAGCGGCTAGAGCGCTTTCCGGCACTTCTCGTACAGTTCGGATTTGCACGTTCGACCACGGGTGTTGTCCGGGTCGCCAAGCTAACGTCGTTACGCTTCCGTAATATTCTCGACACAAGGTTCTTGTCAGGAGGCCGTGCTTCGACATAGAGTTCCCGAACAGGGGGAATATTCAAGTGACATTCATGCACCCAGTTAGTGGACGGCGTCGGGATGGATCCTGGGAGGCCGCGGCTGCCTGCCGCGGCCCAAATCAGACGATCTTCTTCCCGCCGACGAGGCTCGAACGTCGAAGCGAGAAACGGCGGCGAGAACAGCGGGCCAAGGAAATCTGTCTGGAATGCCCGGTCATCGACATGTGTCGAGATCACGCCATCGAGATCGGCGAACAGCATGGCATTTGGGGCGGCCTGACGGCGAAGGAACGCCGGGAGATTTCACTGCTGACCAGAACCTGACCCGAATCTGAAGTTGACCCAGGCGAATCAGCCCGCCGCTGCGACCACTCTCGTCACCCAATCGACGGCGAGGTCGGGGATCGCGGCATTGCGATCGAAGGCAGTCTCGGTCGAGACGATCGAATCACACGTTGGCGTGCCCTCAACCGTGGTGCTGGCCTCAACCTGCCCCGAGACAGCAGACACCACCCAGATGTCGTAGTTGCCACGCCGGGAGTTGTAGCTGACGCCGTCGGAGTACTCACAACGTCGGGGCTCGGCATCCGATGGCACGAATCGGGTGCAGACCACATGGCTGATGGCTTCAGGGCTCTCGGCCTTCAAGCCACTCAGCCGGCCGGTCCAGGCCCCGCTGGCGATGTAGACGCCCGATACGCCGCTGGTCGGATCGACACCCGGCAGCGGGCTGGGCCGGCTGCACCACGATCCACCGTCAACCTCGTTTACCGCGTGCTCCACGGTTAGAAACGTCGGCTCGCCGGGGGTCGCCACCGTGCTGAGTTTGATGGCGGCATCAAGTTCGCTTATCCCGGAGAGGATGTACTGAACGCCGGTTTGTTTGGCCGGCGGGCAGTTCAGCCGACCGGGGGCCAGTCGGTAGCGAGCCACTTCTTCGGCCGTCCGATGCCCGTAGAGCACGGCATCCACCTGGGCGGGCCAGACCTCGAGCGACGAGCCGTCGTCGTAGCCGCGGCAGACTAGCGGGGAACCGTCGGTCGGTCGGACCACGGTCATGCACAGGATGTAGGCCGCCTCTTCGTTGGCCATCGGCGGCAGGCCGTACCTCGTTGCGTTCTCCTGGTAGTAGGCCGCCGAGTAGGGTTCGATGCTGCCGCTGTGGAAGTCTTGTTGGCCCCGCTGCTCTTGTGTCCAGATCACGTTGCCCCCGGTCTGCGATGGAGCCGGGGCGCTGTCGATCGGGCTTGGGTGATCGCAACGGAACACCGGGAGGTCGACACTGGCCGATGTGATCGTGTCGTCTGCCGCAGCCAGCGTGGCACCGGCCGCCGGTCCATCGTCGTTCCCTCCTATGGAGCCGGCCAACGTAACCAAAACGAGCAGGGCCAGCAGGCCGGCACCGGCATAGGCCGCGATCTTGGTGATGTTGGACCCGCCCTGCACGAGATTCGGTGTGGTGGCCGCAGCCGCGGCCGCTGATGCTTCGATCTGGAGCTGGGCGGCGGCCCGTCTCCGTTCCGCCGACGACTCGGGAGGTTTTGGCGGTGGAGGTGTGGGCGGAGCGGGTAGATCGTCGGTGGTGGTCTGCTGACCTGCCGTGGGGGGCGGCGGTTGCGACTTTTGTCCGCAGCGCAAACAGGTGTAACCGGCGAAGACCTGGTTGTCGCACTTCTGACAAAGATTCACTAGACCTATATCGGAAGTGACGACGGCCCTATTTAGAGCTTGACGACAGCTTGATTACAGGCGCGGTCCCGGAATCCGGATGTCGTCCCGACGCCTTGTCATGCCGTTGCCGTCGAAGTAGGCGAGCATGGCCAACACATACTTGCGAGTGGTGCCGAACAGGTCCCGAATTTCGGCCACGGTAAGGCCCTCACCTTCGCCAAGATCGGCGTAGGCCTTGCGTAGGAGTTCCCGGGCCTTGTCGATGGCGGACATGGCGAAATAGATGCCGTCCTGTTCCACGATGAAACCCCGTCGCACCAGCTCCCGGATCTCGGTGCGGTCGACACCGTCGGTGCCCGGCGGAGCGAAGGGTTCGGCCGCCAGCGCGGCCACCCACGGGTGATCGGCGAGGGGATCCACCACCGGACCCATCACCGCTCGACCCTGATCGATCCTCACGGTCTCAACGAGGTCCAGAACCGCTCGTTGCCGGTCGTCGAGCGACGCCAGGTCGAGTCCGAGAGGCCCGGCCTCTTCCACCGCCGTCTCCACCTCGGCCTTGGTTGCTGAAAACGCCTCGGGAGCCACCACCCACCGGCCGACATCGGCCGGCCGACTCTCGCCGGTGAGGCGGCGCAGCTCTTCAACATCGATCCAGCCTCGTTCGGCGATTACCCGGTCGACCGAGATCGATGGTCGGGCTTTGGTGGCCGGGAGTCGAGGATCGACGTCGAGGACCTGGCCGCCGCCCACGGTCTCGTGGCGTCCGCTTTCACGGAGGATGAAACGATCACCGGGCAGGATCGGCACGGCTCGGGACAGGTACAACCTGACGTTGCCCGTCGCTCCCGGTTGAATCTCGGTCGGCAGGTCGGACAGGTCGCCGTCATCGCCACCAGCGTCGTTCGGGTGCAGTACCCGGAGGCGGCAGGGAAACTCACCCGACCCGATATAGGCGGCGTAGGCACCACGGCGGGTGACCGCGTGATCGAGGTTTTCGAGCACGGTCAGCTCGGCGTCGATGATCGAGGAATGATGCCAGGCGTCGGCTTCCACCAGCACGTGGCCGCGCTCCACCTCGTGGTGGCTCACGCCGACAAGGTTGAGGGCCACACGGTTGCCCGCCTCGACGTGGTCGAGATCCTGGTGATGATTCTGAATGCCGCGCACTCGCACATCGTCGCCGCCGGCTCGCCCCGAGCGCAGCAGGAGAGCCTGGCCGGTTTCCAGCGGCCCGCCGGTGAGTGTTCCCGTCACCACGGTGCCGACGCCCGGCGGGGCGAACGCCCGGTCAACCCACAGTCGTGGCGTGCCTTGAGCCACCGAGGTCTCGGCGTCCGAGGCCATCTCGTCGAGTGCGGCCCGAAGGTCGGCCACTCCCTCGCCCTCGGGCCCATCGACTGCGGCAACTCCGATCACCGGGGCTCCCGACAGAAACGTGCCTTCCACGTGCTCCTCGACGTCGAGCAGCGCCAGCTCACGAAGCTCTTCGTCGACCTGATCAACCTTGGTGAGCGCAATGATCCCCCGGGTCAACCCCAGCAGGTCGAGGATGCGCAGGTGCTCCTCCGACTGCGGTTTCCAGCCTTCGGTGGCGGCCACGACAAACAGGCAACCATCGACTGCGCCGACTCCCGACAACATGTTGCGGAGAAAACGAACGTGACCCGGAACATCGACCAGGGAAAGGCTGCGGCCGGAGGCCAGTGTGGTGGATGCGAAGCCGAGGTCGATTGTGAGACCCCGGGCCTTCTCCTCAGCCCAGCGATCGGGGTCGGTGCCGGTGAGCGCCCGGACCAGGGTTGACTTGCCATGGTCGACGTGTCCGGCGGTGGCGATGACGGTCATGGATTGATAACCGCTCGGATGGCCTCGATGATGCCGGCGTCGTCGGCGGGGTCGACTGTTCTTAGGTCGAGCACTGTGTCGTTGTCGTCGATGCGGGCGATGATCGGTCGGGTCTGGTTTCGGAGGTCGTCAACCACGTTGCCGGCGATGCGCAGCCCGTGGCTCGGGAACGTCACCGTTGGCAACGTGCCTCCGCCCGGAACCGACTCGCAGGGGGCCGACATGACCGAAGCGTGCCCGATGGCGGTGGCGATCGCAGCGGCCCGTGACGCCAGTTCCTCCGGCGTGCGGGCCGCCATCCGCCACAGCGGAATGTCTTCGCCTCGACGATCGAGGTAGGCGAGTGTGGTGTGTTGCACGGCGTTGAGTACCAGCGAACCGGGTCGCAGGGCCCGGGCCAAGGGATGGCGTCCACACTGCTCCACCAGATCCCGCCGACCGGCGATGATACCGGCTTGTGGGCCACCAAAAAGCTTGTCGCCGCTGAACAACACCAGGTCGGCACCGGCATCGAGGGTTTGGCGAACCGCAGGCTCCTCGGCCAGCCAGGCCGGAGGTGGGCCGCTGAGCCACGGACACGAGGCGTCGAGCAAACCCGAGCCAAGATCGGCCACCACGGCCACGTCATTCAGCTCCGGGGCACTGGCCAGCGACTGAATGGAAACATCTTGAGTGAAGCCGACGATCTTGTAGTTCGAGCGGTGAACCTTTAACACCATGGCCAGATCTTCGGCGGCGGTGTAGTCGCTGAGCCGGCAACGGTTTGTGGTGCCGACCTCCACCAGCTCGGCGCCCGACTGGCGCATCACGTCGGGGATGCGGAACCCGCCGCCGATCTCCACCAGCTCGCCGCGACCAACGGCCACCCGTTTGCCAGTGGCCAACGCAGCCATGGTCAGCAGAACAGCCGACGCACAGTTGTTCACCACCATCGCCGCCTCGGCCCCACAGGCGGTGGCGAGAAGATCGCCGACGGTCTTTTGCCGGCTTCCTCGCTGCCCGGTGGCCAGCGACAGTTCGAGGTTGGAGAACGTGGGCTTTACCTCAAGCGCGATTGGTGCCCGACCAAGGTTGGTGTGCAGTAGCACCCCGGTGCCGTTGATCACCGGCATGAGCATCGCTCGCTTGCGGGCCTCGGCCAGATCATCGGCCTGCTCGTGGCGGCCCTCGGCGATGGCTTGGCGGGCGACCTCCACCAGCACCGAATGAGGGAGCTGATGGTGGCTTAACGATTGAGCCAGTTGATCGACCGACGGGGGTCGATCGGCGGGCACATCAGGGGCGTTGTTTTGAGTGCTGTCGTCGCTCACGATGGACTCAACACTATCCCGGTTCGGGATGGCCGCGAACGCCCAACACAGCCCCAAAGGCCCTCCAGGAGCGACATAGGCCATAGGCCCGGTAGACTAGAAGTTGATGTTTCTGAAGTCGGCGTTGGTCGTGGCTGCTTTGATCTTTGCCGAGCTGGCCGCTTACTCGTACGCCGCCGGTCTATTTGATCCGCTTCTCGTCGCTTTGATTTTGTTTGGGATTTCGTTTGGGGCGTTGTTTGCCCTCACGGTCTTTGGCACCGAGTACCTGTCGAAGAACGCCCAAGGTACTCGTGTCGACACAGCTTCGGCTGTAGCGGCCGACCAGATGTTGTTGTTTGTTGGGCCAATGCGAGGTGTGGTTGCCTCCGCATTGGGAATGAGGCTCCCAAGCCTCATACCTGCTGGGGCCATGGGCGGTCACAGCATTGTCCGTCGCCACGTTACCGACGTTGTCGATGTGACCTCCACCATGAAGGACCCTTACCCGGCAACGGCGGCTCATTCCAAGGGCGGCGACGCCCTAGTCCATGAGCTTCCGGCGCACGGCAAGTAAAAGAGGAGACGCTGTGTCGATTACCGAAGAACCTGCACCATTGCCACCGATCACACCAGGCGTGGCCCGGGCCCTCAGCCCTCTCGTCCGTCGCATTGCGGTGGCCGACGAAGGCGGCGAGCCCGGACTCAACACCTATCTCGTCGGCATCGACGAGATCGTGATCGTCGACCCTGGGCCGCTCGACGAGTTCCATCTCGACGTGCTTTGTGGCTGTGGTGGTGATCGCATCCGCTGGATCGTGCTCACCGATACCGACGAGTCGTACTCGGCCGGCGCCCAGACACTCAAGGAGCGCACCGGAGCCGAGCTGGTGGCTCCTCCTGGATTCGACGGTGCCGATCAGGTGCTGGGCGACGGATACAAGATCGACGCCACCGAGTTCCGCATGACCGCTGTGGCCATCGAAGACGGCTCCGACGGCAAGTTCTCGTTTGTGCTTGAGCAGGAGCGCACGCTTCTGTGTGGCGACCATGTGAGTGAAGACGCAGTGCCGTCGGCCCTTCCTGAGAAGGTGAAGTCGTACCGCATCAAGTCACTGGCGCCAGGCCACGGCCAATACATGGAAGACGCCGGCAGCCTGTTCTAGCCGGCCTCCAGGGGCACAGCTAATCGAATACAGCAAGAAACCGCGCCACCTAATCGGTAGGCGCGGTTTCCGTTTGCGGGCTTTGGCTGGGGCTCGCCTCCGGTAGAGGCGGCCGTCGCCGCTTAGCTTTCTGCTAGCGCTCTATGAGAACGACTGGCCGCAGCCGCAGGTGCGCTGGGCGTTGGGGTTGTCGATCGAGAAGCCGGTCTGCTGCAGGCCGTCTTTGTAATCGAGCGTGGCACCGGTGAGCAGCTGTGCGGAGGTGGGGTCGACCACAACCTTCACGCCGCCGAAGTCGGTGGCCTGGTCGGTGTCGTCGATCTCGCCGTCGAAGAACATCTCATACGAGAAGCCGGAGCATCCACCGGGACGAACGGCGACCCGAAGGGCCAGCGAAGAGTCGTCTTCCTGGTCGAGCAGTTCTTTAACTTTGGTTGCTGCGGAATCGGTAACGGTAAGCATGCCGGGAGCTCCTAACTGACCTGGCGGGCGACTTCAACGATTGTCTGCCCAATCGGCGTGTGTAGCCACAATCCTACCGGGAATGGCCGCTTCTCGGCCAGTACGGCGGACCCGCCGGCCTGGTCCGGTTTGAAAACGGCGAACGGCCAGTCCGGGGATAGGACCGGACTGACCTGTTCGCCGAACAATCGGCTTCAGGGCACGATTGCGTGGTGGTGGCCGCCGTTCCCTGAACGGGTCCGGGAACAGCGACGTCGAAGAAACTGTCGAAGAGCTATTTTGCTGCACCTTCCCTGATGGCCATCTTGCGCGGGACCGCTCCCACGTCTCTTCCCATTGCGACCTATCCGCAGCTATTTCGTTCAAGATAATAGAGTTAGGTTCCTCAAGGGGCAACCGGGACGGGTCGAATTCACTAGGTAGTGCGGCGTCGAGATGGGAAGCGGAGCGCTACCTTGATTCTTATTGACTTATGCTCAAGTCTGCTAGGTAGACCTTACGAGGTCGGCATGAGAGCGGCGACGTCTGGTGTGGGCGCGTCCGGAGACGGGCGCATGCGTGGGCGAGACGCTGGAATGGAAGTGAACTGTGTCTGATATCGGGGGATCGACCGACTTTGAGGCGAACGACCTCGAGGTTGAAGGGCCGATGAACGGTAAAAACGGCAAGGATGGGAGATCGCGGCGGCAGCCGAAAGATCAGACCCGTCGGATGTTGCTCGACACCGGCCAGCGGCTGCTTGCTCAGCACGGCCTGCCTATGGCCATTGAGGTGCGACTGACCGACGTTTTGGCCGAACATGGTCTAACCACCGGGGCCGCCTATCAGATCTGGGACAGCCAGCTCGCCTACCAGAATGAACTGGCTCTCCACATCGCCCGGCGGTTCAATGTGGTTGACATCCGCGACCGTCTGGTCGACGTCGAGTTCGATTTCGACGATCCGATCAAAACGGTGCGCTCCCTTGGCCGCCACTACTTCGAGGTATTTGTTGCCGACAACGAGTTTTACTCGGCGCTACGGATCTGGGCCATCGGTGATCCAACTCCAGAGCTCGAAGCAGCTGTGGTCGACGGGTTCGCCGTGCTCCAGCAGGAGGCCGAGGCGCTGGTGGAGATGTTCCTGGAGGTTTCCGGGTTGCGGATGCGGGAGGGCTTCACCTCCTCCGATCTCACAACCGCCTGGGGAGCGGTGACAAAAGGTTTCGCCATTCGTTCGAAGTTCGATCCCGGTGCCGTTCAACCCGATGGCGACAAAGACATTTTGATCGAGACCTTGGTTGCCATTGTGCAGTACTACGTGGACCTGAAGTAGCGGATCTGTCGTTACCGCAGCTGATCCAGTAACTGCAGTTACCCCGGCTTTATCCCGGGCGGTTAGCCTTGACCTCATGAGTGAGGCCCTTGACAAAGCAGCCGTGATCGGTGTCCTGCAGGGCGTGATCGATCCCGAGTTGGGCAGCAACATCGTTGAGCTCGGGATGGTTAAGGGCGTCACCATCTCCTCGGACGGCGTGGTCAAGCTCGACGTGGCCCTCACCACGGCCGGATGTCCGTTGCGAGGCCAGATCCAGCGAGACGCCAAGGCCCGGGTCGAGTCACTTCCGGGAGTTGTCAAAGTAACAATCGACTGGTCGGTCCTCGATGCCGAGGAGCGGGCGGCGGCGATGTCGGTGGCCCGCAAGAACGCCGCTGATCAAGCCGGCGACACCGCGATCCCGACCACCGCCAGGGTTCTGGCCATCGCCTCGGGCAAAGGTGGTGTCGGCAAGTCGTCGGTGACTACAAACCTCGCGGCCGCTCTGGCCTTGACCGGACGCAACGTTGGGCTCATCGATGCCGACATCTGGGGATTCTCCATCCCTCGCATGTTGGGGCTCGATGGCCGTCTGGAAGCCTCGAAGGAGGGGGAGCGGGCCACCATCGTACCGATCTCTCGAACGATGGGCCCGGGCCGCCTTGATGTCGTCTCAATGGGTTTCCTGGTGGAAGACGAAGACTCCGCTTTGCTCTGGCGGGGTCTGATGCTCAACCGGGCGGTCCAGCATTTCCTGGAAGACGTCGACTGGGCCGATGATCTCGACTACGTGCTCATCGACATGCCTCCCGGTACCGGTGATGTGGCCATGGGGTTGGCTCGCATGATTCCGCGGGCCGAGATGTTTGTGGTGACCACCCCGGCGACCGGAGCCCAGAAGGTGGCCAGCCGGGCGGTCTCGATGGCCAGAAAGTCTCACTTGCGGGTGGCCGGGATCATCGAGAACATGTCGTATTTCGAAGCGCCCGACGGCAGCCGATACGAGTTGTTCGGCTCTGGTGGGGGCGACGCCCTCGCCGCAGAGTCAGGTGTACCCCTCATCGGCCGAATCCCGATTGAGGCCGAGGTGTCAAACGGTGGCGACCGGGGCGAACCGGTGGTGGCCGCCACTGATCATGATGGTGTCGCCGGTCAAGCGTTCGCTGAAATCGCCCAACGTATTCTCGAAGAAGTGGCCCCTCCGGTGGAGATGGAGAGTTGCACGGCCCGGATGCTCGACCTCGTGGAGGCGGCACTGGACGAATTCGACGCAGCCGGTCAGAGCGGTCAGAACCCGCCGAGTGCGGCCGCCGACTAGGGCCGACCGCTAGCTGATGACGTCGTTGTCGGCGGCTGCCGGCCCGGTGGCAGCTGGGGCGGTCTCGCGCGTTGGTCGCCGAACCGAGATGTTGTGGCTGAGGAAGCTCGACGACGGCACCAGGGTTGAGTGGCCGGAGCTGTCGACGACCTCAACGGCTGTGGGGTGGAGGGCCTGAACGGTTCCCACGACACCATCGACTGAAACCGAGTCGCCGATGTCGAGCATACGTCGCAGCGCTCGGGAGGCCGCAACCTCACGGGCCACTCCATGACCGCCCAAGCCGACCAGAAGAGTGAAACTGGCGGCCAGGCCGAAGAAGATGGCGGCGACACCCATGTTGATGACTTCGGTGTCGATACCAAGTTGGCTGATGGCCAGCAACACGGCCAGGGCCACGATGGTTCCCTTGACCACCAGGTTGGCCTGGCGTTGCACGTGTAGTGGCAGCCGCCCCGTGGCACGGTCGAGCGCGGCGGTGGCGAACGAGGCCAAAACGTTGGCCAAGATGACGATGATGGCCGCCACCATGAGCTTGGGCACGAAGGCCACGACGTCTCTAGGTAGCTGATCGAGCGCCGAGGGCTGCACAAATCCGAGCGCCGCGATGAGTCCCAGCACCACGCCAAAGGCCAGCGCCAGCTGCGACAGCGGCCGGGCCACCGATTGCACGGCCGGAGGCCGTCGGGGTCCGCCCACGATGGCGAAGACTATGCGGGAAGCGATGAGGCCGATGAATACGCCGGCAACGATGGCGATTACCGCTAACAACCAGTTACTCATCATCTTCTCCAGTCTCTTCCATGATCAGCATGCGGGACGTCTCGATGCCGGCCCCAAAGAGATCCGACAGCACTCCGAGCATCACCCGCGAGTCGAGCCGGGCCGCCACCCGTTCTTGTAGTCGTTCGGACAAATTGCTGGGCGGCTCAAGCACCAAAGCCAGGGCTTCGGCGATGCGATCGTTGCGGTCGGCGTCGAGATTTTCGAGTGTATTGGCGCAGCGAGTACACGTTGCGATGTGGGCATCAAGTTTGGCGTCTCCATCGGCCTCGCCGTTGAGCCAGGCCTGGAGCGCTTTGCGTGAGGGGTGAAGGAACCGTGGTCTCATGCCCAGTCCCTCAACACGTTGCTCAGGCGTCTACGGGCCCGCAGCAGGCGGGTCTTAACCGTCGGCATCGGAACGTTCAGAACCTCGGAGATCTCTTCGTAGCTAAGACCCTCGAGTTCCCTGAGAACCACGATTGAGCGTGACAATTCGTCGAGCGTGTCGAGCGCTTCGACGAAGTGGTCCATGGCCAACTCGCCCTGGACCCGGGATTCAACCGATCGTTCGACCTTCGTCTGTTGCTCGGGCATCTCCATAGGGTCGATGACCACGGCTCGACGACGGCGCAAGGTGGATATCGCGGTGTTATGGGTGATCCGAAGCAGCCAGCCTCGGAGAGAAGCATCGCCCCGGAAGGTCGGCAGGGCGAGCCAGGCTTTAACCAGGGCTTCCTGAGCCACGTCTTCGGCCAGCGCTTGATCGCGGACCACCGAGAGGGCCAAGCGGTAGATGGCGTCGCTGTGTTCGACCACAAGGTCGTGGAGCTCGTCGGGGTCGGCCTGATCCTGGGCCTTCTGCTTCCGGTCCGCCGCTGACGGCGTACTGTTGGCATCATTACCCGGTGCCAGGCTGGCGCCGGCTAATGATGTCTGATCGCCTGCGTCAACTGCACGAGAGGTGGCATCTCGGTTGCCCATCCCGGCGGCCATGGCCAGCACACTGCCGTAGATATTGTTGTAGAAGCGGGTGGGGCGGCCGATGGCCGGGGCCGGACGTCGAATGTGAAACGGCAGCACGATGCTGGGCCGCAGCGTCGACAAAAGAGAAAGGTCGAGACTTGGGAGCGACTCGCTCCACGTGCCTGCGATCCCGGGCGGCAGCCGGGGATGCGATATGTCTCGAGAAGTCATCGCCATAATTCCTTTGACGCTTCAAACGCTACGGGGTCGCGAACAAAAACCCGCAGTTTTAGCAGGACTGGCGGTTTTGGAGCGGAGCGCTGAGAGGACTCGCGTCGGCGGCTGGAAAAGTTTTTTGAGATTCTCGCGACTGTTCGTCCACTTGGTCCGTCTAACTCATCGCTCGACCAACGAGAAAGAGAGAATTGCGAATGTTCGCACAAAGTTACGTCGTCGCACAGGGCGAAGTCGTTGACAGCTCGATTGACATCATCGAGTCGTTGCAGGAAGGCATCACTGGATTCTTTGAACAGCTGTTTACGGCTCTGCCGAAGCTGATCGGTTTCCTGGCCATTTTGTTCATCGGCTGGTTTGTCGCCCGATTCCTGGCCCGACTGGTTGCGCGACTCTTCCGAGCCATCAACCTTGATCACTACCTCGACAAGGCTGGCATCGGAGCCCCCCTGGCTCGCGCCGGATACGAGGACAGCGGTCGGTTTGTAGCCAAGCTTCTGTACTACATGATGATGCTGTTGGTGCTTAAAACCGCGTTTGGTTTCCTTGGTATCGATGCTCTGAACGAGCCGTTTGACCAGCTGATTGCTTGGATTCCGCAGGCCATCGTGGCTTTGGTCCTGGTAGTGGTCGGTGGCATCGTGGCCAACGTGGTTCGTGACCTGGTCCGGGGCGTTACCGCCGGTCAGAGTTACAGCAACCTGGTCACCACGGCCGCCGGAGTCGGCGTGTGGTTGATCTTCGGCCTCGCTGCTCTCGATCAGGCCGGCATTGCCGCCGACGTGATCGACACGCTCACCACGGCGATCTTTGCCTCACTCAGCGCCATCCTGATCATCAAGTATGGTGTCGGTGGCATCTGGGCCGCTCGGGATCGCTTCTGGCCGGCAGTTTATGATGGTGTCGCCGCTCAGCGTGGCAGCACCCCGCCTCCCGCTCCCCAGGCGTCGCACCAGGGTTAGCGGTTCCGCATAAGGTCGGACCGAGTGGGGTTTGGGCGATAACCCCGGGCGACCTCGGTTCGGGCGACAAATCTCCTGGATGGGGCCCTCAGCCATCCAGGAAACGGGGCGGGCCCGCAATGGGCGATTCGGGACCCGCCCCTCTCTCTAACAAGCAGCCTCCGGGTTGCAAACATCACCAAAGGTGGCGCTCGACAATGGGGTCAGCGCCACCCTTTGGCGTTTTGCCAGCGGTAAACACGGAGAGCTCGGAGTGTGTAACGGCGCCGTACCAGATCCGTTCCACGCCATGCCGAGCGTGGGAGTTATCGCGATCGAGTCCGGACCGACGCAGTAGCAGCAGCGTGTAGGTGGTCGAGGTCCATTTCGGGCCGTAGAGGCCACCTCCCCATGTTCCATCGGGGTCTTGGAGCTCTAGGAGCCGGGCTCCCCAGCCGGTGGTTGCGACCAGTGCTCGTTCGGCGGAGATCTCGTCTGGTGTGGCCGATGTGATCTCGCTGCGGACTTGCCAGCGGATCGCCGGGTCGCTGTCGAGGAGCCAGCTAATAACCTCCCGGTCGACCGCCGGGCTGCCATCCGGCCCGGCAAGGTTCCTGATGCTGCTCCCGACGTTGTTCTCGGTGTCGATCACGTTGTCGCTGTCGCAACCCGACGATTGGTGCGGCTTGGCCTCAGGATTCGCCTCCATGTTCCGTGCGGGATGAGACCGGACGTTCGGCGTTGCACGAGTAGACCGGCGACGGCCACCATGCCACCGACAACCACGTCGGAAACCCAGTGGTTGGCGGTTGCCACCACGGCGAACGCCATCGCCGCCGGCATCACCACCGCCGCCACCCTGACCACATGATTTTGGGAGGCTCGGGCCCAGGCGATGCCCACGAGGAGGTTCCAACCGAAGTGAAAGCTGGGAATTGCGGCGTATTTGTTTACCAGCGCCGGCGGCTGGAGTATCCGATACGCCGTTGAACGGATGGTCACGGTGTCGATGTATTCCGGGGCCAGGAGTCGTGGTGGCATCACGGCCCAGGTGGCGAAGATCACCAGCCCGACGGCGCCGGAGATGAACAGGGCGTTCCGGAGATCGTAGAACTGGTCGCGGCGGGTGACCGCCAGCCAAACCAGCGTGACAATGATCACCGGCCAATGACCGAAGATGTAGATCCAGTTGGCCAAGGTGAGTAGGAACTCGTGTTCTTGAATCGACTGCTGTATCAACAGCTCGATATCGATGTTGAGCCGTTGTTCGAGTTGAAGAATGCGAGTCGCGTTGTGGCGTGCCTGCTCATGGCCGCCCTCGGTGAGGCCGCGAACGGCGAAGTAGGCAAATGCCGCCAAGGTAATCGCGATTGCTTGGCGCGCAGTAAAGAATGCAACGCGTGCCATTCCCTATTTTTATTACAAATCGCCGAACTTTTACAGGGGCTTCGGACCCTAGCGTTCGGCTAACGCTGGAAAATCGGGCGACGAGGTGCGACCGCCGGGGCGAATACCACCTCGGTTCCAGTCCGCGACATCATTGCTCGGAACCATATGAACGCCACCGACAGCGTGACCGTTGTTGTGATCGGTCCGAGCATTGACTTGACGAGCACAAATGTCGTCGGGGAATGGTTGAGCAGCACCCAAAGCGTGATGCTGAAGTTGATCATGCTGGTGAAGGCCCACCACAGCGACACATGCGAGAGGAAACGTCGGAGATGTGGGTGGTCGCGTGCATCGTCGTCAACAGGGCAGACGTCGGTGAGTAGGCGCCCTGCCAGCGGACGGCCGATCACCACCGACCCCAGGAACGTCAGCCCGACCAAGCCCGTGGCGACCGTTGGTTGGAGGAAGTAGATGATGAGCGAGCCGGTGGCCAAGGCGGCGACCGTTCTGGCCAGCAGACCGACCGTCGTGAGCACGAGGATTCCCGATACCTGCTCCTTCAACCGCACCCGTCGAAGCAGTGCGGCCAGCGAGAAGATCAAGGTGCCGATCAATGCAACCGCCGTACCGGCACCCTCAAGCAATCCGATGAAAAGAAGCACCGGAATGACCTTTCCCTCAACGATGTTGGGCACGGCGTGCCGAACGGTGTCGCGAAGGTTGGGGAGGGTGAGTTGCGGAGGGTGGGGGAGGGGTTTCAGGAGACTGTCCACGCTCTTTACGTCGGCGCGTGATCGCTGTTAGCCAAGCATAACCTTCTGCGATAGCGGCTACGAATCGCTCTACTCCCGAAGATCTACCCAATTGAGTGCGAGATCGTCCACGATCAAGCCGGTTAGACCCTTGCCGGCCAGCTCCCGCCCGCGATCCAACGTTTCAACCGCCCAGGTAAAAAGCAGCGGGGAATGAGCGAGTGCCCTTGCGATAGTTTCGTCGTTTAGCAGCCGGTTGTGAGCCACAATTCCGTGTGTCTCGCCCAGCCCCGGGATCAGGGTGGCAAGCCGCATCTGGGTTCGGTTGCCGCAGCTGCGCAGCGCAAGAGTATTGGCACGATCGCCGAATGCGTGTAGCACCCACCAGGATCGACAGGAGACGATCACGGCTCGGTCCTCGGGAATCGACTGTCGAATTCGGCGGGCGGCCGTCCGGGTGAAACACTTGAGATCAACCAGTAGCGGAGCGTTCTCCGGCACGGCTTCGAGGATCGACTCAATGGCAACGGCCTTGGTCCCCGGGGGTAAAAGATACCAACGCTCCCAAAGGCGCCGTGTTGGTCGTAACACCTTCTCGTGCCGGACCTCCACCCGCCCTCGAAGCACGTGTACGTCGAGTTCGATCGCATCGGCTCTGTCGAGGGCCGGCAAGACGGATTCGACTTTGTTACCCGCCCGATGGGCCACGATCATCGGGGTTGGTCCGACAGCGAAACGTTTGGTCGAGGTCATCGGGCTGCCCGACCCTTCATCGCAGAGCAGCCAGAGCGTCCGCTGCCTCGGTGGCGTCGAACACGTTGTCGATGCGGTCGACAATGGTGCCGCCCGAATCGATGAGAAACAGCGAAGGCTCAAAGGCGAGGCCGATGGCTTCGACCGCGGGGGCGATGCGCAGGTTGGGATCGGCCAGGTTGCCACCGACCTCATCGGTGTTGGCATAAACCTCGGCGTGTATCACCCTCACGTCGGGGGCTGTCGGCGCTACGCCGATCAGCGTGTCGACCACCGGTCCACAATAGGCGGTGGAGCAGAAGGCCGGAGTGGCCACCAAGAGCGCCACCGGCCGTTGTCCAAGCACCGAGTCGAGGCTGACCTCGTGGAAAGGGCAAGGTTCAAACCGAGTGCAGATGCGGTCGACCCCGGCTGGATCATCGAAGGTTGGGGTGGCCACCGACGGCATGACCTGCCCCGCCCGAGGAACGGTGACTTCATCGGGGGCGAAGGCCTGCACCGGCAACGTGGCGTTCGGTTGACGGCTGAACGCGCCGTCGGTTCCGAGGATGATCTCAAGGTCGTAGACACCGGGTTCGGGCAGGAGGAGGCGGGCCGGGTAGTAGCGGAACAGGTCGGCGTGTTGATGGTCGGGATCAACGTCGCCGACGTGATCGTGCTCGACCACATGTCCGTCCACCTCGACCCGGTCAACTTCCTCGCCGTCCTTCAGAACCAGGATCTCGATCGTCCCGTCGTCGGCCGGTAGGGCGACGTTGGCCCCGTCACCACCGTTGGAAGTGGGGGACACAATGGCGATCGGGACTCGTTGGGTTTGGCCGGCGGCGAGCACCCGGTCGGACGAGAACAGCGCCACCACCTCGGGGGCGACCAGCGGTTCCCCGCAGGCCGCAAGGAGGCTTGATGCCGCGCCGAGCCCCAAAGCCGACGCTCCGATTGTGGCCCCTGTGCCGGTGAGGAACCGTCGTCGGCTGATCGATCCGGGGATTGCGGCCATTAAACATGAGCGTATCGGGCGTGCCGTTGAGGGATGGGTCGCCAAGGTCACAGCTCGTTATGCTCATGGCGTGTCAGACGGTGTGTCAGAGAGCGTCTCAGAGAGTGCAACAGTCTCATCGGCCGATGTGTCCTTCGAGGTGAACGGTGAGGTTGTTGTCGTCGACGAGCATCGGCTGGGAGGACGCGGCCCGTCTCTTTTGGAGGTGTTGCGGGAGCAGCTTGGCCTGATGTCGGTGAAGGACGGCTGCAGTCCTCAAGGTCAGTGCGGCTGTTGCACGGTCCTGGTCGACGGCCAGGCCCGGGTGGCTTGCGTTACCCCGGCCCGCCGGGTGAGGGGCCGGGCCATCACCACCCTTGAAGGCCTCGACGGTGATCGGTCTGAGTTGTGGGCCGACGCCTTCTGCCAATCAGGGGCCAGCCAGTGCGGGTTCTGCACCCCCGGCATCATCATGCGGCTCGACGCCGCCTCCCAAGCCGCTGGGCCGGACGCCGATGTGAATCAGGCCCTACTCGCTCACCTCTGCCGCTGTACTGGTTGGCAAACGATCCACGAAGCATGGGATCTGTTCCAACAATCTCAGGCCGAGGGCACGCTGGTGGCGCTGGCAGGGCGGGACTTCGACGCCGCTCGTCGCCGAGCTGCGCTTGAAGGCGGCGTCGAGCAAGACGTTGGCAGCCACGTAGCCAAGGGGTCCGGTGGATTCGCCGCCGACACCGCCCCCGAAGGAGCGCTGATCGCGGTGCGAGGTGACGATGGCGGGTGGGTTGTCTGCGAGACCTTGGCCGAGGCCCGGGATCGTGCCGGCAAAGTTCAGGGTAGGCGAACCACTGCTGCCGCCCAGTGGCCGCTCGACGTGCCCGACGGCGATTGGAGGGTAACGCTGCGAACGAACTGGGTCGACCCTGCGTACCTCGAAACCGACGCGTCTTGGTGTGAACCCGGTGGGGAACCGGCCGACCCGGTGGCCAACGGCGGGGCGTTCGGGGCCAAGGTTCCAACCGAAGGACTTGAGCTGCCCGACGTAGCCCGCCGGCTGGCCGACGAACATCAAAGGCCGGTGCTCGTGCTGGCCAGCCGAGAGGACGTCGCCCGATTCGGGCCCAAGCGGCCGCCGATGGCCGCCGGCGTCTCGGCTGACGGCGAGATCCGTGTGCGGGTGGCCGACACGCCTGGCATCGTCGAAGCCATCGAGGCCGGGTTGGCCTTGAACTCAGCCGACGACTGCGACCTGACCATTGAAACCGTGTCGATCCCCGGTCCTCCGACATCAGCCTCAATCAGAGCCGCCGGCTGGGCCGAGGCGGCGATGCTCGCAGCTGGAGCCGCTGGAAAGGCCGGCACTGTGCGGTCTCCGCAGGGAGCCGAGGCCTCGGCGGAGGTTGATCTCGATGCCAACACCATTCGGCTCGCGGTGTCTTGCGGCCCGATTCTGGACGAGGTTGTACTGCGTTCCTACTGCATCGGTGCCGCCCATATGGCCTGGTCGTGGCTCACGAGTGAATCTGTGGCCGTTGACGCCGAAGGTGTCGTACACGATCTGACCGTGCGCAGCTTCGGTGTGGTTAGAGCGGTCGACACCCCACACATCGAGGTCGAACTCAGGCCGGGCGATGGCGAACCGGTCAACGGATCCGACGCGGTCTTTGCTGCGGTGGCTGCTTCGGGATGGCTGGCCCTCGGCTGCCCTCAGGATCTGCCCGCCACCGGGGTTAAGATCGGGTCGTAGAACCACTTGTCGCCTTCACTCTTAAGGAGCACCAAATGTCGAAGCCAGTCGGTCCTTACACCCCGATCGTCGCCGCCGGTCCGTGGCTTGTGGCCTCGGGTCAGGTCGGGATCAAAGACGGTGCATTGGTGGAGGGTGGCATGGCGGCCGAGCTTCAGCAGGCGCTTGAAAACCTCAAGGGGCTTCTGGAAAGCCAGGGTGGCAGCCTCGACCAGGTGGTCAAGACCACGGTGTTCCTGGAGACGATGGACGACTACGCCGAGATGAACGACATCTACATCGCCTTCTTCGGCGATCATCGTCCTGCCCGGTCGGCAGTCGCAGTGGCCGACCTGCCCGTCGGCGCCACCGTCGAGATCGAGGCCTGGGCCTACACCGGCTAGCGCTGGGTCGTCTCAGCGCGTAACTTGCGCCAGGGGGTGAGCGATGGCGACACAGAGTGTGGCAATCCTGCCGACGATGCGGCAGACTTGACGCCATGCTTGGTCCTCTTCTCATGGTTTTGGCGCTGGTGATCCTCATCCCGGTGGGATTCTTGATGAGCACCACGATCGCCGCCGCCGTCATGGGTTTCCTGCTTAAAGACAACGCCGAGAAACTCAACGCCGACAGCGAACTGCTCGAATCCAACTACTGAGCGCCACCGATCGGATTATCCGCTCTCCCAGAGGTCAAAACACGGCGTAACCACGGTCGTTTCCGACTACTGTCAACACTGTGATTGATTTACGCCGACTTCGAGACGACGACGGTTACCGCCAAGGTGTTCTGGCCAAGGGCATCGACGCGTCCGTTGTCGAAAAGCTGCTCAAACTCGATGAGACTCATCGGGCCACCCGCACCGAAACCGAGTCGCTGCGGGCCGAGTCGAACGCGGCCTCGAAAGACATCGGTCGGGCCGCCCCCGAGGAGCGCGACGCCAAGATCGCCGCGGCCGGGGAACTCAAGGCTCGCCTCGGCGAGCTTGAGGAACAGCTGGCTTCGGTCACCACCGAGCTCGATGATCTCACGCTGCACATCCCCAACCCGGCTCATGAGACGGTTCCGATTGGCGACGAAGACGACTACCGGGTCGAAAAGGTTGTGGGTGATACCCCACCCGAACCGACGTTCAGCCACGGCGAGCTCGGCGAACACCTTGGTATTGTCGACACCAAACGCGCCGTTCGGATGTCGGGTAGCCGCTTCGCCTACGTCCTGGGTGACGCCGTGCGCTTGCAGTTTGCCCTGGTCCAGTACGCGTTGAACAAGGTCATGGCTCACGGGTTCGTCCCGGTGGTTACTCCTGTGCTCGTGCGCGAAGAGATGATGGAGCTCGCCGGCTTCTTCCCCACTGATCGCAACCAGGTGTACGCCCTTGAGGCCGACGAGCTGTACCTGATCGGCACCTCGGAAGTGGCGTTGGCTGGGATGCACCGCGAGGAGCGCATCGACGAAGAGGATCTGCCCATCCGGTACGCCGGATATTCGAGCTGCTTCCGTCGAGAGGCCGGCACCTACGGCAAAGACACCAGCGGTCTGTTCCGAGTGCACCAGTTCGACAAAGTCGAGATGTTCAGCTACGCCCATCCCGACCGGTCGTGGGATGAACTTGAGCTGCTCCGGGACCTTCAGGAGGAGATCGTCGGCGGCCTCGACCTGCCGTACCGTGTGATTACCGTGGCCTCGGGCGACCTGGGCGCGTCGGCAGCCAAGAAGTACGACCTGGAGGTCTGGCTGCCGTCGGAGCAGCGCTACCGGGAGGTCACGTCGTGTTCGAACTACACCGACTTCTCAGCTCGTCGCATGAGCACCAGAATGAAGCCGGCGGCCAAAGACGGCGTAAAAAGTGATGGCAACGTTCTGGTTCACACATTGAATGGAACCGCGTGCGCCATCGGCCGCACACTGCTGTACATTTTCGAGAATCATCAGCAGTCGGATGGAACCGTGGTGGTTCCCGAAGTGCTCCGCCCATACTGTGGGGGGCTCGAAGCGATCGGACCTCGCTAGCACGTGGGTTAACTGCAGCACTCAAATCCGAACTTCATACAACCGACAGGACTAACTATGACTGCAGTGGGGCAACGGAGCCTTCACCAAGCGGCCGTGGCTCAGTTTCATCGAGCTGCCGACCTGATCAATCTCGAACCGAAGTATCGGGAGATCCTCTCGTTCCCCAAAAACGAGATCATCGTCAACTTTCCGGTCACACTCGACGACGGCTCGATGAAGGTGTTCACGGGTTACCGGATTCAGCACAACAACATCCTTGGCCCGTTTAAAGGCGGCTTGCGGTTTCACCCCGACGTCGACCTCGACGAGGTGCGGGCGCTGGCGGCCTGGATGACGTTCAAAACCGCGCTCGCCGGCATCCCCTACGGTGGGGCCAAGGGTGGTCTTACCATCAATCCGCACGACTACTCCACCGACGAGATGCGCCGAATCGTTCGCCGGTTCACTCATGCGCTCGGATCCAACATCGGCCCGGATCACGACATCCCGGCTCCCGACATGGGCACGTCGGCCGAAACGATGGACTGGGTGATGGACACGTACGCCAACATCTCGCCTCCTGGCTTCCGCCAGAGTGTGAAGGGAGTGGTCACGGGCAAGTCGCTGGCTTGTGGCGGTTCAGTCGGGCGTGAGGAAGCGACTGGTCGAGGGGTTCTCTATTCACTACGCCACTGGTGCGGTGAGACAGATTCTCGACTCGATGAGCTGAGCGTGAGCGTGCAGGGTTTTGGCAACGTCGGCAGCCACTTCGCCGATCTGGCCAGCGAGGCCGGTTGCACGATTAAAGCTGTGGCTGATCACACCGGCACCATCATCAACGAGCAGGGCATCGACATCGGGAAACTGCGGGCCTGGGTGGCCGAACACGGTGGCGTCGACGGCTTCCACGGGGCCGACGCCGCCGACACCGAAGATCTGTTCAGCATCGACACCGACGTGTTTGTACCGGCGGCCCTGGAGAATCAGCTGACGCTCGACCGAGCCAAAGTGCTGCAGGCCAAGGTTGTTGTGGAGGCCGCCAACGGGCCGACCACCACCGAAGCCGACGAGTTCTTATACGGCAACGGGGTTGATGTCGTACCCGACATCCTGGCCAACGCCGGCGGCGTGATCGTGTCGTACTTCGAATGGCTACAGAACAAGTCGGCCCGAGCCTGGTCGTTCGACGACGTCGACAGCCGGCTGCGGGATCTCATGTGGCTGGCCCACGACAAGGTGGTCGACACGGTTCGGGAGCACAACTGCACCCGCCGCGACGCCGCCTACATCGTGGCTCTCGACCGCATCATCGACGTCTACAACCGCCGGGGCATTTTTCCGTAACACACCGCCCCCTTGACCCCGAGCTTTTGCGGCTGAGGTACCCCCTCGAGCCGAAGTCTTGTGGAACCGGCACCGGCCAGGGGGTGCCCGAACCGCAAAAGCTCGAGAGAGTGGGGCTCGGGAGGATGAGACTGCAGGAGGTCAGGCGTGTTTGCCGACTTCCCAGCCTTTGTCGCCTAGCAATGGCTCGGTAACGGCGACGGCATCTGCTTCGAGGGTGGTGGCCAACGAATCGTTCCAACGGTTGAACACGCCGAACATACAGACAACGCCGAGGATCTCAACGATCTCCTCCTCGGTCCAGTGCCCGGCCATGGCGGAGTAGATCTCGTCGGTCACGCCGTTTGGCACCGATCCGGCGGCCATTGCGAAGTCGAGCGCCACCCGCTCCTTCTCGTTGAAAAGCGAACTGGTCCTGTACTCATAGATCGCCGCCATCTTCTCATCGTCGATGCCGTGGCGGGTGGCGCTGACCGTGGTGTGAGCCTTGCAGTACTGGCAGCCCGCGGCGGCGCTGGCCATGTGGCCCACCAGCCGTTTGAAGCCGAGGTCGACCTTGGAGTCGGGTCCGAATACGGCGCGGTTGAACGCCACGGTGGCTTTGGCGATGGCGGGCACCCGCTGCATCGTGAGCAGGCTGTCGGGCACCATGCCGAGGGTGCCGACGAAGTGGTTGAAGATCCCCTTCAGCTCCTCGTCGTCGCTGGCGTCGATCGGGAGTGGTTCCATACGGGCCATGGCGCGAGATTAGACAGCGGTCGCCGACGAACCAAACTTCGTCCCCCGACGTGGGACAGTCAGCGGCTAGGGGATGAGCCGAGGTTGATGGCGTCGGCCAACTCCCGTCTACCCCCGACGCCCAGTTTCCGGTAGATGTTGCCGAGATGGGTCTCGACGGTTCTGATCGACACCACCAGCCGCTCGGCGATATCGGCATTGCTGGAACCGGCTGCGGCCAGCGAGGCGATCTCCCGCTCCCGCTTCGTCAGAGGTTCAACCGACTGTCGGCGGGCCAGTGCCGGAGTGCGTACCGTGCCCAGCGAGCGGCGGATCCTGTCGGATCGATGTTGGGAAGCCGTGGCCGCCCGCTGATCCCCGGCTGCCGACCATTGGTCACTCGCCATCGCCGCCAACTCGGCGGCCCACAGTCCGAACCCGAGCTGCTCCAGTTCTGACGCGAGCTGATCGAGCTTGCCCGCATCGCCCTCTGAGACGGCTTCAACTCCCCGACACAGCAACGGAAGCAAGCCGCCCTGCATCTCGAGGCCCAGTTTGTTGGCCCGCTCAGAATTTTCGTGCTCAATGAGACCCAAACGCGCCATATCGAACAGTGTGAGAGCTTCGAGCGTCAGAAGACCGCGAGCCCGACAGTCGGCACCGGCGTTGCTCAAGACCTCTCGAGCCCGGCCGAGATCGCCGCCGACCGCCGCCGTCCATCCCTCGGCCCACCGAACCTCGGTGTCGGCCCGGGGTCCGGGAACCTTCGGCATGTCAGCCAATGTTCGCCACGCCGACTCCGCGGCCTGATGATCACCTCGGTGAGCGTGGCAGATGACCACATTGGCGGTGGAAACCCGTCTGGCCGCCGACAACGACAGCTCGGCCGCGATCTCGCCGGCTTCTTCATGATGAGCCAGCGCACGGTCGACGTTGCCCGAGTAGAGCTCGATCCAACCGGCCAGGTCGAGAAAGAACAGCAGGGGTGGGGTTTCGCTTCGCTCACGGCACCCGGCGATCGCCATCTCGGTCACGAAGCGGGCCCCCTCCAGATTTCCCGACAGGAGCAGGCCGTGCCCTAGGGCGATCAAGTGCTGACCGCGTGATCCGAATTCGGTGTCGGCTCCCCACCCCTGGTCCCAGGCCCGTTCGGCCAACGCCGCCCCGTCGTCGACCGCGTCGGTCAAGATGAGGGCCGGAGCTCGCGCTACCGCCAAAGCGAAGCGCACGTCGACGTCGATGGTCGGATCGTCGATGGCGGTCAGAGCGTCGAGGCGATCAAGCGCCCGTTGGCTGTACCCATCGCAATAATCGATCCACGCTTCATGGGCACGCACCCGTTCAATGGCGTGGGGGTCGGTGATGTCTTTAATGCAGGCGGCGTCGATGGCCAACGCCGTTGCCGTGTCACCGAAGCCCCAAAACACATTGGAGGACCGACGTATCGCCCGACGGGCCATGGCCCAGTCGTCGGCCGGCGGCGCCGCCTGTTGGATGATCTCGTCGGCTTCGACAAATCGCCCGAGCCGTACCAGCGATTCAGCCACCGCCGCCAGAGTCGCCTCCGACGGTGCCTGGTTGTGGGCGGCCTCGGCGAACGTGGCCCCGTCGTCGATGCGATCGGCTTTGAAGGCGGCGTAGGTGGCGTCCACCAGTTCGTCGGGATCGGTGTCGGCTCCGACGTCGATGCTCAGGCGCAAGTGAAGGAGCCGATCTCGTTCCCGCCGCCGGGGACGATCGCCCAGCAGACGCAGGATCTGTTGTCGGCGACTGCGCAGCGACAGAGGAGTCATGTTGGCGGCGAGTGCCTCGCTGTGCAGCGGGTGGGTCAGCGATACGCGCAGGCGGCGTTGACTGGTTTCGGTAGCGATCAGTCCACGTTGCTCCATCGTCTCAAGCACGCTGATCGGTGCGACCGACGTGAGGTCGTCAACCCCTAACGTTCCACCCAGGGCCAGGGTTTCCATGACTGCTTGTTCGTCGGCTGAGAGCAGGCCGATCCCGGCGATGATCTGGCGCGCGAGTTCCGGGCTGATCTCGATCTCCCCGGTCAATTGGTGGATCCCGCCGACCAAGCGGACCCGGTTGTTGACCAGCGCCGATTCCACCAGATCTCTGATGAACGCCGGGTGGCCTTGGCTGCGGTGAAACAACGACCGGCTCAGTCCGGGAGCAACTGGACTGCCGAACATGAGGGTGGCCAGCTCCGCGGTTTCGCCGAAGTCGAGTGGTGCCAGCTCGATGATCTGAGGAGAGGCCGGGGCCAACCGGCGGACCGCGTCATCCAGCCCGTTCCCGGGCCTCTGACAGGCCACGATGAAGATCCGCTCGTTGGCCGCCAGGTGGACCAAGATGTCGCAGGTCGATTGATCGATGGCCGCCGGTTCGTTGATCACCACAACCGGCTGTTTCCCATCATCGAGACCAAGCGCAGCCTCAATACCCCGCTGTGCGGCCAAACGTTCACCGTCGCCGTAAGGGTCGACAATGGTGTCGAGCACGTCGGGTATCAAATCCGACACGGATGAGAACGGCACGGTGCCCCTGGCGTCGGTGGCCGACAGCGTGACCCCTGTCCAGCCGGCGCCCTCCAATTCGCCGACGATGGCCTCGGCCAGCATCGACTTGCCCGCACCGGCAACCCCGGTGAGCACGACGGCGGAACAGGAGCGTCGACTGGCCAGGTCGAGGGCCCGCTCCAGCTCCTCCACACGGCCGACGAGGTGGGGCGATGCACCGTCGGTCATCACCCAATCCTAGGCAAGAGCTTGTCTGCCGTCCGATTGACCACATCACCAGCGTGATCCGAGGCCAACCACGTAGTTCCGGGTCGAAAGCCTCCGAGAGAAATACGTAGTGACTACTGATGTGCCTCATCCGGGTTTCATCGAGGATGACCAAACACAGAAGATCCCAAAGGAGTCAACGGATGACCCTGACCATCACCAACCCGGAGATACCGGACAACCTGGACAACCCGAACGAGATTCAGCCGCCGAGACCCTGCGTTGGCGTCGGCAGCATGATCTCAATCGACGACCTCTCCGTCACCCTCGATGGAGCCGCCGTGCTGTCAAACGTCAGCCTCAACATCTTGCCGGGGGAGCTCGTGGCCATCGTCGGCGCGAGCGGCTCGGGTAAGTCGACGCTGATTCGAGCCATGTCGGGCGACCTCACGCCCGGTTCCGGGCACATCACCATCGACGGTCTCGCTGCCGACACGATGGGGAGCGCGCACCGCTCGGCCGTCGCCGTGGTGCCCCAAGCCGACGATCTCCATGACGATCTGCCGCTCGAGCGCATGCTCACCTACGCCGCCCGCCTCCGGCTACCTCGCGGCACCACCCGGTCGGAGATCGCCGGTGCGGTTGGTCGAGTGCTGTCGACAGTTGAACTCAGCGCGTCGGCCCAGACCCGAGTGGGTCAGCTGTCGGGAGGCCAGCGCCGCCGAGCGTCGCTGGCGATGGAGCTGCTCACCGAACCCCGGCTGTGCCTACTCGACGAGCCCACATCCGGGCTGGATCCCGCGATGGCCGAGACCGTGGTGTCGGAGCTGCGAGCGCTGGCCGACGGCGGGCGCACCGTGGTGTTCGTGACCCACAATGCCAACGATCTCCGTAGCTGCGATCGAATCATCGCTGTGGGCGACGGCGGCCGATTGGTGTTCGAAGGATCTCAGGCCGACGCCATCCAGATGGCCGGCTCCACCGACGTGGAGACCGTCCACCGATTGCTGTCGGCCGGGCGTCTGGCCACGACGGCGGCCGGCGAGAACCAAGAGCTTGAACGCGGCGGCGATGATCGCGCTGACTTCCGTCCGACATACGGAATCGCCTCGATAGAACCGGCACCGCAGCCTCGGGCTCCTCGGCTCCGTCAACTGGTGGCCCTCACCCAGCGGTCGTTGGAGATCGTGGTACGCAATCGGCTGACCACGGCGATCATGGTCGGTTCACCGATGATGGTCATCGCCATGTTCGCGGTGCTGTTCCGACCGGGGGCCTTTGAACCATGGTCACCAAATCCACCGTCGGCCATCATGATCGCCTTCTGGGTTGCCTTCGGCGGCTTCTTTTTCGGCTTGACCTACGGCCTGTTGCAGATCTGCCCCGAGCTGGCGACGATGCGACGGGAACACCGAAGCGGCGTGAGCGCCGGGCTGCAGGTGCTGGGCAAGTTCCTGGCGCTGGCCCCGCTGCTTATCGCCATCAACGTCGCCATGCTGATTGTGCTGGAACGCCTTGATCGGTTGCCCGCGACGACGCCTGAGGCGTTCGGGCGTCTCACGGTGACCATGGCGCTTGGTGCCGTGGCCGCTTTGGCTCTCGGCTTGCTGGCCTCCACCTTGGTGCGGTCACCGGCTCAAGCCTCACTGGCCCTACCGATGCTGTGTTTCCCCGCCGTGTTGTTCTCCGGTGCAGTACTGCCGGTACCGGTGATGGCCACCGTCGGCCAATGGATCAGTGCGGCCATGCCCGACCGTTGGGTCTTCGAACTCATCGGCAAGGATCTCGGCCTCCGCACGCTGTTCGCCAACGACCCCTCGCCGTTGGGGCCGTCGTTGCTGACCGAGTACGGCGACACCTGGGATCGGGCCCACGGCGATGTCTGGATCATCCTTGCGCTGTTCACGGTGGGTCTTGGCCTGGCCACCTGGGTTGCGCTGGCCCAACGATGCGGTCGCCTGAACGACTAGCTACGGATCCGGTCGGAGCGTCAGCCCTGCCAGCGGGATTGGCCCAGTTTGTAGCCAACGCCACGCACGGTGGAGATAAGCGAGCCGTGTTCTTCGCCCATCTTGGCCCGGAGCCGTCGGACGTGAACGTCCACGGTCCGGGCCCCGCCATAGTACTCGTATCCCCACACCTGGTTCAGCAACGTTTCCCGGGTATAGACCTGGCCGGGGCTCGACGCGAGGAATCGCAACAGCTCGTACTCCATGTAGGTGAGGTCGAGGTGGCGGCCGTCGAGTACGGCCTGGTAGGTCTCGATGTTGAGGGCCAGGGGGCCGTAGGTGACCACTTCGCCGCTGCTACGTTTGCCGGCCTTCGTCAGGAGGAGTTCGAGCCGGGCCCGCAGCTCGTGGGGGTGGAACGGAGTGATGACGAAGTCGTCGAAACCGTCGTGATGTTCGGTCAGTTCGTCGAGCATCGTGCCTCCGGCCAGGAGCATCACCGGGGTGTCGGCCGAACGGACGTCGGCGCAGAACCGCCAGGTTGCCTCGGATGCCTCGGGGTCGGACTCGACACCGAGCACGGCGATCACGGCGTCCCATTCAGTTCGGTCGTCGAGGGCCGATTCGTAGCCTCCGTCGGCCGGTTTGATCCCCTTCCAGCGGTAGCCGTCGAGGTCGAGAAACCTCACCACGTCCACGGATGGAGGGTCGGGAAAGACAGCTAACACCCCGTTGTTACGGGCCTCGCCGGCCATCCCATCGGCTACCACGTGGGCAGATACCTCTCGAGCTCCCACTGGCTCACGTGGCGCTTGTAGGAGTCCCATTCACTGCGTTTGTTGCGCAGAAACCACTCGAAGATGTGTTCGCCCAAGGCGTTGTGTACGAGCTCGGACTTCTCCATCTCGTCAAGGGCCTCAGCGAGCGAGCGGGGGAGGGGTTGCACGCCGAGCTTCTCGGCCTCATTAGGCGTGAGTTCGAACAGGTTCTGGTGGATTTCGTCGGGTAGGTCATAGTTGCCCTCGATGCCGGCCCGGCCGGCGGCCAGGATCACGGCGAAGGCAAGGTAGGGATTACAGGCGGGATCCGGTGATCGGAATTCGATGCGGGTTGAGCTGGCTTTGTCGGCCTTGGTGACCGGCACCCGGACCAAGGCGGAGCGGTTGTTGCGGGCCCACGACACCCAGACGGGCGCCTCAAATCCAACGACCAGGCGTTTGTAGGAGTTGACCAGCTGATTGGTGACGGCGGTGATCTCCCGGGCGTGCGTCAACAAACCGGCCATGAACTTGCGACCGATCGGGCTCAGCTCCTGCGGCCCGTCGTTGTCGACGGGATGAAACGCATTCACATCGTTCTCGAACAACGACAAATGTAGGTGCATGCCCGACCCCTGCACACCGGCCAAGGGCTTTGGCATGAACGACGCAAATCGGCCCTGCTCCAACGCCAACTCCCGAACCACCAGCCGGAACGTCATGATCTGATCGGCCATCGAGAGGGCGTCGGTGTAGCGCAGATCGATTTCGTGTTGCGACGGTGAATCCTCGTGGAACGAGTACTCCACCGGGATTCCCATGGCCTCCAACACCGACAGCGTGCGGCGTCGCAGATCGGAGGCCACGTCGCTGGTGGTCAGATCGAAATACGAGCCGCTGTCGAGCGGGGTGGGAGCCTTGGAGGGATCACCGTCGGCGAAGTAGAAGAACTCCATCTCCGGGGCGGTGAAGAAGCTGTATCCCGACTGAAGGGCCTGATCGAGATTGCGGCGCAGTACGTAGCGGGGATCACCATCGAACGGTTTGCCGTTGGGCAGGTGGATGTCGCAGAACATGCGCGCCGTGGTGCCGGCATCGGTCCAGGGCAGAATCTCGAATGTCGACGGATCGGGTTTGGCCATTACGTCGGATTCTTGAATCCGACTGAATCCGTCGATCGCCGATCCGTCGAAATGCACCCCCTCGGCAAAGGCCGTTTCCAGCTCGATGGGGGAGATGGCCACCGACTTCAACTGCCCGACCACGTCGGTAAACCACAGCCGGATCAGCTTTACGTTACGCTCCTCGGCCGCCCGAAGTACGTAGGCGACCTGAGGATCGATGGTCGGGTTGCCAGTTGGATTGGTAGTCATGGCTCAATGCTCCAAGAATCGTGACCGGTGCCTGGACCTGGCCACAAGTTATGTCTCCAGTCTGATTGTTAACAGCAAAAACCCCACTGTTTCAGACCCTGATCCCATGATTTACATGGAGTTAACATTCATGGCTTGTATGTCGGCGGCCGAAACGGTTTAGTGACAGTGGGTTCCATCGCGACACCGACTTCTACCGACAGCGCTGTCATGACGGTGGAGGAACCCGCTTTCCAAACTCAACACCCTGTCGGGAGTAGAACATCATGACCTACCTAGCCGAATACATATGGATCGACGGCACCGAGCCGACGGCCGAGCTCCGGGGCAAGACCAAGGTTCTTGCCGACGGTGAAGAGCCGGGCATTTGGGGCTTCGACGGCTCCAGCACCAACCAGGCCACCGGCGACAATTCCGACGTCGTCCTGAAGCCGGCCTTCCAGTGCAAGGATCCCTTCCGCGGCGGCAACAACATTCTGGTGTTGTGCGAGACCTACACCCCGGAAGACCTTGAGGTTCACCCCAGCAACACCCGGGCCTTGGCTCGTGAAGCGCTTGAGAAGTACGGCGACCAGGAACCGCTGTTCGGCCTTGAGCAGGAATACACCATGCTCGACCCGGTCACCGGCTGGCCGGCGGGCTTCCCCGAGCATGGTTACCCTCGACCCCAGGGTCCCTACTACTGCGGCGTCGGTGCGGTGAAGATCACCGGGCGCGACATCGTGGAGGAACACCTCGAAGCCTGCGTCGAGGCCGGGCTCGCCATCTCCGGCGTCAACGCCGAAGTGATGCCCGGCCAATGGGAATTCCAGATCGGCCCGGTCGACACCGTGACCGTTGGCGACCACATCTGGATGGCCCGCTACCTCATCTATCGCATCGCCGAGAAGTATCACTTGGAGATCTCCCTCGCGGCCAAGCCGATGAAGGGCGACTGGAACGGTGCCGGCATGCACACCAACTTCTCCACCAAGGCCATGCGCGACGGCTACGATCCGATCATCGCCGCCTGCGAGGCGCTGGGTAAGCCGGGCAAGCCCGAAGAGCACTTGGCCGGATACGGCGTCGGCATCGAGGATCGCCTCACCGGCGCTCACGAGACCCAGCGCTACGACCAGTTCAGCTACGGCGTATCCGACCGAGGCGCCTCGATCCGTATCCCGTGGCAGGTTGCGCAAGACAAGAAGGGCTATATCGAGGACCGTCGGCCGAACGCCAACGCCGACCCCTACGTCGTCGCCGCTCTGATGACCAACACGGTCTGTTCTGCTGCGGTCTGAGCATCTATTCGGAACGATCAACGTGAAGCGAACCCGCACAAGTACGTGCGGGTTCGCTTCACTTTTCCGGCAGGTGGCCTCAGCTGACCGTGAACAACGGTTCGCCCAACACGTCCCACAGCGGTTCAACACCGAGGCCGGGATCGCTGCTCACAGACATGTGACCGTCGGCTACCACTGGTCCGCCCGAGGCGATGGCCTTGGAGTGGTAGTCGTGAAACGCACTCGACTGAAAGTGGAAACCGTCAGGCGTCGACGCCGCCAGGTGGGCAATCGCGGCGGTGGCGATCTCGCCGCCCCAAGTGTCTTCAATGGTCATCACGACGCCCAAGTCAACACAGAGATCACGAGCTCGCCGAGCGCCGCTGAGGCCCCCGAATCGGCTGATCTTGAGGTTGATCACGTCCATGGCACCATCAACCGCGCCCTGCCGAATGGCGGCTCGGGAATCCATCACCTCGTCGAGGATCATGGGTCGTCGCAAGTGGGGGCGAAGCGTAAGACATTCGGCGTAGGTCAGACAGGGTTGCTCGATGTACAGCGGCATGTCGGCCACCTCGTGAGCCACCCTCATGGCCTCGTGCTGCCGCCAGCCGGTGTTGGCGTCGGCGGCCAGGGTCTCAGTGTCGATCAATGCGCCGGTCACGGCCTGGATCCGGTCGAGGTCGACATCGACCTGTTCGCCCACCTTCATCTGGTACTGCACGAAACCCTCGGCCCGGTATTCGAGGAGTCGCTCAACCATGGCGCTTGGATCATCGCGGCTGATAACCCGAAAGAGTTTGACCTGATCTCGGAACCGTCCACCGAGCAGTGTGGCCACGGGAACGTGGGCCGCCTTGGCCGCCAGATCCCAGCAGGCCATGTCGACAGCCGACTTGGCGTAAGGATGCCCTTTCAACGCCTCATCCATCCGCTGACTCACCACGTCGAGCTGTCGGGGATCTGAACCGATGAGCGCTTCGGCCAGCACACCGATGCCAACCCTGGCCCCTTGAGCGAACGACGGCATGTAGCTGGGGCCAAGCGGACAACACTCGCCGTAGCCCCGAAGGCCTTCATCAGTCTGGATAACCACCACCGTTGAATCGAACGACGGGAACGATTGCCGCCCCCAGCTGTAGCCGCCCTCCTTCAAAGGCAGGTCGACGGCATAGGCGGTAACGCCGGTGATCTTCATGGCGCTGGAGTGTAGTTTCAAACCCCCGCCCGTCTCGACTCTTGTCGTAGGCAGAGTGGACCGGTACTGTTGGCGAGGGATGGTGGCGCGAGCGGAGAGGCAAGCCGGTGATGGACGTGGCGTTCTCGCGTCCGCCTCGTCGTCGGAAGAGCCGACCGATGAGGGCTCTGTTGCCGAGCTTCGCGCCGGTGACAACGACGCCTGGTCCGCAGTGGTCTACGAGTTGGCCGGGCCACTACGAGCCTTCATTTCCGTTCGGGGAGCCAACGACGTCGACGGAACGTTGGGCGACGTGTTCCTCGACATGTCACGAAACATCGGATCGTTCGAAGGGAGTTGGGCTGACCTGCGAAGCTGGGCGTTCACCATCGCCCGCCGTCGGGTCATCGATGACCACCGGTACTTCCAGCGTCGACCGAGCGAAAGTGTCGATCCGTTCCGCATGGGGAGGATCAGCAGCCCCGCCGGCAACAACGAAACCGACGCCATGGGATCGCTCGGCACCGATCGATTGCTCGACCTCATCAATCAGCTGACACCGACCCAGCGTGATGTCATCTTCCTCAGATTCTTTCTCGCCCTCACTGCGCCTGAGGTTGCCACCGTTACGGGTTCGACGGTCACGGCTGTGCGCTCCAATCAACGCAGGGCCATTCGCAAACTCCAACGCCTGATCAACGACGGCGACCACCTGATCGACGAGCTACTGCTGGATGTGACCGGATGAGTGGCGGCGACTGGCGTCCCGACAGCGTCGGCCCTCCCGACGGTTCGGTTGGGGTGGAAGAACTACTCACGGCTATGCGTCGAGCCGGGCGTGAGTTGAGTGATCCTCCCGATGACATGGCGCTTTCCCGCATGGCCGGCGTGGCGGCCTTTCACCGGCGAGAAGTGGCTCCTTCGGACGAGGACGGGATCGGGCGACGGCGGGCCCGCCGTCACCTCGACAGCGCGGTCGATCGCAGCCCGTCGCGATGGCCGTGGGTAGCGGCGGTGGCGTCTGTCTTTGTGCTGCTAACCGTCGGGTTTGCCGGACTGATCTCGGCATCGCCAACGGAGATCAACGTCGGTTCTCCCGGAGGGGGCGAGACCACCGCTCCGGCCCTGGGGTTGCCCTCTATCTTGGGGCAGCCATCGGAACCGGCGACGCACGGGCCGGGGGGAGGCGACCAGCAGGTCGACGGAAACTTCGCCGATCGGCCCGATGAGGAGAGCCAAGACGGCGGTGAAGTCATCAGTGCCGAGTTGGTCGAGGAGGCCGGCGTCGAGTCGAGCGAAAACGATGACATCGCTGACTCGCCGGGCCCCACTACCGTGGCGCCGGCACCCTCGACGTCGGCGGCGCCGGACATCGGAGCGCCGATGGGCTCCACAACAACCACGTCGCCCCAGAGTAACAAGACCACAGTGCCGACAACCAACACCACGACGCCGTCGACCACGACCGGCCCAACTTCGACCTCAACGCCGTATCACGACCCGGAGTACCCCGAACCGGATCCCAATCCCGTCGGCGAAGCTTGGATGTCGTCGCAGACCCAGACCTACGACGTTGGTGTCGGGGGTTGGGTGCAGGTCACCTTCGACGATGTGGAGGCGACGCTTGAGGCGGTAGGTGCCAACGCCGGATGGACCGCCGTGGTCGACGTCGAAACCGAGACGGAGGTCGAGGTCACGTTCTTGCGCGATGGGCACTTCACCAGCTTCCGTCTCAGGATCTACGACGACCACATCATTCGTATCTATCTCTCGTTCTCCGGGGTGGGCCTTGATGGCTGGAACTCGCACGTGTACACGCTCGGCGAGGCCGGCCTGGTGGCCATGAACCTGAACAACCTCAGCGTCGAACGAATCGAGGGTGTTGCCCGCGAAGGCTGGTTCCAGGAACGGACCGACCACGCCTCCGGAATGATCTCGATCGATTTCCACGACGTAGATGGCCGGACCGGGTACGTGCACGGTTCGGCAGGCCCCAGCAACTACCAGGTGTCGATCAGCCCACCCCCGCCGCAATAGCGGCCGCTCGAAAAGATTTCGGACATTTTTGGACTATCGGGGTATCGGTTTGGCGCCGGTTGGCGATTACGTACGCGGGGAGCGTCGGATAGGACGCTTCGCAGCGACACCCTTTTCGGGTGCGGCGCAATATCGGCGGTGGGTCTCGCGAACGCATCTGTAGTCGCCCGCAGACGTTCCGGGCCCACCGCCATCTGCGCTCAGCGGGCCTCGTAGTTGCTCAGTTGGAGATAGCCCGGCACCTGGTGGTGCGGTGAGTCGAGATAGATCTTGGCTTCCGGGTTGCCGCCAAATCTGCCATGGCTCCACCGAACCTCAACGTGGCCTTCAACGGTCGCCGTTGTTCCGGCGGTGTGACCGGCAACATCGGCCTGCCAACGCACCAGTGGCTGCCCCACGGCGTCACCCCAGGCATCGAAGGCCAATAGCTCGAACCGTTGGCGGAAGTCCCACGGCGTGGCCACTCGGTAGTGGAGCGGAGTGCCGTCGGCTGCACTTCCCAGCACGAAATATGGCGCCGACGAGAATCGCAGAAGGCGCCAGATCATTTCCTCCTTCGCCTGTTTGCGGTTGCGCCCGACGGCCAGATTCTCGTTCCAACGTTTCGCTGATTGGTCGGACACGTCGACCGCGAGCCACCGATAAGCCGCCTCGGCTTCCTCCGATAACCAACCCCGGCGAAGGTGTGCCTTAAACGTGTTGCGGACGGTGGTTGTCACGTCGGTCGGATCGGTCGGAAGGTCGAGGCCGTTGTCAAGGGCACGCAGATCCCGTCGACACAGACGCCAAAGCTCGTTGTAGGCATCGGGCGACACAATGCGGTACCAGTGATCCCGGTGGCTGGTCTGGCGGTCGGTGAGGAGCCCTTCAAACAGATAACCCGGGCTGGCGTTCATCAAGATGTTCGACCCGTACTTGCAGCTGATCAGGTATACGTGATCAACCCGGAGGTCGGCCGGCACTTGCTCGTAGGCCGGCGGGCGGTGTGGGCCCTTCCATTCGATCAGCCAGGGCGGTCGACCTCTCAGGCCCTCCTCGGAGAAGGCGAAGCGCTGGCCGTTGGTCCACGCGGTTTCGAACTCCGGTGTGTACTTGCCGGCGTCGCGGGCCGCCGTCAGGCGATCGAAGTGTTCCTCGTCGACATGGGTCATCAGCCGCGGTCGCACGCCGAGGGCGTGGTCGAGTTCGCGGTAACCCAGCATGGCCAGGCCGGTCACGATCTCAGTCACTTCGGTGCGGAGGGTTGCCACGGCGTTGGAGAAAGGGTTTCTACGACAGCTCGCCGACCGACTCCAGCGGAGCCTCTGTGCGAATCATCGAGAATCGCCGATCCACAACGACCGGCGCGTCAAACCATTCAATGGTCGGCTCACCTCCGTACTTCTTGGTGACACCAGCCACCCAGTCGGGGTTGTAGACCGCCTCGGCGCTGGCCCGGTCGGTCCACCAGTACACGCATCCCAGCGTGTGGCCGTCGTCGGATCGGAGGTAGGCCTTGAACAGAAGGCCGTCGACGTCGAGGTATCGGGGCGCGGTTTGGGCGAATGTTTCCTGAGCCTCGTCAACGGCAATCGGCTCCTCGGTGCGAGGAAAACGAACGATGGTGACGATCATGGTGGCCTCCGGTCGATGGCGACCACTTGGCGAGGCCGCTTGCTAGAGGCTAACCGCTGGCCTCGACCAGCACGTCGTTTCGGTCGACCGAGGTGATGACGATCCGATCCACGTTGTCCAGCGGCACACTGCTCGCCCCGGTCAGGCGCACCCCACCCGACGGTGTCGGTGACCATGAGGCGGCATTGGTCCAGCCACCGTCGTCGTCGATGGTCCAGAGCTGATAGCGATCACGGCGAGGAAGGTCGGCGATGTTGAGCACGATCTCGGTCCCCCAGCCTTTGGGGATGATCAGCACCGTGGTTTCCGCCGCCTCCGACGAAAGCACGGTGGCCTGCTGTTGGTTGGGGTTGCCCGGAGAGTCGTCCGAGCGGTCGGGCGACAGCAACAGGAGCGCACCAAACACGACGGCGGCGGCTGTGGCCGCGACCGCCGCCGCCCGCCAGAACCGGTGACCGCGTTGTAGGCCGCTCAGCTCTCGGGCCGCGAGTTCGTTGATTCGATCGGCCGTGGCCACCGACGGCTGTTGGTCGAGCAGGTCCGGGTCGACTTTGGCCAGGAGGCTGGGCAACGGTGCCATCTCGTTGAGTTCTGTGGTGCACGCCGGGCATCGGGCCAGGTGGGATTCGAAGGCCTTGCGGTCGACACTGTCGAGGGCGCCAAGCACATACGATGCCGACCAACCGGCGAATTGTTCGTGTTCTTCGGTCATGACAACACCTCCCGCTCCTCCAGGTGGACACGCAGGATACGTAGGGCGTGATGCAGGCGCGACTTCACCGTGCCGTCGGGCACGCCGAATCGTTGAGCGATCTCTTTGGTGCTGAGACCATCCCAATAGGCGGCGGCGATCACGGCTCGATGGTCCTCCGACAGCTTCTGAAGGCCATCGACGATGAACGACACCTCGGCCAGCCGACTCAGTTCGGGATCGAGCTGGCCGACGTCGGTTGTCTGCTCAGTCGGCACAACCCGAAGATAGCGTTCGCTGCGGCGATGTTGGGAAGCGGCGACATTGCGGGCGATGCCGAACATCCAGGCTCGTTCGGTGCCCCGGGACGGATCGAACTGGTGATACTTGCGCCAAGCCAGCAGCACCGTTTCCTGCACCACGTCGTTGGCCATTTGCTGATCGGTGAAACGGGAACGGGCCCACCCCTCAAGCGCGGTGCCGTGAGACTCGTATAGAGCGCGGGCCAGCCCGTCGGCGTCCATTCCTAACACCTAATCTTTTCCGGCAATCGTTCCGCAATTCTCGGAATGGTTTGGGGCGGGAACCGACCGGAGATCGGCTGACTCCGTGCCGGCCCGCCCCAACCTATCCACCGCTAGTTGCGGCCGTCGGCGGCGCAGGGCAGGCCGAGCTCTCCCAGAACCGGTGAGTTGCGGGCGGCGCATTCCAGGCCGTGGGTATGACCCTGTGACGAGCCTCCGACTCCACCGGTGTGTCCGGGGGTCTCAATTGGGTGGGCACTGGCGGCGACCGCTCCCATTCCCAATGTGGCTCCAAGCACCATGATCCCGGCAACCAACTTGTTTCTCATTTCGCAGCCTCCCTTATGGCAGCTAGTCGTGGACGTAGAGGTATACGCCAACAAGCAGGCGATCGGTTCAAAATTGCGATCGATTTGAAATTGATTGAGGAGTGGAGCGTCTCGGCCTAGGTCGCCCGTAGCTCGGCGGCGTAGCGCGCAAACAGATCAGGCTCCGCAGCCTCGACGTGGATCTCGGTGTTGTTGAACGGATCGACAAATGTGAGCGAGCGGGCGTGGAGTAGCTGTCCGGGTAGTCGGGCGGTTGGGGCATTCCGGTAGTGCTGATCGCCGAGAATCGGCCAACCCATGGCCAGCGCCTGGGCTCTGAGTTGGTGAGTTCGACCCGTGAGGGGCTTTAGCTCAACCAGGCTTAGCTCGACATCCTCGGCTTCTCCCATTGGGCCGTGGCCGAGTGTGCGGTAGTCGGTGATCGCGACCTTGCCTCCACTTCGCACCGGCCGCATGATGTCGCGACCCGACTCCCGATGTTTGGCCAGATAGTGTTTCATCGTTCCGTGGTCAGGGTTGGGGACCCCGAGGCACACGGCCTCGTAGATCTTCTCGACGGTCCGCTGCTCGAACATCGGTGTCAGCTGTCGGCGAGCCTCCGCCGTCCGGGCCAGAAGCACCGCTCCTGAGGTCCAGACGTCAAGCCGATGGATAACCTCAACAGGCTCGTTAATCAGCTCTGAGGTCAGCTGTTGTAGGTGTCGCCGGTTGGGGTCTCTCGTAGCCTGCACCGGCACCCCTGGCGGTTTGTTCACCACCAGATAGTGCTCCTCGATGACCAGAACGTCGTGGTCGGCGAGTTTCGTCGGCGGGGGATCAGGCTGCTTCATCTGTTCAGTTGCGTCTGCCAAAACAAGGAACAAAACAGGGAACGCTCACCCCCCAAACCGTAGCCGGGAGGTGAGCGTGCAATTGGTTGCTCTGATGGTTGTTATCTACCAGCCGTTGACGATGCTCTTGGACTTTGGTCCGCCCAGAGTCAGGTCGGCACAGGCGATTCGAGCGCCGTCGGTGTCGTGAAGCACGACCGATAAGGCGTTCGAAGCCGGAGCGGCCGCATCGGTGCGAGCTCTCCACGTGGCCGAACCGGTGGCTTCGGCCCCGGTATTGCCTTCCAGCCGGGCCACGCCGAAGCCGGTCTCAAATGACGACATCCAGATCTCGTTGATCGGATCGACAGCTCCACCCTGCTCATCCTGGTAGTGGCCGCCGCCGCCGGCATCGCAGGTTCCGTCGTGGAGATGGGATCCGTAGACAACCTCGTTGAGGCCCTCAAGCTCGATCTTCACTCTGGTTCCCGATGAGTCGATCCGCATGACCGCCTCGCCGGTGATGGCGTAATCACGGGCCATCCCGACAGCGGTTGTTTGAAATTCGCCTTCAAAACGAGCTTCGGACTCGGCATCAGCGCCTGTCGAGGCCACAAAAAGACCTACCGAGATCGCCGCAACCACAAAACCGCCCCCAAGGAGGCGCCTAGCTAACACATTCATGAAGTCACCCTTTTCTCTTCGCCGTTTTAACTTCTCTGAGTGGTTGGGCGCATCGTATGCAGCAAACGGCCTATTGGCTTGGGTGATTAATCCCGACTGTGCACATCTTTGTCGAATCTTGGACAAATAGGTCGTATTCGGGCGCGACCGTGAGTGGTTAGACCGTCCGCCCTAGGAAATTGAGCATGCGGGTCTGGGTGTCGGCGCCTTTTTCGACCTTCACCTTGGGGCCCATCATCCCCTGGCTTCTCAGCACCTCGTCGGGAAGGGCTCGCCACACCGAATTGGTGAACTTGACAAGCCCAGGGTCGAGCCGCTCATCGACCTTGGCGGTGCGGGCCAAGTCCCAGGTGTGCACGGCGAGATCGGCGGTCATGAAGCCCACAAGGGCGTCAATCGGCATAGGCCCGAAATCGGGGCCGAACGGGTCGACGGCGGTTGCCTGAAGTACTCCCTCGCGATCAAGCGCTTCCAGAGTTTGGTCACGGAGCTTCTCCCAGGTGCCAAGCGGGTTGGCGCCGAGCTTCGGCGTTGACTTGGGGCCGGCCCCCGTGGCGGCGTGAGCCTGCACCATCTTGACGCCGCCGAGGGCGTGTTCGTACACGTCTTTACCGGTCCACCCGGCGCACGGCGACTTGCGTTTGAACGCCGTCTCCTTGGTGTTCTTGAGCACATGGTCGAAGGCGAAAAGAGCCTTGGTGTAGTTGCGGAGGTTCTCACTCATCGGATGTCCTTTCGGGGGCACCTCGCGGGAGTGGCCAGCGAGGGCGCGGCGGTCGCGTGAGAAGGCGTAGTCTACTCATCGCCGATTCAGCATGGCCAGCACCCAAGCCCACGGTGGCCTGGAAATTCGGTCGATCAGATTGCATCGGCAAGGTACTGTCTTGTAGGGACCGATCGTTCGAGGATCGGACCACCTCAAAGACGGCGAATCCTACGTCCGTCGCTTCACCGAGGAGGCTTGTGCAATGAGTGTCATCTCCGGAATCATCAACTTCGGTCGCGTCTCCCGAAGGGCCTGAGCTTCCACCCCAACGCAGCTCAGCTGAAATCCCACACCGGCTGATTCGTCAGTCAGGCGACCGTACAGATCCCACAGAGCGCACGCGCCTACTTCCGTGCGCCTTACTTCCTGTGCCCTGCTACTCATGCCCACTCGCCTGATCGACGGAGAAACGAACGTGTCCCAACCGGACAACACCCTAAACCAAACCCCGACCACCCCAACACTCGACAACGGACGCGCCCGGCCGCCCTGGCTGGTCGACGAACCGTTCGAAGACATCAACCTTGGCCCGATTAAGTCGGGCAAAGAAGCCCAGATCGATCTGATTGAACGCCGCGGATCCGACGGACGATCCTGTCTCCTGGCCCTCAAGCGCTACATTCCCCGGAAGGTCAACAAAAAGGGAGCACTGGAGGAAGCCGGCTTCGAGCGAGCATCGGCGTTTCGCCACGACGTCGAGTACCGCGAAGGTCGCCAGTTTCGCAAAAGCCGTGACCGGCGAGCCGTGGAACGGATGTCGACCTACGGCAAGCGGCTATTGCAGGATCGCTGGACCGGCCACGAATGTATGGTCACCGAACGGCTGTGGCAAGCCGGGGTGAACGTGCCCTATCCCGTTGGCTACGACGCCGACCGATACGTACTGCAATACATCGGCGACCGGACCCAGGCCGCCCCGCAGCTGGCGCAAGCCCGCCTTTCGGGAGACGAGCTGCAGGCAGCGGCCGATCAGATTGCCGAGGGCCTTCACCAGATGGTCCGCACGGGCTTCGTGCACGGCGACCTGAGCGCCTACAACCTGCTGTGGTGGGACGGGCAAATCTGGTTTATCGATCTGCCCCAAGCGATCGACCTTGCCGCCAACCCGCAGGGCCTCAACTACCTTCACCGCGACGTGATCAACATTGTCGACTGGATCAATCGTCGAGGTGGCGCCGAGGGTCTTGTCGTCGACGCCGAGGAGCTGTTCGCCGAGCTGGTGGCCACCGCCTACGGGTAGGGGCCGGACCATCCGGCCGCCTAACAGCGATAGGACTCCCCGGTTATTCCGTGCTCTCCGAGCGCTGAATCTCCTCTTTGGTGCCGACGATGTCGAAGATGTAGTCGACCGCGGCGATCGAGCCGTCGACGGCAGACGGGCGCTGCTCGTCCCGCAAGGTGGCCATCGTTTCCTCCATGGCCGAGACGGCGGCCCGCATGGCCTGGTTTGCGTAAATCACCATGTTGAATCCAAGCTTCGACAGCTCGTCGGCGGTGAAATCGGGGAACAAGGTCGGCACCGCAACCAGGGGGATATCCCGGTCGAAGGCTTCGAGGAAGCCGTTGATCTCCTCCAGGGTCTTGTCCCGGGAGTGGATCAGGATGGCGTCGGCTCCGGCGTCGGCGTAGGCGTTGGCCCGCTCCACCGCTGCTTCGGTCCCGTGACCGGCGATGAGGGCCTCGACCCGAGCGATGAACACGAACTCGTTGGACTGCTGGGCTTCCTTGGCTGCTCGAATACGGCGGGACTGTTCCTCAACCGGCATCAGCTCACGAACCGACTCGCCCTTGTAGAGGCTGTTTCGTTTGGGGAAGGTATTGTCTTCGACGCAGATACCGGCGATGCCGGCTCGCTCGAACTGGGTCACGGTGCGCACGAAGTTGGAGTAACCACCGAAGCCGTTGTCGCAGTCAGCAACCACGGGGAGGGAGGTGGCCGCATCCATGCGGACCGACGCCTCCAAGGTCTCGGCCATCGACACCAGGTTCAGGTCGGGCATGGCGTAGGTCATGGTGCAAATGCCGAAGCCCGACACCCACACGGCGTCGAAGTCGTACTTGTCGGCCAGCCGAGCGCTCAACGCATCGTGAGCACCGAGCGTCAATACCGGCTTGTCGGATGTCAGACCGGCCCGTAGAGCAGCTCGCTTGGTACTTGCTTGGTTCATTGGGGTTACCCTCTCTCAGACGACTTTTTCGATGGGCATGGCGATCGAGTCGAGCTCGTTGCGCTCCCATGCCTCGATGAATTCCAGAATTCGATTACCGATCTGCTGCTGTGACTCAAAGGCCATGGCGGCAATGTGGGGGGTCAACAGGACCTGGCTGTAGTGGGCCAGCGGCGACATGGTGCCCTCTCCTTCGGTTTCGTGAACGTCGAGGGCCGCCGCTCGGATGTGGCCGGAGTCGAGTGCAGCGGCCAGCGCTGTCTCGTCGACCACACCACCCCGGGCGGTGCTGACCAGAATCGACCTGGCCGGCATCTTGGCCAGCTCTTCTTCGCCGATGAGCCCCCGAGTTTGGTCGGTCAAGGGGGTGTGCACAGAGACGATGTCGGAGCGCCGCAGCAGCTCATCAAGGTTCGTGATCTCGACACCGCCTTCGCGCTCTACCCCGGCCGGCGTGCCATGCAGAGGATTGACACAGCCGATGACGTTCATCTCCAGTGGCACCACCAGCTCGGCTAGGCGGCCACCGATGTTGCCAAGGCCGACGATGCCGAGGGTTTTGCCCGAGATCAACGACCCGGCCAGCTCGGGTTTGGGCCAGTGGCCTTGCCGGAGCAGGCGGTCGGCGTAGGAGATGTTGCGGCTGACATCAAGGATCATGGCCAACGTGAACTCGGCCACGGCCTGGGCGCTGGGTCGAGGGATGCGCACCATACGGAGCCCGAGGCGGCGTGCCAGGTCGATGTCGATGTTGTCCAGACCGGAACCGGCCCTGATCAGCAACTTCAGATCGCTGGCCCCCTCGAGGACTTGAGGAGCGATCGATACGCCGCTGCGAAAGATCATGGCATCGCGGTCGCCGGCCAGCTCAGTCAGCTCGTCGACCGAGCCGCCGAACGCCGTGATCACATCATGCTGTTGCTGTAGCCGCTCAACTGTGCCTGGATCGATACTGCTGGCAATAAGGATTTTCATACCGCTGCTCCCTCTCTCATACGATCTGATTCGTCACTTTGGCGACCGACTCCAGCACAGCATCAAGCCCGATTGTGGTGTCGATGAACATGAAAGCCTGAGACGTTGGCGCTCATGCGCAGGTATTCGTCGCCTCGTTGCTCTAGAAACTCCTAAATGCTCTCGGGGTTGCGTTGATACAGACCTTCGGCCGGTGCGTCGAGTACGAAGGTGATATCCGGAGTGGGATATCACTTCCGAAGGGCACCGAGTAGTCCCTCGTACCACGGAATTGTGCGGTCCGATTCGATGTGATGGTAGTAGTAGTCGGCCACAAAATGACGGTCGAGGAGAACCGCGGTGCCCACGCCGGAGCCAGAGCCGGCTGACCACTAGGCGATACCACTCCTCGCCGGCCACCACGGCTGTCCTAACCAGGCCCCACAGGCTGGCCTTGGTTTCCTTGCGCTCGCCGCTGGCCTGCATCACCAAATCCGGTTTCCCGCCGTGCCGCTGTCGGCCATTTCCAGATCGTTCGACGTCAACGACGCCGAGCCGGATGGCGAGTCTTCGGCATCGTGTAGCCGGTGGCCGCTCGGACCTCCAGAGTTAGGTGGCTGTAAAAGGTTGTTACCGCTTGGAGGCAGGCCAGGCCGAACTCCGGTAATATAACCCCACGGGCATCGTCAGAGAGGAGCTTCACTCGGCTACTCGGGAGGGCCGGCCCATAGAGGACGAGACTGAATGAGCCCTGAGCCACTGCCAACGACAAAGCCGCCGGCAGTAGTCGTCGGCCTCGACAGCATGCAGGGGCTCCAGGTCTGCCGGATTCTGGCGGCCGAGGGCGTTCCAGTCTACGCCGTCTCGAAGAACCCCGAGTACTACGGCAACAAGACCAGGGCCTGCCGGGAGATCCACTGCACCGACACCGGCGGCGACGAGCTGCTCGACCTGCTCGACGAGCTCGCCTCGAGGTTCGAGCAGAAGGCGGTGTTGATTCCCTGCCAGGACAAGAACGTGCTCGTCATCTCACGGAACCGCCAACGGCTGGACGACAACTACCACGTTCTGTTGCCCGAGGTCGACGTCGTCGAGCAGCTGATGGACAAGGCCCGCTTCGCCGATCTGGCCAAGCGCTTCGAGATCCCCATACCGGCGTCGTTCGAGGTCACGACTCGTGAGCAGGCGGCCGAAGCCGCTGCCGCGGTCCCGTACCCGTGCGTCGTCAAGCCTCCCAACCGGTCCCGGGAGTGGCTGCGGCATACAAAGGCCAAGGCCATCCGGGCCGCCGACGCCGAGGAGCTGATGCGGATCTACGACACCGTCAGCGGCTGGGTCGAGACGCTGGTCATCCAGGAGTGGGTCGAGGGCACCGACCAGGACCTTTACTCGTTTAACGGCTGGTTCGACCGCGACTCGCGGCCCCTGGCGACGTTCATCGCCAAGAAGCTCCGGCAGTACCCACCCGAGATAGGGCAGAGCTGTCTCGGAGTCGAGGTCAAGGCCGACGAGGTGCTCGAGGCCTCGCTACGGCTGTTCGAGTCGGTAGGAATGGTTGGCTTCGCCTACCTCGAGATGAAGCGCCATGCCCGGACCGGTCGTTTCTATGCCATCGAGCCCAACATCGGCCGCCCCACCGGTCGGAGCCCGATCGCCGAGGCGGGCGGCGTGCAGCTCCACTACCTGGCTTACTGCGACGCGGCCGGCCTTCCGCTTCCCCCGATCCGGGAACAGACCTTCAGCGGGGCCAAGTGGATTCACCTGGCCAGGGACACCCAGTCGGCCTGGTACTACTACCGGAGGGGCGAGCTCAGCGCCGGCGAGTGGCTGCGGTCAATCCAGGGCCACAAGGCCTACGCCGTAGCCTCGTTGCGGGATCCGATGCCGTTCCTCCAAATGCTCGCCCAGGGGGCGAAGGACTCGCTGTCCCGAGACCGGCGGCGGACCGAGGTGATCAATGTCTGAGCTTGGATCCACCCCGAGACGGGGGACATGAGATGCCGGCCGTGGCGGTCGTCGGAACGGACGGGGCAGGCAAGACAACAGTGGCTCGGGAGCTGGTGCGCACTCTGCCCGTCCCGGTCAAATACATCTACATGGGGGCCAACATCGAGTCGAGCAACATCGCCCTTCCGACCTCACGGCTGATGCTGTGGGTCAAGCGCCGCCGCTTCAAGAAGAAGGCCCAGGAGCGTGGCATCTCCGACCCGTCGTTCCTGTCGACCCACCACAAGGAGCACCGCAGTGTTAAGTACGGTCCCGCGGTCGGCTCGCTGCGGCACCTGAACCGGCTGGCCGAAGGCTGGTATCGTCATCTGGTGGCTTGGATCTACCAGCGCCGCGGCTTCACCGTCATCCACGATCGCAGCCTCCTCTTCGATGCCGCCTCGCCAACCGGACACCGGCGGCTCACCGATCGCATTTACTACTGGATCCTGGCCAACCTCTTCCCCCGGCCGGACCTCGTTGTCTTCCTCGATGCCCCTGGCGAGGTGCTCTTCGCTCGCAAGTCGGAAGGCGATGTGGCCTACCTCGAGACTCGACGGGCCGCCGTGCGAGCCCAGGGCGCCACATGGCCGAACTTCGTGGTCGTCGACGCCGCCCAGCCCCTCGATCGAGTCATCGACGACGTGAGCAGCCATGTCCTGGCCTTGCAATCGTCGAGCAAGGGGTGAGGCCATGAGCGGGAATGGAGCGCTCTCGGCCGATGTCGTCGAGCTGGATCTGCATGGGGTCCTCGGGGTGCAGGTCCACGGCGGCTCGCCCCGGGCCGTCGACCGCATCGAGCGCCAAATCGGGGGGAGCCGCTCGGCCCTCGGCCGTCAGCCCGACATCGTGATCCGCTTCGAGGACCTGGGTCCACGGACCTCGCTCACATACCTCGGCCTCAACACCTCAGCCTTCGACGACGAGGGGTTCTACGTCCTCGACAGGAACACCGGTGCGATCCAGGCCCGGATCCCGCTCGACCAGGTGGGCGGCCCCTGTGTGCTGAGCTGCCCGCCCGACGTCGAGTCGGTCCCCTTGCTGATGGACATCGTGCGGTACAGACTGCTGGCCAACGGCTACATCCCGCTCCATGCCTCGGCTTTCCGCCATCGTGGCACCGGCGTGCTGGTGATGGGCTGGGCCAAGGGGGGCAAGACGGAGCTCCTACTGGCGGCGGCTAGCCGGGGCGCTGACTACGTCGGCGACGAATGGGTCATGCTCTCGGCCGACGGTAGCAAGATGTTCGGCCTGCCAGTGTCGGTCGCCCTGCGGGAGTGGCACATCGAGCAGGTGCCGGAGCTGGTGCCCCGGGTCGGGCTCCAGCAGCGCCTGCTATTCGGCGCCATCGGAGTCGCCGACTCCGCCCATACTTGGTTGGCCCGCAGTCGCTGGAAACGGTCGTTCGCTCGTAAGTCACTCGAGCGGGGCCTGCCACGACTGCGCCAGCAGCGGATGATACGGAAGGCGCCTCGAGAGCTGTTCGGCGACCGGTGTCGGCTGGAACCGGTCGACATGGACAAGATCGTGCTGATCATGAGCGACAGCGAGCCGGATGTGCGCATCGCCCCAGCCGATCCCGTCGACGTGGCCCACCGCATGGCCGCCTCGGTCGCCTACGAGCAGATGCAGTTCGTCCAGTACTACCGATCCTTCACGTTCGCCTTTCCCGACCGGCGAAACGAGTTCCTGGACCGATTCGACGATCGCTGCGACGCCATGCTCTGTGAGGCCCTTCAGGGGCAGGAGGCGTATGCGGTCCTCCATCCCTATCCGGTTGCCTTCGACGCGCTCTTCGATGCAGTCGAAACCGTCCTTGACTCGTAGCTCGGGTGCCCTTGACCGATTCTCACCGACGGTCGACCGCACAACCCGGACCGTCCGGATCGGCCGACGCAAGGGGTGCGTATCGGCACCAATCCCAGAACGATACACATCCGCAAACACACGCCATGATTCGGTCGTCTGGTCGAGGATGGAGCTTGATCCTAGGTGAACGAGCGCCCGCCGTTTGGGTAGTTTGACTGTGTACTAGGCACCCGATTTCTGTTGGCACAACAGGTATCATTTGGGCCAGATTAATTTGTTAGATCGAGATCCTCCTTTGGGAACAGCGGGGACCTTGCGATGGGAGTCCGCGGATCGGTGGGATAGAGAATGGGAAGAGATATTCGCGATCCGGCCATGTCGGCTCGCTTGCACTCGAATGACCTCTTGCCGCGCCACCGCAACAACGGCCACGTCTCAGCCGAGTCACGGGCCGACGTGTCTCTGATCACGGCAAACGGCAGCAGGCCGGACGCCGGAGACTGGCGCGAGCGGGTGGTTGACGAGCCATCCGGCCAGAGCCCATCCCGTTGGTACTGGGTATCCAAGCGGGTCATCGATCTCGTCGGTGCCGTCGCCCTCATTGTCGCAACGCTCCCACTGACCTTGCTAATCGCCGTCGCCATCAAGCTGGATAGTCGCGGCCCGGTTATCTACGTCCAGGAGCGCATTCGAGGTGAGCGCTTTCGCACGAAAGAAGGATGGGCATGGCGTCTGACATCCTTCAATTTCTACAAGTTCAGAACGATGGTCAACGACGCACCGTCCGAGCTTCACCAAATTTACATGGCCGCCTATATCGCAGGAGATGAGGCGGTTATATCCGGCTTCGACGAGCGGGATGGTAACGGATCTTACAAGCTCGTTGGCGACAGTCGAATCACGAAACTCGGAAGGTTCCTGCGCAAAACCAGCTTGGACGAGCTACCTCAGCTTCTCAACGTGGTACGTGGTGATATGAGTCTCGTCGGACCTCGTCCGCCGCTGATGTACGAGGTCGAAAAGTACGACGATTGGCACCTGGAACGGATAACAGCTCCGGGTGGGATAACAGGTTGGTGGCAAGTCAACGGTCGCTGCGACACCTCTTTCGGTGAGATGGTGCAGCTAGACGTGGACTACATCAAGCGTCGATCAACGCTGTTCGACATTCGAATTCTTCTGGTCACTTTGCCGGCAACATTGTCCGGCAAAGGGGCTGGCTAACGCAAACAGGGGGGACAGATCTAGTGAAACAGGTTCGACTTGGTGTAATTGGTTGTGGGTATTGGGGCCCGAACCTTATACGAAACTGTGTGGAAATCCCGTCGATCTCGTTGGAGGCGGTCGCTGACTTCGATCGCAGTCGACTCGATCACATCCAAACGAGGTATCCGGGAATCAAGCTGACGACGACGGACTACACCCAGCTCTTCGACGCCGGGCTCGACGGCGTCGTTATCAGCACCCCACCGGAGACCCACCACAAGATCGCATCGGAGTGTCTCGAGCAGGGTCTCCACGTGATGATCGAGAAGCCAATGACGACGACGAGTGCCGACGGTTGGCACCTGATCGAGTTGGCCGAGAAACATGACCGTGTGCTGATGGTGGGGCATACGTTCGAGTACAACGCCGCCGTTCGGGCGCTCACGGATCTGGTGAACGACAATGAGCTCGGCAAGATCCACTACATTGACGCGGTACGCGTCGGTCTCGGCCTGTTCCGTCCCGGACTGAACGTGGTGTGGGACCTGGCACCCCACGACATCTCGATCCTGATCCATCTCCTGGGAGAATTGCCGACGACGGTAGCGACCAGGGGCGCTGCCTGCGTCCAAGACGTCCTCGAGGACGTCGCCTACATGACCCTCACGTTCCCTAGTGGGATCCTCGCCCATTCCCGTATGAGCTGGCTCGATCCGTGCAAGACCCGCCGGATCACCGTCGTAGGCAGCAAGAAGATGGCGGTATACGACGACGTCGAGGCCCATGAGAAGATCAAGTTGTACGACAAGGGCGTGAGTGCCATTCGTCGTACCGACACATATGGCGAGTTCCAGTTCGCCTATCACTACGGCAATGTGGTGAGCCCGTACATTCGCTTTGAGGAGCCATTGGCCTTGCAGTGCGGCCACTTCGCCGAGTGCATCCAAACAGGCGAGCCCCCGCTTACCGACGGAGTAAACGGTGTTCGGGTGGTCGAGGTCATCGAAGCGGCTCAACACTCGCTTGCGTCCGGTGGAATCCCTACCGTGATCGGGGCGGAACCGGCCCCGGCAGGGAACAACCACTCCTCGACGATCGCCACCGGCGGATCAGTGAACCCGACATGACGACCATGAGTAACGAGAACGGGAAGCGGACCAACGGAATGGGCACAGTCGAGGCCCTGACCTATTCACCTGATGACGACATCACGGTGGTGCTCGACGACGAGGGGTCTCGGGTCGCCGACCGGGTGCCGTTCGTCGACCTCCGGTGGGTTCACGACGAGCTGCGAGAGGAGATCGACAGCGCCATCGCCGGCGTCATCGCCCGGTCGGATTTCGTCCTCGGACCGGCCGTCGGCGCGTTCGAGACCGCATTCGCCGACTACTGCGACGCTCCGTACGCGGTAGGGGTCGACTCGGGCTTCTCGGCCCTGGAACTGGCCCTCAGGGCGCTTGACGTCGGTCCCGGTGACGAGGTGATCACAGCAGCCAACACGTTCGTGGCAACGGTGGCCGCGATCGAGTGTTGCGGTGCAACCCCGGTCCTCGTCGACATCGACCCGCAGACGGCCAACCTCGACCCCGAGTTGGTTGAGGCCGCCATTACGCCGGCAACCGCCGCCATCATGCCCGTTCACCTCTACGGCCTGCCGGCTGCGATGGACGAGATCATGAGCTTGGCTCGAGCCCACGGCCTGCTCGTCATCGAGGACGCCTGTCAGGCTCATGGAGCCCGGTACCAGGGGCGACGTGTCGGCGGGCTGGGCGATGCGGCAGCGTTCAGCTTCTACCCAGGTAAGAACCTGGGAGCCCTGGGAGATGGCGGGATGGTTACGACCACCAACGCGGCTACGGCGGAAAAGGTGCGCAAGCTCCGCAACCTCGGCTCGACGGTAAAGTACCACCACGAGCTGAAGGGGTTCAACCGTCGCCTCGACACCATGCACGCCGCCGTCCTGATGGCCAAGCTGCGACACCTCGATGAGCACAACGGGCTACGACGTCGGGCTGCTGCCGCCTATGACGAGCTGCTGGCCGACGTCCCGGTCGTCCGTCCCCAGTTGCCTGCTGACAAAGAAGGACACGTCTACCACCTGTACGTCATCGAGGTCGATGGACGAGACGAGCTTGTGGCTCACCTCGATGCGGAGCAGATCGGGACAGGGGTGCACTACCCTGTGCCGATCCATCTGCAACCTGCTTACCAGTCACTCGGGTCGGCTGGTAGTTTTCCGGTCACTGAGCGGTCCGCGAAGCGAATCTTGTCGTTGCCGATGTATGCTGGGATCTCCCACCGATCAGTGGAGAGAACGGTGGAAGCCATCAAATACTTCTTTGGATAGGGACCGATGGAGCTGACCACCTACCTGGCCATCCTACGGAAGCGGTGGGTGATCGCTGCGTTCGGCTTCGCGGCAACATTGGCGTTCACCGGGTACTTCATTTCCCAGCAGGTACCGGTCTACGAGACGTCGAGCACCTACGTGGTGCGACCCCGGGCCGAGGGCGCGGCAGAGTCGGTGCGAGCCATCGACACGCTGATACGGGGTATCGAGATCAACACCACTTACGCCAGAATCGCAGCCAGCGACCTGATCACGTCACAGGCCAAGGATGAGGTGGATCCGTCGCTCGACCTGTCCGGGGTGAAGACCTCGGCTCGAGTGGTGACCGGTACGAACCTTCTGGAGTTTGTGGCGTCCGGGTCCGATCCGGACGCCGTCCACGCCATGGCGGTGGCGGTAGGCGACGCCGCCGTCGCCTACATCGCGGAGCTCGACGACACCTTCGAGCTCAAGCCCCTCGATCCCCCCCGGCGGCCCCGGCGGCCCGTTGGACCCAACATCCCCCTCTTGCTGGCGACCGGGATCTTTATGGGCGGGCTCGTCGGCATCAGTCTCGCCATCGGCACCGAGATCGTCGACCGCTGGCGCAAGAGCAGCCGGACCGTGGAGCACGGCGACGAGGACGAGAGGCCGGAACCGGAAGCGAAGACCGAGGCGAAAGCGAAGACCGAGGCGAAAGCGAAGAGGAAGGCGAAAGCGAAGAGGAAGGCGAAGGCGAAAGCAGAGACCAAGGCGAGCGACGAGCAGGCGGACGAAAAAGAGATCAAGCCGACGGTTGAGGTCTCCGCCACCGAGGCGTTCGACGAGGTCGACGTGGACGAGTTCGCCCGCCTCTTCAGCGAACGGATGGCCCAGGCCAAGGAGGAGGACGCGTCGTTCACCATCGGCATGCTGGCGGCCGACCCCGACCAGCGTCCGGGCGAGCCGGACAGGACCATCGACGCCGCCGAGGTCGAGCGGCTGACCAGGCTGTCTGTCCCCCATTACCGAGCCGGGGATCAGATCCTGGATGTCGGCGCGGGCCGGTTCATAATCATCGAATCAAAGCTGCCGGCGAACGAGGCCGAGGACGCGCTTATGGTGTGGCTGTCGGCATGGAAGTCAGTGATCGAGGTCACGACCCTGTTTATCTGGGGTGAGGAGTCGATACCTAAAATCTCGATCGGGGTCTCGAGCTACGGCGGCGACGGGATCGTAGAAGCAGTACTGCTGGAAGAGAAAGCCACGTGACCAGCGGTTCCGGCGACCGCCGTGAGGAGGGCACGGTGTCGCCCGGCAGCTCATCACCTTCGGCGGCGAACGGCCCGATCTACATCGTCGGCCTCGACCGTTCGGGGAAGACCACGATCCGGGCCTACCTCGCCTCTCACTCCCGCATCTCCATCCCGGCGGTCGGCTCCAACCTTTGGACCTACTTCGATCGTCGGTACGGTCGACTGGACGACCCGCAGAACCTGGAGCGCTGCTTGACCGCCATGGGCCGGTACAAACACGTGCAGTTCCTCCAGCCGTCGATGGAGCGGATCCGCGCCGAGTTCGCCGAGGGCCCTCGAACCTACGGCCGCTTGTTCTCCCTCCTTCTCATGCATCACGCCGAGCGCCAGGGCAAGCAACGGTGGGGGGCGCAGTCCGGCCTGGTCGAGCAGTACGCCGACGATCTATTCGCCGCCTATCCGGGACTCAAGGTCATTCACATGGTGCGAGATCCTCGGGACAGGTACGAGGCCTCCCTGGCCAAGTGGCCGAAGGCAAGAGGTCGGGCCGGCGCAGCAACCGCCCGTTGGCGGTACTCGATGGCGCACGCCAGGCGCAGTGTCCGCCGTTACGGTGACGACTATCTGGTCGTGCGGTTCGAGGATCTGGTTCGCGATACCGAGTCGACGATCCGCGAGGTCTGCGCCTTCCTTGGCGAGGAGTACGAGCCGGCTATGCTAGAGCTCGGAGGGGCCGAAGAGTTCGTCCGCTCCCGCAACGACGAGCCTGGCTCGTCGCACCCGGCCGGGGGCCTGTCCTCGGACTTCGTCGGGCTGCACGAGGGGCGGATCGCAACCGAGGAGCTCCGCTTCATGGAGCTCCACGCCGGTCGGCTCATGCGACGGTACGGCTACGAACCGGGCCCGGCCGACCGGATCAGTGGTCGACGCCTCCGGTTCTGGCTGCGGGATTGGCCTGACATGGCCGCCCGCATGGCAGCCTGGACCGTCGCGGAGTCGGCCCATCGCCGGTGGCCTCGCCGCTTCGGACGCCAGCCCGGCGCCCGCATGATCCGCGACGCCAACGCCGGCGCCGACTCCGGAGGCGGCGCCGGGACACGGGACCGGTCAGAGTCACCAACGGATCCGGTCGGCGAGCAGATGGCGGGGAGGGCGAGCACCGACTCGTCGCCGGGTTCGTAACATCATGGCATCAGACGGACCGATCTTCGTCGGCGGGCTGTCAGGTAGTGGGAAGACCCCGCTCCGTATCGCCTTGTCCACCCACTCCCGAATCTCGATGAGCCGGCGTACGTACCTGTGGACCAGGCATCTCGATCGCTACGGCCACCTCGACGAGCCCGAGAACCTCGATCGCTGCCTCGAGGCGATGTCGAGCGATCCGGGCATCCTCAACCTTGATCCCGACCTCGCAGCCATCCGCGACCGGTTCATGGAGGGCGAGGCCACCTATCCCCGGCTCTTCGCTCTGTTGCATCAACAACGAGCGGATCGGGTCGGGAAGCCCCGGTGGGGCGACCAGCTCGGCATGGTCGAGGCCTTCGCCGATCCCATCTTCGAGGCCTTCCCAACGGCCAGGATGATCCACCTCGTCCGTGACCCGCGGCGTTCTGGGCGCCGGGCCGAGCGTCGGAGTATTGCTCCGGGCAAGGTCGGCTGGAGCACCGCCCGATGGCTGACCTCGGCCGATCTGGCGATCACGAACCAACGACGATACCCCGGGCGCTACCTCGTCGTTCGCTACGAGACCCTGGCCGCCGAGCCCGAAGCGACACTGGGAGCGATCGCCGACTTCATCGACGAGGAGCTGGAACCGGACATGATCGAGCCGCTTCGAGCGATGGAGGAAGCGGCCCCCGGCCGGTGGCGGTGCCCGCCGACGACCGCGGCGTTCATCGAGCGCTACGCCGGGGTCGAACTCGACGCCCTCGCCTACCGGCAGCGGCTGGGCCCCAGACCCTCAGAGCTCGGTCTAACGTTCCACCTCGTCGACCGGCCGGTGAACCGGATGGGTATGGTGGCGTGGAAGACGATCGGATCACGTTCGACAACCCGGAAGGCACGGCGATGACCTCTGTAACAGGCGGACCGGTATTCGTCGCTGGGCTCGAGCGGAGCGGCACCAGCCTGCTGTACGCTGTGCTCGCCTCCCATCCCAACATCGCCATGACCCGCAGGACGAACCTGTGGACCTACTTCTACGACCAGTTCGGCGACCTGTCCGACAACGCCAACTTCGAGCGGTGCCTGGGGATGATGATGCGCTACAAGCGCCTGGTGAAGCTGGCCCCCGAACCGGATCGGATCGCAGCCGAGTTCCGCCAAGGCGAAGCCAGCTACGCCCGGCTCTTCGCCATCCTCGAGGAGCACCACGCCGAGCGGCTCGGCAAACCCCGCTGGGGTGACAAGTCGCTCAACACCGAGCGCTACGCCGACGCCATCTTTGCCGGTTACCCCGACGCACGGATCCTCCACATGATCCGCGACCCACGCGACCGCTACGCATCAGTACAGACTCGCTGGCAGTCCCGGTTCGGGGGGACCGGTGCCGGCATGGCGGAGTGGCTGTCCTCGGCCAAGCTGGCGAAGATCAATACCGAGCGCTACCGCGACCAGTACATGGTCGTCCGCTACGAGGAGCTCGCCACCGACCCCGAGGCCGTCGTACGGACAATCTGCGAGTTCATCGGCGAGTCGTACGACCCGGCGATGCTGACGATGGATGGCGCCGCCGGATTTCGGGACCAGGGTGGCAACAGCTCCTACGGGGCCCGGCCGGTGGGCGTGATCTCGACCGACTCAATCGGTCGCTTCCGCACTGTGCTCTCGCCTCCCCAGATCAACCTCATCGAGACCGTCGCCCGCAGCCCGCTGCAGGACTTCGGCTACGAGCTGGACCGGCCGAAGCTGTCGTCGGCCGACCGCCTGCGTTTCCTGTTGATCGACCTACCGCTGGAGCTGGCCCGGCTCACCGCCTGGCGGATCAGGCGCCAGATCAACAAGCGCCGGAGCCGGCCGCTTCCCGACTACCGCCTCGTCCCGGAGTGGACCGGGACACAATCGGTCGACATCGATAGCGGCAGGGCTGATGGCTGACGGCGGCCCGATCATCATCACCGGGGCCGACAGGAGCGGAACGACCCTGCTCTATGCTCTGCTCGGCTCTCACCCCAACGTCTCGATGGTCCGACGAACGAACCTGTGGCGCTGGTTCTACGGCAACTACGGCGACCTCGCCGACCCGGCCAACCTGAACCGGTGCCTGGCCACGATGCTGGAGTACTCGCGCCTCAACGTGCTCGAGCCCGATCCCGAGAGCATCATCCTCGAGTTCTCGGCACGGCCTCCGAACTACGGCCAGCTGTTCTCGGTCATGCACGAGCAGCACGCCGCCCGGCGGGGCAGGGGCAGGTGGAGCGACAAGTCACTGCACACCGAGCACTACGCTAGCCAGATATTCGATGACCTCCCGGAGGCCCGGATCCTGCACATGGTCCGCGACCCTCGTGACCGGTACGCATCGATCGTCCGCCGCTACGAGAGCGCCGGGCGGGCGGCGAGGAACCTGGCCTCGACCACCGGCCGGTGGATCGCCTCGGTCCGAGCGGGCGAGGCCAACGTCAAGGCCTTCGGCGACAGCCGCTACCGGATGGTGCGCTACGAGACGCTGGTGGCCGAGCCCGAGCCAACGATGCGCGCAATCTGCGACTTCGTCGGCGAGTATTACGAACCCGAGCTGCTTACGATGCGGGCCATGGCCGACGACGCCGACTCGACCGGGAACAGCTCGTACGAGACACTGGCCCCGGGGGAGATCTCGACCCGCTCCATCGGGCGGTTCAGGGAGCGGCTGCCGGACGAGTCGACGGCCCTAATCCAGACGATCGCCGGCCCGTGGATGGCGCGGATGGGATACCGGCCGGAGCCGATTATCATGGGCCTGGGCCAGACGGCACGATTCTGGGCCATGGACGCTCCGTTCGAGGCGGCAAAGACGGCTGCCTGGTTGCTCCGCACCCGTGGCGGAGGCGAGCAGGGTCGCACCGTGCCATCGCATCGACTAAAAGGAGGGATCAGTGGGAAGTGAAGGTCCGGTGAAGCGCCGCTTCCGCCCGCTGGCCTACGCCCGCTGGCTCGTGGGTTCGCTCATCGCCGTAGCGTTGATACAGACGGCCGCCATCCCCCTGCCGGCAGCCGGACAGGCTTCGCCCTGCGCTCGCTGGGTCGCTCCCCGACCAGCCGGCAACGACGCCAACCCTGGCACGATCACGGCTCCGTGGGCCACCCTCCAGCATGCGGCCGATGCCGTGCCCGACAGCGGCTGCACGGTGTGGATCGCGGACGGACGCTACTCCGGTGGCGTCGACTTCGAGCGCCGGTTCCGGACGCCGACCCGGTTCAAGGCGGTAAACGACTACGGGGCGACCATGGTGCACACCAGCACGGTCATCGATCTGGACGGAGCCCGCAACGTCGTTATCGAGGGGCTGGAGATCACGCACAGCGGTCCCGGAAGCTCGAGCGCCGTCGTCGACTTCGACGAAGGCGATGGCCAATGGACCGAAGATGTTGTGCTGCGAAACAACGTCATTCACGATTCGTTCGACAACGACCTGCTCAAGATCCATCGCGGGGTCCGCTTCGCGACCGTCGAAGGGAACTTGTTCTACAACCAAGGCCCATCCGAACAGCAGATCGATCTCAACAGCGTCACCGACATCACGATCCAAGACAACGTCTTCTTCAACGACTACGCCGCCAGCAATCGGAGCGCGGTGGGCTCCAAGCATTTCATCGTGGTAAAGGACCCGAACGCGACCGAGGACGGAGTGCTCGGGAGCCAGCGCATCACCATTCGCCGCAACGTCTTCTTCAACTGGCAAGGGGGGAAGGAGAACTTCCTCAAGGTCGGGAACGACGGCAAGCCGATCCATGAGGCGGTCGGCGTCTCGATCCAGAGCAACCTGCTGATCGGGAACTCGTCGTCCCCCGCCGTAGCCGCCTTCGGCGTGGCCGGAGCCAAGAACGTTTCGTTCGTGAACAACACCATCGTCGGCGACCTGCCATCGAGCGCGTTCGGCTTCCGGGTGGAGACGAAGCGAGAGAACCCGGTGAACGAGAACATCCAATTCGTCAACAACATCTGGGCCGATCCGACCGGCACCATGGGCTCCGACGGCGAGAGTGATGATCTCAAGTTCGCCACCGGCGACCCGGCTGAGACCCACAACTTCGTCCTGGCCACGAACCTCTACTGGAACGGCGGTGCCCCGATCCCAACCGGCCCGTTGGCCAGCCCGCTGATCGACGACAGGAGTGCAATCGTCGCCGATCCTCTACTCGCCACCGACCATTCGTCCATTGTTCCCCCGGTGAAGACCGGCGACGGTTTCGCCGACGGCAGCACGTCGATCCGTGAGGTGTTCATCCGGCTGGTTCAGGGGTACGGCGCACTGGCTTCCGGTAGCCCAGCGATTGGAGCGGCCGACCCGGCGAAGGCACCGGCCGACGACATCCTGGGGAACAAGCGCTCGGATCCCGACCTGGGGGCCTACGAAGCCGGAAGCAAAGAACCGGCGGTGCCGACGCCGCCATCCTCGTCGCCAGATCCGACGCCGCCGCCATCCTCATCGCCCGATCCGGGGCCGGGCCCATCCTGGTCGCCCGATCCGCTGCCGGGCTTGGATTTGTTCCGTCGCATTGAGCCCGACGAACGCCGCCATCGTATCGGCGGCTACCCTCGGTGACGGCCACGGTCCCCCAACCGAGTGGAGAGCGACCCGACGGCGTCGCGTACGTCATCGGTACCTACCCCCTGCTCACGACGACCTTCATCGATCGTGAGATCTCCATCCTGCGCCAGTCGGGGATCGAGGTGAAGGTGGTCTCGTTGCGACGCCCCAACGGCGAGCTCTCACCAGACCAGCAGAGAGCGAGCGAGCGGGTCCACTACGTGCTCCCGATCTCGATCGGCGCTCTGGTCGCCGCCCACCTCCGGTTCCTCGTGACCCGACCCCGGAGGTTCCTGGTCACCCTGGCCTACGTGCTCTCACGCCCCCACCCGAGCGTGAGGGCGCGGGCGAAGACACTGCTCCATTTCGGCGAGGGAGTGCAGGTGGCGGCCGTTCTGGATGCGGCGCCGGAGCTGAGCTCCATCCACGCCCACTTCGTCGATCGGGCCGCCCTCGTCGCCCTCGTCGCCAGCCGCCTCCTGGGCCGCCCCTACAGCGTCACTGCCCACGCCAACGACATCTACGTAGAGCCGGTGCTCCTGGCCGAGAAGCTCAACGGTGCTCGTTTCGTCGCGACCTGCACGAACTACAACGCCGAGCACCTCTCCCGCGAAGTGCCGGCCGCGGCTGACAAGATCATCAGCATCCACCACGGCCTCGACATCGAGCGGTACCAACCGAGCGCCGACAGCGAGGCGGGACCACCGGTCATCCTTGCCGTCGGGCAGCTGAAGGAGAAGAAGGGGCTTAACGACCTGATCGCGGCGTGTGCCCTGCTCCGCGACCGAGGTCATCGTTTCGTGTGCAACATCGTGGGCGAGGGTCCGCTGCGGGCCGACCTCGAGGCCCAGATCCGCCGATTCGAGCTCGACGACACCGTATTCCTCCACGGAGCACTGATCCACGAAGCGGTCATCGACCACTTCCGGTCGGCGGACCTGTTCGCCCTCCCGTGCGTAACCGCGGCCGACGGAGACCGGGACGGCATCCCGAACGTGATTCTGGAGGCGATGGCGATGGAGCTCCCCGTCGTCTCGACCGAGCACTCCGGCATCCCCGAGGCCGTCGAGCACGGCGTGACGGGAGCGCTCGTACCCCAACGGGATCCGGCCGCCCTGGCCGACACGCTGGCCGCAATGCTGGACGACCCCGAGGGCCGGCGACGGATGGGCGGCAACGGACGGCGGGTCGTCGAAACCCGATTCGATGCAGGGGCAAACGTCGCGACGTTGATCCGGCAGCTCGACGGGCCCCGGCCGACGGGATCTGAGAACGATCGGCCGCGGCCGCGGACCGGAGCCCTCCGGGGCGGGTTATTCCTGGTTTGGACGCCAAGCAATCGGGGATCCCGCAGCCGAGCGCTCGCCGGCAAGCTGGGGATCGAGGTCCAGTACCTGGCGACGTCCACCGCCCGGGGCTGGCGGGGCGCTCTCCTCAAATATCCGCCGCAGGCCCTGCTCACGGTGGCCATGCTGGCGCGAAAGCGGCCACGGGTCGTCTTCGTCCAGAGCCCGCCGAGCCTGGCTCCGCTGCTGGTGGCCGTCTATGCGGTCCTCACCCGTGCCCACTTCGTCATCGACGCCCACAGCGACGCCTTGATGAACCCGATCTGGACCCGCCCCCGGTGGCTGTACCGGTGGCTGGCCCGCCGGGCGGCTGCCACCATCGTGACCAACGAGCACTTCGCCAACGTGGTCAGGGACCAGGGCGGTCGGGCCGTCATCGTCTCTGACATTCCGACCGACTTCCCCTCTGGTTCCTTCGACGTCGACGACGGGTTCTCCATCGCCGTCGTCAACACATTCGCCGCCGACGAGCCGCTGGAGGCGGTGCTGGAGGCCGCCGACGGGCTGGACGGCGTCAACCTCTACGTGACCGGTGATCCAAACCGCACCCCCGACCGCATCCCCGACCGGTTGCCCCCGAACGTGACGTTCACCGGTTTCCTGCCGGAGGACCAGTACTACGGGTTGCTGCGGTCGAGCGACGCCATCATGTGCTTGACCACCCGGGATCATACGATGCAGCGCGGCGCCTGCGAAGCGCTGTGGCTCGGCACGCCGATCATCACGTCCGACTGGCCGGTGCTGCAGGAGTACTTCGCCTCCGGCACAGTGCATGTCGACAACACGGTTGAAGGCATCCGATCCGGGATCGACATAATGCGATCCGAGATCGACGCTCACCGGAAGGGCATCCTCGCTCTCCAGCTCTCCCAGCAGCAACGGTGGCAGGAGGCGCTCGGGTCGCTGCTCGAGCTCCTCGACGACGGGTCGAGCCCGAAAGTCTCGACAGGGAAGGGAAGGTAATCGTGGTCGATCTGGCCATCTTCGGACTGGGATATGTTGGAGCGGTCACAACCGCCGCGCTGGCCTCGCTTGGACACAACGTGATCGGGGTTGACAAGGACGTCAGCAAGACCGAGCTCGTTTCGTCAGGCCGGAGCCCGGTGGTTGAGGCCGGGCTGGAGGAGCTACTGAGCGCCGGTGTCGAGGCCGGCCGCATCCGAGCCACCACCAGCGCCGAGGAGGCCGTGGCCGAGTCCTCGATCTCCATGGTGTGCGTCGGCACCCCGAGCCATCCCAACGGCAGCTTGGATCTGAGCCAGGTGGAGCGGGTGTGCGAAGGGATCGGCTCGGCGATGGCCACCACCGACTCCTATCACGTCGTCGCCATCCGCAGCACCATGGTGCCCGGCTCGATGGAGGACGTCGTCATCCCCGCCCTGGAGAAGGCCTCAGGCGGGCGGGTCGGGGTCGATTTCGGGGTGTGCGTGAACCCTGAGTTCCTCCGCGAGGGTGCGTCGATCGAGGACTTCACCAATCCCCCGTTCACCTTGATCGGAGGCGACGACGATCGGGCGACGGCCGCCGTGGCCGCCCTTTATGAGGGCATCGACAGCGATCTCCTGATCGTCCCCGGCCGGGTTGCGGAAATGGTGAAATACGTCAGCAACGCCTATCACGCCCTCAAGGTCACGTTTGCCAACGAGATCGGCGCCATCTGCAAGACGCTCGCCATCGACAGCCATCAGGTGATGGATGTGTTCGTGCGCGACCGGAAGCTCAATGTGTCGGCCGCCTACCTCAAGCCGGGCTTCGCATTCGGCGGTTCATGCCTCCCCAAGGACGTGCGAGCTCTGACCCACCTCGCCCGGAGCATCGATACCGATGTCCCGCTTCTCGACACCATCATGACCAGCAACGAGCGGCACGTGGAGCGAGCGCTGCGAATGGTCCAGGCCGAGGGTCGAAAGCGGATTGGTGTGCTTGGCTTCAGCTTCAAGGCCGGGACCGACGACCTCCGGGAGAGCCCGCTTGTCGAGCTTATCGAACGGCTGATCGGGAAGGGCTACGACTTGACCGTCTACGACCGCAACGTGTCGCTGGCCAACCTCAAAGGCTCCAACCGGGCCTACATCGAACGCGAGATCCCTCATATCGCCTCCCTCATGGCCGACTCGATCGAGGATGTTCTGAGCTCGGCCGAGCTGGTGATCATTGGGAACGGGTCCGCGGAGTTCCGGCACGTGGCCCAGGCTGTCACCGACGACCAGACCGTCATCGATCTCGTCCGGATCGGTGAGCAAGTAGCGGTGAGGCCGGGCTACAACGGTATCTGCTGGTAGCGGGCGCGGCGGTTCTTATGGGTTCGGAACAACGACCGCGACATTGCATGGTGGTTCATGCCTACTACCCGCTGGGAGAGACGCGGGTGCAGCGCGAGGCGCTCGCGCTGCGGGACCGGGGCTGGGACGTGCACGTCATCTCGCTCCGGGCGCCGGGGGAAGCGGCGAAGGACGAGCACGAGGGCATCACGATCACCCGACTCTCGGTCGGGCGGAATCGCGACCGCGGCTTCGCAGGGCAGCTCCTCGAGTACCTCAACTTCTTTGTCCGGGCCGCCATCGCCCTGGGTTCGAGACACCTCCGCCGTCGATTCGACTCGGTCCAGGTCCACAACTTGCCCGACTTCCTTGTGTTCGCCGCAGTGGTGCCGAAGCTCACCGGTACACCGGTTGTGCTGGATATCCACGACCTGATGCCCGAGTTCTTCGGCGCCAAGACGGAGAGTTCGCTCGACGCTCCGCTGGTGCGAGTGGTTCGCCTCCAGGAGCGCCTGGCCTGCGCCTTCGCCGACCGGGTGATCACGGTCACTGACGGGTGGCGCCAGACGCTGATCGAACGGGGCGTCGCCGAGCACAAGATAAGCGTCGTGATGAACGTCGCCGACGATCGGGTGTTCGGCCCCGCTGCCGGCTCAATTGGCGACCGACCCGACGGCGACCGCTTCGAGCTGATCTACCACGGGACGTTCACCCACCGCTACGGCGTCGACCTGATCGTCACCGCCGTCGATCTCCTCCGCCACGAGCTGCCGACGGTTCACGCTACGCTCCTCGGAGACGGTGACGGTCGGGACGAGCTGGTCGACCTGGTGAACCGGCTCGGGCTGGAGGACCGCATCTCGATTAGCGACGGGATGGTCAGTGTGAGCGATCTCCCGCCTGCTATCAGGGGAGCCGACGTCGGACTGGTCCCGAACCGCAGCAACGTGTTCACCGACGGCATCCTGCCGACCAAGCTTCTCGAGTACGTGGCCATGGGGTTGCCGGCCCTGGTCGCCCGCACTCCGGGGGTGGAGGCCTACTTCACCGACGATCAGGTCGAGTACTTCCAACCCGGCGATGCCGAGGATCTCGCCGATCGGATCCGGGATCTCCACGCCGACGCCAGCCGGCGAGCCGCTCTGGCCGACAAGGCCAGCAGCTTCAACCAGGAGCACGCCTGGGCCGACATCGCCGAGAGCTACGCCGAGATGATGAGCGAAGCCGCTGGGGCGGTCCGGTAGGTGGCCACCGGTGATGGTCCCACTGAGCGTAGTGTGACGATGTCGTCTCCCGCGCAGCCCCAGGTGGTCACCATCGACCCCTGTTCCGATGGGCGATGGGAGGCGCTGGTCTCCCGCCACCCGGCGAGCGTGTTCCATTCGCCGCCCTGGTTGCGGGTGTTGGGCGACACCTACGATCTCCCGGTCCGGGCCCGAGCGCTCGTCAACGAGCACGACGTCGCCGTCGCTGGCCTGCCCTACATCGAATTTGACGACTTCCTGGATCCTCGAATCGCGAGCCTCCCGTTCTCCGACTTCTGCGATCCGATCGTCGACGACCTCGCCGCCTGGCACAGCCTGGTCGATGACCTCGTTGCCCGGCGATGCCGGATCGACCTGCGGTGCCTCCACCAGGAGGTCCCGGCCAGGGACGACCGCTTCGCCGTTGTCGGCCAGGCCGGGTGGCACGGGATCGACCTGAACCGCGACCTGGACGACATCTGGGCGGGGATCGGCTCGTCGGCCCGTCGAGCCATTCGTAAGGCGGACGCCGCCGACGTGAGGATCGACGTGGCGAAGAGCGAGTCCGAGGTCCGGGACTTCTTCGACCTCCACCTCGGCATCCGCAAGTACAAGTATCGGCTCCTGGCCCAGCCCTACCGGTTCTTCCAGCGCATCTGGGAGGAGTTCCTCCTGCCCGGGAACGGCTTTCTTTTGCTCGCCAACCTGGACGGCTCACCCATCGGCGGCATTCTGTTCCTCCAGTGGGGCGACACGCTGTACTACAAGTTCAATGCCTCTCATCTCACCTCGCTGGCGGTTCGACCCAACGATCGGCTGATCTGGGAGGGCATCACGATGGGTAAGGAACGAGGGCTACAGCTCCTCGACTTCGGGCTCAGCGATCTCGATCAGGAAGGCCTCGTCCGCTACAAGCGCAAGTACGCAACCGAGGAGAAGACGATCACGCTGCTGCGGCACCGGCCTACGGAGTCGGCGAGCGACGCCGACCAGTTGGCCCGTAGGGTCCTAGGCCAGCTGACGGGCCTGCTCACCGACGACTCCGTGCCCGACGATGTGACTGCCAAGGCCGGGGACGTCCTGTACCGGTTCTTCAGCTGACCCCTACTCCCGCCGTTGCTCCAAGGGTGACGGAGCCGGCGCCGGTGGTCGACCGCGTCCACGGTCGGTTGGGGTCAGGACAGTTGCTCGTGCCACAGCCGCAGGAACATCCCAACGAGCTGGGGCGACTCCTCCGGCAGCAGGTGGGCGCCGCTGACCCGGGCCACCGAGTCGGCGACGGCTTGAGCCTTCTCCCGACCGGATTGGGTGACCAGGTACCCCGGCTCTCCGAGGATTACCAGCTTCGGGATCGTGGTCGACTCCAGCCAGTCTTCAAGCCCCTCAACGAGAGAGGTCGCGTCGGAGGGCTCACCGCCGACCGGGATGTCGAGCAGGGCCTGGTACAAGGCCCTGCGATGCTCGCCAACGGGGCCCAACCGAGCTCGGTGTTCCTCGACGACGGTCGAGTCCATCGCCGTCACGGTCTGGGCCACAATAGCGTCATCGAAGAAGCCGTCGGAGCCCATCACGTAGTCCTGCCCGTCGTCAGATCGGGCGTACTCCAGGGCGGCCCGGAACGAGGGTGGGAGCTCGGTCCAGTCCACGGGGTGGGTGATGGCCTCCATGTAGGCCAGTCCCCGGACCCGGTCCTCGTGGTCGCGAGCCCAGCCCAGACCCACGATTGAGGCCCATCCGTGCATCACGAGGGTGACATCGGTCGAGAGGTCAAGGGCGTCGATGAATGCGTCGAACCTGGCGAGATGCTCTTTCCAGCTGTTGGCGCCGTCGGTGGACGGCCGCCCCGCGGTCGGCCGGCCATCGGCCGAGTCGTCGTCAGCCAGCGTCGATTGGCCGGTGCCGAACAGATCGACTGCGACACAGCGGGCGTGATCCTTGAGCAGCGGTGTGACGGACCGCCACGCATGGGCCGACAGGATGCCGCCGTGGAGGAACACGATCGGCGAGCCCTCACCCTCGTCGCTGAAGGTTATCTCGTAGCCGTCGACCTCGACCGACCAGCCTCGGGGGTCGCCGTCGCTCTTCTTAAGGCGCAAGCCGATCTTCATCGAGGGTCCAAGTTCGTTCGGTTCGACCAGTTGAGAGCATCCACCAGATGAGACTGTGAGAGAGTAGTCGTTGCGGGAGCAGCTGAATTCATCGGGAATCACCTCGTCAAGCGGCTCGCCACCGGTGGATGGGTCGTGGTCGGCGTCAACAACATCACACCGTACTACAACGTGGCACAGAAGCTGTCCACTGGCCCAGGGATCCTCCGGTCGGACCCGAGCAGCTCAGGTCCGCCCCGATTTGCACACACGATCAGACACTCAGCGGGGTGGCGAGGCTGCCAGGTCGGAGCGAAACCGAGCGGCGTGTCTCGCAGCCTGCTCCCGGGCACTGAAGTGGTGCTCCACCCGGTCACGCCCCGCCCGGCCCATGGCCCTTGCGCCCTCCCGATCGGCAAGCACCTCGCCCACCGCCTCGGCCAGGGCTGCTCCGTCCCCAGGGGGGACGAGCAGTCCGCTCACGCCCGGCACCACCACCTGTTTGGTTCCCGACACCTCTGTAGCGATGCAGGGCAGCGCCGACGCCATCGCCTCCAGCAAGGCCATTGGCAGCCCCTCCCACAGCGACGGGAGGACGAAGCAGTCGCTTGCGGCCAGAATCGTCGGGACGTCGCGCCGGGATCCGAGGAACGTCACCACGCCGTCCAGACCCGCTTCGTGACACTGGCGCTCGATGTCGGGTTTGAGCGGCCCGTCACCGATGAGCAGGATCTTCATCTCGGGGTGCCGGGTCCGCAGCTCCGCTGCGGCCTCGATGAGAATGGCGTGGCCCTTCTGTCGCTTGAACGTGCCAACCATCACCAGTGCCACGTCGTCGGAGCCGAGGCCTAGCTCGCGTCGAACGGCCTCTCGGTCGATCGGCCGGCAGTAGCGCTCCACGTCGACCCCGTTGGGGATGACCACGATCTTGTCCTCCGGCGGCCCGATGTGGTCCATGATCGACGGCCCGACCTCGTCCGAGACGGCGATGAGGCCGCTGGCCCGCTTGGAGCCGAGACGATAGAGCCCGCGGTAGGCGAACCGCTTCGGTCGCAGCAACCAGCGGTGACGACTCAGGTGCTCGCGTCGCAGCGTGAAGTTGTAGTTGTGGATGGTCCAATACACGAGCGGCCGGCGGCTACGGCCGGGGAGCGTCGCCACCAGGAAGTCGAGGCTGCGGAGCAGGTGGGTTTGGACGACGTCGATGTCGTGTTGGTCGACGATCGTTGCCAGCGTGCGGCGGATCCGCCGCATATCGGCCAGGAAGCGGGGCAGCGCCAGCACCGAGGCCGTCCGGCCGGGCACGAGCACGACCGGGATGCCGAGCGCCTCGATGTCGGCTCGGACGGGACCGTCCCGCAGGGCGCACACCACCGGCCGGTGACCGGCCCCGGCCAGGTACTTGGCCAACGTCACCACGACCTCTTGCGCTCCTCCAACGTCGAGGTTGCCGATCAGCTGCAGGACGCTGATCTCGCTCGGCCGGGTCATCGTCCGCTTGGGTCCGGGATGCTCCGGCTCGCCGTCACGAGCTCTGGCGTTGTCGGTACAGGTCGGGGTCGACGACCTGAGCCATGGCCGCGGTGTCGAGGCCGCCGCCGAGGAAGTCGTTGATCTGCTCGATCAGCGCTCCGTTGCCGGCGGCCAGGACGTCGTGATAGTCGACCTCGAGCACATGGAGATCAGGGCGGGCGGCGACAAACGGAGCCAGCCGCTCCAGATGCTGGGTGAAGATGCGACCCATCTCGGCGTCGGGAATGGCGTCGGGGTCCTCGCCCCGGTTGACCAACATCACCCGCTGTGACGCCAGGATCTCGGTCATTGGCCGTCGCATGAACACCACCCGGTACGAGTGGGTGTCGGGCAGGTGGTACAGGAGGGTGGCGATTACCTTGACCACCTTTCCGCGTGCGTCGGCCAGCCACGCCACATCGCCCGAACTCAGGGACTTTACCTGCTCCAGCTCGTAGTAGCCGCGGGGGTTGTCAGTGTCGGCCTGGCGGAGACCGTCGGTCATGGTCGACAGCCCACCGGCCTCCAGCATCTTCATCATCAGCGACGTGCCCGAGCGGGGAAGACCCGAGACCACGATGATGTCGCTGTCCGGTCGGGTCCGTCGCCACAGACCCTGCAACTTCCTCACTCGAAGTATCCCAGGGCTCGCAGCCGATCCCGGACGGCGTCCTCGTCGGCCCCGACTTGGCTCCCGGCCACGCGCCGGGCTGTCTCCTCATCGGGCCACCACGCCATCGACTCCCCGGTTACGACCTCCCGATCAGCAGGCCCACCGGCGGCGAACAAGTCGGTCAGCACCCGGCCGTCCATGTCGGAGGGCACATCGATGCCAAGCAGGTGGAGGGCGGTCGGGGCGATGTCCTCGATCGACATGCCGAGGATCGGATCCATTCTCGATGCGATGGCCTCTCCGGAGCAAAGCACGATGCCCTCGAGGTGGTGGCCGCCTGGATCGCCGATGTGGGGACGGTCGGTCACGATGGAGCTGTAGTTGCTCATCCGGGTGCTGCTGCCGTAGTCAGGATCCATGATCATCACGATGTCAGGAGCCCGGTCGACGTAAGGACCGCTGAGGCAGTCCTCCCGCTTCAGGACCTCACGCACGATCGGCTGACCGGTAGCCGGGTCGGTCACCGCGGCCACGGCCGGCATGAGCTCATCCCTGATCCGCTCGCGCTCGGCCCCGGTGGCGTTGATCCGGATCCCCCCGACCGGATCGAACCACCGCTCGTAGTGGGCGGTGGACGCGGCCCGATCGATCTTGGCCGTGGGGGCCCGTTTAACCGCTCCCATCGGCTTGCTTCCGAGCATCCCCGGGATCCGGGCCGCCAGGCGGCGGAGTCGATCTCGGGGCAAGCCGAGCCGCAACAACCAGCCGTCGACCGTCCGGTTGCTGGAGCCCTCGAGCTCGACGTAGCCCTGGTCGTAGAGCCACTTGTTCCAGTGGGTGTTCTTGGTGTAGATCGGGCCCATCCCGTGGTCGGAAAGGACGATCACCGTCGCTCCCTCGCCCGCCTCGTCGACCAGCTCGCCGATCATCTCGTCGATACGTCGGTAGAACGACCGAACGGCGGCGTGAAGCTCGGCCGACAGGGCCGAGCCGTCGAGGTCGGCGGCCCGATGGTAGGGCCAAAGGTAGTGGCCCATCCGATCGGGAGCAGTGAACACAACGGTCAACAGATCGCACGGTCGGGACCGCAGGAGCTGCAGCGCAGCCGCCCCCCGCCGCTCCTCCATGCGTCGGAACTCCTCGATTAGTTCAAGACTGGCCTCCACCACCCGCTTCGGTTTGGCCTGCCCATCTTCCGAGGCGAAGGGCTTGGCGGCGATGAACCTGTCGAGATCGATCTGATAGTCGGTGAGTTCCTGGGCCACTTCGGGAGGGTAGGTGAACGTCTCGGCGTCCGGCGGCGTCAGCAGGCCGGTGACCATGAAGCCGTTCACCGGGCGGGGCGGGTAGCTCATGGGCACGTTGATGGCGCCGACCGTGCGGCCGTGGTGCCCGGCTACGTCCAACATTGTCGGTGACTCGATGCTCGACCCGTTCACCAGGCTCGATGTCGGGCTCGCTCCGTCGCCCGAGGAGTCGCCCCAGTCGACGAAGTGGAAGACCCCGTGCCGGGCCGGGTTCTTACCGGTGAGGAAGGTGCTCCAGGCCGGAGCCGACAGGGGGGGAATCGTCGAGCGGAGCTCCCCCCACGAGCCGCCGGCGCGCATCTTGGCCAGGTTGGGGAGATCCCCGTCGGCCATGAACGGGTCAAGCACACTCCACGTCGCGCCATCCAGTCCGATTATGATCACGCGACCAGTCACATCTTCTCCCTCATCGCCATCCTTACAGTTGTGAGAGTTTATCAGCAGCAGTCGATATCTCGTTCAACATCGAGAGCTTCTGCTCAGCCTCGGCCAGCCATTTTTGGTCGCCGGTTTCCGCCATCCGGGACCAGCAAACGATGATGCGACGGAGGGTGAGGAAGCGCCACACCGAGGGGATCATTCGGCGCTCTTCCTGGCTCAATCCGTTCACGGCTCTGTACGACGATACGAACCGGGCGATGCGCCGCGGCCTGAGGCCGTAGCGGTTCATTCCGAACTGTTGGAGCGACTTGGCAACGTCGGCCACCCGCCAATCCATCCGAGCCAGTTCGAAGTCGAGGATGATGACTCGTTCGTCCTTCCTCAGCAGCAGGTTGTAGGGTCCGTAGTCGCCGTGGATGACCTGTCGGGGCAGATCAGCTTGCTCCAGGGCCCGGTCGACGGCGATCAGGTCTTGGCCGACCGAGCGGGCATTGGCGTCGAGCATTTGCCGCAAGGGGGCCGACGCCTCGGGGTCGAGACCGGGCCCGACATCCCTGGCTCGCTCGAGTGCCTCCAGGTACCAGTCGATGCCCGTGGATCGTGGCCCGTCCAACGAGACGAAGCCGGTCGGGTGGGCGCCGTCGGGGGTGAATCCGACAAGCGCTTGATGGAGCGACGCCAAGGCCTGTCCCGACAGCCCGACCAGATCCAGCTGACCGCCGGGCGACCAGAAGTACTGGTTGTAGTGGAAGTAGCCGGACAGGTAGTCAAAGGCGGCGAACCACCGGCCGTCGATCTCCTTGGCCGTCGTGCCGTCGCCGGCTGCCGTTAGCCGGGGGCTGGGAAAGTCGACTGCAGCCAGGTGGCGCAGGATCGAGTGCTCGTGGTGGATCGTGGCCCCGGACACCGTTACCTTGTACCGCTTGAGCAGCTTGACCCCATCGTCGGTCTCGACGACGACGTTGTCGGCTCGACCTCCCAACGCCGGTTGGCTCGTTGGGCCGGCGCGACCGAGCCCGAAGGCTGTCACAACCCGATCGACCAGCTCCGGCGGGAGCGACCGATCAGCGTCGCCGGCGGGGGCCGATCGTGGCAAGCGGCGAGGCACGGCGAACCGGGTGCTGCGCCGGTAGCGGGGGGTCGTGGCGTTCGACGTCACGGCCGCGCCGAACGGGCGGTGCCTGGCTCGGGCCGCAGCTCGGATCGGGCGGTCATCGCTGATCCCACTCCGCCAGGTGATCGGCCAACGATGCCCGGAGGGAGGCAATGGCATCGGCTACCGGTCCGTCGTTGTCGATCACGACGGTCGGCCGATCCGAACGGCGCAGCGCCCCGGCGACGAAGACCGCCACCTCGGCCGCTCTCGCCATGAAGCGTTCGATCGTGGCGTCGTCGACACCGATCAGGCGAACCGGAAGTCCTCTCGCCCTGGCCCGGTCGACGGCCACCGCGGTCGACGCCTCAACCACGACGATGAGATCGGTGGCCGGAACCCGGTCGACGTACTGCTCGAGCGCGGCCACGTCGACTTCACCCTCGCACCACGAGAACAGGTTGACCGCCCGGTGGACCAGACCCTCCTCGAACAGGAGGATCTCGTTCACCTCCATCCTGGGGCCGAGGAAGAGCTGGGCCGCGCCTGGGCGGACGAAGAGCTTCAGGATCCTGACCCGGTGGCGGACTCCGATTGCGCTGCGGCCGACGGCGGCCAAGGCCAGCGCGGCCAGCCGGGGATGACGGGCGATGAAGATCCAGCAATAGCAGGGCCGGATAACGCGGCGATACAACACCCCGTGGACGCGCTCCCGACCGGCTTCGCTCGAGACGAGGGCCCGTACGACCGACCCGACCGCCGTTCTCGAAAGCACGACGTGGAGTGCCTCGGTCACCGGGAGCACCTGGAAACCCTTGCCCTCGAGGTCGTCACTCATGACGCCGGCCAGCGTCGTCTTGCCCGATCCGACCATGCCCATCATCTCGACGACGGTCACAGCCACCCCCAGATCAGCGCCTTGACGTCGGAGACCACCTGGTCGAGCGGCCGACCGGCGTCCAGGGCGTCGTAGCCGTCGTCGCTGAGCACGAACTCCTGGATGGCAGCCGTCTTGGCCTCGATCGCGGCGGGATCGTGGTCGGGCTTGCGGGCCAGCGACTGCTCGGCGGTGATGGTGAGGGCGACGAGGCGGTCGGGGGGTTGTATGCGGTGGTACAGCTCGTGCTCGGCGCGACTGAGCCGATCCACCAGTTTGCTCCGGGGGCCCGGGACCTCCGAGTCGATGCGGGGCCCGTCCATGGAGCGGTCATAGATGGCGACGGCGGCGAGGGGGTAGCGGTCGAAGAGCACGACTGTGCCCCGGGAAGCGGCATTTCTGGCCCTGGTGTAGCGGCCGTAGCGACTCTTGGCCTCGGCCACCCGCCGGCCGGCCTGCAAGTGGCGGCTGGTCGAGCCCGTGGCCCGGGCGGCGAGCGATTCCTCACCCAACCGGCCGATAACGCGACGGTTCAGGGCCCGGGCCAGCTTGGCTAGCCGGGTGACAACGGCGGTGGGGCGGGAGGGCTGGGCCGTCCCCATATAGAGGACGTCCACGTTGAGCCGCCACGACAGCCAGTCCTCAACGCAGCCGATCAGGGTCGACTTGCCTGACCCGTCGGCACCGACGAAGGCGACCATGACCCCGCCCTGGCGAGGTGTCATCCGCTTGCGCTCGGTGAGACCAAGCGAGCGAGCCCGGCGCCGACCGAGGGCCGTGAGGTAGCGGACCGTGGCCGCCGGGCGGGAGAGGCGTCGGGTCGGGCGTAGGGCTCGGCGGACCCGCTCCCGCAGGATCAGCAGCCGCCACCCGCTGGACGCCGTCGACGTGGCCGTCAACAGGCCGATGCTCGCTACCGACTCCTCGTGGGGCACAGTGGGGGCCAGCTTGGCCAGCTCCGCCTCGACGGTTTCGAGCGACGTCTGGTCGAGCAACCAGGCGGCCTCGGCCCGTATTGCGGCGGGAATGCCCGACCGCCGACCCGGCAGCACATCCTTCAGCCCGTCGCGGAGGCGGTACTTGAGCAGGGCCCGTAGCGACAGGATGATCAGTTCGATGGTCGGCGAGGGGACCGCCACGCCGGACATCTCCACGACGGAGTCGAGCACGGTGTCCTCGATGGGGAGGCGGTAATCCTTGACGTGCTGCTGGCCGAGGATCAGCTGGTAGTGGACGTGGAGGTGGATCAACCGGCCCGTCTCAGGGTCGAACCCGAGGTAGTTCTCGACGGCCGGGTAGTCCTTCCCCGGAGCCGCCTCCAGTGGTTTGAAGTCATGCTCGGCCATGGTCTGGCGGAACACCTCGGCCTGATCGCGGTCGACCAGCAGGTCGAGGTCGGTCTCTCCCCTAACCGCCGCCGCCAGGTGAGAGTTGCTCTTCCAATGGCACCACCGAACGCCGCGCTGGCGCAGGACGCCGAACAGCTTTTCGAGTGCGACGACGGGCGCCACGGTCTGGTCCTGGGGTCTGGTGGAACTCACCCTGTGGGCCCTCTCTGATCGAAGGCGTAGCCGTCGAGAAACCGGTACTGGGCGATCTTTGCCTCGACGAACTCGATCCCGTCTTCCTCCCACTGAACCAGTGTCCGCTCCGGTGGCCGCACTTGCACGATCCCCGCACACACCTTCAGGTATTCGTCCGTCGCTTCAAGCCCAAGGAACCTGCAAACGTCTCGCAGCTCACCTTCGGGGTCGGCGACCAGGTTCTCGTACCTTACCGTGTGGAGCATGCCGTCCGGTAGTTCGGCTCGCAGGGCGTCGAGGATGGCGCAGTTGGCGAAATAGCGGTCGACCGCATCGTCCAGCGTTCGCTTGCCTCGGACCAGCATGACACTGATCGGATCGAACGGATTTCGGATCACTTGGACGAGCCGTAGCTCGGCCTGGCCAAGCCGACCCTCGATGCGGGCCACCAAACCTGGATCGGCTCCGAAGCGCTGGGTGGTGATCCCCGCTTTGCTGTCCCCGATCACCGCCAGATCGTCCGCTCGGCCCTGCCAGCCACCCGGCACCTCGAAGGAGTAGGGATCGAGCCGGCGAGCGGTTATCCGGCCTTTCATCGCCTCCCGCCGGGATCCCTTCTCCAGCAGGTGGTAGAGCTGCCCCGCTCGGAATCCGGCGGCGACGTAGCGGACGGCGTCGAGTTCGTCGGCGAACAGCGCTCGGGGGTGGGCGTCGAGCATCGACCCGAGCATCGAGCCGCCGCTCTTCGTGTGACCGACCATCAGGCACAGCGTCTCCACCTGCCGGTACCGGTCGCCGGCCCGTTGGGAGTGGAGGAGGCTCAGCCCGTAGCGCCTGGCCATGTCCATAGCCTGGAACGGACGAGCGCGCCGGAGCCGGCGGATCCCGAACGAGCGGGAGTACCGCCGCCAGCGGGTCGAGTCCAGGATCTGGACCCAGGCTCGCTCAAGCCGGCTCACACCATGACCTCGACCATGACCTCGACCTCGACGGCGACTTTCATGCGCGTTTCGAGTCCACCAAGCGGTTATGCAGGAGCTATCGCGACCAGCCAGACGAGGGTCGAGCCCCTGGCGCTGCCGTCGACGGTCCTGGAGTAGGCCCCGGCCGGACCGCTCGTCCCGGTGAATCCGGCGTGACTCAAGCTCGTAGCCGTCACCGTCTCCTCGAAGTGCTCGGTCATGCCGTCGGCGTTGGACCACGTATGCGGTCCCGATGCGTCAAGGGCGCTCCACACGATCAACAGCGTGTCGTCGACGGGCGTCGTGACGGTGGCGGTGTGGGGCAAGCGCTGCTTGTCGCTGGACTGGGCGGCGATGGGGTTGGCTGTGTCAGCACCAGAGATGGCGAAGATCGTTCCCGCAATTTCGTTCTCGCCCGATACGTCCCAGGTGTAGTCGGTCGGCTCGCCGGCTCCAGCCACCCGATACCAGGCCGATCCGTTGAAGGACCCGGCCTGGAACGGGGTGTCTATCTGGACCCATCCGGCCGGAGGTGTCCAGGTCATCCCCCCGTTTTGGGAAGAAATCAGGAACGCCACCAGCACGTCACCGGAGACCGTGCCCGCCGGTTTGGGGATCGTCAGGAACAAGGCGTCCTCGGTAGACGCCGTGACGTGACTCCGGTATTCGACCCCGGCTGGACCGGTGGTGACGGTGACGGTCGCTGTATCACAGAGCGGGGTGGGAGCAGTGGAATCACACACTTGGTAGACGAAGGTGTCGGTCCCAACAAACCCACCGTTGGGGGTGTAGGTGACCGACCCGGCGGTTGGCCCTGGCACCGCGCTGCCGTTTGACGCCGGACCGGTCACGGTGACCGACGACGGATCCAAGTCACCGTCGGTGTCGGTGTCGTTGGCCACCACATCGATCTCAACCGCCGTGTCCTCGCTGGTGGAGGCGGTGTCGTCGTTGGCTACTGGCGCGTCAGCAATCGGGTTCACGGTCACCGTCACGGTTGCGGTGTCACACGCCGCAGTGGCATCGCACACCTGGTAGATGAACGAGTCGCTGCCGTTGAAGTCGGGATCGGGGGTATAGGTCACCGACCCGGCTGTGGGACCCGGTACGGCGCTGCCGTTGGACGCCGGACCGGTCACGGTGACCGATGACGGATCCAAATCTCCATTGGCATCGGTGTCGTTGGCGACCACATCAATTTCGACGGCCGCGTCCTCATCAGTTGATGCGGTGTCATCGTTGGCCACTGGCGGAGCGCCGGTCACTCCGACAGTGACCGTGGCTGTATCACAGAGCGGGGTGGGAGCAGTGGAATCACACACTTGGTAGACGAAGGTGTCGGTCCCAACAAACCCACCGTTGGGGGTGTAGGTGACCGACCCGGCGGTTGGCCCTGGCACCGCGCTGCCGTTTGACGCCGCTCCGGTCACGGTGACCGACGACGGATCCAAGTCACCGTCGGTGTCGGTGTCGTTGGCCACCACATCGATCTCAACCGCCGTGCCTTCGCTGGTGGAGGCGGTGTCGTCGTTGGCTACTGGCGCGTCAGCAATCGGGTTCACGGTCACCGTCACGGTTGCCGTGTCACACGACAACGCGGCATCACACACCTGATAGGTGAATGAGTCGCTGCCGTTGAAGTCGGGATCGGGGGTGTAGGTCACGGACCCGGCAGTGGGGCCCGGTACGGCGCTGCCGTTGGACGCTGCTCCGGTAACTGTGACCGATGACGGATCCAAATCACCGTCCGGATCAGTGTCGTTGGCCACCACGTCAACCTCAACCGCCACGTCCTCATCAGTTGACGCGGTGTCATCGTTGGCCACCGGCGGAGCGCCGGTCACCCCAACGGTGACCGTGGCTGTATCACAGAGCGGGGTGGGAGCAGTGGAATCACACACTTGGTAGACGAAGGTGTCGGTTCCGGTGAACCCACCGTTGGGGGTGTAGGTGACCGACCCTGCGGTCGGGCCTGGCACCGCGCTGCCGTTTGACGCCGGACCGGTCACGGTGACCGATGACGGGTCCAGGTCACCGTCGGTGTCGGTGTCGTTGGCCACCACATCGATCTCGACAGCGACACCCGAACCGGTTGAGGCGGTGTCGTCGTTGGCGACCGGCGCGTCACCAATCGGGTTCACGGTCACCGTCACTGTTGCGGTGTCACACGCCGCAGTGGCATCGCACACCTGGTAGATGAACGAGTCGCTGCCGTTGAAGTCGGGATCGGGGGTATAGGTCACCGACCCGGCTGTGGGACCCGGTACGGCGCTGCCGTTGGACGCCGCCCCGGTCACGGTGACCGACGACGGATCCAAATCACCATCCGGATCAGTGTCGTTGGCCACCACATCAACCTCAACCGCCACGTCCTCATCAGTCGTCGCGGTGTCATCGTTGGCCACCGGCGGAGCACCCGTCGGACCCGACGTGAACACGTGGCCCAAGTGGAAGGCGTCGACGTCTTCGAGCGGATCGAAACCGAGAGCCGACATGTCGACCTCCAGGGAGGCCGTGCCGCTGGTGACGGGCCCGAACGTGCCGACGAAGCGACTGATGTCCTCGTCCTCGCCCGAACCGCCGGCGGCGGCGTAGGCGATCTTGGTCGAGAACAACATGTCGCCGCCGTTGTCGAACGAGAGCGCATTCAGATCATCGTCGGCCGCCGCCAAGCCGATGTCGCTGCCATCGAAATAGTGGGTCCACGTTCCCGAGGTGTCTGACCCGAAGGTGCCGGTGAAGACGTGGATGTCCTCGTCTCCACCTTGGGGCAGGGCGCCGACCTCAATCAAGCCGGCCGTCGAGATGGCCAGCGACCCGTCGTCGAACTCGTACAGGCCATCGATGTCCTCACCGGACCCGGTCAGGTCGACGTCGCTGCCATCGAAGTAGAACGTAAAGACCCCGGCCGTTTCCTCGCCGACCGAGGACGGGGTGAACAAGATGATGTCCTCGTCATCGATCGTCTCCCCGTTGGGGCCTCCGATCAGGCCGGGAATCGTCATGGCATTTGAGCTGTAGGAAATCAGCACCGATCCGTTGTCTCGTACGTGAAACGCGTCCAGGTCGCTGGTGGTGATTCCGACATCGGAGGCCTCATAGAACATGAGCCACGATCCCGTCGTGGCGTCGTAGGCCACGATGTCCTCGTCGGAAACCGACATGGGAATCCCCGGAAGCGACATGGACGAACTGGACGATACGTAGTACACGGGACCGGCTGGACCGGTGGTGACGGTGACGGTCGCTGTATCACAGAGCGGGGTGGGAGCAGTGGAGTCACACACTTGGTAGACGAAGGTGTCGGTCCCAACAAACCCACCGTTGGGGGTGTAGGTGACCGACCCGGCGGTTGGGCCTGGCACTGCGTTACCGTTTGACGCCGCCCCGGTCACCGTGACCGATGACGGGTCCAGGTCACCGTCGGTGTCGGTGTCGTTGGCCACCACATCGATCTCGACCGCCGTGTCCTCGCTGGTGGAGGCGGAGTCGTCGTTAGCGACCGGCGCGTCACCAATCGGGTTCACGGTCACCGTTACGGTTGCCGTGTCACACGACGTGCTCAGATCACACACCTGGTAGGTGAACGAGTCGCTGCCGTTGAAGTCGGGATCGGGGGTATAGGTCACCGACCCGGCAGTGGGGCCCGGTACGGCGCTGCCGTTGGACGCCGGACCGGTCACGGTGACCGATGACGGATCCAAATCACCGTCCGGATCAGTGTCGTTGGCCACCACGTCAATTTCGACGGCCGCGTCCTCATCAGTTGATGCGGTGTCATCGTTGGCCACTGGCGGAGCGCCGGTCACTCCGACAGTGACCGTGGCTGTATCACAGAGCGGGGTGGGAGCAGTGGAATCACACACTTGGTAGACGAAGGTGTCGGTCCCAACAAACCCACCGTTGGGGGTGTAGGTGACCGAACCCGCGGTCGGGCCTGGCACCGCGCTGCCGTTGGTCGCCGCCCCGGTCACGGTGACCGACGACGGATCCAAATCACCATCAGGATCGGTGTCATTGGCCACCACATCGATCTCGACCGCGACACCCGAATCGGTGGTCGCGGTGTCGTCATTGGCCACCGGCGCATCGGCAATCGGGTTCACGGTCACCGTTACGGTTGCCGTGTCACACGACGTGCTCAGATCACACACCTGGTAGATGAACGAGTCGCTGCCGTTGAAGTCGGGATCGGGGGTATAGGTCACCGACCCGGCTGTGGGCCCCGGCACAGCGTTGCCGTTTGACGCCGCCCCGGTCACTGTGATCGACGACGGATCCAAATCACCGTCCGGATCGGTGTCGTTGGCCACGACGTCAACTTCGACGGCCGCGTCCTCATCAGTTGACGCGGTGTCATCGTTGGCCACCGGCGGAGAACCCGTCGGACCGAAGTCCAGTGACATCTCGTAGATGCGTCCGTCGTTCTCGTTCGGGTCGGCGCCGTTGTCAACACCGCGGGCGGCGATGTACATGTTCCAGCCCGACGAGCCGTCGCTGGCCGGGGCCAGAACGAGACCGGCTTCCCGGTGGGCGTCGGCGGGCGAGACGTCGATGACTCGGATGAGCGTGCCGGTTTTGGTGAACTCGTACACCGCGTCGCTGTCGTGATCGACGACCAGGAGGGTGTCGGAGAACGGCTCGTAGGAGATGCCCTCGGGGTCGATGGCGCCGGCCAACTCGGTGTCGAAGCTGGCTACCAAGGTGTCGCCGACCCCGTTGAACAAGCCGTCGGGCCCGGGATTGTACCGATACACCTCCTTGGCCACCCCGTCGGAGACGAAGATGTCGCCTGACACCGGGTCGTAGGCCACCCCTTCCGGGTCGCTGTTCCCGAACGGCGACGTCTCCAGCTGGGTCACGACGTCGTCGCTCGTCCCGTAGAGGCCGTCACCGGCCGGGTCGACGTCGTAGACACCCCGCGTACCGGTGTCATCGGTGAGGTAGAGGTGCAGGCTGGCGTCGTTGAACGAGGCCCCGGTCGGTTCGTTCGACCACGGGAGGGTGACGCCGGTCTCGAGCGGACTCAGGTTTACGTCGAGGGTCAGCTCCCAGAGGTTGACGTTCTGGAAGATCGTCATCTCGTTGACCTCTGAATCGCTGAGCAGCAACCGACCGCTGTTCGATAAATAGGCGATGCCGGACGAGTCGGGGCTCGGCGGGTTTAGGTTCGAGGTGAAGTTGGTCGCGACCAGGGTGGCAACCGCCGACGACTGAGCGGCCTGCGTCTTGGCCTCTAGCGACACCTCGACGATCCTCCCGTCCGAGCTGGTTGCCTCCGTGGTGGTGGCCTCCAGGGTGCTGGCCTCCAGACCAGTCAGGCCGGAGCTGGTCGTGGCGGAGTCGGTGGTGCCACTGTCTGCAACCATCAGGCTCATATCGGCCGGATCGTCGGTGGGGTCGGTGCTGGCCACGAAGGCCATGGCCTGGGGGTCGCGGAGCCCCACGTCCGACAGGTCGAACGTGGCCGCGACGTCGCCCGACCCATCGAGGGCGAAGACCATCTCGGCCGATGGGCTGGCCACGTAGAGCCGGCCGTCGGCCGGGTTGAAGGCGATGCCCCGGAGATCGTGACGGGCCAGCGAGCCCAGGACGATGAAGTCCTCCTCGCCGTCGGATCCGACAGCCAGCACCCGCGGTCCCTGGGCGTCGAGAATGTAGGCCGTGCCGGAGGCGGCGTCGAAGGTCACGCCGGCCGGGGCCTGGATCGAGGGTCGGCCGATGACGACCGGGGGTCCCGATCCAACCGTAGAGCGGGCCTCCAATCCAGCGGAGGTGAGAGCTAGCACCCGTCGGCTGGACGAGTCGAACGCGAGGTTGAGCGGATCCGAAAAGTTGGGGGCTTCGAGGTCGCCGATCGGATCGCCGAGCAGGTTCACCCCGACAAGTGTCGACTGCGACCGGTCGATCACGTACAGGACCTCATTGCTGGTGTCGATGGCGAGGCCCGTCGGCTGGTCGACGCCGATCTCGTCGCCGTAGATGACGCGCTCCTCCCACGCCACCACAGGCTCCGGCTCCTGTACCTGGGCCCACGCAGGCGTCGGTACTACGACGGCCGCGCTCACCACCCCGATAGCTGCCGCTACCGCCACCATGATTCTGTTCCCTCTCACGCTTACGCTCCTCAGGCCCTTCGTCTCCGACCAAGAGTAGTCGTCGCGACCCGGACGGCACCAGGGTACTTTGCCCATGCCCAAGTGGTCGTCGAAAGCCGGTTCCGGGGTGAGAGCCGGCTCCGATCGAATCGGCCCCGAGTATACTTGCACCCGATGGGCGTTGGCATTGGCAACGAGTCGAGGCTCACGGCAGCTTTAGCCGTCAGGGGGGATGAGATTGAGCGAGCGCCGCACACTGGGCGGAACGAAGGATCAGGATCTGGCTTCTGACAACCTGATGACGGTTGCCAAGGGCGGAGGGTTCCTGGCTGCCGGTGATCTGCTCAACTACGCCAGCCGCTTTATCGCGGCGTTGGTCCTTGCCCGGGTATTGGACGCCGACGCCTACGGGTTGTACACCCTCTCGGTCAGTCTCGCCTTCGTGGCGGCCGGTATCGCCAACCTCGGCATGGACGCCGCGGCCGAGAGGTTCGTGGCGGTCCTAAGGGGCAGGGGTGATGAAGGCGGCGTGGAGGAGACGTTGCGGTTCAGCGTCGGGCTGTCGCTCCTCGCCGCCCTGATGATCAGCACCGTCGGGTTCTTCGCCGCCGACTCCATTGCTCGGGGCGTCTTCGAAGAGGACGCGCTCGCTCCCCTCCTCCGGATGATGGCATTCATCGTGCCTTTCCTGGTGTCGACCACCCTGCTGGCCTCGATTGTTCGTGGATTCAAGCGCATGGACTACTCGGCCTTCGCGGAGAACCTCGTCCAACCGCTCGTACGTATCTCGCTGATAGGACTCCTGGCGTTCGTCGGTCTCACCGCCGAGGTCGCCGTGGTCATTTTCGGAATCTCGTACCTGCTGGCCACTGCCGTTCTCGTAAAACTCCTCAGGGGATTGTTTCGACCCTCACCGGAAGTCAGTCGCGCCCGTCAACACTCGCGAGACGTCGCCGTCTTCGCCGTCCCCTTCTGGTTCTCGGGCTTGCTCAACCAGCTCCGTCGCAGTCTGCAACCAATCCTCCTCGGGATCTACAGCACAGTGGCCAATGTCGGGATCTTCTCGCTGGTTTCGAGTGCCAACGTCATCGGTCGCGTTGCCATCATGGCCATTCGCAAGTCGCTCCGCCCAACGCTGGCCCAGATGCTCGATCAGGAGAACCGCAGCGAGGCAGCGCACCTCTACCAGGCGACCACCAGGTGGACCTTGACCGCCAACCTCCCGGTCTCGCTGGTGATGATCCTCTACCCGACGGCGCTCCTCAGCCTATTCGGGGAGCGTTTCGAGGCGGGAGCCACCGCTCTCATCCTCCTGGCACTGGCCGAGGTGGCCAAGGCGGCCTCCGGTACCTGCGGTGTCGTCATCGACATGTCGGGGCTGAATCTGGTGAAGATGGTCAACAAGACGTTCCACGTCACCCTGACACTGCTGCTGAACGTGATCTTCATCGTTCAGTGGGGACTCGTCGGCGCAGCTGCCGCCTCGCTGGTCGGTACAATCGTGATCCAGCTGATTCGATTGATCGAGGTACGAGTTCTGATTGGCCTAAACCCCTACGACGCGACCGTGCTCAAGCCTGTGGCGGCGGCGATCGTCGCGTTCACCGGCGGCTGGGGACTCAACCAGGTCGTTCCGGCGACCAACGGGGCGGTTGAGCTGGCGTTGAACAGCGCCGTTGTCGGCGGCCTGTACGTCGCAGCGATTGCGGCCTTCGGGTTCACGGAAGAAGACCGGTCGATAATGCGGGCCGTGGCCCGGCGGGCTCGGCTGCCGGTCGGACGGGGCGCCGGTCGCTGACAGGCAAACGAGAGTACCAGGCGAGATTAGGAGGAACGAGCAGTGATCATCAGTAGGGAGCACCGGTATCTGTTCGTCCAGCTGCCTCGCACCGGCTCGACCGCGATTGGCCGGGAGTTGATCAGCCAGTACGGCGGCGAGAAGATCCTCGACAAGCACAGCACCTACGAGGACTTCCTCAAGATCGCCGACGAGGATCACGATCGCTACTTCGTCTTCTCCTGCGTGCGCAATCCGCTCGACGACGCCGTCAGCCACTACCAGAAGCTGGCGACCGATCATCACAACCGCTTCACCGATCCGATCCGGCGTCGGTATCGGGTCGGCAACAAAGGGTCGGTGGCGGTGGCGGAGACGGGCATGAACAGGCAAGGGGAGCGCCCGAAACGACGCACGCTGTTCGAGCGGGCCGAGAACCGGCGCTTCGACTACGTGCGGACCAAGAACGCCGACTTCTCCCAGTTCTTCCTTCGCTACCACTGGCTGCCCTACGACAACTGGAGTCGGCTGTCGCACGACGATCTCGACTTTGTGATTCGGTTCGAGAACCTTCAGAACGACTTCGAAGCCGCACTGGCCCGCATCGGCCTCAGCCTCGCGCGCCCGCTGCCTGTCGCCAACAAGACCGCGGCGAAGTCCGGCGACTACATGCGCTACTACACGCCTGACGTGGTGCCTCGGGCAAAGAGAGTCTACGGTCCGTACCTCCGTCGTTGGGGCTACGACCTCCCGCCTGAGTGGGGGGACCGCCCTCAGATTCCGTGGGAGGACGCCCTCTACCATGTGCTGGCCATACCGCGTACGCTGTATTGGCGCCACTTGAGGAAGTGGATCTAGGAGAGACGTGACGACCCTGGCGGCGAGTCTGACTGGCTGGCTCCATTGGAGGAACTGGCCACGGTATGCGCTCAACCTCGCGGTGATTGTGGCGTCGCTTATAGCTGCTGCCATCGGGGCCTACTTGGTGGTTGCAGGCCTGTGGTTCCTTCCGGCCACGATGATCCTCCTCGTTGCCGGCTTCGTGCTGTTCCATCGTCATCCGACGGCGGCCGTCACCGTCTGGCTGGTCCTGACCCCCTTCCTCGTCGACGACGCCGGAGGTGTATTGCGTAGGGTCTTCTGGCTGGTGCACCGGTTGATGCCGCTCGGTGTCGTCATCCTGATCATTGTTGCCCGGAACCTCGGGTTGCGCGAGCGTCCCCTGCCCCGGCTGGGCCGAGCCGAGTTGGTAATGGCCGGCTATGTGGTTCTCACCATGTTCTCGATTGCCTACATCAGCCAGGATGATCGGGCGATGTTCCACCTCTACGACCGGGTGATCGTGCCGATGCTGCTCTACTTGGTTCTTCGACTGTCCAAGCCCGACGAGGACGACGTCAAGCGTCTGCTGCCGGTGCTGATTTTCGTCCTCCTCAGCCAGGCGGCGTTCGGGATGCTGCAGTGGGCGGCGCCCGGGGTCCTACCGTCGGCGTGGCTCGACCGGGCCGGCACCAGGACCACAGGATCCTTGCGATCGGTCGGCGTGTACGGAACTACCATGGTGCTGACCGGCCTCGTCGCCCTACACGCTGGTTGGCACTCAACGGACAGACGGCTGCGACTGCTGTTGTTCGGCTGCGCCGGTGTCGCCGCCTGGATGATCTTCATGACCCTGTCCCGGGCGAGCTGGATTGCCGGTGCGGTGGCCGTCGTAGGGGCACTGCTGCTGTATCCGGGACTGATGAAGCGCATGGTCCTGCTCGTGATCCCGCTCCTGATCGCAGTAATGCTGTCCGGGGCCGTCGACAATACGCTGGAGATCGCCGACCGCCGCTTCCTATCCGCAGGGTCGGAGCAATCTGCGCTCGGCCGCCTTCCGATAGTCTTCGCCTCACTGAAGATGTTCGAGGAAAGACCGCTGGTCGGGTTCGGCTACGGCGACTTCGACCTCTACGATCGCCAGTACCAGGGCGCGGTCGGCGGGCTGGTCGTTCCGGAGAAGGACCACGCCTCCCACAACCTTTACCTCACTGTGTTGGCCGAGCAAGGAGCGCCCGGTCTGCTGCTGTACGTTGGGCCGGCCCTCGTCTGGCTGGCGAGGCTGCCGGCTGCGCTGCGGCGATTACCGGCCACCGGGATCTGGAGCCGGAAGCTCCTGATCGTGCTGTGGCTCGAGATCGCGGCCCATGTTGTCGTCAACAACTTCGCCAACATGCGCGTCCCGTTCGGGCTGGGACTGTGGTGGTTGACCCTGGGGATGATCGCGGTGATGACCGAGCGGGCGCTCCAGGCTCCCGCCCCGGCCGACGGCGATATCCAACCGCTGGAGGTCACGGTTGGTCCTTCGTCGGGCTGAGGGTCAGCTCGCGTACACTGCTGGAGCCAGGGGATCGGTCGAACAAGGAGTGATATGAGCGTAACGAGGGGTGTCTGCGTCTGGCTGACAGGGAGGAGCGGCGTCGGCAAGACGACGGTCACGACCGAGCTGGTTCGCTTTATCGAGGAGACCGGGCGAGTGGTGACCGTGCTTGACGTCGTGCCTGAGCTTGAGAAGCAGAAGGGTGAGCCGACGAGCGAGGGAAAGCTGCTTCGCAAGGCCTTCGTCTCTCGTGAAGTGGTGCGGCACGGTGGCATCGCCGTGTGCGTCACGATCAGCAGCCGAGCCGACGTCAGGGAGCGGGCGAGAAACCTGGTCGGGTCGGACGGCTTCGTCGAGGTCTTCGTCGACGCCCCGGCCCGGCTGAGCGCGCAACGCCGGTCGTCCCGGGGGAGCCGCCGGCCCCCGCTGAAGGCGGCGAGGCGGTGGTTGGGCGGCCTTAAGCGGCGCCTGGCCGGGGGTCCCCCTCCATCGGGCAATCGCCGGGAGTCGGCCGACCTGGTGATCGATACCAGTGCAACCGAGCCGGCCGCCAACGCGGCGATCATCTTCCGTTTCCTCGAGGAGCGCGGCCACCTTGCCACCGGCGAGTCGGTAGCAGCCGTCGGCGAGAGCGGCGACGCCTCGACCCTGGGCCTGGCTGACTAGGAGCCGGAATGACGTCAGCACCGGGTGAGGGCGTGAGCGATCGGGGCCCGGTCTTCTTGGCCGGCGTCGACCGCAGTGGCATCGGGCTGCTGGGCGACATCTTGGACCTGCACAGCCAGATCTCCGTCTCTCGTCGGACCCGGTTCTGGTCGCTCTACTACCGGCGCTTCGGTGATCTCGCCGACCCGGCCAATGCCCTGCGAGCCGTCGACGAGATGCTCCGCTATCGCCGAATCGTCGACCTCCACCCCGACCGGGAGCGACTGCTGGACGCCCTACGATCCGCCGGCTCCGAAGCCGACGACGCCCTCCTGTTTTCCATGGTCCAGGAGCAGCACCTGGAGCACACGGGGAAGGTCCGGTGGGCCGACAAAACGCTCAACTCGGAGCGGTTTGCCGACGTGATCCTCAGCGCCTTTCCGACGGCGCGAATGATTCATGTCCTTCGTGACCCTCGCGACCGCTACGCCTCCCAGAGCCTCCATCGCAACGCCTCACGGGGCCGGGTGGGGGCGGGAGTGGCCCTCTGGCTGTGGTCCGACCGCCGGGCTCGCCGCAATCTCGCCGCCCACCCAGCCCGGTACAAGGTCCTCCACTACGAGCATCTCGTCTCCGAGCCGGAGGCCGCGCTCGACGACGTGTGCCGGTTCATCGGCGAGCCGTTTGAGGCGGCCATGCTGCAGGTGACCCCGTTGCCGGGCGACCCCGAACCCGCCAGCCCCGTAAGCCCGGCCGACCAGGCCGGTCCCGAGTCGGGATCCGTCCAGGCGTCCTCCGTCGGTCGGTTCCGGCGCGACCTCGAGGCCGGTGACCTCGCCTTCATCCAGCTCGTAGCTCGCCGCCCGATGCAGCGGCTTGGCTACCAACCGGTGCCAGTGGCCATGTCCGGTGGCCGCCGGCTGCGATACCTCGTCGTCGAGGTCCCGCGGAATCTGGCGCACATGGCTGCCTGGTGGCTCAACACGCTCTACCGGAATCAGGTCGGCGAATCGCCCCGTGACCGCCGCATCGTCGACGCCGCGTGGGCGGATGGCCGTGATGACACTTGACGCAAGTCGCGGGGCTACGCCCCCAAGGGTTCTAGGCCTCGTCGAACAACTGATCAAGGATTCGGCGCGCCGTCGGCTCCGGGGCGAAGCGACTCTCGAACAGCTCGATGTTCCTTCTGCTGAGATCAACAAGCCGGCTCTGATCGTCCAGGACCTTGGCTACTCCTTCAACCAGGCTGGTCGGGTCGTCATAGGCAAATTGTTCGGCCAGCACCGGAATTGAGCCAAGGTTGTGGTGATCCTGCGGTATGGACATGCCGACCACGGGCAGTCCAAGTGCCAATAGTTCAGCCAGCTTGAACGAAAGACACCGGTGGGGGCCGAAGACATAGAGACCAACGCGCGACGCTGCCAGTTGCTCAAGGTAGTTGGTGGTGCTGATCTCAGCGGTGGCGAACTCGCCGTACTTTCCGTCGGAGCGACCGAGTAATCCGATGGTTGCGTTGATGTCGGGATGGTCGCGCAGCCGGCGTGCGACTTCATAGCGTAGTTCGTTCAACGGCTCGTGGTGAGACTCGTTGTAGATGCGGATGATGAAGACCACGTCGGTCGCTTTGGCATCGGTGCGCAGCTTTTGGATCTCCTCGTAGGTTGCTAGCTGTCTGAGTTGCCGAACTCGTCGCACCATGTTGCGGGGTGCCCATCCGACTTCCGGGACCGGCCGCAAGCCCGGACGATGGACCCAGCGGTTCAGGCGTAGCGGCGACACTGGGGAGCCTAGGGGTTGGATTTTCCGACGCTGCCGCTGGGGGAGACAAAGTCGGTCGATCGCGACTGGGTCGTGATTAAGCTTGAAGTAGGTATCGACGTGATCGATCAAGCCAGGATGAACGAACTGCGCCTTATCGTGATTGTCGATACAGAAGCGGATGGTCTCGCCGCCTTCATCGGTGGCGTCGAACAACAGGATCATCTGCATGTTCTCATGGCCGCCGGCCGCCGACAGGTAGTCGTCCGGGATCTTGCGTTCTACCGTGACCGCAAGATCGGTGCTCTCGGCCACTCGGTACATCCCGTCGAGGATGTAACTCGAGTACGCCAAGTCACACAATCCGTAGTGGGTCACTCTTCGCACGGAATCGACACTTCCCCCTTGATGTCGGCCTGTTTCACCGGCCTGCCATCGTCTGTAACGACCCACCGGCCCAGTCGGCAGGTCGATAAAGATGGTAGCGATGTGGTGAAGATCTGAACAGGTACATCTTCCTGATGCGGCGGCGGAGCTCCCGAAATGGGAGGGGGACGATGATCGAAGGCGATCGATTTTTGGAGGCTAGATCACGTGAATTCGACCGTGTCGGCCACCATCTGGAACCAATCCGTGGATGCTTCCACGCCGGCCCGCAAGCTGGTGGCCGGTTTGTAACCGAGGAGGGCGGCACTCTTTTCAATGGATCCCCATGTTTGTGGGACGTCACCTCGGATGGGATCGAAGAAGTCGATCATGGCTTCGACGTTGAGGACGTCTTCCAGAGTTGTGATCACATCCATCAACTTGACCCGCTCGCCTCGGGCGAGGTTGAACGGTTCGAACGATGCCTCGCGGTAGTTGAGTGCGGCTCGCAACCCGGCGACGATGTCGTCGACAAAGGTGAAATCACGCAGGGCTGAGCCGTCGCCGAATACGTTGATCGCCTGGTTGCTCAACATCCGCCCGGCAAAGTTGGTGATCGCCAGATCGGGTCGCTGTCCTGGGCCGTACACCGTGAACAGGCGGGCTCCCACCGACGAGAAGCCATGAAGCGCCGCACTGTGCGCCACCATGCTCTCGCCCGCCAGTTTCGAGGAGGCGTAGACGCTGATCGGTTGCGGTAGGGCGCTTTCCTCCCACGGGACGTTGGGGTTGATGCCGTAGATACTGCTCGACGAGGCGAACACCAGATGGGGGATGTCGCGCTGCTTCATGAGTTCCAGCACACCCATCGTGCCGGCGACGTTTACGTCGTTGTACTCCACAGGCCGTTCGGCAGATGGCCTTACTCCGGCCAGGGCGGCCATGTGAAACACCGCATCAAACTCGCCGTCGCACGTCTCCAACAAACCCTTGGTGTCGCGAATGTCGATCTTGTGCTGTGTGAACCGTTGGTTGTTGCAGAAGTCGGAGATGTTGTAGTGCTTAAGACGGGGGTCGTAAAAGTCGTCGAACGTGTCGACTCCGACCACTGTGAATTCGTCGTTGAGTAGGCTTCGAACCAGGTTCGAGCCGATGAAGCCCGCTGCTCCGGTTACCAAAACGCGCTGTGCCATCGCCACTTTCCACTCGCCCTCGCAACTGCGACCGTCATTTCCGCATTCCGACGGGTCGCCTCCCCGAGGGGAACCTAGTGGTCACCGGTCTGACTGTGACCTTTCAGCAGAGTCTAACGGCCAGACGACCTATTGGCCGGGGCGAACATCCCTGTTGCGCATGAGTGATGTTCCTTAAAGGATGATCGTGAAGAAAAGCCGGCCTCGGTGAAGGATTTGGGCAGTGTGGGTGCTGTGTCAGCGTCGCATAATCACCTGAACAGCACGCTGCGCAAAGGTGGTTTGGTGCAGGATGCGCATCGGTTGGCCGCCACCTATGCCAAGGCATATGAGTGCGTGGAACGCGTAGATCGTGAGGGTTGACGTGGCGACCATTTCACCACCGTCCTCGGCGAATTCAAAGAAATACGACAGCAGTTCGTCGGCGTCGGGATCGGCTAGGGCATGGGCCAGGTCGAATACGATGCCGAATATCGCCACGAAGCCCACCAGCAGCACGAGATCGATACTCGCAAGCTTGAACACCTGAGGTCCGCCGGTTGCGGCCCAGGCGATGAGAGCGAGGATCAGCAGACCGACCAGGCCCAGGAACATCAGCTCTCCGATCGGTTCGCCCCCTGACTGCAGATCCCCACCATCGGAGTGGATCTCGACCGGTACGATGTCGGCGATCACCGGCCCCATACGTTCATGTATCGTGGCGGCGTCGTCGATCAGCAGATAGCAGAAAACCAACGACCAGAGGGCAAACCGGCCGATTCCGGATGTGACGGCCAGCAACGCGAAGCCCACGGTCAGCCAGCCGAACTTCACATATTGGTAGAACTCGGGATAGCCACCGTCGGTTACGAGCCAGAACATCGGGTCATCGAAAAACTGCGTCGGAACCTGAACCAGCCGTATGGCAATGAGAGCAACGTCGATGATCAGCACGAGGGCGGCGAACACCCCCGTTGGAGTTGCAAGTAGCAGCCTAAACCGTTCCAATACAGTGCTCATCGGCACACTTCGCTCATCGGCACACTTCGCTCATCGGCACACTTCCCTCTCGCACCCGTGGCACTGGGCTATCTCGACAAGATACGTGGGTAGCCTCGCTGGCGTTCGGGCAGAACTACCTAGCTGAACGTCGTAGGTTGGACAAGGGTCGTGGCTAGCCTTTTGGTGACGAATTCAGCAGGACAAGATCGCACAATCCGGAGATCTCCCTTTTCCCTTGGTCTCCGGGCATAAATGGGACGGAGGTCGGGCGACGGTGTTGGTAAGAGCTGGCGGGCTACGACCGCTCCGGCTTCCACATTGAATACTTGTTCGACCTCAAAGGATTGTTGATCCAGGCATGGGCCGCAGCCACGTTTACGACCAGGAAGTGGGACAACAGCTTGACCGGCTTGCTTTTGGCCAGGCGGCTGTCGGGCTTGGCGATGCCGATCACTCCGAGGGCCGTGGCGATCATCGATCCCAGGCTGGCCAGGACGAAAACGGGATGCACGCGCCGCAAGATGAACAACGCCAGACCGCTGGCCGTAAGGGGAATCCACAACAAACGCCGCATCACCTTGTGCACGAAGAACACGGCGGAGTAGCTGCCGTGTCGCCTCGGGTCGAGCAGGTCCCGGCGGCGCCACACACCGGTCAGGCCGGTGGTGATGATGCGCACTTTGCGCCGGTACTCCGAAGCCGGCGTGCCCGAGGGATCTTCCCATGCCACGGCGCCTGGTTCGTAGATCAGCCGCTTGCCGGCCGAGATCACGCCGGTGGAGATGTAGAAGTCGTCGGTGACATCATGCGGCACCGTTTGATAGAGCTCCCGCCGGATGGCGTAGAGCGCTCCGGTGGCCGACACCGTGCTGCCAACCGCCGACTCAAGGCCCTTGAGCCAGCCCTCATACACCCAGTACTCGGATTCGGCAGTGGGCGACTTGCCGGGATCACCGTAGTCCTGGCGGCCGGCCACCCCGCCGACCTCCGGATCGCCGAAGTGCTGGATGAGAGTGGCCACGGCATCGGAGCCCAGGCGGGTGTTGGCGTCGCTGAACACCACGATGTCTCCGACGGCCTGATCGAGAGCGGCGTTGAGTGCACTCGACTTCCCGCCTCGGGAAAGATCCAGAACCACCGGCTTGACCGGGTGGCTCTCGGCCAGTTCAACCGTGCCGTCGGTGGACCCGTCGGATCCGACGATGATTTGCAGCTCCACGTCAGGCGGCAGATCCTGGCTCCCGAGATCCGACAAGATCTCGGTGATGTGGGCCTGCTCGTTGTGCGCCGCCACCACCACCGAAACCACGCCGGACGGTGGTCCGGCACTACGAATCGGCTTCGGCCGCAGGCGTTTTTGCACCATCAAGGCGGCCGGCAGCCCAACGAAACTGCCGATCACCGAGGTGGCCGAAGCAACAAGAACACCCAGCGCCACCATTTCGCCCTTGCTCACCGGCCTTGTCATCGCCACGATCATATCGCTGCCGTCCATCCAGCCGATCGCGACTTTGATCCGTGCTCAGCAGTCACTACTTCCGATCGATTCAGGCAGGCAGGAACCAATCGATGACCACATCTTACGGAGCATCAGTTGAAACCGAATCCGGCGGCACGGCTTCCGACCCGGAGCTGAACACGCCGCTGTTCATCGAGCTGATGGAAAATCTCGATCTCGGCGTGTCGTCGGAGGCGGCCGAGCCTGGTTCCGTCCATTCCATCGACCTTCGTGATCCGAATGTCGTGGTCGTCAAGCGAGCATCGACGACCAGGGCCCACCCGCTCGACATCACCGAGCCTGTCGATTACCAACGGCTGGCCGAGCGGGCCGAAGCGCTGGCCCCGATTCTCACCGACTACACCGATCGATCAGCCGACAAGGACCGACCCGACTACCACAACCTGAGTCGGGTCTGGGACCTTCTGTTTGTGCTGGCTCTCGGGTTGATGGCCGTGCCGCTGGTGATGCTGGCCGCCATTGCTCTCAAGATCGAGGATCGCTCGGCCCCGGTCTTCTACCGCCAGTTCCGTACCGGTCATCTCGGCCGCCGGTTTCGCATCGTCAAGATGCGGTCGATGGTCCCCAACGCCGATGAGCTGAAAGCCGAGCTTGCGGAGAAGAACCTCCGCGACGGCCCCGACTTCAAAGCGGTCGACGATCCGCGGATCACCCGGGTGGGCCGTTTCCTACGCCGCACTTCGATCGACGAACTTCCCCAACTGTGGAACGTACTCACCGGCGAGATGACCCTTGTCGGCCCGCGGCCCACCAGCCTCAACATCGACGCCTACACCTCGTGGCAGCTCGAGCGGTTCGATGTAAAGCCCGGCCTCACCGGGTTGTGGCAGGCCACCGCTCGCGATTCCGAATCGTGGGAGGATCGTTTGGCTCTCGACATCACCTATGTACGCCGCGCCTGCCCTTCGCTCGACGTTTGGATTGTGGCCAAGACGATTCAGGTAGTGTTGCGTGGCACCGGTTCCACGTGAGAATCGAGCCGTTGTAGCGCTATGAGGATCGCCTATCTCGTCACTCGTTTTCCGAAAACCACCGAGACGTTCATCGTCCGGGAGGCCCAGGCCGTGGCCGGTGGGGGTCACGACGTCACCATGGTCACGATCACGAGGGAGGAGCATCAGGTGGTGCAACCAGAGGCGGCACCGCTCATTCCAACGCTGATCGCGGGGAGCGATGCCCCGAAGTTTGGTTTGATCACGGCTCAGCTGCGGCGTTTCGCCTCCAGCCCCGGACGTTGGGCTCGCATGTGGACTCGTGGCTTGCTCGGTAACGTCACGTCGTCGAAGTTCCTGTCTCGAGCCATTGTTACGTCGCTGATCGCCCCTTGGGTGGCCGATCGTCTGGCTGACGAGGATATCGAGTACATCCACGCCCACTGGGGCACCCATTCGGCCCTGCTGGCCTATCAGATTTCGATCCTCACCGACCTTCCCTATTCGGTCACCCTGCATGCCCACGACCTGTACGTCGACACCACGATGTTGGGTGAGAAACTGCGGGCGGCCGACGCCATCGCCACCATCTCCGACTACAACCGGGATCTGCTCGGCGGCGACTATCCCGACGTCGATCCAAAGATCTCGATCGTGCGGTGCGGGGTGGACACCGCTGCGATCCCCTATCGCAGTGCCGAGCCGGACAACGAGATCCCCCGGATCGTGACCGTGGCCGGGCTGGCCGACTACAAGGGTCACTCCTACCTGCTTGAGGCTCAGCGGCTTCTGGCCGAGCGAGGCCGCCACGTTCATGTCGACCTGGTGGGTGACGGCGACTTACGAGAGGAGCTGCAGCAGCTGGCGAGTCCCAACGTGACGTTCCACGGCGCCCGCCCGGTGCACGACGCGATGAAGATCGTGTCGGAGGCCGATGTGTTCGTGATGCCGTCGGTGGTCACCTCGACCGGCAAACGTGACGGCATCCCGGTTGCACTGATGGAGGCGATGGCGCTCGGCGTGCCGGTCGTGAGCACTCGGGTGTCGGGTATACCCGAGCTTGTGCGGCATGGCATCACGGGCCTGCTGGCCGATGAACGCGACGCGGTAGGCCTGGCCGATGCGATCGAGCGGTTGCTTGACGACGCGCCATTGCGTGATCAGATGCGACAAGCCGCCCGCAAACATGTGGTCGATGAGTTCGACATCAGCCTCTCCGGTCAGGGCATGCTGGAGATCTTCGACAACTATGCCGTCCACTGACCAAACCAGTAACCGGCCACCCATCCGTGTGGCCATGGTGATCCAGAACTACCTTCCTACCGTAGGTGGGGCGGAACGTCAGTTGGCGTCGCTCGTCCCACTCATGCTGGACCGTGGAGTCATACCGGTCGTGTACACGCGATCCCGGCCGGGCCTGGCCTCTGAGGAATGGATTGGCGGAGCGAAAGTGGTCCGGGTCCCGGCTCGAGGGCCGAAACCGTTGCGAGCCGTCATGTTCATCCTCGGCACGCTCTGGCGTCTTTTCCGCGCCAAACCCGACGTCGTGCACGCCTACGACACGCTGGCCCCGTCGTTCATCGCCGGGCTGTACCGGGTGGCGACCAAGACGCCGTACCTCACCAAGCTCCTCCGGTCGGGGCATCTCGGTGACCTGCAACGATTGAGTGAACGGCCTCTGGGTGGCTGGCGTTTGCGGTTGCTTCGCTCCTCGGTCGATCGATTTGTGGCCATCAGCCGTGACCTGGAGGAGGAGCTGGCCAGCCGCGACATCGACACCGATCGCATGGTTTTCATCCCAAACGGAGTCGACACCAATCGCTTTGCCCCTCCCGAAGTCGAGTTTGCCAGCAGCGAGGAGAAATGGCGGCACCGGGCCGGGTTGCTGCCCGACTGGCCCACCGGTCCGGTGGTGTTGATCGTCGGGCGGATCTGGCCGGAGAAGCGGGTGGTCGAACTCGCTCGGGAGTGGTACCGGGTGCGCCATCAGCACCCGGATGCCTGGCTCTACGTCGTTGGTGACGGTCCGCTCGAGTCGGAACTCACCGGTATTGACGGCGTTCGTCTTCTGGGCAAGCGTGAGGATGTGCCCCTGCTGTTGAGCTGGTCCGATCTGTACGTGTCTGTGTCGTCAGCCGAAGGACTGTCGAACGCTCTGTTGGAGGCGATGGCCGCAGGGTGTGCGTGTGTGGTGACCGACGTCGGCGGCGTGTCCGACGTGATGACCCATGGAGTCGACGGCCGGATCGTGAGCCCGGGCGCCCCACCGGAAGCGGTGGCCAAGGGGGCCGACGAAGTTGCCGACCTTCTCGATACCCCCGAAATCGCCGCTGAACTTGGCCGGACGGCCCGCAAGACTGTCATGGCCAACTACTCGATCGATCAGACCGCCGACGCTCTCGTCGCTCAGTACCGAGAGTTGGCGGCACGGTGACCGGTCGAGGCGAGCGCCGATGACGAGGGCCGATGACGAGGGCCGATGACGAGGGCCGATGACCACTGACAGCCTGCGATCCCGGTCGAGCAGCGGCACCATGTGGAGCGCCGCCTCCCTGGTCGCGGTCCGGGTCGTCAGCTTCATCAGCACGATGGTGCTGGCCCGGATTTTCGACGAGGAGATCTTCGGCCTGTTCGGTATCGGGCTGCTGGTGATCAGTTACCTGGAGTTCTTGAACGACTTCGGTATCGCCTCCGCCGTAATCAATCTCAGCGGGCGCGACGACCGTTTGGCCTCTGTGGCCTACTGGATCAACATGGCGCTTGGTGTAACCCTCACCGCCATCGGCTGGTTCAGCGCTCCGTTCATCGCCGACTTTTTCAACAACGATGATGCCGTCGGGATTATCCGGGGTCTGAGTTTTGTGTTTGTACTGCGGAGCTTTGGTGCAGTGCACGAAGCTCGCCTCAAACGTGACCTGAAAATGAAGCAGGTCACAATGGGTGAGACATCGCGGGCGCTCGTGAAGGCGTTTCTCACGGTCGCCTTGGCCTTCGCCGGCTACGGCGTGTGGAGTCTCGTCTGGGGACAGGTGGTTGGCACCGCGGTCGGGTCGGCCGTGTTGATGGCTCTTGGGGGCTGGCAACCCCAACGTCGCCTCTCGAAAGGGGATTCGTTGGCCGGCAGTCGCCAACTGCTGGGCTTCGGTGCGCAGATGACCCTGATCGACATCCTCGGATCGATCAACAAGAACATCGACTACGTGTTCATCGGCCGCAGCATCAGCACCGCCGCCCTCGGTGTGTACACGCTGGCGTTCCGACTGCCGGAACTTCTGCTCGACGGTGTGAACCTGGTGGTGGCCAAGGTGGCCTTCCCGGTGTTCTCCGAGCTGCAGGACGAACCGGGGAAAGGTCGCGAGGCGTTGCGGGCGATGCTGCGGTTGACCTCGGCCGTTCTAATGCCGCTAGGCCTTGGACTGGCCGTGTGTGCCGGCCCGCTGGTGCGCCTGGCTTACGGTGACAAGTGGCTCGACGCCATTGAGCCCGTTCGGTGGCTCTCCATCGCGCTACTGGCCACGGCGCTCACCAAGAACATCGGCGATCTCTACAAGGGTTACGGCCGACCCGGCCTGCTCAACGTCATCGGCGTGGCCAAGATGGCGGTGATCGTGCCGCTTCTGTTTGTTGTGGTCCGCTACGGAATCACCGCGGTGGCGATGGCTCAGGCCGGCCTGGCCGTGGTGATTTCCTTTTTCCAGCTGGTGATTGCGGCCCGGATCACCGATCAGCGTCTGACTTCGATGCTTGCTCCGTATCGCAGCCCGCTGCTGGCCGGAGCCGCCATGGTGGCTGCCACGTGGCCGTTGTCGCGCCTCGTCGAGGAGTGGCCTGATCTGATCCAAATCCTAACTATCGTGCCGGTTGGAGCAGGGGTCTACCTCGGCATACTGAGCGTGGTCGACCGAACCCTGTTCGGTGAGGCCTTGGCCTTCGTGCGGGCCGGGCTTCCCAAACGATCCGAATCCGACAACAAACCGACCGAGTCGGTGGGTTGATCAGAGCACGGGCGAATCCAAATGACCAAGGCGAACAATACCCCCTCCGAACCCGGCCGCAGCGGCTCAACGCTCGGTGATACGGGCGACCCGATGCGCATCGCCGCGATCCTGGTCGGGCTGCGTCCTGACGGTGGAGCGGAGGCGTTGCTGCGAACGTTCGCCGACTATGTGGGCAACACCGATCATGAACTGCACGTGATCTGTCTGAGCGATCTCGGCCCCGATGTTCGAGCCACGCTCACCGCAGCCGGCTTGGGATTCACCGAACTGCCGGCCCGTAGGTTGATCGACCCCGGCCGATTCGTTCGCCTTATCAAGGCGCTTCGAGGTTTCGATGTTGTGCAGACCAACCTGCTCAGCCCGAACGTTCTCGGCGTGTTGGCCGCTCGGGCCCTCGGCATCGGTTCGGTGGCGATCCTCCACAACGAGAAGTCGTACGGCGACAGCCATCTCTATCACGGCAAGGCCGAAGGGCTGACGCTGGGCAAGGTGGCCGATCGGGTGGTGGCCGTCGGACCCCGTACCCAGATTGCCCGGCAGGAGTTTCTTCCCGGCGTGGAGATTCATGTGCTCCCCAATGCTGTGGCTCCAGGGCCTCGTCTAACCGAAGACGATCGGCGGGCATTGCGGGCCGAGGTCATGGCCGACCCCGACGGCTACATGCTGCTCAACGTCGGCCGCCTCCACCCTCAAAAGGCTCAGGACGCCCTAATCGATTCACTACCTTCGGTGCTTGAGCACATCCCCAACGCCGAACTGGTGATCGTCGGGTCGGGCGATCTTCACGAACCGCTGGCCAAACAGGCCGCCGATTTGGGGCTGACCGACCGAGTCAATCTCACCGGTGCCCGTAGCGACGCCCGTGAGTTGATGGCGGCGTGCGACATGTTTGTGCTGCCGTCTTCGTGGGAGGGCCTTCCGGTCGCCATGCTTGAGGCGATGGAGGCCGGGGTGCCGGTGCTGGCATCGGCCGTTGGTGACGTGAGCAGCGTTCTCGGCGACGATGCGGGCTGGACCCTGTCCGGCAATACTCCGGAGGTCATCGCGGCCGGAATTGTCGAGGTGTACCAAGCACCCGACATCGCTGAGCGGGTGGCCACGGCTCAAGCCCGTGTGGTCGAGGACTTCAATGCCGATCGGTGGGCTGAGGAGATGCTCAATCATCTCCGCGCCGCAATGAATCAACACCGGGATTAGCGCCGGCCCTGAAGCTGGGCGATCTCACCTGGCAGGGGCAGACATCTGCTCACTGGGACAAGCTGCTGGTTGGATGATGTGGCAGCGCTAGGCCGCTACAGTTGGCTACTTGCGTAGGGAACAGACAGTAGCGATGCTTGTTGCCGCGGCCGCCGTTATCGGTGGCTTGTTGGCATGGTTGTGGGCTTCCGCTCAGGGCGATCAGTTCACTGCCACCGCAGTCGTTGCCATCACTCCGGCCGAGTCGCTGGAAGACAGCTCTGAAGTGGTGGACGTGTTGCAGTCGCTCGATCGCGGGACCGCCGTCGTCACCGCGGCCGGAATGGCCGGCAGTGGCACGGTACTTACGTCGGCCAAGGCCGCTATCGGCCTCACCGGGGACGAAGCGTCCGACTATGACGTGGAAGCGCTCCAGGTGCTCACCAGCCATCTGGTCGACATCACCGTCGTCGGGCCGGAAGAGGCCACCGCGATCGCCTATGCCGATGCGATCGCCGGTGAGCTAACGGTCTCCTACGCCGAACACTTTCCGGTCTACAAGATCGAGACGGTCACCGACGCGTCGGTTCCCGACGACGCCGGCAGGCCAAGCACGACGTTGATTGTGATTGCCGCCATGATCGCCTCCGCTCTCGGAGCCTTCATGCTGTGGCTTGCGTTGTTCGGTGGTAGCGACCAGGCCAGCCGCGAACGAGCGCGGACCGGTCTCCGAAGCTAAATCGGGGCATCCCCGTGATCCTGCTCATCCTCGTCGCCCCGCTGGTACTGGGTGCGCTTATCGCCATCGGATCGTCACCCCGTCGAACATCTTGGGTGATCGGGTTGTCGGTGGCCACCAATGCCGCCGACGTGTTGCGGCAGCGATTTGGCGTTGAGGAATACACGGTGCCGCTGGCCATCGGTGCTCTGGGTTTCGGTCTTCTGCAGTTGCTCTCGTCGCTCCCTCGGTTGAAGCGCCGGCCGGCGGTACTTCCGCTGGCGATGATGGTGACGATCTTGGCCGCTGTGGTCTCGGCGCTGATGGGTCCGTTTGTGGCCATCAACCCGCCGGCCTCGATCGAAGCGGTCACCCGCTTGTTCCCCACGCTGTTGCTCGGAGCTGCGGTGATGGTGTCGGCCCGACGAGAGCCTGGCCTGCGAGCCCTGCTCAGCGGATTGGCCACCGGTGCTGCACTGCTGAGCTGGATCACCGTGTTTCAGGTGCTCACCGGCACGAAGGGCAATGACTTTCTCGGGTTCGCTCGTTGGGCCGCCGAGAACGTGGGTGGGCTTGGTGACACGCTACGGGCCGCCGGTGCCTACCGGGTTGACCCCAACCAGTACGCCCAGGTGTTGGTGGTCGGTATCGGCTGTGCGGTTGGGCTCGGCTGGTTCCGGCGATCGAACTACGGCCCCGCAGTCACCTTGATGCGTCGGCTGTCGATTCTCACCATGGTCTTTGCCGTATCGCAAACGGCGTCCCGAGGCGGCCTCCTGGCGTTGGCCGCTCTCCTCGGGTTCGGGATTCTGCGGTACCGCCCAAGTCGGAATCAGTGGTTGGCGATCTTCGCCGCCGCCATGATCTTGATCCTCGGACCGTTTGGCGTGTCGACCCGGCTGGCCAGCCTGGGCGACGCCGTCTCGGTGTTCAGCCCCACCGGCAAGGTCGAGAGTTCTCTCACCGGTCGAGCGAGCGAGATGTTGGCCGCCATCGAAATGTTCGAGGATCACCCGCTCTACGGCGTCGGCTACGGCTCCTACAACGATCGTTACCTTGAGTACTCCCGCACCATCGGCCTCGACCCGAGATTTGAGGAGCGCTCGGCTCACTCTCTGCCGCTGGAGGTGGCAGCGGAGGAAGGCATTGTCGGACTGGCCATCTGGACCGTGTTCATGGTGCTCGCCGCCGCCGCCGTGTGGAGGGCCCGTGATACCGACGTTGGATTGTCGGTGATGCTGGCCTTTGTCGGCTACTCGGTGGCCGGGGTGTTCCTGCATAACGCCAACGGTCGGCTGCGGTGGACGATGGTGGCCATGGCCTTCCACGTTGCCGTGGTGGCGGCCAATCGCTATCGGCTCCAGCGCCCTCTTCGGATCGGCATCATCACCGACGACGGGTTGGCGGTCACCAACGGTCACCGGCGAGCCGAGTTCGCCACCAGCCGGCACTCCGATGACATCACCCTCGGCACCGTCGGTACTGCGGTTGTGTGGCCTGACACTCGCCAGCTGCGCCGGGCTGGGCTGGATCGATCGAATCTGCCGGCCTTACATCAGGTCCGAGCCCGCTTGAGCACACGAATCGCGATGTATCGATTTGACCCCCACGTTGTGCATGCTGTTGGCGGACTGTCGACGTTGCGGAACGCCGTTGCGCACAGCAGGGAGACCGGCAGTCTGGTGGTGGCCGATGTCGGACCTCGCCAAGTAGACCGCCTGCTTCGCCAATCCGTAAGAGGCATCTACGACTGGTTCCTGCTCAAAGCCAACGTGATCGTGCTGGGTCAGCCGGTGCCCGAAGTCGACTTGGCCTACCTTCAGCTGACCGACCGGTATCTACACGATCCTCGCTACACCGGACCTCGCACCTTCCCAGATCACATTGTTTTGGAGCCGCCTGTTTACGAGGCGCTGATGGCAGCTCGGGGCACCGACCACAACGTGGCCGCCGTCGCCGCCGCAGCCGGAATGGCCGAGGCGGTATTCGACGATCGAGGTCCGCTGGTGACAATCGGGTCCGACGAGGTGGATGAGGAGCCGACATCTGAATCGGGCACCGAGTCCGAATCCGATGCCGTGGCCGTTGGACCTGAGGACTCGTCAGTCTCCTAGGTCCTGCCCGACGTTGTTGTTGCTGTTGGCCTCGCTGTTGGCCCGTCGGCACAGCTCTATGGCCTCGACGAGCTCCGGGCAGGCCTGGCACTTCAGCAGCCACCAGGGCCTCTTGAGGTCGGCGCCGGTTTGTTCGACCATGACCGCCTCGGTGGTGTCTCGACCTACGTTGACCCGAGTCCAACCAAGAAGCTTTCCCCGATAATCGAGTGACATGGAGCGGCGCCACATCTGCTTTCGTTTTTCTTCGCTGACCACCATGGCCTCACCAAGTTGGTGGGCGGGCAGGTGTTTGGGAAGTGAGAACTCGAGCCGCCTTGATCCGATCGACCATCCCCAGTGGCGTACCCATAGGCCTTGGTCGTCGACGGTCACCCGGGTGCCGACCCAGCCGGTCGGGCCGTACCAAATCGCGGCGGCGATTACAGCCAAGACCAGTGCGATCAGTCCACCGGAAAGCTGGCCGCTCGTGCCTCCTGAGGCCGCTTGAATCAGATTGACGGCGGCCACAACAAGTAGCGCCGCAATGGCTCCACTGGCGAAGATGTCTTTGAACTCCCGATAGCCGGGCTCTATCCAGGGGAGTGATACCGGCTCTTTCGGTTGCTCGCTCGACGGGCGGTCAGGCGTCGCGTCCATCCGACAAACCTTAACGACAATCCTCGCGACTATCGAGCAGCAAGAAACGTCATCCATCGTGCAGGATCAACCTGCAAGCGGCTGTAGGCTGCCAAGCAGAGGTTAACTTTGTTAGCCGAACAACCGCCGCAAATCGTTTGTAGGTAACAGAACGACGTAACCCAATCAATGGTTCAGGCGGTCTTGGAGAAGGATCGGGCGACTGGCAGCGCGGCACGCGCTGCTGAAAACGAGGCGATGAAAATGACAGAAGAGGGAACTCCCCGATGGTTTCGATCCTCGGGGGTGACGAAGCTCCCCGCGGAACGGGTACGTCTGGCCAAGCCAGGCTTTTCAACCCGGCGGATCCCGCTGAGCGACCCAAGGGCCGACTGGTCCAAGGCGACGTTGTTGTCCGGTCCGATGCGTCCTCGCACCGGGGATTTGGTTCTGGCCAAGGTTGAGCGACCCGGCCACCACAAACGAATTGAGCTGCCCACCGGCCGTCGCTCCATGCTCGCTCCGGGAACCGAGATCATCGTGGCCTACGGTGATCGGTACGCTCCGGATCAGTTTGAAGCTGAGATACCCGACCACCTTGGTCTCACCAACCTCGCTGCGGCCGGGGGAGTGGCGGCCACGGTGGTCTCCCGTCATGGTGCCACCCGCCGACCCACCGAACTCCGCCCGGTCGGGCTCATCGGCGACGACCAGGGAGAGCCCCTCAACCTGGCTCGCTATGCTCTGCCGTTCCAAGAGCCGGCCACAGCTCGTCCTCCGGTGATCGCTGTGCTGGGCACCTCGATGAACGCCGGCAAGACAACGGCGGTTGCATCGTTGATCACGGGCTTGAACGAAGCCGGCCATCGAGCCGGCGGCACCAAAGTCACGGGTACCGGATCGGGTGGGGACTTCTGGTCGATGACCGATGCCGGAGCGGCAGCAGTGGTCGACTTCACCGACGCCGGCTACGCCTCCACCTACAAACTTCCCCTCGAAGTGGTTATCCGGATCATGACCCATCTGGTCAACCATCTGACCAACCTCGGCTGTTCGGCCATCGTGGTCGAGGTGGCCGACGGAATCTTCCAGCGGGAGACGGCGGCTCTGATCCGTACTCCTCATTTCCTCGATCTGGTCGACGGCGTGGTGTTCGCCGCCGGCGACGCCGTAGGTGCAGTTGGTGGCGCAGCCATGCTCCAACAGATCGACCTGCCTCTCCTGGCCGTCACCGGTGCCTTTACCCAGTCTCCATTGGCCACTCAGGAGGTTGGCGAGCAGTCTCCGGTACACGTGCTCACGAAACCCGAGCTGTGTTCGGCCGAGCCGGCTCAGCAACTGATCGATCGGGCCTCGGCTCTCAGGGCGGCGTCGTTGCGGGGCGCCACGACCTCGGACCCAATCGCAGTCGGGCAGTGAGTCGAAGATGAGTTCGTTCCCAACTTCGGGCTATGACGGCCCGGCCAACATGCGGCGGGCCATGCGGCTGACGCCGCTTGATCTGGCCAAACTACTTTCCGTCGGATTCATGCGAGCCATCGCCACCGCCGCCGGCGTGCTCGTGGTGAGGCTGGTCATCGACGCCGTCAATACCGACGGCGGTCTGGATCGGGCGCTTGACTACGCCTGGATCTTCCTCGGGCTGGCGTTGGTAACCGCTGTGGCTCGAGGTCTCGAGTACACGGTGGCCGAAAAGGTCGGCTACCGGCAGGTGGCCCGACTCCGGATGGTCCTGCACCGACATCTGCTCAACCTTCCCGTTCGGAAGGTTCAGCGATCATCGCAGGGTGCGGTGCTCCTACGATTCACCGGTGACTTGTCGACGTTGCGAACCTGGACCAGCCGAGGTCTTGGTCGAGGCGTCGTCTCATCGATCACGCTGGTGATGGTGCTGGCCGTGGTGTTCTACATCAACTGGTTGATCGGCTTGGTTGTGGCGGGCGTTCTACTGCTGGCCGGAGCCGGATCGATCCTGTTCGGCTACCGGGTTCACCGGGCCACCCGAGCCGTTCGCTGGCGTCGATCGCTGCTGGCATCCAACGTGGCCGAGCAGATCCGCTCTCTTGGTGTCGTGCTGGCCTACGGACGCAGCGGCGGTGAACACAACCGACTCGGCCGTCAGAACGACGATCTTCTTGGAGCCCTGAACCGAGCGGCTGACGCCAGAGGCAGCGTTCGCCTGGTTGCCGCCGCCGGTGGTTACGTCGCCCTCGGTGCAGTGATGGTGGCCGGTGTGCACCAGCTGCGATACGGCCGGATCTCCGTCGGCGGTTTGGTGGCCATCATGACCGCGGTAAGGCTGCTGACAGGTCCGGTGCAAACGTTGGGCCGGTCCTACGAGTACTGGCAGGCCGCCCAGGTTTCTCGCACCAAGATCGGTGATTTCATGGGTCGAGCCGTTCGCCATGACGTCGCTCAAGACCTGCCTCCGCTACGGCCCCGCAAGGGCGCCATCGCCCTTCGCGACCTGTCGGTTGACGGCGCATTGGGACCGATCAACCTCGACATCGAACCGGGTAAGGTCCTGGCCATCATGGGCCCGAACGGTGCCGGCAAGTCAACCCTGCTGTCGGTGATCGCCCGAGGCGTGGAACCCGACGGCGGCGCCGTGTATGTCGATAATCAACGCCTCTCGGAGACCAACTTACGATCGTGCGCTCGCAACATCGGCCTCGTGAGCGCCGACCTGCCGCTGATGCGAGGAACGATCCGCCGCAACCTGACCTATCGCTATGGTAGCGCCACTGACGAGCAGCTGCAGCGGGCGATCATGGCCTGCCGTATCGATGAGATCCTCGAGACGCACGACGGTGGACTTTCGGCGTGGGTGGTCGAAGGCGGAACCAACCTTTCGGAAGGCCATCGGCAACGGCTGGCCTTGGCTCGGGCGGTGGTGGGAAGTCCTCGGATCCTGCTGCTCGATGAACCGACGGCCAACATGGACCCGGCGTCCAAGGAGGTGCTTCGGCGTTTCCTGTGGCGCTACCAGGGCACGGTTGTGTTTGTCACCCACGATCCAAGCGAAGCAGCGTTGGCCGATCGAGTCTGCTACATGGCCGACGGCCAGATCATCGCCGACATGAGCGGAGACGAGTATCGGGGACGGATCGCCCGGCCCGCCGATCCCGTGGTTGGAGTGATCTGATGGCTCGACGTCTCACAAACTTTGAAGGCGGCAGCGCCCAACACCAGGCTCAGAGAGCCAGGAACCGCATTGGCCGTCGCACCAGAGCCCGACGTTTGTCAGTCGTGGTGGCCGCGGCCGGGCTTGTTGCGCTTGGCGTCGCCGCCTACCTGATGATGGCCACCTCCAACCAAGCGATTGCCGGCGCTCCGGTGATATCGGTTCCTGACGAGAACGTGACCGTGAGTTTCGTCGGCGACACGCTACTTGGCGACGAGGCCGCTCCACTGATCGAGGCCAACGGGTCTGGCTGGGTGCTGGAGCGACTTGAGCCGTTCCCGGAGAGCGATGTGGTTATCGCCAATCTCGAAGGTCCGGTGACCGACGCCACCGAGCCCGCCGATCCAACTCAGCGCTGGTCCTATAACGCCGCCCCGGAAACGGTTGCCGGTTTGGCCAAGTTTGGCGTCGACGCCGTTTCGCTGGCCAACAATCACGCGATGGATCGCGGGCTCGAAGGCCTAAACGACACCAGACTGCACGCCACCGATGCGGGAATGGTCGCCTTCGGGGCGGGCGCTGCTTCGCCGGAAGCCAGGATGCCGATCCTGATCGATGGCCCCAACGGTCGTATCGCCGTTGTCGGACTCGCCGACGTGGCCGGATCCATCACCGCATCAAGTGACCGGCCCGGTACCCGTCGCCTCAGCCTGAACAACATCCAGGTCGACCACGAGGCCGCTCGCCGGGCGGGAGCCGATTACGTGATTGCCTTTGTTCATTGGGGCGACAACTACGGTGAGGTAACCGACCGGCAGCGCACACTTGCGCAAGTCTTGGTCGATACCGGATACGACTTGATTGTCGGGGCCGGAGCCCACCTGGTTCAGCCCATCGAGGTCATCGACGGCACGCCGGTACTGTACTCGGTCGGCAATTTCGTGTTCGGTACGCCTGGTCGATATCACGAGCAGGCTCCCGGCTACAGCCTCGCCGTGCGGGCCACGTTCGACTTCGATCAGTCGATCGACCTCGAACTGTCGTGCATCGAGACCGACAACATGGTGGTGGACTACCAGCCCCGCCCATGCACCCCGTCGGCCGCCGATCAGGTTCTGACGTCACTTCATCCCGACGTCGCCTTCGACGGGCAACGAGGTCACTTGGCCGTCTCCGGCTAGTCAGCGGCTTCGGCCGTCTCCAGCGGAGCGAGCACAAAGTGGCCGTGGCTGTTGGCCACAACCCGATCGCGCTCGTTCTGCCACAGCTCACATCGCACATTTGCCACCCGGCGGCCTTGTCGGGTGACGATGGCCTGCCCGTAGGTTGCCGTGTCGGAGCGCACCGGGCGAAGGTAGTTGAAGGAGACGTCGACAGTCTTCGGCAAACGTTCACACTCGGTATCAAGCAGTAGCTGAAGGATCGCCGTCATCTCCAGCATGGCTCCGACCACCCCGCCGTGGACGGCGGGAAGGTTGGGGTTGCCGGTTAGGTGTTCTTGCGGTGGCAGCTCGGTGATGAGCTCGTCGCCCATCCGGTGGGCTCGCAGACCGAGGAACTTGGCGTAGGGAATATGATCGAGGATCGCCGCCATGTCGTCCTGCTGGCCTTGGGCTCGAAGATCGTTGAGAATCTTCATGCTCCACCTCCGATCATCGGCTTTGTGGTGTTCGGCGTGCCGAGCATGAATGTTGCCGTGCACGTGGCGATTGGGTCGTCGGGGCTGTCGTGAAAGGCCAGGGCCCGCACAAACGCGATGGTCCGGGTGCGCTTGAAACAGGTGGCTCTGGCGATCACGTTTCGGCCCGGCGTGGCCGGACCCATGTAGTCGATCCGAAGGTCGAGGGTGGCGATGGCCACCCGAGCCCGGTCGAAGTCGGGTGGCCGAACCACAAACCCTGACGCGTTATCGAGCAGAGCGGTGATGGCGCCGCCGTGGATGACCCCGGTGTCGGGATCGCCCACCAGCTTGGTGTCGTAGGGCAGCTCAATCTCGATGTAGTCGTCGGCGAGAGCGTGGAACCGCAACCCCAGGGCCTGAGCGTGGGGAATCGAATGAATGTGCTCTGTCACTGCATCCGGGTCGAGTGTGATATCGCTCATGATGACTTGAGGGTAGTGGGTGTCGGTTGGCCTGATCCCATCCGGCTGCGAGGCCCTGCTTTACCTTGACACCCGTACACTGGCGCCCTTGGACATCCCCACCGCCCTCGGCCTTGTGGTACTCGCTCTCAGCATCGGCTATTACGGCACCATCATCGGCGCCGGCGGTGGGTTTCTTCTGGTGCCGGCCTTGGCCGTGTTGTTTGGCCTCGACGGAGCCGAGGCGGTTGGAACGGGGGCGTTGACCTTAGGCCTCATCCGGGTGACCGGGGCGCTCGGATATAACCGCCAGGGTCTGGTTCGCTGGAATCTGGCCGGATGGCTTGCTTTGGGCGCCGGGCCGGTTGCCCTTCTTAGCGGCTGGCAGCTGACGAAACGCATCGACCCCGAAGCGCTGCTCACGCTCGTCGGGATCCTGCTGCTTGTCCTGGCTGGGTTTGTGGTCTTTCGATATGCCCGCCATCATCATGCCGCGGTCACCGAGTTGGCCACTTCGAAGGAGGCACGACCGGCGCGCCGAGGTCTCCTTGTGCTCGGTGGCGCGGGGGTCGGGTTTCTCAACGGAACCTTCGCCGTGGCCGGTGGTCTGGTGTCGGTGCCGTACCTGTCGTGGGTGCAGAAGCTCCGAGCTCAGCAGGCAGCGGCGACAACGATGGCGGCCGGGATGGTCGGGAGCGCTGCGGCCACGATCGGGCACACCCTTAATGGAAGCGTGCAGTGGTCCTTCGCCCCGTTGCTGTTCATCGGCGCCCTCGCTGGCTCCTGGGCGGGAGCAAAGAGGGCCGGCCTGCTCTCCGAACGGGTGGTCATGATGCTGCTGGCCGCCGGGCTGATTCTGGCCGGCCTACCGCTTGTCATCTGGGCCTGAGGTTTACGAGCTATCGGGCGTCGGCTTCAGATCCAGGTCTCGTGTACCCTGAGCCAGCGCAGGCCATTGGGCCCGTTGGGGTCGATGAGGAAGACCGCCGTGCTGCGACGCACGGTGGTCTCGTCGGGCGTGTGGTGCACCTCGATATATGAAGCCACAATCGAGTCGTCACTTGCCTTGATCAACTGATGGTCGCGGGTGCTGATTCGTAGATCGCCATCATGGCCCTGGCGGGGCATGATCGCGGCGATGATCTGTTCCCGGTTGGACTCATCGCCGCTGGGCCCCACAATGGTGAAGCCGGCGGCCAGGGACTCCTCCAAACGGGCCGACGAGGTCTCGGCCCCCGAGAAATACGCGTGGAAGTAGTTGTGCAGATCCTCGATTTCCTCACGCCATCTCACCGTTGAAACGGTACCCGGTCCGGCCGATGCCGACGCAGATTCGCCTCCAATGCAAGTCGGGCATCAAATAGTTATGGGCCCGATCGAAGGAATCTCTGATAATTATTCGACCAGGCCTAATCCTCTCCACTTGGCTAGGCTTGATGGCGTGACTTCCCCCCGATCAGCCGAGGGTCAGATCCGGACCAGGAGCGCCCGGTCCAAAACCTCGGGCGTAGTCAGCTACCGGCTGGCTCGACAGCGGGTGGTCGACGCCGTCCTCAAGGGCGATCGGCCCACCGAAACCGCTTGTGATGCCCAGCCCGAGCTAAGGCGGGTAGCCCACAACTGCGGATCTTTACTGCCGGAACCTTGCCCTATTTGTGACGGTTCCGACATGGTGGCGGTAACGTTTGCATTTGGATCGTCATTACCCAAGTCGGGGCGAGTGATCGCCGACCTGGGTGAAGCCCGCAAACTACGAAATCGTGGTAGACCTTCTACCTGGTACGTAATTGAGGTATGTCGCCAGTGCTGGTGGAATCATCTTCGGGAGTCATTCGAAGTTTCCGGCTGAGAAGCAGTCGGGTAGCACTGGTCCTTTCACGCAGACGGCCAAGCAGGTAGCCAAGTAGGCATACAGCCACGCAGGCGAGACGAAATTCTTTCGAGAGTGCAACTATGAGTTCCTATGTGCCCGGGCCCCTCTCCGGCCCTGCCCCGCTTCGAAACCGGCGTCGAAATCCGCTTTGGCGATTCCGTCGACTCTTTTTTGTATTTGCCGTGTTCGCCGGCGCAGGTATGGCCGTGGTGTGGTCGTTTGCCAGTCAGGTTGAACTGACCGGAGACGACTTCGAGACCCTCACCGAGACGATCTACATCTGCTCATCCGAAGTTCAATTCGAGTGTGATGCCGACGTGGCCGTCAACCAGCTGGCCCTCCAGGGTGAAGACCGGGTGAAGGTTTCCTACGACGAGATCCCCGATGTGGTCATTCAGGCCGTGGTGGCCACCGAAGACAAGAACTTCTTCGATCATCAGGGTGTGGATCCGGTCGGCCTTACCCGCGCCGCGTATCAGGTGGCGAAGTCGCGTCTCACCGATGGTGGCGGCAGCCTTCAGGGTGGTTCAACCATCACCCAGCAGTACATCAAGCTCACCTCGGGCGATCAGGCCGACGACGTGGCTCGTAAGGCCCGTGAGATCGTGCGGGCCATCAAGTTCGAGCAGGAACGGGCCGACGAGCTTGGGTCCAAGGAATTAGCCAAGCAGGACATTCTTGAGCGCTATCTCAACCGGATCTACTTCGGTCGCCGCTCCTACGGCATCGTCGCCGCCGCCCGAAACTATTTCGATAAAGACCTTGATCAGCTGACCCTGTCTGAGGCGGCGTTCCTGGCCGGACTCATTCGTAACCCGCATGCCGCCGATCCGATCGACCGGCCTGACGAAGCGGCCCGTCGCCGTACCGTCACGCTCGCGCTCATGGCGGAGCAGGAGTACATCACCGAGGACCAGCGCATCCTCGCCGATCAAGACGACTGGGCCTCTCTCGTTCGGGTGGAGCAGTCGGCCGAGGGTATCGGCGACGTCAAGGGCGCCAACTTCGGTACCCAGTACTTTGTCGACACCGTTCGCCGTCAGCTTCTCAACGACATTTTCCCCGCCGGCGTGCAGGGAACCAAGAGCCTCCGGGTGTACACCACGCTCGACATGGAGCTCCAGCAGCTGGCCTACCAGACGGTCAACGGTTACCTTCCGCCCAACAACCCCGACATGCCTCTCGGTGCTCTGGTGAGTGTCGACGGGCAGGGCCGTGTGGTGGCGATGATGGCCGGCTCCGACTGGGACAAGTCGCAGGTGAACCTGGTCACCGGCAACGGCGGTTCGGGTTTCCAGCCTGGCTCCACCATGAAGCCCGTTGTATTGGCCGAGTTCATCGAGCAGGGCTTCTCCACCGACTCGCTCTACGCCAACGAGACCGTCGCTTGGCCCGAGTGGGACTGGAAGGTGCTGGGTCGGCGAAATCCGCCGAATCACCGCACCGTGTTTGAAGCCACTCGTTGGTCCACCAACTCGGTGTTCGCCCAGATGATCATGGACGTCGGTATCGACCCGTCGGTCGACATGGGCCACCGCCTTGGCATCCGCTCCGAGATTCCCTACGAGCCCTCGATCGTGCTTGGCACCAACCTGGCCACGCCTCTCGAGATGTCCACCGTGTATTCAACGTTGCGGCACGAAGGTGGTCGCCTCGATCCGGTGATGATCGAGCGCATCGAAGACTCCGACGGCAACGTCTTGTGCTGGTACCCCACCGAGGCGGGGGATTGCAGCGGTGAAGACGTGGGCGAAGGCCTACGACAGCGGGAGCAGGTTGTTGATGCCTCGGTGGCCCGTCAGGTCAACGCCGCCTTGGTCGATGTTGTGGCCAACGGAACCGGTAAGGCCAACGCTCGTCTGATCCTGGAAGATGAGACAGTGCTACCGGCCGGCGGCAAGACCGGCACCACCAACGACGCCCGCGACGCTTGGTTCACCGGATTCTCGTGTGAGCTCACCACGTCGGTTTGGATGGGTTATCCGGGAGTCTCGGGCCAGATTGGCCAACGTTTCATGAGCGATGCCCGTCTGAAGGACGAAAACGCCAAGCGGGAAGAAGCCGGCGAGGCGCCCTGGCCCCTGATCAGCGAACTGTTCGAAGGTCTCGATGAGGTGCACGGCGGCGATATTCCGGCCCAGATCTGGCATGACTTCATGCTGGAGGCCTCACGAAACGATGCACCGTGTGAGATCCCAACCGAAAGCCCTGGGCCGGAGAAGCTGGTCACCGGCCTGGATCTGCTCACCACGCTGATCCCGTGCGCCGAACCTGATCCGGCTCTGGTGGCGAAGAATCAGTCGACATCCACGTCCGCCCCTGAAGGCGGTGGCGACGAAGGCGCCGCCGGTGTGACCACCGGAGTGGCCTTGACGTACGCCGACATACCAACGTTCTCGATGTTGGGCGCCAGAGGACCGATTACCGCGCAAGACGGCAACGGGAACGGCAACAATGGAAACGGCAATGGCAACGGTGGCAACAATGGCGGTAATAACGGTGGCGGTGGCAACATCATCGTGCCCACCACCGAGCCCTGTCTGCCGATCGACCTCGACGGCAATGTGATCGAGGACGCCACGACCACCACCAATCCCGCCGGTCCCACCACGGTCGACCCGAATTCGTCAACCACGGAGACCACGGTCCCCGACGATTCCACCACGTCCACCGAAACGACCGACACCACCCCGTCCACCGAGACGACGACCTCCACAACCGAGCCCACGACCAGCTCCACCGATACCACGCCCGACAACGGAAATGGGAACGGCAATGGAAATGGAAACGGAAACGGTAACGGCGGTGGCAACGGTGGTGATGCCGTTGACGACGGCACCGAGCCTGCGCCCGCCGACGATGGCGGCGGCGGAGCCTAGGCTGCTGCCTCGGGGGCGGCGGCGAAGGTGCGTTCGCAGACCTCAACGGTTATGTCGATGAATCGCTGAGCGATCGGGGAGAGGGTTCGTCCTTTGAGCCAAACGATCGCCAGTTGTCGAGGCGGAATCTCGGGGATCGTGAGTCGTACTTCGGTGGCCGGGTCGTTTACGTCGACAGTGAGCAGCGGCACCACAGCGACACCAACGCCGGCGGCGATCATGCCTTGCACCGCGCTGTTGTCGTGGGAGCGGAAGGCGTAATTCGGCGTGACTCCAAGGCGTTCGAGCCCTTGGTCGACCTCGATCCCACAGGTATCACCCTTGGGTTGACCGACCATAGGACGGCCCGACAGCTCCTCCAGCATGAGCGGCCCCTCCGGGTAGCCGACCGGGACCAGAGCGACGTGGGGATCTGCTCCGAGATAGCGGTAGTCGCAGTAGTCGGGGATCTCACCGCTGACGCAGAGTAGATCGACGCGGCCTTCGTTCAGGCGGGCGTACTGGTCGGGCTCTTCGACCAACACGTTGATCTCCACGTCGGGAGCGTCTTGGTACAGCTGCCGCAAGACCGAGGGTAGGACTCGTGATGAGATCGATTGGAAGGCTCCAATCGACAGTTTGCCGACCACTCCTCGGGCGAAACGATCGAGATCCTGCTCCGCAGCGCGGATGTCGTCGAGAATGCGCTCGGCGTGGCCGAGCATCACAGCGCCGGCGTCGGTGAGCTCGGGCCGCCGGGGCCCGGAGGGGCGGTCGAACATTGGCTGACCGACGATCTGCTCCAGGGCGGCCACTTGTTGCGACACGGCCGATTGGGTGAAACCCAGGCGAGTTGCGGCTTTGCCGAATGTTCCTTCTTCGGCGACCGCTCGGAGGGCCAGCAGATGCCTGGCACTGAGTTCGTTCCACATGCTGATCTCCTGTCAATCGGGCGAGTACTGCCCGAGATCTAATAATAAGAGATTCTGATGATTAAGGCAATATATAATCGCTTTTGCTTTCTATTAGACCACCGTAGTCTGGATCTATGAGCAGCATTCCAACCACGTCAGACCTGGCCAACCTGGGCTCTCGCATCGCCGAGGACGGGTTCGCCGCCAATGAAGAAGCCATCGCCGAGATCGTCAGCCTCGGCCTGGAAATCGAACCTGATCGCCCGTCACTCCACGTGCTTGGCGACGTTAATGCCCCCACCCCGGTTCGGGTTCGGGCCCTGGTGTTCGTCGGCTACATCTGGGACGAGATTCGCCAAGCCCACATCGAGCGGGCCGAACAGTTCGAGCGGTCATTCGCTGAGCTGCTGGAGGTGTGGAACCAGCACCAGCAGATGCGTAGCGACGCACCGGTGTCGGCGCTGGCCGACTCCCGCACGCGCCTCGACGCCCTGCGCTGGGCTGTGGCCCGTCAGCGGGCCGAACTCAGCGGTATGGCGGCCTGAACTTTCGCCAACAAACCCCCCCTGAACTTTGTGCGCTCTGCGTCCCCCCGCCCCCGAACTTTGTGCGGTCCACGTCCCGGTGAGGGGGCCGCAAGCCGCACAAAGTTCGTCGGGCGTGCGAGGAGTAGGCGTCCTGGCTTGGGCTATGACACCATTGGCTGGTGAACGTGATGGATAACTCCAGGCTCGACCAGTTGCGGGCCGAAGCCTACGATCGGTACGCCTCGAAGCGGCTCCGTAGCGCGGCCTGGCAGGAGCAGGCGCTGCGGGTATTGCCGGGAGGAAACACCCGATCGGTCCTTCACTTCGAGCCGTTCCCGTTCCGGGTTGAGTCGGCTCATGATCAGACCTTGATCGACGTCGATGGCCACCACTATGTGGACTTCTGCGGCAACTACACGGCCGCGTTGTTGGGTCATTCGCCCGATCGGGTAAAGGCCGCAGTCGCCGAGGTACTTGACGACGGTTGGGCCCTCGGGGCCACCCACCCTCGAGAGGTGGAATTGGCCGAGCTGATCTGTGATCGTTTCCCGTCGATCGACCAGGTTCGGTTCACCAACTCCGGCACCGAGGCCAACCTCATGGCGATCGGCACCGCGCTTAACCATGTGGCCGATGGGGGCGATTCGGAACGTAGTGTGATCGGCGTTTTCGACCGGGCCTACCACGGTGGTGTGTTGGCCTTTGGCGCTCTCGACGGACCGCACAACCCTATGAATGTGCCTCATCGATTTCGGGTTGCGCCGTTCGATGACGTGGCTGCCCTCGACGACATGTTTCAGCCCGACCTCGCTTGTGTCCTCGTTGAGCCGGTGCAGGGCTCGGGCGGTTGTCGGCCGGGTTCGGTCGAGTTCCTGCGAGAGCTTCGGCGTCGCTGTGACGACACCGGAACCGTGCTCATATTCGACGAGGTGATGACGTCTCGGCTCGGGCCGGGTGGGGCTCAGCAGCGGTTTGATGTGCTGCCCGACATGACCACCCTGGGTAAGTATTTGGCCGGCGGGATGACGTTCGGTGCCTTTGGTGGTCGACGTGACATCATGGCGGCGTTCGACACCGATCGGCCCGGTGCCTTGACCCAGGCCGGCACGTTCAACAACAACATCGTGTCGATGACGGCCGCCATCACGACCCTGCGTCACGAGCTTGATGCCGACACGTTGGGTGACGTCAACGATCGGGGAGACAGGCTTCGGCAGGACCTGCAGAGTGCCTTCGATGCTGCCGCCACCCCGCTTTGGGTGACCGGCGTCGGGTCGATGTTGTGTGTGCACGCCGACGATGATTGTCTCATCGACGTGTATTTCCACGCCATGCTCGATCAAGGTCTGTACCTGGCGCGCCGGGGCTTCATGGCATTGTCGAAGGCGGTGACCGACGAGGACTGCGAACGGCTCGTGGCCGCCACCAGGATCTGGCTAGGTGACCTTCTGAGTGGCGGCTTGGAGTGACCGGCACCGAGGCGGCAACGTCCCCTCAGGCTGGGGGATCTTCGGGGTCCGACGGCGGTTCCGGGTCGACAATGGCCGGTTTGTTGGGCGCGGCCTTCGCGGTCAGCGCCTGGGGTTTGGGGTCGGTGCTGGCCAAGGTCATCGACATGGGCGGGTTGGCCATCGGGGTCTACCGGTTCCTCATGCACTTCGGTTTCCTCTGGTTGTGGATGTATTTCCGAGGCACGCCGTTCACGTTGGCCGCGGCCCGCAAGTCGTTCTGGGGAGGCTTGGCTCTCGCCCTCGATGTGGCCTTCTTCTTCACCGCGGTGAAACTCACGTCGGTGATCAACGCCACGATCATCGGTGCGTTGCAGCCGGTGCTGGTCGGCGTGGTGGCGGCTCGGTTCTTTGGCGAGAGGATCCGGGGTCGGGATGCGCTGTGGTCGGTGTTGGCCTTGATCGGCGTGTTTGGCGTGATCCTCGCCGGCGGCGACAGTGGCGTGTCGGACTTCAGGGGCGACCTGCTTGCGGTGGGAGCGCTGTTCTGTTGGAGCGCCTACTTCGTGGCCTCCAAGCAGTCGAAGGGCAAGATGACGTCCACCGAGTTCACCACGGGATCGGCGATGTGGACCGGCCTGCTGAATCTGCCTCTGGCGTTGGCTGTGGGGCAGGATCTGTCCGCTCCCGATGGGCGGGACTTTCTCCTGTTGCTGGCGATGATCCTCGTGGCGGGGGTGTTTGGTCACAGTGCCATGAACTGGTCGCTGGTGCAGATCCCGCTGTGGGTGGGCTCGACGTTCACGCTGCTTATACCCGTGGCCGCGTCGGTGATGGCGTGGCTGTTGTTGGACGAACCGTTGACCCTGGTACAGGTGGCGTTCACCGCTCTTGTTCTGGGGGCGCTGGCCGCTATCGTCGTCGGCCAATCTCGGGGCAACCGCCCGATGACGACGGTGACCTCGCCCCCGGAATAAGGTCGAGGTCGAAGCAATCCACAAATCCGCGAGAGGCTGGAAGGACATTCCCATGGTTTCCCACAGACTCGATGGTCAGGTGGCGTACGTGACCGGGGCGAGCAGCGGAATCGGTAATCATGTTGTCGCTCAATTGGCGGCGGAAGGCGCCACGGTTGTCGGCATCGCCCGATCGAACTGGAGCCCGAGCAGCGATCGGATCACGGTCGAACAAGCCGACGTTAGTGATCCGGAGCAGGTGGGTTCTGCTTTCGGGCGAGCGATTGAGCGGGTCGGTCTCCCAGACCTGGTTGTTGCTTTCGCCGGGGTTGCTCAGGCAATCGGGCCAATCAGATCGGCCAATGTCAACGATTGGTGGCGCGCTGTTGAGATCGACCTCCGTGGAACGATGTTGACCGTTCGCGAGGCACTCAACGTCATGGTTCCTCTCGGCTCGGGTCGTGTTGTGACGGTGTATGGCAACCTCGGCGACCGTCAAGGCGAGCACGTCTCCGCATTTGCCTGTGCAAAGGCGGGGGTCGCCCGATTGACGGAGATGGCTGCATCCGAGGTGGTGGACACCGGGGTCATCGTTCTAGGAATTCACCCCGGCTTCGTCCGAACGCCGATGACCGAATCGATTGCCTTTGGCGAGGCCGGGTCAACGTGGCTGCCGTCGTTTGGATCTGGAGCCCCGGACCGGTGGGGTGGACCTGAGGCCGCCGCTGACCTTGTCCTCCGAGTGGCGTGCGGCGAGGCTGATGAACTCTCGGGTCGCATCCTCAGAATCAACGATGACTTCGCCGACGTCGCCGATCGATCACAGTCGAGTTCGGACTACCGCCGCCTCCGCTTGGATCTGGAGTAGGTGAGGCAGAGGTCGACATCCTCACGTCAGCCAGCGATAACTCAGAGGGAGTAGGTCTCCGATCGACACGATCTGCCACCCAACAGATCTCGGTGGGATCACCCGAATCGCTGGGTGGTAGTCGAAGGAATCTGTCGGCAACGTCCGCACGGAGCGAGGCCGCCTCGCCCCTCATTTCCGACAGCGACGATTGTCGTGAGCGTTCTCGCTCCGTTGGTGCGAGCGGTAGCCAATGCGACGATTTCGGCGCAGGGCCCTCCAGAGAAATGGAACAGGTTCACGTCTGCGTGAACCCGGCCACCAGAGTCTCTAACTGCTGCACCGACCGTGTGGGCCAAGCGTCTAGAAGGCCGCTGAAGGGAACTGCGTTTCTGCGGCACAACCCCGCTGTCCCTCTTGTCTCTATCGAACGCATGTTCTAGTCTGGGACCTATGATTGGCGGTGATCGAGGCGGAGACCTTGAGCGGTTGAATGAAGCGTTGCGTGACGTGCGCGACACGGCGTTGTCGTGCCTCAACGCGGTTGAGCTTGCTGAGCGCGCTGTTGCCTTGGAACAGGCGGCGGCGCAGTTGGATGCTGCTCGTTGTGCTGTCGTGGCTGCTGCTTCTGAGGCCGTTGAAGGGCCTGGTGCGTTTAAAGCGCTTGGGTTTCGTCACGCTGTTGATTTCATTGTTGATGCCTCGGGGTGTGATGCCCGTGACATCCGCAAGTTGGATCGTGTCGGGCGATGGTTGTTGGATTTCTCCGTATTCGCCGAAGCGTTCGCTGATGGGGTCCTCACGCACCGGCATATCGCAGAGTTGCGGAGTATCGACAACCCAAGGTTCACCAGCAGTTGATCGGCTCGCAGGAGATGCTGGTCGACGCCGCCCGTGACCTTGACTTCCGGGACTTTGTGAACGTGTGCGCGTATTGGCTTAACGCTGCTGATCCTGACGGTGACGAACCGGTTGAGCAAGCGGCCCGCTCTGGCCTGTCGTATAAGAAGCATTCGGATGGGTCGGTGTCGGGCAAGTTCCGGTTTGATGCGCTGACCGGTCAGGCGTTCCGTAATCTGTTGGATCAGGAAACCCAGCGGTTGTTCCGCCAAGACACCGAGGACGGTGTGAAACGATCCCAGGGAAACCGCCAAGGTGTCGCGTTGTTGAATCTGATGACTCGTGGCTCATCCAAGGGTGGGAACTCGCAGATCACGCCATTGGTTCATGTGGTGCTGGGTGCGGCCTTGGCTGAAAATCTGGCTGAACAACTGGCTGGCGAATCTATCGAGCAGGTTGAACCGTCGTTTGACGACATTGATCGGTGCTGCGAGTTGATCGACGGCACACCGATCCACCCGAAACAAGCCGCAGTAGCGATGGCGGCGGGGATGCTCCGCCGAACCGTGTTCGACGAACACTCCCAACCGATCGACGTAGCGGTCAAAGCCCGCGGCTTTCCTACATGGATGAAACAGACGCTACTCGTACGGGCAAGAGGGCGATGCCAGATACCGGGCTGCGACGCGCCGTTTGCGTGGCTGCAAGCCGATCACGTCCAACCCCGCTCCAAAGGCGGGCCGACCAAACTCGCCAACGGGCAGATCCTTTGCGATCCGCACAATAAGTGGAAGGAGGCAAGCTAACAAGCCATGCTCGTCTTCTAGACTGGTGCGCTTGCTCGTGAATAGTGGTGACAACGGTCGAAAAGGGCGGCCAGGGGGTTCGGCAGCGGGCTTCTTGAGTTCGCTGCAGTCCGGTCCGCCGCGCATCGTTGGCGGGTTGATGATCCTGATTGCGGTCGTCGGCATGATCGCCGCTGCGCTTGGCGTCACCGTGGCCTGGCGGCTTCTGTCGGGCCTCAACGACGCCACCACCGACACGCTGGCCGTCACCATCGATGCCCTCGACTCGATTGAAGACACGATCGACGTGGCCGACGGAACCGTGGCCGCCACGTCCGATGCCCTGGAAGAGCTCGAGGTCACCCTGTCAACCTTGTCGGTTTCGCTCGACACCGGAACCGACGTGATCGCCGACACGGGGACCCTCACGGGCAACGCCGCCCCGGCGCTCGCCGATGCCACTGTCACCCTCCGTCAGATGGAATCAATCGGATCCCAGATCGACGGGTTCCTGGCCGCCGTGGCCAACATCCCCTTCACGCCCGACTTCGACCAAGAAGCCGGTCTTGGCGCAACCTTCGGACGTCTGGCCGACGATATCGATCCGCTCGACGAAGACCTGGCCGCCACTGCCCGCAGCCTGGAAACGTTTGAGGGCTCACTCGACGATCTGCGCTCCGACCTCGATGAGCTGGTCATCACAATTGGCCGGGTTAACGACGAGCTGGCCGACGGCAAGGACCTCCTCGGTCAGTACCGCACTAACGTGTCGGAGGCGCAGGCCGTTGCTCGGGAGTCGCAGGCCGACCTCACCAGTGACCAGTCGGCGCTGCGGTGGCTTGTCTTGCTTGCCGGCCTGGCTTTCGCCATGTCGCAGGTGGTGCCACTTTGGATCGGGCTCAACCTGCTGTCCAGCGATGAGCCACCGTCACCCCCTGATCCGTAAGCAACGGGAATGACTCGGCTCCAGGCGGAGGGTCGGGGAGGCGATGTTGCTCGTGGGCCACGATCACGGCACCTGGTTTTGCCTCGACTAGAAGCCGCTTGACCAACTCGCTAGCGGCGTGAGCCGGCACAAACACGAAGTAGGCAGTCGCCGTGGTCGCAACCTGAGAGATCGAGTCGACTGCGTCGGCGTTGATGATCTCGACCGTGTCGCCAAGCGCCGCCTCCGAAACCAAACGTTTCGCCTCAGCAGCCAAATCCGGGTCGCTCTCCACTCCAACGGCACGACACCCATGCCGCTTCGCAGCCGCCCGCAAGATCCGGCCGTCGCCGCAACCCAAGTCGACAAGCACACTGTCGCTGTGGAGCTGCGCTAGGTCGAGCAGTGGTTCGATCAGCTGATCGGGTGTGCTGAGAAACGGCCCAAGCGCTCGATTCGACAGACGGCGCATGCCGACTCGCTCGGCCGCCAGTCGTAAAGGGCGGACAACGAAGTAACCCGGCCACAATGCCTTCGGGATCGACACTGCGTCGAAGTCGCTGGCGTTGGGAACAAAGGCCTCCGGCACCCGGGCTCCGGGCTGAGGCCGCGGCCAGCGAAGGTTGAGTGTCATCGTCAGATCCGTGGTCTTGGCCAACGTGAGAACCCACTGGAAGCGACGATGGATCGACCCGGCCGCACCGTTGATTGGGTCCCACGGGCGGTAGCCGGTTGCGGCCAACACCTCGACTGCGGCGAAGGCGGCGTCGACGTCGGTCAGGTCCAGGATGGCGCCATGGCGTTGTTGAGGGCGAGCCGGATCACCGGCCGGGGTGGTGTCGACACCGGCGGCTCGAAGCTGTTCGATGGCAGCGTCGACCTCGGCTGCGACCCTGCGGCCGATAGCGGCGCACACAGCGGCTGCTTCGGGGTCATCGACCGAGGCCAGCCGGTCGCAGTGAATGGCGTCGATCAGATCCTCACGGTTCCGCACGAGGCAATGTTACTGGCAACCCGCGGTTGGGTAGCCTTCAGCGATGGGCCCGTCCCGCTTCTCGTTCCGGAATCCCCGTGCGCTGGGGACCGTCGTCGATGTAACGCTCGACGTGGGCGACCGTGCCACCGCCGAAACCGCCGAGCGGGCGGCCGACGTGCTGTTCACCGAGATCGATCGGTTGGAAGCGGTGTTCTCGGTGTTCGACACCGACAGTGAGCTTTGCCGCTGGCGGGCCGGAACGTTGGATGCCCCCACGAGCGCCGAGTTCCGTCATCTGATGGACGAGTCCGTGCGATGGCGAGAGTTGACCGGCGGTCTCTTTGATCCGGTGGCGACGGTTGGGGAACCTCGCTACCAGATGGTTGACGGCGAACCCGTAGCGACCGGCGATTGCTCCGACCTCAACCTGAACGCCATCGCCAAGGGATTCATCGTCGAACGTGCGGTAGAACTCGTGCGGGCTGACTTCGAGGTGGCTGAGATTTTGGTCAACGCCGGCGGCGATGTCCATCACCACGGATCCAGGTCGGTCCAAGTGGGCATCGAAGACCCCGCGCTGCCATTTGACAACAGCCCGCCGCTGACCGTGATCGAGATTAGCAACGAGGCGGTCGCTACAAGTGGTGTGAGCCGGCGCGGTGATCACCTGATCGATCCCCGTACCGGCCAACCGACAACCGGTGCTGCCGCTGCCGTAACCGTCGTCGCCGCATCGCCGATGGTGGCCGACGTGGTGGCCACGGCGCTGAGCATCCCCTCGACCGCTGAAGCACTGACGCTGGTCGAACGGCTCGACGATATAGGACCTCTGGCCACCCTGATCATCGGTGAGGACTACGAGCAGTATTGCTCGGCATCATGGTTGGAACGTTTTGGCCCACCGCCAGGCCACCGCAGCTGATCTGGGGCTGTAGGCCCGGGTCGGCCTACTCCGATTCAAACAGAAACCGGGCGGCCGACGGCGCCATCTGATCGTTTGAGTGTTCGGCTGCAATCACCGTCTTGAGCTGCCAGGCCAGCTCGGCTCCAACCTCTGCGGCCTGCTTCTCGGCAACTTCGAAGAAGAAGTGTCCGCGTTCGAACCGGGCACGGCCCTGAGCCATGGCCTGATCCGTTGTGCGCATGTTGCTGGTTTCCGATTCATCGTCGGCGGTGCCGAGTGCGATGATCAGCGGCTGACGAAAGGCCTGGGCCATGTCGATGTCCGGCCCGTCGGCCAGACCGTAGGGGAATCCGACCTCGGGATCGGGGGTGGTGTACCACCCGGCGTTGGCGGCCACCGCTCGGGTCACGTGGTGGTCTTGCTGATACATCATGAACCGATGCACAAACTGGCCACCGGCCGAATGCCCGTAGAGGTGGTAGCCATCAGCCGAACTTCCGACTTCGGTTCGCACCCATTGGAAGAGCTCCTCAATCACGGCGAACGTCCGCCGATCGGGTTCGTCGGCCTTTAGATTTCCCTGGTTGTACTCCCGGCTGGAGTAGCGGTCGTCGAACTCCGGCACCACGAGCAGTGCCCCATGCCGGTCGGCCTCGTCGATCCATGAGTCCCGGTAGTCGTCGGCGTTCCGGCTCGATCCGTGCATGACGATGAGTATCGGACGCTCCCGTGGATCGACGGCGACGTCGGTGCCCTGGTGGTACCAGACGGTGATTGCGGCTCCCGGGTGCGGGCCGGTGGTGGGCACAAACTGTTCGGTGCCAGTTGTACGGGTGAATTGCAGCAACGGTGGATCTGTGGTGCAGGCGGCCAGCGCGGCCGCCATACCGAATAGGAGCAGCGAAACGATGATCGTTCCTCGTCGCCCTGTTGTCGCCCGCATTATCCCTCCGCTGCTAGGTGACCAGCGGCGAGCCGTGTTGTGAGTCGAACAAGGCGTGGTAACCGCCGGTGTGCCAGAACACCACTGGCCCGTCGAGCTGCCCGGCTCGAACCAGTGAGATCAGACCGGCCAGGCCTTTGCCGGAATACACGGGGTCGACCAGGATGCCTTCGGTTCGAGCCAGAAGCCTGATGGCTTCGTCGCCTTCGGGTGTTGGCACGGCGTAGGCGTCGCCGGTTTGGTCGATGAGCTGAATGTCGGTGGTGGCGAGCTGCAGGTCGAGGCCGATGATGGCTGCCGAATCGGCGGCAAGGTCGACGTAGACCTGAGCCATGTCGGGGTACATGCGGCCGACGTCGACGCCGATCACGGAGGTTGCGGCCATTGAGGCGGAAAGAGCGCGGCCCACCAGCAGACCGCTGTGGGTGCCGCCCGAGCTGGTGGTGTGAACGACTGCGGTGGGGCTGACGCCGGCAGCCGCCACTTGGGTCTCCAGCTCAACAAACGCCTGGGCGAATCCCAGGGCACCGAGTGGAGATGAACATCCGACGGGCGCGCCAACGGCTTTACGTCCTTCGGTATTGAGACGTTCCACCAGTTCGTCGACGTAGCGGTTTCGTTCTTCCCAATTGGCGTCGCCGGTGAAGTGCAGGTTGGCGCCCACGAGATGGTCGATCAGGAGGTTGGCTTGGGGTTCAGTGGGAGCCGAGCCGCCGAGAACAAGGTGGGCTTCCATGCCGAGAGCAGCCGCGGCCACTGCACCGGTGCGGGCTGAGTTCGACTGAATCGCGCCGGTGGTGACGATGGTGTCGACGCCATCGGCCAGCGCCCGTCCCAGCACGAGGTTGAACTTGCGGATCTTGTTGCCAGCGAGGGCCACACCCTGAACATCGTCTCGTTTGATCCACACCTCGGCGCCAACGGACTCGCTGAAACGATCGAGCCGGTGAAACGGGGTAGGCCAGTGCCCGAGGTTGGCCGACGGCATCGCCGCCAGTTGTTCTGCTGGAGTCATCGTTCGTGTGTGCGGGCTAGGCGGTGAGCGGCGGCGTCGCCCAATAAAAGTCGGGGTTGAGCTGCTTGGTTTCGAGCAGCTGCTGCAGACGCTTCAGCCGGGTGAACGGCGGGGCGTTGAACATCGCCTCGCTCATGTCGATCGCTTCGAACACGTTGAGCAGCTGGCGGGCGCCTCGCTCGGCATTCCACTCGCAGGCGAACCCGGGGAGTTGGGTGGAGATCTTATCGAAGTTCACCCGGTAGCTGCGATTGTCGGACCCGGGACCGAAGGTGAGTTCGCAACCGGGAAACACGTCGGCGACGATTTCGGCGATTTGGCGAACCTGGTAGTTCTGCTCGTTTGACCCCACGTTGAACACCTCGTTGTGGATGGCGTCGCGGGGAGCGGCCAGAGCACACTCGATCGACTTGGCGATATCGAGCGCGTGAACTAGAGGCCGCCACGGTGAACCGTCGGAGATCATGGCGATCTCCTTGGTGGTCCAGGCCAGGCCGGAGAGGTTGTTGAGCACGATGTCGAACCGCATACGGGGTGAGGCACCAAACGCCGTGGCGTTGCGCATGAAGGTGGGGGAGAAGTTGTCGTCGGCCATGGGGGCCAGGTCTCGTTCGACCAGGGTCTTGCACTCGGCGTAGGCGGTCTGCGGGTTGACCGGCGACGTCTCGTCGAGCTCCCCGTCGGCGATTCCGTAAACCGAACACGACGACATATACACGAACCGCTCAACGCCGGCCGCCTTGGCGAATTCAGCCAGCTTGATTGAACCCTGGTGATTGATCTCGTGGGTGATACCCGGGCGAAGTTCGCCGGTGGGGTCGTTGGACAGCTCGGCCATGTGCACCACGGCGTCGAACCCGACGAGATCGTCGGCCGTGACGTTGCGCAGGTCTTTGACCAGAGTCTGGGCGGTCTTCTCGACCCCGTGGTAGAGCCAGCCGGTCATGTAGTAGCCGGTGTCGAGGCCCACAACTTCGTGGCCCTGAGCCATCAGCCGGGGAGCCAACAGTGATCCGAGGTACCCCTCTGTACCGGTAACGAGGATCCGCACGTGAAGTCCTTTCGCAAACATCAAGCGCACCCGCGGCGCCCGCTCGGTTCAGGGTACTGCCAATCCTCCAATGGCCGTCTGAGCGATGTTGCCAGGATGTGAGCAATGCGATGATCTGCCGGACGGGCGATATGTCGAACCCTACGGGCTAGATGCCGAGGGCGTAGGAATCCATCGACAGGGTGCCGGCCAGATAACCGTCAACCAAGTGGCTCATTGGCTCATCTCCGGCCATTCCGGCCAGGTACACCATCGGGAGGTAGTGATCGGGAGTGGGCACGGCCAGGTGGTAGTCGGCGCTGTCGTTCATCGAACCGATTCGAGACGGATCGCCGGTCAAGATCTCCCGCACACCCTCATTGAAGCGCACGGCCCAGTTGTGTCCGGTTTCGCCAAGTGACATCTGCATGCCCGGCAGATTGTGCACGATGTTGCCGCTACCGATCACCAGGATCCCGGCGTCTCGCAACGGTGCGAGGCGGCGACCCAGGTCGAAGTGGTAGTCGAACGGCTTGGACGCGTCGACCGAGAGCTGCACCACCGGGATGTCGGCGTCGGGGAAGGCATGTACCAGCACCGACCAGGTGCCATGGTCGAGCCCCCAACTATCGACGTCGGATCCGATCCAGGTTGGTTTAACCACCTCGGCCACTTCGTCGGCCAACTCCGGCAACCCGGGGGCCGGGTATTGCATGGCGAACAGCTCGGGCGGGAAACCGAAGAAGTCGTGAATGGTTTTCGGCTGGGTCATCGCCGTGACCGCCGTGGCGTTGATGTACCAGTGGGCGGAGATGCACAGGATGGCCCTGGGGCGACGCCCGTCGGCCAGCACACTCTCACCGAAGCGCCGCCAAGCCGCGGTGTGGCGGTTGGATTCGAGGGCATTCATCGGGCTGCCATGGCCGAGAAACGCAGCGGGCATTCTGCCATTGGTCGACATGATTCCAGCCTACCGGTGCCCCCTGATCGGGCTCCAAGTTCTACCGTGTTCCATCTACGCTGTTTCATCTACACTGCTCCATCTACAGTGGGGCGATGGCTGATCTGCTGTCATCGCCCCAAGGGTCGGGCCGCTTGCGGAGCTTGATCGAGGGTGACGAGCGCCCCGTTGTGCTGCCCGGATGTTATGACGCCTTGGGGGCCCGACTCATCGAGCAAGCCGGATTCCAGGGTGTGTACATGACGGGATTCGGCACCGCCGCCTCGGTGCTCGGCCGCCCCGACATCGGGTTGCTCGGGCTCTCGGAGATGGCCGACAACGCTAGACGGATTGCTGCTGCTGTCGACGTGCCTGTGGTGGCTGACGCCGACACCGGCTACGGCAACCCAATCAACGTGATCCACACCGTGCGTACCTTCGAGCAGGCCGGTGTCTCGGCCATCCACATCGAAGATCAGGTGGCGCCCAAACGTTGCGGACATATGGAGGGCAAAGAGGTGGTGCCAATCGACGAGTTTGTAGCCAAGATCCGAGCGGCGGTTGATGCCCGGCAGTCCGACGACTTTCTCATCATCGCCCGCACCGACGCCCGGGCTCCGCTCGGCCTCGACGAAACCCGCCGCCGAGCCGACGCCGCGGTCGAGGCCGGAGCCGACATGTTGTTCATCGAGGCCCTGCAAAACCGTGACGAGATCCAGAGGATCTGCATCGAATACCGGGAGATCCCGTTGCTCTTCAACTGGGTTGAAGGCGGCAAATCACCGTCGCTCAACCACGCCGAACTGACCGTGCTCGGATTCGCTGCGGTGATCCTACCGATCACCACACTGCTGGCATCCACCGCCGCAATACAGGCGACTCTGGCCCGAGTCTGGGCCGACGGATCGCCCGTGAAGGTTGAAGCCGACCTGCCCACGTTCGACGGTTTCGTCGAAACCATCGGGCTCCCCGAAATCACGAATCTGCAGAATCGCTATCAGTAGCCGTTCGACCCTCCGAGAACGTGCTCTAGATCGGAAACGTGACGCCGGTAAGTTCTTCCGAGGCGGCCCACAGTCGCTGCTGGGTCTCGACCTCGTGCGACCGTTCGCTTGACGACACTGCAACCGGATGACCGCGCGTCTCGGCGAACCCGTCGGGGCCGTAGTACTCACCGCCCAAGGCGGCTGGGTCGGTCGCCGCCCGCAATGTCGGCAACGCGCCCATCGCCGCGCTCTGGGTCATGAAGCGGAGGAACGGGCGAACCAAGTTGGCGCCGGGCATATGACGACCGAGCTCGGTGTCGGACCCGCCCGGATGGGAGGCGAGAGCGACGGCCTTGGCTCCGGCGGCCGGAAGCCGTCGCTGCAGCTCGTAGGTGAAAAGCAGATTGGCGAGCTTGGACCGGCCGTAGGCCACCACGCGGTCGTAGCTCTTCTCGGCATTGAGGTCGTCGAAGTCGATGCGGGACCGGAAGCGATGGCCGACGCTGCTGACGGTTACGACACGAGCATTTTCGACATCGGTGAGTTTGTCGATCAGCTGGCCGGTCCAGGCAAAGTGGCCAAGATGGTTGGTACCGAACTGCATCTCGAATCCGTCAGCGGTCCGCTGAAGCGGTGTATACATCACTCCGGCGTTGTTGATGAGGAGATCGATTCGAGGGAGGCGTTCGGCTAACTCGGCCGTCGCCTGGCCGATCGATTCCAGTGAGGCAAGGTCGAGCTGCTGGAGGTGAAGCTCGGCCGCCGAGGTGGAGCCGATGCTGCGTTTGATGTCGTCGATGGCTTCTTGGCCTCGGTCGAGGCTGCGCACGGCGAGCGTGACGTTGGCGCCCTTTCGGGCCAACTCCCGGGCCGTCTCCAGGCCAAGGCCGGAGTTGGCGCCGGTGATCACGGCGACTCTTCCGGTTTGGTCGGGGATATCGGTGGCGGTCCAACTGGGGCTACTCATAGGGTCAACGGTAGCTGGCCGACCACCCTGGATCGCGACCCGCAAAAGCGAGCAGCTTCTCCAGCGGGGATGAGTCGTCGGCCACACTCACCTCGTCGCCGAAGAAGCCGCTGTCTTCACCGCGGTACTCCGGGGCCACAGTGGTTTCCAGAAACAAGCGGGCCTGCGTCGCTGCATTGTCGTCAACGGTCCACGCTCGATCGGTGGCTGTGGCCAAGTCCCATCCGTGCACGATGTACTCACCGAGCGCCATGGCGGCTACGGCGTAGCCGTTCATGCGAGCTTGTGACATCACTACGAAACGTTCTCCGACACCGCCCTCAAGGGCGATGGTGATCCGTTGGGCGGCCGACAGCACTATCTCCCCCGAAGAGTCACCGGGAGCGTCGCCGTCGCCCAGCTCCCACGTGTCGGGATCAATTCGCTCGCCACCGGCATCAGGGTCGCTGAGAGCGTCGGCGAAAAACTGCAGCCAGGCCAAGACATGCCGTCGAAGCTGTCCGACGTCGTAGTCCCGGCACGGCGTCGGCCGGTTCAGGTGCTCGGGCTCGATCTCGACGATGACACTGAGGCTCTCGAGAACCGGGCGAATGAGTTCGATCGTCGCCGCCGAATCCTGTAGACCTTCGGGTGCGCTGGCCGGAAAGATCGGAAGTTCTTGAATGTCCGTATCGCTATTCATGGTGGGAACGTAAAACGCTCCGTGTCATCGATGATTGAAGATTTGCGACAACTACGGTTGAAACGTGCCTGTCAACCAGCCCGGCGAGTGGCCCACCGATACACGTGGCATTGTCGATCCGGAAACCATGTCTCGCTACGTCGACTTCGCCCGCTACCCGGCCGGCCCCGAACTTGAGGGCATCATCGACTGGTTCTGGTCGGTCTCATGGCACCTACCGCCCGGCCACGTGCACGAACAGCGAATTCTCAATCACCCGAGCGGTCATATCAGCGTCGGTACCATCGACGACTCGGGGGTTCGCCTTGATCCGGCCCAAGGCCGCGTATACGGGGTGTTGACCGGCCTCGGTTCCCGGCGGCTCTCCGATGATGGTTGGACGGTGGCGGCGAAGACGACGGTGGGCGGGTTGGGTGTGTTGGTTGATCGTCCGGCGGTTGAGATTGTCGACAGTCAACTCGACCTGGATGATGCACTTCCCGGACTGGATGGTTCAGCGCTCCTCAACAGGGTGAACTCGGCGGTCACACCCGGCTCCGCCGTCGATCATCTGCGGCATGCCTTGGTTTCGATAGCCGCTCAACGGGACAGTAATGATCTTAAAGCGGCGAGGGAAGTGGCACGGGTGGCCGCCTTGGCCGAGCACGACCGAACCGTCTGCCGGGTCGACCAGCTCGCCGCTGCGGCCGGAGTCAGCGTGCGCACCCTGCAGCGGCTGTTCGACCGGCACGTCGGGGTTAGTCCTTCATGGGTGATTCGGCGGTGGCGTATCATCGAAGCCGCCGAGGCGGCGAAACTTGCGGACGGGCCGGGTGAAGCGTCGTCCGACTCATGGCCAGGATGGGCCCAGCTCGCGGCCGAGCTTGGCTACGCCGACCAAGCGCACCTCTCACGCGACTTCCGCCGCCACCTCGGCTTTACGCCTGGTGAGTATCTGTCTCGGACTGGTCGCGGCTAGACGGCTTCCGCTCCTCCGGGAGCACGTCTCCTGGTAGCAGCTTGAGCCGGAAGGTTGTGATCAGGTGGACGATCACCATCACGAGGATCCAAACCTGGTAGAGGTCCATCCCCAGCACCGTCGGGCCCGACGTCGACGCGGCGATCAGGAAGCCGCCCACAAACAGATTGAGCTGGGCGGTGGTGGAGCCGATGGCGTCGAGCATCGTCATCACCCGAACCGAGGTGGTGGTGTCGATGCGACGATGCACCAATTCCATGGACGCGGTTCCGGTGATGGTTCGGGAGACCGACGCCGTGACGGCCAACGCAAACAGCAACGTCACACCGGCGGTGGTCGAAATGGGACCGTCGACGGCGACGAGCACCAGCGTGCACAACACCGTGACCACCGTGCTGGCTTGGGTGGCGAGAAGCACGAACCGTCCCGGGTTCCGCCACAGTAACGAAGCGATGATATTGCCGGCGATCAGGGCGCCGCCGAGCAAGCCGAGGTTGCCCGTCGGCCACAACTTCCACGAGGCGTACGTCACCAGCAGCGGCCAGCGGCCCAGAGCGAGGCCGACCGTCATGATGTAGAGGCTCATCACTTCGGGCTGGCCGTCCGTCTTGGGCTTTGGGTCGGCGTCGCCTGCGCTGGGCTCAGGTGACTGCCGATCGGCGTCGTCGGGTGGGGGAGGGAGCGACTTGATCGCCTCGGCCACGGCCAACGTGACCAGCGCAAGAACAAGCAGAAAGATCGTGCGACCGGTTCGATCCATGGCCCCGATGAGCACGGTTGAGGCGAGGATGATCATGCCTCGGAGCGCTGATCCGGGCCCGGCGATGAACGCCCGCTGCACCGGGTTGAGGGTGTAGGAGATCACCGGTTGGTAGGCGGTGGCCATCAACACCGACACCGAGATCTCGGCCAGAATCGCCACCACCAGTGCTAGAGCTGCGACCCACGACCCGGGCTCGGCGAACGCCACCAGCGCTGCAGTGATCAGCGTCATCGCACCGATGCTCCACAGGTACAGGCGGATGTTGTGGCGGGCTCGGTGTAGCGGAATCCGGGCGGCCCAGATCTGCACCGGGATCGACAGCGTGCCTAAACCGAGCGCAAGTCCGATGGCACGCGGGCCGAGGCCCAGGCTTTCGGCGGCCAGAATCTGAAAGATCGGATGCCCGTCCACACCGATCGTGAGAGCGCCCAGGAACCCGGCCAATCCAACAGCGAAGATGCGATTGCGGATCTTGTCGGAGCCGATGGGCAGAGTTTCTGGCACAGTCACACGCTACTTGCTCGATTTTCGGTGTCTGGAAACCCGTGCTACAACCGTGCGATGAACAGCGACGATAGTGTCGACGTGGCTGATCGGTCGGACGCGTTCGCCAGCCTCTTGGCCCATGTGAAGTCTGCCATTAGGGCGACCGTGGTCAGGTCTCCCGATGCCCCGGATCGCGGTGTGTTGGATGAGTTGCTAGTGGCCTTGGAGTCGGTGGAATTCGTGGACGGTGCACCGCCGTCAACCCACCAGGCGGTTGACAGATGGTTGGCTGATGCGGTTGCCAAGGTTCCGCCCGAACACGCTGACTTTGCTGAGACATTTATGCGGTGCGCCGACATGCTGGATTGGGTCAGCCCCTACACCGATCTTGAGTCGACGCCGCAACTTGAGCACTTCTGGGCCAACTACGCGTCCACCTGCGTGATCGCACCGACGGGGAACGAACGGCTGACCGGCCCGTTTCGGTCGAGCCAAGTGTCGATGTTCCTGACCCTGCAAGGACCCGACGTCGTATACGACCGGCACCATCACCCGGCCGTCGAGATCTACGGAATCGTGTCGGGCACCGGCAACTGGTTGCGAGGCGACGAGGGGGTCCGGCCTCGATCACCGGGCGAGGTGTTTGTGCACCAGTCCAACATGGTGCACGCCACAACGACAGTGGCCGAGCCGACCATCACCTGGGTGGCCTGGCTCGGCGATCTGAACACGCCGCCAGCCATGAACGCTGAGTAGGGCGAGGTCGGACTCGGCAGAATAGACACATGCCCGATAAACCCAATCCACTGGAAGCCGGCACCAAGGCTCCGTCCTTCACCGGCACAACCTTCGACGGCAAGAAGGTGAAGCTGGCCGACTACAAGGGCCGCAAGCTCGCCCTGTACTTCTACCCGAAGGACATGACGCCGGGCTGCACCACCCAAGCCTGCAACCTGCGCGACAACATCGACCTGCTGACCGAACACGGAATCGCCGTGGTCGGCGTGTCGCCCGACGAAAACGACCGGCACGAAACGTTCACCGACAAATACGACCTCAACTTCCCGCTGATCGCCGACCCCAAACACAAGATCATCGAGCGCTACGGCGTCTGGGGTGAGAAGAAGAACTACGGCAAGACGTTCATGGGGCTACAGCGCACCACGTTCCTGATCGACGAGAAGGGCGTGATCCAGCACGTGTTCAAACGACCCCGGGTGAAAGAACACGCCGAGGAGATCATCTCTAAGTTGTAGGCGGCTCGGCTGCTTCCGTCGCGTCGGCGGTTGCCACCGGTTGGCGGGTGATCTTCACCTGGCTGATCTTCATACCCGTGCGCTTGACCACCTCAAGCTCATGGTCCTGCACTTCCACCCGAGTACCTTCGGCCGGCACCACGCCCGTCTCGGACAGCACGAGCCCGGCCAGGGTGGTGACGTCGTCGTGGGTCATCACGAAGCCGTAGTCTTCGTGTAGTTCGGTCAGCGTTGTTTCCCCGTCGAGCGTGGCGGAGTGCTCATCGTGGATCACCGCCGGAAGGTCATGATCACCGGCCGGGTCGTCGATGACTTCTGAGATGATGTCGTCGAGAGTCACGATCCCGATGGTGTTACCGAGCTCGTCGACCACCAGGCTGGCGTGGATGCGTTCGGTTTTGAAACGATCGAGCAGCACGTCGGCCTTGGTGGAACCGGCAACAGCGGGCAGTCGGCGTATGAGTTTGTCGACTTCCACCGGGCCGCCGGCTTGAGCGGCACGCACAAAGTCTTTCACGTGGAGCAGCCCGACCACATGATCGAGATCACCGTCGTACACCGGGTAACGACTGGTTGGTGAGGCCTGCACTTGGGCGGCCACCTCGCTGCTAGCGGCGCTGAGGTCGATGGCTCGAATATGAGCCCGTGACGTCATGATCTCCGCAGCCGTCAGATCCTCCAACTCGAAGATGTTGCGGATGATCTCACCCTGCATGTGTTCGAGCTGGCCCTCCAGCGTCGACTCCTCGGTGACGATCGCCAGTTCCTCACTGGTGTAGAGGGAGGCGTTGAGGCTTGGCTCAGGGATACGCAACAGCCGCATAAGAGTCAGGGCGAGCCAATTGAGCACGGCAACCGCGGGGCGGAAAAGAAGGCTGAAGGGCCGCATGATCGGGTTGACCTGAATGCTGGTGCGCTCCGGGCTCTGCAGCGCCAAGGCCTTGGGGATCATCTCACCGAACACCACGTGCAAGTAGGTGATGATGGCGAGGGCGATGATGAAGCCCACGGTGTGCGACATGCCCTCGGACAAACCCAGGTTTTCAAACGGGCCGTACATCCAATGGGCGATGGCCGGCTCGCCATACATACCGAGGCCGATGCTGGCCAGCGTGATACCGAGCTGGGCAACGGCGATATAGCCGTCTTTGCCGGTGGGGCGGTCGAAGACGGCCAGCAGCCAACGGGCCGCTCGGTTTCCGGAGTTCGCGGCCTCTTCGAAACGGCTTCGGCGGGAACCGACAAGCGCAAACTCCGCGGCTACGAAGACGCCGTTGATCACCACGAGAAGGATCACGGCCAGAATCGGTAGCGCCACCCCCGTCCAGAAGCTGGCGGCAATCATGTTCGTTGCAGCGACAGAGGTAATCATGATCCCTCCAAATCACCGGGCACGAAGCTGACCCGGTCGACCAAGGTGCCGTCAACAGAGTCGACCCGAAGTCTTACGCTGTCGTCCGAGGTACTGTCGGCGGCACTGATCTCGGCCTCGACCTCGACCTCATCGCCCACTTGGGGCAACCGGCCTAGGTGATGCCAGACGTAGCCGCCGACGGTCACCGTGTCGTCGGTTGGGAAGGACGTGCCGAAGCGATCGTTCACCACCGACAGGAGCACGTCGCCCCGCAGCGACACCCGGTTGCCTTGGGTGGTGATGGGGTCGGGTTCCACGTCGAACTCGTCGTTGAACTCACCAAAGATCTCCTCGATGGCGTCTTCCCTGGTGACGAAACCGGAGACCGTGCCGAACTCGTTGACGACAATTGCAGTGTGTGTGTCGTTCTCTCGTAGGAGCGCCAGCAGCTCAGGCACCTCGGCCACTTCGCTTACCACGAGACCCCGTTTTTGAATGTGCTCGACCGTTTGGTCTCGATTGTTCGAAACTGCGTCGAACAGTCGCCGCAACGTGACCACGCCGATGATCTCGTCGCCTCCGTCGGTGACCGGAAAACGAGAGTACGGGGTGGCCGAGAGTTCGGTGAGGGCCTCGCCGACCGGTGTCCGTTTGTCGATGGTCACGAGCCTGCGACGAGGAGCCATGATTTCCCGAACCAGGCGATCCTGAACGGCGAGGGCACCGGCCAGCATCTCCCGTTCCGACGAGTCGATCAGGCCGCCGGCGGCGCTGGCCCTATACAGCCCGGCCAGCTCGGTGGGTGAGTGCACGTGGGAGTGGGAGTGATCGCCGGCCAGACCGAACCGATCCATAAGCCAAAAAGCGGAGCCGTTGAACACGGCCACCAGCGGCCGGAAGAACCACTGGCTCAACTTCATCGGTGTGAGCGTGGCCATCGCCAGCGCTTCGGGGTAGCGGAGGGCAACCGTCTTGGGGAGCAGCTCACCCAACACCACCTGGAGCGACGTGATCGCCGCCAACACGATCAGAATCGAGACGGTGGTTGACGCGGTGGAACCCAGCCACTCGTCGAGAAGCGGGGTGAGCTGAGCCTGTGCGTAGGCACCGGCCACCAGGCTGCTGAGCGTGATGCCGATCTGGCAGGCGGCCACGTAGTTGTCGAGTCGTTTGGGGTCTTCGAGGATGGCGAGTAGTGAACCGGCCGAGCCACTCCCGGCTTCGGCGGTTTCCTGCACTCGGGATCGGCGCGCTCCCACGGCGGCGAACTCGGCGGCCACGTACAGGGCGTTGAAACCCACCATGACGAAGACAAGGATGATGATGAAAAAGGTGTTCATAGTGATGTGGGCTAAAACCGTACTCCCACAATCGCCCAGTGCCCCGGATTGGGCCGTTAGTTGCGCTGCTTCTTGATTTGAGAGCTGATTTACGGCAGAAGCTCTTGGGCCAGCTGAAGCTGAGCATCGGTGGCCGAGCCGTACCCAGAGTGATTCTGGGCGCCCAGCCAACCCTGGGCCACGGCCTCGGCGAAGTCACCCGATCCGACGTTGAAATCGGCGAGCCCGTCGCCTGTCCACCAGACGGCCGGTAGGCCACGGGCTTCGACCCACCGCATGCGGTCTGTGTCGTCGAGGTACGTGAGATCGAGAGCGTGAGCGATTTCGTGAGCAAGGACGGCGGCCACGTCGGCTGCGCTGTCGTTGTTGTCGATGTAGATCTCGATGCGCTGGTTGGGGCGATTGGTCATGCCGCTGTATCCCTGGCGAGGACCGTGGTACACGATGGTCCAGTCGGAGAGTTTCGACTGCCAGTCGTAGGGGATCAGGGTTTCGGCCAGCTGTCCGATCTCCGCCGGCGTGACCGGGGCGACAGCCTCGTCTTCAACAAGGATTTCCTGAGGCGAGACGGCGATGGTCGGTGTGATTGTCGGCGGCGCGTGGATTGTGGTTTCGACGTGAGCGAGTTCGACGCCGGTGACGGCTCCTGTCACCGAACTCGCATCGGCCAGATCAGCAGGCAGAGGGGCACTTTCAGAGCTGATCCGAGGCTGGACGTCGGGGCTGTTCTGCGACGAGATCACAAACGATCCGACCATCGTCGACGCCACCAGCAATCCGGCGCTAGGGAGGAGGAAACGACCGATGAGCGATCGGGTGCGGGCGTCGACCCGCTCGTCGAGCATGAGCTGGGCGAGGCGGCGCTCGATGTTGGCCAGCTCTACTTCGAGTGATTCGCTCAGGACCGCGAGATCGTTGTCCCTCAGATAAATCTCGGTTCCGGGCTCCACGTTGCGCAGGAGATAGAGGAGCGAGAGGTAGCGCTCGAGCACGCCGTCGACCAAGCTGTCGTTGCTGCGCCACATCCGGGGTTTCGGGAGGTCGACGGCTTGATCCTCAACACCAATCTGTCGCCCGGGGAGATCGACGATCAGTTGACTGCGTTTCGGTACGTAGACACCGCGGTCGACCTGGTAGAGCTCCGTCAGGGAGCGCGCCGTCTCGTCGTCCAGCGGCTCCAACCCCATCTCAGATCGATCAAGAAACGTGTTGTTGAAACGCCCGTGCGACTGGTCGACCAACTCGTCAACGCTCAGATCGAGGTTCATTCGATGCGATCGGAGGAGCACACCGAGGCGCGCTGTCGGTATCAAGGACGGTTGGGTGGACGCGGTAGGCACCTCGGGTTTATCGGAACGAGAAGGCCTGACCTTCAGGATTGTGGTCAACTACGATGAAGGGAACGGCGCTGGTCCAACCGAGGGAAGAGGCCATGATGCGCAAACCGATTTTCGACACGATTCGTGTGCAGCTCGGGCGCGGGTTCACTCAGGCCGAGGTCGATCAGATCGATCTCCTGCTCGATGGCCTAGGCCTCGACCGTGATCCGGCCTTGTCACCGACGCCAGTGGCCGGTGGGCAACTGACCGTCGGAGACGCTGTTGGTCTGGATGATCCAGCGGCGTTCTTTGATGCTGTGCGGGCCGACGTCTTTGGAGGGACACTGAAGCCCGACCAGGTCGGTGGCCTGACTGCGCTGCTGAACACGTCGAGTGACGTAAACCTGCCGCTTGCCTTTACCGCCTACCTGCTCGCAACAGCGGCCTGGGAAACGGCCTACACCGTCCAACCGGTACGTGAAGCGTTTTGGCTGAGCGAAGATTGGCGGCGAAGGAATCTGACCCGCTACTACCCGTTCTATGGGCGCGGTTATGTGCAGCTGACCTGGCGAACAAACTACGAACGCGCCGACAGCGAGCTTGGATTAGGTGGACGTTTGACGGCCGATCTCGACGCTGCGATGGATCCTGATATCGCTGCTCAGATAATCGCCAAGGGCATGATCGCCGGATGGTTCTGTGGAGACAAGTCGGGACGTCGCCACACGCTGGAGCGCCATCTGCCCACCACCGGACCGGCCGGTAAGGATGGTTTCAAGAGTGCCCGGAGGATTATCAACGGCACTGATAAGGCGGCGACCATTGCCGATGAGGCGCTCAAGTTCCAGGATGCGCTGGCCATCGGCGGGTGGCAATAAGCGGTTCGCAGCCCGGACCAGTTTGGTTTGCCCCGATGGCAGCTGTGTTAGCTGACCCAATCAAGATCGGTCGCTGAGCCGAGCGCTGTAGCCGGGAGATCCCACCTCAACGAGACGCCGTCGATGGTGATCGGTGGAACGAGACGGCGGGCCGGACCCCAGGAGGTTTGTTCGAGCCTGGATTCCCAATCGGCTTCGGTGGCTTCGGGAAGCTGGGTGGTCGGGTCGGTTCGGGGGCCATCGAGGAGCACCTTGGCCACTCGGGCGAGGGAGACCTTGGCCAAGAGCCCGGAGCCGTCATCGAGCCGCCGAGCCCAGCCGTGTAGTGCCGCGGTGGCCAGCAGGTAGCCGGCGGCATGATCAAGGGCCTGAGCCGGCAGCGGGACCGGACGGTACCGATCGTCGTCGGGGGAGAGACCTCCAACCCTGACTCCTCCGGTGTGAGCGATCCCGCAAGACATCTGGACCAGGCTGTCAAAGCCCCGCCGATGCTTCCACGGCCCGGTCCAGCCGTAGGCGTCGAGGCTGACATCGATCAGACCAGGGGCAAGATCTCGTCGAACGTCGTCGCCGAGCCCGAGCCGTTCGAGGGCGTCGCCGCGGTAGCCGTGCACGACGATGTCGGCTTCGGAGAGCAGCCATCGCAGCAGATGCTGACCGTGGTTGGTTTGTAGATCGATCCGGCCGCAGCGTTTGCCTCGGGTGACCTCCGGAACGATGCCCGGTTCGTCCCAATCGGAGGGATCGAGGCGGAGCACGTCGGCCCCCAGACCGGCCAGGAACCGGGTGGCGACGGGGCCGGCCAGTACCCGAGTGAGGTCTAGCACCCGCACACCCTGCAGCGGACGCTCGGGCGTGGCCGTTGAGCGACGTTCGATTTGGGACGGAGCGGTCCACTCGACGTGAGCTACCGGCTCGGCGGCAACTGCCCGGCCCTGAGGGTGATCGGCCCACTGCTGCTCCGACCGCAGACGGGCGGCGCAACCGTGTTCGTCGACGATGGCCTGTTCCAACTCGTCACCCGACCATCGGGCCACCTGCTGTTCGACGTCGGCCTTGGTCGGAGCGTCGCCGCCGCCAGCCAAGCCAAGAACTCGCAACGCGGCCTGGCGATGGTGCGGCGCATTGGTGTGGAGCCGGATCCAGCCGTCGGTCGAGCGATAGATACCGGCCAGATCGTCCCACGCCGACGCCGGTTGCCACCCGATGGGGTCGAGGGTCCATACGAACCACGATGACGCCAGGCGGCGATCAACGGTCACGGCCGGCGGCTGTTCGCCGGTGATGCGACGCACGACGCCGGCGACCGCCCGACCGGTGGCACCAATGGAGGCTGCGGCCAGGTCGGTGACCGCGAAGGCGCTCGGCAGCGCACCGTTGCCGACCACTTCGAGTGAGCCGTCGGTTTCCAATCCAAACGGGTTCTCGAATTCGCCGAGGAACTGTTCGACGGCGCCGAGGTCGGAGCTCAACGGGGGAACCGGAAACGAGTTGCGTCGGTCGGAAAGCTGAACCAGGCCATCGCCTTCACGGGCGTGAGTATCCGAAGACCGCCGCTGTCGGGGCCCTCCCAACTGTCCGGCCCGGGGCTGTAGCCCTGTGACCCGTATTTTGCTGTCATGGCCTCCGACAGACGCCCACCCAGTTCCGGACCCGGCGGGTCGGCCATCAGTGACTCGCCTTCCACAATCACCGCCTCCTTGCCGTCTTCCAGGTGCAAAACACAGTTTGAGTTGTGGGTGAGATTTCGAACATGCAGCGTGTCGGGCGAACCGTCGTACCAGAATCGTCCGTCGAACCACACTCCCCATCGAGGAACCACGTGCGGCATGCCGCCGGGCCGGGTGGTGGCGAGCCAGTAGTGCAGCGACTGTTCGAGGCGCTCCTCCACGCGTGACCAGTCGAGTACGCCCTCAGTGTTGTCGGGGATGCCGTAGCCCTCGGGAAAGATCGGTCGGTCGAGCGATGGTGAACTCATAGGGCAACAGTAGCGCCTCAAGTTCACGTCGGGCCTGGGACGACCTACGATCAGCCTCGAAGTCAGCCTCTACGGTCAACCTCTACAGTCAGCTCCTAAAATCAGAGCATGACTGTTGTTCTCATCACCGGTGCCAACTCTGGAATCGGCCGCTCTGCCGCTGTCGACCTCGCGGCCAAAGGCTGGACCGTTTACGGATCGATGCGTTCCCTCGACAAGGGTGAGCGCCTGGCCTCCATGGCCGCTGAGGCGGGAGTTGAGGTCCACCCGGTGGTTTGCGACGTGACCGACACCGAGTCGGTCAATCGGGCGGTGGCCGAGGTTACCGAGGCGTCCGGAGGCATCGACGTGCTCGTCAACAACGCTGGTGTCGGCGCCAACGGCGTGCTGGAGGAAACCCCGGTCGAACGTTACGCCGAAGCGATGGACGTGAACCTCTACGGCATCATTCGCTGTGTGCAAGCGGTGCTTCCGCAAATGCGGGAGCGTGGGAGCGGCTGCATTGTCAACGTGAGTTCTGTGGCCGGCGTGATCGCCGCTCTGGCTCAATCTCCTTATGTCGCCTCCAAATGGGCGGTCGAAGGTTTGAGCGAAGGCCTGGCCCAGGAGGTAGCGCCGTTTGGGATACGGGTGGCCATCGTGGAACCCGGCGTGGTCAAGACTGCGATCATGGCCAAGAACACCGATGCTCCGAACACGACCGGAGCCTACGACGATGCCTACCGGCGCATGTTCCACTTCTATATGGCCGGGCTGGCCAATCCCGGCCACCCGTCGGAGGTGGCCGACGTGATCCATGAAGCCGCCACCACCGACAATCCGAAGCTGCGCTGGACCTGCGGTTGGGGTGGCCCCGAACTGTCGGGCAACCGGGCCAATGTGTCCGACGAAGACTGGGTTGACCTGGCCCGCATCGAAGACGACGCGGCCTACGTGGAGCGGTTCAATGAGCTATTCGGCCTCGATCTTTCGCTCGAGCCGTAACCCAACTATGAGCACAGATCAGCCGGGCAAGCTCTTCACCATCGGCGAGGTGGCGGCCCGCACGGGATGCGCGACGTCGGCGCTCCGCTTTTACGAAGACAAAGGCCTTATCGCCAGCCAACGTAATGCAGTCGGGCATCGCCGCTACCGTAGCGACGTGTTGCGTCGGGTTAGTTTCATCCTCACCGCTCAGCGCGTCGGGCTCAGCCTGGAGGAGGTCAGTGAGGCCCTGGCCTCGTTGCCGAACAGTCGCACTCCGACGGCCGGTGATTGGCAGCTCTTGGCGGCCGGTTGGCGCCCCAGTCTCGACGAGCGCATCGCTGTTCTCACCCGGCTGCGCAACCAGCTCGACAGCTGCATCGGCTGCGGTTGCCTGTCGCTCGAAGCGTGCGGCATTTGGAACCCCGACGACGACGCCGCCGAGTTCGGACAGGGTGCTCGGTATCTGCTTTCGGATGAACGCCCGCCGAGCACCCCCTCAGGAGAGTCGTGAAGCCGCTCGAAGGGATCTTGGTGGTGGCGGTGGAACAGGCGGTGGCGGCACCAGTGTGCACCGCTCGTATGCGAGACGCCGGAGCCAGGGTTATCAAGATCGAGCGGGCCGGCGGTGACTTCGCTCGGGGATACGACGCCGCCGCCGGGGGCGACAGCTCCTACTTCGCGTGGGCCAACCACGGCAAGGAGTCGGTGGTACTGGATATTAAGTCACCAGACGACGCTGCGCTGCTCCACCGCATGATCGCTGCCGCCGATGTGTTTGTACAGAACCTCGCCCCGGGTGCCTTGGGCCGGGCCGGGTTCGGTTCCGACGAGCTAAGAGCGGCCAACCCTCGGCTGATCACCGTCGACGTGTCGGGATACGGCGAGTCGGACGAGTTGGCCGACAAGAAGGCCTACGACCTCCTGGTGCAGGCCGAAAGTGGGCTGATCGGCATCTCGGGTGGACCGTCGGAGCTTGGCCGCATCGGCATCTCGCTCGCCGACGTCGGTACTGGCGTCACGGCCTACGGTGCCGTGCTCGAGGCGTTGATCGGTCGGTCGACGTCGGGCCGAGGTACCGGCATCCGGATCTCGCTGTTCGACGTGATGGCCGAGTGGATGACCGTGCCCTACACCCAGCACAAACACGGCGGCACCACTCCGACCAGGGTCGGACTGCATCACCCGACCATTGCCCCCTATGGGGCCTACGCCACTAGCGAAGGGGCCCTCACGCTGATCTCGATTCAGAACGAGCGGGAGTGGATGCGTTTGTGCGGCGAAGTGCTGGGTCGGTCTGACATGGCCACTGATGCCCGATTCGAGTCGAACACCCTACGAGTAGCCAATCGTGACGCCTTGGACATCGAGATGGACGCGGTCATCAGAACAATGACGAATAAGGAGTTCCAACTGCGACTGACCGGCGCGTCAATTGCCTATGGTTCGGTCAACTCGCTCGACGACCTCGTAGCCCACCCGGCGCTTCGGGTGAGGTTGGTTGAGTCCAGCACCGGCAATTTGGTCGACCTTCCCGCCCACCCGGTGCGCCTCGCCGTCGGGGACGCGGCCGACGATGTGGCGGCACCGACCCCGGTCATTCCGAAGATCGGTGCCCACACCGCGCAGGTCCGAGCGGAGTTCTCAGGCGAAGACCTCTAGTCTGCACCGTGCTCGATCAGCACGTGTCATCAAGTCGGGAAGCTAGATTTGCCACACGCCTCCCGAAAGGCTTCCGCCAGCTCTAGGAGATGTAGATCGGAGTCTCGCCGGGCCACCAGGTCCAGTACCCATGGATCGGCCGCCACCGGAATCGCCGCGAGTACGTTCTCCACCGAGAAGACTCGGGCGATCGTGGCCGTCGTCACCATTACCCGGGGACCCTCGAGCAACCAAGTTCGTGTTTTGAAGATGTCTCGTGTAACCCGTGATTGATGGGGCGGTAGCCGGCCACGGATGTCTACGCACAGCCATGGTTTGAGATACTCGCCGTCCACCCCATCAGGAAGAAGTGGCCACTCAAGTGTGTCCAGGAATGAGAGGTCCACTTGAGGTGGGACTCTGTCCGGTAGTAGATCCCTTCGTAGGACTGCGACTCGCTTCTCTGCGCCGACTCGATGTCGCTGCAGCAGATCATCCTTCGCAGTCGGACCCAGCAGCAATGCCGCATCGACGCTGCCGTCCAGTATCGGCTCGGCTGGGTCATCGATAGTCATGACACCAGGTATCAGCTCGTGGCTATCAATGCTCTCCACGAGACTCGAATGAAACCCGAAAATGCTGCCGACAACAATTTGTCTTGTTTCTTGGCTGCCAATGGCGTTTATTGTCTCCAAGTGATGATCGCAGGTTCCGAGCATTTGTCGGGCCTCCTCGACCACGCGCCGACCTTCTTCGGTCAGCTCGATACCCTTCTTGGTTCGCCGGATCAATCTGACTCCGATCCGTCGTTCGAGCGTGTCTATTGCCGCTCGAATCGATGATCGGGCCAGCCCGAGTTGTTTCCCACCCGAGCCCATCGATCCTCCGTCAGCGGCGACCAGAAGAATGCGAAGCCTCCGGATATCACTATCATCCAGCGGTTGATTTGACCTCACCGTCCCCCTCCTTTGGACGTGGTGGAAGGCGAAATGTACACCGGTGTTTCAAAATTAGCACCTATCCAAGTGGCGTTCTGTAGAACAGAGTGCTCTGTGTCGGACCTCTGGCCTTCTTGTCAAGCGCCGACGTGATCCAGGAGGGATAGTCGCAATGTCGCTTGGTCGTCTTATTCGTCGATCGGTAAATGGTGCTGGCCGAGAGCTCAGGATCTGACACTGGGTGAAAGTATTCCGCGCTGCACTTCCACAACATCAAGTACGTCCGACCACCGGATAACCCAACCAAACCCGCTAGGAGGGACAAGTGAATGGATTCTTGAGTAGACGGTTACTTCGGACCGCCGCGATTTTGACGGCGGTGATCGCCATACAGCTCGGCATCTCATTGCCTGCTTCGGCTGATCCTCCGTCCAGCTCGGGCGCGGTAGAGCGCACGGAGCATTTCGGAGGGCTGTTCGCAGAGGCCGACGGATTCATTGTTACAGCCGGCCCGTCAATGGAGGAGGCCTGCACCGGACAGATCACATCCATAGTTTCGATAATGGAAGTGGCGCGCGCCAACGGGTCGCTGTCGGTTACCGAGAAAATGAACGACGAACTGCGGGTCTACGAGGGCGAGGATCTGTTCACAGACGTGCTATTCCCGTCGTGTGCCGCGATCAGCGATGGGGATCCCTTGACTGGTCCGGTTGAGCCCGTCGCTGTCGGCTCAGGCACCGTCTCCATCAACATTGTCTTCGCTGAGGACTTCAGTCATCGTTTTCTTTTTTCGATGCGAGGTGACGTTGTCGATCTATCGGGCCAGGAGTGGCGGATACTGGCGAAGGTGAACTCGACATTCGACTCCAACGACATTGAACTGACACGGCAATCCTCTGTTCAACTCACGCCAATCCGGTAGCCCAAGAGCCCGCAGACCAGACCAAGGACCTATCCATGAACTTGACAAAACCTCTTCTTGTTGTAGCGACGATCCTCGCCTCGGTTCTCTTGTTTGTCTCCGCCCCGGCATCCGCCGACTTGGAGAACAGCCCGAGAGCGGCCGAGTTCGGGCCGGTTTGGTGTCCCGAAGCCGACCTCTATGTCGAGACTCTGCGATTACCCGCACCGCCAGCCGAGCTGGGTGTCGGAGAAATCGTCGGCGTGGCCCGTACGTTGTGGGTGACGACGGCCGACGGTGATCCACTGATCCAGATCTCGGATACAAGTGGCGAGGGCTGGCAAGACATCACCGTTTGGTGCTACTGGGGTAGCAACACGTCACCCACCGGCTACGCCGGCGGTGACATCATCTTGAATGCAACATTGAGGCCGTAGTTCAAGCGCTCAAAACTGGAGGGAGCATTAGGCCGGCCTCTCAGCCCCGCGACCATCGGTCGTGGGCTGAGGGGCCGCCCTTTTCCGGATCAGCCTTGCTGGTACGGCTCCCAGGCCGGTACTTCGCTGCCACCGTCGTAGATGGCATCAGCGATGCCGGCGGCGGTCATCGACTCCCAATCGGGCAGCGAGTCGAACACACCGACATCGGTGAGCGCCTGCACCTCGGCCCCAAGGCGGTCCATGTCGAGCTGACCGTAGCCCTCACCAGAGGGAGTCAGATCGGCCACCAGTTGCCGCTCCACGTTCCAGCGGGGGACCTCGGTGTAATCACCAAGGAAGGAGCCCTCGTTGGTGGCGATGCGATCGAGCGCATGCTGTACGGCGGCTTCGGGGTTGTCGACTGAGAACTGCATGGCTCGCAGCGACGCCCGCATGAAGTCGTCGACCACCAGCGGATTCTCGGCCAGGAAGTCTTCGCCCACCACAAGCAGTCCGAACGACGATGGCACGTCGCTCTCCAGCGGATCGAACACCCGGTACTCAAACCCGGCGTTGTCGAGCTGGATTGGTTCGTTGCTCTTGTAGACGGGAAGGGCGTCGATGCCGAGGTCGAAGCCGGCAACCGGATCGAACGTGTCGAGCAGCAGCTCGTCGAAGCTGGTGCGTTCCACTCCGGCCTGGCCCAACATCGTCTGTAGGGAGAACGGCAGGTCACCCTTGATGCCGACGGTGGTTCCTGCGAGATCGTCGAGTGACTGGATCGGGCTGTCGGCCGGTACCACCAAGGCTTCAATGGCCGTCTTGCCGTAGTGAGCGAGCACCACGAGGCCGGCGTCGCCGTCGACGTTGGCCTTCACCACTTCACCGAACGATCCAGCGTTGGCGAACTGGGCTTCGCCCGAGGCAACCAGCGTGTGGTTCTGGGGGGCGAAACCAGGCTGTACTTCCACGTCGAGGCACAGTTCGTCGAAGTAGCCTTCGGCCTCGGCCACGATCGGGTCGAGGATGCCGGGCGAGGCGGCGAAGTCGAAACCGGTCACCACGGTGATGGTTCCGACCGCGGCGTTACGCTCGCAGGGGTCGTCGGAAGCGGCGCTGCTGCCATCGTCGGTACAGGCTGCGGTCAACAGAGCGAACGCCACCAGACCGATCACGATTCGAGGGTGTTTAAACAGGTTCATTGATTCTCTCTCCGGTAGGCCGGGTGCCAGTGCAACACCCGACTTTCAAGGGCCAACACGGCAAACGTTCCTACGATGCCGATGCTGGCCAAGATGACGATGCAGCCCCAGGCCACATCGGGGTCTATGCGGCTCAACGCCCGTCGGAACTGATATCCCAATCCCGACGTTGAGCCGCCGTAGAACTCGCTGATCACCGCACCGACCAGGGCCAGCGACACACAGATACGAGCCGCGGCGAACGTGTCGGCCAGCGCATGCGGGATACGCAGGGTGCGGTACACCTCAAATCGTGATGCGTCGACCGACGACGCCACATTGAGCAGATCCTGATTGACCGACCGCAGCCCGGTCAACATATTGGTGGTGAAGGGCACAAATACAAACAGGGCCACGATGAGGGCCTTGGGTACCAGCCCGAAGCCGAACCAGATGAGCAGCAGCGGGGCGATGACCACGATCGGGGTCGACTGCAACACGATGATCGCCGGCCACGACAACCGTTCGACCACGCGGCTATGGGCCATCAACGAGGCTGCGACCCCGGCGGCCAGGAACCCGATGATTAGACCCAGGCCCGATTCGGCCAGGGTCACCCAGGTGTTCGACAGGAAGAATCCAGGGTTGTCGCCGATGGCCGCAAACACGTCGGACGGACGAGGGAGGGCGATGGCCCGAATGTTGAACAGCCGGGTCGCTCCTTCCCATACGAGAAGCAGCACGGCGATCGCCGAAACCGGGGCAGCCAGGCGAACCGATCGACCGTTCATGATCGGCCCTCCGATTCGCTGACGTCGATAAGGGTTCGACGAACCAGTGCGGCGTGATCCCGGAACTGCGGAGTGTCTTCGATACCGCTGTCGCGAGGCCGGTCGAGCTCAATCGGGATGTCGGCCACCGCCCGTCCGGTCGCCATTACCACCACCCGGTCGGCCAGCTTCACCGCCTCGTCGATGCTGTGGGTCACGAACACCACCGTGGGTTGAGTGAGTCGCCAAAGGTCGATCAACAGCGTCTGCATGTGGTGGCGGGTGATCTCATCGAGAGCGTTGAACGGCTCATCCATGAGTAACAACGTGGGTTCGATGGCAAAGGCCCGGGCTAGAGCCACCCGCTGCTGCATGCCACCCGACAACTGGTGGGGCAGTAGGTTGCGTTCTTCGCCCAGCTCAACTCGTTCGAGCCACAGATCAACGGTGTGGTCGGTAGCAGCGAGCTTGGTTGCTTTGGCTGGACCAAGCTGGCCAAGCAAGGACACGTTGTCGGCCACCGACTTCCATGGCAGTAGCGCCGGCGACTGCGGCACGAGGCCGATGACACCTCGACCCTTTACCACCCGAGGGTCCTCGCCATCGATGGAAATGCGGCCGCTGGTTGGCTCATCAAGGCCCCCTAGGAGGCGCAACAACGTGGACTTGCCACACCCGGATGCACCGATGATGGCGACGAATTGGCCGGACGGCACGGCGAGATCGAGGCCCGCCAACGCTTGGCGAACCATGCCTTGGTCGCCGGGACGAGATCCGCTGAACGTTCGCGTCAGCCCCTTGACCTCGACGGCGGGGGCGGCGCTCGACGGGTCGCTGATAACAGCGCTGTCGGCGGACACGGCAAGGCCAGAGGGCCCGACGCCGGATTTGGTTTTGGCAAGATCGGTCACGGTGTGCGCTCCTTAGGAGCGCACAACCAAGCGCACGCCAATAAGGCGCACACCAGCGGTCATCCGCCCCCATCGCTCTCATCCGGACTGTTACCGTCGGTATCGGAGTTTCACCGATTCGGCCAAGTTCACCGTCGACCTCGTTGGTCTACGACAATCCTGGTTCGCGGACTTTCACCGCCGGTCGGGACTTTCACCCAAACCCCGCGAGGGGCGCAATATGCAGTTTTAACAACAGCCTTCTTAACAAAGGCTTCAATCGACAAACTCTTGTCGACAACCATCATTTCGATAGTCAAAGCAAAGCGTAGAGGCATGACCGGGCTGCCACCAAGTCATACGGCTGAGAATCGGCGGTCGTTTGACACGTCGATTCGAAATCTATCAGCCGCTGTGAGGGTCGACGTCGACTACCAGATCGGTGGCGACTGCCTCAATGATGTCTTGAAGCTCGCCGAGATCGATCGACGCCGGCGCCTCCACCACGGCCTGGGCCTTGAACATCTCGCCGCCCATCGGGGCAGGAACAACCTCGGAGCTGAGTTCCTCGATATTGACCTTGGCCTCGGCTAAAGCGTGCGAGATCTCATAGACGATGCCGGGATGGTCCTGGCCCGTGATCTCCACGCCGAACAGATGATGGACACCACCGTCGTCTTCGAGGTTGGCTTCCTCCATCTCGATGTTGAGCAGGCCGCTGGCTTCGATCTCTTCCAGCTCAGCCTTCAGCCCTGCCGCCTTCGAGGGGGCGATCCTCACCAACACCACGCCGGCAAACTTACCGGCCAGCTCGATCATCTGGCTGCGTTCCCAGTTGCCGCCATGACGGGTTATGGCGCCGGACAGTGCGTCGACGAGCCCGGCCCGATCGTCGCCCAGGATGGTAATTACGAGCTGCTGCATTGGCCAAGCGTAATGAATGGGGCTGGAGCGGCGCTAGTCCGGCGAAAACGGCGGGAAACGGCGGGCGATGGCTTGAGCCGATGTGTAATCGCGGCCACGCTGTGATCCAGGTGTCCTCCGAAAGTGAGAAGAACGTGGCCGAAGACATGACCGACTCGATGCGGCAAGCCATGAGTCTCGATGGTGATCGAGACAAGCTGGCCTCGTTCTACAGCAAGTGGGCTGCAACCTACGATGCCGACGTCGCCGATCACGATTACGGGTTGCCGCAGGCCATGGTCGGGGCACTCATGGCGAGTATCGATGAACTGTCTCACATCGGTAAGGGCGAGAGGTTCGAACCGGGCGCGGCAACGGTGCTCGATGCCGGCTGCGGAACCGGGCAGGTCGGCAAGGCTCTGCACGTTGCCGGCTATACGGTTGTCGACGGGATCGATCTCTCAGCGGAAATGGTGGCGGTGGCGGCCGAAACCGGTGTGTACCGCACGCTGGAAGCCGGAGTCGATTTGACCCAAGACCCGCCCGATCATCTTGTGGGCCACGCCGACATCGTTACCGTCGGCGGAGTGTTCACCGTCGGTCACGTGCCGCCGACGGCGCTGCGACCGATCGCCAAGATGGTTCGTCCTGGCGGGTTGCTGGTGGTTTCCACCCGCAAGGCTTACCAAGACGACACGGGATTCGCCGACGTTTCCCGACGCCTGATTGACGACGGCATCTTCAGCCTTGTTGTGCATCAACCCGACCAGCCCTACACCATGGACAGCACCGGCGACTACTGGGTTTATCGGGTGCCCGCCGGAGGCGCCTAAAACGAGTTAGGGCGGTCATCTAGTATTGAGGCATGGTTGGACGCATGATTCGTGAGGCCATGGACTCGATCGCCGACGACATCCGAGACTCGGTGGAAGAGGCACGCACAGCGGAAGAGCGTCGCAAGAAAGCAGCAGCTCAAGCCAGAGCCCAAAGTTGGGTTCGGCCCCAACCCGCCACTGCGTATTTGCAGGGGAACCCGCCGCCCCCTCCTGCCTCGCCGCAATTGCCACCTCCATCGGCGGCCGCTGTCCGGCCTCGACCGAATCAACCAGAGGCGCGATCACCTGAACCGGCACCGAAGCCCATCGAAGAGCCGGCGGCGGAGATAGCAGAGGAAGCGACCGCCGAGGTTGAAGCGGAGATCGCCGAGGTTGAGACGGTGAAGGTTGAAACGGAACCTGACGCCGACACCAGTGTCGAAATCGCCGGCCCAGACGTTGATGAGTTGGAAGAAGAGGTCGAACTACTCCGCGAGATGCTCGGAGAAAGCCGACGCGACCTGCGTGAGGCCCGTCGGGAACAACGCCTACAGGATCGCCTTGATCGTCGCGCCCTCAGGCGAAGCCGGAAACACCGCGAGTAGAGCGAGTAGAGCAGCTACCCGGCCACGAAGAAGAGCCGTTGACCTCGCCGCACACCCGAGACCAGGTACTCGCCGGTGGTGGCCGTTTCGAGGTCGTGCAGCACAACACGAGGCCCGTTGGGAATTGCCAGCAGCCGACCGTCGGGCGACACCGTCTCCGGCCGCATTCCAAATCGATCAACCTCCGACACCGCCTCCTGCCGTTGATTGACCTCGTCGGGTAGCCACTGCCCTCGGGCCACATCGAAATAGCGAGGTTCGGTGGATCCCTCAACCAGAAGCATCAAACCGCCGGTCCCAACCTCACTCGATTTCCACCACAGATCCTGAAGCGGCGGAAGTGGGCGATCGACGTTCTTACCCGTGTGACGATCGATCCAGCCCATGTCGCATTGGCCGGGTTCTGAACACTGGTACGTGATCACAAAGTCGGCGCCGAAGAGCACCGGGAACCCGTCTGACAGTTTGACCGTTGAGTCTCCAACGCCATCAAACAAGCCGGCGTCGGGAACCCAGGCCAGGCCCAAACGGCCGTGGCCGAACCACCAGCTCGAGCGGCCGACGTCGAGAGTGGCCCGCGTGAAGTCGCCGGTGGCGATGTCGACCTGGTAGACGATCGACTGGGCGCTCGTCGACCCCAACGGTGAAACCGAATACTCGACAAGCAATGTTTCGTCGGACCGGATCGCCGCCGTGACCGGGCGGGCGACCGGCGTCTCCGTCTCGACTGCAGCCAGGGCCTCGATGGTGACCACATCTCGGATCGGGGAGGATGGATCGTCGAGGTCGACGGCGACAAATCCCTCCGCTGGGCGGAACAGAATGAGCTCTCGCCCGTTGACCCCAACCGGAACGCCGTTGACCAAGAACTCCTCGATCACGTCGTCGACCGGATCGGCGATCACCAACCGTCCGTTGCCGGCGGCGATCAGCAACTGATCGCGCAACATCGACATGAGCCCGGCCTCGCCTGGTGACGAACCTTCGGCTTCCACCGTCTCCACGGCCTCGGCGTCGGCAGTCTCCTCGCCGTCGCCGTCGCCGTCGCCGTTTCCGTTGTCGTCCGGATCGGCTGTCGAGTCACTCTGGGCCGACTCTTCGATCGGGGCATCGTCGGCTCCGGTTCGAGCCACCATCATCAAGAGGCCGACTACGGCAAGAATCGCCACTCCGGTGGCCGCTATCAGCGGCATCGATCCGCCCTTGCTCACCTGCCCTTCGCTGACGGTGCCGCTGGTTCGGGATCGGCTGTCGAGTTCGAGAAGCTGCATTCCGCCGTGGTCGATCGAGGTCGGTGTGCCGCAGTGGGCGCAGAACCTGGCGTTGTCGGTGAGTGCTCGATGGCACGATGTGCAGAGCTCGCCGGTGGAAGTCAACTTGCGTTTCCGTTCCAGAGGCGGGTGGGCATGTTCGTATAGTACGTGGCGATCCGTGTGCCTGCCCAAGGCTGGCAGCCCACCAGCGAACTAGATTGGCAACCGTGAGCGAAATCTATGAGACGCTGAGAGTCGCCGTCGAAGATGATCCGGATGGGGTGGGTTTGGCCGCCGGGCGATGGGGCCACGGCGAGCAGATCGTTGTGGCCTCCCATGGCATCACGGCCAACCACCTCTCGTGGGCCCGAGTTGGTGAGCTCGTGCATGAGGGTTCGAACGGCCAGGTCTCGGTCGTCGCCGTGGACCACCGGGGTCGAGCCGGTTCAGCCGCCGTACCTGGCCCGTACGGAATGGCTCGACACGCCCGTGACGTGCTGGCGGTGCTCAACCACTTCGCACAGGACCGAGCGGTTCTGGCCGGCCATTCAATGGGTGGGTTTGTGGTTGCCACCGCCGCTGAAGCCGACCCGGGTCGAGTCGCCGGCCTCGTGCTGGTCGACGGTGGTGTGCCGTTTCCGTTGGAACTGCCCGACGGTGCCGACGTTGAGGCCGTGGTGCAATCGGTCATCGGACCGGCGCTGGATCGCCTCGATCAACGGTGGCCTGATGAGGACGCCTACATCGACTTCTTTGTTCAACATCCGGCGTTTCAGCCGCCCAATCAGTGGTGGCCGACCGCCGAGGCCTACGTTCGTCACGATGTTGTGCGGACCGACGACGATCCTCCGCTCGTGGGGTCGAGCGTGCTCAAGGCTGCAGTTTTGCAGGACGGCGGTGAGGCGATCGTCGATCCAGACTCGGCGCGGGCCATCGAGAGGGTGGCGGCGCCAACGCAGCTCTTGTGGGCTCCCCGGGGGATTGTCGATCAGTCACCCGGGCTCTACAACGGCGAGCAGGTAGCCACGACCGAAGCGACGCTGGCCCATCTCAGCGCCCAGTTGGTCGACGACGTGAACCATTACAGCATTTTGGTCGGTGACCCCGGAGCTGAGGTGGTGGCGCAGTCAATCCTGGCCGCGGTGGACGCGGCCGGCTAGCCCGAGTCAGGTGCGGGGCCAGAGCGTTTCGGTGTTGCCGTCGACCCCGATGATCTGTCCTGAAATGTGGCGGGCCCGGTCGGAACAGAGGAACACAATCAGATCGGCGATTTCCTCGTTGTCGACCCAGCACTGCATCGACACACTCAATCCGTATTGCCGACGGATCTCATCTTCCGACTCCCCAGTGGCCACGGCCTGAGCGGCCACAACCCGATCCATTCGATCGCCGTTCACGTTGCCCGGCACGATGCCGTTGACCCGGATGTTGTCGGGCCCGAGTTCCATCGCCCAAGTCTTGGTCAAACCGGTCGAGGCCCATTTGGCGGCGGCGTAGGGAGAGCGAGTGGGGTAGCCGAAGATTCCGGCGCTGGAGATGAGGTTGATGATTACCCCCGATTGCTGAGCCTTGAAAACCGGAGCCACTCGCCGGGTGCAGTAGAACTGCGAATCGAGGCACACCGCCAGGGTGCGGCTCCACTCCTCGTCTTCGATGTCTTCCACATACTTTGTCGGCCCGGCGATTCCGGCGTTGTTGATCATGAAGTCGAGGCCGCCGGGCAGGACCTCGTCGAAGATGGCGTTGAGTTCGGCCGACGACGAAACGTCGCACCGCCACCGGGCGACTTCCGAGGGCAAATCGGCCATGGCCGCTTCGTCGATGTCGCAGGTGAACACCGTGGCTCCGGCGTCGAGCATGGCCAGTACGGTGGCTCGACCCATACCGGCGCCGCCGGCGGTGACGAACGCTCTTCGGCCGTCGAGTGAGATTTTCATGCACCGCCTCCGACGTCTGGTGGATTCGAAGACAGTAGTTGCTTGACCGCCTCAGTTTCGCCATCAATGAGGTTGCCGGTTCTTACGTAACCCCGGGCCTCGTAGAAGGCCGCCGGCGATCCCCGCCCCTCGGTCCAACTCACCTCGATCGCAACGTCGCCGTTGGCCCGGCACTCATCTTCAACAAGGTCGAGCGCGGCCGATCCGACCCCTCGACGTTGATGTCTCCGGTCGATCAGCAGCCGCCAAAGATACGGGTTCGGGTGATGCTCGGTGCGCCAAGCCACCATCACAAACCCGGCCAATTCGTCATCGGCTTCAATGGCTCGCATCCACGGCAGTACAGGAAAATTGTTCACCTTCTCCGGGAACAGGGCGTCGGCGTAGCTGACCAGAACCGGAGCCACAAACTGTTCTTGAGACTTATGGGTTCTGAGTTTGGAGATCGGCCAGAAGTTATCCTCGGTCACCGGTATAAGTCGAACGGCGGTTGGGGGCTCCGTCGGTCTCGCTCGCCAGGCGAGGTAGGCGTCACGGTTCAAGCCGTAGTACCAAGCGTCCGAGTTCTCGGCGTCAGGACCGTCACCGCGCCAATGTGATGCCCGGGAGTGCCCTTCGAACTCGAAACCATTCCGCTCCAGCACCTGGGCTGACGCAGTGTTGTCGGGGTGCAGAGACGCAGTTGCTCGCAACACGTCGGCGGTGTTGAAGAGGTAGTCGAGAAGCGCCTCGACCGCTTCGGTGGCGTAGCCGTTGCCATGATGGGTCGTGGCGAACGTGTAGCCAATCGTGGCGACTCGCCCGTCTGCGCTGATGTGCAGTCCGAGGTCACCCAACGGTGGATCCGTCGGACGCTGACGGTCGACGACGCTGATCATCCACCAATCGTCAGGACGTGGACCGCCCATGGCCTCGGCACCGGTGAGGAGTTCTCGTCCGGCCTCCTGTTCGAATGGGAGCAGCCAGTCTTGGTATTTGGCGACGGCCGGGTCGTTGCGGCGCTCAACCAGGGCGTCAAGGTCGGAGAGCGCCGGTGTCCGCAGGACGAGCCGACCTGTGGTGATGGACTGGAACATGGTTTCAACTATGCCATCACATCGTTGGCATAGGCCGAGATGGCGGACCCTGGATCAGGAGTGGCCTCACGATCCGATCCGATACCGGGCAAGGGCTTCGACGTTGTAGGTGAAACCGGTGCCGGGGCGATTGGGGATTATGAGCCGACCGTCACGGAGCTCCATCTCTTCGTTGAACAATGGGGCGAACCAGTTGACATGTTCCACCGACATCATGTTGTCGATCGCGCCGGCGAGGCACAGGCTCTGCTCGGTGTAGAAGTGGCTCGACACCGGTATGTCGTTGGCCGCGCACACGGCCGCGGTCTTGTGGAACTCGGAATAGCCGCCCACCCGTTGGAGATCGGGCATGTACACATCGCAGGCTCCGGCTGCCAGCATGTCACGAGCCCCGTAGCGGGTGTACTCGGTTTCGCCGGTTGCGATCGGGATGCCGAGTGGATTGAGGGCATCGCGCACCCGACGATGGCCGTGCCGGTCGTGGGTGGGCACCGGCTCTTCCAGCCAGGTGAGATTGAACGGTTCGAGGGCTCGGCCAAGGGCGATGGCGTCGACCGGACGGAACTTCTGATTGGCGTCGGCCAGCAGCTTGACCTCGCCGCCGATCGCATCGCGCACCGCCGCCACTCGTTTCGCGTCGACCGCCGGGTTGTCGTGACCGACCCGCACCTTGATCGCTCGGAACCCTGCGTCGACAAAGGATGCGGCCTCGGCTTGAAGCTCGTCGACGGTGGCCGACAGCCAGAGGCCGGAGGAGGCGTAGGTGTCGACCGTGTCGCGGCACGCACCCCATAGAAGATGTAGTGGTTGGTCGAGCGCTCGGCCGACTGCGTCCCAGCAGGCCACGTCGAGCGTGGAAAGGGCCGAGATGGTCACGCCGGCTTGCCCGGCGGGGTTCACCGCCCGGAAGATGTCGTGCCAGATCGCTTCGGTGTGACGAGGGTCGCGCCCCACCACGAAGGCCTCGGCCAAGCCGCGCACCATCTCTTCGAACGACCGCAGTCGTTCGGCGTTGATGGTGAAGAGATGGCTTTGACCGATGACGCTGTCGGTACCGTCGTCACAGCGGATCGAGACCACGCAACACCCGGCTGAACGCATCGCGTGGATGGCGGTGCCGATCGGTTTGGGAAACGGAATGTCGACCAGCTCCGTGGTCACCGACTCGATGCGCACTGGTGCCAACCTCGGGAAGCTACTGGCGATAGGAGGGATCGATCTGATCCAGCATGCGAAGCAGCGCAGCCCACTCGTATTTGCCGAGCGGGAAGTGGTCGTACTGCCGTTTGGCCAGCTCCCAAATCTCCTTGGGTCCCGGGTCGATCTTGAGGCCGGTGGCGTGAGCGGCCAGCAGCGCCCGACAACCGCGAATGAAGTAGTGCATCACCATAAAAGCTTCACCGGCGGTTTCGCCCACGGTGAGAAAACCGTGATTGCGCATTATCAAAACCCGGTTGCCCTCCATGTTGGCGGCCAGTCGCTCTCGCTCCTCCAAGGTGAGTGAGAGGCCCTCCCAGTCGTGGTAGCCGATCTCGCCGTAGAGCATCGAGGTGTCCTGCACGAGATGCTGAAAGCCGTCGGCGAGGGCAGTGACGGCCAAGGCCTCCGGAACGTGAGCGTGGAACACCACTTTCCACTTGGGGAAGTCGTTGTGGATCGCCGAGTGGATGACGAAGCCGGCGGTGTTGACGTCGGCCGGGCCTTCGAGCACGTTGCCGTCGGCGTCGACCTTGATGATGTTGGACGCCGTCACCTCGTTGTAGAGCAGGCCGAACTTGTTGAGGAAGAAGTCGTGATCGGAGCCGGGCACCCGCATGGTGATGTGGTTCCAGATGGTGTCGTCGTAGCCGAAGTGGGCGGCGAGACGGTACATGGCGGCGAGGTCGACCCGGGCCTGCCACTCGTCGCCGGTGAACGACCCGGCGTTGGCGGCGGTGAAGTCTTCGGCCACAACTTCCCGGGGCGCTTCGGTTTGAGTGTGGGTGTCGGTCATTGGAAGCTCCTCATTGGCTTTCGCTTAACGATAGATGATTGGCGTTTTCGGTGAGATGTGCGGCCATCAGGTGGGGTGCCGTCGGGCCGAACATTTCCTCGGCCTCGTCGTAGAGCGCCCGAACGTCGGCGATCATCGGCAGTTCGGCGCCGATCGTGTCGGCCAGCTCGTCGGCGAGGCGCATGTCTTTGGCGGCGTGGCTTATGGGAAACGACGCGTCGTAGGTGCCGGTGAGAATCTCCGGCCCATAAACATCGGACACGTAGGACCGTCCGGCACTCTGCTGAATGATCTCCAGCATCATCGTCGGTTCGACCCCGGCCTTGGCCCCAAGCACCATCGCCTCGGCTAGGGCCACGGTCTGGGTGTAGCAGAGGGTGACCTGGGCGATCTTGGCCGCCAGCCCGGCACCCAGGGGACCCACATGGAAACTCTTGGACCCAATGGCGTCGAGGATGGGTTTGACCGCAGCCACTTCATCGTCGAGACCGCCCACGAAGATCGACAGGGTCCCGGCGGCCGCTCCCTCCGGTCCGCCCGACACCGGGGCGTCAAGAAACCTGGCGCCGACTCGATGGCAGGCCTCGTGAAGCTCCGTGGCCGTTTTCGCGTTATTCGTCGACAACTCGATCCATGTGCAACCCGGCTTGAGGTTGGCGACGATGCCGTCGGGGTCGAGGCCAACGGCTTTCAGCTGAGGAGGCCCGGGCAGTGAGGTGAGCACGGCGTCGCACGCTGCGGCTTCCGCCACCGTGCCTGGCGCGGCCCCGGCCGCGACCAGTGTGCCCACTCTCGTCGGGTCGAGGTCGGATACCACAACCTCGAATCCAGCGGCGAGAAGGTTGGCCGCTACGCCACCGCCGATATTGCCGAGCCCGATCACTCCGACCCGATTGATTTCCTTCGAATCACCGGACATCAGTCGACCAGCCCGTCGACCGTCACGAGCGACAACACCTCATGGCGACGTTGATGAAGTTCGGTGGCTCGGCCGTAGAAGTTGATGGAGTGATGCGGGCTGTTCATTCGATACGGATCGTGAACGTAGGTGGGAAGAGCGATGTAGCGGGTGGTGTCGCCCACAATTTTTGTGACCCGATGCATCGAAAACCGCCCTTTGAACAACTGAAGATCGCCGGGCACGAGATCGAGTTCGTGGACTCCTTCCCGGCTCCCCTCGAGCACGGCCTGTACTCGGTCGTAGTTCTCCTGCCCGGGCGTACGAATGTCGGGCACGTATTCGAACACGCCACCCTGATCGGCCTTCTGCACGAGGATCGACACCGTGAACTCGTTGCCGTCGAAATGCCAGGGGAAGTAATGACCCGGATCCATCACACCGTAGGGGTTGCAGCCGAGAGGGTCGGCCCAGCGGTAGATCGGCCGAGGGGTGCCGAGGCATTCCCACACGAAGTGGGTGAAGAGGTCGGCGTCGTAGAGCCGGTTGAGCAGCGAGTCGGCCGGCAGGTGATCGGAGTTGATGAAGCCGCTCGTTCTCGACTGGAAGAAGCGCCGGGGGTGTCCCTCGGGAAACGATGGATCATCGGGGGAGGAGTAGGGGTTGTGATCCTGGGCCGCCCAGTGGGTGAGATGATGCAACGACCGGGCCTCGGTCAACATCGTGTCGATGGCTTCGGGGCGGACGAAGTCTGAGATCCGACAGCATCCGACAGCGTCCATCTGTCGACGGGTCTCGGCCACCAACTCCTCTCGATTGGAGTCGCCGAGCCGGTGAATGGGGTAACGATCGAGGTCGATTAGTTCCTCGATGACACTGGACCGATGGGTGAGCATGGCAGTCTCCGAAAGGTGTCGGCCCAGCTCCGATCGAGTGCTGGACACACGTCAGCAGTGATTCTGATGTGGGAATCTGATCTGAATGTATCCGAGCGACTGGACGTTTGTCCAGTTTCTCTTCGGCGGCTTGGATTGTCATGCGATATGGTGCGGATATGAGCGAAGTAGCCGTCGACACCCCTGATCAGATCCTCGACGCTGCCGCCGCTGTGATCGTGCGGGAGGGCCTTCGAGGGGCCAGCCTGCGTTCGGTGGCACAAGAGGCGGAGGTGTCGCTCGGCCTGCTCAGTTACCACTTCGACGACAAGAAGACGTTGATTCGGGAGGCGTTCAAGCGGGCAACCGACATCCTCCTTGAGCGGTCGCTGGCGGCGATGGACGCTATTGACGTAGACGGCAGTGACCTACGGGCCGAGGCCTATATACGTGGTGCCTTCGACGACGACTTCCTGAAATCCGACTACCTGCACCTGCGAATCAGCCTGTGGGCCACAGCTCGCACCGACGCCGACCTGGCCAAGGTCGAACGTGACCTCTACCAGCGTTACGCCGACAACCTGGCCGTCGCCATCGCCGCCGCTCGCCCGGAGCTTCCGGCCGACATCTTCAGGCAACGGGCCACCGACGTGATCGTGGTGCAAAACGGACTATGGCTCAACTGGGCCCGCTACCACGACCGTGGTGATCTCGAACGAGGCCTCCGCCTGGCGGTGGCAATCGCGTTGGCCTAGGCGTTGGTCCGAATCAGGTTTCGAACCGGGGCTCGCGCTTCTCGAGGAACGCCTTGGCTCCCTCCACCATGTTGAGAGGAATCAGCTCCGACTGATAGTCGCGTTCGAGGTCGAGTTGTTCGCTGAATGACCGCTCACCCGCGCTCTCGATGGCAGAGCGGATGCTAGTCATGGCTCGACTCGACGACCGAGCCAGCGACGCCGTCACAGCATCGACCGTCTCGTCGAGCTCGTCGTCCTTGACAGCTGCCCAGATCAGGCCCCAGTCGGCGGCCTGTTCGGCGCTGATGCGATCGCCCAGCATCGCCATGCCCAGCGCCCGGGCCCGACCGACGCGCATGGGCAGACTCCACGTGGTCCCGAGATCGGGCACGATGCCAAGGCGAGGGCCGAAGGTGGCAACAAGTGACGCCGAGCGCGCCGCGATTGTGATGTCGCACGCCAAGGCCAAGCCGACTCCGCCGCCCGCGGCGATGCCATTGACCTTCGCCACGGTAGGGATGGCGCAAGTCTTGATGGCCCGCATGGTCGGGTTGAAGGTGTTGTTCATCGCTTCGACGGCCGACGCGCCGACCGCTGCGCCGACCGACGACCCGTGTTCCGCCGATCTTGACCCGTTCCCCGGCCCGATTGTGGTGAGGTCGGCCCCTGAGCAGAAACCACGTCCCGCTCCAGTGATTACCAAAACCCTCGCTTCGGAATCAGCCTGCTCGGCCGAAGAAATGGCTTCCTGGAGATCCTCCATCAGCCCTGCGGTCATGGAGTTCAGTGAATCCGGGCGGTTGAGGGTGGCCGTGGCCACGTGGTTGGACACCTCCAGCAGCACGGTTTTATTAGGCATCTCACGGGCCGTCATGATCCAACGTTAACTGGTGTCTTCCGCTGGCCTGGAATTCGTCGATTTCGGCCTCCGTGTGGCTTCATCTACAGCGAGTTAAAAGTTGGTATAGGGGACCACTGATCCGGCCCGGTTTCACCATGTTGCAGGAGTGTTGCGTATAGACTGCTCCGGTGCGCTACCAGAGGCTGGGAATCGTGGGGGTGGGTTTGCTGTGCGTCCTTGGCGCGGTCGCAGCCTTCCGCAGTACCTGTGGCACGTGTGATGGTCAAAACATCAGCGCCGCCGGGGATCAAAGTGCCGAGGATCGCACTGAGGAAGCCGCCGGTACCGACGAGCGTGCGCTTGTCGTAGACGGCGCCCTCGATGCCATGGCGCTCGACCAGGAGGCACTCACGCTCTTCGGTGCCGATAACGCCGAAGAAAACACCGGTGAGGGCGACGAGTCGACCACAACGACTGCGCCATCGACTACAACTACCACCACTGCTGCGGGCGAGTCGAGCACCACGCTCGGTTCCATCACCTCGGTGCAGGAAGCGGCGACCACGACCACCGGCAACAGCAGCACTACGGCGTCTCCGTCCACCACCGTGGTGTCCACCACGAAAGTGACCTCGGCCAGCACGATCACCACGGTCGTGAGCAGCACGGTTGTGCCCACCACCGCTCCGCCTCCCACCACGGCCCCGCCACCACCTCCAACCACCACCGGCGGAACCGTCCCCACCAACGGCACCAAGATTTACGTCAACCCCAACGGCGGTAACGACGGCAACAACGGCAGCTCCGAAGGCACCGCTCTTAAGACCTTCAAGGCGGCAGTTGCCCGAGTGCAGCCCGGCCAGACCATCTACCTCATGGGCGGCGACTACTGGGAGAACGCCGACCCCGGCAACGTCCACTACAACATGTGGAACAAGAACGGTCGGGCCGACGCCTGGATCAAGGTAGCGGCTCTACCGGGCCACCGTCCGGTGTTCAACGCCTCTCAGGGCATCGGCCTCTTGATCAACGGCGACTACGTCGAGATTTCCGGTATCCACATCAAGGGGTCCGGCTACAGCACGAGCAACAGCAGCGGCAGCGGGATCAACGTCGGCGACGCCCATCATGTGCGCTTGATCGGCAACACGGTTTCGGGATTCCCGATGAGCGGCCTGTCGATCGTGCGTTCATCGAACATCCATGTCATCAACAATGTGGTGTACAACAACTCGTTCTGGAGCGAACGCCAGGGCAGTGGCATCTCGTTCTGGAACTCCAAGAACCACGGTCAGGGTCCCGACGGCAGCGGCTATCACGACCTCATCATCGGCAACCGGGTGTTCCGCAACGAGAACAAAGTCAACTCGTGGAAGTGGCCCGACAATCAGACCGACGGCAACGGCATCATTATTGATGAGAATCGCGACACCGGCTACACCGGCAAGACGCTGATCGCCAACAACCTGGTTTACGACAACGGCGGCCGTGGCATCATCGCCTACAAGGCCAACAACGTCGACATCATGTTCAACACCACCTATCACAACGCCCGGTCACCTCAGCTGATCGGCGGGCCCGTTGAAATCACCACCGGTCGTTCGGCCAACATCCGCTTCTACCACAACATCGCCTGGGCCCGGTCGGGCGGTCCGGCCTTCAAGATGAGCGCTCAGGAGATGTACGGTCCGGCGGAATCCAAGGGCAACATTTGGGTCACCAACGCACCTCACGGCGACGAATACAAGGGCACCAACAACATGGTGACCACGTCGAACCCGGGCCTGCGTAACCCCACCACGGGTTCAGGAGCCGACTTCCGCCCGAATTACGGCACGTCGCTGCAGGGCTACGCCGGTTCCGGTTTCTGGGCCGTGCCCAACGACATCCTCGGCACGAGCCGTGGCAGCTCGGCCGAACCGGGTGCGTTTGAGGCCGAAGCCAGTAGCGGCCGCTGATCGTGACCAATAGTGTCGACGCCTTGCGGCTGTGGACACCACGACAATGGATGGCCGCCGGCGTTGGAACCGTGGCTGTGGCATTGGCCGTCGGCCTACCGACCGATGTAATCCCCAACCCGGTGTTCGGCCGACCGATCGACGTCACCTGGTGGTCCTACCCGGTACTGGTCGTCACCGCGGTGCTTGGCGGTCTGCTGATCGCCACCTACGTGCACCCTGTTGCTGCCGACGGCAACAGCGAAGACGAAGTCGTCGACCCGGTCGCCGAGCGTGACGCCAAACGTGGTGGTTTCGCGGGGCTGCTGTCGTTTTTCGCCATCGGCTGCCCCGTGTGCAACAAGATTGTGCTGCTGGCCGTGGGCACGGTTGGTGCCCGAGAGTGGTTTGAGCCGCTGCAACCGTATCTGGCCGTGTTGTCGCTCGTTCTGCTCGTGTATGCGTTGTGGTCGCGTTTGTCATCGGCCACTGCTTGCGCACTACCCGCCGGACGTGCAGCGACCTGATTTGGCCTAGGTTGTCTGTGTGGAAAGGGATTTATGGAAACTGCAGCCGCCCTTGAGTGGATGTCCGCACGACGCAACGGGGTGCTGATCACCATCCGTCGCGACGGACGGCCTCAGTCGTCGGACATCGCCTATCTGGTCGACGACCAAACCGTGCTCATCTCGGTGACCGACGGCCGGGCCAAGACCAACAACCTTCGCCGAGATCCCAGAGCCGTGGTGCACGTGACCGACCCGTCGAAGTGGAGTTACGTGTCGCTCGACGGCACCGTCGAGTTGACCGACGTGGCCGCTGATCCCGCCGACGGCACCGTCGACGGACTGGTCGAGTACTACCGGGCCTTGGCTGGGGAACACCCTGACTGGGATGACTACCGCCGCGCCATGGTCGATGAGGGGCGGTTATTGATTCGGTTCACTCCTGCTTCGGCCGTCGGCCAAATCAACGGCTAGGCCGGCGCGGGCTGGGCGAATGCGTGCCGCCGACCACCCACGGCGTAGGATTGGCCCATGCAAATCGGAATCTTTGGTGGATCATTGGGCAAGGACGGCTACGAGGGGTTGGTGGCCGACGTTTCCGCTGCCGCCGAAGCCGGCTTCGAGAGTTACTGGCTGTCGCAGATCGTAGGGCAGGCCGACGCCATGACCTTGATCGGCGCCGTGGCCCGTGAGGTGCCCGGAATCCGTCTTGGCACATCGGTTGTGCCCACCTATACCCGCCATCCGATGGTGATGGCCGAGCAGGCCCGAACTGTGGATCTGATGTCGGGCGGACGGTTCAACCTCGGCATCGGCCTCTCCCACCAGCCTGTTGTGGAAGGAATGTGGGGCTACTCGTTCGACAAGCCACTCCGTCACGCCCGTGAGTACCTCGACGCCTTGATGCCACTGATCCGGGGCGAGAACACCCGAGCCGCCGGGGAGACCATCGTGGCTCGTGGCCAGGTGACCGTCGGCGACGCCGCCAATGTGCCCCCGGTCTACCTCGCCGCCCTCGGCCCCCAGATGCTGAAGTTAGCCGGCCGCACCTGCGACGGCACGATCACCTGGATGACCGGCGCCAAGACCCTCGCCTCGTTGACAGTGCCAACCATCAGCGAAGCGGCTGAGGCGGCCGGACGTCCGGCTCCTGAGGTGCTGGCCGGAATGCCGGTGTGGGTAACCGACAACGTCGACCACGCCAAGATGATGGCGTCCAAGGTTTTTGAGATCTACGGACAGCTCCCCTCGTACCGGGCGATGCTCGACCGTGAGGGCATCGCCGGTCCTGCAGATCTGGCCATCGTGGGTGACGAGGACACCTGCCGAGCCCGCGTCGATGAGCTAAGCGCCGCCGGTGTCACCAAACTCGCCGCCTCCGAGTTCGCCGACAACTCAGAAGACCGTCAGCGAACCCGAGCCTTCCTGGCCAGTCTGCTCTAGCCCGAGGTCGTGGACTACATCACCAGGATGCGATCCCAGCTTGGGTCGCAGCCAATCCAACTCAACTTTGCCGCCGGGTGCATTGTCGATGCCGACGGCCGCGTTCTGTTGCACCGTCGAAGCGACGACGGCAAGTGGGGTGTGCCCGGCGGTGCCATTGAGTACGGCGAGAAGGCACACGACGCGGTGGTCCGCGAAGTGAAGGAAGAGGTCGGACTGGTGGTCGAGGTCGTTGACCTGCTCGGCGTCTACACGGGTTACGAGCACACCTACCCCAACGGCGATGTCACTCAGCCGATCTGCGTCTACTTTCGCTGCCGTGCCCTGGATGGGGCCGCGCCGGTCGCCGGTGATGAGACGCTCGACGTCGGCTACTTCGATCTCAGCGAGCTACCGGAGTTGTCGAGCGTTCAGCATCGGGATGCGTTGGACGATCTTGCCGCCGGACGTTCCGGCGTCTATCGCTAGGTTCCTCAGCGTTCGCCGTTGCGGGAGTCTCTGAGCACCACAAGACGGTCATCTGCCTGCAACGACTCGGTGCCCACGGCCGACGGCGGCAAGCGGGTCCCTTCGCGAATGACGGCGACAACATTGCATCCCGGAGGGGCGATGTAGCCGTCACCCGACGCCTCAGCCACAACCTCCACCAGCTCCAGCCCGTCGCCGGCGTCGAGCAGATCGTCGAGTACTCGCACCGCGCCAGGCGCCAGAGTCCCCAGGCCGAGCATCCGACCGACGGCCGCGGTGGCGTCGATCACCTCATCGGCCCCACCCTGGCGAAGCAGGTGCAGATTCTCCTGCTCCCGGCCGCCGGCCACGATGTGGGCGTCGGAGTTGATCTCCCGGATGGTCAATGTGATGAGTACCGCTGTGTCGTCGCGGTTGGGGGCGACGATTACCGCCTTCGCCCGATCGATGGCGGCTTGCGCCAGGACCTCGCGTCGAGTGGCGTCGCCCACAACGCCGACAAACCCTGCGGCCACTGCCTCCTCGATCACGTTGGGGTTATGATCGACGACAATGATGTCGGCCGGGTCCATGCCTCGGCTAAGGAGATCGGCGGCGGCACTGGCTCCGGTGGCGCCATAGCCACAGATAACCGTGTGATCGTTCACTTGCTGCCTCCATCGTCGTTTCTGGATGTGTTCGCGGGTCTGGTCGGTGAGCACCTCAACCGTGGTGGACACCACAAGGATGAGGAAGAGGATGCGGGCCGGGGTGATCAGAAGGATTGTGGCCAGGCGGGCGCCGTCGCTGATGGCCGTGATGTCGCCGTAGCCGGTGGTGGTCACGGTCACCGACGCGTAGTACAGAGCGTCGAGGAATCCGATGTCGTTGTCGGTGATGTCGATGTAGCCGTCGCGGCCCAATCGCACCACCAACGCCACAAACACCACAAGACCGATGGCGAATGCGACGCGCCGGACGATAGCCGTGAACGGTGCCCGCCGCCGACGCGGTACTTGTACAAGGTCCATGGCTGCGTCGCTCTTGTCTGAAGCCGGGGCCGATGCCATGGCGGCCAGGCTAGGCCGTGCGGAGCTTAGCTGAGGGATTCCACCAGGAATTTTGGTGAGACCCTTGACCCTCACACAGTGTGATGTGTTTCGATGAGGGAGTGCCACTACTACGAATCGGAGATCTGGCGATGCTTGGTGGAGTGTCGGTGCGAATGCTGCGCCACTACCACGAGATTGGCCTGCTGGAGCCGAGTTTCATCGACGACGTCACCGGCTATCGCCACTACGAAACCAGCCAAACCCAGGTTCTGCGTCGCATCGTGCGGCTCAAGAGCCTCGGTCTCACGCTGACCCAGGTGTCCGAAGTGGTGAACGGACGGTTGACCACCGAAGAAGTTCGAGAGCTTCTGCTTGATCGACGGGATCAGGTGGTGGAGGAGGTAGCCGCAGGTCGGGCCACCCTTGAAGCCATCGACCGTGAAGTGGACCTGTTGTTTGACCCGAGCGCCCACATGGAGGAAGAAGACCTTATGAGCGAGATAGACGTTGAGATCAAACCTGTTGCCCCACGCCTGGTGGCCCAGATATCCGGGGTGGCCAAATCCTGGCATCCCACCGACATCGGTCCGGTCATCCAGAGCCTCTATCCCGACTTGTTCACTCGGCTGAGCAAGACCGGTGTGGAAGTATCCGGCCAGACAATGGCGTGGTACGACGACTCCGACGATGGCCAGGTCAATGTGCACGCCACCGTGCAACTCGATGAGGCCACTGCCGACCGTCTCAGGTCCCACATGAGCTCCGAAAGTTCTGAGATTGAGATTGTGCAGCTCCCAGCCGTGGAGCAGGCCGCGGTCACAAACCATCACGGTTCGATGGACAATTGCTACGTCACCTACGAGGCACTCATCTCATGGATTGGTGCCAACGGGTACCAAACCGTCGGCCAGTACAGCCGCGAGGTCGACCTTGAGTGTGGTCCGAACGGGCCGGTACTCACCGAGATCCAAATGCCGATCGAAGCCGTCTAGGGCGTGCCCCGAAGGTCGGTTGTGAGCGGCTCCGTGAGCTTGCCGAATCGAGCTTGCATGGTTTCACGTTCGTCGTCGCTGATTTGCGGTTCGACTGCCTCCGCGTAGCCGACCGTCGAGAGGTTGCCATCTTCTCCTAGGGCGGCCAACATTGCCGCTCCTCGGAGTGTCACCTCAGGGTCGACCGACGGGAGCACCGTTCTGCCGGTTAGATCGGCGAGGCGATGGAGCATCGTCGTCGAGCGAGTCAATCCGCCGTCGACCTTAAGCGTGTCGCCCACGTCCAAGGCTTCGCAGAGCTCAGCGGCTCGGAGAGCGATCCCGTCGACGGCCGCCAGCACAAGATCATCGGCGGTCGTGTCAAGCCCAATCCCCACGAACAGACCACGCGCCGCAGCAGTATCGTGCGGGGTGCCCAGCCCGGCCAACGCTGGCACGATCATCGGGCCTGGACGTCCTCGAGGGGCTGCGAAGTCAAGCTCCTCGATTGAGCTCAATAGCCCAACCCGGACCAGCCACTCGATTGTGGCCCCGGCCGCGGCGATGTTGGCTTCCATACAATAGGTCTCGACGGTCTCGACGTTGCTGCTATTGCCGTGTGAGGTGGGCAAGCGCCAAAGCGGCAGGGCATAGGCCCCCGGTGGGCCCGGCTGCGGGCTCGATCCGATACCGACGTCGAGCATGGCCGATGTGCCGAGGGTGAGTTTGGCGTCGCCTACGCCGAGACCGTGGGCGTAGCATGCCGCCTGTTGGTCGCCGACCCCGGCCCGGATGGTCGTCTCGCCCGTGGTTATCTCATGATCGTCTCCCGTCCGCCCCGCGGTGACCGTGATAGCCGGCAGGGTCGAACGGTCGATACCGAAGAAGTCGGTGGCAGTAGTGCTCCAGTCGCCGGTGCCGGGGTCGTAGAGGCCGGTGGCGGCGGCGTTGGACGGATCGGTGATGAAGGCCTGACCGTCGGTTAGATTCCAGGTGAGCCAAGTGTCGACCGTGCCGAACCGAAGTGCGCCTTGGTTGAGCGCGGCCTTCGCTTCCGGCATCTCGTTGAGCACCCAGGCAATCTTGGTGCATGAGGCCATCGTGTTGACGGGAATACCACCGGCTCGAAGCTCGTCAACCTGAGCCTGAGTTCGAGAATCCTGCCAGCCGATGGCAGGCGTGATAGGCTCTCCGGTTCTGATGTTCCAGGCCACAAACGTTCCCCGCTGGCAGGCGATGCCGACCGAATCAATGGCGGCCATCTCAACACCAACCTGGGTGCAGGCCTGAGACACCGAATCGATACACGATCGGAGCAGAGTCATCGGATCGTGTTCTACCCAGCCTGCATGCGGGAACAGCGACTCGACCGGTGCTGTGGCGATGATCTGACGGTTGCCGCCCTGGTCGAACAAGCCGACCCGAAGGCTGGTGGTGCCGACGTCGATGGCGGCGATCAAGCTCACAGGTTGGCGCTCATGTTTCGGCACTCATGTTTCGGCACTCATGTTTCGGCAGAGAGGAGCACGCCGGGATTCATGAGATTGTGCGGATCCAGCGCTGATTTCACCGCTCGTAGCATCGACATGCCACCGGCACCGAGTTCGTCGGCCATCCACGGCATTCGGACCCGGCCGACCCCGTGATGGTGAGCGATGCCGGCGCCCGCCGCCACGGTGGCGTCCATCGCTGCTTTCCAGCAGGCGTCGTAGGTGGCCAACGCCTCGTCGGTGCTGTCGATCTTGGCCGCAAACGAGAAGTACAGATTGGCTCCCGACCGGTAGGCGTGGGACGAGTGAGCGGTGGCAGCGATCACACCCGGCACAGCCCTCATGGCATCGACCACGCGGTGGTACAAGGTGGCCAGGTTGCTCCATGGCGCCCCGACCTCGATGGTGTCGACCACGAGACCTTGCTCCAACAGCTCGGTCCACGACGGAACGGTGTTGCGATGGTCGAACCAGCGGTCGACCGCTCCCGGATCGGCGGCCTCCCCACCGGCAGCCTGGCAGATGTCAGCGACCGCAGCCGACTCCAGGGCAGCGTGGCCAGGAGGTCCCTCGTGCAGGAAGATCAGCATGCAACGGCCCTTGGGTACGTATTCGCCGAAGTGGCGGCGAGATTCACGGGGGTCGTACAGACGGACAACCGGTGGTCGCCATCCGGGAGTGATGACCTGCCGGATTACGTCGATGCCGGTTTCGATATCGGCGAAGTGAAAGGCTTGGCGTACTCCGGGCTCCGGAAGCGGACGTAGCGAGAACGTCACCTCGGTGACGAGGCCCAGAATGCCTTCGCTGCCTATGACGAGGTGTCGAAGGTCGGGTCCGGCGGCCGCCCTTGGGGTGTCCCGGGATCGGTAGATCTCGCCGTTCGGAAGCACCGCTTCCAGCGAGTAGACCATGTCTTCGGTGTTGCCGTACGCCGTGGAGTATTGCCCGGAAGCCCGGGTCGCCACCCAACCTCCAACCGACGACCGCTCGATCGACTGCGGCCAGTTGCCGATGGTGAAACCCTGCTCCCGGACGAGGTTTTCGGCATCGATACCCAGAGTGCCGGCCCCGAAGGTGGCGAGGGCGTCGGTGGCGGAGAATGCAGTCATAGCCGTGATGTTCTCGGTGCTGATGACCACGGAATCAGCGTCGGCGAGTACACCGCCGACCACTCCGGACCCGGCGCCTCGGGGAATCATGGCCACATGATCGGCCACACAGATCTTAACCACCTCGGCCAACTCCTCCGTCGACGCCGGCGCCGCCACCAGGGCGGGAGACTCCACTTGGCCCAGTGTCTCGGCCACCGCCGATCGAGACCAGTAGTCGCGAGCTCGGTCCCGTCGATCGTTGTCGCCTTCCATTAAGCGCTCGCCGAGTACCGCGGCCAGCGCATCTCGGGTGCCGGGTTTCATCATGTCTTAGCCGTTCTCCCCATCGGGGCTCTTGAATGCCAGTTCGTAGCGGAAGCGGTCGGTGACCTTCTGGATCTCGGTGTACGTGTGTTCGTTGGTCCAGTCGAGTTTGGCGGCCATGATGTCGGCGACCGGGGCCACCAACGCCGTCCGTTCCTGCGGTCGATACCACGCCGCCCGGGTGCGGCGATAGATCACATCCTCCAGCGCCATGGCCGCCTCCTTCTCGACCGCCCATTCGATTTCGCCTCGTCGAACCATGCCGTCGACCGCCAGCGGGTCCGAGCCGAGGGCCAGGACGTCGGGCGCCTCTGATCCGTAGAGCCTGATGAGCCGATGGGCATCGTTGAGCCCGCAGCCGGTTTCCTGATCGAGGCGCTTCGCTTCGACGTCGAGGTCAACCCGGCCGGCTACGTTGAAGTGCCCTCCGGGAATCGGCTCAGGCTTGGGTGGTGGTGGGAGCGATCGTCCCATCCGGGCCGCCACGGATTCCATCACGGTAATCGCCATGGCCCGGAAGCCGGTGAGCTTTCCTCCGGCGACGGTGACCATCCCGCCGACGCCGATCCACACCTCGTCTTTGCGCGACATCTCCTTGGCCGACTTGCCCGGTTGAGCGATCAGCGGGCGAACCCCGGCCCAGGCGGCGGCAACGTCGTCGGGCATCAACGGTTCGATGTCGAGCATCCTTGTCAGCGGCTGGAGCAGGTAGGTGACATCCTCGAGTTCAATCTCCGGCCACAGCGGCTGGGAGCCGTGGTAGCTGGTGTCGGTGGTTCCGACGATGACCACGTCGCCTTTGGGTATGGCGAAGATCGACCGCTTGTCCGCAGTGGTAAACACGATCAGATTTTGCACATCGAGGCGGGACCGTGGCACCACGATATGCACGCCTTTGGACAGGTGGAGGCGATTCGCCAGGCCGGGTTCCTCCTTCACAGCCAGCTGTTCGACCCATGGTCCGGCGGCATTGACGACGACCTCACCAGTGATGCGTACCTCGCGCCCCGACAAGGCACACCGGGCGGTGACCCCAACTACCGGGTCGTCGGTCCCGGCCGAACCTGATCGAAGAAGATCGGTGACCGGCAGATGGTTGGCGACAACCGCTCCCTTGGCAGCTGCATCCCGCAGTACCGCGAGCACCAGCCGCGCGTCGTCACTCAAGTATTCCCGGTAGGCGCAGGCCCAGGGGAAGTCTTCTGTGCGAAGGTGCGGTTCGTTGTCGGCGAGTGCGTCGGCGTCCCACACCCGATTCCGATCGACCTCGTCAACGGCGCCCAGCTTCTCATAGGTACCGATCCCGGCCCGAAACTTCAGTAGCGATGCCCGGTTTCGAGCCCCAACCACCATCCAGCACGGTTCGGCCAGGTGAGGAGCCATCTGATGTACGGCTTTACGTTCGAGCGCCGTTTCCCGGACCAGGCCAACCTCACCCTGGGCCAGATACCGGAGTCCGCCGTGTATAAGTTTCGACGAACGGGACGACGTACCGGCCGCGAAGTCGTTGCCGTCAACCAGCGCCACCCGCAGGCCCCGGTGAGCCGCGTCTCGAGCCACCCCGGCTCCGGTGATCCCGCCGCCGATGATCACCACGTCGAAGCGTTCGGCTTCCAACCGATCGAGGTCATGCTCGCGTGAGCCGGTGGAAAGGGATGGCATCAAGGCGAAGGTAGCACCAGCGAGTTCAAGAGTCCCGCCCCGGCGGCCAGAACCGGATAGCCGAGCAAGGTCCAGTTTGACCCGGTGACGGAGGTACCGATCGCCCAGACGAAATGAGCGATGATAACGGCAGCCAGCGTGATGATTAAGCCAACAGGGGATGTCACACGTCCCCGGCTTCCAAGGTGGATTGCCGGAAGAAACAACACGAAGACGACGATTGTGAGGAGCCCGGCGAAAATGATGAGGATAACCGCTCCCATCAGCAGCCCGGAATCGGAGACTCCAGGATTCCGTACCTCGTTGAAGACAAGCTGTGCGAGCAACACCATCGGCATCGCCAGTATTGTTCCGACGAGAGCCCTCCGCGCCGCCGATATCGTCAAGGCGTTGCTCTCCTCAGTCGATGGCATCTTGTTATGTTCTCACATGTGGCTCGTGGAATCGGTTCGCAGGCTTGGGCTCCGGCCGCAACCAGGCGCTCGTAGAGGCCGAGCGCCGCGGGCGAATGTGGACAAGAACTAGCGTCGCCTCCGCCACGAGGCCAAGATGGCTCAATGCCCAGCGCCAATCAAAGCAGCAGCGCCCACTTTGAGAACACTGCGTTCCCGGCCTCATTCGCGTCCGATGACTCCGTGGTGGCGACCGCGCCCGACGGACAGCGCGGGCACCGGGACCACATCGCCCACACCGAGAGGTTCGCCCGCAAGCTCTGGACGGTACGCGAGGGCGTGTGGTGCCTGGTCGGCAACGGCCTGTCAAACCAAACGTTCATCGAGGGGCCCGAGGGCCTCATTGCGATTGACACCGGTGAGTCGAATGAGGAGATGGCGGCGGCGTTGGCCGAGGTCCGCGCCGTGACCGATGCCCCCGTGGTGGCCGTGATCTACACCCACTTCCACTACGTGGCCGGAACGCGGGCCGTGTTTGACGAGGTCGGCGGGACGGTGCCGATCTGGGGGCATGCCGGTATTGCCGGTAACCGGCTTCGGGTGGGCGTTGACCTCAGCGCCGCCGCGGGACGAGGTCTTGTTCACCAATTCGGCATGATGCTGCCGCCCCCGAATCCAGACGATGCTGAGGGCCCGCCCGACGCGCTCATCAACTCCGGCCTTGGGCTTGAGTACCGCAGCCAGGACCACGCCCCGTTCACCGATGGCTTCATTCCGCCCACCGAGACGTTCACCGAGGCGACCTCGGCCACCATCGCCGGTCTGGCCGTGGAGTTCACCCCGGCCCCGTCCGACGCCGACGATTCGGTCACGATTTGGTTCCCCGAGCTTGGGGTTTGTGTCAACAACATCGTGTGGCCGGCCCTGTTCAACGTCTTCGCCATCCGGGGTGAGGAATACCGAGACCCTCGCATCCTCCTCGACGGCATTGATCACATTGCCGGACTTGGAGCCGAGCACCTGGTTTGTGCCCATGGACCGCCGCTGTCGGGTCAGGCCGAGATCGCTACCGAAGTCGAGGTCTATCGAGATTCGATTCAGTACCTGTGGGACCAAACGGTGCGGGGTATCAATCGTGGTCTCACCGCCGACGAACTCACCGAGCTGGTCCAGCTGCCCGATGACTACGGTCAGAGCTTCCGAACTCAGCAGCTTTACGGGCTTGTCGAGCATCATGTCCGCCAGATCCACAACGGTCTTCGAGGTTGGTTCGACGGCGACGAGGCGAAACTGTTCCCCGTGCCCCGAGCCGAACGTTGCCGACGCCTGATCGAGGGATTTGGAGGCGCCGACGAAGTGCGGGCGCAGGCCCGTGCCGCGCTGGCCGACGACGATCCTCGATGGGCGATCGAGTTGGCAACGTGGTTGGTTCATCAGCACGACAACACCGCCGAAAACATTCGGGTGACCAGAGGTGATGATGCGTCACTGCTGGCCGAGGGGCTACGGATGGTAGGTCAGCGCACTACCTCGGCCAACGTGCGCAACTGGTGTCTCACCCGGGCATTGGAACTGGAAAAGGCCTTGAACCTCAGCCGATTCCGGATGCATCGCTTTGGCTACTCCCAGGTGTTGGCCGGCGATCCGGACGTGTTCGTGCGAACCCTACGGTTGGTGCTCAACCCTGAATTGTCCGCAGGACTCAACACCCATCTGGCCTTTGCCTTCGACGGCGCACCGGCGACGATCGGTTTGCACATAAGACGAGCAGTCGCGGTGCCAACCGATGGTGAGGGCGCCGAGGGCACGGTTCGATGTAGCCATGAAGCCTGGGCCGGGCTGTTGTCGGGGCGGCTATCGCTTGATGAGGGCTTGGCCGGCGGCACCGTCACGATCGAAGGTGACGAGTCGATCGTCCGCCGGGCACTCGCATGTTTCGAGACCGGCGCATTTTCAGCCTTAGGGGGATCCTGATGTCAGATAACCAGTCATCGTGGGTGCCGACCGGGCCCGCCGTACCTCGGCCAACGCCGCCGTTCCCCGGCACGATCGGTCGGTTCATCCCCGAATCGGAGCCGGTCCCCTTGGCGGCCCAAGCTGCACCTACCGACGCCCCCAACGTGGTGCTGATCATGCTCGACGACGTCGGCTTCGGGTCGTGCTCCACGTTCGGTGGTCCGGTGCCGACACCGACCGTCGATCGGGTCGCCAACGCCGGGCTGCGCTACAACCAGTTCCACACCACCGCCCTCTGTTCCCCGACGAGGGCAGCGCTGCTCACCGGCCGTAACCACCACTCGGTGCACATGGGCGGTATCACCGAGATCGCCAACAGCTTCCCCGGCTACGACACCTCAATCCCGAAGGAGTCGGCCACCGTCGCCGAAATCCTCCGTCAGTATGGGTACTCCACCGGCTGTTTCGGCAAGTGGCACCTCACACCGTCGTGGGAGATGGGCCCGGCCGGGCCGTTCGACCGTTGGCCAACGGGCATGGGCTTCGACCGCTTCTACGGCGTGGTCGGAGCCGAGGCGTCCCACTGGGAACCTGCAGTCTACGACCAGATCACGCCGGTCGAACCACATCTCGGTCGGGATGATTATCACCTCAGCGAAGACTTGGCCGAAAAAGCCATCAGCTGGATCCACCAGCAAAAGGCCGCGGCGCCTCACCGTCCGTTCTTCTGCTATTTCTCACCTCCGGCGGTGCACACGCCGCATCATGTCGGCCCCGATTGGATCGCCAAGTTCAAAGGGCAGTTCGACGACGGCTGGGATGCGCTAAGGGAGCAGATTTACCAACGTCAGATCGACCTTGGCGTGATCCCGCCCGGCACCCGCCTTACCGAAAGGCCCGAGCAGATCCCCTCGTGGGACGAGTACCCCGACCGCTACAAGCCGGTGGCTTCCCGACTTATGGAAGTGTTTGCCGCATTCCTCGCCCACACCGATGCCCAGGTCGGTCGAGTGCTCGACGCTGTTGACGCGGTAGGCGAGGGCGACAACACCCTGATCATCTACCTCACCGGCGATAACGGCGCCTCGGCCGAAGGCACGATCCACGGGGCATGGAGCGCACCGTCGTTCCAGAACGGCGTTCATGAGGACCCCGAGTGGTTGCTTGAGCACATGGACGACTTCGGCTCCGACCGGTGTGAGAACCACTTCAACGTCGGTTGGGCCTGGGCCCTCGACTCGCCGTTCCAGTGGATGAAGCAGGTGGCGTCACACTTCGGCGGCACTCGCAACGCCATGGCGATGTCGTGGCCTCGAGGTATCGACGACGCCGGGGGTCTACGCAGCCAGTTCCACCACGTGATCGACCTGGCGCCAACGATTCTGGAGGCGGCAGGGATCGACTGGCCCTCGACCGTCAACGGGATCGACCAGATGCCGGTGGCCGGCACGGCGATGAACTACACGTTCCCGTCGGCGGCGGCCGACGCATCGGCGGTGCCCAGCAATCGGTCGACCCAGTACTTCGAGATCCTCGGCAACCGGGGTCTGTATCACGACGGTTGGATGGCATCGTGTTTCCATGGGCGCGTGCCGTGGATCCGGATGGCGGCCTACGAGTTCGAGGGCCCACAGGAGGTGTGGGAGCTCTACAACATCGCCGAGGACTTCTCCCAGTCGGAAGACTTGGCTCAGGCCCATCCCGAGATCCTGGCCGAGCTGACTGAACGGTTCCACAACGAGGCGGTGGCCAACAACATCTATCCGTTGCGTGATGCGGGGAGCCCTCGGGGCGGACCCTTGCGGGTGCCCTACATGCTCGGCTCGACCCGCAAGATGACCTACACCACCGCCCATGTACGAATGCCGGAGCGGTCGGTGATCAACATGAAAAACAGCTCTCATCGGATCACCGCCGAGATCGTGGTGCCCGAGGCCGGGGCTCAGGGTGTGATCGCCTGCCAAGGCGGCAATATGGCCGGGTGGTCGATGTACCTCGACGCCGATGATGGGCGGCCGCACTATCTCTACAACTGCTTTGGCCACGATCTGACCACGGTCTCCGGCTCGTCGTCGCTGTCTCCCGGCCGCCACGAGATCAAACTCGACTACCGTCACGACGGCGGGTTCGGCGCCGGGGGAGTGATGGCGCTATCGGTTGACGGTGACGTGGTTGACGAAGCGAGGCTTGAACGCACGGTCCCGGTCGTCTTCTCGATGAGTGGAGAGACGTTCGACGTCGGTGTCGACACCGGCGCCCCCGTCGGACCCTACCCTCATGGCTTCCGTTGCACCGCTGAGATCATCGGCGTCACGTTGGAGCGGGTCAAAGACCCCGATCCCGAAACCCAGGCCAAGATGGCCGACGGAGAGTATAAAGCGGGCCTCAGCTCGCAGTAAATTCCGGGCCAACCGGACCGCGGTCATTGGGTCTGAATGAGCGAGTATCGTGATGGTTAAACGAGAACTCTCCAGGAGGGACCGCCATGAATGTTGGGAGATTCCGCGCCGCAACCCTTGCGATCGTTTTGATACTTGCGGGCTGTAGCGGGGCGACGGAAACGTCAGATGCATCGAGTGGTGCCGATGATCGTGAATGGCAGTCGCCGCTGGCAGACTACATGGGGGTCGACCTCGGCTTCGACTTCGATGATGAGGCCGCCATGGAGGCCAAACAACTTGAGGTCAACGAACGGGTGACAGCGTGTATGGCCGCCGAAGGGTTCGAATGGAAGCCCAATCCTGAGGAAATGATGATGGTCAGCGGACCGCCGGTCGACGAGGAAGGACTGGAGTGGGGATCCGACGAATGGACGGCCAAGTACGGCTTCGGGATCTCCACCATGGCCTTTCCCCAGGAAACCGTCGGCCCCGATCTGGTTGGCTCCTCAGAGTCCTTCATGTTTGAAGAGGAAGCACACGTTGATCCAAACCAGGACTATCTCAACACGCTGAGTGAGGCGGAAGTCGAGAAGTTTTACGCCACGCTCTACGGCGATGACCCTGGTCCCGACATCGACTTTGAGGCGATGACCGAGGAGGAGATCAACGCAGCGATGGAGGAGTACTACTCCGACTTCGTGCCGACCGGCTGCATGAACGAGGCCCAGGAAGACATCATGGGTTTCGGTGGCAACGACTATTGGATGGAATTCCAGGATGAGTTGCAGGACATGTACGAGCAGATCGAGAAGGACCCCCGAGTCGCCGCCTTCGAGCAGGAGATATCCCAGTGCGTTTCCGATAAGGGGCAGACCTACACGAACATGCAATCGGTGTACGAGGACTTGGAAGAGCGTATGAGCCCGCTTTACAACGAGGCGTACAATCAAGGTCCTGGTGGCGACATCGAGATGCCTTCCGATGAGGAAATGGCGGAGATGAGTGAAGCGCAGATGCAGGAGCTCTTTGCCCCCAAGCTCTCCGACGAGTCCAAGGCGGAACTGGCCGAGATTCAGGCCGACGAGATCGCCTTGGCCATTGCCGTGCGAGACTGTGGCGGAAACGACGAGGACCGGGCATCGGTGTATCAAGAGGTGACCATCGAGTACGAGGAGCGGTTCATCGAGGAGAATCGTGCGGCCCTCGACGCCTACCTGGCCGAGCAGGACGCCGAAGGTGGGGCCGACAGTGACGCCGATAGTGGAGATTCGGGCGGAGACGAATAGGTGGGGCGGCGCAGCATCTTGGCCGTTGTCGCCGCGGTCGCGGTTTTGTCGGCGGGCCTCGGCTGGGTTCTTGGACAACGCATCAAGTCGCCGGCCGAAATAGCGGCGGAGGCGGCGCCTCCCGATCCATCGCTCATCACCGTGCCGGTCGAGGAGCGTGAGCTGTCGTCACGAGTGGTTGTGCGAGGAACCGTGGTGTCCTCTGGCTCCACTGCGATCACCGTGTCGGGTTCTGTAGACGGAGCCACTCTGATCACTCGCCTACCACTTGAGGTTGGTGACCCGTTGAGCGAGGGTGACGTTGCGGTGGAGATAGCTGGGCGGCCGGTCATCGTCCTGCAAGGGGAACTTCCTGAGTATCGGAGCCTCGCTCCTGGCATGGACGGGCCCGACGTCGCCCAGCTTGAGGTGGCGCTCAATCGCCTGGGCTACGACGTCGGCGATGTTGACGATCTCTACACTCCCGCTACCGGGCGGGCAGTCGCTGAACTCTATGTCGACGTGGGTTATCGGCCCAATGATCCGAGCCGTGACGAGCTCGGTTTGATCGACTCCGCCGAGTCGCGCATCGATCAGCTTCAACGACAGCTGAACGCGTTGTCCGGGTCGGGTTCCTCCGGTGGGGTGCCCCAATCGCAGCTGCTGCAGCTCAACCTGGCCATTGAACAAGCCAAGGAGGCTGTAGCCGACGCCAAGGCCATCAAGGCCTCGGAGCTGGCCGACCTGGCGGCGGCCCGCGACGCGGCCGCCGCAGCCAAGGCGCAGGCTCACACCGAGCTCCGCCAGGCCAAGGATCGACTCAAACAGGCGGAGGGCGGAACCCATCCCGATACCGGTCAGCCGCCGACACCCGACGAACTGACGATGCTCGCCGACGCGGTTGCCAGCGCCGAGGCCGAGGTTGTATCGGCAGCCGACGCGGCTGCTGAAACCGCCGCCGCCTACGATCAGGCCGCCGTTGCCCACGATCGCTCGATCCGCGACGCCGAAGTTCAACTCGATGTGGCGCAGGCATCAAAGGCCGAAGCTTTGAACCCCCAGACAGGGGGCGGTGGTGACGGTGAGTCCGCCGCCGATCTCCGCAAACAGCTGGCTGAAGCCAGGGACGATCTGACCCTGCTGCGGTCGGAGATCGGTGTGCGCCTACCTGCTTCAGAGTTCCGGTTTGTGAAGACGCTCCCCAGCGTGGTCCAGTCGGTCGATGGTCGACTCGGTGACTTCCCCACCGGGCCGGTCATGACTGTTTCCGGGGCGTCGACCATTCTTGAGTCGTCGGTGTCGGAGAGCGACTGGCGATTGCTCGAAACGGGCATGGAAGGTGTGGCCGAAGACGACGATCTTGGTGTTTCGGTGGCCGTGCGAATCAGCGAGCTTGCCTCGGCGCCGGCGGGAGGCGACAGCGGAAGCTCCGGCCGATATCCGATGGTACTTACACCTCTCGATGAGGTACCCGAAGACGCTATGTTCGCGTCGTTGCGGGTCACGCTTCCGATCTCGTCAACCGGAGGAGAGGTCCTGGCCGTCCCGCTCGCGGCCGTGAGCGCCGGGTCCGACGGAAGTTCACGAGTCGAGGTGGAGTTGGATGACGGATCGACGGAGCTGGTTACGGTCTCAACCGGTCTTTCGGCTGAGGGATTCGTTGAGGTGCGGCCGGTGGGCGGTGAACTGCGCCCCGGTGACCGGGTGGTAGTGGGGCGTGACCTTCTTCTCCCTGAATCCTCAAGTGAGAACGAAGACGGTGATACCGGTGAAGGGGACGAAGAAGAGGGTGACGCATTCCGCCGTTGGTTCACAGGAGCCGCCACCTAAATGTCGGACATCAAGGCTGAGCCGGTTGTGCGCCTCGAAGGCGTGGGCCGCACCTTTGAGTCGACGCCCCCGGTCGAGGCCCTTAAACCGACCGACCTGACCATTGATGAGGGCGAATACGTCGCCATAGTCGGACCTTCGGGGTCGGGCAAGTCAACCTTGCTACATCTTCTCGGCCTGCTCGACAAACCGTCGGCCGGGACGTATTGGCTCGACGGGATCGACACGTCATCACTGAGCGAAGCGCAACGGGCCGGCGTTCGCGGTTCAAAGATCGGCTTCGTCTTCCAATCGTTTCATCTCCTCGCTCACCGCAACACGGTTGAGAACGTTGCGATGGCCGAGCTGTACAGCACCCGATCCCGTCACGACCGGAGCGAGCGAGCCGTGGCCGCCCTGGAGCAGGTGGGCCTGGGGCATCGCCTCGACGCCTTCCCGACCACCCTTTCCGGGGGTGAACGCCAGCGAGTGGCCGTGGCCCGGGCGATTGTCGGATCCCCAAGTCTGCTGCTGGCCGACGAGCCGACGGGAAATCTGGACTCCGCCACCACGGAGGCGGTCATGTCGATGTTTGCGGAACTGCACGAATCGGGCATCACGCTCGCCGTGATCACTCACGACCCTGAGGTGGCCGAGGGCGCCCAACGGCAAATCTCCATTCGAGACGGAATCGTTGCCAATGGGGTGGGCAACGGCGTCGGAGCGGGAGCGTAGCGGCGATGGTGTTGGTGGTCGGCCATAGCGATGACACCGATCCGGACGACGGCGAATCGAATGGCGGCGAATCGGACGGTGGCGAAAAAGTTGCTCGGTCTAAGCTGTCGATCGTCGATCTCTTCTCCGAGATCTCCATTTCGCTTACCGCCCGCCCGGCCCGTACGTTGCTCACTGCCCTCGGTACCATCCTCGGAGTAGCCGCGCTGGTAGCGACCCTTGGTCTTGCTCGAACCGCCGGCAATCAGATTCTTACCCGCTTCGACGAACTTGCCGCCACCGAAGTCACCATCGAACCCGAACGCAGGTTTTTCGGATTCGGTAATCAACAGACGATTAGCGTCATCCCGTTCGACGCCGAGGATCGCTTGACTCGTCTCAACGGTGTGGTCGCGGCCGGAACCATTAGCGAGATCGATACCGGCGGCGCCCTGGCCAGTTCGGTGCCGGTCGACGATCCGTTGGGGCAGAACGAGTTTCAGATTCCGGTGTTGGCCGTCTCACCTGGCCTGTTCGAAGCAGCGCGGGCCCAGGTGCTAACCGGCCGGGTTTTCGATTCGGGCCACGACGAGCGGCGTGATCTGGTGGCCGTGTTGGGCCCTGGTGCCGCTCGACGTCTGAATATCACCCAGACGGCCAATGCCCCCGCCGTCTTTGTGGGCGACCAACCGCTGACCGTCGTCGGTGTGCTGGCTGATGTCAAACGTAAACCCGAGCTGCTCAACGCAATCATCATTCCCAACGGTGCCGCACGCGATCGGTTCGACCTGAACGCGCCCGCCGAGGTCTTGGCCGAGACCGAGATCGGAGCCGCCGAATTGATCGGCGTGCAGGCACCGACGGCGCTTTTCCCCAACGCCCCCGAGCAGCTCGATGCCAACGTGCCGCCGTCGCCTACTCGGGCTCGGTCGAGTGTCGAGGGCGACGTCAACTCCCTTTTCCTGATCCTGGGCGCGATCTCTCTGATCGTCGGCGCCATCGGTATCGCCAACGTCACGCTTGTTTCGGTGCTGGAACGCACCGGTGAGATCGGTCTGCGTCGAGCGTTGGGAGCGACCCGGCGTCACATCGCCGCCCAGTTTCTCACCGAATCGGCGGCGCTGGGAACGGTGGCCGGGGTGCTTGGAACCAGCCTCGGCATTCTCACCGTGGTAGTGGTTTCGGCCACTCGTGAGTGGACGCCGGTGCTCAACCCACTTCTGCCCTTGGTTGCGCCACTGCTTGGATCGCTCATCGGTCTCGTGGCTGGAACCTACCCGGCTTGGAAAGCGGCCAATCTGGAACCCATCGCAGCGCTCCGCGGCGCCGGCTAGTTTCGGGGCGATGTCTGGGTCAGCGGATGCAGGCCAGGCTTTCGGTCAGCCCTAGGCGTTCCGCTTCGTCAGGAGTGAGCGAGCGTCCGCCCCGATCGCACGCTCGGTCGACCCAAGAGGCAATGTCGGTGTCGGTGAACAACCACTGGCCCTCGGTGGTCAGCGTTGGGCCGATTCGCAGTACTGCGTTGCGGCCACCAGGGGCGACTACCGACGCGGTTAGTGGTGCGTACCTCTCGGAGACCCAGCGGGATTGGCCGGAGGCTGTGGTCACCCCACCGATCGGTTTCGAGTCACCCACCCACCACACAGTGAGCTGGCCGTTGTTCTCGACCGTCCAGGCGATGGTGCCGTTGTCGTCCAGCACCACCGGAAGGTCGACGCGATCAACGTCAACATCTCCAAAGCTCGTGATGATCTGTCCCGTCGCCATGTTGATGACGTCCATCACCCCGTCGCCCCTCACCCCAACAGCGCGACCCCGATCGCCACTCACCGCAGCTCGGACATACGGCCGGCCCGCCAACGGATGAACCGGCAAGACCTCAAGCGTTGACGTGTCCCAGACGGTGGTGAGTCCGTTGCCATCGATCGGGTAGGCCACCAGAATCTCCGGCACTGGATTGTCGATCCAGCCGTACTCCGAGCCATCGTCGAGTACAACGATTCCATCGCCCTGGTCGGCCACAAGCTCGACGTAGGTTTCTCGTGTGCTGTAGTAGTCGCCGTCGCCGGTGAGGGCGAAGACTCCGTCGGCGGTGGCGGTGAAGCGGGAGGCGAACATCGGTGACGTGGTTAACAGCGGTTCGCGGGCGTTGAGCCACACGGTCGCCACTCGTGGTGAGAAGTCTCGGGTGCCTTCGTTGACCCAGAGGGTGATGGACCCGTCGACGTTGAAGTGGGCGAAATCGTGAGGTGTATCGGGCATCCAGAGTTGTTGATCCACGTTGGTTTCGCCCACCAGCCACACCTCATTGGTCTGGCTGTTGTCGGTGTCGCCGTAGCTGGAGCGGACGGAGGCCAGGAGCCGGTTGGGGTTGTCCGGATCAAACCGCACAAGGTCGAACGCCCCTTCCGACGACGCTCCCAACAACCCATCGAATCCGCCGAGCACGGCGTAGAGATTACGAAGCGTCTCGGCGTTGGGTGCGGCGGTGTAGAGCTCGGCGGCCAGGAGCGCCTCGGGAATGCCTTGGGTCGACACTGCGGCGTCGAGCCGATCGGGGAGTGGGTCCGGCTCGTCCGGGCCGTCACCCCCGCTTACCGCTGCGGATGCCTTCTGACCAGGGGCGGCCGTCGGATCGACCGCGTCAGGTTCAGCCGTTACATCCGATCCTCCCCGTCCGGCCATTAGCCAGATGCCCACGACCACAACAACGGCCGCCGCTATCAGGCCCGTGTTGTTGCGCCCGCCACGGCGCGCCACATCGAAGGAGTCCACCTTCTCGTAGTCGGAGAGAAGGTCGATGCCGGCGTCCGGCTTATCCGGCTCATCCATAGTGTTCCTCAATGAACACGTTAAACCAGCGGTTGATTCCCGACGAACCGGCCAGCCAGGCTCGACCTAATCCAGCGAATCGAGGTCCACGTCGGGGAGTTGTTTAAATGCCACCCGCAGCGCGTCGGCCCAACCGTCGGACATGGCCCGAAACTGCTCGTCGGTTTCATCAACCCGGATACGACGGGGTTTGGTCAACGCGTCGTTCTCGTAGACCATGAGATCGAGCGGAAGCCCGACGGAGAGATTGGCTTTGACGGTGGAGTCGAACGACACCATCAGCAGCTTCACGGCGTCGCCGAAACTCATGTCGGGATCGTAGGCCCGCACCAGGATCGGACGCCCGTACTTCGTCTCTCCGATCTGGAGGAACGGGGTGTCGTCGGAGACCTCGATGAAGTTGCCTTCCGGGTACACGAGGAAGATCGTCGGCTCGCTCCCTTTTATCTGACCGCCGACGAGCAGTGAAGCAGTGAAGTCGGCGCTGGCGTTCAGCCCGTCGTCCGACCGGTATTCGGCGATCACCTCGCGCAGAGTGCGGCCCACGATCTGGGCCACCTGAAACATCGTGTCGGCCTTAAGCAGCGACGGCGACCGTTCACTCGGCGCCTTGGTTCGCTCATGGAGGAGGCCGATGGCGGTCTGGGTGGTGGCCAGGTTGCCGGCGGTCATTATGGTGATCAGCCGCTCGCCCGGAGTGTCCCAGGTAAACATCTTCCGAAACACCGACACGTTGTCGACGCCGGCGTTGGTGCGGGTGTCCGACATGAACACCAGCCCTCGATTGAGTTTCATGCCGACGCAATACGTCACACAGACCACCTTCGTGTGGCGCATCGTCCGAAGGGCCGGCGCCGGATCACTGATGTTGCTGTGATGCTACATCCAAGTCAACGGTGAGGGCCTCATCGCCCGATCCGAAGCGCATTCCGACCAGCGGCGCTGCTTCCCGGTAGTCCCTGCCCGTGGCCAGTCGCACATACCGTTGATCGGCCGAGATTCCGTTGGAGATGTCGAATCCGACCCAACCGAGACCATCGATGTGGGCCTCGGCCCAGGCGTGGCTGGCCGTGGCCGACGATTCACCTTCCACCAACAGGTAGCCGCTGATGTATCGGGCCGGGACGCCGAGGAGCCGGGCGGCGGCCAGAAAGATATGGGCGTGGTCCTGGCACACCCCAACCCCGGCCTCGAGAGCGGATTCCGCCGTCGTGGTCGGTTCAGTACCTCCAATTTCGTATCGCACTTGATCGCGAACGGCTTGCGAAAGAGTGTGGAGACGTTCAACCGGGTCGTTCACCGGCCGCACGCCTTCAACCAAGGCTGCCACCAACGCTCCTGGTTCCGTCAGCTCGGTGGATCGCAGATACAGCCACAGCGGCACCACACCGCGGTGGGCCCCGATGATTCCGTTGTGATCGGTGGTGACCACGGACCCTCGGGCCACGACCGTGACCTCCTCGGCTCCCTCATCGATACGTACCAGCGTCACGTTGTTGCCAAGATGATCCACGTAGTCGACCTGCCATTGGGCGCCATGCAGGTCGATGTCCCACCCGGTCACCTGTTGCGTCGGCCCGCTGAACGGCGTTAAGCGTAGGCGTTGGAGGCCGTAGTCGATGGGCTGGTCGAACCGGTAGGTGGTGCGGTGTGAGATGGCGATGTCCATGGCGCTGGCTCTGCTTTGGTCACACGTAGAAGCGATAGTCGGACTGGATCTGCTGGCCGAGCTCGGCGTTACGGGCGCTGAAGCCGGTGATGAATTCATGTAGTCCGTCGTTGATGATCGTTTCGATCTTCGTCTGGGTGAGGTCATGCACCATCTGCTCGATGATGTCGTGGCTCGGCAGACGCTGCCCGTAGGTTTTTTCCAGGTAGCCGAGATTCGACGCCATCTTCTTCACCGAGAAGGCGATCGATCGTGGCATCCTGTCGTCGAGGATCAGATACTCGGCGATGCCGGCGGCGCTGATCGACCCCTGATGAAGCCACAGGTACGACTGGTGGGCCGACACCGAACGCAGAATGGTCTCCCACTGCACGTTGTCGAGTGAGCTCCCGACGTGGAACGCCGTAGGCAACAACACGTAGTACTTCACGTCGAGAATGCGAGCGGTGTAGTCGGCCCGTTCGATGCAGGTACCGAGTCGACAGAACGAGAAGTTGTCGTCGCGCAGCATCGTTCCGTGTAGTGCGCCATGGACCAGTGCGCTTTGGCGACGGATCTCCTGCAAAACATCTTGGATATCACGCTCGGTCATGGGGCGACTCAGCTTCTTGTCGAGCACCAGCCAACACTGGTTGAGTGCCTCCCATGTTTCTCGGCTCAGGGCGGTGCGGACCATACGGCCGTTGTTACGGGCCTTGGTGATCATCGACCGGACGCTCGACGGGTTGTTGTCGTCGCAGAGCAGAATGTCCAACACGTCGTCGACGGTTGGATCACCCGCTTCAAGCGCCGCGCCTTCAGAACCGTTGGTGACGCCCGATGAGGTGAGGACCGATCGCCAGACCGCGGCCGGGTCGCCGGTGGTGCCCGCGGCGATCGTGACGCCGGCGTCGAGCAGGCGGGCGACGTTGTCACTCCGCTCCAGGTAGCGAAACGCCCAGAAGAGCCCTTCGGCGGTCTTACCCAGCATCGGCCAACACCCAGGTGTCCTTTGTGCCGCCACCCTGTGATGAGTTGACCACCAGCGAACCCTCGGTGAGAGCCACCCTGGTCAACCCACCAGGAGTCATCTCCACCTTGTCGGGTGACACCAGCACAAACGGGCGCAGGTCAACGTGGCGCGGGGCGAGGCCGCTTTCGGCGAGAATCGGGACCGTGGACAGCGCCAACGTCGGCTGGGCGATGTAGTTGGACGGGTTGGCTTTCAGCTTGGCCGTGAACGTCTCAACCTCGGCTTTGCTGGCGGCCGGACCGACGAGCATCCCGTATCCACCGGAGCCGTGCACCTCTTTCACCACCAACTCCTCAATGTTGGCTAGTACATGATCGAGCTGCTCCGGTTCCGAGCAACGCCAGGTGGGCACGTTGTCGAGCAACGGCGGCTGGCCGGAGTAGAACTCGATGATTTCGGGCATGTAGCTGTAGACCGCTTTGTCGTCGGCCACCCCGGTGCCGGGAGCGTTGGCCAACGTGATGCCACCGGCCCGGTACACGTCGAACAGGCCGGGCACGCCCAGCAGCGAATCGGGTCGGAAGGTGAGCGGGTCGATGAAGTCGTCGTCGACCCTCCGGTAGAGCACGTCGATCGGCTGGAAGCCCTTGGTGGTACGCATCGCCACCCGGCCCTCCACAACTCGCAGATCGCTACTCTCAACCAGCTCCGCTCCCATTTGGTCGGCCAGAAAGGAGTGCTCGAAGTAGGCCGAGTTCATCAGACCGGGAGTGAGTACGGCCACCGTTGGCCGGTCGGTGCAGGCCGGGGGAGCGGATGCCTCAAGCGCGCCGCGGAGCAAACGGGGGTAGTTGCGCACCGGTTGAACCTGAATCCGGCCGAACAGCTCGGGAAACATCTTCAGCATCGTCTCCCGATTCTCCAGCATGTAGGAGACCCCCGAGGGCGTGCGGGCGTTGTCTTCGAGCACATGAAACTGGTCGGGCCCGGTGCGGACGATATCCACTCCCACGATGTGGGTGTAGACGCCTCCAGGGGGTTTGAAGCCCAGCATCTGGGGAAGAAACATCGGGTTGTCGGCCACGAGGTGCTCCGGGATCCTTCCGGCTCGGATGATCTCACGGCGATGGTAGAGGTCATCGAGGAAGGCGTTGATGGCCAACACTCGCTGCTCGATTCCCTTCGACAGTCGAGACCACTCCTGACCCGACAGGATTCGAGGCACCAGATCGAATGGGATCAGACGCTCGTCGGCATCGTCGTTGCCGTAGACGTTGAACGTGATTCCGGTGGTACGAAAGATGGTCTCGGCCTGCTCGGCCTTATTGTTGAGGCGCTGGCCGTCCTCTTCTTCAAACCATGCGGCGAAGGAGCGATAGGGCTCGCGATACCTCCCTGGTGCCTCAAGCATTTCATCGAAGAACGTACCGGAATCTGCCAACATCAATCACCCAGGTCGTGGATCCAACACCCAGTATCGCCTATCGCGCTGGTCGAGGGCGAATAGAGCGAGGCGAGTCTGGGCTCAAGCCCGAGGGCGGTGATGGGCCGGGTCGAACATCGGCTCGGTTTCCACCACGGCCCGAGACCGCACGCCGATGACGTCGACGGCCAACTCGGTGCCCGGTGTTGAGTAGGCCGGGTCGACGTAGCCCATGGCGATATTGCGCTCAAGGGTGAACCCGTAGGCGCCACTGGTGACAACACCCACAAGCTTGCCTGCGACCCAAATCGGGTCACCCGTGTGGGCGGCGGCTTCGTTGTTGTCGACGGTCATCACCACAAACCGCCGCCTGTCGCCCGCCGCCTTTTGGGCCATGATCGCGTCACGACCCCGGAAGTCCTTTGACGGATCAACGAACCGATCAAGCCCGGCCTCAAGCACGGTGAACTCGGTGTGGAGATCAGACTTCCAGCCTCGGTAGTTCTTCTCCATGCGCATAGACTCGGTCGCCAACAGGCCGAACTGCACGAGACCAAGCGGCTCCCCGGCGGTCAGCAGCGCGTCGTACACGGCGACCGAGTGCTCCATCGGGAAGTGCAGTTCCCAACCAAGCTCACCGGTGAAGCTGACTCGTAGCGCCTGCACATACACGCCGGCAATCTTGATTCCACGGGCGGCGAGCCAGGGGAACGCCTCGTTGTCCAAGGCGCTTTCAGTCACCGCCGACAGCAGCTCCCGGCTGCGAGGCCCGGCCACCATCAACGCATTGTGATTGTCGGTGAGGTTCGTGATCGTGACATCGTCGGGCGGATCGGCTTCATTGAGCAGATCGAGGTCGTGCCACTCGGCGGCGGCGGCGCTCAGCAGCCAGAACCGATCGTCGGCCAAGCGGGTCACCGTGAACTCGGATCGGAACCGGCCCTGGTCGTCGCTGACGTAGGCCAGGCCGGTGTGACCGACGGCGGGCATCCGTCCGGCGCTCAGGCCGTCGAACCAGGCGACCGCGCCCGGGCCGGAAACCTCAAACCGGGTGAAGCCCGAGACCTCCACCAAGCCGACGCCACCGCGTACTGCTCGAGCCTCCCGCCCGACTTGGTCGTGAAAGGTCGAGAACCGGAACGACGGAACGTGCTCGAAGTCGTCGAAGCCGGAATCGGCGGTGGGGTGGAAATACAGCACCCGCTCCCAACCGTTCAGCGCTCCGAACTCGGCTCCGGCCGCAGCCAGGCGCTCGTAGAGGGGTGTGCACTTGGCCTTTCGTCCCGCCGGGCGATGTTCGTCGGGCCGGTGGAAGATGAACTCCCGCTGGTACTCCTCAACCGCTTTGGCCGAGGCGTAGCCCTCGTCGGCGTACTGGGTGAACCGCCGGGGATCGAGCACCCACGTGTCCCACTCCGACTCCCCGTCAACGATGATCTCGGCCAGCACCTTGCCGAGACCGCCACCCTCGCCAATACCGGCCCGGATGCCCAACATGGCATAGCCGCCCCGAACGCCGGGGAGCTTGCCGACTATCGGCACTCCGTCGCCGGAGTAGGTGATCGGCCCGTTGACCACCGAGGAGATCCCGGCCGTCTGCAGCACCGGCAGGCGTTCCATCACCCGTTCCATGTTGTCGGTCAGACGATCGAGGTCGGGCGGTTCGAGTTTGTTGGCGAAGTCGTGGGGGATGTGGTCCCGACCCCAGGTCTTACATCCCTGTTCGTAGATGCCGACGAGCAGACCCTTGTGTTCCTGGCGGCTGTAGAAATCGTCGCCTGGATCCCTGATGAGCGGTACCCGGTGGCTCAACGCCTCCAATTCAGGGAGCTCCTCGGTGAGGAAAAACTGGTGTTCCATCGACGAAACTGCCGACTCCAAACCGTAGAACTTGCCCACCTGATGCACCCGATACCCGGCGGCGTTGACAAAACTCTCGCACTCGATGTCGCCCCTATTGGTGCGGACGATCCAGCCGCCGCCTGCGCCATCACCAATGGGTTCGAGCCCGATCACCTCGGTGTGGCGGAACACCTGTCCGCCGTTGCGGCGTCCGGCCCGGCACAAACCGTTGACCAGACCCGTCGGGTCGATGTCGCCGTCGACCGGATCCCACAGGCCGCAGGTCAACCCTTCCACGTTGAGTAGGGGATGGGCGGCGGCCATCTCCGACGGCCCGAGCACCTCGAAGTCGACGCCCATTCCCTTGGCCATGCCCACAAAGTGGCGGTAGCCATCAAGGTCGGACTGGTCGTAGCCGAGGCGGATGCCGCCGTCGTCCCGGCGGTAGGTGATGGGTGACTCCGGGTCGGCCGCCAACCGGGTGTACAGCTCAACCGAGTACTTCTTCAGCCCCACCATCGTCTGTACTGCACCGAACTGGGTGACCTGCCCGGCGGCGTGCCACGTCGAGCCGGAGGCCAGCTCGTCGCGCTCGACGAGCACGACGTCGGTCCAGCCGTGTTCGGTGAGGTGATAGAAGGTGCTGGCGCCCCCGACGCCCCCTCCGATCACCACTACTCTCGCTCGACTGGGAAGCTCAGCCATGACGTGCGAGCGTAGCGCTGGATACGGAGGGGTTCGAGTTACCGCTGGATCTCAGCCACAAACACGTGATATCTGTCTGGAGCCGCAAGTGTTGACGGGTCGGGCTCAGAAACGGAACCGTCCGCCGTTCCGTTATCATCTTGAGCAGGCTCGACTCCGTTGGCATGTAGCGATGCCGGGGGTAGTAGGACCGCCACCTCATCATCGCCAACAAGCAGCTTGGTGTCGGGGTGCTGTAGCTGATCGCTGTCGACATCGACGCCCCAAAGTCCTGTCAGTGGCTGCCACTCGACTGTCGTCGCTGTCGCCCCGCTGGTGTGTGAAAGCCACGCGATTGACGGTGAGCCGAATCGTGCGGCCACAAGCAGTACACCACGTGAGCCAACCACAATTCGATCGACGGTTTCAGCCCCATCCGTAGCGGCAAATGTTTGCCACGTGGCCCCGCCGTCGGTCGATCGTTGCACCGTGCCGCCGCCGACCTGAATGCCGAAAAGCGTTCCATCGGGGCCCGGCTGAATATCCGCCACGTCGCCCGGGAGCGGTGTCTCCACCCACTCGCTGGAGCCGTTGGAGAAGCTCAGAAGGAGATTCTGGTCTCGGGACAGTGAAGGGACCATCACCTGATCATTGAGCACAAACGGTACTACTTGGCCTGCGCTGAACGAGGCCACCTTCGTCACCTCACGGGAACCGACGTTGACCTCCTTTGTCCAGACGGTGAGACGATTGCCGTTGGCGAAGTCGTCCAGAACCTCTTCTGAGGCGACCGCCGATTCATCGATAAGGAATTCCTCGGTGAACACCCAGATCGTGTTGTCGAGCTCAACGGCCGCCGAGATCATTTTCACCGTTGGCAGATCTGCACTGTCCTCGAACTGGACGGTTGCCGCTTCGAAGAACGTGTCGCCGTGGTTGGTTGATCGGTAGATCGTCTTGACGCCGAACTCGAACGCCCCGCCTGACTCCCAGGCGAGCACAGTTCCATCGCCATCGGACCACAGGCCCGGGTTCATTACTGATTCCGAAAGAACCTGCGCGGCTTCCCAATCGCCGTCATCGGTGGATCGGTAGATGACTGCACCGCTGTCGGCCGCGAAGTCAGCTTCGAGTGGCTGATGGGCCGCGAGGAACCGGTCGCCGGTCCAGGCCGAGTCGGTGACATATTCGAAGTTGGTCGACGATGACGACCAGGGCCCCAGGCTGGTCGAGCCTTGCATGTCGTCGACGTCTTCCACTGTGTCGACCTGGGTCACGTCGGAGGTGCTGACGAGCCGGGAAATGCCGGCGGCACCAATGAGCGCGACCAACACGGCAGCGGCGGCGGTGATGATCTGGCGATTGCGGGTTCGGGTGTGAGCTCGGGCTCTAACGCTGTCGAGAGAGCCGGTTGGAATATCGACCAGGCCATCCTGATCGTCGAAGTGCTGTTGCAGGCGATCTTCAAGTTGCATCATTGTTCGCTCCCTTCGTGGTCGAGTCGACTTCCTAGTGTTTCGAGGGCTCGAGCCAGCCGACTCTTAACCGTGCCCGGACGGATCCCCAAGGCGGCGGCCGTCTCCTCGACCGACAAGTCCCAGTAGAACCGCAGCACGACCACCGCTCGATGTTTGTCGTTGAGCTTGCCGAGTGCCTTCTTGAGATCCGTGTCGGCGTGAAGGTCGACGCTCGACGCCGGCCCCGCTACCAGTCGATCCTTCGGTCTGGCTCGCTTGCGTCGCCGCAGGATCGATCGAGCCCAGTTGAGCCCTGTTCGGTAGACCCACCCCGCTGGGTTGGCGTATCTCTGCACTTGATCCCAGCGCTGAAACGCTCGGGCCATGGCTTCGTCGGTGGCCTCAAACCCCAAGGCTGAGTCGCCCAGGGTGAAGGCCAATGCCTTGCCAATCGTCGCCCGATGTTCACGGTAGAACGTGTCGAAGTCGGTGGCTGCGTTGATTACCGTGGTGTCGCTCATGGCGTTGGTGGAGTTCGCCCCTTCGGCGGTTACCGGAGTTTGGTGAACCGTAGTTGATGACATGCCCCCTAAACGCCGAACCACCAGGGTTGGTTCCATTTTCTCTACAGGGATTTCACATGGATTTCTCTACATCGGAGCTCGTATGCCGATCTGGGAGTTATTACGTAATTAATTGGAACGGTGTCGAAAGTCCGATACGGTACCTCTAATGGCAAGGCCGGAGGCGCACCGCACTGGGCGACGGACGCTGAACATGGTCGGCGGCAAGACCTACGCCGTCACCATCCCAATCGAGGAAATCCGTAACCTCGGGTGGGAAAAAGGCGACCGGTTAATCGTGCGCCGATTCAAAGATCATCTCGTGGTGGAGAGAGATCCGGCCGGCCTCACAGAGACGTAGGGCGCGGTCACAAACGCACCGCAGAGTGCGAAGATCTAACCAGCTCAGAAACAGGTAGGGAAAGTTATGTGTGGAATCGTTGGATATTCGGGGCCCAAGAGCGCCAGCAGTGTCATTTACAGCGGGCTTAAGCGGCTCGAATACCGAGGGTACGACTCGGCCGGGATCGCGGTGGTCGATGACGACCGCGACGTGCACACGGTTAAATCCGTTGGCGCCGTGAGCGAGCTCGACTTCGGCTCATTGCCGGAGTCGGCCAACATCGGAATCGGTCACACCCGATGGGCCACCCACGGCGGCGTCACCGACGTGAACGCCCACCCGCACACCTACGGCGACGTCACGCTCGTGCACAACGGCATCATCGAGAACTACGAGGAACTCCAGAAGTCCTACGGGATCACCCCGATTTCGCAGACCGACACGGAGATTCTGGCCGGCGTGGTGGCCGTCCACTTCGAAAAGACCCAGTCGCTGAAAGAAGCCGTGCTGGCCACGCTGGCCGAAGTTCAGGGCACCTACGGGATACTCGTGATGAGCGCCGCCGCCCCCGGCCAGATCGTGGCCGCTCGCAAGGGCAGCCCGCTGGTGGTCGGCGTGGGCCAGGATGAGCACATCTTCGCCAGCGACCCTCAGGCCATCGTCTCCCACACCGACAACATCATTTTCCTCGACGACGGCGAACTGGCCGTGCTCGACGGCGATGCCCTTAACGTCTACAACCTGGCCAACCAGCGCCAGGACAAGACTATTGAGGAAGTGGAGCGGGCCGAAGAGGTCGACAAGGGTGGCTTCGGATCGTTCCTGGAAAAGGAGATCCACGAGCAACCCCGCAGCCTCGGTGAGGTGATGCGTGGTCGCATCTCGCCCGAGGGCAAGATCAAACTCGGCGGACCCGATCTCACCATGGAACAGATCCGTGATCTTGAGACGATCATGATCATTGGTGCCGGCACCGCCTACTACGCCGGCATGTTCGCCAAGTATGAGCTGGAGGATCTGCTCGGCGTGCCGGTACTGATCGAACACGCCAGCGAGTTCCGTTATCGTCACGCCGCCTTCAACCCGGCCACGTCGCTGGCCATCTTCATGAGTCAGTCGGGCGAAACGGCCGACACCCTGGCCGCCCTTGAGGAAGCCAAACGTCGTGGTATGCCAACACTTGGCATCGTCAATGCCGTCGGCTCCACCTTGGCTCGCTCGGTTTCCCATGGCGGTATCTACCTGCATGCCGGCACGGAGGTGTCGGTCGCTTCCACCAAGGCCTACAGCTCGATGGTGGTAGCGTTGCTCATGCTGGGTGGCTTCTTTGCCGACCAGCGTGGTCAACGTCTCGGCGACATCCGCACCCTGGCCGAAGACCTCATGGATCTCCCCAACGAGATCGAACACGTGCTGAAGCTGAGCGACCAGATTAAGGCCGTGGCTGAGAACGTCGCCGGTTTCAAACACGCCTTTGTGCTTGGCCGTGGCAACCTGTACCCGATCGCTCTTGAAGGTGCGCTGAAGGTCACCGAGGTTTCCTACATGCACGCCCAGGCGTTCCCCACCGGCGAGATGAAACACGGCCCGATCTCCCTCGTTGACGAGGAGCATCTGAGCATCGTGCTGTTGCCCGAAGACAAGCTGCTCTACGACAAGTCGGTCAACGGCGTGATGGAGATCAAGGCCCGCGGCGGCAAGGTACTCACCATCTCCAGCAAGCCACAGATCGAGCAGTCCGATTGGCACGTGAGCGTGCCGATGGTCGGCCCTCAGACCAGCGGTCTGGTGATGAACTGTTGCATGCAGCTGCTGGCGTTGCACATCGCCGAACAGCTCGGTCGCAACACCGACCGCCCTCGCAATCTGGCCAAGTCGGTAACGGTCGAGTAGGCGCTCGGGGAGCGGGGTCGAAGGGGCACAACACCTCCGACTACCATCGCGGGCACTATGTCGGCCTGCGTCAGCTGCCACGCGGAGATCGCCTCCGACGCCAATTTCTGCGCCCGTTGCGGAACGCCGGTTGGTGCTGTCCGGGCTGATGATGGACGTGATGGCCTGGTCACGCTGATCGGGACACAGCCTTCGGTTTCGGAGTCGGTCGCTCGACGAGGTGGTCGATCTCGGCTGCCGATTCTGGCCGGTTTGGTGGCCGCCGCTGCGGTCTTTGTCTTTCTCGCCGTGCGGTCGCCCGAGCCGGATGGCAACCTCGGGGTGGCTCAGGATGACGACGTCGGCGCCAATGCACTGATTGATAATGCACTGTTTGACAATGCGCTGTTGGATGATTCCGCACCGATCGACGATGCGGCCGAGGTTGACGATGCCGCCGAAGCCACTCCGCAGCTCAACACCGCGGCGGAGCCTGCTCGGTCACGATCGGCCACATCGATTGATGAGCCGACGGGTTACCGCGTCATCGCGGCCAACGGTGACCAGCTGCTCGACATCAATCTCGACAGCGGGGAGGTCGCTGGTTACGGCCTCGGCTACGAGATCGTCGGGGCCGTCGACGACGAGATCTTCGTGTTCGACGCATCGATCGGGTTCAAAGCCGTTCCGACTAATGACCTCTCCGACTCCGGCCGTGTCGTGTTCTCCATCCCCGAGGTGCAAGCATCGGAGACCCGAGTATCGACCAATAGCCTGCACGCTGCCGCGTTCCGGCCGCCTTCCACTCTCATCCTCGGCTTCGACCCGAGTCTGAACTCGCCTCGCGACCATCAGCCTCTGGTGTTTCAACTCGACGTCGACACCGGTCGATTCCGGGCCTTCGAGTTGGAGGGGTCGACCGAACAGTTGCCGTTCAGCCGGGCTCGCAACGGCCTCGTTTGGACGGCCGGTGGTGGCCTGTTCGACGTATCGAGTGGCCTCTACCGAAAGATGTCCGACGGCTACCCGCTCCTACTCGGGGTTCGCTACGTCATCGTGCAGGTGTGTGAACGGCCGAGCTTCTGCGAGTATCAGTGGCTGCAGCGCACATTTGCCGAAGACCCGCAGCCTGCCGCCACCAACCCGATCCCAGGTCGGCCGTTGCCGGACCTCGATGGGGTGTTTTGGATCAACGAGATCGACAGCGAGGCTCGGATGCTGGTTTTGCTGGGCAATGACGGCCCGCACTTCTACGACGTCGTGCGAGATCGGATACTGCCGGGCACCGTGTCGACGTCGGACGACCCGGCCGGGAGTCGGTTCCACAGCTCGACGGCCTTGTCGGACGATGGGCGTTGGTTGGCCCGGGTGGTGGGTCGGCGTCTTCTGGTCTACGACCTCGATCATGATGTCGACTACATCCTCAACCCCGGCCCCGGCATCGAAGGGTCGAGCGTTGTGTTTGTGCCAATCGGTGAGCCGTAGCCGCCGGGGAGATCAGTAGCCGCGGCCCACGTCGAAGATCGGAAACGGCTCCTTGCCGTTTCGAATGCGTTGGACGTTGGCGGCGATCACGCGGGATGCCGACGAAATCAGCGTTGCCCCCGCCGTGTGACCGGTGAGGCGAACTTGCGGGTGATCAAAGAGCGGCGAGGACGAGGCCGGCGGTTCGGGATCGGTCACGTCCAGGACGGCTATGCTCAACGGGCCGTTGTCGAGCGCGTCGAGCAGATCCGCTTCTCTCACTACTGTGCCTCGACCCATGTTCACGAACATCGAGCCGTCGGCGAAGCTGTTGAGCCGTTTGCGATTGAGTAGCCCGGCGGTCTCCGGGGTGTTTGGCAGCACGTTGACTACGGCATCGCTGGCGGCGAGGAACGCCTCGAGCTGGTCGTAGCCGGTGTAGTGGGTAACTCTGGGGTCGGGCTGGTCGGGGCGGCTCGACCGGGACCAGGCGTTCACCGGGTAGCCGAGGTCGGTGAACGCCCGCCCCGTTCGTCGCCCGATGGTGCCGTAGCCCATGATGCCGACGGCGAACTCGGCCGCCTCGACGTACGAGGGTTGGTCAAACCGCCGTTGCTGCTGGAGCCCGGCCATCTGGTCGAAGCTTCGTTGATAGTGCAGCACCCAGTGGAGCGCGTAGGCGGCCATCTCGTCTGACATCGACGGGTCGACCAGACGCACCACCTGCACCTCACCAAGCCGCTCGTCTTCCAGCAGACCACGCCATTGGTCGGCTCCGGCACCGAGCGAGAACACGTGGGTCAGGTTGGGGAAACCGACAAGATCGTCGGTGGGCATGGCCCACGCCATCACCATTTCAACCTCCGACGGCTCGCCTACCTGTGGCCACAGGTAGATGGTCTCGTCGGGGAGCTGGTTTTGGAGCGCCTCCATCCACTGTTCGGGCCGCGATCCCGGGTTGACCACGATGCTCATGATTCGCCTCCAATTGGGCTCTGGGCTACGAGGCCCCCGTCGATTGAGAAGACCGATCCGGTGACAAACGTGGCCTGATCGCTGATCAACCAGGAGACCAGGGCAGCTACGTCGTCGGGCTGACCGAGACGGCCGATGGGGTGACGGGCGATGGCATCCGCTCGGGCCGCGTCGGGGTCGGGCGCCATGTCGAAGGCGGCGTCGGCCATTTCGGTGGCGATCCAACCTGGGGCGACGGCCACGCAACGGATCCCGTGGCGACCGTGGTCGGTGGCGATGGCTCGGGTGAGGGAGTGGACTGCACCCTTGGAGGCGTTGTAGACGGCCATCTGGTGGTCGGCGTTGGTGGCGGCGATCGAGCCGATGTTGATGATGACTCCGCCCTGTTTCAGTTCCTCGGCGGCCCTCATGGCCCGCACCGCGGCCCGGGAGCAGTTGAACACGCCCCGCACGTTGACGTTCATCACTGCGTCGAATTCCTCGTCCGATGTTTCGTCGACCGTCTTCTCCAGTTGCACGCCTGCGTTGTTGACCAGAGCATCGATCCGCCCGTAGTGCTCGACGGCGTGGGCGATGAGGGCATCGGCGTCGGCCGAGTTGGCCACGTCGGTCGCCACCCAGTCAACCCCCTCCACGTCGACCGGCCGTCGAGATCCGGCCACTACCGTTGCACCGTCGACCATCAGGCGCCCGGCGATGGCCTTGCCGATACCGCTACTGGCGCCGGTCACCACGACGACCTTCTGGTGATTACTGGCGAGCTGATTCACCTGGTCAGGTTACTTGGCCGAGCGTGAGGTAGGCGAAGCCGAGAACGCCCCGCCGGGCGATGTAGGCGGCGATGTAGTCGTCGAAGGTCTGGCGGGCCTCGGCCGCTTCTTCTGCGGTCTCGGCGTGGGTGGCGGCCAGCTCCCAGTCGGCGGCGTAGCGGAACTCGAAATCGTCCCAATCTTCGAGCGTGGCCGTTCGGAGGTCCCGCACTTGCCAGCCTGCCGCGGTAGCTTGGCTCACAACCTCGGGCAGGTTTGGGAGTTCACCGAAATCGTCCGAGAGCTCGGCGCTTGGTGGCTGCTCCCAGATGCCGGTGCCGAACAGCAGCGTGCCTCCCGGATTGACCCAGGGGCGGAGCGCGACGAGCGCATCGGCGGCGCTGCCGAAGATGTGGTCGGAGCCAATACACAACACGAGGTCGGCGGGCTGCGGATCGCCCACCTCGTTGCTGAACGTGGCCTTCTTGTCGAGACCACGCTGAGTAGCGTTGGCCCCGGCGCGGGCGATGAGTGTTTCGTCGCGATCGATGCCGTGACCGTAGGCAGCGGGGCACGCTGCCAGCAGTCGCAGCAACAGCTCGGCCCAGCCGCAGCCGATGTCGACGATGGTCGCCGGGGCGGTGGCGGCGAGCCGAGTTACCAAGGCGTCAGCGTTGCCGTCTGTGAGAGGGCTGTTGAAGTCGAGGTGGTCGTAGTATCCAGGTTTGTTTGGCATAAGCATGTGGGGCCGACGGTAGTCGGGGCGCTGCTGGCCTGCCGTGAGTTTCCCGACCCACGTCGGGTGAGAAGGCCTTCTACTCTGTGCAGGATGAGGTCGTTGAAGAAGCCGGTGCTGGTGCTCGCCGCTTTGATCGTGATGGCCTTGGGTGGGCTCGTGATCAGCCGACCGTGGTCGATCGCGGCGCTTTCGGAAGGGTACCCGTCCCGCACGTGGCCAGCCGACGGCAATTTTGTCCAGCAGGGCGAGATACTCCCGGCGGCTTCGGTCGACTCTCCCCTCGTCGGTTCACCGGAGTTTGACGCTGCGTTCGAAGACTCGGGCGGGATGGCGTTTGTGGTGGCCTACGGAGGTGAGATCGTCTTCGCCCGCCACGGCGAGGGGTACTCGCCCGACACCGCTTTCAACTCATTTTCGATGGCCAAGAGCCTGGTGGGCCTCTTGGCGGTCAAGGCGATATCCGATGGTGAGATCGCCGGGCTCGACGTAACCGTAGGCTCGCTCTGGGATGCTGCCGTCGAGACCGAGCTGTCACCGGTGACGGTGGGGGAGTTGCTCGACATGCGAAGCGGGATTGCGTTCGAGAAGCCGCCGGGTGCGGTCGGTGAGGTGGGCACCGAGAAGAAGGATCAGGCGGCCACGTTCGGTCCGTTTGGGTCGCTCGCGCAACTGCACGTCGAAGGCGTCGACGAAGTGTTGCCCGACGCCCGTCTGATCGAGGCCGACCGGGCCCAGTTCTCCTACCAAAACCTCAACACCGCGCTGTTGGCCCGGGTGCTGGAAGAGGTATACGACACGCCGATCGAGCAGCTGCTCTTCGACAAGATCGCCGAGCCGTCCGGAGCAGGAGGCTTCCGATGGCGTCAGTACAGCTCCGATGATCGAGTAAGCGCATACTGCTGCTTGTTCGCCACTGCGGAGTGGTGGGTGGCCGTCGCACAGTTTGTCATGTCGAATGGCATCGACAACGGTGGTGAAGTCGCCTTCGTCAGCCCCGAGTGGCACGCGTATTTGTTGGGGCGAGACCTGAGCGACGAGTCGATCCTCGACGGTGAGTACCGAAGCCAGCTGCACTACAACGTGCTCGACCGGGAAGGCGAGGACCTTCAGGGGCCGTTTGTGTACTTCTCCGGTCTGGGCGGCCAGATGGTGTACCTCGTGCCCGACTCCGATCTGATCGTGGTGCGCTTCGGTGAGCGCTATCAGCTGCTCCACACCACGCTCTATCAGGCATCCGACTTGCGCTAACGTTGTTGCGACTTTTGGCCGTTCGGGGCGGGGTCTGTGGTCGTTCCTCGGGGTGAACCCTTAGAGAATCTCAGGGTCGGTCCGGGCTGGTACCGGGCGATCCCCACTACCTGGAGCCTGGGATCTCGATGAGGCTGTTGGAGTAACAGAAATCCAACTACTCGGATCCAAATCCGAATCGCCCCCTTTTAGGAGATCGTCATGGCTTCAACTACCTACCCTGTGGCCCCACCCGCCGTTACCGCCGAACCCGGCCCCGTCGCCGCTTCCTCCCTGGCCGCCCGGGCCATGGGTGCCACCAAGGTCTACGGTTCCAAGACCACTGAGGTCGTCGCTCTCAACAACGTTTCGTTCGACCTGCCCCGTGGCCGCTTCGTGGCCGTCATGGGCCCGTCCGGTTCCGGGAAGTCGACGCTCATGCACTGCATGGCCGGTCTCGACGACCTCACCAGCGGTGATGTCTACATCGGTACCGAAAACCTGTCGGCCATGAACGAAAAGGAGCGGACACTTATCCGCCGGGAGAAGGTCGGCTTCATCTTCCAGGCCTTCAACCTCATCCCGACACTCACCGCCCATGAGAACATGACCCTGCCGCTCGACCTCGCCGGCTCAAAGGTCGACCAGGCCTGGTTCGACCAGGTGCTCGACGCCGTCGGACTCCGCAGCCGCCTCAGCCACAAACCCGAGGAACTGTCGGGTGGCCAGCAGCAGCGAGTGGCCGTGGCCCGAGCGCTCATGTCGAAACCCGAGATCGTGTTCGCCGACGAACCCACCGGCAACCTCGACTCGGCCAGCGGCGATGAGATCCTCTCGTTTATGCGTCGTGCCACCGACGAGTTCGGCCAGACCATCGTGATGGTGACCCACAGCCCCGTGGCCGCCACCTACGCCGACAACGTGCTGTTCCTCAACGACGGCCGCATCGTCGACGACCTTGCCAACCCGACCGCCGACACCGTGCTCGACCGCATCCGTCGGCTGAGCGCCTGATCCGGCCAACCGTCAAGGAAGGGATCGTCACATGTTGAAACTCACACTTAAGAATCTGGCCGCCAACAAGGCCCGGCTCAGCCTCACCGGCTTGGCTGTTGTACTAGGCGTCGGTTTTGTCGTCGCCTCATTCATCACCTCCGACGGGTTGCGTGACTCGTTCGGTTCACTGTCTCAAGACATCACCTCGGGTTCCGAGATCACGTTGCGGGAGGCCGACGAGTTCGGCGTCGACAACGTCATCGACGAGACGGTGATGCAAACCGTCGTCGCCACCGAAGGTGTTGCCCGAGCAGAGGGAACGGTCGACGGTATGGTGCAGCCGGTCCGCAGCGACGGCACCGTGATGACCTCCCAGGGGCCACCGTTGATCGGCTTCTCCTGGGCCGAAGACACGGCGGCCACCACCATCATCGAAGGCACCGCACCTTCGGCCGGGCAGTTTGTGCTCGACGTTGACACCGCCGAAGGTGAAGGTTTCGTGGTCGGCGAGACCTACTCGGTTCTCACCTCCCAAGGTTCCTACGAATTCGAGCTGTCGGGCATCTTCCGCTTCGGTGAAGAGAACGCCACTCTCGGAGCCGTGCTCTCGGGTTTTGAGCTCGAAGACGCCCGCACCATCCTCGGTGTGCCCGACGGACAGTTTCACGAGATCGCCATCGTCACCACCGATGGACTGACGGCGAGCGAAGTTGAAGCCAATCTCACTGAGCGGTTGCCCTCTTCCGTGGAGGTCGTCAACCAGCAAACCGTTGAAGAGGAGACCGCAGCCGAATTCAACGAAGCGATCAGCGTGATCGAGAATGTGTTCCTCGGGTTTGCCGGGGTGTCGTTGTTCGTCTCCATCTTCATCATCTACAACACGTTCGGTGTGGTCTTGGCCCAGCGGGTCAAGGAGATCGGCCTGTTGCGCTCGATCGGAGCCGAGTCGAAACAGATCCGTCGTGGCATTGTGGCCGAGTCGTTCATCGTGGGCTTCATCGCCTCAGCCGTTGGCGTGCTGGCCGGCATCGGTCTGCACAAGGGTCTGTTGGCACTGTTCGACGCCATCGGCGCCGGGCTGCCCGAGATGGCGCTCATCATCGAACCCGCCACCGTGATCGTGGCCATGGCCGTCGGCATCATCACCACGATGATCTCGGCCATCACGCCTGCCCTGCGAGCCGGTCGGGTCAGCCCGATCGCTGCTCTTACCGGTGGAACCGGTGGCGAGTCCCGCTCGATCAAACGTCGGGTGATCGTGGGCTTGATCATGTCGGCCGCCGGTGTGGCCCTGGGTGTGGTCGGCTTCCAGGGTGTTGGCGGCACGGCGGGTACGATCGCCGTGCTGGCCGGAGGAGCCATGCTGGTGTTCTTCGGTGTGACGCTGCTTAGTCCGCTGGCCGCTCGCCCGGTGATCGCCGTGTTGTCGGCGCCGATGGGTGTTGTGGCCGGGACCTCCGGCGACCTGGCCGGCAAGAATGCCATCCGCAATCCTCGCCGCACCGCCACCACGGCCGCCGCTCTGATGATCGGGCTGTCCCTGATCACGGCTGCGCTGGTTGTCGGCGCTTCGCTCAAGGGGCAGCTGGCTTCGTCGATTGAAAGCGCCACGTCGGCGGACTACGTCATCAGCAACCGCAGCTTCGACGACTTCCCGCTAGAGGTGGCCGACGACGTCGCAGCGGTCGACGAGGTGGAGAACGTTCTGCCCATTGGCTACGTCAACCTGCAGATCACGCCGCCGGAGACCGCCAACGGTGACACCATCGTCGTCGAGGACTGGTACGGCGTCGCCGACCTTGCCCACACTGGCGAGCTGTTCGACCTCGGTGTCACCGAAGGGTCGCTCGACAGCGATGTTGCCAACGGCCTGGTTCTTCCGGAACGCCAGGCCGACGAGTACGGCATGGCGGTTGGCGACACGGCGCTGATCGAGTTCACCAATGGCACGTCAGCCTACTTCGAACTGGTTGCCATCTACACCGACGAGACCATCGTCGACGGAGGTTTCCTGGCCACCGAAGGTGTGGAGACTTACGTTGAGCTGGACGGCTATAGCTGGATCGCCCTGTCGGTCGCCAGTGGTGTGTCGCTCGACGAAGCCGGTGTTGCCCTCGACGAGGCGTTGGCCACCTACCCGCAGCTCGAAGCCCGTAGTGGCAACGACTACCTGCAGGAAATCGAAGGCGAGATCGACACGTTGATGAACATGATCTCGCTGATGCTTGGCCTGGCCATCATCATCGCCTTGCTCGGTATCGGCCTCACCCTGGCCCTGTCGATTGTGGAGCGCACTCGGGAGATTGGCCTGCTGAGGGCGGTCGGTATGACCCGTCGTCAGACTCGACGGATGATCCGCTGGGAGGCTGCCGCCATCGCCATGTTTGGTGCGGTGCTTGGTGTGGCCACTGGGTTGTTGTTCGGTTGGGGAGCGGTGCAGGCCATCCCCGATTCGTTCCTCACCGCGGTGGAGATCCCGTATGTGCGTTTGGCCGTGATGGTCGCCATCGCCGGGTTCGCCGGAGTGATCGCTGCGATCCTCCCGGCTCGCCGGGCCGGCAAGCTCGACGTGCTCGACGCCATCGCCACCGGCTGATCCACTGACAACTCAATACTCCGCCCCGACCCCGGCTCATCGTTCTGGTTCCACCCGATGAGCCGGGGTCCTTACTTTTCTCTCGACGCGATCGGGGTCCAGTCGCCAGCGCGAGAGCTGCGATCTAGCGTGCTACCCGCACGATCTCGTACGGAGTGGTCGGTAGAGGTGGCGTGCCGAATTTGGCGTTCACCGAGTACAGCGCCGAGCCGAACGCGGCCGACGTCGTCGGAACGTTGTAGGCATCGCTTGTCAGCGTGCCGCTGATGGTTCCTGACGAAAGATCGGCTGATAGGTCAATGACGGTGATCTTGTTGGCGCCCCCTTCGTTGACGTAGAGCGTGCGGCCGATCAGAACGAGGCCGTCGCCTCGCACCGCCTGGCCGCCGAGATCGATCCGGTCGGCCACTCCGGTTGCCGGGTCGACGGTGTACAGCTCCTGCGCCGTCGAACCGGCGACGATGAGTGTCGAGCCGTCGGGTGTGGCCACCACGCCGTTGGCGTTGAAGCTACCGGGCACCGCGATGAAGTCGCCACTCAACGGGATCGTCCTCACCGGACCGGTAACGCCACCTGTGGGATCGAGCGAAACCTCATACAGCTCGGGCACAAACGAGTTGGTGAAATACGCCGCCTCACGAGTGACGAAGACGTCGTTGATGAAGCCCGGCCCCAGATTGATTTGGGCCACAAGATCACCGCTGTCGCCGTCGTAGACACTCCCGGTCCCGCCAGGTCCGCCGGCGACGAACAAGAAACCCGAGCGGTCGTCGAAGGCCAGGCCGACCGACAGCGTACCTGGAGCGCCGGTCACCAGGATGTCTCCGTCACCGGTGCGGAGATCACCCTTCCAGATGCCACCGGTTGATAGTGAGCCCACGTACACGTCGTGACCTCGCCCGACGGCGATGCCCTCGGGGAAGAAGCCACCGGGAAGCTGAATGACGTCAGGGAACGCGACCTGGCCGGCGGCAGACGGGGCCGCAGGTACAACTAGCGCGAGTAACAGGCAAGAGGTGATGAAGAGTAGGCGGCGCATGGAGTGATCCTTCCATCTGGTGGTTGCCACATCGACACTAATCCTTCACGTCGACACTCGCATCTCGTTCTGCCAACACCGTCACGCCCTCGACGGTGGCCGTGGTTCCAGCCGGGCTCAAAGCAGGCCGAGAATACCGCTGATGATGAGGCGGACGCCGAACTGGAATTCGGCGTCTCGATCCACTTCGCCGAGACCGAGGGTGGCGGCCACGTTGGGGAACAGGTCGGCAGGGAGGGCTGCTCGTTGGGCGGCCAGTTCGTCTTGGGAGTGGCCCCCGATCTGGGGGTCGGCGCCGATCTCGGTGAGGGCGTGGCCGATCACAAACGCCACGAGGGTGTCGAGTACGTAGAGCGCGTGTTGTTGGCTGAAGCCGGCGGCCGTCAACTCGCCGAGTGACTGTTCCACGAGGTTGAGCGTCGACACCGACACCACCGGTCGGGTAGCTGCCACCGGTGCCAGGTGGGCGTTGGCCAGCAAACCCTGGCGCAGGGCATTGCAGTAGGTCTCGATCCGCACCTCGATCGGATCGTCCGACGGCTCGACGGTGATCTCGCTGTATATAAGGTCGGCCAGTCCGTCGAGCAGATCTTCCTTGTCCTTGACGTGGGAGTAGAGCGATGGCGCTTCAACCCCCACCCGAGCACTGAGCGCTCGCATCGTCAGTTTGTCGAGACCTTCCTCATTGGCCAAATCCCTGGCCGCGGCAATGACCTGCTCCCGGGTGAGTGTGCGCCGTTTCACCATGTGCCCTCCATGTCCTAGCGAGATTCATTCTAGATCGACAGCTTCCTCAGCTATCGAATAGGCAGTCCTGATTCCGACCTGCCGCGTTTAATCTAACATCGTTAGGAAATTTCTTGACATCAGGAACTGCCCGACTTATGTTGTTGTGCAACGCCTTAACCTAACAGTGTTAGGAAATCCTGTTTGGGAAAGGCCGCCGCACCACCATCAAGGGGAAACCAATGAACCGCCGAACCACGATCAACAGCGCCACCAAGATCGCCGCCACCACGCTTCTTGCTTTCACACTTCTGGTCACCACCTTCGGGCTAGCCACCCCGGCCTCCGCCGGTGGCAAGAAGAACACCAAGCCCGACGCCGCCGTCTCGCTCGGCGACTCCTTCATCTCCGGAGAAGGCGGCCGCTGGAACGGCAACTCCAACGACGGCTACGACCCCGACCGCGACGGTACCGACCGGGCCTACCGCAGCACCTGGTACGGCGGCTGGTGGTACGACTACGACGCCGTCTACCCCGGCTCCTACGACAACGGCTGCCACCGCAGCGACGTCTCCGAAATCAAGAGCTCGGGTATCCCGATGAACCTCATCAACCTCGCCTGCTCCGGCGCCGAGACCGAGCACATCTTCCGGGCCTCCAACGGTGGTCAGAACTTCAAAGGCGAGATCCCCCAGGCCGACCAACTGGCCGCCCTCGCCGCCACCTACGACATCGAGTTGGTCGTGCTCTCCATCGGCGGCAACGACCTCGGCTTCTCCGACGTGCTCACCGACTGCATCACCGCCTTCAGCACTGGCGCCGCCCCGTGCGCCCCGACGGCGCAGATCACCGTCGACAACGCCATCCCCACCGTGATGGCCGACGTCACCAAAGCCATCAACGAGATCAAGACCGCCCTCGCCGACGCCGGTGACACCGACTACCGCTTCGTGCTCCAGTCCTACCCCTCGCCGGTGCCCCGCTCGTCCGAGGCCGACTACAGCGAGAACACCTGGGATCGCCTCCACACCGGCGGCTGCCCCTTCTGGGACACCGACCTCGACTTCGCCCGTGACTACGTGGTGCCCACCATCGACGCCAACCTTTCCGCCGTAGCCGCCGCTGCCGGTGTCGAGTTCCTGTCGCTGGCCCAGGCCTTCGACGGTAAGGAAGTCTGCGGCGACGACAGCCGTCTGGTGAATGGCGATTCCGATACGCCCAACGGCGCCACCCACGAGTGGATGCGTTTCCTCACCTCGGGTGCCGTGCAGGGCAACCTGGCCGAGTCGATGCACCCCAACGCCTTCGGCCAGAAGGCCCTGGGCACCTGCCTCGGTCAGCTGTGGAACGCCGGTTCCGGCAGCTACACCTGCACTAACCAGGGCGCCGGCGAAACGGCGATGACGCTCACCGCCAACTAGGTTGCAGTGTCCGGGACGGACGGCCCCGGCATCAACCGCACATCATTTCTAACACCGCATCAGCTGAAACGGATGGCTCAATGACGAGTCATCCGTTTCAAGCGTTTTATTGAGCGTCCTATTGGAGGTATCGCAGTCCGGCCTGTGTCGGTTTGAAGCCACACTGGTTGAAGTAGAACGATGCGACGTCGTCATCGAAGTCGACGTGGAGCCACTCGCAGCCCGCTTCGCCTGATTTCTCCGCTGCGAGATCGACCATGGCTTTGCCGATACCTTGGCTTTGCTGATCGGGGTCGACGACGACGTCCTGCAGCCAGGCATGAATTCCTCCGTCGGTCACGACGTTGAGGAATCCGATCAGCTCGCCGTCGTCGACGCGGGCGGTCACCCAGCCGAGACTGTGTCGGTCGAGCCAGCGGTCCCAGGCGTCGACCGGATTCGGCGTCTCGATCTTGAACGCCCGTTTGTGCACTCGCTGCACTTCGTCGTTTTCGAAGGGGCCGCGCCATTCGATGGCTGCGTTGGTCATGGGCCCAGCCTGCCACAGACGGAGTCGTTCGGATCCTCCTTTACTCTTGACATGAATCGAACGTATGTTCTATTTTGGAATCATGATCGGCGGAGATCGAGGCGGAGACCTTGAGCGGTTGAATGAAGCTTTGCGTGATGTGCGCGGCACGGCGTTGTCGTGTCTCAGCGCGGTTGAGCTCGCTGAACGTGCTGTTGCCTTGGAACAGGCGGCGGCGCAGTTGGATGCTGCTCGTTGTGCTGTTGTTGTTGCTGCGTCTGAGGCCGTTGAGGGTCCTGGTGCGTTTAAAGCGCTGGGGTTTCGTCACGCTGTTGATTTCATTGTCGACCGATCCCGATCCGATGCTCGTGACGTCCGCAAGCTGGATCGCCTAGGGCGATGGCTGCTTGACTTCCCGTTGTTCGCCGAAGCGTTTGCTGACGGCATGTTGACTCATCGGCACATCAGTGAGTTGCGCAGTATCGACAAACCCAAAGTGCATCACCAGTTGATCGGCTCGCAAGAGATGTTGGTCGACGCGGCCCGGGAACTGGACTTCCGGGATTTTGTGAATGTGTGCGCCTATTGGCTCAACGCTGCTGATCCCGATGGTGATGAACCCATTGAGCAGGCCGCCCGCTCGGGGCTCACCTATAAGAAGCACTCGGACGGTTCTGTCTCGGGGCGGTTTCGGTTCGATGCGCTCACGGGGCAGGCGTTCCGGTCCCTGTTGGACCTGGAAGCCCAGCGGTTGTTCCGTCAGGACACTGAAGATGGTGTGAACCGTTCCCAAGGCAGCCGCCAGGGGACGGCGTTGTTGAATCTAATGACTCGAGGGACGGCCAAGGGTGGGAACTCGCAGATCACCCCGCTGGTTCATGTGGTGTTGGGCGCGGCGCTGGCCCAAAACCTGGCTGAACAGTTGGCCGGTGAAACCACCGAACAGCTGGAACCGTCGTTTACTGATATGGACAGGCGGTGTGAGTTGATTGACGGCACGCCTATTCATCCGAAACTCGCCGTGGTGGCAATGGCGGCAGGGATGCTGCGCCGCACCGTGTTCAACGACGATGGGCTGCCGATCGATGTGGCATCCAAAGCCAGAGGTTTCCCCACATGGATGAAACAAACGTTGCTTGTCAGGGCGAGAGGGCGATGCCAGATACCAGGATGCGAAGCGCCGTTCCCGTGGCTCCAAGCCGACCACGTCCAACCCCACTCAAAGGGAGGGCCCACCAAACTCGCCAACGGGCAAATCCTCTGCGACCCCCACAACAAATGGAAAGAAGCTAGCTAGTCGCCGTGGGTGTGCGCGCCCGGGGTGCAGTAGGCGGCGTCGGTGGCCTTGGTAAACTGGCGCTGCGTCGCGGGGCACAACTCGGCCAGCAACGTGGAGGCAGCCACCTTCTGAGGTCCGTCGTACTGCGGCCGGAACTTCAGCGCCGGTCCATCCTTGGGGGCCTTGCCGTTGGGGCCGCCATCGGTGAGGTAGCCGTTGCCACAACCGCTTGCGGTGGAGCCGTTGCGGTAGTTCACACAGTTGTCGATCCACATGCGGTTGACGTCGGGATGCCAAGCTCCCCACCAGTCGGCGTGAGCGGTAGCGCCTCTTGGCTCGCCGCCCAAGTCGAAGCTCACGGGGCTCACATCGGAAGACAGGAACCATTGCGAGGTATCTTCCCCGGGCTCCACCCGGTAGTTGATGAAGTACTCGAGATTGGGCAGAGTGCGGGAGAACTCGCCGCCGCAGTTGCTCCCGTACCAACCGCTGTTGGACGGTGGCGCGAAGTTGCTGATATCGCTGGGGTCTTGGCCGTTCCAGCACTGCGGGAACTTGACGTTCATTTCCAAGACGGTCCAGCGGCCCCGATCGTTCCCGAACTTGTTGCCGTTGCAGTTGGCCATTGTCTGAGAACCATTGCCGCTTGGCGACGAGAAGTTGTCGGTACACAGGTAGGTGAACTTCTTGCCGGCCACGCCACCGCTGGTGTTGGGGGCCGTATTCAGATTCTCGGTGGCGATCATGGCCGCACCGGCCGGGTAGACCTCACTCTTGCCGCGGGCCTGGCCTTCACCCTTGTAATAGATCATCACCCGCTCGGGGATTCGTACGTTGCCGTTGCCGTCGAACATTGCAGGCGCCCAGTACCCGGTGCGGTTCAGCTCCTGCCCGTTGCATGTGCTCGACCCGGAATTCAGCAACGAATCGTACGTGGTGAAGGCGTTGGTATTCGTATTACCGAAGAACATGTGGAGGTGGGCTGCCCCGGGCTGGTTCGGGTGCACCAGAGGATCGTCGTAGGCGAAATGGGAGAACTCGCAGGTGGTGCGAAACTGGCCGCCCTGGGGCACGGGGAACGACCGCTCCGGGTTGCCCGCCGGATTGCCCAAATAATCCGACCGGGGCCCGTAATGGTTCTGCAGCACCAGCTCGCTCGACGGTGTGTTGATGTAGGGACTGGAGTCGTGGTTGCGGTTGCGCACCGACGCCGCCTTGATCAAGGCGAGGTTTTCGTCGGCCGTCAGCTGGACGGGGTCGACTTCGATGCGGCCGAACGCTGCGAGGGTGGCCGGGTCGATAGGAGCCGGTTCCGCCGGGGGCGGGGTTTCGGCTGCCACTTCGACTCTACCGTCGGCGGCGAACGATTGTGGTGTTTCCCCGATCGCGAGCACGCCGCCAACGGCCAAGTCGTCGGACGGGGCGGGGTCCGATGGCGTCGCATCCGAGGACTCTTCGGGTGGAAGCAGCACCGGGCGTTCACCCGAGATGCTAAACGGTGCGGGCGATCCGGCCAGACGGAAACCGAAGAAGGCCACGATGGCCAGCGCGGCCCAGAGTATTCGCCGGTCTCGTCTGGGTCGACTCGGACGGTTTGGCTGCCTCGGTTGATCGGGAGTGTCGTAGACCGGAGTCGACAAGATCTCGACCAGTTCGGCCGAATCCTCCTCTGTCCACCAACGCTCCAGTGTCGACATGAAACCGTAACTCTAGCAGCGGCCTGTGCAGGGGAGGCAGACAGCTTCTGCAAACAGACGGTAAAGATTTCAGCGCTGAGTGGCCGCCAGAACCCCGAAGGTCCACAACGCATCGGTGAGACCCTGATGAAGCGTGAACTCATTGAACATTGCCACCATCGAAACGTCGTACCACTGCCACATGTACGGCAACTCGGTGGGGTCGGGGCTGGCACCCGCCGGCAGCAGAATGTGTTCGGTCACCCAGCTGTCGTCGGAACGGGCGTTCAAGAGATGACGGCCGTACACCGGCACCCCGGGCCACGGCGCAATGCCACCATGTTTCACGTCGCTGATCTGCGGATGGCGCACCGGCTCCTGTCCGACGCCCGTCATCAGGGCCCGGTTTTGCGGGTTCGCTCCCAGCGCCACTTGGGCCGACCGCACGGCAGCCTGGCGGTAGGCCTCGTCTTCGGTGAGAATGAACGCCCGCAGGAGGCCGTTGGTGTGAGCAGCCCCGCCACTGCCGAGCCCCCAGATCACCGGCGCCTCGGGGTTCTCCATCGTCCACCCGTAGGGAGAACGGTTGGCGGCGGCAACGATCTCATCAGCGGACCGGCGAAACATCTCCACAAACCGCTCCCTGATCGCCGGGTCGGTCACGTCATCAGCGGCCTGGAGGTACAGCCACGCCCCGTCGCACTGGGTTCGAATGTGGCACGACGAGGGCGAAGAATCATCGATGTACGGCGCGGTCTCCACGAAGATTTTGTGCCACCGGCTCTCACCGGTCAGGGCCAGGAAAGATGCCGCGGCCACGTTGCGCTGCGGTCGTACAAAGTCGGTGGTCTCATCGTCGAGCGAGTCCCACTCCGATTCGGCCCACTCCATCGCCTTGGTGGCGGAGTTGCGATAACTCTGAGCTCGGTCTCGATCGTAGGGCTCTACCACCGAGCTGACCTCGGCCGCCACAGCGGCGTAAATATACGTGGCGTAGATGTCGGGCTTGTAGACGAACACGGCGAGGTCATCCACCCAGGAAGTGGCGTTTGGTGGAGGGTGAGCCGACGCTTCGACCCCTCCGCTCACCGCGCCCTCATCGTCTTGAAGGCGTTGGTAGAAGTCGAGCGACCAAAGGGCCTCATCAAGGATGTCGGGTATGGCATCGCCGCTCTCCGGGATGTTGAGATCACGGTTGGCGTAGATCTCCGGGTAAAGGTCCACCAGCATGGCTGCTGTTCGCACATACCAGAGATGATTGATCCGACGGTCCCAATCGCCGGCGTCAAAGTGCCCGCCCCACGCTTCGGTCGACACGTCTTTCCGAGCCTGCTGGGCCAGCTCCTCAAAATCGGTGTTGGCGGTGGACCTCTGGGCCTCCAGCAACGTGTAGTCGCTGTGGTTGATCACGATCCCATCGTCGGGATGGTACGGGCGAGGCCTAATCACGGAGGTAAAGGGAGGCCCGAGCTCCACGCCGCTGCGTTGATGGTAAACAGCGCGAGCCACCGTGTCGGTGAGTTCGAGCCACACGTTGTCGGAAATCTCAAACTGGTAGGAGCAGCCGACGTCCTCGACACACACCTGGTACCGGCCCGGGGTGGTCAGCGGAGTGAAGTCGAGCTCGACGGCCACGCTGCCGGTGAGATCCCCCTGTCCAAGCTCGTCGCCGAAGGGTCGGGTTCGGCCTCTTCCCTCGTAGGCAACGGCGCCGCTGTCGACGTCGATCACGGTGAATCGAGGATCGGGGGTGACGGCGCTCGAACCTATTCCGTTGTACCAACCCGACAGGTAGGCGACTTTCGGATCGTCGTTAACGGCAAGACCGGTTTGCGTCACCCGAACCGCCGGCGACAGCATCGACGACGGATCATAGGTAAACGTTGTCGGAGCGATCGTGCCGGCCGCGTTGACGGTGTAGGTCGCCCCCGGTTGCAGGGGGGTGGGCACGGCGGCCACGAAATCGTAGGTCACGGCCCATTGCCGGCTTCCGTTTGGACCCTGACCGCCACCTACCGGTCGGGCCAGATGCTGGAGTTGCGCGATCACAACGGGTCGCTCGAAATTGGGATCGTCCTCCGACACGATGGTCCATAGTTCGGCGGTGGCGGCTTCGATGTCGAGCGGCTGGCCGATCAGCCGATCGGGATGGCGCACGACATCGCGCCGACCCGACACGGCGAGGGCATCGGGGGTGTCAACACCGGAGGCTTCGAGCGCACCACGAGCAATACGACCGGCCTCAACCCTCAGCACAAGCTCCGTAGCGGAGAACGGCCGGACCCACGACGCTTGATGCAACCCGCCGTCCGCGGAGGAGGTGGCGGCCTCATACGTCGGGTCGATGTCGACACCCGTGACCGACACTCCGCTGATGGAGCCATCGCTGAACTCAAAGCGGGCAAAGACCATCTGGTAACCGGCAGCGGTCGCCTCGACTGCGGCTCGGGCGGCCAGCGGCTGCCACTGTGCTCCGAGGAAACCGACGTTGTCGGCCAGCTGCATCCGAACCGCGCCCGCCGGCGGTTGCACATTGAGAGGAATCTCAAAGTCGGTGAGCGGAGACGGGGCGGCGACGGTCAGCACGCCGTCGTCGATAAGTTTCGTGTCGCTGACTTCGGAGTACGGCGGAGGGTTGAGTTGACGGGCCCCCTCCATCTGTTCGGCCGACCCGGAGCGGTCAGACCACCAGCTGCGGACCTGATCGCCAAGCAGCGCAGTGCCGACCAGAAAAACGCCGAGCAGCAGCGCCAAGACAACTAGAGCTCGGGCTCGCATTGGTCAGTCGGACCACCGTTGGATGCCTTCGGTCCAACTCGGCTGCATTAGTGACGACTCTCGGCGCATAAGCAGCACCCGCATGGCCACGAAAATGGCGATCCATCCGGCGCCGAATACGTCTTCGGTGAAACCGATAACCACGTTGGCGGCAAAGACCGTCAACATCCAGATCGCCAGCTCCGGATTGGTCTCGAGGATCCGCCACGCCCCGACGGCAACCGACACCCACAACACAAGAAAGACCGCCAAGCCGATGAGGCCGATTTGCAGCGCCATGTCCAGCGGAGCGTTGTGGGCGTGCGACGCGTCGAACCCCACGTGACGCCAGATCCCGGCCGTCTCGCTGGAGACATTGTCTCGCCAGAACAATGCGCCGAACCCATAACCGAGAAGTGGTCGTTGGCCCAAAGCCTCCAACGATGCCTCCCAGATCTCGGTGCGGCCCGACAGGGTGGTGGACTTGCCGTAGGCGCTGGTGATGGTGGCAAACGAGGCCAGCGCGGCCCCGATGAAGGCGATGGTTCCGAGCACCGAGATTGACGCCAACAGGGTGCTGTTTCGAGCGTCGTCGGAGTTGCTGTAGACCCACAACCAGGCCAAGGCAATCACCGCCACGAATGCGCCGGAAACGCCGGTGGCCGAGGTTGAACCAACCAGCAGAATGGCCATCAAACCCAGTGTTGGAAGTTTGGTGAGCGGATTGCGGTCGAAGATCCAGATCGTGGGAATGCCCATGACCATGAACGGGGCCATCTTGTTCTTGTGAAGGAAGAAGCCGTGCCAGCCGGGATAGGCCTGTCCGTTCAACGCTCCGACGGCGTGCGACCGAGTGGATGGAAACAGCACCAGGGCGATCACCGTGCAGGCCACGATGATGCGGACGGCCCAGACCATGCCGTTGGCGAAGTCGCGCTGAGTCAACAAGCCGGCGGCCAGCGCCATGGTGACGATCGACGGCACGAAGTTTCGTATCAGGAAGAAGGTGACGTCGGGGTCGATCGACCACGTAACCGACGCAATGAGGAACGCCACCGTGCCGAGCACGCTGAACGAGATCGGAAGTTGAAGAACGACCGAGCGAGGAGCCAACAAAAGCGCCCCACAAACCGCGGAAAGGGGCAGCAGCGTGAGGAACGAAGGAAGCGGGGGCACCGCAAGGGCTCCCATCGACCAGATGATGGCCAACACCATGGCAGTCTGCGTGGCGATCGTGCCGATCGGCCCCATACGATGACCCTGAGGGTCGAACTTCTGCCGAGATTCGGCCAGCGTTGGCGCTGCCATGGCAACAACGATAGCGGTCCACCTGGATTTCAGGTGTAGGCAGTTACGCCGAGAAGGCCTCGTCGCCAGCGTCTTCAGCACTGTTTACGGGGTTGGACTCCGCCCACTCCGGATACAGGTCGGCGAAGTCGCTCAAGATCTCGTCGTACGGGACATCGTCGAAGCTGCCCCGCTGGTTGACGTACTCCATGTGGCGGTTGCCGGCGTTGTCAAAGGGGTGCATGAGTGCGTCGTCGGTCCCGTCGAAGTCAAGGGTCTTGACGCCGAAACGCTCACACAGTTCGATGTTGAACGCAGTGCTGAGTTTGAACCAGCGGTCGTTGAGCAACAGTTCGCTGTAGCCGTGCCAAATGAACAGATCGGTGCCGAGACGTTCGAGAAGTTTCTCGCTGCTGAGGTGGTTGCGCACATCGGCGAAACCGAGCCGGGCCGGAATGCCCTGGTGCCGGGCGGCGGCGGTGAGCAGGATCGACTTGGTCACACACCAGGCGGTGTCGAGCCCGGCAACGTGGCTTGCTTTGAATGCAGCCCGACCTCGCTCCATCCCGTAGGGGTCGTAGCGGTAGCCGTCACGAACGGCGTAGAAGAGGTTGACGGCCTTGTCGGCCGGATCGGTGGCATCACCCACGGCCTGCGTCGCGAAGGTGGCGACCTCAGGCGAGTCGGAGTCGAGAAACCACGTCGGTTGCAGCCAAGCTGTCATCCAGACGAGCGTAGAGGTCAACCCGGGTGGCCGGGAAATCCTTGGCCGGTACTCACTCCAGTGAGTCGGGCCCGGCCGATCGCGGCATAGCCAAAGCGCTCGCGGGCCTGATCGATGGCGGTGTCGAGCCTGGATTCGGTGGCGCCGTCGAGGTTCACCGGCTTGTAGGCCGCGGCGAACGGGATAGCCAGCTGCACCGCATCGGCCGGGCACAGGTTCGACACGGCGATCCCCACCTTGGTGCAGCCTTTACGTTCGAGTTCGGGCCAGGCCTTGTCGAGTAAGCGGTAGGTCACCGAGTGGATGAGCTTGGTGGAGTCGGTCGGCTCGTTGACCGTGTAGGAACGGGTGGCCGAGGTGAAATCGCCGTAGCGAAGCCGCAGGGTCATCGTGCGGCCGAGTTGGTTCGACTTTCGCAGACGGGTGCTGACACCATCGCAGACCGATAGCAAGATTTCCTCGGCCTTGGCCCGGTCGACACCGCCGCCGGGGAACGATCGTTGCGATCCGATCGATCGGTTGCGACGACCTGGTTCGACCCGCCGAGGATCACGGTTGTTGGCCAGGGCGAAGATGTGGTTGCCGGCGCCCTTGCCGACCATTGCCACCACCGAGGCCAGGTCGAGCCCGGCCACGTCGGACACGTGCCGCACGCCCCGTTGGTGGAGCAATGCCGCTGTTTTCGGGCCAACTCCCCATAGGGCCTCCACGGGAAGCGGGTGGAGAAACTCAAGTTCCTTACCCGGCTCCACCACCAGTAGGCCGTCGGGTTTGCCAACGGCGCTGGCTACCTTGGCCAGGAATTTGGTGGAAGCCACGCCAACGCTCAGCGGAAGGCCGACCTCTTCTTTGACCCGACGGCGAAGCGTGGCGGCTATCTCCTCCGCTGGGCCGGCGATACGCCACAACCCGGTGACATCGATGAACGCCTCGTCGATCGACATCGCCTCGACGTTGGGCGAGACGTCGCGGAACACCTTGAACACGGCCTTGCTCGCTGCGGCGTAGGCGTCCATGCGTGGTGGTACAACCGTGAGATGAGGGCAGCGGCGTCGAGCCTCTCGCTCGTTGAGTGGCGTCTTCACCCCGAACCGGCGGGCTTCGTAGGACGCGGCCAGCACGATGCCCATGCCGACGGCGATGGCCTTGCCCCGCAGTTCGGGATTGTCTCGCTGCTCGACCGAGGCGTAGAACGCGTCGAGATCAGCGTGCAGGATTCGTGGTGCCCGGGGCTTGCCCGCCACTGCAGTCGACAGTGGAGATGTCATAGAACATATGTTCGCTCATCTGTGAAGCGACGTCAATGCGTTAGCTTCGTTAGTGCCTCCGTCATCTCAAGGCGATAGGTGGCGATGCGTTGAAGCTTGAGGTGTTCGTAGCCACGGATCTGGTCGGGGAGTTCAGCGATGGCGATGGCCTCCTCGATGCGACCGCGACCGCTGGTCAAATTCTGGTAGACCGTGGCGAGAGCGGAGCGGTATTCATCGATCAGCTCACGCTCGATTCGCCGCATTTCCATCCGGCCGAAGGGGTCGAAGCGGGTGCCTCGCAGGCGCTTGCCAGCAGCCAGTGCTTTGATGGCCGGGGTGACCCAGCGGCCAACATCGATCTTGTTGTCGAGGCCGAGCGCTTTGAGCATCGGGGGGTGGAGGTGCCACGTGATCTGAGCGTCGGGCCCGCCCACGGCCTCGGCCGCCGCCTGGCCTTCCGGACCGAGCATCAAACGAGCCACCTCATATTCGTCCTTGTAGGCCATCAGCTTGTGCAGGTTGCGGGCCACGGCCACGGTCAACTCGCTCGAACCGTGGCCGTTCGCTTCCGCCACCGAGTCGAGGAATGAGCGAGCATAGGTCTTGTCTTGATAGCCGACGAGGTCGGCGGCCAGCATCGATACGACCGCAGCGTCGTCAGCGCCCAGTCCGAGGGCGGCTACACCTGACTGCAGTTTGTCCGGGAGGTCGGGGACGGCGACCGCAGGATCATCAGAGGAGGTATGGTCGGCCAGTTGTTCCACCGCCTCCCGGTCATGGGCCCACCGGCGGCCCCAGTCGAGAGCGGCCAGGTTGGCGTCGACGGCCACTCCGTTCAACCCGATGGCCTGCTCGATCGAACCGACCGACACCGGGATCGCCCCACTCTGCACGGCCGTGCCAAGAAGCAGAATGTTGGCTGCGGCCGCGGTGCCAACGAGCGAGTCGCTCAGCCCTGAAGTATCGAGTTCGGTGGTGCGGCCAAGACGTTCCGATATCTCGGTGGTCGGGTAGGTGATGCCGGGGTTGGAAACCATACGCCCGGTCGGGGTTTGGTTGGCCGAGACGAAAGTAGCGGTGTCGGGGCCGGTCGCGCCGATCGTGCCGTCGGCTGCTGCGACCAGTCCGTCAAAGCCCAAGACGACGTCGGCCTGCCCATCGCCCACCAGGTTCGACGCCGTGCCCGACCGGGTCATGATGATGTCACTCACGACCGGTCCGGCCTTCTGGCTCAGGCCGGTCTGATCGAGACCGTGGATCTCCCAGCCGTCGAACATCGCCGCCGTCGACAGAATTTGAGCCACCGTTACCACGCCGGTTCCGCCGATGCCGGCAAGTCGGATGCGGACTTGATCCCGCTCGGTTGGGGACGGGTCGGGAACAGCCGTGCCTGGAGCGCTGACCTCGCGTGCCTCATCGGCTGCATGCTCACCGACTTCGACTGTCATGAACGCCGGACAGTCGCCCTGAAGACAGCTCTCGTCGAAGTTGCAGGACGCCTGGTCGATACGGGTCTTCCGCCCGAGCGGGGTCTCGAAGGGCTGGACGGAAAGGCAGTTGGACACGTCGCCGCAATCGCCGCAGCCTTCGCAGATGCGGTGGTTGATGACAACCCGGCGGCTGGGCATGGTGAGCTTGCCTCGGCGGCGGGCTCGACGTAGCTCGGCGGCGCAGGCCTGATCGTGAATCAGCACAGTCACCCCCGGCGTGTTCCGGAGGTCTACCTGCACGGTGAGAATGTCGGCCCGGTCGTGTACCGCCACGCCGCGGGGCAGCTTGCCCCGATAACGGTGAGTGTCGTCGGACGTCACCGCCACCTTGGATACGCCGTAGCTGAGAAGCACCTGGCACAGATCGGGAAGGTCCAGCTGATTGACGGCATCCTGGCCACCGGTCATGGCGACCGTGCCGTTGTAGAGGATCTTGAACGTCATATGCATGCCCGCGCCGATGCAATACTGAAGTGCCAGCTGGGCCGAGTGGAAGAACGTACCGTCGCCGTAGTTCTGAAACAGGTGGTCGGTCTCCACAAACGGGGCCATGCCGATCCACTGCGCGCCCTCGCCACCCATCGCCGTGATGCCGATCGATTCGCCGACGCGCTCTTCGTCCATCAACAACGTCATGCCATGGCAGCCCGTTCCGGCCCCAACCAGCGACTCCTCTGGCACCTTCGTGCCCCAGTTGTGGGGACAGCCGGAGCAGAAGAACGGGGTCCGGTTGACCGAGAGGGGAATGAGTTTCTTGTCTCGGGGCGCCGGCTCGACTGGTCGCAGTTTCGGCTCGATGCGGACGGCCAGGCGCTCCCGGAGTCCGTGGAGGATGGCGTCGGCGTCGAGGCGCCCCCATGACCGCATCAGCGTGCGTCCATCCTCGTGGTGTTTACCCAGCACTCTCGGGTAGTGGCCACCGCCGTAGAGTGCGTCTTTGATCAGCCACTCCAACGTCGGGTTCTTCTCCTCGATGACGAGGATCTCGTCAAGGCCGCGAGCGAAGTGTCGTACGGTCTCGGCGTTGAACGGCACCGGCATGCGAAGTTGTAGAAGGCGGATGCCGGCGTCGGCGATGGCCTGCTCTGATTCGAGGCCAAGTCGACGTAGCGCATCGACCACCTCGTAGTAGGTGAAGCCGGTGGCCACGAGGCCAATCCAGGCGTCGGGCGGATCGACGGTTGTGCGGTTGAGTTTGTTAAGGGCCGCATATTCGCTGGCCAGCGGAAGGCGGATCTCCCGGAACTCGCGCTCCACGTCGAGCATGCGTTTACCGAGGAACATGGCCGACGGGCGGTTGCGCCAGATCTCGCCGTTGATGGTGGCGTCGGGCAGTACGGGCGGTTCGGCCAAGGCCGGCAGGTCGACGATGCCTGAGCCGTCGGCGACAGGGGTGACGATCTTCATCGAGGTCCAAAGTCCGGATGCCCGCGAAAGAGCCACCGCATGCATTCCGAGTTCGAGACACTCGGCCACGGTGCCGGGGTAGAGGATCGGCATGTGGAGGTCGACGAGGGTGGCATCCGACGACGACGGCATGGTCGACGACTTGCACGCCGGATCATCACCAACCAAAGCAACCGCTCCACCGAGCGGGGAGGATCCGGCGAACACGCCGTGGCGGAGGGCGTCGCCGGCCCGGTCGAGACCGGGTGCTTTGCCGTACCAGTATCCGACAACACCTTCGTAGCGGGCGTCGGGGCGGGTGGCGGCGAGCTGGGAGCCCATGACGGCGGTGGCGCCGAGCTCTTCATTGACCGCCGGTTGGTGGACAAAGGGCAGCTCGGGAGAAAGTCGGCGGGCTCGAGCCATTTCGGTGTCGAGCCCGCCTAGGGGAGATCCGGGGTAGCCACTGGCAAAGGCAGCCGTGTTGAGGCCAGCGGCAGCGTCGGCGCGCAGCTGGTCAAGCGGCAGGCGGGCCAACGCCTGAACACCGGTGAGTAGGACTCGCCCCTCCGTCGCCAGGTAGCGGTCGCTGAGCTTGTACGAGGTTGCGTCGACATGGCGATTGGCAAGGTCGGTCATAGGTCAAGTTTCGATGCCAACGAGGCACTTGTGCAACACTTAGGTGTTGAACCCAAACTATTGAGCGGAAATATTGAATAGTGACGAATATTGATGAAGTAGATCGCCGAATTCTGAGTGAATTGCAGAGTGATGCCAGGCGGTCGAACAAGGCACTGGCTGCCGCGGCCGGAGTCTCACCATCGACGATGCTTCATCGCATTCGGTCGTTGGAGGACAGGGGAGTGGTCACCGGCTACCACGCTCAGGTCGATCGGGCCGCCATTGGTCGCCCGTTGGAAGCGTTGGTGTTCATCAAAGTTCAGCCCAAGACGCCCGACGTCGTAAACGAATTTGTCGAGACGGTCTGGTCGTTGCCGGAGACAACCGAGATCACGTTGCTCACCGGCTCATTCGACATTCTCGTCCACCTGTGCGTGGCCAATGTCCAAGCCCTGAGTGAACTGGTGCTCACCGAGATCGCCAGTGTGCCCAACGTGGTAGACGAGCAAACCTCGATCGTGTTCGAGCACCGACGCAAGCAGGTTCTTTCGCCACTAGGCGAATAGCTAGGCCACCTCAGCCAGGCCGATGGCGGCGATGACGAGCACCAGGGCAATGACGAAGCCGGTGGCTCGGGTGCGGTCGCCCGAACCGTCGGTCGCCCGAGCGCCTCTTGCGTTGAAGGCCTCAGCCGCGCCGAGAGCGGCGATACCGGCGATCGGGTGGATGAAGCCTTGCATGGCTCCGAGGTTCCAGCCGCTGTTGCCGATCCAGACGATGAGCCCCAGGACAACCTGGATTCGCAGGACCCAGGTGCCGATGTCGAACACCATTGGGCTCAAACGCCCCGTGAAGCCTTGGATGATCGCGGCGATCACGCCCAAGAGGGCTGCGTACTGAAACAGAGTATGAATATCCACCAACGCGCTCATGGCAGGGAGCTTATCCCGCGATCGACACCGATTGGCCGGATTCGGCCGAGGCCAAGATTGCCTCCACCACGAGCTGAGCGGCGAGTCCGTCGCCGGCGGTCGGCCCGGTTGCGGTGCCGGCCCGGGCGGCGGCCACCCAGGCGTCGACCTCGGTGCGGTAGGCCTGAGCGAACCGGCCAAACCAATCGGCACCGGTGTTTGATCGACGCCAACCGTCGGTCATCACCTCTGCCCGAACCTGGCGGCCGAGTGACACCGCACCACGTTCCGCGGTGACATCCACGGTTACGTCATACGCGTACCCGGCGGCGTCGAACTCCATCACCACGTGGCCGCCTGTCGACAGCGTGCCGAGTACAACCACGTGGCGGATGTTGCCGTCGGCGGAGTGGGCAACGTTGGTGGTAACCGAGGTGAACTCGGCCCCGGTTATGTAGCGCACGCTGTGAATCTCATGCACCATCGACTGCCCGATGATCACGTCGAGTGTGCGCGGCGCCGAAGGCGTGTTGAGGTGCCCGCTGCGGATGTAGTGGATGTCGCCGAGATCGGCCAAAGCATCCACCAACTGCACGTGAGCCTCGTCGTACTCCCGCATGAAACCCAACTGCACGAGCCTCGCCGGCAACGCGTCATCGGCTTCGACCACGGCCCGAGCGTCGGCAACCGAGGTGGCCAACGGCTTCTCGCACAGCACCGGCTTGCGGGCCTCGATAGCGGCCAGCGTCAAGGCCGCATGGGTGTCGTCAGGTGACGCGACGATCATCGCCTCGACCCGATCGTCAGTGGCCACCGCAGCAGGGTCGTCGATCACATCGGCCCCGAGCTTAGCCGCCAGCAGGCCCAGGTCGGGGTGGAACGGGTCGGAAACCGCCGCCACCTTTGCGCCGGCCATGCCATGAACAAGGTGAGCGTGGAATGTGCCCATCCCGCCCAGGCCGACGACTGCGACCTGGAGCGGTTGCTCGCTCAAATTACGCCTCGAAGTCGTCGACGGGGTTGCCGGCTTCCTTCCAGCCGACGGTGCCGCCGTCGAGGAGCTTCACGTTGTTGTAGCCCATGTCCTGGAGGAGCTTGGCGCCTAGCGAGGCCATGGCGCCCGTGGTGCAGGTGACGACGATCTCACGGTCGTGGTCGCCCAGTTCGGGGTGACGCAGATGTTCGGGTACCTCGACGTCGGCCTTGAAGGTCAACGTTCCCAGGGAGATGGGGACAGCGCCCGGCATGATGCCGGTTGCGGCGATGTCGGCCCGGTCACGGACGTCGAGCACGAGTGCCGACTCGGAGACGTCGGCCGGAGCAACGCTCTCAACCTCACTCTTCGCTTCTGCCACTGATTGCATGAATGTCTTCTTGGCCATGCCGGTCAGTCTAGGAGCCCCTGGCGTCAACCATCCGCTAGCACTACTCTCGAACGATGTTTCGACACGTGGTGATGTTCAAGTGGAATGACGATGTGACCGACGCCGACATTGATGCCGCCTCGGCCGGACTCAGCGGCCTGGTTGGCGTGATTCCTGAGATCAAGGGGTATCGACACGGCCGTGACGCCGGGATTAGCGACGGCAACTTCGACTATGTCGTCGTCGGCGATTTCGATGACGCCGAGGGCTATGAGACCTACCGCGATCACCCGGCTCATGTGAAGGTGGTCAAAGAGTTGTTCGCCGGCAAGGTCGCCGATCGCTCCGCCGTGCAGTACCAGACGGACTAGCAACCAAGGTCTGTGGTTGGGCTAGGCGACTTCGCTCCGCGCTCGATGGTTCGGGTGCCCGTCACCGAGGTTGAGCGACCCCGGCACCCCGTGATCGACGCTCATAACCATCTTGGTCGCTGGCTGAGCGGCAACTGGATGGTGGCCGACGTCGACGAGATGCTCGGCCACATGGATCGCTGCGACGTCGAGCTGGTGGTGAACCTCGACGGACGCTGGGGCGACGAACTTGTGGCCAACCTCGATCGTTACGACAGGGCACACCCCGGCCGTTTCGCCACCTTCTGCCACGTCGACTCGTCGCTGCTTGCCGAGGGCGCTTCCGATGCTGATTCCGTCGGCCAACTCATCAGCCAGTTGGAGCGGTCTGTCGCAGCCGGGGGCTCGGGGTTTGAAGATCTGGAAGGATGTCGGGCTGGGTTTCCGGCACGCCGACGGGCGGTTGGTGTGCCCCGACGATGACGTCGTGATCGAGGTTGTGCGAGCCGCCGGCGAACGTATCGAAGAACTCGCAGCCCACCCGGATTGGTGGTTCGGCGGTGACGGGATGCCCGGTTTCTATGATCTGCTCGGGGCGTTTGAGCGGTTGGCGGCGGCCTGTCCCGACACGGTGATCGTCGGTGCTCACGTCGGCAACTGTGCCGAGGATCTCGGTCTTGTCCGTCGGATGCTCGAGACGTACGACAACTACTACGTCGACCTCGGCGCTCGAATGGGGGAGCTGGGCCGTCAACCCAGGGCGGCTCGTCGTCTAATTGTCGATCACGCCGATCGAGTGTTGTTCGGCACCGACAACTACCCGCTCACCGACACCCGGCTCCGGCACTGGTTCCGTTTTCTCGAAACCGACGACGAGTGCTTCGACTACGCTCCGGGCCGTGAGGTCCCGCCGCAGGGTCGCTGGCAGGTCGCGGCCCTTGACCTCCCGGATGACGTGTTGCGCCAGGTTTATGCCGATAACGCCCGACGGGTTCTCCGGTAGTCGAATCTACCCGACGCCGTTTATGCGCTCCGGTTTGACGAAGATTGCGGCCCGGCGGTCCTCTTTCATCACCCGGTCGTATTCGTCGTAGTCATCGTGGTCGCCCCCGGCCGCCTGGTAAACCTCACGCATCAGCAGCCGCAGCTCATCGTCGCTGAACGTGCGGCCGGAAGAGTGGGTTTGATCGTCGGGCCCGATGATGTCGGCCGGGCCGGTCACGCCTCGCCACGTCCACCCTCGGCGAGCGACGGCGGTCAGCTGTGACCCGCGGCGGATGTGTCCGAGTCGGGCGGCATTGCCGCGAGACACCAGCGCCAAGCACTGCTCACCGGTCACCGGGTGAGCCATCACACCGCAGTTGACGACGCTCGACAGCACCCGCCCGTCGGCTTGGGTGGTTGACACGGTGGCCAACCCATGTTCCTCGGCCAGAAACGTTCGCACTTCTTCGATCTTCATCGCAGGACTCATGTACTCATTGTTGCAGCGCATGGATAATCCAACCCGCCTAGTCGAGGCTCAGCTCCGAGACGCAATGGTTCAGCTTGTTTGGGAGCACTAAGCGCCGCCATGCAGGCCGCGGCCCGGAGCAGTTGGGCTTTCATTGCAGGCCAGCGTATTTCATGTGCGCCGTGGGCGGAGATCACCCTCAACTCGCTTCTTTCCATTTGTTGTGCGGGTCGCAGAGGATCTGCCCGTTCGAGAGTTTGGTTGGCCCACCCTTTGAGTGGGGTTGGACATGGTCAGCTTGCAGCCACGGGAACGGTGCGTCGCATCCTGGTATTTGGCATCGCCCTCTTGCTTTGATGAGTAGCGTTTGTTTCATCCAGGCCGGGAAACCCCTGGCTTTGGCGGCCACATCGATTGGTTGGGAGTGTTCGTCGAACACGGTCCGGCGTAGCATCCCCGCCGCCATCGCCACTGCCGCTTGTTTCGGGTGAATCGGTGTGCCGTCGATCAGTTCACAGCGCCGGTTGATGTCATCAAACGACGGTGCCATCTGTTCGGTGGTTTCACCAGCCAACTGCTCAGCCAGGTTCTCGGCCAATGCTGCACCCAGCACGACGTGGATCAGCGGGGTGATTTGTGAGTTCCCACCCTTGGATGAGCCACGGGTCATCAGGTTGATGAGAGCGACCCCTTGGCGGTTGCCTTGCGAACGGTTCACACCATCCTCGGTGTCTTGACGGAACAACCGCTGGGTTTCCTGATCCAACAGATTACGGAACGCCTGCCCCGTGAGGGCATCGAACCGGAACCGGCCCGATACGGACCCGTCAGAGTGCTTCTTGTAGGAGAGCCCGGACTTGGAGGCCTGTTCGGCCGGTTCATCACCGTCAGGGTCAGCAGCGTTGAGCCAGTAGGCGCACACATTCACAAAGTCCCGGAAGTCAAGGTCACGGGCGGCGTCGACCAACATCTCCTGAGACTCCACCAACTGGTGATGCACCTTGGGTTTGTCGATACTCCGCAACTCCGTTACGTGCCGGTGGGTCAACGCCCCATCGGCGAATGCTTCGGCGAACACGGGGAAGTCCAAGAGCCACCGCCCAACACGATCTAGGCGGCGAATATCACGCGCATCGCACCCAGACGCATCGACAATGAAATCCACTGCGTGACGAAACCCAAGCGCCTTAAACGCACCAGGACCCTCAACGGCCTCAGACGCAGCAGCCACAACAGCACAACGAGCAGCATCCAACTGCGCCGCAGCCTGTTCCAAGGCAACAGCACGTTCAGCGAGCTCAACCGCGCTGAGACACGACAACGCCGTGTCGCGCACATCACGCAACGCTTCATTCAACCGCACAAGGTCTCCGCCTCGATCACCGCCGATCATGATTTCCAAACTAGAACATATGTTCGAAGTCGTCAAGACATATCTGGCAAGGGCGGCGACGCGATCGATAAATACAAAGGTTGACGATATATCGGACACCGATATATCGTCCCAAGCATGCCGCTCCGTTCACCGACCTATTTCATCCTCGCCTCGCTAATCGGCGAGCCTCTCCACGGGTACGGGGTGGCCAAACGAGCCGAGGCCCTATCCGGGGGAGCGGTCAAACTCGCCGCCGGAACGCTCTACGGTGCGCTCGACCGTCTCGTAGCGGAAGGTATGGTCGAAGTCGACCGCGAAGAGCAGGTGCAGGGTCGCCGTCGCCGCTACTACCGCATCACCGAGGCGGGCACGCAGGTGCTCACAGCCGAAGCGACGAGAATGCGCGAGGCTGCCAACGTGGTTACCGACCTTCTGGGTCGACGGACCGGACCAGCAGGCACTGGCGGAGCCGCTGGAGCGACCTCATGACGAGCCGAGGCCATACCCCATACGGCAGCCTCCGCTACTTCTACCCGAAGCCGTATCGCAACGAACACTACCCTGAGCTGGCGGCAACGGCCGATGAGCTGAGTGATGGTTCATGGTCACCTCGACAAGCCTTTTCCCTAGCCACCAACGGCTTGCGTACCCGTGCCCGGACGGCCGCCGAGGCGCACGCTGGCGGATCACCGAGCCGTACCGCGCTTCTCGCTGCGGCCCTGCGTCTGGGCTATGTGTTGTGGTTGATCGCTTTCGGCACAGGGCCGCTGGCCGCAGTGAGCAGCGGTTTGCTACCTCTTGGAGCGGAGACGAGATCGCTCGTGGCGCAAGGTATCTCGTTTCTTGCGGCCGCAGCGCTTCTGGCCTGGCGGGCGGGACGATTGGCGATGGTTACTGTCGCCGTTGCGCTTTCCTATTCTTCGATCGATCACCTTCTACCTTGGGGGCCGGAGTCACTCCCCGCTGATCTGACCGTTGTCGACGCCGTCGCCCTGCTAGGTATGTTGGCAATGGCAGCACCAATCTGGTGGCTGTCGAGGAGCACCGCGGAGGGTGACAGGTTGACCTCGGGAGTTCCGGCTGTGGCCGCCATCAGCGTTCTCGCCGTTGTATCGGTTGTCACGGGCGTGCAGGCGCTGCTGATTGCGATGGGTGTCGGATTTGCGGTCGTTGGCCTCGTAGGGCTCGCAGTAGCTACCCTCGATCCTCGGCCGCTTGTGATCGCCGCAATCTGGTTGCCGTGGTTCGTTATCGGTGAACTTATGCATTCGTGGCAACTCGGAACGGCGCCGATCCACCTAGTCATACCAACGGCCGTCGGCGTGCTTGGGCTGATCCTGGCCGCACGTGGAATCGCCACTGCCACCCGGCCAATCGCGGCGGGGTCGTAAAACGGATTAGTCGAATCCCATCGACACGAGGAACTCCCGGTTGACGATGGCGTCGTCGAGGGGGGACGTGTCGCCCTCGGGATCACAATCCTGTTCGACCGTGCACCAGCCCTCGTAACCGATGTCGACAAGCAGCTGCTTCACCGCAGCGAAGTCGACCTCGCCCTTCCCGAGATGGCAGAAGATCCCCTGCCCGCAGGCCTGGTAGAAACCTGTGCGGTTGGCGATCACGTCGGCCTTCACGGCCGGGTCGATGTCTTTGAAGTGCACGTACCGCAACCGATCGCGGTGCGTGCTCATAAACGCCACGGGATCACCACCGGCGTAGGTGAAGTGTCCGGTGTCGAGACACAGCCCGAGGATCGAGTCGTCGACCTCACCCAAAAGACGCTCAGTCTCAGCCGGGTAATCGACGAAGCCTCCGGCGTGAGGGTGAATCGACGTGGTCAGCCCGTACTCCTCCGTCGACATCTTGGCCGTCTGGGTGATCCGGTCGCGGTAGGCCGCCCACTCCTCGGAATCCATCTGCTCGGCCTCGTCGGGACGACCTGCGCTCGGTGCCCGACGTTCGGAGATGGAGTCGATGATCACCAAATGACGGGCACCGTGGGCCGACAGAACCTGAGCGGTTCGGGTGGCGGCGTCGAACACCTCGTCCCAACGGTCGGCGTCGTGGAACGGTCGGTAGACCACACCGCCCACCAATTCAAGGTCGTGCTCGGCCAGGCCGTCGGCCAGTTCGGCCGGATCCTCCGGCATGTAACCGACGGGCCCGAGCTCGATGCCCTTGTAACCCGCATGAGCGCACTCGGCCAGCATCTGTCGCCACGGAAGATTGCGGTTGTCGTCGGAAAACTCGACACCCCAGGAACACGGCGCATTGGCAATTCGAATCGTCACCCGAAAAAGGCTAGAGCCAACCGAGCCCGACGCTACACGTGTCTATACACCATCGGCGGTAATGGTGCCCAGCCCGAGGAACCGCCAGGGCTTTCGACCGTACGCCACCATCCCTCCCGACAGAGCAGCCCGGGCGTCACTCATACGTCCCATCGACGTCATCATGAACGTGACGGGGTCGGCGTTGAGCCTGGCGTCGGCTTTGGCCGGCTTCCCCTCGGTGATAATCAAATCTCCATCGCTGAGCGTCCACGTGTAGTCGCTGCCGCCGCGGAACGACACGCCGTAGACGCCATTGGGTTGTTGCCGGGCCTTGTCCCGGTCGACGAAACTCGGCGTGATGATCATCGTGGCGTCGGCGATGGCGTTGGCCTGCTGGCGGTTGAGCTTCGGCATCTCAGCCCCGGTGACCGCCGCCAGGTCCCGCCCGTGCAGGATCAGCTCGTTGACAAACATGGCGCAAAGGCTCAGCAGGTTCGTGCGACGGCCGTAGAAACAACGTTGAGTCTGCGCCGGCAGATCGCCGTACTCTTTGAAGAATCGGCCGTACTCGGCCTCCAGCCGATCGGCCACCGCCTCGACCTCGGTCTCGGTGATGTGGGCGCGGGCGCTGGTCGACATGGCGTCGAAGTCATCGGGCTGCTCGAAGTGATCGCCGGCTTCGTGTTGAACGTCGTAGAACCCGGGCAGGCTGGCGACGTGGGCGCCGAGTTCGGAGACGGTCCAATCGAGGTTCGGGACCTTGGTGGCACCCTCGACACCACTCCGCAACTGAGCCACAAACGCGCCGAGCGCTCGACGAACGTCGGCGGCGAGCCAATGGTCGTTCAGCGGTTGGCCGGTCATGAACGTCACTATAGTGCGACGTCCATAGGCGCTACAGGTCCACTCCAGTAGCATCGAAACCATGGCTGAGGCAGGTTGGTTTCCGGATCCACACAATCCCGGGCAGCTTCGATACTGGAACGGGTCGACGTGGACTGAGCACACCCATGTGCCGGAAACGGTCGCTTCGCCGCCACCGTTCAACCAGGGCCAACGGCACCCACAAGGTCAGAATCCACCACCCCCAAGTGGCCCCAATGGCCACCAACGCATCAACGACATCGGCGAATGGATACGGTCCAGTTTCAGGGTGGCGTGGGCCAAACTCATCCCGGTCGGCACGCTGTTTGTCATCGGTCTCATACCGATCCTCCTGGCCTTCGTCATCTGGGGTGTCAGTGTTTTCAGCTTCAGAGCCGATTCGAGCACGTCCGATCTCAGCACGACGGGACTCCTGCTGTTCGTGATCGCCATGTTGGTGTTCATCGCCGGTGCGGTGTGGATGGCAGTTGCCGTAACCGGGGCGTATCACCTGCTCCATGAGGCGCACCATCAACGTTCGGTTACGGTCGCCGATGCGATGTCCATCGGTCGGCAAAACGTCTGGCGTCTGGTCGGCGCCTACCTGATGGTGGCTGCTGTGGCGGTTGCCGTGCTGGCGCTCGTCGGCCTGATCATCGGTGGGCTCTACCTGGCAATCGGCGACGCGGCGCTGCTCCTTCTGATTCTCGTCTACTTCGCCTGGATCGCTGCCAGCTTCTGGCTGCAGGTCAAGCTGACGTTCATCCCCGTGGCCGCTGCGGTCTCACCACCGGGTACGCGTCTGGTTCGCACGTCAATGGATCTCAGTGCCGGGCGATTCTGGCCCACCTTGGGAAGAGTGCTTTTGTTGAGCATCATCGCCAGTGCCGCGTTGTGGCCGATACAGATTGTCATCAGCTTCGGACTACCGCTCCTATTTTCATCGGCCGACGCCAATGGAGCCGGGCCATCTCTGGCGTTCGGGCTGACCTTCGGCTTGATCTTCGGCGCTCTCTTTGTGGTGGCCATGCTGCTGATGCAGGTCTTTGTGGCGTCGGGGACGACCAGACTCTACGCCGACCTCGGCGGTCCCACCGCCACGCCCCAGCTCGCCTAGCGGTCCGCATACCTTTCCGCTTACCTTTCCACTTACATTAAGGCGCAGTGTGTCGGCGCCGATGAAGACGACGTGAAGTGGTCGATGATGTTTGTGGCCGTGATTGCGCTTGTCGCCGTCGGTTGCGCTGCTACCGAGATCAACGCTGTCGCGCCTGAAGCTAGCCAGGTCGGCGATGCGCCTTCCGTCGACCTTGGTTTCGACGTCTCCGAGTCGGAAGAGGAACCCTGGGCCGGTTCGACTGCCGGTGCCGCTGACGAACCGTGGGCCGGCTCGAGCGTCGGTGCCCAAGGGGAACCTTGGTCCGGTTCTACCGTCGGCGACGGATACAAGCGTTCTGACGGCAACGGCGAAGCCGAAGTCGGGCAGACCCTGTCGGCGGAATTTCTGCGTTTCGACGGGATCGTCGTCGAAGACGGGATATGCGTCGCGTTCGACGCCTACTTCGATTGGCTCTTCACCGACGACTACCCCGTTGAGGTGATCACCGCTGGTGCAAGTGCTGGATATGCCACGTTGGAACAGGTCGATGACGGTGCCTTTGGCGCAATCTGGCAGGAGCTTCAGACAAACATCGATTTTCAGTCATCCGAACTCACTCCCGAAGCCGCGGCATTGTACGCGGAGATGGATCAGCGGTCCCAGGAGCAGTGCGGCTTTAAGGCGGCCACGCTGATCGCCACCGGTGCTAGCCGCGATTGTTTCTACCCGATTCAGAGTGATGGAACCCGAGGGCTCCCGGAATGTGGTCCGGTGGTTGATCCTCGGGGCTAGGCACCGTCGAGCGGCACAGCTCGACTGATCCGGCGCCGATTTCTATACTCTGCTTGCACGCCGGAGTCCCGGCGCGGGCCAAGAGATCAACACGGGGAGCCGACACATGACCGACCAGACTCGCTTCGACCTGCCGCAGAGCAGCATCCCACGGGCGTGGTACAACCTCAACGCCGACATGCCGGTCCCGATGGTCCCACCGCTGCATCCGCAGACCCAGGAGCCGGTCACCCCCGACTTCCTCGGCGTGTTGAGCCCGATGGCGTTGCTCGGTCAGGACGTGTCGCCCGACGCCGAGATCGAGATCCCCGAACCGGTCCGCGACATCTACAAGCTGTGGAGGCCCACTCCGCTGTTCCGCGCCACCCGGTTGGAGCAGGCGCTCGGTACCCCGGCCCACATCTATTACAAGTACGAGGGCGTGTCGCCGGTCGGCTCGCACAAGCCCAACACCGCGGTGGCCCAGGCTTTCTATCTCAAAGACGAAGGCGGCAAGTGTTTCACCACCGAGACCGGCGCCGGTCAGTGGGGCTCGGCTCTGTCGATGGCCTGCAACTTTTTCGACCTCGACTGCGAGGTCTACATGGTGCGGGTGTCGTATGACCAGAAGCCGTTCCGCCGCCACGTGATGGAAAGTTTCGGCGCCACGGTCTACCCGTCACCGTCCACCAACACCAACGCCGGTCGAACCCTGCTCGAAACCGATCCCCATCACCCGGGCTCGCTCGGCACCGCCATCTCCGAAGGCATCGAAGCGGCCGTGATGTCGAACGGCGAGAAGAAGTACTCGCTCGGTTCGTTCCTACCCCACGTGTTGTTGCACCAGACCGTGATCGGATTGGAGTCACTGGAGCAGATGGACATGGCCGGCGAGTACCCCGACATCGTGATCGGCTGCGCCGGCGGCGGCTCCAACTTCGGCGGCATCGCCTTCCCGTTCATCCGCAACAACGTGCGCCAAGACAAGGGAACCCGCATCATCGCCGCCGAGCCGGCCGCCTGCCCCACCCTCACCCGGGGTGAAGTGAAGTGGGACTTCGCCGACGTGATCGGTATGGCCCCGATCGTGCGCATGCACACCCTCGGCCACACCTTCATCCCGCCCGGCATCCACGCCGGTGGACTTCGTTATCACGGCATGTCACCTCAGGTGTCGGCGCTCGTCGAGTCGGGCCACATCGAGGCTCAGGCCTACGACCAGGTCGACACGTTCGACGCCGGCGTGCAGTTCGGTCGAGCCGAGGGCATCCTCCCGGCTCCGGAGTCGAACCACGCGGTGGCCGCGGCGATCGCCGAGGCCAACAAGTGCAAGGAGACCGGCGACGAGAAGGTCATCCTGTTCAACCTCTCCGGTCACGGCAACTTCGACATGGCCGCCTACGGTCGCCACGCCGCCGGTGAACTTGAGCGCTACGAATACCCGGCCGAAGACATCGCCACCGCGATGACCAAACTTCCCGAGGTCAGCTTCCCGGGCTAGCGGGCAACACCCACCTAAGACCCAGATATGACCCAGAGATGACTCGGATATGACCCCGATATAAGGAGAACCACCACTATGCGGAGCTTTTTGGCGGCGGCTGCGGTCGCAACGATTGCAGCGATGCTCACAGCAGGTCAGCTGACCGGCGACTTCGACCCGATTGGGCCGACGGTTCACACACTCGAAACCGACTCCGGTCGAACCGTGGCCTACGTGGACGACGGTGACAAAGACTGGACTCCAGTGGTGTTTGTCGGCGGTGCGGGAACGAGCGTCAGGGTGATGAACCTGCTCGAGTTTGCTCACACCCTGCGGGGGGAGCTGGAGCTGAGGCTGATCTCGGTCGAGCGCAACGGGTTCGGGCAGACCGCCTTTGATCCTTCGCTCGGCTACGCCGATTATGCGGCCGACGTCGAGGCTGTGCTCGATGAGCTGGGCGTCGATGAGTTTGTTGGGTTCGCCATCTCCGGTGGCGGTCCGTACCTCACGGAAATCGTCTCCCGCAATCCCGACCGGGTGCAGTCAATCCATCTCGCGTCGGCACTGTCGAAGGCTCAGCCCGACTCAGGAGCGTGTTTCCTGGCCGCCAATCCCGACGTCGGCACGTTCTTCTCCACCCAGCCCATGCAGTGGTTTGGCTTCGCTCCCGACAGCCCGGTCCAGCAAGTGCCAGGGCTTCAAGATGAGGCCTTCGATGACGCCGCCCGAACGTTTTTCATCGCCGGGCAAATGGGAACCGCCGACGCCATGTTGCATGAGATGGGGCTCTACTGCGACGAGCCGCTGGCCGACGTGTCGGCGGTGGATGCCCCCGTCAATCTGTACTACGGCGCCGACGACACCACCACGGCTCCCGATGTGAACATCCCGATCTGGGAGTCGATGTTCCCCAACATCGCCAACGTCCGCATCTATGAGGGCTTGGGTCACGACACGCAGTATCGCCATTGGGATCAGATCATGGTCGACATGTCCACCGGTCGAACCGATCAGATCCTCATCTGTGACGGCGGAAAGACCAAGGTCGTCAGCGAGGCGAAGGCTGAGAAGGCGCTGGCCAAGGGCGCCGGACTTGGGATGTGCGGCTGGCACAAATAGACGCGTCGCTCACCACGCACTACTTAAGTCGGCGTGATCCGACGAGCGATCTTGTTGGCCTCATCATCGATCGATGAGGCCAACAACGCGCTCAGCGTGCGCTCCAACGGCTTCGACAGTAGCGACGTCGACTTCACGCTGGTTTCCACGTCGGCAACAGAGTTGGTGTCGTTGGTGTCGCCGACAGGAGTGGTGTCAGCGCGAAGGCCGACCTGGATCGTGATGCGTAGGCCCTTTTCGTTGGCGGTGATGGTCATGACTGGTTTCCTGGCCTCAACCGCGGCTGATCCGTTGACATTGCCGACCGGCGTGTCCATCACAAATCGAAACGACGACAGATCACCGTTGTCGCCATAGCGAGCTGAGTTCAGATCGCCGATCCCGGCGACGCCCTCCCACGTTGCCAACTGTTGTAGCTGCGGCCAGGCGTCGTCAACCGACGCGTTCAGCAGTACCGATGTCTTTGCCATACGCCTCCCTTGCGACACGAATGATAGCGATCGGTCGGCGCTCTAGGCCGCACCTCCTGGTTGGTTTAAGTCGACAGGCCTGAGCGAGCCCGCTTAACGACCTAGCCCCGACGAACCAGGGGCAGGATTCGAGGACCTCGCAGCGATAGCGACTCACACCAGGTGATGTTGTTGTGGTCGATGTCGTACTCGGCGGTCGCGTCAAGCAGACGGGGCATGGCGATACGAAGTTCCTGGCGGGCCAGACTTGCTCCGAGGCAGTAGTGAATGCCGTGACCGAAAGTGAGCGGCGACGGATCGTGCCGGTCAACCTTCAGCTCGTCACCGTCGGGAAGGCGACGCAGATCGCGATTGGCCAACTGCGTCATCACGATGATGTTCTGGCCTTTGCTGATCTTCGCTCCGGCCAGCTCGAAATCTTCCAGCGCCGTTCGGGGGTCGCTCCGTAGGGTGGGGTCGAACCGCAGCAGTTCCTCCACTGCGTTTGGCCACAGGTCGGGCCTGGCTTTAAGCAATGCGATCTGCTCGGGACGATCCCGGAGGTGAATCAGCGACACGCCCATCATGTTCGACGTCGTTTCGTGGCCCGCGAACAGGATCAGCCCGGTGGTGGCGATCAACTCCTCCTCGCTGAGGCTGTCGCCGTCGGCCTCGGCCAGCGCCAGGCCGGTCATCAGATCATCGGTTGGCTGACGGCGGCGTTCGGCGGCCAGCGCTCGAACACGGCCCGCCAGCTCGAAGTAGGCAGCATCGATCGCTTCCGGGTCGAAGGCTCGCACGGGGTCGGTGATCTTGACCAGCTCCGCCGAAACCCGCCGAAGCCAACGCCAATCGCTGTGATCGAACCCAAGGAGTTCAGCGATCACCATGGCCGGAAACGGCACGGCGAATTCCTCCATCAGCTCTACTCTGGGGCCGAACCCGGCCAACAGTGAATCGACCAGTTCTTCCATCTTGGCCTCAAGCCGAGACACCTGACGGGGTGTGAACGCCCGGCTCACCAACGCCCGAACCCTCGTGTGGTCGGGAGGGTCGGTGACCAGGAGGAGGTTGCCTAGAAACCGTCGGGTCTCGTCGTCAAGTTGTGTGTACGGGCGAACGTCGAGAAGAACTTCCATCTGATGGGCGGTCCCGACCGACGGCGAACCGAGCACTTCCCGAGCCTCGTCGTATCCGGTCACAAACCACTGCTGATACAGGGGATGCCAGTGCACCGGCGGAGACTTACGGATTGCCGGAGCGAGGATCATTGGGTCGGCTAGTGCCTCGTCGGCGAAAGGGTTGCCCCACGGGTCGAAACGAAACAGTTGCTCGGCGAGGCGCGGCCGTTTCACAACCTGACGGATGAGTGGAATCAGCAGTTGTTCGCGGCGCATGCTATGTCTCGTAGTGTAAAGCTCGCTCAGCAGTATCCCGATACCAGCGACGAGGGGTGCGCGCTATCGTCCCCGTCCGAGCCACTGTCAGGATGCACACATTGGAAGTTGCCTATCGCTATCTAGCCCCCTCGCGTCTGGCTGGTACGGGTCTTCGTCTCTCGACAACCGGTGGACGAGCCAGCCACCCCTACTTCTTCCGAGGGTTTGTGGAGAACACCCCGCAGCTGGCACGGGCGATGCTGACCGTCTCCGAGGTTGCCCGAACCAGATACTTCGATCTTGAGGCCACCAACTATCGGGACCCCGTGGTGACGAGCAATATCTCGGTTCTGCGGTTCGAGGCGTTTTCAGCCTGCAACGATGTGTATGTTCGCTACGACCTGGACCAGGACGGGTTCGATGCCGATCACGTCGACTGGGGGTCGACCAATATCGACATCAATGAGCCACTTCGTGATGCTCTTTCCGGCCTCTCCGGCCCGGGAACCGATTTGTCTAACCGTTGGTGCCGACGCCGTAACGGTTGAGACTCTCGACGACACCATTGTGGAGCGGCGAGTGCCGCTACCCGATCGGTGGCTGCGGGCCCTGGCCGAAGTGCAGGTCATCTCGTCAACGATGGTGCCGCTCGTTCGACTGGAAGGACCGTCGGCGGCTATGGCGCTCGATCGACTGGCCTCCACAGCTACTGGTTCGTCTTTGGTCGGGCTCCGGCCCTCTGTCTCCGGTGTCGGGCTCGGTCCCCCGAGCAACAACAGGCCGGCGGTTTCCGATCTACCCCGTCTGGCGGCGACGCTGCGTCTGGTCCAGGACGTCAAGTCGCTGACGATCCTCGTGCCTCCGCCGTCGGACTGGTCGGCTGTTCACCCTGGAGCGTCGGCGTATGTGCTCGAACTTGATCGGGCCACCCCGCCGGCTGCCGCCCTACAGCTCTGGGAGAACGCGCTGCACCGAAGCGACAACACGATCAACAGTCAGGAGGCCCGCCGACGCCTCCAGGCCCTGGCCGTTGGCAGGTCGAAGACCGCAATCGTCGCCCGACGTCTGCTTGGCTACGAGTGATCGCCTAGGTCGCGTGGGTTCGGGTCTTGTCCGGATCATAGAAAGGCGTGTGGGCTACCTTGGCCGTCCAAGTGGCATCGTCGCCGACGACCTCAAGCGCGGTGCCTGCCGCGGAGGCCGACGGGGCGATGTGAGCGAGGGCCAGTGACTTGCCGAGGCGGTGGGAGTAGGCCGGGCTGTTGACTGTGCCAACGTCAGTACCCTCGGCGCCGCCAACACGAAGCGTCTCGCCGCCAACCACCATGTCGTCGTGATCGACTTCGATCCCGGCCATCACAAACCGTTCCTTGCCTTTGGCTGCCAACGCCGCGTCCTTGCCCCGGTAGTCGCCAGCGTTGCGGCTGACGGCCCAGCCGAGCCCCACCTCGGACGGGAAGTGTTCGTCGGTCATGTCGTAGCCGTAGAAGAGTAGGGCGGCCTCAACTCGCACCTTGTCGAGGGCGGTGAACGACGCCGGCATCACTCCCTGGTCGGCGCCGGCCTCAAGAATGGCGTCCCAAATATCACCGACGTCGGCGGCCGGGGCGATGATCTCGTAGCCTCGTTCGCCGGAGTACCCGGTGCGGGACAGCATCACCGGGCGACCAAAGAGGTCGGTGTCGACGTGGTGGAAGTAGGGGAGCGGACCGAGGTCGGCTGACGTGTTGGTGTCGAGCAGGCCAAGAGATGCCGGTCCCTGAAGCGAGATGATGTGGAGATCATCGTCGAGTTCGAAGTTCACATCCCGACCGTCTGCCGACTGAGCCAGTAGTTCCATGGTGGAACCCGAACCGTGCACCACGAGCCAGCCATCATGTCCGTTATTGAACACGATGGCGTCGTCGGCCACGGTCCCGGCATCGGTCAACACCGCGCCGTAGGCCGACTGCCCCGGTCCCACCCGAGTGAGATCGCGGGAGTGCAGGTGATCCACCACGGCGGAGGCGTCGGCCCCGGTAACCCGGATCTTCTTGAGCGGCGACATGTCGAACATGCCCGCCGCTTCCCGGATGGCGTCGTGTTCATCGTTGGGATCGGTGGAGTACGACCAGGCGGTGCCCATTCCGTTCCAGTCTTCGAGCCCGGAGCCGAGGGCGGTGTGGCGCGAAGCCAGCGCTGATGTGCGGGAGAGAGGCTCAGTCATTTTGGGGGTCCTTTCGGGTTAATACCAGGCGTCGGGCATGGAACGTTTGCGTTCCTCGACAAACGTCTGGAGGGCCAGGTCGATCGTCGGGGTCATTGGTGGGGGTTCGTAGGCGGCCAGGGTGGCCTTCCACTGGGCGTTGGCCCGCTGGGCGGTGTCGAGCGAACCGTCGTCGGTCCACTGCTCGAACGAGTTGGTGTCGGCCAGCGGCGAGTTGTAGTTGGCGGTGGCGAAGTTGGCCATGGTGTGAGCGGTGCCGAGAAAGGCGACTCCCGGCCCGGCTTCGCGGTACGCGTCTGCCGCCAGTTGGTTGTCATCGAGAGTCAAGCCGGCAACCTGATGGTGGAGCTGAGCGCAGCGGTCGAGATCCATCATGAACTTTTCGTAGCTCATGACCAGGCCTCCTTCGAGCCATCCGGCGGCATGGATCACGTAGTTGGTTCCGGCCAAGAGTCCGGCGTTCATGGCGTCGGCCGACTCGCTCATAGCCTGCCCGTCGCAGGCCTTCGACGCGGTGTAGTGAGCACCACATCGCAGCGGGAGACCGAGCCGCCGGGCCAGCTGCCCGATGGCGTAGGTGGCGAGGACCGACTCCGGGGTGCCGAACGTCGGCGCTCCCGACTTCAGGTTCATCGTGGTGAGGAAGTTCCCATAGACCATCGGCGAGCCGGGGCGTACCAACTGCGAAAGCGCGATCCCCGTCATGGCTTCGGCGTGGGCCTGAGCGATCAGCGCCGGTTGCGTGACCGGTCCCATCGCTCCGCCGATGATAAATGGTGAGATCACACATCCCTGGTTGGCACGGGCGTAGGCCTTTAATGCCCCCGACATCACGTCGTCCCACACCAGCGGCGAGTTGACGTTGATGTTGCCCTGAATGACGCAGTGGTCATCGAGGTAGCCGGGGCCGTGGATGGCGTCGAACACGATGCGGGCCATCTCGATCGAATCCTCGGCCCGGTCGGGAGCGGTGACCGATCCCATAAACGGCTTGGTCGAGTAGCGCAGGTGGGCGTACACCATGTCGAGGTGGCGTTTGTTGACAGGCACATCAACCGGCTCACACACCGTGCCGCCCGAGTGATGCAACCAGGGAGACGAGTACGTGAGTTTCACGAAGTTCTCGAAGTCTTCGAGCGTGGCGTAGCGCCGACCCCGGTCGAGGTCCGACACAAAGGGTGGACCGTAGGCGGGCAGCAACACCACGTTGTCGCCTCCGATGGGCACCACCCGGCCGTCTCGGCCATACATGTCGAATTGGGCGGGCGCGGTGGCGCAAAGGGCGGCGGCCAGACCCGGTTCAAATTGAACCCGCCCCGCGGTCACACCGTTCTTGTCGGCCGGAAGCCGCTCGATCCGGGCCCCTGCGGCGTCGAACAACTCGAGGGCCTCCTCGTCACCACGGAACTCGACACCGATCTCGTCGAGGATCCAGTCGGCGTGTTGTTCCAAGCGCACCAGATCGCTCTCGCCGAGCAGTTCGTAGGTAGGGATCCGGCGGCGAGGCACCGGCGCCTGACCCAAAGGTGGGGCCGTGTCGTGGCTGCGAGGGCGGGGGCGACGGCCCCGTCGTCTGCGTTCGGGCTGGGTGGTTACATCTGACGCTCCGTCTGAAGGCAAACCCGAACTCATTCTCTGAACATAAGTCAGCCTCAAGAATCGGAACATTGGTTGCTTTGTTTGGGGCCAGCCAAACTTGACGTATGGCTCGGTTTGGCTCCGCAATCGGACATCGAGCTAGCTTTTTGTATGTCGAACCCGCTGGTGAATCGCGTGGGGCGTCTGCACCGGTTGGCGGTGTTCGAGGCCGCAGCCCGGCACGGCTCGTTTACCGGTGCCGCCAGCGAACTTGGCATCACCCAGCCCGGTGTGTCGCGCCAGGTTCGGGCTTTGGAACGGGCACTTCTGCAGCCGTTGTTCGATCGCCACGCCAATCGCGTGGTGCTCACGTCATTTGGCCGGGACCTGCTGGCCGCGGTGCAGTCGGGCTTCGACACCATCGACTCCGTCGCCGGTCGGTCGCATCAGGGGCCACGTCGATTTGTGCTGGCTGTCAACCCGGGAGTGGCCCAACGCTGGCTGGTGCCGAGGCTCGACAGCCTGCAATGGGCTATGGGTGAATCGGAGGTTCACCTGTGGCTGTTCGATCGTGACCAGGGCCTGGAGACCGGAGCGTTCGACGCCGCCATCCATCTCGGCCGCGGGCCCTGGACCGGGCTGCAGAGCCGAGCGCTGTTCCCCGAGATCACGATTCCCGTGGCGGCGCCGGAGCTGGCCCACCGGGCGGGTTTGTCGGAGACCTCCACCCCGGAAGAACTGCTGGACGCCGATCTGCTGCACCTTGATGCCGAGGACCGCACATGGATGAACTGGGCCGACTGGTTCGCCCACCACGGCATCGAGCTGCCGGTGTCGATCGGCCGTACCCGTCGGAGCCAGCCGCCTCGGGTCAGCTACAACAACTACGCCCTGGTCACCCAGGACGCCATCGCCGGGTTTGGGGTGGCCCTCGGTTGGCGTTTCCTGGTCGACGAGCTCATCGAACGGCGGGTCTTCGTGGCCGTCGGTCCGGCGGTGGCCAATCCCGGTTCGGCCTATCAGGTGCTGTGGCCGGCATCGACGCCGACCAGTGACATCGACCGGCTGGTCAGCTGGTTCGCCACCACCGCCGGGCTCGACACCGAGCTCTAGCCCAAGTCGACCCCCAAATCGACAGTGAGATGGTCGAGACCTCGCAGGTTGATGCGGCCGTTGAACCGCGCTTCGACCACCGAAGCATTGGGGAATCGCTGCACAAACGACGCCACCGCGATCTGGCCTTCGAGCTTGGCCAGCGAGGCCCCGAGGCAATAGTGGATGCCACTGCCGAACGACACGTGCTGACCGGCGTTCTCCCTGGTCAGGTCGAGCTCATCGGCGTTCGGTCCCCACTTGTCCTCATCTCGGTTGGCTGAGGCCAACCCGGCCATCACAAACTCGCCGGCTGGAATTGTGTGGCCACCGAACTCCACTTCGGCCAGCGTGACTCGACGGGAGAACTGCACGGGGCTCACGAACCGCAGCAGCTCATCGACGGCGGTGGGAAGATCGGGATCATCCCGCAGTAACTGGGCCTGATCAGGCCGGGCGAGTAGCTCGGCGATACCGGTGCCGATCAGGTTGACCGTGGTCTCATGACCGGCCACAAACAGAAGCTTGACTTGATCCCTCAGCTCTCGGGTGGACATCCGGTCGCCGTCTTCCTCCACGGCAATCATGGCCGACAGCAGGTCGTCGGCCGGGTTGTCACGCTTCCACTGGATCACCTCTTCAAGGTGTGCGTCCATCGCCCGCCCGGCCGCCACCGATGCCCGAACCTCCTCCTCGGTGATGATCGGATCGAGGGTCTTGACCAAGGCTTCCGACCAGTCGCGCACCGCCGTGGTGTCGGACTCGGGCATACCCATCATTTCGGAGATCACGTCGAATGGGAGAGGGAAAGCCAGGTCGGCAACCACGTCGGTTGTGCCCTTGGCCGCCATCTCTTCGAGAGTCTGATCGACCATGGCCTGGATGCGGGGGCGTAGATTCTCGATGGTTCGAGGAGTGAACGCGGCACTCACCAACCGCCGCAGCCGAGTGTGATCCGGAGGGTCGATCCCGAGGATCGAGGTGCTCAACAGTTCGTCCGTATCGCCGTCGGCGGCGTCGACGAACATGTCGTACCGATCTTGATCGAAGTTGGTGACGTTGCGATCGTCGACGCTCATGTTGCGGTCGCGGAGCAGCCGGAACACGTCGTCGTACTCGAAGAGAATCCAGCGGCCTATCGGCGAGGCGTGAACCGGGTCACCTTCACGTAGCTCGGCCAGGTGGGGGAACGGGTTGTCGGTGTAACCCGGTTCCAGCGGATTGAACAGGATCTGTGATTCGGCAGCCGACATACCCATCGACTCTAGTTCCAGCCCCCGACCCCGTGTCGAGCTGGAATCCCCCTCTGCGACACTGCATGTTACGCTCGTCACATTCGATACGTCGGAGATGACTTTGTTGTCGACGCGCGAGAATTCAGCGTCGAGAGGGACGGCCTGGGGGTGGATCTTGAGCCCCAAGCCATTGAGCTGCTGCTGTTCATGCTGGAGCGGCCCCGGCAACTCCTAACCAAGGCCGAACTGCTCGACGGCGTCTGGGGCGATCAGTTCGTGACCGAGTCGGCGCTCACCACCCGGGTTAAGCAGATTCGACAGGCATTAGGCGACGACGGCCGAGCGCAGCGGGTGATCCAGACCGTGCACGGTCGGGGCTATCGGTTTGTGGCGGAAGTGACCGTCGAGGCCGACGCCGAAGATGAGCCGGTCGGCCTCACGGAGGAAGAGGGGTCGCCTCGTGAGCAGGCCTCGGCACTCGAGGTGGCAAAGCAGCACAACATTCCTCCGTCTCGCACCGAGGTTGTCGGTCGGGCCGCGCTGGTGGCCAGCGGAGTCGAGGCGATCGAGCAGGCTCGGCTTGTCTCGATGATCGGCCTCGGAGGCGTCGGGAAGACAACGCTGGCGCAAGAGGTTGGCCGTCGAGCAGCGCAAGAGCTCGAACACGGAGCCTGGTTTGTCGACCTGGTGCCGGTTCGTGACGCCGACGGGATTGATCTCGCCGTCGCTAACGCCATCGGGGCCACGATCGGCTCGGACGGTGGCCGAGCCGAACTCCTGGAGCGAGTGGCGGGACGTGACCTGCTGTTGATTATTGACAACTGCGAACACATCGTCGATGACGTCGCCCAGTTCTGCAGCGACGTTCTCGACTCCACGTCAGGCCCGAGGCTGTTGGCCACCAGCAGGATTCCGTTGCGGATCTCCGGCGAACGTCGGTTGCCAGTGCCACCGCTGTCGGTGTCGGACGCCGACGGCAGCGCAGTTGATCTGCTCGACGCCGTAGGTCGCCGATATGGCGTGGCGATCCCCCCGGAGAACAGGATCGCCGCCATCAGCCTTTGCCTTCGCCTCGACGGGCTGCCGCTGGCCATCGAGCTCATGGGAGCCAAGCTTCCCACGATGTCGGTACCTGAGATTCTGGACAGGGTCGATCGGTTGATCGCGGCCGATAGTCGAGAGCGGCGCCCCGACCGTCACGCCAGCTTGGAGACCATTCTGTCCGACACGTTTGCCAATCTGGGCGCCGAAGAACGTCGCCTCCTCTCCACCCTGGCACTCGTGCAGGGACCGTTCACCGTCGACGATGTGGAAAGCATCGGCGATCAGCTCGACCTAGGTGATGCGATGGCGTCGTTTGAGGCGCTGCTTGAACAATCGTTGCTGGTGGTGATGTCTGAAACCCCACGGCGTTACACCCTGCTGGAGATGATCCGCCAACACGCAAAGGCCACCGACCCGGCCCCGTCCGACACGGCGATCGTCCACGCCGAATGGTTACTCAACCACATCGGACGCACGTTGGATCGGCACTATCACGACATCTACGACGCTCAATGGGTGACCCACCATTTGTCTGATCTACTGTCGGCCGAGCAACGGCTACGTGAGGACGAGCGCATTAATGACGCGGGGTGGTTGTTGGCATCGACCGGCTTGGCGATGCACCTCGACGACGGTGCTCGGGCCGCCCGCGTGTTGGATCGAATGCAGCCGTACTTCGAGTCGGTCGACGATCCCGCGTTATCAAGTCGCTTGCATTGCAGTGGAGTCATGGCGGCTATGGCCAGCCGTCGGTCATCGGCGATGTACCAACACGGCTTGCAGGCTGTGGCCCAAGCCGACAAGACCGACGACGAGGCCCTTCAAGCTTTCGCCCGCGTCATGCGGTCATGGGCCGGGGTGGTGATCGACGTGGACGCGGCGATCGAGGACCTCGACACAGCGATTGACCTGGCCCGTCGGGCCGGCGACGCCGGTACCGAGATGATGGCGGCCGGCTACAAGATTTATCACCTGGCCATGGCCCTTCGGTTTGATGAGGCGGTGGAGCTTGGCTTCAGCGTCTTCGATCCGTCGTTCTCGGGCGCTCACTATCCGTTCCGGGTGGTGTCGCTCGGGTTGATCTGCTGCCTCGTTGTGGAAGATCCGGGCAAAGCCCTGGAGATCGATTCACAGGGTCGCACCGAGTTTCCGATGCGGACGATGTGGGGGTCCGAGATTATGCGAGCCTCGATACACGCAGGGCTGGATCGACCCGGCGAAACGCTTGAGGCCGTTGAGTCGATTGAAGCCCATCTTGAGCACTCCGGTATCAGCCCACTGCCCGATATCTTGTTGGTGCCTGCTGTCTTGGCCAACGCTCGGGGCGACGCCGGCCGGGCGTCTCGCTACCTCGGCGCGCTTCGGGGGGCCGACAAGCCAACGCAGAGTCTGATGGTGTCCACCGCGTATAGGGCGCTGCGGTGCCATGTCGAACCCGACACCGACGGAGTCGCGGCGACCGAAGCAATCTGGGACGAAGCGGTTAACTGGATGCAGGAGCTGACTTGATAAGCCTCTGCCTGCCTACTGAGCGATGAGCATTCGTTCGGCCACTGGGAGATAGTGGTCGGAGCCGATCGACACCAGCGCTCGCAACCCGGCCGCTTGGAGTTGACGGCTGAGCTCCGGCCGGTCAGCGGCGTCGAGCAGGCGGCGGCGCACCTCGTCGAGTTCAGCTTGCGGCAGGTCGGCTCGGGCCACCACCGGCTGAGTGGGCCACGGTCCCAACCGTTGGACGACCCGCAGGTCTCGCACCGCAGGATCATCCAGGGCTCGGCCTGTGCGAACCACCGAGTCGACCACGGCGGCGTCGAGCTCACCGGCCAACAATCGGTCGAGCGAGTGATGGTGTCCGCCCGTGAACTCCAGGTGGGCAAACGAATCGGGGTCGAAGCCGTGATCGGCGATGGCCCAGCGAAGCGCGTGATGGCCGCTTAGGCTCACTTCGTCGTTGCAGCCGATCGTGCGTCCGGCGAGATCGGCGAACGAGGTGACGTTGCTGTAGGGTTTGGTGACCAGGTCGCCGAAGTACTGAGGAAGGCCGTTGCTGCCGGGGTCGGCGGGAACCCACCCGACCCCGGCCAGCTTGATCGACGGCCGTGGCGACGAGAGGCCCAAGGCGGCGTAGGAGGTGGAACAGATCCACCCGAGGTCGTAGCGCCCGGCGGCAAACGGATCATCGTCCGGGTCGGGCCCTGAGCGATCCTGAACCAAGTGAAGCTCAGCATCAATCGCCAACGCCATCTCTTCGAACAGCGCAACCGGGAAACCCGGCGTCATGTAGGTGACAAACTTAAGCTCTGCCATACGCAGAACGTAACGTTATAACCCTCCCGGATCCTTCCCACTCTCGTCGCCGGAGCGTTCGGACGCGGCTTCCAGCCATTCCGTCCAGTAGAACCGCCACTCGTCGACGCTCTCGGCTGTGGGTAGGCGCTGATGCTGCACCGACACGTTGGCCCGACCGTCGCCGGTGTCACTGATGCCGAATACCGCAACCCCAGGGCCGATCCCGATTCGAAGTGCCTTTGTGGTCGGCTTCGACCGCAATTTGGTCGGCTGACCGGGAAACAGTTCGGCTCGGTAGCTGTCGTCGACCAGCATCTTGCGCAAAACGTTGGCGTCGAGGGGGACTTTCTTGGTCTTGCTCACCGCAAACGTTCCGTCGGCCTGTTGGTAGGGGAGGCGCAGCCCGGTGATGCGTTCGTAGCCGACCGTTATTCCCTGGGCCCACCACGCGCCAACATCCCAATCCGATTGGAGATAGGCGGCAACAGCGGGATGATCGGTGTGGTCGCCGCCGCTGGCGCCCCAGGCCTCGATGATGTCGCACCATTCGTCGTAGCCTTTGCCGGTTGCTTCTCTCACCGCATCGTCGGAGGTTTCGGGTTCGGAGATCCACGTGCGAGTGCGTCCCGATTGATGCGTCGCCGCTTGGTTGAGCAGCACCTTCCGAGCCGCAGCGTACCGTTCACCGGTCTTGGTCATACGTTCCCGGATACGACGCTTAAACGATTCTTGACGGGTCATGTCAACTGCCTTCTCGTCTCCGCACACGCTGACGCAACCCACGCTTGCTGAGCGCTCGGAGACAGCTCAGTCGAAAATACCGTTGTGTTGATGCTGCCGAGCACTCGAGGTCCCCTTTGCCCTGATGGAACGGTTGCGTGGGAACCGGAACAGGGTTTGGCGTGGCAAGCCGCCAGAACCCGATTCTACCATCGTCGATGGGTGCGGGCTAGCGGCGCTGTAGAGCGGCTTCGATGCCATCGGCGAAGTTGGCCACCATGTTGGCGAGCGTGTAGTGCTTGGCCGCCTTGTGGCCTGCTTCGACCATCAGTTGATAGCGGTCGGTGTCGTTGAGCAGCGCGATCACCTCGTCGGCAAAAGCTTCGATTGAGTCGTCGGTGAGCAGGCCGTTGACACCATGGTCGAGGTAGTCCACCTCGGGACCATGCAGAGCCGAGCGAGTGGTAATCAGGGGCACCCCCGACAGGAACGAATCGAGCACGTGGAGGCCAACGGCGCCGGGTGTGAGCTGCACGGTGGCCAGTTGGAACCAGGCCGCTTTGTCGACACCGGTCTGCACTCCCACACATCGGGCCCACGGCTTGTCGGCCATCAGCTGTTCCAATTGCGGGCGGTCGGGTCCGTCGCCGATCACGACAAGGCGGAACCCTGGGATTGCCTGGTGGATGCGTTCGGCGGCCTCGATCAGCTGATCGACCCGTTTCTCCTTGTAGAGCGCACCGCAGTAGAGGCCAAGCGGCGCTCCGTCGGCGAGATCGATCTCGGCCCGAAGGCTGCTCAAGGTGTCGGGGTCGGCTTCGGCGGTGGCCAGGTCGGCGAGGAACTTCTCGTCGTCGATGGCGTTGTCGAGCTGGGTGATCTGATAGGCCGGGTAGCCGGCCTTGGTCAAAATGTCGACCGTGCCTTGGGTGTACGCAAACCACCAGTCGATCTTCGTGGTCAGCAGCGCCTTGAAACGCTCGCGCAGGCCCTCGGGGGCCGTTGACTGCAGGTTGACGCCATGGCCCCAATAGCCGAGTTTGTTGCGACCCAGCGCTCGGCGTAGCAGCAAACGGTAGTTGGAGAGGATCTTGTTCTCCTGAGTCATGATGATGAGGTCGCTGTTACACAGATGCGACGGCAACGGCTGCCAGACCAAGTCGACGCCGGCTACCGTGACCCAGCGGGCGTTCACCTCGTCGGCCCAAGGGAGTGCGCCGCCGTCTTTGCGGGCCTCGTCGGCGGCGGACGCTTGGCCGTACACCACGTGCAGATCAATGCCCCGACTCGCACACTCGGCGCGCAGCCGCTCAAATAGTGTGAGCCGGTACTGGACCAACCTCCGCTGCAGGATCGCCACCTTGTATGTCTGAGTTGCCACGGGTTAGAGGCTAGCGGGTCCTTAGATGTAGGCGCCGTAGCGACGAAGCCGCCGGACCGTTCCGAAGGCCAGGTTGAACGCGGTGGCGCCGGGGCGGCTGGTGAGCGTGTTGATCAGCCGGGAGAACAGCGACAGCGACATGCCGTCGACCATGAGCCTCGGCAAACGACTGTGGCGATCGTGATGAGTGACGGCCCCTCGTTGAACCACAAACTGGATCGGCATGCCTGCTTCGGTGGCGGCGTCGTCCCAGGCGTCGCAGGTGCGACCGTAGGGCCAGGCAAGGCAGTTGAAGTCTTCAACCGGGCGACCGAGGTTGGCGCTGAGAAGCTCACCGGACTTGCGAATCTCGGCGACGATGGTTTCGAAGGTGTCGGAGCCCATGTCCCAACGCTGGTGAGAATGGCTGTGACTATGGAACTCGATCACACCTTCCTCGGAGAGGGCCCGGGCCTGGGTCCAGGAGATGTAGCCGCCCTCGTCGACCCGGTTGGTGATGAGAAACGAGGTGGCGTTGAGGCCGGTGTCTCTCAGCACGGGGGCGGCGGCCCAGTCGAGGCTGGCGTAGCCGTCGTCGAAGGTGATGACCACTTCGTTGTCGGCGAACGGTGCGGCGCCATCGATGCGTGCGGCCAGCTCCCGCATCGTCAACGATCGGAAGTTGTTTTCGGCCAACCACTCCATGTGCGCCCTGAAGAGATCGAGCGGCGTGGAAAACGCCGACGACATTTCAGCCCCTACAGGTTCGATACGGTGGTACAGCAGCACCGGGATTGGCCGTAACGACACGAAACTAGTCTATCTCAGCGCGGCGAAGGTTCAGGCATTGACTACAGGAGGCCTAGGACGCTTCGCCCAGCAGCGCAATACTTGCGACCCTCCACGGCATGAGGCCGATTATGTCACAGTGGCCTAGGACGTCGGACGGCGGTCGGTCCAGGGGTGGGCGGCTTCGAGCTGAGCCGCGACCGCCAGAAGCAGGTCTTCCCGTCCGTAGGCGGCCACCAGTTGAACGCCGATTGGTAGTCCCGCCGATTCGTCGGCGCTACTCCAGTACAACGGTAAGCTGATCGCCGGCTGGCCTGAAACGTTGTAGGGCGCGGTGAACGGGGCGAATTGGGCCGCCACCCGTGATCCGCCCATCGGGTCCTCTTTGGTCGAGGCGATGGCGCCGATCTTCACCGGAGGCATCCCCAAGGCCGGGGTGATGAGGAGATCCCAACCTTCGGTCCACCACAGCTGTGTCTGCCGGGCGAAGGCGTCGCCGGCGGCGTTGGCCCGGGCCAGGTCGGTCGCTGTCATCTTCTCGGCGTAGGCGGCCATGGCCCAGTTGTCGGCTTCCAGCTCGTCCTCAGTGAGCTCCCGGCCCAGGATCGCGCCGTAGCCGTCCTTGGCCACGGCCCGTCCTGCGGTCCAGGCCGCCATGAATCGGCGGGTGAAGTCGGGGTCGGCGAGTGTCGACGGAAAGCCTGGTTCGACGTTGTGGCCCAGCCCCTCAAGCATTGCGGCCGCAGCTCGGGCCGCTTCTGTGCACTCCGGATCGATGGAGCGCCCTTCGACGGGGTGGTGATCGAGGAGGCCTATCCGCAGTGCACCTAGATCCTGGCTGAGAAGGTCGGAGAACGGAACCCCTGGAGTCGGGGCGATCACGGCATCCCCGAGCCCCGGTCTGCCGACGGCATCGAGCATCGCCGCCGAGTCCCGAACGGTGCGGGAAACCACAAAGTCGATGGCAAGACCGGCTTCGCTTCGGCCCGGCCCCGTCGAGATTCGGCCCCGGCTCGGCTTGAGTCCGACGAGGCCACAACACGCGGCCGGAATCCGGATCGATCCGCCGCCATCGGAAGCGTGGGCCAGCGGCACCATTCCCGTCGCCACCGCCACGGCGGCGCCACCGCTGGAGCCGCCCGGCGTGCGGTTGAGGTTCCACGGGTTGCGGGTTGCGCCCCAAGCTTTTGTTTCGGTGACCGGGATGCTCCCCATCTCCGGACTGGCGGTTCGGCCGAGGGTGACCAACCCCGCTTCTTTGAACCGGGCGACCACGTTGTCGTCGTGAGCGGCGATTCGACCCGCTTCCTTGAGTGCGACGTTGCCGTAGGAGCAGGTCTGACCGGCGTAGGCGGCGAACAGGTCCTTTAGCAGGAACGGCACGCCCCGGAATGGTGCCTCGGCTGCGATCGTGGGGTCGGTGTCGATGGCGTCGGCCACCTCCCGGGCGTGATCGAACCAGCGAAGCGTGATCGCGTTGAGTCCGGAGGGCGCCGGGCCGTCATCGGCTTCGATTCGTTCGATGGCCGCCTCGGTCAACTCCCGGGCCGAGGCCTGCCCCGAGGCCACCAACTCGGCTTGTGCGGTTGCGTCCATCCATCGGGTCTCATCTGCGAGGCTCATGGGCCGACGGTAGTAAATCCCGTGGCCGTTGCCGAATTGGAAGCACTAGCTGTGACGATGCCTGAGCTCTGGGTTGCCTGTCTCAGGCAGTGGGACTACAGTCCCATTAGTGCTCTCCTCAGGCGGGGAGGGCCGACGATGATCCGGACGACCGCCAGAAGTGCCGGTACGGCGACTCGGAGAGTTGGTGGGAGCTCTGCCGGGTCGGTGATGCCGGCCACGAGCTATCTTGGACGACGGGTAGGTACGTCATGTCTGGATCGAGTCGACTCAAAGCCGAAGAAAAGACGACTGACGCCAGGGTGGCGATCCTGCAGGCCGGCATTGAGCTACTTGTCTCGGGGGTGCCTGTCCGTGATCCGTTGGGCGTCGAGCTCAGCCAAGCGATAGCCCAGGCGGGAGTACCAAAGTCCACCGGCTATCGACTGTTTTCCGACCCCGACTCGGGCGTGAGTCCCCAGCTGACCTTCGCCGGGCAGCTGGCCGCCGAGCTGTTCGACAACCGAGCGATCATAGGTCCCAAGGAACTCGAAGCGATCGCCATGACCGTGATGGTCGACTACCCGGACGACATCGCCGAGACGGGCACACCGGCTGAGCTGGCCTCATTGTTCCGAGAGATCATTCGTGTGGTCGGAGCAGGAGTCGTCCATGTGTTTCGCCACAACCGGGTGTTCTGGGGATACATCAGCGCTTGCACGGCCGTCGGATCGGCCGAAAGCGATAGGCGCTCAACAAACCCGGTAGCGGCTGCCCTTACTCAAGGCGACGCCAACGATGAGTTTCTGGACTGGTACCGCAAGCTGTGGGAGATGATGGGTCTGCGGCTTAAACCTGGATGGGACTGGAATCAGTTCGACGGCGCGGTCTCAAGCGCGGCGATTGGAACGGCGGTACGCGCAAGTTTCCATCCACATCTGGATGGAGTAATGCGGCCGACCGGTCCCGGTGGCGAACTGCAGGAGTGGAGCACGGCCGCCGTACTCATGGAAGGGTTCGTGCTGGCAAGCTCCGAACCCAATCCACGAGTACGTAATGCGGCCGATCTCTCACTCTGGCTTTTGTAGTCGCCGGGCCTAGACGCCCGTTGGCACCCGATCCTGCTGGTGTTGGTCGGTACCGGCCGTGTGCGCAGCAACAAAAGGTTCAGGGAGCCGCGAGACTCCGACGGGCGGTCGATGGCCTTCGACGTTGATCCGAGGGAGGATCTGGTCGAGCCACGATGGCATCCACCAGTTCCTCTCCCCGAGTAGCTCCATTGTCGCTGGGACGAGCAGCATACGGACCAGGGTGGCGTCGAGCATCACCGCCAAGGCGAGGCCGAGGCCGAAGAGTTTGATCTCCCTGAGGTCCTCGAACATGAACGACCCGAACACCACCACCATGATGGCGGCCGCCGCCGTGATCACCCGGGCGGTTTGAGCGAGACCGTCGGCCACCGAGTTAACGGCGTCGCCGGTGCGGTCGTACTCCTCCCTGATGCGGGACAACATGAACACCTCGTAGTCCATCGAAAGGCCGAACACGATGGCGAACAGCATCATCGGGATGAACGGATTGATCGGCCCGCCGTCGATACCGAGTACCGAACCACCCCAGCCCCACTGGAACACTGCCACCACCACGCCGTAGGCCGAAGCGATCGACAACACGTTCATAATCACCGCCTTTAGGGGCACGAGCAGCGAGCGGAACACCGTCATCAGCAAGAGGAACGACACGGCCAACACACCGCCGAAGAACAGCGGGGTACGTCGGGCCAGGTAGTCGGTGAGATCGATGTTGACGGCGGCGCTGCCGGTGACGTTCACCTCAACGTCCGCCCCGTTGCTCTGACCGAGTACTCCGGGGATTACGTCGGACCGTAGCGATTTGACCAGGTCGGTGGTGGCCACGTCCTGCGGTGAGGTCGTAGGCACGATATTGATCAGGTACGCGCTCGGGTTGTCAGGCTGGTTGGGGAACGGTGGTGTCACCGATGCGACTCCGGGTGTCGCCACCAGTGTTTGGTAAAGCACTGCGATGGCAGTGGCGTTTGCGCCGGGGTCGGCGGACCCGTCAACCACGGCAGTGACCACGAGCGGACCGTTGACCCCGGGGCCGAATCCTTCGGCCATGAGATCGTAGGCTTCCCGGGTGTATGTGCCTTCGGGGTAGTTGCCCTCGTCGGTCCATCCCAAGCGCATGGCGAGCACAGGAGCGGCGAGCACCAACAGAATGGCCGTTGCCGCTGCGGCCGCAACCAGAGGTCGGTGCTGAATGGCCCGACTCCATCGATACGCAAACGTGTCTCGTACAGGTTTGACCCGTCGACGGGGCACGAGTCGACGGAGGCTCGTCACCACGAAGCTGAGCAGCAAGGTGGCGATCATGCCGATGGCGCCGGCAGCAGCGATCTCCATCACGCCGATGCCCAAACCCAGCAGCGCGAGCGCAGCGAATGCCGCAGCGACCAGACCACGCCACCGGGTGACTTCAACCCGGTCGCCGGCGAACGCAAGCAAAGCCGGGAGCAACGTGACCGACGTGATCATTGTTGCAGCGACGGTGATCGACACTCCGATGCCCATTCCGGCAATCCAGCCGATGCCTACCAAAAGCAGGCCAAGCATCGAGATAACCACGGTCAGACCGGCGAAGATCACGGCGCGACCGGAGCTGTCGAACGCAGCAACTGCGGCCTCTCGCGGCGTGAACCCCCGGTGAATGCCTTCACGATGACGGGTGACGATGAACAGTGCGTAGTCGATCCCGACGCCCAGACCGATCATCATGCCGAGCATGGTGGTGAAGTCGGGCACGTCGAGAGCGTTGCTCAAGACGATCGTTGCCCCTACTCCGGCCCCAACGCCGCCAACGGCCACGGCGATTGGCAGGCCCATGGCCAGCACCGAGCCGAAGGCCAGAATCAACACGACGATGGCGAAGGCCACGCCGATCAGTTCGGTCTGCGGTGGTTCGACGTCGGCGAGATACTGCCCTCCGGGGAGCACGGTCAAGCCGTCGAGGTCTGGCGCCGACTCGAACATTGCCTTGCCGATCGCGGCCGACTCGGTGTCGTCGACGTCGGGGGCGAATTGCACCTGAGCGTAGGCGAGGCGGTTGGCCAATGGTCCGTCCCTGGCGATTTGCGACTGGCCGAACTCGGTGAACGGCGAGATGGCGGTGGCGCCGGGATTTTGGGCCACGCCCGACTCGTCGGGGAAGCCGGCGTTGACGGTGGCGAAGAACGCCTCCATCACAGCCTGAACCTCCGGATCATCGACCCCTTGGTCGGCGGTGAACACGATTGTCGCGGTCTTGGCGCTGCCGGCCAATTCCGGGAAGTGCTCGTTGATCACGGCGATCCCGTCGGTGCTGTCCGAGTCGGGCACAGTCGATGAGGCGCTAAACGCCGGACCGATCGCACCGGCCCCGCCAAGCACAACAACCAGCGTGCCGAACCACAAACCGACCGCCTTCCCTCGATTGTCAAAGCACCAGGTGCTTAGGCGAACAAACATGATGACCTCCTCAGTGGTCCTGAACTACCCCACCCGCAGCTGCGGGTGCTGAGGTGTCATCGTCGCTCGGCGGGATGGGTCAACACATCGGGCGATCGGCTAAACAATTAGGGTTCGAACGGCTGAAAGCGAGTTCGTACTTTTGGCCGATACCTGGTGCCGCCCGGTTTCCTACAATTGAGATATGGCAAGTGAGTTGTGGCCATGAATGACTTCTTGATGATGTACAAAGAACCTCGGGTTCCGGGCGCCCCTCGTCGGGTGTGGCGCGATTGGGCGCTCCTCGGCGTGGCGGTAACCGCTGCCATCATCGAGTTCTTCGTTCGACCCGACATCACCTGGCCCACATTTTCGTTGATTTGGACCTTGTTGCTCCTGCCGTCGGTTTTGTCGAGACGTACCCACCCGCTCCTGGTGGTGATGGTGGTGTTCGGCTCGATGACGGTGGTGACCATTGTCTCCCGCCTCGCCGGCGTGGCCGACGTCGGACTGTTCGCCATGATCGCCCTCATGGTTCTGCCCTATTCGCTGAACCGCTGGGGATCGGGTCGGGAGGCAACCATCGGCCTCGGCTTTCTCCTGTCCACGTGGTTGGCATCGGGTATCGCCTTTTACTCCGGGGTCGCCGATCTGATCGGTGGACTGATGGTGCTGTTGTTCGCCGCTGAACTTGGCGCCGTCGTTCGCTACCAAGCCAACGTTCGGACGCAAATGGTGGAGCAGGCCCGGTCGGCCACCCGTCAACAGCTGGCACGCGAATTGCACGACACCGTTGCCCACCACGTGTCGGCCATCGCCATTCAAGCGCAGGCGGGGCGTGCCGTCGTTTCAACCGATACCTCACAGGCCGCCGACGTGTTGGCCACCATCGAAGAAGAGGCGGCACGGGCGCTCGCGGAGATGCGCAACATGGTTGGTGCGTTACGTGAGGGGGCCGATGGGGTTGAAGGTGCTGAGCTTGCACCCCAACCCGGCGTGGCCGACATCAAACGTTTGGCCGACTTGGCTCAGCCCGACGCACCTCGAATCGACGTTGAGGTCGACGGGACTATCGGAGCATTGCGGCCAGCGGTCGACACGGCGTTGTACCGTCTGGCCCAGGAATCGATCACCAACGCCGTTCGTCATGCTCGAAACGCATCACGGATTCTGGTGAAGGTTGTGGGGAGCGATGATTCGGTGCGGCTCACCGTTGAGGACGACGGGATTCACAATCCACCGCCTTCGGGGAGCGATGGGTTCGGGTTGGTTGGTATGACCGAACGGGTGAGTTTGTTGGGTGGTTCGATCGACGTCGGCCCCAGCGGCACCCGGGGGTGGACCGTCGATGCGATCCTGCCCCGAACTGGACGGTCGGCGTGAGCAACACCACGGTTCTTGTCGCCGACGATCAGGATCTCGTCCGCACCGGATTGCGTATGATCCTCGACGCTCAACCGGGTATCGAGGTGGTGGGGGAGGCGCCCGATGGTCGAGTCGCCGTCGACCTGGCTCGTCGACTTCGTCCTGACGTCTGCCTGTTCGACATCCGTATGCCCGAACTCGACGGCATTGAAGCGACTCGACTGCTGGCCGGACCCGGCGTGAGCGACCCCCTGGCGATCGTTGTGATCACCACCTTTGATCTCGACGAGTACGTGCACGGTGCGCTCAAGGCGGGTGCTCGGGGATTTCTCCTGAAAGACGCCGGTCCCGACCTGCTGGTGCAGGCCATTAATGCCGCCGCCGCTGGAGATGCGTTGATTGCACCGTCGATCACGGCCCGGCTGCTGAAGGAGTTCGCCCGGCCGGCTGATCCGGCGGATGTCGCTGCTGCCCCGTCTCAACCGATCGACCCGTTGACCGATCGGGAAGAAGAGGTGCTGATCACCGTGGCCAGCGGACTGACCAACTCAGAGATCGCCGGGCAGCTGCACATCAGCCTGAGCACCGTGAAGTCTCACCTGGCCAGCCTTATGAGCAAGCTTGGTGCTCGCAACCGGGTGGAGATCGCCATGTGGGCCTACGAGACCGGTCGAGTGAATTAGCGTTTTGTCGTGAACCGACTACGCAATTTCGGCAACTCGTGACTTGTACTCGTAGTGGCTGAAACCAACCTCACCTACGAATCCTGGTATGTGGACGCTCACCGCCGGCTACTCGCCTCGCTCACCTATGCCTATGGCGACGGTGACCTGGCCCAGGAGGCGGCCGATGAAGCCGTGGTCCGGGCCTACGAACGATGGGATCGTGTTCGGGTTATGGCGTCACCTACCGGCTGGCTGCATCGAGTGGGATTCAACTTGGCTCGGCGGCGGCTACGTCGCCGTCAGCTCGAGCAGACGTTGCTCCGTGGGCGGGCTCGACCGGAGATCGGCATTTCTGATCAGCCCGACACGGTGTTGTGGCATCTGGTGGCGGACCTGGCGCCCCGTCAACGTCAGGCCGTGGCGCTGCGTCATCTCGGCCAATTGCGGGAAGCCGAGATCGCCGAAGTCATGGGCATCTCCCGAGGAACCGTTTCGGCCACGTTGCGACAGGCCTACACCAAGCTGCGATTGGAGTTGGGCGACGGACAGGGGTCGGGGCAGGAATCAGAGCGGGCTGAAGGAGCCACCCGATGAGTATCCGACTTGAAGAACTGAACCGCATGGCCGACGAAGCCCTTGGTTCGATCGGTGGAGGACCACCCGATATCGATGGCGTGGTAGGGCGCGCCACCGCTCGCCGTCAACGGCGCCGTGCGCTATCCAGCGCTGGCCTTGTGAGCCTCGTTGTCGCCCTCGCGATCGGGGGTTGGTGGTCAATCGGCCAAATCGTTGACGACCAACAACTAGTTGACACCGTCGACGACCGCCCCGGGCCCGGTTTGCCCGACGATCCAGAGTCCGGTAGTTCCGATCCGGCCATGCGTGGAAACTTCATCTGGCCGTTTCCGGCTCCGGGTTACGACAACGCGGAGCAGGTTGTATTCGGGTTTGTCAACGAGGTGCTGCGTTGGGACGGCTATGAGTACAACTATCCGGGTGACAATGCCGCCGTTTCGCTCGCTGACGTGGAAGACGCGGTGGAGGTGACATTGACCGAAGAAGCATCAGGCTATTCGGTGACCGTCCTCCTTTGGCCGTCCGATGTCGGCTGGGGAATCATCCAAATTGCGAGCAACGACGGCACCGAGATGATGGGTCGTACTGTCGACCCGCCATACGTAGTTGACGTCAACCACGGTCGGATGACCGACGACTCCGAGGTGCAGATGTCGGTCAACCTTGAGGACGGGCGCGTGCTCCAGTCGAACGTCACCGCGGACTCTGATAGCCGTATTGTGACTTACCCCCTCATCGAGGCCAACGAGATTGGGGCGCCCGATGAGATCATCAGCGTGTTGCTCGTCGTCGAATCCGGTGGAGAAGTGATCGCCGTCACCGGTGGACAGTTCGACCCGGGCGACGAGGAGGAGGCAGCGGAAGCAGTTGAGGAAGAGGTCGCGGAGCAGGTAGCCGACGAGCCCGCTGAGATCGACGGGCCCGCTGAGCTTCCCCCAGGTCAGAGCGCCGAGGACGCGGCCCGTGACGGCGTTGTGCCCGAAGTGGCGGCACTACCAGCCGATAGGCGGATCAATGTGGTGGAAGGACGCGGCGGCCAAACCGTGGTCGACGCACCCGAGGGACGCTGGCTACTTTCCGAACTGGATCCTTCAGTCTCGCCGAGCGGGTGCATCGTTGGCGATCAGGATGGGCAATACGGATCCGACTTCGTGTGCACGTTCGACTACCGAGAAATCGTGTTGCTCGGTAACGACTCGTCGATCCTCAAGGCCTATCCCATGCCAAGTTTGGTGATCCAAGAGCTGTTTGTCACCGACGAAGCCATCTACTGCCGAAGGCTAGGCGACGGGGGATACCCCGACTCGATTCTCTGTCGGATCGATCGTCAAACCGGGGAGATGATCGTGCGGGTCCTCCCGAATTCAGGGCTCGACGACTCATCGGATTCCAGCTGGTACCAAGACGTCGCAGTACCGTATGACATTGCGGTTGGACCCAACGGCATCTATATTGGCGGCGCCGTCGAGTTCGAGTCAGGACGGATAATCATTTCCGATCTCGACCGCAGCGTCGTGTTCGATGCGACGACCCTCCAGGTGTTGTCCGAAACGGACTAGGCCGCCAGCGCTCGATCGCCCCGGTGTCGGGCCCGGTGGCACGGAGCGCATCTTGGCTCAAGTTCGCTCGTGACGGTGTGGCCAGTCTCGTGGTACGGCGGATTATGGTCGAGTTCAAGCAGATCGGTGGCCTGGCAGTCGATACATTCATGGTTGTGTGACTCTAGAACGACTCGTTTCTGCCTGGCGGTGGCGAAACGCCGACGATTCGACGCGTTGATCGGCCGTCGCTCGGCGTCGTGAATCATCAGACGTACAAAGGACTCGTCGAGGCGCTGGCAAACGGCGTTGTTGGTGGCGGGCGTGCCGTCGTCGAATGTTGTGCCGTCGCCTCGTACGTGGATTACGACCTCGGTTGTCATTTCGACGCCGCTGCCCAAAAACAAGAGAGCGAACGCATCGGCTCGTTGCTGTGCCAGCGAAGGAATATCAAAGTCGTCGCTATCGGCCGGCTGCCATTGTCGTTTGAGCTCACGAAGTCGTTCACCCATTTCCGAGCTGCTAGATGCGTCCGCGGACGCACCTTGACCACTGGAGGTGGCGGACGTGACCACTGGTAGTGGCTGGTACGCGTCCGCGGACGCGTCAGGTCCATCGACGGGAGTGGCTGCGATCTGTTGGACGAGTGTGTTGATCGCTTCGGCCACGTGTTTGCCGACGCCGGGTGGCAGGCAAGCGCGGATGATAACCATGCCCTCGGCGTCGGTGCTGACCGTAACGCTTCGGCAATCGTGATGGCGCTGATCCCGCTCGGCCTCGGTTTCGCTCCCGGCCAGAAAGCGGGCGACGGCGACAGTGAGTCGGTTGGCGCTTCGGTCACGAGCGAGACCAAGAAGTTCTTGCTCGTTCTCCGGTAGGGCCCACCGAGTGAGAATACGCGCTTTGGCATACGACAGGCGGTTGCTGCGAAAGGCCTCGTCGATACCAGGTAGATCTCCGAGTGCATGACCCACACGAATCCACTCGCGCGCCGTGCCGGTATGAATGTCAAGCATCTGAGCGATGGCCATGGCCGGGTTGGCGAAACCCCGACGGTGCCACTCGAGCTCGGTGTCGTATTGGGCGGCTAGGCGAACGATCCTGTATTGGTTGGCGTTTAGCTCGCTACCAAGAGCGGCGATCTGCTCGACGGTCGATGAATGCATGGCTGTTCCTCACAGTTTCTCAGCCGCCCACCGAGACGGTGGACAGCGAAAGTCGGTTGTGCGGACAGCTGGAATCTTGTTCCTAGGGCGAGCTATCGATCCACCCGTCGGAGCGGCGCAACGCCTCCGACGTTCACAACAATACAGATGCCCTACGACAGCGAAGCGTCCAACCCGAGCCATAGTTGATCGAGCCAGGCGACCTGGTCAGCCGGGTCGGTGGGCAACTCGGAACGAGAGAATCGTTGCACGGTGACTTCCACGGGGACGTCAACCGGGGCCGCTGCAGCCACATCGGCCAGGCGGCGGAACCGATCGAGACCACGATGATCGATGAGCACCACGTCAGCGGACGGATTTGCTGCCAGAAGAGTCAGGAAACCCCCAGGCCGGGGCGGCAGCACGTTCTCCAAGCCACCAAGACGATCGGCCCTCGCCGGGTCGGGTTCCGTAAGCCGCGCCAACAAGCGGTCGCGCACCGACCGGCGGAACAAACGTCCCTCGGGGAACAAGAGCAGCGCGGTCAGATCGTCGGCACCGTCCGACATCGTCTCGATAGCGGCCCGAGCCTGCTCACCGTTGTCACGCGGGATGAACACCGAACCGAGCCGCTGATACAGGAGATCAAATCCGGGATCGGCCAACATTTCGGCCATGATGACGCCTCGTACATCGAAGCCGTGGCGCTGATACAACAGCCCGGGCAGCGAAGCGTCGAACAGCGAAACGTGACGGCTAAGCACGATCACCGGGCCCGGCGACAGCGCGGCGAGGTCGTCGTCGGAGATCTCAATCCGTAGCCCCAACAACTGATCGGCCCGCCGTTCCAAGGAAGAAACCGACCAGCGCTGGAGTCGTCGCCCCAACTCAGGCCGCAGCCAGTAGGCCGGCGCCAACACGATTTCGGCACTGTCGTTGAACAGGTACTGCAAGACGAACAGGTAGGTCCGAACCGACGGGAATCGGAAGCGCCCTCGCACCAGGTCGAAGACCGCCAGCAACGGCAGCAGCAATGGCAATGCCACAAAAGCCACCAACGTGGCCCCCAGCATCGCCGGGATGGTCTTGATCCTGCGTTTCCAGTTGCCGATAAGGCTTGCGAAGCTCACAGAGTCATGGAACCAGCCAGGACCGTTGACCCTTCCCGGTCATCAAACGCCCGAACTTCAAGCCGGGGAAGTGCGCCGCTCCAACGGCAATGTCTGACCCCTCAAGTTCCCGGGCCAAGGCCTCTCGGGTACGTCGAGCCATCGCCGGGTCGACGTCGAACGTGGCTTCCCAGTCATCCTCGGTCAGCTCGGCCGGGCAGTGGGCGATGTCGCCGAGGAGCATGGCTCGGTCGTCGCCGTCGGAGATCACGACCACCACTGATCCTGGGGTGTGCCCGGGCATGTGGCGCACGTCGATCCCAGAGGCGATCGATTGATCGTGGTCGAACAGCTCAAGCTGCGGTTCGAGCGGCGAGAGCTTGCGCACCGCTCCCTCCTCGGCATCTTCGGATTCGACGAAGTGAGCCCAATCGGCCTCATGGCATCGATAGGTGGCGTTGGGAAACACGATCTGGCCCTTGGACGTGGCCCACCCGACATGATCGAAGTGCAGGTGGGTCAGCACCACGTCGGTCACGTCGTCGGGCGAGAACCCGGCCAGGGCCAAACTCTCGATCATCGCTCCGCCGTGAAAGCTGCCGCGCACTAGATTGCCCAGGCCGGCGTCAACCATCACCCGACGATCACCGGAAACGATCAGGTAGGCCCCCATCGTCATCTCGAGCAGACCATCCTCGGTGAGAAGATCGGCGTGAGCATCCCACGGGTCACCGTCAAACCCCGGTTTGTACAAGATCTCCCGACCATCCTCAGCGGCGAACCCGTCGATGAGCGACAACACGGCAATCGCCCCTACGTCATGACGGCCAACACCGGGGGAGACCGAGGCGGTCATGCCAGTGCGGCCCGAACGACGCCGGGGTCGGGGTTGGTTTGGGGAATGCCTTCCAACATCACCGTGGGGACGGTCTCGTAGCCTCCGTTCACCGATTTGATGTACTCCGATCCGGCCGGGTCATCCCACACGTCGACCCAGTAGGCCCGGTTGCGCACACCGGTGAGCCCAGCCTTGAGGCGGGCGCAGTAGGTGCAGCCCGGACGATGATAGACGATGACCGGCTCCTCTCCGGGAGCGGCCTCCGTCAAAAGGGCGGTTGCTTCGGCGTGGCTGATGGCGTTCACCTTATTCTTCAAAATCGGCGACAGCCAGATGGCCACCCCCATCAAGGCGCCGGGAATGATCCAACGAGACCACAGCGTCGGCTGACCGGTAAAAAACTGAATGGCGGCCAGCACGGCAAAGGCGCCGGCGTTGAGCCATCGAGATCTCGTCGACTTGTTCATATCAACTGGAACCGTAGCATCGGCTCGCTTGTTCCTTTGCTGCGACCGATAATGTGACCGGATGCCGTTCACCCCGATCGTCGGAACCCTGGCCTATCTGTGGGATGAGTCAACCGACAAGGTGCTCATGGTGCGCCGCAACGCCCGGCCCGACGACGACCACTTCGGCAAGGTCAACGGGATCGGCGGCAAACTCGAACCCGACGAGGGCATCGTTGAAAGCCTGCGGCGTGAAGTGCAGGAGGAGATCGGCGTTGAGCTCACCGACTTCCGCCTTCGAGGCACCGTGACCTGGACCAACTTCGGCCCCAAGCGGGAGGAATGGCTCGGCTTTATGTTCCTCGTCACAGGCTGGGAAGGGGTCGTGCCAAGCGAGAACGTTGAGGGGAGCCTGGAATGGATCGACCGGGCTCGTCTGCTCGCCGCCTGCAGCGACGACGAAGGTGAGCGGGCCGCCGCCGAACTGCCCATGTGGTCAGGTGATCGTCACTTCGTACCGCTGGTGTTCGACGACGACCCTCGGGCCTTCCACGGCACCATGCCCTACGACGGCGATCACCCGAAGGGCTGGACATTCGAGCGACTCTAAGGCCGCAGCCTTAATCGAGTGGCGGCGAGCGGTGAAACCCGTCGACCGTGCGAAGCACCAGGCGGGTGTTGGTCTCGGCCACGTCGTGTTCGAACTTCAAGATGGTGAGCAGCTCGTCGAGTTCGGCGACGTCGCGGGCCTGCACCCGGAGTTGATAGTCGAATGGTCCCGTTAGGTGAAGGGCATTGACCACGGCCGGCAGCTCGCGCAGAGCCTCGTCGAACGGACGGTGATCAGACTGGGTGGACAGTCGAACGTCGATGATGGCGTCGATCGAGCGCCCAATCACGCTCGGATCGAGCTCGATGGTGAATCGCGAGATGACGCCGTCACGGGTCAAACGCTTCAGTCGTTCGGAAGCGGCGGAGATCGACAGCGGGACCTCGTCGGCGATATCCGTGACCGACATTCTGCTGTCGTTTTGCAGCAGGCCGATGATTTTCTGGTCAACAGCATCCATCCCAGGAAAGTTTACTGCCAATTGCACCCGGTGGCCGGAACTTCCGAAAGTTCTGATCCGCCGACTTTGTCACACTGAAGGCATGTTGATTTTGATTGCCGGAGTCGTCGTCGGACTCGCTGCGGTTATTCCAATCGGGCCGATGTCGATGACCATTATCGGAGTGGCGAGCCAGCAAGGCCGCCTCGCCGGAGCCTACGCCGCCGGTGGCGTCATCGCCGGCGACCTCACCACGGCCGGCATGGCCATGACCATCGCCTTGGCCGGATCTCAACTGCCCGGATCGCTGTTCACCGGCCTGCAGTGGCTGTCGGTCTCGGTGCTCGTTTCAATCGGTGTGCTGCTGATCGTGCGCACCGACCGGTTGAGCAACTTCGCCGGAGATCTGCAACGACCCGGCACCAAGCTGTTCACGTTCACGGTTCTGTCGCCGGCCACTCTCGGCTCCTGGCTCGCCATCATGCTGGCCAGCCCGTTCATGGCCAACCCGGCGCACCTGGCGATGTTCGTGGCCGGCAACGTCGTGGCCTCAGGTCTGTGGCACCCGACGCTCGCCGTGGGTGCCGCAGCCGTCGGCGGCCGACTGAGCCCGAGCGTGTTGACCCGACTGGCTCGCTTGGGCGGTGCCTTCATGCTGGCCTTGGCCGCCACCATGGTGCTCGCCGCCTAGGCGTTGCCGGTTGGTCCGAGAGGGAACACCTCAACCTCTTCATACCGGCCCTCGCACGATTCGAACATGGTCAGCTCCTCGGCCCGGAACGTGATCCGACCCCAGCTCTCGTCGACGAGTCCGTTGATGTCGAGCTGGGGTCGTATTCGCGCCAAGGTCAAGTGAGGTATGAACGGTCGATCGTCGGGCTCGATGCCAACACCGGCCGCAGCGTCAGTGACTGTCTCATAGACCTCGGGCAGCGCCTCGGAGGCCACGTCGATCCACAACACCGTCGCCTTGTCAGCGTGGGGAAACGCTCCAAATCCGGAAAGGGAAATGGTGAAAGGGGAGGGGAAGTCCGCTTCGTCGAGCGAGGCCATCAAGCGGTCGGCGGTAACGTCTTCCAGAAGACCGAAGTAGCGGATCGTGATGTGCCAGTTCTCGGTTGGAGACAGCTTTCCCGGCAATCGTCCGGCGGTACCGTAAGGCGCCAGCATCTGGGCCAACAGCGAACGGGTTTCTTCGTCGGGTTGGATGGCAAGGAAAAGTGGACCCAGCATGAATTTCTCAGGCAACGTCCATCAACCTCAGCCGACGATCGCGGCTCTCGGGCCGGCAAGGCTCCCCACCGACACTCGAACCGGGCAGACCTCCGGCTCCTTGCCTGCGGGATCAAAGAACGGGCGATCGCCGAGGATCGAAACCCGATGTCCTTTGCGCTCATTCGGCCAATAGTCCCACACCGCGAAGTGCTGCAGACTCCGGTTGTCCCACAGGGCCACGTCGTTGCGGTTCCAGCGCAATCGGATCTGGAATTCGGGCCGCTCGATGAGCCGAAACAGTCGGCGCAGCAGAGTTCGGGATTCGTCAGGATCCATTCCTACGATGCCGGTAGTGAACGATCGGTTCACGTATAAACCGGGGCGTCCGGTCTCCGGGTGGGTTCGCACCACCGGGTGTTCACACGAGGGGTATTCGACGCCATCGTCGTCAACCCCTCGGTCGGCGTAGCGGCCCCGGTAGATGTGCTCCGACTCGTGTCGGGCCGTGAGCGTCTGCAGCCACGCCTGGGTCTCAGCCGGGAGGCTGGCGTAGGCCGCCTCGGTGTTGGCGAATAACGTGTCGCCGCCTCCACCGTTGGGTAGCTGATGGATCTGGAGCATGGTGGCCATCGGCGGCTCGGCCTCGCACGACACGTCGGTATGCCAGCCGTTGCCGTTGGCCACCGACGAGTCGGCGTGGGTGTGAATCACGAAAATGGCCGATGCCTCCCCGGTTCCCGGTGCCGCCGGGTGAGTGTGAAGCGGACCGAATCGACGGGCGAACTCAACTTGAGCCTGTGGTGTCAGCTCCGTTTGTTCGCGGAAGAACAGAACGCCATAGCGAAGAAACGCCTGGTGAATCACGGCGAACGTTGCATCATCCACACCGCTCGCTAGGTCGATGCCGTACACATCGGCACCGAGTATTGGAGAGACCGGTTCGATTCGAAGTTTGGCCGACGTGTTCTCGCTCATGGTCCCATTCTCGCAAATCGTAGCCGTTTTGACCGAATGCGCCCGAGCCTCTTAGCTGGAGAGACCAACAAACATTCGCAGGTTCGAAGGGGGACTTATGCGTTTCGGTATTTTCATGGCACCGTTCCATTCATTGGCCGGCCAGGATCCAATCGCCGCGTTGCAGCGCGATTTGGAGACCGTCCAGCTGCTGGATCGTCTGGGGTACGACGAGGTGTGGGTCGGTGAGCATCATTCCGCTGGCACCGAAATCATCCCTGATCCGTTCATGTTCATTTGCTATGCGGCACCGCAAACCCGCCACATCAAGTTGGGTACCGGTGTGCTCTCGCTGCCGTATCACAACCCGTTGCTGGTGGCTGATCGAGCGTTCTTCGCCGATCAGTTGACTCGGGGTCGTTTCATGCTCGGGCTCGGCCCGGGCGCGTTGCCGGGTGATGCGGCAATGCTCGGCATCTCCATCGAGGAGCAGCGCTCCGCACTCGAGGAAGACACCGAAGTGCTGATGAAGTTGTTGAAGTGCGACGGGCCGGTGAGTCACGAGACGAAGAGGTACACGCTGGTCGACGCCGAGTCACAGTACCGGCCGTACTCCGACTTTGACATTGGCGTGGCCGCCATCGCTTCACCCACCGGGCCTCGTATTGCCGGACAGCACGGCATCGGCTTGCTGTCGATCGGCGCCACGTCGGTCGACGGATTCGACGCTCTTGGCTACCACTGGAATGTGGTCGAGGAGCGGGCCAAGGAATTCGGCACCAGCGCCGATCGTAACGGCTGGCGGCTCGTCGGTCCCATGCATATCGCCGAGACCAAGGAGCAGGCGATCGAGGATGTGAAGTGGGGGCTTGACGACTGGTGCCATTACACCCAGAAGATCCTGGCCGTGCCTCACTTCCGGGCCGCCGGCAACACATTTGAGGAGCGAGTGGCCTGGGTTAACGAAACCGGCCTCGGTGTGATCGGCACCCCCGACGATGCGGTGGAGCAGATTGAACGCCTGGAGAAGCAGTCCAACGGCGGATTTGGGGCCTACCTCATGATGGATCACGAGTGGGCCAACCCGGTGGCGCAGAAGCGGCACTACGAGCTCTTTGCCCGCCACGTCAAACCACACTTCCAGGGCTTGGCCAAGGGTCCGATGAAGGCTCAGGACCGAGCCATCGGCGAGTGGGAATCACTCGGTGACCGGGTGGAGCGAGCTGTGGCTGCCGCCACCGAACGTCACTTTGGTAGTGAGGAGAGCGAATAGCTCGGGCCCAATAATCGACGTCGACGGGGCCTGAGTCGTGCGAAACTCGACGGATGTCGCAAGCATCCACCGAGGCCGACTCGGCCCCCGTCGCCCTCTCCCAACAACTGCCGGAGGTCATCGAAGGTCCGCGCCTGCGGCTCGAAATCTGGCATCCCGACCACGCCGAGATGCTGAGCGCGGCCGTGGAGAACTCGTTGGAGGAGCTACGGCGGTGGATGCCATGGACCGAGCTTGAACCGTTGTCGCTCGATGACCGGCGCAAGCTTATGGCCGACGGGCGTGCCCGCTGGCAAGGTGAGGCGGGGGCCCACGGAGACGGCAGTTACGGTATGTGGCTCGATGCTCGTATTGTGGGCGCCTGCGGCCTCCACACCCGCCAGGGTCCCGGCATTCTTGAGATCGGCTACTGGGTCGACAGCAGTCATGCGGGGCAGGGGCTGGCCACCGAAGCTGTGCAAATGTTGACCAAGGTGGCGCTCGCTCATCCCGACGTCTCATCGGTCGAGATTCGCCACGACGGCGCCAATCTGGCCAGCGGGGCGGTGGCGGAGAAGGCCGGTTTCCTGTTCCGGCAGCCCAGACGACTGCGCCGCCGGAGGCCCCAGCAGAGTCGGGGGTCGACATCATCCGTCGTTACATGACGCTGCCCGGGTTCCAGGTGCGAGCTGAGCAGCCGGCGGACTACGGTCGCCATCGCACGAAGTGGTCGAAGCCGCTTTTGGCACACCGGTTGAGCCGAGGTTGGTGGAGGACATCCGTAGCTCTCCGGAATACGTGCCGGAGATGGCGTTGGTGGCTGAGAGCGAGGGCAATGTCATCGGCCACGTGATGATCAGCGGTTGCCTGCTCCGGCGAGACGGGACCGACACGCCCATCGTGATGTTGTCGCCGCTGGCGGTCGCTCCCGACTTCCATGGTCGGGGAGTGGGCGCGGCACTGGTTAGTGCCGTCGTTGAACTAGCTGAGGAGCGTGGTGAACCGATGGTGATCTTGGAAGGCAATCCGGCCTACTACAGCCGATTCGGGTTTGAGCCCTCGACTGACTACGGCCTCACCCTGCCACTGCCCGACTGGGCACCTATCGAGGCGGGGCAGGTGCGCCGGTTGTCGAACTACGACTCGAGCCTGACCGGAACCGTGGTCTATCCCAAAGCCTTTGAGGGACTCGACTGACTACAGGGTGAGTACGGCCACGTTGAGCGGGCCACGGTTGACTTCGGCGGTGGCGTCATGCTCCTCGCCGAACAGCTGCACCTTGGCCTCAGGCGTGGCCTCCAGGTTGCGGAGCCACTGCGAGTCGCCCCGCACCGTCGACACCAGGATGCGATTGCCGGCCCGGGCGGCCAGCACCGGTACGCGGCGTGGTTTGCCGCTGACCCGACCGGTGGTTTCGACCACAACGGCACCGAACCCCAGTGGGAGTGGGTTGCCGAATCCGGCGGCCACGGTGGGCTCGACGACGCTGTTCAGAGCCCGGAAGAACTGCTTTTGGAGATCGGCGGTGGTGGTCATGTCCACCATTTTACTCCGCTTGTTACTGGTCGGTAACCCTGGATTGATACGACATCGGTCACACCGGAGAGCCGGCAATTGGCTACTGCAGACCGTGGGCCTCGCCGCCGTCAACCGGAACCGCAGCGCCAGTGATGTAGCCGGCCGCTTCGGAGCAGAGGAACGCTGCCACCTGGCCAAAATCGGCCGGATCGCCGAGACGCCCTGATGGGGTGCGGGCCATGACCTCGTCGATGTCGTCGCCATACACCGACTTCAACCGATCGGTGGCATGGAGTCCGGGCTGGATCGAGTTGACGGTGACGCCGTCGGCCGCCACTTCCCGGGCCAAGGTCTTGAGGAATCCCGTCACTCCAGCCCGGGCCGTGTTGGAAAGGATCAACCGGGGATTGGGTTCTCGCACGGTGATCGACGTGACGGCAACAACCCGGCCCCAACCTTGGGCTCGCATCGCCGGAACGGCGGCGGTGCACAACGCCACCGTCGACAGGAGATTGAGCCGCAGCGCCGGTTCGTAGGCGGCGAGGTCCGTGCTTTCGAAGTTGCCGGCCGGAGGACCGCCGGCGTTGCAGATCAGGATGTCGAGGCCTCCAAGTCGTTCGGTGGCGTCCGCCACCAGGGCGGTGGCGGCCTCGGTGTCGGACACGTCGGCGGCGATCCACGAGGCGCTACCGCCGATGGCGGCCACCGCTGCTTCCAACCGTTCCGCCGAGCGTGATGCCAGCACCACCTGAACGCCTTCAGCAGCGAGGGCTTGGGCGCAGGCGAGGCCGAGCCCGCTGGAGGCACCGGTTACAAGAGCTTTCCGTCCGTCAAGTTCGACATCCATGCCGCCCATGGTACGGGCACCGCAATAAGCTGATCCACGTGGGTTACCAGGAGCCGGAGTTTCTGCCGTGGGACGGACGTCGAGTTCCGCTGACCTTGCTCGGTGGCTACCTCGGGGCCGGTAAGACCACGCTCGTTAATGAGCTTCTGGCCCGGGCCGAGAAACCGATAGCGATCCTGGTCAACGACGTTGGGGCGGTGAACGTCGACGCTGCTCTCATCAAGAAACGCAGCAACGACACCATCGAGTTTACCGACGGCTGCGTCTGTTGCAGTTTGAGTGACGGACTCGGCGCCGCCTTCGATCAGCTTCGAGCCCGGTCGACACCACCCGAACATGTGATCCTCGAGTTGAGTGGGTTGGCTGAACCGGCGCGGGTTGCGCCCTGGGGAAAGTCGGCGGGATTTGTGCTCGACGGCATCGTGGTGGTGATCGACGGCGATCAGTTCCTGCAACAGGTGGATCAAGATGTGGTGGGATTGGCGATCACCACGCAGATTGCCGCGGCCGACTTGTTGATTGTGTCGAAGGTGGATCTCATCTCCGACGATCAGCATCAGGCGGTTGTGGATCGGCTGGCGGAGATCGCCCCCGACGTTCCGGTGATGACGGCTCCGACGGCGATGGCTTCGGCCGCGGTGCTGGAGCTTGGCCGCCGCGACGTTGAGCGTTCGGTCCCGCCGCCCACGCTGTTCGACGCCCACCAGGTGGAACTCTGGCCCTTCCCGCCTCTTGTCGACGCCGAGGCGTTGGCCGGTTGGCTTGATCAACTCGGGCCCGAAGTGGTCCGGGCCAAGGGAATCGTCGAGCTCGCCGACGGTGGCCAACACCTCGTCCAGGTGGTGGGCCGCCGACGAATCATCGAATCGGTACCCGAACCCGAGCGGGGCGAAACCACCGACCTTGTGGTGATCTCGGTCGGTGAGGATCTAGCTGCCGGCTAGATCGGTTCGTCGAGCCCAATGGCTTCGATCAGGCCCTCGCAGTCCTTCACGGTGACCGTCAGGGCTCGATGCGTTCGCCCCGGGATCACGCCACCGACCTTCTCGTGGAAGTGGATGCAGACCCCACGTTTGTTGTTGGTGCCAAACGTCAATCCGCTGTCGGCAAACGAAAGGCGAATACCGACCGAGGTCCACCAGCGGTAGTTCTCGGTGATGTGGCCACCGGCGATGTTGCTCAAGGGTGTGCTGAGTTTGGCGATGCCGTAGCGAGCGGTGAGCGTGTCGTTCTCAACCGTCACGCCTTGATCCTTGCGGACTCCAAGCGGAAGCCAGACTGGGCTGTAGCGTGGATCGAGGTCGTATTCGAAATGGGCTTTGGTCACGGTTGTTGTTCGTCCAACTTCTTGATCAGGGTTTTGGGCGCTGCCACTCGATAGGCCTCGTCGAGGATGCCGGCGATTTCGTCCCAGTCGAGGTCGACGTCGAGTCGAACGCCGATCCATCCTCGGTGGCCAACATAAGGTGGCACGAAAAATCGCTCAGGCTCTCGCTCGGCAAGCTCGGCTTGGACTCCGGGCTGAGCCGGACACCAGATGGCCAATCGGCCGTCGCCGTGGTGGCCGTCCCAAAGGTGGCACAGCACCTTCTTGTCACGTATGAAAAACGTCGGGGTGTGGTGCGATAGGCGTATTGAGACCTCGGGGAGGCGGCCGCAGATCTGATCCAGATTGGCCAGCGCCGCCTTGGCTTGTGGAGATGATGCAGCCACGCGTCAAGCGTAGCCTGCACCGGCTCGACGGTCAGCCGCCGAGCAGACGTTGTTTGGCCGCCCGAGACCGCTCGAGGAGGTGAGCCGGAATCAGGTCGGCGGCACCGCCGCCACCGCCTCCATCACCACCGGCAGCGGCGGCCTCGGCCGCTTCCGCCTGCTCCTCGGCCGAGCGCAACGCAGCAGCGGCTTTGTCTTCCTCCCGCTGTAGCCAGTCGGCCAGCTGATAGGGCCGGGTGAGATCGCCGTGGTCGACCTGACCGACCTGACGGTCGCCGTCGAACATCACCCAGTAACGATTCCAAACACCGAGACCGTTGTGGATCTGCACCTTGCCCTCGGTGCCCGAAGGAATGTCGAAGATGTCGCGTGTTGCCACCACGGTTTCACCACGCCGAAACGGGGTGTCGAGTTCCACCTTCTTTTTGGGCATTGATTCTCTCCGGGTGTCGCGGGATCTGTCGACCGTGTGTCGAGACGACGGGGCCGAGTTTACCCGCCGAACACGTCGAGCACGCTACCACCGCTGACTCCGCGGGCATCTTGCTTGAGCGCGGTGTCGACGGTGACGGCGGAGGCGTACACCATCTGCCGCAGCGGATCGGCCAAAGGAGCGTGAACCTGCAGCACGTAGTTGTCGGCCGTGGTGAAGGCGGTCTTCAGCAGACCCTCGAAGGTTTTAGTGATCCGGGCGACTTCAGTTCCGTTGGCGTCCTTGATGGCGAAGTTCCAGGCCCGCCAGTTCTCGGCGAAGATCCCGCCGGCTTCCTGGCCGCCGATCATGAAGGCAAATCGGATCTTGCCGAATACGTTCTGCTGCACGATCTCGCCCGCCTCGTTGCCAAGCCCATCCTGCACGATCACCCGTGACTTGATGAACTTGGCCGGCCGGGTGATCAGCAGCACAGGCTGGCCGGTGTGATCGACCACCTGATACTTGTGTGTGAAGTACTGGTCGATATCCCCAAGAAACCGAACGACCTTCTTCAATGCGCTCTGGCCCACCTGGCGAACCGAGCCGATCTGCACTCCGCTTGAGTTGTAGATGGCGAACTCGGTGTTGACTTCGATCAACTTCCACTTCTGGTTGACCACCAGAATCGGTTCGTCGAGGAGGTTTCCGGCCGCAGGGGCGATAGCGCCTGGAGCCACCGGGGGAGGGGGTCCGTCGGCGGACATCCCAGCCGCCATCGGTTCCGTCGGTGCGCCCCTCTTCTCGGCCTGGCGACGATGACGTTCGACCTGATCTTGAACGGCAGGAGCCGATTGCTGCCCGGCCACGGTCTTCGGTGGCTGGGTTAGGGCGTCGGTTGACTGCCGGCCGTGGGAGGAGACGTGTTCGGTCCAGTTGGTGCCGTCGAAGTAGCGGTACTCGTGGCGCCCCATCGGGTCGGGATACCAGTTCGGCGCATGGCCGGTGGCCGGGGTCACGTTGTCGGTCATCGTTTGGCCCTCATCATGTTGGTGTTTGTTGCGGCGGCTGCTCCAGCATAGTTGTCGGACGCCACTCCTTTTTTGTCGGCCCGGCCAGACTACGCCTTGACGCAATTGATCCGCGGGATCGATCTCCATGGCACCCCGCGCGATCGATCTCCAGGGCACCCCTGTCAAGCGGAGAGTTTGCGCAGCAAACTCGGTTAGTCGCTGCTCCGCACCTCCGAGTGAGATTGATCTTCAGGTACGAACTGTCAAGCGGGGAGTTTGCGGAGCAAACTCGGTAAGTCGCTGCTCCGCAGCGACGACTTGATGTTGATTTTATGGATTGCTGGCAGACTTGGGCATGGAAGCAATTCTCCTTTTGCTGATGAACGCCCTGCTGATTCTCTTCATCCTCAGGGCCGTGATCAGCTGGTTTCGTATCGGTCCCGACTCACCCTTCTTCTCGTTCGCTTCGTTGATCTTTCAGATCACCGAGCCGGTGTTGGGCCCGATCCGTCGGGTGCTGCCTCCGTTGGGGGGAATCGACCTGTCGGTGCTCCTGGTGATCATCGTGATCAACTACTTCGTCAAGCCTCTGATCATCGGCGCGTTCTAGCGCGGCTCGGATCGATCCATGACCACGTCCGGCCTGCCTTTATCGCTGTTGCACGACCACCTCGACGGTGGCCTTCGGGTGTCAACGATTCTCGAATTGGCCGAAAGCATTGGGTGGACACTTCCGTCCACCGACGCCGATGAGCTGGCCGGATGGTTCACGGCCGGTGCAGAGACCGGTGACCTGCTGCAGTATCTGGCCACGTTCGACCACACGCTGGCCGTGATGCAGACCGAAGAACACATCGAGCGGATCGCTTACGAGGCCGCGGTCGACCTGGCCGACGACGGCGTGGTTTATGCCGAGGTTCGTTTCGCCCCCGAGCTGCATCAGCAACAAGGGCTACCGCTCGACGCGGTGGTACGTGCTGTCACAGACGGGTTCCGGCGAGGCGAGCAAGCGGCCGCGGAACAGGGCAACGCCGTCTACGTCGGAGCGATCCTGTGTGCCATGCGTACCGAACAACGATCACTCGAAGTGGCGCAACTGGCCGATCGTCTGCGAGCCGAAGACGACAAAGTTCTGGGCTTCGACTTGGCCGGAGCCGAAACCGGTTGGCCACCGTCGCTTCACGCCGAGGCGTTGCAGCTGGCCCGTGAACGCCACGTCAACGTCACCATCCACGCTTCCGAGCCCCCCGATCTTGAGCTGATCGACGACGCACTGGTTCATGGCGCCCACCGGATTGGCCATGGTGTTCGGCTCATGTCCGACATGTCGATCGTCGACGGCGAGATCGAGGACATGGGTCCGTTGGCCCAGTACGTCCTCGACCATCAGATTCCGTTGGAGATGGCGCCCACCTGCCACGTGCAGATCGGTGCCGTACCCGACCTCGCCCACCACCCGATCGCCACCTGGCTCCGGGCGGGCTTCAACGTGAGTGTCAACACCGACAACCGCCTGATGAGCGGGGTATCGGTGTCGTCGGAGGTGAACAAGCTGCGAAACACCCTCGGCTTGACCGACGACGAGGTCTTACAGCTGGTTCTCAACGGCATCAACGCCGGGTTCGCGCCGTACGACGTTCGGCGGAAGATCTCAGCCCGGACGCGGCAGATCCACGAGGCAGCTTCGAATTGACCCGAATAAGTCTTAGGGCGAGTGGCCGTGGTCTCGGTTCAACGACGAGCCTCGGGTCTGCGCCCCCTGTGGTGCCTCGTGGATCTGTACTTGCCTCAAGTTATCGCACCGTAACCCGTCGAAGTAAAGCCCATATCGGTGTTGAGAATGCGCTGCTGCCTAACGGTGTAAATCGACGATGTTTCCTGGACAGTTCGGCCAAAGGTGGTCTATCAAAGAAAGCGTCGCGTGCCTGAAATGAATGATGCTCAAGGCCCATCCACCACCACCCGTCATGATGTGGTGATCAGCCCGTTCAGCGCCTCGGCCAAGGAAATGGTTGAAGTCGCGAGGTGCGCCGAAGACAGCGGATTCGACGCTGTCTGGACCTACGACCACCTCATCGGAACGATGCTCGACCGTGGCTGGTCCCACGATCCATTTGCCACGCTCGGGGCTATCGCTGCGGCCACCGATCGGGTGCTCGTCGGCCCGTTGGTGGCCAACATGATGAACCGTCACCCGGCCCAGCTCGTGATGGCGATGGCCACCTTGCAGTCGCTGAGTGATGGCCGGGCGGTGCTTGGACTCGGCTCGGGGGCGTCACCCAACTCGATGTTCGGTGCCGAACACAAGGCCATCGGTATCAAGCTTCTGAACCGGGCCGGTCGGGCTCGGATGTTGGCCGAGACGATCGAAGTCGTTCGTCACCTGTGGTCGGGCGGCCGTGAGTTTCAGGGCGAGTTCTTCGACATCGACGGCCTCGACCTCGGTTTCGCTCCGGGGGACAAGTGGCCGCTTCCGATCATCATCGGCGCATCGAGCGAACCGACGGTGAAGCTGGCCATCCAACTGGCCGACGGCGTGAACATCAATTCCGGCACCGAAGCCGGTCCGCTACTCCGACTCGCCAACCCGCACCGCCGAGATCGTGGCTTTGAAACCTCGGTGCATATCCAGGCCGACCTGGATCATTCCCTTGGCGGGGCGCTGCCTGATGGAGCCAAAGGGCTTGTCGACCGCCGCATCATTGCGGTGCGAGCGCCGTTCGATCTGAACGCCTTGGCCGCTATCGGGGCTCGCGTCAATGCGGCTGGCTAGGCAGTATTCCGGCTGATCGGCAGAGTCAGGGTAAACCGGGCTCCTCCCAGAGGACTGGCTGTACAGCCAAGGTCGCCGTGATGGGCCACTGCCACCTCACGGGCGATGGCGAGACCAAGGCCTGTGCCGCCGCTACCACGATCTCGGGCATCGTCGACGCGGCGGAATCGTTCGAAGATCGTTTCCCGTTGGTTGGCCGGGACCCCGGGGCCGTCGTCATCGACCTGCATCACTGCAACCTCGCCATCGGTTACCACTGTGACTGCGACTAGGTCGACAGCATGGCGGGTGGCGTTGTCGAGCAGGTTTCTGATGGCTCTGGTGAGCAGGCGGTGATTACCAGTGAGCCGGATTGGCACGCCGATCGTCATGTCAACCGGAACCGCCTGGCGACCCACCTCCGTGGCCACGAGATCGTCGAAGTCGATGTCCTCAACGCCGTCGACCCCGGACTCGTCGAGCCGGGACATCGTCAACAAGTCGTCGATCATCTCGGTGAGATACCTCTGTTCGGTCAGCACCGCCTTGGCTGTGGCCTCCCAATCGGCTCCGCCGGGATCGGCGGCCGCCACCTCAAGCTGCGCTCGGCTGGCCGCCACCGGACTTCGCAGCTCATGTGAAGCGTCGGACACCAATTGCCGCTGCCGATCTTGGGCGTGTTGAAGCCGGTCCAACATGTTGTTGACGGTCACGGCGAGGTGGCGGACCTCGTCGTTGGCGCCGGGCACCGGTACCCGTTGATTGATGTTGCTTGCCGTAATTGCGGCGGCCTCGCTGGCGATGGCGTTGACCGGGCTGAGGGCTCGAGTGGCGGCCTGCCAGGTGATGAAGGCCACGATGGCCACCAGGGTCGGTACGGCGACCAGCATGAGATTGGTGATGGCCGACAAGCCGTCGGACACCGGCTGCAGAGGGTTGGACACCCCGATTTCGAGTGTTGCCCCGTCGGAGAACGTCAAGGTCTGGGCAACCGCCACAACGTCGGCACCGAGGTCAACCGGGTACGGGTCGCCGGTTGGTACGGGCCCGACGGCGAAGGTAACGGTTCCCGCCTCCGGGATAATGATCGCCCCGCTATCCGGCGCGACGTTCAGCGGCCCGACGGCGGCTGTTCCTCCGACATCTGTTCCTTCAGCATCTATCCCTTCCATCAATCCGCCGCCAACGATCACTCCGCTGTCGCCCGGTAGCGGCCCCTCCAGCACAAAGCTCGCCGGAAGGCCGTTCGACTCGAATCCCAAGATTTCAAGGAACTCGCTGTCGAAGCTGGCCGCAATCGTGTCGAAGTACTCCTGCTCACTGATCTCGCTGCCGTCGGAGTCCCGGTAGAAGAAGCGCGATGTTGACTCGGGATCGACCACGCCGAGGGTGGCGACACCGCCGTAGATCGACTCGAGAAACTCGCTGAGGACGGCTTCAGCGTTGGCCTTGGAGTTGGCCAGCATTCGGTCTTCGACAACCGAGCGGGCCAAGATCGATGTGACGATCATCGTCACGGCGAAGACCACGGTGACAAAGATGGTCAATCGGGCCCGTAGGCCGAGATTCGTCATGACGTCACCAGCCGATAGCCGATGCCTCGTACCGTGTCGATGCGGACATGATCGGAGTCGAGCTTCTTTCGCAGGTAGCCGATGTACACGTCAACAACATTTGATGTCGTGTCGTAGTCTCCACCCCACACTCGATCCTGAAGCTCGGATCGCGTCATTGGTTGATCGAGATGCTGGGTCAGGGTCTCCAGCAGTGAGTACTCCCGAGGGGTCAGGTCGAGTGGATCGTCACCCATCCAACAACGTCGGGTTCTTGTGTCGATCGCCAGTTGGCCGGCCTGCAACGTGCCGTCGCTGGAACCCACTCCACGGCGCATGATGGCTCGAAGGCGGGCAACCAGAACAACGAAGCTGAACGGCTTGGTCAGGTAGTCGTCGGCGCCGAGGTCAAGACCTTCTGCGATGTCGTACTCGCCGTCCTTGGCGGTAAGCATCAGGATCGGAACGGTCACGCCCTCCCCGCGCAACGTGCGGCAGATCTCATAACCGTTGATTGACGGAAGCATGATGTCGAGCACGATGGCGTCGTAGGGGAACTCCCGGGCTCGCCAAAGCCCGTCGGCGCCGTCGAAACAAACGTCGACGTCGAACCCTTCGGCCACTAGCCCCCGCTTCAGGGCGTCGGCCATGGCTTCGCCGTCCTCAACGACCAGGATGCGCATTGGGCCAGTATGACTCACGATTCATGAGAGTTTGATGAGAGGGCGTTGGGCTGGATGAGAACGTCCTCATCCGCTCTCATCATCGTCTCATCAGCGGTTCGCCATGATCGCTTTCGAAGTTCAACGAATTCGAGCAAGCAGCTCAGGTCATGGAGAGAACATGAAAATCACACGGTGTAGACGACGGCGAATCCTTGGTGCCGTTCTGGCCCTCGCCCTCATCGCGGCGGCGTGCGGAAACGAATCGGCCACCGCTGCCGATGAAGGCGTGGCCACGCTTGGCGACGATGCTGCGGAGTCAACAGGTAGCGCTGCCGATGAGGAGCCCGGCGTTGAAGCCCCTGACGATCCTGAAGACGCCTTCCGCCTCTTCAACGAATGCATGAGCAACGCCGGAATTGATTTCGGTGATGCGATCGTGATCGGTGGAGCTGAGGACGGCTCGACAATCGAGATTGATCCGGCCGACGATGCCATTACCGGCATCGATCCGCAGACCGGGTCGCTCGACGACTTCAGCGTCGAGGACTTTGAGGAGGCCAACGCCCAGTGCAACCAGCACTTGGCCAACGTTGACCCGTATTTCGACATGAGCGCTGAGGAGAAGGCGGCCTTTGAGGACGCCGAGCTGAAGTTCCGGCAATGTATGGAAGACCTCGGCGTTGAGGTTCCTGACTTTGACGATGCGGCCGGTGGCGTTGTGATTCAGGAGTTCGACGAGGTTGAGGTCGATCCCCAGACCGGCTTGCCATCGTTCGAGGACACCGAGTTCGAGAAGTTCAACGAGGCCGCCACCGAGTGCGAGCATCACTTCGACGCCATCGGCGAGGAGGGATCATGAGTCGGCGTCGAAGGCTGAAGTTGACGGCAACGACTGTGGTACTCGTGGCGCTTGTGGCCGTGATGTCGACTGCCGCTGTCTGGTGGGTTGCGGCTCCAGAACAGGCGGCTGCTCAAGACGCAACCGAGTCCGAAGATGGCGGATCGGCGCAGCCGAACCAATCAACGGCCACCGTGAGCCAGGGGAGCCTGGCTACTGAACGGGAGTTCAACGCCACCGTGAGCCACGGTGACAGCTGGGTGGTGACCACCGAGGCGGCGGGCACCATCACCGCAGCCCGTGAAGTCGGTGAGCTTGTTGACTTCGGTGAGGAGTTGATTCGGATCGACGACAAACCGGTCACGGTGGCCGAGGGCTCGATGCCGATGTATCGAGAGCTACACAAAGTGAACACCCGTCATCGCGACGCCAACGGCAAGCGTCTGAAATTGCAGACCGGGGAGGACGTGGCCCAGTTGCAGCGTTTCCTCATCGCCACCGGGTTCGACGACGGCGGTGATCTTGAAGTCGATGGCGAGTTCGGCGCCTCTACTGAGGACGCCGTCGAAGACTGGCAGGAGGCCGTGGGTCTGCCGGTGACGGGGCGAGTCGACACGTCGCAGCTCGTGTTCGAGTCGGCTCCTGTGCGCATCAACACGACCAGTCGAGTTGGTGATCGATTCTCGACACTGGAAGTGACCGGCGCCGACACCGAGGTCCTGGTTGACACCTCAACCCGTGACCGCAGTGCGCTTCCGGTTGGTGCCGACGTGGAGATCGACATCAACGGGACCACGGTGCCCGGCTCGGTGAGTCAACAGAAACAGGTGACGTTGGCCGACGGATCACGGGTTTGGCGAACCACAATCTCCCCGGACGGGGAGCTGCCCGACGATGTTGCTGCCGCCAAGGTGACCATCACGCAAACCGTGGCCGAAGACGTGTTGCTGGTGCCCGTAGTAGCGCTGTTGGCACTCAGCGAAGGCGGATTTGCCGTTGAGGTTCCTGATGGGCCCGGCACCCGATTGGTTGCCGTTGAGGTTGGCGAGGTGCTCGACGGTCGGGCCGAGGTGAGCGGAGAGATCGCCGAGGGTGACGAAGTGGTGATCCCCGAATGAGGCCGGACGTTTTGGAACTCACCGACGTGTCGAAACACTATCCCGGCAGCCCGCCGGTGAAGGCACTTGATGGGGTGTCGCTGACGATCGGTCGGGGAGAGCTGGTCGGTATCGTTGGAGCCTCTGGCTCCGGTAAATCGACGCTGCTGAACATGATCGGTACCCTCGATCGGCCTACGTCCGGCCAGGTGTTGATCGAAGGTCAAGCGGTCACCGAGATGTCTGACGCGGCGCTGGCCGGGGTGCGCGCTACCGGGATTGGTTTTGTCTTCCAGCAGTTCCACCTACTCGAAGGCTCATCGGCTGCGGCCAACGTGGCCAATGGACTGCTCTACCACGGCGTCGCCCGGCGGACCCGATACCGGCGGGCTGCTGAAGCGTTGGAGCGGGTGGGCTTGGGCCATCGGATCGACCACAAGGCATCGAAGCTGTCGGGAGGTGAGCGTCAGAGAGTGGCGGTGGCCCGAGCCATCGTGGCCGACCCGGCGATTGTGTTGGCCGACGAGCCCACCGGCAATCTCGACTCGGTGACGTCGGGCGCCATCGTGGACCTCCTACGGGATCTCAATCGCGAGGGCACCACCATTGTCATCATCACCCACGATCAGGAACTGGCCGCCGGGTTGCCTCGTCGAGTTACGCTGCGCGACGGCCGGGTTGTTGAGGATCATGTTGTGAGCTCAACGGCGGGTGCCTCATGAGGTCCCGTACTCCGAGAACATCCCGATCAAAGCTGCGCTTGACCGACGCCGTCGCCACGGGAACCCACGGGCTGCGAAGCCGCAAGGGCCGCACGTTGCTGACCGCCTTGGGCATCGCCATCGGTATCGCTTCGATGATCGCTGTGTTGGGTATCTCCGCCTCGTCGAAAGCCGACTTGATCGCTCAGATCGATCGACTGGGAACCAACCTTTTGCAGGTTCAGGCCGGCCAGGACCTGTTTGGTGAGTCGGCCAAGATGCCTGAGGAATCGCCGACCATGGTTCGGCGGGTAGGTCCGGTGTCGCAAGCGTCCTCGGTGTCGCAACTGGCCACCGAGGTCCATCGCAACGAGTACGTCGACGGAAGTAACGGCATCGACGTACTTGCCGCCGAGCCGGAGCTGTATGAAACCCTGGAAGCTGAGCTGGCCGCCGGGCGGTTCCTCGACGCCGGAACCGGTACGTTGCCCACCGTGGTGCTTGGGGCGGTGGCGGCGGAACGGCTTGGCATCAACGACCTGACCGGTGCTCCCACCGTGGATATCGGCGGGCGAGCGTTTGCCGTGATCGGCGTGCTCAACCCGTTGCCCCTGAACCCCGACGTCGATCGGTCGGTGCTGATCGGCAACGCCGCCGCCGAGAAGTTCCTCGGAGCGGAGATCGTGCCAACGGCCATCTACCTGCGCACCAGCCCTGAGCAGGTCGAGGCGGTGCGGGATGTGCTGGCCCGCACGGTCAACCCGGGCGACCCCAATGAGGTCTCGGTGTCTCGACCCTCTGATGCGTTGGAAGCCCGGGCCGAGGTTGATCAGAATCTGCAGAATCTGTTGCTGGGCTTGGGAGCGGTCGCGCTGATCGTCGGTGGGGTCGGCATCGCCAACATCATGATCATCTCGGTGCTGGAGCGGCGCTCGGAAATCGGACTGCGCAGGGCGCTCGGGGCCACCCGAAGCCATATCGCCGCCCAGTTCATTCTCGAATCGGCGACGGTGGCGCTGATTGGCGGATTGTTGGGCACGTTGCTTGGAGCCGGAGTGACCGTGGCCTACGCCCGACGTCAGGGATGGTTGATCGACATACCGGTTGAGGCGCTGGCCCTTGGTGTGGTGGCAGCCCTGGTGTTGGGCGCGCTGGCCGGGCTCTACCCGGCCACCCGGGCCGCTCGACTTGATCCGGCTGAAGCGGTTCGGCCCACCAGCTAATCGACCGACTGACCAGACCGGACGGTCCTATGGTTCGTAGACGGTGTCGGCGCCGAAGAACGCCTGCCACGCAAACCAGAACTCGTTGCGGTGGATCACCGTTTCCAGTTGCGATCCGGCCAGTGGGCCGTCGACGGCCAAGCCGAGCAAGGTCCAGGTGGAGCCGGTCTGGTCGTCGATGAAGAGTTCAGAATCTGGAGCGCTGGTGTCGGCGGTGAAGGTCAACGTCTCACCGTCGACAACCGGGCTGAGGGCCAACGCGGTGCCAATGGCGTTGGACGCTCCGATCGATCGCTGGTCGAGCGCATCGGCTGTCTCCCCGGCGGCGAACACCACGATCGGCGTGTTGCCGATGCTGTCGTTGATGACTCCTTCGGCCTGAGCGACCTCGAACGGGTAGGCCCGGGCGCCATCTTCGCCGGCGTCGACGCCGATCACTCGCGACAGAGCGGGAAGGCGGGTGTCGATCTCGCCCCCGAACAGGAAGGGTTGCGGCGACGACGAGTAGCCGACGTACGGGTTTATGCCGTATTGGCGGCGGCCGGCCCCACTCTCGGCGGCGAGGGAGCGTCCTTCGGGGTGCAGCTCGGCGAACTGCTTAAACGAGACGATGGCGGTGGGGATGATCTCCAGGTTGGTTCCGGCGTAGTGGCCGACCACACCCTCTCCGGTGATCTGTTGCCAGAGCGAGGTGGTGGCATTGTCCCACATCACCAAGTCGCTGTTTCGGAGCAGGCCCGACACGCCGAAGCGCAGCGTTTCACCGTCGACCCGGCGATCGAAGGCGAGCGCCGTGTTGCAGAGGGGGCAGTAGGTGACGGCCACGGGCACATCGCCGAACGCGTCGTTCACTATCTCGTGCCGGGTCATCATCGACAGCGGGTAGAAGCGGGCTTCGTCACCCACCGTTACCAGCGCCCCCGGATCCCGAGGTGACAACCACTCGGCGGCGAGGGCCACCGTCTCGAAGACGGGAGTGTCGATCGGTCGGATGCCGTCACGAGGATCGTTGCCCCCGAGGCCGGCGAGGAACTCGTCCCAATCTTCGACGGTGCGACGGGTCCAGTCGGTCGGCCAGGTCAGGTTGGCCAAGGTGGGGGTGAGGTCGGCGGTGGCGTTGGCGTCGATGATGACGTCGGCGTTGGCGTTGCCCGACGTCGCTCCACCGTCGGTGCTGAAGTCGGCTTCGAGGTCGGGGATGAACGTGGTCGTCGGCCCGCTTATCTCAACCCGCTCCGGTTCACTACCGGATTCACCTTCGTCGTCCGAGCCGCCATCGTCGGCGGATGGGGACGTGTCCCCGGACGTGGTCGGTGAGTCGGTCGATCCGGACGCGTCGCTGTCAGCGCTGTCGGCACCGTCATCGGCGCTACAGGCAGCGGCCAGCAATGTGAGAGCCATCAGCGTGATCAGCAGTCGGGACCAACGGTTGCGGAGCGAGTTCTGCATGAACCCTCAACCGACAATGGCGCCGGTTGCTTCCCGAGAACGAAGATGGGGGCTGGTTTTTAGCCTGTTTGTAGCGCTGTCTCGGGCTCTGCGGCGACGTCGATCGTCACCACGGTTGTTTCCGAGGTTCGTACCTCGGCGCAGCGTTGTTCCGGTTTGAGTAGCGAGCACTCAAAACAGTACGGGGCTACTTGCATCGTGTCGCCATCCATATATCGGACGCCAAGGCGACCTTCCGGACACCGGATTGGGGAGTTCGTCATTGATTCTCCAATAGGTTCCATGGTCGCCAGGGCCTGAGTAAATCGCCCAGCGACCGCCACAGCGACCAATCGTCGGACATCCAGGCCACTTTGTCAACGGGATATTTTCCGGCAGCGGCCCTCGTCCGGCCGCTTGTGCATCCTCGTTGGCTGGTCAGAACGAAGGACTGTCATATGAGTCCATCAGATCAGCCCGGTCAGCGAATCGCCATTGTCGGATCCGGTATATCCGGGCTGACCTGCGCATACGTGCTCGGACCTCACCGAGAGGTGGTGCTCTATGAAGCCGACAAACGGTTAGGCGGTCACGCCAACACGGTGTCGGTAGACGACCCCGAAGTCGGGCCTGTTGCGGTCGACACCGGGTTCATCGTTCATAACGATCGCAACTATCCCAATTTCGTCCGGCTCATGGACGAGCTTGGCATCACCACGATCGACACCGAGATGAGTTTCTCGGTGACTGACCTTGATCCGGGTTCACGGTTCAGCGGTTTCACATACCGGGCCACCAATCTCAACACCCTGTTCGCCGATCGTGGAAACATTGTTCGACCGGCGATGTGGCGCATGCTGCGCGATATCCGTCGTTTCTACCGCCAGGCCAACACGTTTCTGGCCGACCCCGACGATCACACCACGATGGCCGAACTGCTGGCCCGGGTTGACTATTCCGACGAGCTGATCGATCTGCACCTCGTGCCGATGGGGGCGGCAATTTGGTCGGCCAACCCGTCGACGTTTATGGAGTACCCGGCTAAGGCGCTGCTCACCTTTCTGTCGAACCACGGACTGCTGTCGGTTGGGCAGCGACCTCAGTGGCGGACCATTCCCGGAGGCAGCATCGAGTACGTGCAAGCCATCGCCGATCGCTTCAGCGGCAAGGTTCGTCTCGACACCCCCGTACGAGGTGTTCGGCGGGTTGAAGGTGGTGTCGAGGTGCAGACCGACACCGACAGCGAGATCTTTGATCGGGTGGTGCTGGCGACCCACAGCGATCAAAGTCGGCGGATCCTCCTCGACCCCACCCCCGATGAGGCCGGCGTGCTCGAAGCGGTCCCGTATCAACCCAACCGGGCCACCCTCCATACCGACATCTCGCTCCTACCGCCACGGCCGAGAGCATGGGCGGCATGGAACTACCTGCGGCGGGAGCCGGACGGCGAGTTGGCCACCGTCACCTACGATCTGACCACACTGCAGCACCTGCCCGGCGCCGAGCGGTACCTCGTGACGCTCAACAGCGATCATCACCTTGATCCAAACAAGATCATCGCCTCGTTCGACTATGACCACCCGGTGTTCAACTCGGCATCTCTCACCGCGCAGGCTCGGTTTGAGGAAATCGACGGCGTGGCCGGGGTGCACTTCTGTGGCGCATGGTGGGGTAATGGTTTCCATGAGGACGGCATGGTGTCAGCCCTACGGGTTTGTGAACGGCTCGGGGTTTCCTGGCCGCTCGAAGAGGCTCGGAGGAGCGAATGAGACCGGGACCCCCGGCGGTGTGCACCGGTGAGGTTTTTCACGCCCGCACCCGTCCGACCGAACATCGGTTTCGCCGTTCGGTGCGTTACGTGTGGCTCGACCCGGACGCTCCGGAGGCTGTATGCCGCCACCACCGGTTGTGGTCGGCGTCGGGCCCGGCGCCCGTGCGATTTCGAATTGAAGACTACGGCGATGGCTCAAATCGCTCGTTGGGCAAGCAGGTGCGAGGGCTTGCGGCGGAGGCAACCGGGCGGTATCCGTCGGGCCCTGTTCGCATGTTGACCCAGTTCCGCCGGTGGGGATGGCTGTTCAATCCGATCACGGTGTATCTGCTGTGGGACTCCGATCCCGATGTCCCGTCACACGCCGTCCTTGAAGTGACAAACACCCCGTGGAAGGAACGACACTCGTACGCCACGAAACTCCACGCCGGACCGGGTGACAGCGCCGTTCAGTTTCAGGCCGAGTTCGGCAAGGTCTTGCATGTGTCGCCCTTCCTTGATGAGGACTTCGTGTACCGGATGGAGATAGACAACAGTGCCGGTGACTACTCGCCATTTCGGATGGGTCTCGACGTTCGTCCCAGCAGCGATGCGTCACCGATCTTGCGAACCGGCCTCACGCTTAGCCGTCAACCTGTGGAGCGGCGGGTGCTAAGCCGCGAGCTCTTCTCGAGCCTTGCCCCTACTCATCTCGTATCGGCCGGAATCCACGTCGAAGCCGCCCGGCTTTGGCACAAAGGCGTGCCGTTTGTTTCCCACCCCGAAAAGAGGAGCCCGTCACCGTGAACGATTCAGTGAACATTTCCGCCAAAGCCACAGCCACCGCAGCCAAAGTCACTGCAGTTAAGGCCACCGCGGCACGAAAAGCCGTTGTCGCCCTGCTTAACAGAATGAGCCGCGATCAACTCACGGTCACCGAGCGGCTCGACGACACGGCGTCGACCACAACCTTTGGACCGGGGAGTGGGCTTGCCGCTGAGATCGACGTCAATGACACTCGGGCCTACGTCGCCGTGATGACAGAAGGATCCATCGGCTTAGGCCGAGGGTACATCGAGGGTTGGTGGACCAGCCCCGACCCGATGACCGTGGTGCAGGTGCTGATTCGTAACATGGCACCGATCGACGCCGCCCGCAATCGGCTTCAGGGTTGGTTGGGACCGTCGGCCGACATGTTCCGACGTCTGCGCCCTCGTGACTCTCGCGACCGCAACCGTGAAGACATCTCCGCTCACTACGACCTGGGCAACGATCTGTTCGCCCTGTTCCTCGACGAGACGATGACATACTCCTCTGCGGTCTTTCCCAGCCTCAACAGCGACCTGGGTGACGCCAGCCGTAACAAGTACGAGATTCTGTTCGACAAGATCGGTCTTCAGCCGCACCACCACCTCCTCGACATCGGCTGTGGCTGGGGTGGCTTGGCCGTTCACGCCGCGGAAACCATCGGTTGTCGGGTCACCGGGGTGACCATTTCGGCCGAGCAGCTACACGAGGCCCGTATCCGAGCCAAGCAGAGCGAAGCGTCGGATCGGATCGAGATCGTCGACAGCGACTGGCGAGACCTGACCGGCACTTACGACCGGATCATTTCGGTTGAGATGATCGAAGCCGTGGATTGGCGTGAGTACGACGGCTACTTTTCCACCATCGAACGATGCCTGGCTCCCGACGGGCTGGCCGCCATCCAAGCGATCTGTCTGCCTGATCAGCGTTGGGAGCGAGCGAAATCTACCGAAGACTTCATCCAGCGATTTGTCTTTCCCAACGGCTACTTGCCGTCGCTGGGAGCGATTGTCAACTCGGTGGGAGGGGCAACGACGCTCGGCGTTGTCGGCGTCGAAGACCTCACCGCTCACTACGCCGAGACGCTGCGTCGATGGCGAGATCAGTTTGAACGGAAGGCCACCGAAGTTGAGCACCTTGGCTTCGACGAGCGTTTCCGCCGTTTGTGGCGGTTCTACCTCTCGTACTGTGAGGCGGCCTTCCTTGAACGTCACTGCACGTTATTACACGTGGAGCTGGCCGGATCGGGGTGGCGTGGCTCTGCCGTGCGCCCACGCTCGCAGCGTTACGAGCCCGCCTACTGATCCAGCGATTCGATCAGTTCGTTGATCGTGTGTTGGTTCTCGAGCGGGTGTCGAAGTTTGAGTTCGCCGTTGATGGAGTAGTGGTTTCGACGGCCAACTCGCTCGCTACTGATGTATCCCGCTTCTTCCAGTTCAGTGATGATTCGCTGTACAGCTCCCGGTGTGATGCCGACGGCATAGGCGATATCTCGCTGACGGATATCGGGATTTCTACTTATGGCGATAAGAACATGGGCGTGGTTGGTAAGGAAAGTCCACGACGGTCGCTCAACTTCAGGTTCCACTAACATCAGCATCTGATTGTACCTCTGGAAATCGTGATCTTCGAATAGGTGTGATGAGAATAAGGTTGCGGTGCTAAACCGTTGCCATCTCGGTTTGGTCGGAGCTTGCCGTCGCCGGTGCGGCGGACCGGCTGCCATCGGGGTTGGTAGCCAGAATCACCGTGCAGTCGATGTCCTCGAAGATGGTGTGAATCGTGTGGCCGACGAAGAGGTTGCCTCCTCCCGAACGGCTGGTTCCCGAGACCACGACCAGATCCACGTCGAGCTCTCGAGCAGCTTCGACGATGTGGTCGCCGGCGTTGACACCGGTCTGCACCGAAGTGGTGTGGTTGGCGCCGAGTCGTGAAGCGAATTGCGAAGCGTCGTTGACAAGATGGCGCACAGCCGCCCACTGGGCGCCCTTTTCGATCGACGCCGGCATCGATCGTCCATCGCCATTGGTGGCAACGTGAAGCTGGTTCACATGGGTGCCGATGTTGGCGCTGAGATAACCGGCGATTTCCTGGGCGGCTCTCGATGATCGGCTGCCGGAGAGTGGGACCAGGGCCCGGGCGAACGCCCACGGCAGACCGGGGGATGCCGGGCGGCGCACCACGATGGTGGGGATCGTCGAGCCGTTGACCACGGCTTCCACCAGGGGTGACACCAATCCCGGAGTGGCCCAGTCGGGGGCACATCCCAAAACGATGGCGTCGTAGCCAAGCTTGGCCTCTTCCAGAATCGCATCGGCCACGGTTTCACCGTCTGGTTCGCCGTCGAGGCGTTCGTGTATGACTTCGTGGGAGGCGAGGACGTTGCGGACCGCATCAAGGTCGACGGTCTGGTCACCTACGGTTACCAGGTGGACACTGGTGCCCTTCGGCCATGACAAGGCCACAACCTGGGCGGCAACCAGCGACGACAGCCCACCCTGGGTGGGGAGGAGGACCCGTCCGCCCTTAACCACAACGTTTTCGGCCAGCTGGTTTTCGAGGTCGATTCGCTGACGCTCGGCCGGAGTGCCTCCCCAGCCGTCGAGAATTCGACGCAGAGCCGGGGGAGCAAGCATCGAGGTGGCCATCGCCATCAACACGATCACGGTGTAGGAGCGTTCGTTGAGCACCCCAAGGGAGAGGCCAACGGTGGCGATCACGATTTCCAGGGCGCCTCGAGCGTTCAGCCCGGCACCAAGAGCGGCGCCTTCGATCGGCGACAGGTTCGACATCTTCGCCCCGATCATCGAGCCGATGAACTTCGACGCCGAAGCCGCCACCAAGACCACAACAGCCCACAACAGGGTCTCGGGATCAAACAACAGTCCGAGGTCGACTCGAAGGCCGGCGGTGGCGAAGAACACGGGCGCGAACACCGCTGCGGTCACGGTTTCCAACGGCGCGATCAGGCTGTGATCGCCGAACCGCGAGCGGGCCAGGATGACGCCGGCGGTGAAGGCGCCGAGCACGGCTTCAACGTGAAGCCACTGGGTGATGACACCGAAGACCAGGGCGGTGATCAGGATGACCGTGAGAGCCTGGAGCGGATCGTCGCCCTTGGCCCGCACCCGGCGTAGACCGGCGTCCACCGCTCGCTGACCGAAGGTGAAGGCGAACACGAAGAAGAGGGCGAGGCCTCCAACGGTGAACAGCAGCTTGTCGAACTTCACACCACCGGCCTGGGCCAGACCGGCGATGAGGCCCAAGGCCACCCATCCGACCACGTCGTTGGCCATACCGGCGGCCAAGGTCAACTGACCGAAGTTACGGCGCATCAGGCCCATCTCCGACAGGATCTTCGCGATGACGGGGAGCGAGGAGATTGAGAGCGCTGCTGCGGCGAACAAGGCGAAGATGTAGCGCTCGGTGCCGTCACCCACAAACGTGGCCGGGATCAGCCAGCCGACGGTGATGCCGGCGATCGCCGGCACCACCAGGGAACCGGTTGACACCAGCGCCGCGGCCCGACCTTGCCGTTCGATAAGCCCGAGGTCGGTTTCAAAACCGGTTACCACCAGCAGCAGGAGTACACCCAGCCAGCCGACCGTGAAGAGCATCGCCGTCTGGGCGGCATCGGCCGGAAACAGCCAGTCGGAAACGCCGGGGGCCACCCAACCGAGGATCGACGGTCCGAGCACGAGCCCAGCCGCCAGTTCGCCGACCACACTGGGTTGCCCGATCCGCTGCATCAGCCAGCCAAGGGTCCGGGCGGTAATAAGGATGACCAGCAAACCGACCCAAAAAACGAGCAGCTGGTGTTCGGATGGGGCTTCGAGGTTCATACCAGTTCCTTACCGTTGGCGGGGTTCGTACGTGTCGGATTGGCTTCGTGCGTGACCGATTCGGTGTCCTCGTGGATTGGGCTACGAGGATCGGGTGTCTTCGTGAACCGCTCATCGATTCGGATGATCGGCACCGCCAAAAGGAGGGCTCGCAGGCGGCGTTCAACGCTTCGGCGGCTCCAGCGCGAGGTGCACCGTCGCCCCAACACAACCAATGAGTCGTTGTCGAGGTGTTTGAGGATGGCGTGCACCGGATCGCCGTGGTCGATAACCGTCAGCGTGTCGGGTGGGGCATTGAGGCCTTGTACCACGCTGTGCACGGTGGCCCACTCGGGATCGCCCATGGCCTTGGCCACGGCCCGCGACGGTCCGTTGTGCACGGTAATGGGGGTTGACGCCACGTGGACAACCGTGAGTTTGGTGTCTTCGATTTTGCAGCGGTTGATGGCCCACTCGAGGGCGGCCATTGAACGCTCAAACGAGTGATAGGCGACGACAATGTTTTGTGCGGTCATGATGCAGTGGCCCTTTCCGGTAGGCGGTTGGTTATCAGGGGTGATGGAGTAGACGGGGCGGAGGTTGACGACCGGTTCGCCCTGGTGTGCCGACGACGCCTCACGCTGAGGACGGCGACGGTGATGGCCGTAAGGGGAACGACGAAGAACAACATCACGAAGGCGAATGGGTCGCCGGCCCAGTGGCCGGTGCCATCGAGCGCCAGGAACGTGATGTAGGCGAGGTAGTAGCCGACGAACACAGCGCCCTCCCAGCGTTGAAGAGTGTGATCCCAGAACACCATCGGCAGGCAGGCGATGGCTGCGGCCACCATCACGGGAAGATCGAGTCGGATGGCGTCGGCACCAAACGGCAGGCCGCCGGAGACACTCGAAGTCAGACCGAGTACCAGCAAGATGTTGAAGATGTTGGAGCCCACGGCATTGCCGACGGCCAGATCCCGGTTGCCTTGTAGCGCCGCCACCAGCGTTGTCACGATTTCGGGGGCCGACGTGCCCAGGGCGACGATGGTGAGGCCGACGATCAGTTCAGGAATGCCGAGGTTGACGGCGATTTGCTCGGCCCCGGACACCACGAAGCGGGAGGCCACGGCGAGCCCGGCGATTCCGGCGGCGAAGGCCAGAACGGGACCGGTCCAACCAATTGCGGTGGGACGGGTGCCGGCTTCAGCGCTGGTGCCGGTGTTGGGCACCAATCCGTCGATGCCCTGTGCTTCTTTGAATTGATGCGCCGAGCTGGTCGACGCCTTGATGGTCCACCCGATGAAGGCGATCAATGCGCCGAGCAGCAGGATTCCGTCGAGCCGGCTGAGGGCTCCGTCGAGTGACAGAACAAGTAGAGCGACGGTGGCGCCGATCATAAAGGGGATATCGACTCTGATCATCCGGCTGTTCACGGCAATGCTGCCGATCACGGCGGCCAGGCCGAGCACCAGGAGAACGTTGGCGATGTTGGAGCCGATGATGGAACCGACGGCCAGTTCCGGGTCATCAGCCCGCAGCGACTGAAAGACCACGGCCAGCTCAGGAGCGCTGGTGCCTCCGGCCACGATGGTTAAGCCGATGAGGGTTGGTGACAGCCCCATGCGGGTCCCGATTCGGCTCGCGGCGTTCACCAGCACGTGACCTGCGCCCACCAGGAGCACAAGGCCGCCTAGAAAGCTGATTGCGGCGGTCACAGGAGAGCCTTCTGGGGTCGATGGCAAGCAACGGTCTGGTGGGACATATGCCAACCATAACGCATACAATGAAATATAGCAATTAATTTGTTTATCTCAGAAAGTCTCTATATAGTGTAGTCCATGATTTGGGCTCTGCTCATCCTCCATCTGGTCGGCATCGGCGCCGCCGTCGTCGTCGGGTGGCGATGGGGTATGACCGACGGGTTGCTGGTAGCCGGGCTAGCTCCGGCGATCACCGCCGTTTGGGCTATCGAGCAGCTGATCCTAGGTGCCGAGCCGTCAACGACCGAACTGGTCTGGGTCGAAGGCCTAAACCTGGCGCTTCGCTTTCGGATCGACGCGGTCGCCTTGATGATGGTGACCCTGGTGTCGGGTATCGGGGCGCTGGTGTTTGTCTACGCCATCGGCTACTTCGGACCCACCGGAAGGGGAGGCACCCGCTTTCCGGCCACGTTGTTGGCTTTTTCGGCCTCGATGCTCGGCCTCGTGCTGGCCGACTCGGCTTGGACACTCTTCATCTTCTGGGAGTTCACGTCGATCACATCGTTCCTCCTCGTTGGCTACAAGAACACCGATGAAGACACCCTGAAGGCGGCCCGGCGGGCTTTGATGATCACCGTGGCCGGTGGTCTGGCCCTCCTTGTTGGACTGCTTATGGTGGAACGGGCCGGCGGTGGCGTTGGGTTGACCGATATCGCACCGATTGACGGGCCGTGGGCGGTGGCATCCGCGGTGCTCATCCTCGTGGCTGCCGCCACGAAGTCGGCGCAGGTGCCGTTCCACATGTGGTTGCCGGGGGCGATGGCCGCTCCCACCCCGGTGAGCGCGTACCTGCACTCGGCCACGATGGTCAAAGCCGGCGTGCTGCTGGTGGCGCTCGTCGGGGGAGCCTACGCATCGGTTCCGGTGTGGGAGATCGGTGGGCTCACGATCGGTATCACCTCGATGTTGTGGGGAGCCGTAGGGGCGCTTCGTCATCGCGACGCCAAACTGATTCTGGCCTGGGGCACCATCTCGCAGCTCGGCCTGCTGATCACCCTGCTGTCGCTAGGCAACGGGAAGGCCACCTTCGCCGCAATCTCAATGCTCTTCGCCCACGCCCTGTTCAAAGCAGCGCTGTTCGCCGTGGTCGGTGAAATCGACGTGAGAACCGGCACTCGAGACATCACCGAGCTCCACGGGCTCGGCCGCTCGATGCCCCTGGCTGCAGTTGTGGCCGTGTTGGCCGGTCTGTCGATGGCCGGGGTGCCACCACTATTGGGTTTCACCAGCAAAGAAGCGGCCATTGAGGCGGTACTGGGCCTTGACGGCACTCGCGCTTTCATCGTCGGTGTTGCGGTCATCGGCGGTGCGGTGCTGACCGTGGCCTACACCGCTCGTCTACTGATCGGGCTCTTCGGGCCAAGCTCCGAAACCACCGTGGTCGAGCAGGGTCGTCCGACGATGGCTTTGCCGTCGCTTGTGCTTAGCGCCCTGGGATTGGTCGGATTTGTGTTCCTGGGTGTGGTGAACAACGTGGTCGTTCCGGCCGCCGTCGAACTGAATGAGGCCTCCGGGGCCTACGAGCTGCTTCGCTGGCCCGGAGTGACCACCGGCTTCCTAATCTCCATGGCGGTTGTGGTGCTTGGTGTCGTGCTCGGGGTGGTTCTAAGTGCCCGTGAGCGTTCGGTCCCCGCTCCGATTGGCGCCGACGCCGTCGACTCCACCCTTGACGGCATCCTCGCCGTATCGCGGCGGGTGACGGGTCGGGTACAGCATGGTTCACTGCCGCTGTACTTGGTCACGACCATGACGGTTGTCGCCCTGGCCGGCATGCCGTTTGTCATTGGTTTTATTACTGCCTTCGGCCAGGACGGTGCCACGGAGCACCTCGTGTTGTGGGATCGTCCCTTGCAGATGATGCTGGCAGTCGCCATTGTGATCTCGGCCTTTGTCGGCACCCTGGTGCCATCGCGCCTCGGGGCGGCGCTCACGCTGGGGGCCGTTGGCACCTGCGTGGCCGGAATATTCGTGTTACAGGGCGCGCCTGATCTCGTGCTCACGCAGCTGTTGGTTGAAACCATCGTCGTTGTTGGCTTCGTCGTGGGCCTAGGCCACTTGGCCAAGCGGTTTCCCTCAGCCGGGGATGCCTGGAAGGCGCTGCGAATCGCGGTGTCGCTACTTGTCGGCGTCGTCGTGATGGTCGGTCTCGCCGTGGCCGGGGCCAACCCCACCGGAACTGCGCCCATCGGCGAGTTGACCACCGCAGCAATTGACGAGGGCGGCGGCAACAACATTGTGAACGTGATCCTGACCGACATTCGAGCGCTTGACACGCTTGGGGAAGTGATTGTGCTGGCCGTAGTGGCGCTTGGTGTATTGGCGTTGGCCAACGTGCGACGGTTGGAGGTGGCGTCATGATCGCCAACCGTTCGCCTGTTGTTCGTCTCGGAGTTAAGACGGCCACGCCGCTGGCGCTCATGATCGGCGTGTACCTGTTGTTCGCCGGGCACAACAATCCAGGCGGTGGGTTTGCCGCCGGCCTGGTCTTCGCAGCCGTCATCACGCTGCGGGCGGTGTCAGGTCTGCAACGGCCGCTCCACGCTCGGTGGTTGGTGGCCGGCGGGATGCTGGCTGCTGTTGTGGTCGCCCTCCTGCCTCTTGTTTGGGGAGCGCCGATGCTGGATCAGCTCGTGCTGTCAACCGAGCTACCGGTGCTCGGCAAGATCAAGTCGGGTAGCGCTCTTCCTTTCGACATCGCCGTGGCCGCCATCGTCACCGGGCTTGTTGTCGCCCTTCTCGACGGACTGGCCGCCGTGGCCGTGCCCGATCAACCCAACAACCATCCAGGGAGCCCTCGATGAGCATCGCGTTGTTACTTGCCATCGGAGGGCTCACGTCCGCCGGCGTGTATCTCATCACCGCTCGCTCGATGAGTCGCATCATTCTCGGCTTCTCGTTGCTTGGTCACGCTGCCGTCCTTGGGCTGCTGGTGGCCGGGGGTCCCCCCGGCGAGGCCCCGATCGGTGCGGTTGAGGGAGCCGCCAATCCGCTGCCCCAGGCGTTGGCCCTCACCGCCATCGTCATCTCGTTTGGCCTCACGCTGTTCCTGCTTGCGCTGGCGGTGCGGCAACAAACGCTCACCGGCGACGATCTTGTTGAGGACGACGTGGAGGATCGCCGAATCGCCCGAATGGAAGAGTCCACCGACGACTTCGGCGACGAAAGCGTGGCGGCATGATGGGCTGGGCTGAAGCTGCAATCTATCTGGCGATCGTCGCACCGCTGGTGGCTGCCGCCGTCGGGCTGATGCTGCGATCACGCCCGGTCTTGCGTGATATCGCCACGCTGACCGGTCTGTCGGTTGCCGCCGCGTCGGCGGTCGGGCTTTGTCTGGCCGTGGCTCAGGATGGCACCGTTGTGGCCCGGGTCGGGGGCTGGCATCCCGAGCTCGGCATTGTGCTGGTGGCCGACTTGTTTGCCGCGTTGACGCTGCCGGTTGGCCTGGTCACGATTCTGATCGTTGAGATCTTCGCCATCGGTCAGCGGCGGACAGCCTGGGGTGCCAATCCTGAGCTCGCCGGCCCTCTCCTCGGCGTGCTGACGGCGGGGGTTTCGCTGGCTTTTCTCACCGGTGATCTGTTCACGTTGTTCGTGGCGTTCGAGCTGATCCTGATCTCCAGCTACGTGCTGCTCACCCATCAGGGACGGCGCCGCCAGATCCATTCCGGCCTCACCTACGTGGCCATGAACCTGTTCGCCTCGACCCTGTTCCTCTTTGGGATCGCCCTTGTCTACGCCGGTACCGGCACGGTCAACATGGCGCTCCTCGCTGAGCGGCTGCCCCAACTCGATGGTTGGGTTCGTCTCGGCATCGGCGCCTGGTTTGCCGTGGTCTTCGGGGCCAAAGCCGCTGTCTTCCCGCTCTTTTCCTGGCTGCCCGATTCCTATCCCACCGCGCCCACGTCGATCACCGCCGTGTTCGCCGGGCTGCTGACCAAGGTGGGCGTGTACAGCATGATCCGATTCCACACTCTCACCGACATGTCCGACCTCGGGCCGGCGTTGCTTGTGGTGGCGTCGGTGACGATGGTGGTTGGAGCCGTCGGAGCGCTGGCCCAGTCGAACGTCAAGCGGATTCTGTCGTTCCATATCATCAGTCAGATCGGCTACATGATCATGGGTCTGGGCTTGTTTTCGGTGGCCGGCACCGCCGCTGCCATCCTTTTCCTGCTGCACCATATGCCGGTGAAAACGGTGTTGTTCCTCGTCGGAGGTTTGGTGGAAATCGAGCAGGGGACCGGCTCGCTGGATCGCTCCGGCGGTTTGGCCGCCCGTCGCCCGTTCCTCGCTTTGCTGTTTGCCGTGCCCGCCTTGAGCTTGGCCGGCATGCCCCCCTTTTCCGGATTTGTGGCCAAGTTGGCGGTGATCTCGGCTGGTGTCGACGGAGTCGCCATTGCTGCCGTGGTGATGGCGGTGGTAGCCGGAGCGTTGACCGTGCTGTCGATGAGCAAGATCTGGCTCGGCGTGTTCTGGGGTGCGAGCCCTGAGCGTGTCCAGGCCATACCCACCCGAGTTGGCAATCGTTGGCTGATGTGGGGATCGGCGTCGGTGGCGGTGACCGCCACGGTGCTGATCGGGCTGTTCGCCGGAACGCTGTTCGACCTAAGCGTGCAGGCCGCCGAGGGTCTGATGGATCCGTCGGTGTACATCTCGGAGGTGCTGTCGTGACCGAGTCATCGGTGGTTCGGACGGGGCCGCTGGGTCGGCTGTTGACCATTCGCCGGCTGATGGCGGTTGTGTTGATGACGGCTGCCTGGTGTGTGTTGTGGGGCTCGGTTTCGGTGGCCAACGTGGCGGCCGGTCTTGTGGTCGCTCTGGGTATCGGAGCGCTTGGGGTTGGCACCGATCTGACCGGAGGGGTTCGACTTCGTCCGCTGCTGGCGTTCGCCGGGATCGTCGCTGTCGACCTGGTGCGCTCCACCATCAACGTGGCCGTTGAAATTCTCACCCCGACCGACTACACGGAAGAGGCGATCGTGGCCGTCGATCTGCAGCCCGAGGCCCGGCACCACCTTCTGTTGCTGATCGTGGCTGTCACCGTGACACCGGGAACGGCTGTTGTGGACGCCGACCCCGACACCGGCACGCTCTACCTTCACTTGCTGCACCACGACCGTCGGGAAGAAACGGCCGTTCACGTTCATCAGCTGGCCGACTTGGCTTGTCGAGCGCTTCCTGTTCGTGGCGCCGGGCCTCGGGCTGCAGTCGCCGGGTCCGTGAGTGAGGAGATGCCGTCATGATCACGTTGTCGTTGGCCGGATTTGCCTTTGCCGCCGTTTGTGGGGTTATCCGGCTGCTTCGGGGCCCGTCGTTGGCCGACCGAATCATCGCCCTCGACCTGTTGTTGCTCTCACTCATGGGTGCGCTCGTGGTTGACGCGGCGCAACGAGACGACCTCACGTACCTCATCGTGCCGGTTGTCTTGGCCATCGTTGGGTTCACGGCCACCGTGGTGGCCTGCCGGTTCATCGAGAATGAGCGGGCCGTGGTTCTGGAGGTGGTCGAGTGAGCCTGGTAGCTGAAATTCTGATGTTGCTCGGTGCTGCGGTGGCGGTACTCGCCGGGATCGGGGTGCTTCGTTTCGAGAGTCCCTTCGCTCGCTTCCATGCTGCGGGCAAGGCGTCGCCGGTGGCGTTTCTCATCGCCGGTCTCGGTGCGTCCATCCATATGAATTGGGTGGCGTCGGGCTACATCCTGATCGCTTCCGCCGCCATGGTGCTTACTCTTCCGGTCGGCGTGCATCTGCTGTTTCGGGCGGTGCATCGGACCACGGCGGTGAACCTCGTCGTCGACGATTTGGCTGAAGCCGAGTAGGCAGCGCGTGCTTTGCAGACACCTAGCGGTAGGTCTCTGACCAGAGGTGGAGGCTCCGGGCGAGGGCGTTCAGGTCTTCGCCGGCGTCAATCGAGATGCCTTCAAACTTCGCCGACCAGGAAGAAAGCGGGCCGTCGGCGATCTCGAAGATTAGGTGGCAGTGCCCAAGGTCGTCCGACGTGGCCGAGATTGCCAGATCACCTTCCAGCGATCGCCAATCTCGCGTTCCCGACCAGCCCCGCCAATCCTGGGCGAGTTCGGCAAAGAAGTCGACGAGTGAGTTGAACTCGAACCCAAGCAGCACGGCGGGGTGATTGACTCTGATCCCTCGCGTTTCCGCTTCGATGATCAAGTAGCCGTGGTCGTAGTCTCCCAATTTTGTCGGAGGCGTTGCCGAAGATCGGAAAGCGACTGTCGGTGCTTCTCGGTGGAACACGACCTCGGGTGCCTGCATGGGGCAAGAGTAGTGCCGTCGCCATGGCGGGGTTCGGAGATTCACGCTGCCTGATAAGCCGACCTAAGCCTCTGGTCCGATGATTGTCGAAGCATGACGATGATGATTGGAGGTGGTTCGCATGGCCACGGCAGATCGATCCAACAGGCGAAGGTTCACCGCAACCGTGTCGGCTTTCGCCCTCGTCCTCTCGCTTGTACTCACGGTGTTGGTTGCCAGTCCGGCGGCAGCGGAAGAACGTCCGGTGTTGCGGTTGGGTTCGTCGGGTGATGCGGTGTTGGTGTTGGAGGAGCGGTTGGTTGAGTTGGGTTTTGGTCCTGGTGTGGTTGATGGTTTGTTTGATGGGGCGACGCGTGTTGCGGTTGTTGAGTTTCAGGGTGTGGCTGGGATTGGTCGTGATGGGATTGTTGGGCCGGTGACGTGGTCGCGTCTTGATGCTGGTGTGGTGGCGCCTGAGCCTGATCCTGATCCGCCTGCTCCGGATCCTCCGGTGTCTGGTGTTCGTCCGGTGTTGCGGTTGGGTTCGTCGGGTGATGCGGTGTTGGTGTTGGAGGAGCGGTTGGTTGAGTTGGGTTTTGGTCCTGGTGTGGTTGATGGTTTGTTTGATGGGGCGACGCGTGTTGCGGTTGTTGAGTTTCAGGGTGTGGCTGGGATTGGTCGTGATGGGATTGTTGGGCCGGTGACGTGGTCGCGTCTTGATGCTGGTGTGGTGGCGCCTGAGCCTGATCCTGATCCGCCTGCTCCGGATCCTCCGGTGTCTGGTGTTCGTCCGGTGTTGCGGTTGGGTTCGTCGGGTGATGCAGTGTTGGTGTTGGAGCAGCGCCTGAGCGAGCTCGGCTACTGGTTGAGCGGCGTGGACCGCACGTTCTCCTCGACCACATACCACGCAGTTGTCGCCCTCCAGAAGGCCGCCGGCCTGAGCCGCGACGGGATCGTCGGCCCCAACACGTGGGCGGTGCTGGACGAAGGTGTTCGACCTGTGGCCCGAAGCTCCTCCGGTCATCTGATCGAAGTTGACAAGACCCGGCAGCTACTGCTCGTCGTCGACAACGGTCGAGTCACCGAGATCCACAGCACGTCGACGGGCAGGTCGGCTGGCGCTACGCCGGAGGGACGATTCACCGTGTACCGGCAGATCGACGGCTTCCGCTACGCCCCACTGGGGACCCTGTATCGGCCGAAGTACGTGTACCACGGCGTAGCGATCCACGGGTACACAAGTGTGCCGACCTACCCGGCCTCGCATGGCTGCCTGAGGCTGACGTACCCGGCGATGGACAGGATCTGGGCCTCTGGCGTCGCCCCCGTTGGCACGCCGGTTTGGATCTACCGGTAGCTCCAGGTTGAGCGGATCACCCTCGTCGCTATTCGCTGGGCAGCATTATCCTGAGTGATCGGTTAGTATCGCGATGGGAAGAAAATACGACGGCGGGTCTAGGAGGGAAAGAGCCCAATGTTTAGGACAGTATTTGGCGTTTTAGCCGGGATGTGCTTGATCGTTTTTCTGAGTGTTCCAGTCGACGCGGATGCACCGCTGACCGTAAACACGTCGGAAACGTTCCCGGCAGTCGATCCGTGCAAAGGTGAAGAGTTCGAGGTGACGCTCAATCTTGAGACCAACTTGCACCTTGGGCACAACAATGGCGTGGTCGGACACGCCGAACGGTCTGGGTGGACTGACACCGGCTATGTATTGACCAACGGGCGGGAATCGCTCGTGCTCAACGACAACATATTCCACTTCACCATGAATACACAGCTCCGGCACCCTGACGGATCCAAGGTTAGGGTCCACGCAAACGTTCTGTTGAACGTCAATCGGGACACATTGAATGTTGATGACTTGGACCTCGTCTGTGTCGGAGCTTCGTAGTCCGTACGGCGTTAGGTGATGGCCGATCGAGCCCTCCCGGAGGCTGACCGGAACGGAGGGCTTGATGCACTTAAGGTGGAGCTCGGTCGTCGGGATTGGACACCGGCGACCGATCGCCACGGATGGGTTTGGGTGAAGGGTCGGTGGAAGGTCGTCTTCGACACGAGCAGCTGGCTTGAAATCTATTCCGGCTCATACCGGGTGTACGAGGTGCCTGTATTGCAGGAGCGTCACGCTGACTGGACGCTGCAGCTCATCGGGCATCTGCTGACGCTGCACGATGAAGCTATCGGCGCGACCTAGCCTTCGGTTGGACGGAGTTCGATGCCACGTGATGCCGTTTGTATAGACGACTTGAGATTCGACGTCGTTGCGTCGTGACTAGGCGAAGGGCAGCGGTCACGCCGGTCGTAGTCAATCTGACAGGAGTCTTGCGGAGACGATTCGTCCAGTCAGCCCATCGTCTCGAAATGTCAGCCAACGCAACGTTAGACGGGCAGCTTCTCGGAACGTCACCCGTACCCAGATCATGAGCGGTCCGTTGTATTCAGAGAGGGGGTAGGGGAGACCCAGATGCCGGTTGTCGTACTGGGTTCCTCGAGCCAGCGTTGAGAAGGCATGTACTGGAATTCGGCGCCAGCCTTTCTTGATGCTGACGCCGGTGATGCTCGTCAACTCGTATTCGTTGAGCGATCGCGACGAGAGGGTGGTTGCGCCGATTTGGTCGACGAAGGACACTGTCTGCTGGTCGGGGTCGACGCAGATGTGAGCCCCCGCTCCCGCCTTGGTCATGAGAATGGCGGCCAGCACAGAGAGCGGCGTGAGTAGGAGGACAGGGGCTTGGCGGATGGGGTCAGTGATGAATCCCATGATCCCGACTCCACCAAAGATCAAAACAGCAAGGCGGCCAGGAACCCGGGGCCACCTGAAGGCGTCCATGCAAACGAGTCGAGTTTCCACGTGAGGCCTTTGGAGGTACGACTGGCCGCTTCGCGGCCTGTTCCATACGGTGCGACGGCCGTAATCAGGTAGACGCAGTTGGCCAGTCACAGGTAGCTGATCGATTTGGCTATCCGCTTGTCTCAAGCCGATAGTCGGCGAGCACCGTGGGTTGTTGGCCGCTAGCCGGTGCGTGCCTCCCGGCGAGAACATCGGGATCGAGGTCGATCCCATTTGGCCAGGTCAGTGTCTTGGTCTCCGGGTTGACGGAAACCTGAGCGAAGAGATCGTCGTTGTCGATCGACTGGAGAACGCCGACGAGCATCGGCGAGAAGTCGAGCTCGCGGACCTGATGGTCCGAGAAGGTGATCTTCAAGGAACGGTCACCGAGGTATTCAACTGCGACGACTCGTGATTCGTTCATGTACCCAGTCTAGTCGAGCGGATCAATTGTCTCTAGAGCTTCAGGCACGAGGGCGCGCTGCCAGTTTGCCTCCAACTCCGCTCGCCGAAGCTCGAGCCACTGTTGAACGAGCTTGGTCGCCGTACGGGGTAGTTCGCCGCGGATGACGGTTCCGTCGGCAATAGCGACCAGTGCCTCGTGTTCTCCGTAGATCGCATGGAAGTGCGGAGGGTTGTGATCAGCGAAGTACATGTAGATCACGATTCCGTAGAACGAGCTGAGTCGTGGCACGAAGCCAACATAGCTGCGCTGGGTGACAGCGAACGGCCAACATGGAGACCGGTTCGAATCCGCCCAGCTCCCGTAGGCGGGACAATTCCAACCAACACCAAACAAAACTCGTTGACTGGGGAGATCGTGGCAAACGAACTGTTGTGAGCGCGACGACAGCGTTGTACCCCCGCTGGGATTCGAACCCAGGACCAATGGATTAAAAGTCCACTGCGCTAACCAGACTGCGCCACAGGGGCGTAGAAAATGCTAGCGGTACGCCACGGGATTCGGTTCCGATTTTCTGCCCCGTCACAACATCGACCCAAAATTCTCTGTCCCGGTGCCCGCGTGACGCAGAACACTGCCAACATAGGAGGTGGATGTATTCACGCTCCCGGCGCGGGAAGCGCTCCACGGCGACGTCGATCGCCACGCCGAAGGCCGCCGCCTCGAAGCTTGTGGTCGCCGCTATTGCCGCGCTCATCACCCTCACCACCGCCTGCGCTGAGCTGGAACGACCGCCGAGCTACTCCGGATCACCCGATTCCAGCCTCGTGCTGGGCGAAGGTCAGGGGGTGGTCGAAAACGATGAGGAGCAGGCGGAGTCGGTAACGGTTGTCGACTTTGTGCCCGGAGAAGAGGGCTACGTGCCCGAAGTGTTGATTGCCGCCGGCACACAGGCCCTCGAGGCCAGCGCCAACACGCTGGTCGCCGAGGAGATTCCGGGCCCGATTCAGGATCTGGCGGTCGCTCGCATGGCTGACGACTACGTCGGCGGGGTAGTGGTAGGAGAGTTGAGTGGGCCGGTGGTCTACGTCGACGGGCAGGGTGACCCCGAAACCATCGACGACTCGGGGGCCGCGCTGCTCGACGTCGGCTACTGGGAAGGTTCGCCCCGGGCGTTCCTGCTCGTGGGCAACAACATGATCGACTGGGTGCAGCTGGCGTCGGAGCAAGAAGCCGCCACCCGCACCCGGCAACCCCATCTTTCGTTGGCCGACAACGAGTCGGTCGTAGACTTCTCCGCCAGTCGAGATCTCCAGGCGATCGCCATCGGCGACGAGGACTGTGGCAGCCTCCGATTTTATGGCCGTACTGGCGTCGACCTGTCGCTGCCCAGCCCCGAGGAGCCGGGGTGTACGTTCCCCGGGCGCCCAACCTACGGTGCTGTGGCCCTCAGCCGTGACGCCGGCGCGGTTGCCTATACGGTCGTGACGTATAGGGCTGATGGGTTGGAAGCCGCCACCGAATTGGTGGTGCGGGAGTTGGGAAGCACCGTGCCGCTCGTGCCCCGCCGCCGCATCGGCGAAGACCTCGACCGCATTAGCTCGTTGTCGTTCGACAGTGATCGGGTGGTCTACGTGAAAGAGTCGGGCGAAACCACCTCGGTGATCGTGCTCGACCTCGACGGCACGGAGAGCCAGGTTGTCGTCGATGCCGACGTCGTTCGCTCGGTGTCGTTCACGAGGAACCCGATTAACACGGTTCAGTAGGGCGTCCAACCGTCGCTTCTCTGCTGTTGATCATGGTTTCGTCGGCGATCTTCAAGAAATTCGAACAAATGTTCTGTTTTGCTGGAAAGATTGTTAGTGTGATTGCAGTGGCTTGATCGGGCCACCATCTTCTCACCTTCGGGTGACAGCAACTTTCGAGTAGTTTCGGCGGTGGCGGTTATGGCCACAAAAGAGCATGTGTTCTCTGGTTCGGTTTCGGTAGCCGAGGCCATTGAGGCGTTCAGTGGATTGGGGTTGGTTGTGGCCGGCCTCAACGTGGCGGGCTGTCGTCCCGATCAGCTGCAAGACCTGACTGCCGGGATCCGCCGAGGTCAGCGCACGTTGGAGTTGCTGCTGGTGAAAGTGGGAGTGGCCGCCGATATTCATGAATCCCAAGGTGAGGGTCGGGGTGCTCAAGCCACGATGTTGGGCGACGGGTCACATGTGCGAGGGTCCACGGCTCGGCAGGAAACCGCTCGGGCTCGCACGGCATCGTCGATGCGCAAGGTGGGGGAGGCGGTCGACGAGGGGCGTATCGGCACCGAGCAGATCGACGCAATCGCTCGTGCCGTGAAAGATCTGTCTCCCGAACAACAAGCGCAAATGGACACCGACGATCTGATCGACGCCGCAGCGTCGTTACCGGCCGATACGTTCGCTCGCAAGGTGCGTGATGAGGCCGACCGAGTGCGCGGCGACCACGGCTTGGCCGACACGAAGGCGAAACAGGCCCGATCGTCATGGAAACATTGGACCGACCGGCGAACCGGTATGGGTCGCATCTCCGCCGAGTTCGATCCGGAGCGACACGAAGCCATTGCCCAAGCCGTTGAGGCGCTTGTGTCGCGCCTCGCTAATGAGGGTGGAGTTTCGAAGGACTCCAACTTGGCTGCTGATGCCGCGTTCCAGTTGATCACCGGCAAGGCCGAACGTCGAGGTGGCCTGCCTCATATCAATGTTGTGGTCGACCTTGAGACGTTGCGCAGCGGGCCGCATCCGGATTCGGTACGAGAAACTGCCGCCGGAAGGCCCTTGCCGCCCGAGTCGATTTCTCGTCTGGCTTGCGATGCGGTTCTGCAGCGGGTGGTGATGGACGCGCATGGTGTTCCAGTGAACGTCGGGCGCAAACATCGCACCGCCACCGACGGGCAGTGGCATGCACTGCGAGCCATACACCGAACGTGTGCGTGGAAGGGCTGTGATCGCCCACTCTCGTGGTGCCAGGCGCACCATATCCATGAGTGGGAACATCAGGGTGCAACCGACCTCTGTAATCTCATCCCACTCTGCAACCGGCACCACCATGCCGTGCATGAAGGCGGTTGGTCGGTCAAGCTCGATCCGGTCACTCGGCGGCTCGACATTATCGACCCGGATCGTCGACACTTCGGTACTGCCTATCCCGACCGGTGCGGTGAACGCGGTGGGCGACGGTCGAGACGCAGCGAGCCGGTTGAGCGAGGTGCCCCGTGAGGCCTAGGGGCGCCTTGGGCGTTGACGTAGCTCCCGCCATTGCTCGACGATCTGGTCGACGTCGAGAGGATCCCGTCGATCCCAGGTGGTGGCCCGGTTGTACTCCGTGATCTTGTTGTTCAGCTCGTCGACTCGATCGCGGACCGCGCCCTCGGAATCGAGACGCCAGATGTCGGGCATGGCGCTGCGGATCTCAACGTTGAGGTCTTCGAATCGCATCATGCTGCGCTCCCGTCGAACCAGGCGGGTGGCCCACCAGCCGGGTGGGCGCTCGTGGTCGAGGTCGGGGATCGGCTTACCGGCACCGGGGAGGTTGTCGAAAAAGCCAGCCTCCCGGGCGGCCCTGATGCGACGTTCGGCGATCGTCTCGAAGATGTTCATTGCTTCGCCTCGCCGCCGGCCGCAACGCCAAGGCTCGCCGGTGCCAGGTAGGGGAGTTGAGCCACACCTAGGGCGGCGTAGCGGGCGATGCGATCGATGTCGACCTCGCGTCCGGCCTGGGTGAACAACTCGAGCCCGAAGAACGATGCGGCCCCAAGTTCGGCCACGAGATCCACCGGAATCAGCTGAGCCCAGGGGCTATCGCCGAAGATTTTCTCCAGCTCCTTGGTGGCGAAACGGATCGAACGGTCGATGGCCTCGGTGACCGGCTTGCTTAGCTCCGGCGAGGTTCTGGCTCCGACCAGAAGCTCGATCACCGCCACGCCCTCGCCATTGGAAGCCTCGGCTCGGATCGTGTCGCCCAATCGTTGGGGCCACTGGGTGGTCGCCTCGTCACCACCCAACGCCTCTCGAACTCGGACGATCCGACGTTCGCTCAGCTCTTCGGCGGTGGCCGCTAACAGCCCGTCCATCGAGCCGAAGTGATAGAAGATCAAGCCGTTGGTGCCACCGGCCTCAGCGGCCACTGCTCGGGCGCTGGTACGGGCGAATCCGTCTCGGGCCAGCACCACGATCGCAGCCTCGATCAGGCTCGATCGGGCATCTTCAGGACTGCTTCGAGGTTTGCGAGGTCCGGACTTGGCCACATCTACTCCTACGACCAACTCAGCCTACCTCGGTGTCGTGCTGACAGTCGCATTATGCAACTGCCTTAACCAACTGCCTTGTGCAACTGCTTGCGCATCATGACGCTCGTTTCACCACAGCCAACACCGGCCCTGCTACTGAGCCGTTCGTCGGCCAGACTCTCGAAACCTACTTCTCCCCGACGGGTCAAGATGATCCTCCCTGCGCTACTCGAAGCGACCAAGCCCCGCTACCGACCGATCAAATACTCGCTGTTTCCTCCGTTGGGCTTGGCCACGCTGGCCGGACACCTTCCGCCGGACACGCACATTGAGTTGTGCGACGAACACGTCGAACCGCTCGATCTCGCCGACGCTGCAGCTCCCGTCGCGGAGCGGCCCGATCTGGTGGTCATCCAGTGCTACATCACGTCGGCCCGTCGCAGTTATGAAATCGCCGATCACTACCGTCGTCACGGAATCCGTGTAGCCCTCGGAGGCCTCCACCCAACCTCGCTACCCCAGGAAGCCGCCGCCCACTGTGATCACCTACTCCTCGGTCCCGGCGATCACAGCTTCCCCGAATTCCTGGCCGACCTCGCCGCCGGGAGACCCAAGCGGATCTACCACGGCACCACCCGCACGCTCCACCGCCTCCCGCCACCCCGCCGAGACCTGATCAAACGCGGCCACTACCTGGTGCCCAACTCGCTCGTGGTCACCCGCGGCTGCCCCCACTCCTGCGACTTCTGCTACAAAGACTCGTTCTTCGAAGGTGGTCGAGGTTTCTACACCCAGCAGGTCGACGACGCCCTGGCTCAGATTGAGTCGCTGCCCGGCAAACACCTCTACTTCCTCGACGACCACATACTCGGCCAGCGTCAGTTCGCCCGAGACCTGTTCACCGAGATGCGGCCGATGGGGCGACTCTGGCAAGGCGCCGCGACCGTCAACTCGATTCTCCAGGGCGATCTCATCGAAGGTGCCGCCGAGGCGGGGCTGCGCAGTATCTTCATCGGGTTCGAGTCGATCAGCAGCACCAACCTCGCCGACCACGGCAAAACCCAGAACCTTGGACGTGATTACGCCGCCGTGATCTCCCGCCTCCGAGATCTGGGGGTGATGGTCAACGGCAGCTTCGTGTTCGGCATGGACGACGACGACGCGGATGTGTTCAAACGCACCGTCGACTGGGCGGTCACCCACGGCATCGAAACCGCCACGTTCCACATCATGACCCCATACCCAGGCACCGGTCTCTACGATCGCATGGACCTCGCCGGACGGATGCTGCACCGAGACTGGGACCGCTACGACACCCGTCAATGTATGTTCCGGCCCGCTCGGATGACACCTGAGCAGCTCGAGGATGGCTACTGGTGGGCCTATCGGGAGTTCTACCGTTGGTCGTCGATCCTGAAGGGCGCTTCGGTCAAGCCGACGATGATCAGTCAAGCCCGCCACGTCGCCTACTCGGCCGGATGGAAGAAGCTCGAACCGGTGTGGAGCATGCTGGTCCGGGCTCGCCGGATTCCCATGATGTTGCCGGCGTTGGAATCGATCCTGTCGGGCCTGGGAACGGTTGGTCCCTCAACCGAGTCGCCGGACCGGAAACCGGCCGTCGAGCAAGAGCTGGTAGGCGCACGGTGACGGCCCGAACGACTCGAATCCTGCGATGGTCGGTGGTTGTCTACGGTCTCTTTCTGATCCTGATAATCTTCACCGCCAACACCGGGATCGAACATCCGGGCTCGGTTCTTGTCCGAAACCTTCCGTGGGGCGACAAACTGGGACACATCGTGTTATTTGGAGTACTGACATTCGTGGTCAACCTGGCCCTCCGATGCCGAACCATCGGCGTTGGTCGGCTTGCCGTTCCGTTGGGCAGCCTGTTGGTCGCCATCGTCGTGGTGATCGAGGAGCTGAGCCAAGGACTGCTCGACCGTCGGACCCTTGATGTCGGCGACCTTGCCGCCGACGCCATCGGCATCATCATCGCCACCATCTTGGCCTTCGGTTTGTGGCGGTTCCTGGCCCGGCGCAGGAGCGCCACTGGAGAAGCCGCGTCAACTACAGTCGGCGATGTGGCCACCTCCGAACCTGTCGACGCCGAACCCGTGGTCATGGAATCGCCCTCCGTCGAACTTTCCGCCGAGTTTTCCGCCGTGGAATCCGACCTTGAGCCGTCCGCAGAGATGACGGCCAACGAGGAGCCCGAGACCACCGTCGAGCTTGACTCCGAAGTCGACGCCGACTCGGATGCGGATGCTGACGCTGAGGTTGATGCCGAAATCGATGTCAATCAGTGGCTGGCGATCGTGACCGACGAGATCGGTGTTGCGACCGATGACGAGATCGTGGAGGACCCCGAGGTAGTCGAAGAATCGGAGATCCTTGAAGAGGCCGTTGGCCACGAAGAGCTCCTCGTTGAGGAGATCGCTGCCGACGACATCACGATCGATGAAGCTCCGGACGAGGACGTGGCGCACGAAGAGGTGTTTGAGGTGTTCGAGGTATTCGAGACGGCCGAAGTGGTCGAGCCGCTCGACGTCCTTGAGGACGAGATAAGTGAAGCCGACGAGGTTGTCGAAGTCGGAGTCGGAGAACCTGAACAGATTGAAGAAGTTGAAGAACCCGAGGTTGTAGCTGACGCTGATGAGATCGAGTCACCGGTTGACCCGCACACACCGGTGGAGGAACTGACCGACGAGGTAGTGATCGATGTTGAGGCGGATGAGGTCGTCGTCGAACCGGAGCTTGATGCCGAAGAACCGGTGATCGAGCTGAACCGCGGTGCTGAGGAATACGGCGCAGAGGAAGCCCAAGCCGAGGAACATGCCGAAGCCCAGGTGGCCGACGAGGTGTTCGCCGTGTTCCGGGCATCCGCTCACGCCGCGTACGAGCCGACTGCGACGCTGGTTATTGCCGACGATCCGGATCCCGTCGACGGGGCAAACGGTGGCCCAGACGCTCACATTTCCGAATATGAACATGAAGATGAAGATGAGGCCCCGGATGAGCAGGATTCGGGTGACCCCGCGTCGACGACCACCGATGTTGTAGCCACCGACGTCATGGAGATCGAGGCAGGCGACGAAGTCGTTCTACCAACGATGGCCGACCTCGACGAGGTATCGGCCGACCTCGATCGCATCGACGCCGCCCTGGTCGCACTCGACCGGCAGCGATAACGATGACGAACTCGGCGGCCGGCACGTCAACAGTGTCAACGGTGTCCCCGATCGTCACCCTCACCCTCAATCCGGCGCTCGACGTGTCACTCACCACTGACACGGTGGTCCCCACCCACAAACTCCGCACCAGCCGACCCCGCTACCAGCCTGGCGGCGGCGGGATTAACGTCAGTCGAGTGTGTCGTCGCCTCGATGAACCGACGGTTGCCGTGGTCCTCTTAGGTGGACCCTCCGGCGACCGGATGGGCCGGCTGCTGGGCGAAGAACTTGAGGCCGGCGAATTCCAAATCGTGCCGATCGCAGCCGACACTCGAGAGAGCATCTCGGTCATCTCAAAATCGAGTGGCAAGCAGTACCGCTTCGTCATGCCCGGCCCGGAACTCAGCCAAGCCGAGGTGGAAGCCGCCATCAACGCCACCGTGCAGCAGGCGACGATAGCCCCAGGGTCACTGGTCGTCGTCTCGGGCAGCCTCCCGCCTGGCGTTGACCCCATGTTCATCTCCGATTTGGTCGAGCGATTGCCCGGGGTCCCGGTGATCGTCGACAGCTCCGGTCCGGCTCTCGGCGCAGCCCTCCGGTCCGGTGCCGCGTTGGTCAAGCCGAGTGCCCGTGAGCTGGCGTCGATCGCAGGCCGGGAACTCGAGACGGAGGCCGACATAGTCGAAGCCGCTCAACAGGTGATGGCCGAATCGTCGGTCGCGACCATCGTCGTGTCGATCGGTCCGGGTGGAGCCGTGGTGGTGACCGGCGACGAGATGCATCGGCTCCGGGCCCCGACGGTCAAAGTGCGAAGCGCCGTCGGCGCCGGTGACTCGATGGTGGCCGGAATCGCCTGCGGCATGCGGCGCGGACTGAGCACGGTCGATGCCGTGCGGTTGGGCGTGGCGTCGGGTACCGCGGCCGTCCTGTCCGACGGGTCCGACCTGTGCAGCCGGGCCGACGTGGATCGTCTGATCCACCTGGTGGACTGATCTCGGCTACGCCGGAGTGGCGAACTTCTGGGTCCAGTAGAAGCTGTGGAAGCCAACGCCGATCTCGGTGAGCTCACAGTTCAAAATGTTGTCGCGGTGGCCCTTGCTGTTCATCCAGCCATCGACCACGGAGGCCGCCGTGCGATACCCGTAGGCGATGTTTTCGGCGATACGGCGCCAGCGGTAACCCTGGCGGTCGATCCGATCGTTCAGCTTTGAGCCGTCGAGGCTCGTGTGATCGAAGTAGTCGTTCTCGAACATGTCTTTGCTGTGGGCGAGGGCGGCGGTGTGAAGTTTGTCGCTGTGGGTGAGCGCCGGGCAGCCGTGGGAGGCCCGCTGGGCGTTGGTGAGCCGGATGACTTCCTGCTCGAACGCCCGGGCCTCGTTGCCCACCGCAGTGGTGGTCATCTCCGACTGGGCGGTGGTGGACGTCGCTTCGGTCACCGTGGTTTGTTCGGCCGCGGTGGTTGGTACCTCCGTCGTGGGAGCGGCCGTGCTCGGAGGAGCGGTGGTGGGAGCAGCCGTCGTGGTCGTCGACTCCGTTGTTGTCGGCTCTTCAGTAGTGCTCGGCGCCATCGTGGTCGACGAATCTCCAACAACCACTCGGAGGGCCTGAGCTGAGCCGTTGGACGAGACGGCCTCCCCACCGGCCGTCGGCGCCACAACGTCATCACCTGCGCTCCCGCTACCGGCGGTTCCGCCGCCTTCGGCCGTGATCTGGCCGCCGTCTCCATCAGATTCGCCGCCGCCCAGGATCTTGTAGCCACCGAAGAATACGCCAACGGTGATCACCAGACCCAGCGCAACGCCAACCCACGTCTCCGAGCTGTTTCCCATAATCTCGCCTGTTTCCAACCATTGTCCGGGCACCAGCCCGGCCGCCGACGGCTTCCCGCGGGCCGAAACCCTACCGTCGTCATTTCGTAACATTGGCGAGACTAGCTGAATGGACCCACGTCGCCAATCATAAACAGTCGTTAATCGGGCAAAGATTCTACAAAGTCGTAGTAGCGCATCAGCCGCCCGAGCCGGCTGAGCTCCCCGTGAGCCGCTCCTCAACCAGGAGTCGAACATCCACATTGATGGCTCGACCAAGCTCCTCACCCAAATCGTCGGCAAGCTCTTCCACGTCGCCCAGGCCTTCGGATGGGCCGATGACGATGATCGAGATGTCGTCGCCGCTGATGGTTGTCGACACCACCTGATGGTCAGCGTCCTCGCCTATCCACTGCCGCACGGTGGCGTCGAGGCGGCCCTGCTCGAAAAGACTCCGGCTTAGCTGTGAGCTGTTGAGCATGAGGCCTCCGAGCACCACGGCTGCCATCACCGTCAACGCCGCCAGCGATGTCTTCATCCGTTCTTGGTTCGCCGTCACCTGGCTGATTGGCGTGACTCCGGTGGCGATGAAGGTCAGCCCACCCATCACCAGGATGGCCAACATGTTGGTGGCGAACAGCAGCAGCGCTCCGTTGCCGGCGGCGAAGTCGCCTTGCGAGTAGGCGATACCGACGACGGTCAGCGGCGGTACCAACGAGATGGCGATGGCCACACCCGGCAGAGCGTCGGACACGTCGGGGCGCGACAACCCGTAGGCTCCCGCGGCCCCGGCCGCGAGGGCGGTGATCAGGTCGGCTGTCGTCGGAGTGGAGCGCCCGAGGATCTGGCTGTTTGTCGCCGTGTTGATCGCGGTCGGTTCGAGTAAGCCGAGAAGAATTCCGATGGCGATGGCACAGCCGATGCCGCCGAGGGCCAGAACGGCCGATCGGGTCAGTCGATTAGGCCAGCCCATCACCAGCGAGATGGCCATACCCATGAGGGGAGTCATCAGCGGTGCGATCAGCATGGCGCCGATCACCACCGCCGTTGAGTCGGTGATCACGCCCATCGACGCAATAACCGCGGCAAACGACATCAGTGAGAAGAAGCGGATGATCCTCTGCCGGGCCGGCGGCCCCTCGTAGAGAATCTTGTCGTACAGCGTTTGGCGGGCGTCGTTCGATTTGGGCCGATCGTTGAGCCATTGGCCGATGAGTTCGAGGGCATCACCATAGGTGGCGGTTCCTTTCGTCCGCCGGTCGACCGATGCCACGATCACCAACAGCGACACCAGGATCCACCCGAACGCCGCCAGTGACGTGATCGCTCCGAGAACATCAGCGGGGAACATCACCAACAACGCTCCCGCTGCGGCCACCGCCACCGACGTCGATAGCGCCACCGCCCGAGTCTCGGAGTCCCGAGCGCGCCATCGGCGGACCACGTTGAGAGCGTAGAGGATCGCCGAGATCCCGATCAGCCGACCTAGGAACGAGGGCGAACGGTCGGGGCTGAGCACGAGAAACAGCCCGAGCGCGATCCCCAGAACAGCAAGCACAACTCTCGACCAGCGAATCGGACGGCGCCGCAACCGGTCAAGAACCGACTGGCCGGCCGACCAAACGAGCGCTAGGCCAACGAGGCGAGACAGAATTATCGTCGATCGGTCGGGCCAGAGCACGATCGCCATCGAAACCGCAATCACCCCGAGGGCACGAAGCACCAGCGGATCGGTCAGAACCTTGGCGTCGATGAGGTCGAGCGGTGTCACGGCCTGTTCTTCGGTGTCGGCCAGTTCCGGATCGATCCTGGGGTCGATGTGGGGATCGGAAGAATCGCCCTGAGTCATACCTTCATCGTGGTCGACAACAGTGGCCGGCTGAAATCGAGGACCGGGTTTTCGGGTCTATTGCTGGATCTCCGATTTGGCCATCAGGTACCCGCGAGCCCGCTCGGTCAACGGATACGAGTCGACGAGCCGCCAGAAGTTGGCGTTGTGGTCGATCTCCACCAAATGAGCCAGTTCGTGCACAATCACGTAGTCGATCACCCAGGTGGGGAACGCCACCATCCGGTCGCTGAGCCTGATCGATCCGTCGGCCGGGGTGCAGGAACCCCAGCGATGATTCTGGTTCGAGACCCAGCGAATCGAATCGGGGAACGGCAGGTTGTGTTCGGCGGCCAGACGCTGGGCTCGATCGCTCAGGTCGACAAGCCCGGCCTGCCGGTGCCGGTTGAACTTGGCCACGAAGTGGTCGACGAACTCCAGCTCCTGAGCCTTGGTGGAACGAGCCGGTATGCGAATGTCGACAACGTTGCCCCGCAGCTTGGCTTCAGCCGTCTTCTTCCGCCGCTTTGATCGAGTGACCTGCACCTCAAGGGTCGGGAGGGCAGGAGTGGCATCGCCGTCGCCGGAATCCGACGCGTCGGCCCGTGGAAAGTCGAAGGTCTGCTGCTGGACGGAGGTTGACACTAGTTCCGTTTGCTGCGGCCGCCGGTGCGCATCTCGTCGGGGAGCAGCGCCAACTCCTCGCCGGGATGGAACTGGCCGCCGCTGTAACCGAAGATCCGTCCGTGGAGGTTGGGGATTCGGGCCTCGTTGACACTCAAGTGTTTCTCCATGGCGATCACCACGCCGCCATGGGCCACCAAAAGAACACTGGCTCCTGGGTAGCGCTCGGCCACCTCGGTGAAGGCCTTGACCACCCGAGCCTCAAGCACGTCGTCATGCTCCCAGCCTTCGGGCCGTTCTCCGCTGTCGACCCAGCCCGGCCAGTCGGCCTCGATCTCGCGCCGAGTCAGACCCTGCCATTGGCCCACCGAACGTTCCTTGAGATCCTCAAATACGTCAACCGGTCCGATTCCGAGATGTTCGCCGATGATGGTGGCGGTCATGTAGGCCCGCTCCAAGGGTGATGCCACGATCACGTCGACTTGGCCGATCACCTGGGCCGCGGTGCGGGCCTGCAGCTCGCCAAACTCCGACAACGGCGGATCGGCCAAACCTTGCCATCGCCCTTGATCATTCCACGTTGACTGGCCGTGGCGCAGGGCCAGGATCTGGGTAGTTGAGGTTCCGCTCAAGACTCTCAGTGTTGACCACGGCTGCGCTCGACGCAACTACCCCTGTCGAACTCTAATCGGCGCTTTCAGTTGCCGTTGCCGTCGAGCCATCGCAGCAGGTCAACCGCCGCCTGATGGCCGGCCATGCCGTGGACCCCGGCTCCTGGGGGCGTGCTGGCCGAGCCGATATGAAAGCTGGGCACGCTGGTTCGGTATGGCCACGGCGTGAGGCCGGGCCGAAGAATGGCGCGCAAACCCACGTTCGACCCGCCGCTGATGTCGCCGCCGACGAGATTTGCGTTGGCCGCCTCGAGGTCGGCCGGTAGCCAGGTGCGATGCCCGACGATCGTGTCGCGGAAGCCGGGGGCGAAACGCTCAATCTGTGCCTCGATGGCACCGCTCATATCGATCGTCGATCCGTTTGGCACGTGGCAGTAGGCCCAAAGTGAGTGTTTGGTCGGCGGCTCGGCATTGGCGACACGGCTTGGGTCGAACACGCTGTGTTGAGCGGCGAGCACAAATGGGCGCCGTGGATGGCGACCCTTGGCCACCACCGCTTCGGCCTCGACGATCTCCTCGAAACGCCCGCCGATATGTACCGTGGCCGCCGAGGCCACGTCGGCGCAGCTCCACGGCACCGGTTCGCTCAAGTCGAAGTCGACCTTGCAGACCCCGGGTCCATATTGGAATCGAGACAGAAGCCGTCGATACCGGCCTGACAACCGTGTCGTTGAGCCGTTGTCCATGGCCAGCAGCTGGTGAGGGGTGACGGTGAACAGCGCCGACCGAGTAGACGGAAGGGCGTCGAAGCTGGTTACCGGCCGGCCAAGCTCGATCTCGCCCCCCAACTCGGCGAGAACCTCGGTGAGCACCCGGGTGATCTCGCCGGCTCCACCGACAGGGAACGGCCAGCCCACGGTATGCGCGGCGGCGCCGAGCAGAAGCCCGAAGCCGGAGGTGAGAGGTTTCGACAGGGGAGCGATGGAGTGGGCGGCGTGACCGGCCAGAATGGCTCGCCCGTGATCGGTGGCGAATCGCCTGGCCATGGTGGTGGCAGGAAGAGCAAGCGCCGGGCTGAGCTTGGCCATAAGAAGGCTGTGTCTCAACGCCGGTCCTATCATCCCTCCGTTTGGCGCCAGCGCCGATGACATCACCACATCGAGTAACTCGTCGAAATTCCTGTGAGCTGCGTCGAACAAGGATCGGTAGGCGTCGGCGTCAGCTCCGAGCTCGGAGGCTGTTCGGTCGAAGTTACGCCAAACGATGGCGGCGTCGCCGTTGTCGAGGGGGTGGGCGACGGCGGCTTCGGAGTTGATCCAGGTGAGGCCGTGAGCCTCCCAGTCGATGGTCCGAAAAAACGGTGACGCGACGGTTAGGAGATGGATGGCCGATCCGAAATCGTGAATCGTGCCTCGCTCGTTTATTTCCGAGCGGCAGGCCCCACCAGCCGTTTCGTTCGCCTCCAATACGAGTACCCGTCGCCCAGCTCGCGCCGCGGTGATCGCGGCAGCCAGGCCGTTGGGGCCCGAACCGACCACGACGACGTCATAGGAAAGATTGTCGCCGGAGACATTGTCTCGAGAAACAGCTGAGGCGTTATCGGGCACACCGCAAAAGATAGAGGCCGAAGGTGCCTTTTCCGGGGCGCGTGGCACAATAGGTCCGTGGCCATTCTTCGTTTGTTCGCTCAGGCCCGGGAGTCGGCGGGCGCCGGCACCGTGGAACTTCCAGGGCAGACGGTTGGTCAGGTGCTCGATGAGGCCGTCGATCGATTCGGGGATCAGTTCCAGCTGATACTCGACGGCAGCAAGGTGTGGTTGAACGGCAATCCCACTGATCGAGCGGCGGAGGTCGCAGTCAACGACGAGGTTGCGGTTCTACCTCCAGTGTCCGGAGGCTAACTCTGATGTCAGACAAAGGTGATGCGTTCGACCGGCTGCAGCGCGACCAATGGGAGTTCGACCGTCCGACCGGCAAAGACCGGCCGTCGTCCCGCCCTCCGACTCGGCCGTCCCGCCCCGACGAGCCGCCCCGACAGCCCAGCATGAAACCCGATCCCGGGCTGCCTGATCCGCTCCAGGCAACGATGCCGCACAAGCCGGTACAGCGTCAGCAGCCGATGCAGCCAACGCGCCCGGCTCAGCCAACGCAGGCAGCACCAGCGCCGGTTGAGCGTCCGCAACCGCGTCCCGAACCTCAGCCTCGTCCTCAACCCCAACCCCAAGTACCGCAACAGGCCCAACCGCAAGTAGGGCACCAGCCCCAGCGACCGCAGGCTCCGCAGCCGGTGCCTCAACAGCAGCGCCCGTCCGAGCAGCCCCAAGCCCGCACGTATCCGCAGCCTCGTCCCGACGTTCAAGATCGAGGCGGCCAACCGGAACCGGCGATCACCGGAGAACAACGACGACTATCCGGTCGGGCGGCGGCGCCCGCCCGGTCGGTGAGGACCCAGGCGAGACCTGGATTGCCGCAGCCTGTGGTTGAAGCGGACCGCCCGCCGATGTCTTCTCGTGCACCGCGCCCAACTCGGGGAATGAAGGCGGGCGATGTAAAGGAGATGCAGAAGCAGAAGGCCCGCGAAGCCAAGTGGGCGGCCAACCGTTGGGCGGTTCCCTATCCCACCGACGGGCCCAAGGTCACCCTCGGCGTCGTGTGGTTTGTGTTCCTAGCCGGGGCGGCGCTGTTGGGCTTCAACTACGACAACGCCGCGGTGTCGTCGGTTGCGGTCGCCGTGGTCACGTCGGTGGTCGCGGCTCTGGCCGGACTGCAGATCGGGTTCGCCTGGTTCCCCCGTAACAACGCCACCCGCACCTGGACCGCCGGTGCCGCTTTCGCCACCGGGATCGCCGGATTCTACGGCCCATGGGGTGTCATTATCGGACTGGTGCTGGGTCTGGCAATCCTCGCCGTTTACGTCATCCTCTACCGGGGCCATCGTCGTGCCCCGGCTCAACTGTTCGACATCCTGGCCCGGGCCGCCATTCCGGTTGGCCTGGCGTCGGCCTGCCTGGCGGCCATGGCCTTCCGTAACCTGCCCGCCCTGATCGCCCTCATACTGTTTGTGAGCGCCTACGAGGTCGGCGACTTCCTCATCGGCTCAGGTGCATTCAACCCGTTCGAGGGGCCGATGGCCGGCCTGATCGGCGCCGGTGTCGTCGCCTTTTTCCTCTTCCTTATCGAGCCCGACCCGTTCAGCTCACAAACCATCCTTGTATTTGTGGCGATCGCCGCCGTCGGTTGCCCGGCCGGTCAATACCTTGGCTCGGCGCTGCTCCCAAGGGGCAACATGTGGGCACCGGCATTACGTCGCCTCGACTCGTATCTGATCGTGGCTCCGCTCTGGCTGCTGCTTCTCGTTCTCCTGCCCGACCTGCACTGATCCCGAAAATTTGTTGGCGGAGGGATAAGTCTCGGCGTCGCCGTCGTCTACGTCGGCGAGGAACACATGCGCAGGATCCAGCGACGGCAGTCTAATGAGCAGGCAAAAGAACCGGCAGAACGGGAATTTGTGGATCTGCTGGCGCGCCACGACGATCGAATGCGAGCACTGGTGTACTCGGTGCTCGGTTCCGCCCAACAGATGGACGATGTGCTTCAGGACGCCTACATCAAGGCCTTCCGGGCCTACGCCGGTTTCCGTGGTGAGTCGTCATTTGCCACCTGGCTTGGTTCAATCGTGTATCGCACGTGCATCGACTACGGCCGGGCGTCGTCTCGGCGCTCAGTGGCGGTGTCCGGGTCGCACGAGATCGAGCGTCTCGCTGAGAACGGTGTTCCCCAAGATCAGATCGATGCGCACCTCACGGTCAAACAGGGCATGATGCAGCTAAGCCCTGATCATCGGGCGATCCTCGCGTTGGTCGACTTGGAGTCGATGACGATGGCCGAGGCCGCCGCCGTTCTCGACGTACCCCAAGGAACGGCTGCATCTCGGCTGTCCCGAGCGCGCCGGGCCCTGCATGAAGTGTTGGCTGCCGAGTTCGTTCCGGCCGGAGAGGAGCGGTCATGACCAACGATGAATCGGCGGTCGCAGTGCTCGACCAACTCATCATCGCCGACCATGGCGACGATTTCTGGGACGAACTTCGGCAACGTATCGCCGAGGAGCCCACGGTGCTGCCGACCCGGCGGAAACGGCCAACGAGCCGCGTGCTTTTGGCCGCAGCGACGGTGGCGATCCTCCTCTTGGGTGTGGCCGCCCTGGTTGTGTGGCCGGGGTCCGGCGGCGTTCAGCAGGTCGACACCACTCCCGCCCCGGAACCTGAACTGGAAGATGAGAACGGCCTTGACGAAACCCCGATTCCGACGGTCGAGGAGCCTTCGGTGTCACGGTTCCCAGTGCGTGGTTCAGGGTGGTTCAATAGCGACGGGGTGGTGTGGGCCGGCGATCGTTTTGTGGCCGCCAGCCTTAGTTTCGACCACCCGGAATATTGGACTTCGGTCGACGGCACCGATTGGGATCGCCATGACGGCGTGAGTGCTGAGGTAACCCCGCAGTGGCTGTGTCCTGAAGGCTTTGATTGTGGCACTGACCCGGAGATCGCCCCGGTGCCATTTCACTTCGCCCAGCCGGAGTATGAGGTATTGGCTCGTGCCGATGACGCCATCATCATGGTCGCCTATGTGCGTTATGGCATCGATCAAAGGGATGTCGACCGGCCCGAAGGAGAAGAACCACCAGGACCGCTACTACACCCCGACCTCCTGGCGCTAGCTGCGCGTGAGATCGACTGCTTCGAGGAAGTATCTGAGCAAGGCCAATCGGCCAACACTCCCGAGTCCGCCCGTATCGTCTATTGGGGTCGGGGCGAGAACTCGATCGAGCTCAGTTGTCAGCACGCCGGCCACACCGACAACTTCGCGGTCGATCTGCGTACGCATCTAACCGCCGACGAGATCCACCAGGCGCAATCGAGCCGAAATGACGTTGAGCTCTGGGTGGAGGCGCTCGGCTCACCCGCTCGTCGTGTCTCCCGGCCTCCGACTCTCACCGATCCCTTCACTGACGAGTTTGGCACCCTCGACACGGTTTCTTTCGAAGTAGCGTCCTCGGGAGATATGTTCTGGGCGATCGATGAGGGAACCCTTGTGTCGAGCAACGACGGGCTTGTTTGGGAACGGCACCCGACCATTTTCCAGTCGGCGTTCGGAGTTATGGCCAGCCGGGGCGGCCATGTTGCTGTGGCGTTCACCGACGACACGGGATCGCCAGCCGTCTCCGTCAGCCATGACGACGGGCGAACGTGGGAAGACCCGGTACCGGTGTCACCGCCCTATGGGCCCGTTGGATCCAACTGGGGCACGGTTGGTCCGGCCGGTTTTGCCTACACAACAGAAGGTGGCCCGAACGAGGGCCCTCGCCTCGTGCTTGTCGACAATGGCCGTGAGGCCTTCTCCGCTGCATTGCCGGAGCCCGACAGTCAGCGTCTACCAGTCGTCGGAGATGAGCACATCCTGATCAGTGGTCGCGAAGCTATGCAGGCCTACAGCGCCGCCGACGGGACACTGGTACACGAAGCGATCTGGTCAAACGAAGGTTGGATCTCCCGCAACCTATTGCCAATCGCCGGTGCGGTCGTCGTAGGAGGCCTGATCGCGCTTGTGTTCTACCGGCGCCGATCGAGTGGCACGATGACCGTTGCGGTCGACGGGTGCTGAACGAGAGCCGTGGTCACCGAACCCGTCAGCAGGTAGGCGAGTCCGCCGGTGCCTCGAGCACCGACGACCAGGGCGTCGGCATCGTGGTCCTCAACTGCCTGCCGTAGCGCGTGGCGGGCGTCGGCGTGGGAGATCGTTGTGATCACCTCCGGCAACTGCGTCTTTCCGTCGGCTCGGACCTCTTTCGCGGCATCGGTCACAGCGGTAGTCGCCAGCTTCCCCAGCTCATGATCGAGCACAGCGGCTGTCGGAGCGTACTGGCTATCGGGACCGAGTGAATTCGACACGGCCGACACCACGTGAACGGTTCCGTCGAGCGACACGTTGCGCAGCGCCCACCTGAGAGCGGCTCTGGCGTTTTCCGACCCGTCAACTCCTACCACCGCTGAACTAAGGGGGCCATCGGTGCTTGTTTCCTTCGGGATGATGGCCACTGGGACCGTTGCGTGTTTGGCGCAGTAGTCGCTGACGGAGCCGAGCAGAACCGAACTGATGGCTCCGCGCCCTCTGGTGCCGACCACCAGGAGATCAGCGCCGTCGGCAAAGCGGCAGAGTTCGGGACCAGGTCCGCCCTCAGCCACTCGGCCGGCCTCTCGCACCTCATCCGGCGTGTCGGCCAGCTGCTCGGCAAGATTTCGCTCGGCGTGCTCCTTGAGCAGGTTCGAGTCGACGGCAGCGGTCGTCATCAGCGGCGTTGTTCCGATCGGCAGTCGGTACACCGACAATGGCAGGATCGTTTTTGGATCCGCCGTGACGTTCATGGCCCATTCGAGGGCCTTCATCGAATGATCGGAGCCGTCGACACCGACCACGATCGACGTGGATTGAGCCCCGGCAACCCCGGAGCGTTCAGCTGTTTCAGTTGTTTCCGTGTTGGAGGTTTGCGGGTTCATATCTTCACGTTGACGCCAATCCTGATCCCGCAATAGGGGAGAAAGACCCAGTCACACAGCGGGCCGGATGATTCCGGTACCCTGGCTACGTGCACGCCGATCTGCAACGACTGATGGCGCCGGAGATGCTCAACGAGCTTCGGGCCAAACCACTGCCGCGTCTTCGAGACCTACGACAACAGCTCACCCAGGCTGAGGGCGATGTTTCCTTCGTCCGCCGGGTGACTCAGGGACGTCTCGATATTGTCGGCCATGAGGTCTCCCGTCGAGACCGAGGTAACGATGAAGCCGACGACGATGGTCCCGAGGTCGTGTCGGCGTCCGGCATTTTGTTCGACATGCCCGACATCCTCACCGACGCCACCGGCCCGGCCAACGCCGTGGCGGGGGCGGGGGAGGACGTGCCACACACGATGCCGAAGCGTATGGTCCAGGTGATGGAGCCGGGCGATATCGCCATGGCCCTCATCGAGGATCTGGATCAAGCGGCTTCCCCCGGCGATCTCGCCCAGGTCGACCAACTGACCCAGGCCGATCTGGCCGATCTATTCGACCGGCTCCGCGCCTTCGAGGTCGACCTGTCGTCGGCCCGACGAACCCTGCACGACCGGATCGACCGGATTCAGGAGGAGATCGCCCGCCGCTACCGCGACGGCGAGGCTTCGGTCGACGCTCTGCTCGAGGGCTAAGGGTTCACACGAGCTTCCGGGCGGCGTCCCGATTACGGGTTCCGATATCTCGACCCGGTATCGTTAAGGCGTGAGCGACGACGCCAGCAGTCAGCCAGACGAGTCCTCGGAGGAGTCGTCCAAGCGGGATGTCCACGAGCTTCCCGATATTGGCGAGTTCATTCGTGAGCAGCGTCAACTGGCCGAAATGTCGATGCGTCGTCTCGCCGATCTGGCCGGTGTGTCTAATCCCTACCTCTCCCAGGTGGAGCGAGGGCTGCGAAAGCCATCGGCTCAGATCCTGCAGCAGTTGGCCAAAGCGCTTCAAGTCTCGGCCGAGACCATGTACGTCAGGGCCGGCATGCTAGATGCCGATGCCGCTCAAGAACCCACCCTTGAGTCGGCCATTCGCAGCGCCCCCGAGCTCAACGAGGAGCAGCGTAAAGCGTTGCTGGGCGTGTATCGCTCGTTCTTGGCCGCGAACGATTGACCGGGCCCGAGTAATGCCCTCTAACCTGGAAACAGTGACAGGTAGTGAGCGCAAAGACCAGGCGATCAGCAAAGCCGCGTTTCTGTCGCTGCATACGTCTCCGTTGGCGCAGCCCGGCACCGGTGACGGTGGCGGGATGAACGTGTACGTGCGAGAGCTTGTGTCGGGGCTGGCGCAAGCCGGCGTGGTTTGTCGGGTGTACGTACGGCGGTGGGCTGCCGACCTGCCACGGGTCGTCGCAGTTGAGCCTGGGTTCGAGGTGGTCCACGTGCCCGCCGGCCCGGTCGACGCCAAGAAAGAAGATCTCTCCGGCTACGTCGACGAGTTCGCCCAAGGAGTGGCTGAGGATCTCAGATCATTTCAACCCGACGTGATTCATGCCAACTACTGGCTATCCGGAGTTGCCGGCCGCATCCTCAAACAGCAGTTAAACCTGCCACTCCTCACCACGTTCCACACGCTGGCCCGAGTCAAAGCCATCGCCGGCGATTTCGAACCGGAGTCGCGGGCCCGGGCGGAAGCCGAGGTCATGAGTTGCGCCGACGTGGTTCTCGCCAACGCTCAGGCCGAGGCCGAACAACTGGTGGAGTTCTACGATTGTGAACCGAGCCGCATCGAGATCGTCGCCCCGGGTGTCGATCATGCGTTGTTCTCTCCGGGCAGCCAGGCCGGTGCCCGTTGGGCTCTGCGCACCGACGATCGCCCGTTGCTGATGTTTGTGGGTCGGATCCAACCGCTCAAGGGTGTCGACATCGCGGTCGAGACGTTGGCCCGCTTGCACCGCGAAGACGCTCGTCTCTGGATTATCGGTGGTTCGAGCGGCAACGAAGGTGACTCCGAGGTCATCCGCATTCGTCAGCTGATCGACGATCTCGGTGTGGCCGATCGGGTTGAGTTCAAACCCCCGGTCCCGCATCACCTCCTCTCCACCTACTATCGCGCCGCCGACGTCACCCTGGTGCCGAGCCGCTCCGAATCGTTCGGTTTGGTGGCACTGGAATCAGCGGCCTGCGGCACCCCGACGGTGGCGTCCGCTGTCGGTGGCCTACTCACTCTGGTTGAACACGGCCACAGCGGTTATCTGGTGGAGGAACGAGATCCGGCTGCCTACGCCGCCTGGGTCAACGCCATCCTCGATGATCCGGTCCTGGCCCGCCGATTGTCGGTATCGGCCGCGGCCATGTCGCGGCGTTACACCTGGTCGACGTCGGCCGGTCGTCTGCGTCGTCTCTACGAAGACCTCGCCGACCGGGCGCTGGCCCCTTGCCCTTGAGCACGGATTATGAGTGTCACTGATCGACCGCCCACAGCCGAAGAACTTGAAGAGCGCTATCACGTCATCGACCGCTGGCTTCACCAACAGATGGAGGCCAACCCGGTGGTCGACACCGTAGAGCGTGACGTGCACAAGCCGAAGGCCTGGTACGTTCGCCTGCTTGGTGACGAGAAGGAGTTCACCACGCTGTGGCTGCAGCTCCGCCAGCGAACCCTGCACGCGGAAACGTACTTCATGCCGGCTCCGGAAGAGAACCGCGCCGAACTCTACGCTCACCTGCTGAAACGCAACTCCAAGCTTCGAGGGGGGTCGTTTGTGATCGGCCCCGAGGATGCGGTCTACATTTACTGCGAGATCGACAACACCCTTGTCTCCCTCGATCAGCTCGACAACGAACTCGACCGGGTGGTGGGCTCGATCTACCAATGGGTTGAGCAGTTCTTCAAACCGGCGTTGCGGATCGGCTTCGCTTCCCGCTTCGGCGGTTAGCATCGACCGTTATGGGTTCGAAGCTGCAAGTCATTGGCGGAGGGAAGATGGGTCAGGCGCTGCTTGGCGGTATTCTCGCCGCCGATCAGTACTCACCCGCCGATGTCACCGTCGTTGAGGTGATGGCGGAGCAGCAGGCGGTGTTAACCGAGATGTTTCCTGGGGTCACCGTTTCCGACACGCCGGTGGAAGGCGTCGACACGATCGTGGCGGTGAAGCCGTATCTGGTCGACCAGGTCTGCCGCGAACTGGTTAATCCGGGCCGGGTGATGTCGGTGGCCGCCGGCGTCACCATCGCCGCAATCGAGGCCGCCGTACCGTCGGCCGCAGTGATTCGGGTGATGCCCAACACCCCCGCCCTCGTGGGTGCCGGGATCTCAGGAGTTGCCGCTGGTTCGGGTGCCTCTGATGATGATCTCGATTGGGCTGTGTCGATCCTGTCCGCCGTTGGGCGCACCGTGGTGGTGACCGAATCTCAGCTGGACGCGGTTACCGGGGTTTCGGGCTCCGGACCGGCTTACATATTCCTGGTGGCTGAAGCGATGATCGATGCCGGAGTTCGGGTTGGGTTGACCCGAGCCGTAGCGAGCGAGCTGGCCATCAACACAATCTTCGGGGCCGGCAAGATGATGCTGGAAAGCGGCGATGCGCCCGTCGACCTGAGAGCGGCCGTCACCACCCCGGCCGGTACCACGGCCGCCGGTCTGGCCGCCCTGGAAACCCACGGTCTTCGAGCCGCTTTCCTCGACGCCGTGGCCGCCGCCACCGACCGCTCGATCGAAATCGGCCGATGAAGTTCAACACGATCACCTTCCTTTCCGACTACGGCCTTTCCGACGAGTTTGTTGGGGTTGTTCACTCCGTGATTCGCTCGGTTGCCCCCGAGATCCAGGTCATCGACCTCAACCACAACATCGCTCCCCACGATGTGCGAGCGGGCGGCCTCGCTCTCGCCCGGTCGGTGCAGTACATGGCTCCCGGAGTCGTACTCGGTGTGGTCGATCCCGGTGTCGGCACCAACCGCCGACCGGTGGCCATCGAAGTGGCCGATGGGGAAGCCTTTCTAGTGGGCCCCGACAACGGGCTGCTCGCGCCGGCCGTGGCCATGGTCGGTGGCGCCACCGGAGCCGTGGAGCTCAACAACCCCGACTATCACCTCCCGAAGCTCGACACATCGTCCACCTTCGACGGGCGGGACGTGTTTGCTCCGGCTGCGGCCCACCTGTGTCTGGGCGTGCCGCTCGACGAGTTGGGTTCACGGGTCGACCCTGTGCAGTTGCTGCCCGGGTTGCTGCCGTTAAGCGATCTACAGGATGACGGCACCATGCGGGTCGAGGTTCTGTGGATCGACCGCTTCGGAAACGCGCAACTCAACCTCGATCCTGATGACATCGCTCATTGGCCCGAGACGATTTCGGTTCGGGGTGGGCGCCTACCCCGAAACGCCACCCGTGTCGACACGTTCGCCGACATCCCCACCGGGGGAATCGGTTTGTTGGTTGACTCCTACGGGCTGCTGACCTTGGCCGTCGACCGGGCCTCACTGGCCGCCGAGCTCGAATTGAGGGAAGGCGACGATCTCACACTGAGCTCATCGGCTGATCCGGTGTCTCAGCCGGTTTCCATCACGGCGAAACCACCAACCACCACGCGGCCCGACGAGGACTGATCCACCAGCGGTACCCTGACCGTTATGCGGCCTTCGATCGTCTTAACCCTGGGGATTCTGATGCTGGCGATTCTCGCCGCAGGCGTCGTGCAGTTCTTCGTGATGGCCCGCTAAACACCACCGCTGTTATGTGGCGACAGTTCGTCCATACCCTCGGACACGATCTTGACTTGTCCGAACCAGCGAGCCGTGAGGAGCTCCGGGCGGCAGAGGCCGCGCTTGGCGGTGCTATCCCGTCCGATCTGGCCGCGTTCTTGGCCGAGTCGAACGGCTTGACCGGCGAGTTCGGACTCGGCGTTGTGTGGCCAGTCGCTCGGATCGTCGAAGACAACCTGTTGTTCAGGACCTTTGAGGACTTTGCTCAGCTCTATATGCCCTTCGATCCCCTGCTCTTCTTCGCTGACGCTGGGAACGGTGACCAGTTTGCGTTCAGGTGGAATGCAGATCTGATCGACGTGTTCGTCTGGGATCATGAGAACGACAGCCGGACCTGGGTCGCTCCGACCCTTGAGAAGTACCTCGAGTGGTGGCTGGACGGGACAATCAAGCTTTGAGGCGAGACGGCGGTGAAGGGTAGATCGAGGGTCGGTTACGCGAGCCGGGTGGCGGTCCAGGTGCCGAGAAGGTCGAGATAGCCTGGCACGAACTCTTTATTCACCTGGTCTTGCAGGCGATGGTCACCGCGAGGAAAGACCATGACCGTCGCGTCGACGTTGGCCGCGGCTGCAAAGGCCCGTCCGCACTCTTCGGCCCCTTGCCACGCGGGCAACAGTGTGTCGAGCCCGCCGTAGACAGCCAAAAACGGACAGGTGACCCGATTCAGGTCCGACAGCGGATCGTGAGGTTCACTGACAAGCTGTCGAAAATGAACCCAATCATTCTCGTCTTCGACCGTGGGGAAGCTTGTGTACCACGACTCGGCGCTCGCCGGGGCGAGCAACTCGTTTGAAACGGCTTCGAAATCGTCGCCTCTGGTTGCCGCTTTCAGTAGCGCCCCGGTGAGTTTCAGGGCGTCTCGAATCTGCTCCTGATCGAAACCCGCCCTCTCAAAACTTCGTTCGCAGTCGTAGGCGATCTGTTGACCAACATCGAGGGTAGGTGCCGAACTGGTTATGGCGAAGGCCAGGTCGTCAAGTTGGCCTGCAAGTTTCTGTACCACCCATCCACCCTGGCTGTGTCCCCAAATCCCAACCTGATCGCCGCTGACACTGGGGTGGTTCCGCACAACGTCGAGGGCGGCGACCATCTGATCGACCCGTCCATCAAGGCCGTAGTGCCGCCAATCTCCCGTCGAGTCACCGCATCCAGGTTTGTCGAACGAAAAGGTGGCGACTCCTCGAGCGGTGAAGGCCTGCCGAATTTGTTGGAAATAGCCGCCTGAGTCTCGGTCGGCTGGTCCCGACCCTTGAGCCATTAGCACGGCCGGATGAGGCGCTGTTCCCGGTGGCACATGTAACGACCCGACAAGGCTCAAACCAGCCCAATCAAAGGACACGCTCAATTCTTCTACGGCCGTCACGTTTGGCTCTCCCAACCTCGTGACCGCGACGCCCGGATAGCGCTACGGATTGGGGCTTCTAAGCGGGGTACCGATCCAGCTTCGAGGCATCAAGGAGCGGATGGCCCGCATTACGTCGCCGTGCCCCTGTGGAGTGAATGTCAGTTGGCCCCGGTTCTCTCGGTTGCCGGTCATCGCCACCAGCCACTGGCCGTTGGGTCCGGCATCGATACCCCGTAGCTCGGCCGACTCTTGACCCGATTCCGTCGACCACGTTGACTGGACCCGCCAACGGCGCACATCGGCCAGCTGGAAAGCAAGCACCTTTGCGGCCTGCTCGTCTGAAAGGCCGGCCTCGGTGAGAATCTTGGCCGCGGTGTCGGGATCGTTGAGGGCCTCTTCGGCTTCGGCCACCGCCTGAGTTGCGACCGAGATAGGGGCCTCCCCGATGTGCGACGGGGGCCGGGCGACCATCAGATCGCTGAGAACATACGGCAGTTGGAACACATCACTTGGCCTGAACTCGGCCATCTCAGGGTCGATCGATGCCGATACGACAGCCTGACGCGGAGTAGCCCAGACGATGGACGAGCTGGAATCGGTTCCGAAGCGGAGTTCAACGTTGATCACGAGGCTGGCCTGATTGGCCACGTCGAGCAGCTCGGCCACCTGGGGATCGAGCTCGTCGTCGACGATGATTGCCGCAGCTCGGAGACGCTCGATTAGGTCGGCATGGGTCGAAACCCCGTCAACTCCGGTGCGGCTGTACTTGATCGCCTCGGCGAGCTGAAGGCAATCGGTGACGATGTCAGCCGGCAGTCGAAGCTGGCAGCGGCTGCGGTCAAGTAGTATCACCGACGTTGGCACGACGGTCGGTTCCGAATCGGCGGCCGCGCCGTCGGACGACGCGTCGGTTGCCTCGTCATCCCGTTCAATCACATCTTGAGATTCCGCCATCGGGCTCCTCCTCAACAAGACGTCGTCCGGCCGAACAGACACATTGGAGCGACACCAGTGCCCACCGAGACTCGACTATCTTCCCAGCAGAGTTGATTTCCTACCCTATTTTGTAGCGCCTAATTTGCTCCACGTCACGAGAAGCGACCCATCAACCATCTTCGACCGGGCGGAAAGTAACCATAACGTCGTTAGCTGACTCACGGCCAATTGTGAAACTTCGATAGTCTTGCGCGAAGGGACGCTCCCTTGTGACGAAAAGAGTTGCATCGACATGAGTTCTCAGCCATCGACGCCCAGCCGGAATCTGGCTGGCTACTTCGCCCGCTCAGCCGAAGGCGAAGCGTTGTGGACCGTGGATGGCTCCATGAGCCACGCCGAGCTGGGGGAGTTGGTGTCGCACTGGCGGGCAACCCTGGCTGGTGCCGGAGTGACCAAGGGCGACCGAGTTGCCATATTCGCCGGTAACAGCAGCGAATTCGTGGCCGTTCATCTGGCCACCATCGGCGTGGGCGCTATCAGCGTGCCGCTCAACCACGAGGCCCCACCTCTGGAGCTGGTGCCGCAAATCGAGGCCGTCGAACCGGCGGCGATCTTTGTCGACGCTTCGGCCGAGTCCGCCTGGACCGCGATCACGGCCACAGAACGTGGCCTTTCTGAGCTTCGAGTCGTCGCCACCGCTGTTGGCGATCTCCCAACGGAGTTGGCCGATCCTGGTCTGGTTGAGGTGTCGGACGCCGACCCGGCCATGTTGTTATTCACCAGCGGCACCGCCGGCACACCGAAGCCGGCCATTCTCACTCACGGCAACCTGCTGTCGAGCCTTCAATCGGTACTTTCGCTACCCATTGATCTGGTCAACACCCCGCAGACCTACCTGGCCGTGATCCCACTGTTTCACATCTTCGGGATTCACATGGTGGTGCATCTCGCGCTCATAACCGGCGGAACCATCATTCTTGAGAACTACCACAATGCCGAACGGATGATGCAGCTGGTGCGAGAGCGTCAGCCCACCGTCGTCGCCGGTCCTCCGGCATTGTGGCAGCGGATGCTCGACCAAGGTGGTCAAGCCACCGACTTCTCATCGGTGAAGCTCGCCGTCTCCGGTGCCGCCGCCCTGCCGCCTCGCCTGGCGGTGCAGGTCGAGGATCAACTCGGCCTGGTGCTGCACGAAGGCTACGGTCTCACTGAGTCCAGTGCGGTAGCCACCTCGACCATCGCCGTTGAGGATCCGCCGCTCGGCTCGGTGGGCCTGCTCATGCCGGGCATGGAAGCCCGGATCGTGGAAGCCGACGGCACCGAGTGCCTAACCGGTGACCCTGGTGAGCTTTGGCTCCGAGGCCCGATGATTTCGCCCGGCTATTGGGGTGAGTCGCAGGTGCACTCATCTCGGGCCGAGGGTGGCTGGCTCCGCACCGGCGACACCGCAGTGGTTGACGAAGGCGGCTACCTGGCGATCGTCGGCCGACTCAAAGACCTCATCATCGTGTCGGGCTTCAACGTCTACCCCGGTGAGGTGGAGGCGGCATTGCTCAGCCACCCCAAGGTTGAACAGGTTGGCGTGGTTGGTGAGCCGATGGCGTCAACAGGAGAAGCCGTTGTTGCCTTCGTCGTACCGGTGCCGGGAGCCGTGGTTGACGACAGTGAGCTGTGGGAATTCTGCCGGGAGCGTCTGGCCCGCTACAAGGTTCCACATCGATTTGTGATCGCCGAGCAACTTCCCCTCGGCCCCAGCGGCAAGCTCCGCCGCAACCAACTGTTGACCCATTAGTTCATCTCACCGCCATGAGATAATCTCGGTTATGGGATCCATCACCGTTCGACGCCCAAGCTTCGAGTGGCCCAGCGATCTTCCAGTGCTCCCGATCCCTGGTGACCCGGAACGTTCTTGCGAGCTCGTCGGCCTGTCGTTCACGCTTCCCTATCTGGAGCCGTACCTGATTCGGACGATGCGAGTTGCGGCGAAAGAGGTTGCGGACGCGGATCTGCGAGCCGACATGAAAGCGTTCTCCGGGCAGGAAGCGCAGCACTACAAAAACCACGCTCGCATCAATGATGTGGTGCGAGCTCAGCTGAGTTCGGCGGCCGCTACTAGGATTCGCGCTCTTGAGGATCAGCTTGATGCCGACTACCGACGGTTCAGCGCCGAGAAGTCGTTGGCGTTCAACCTGGCCTACGCCGAAGGTTTCGAGGCGATGACGTTCGCGCTTGCCCGATCCAACATCGACGCTGCCGAACCACAGCAGTCGATTTCGGAGTGGACGGATCTGATCGCTTGGCACCTGTGTGAGGAGATCGAACATCGCACGGTGACGTTCGATGCCTACGAACACATTGTTGGCAAGTACCCCTACCGGGTGGCCGTCGGTACATGGTCGCAGATGCATTTCCTGCGTTACCTGTTGGCCATGGCGGCCGTGGTGCGCCGAGACACCGTCGAGCCTGACGTGCCGATGCGTAAAGTGGTGGTGGAGGCAATCGGTCGCAACTGGCGTAGCGGCACGATCCCCGGCACGTTGCGTACGATGTCGCCTCGCTACAACCCTCGCAACATTGAACTGTCGGATCGGGTGCTCAAGGTGGCGGCCAGCCACGGCATCGACCTCGGATGACCGGCTCGCCGGCGCAGGGGACGCTGCAGGCCAACGGGCTTGTGTTCTCAGTGCTGCAAGCCGGATCGGACGGCGAGCTTGTGATCTGCCTACACGGATTCCCCGACACGCCACACACCTTTCGCCATCAATTGTCGGCCTTGGCCGCCGCGGGCTACCAGACCATCGCCCCCTATCTGCGGGGCTATGAACCCCAGTCGCAACCGGCCGACGGCGACTACAACCTGGTGACCCTGGCGTCCGATGTGATCGGATGGTTGGACGACCTGGGTGTGGAGCGGGCCCATGTTGTCGGTCACGATTGGGGAGCCGTCATTGGCTACGTGACCGCCGCCCGGCATCCCGACAGAGTTCATTCTCTTTCCGCCTTGGCCATTCCGCCGCTGTCTCGGATCCCAGAAGCGGTCCGGCGAGTGCCCTGGCAGCTCCAACGGTCGTGGTATATGACTTGGTTCCAACTCCGAGGTTTGGCCGAGCGGTCGGTGTCGGTCGGCGATATGCGACTGATCCGCTATTTGTGGGGTGCATGGTCACCCGGGTACGAGATCGACAACGCCGAGTGGGAAGCCTTGAAGGAGGCGTTTGGTCAGCCGGGGGTGGTGTCGGCTGCCCTGGCCTACTACCGGCAGAATGCCACCCCACCGATCATGTTGGGGCTCCGTAACCCGCCGGCGATGGCCGAGACGGAAATCTCGGTTCCAACCCTCATCGTCAACGGGGCCGATGACGGCTGCATGGATCGTCGCCTGTTTCAGCACACCATTCGGGTCGATGACTTCCCAGCCGGTGTCGAATACGTGGAGCTGGCCGACGCCGGCCACTTCCTGCACCTGGAACAGCCAATGCGGATCAATCAGTTGCTTCTGCAGCACATTTCCTGAATTTCTCGCGCCGATTGCTTGTGTCGTCTCGTTTGTCGCTGTAAGTTGAATTACAACATTACACAACTGCACTTCGCTCAAATTGTGAGCCTGCTATCTGCAGCCGACTCGAATCAACAACGAGTCCAAGAAGGCATAAGGACGTAGGAAATGAACAGCAAACGAGGCGGCCGAGGACATGGCCGCAGAGGAATGGGACGAGGACGACGGGGAATGGAACCGCCTTCCGTGTCCAAAGAAGAGCTAGGCGCCTGGTTCGCCGGCAACCTGCCTGACGGCTGGTTCACCGAACCGGCTGCCGTGCAACACGACCGGGATGAGATCCTGGTCACCGGCTCCCTGGCGATGCCCGACGTCGCCGATGGGGACGACCGGGCCATCGCAGCCCACGCCCGAATTGCAGCGTTCCGGGAAGACACTCGGGAACAGCGCATGGCGATCGCCGATCGGGCTCAAGGACTGTATCTTCGTCACGTGTCGTGGGCCGTCACCTGTGGAGACAAAGAGGCCGCGTTCACCACGGCCAGCATCCCGGTGATGACTCGTCTCGATATGAGCGATCGGGCCGTGCTCGACACACTCATCGACGCCGGTGTCGCTCGATCCCGCAGCGAGGCCTTGGCCTGGTGTGTGCGTTTGGTCGCCGACAATGAGTCCGACTGGATCGCCAAACTCAGAGAGGCCATGACCGACCTGGAAGATCTGCGCAACAGCGGACCAGCCAGCCGTTCAGCCGAGTAGAAACCTGCCCGGAGCCGATGCGTCAGGCTGATGCCTGGCGCATCGACGCGCAATCAGCAACAATCGATCGGGACCTTGGACGATTGAAGACCGGGAGAGCCGATGAAGCTATCGATGATGTTGACCTACTCGGGAGATCCGGTTCCGGCCGCCGACGCTGCCGTTGATCTTGAGAAAGCCGGTCTTGACGTGGGCTGGGTGCCGGAGCTCTACGGCTTCGACGCCGTGAGCATCCTCGGCTATCTCGCGGCCAAGACCAGCACTATGCAGCTTGGCTCGGCGATCCTTCCCATCTACTCCCGCACGCCGACGCTTACCGCCATGACCGCGGCCGGCCTCGACGCTGTATCGGAAGGTCGGTTCATCCTCGGCATCGGCGCGTCCGGTCCGCAGGTGATTGAGGGATGGCACGGCGTGGTCTACGACAAACCGGTTGGCCGCCAGAAGGAACTGATCGATATCTGCCGCCAGGTCTGGCGTCGGGACCGTGTGGTTCACGATGGACCCAGCTATCAGCTGCCGCTGCCCGCCGATCAGGGAACCGGGCTGGGCAAACCGCTAAAGCTGATCAACCATCCGAAGCGGGCCGACATCCCCATCTATATAGCGTCGCTTGGTCCCAAAAACGTCGAGGCCACGGCAGAGCTGGCCGACGGATGGATCCCCGTGTTCTTCCATCCGGAGAAGGCCCACTCCGTGTGGGGTGAGGCTTTAGCCACGGGCAACGCCAAGAGAGATGCGTCGCTGGCGCCACTTGAAGTGGTGGCCGGCGGCACCGTGGCCATCTGTGACGAGGAGGAGGCTCAACGGTTGCGCGATGCGGGTCGGTTTATGACCGCCCTCTACGTCGGCGGAATGGGAGCCAAGGGGAAGAACTTCTACAACAACATCTTCCGGTCCTACGGCTACGAAGAAGCGGCCGAGACCATCCAGAACCTCTACCTCGACGGACGCAAGGAAGAGGCGATGGCCGCCGTTCCCGACGACTATCTCGCCGCCACCACACTGGCGGGCGACGAAGGATTCATCAGAGACCGGGTGGAGGCCTTCAAAGCGGCCGGCGTCACCATGCTGCAAATCCAACCGGCGGGCCCCGACCCCCTTGGCACGGTCGAGAAGCTCAAGTCTTGGGTTAGCTGAGCCGTTGCCGCGAGGTGACGCGTCAGAGTCTTAGCGCGGCTTTACTCGCCGATCCCTAGAACAGTCATCACAATCTCCTAACACAGCCGGTTGATCATGGGGTTATCCCCCCACAGCAGGAGTTACCAAGAACCCATGGCTACATCTCGCATCAAGCGCTACCTCGTTCCCGGAGCGCTCGTGATCGGCGGTATGACCGCCGGATCTCTTCTCACCCCGATTGGTCTGGCTGCGGCCGACGACAGCAGCGACGGCGCTCAAGGCACCGACAACACCGATAGCACCGCCGATGACAACGGCGAACGTAATCGGCAACGAGGCCGACGAGCCCACCGGATGATGCACCGAGCTCAGGGCCATCTGACCGAGGTTCTGACCGAAACCCTGGGCCTCAGTGGCAGCGAGATCCGTGAGGCCCTCGCCGAAGGCAGGTCGCTGGCCGACATCGCCGCCGATCAGGGTGTGGCCTTGGAGGACCTCAAGGCTGCCATCCTCGACTCGGCGCAGAAGCGGCTCGACCAAGCGGTGATCGACGGCAAGATCGACCAAGAGCGCGCCGATGCCGTCGCCGCCCGCATGGCTGAAGGCATCGACGAACACCTCAACCGAACGTTCGACGGCGAGCGCCGTGGCCCGTTCGGCCACCGGCACGGATGGGGCAGTCGAGGTGAGAACGCAGCCGAGCTGGCCGAATTCCTCGGCCTGACCACCGAAGAGATCCATGAGGCCCGTCATGACGGTCAGACCATGGCTGAAATCGCAGCGGAGCAGGGCATCTCCGAGGAAGCGTTGGTCGACTTCTTGGTCGGCCAGGTTCACGAGCGGCTCGACGGCGCCGTTGAATCCGGCAAGCTCGATGCCGACAATGTCGACGACATGTTGGCCGAGATCGAAGAACGAATCGAGGAGCGGATCCACGCCGAGGAGATCGGTCGACCTGGTCAAGGCAGGCGTGGCTTTGGGCACGGCCATCGAGATGGCAGTGGCGTCGGCCAGGGATTCCGTAGCGGATTCAACAGCAGCGGCGGTGACGCCTAAAAACTTTGGGTGGCTGGGCATAAACCCAGCTCGTCCTCTGTTGATACATAGTGCAAGCCAGTTCCCCCTTAAAGAGCTTGCCGAGGCGAAGGCCTTCCCTCCTCCTTCTCCTCGAATCCACTGGACCTCTACCCCCACCCACAATCCAGTGGATAAGCGGCCCCGCCTTAACGCCAGGCGGGGCCGCTGACGTTTTGGCGCTTTTCCTCGCCTCCGGAGGGCAGACTGGGGCCATGACCTCCACATCGAATCGGCCACCAGCGAATCGGCCAACGGTGACTCGGTCAAGCAGCGGGACTCGATCGGTGATCACAGCGCAGGTTCTCGACCTGCTGGCCGTTGTGGCCTTTGTTGTGTTCGGTCGCCGCACACATCAGGAAAGCAACGCCGTGCTCGATGTGTTGGAGACCCTGGCCCCATTCCTCATCGGCCTTGTTGCGGGTTGGCTGGTGGCTCGAGTTCGGGTGTCGCCGATGGCTCTGCGCACCGGGACGGTGGTTTGGGCTGTCACTATCGCCGTCGGCATGTTTATGCGTCGGGTCGCCTTCGGCGAAGGAATCGCCCCGGTCTTTATTCTCGTCACCAGTTTGTTCCTGGCCGCCTGTTTCTTGGGCTGGCGGTTGCTGGCGGCTCGGTTGTCGGCCCCGACCTCGAGCTAGCGCTTACGGGTTGCCCCGGTAGAGGTTGGTGATCGGCATACGTCGGTCCTTACCAAAAGCTCGTTTGGTGATGCGCGTGCCCAGCGGACTCTGTTGACGTTTGAATTCGGCCACGTCGACGAGGCGGGCGATACGTTTCGCCGTGTCGGGATCGTGGCCGTCGGCTATCAAATCGGCGGCGGTCTTGTTGCGTTCCACGATCTCGATCAGCATCGGATCGAGCACTTCGTAGGGAGGGAGGCTCTGGTCGTCTCGCTGGTCGGGTCGGAGTTCGGCGGAAGGGGCCTTGGTCAAGATGTTCTCGGGGATGATCTCCCGACCGGCTCGGCGGTTGTAATCGCGGGCCAGCTCGTAAACCTGGAGTTTCCACACATCTTTGATCACAGCGTAGGCACCGGCGGTGTCGCCATACAGCGTTGAGTAACCGACGGCGGTTTCGCTCTTGTTGCCCGTGGTCAGCACCAGCCATCCGAACTGGTTGGACATCGCCATGAGTATCACACCGCGGAGCCGGGACTGAAGGTTCTCCTCGGCCAGACCCCATTCGTCGGTTCCGAACTCCGGCGTCAGCATGTCCAAGAAGGCATGGTGGGCCGGTTCGATGGCCACCGTGCGGCCTTCGATCCCGAGGTTGGCGCACAGCTTCTCCGAGTCGGAAACCGAATGCCCCGAGGAGTAACGCGAGGGCATCATCACCGCGTGAACATGGTCGGGGCCTAGGGCCTCGGCGGCAATCACGGCGGTGAGGGCCGAGTCGATACCTCCCGACAGCCCAAAGCAGATGTCGGTGAAGCCGTTGTTGTGCACGTAGTCGCGGGCGCCGAGAACAAGCGCCCCCCAAATCTCCTCCAGCGGATCCAGCAATGGTTCCAGAACCGGGGGTAGACCCTGAACCGACACCGACGGCCGGCTGGTCACCACGGTGATCGGGAGAGACACCGGCTTCGGGTCGGTCACGGCGAAGTCGGCCACCTGCACCTGCTCGGCGAACTGCTTCGACCGGGCGATCGTCTCGCCGTTGGCGTCAACCACCACCGAGGTGCCGTCAAAGATCAATTCGTCCTGGCCGCCAACCAGGTTCACGTAGACGAGGGGAGTGGCGGTCTGCTCGATACGCCGGGCGATCATCGCATCTCGTTCCTCCACCTTGTGCTGGTGGTAGGGCGAGGCGTTGCAGTTGACGATGAGCTGGGCCCCGCCGTCGGCCATCACGTTGACCGGGCTGGGGTCGACCCACATGTCCTCGCAGATGGAGATTCCGACGGTCACACCGGCAATCGACCACAGTGGGTACTGGTCGCCCGGCTTGAAGTAGCGCTTCTCGTCGAACACGTTGTAGTTGGGTAGCCACTGCTTGACGTACCGGCCTTTGACCTCACCATTGGCGCACACGGCTACGGAGTTGAGCACTGCACCAGTGGCAGGCGCGCCGGGAATGTCGTCAATTTCGGCCTCCGGGTCGCTGTCGACGTAGCCGACCACGATGGCGCAGTCTCCCGAGGCCTCGGCCACCCGCTGGAGTGCGGCCTTGTTATCGGCGATGAACTTTGGTTTGAACAGCAGATCCTCGGGCGGATAGCCACAAATGGCCAGTTCACCGAACACGGCGAGGTCGCAGCCGGCCTCCTCGGCGGTGCGGGCGGCGGCGAGGATGAGGTCGACGTTTTTGTCGAGGTCGCCGACGATGACGTCGATCTGGCACAAGGCGATTCGTAAGGAAGGCACGACCTCAAATCTAGGAGGTGAAAGTGGTTAACGGTGGGTAAATATTTGGCGGTTGTGGGCCGGAAACCCCACTGGTGAGGCGGATCTTGTCGGTCATCTCTCACAGCCGACTTCACATTGGGCGCGATATCCACCACTCTGGATGGGACCGCGCTAGGATTTCTGATGGCTGGGCGGTAGGACTGCTATGCGTTTTATGCCTGCACGTTTTTATACAGCTTCAACGGCGACACCCTCCAGGCCTCGCTCCGTGTTTCACACGGTGGTGAAGCCGCTTGTGGCCTTTGCCGTTGTCTTGAGCATGTTGTCGGTGGCCTTCCCGTCCGACGCTGATCTCGCTGACGACCTGAAAAAGCTCCAGGAGGAGCAGGAACAGGTCAAGGCCGAGAAAGAGCAAAAGGCCAAGGAAGTCGACGCCGCCACGGCGGAGGTCGGTGAACTCACCGACGCGCTCGCGGTTCTCAACGGCCAAGTCAACGAGCAGGAAAGCCTCTTGGCGGCCGCCGAGGATCGTCTCGATGAGGCCGAGGCCCGTTTCGCCGAGGCCACCGCTGCGGTGAAGATCAAGACCGCCGAGATCGAGCTGCTCAAGGAGCAGGTGAAGAACAAGGCGATTTCGGCGTTCGTGGGTCGAGGCTCGCAGGCCAACCCGGTGATGGAAGACGTCGACCCCAACGAGGCCGTGCGCCGCCGCTCGCTCGTGCTGTCGGTCACCAAACAAGATCTCGACATCGGTGAAAGCCTTCGAATCGCTCAGGAAGAGCTGGCCATCCAGCAAGCCATCGCCGACGATGCTCAGGTCGAAGCCGGCAACATTCGTGATGAGATGGCCGAACAGCTGATCGAACTCGAAGGCTTGCGAGATCAACAAGCCGACCTCGCAGCGGAGGCCGAACTACGGCTCGACGCCCGCTTGGCCGAGCAAGCCATTTTGGAAGAGATGGAAGCCGATCTGGCCGCCGACATCAAGGAGACCAACGACGAGCTCGCTCGTCAGGCCGCCTTGGCCGCTGCTCGAGCCCGAGCCCGAAACAATCCGGCCCCTTCGGCCGCCAATGGTCGTTATCCGACCGCCGATGAGATCGTGAATGTTCAAGGTTTCTGGGTGCATGTCGACATCTCCGCCGACCTCGAAGCCATGCTCAATCACGCCGCGTCCGACGGCATTCATTTCGGTGGCTGGGGCTACCGCAGTCATGAGCGCCAGATCGAACTGCGACGCCGCCATTGCGGCACCAGCCAATACGCAATCTGGCAGATGCCCTCGTCGCAGTGTCGTCCTCCAACGGCCCGTCCTGGTGCTTCCCAGCACGAGTTGGGGAAGGCCATCGACTTCACCTACGCCAACAAAGGCATAGGAACCCGATCCAACCCCGGTTACAAGTGGCTAGCCGCCCACGCCCACAAGTACGGGCTTTACAACCTGCCTTCTGAACCCTGGCACTGGTCGGTCAACGGCCGTTAAAATCCCGTCGTCGCTGCGGAATCTGGCTGAATTAGCTTGGTATTGGTCCGAAAGTTAACAGTTTGTTTGGGTTGCCCAAAGTGTTGGATATGGGTGGGCGGGGCCGACTGACGTCGGTGGGTGCATGTTGCTAGGGTAAGCTGCATAAGCAATCGTGTGCGAGGTATTGGTGTGGTTTACGGGCCGCCCAGAACCTTTGGCGAATCGCCTCGGTGTGATGGTAAATCTGAGGCAGGCGGCGGATGGAGCAAACTACGTTGAACGGGTCCTTTGTGGAGGACAGACGTCGGCCGCACCGGCTGGCTACAGGTCGACGCACCGGCGTATTCGCCGTCCTGACGTTGCTTGTCGGGTTGTTGGCGTTCCCGTCGAGTGCTCAAGAGACCACCACCACAACAACGGCTCAAGAGACCACCACCACGACCGCTCAGGAAACGACGACCACGACGGCGGCGCCCACCACCACGGCCGCGCCCACTACCGCTGAATCGACCACCACAACTGCTGCGCCGACCACCGCCGCACCCACTACCGCCGAGTCGACTACGACCTCGGCTCAAGAGACCACCACCACCCAACCCGAGTCCACCACGTCTCAGCCGGTAACCGAGGAAAACCACGACGCCGAACCTGCCGGTTCAGTATCGGAAGACTTGGCTGGCGCACTTTCGGTGTGGAACGAGCGAGTCCGGGAAAAGGAAAAGGAACTGGAGACAGCGGAAGCTCGCTTGGAGACGGCCGAGACCCGCTTGGGCAGCACACAACTTCAGATCGACGCCATCAAGGCCGACCTCGTGCATCTTGAGGATCAGGTGGCCGAACGAGCGATCTCGGCCTTTATGGACCAGGATCTGTCGGAGATTCGCTTCATCAGCTACGAACAGGCCAACCAAGCCACCCGAATGCGAACTCTGCTTGCCTCCGCGGTGAAGACCGATTTCGACATTGCCGAGGATCTGCGCATCGCTCAGGAGGAATTGGCGATCCAACAGGCCATCGCCGACGAAGCCAAAAGCGACGCCGACTCGGCCCGCACGCTAATCGCCGATGAGCTGGTCGAACTTGAGAAGGCCCGCGACCAGAAGGCCAGCCTCACCGCCAAGGCCGCGGCCAGCCTTGGTGTGGTCACCGACGACGACATCGTGACCGTTCGAGGGTTCAAGGTCCATCGAGACGTCGCCGATGCAGTCGCAGGCATGATCGACCAGGCGGCATCCGACGGCTACAAGATGGGTGGCGGCGGCTACCGATCGTTTGAGTCCCAGATCGAAATTCGCAAGAACAACTGCGGCACCACGTATTACGCCATATGGCAGATGCCGTCGAGGCAGTGTCGTCCGCCGACCGCGCGGCCCGGAGCCTCCATGCACGAGCGAGGCATGGCTCTCGACCTCACGTGCGACGGCGCACTCATCCGCAGCCGCAGCAATCGCTGCTTCCAATGGCTGGCTGCCAACGCCGGGAACTTCGGGTTCTACAACCTGCCCTCCGAACCCTGGCACTGGTCGGTCAACGGCCGTTAGAAGGTCGCCGCCGGTCCGGAGGACCGAGGCGACAGAGCCGCTACCGAGTTTCGCCTTCGGTACGGGGCTGCCGCGCTGGAGGTGAGGAGGCACCGTTTGCTAGAACGGTGTGGTGACCGAACCGTGTGCAATGTCGGCCGTCGAGGCTCGAGCGGCCATGGCCGCACGAGAGCTTTCGTCGACCGCTCTTGTAGAGTCGTGCCTTGGCCGGATTGAGGAAGTCGACCCCAAGGTCAACGCCATGGTGACCGTGGCGGCCGAACGGGCATTGGCTGAAGCCGGTGAGATTGATCGGCAGCTCGCCACCGGTGACTACGCCGGTGAAGCTCTGCCACTGCTCGGTCTACCCGTCGCCATCAAAGATCTACAAGCCACCGCCGGTGTTCGCACCACGTTGGGCAGCGCTCAGTTCGCCGACAACGTCCCCGACACCGACGCCGCCATCGTGGCCAAGATCCGGGCCGCCGGTGGCATCGTCATCGGCAAGACCAACATCCCGGAGCGCAGCATCGGGGCCAACACCGTCAACCGGCTGTTCGGCGCCACAGGCAATCCCTTCGCCCCCGAGCTCACCTGCGGTGGTTCATCGGGGGGATCAGCGGTCGCCATGGCCACCGACATGGCTCCACTCGCCACCGGATCCGACCACGGCGGCAGCCTGCGCATTCCGGCCGCCTACTGCGGGGCGGTAGGCTTCCGGGCCACGCCCGGCGTGGTGCCTTTCGAAGAACGGGCCATAACCCAGACGTTCTACAGCGTGCAAGGCCCCATGGCCCGAACCGTCGACGACACCGCTTTGTTGCTGTCGGTGATCGCAGACAGAGGCACCGCTGCCGGGGCTGATCCCATGGCCTTCCCACTCGACACCGCCACCTTCGCCCGGCTTGATCGTCGAGTCGACCTTCAACAGCTGCGCATCGGCGTAAGCGAAGATCTCGGGGGCGTCTTGGTGTCATCCGAAGTTCGGGAACAGTTCCGCCGCCGGGTCGATTGGCTCGCCGACCACGGCGCCCAATGTGTCGACGTCGACGTCGACCTGACCGACGCCGTTGAGGTCGACTGGAACGTCCGGGCCGACATCTTCGCCACCTACTACCACGCCGAGGCGGCCACCTGGGACGACGGCTTCAACCCCAACATCAAGGCAAGTTACAACAAGGCGCTGGCTACCCCACTGGCTGATATCGCCAGGGCTCGGCACCGGCAGATGGAGCTGGTGCGTCACTTCCAGATGGCCGTCACGAGCGTGGACGTGCTGATCTGCCCGGTCGTCAGCGTGCAACCGTTCCCATGGGCCGAGCTATACCCGGCCGAGGTCGACGGTGCCCCGATTGAGAACTACATGGCCTGGCTGGCTCTCACCGCCGCCATCACCGTGGTCGGACATCCTGCCGTGTCGTTGCCGGCCGGGGTCGACAGCGGAGGACTGCCGTTCGGCATGCAACTAGTCGGCCCGGCCTACAGCGACCATCAACTCCTCAGCACGGCCCGGGCTATGGAGCAAGCCTGGATCGGCACAGAGTTCGCCCGCCCGACTCCCGATGTCAACAAACTACTCGAGAGCACAGTCGACCTGGGCCCGCAGCAATGAGCGGATTGCTGCTGGAGCTTCTGGCCGAATCCTCGTCGACGATCACCGTCGATGACGACGGCACGTCCCGAAGGATCACCGGGCCCGACGTTGTTGAAGGCGGTCGTCGGCTAGCGACGGAATGGGCATCGCAGGGCCTGCGCTCGGGAGATCGTGTTGGGCTATGGCTCCCCAACGGCCGTCGTTATCTTGAGGCGCTCGCCGCCTGCGCCGCCGGAGGTTTCGTGGCGGTCTCGGTCAACACGAGATGGTCGCCGACCGAGGCCGAGGAGTTGCTGGCCAGATCCAGAGCGCGGTTGTTGCGAACGGCAACTGAAGATCGACCTCTTGCCCAGCCAAACGGCGCGGCTTCAAAGCTGCTTCAATCCTTAGACGACGGCGACGTTCCGTTCATCGTTTTCACCACGTCGGGCACCACCAGCCGACCGAAGATGGTATTGCACGGGCAGCGCTCTATTGTCGTTCACGGCCACGATGCAGCCACCGGTTTCGGCTACCGCCCCGACCGGTCTGTGCTGGTGGTCATGCCCTTGTGTGGCGTGTTCGGGTTGACGAGTTTCGTCGCCGCCGTGGCCGGAGGCGCCTCGGTGTTCATGCCACCGACCATCGATCCGGCGGCCATCGCCCGACAGGTTGAGCAGCAGGAGATCTGGGCGATGAACGCGTCGGACGACCTGTTCCATCGGATGCTGCTCGCCGACAACGAAGAAATCGATCTGAGTTCACTCAAGATGTGTGGCTACGGCCGGTTCAACACCAGTCTCGACGGCATCGTGGCCCGGGCGGAGGAGCGGGGCATGATCCTCACCGGCCTCTATGGCATGAGCGAAGTGCAAGCGCTGTTCTCGGTTCGCGACCCCAATGGCGACGCCGAGCATCGTCAACTGGCGGGCGGAACGGTCGTGTCGGGTCAAGCGAAGGCTCGAGTGGTCGACGGCGAGCTGCAGCTACAGGGGCCGAGTTTGTTCTCCGGCTACCTGGCCGAAGGCGGACACGCGATCGACGAAGACCTCACCGCCGGCGCATTCGCCGACAGCTGGTTCCGAACCGGAGACGCCGCCGAGATGGAACCTCCGGTGGATGGCCTAGATCGGTTCACGTACCAGGCGAGGATGGGCGACGTGTTACGGCTTGGAGGGTTCCTGGTGGCACCGTCGGAGATTGAAGCGGTTCTCACCGGGATCGACGGCGTCGAAGCCGCCCAGGTGGTGGCCGTCGATCGCCCAACCGGTGCTCGCCCAGTTGCCTTTGTGGTCGGCCCGTCGGCCGATGGATTCGACTTCAACGAGCAGGCTGCCATCGACCACTGCGCGGCGAAGCTGGCGCGGTTCAAGGTGCCCGTCCGAGTGTTGTCTATCGATGAGTTTCCCACCACGCCGTCGGCCAACGGCACGAAGATTCAGAAGGTCAAGCTTCGTGAGCTGGCAGCCGACGCCTGGACGCCGAAGCCTTAGTCATCGTCGCCCAGGAACAACGTGCCCCAGGTTTGACGGCCAACCATCCCATCGACGGTGAGGTCGGCTCCACGCTGGAATCCTCGGACTGCAGCGTCGGTGGTCTCCGAAAACACCGGGGACGCCGGCAGCAGAAGCTCGGCGTTGAGCACGCGGGTGAGCGCCTGATACTGGCTGCGATACGAATACGGCGACCGCATCCAGAGCGTGTAGGGAAGATACTGCGACGTCTTCTTCTCAAACACCGGCTTTGAATCCTCCACCCGGCTCCAGGTGATGCGACCGACAATGCCGTCGATCGTGAGACCCTGAGCCATCTGGAACATCTTGACCGCGGCCTCGGTGTTCGGCCCGAAGATGCCGTCGGACGGAAGCTTCAAATGGTCTTGCAGGAACTTCACGTCGGCGCCGCGGGACCCTTCGCGAATCGTGCTGCGGGTATCGGGGTCGGGATCGCCGGGGTCGACAACCTCACCGGCCGCCCGCGGCAACACGATTTCCACCAGCTGTTTGATGCGAGTGCTTCCCGGACACGTCTTCCCTAGAGCGGTGGTCCATGGGCTGCTAACCGGTCGACCCCGAAGGTTGATGGGATCGGTGGGATAGGACCACATGCTGTGCCAGCCCACACCGGGAGCGGTCGAGGACCGGCAGCGTTTGATGGGAATCCCGTGGGTGGCCGAAGCCCATTTGATCACCCGAACAAGCGACTCCATTTGAGCGTTGGTCCACGGGATGCCTTCGGGATCGCCGTCGTCCTCGGTCTCGATCGAGATGGCGGTGTTGTTGGCCCGATAGTTGGCATCGGCCTGGCGATGGGTGTCCATCATCTGGGTGATGCGCCCGTTCCGGGTGATCCAGAAGTGCGACTCGACGTAGACGTCGCGCCGACGGAAGTAATCGGGAATGTTAACGTTGCCGTCGACCGCAGTGTGAATGATGATCTGAGACGGATTGATGTAGGGCTCGGTCCGATTCTCGGGCAACGGATCCCAAACTACGCCGGGCATCTTCGCCATGGCTGAACTCCCCTTCGCGCCGGTTCCCGCCGGTGCAGCTCGCGTTAACTCTCGTTAGTGGTTGACTGCAGCCTAGCACTGTGGTCGGACGGGTCGGGCAGGAAACGCTCCCAGGAAGCAGCGCGGCGTGGCCCCACTAACTACCCCAGATCTTTGCCGGGTCCGATTGCTCGGTGACGCGGGCGGCGGCGGTACCCCGATCGATGTTGAGGTTCACGCCGTTGAGATAGGACGACGACGCTTCATCGGCCAAGAACAACATCGCCGGTGCCATCTCGCTCGGCTGGGCGAAACGCCCGGCCACGGCGGCGGCATGGTCGATCAGATCGTCGCCCATACCCTTGCGGAAGTCGTCGACGAGACCGGTGTCGGTGATACCCGGGCAGATGCTGTTCATCCGGATCCCGCGGGGGAGAAGCTGAACTGCACGCCACAGGGTGTAGTACTGCACGGCTTCCTTCGAGACGACGTAGCCGTCGCCACATTCATCCCGGTGGTCGTCGAGCCAGGCCAGGCCGGCGTCGAACGACTCGGCCTCCATGAGGGTCTGGTGGGTTTCGACCCGATCGGGCCACGCCCGTCCCGCGGTCGAGGCCACGTTGACCACCGAACTACCGGTACCCATGCGATCCAGCAGCTGTTCGGTCAGGTGACGCAGGCCGAACCAGTTGATCGTCATTACCTGATCCACATCGAAACGTGGGCCGTTTGGAACGCCGGCGCAGTTCATCACCACGTCGATTGACGAAGGTAGAGCTGCGACGGCTGCATTGATCGACTGCTGCGAGCCGACGTCGCAGTGATAGATGGTGACGGTTCCGTCACCGTCGACCTGGGTGGGGGCTCGCGTGGGCCCGGAGCCGGGGTAGGCGACGTCGAGGGCGTGGGCGTCGGCTCCGTGTCCAACAAGAAGATCGAGGGTGGCAGCCCCTATCCCTGAGGCGGTTCCGGTGATGACGACGGTGCGGCCGCTGAAGTCCAGTAGGGAGGTGTGGCGGTGTTGACCGTTGGCTTCGGACATCCTGGGAACGGTAGCGGTTGGGAAAGATCGATGCCTGGCCTGCTGGCTTTCGCCATCGTTGCTCAAGCATCTGTCGAGCCGTGCCGATGAACTGTTTCCGGTCCGTTTTTGGCCGATCCCGCCGACCGCCGTCGCCGTTTCGCGCGGAGAACCGAAAATAGGACGCTGTAAGGGCCTTGCCGGCCAATACCCCCAATACAATTGCCACTACAGTTGATTGTCAATTCTATGAATTTGTCGGTCGGGCCGTTAGCCTTCGAGCTAGGAGTCCGTCGGTTTCCAAACGAGAGGTAGGATCCTTTGGCCAAGGAGCGTGTCGAGCGTGACGAAGAGGATCTCGTAAGGCTGTACCTCACCGACATCGGCCAGTATCCCCTTCTGACCAAGGAAGACGAAGTTCGTCTGGCCCAGCAGATCGAGGGCGGCAAGCAGGCGGCTGAAGAGCTGGAGCTCGATCTTGAGCTCTCGGCGGCCAAGAAGCGTGAGCTGCGCCGCACCATCCGTAAAGGCCGCGACGCCGAACGTACCTTTGTGCAGTCCAACCTGCGCCTGGTGGTTTCGATCGCCAAGAAGTACCAGGCCTCGGGTCTTCCTCTTCTGGATCTGATCCAGGAGGGCAACCTTGGTTTGATGCACGCCGTCGAGAAGTTCGACTGGCGTAAGGGCTTCAAGTTCTCCACGTACGCCACCTGGTGGATTCGTCAGGCCATCACTCGTGGTATCGCCAACACCGGCCGCACCATTCGTCTGCCGGTACACGCCGGTGACACTCTGGCCCGCCTGCAGAAGGCCCGAGCCCGGCTTGAGCTGAAGTACGGTCGCCCGGCCACGCTGAGTGAACTCTCGGCCGAGGTCGAGATGCCGGAAGACAAGGTCACCGAAGCGCTGCGTTTCGCCGCCGAGCCCCTATCGCTCTCCGAGCCGCTGCGCGAAGATGGCGATGCCGAGCTTGGCGACGTGGTTGAAGATCGTTCGGCCGATTCGCCGTTTGAGGTGGCCGCCACCGCGCTGCTGCCCGACGAGATCTCCCGGCTGCTGGCTCCGCTCGACGAGCGAGAGCGAGAAATCCTCAAGCTTCGCTTCGGCCTTGATCGTGGCGAGCCCCGCACCCTCGAAGAGGTCGGCGAGTACTTCAATCTCACCCGTGAGCGCATCCGTCAGATCGAGGCTCGGGCCATGTCGAAGTTGCGGCACCCGTCGTCCGACACCGGCGCCCGCGACCTCCTCGCCGTTTAGGGTTTCAAGCCTCCTGGCTCTGCTGCTGCAAAGCGTCGCGCCACCAGGCTCGTGTTACGGCAGCCATGAACTGAGGGAACGTCTTGCCTAGCTGATCCGGGGCTCGTAGCCGCGTCTCGATCTTCCCGCTTCTCAGCACGATGGTTGTCGGGTAGTGGCGAAGAAAAGCCGGGGGCCAATCCAGATCGTCCTTCGTAGTGATCTGGATTTCCTTGTCCCGCACTGCGATGTCGGTAACAGCAGTCCAGGCGATCTCTCGCCTCGTCACCATCACCCCGCCGAGATATCGCACGCCGGTGGTGTCGATGGTGAGGTGGCTCCGGCTGAAGGCGATCAGTATGAAGGTGACCCCAATCAGCCCAGGGATCATCAAGGCAGTCGCCGGAAACTGGCCCACCATCGCCAAGACAATCGCAGCAGCGGGGACGTTCCCCACCGCAATCAAGGCCCAAGTCAACCTTCGCATCACCCGAGATGTTCTAAACACCACCGTCCGGTCTGCCCTCGGCTCGAACAGCATGCTTTGAAACTCGTCATCATCGAGTTCTGGCGAGTCGTGGTCAACGTAGATGGTTTCCATGGCGAGCCTCGAAACAACCATCGGCGCCGTTGGGCCGTGCGGTAGTCCGGCGGCACTGTTTTGGTTTATCGCAGATGCAAATGCTCAAGCTTGTCGATGGAGTGCCCGATGGTCAGAGCAGGGTCCCTGCGAACATAGGTCGAGTAGGGACCCGATAGGCCGTCGCTTTGCCCAAACCCTGCGCCGGTCGATCCCATTCCAAACTCCGAGGGAGTCCGCCGTGGACCAGATTGACGTGGTTGTTGTCGTTGACGCGCAGGGAGCGCTGAGCTCCGGTTCGTTGCAGGACAACGTGTATCTGGTCGACACCAACCACTACCTCGGCTCGTGGCAGGAAGGCCAGAGCACCCTGAACACCGTGTGTCAGGACGGTCAGACGGTCACTTGGTACAGCGCGTCGGTGAACCCGGGGGACGACGTCTCCATCACCGGGTTCGACGGTGCCGCCGTCGAATCCAAGATCTGTGTGCCAAAGCAGGACCCTCTCGCCGACCCAGCGGCGTGGAGTGGTCTGATCGAGAGCGGTCAGCAGTTCAACAGTTTCGGCTACTCCCTCGCCCTCACGCTCGGATCGAAAACGATGACCCTCGACGCCTTCCTGAAAGTGGTCTAGACGCACGCTGAAATCCTCCTTCCCGCCAAGATCCCGCCGCCGACAACCAGCCGAACGAAGCTCATCCACTTCGGGCTGACCAGTGATCAAGGAAAAGCAGATGAAGGAAATCAATGTCCTGATTGTCGTCGACGTTGAAGGAGCCCTGGCCAGCAACGACCTGGGAGCCAACGTCTACCTCATCGACACGAACAAGTACTTCGGGTCGGGAAGCGAGGGGCAGGAGGAGCTTGTCACCGCCTGCCTCGACGGCCAGGTGGTGATCTGGAGCGTCACACCCGTCAACCCGGGCAACGACACGCAGATCACCGGGTTCGGTGGTCAAGCCATCGATGAGAAGGTCTGCGTTCCCAAGGAGACCGATCTGCCGACGGGCGAAACCGTGTGGGCGGGGCGAGTGGAAAGCCAGGGAACAGCGGCCCAGTACCAGTACAACTGCACGCTTTCGTTCGACGGCAGGAACATGGCGTTCGACCCGTTTCTCAACGTCAAAGTTCCGTAGACGTCCACACCAACGGACCCCCGCGACACTCACGACGCGCTACCCAGACCCCAGGACCCAAGGAGAACCGTAATGCTGTCACCGGAGATCAACGATGCGAAAGGCGACCTTACCTCGGCGTACCAAAGCTCTTGGTCGCTCGACAATTTCGCCTTCAGCAGCCGCAGCCTTCAGGTGGTGCAGCTCCACAACGAACCGAAGTGGCTGCCGCCGGTTCGGGCCGAGCTTGATGCGCTGAGGCGGGCTTCGGAAAGTTGGACCATCGATCGCCCTGACCTGTGGTCGGACGTTCTTCTTGCCTTCCTCGACTACGTACCCACGTTTAGCAGTGTGGCTCAACAGGCCAAGGCGGGGGCCTTCAAAACATCCGACGACTGGATCACCATGCTGGAGCAGACGCTGCTTCCCGGCTTGAAAAAGAGCGTCTCCACCACAAAGGCCGTGCAGCACGAGGTTGACACCCATCGGTCGAAGTTCGGCGCGGTGTTGCCGGAGATGGATAAGTCGATCGAGGCGGGCTGGCAATCCCTCGGTTCTCAGGAGAAGGAGATGTTCAAGCTGGCGTCGGAGATCGGGGGCCTCAACCAGACGGTGCAGAGCCTGGGGGCCAAACTTACAACCGACGCTCTCACCGGCGGGAAGAGCTACGTCTCCAGCGCCGTGTCGCTGTTGTACGCCGCCGGTGCGGCCGGGGCCAGTGCCAGTATCCCGATCCTCGGGATCGCCACCACCGTGCTGACTCTGGGCAAGACGTTCTACGACATCATCAAAGACAACCAAGACCTGATCGACACGATGGAGAAGATCGCCAAACTGCAGGCCAACTTCACCGCCGACGAACAGGCGGTGGCGTTGACCAAAGCGACGCTTCAGGTGTTGTACGGCTTGGAGACCAGCTACCTCGCTACCAGCAACGCCCTTCCAGGACTTGTCGACATGTGGTCGACGGAACAGATCAAAGTGCAGAACGCCATCAATGCACTGCAGGCCGGGGCGGCGCCCGATCAGTACCTCGATCTGCTGACGATCGCCACCGCCGAAACCAACTGGGATCAGATTCTCGGCTACGTGCGTCGTCTCGGCAACATCGACATCAAGTTCGGCCAGCCGGTCACGCTCAACATCGGTGAGGCCTCGATCGAGCCGACCGCCGGGGCGCTGGTCGCCGTCGGCTGAGCCGAACCCGCCGTCACTTCTCGCCATCTCCCGCCGCCAACCAAACGCCCAAAACCAGGAGACACCAATGACCGATCTTGCCGTTGACCTCAACGCCAAAGCCCCCGACACCATGTCGGGGAAAACCGGCACCGCCTACACGGCTGCGGAGCTGATAACCATTGCCTGCCACGCCGTCGCCGACACGGTGTTTAAAGCGCCGGACCCTCAGCCGGCCTGGTTCGACGACCTCAACGCCAAGCTCGTCGACGCCCAGGTGCTGGCCAACGAGTGGATCAACACGCTCGGCAATGAGGTGACCAAGACAATCCCGATGCAAGTGCTCGACTTCGCCCCGACATTCTCGGCAACAACCGACCAGGTGATGGCGATCGTCAAGGCAAACCCCGACGCGTCTGGCAAGGACAACGAACACGTGGTCGCCATTAAGAACATCATTGCCCAGGCGCTGGTGCCGGCCGTGAATCAGTCGATCACCAATATCGATCAAGTTGCCGCCGATCTCGAAGAGTGGGGCAAGAAACTGCAGGCTGCCCACAATGCTCTGGCCAGCGGAGCCACCAGCATTCAGGACGCGGAAATCGATCTTCAAGGCGACATCAAGAAGATGAACGCCGCAATCAACAACCTGCAGACCTACATCGACAACGAAAACAAGGCCATCGCCGCGTCGGCGGCCGCCATCGGAATCGGGGTTTTCGCGCTCATCGTCGGCGTTGCCCTCGCCCCCGAAACCGGCGGCGCCAGCCTGGCCATAGGCGGGTTCATCGGGGCCGCCGGCATCATCGGCGGTGCCGTGACCTGGGGGGTCATGCAAGACAAGATCAACAAGCAGTTTGATGAGATCGCCAAGGATCAGAAGGAGATCGCCGACGATAAGCGTCAGCTTGTCGCCCTTCAGGGGCTGGCCATGGCCTCCAACGGAGCGGTCACCAACCTGTCGCTGGCCTCATCGTCGCTGTCGAAGCTTCGGACGCAGTGGGGCGTGTTCCAAGGTGAGCTTGAGGGTGTGATGGACAAACTCGAAAAGGCCGAAGAAGGTCTGTCGACCATCGTCCAGGGCGTCTTCACCTCGGCAGCCCAGAAGGAATGGGACGAAGCGGTCACCACAGCGGAAGCGCTCATCGACCGCAAGGTCGAGGTCTCATCGCAGATCCTCCCCATGGATAGCCAAAGCGCGGCCTGATTCGTGGCTACATCTTCCGCCGCAACTGTCGCCCCGGCCGGCCTAGCTGGTTCGGTTGGGGCGACGGCGCCCACAGACTTTGGCTCTCAAGCCGAAGAGCAACTGACCGAGTCAATCGGGGCCATGGTGTTGCTTCACGCATCGAACCAGGCGCTGATTGAGGTGGCGATATCACCATCGAGTTCACCGTGGTATCAGGTTCTGAGCCAGGAGCTGGGTGAAGTCGAGAACCTGGTGGTGGACTGGCGACGCAACGGTTTTCTCTACTTCGAGCAGGACATCCTTCAGCAGGTGACCGCCTGCGGTGATGGTTTTCTTGAGGCCAAGGCCGACGTCGACGGGTTGTTCCAACAACTGCAGTCCAACTTCTCGAACCAGCTGAAGCAACAGATCGCCCATAAGCTGACCGACCTGGAACAGCCGGTGCAGACCATGGTGACCCGGCTCGGTGCCTACACCGACAAGCTCCAGGCCTACCAGGTCAACCTTGAGGGGCCTCACCACAAGATGGAGGCGACGGCGGCTGCAATCCAGGCCGAGGCGGCGAAGATTCAAGCGGAGATCACCACGATCAACGAACAGATCGCGTCGCTCAAGAAGGAGGTGATTGCCGATCGCAAGGCAATCGCCGAGGCCAAGAAAGCCAGAACCGGTGGGATCTTGGAAACCATCTTCGGGGTGCTACTGGCACCGGTGACCGGTGGTCTGTCGCTGATTCTCGCCGGGATCGGGGTCGGGTCGATCGCCGATGCCGAGGAGAAGATTCACAGTCTGCAGTCGACGATCAGCAAATACCAGTCGACGATCGTGGGCGACCAGCAGCACTTGAGTGACGACGAGAAACAGATCGCCACGCTGAGCGGGCTGACGATGAGTACCGAGATCGCCTTGTCCGACATCGCCGCCGTCAACACCGCCCTTGACGACCTCAGGGTCACGTGGGGAGTTCTTCTCGGCCAGCTGACCAAGGCCGCTTCCGATGTGACTTCGGCGCAAAACGTCGATGAGGCGCTGGTTGCTCAAGTGTGGTTCGACGCCGCCTGCATCACCTGGAAAAACGTCGTCGACCTGGCTCAGCAGATGTCGGCCAACAACGCTCCGACACCAACCCACGTGACCGTCGGCTAGCAGCCGAACCCGCCGCACCCCCAAGCCGCACAACCAATTCGCCCACGTCCGGAGGACCTCCCCATGACCTTTTCCGAGCCGACAACCCGACCCTGCCCGAACCCGCTTCCCATAACGCTTCGCTCCGAACTTGAACAGGCCTTCAACGTCGATCTCCAGGACGTTCGCCTTGTCTCGTCACCCGATCTCGATGAGATGCTGCGGGCGCTGGAGGTCGACGGTGCGGCCGGCGGCCAATCGATCTACGTACGATCGGACCTGGATCTGGGATCCGACCAAGGTCGCAGGCTGCTCGCTCATGAGGTGAGCCACGTGGTGCAGCAGCACCGGGGGCTTGTGGCCGCCTCCGACTTGGTGTCGGTCGAACCCGGATCGCCTGGTTGGTTCTGGGAGCACGAAGCCGACAGAGCCGCCGAGGCCTTCGTCTCCGGCCGACCGGTTGAGCTGACACAACGGCGACCAGCCGGCTATGAGCCCGTCGGCCAAACCGAAACCCAGAGGCAGACCCTGCTGCAGGCCCACGGGTCGTTTGAACATCGGGCGCTGGGTGACGTGCCCACGACCGATCTGGTGGCGGTGGTAAACGACTCGCCGGCCAAGGCCGAGATCCTCGAACGCCAGCTCAAGATGATCGCCTTGTGGAAGGACAATCCCGAGTCGGTCACCGAGAAGCAAATCACCGCGATCTGTCCGTGGATCAGAACAATCAAGCTCGAAACCAGCGGGTTGATCGTCACCTACGGCGAACTCAACGCGCTGCCCGACTACATCTCGACCGGGGCGGTAGCCGACACCATCCCGAAGTCGATCCTCCTCCCGATCCTGCAGTTCATCCGGCAAGAGAGTTTCATCAAGCTGAGCAACCTGCTCGGCCGGGTGGTGCGGCCCACGTTCAAAGATTCGGTGATGGGACCTGGGGTGCCGTTTGTGGGGCTGCTCAACAAGATTCTGGAGAGCAAGGCGATCGACGACCTCACCGCTGCGCTCGGCTACAACAGCACCGATCACTACCTGGCCGTGCTGGCCCGCAACGCCTGCCATTTCGCTCCGTTCTCGTGGCACCGCTGGCAGAGCTCACACCTACTGGCTCGGGACTACGCCAAGAAAGCCCATGCCGCCACCGACTCGGCGACCAAACATCAGCTCACCCATCAAGCCTGGATCCACGACGGTTTCGCCGACCATTTCCTCCAGGATTCGTTCGCCGCAGGGCATCTGGTGAACAAGACGTTGATCATGCAGTGGTTCATCGAGTGGGTGTCCGATCAGGTGTGGCCGGTGGCCGACTGGGACATCGTCAAACTCAACACCACGAAGCTTCAACCCGGCCTGGCCGGGCGCAACCTCTACGACCCCGGCTACGACGGCCTGTCGAACGATCCGCAAACCTCGGAGGATCAACCGACCTACGCCCAACGCCTCTTAAACACCGGTGTGATCGCCGGTCCCGATGGTGACCTCAGCCTCGCCTACCAGAACTACATGGTGTTCCTCGCCAGCTTGATCACCCAGAGTTCATCGGCCGCCATCCACGACTACTACAACGAGAACTCACTGTGGGTCGGGTCGAAAGTCCACCCCGAGGCGATCGAGATTTGGGGAGACGATACGTTGTTCACCGGGACCAATGGTGCCGGAGGCATGGAACAAACCAGTACCGCCACTCAACTTTCGCAGGAGGCGATCAACGAGCTGCTGAGCACAGGGGAGACGGCAATATCAACCCAGAGCATCCGGGACCACTTTCCCACCACGGTTCGCACCGATGGTTCCAAGATGATCGGCATCGAGGCGTGGAACGACACGCAGAAGGCGTTCTGTGAGTCGAAGATCTTCCCCGGTCTGCACGAGATCATCGTTCGTTTATTCTCGCCCCGGGCCGAGAATCTCTCCCGCGATCAGGACCTCACCAAGCAGTGGGAGTCGAGCCTTCCCGACACCGGCTTCACCATCACCAACGTCGTCGAAAACGACACCGGCCTGTTCCTGGCCAGCTCGGGCAAAGTATTCGAGGTCGACCGCCACAGCGGCGCAATCACCAAATCGCTCAAGGTCGGTAGTGGCGAAACCCGGCTGACCCACGACGGCGCCAGCTTGTACGCCGGGTTCGACGGCAAGGTGGCGCGTGTCGATCCGAGCGACTGGGCGAAACCCAAGTGGTCGATCAAACTCCCGAAGGGCAAAGGCATCGTGAGTGTGCTGGCCGGTTGCGGCTCGTTGTATGCCTCCTCAAACGGCTACGTGCACAAGCTCGACCCGAGCAATGGCAAGGTGGCCAAGACCTACCAGTTCTCCAGCATGTTCGGCGTTGGCGACTACACGGCCCGAATGGCTCTGCAAGGTAAGAACCTCATCGTCGGCAGCCACGGCTACGTCTATGCCGTTGACACGTCGAAGTTCAAGGCGGTGTGGTCGGCCGACCTGTCGGGGGCCGGGTACAACCCCGTCGACGTCGTCGCCCACGGCGGCTACATCTACGCCGGGTGCAACGGCCACGCCTATGCCATCGAAGCCGATCACGGCAACGTCAAGGAGCATCTGCTGGTCACGTCGAAGGTCGGGGTGGGGGACTACTCCACTCGGGTGGCCACCGACGGGACCACGCTGTTTGTCGGCGTACACGGCTGGGCCTACGGCATCAAGCTAAACAGCTGGAAGAAGGCCAAGTGGGAGACCGATCTGAAGGGCTCTCGGTGGACCAGGGTCAGCCTGGCCGCTGTTGATGGTCAGCTCTTGGCCGGTGCCCACGGTTACCTCTATCGCCTCGACCCCGACTCTGGTCGGTTGGTCCGTTCTTTGCTTATGGCCTCAGTGGTGGGTGTTGGCGACTACCAAACCGAGTTCGCCGTCGATCTGGCTCGACACACCGCCTTTGTCGGCGTGCACGGTTACGGCTACGCCATCAGCGTGAACAACGAGCCGTCACCCGGGCGGTAGCCTGGCCCGGGTGATCGAGGATGAGGACCAGCTGATCTGGTACGTGGCCTACGGGTCGAACCTGTTGCGTGATCGGTTCCTTTCCTATCTCACCGGGGGTGCCGGCCCGGGTCGATCCGGAGCCCATGACGGCGCTCGTGACACCACTCCTCCTCGGGCCGACCGAACACTCACCATCGGGCGGCAACTGATCTTCACCGGTAAGTCGATTCGCTGGAACGGCGGAGGAGTCTGTGCGGTCGTGCCGACCGGCTCGACCGACGGCGCCGCCCGTTGTCTCGGACGGGGCTGGTTGATCACCGCCGGACAGCTCGCCGATGTGTGGCGGCAGGAAAACGGTGGCCGCGATCCGGGAACGATTTCGTGGGGTGAGTTGCCGGAGCGAGGCCGCATTGATCTTGATGACGGGCGGTACCGCCGTCTCGATTGGCTCGGCTTCATCGACGGAGTTCCCTCGGTCACCATCACCTGCACCGAGGAGATGTTGGTTGAAACCAACCCACCGAATGCCGACTACGTGGCGATGATGATGCAGGGGCTCCGAGAAAGTTGGGGACTGGATTCGGCACAGGCCGTCGACTATCTCGTGGCTACCGGATCAGTCTCGGCCGAAATCGGCGCTGAACTGCTGGCCTCAATCACCCTGGGGGAGACCTAGCGAACCGGTTCGGCCCGGAACGCTTCCAGCCATCCGAGTTTGCGGTCGGTATGGATCACACTGCGGGTGTAGACCCGGGCGCCAAGCTGCAGCACAGCAACCAGGGCGACGAGCGCTATGGCGAAGGCCAAACCGTGCTCCCACCACGGGAGCTCGTCGGCCAGGAATCGTGACGGCATCACAAACGGTGACACGAACGGCAACATCGATACGGCCCTGGCGGCTCCGGCGTCGGGGTTGGAGGCCACAAACACGCTGGCGAAGTAGCCGGCCAGAACAACCATGAACACGGGCATCAACACCGATTGGGCGTCTTCCTGGCTCGGCGCCAGCGAAGCTCCGGCGGCGATGAGCACACCGAAGAAGGCGAAACCGATCACAAACCACACCAAGGCGACAAGGAGCAGCGACGGCGGGATGGTCGGCAGGTCGCCAAGGTTGGCGACGTTGACCGCAACGATGGCGGTGCCGATCAGAATCACCACCTGAATCAGCCCGACAAGGCCGTTGGCAGCGAGCTTGCCGATCAGTAGCGCTTTGCTCGACATCGACGAGAGGAGCAGCTCCACGATGTTGTTGCCCTTCTCCTCGGTAATCGACATCAACAACATGCCGCCCATGAGCTGGATCGTCAGAAACAGGAGCACCACGAGCGCCACCCCAACCCCTCGCCGGGCTCCCGACTCAGGGTCGGGTTCCAGTTCGGTTAAGGGCAACTCGGCGGTGGCGTCGACGATCGCAGTCTGCTGTGCGGCATCAAGCTCGGGGTTTGCCACGAGTTCACCGAATTTGGCCTCCTGCCACACCAGCGCCAGGAATCCCGGAAGTGTTCCTCGCTTGGTTTTAACCACGAGTTCATCGCCGTCGACGATGCCGACCCGCACGTCGCCGTCGGTAATTGCCTGCTCCAGCTCGGCTCTGGTATCGAAGCTCACCACTTCGACGGGGTCGAACCCGGCGTCTTCGGCGAGCTGGGGTAGGGCCTCAACCACGCCGGCAGGCTGATCACCAACAATGCCAACGGTGTCGGTGTCGCTGTTCTGCTGAAGTTTGACGAACGCTGTTCCGCCGATGATCATCACCAGCGCGAAACCCAGGCTGGCCAGAAACATACTCGACGTGATTCTGGTGAGGAACTCCCGGCGGAAAACCAGGGCGGCGTCGCTCATCATCGACGAGCCGCCGGCTGACGGTGTCGAGCTGCTGGGCTGGTTGCTGGTGGTGGTCATCGGGTCACCTCTTCGAAGACGTCGGTCAGTGCAGGCAGGTCGAAGGAGAACGTGGTGAGGGAGCCGGCTTCGTTGGCCACCTTCAGGAAGTGGTCGAGGCCACCGGGGTTGGGCAGACGCATCGACCCGCGGCGAGTGCCCTCGGCGGTAACGCCCTCATTGGCCAGGCGCTCCCAGTCGGGTGCCGATTCGAAGGCCAGCTCAAGCACGTAGTGACCCAGCTGACGTCGAACCTCCACTACCGAACCAGTGGCCTTGATTGAACCGTGATCGATGATCACGATCTCGTCGCACAGCTCCTCAACCAGGTCGAGCTGATGGGACGAGAACAACACCGCCTTCCCACTGTCGGCCAAGGAACGGAGGTGCTCGTTGAGCACCTTGACGGCCGATGGGTCGAGCCCGTTGAACGGTTCATCGAGCACACATAGATCGGGGTTGTGGGCCAGAGCCGTGGCCAACTGGACCCTTTGCTGGTTGCCGTGGCTGAGCGCTTCAAGCTTGTCGGACAGGCGATCACCAAGACCGAGATCGTCGAGAAGCTCGGCTGCTGCCGCGTCGGCGGCGCGGCGTTCCATGCCCTTGAGCTGAGCGAAGTAGGAAACCTGCTCCTGGATCTTCATCTTTCGGTAAAGGCCTCGTTGCTCGGGCATAAACCCAAACCGGGTCATCGCCGTCTCATCGACCGTTTGACCCTGCCATCGAATATGGCCGGCGTCGAGGTTGACCAGGCCAAAGACCGATCGCATGGTGGTTGACTTGCCTGCGCCGTTGCGGCCGACAAATCCTGTAATGCGACCAGGCTGAACCCTGAACGACACCCCGTCGAGCGCGGTCACATCGCCGAATCGCTTGTGTAGACCTTCGATCTCCAACATGGTGCTCATTCTGCTCGCCGCTCATGCGTTTGGCTTCCACCTTGGGACTGATCGTGATCCCCCGAGCGGGGGAGGGCAGCCAGCCTGAGGTCAAGTAGCGTTGCAGTATGGGCAAGTCGGAATTGCGACGTTATGCGCCACCGGTCATCGACATCGTCATCGCCGCTGCACTGGTGGCGATGGGTTCCGTATTGGCCATCGGAAACGCCCGCATCTTCGAAGAAGTCGTCGGGAAGTACAACGGCCCCGAGGATGCGGCCATCTTGGCTTCGGTTGCCGTTGCTGTGGCCCCGGTTGCCTTCCGGCGGGTGTTTCCTCTGGGAACGCTAGTTGCGATCACCGCCGGGATGCTGCTTATGGCCATCTACGGCGTGATCGAGATTACGGCCACCAACGTCTCGTCGTTTGTGGCCTTGGTCTCGGCCGGCATCTACGGTCGGGACGGCTATCGGGATTGGGTGCGTGGCCTCTTCGCCGTTGGCGTGATCACGATCTTCGTCGCCTTGTTCATAAGCCGCAGTGGGTTTGACACCATGAACATCTCACCTCGCCTGATGGTTGGTGTGGCGTTGGCCGAGTTCGCCGCCAACGCCGGGTTTGTCGGGCTCGGTTGGTACATGGGAGACACTGAGCGGCGGCGCCGTGCAGTCGACGCCGAGTTGGCGGAGAAGAACCGGGAGTTGCAGGCGGCGTTGCAGAAGGTGGACCGCCAGGCCGCCAACGAAGAGCGATTGGCCATCGCCCGAGACGTCCATGATGTGGTCGGTCACACGGTGAGCTTGCTCGGCGTTCAGGCGGCCGCCGCTCGTCGGCAAGTGGGACGCGACCCCAAGGCGGCTGAAGACATGTTGAAGACGATGGAAGGCCAAAGCCGCACCGCTGTCGACGAGATCCGAGGCCTGATCGCCGTACTGCGGGACCCGGTTGAAGGACGCCAGGCCAACAAGGCCCCGACCCCATCATTCGACCAGCTCGACGAACTGATCGAGCAGGTTCGCTCGACTGGAACCGATGTGAGCTACAACCGATACGGGTCCACACCGATCAGCGCGGGGCTTGGGCTTTCGGTTTACCGGGTGGTCCAGGAGGCGCTGTCCAATGCCATCCGCCATGGCGACGGTGGGATCGAAGTGGTGATCGATTCCGGCGGGGACGCCGTCCAGCTGTTTGTCTCCAACGACATGGTGCGCGGTGATGGCATCGATTCGGCTTCGAGCCGCAATGGTGGCTCCGGCCTGCCCGGCATTGCGGAACGGGTTGGACTACACGGTGGTGCGATGAAGGCCGGGCGCAACGGCGCCGGTCGTTTCGAACTGAGCGCCGTGATGCCAAATACTGCTGTGGCTTCAGCCGGTGTCGCTAAGGAGGTGCTGTGATCCGGGTGATGTTGGTTGACGACCAGGAGATGGTGCGGGCCGGGTTCCGAATGCTTCTGGACGTGGAGGACGACATCACGATCGTGGCCGAAGCAGCCGACGGGGCTGAGGCGGTTGAAGTTGTGCCGGCGGCAAGGCCCGACATAATCCTGATGGACGTGCAGATGCCGAGAATGAACGGTCTTGAAGCCACTGAACACATCCTGGCCGACCGTCCTGGTAGGACGAAGGTGGTAATCCTCACCACGTTTGAGGAAGACGACTACATCTTTGAAGCGCTGCGGCTCGGGGCCAGTGGGTTTCTGTTGAAGAACGCTCCGGCGGAGGATTTGGTCGATGCCATTCGAGTGGTCGCCGCGGGCGATGCTCTGCTCGACCCGGCGGTGACTCGTCGGGTGATCGGGTTGTTTGCGGGGTCGAATGGTTTGGGCGCCAACGGAACGGCGCCTCTAGTCGATCTCTCGGCGTTGACCGAGCGGGAACACGAGGTATTGCTCCTTCTGGCCCGAGGTCTAACCAACAGCGAGATCGCCACGGAGCTGATTCTCGGTGAGGCGACGATCAAGACCTACGTCTCAAACGTGCTGTCGAAGCTGAAGCTGCGAGATCGGATCCAGGCCGTGGTCTTCGCCTACGAAAACGGCTTGGTCGAACGGTAATTGGGGCGGGCCAGCGCTTCCTCGAAAACGCAAAGGCAACGCAAAGCGGGCTGGGGGAGGATCACCTCAGGCGGTCATTCGGCCGCCACGACGAAGGAGATCGCCTCTCATGAAGTTTCCCATTCCGGCTGCCCGCTTCCGCCTGGCACGGCGCATCATGGCAGCGGTTGCTGCCGCCATCGCCATGCTTGTGTCCGTTGTCGTCGCTACCCCGCCGGCGTCGGCGGAGCCACCGGTCATTGTTCAGGTGTCCGACGTTCTGGGTCAAGGAGGGACCGGTGTCTATCAGGGGGACGGCGCCCGCCTCACTCGAACTGCGAGTTCGGTTCAGGTGAAATGGAAGGTGTCGACCCCTGAGCCCGGTAGCTATCTGTACCCATCAGCCGACCAGGTGCCGCCAGGCGCTCCGACTCACCCCGAGATTGTTCCTGGCCGGCCCGAGGTGTTCACACTCTGGGTGTTCCTGTTCAATCACCCTGAGTTGTGCAACGGACCCTGCGACTTCGACGATATTGGTCCGACGCCGGCTGGGGGTGGGATCTTCCGGGCCGACGGCACCATCGCCTACGGAAGCAAGATCACACTTCGTGCTGATGTCAACGTTGGTGACGCCCCGGCCGCTGGCGTTGGACTCACGAACCCCCTTGGAGCGGAGATCCACGTAGCCATGACATCGCACGGCAATGCCTACTCCGGCGAAGCGCTGGAGCGGCAGATGAACATTGCCGTCGGTACACCTGCCCACTGGTGGCCGGCCCTCTTCTTCCCAGCATAATTCGGCACCGTCGAGGCTAATCGCACAACCTTCCCGTACCGCTGTCGATCTCGACTCGGGTCCATTAGGATCGAGTCGGGATCCAGCGGAGGGAAGGCTGTTTGGATTTTCAAGTCCTTGGACCGGTGCGAATAGTCGACGATGGCGAAGCGACCCCCGTGCGCTCTTCGTTGCGACGCACGTTGCTCGCCCGTTTGCTGATGTCCGCCAACTCCTACGTTCCGGTCGATGAGTTGGTTGAGGCGATGTGGGGCGTCGAAGGATGGGACGGCGGCCACCAGCGACTGTGGTTTCACGTGTCCAAACTGAGGACTCGAATTCAACACGCAGCTTCAATTGAGCGTAGTCCGGCCGGGTATCAGCTGACGGCGGATCCGGGTCAAGTCGACGCTCACATTTTTGCAGAGCTTGAGGTTCAATCGAGACGTGCGGCGGCGGACAGGCCGGACACTGCACGACAGTTGGTCGGGAAGGCGCTTGATCTGTGGCAGGGCTATCCCTACGAGGACGTGGTGGAGTTCGAGCTCGCGGCAGCGGAACGGCGACGCCTCCAACAACTGCGCGAGGTGATGATTGAACTCGACTTCGACCTGCATCTGCTTTCCAGAAGTGGGCCTTCCGTACTCGCTGCCATGGAACAGATGGTCGCGGCCCATCCGTTCCATGACCGATATCGATCTCAGCTCATGCACGCTCTTTGGCAGGCCGGTAGAACAAGCGAGGCCCGGCTTGTCTTCGAGGCGGCCTGTCGATTTGCTGACGAAGAATTCGGCGGGGCTGTGTCTCCACAACTCATGGCGGCAATGGACAGCATCGACCGTGGGAGCGAACCTCGGCTTGAGCTGCCTACTACCTCCGATCCGGTTGTCGATCTGACGGATCATCGGGAAGTGCCGTCGTCACCACGGGGCCTGCCGCGCTTCAGAACCACCTTTGTCGGCCGTCGTGCGCTGGCAAGGCAGGTCGATGATGCATTGAACTCGCGCCAAGTTGTATGCCTGGTAGGTCCCGCCGGGGTTGGCAAGACGCGGTTGGCCGTGGAAGTGGCGGGTGGGAAGGAAGGCTCGAACTCGTTCGACCAAATCTTCTTCGTGGATCTGGTCGGCGCCGGCTCCGAGTCACAGGTCGGTGAAGTAGCAGCCCAAGCGATCGGATCCACCGGCGCCGGCGATCCGGTCAAGCGAATATCGTCAGTGCTCCGACGAGGTCAGTCCCTCGTTGTGCTCGACAACTGTGAGCACGTGATCGCTGGAGCTGCCGGATTGGTCCACGAACTCAACGAGGCGTGTCCGCCCGTGGTAGTTCTGGCGACCAGTCGTGAGCGACTTCGTCTCTCAGGTGAGCTGGTTGTCAATATTGAGCCCCTGGACGAGGACAGTGCAGTGCACTTGCTGCGCGAGCGGGCCGGATTGACCGGTGTCTCGCCAATTCACACCGACCACGAGTTGCACCAGGAGATCTGTGATCGGCTGGACCGGCTACCACTGGCGATCGAGTTGGCAGCCGAACGGTTGTCGAGCTTGGACGCCGGGGAGTTGTTGGACGGGCTTAACGATCGTTTCGAGCTACTGACCGGTGGAGATCGGAGGAGTCCGGAGCGGCAACAGACCCTGCGGGCCGCACTTGAATGGTCGCTGGATCAACTCGACGTTGATCACCGATTGGTGTTTCGCCACTGTTCGGTCTTCTCAGGACCGTTCACGATGGCTGATGTCATCGCACTGGTCGATGAAGAGCTGTCGCCGTCTCGAACGAGAGCTGTGCTGGCGAACCTTGTCGACCGGAGCCTGATCCAACGGCAGGAAGGGAATCCTCCGTATCGGCTGCTTGAAACGATGCGTCAATACGGACTGGCCGAACTTGACGGTCTGAAGATCCGTTCAGAGTTGCAACTCCGCCACGCCAACCATTTTGCTGCCAAGGCGATGAGTCGAGCGGAGGAGGCCTTCGGCCCACGAGAGAACGAAATAGGCGACGCCGTCATGGCGCAATCAACTAACTACTGGCTCGCTATCGAAACCTTGATCGAGCAGTCTCAGTGGGCCGCCCTAGCCGACCTTGCCGATGCGCTTGCGTCTCAGGTCTTCTGGATACGAGCCCGCTGGGTTCCACCGTTTGTACACATACCGTCCACCGTGACGCTCGTGCCGGAACCGACCCCGGAAAAGTGGGCCACGATGCTGGCGTTGGAGTGTGGATTCTGGTGGAACCGCGGTCATCTCGACCGAGCCGAAGCCGTCTTTGAACAGGCTTGTGAACGAGAGATAACTAACGTCCATCTCTGGATACAAGGCTGTTTCGCCTCCCGATCTCGCAGCCCTCAGGAGGCCGTGCGTCGCGCTGAAACGGCACTGCGCAGTTGTGACCGATCGAATCCGAGCGAGTTGGTGCCCGCATTGTGGGTTGCCGCCGTAGCTTATGACTCGGCCGGCGACACCGAACAGCTTAAGGAGATTGCGGAGGAACTGGCATTGAATGCGGCCAGGATTGACTCGGCGGTGGCACGATGTGCAGCGGAGTTGGCGTTGGGCCTAGGGTCAGCGCCCGGCAGTCGGGAAGCTGTTCGCCATTTCCGTCGGTCTACGGCTCTCGCTCGTTCAGCGAAGTCATCAGCGTTTCTTGCCAACAGCTTGGCCTCCCAGGCATGTCACCTTGCATCTCACGATCTCGAGCAAGCTAGGTCGGTTCTGCTCCAGTTGCTGCGTGCTCCTGAAGTCGATGACCGGGAGGCGATGGTCGTAGTCGCCATACAGGCGGCTGCCGCCTACCTTGCTGAGGTCGGGCAGATTGAAGCTGCAGTGGACCTGGTCAAGGGATTACCGCGCGAGATGCGCAATCCGACTCGGTCGCCGAAGGTCGAGGTGGTCAGACAGAAGGCGATGGAAAGTATGGGAGCGCCCTGGTTGCATGATGAGTTTGACCGGCGCCGAGAACGAGCGCTGAAGCTCGTGATGGACATGTCTATTAGCGCGTCGGCGTAGTGCGACCGAGGGCGGTCGTAGCCGCTGAGACAATTCCAATCGCTGCGGCCACCATCAAAGCGAGACTGTAGTCGCCGGTGGTGTCGAAGAGCCGGCCCGCGAGCCAAGGTCCGGCCAGTCCGGCGACGCCCCACGAGGTGAACACTCGTCCGTACAGGGCCGATGACTGCTCGGGACCGGCCATCGTCAAGACGGCAACCGGGTAGACGGCGATGATGGCGCCGTAGGTCAGGCCGATACCTACCAACAACGGTGCGAGCAGGGCCGGCCGGTCGATCGCCGAGGCGGTCAGCACAAACGCTGTCGACAAGGCGGGGAGGCCGACCAGCAGATGTCGTATCGGCACACGGTCGGCCAAGGCCCCGGCACCCAAACCGCCGACCATGTTGCCAATGGCCATCGCCGCAGTGGCCCCAACCGCGAGCGCCGCAGATCCGCCGACCGCCTCGATGATTGCAGCCGCATGGCCGATCACCATCAAACCCGACAACGCACCGGCACCGTAGCCGAGCCACAATCGGGCCGTAGTGGCGGTACCGACCTTCGCCCCGGCCTCGCCTACGGAAACGTTGACGGGTGCGCCTTGAAACCTAAATGCCGACCGGGTCAAGAGCACCGCAGCAACAAACCCGAGAACCACAAACACCGCAGCCGTCAGGATCATGGTCGAACGGAACCCGAATGCGTTAAGGCCTCGACTGAAGAGAACCGGTGCCGAGGCGGCGCCGAATGCATAGAACGCCGTCACGAGGCCCATCGCGAAACCTCGGCGATGGGGGAGCGCCTGAGCGGAGAACTGAAGGGCGAAGCCGTACCCCAGTCCATTGGCGAGACCAAAGATCACGCTGTATCCGACGAACACAAGCCAGTAATTCGATGCCAGTCCAGACACCACCAATCCGATGGCGGCACCCAAGGCGGCGATCAAGGCCAGCAGCGCCGGCCGGTATCGGCCGTACAGCCGATGGCCCACGAGTACCGCCAACGTCAGAAAGATCAGCGCTCCCGAGTAGACGAAACTGGCCCGAGCCCGAGAGATGCCAAGTGACGTTTCCAGCGGATCGAGAAACACCGAGAAGGCATGTATCGACCCGAGCATCGTGGTGAGCACCACCCCGGCGGTCAAGACGAGAGTTGGCCTAGGCGAGGCTCCTCCGTCCACTCGCTCGGATGGCTTCGCTGAATGTGAACGATCGGAGGCAGCCTCCATCGATCGATAGTACGCGCCGGTGGGAGGCTGAGCTCAACCGCATCCGTGTCGGCAGCTCGGGTTGCCGCCACACTGGTGACCATGAGCGACGAACTAGCCGAAGCACGAGCCGAACTCGAAAAGGAATTCCACGAGGTAATGGAAAGCCTCGGCGACGTGCATGTGGCCTACCAGGCAGTCAACGCTGCCGGCCCTGAAGACAACATGCACGATCTTCTGAAGGTTCTGGAGAAGGCGGCCAAGGAAGCTCGTGATGGTGGTGTGATCGGGTCGGGTGCCAACGATCACCGCCGAGCGTTGAAGAACTACCTGGAACTGAAGAACCCGTCGACTTAGCGGCGACGTCTTCGTAGACGTCGTCGTCGTTGTCCACTGCTTGGGCGGCGTGGACGTAGGCGCCGAGAGGCCCGTCCCAATGATGGGCCACGGTGATAAGGCTTCGTTCAATCAGGCGCACGTCGGTGTGTGATTGATATCGAATCAGGCGCAACCGTTCGATGGTGGCCGAGATGGAAGCCGTGGCGATAGAGCCAGACCGGCAGAACGATAATCTCCCAGAGGCCGCCGGGTATGTAGAGAAGCGCTCCCGAGCCGTCGGTATCGATGGCACCAGTAACTGCGAGCAGAGCGCTGGCCAGGAGGAACACGTACCCAATCCCTCCCCAGACCGACAGCCATCTTGGAATCAACAACGACGAGTACAGCGCGTAGCAGAGCAACAGGCTGCCGAGGGCGAGGACAATCATGCCGAGCTGATAGCCGTAGCTCTTAATGCTGTCGGCCTGTTCGACGAGGAAGGCCAGGTCGACCGAATCAAGGTTACCGACCGACTCCTCGCTCAGCCCAGCGAGCGTGAGGTAGAGAATCGGCCCGACCAGGAGGAGTACGCACTCGATGGCCCGGAATATGAGGTAGGTGAGCGCGATCGTCCGGTGTCGAAGTTGGATCACCGGTTGGAAGGCAACGGCGATGAAGACGATCCCGATGGCCATAGCGGTGACGCTGAGCGCTCCGACCACGAGTCGGGCATCCGACTCGAGCACGTTGAATGCCGGGTTCTTCAACTCCGGGGCAACGAAGTAGGCGTCAACCATCCCGGCCAACATCGTGGCGATGAAGAGCGTGGCTATGACGACGGCGCTGACCCGGAATGTGGTGTCCCGGCCACCCCCGCGTTCGGCGTCCGATGTGAATACAGCCATTGGGTTGTCGCGATCGTTTCGTTTGGGATGACGTCGGCGCTGGACGAGGCGGCCGGGAGGCCGAGACGACCTCTTGTCGCCATCGCCAGGCCAGCGGCGGCGATGACCAGCACGGCAATGGTTGTGGCATACAAGGCGGGGTCCGATTCGGGCAGCACGCCGTCGTTCGACGCGGCCTCCAGGGACAGGTCGCTCAACAGCAACGGCCCCCAGAAGTTCGTGCCGGCGTGCCAGACGATGCCGGCAATGAGGATGCTGCCCCCGGTCCGGAACCAAAGGTAGGTCATGAACACCGAGTTGGCCATCGTGCTGAACACGAACGGAACGAGGAAGCCGAGACCCAGCTGGGCCAGGTTGCCCTCGTCGGCGAAGAAGTCTGGGAGGTGCCACAAGCCCCAGGCGGCCCCGATGACAAGACTGACCCCGACGGGTCTGAAGCGATCGACCAACCGGGACTGGGCATAGCCACGCCAACCGAGTTCCTCGCCTACCGGCCCGTAGACGGGGAGCAGGACGAGGAGAAGGTAGAGCGGGACCAGGGGTAGTTCGTCGGCGCTGAACGGGGTGAAGGGTGGCGCATCGCCTCCGAACAAGACGTGGAGCACGACCGCGATGCCGAACAACAACGGCTGGCCACCAGGGCGATTGCCCAGACGATCAGCGGAGCTCGCCAACGAACAGCGTCCCGGAGCAGACGCTTCAGCCCGTCAATGCCGGCGACGACGACCGTGAGGATGACGGCAAGGAGCGACGGTACGAACGGCGATGCCTCAGCGGCCAGACCGACATACCACGGCCACCAGCCAACCACGAAGGACAGCACGATAAAGACCGTGACCGGACGTCGCCCAACCATGCTACGAATGTCCATGTCCAACCCCCGTGCGAGTTCGGCGTGTCGATTTGCCGCACAGCGATGAATCCATCATCTTCGGCCGCAGCCTCGAACGGTAGGGGCGAAAGTCTCAGCACCACCGTGAGCGCCGGGGACAAAAATCTCTGGCTCACCGTGCTACCCGCGTGTGACCGCCGAAGCCGGTCGTCCTAAGGCTGCATCGCAAACTCGCCAGCACGAAGTTGCACGCCCGGAGGGACTCGAACCCCCAACCAACTGGTTCGAAGCCAGCTACTCTATCCAATTGAGCTACGGGCGCTCTTGAGGTTCCACAGTGTAGCGCCTGCACTTCCGGCCTGAGCCTAAATTCCGGGCTGCCTGCCTCCATCTGAGAGTTTGTTGTATCAGCGGGCAAGGCGCACCGTCTTCTAAACCGGAAGAGCTAACAAAGCTAGGAACATATGACGGACGTCTGGAGGGAAAATGACGCTCGCCTTTGCCGACCAATCGACTGTCGCGCCTAACGGCGCGGCCGCCGCCGAGCCCATAGTCGAAACAGCACCCGGTGAGGTCACCGACTTCGCTGAGTCGATGCTGCAGCGGATTAGCGTGCGGTCTCCGTACTACGCACTGCAGGACCTTGCCCCTGATGGTGACCACTCGGTGACCGCTCGTGTGGCCGTGGCCCGGCCTGTGGCCCCGGAGAGCGGTCTGTCGTCCGCGGCCCAGGTGTCACGACACCTGGCCATCCTCGGGTCTTGTGCCGTCGCCATGCAGTGTGAGAACGACAATCGCATGCACTACTTGGCCACTCAAGCGCACTTTCTCCGCACCGCCAGCATCGACGTTGAACCCGTCGGCGAGTCGGTTGAGTCCGACGATTCGGTGACCTTGGAAGCGCATGCCACCGGAACGTGGATCGATCGACGCAACGCCAGGGCGCTGGTCCGTTTGCTCGATCCGGCAGGCCAGACGATGCACATGCTTGAGGTGTCATACACGGTTATGGCACCCCGGATGTTCGACCGTCTGCACCCGCCGACAGAAGCACTAATGGAGCAGACAAACGACAGCGCCAACGGCCAATCAGACGATGCCATCCCGTTCGAGGTCACCTATCTCGAAGACGGTGTCGAGGTTGACTGCGGCGTGATCCCTGAGTCGATGTGTGCCGGGCACTTTCCCGGCTATCCGGCGGCGCCTGTTGCTCTCGTAATGGGGCAACTGGCCCGGGCTGCCGGTTTGGCGCTGATCGAGAATCTTGGTCACGGCGAGATCGGCTACCAGGTGAACGAGGCCAAGGTTGTTGCCACCAAGCTTGGCCGCGCCGGTCAGCGACTGTCGCTCCGAGTGGGCCACGCCCGACCGGTTGGAGCGGGCCATCTGCTGATCTGCGAGGCCAAGGCCGATGATGCGTCGATTGGTGAGATGGAGTTGACCCTGTTGCCGACCGGCGTGCCGGAGCCGAGGCCGTTCCCCATCGGAGCGATCTGATCGGTTGCCGAACAATGGGCTTCTAGGCCGTCGCCTCTTCGTCGTAGCGAGCAATCTCGTATTGGCTCGACCAGCTCTTGACGGAGGAGTCGATGGCCCAGAAGCCCCGCGGGCAGAGAAGCTGATCGATCAGGAACTCAAGCTCTGGTGCGAACGCGGCCCGAAGGTCCCTCGCATACTCCAGCGCCTCGTCGTAGGGGCGGAGGCTGAACCCATGATCAAGCAGATCTTGGTAGAGATACTCGAACATCTCGGTCGCTTGGTTCTGTTCAAGTTGCTGGCGGTAGGCGCTCACGTCGACCCCACGGGTGACTTCCCGAAACACTGCCTCGGCCCGACGCAAGAACCAGTAGGCGTTGCCGTCGGTGGCGCCATTGATGATCTGTGCGTGTAGGGCGGCGTCGCAGAGAAGGCCGAGGGCGGTCACCCAGTTCTGCTGTCGATCGTGTGATCGGAAGAGCACAAGGATGGGCACGGTGGAGTGGGTTTCAAGAATGCTCGCGGCCCATTCCTCCCATTTCTCGAATTGGGCGTCGATCTTCGAGGGATCGGCGTCGGGCGCCCACGCCTTCACCAGCTCGGTTGGGGTGATGCGGTCGTGATTGCCCGCGTCGAGGGTCATCAACATGCGTTCGCGCTCGGAGTAGGCGGCGTAGAGCGCAGGAAGGTAGCCGACTACCAAGGCGATCGTGATCACCCCAAAAAATGCCTCGACCAGGGCGCCGAGCCGGGGAATGGACGCCTCAGGCACGATTTCGCCAAACCCGACGGTGAAGTACACAACGCCCGAGTAATACCAGGAGTCACCGAATTGCTCGATGGCCGGAATGTCGACCAGCGTCATCCAGATCAAAGCGAATCCGGTTACCTGCAGGATCGACCAGGTGGCCAGAAGGACGATCACCAGCATCGGGGCGAACGCCGACAGCATGCTCTCACGGATAGCCGACCCCTCTGACATGCGGCGGGCGATCGCTCTGACTAGCCCGTAGAACGAACGCCCAATGATCGTGGTCGGCCACCAGCGAGCGGCAGAGGTCGAGGTTGAGACCAGGGTGTTGACAAGATCGGCGAACGAGATGAGGATCAGAGCCAATCCCAGCAGAACGAAAACTGTGTCGGTCACGCTCCCACGTTAGAGCGTGCGGATGGTGGTTCGGGCTGACCCGAGCGTCGCAGCAGCTATGACGGCCAATCGGCGGTACCCTTTTTACTTAGTGGCATCGTGAAGGTGCCGCGAGGCGACAAGGGAACCAGTGATGGTTGGCGCGGGATTTGGTGATCACGAAGAGGCGAACGGCACTGGCGGGCTAGGCGCGCCTGGACCGGGATCGGAAGAAGTCCCGTTCGCAGTGACCGAGCCTGCCGCTCCTGGAAGCTCTGCGCCTGCTCATATCGGCGGGCCGGCGAGGACTCCCGTAGGGCTCGTGCCCAAGGTTCCGGTTTCGGTCGAGGCCGGTGGGTTGGGTTGGACCCTGGCCAAACAGACTTGGGTCCGATCGATGGTCGGCGTGGTTGCGTTGTTTGGCGGGTTCTTGGTGCTGCTCGGATTGTCGGATGCAGTATCGCTTTCGAGCCTGATGCCATTCGGCAGTGATGATGAGACTGAGCTGATCGGGTCCGAGGCTGTGGCTGCCGGCCCGAACACCGACACGGCCTCAGAAGCGGGAGAAGTCAGCTCTTCCGGAGTGGGCGGCGCCAATGTGCTTCAGCCGTTGAATGCCGACGAAGACGATGAAACCGCTGAATCGTCATCCACGACGTCAGCCTCGTCCACCACTTCGTCGACCAGTGTCACGTCGTCCACGACCTCTTCCACGGCGTCATCCACCACGACCACCCAACCTCCGACCACCACCTCGGTCGTGGAGACGACAACCACGACCGAGGCATCATCGTCGACGTCGGAAACAAAGCCGACCACAGAAACCACTTCCGACACGGATCCCAACACGTCGTCGAGTCAGCCGTCATCGAGCACGACCGACGCTTCGACAACAACGTCGTCAAGCACCACGTCTTCAACTGTGAGCAGTTCAACAACCGAGCCGGTCGAGCCGCCGGTGATCCTACGGTTCCGAAGCCGGCTGACGTTCTTGCTGTGTGGTGAGCCCGGAGAATGGCCTTTCGAGGTCGCTTGGGACACCGAGAACGCCGATTCGGTGAAGCTGCTTCTCGGCGACGAGAGCAGCCGGGCGTTACCTTCGTCGGGCACTGCACGGTTCTGCGCTGTTCCGGGCAGTGAGGTCCGCTTGATCGCCGAGGGCCCCGGTGGCAAGGCCGAGGCGTCCACCATTCTGTAGGCCGGCACGGTGCAAACAGTCCGGGCGCGAAAGAGGCCGAGAAACTGACGATTCGCGTCCTTGGTCCCGCCTCCCTCCAGAGCTGCTGAACCTCCCCAGCCTCCGTCGCAGTTAGCTGAGCTCGCCTCGAATCGTCAATTTTCTCGGCCCTCGGTGTAAGCGTTCAGAATGGCACGGCGCCGTTAGCCGACTGTTAGCGAAGCGCTACTTCGGGCTGGAAACCGTTGATCTTGGGTTCGTAACCGCCCACACTGGTGCGGTGAGAGGCGTTTATGGCTAGAGAAACCTTGGCCCGCAGTCGCCTCATCGCCGCCGCTGATCGCCGCTGGCAGGGGGGCCTGAGTTTGATGGTCGGCGGGCCGGGTATGGGCAAGTCGACGCTGATCGCTCAGATGATGGTGGAAAGCGACGCTCTCGGGCGGGGTCGGGAGTATGTGGTGAGGTGTCAGCCGGGGTGGACTGCCGACGCCCTGCATCGTCACGTGTGTCAGCGGCTCGGTATCGAGGAGGATCTAGCCGTGCTGGCCGATGCCGGGCCCGGGGAGGTGGTCTGCCAGTTCCTTTGGTCGTCGGCGCCGGAACGGGTCGGCCTGATCCTCGACGACGCACAACACCTTGATGCATCGGCGCTCGACTACGTGGTGACGGTCAATCAATTGCTGCCGTCCAACGCCCACCTCTTTGTGGCCACTCGGGATCAGGCTCGCATCCTGGCCCGAGCCTTGGCCGAGAACCCTGTGTTGGTGATCGACGAAGCGGAGCTGCTGTTTACCGCCGATGAGGTCGCGCGTTTTGCGGCCGCCGGCGGACATTCGGCCGATGCGTTCGAACAAGCCGGAGGTTGGCCCGCGCTGATCGGGCTGCGAGCCTCGACTCGCCCTGATGTGGCCGACACCTATTTATATGATCAGGTTCTGGCCGACCTCGACGCCGATGCCAGGGAAGATCTCGCGGTCGCGGCCGCACTGGGCGATCTCGATGCCGACTTGGTGCCGTTGGTTCTCGACGGTCCGGTCTCGGCGTTGAGCCAGGTGCCGATGGTGGAGATCTCGGCCGACGGCCGGGTGATGGCTCATGATTTGTGGAACTCGCAGCTGAGCGGGACGGTCGACGCCCAACGGATTGACAAGGCCGCGGCGACGGTGGCCGAACACCTCGTGGAACGAGGTGACATCGACCGGGCCGTACAGCTGCTGGCCGATCGTGGATTGACCGACCTGGTCCGCCACCACATCGTCCGCAACCTGATCGGTGTGGCCGATCGCATGATTCTCACTCGGGTCGACAGCTGGATCACGCTGACCGGCGATCCCGAGCATCGATTGCTGAGATCGACGCTGCTGTTGCTGAGGCGCAGCATCATCGATGGGCATCTCGACACCGACGACGTCGACGCCTTGGTCGCCCGGATCCGTGAAGCCGGTGAGATGGACTTGGAGGTGCTGGTCCGAGAGGTGCAGTTGTCGGACGCTTGGGCGGCCGACGATGCCGATCTCTGTCTGACGTTCGCCCGTCGACTCAAGGAAATGTACGACGACGGTGTGGAGCTGGCAGCCTACGGAAGCCATATCGAGCAGGTGATTCTCGCAAGGTCTGAGGGTGACTTCGAACAAGTGCTGACGCTGTTGGCGGCAGCCGCCGAAGACGCTGAACCCTGGCGGGACTTGGAGTGGAACCTGCCGCGGCAGGTGGAGACGCTCCTTGCGCTGGGCCGACCTTTTGAGGCTCTTGAGATCCTCGATCGCAACGAGGATCGCCTGGCTGCAGTAGGGGTGCGAACGATGACCATCCCGATCACGTTTTGGTTCTGTGGTCAACCCGACCGGGCGACCACGGCGATGGATCAATTGGTGACCGCCCGCGGTCAGTTGCACGCCATTCAGCAGTCGTGGGAGTCGAGCGCTCGGCTGTTGCGAAGCTGGCGGGGGATGCCGTCGCCCGGGGTCGGTGGGACGAATGCCGGGGGTGGTACTGGTGAGATGGCGACTGCGGCCGGAGCCCGGGTGCAAGTTGAAGCGGCCGGGCGGTTCAGCCAGATCTGCGACGGGTTGGCTGACATCGGCCATCTGATCGACGACGGCGACGTGGAGGCGGCCGGCGAGAAGCTGAATGCGTTGGCCGACAGCCATCCCCCGGCCGACAGCATCAGCATGATGGCGTGGTCTATGGGCGGCTCGGCGTGGTATGTGCTGCGGCCCGAGGATCGCCCCATGCTGGATGCGTTCATGGACACGGGTTTGTACGGCGAGGCCCGGGCACTGTTCCGGTTGTTGGTGACCTGCCTTGACGGCGAGGCGGTCACGGCAGATCAGATGACGGGCCCACCTCTGCCTGAACAGATTGCGACGCTGCTGCCGCGTCGATGGGCGGTCACGTTTGCCGTTGCTCTTGATCCTGGGATGGAGGATGTGCAGGATCGGATCTTGGCCTCTCTTGGTGAGGGGCGGGCTCCAGGGCCGACGTCGATACTCGAGGAGCTGTCGCAGGATGCGGATCGGCCGGTGCTGGCGGCACGGGCGGCGTCTCTCCTCGCCAGCCGACCGTTGGCGCCGTCGAAGGTTGTGCGGGTGAAGTTGTTTGGTGCCTCGGAGCTTGATCTGGGTGACGGTTTGGATGCTGAGCATTGGCGTCGGGGTCGGGTTCGGGCGTTGCTGGGTTTGTTGCTTCTTCGGGGGAGGGTGACTCGGGAGGCGGCGATCGCCGCGCTGTGGCCTGAGCTCGATGAGGTGGCGGGACGGCGGAACCTGCGGGTGACCCTGTCGTATTTGATCCGAGCGCTTGAACCCGACCGGCCTCGGCAGAGCCCGTCGTGGTTTGTGCAGACCGATCAAGACATCATCGAGCTGAATCAGCATGGGATGCAGGCCGACGTCACGGTGTTCAACATGTCGTTGGCCGAGGCCGTGGCCCAGCAGCGTCAGGGTCGGGCTTCTGACGCGATCGATGGACTGAGGCGGGGCGTCGAGGCCTACACCGGCGACTTCCTCCAGGGTTTGGATGACGAATGGATCGAGGAGGAGCGCTCTGTTCTGCAGCAGCGGGCGTCGACTTCCGCGCTGCGATTGGCGGCGCTGCTGACGGCCGGGGGTTCGGCGGAGGCGGCGAGGTGGGCTGAATGGGCCTCGGCGATCGACCCGTATTCGATCGAGGCGTTGGAACTGCTGATCGACTTGCTCGACGGACGCCCCGATGAGCAGGCCGCGGTGCAAGCCCGGTTGGCGACGCTGCTTTCTTGAGCGGAGCTTTGGAATCGTGGGAGATCCGCGGCCGGTCTAGCGAGAGGTAGACTCCGGTTATCGGTCGGCTCGTTTCTGTGTGTTGACCAAGTCTTGACTGAACTGGAGGAGTTGTGGCTCGACCAACCGGCCGACCGGTGCGAGACGAACTGATCCAGGCAGCCCGGGAGTCCATTCAGCGGGTCGGGGTTGGCAACGTTAGCTTCGGTCGCTTGGCCGATGAGCTGGGAATCAAGGCGCCTTCGGTGCATCACCATTTCCGTCGCAAGGAAGATCTGGTGGCGGCGGTGGTGGCCGACTATCGAAGCTCGTTCAACCAGTGGGCCGAGTCGATCGATAATCCTTCGCCCCTTGCTCGCATCCGTACGTATGCGGCACGGTTTGCCGCTGTGGCCGAGGAAGATCAAATGTGTCTGTGCGGGGCGGCGGCGGCCGAATGGGTGGCAGTGGGGGAGGAGCCTCGTGACGAGGTTTCCCGGTTCTTCTCCGATCAGACGGCGTGGTTGGCTCGACAGATTTCCGAAGCGGTAGCGGCTGGCGAGCTCGACTCGTCGATCGATGTTTCAACCACGGCGGTTACTTTGTTGGCGGCGTTGGAGGGGGCGGTGCTGATGAGTCGGGCCGGTTCGCCGGCCGACCTGGCGTCGGGCGTGGTCGATGTGGTGCTGGGTTCGGCTACGTCAGCCTGAGCACCAGGTAGCCGTCGATCTCGGTGAGAAACTCGGAGGTGGGGATTGGCGGGAGGTCTTTGCCGTGAGCGTCGCTGCGCACCTCGCCGATCCATTTGCTGTGCTGGTACTCATGGTTGATCACGGCCACCATGAGGGTGGCGGCGATGATGCGGAGTTGTGCCGGGGCGCCGACGTTGCCTTCGTCGATGGCGCCGATGCGGAAACGCACCCGCTCGGCCACCGTATTGCGGTAGTCGTTCAGACGGGTGAGGTCGGGGAGGTCGCCTCGTTGAGCTTCCTCGGTGGCTGAATCCATGATGTCGTCGAGCGGTGGGTCGATGCGGGCTTCGGCGGCGGTCAGGTTGCGGACCATGTAGTGGGCGACCGCCGGTTGGTGGCCGAGGTGCCAGCCGATTGCGCTCGACTGTTCGTTGGGGCGCCAGGTGATCTCGTCGGCAGTGAGGTCGGCGGTCAGATCGGTGGTGTAGGCCAGGGCTCGGTCGTACTCGGTGAGGAGCTGCTGGAGGGTGGGGGTGGTCATGGGTTCGCTCCGGTTCCGGTGGGTGTGGTTGGCGTGGTGGGTGTGGTTGACGTGTTCGCCGCGGCCACAATGGCCGCGGCCGCCCGAGCAGCGGAGGCGAGCGCCCCTTCGATGTGGCCAGGGCTGACGGTGGCTGTTTCGGTTGAGGTCCAGTGCAGTCGACCATTCATGGCCGGTTGCTGATAGAGCTTGTGGCCGTAGGTCTGGTAGGCGGTAAGGCGTTCCGCTCCGGGTGGGGAGGTGTGCGGTTCGGTCGACCAGTCGGTGACGAGGATCTGTTCGGGCTCGGCGGCTTCGGGGCCGAACAGCTCGATCAGTTGTTTGATGATCATGTCTCGGTTGGGCGGAGCGGCGCCGTTAGTCTTCGGGGCAAAGCCGAACAGCGCGGCGGGTTCGCCGTCGGGTCCGCTCATGTCGTGCAGCTCGCGCATTGGGCCGATGTGGCTGATGGCCGACCCGGCGAGGCCTTTGGCTCGCCAGAACGGTTGAGCGTATTGGGCCACCACCTTGACCATGGCTCCCATCCAAACCGGGGTTGCTGCAGCGAGTTTGCTGAGGTGGTCGGGGAGGGGAGGGTTGAAGGCGATGGTGTGAACGGCGAGGGCGGGTGGGATGGCGAGGATCACGTGGCGGGCCGTCAGGGTATGCCGTTCATCGAGGGTGGTGGCGTGGACGGCTAGGTCGCCTGAGTCATGATTGGTGATGTTGGTGGCGGTCGTGCTCAGGCGGAGTGTGCCGGGTGGAAGCTCGGCAGCGATCGCCTTCGGCAGACTGTCAGTTCCGTCGGTGAATCGGGATGCCGGGATGTCGAGGGGATTGCCGTCGAGCACGTGGGCCGAGTGCGGTCCTTGGTTTGGGCCAGGCTCGTGGTAGACAGCGTTGCCGGCGATGTGCTGTTGGTGAATGGCCAGTCCGAGTTCCTCGGCGAGCGCGGCGACGCGAGGTTCGCCAGGCCAGAACCACGTGGCCCCGAGGTCGAGCCTGGCTGTTCTGGCGAGGTCTTCGTCGTTGCTACAGCTGTTGTTGCTGTTTGCTACCGCGGAGTGCAGACGCCCGCCCACTCGGTCGCGGGCCTCCAACACGGAGACTGAGAATCCGCCGTTGATGAGCTGCCGGGCCGCGGCCAGACCAGAGATTCCGGCCCCGATCACGATGACGTCGACTGTCATGGACAGAGAGTCTACTGAGAGCTAGACTCTTGGTCAACCCTAGGCTTTGGACAACGATCATTGGTGCCGCGCTGGCGCGACAAACAGAGATCGACGTTGGCGCTTGGTGGGCTGATGGCGCTATGGCGGAGGTGGACGGGAATCGAACCCGCCTACGAGGGATCACCCCGTACACCCGCTTTGAAGGCGGGGGAGCCCACCAGGCGCTCAGACACCTCCGCCCAGTAATGTAGCGGGTTTCAGCGGCGGTTCACGCGCTCATCAAGGGGCCAAACTGGGAGCCATCGTGGCTCCCATCCGATCAGATCGTCGGACCCCGGCGAATCAGAGTGAACGGTCACGGACGATCAAGGCTCCCAGTTTGGCTCCCACCCCCGCTTCTGGGGCGGGTTGCTCTGGCCAATCGATCGGTTCCGTGTCGGTTGGATGCTCTATCATGAAAGTGTGACCTTTGAACGCATCTCCGTAGATCCCAACAAGATGGCTGGGGTTCCCTGCATTCGTGGTCTGCGATTTCCTGTAGCTTCAGTCGTAGCAATGGTCGCCGATGGGATGTCGGTTGAGGAGATTCTGGCCGAGCACCCCATTCTTGAGGCCGCTGATATTGCGGAGGCTCTCCGATACGCGGCGTTAGCTGTCCAGGAGCGAGAGCTACCTCTGCGGCTTCCTGCGTGAGATTTCTCCTCGATCAAAATCTTCCGCCGTCGTTGGTCGATCTTCTTGCCAGCGCTGGCCACAATGTCGTGCATGTGCAGAGTCTTGGAATGCACGCAGCCGACGACGGTGAGATCCTTCAGGCTGCCGTCGAGGACGACCGCGTGATCGTGTCGGCCGATACCGATTTTGGCGATCTGCTGGCTTCTACAAATGCGTCGGGTCCATCGATTCTGTTGTTGCGCAGACAAGATCGTCGCCGGGCGGCGGAGTTGGCCGCGTTGATTCTCGCCAACCTCGATGAGGTCGCCGAAGACCTTGAGTCCGGAGCGATCGTCGTCTTGGGGCAACAACGAATCAGAGTGCGTCGGTTGCCGATTCGTCCGCCTCGACCCGGCGATTAGGAGCTTCCGGTGGGGGCCAATCTGGGAGCCATCCGCTATGAACCACCACGGTCACGGTCGAACCCAAATGGCCTGTCGAAAGCTTGAATCGAACTCCGGCAACCGCTTCAGAACCTCCCCGCAGCCTTTGAACGCGGGGGAAGCCCTAGCGGGTTTTGGAGGCGGGGAGGTGCGCTATCCCCACCTGCTAACCTCGCCCTCGGCGAATCCTCGTGCCGAAGAGAACGATGAGGACTGCAAGTGGCGGGATGATCGCAAGCGAATAGGCAATCCGCCAGAACGCCACAGCGGTAGGGACTGCAGGTTCGTCGTACCAGCGGCACGTACGCTCCGTGGATGACCAGTCCCAGCCCGCTTCGCCATATTCAGAATTTCCTCGTTCACAGCTGAGAGGGCTGCCTTGGTCGAACGCAACGCATCCAGCACCGACGATCAGCCAAAGCACCGCCAGAAGGGTCAGAGCTAAGTGTCGTGTCATTTGTCGGCTTGGCCGTCTGCGAGTAACTGATCGGACTCAAAACGAAGACTCATTCGATGGGCAATCGTACCGGATGAACGGTTGCCATTCGATCCGTTCAAAGAGTTTCCGGAGCGGTTCTAGGCCGCCGACGTCATTGGCCCGGTCGACGTCCTGTTGCCGAGGGCAAGTCGCCGCCAGGCGGGCTAGAGCTAGTCGTCGCTGCGACGCAGCGTTGCGCGCAGATCACGAATTGCCTTGCGAGTCGAATACCTGACCGCTCGAGTTTTTGAGCGCGCCGCGGTGGCGGCCAAGCGGAGACGCCGGCCGGCAGCTACGAGCGGACGGCGAACGGCCCGGCTTGCCCGGCGAAACGCAGCGGTTCCGGCGCGAAGTTGCCCAACGAGCGCGGCGGCCGCCAATCGGATCGGCTTCCAGGCAACGGCGATGACTCGTCGCACCAACAGCACCGCCACCACCACGCCCTCGCGCACGACCGCCAAACCCAGCAACAGAGGACGGGCGAGGCGTCGAGCAACAGCGAACACAACGTCGCGAATACGCCTACTCAGCACCAGCGCCGCGTCAACACTGGAGCGAATCACACGTCGGGTCCACACGGCGACCCGAACCAGCGGTCGAAGGATTGCCGTGGCAGCTCTCCGCGCGAGCCTTGCCACCCAACTCAAGGTGTCTGACAGGAAAGCGAGAGCCGACATCATGGCGGACCTCACCGCTGCCGCCATTCGCTTGATCGGCCGGAGCAATGCGCGCCCGATTCGCCCAATCACAGCCACGACCTTCTTGACTGCGCCCCGAAGGTGACGCAAGGCGACGACGACTGCTCGACCTATCGTCCTCACCGCTGCTCGTAGGGGGATGAGGATTCGTTTGGCGAGGGCGGCGATTGCTCGGCCGGCTTGTTTGATTGCGTGGAAGGCTGCTCGGAAGACCTCGCGTAGGGGGATGAGGATTCGTTTGGCGAGGGCGGCGATTGCTCGGCCGGCTTGTTTGATTGCGTGGAAGGCTGCTCGGAAGACCTCGCGTAGGGGGATGAGGATTCGTTTGGCGAGGGCGGCGATTGCTCGTCCAAGTTGCCTGACCGCAGCGAGTACCCCTCGGAGTAGCTCGCGGGCCACCGAGGCCACTCGACGCAGGAGACGGCCAAGGACACGAAGCGGAGCCCACAGCGTTCGGCCGAGCCAGCGCATCCCTTCGATGAGTGCGTTCACCAACGATCGCACAACGTTCAAAACGGCTGCGGCGATACGTCGAACGGCGGAAGAAACGGCGCGAAAAACAGCACGTATCGGAGAAGCGACAATGCTCCACGTCTTGCGAACAATGGCGGGCAATGCCTGGGTAATGAAAGCCTTCGACGCGTCCCAGCCGATTACCACCGGCGATACGGGAACAGCGAGGACCTTGGCAAGCCAGCCCAAGTCCTCATCGTGGCCAGCCGAATCCGTGTTCTCATAGCCGGCTGAAAGCTCCACGTCGGGCGAGGCATCGGTTGCGGCCGCTGGACCGTCGGTTGCAAGACCGATCTCGGTTGGCGGCTCGAGCTCTGAATGGGGCACGGGCTATTCGCCTCGTTCGATCCGAAGGTCCGCAGCCAACAAAGCAGCTTCATCGATTGCTGTACTGGTCACGCCATCCAGCTCGATCCGAGCCTCGACAATCGCCCGGCGTCGCTCACGATCCGGGTCGGGCGACGGCTCAGCCGCCGCCGCCAGAAGTGAACGTAGCGAGTTGAGCCGATCGCTTGTGTAACGGGTCTCGGTGTCGCCTTCGAGCTGATGTCCATCGAGAAGCGCAGCAACTTCGGTAACCAGACCGTGCGCCGCGTGGCGCACCCGCATTTGCTGCACCTCGGTCAGGTTCTCAGAGATCGTGAAGGCCACGCGGTGGGCAGCGACCAAGTCTTGGACCACAACTGGTCGAGTGTCGAGCAGCCGGCCCTCGCCTATCAGCGACCGCACCTTTGCCTCTCGCCGCCTGCCGCGGAGTCGGCGGAGTCCGGATCGGATCGGCAATACAGCGCCAAGTCCCATGCTCGCTAAACCCCCGACCAGAACAACCGTCGGTAGAGGAACTATCTGGCTGACGATTACCGCTGCCGTGCCGCCAGCCAGAAGAAGCGCGTCTGTGGTGCCGGGCCCGTCATCGCCCACATCACCGAACAGATCGTCAAGAACGTCGTCCACATCGCTGCGTGCGCCTTCGACCTGGGCGAGGGGAACCAACGGCCCAGGGCTTGCAGGAACCACTACCAGGTGTGTGCCGTCTGTCGTCGTCGGTCTGTCGGTCATTGCTGCCAGGGTACGCCAACGTGTCCCGTTGGCGAAGGGCACCTCTCCACATGGCACGGAGGAACCGATTGACCTCGGTGCCCAACGCAGCGCCGCGCCGCCGGTTCGAGCCCGCGCGGTTGTCCGCTGGGCGCCGAGTGCACGGCACAATGGCTAGGTGCGGCACTCCATCAACTACTCGAGAACCATCGTCGGCGGCGTGCTTGCCGCTGGATTTGGCTACGGCGTCTTCGAGGCGTATCGCAAGTGGTACTTCCCTCGCGACCCGCACCGCTCGATTCCGCAGAACGCCCGCGTGGTCGCCCCGTCCGATGGTCGGGTCATCTATATAGAGCACGTCGAGGACGGGGTGGTCCCGATCGCCATCAAGGGGAGGCGGGAGATTCCGCTCGACGAGATCGTGAAGAGCGAAAGTCGCCCCCTGTCCGGAACGTTGATCGGGATATTCCTGTCGCCCTACGACGTCCACTATCAGCGGTGCCCAATCGCCGGAGAGGTCAGCGAGATCACCTATCACCCGGCGCCGTTCAATGAATCGATGGGCGACATGTTCGTGCGCAACCTGTTCCGACTCAAGAACCGTTACGCCAACTCCACTCACGTCTGGGTCAACGAGCGCAATATTGTTCGCATCGACGGCGACGATCTCTCGGCGTACGTGGTGCAGATCGCCGACCAGCAGGTGAATAGGATCGACTGCTACATTAGCGAAGGTGACGAGGTCGCCCTAGGCGACAAACTGGGCATGATCCGCTGGGGTAGCCAAGTTGATCTCTTCATCCCCGACCTGAAGCCGGAAGACATCATGGTCAACACCGGGGACAAGTTGCGGGCCGGCGAAACAATCCTGCGTGCGTGAAACCGGCGGCGATGGCTAACAAAGTTAAAGATTACGGAAACATGTAGAAAGTCATGCAACCGTCGGATATCTTGGCGCCCATGAGTTCACGGCGGCGTCCATCCTTCTTCGTTTTCGCGCTTGCGAGCACGTTCACACTGGCACTCACTTTGGTGGTAGGTCAGGTGGTCGCCCCCGAGGTGGCCGATGCGCAAGGCTCGCACGAAGTCAGCGTCCGGGCGCTGTCGTTCACCGGGACCGAGAAGATTGTGGTGAGGATCAACGGCGTCGACGTCAAAGACTTCACAGTTACTCGGAAAGGCGATAGCGGTTGGGGCTCTACCAACTACGCAACCTACAGCGTGACCTCAGCGGAGCCGGTCGAACACGTCACGGTTGACTTCCGCAACGACGGCACCTACCAGGGCGTCGACCGAAACGTGAGAATCGACGCCGTACTCGTCAATGGCGACGTCTATGAGGCCGAAGCCAGTCGAGTGGAGTCCAGGGGAATGTGGACCAACGACACACGTTGCGGCCGCGGCTTCAAGCAATCCGAATGGATGACCTGCAACGGCTGGGTCCACTTCCGAATCGACAGCAACCCCGGTGGTGACGACGGCGGAGGCGGAGGCGGCGGTGACAACGAACCGCAGGGCCGACGTCCATACCGCCAAGGCGACGTGAACTGGACCAAGACGTTCACCGAGGAATTCAACGGAACCAGCCTCAACTCCGAGATCTGGGAGGTCGGCCGGTACCCGGGATCCCACGGCGACCCCGGCTGGTCCAAGGCCGTCGATCAGCACGAGGCCACCTGTTATCACAACGACCAGGTCAAACTCCGAGACGGGCAACTCCACCTGTCGGTGCGCAAGGCCACGTCGTCCGAGCTGTCGAAGTGCCGCCACAAAGACGGAAGCTCCGGCGCCAAGTACGTCGGCGGCTTCATCAACACCAGAAGCCACGGCGGCAACCCCGGCTACAGCGTTGGGCCGGGCACCTATCTAGAAGCCAAGATCACGCTGCCGGGAGAAGGCACCCAACTCTACAACTGGGCCCAGTTCTGGCTATCCGACATGGATCATGTGAACGGCTACTGGCCGACGTCGGGCGAGTTCGGCATCCTCGAAACGCTCAGCGGAAGCCGGTACAAAGCTTGCGCCAACTTCCATTACGAAGACAGCGACGGCAGCCACAACCACTACAACCGTGGGGCCATAACCTGTGAGCGGCTGGAAGCCGGCGTCCCCCATGTCTTCGCCATGAAGTGGGAGCGGAACGGCAAGGTCACCTACTACTACAACGGCGAGATTGTCGGCGGCGACGACATCATCGACACCGTCGCCCTCGCCGGACCGATCGCCTACAACTACCGGCAGAACATCCAATTCGGATTCGGCGTGCCCACGAATGGCATGGTCGAACCGGTCAATCCACAAACCGTTGTGGTCGACTACTTGGACGTCTACTCGATCGACTAGCGCTCACGACAGTCGACCGCTGCCGCCGCGGCCATTACTCTCTGAACATGTCCGCAGAAGTTGAGTCGAGCCAAGAACTGACCATCGACCGGGTTGTCGCCCACGGGATCAAGACGGTGCCCGAGCGCAGCGACCTTGAACCGCTGCTCCGCGCCTACTTCGCGCACGTCGACGACGTCGACATGCAGTCGCGGCACGTTGTCAACCTATTCGGGATGGCGGCCGACCACCTTCGGCTCATATCGGGATGGGAACCCGGGACTGTGGCCATCGAGGTGGTCAACCCGCGCATCGACGTCGACGGCTGGGAGAGCGATCACTCGGTCCTGCGAATCGTCACCGACGACATGCCGTTCCTCGTCGATTCGGTGACCATGGAACTCAGCCGCCTCGATGTCGGCATTCACTTTGTCGTCCACCCCGTGTTGCCGGGCGATCACGGCCAGATGCTGTCGCTGATCTCCGTCGAAATCGATCGTCAACCGACCGAGGACGATCGCCATCACATCGAAGACAACCTCCGCCGGGTTCTGCAGGATGTCAGAGCCGCCGTTAGCGACTGGGAGGCGATGCGGGATCGGATGCAAGCCGTGTCGCAGGATCTCAAGAATGATTCGCTTCCGTTTGACGAATCCGAGATCGCCGAGGTCAGCGAGTTACTCGACTGGCTGGCCACCGATCACTTCATCTTCCTCGGCGCCCGCGACTACGAGCTCGGTGAGCACGACGGCGTTGAAGTTTTGCGCATCGTGCCGGGCTCCGGGCTTGGCATCCTCAGCGGAGATTCCCATCTCGGGCGGCCCCGACCATTGTCGGAACTCGGCCCCAACGCCCGTCGCCGGGTTCACGAGCGCAGGCTGTTGAATCTCACCAAAGCCGGTTCCAAGTCGACGGTCCATCGCGCCTCGTTCCTCGACTATGTCGGCGTGAAGACCTTCGACGAGCAAGGTCAGGTAACCGGTGAACGCAGGTTCCTCGGACTCTTCACGTCGGAGTTCTACAACCGCACTGTCGAGCGCGTTCCCTGTGTCAGAAAACGGCTCACCGAAGTTGTACGACGAGCCGGATTCCCGGAGGGCGGGCACGACGAGAAACGGTTGAAGACGATCGTCGAAGGGTATCCACGCGACGACTTGATCCAGATGGACGACGATGAGATCTACGAGGTGGCCAGGGCCATCGCCGGTCTCCAAGAACGACGTAAAGTTCGGCTGTTCGCCCGCCGCGAGATCTTCGGACGTTTCGTCACAGTTCTGGTGTATCTCCCCCGCGATCGGTACAACACGTCAATTCGTACCGGTATCGAACGGGCGTTGAGCGAAGCCTACGACGGCACCGTGGCCAACTGGGACGCCGAGTTGTCGGAGTCGGTGCTCGCACGCCTGCGCTTTGTGCTTCAGGTCCAAGACGTTGACGGACCCGATGTCGATTCGGAGGTACTTGAGCAGCGCATCGAACGGCTTACCCAGGTTTGGGACGATGGTCTTCACGAGGCGCTCCTGCACGACTTCGCCGATCTCGAAGCGGTGAAGCTCGGTCGGTCGTTCCGGCACGCCTTCACCCCGGCCTATCAATCGGCCTTTGACCCCCGAACGGCCAGCGCCGACATCGCCCAGATGCAAAGGCTTACCGAACCGGGCCAGCTCCGGGTGATCGCCTATCGAGAACCGGGCCATGACCGTGCCGCCTTCAAGCTCAAGATGTATCGCCGCGGCGAGCCGGTATCGCTTTCGACGGTGATGCCGAGCTTGACCAACCTCGGGGTCACCGTGGTGCACGAGAGGCCCTATGAGGTCCGCCCTCTCGACCATGATCCGATCTGGGTTTACGACTTCTCGGTCGAACATCATGCCACCACCCTGGATTTCACCACCGCCTCGGCCCTGATCGAGGACGCCTTCCTAGCCGTATGGAACGGCGAAGCGGAAGACGACGGCATGAATCGCCTCGTTCTCGGAGCCGGGATGAGTGTGGTCGACGTTGCCGTGCTGCGCGCCTACGCCCGCTATCTCCGCCAGATCGGTCTGAGCTACAGCCGCCTCTTCGTTGAACAAACGCTTGAGAATCACCCAACGGTGGCTCGGCTGCTTGTCGATCTGTTTGTCGCCCGCCTCGACCCCGACCCCACCAACAGCAGCACGGACGTCGAGGTTGTCGAGGCCAAACTTTCGGAGATCATCCAGTCAATCGCAAGCCTCGACGAGGACCGGGTTCTGCGGCGGCTCCGCGATCTGATACTCGCCACCGTCAGGACAACATGGGGGCAGCGCGATGGCGAAGGAAACCGACGTCCGTACACGGCGTTGAAGTTCGATCCCGACGCTCTGGACGAATTCCCCGAACCACGACCTCACCGCGAGATCTTCGTCTACTCGCCCCGATTCGAAGGAGTGCATCTTCGGGGCGGGCCGGTGGCCCGAGGAGGGCTCCGGTGGTCCGACCGCACCGAAGACTACCGCACCGAAGTGCTCGGTCTGGTTAAGGCCCAGATGGTCAAGAATGCGGTGATCGTGCCCGGCGGGGCCAAAGGCGGATTTGTCCTCAAACGCAGGGCTGATCAGTACGACGACATTCGGCAGGAGGTGGTCGAGTGCTACCGCCTGTTCGTCTCGGGGCTGCTCGACCTGACCGACAACCTCGTTGACGGTGAAGTTGTTCCGCCGGCCGACACCGTCCGCTACGACGATGACGACACCTATCTGGTGGTGGCCGCCGACAAAGGAACCGCCACGTTCTCCGACGTGGCCAACGAGCTGGCAATCGCCCGTGGCTTTTGGCTCGGCGACGCCTTCGCATCGGGGGGTTCAAACGGTTACGACCACAAGGCGATGGGCATCACCGCTCGGGGCGCCTGGGAGTCGGTGAAGCGACAGTTTCGACAGCTTGGCATTGACGTACAGACCGAGCCGTTCACGGCCATCGGTATCGGCGACATGTCGGGAGACGTGTTCGGCAACGGCATGCTTCGCTCCAGGTTCATCCGCCTCTTCGCCGCCTTCGACCACCGGCACATCTTCATCGACCCGGACCCCGACCCAGAGGCTTCATTCGACGAACGGCAACGCTTGTTCGATCTTCCCCGTTCCAGCTGGGCCGACTACAACCTGTCGCTCTTGTCCGCGGGCGGGGGCGTGTTCGAACGAACGGCCAAGTCGATCACGATCTCCCCTGAAGCCATGGCGGCTTTGGGAACAGAGACCGACACGTTCACGCCGAGCGAGTTGATGGCGACCATCCTCAAGGCGCCGGTGCACCTTTTGTGGAACGGGGGCATCGGCACCTATGTGAAGTCGGCCTCGGAAAGCCACGCCGAGGTTGGAGACAAGTCGAATGACGCGCTCCGGGTCGACGCCCGAGAGCTTCGCTGCTCCGTGGTCGGCGAGGGTGGAAATCTTGGGCTCTCGCAGCGGGGTCGCATAGAGTTTGCCGAACGTGGCGGCTACATCTTCACCGACGCCATCGACAACGCCGGCGGGGTCGACTGCTCCGACCACGAAGTCAACATCAAGATCCTCCTTGACCGTGTGGTGGCCGACGGTGACATGACCACCAAACAGCGCAACCTTCTTCTGGAGGAGATGACCGACGAGGTAGCCGACCTGGTTCTGGCCGGTAACTACCAGCAGGCGCTGGCTCTCAGCGCCGCCCGGGTGGATGCGCTGAGCCTGGTTGACGTTCATGCCCGGTACGTCACCCAACTCGAACACGATGGCCACCTCGACCGCTCGATCGAGGCCCTGCCCGACACCGAGGAGTTCGCGGAACGTCGCCTGGCCGGTCGGGGGTTGACCACACCGGAATTGGCCGTGCTCAACGCCTACTCGAAAAACACCCTGCAGGCCGCCCTGCTCTCCTCGGCGATTCCCGATGATCCGGCTTTGGAAAAGCTGCTGATCGACTACTTCCCAACACCACTTCAGGAGTCGTTCCTCGATCAAATCAAGAACCATCAGCTCCGACGAGAGATCATCGCCACGATGTTGGCCAACAAGGTGATCAATCGGGCCGGCGTGTCGATGATCTATCGGCTCGGCCTCGAAACGTCGGCCCCGGCCGTGGAGATCGCGGCCGCGCACTTCGCGGCGTGGGAGATCTTCGACCTCGAAAGTGTACTCAATGAGGTGAACGCTCTCGAAGGTGTGCTGTCGGTCGAGCGGCAGATGGCCACCTACCTTGCCTGTCGTCAGCTGGCCGAACGAGCCACCCGCATTCTGATTCGTAGCCGGCCCAACCCGTTCGACGCCGCCGCCACCATCGCCGAGCTCGATGAGCCGATCAGCGAAACCATACAAGGTCTCGGTCGGCACCTGCTCGGAACAGACCGGCAGAGCTATGAGGCCGATATCGCCGATTACGTCGCCGACGGAGCCGACGAAGCACTGGCGGAGCGAATCGCCGGATTGTCTTCCTCGGTGGCCGCCATAGACATCGTCGAGGTCGCCGCCCAAGCCAATGTCTCGTTGGAGTGCGCCTCGGCGATCTACTTCAACGTCGCCGATCGACTCGAGCTGACCTGGCTGCGAGATCGGATCCTCGCGCTACCACGCGACTCACAATGGTCGACGTTGGCCCGTCTGACGCTGCGGATGGACCTCTATACGGATCACCGTGAGCTGGCGAACCTCGTGGCTATCACCGCCTCACCGCCCACGGCCGATACCGACGCTGCTCCGGAACCCGATCCGCTCCGGCTGCTTGATGCTTGGACCGACAGGCATAAGGTTGCAGTGGATCGTTATCGCAAAACCATGGTCGACCTGCGCACAACCAGCAGCGACGTTGGAGTCCTCCTGGTTGCGGTGCGAGAAGTGCGGAACCTCATTGCCCGTACCACCGAAAGCGAATAGATCTGCGAGCCACCCTCGGTTTGGTCGACTGGCAACTCCCATGTTCACAATCTCACACGGTTTCCATCGTCCCGCCAGAGCCCTTTGTCATCTCGAATCTCCCGCCGAAGGCTCCGATCTCAAACACTGACATGATGTTTCTCAACCCGCTCATTGGCGCTTTAATACGTCGGCTTCCTCGCCTCTCGGCCATCATCGGGCTGGCCTTTGCGGCGCTGTTCGCGTACATCGGTTTCTTCGATCCGACGGCTACCGCCGATGACCGCCTGTTCTTCCAGGTGATGACGGCGGTGACGTTAGGTCTCGTCGCGGTGTTCTTTTTCCTGTTCCGTCGACAGCGTAGAGACCGGCTTCATCCCGCAACCGATCTCAGCGCGTGGAATCCCGATCTTGGCCCGACGGAGGCGATGGCTCCGCTCTCGTCCGACGCACAACACACGTTGCTGGAACGGTCGGTCAACGGGAACTCCATCAATACGGTGTTGCTCACAAACCGTGACGGGCTGCGAATCTGGCACGGTTCGGTAAACGACACTCGTGATGCCATCGGGTTCATCAGACTCGGGCAACTTCCGACCGAGCGGGCTCAGCCGAAACTTCATGTTGATTGGCCGCAGCTTCGGTCGATCATGCACCGAGGCCTGAGCGACAAGATCAACGTCGAGACGTTGGATGAGAACGGTCAGGCAAAGATCACCACGATTGATCTTGCGCCTAACACCGCAGAGGTTGTGGACTCGCTGTCCAGACTCGGTTGGGAGGACACAAGGGTCGCATCGCCAGCGGCCTTGAAGCGACGGGATGTGGCTGCCAACCTCTGGCTGGCCGTTGCTGCGGGTGTCATTGTGTGGGGATACGGTGAGCGATGGTTCGAACCGCCCGGCGACATCGTGGCAGGAGTTGCTGCCGCTGTGGTTGTGGCTGCGCTGATCTGGCTCATTCTTGGACTGCGGTCAACCCGACGTGTGCTTCGACCCGTCTTCACGCGCTGATTTCACTACAGCTCAAGTAGGTCGCTCGACAGCGACGCAATGACTTCAGGGTTTGTTGCGGTGAGGCTGTGGTCCGGGAAGCCGCCGTGTCCAAACACCCAGTTCAAGTAGGCGACAAACGGCATCTCGCTACCGAATCCATACTCTGACGGGTAGTCCCGCGGGAATCCGTCGTCGCTGACGATTCGACCCTCCACCCCGGCGTCCGGCAACACGATCCCGTAGGGCGAGCCGCCCGACACGTTTGCCTTGTGCAGATAGTCGGGCGCAACAGGAAGTGCAAACGGCGTATCGTCGATTCCTGATTCACGATATGCCTCCAGTTCGTCCTCGAAGTACCCGATGATCCCACCTCCGGGGTAGTGAGAGCCCTCAAGCTGTATCACCAGAGGATCGGCTTCCGCCGACGTCGGCCAGGCCGGATGGGTTCCCACCAACCACACGTCGCCGACGATCCGGAGCCAGGATCGAACGGCCAGCGGCACCGAAGTAAAGCTGTCGTCCAACCAGCGGAGAACTTCGTCCGCGTCCTCCCCAGGCGGATGATGGGCAACGATCGGCGTTTGCGCATTGTCATTCTCGTGGAACCGATATCCCTGAGCTTGCAGGCGGTCGACGATCGTGTCGACGTTGTGCCGGGCCCGTACCGCCATCAGATCACACACGTCGGCAGCATCCCGCAATCCGTCGTCGTCCAGATCCGCGGCCCGGCGCAACTCCATCCACACCTGCGCCCGTTCCCCGGCGCTGTAACGTTCAGCCCACAACTGTGTCATCGACGAGCCCTCCCGGCTGCTTCATATTTAAGCATGATTTAAGGTCGGCTTAAGTCCCTCTAATTACAGCCAATGGGATCCTGCCGGTAGGCGACCGCCGGTCGACAAACGACCCGTGTCGAGATCCGAGGCTGTTGCCGCTGGAGGCTCTTGATGCATCGATCCGCACCATCCACGAGGGTCGAAAGTCGGCGATGACAGCCAAGCAATGGGCGCGGGAGCGTCTGCAGGCGTTTTCTGCCGGTCCGTTGTGGTGGACGTTGATCGGCGTCCAAGTTCTACTGATCATCGGCGTGACGATCAGCGAACTCGACATCGGTATCACAATCGGCGACGACGACACCACCGACGTGGCCATGGCCGCCATCCCTCCGGCTGCTAGCGGTGACGGTTCTGAGGGGTCTGACGGCTCCACCGAAGTGGCTGGGGCTGGCTCGTCCGATGGCTCGTCCGGCGGCGACTCGATCTTGGGGGCCGGTGTGTTTGCCGCGAACTGCGCGTCGTGCCATGGAGCCTCGGGCGAAGGGGGCATTGGGCCGATGCTGGCCGGCCAGTCGCTCGATAGCGCCGCCGTTGCCGACGTTGTCGACACCGGGCGGGGTTTGATGCCGAGTTTCGCGTCCATGCTGTCGGCCGAGGAGGTCGCGGCGGTGGCGGCATACGTGTCGGGTCTGGGGTCCGGGTCGGATCCGACGGCTAATCCGACCACGACTCTCGACGACGCCGCGGAATCCGCCGCAGCCGCCGGTGGCGGTTCGGTGTCCGGGTCCAGAGTGTTTGCCGCGAACTGCGCTTCCTGTCATGGGGGTTCGGGTCAAGGCGGTGTCGGCCCAGCGTTGGCCGGCCGTTCCTTGAGCAGCAGCGCTGTTCGTAGCGTGGTTGGTTCCGGGCGAGGTTTGATGCCGAGTTTTGCGTCGACGTTGTCGGCTGAGGAAGTCGCTGCCGTGGCTGCCTATGTGTCGAGTCTGGGGTCGGGCACGGCGGCCGGTCCGTCGACAACGGTCAACGACTCCACAGGATCTACCTCCGTCGGTGACGGTGATTCGACCGGTGGCGGCTCCGCCTCGGGCTCGAGGGTCTTTGCGTCGAATTGTGCGGCCTGTCATGGAGCCTCAGGTCAGGGCGGTATCGGTCCGACGTTGGCCGGTCGCTCGCTCACGGTTAGTTCCGTAACCAACGTTGTAGGTTCCGGGCGGGGCTTGATGCCGAGCTTCTCTTCGACGTTGTCGGCTGAGGAGGTCGCTGCCGTGGCTGCCTATGTGTCGAGTCTTGGCTCGGGCGCAGCGGTCGGTCCGACCACAACTGTCAACGACACCACCGCCTCAACTTCCGCAGGCGGCGGATCGACAGGTGGTGGTTCCGCGTCTGGTTCCACAGTGTTTGCCTCGAATTGTGCGGCCTGTCACGGGGCGTCGGGTCAGGGTGGAATCGGGCCGACGTTGGCCGGCCGATCACTCTCAGTCAGTGCGGTCTCCGACGTTGTGGGTTCCGGACGGGGGATGATGCCGAGCTTCTCCTCGACGTTGTCAGCCGAGGAGGTGGCGGCGGTGGCAGCCTACGTGTCGGGCCTCGGCTCTGGTTCAGGATCGGGCTCAGGGCCGGGAACGACGACGGGCACCACCGCTCCACCACGCCCATCGAGTCCGCAGGAAACCTTCACGATCTTCTGTTCCGGTTGCCACGGAGCCGACGGCAGAGGAACCGCAAATGGCCCGTACATTCTCGACAGGGGTGACAAGGTCTTCAGAACTGTCCGACGCGGCGACGACCCGATGCCATCGTTCTCCCCGGACGTCATAAGCGACGCCGACCTTCGGGCGCTGATGGACTACATCATCAGCCTGGACCCCGACAATGACGATGATGATGACGACGACCGCAGCGGCTCAAACAGCGGATCCGGGTAGCGGTTGGCGCATCGGTATCCGTGCCTACAGCTGATAGACGGCGAGCGTCGGCTCCGAAAGGGTTCCGACAAAAAGACGGCCGTCGTGGAAGCGGGCTGAGGTGGTGATGGCTACAGAACCGGTCGAGTCCTGGAGATTGTGGACCACCTGTCCGTCCATATCGAAGCCAAGCACAACGGCATGGCGAACCGGTTTGGGTTGCAGCGCGTCGGGCATTCGATAGGCGACCCCGCGTAGCCACGGGCGCGGTTGCATTAAGTCGACCAGTGTTTGACGAGGCGAAGGGGCCGCGGTCCACAGGATCCCGTCGTTCAGGCTCAGGTTGTCGGGGAAACCCGGGAGGTTGTCGACGAACACCTCCGTTGTTCCCGCCTTGGCCCCCGACAGCCAGTGGCGATGGATCCGATAGCGGCCGGTTTCAGCCACAAAAACCGACTCCTCCGCCGCGTCCAAGGCCACGCCATTGGCGAATTGGATGCCGTCGACAATCACCTCGACCGTGCCGTCAGGCCGAAGAGCGAGCAGCCTCCCGGTTTCCTGGCCTTCCAGCAGGTCATTCATGTGTTCGCCCAAGCTCCAACGAGTGGACGTGTCGCTGAAGTAGATCGTGCCGTCGGAAGCCACGGTGGCATTGTTGGTGAACAGGAATCGTTGATCTCCGATTCGATCGGCCAGCACTGAAACCTCGCCGCTCATGGTCACCCGCTGCAGTCCGAGATCGGCGTTGCAGATCAACAGCTCGCCGTCGTCAAGGACCTCGACACCCAGCGGCCGACCGCCGGCGTCGGCAATCTTCGTCGGGCTACCGCCGCCACGGGGAAACATCAGAATCGATCCATCGGCGAGACCGGTGAAGATGTCTCCTCTGTTGTCCACGGCCACGTCTTCCGGTCCGATCCCACCGGTGTCCCAGCGGGTGGCGCGGGCGAGGATGTCGTTCTTCTGGTACGGGCCGGTGAGCGATGGGGCTTTGGGCGGTGTCCACGGCTTGGGCTGGAAGGTTGGCATGTCAAGAACGTAGCGCTTTGCGCTGAGGCGCACCGAGAGGACCGGAGCGCAGGTAGGGGGAACCTGGCACTCCGGCCCTTCTCAACGGACTACATGGAGAGAATCATCCCGGCGACATGGGTACGCCCATACCCGGGTCGATCTGATGCGGTCCGGAGCTTGACGGCGCTACCGGGAAGTCGAAGATGGCGGTTGGGATATACACCGTCGAGCAGGAGTTTGGAATGTCCACCACACCCGACAGGCGCCCCTCGATCGGAGCCGCACCCAGGATCATGTAGGCCTGGATGCCGCTGTAGCCGAACTTGGTGAGGTAGTCGATGGCGTGCAGGCAGGCTCGCTGGTACGACAGGTGTGAGTCGAGATACTTCTGTTCCCCGTCCAGGGTGACCGAGGTGCCGGAGAAAGCGAGCCACTCGCTGTACTGGGGGTCAACGTTGCCCGGCATGAAAATGGCGTTTTCGGCGACGCCGTAGGTTTCCATGCCTCCCTTGATCAGGTCGACGTGAAGGTCGATGAACCCACCCATCTCGATGGCGCCGCAGAACGTGATTTCACCGTCGCCCTGGGAGAAGTGCAGGTCGCCCATCGACAGATTGGCCCCGTCGACGAAGACCGGATAGAACACCCGGGTTCCCTTGGTGAAGTTCTTGATGTCCTGGTTGCCGCCGTTCTCCCGTGGGGGAGCGGTTCGGGCTGCTTCGGCTGCCACTCGATCGTGCTCGGCCCCGCTGAGGGTTCCGAGGATGGCCCCGTCGGCGAGAGGCGGGAGGGCGAGCGGAGGCACCCGGTGCGGGTCGGTGGCGATGAGGGCTGTCTCCCTTGCCGTCCAGCGAGCGAGAAGTTCAGCCGACGGTGCGGTGCCCATCAGACCCGGATGCACGATGCCGGTGAACGACACCCCGGGGACGTGACGGGAGGTGGCCGTCTGACCTCTGAAGTCCCAGATCACCTTGTAGGCGTCAGGGAACTGATCGGTGAGGAAGCCGCCGCCGTTCGACTTGGCAAACACGCCGGTGTAGCCCCATCCCTGGCCGGCGAGTGGCCCTGAGTCTTCTTGAGGAATGGGTCCGACGTCGACGATGTCGACGATCAGAAGGTCGCCGGGCTCGGCGCCTTCAACGGCAAACGGGCCGCTGAGCACATGAACGGTGTTGAGCGGGGCGTTGAGAATGTCGTCGGCCGAGTCGTCGTTGACGATCGCACCGTCGAACCATTCGCGGCAGTCGACGCGGAACACGTCTCCGGGTTTCACGGTGACGTTGGCTGGGACGTCTGGATGCCAGCGGTTGTGACCTACGTACTGTTGGTCGGTGAAGGATCGTGTCGAATCTAGTGGGTATACAACTTTTGGCATTTGGGACTCCTAAAGGTCGGTCGAGGTGTTCGAGGTGAGGTGCGTGGCGTGACAGAGAAGGCGCTCAAGGACAAGTTGGTAGACGGTGACGGCTATGCCGGCGCAGCGGCGGCGGGTTCGACAGCTTCAACGGCGTCTTCGCCCACCATGAACCAATAGGCACCGAAGGCGAGGACGCCGAAGATGGCGAGGACGACGGTTGCGATGTCGACGCGGTCGGCCCACTCCCCGGTAAGAAGCAGGAACGCCGGTATCGCTCCGGTGACGATGCCTTGAGTGGCACAAACGGCCCCGGTGTAGCGACCTATTCGATCCCAACCGAGCCCGAGAAGGAGGAAGAACAACCCCCAAAGGAAGGCCCAGTAGAGCCAGATCACGCCGAAGGCGTTGTCGCCGAAGCCCTCTCGCCAGAAGTTCAGCCCGGCGAACACAAGTGCGCATCCGGCCACGAAGCCTGAGAACCATCCGAGGCCGGTGCCGTCGAGGTCGAAGAAGACGTTGAAGGCCACGTACAAGTAGGTGAAGCCGAAGAGGTAGAGGCCAGAAGCACCTAGTATCTGGTTCACGTCGCCATCGGCCGTGAAGATGAGGTATGTCGGAGTAACCACTTGCAGAATTCCGACAAACACGTTTAGGGGTCCGGCAGATTTAGCATCGACCCATCCGAGCAGCATGACTCCATTTACAAAAAGAATCGCGCCAACGTAAAGCAATCCGACGCTTCCCATCAGATACCTTTCTTTATCTATTGTGGATGTATTCACACGCCCAAGCGCGCCGAAGCAGATCGTCGGGCTGCCATCACGTGTGCGGCGTTTGACCTGCGGTTACGGCGGATCGCCAAACGCAAGGCCAGATTGTGATCCGAAAGACAGGGGGTTGTTGATCGAGAACGGCGTTGATCAAGAGTGCGGTGTCGGCCGTGGATTACGGGCGAGGAAGGCGTTGCAGTGCGGGATTGGGCGGGGCCATCGGCGTCCGCCTGTGGGGAGCTCGGCGGGGAAGACTCGTTACGACGTCTGGTTCGTCCCTACTCTTCTCGGCCTTTTCAATGAGTGCTGAGCGGCTACTGGGGCCACGAAGCGACATGGGTGCGGAATAGAACCGTCCGACCGATTTATTGCAGTCGGGGCATTCGACCCGTTCTGGTGCACCACCAATGGGATAGTCGGAGCTCAGGATGCCGTGTTCGGTGCATCGATACTGATAGCTGACCACGTGACCCCCCAATGGGAAACGTACCACTCAGGCTCAAGCCGCCTGAAACTCCAGTGGCCCTATTGATGGTATTATTTTCCAGTATGTGATGCCTGGTGAATGATGTCAAATGGAAAAAGCATCTGACGATGGTGTTTAATTTCACTTAAAATGGCTAGGTCCTGAGGCTAACATTGTTCCTGTCATGGGATTTCGAAAATTGTCCGATTTAGTCAAGAGCGGTTGTGGGTCAAGCTAACGGTGTAGTGCCCCTGATTCTGCTGATGGCCGGCGCTTGGGTTGGCGGTCGGCTGGCGGCCCGAGTTGGAGCTCCTCCACTCGTCGGGATGTTGCTCGCCGGGTTGCTGCTACGCAATCTTCCGGGAGAGCTGCTGGCCGCACTGCCCGATTCATGGTCGATAGGTCTGCGTCTCTTCGCGCTCACCATCATCCTGTTACGGGCTGGGCTTGGTCTTGATCTGGAGGCGTTGCGCCGGTTGAAGGCAGCGTTCCTTCGCTTGGCCATGCTGCCGAACCTCACCGAGGCGGCAACGGTTGCTTTGGCTGCGGTCGTTCTGCTGAACATGCCGGCGATTTGGGCGATGCTGCTCGGCTTTGTTGTGGCTGCTGTTTCGCCGGCAGTTGTTGTGCCCAGTCTGCTCGATCTTCAGGAGCGGGGCTTCGGCGTCGCCAAGGGGATACCAACCATGATTCTGGCCGCCGCCAGTTTCGACGATGTCTTGTCCATCACGGGGTTCGGACTTTCGTTGAGTCTGATCTTCGGAAGTCAAGCGGGCGGTGAAAGCACCGCTGCGAGCTTGCTGCAAGCCCCGCTTGAGCTGCTGTTTGGTCTAGGTGTTGGTTCCGCGGCCGGTTACCTGGTCACGTTGGTTCCGCACAGACTTGTGGTCGCGAGAAGTATCGTGTTGGCCGGACTTGGCCTGGTTGCGGTAGGTGTCGGTTGGCTGCTCGAATTCGCCGGCGGCGGGAGTCTGGCCGCCATGACGATGGGAGCGGTGGCCGCCCAGTCATGGAAACATGCCTCGATGCCGGTCGCCATTGCTCTCAGCCGAGTGTGGTCGGTGGCCCAGGTCGCCTTGTTTGGGCTTATCGGAGCGGCCGTGTCGTTCGCGGTGGTCGAGGCTGGCTACGTGGTCCGCGGCATGGTGATCCTGGCGGTCGGTCTCTCCTGCCGCTTTGTTGTCACCTACCTCTCGGTTGGCGGGGGATTGTTCACCTCGCGAGAACGACTTTTTGTCGCCCTGGCCTGGATTCCGAAAGCAACCGTGCAGGCGGCTGTCGGAGCATTGGCCCTCGATCTAGCCCGTCAGCAGAGTGCCGGTACTGAGGCGATCGAGTTCGGAACGCAGGTGGTCACTATCGCGGTTCTCGCCATCATTGTGACCGCCCCGATCGGAGCGTATGCCATTGCTCGGACTGGTCCTCGGTGGCTGGAGCAACAGACCCTTAGCCGCTAGCCCCGAGCTAGGCATGGCGGGGCCTAGTCGTACAGCCTCGGTCCGCAGTGAGGCCACTGGCCGACGCCGGCTTTGTTGTACAGAATCTGGGCTCGCATCGTCTGCTCTTCGACCGAAGCGTCGACCGGGTTACCGGTTCCGCCTACGGAGCGCCAGGTGGGAAGGCTGAACTGATAGAGCCCGTAGTAGCCGGCCGGGTTCACCGCCTTGGGGTTACCGCTCGACTCACATTGGGCGAGCGCCCCCCAGTTGAGGCCGGCGGCCTCGCCACCGGGTGAAACGCCAGGATCGACGGCCGGTGCCGGTTTGGTCCCTACGCGCACCAGCTCGGTCACCGGCTCCTTCACCACCGTCGACGATTCGACCGTTTCCGAGGTGAGCTCACCGTTGGTGTAGATCATCTGGTACGTCACTTCGCTCTCACCATCGACGCCGTCGGTCGTCACTTTGGTTGTGCCCACCGTGAGATCGCCGTCATCGGTTCGTTTCGTCTGGTGTGGAATCGGCTCCGACCGAACCTCGGTCTCGATGCGGATCCGATTGACGGTCACGGTCATGCCCGGCGTGACCGAAGTTCCCGACGGCGGAACCAAGGTGTCGTTGGCGCCGACCACGACATTCTCCGCGGCGAGCAGATCGCCTACCGTTTCGGCGTTACTGGTCACTGGTTGTGGCACACCGCCGACGACAAGCGTGACTGGCTTGGCCGTCACCACCCGAACCCTTGCACCTGTACGAGGCACCCCGTTGTTGAGAGGCGGTGACACGGCGGCTCCGTCGATCGGTATTCCAAGTTCGGTGAGAGCATCTCCGATCAGTAGCGCCCTGGTGCTCCCGGTCGTCTCGACGCCGTCGATCTCCACGGTCAACTCACGGGAGAAGCGCACTTCGACCGCTGTGCCATCCTCCAGTTCGGCGTCGGCGGCTGGAGCAACGAAATCATCGGGCACCAGGGTGATGCCTTGGGCCGACAGCAGCTCGGCGACCGAGTCGGCTCGAGTCTTGATCGCCTCGGGCCGGCCGTCGACCCGCAGTTCCACCGTCACCGTGTCGGTCACGTAGTAGATGGTGCCGGCGGCGATCACCATAAGCAGCAGCGCCGCGGTGATGGCGAGGATCGACAAATACACGGTGCGCTCCGAGCCGTTGGCCCGGCGGTGAGGCTCAGGTATCTCGGAGTTCGGGGCCGGTTGGGCTACCTCAGGCGGCAACGCCTTGCGAGGCGAACCAAAGTCGGCACGTTGTGGAGCCGTAGCTGTCATTACTGAAAACGCTAGCCGTCGGAGGCGTCATCGCCGTCGATTGTCGGCCGGTTTCGGTCGGGCCGCCTGATGGATTCGTCGTCGATGTCGACGACGTCACCTCGGCGCCCGGACGAGGGGCCTGATCGTCCGAATGGGTCAAACGGCGAGCCGCTCCCTGCTCCACCGAATCCCGTACCGCCGAGCCCGGCCACTCGCACGTCGATCCGACGTCGGAAGAAAGCGATGACGGGTGGACGCAGAACCGCCCGGATCGGGGGGATGAGCAAAGCCAGGCCGAGAGCGTCGGTGAGGAATCCGGGAGTCAGCATCAAAGCGGAAGCGAAGAAGATCATCGCCCCGTCGGCCAAATCCTCGGTGGGCATGCGGCCTTGTCCGAGGGTGGCTCGGACTCGATTGATGACGCCGAGGCCCTCCCGTCGCACCAACCAGGCGCCAACCGCGCTTACGCCGATCACCAATAGCAGCGCAAGAGGCCATCCGATTTGCCCGGCAACCTGTGTGATCAGAAAGATCTCCAAGACGGGCACTACCAGGAAGGCGATAAACAACCAGACCACAGGTACATCCTACGTTCGCCGTACCGAAGCCCAGCCTAAAACAGGAGGGAATAGGGGATTGTCCGGATGTGCGACGGTCGGGTGGACGACGACCCTGGAGGTATGACGTTTGTTCTCGCCTTCCTCTGCACCGGCCAGGTCGACACCTGGGACCCGCTTTGTGACACCGACGACTTGGTGTTGAGTGTGACCGTCACACTCACAGCTCTTATCGGAACAGGTTGGGCGTTGGCCCGCCGGCTCAAGGGCCAGGCATGGTATCTGCGATGGCCGCTGACGACGGCCGGGGCCGTCGGCGGTGCGATCGCGGTTGCGGCCTTCTTCACTGAGTTCGCCCACCGGTTTCTTGTCTGACCGACGGCGATGTGTCGAGATAGCGTGGCCTTCATGACTGATCAGCCGACCCCTCAAGCTCCCGCCCCCACCACGCGATGGTTGACCGAAATGGGAATGGGCGTCGACGTTCACGGTGGTGATTACACCAAGGCAGGCCGCCGGGCGGTGTCGGATGCGTTGCGGCACAGCAGCCTCAACTTCTTCGAAGCCGCGGGCAAGAAGCGTGAGCAGATGCAGATCGAGGTACGCATCGGCGTGCAGAAGCCCGAACAAATCGACGTCAACGGCATCGCTGAGGAGATCCCGTACGGAACGGTGACTGTCACTCCGCTGCCCGGGGGCCTCGACGTGCCGTCACCCAAGGTGCCGACCTGATGGTGATTGCCAACGCGGCAATCCTGGTGAGCTTCACCGACGACTGAATCGCCGAGATCATGTGATGGAACCTCCGATGAGCGCGCTTGTTTCATATGAGGCTGTCGGCACGGTGCCGACACGACCTCCGAGGAGGCGATCATGTCAAAGTCCCATCTCAGCGTTGTCCCGCCGGCCGACGAGGACCGACCCCAGCGGATCCCGGTCAGCGGGCCCGATGACTATCTCGCCGCCGTGGCTCGCATGGTGTTCCAGTCGGGAATGCAACGCAAGACGATCACCGACCGGTGGGAGGGCATCGTCGAGGCGTTTGACGGATTCGCCATCGAAACCGTGGCTGCTTACAGCGAGGCCGACATCGATCGCCTCTGCCAAGATGGTCGCGTCATTCGCAACCGCCGCAAGGTCGAGGCGATTGTTCGCAACGCCAACCGGATTCAGAAAATCGAATCCGAAGTCGGATTCACCAATTGGCTCGCAGGCCACCCCGACCAGGCTTCGCGTCACGACGCCATCTGTGACGAGTTTGCCTTCATCGGCCCGGTCGGAGTCAGCGAGTTTTGCTGGATCATCGGCGCATCGGATGCCGACGACAGTGATCTGTAGCTAGAGATCTCGCAGGAATCGAACGAGGTCGGTAGTGGTCACGATACCAATCAGCTCGCCCTGGTCGAGCACAAGAACCGAGTGTGCGCCGCCGTCGGCAAGAACTGCGGCGGCATCGGCAACGGTCGCCGTTGGCGGCAACGTGAGTAGATCGGCGGTCATGGCATCGTCGATGCTGAATTGATAGTCGAGCATGTCCGACATGTCGCCCTCTTCGAACCCGTCGATGTCGTAGGCCATGCGGAGCACGTCGACCGAGGAAATCATCCCGACCGGGGTATCGCCGTCCATCACGGGTAGATGGTGAAACGGAGCCGACCGCAACAGGTGATAGGCCTCCGACAACGGCTGGCTCCGATCGATCGTGATCGGCTTCGCCGTCAAAAGAACGGTTACCGGTTTGTCAGTGGCCATAGTCGCACCTCCATCGCGTGTGGCTTACTCTCCATCTGAACTCTCACCTGCACTGTAGGAGCGAGGGTTTGGAGCGTCTGGAGGCGAAGGTCCCTATTCGTTGGAGGGGCGCTGCACCGGAGGATTGAGCAGCTCGGCCGGGCCGGGTCGATAGAGCTTGGCCGGACGGCCCTTTCCGGCCACAATCTGTTCACCGGTTGGTTCCACAAAGCCATCGGAGGCCAGAACCTTGCGGTGGAAGTTGGCCGGGTTTAACTCCGCTCCCCAGACCGTCTCGTAGATGGAGCGAAGGGCGGCGATGGTGAACGTCGGAGGACAGAGGGCGGTGGCCAACGTGGTGTATTCAAGTTTGGCCTGCAAGCGATTGAACCCGGCGTCGAGAATCTCGTTGTGGTCAAAGGCCAGCTGGCGTTTCATCGCCACATCCACCTCGACCCATGCTGCCGGTGGCGCGTCGTCATCAACCAGCGGGGCGAAGCGCTCGGCCACCAGTGCCAGGTAGACCACGCTGACGGTCCGCATCCGAGGATCACGGTTTGGGCGACCGAAGGTGGCCAGCTGCTCGAAGTGGCTGCGCTCAAGCGCTACGCCTGTCTTGGCCTGGAGCTTGAACCGGGCAGCGTCGTCGAGCCCTTGATTGGGGCCGACGAAACCTCCAGGGAGCGACCACCGTCCGGCAAAAGGCTTTTCGGCTCGTCGGACCAGTAGCACTGCAGCCGATGGAGGTTCGACCGACAGCACAACGAGGTCAACGGTCACCGCAAACGGCGGGAATTCACCGGACTCCGACATCGAACACCTCCCTTGGGTCAGACGATGATCCTACGACGCTGGTGGCCCCTGTCACAAATATCTTGTCAGAATGACATTTATTGATTATCGTGGACATTTATAGTCAGTAGGATAATAAATGCAAGATGGAGATAGAGATGTCTGACACTCCGATACCTTCCGATCCGCCTGGAGACGCCGGCCCTGCCGCCGCTGCCGACGGAAACAGCGGGGGAGCGTTCCGCCGGTCGCTCATGCGGAACAACACCGAGATCCGTCAGGACCGAGCCGAGTCATTGGCTGGTGACGCCGAGACGTTCTACCGCCGGCAGGTTGAAGATCTGGATCTTGAGCTTCGTCGCCTTCAGCGCAGCCAGGAGGACCTTCTCGATCTCAGTCCGACCGATGCCGACAGCCTCGTACTGGCCGTCGACTTCGACTCCGAAGCCTACGCAGCCAAGGATCTGGCCATGGCGGTGCAGATCCGCAACACCCGGATCAAACGTGATCTGGCCACAACCCGATATCAAACCCTGTTCGGCTCGGCAGCCGGCAACACGGACGACAGCACAGCCACCAACACAATCAGCAGCCCAACGAAAGGATCCTGACCATGGGATACGGACGCTACTCAACCATCGCCTACAACAAGGTCCGGGCCGTCAAAGGCTACGACTCGAAACGAGCCGACCAGATCTTTGCCTCTCGCGACATCGATCCGGAGATGGACCCTCGCAAAGTGATCGTGCGGGAGTCGAGAGACTCCGACGAACATCCCAACAGCGTGCCCATCGTGGTGGCACTCGACGTGACGGGGAGCATGGGCTTTGTGCCCGAGGCGCTCGTGCGTCACGACCTGCCCAAGTTGATGGACACGATCATCGAGGCCGGCATACCCGACCCGCAGGTGATGTTCTGCGGTATCGGTGACTTCATCTACGACCGGGCGCCCCTGCAGGTGGGGCAGTTCGAGTCGTCGGCCGAGCTGCTCGACCGTTGGCTGACCAAGGTGTTCATCGAAGGCGGTGGTGGCGGCAACAACAACGAGTCGTACAACCTGGCCCATCTGTTCGCGGCTCGTCACACGGTGACCGATGCCTGGGAGAAACGAGGCGAGAAAGGGTTCCTCTTTACGATCGGTGATGAACCCTGTGCCGACCGGATTCCCGGTGAAGTGATCGGACAATTCACCTCGGCGCTCGGACAGTCGGTCTCCACGAGCGAGATCCTCGCTGAAGCTCAGGAGCGGTACCACGTGTTTCATCTCCACGTGGTGCACGACCATCCGTCGCAGTCGTCACGCCGCAAACAAGGGTGGCGGGACCTGCTGGGCGAGAACTTCATCGTGGTGCAGGACCACCAAATGGTGGCCAAGACGATGGCCGACATCGTGGTGAAACACACTGCGGTCAAGCACGGACGTCGCCCGGCCTCAGTCGACGTAGGTCCGGATATCGACGAGGTGTTGTGATGACCGCCCGGATTGTTGTCGACCTGGGTTTCGGTGACGCCGGCAAAGGTCTGACCGTCGACTACCTCGCTCAGGAGGCGGTCGACACCAACCTGGTGGTTCGCTTTTCCGGCGGCCACCAGGTTGGCCACACCGTCGTCCGAGACGGACGGCGGCACACCTTTAGCAACTTCGGTGCTGCCACCATGCTCGGCGTCCCCACCTACTATCTGCCCGAGACCACGCTGTTCCCTCCCGCTGCTGTTGTGGAAGCCGGCTACCTCAACCCCGTTCGACCGGAACTATTGGTGCACCCACTGGCCATGGTCACGACTCCGTTCGACGTGGCCTACAACCGGGCCACGGAACGGGTCAATGGTCATGGTTCATGTGGAGTTGGGTTTGGGGCGACCGTGGAACGCCACGGGCTCGGAATCGTTTTCTACGCCAAGGATCTGGTGAGCCCGTGGATGATACGTCAACGGCTCCGTTCCGTTGACGCCTACTACCGATCGAAGGCCGCAGCGTCTGGCGTAGGCTCGGCCTACGAGCGTGAAGCGTCGGCGGTTGACGCTGCGGCCTTCGTCGATGCCTGCACGGAATACCTGGAGATGGTGACCTTTGCCCGCGTCGATGAGCTTCCGGTCGGGCGGCCCAACCTGATCCTCGAGGGAAGTCAAGGCATCATGCTCGACCAGGTCCACGGTGTCTTCCCCCACGTCACCCGGGCCTACACCACCTCCAAAACTGCGCTCGACACGATCCGATCGCAGTCGCTCACGGATGCGGTCGATACTTACATCGACATTTATTACGTGACCCGTTGTTACCAGACCCGTCACGGCAACGGCCCGATGAGTTCGTCGGCGCCGGTGATTCTGGAAAACGCCGACGACGAGGCCAACGTCGAAAACGAGTTTCAGGGTGCGTTCCGAACCGCCGAACTCGACCCTGAGCTGCTCAACTACGCCCTGGCCTCCGATGCCGTGTATCACGAAGGCGTTGAGGTGCGGAAACACCTGATGATCACCTGCCTTGACCAGCGCCCGGGCTTTGACGTGAGTGGCTTACTCGGCCAGCTCGACACCGAGTTCGCGTCTGTCACCACCAGCTATGGTCCATGCGCTGTTGACTGTAAGCCGTTCTAACGACTGGTTGCCCGCTCCACGGCGTTGAGGTCGAACCTGAAACCAAAGCCGGGATCTTCGCTGGCGGTGATGGTGCCATTAACGGCTGGTTGCGCGCCGGCCAAGGAACGGTACCAAGACAGGGCCCCTTCGGGCCCACCTCCGTAGTACACCTCGGCCAGATTGACCTCGGGCAACGCTGTCGACAGGTGCTGCCCGAACGGGTCGTTGCCGCCACAATGCAGCGCCAGATCGACGCCATGAGCCCGAGCCGTCTCGGCGATCCTCAGCACCGGCGTGACACCGCCGACCCAAAGAGGATCGGGTTGCATCACGTCAACCGCTCCGCCCTCGGCCATGGCCGCAAACGGGCGATGGGTGTACCAACGTTCACCGGCCGCCAGCCGCACGTCTGGGAGCGCGGCCCGGAGGCGACGGTAGCCGTCCCAGTCCTCGGGGAACACCGAGTCCTCGAACCACGTGAGATCGAATTCAGCCACGGAGGATCCGAGTTCGATGGCGGCGTCGGCGTCGAGCAGATCCCAGGCGTCGAGCATCAGCGGTACATCTGAGCCGAGGCGCTCCCGAGCTCGTGCGACCGCTGCGACTGTGGCTTTATGGTCAACCCCTCCGGTGGGATCGAGGGCGCACGGCAACTTGACGGCCCGGTGTCCGAGCTGGAGGTAGTCCTCAGCTGCGGTTCCGGTGGCGTAGGTCGGTATCGCCCGCTGATCACCACCGAGAAGCGCCCACACCGGCTGGCCACTGACCTTTCCGAACAGGTCCCACAAGGCGAGATCGACCGCGCTGATGGCGTAGCTCGCCACTCCGGCGGTTCCGTAATGGGCACCGCACGATCGATCCAGCCGATCCCAAAGCGCAGTGAGGTCGTCCGGAGATTGAATGTTCTGACCGACAACAATGTGGCTGAGATGCTCATTGATGATCGGAACCACCGGCCCGGCAAATGTTGTGGCACCAAAACCCCAGAGTCCCAATTCATCCTTCACGACACATATCGCGTCGGGCCAGTCGGGAGCGGCGTTCGTCGGGATGCCGGCAAGATCAGTCCATGGCGCTCCGACCGGCGGAGTCACACCGTGGGCGGCGACCTCGAAGGGCTGGTTTAGCGGCGCCGCCTTCACCGATTTGATCTTCACTCGAAAAAGCCTAGAGGCCCCCGTCTCCGGAGGCCTCAAGGGGGATTGGTTTGGAAACTGGGCGTTCAGCGTGCCGCAGCTAGGAAACGTTCACTTGGGGGTAGAAGGCCACGTGATCTTTGATCTCCGACGCCGCGTTCTTGGGCTGGTGATAGGTCCAAGCAACGTTGGTCATTTCGTTGCCGTTGACATTGACCAAGTAGTAGTTGGCCGAGCCTTTCCAGGGGCAGGCGGTGGTGAGATCGGTGGTGGTGAACAGATCCCAGCTGACGGAATCGGGCGGAAAGTAGTGGTTGCCTTCGACGACAACAGTGTTTTCGGATTCGGCGAGAACAACGCCGTCTACGGATGCGGTAGTCATGTCAGAAATAACCGGAGTGATGGTCGAAACATTTCCTCCGCTGTCGACCGTGGTGGCAGGCACTAATCTGTGGTGATGACAGACCTATCACCCCCGTGGTCCGGCCAGACCGAGTGGCACCGCGCCCGCTGGGGTTGGTGGGGTTGGGCCGAGACGGCTCCCAAGCTCGTGGCGATCCTGTTGGCGATCGGAGCGGCCATTGCTGGCGGCGGAGCGTGGTCCGTTCCAAGTAGCCATCGGCTTTCGTTCTGGCTTCTAACAGCCGCTGCGCTTGGCTACGTGTTTGCGGCCTACGACCGGTGGCTCGACAAGGAGATCGTGGCCATGGGATTTGTCGTGCTGATGATCGCAGGGCATTGGGCGATGGTTTTTGTAATGGGACGATCCGATTGGCCTGGCTCGCTGGTGCAACTGTTCGCCGGCTTCATGCTGCTCGGTGATTTAATCAAGATCGGCTACTTCGCCACCACAAAGGCGAGGGTGAAGGGAATGTCTCCCGCCGTGCCCATAGCGATGACGTCGGTTCTGGCCGCGGCGTATCTTGTGGCGCTTTTGGCTGCGTAGGCCGGCGACTCAAGGGGCTTACGCTTCCAGCGGATCGTCGAACAACGCCAATCCGGTGCTCACTAGAATCCTGTTGGCCCAAAACAGTGGCGTGGAATTGAGGCAGCGGGTTGCCGGTTCTGATCGGCATGGCCCCCGCCCGCATTAGTAGCCCCGAACCAATCCTTGCTCCTCGACGGGCCACTTCCCGCCGCCGGCCGTGGGTCAGGGCTCTGCTGGTCATTGGCTCGGCCGCCCTTCTGTTCGCCGCTCTTGTCGGAGTCGGTTGGTGGGCCGGTCAGAGATCAGGTTCGGCGGCCACACCGATCGTGGTGTCGGACGAACAGAACACCATCGACGTATTGGCCCGATTCGCGCCGAGCACGGCATCACTTCAAGTCATCGTCAACGGCGAGATGACCGGAGGCGGGGGTGCGACCTCCGAACAGCCGCAACAGAGTTCAGGGAGTGGGTTTGTCGTCGACCTACATGGCCGGAAATACCTGGTGTCCAACTTTCACGTCGTGGAGGCCGCCTTGGAAGAAGGAGAGGCGACCATGCTTGAGGACTCTCAGATTCTTGCGGCATTTCCGGAACACAGATCTGTGCCGGTACACGTTGTTGGCGTGAACCCATCGTTTGATTTGGCGCTGCTCGAGGCGGCCGAGGTGTCGACTCCGCTTCCCGATGTTGAGCCGATCCCGATCGCCGATTCCGACGAGGTGCGGACCGGTCAGAAGGCGATTGCCATTGGCAATCCTTTTGGCTTCGACTCCACCGCCACCGTCGGTGTGGTGTCGGCCACCGGCCGGTTCCTGGAATCGGTGGGTGAGGTCGCCATCCCAATGATCCAAACCGACGCCGCCGTCAACCCTGGCAACTCCGGCGGAGCGTTGCTGAATTCGTCGGGCGAACTGATCGGTGTCAACACGGCGCTGTTCAACCCCAACGCCGGATCGTTCGCTGGTCTCGGATTTGCGGTGCCCTCCAACCTTCTGTCGGAGGCGTTGGCCAACCTTGAGCTAGGTGGTGTGAGTGATATCACCGATACTCGAGCTTCGCTCGGAGTCGGGCTGGTGTCGCTGGCGTTCTATCCTCCCGACGTTCGTGAGGCGGCTGGTCTGCCCGGCCGGGGAGCGATGATCATCAGCGTGGTCGATGGTGGAGCCGCCGACAGGGCAGGCCTGCAAGCGGCGGAGTCAACTGTGAGTTTCGGGCGCTTCGAGTTGCCGACCGACGGCGACATCCTGCTCGAGGTGGCCGGCGTGGTTGTTCCCAATGCCGACGCTCTAAACCGGGCGGTGACATACGGCCTGGACGAAGGTGACACGGTTGAGCTGCTGGTGCTGCGTGACGGCGTGGAGCAGATCATCGAGGTGGTGGTTGACTAGGCCTCAGTCGACTGAGCCCGGGCTCGCGTCGACCGAACCAAGGTGACCACCCCACCGAGGAGCGCAAAGCCGAGTAACTCGGGCCACGACGGGCGGGAATGCCATAGCGTCGGGCCGAGCAAACGATCATTGACGGCGAGCAACGCCAAGCCCGCAACGGCCACACCAACTCCGCCAAGTGTCGCCAGCCGAGCCGCCGCCCTGGTCCGCAGGTCGGCCAGAAATCCCCACGATGCAGCGGCCACCATTGGTGCGAAGTGGTGAGTTGAGGTTGGGGTTCGCCACGCCAACACGACCCACACGGCGGCGAAGGCGACCGACAGCAGAGCCCCGGTCCATATTGTTTGATCCACCCGTTGATCTTCGTTGACTGACACCATCGTGTGGTAACCGGCGAACCGGCTGAAACATTCGGTTTGCAGTGGATTCCCTACCGTCCGCAGCATGAAACTTCGAATCGTCGCCCTCATATCCGCGTTTGGCCTTCTAGCCACCGCTTGCGCCATCACCGCCGATCAAACTCTCGATCCAGTCGGTACCGATCATGCCGATGGCGCTGCCGATCAGAACTTCGAGGAGCTTGGCGCGCCCGAGCTTGAGACGCTCTCGGCCCTGATCGACGACGGTTTCAACGGGATCGTTGCGATCGCCACGCCTGACGATCTCAACCTGATGACGGCTGGTTCGGCCGAGCCCGATGCCGAGGTGGGCATCGACACCTCCACGGTGTTCGATATCGGCTCGATCACCAAACAATTCACCGCCGCCGGAATCGTCAGTTTGCATTCCGAAGGACGGCTCTCGGTGGACGATCGAGTCGGTGACCATCTGGACGGGTTGACTCCGGAACAGGCCGACATCACCTTGCACCAACTTCTCACCCACACCGCCGGGCTCCCGCCCGCAATCGGCCCCGACTATCAGCCGATCGACCGGGACGAGTACATCGCCCTGGTGGCCGACACGCCGCTGCAGGACGTGCCGGGCGAGGTCTACGACTACTCCAATGTGGGATACAGCCTGCTGGCAGCGGTGATCGAGGTGGTGACCGGCGAGTCCTACGAGTCGTACCTTCGAACGGCGCTGTTCATCCCGGCGGACATGGGCGACACCGGCTATGTACTGGCCGATTGGTCCGACAACGTGATCGCCTCCGGCTGGGTTCGAGACGAGGTTTTCGGCCGGCCCAACGAGCAGGTTTGGAGCGCCACTGGGCCCTACTGGCATCTCAAGGGCAACGGTGGAATCATGTCGACCGCCGACGACATGTTGAAGTGGGATGAGGCGCTTCGAGGCGACGATGTGCTCGACGAGGCAGCAAAGGAATTGATGTTCACGCCGCACGTGTCGGAAGGTGGCGACACGTTCTACGGGTATGGCTGGGTCATCCAGGAACTGGATGACGGACAAACGCTCATCAAACACAACGGCGGCAACGGCGTGTTCTTCGCCGACTTCCTCCGGTTCGTCGACCACGATACGACCATCTTCCTGGCCACAAACTCAGCCGACCGTAGGCACGAATCGGCGGCAGCCGCCATCGCCGCTGAGGTTCTTGGAGCTCCGGTAGCTGATGCCGCCGGGTTGGAATGTCCGCCGATCATTCCCGAAGACCTCATCGATGAGGCTGCGATCAACGAGTTTCCTGACACCGCCGTCGGCAGGGGAGCGGAGCGGGTGTTCACGGTGGCGACGGCCGAGCCTGGAAGTATCACCGCCGCCGAGCTGAGCAAATTCAACCAGCAGTTCATTCAACCGCAGGTGGCTCCGGGGGTCACCGACGCCGAGCTGGCGGAGCAGATCAGAAGCCTTCAAAGCGAGCTGCAGCCGTTCACCCTTGAAAAGACGGTTGCGCTCGGTGATGGAGCATTTGCCGCACTGTTTGTCGACGGCGCTGATTCACTGGTGGTGTCGGTCAAACTGTCGGAAACCGAGCCTGCTCATCTTGTCTGTCTCAACGTCGACGGTTGATCAACCCGCCAAGGCGGCCAGGCAGTCCGACGGAGACCGTATGCGCATACTGCTGATCGAAGATGATGACGATCTGGCTGATGTAGTTGGCGTCGGCCTGCGACAGGAACACTTTGCCGTTGACTGCGCCGCCACGGTTGAGCAGGCGACTGAGTTGCTGCTGGCCACCCACTACGACCTGGTGTTACTCGACCTCGGTCTTCCCGATGGTGACGGGCTTGAACTATGCCGACGGTTGCAGGACTCCGAGCACATGATCCGGCCCCGGAGGTTGCTGATCCTGACCGCCCGTGATGCCGTGCGTGATCGAGTGGCCGGCCTCGACGCCGGTGCCGACGACTACCTGACGAAGCCGTTCTCGATGGCGGAGCTGGCAGCCCGGGTTCGAGCGTTATCCCGGCGGGATGAGCAACGGGCCGGGCCGCTGGTGATAGCTGATCTGACCGTCGACCCCGTGTCGCATCGAGTTAGCCGATCAGGCACCGACCTGAGCCTTACCGGTCGTGAGTTCGCAGTGCTTCGATACCTTGCCAGCCGAGCCGGACATGTCGTGTCGGCAGAAGAACTGCTCGAACATTGCTGGGATGCCAACGCCGACGCGTTCTCCAGCAGCCAACGGGTGATCATGGCTCGGCTGCGGAAGAAGCTCGGTGAACCGTCGATCATCGAAACCATCCGGGGTGTCGGCTATCGACTGGCGGATCAGCCATGAGAATGATGCGGCGATTCAAATCGCTGCGGTGGCAGCTGGCCGTGGTCGCTCTGCTAAGCATGTTGTTTCCCCTCGTGGCCTTGCTCGGAGTGGTCTTCACCGTGCAGGTCGACTCCAGCGTTGAGCAGGAAGGCGCGCTGGTGGTCGAGTCGACTGAGGTGACCACCGGGGTTTCACCGTGGATACCGATCGCCGCCCTTTCGCTGACACTGCCTGCGGCACTTCTGGCCCTTTGGTGGTCTCGTCGGGCAGTCGAGCCGGTTCTCACGATCACCGAGGTGGCAAACGATATCCAGGCCGGAACCCTCGACAGGCGAATCGCTCTCACCGACGCCCCGACCGAGGTGCAGGCACTGGCCGACAGCTTCGATTCGATGCTGGATCGCCTGTCGTCGGCCTCGAACGTGCAGCGTCGGATGATTGAAGAGACGAGTCATGAGCTGCGGACGCCCTTGACTGCGCTGCGGGTGAACGTCGACAACATCCTGGCCCATCCCGACCCGTCGAGCGACGAGTGGAGATCAAACGTTGAACGGACCCGCTCGCTGGTTGAGCGGCTGCAAACAACCATCGAGTCACAGTTGGTCGCCGCCCGAGCCGAGAACCTTCGGGCCGAACAGGTTGACGACGACTTGATGATGGTGATCTCGCGCGCCGTTGCCAGCTCACGTTCCATTCACCTCGAACCAAGGATTACCGTGAGCGGGCCACATGAACATCGGTTCCCGTTCGACTCGGCCGGAGTGGAGCGAGCAGTCCGAAATCTGATCGACAATGCAATTGCCGCAAGCCCGCCCGATGGCGTGATCGCAGTGGAGGTCTCATCAGACGGAGCGGCGACCCGACTATCGGTCACCGACGATGGCCGAGGTGTGGATCCCGACGACATCGAACGCATCTTCGACCGATACTTCACAACGCAAACCGACAACGACGGCAGTCACGGAATCGGGTTGGCCGTCGTCAAGCAGGTTGCCGAAGCCCACGGCGGTATTGAGGTGGAGTCGCCACCTCCAGGCCAGGAGAGCGGGGCTCGTTTCACCATGGTGTTCGAGGCCGGCTAGGCCGTTGATGATTTGTGGACAGTTGGGTTTGTCGGGCGGTTGACGATGAGTCACTATTGGCCGATGAACTCGGTATTCATCACCTGTGCTGTCACCGGAAGTGGTGACACCGTCAACAAGTCCGACAAGGTTCCGTTCAAGCCGGCCGACATCGCCAACGATTGCATCGAAGCTGCCAACGCCGGCGCGGCAATCTGTCACATCCACGTTCGAGATCCGATTACCGGTGCTCCGGCCCGCGACGTGGGCTACTACCAGGAAGTGGTGGAGCGGGTGCGGGATAGCGGCACCAACGTTGTCCTGAACCTCACCGCTGGGATGGGTGGTGACGTGGTGTTGGGCAGCGTCGAGCAGCCGTTGCCGCTCGATCCCACAGGCACCGACCTGGCCGGTGCCACCGAACGGCTGGCTCACGTGCGGGAGCTACGACCGGAGATCTGCACCCTTGATTGTGGCTCCATGAACTTCGGCGAGGGAGACTACGTGGCCACCAACACCACCGGCACCTTGCACGAGATGGCCCGTCAGATCACCGACCTTGGAGTTCGAGCCGAGATCGAGGTGTTCGACACCGGACACCTGTGGCAGGCCAAGAGCCTGGTGGACGCCGGGGTGATCGAAGACCCGGTGATGGTCCAGCTCTGCATGGGAATCCCCTGGGGTGCACCGCCCGATATCAACACGTTCATGGCGATGGTCAACAATGTGCCCGACGACTGGACGTTCAGTGCTTTCTCGATCGGTCGGCAACAGCTTCCCTATGTGGCCCTCGCCGCCATCGCCGGAGGCAACGTTCGGGTCGGCCTGGAGGACAACCTGTATCTGAGTCGAGGACAGCTCGCCTCCAACGCCGACCTGGTTCGACGAGCCGTCGACATCCTGGAGAACCTCAACTACACCGTGATGAGCCCAGACGAGGTCCGCGAGAATCTGGAGCTGAGCACAGCATGAGGGCGATCAACGGCCAACTGGCCGCTCAACTCAAGCGTTCCATTGGGCCGTGGCAGACGGCATCCACACTGCCTGCTCAGTGTTACGTCGACGAGGATGTGTACGCCATCGAACAGGAGCAGGTTTTTCGTCAGGGTTGGGTCGGGATCGGTCGCTCGGATCGTTGGAGCAACGCCGGAGACTACAGCGCTATGGATATCGGCGGGGTGCCGGTTGTGGTGGCGCGGGACCATAGTGGTGAGCTGCAGGCCGTGGCCAACGTGTGCTCTCACCGCGCCTCGCAGGTCGTCACCGGTGAGGGCAACGCCAAACGTCTCCGCTGTCCGTTCCACTATTGGACCTATGATCTCGACGGTCGGTTCATGGCCGCTCCGAGCATGAACGAAACGCCCGGCTTCGAGTCGGACAAAGACGACCTCTGTCTCGCCACCTATGCCGTGGCCGAACGGTTCGGGTTCGCTTTTGTTAGTCTCGAGGCCGAGCCTCCACCGATCGATGATTGGTTGGCTGATTTCGGTCAGATGCACACTCCATGGCCGATTGCCGATTTGGTCACCGCACGCCGCCGCGAGTTCACCGTCGACTGCAACTGGAAGGCCTTCGCCGAAGTCTTCAACGAGTACTACCACCTCCCTTACGTCCACCCGACAAGCATCGACGACATCTACCTCGAACCCGATGCCGCCGAAGACGTAACCGGAGCCCACGCCACCCAGTTCGGCATGACCGAAGGCACGGGAGGGCTACTGGAATCAGACGCCGAAAAGATCCTGCCGACCATGGACGGGCTGGAAGGGCGGTCGGCGAAAGGTGTGCGCTACACCTGGATCTTCCCCAACATCATGATCGCCGCCGGGGCCGAAGCAATGTGGATGTATGAGGTGTACCCCGATGGGCCCGACCGCTGCCTGTGCGCTCAGGTTGTGGCGTTTCCGTCCTCGACTTTTGACGTCGATGGTTTCGAGGAGAAAGCAGCGGCCTACTACGAACGGTTCGACGTGGCCGTCGCCGAAGATATTCCGATGCTCGAACAGCAGCTGGCCGGCCAACGTTCACCCCAGGCCAAACAAGGGCGTTACTCCTACCTCGAGCCGAGCGTGGCTCGATTTGGATCGTGGTACGCCGAGCGGCTCCTAGCCGCTGAGTCGAGCGGTCAGGCGTAGTCCGCCGAGATTGCCGTTGTTGAAAAGGCTGGCGACGGTGGCATAGAAGTCGTCAAGACCGGCCACGGTGTCGGCGCCGTAGCGTTTATCAAGCTCGGACCGACCAGCGCGAAACAGCGCTAACCGATCGTTGACAAATGCCGTCCAATCGTCAGTCTTGTCGACGGTTTCGATCTCGACAAATCCCGCGGCCTTCACATCGGCGACGTATTGATCGAGCGTGGGCACGTACGGGCAATACACCTTCTCGGCCAAATCCGCCGCTTCTTGTTCCGTGAACGACGCCCGCTGATAGTAGTCGTCAATGAACATCGTGGCGCCGTCGACCAGGGCTGAGGCGCAGTTGGAGAACAGGCCCTCCCGATCGGGGATGTGGAGGAAACACAGCATGGAGACGAGGCCGTCAAAGGAGTTAACACCGGCGTCACCGGCCAGAACGTCTCCGTTCACATGACTGACAAGGTGGGCCAAACCACAACGCACCGACAGCGACTTCGCCGTCTCGTTGAGGTCAGGCTGAATCTCCAGCGCCGTAACCTGCGACCCGGTTCGATCGGCGATGTAGCGGGCCGGTCCACCAAGCCCCGATCCGACGTCGAGGATATGGGTGCCGGGCCCGGGCCGGAGAAAAGCGATGGCATCATCGACCGCCTCGGTTCCCTCGTAGTGGTATTGGTCGAACCTCGTGAGATCGTCGACGGTCAACGGTTGCCCGTCGCCCAAACCGGATGCTTGGAGATCAGCAAGAATCCGCTCGACATTGCGGTATAGCCCCATCGACTTGATGTCGGTCATGTCGTGAGCTTAGTTCTTGGCGTCAACCGAGACCGCAGTGACCGCCGCCGGCGAGAAGCTGGCTGCCTCAGCCCAGGTCGGCTCCGGCGACGATGTAGGCCACGCCGAAGCCGGTCAACAGATAGTCGTCGGATCCGTCGCCATCGACATCGCCGATCGACAAGGCATCGACCCCGAGGAACTCGAATGCCGTGGTGCTCGTGATCGTACGCAGCACCGACGCATCGGCTCCTGAGTACAGCCGGACGGTGCCTGCGTTCGTCGCCCCTTCCGAAGAACCCCAGGCGGCGACGATCAGATCGGGCACGCCGTCGGCGTTCACGTCCCCCATGACCCGGCCCGGACCCAGGCCCTCACCCGTTTCGTGACCCTTCACATGCATGATGAGTTGTCCTGTGGCCCCGGAGTACAGGTAGAAACCCCCGGTTCCGTTCACGGGCGTACCGGCTCCAGGGGTGGCCGACGATCCACCTCGACCGCCTCGGCCCGAGGCGTAATCGGCCACAAACACGTCGGGTACACCGTCGAGGTCGACATCGCCGGCGCGGCGGGCGAAGAACCGCCCGAAGTTCTGAGCGTCACCTCGAGGTCGAAGGGTATGAATGACCGACCCGTCGGTGCCCGAGAGAACGTAGGCCTCACCACGGCCCGAAGCACCGGCGGCTCCGTCGCGACCGGTGGCGCCATAGGCGGCCGCAACCTGGTCGGGTACGCCGTCACCGTTCACGTCACCGATGACGTCGACCGCCGAACCGAGTAGGTCGAAGGCGCGTTTCCCGTCCCGCGTCCAGAGCTCACTCCCGTCCGCTCCGGAATAGACGGTCACCCGCCCGGCCTGCTGGCCTCCGGCGGCGGCGTCCTGCGAACCGACAATCAGGTCGTCGTGCCCGTCACCGTTGACGTCGCCTGCGCCGGAGACCGCCGTTCCCATTCGGGTCAGCGAGGCCGGGGTGAACTCGTGGAGCAGGCTGTGATCAGCTCCGGAAAAGACCAGGGCGCGGCCGAGTGGGGGAGGGTCGACGATGGCAAATCCCGGGGCGCCGACGATGTAGTCAGGTGTGCCGTCGGCGTTGACGTCGCCGGCACTGGCCATCGAATAGCCCATCAGCTCGGCGTCAGTGCCGTCGACGGTGTTGAGCAGGGCTCCACTGGCTCCCGAATACACGTATGCTCGGCCGGCGATCACGCCCCCGGTGGGGTCGGTTATCGCGGTTACGCCGTAGTCTCCGACACCGTCGCCATCAAGGTCGCCGAGATCGGCGCCCACCCATCCGAAGTTATCGCCGGGCGATGCGTCGCCGACGTGGGAGCGAATCAAATCCACGTCGGGCTCAAGGAAGCCGGGAGCGGCTGCCAATGCGGCAATTGGAGAAGCCAGCAGAAGCAAGGCCGCTATAGGCGCGACGGATTTCCAACGCATGGAGCGCACGACGATTCCTCCGGACTAGGTGGCATGGTCTGCCAAGCTTTGGGCTTGCCAAGCATGGGTTTCCAAGCAAGGTGTCGGAGGATCAGCATGCAACAGGTCGCCATCATGTTCTGTCACGATCGTGCGCCTTTGTGGCGGCTGCAGGCCTACCGGATGAGCGTACGAAGCACCTGATCAGGGTGTTGGCGATACACCTTGGGAGTTACCGCAAAGGCCCGTCGAAACGCTTGAGTGAAGTGGGAATGGCTTGAGAAGCCAACTCCGATAGCGATCTCGGAAATGCCCCGGTCGGTGTCGTCGAGCAAGGCCAAGGCAGCCCGTAGGCGAAGTCCGGTTAGGTGACGGTGTAACGTGTTGCCGGTCAGGTGGCGAAACAGCCGGGCGAGGTGGAACCTCGACGAGCCGACGGCTGCGCCGATGTCGCTCAGCGAGATCGGCTGGTTGAAGTTGGTTGCGAGGTAGGCCTTCGTGTCGTCGACCAAGTCGCGATGAGAGGCTTCGGTCTCGGCTCTTGTTCGATAGCCGGTGACGGCATTGCGACTCATGTAGGCGCCCGGAATCACCAAGTCGACCAGCCGAAGCAATGACTCTTCCACCACCATGGTGTCTACCGGGCTGGATCCGGAGATCATTCGAGTGAGCGAGCGCTGCAGCGAGTAGGCCTCGGCGTTTGCCGGGGCGTGAGTGTGACGGACCGGCGGCGCGTCGGGGCCCGAAAGATCGGGGTCGTAGGGCTCGGCGGCGAACCGAAGCCAATTGGGGTCGACCTCGAACCATTCGCAGTTGTCGCCGTTGCCGTCGACCGCCACTCGGGAGTACTCCTGCTCGCCACGATAGAGGACGACCGTGTTCGGATCGGCAACCACTGTCGGGGATCCCTGCTGGGTTATCTTCACGCAGGTTCGGGGGAACACCAACGTCGGCTTGTCCATCCACCCGCCGCCAAAGGCGGCATCGTCAGGCCGACACCGAAACGAGCCGACGGCTATGGGTCCGTGACGGTACAGCTCCGTGGAAGGCCTGGTCATCGACCAATTTTAGGCTGCCCTCGATGTTGCCCGCCACCGGCTCCCATTTCCGCTCGACGCCGGCTCCCCAACTGGCCGCGGAAGCTACTCAGCGGTAGTGTCGGAACGTAATCGGTGCAATATCGAAGCGGAGAGACGAGGGTCGGACATATGCAACCCAGCCATGGGCCGGAGGCCGAAAGCTACAGAGCGTTCATCAACAGCTTTCTCGATGACAACCTTCCCAGCGACTGGCAGGGGATAGGAGCACTTGGCGGCCAGGAGCGGGTCGACTTCTACAACAACTGGCGCCAGACCCTGGCCGACAACAAACTCCTGGCACCAAACTGGCCTGCCGAATACGGCGGCGCCGGACTGTCGCACATTGAGCATGTGGTACTCAACGAGGAGTTTGCCAAACGGGGCGTGCCGACGGCCGGTCTCAACGATGGATTCAGCATCGGCATGGTCGGCAACACGATCCTGCAACTCGGCACCGACGAACAGAAGGCCTACTACATTCCGCGGATCCTCTCCGGCGAGGATCTGTGGTGCCAGGGCTACTCCGAGCCCGACGCCGGATCCGACCTGGCCAACCTCGGGTGCCGAGCCGTGCTCGACGGAGATGTGTGGATCGTCAACGGTCAGAAGATCTGGACCTCGGCCGCTACCACCGCCAACATGATCTTCGTGCTGGCCCGCACCGACCCCGAGGCTCGCAAACACAAAGGCATCAGCTTCCTACTCATGTCGATGGATCAGCCCGGAATCGAGATCCGGCCCATCACCAACATCGCTGGTCATGACCACTTCAATGAAGTGTTCTTCAGCGATGCCGTCTGCCCGAAAGATCACGTGCTTGGTGGCGTCAACAACGGCTGGGTAGTGGCGAACACGCTGCTCGGCTACGAACGGGGGATTGGAGCCACAACCACACACCTCAAGTTCCGCGCAGAGCTCGATCAGTTCATAGCTCTGGCCCGGGAGCAGGGTAAAGCCGATGATCCCAAGGTTCGCCAGCAGATCGCCCGCTTCCATTCCGAGGTCGAGATCATGCGCTATCAGGGCATGCAGGCTCTAACCCGATTTCTCACCGGACAGGGGCCGGGGCCCGAGTCGTCGGTGGGCAAACTGCGGTGGAGCCACTATCACCGTGAGATCACGGAGGCGGCAATGGACCTGCTCGGCCCGGCTGCAGCGGTGGGTCGGGGCCTGGAAACACGATCAGGGCTGGGTGCCCCCGACATCGGCACTCCGAACACCGCAGCCAACTGGTTGAGCAGCTTTTACATCGCCCGCTCGGGAACGATCTACGCCGGTACTTCCCAGGTTCAGCGCAACATCATCGGCGACCGGATTCTGGGTCTGCCTCGAGAGCCTCGGGCCGACTCGGGGCCGTGGAAAGATACGCAGCGGGCCGGCTAACGTCTGGTTGGGGCTCGGCGCCGCTACCGTTAACAGCTGAAGGTTTGGCAGTTGCTGGGCCGTACAGGCCTGCTGCAGTAAAGATGCGGCGCATTTAGGAGCCAAACCAATGTTTAGTGAGTCTGCCTTTCCGGCGGATGACGCCCGCGATCAGGGTGTCGTTACCGTGCCTTCTGGCGGTTTTGATGAGCCTTCGGGTTTTGCCGAGCTGGGGCTTCGCCCCGAGCTTCTCCAATCGCTTGCCGACCTCGGCTACGTAGAGCCAACACCGATTCAGGCTGAGACGATCCCACCTTTGCTCGAGGGGCTCGACGTGTTGGGCCAAGCGGCCACCGGCACCGGCAAGACGGCGGCGTTCTCGCTTCCCATCGTCAACAACATCGAACCCGGTCGCCCGGGAGCGCCGGTGGCGCTGGTGGTTGTGCCCACCCGTGAGCTGGCCGTCCAGGTGTGTGACGCCGTCAACGGCTACGGCCGTCAGCAGCGCGTCAAGGCCGTTGCTGTCTACGGCGGGGCGTCGATTCGCGATCAGATCCGTGACCTGAAGCGAGGGGTGCACGTGGTGGTCGGCACGCCCGGTCGAACCATCGATCTGATCAAGCGGCGCTCCCTCGATCTGCGCGAGATCGCCACAGTGGTGCTCGACGAGGCCGACGAGATCCTCGACATGGGGTTCGCCGAAGACATCGAGACCATCCTCGAGTCCACTCCGCCCACTCGCCAGACCGTATTGTTCTCGGCCACGATGCCCCATCGGATCCGTTCCATCGCCGATCGGCATCAGCAGGACCCGGTTCGTATCAAGACGGGTGTGGGCAAAGACGCCCCCGCCAACGATCTCGTCCGGCAAACCGCATATCTCGTGGCCCATAAACACAAGCCGGCCGCGCTCGGCCGCATCATCGACATCGAGGCGCCGGAGTCGGCGCTGGTGTTCTGCCGAACCCGCAAAGACGTCGACGAGCTCACCGCCGTAATGAACAGCCGTGGCTATCGAGCCGAGGCCCTCCACGGTGGCATGGATCAACAGCAGCGGGACCGGGTAATGGCTCGACTGCGTGATGGCGCCGCCAACCTGCTGCTGGCCACCGACGTGGCCGCCCGAGGCCTTGACGTCGACACGTTGACCCACGTGGTCAACTACGACGTGCCGACTCAGCCGGAGAGCTACGTGCATCGGATCGGGCGAGTAGGCCGAGCCGGTCGAGAAGGTGTGGCCATCACCTTGGCCGATCCGAAGACCCGAAGCCAGCTCAAGCGCATCGAGCGTCATGTGGGTCGCAAGATCGACATCGAAAAGGTGCCGAGTGTTGAGATGCTTCGCACCCGACAACTGGAACAAACGGTGGAGGTCGTTCGTGAACAGTTGGGTGTTGATGATCTTGATGCCTACTACGAGGTAATCCACGAACTAACCGACGTGGCTGAGCTGCGAGACATTGCCTTGGCCGCCATCAAGATTGTGCACGAGACCCGCAATCCCGAAGTGAATGAGACCTTCATCCCCGAGATCGCCGAGGGACGTCGTAAGGCCGGGCGGGACTCGAAACATCGGCATGAGCGGCACGGGTCTCAGAAGCACCGAGGATCCAAACGCGAGTTCCGCAACGGCCAGGATCGACACACCGGTGGCGACACCGGTTTCGTCTACATCGGTGTGGGACGTCGAGGTCGAGTGCGGCCCGGTGATTTCGTGGGGGCCATCGCCAACGAGGCCGGCCTCTCGGGCCGCGATATCGGCCCGATCAAAATCTCCGAGCACTACTCGGTGGTTGGTGTTCCCGAGTCGGAGGTCGGGTCGGTCATCAAGGCCATTAACGGCTCCGGCATTAAGGGCAAGAAGGCCAAGGCTCGCCGCTACACCGAATAGGCCGAACTGCTCCTGTTGGCATCTGCGGCCCATCCATTACAGTAGGAACGCTCAAATCGGCTGCCGACCAACCGGTCGGCTACTGTACATCTGATCCTTGCTGGGAGGGCTTGTGAGGGACGACGTACTGTTTAGATGAGTGCTGGCTCAGGAGCGTTTTCACCAAAGTCTGAGGCAGGGACCGGCGGTCACTTGAACGCGCCGGAGGGCGTAGCCAGTCTATTACCCGCCACCGTAAGGGCGTGGTTGATCGAGTCTCCCGAAATGGTTTCGCGGACCGTGGAGGGCACCGTCGTATCGGCGGATATCACCGGATTTACCCGTCTGGCCGAAAGCCTGGCTCATCTCGGCGGACGTCACGCAGCCGAGGCTCTCATCCGCACTATTAACCGCTGTTTCGACCCGATGATCGATCTTGTCTACGAGCACGGTGGCGACGTGCTCAAACTTGGCGGCGATGCGCTGTTTGCCTTGTTCGCCGGTGAACGCTCGTCGGAGCGGGCCGCTGCCTGTGCTGCCGCCATCGTCAACATTCTGGACGGACTCAACGACGATCTGCCCACACCGCTGTCGATGACGGTTGGTGTGGCCGGCGGACCGATTGGTCTCATCCTCGCCGGTTCTGAACGCCGTGACCTGATCGCCCGTGGTCCAACGGTCGACGAGTGCCTTCGTTTGGAAGCCGAAGCTGAGCCGGGTGAGGTTTTGGTCAGCGCCACAACCGCTTCCCTATTGCCGGAGGGCTGGGCCTCCAACATCGAAGACGATCTGTGGGAGTTGGACGTAGAGCCCGTGACCGCGGCTGCCGAGCCTGCGAGTGGAGCAACCGCCAATCTGCTCGCTGCAGACTCGCTGCCGATAGAGGATGCCGAGGTCGCCGCCGGTCGACAACTGGCTGACGCGTTCGATGCCTTCGTGTCGACCATCGGCGAGATCCGATTGGTCACCGTGGCTTTTATCCAGCTCGACACCATTGAGCTCGACGACGACACCATCGCCCAAGTGGTGGCTCGCTTGATCGAGCTCTGCGAGACCACTGGTGTAGTGTTCCTCGGCTCCGACGTGGCCGTCGGGGGAGTTAAGTTCTTCCTCAGCGCCGGGGCTCCGGTCTCGGGCGAAGACGACGAGGATGCGATGCTGAGGTTGATGTCGAGCCTGGTGCTCGACCCTGAGATGCCACCGATGAAGGCCGGCGTGAACCGCGGTCATACCTACGCCGGGTTTCTCGGCTCGGAGCGAAACCGAACATTTACCACGATGGGCGACCCCACAAACTTGGCCGCCCGCCTACTGGGCAAAGCCGATGAGCGTTCCGTAGCGGTCGCTCAGTCGGTGCTCGACCATTCGTCGGTGGGATGGACAACCACGGAGATGGCCCCGATCCTGGTGAAGGGACGAATCGAACCGGTTGTCATCCATCAGCTTGTCGGAGCCGATCGGCGCCGAACCAAGACTCGACCTGAACCACCGTTTGTGGGGCGAAAGTCCGAACTGGAGCTCGCCGCGGCGGCCCTGGCCGCGGCTCGACGGTCGGCCGGTGGGGCGGTGCAGTTTGTGGGCCGCCGAGGTGTTGGCCTTACCCGACTACTTGATGAGATCGACCGACGTCGACCGAGCGGCGTTGTACGTTTCCGGGTCGACGGCCGCTCGAGCGCGCGAATCACCCCGTACGGTGACATCGGACCGATCTTGAGCAGCGTGGTGGGGATCGACGACAACCCCGATCCGAAGTTCCGCCGCGACGGCTTCATCGAGTGGATGCAACGAGTGGCGCCGGAACTGGTCGACATGGCGCCGTTACTCGCCCCCGCAGTTGGAGTGACCGTACCGCCGACGCCGAAGTCATCGGCCATCGAACCGGAGTTCCGCCTCGACGTGACCGCAGACCTGGCCGCCACCGTGTTTGGCCGGACCCTCACCACTCCGACGCTGTTCCTCATCGACGACTTGCATCGACTCGACGCCGCATCCCGTAGTGTGTTCGAGGCGTTGGCCCGATCGGGGGAGGAGCGGCCGTGGGCCATCGTGCCGTCGGCCCGTGTGGGCAGTGGGCCGCTGGCGTCGGACGACGACGTGGTCGAGGTATCCCCGTTACCGGCTGACGAGGTGCTGGCCTTGGTCGCTGAGGTCGCGCCCGACTTGGCCGATGAAACCCGCAGTGCCATCGTCGAACGCTCGGGTGGCAACCCTTATTTCGCGGTGGAACTGGCGCTGGCTCAGTCACAGGGTTCGACGGCCGGATCGGTTGGTGTGATCGACAACATCGAGAGCCTGGTAACGGCGCAGATCGACCGCCTTGGTCATCAGGCTCGCGTGGTCCTCCGTACGGCCTCGGTGCTGGGGCAGATCTTCGATGTCCCATTGCTGAGAGAGTTGCTGGACGTCGACGAGAGCGCGCTCGGCCTCGACGAACTTGGCGCGTTTATCGAACCAGTCGAAGGTCGCACCTACAAGTTTCGGGCCGCGGTGGTTTGGGAGGTCGCATACGAGGGCTTGTCGACATCCCGTCGCTCGGAGTTGCATGCGGCGATTGCCGAGTTACTCGAAGATCAAGGTGCCACCCCGGCAGTATTGGCCCTGCACCACAGTCGCGCCGGGAAGTATCGGCAAGCGATTGACTACGGCCGTCAGGCCGCTGCGGAAGCGACCGAACTGGGAATGATGGCTGACGCCACGAACCATCTTCAGCTGGTTGTCAGATCGATTGATTCACTGGATCCTCCTCTGGACGACTCCGACACGCTCGGCGAGGTGCTCACATCGTTGTTCTACGCCGGGGTTGCTGCCGGGCGCCACGTGGAGGCCATAGCTTCTGGCGAACGAGCTTGTGGTGTGATCGACGATCGGCTTGATCGGATGCGGTTGCTATCAAGAGTTGTCCTGGAGCGGGCCGAAATTGACGGTTCCTACGACTCTGGCATCGAGGAACTTTCGGTGGTGTTGGCAGAGATCGGCGGCAGCGATGCCGATGCTGCGTCGCGGGCATGGTTGCTGGACACGCTTGCAAGCCTCAAGCACCGTCGCGGCGATCTCGATGGCGCTCTGGCTGCAGGTGAACAGGCCTACAACAACGCTGAAATGAGTGGCCAACTGCGGCCGTTGGTTTCCGCTCTTCATGTGCGCCACATCATCTTGGGTGATCGTGGTGATCCCGGACATCAGCAGGCTTGGGAGGATCTGAAGGAGGCGGCTGAACGGCTTGGCGATCCCAAGCTATTGAGCAGTGCTCACAGCAATATGGGTCTCGATATGCAAGCGGCAGGTGATTGGCGGGGGGCTGCGGAACATTTCGCGTCATCCGAGCGCTATGCGCATAGCGTCGGCGACCGCGATAGAGGTCTATTCCCGGCCATTAATCGAGCAGCTCTGTTAAGCGATCAGGGTCGCCGAGAAGATGCTCGCACTGAATTGGATCGCTTGCGTCGAGAGGCGGTTCGTTTCGGGGCTGGACGAGTCTCGGTCTGGGCTCTACGTGAACTTGGCCGTCTTGAGGCATTTGCCGGCAACCGAGACCTGGCGCTCGGGGCACTTGAAAGCGCACGTGCGTGGTTCTCCAATGCTGGAAGTGTCGTTGATTTATTTGAGATCGACCTCACGACGGCTGCCGCTGAATTGGGTGCGGGAAGATCAGAGGCTGTGTTCGAGATATTGCACTCGATCGACAGACCCCCCGAACCAAATCTTCGTCAGGCCGGCTGGAGCGATACCCTCGCTGGATTCGCTCATCTACAGCAGGACAATCCTGAGGCGGCCGTACCTCTATTTGAGCGGGCTATCGATGACACGGTCGACAAGTATCGGTTTGGGGAGGCATTGGCCTTGTTCGGTCGTAGCGAAGCCGAACGTTTCCTGGCCCGGAACCGCACTGCTCGACGTACCCGGGCCGAGGCCGACGCCATCTTCCAACAGCTCGGTGTAGTCGAGCTTCCCTACATCCCACTTCCCAGGTGATCACCCAGTGACGACGAATATTCGAAGCCAACGTAGCGAGACAAACAATCGATGAGTGACGAAACAACGCCGGCCGAGTCGATGGCCGACCGACCGACCGCCGCAGGATCGGCAGTCACGTTGCGAGTTGACAACGGGACCCACAGCGGCCCGATCACCCGGTTGGCGACCAAGCCCGGCGCGAATCTTTTTGTCACAGCGGGCGCCGACAAACGGATCCGGGCCTGGAACGGTCCCAATCCGACCCTGGTGCGAACCATGGTCGGCGACATCGGACCAGGAGACGACGGTGCCATTGATGCCATAGCGATTCATCCCAACACACCACCGGCGTTCGTGTTGGTATTTGCTGCTGTGCGTCGGATCTCAAGTTCCGACGGCGCATACAGCACCGACCTTCGGGCGTTCAACGCAATAAGCGGACGTTTGGAAGCGGCGATCAAGATGCCGAGGCTGGTCCGAGACCTTGCCTTTGTCGGTGGGGGCCGTTTCCTCGTCGCCGTCGATGACGAAAACCTGAGTGTCTATGACCTCGAACGTGAGGCGGGCAGCGAAGCCGATAGTGATGCTGCCGAGGGTGACGTTGCCGGCGGCGACGACGGTAGTGAGGAGGATGTGGCCGAGCTTCTGGTGACGTCGACCCCGGTGAGTGATCAGCCGTTCCGCCTGGCCACGGCGCAGAGAGATGGCCACGACCGCATTTTTTGCAGCTCCGTGTTCAACAGCCAGCCGAGAATCCTCGATTTCATAGATGGCGAGCTGGTCGAAGTCCCGTTTGCCACCTCGGCCCCTTTACCCCACCGTCCCGATCAGATGGCGACATCCGACAGGTTCCTTGCCGTGGCCAACCACGATGGTGGCGACCTGTGGATCTACGACCTCGACGGCAATGTCATACAGGCCGTTTCCGGTGCGGGCGGGGGCGGTCCCGCCGAGATGGCGTTCTCCCGCGATGGGCGATTGCTGATCGTTGGCTCCAAGGCAAGGTCGGAAAGTGTTGTCACTGTGCACGACACCGAGCGAGGTTTCGCCGAGGTCAGCCGCCAGGAAGCCGACGACAGCGCTCTTGCCGTTGGCTTCCTCGACAACGGCACGGCGGTATCGGCGGGCGGAAGTCGATTCTCTCTGGCCACCTGGCCGGCGCGGGCGACGGGGCTGCGTCCTTCGGGGGATCCGGAAGCCGAGTATGAAGCGCACGTTCTCGAAGGTGCTGGCCAAACGATTACCGATGTGGGCGTGAGTTTGCCGAAGGTGGCCTTGGGGTTTGGTCAATCCGACGAGGCGTCGGGCCTGTCCGTGAGGATGGATCTGGAACGGCTCGCCCTGCGGCCGGTCGACCCATCGGGCGCCGGCGACGACGAACCCGGCCCCGAGGCCTACCACCGCGCCCAGGTAGACGACGGGCAGCGCTCACTGCGCATGTCCGAACACGACCACAACCTGATCCTCGACCCGATCGGAATGCCGATGACGGGCCACGGCCGGTTCGCTTGGGACTACGCCGAAAGCTACGGACTCCTTGACGGAGACTGGGCGGCGACCGGGGGTCGGAGCGGGACGGTGCGGGTTCTGCGCTGGGATAAACAAATCCTCAAGGGCCGCAAGCTTGTTGGCCACACCGGCCCGGTTTTGGATCTGGCCGCCGATGAAGAGTGGTTGGCAACCGGCGGGCGGGATCAGGTTCTTCGGCTTTGGTACCTACCCGAAGCCACCGACGCCGGTTTGAGCGAGCAGCCGGATGACCACGCCAACGCGCTCGAGCCTGCTCTGAATCTCTTTGTGGCCGGGCGAGAGTGGGTGATCTGGTCCAAGAGCGGCTACTACGCCGCCAGCGCCGAGGGTGAACGTTTCATCACGTTTCACATCAACGGCGGGTTTGACTGTAGGGCCTGGTCGTTTCCTGCCGATCGGTTTGTTGAACGGCTTTATCGGCCCGACATCATCAGGAAAGTGTTTGAGACCGGTAGCGAAGCGGCGGCTCTGGCCGAGCTTGGGCTCGACCCTGAACCGCTTAGGCTCGACGAACTACTTCCACCCGTGGTGGCGATCGAGCAGGTGTATCAACTGCAGCCGTACTTCTTTGCTGTGGAATTCTCGATAACCGATCTAGCCAGCCCAACCACTCGCGTCTGGGCGTTGCTCGACGGGCTGATGGAGTGGGAGCACGGTCCGGTCGCAGATCTGGATACCTACGGTGAGGTCCCAACGCTCACTGCCGAGTTTTGGCTTGAACCGGGCCCCAACGAGCTACGACTCCTGGCCGAGAGCGAGTCGGCGAAGTCGATCGCGGTTGATCTTGTGGTCAACGTCGATGACGACGGTCACCTGATTGATTTCACCGACCCGACCGGTGCTCCACTCCCGTTCGATGATTCGGTGGATGAGCAGAACTTCGTGAGTCCGGCTACCGATCCGGTGGTGGAGGTGGTTCTCACCGAGCCGTTGGTGACTCCCGTTGAAAACTTTGAAGGAGAGCCAAGCGTTCAACTGGCTGATGCTGAAGTGACAGCCCGGCTTGACGTCGAGCCGTCGCACTCGGTGCGCTACATCGAGGCAACGGTTGATGGTGAACCTGTCTGGAAGGCTTCGGTCGCAGCCGAGGCTGCGTTGTCGGCCCGTGCCAACATCAAGCTGCCCGACGGCCGCGGGTCGGTCTACGTCACCGAGGCTTCGGAGGCCGGCCAACACACGGTGTTTTCGGCCCACTTCGGATCAACTCAAGTTGATGAGCAGCGGCCGGTAACACGCGGCTTCCTCGAGCGTATAACTCCTTCACCGCTGCCGCCTATCGATGAGGAACCGGATCCAGGCCCTCCTTCGGCTTTCCGTGTGGTCAAAATCCCAACCGACGGTACCGAAGGGGCAAAGGGCACGGAGCAGGTGAGGACCGGTCGCCCCAGCCGGGTCCAGCCCCAGCTGTTCATGCTGTCGGTTGGTGTTTCGAAGATGAAACACAAGGATCAAAGTGTGGGCGACCTGAAGTACGCCGCCGACGATGCCACCGAGATCGCTCGCCGCTTCACGGCCGACGGTGACAGCCTGTTTGAATCGGTTCATCATTGGTTGCTTACCGATGAGCAGGCCACCAAAACAAACGTCGAATCGGCCCGAGACCAACTGGTGGCGGCCGTTCAAGCCCGTTCACAGCAGAAGACCGATGAGAATCTTCGAGCCCGCGACGTGGTACTGCTTTTCCTCTCCGGACACGGTGTAACCCGAAGCGGGGTCGAGGGGGAGCAGAGCGACTTCTACCTCGTGACCCATGATTTTCTCGACGCCGACCCGGCCAACACCGGTGCCATGTTCGCCGATCTGGTGCAGCCGTTTTTCGCCCTGCATGATTTCGAGCTGGTGGTCCTCGTCGACGCCTGCCGCTCCGCCTGGGCCGGGCTGGAATTCATCAGACCCGTGGATCCGGAAGAGCTGGCCAAACGGCTGAAAGCACCGAGTGAACAGGCCCAGCATTTTCTTTGCTCCACTTCAGGCGACCAGATCTCGTGGGAACGGGCGCTGGTCTACCCCTACCACAAGTCTCGTGGGAAACGAGTCGGACACGGGCTGTTTACTCACGCCATCCTGAAACAAATGGACGAAGCTCAAACGGTGTCGATCGCCGGCCTGGCCAACGGGATCGGCGAAGCCCTTTACCTGTGGACCATTAACTGGTCGGAAGCGAAGCTCCAGGAGCCCACGCACTATCTCTACGGCGGCGGAAAGTACCTGCGGTTGTATCGCCGCCGTTAGGCACCCGCCGCCATCCAAGATGTAGCTCTTCAAGATGTAGCTCTTCGAAATGTAACTGCCCAACCACTACAGAAAGAACCAACATGACTGATTCCGCTCAAGCCGCTCTGGTCGACTTCACCAACAATGGCGACAGCGCACTGACCATCAGCGTGGTCATCGCCGGCACCGAGCACAAGGTTGCGACCCTTCAGCCCGGCGAATCGATTCGTCAGGTAACGCCTGGCCACGTTGAATGGTGTTTTGTCACCGAGTCCGGAAGCAAGTCAACGTCCGATGATGGCGACTCCGGCTCGGGCCTCGCCGAACCGGGCGACGGTGATGACGGAAAAGGCGACAAGAAGCACGGCTAGGCACCTGGTCGTCCGGGGTGAACCGGACTGAGGATCAGTCCTCCGGTCGGCGGCCCAGCTCTACGGATTGGGTCGTCACCGGATGTTCCTCGTTGAGCACGTCGAGGTTGTGGGCGGCGTCTTCATTGCCGCTGACGCTGGCTTGGCGCCACCACGATTCGGCGGAGTCGTCGCCTCGCAGTCGACCCTGACTGTGACGCAGCATTCCCAGATTGCAGGCGGCGTCGCTGTTGCCGGCCTCGGCCGCCTGGCGCCACCAGTGTTCGGCCGAGCTGTCACCGAAGATGCGGTCTTGTTCGTAGCGCAGTAGCCCGAGGTTCATCATGGCCTCGGTGCTGCCGTTTTTGGCCGCGAGCACCCACCATGTCTCGGCACTGTCGGAGCCCACAAGCTGGCCGTTTTGATAACAGATGATCCCGAGGTTATACATGGCGTCAACGTTGCCGACCTTGGCTGCCGATCGCCATGCCGCCAACTCTTCAGCTGACGGGGGACCCCGGAACTCGTCTTCGGAATAGCGGTCTTCGGATACGCCGTCGTCCATGAACGTATGAGGCTACTGGAGGAGCACCTCGATGTCCCAACCTGATTACAGCAGCTACGACCTCCTGAATGTCTCGGTCGACGGGGGAGTGGCGACCACCGCGATCTCGGCTCCTCCGATGAACGTCATGACGCTCGACCTGTTTCGTCAGCTGGCCAAGTTCGGCGCTCAAGTCGCGGCCGACGACGAGGTTCGAGTTGTGGTGCTGCGATCGGCCGACCCCGACTTTTTCATCGCCCACTTCGACGTCGAAGCGATCCTGGGGTTTCCCATCGACGAGGAGCCGCAACGGGAGCCCGAGCTGCGGGGTTTTCATCGAATGTGTGAGACCTATCGCACGATGCCCAAGGTCACCATCGTTGAGATCGCAGGTCGGATTGGGGGCGGCGGCAACGAACTGGCGATGTCGTGCGACATGCGGTTTGGAGCTGTTGGCCGGACGGTCATCAACCAGATGGAGGTGCCGCTGGGGATACTGCCCGGTGGCACGGGCACCCAACGGTTGCCGGAGCTCGTCGGGCGGGGCCGTGCCTTGGAGGTTGTGCTTGGCGGTGGCGATATCGATGCCGATACCGCCGAGCGTTGGGGGTTACTCAATCGAGCATTGCCGCTTGATGAGCTGTCGGCCTTTGTCGATTCATTGGCTAGGCGGATTGCGTCCTATCCGTCGAAGGCGGTTGCTCTGGCCAAACGGTCGGTGCTCAACGCGTCTGCGATGCCGTTTGACGAGGCGAGAGTGGACGAGGCCTACTTGTTTCAGCTGACGTTGCGGGATCCCGAAGCGCAGGCTCGGATGCGTCGATTTCTCGAGGTCGGCGGCCAGACCCGAGCCGGAGAGCTGAACCTCATGGATTCTCTCTCCAAACTGGGAGAGTAGGGGCACTGGGAGGAATCTCCCTAGCGACAACAAACGACAACACGAAGCCGTTATCTTCGGTGACGTGGATCGTGCGTTTGCCACAACATTTGCTCGCTTCCACCAGTTTCTAGGGGCTGGAGGGGCGCCGGAGGTCACCTTCATCGACCCCGGATATCCGACCCCGGGACCTAGCAGCCTCTTTCAAGAGTTGCGACGGGTGTTTCGAGTTGTCCGGCACGGCCGCAACCATCGAAAGCTGCTACTTAACGCCGAGGCTGGGGCTATACAGCCCGATGTCGTAGCCGCGGCTGTCCTCGGTTTCCTCCCTCGTTCCAGGCGGCCCGTAATCGCCATCATGGGTGACATGTGGCAACCCAACTCGGGGCTGCGCGGTTTCGTCGATCGGCAGATGATCAAGCTGGCCGATCGAGCCATTGACTGTTACATCGTCTACTCCAGCGAGGCGCTGACAGCGTTCCCCGAGACGTGGGGGCTCGATCCGGCCAAGTGTCGCTACGCGTTGTACTTCTACAGCTTCAGCGACGAGGAACTCGCCAAAGCGGTCCCGGCAGCGGACGGAAAGCACATATTCGCCGGCGGCAACGCCCATCGCGACTATCGGCCGTTGGTTGAGGCGGCGAGGTCGTTCCCCGATGAGCACTTCGTGCTGGCCACCGACCGTTTGGATAATGACCTCGAGGTCCCCGCCAACGTGACCGTCGGTGCCGTGAGCCACGATCGGTTTGTGGAGTTGATGGCCGAGTCAAAGATGGTGGTGATCCCGGTTCGCCCGGATTTGACCAGATCCAATAGCCAGCAGACCTACCTCAACGCCATGATGATGGGCAAGCCGGTGGTCATCTCCGAAGTCTTCGGAGTGCGAGACCATGCCATCGATGGTGAGAGCATATTGATCGTCGACGGCTCGGCTCAGGGGTACGTCGACGCCATCGGTGCCTTGCTCGATGAGCAGCGGCGGGCCGAGACTGATCGGCTTATCGTGGGAGGGCGTCATGCCGCCGCGCAGTTCTCCCGTCCTCAACACGCCCGTTCGGTTATCGATCTGATGGCCTCGCTGACCTCACGGGCGTAAGTCCCGAGCGGCCGCGTCGGCGCGGGTAGTCTTGGCGGTGATGGAAACGAAACTGACTGCCGAAGAACTCCGGGTCCTGGCTTGTTTGGTGGAGAAGTCGTTCACCACGCCCGACCAGTATCCGCTCACCACGAACTCACTCACCAACGCGTGTAATCAGAAAACCAGTCGTGATCCGGTGGTCGACTACTCGGCCCAGCTTGTTGATGAAACGATGCTCGAACTGCGGCAGGCCGGCTGGGCCCGCAGTGTACGAGGGTCTGGCAATCGGGCGTTCAAACATAAACACGTCGTGGATGAGAAGCTCGGGGTTACGGATCGTCAGTTGGCGGTGCTGTCGGTGCTGGCGTTGCGGGGGCCGCAGTCTCCGGGCGAACTCCGAACTCGCACCGAGCGCCATGGGGTGTTCAGCGCCGACGGGGACGAAGCGTTTGACGAGGTCGAACACACGTTGTCCGGCTTGGCCGCCGGGGAGAACCCGCTGGTCCGCAACGTGGGCCGGGCCTCGGGCCAGTCTCAGGATCGATGGATTCAGCTGATCGGCGCGAACGAATCGAGAGCCGCTGACTTCGACCCGGAGGCGGGGCTCGTGGATTCACCTCAGGCGCAGCCAACCGCGCCGTCGGCGGCGCCGATTCCGTCGGCCGCACAATCGATGAGTGAGGGTGAACTCGAACAGCTCAAAACTCGAATCGCCGAGCTGGAGCAGCGGGTGGCCGACTTGGAAGAGTTGCTCTAGGCGGCCTTACCAGACCCCGGGGACAAGGTGCCATCGTACGGAGTCGGTGTAGTTTACGTACGCCGGGTCGTTGGACAGCAACCGCTCTTCGTAGACGATGCGAAGCACCTGGAACGATGCGGCAACCGTTAGGAGGATGAGATTCCTCGCTGTGAAATTGTTGACCAAGTAGCCGAGTTGAAAGATCAAGTAAGACATGTAGAACGGATGTCGCACCAGCCGGTAGAGACCGTTGGTCTGAATTCCTCGGTTGGCGGGGAACAGGCCAAACGATCGACCGATTGAAGCCGACGAGCCGAGCTGCAACAGTGCGCCTGCAACCTGAAGGATCTGCCCAATCAGGACGTCTTCGCCGCCCTCAAGTGGCCGCATACCCAGCGTGGTAAAGGTGCCAAGAAAGCCGGCCAGCACTGCCATTGATGACAAGTCGGTTTCGTCGCTCGGGCGTCGGAAGAAGATCAGTAGGACCATGACCGTTAGGAATACGACGATCAGAGCCGGGCTGAGACGGAATCCGTTGTCGATCAGATCGATGATGTTTGCGTATACAAACAGTGCGTACAACGTCGCCAGTGTGGCGGTGGACAGAAGATGCCGATATCTGGCGGCCATCATCCGCCCGTGATCGCGCTAGTCACCCTCGAGTGCCTCGCTCATGAAGGTACCTCGCGGGTTGAAGCGGAAGTTCGCGAAGTCTCGCTCAAAGTCGAGATGCACGTCAGCCTCGCCTCGGCGATTCTTTTCGACTGAGAACACCGTTCGGCTCTTTGCCGCACTGAGCTGTGTCGAGTCGAACTTGAGGTGGCGGTCTGAAGTTGCGGTGGCCTTGTGATTCAGCACTACAGCAATGTCGCACTCGTGAGCCAACGCATCAGCTCCCCGCAAGTCGGAGAGTCGGAGACGATCCGACCCGATGCCGGTAGGTGCTGCGGCCGACAGGGCGACGACCGAGATTTGCAGGCGGATCGCCAACTCTTTCATGATCTCAACCGCTCGGTACACACGTTCTTCCAAGTTTGGCACCCCAGGAACGGGAAGCTTCTGGAGATAGTCCACGACGAGAATGCCGCCCGGCTCAAGATGAGACACGGCTGTCAGCTCAAGTTCGTCCGGCGTGGTGGTCTGGGTCGATGCCCTCAGCAGCTGGAGCTTTGGTGCGTACACTTCCATTTTCTGCAGTGCGGTGTTTACGAGGGGCGACAACTCGACGGCCCTGTTGAGATCGATGACACCGAGCATCAAATCCCGTATCACGGCGCGGCTTTGAATCCGGGTTGTTGCGTCCGACATTGCGGTCTCGGCCGCCATCTCTTGGACCAGCAGACGATAGAGAAGCGTCGGTTCGTCGTGCTCGAAACAGGCGAAGGTTACGCGGCGGCCGCGGACAGATATGTTCCGGGACCACTGCAGGGCGCAGATTGTTTTACCCGCGCCTGGAAGGCCGCCTAACAGGATCACCTCACCTGGAAGGAACCCACCGTCGAGCACCGAGTCGAGAGGTTCGAAACCCGTCGGGGTGGCCGACATCCCGACCGAAGCAAAGCTGCCCTCGCGCAACTGACCGATCAATGATGAGACGCGCTTACCTTGATGGCGCAGTGGCTCGGTGCCTGCCGCAACTCCGCCGTTGTTCGGCTGGTCCTCGTAGTCTGCCCAGGGATCCATCAGAAGAGCTCAAAGAATCGAATGATGGCGGGACCGAGAATCACAATGAATAGCGCGGGCAATATGCAGATTCCTAACGGGAAGATCATCTTGATTGGCAGTTTGTTAGCCGCCTCCTCAGCCCGATACCTGCGTTTTTCTCGCATGTCTCTGGCTAGGTTTCGAAGGGAGCGAGCAAGCGGAACGCCAAGCATCTCGGCCTGTCGCAGATTCAGCACCACCGTCTTTAGATCGTCGACTTGTGACCGGTTGGCAAGCGCCTCCAAGGCATCCACCCGCGCTGTCCCCAGTCGAATATCTTGAAGCATGCGGCCGAATTCAACGGCGAGCGGATGGGATTCAGCGCTGGCAATCCGGCCGAGTGCGGCTTCGAAGCCAAGGCCCGCCTCGACCGAGATTGTGAGCTGATCGAGCACATCAGGAAGGAGGTTCGTCATCTCCTCGCTCCGGCGGTCGGCTTTCATCTGAATGAATATGTCGGGAATGAAGAAAGCTGCGACCACGCAGGCGCCCACAAACAATATCGATCTGACGCCGAAGTCGCTGATCAGTCGTGAACCGAGCATAACAGTTACCAGAACGGGGAGGACTAGCTTGATACCCAGGACTTGTTCCGGAGTGATCCGCCCGGTTAGTCCTGCCCTCGCCAGTGCGTTGGCCTTACTATCGATCCATCCGATAGGGGTATAGCGCACGAGCTTCGCGCCGATCGAGCGAGCCGCCGGCAACACGAATCGCTCGGTCGCTGAGCGTTGCAGGACCGCTTCACGCATGGTCGGTTGGTAGTCTGCCAGATTCTCGCTGACCCGCTGGCTGATTTGGCGATCCGACGACATCGCCCACCAAGCAATCGGGAGCGATGCCGACAACGCGGCCGCTGCAATCCAAACGTAGATTGGCATGCTGATCTCCTCCTAACTGCCTAGTACTTGAGGTCCACGAGTCTACGAATCCAGAACCAGCCGACAACCATTCCGAGCAAAGCGGCGGCCAGCAAGAGGCGGCCCAGGTTGGTGTTCATAAGGATGCTCGCCGAGTCGGGACTACGCCATAGCAGGAACAGGAACATCAGAACGGGCAGCGCCAGCATGATCCAACCGGACGCCCGACCCTCGGCTGAAAGTGCCTGGACCATTCGGTCGATTCGTCGCCGATCTCGAATCGTCTCGGCGATGTTTTCAAGGATTTCGGTCAAGTCTCCGCCAAGCTCGCGGTTGATGTCGAATGCCCGCGCGATCCAGAGGAACTCCGCATTCTTCATCCGCTCGGCGACGTCCATCATCGAGACGGTCATATCTCGTCCAACTTGTGTTTCGAACATGATTCGGCGGAATTGGTCCGCGGTTGGTGATGGCGCCTCGGAGGCGACGAGTTCGATCGCCTGGGGGAGGCCTCGTCCGGCCCGAATACTGCCGCTCAAGATGCCTAGAGTATCCGTAAGTTGATCGGCAAACTTGGCCCGCTGACGAGTTGCTGCCCGGCTTAGGTATGCAAAGATCAGGGCGATCGTGAGTCCGGCCAACGCGAATCCGAGAACTACACCTCCAACGAGCCATCCGAGCATGGCGGTAACGAGTGTGGCAACCGCCGACATCATGAGGAACTCACCTGGTCTCAAGTTGAGACCAGCCGCATCAAGCGCCTTGTCGAGCTCGCCTTCGGTATCACGCCGCTCTACCAACTTCTGAGCTAAGCCGGAGAGTCGTTCGTTAATGCCGGCGACGCGGTCGGCGCTAGCTGCGGCTTCCAGCCGTACATCAACCGTTGGGTTGAGAACCAAATAACCAACAATCAGGATGGCGACGAAGAAGGCGGCCGCCCCGATCGGAAGCATAAGGGACTGGCCGAACAGGCCCGGCTCCAAGGCCGGCACCGAGCCCAGTCGGGAATCGGCAGGAATGTTGAGAACGGTGGCCGGGCCTTCAGGATCGGGATCCACGTCACCTGGAGCGCTACTAAGCTCTTCCACCGACGAAACTCTTGTTCGGGCGGTCGCAATTGAGCTATCAACGGCCACGGAAATCACGGCTGTACCGCTGGACGACGGATCTCGCCGGAACGTCAGCTGATAGCGACTTGAGAGACGGTCGGCGATTTCGTCGTAGAGAGTGGTCAGCTGTCCACTCTCGTTAATTGATGCGAAGATGCCGCCCGCGGATTCGACGGCGTCATTCAGCGATTCGCCAGTCGCTTCGCCGCTTGTGATGGCGACGGCGTAAAGGCCGACATTGGAACCTTCAAGCCGCTCGACCGCCTCTTGTTGGCTGGCGTCGCTGATGCTGTCGTCGCCGTCCGAGAGGACGACAACGTAAGGAATGGAGTCTTGGTTAGTTGCCGCCAGGTCGGCTGCAGCGATCAAACCGTCCCACAGGCGGGTCTCTCCGATTGCCACCAGGTCGTCAACGCTGGCCAGTGCTGCGGTTCGATCAGATGTGAGTTCGGCGAGCACGTCGACGGTCTCCCCGAAGCCAAGCACGGCAACATTCGAGTCCTCGGGAAGTGAGTCGATGAAAGACGCCGCTGCGAGTTTCGCATCGCGCAACGCATTACCTCGCATACTTCCTGAGGTGTCAATCGCAATGACGACATCGAGACTGCTGCTCACTGGAGCAACGTCGAAGTCAACCAGATCGCCGTTGTACGCGATCCCAAAATTGGTGTCGACGGGCGCCAGATCACCGATGACACCGGGTATCGCAACCTCAGCGACGACAGTCCCGTCCTCATTCTCGACAACGTTGAGGACCTGGATTACCGTCGACTTGTCGGTGCCGGTGGCGTCGGAGTCCTGACCGACAGCTGGCGCCACAAGAGGACCCAGCAGTAACACCGCAATGGCACACGCCAGTGCGGAAGCCTCTATAGCCCGCCGTTTCAAGATCACGAGAATCGCTGCTCCGAGATGTGATTGAAGCTGGTGCGGATCATTTCTTCCGGAAGCTCAAGACCCATGTGTCGCAGCTCGTCGGAGAACATAGGCCGTAGCCCGGTTGGTTTGAGTTGACCGCGGAACATGCCGTTCGCGTCGATCCCAGCGTCATAGTCGAACTTGTACAGAGTTGACATGGTGATCGTGTCGCCTTCCATGCCGTTAACTTCCACAATCTCGGTGATGCGGCGAGTGCCGTCCCGCAGACGGGAAAGATGCACCATCACGTCAAGTGCGGACGCGACCTGCTCACGAATCGCCTTAGCCGGAAGCTCAAGCCCCGACATCATCACCATCGTCTCGAGTCGGGCAAGAGCGTCACGTGGAGTGTTGGCGTGAAGGGTTGACAGCGAACCTTCGTGACCGGTGTTCATGGCCTGCAGCATGTCGAGGGCTTCGCCCCCACGGACCTCGCCAACCACAATCCTGTCCGGGCGCATACGAAGCGAGTTGCGAACCAGATCACGGATCGGAATCTGACCCTTGCCTTCGACGTTGGCCGGCCGAGACTCCAACCGGATCACGTGGCGCTGGTGTAGCTGAAGCTCGACCGCGTCTTCGATCGTGATGATCCGCTCATCGGTGGGAATGAATGATGAAACGACGTTAAGGAGCGTGGTTTTACCGGTGCCGGTACCACCGCTGATCAACATGTTTCGTTTACCCCGGACGCAGACGTCGAGAAAGTCTGCTGCCTGCTGGTTCATCGTGCCGAAGTTCACAAGGTCGGCGGTGGTGAACGGATCGGCGGAGAACTTTCGTACCGTCAGCATTGGGCCGTCGACGGCGAGGGGAGGGATCACTGCGTTCACACGGCTGCCGTCAGGAAGACGGGCGTCGACCAGGGGAGAAGATTCATCGATACGCCGGCCCACGGCGGTGACGATACGTTCGATCACCTGCCGAAGATGAGCCACCGTGAGGAACCGGTGATCGGTCATGTAGAGCTTGCCGCCGCGCTCCACAAAGATCGAATCTGTGGAGTTGACCATGATTTCCGTGACGGAAGGATCAGCCAACAGGACCTCGATTGGACCGAGGCCCATGATGTCGGCACGGATCGATTCGACCAAACCATGTCGCTCATGCGGCTCCAGCTGAGCGGCTTGGCCGGCGAGGATCTGGTCAAGTTCCCGGACCACATACGCTCGTAACTGGTCCTCGCCTAAGCTGGGGTCGTATAGACGGTTTCCGAGGCGTTCAAAAAGAGATGCCTGGGCTCGCGATCTAAGACTGGCCAGAGGGTCGACAAGCTTTGGTGAAGTGTCTTCAAGCGTCGGGATAACGGCGACCGGTTCGCTCTTCGTCTTAGGGCCGGACCCGTTAAGAAGGTCGGAGATGTTCATCTAGCGGTCCTTTCGCAGCCCGCGGAGCAGAGACCGGGAGCGGTCGTCCTGACTGGGGGCGAAATAGAGTGCGATTTCTTCGAACTTGCGGGCGATATTTCCGGAGTCCTTTTCGATTGCCGGTGAACCCTCGTTGGTCGAGACCGGTATGAGTCGGCTACTGGGAATCTGGAACTTGGCTTCCAAGCCAACCGAACCTTCGACATCAGCGGTTGAGAGGCCCACTTTGGCGTTGGCCCGATTCAACACGAGCGTTCGCCGCTGTGAAGTGAAGCCGATCTTGTCGAGAGCCTCGACCATGCGGCGTACTGCGAGGATCGATGGCACGTCGGTGGTGGTGACAAACAGGAGATCTGTGGCCAACTGCATTGCCACGAGGGAGGCGGCATCGATGCCGGCAGCGGTATCGATGACCACAAAGGGGAATTCTTCCGCCAGTGCCGAGACAGTCCGCTTCAGATCGTCGGAGTCGATGTTGTCTGCGACTGCAAGATCTTCCGGAGGTGACATCAGGTTTAGGCCGGAAGGATGTGCCGTGAGGAAAACCTTCAAGGCCGACCGTTCATGGCTGGCACCTTGAATGGCATCGGCAATCGAGTGTTCGGGTTTCAGACTGAGCGCACTGGCGCAGTCACCAAATTGCAGATCAAGGTCGAGTAACAGGACCTGTTTAGGAGCCTGGCGAGCCAGCCCGATGGCCAGGTTGGTGGAGACGGTGGTCTTTCCCGTACCGCCCTTAGGGCTTACCACCGCGATGACCCGCCGCCGAGGCCCGGCGTGCTCGGCGTTGGCTGTGCCGTGCTTTTCGCGGGCCAATTCGATGATCGGGTCAAGTTTCGCGGTCATCTGCTCTGCGCTGAGATCAGATCGCAGAACTTCTCGAGCGCCGAGGCGGAGCAAGTCCATCGACACGTTGACGTCAGGATTGTTGTAGATCACCGCCACGGTCGTCGAGCGGAACTTACGGTCGACGTCGGCGACAACATAGCGAACCACCTCAAGCGGCAAATCCGAACCTATCAACAGGAGTTCGGGATTGGCTGCACACGAGTCCATCGAGACTTCGGCTGAGTCTCGCCACTGCTGCGACCAGACCCGCCGAACCGGCATCTGCTTACCGTATGTGTCGACCAACGTTGTTTCCAGGTTGGCGTCTCCTGATAGGACGGTGATGCCACTCATGGCTAATTGCCCTCTTCGTCCGTCTGATCTTCGTCAGTTGTAGTGGTGTCTTCTTCGTCCGCGCCCTCGGTCTCTTCGGACTGGAACTCGATTTCCTGGCCCTCGTCGCCGCCTTGGTAGATGTTGGCCCGGGTCTTGATCGAATCGATCTCGTCGGAGACCGTCTCGCGTTCAATAGCAAGCCACACGAGGCCGAACTCGGCGGTGAATACAATCCGCTCAGCCTCGTTGGGAGGCACTGCGAGCGTGACCAGGATCCGCTCGGTTGGCGCCGTTGTCAGACGATCGGTCTCTTCATCGTTGACTCCTTGCGTGATCCGCTCTTGCACGGCGGTAACCAAGACCTTGTGCAAAATCAGATCGGTGGAGTTGGGCGTCTCTGCCTCGATGTCTTGACCGGCGGCTGGAGGGATCACGACCTCATCGCCGTCGATCTCGACCAGAAACGTGGTGAGTTGGAACGGCTCGAACGAAGCGAACACAGAAACGGTCTGGCCTGGTTCAAGTAGGCCGCCGACCGCTCGCTCTGGCTCCAAGGCGACCGTAACCTCAACCATGTCTTCGGGAACTTGAACGCCGAGTTCCCGTGAGGTGAACTCCGAAACCTCTACAAACCGACTCTGCAGCAGCTGCTCACCAGGTTGAAGGTCAACGGCGGCGACCATTCCGCGCAGAGTGGCCAGGCTGTCGACGGCATCGTCGGGCCGCACCTTGACCGGAACCTCCTCGACCACGACAAGTTCTTCGATGGCATCGGCTTCTGCCCCGCCCGGAATCAACTCGGTCACGACATAAACCTCGACGAGCTGCTCTCCTTCGAGTGCTCGTTCTTCGGCTCCGGCCACAAACGCAACCAGCGCGACAGTCCCGATCAGGGCCAAGACCACCGCTACTAGAAGCCCAATTGCTCGTCTACTCATTTCCCACTCTTACCTTTTTGAAATGCCCTCAGAAGGCTTCTTACGGATCGCACGCCGACGTGGCGTTGGGATCCACTCCACAGATTGCGATGATCTTGCTGTTGCTGGCGCCGCCCCCATCACCACAACACGTTCCCGTGATCAAGCCTGGTTTGACCCTGAGATCGATGTACCAGGTGGATTGGGCTCCGTTGAAGTTGAAGTCAACGAGTTGCACCCGAACCGCTCCCATCAGGTGGAACAGTGCGGTAGCGCCGTTGCCTTCCACGTAGTTGAAGACGGGAAGCGTGAAGAAGATACCGCTGGCTCTGAGTTGGTTCAGGGCACTGTTGGGGCTTGAGGCAACTCCGGATAGTGCACCGGTGTCACCCTCGTAGCAGTGCGGTTCGTTGTTGCACGACGTGACCGTATGGTCATCAAACGCAACACCATCCGGGTATCCGTTGATGATCCAGGCGTCGGTGTCGGCATTCGAATTGGCGCCACCGTCGAAGTCGATCGTTCCCCAGTTGCCGGGGATGTTTGTGCCGCCACAGTCATCAGGTTGATCTTTGTCGTACCAGACCCTGATCAGGGTCTCGGCTGGCGGAGCAAGGGCCATGGCGTTTTGCAGCGCCGTCGACCCGTCGAAACACAAACCGATAGGTCGAAGGCCGGTAATCAGAGCCGGTGGGCCCCAGACGGCGGTAGTTGAAGACTCCACGGTGTAGTCACCGAAGCCGATTGCGCTGGCAAACCACGTCTGGACATTGTGATCAGTATCAACCGTGACCCGACCCTGTTGACCACTTGGGTAGACGAACGGAGTACAGTTCGAATTGAAGGCGGCTGGCTCGTTCAAGGCAACGAAGTCGGTTCCGGTGTTGTTGGTGCAACCGTTGCGTCCTTCAGCGAACTCCTGGGCGGCCGCCAATGCGCCGGAGTCCGTTGCCTGAATCAGCGAACGCCGTACGCGCCATCCGTTACCGAGGTCGACCACCACGGCGGCCATGCCCACAAGAACCAGCATGGCCAGAGCTACGAAGGGAATGGAGATTCCGCTGTCGTCTGTCACCCGGCGTCGGCGAGGATCAGTTGCAGGTTCATGGTCCATCAGTTGCCTGCCTCACATCTGAAGATCGCTTGGCTTTGAAGGTTGAGCGCCGGCAAAGACACCAACGGAATCGAAAGGTTGTGGACCGTGCTGACCGTGACCGTGACCGACTGGCCCATGCGACCGGCACAAGGCACGATCGGGCTGACAACCACAGCATTCTGCATTGGTATGCCGGCCAACGCAGCGTTTACACGGGCGTCGACATCGGCCTGGGTGCTCGATCCTAGTGAAGCTAGTCGACCGCCCTCTCGAGCTGCAGCCTCGACGGCCTGAGCACGATTGAAGGCGATCCCAAACTCGATGATTCCAAAAAGAATCAGGATGAGTACCGGGAGAATAAGTGCGAACTCGGCAAGCGACGTGCCGCTGTCGGAAACGTCCCCGCTTCTCGGATTCTCGGTGCAAACAGACGAGAAGCGTCTCCTGTGATTTGCACGTCTTAAATTGCCCATCATCAAGCGACCCCTCCCTGTCATTTTGCAGCCTGCTTGGCTGCACTAGATCTACAGGCGGCTCGCCCAGCCCCCAACTACACTAGGGAGCCTACCTGCAACATTGGTGTTGATCCTTAGGAATTTGTGCCCGATCCGGCCGAAGTAGCGCTTAGAACATTCCGGTTGCCGAGGTGAACATGTTGGACACAATCGTTCCGAGCGTCTGGATCAAACTGACACAGGCGATGGCGATGAGGAGAAGCAGGATGGCGTACTCACCTATACTGGCGCCCCCGTCGTCCTGAATTCGATTGTTGAAGAAACTGTGAAGCCGCCGCAGCGCTACCAGAAACATGTTTTCCACAACCTTCTCAACCTTGGTGACCGCTTCGAACGGATCGGTCTGACGAGCAGACCGATCCGTTCGAAGCGTGTCTGACCGGAGCTGTGCGGACCGGCCAGACATCGCTTACAGCGTCTTGCTGATCAGCCGCCGAGCGAGCCGCTGATGTTGTTGAAGATGCCGGCAATGGTGGTTCCCAGGAGCTGGACCGCACCGAAGCAGAACACGGCGATCAGGAAGAGGAGAAGGGCGTACTCGGCCAGGCCGGCGCCTTCTTCGTTCCGAGCCTTCTCTTCGAGGCGGTTAAGAATCATGGAAATTCGCAGCATGTTGTGCTCCTTGCGTAGTTTCTTGGCCCGGGGCGAAATGCTGCCTGGTCGGGCTTACGAGTCCCTTGCTCGTTGACAGTCATCGTGGCGGCGGCATCGACAATCCTCATCCCCCAAATTGGGTAACTAGTTTCGATCGGAAGATTTACCTAGTGGCCTAGGTCGCGGGTCTCGCCTAGTTTGAAGAGGGGTTCCGGCGGAGAGGGAAAGGCGGGGCACTTGCAGCGAGTTTATGATCTAGTCGAAAAGACATCCCGTTATGTTTCGGCGGGCCCGCCTGCCGACCCGGCTGACGTCCAAGATCCTGCGAATCCCCCTGTGGGCCGGGTGTTTATCCTGTTCGTGCTCATCATGGGCTTGCTCGCGATCGGAGCCATTCTCGAGCAACGGACAGATGCTGTAATTGTCGGCGAAGATGTAGGCCAATTGGGCATGGTGGGTACTACGGTCTTCTTGATTGCTGCTCTTGCTGCGGCATATCGGGCATGGACCACAAAGACGCCTACGATCGCCCCGGTTGTCGCGTTGCTGCTAGGCCCGGGTGCCCTATGGAGCTGGCTCGTTCTGGTGCGCGGGACAGCGACCGGGCCAATCGCCACCAGCGTCGTTGTTGTTGCCGCGTCCGCCGTCGGTGTGCTGTTGCTGGCCGAGGGCCTCTGGCAAACGCGGTGGCTGGGCGTTTTCTGCGGCCTTGGTGCCGTCGGGATCTCGATGGCGGCAACGATGGTCGGCAACGATCCTGATCTGCGGTCGACCGTGTCTCTCGCCCTTCTAGTGGCGTTCGCCGGAATGGCATGTCTGTACGGCACGCTCGTCGAAATCGAATCGAGTGGTCGAAAGTCGTTTGAACAGCTACTCGACTCGAAGAAGCGGATCGAAGCCGAAATCGCCGAGGCCGAAGAACTGCTCCACGATCTCCGCAGCGGTCTGCTTTCGATCGAGGCTGCCATGAGCTCGGTCGACGATCCCGTGAGTGAGCCGATCCGCTTGGAAACGGCACGGCTCCGCAAACTTGTGGCCAGTCGCCGCCGCAAAGTCGACGAGTTCGATGTCGTTGCCAGCGTGCGCACACTGGCCGGCACCCGTCGAGCGGCCGGAACCGTGATCGACCTCCGAGTTCCGACCTCGGCCAAAGCCATCGGCGAGCCCTCAGAGGTCGCGGCCATCATCGACAACATGTTGTCGAACGCCGTGCGCCACGGTGCTAGCCCGGTACGAATCGAGATTCAGGAGCAGGGGCCGTCGGTCCACGTTGCGGTGATCGATTCGGGCAAGGTAGCTCCGAATGCCGACGTCAACGGGTTCTTCAAGCGAGGCTTCACCACCCACCAGGATGGCGACGGCATCGGTCTCGACCGGGCCCGATCCCTGGCCCAGCAAAACGGCGGGTCGGTCGACTACGTTCCCGGCCCTCGGGGTGAGACGTCGTTTGTACTGACGATTCCCAGTGCCGCCGGCCAGCTGGCAGCACCGGCTGAACCCGACGTGAGCTGGGCCCCACCCGCCGCCGTAGGTCAGTGACCCTCCTGCAAACCTCCCGCCTAGTGGTGGTAGACGATCATCCGCTGCTGGCGATCGGACTTAAAGCGCAGCTTGAACGCAGCGGTGCCGCCGTCAGCATCGTCGATCCCAACGAATCCAACGACTTGGTGGCCGAGGTGCTCGACCACGAGTCCGACCTGGCCCTCGTCGATCTCGACCTTCCCTTTCCCGAAGGTGGGCTCGGCTTGACCAAGGCACTCGTAGCGGCGAATCGTCCGGTAGCGGTACTCACCGGCAGCACAGATCGCTCGCTGTGGGCTCGCTGCCTTGAAGAGGGCGCCCTCGTGGTGTTGACCAAGGATGAGCCGCTCGACGCCCTCATCGACATCATCCAGGATCTGCTGGCCGGACGCCACGTCCGACCTCATCAGCGGGCCGAGTTGATCACCGAGCACAAACGTCTGGAAGCCGAGCGGGCCGACCTTTCCCGCGGCTTCGACGACTTGTCGGTTCGGGAAGCCGTCGTGCTTGGCGGTTTGATGGAAGGCTTGTCCCCAGCTCAGTTGGCCGAGCGTGATTTTGTTTCGGTCCAGACCGTCCGCAGCCAGGTCAAAAGCGTGCTGGCCAAACTGGGTGTGAACTCCCAATTGGCTGCAGTCGCGAGGGCCTATGAAGCTGGGTGGACCGGCCCCGAAACAACAGCTTGACACACAAGCCGTTGAGAGCAGCGGCCCGAAGCCGTACAATCCGATTGTGGACGTCAGTGAAGCCCGAGAGCTCGCCCGCTCTCTTCTGGCCGACAACTTGCCGCGACGATGGAATCACGTTCAAGGTGTGGCGTCGCGAGCCGAGTTGTTTTCTCATTCTCGACAAGCGGATCTGATCAAATCCGCCGCGTACCTGCACGACATTGGATACGCCGAAGTGGTACGCGACACCGGATTCCACCCGCTCGACGGGGCCCGCTATCTTCGCCGCGTCGGTTGTGATGAGGCGATTGTCAACCTGGTCGCCCACCACTCGGGTGCGGCCGAGATCGCCCGGGGCTCCGAGCACGGTGAACAGCTTCAAAAGGAGTTCCCGAAGGTTGAGCTGCTACCTCACCGCGAGCTCTACTTCTGTGACCTGACCACCAGCTTCGACGGGAGGCTGATCACTGTCGACGAACGTTTGGCCGACATTCGATTCCGTCACCAGAACAACCCCTCGATGCTCCAGTACCTCGACGCCAACGAATTGGAGATCCGAGCGATGGCGGCCGAGATCTGGTCAACGCTCGGTTACGACCCGCCCCGCCACCCGCTGGGCAACCAGACGGTGACTCACTGAATCAGCGGCCCGCAGGTTGCCACCGCTTTCGGCCAAGATCCGATCGATCTCGGCGTCGGAAAATCCAAACGCGCCAGCGGCCCCTGGCAGAGCGACAGCGGCTATACGTTTGGTCAACACTTCGACCAGCTCGTCACGATCAGCCTGGCCGAGCAGATGGGTTCGCACCGTGAGGCCCACCCGCCGACCCAGCCCACCAAGATCTCGATGTGTACCGATGACAACCGTGGCGCCGAGCTTGGCCAGCTGTTTGAACCATCGTGTCCGCAGCGGTCTCGGCATCCGGTCGATCTCGTCGCCGTAGACAAGGGTGCCGAGCGGGCCCCGAGTCCACCGCTCGCTATACGGCTGTCTCGGTATGTAGTGATAGGGACCAGGGTTCGCGGCCCGCCAATGATGCAGATGAGTTGACTTGCCGACCCCCTGGTCGCCCACGATCTGAACCAGCGTCGACGAGCCAGGGGGAGGGGGATCGGGAACCCCACGGTCGACAAACCAGGAGTTATCGATGACCCCGCTGTCGCTGTCTTGCACCTCGATGGAAAACGGATTCCGCTCCAAGCCGGCGGCGTGGTAGCGGTCGTGCTCCACCGGCTTGCCTGTCACAGCGTCCTAGCCGAGTGGATGAGCACGCCGGTACAGACCGAGACCCCCGGTGGGGACAACAATCACGGTGGCTATTGTCTTCTGGTCGATCCGCATCCGAAGGTCGGTGCGAGCCTCCACCTCCCAGATAACTCGCAGGAGATCTCCGTCGTACGACACCGGTCCGTCAATCGGGACATCGAGCGCAAAGGATGCGTAAAGCGAGCCATCCGCGCCGACGTCAAAAGCCAGTGGATCGCTTTCCCAGACATCGTGATCCCCACGTCCTTCGGTTCGGAATCTTGCCAGCACCCGAACCTCACGAATGCGTTGTACTCCGGGATCAGCCCCTTCCGCCCCGGGTAGTAGTACTCGGCCGGTGATCTGCCCTCCGGGCTCGACAAATGCATTATCGAGCTCGATCTCCGGCACCGTCGCTGTCACTGTTGAAACCTCAATGTTGAAACCTCACTGTTGGACCTCTCGACCCTCACCGATCACAGCCTCCCGGTCGATGACGGGGAGCACGATCAGGTCGACCTTGGTCCACGTTCTTCGCCCAAATGGATCACCAAGGCTTGTCTCCAACCACCAGCTCACCCGGTTGTTGTCGAGCGAGAAGCTTGGGCCACCGACGTCAACCGGAATCGTTAACGCAAACGAGGCCATCAGCTCGGTTTCGGGAGTGGTGATGACCGTCGTCGGGGAGGAAGCTTGGAGGCGCACCACGTCTTCGGTTTTAGTTCGTGTCGACGAGCCGACGGTGTAGCGAACCCACTCTTGGCAAACCAGCTCAGCGAGCAGATCGGGGCTACCGGCCAGCGAGTTCAACGTTCGCGGCTTGGCCGGTCGACGGCGATAAACCACTGAGGCGGGGGATCCGAGAGGAAGAGGCCATGGACTGATCTCAACCGTAGGAGGACGCCATCCGGTCACCCGAGCGATCAACGCCTCGCTGCGAACAAGGAGCGGAGCGGTGGCCACGAGCACGCCAACGAGGATGAGCAGAAGACCTATCGCCCGAAGGGGCCACGAAGTCGACGCGAGCCCCAAGCCAATCGGTATCAGCACGAGGCCGATGAAGACCGCCGCACACCCGGGAACCGGCAGGGCGGGCTGGGCCACAAACACGCCGGTCTCCGGTGCCGGGCTTGGGCGGAACTGGCCGAACGTCACGTCCAAACACTAGCTCAACACGAAAGCCCGGAAATCAGATGTGTAAGAGATCAGGAGCGCAAAGAGCCGCGCGTCCAGATCAGGGCGTGTTCACGTTGGCCTGGGCAATGAGAACCGCCAGCTGGGTTCGTCGTTTGACCCCGAGCTTGCGGTACACGCTGCTGAGGTGCGACTCAATAGTCCTCACCGAGCACTGCAGCTCTTCGGCTGCGTCTTTGTTGGAGAGCCCTCGGGCCACTGCGTCCACCACGTTGCGTTCCGCCTCATTGAGTTCGCGAGCGATCGACTCGGGCAAGCTGGCCTTCGCCGAAACCTTGACCGCCCGAGACAGTCGGTCGTAGAGGAAGTGGCCACGGCGCAGCAATCGCTCCCGGTGATCGTCGGTTGGGGCGCAGGCCGCGGCATCTCGATAGGCGTCGATGGCCGACAGGATGATCCCCCGGTCGCGGTACCCGTCGGCGATGTCGGCCAGCAGTTGCGAATCGCGATCGACCAGAGCCACGCACCATCGATAGACCTGCCCGGCGGCCGATTCGGTAGGGGCGCCGGTGTTCAGCTCGCTCAGAAGTGGATTTGGGTCTTCGCCGGATGAAAGCTCATGGCGAATCATGTGCGGGCCCAACGTGACCACATAGGTTGGTGCCATCGTTGCACTTCGGGCGTCCCAGAACTCTCGGGCGATGCAGTCGGTTGCGTGGTCGAGATCTTCGTCGAATATCTGGCCGTTTTTCACCAGCTCAGCCGCCAGAGCGAACCAACCAACTCCAAGGTCGGCCCCACGGATCATGTGTTGAGGCCCTTGCTCCAAAGCGTCGAGGGCTTGGCCTTGGTCGCCACGCCACCAGTGGACCAAGGCCTTGACTGAAACAGCGTGCAACGACATCAGCGTGGTGCCGTATCCGTCGGCTTCTTCCAGATCGTTCAGGGCAGCATCGAGAAGTCCGAGACCCATTCGTATGGTGGCTCGCTGCACCAACGCAATGGGCCGTGTCAGCTCCGGCATCAGGTGTTCGCGACGGAGGCAGTCGGAGGCGTGTCGTTCGGCCTGCCGGTGGTCACCTCTTGTGAAAGCCATGAAGGTGTAGGCCAAGTCGATGGCTTCGGGCGCCTTGTCTTCGCACGTGCGGATGACACTGTCGATGAGCTGCTCGGCTCGGGCGAGATCTGCCCGGCGGCAGGCGTCGACGAACTCGGCGAACAGTTCAAGCACAGAGTTGGTGCTGGTGGCGCCGGTGTTGTCGTCGTCAGCGGGCGCATCCGAAATCCTCGACTCGACGTCGGTCGACGTCGGGCCGGAGTCGGTTAAGAATCGTAGGAAAGTGTCTGTAGGGTTATCGCCGGCTGCAGCCATGCAAAAAGTTCCGCCCCTTTGTGCGTTACCGTGAAACTAGCCAAGCGCCGGGGCAAAATCGAGCCTGGGGACTAGGTAAAGAACCGCATGGTCGGCCGACGGCTCTCGCGTCTTGGGAAGTTCGAGCGGCGGTCGTCGGTTACTAGCCACATGTCTAGTCTCAATGAAGTCAACGAAGTTGACGTACACGACGTAGATGTACACGAAGTGGATGTACACGAAGTGGATGTAGTGGTCATCGGGCTCGGCCCTGGAGGCGAGGCCGCCGGTGGTCAGCTGGCCGAAGCCGGTCTCAACGTCGTAGGAATCGAAGGCGGTCTGGTCGGCGGCGAGTGCCCTTACTGGGGCTGTGTTCCGTCGAAGATGATGATTCGCGCCGCCCACACCCTGGCCGAGACTCGTCGGGTCGAGGGCCTCGCCGGCACCGCGACCGCCAATCCCGATTGGGGTCCCGTGGCTCAGCGCATCCGTGATTCGGCCACCGACAACTGGGACGACACGGTTGCCGTCGATCGCTTCGTAGGAAAGGGTGGCACCTTCGTCCGTGGTTACGCCACCATCACCGGGCCAGGAGAAGTGGAGGTCAACGGCACCCGCTATCGATCGGGCCGGGGACTGATCATCGCCACCGGCACCCGGGCTGCTGTGCCCCCGATATCGGGTCTGGCCGATACGCCGTATTGGACCAATCACGAGATCGTTGAGGTCAAGGACCTTCCCCAGTCGCTGATCGTTCTCGGTGGCGGCGCCATCGGTTCCGAGCTTGCTCAGGTGATGGCTCGGTTCGGCGTCAAGGTGTCCGTAGTCGAGGGCATGGACCGTCTACTGCCTCGCAACGAACCGGAGGCCGGGCAGGTTCTGGCTGAAGTCTTCGAAGCCGAAGGTATCGACGTCCACACCGGCCAATTCGCCGAGCGGGTCGACTACGCCGACGAGGAGTTCACCGTCACCATGGCCGACGGCACGGAGGTCAGAGGCGAGAAGCTTCTGGTCGCCGCCGGTCGCCGCACATTCCTCAAGGAACTCGGTGTGGCCAACATCGGCCTCGATGCCGACGCGACCTTCCTCACTGTCGACGACCATCAGCGGGTTGCCGACGGCGTTTGGGGCGTTGGTGACATCGCCGGCGAAGGGTTGTTCACCCACCTGGCGATCCGCCAGGCCAACGTTGCCGTGGCCGACATTCTGGGCCGCCACGTTGAACCGCTCAACCTCGACGCGTTGTCGGCTGTCACGTTCACCGACCCTGAGGTCGGAGCCGTCGGCAAAACCGAAGCCGAGGCCCGTGATGCCGGAATCAACGTGAAGGTGGCGTTCAAGCCTGTGGGGCACACCGCCCGGGGCTGGTTACACCACAGCGGCAACGAAGGTTTCATCAAGATCGTGGTCGACGCCGATAACGACGTCGTGGTCGGCGCCACGTCGGTCGGACCAAGCGGAGGAGAGGTGCTTGGCCTGCTGGCCCTGGCCGTCCACGCCAAGATTCCGGTGTCGCAGCTGCGATCGATGATCTACGCCTACCCCACGTTCCACAAAGGTATCGAAGACGCCCTCAGCGAGCTCGACTAGGAGTTCAAGGGAGGTCGCTCCGAGCTGCTCCGATAAAGCCGGTGGATCAGATCCTCGATGTCGGGTTCTTCGATGGAGAGGTCCTGTATCGGATGTAGTTCGGAGACCTCGGTGATCACGGCAGCCGCCGACGTCTGTCGCCGATCGAAGCTCACCCACTGCCGTGGCCCTTCGACCTTGGTGACGTGGCCCGACTCGAGAGGCAATGCCTCGACCGCTTCGGTCAGATCAACCACCAGCGTTCGTTCGGTCCCGTGTTCGGCTTTGAAGTCGGACACGGGACCGTCAAGCAACACCTCGCCGTGGTCGATGATCATCATCCGTTGGCATAACTGCTCCACGTCGTCGAGATCGTGAGTGGTGAGCAGCACCGTCGTACCTCGCTCCTCGTTAAGTTCACGTAGGAAATCGCGGGCCGCGTACTTGCTCACCACGTCCAGCCCGATCGTCGGTTCATCGAGCACCACCAATGCCGGATCGTGGAGAAGGGCGGCGGCGATTTCACCCCGTCGGCGTTGCCCAAGCGACAGCTGCCGTACAGGGGTGTCGATGAACGGGCCGAGGTCGAGACGCTCGGTAAAGGTCGCCACATTGTGATCGTGGCGGCTCCGCTCCGTTCGATACAGGAAGTGAAGTAGCTCAAACGAATCGCCCAACGGCAGGTCGTACCAAAGCTGGGACCTGATGCCGAACACCACGCCGATCCGTCGAGCCAGCTCACGCCGCTGCTCCTGCGGCACCAGCCCCAGTACTTTCAACGATCCGGCGGTCGGGGTGAGAATGCCCGTGATCATCTTGATGGTGGTCGACTTTCCGGCGCCGTTTGGTCCCAGGTAACCGACCATCTCACCCGGCTCGATCGAAAAGCTCACATTGGCGACCGCCTCCACCTCCTTGCGATGACGGCGCACCCTTCCGGCTTTGGTCTTGACGATGTAGGTTTTGCTCAGGTTGTGTAGCTCGATGACGGGCTCGCTCACGCCAACACTCCTAACTCCCTGTGCTCTGGTAATGCCGGACGCCTACCGTCCAGACTTTGGCCGCCAGCACCGTCATGGATACCGCGACCAGGGGCGGGGTCAGGATAAACCACGACGGCAGCCCCAGCGGGTTGGCGGCGTCGGTGATGGCCACCGTGGGCACGTAGGCCACAAACGCCAGTGGCAGTGCCCAACCCATGATGGCCCGTACCCATCCGGGGAAGATATGCAGCGGGTATTGATTGGCGAACTGCGCGCCGTAGGTCATGGCGTTGGTGGCTTCCCGCGAGGCCACGGCCCAGAAGGTGATCGACGCCGCCATTACCCACAGGCACGAGTAGATGACGGTGCCGCAGATTACGGCCCCGACCATCAACCCGACTCGTCCAACCGTCCAGCTCAGGTCGAGGTTCGGGATGGCCCAGGCCATGGCCGCCAGAGGTGGTATCAGCTTGCCGGCTCGGCGCAGTTCGAATTCCAAGGCCAAAACCTGCAGCATTGGCGAGCTGGGGCGTAGTAGCACCGTGTCGAACTCTCCTGTCCGGATGTAGGTAAAGGCCAGACGCTCCACCTCGCTGATGAACACATCGGCTATGGCGAACGGCAAGGTGGCCAAGCCGTAAAGGAGGAACACCTCGGGTCGAGTCCAGCCTCCGAGATCGGGTACCAACGACACGAGGATCAGCAGGGCGATCACCTCGAAGCCGACGAAGATCGTCTGCGCGAACAAGTAGGTGATGAACGACGTGCGGTACTGCCAGTCGGATCGGATGCGAGCTCCCACGATTCGCCGGTACAGGCGGGCTTCGTTGGTCACGACTTGGCGGGGCGATTCGACCGTCATCACCAGCCGCCTTGTATGACCAGGCGGCGAGTGGCTGAACCGAGGATGAGCCGACCGAGGCCGAGGAGCACTGCCGCCCAGAGAACCTGCTGACCGATCACCCAGGCCAAGTCCCACCCGGTATACACACCGAGGTAGACCTCGGCCGGCAGCTGGATCATCGAGGCGAACGGCAGCGCCCGGGCGACGGCCTCCAGCCAATCGGGAAACAGATTGATAGGCAGCAGAAGACCGGCGAAGAAGAACACGAGGATCGTCATCAGCTGATCAGTGCCGCGGCTGTCGGTCAGCCAGAAGGCCAACAGGTTGGAGCAGAACCGGAGGGCGAAGCCAACAACGGTGGCGGCGACGAGGGCCAGCGCAAAAGCCGCCCATTGGGTGACTGAGTCGGGCCAAACGAGGTCGTAGGCGATGGCTCCCAAGGCCACAGGGGGAACACCGCGAGCAAGCACCTGAAATGAGGCGTTGCCCAGCCAGTTGGCCAGTTCCCACAGCTGCAGATCGACCGGCCGGTAGAGGTCCACCTGAATCTCGCCGCTGCGTATTCGGTTGGGCATCTCGTGGTTGCCAAAGGCGCCGACCGTCATCAGGAAACCCTGAGAGAGGAAGGCGAACGTCGCCAGTTCCGGGCCGCTGAAGCCGCGCACCTCACCGCCGCTTTGGGTGGCCACGAAGATGAGGATCGCCGCTCGGAGGTACCCGAAGACCGTGTTGACGAAAATGCCCGATGCCGCCGCCATCCGGTACGTTGTCGCCCGTCGGAAGCTTCGCTTGCCGACTTCCCACAGCAATCTAGGCACGGTGAGCCAACCTAGCACGGCTCGGCTATCTCATCGCATCAATACATGCAACTCAGAAGTTGCGCATCGATGGAACGGCTACTAGTTTGTGACGATGAGCAACAAGACGCCTCCGATCCGCTTCGGACTCCAGGTTGCGCCGTCGTCGGACGAAATCGATTCCGTCGCGCAGCAGGCCGAGCAGGCCGGATTCGACGTACTTTCAGTGGCCGATCACATCGGCCCGAACGTGGCACCGCCGTTGCCGATGATGAACCGGCTGCTGGCGGCAACCGAGAGCATCAAGGTCGGATCGCTGGTGTTGAACAACGACATGCGCAACCCGGTGCAACTGGCCTGGGAGATCGCCTGGCTGCAGAACGCTGGTAGCGGGCGGGTGGAGCTTGGTCTCGGAGCTGGTCACACGCCGCACGAGTACGCGGGTACCGGTATCACATTCGACCATCCTCGGGTTCGCAAGGCTCGCTTGGCCGAGGCCGCCGAAATACTGTCGGAGTTGCTGAGTGGCCGGCCCGATTCCGAAGCGCTTGACTTCGAGGGCGAGCACTACCAGCTCAGCGGAGCACAGGTGGCGGCCGTAGCAACGAAGGTGCCGATACTGATTGGCGGTAACGGGACCTCGTTGCTCACCCACGCGGCGCAACACGCCGACATCATCGGGCTTCAAGGCCTCGGTCGGACCATGGAGGACGGGCACCGTCACAGCGTGAAGTTCAGCATCGATCATCTGGAAAGCCAGCTGGCCACTATTGCCGAGGCGGCCGAAGCGCGTCCCAACGGCACAGTCCCGGAACTGAACGCCCTCGTTCAGATGGCCGAGATCACCGAAGACCGAGAGCAGGCGCTGGCGGCCGTTGTCGAACGGGCCGGCGACCTCACGATGGACGCTGCGCTGGCCACGCCCTATCTGGCCACCGGAACAGTCGACGAGTTGGCCCAACAGTTCCTCGACTGTCGCAACCGCTGGGGCATCTCGTACTTCACGGTGCGTAACCCCGAATGGGGCCCGGTGATCGCTCGGGTGCGAGAGCTGACCGGCCGCTTAGAGCCCGAGTAGAGTCAACATGTGACTGAGGAATCTCGATATGACCTGATCGTGTTCGGCGCCACCAGCTTCGTCGGGGAGATCTTGTGCCGTCACCTGGTCAAGCGCCATGGAACCGACGGCGATCTCCGGTGGGCCATCGCCGGCCGGAGCCAATCGAAACTCGACGAGGTCGCGGCGTCCACCGGCGCTTCGGTTCCCTCGATCGTGGCCGATGCCATGAGCGCCGCCGACATGGACTCGCTGGCCTCCCGAGCCAAGGTGATTGTGTCGACGGTCGGCCCCTATGCCAAGTACGGCTCGGAACTGGTGCGAGCCTGTGCCGAGGCGGGCACCGACTACTGCGATCTCACCGGCGAACCGCAGTGGATGCAGGCCATGATCGACGCCCACCAGGCAACCGCCGAGCAGAGCGGAGCCCGTATCGTGCACACCTGCGGGTTCGACTCGATCCCGTCCGACATGGGTGTCTGGTTCACCCAACGGGAAGCGGCGGAGCGGTTGGGGGCCACGTGCAGTTCGATCGCCATGCGGGTGCAGGCGCTCAAAGGTGGTGCCAGCGGCGGCACGATCGCCAGCATGACCAACGTGCTCGACGAGGTGCGGGCCGATCCGTCGCTGCGCAAAGTTCTCGGCAACCCTTTCGCCTTGGCTCCTGAAGGTATGCGCACCGGGCCCCGTCAACCTAATGTCACGCTGCCCAGTGATGATGACGCGTCGGGCCAATGGGTAGGTCCGTTCGTGATGGCCCAAGTCAATACTCGGGTGGTTCATCGAAGCCATGCGTTGATGGGTCGACCGTGGGGTGACGACTTCACCTACGACGAGGCGACGCTAATGGGCGATGGCCCGTTCGGAGCGGCCAAGGCGGCGGCGATGTCGGCGGGCTTGGGTGGCTTTACCGCAGCGATGGCGGTGCCCCCGGTTCGCAGCGTGCTCAACCGCTTCCTCCCGCAACCCGGTGAGGGGCCGTCGCCCGAGCAGCAGGCCAACGGGTTCTTCAAACTTCGGTTCTACGGTTCCACGGCGGATGGCCGCAAGATCGAGACCACGGTGGCCGGGCAACGCGATCCCGGTTATGGATCAACGGGCAAGATGTTGGGCGAGTCGGCTGTCACCTTGCTCAACACCAGCGGTCCTGGCGGGTTCTGGACCCCATCGACCGCAATGGCCGATGAGCTCTTTGCAGCTCTCACCACCTACGCCGACTTCGACTTCGAGGTTGTTTGATTGACGGTCTCCTAGGAACGCATTCGTTCGCCCTGGGGGTCGATCACGGCTTCCGTCAGTAGCGTTGCCGGGCGGCGATCACCGATGATCTCGATCTCGAACCGGGCATTCGGCGCACCTTCTGCGACCTCAGCGTCGACGTACCCAAGAGCGAGTGACTTGTCGACGCAGTGGCCGTAGTCGCCGGACGTGATCCAGCCGACAACCCTCTCTGTGTCATCTCCCTCGATGAACCAGATGGGTTCGTCGCCGATGACGTCGGCCGGGTTGTCGGGATCGACGTCGACCTCGAAATAGGTCAGGAGCTTGGACACGTCGGCCGTCTCGTAGGCCTCACGCCCGATGAAATCGTGATCGAGGCGAACGTAGCGGTCGATCCGGCTTTCCTTTGGGTTGAAGATCGGCCGATACTCCCGGAACCAGGTGCCGAACATCTTCTCCATGCGCAGGCTGAGGAGGGCTCGCATCCCGAACAGCTCGATTCCGAACTCTTCTCCGGCGGCCATCAACGTGTCGAACACATAGCGGGTGTACTGGGGCTCACACCACAGCTCGTAGCCGAGCTCACCGGAGTAGCTCAGCCGGCCCACCCAGCACGGGGCCATGCCCACGTCGATCTGGGCGAAGTCCATGAATCTGAAGTCTTCGTTGGCCAGCGAGACCATGGGCTCGACAAGCTTGGCCAGCACCTCCCGGCTCCGGGGACCGGCCAAGCCGAACCCGTTCAGCCGGAGGCCCAACACCTCGAAGCGGACGGTCTCATTGTCAGGGTCATCGGTTGGCAGATGATCCATGAACCACCGGGCGTGATGAGCCTCGGCCGGTAGCGAACCGAAGAGCATGAACTCCTGATGATCGTCGTCGGCGGCCACACAGGCCGCGGTGAATTCACCAACGATCTTGGCCTGTTTGTTGAGCATGGCCGTCAAGGTGATCCGCCCTGGTTTCGGCAGGCGAGCTGTCAGAAGATACTGCAACCACTCAGCCGCCCCCGAGCCCGACACCCGGTACTTGGCGAAGTTCGACAGGTCGGTCAGACCGACCGAGTTCCGAACTGCTCGAGCTTCTTCGCCCACCCGTTTGAACGCATTGGAGCGGCGGAACGTCACATCTTCCTCGGGAGGCAGCCCCGGCTCTTGGAACCACAACGGATTTTCCAGTCCGGCCGCCGCGCCCCACACGGCGTTGTGGTCTCGGGTCATCACGTCGTACAAGGGTGTGGTGAGGAGAGGGCGAGCCGCCGGCAGCTCCTCGTTGGGGAAGGTGATACGGAACCGGCGCCGATAGTTCTCGTGAACTTTGGCGTTGGTGTAGGGGAGCGTGGCGTAGTCCCCGTAGCGGGCCACATCCATGCCCCAAATGTCGAAGCCGGGGTCGCCTTCGGTCATCCAGTTGGCCAACGCAAGGCCGACACCGCCTCCCTGAGAAAGCCCGGCCATCACCGCGCAGGCCGACCAGTAGTTGCGCAGCCCGGGCACCGGTCCGACCAGCGGATTGCCGTCGGGGGAGAACGTGAACGGACCGTTGATGGTCCGCATGATCCCGGCGTCGGCCATCGACGGGTAATGCTGGAACGCCACCGACAACTCCGGTGAGATCCGCTCCAAGTCGGGCGGCAGCAACTGCATCTCGAAGTCCCATGGGGTGTGGTGGGGGGACCAATGCCGGGAGTTCTGCTCGTAGGTGCCGAGCAACATGCCGTCGCCCTCTTGGCGGATGTAGATCTCGCCTTTGAAGTCCATACACACGGGAAGCTCGTAGCCCCGTTCGGCTTCGAGGTCGATCACCTCCTGCATCGGTTCGGTCACCAGGTAATGGTGAGCCATAGCCAGAACAGGGAGTTCGATCCCGGCCATGCGCCCAACTTCGCGAGCCCACAGGCCGCCGGCGTTGACCACGTGTTCGGCGTGGATCTCGACGTGGCCGTGGGCCTTGGAGTCGACGTGCACGGTCCAGGTTCCATCGGGCCGTGCGGTCAGATCGGTGACCATCGAATGGCGGTACACCTCTGCCCCCAAATTGCGGGCGCAGGTGGCGTAGGCGTTGGTGATTCCGGTGGGGTCGACGTTGCCCTCAATGGGATCCCACATGGCCCCGGTGAAGTACTGCGGGTCGAGCAACGGGAACCGCTCATGAGCCTCAGCAGGGGAGATCATCTCCATGTCCATGCCCAGATACCGACCTCGGGCCACGGCCATTTTGAGCCAGTCGATGCGGTCGTTATCCGACGCCAAAGTGATACCGCCGGTCATATGGATCGAACAGTCGACACCGCTCTCCCGCTCGATCTTCTCATACAGCTCGACCGTGTATTGCTGCAGCGCGGCCACGTTGGGGTCGCCGTTCAGCGTGTGCATTCCCCCGGCGGCGTGCCACGTGCTTCCGGCGGTGAGCTCCTTACGTTCAAGGAGCATCACGTCGGTCCAACTGGCCTTGGTGAGATGGTAGAGAACCGACGCCCCGACCACGCCGCCGCCAATCACCACTACCTGAGCTGAGTTCTTCATGGCCGAGCAGTGTAAGAGGTTGGTCGGCCGGAGGTCCAGTGTTCTAGTGTCGGGTTTCATGGTCTGGCAACACCCATCGAGCTATCCGACAATCGCCGCCGACGACGTGGCCTGGATCTCCGAACAAGACATGGTCAAGGTCGACTTGGCGATGATCAACAACCTGCACATCGAGCTGATTCAGATGATGGAGAACGCCGGTCGAAACCTGGCTCAGGTGGTGCTCGACCATGCCTCTCCTCGTCGGGTGTTGGTGGCCGCCGGCAGCGGAGGCAATGGGGGAGGAGGGTTGGTGGCGGCCCGCCATCTGGCCAATGCGGGGGTCGAGGTTGTGGTGACGACCACTCGTGACGGTGATCAGCTCGATCCGGTCCCGGCCCACCAGTTCGACATTCTGTCTCGGATGGGAGTCGAGGCGGTGGCTGATTGTGGAGCTGTTGCCGAAGCTGTCGATGTCGTCATCGACGCAGTGATTGGGTACTCACTACGGGGAGCGCCCAAGGGACGTAGCGCCGAGTTCATTGCCCAGATCATGGCCGCTCGATCGGCTGCCGATGGTCTTGGCTTGGCCGTGGTGTCGCTCGACAATCCGAGTGGACTCAACGTAACCACCGGGGAGCGGCCCGGCATTGTGGTTGACGCCGACGCCACCATGACGCTCTGTCTACCCAAGGCCGGGCTCCGGTCGGCAGGCGAAGTTGGCGAGCTGTTTCTGGCCGATATTTCCGTGCCGCAATCGATAACGGCCGCCTACGGCCCAACGCCGAACTTCGGGCCCGGCCCAATCCTTCGGGTTGAGCGATAGCACGTTGTCTCCTGATCTACGGAGCGGTACTGTCGAATCAGCTCACCGGCGATTCGCCATGATTGTCACCTGATGGTTTACGCCTAGTCGTTTCGGAGAGCACTTGCGGATCATCCGCCGGCAATCGAAGGGCTGTGCCCTGGCCAAGGCGGTTGAGTTTCGATGTGGTGTTTGTGGAGTGCCAAAGGTGGCTCCGGGTGTTCGGTGATGTCCGCTGCGGCGGCGGTGATGATGAGCCGTCGTCATCAGGTGCTGTTGGTCGACTTGGGTGGTGGAGGGCTGGCGTCGGTCCTCGGCTTGGAGCCGGGCCCGGTCGGATTGCAACATTGGCTTGCGAGGGCAGATGCGCCGATTGATGCGTTGGCTCGTATGGAGATCGACGCTGGAGCGAACCTGAGGTTGCTCGGCTGGGCGGGCAGAGAAGCCGAGCCGTCCACTGTTCCGTCCGGTGATGAGATGTTGGTCCGGTTCAGGCAACTAGGTCTGATGTTGAATGCCGATCACCGGTCGGTGATCGTCGACCTTGGCGATCTAGGCCGGCTTGATGCCTTCGATCGGCTGAGTCGACGTGGTGTGGTTCGGGAGTCAGCCCGCCGGGTCACCCTGGTCACCCGATTGTGTTATCAAGCCGTTGTCGCCGCCACGCTGCATCCCAAGCCCGACGATGTTGTGGTCGTGGCCGAACCGGGTCGAGCGCTGCGTGTCGCCGACCTACGAAGTGCCCTCGGCGTTGAACAGTTCGCCACCATCCGGTGGGACCCGGCGATCGCCCGGGCTGCCGACTCCGGCTTGTTGGGTCGCCGGCTGCCCCGCCCGCTCCTTCGGCTGCCGATCGATGTTGTTGCGGAAGGTTCGTTTTCATGACGGGCAAGACCTTGGCGGGATTGGGCCGGTTAGGCGTTGTCGGGCGACGGAATCGGCATCGAACGGCGTTAGACAGTGAGACCGGGGCCCGGGATACGTCGGTATCGGTTCCGGTTCTATCCCAGCTCGTTAGTAGCGAACGACCTCTGTTGCACCAATCGGAGGCCGTGCGTCAGGCCGCGCACCTGCGGGCGACCGCAACCGGCCTCGGGATTGTGGAGCGACTGCTGGCCACGCCCGGCATCACTGAAATCATGATCAACGGCACTGACATTCGGATTGAACGAAACGGAGTCATCTCATCGTTTGATCATGAGCTGTCGATCAACGGCCTCAACCTCATCATCGAGCGCATGCTCGGTCCGCTAGGCCTGCGACTTGATCGGCTCAATCCGATTGTTGACGCTCGACTACCCGACGGTTCGAGAGTCAACGTCGTGGGGCCCGAGCTCGCCATCGACGGTCCACTCGTGTCGATCCGGCGTTTCGCCCCCAACATCCTGCCGCTTGAGGCGTTCGGCCCGCCCGATGTGGCCAACCTGATGAGCCGGCTGGTCGGCGAACGCCGGTCGATGCTGATTGTTGGGCCGACCAGCTCGGGCAAGACAACCCTGGTCAACTCGTTGAGCCAGTTCATCGGCAGCGATGAGCGGGTGGTGACCATTGAAGACACGGCGGAGCTGCGGCTCGCCGGCTCCCATGTTGTGAGACTCGAAGCCCGATCGGCCAACAGCGAAGGCGTGGGTGAGGTGTCGTTGCGACAGCTGGTGAAGACGGCGCTGCGGCTCCGCCCCGACCGAATCGTGGTCGGCGAGGTCAGAGGCTCCGAAGCCTTTGACCTCCTATTGGCGCTCACGTCCGGTCACGCCGGCTCGTTCTGCACGTGCCATGCCGCCGATGCGCTATCGGCGCTGCGGCGACTGGAGATGTTGTCGTCGTTGGCCGATGCCGACCTCAACCCTGAGTTGGTGCGCGGCTACGTCGGTGCCGCAATCGACGTTGTGATCACGGTTAGTCGAGTTGGTGGCCGGAGGCAGGTTGTCTCCGTAGACGAGGTGGTCGGTGGCGACCACACATTCGAGCTACGCAAGCTCTGGAGTGAGGCGGAGTCATGAGTGCGTTCCTGTGGTTGTTCGGTGCTGTCGTTGCCATCGCCATCGGTTGGTATATGGGCAGCCCGACGGTGGCGTTGGCCGGGCCGGTGCTGGTAGGAGTCGCCTACACCGAACGTCGACGTAGATTCATTGCCCGACGGCAATCGGAGGTTGACCAACAGCTGCCGCTGCTCATCGACGTAATGATCCAGCACCTGCGGGCCGGTCACGGCCTTCACGGCTTGTTCCTCCATCCGCCGTCAGTGGGTGATCACGTTGATCAGATGTTGTCGTCAATCACTGAATCGCTGGGAGCGGGAGCTCCGTTGAAGGACGCCGTTGGTCGATTTGGTGGACGAGCAACCGAGAGCACCCGGTTGGTGGCTACAGCGCTGACCGTCGTGGCCACCCATGGCGGACCGGTGGCACCGGCCCTTCAGCGCTTGCATCTCACGTTGACCAGCCGAGCTCAGGCCAGGGCGGAGGCTCGGGCCCGGTCGAGCCAGGCCTTGGCGTCGGCTCGAATTCTGATCTCGGCCCCTGCCTTGTTCGCGGTGCTGCTGGCGAGTTTCGACCAGCGTCTGGCCGATCTCTATCTCGATGAGCCGATCGGAGCCGTCTGCGTGGTCGGATGCATTGTGTTGAGCTATCTCAGCTGGTGGTGGATGCAGTCTCTCGTGCGTCGCCTGTTGTTGGAGACGGCCTGATGCTGATGTTGGTTGTGTTGCCTGTTGTTCTGATGGCGGGGGTTGCCGTCAGGCGGCACGCAAGGCGGCGCCTGCGCGAACGCAAACAGGTCGCCATCGATTCTTCGTTGGCCGCTGTGGTGGATCTGATGGCCGTCGTCATCGGCTCGGGCGGTTCGTTGGCTGAGGCGGTTCGTGTGGTTGCCGACCACGGGCCTGAACCCAGCCGCCACGCTTTCGGCGAGGTTGTTGGCCTGCAGCGGCGTGGCCGGTTGTTGTCGGAGGCACTCGCCACACTCTCCACGGCCCTTGGGGCCGCCTTTCACCCGCTGACGTCGAGCTTGATCGTGGCGGAACAAAGCGGCACTCCCGTTGGGCTGCTGCTGCAGAGGTTGGCCGATGAAGCCCAGCTCGCTCGCAATCGCGCCACCACCGAGGCACTGGGTCGGCTGCCGGTGGCACTGCTGGTGCCGCTGGTCGTCTGTCAGCTGCCTGCTCTGATTCTCGGATCTGTGATCCCACTTGCCATCGTCGCCGTTCGCCATCTCGGTTAAGGCGTCCCTCCCATCTATCTCACTAGGAAGAACGATTTCATGTCACACAAAGATTCACCGTCAGTTGTTCGGCCGACTGTCCAGGACGACCGAGGTCAGGCCACAGCCGAGTACGGCCTGGTGATGTTGGCCGCCGCAGCCATCGCCGGCTTGCTATTGGCTTGGGCCACCAGCACCGACGCCGTTGGCCGAATCATGGACGCCGTGGTCGCCTCGATCATCGGCGACATCGGCTGATGGCCCGCGAACACGACGACAGAGGTCAAGGCGACAGCGGTCAAGGCACGGTGGAGTTGGCCCTCGTGCTGCCGGTCGTTGTTGTCTCGATGCTGGCCATCGTTCAGGTTGGCTTGATTGGTCGGGATCAAGTTGCGGTCTGGCATGTGGCCCGCGAGGCGGCCCGAGCGGCCGCGGTGTCACCCAACATCGGTTCGGTCCGGACGGCAGCCGTCGAAGCGTCACCCGTTCTCGATCGGGGGCGACTGACGGTGTCGTTGGGCGGCGGATTGAGCAGTGGAGATATGGCGACCGCAACGGTGCGGTACCGGTCGCCGACAGAGGTGCCGATCGTTGGCCGGCTGATCGGAGACGTCGATCTCGGCGCGGAGGTGACCATGCGAGTTGAGTAGCTGGTTAGAAGGGCTCGGCCATACCCAGGGTGTTGACCAGGAGGGCCAGCGCCGCCATTTTGTCGAGTGGCTCGTTCCCGTTGCCACATTTCGGCGACTGCACACACGACGGACAACCGGTGACACACGGACAGTTGTCGAGAATGTCGGCGGTGGCGGCTAGGTGTCGGTCGGCGGCCGAATAGGCCAGGTCGGCGATTCCAGCGCCCCCGGGATAGCCGTCGTAGATGAAGATACTGGGTAGTCCGCTTTGTGGTGCCTCGGCTATCGACACACCGCCGACGTCCCACCGGTCACAGATGGTGAACAACGGAAGGATGCCGATGGCGGTGTGTTCGGCCGCGTGCAGGGCACCGGGGAGGACGAAGTCGCGTATACCCGCCTTCGCAATCAGATCGGGCTGCCACTCATACCAGATTGCGGTGGTCACCAGTTCTTCCGGGGGAAGGTCAAGATCTTCGGTGGCGAGAACTTCGCGGCTGCCTGATTCCTTGACCTGGTAGCCAGTCACCTGGGTGGTCACCCGCACCCGGCCCAGATGCAGTTTGGCTTGACCGACGGTCTTTGAGGCGTTGCTTCCGAGTACCTCAATGTCGATTCGTGATTTGGCCTGGGTCCAGGTGGAACCGTCGTCGGGTTCGACGAGGGCGGTTCGTGCCGCAAGGTCGAGGTCGAGCACTTTAAACGATTGCCCTCGGTGCAGGTATACCGCGCCGGGGTGCACCAGGTGGCATGCTCGGCTCGTTTCCACGGTGCCGACCAAACGGTCGTCACCATCTTCGATGATTCGAAGCTCCCCGCCGGATGCCGACCGGAGCCCGATGCGGTGGAACGGCATGCCGTGCCCGTCCCACACCGCCCTAGGCATTCGATGGCGATCGGGCCGGATTCGCATTTCGTCGGCAACGACGTTCCGGCGCACGGCTTCGTCGATGCCCGGCCACCATTGATCGTCGTTGTGTTTAAGCGGCCATTCGAAGGCGGCGCAGCCGAGGTGAGGGTCGAGAATGTTGGGGTTGGTGATGTTGATGACGGCCGGCTCGGGCGGACGTTCGAAGAGTTCCTTGGGGTGGGCCATAAACCATTGGTCAAGCTGGTCGTCGCCGGCCACCAGCACGGCCATCGAGTCGTTTTGGCCGTGATGACCGGTGCGCCCGGCTCGCCCTATCTGCTGCCACATCGAGGCCACGGTTCCCGGGAACCCGCACAACACTGTGGCGTCAAGGCCGCTTATGTCGACGCCCAACTCCAGCGCCGACGTGGTTACCACCGCCCTAAGCGACCCGGCCACCAGCTCGGCCTCGATCTCACGACGCTCCGCGGCCAGGTAGCCGCTGCGATACGGGCGCACGGTGTCTCGGAACTCCGGTGGGAGGTTACGGGTCACGCCGGCCGCCACCCGTTCGGTCAGGGCTCGGCTGCCGCAGAACGCGATGACCCGACGGTTGGCCAACACCAGGTCGGTGATCACCTTGATGGTTTCGGTGGCCGGAGACTGGCGTATCCCCCGTTCCTCGTCGATCCAGGCCGGTTGGACCAGGGCGATGTGGCGCCGGCCGTAGGGTGAACCGTCATCGGTGACGGCGCTGACCGGTTTGCCACACAGCTCGGCGGCCAGCGCATCCGGTTGTCCGATGGTCGCTGAGCAGAAAACGAACTGGGGGTCACTTCCGTAACGCTGGCACAGACGTCGAAGCCGCCGAAGAACGTGGGCCAAGTGGGTGCCGAAGATCCCCCGGAACACGTGCAGCTCATCGATGACGATGTAGTCGAGGCGTTTCAGGAACGTGGCCCACTTTCCGTGGTGGGGTAGAAGGCCGTGATGAAGCATTTCCGGGTTGGTAAGGAGCACATTGGCGTTGTTGCGGGCCCAAGTGCGTTGCTCCCGGGAGGCGTCGCCGTCGTAGGTGGCGGCCTTTAAATCTTTGATCTCAAGCTGTTCGAAGGCTCGCAGCTGATCCTGGGCCAGTGCTTTGGTGGGGTAGAGCAGGAGCGACGTGCCGCTTCGCAGCCCAGTGGCCACCGACTCCGCGATCGGGATCTGAAAACACAGTGATTTGCCCGACGCCGTGCCCGTAGCGACAACCACTGACTCGCCGTTTCGCAAGCGATTGATGGCATCCGCTTGATGGGAATAGAGGCCACGTTCTGGGAGGCAGTGAGCAACGGCCGAAGGCAACGGTCGTTCCAGTTCGCCTCCGGCGATTCCCCGCGGCGGCAACGTCTCAAGATGCACGAGCCGACGATCACTGATCAGCTTCTCGACAATCGGACCGTAACCGCTGTCTTCCGTTTCGACGTCTACCAGCTCGACTGTCTCGATGGCGTCGAGAGTTGGCACGTCGTCGATGATCGACACGTCGCCTATCTCGCTGGCATCTGCGTGGTCGGTGAGGGCCGTCTCCACAGATATCCAGGGTAGTGGACAACTCCGACAGTGGCCGATCAAGACACAACAGCCGCTGCCGTGACCCTCCCGATTGTTTCTCTGAATCGTTACCCTGAATTCATGAGCAAACGTCGGCGCGAGCGAACCCCAGACCCGGTGTTCATCTCGCTGTTCGACACCGCCTTTGGCCAGTGCGGTCTGGGGTACACCGAGCGGCTGATCGTTGCCGTTCAGCTTCCCGAGGACACCCCGGCCGCCACCCGCCGTCGTCTCGAACGACGCCTCCCCGGCTCTCAACTTGCCGATCAAATCACCGAAGGTTCGGTGGCCGCCGATGCCGTCGAGCGAATTCAAGCTCTTCTGGCCGGCGAGCCGGCAGATCTTGATCCCATCCCCGTCGATGTTTCCGAGGCATCGACGTTCAACCAGTCCGTTTACGAGGTGGTTCGGCGAATTCCCCCCGGTGAGGCGTTGACTTACGGCGAGGTGGCCCGCCGGGTTGGTGAACCCGGTGGTGCCCAGGCAGTCGGCCGAGCGATGGGCGCCAATCCAATTCCCATCATCATCCCGTGCCATCGGGTTGTGGGGGCGAATCGAGAGATGATCGGCTTCTCGGCCAACGGAGGCGTCGAAACCAAGCGACGCATGCTTCTGGTTGAGGGTTGCCCGGTCGTTCCGCCCACCCTGTTTGACGACCTCTGAGTGCTGGGTGATCTTGCCCGACTGATTTGAGAGAAGCTGTGTGGCTGTCGATGCAAACCACATGGCGACCGATGAGCTTTCGATATGTGAACCTGATCAGGCGGAAGCCTTTGTCAGGAAACATTTCTCAAAGCTGACTTCCGACTCGGGTAAGTCCGAGACCTTCCGCGGCGGACAGTCGTGGGCTGACAAGTCCGCGGCATCGCTCGACTTGACTTCCTACACCCGCAACCGCACCCAGGCCTACCCTGAGCCTCGGCGAGGAGCATCACGACTTTCGCCTTATATACGCCATGGCTTGATAGACCTGCCGACCCTGTGGGATCAGGTCGAAGGGCCCGAAGCCGAGGTGGAGCGTTTCCGACTTGAGCTGCTGTGGCAGGAGTACGCCCGTCACCTCTACGCCCGCCTCGGGTCCAAGATGAAACAACCCCTGCGGTTTCAACCGACGTCGGGTTCATCCCCGCACTCGTGGGACGATTCGATGGGCTGTGTCGAGATCACCACCGGTGAGCTCGAAGACGATGGCTGGCTGGTTGGGCAATCCCGGCTCTGGTTGGCCAGCCAATGGGCGGTTCGACAAGGTGGTGACTGGCGGGCCGGCGAGGATTACTTTTTCCGCCACCTTCTCGACGGATCACGAGCGGCGAACCTGTTGGGGTGGCAAACGGCGATCGGCTCGATGAACGGCAAGGCCTACAACTTCACGCGATGGCAGGTGGAGTCTCGCGCCCCTGGTTTATGCGCCAGTTGTGAACGAAACACCGACTGCCCGATTGATCGCTGGCCCGATAGGCGAATCCGTTCGGCCGCCGTGCCCAACCCGCTGCTACGACGCGACAACGATCTCGCCGGAACCACCGGCCCGACCTCGACCCCGGTTGAGGACGCTGATGTGGTTTGGATGACGGCCGAGTCGATGGGGGACGCCGACCCTGCGGCCGCGGCCCACCCCGATGCCCCGGTGGTGTTTGTGTTCGACCGACCGCTGCTGTCCAAACTTCAGCTTTCGTCGAAACGGTTGGTATTCATGGTCGAGACCTTGGCCGAGCTGGCTACCCGTCGGCAGGTCGAAGTGCATCTCGGCTCCCCGGCGGAAGCCCTTGAAGGCCGTCGGGTGGCAACCACCTTTGCGCCGGTTCCCGGGTGGAAAAGGCATGCTGCTGAGGTGGATCCCGTGGCTGTACACCCTTGGCGTTGGCTTCGGTACCCGGGTGAGGGCAACCTGTCGACGTTCGGCGAGTGGCACGAACAGGTGCGAGAGGTGGACTGCGGGGCGGCTCGGGCCAATTCCAAGGCTGACGCAATTCCGGTGACGGCCAACTTGATGTAGTCTTTGGGGTAAGTGGAACCAATACCCTCGGTCCAAAACGGCGGATTAGTTGAGATTGACATTCCTTCGCGCGTCGATTTGGTCGCCGTCGTTCGGATGATCGTGGCCGCTGCCACCAACGCCGTGGAGGCGTTGCACGGCGACCGGCTCGATGACCTGCGCTGGGTAACCTCCGAGGCAACCACCAATGCCATTGAAGCGAACCTCACGAAACAGGAGGGCGGCCGGGTGGCCGTGAGTTGCTTCGTCGATCAAGGTTTGGTGAAGTTGGCGGTGAAGGATCAGGGTCCCGGGATGCCCGAACCGGATGACGTGCCCGATATCACTCACCCCGACCGGTTGCTGATCGAAGGTGCGTTTGGAGTGCCACTTATGCAGCGGCTCAGCTCTGACGTGCGCTTCGAATCGGCGGCCAGCGGCACCACCGTTCGGATGGAGCTGTTGCAGTAGCTCTTCGAAGGCGTATCCTTCACCAGTGCCGCGGGACCATTATTTCCGCGCGAATCCTCCCTCCTCTGGCGTCGCTATGACGGCGCAATAAGCGTGGTGCGACGTGTCCCAAGGTGCATTAAAGGTTCGGCCGGAAACATGGAGCGGTGGCGACACGCCCGTGGCTCGAAATCTTGCTCGACCTATGGTGCGTTTCTTGGCGCAGGAGACGGCCTCGGGCATTCTGCTCTTGGTTGCCACTGCCGCAGCCTTGATCTGGGCCAACTTGCCTGGTGAGGCGGGCGAGACTTATCACCATTTCTGGGAGACCCACTTCGCTCTACAAATCGGCGACTGGGTCATTCTTGACAAACCGCTGGAGGCAGTGGTCAACGACGCCCTGATGGCACTGTTCTTCTTCGTTGTCGGGATGGAGATCAAGTCGGAGCTCGTGGTGGGCGATCTATCCGATGCTCGAGCCGCGGCACTTCCGGCAATCGCTGCTCTGGGCGGCATGGTGGTCCCAGCCGCCATCTATCTGGCCATAACCGGGACCGGCGAAGGCAGCGAGGGCTGGGGTATTCCGATGGCGACCGACATCGCTTTTGCCGTCGGCGTGCTGGCCTTGCTCGGCCCATCGATCCCGCAACGCTTGAAGCTCTTTTTGTTGACCCTGGCCATCGTGGACGACATCGGCGCCATCCTCGTGATTGCCGCCTTCTACACACGCGGCCTCCGATTCGACTGGCTGGCGTTGGCCCTTGGTCTCCTCCTGTTGATCGTGGTGCTGAAGCGGTTTCGGGTGTGGTTCACCCCCGTGTACGTCGTGATCGGCATCGTGATCTGGTACGCCACCTTTAAATCAGGCGTACACGCAACCATTGCCGGTGTTGCCCTCGGGCTGCTGGCCCCGGCCACGCCTCTGCTCGGTGACCGTGCCTTTGAAGCGGTCGAGGATGTGCTCTCGGGTGACACGGCCGACCCTGAGGCTCTCCGAAATGCGAATTGGAGGCTTCGAGAGTCGGTGTCGATTACCACTCGGTTGACCCAAATGGTCAGCCCGTGGACCAGCTTCATCATCATCCCGATCTTTGCCTTGGCCAACGCCGGCATCCCACTAAGCGGCGAGCTGTTCTCAGCGCTGACGACCTCGCGCGTAAGCATCGGCGTGATCGCTGGTTTGGTCATCGGCAAGCCCCTTGGTGTCGCCGTCGCAACCTGGCTGGCTGTGAGATTCAAGTTGGCTGACCTGCCGGCCGGTCTAACAATGCGCCATGTTGTCGGCGGTGGAGCGGTGGCCGGCATCGGGTTCACCGTGGCCTTGTTCATCGCTCGCCTGGCTTTTGTCGAAGAGAGCGCCGCACTTTTGGACGAAGCGATCATCGGTATCCTTGTTGCTTCGCTGCTCGCCACCGTGCTTGGTTGGCTGATCCTGCGGGGAGCCAACAGCTCGTCGTTCGACTCAAGCGAGGGTGCTGAGCTGCCCATGCAGCAGACGCACTGACCGGGTCTCAAGCGCCTGTTTGGTAGTGGCGATCCGTACGTCGCCTTACATTGAAAGCCATCGGAAGTTGGGGAGTCGAATTCCTCTAATCCGAAATTTTTTGCCGATGTGATGGTGAAACCACCAAAACCCTTCCTAGTCTGCCGAACGTGCCTCAGCCCCTCGTAATAGTCGAATCTCCAGCCAAAGCGAAGAAGATCGCCGAGTATCTCGGGACCGATTACGCCGTTGAATCGTCGATCGGGCACATTCGCGATCTCCCGGCGCGGGCCAAGGAAGTGCCGGCTGCATATAAGAAGGAGAAGTGGGCGTCCCTCGGAATCGACACCGACAACGGCTTCAAGCCGCTGTATGTGGTGTCGGACCAGAAGAAGGATCACGTCAAGAAGCTCAAGGCGTTGCTGAAGGACGCTTCGGAGCTCGTGCTGGCCACTGATAAGGATCGCGAGGGTGAGGCCATTGCCTGGCATCTTCAGGAGGTGCTCAACCCCAAGGTGCCGGTGAAGCGTATTGTGTTCACCGAGGTGACCAAGGAGGCCATCCAGCGGGCGATCGATAATCCTTCCGATATCGACTACAAGAAAGTGGAGGCCCAGGAGGCCCGCCGCTTGCTCGATCGGCTGTTTGGTTATGAAGTATCGCCGGTCTTGTGGAAGAAGGTGCGGCCACGGCTCTCGGCCGGCCGCGTGCAGTCTGTGGCCACCAGAGTTGTGGTTGAGCGTGAGCGTGAGCGCATGGCGTTCAAGTCGGCCAACTACTGGGATCTCACCGCTACATTCACTGCGGCCGACGCAAAACATGCGTCGGAGAAACCCTTCGACGCCACGCTGCTCGAGATCGATGGCGCCCGAATTGCCACCGGTCGAGAATTCAATCAGGACGGCACGCTGAAGCGCGACGACGTGCTCCATCTCGACGAAGCCAAGGCTTCGGCACTTGCCACTGCACTTGAGGGCCAGCCCTCCACAGTGCAAAGCCGAGAAGCCAAGCCCTACCGTCGCACCCCGGCCCCGCCGTTCATCACCTCCACCTATCAGCAGGAGGCCGGCCGCAAGTTGCGTTTGTCGTCGGCCCAGGCCATGAGGTTGGCCCAGGGTTTGTACGAGCGGGGCTACATCACCTACATGCGAACCGACTCCACCACGCTGTCGGAGACGGCAGTCAGCGCGGCCCGGGCGCAGATCGCAGAGGAGTTCGGCGCTGAATACGTGCCGCCGCAGGCTCGCAGCTATCGCACGTCGGACGCCGCCGCTCAGGAGGCTCACGAGGCCATCCGTCCTGCCGGGGACCAGTTCCGTACTCCCGCTCAGGTTTCGGGTGAGCTGACAGCTCCCGAGCTTCGTGTCTACGAACTCATTTGGAAGCGCACCGTGGCCTCGCAGATGACCGACGCCACCGGCGAGACGGTCACGCTGAAACTGTTGGCCACGTCGAAGCCGCTGGCCGATGGCGGCACGCAGCAAGCGCTGTTCTCCACATCGGGCACGGTCATCAAACACCAGGGGTTCTTGAAGGCCTACGTCGAGGCCGAGGACGAGGACTCGAACGACACGAAGAAAGACGCCAAGGAGCGGCGACTGCCGGCCCTCGAAGAAGGCGACCGGGCTGACATCACCGATATCTCGGCTGACGGTCACGACACCCAGCCTCCGGCCCGATTCACCGAAGCCTCCCTGGTGAAGAAGCTGGAGGAACTCAAGGTTGGTCGGCCCTCGACCTATGCGTCGATCATGGGCACGATCCAGGCCCGTGGTTACGTGTGGAAGAAGGGATCGGCGCTTGTGCCGAGCTTCCTGGCTTTCGCCGTGGTCACGTTGCTGGAGCAGCACTTCCCCGATCTGGTGGACTATGCCTTCACCGCTCGCATGGAAGACGACCTCGACAACATCGCAGTAGGCGATGAAGAGATGGTGCCCTGGCTGACCCAGTTCTACTTTGGCGCCGACGAGGCTCCAGGGTTGAAAGAGAAGGTGCAGGAACGACTGGGCGACATCGATGCCCGAGCCATCAATTCGATCCTGATCGGTGGCGATGACGATGGCGTACCCATCGTCGCCCGAGTGGGCCAATACGGCCCGTATCTCGAGCGGGGCGAAGACACCAAATCGATCCCCGACGACATAGCTCCCGACGAACTCACTCCCGAGCGTGCCGTTGAGATCATGGCCGTTCCCGATGTGATCGAGCTCGGGGAGCATCCCGACACCGGTCTCCCGGTGTACGTGCGAGACGGCAAGTTTGGGCCCTACGTGCAGCTCGGCGACATGCCGGAGAAGGTCACGCCCGAGAACAAACCGAGGACCGCTTCGTTGTTCGACGACATGTCGATGGAAGAACTCACACTCGATCAGGCCGTGCAACTGCTCACGATTCCCCGGGTGCTCGGGGTGGATCCCTCCGACGGCCGCGAGATCGTGGCGCACAACGGACCCTACGGGCCGTACATCCGCAAGGAACCTGAGGAAGAAGGCAAGCGAGCCGACACCCGCAGCTTCGACGACGAGTATCAGCTGTTCACGATTGATCTCGACAAGGCGGTCGAGATGTTCGCTCAGCCGAAACGACGTCGAGGACAGGCTGCCGCTCAGGGCCCTCTCAAGGAACTCGGCGTGGATCCGACCACCGATCTCTCGGTGGTGGTGAAGACCGGCCGGTTCGGTGAGTACGTGACCGACGGAGAGGTCAACGCCTCCCTTACCACCGCTGACTCGGTGGACCGCATAGACATCACCCGGGCGTCGGAGCTTCTGGCTATTCGACGCCGCAAGATCGAACTCGACGGTGGCGCCCCGAGCAAAAAGAAGGCCGCCAAGAAAGCGACCAAGAAGAAGGCCGCCAAAAAGACGACGAAGAAGGCTGTCGGCAAAAAGGTTGCCGAGGCCTAGAAGCGGGCTGCTATGGCGCTCTACATCGCATTCGAAGGGGGCGAGGGTTCCGGAAAGAGCACGCAGGCTCGAATCCTGGCCGACCGTCTCGACGCTCTGCTCACCCGTGAGCCCGGTGGCACCCCACTTGGCGCTCGACTTCGTGAGCTGCTGCTCAACACCGAAGACATTGGCATCGGCGCCCGGGCCGAGGCGCTGATGATGGCTGCCGACCGGGCCCAGCACATCGATGAGCTGATCCGCCCCGCTCTCGAAGCCGACCGACATGTTGTGTCGGATCGCACGGCCTTTTCGTCGATGGCCTATCAAGGCGGTGGACGAGAGCTGGGTATTGACGCCATCGGCCGACTCAGCGATTGGGCCGTCGATCAACAGTGGCCCGATGTTGTGGTGCTCTTGAAGGTGGAAGCCGCCGAAGCCGCGAACCGCATCGATCGGTCGCTCGATCGGATCGAGCAGGCGGGAGCCGACTTCCACAAGCGGGTGTCGTTCGCGTTCGACGAAATGGCCGCGGCCGACTCGGAGCGCTGGGTCGTGATCGACGGCGACGGATCGGTCGACGATGTAGCGGCCGCCGTCTGGGCCGCGATTGAGCCTCGCCTTACATAAATCAACCGCCATAGTCACGGCCCCCGTGGCCCGGGTCTGTCGGGCTCGGCCGTGCCCCAGTGGACCTTGTCAGGGTCATAGATGTGGAGCCGCCGGGTGGGGGAGAGTTTCACCGACCAGCCGCCTTCGTGCACGGCGTGATGATGCTGGTTGCAGAGCGGAACGAGGTTGCACAGATCCGTCGGGCCTTGGTGCTCCCATTCATGAATGTGGTGGGCCTGGCACCAAGCCAGTGGCCTATCACACGATTTCCAGGCGCAGGTGCGGTAGCGGGACCGCAGTGCCGCCCATTGTGCGTCGGTGGCGGTGCGGTGTTTGCGGCCGACATTGATCGGAACACTTCGTTGGTCGAGTGTGACTCGTTGAAGGACGGCGTTGCAGGCGAGCCGTGCCACCGATTGTGGCGGGAGTGGATGGCCGGCTGCGGTTTCGCGAACCGAGCCGGTGTGCCGTACGTTACGGAGCGTGTCTTCGTCGACAACGACGGTTATCAGCGGCAAACCTGAGGACCGGCCGACCCTACCTGTCAGCAATTCGAAAGCTGCTTGGGCTGCCAGGTTCTGGGTTTTGGATACGCCGCCTTGGTTGGCGAGCCGACCGAGTTGTGCTTCCACTGCGTTGACGATTGCTTCGTAGCGTTCGGGGTCGAACTCGGCGGAGATTCTTCCCATACCGGTTTTGGTGTCGGTCCAGTGTTTCCATGATGAGCGGGCTTGGCGGGCTGTGGTGTCGGCAAGTCCATGGTCGCCTTTGACGTGTTCGGCTTCGTCTCGAACCCGGCGAGCGAACAAATCAGCTGGCAGCGTCTCAGCGGCGTCGATCAACGAGGGCGTATCGAGCTGCGCGACCTGTTCCGGTGTCAAACCTCGGGTGGCATGCGTGATGGCGTCGACCTGAGCGGCGCCGATACGGCCACAATCGATCGCATCACGGACTCCAGGCATCGCAGCGGCGGTTCTCGCCCGATCAACGTCTCGGCGAGCGGTTCGGCCTCGTACCCGGGATCCGTCTCCCAGCATGGTGGCCTGGGCGCCACGGCCTCGCCCTTCGGCATCGTGATCGTCAGCAGCAACGCCGATGCGGATCAACAGCCGATCTAACACGGCTTGAGCTTCTCGCACCCCGTCGGCAAGAGTCTGCAACCCGACAGGCTCGAGCGAATACACATCTACGCCGCCCACTACCGAGTCGAGCGAACGAAACGCGTCGACCGCATCTGCAACCGCAGTCACAACACAACACCCCTTTCAACTCGAACGATCAAATGAACATGGTTGTCACCCGAAGGTGAAAGGGGAAGAAGTAACCGTGGAGGTCACCGCACAATCCAACCTAGCACCACCAACCACAAAAGCAAACAAATGTTCGAATTGCTTGGGCGTTCATCAAATCCGCCGATTGAATAGAGAGACAATCCATGGAGGGAGCCACATGACCAGTCCAGATGTTCCACCGAGGTCGAAGCCGCCAGCCGATCCATTCATCACCGCAGATCAGGCGGTCAAGCCCTACGATCTCAGCGAGGCCGAATTCGAGGCGCTATTCGATGCCCTCAACTGGGTCTACATGGCCGTAACCAAGGCCGACAAAACGGGCTACGGAACAGCACAGAAGGAAGCGCAGGTATGGCTCGATTACTTCCTTGCCGTCGCCCAGCAGTTCCCTGAGAATCAGCTTATTCAGCAGGTGTTCGGTGCAGTGGGTAACAAGAAAGAGTTCCACAGGATGCTTGGTCGATCTCGCAAGGCTATGGCAGCCGATCGCAAGGCTCACAAGCTACGAGGCGGTGAGGCCTGGCTGGCCCACTCCAAAACCAAGTTGGCCGACGTCAACCGGATCCTGCAGTCCAAGGTTGATGAACGAGACGCCAACGAGTTTCGTGGCTGGCTTCTATGGGTGGGTCAGAAGATGGCTGAGGCTGGTCCTCGTCGTCGGGCATCGGATGGCGAAGGCGCGATGAGTCCAAAGGAGCGTATGGCTCTGATCGAGCTGGCGTCGGCGCTCGGAGCTGCGTAACAGAGCCGCGTCGAGCGGCAAGATGGGTAGTCTGGCCAGCCAGGGCCGTTGTGGCTGGACGGAGGTCAGGTGCAAGGATCGATGGTTGACCCGTGGTCGGCGATGGTTGGGCAACAGGATGCGTTGGCCCGGCTCGAGCAGGCTGCCGTCAACCCTGTGCACGCCTACATGCTGCTTGGTCGACGGGGTACCGGCACCTATCGTGCCGCTCTCGGATTCGCCGGTTTGGTGCTGGCGAACGCTCTCGACGAGTCCGACGGCGCCGGCCGCGAACGTGCGGTCCGACTGGCGGCGGAAGGTTCTCACCCAGATCTGTTGATCTTCGAACCTCAGGGTGCAGCGCTGCGTGTGTCGGAGGCCGAGGAGATCATCCGGGCCGGTTTGCGCACGCCGGTGGAAGGCAGCCGCAAGGTGATTGTGGCATCGGGTGTCGACTCCATCGAGGAGGCGGCGATCGGCAAACTGCTGAAGGTCGTGGAGGAGCCTCCGCCGTCCACGGTGTTCGTGCTGCTGGCCGACGAGGTGCCACCCGAGATCGTCACGATCGCCAGTAGGTGTGTGCCCGTGGAGTTCGGTCCGCTGTCGGTTGTTGAGCTGGAGCAGGCGTTGGCCGACGATGGCGTACCCGCCGAGCGTGCGGCTGTTGCGGCAGTTGCCGCCGGTGGAGATATCGATCGAGCCCGCTTGCTTGCCACCGACGATGCCCTGGCTGATCGGGCCGACCTATGGCGTCGGATCCCCAGCGAGCTGAACGGCACCGGATCGAGAGCGTGTCAGCTGGTCGACGAGGTCCGCGAAGGCATGGACGGCGCACAGGGTCCGCTCGAAGTCAAGCATGCCCAGGAGCTCGCCGAACTCGAGGCTCGAGTGGAGCAGCTGGGGGAGCGCGGCTCAGGGCGAGCCGACCTGGTGGCCCGACAGAAACGCGAGGTTCGGCGACTACGAACTGATGAGCTCGTGTTCGGCCTGGCAGTGATGTCGAGGGTGTATAGAGATCGGCTGGTGGCCGCTCACGATCCTGCTGCCGATCAAGCCCTGGCCGCTATCCAAACCGCAGCCGAGAACCTTGTGCGCAACCCCAACGAAGCGCTACTCCTCCAAGACCTCTTCCTCAAACTGGCGCCCGCCGAAGGCTGAGCGGTCTCCCGAACGCAACCGGCATATGGGCCGAATATCTGTGCCCCGACGCATCCGGATGCCGCTAACATAGGCTCGCTGCCCGAATAGCTCAGTTGGTAGAGCGCCGCATTCGTAATGCGTAGGTCGCGAGTTCGACTCTCGCTTCGGGCTCAACTAGCCAAGCGGGATTTCGTCCTCTTGGCCAGCCGATCGGCCTCGAAAACCAGGAAGAACCAGCATCCTGCGCCGCCAGCTGCACGGCTTCGGGTTCACGCTCCGACTGCACTGCGGCCAAAGCATCCGCTATGGCTCGGTAGGTTCTGGCCGCAGATGACCATGAACGCCGGAGGGTTGACGGTGACATGGTGCAGGTCCGGGCTGTGACGTAGTCGACCGAAGTCTCGAGTAACTGCGCCCGGATGCTGTAGTGGCGAACCATCAATCGCATCGCCCAGACCGTCCGATCTCGTCCACTGGGACTGTCGCTGCTAGTCGCCTTCAGGAAGGCAACAGCCTTGGGTTCTCATCAGCTGACGAAATCGCGGTGGGTATGCCGGGCTGGGGTTCCGCGGTACGTCAACCCCTGTCGAACTTCGACAACATGCGGGTTACGGTGCCGAGGGTCCGCATCGTGGTCGACCCAAGAACGCCCTCGATAGCAGGGACAGGTAGCCGCGACTCGGCGATGTCCCGAGCCGGCAGCCAGAACCACTCGCGGCCGGAGAAGGCGATCCGATCGTCCGGCATGGCCAAGGCAAGCACCTCCTCAACGGTGCGATCTGTCGGCGGATCGTGGAGGAACGATACCTGCACTCGTCCCTCAGTCGGAGCTATCTGCTCGTCCGAGAACGGTCGCCGCTGGGCGATCGCACGCAACTCGTCGATGCTGCGCACGAAGACCTCTGTGCTCAGTCCGAGGGCGTCAGCGAGTGCGATGTTTAGTTGGTTTGGCCGGACTCTGGAGGGATCACCTGTTCGGAAAGTAATATTTCCGGCGGTCTGGTAGGCGGCAACATCATCGAACCCGAGTTGGATGAAGGGCTCGATCAGTTGTTCGTTGGTCAGGCGCCTCCTGCCTACGTTGATGGCTCGAATGAAAGCGAAGTAGCGCTGATCAGGATCATTGCTTCTCGTCATTCAGTTGTCATCTCTCTTGATTCGCGGTCAAGGCTTTGGCGGCGGCGTTGTTAGATATCGAGCTCGTGTCAACCCGACGCCGATCGGCCTTGGGTCTCTTTGACGCTAGCCACGAAATCGGGGTGAACCCCCTTCAGAATCACGCCGATCGACCGCTCGTATGTCGCCGTGATGCCATCGACCTCGCCCTCCGCGAACGGGAGTTTGCCCCACGGGTGATTTGAGTCGCCGATGATCTTCGCCAATACAAAGCTGAAGCCGGGAAAGAACAGAAACGGCCAAACCGCGGATCGATAGGCCTGCACCGGAACCATCTTCGTGGCCGGCTTACCCGATCGTGCGCACACCATTGGAAAGTCGCCAGCCTCAAAGCGCTCCAATCGGGTCACGTACTTCACCGTGCCAGTATCCCACGGTCATTTCGCCGGCCGCAGTCGTCCCACGTCGCCAAAATTCTTTAAACACCGACATAGGGCTGTCGTTAGGGGGGCGCAGGATTCGGGCATAAGCGGCGCGCCTGAGGGCGCCCTACAACAGGAGAGAGAAGATGGAAATATTCAGGATCGTCGTCCTAGCCCTTTCGGGCCTTCTGATTTGCTACGCCGGGAGCATGCGCCTGGTAAGGCCGGCAGGGTCGTTTTGCTTGCAGACCTATCTAACCAAGCCGGAGAATCGCCTGGAGGACGATCCCGACATGGCCAGCGAGATGCGGGGCGCCGGGGCCGCCCTGCTTGTGGCCGGCCTCGTCACGCTGCTCGGCATCGTCGTGCCCGATGCCCGAACCACGTCGTTCGCTGTTGCCGCCGTTATCTACGGTGGCTTCGCCTTCGGGCGCCTGGTCAGCTGGTCGCTCGATGGCAAACCGAACAAAGACCTGGTTCAGGGAACCATGAGCGAGACCATTCTGGCTGTGCTTAATCTCATCGCCCTGGCCACCGTCTTGCTCTGATCCGGAGAGCTACATGGGTCGCTCGTCCGACAGAAGGTAGCGCGGCCCATCGCCAAGCTCGGCGGCAGCGTCTTCGGGGTTGAGGATTCCACACGAGCGCAACGAGAGGCAGCCGCACCCGATGCAGGTATCGAGTTGCTCACGGAGACGGGTCAGCGTTTCGATTCGCTCGTCGAGCAACGGCCGCCACGACTGAGCGAGTCGAGCCCAGTCCTTGGACGTGGGCGTCCGTTCGTCGGGGAGCGAACCGAGTGCTTCGCCGATTTCGTCGAGTGACAAGCCCACCCGCTGCGCGGTGCGGATGAAGCTGACTCGACGGATGACCTCAGGTTCGTAGTGGCGGTACCCAACCTCATTGCGGCGACTATGAATCAGCCCTCGATCTTCGTAGAACCGCAGGGTTGAGGTTGCGGACCCGGTGCGGTTGGCCACGTCGCCGATGGTGAGGGACTTGCCTGACCTTGAGGTTGTCATCGGTCACATCTCCTTGCCTTCAAGTTTACTTGAAAGTTTAAGGTTGGTGTCAAGAGTCAACGAATCAACAACTCACCTAAGGAGTAGTCAGTCATGAATCAGCTCTACGACATCGCCAAGGGAATCCACGCTGAGCGTCTCGCCGCCGCCGATCATCATCGACAGGTCGCACGAGCAAGCCGACCGGCCGTCGGGTCGCTCAGGCGGCGCCTCTTCGCTGCTGTGCCTACGTTCAATTCATCGCCGAACTCGACGCTCACATCGCCCAAGTCATCGCATACGAAGCCATCACCTGCTCCCACCCCTATCGCAGCCTGATGACCCACATCGCCGCCCATTCAGAATCGCCAGGTTGCCATTTCTCCTTGCGGTGGCGATTGTGGAGGCGTGAATCGCACGGACCGGTTGTATGCGCTCGTTGAGGAGTTGCGAGCCGCTGCGCCCCGCTATAGGAGCACAACGTCGCTTGCCGAGCGGTTTGAGGTCAGCCGCCGAACGATTGAGCGCGACCTGTCGGCACTTCAGCAGGCCGGCGTTCCGATCTACGCGATTCCCGGGCGTACCGGTGGGTACGCCCTCGATGTGCGACACACCCTCCCACCACTGAACCTCACGGCCGCCGAGGTCGCCGCCGTCGCCTCGGCCTTGGCCGTGAGCACCGCCACTCCGTTCACCCACGCCGGTCGGTCCGCACTCCAGAAGCTCCTGGCCGTAATGCGTGAGGTCGACGCCGACAGCGCCCGAGAGCTCGCAGCCCGAGTTCGGCTGTTTGACGAAGGTGACGGTGAGCAGAGTCATCTGGCCGCGGTTGAACAGGCGATCATCGAACGACGAGTGATCGCCATTGACTATTCCGACAAGACCGGCGCCTCCACCACTCGCATTGTCGAACCAGTCGCAGTGCTCGGGGTTAAGCCCAACTGGTATCTGTGGGGCTATTGCCGGTTGCGTGAAGCTCCGAGGGTTTTTCGACTCGACCGGATCGGCTCAGCTTCGATCACCGATGAGATCGCACCGGATCGCGGGCTCGACCCTGCTGATATCGAGGTCCCCGATCTCATCGGCCGAAGTATTCTCACCGATGGCACCTAGCAGCGGGCGACCTCGCCACCTCTTCAGCCGAGTGGCTTGTGAGTCCGTCCTTGGCTGCGAATACATCGAACTGGTCGTCACCGAAATAGCCGATCAGTCGAGAGCGGAGAAACGGCAGCAGTGCCTCGGCAAACGCACATTGTGCCGACAGAGCTGCGAACTCCGCGGCCAGATCGGCGGGAATCGGATCAGTCGGCTTGGCCATGGACCCGACTCTAGACCCGACACCGGCTCCGCCCGAAAGTTTCGTCACGGTCAACCCGGCGGCGGCGTTGTCGAACACACAGAAGGACAACGGATGGCGGGGTAGACCACATGGGCAAAGTGCAGTTTCCAGTGTCGGAGATGGAACGGTTGGCGGCAGATCTGGTGTCGACCACGGAGGCATACCACGCCAGTAGTCGACTCATTGAGCAGGCCCGCAACACGGTCCGACTTCACCCGGCCGACCCGAATCTCATTCCCAGTCGGATAACGATGATGACGATCATCGTCAGCCGTCACCTGCAAACGGAAGCCGATCGCAACACCGCCGATGCCGAGTTGGTGGCCGCCACGTCGGCGGCCGCCCGTCGCGCTGATGCCCCCGGCGTTGGGGTCTGTCGACCCGACACCTCACTCGTCGATACTGCAATCGCCTTCGGCGGACGCCATACGTTCGTGCTTGACCTTAACTGGTGGGAACGTCTTCTTGATGCCGGGGAATCGGCGGTCGAAGAGATCCCATCAACGGCCGACTCGGCGTTCGGATGGATTCAAGATCGCTATGACGAGGGACGGCACCGCCTGAGACGGGCCGCAGGTTTCGTGTGGGACCTGCCCGGCGAGGTCTACCAAGATTTGGTTGACGGCACCATGGCCGCTCTCTCGGCAGGAGACGACCTTGCGATCTACCTCATCATGGAACGACTCCGGGAGATTCGACTTGGGTTGGGATACATCGCCGAGATGTCGCCTGTCGCGCCCCTGGTCCCGACTGGCCGGCGACTATGGAACCACAGAATCAAACCCATGATCGTTACCGAGATAATGGATCTGCTGGAGGAGCCCTTCGGTCGCGACGACGAGGTTGGCGGCGACCCCGGGGGCCGCTTCAGCACCCGGGAACGCGGCCCCTTCATCGTTTATGGAGGCGGCGCCGTCGAACGAGGGCGAAATGCGGTGGTGCAGGGTTTGGCCGACACCGCGGATTCTGAAAGGATCCAGCCCGACGAGTTCGAGATCATCGATCACGGCAACGATCGCTACACGTTGGTGCTGGCCGGCGTGACAGACCTGTCCAATCCTGGCGCGGGGTTGAACCCGCACCATCAAAGTGTTCGCGACACCGACTATGCCGCCGCCCGATCCACCGCGAGCGCCGCCATCGACGACAACCTCTACGCCGCCACCGTGCGCGACTATGTCCAGGCCAACGTTCCGCACGGCGCCTCAATTGCCATCGTCGGACACAGCTTCGGCGCCGACACGGCACTCGATCTCGCCGCCGATCCCGACTTCAACGGGCGGTACTTCCACGTCACCCACGTCACCGCGGCCGCCTATCACTCCGAACCACAGTTGCCGTATGTTCCCGAAGGCACCCGGGTGTTGGTCCTACAGAACAACAAAGACATCCCCGTGATCATCGAGGAGCTTGGCCACGCCGGCTCCGTCGCCGAAATGTCGCCGCCAGCGCGTCCCGACATTCTGATAAGAGAATTCTCCGGTGGATGGGAAGGCGCCGGCCATCATCAGAACAACTACATCAGCTTTCTGTCCACCACCGATGACGCAGCGGTTGAGGCCTACCTCGGCAGTCTGGCCGAGCACGGCTATAGCGACGATGGTCAAGCCGAAGCGGTCGATATCTCGGTATCACGAAACGTTCTACCGAAGATTGTCAACTAACGCCTCGGTCCATTGATGTATCGAACTGGATGTCTTGGAATTCACGGCGTCTCCTGATGCAAGACCCTAGGATTCCGAGGTGGACAGCAAACCTTCCAGCGCCCTCGGGTCGCGGTTCTGGGCTCTTTGGGGGGCGTTCACCAGCAGCAATCTGGGCGACGGCCTCAGCCTGGTGGCGTTTCCGCTGCTGGCCACCGACCTCACCGACGATGCCCGTTTGATCGCCATGGTGCTGATGTTCCGGTTCCTGCCGTTCCTGGTGATCGGCCTGCCGGCCGGGGTGATGCTCGATCGGTTCGACCGACGCATTCTCGCCATGATCGCCCAAGTCGGTCGAGCAGCGGCAATGGGCTTCCTGGCCGCCGCCGTGGCGTTCGACTTCGCCACCATCACCATTGCCATGGCCGCGGCGTTTGCGGTCGGAGTGGGCGAGGTGTTGGTCGACGGTGGACTCCCAGCCCTGGTTCGGGACGTGGTTGAGACAAACCAGCTGGAAGTGGCCAACTCCCGTCTGTCGGCCACCCAGACCGTGACCAACATGTTCATCGGCCCACCGCTAGGAGCGCTGCTGTACGCCATCGACGGCTCAATCCCGCTGATCGCCACGGCCGCCACCTTCCTCGCCACCGTGGCATTGCTGATTCGGGTTCCCGGCAGTTTCAAGGCGTCCGCCGAAGATGGCACACCGCGGGAGAGCTTGAAGAAGCAAATGACGGTCGGCCTGCGCTATGTGTGGTCTCATCCGGTGCTGCGTCCGTTGGCCCTGACGGTCGCTGCCTTCGCCTTTGTCGGCAGCGCCGGCAACGCCGTACATGTTCTTGTGGTCACCGAACACTTCGGACTGAGCGACTTCGGCTTCGGCCTGATCATGGCCGTCGACGGTGTGGCCTCGGTTGGTATGTCGTTTCTTGTCGCCGGCGTGGTCCGCCGCTTCAGCCACACGTTCAGCCTTAAAATTGGCATCATCACGTACGTGATTTCGGCCTATCTTCTCGGCTGGACGGCCTGGGTGCCCGCTCTCATCATCGGCTCGATCTTCGGTGGCATCTCCGACCCGTCGTGGAACGTGGTTTCCGGCACCATCCGTCAAAGGCTGGTGCCCGACGAGGTCTTTGGCCGGATGATGACCGCCTACCTGTTCATCGCCTGGAGCATGCAACCGCTGGGTGCACTGGTCGGTGGCATGATCGCTCAACGGTGGGGATCGCAGTGGGTCTTTGTGATGTCGGGAACCGTCGTCGGGTCGCTTCTGGCGTTTGGGCAACCGCTGTTCAAGGCTGTTGACGAAGCACTCGCCGTTTCGGCCGATGGGGGTTCTTCCCCGCTGAGCGACGCCACCACCTAGGCCTTTTGGCACCGCCATAGGTTGCAGTCACCCAAGGCGCGAATCGAAACGTCGGCATCCCGGCCCAATCGCTGGGTAGAGGTTCCCGGCGCTCTCAAGAATTCCGGGGAGAGCTCGATCACCTCTATGTAACTAACCGAACAACATAGAAGCGAGACGTTGAAACTACCGGCGCATAATTGGTCGCCTTGTCGGTAGGGGAGTCAGGGCGAAACCGGCGCTTCCTTTCCCAGAAAGGAACTCCGGGAACATGAAACTCACCAAGAAACTCGCAGCAACCACAGTAGGCGTCGCCGCTCTAGCGGTTACCTCGTTCGGCTTCATCTCGCCGACGTCGGCTACTCCCACCGGCCGCACCGACGCCCGTTGGAACCCCACCTGCTCGGTCGTGGTCGCCACCTCGACCAAGGACATCTCCAACGTGGTCTACACGATGGACGGCGTTGAGCATCGCATCGAGTACACCGACGGAACGAACTCCGTGACCCTGCCCGGTGAGATCGACGATCTGTGGATCAAGGCCGGCAGCAACAAGTCGGGCCACGGCTCTGGCTTCGGCGAACACTTCGCCCGTCCCGAGCACTGCACGGTTACCATCACCGCTCACTAATACCGCTGCCGGGCTATCGGCACGATCCACAATCAATCCCCCGAACTACAAGCGGGCCAGGCAGCAACGTTGGTGCCTGGCCCGCTTGGTCGCGTCGGCCTGTCTTGTCCTTGACGCGTTCTCTACGAGACGGCGGACGTCACGCTCGATTGCTGACCAAGCCGAACCCGCTGCTGGTTGTTTCGCTCATGAAGGTGGTGATCCTTCTTGATCAGCTGGACCAGGGCTTCCACCGTGTCCCCATCCAAGCCCGGACCCTGCTCGGCCACCCGGGACATCAGAATTCGATGGTCGTTCCCCACAAAGTCCATTCCGGGCTTCTTGATCGTCCCCAACGACGCCCGGTCGTGCATCAACAACACGGCTGTTCTGACCGTGAGGGCGTGGCCCCGGTGCTCGAGGTGGCGTTGGAGCTCCTCGGCCACTTCGGTCACCTGACGGCCCCACGACCGCCCAGTGCTGTCGCTCGCCTCTCGCCGTTGCGTCACCCGGCCTCGCCGGTCGACTTTTTCCTGCCACCATTCGTCGTTATCCACCTGCAGCCGAATATTCGAGGCCTTTACCTCTACGGCCCAAATACCCGCCGGTCCGATGAGCAGATGGTCGACCTCCCCCCGGCGATTCTTGTAGCCGCGGATCATCGTCCAATCGTTGGTCAACCACTTCAGCGCGATTTCGAGGCGTTCTTCGCCTCGGACCCCACTGGTCTGGTGTTCAACGGTGATCTGGAGTTCACGGCGACGGTAGTCGGCCTGATCGAGCCGGCGTCGGGAATCCTCGTAGCGTTCGTAGGCTTCAATCTCGGCGTCCGACGGGTGCCCGAGAAGCCGCTGGAAGAGGGACCGTGCCTGGTGGGCGACGGCGCGATCATCGTCGGCCATCCACATCTGCTCCTCCCAGTACTCCCTTTCCCGGGTCAGATGTATCAGCTGTTGCTGAGAATGCTCAAGTAGTTTCCCGGCGTGGTTTGAAAGATGTTCGACAATCATGGAGGCTCGACTCACCTGCTAGCTCGACGTAGGTTGTCTTGGCCGTCCGCGCCCGGAACTTGCTACAACAAGAATATTGCACCAGCCGTCCGCCGTCGATTTGAGTGCACGGGGAGGTGCGATCAGCGGGCGATCACCTTTGCTCGCCGGCCGACTTCGTCGAGAATGAAACGCAGGTGGTCGTAGTCTTCGTGGCGGGCTCGGACCCAGGCGTTCGCCTTGTAGCCGGCATCCACCCCTTGGGTGGGCGACCCGATGGGCGGGAAGTGGGAACTGAATATGTTGTCGCCAAACTCGGCCTGAAGTCCCTCCAGACCGCTGTACTCGGCAATGTGGCCGTCTTGACTTGGCCGCAGAGCAATCATTCCGGCGGCGAATCGCCGCGAGGCCTGGCGATCGGTATGGCCGTGGGCGATCAACTGAGCCCACTCCCGATAGAGGTCAAGATCGTTGGCGGCGGCGTACACGTCCCACATCGACACGCCCGGTGGTCGACAACCGATCTCGGAGAACTTCAACCCTTTCGGGCCGAAGAACCACTCCATGTGGGTGGCGGAGGTTTCGATGTCGAGCACGTCCAACACCCGCCGACCCATCTCCCGCACTTCGTTGTAGCGAGGGTCGTCGACCTGGTTGGTGGCCACAATCTGCGGTGAGATCCACCGGCTACGCATCGCTTCCAACACGCCGGGGTAGTAGTGGGAGATGAACTCGTGAACCACTTCACCGTTGACCGTGAGCGTGTCCCAGAAGCCCTCGTGACCTTCGATGAATTCTTCAATTGCCACACTGGCTCCTGGATGGCCGTCGGCCCCCACTCCGGATGCGGCGAGAGCTGCCAGCAGCTCCGTTTCGTCGTCTACCCGTGAGGTCCCGGCAGCACCCGCCCCATCACGGGGTTTGACGATCAGCGGATACCCGACCCTGGCGGCGAACTCCTGTATCTCTTCAACCGAACCGGAGCCGAGCGATTGGGCCGTGGGAACGCCGGCCTCGGCCAGAACCTCTTTCATCGACGGTTTGTCTCGACAGAGCCACGCGGTGCGGGCGGTGGTGCCGGGGATCGTGCACCGTTCTCTCACGTGAGCCGTCGGCAGAATGTGCGCCTCGACCGTGGCTTCGAGGCGGTCGACCCAGCCCTGTTCCTGGATCGAGCGCACGGCCCAATCGAGCCCTCCCTCGTCGGTCACCGACCCGATCTTCCAATAGCCGCTGAGCCAACTGCGAAGGTCGGGATCGAGCTGATGTTCATCACGTTCGCCAATGCCGGTGACCGACGCGCCAACCTGCACCAGGGCCCGCACAAATTCCCGCTGGTTATCGGGAAAACCTGGTTCCACAAAGATCACATGCACGGAGCGCCTCCCGTTGAACGTTTGCTGTGCCTTTGAATCTAGTGGCGCAGCCTTGCCGGGGCGAGACGAACGCATCGACATCGAGCACTCTACGACACCGGAAACGGAACGCCCGGCCACAACGTTGGAGCTGACCGGTCGCCAGGCTCTAGGTGCTCGCCGACGGAGCGGCTCGCCTGGAGTTTCGGCGTTGCCGAAACGTCCCTCGCTATAGCCGACATTGTTGGGGATAGGTCCGCCCAAGAAACTAGGATCGTCGATATGAGCGGCCTTATTCTGGTAACCCCCTACGGGTTGGTGAGCACGATGCGCTTCATCGAGGCGGCGGCCACGCTCGATGGGGTCCGACTCGGTTTGATCTCCCATGAGTCCGGCAGCGAGCTGGCCCAGCGGATGCCGTCTGACGTCAGGGCCAACGTTCGGGGTTTCGCTCAGATCGATGACGCGTTCAATCCCGATCGCTTGGAAGCCGCCGTGCGCCGCGTCAGCGCCGAAATTGGTGGGGTTGATGCCGTTGCCGCCGTGCTTGAGCCCCTACAGGAGTCGGTGGCCGTGGTCAGGGAACGCCTCGGCATCCGAGGCATGGACGCCACCGAAGCTCGCCGGTTCCGCGACAAGAGCCTGATGAAATCAACCCTTCGCGAGGCGGGAATCCCCTGTGCGAAACACTGCCTCGCCACGTCCGCCGGTGAGGCCCTGAGCTTCGCCGACGAGTACCTGCCCTTGGTGGCCAAACCGCCGGCCGGCGCCGGAGCCATGGACACGTTCCGCGTCGATGAGCGGGCTCAGCTTGAGCAGTGGCTCGCGGCCGTCGGTCCCGAAACTCCATCGCCCAGCAGGCCCGTGCTGCTCGAAGAGTTTGTTGTCGGCGACGAGTTCTCCTTCGATTCGGTCACCGTCGACGGCGCCGAGGTGTTTCATTCGGTCTCGTCGTACTCGCCAACGCCGTTGCAGGTGATGTCGACGCCGTGGATCCAGTGGACCGTGCTGTTTCCGAGGGATATCAGCGGACCTGAATTCGCCCCGATCGCCGAAGCCGGTCCCAAAGCGCTTCAGGCGCTCGGCATGGTCACCGGTATGAGCCACATGGAGTGGTTCCGTCGGCCCGATGGAACGATCGCCATTTCCGAAGTCGGAGCTCGGCCCCCGGGCGCTCAGATCACCAGCCTGCTGTCCTACGCTCACGGCCACGACTTCTACCGAGCCTGGGTCGCGCTCAACGCCTTCGGCACTTTTGATCCGCCACCTCGACAGTACGCGGCCGGCGCGGCCTACCTGCGAGGACAAGGTGTCGGTCGGGTTGCCTACCTGGAGGGCATCGACAAAATCCATCGAGAGCTGGGATCGCTGGTTGTCGAAGCCCGCCTACCGGTTGTCGGACAAACGAAGTCGTCGAGCTATGAAGGCGAGGGCTACGTGATTCTCCGCCATCCCGAAACCGAAGTGGTGGCCGATGCGTTACAACGAGTGGTGTCGGAGATCCGGGTCCACCTTGATCAACAGGAATAGAAACCAGACGATGGGAATCGATAAGTGACCACCAATCTTCACAGGCCAACGGTGTTGGTGATCTCACCGGCGTTTCCCGCCGACGTGGCCTACTTCACCAAGGCGCTGGCCGAAGTGGATGCCCGTATCCTCGCCGTTGGGGATCAGCATGACTTGCCCGACGACATCAGCCGGGTGCTGTCGGGCTACCTGCATATTCCCAACCTCTGGAACGAGGACGCCACCGTCAACCAAGTGACCGACTGGCTCCGCCATCACAACCAGCTCGACCAGATCGATCGGGTTGAATGTTTGTGGGAACCAGGTGTGGTTCTGGCCGCCAAACTCCGGGCTCGACTCGGAGTGCCCGGTATCTCGGTCGACCAGGCCACCACCTTCCGCAACAAGGAGGACATGAAGAAGGTCCTCGACGCGGCCGGAATTCGCACACCTCACCACTACAACGCCACCACCAAAGCCGAGGTTCGTGATGCGGCGGAGCGCATCGGTTTCCCCGTGGTGGTGAAACCCATCGACGGCGCCGGTTCCGCCGACACCTACACGGCCTCCGACAGCGCCGAGTTGGAAGATGCCTTGGCGAAACTCGGCCACGTGCCCGAGGTTTCGGTGGAGGAGTTCATCGAAGGTGAGGAGTACACGTTCGACACGGTGACGGCCAACCATCAAGTGCTATTCCAGAACGTCACGTGGTACCGGCCGAAGCCGTTGGTCACACGGCTCAACCCGTGGATCAGCCAGACCGCCGTTTGTCTGCGCGATCTGGAGCCGGTGTCGGCCGGCGTCAACCTCGGTTACCGAGTGCTCGAAGCCTTGGGCTTCGACACGGGCTTCACGCACATGGAATGGTTCCTCACGCCGTCCGGGGAGGCTGTCTTCGGCGAGATCGGGGCCCGGTCTCCCGGCGGTCGTCTGCCGCACGGCATGAACTTCTCCGCCGACATCGACGTGTTCCGCGGCTGGGCCGAAGCCGTTTGTTACGGCTCGTTCACCCAGGACACCACCAAGAGCTACAACGCCGCCCTTATCTTCAAGCGGGCCTCCGGCCCTGGCACCCATATCTCCCGGATCGAAGGTTTGGAGCCGATTCTGGCTGAATACGGCCAATATCTTCCGGTGATCGACTTGGTCGGCCCGGGGCAACCTCGGCGAGACTGGCGCCAGGTCGTCACCGGTGACGGCTGGATGGTGGCCCGCCACCCCGATCTGGAAACCACCTTGCGATTGGCCGACAGATTGGCGTCGGAAGTGCGTATCGTGGCCGGATGATCACTCGGAAGTCCAGCAACGCGATGGGTAGGCCCGTCGTGTTGCTCGGCCCGCAACGCCACAGTCCTGGAGTGGCCAAAGCAGTGGCCGATCTCGGTCTCGCCGGCGCGTCGAGCGGACACCTGGCCGTGGTCACGGCGGGTTGGGAGGAGCGTGAATCCGAAGACGACGAGCTGGTTCAAGATCTGGCCACCGGTCCCGTTGTAAACCTGTCGTTGTTTCCCAGAGCCGACGAGGTCTATGCCGGACATCCCGCTCTTCGTGAACTCATGGCCGAACGGGAGCGTCGGCGTAAACAGCTTCGAGACCTGTATCACCTTCGTCTGGCTCCTCAACTTGATGCCTGTCGAGAGCTGATCAGCCGGATTGATGTCGAGGCCCTTGGCGAGCTGGCGGTAGACCCGACGTACGGCCCCGAGATCGAGCATGCAATTGCCGGCGTCCGAGCACTCGACGATCATCATTTGCAGCGCATCACGGAGTTGGAGCGAGAGGTTGCCGACCGTCTGTCGGGATCGGGCGACCTTGTCGATCACCCGATCCTGATGGCCCATCGTCAGCGGGTGGCCGAGCTTGTTTCCGGTGCCGCGGCGCTGTTGATCGCCGGAGGCAACGTCGCCACGCTGGTCTCACTGCTGCGGTTGTTCGATGTGATGAATCTGGCCGCCGATAAACCCGTTGTGGCCTGGTCGGCCGGAGCGATGGCGATAGGGGAGCGGGTGGTGCTCTTCCACGATTCCCCTGCCCGCGGGGCAGGCGACGCTGAGGTGTTCGGTCCCGGGTTCAACTTGGTGCAGGGCATCATCCCCATGCCTCACGCCCGCTATCGGCTCGAGTTGGACGATCCCTACCGCGTGGCCCTGATGGCTCGCCGGTTTGCTCCTATGGACTGCGTCGGCCTTGACTACACCGGCCGGGTTGATTGCCTTGACCCTTCGGCTTCGGATGGGGCCGTGCCGATCAACGGCTGGCAGGCCACGGGGCACACCAGCATTCTTCGACCCGACGGAACGGTGCAGGCAATCGGATCTGACATCCGTCCTATGCCGGTTGACGGCGACGAACTCGATGATCAGCCGCCTGTCCCGACCGACCCGCAGGCCGAGATGGCCATTCTGGCCACGGCGGCCCAAGCCGGCGAAGCCGTGCTTCGCACCGCCATCGAAAGCCGATCGTTTCCTCTTGTCGGCGACGGTTGGGCCCTCTACGTCTTCCGCGGTCAGGCCGACGAAGTGAAGCTCAACCACTGGGTGTCAGGTTTACCGTCCTCACAGCCGTTCAACCGGGTGCCGGGCACTGATCTATGGATGGTGGTGTCGGATCTCCAACGCCGAGCCCGGGTCGAATACAAGTTCGAAGTTCGTCGCGGTGGCCATCACGAGCTGATCCGAGACCCCCTGAACGATGCCGAAGCTCACGATCCGTTCGGATCCAACTCGGTGGTCCGCGGTCCCGACTCCCGACGCCCGGAATGGGCCGATGAACATCCCACGACCCGTCGCGGCACGCTCGTCGATCATCAGGTACACAGCGCCGTGTTTGGCCATCACCGGCCGTACTCGGTGTATCTGCCGGCTCGGTTCCGGCCTCAGCGCCGGTACCCGCTTCTGGTGGTGCACGACGGCCTCGACTACCTGAACTACGCCAGCCTCACCACCGTGCTCGACAACCTCATCCACCGGCTCGAGATTCCGCCCCTGATAGCGGTACTCACTCAATCACCCGACCGGTTGAACGAATACGGCGCCAATCCGGATCATGGTCGCTTTGTTGTTGACGAACTGGTGCCCGATCTGGAGCAGAGGTATCAGTTGGCCGACAGCTCAAGTCGGGTGTTGATGGGGGCGAGCTTTGGGGGAGTGGCCAGTCTCCACACTGCCTGGTCACACCCTGGGGCCTTCGGTAAGTTGATGCTGCAGTCGGGCTCGTTTGCGTTCACCGACGTGGGCAACCACGACCTCGGGCCGGTATTCGACCCGGTGGTCGAGTTCATGAACCGTTTCCGGGAGGAGCCGGGACGCCCGGCCGACCGGATTTTTCTGTCGGCGGGGATCTATGAATCGCTGATCTACTTCAACCGTTCGCTACTGCCGGTGTTGCAGGAGACAGGAGCTCAGGTTCGCATGGTGGAAGCCGCCGACGGTCACAACTGGGAGAACTGGCGCGACCATCTGCGAGAGGGCCTCACGTGGCTTCTTCCCGGCCCGCAGTGGCTCATCTACGAGTAGTTCGAATCCGGGCGGCAACTCCATGTAATGTTGCCCCATGGCCAACGACGTTACCCGGCGTATCGGACTCTCTTTAGGCGCAGATATCTGCTGGCCGCGATGTTATGAGGACTTGGTTTCCCGCTGGAATCCGAGCTTTGAAATCGACGGATCGACCGTCGGTTTCGAGGTCAGCCGGGTACGGATCGAGCCGTTCAACCTTCAGGATCCATCGCCGTACGACCTGGTCATCGACCGGCTTACCCATTGGTACGCCAACACTCGGGAGTGGATAAAGAAGGCCATCATCCTCGACGACCTCTACGTGTTCAACAACCCGTGGTCGGTGCAGTCGATGGAGAAGCAGACCACCTACTGCGCCATGATGCGGCTCGGATTGAAGATCCCCGAAACGATGCTGATCCCGGCCAAGGAATACGACGAAAGCGACGATCTGGAACCCACTCTGGAGCGTTACGCCAATCTGTTCGACCTTGGCGATGTCGGCGAACAGCTGGGCTATCCGATGTTCATGAAACCCTACGACGGTGGGGGCTGGCGCGGCGTGTCCAAAATCGATGACGCCGAGGCACTGAAGTCGGCCTACGAAGACAGCGGCAAGTTCCTCATGCACCTCCAGAAAGGTGTGGTGCCGTACGACAACTTCGTGCGCTGCATCGGTATCGGCCCACAAACCAGGGTGGTCGAGTACGACCCCGACGCCCCCCTGCATCAGCGCTACACCAAAGAGTACAACCATCTGTCGGACGCCGACATGGCTCACATCAGGGCCATCACCTTGACCATCAACACGTTTTTCGGGTGGGACTTCAACTCCTGCGAATCACTGGGCCAGGGTGGCTCCTGGTACCCGATCGATTTCGCCAACCCGTGTCCCGACAGTCAGGTCACCTCGCTTCACCGGCACTTCCCGTGGCTTGTGCTGTCGAAACTCAAGTGGTCACTGTTCTGTGCGGCAACCCAACGCCCGTTCCGCAAGAACCTCGATTGGCAGTCGTTCTTCGACGTGGCCGCAACCGATGCCTCCTACGACGAGAAGGTGAAGGCCTACGGAGCATTGGCCGAGGCGCACTTCGACACCGAACGGTTCGAGGAATTTTGCGCCAAACACATGAGCGAGCTCGACGAGGTGGCCTACGACTACTTCGCCACCAGCGACTGCAAGGACGCGGTGCGGGAAAAGGTGACAGCGCTGTTCCCGGAGCACGAGGTTGAGGAGTTCACCGAGACGTTCTGGGCCGGCATCGGCGACTGGCGCAACGAAGAGGCGGTAAAGCCGTCGGCCTCGGCCCGAGTCTCCACTGATTTGGCGGCCGACGCCGGTGCCGACAACGCAGGGGAGGAAGAGTGAGCCGCATTTCGACGTCATGGTTCTCCAATCGGGTCGAACAGGAGGTCCGTTTCGCTCGCTGGGGGGAGATGGGCACTCCGGTTCTGGTGTTCCCAACCGCCGGTGGGGATGCCGAGGAAGTTGAACGGATGCTTCTGGTCGACACGCTCGGCCCGATGCTGGAGGCGGGACGAATCAAGCTCTATTCGGTCGACTCAGTACCCGGGAAAGCCTGGCTCACCGGCCACAACCGGCCTCCCTACGCGACCCGAATCCAGACCGCGTTCGACAGCTTCCTCACTAACGAGGCTTTGCCGGCTATCTACCGAGACTGCGGGGGACCGCTCGACGTAATCGTGGCCGGAGCCTCCGTTGGGGCCTACAACGCGTTGGCGGCAATCTGTCGACACCCCGATCGCTTCTCGGCCGCCGTGTGTATGTCGGGTACCTATGACCTCGCCAAGTTCATCGAAGGCAACGTTGATGATGACTGGTATCACGCCTCACCACTGCACTTCATTCCGAACATGGACGACGACCACACCGTCCTCACGAAGCTTCAGGAGCGGTTCGTGATGCTCGCCCATGGCCAAGGTCGGTGGGAGAGTGGCGAGGAATCGTGGCGGGTCGCCGATGTGCTGGGGGCTAAGGGCGTCCCCAATCGTGTTGACGAATGGGGCCCGGAATGGGATCACGATTGGCCCACGTGGCGCAACATGTTACCCCATTATCTCGACGAGTTGTTACCTGCTGACAACTGACGATCCCTGACACCAGCTGGGAGGTGACCACCGGTATCGTCGAGCCCATGGCCCTGACCGCTACGACACTCCTCGGATCCAACACCGATCCAATCCTTGAGGCGATCATCGACCGGCTCCGTGGGCTTGGTCACGAGATCGCGGTTGTCCCTACTCCTGATCTCGGCGAAGACATGGCCTCGGCTGTCGAAGCCGTGGGCGGCATCGATCTGGTTTGGGCCTGCGGCCTTCTGACGGCGGAGATGGTGGCTGCGGGCTGTCCGCTGGAGATCACGGCAGCGCCGGTCTTTCCAGGAGCGGGGAGCTCGGACTATCACTCGGTTTTTGTCGCTAGCCCGGCAATCGCCGGACAACTCGACGGTCCGCTTGCGCTTGAGGATCTTGAGCGTCTTACGTTTGCGGTGAACGAGCTTGGGTCATGGTCGGGGTATCGGGCGATACCTCAGGAGTTCACCGCGATTCGTGGCGCGGACGGCGGAAGGGTCGCAGCTGCGATCGACAGCAACATCATGTTCAGCGGAACCCACGTCAACTCGGTCGTTGCGGTGGCGGAAGGGAGGGCCGACATTGCGGCCATCGACCACTCGATTTGGGACTGGCTGATCGCTTCAGGATCTACGGCCGCATCGGGGCTGGTTGTGGTTGATCGAACCGCCGATTGGCCTGCCCCGCCGTTTAGCGTTTCCTCGTCATCACCGGCCTACAGCTCTCTAACCTCGGCGTTGGGGTCGGCCGAACACTGGGATATTCCGGGCCTCGACGGCATCGCTGAGGCCTCAGTTTCCGACTACCAGTTCATGCTCACTTGAGCGAGCCGACCGGGCCCGAGCCAGCAGGGCGAAGCGCCCGGTTGAGCTGCCAAACACCGGACTCGAGGCCGTCGTTGTTTGGCCGGAAGGCAGCGCAGTGATTTTTCTGGAGGCTCGGGGCATCCCGTTCCTCCCGATTCGAGTCTGTTCCGTACCGTTGGCGGCTGGCCCCGATGCCGACGCGAGCGATCACCCTCTCACCCTGGCTGAATGCAAGGCCGAGGGCATCACGATGTTTATCGAGGCCTCATGGCTGAATATCGTTCGCCGCGGCCTGTGGCGTCGCCGCCGACAGCATCTACATCGGGTCATTGTTTTGGTCTACGACAACGGGCGGGAACCGATTGTCATTCCGATGCATCGCCGGCTTCGGGTCAACGCTCTCGCCCCTTCCCGGGGCCTGGCAGCGATCTACCTGGTCGATTCAACTGATGGCTGGAGGCGTGTGCGCCTACCTCGGCCCAGCTGACCGGACCGGCGGCAACACCCTACTACCGTGCCTCTCTGACCGGGATAAGTGAGTTGTTGGATGAGAAGTATCGGTAGGCCACAAAAGCCGCCAAGGTGAGCCCGGCCGCCAGCCAGTAAGCCCTTGGAACGGCAACAAACTGATCGACCAGATCATCGGTGCCCAGACTCACCTCAAAGATCCGCTCTACGGTCCACAGGAGGGCCAACGCGGCCAATACGATCGACGAGACGGTAAAGAATGGAGCGTAGATCGGGGTACGTCGGAGCAGATAGAGCGCCGGGAACAGCAGCAGGATCACCGCCACCTGTCCGATCTCGATGCCGATATTGCGGCCGAGCAGCGATAGCAGCTGGCTGGATCGCGACACCTCAAGCCCTGACACCAACGACGCAAACCCCATGCCGTGGAACAGCCCGAACACAAACGACAGACTCCACTCCTTGTTCGGGAATATGGGCCAAACGTTGTGCAACGCGGCTGCAGCGATCGAGACGGCGATGATGCTCTCAACGACCTTCGACGGTGGTGTTGGCAGCCACCCCATGCCGGCCATCGTGAACGTGATCGAGTGGGCCAAGGTGAAGAACGTGGCAATCTTCAGAACCCGCCACAACGACGATCCGAATCCGGAGATCGGGTGCCAGCGCTGATCGAAGACGAGCACCGACGGCAGAATGAGAGCCAACACAAACAATATGTGGTCGGGTCCGGTCTTGATGTGGTCAACCCCGAGCGTGATGCTTGACCGGATATTGCCCCAGAATCCCTGGCCCCCAAGATCGACCGACTGCAAACGGTCGTTGGCGGTGTAGGTGATCAGCGACTCCTGGTCGGCCACATACTCACCGGCCTGAAAGCCGCCGTTCAACAGAAGCAGCCCGTCACGGCCAGGAACCTCGTCGAAGAACGGATCAAACCTGATCTCAAGCCCCGAAGGGATATCTTCGCCGCCGAGGTCAACTGCATACTGCACAACTGCGAAGGCCAGTTCACCAGGAGCCTCACGAAACAGATCGACTGCGCCGAACTCAAGCGGCCACTCGGTTGATCCGTCGCCGATCGACATGTGTTCGGCCAAGTAGGAAACCAGGGCATCCCGATTATTCCGCAACGTGGCTTCAATCTCAGTGTCGTTGTCGCCGAGCGGGGTCCCCAGAACCTGCTCGACGTCGCCGATCGCCAGTTCGGCCCGGCCGTCGATTGAGTCGGGCGAAACGAACACATACAGATAGGGCTGTTCGGTGGTGTGAGCGGCTGAACCGGTGGCGAGCAACACAACCAGACCAACGACGATGGCTGACACCATCCCCAGTACGGTCGTTGCGTTGATTCTTCTGGCCGAATCGACCGACCTCGTTGCGCCGCTCACCCCTGGATCGGATCGGTCGGACGCTGGCTGCGTCGGTAGATAAGAAAACCGGCCAAACCGGCAGCGATGACCACAACCGGTAGGGCGATGGCCCCGAGCCCGCCACCGTCGTCTTCACCGTCGACGTCAACGACTGCGGCTTCGTCTCCACCGCTGCTGCCCTCGCCTCCAAGGCTGGCCTCGCCCGACTCCATGGCCTCATCAATCAAGTCCATGTCGATCTCGGCTTCACCGTCGGTAACGGTCGTCGGTTCCTCGCCGGGTGCCGTGGAGTACCAGGCATTCAGCGGGGCGGCGATTTCGGGGAACGAACTGGGTCGGTCGCCACTTCGTTCGGTTTCGGTGAAGAAGATCTCCTCTTCTCCGATGGCCACGCTGAAACGCGATGGGGCGTTACCGATGACGGTGCCTCGGTAACGACCGGCTTCCCCAGGTTGACGCAACTCGGCAAGGGTCACGTATGAGGTGTTGGAGAACGGCTCGTCGAACACGTCCCGGATCTCGGGGCCGATCATCTTCACCTCCCCACTCGGAGTCTCAAGCTCGATGACCGGCAGCTCGGCGTCGCTCAGGTCGACCTCCGGAGCGAGATTTGGTATGAGCAGGGAGATGTACAGCTCATCGCCCTCTCGGAGGTCGAACTCGAAACCCCGAGTGTCGCCGACGTCGAGGACAACGCCGTAGAGCGCCCAGGAGATGGTGCCGTCGGGCATGTAGGGGCCGACGTCGGGGGACGTTTGATCGTCGCTGATGAAGATCGGGTCATGAGCAGACGCCGGGGCGGCCACCACCAACACCAGTGTCAAGGCAACGATCAAGGCCCGCCCTAAATGGCGTGGCCCGAACCGCGGAGAAGACAAGCCTGAAGAAGTCAAGATCCACGCCCCCTAAGGCGATCACAAGGCCGCCGACGTTCGGCAAGCTATTTGCTTATCGCTGGGAACGGGCTCGACGGATGCAGGTTGTCGAGATTCCTTGTTGTGGTCGGGTGTGAAGTGTGGGCCCCGACCCTGTGCGCTACTAACCGGCTTTGTAAACCGGCATTGCTGTGCCGGCGCCGACGTTGCCGGCCGCATCCATACACGTAACGGTCAACACTATGGACGCCGACTGAATCTTCAGCTCACCCTTGTGGTACTTCGGATCCTTTTCCCGATTGGAGGTCACGAGCTGAACGCGCTCGCCGTTTTGCACTGGAACGCCGTTGATTTCGGCGCTCACGAGCTCAACGCCCTCGTTGTCGTCGGTGCAGGAGGCTCCAACGATGAAGTCGGAGGAGCTGCCCCTGATCCGACCTACCTGCTCGAGCTCAGCCGATGCCTGTGGTGGCGTGGTGTCGACCGCCGGGCCGAAGCGCACGCTGCCTGTCATCACGGCTCCACCGTCGCAGGACTGGCTGAAATCGGCGTCGAAGAGTAGAACCTCGTCGCCGACAACCGAGATCTCATTGACGACAAAGTCGCCGGTGAGCGTGTTGCAGCCGCGGCCGTCGCCGGCGACCGAGAGGCCGGCGGTGCCGGCTTCCTGGAATGGAAAACGGGTGGCCGAGAAGGCGTCGCCTTCGGCGAGTGGAACGTCGTTTGGTGCGGCGAAATCAGCCTGCCAACGAGCGACAAAAACTCCGTTGTTGCGAACCTCGACGGCGACGCTGATTCCTTTGTCGAAATTGACCGACGGCGAGAACGTTGCCTCGTCACTTGCATCGATCAGAATGTCATTGCCCTGGGTGATGTAGTCGCCCGGTGTGCCGTTGAGCTGGAAGTAGGACCCTCCGCTGGTCTGCGCCTCCACTGGTGCCGCCACCACGAGAATCCCTGCCATAAGTAGCAGCGCGGCCATCAGCCTTGATTGACGAATAATCGTTCCGCCCATTTTTGTTAATCCCTCCGCCCTTGCGAATGATCGAACGGTCCCGCTGACCGTTACCCGGCACCGACCCTAGTGACCGGATTGGTTGGTCGGCAACGAATTCAGGTCGAATAGCCCAGAAATCCAGGTCGGTCTGTCGTTCGGAGCCCTATTCGACCCACCAAATTGAGAGAGAGGGCCCATTTCCGGGGAGTTGCGCTGATCCGTCAATCAGTTCGAGGTCGCAGTCGCCGACAACCGGATGTAACTGCTTGGCGGCGCCAAGATCGACGGAGGTTTCGGTTGTTGTGGTACGCGCTGCTCGGATCAGGAGACGTTCTGTGGCCGTTTCCCGCAGAAACACAACGGCATCCGGTTGCACGTCGACCCAGCGGAACCCTCCAGTGCGCAACGCCTCGTGGGTATTGCGTACGCCGATCATGGTTCGGTACCAGTCCAGGAATCTCGTGTTCCACTCGGAACGTTGCCACGGCATCGGGCATCGGGCCTGTTCCGAGGTCTCGCCGGTAAGGCCAACCTCATCGCCGTAGAAAAACGTGGGCGTTCCAGGCAAACACATGAGGAGACCGAAGCCGACCAACGCCACCTCATCGTTGGTCGCCATGGAGCGCCAGCGCGCCGTGTCGTGAGATGACAGCAGCGACATCGATCCCGTGGTCACCGCCCACGGCATTGCCGCTCGCACGGCATCCATCGCACTGGCCATTTGCACCCCGTTGCGGGGCGGTTGTCCCGGTCCAGCGGTGAAGGCGCTCAAGGTTTCGAACCGGCCAAGCCAGGAAACGATCGGGCGGGTGACACCGGCATAGTTCATGACTCCGTGCCAGCCGTCGCCCGGCGCGTCGAGCGAGGCGTCGAAGAAGTGCTCTCCTACCAACCACCGCCGCCACTCGTCGGTGGCCGACACCGCCTCCACTGTGGCCCTTGCCTCTTTAGCGACCTGCTGGTTGAGGTCAAGCGCTCCTAGGCGCCCGGTCATGTTGGCCACGTCGATCCGCCAACCATCGAGGTTGAACGGAGGCAGGAGATAGCGGGCGAGAACCGAGCCGGGGCCCTTGTAGAGACGCTCGGCCAGCTCGGCGCTCCGATGATCGAGCTTCGGAAGGGACTTCACACCGAGCCACGACTCGTAGCGATCGGGATGTTCGACGAAGTGGTAGAAACCGGCCTCCGCTGAATTGGCGTCGGCTTGAGCCGTTCGGAACCAGTCGTGGTGGTGACCGGTGTGGTTTAACGTCAGATCGGTCATCACCTTCAGGTTCCGACGGTGAGCGGCCTCGGCCAGCCTGACAAGGGCCGGGTCACCACCGAGGATCGGGTCAACGTGATTAAACGTCGTGGCGTCGTAGCGATGATTCGATCGGGCCGGGAACACCGGTGTGAGGTAGAGGCCCCCGATTCCAAGATCAACCAGGTGATCGAGACGTTCGGCCACACCGTCGAGATCTCCGCCGTAGAGCTGAGTCATCGCCTTTGGGCCGTTGGCCACCGGATCGGACCATCGGGCTCGCAGCGCCCACGGGGCTCGCTCATCCCGGTAGCGGCCGCTGGTGGCGAACCGGTCGGGGAACACCTGATACCAGACGTCGTCGCCGATCCACGGTGGTGGACCACCGCTGGTCAGCAGGCGAAAGTCGTGCACGTCGCCGGGGTCCCAGTCGATCAACCCCAGACCGGTGAGCCATCGGGGACCAGCTGTGGTTTCGAGGTGGAACCGGTAGTTGACCACCGGCTGGTCGCAGGGCAGCTCAAACCTCAGCAGTTGGCCGCGGTTGGGATCGTTGTCGATAACCCCTTCGGACCAGGCCTGCTCGCCGTCGCTGACCGTTCGCAGCCACGACGCCGACACGCCGCCACCCAGCTCGCCAAGCTCGACTGTTACCGTCACTCGATCGCCGGGCGCTGGATTGGGCTCGTCTACGTAGCGAGCCGACGGATCGTGGTGAGGTTGCATTTGTTTCGATCTCTCCAGCGCCCGTTAGGGCAACAACCACACGGTTGTGTCGCTCGGCAGCAGATCGGCATCATCATCGTCCTGCCCCAACGGGGCCGAAGACAACACGGCCGAGTAGTCGGTTGGGAGAACCAACGGCTGCCGGCCGAAGTTGGTGACGGAGATGGCGCCGTTGGCCCGCTCGAAGGCGAGGATGTCAGGGCCGAAGTCCACCATCTGCATGTCCTCGTCGGCGGTAAACAGTCGGCGCCGCAGACCGAGAGCCTTTCGGTAGAAGTTGAGGGTCGACGTCGGATCGCCATCCTGGTTCTCAACCGAGAGCTCGCCGAATATCGGCGGCTGTGGGAGCCAGGGGTCGCCCGAGCCGAATCCCAATGACGGCCCGCGGCGGCTCCAAGGCAGCGGAACCCGGCAGCCGTCCCGACCCTTGTCGGTTCGGCCCGATCGCTCCCAGCTCGGGTCCTGTAATACGTCGACCGGTAGGTCCCACACCTCGGGCAGGCCGAGTTCGTCGCCCTGATAGACATAGAGCGAGCCGGGCAGGGCCATGGCCAACAAAGCGGCGGCGCGACCACGCCGGGCGCCGGTCTCCGGATCGAGCAGGTCATGGGGCCCATCGAGGAGCCACGGGCGAGGTTCGACACCGAGAGGGAGGCCGTAGCGAGTGGAGTGCCGGACCACATCGTGATTCGACAACACCCAAGTTGACGCAGCGCCAATCCCGGCCGCCGCGCCCACCGCGTGTTCGATGATGGATCTGAACTCCTTGGCCGACCACTCGGCCGTCAGCAGATCGAAGTTGAACGACTGGTGGTATTCGTCGGGTCGCAGGTAGAGCGGCAGACGGTCGGCGTGCACGTTGGCCTCGGCCACCATCATCCGGTTGTCGTACTCGTCGACGATCCGACGCCAACGTCGAACGAGCGAGTGCAGATCATCGCGGTCCCAGTGAGGATGCGATCCGTCGGGCCGGTGTTGGGCTTCGGTGACGTCGACGTCGGCCGGTACGTCGGGAAATGTGTGATCCTTGGCCATGCCGTGGGCCACGTCAACCCGAAAGCCGTCGACGCCCCGATCAAGCCAGAAACGAAAGACAGCGTCAAACTCGGCCCGAACGTCTTCGTTGTTCCAGTTGAGGTCCGGCTGACTGGTGTCGAAGACGTGCAGATACCACTGGCCGTCGTCCACCTGTTGCCAGGCCGAGCCCCCGAACACCGAGGGCCAATTGGTGGGCGGGAGCCTGCCGTCTTCGCCTGCGCCGGCGCGGAAGATGTAGCGGTCACGCTCAGGAGAACCGGGGGCGGCGGCCAGGGCCTGCTGAAACCAGGGGTGTTCAATCGAGGTGTGGTTCGGTACGAGATCGATGATCACCCGCAGGTTGTGGCTGTGCGCCTCGGCGATCAGCGCATCGGCCTCATCGAGGGTGCCGAAGTCGGGGTGAATCGACCGGTAGTCGCTTACGTCGTAGCCGCCGTCGGCGAGGGGAGAGGCGTACCACGGGTTGATCCAGATGGCGTCGACGCCAAGGTCGCGGAGATATCCGAGACGTGAACGCAAACCGGCGATGTCACCCGTACCGTCGCCGTTGCCGTCGGCAAACGATCGCAGATAAACCTGGTAGACGGCGGCGCTGCGCCACCATGAGTTTGCCGCGGCTGCGTTATCGCACGGAGTCATCGTTCTCCCATCGTCACCGTGACGCGGTCGGTTGATCGTTGTGTTTGGCCATCGGACGCGGTGGCGATGATCTCGACGGTCGCCCCGTCGGCAACGTCGAGGTTGTTCCAGTACACCCGGTAGGGGGGTGCGTCATCGATGCCGATGATGACCGGCTCGGCCCCGTCGACGGCAACGGCGAACGTGACCTCAAGCGGTCGGGCTCGGTTGTTGTGAGCCGAGACGGCGTCGGCCTCGATGCGGTAGCGAGGGGTGGGAATCTCGATCCCAGCGTCGGGACGCACGAGCTTGATCGTCGGTGGACCGATGCCGTCGGCAAGCGGGATCTGTGACTGCAGCACGATGGTCTGCAGCGGTCCTACTTCCACGAAAATCTCACCCGACGCGTCGGCTGTGACCGGCTCGATCGTCGTCTCACCGTTAATCGATAGCGCTCGGAATTCGGTGTCGGCCGAGGCCACTTGGAAGCGGGTCGGCACGGTCAACGATGAATTCGAGTTGGTGATGACCACGTACTCGACCCGCTCATCGCGGTCGATTCGGGAGAAGGCGAAAATCGGACCGTCGGTCTCGTGCACCACTTGGGCCCCGGTCACAAACGTCGGATGATCCTCGCGGCGTAGCGACGACAGTGCGGCCACGTGTTCGTACAGCGGATGGGCCACGTCGAAGTTGTCGTCGCCGGGCGTGGCGTTGGATCCGATGTTGTCGTTGAACTCGTCGAGATACTCGGGAGCGACTGCGGCGAACATATCCTGGCGAGCCAGCTGATCTCCGCCGCTACCCACAAATCCCTGCTCGTCGCCGTAGTACACGGCAGGAATGCCCCGCATCAGGAACAGTAGGTTGTACGCCATCTTCATGCGGGCCAGTAGCTGTTCTTCGTCGGCCGCTGGACTCTTGCGGTCGATGAGATACCCCATGCGGCCCATGTCGTGGTTGCCGAAGAAGGTGACCTGCATCGAGGCGTTGTTGTCGCCGTCGGTGAACCAGTCGTCTTCGTCGAGCACATCGGCCATCAGGTTTCCGTTGCCCGCAGCGGCCACATAACGTTCCAGGCCACCCGACACCAGGAAGTCGAGCGTCGAACTCACACCGAGATTGGTGAACGACGAGTGCAGAATCGGATCCTCCCCCGACACCTCACCGAAGATCAGAAAGTCGGGTTTGCCCAGCTCGGCGGCTGCGGCCCGAACGTCTGGGATGAACGACGCCCAGAACTCGGGGTTGACGTGTTTCATCGTGTCGACCCGGAAGCCGTCGACGTCATACCGCTCGATCAGCGAGATGTGAATATCGGTCATCCCGCGCACGACATCGGGATGTTCGGTGAACAGATCATCAAGTCCGAAGAAGTCGCCGTAGAGACTGTTCTCCCCGCTGAACGTTGAGTTCCCTCGGTTGTGATAGAGCGTCACGTCGTTGAGCCACGCCGGCGACTTGATGTCGGCGAGTTCGGGTGCCACCACCGGCTCATGGGGCATGGTGGCGGGATCGAACGTTGGGGTTGGAATCTCGCCTGCGGCCAACGCCTCGACGTCGATCTCATTGCCGTCTACGTCGACGTAGGGGGTGCCGGAAATGGACTTGTAGCCGTAGGAGCCGTCGGCGTAGGAGATCACATCGGCCGTGTGGTTGATCACCACGTCGAAGATCACCTTCAGGCCCCGGGCCTGGGCCGCGGCGATGAACGCCTGCATCTCCTCCTCGGTGCCCAAATGGGGGTCGATCCGGTCCCAGTCGATCTGCCAATAGCCGTGATACGACGAAGACGACCCCTCGATCGTGCCGTCACCCTGCACGAAGCGGTTGGTGAACGGCGGAGTGATCCAGATCGCCGTGGCTCCGAGGCCTTCGATGTAGTCCAGCCGGTTGGTGAGGCCCACCAGATCGCCGCCGTGGTGGAAGCCCTTGTCTTCAGGTAGGTAGCCGTGGTCGAGGGGGCCACCGTCGATCCCGCCGGTGTCATTGGACGGATCGCCGTTGGCGAACCGGTCGGGCATCACGAAGTAGATCACCTCGTCACCCATGGGATGGCGGACCGGCGGGGCGACGGGATCGGTAAGCAGGGCGGTCTCGTCAGTCGAGGCCTCCTTGACGTCGAGCTGCTGTTCTTCGGCACGCTCGTCGACCGGTACCGTCGCCGACTCATTGCCTGTGCAGGCGGCAGCGATGCAGCAGAACACGACGAGGTATCGCGCCAGAACGCGCGATATCGCGCGTTCTGGCGCGATATTCCGGACGCCCATCAACCCTTGGTCGCCCCGGCGGTCAGGCCGCCAAGAATCTGCTTCTGGGCCACAAGGAATACCGTGACGATCGGTGCTGCACCGACCAAGGCCGTTGCCGACAGCACACCCCACTTGGCGTTGTAACCCTCCTGCAGGAACGCCTGAAGGCCGACCGGGAGCGTGTACTGGTCGGTTGAGTTCAACAAGAAGGCGGCCAGGATGAACTCGCCGAAGATGGCGATGAAGCTGATGATGAAGATCACAGCCAGCATCGGTCGGGCCAACGGCAGGATGATCCGCCAGAAGATGCCCCACGGCGTAGCTCCGTCAATCAACGCAGCCTCATCGAGCGACGACGGAACCGAGTCGAGGAATCCCTTTAACAGGAAGGCGTTGAATCCGGCGGCGCCGCCCGTATAAACCATGATCAAAAAAATGTGGGTGTTGAGACCAGCCCAGCCCGCTACCTGACCTACCTGCTGAGCCAGTACGAAGAAGGCCACGAAGCCCAGGAACTGGGGAAAGATCTGCATCACCAGTAGCGACGTGAGTAGTGCCCGCCGACCGGTGAAGCGAAGGCGACTGAACGCATAGGCCGACAGGGCGGCCACAAACACGTTGGCTGCGGCGGCGATCAACGCGATATAGAAGCTGTTCCACATCCACGATCCGATAGGGGTTACCGATGAGTCGAACATGTCGGTGAAGTTGTCGAACGTGACCTGGCGGGGAATAAGGCGGCCCGAGGCCAGGCTGTTGGCGCCGTTGATCGAGGCCGAAACGATCCACACCACCGGGAACAACGAGAACACGGCGACCAATGATGCGAACAGGTGCTTTCCTCCCGTGCGCCGGAACCACAGCGAGAACGCGCCGGGCGCAGCACTGTGAACCTCTGGGCGGGGAGAGATCGAGTTACTGGTCATAGATCTCCTCCAGTTTCTTGGTGAGTCGGAAGCTCATGGCCGAGGTGGTGGCAAGAACCACGAAGATGATGACGACGATGGCCGAGGCCAACCCATACTGAGCGCCTCGTCCGGCTGCCTGGGCTAGGCGGAAGGTGAACGAGATCAGCAGGTCGGTTGAGCCGACCGGTACGTCGTAGCCGGTGAGGGGTGGTCCACCGGAAGTCAGCAGGAAGATGAGGATGAAGTTGTTGAAGTTGAACGCGAACGACCCGATTAACAGCGGAGCGGTCGAGACCAACAACAGCGGCAGGGTTATCATGCGGAACGCTTTCCACGGTCCGGCGCCATCGACCCGGGCCGCCTCCAAGAGGTCCTCGGGGATCGAGGTGAGCGCTCCGGATGTGATCAGGAACATGTAGGGGAAGCCGAGCCACAGGTTGACGAACAACACGGCGACCATGGCTCCGCTGGTGGTGCCGAGCCAGTCGACATTGGGCAGGCCGAACGTTCCGAGGAAGCCGTTGACCTTCCCGAACTCGGTGTTGAGCAGACCTCGCCAGATCAAGATCGACAAGAAGCCTGGGATGGCGTATGGCAGGATGTAAATCGATCGGTAGATTGCCCTACCTTTCATCGATTCGTCCTTAAGCGCCAACGCCAAACCGAGCCCGAGTGCGAAGGTTGAGAACACCGAGATCCCGGCGAACACGATGTTCCAGATCAGGACCCGGAGGAACGGCGTTCGGATGCTTTGGTTGTTGGCAATATCGACGTAGTTGTCTGGCCCGATGAACTGTCGCCATCCCGGGAGTGAGCCGTCGATCGCGAACAAGGGCACATTGTCACAGGTGCTCGCGTCGTCAGAACCGGAGCAGGTTATGGTTTCCGATCGCTGCAGATCGATGGCGGCGATCTCACCGATGGGCACCTCATCGCAGAAGAACGCACCTTCGCCACTGGTGCAGGCAAGCCCGAGCTGATTGTCGGTCAGCGTGTCCGAGGCGGCATCGTAGGAGAACCGCTGACCCGAGGACCGAATCGCGACCGAGGACAGCGTCTCCACCTGGGCCGAGCGGCCGTCGTCGAGTTCTATTGCCGCCCCTTCAAGCCGGCCGGCCTCCCCGGTGACTTGAAGTCGGGACAACAGCTCGAAGTCACCGAGAGTGGACGGGGGAGAGGTGATATCGATCCCGGACACGTCGACCCCGAGAGGGGTGTCCGAACCGGGCACCGCAAAGATCGGGTCGATCAAATCGTTGTCGATCAGAAGCGCCAGATCGCCACCACCAACCTCGGGAGAGCTGCGGTAGACGACCATGGTGGCCGACTCCGAGGCTTCACCGGATTGTGTTTGCCGGGCCAGGAGGTTGTCGAGGACCTGGTCCTTGGTGAGCACACTACCTGTCTGCCAGTTCGTGAACGAGACGTAGGTTGTGTAGAGCACCGGGAAGACGACGAATATCGCCATCAGGATGATTCCCGGGGTGAGCCAGCGAGCGGCGCTGGTACGCGGACTGAGATAGGCCCAATTCACCAACAGCGCACTCACGCCTAGCAGTGCCAGCAGTGTCCAGGAACTGTTGGACGCCAGAATGATGATGGCGTAGAGCACAATTGCGTCGAAGACGGCGACCGTGATGCCCCGAATGGCCAGAGAGCGCCCGGATGAGTGGGCAAGTTGGCCTTGCGTGTGTTCACGAGTGGGCAACAAGCCCATGGTTGGTTCCCCCTTGATTGCGACCCTTTGGCTACGGACAGAGCTGCGGGTCGTCGTGGCCACCAACGACCACGACGACCCGCCTAGGGAGTCTTGCTAGCCTCCGACGGCGTCGCGGATAGCCTGCGCAGCGGTGGCCGCGGCGTCGTCGCCGGTGGCCTCACCGTTGCGAACGAGCAGCAGGTTGTCGCCGAGCGGGCCCCACACGGCAGCCATCTCGGGGATGTTGGGCATCGGCGTACCGTTGGCCGCAGCTTCAGCGAAGACGGCCACCTCGGGATCACTGGTCAGGCCGTCTTGGACCGGGACCCAGGCCGTTCCTCGAGGATCGGCGTCGTACAGTGCCTGCATCACGTCGTCGGTGGCGAGGAAGTCGAGCAGGAACGAGGAAGCCAGCAATTTGTTCTCCGAAAACGAGGATACGAAGAAACCCTGAGCGCCAACGAAAGCCTCGGTGGGCTCGGTGCCCATCTGGGGAATCAGAGAGACGCCCCAGTTGATGGCGTCCTGATCACGAAGACCGCCGAGTTCCCACGGACCGGTGATCCAGTAGGCGGCCTGGCCTTCGAGGAAGAGGTTCTTGGCGGTGTCATAATCGGTCGACGACACGTTGCCGGCGGCAACCTGGTCGGCCAAGAAGTTGAAGCCCTTCACACCCTCGGCCGAGTCAAGGCCGATGTCGCTGGCGTCGAAGCCGGTGGCTGGATCGAAGTTGAACAGGTAGCCGCCCTGGCCGGTAACAAACGGGTACTGGTGATAGGCATCGGTGGCGGCACCGCCACCGGGTACAACGAAGCAGTTGTCTACTGCGGCGGCCTCACAGGCGGCGACGGCGTCTTCCCACGTGGCCGGGGCGTCGGCAACCAGATCGGTGTTGCGGTACATGGCGATGGCTTCGGTCACGTAGGGCAGAGCGTAGGTCTGGCCTTCGAAGTTGAAGCCATTGAGCGCCACGGGCACGATGCTGCTGGCGGCCGCGCTCAGATCAACGGCGTCGATGACGCCGTTGGCGGCGAGTTCGCCGGTCCAGTCGTGGGCGCCGGTGAACACGTCAGGGCCTTCGCCGGCAGGGCCGGCCTGGGTCACCTGGTCACGGATCTCGCCAAAGGGCACGAGTTCGACCTGGAGGGAAACTCCGGTTGCCTCCTCGAATGCTGGAGCGATGGCATTGAGGGGGTCGATCTTACGTTCATCAGCCCACACGAGCAGCGTCTCGCTGACTTCGGGTTCGGCCTCTTCAGGCTCTTCGGTCTCCTCTACGGTCTCTTCGGCCGGCTCGTCGTCGGCCTCCGAGGTTTCTTCGGTTTCGGCGGTGTCTTCAGCCGCAGTGGTTTCGGCATCATCGCCGCCGCAAGCGGCCGCCAGTAGGCCTAGGGCGGCCAGGAGTGCCACCAAGAGGTGGTAACGCTTAAACATTTCTTCTCCCATGGAGTCAGATCGGGTAGTGCTCGTCGTTGAGACGCACTGCTCATAGGACGCACTACCTTCGATCGGTGATTTTCGACAGAACCATCGAATCTTTCATTCGAAACTCTATGCAGGATTTTCTGCAAGATCAAGAGAATATTTCAGAAAGTTTCTGAAAGAACTTACAAGGTTGTGTACACTCGTGCGGTAATGCGTCGTCCTCGTCTCAAGGAAGTGGCCGAACTGGCCCGGGTTAGCGAGCCCACGGTCAGTCGGGTAATAAACGGCAAGGTCGGTGTCTCCACCACCACTCGGGATCGGGTGATCGCCGCTCTCAGCGAGCTTGGTTTCGACGCCGTGCCTGAACCCAACGAAGCCCGCCCGGGAGTGATTGGCGTTGTCTGTGGTGAGTTCGTAAACCCTGTGTTCGCCACCTTTGTCGATCAGATCTCAACCGAGTTGGCGAAAATCGGTGAACTCACCACCGTGGCCGTGACCGATAGGGCGCTGAACCCCGAGGAACGCTGTGTGGAGGAGTTCCTGGCCACATCCGTTCGCGGGATCGTGTTCATCGGCGGCCATCATTCGGAAACCGACGGTGACCTGGGCTTGTATCAAGGGTTGGCCGATGAAGGTGTTGGTGCGGTGTTGGTCAACGGGCGCTCCACCGGTCTACCCGTTCCCCACATCCGCTGCGACGAGCGCTCCGGATCGATTAAAGCCACTCGGCATCTGCTGCAGCTTGGGCACACCCGGATTGGTTGTGTGCTCGGACCCAGCCGGTACATCCCAACCGTCCGGTTCGTCGACGGCTATCGGCAAGCGCTGAGCGAGGCCGGTGTCGCCGAGCCCGAGGAGAGTGTGGTCGAATCGGTGTTCACCGTCGAAGGCGGACGGGCGGGGGCCAAACGGCTCCTGTCGAGAGGAATCACGGGAATCATCGCCGGTAACGATCTGATGGCGCTTGGAGCGGTGCAGGCGGCAACGGCTGCGGGGCTGCGGGTCCCGGAAGACGTGTCGATCGTCGGCTACGACGGCACCGACCTCACATCGTTCCTGAACCCACCCCTCACCACACTGCGCCAGCCGTTTGAAGACATCGCCAAACTCGTGGCCCGAGCCGTAATCGATGTGCGAGATGGCGGCAATCGCTACTGTGACGAGTACGTGTTCGAACCGGAGCTGGTGGCTCGCCGTTCGTCGGGTATCCACCGCGAAATCGGCTCAAGGTAGAACCTCCGCCTCCATGGGTTTAGGTCGGCTTTATCGCCGTACCGGTACACATGATGCAACCGATACCACTTGGTATCTCAACAGGCATCTCAACTGGAGGAAGCTGAGACCGTTGATCAGCAGATCAGCGCCACCGTTCGAATCGTTACGCTCCAGAAGCGCAGCTCCGGCCGGCGATCAGGCCACCAATCAATGATCGTGGACAGGAAGTGTGGTTGGCATGGCTGACCAGGCAACATTTGTTGAAGACACCGAACCCTATATGACGTCGCTGTACTCAACGGCGCGTCGACTCTCTGGCAACCAGGCTGACGCTGAAGACCTCGTTCAAGAGACGTTCCTGCGGGCCTACCGGTCGTACGGCACCTTCAAAGAAGGCACGAACCTGCGGGCCTGGTTGTTCCGAATTCTCACCAACGCCCACATCAACCGGTATCGCTCCAAGCAGCGCCGCCCGGAGGAATCGGATTTCGACGATGTCGAGGATCTCTACCTCTATCGTCGGCTCCGCGTCGATGCCGACGTTGGCAAGAGTGCCGAGGAAACGCTCATGGAGTCGCTGTCGGAGGGCGAGGTGGTAGCCGCAGTGGAGGCTCTGCCGGAGGCCTACCGCTACGCCGTGCTTCTGGCCGACGTTGAGGGTTTCAGCTACAAAGAAATCGCTCAGATGCTCGATATCCCGGTGGGCACGGTGATGAGCAGGTTGCACCGTGGAAGAAAAGCGCTACAAAAAGCGTTATACGAGTTTGCGGCCTCACGAGGTTTGGCTCCGGCCTAACCTCAGCCGCTCAACTCCACTTTGACCGACGCTGGAACCTCTGCTGACCATGACCTTCGACGAAGAACCATCCTCGATCACGCCCTCGATCAACTGCAATCCCACGATCGAACAGCTCTACGACTACATGGGCGGCAATCTTGCCGACACCAAGATGTCGGAGTTCGGCACCCACCTGGCGCTGTGTCCGGGGTGCGACGATGTGTTTCACTTCCATCAAGGTCTGCTCAACATGTTGAGTTCCAGCTGTCGAGAAGAGATGCCGCCTGAGCTGCGGCAGAAACTTCTTGATTCGATCACCCGCCTGTTTTGAGTCGGTGAGCCCCGATCTCGGCTCGCGCCCGGGCCCTCCACGGATTTCTGGGCTCGATAGCTTTGGCTGTTACCGTCCGGCCGTAGACTGATGCCCATGTTTCAGCTAGCTGTTGTATGGCATTGGTGGCTCGGGTTTTTCCTGGCGATTGGCGCGGTTCTGGCCGTGGTCGGCGTGATCGTTGGATATCTGGCCAAGGTGGAGAACCCCCGCTATCCCAAGCGCTAACCACTTTCGGGTACGGCGCGGCCCGCTCAGGGCGCAAAGAAATCAGGTGTAACACGTGAGTAAAGATGTCGACTGGGATTTCGCCCGGTCAGTAGCTGAAAAGATCGCCAACCGGGAGGCCTCTTATGAGGACGCTTCCGAGGCGGCCACCATCGAGGCCGACTTTCTCGAACTCACTGTTCAGGCTGAGGAGCTGGTAGCGGCGGAAACCGGTCTGGTTTCACAGGCTGGAGCGGCCAAAGCTCAAGTCGCCGACCGGATGGGTTGGGTCGACGCCAACCTTGCCAGCTTCGATCGTCTTCTGCGGCCGCTGATGGGTCGCCTGGCTGAAGAGGCCGACAGCGACGAGGACTCTCAGTCCGAGGCCGCCCGTCTGCTCGATTCGGTTTACGAAGCCATGGGTCCCTGGGGCGATCGCATCAAACCCACCGTCACCGCCATCGGCGAAACCGTGGGCGGAGCGGTCAACGACGCCGGAGCCTACCTGGGGCCGAAAGTCGCCGGGGCCGAGGTCGGTGCGCTTCTCGGCTGGATGTCGGGTCGGGTGCTGGGCCAGTACGACCTTTTGATCATCGAAGACGAACGCCCCGAAGACCAAGACTGGGTGTACTACGTCGGCCCCAACATCGCCGGCCTCGAACGGCGCTACAACTTCGATCGCCGCCAGTTCCGGCTGTGGATCGCCATCCACGAATGCACTCACCGGGCTCAGTTCACTGGTGTTCCATGGCTGCGGCCCTATTTCCTGTCGCTTGTGAATGAACTTCTCGATTCGGTCGATCCGGACCCCAAGCGGGTGATGGACACCGTACGTGAGGTAATCAACGACCGAAAGAACGGTGATGGGCCGTCGCTGAAAGACGGCGGTCTCTCCGTTCTTCTGGCCACCCCGGAACAGCGGGTCACGCTCGACAAGGTCACCGGCCTTATGTCGTTGTTGGAAGGCCACGGCGACATCACGATGGACCGGGCTGCCGGCGATCTCATCCCCAGCCAAGGTCACTTCCACAAGGTCATGAGCGATCGGCGCAAGAGCGCGTCGGGCATCAGCAAGCTCATCCAACGCCTCACCGGCATGGAGGCCAAGCTCGCGCAATACGAGGAAGGCGAAGGATTCGTCAACGCGGTTGAAGCGTTTGGCGGTCGTGAGCTGTTCGACCAGGTTTGGGTCGGGCCGGAGAATCTTCCTTCGATCGACGAGATCCGTGACCCCGATCTGTGGATCGCCCGCATGGGCGCGTCGAGTGCCGTTTGATAGCGAGCTCGTCACATCTCTACTTGCCCGTTGCCGATTCCCCGCCCCGGGCACTGAAGTAGTCTGCGCCGTTTCCGGCGGGGCCGATTCGCTGGCGCTGCTGGTTTTGGCCAGCGCCGCTGATCTTTCGGTTGTTGCCGTGCACGTAGATCATGGTTTACGCGAAGGTTCGGCCGCTGAGGCTCACGTGGTTGCCGCTGCCGCCGAGCGATTTGGCGCCCGGTTTGAAGGCCACCAGGTAACCGTCGAACCCGGACCCGACCTGGAGAACCGGGCTCGTCAAGCTCGTCTGGCCACCTTGGCGTCGGTGCTCGACGGCAGCTTCATGACAGGGCACACCGCCGATGATCAGGCCGAGACCATGTTGGTGAATCTGCTGCGTGGCACCGGGGTTCGCGGCCTGGGAGCGATGCAGCCTGGTCTCCGTCACCCCATTCTTGATCTCCGGCGCGCCGAGACCGAACAGGTCTGCGCCGCCCACGGGCTTGACCCGATTGAGGACGAGACAAACCGAGATCCTCGGTTTGTGCGCAACAGGATCCGTCACGAAGTTCTTCCTTTGCTTGCCGACGTGGCCGGCCGCGATCCGGTGCCACTCATGGTTCGCGCAGCCGCCCACGCCCGCCGTACCGCGGCCGACGTCGATGCTCTCGCCGCAGATCTCGACCCGACCGACTGCCGCCGGTTGCGGGACGCCACCCCGACATTGGCCCAGGTCGCCCTTCGCGGCTGGCTCACCACTGATCAGGGGCACCCTCCATCCACGGCCGAACTCGAGCGGGTGATGGCGGTGGTGAACAATCAAGCGGTGGCCTGCGAGATCAGCCCGGGACGGAGGGTCAGCCGGTCCGATCAGGTGTTACGAGTCGAAGATTTGACGGCTGAATAGGCAGATCTGGGGAAAGGGAGGCAGGTCGTCGAGGGTCGGTGGCCGGTAGACTCCTACCAAGTGACAGCAGGATCGGTGGTCAGAAAAGCTGCGACCGTTGTCGCAGGAGAAAGGTGATATGGCCAAGGGAAAGTGGGCGCAGGGCATTCGGCCCCGAGCATTTCAGTGGATTATTCAGGATCAGTTGGCCGTGTGCGAACGTCCTGGAGGTTATGGCCCCGACCACCGCAAGGTACGCCGACAGGAAGAGGTCATCTGGATTCGGGAGAACGGCTTCGCCTTTGTCGTTTCGCTGATTCCTTCCGATCACAACCTGCACGCCTACGACGAATTTGCCATGCCGTGGAAACACTGGCCGTTGTCTCCTGGCCTTGATCTGACCGTCGCGCTGCCACAGGTCTACACCGAGCTTCAGAATCTGCTCGGATCTCGCAAGAAGCTTCTGCTTCACATGGAAGAGATCGGGGATCGGCTGATGGGCCTTATGGCCGGATATCTGCGATGGACCGAGATGGTGCCCGTCACCCATGAAGCCATCGTTGTAACGGAGCGGATCTTTGGCCGTCAGATGGGCCCCGAAGGTCGAGTGATCGTCAACGCAGCGGCTGACGCTCCCAAAGAAGTGCCGGCAGGGCCCGAGCCCGTTGTTGAAGGTGACGGCGCCAACGGCGAGGCTGTCGCCAGTCCCACTCCGTAGTCGAAACTTTGGGGCGACAATCATGGGCAACGGTGAACACTCGGCTTGAGCGCTGATTTGCTTTAGGCTGTTCCAGAACCGTCGCATTTCGCCATCGATCGCAGCCGATCGGATGGCCCAAACCCGGAGTAACGTTGCGGACTGTAAGCCAGCTCGTCGGTGGGGCCCTTGTCCTCGAAGCGCCGCGCTTCGAGGATTCGAGAGGGGTGTTTTCGATCCCCTACGAAACCGAGGCTGCCGTCGCAGCCGGGCTGCCGACGCGGTTTGTGCAGGACAACCAGTCGGTGTCGTATGCCGCTGGAACAGTTCGCGGCCTGCACCTACAACTTGCCCCGCACGAACAGGGCAAGTTGGTTCGGGTACTCCGCGGCGGCATCCTCGACGTAGTCGTCGATCTTCGCCCCGACTCGGCGACCCTAGGCGCAACCGATCAGGTTGAGCTCAGCGACGATGACGGCCACCTGCTGTGGGTGCCTCCGGGATTCGCCCACGGCTTCTGCACCTTGGAACCCGACACCGAGGTGTTTTACAAAGTCGACGCCCCATATCGGCCCGAGTACGAACTTTCGGTGGCGTGGAACGATCCCACCCTGAACATCGAGTGGCCGGTAGCGGCCGCCGATGCGGTGTTGTCGGAGAAGGACAAGAACGGAATCTCGTTGACTGAAGCCTTGGCGGCAATTCAGTCGGCGCTGGATGTGGCTCAGTCACCAGCCACATCTTCGACAATGGCGGTGACTGGAGCACATGATCTGTGAAAATCGCCGTAACCGGAGGGCTGGGTTTCATCGGCTCGGCCGTGATACGTCATCTACTTTCCGATGCCGCCAAACCCGAAACCACGGAGCTGCCGGATCCAGCACTTGAGGTTGGCCCCGACCAATCCGGCGCTGGTCGTCGAAACGACGACCCCACCCCGATCCGGGTTCTCAACATCGATGCGGAGACCTACGCCGCCACCCACGGATCGGTGGCTTCGGTGGCCGACAGCGATCGGTATCGCCACGCTGCGGTCGACATCACCGATCGCCACGTCCTAGATGAGCTGATCGACGAGTTCGAGCCGGATGCCATTATTCACTTGGCCGCTGAAAGCCACGTCGATCGGTCCATCGACGGGCCCGGTGCCTTCATCGAAACAAACGTGAACGGCACCTACCATTTGCTTGAGGCCGCCCGTCGAACAGCCGAAAAGCGCAACATGCTCGACCAGTTTCGTTTTGTTCACGTGTCGACCGATGAGGTGTTCGGCTCGCTGCCACTCGACGGCGAGCCGTTCAACGAAACCACTCGCTACGATCCCCGATCGCCGTACTCGGCATCGAAGGCGGCTTCGGATCATCTGGTACGGGCCTGGCACGAGACCTACGGTCTACCGACGATTGTCACCAACTGCTCGAACAACTACGGCCCCTACCACTTTCCGGAAAAACTCATCCCGCTGATGATCTTGAAGGCGGCCGCGGGCGAGCCGCTACCGGTGTACGGCCGGGGTGACCAGATACGCGATTGGTTGTACGTAGGAGATCACGCCCGGGGCATCGTTTCGGCACTGCTAATGGGCGAACCCGGTCACACCTATCTGTTCGGGGGCAACGCCGAACGCAAGAATGTGGAGGTGGTCGAAGCGATCTGCGATCTAATCGACGTAGAGCTCGGCAGCTCCACTGACGAGGAAGTCGGTACCCGCCGTGAACTGATTTCGTTTGTGGCCGACCGACCTGGTCACGATCTGCGCTACGCCGTGGACACGTCGAAGGCGGCCGCTGAACTCGGGTGGGAACCGTCGATGACCTTCGAGGAAGGCCTGGCCTACACGGTCCGTTGGTATCTCGACAACGAATGGTGGTGGAAACCGCTGGTCGGTGAACGTTATGCCGGGCAACGGCTTGGCATCAGTCCGGAAAAGGTGGTGGCGTCGTGAGCGGGATGAGACGTCGTTCCCGGCCGGTGGTTCTCGTCACCGGCGCCGGTGGGCAGGTCGGCCGAGAGTTGCTGCGAGCCCGATGGCCTCAGGGGGTGGAGATCTGCGGCTTTGGGTCCGACTCGCTCGACATTGGCAACCGGCCTGCGGTCAACGCCGTCGTCGCCCAACTGGAACCCGACGTCATCATCAACGCCGCCGCCTACACCAACGTCGATCAGGCCGAGGCCGAGCCGGAGCGGGCCGAGACGGTTAACGCCACCGGTGTGGCCACGCTGGCCGAAGCCGCCAACGACGTTGAAGCGCTGCTCATTCATCTCTCAACCGACTACGTCTTCGACGGCTCGAAACAGGGCTGGTATCAGGAGTCCGATCCGGTGAACCCGCTCGGCGTTTACGGCAGGACCAAAGCCGCCGGTGAGAGCGCCGCCCGGCAGGCTCACCGCGTGGTCATCCTGCGATCGGCGTGGGTCTACGGTGCCCTCGGTTCAAACTTCGTGACCACGATGCTGCGATTGGCCCGCGAGCGAGACGAAATCGGCGTGGTCGACGATCAGGTCGGCTGCCCGACCGGGGCCGGTGATCTGGCCCGGACGATCGTCGACATTTCCGAGAAACTCGAATTTGGAGCAGCGGATTCGCCGAGTCGTCTCTATCACCTTGCAGGGCCCGACGCCGTGAGTTGGTACGAATTCGCCAACGCCATCTTCGTTCGCTCCCGAGCTGGTTTCAGTGGTACCTGCAAACCCCTGGCAACGGCGGAGTTCCCTACACCAGCGCGCCGACCGGCGAACAGTCGGCTCGATAGCTCACTCATAGAGCAACAGCTCGACGTGCGACTGCCGGACCTTGATCGTTGCCTGTCAGCCGTCATTGCCGAACTAGAGGCCAACGGCCGGACGCAGAAACCGATGATCCATCCGAACCCCGACCTTGCTGCGCCATCATCCCTGGGCTGAACAGGAGCAACTCGTGACCGTCGCCTCATATCACTCGACTCAGCCCGACCACTCACATCTCAATCCTCTCGGGCGGAAAGGCATTGTGCTGGCCGGCGGCACCGGTAGTCGGCTGCATCCGGTGACGATCGCGGTGTCCAAGCAGTTGCTTCCGGTGTACGACAAACCGATGATCTACTATCCGCTGTCGACCTTGATGCTGGCTGGAATCACCGACATCCTCCTGATAACAACGCCAGGTGATCAAGCGGCGTTTCGATCCCTCCTCGGTGACGGATCGCAATGGGGACTGCGTTTCGACTACGCCACCCAAGCCGAACCGAACGGCCTCGCCGAGGCGTTCATCATCGGCGATGACTACATCGGCAACTCACCGTCGTGTCTCATTCTCGGTGACAACCTCTTCTACGGCAGTAGCTTCAGTCGACAACTTCAGCGCGTGTCGAGCCGTAGGGGCGGGGCGTGCGTGTTCGCTCAACATGTCTCGGACCCTCAGCGTTACGGCGTGGTGGGGTTCGACCGAAACAACGTCGCCACCAGCATCGAGGAGAAGCCGGAACACCCGATCTCCAACTGGGCCGTGACCGGGCTGTACTTCTACGACCAGCAGGTGGTGGAGATGGCCCGTTCGATCAAACCATCGGCCCGAGGGGAGCTGGAGATCACCGCGATCAACCAGCTCTACCTTGAGCAAGGAACGCTGACCGTCTCCCGGCTCGATCGCGGGTTTGCCTGGCTCGACACCGGGACGTTCAACTCGATGGTTGAAGCCAGCGAGTTTGTGAGGGTCATCGAACAACGGCAACGGCAGAAGGTGGCGTCGCCGGAGGAGATTGCTTGGCGTCTCGGTTACATCGACGACGATCAGCTGTTGGCGCTGGCTGAGCCATTACGTAACAGCGGATACGGCGACTATCTTCTCGAACTCGTCAGTCGAGTAGGTCCACCGGAGTACGTGGGGTCGGCGCTACTATGAGGCTCCGTTGAGACGGCTGCGCATCTCGGCGACCGTTTGACCGGCCCCCCAGTCGTTCTGTTCCAAGGCCCGCATTATCCCGGCCAGGTTCCGGTCACGAATACGTTCCAGTTCCCGTATCGAGTAAGCCCCCGACTGCTCATCGGACTGTGACTCCAAACGATCAACCAACTCGTCGTTGAGATCGGGCACGTCCATGAGTTTCGTCCAAGGCCAGCTCAGCGTCGGGCCGAACTGTTTGATGAAATGGCCGAAGCCGCCTTCGCCGCCGGCAATGCGGTAGGTCTCGAACAATCCCATCTGGGCCCAACGAAGCCCGAAACCGTAGCGGATCGCGTCGTCGATTTCCTCGGTGGTGGCGATCCCGTCGTTTACCAACCACAACGACTCCCGCCACACCGCCTCAAGCAGCCGGTCAGCCACGTGAGCTTCGATCTCAGCTTTGATGTGAAGCGGCTTCATACTCAGGCCTCGATACAGGCCCATGGCCCGTTCGATCGTTTCCGGAGAGGTGTGTTCGCCACCTACGATCTCCACCAGCGGAAGCAGGTAAACCGGATTGAACGGGTGGGCCACCACCAGCCGCTCCGGACTCTTCATGGCTTTGGCCATGTCGGAGCACAACAGGCCCGATGTCGACGAACCAATCACCGCCCCCGGTTTTGCCGCGGCGTCGATAGCAGTCAACGTGGCATGTTTGATATCGAGAACCTCGGGCACGCTCTCCTGGATGAGGTCGGCATCGGCCACCGCTTCTTCGATTGAAGCGCAGATGGTGACCGGCGCGAGCTCGGCCTTGAGGCCAAGGTTTTCCCACGCCGCCGCGGCGTTGGCGCTGACCTCGTCGATGATCCGCTCGGCATCGGGCGACAGGTCGTAGGCCTTGACCGGCACTCCGTGTAGACGGAATCGGGCGGCCCACGCTGCGCCGATCACTCCACAGCCGACGACTGCGGCTGCACTCGGGACAATTGGGCTGGGGTTCGAGCTGGAATCGCTCGCACGATTTTCTGGCATCGGACGATCTTACTGATCGGGCGATGTCGGCGAGGTATCTAACCGGCGCATCTCATCAATGAACCCAATAGCTCATACATGCGGGAACATTCACCTACTAGGGTCAACGTTGGGCACACGCCCACCGGCGAACGTCTTGCTGTAGCGCCCCGATCACCGCCGAACCGCGCCCAAGGAGACCCACAGAGAATGTTCAAGAGACGACTACTTGCTGTATTTGCCGTGCTTGCGATAGCGGCCACTGCTTTGGTGGCTCCGTCGCCGGCATCCGCTCACCGATCAGACGGGGCCGAGGTGTCATCGGCGCTATCAATCTGGCGCGTGTATGTTGACGGACCCGAGGACAGCCAACGTTTGGCCGACAGCGGCTTTGACCTCCTGGAAGGGTGGGGCGACGGCTTCCTGTATGTGCTTGGTGAGAACGATGTGGCCGTTGCGCTGCGGCAGCAAGGTTTCCGAGTGGAACGAGATCGTGACCTCACTCCTCTTCCCGGCATCGGCCGCGACCGCATCGAGGGCCAGGCCCACGGGCATGACTCCACCGGCGGTGCTCAAGCCGAGATGTCGGTTGCTCAGGCGTTGACCTACTACGGCGGTTACCGCACGGTGGTGGAGCATTACGCTCACTTGGATTCTGTAGCGAGCACGTATCCGGGGTTGGCCACGGTGTACGACTACGGCGATTCGTGGTTGAAATCCCAGGGGCGATCCGGGGCCAATGACCTCAAAGTGATTTGTCTTACCAACAAGCAGGCCGGTGACTGTGCGTTGAGCCCAACCTCGGCCAAGCCGAGGGCCACGATCATGGCGGCGATTCATGCTCGTGAGTTGCAGACCTCGGAGATGGCGTGGCGTCTCATCGATCACCTGACCCAGGGGTACGGCGTCGATCCTGACGTGACGCACATGATGGACACCACCGAGATCTGGATCATTCCGGTCGCTAACCCGGATGGCCGTGAGATTGTGGAGTCGGGCGGCAACAGCCCGTACATGCAGCGTAAAAACGCCAACGACTCCGTGGGCAACTGCTCGATCCCACCCACCAGCTCCAATCATCACGGTGTCGACCTCAACCGCAACGCGTCGACGCACAACTACGGCGGGACCGGCACCACCACCAATCCGTGTGCTCAGACCTATCGGGGCACTGACCCTGCGTCGGAGCCGGAGCAGCAGGCTCTTGAGGCGCTGTTCCGCAACCTGTGGCCCGACCAGAAGGGCGCCGTGTCGAGCGCGGCTCCCGACACGGCCACCGGTTCGTTCATCACCATTCACAGCTCCGGACAGCTGATCCTGCTGCCTCCCGGGGCCGGAGGTACCGCCCCGAACAACGATCAGCTTCGGGCTTACGCCTTCCGTATGAGCCACTACAACGGCTATCAGACCGGCACCGGCCCCGAGATCCTCTACGGTGTCACCGGTTCCACCGACGATTGGGTGTACTACGACCTTGGGGTTGCCTCGGTCACCTACGAGCTCAGCCCCTCCAGCGGCACGTGTGGCGGCTTCGACCCGGCGTACTCGTGTATGGATGCGCTGTGGAACCTGAACCGAGACGCCTTGTTGTACTCGGTCAAGGTGGCTGAGACGCCCTATCTCACTTCCCGAGGTCCGACCACAACCTCGGCCGCGGCCGGTTCCGTCGAACAGGGCGAATCGGCCACGGCAACGGCTGTGGTCAACGACAATGCCTACGGCAACAGCGGCTTCTCCCGACCGGCGGCGCAAACCGTTACTCAGGTGGAGTACTACCTCGACGTGCCACCCAGCGAGGGAGGAACACCGGTGGCGATGGCCGCATCCGACGGGTCGTTCAACGAAACCAACGAGACGGCCACAGCGTCGATCGACACCAGCGGTTTGGCCGTCGGCGATCACACCATCTTTGTCCGGGGTCGCAACGCCGCCGGGTTCTGGGGCCCGATCCAAGCTACGTCGTTCTCGGTGATCACCCCCACCGACGATCCGCCGGTGGCCGACGATCAGTCGCTTTCCACTCCGGTCGACGCACCATTGGCCATCACCCTCACCGCCACCGATCCCGAAGGGCAGGCTCTGACCTACGCCGTGACCGGTGGCCCATCGAACGGCTCACTATCCGGCGCTGCACCGAACCTCACCTACACCCCGGACGGCGGGTTCAGCGGTTCCGACTCGTTTACCTTCACCGCCAACGACGGAACTAACACGTCGGCCCCGGCCACCGTCTCGATCACGGTGGGCGTGCCGGTCGGCCCGATCTTTGAGGACGACTTCGAAACCGACAAGGGCTGGACCACGGATCCCGACGGCAATGATCCTGCGACGACCGGTATGTGGGAACGAGGTAATCCCGAGGCCACCAACTACAACGGGGCCAAGCAGCTCGGCACCACGACCAGTGGTGTGAATGATCTGGTGACCGGTCGCCTGGCCGGCAGCGGAGTTGGCAGCTGGGACATCGACAGCGGCGAAACCAGCATCGAGTCGCCTCCGATCGAACTCCCGGCCGGGGCATCGCTGGAGTTGTCGTTCGACTGGTACTTCGCCCATACCTCCAACTCCTCGGCCGACGACTATCTGACGGTCACGGTCCAAGGGGTAAGTGATCAGGTGGTTCTCGACCAACGGGCCAACGGCACCGACCGGGACGCGGCATGGCAACGCACCACCGTCGACATCTCCTCGTTCGCCGGTCAAACCGTGACGCTACTGATCGCCGCGGCCGACGGTGGAGGTGGCTCCATCGTGGAGGCCGGCGTCGACTCGCTGCTGATTGAGGCGCTGGCTCCGCCGAGCCAGCCGCCGACGGCCAACAGTCAATCGGTGTCGGTCAACGAAGACGGTTCGGTGGCGATCACGCTGACCGGTAGCGACCCTGAAGGTGATCCGTTGACATTCTCCGTTCAATCGGCGCCGACCAACGGCACCCTGAGCGGTAGCGGAGCCAACCGTACCTACACCCCGAACGCCAACTACAACGGGTCCGACAGCTTCACGTTCGTGGCCAACGATGGTAGTTCCAACTCGAGCCCCGCCACCGTCTCGATCACGGTCGATCCGGTAAACGATGCCCCGACCGCGCAGAATGTGTCGGCGTCGACGGCTCAGGACACCGCGGTGGCGGTCACGCTCGATGGCGACGACATCGACGGTGACTCACTCACCTACACCATCGTGAGCGGGCCAAGCGATGGCAGCTTGAGCGGATCCGGGGTCAACCGTACCTACACGCCTGACGCCGGGTTCACCGGGACCGACAGTTTCGTCTATCAAGTCAGCGATGGCACAGCGAATGCGCAGGCCACGGTGACGATCACGGTTTCGGCCGTCTCCGGCGTGGTGTTCGAAGACGACTTCGAAACGAACCAAGGCTGGATAACCAACCCGGGCGGCAGCGATACGGCAACCACCGGTCAGTGGGAGGTGGCCGACCCATCGCAGACCTCCTATAACGGGGTTGTGCAGCAGGTGGGAACCACCACAAGTGGCAGCCAGGCTCTGGTAACCGATGGACGATCCGGTAGCAGCGTTGGCACCTACGACATCGACAACGGTGTCACCAGCGTTCGCTCGGCCGACATCGCTCTTCCGGCGGGGGCAAACCTCACGCTGTCATTCAACTATTACATGGCGCACTTGTTCAACTCGTCGAGTGCCGACTTCTTCCGGGTGACGGTTGTTGGCACCAGCGGCAGCCAGGTGATGTATGAGGAATTCGGCGACAGTGTTGACGACGCCGGCTCGTGGGCTGCTTTCAGCGGCGGCATCAGTCAATTTGCCGGTCAGACCGTTTACATCCTGGTCGAGGCCGCCGATGCGAGTGGTGGAAGTTTGGTGGAGGCCGGAATCGATGACCTACTAATCGAAGCCGGCTGACGCCAGGCGCCGGAGGGCGCAAGCCCGACAACAGAGCCCGACCGGTCCACTTCTCGGGGAGGTGGCCTTGGTCGGGCTCTGGCGCGTTTGCCCTAGATCGCTGGGTGCAACGCTACCCACGGCAGGTTTGGGCCGGATGGACTATGCCCCTGAGTGGGGATGCCTACTACAATCACCCTCGGTGATGTGGGCCGTCGACGGGCGGCAGGGTATGGCAACAACGAAAACCTCGACTCCTTAGGAGAAATCGGTCCATGTCAACACAACGTCTGAGAAGGGCCGTTATCGCCCTAATCGTCGGTTTTGTAGCCGTTTTGGCCCCGATTGTGCCCGTGGCGGCCCAATCGGACAGCTCGTCAGCCGAGGCGGGTGAGGCCCCGGCTCCTGTGGAGGCCCCCGCTCCCGCCAACACCGCGCTGTCGGTCTGGCGGGTGTACGTCGACAGCGCCGAAGATGGAGCCCGACTGGCCAACAGCGGGTTCGATCTCCTCGAGGGTCGAGGCGACGGTTACCTCCTCGTGCTGGGCGAGAACGACGTTGCCGTAGCGCTGCGACAAGATGGATTCCGAGTGGAACGGGACCGGGAGCTAAGCCCACTGCCCGGCGTTGGTCGTAACCGCATTGAGGAGCACGGCCACCGGCACGAGGAGACCAGTGGCCTGGAAGCCGAGATGTCGGTTGCTCAGGCGCTGACGTACTACGGCGGCTACCGCACGGTGGTGGAGCATTACGCTCACTTGGATTCTGTGGCAGCCACGTATCCGGGGTTGGCCACGGTGTACGACTACGGCGATTCGTGGTTGAAGACGCAAGGTCGCTCGGGTGCCAATGATTTGAAGGTGATCTGCCTTACCAACAAGCAGGCCGGTGACTGTGCGTTGAGCCCAACCTCGGCCAAGCCAAGGGCCACGATCATGGCGGCGATTCATGCTCGTGAGTTGCAGACCTCGGAGATGGCGTGGCGTCTTATCGATCATCTGACTCAGGGGTACGGCGTCGATCCTGACGTGACGCACATGATGGACACCACTGAGATTTGGATCATCCCGGTGGCCAACCCGGATGGCCGTGAGATTGTGGAGTCGGGCGGCAACAGCCCTTATCTTCAGCGTAAGAACGCCAATGACTCGGCCGGCTCATGTAGCATCCCGCCCACGTCGTCGAACCACTACGGTGTCGATCTCAACCGCAATGCCTCCACCCACAATTACGGCGGCATTGGCACCACGACCAATCCGTGTGCTCAGACCTATCGGGGCACCGGTCCGGCGTCGGAGCCGGAGCAGCAGGCTCTTGAGGCGCTGTTCCGCAACCTGTGGCCCGACCAGAAGGGCGCCCCGTCGAGTGCGGCTCCCGACACGGCCACCGGCACGTTCATCACCATTCACAGCTCCAGCGAGCTGATCCTCCTTCCCCCGGGTGAGGGCGGCATCGCCCCCAACGACGATCAGCTTCGGGCCTACGCCTTCCGCATGAGCCACTACAACGGCTACGAGACCGGCACCGGCCCTGAGATCCTCTACGGTGTCACCGGTTCCACCGACGATTGGGTGTACTACGACCTCGGCGTCGCCTCGGTCACCTACGAGCTCAGCCCGCAGAGCGGGACCTGTGGCGGGTTCACCCCGGCCTATTCCTGCATGGATGCGCTGTGGAACCTGAACCGGGACGCCCTGCTGTATGCGGCCAAGGTGGCCGAGACCCCGTACATCACCTCCCGTGGCCCGACCACCACCAGCGCTTCGAGCGACGGCTCGGTGGAGCAGGGAACAGCGATGACCGTGACCGCTGTGGTCAACGACAACGCCTACGGCACCAGCGGCTTCTCCCGTCCGACGGCTCAGACCGTGACCGAAGCTGAGTACTACCTCGACGTATCGCCCAGCGATGGCGGCACGCCAGTGGCCATGTCGGCTGCTGACGGTTCGTTCAACCAGAACAACGAGACGGCCACCGCTTCCATCGACACCACCGGCCTCGCCCTTGGTGATCACACCGTGTTTGTCCGTGGCCGCAACGCCGCCGGTTTCTGGGGTCCGATCCAGGCCACCTCGTTCACAGTGACGGCACCGGTCGACGACCCCCCAACCGCCGACGACCAGTCGGTGTTCACCCCTGAAGACACGGCTCTCTCCATCACATTGACCGGCTCCGACCCTGAGGGTCAGCCGATCACCTACTCGGTGACCGGTGGTCCGTCGAATGGTTCACTGAGCGGCACCGCTCCGAACCTCATCTACACCCCGAACGCCGGGTTCAGCGGCTCCGATTCGTTCACCTTCACCACAAATGATGGTGGGCTCACGTCGGCTCCGGGAACCGTATCGATCAGCGTCGGTGTTCCGATCGGCCCGATCTTCTCCGACGACTTCGAGACAAACCTTGGCTGGACCACCGACCCGGACGGGACCGACACGGCAACCACCGGTCAGTGGGAGGTCGGCAACCCCGACCAGACCTCAAGCGGAATCACGCTGCAGCTCGGCACCACCACCAGTGGCTCGCAGGCCCTGGTCACCGGTGCGGCCGGCGGTTCCTCGGCCGGCACCTGGGACATCGACAACGGTGACACCACCGTTCGTTCACCCGACATTGCTCTGCCCGCCGGTGCGGTGCTGGATCTTTCGTTCCAATACAACTTCGCCCACCTCAACAACGGCTCGGTCGACGACTACCTGCGGGTGAGTGTCGTCGGGCCTGGCGGCTCGACCACAGTGCTCGAGCAAACCGGGGACGGCAGTGAACGGGCCGGCGCCTGGACCAGTTTCAACGTCGACGTCAGCTCCTTTGCCGGCCAAACCGTGCATCTGCTGATCGAGGCGGCCGATGCCGCCGGTGGCAGCTTGATCGAAGCGGCCATCGACGATCTGGTCATCGAGTCGCTTGGTGCGTCCAACAGCGCCCCGACCGCCGACGCCCAGTCGGTGTCGCTGGATGAGGATACGTCCTCGGCGGTTACGTTGACGGGCTCCGATCCTGATGGGGACGCTCTGAGCTTCTCCGTGACCGGTGGTCCGTCGAATGGTTCGCTTTCGGGCACGGCTCCGAACCTCACCTACACCCCGGACGCCAACTTCAACGGCGCCGACAGTTTCACTTTCGTGGTCAACGACGGAACCGTCGACTCGGCGCCGGCCACGGTCAATATCACGGTGAATCCGGTGAACGATTTGCCGACGACGTCGCCCGTTTCGGTGACGACCGATGAGGAAGTTCCGGTGGCGGTCACCTTGCTTGGCGATGACGTCGACGGTGACGCTCTGACCTATGGGATCAGCGGCGGTCCGACCAACGGTTCGCTATCGGGCACGGCACCGAACCTCACCTACACGCCTGATGTCGGTTTCATCGGCACCGATTCCTTCTCCTACCAGGCCTCCGATAATGGTGGTGCGACGTGGTCGGCTGCTTCGACGGTGACGATCACGGTGGAGAATGTGAATGAGGCTCCGTCGGCTGATGATCAGTCGGTGTCGTTGGATGAGGACACCTCTCTGGCAATCACCTTGACTGGTTCTGATCCTGATGGGGATGCGTTGTCGTTCTCGGTGACTGGTGGGCCGTCGAATGGTTCGCTGAGCGGTTCTGCTCCGAATCTGACGTATACCCCGGATGCCAATTTCAACGGCGCTGATAGTTTCACGTTTGTTGCCAATGATGGTGAGTTTGATTCGAATACCGCGACGGTGAGTATCACGGTGAATCCGGTGAATGATTTGCCGACGACGTCTCCGGTTTCGGTGACGACTGATGAGGGTGTGGCGGTCACGATCACGTTGGTTGGTGATGATGTTGATGGTGACGCTCTGACCTATGGCGCGAGTGGTGGGCCGTCGAATGGCACGTTGACCGGGATTGGGGCTGAGCGGGTGTATACGCCTGATCCTGGGTTTGTTGGTGTTGATACGTTTGCTTATCAGGTGTCGGATAATGGTGGTGCGACGTGGTCGGCTGCTTCGACGGTGACGATCACGGTGGAGAATGTGAATGAGGCTCCGTCGGCTGATGATCAGTCGGTGTCGTTGGATGAGGACACCTCTCTGGCAATCACCTTGACTGGTTCTGATCCTGATGGGGATGCGTTGTCGTTCTCGGTGACTGGTGGGCCGTCGAATGGTTCGCTGAGCGGTTCTGCTCCGAATCTGACGTATACCCCGGATGCCAATTTCAACGGCGCTGATAGTTTCACGTTTGTTGCCAATGATGGTGAGTTTGATTCGAATACCGCGACGGTGAGTATCACGGTGAATCCGGTGAATGATTTGCCGACGACGTCTCCGGTTTCGGTGACGACTGATGAGGGTGTGGCGGTCACGATCACGTTGGTTGGTGATGATGTTGATGGTGACGCTCTGACCTATGGCGCGAGTGGTGGGCCGTCGAATGGCACGTTGACCGGGATTGGGGCTGAGCGGGTGTATACGCCTGATCCTGGGTTTGTTGGTGTTGATACGTTTGCTTATCAGGTGTCGGATAATGGTGGTGCGACGTGGTCGGCTGCTTCGACGGTGACGATCACGGTCAACGAGGTTGCGGGTGGACTTCCGTTCAATGACGACTTCGAGAGCGGATCCGGCAACTGGTCGTCCCTCATCGGGGGTGGCGGTACCTGGAGCTTGATCACCGATGGCAGCGAATGGTTCGAGGGCTCGGTCTCGGGCCGTAACGACGTGAGCGCCCAAGTAGCCGGTGACTCGGCCTGGTCCGACTACGCCTTCGAAGCGCAAGTGCTCACTAGCAACGTGGTCCGTCGTGGCGACGGTCCGGCGCTGCTGGCTCGAGTGCAGGATGCCAACAACCACTACCGTTTCCGGTTCGAGAATCGACGATGGATCATCGAAGAAGTTGTCGGTGGGTCAGTCACAAAGCTGGCCCAGTCAAGTCGAACCAATCTCGGCAGCGGCACCAACACCATCCGGGTGGAGGTGCTCGGCACCTCGCTCCAGATGTTTGTGAACGGTTCGTTGGTCGTCTCGACAACCGACAGCACCTTCAGCACAGGCCAGATCGGCATCGGTGTGCATGGAGCCACTGCCCAGTTCGACAACGTGGCGGTGACGGCACTTCCGTAGCGGAGCAACCGCTGACCTGAGCGAACACATAAAGGTGACGTGTAGCGCACAGCGCCATACCATTGGCGCTGTGCGCACCGACCTTCAACCGCCGTTGGCCGACATTCGCTTCCTCGTGGAGCGAGCTCTGGCCGAAGATCTCACCCCGTTTGGCGATCTCACGTCGTCGCTGATCGACCCGGCCAAGATGGCCACCGCCCAGTTCAACGCCCGGGAGCCAGGGGTTCTGGCCGGCTGTCTCTGCGTCCAAGAGACCTTTCGGGCAGTCGATGAGTCGTTGACAATCGAGTGGCACCTCACCGACGGCGATCGGATCGGGGCGGGCGATGTGATCGCCGTGGCCCGTGGTCCGTTCGCCACCCTGCTCACTGCGGAACGAACCGCTCTGAACTTCATGAGCCACCTTTCCGGCGTGGCCAGCAACGCTGCTCGCTGGGTTGACCTAGCCGCCGGTCGGGTCACGGTCTGGGACACTCGTAAAACCACCCCCGGCTACCGGTCGTTACAGAAGGCGGCAGTGCGGGCCGGGGGAGCGGCCAACCATCGGGGCAACCTCTCCGACTGGTTGATGCTCAAAGACAACCACCTCATCGGCACCACGATCACCGCCGCGGTGGCCGAGGCTCGGCGGCGCTGGCCCGGGCGAACGGTGCACGTGGAAGCCGACCGTGAGGAGCAGATGTTCGAAGCGATGGAAGCCGGGGCCGACATCATCCTGCTCGACAACTTCACTCCCGACGAGCTGAAGGTTCTGGTGCCCAAGGTGGCTCAGTGGGAAGCCGACACCGGTGGTCGTCGGCCACTGCTGGAAGCCTCAGGCGGCATCACTCTCGACACGCTCGACGCCTATGCCGACACCGGGGTCGACCTGGTCTCGTCGGGATCGATCACCAACTCGGCTCCCGTACTGGACATCGGCCTTGATGTCGTCCCAGACTGAGTAGCTTGACCCGGCCGACAACCGAATCGACACTTGTAACACCAACCGAGTCGGCTATTGACTCGCGGGCCGGTTGGGTGGTGGCGGCCGCCACCTTCCTGTCGACGTTCACCGTGTTTGGTGTGGCCTACAGCTTCGGGTCGTTTTTCCGGCCTATGGCCGACGAATTCGACGCCGACCGCGGCGCTATAGCTTTGGTGTTCGCCATCACCACATTGCTGTACTTCGGCCTCGGGGTGATCTCCGGGCGAATGGCGGATCGATTCGGCCCTCGCCCGGTGCTGATCTTCGGAGCAGTGGCCATGGTGATCGGGCTGCTCATCACGTCTCAGGTCCAGTCGATCGAGGTCGGCTACTTGACCTACGGGCTCGGCGTCGGCATTGGCGTGGCCTGTGGCTACGTTCCCATGGTGGCCACCGTCGGGGCTTGGTTCGACCGTTACCGCTCGACCGCAGTGGGAATCGCCGTGGCCGGCATCGGAGTCGGAACGTTGGTGGTGGCTCCGCTCACCGAGCGGTTGATTGAGGCCAACGGGTGGAGGGACACCTATCTCTACCTGGCCGCGGCCTCGGCCGTGCTGATGGCGCTGGCCGCGGTGGGGGCTCGACGGCCGCCAATCGCCCAGGACCAGGGTCCGATCGTGTCGCTCAGAGACCAGCTGCGAGGCTCTCGGTCGTTTGTGATTCTCTACTTCGCTGTGTTGTTTACCGCCACCGCCCTGTTTGTGCCGTTTGTGTTCATGGCCGACTACATCGCCGAAAGAGGTCTCGACCGATCAGGTGGATTTATCGTCGGCTTGATCGGGCTCAGCTCGGTGGTCGGACGGCTTGGTCTCGGGGCGCTGGCCAGCCGGGTGGAGGCGATGGGGTTGTTCTACCTGTCGTTGGCGACGATGGCATTCAGCTACCTGATCTGGTTCACAGCCGGTGACCGCTACTGGCAGTTGCTTGTATTCGCTCTGGTGCTCGGCGTCGCCTATGGCGGCTTCATCGCTCTGTCGCCGGTGGTGGCGGCTCAACTGTTCGGCACCGTGGGGCTGGGTGGCGTGCTTGGAGCTCTGTACACCGCGGCCGGCATCGGCGGATTGATCGGCCCTCCCACAGCCGGTGCGTTGATCGATCGGATAGGTTACCCGCCGACGTTGCTGCTCACCGCCGCGGTCTCGTCTCTGGGGGCCGGAACCTACTTCCTGCTGTCTCGACCTCGGGTCGACTGAGCGATCAACGTCGCCGACACCACGATGGCGGCGCCTATGGATCGAGACAGAGTGATCGGCTCATTCAGTAGCAGGGCCCCGAGCACTACAGCGATGGCGATGTTGGCGTACGGGTAGACGGCGACGGCGGCGAGCGGGGCATGGCGCAGCGCGTAGGTGTAGGCGCTGAACCCAAGCATTGAACTCACCACGATCAGCCATATCGTCGCTGCGGCCGCTGTTGGAGTCAGGGTGCCTACCGGTCCTCCGGCGGCGGCGATGACCGCGGCGGTGAGGCAGAGGATGGCGCCACCGGCGATCATCTGCATGGCTGTCTGTTCGATGACGTTGCCGCCGGTAAACGCTCTCGATCGCCGGCTTCCGACGGCCCAGGCCAGAGCGGCCGCCAGCACGAGGGCGCAACCAACTGGATCGACCGGTTCGGCCACGTTGGGGTTGGCGATGATGGTCACGCCGACCAGGCCCACGAGTGGAGCGACGACACTTGAGATGGTCGCCACTATCTCTCGGCGCAGCAGCGCGATACCGACAAGCCAGATGGGCATGGTGGAGATGAAGACGGCCGCCAGTCCCGAAGAGATTCGGGTCTGACCCCACGCCAGCAGGCCGCTGCCACCGGCGAATAGCGGTATGGCGATGACAGCGGCGTTGTGCCATTGTCGACGGCGCTCGAGGGGTGCCGTCCGCGGTCTTCCAACTCGGGAAAGCGGCAGGAGGAGAAGGCCGGCCAGAAGGAAACGAGCCCCCATCATCGTGGCCGGCGCCAGGTCGCGCACGGCGAGATCGACCGCCACAAAGTTCGCGCCCCAGGCCACGTAGATGACCGAGAGGGCGGCTGAGGTCCGTCGATCGAGCGACGACATGGCGGCCCTAAAGATCCAACTCCCAGTTCTGGCCGACCAGATCATGACCGAAGCTGTGATGCTCCTCCGACTCTACCAGTTCAAACCCTGCCGCCTCGTAGATCCGACGGGCCGACGTCAACACGTCGTTGGTCCACAGCATCACCTTGCTATACCCGGCCTGCCCGGCGAACTCAATGCACCTGTCAACCAGCTGACGGCCCAGGCCAAGGCCTCGGGCCCACGGCTCGACGATCAAGATCCGAAGCTGGGCGGTATCCGCATCACGTTCGCAACAGAACACGCAGCCGGCTCGAGCGCCGTCGACCTCGGCAATCCAGGCCGTCTCACGGCCGGGTTTGAAGTCTCGGTGAAAGTCGGTGACGATCGACGCGACGAGGGCCTCGAAGTCCGTATTCCAGTCGAACTCATCGGCGTAGATCGCTCCGTGCCGTTCAATCACCCAGCCCATGTCGCCGGGCCCGAGTGACCGAAACTCGACCTGCCGCTTGGTGGCTTCGGGGCGCACCAGATGGGCGATGATCGACATCGACTCAACCAACTGAGCCCGCTGATCGGAACTCAGCGGACCGACAAGCTCGGCGATCTGAGATGCAGACCGACCGTTGAGCACGGCAAAGGCGTTGCGGCCCGAAGGCGTCAACTGCAGAACCACCGCCCGGCCGTCACGCTCCGACGGTCGGGACTCAACCAGCCCGTCCCTTTCAAGCCTCGTCACCACCCGGGTGAGGAAGCTGGCGTCCATGCCTAGCCGCTCCCGAAGCTCAAGCCGTTCCCAATCATCGCGCTGGGCCAGCTCGAAGATCACACGCGCCTCCGCGAGTGAGTGCTTTGTTTCCAGCAGGCCCTGATCAAGTAGTCCCAGCACCTCGGTCCAGGTGCGATTGAATGCTCGAATTCGATCGATCGTGTCCATGTCTCAAGATTAGTGGACTGAGGCCACTAATTGCTATCGAGGCTCGACTTCTCAAGGTGGCTACGGCTGCGGTTGGCTCGATGTGAGTTCGATCATTCTGTCGATAACCCGCTGCTTCTCCGCCTGGGAATATTCAGTACCACGATCGAGCACGATGTCGACTCTGGAGCCGTCGGACGCTCCGGGAGCGAACGTTGTGCGGCCGTCGTTAGCCACCGTCATCCTGCCGGGATCGGAGGTGAAGAAGAAGCTCGCATCGGGCTCCAAGGCCTGCATCACCGACGTGAGATCCCACGAGCGCATGTTGTAGAACGGGGGAGCGTCTTCGTGCCACCCTAAGTCGGAGAACTCGTAGGCCTCGCGCACCGGATGGCGATCGATCCAGCCGAAGTCGCTGGTGATCGACGAGTAGGGGTACAAGATGTTGTAGCCAAGCTCAAACGGACTGACCACCATGGCCGTTGGCCAGTCGGCGAAAACCCTCTGAGCACTGGCGATGTCTTTCTCAACGTTGAACTCGACCATTCCCGGGTCGGCGGCCCCGGCCATGATCGACAGAAGGCTCACCGTGTCGGCGACCAGGTCGACGCCGTTGCGCGGGGTGGTGGCGTCGCCGCCGCTGTCGAGCAGGTCGGCCAGGTTGCCGGAAAACCCGGTTTGAATGATGACGACCTTCCGACCTGCGGCCTCGGCGTCGACCAACACCTGTCGGAGAAGCGCAGCGCCGTCGGGGACCTCGGCGTCAGTGAGATCGTGCGGCCAGCTGTCGACTTCGGAGGTGTACATGAAGTCGTCGTTGAAGTCGATGATCGAGTTCTTGTGGATCCCGACCGGGATATCGGGGCGTCCGTAGAACGTGTTCACGGCGTCGGCGTAGCGGGCGGCCACTGTTGAGTTGCGGGAGATGGTGACGGCGGCGATTTCGGCCATACCCCGGTCGGCATAAGCGTGCAGCATGGCCAACGCCAGTACGTCGTCGACGTCGGCGCCCAGGTCGGTGTCGAACACCACCAGCGGTGGGGCAGATGTCGCGGGAGGGGCTGAAGTCGTGGTTGAGTTTGCAGGGTCATCGGGCGCGTTGTCGGACGGGACTTCGACGACCATCGCTCCGGCGGTAGTCGTCGTCGACTCCGTGTCCGCTGCGGTCAGCATTTCGTCTTGCTCAGCCGCGGCATTTAGTGTCGGCTCGTCGGTCGTCGAACATCCGGCAAGAAACGCGAGCGCGAGAACCAGGAGAAACCCAATCACAACTCGACCCGGGGGTGGGGGGAGCGGCGTCTCCCGGTGAGAATTCAACACAACGGTGTTGATCGTAGTAGCGGGTTCTTTGAGAACGACTTCACCGGCGAAATACATCCGATGGCGCCACAAAGTGGCCGATATCATCAGGGCCGTGACTGAAAGCACCCGATCCGGCGTTCCTTACCGATTCGATCCCGACACCGACTCAGCCGAGCTGCGAGCCAAGTACGGTGAGATCGAAGACGGAGCCGAAACCGGAACCAAGGCCACCATTGCCGGACGGCTGATGCTGCGCCGCGTGCAGGGCAAGCTGGCCTTTGGCACGCTCCAGGATTCCGGTGGCAGGATTCAGCTCTTCGCCCCGGCCAAGGTCACTCCTGATTTCGAAGCCTTCTGTTCGCTCTCGCTCGGCGATTGGATTGGCGTTTCCGGCGAGGTCATGAAGACCCGCAAGGGTGAGTTGTCGGTGAAGGTCGAGCAGTGGGAGTTGCTGGCCGCGGCCCGTCGGCCGTTCCCCGACAAGTTCCACGGCCTCAGCGACCAAGACATGCGTTATCGCCAGCGCTATGTCGACCTTTGGGTCACTCCCGAGAGCCGGGAGACCTTCATTGTTCGGTCGAAGATCATGTCGCTTACTCGGCGCTGGCTGGAGGATCGCGGTTTCATCGAGGTGGAGACACCCATCTTCCATCCCATTCCCGGTGGTGCTGCCGCCCGGCCGTTTACCACCCATCACAACGCGCTGGATGAAGAGTTCTTTCTTCGCATCGCCCCGGAGTTGTACCTGAAGCGGCTTATCGCCGGCGGTCTGGAGCGGGTGTTCGAGATGGCCCGGGTGTTCCGCAACGAAGGCATCAGCACTCGACACAATCCCGAGTTCACGATGCTGGAGCTGTACCAGGCCTACGCCGACTACAGCGACATCATGGAACTGGTGGAGAACCTGGTGGCTCACCTGGCCACCGAGATCTGTGGCACCACCAACCTCACCTACGGTGACCGTGAGCTTGATCTCACCCCGCCGTGGCGTCGGGCCTCAATGGTGGAGCTGATCGAGGAGGCCACCGGCGAACGGGTCGGCGTCACCCAAGACATCGGAGAGTTGCGAGCGGTGGCCCAGCGGTTCGGCGTTGAGGTTAAGGAGGCCTACGGCCCGGGCAAGCTCATTCTTGAGATCTACGAGAAGACGGCTGAGCCTGAGCTGTGGGGGCCGGTGTTTGTCACCGACTATCCCAAGGAAGTGTCGCCGCTGTCGCGCGATCACCGAGAGCTCGCGGGTTATACCGAACGGTTTGAAGCCGTGGTGGCCGGACGTGAGTTGTGCAATGCGTTCAGCGAACTCATCGACCCCGACGAGCAGCGAGCCCGATTCGAAGACCAGGTACGTCAGAAGGAAGCCGGCGACGACGAAGCCATGGTCGTCGACGAAGACTACCTTCGGGCGCTGGAGTATGGCTTGCCGCCCACCGGCGGTCTCGGCATCGGTATGGACCGCCTGGTGATGTTGCTTACCAACAACTCCAATATCCGTGACGTGTTGTTGTTCCCAACGCTTCGCCGTGAGGTTCAGCAGTAGCGTTCCACCTCATCAAAATGAAGCAAACCGGCACGAACGTGGCCGGTTTCGCTTCAGTTTGAGCCGGGCTGGATCAGGTTTGTCGCCGGGCCACAGCTGCCGCCAATATTGCAGACAAGGTCGCTGGCCGGTGTGTGGTCGACTGGTTTCGCCGTCCACCAACCATGCGGTCCGTCGTTGCTGAACGCGAAAGCGTTGGCCCTCGTCGGATCACCGGCCACGGCGATCATGATGCGCTCTGGTCGGGTGACGATCGGGACCAGCCGATCCGGATCGTCGGACTGGGCGAACACCTCAGGGATCAAACCTTCATCGGCTAGCTCGGCCAGGGTGCGTCGGCCCGCGGTGAGATTGCTCCAGTGGCCGATGAAATTCTCGAACGTGGACGCCGGGATACGGGCGTGTTCGAACAGTGCTTCCTTGGTTTGTTGTTTGCTCCATCCGGCTCGACCAAAAGTGCGGGCCAGAAGTGGTGACAGCACGAGGAGCGGCTGGAACTGATCATGGCCGAGGCCGTAGACATGGGTGAGGTCCCAGGCTGCGGTTCGGGCCAGGCCGTTGCCGAGGTAGGCCACGATCTCCTCAGGGGTTGAGCCGTAGACGCTGCCGATGATCGTGCCACTATTCATGCGGGCCATCGAGATGGCGTCGTCAACGTCGGAGACCCCCAGGTCGGCGGCCAGCGATGGCCATCCAATTTCCTCCAGGCAAGCCATATCTTCCGCCAGCACCGGTTTCGTCGGGTTGCCGAACGTGGCCTTGTCGTGCTGATCGGCGGTGAAACCGAACACGTTCCTGAGGTACAGCCGCAGCCATCGGCCGACTGCGGTATTGGCATGAGCACCCTCCCGCATCGCCCCCGGTCCGAAGTTGAAACCCAGCTTCTCGGCATTGGTGCCGCTGAAGATCATCAGCGCATCGGCGCCGGTGGTGTTGCCTGAGTGCTCGGAGCCATACGCCGGGTCGGCCAGGATCTCGGTGATGGCGATCAGCACCGGTAGATGCTCCGGGCGGCACCCGGCCATCACGGCGTTCACGGCAATCGACCAGATGGTTAGATCGCGCCCCGACGACGGAGCCCGGCCCAATACCTTCCACGGGTCATGCCCGGAGTCGACCAGAAAATGTTCCACCCGATCTCGGGTCGGCGGAATGACAGGATGTCCGTCGGTCCAGCCTCGCTCCAGGAAGAACCGGTTGATGTGGTCTATGTCGCCCGATGCCGCGATGTCGAGCGCCGCAGGCTCGTGTGCGGAGTTGGTATTCGGATTCTCGTCGACCTGTGCAGGGCGTCGGCCGGTGAGGCCATCGACAATCTGCTCCACGGTCACCCGTTTGAAGTTGGCGACCATCTCGTCGGTCGACTGGGCGTCGACGTGGCCAACGGTGGCGGCCAGCGGAAGATTGTCGTACCCATGCCCTCGGGCGGTGGCCGAGGCCTGACCCTGGAAGCCGTCGCAGACGATTGAAACCGACGGGATGCCGGCCGATTCGGCGGCGATTGCGGCCCGCATCACGGCGGGCGTGCAGCTACCTCAACATCCCATCCCGGAGACGACGGCGTCGACCCCACGATCCCGGAGATCATCGGGCAGACGTTCAATGCGGACCTTCTCGTCGGCTCCATGGAGGTTGCCGAACTCGCGGTAATCGATGATCTCCACGCCATCGAACCGGTCGAGCAACTCCTGTGCCAACACCGGAAAGAGCTCGTCGCCTCGAAACAGGTAGTCCCATAGGAAGGCGACTCGGGCCCCGTCGAGCGAGGTTAAGCGGTCAGCCTGCCGGTGAGCCTGAAGGCCCCTGGCCGATCCGGGCCAGACCACGTCGTAGGTTGCTTCCGTGTTCCAGCCGTGATCCACCGGCGATGTGTCGGTCATGTCTTCATTGTGCACCATTGGTGTGGCGCAGCGGCCAGCTGAAGAAAACGGTGCCGTATTCAGAGCACCTAGGCGATCGAACCGAGCAGGTCTCGGTCTTCGTCGGCGAACGCCACCATCTGATTTCGGCCAAGAGCCTTGGCATCGTCGAGTGCGTACTGGGCGAACCGAAAGAGGTCTTTCGCCGAGTCGCCGTGTCGGCTGACGGCTACTCCTACGCTCACCGTGCAGTCGGCCACGTGGTTGCCGACCGATAGGGGTTGCCGAAAGCTGTCGACGATACGCAGCCCGGTTCCTTCCATCGCAGCCGGTCCACTGAGCCCGGTACGAATGATGACGTGGAGATCATCGACGATGCGAGCCGATCGGTCGTTCTCGTCGAGATGCTCGGCGAGTCGGAGGCCGACGGCATCCAACACCGCGTCTCGTCCCAGGTGCGGAGGAAGCTGCTCGACTAGAGCGACGAAATGATCAACGTCGACGATGGCAATCGCAGTGGGACCGCTGTCGGCGGCGAGTGATTCATCGATGGCGGTGAGCACGTCGGCCCAGCCCTTGGTCGGGAACGCGCCTGGGAACGCGGAGATAGGCATGGTTATCCATCGGACACGGCCGGCAGGTGTTGACGATGGTTCAAACCGTGACGGTGCTGATCGGCAGGAGCGGCACACTGGGACCATGGCACAACATGAGGCAATCAATCTGGCTGAGAAACTGTCAAAGTTCGACGACCACTGGTCACCTCGAACGGTAGCCACCTTCAACGGTCATGATGTGATGGTGGTGAAGGTCAAAGGCGAGTTCGTGTGGCATTCACACTCCGAGACCGATGATTTCTTTCTCGTGCTGTCGGGTCGAATAACCATTCAGTTGCGTGACGGGACGGTCGACCTCGGTCCGGGTGAGATGTTTGTTGTGCCGGCAGGCGTGGAGCACAAGCCGGTGGCAGCGGATGAGGCCGAGGTGCTGTTGATCGAGCCGTCTGGAACAGCCAATACCGGCGACCCGTCGACGGCGGCGCCGAGGATCGAGCTCTGAGGGCGCGAGCCCGTTGCTATTCGACGAAGTCGACGACGGTGGCGTCGGACAGTTCCTGTAGCCGGATTGGGTCGATTGCGAAAACGTGGCGTGGGGTGCCGGCAGCAGCCCAAACCACGTCAAACGTCAGTAGATGGGGATCGATCCATGTGCGCAGTTTGTTGAGGTGGCCGATGGGAGCCACCCCACCGATCGCGAATCCGCTGGCGGCTCGCACCTCTTCGGCGTTGGCGCGGTGGCAGGCATCGACTCCGACGGCTGCCGCAAGGCGATCGTTCGACACCTTGTTTGCCCCGCTAGTGAGAGCCAGGACGATCTCTCGGTCTTCGCCGGCGGCGAAGATCATCGACTTGACAATCTGATCGACGTCGCAGCCGACGGCGGCCGCCGCGGCTTCCGCTGTGCGGGTGCCGTCGGGAAATTCCACGATTTCGATTTCAAGGCCGGCCTCAGAGGCGGCGTCGACAACCCGGTCAATCGATGTGCTCATCTCCGGAACGGTACCGGTTCGATTGTTCGGCGTGTGCCCGCGGGTTTGTCGAAAATGACAAAGACCCCGCCGAAGGGGGAGGGGCGGGGTCCTTGTGAACCAGGGTCGGGTGCCGTAAAGGGGATTCGGCAACCGAGGTGGTTTCTTCCGGCGGCTTTGGATTTGTTCCTAGAGAAAGCCGCTATTTGGAATCAGTATTTGTGGGATCAGTGTCCGGCGATGGCGGCGACGAGTTCGTCTTTGCTCATCGAGGAACGACCGACGATGTCGAGCTCCTGGGCCCGCTGGTACAGGTCGTCCTTGGTCCAGCTGGCGAAGTCGGCGGTGTCGGTGGCCTTGTCCTTGACTGAGCCGGCGACGTCGGCAACGGTGGCTGAAGTCTTGGCAACGGTGTCGTCGGCCATGCGGGTGACGTCTTCACGGATGCCCTCGGCTTCGGTGCGGAAGGTCTTGGCGACCTTTTCACCGGAGGTGCGGGCCTGCTCGACGACGGAACCGGTGGCTTCGGCCATGGTCTCGGCGGCGTTCTTGGTCATGGTGTAGCCGGTTTCGGCCACCATGCGCTGCAGGTGGAAGACCCGGTCGGCCGGGGCCGGCAGGCGCTCTTCGACCTTGTCGAGGCGGGCGGTGAGGGCCTTCTCGAAGGCATCGACTCGCTCGTTCATGTCGAACGACTCGAGCTTGCTGCGGTCGAACTTGGGCAGGTCGAGCTTCGACACATCGAACTTCGTCATGTCGATCTTGGAGAGATCAAGCTTCGAAAGATCGAAGTTGGGGAGTTCGAATCCGAGGCGCTCTTCGAGCTTGGCCAGTTCGGCCTTGAGGGTTTCGCGAGAGAGGGTGGGGGTAGCCATTTTGACTGCTCCTGATTTGTGTTGGGAAGGTCGGGGGCGAAGCGATTCGCTTAAGGCGATGGCTTCGTTCACATGTATTATCTTGCCACGAATTGCGGCTGCTTGCAATAGCAAGCGGCCAGAAACAAATGTGAAAGTCGACACATCGGCGCGTGCCGAGACTGCGTTCCTCTACCGACTGCCCGCTCCGTTCAGAGCATTGCGGGTTACCTGCGCGATGGCCTCATCCTCAGGCAGCCCGAACGTCCAGTCGGTGGTGCCAACGGTGATGACCTGTCCTCCATCGGTGCCGAACGGGTAGACCTCGGCCACGATGGCGGTTCCGTAGCGGGCCAACGCGAGCGACCGTTCGCTCAGGTCACCGTGAATCCGCTGGGCGATGAATTCCAGATCGCCCTGATCGGACTTGGCCGAGATCGACTTCGGGTATTCGCCGACGCCGAGGTTGGACGCAGGGGAGTAGGCCACGATGGTCATGTCTTCCGGGGTGGCATCGCCACCAGCGCGGACAGGCATGTGAAACTCGTCGAGCTGGATGCGACAGCCGAGGGTCTCGTAGCCAACGGCGCCGTGGGTGGCTCCTAGGAGATCTCCGTATCCCAGACCGGATCCGGCCAGCAACCAATGGTCGTGGCGATACACCGTGAAGGCGCCGGCGCCTCGGGCTACCGCTTGGCCAAATCGGTTATAGAGACCCCAAGCCGAGCCGCCGCCCAAGAAGGCGGCCTCCGGGCGGGCGACGAGCGGGTCGGCGAACATCCCGCTCATTCGTTCCGGTTCGCCGGCCGCCACCACCGGATCGTCGGTATGAGCGGAATATTTGTAGCAGACCATCGTCTCCCCCCGGTCGCCGCTCGAAGGCTCAACCCGAACCTGCCAGAACATGGTGTTGCCGGAGAAGCTCACAAAACGGCCGCCGCGTCGAACGTGGGCTTCAACAGTGTCCCGTTGTCGGGCTGACCAATACTCGTCGTGGCCGACCGACAACAACAGCTCGTAACCGTCGGCGATGGTCGGATCGCGATCGAGATCGGACGACACGGCGTAGTCGAATTCGTATCCCTCGGCCTCGGCCCACTCAACGAAGCGGCGCTCGTATTGGTACCAACCCGATGATCCGATGGTGGCGGCGTAGCCGTTCTGAAATCGATACTGCTGAAACGTCATGCCGTCGACGTCGGCCTCCTCGCCCCAACGGGTAGGTCGGGCTTTGCGATCGTCGCGCTCGGTGGGGGTTCGCACCAACATGCCTCGACTCCACGGTCGCTGGTAGGCCACCTGGGTGCCACCGGTGTAGAGGCTGGCGCCGCCCCAGGTGTTGTAAGCGTTCCAGGTGTTGGTGGCGAGCACCAGGAGGGTGCGGCCGGTGCGACTCCCCGGCGCTCCTCGAACCACAAACCCTGCGTGGGCGACCTGACGATCTGGGTCTATCGGTTTTCCGTCGATGAGGCCCTTGGCGGTCAAGGTGATGAGGTAGAAACCGGATCGCCATTCAGGGTCGACGGAAATCTCGAACGACGCCGGCCAACCGCAACCGTTGGCGTCGGCGTCGGGCGGTGGGGGAGTGTAGGTGCCGGGTAGGCTTTGGCGTTCCCAGACCGTCTCGCCAGTGGTACCCCACCGCCGGACCGTCACGTCGAAGCTCTCCGCCTTCGTCGATACATGAACGGCGGCAACCTGGCCCGGCTCATAACTCAGCTCGCTGCAGTAGCCCTCGATGGCGTCGTAGAAGGTTATGTCGGGCTCGGCCGTCGAAGTGGTGTCCATGGCCGAAATGTACTGCACCAGCCCCTGTGCTGCGTAGGCGTCTCGGCGTTAACGTCGTTGCGAGTTTTGCCGCAGGCCCGGAGTCGGGTGATGGCTCGTTTGCCGCTGATAGTCTTCCACCAGAATCCGACAGGCGACAAGAGGAGTGCCGGGTGCGTGGACTAGTGGTTCCCGATGTTGACGAAGACTTCACCGCAGATCAGGTCGAGCTGTATTTTGATCTGGCCTTCGTGTTCGCCTTCGCTCAGATCGTCGCCTTTCTCCATCACGAACACACGCTGACAAGCATCGCCCAAGCGGCTTTGATGTTTGTGATGATCTGGCTGGCCTGGAGCCAGTTCACGTGGTCGGCCAATGCCCTCTCATCCAGCGGTCGGTTCAGCCGGCTCCTGATGCTGGGCGCCACGATTGCAACTATTCCGATGAGCGCCTCCGTGCAGACGGCCTTCGACAACGGCGGCCTGGTCTTCGTTCTTTCCATGGTGACGATCTTCATCATGGCGTTGGGAGCGATGATGAGCGGAGCCCCCGACATCGGCGATCTGCAGCAGTCGGTGGTTCGGTACGCCCTGCCGACGTTCGGCGCTCTCGGCGTGTTTCTGATCGGCGGATTTCTCGACGGGCAAGCCCGGGTCGTCGCCTGGATTGCGGCGACTCTGATCTTCGGCATCTCGCTGGCCAAGGCCGGTCAAAACGAGTGGGTTGTTCGACCCGGCCACTTTGCCGAGAGGCACGGCCTCATCCTGATCGTTGCTCTGGGCGAGGTCATCGTGGCCATCGGCATTCCTGTGGTTGATCAGCTGCTCGAAGGCGCAAGTCGGTTGGGGACAACCACGGTGGCGGCGCTGCTTCTGTCGGGAGCTCTAGCCGGATTGCTTTTCTGGTCGTACTTCGATCGTGTGGCGCCGGCGCTGGAACACAAGTCCGAGGAGACCACGGACCGGCTGATGCGGGGGCGTCTCGCCCGCGATGCCTACACGGTCTGTCACCTGTTCATTGTTGGCGGGGTGATCCTGGCTGCGGCGGCGCTTGAGGAAGTCACCATTCACCCCGATGAGCCGCTCGACGCGGTCTGGCGTTGGATGCTGTTCATCGGTCTGACGAGCTTCCTGCTCGGAATTGTGGCCGCCGTGTATCGGGCCTACGGGATGATCGCTCGCGAGCGGCTGATCGCCATCGCCCTCTTAGCCGTCCTGCTGCCGGTCGCCGCCGGTATCGATGGTTTGGCGGTGCTTCTGCTGGTCGACATCATCTTGGCCGGCATGGTTGTGACCGAGCACATCCGCATCGAGCGGTAGACATCTCCTCAGGCTGGCGTCAGCGGCCGAGTTTGATATCGGCCATTTGCTCGAACAGGTTGATGATCCCGGTGGTCTCTGCCTTCTCCAGCTCGACTCCGGCCTCGATCGCCGATAGCTCTCGGTACACAGTGTCGACGTTGATGGCGATGCGCTCGGAATCAATCCATTCGGCGAACGGGCCAAGGTTGATGTCCTTGGCCGCGTCGCGCGCGGTCATACCGGCATCTCGTCGAGCCGTGGCTTCCCGCTGCACGAACTCCAGATAGTCCCGAACGGCCCGCACACCGTCGGCGTCGGTGAGCGGACCGTGGCCGGGAACGATCACGCCGGCCTCCATGGCGATGATTCGGTCGCAAGCGGCGACCCAGTTCGACACCGGACCGTCCCAGACGATGGGCGTGCCCTCGATGAACAGGATGTCCCCGGTGAACACCACACCGTCGTCGGGTAGGTGGACGAGCACATCACCTTTGGTGTGCGCTGGACCAACCTCGATCAACTCGATCGGGCGGTCGCCGACCGTGAGGGTCATCGTCGAGGTAAAGGTGGTGGTGGGAGGGCAGAACTCGATCCCCTCGAAGTCGAAAGAACCGAATGCTTCCTGCAGGTAGTCGTTGAGCACGGGACCGAAGTCGGCGTTCATCATGGCAGCGAGCGCTGCCGGCGGCAGGTTCTCCATCTCGGCGGCCGACGCAGCTGACGAGATGATGTCGAGCGACCCAGAGCCGCTGTCGCCCACGGCTGCTTCGGATTGCCGCTTCACGGCGATGTTGCCGTAACAGTGATCACCGTTGGCGTGGGTGTTGACCAGCTGACGTATCGGGGACGAGGACGTCACGCCCGCCATCGCCGCCAACATTTCCTCGGTTAGCTTCACGTCGAACAGCGTGTCGACCAGAAGCGACTCATCGCCGCCATCGACGAGGCCCGCGTTGCTCCAACCCCAGCCGCCGTCGGGCTGCAGGTAAGCGAACACCCCGTCGGCCACCTCGGACAAACCTTTTTCGTACACGGGTCTGCCTGATCGGTTACTCGCTGCCATCAACCAGATCTAGCCGATGTGGCTCAGCGGTTCAACACCGGCCGTTTGAGGTGCCGACCAGCCTAGAACGGTTGCTGGATACCTCAGAATGTCGAGTTGCTCGGTCGGAGCTTCTGCCGCCGTGGTTCCGTTAGGCGTGGCGGATTTCGTCGACCATCACCAAAAGGTGGCTTGCGGTATCGGCCAAGGCGTGGGCGGCCTTGTTGTCGGACACCGCCAAGATCGCAGCTCGGGCCTGATCGACGTAGTCGGAAGCCACGGCGTATGCCTCGTCGATTCCGGAGGACGAGCGGACCAGATCGATGGCGGCATGGCGATCGTCGTAGGAAAGCCCGTCGTCCAGCAGCGAGCGGAGGCGCTCACCGTTGGCCGACCGTAGGGCGAAGATCACAGGAAGGGAATAGACGCCCTCGATCATGTCGTTGCCGGCGGGTTTGCCGAGCTGTTCGTCGGTGGCCACCACATCCAGAATGTCGTCGACAACCTGGAACGCCATCCCGTAAAGCCGACCGAACTCGGTGAGCTGATCGGTGACGTCGGGCTCGAACTCGGCAACCAGGCCGCCGATTCGTGTGGCGGCTGCGAACAGCGACGCGGTCTTGCCGGCAATCGAAGGAAAGTACTGCTCCGGGGTGCGGTCGGGGTTGAACATCGTTTGAAGCTCAGCAACCTGACCTTTGCACAGCTCGGCGATGGTGCTAGCTAAAAGCCCGGCGACATCGGTGCCCAAGCTTGCGGCGATCAGGGAGGCCTTGGCCAGTAGATAGTCGCCGGCCAGGATGGCTCGTAGATTGCCCCAACGAGCGTTGACGCTGGAAACCTGACGACGGATCTGTGCCTCGTCGATCACGTCGTCGTGATAGAGCGAGCCCACCTGGACCAGCTCGACCGCTACGCCGCCTCGCACCACATCGTCGTGCACCGATATGCCGTCGTCCATCCCCGTGGCAGCCGATGTGATCGTGAAAAACGGCCGTTGGCGCTTTCCTCCGGCCTTGATCAGGTGAGAGGCGATCTCGGTGAGATATGCGTCGTCGTCGATGCGGACCGTGTCGAGCAGACACGATTCGATGCGTGCTGCGTCATCGCTTGCCGTTGGCAGCGAGGCTAGGGGCGAACCTTTCACGCCTCATACGGTATCTGCTCCTGCGCGTAAGGTTAGAAATCCGCAGCGAATCATCGGTGAACGCGAATATCCAGCCTGGTTTCGGTGTTGCACCAGACGGAGCAGATGGTGCCGGCAGCGTATATGTCGGTAATTCGACCCACGAACCTCAGTATTTTGGGCCCTTCTGCCGACAACCTAAGCAGCAGTTCTACTAAGTCACATCAACCAACAGCGAACATCGCCGGTGAGAGCCGCCGACGATCGAAGCACCGGCCTATTTCGTCAACCAGCGCGATCTATGGTGAGATGAGGTGTCCGGTTGAGGTCCGCCGGACGCACCACAGCCAGTAGGCTGATAATCCAACAGTTCTAAACACTCATCCCTCGAAAACAGATTCCCCCCGATCCGGGAGAAAGATTAGATGTTCGAACGTTTTACCGACCGAGCCCGCCGTGTGGTTGTCCTCGCCCAAGAGGAAGCTCGGTTGCTCAATCACAACTACATCGGCACCGAGCACATCCTGCTCGGGTTGATCCACGAGGGCGAGGGCGTCGCCGCCAAGGCACTGGAGTCGCTTTCGATTTCGCTCGAAGCCGTCCGCAGCCAGGTTGAGGACATCATCGGCCAGGGTGGTTCCTCGCCCAGCGGTCACATCCCCTTCACCCCTCGGGCCAAAAAAGTTCTAGAACTCTCCCTGCGGGAAGCCCTGCAGCTCGGCCACAACTACATCGGCACCGAGCACATTCTGCTCGGCCTCATCCGTGAGGGTGAGGGCGTCGCCGCCCAGGTTCTGGTCAAGCTCGGCGCCGATCTGTCCCGAGTCCGTCAGCAGGTCATTCAGCTGTTGAGCGGCTACTCCGGCCCGGCCGGTCAGGGCTCGTCCTCTTCCGAGGGCGGCAAGGCCTCGGCCACCACTGGTGGCAGCGGCCAGGAAGGCCAGTCCGGTTCACTGATTCTCGACCAGTTCGGTCGCAACCTCACCCAGCTGGCGCGAGACAAGAGCCTCGACCCCGTGATTGGTCGAGCCCGTGAGGCCGAGCGGGTCATGCAGGTTCTGTCTCGCCGCACGAAGAACAACCCTGTTCTCATCGGCGAGCCTGGCGTCGGCAAGACCGCCATCGTCGAAGGACTCGCCCAGCAGATCGCCGCCGACGAGGTTCCCGACACGCTGCGGGGCAAGCAGCTCTATACCCTTGACCTTGGCGCACTGGTCGCCGGCTCCCGCTATCGCGGTGATTTTGAGGAGCGCCTCAAGAAAGTCTTGAAGGAAATCAAGACCCGGGGCGACATCATTCTGTTCATCGACGAGCTTCACACGCTCGTCGGAGCGGGCGCCGCCGAAGGCGCCATAGACGCCGCTTCGATCCTCAAGCCCATGCTGGCCCGAGGTGAACTGCAGACCATCGGCGCCACCACCCTCGACGAGTACCGCAAGCACCTCGAAAAAGATGCCGCACTTGAGCGTCGTTTCCAGCCGATCAAGGTTGAGGAACCCACCGTCGAGCACACCATCGAAATCCTCAAGGGTTTGCGCGACCGCTACGAGTCGCACCACCGGGTCACAATCACCGACCAGGCGCTGGTGGCCTCGGCCAACCTTGCCGATCGATATATCTCCGATCGTCACCTGCCCGACAAAGCCATCGACCTCATCGACGAGGCCGGCTCCCGTCTGCGTATCAAGCGCATGAACACGCCGCCCGAGTTCAAAGAGATCGAGAACGAACTGTCCGAGGTGGTCGACCGCAAGAAACAAGCGGTTGAGCAGCAGGACTTCGAGGAGGCCGGCCGCCTGCGCGACTCCGAGAAGGAGTTGCTCGCCAAGCGGGAGGAAATGGAAGCCGAGATCAAGGCCTCCGGCACCGATCTGTTCGACGAGGTCAACGAGGAGTCGATCGCCGAAGTGCTTTCGATCTGGACCGGCATCCCCGTCTACAAGCTCACCGAGGAGGAGACCGAGAAACTCCTCCGTATGGAAGACGAGCTGCACAAGCGGGTCATCGGCCAGGAAGACGCCATCAAAGCCGTCTCCCAGTCGATCCGTCGTACCCGTGCCGGCCTGAAGGACCCGAACCGCCCGTCCGGTTCGTTCATCTTCCTCGGCCCCACCGGCGTGGGCAAGACCGAGCTGGCCAAGACGCTCTCCGAGTTCCTGTTCGGCGACGACAAAGCGCTCATCACGCTCGACATGTCGGAATACATGGAGAAGCACACCGTCTCCCGGTTGGTCGGCTCGCCCCCTGGCTACGTCGGCTACGAGGAAGGCGGTCAGCTCACCGAGGCCGTGCGGCGCAAGCCGTTCTCGGTGGTGCTCTTCGACGAGATCGAAAAGGCCCACCCCGACGTCTTCAACGCCCTGCTTCAGATTCTGGAAGAGGGTCGTCTTACGGATTCGCAGGGTCGCAGCGTCGACTTCCGCAACACGGTGTTGATCATGACCTCCAACCTGGGCACCCAGGATCTGCGCAAGGCCACGCTCGGCTTCTCCAAGAACGATGAGGCGGTCACCTACGAGCGCATGAAGGAAAAGGTCAACGACGCTCTCAAGGTGCACTTCCGCCCCGAATTCCTCAACCGAATCGACGAGACCATCGTGTTCCACGAGCTCTCGAAGAGCGAGGTCACCGAGATCGTTGATCTCCTGATCGCCCGCACCGTTGAGCAGCTCGAAGGTCAAGGCATCGGGCTTGAGCTCACCGTCGACGCCAAGCACTTCCTCGCCGAGGTCGGCTACGACCCGTCGATGGGGGCCCGGCCGCTGCGTCGAGCCATCCAGCGTCAGATCGAAGATGTGCTGTCGGAGAAGCTTCTCTACAAGGACTTCCGAGCCGGTCAGATCATCGTGGTCGACGTCGAAACCGACGAAGACGGGGCACGGAGCCTCAGCTTTACCCCCCATGAGGGTTTTGAGCCCCCGTCCACTCCAGAGCTGGCCGAGGCCGGCGAGGAGAGCTAGTACTGAAATCTGCTCGCAAGGTTTGGACGTAGACGGCGAATAAATCCCTCCAATTGGCCGTCTGCGTCACAACCTGGTCGGGCGCGCCCGAATACCGCGCCTAGGATGTTCGAGTGAACAGTGGGGTGAGTGAGGTGCTTGCAGCGCGACGTGTGGTTCGTCGGCGTTTGCTGCTGCTCTGCCTCGGATTTATCGCGCTGCTGCTGGCCTCTTGTCGTGCCGATCTGCGAGTCGACGTCGATGTCGAGCCCGACGGCTCCGGCATGGTCTCCGTTGCCGTGGAGTTGGACGAGGAGGCGGCAGCCCAGATTCTCGACCTTGACCGGGAAACCGGTGGCGGTATCCCGCTGGCCGATCTGGCCGAAGCCGGCTGGGCGGTTGAACCGCCCTCGCAACAGACCGATGGATCGGTGATCATCAGCGCCGAGAAGGCCTTTGGTACCACGTCGCAGTTCACCGAGGTGATGGACGAACTCTCCGGGCCCGGTGGTCTCACCCGCAATTTTGAGTTGCGCCGTGATCAGAGTTTTGGTCGCCTCGACTACTCGGTCACCGGTGTACTCGATCCCAGCAACGGCTTCAGCTCGTTCACCGATCCCGAACTGGAAACCACGCTCACCCGATCGCTTCAAGCCATCGCCGAGCGCTACCAGGCTTCTGAACAAAACGTCGGTATCGAACTCACGGTCAGCCTGCCCGGCGAGCTGCAGGAAGATCAGTCCAACGGCGATCCGCAAATCCAGGGAACAGACGTCTTCTCCACCTGGCAGACCACGTTGGCGAGCCCCAACCGGATCGACGTGGCCCTATCCACCACTCGGCGATCCATCATGGCTCAGGTGCTTCGAGGTCTGGCCGTCCTCGCTGCTGTGATCGCGGCCATCTTGATCTTCTCGTTACTTATTCGTTTGGTTAGCGCTCGCCGTCGGCCGGCAGCGCCGAAGAAACCGCGACCGGCCGATGCCCTTGGTCGCCGGCCCGGCGAACAATCGAAGACGACGGTTCTCGGCGGGCAGGCTGGTCAGGCTGGCTCGGCATCCGGCGACCAGGAGGCCGGCGGGGATGCGGGGCCTCGTTACCGTGTGGTAGCTCTCGACGGCATGGGTGTGCTGTATCGGGAAGGTAACGACATCGCCGAGCTGCTGGTGCCGTTCGCCCGTCAACGGGGCTCTGAGGTTCCGGCCGAAGACATCGCAGCCAAAGCTCGGCTGATGAGCCTCGGTCGGATGACCTCCAGCGACTTCTGGTCGTCCATCGGGGTAGAGGGTGACGTGAATGATCTCGACGCCGCCTACCTGACGAGCCATCAGTTGTCGCCCGGCGTGGTTCGCTACCTTCGCAAACTCCGATCCGACGGGGTCAGGGCTGCGTGCATCACCAACGACGGTGCCGATTGGGCCCACAAGCTGCGGGCCAGCCACAGCCTCGACGGCCTCATCGACCCGTGGGTCGTCAGCGGTTCTGTGGGAGTGCGAAAGCCGGATGCGCCGATCTTCGAAGTACTCCGCCGCATCGCCGGTGTGCCCGTCAACCAGATTCTGATCGTTGACGATGACCTTGATGTGCTCGACGCTGCCCGCCAGCTGGGCTTCGGAACCGCCTGGTTCAAACCCGACGGCGAGAAAGCCGATGCCCGCGACCACGACCTGTGGCGACGGTTTGACTCCGAAGAGGATGAGTACACCATCGAAACGGTGGCCTCGGTCACCGGCGAGATCCAGACTCAGGATCAGCCGCCGGTGTGATCGGCCGCGATTGACTACACGACGGTCAACCCTTCTGGCGGTTTTGGTTTGGACGATGTCGGCAACGACATTCCAGATCTTCTTTCTGGCTGTGCTGGCGATTGAGATGATCGGTGACCTCGGCCTATCCCGGGCTGAGCTGGGCCTCGTCGGAGCGATCAACACTCTAGTAGGGGCTCTATCGGCGCCCTTCACCGGTCGTCTAACCGACCGTATCGGCGCCTGGAGCGCCGCGATAGCCGGAATGGTCCTCGCGGCCACGGGCACGGCCTTGATGGCTGTGGCGTCCAGCACGCTGGTGCTCTCGCTTTCGGCTGTGATCAACGGCATACCGCAGGGTTGGGGCAACCCGGCCACCAACGCCCTCATCGCCGAACGGGTTGCTCCCGGTGCCAGGGGAACCATCACCGGGATCAAACAGTCGGGTGTGCAATTCGGTGTGTTTCTATCAGGATTCACGCTGCCAACCTTGGCCATCTGGCTTGGATGGCGAGGGGCCGCCTGGGTGTACTGCGTGGCGTTCCTGGTCGGTGCCGTCGCCACCATGATCTTCCTCCCTCGAAAGCCCAACGGCTTTGTTGCCGCGACACCGTCTGAGCTGGCGCAGGTCAACGATGCCTCCGACTCGACCGCAGCCTCACCACCGGACACTTCACCCGACGCGGCGCCGGGCACTCAGGTGATGGACCCCTGGATCTGGCGCCTGGCCTTGTTCGCCTTCTTGATGGGATCGGCTGGTGGCGCCATCGGCCGATTCTTCGCCCTGTGGGCCGAAGAGGCCATCGGACTGACCACCACCCGAGCCGGCCTGCTTGTTGCTCTCACCGGGGTCATCGGTATCGGCGCCCGAATCGTGGCCGGGCGAGTGGCGGAGCGTCTGATCGCCCCTCCTCGTCTACTTCGCATCCTGGCCGCCATTGGTGCCTCGTACGCCCTGATCTTGATCGCCACGCCGATTCTGGGATCGTGGCTGCTGTGGCCTGGCACGGTATTCAACGCCGTCGGCATCGGAGCCTGGAATGCCGTCGCGATGCTGGCCATCATCACCGTCGTGCCTAAGGTCCTCGCCGGCAGGGCGTCAGGCATCGTGATGCTTGGCTTCCTCGGGGGTCTTAGTATCGGGTCACCGATCGCCGGCTGGGTCGTTGATCGTTGGGGGAGCTATCAGCCGGTTTGGACGGCGTGTCTGATCTTGGCCGTCTTGGCCATGATGTCGCTGGCCGGTGGTTCGTCTCAGGTTGAGGAGACGCCGGCGGCAAACGCAGCGCGGTAACGCCGCGGCAGATCCCGGTGTCACAGGCGGCTATTAGGTTTGTGGCCATGGCCAAAAATCGACGGGTGTATGTATGCCGGGCTTGTGGCGCCCAGTTTCCTTCTTGGACGGGTCGCTGCAGCTCCTGTAACGAGTGGGCGTCAATCGGTGAGGTCGCCGAGGTTGTGCAGGCTCCTCGCACTGGTGATGTGGCCGAGGTGCCCAGCTCCTCCACTCGTCCGTTGGTCTCGATTGATCCCGACCACGCTCTACCATCTCCGATTGGTATTGATGAGGTCGATCAGGTTCTCGGCGGTGGCCTCACACCTGGTTCGGCCACCCTGCTCGCCGGCGAACCGGGTATCGGCAAGTCAACGCTCACCATGCAGATTGCCGGTTCCATGGCGGCCTCCGGCGCCACCGTCATCGTTGTTACCGGAGAAGAGGCTCCGGCTCAGGTGGCCGCTCGGGCGGCTCGGCTCGGTCCGGTGCCGCCGTCGCTTCTTGTGATCGACGACGTGTCAACCGATGCCGTCGTGGCCGCATTGATCGAACATCAGCCGCAGTTGGTTGTGGTCGATTCGATCCAGACGATGCGGTTGGCTTCGGTCGAGTCGGCCCCTGGCTCGGTCAATCAGGTCAAGGCGTCGGCAGCTCAGCTGATCGATGCGGCCAAGAGCCATGACGTGTCGTTGCTGATGATTGGGCACGTCACCAAGGAAGGCACTGTGGCCGGCCCCCGGGTGCTTGAGCACATGGTCGACACTGTGATGACCTTCGAGGGCGACAGCAATTCGGAGCTGCGCTTCCTCCGAGCGGTCAAACATCGATTCGGGCCAACCACGGAGCTTGGCATCTTCGACATGGCTCCCACCGGGCTGGAAGCGGTTGCCGACCCATCCCGCCGCTACTTGCAGGATCGGCCCGAGGCCATGCCCGGATCGGTTGTTGTGCCCTTCCTGTCGGGCCGTCGCCCGCTGCTGGCCGAGATCCAGACGCTGATCCAGCCGGTTCATGGTCGGGCCGGGCAGAATTCGGTGCAGGGCTTCGACAGCCGTCGCTTGGCCATGGTGGCTGCTGTGCTGGCCACACATGGTGGATTTCGTCTTTCGTCGGCAGACATCTTTGTGTCGGTCGCAGGTGGGGCCAAGGTTCTCGAGCCGGCCGGCGATTTGGCGCTGGCCCTGGCGTTGGCTTCGGCGGCCGACGGGAGGGCCGTTCCTGCCGATGTGGTGGTTTGTGGCGAGCTTGGGCTCGGCGGCGAAGTTCGTACGGTTCCGCTGCTCCCCGTGAGGCTTCAGGAGGCTTACCGGCTTGGTTTCCGCACGGCGATTGTTCCCCGCTCGGCCCCTGATGGGCCCACCGGGCTGCGGTTGCTTCGGGCCGGCACCGTCGCTGAAGCGATCAGTCTCGTTCCGCCTCCGCTGCGGGCCACGGGGTAGCTTGCGGTCTAGAAAAGCGCCTGCATCTCCCTCCGAGCGGCGATTGGTCTACCATGTTGCAATGGAGCTGCGATCAGATGCCGCGCTGACCCGCGCTTTGTCTCTCATCGCTCCCGGTTCACCCTTCCGGGAGGGGCTCGACCGCGTGCTCCAATCCGGTCGAGGTGGATTGATCGTGATCGGTGACGGGCCCGACGTGCTGAACATCTGCTCCGGCGGCTTTCTGCTCGACGCGGCTTTTTCGCCCCAGCGGCTCTCGGAGTTGGCCAAAATGGATGGCGCCATCATCATGGCCTCGGACGTGAGCAGGATCGCCAGGGCCAATGTTCACCTGGTTCCCAACCCCAACGTTCCGACCTCGGAAACCGGAACCCGTCACCGAACCGCCGAGCGGGTGGCCAGAATGTTGAACACTCCGGTGGTGGCTGTCTCGGAGTCACGCAAACAGATCCAGGTGTACGTCGGCGATCAGATCCGCCAGATTCTGTCCACCAGCCGACTTCTTGAGCGCTCAAACCAGGCGCTGCAAACACTGGAACGATACCGAGCCCGTCTGGCTCAGGTCTCCCGAAAGCTCACAGCCCTCGAAGCCGAAGATCTTGTTGCCGTGCGCAACGTGGTCGAGGTGCTTCAACGGATCGAGATGGTGCACCGGATCTCCACCGAGATCGAGTACAACCTGGTGGAACTCGGCACCGACGGTCGTCTCGTGCGGCTGCAGCTCGAGGAGTTGATGGAGCGGGTCGACGACGACCGTCGTCTCATCATCACCGACTATCTCCAGCCCGGCACCAATGCCACCGTCGACGGGGCCATGGCGGCGCTGAATCAGCTTTCGGATGAGGCACTCTTCGACGACCTGCATTTGGCCCAAGCCCTGCACCTGATCGGGCCGAGCAACGATCTGGGTGAAAACGTCGAGCCACGCGGTTTCCGTCTGCTGTCGAAGCTGCCTTACGTCAATGAGATCCACGTTGCTCTGGTGGTTGAGCACTTCGGCAGCTTGCGCAAGATACTCGGAGCCACGACGGCGGAGCTGGAAGCGGTTGAAGGTATCAGCGCCAACCGGGCTCGGGCGTTGAAAGACGGTGCTGCCCGTCTTGCCGGCGACTCGATAATCGACCAGTACTAACTGCTCCGGCGCTTCGCTTGTCGCTTAGAGTTGCCTGCGGCAACTCGTGATCTAGGTACGACACTTGAGATCCAGGCCGCAAGCGATTTAACTGCTCTGCAGGCGATTCATCGGGCATCGGACGCTCACATGGCTTGCATGCACCGTACAGCTCGTCGTGGTTGCTCCAATTATGAGAAGACCGTGACTAGAATCGCTAGCTCCTGGCCCATCGATCAACAAAGAGGCAGCTAGTGGAAATCGAGCTTTCGTCTGGCACGGTGGCCGACTTGCACCCCACGATCGGGGCCAAACGGGGTGTTGTGTTGGTGCCCGACTTGCTCGGCCGTCGACCTCTGTTCGACGAGATGGCGGCGTCGCTCGCCTCCAACCACCAGTGGCACGTGATCGTGATCGACATCTTCCGCGATCTGGAATTCGAGAACGACTCGATTGATGAGCGCAACGCCGCCGTCTGCAAACTTGACGACGATGACGTCATCATCGACTTGGTCGACGCCGCCAACCGACTTGAAGTCGATCCGGTGGCCATCGTCGGGTTCGACGTTGGCGGCACCTACGCCCTCAAAGCCGCCGCTTCCCTGCGTTTCGATCGGATTGTCAGCTTCTACGGCCTGGTACGGCTGCCGGCACAATGGCGAGGCCCCAGCCAACGTGAGCCCCTCGATCTGTTGTCTCATGTGGAGGATGCCGACTCGATCCTCGCCGTGGTCGGCACCGAGGACGTCTACCTGCCCTCAGCCGATATTGACGAGCTGATCGCCCGCGGCGTCAAGGTCGCTCGTTATCCAGGCGCAAAACACGGGTTCGTTCACGACCCGGCGGCCGACAATCATCGAAGCTCGGACGCGGCCGACGCCTGGGCTCAGGCGATCGACCATCTCCGGCCGATCTGAATCTGAGTGCGATCTAGCGGGAGCGAAGCTCGAGCTGATCGCGCTTGAGAATGTGGTAGCGGCGATCTCGCTGCTCGATCCAGCCAAGCTTGATAAACGACGCGATCGCCTTGTTGACCCGCTCGCGGCTGGCTCCGACGATTCCCGCCAGTTCCTCCTGGGTGACCGGCAGCGAGAAGTCGTCGGAATCTCCGGCGATTTCCAGCAGACGTTTGGCCGTGCGCCCGGTGACGTCGAGGAACACCGAGTCGGCCAACACACCGTCCATCTGACGAACCCGGTGGGCGAGAAGCTCGACCACCCGCCATAGAAGCCGGGGCCGCTGGGCGTACATGTTCTTGATTGGGTCGTAGGGAATCGCCAGCAATTCGGACGACTCCAATACCCGCGCGTCGGTAGACCGCGGTTTGCCGTCGAACATGGGCATTTCGCCGAACAGATCGCCCTTCTCCATCAGAGCCACCACCGACTCGCGGCCGTCGATCGAGCGGTTCACCATGGCCACACGGCCCGACACCACCACGTAGAGCTCGTTGGGAGCATCGGCTTCGTTGAAGATCACGTCACCTCGAGCCAGCCGCCGCCGGTCGCAGTGTGAGGCCAACTCGGTCAACGCGGCATCATCGAGGTCGCGGAACAAGTCGACCGATCGCAGCGTTTCGATGGCATTCATGCGTAACCTCAACCAACTCGTCAGGGCCACAGGGTCGATCGAAGCAGGCGGTCGAGCCCAGCCCGGTGTAGTACGCCATCAGTCTAGGAGATCGACAAGGCGTTGGGATGCGTTGCGAAGAATCGCCTGATCGACAGGTCTAACCGGCCTACTTCCGCACTGGTCATCGTTCTGTGACCGTCAGGAGTTGGCGGTACGCTCACCACAATGATGCAACGTGTTGGCCAGGGATTCGACGTGCATCCCTTCGACCCGACCTCCGATCGACCTTTGGTGCTCGGTGGCGTGGTTTTTCCCGACATGACGCCTCTGCGAGGCCACAGCGACGCCGACGTGATCGCCCACGCCTGTGCCGACGCAATTCTCGGAGCGGCCGGCCTGGGCGACATCGGGCAACTGTTCCCCGACACCGACCCGGCAATCGCCGGTGCCGACAGTCTCATGATGTTGTCGACGGCCGCAGCCAAGCTTGCTGAGGCCGGTTGGGCCGTCACCAATATCGACTGCACGGTGATCTGCGACGAACCGAAAATCTCACCCCACCGGGAGGATATGCAGCTGAATCTGACCACAGCTGCTGGAGCGCCGGTTTCGGTGAAAGGCAAACGAACAGAAGGTATCGCCGGTCTGGGTGGTGGAATTCAATGCCACGCCATGGCCCTGATCCATGCCGTCTCGGAAGGAGACTCCCCGTGAGCAAGAGGTCGAAGTCATCGAAATCGCGGTCAGGGGGAGCGGGTAGAGGGGCCAAAGGCTCCCGTCAGGGATCGTCCCGCCGGCGAGGGTCGGAGCAGTCCTCGGGCGGCAGCCGATCCGACCAGCGAGGTCGGTCGGGATCAGGCCGGGGGCGCGGCGAGGGTCGCCAAGGCCAGCAACGCAGTCGCCCCAAGGGTCTAGGTGGCGATCAGGTGGAAGGCCGGCAGGCCGTGCGTGAGCTGTTGCTCGCCGGTCGTCGACCGGTGCGTGAAGTCCTGATGATCGAAGATCTGGCCTCGGCCGACATTCTGCTCGACATTGAGGATCTGGCCAACGAACTTGGTGTTGGCCTCCGCAAGGTCAGTCGTCGGCACCTTGCCGGCGAAGCCGTCACCGATTCCCACCAGGGAGTGATGGCCAAAGCTGCTCCTCTTAAAGAGGCCGACTTCGATCACATGATCGCCAATCCCAAGGCGTTTCTTCTGGTTCTCGACGGGGTCACCGACCCTGGAAATCTTGGGGCGATATTACGAACCGCCGAGTGTGCCGGCGTCACCGGGGTGGTCCTTGGCCGGCACCGATCGGCTCATATCAGCCCAACCGTCACAAAAACCGCGGCCGGCGCCGTTGAGCATGTGCCACTGACCCTCGTTGGCGGAATCCCCGCTTCTTTAGCGGCCATGAAGGACGCCGGAGTGTTAACAGTTGGTCTGGATGAGGCCGGTGAACGCTCAATCTTCGAACTTCCAATGAGTGATCATGGGCAAATTGCTCTAGTTTTAGGTGCTGAGGGCCGAGGGTTGTCACAGCTCGTAAGGAAGCGTGTCGACATGTTGGCGTCGATCCCGATGGCCGGAAGCCTCAACAGTTTGAATGTTGCAATGGCCGCCGCCGTTGCGTGTTTTGAAGTACTGCGGACTCGACAGGGTAGGAAACCGTGACCGACTTGAGCTACACCGCATGGGACGACAACAACTATCCGTGGCCGCCGCCGGATGGTTGGTATCAAGCAGCCGATGGAAAGTGGTGGCCCGAGGGATATGGGCCGCCGGAGGCGGAGCCCGTCGACTCTGCGGAGCCTGCTGCTGAAGAGGTTGTCGAAGAACCCGCAGCCGATGCGGTGCTGGAGACTGCAGCCGATGAAGTCTCCAGTGGTGTGTTCGCCGACCACAGCACGTCGGTATCGTCGGAGCTTGGGGACGCGTACGAGGCTGCACCATCCGTGGCCGACGATTTGCCCCTAGCCGATGACTCAACTGTGACTGCCGACATCTCAACGGCTGATCTCGACTCGACCTACTCAAGCACCTCGGTTGGCGCCTCGACTGAATCGGCGTCCTCATCTTCGTCGTACTCATCGGCCGGCACCTCGACAGGTTCCGACTACTCACGTCGCGACTACTCGGCGAGCGGATTCTCGGAAAGCGACTATACGGCGACCGACTATTCCTCGACCGATTATCGCAGCACCGATTACACCGCTCCCGACAGGTCTCCGTCGGACTATTCCCCGAGCGACTATTCGCCCACTGACTATTCACCCAGCGACTATTCAAGCTCCAGTGCAGCCACCGAGGCCACCTCTTTGGACACGCCGACCAGCGACTACGGAGCTTCAACCGACTATTCAGCGGCCGACACCGAACCATCCAGCTACTCGCCGTCTGACTACGCAAGCACCGACTATGCGAGTACCGATTACTCAAACGGCGGCTACTCAAGCGCCGACAGTTCGAGCACCGATTACTCCAGCACGGGCCTTTCCAGCTCTGACCGCTCTGACACCGACTATTCCAGAGGTGGATACTCGGGCTCCGACGCGGGTTACTCGGCAGATGTCGGGTCGGCCGCATCGGATATATCCTCCGATCTCGCAGACGCGGCATCGGATCTATCCGGTGGCATCGCCGATGTCACCGATGAAGCCGCCGACACGGCGCAGGGCCTTGCCGATGCGTCGGCCGACGCACTCGACACGGCGGATCCCGGCACCAGTTCCCGATTCCGCCTGAGCAGCTTCGACGCTCTGCGCAAGAAGATCGACAGTCAAAGCTTCGGCTTGGACGATGCCGGCGGCGTGGCGGCCGGTATGGCCGCTGCGGGAGCTGCGGCAGGGTCTGATGGACTCGACTCGGTGGCCGAAAGTGTAACCGACCGGGTGGACGACCTTCCCTCGGTTGGAGACGTCGCCGACGTTGTACCCGACGTTGTTCCCGACGGGCTCTCTTCCGGCGTTTCCGGTCTGTCCGATGGCCTAGGTTCTGCTGCCGATTCAGTTTCCGGGTTTGCCGACACGGCTTCGGACTCGGTCTCAGGGGTCGCCGACACTTCTACCGAATCAATTTCCGGGTTTGCCGACAGGGCTGGTGACGCCGCCAGCGGCGTCTCCGATTTCCGTTCGGTGGGGGAGGTGGCTTCGTCACTGGAACAAGCGGCCGACGTCGAGGTTCCCTCGATCGACATGCCAGACGCTGGCGACGTCACATCCTCGCTTGGGTTCGAGCCTCCGTCGATGACCGACGGGGCGCCGACCATGGACATCGACACGTCGTCGATCACTGACATGGCTCCGCCCGCCGGTATCGACCCTCCGTCGCTCGGCTCCGCGGCCCCAACGGTTGAAATTGATGCACCGCAGCTGACAGATGTTACCGGTGGCGTCATCGATCCGACCGAGACGATGGATATCGACCCGAACGAACTCGCCATCGACTCGAACCCGTATTACGGAAGCGACGCCACCCCACCGCCGCCCAACGCGTACGAAGAGGCCACGATTCCACCGCCGGGGCCGGTTGTTCCGCCGCCTGGTCCCACGATGGCCCCTCCTGGACCGGCGATGTACAACGACAACGCTGGTATGTACAACGACAGCCCGGCGATGTATGCCGAACAGCTTCCTCCGCCTACAGCCGGGGAGTATCAGTCGGCCGGCCTCGAATTCGGCGATCAAGCACTCACACCGGCCAGCACCCCTCCTCCCGCTGGAGACGACCGCAAGATGCTCTACATCTTGCTCGTGGCGGTGGCGTTGGCTGCAGCCGCTTTGGTCGGCTACGTATTGTTCCAGCTTCAGGGTGACGACTCGGCCACCGAAACCGTCGATGGCGCGGCCGCGTCGGCCGCGGTCGGCGACGTCGGATCCACGGTGGTCGGCAGCTACAACAACCCGCATCAGCCCGACAAGGGTGTTCGAATCTCGGTCCCGGTTGGCGAATCGGCAACCAACGACTGGATGCTTGAGGTCCGAGAGCAGGCTTCGAGCTCCGAGGCCGGCGACGGCAACGTCGAGCTCAACACGATCTTGCGGGTTCGCAACGACACCCCAACCGAGTCACTGTCGCTCGCCAACCTCATGTTCAACATGGTCACCGCCGACGGCGGCGATGCCATTGCTCAAGCCGACAGCTGCAGTGGCGGCGGCGATCTCGACCTGAATGCAATCGTCGATCCGGGTAAGTCGGTCGACGGGGCAGTCTGTTGGGTCGTGCCGAGCGACCAGGTGGCCAGTGCCCTCATGGCGGTGCAAAGCACCACCGCCCGTGGCCGGGTGCATGTAAACGTCAACGCAGGCTAGACGAACTCTAGCTTTCGTGGGGCCGCTTGAAATCTGACGCTCCGGCGGCCCCCGGTTGTCGAGTGTCGTCCCTCAACAGAGCGGACGCTTGAAGCCTGTACATCTCGGCATAGAGGCCGTTCGGCAAAGCCATCAGGTCGTCGTGGCCGCCCTGCTCGGTGATCCGTCCCTCATGCATCACGGCAATCGTGTCGGCCATACTTACGGTTGAGAAGCGGTGGGAGATGAGCAACACGGCCTTCCCCTCGGCCAGCGTCCGGACCCGCTCGAATATGTCATGTTCGGCTCGAGCATCCAGAGCCGCTGTCGGTTCGTCGAGCACGATCAACGGGGCATCGCGGAAGAACGCCCGAGCGAGTGCGAGGCGCTGCCACTGACCGCCGGACAGATCGGTGCCGTCGGCGAACCCGGGAGACAGAATCGTGTCCCAAGCGAGTGGTAAGTCCTCAACAAACGACTTCGCACCCGCGGCGTTCGCGGCCCTGAGCACCGCTTCATGGTCGTCTCGGCGAGCGAGATCACCGAACGTAACGTATTCGGATGCTGTGATCGGCCACACCGTTTCGTGAATATTCTGGTTGACGATGGCGGTTGACGCTCGCAGTGCACCGAGGCTTTCGGCGTCGACCTCTGCAGGGCCCGATCCACGGTCCCACACGAGGGTTCCCTCGGTCGGTTGAAACAACCCGGCGATGATCTTGGCCAAGGTGGTCTTTCCTGATCCGTTCTCACCGACAAGAGCGACCACGTGTCCGGCCGCAAGTTCGAGCGTGACGCCATCAACGGCGTCTTTATCCGCACCGTGGTACCGGAAGGTCACGTTGCGGGCAGCCAGTGACCGGAGTTGTTTGCCGTCTGCGGTCCTCGGGGCAATCTCGTTGCCTGTGCTTCGACTCTTGGCCTCGGCGACGAACGTGTCGGCATCGTGGAGGAACAACGCTCCTTCGTGAAGCAGGCCGACCGAGAATCCGGCGAATGCCACCATTGATTGGATTCTCAGGAGTCCGAAGAGCAAGGCAGCCCCTGTCGGGACCGACAGCTTGCCGAGCGTAAACAACCATGCCAGTACGGCGATGATGAGACCGATAACGAGGATGGCAGCGGTGTTCGATGTGAACAAGAGCCGAGCCTGTCTCTGACGAGCCGCTCGTTTCATCTCCAGGATCTCGTCGTGAAGCGAGGCCACCCGACCTCGTATCTCGCCCGTTAGGGCGTGGGCTCGGGCATCGGTGGCTCCCTCTTTGCTGTTCAGGCGCCAGACGAACGTGGAACGCAGCCTTTCGGGGACACTTCGGTTCTTGATGTACTGGCGCTCAATGTCGGTTCGTCGTCCGACGACGGCAACAACCGGCAACACGATCACTGCGACGATCGCGACGGCGAACGGCGACAAGACAACCAAAGCGAAGAGGACACCGGTGATTGTGAACAGCGCCCTACTGAGGTTGGATATCGACTCGACGATCTGCCACGGGCGCACCGCCGCCTGCGTCTGCGCCACGGCCAAACGATCTCTAAAGTCGGCATCGTCGAACGCCTCAAGCTCCACGAAACCGACGATGTCGAGAATCCGGTCAAGAGCCACGGCTTCGACTTGTTCGGAGACAACCTGCTGATTCACGCGGTGATAGGCCGCGGCGAATTCGCCGACGACGGCCAGAACTGTCACGCCAACCACGATCGGCAGCAGCGTCCGAAGATCGACGCTGCCATCATCGAGGTCGAGGAGACCTCCGACAAGGATCGCCGTCGCAGCTACACCAAGAGCCGCCGCCACCCCGGCAAGAGCCTGCAGCGCCCAGACGCGTTCAAGATGTCCAGGAGCGGCCGAACGCACAAAACGAACTGCGTTAAGGGCGATTCCAGGAACCTTGCGCCAATCGGAGTCCGCCTTCCGGAGCGCCCGGTCAAAGCTGGCGGTGTTGTCCACCGCTCAAGCCTAGCTTTGGCTTGCTTGCCGGCTCCAGGAGATTAGGGCGGGTAGGGCTGAAAGCCGCGTTGCTCCTGCTCCGACCGGATGAAGCCGATAACGGCCTCAACTTCGTCGGCGCTCAGACCCTGGACCGGTGGCATATCACCAAACGGCCAATGGTGCTGCGGCACACCGTTGGCGATCGCAGACCGGTAGGAGTCGTCGCTGTGATGGTTCGGCTCGTACACAACCGACAGCTGCGACGGCCCTTTGTCGGTTCCTTCCAGATCCGCTCCGTGACACGATGCGCAATTCTGGCTGTACACGGTCTCACCGGTTGATATCGATGTAGCGTCGGCCACCGGGGTTGCGTCGTCGGACCCGCAGCCCGCGAGGATCGTGAGGCAGGTTGCGAGACCGGCCAGCCAGAGTCGGATGTGTCGGGTCATAGCGATGAGGCTCCAACAAGCACAGCGGCTACGACGGCGACTGCGACGAGGAGAATGGCCTCTGTTGTGACTGTGGTGCGAAGTTTCTTTGACAGCCCGACGCTCGCTGCCTCTCCTTGCAGCGAAGGGATGACGGCGAAATGGTTATACCCACCGACCACTGCCGCCGCGGCTACCAAAGCGACCTTGGCTATCAGCAGACGCCCCCAGGGGGTAGTCCAGAGATCGGATACCTCGTCGAGGATTATGGCGGTCAAGGCGGCTCCGGCGGCGCCTGCGAGAGCCAGCGAAGCGCCGGCGATGACCGAGAATCGGACTGCGAACTCCAACGCGTCGGTGGTTTGACCATGCCGACGTCGATGCCAGAGAACGATCGCCAAGGCCACAATTCCGCCAACCCATACACCGGCCGCCAACACGTGGACCACGTCGACAGCCGCCGTTACCAACCGATTGCCCTCGGTCGTCGTGTGACCGTCAAAGGTGTAGGAAGCGAGAAGGATCGATGTGGCCACGACGATGCTCGGCGAGAGGCTGATGCCCGTGGTTCGCTCCTCGAGCGTCAACGGGCTGGCAAGCTTGTGGCTGCCACTCGCAGAATCGCCTGAATTGGACACAGCTGAGACTGTGTGAACATGGAGCGGTAGCTTTCGAAGGTTGTGTAGAGCGAGGAAAGCGAAGGCAAGACCGGCGCAGACTCTGAGGCCGATGGAAAGCCCGTAGCTCGAACTGAGAACATCGTTGACGGCTGAGGTCGACCACACGCCGCTCCACCCGCTGTCCGGTTCCTTGGTGGTTATCGCGAGGCGGCCGACCAGATCGAACATCGACCCGATGATGACAAGCCACGCAGCGGCGGCCACGATCCTGAGAGTCACCATAAGGTCCGTGCGGCGGTGCCCGATGACGTAAACGGCAAAGAACAGCCCGCCGATAACCATCATCGTCCCGACCAAGCTCATCGCCCGACCTGTCGTTGCTGCTGCGTCAGCACCCGCAGCTGAATCTGGCTGGTCGAGGAAGTCAGTCAGATCCGGATCGCTCGCAAGCTGCTCCGAGATCAATTGTGAGCGATCTTGTGGGGTAGGCACGCTACCTGTCGGTTTAGGCTCGTCGATCGTTGATTGAGTGTCGGCCTCTTGGACCCTGTCTGTCGCCTCAGACGCAACCACAAAACTGAAGCTGCCCTCGATCGGGTGGGCGTCGCGAGCCTGCACCGTCCAGCGGAGCCCGGCTGGCCCAGGGGAGAGAGGCGGATCAAAGGATAGGACCCATTCGGTTTTCTCTTCGTTGCTTGCCAGTTCGCTGGGCAGCCGCAGTTCACCGGAACCGTCCAGCACCACGAATCCTTCACCGGACGGCTCCGCGGCATCGGTAAATGTCAGGGTGATTTCGTCGAGGGTGCCTGTGATCACCGCTCCGTCGGTGGGATCGGATGACTTAAACCCAGTGTGAGCAGCGGCCGGTCCGGCGAGCCAACCGAGAATCGCCAAACTCAGCAACCCTACGGCTGCAAACCGCCCAATCCTCCCTCTGATTGGACGCACGCGTGGAGTGAGATCGGGTCCGCGCACGTGGACGAGGGTAGACCTTCCTGTTAGGTGGAAGGTCAAGGCATTACCAAACTTTGTACGTTGTGGGCTGAGTCGATTGGCGGTGACGAGCCGCTGGTCGGCGACGAATCCTAGACTAATCAGATGAAGATGAAGCTATTGTCGTTGGTGGGGCTGGTGGATCGTCGTCGCTCCCTCCGCTGCCTGGGCTAGACCCATTCAGCGCCATCATGAAGCTAACAATGGCAGTCACAAGCCCAACCACGGCAGTCGCGAGTGCGACACGTTTGGTTGCGATGTCAGCCCACCATCGGTCAGGGTCGTCGACCGGCTGCGGAAGTTCGATATCCCCAAGGAGCTCCCCAACGGAATAATCTCTGGATGCACCGTCAATCGTAAGCGTCCTTCTTGATCCGTGCTTTTGACGTTCTTCGAGCAAATATCCGTATCGGACATCGAGGTGCGGCTCTTCGGGGAGTGGGACCCGAGCTTGCGCGGCGGTTTCCGGGTTCCGCTCATTGATTGAATCGAGCAATGCTCGGACGACCGCGAGGGCTTGCTTGCGATATCTAGCTAGACCGGCGACTTGAACTTCGATCGAGCTGTTGCGCAAATCACTCGTTACCAAGACCGGGCAACCTTCGACGATGAGCGTGCACCCTGTCCTCCACCGGTCGGGATCGTTGCCAGCTAACCGGCTTGACAACGCGATGAACTGTGAGATTAGACCGTTTGGTAGATGCTTGTAGCGATATCGAAATCTGAGGGAGTCACTTTGCCAAGCCCGAACCGACAGGGGCGCCTTCCGGGGCAAAGCTTCCGGAAGCAGATAAGTCGGGGGATCAGCGGTGGGATCGAGAGGAAGCGCGAGCCCAAAGCGGTCTTCGTTCATGAGGCTGATCACATAGTCGAGTCCGGCGTCATCGTACTGGTTCGCTATCTCGGGCCTTCGGTTGAGGACCCTTTGAAGCAGGTCCCGATCGAAGCTCCCGCCGGTCGCCGATACTTCGCTATCGGCCAACAAAGCGTAAATCGCCGTTGTCAGCCAGTTCGGGTCAAGTAGGGCGATTCCAGAGAAGTCGATCGACGACTCCGTGAGGCCGTGGGCCACAACAACTCCGGTCTCGTGAAGGATGCGCAGAAGCCCCCTTTGCTCATCCGGATTGGTGACTCGGGCCTCATCATTGTCGGCCGTCGTGCATATTCGGACGAAGTCGGTCGGCGACAGCACTCTCCGGTTTTGAGCCTCTAGACGTAGGTCGTCTCTGACACGAACCCAGCCAAGCGGTACGAGGCGATTTGGCGAGTCCATTAGACGAACCTGCGTCAGAAGCAGAGCCCGGAGCCGGTCAACGTATTCGTTTGGGCCACCCCCTGGGGGTCGTTCATAGTCCTTCGCCGTACTTCGGAGACAATGCACGACTCGCGTTTCGACAAGCTGTTCCTCGTCGGCTTCCAATTGCTCTAGATCAATTGCTAGTGAATGACGGCCGTCATCGCACTTGTTGATTGCGACTATGATCGGGGACTCGGGAGCCCGCGCCTTCGCCGTGTCGATCCAGTCGAGTAGTTGTCTCGCATCTTCCTCTCGGCGGTCGTGTACGACGATGTAAATACTTCTCTCAGACAGAAAGTAGCGATGGGTCTGGAGCAGCATTTCTTGCCCGCCGAAGTCCCATATGTTGAGCTGGATCGGCTCTTGGTCGTCGGAGTCCTGCCATGGAGTGATGAAGATCTTGTGTTGGACCCCAGGCGTCTTTGGCTCCTGCGGGTCACATGCCTTTCCCGTGGTCAGTGCCCGAACTAGCGACGTCTTTCCGACGGCTTCAGTTCCGAGAACGATAAGTTTCGCCTCACCAAATCGGACGTAGCTCGTATTGTCGTCGATGAACAGGCGACGGTAGGTGGCAATGATGGCACGTGCGTCAGTTCCTTCCGTGATCTCAGGGAGGTCTATAGAAAGGCATCCAGGGTTGGCTCGAAGATCCAGGTGGATGAGATTGCTCTCTACACCGATCAGGGTTCGCATTGTGGAATGTAGGCCTTCGACCCGGATTCGGTTGCTGGCAAGGTCGAGATCTATGAGCCTTGGGAGGCTCTTAGCGATTGCCGTTGCGCCAGCGTTTCCGGTTTGGGTATGGGCCAGGCTGAGTCTGGTCAGGCCTCTAAGGCCGTTTGCGATTGCAGTTGCTCCACCGTTGCCAACTACGTTGTGAGCCAAGTTGAGGTGAGTTAACTCAGGAAGCTGATTCGCTATCGTTTGAGCAGCCCATTGGCCTATGCCTGTCGCTGACAGATCCAACTTCCTCAGTCGCGAAAGGTTTTCGGCTATCGCAGCGACGCCTTTATTGCCGATGTCGTTTCGAGCGAGATTGAGGGCAGCGAGGTTCTGAAGGCCTTTTGCGATTGCCGTAGTCCCGGGTCGGCCGATGAATCCCTGAGCGAGGTCGAGATTGGTAAGCGAGGTGAGATTATGGGCTATTGCGACGCAGGCTCCGTCGCCAACAAAGGTATTAGCGAGGCTAAGGGTTGTGAGTTGAGTGAGATTGTCGGCGATAGCAGTCGCACCCGACGATTCAACAGGGTTGTTGGCAAGGTTGAGGGCGGTCAGTTGGGTGAGGTTGTTGGCGATTGCTGTCGCGCCGGGATTCCCAATGTTGTTGTTGGCGAGGTTGAGGGCGGTCAGTTGGGTGAGGTTGTTGGCGATTGCTGTCGCGCCGGGATTCCCAATGTTGTTGTTGGCGAGGTTGAGGGTGGTGAGTTGGGTGAGGTTGTTGGCGATTGCTGTCGCTCCGATATCGTCTACTGCCGCGGAGCCCGGGCCGCCTTCATCCCCCAGCACCCTGTTGCCACCAGCGAGGTTGAGGGTAGTGAGTTGGGTGAGATTCTTGGCGATGGCGATGGCATCTCCTGTGCCATCTCGTAATCCAATTATCGTTAATTCACGCAGGTCGACGGCAGTCGACAGCCGTTTGACGATGCTTGCAACGTTGTCGTTCAGTACGTAGTACCGATCCGAAAGATCGTCCTCCTCGAGGAGATTCGCAAGCCGGGGATTTCCCACCAGCTCGGCGGAAACAAGGATCAGGCTCGGTTCAGCATCCCTAAAATACTCGTCAACATGGTGGATGGATTTCACAGCTCCGCTCCCTCCGTTTCGTTCGGACGCGCCAAGGGACACGACGGTCTGATGAAAGCGTCTACTGCCGCGTACTCCAGCTGGATGGTACGAGACTAGGAACTCGTGTCTGGCTCGCTTGGAGCCCGGAAGGGGGATCGAACCCCTGACCTTCGCTTTACAAGAGCGGTGCTCTACCAGCTGAGCTATCCGGGCGGGTGCGGGCGAGGTGATCAAGGCCTCGCCGACGGCTCTACGAGTTTATTGCCAAAGTCGCCTCGCCGGACCACAAATTCCGTAGTCGGTACATCAGCTCGTCATCGGTCTCACCGGCACGGACACACATCGACACGCAGCGGTGTTTGGCGATTGCCCCTACCATGATTGCCACGGGCGCTATCTTTCATGGGTAGCCGGTCATGTCGGAGATACCCATCATGACCAGGCGCCGAAGCAGGAGGCCGCTGCAACATGACTTTCGGAGTGAGGGCCGAAGACAACGTCAACGATGATGTCGACTATCACGACGACGTCGATTATCGAGATGATGCCGGCCAACCAGGCCGATCCGGGTTCGACCTCCGGAGCGGTGGCACTGATCTGTTCCGCGCGGTCCTGATCCTGCTGCTGGCAGCGGCGATCGGCACGCTCATCCTCACCCGCGGTGTAGGCAATCCTGATGGCGTGGACACCGGTGCCGATGAATCGGCGACGGAAGAAGACGGCGACGCCACTACGGGTGATCCCACCACCGATGATCCTGCCGCCCCGGCTACCGATGCCGTCGCCGACGATGGCACCGGCACCACCGATGATTCGGCTATGACCGACGACGGTGCCACCACCACCGAAACCACTGCTCCGCTCGACAACACCACCGTCACCACAACCGACAGCGGTCTGAACATCGGTGACGGTTCGGTGGCCCGCGACCCTAAAGAGGTAGAGGTGTTGGTTCTCAACGCCACCGACCGCAAGGGAATCGCCGCCCAGGCCTCGGAGCTGCTGGGGATCTCGTCGTACAACACCGCTCCGGCCGGCAATGCCACACAGCCGGGAATGGGCTCGGTGATCTATTACATGGAGGGATATCGGGCCGACGCGTTGGCCGTGGCCGAGGTGTTCACCGACGGCCTTGAAGGCCTCGTGCAGCCTTACGATGCCACAAACCCTCCAGCTGATGACATCGGTTCGGCCAATGTCATCGTCATTCTCGGCGTTGACGACGCCATTCCCATCGGCTGAGGCGCGCGGTGACCGTGTCGGCGGGGCCAAAGGTCGTCCTGGCCTTCGACAAATTTCGCGGAACAGCCACCAGCACTCAGCTTGGTGATGCCGGCGCCGAAGTGGCGCGTTCACTTGGCTGGGAGGCCGTGGTGGTACCCATGGCCGACGGTGGGGAGGGAACCCTTGAGGTTCTCGGGGGAGCGAACAAGACCTCCCGTGTGTCCGGTCCGCTCGGTGAGGCTGTGGAAGCCGGATGGAGGTTGGAAAGTCGGGTGGCCTACATCGAGATGGCTCAGGCGTCGGGCCTTCACCTGGTGGGCGGTGCTGAAGGCAACGATCCGCTTGAGGCCACAACTGCCGGCACCGGCCAGCTGATTGCCACTGCGGTGGAGCTCGGAGCTCGCACGGTATTTGTCTTCCTCGGCGGGTCGGCCACCACCGACGGCGGCCTCGGGGCGGTGCGAGCGCTGGAGAACATCGCCCGTATGAAGGAAATCGAGGTGGTCGTCGGCTGCGACGTGCAGACGCTGTTTGAAGATGCGGCCACGGTGTTCGGCCCGCAGAAGGGGGCCAGCCGAGCTCAAGTCGCCTTCCTCAGCCGGCGCCTCCAGCGGCTGGTGCAGGTGTACCAGGAGGACTTCGGCGTCGATGTCAGCCAGCTTGTCGGTGGGGGAGCAGCCGGAGGTCTGGCCGGTGGTCTGTACGCCGTTGGTGCCCGCCTCGAATCTGGCTTCGACATTCTGGCCGAACGCGCCGAGCTCGATCGTCATCTGGAAGAGGCGGCGCTCGTGATCACCGGTGAGGGCAAGCTCGATCAACCGTCGTTCGAGGGCAAGACCGTCGGCCGGATCCTCGAATGGAGTAGGCCCACCGGGGCACTGGTTGAGGCCGTGGTCGGTACCGTCGACGGCGACGTTGAGGTTCCCGATGACTGCAGTGTGCGGTCGCTCTCCAACATCTACGGGTCCACCCGGGCGCAAACCGAAACGGTCGACCTGGTAGCCGAGCAGGTTCAACAAATACTGAGCAGCCATTGATTCTGGCGGCGTGAGATCTCGGAACTTCAGCGGCCCCGGAACCATAGATAGCGGCCCAGCAGGGCCATGGCGATCAAGGCCATGACAACCAGCACGAGCTGAACCAGCCAACGGATGATGGCCAAGCCGATACTCCCGGCCAGCAGTGCCAGCACCACCAAAGCCACCGTGACCACGGCCAACGGCACGAACGGTTGCTGGGCAGATTCGGCCTTGTTCATACTCCTAATTCTAAATGGGGTAGGCCGTTGGCCTCATTCGGCTAACGATCTTCGCCTGCCCTCCGACGGGTATCGGGCAATGGCCCCGGCCACCAACGGGAGCCCCTAAGCCGTACGGCCCAATGTGGGTGCAGTTCGGCGTGAAACTCGTTACGGTTCTGCGGGAACCTGAGCGACCGGTGATTCCTGGCCTGGCGCGGGCCTGGGAGATGTTCACCGGTCGCTCATTCTTTTTGTCGCCTTCAGACCGGTACTTTCTATTGCTTGGTCGGCGGCGGGAGCCGATCGGCAAATCGGTCGCAATTAGCACTCTCGACGGTAGAGTGCTAATTCGTCCTGCCAGTCAGCATTTAGATTCACGGAGGTCGCCACCGCATGGCGAAAGACATTTCCTTTGACACCGAAGCCCGCCGCAAGCTTGAAGCCGGCATGAACGTTCTCGCCGACGCCGTTCGGGTCACTCTCGGACCCAAGGGTCGAAACGTGGTCCTCGACAAGAAGTGGGGAGCGCCCACCATCACGAACGACGGCGTCTCGATCGCCAAGGAGATCGAACTGGAAGATCCGCTTGAGGCCGTCGGGGCCGAGCTTGTCAAGGAAGTGGCGAAGAAGACCGACGACGTTGCCGGAGATGGCACGACCACCGCCACCGTTTTGGCCCACGCCATGGTCACCCAAGGTCTGAAGAATGTGGCCGCCGGTGCCAACCCGATGTCACTCAAGCGAGGCATCGAGGCCGGAGCCCGAGTGGCCGCCGAGGCCATCGCCGAAACCGCCATCGAGGTTGAGACCAAAGAGCAAATCGCCCAGGTGGCCGCTATTTCGGCCAACGATCGTCAGATCGGCGAACTGATCGCCGACGCCATCGACAAGGTGGGCAAAGACGGTGTTGTCACGGTCGACGAGTCGAACACCTTTGGTATGGAACTCGAGTTCACCGAAGGCATGCGGTTCGACAAGGGTTACATCTCGCCCTATTTCGTCACCGACACCGATCGCATGGAAGCGGCACTTGAGAGTCCGTACATTCTCCTCGTCAGCTCCAAGATCTCGGCTATTCGCGACCTGGTGCCCATCCTCGAGAAGGTCATGCAGACCGGTAAGGGTCTGGTGATCATCGCCGAGGACGTTGAAGGTGAAGCACTGGCCACGCTCGTGGTCAACCGAATCCGAGGCACCGTGAATGTCGCCGCGGTCAAGGCTCCCGGCTTCGGCGACCGTCGCAAGGCAACGCTGCAAGACATCGCCATCCTCACCGGCGGTCAAGTGATCTCCGAAGAGGTCGGCCTCAACCTGGAGACCGCCTCCCTCGATCTGCTCGGACAAGCGCACTCGGTGGTCATCACCAAAGACGAGACCACCATCGTCGATGGCGGCGGCGACAAGGCCGACGTCGAAGGACGCATCAAGCAGATCCGGGCCGAGATCGACAACACCGATTCCGATTACGACCGTGAGAAGTTGCAGGAGCGTCTGGCCAAGCTGGCCGGTGGTGTTGCCGTACTTAAGGTCGGCGCCGCCACCGAGGTGGAGCTGAAGGAAAAGAAGCACCGGATCGAAGACGCGGTCAGCACCACCAAGGCCGCCATCGAAGAGGGCATCGTCTGTGGTGGCGGTGTCACCCTTCTCCGGGCTCAGGCCAAAGTCGCCGCGGCGGCCGACGCCATGGAAGGCGACGAGGCCACCGGCGCCCGAATCGTGGCCGCCGCTCTTCAGGCTCCGCTCAACCAGATTGCGGTCAACGCCGGCGAAGAGGGCGGCATCGTGGTCAATCGGGTTCGAGAGCTTGAAGGCTGGCACGGCTACAACGCCGCTACCGGCGAATACGGCGACCTCAAGGAGGCCGGCGTGGTCGACGCCACCAAGGTCACCCGATCAGGGGTTGAGAACGCCGCCTCAATCGCGGCGCTGTTCCTCACCACCGAGGCCGTGGTCACCGATCATGTGGCTGACGACGCCGACGCTCACGCCGGACACGCCCACTAGCGGCGAAGCACCCACTGGTGGCAGTATTTCAAAGAGATGACGTCGGAAGATGATGTCAGCGGAATGATGTCAGCAGAATGATGTCAGCAGAATAATGTCACTGCAACGACGTCAGTGAGTTGAGGAAATCGTGACCTCTGGACCCCCACCTCTCCACCCAAACCTCGAGCCGTTTGCGTTCATGCTCGGCACATGGCGGGGGAGAGGTGAGGGTTCGTATCCCACGATCGAAGATTTCGCCTACGCCGAAGAGATCACCTTTCATCACGTAGGAAAGCCTTTCTTGGCCTACAGCCAGAAAACCCGCAACGCCGTCACCGACGAGCCCCTTCACGCCGAGTCCGGATACTGGCGGTTCCCCGCTCCGGGCCAAGCAGAGGTGGTTATCGCCCAGCCAACCGGCCTGCTCGAATCCCTGTCGGGCACGGTCATTGTTTCGGGAGGCGGGGCGTCGGGCGACGGGCCGTCGGCCGACTTCGAGCTGACTTGCCCGAGCGTGCTCACCACCGCAACAGCGGCGGAGGTCAGCCGCACTGTGCGACGGTTCTGGTTCAGCGCCAACGCAGTCTCCTACGACATGGCCATGGCTGCGGTTGGCCAACCTTTGACCCATCACCTGGCCGCAACCCTGCATCGGATCGACTGAGCAGCTTGGAGCCGTGACCGCAAACGGCCGTAGAATTTGAGATGTGGTCCGTTCCCGCACCCAATCGGTGTTCACCCGGCAATACGGCGATTCTCTCGGGGGTCGTAAACCCGACGAGCTGATCGTCGAGGAGCCGATGACGATCCAGCTCGATGGCCATGTGGTTTCGACCACGATGCGCACGCCGGGCCACGACTTCGAGCTGGCCGTCGGATTCCTGATCGCCGAGGGCCTGCTAAATCAGGACGACGTGATGGGCATCCGCTACTGTGGCACCGGCTCGCCCGTCGACAGCGAGTTCAATGCGGTCACAGTGGAGACGGGAGGCAAGGTACCTGAACCGACAGCCCGTCTCGGCTCGATCTCATCATCGTGTGGAATTTGCGGCACCGAGGCGATCGAGACCCTGACAGAGCGGCTTCGGGTGTTGCCCGCCTACGAGCCGTGGGATCTCGATGTGTTGGCCGCCGCGCCCGACCAGATACGAGAGAAACAGCCGCTTTTCGACTCAACCGGTTCCGTACATGCCGCCGCGGCCATCGACCGTAGTGGCAACACTCTGGTGGTGCGGGAGGACATCGGCCGGCACAACGCCGTCGACAAGGTCGTCGGTCGGTTGGCCCTCGATCGACAGCTCCCGGGACATGAGATGGCGCTGATCGTCAGCGGACGCTCATCGTTTGAGATGGTGCAGAAGGCCTGGGCCGCCGGATTCTCCGCCGTGGTGGCCGTTTCCGGCCCCTCGGCTCTTGCCGTCGCCACTGCCCGCCGAGCGGGTTTGACCGTGCTCGGATTCGCCCGGGGCGGCACGGCCAACGTGTACAGCCCCGCCGAACTGGTATAGCGCCCGGCCACCGAGACCGAGCGCCGCCGGACTGCTGTCAGGCCGTCCAGCCGCCGTCGATCACGAACTCCGACCCCGTGCAATACTCACTGTCGTCTGAGGCCAGGTAGAGAGCCATCTTGGCCACCTCGTCGGCTTTGGCGACTCGCCCCGCTGGGATGCGGGCCTGTAGCTCTTCGGCCGAGATGGCTCCTTCAAAGGCGTGCAGCATCGGCGTGTCAATGATGCCGGGATGGATGGAGTTGACCCGCACGCCAAATGCCGCCAACTCCTTGGCCGCACCCTTGGTCATGCCCCTAACTGCCCACTTGGTGGCTGAGTAGGCAAAGGCGTTGGGCGAGCCGGCTAGACCGGCGATCGAGGAGATATTGATGATCGAACCCCGCTGGTTTCGTTGCATGATCGGAGCCACCGTCTTCATACCCAGAAAGACGCCCGTCTGGTTGATCGCGATCATCCGCTCCCACATCTCCATGTCGGTTTCGACCATCGGCACCACGTGAAAGATCCCGGCGTTGTTGATAAGCACATCGATGCCGCCTTCGGCGCCGTCGATCTCCTCAACCACGGCCTGCCACGCCGCCGGGTCGGTTACGTCGTGCTCAAAAAAGGTGGCCCCGGTTTCGGCCGCGGTGGCTTTACCTTCCTCGGTCAAGACGTCGGTGATGTACACGGTCGCCCCTTCCGACCGGAACAGCGCGGCTTCGCTCGCTCCCTGACCGCGTGCGCCTCCGGTGATCAAGGCGACCTTGCCTTCCAACCGTCCGCCGTTTCCTGAAGTCTCTGTCATGGCACAACGCTATCCGACACCGGCCCGGCAGCCGGAATCTGGATCGGTCCGGCTAGCTCTAGACTCGATCGTGTGACTGAAACTCAAAGCGGCGAAGCAGCCGGATCATCGAAGGTCTCCACCGGGCTTGGTGTGTTGCACCTGTTCTGCCGCACCACTCCGTTGGCCGACCGTGAGCAGGCTGTTGCCGCGGTTGGCAAAGCCGAGGCGGGGGGCACCCAGGTGGTGTCGGTGGCCATTCTTGGGCACAAGGCCGACGTCGCCTTCATGGCTCTCGATCCCGACCTGTGGGCACTGCGTCGGCTGCAGACCGATATCGCCGTCGCCGGACTCGAAGTTGTCGACAGCTACTTGTCGATCACCGAAGTGAGTGAATACGCCGCAGGAATTCCTGATCAGATGAAGCAGGATCGGCTCTATCCCAACCTGCCTCCAGCGGGAAAACCGGCCTGGTGTTTTTATCCGATGAGCAAGCGGCGAAACCAGGAACAGAACTGGTTTACCACCGACTTTGAGCGTCGCAAGGAGCTCATGTATGAACACGGCACCAGCGGTCGCAAGTTCGCTGGTCGGCTGGTACAGCTGATTACCGCTTCCACAGGCATCGACGACTACGAGTGGGGAGTGACACTGTTTGCGCAACACCCCGATGACCTCAAAGACGTCGTCTACACGATGAGGTTCGACGAGGCCTCCGCCGTATACGCCGAATTCGGACCGTTCTATACCGGCTTGGTGGCGTCGGCCGACGAGGTTTTGTCGTCGATAGGCCTTGAGTAACGCCAAATAGCGCGTTTAGTTCAACAAAACAGCTTCTTCCTGCCTACTCTGGTGCTATGAGCGGTACCGCCCACCCGAATGGGCCCGCCCACGGTGAAACCGAGTCGCGGTCCCCGGATCAACCTGCTGAGAATGACAATACAAACACCGAGGAATCACCCTCGGTAGAGCCCCGTGTCGAAGAATCCACGGCCACGGAAGCAGAGGTTTTGCCTGCTCCCGAGCCTGAGGTTGCCGCCTTTGAGGCACCGCAGCCTAAGCCCGCTGTCGAGACGCCACCGGTGGACTCCGAAGTCGACTCTCCGGCACCGGTCGAAGCTTCGACCGCGGCCGAGCCGCCCGAACCGGTCTCCGAGGAACCGCCTGAACCGGTCTCCGAGGAAGCGCCGGAAGCAGCGTCTCCTCCGCCTGAGGAACCGACGTCTGTTGCCGAACCGGTTTTGGCTGAGCCGGACGAGGAGGCGCCTTCGCCCGAGCCAGCTGCACCTGTTGTCGAAGGGATTTCGTCTGAGCCGGACGAGGTGGCGCCTTCGCCCGACACAACCACGCCTGTTGTTGAACCGGCGCCGGCTGCTCCTGCGCAATCGCCGGTGGCCCCGCCAACCGCTCCAGGATCAGCCCCACCGCCGCCTCCTACCGAGATCGGAGCGTCCGAGCCCTCCGCCCCCGGCAAGATCGTGGAAGGCGTGGTAACCCAAGTAAGCAGTGACGCTGTTGAGCTCACGCTCGACGACGGCCGTCCAGCCGTGATCAACCGCCGTAACTTCGGCCTTAACAATGAAGAACCATCGTCGGTCCTGTCGGTTGGCGATCGGGCCTTTGGGGCCGAGCTTGCCCGTGAAGACCCCAAGAACCGAGTCGTGTTGTCTCGAGTTTGGGCCCTCAAACGGCAAGCTTGGGACAAGCTGGCCCAGCAGGCCAACGAAGGTGAGATCATCCGGTGTCGGGTGGTGTCGGCCAGCAAGAAGGGCCTTGTGGTCGATGCCGGCGTTCGAGGCTTCGTGCCGGCATCACATCTTGAGCTTGAGCCGGTCAGGGATTTCGAGCCCTATCTGAGCGAAACTCTTGAGCTGAAGATCCTCGAAATCGATCCTCGCCGAGAGAAGCTGGTCCTGAGCCGTCGCGCCATTCTTCAGAAGGCCCAGCGGCGAGAACGACAAGAGCTGATGGGCAGCCTGAAGGTCGGCGAGGTCCGTACCGGTCGAATCCAATCCCTTGCCGACTACGGCGCCTTTGTTGATCTTGGTGGCGTGTCGGGCCTCGTTCACCTCTCGGAATTGAGCTGGTATCGGGTTGGTAAACCGGCCGATGTGGTGAAGGTCGGTGACGAGGTTGAGGTCAAGATCCTCGACGTCAAGGTCAAGAAACGCCGCATCAGCCTGTCGATGCGCCAAACCGCGCCCGATCCTCTCAAGGCCATCGAGGTTGGTGGCATTGTGGTGGGCAAAGTGAGCCGGCTGGTCGACTTCGGTGCCTTTGTGCTGATCGACGGATTCGAGGGTTTGGTGCATCTGTCGGAGCTGGCCGAGTATCGAGTGTCGACTCCTGAGGCCGTGGTGGCTCCAGGAGACGAAGTGCGGGTCAAAGTTCTGTCGGTCGACCCATCCCGGCGCCGCATCGAACTCTCGATTCGGCGAGCCGCCGAATACCAGGGCTGAGGTGGCCTTATCCGACGATGAACAGTTCGCCATCTACGGGGAGGAATTGGCCGCTGCAATCGAGGCCGCCCTCCCTGGGTGGGTAGCGGCCGCTGTGGATCGACGGTTCTCCCCGATCGTGGCAACGTCGGCCGTTGATCAGAGTCGACTGCAGCGCAACATCGCTGACACAGGGCAGGTCGCAGCAAAGGAGATCGGTGCTCAACTGCGAGACCTTCTCCGCCGAGACGTGGATCAGCAATGGACAAACCCGCTCAGCATCATCCGGTCCACCGTCAGTTACCCCAGCGCTATTCTGGCCGGGCTCGGCGTACCACCGGTTGCCCGCTCGGCCGACGCGATCCGCATGTTTCCCGACGATCCGTATGATCTCACACCGGCCAATTTCGCCGAGTTTGGCCCGGAGGTTCACGAATGCGGTATTCGTTGGGGGGCGGCCAAGGCCCACCTGCATTTGAAACGGCACAAGAAGCCCGACAGCCGGCGTTCGGACAAATCACGATGATTGTGGCTCACATCCCCAACCTGTTTGACCGCTCACGGTTCGGTGCATCCGTGACCTTCGTCGACGATCCATCGGCCCTGGCCGACCTAAAGCCGCGAGCGGTGATCGTCGATCTCGACCGCTGCGATGACCCGTCGGCCTTTATGGTGCCCGGCGCCGAGATGATCGGATTCGGCCCACACGTCGACACCGCCGGACACCGGAAAGCCAGCGACCTCGGCTACAACCGAGTGCTGGCCCGTTCGGTGTTCTTCCGCGGTCTCAATGAGATGTTGATCGAGCTCGGTGAGAATTCATGAGTCGTAAACGACCCCTGCTCGAGGCGGATCATCTTCGTGGTCGGGCCTACGCCGAGGCTCACAGCGCCGCCACCGATGCCTGGTTCCGGAGCGTGGCCCAGGAGCGGCTGGAAGACATGTCCGATATGGCGCTGCTGGCCGTCGGCGGATATGGGCGCGGGGAGCTTTGCCCGGCCAGTGACATCGATGTTGTGCTGATCCATGGCGACAATGTCGACGGTGGCGACCTGGCCGAAGCCTTGTGGTATCCGGCATGGGATCGCGGCCTGGCTTTGGGTTATGTGGTGGTGACGATCGATCAGGCACGCACCCTTCTTGAGGAGGAGTTCGAGTGGGCTACCGCTTTGCTCGACACCCGATTGATCGTCGGTAACTCCTGGTACAAGTCGTTGATCGATCGGCTGACGGCCGAAGCCTGGAATACCCGCCGGTCGGACATGATGCACCAGCTGGCCAAGGTTGTGGAAACCCGTCACATCGAGCGAGGCGACGCAGCCTCCCAGATCGAACCAAACCTCAAAGAAGGCCGCGGCGGGCTACGCGATGTACACGCCATGTTCTGGGCATCAGGGGCTGAACCGGGGTTTGCCGAAGGATTTGTGGCCGACCTTGCTCGTGACGTGGACGTGCTCCTGGAGGCCCGGGTTGAACTCCATCGGTTGCAAGGGCGAGCCGGCGATGTGTTGACGCTCGAATTCCAAGACTCGGTAGCGGAGGCGCTGGGCGATCCGTCGAGCAACGAACTGATGCTTCGACTGGCTCGGTCGGCCCGCCGAATCGCCTGGTACAGCGACGAAGCATGGCGCCGTTGGCGCACCCGAAACCAAGACCCGGAATCTCCTGCCCGGCCGGTGCTCAGGGATGAGACGCCGATAGCGGAGGACCAATTGCTTCCACTACGGCTGGCAGCCCAGGCGGCCCAGGAAGACCTGGTGCCAAACCGTGATGACCTGGCTCGGTTCGCGCGGGAATGGGATGGCATCGAGGAGCCCTGGCCGGAGGAGGGCCGTCGGCTGTTCGCCGAGCTGTTTCTGGCCGGCGCACCAGCGGTCCGAATTGTGGAAGACCTTGACCATTTCGGTTTGATGGAACGGCTGATGCCGGAGTGGGCGAAAGTGCAGTGCCGCCCTCAGCGCAACGTGCTGCACACCTACACCGTCGACCGTCACCTGTGCGAGGCGGCGGTGAACGCATCGGGCTTGGTCGAGCGGGTCAGCCGCCCCGACCTGTTGGTGGTCGGTGCTTTGCTTCACGACATCGGCAAGGGTTACCCCGGTGATCACACCGAGGTTGGTATCAAGGTCATCGCCGAAATCGCAGAGCGTATGGGCTACCCGGAGGCCGAGGCCGCCGTACTGATCGACCTGTGCCGCCACCATCTTCTGCTCCCCGACGTGGCCACCAGACGTGACCTCACTGATCCCGGCACGATCCGAGCGGTGGCCGCCGCCGTCGACTCGGTTGACTTCCTTTCAACGTTGGCCGCATTAACCGAGGCCGACTCAATAGCCACCGGGCCGTCGGCCTGGGGCTCATGGAAGGCGGGTCTACTAAACGATCTGGTTGAGCGAACGGCCCACGTATTGGAAGGGGGCAAACTGGCCGAGGTTCTGCCCAACGATTTTCCGTCGGATGAGATCCTCGAGATCATGGCCAAGGGCGAACGTTATATCGCCGGCAAGGGCAGCAACCTGACCATCGTCAACGAAGACCGTATCGGTCTCTTCACCGCCTTGGCCGGTGCGTTGGCGGTTTCAGGTTTGGAGATCCTCGATGCGGTCCAGCACACCGAACCGGCCGAGCGTTTCGATCACCGACGCACGATGGCGGCGTATCAGATCATGTTTCAGCCGCCTCAGTCCGGGGTGGTGGACTGGGACGAGGTGTCCGACATGATCGACCGCGCTCTTGACGGCAGGGCGGCCCTGCGGGCTCGTGTGTCTAGGCGGGCCCGCGACTACGAGCGTTATCGCCGCCAGTTGGCGGCGGCCCCGCCCCGCCGCGAAGTGATCATCGACAACGACGTGTCCGATTGGGCCACAGTGGTGGAGGTGCACGCTCCCGACGAGGTTGGTCTGCTCTACAACATGACTCAGGCCATGCAAGAACTTCGACTCGACATTCGGCGAGCAAAGATCCAAACCTTCGGCCCCCAGGCCGTCGACAGTTTCTACCTGGTGAGTGCCGACGGTGCGAAGATCGTCGACCCGATCGTGTTGGATGAGATCACCCTGGCCCTCAACGAGGTCGTGCTGCATGCGTAATCCCAACGATGGCTCCGACAACCGTCCGGTGGCCACGGCGGCCGACCTCAACCGATGGTCGGAAGCTCTCACCGCAATAGCTCAGACGGGCTTGGCCTTCACCGAGAGCACGTTCGAGCAGGAACGTTATCACGAGATTCTGGCCATCTCGGCCGACATCCGAACCGCTGTCGACCGCCATGAGCATCCCGACCAACCGCTGCCCTTGGCCGATGATGTACTCGAGTCGTGGCTACGGGCGGTGAACCCACGGGTTAGCGGCTACGTGACTCCCAAGGTGGCGGTTGGAGCAGCGGTTACCGACGGTGAAGGCCGCCTGCTGATGATCCAACGATCCGACTCCGGTGTCTGGCTCTATCCCACCGGCTGGGCCGACGTCGGTTACTCGGCAGCCGAGGTGGCCATCAAAGAGGTGCGGGAGGAGACCGGGATCACCTGCGAGGTGGTGCGGCCGTTGTCGGTGATCGACGGGTTGCGGGCCGGGTTCAGTCGAGTGCCGCTCTACAGCATCGTGTTTCTCTGCCGGGCCACTGGTGGCGAGCTAGCGCCTCACCCGTTGGAGTGCCTTGACGTTGGCTGGTTCAGTCGTGACGATCTGCCGGAACCGATCGCCAACTTCGATCTCTGGGGCGAACACACCTTCGATGCCGTCAACGGTGTCGACAACGGCGTGCTGTACGATCCGCCGCGAAACTCAGTGTGGATGACGGGCGACCAGCCGTAGCCCCAGGTCATCTCGGATCGCCTCCATTGCAAAGTCGAATTCGTCCACTCGGCAGGCCAGGTCCACATCGAGCGGATGAGAATGTTCGGGGCCCAGGCGGGCCAGCGCCGCCACCTCTCGGGTCTTCGCCAGGGCATCGATCGTGGCTTCCACGTTGAGTGGTTCACCAGACCTGGCCCGTTCGATCAGGGCTGCGGTGAGCCTGTCGTCATCGCCCCGTGCCGTGGGATCTTCGGGCCACGATCCTGTGATGACGTAGGTGGGTGGCCCTAGCGCAGCGGCGTTGACGGCGGCCGCAGTGGCTGAGGCGCAAACCAGACTTGCCGCCCAAACCCGATCTCCATCGGCCGCAGCAATAACCCCACGGGTTCCGGCCGACGTTCGTTGAACCAGGATGCGTCCCTCAAGATCGGCGTCCGCCAGCAAAGCGGGTGAGTTGGGGAAGTCGAACCCGTCGGGCCTCATCCCGTGGTCTTCCCCGAGCGCAAGGGCTCCGGTATGTCGCCGTTTGAACGCCAGTGCCTCGTCGACCTCGACCACCAGGTAGATGGCGTCGGCCCCTGCGGCGAAGGCGTAGGCCGCTGTGGTGAACGCCCGCAGCACGTCGACGACAACAACCGCTCCGGTTACACCGTCAAGCTCCCATCGGGCGACCTGTCGGGTGTTCACCGAGAAGTGGCTCGACTACTCGTTGCTATCGCGAAGGAACTGTTCGACTTCTTTGATCAGCTCTTCGCTCGACTCGGGGTTGATCGAGTCGTACTGCTCTTCCAGTTGGGCGATGTAAGCCTTTGTGTCCTCGTCATCGTCAACCAGATCGTTGATCTGCCGCTCGTAGGCGGCCGCCGCTATCTCCAGCGCCGTGGTGGGAATGCTGATCTCCAGCAGCTGGGCCAGACGATTGACCAACGCCAGCGTGGCCTTGGGCGAAGTGGCGTGAGGAACATAGGAGGGAACCGTTCCCCACAGCGAGATTGAGCCGTACTCCTGGGCCTGAAGCGCTTCATGAACCACGCCGACGATCCCGGTCGGGCCCTCATAGCTCGACGGTTCCAGATCGAGTTCGGCGATAAGCCTGGGATCGTGGCCCGAGGCGTACACCGGAGTGGGGCGGGAGTGAGCCACGTCGGCGATCAGGGCACCGAGGGTGACGATCAAATCGACGTCGAACTCTTCAACCACCGAGAGGATCTGTTCGGTGTAGGTACGCCATCGCAACTGAGGCTCGTGCCCAACCATCACGATCATGTCGCGGGGCAGGTCGGGCTGGGAGATGGCGGCGAAGGTGTTCTCCGGCCAATCGATCACCCGGGTGCCCGACTCCAAACGTAGGAGTGGCCGGTTGGTGGTGAAGTCGTAGAACGGCTCTGGATCGATGTCGGCGAAAACCTCGCCGCCGAACCGATCACGAAGGTGGGTGGCCGCGGTGGAGGCGGCGTCGCCGGCGTCGTTCCACCCCTCGAAAGCCAGAATCAAAATGGGATTCTCCAGCTCCGGGCGGTCCGCCATCCATTGGACGTAATCCATTGCCCCCACACTACACCGTCGGGTTGACAAAGACGGCAGCGGGACCTCGATCGGTCGGCGTGCGGTTGGCCGCCCCGTGCGGCGGCGCCGCGAGAACGGACACGAAACCAGCCATACTGATGGACGTGAGCAGCTCAGTTGAAGTTCAGGTCGTCAGCGAGGTCACCGACGAATTGGTGACTGCGTTCAAACGTCTCATCCCGCAGTTGTCGTCGTCGAACCCGCCCCCGTCGCCGGAGGAGCTGACCGCGATCGTCGAGTCGGGCGCATCGAACCTCCTCCTCGCCGTGGAAGACGGCGAGATTCTGGGAAGCCTCACGCTCGTGCTGTTCAAGATCCCAACCGGCACTCGGGCCTGGATCGAAGACGTCGTGGTCGATGGCGATGCTCGGGGTAAAGGCGTCGGCGCGGCGCTGAACGAATTCGCCCTCGACTTGGCTCGCGACGCCGGTGCCACCACCGTCGACCTCACCTCACGGCCAACCCGGGAGGCCGCCAATCGCTTGTACCAGCGACTCGGCTTCGAGCGACGCGAGACCAACGTCTACCGCTACAAGCTGTAAACCACTCCAAGGTGGGGGCTGACTCCCAACATTGTTAGCTGCTGCAAATAAATAGTGGAAAAGGCTGCGTGTTTATGGTTGGCCATCAGTGGGCATAATCACCCTCGGCCAAGGAGTAATATGTCCTATCCCTGGGGCCCGTACGGCCCTTCCTAGGTAGGAAATCAGGACTATAATCGGGGTTCCAACCAACACACCCCGCACCCCGTTCTCCCGATCGGGGTGCAGCAAGTGGCCTCTGACGCTCATAACCCGCCAGCGTCAGAGGCCACACCGCTTTTCGGGCTCGTTGCGCAGCGTCGCCGCCCGATTCTGCAGCGTCTCGGTCTCGAATTCGTGTTCCAAACGACTGCAGATGTGTGGGCTGCAGCAACTACGGCCGCGACGTTACTCGTCGGTCCCAGCGTCGGGGTCTGGGTCCGGCTCAGGTTCGGGTTCCGGATCTGGGAGTGGCTCAGGGTTGTTAATCACCGGATCTTCGGGACCAGGAGTCACCTCGACTTGGAAGCCGCCGCCCGGAATCTCCTCATCGGGTCCGTAGACCTGGACCTCACGATCCCACCGTCGAGTTTGGATCCGTGAAATGTTGCCGTTGGCCTCGATGATGTACAGCTCGTGTTCCGGACCCTGTCCGAATGAAACCACCTGGGCCGGCAAGTCCCGAAAGTTGATGACGTCGTGCACGAACCGTCCGTCATCCGTCTGCCGAAGTCCAAACACCTCGCCGGTACAGAAGTCGCTGAATACATAGACGCCGTCGAGGCCTTCCATGAAGTCGCCCCGATAGACATAACCGCCGGTTACCGAGCATCGCCCCTGCTCATGACCGTACACATGCACCGGGGGCACGTAGTCGCGAGGCGTGCCCTGTGCGCTCGATGAGTTGCCATCATCGAAGGGCTGATCACCTTCGAGAATGTTCCAGCCGAGGTTGGCGCCGATCCCGGCCCGAAGCCGACCGGCCGGGAGGTAGTTGATCTCCTCCCACAGGCCCTGACCCACATCGGCGATCCAGAGATCACCGGTGGCCGCATCGAACGAGAAGCGCCAAGGGTTACGCAGCCCGTACGACCAAATCTCGTTGCGCTGGCCCCGACTACCGGCGAACGGGTTGTCCTCCGGAATGCGATAGGCGAGATCATCCGATCGTTCCAGTGGGTCGATGCGAAGAAGCGAGCCAAGCAGGGTGGTGGTGTCTTGTCCGCTGCCAAGAGGGTCGCCACCGCCTCCGCCGTCACCCAACGCGATATAGAGAAAACCGTCAGGTCCCACCGTGATCTGGCCGCCGTTGTGGTTGCTGAACGGCTGTTCCACCTCGAGGAGGATCCGTTCGGTGCGTTCCAGTGCCCGGATGGCATCCATCTCATATTCGGCCACAACCGAGTGGCCGTTGTTGTTCGTATAGCTCACGTAGAGCATGTCGCCGTCATCGGAGAAGTCGAGTCCAAGAAGGCCTCGTTCGCCGTCGGTCGACACCTTGTCGCTGATGTCGAGAACAACCGTGTTGAGAAGCTTCAAAGCCTCCGTCTTGTTGTCGAGCGCCACTCGACGCTGGATTACTCGCACCCTGCCGGAACGCTCGGCGATCCAGAGGTCATCACCACCAGGCCGGGTGGCCATAGCGAGAGCACCGTCGGTTTCGGCGATCAGCTGGAGCACAAATTCGGTTTCGGTCCAGTCGGCGTCGGGAAGCGGCCCGAGATCGGCACTGGCTGTGAACCGGGTGGTTGACGTGGTGGCCGCTTCCTCCCGAATCGTTCGGCGGGTTGTTTCCTGCTCATCGGCCCCCTCGTCGGGGGAACCAACCGGCTGGTCGGCAGGCGCGCTGCAGGCGGCCGCTACCAGCACCAAGGAAAGCACCAAACCGAGAAGAGGCGTTGCCCAGATCCTCACCATTCCTGCTCCGGTGTCGACTGGATAACCTTGAGTTCTGTGATGCAATCCGCCTCCGAATTTCTACGCACTGGCCGTAATGGCAGCATCGGCCGCGCCGGCCGGTACTTGATGGTGTCGATTGTGAATGTCATCAACCACCAGCTTTTGCTTCAGCTCGCGTTGAATCTGTGGGGCTGGAGCGGTGGGGTGTCCAACGCTTTCGCCGCCACGACCGCGGCGCTTCCAGCCTACTTTATGAGCAGGCACTGGGTTTGGCAGGTTCGCGGTCGATCGAGCGTACGATCTGAGGTGTTGCCGTTCTGGATCATCGCCATTCTGGGGCTTGTGGTGTCAAGCCTTACCGCCGAAGTGGCCGACCGGTTGTTCGACCAGCCGATCATGGTCTCGGTTGGGAGCCTGGTGGGGTACTTCATCGTTTGGGTTGCCAAATTCCTGGCCCTTGATGAACTCTTCGACGGCGACCGCCTGAACACACCAGAGGTCGAGTCGGAAGAAAGTCTGCCTGTTGGACCCTGACGCCGGGCCGCTAACCCACGACGAGGTGGTTACCGCCGAAGCGGCGCGTGGTTTCATGCCAGCGGACGAAGGCCTAGCCCTGGCGGCTGCGGCGTCCACTTCCGACCCCGCAATCGGGCCGATGCTCGAGGTGGGCGGCTATTGCGGCAAGTCGGCCTGCTATCTCGGCCCTGTCGCCGGCCGCCTCAAGACCGTGCTCTACAGCGTCGACCACCATCGAGGCTCCGAGGAGAACCAGCCGGGCTGGGAATGGCACGAGCCTGATCTGGTCGACCCCCGTGTGGGCAAGATGGATACCCTGCCGTTTTTCCGTCGAACCGTTCACGATGCCGGGCTGGAGGCTGTGGTTATCCCTGTCGTCGGCGAGTCGGCCGTCGTGGCCAGGCACTGGGATACGCCGCTGTCGTTCTTGTTCATCGACGGTGGGCACGGCAAGGAACCGGCCGCCAACGACTACCGATTGTGGACACCGCACGTTGCCGTCGGCGGTCTGCTCGTGCTTCACGACGTGTTTCCCGACCCGGCAGACGGCGGCCGCCCTCCATACGAAGACATCTATCTCCCGGCGCTGGAGTCGGGTCTCTTCCACGAGCTGTCCGCCACGGGCTCGTTGCGGGTACTGCAGCGGGTGTAGCCACGGGATAATGACGTTGGCCTCTACGCCGCAGCGCCTCGGCCTGCGACGATCACAGGGAGGAGCGCCGGTTTGCTTGAACGTGCGCCGAAGCGCCGTCAGCCGGCCTCCATCAAGGAGATCGTCGAGATGACTGTTACATCTGACAGTGAGGCTGTTGCCGGTCGAATATCGGTTGTCACCGCCAGTGCCACCGTGCGCCCCGACCCCAAGTCGTACCGCCCGTTGGCGAAATGGGGTGGTTTGGCCGGCTTGATAGGTGCGTTGCTGCTGATCGCGTCGGCGGTGGTGGTCGGGGCGATGGGACTTCCCGATGCTTCCGACGTCGAGACGCTGCGCGACTTTGACAACATCAAGACAGGGCGAATCATCGAACACTTCCTGTATCTCGGAGCCCTGATGGGGTTTGCCCTGCACGCGTTTGTGCTTTACCGACTGTTGAAGCGATCCCACCGACCGGCGGCGCTGTTCGGTCTCGTGTTCGCCAGTTTCGGGTTGATCATCATGGCGGCGTCGTCGCTGCTGCACCTGTCGACTGCTCCGTTGGCTGATCTTTATCGAGCGGCTGAGGGATCGCCGGATGACCAGCGAGCCATCGAGTTCGCTTGGCATGCCGCTCAGAGCGTCTTTGACACGATGCTCGCGACCGGAGTGTTGCTGGTGCCGATTGGGATCGTCCTGTTCGGCTACGCCATGTGGCGGTCGGCCGCCTTTGGCCGTTTCCACGGCGGCGTGGCACTGGTTCTGGGCCTACTCGGCATCGTCGGCGCCGTGGTTGGTGTGGTGGACCCGGGCTCCCTCGCCCTCGCCGGTGGAGTGGGCGCCATGGTGTTCTTCCACCTGATTGCCGGATGGCGAACAATGAAGCTGGCCTCCGAACACGTCCTCGACGTGACTCGATCCGGCTAGTGGACAGCTGGTGAATAGCTAGTGAACGGTGAAAAGGCTGCTGGTCGGGTTGACACCTTCGATGGCGTCGGCGGCGAGGATCACTGCGGCCGCGGTGTAGGCCGAACGCTCGTTGGCCGGGAAGTTGACGAGTTCGGGAAACACCAGGCCGGTGAAGTAGGCGCCGTCGTCGTCTCGTAGGGCCTGAGCCCATTCGAACATTTGCAGCGCTGGGTCTCGTTGGCCGGCGGCAAGATAGGCCATCACACACTCACACGTTTCGGCCGCGGTGACCCACGGCTGGTCCGATACGCAGCGAACACCCTTGCCTTCCATCACGAAGTTGTCCCACTGGTCGTTCAGCCGTTTCTCGGCGTCGTCGCCGGTTATGGCGCCGGCCAGCACCGGGTAGTACCAGTCCATGGCCCAACGTTCCTTGGGTTCGAACGCTTCGGGCTGCATGGCGATCACGTCGACCAACCGTTCCCGGGCAGCGGCCCACACCTCACCGTCGTGGCCCAGAGTGGAAGCCACATCGATGGCGCAACGAAGACTGTGGCTGATCGACGACGATCCGGTCAGCAGGGCGTAGCTCCACGGATCACCGTCGGCCCGTTGAGCCCAGATGATCTCACCCCGGGGTCGCTGCAAGGTGAGCACAAAGTCGATGGCTCGACGCAGCGTGGGCCAGCAGTGCTCCAGGAATCCCCGGTCTCCGGTGGCCAAATAGTGGTGCCACACTCCAGTGGCGAAGTAGGCCACGCAGTTCGTGTCGAGTTTTGAGTCCTCGATGCCGTCGGCCAGGTAGTAGTTGTGCCAGCCGCCGTTGGGTAGCTGGATGTCGATCAACCACTGGTATGCCCGTTCCGCTTCAGCCGTGAGCCCGACCGTGGCCAACGCCATGGCGGTCTCCACATGGTTCCACGGGTCGGCGTGTCCACCGGGGAACCACTCGATCATGCCGGAGGGCAGCTGTAGATCGGCGATGGTCTGGCCGGACTGGCCAAGGTCGTCGGCCGTGAGCAGACCGGGAACGGACGGTGTTTGCATCGGAACGGGGTGCCTACCGGTCGGCGTAGATGACGAGGCTCTTGCCCAGAACCGGGTTGAGGATTCGTTCGGCCGTGCGGGTGAGGGCGGGGGCTTCCACGATGTCCCAAGTGAGCAGCTTCAGGTAGGCCTTGACCAACGGGTTGTCTTCGTTGTCGACGCCGACGGCGCACTTCAGCCACCAGTAGGGGCTGTGCAGGGCGTGGGCTCGATGGCTCTCACCGGGCTTGAACCCGACCGATTCGAGCTTGGTGCGCAGCTCGGGCTGGTGGTAGATGCGCACGTGGCCGCCCACCGACTTGGGGGCGTGGTACTCGTCGTTGATCCACCAGCAGATCTGTTCGGGAATGGCCGACGGCACGGTGGCGGCCATCCGTCCGCCCCGTTTGAGCAGCCGGAACAGCTCGGTCATCACACCGAGGTCGTCGGGCACGTGTTCGAGGACCTCCGACACGATGATGCGGTCGAAGCTCTCGTCGGGGAACGGCATCTTCAAGCCGTTGGCCTGCATACACAACACGGCCGTTTCCTCGCTCAGTTCGCCGTCGACGTACATGGCGGCAAACGTGTCGCGGGTGGCCTGCATCTCGTCGATGGCCAAGTCGGTGGCCACCACATGGCCGCCCCGGCGGGCGGTCTCGAAGGCGTGACGTCCAAAACCGGCACCGAGGTCGAGCACCCGCATGCCGGGCTTCAGTTCGAGGCGGTCGTAATCGACGGTAAGCATGCGCTACCGGCTCGCTTCCAGGGCATCGTGCGCGGCGCGCTCAGCCTGCTCGGCCCGCATCCGAATCACCTCGCGATACTGGGCCACGGTGCGGATGGCGGTGTGGCGCCAGGTGTAGAGCTCGCTCACCCGCTCCCGGCCGGCATGTCCGACCTTGGTCCGCAGCTCAGGATCGTCGAACGCTCGCCGCAGAGCTGAAGCGAGAGAATCGGCGTTTCCGGCCTCACAGCGGAACACGGTTTCGCCGTCGACGCCGGTGACTTCGGGAAGAGCCCCGCCGTCGGTGGCCACCAGGGGAGTGGCGGTGGCCATGGCCTCGACTGCAGGCAGCGAGAAGCCTTCGTAGAGCGACGGAACAACCGCCAACTCCGACTCGGCGTAGAGCTCCACGATTCGTTCGTCGGGCACGCCGGTTACAAACTGGATGTGATCGGCCAGTCCCAACTCCTTGATCAGCTTGGCCGACGGCCCACCTTCTTTGGCCCGACCGATCACGGTGAGCGACACATCCCGCTCGGCCCGCAGCTTGGCCATGGCTTCCAGCAGAAACTTCAGACCCTTGAGTTCCACGTCGGCGCTGGCGGTGGTGATCATACGACCGGCCACCGGCTCGACACCGGGCATCGGCTTGAACAGGTCGGGGTCGACACCCACGTGCACGAGCCGCATCCGTTCCCGGTCGACACCCATGTCGTTATGAATGTCGTCGATCGAGTTCTCCGAGACAACCACGATGCGGGGCATCCGCTGTGCCACCCGACCTTGCATCTTCACGAAGTTGTACCAGCGGCCCAAGCTCAACTTCTTGCGCCAATTGGGGGCGGCGTCCATCTCAAGGCGCCGATCGACGGTGATCGGGTGATGGAGCGTGACGAGAGTGGGGATCAGTTTGTCGATGGCGAGGATGCCGTAACCAAGGCACTGGTTGTCGTGCACCAGATCAAACTCGCCGGCCCGCGTCTTCAGCTCCCGGTAGGCCCGGTAGCTGAAGGCCAACGGCTCGGGAAACGTCCCGGTTGAGAACTGGGCGACCTCAAGTAGGTCGGGTAGCGATTTCAGCTCCCAATACGCAGGAAATCGACCGGGGTAGTGATCGTTGAAGAGGTCGAGGCTGGGCAGTTTCGTCAGGCCGATACGTTCGTCGAGTACCGGGTAGGGCTGGCCGGAGAACACCTCGATCGTGTGGCCGAGATCGGCCAGCGCCTTGGTGAGGTGTCGGGTGTAGATGCCCTGCCCACCAACCGTTGGCTTGGAACGGTAGGAGAGATACGCCAAGCGCAGAGGTTCGTCGTCGCTTGGGGGCCGGCCGGTCGCACCGGTATCGGGATTTGCCATTGTTGTCTAGGCCTTCCATGAGCACAGCCGCCGTCCAGGAACATGCCGCTCTCGAGAACTGTCGCCTACGAGCGGTTGTCTGAGTCTGCTCTGACTCTGGTTCCTGGCTGAATATGGGATCAACTTGATGCTGAGTTTGACGGTGTAAGGCTACTTCTGCTCTCTAAGGTTACGAGTTATTGATAGCAGTTCGACTAATCGGAGCGGCACAGGGGGTCCATTGATGAAAGGTTTGGTACAGCGGGCCGAGCGGGCCAAGGTCACCGTCGACGGCGAAGTTGTCGGCGAAATCGGCCATGGGCTCTGTGTGCTGGTCGGCGTCACTCACGATGACACCGAGGAGAAGGCCCGCAAGCTGGCCAACAAACTTTGGAAACTTCGGATCTTCGATGACGCCGAAGGCAAGATGAACCTGTCGGTCGCCGACGTCAGCGGTGAGGTGCTGGTGGTGAGCCAGTTCACGCTGTACGGCGATGGCTCGAAGGGCAACCGCCCGTCGTACATCGAAGCAGCCCGGCCCGAAGCGGCTGAGCCGTTAATAGACGTGGTGGTCGACGAACTCACCGCGCTTGGAGCAAAGGTTCAGACCGGCCGATTTCGGGCGATGATGAAGGTCGAACTGGTTAACGACGGACCGGTCACCATCGCCCTTGAGCTGTAGATCGCTCATCACGTTGATAACGTCTGGAACACGGTTGGGAACCGGGTTGAAGGAGAGCAGAGATGCCTGAAGCGGGCTGGTACCAAGATCCCCATAATCCTGAACAGCAGCGGTATTGGGACGGCACCACGTGGACCGAACACACCCACGACGCGCCGTTTACCGTGCCCCAACCTCCGGTCCAGGGGCAGCCGTCGTACGGACCTCCCGGTACACATCCGGGGTTCATCAACAACATCGGTGATTGGCTAGGACGCTCGTTCTCGGTGTTGTTCGCCAACGCTGCACCACTCTTCATTCTCTTGGTGGTGGGGATTGTGCCCAGCATGGCGCCCTACTGGGGTGCCTGGCGGGTCATCGAAAACATGACCCTGCAGTTCGACGGTTTCGACGAGGAAATCGGACTCCCAACCGACGTGACCGTCAGCGGCTACTCAAACAGCGCGCTGACCACGGCCCTGCTGGTTTGGCTGGCCGCCATCGTCTTCACCGCATTTCTCAGTTTGGCCCAGAGTCACATTCTGCATCGAGGCCATGTGGCTCGCCCAGCACGGTTTGCCGAGTCGATGTCGGCCGCAGCCAAGGGCCTTCCTCGTTACATCGGTTGGTGGCTGTTGATCGTGGTCGGATCGATGGCGATCTGGGCCGCCATCATGTTCCTCCTCCTCAGCCTCGGCCCCATCGGCATTCTTCTGGGTGTGCTGGTGGGGCTTGCGGCGATCCCGTTGGCGGTCTGGCTTTGGGTCAAGCTCTCGTTCCTCAGCATCTCGGCCGCGGTTGCCCCCAAAGGGCAGTCAGCCCTGCGGGCATCGACTGATCGCAGCAAGTCGGTGTTCTGGGGAGTGTTCGGGCGGCTGCTCCTACTGGCCATCATCACCATCGTGGTTGGCGGGATCGTGCAGAGCTTCTCCTCCCCGGCCTTCCTGTCCGGCCTCACCACCGACGCCGGCGGCGGCCTGGTGATCAACGGCACACCGCTGGAAAACATGTCCGAGCTTCGACTCGCCGATCTCTTCCCGTTCAACAACGCCACCGTGATCGCACTGACCATAAGCGGCCTGCTGGCCGGAGCAGTCGGTTTGTACAGCCGCTCCGGCCTGGCCGGTCTCTACGTTGATCTCAACGGACCTAGTGATGAGCCGGCGGCCGAGGCCGAAACTCAGACATCGCTGGACGAGTCCTAGTCCCAAGCTTCCAGTCTCGAGATCTGGCCTCGATCCACGCGGTCACCGCCAGCACCACAACCAAGCTAGGAATGATCACGAACACATTGCCGGATGTCCAACCCTTTAGCGCGGTCGACACCACAACGGCGGTGAAGATCAAGGCGGCCGGTGATCCGGTCCAGGGGCTGCGCTTGGCCAGAAGAGCTTTCTGCTCGATCTTGGCGAGCTTGGGCACGATCAGTGCCAGCGCGGCCATCGAAATGCCGACGAACGGAACCTTGGCCAACCACCATCCCAGGGTGGCGGGAGCGTCGCTGCCAGTGAAACCAAGCACGTCGAACAAACCGAGCACGACCACACCGGCGGTCATATGCCAGAGGTACATGGTCATGGCCACCGAGTTGGCGCCGACGACGGCGGCCCAGGCCTTGGGGGCCCGTTCCAACCATCGGGTGATAGTGGGCGCAGCGGCCAGAGCAAATGCGCCCTGAGCGGCGCCGAACAGCAGTAGCGCAATCGTCGGAGGATGGGTCGGGCTGTGAGCCAAGCCGGGGAAGTTCACCATCGAAACCGGCCACGGGCCAAAGGCCACCAAGGCGGCTGTGGCGGTGGTGAAGGCGACGCCCCAGCCGACCAGGGCCCGGCCAGTAGGAAGCAAACCGTCCCGCCAGGCGAAACCGGCCATCTGGAACAGGAACCAGCCGAGGATCCAGTTGATGTGAGGCAGATGTTCCAGAGCGCCAAGCGGATGGAGAACCTCCGTCACCCGGAGGAGTTCGAGTGCACCGAACATCGTCAGAGCAACGGCACTGGTTCGGCCCGGGGCCTTCCGGAACAGCGGCAGCACGTGTGGAGCCAGCACCACGTCGGCCACGTAGTTGGCCAGGAACCAAAGCGGAATGGCGGCGGCGATGGCTGCAGCGTTGACGAGCGCCGAAACACCGGTGACGTACCCGGCAGTGATTGCCACCAGCCAGACCGCCCCCAAAGCGGCAACAGGCGGAAGAAGGCGGCCGAGCCGGCCGCTGATCCAATCGGCTCGCTCGACGGCAGTGGAGCGGCGCCCCAAACCTTTCGAATCGAGTGAGGCGGCGGAGGCGAAACCTCCGACCACGAAGAACAACGGCATCACCTGGAAGATCCAGGTGGCGTAGGCGAAGCTCGGCACGAACTCGAGGGCGTTGCCCGCGATCAGTTCACCGTCGGTCCGGTAGGCCACCATGACCAGCCAGTGCCCGAAAGCCACGGCCAGCATGGCGACCGCTCGGTAGAGATCGACGGCTCGGTTACGTCCGACCTTGGCTTGGGCGGCCATATCGGCGAGGTTTTCTGTGGCGGTGACAGTAGCCGTGGCTGTGGCGACCAGAGGCTTGTTTGCGGTTGTGAGGTTCGTGGTTCGCATGTGTTTATCGAACCATCGGAGGCGGTTTGGTCGAATCCGGCCAATCCCCCAAATGTGCTTGGGGTATCCCCCAAAGCGAGCCCTGTCAAACTAGGTTTGACGTATGACCACTGCCCGTGCCGGGGCCGCGGAGGCGGTGTTGGTGACCTCGATGATGCGAGCACTTTCGGTGTTCCGTTGGGTCACATTGGGCTGGGCCGTCGTGGGCGTCGTGCTGAGTCGATCGGCCCTGGTCCATCCGATATGGGCCGTTGTGCTCCTGGGAGTCGCTGCAGTGTTCACGGCCGTTGTGTACATGATCGGTCGGCGTTCTCCGTTGCTCCTCGTCGACTGGCGGCTCCTAGCGCTGGAGGCGGCAATCGGCTTGACGCTGTTGGTGGGTGACGGTTTGGTGTTCAGCTCCGAACGGTCGCAATCGTTGGCTTGGGCCTGGCCCGCTGCCGGAATAGCCGCCGTTGGAATCGCCACCGCCGGTTCGTCCAAGCGTTGGATACGGAACAATGCCGCCCTTGCCGTTGGTGTGCTCATTGGTGCGGTAAGCCTCTTTGTTGAAATCGTGCTGCTCAGTCGGTTCACCGGACCCGGTCAGATCGGGGCGGCGTTCTCAAAGATCGGCCTGTGGCTTGTGGTCGGACTCCTGGTTGGGCCGTTGATGGCTCGACTGCTTAGAGCCGAGCGACTGATCTCGGTGGTCAAGGCCCGGGAGGATCTGGCTCGCGAACTTCACGACGGCGTGCTGCAGACGTTGGCGGTGGTGCAACGTCGATCAAGCGACGCCGAGCTCGCGGCCCTGGCTCGCGATCAGGAGAACTCGCTTCGGGTCTATCTATCGGACGCACGACTGATCGATGCTGCGGCATCACCGCGTGCCGCCGGCTCCGCCGATGAAGTGGCCGCCGTGGCCGGGTCGTTAAGCGCTGCCGAAGCCGGGGCCGACTTGGGCACCACACTGCGCCTCGTGGCGGCATCGGCTGAACGCCTCCACAACTTCACGGTGCAGGTAGTGGTTGCCGCCGACTGTCCTCCGTTGTCACCGACAAAGATCGCCGCAATCAGCGGCGTGGTCACCGAAGCGTTGACCAACGCCGCCAAACACGGCAACGCCGATCGCGTCACGGTCTTTGCCGAGCCCGACGAGGATGCCGACCCCGACGAAGCCGTGTTTGTATCGGTGCGCGATAACGGCACAGGGTTTAACGTCGATGATGTAGATGAGGGCATCGGCATGTCTCGATCGATGAAGGGTCGGATCGATGACGTCGGCGGACGGGTCGAGATAAGCAGTCGGCCGGGAAAAGGAACCGAAGTAAAGATATGGGTGTGAAGATATGGGCGTAGAAGATTCCGAGTCGGATGGTCGGGCTGGAACCGGTCGAGATCTTGGACCAGTGAAGATCGTGGTTGCCGATGATCATGCCATCTGGCGGTCGGGCCTCAAGGGTGACTTGGGCGACAACTTCATCGTGGTGGGTGAAGCCGCTGACGCCGATGAGGCCATCGCCGTGATCAACAAGACCAAACCCGATCTGGTGCTCACCGATCTGCATATGCCGGGTGGCAAGGCGGCGGCTGGGACGCCCACCGATGTGAAGGCCGGTGGTATCGCCGTCGCTCGAGCGGTCGGTGGCCAGGTGCCGGTGGTGATGCTCACCGTGTCCGATGCTGAATCGGATTTGCTGGAGGCGGTTGCGGCTGGAGCCGTTGGCTATTTGCTCAAGTCGATTTCCGGCGATGAGCTGCGAAGAGAGCTTTGGAAGGCATCTCGAGGGGAGCCGGTGTTTTCTCCGTCACTCGCGGCTCTGGTGCTCACCGAGTTCCGACGGATGCGTAAACAAGCCCCCGACGGTGAAGGCATTAGCGACCGCGAGCGTGAGGTGTTGCAGCTGGTGGCGAGGGGGCATACCTACGCAGAGATTGGTGAGGAGCTCCACATCTCGCCGAAGACGGTGGAAAATCATGTGCGCAACATCTTGAAGAAGCTGCAGCTGAGCCGCAAGAATGAGCTGATCAGATACGCCATTGATCACGGCATCGAATAGATGCCGCAGAGTGAGAGCATCGAATAGATGCCGCCCCGACCTGCCACTGGACCAGTCGTACCAGCCGATGCCATGGACGCGGTGTGGTTCACGTCGATGCTGGGGTCCGACGAAAGTCCGGCGGAGGTCTCGTCGGTCGAAGCGTCACCGATCGGCACGGGTCAGGTTGGTGAGAACATCCGGTTCGGGCTGACTTGGTCGGACGGCACCACATCGTCGATCGTCGGCAAGTTCCCCTCCGACAACGAGCAGAGCTTCGCCACCGCCCAGCAGATGGGGATCTACGCCTCCGAGGTTGGGTTCTATCGTGACGTCGCCCCGACCATCGATATCCGTGTGCCACTGGTCTCTTACATCGGGTTCGACCCCGATACCACCCGCTTCTGTCTGCTGATGGAAGACATCACCCCGGCCGAGCAGGGAGATCAGCTGACGGGTACCGACGTCGCCACGGCCGAGCTGGTGGTATCCGAGGCTGTGAAGCTACACGCCCGCACCTGGGGTCGGGCCGATGACCTGTCGGAATTGCCGTGGATCTCACCGCCTTCGATCGAAGCGGCGTTGTTTCGCAACGAGATAATCAGGTCGGTCTTCGCCGGTTTCACCGAGCGCTACAGCGGTGTGCTGCCGCCCGCCGACATTGATCTCGGGCGGCAGCTGATGAGCCGGCTCGACGACTTGAGTCGAGCGCAAACCCCGTCGGCATTCCCTGGAGTTGGTGGAGCCTGGTGTCTCGCGCATCAGGACTATCGCCTCGACAACATGTTGTTCGGTACGGGGCCCGGCGCTCCGCCATTGGTCATCGTCGATTGGCAAACCTGCCGCCTCGGGTCGGGTCCGGCCGACATCGCCTACTTCTGTGGTGCCGGCCTTTCAGCAGCCGATCGCCGGGGCGTTGAAACCGACCTCATCGATCTGTACACCCAGGGTCTGACCGAGGCTGGTGTGCCCGTCGACCCGGAGATCATCCGGCAGCGGTACGTGCTGGGTTCGGCCTCTGGCTACATCATGGCCGTGCTGGCCTCACAGATTGTGGGGCAAACCGAGCGCGGCGACGCGATGTTCTGTGTGATGGCCGAACGCCACGCAGCTCAGATGCGCGATCTCGATTTCTTCGGGGAGCTCGATCGATTGCATTCCGACATGACACGTCGGGCATAGTGGTCTGACATGTTGCACCCTTTCGACGATTACCCGGTCCATCAGACGCCAGAGCCGATCCTTCACGTTGGCACCGAGTCACCCAACGCCTACGACCGATACTTCTTCAACGGGTTCAACGCCGACGGCACGGTGTTCTTTGCCGTCGCCTTCGGGGTGTACCCGAACCGTGGGGTGATGGACGGCGCGTTCAGCGTGATCATCGACGGGGCAGAGCGCGGCGTACAACATAACGTTCGGGCTTCGCGGCGGACGCCTCGCGATCGCACCGACACCACGGTCGGTCCCCTCACCATCGACGTGATCGAGCCCATGCGGCAACATCACATCGTGGTCGACGGCACAGGGGCGCACGACCACGGCATCAGCGCCGATCTCACCTACACGATGGTTTCACCGGTGATCGAGGAGCCCCGATTCACGTGGCGGGAAGGCGGCCGAATCCGAATGGATTACACCCGGCTCACCCAGTTCGGATCGTGGTCAGGATGGATCGATGTCGACGGCGAGCGTGTCGAGATCGACGAGACGGTTCGAGGTGTTCGTGATCGGTCGTGGGGCACTCGGCCGGTGGGCCCACCGATTGCCACGGCCCCTGGCGTACCGCAGTTCTTTTGGCTGTGGACGCCCACCATCTTCGACGACGCCTGCACCCACATGGCGCTCAACCACTACTCCGATGGCCGGCCGTGGCACCAAAGCGGCGCGCTTATCTCCCGCATTGAACCCGACGGCGATCCGTTCGACGAGTCACTGATCCGTCGATCAGGCACCGCCGAGGCCGATCTAACCATGGCCTCCGGCACCCGGTGGGCCAAGTCGCTCACCGCCCGTCTACAAACCGGTGAGGCCGCCGACGACGTCGAAGAGATCCACTACGAGCCATTTCTCACGTTTCACATGAGCGGCATCGGCTATCGACATCCCACGTGGGGGCATGGTTGCTGGGTCGGCGAGCATGAGTCGACTCGTGACCAGATCGACTTGACCGACGTCGACCCGGCATCGCCGCTGTACGTGCACGTCCAGGCTTTGAGCCGAGCCCGCTGGGGTGAACGGACCGGGGTGGGCGTGGTGGAGCAGATGTTCATCGGCCCGCATGAACCCTCGGGCCTAACCGGCATCCTCGACCCGGCGCCCTGAGTTCGCGGGCGAAATCGGTCAAGGGCGACTGGATTTGCCCGAGAACGGCAGTCCGGGCGAGGAAGGCTGGGGTCAAACGTGTTGGCGAAGGAACCGGCGTTCACCGGATTTGGTGAGCAGCTCGGTATCGCCTTCGGTCAACGTGATCTTGCTGGTCGTGTAGAACCACTGCTCATCGCACCTCATCTCCGCGATGGCCGTGACCGTCAGCGGGACATCGTGATCCGCCCAGCGGATGGTCCATGTGCGATGGGCGAGCGTCCAAGCGGTGAGCGGGTCGTGGCGGTCGATCATCCAGGTGTCGGTTGCCGTCGACGACATGATGTCCCCGCCTTCCGCAAACTCAATGTCGCCGGACTCGGAGTGGTCGACCAGGCTGACCATGCCGGTGGCCAAATCGTCGGTGATGGTCCGGCTGGTCAACGGGTGGCCGGAGACCGTGGTTTCCGAATCGGCCGTGATGGGCGGACCAAACGGGTCGATGTCGGTCTCGGCTTCGGTGACCTGGCGGATCGGCAGCGCCAGCCGACAATCCGGACCAAGGTTCAAGGTGAGGTTGACCGGGGTTGGCGACGGCCACACCAACGGCCACAACGTGGTGCCGATATGGAGCTCCAGGTGATGCCCGGCCGGGAGGGAATGGGCCACCCCGTCCATGACAACCTCGACCGTCATGATTTCACCGGGCACAACCGCCTCGGGAGACTCATGGCTCATTCGGTGGCAGAGATTGAGGACCCCTCGACTCAACTGCAGCGATGATCCGTCGGGCGCCATATCACACAGTCGAGCCGCCACCAGCGCCTGTGGGGCGTCGGCGCTGAGGGTCAGATGAAGTTTGGGGATGCCGACGATGGCTAGCGCCTCTTCGGTTGGTGGCCCCACGAACCGGAAGGCAGCAGGCTCTTCCCGCCGCTGGTCGTCGGGAAGCTGTCCCGGTTGGGCGTAACCCCACCAGCCGCCTTGGCGTAGTCCGCAGGTCTGATTGTTGGAGCCACTGATGCTCGTCTCACTCGGTGGCTCAGATAACAGCGCCCCGTCTTGGTGGCCCGGCCCACCGGCCCCTAGATCGAGCCACAGATCCTCGGAAGCGACGTTCGGCGATGGCCAGGTGGGCTCGCTGATCCACCGGCCTGGGCGTTCCTGGTAGAACGCCGACGGCGGCACCGAGTCTTGAAGCCAGATGCGCACGGGATCATTCCAGCTCGCTCCACCGGCGGCTGCGACCACACCGTGGTGATCAAGATGGAGCTTGAACCAATCGACGATCTCCTGCAGAAATCCGATGTTCGGACCTGGGACCCCAACGGCCGGATAGTTGTGGGACCACGGCCCGACGATGCCTCGAACCGTATCTCCGGGGGAGCCACCTCGTGATGAAGATAAACCCTCGACAACGTGGAACGCCGTGTCGGTGTAGCCGTCGGCCAACCCGCCCACAATCATCACTGGGCACGTGATGACGGCGTAGTCCTCGCAGACCGAGCCATGTTTCCAGAACTCATCCCGGTGTTGGTGAGTCAGCCAGTCGTCGACAAACACCGGCGTGGCCTCTACCCGCTCGAGCCACTGCTGTCGCCACCCCTTACCGACGACTCGTTTTGTCGGCGGGCGGGCGTTAAAACACAACATCGTGGCCGACCAGGCCAGCATGTCGCCCGCCAGCACACACCCGCCCTTGTAGTGGACGTCGGTGGCGTAGCGGTCGGCGGTTGAGGCCACGCTCACCACGGCTTTGAGTGCCGGTGGCTTTTTGGCTGCCACCTGGAGGCTGTTGAACCCGCCCCACGAAATGCCCATCATGCCGACGTTGCCGTTGCACCAGGGCTGCTCGGCGATCCATTCGATGACCTCGGCGGCATCCTGCAGCTCCGCTTCGAGGTATTCACCTTCCAACACACCGTCGCTGTCACCCGAGCCTCGGATGTCCACCCGCACACAGGCGATGCCGTGACCGGCGAGGTAGTTGTGCTGGAGATTGTCACGGGCCAGCGTGCCGTCGTTCTTGCGGTAGGGCAGATGCTCCAGCACCGCCGGTACCGGCTCGTCGGTCACAGGAAGACGTAGCCGGGCGCTGAGCTTGGTGCCGTCGGGCATTCCGATCCACTGTGATCGAACCGTGTGAACTTGGTACCGGAATTCGGTCTGGATCTCGGGCGGCCCTGTCATGGACCGCCAGCCTAGTCCCGTCGGCGGTTCCGGATCACGAGGGCCAATCCAAGGACCGCTGAGGCGACGCCATAACCCACGACCGGCCACGGTCCGACCACGCTGGCCAACGTTCGCCCTGTCCGCATCTCTACCGTAGCCTGCAGGGTGCGGCGTTCGCTTACCCCGGTTCGATGCTGCACGGTGCCGTCGGGTGAGATCACCGCCGACAACCCGGTGGGGGCCACCTGGAGCACCCAGCGGTCGTTCTCCATCGCCCGGAGCTGGTTGGAGGCCACTTGTTGCGTCTGAACCTGGGTGAGCCAGTACGAGGATCCGTTGGTGGGGTTGGTGAGCAGCTGTGCTCCCTCACTCACCGAGTGCCGGGCCCGTTGCTCGAAGTAACCCTCCCAGGAGATCGAAACCCCTACCGGGCCGACGTCGGTTTCGAGCACGGGAGGAACCGAACCAGGTTGCAGATCACCGCGGGGGAGTGGAGCTGAGGGAGCCACGGCGGTGATCAATCCTCGCAGCGGCACGTACTCGCCGAACGGAACCACCTTCACCTTGTCGTAGCGGGAGGTTTCCTCCCCCTCGGGGGTGATGACCGACTGGTAGTTGAACCGACTGGAATCGGCGTTGCGGGTGAACCACCCGGCCAGCACCGGGGCCTTCTGTTCCCGGGCGACCTCGACAACCGCGTCGTAGGCGTCGTCGAAGGCAAGGAACCGACCCGGGTTGACCACATTCTCGGGCCAGACCACGAGATCAACTTGGCCCTCGATCGCCGACGAACCTTCGACATGGCGGCCAAGCACCACCGGCTCCTGGGACGACGACGCCCGGGTGCGCTGCGGGCCGCCTCCTTGGACCAGCGCCACATCGGCCTCCCGTACCACCTCGGAGCGGGGGTGAAGCCAGCCACCCAACACCAGGACAGCGGCAACCGCGAGACCGGTGACGGCCGACCGGGGCCACGGGGTGGTCGCTTCGGCTTGTCGGCGGGCAACCATCCAGGTCGCCAGCCGAGACAACGCCTGCCCAACGATCACAACGGCGACCACGACCAGCAGCGGCCCCCCAAGCCGAGCCGGGAAGATCAGCGGTGACTCCACCTGGCTCAACGCCACATTGGCGAGCGGCACCCCACCAAAGGGCCAGCTCCAGCGGGCGAACTCGGCCAGGGCAAACGTGCCGGGCAGCGTGAGTGCCCGAAGCGAGGGCGGCGTGAGCGCCGCCGCGAGCCCGAAGTAGGCGGCGTAGAAAGCGGCCGCCACCACATAGCCAGGGGCTGTGAGATCCCACATCCACAACATCGCCGGGTATAGCCACCAGGCGGTGGCCAGCCACATGCGGGCGAACCGGGTGCGGGGCGACTCAACGTCTATCAGCCGGTCGATGATGGCAATCCCGACAAAGGCCAGCGGCCACCAGCCCCACGGTGGGACCGAGCCGGCCAGACAAACCCCGGCCACCACAGCCAATAGCCGTGCTCGGGACTTGGTCATGCCATCAGCTCACGGGCGGCCGTGCGTCCACTGTCGATACAGGCCGGGATGCCAATGCCGTCGTACGCGGCGCCGACCACTCGAAGCCGGCCGTTCCGGCTTGCGCCGACGACGTCTCGAATCTCGGCCACCAGATCGAGATGCCCGGGCTCGTACTGGGGTAAGGCGTTGGGCCAGCGCTGAATCCGAACGGCGTCGGGTTCGGCCACCAGTGGAACCGCTTCGTTGAGTTCGCCGATCAGCATGGCAACCAGAGTCTGGTCGTCCATCTCCGCCGACCGGGTGTCGCCATAGCGACCCGACGTCAACCGGATGAGCGCCCGGCTGGGATCTTTGTATTGCGGCCACTTCGACGACAGCCAGGTGCTGGCGGTGAGCACGGTTCCCCCTGATCGGGGGAAGAGGATCCCCGATGCATCGAGCGGTTCCTGCCCGGGAATGGTGACGGTGGCCTGGGAAACGCCGGCATAAGGGATGCGAGCCAACAACTCGCCAGCTCCCTCGCTGATGAGGATCTTGGCTGTCACCGGTGCCGGTGTGGCAACGACTATTGCATCAGCGTCACCATCAAAGGCCCCGAGATCCGTGATCGGGTGGTTCAGATGAAGGCGCTGGCCGGGAAGTTCCTCCACGAGTCTCTGCACGATCCGGGCCACGCCACCGGGAAGGCTGAAGAACACCGGCGAGCTGGGTGCGGCGGCACTGTCGCGTCCGTCACGGGTGGCGCCAAGCGCAGCACCGATATTCGGGTAGAGGGCGGCCATTCCCTTGATGAGCGAACCGTGCTGATCGATGGCCTTGGCCAGCAGAGGCGCGGCCGCCCGGAGCGAGAGGCGATCGATGTCGGAAGCGTTGATGCCGCCGATCAGTGGGTCGATCAGGCGATCGGTTAGCTCGGCTCCGAGGCGAGTGCGGCTTAGTTCCCCGACCGACATGTCGCCGTCGATCCGGGTCGGCGGAAGGGTAAGGTCGCGGGCGGCGGCAGCCCGGCCCTCGTCCGTGAAGAGGGTGCTGGTGTCGAGCACGCCGAGGTCAACCGGCACACCAAGCACGGTTCCGGTTGGCAGAACGTGCAGCGCGTCATCCCAGTAGATGTAGGCCGGCTTCGGAGCAATCGGATGGGTGAATTCGGTGTCGAGCCCTAACTCCTCGCACAGCCCGATACCGGCCGGGGCTCGCATGAGGACGGCATCGGGACCGGAGTCGACCATCTCGTCGCCAACGGGGCTGGTGACGATCTTGCCGCCCCAACGACCGGAGGCTTCGTAAACGTCGACGTCCCAGCCTGCGAGATGGAATTCATAGGCTGCGGCCAGCCCCGAGATTCCACCTCCGACTACCGCCGCTTTAGGCACCGGCGCCTCCTGCTGTGCCTTCGGCGTGAACAAGGTCGACCACCTGGGCCAGAATGTCGGGATCGGTGGCCGGGAGAACTCCGTGACCAAGGTTGAAGATGTGCCCGGGGTGACCGTTGTTGTCGGCGAGGATGCGGCGAACCTCGGCCTCGACGACCTCCCATGGGCTGAGGCAGATAGCCGGGTCGAGGTTTCCCTGCAGGGCAACAGCGCCACCGGTGCGGGCACGAGCGGTGGAGAGCGGGGTGCGCCAATCAACGCCGACAACTTCGGCTCCAACACCGGCCATCTGGTCGAGAATTTCTGCGGTGTTGATTCCGAAGTGGAAGCGGGGGACACCAAGGTCGGCGACGCCGTCCATGATTCGAGTGCTGTGGGGAGCCACAAACGTTCGGTAGTGCTCCGGATGTAAGGCCCCGGCCCACGAGTCGAACAGCTGAACGGCCTGAGCGCCCGCGGCCACTTGGGCGCGGAGCGTGGTGATAATGATGTCGGACAGAAGCTCACAAAGTTGGTGCCAAAGGTCGGGCCGGCCGAACATCAGTGCCTTCACCTTGCCGTAGTCCTTCGAAGGTTTTCCTTCAACCATGTAGGCGGCGAGCGTGAATGGTGCGCCGGCGAAACCGATCAGGGGAACGTCGAGTTCCGATACGAGCGTCTTAATCGTTTGCGCCTGGAAGGCCATGTCGGCATCAGGCTCAAGGGGTCGCAAACGTTTGAGGTCCTCGGCGCCCTGGAACGGCTGCTCGCAGTAGGGGCCCACGCCTGGTTTGATGTCGATTCCGAAACCCACCGCCCAAACCGGGGTGACGATGTCGGAGAACAGAATGGCGGCGTCGACGTCGTAACGGCGGATCGGCTGCAGCGTGATTTCGGCCGCCCGGTCGGGATCCTGAATGGCGTCGAGAATCGTGCCGTCGCCCCTCACCGGGAAGTACTCGGGAAGTGAGCGACCGGCCTGACGCTGGAACCACACCGGCACCCGGTCGCCTGGCAACTGCCGCGCTGCCCTTAGCAACGGAGGAAGTTCTTCGGTTTGAGCAGCGTGAGCTTGGTCGGCCATGGTCACAACGTAGACGCTAACGGCGCCGATTTGACCCGCCAGGGACCAAGGTCACCGGATAGCAAGCCGACTGGTAGTTTCGAGAGCAAAAACCGATCATTTCGCCCCTACAATAGGTGTCCCCCAAAAACGGCATGATTCGGAGTTTGGTGACCGACACACATCCTGAATTGAAGGCGGAACAAGACCATATCGATCTGGCCTATCAGCGGCTGGAAGAAGCTCGCGACGAGGCGTTGCGGCTCAAAGACACCATCGAAGTTGGTCGCGGCGGCACCACCCAGGCCCGCTGGGAGCGGGAGGTGTTCTATGAGAACATCGCCAATCGGCTGCGGGAGCTCGACCTCGGCGAACGTTCGTTGTGTTTCGGCCGCATCGACCAAGACGAGGAGTCGGGTGGCGGCAGCTATCACATCGGCCGGGTGGCTGTTTCCAGTGCCACCCAGGATCCGCTCATCGTCGATTGGCGGGCTCCGGTGTCGGAGTCGTTCTATCGAGCCACGGGCCGCGATCCGCAGGGTCTGGTGCGGCGGCGCCATTTCACCTCTCGAGGCCGCACCGTGCTCGATCTGGAGGATGAGTTTTTCGGCGACGCCGCCACCCAGTCGAGAGTGGTGATCAACGGTCGGGAGCTTCGTGGCACCGGGGCTCTGATCAATGCCTTGGAGGAGAACCGCACCGGTCGGCTCAGCGACATCGTCGGCACCATCCAGGCCGAGCAGGATGAGATTATTCGATCCGGTCTTCACGGCGTGCTCGTGGTGCAGGGTGGTCCCGGCACCGGCAAGACTGTGGTGGCTCTACACCGGGCGGCCTATCTTCTTTATGCCCACCGCTTCCCGCTCGATGGGCAGGGTGTACTGGTCATCGGGCCCAACCGCCTTTTCCTCGGCTATATCGAACAGGTGCTCCCATCGCTCGGCGAGGCCGGGGTTGAAATGGCCGTCCTGGCCGATCTGGTTCCCGGCGTGAGGGTGTTGGGGCGTGACGATCAGGCTGCCGCCCGGATCAAGGGCGACCTCAGAATGGCTCGCGTTGTGCGCCGGGCGCTTCGGGACCGTCAACGGCCGCTCAACGCCGACTTGATCGTGCCCATGGGTGCCCGCAAGATTCGAGTGCCGGCCGGTGAAACGGAGCGCATCGTCACCGAGGCTCGGCGCCGATTCCGATCCCATAACGCGGGCCGCAAGTTCGTGGTGAACGAACTGTTCGAGGCGCTTGCCGAACATCATCCCGACCCGGTCTCTTCCGACATGGTCCGCGAGCAGCTGATCGACAGCGAGGAAGTGCGGGCGGCCCTGCTTTGGATGTGGCCGGTCCTCACACCGGCCCAGCTGATTCACGATCTCTACGGCTCGAAGGCATTGATCCGGTCGGCTGCTCCGAATCTCACGGTGGAAGAACAGGAAGCTCTGTACCGACCGTGGCAGCCCGAAAAGATCGTCGATGGCATTATCTGGAAGGTCGACGATGTCCCAGTGCTCGACGAGGCCTACGAGGTCCTCGGGCCGAGGCCAAAAAAGAAAACCGAAGACGAGGTTCGAACCTACGGCCACATTGTGGTCGACGAAGCGCAGGACCTTTCGCCGATGCAGCTCCGAATGTTGACCCGCCGATCACTGAACGGCTCGATGACCATTGTCGGCGATATCGCTCAGTCGACCGGAGCGTGGGCTCACGCCGATTGGGACGAGGTGCTTGAACACCTTCCCGATCGAAAGCCTCCCCGACGAGCCGAACTCACTGTCGGGTACCGCATCCCGGGGCCGACCATGGATTTGGCCGCACGAATCCTCGTCCATGCCGCTCCCGACCTGAAGCCGCCGACGTCGGTTCGCTCCGATGGCGACGAGCCGAAGTTTGTGTCCTGCCCCGACATTCTCGAAGGCACCGTCGACAACGCACTACTCCAGACCGGTGAAGGTGGGGTCGGCAACGTGGCGATCATCGCCCCGAGTTCGCTCTACGAAGACATCATTGCGACCTTCGAGGGCCGCGGAGTCACGGTAGGTCGGGCTCCTCGGGACGGCCTTAAACACCAGATCACCGTTGTGCCTGTAAATCTGGTGAAGGGCCTTGAAGTCGACGTTGCCATTGTGGTTGAACCGGCCCGGATTCTGGCTGAAGAACCTCAGCCGGCCCGCTCGCTGTATGTGGCCTGCACCCGGGCCACCAAGCAGCTGGTGCTGGTGCACGCCGAGCCGCTACCGGAAATGGTCAAGCTCTGAGAGATCGGCTTCAAGCTCGATCAGCTTGCCGGACGGAACCGCACCCTTGCCGTAGGGCGTCTCAAGGCTGACCACGGAGCGCGCCAGCCACTTTCGTCGACCCCAGTAGGGCCCTGATCCTGCTCGTAGGCGGTAGCCGGTAACCGAAACATCATCGGCATCGGGGCCGACCATGAAGGCCGTGCGGCTCGTGGCGAGCCGCATCACCAGCCACACGAAGCAGGACAATAGGAACGAGTAGAGCAGCGGTCGGGTTGGGGGTTCAGCTGCTTTGACCAGATCCGACAATCCGTCGAGCACGACAAGCAAGCTGGCTTTCGGGGCGACAGCTCGGTCGGTGGCGGCCGCGTCGTCGACCGGGGTTCGGAGGAGTTCGACTGCGGCGTTGCGTAGGGCGGCGCCTGCTTCGAGTTCGGCCCGACTTGTTGCCGCAAGTTCTGCCGGAGGTTCTGCTGAGGGGCCTGACGTATCGGCATCGACGGTGGGCGGAACGGTCGTCGGCGTCGTAGTGGTGGGGGCGACGGTGGTGGTCGATTCTGACGTCGTTGTCGGCTGTGTTGTTGTTGTCGTCGGTTCGGCAGTGGTCGTCGTCTGTTCGGTTGCTGTAGTTGTTGTTGTCGGCTCGGTGGTGGATGTCACTGTGGTGGATGTCATTGTGGTGGTTGGCGCCTCGGTTGTTGAGGTCGTGGGCACAATGGTTGTCGGCGTAGTGGTTGTCGGCGCAGTGGTTGAGGTCGTAGTGGTTGAGGTCGTTGTCGGCGGCCCGGTCACAGTCCAGGTGAAGGATGATGTGGCGGAGTTGCCGACGTCGTCGACGGCGGTCACCTGCACCTCAAACGACTGCCCGGCAGCCTGAGGCTCAATCGCTCCGGCAAGGGTCTCGCCATCAAGGCCAATCCCGGGTGGCAGGCCGGTCGCCGACCAGGTCAGCTCGCCACCCTCGGGGTCGGAACCTTGAAGCGGCACGACCACCGGAACCTCGACCGGCGAGACCACGTTGCCGCTTTCGATGATCGGTAGCAGGTTGATCTCGATCAGGCGGTTGAATGCCGCCTCGCTCGTGGAGCCGTGGTCGGCGCAGGACGGGTCGACACATTCGGTGATGATGGCGGTGACGTAGCGGTCGACGCGCAGTTCGGGAGCGGCGATGACGTTCAGCGTCTGATCGTAGGTATCAACGGAGACGGTGGTGGATGTGAATGGCTCGTCGAGCTCGCCGTGGCCAGACGGATCAGGCGCTGCCGTTTGGTACACATCCAGCTGATAGTGTCCAGGGGGCAGGGGAAGCTCAAGCAGCATCCTGGTCTCGGTCTCCGATGAGATTGCCTGCACGAGCGTGGGGTGGTTGAGAAAGTCGTTTGGGCCAGGGTCGCCATCGTCCAGGTCGTTTACGGTGACGCCGTCGGCACCCAGGTCGATGGCGAGACCGCCGTTGCCCGAGATGACGTTGCCCACGATCGCGTGATCGGAAAGAGCATTTCGACGGAGACCAACACCTGGTCCTACGTTTGATCCGATCACATTGTTGACGATGGCGGAGTTGCTGGACTGACGGTCGATGTCGATTCCCGGTCCGTTGTTGGCAAGTGGATTGCCGTTCCAATCGACGCCGATCCAATTGCCAATAATGGCGGTCCCGCCGGCCTTCACCAGATGGAGGCCGGCGCCGTCGGCCCCACCGACGACCGACCGTTCGATTCTCGTGTTCGCAGCACCGATGTACACCCCGACCGACCCACCGATAATCACCAGGTCGCTCAACGTCGAACCCGGTGACTCCAGTGAGATTGCGGGCGTGGCCAGAGATCCGGCGTCGATCGTGATCACTGGGCGGTTAACTTCGGCAAATCGAGGATCGGTCGCTCCATCGACAACAACGGCGTCGTCGACCTCGGGCAACGACGTGTCCAACGAGATCACCGACATGACCGACACCGGGTCAAAGCCTGAATCGGTATCGGGAATGGAGAAGTGAATATGGTCCAAGCGGGCGCTCGCTCCAGCGGTCTGCAACGCGGCGCGGAGGGAGCAGCGACCGTCCAGATCGGCACATACGCCGTCGCTGACATCGACGTCGCTCGTGTCGGCGGTGGTGTCGACGACAAGAGGGTTTGCCGGGTTCGGCGCGGCGGCAAAGCCGACAGCAGCGCCGGCGACGATCAAGACCGGAGCCCACAACCAGGCCGACCCGAAGACCCGAGGATTCATACGGGGGTCGGTTCGGACAACGGGAACTCGATTCGCCACCGCAGACGGGTGCCATCCACCGTGAACGGCAGACCGGTTGAGGCCAGCGCCGATTCGATCGATCGCAACGGGCCGACGATTTCCTCCAGGGTGTCGGCGTCGATGCCGCCACGCCCTTGGATCTCCAGCTCTTGCCACGAATCGCCGGCGGGACCGGTGCTGAGCACCAGCTCGTCGCCTCCTGCTTGTGAAACCGCCCACTCCATCGATCCGAACGCGGCGGCCACGATGGTGGGATCGATGTTGACGATCGGCTGTTCCTCAACACTGGTGGAACGTCGAAGGCCGGGAAATTTTGGACGATTGGTGAACAGGTCGACAACGTCCACCGGGCGCGGTTCCGATCCGCCGTAGCCTTCCAGTCGCAGCCGGTCGATCACGCGTTCCAGCCGTAGGGTCGCCGACTCGGTTTGGTCCTCCGAAAGTTCGGTTAGACAGCCCTCAAGTTCGCCCGCCATTTCCGATTTGGTCAGTTCACTTGCGGTCAGCAGCCACCGCATGTTGGCATCGAACTCGTAGGACGCCAGGCGCCGTCGTCCGAGTCGACGCTGCACGTAGAGCGCCACCAGAGGTACAACGAAGGCGAGGAGCCCGCCGCCAAGCGCACCGAAGTTGGAGAGCAGCCGGTTGGTCGACACGATCGAGTCGAGAGATTCGTCTTGGCCGCTGGCCAGGCGGTCACTCAGGTTGCTGTGCGCGGCAGAGAACTCGGTGAAGTAGCCGTCGAGCACCTCGGCTGTAATCGGTTGGTCGACCGAGTTATGAACGAAGGCGTCGGTCAGCTCGGATCCGGCGGTTACAAAGTCGGTGAACTCCGGTCCGGTCAGACCGATCTCTCGACCGTCAACCTCGGCCAGCACCGCGAGTCTGTCCTCGGCTTGCATGAGGTTGTCGTACACAGCCTCATCATCGGCTTCCCGTAGAATCGTGGCTGCGGCCAGGTGAAAGCGAACGGCTTCGACCTCGTCTGAGACAACGTTCAACGCCTGAACCCGGGCCGACTGGCTCGACACCCTCCCGGCCAGCTCCGCCATCGTGAAAACGGCGGTAACCACGAGAGCCAGTGCACCGGCGACGGCGACGCCGACCGCCTGGGGTCGGGCGAGAATCGGCTCGCGTCGCCGCCGTGTTTCCAGCACGATTGACCGGTCGGTCCACGTCGATCCCGAACGAACTGAGTTCATCGCAGTTCCTGTCGACCGGAACCACCTCGCCCGTTAAGGAAACAGGTATTAAGGAATCAACGTTGTAGGCCGACGGGATCGGTGGTGAAAGTAGTTCACTCAACCGAGGACAGACGCGGCTGGGGGACCGGGCAGAACCACCTGGTTTGGCGCGGCCTGATTCCGCTGCGTCTGGCCCTCTCAGGCTTGACCATCGCGTTGATCGTCTGGAGTGAACGTGGTCAGGCGATGGCCGGCGACGCCCGCCTGTTGTTCATCGCCATCGCGATCATCAACATGGTGATCTCCATACCGTTCCGCCAGGTCGAAGGACGAGTTGGCGACGTTTCCCGCATCGTCTTCGACTCGATTCTGTCGCTATGCATTGTCTTCTTGTCGACAAGCGCCACATCGTCTCTGGTCTGGGTGGCGTTGTTCGTGCCGGTGATCGAGGCGGCCGTGATTGCGCCGATCGCCGCGGTGGCCATCTGGTTTGCCGTCTCGCTGCTCTACACCAGCCTGCGAGTGATCTTGCCCGGGGCGACCGATGCGTCGTTCATCACCGGCATTCAGCAGCTCCTGAGTGTTGGAATAGTCGGTATCCCCCTCGCCCGCTGGTCGTACCGCACAAGTTTGAGCCTCCGTATGGCCGCTCAGGAAAAGCGTTCGGCCGGTCAGTACGCGTCGAGTCTTCGCGACACCGGCGAGATCGTGAGCCAGTTGACCCGGGTGAGAACCTTCGACGAGATCGATGACATAGTGATCAAGTCTCGTGCTGTCCTGGGTGCCGACAGAGGCGAACTCCTCGCCCGAGGCACCGACGGTCGGTGGAGCCTGATTCAGGCCGACGGAGCGTATCTGCGAGCGAACACGCTGGTGCTACTTGAGAGTGCCCTGCAAACACCGGAGCCGGCCACCGTTGGTGGGCTGGACGACGTGAACGCCATTCACATGGCCGGTTTCCGGTCGGCGGTGGCCATAGATCTGGGTGACAAACGGTCGGCGGTTTGGCGATTGTGGATTACATCGAGGGAGATGACCCAAAACGATCTCGAGGCCCTCGACCTTCTCGTGGCCGCGCTCCGCCAGGCCTATCAAACGGTGTCGGAGATCGAACGTTTGAAAGCATGGTCGGAGGAGCTTGAGAAACGGGCCAATCTCGATCAGCTCACCGGCGTGCTCAACCGTGGTGGCCTTGATCGGGCGATGGGTGAGTGGCCCGAAGATTCCAGACTGGCCGTCTTCTATCTCGATCTGAACGGCTTCAAGCCGATCAACGACCAGTTTGGACACGACTGTGGTGACCATGTTCTCGAGATCGCGGCGTCGCGTTTCGGATCGTGCCTTCCTCCCGGCGCTCATCTGGCCCGGCTGGGTGGTGACGAGTTCGCCGTCGTCGCCGAAATCGAGGAGGACGATGCGATCTCGCGGTCGGACCTCGACGTGACGGGGCTGCGAAGTCGTTTGGAGAAGTCTCTCGATCAGCCGATTTCTCATCAGCGGCAGAGCTTTTTGGTCTCCGTGAGTGTTGGAGCCGCGACCGGCAACCTCACCCTCGGTTTCGAGTCACTTCTGCGCCGTGCCGACACCGATATGTATGAGCGTAAGAGGGCGACTGGTCGGGCGACAAAGCCGGTTCGTCAAGGCTGACGTTGTTAGGTCAACGGATTCATTTCCGGCTGTCATAGGCCGATAGGAGCCGTATGAGAGTGCGGTGGATTCTGGCTCTGGTGGGCTGGTTGCTTGTCGGTGCCGTCTTGGCCGCGCCGGTCCTGGGAATTCACCGCACGGACTTTGTTGAGTCGTGGGCCGATGGGTCGATCCCGAATCTGATCGCCGACGATGGAGGCCGGACCAGCCACCAACCTGAACCTTCTGAACCTTCGGATCCTTCCGATCCGTCTGATCCGTCCGAACCGGTAGAAGAACCGGCCGCTGATCAGCTGACCCTGGCCGCCGCCGACGGGCCACCGCCCTTTCAACCGTTTGAACCGGTTGGTGCCGGCGGTGGCCTCGCCGCAGTCTGGGATCTGACCGAGGGTGAGGACTTCCCACTGATCGGCTACCGGGACAAGGTGGACTTCGACATCCACGTACCGGTCGGGTGGTCGGTGGCCGACGGGGTTCTCACGGCCCGCTTCGAAGCGTCGGGACAGGCCCGAGGTGATGCCTCAGTGCGGATTGACGTGGGTGGTCGCCCGGTGGGCACGTGGTCAACCGGTGAGCCGGCCGACGTTCGTCTGCCGGTGTCGTTTGGCAACTTGGAGGACCCCGAGGTCGCCATCGATTTCATCACCACAACGCCGCTGACCGATGATCCGGCCTGCGTCGATCCGAACCACGTGGCTCGATGGGTGGCGGTTGACAGCCCGGTCCTCACCGCCGAGTTGAAACCGGCTCAGCTCGACGTGAGCCGCGCCGTGCGGGGAATCGGAACGGTCTCGGCCATAACCGGCGAGCCGATCCATGTCATCACCACCGACGAGCCGTCGCCTGAGGTGCTGGAGGTCATCGGTAACATGGCCGCCGCCGTCGGCCACTACGGGTTGCCGTTCGTGTGGAGTATGCGCTTCGACGGAACCGCGCCGGTCGATCCTGGCAGTCAGATCTGGATCGAGGACGACGAAACCGATCCTCGAATCAGCCTGAGTGTGATCGATAATCGCCCGGTTCTACGGCTCGCCGGTCGGGTCGACGGGCTTGTAACTCTGTCAAAAGCGTTGGCCGATCCCGAGCGGATCGATTACTTCCACTACGCCAGGGTCGCGGCCGAAAACGTGCCTCAGGGCTCGTCCTACCCGCTGCGGGAGGTGTTCCGGTTCGAGGAGGATGGCTATGACGATCGAACGTTGCGAGGATCCGGGCCGCAGTCGCTCATCTACCGCGTTCACATTCCAGCCGGCGTTCCCCCGGATGCGGCCACGCTGGCTCTCTACTCCACTCATTCGCCCTATCTCGCCACGATTGGTTCGACGATCTCGGTTCGAATAAACGGCAGCCCGGAGGAGATCGTGGCACTGGCCAACGAGTCGGGTCAGCTTGATGCGCTCCACACGGTCGCCCCGGCCAATCTTCGGCCCGGACTCAACTACGTGAAGATAACCACCCATCTCGCTTCCGCGCCCGGCGCCGTGGGTGCTTGCGGTAGCGCGTCGACCAACTCGGCCTGGTTCACCGTGTCCAACACCAGTGGTCTGGGCGTGGAGCGCCCACCGGAACTGCAGAAAGTGCGGCTTGGTGTCGAAGACGCCAGATTCGCGCTGGCAACCCCGGTTGATTTCAACGGGACCGATGTGGCTGTAGCCGGCAACAGCACCGATGTTGCGTCCGAAGTTGAGCTGGCGGCTTCGGTGATCGCCCATCTTTCGAATCGGGCCCAGGGAGGCTCGCCCCGGCTTGTGGTTGACACCGACGCCGATCGGGAGCGGCATCTGGTTGTGGTCGGCGCTGATAGGGATCGGGATCTGCTGAAGTCGGTTCCGAAGGTCAGCCGGGATGCATCCGCAGCGGGTGGCGCCGCAGCCAGTGCTCAGACCCTTGGCATGGTGGCCGCTCAGCCGTCGCCGTTCAACGACGGGAAGGTGCTGCTGGCTTTCACCGGTGCGACCGAAACCGGAGCCCGCCGCGCCGTCGAGGCGGCGATGACCTCCGCGGTCAACGACATCACGTCCAACTTTGCCGTGGTGAGTCCTGATCTGGTCAGACCTGTTGGTGACGAAGCGATCCTGTTCGACGACCTTGAGCTCGATCGGAAATCGGCCGAGGACCTAGCCTTCAGCGACGATGCCGGATTTGGTGACGTGCCTGACGGTGATGAGTACGAGCAGTGGGTGCTTGAACAAGCTCAGAGGATCGAGGCGTCGCGTAGCGAAGAACAGGATCGGCGCCGGGTTCTCGCCCTGAGCATGCTGGTGCTGGCATCGATCGTGGCCGGCCTCTGGTGGGTCAACCGCACTCGTCGGATGGATGAGGCCAGGGGACACTGATCCATGGTTGAGCTGATCGCCGCCAGTCTGTTTCTGGTTGTGCCTCTAAGCCGCTGGATTTTGTCGACCCAACAACACCGGCAGCGGGTGGATCGGCTGGCGGTGCGAGTCCATGTGAACGGCATCCGAGGTAAGTCGTCGGTAAGTCGGATGATCGCCGGCATCCTTCGAGAGGCCGGCTACACCACGGTGGCCAAGACCACAGGCTCGGCCGCCGTTGTGATCGATCGGGAGGGTACGGATCATCCGATCGTTCGCTCGGGACCAGCCACCATCCTGGAGCAGATCGACATCATCGAGCGGTGGGTTGATGATGATGTCAACTCGCTGGTGATCGAATGTATGGCGATCAACCCCACCTATCAGCGGGTGTGTGAACGCCAGATCGTGCGGTCCGACATCGGGGTCATCACCAACGTGCGGGAGGACCATCAGGACGTGATGGGTGAGACGTTGCCCGAGATCTGCCGCTCGCTGCTCAACACCTGCCCGACCAACGGACTTTTGATCACCGCTGAACAGAACCCCGAGTTGGCCGAAATCATGGAACGCCGGGCAGCGCTGAACGGATCCCGATTTGTGGTGGCCGACCCGTCGGAAGCCACAGCCGACGACATGCGAGGGTTCGGGCACATCGAGTTCGAGGACAACGTAGCCGTCGGCCTAGAAGTAGCCCGCCACCTCGGCATCGATCGTGACGTGGCCATGCGGGGCATGTGGTCGGCCGAGCCCGATCCCGGAGTGCTGCGAATTGTCGAAACCGAACTGGAAGGCGTGCGGGTCACCTGGGCCAACATGTTCGCCGTGAACGATCGGGAGTCGACCATCGCCGTGTACGACCGGGTGAAGCTGTTCGCCGAGCCGGAAACGGTCACGGTCGGCATCCTCAACAATCGGCCCGACCGGCAGCAGCGAGCCCTCCAGTTCGCCGACATCGCGGCCAAGGATCTCGACTTCGATTTTGTCGTCACCTTCGGCGTGTTCGAGAAGGTGGTGACCGAGCGAATGGTTGGCCAGGGGTATCCCCGTCATCGGATTCTCAACCTCGGCGACGAGCGTGGTGCAACCTGGGATGAGATCGTCCAGGAGATGATCGTCGACCGAGGTGCGCCTCACGTGCTTCTGGCCGGCATGGTCAATATTCACACCCATCAGGCCGAAGAACTGTTGGACGTGTTCGAGTCGGCCGACACCGCCGAACGAACGCTGAGCTCCTGACCCGAGAATCCTGATGATCGCTGTTCAACTCTTCGACCTCGACTTGATTCGGCTGACGTTCATCGTCGGCATCATGACCAGCGCGTTGTTGTATGAACGCACGCACCTGACCACCGGGAGTCTGGTGGTACCGGGTTACATGGCGGCCCAGCTGTTTAATCCGGCGGCGTTGTTCATCACCGCCCTCAACTCGTTCCTCACCTACATGGTGGTGGCCCGAATCCTGCCTCGGTACGTGGCGATCTATGGCCGAGCCTTGTTCATCGCCAACATCTTCGTTTCGATTCTGCTTTCGCTGGTGTTTGAACCGACGTTGACGTTTGGCTTTGATCGCTGGGGTTTGGTGTTCGACTCGATCGGCTACGTGATCCCGGCCTTGATCGCCTACGACATGAAACGGCAGGGACCGTCAAAAACGCTGACGTCGGTTGTGGGGGCGAGCGCGCTGGCCGCCATGCCGGCGTTGCTGATCGCCACGTTGTTTCCCCAGTGGGTTGAGCCGCTGCTACCGGCTCGGGCCGGTTTGATGGCGGTTGGTGATGCGTGGTTTCCCGTCGCCGCATTAGTAAGCGCCGCCGTGTCGGCCGCCATCCACGCCAACTACGGGCTTCGCTCCGGTGGGTTCATCGGGTCGATGTATCTCGGGCTGATCGCCGTGCAGCCTCGTCAGCTGCTGTTTGTGGCCGTGGTCGCCCTGGTGACCTATCTCGCCGTGGTCCACGGGCTGGGTCGGGCGATGATTCTCTTTGGCCGTCGGAAGTTTGCGGTGATGCTGGTGGCCGGGTCGATCCTGAGTTGGACGGTGCTGGTGGTGGCCGACCAGGTCACGCCCGGCTGGTTGAGCATAAACGAGCTGCCGATTGCAGCGTTGTTTATTCCGGCACTGCTGGCCAACGACATGGAACGCACGTCGGTGGTGGCAGTGTTCACCGGTGGCACGCTGGCCGGTTCGTTGACGCTGTCGCTGGTCGTAACGGCCGCGGCGCTGGTTGACCAAACCGCCTTGCCGTTGTGGGCGCTGCCGTTGCTGATCGTTTCGGCCGGTGTGATGGCATGGCCCAAGATCAGGGATCGGATTACGCTGCCGAAGTTCCGACTCTGGCCTGGTCGTGGCGACCCACCATCAGATTCACCACCGGACCCCTCATCGGAAATATCGTCAGGGGGAGGCATCTGGAATCCGATCGAGGCGTTGTTCCCGAGCCCGGGTCAACTGCAGCCGATCTACATCGACAATCGGGATCGGCCGCTCCGTTTTGATCTCCAACCTGATGATCCGATGGAACCGGTGTCGTGGCGGGGCCCGTTGGTTCGCCGCTTACCGTAGTCGGCCGGTTTTCTAGAGGCTCGCGCCGCCGGCAGGGTCGTTGGTGAGTTCGATCGGTGATCCGTGCGGTGTGGCTTCGGCTGCACGCTCCCAAGCCTGCGCGGTGGCCTCGACGAGCTCGGATGACGTCACCCCACTGGCGGTGAGCAGCTCCTCGAGGGCCGCGGCCCAGCGGTGGTAGTAGTCTGACCCGTCGTCGGCGGCGTCGGGTTGATGCAGCCACGATCCGAACACCTCGGCCCATTCGGGCCAGGTGAACACGCCTTGCTCGTTGAGATGCACGGTCAGTCCGAACACCGTGGCTTGCCAGGGCTCGGAGAAGGGGACGTCGGGCTCAGGCCGGGTCAAGGTACGGCTCCCACGCGTCGATCGACACGGTCAACCCGGCTTCGGCGTCGGGCCCCCACAGGTCTCGACCGTTGAAGCTCACGGTGTAGAGCCATTGAGGGTCCTCGCCGTGCCCGTGGGCGTTGCTGTCGGGGTAGACGTGGCATCCGTGCACGGTTTCAACGGTGCCGGTTGAGCCTCGGGCGTAACGGGGGAGGCGAGTGTGACCGCTGGGGTGCATGGTCTTGGTTGTCACCCGATCTCCTACGGCAAACCGGGCCTCCCTGGTTGGTGGGCGATCAACCGGGCCTCCTCGACGCAGCGCTGCTGGTACTCGCTCGGCTTCCAGGATTCTGGGCGACTCGGGTCCGGGTTGCAACGACCGGCCCGCGGCGAGCTCGGCTTCGGTAACCACGCCGTGCCGAAGGAGGAGCCGCTCCAGACCCTTCTGCCAGATTTCGTAGTAGGTCGATTTGTAGTAGTCGGCCGGGTGGCGGTTCTCCCGAGAGTGGCGGCTTTCGTCGAGATTCCAGTGGCCGAGGGCGCCGGCGCAGAGAGTGACGCCGAGCACTCGTTTCTCCCAGTCGCCGTGGAAGATCGGCTCGTCGACCTCAGGATTGACCGGGCCGAAGCCCATCATCCCGCCGACATCGTGAGGTCCGTTCACGGCTGCATCGCTTCTGCCGGCTGGGCGCCTTGGGTTGGTGAGGTGGCCACTGCGGTGCCGATCATCGAATCTCGGCTCACCAGCTCGGCCAGTTGTTCTTCGCTCCAGCCGTCGGTTCCGTCGGGGCGCATGGGGATCACGAGATAGCGGACTTCGGCGGTGGAGTCCCACACCCGGATTGCGGTCGACTCCGGTAGTTCAAGCCCGAACTCGGCCAGGACCGTCCGAGGTTCGAGCACAGCTCGGGAGCGATAGGGAGGCGACTTGTACCAAACCGGAGGTAGCCCAAGCACTGGCCAGGGGTAACAGGAGCAGAGCGTGCAAACCACCAGGTTGTGGGTTTCCGGGGTGTTGAATACTGCACGCATGTGTTCGCCTTGACGGCCGATGAAGTCGAGCGATTCGATGGCTGCCGTGGCATCGTCGGCCAGCCACTGGGCGTACTCCGGGTCGACCCAGGCTTTGGCCACAACCGCCGCCCCGTTTCGCGGGCCGACGTCGTTTTGATAGGTGTCGACGATGACGTCGATAGCGGCCGGGTCGATGAGGCCCTTTTCAGTGAGGATGGTTTCCAGTGCCCGGACTCGAGCCTCGATAGGGCTCAGATGATTGTCGGGCTCGCCGTCGTGATGCTGGTGTCCATGATGATGGTGCTCATGGTGATGATGCTCGTGTCCCACGGCGCCAACTCTACTTCTCGGGCAACACCTCGATCCAGATTTCCACCGGCCACCAGATTCTGCGTTACGCTTCCGCCTTGGCTGTTTTCCTCGGCCTGTTGGCTGCGCTGGGTATCGGGTCGTCCGACCTCTTTGGACGACGAATGGTTGCTGCCGCCTCCACTGTGAGCGCGGCGACGGTAATGCAGAGCGGGGCCGGGGTTCTCACCGTCTTGGTCGCCCTTGTCGTTGGTAGCACGTTTGAGAGCGCGGCCTTCATGTGGGGGTGCATCTCGGGTCTTGGTGTCGGGGTTGGTATGTGGCTGTACTACGCCGGTATCCAGCGCTCGAGCTCGACATTGGTAGCGCCGATCTCGGCGGCTATCTCAGCCCTTGGACCCTACGTATACGCCGTGCTTGGAGGCTCTTCCAGTTCGGTGCTCGCTGCGTCGGGGGCGATGCTGGCCGTGGTCGGCCTGGTGTTTGTAACCGGGGGTGCCGTGTCTCGGGAACGGCTGGTGGCCGGACTCTTCTTTGGGGTGGTGTCGGGCCTTGTCTACGCCGCGACCACGATCGCGTATATCAAGGCCGCCGACTCGGGTGGTCTGGGCATGTGGCCGGTGGCTGGCCAACGATCTGTGGCCGGCGTCTCGTTGTTGGTCATGGCCACGGTGTTGGGCCACAAGCGGTCGCTGCCTCGGAGCCAAACCGGCAATGCCATCTCGGCGGCCGTGCTGATGACCATCGTGTCGGTCAGCTTGCTGGCGGCCTTGGCTGTCGACGCTGCTCCGGCCTCGGTGGCCATCGCCACCTCACCGGTCTTCGCCGTGATGATCGGCCGCACGTTTTTCGCCGACCCACTTCGTCCAGCCCAGGTTGTGGGCATCGCCATGGTGGTTGCCGGTATCGCCGCCGTCTCCGTCGGCTGAATCCCGCTGAGTCGGGTTCGACCGAATGGTACCGTCGGCTTGTGGCCGGTCGCAGAAATCATCGAGGATGGATCGTTCTCGACAGCGTTGCGTCCGCCGACGGCATGTTCTGCGTCGACTTGTTTCACGATCCAGGCAACGGATTCGGTTTCGAACACTTTCGATCCGACCCGGAAGACATGGGAGCGTGGCAGCTGGTTGGTGGATTTGGTGGGCAGCGGTTCGACAGCCGGGAGGCCGCCGTCGAAGGCGCGTTTGATCAAGTGCCGTGGCTAGGTGTCGAGTCGCCGGCAGCGTTCAAGGGCGGTGCATAGCATGGCGCGCTAACGTCTCTGCGACTTTTAGACGGTGTCTCCCGCGAAAGTCGCAGATACGTTGTCGCGAACATGTGTCATCGCCGCATACAGATTTGTGGCTGGGAGCCTCGGACCTACGTGGCCAGCAGACCTTCGATGGCCTCGGAGATGCCCTCTTCGCCCATCGAGCCGACGTTGGTCTCGATGGTGCCGTTGTCGTTGATAAAGGCAAACGCCGGCTGTGAGCGTATCTCGTACTCAGCCCACACCTCTCCATCGAGATCGATGATGTGTTCGAACTGATCGACGCCGAGGTCGTTGACAAAGGCGTTTATGGCATCAATGTCGTCTCGGGAGGCGACTCCGATGATCTCGACCTGATCTCCGTACTGTTCATAGATCGACGCGACCGCGCCGGCCTCACGGCGACAACTGCTTCACCACGGGGCCCAGAACCAGAGAACGGTGTCGGTGCCTTCGAACGAGCCGGTGTCGATCTGGCCTCCACTAACAGTGGGTAGCACCGCCGCTGCCATCTCAGCCTCAGCCCCGGATTCGGGTGAGGCGGTAACGGTGGTGTCATCGGCGCCGCAGGCGGCAGCCAACGTGCCAAAAGCCAGCAACGCCGCCACGGTGGTTTTGAGTCCGATCTTGCCGACGGAGAACATGAGGCCAATTGTACGAGAGCGTGACGACAGCGATCGGATCAGGCCGGCAATGTTTCGCAAGCGTTTATTTAGTGGTTTATGTTCGGCCGTAGAAGGTTTGTTTCGCTTCTTCCGACAAACCGATGCCAGGCTCGGTGTTGTAGGCGAAGACCACTAGCACCCGAGGTGTCTCACCTTGGCTCTGCGTGACCCGATGCATCGAGTTACGGCCCCGGAACAGCACCAGTGCGCCAGGTTCGATCTCCAACGACTGAACGTTCGGGGTACCGCCGCCTAGCGACCCTCCTCGTACGACGGCATCCACTCCATCGAAGTTGTGGTCGCCGTTGTCGGCATCACGAAGGTCCGGCACGTACTCGAACACGCCACCGGCTTCGGGCGCCTGCATTAGCGCGGTAATGGCGAACGACGAGTTGTCGAAGTGCCAACCCAGTTCTTGGCCCTCGAGGTGGAAGTGCACGTTGATGCCGGAGACGGCGTCGGCATACGGGTAAATGGCATCGATGCCCAAGACGAGGCAGAGGAATCGTCGAAACTCCGGAGAGTCGTAGACCACATGTAGTGGTGAGTCGACGTCTACTTGGTCATGAGCCAAACAGCCTTTGGTGCTCACGATCTGGTGGTTGAAGATATGAGAGTCGCCGAGCTCGGGATCGGGCGACGTGAGGTACACGTTGTGCGTTTGGTCGACGGTGAAATAGGCCTCGTCGAGTCGAGGCAACGACTGGTCTAGGACGTCCGCAACCATCGATGGAGTGAAGAAGTTGGGGAGCACCAGGGCACCGTGTTGGTCCAGCTCGGTGCGCATGTCGCCGGCCAGTCCCGCTACCGCCACTGGATCATGTATCGGGTAACGTTCGACGTCGATCAGATCGCCGAGAGGATCACGCTGGTGAGTCGGCTGAGCGAGGTCGGATGCCATATCTCGACTGTAGAGAGCAGATGGCGGGCGTTGCGAGCCGTATGGCACCTAGTCGAGCCCCGTACCACTACCCTGGGGGCATCGTTTTAGGGAACGTACGGGTGAATGAACAGATGTTGATGGAAGTGAATGGCGCCGGGTTGTCGCTGAGGCGCGCCCCGATGCGCGCCCGAGTGGCTGAGGAGTTGGGTTGATTTCCAATCCGCTGACGGCGTTGGCCTTCATTATGGTTGCAGCCTCCGCCGCTCAGTGGTTGAGTGCTCGGCTCCAGTTGCCGTCGGTCCTGTTTCTGCTGGCGGTCGGTGTTGCCTCCAGCCCGATTCTCGATCCCGACGCATTGTTTGGCGACCTGCTGTTTACCGCCGTCGGGCTTGGCGTCGCGGTGTTGTTGTTTGAGGGCGGAGCCAGCCTGAAATGGCGCAGCATCGGTAACGCCAAGGCACCGGTGATCCGCCTGGTCACGGTTGGCGCTCTGATCACCTGGGTGATCGCTTCGTTATCCGTTTCACTGGTCCTTGATGTCGACCAAAGCCTCGCTTGGCTGATCGGCGCCATCTTGATCGTGTCGGGCCCCACCGTGGTGATGCCGTTGCTTCGGGTGGTGCGGCCCCGTGAACCGAGCGCCTCGATCCTGCGGTGGGAGGGTATTCTCATCGATCCGATCGGTGCGGGTCTGGCGATCGTCATCCTCGACACGTTGCTCGAAGAACAGGGTCTGGCCGATGTGTTGTGGCTGATCGTCACCACCTTCGGCGCCGGTCTCTTGGTCGGCTTGGCCTTCAGTCTTGCCGTGATCGAAGCATTGCGACTGCGGCTGATTCCCGATCATCTTCAGGTGAACATGACGTTGGCCGTGGTGGTCGGCAGCTACGCCCTCGCCAATCTCATGCGGCCCGAGGCCGGGTTGGTGGCGGTGACCGTGCTGGGTATGGCGTTTGCCAATCAGCGACGAGCCCCGTCGGCCCACATCGTCGAGTTCAATGAACATCTTGGGGCCACGATTCTCGGTGTGTTGTTCATCGTGCTCGGCGCCCGCGTCGACCTAGCCGCGGTGGTCGACAACCTCATTCCGAGCCTGATCATCATCGCCATCCTCGTTGTAATCGCTCGCCCGCTGGCGGTGTACGCCTCCACGGCGGGCACGTCGGTCGACGCTCGTCACCGGCGGTTCCTGATGACTTTGGCTCCTCGTGGTGTGGTGGCGGCTGCGGTGGCGTCGCTGTTTGCCGTCGAGCTTGAGCATCACGACATCGATCCAGGGCCGCTGGTTCCGGTGGTGTTCACTGTGGTTGTCGGCACGGTGCTTCTGGCCGGGCTTGGGGCTAAGTCGGCGGCGAATCGTTTCCGGGTGGCTCGTCCTCGGGCCAACGGCGTGGCGCTGATTGGTGGCGGTCCGTTTGCCATCGGTCTGGCCCGAGAACTTCTGACCGCAGGGATCACCACGATCCACGTCGGGCTGACCGATGAGGATGAGCGGATGGCTGCTCAGGCCGGCCAGCTGGTGTTTCAAGGGCGGTTGGACGGTGAAGAATTCCACGAGGCGATGACCGAGCTTGGTATTCGCCAAGCGGTGGCGCTTTCGGGCATCGACCACCTCGACATGTACGTTCTCGGGCAGATCGCCGAGGTCGTCGGGTCGGAGCACCTGTATGGGCTCTACGATCCGTCTCGTGAAAGCCACGAGGTCGCATCGAAGGTGATCGCCCCGGTCACGGTGTTGCCCCAGGAGTACACGCCCGAGCGAGTGCATTATCTGACCGAGTCGGGTGTTGGTGTGCGCACGGTAATCGCGGCATGGGCCGGGCTGCCCGGGTGGCTGCCGGTTTGTGGGATCGAGGTGCAGTCGCAGCAGGTGATCTTCAACGTCGACCCGAATCAGCTGGCCGACGACGACCTGGTCATTCAGATTGGGCCTGGTTTGAACACCAATCGGGAGTATCGCCAGCACTAGTTTCGGCTGTATTGGCTGAATCAGAGGCCAGCGCCGCGGGGACAAGACGTTCCCGTAGGAAGGTCACGATGTCTCGGGACTGGCGGTTGGCGACGTCGGCGGGAACGTTCCAGTTCGCTGTGGTGCCAATGACCAGGTCATGGTCGGGAGCCACGGCGAGGGTCTGACCGCCGTAGCCGGATGCCACCACGAATCGGACCGGTTGATCTTCAACCCACCAGTGGAATCCGTACTTTCTCCCGTCTGTGGTCTCGATTTGAGGGCGGGTTGACGAGTCGATCCACTCGGCCGGGACCAACTGGTCGCCGTTGGTGCGACCGCCGTCGAGAACAAGGCGGCCGATTCTTATCAGGTCAGTTGTTCGTAGTTCCAGCCCGGAGGCGGCGTTGGCTGAGCCGTCGGCCAGCACTTCCCATCGGGCCTCTGTGATCCCAAGTGGCTCGAAGAGGTTGTCATCGGCGTACGTGGGCAGTGGGGTGGTGGTGGCGGTTTCCACCAACCGGCCCAGCAAGTGGGACGCTCCAGATGAGTACTGGAAATGGGAACCGGGAGTGTGCACCGGCTGCCTGCTGATGTAGTGCTCGGTGGGATCTGCGGCCTGACGCCAGTTCAGGTACTCGTCGAGCTGTTCCTCGTTCCACTCCAACCCGGCCGACATGGTGAGCAGGTGGCGGAGTTGCAGGTTTGTGTTGTTGGCATCCAGGGGCCCGGTCGTGTCGAGCATTATCTCCCCGACGGTCTGTTCGACGGAGTCCAGCGATCCTTCTCCGATCGCCGCTCCGACCAGAAGCGAGGTGATGCTTTTGGTGACCGACCGGACGTCTCGCAGAGTCTCGGAGTCGCCGACGATGTACTCCTCGATTCCGAGACCATTGCCGCCGCACACGGCCAAGCTCTCCAGTCCGTCGATTTCTCGCGCCTCGGCCACGGCGATTGGCAAGGTCGGGGCGCCGTCTGTGGCGGTCTCACCCGCAGTAGTTGCGCAGGCCGATGTGAACAGCGAGATCGCCAACCCCAGTGCCCATATCGTCTGCCGACCGAATCGTCGGTGGGGTGCTGAGCCCTGAGCCGAGTGGCTTGGCGTGATTGGGATGATGTGGCTTCTCCCGGATTCTGACGGACGGATCACCGCGACCGTGCTTGTGCGGGCGCTCCCCAGAAACCTCCGTTATCGAATCACTATTCCCAAGTTTGGTTCTCAATCTAGTTGACCGGTCGTCTAGCGATTGTTATGGTCAACCTATGGCTGAAGAAGTGTCACCTCGTGAACGTCTTATCGAAGCGGCCGCGTTGCTGTTTCATCGAGACGGCTACAACGCCGTCGGTGTCAACGAGCTGTGCAAAGCGGCCGACGTGCGCAAGGGCAGCTTCTATCACTTTTTCGACTCCAAGGAAGCCTTGGCCCGGGCCGCCGTCGATCGCAACCGACGTAAGACAGCACTCCAAGTGCTTGAGCCAAGTTTCAAGTCCGATGTGCCGCCCGTCGATCGCATTCTGCGCTACTTCGACACGCTGGCCGAAATAAACGGTCAGAGCATTGAAGACTTCGGTTGTGTTCTTGGCTGCCCGTTTGGCAATCTTGCGGCCGAGATCGGTGGCGAGGGTTTGATCGCCGAGGCGGTCGACGAGGCCTTCAGCGACATTCGCTCCTACTTCGAGCAGTGTCTGCGAGACGCCAAGGCCGACGGGGCCGACGTCGATCCGATAATCGGGGCCGAGCAGCTCCTGGCCTACATGGAGGGCGTCATTCTTGTGGCCCGATCTCGCAAGGATGCCGACCACGTTCGGCGCCTTGGTAAGCGGGCTCCGGCGGTCGTCGGGCTGTAGGTCCTGGGGACTCAGTTGTGGCCTCTTTGCATTTTCGGTCGTGCTAGACGACCGGTCAACTATTCAAATCCCGAAATCTCTCAACCAACACCAACCAACCAACAGGAAAGGAGCTCATCATGAGCCTCGTTAACCCCAACGCCCCTACCGGCCAGTCACCGGATTGGGTCACCTATGAAGGCACCCGTTTCCGGGTCGCCACCTTTGAAACGTCGGTCGACACCGATCTCGACACCGCCTGGGCCGAGCTGGCCGACAACTACGTGGGCGTGCAGAACGTGCAGCCGGCGATCGTCGCATCGTATGGCCTGCCCAACGAGCCCGAGATTGGGCCTGGGGCCGTGCGCCACTGCGATATCGACTTCAACGGCAAGGACGTCGCTATCAAGGAGCGGATCATCGACTGGGTCGACGAGCCCGATCACAAGGAGTACACCTACGACGTGTACGAGACGAAGGGCTTCCCGGCCAAGGTCTACAACACATGGGTGGCCCGGCGGGGTTCCGACGGCAAGACCTACATTCGCAACGTCTTCTACTACCGGATGCGCCCGTTCCCGATGACCTACTTCGCCGGCAAGCAGATCAGCGATGCCGCTCGGGGTGGAGTGCTCGGCTACAAGTACTACCTCGAGACCGGACAACCGGCCGCCAGTCCGGAAGCGATTCAGGCCCGCTATGCAGGCGTCGTCAATGTCGCTGGGGCGGTCGCGGCCTGAGCGGCGTTGGCGTGGCAAAAACCATGGTCGATGTGGGACTGGGTCGGATAAGCTGTTGCCTTGGTTGCATGGCTGCTCCGGCAGCAGCGACCAGTCCCACCCGGGCGTTTAACTCAGTTGGCTAGAGTGTCTCCCTTACAAGGAGAAAGTCGGGGGTTCAAGTCCCTCAACGCCCACAATCTGAAGGCCCGCTTCAGCAGCGGGCCGTTGTCATTCGTGACACCCCAGGACGTCCTGTTCGGATCACGCTGGCACCCGAGGCAGACACCCTCACCGAGCTTCAATGCCTCGTGAGTTGCTCAAATGGGATTTCTGATGCTGTTAAACGCATCGAGAATTCGCCGGGCGTCTTCGACTGCCGTTCTTAGCGTGTGTCGTCTACCGAAGCGGCGAACGGCACGGCCGTGACTCCGGCACTCCTCTTCATACAGATCAGCAAGCGGCGGAATGTGCAGGAATTCGGTTCTTACGTCCTGCCAGGACTCAGAATGAGCCAACTGCTGGCGTCGATACAGCGCGAGTAACTTCTCATGGTCGTCCAGACGCCTCAACGGTGCGAATACTGGCTTGAGCTGCTTTGTGAGATGCGGTGGCAGGTTCTTGATATGACCGTGCCCGCTCTTTCTCGCATCGGACGGAAAGACGTTGTATGGGCTCCCGATCTGGCGCGCTTTGGCGACAAGGTCGTTGGTCCACATCCTTGCGTCAGCGAGGCAGGGTAGCCCGTCGTAGTCGGCGAGCGCATTGGCAACAGCTTCATTCCACTGCTCTCGGCATCGATAACGTTCTTGGATGGTCGGGCGATCTTTCTGCAGCTCGTACTCGTCCTGGAAACTGCTAATCGCTTCGGCGGTCTTCGCCAGGTGATCTGCAGTTTTCTGAAATCGGTCGAAGAGGCGACGAGCAGGCGACTCGCTTATCATGTTGTTAAAGCGATCACAGGTGCGGCGGAAGACTTCGAACTCGACAGGTGATGCCGGAGCCGGAAAGGCCTGGATCTCGTTATCCCGAACGACATCCACGAAGATCCAGCAAGGTATCTCTGACCTAGGGACGGCGAAGAGGTCGGCGGCACGAGTCGCGAGGCGAGAGTTGAATGCCCAGGACTCCCCGTTCTCATTGAAGTGGGTTGCGAGGTCAGATACCGTCAAAGCTTCTCCCGGGCTTCGACGGTCTCGAAAGTCGTTTTGCGCCCTTGTTTTGAACAGATCCACCAGTGGCATGAATGCGATCTCGTCTCCTGTGACGGCGTGCAGGTCATGGGCGAATCGACTGAGGAACTCCGTCTGATCATCGTCGGCAGTCAAACTCAGGTGGAACACCAGGCTCGGGTAGGGCCTACCCATCAGCTGCTCGGATATTTCTACCAAGTTGCTCAGCGGACCTTCAGCGGTCAGATATAGCGCATACATTGTCGACTTGCCTTCAAGGTGGATCGCTATCACGAGCGTAGTAACAAAGAGCAATCATGGACAGTCACGTCATCCCGCGACAGCTCCGTGAGGATAGAGGCCATCCCGAGGACGGCGGCTTCGGCCAAGCTCTGGCGTTGTGTCCAACCGGTCGGTGTCACGCCATCTCGTCGATCGAGATCGAGGAAAGGCAGGCTACTGATTGAAGGCGATGCCGGTAGATGTCCTCAACCATCCGCGCGCTGGTCCCAGCCCAGTCGGCTACCTCCCAGGCCTCGTGGCCGGCTTCGACCTGAAACGTGATTGCGGTGTGCCGAAGCTCGTATGGCACAATCCTGTCGACAGCTGCTTCTTCGCAGGCGGCAGTGACCATTCGGCGGAGGTTGGCGGCGTTGATTGGAGTTCCGTATCGGGTGGTCACCACGAACTCCGGGCCGGCTGACCACTTGTCGCCAGCCTTGGCCTTCTTCTCGTTCTGAATTCGCCGCCAAGCTTGGATGACTTCAGCGGTGTTCTCGTCGAAGGCGATTGTTCTGGCGGCCCGCTTTGTTTTGACCTTGGTCAAGCGGTTCGACTTCGACATCTGGCGATCGACCGTGAGAGTCATGGCCTCCAGGTCAATAGAGCCCCACCTCAGCGCCCGAGCCTCAGAAGGGCGAAGACCGTTCCGCCCGCAGAGATCGACGATCACCGCCAGGGGGTAACGGGCTGCTCGCCAGAGACTCCGGAGCTCCGCAGGGGTCAACGTGCGGCGGATCGCACCGGAGATATCGCCGTCTTCGTCGTGCTGGCCTTCATCGTCGATGGCGATCGTCGGAGCAGGGACGTTGGAGAGATCGGCCACATTGCGGATCAAGTTGCCGAGCCGCATCTCGTTGCGAAGCGCATTCACGAGCAAACGGCGTAGCCGACGAACTGACTCCGTGCTCATTGTCCGCCGTCCGTATTCGCCGGCCATCGCCCGGCGTAGAAATTCGTCGCACTGAGCGACCGTCAATTCTCCGGTTCGTTTCGAGCCGATACCTCGATCGATCAGACCCGCCTTCCACAGATCTTGCTGGTGGGTGCTCGCCGTCCTATAGGCCTTTGTTGACAGGAACAGCTCGACGGCCTCCGACACGGTACGACGAGGGCCTTCGGGATTGGTCAATAGCTCCGCCTCTTCCTGGAGCGCTCGGAGCTTGGCCAGCGCTTCGGCTTTGGTCTTGGCCCGTCGAGAACGTTGCCGACGCTTTCCGTCGGGCCCGGGCTCCAGATCCACTCTTGCGATCCAAGACCCGTCAGCCCGACGGAACACAGAGCCTTCGCCACGGGCTCGACGACTCATGCCACTTCCTGGCCGCCAGCCGTGGTCAGAAACTGCTCAAGATCCGAGTGGCGGATCAGCCGTCGGCCATCAACCTTGATCGACCCGAGCCGCTTCGACCGCATCAGCTCATAGAGCTTCCACCGGCTCAGGCTCAACATCTCCGCCGCCTCGTCGACGTCGTACGCAAGCTTCACCATCACGACACCTCCAATGCGCTCGATCGGTTGGCCACGATGAACGCCTCCAGGTCTTGCCTGGGAACGAGACGCCGATGGCCGACCTTGAGGGAGCCGAGCCGGCCGTCAGCGATCAACTGAAACGCTGTGGTTCGTCCGATGCTCAACAGCTCGGCTGCTTCGTCAACGGAGAAGACGAGCTTGTCGCCTAATGACACTTCACTCATGATGTGATCCTTTCCGGGGGTGGACCAAAGGCCGGTGTGTATCGCCAGCCCGAGGCCCACCCCGATGAGTAGGAACCGGCACTAGGCGGCAGCCTTGGCCGGTGCTGGCTTGGGCGTTGACTTGACCGCTTCGGCGGCGGTGGCGAATGCGTCGGCGTACCACATGGTGGTGATGCCGCGTTCGGCCTTGCGGGAGTAGGCCTGGACCCGAAGGTTCGGCATCAGCACCTTCTCCTTGAAGTTCGCTTCCGGTTTCTCACGGGCGGCGATCTGAACCTCGACGGTCTGCTCTTCCCGGTTGGCGGCATCGGTTGCAGTCACCCGCACCCGCCAAAGCGGGTAGCCGGTCTGCTCGTCACGATCCTGGTTGCGATCGGCACCGAACACGCCTTCCTCGTAGAGGTAGACCGGCTCGGACTCTTGGAAGGCCAGTTCGTAGGCCGTTTCGCTGATTACTAGGTTTCGGAACAACATTTTGCTTTCTCCTGTTTCGTTGGTTGGTCTGGTTTGGCGGCTAGAGCCGTCGTGGTTCGTCAGGTGCTCGCAATCTGGGTGCACGTGACGGTTCTCCGGGCGGTCCGGAAGATCTGGTTTCGACCACCACCCCGACGTTGTACGAAGCCAGAAGTTCGATCGCTTCGTCCAGGTGATGGCCGCCGTTGTCTAGGACGGTGAGGAATTGGGCTCGTAGCCCGATGCGGGTTCGCACGATCGCTTTCCAGAGCAGCGGCGAAATGGTGCAGACACGTTCGATCACTTCGTCGGCTTCGGCGGCGAGTTCTTCGTCAGTTTTCTCATCCGCCAGGCCGAGTTTCTGCCGCAGGCCCTTGGACCACGACCACATGTGCCGCCCGTGGGAACCCCGCACCCATTCTCGGAACAGGTTGATGTCGGCCATGTCTCCGGTTTCGGTGGCGTCGAAGGCAATGGCGAAGGGGTGGCGGCTGGTTTCGGAGCGACCGGCTTTGCCGTCGGCCATCGCTACCTCGTAACCGGCCTTAGTGCAGTACATGCCGACGCCTTCGGCTCCGTCGTCTTTGACCGGCCGCAGATCCACGCCGTAGGAGGACTTCACGTCCCGGCCGTGATGCTCACACATTCGGTTGACCCACAGGTCGTGGAAGGTGCAGGCGATCCGGTCGTAGGTTTCGGCGTCGTCGAACCGGTCGACGTGCTCGTCGATGAACAGCAGCACGTGCAGGTGTGGGTGCCAGCCGTTGAAGCCGTGCATGACCTCGATCGTGCGGACGAATCCCATGCCAAGCTCGTCCTTGAGTTTGCGGTATCGGTAGTGGCTGGTGATGTAGGCCCACACGTCTTGCACATCGGACCAGACGAGATCCAGCGCTTCGCCCCAGGTGTGTTGGGTGGTCAACGTCAGCAGGTACACCGACCCGCCCCGAGCCGTGTGTACGGCGATGGCGGACGCCAACTCGATTGCTCGTTTCGTGCGGATCTTGAACGAACAGATAGGGCATGCCCACACCGATCCGCAGGTCTGCAGCCCGGAGGTGTAGGCGTAGCCGTCGGGGTGACGGTCCACGGCCACATCATGAAGACCGGCCCGAAGGTTGACCCCGCACGCTCGGAGTTTGTTGCCTTCGGTCATGTCGCCGCAGGCTTCTGCGATCAGTGTTCTGGCCCGGTCGGCAATGAGCCGTCGTTGGGGGCCGGTCATTTGATGCTCGAATTCGGGTTCGTACTCGTTCAGGGCGGTACGTGGTGGGTGGGTCGCAGATCCCTTACCAATGGTTACCGAGGCGTAGACGGCAACGTCCAATCCAAAGGGACTATGTACTTCGCCATCGACCGCAACGGCGATGTCACCGGCCGAGGACGCTGGGTCGGCATGAGCTACGACGGGGCCGTCGTCACCGGCCACGCCAGCCTCGCCCGCACCGAAGAAGCCGCCGCCAACCTCCTCGACAAACTCACCGGAGAGCAGCCGTGAGCGATACGGAGCACCAGGTCGACGGTGAGGTCCAGATCGTCGACGTCACCATCACCGCCCCCGACGCAGACTGGCTCCGCCAACACTGCGCCATGCTCATAGAACAACGCCTCGCTGCCAGCGCCAACATCATCCCAGTCATCGACAGCTCTACCGATGGCAAGGCGAAATTCATCAAGCCACCGAAGCGTATGCCATCGTCCACACCAACAGGTCATGCGTTGACGAGATCTTTCGCCTGACAACTGAGCGCCACCCCTACGAGGTCGTCCACCTTCTCGCAGCCCATGTCGATCGGGCCGACATCAGGTATGGTCGGTGGATCCATGAGTCGGCCGACCTATCCCCGGGGCATGCTTAACTCCGGCTCGGCAGCACACTCGCCGGCAGGATGTACAGTGGTTCGGTGAATATCCGGGCTTCGCCGCTGCACCAGAAACGACACAATTCATGGCCATCGAACTAGACCAGATCTACACGACCAAGGCGATCTACTCTAACAACCGTCGCACCGAGCTGAGAAATCGCCTTTCTACTATCGATGCGATATCGAAGATTGACAGTCTGACAGTCTTCTGTGCCGGCTCGTACGCTAGGAACGAAGCGAGCGAACACTCTGATGTTGATCTGTTCTTTCTGTGTAATGGTGACCGGTCAGATGAGGAAACACCAAAAACCAACGAACTGCGCCTGTTCGGGGACCTGATCGACGTCGCTGAGAACATGAGCTTTCCTCGATTCTCGGGCGATTGTAGATACTTAGAAATTCACGACGCTAGCCAAAATCTACGCGCGCTCGGCAGTCCAGAAGATGACTACGACAACCACTTCACTGTTCGAATGCTGCTCTTGCTTGAGAGCAAGCCGCTATTTGGTGAACGAATATACGACGGGTTGATCTATGAGTTTATCGACTCGTATTTCCGAGATTATCCAGACCATGAAGCGACATTTGAACCTCATTTCTTGGTCAATGATATCGCAAGGTATTGGCGAACACTGCAGGCGAACTATGAACATCGTCGAAACCAACGCGACTTCGAGAGGCATGAGCGGGCTTCTCAGAAAGTCAAGAATTATAAGCTAAAGTACAGTCGCTTGACTACATGTTTCGCGACTATAGCCGCGCTCGCGAGCTTCGATGCTCCGGTTAAGCACGACGACGTTGTTTCAGTGATTTCCTTGACTCCTCGTGAGCGACTTGAGGGGGTCGCAGAACGCATGCCGGCGGTAGAGCCGATTGTCGCAGAAGTTCTAGAACTATATGCTGTGTTCCTCAAGCAAACAGAGCTAACTGCTGATGAGTTGCAGTCTCTTTTCAAGGACCGGCAGAAAACCACCGAACTCTTTGCTGCTGCCAATTCCTATGGAGACAAGGTCTACGAGCTGATTGACAAGATTGACCAAGATTCGAGTCGGAACATTATGCGGATGCTGGTGATCTAGGTGCCATCTGCTCTGGTCCTTCCCATAGCGGAAACTAGCGTCGGGCCGGCGCTCTCAGCTCTACGTCAGGTGGTCGACGGGTCATCAAGGTCAGAACCGCACGTAACGGTTCGGGCTCCCATCGACAAGGTTGCGACAGGACTTGTTGCGTCGGCTTCAAGGATAAGGATTGCAGACCTCACTCTTGTAGGTCCCGGCGCCTTCTACTTTGGCGATCGTGCAAGAACGGCGATATATCTAGAGGTTCGCAGTGAGTACCTAGAATCGTTTGTTTACAAGCCCGACTACCCTGACAGCGAGTTTCACTTAACGATCTATGAGGGACCTGTTGGCTCGTTCTCTGACGATCTGGCCGACCTTCTGTCTCGATTCAGCTGGAATCTGCTGCTACCGGTTCCGACGTCTTGCTCATTGAAGGAAATCCCCATGGGTGTCGAGGGTCGAGCATCGAAGCGATCACGACGGTTCACGGCCGATGCTGTGAACGAGATTGCGCTCGCCACGGGCCTGTCACCTGTGGACGTAGAAGCGAAGGTCGAGCGGATGACCGATGATGAACGCCTCGATGTGGTTGCTGCCATCTGCACAAGGATTCATTCCGCTCTTGACGAGGCACCGACAAGGAAGAAGGCAGGCCCGCTCGGCGTGCTGACCCCGCGACCGGAGGTCCAGCAGGTGTCTTTGTGGGATACCGAGACGGTGCAACATCGCGGTAGTGAACCGGAACGAGATTCGTCTCCTAGCGCCCCGAGGCAATCCGTGCCTCCGGCTGGACTAATCGTGACGCCACCGGAGATCGTCGAAGAGATGGTGAGGACGGCGCTAGATCTCCACCGCATGGACCATATTGCGTTTGGTGACCCGGCGCTCGGCAGTGGCATCTTCTTCGCTGTTCTTGTGCGTTGTCTCGAAGAGGCTGGAAGGCCTATTTCGTCGGCGGATGGTGTTGAGCTCGATCCCAACCGTGGTCGTGCGGCGATGCAGCGTTGGTCGGACTACGATCTGCAGGTATTTGCAGGTGACTTCTTGAAGTCAGTTCCCATTCGCCAGTGGAACTTTATCCTTGCGAACCCTCCCTACGTGCGGTCCCAAATAATTGATGACGACGTTAAGGCTGAATTGTCTAGCCTAGTTTTTCGGCGTCTAGGAATTGAGCTATCTGGAAGATCGAATCTATTTGTCTACTTCCTACTTCTTGCTCATGATTGGATGGCAGACGACGGAACCGCTGCGTGGCTGCTCCCAGCTGATGTACTTGACTCTGACTATGGGCGTGCTGTTCGGAACTACCTGACTTCGCATGTTGATTTGGTGGCTGTTCATGTGTTCGACTCTGGTGGACGTAGTTTTGAGAATGCGCTGGTGTCCTCTGTAGTAGTTTTCTTCCGGAAGTCTCAGCCATCGGACGATCGAGTTCAGTTCAGCCGTGGGGTGTCGATCACGCAGGCGTCGACCAAGAGGATGGTGAGTAAGGACTCTCTGATATCGTCAAGCAGATGGCGTCAGTTCTCACATCCGAAGCGCCGTTCTGTCGATCGTGACCTACTTTCGTTGGGTGATGTTTTTGATGTGACCCGAGGCGTTGCAACTGGTGCGAATGACGTGTTTGTTCTTGGTGAGCGCGAGTGTCGAGATCTCGGTCTGAACGGTTACGGCCTGAGGCCACTTGTGCCGAAATCTCGGTACCTTCCTGACGACGGCATCGTGCGCGCTGATGATTCTGGCGGACCGATTGTACGGAAGAGGCTATTCCTAATTGACTCTTGCGATCCGATCGACGTCTTGCAAGAGCGAGCTCCGAAGTTGGCAGACTATTTATCATCGGTGCCTGAGGCCGTTCTAGATCGTTATCTTGTTCGGCGAAGAAGTCCATTTTATTGCCAGGACAGGCGAGACAATGTTCAAATCTTCGCATCGTCGATGGGCAAGTATCGAGGTGGTCGCATCCCAGTCAATTTTTACCTAAATTATTCAGATGCGACCATCCTTAACAACTATGTCGCCTTGTATCTGAAAGGTTCAGGTCGATCCTTGATTCCAAGGGAAGACATGCACTTCTTGGTCGATCTATTGCGTGAGATTGAGCCAACTGAATACCTGTACTGGGGCAGAGAGTTCGGCGGCGGGCTTGTCAAGTTGGAACCAGGGGATTTGGCCAACGTGAGACTTCCGATATCACGAGACGGTCTTCGAGGGCTTCCAAGGCGCCGGCGGGAGCTGTTTAGTGTCGACTAATGTCTCGGAGATCGCCCTTGAGGAACTATCGCTTCTTCAGGCCTTTATTGCACGGCAGGAGGAGCTGCGATTTAAGGTCAGAGGTCTAACAACGGCATTAGCTACTGGCCTGGCGTTGGCGCGAGCGTCAACGAGTGTCGAGGTCGATCGAACGGGTTTCTTGGTTGTCGGTATCGGAGTCATAACCATAGGTTGGACGCTGGAGGCGTGGCATAACATGGCTGAACACGCCGGGATTAGGCGCTCGCACTGTGTGGAGGAGTTTCTAAGGGGTGAGCGCTCGTATGACGGGCCTCGCATTGGCGAGTCCGTTGGTTCCCCTGACGGAGCTTCTGATGTTCTGGTGAGCTTCCTGAAGTCGCTTCGATATGGTCGAGTGCTGTTCTTCCACGTACTACTAGTTGTACTGTTGGTTCTGGTCGCCTGGACGTCGCCAATCGTTGATGACTCAGCACTTGGTGGATTGTCCGACGTTCAGCGGTTGATGCTGTCGGCTTGAGCAACAAAGACCGTCGGTTCTGTCGAGTTGGGGCCGGATGTAGGGTGTCGGTGGCCAACCTTCGCCGTCGTCGTAACCCAAGGTGGCACCCTTCAAGGTCAAACACGATCTGACAACTTAGAGCTTCAGGTTGTGAGATGCTTGGATCTGGCCTCCGGCGCGAACGCCTACGTACACCTCAATGCGCCTTACAAGGAGAAAGTCGGGGGTTCAAGTCCCTCAACGCCCACAACGTCATTGGCATCGCGCTGCTAGCGATTGAGAAGGGGCGGGAGGCCAGACGTGACGCCCATGACTCAGACCTAGCTCAGGAGCAACAGGTTCTGCTCTGACAGGTCGCTCAGCTGCAGTCGGAATGGTTCTTTCCAAGACTGGCAGCCCGGAATTTCATGGCGCCCCCCGAACAGATCGAAAAGCTCCAGCCTCACGGTCAGGTGATGGATGTTGCCGCTGGCGAGTGCCTGGTCCGGTTGGGTGACATCCCATCCGCCAACGGGCACGGCGAATCGACCCGCGCCGGGAGGCGCTACCGGGAGAGTTCATTCGCCCACTGCTCGAACTGGGCCAGTAAGGCCGCTTTGCGGCCCTCGTGTTCGGTGTTGCCTACTGCCGGTGGTCCGCCCGGGATCTGGATCCTTGCACTTCGGCCGGAGTCGTTTGTGGTTGTCTCGGTCGACTGGGCGGTGGCAAGAGCGCTGAGTGCGTAGGTACTCGACGAGCGAGCTTGGTAGTAGGGGCCTTGGTAGATCGACGCGGTGGCGGTTGAGGTTGACCCAGACCACACAGTCTCGTCGGCGATGTCTTTCATCTCGGCGATGACCTCAGGCGGGCCCGACTCGAGCTTGCGGAACGCCGATCGAAGCTGATCGTGCCATGGCCCCTGACCCGTGGTCAGTGGGATTCGACGGCCGTCACGAGGGTAGTAGACAGCACCGGAGTGACCGGCCAACGCCTCTTGGTCGCGGCCGTTGATCTGGGCCCGTCCCTTCTGGAACCCGGGACTGAAAATGATCCAGGTGGTGTCGGTACGCATGCGGTGATGCATCTGCACCCAGTCGTCGTACTCCAATGCATCGCGAACGCTGCCCGTCCGTGCTATCACCTCGGCAATCAGATCACTCGGGATCCATTCGTGCTGTCCGGGATGGGCGGCCCTGAAGCGGTCTTTGACATAGTCCTTGTTGGCCTGCTTCTCCCACAGCTCGGTGAAGCGCCGTTGATTGACCGAACCGACCGTGCCGCCCTTGCTGAGCGTGTCCATGAAGGCGACGATGTCGGTGGAGCCGAGTGCCTCAACCAACTCACCGTCGGGGCCGTCACCACCCAGCTCCTTGAGGGCCGTTTCGAGATCGGACCGCGGGTTGGATCCGGTCCACAACATGTCCGACAAGGCCCCGACGATCTTCGCATAAGGGCCGTCTTTGCCGGGGACGATGTTTGCCTTCCGTCCGCGTAGCCAGGTCTCCGCCCGCCCTTCGGCATAGCCCAGCTCGGTTGAAAGACCGCTCACCACCTCGAGCACAACGGCTTCGGCCGCCTGCTGGAATGTTCCGCCGTCCTTGTGGGTCGGACGGTTCACCGCCTTTGAGATTCTGGGCGCGCCTTCAAGGTGCAGCCGGAGGTCGTTCCAGGTTCGGGTGGAGGCAACGTCTTCCTCACTCAAACCGGCAACGTCGGTGAGGGCGTCGGTTTTGCCGGCGGGGTGCATTCGGTCAAGCTCCTGACCAAACATCAACAGCAGGTCCTTCTTCTCACCGAACAGAGTGAAGAGATCATCGAGAACCGGACCGAGCTGCTGCTGAGTCGACTCCAACGGAGCGTCTGACGGTGGGTCGATTTCAGGATCGGCTGCCGCTTCAGTGAATTCCTCGGCCACGGCGTCACCTTGGGTGTTGCCCTGCTCGGTGAGCTGGCGGGCCCGGGACAACAACGTCGTTGCCTGCTCTTTCTGGTCGTCGGCGAGCTTGTCCTTCTCAACTGCCCAATGGTCGAGCTTGGCCACCACCGGTGATGGCGTGCTGGCGATCATCAACTCGGCGTCATCGCCGTTGAGGTCGACCCACTGTCGGTGGGATTCTCCGTGAGCGCTGAACGTGACCTCGGTTCCCAGTGTCGTGTCCTCGCTGCCCGATTCGTCGTCATCAGCGTCGTCGTCCTCATCGCCGAAGCCCAGAGCTTCCAGCAGCCGTCGAGCCTGACCCACAAGGAATCCGACGACGGCGTCGATGGCACCGAGCACCATGTCACGGAGTCCTTTGATCACATCGGCCACCGCCTCGGGCAGCCCCCCAAGCCGGAGGAGTTGGGCCAGGAAGTCGATGACGACCGGGATCAGCGAAGCCAGCGCCGCCTCGACCGCCTGGGCCATCGCGGTAATGTTGCCGGCGATGATGTCGGCGATGCCGTTCACGATCGTCTCGATGAACCGGAAGATTCGGGCCGCGTTGTTGAAGATCCAGACCAGGACGTCGTAGATCAACATGATCGCTTGCGCGATGGCCCCGACCGGAGTCAACAACATGAGGACTTTCTCCGCCACCACCGCGATCAAGGTGGTGGTCAGGTATTCGATCGCGGCGTCCAGGATCTGTTGGAAGATGGTGGCCGGGTCGAGCCGTTCCTTGATCATTTCGAGGATGCCGGCCGGACCGAGTTCGATCAGAGTCTTGACCAGCTCCCAGGCCTGTTCGATCAGCTCCACATTCTCTTCGCCAATGTGGCGCACCAGGATCTCCCGGATGTTGGGCCAGGTGATCCCCATGAGTTCCAGGGCGAAACTGACGATGCCCCCGATGCTGAAGTCCTCGGGCATGGCAATTCCCTGGGGGCCGAGGCCGGAGAAAAACCAGTCCCACAGTCCCTTCAGAAGGTGCTCGTCGAAGTGATCGAAGAAGAGTTGGAATCCCTGACCGACGGCGCTGGTCAGGTTGTTGATGAAATTCATCGGATCATTGGCGATGTCTTCAATGGCCTGGCGGATCTTCTCGATCAGTGCCCAGAACGAGGCGGGAGGAATCCCAACCAGGCGGAGTAGGCCATTGATGATGGCGGTTATGGGGTCGTCGATGAATTCGTTGATGGCATCGACGACCCGCCCGATGATGCCCTTGGCCTCCTCCCGAAGTTGCTCCACCTCGGCTTGGACCGCCTGCACGGCCGAGATCGCCTCCCGGGAGATCTCCCCGACAAAATCCGTCCTTGTCTGCTCGACCTGACTCCGCAGGCCGTTGAGCTTGGTTTCAAAGCCCGCGAGCTGCTCGGCCGCCCACGACTCGAGACCGGCCGGCAGGTTCTCGGTGTACAGCACCCGGATTTCGGCTTCGGCGGTGGCGATGATCCCCTCGACTGCGGAGATCACGGTGTTGACCTCAATGGAAATCCTGGTGAGCGATTCGCACACCCCGTCGGTGAAGGCTTGTTCAGCGCGGTCATAGGCCCGCCCGACCCAGGAAGGCAGACCGGTCAGAGAATCCCAGGCCCCCAGGATCGAGCCACCGATGCCGGAATGGCGCTCGTCGACCCAGCTCTTCACTTCATCGAGACTGGTGCGGAACTCGGTGGTCAACCGGTCGACATCGGCGGCCCACATGGTCATGGCCACCCTGGTCAGGGGGTTCAACAGGTTGGTCACCTGTGACCGGGCTTCGTTGAAAATCCCGTTGGCCTCGTCCGAGAGTCGCTCCCGGGTCTGGGCCTCGGTCTCCACCATGGACCCTTGGCGGTTTGTGTTCGACGAAACGGTCGATGATCGCGACGAGTTCAGCGCCTCCAGCGTCTGAAGCTGCAATTGTTGCATCTGCTCCCGGGATTGGGTGATGGCCTGCTGTTGTTCGGCCGCCACCTCGGCTGGACCGGCTTCCTCCAGTCCGGCCAGCTCGGCTTGGCCGGCCCTGGCCTCGGCAAAGGGTCCATCGGGGATGACTTCGGTGGTCGGTCGGTGAATCTCCGACTCTTCGACCCGGCGGTCGAGAGCCTGGCGGTCGTTGCCGAGCGAGAGGTCTTCCGGTGGGATCTCACGAGGTGCCGCGGCTTCGGCCTGGAGATCAGGCTCACCGATGGTTGACGCCGGCGCTTCGAGCGGGGATGGTGTACGGGGCGCGGTCAGCTCCGGTGGTTCATCGACCTGCTGGTAATTCTGGGCAACGGCGTCTCCCTCCGCTTCCACCGATGCGTTGAGAGACGAGCCGGCCTGTTGTGCCGGTTCGCGCAGGTCAGCGTCGAGTAGTTCGTCCTCGTCCACCGGACGATGAGCCCGAATGGCTTCACCCATGTTGCGGCAGAGCTCAACAATTTCCGGGCTCGGCTCAGGTTGACCACCAAGTTTGGTGACCAATGCCTGGCGCGCTCGACCCAACGTTTCGGAGTCGGGAATGGTTACTGCCGCCTGAGCATCGACCGTTGAGTCCGAGGCCGATGGCAGCCGGCGGGCCGAACCGGTGGCCGACCTGGCGTTGCCGCCGACGGTCGCGATCCCTTCCTCCTGCTCCGGCGTGGGCGCGGCCGGGGCCGGCGGCATCAGCAGCTCGACCTCCGGCCCCTCACCGGCTTCGGCACCCTCGGTGACCTCGGTGCCCTGACCGGTCGGAATATCGCTGTCGACACCTTCGGTGGTCGGTCCCGCCCCGTCATCGCCGCCGGCTCCGCCCGGACCCGAAACCTCGGTTTCGTCGGTCGGAGTGGGAGTGGGTCCCGGGGCGGCCTCGGTCGGCGTGGGTGATGGCAACGGGATCTCAGGGTCGAGAGGTTCGGCCTCCTCAACGTCGTCGGATGCCGGATTGGCGCGCTCATCAGCTACTTGATCCGAGCTGTTGCGGGCGGCGGCGACGACGGCCCGGGCCAGCGCCTGAATCCCGACCTCGGTGTCGGGCTGGTAGGCTCCTGGCCCGAACAGCAGGTGTGATCCGAAGATCATGGGGGCCGACTCGGCTGAGATCTCCGAGATGTCGAGCCCCGTCTGCTGGTGGAACGCCTCGTTGTCGACGTCGGTCACGACGCGCAACTCGTTGAGGGCGATCCCGGTGATCATCTCGATCGCTTCGGCGATGGCGGGGGCGATGGTTCGCACCTGGCCGAGCTGTTCGACGTCGAGAGACGGCGTACCCAACAACGTTTTGATGCCTGTTGGCAGCCCGTCCATCGCCGCCAGATCGGCCACCGCCGAGGCGGCGCCGACCGCGACCATCGCGGCAACCGCGGCATCGGCGGGTTGAATCGTTCCGGTCAACTCGGTGCCAAGCGAGACGGTCAAGTGGTGCCCGTCTAGTGTCGCCTCCGGCAGTGGAACCGGGCCTCCGTCCCACTCGTTGGTGGCAGCGACGATGGAGGCAATCGTGTGCCCGCCCAGGGCGACGTGGGCCTCGACCTCGACCTCACCACTTGGTCGACCGTCGCCGTCGATTGGCATCCTGGTCCGACCGGCAAGAAAGGGACGGTCGAAGCGGCCGGCGATGTGGCCTGTCGGTTGGCCGTCGCCCTGATTCCACTCGATTCCGGTGAGACCGACCTCACCCAAGGGAACTTCTGCATCGAACATCATGTCCCGTCTCCGGGATCCGGAGACCTCATCGAGTGCGAGGTCGCTCAGGTGGGCCAGCTCCGTCAGGATCGGGCCTCCTGTCGGGTCAGCCGGACGCGGTGCGGTTTCGGCCGAACCGTTGCGGTTGGAACGTTGCCTACTCGACTCGGCGTTCTTGCCTGGTGGCCGTTTAGAGGAACGCCGTTTTCCGGTTGGAGCGGTGGCGGTGGCCGGCTGGGCGCCCATTGAGCTCTACTCCGGTGCCATCAGACCTGATTTGGCGAACTGGAAACGAACCGCCTTCTCCAGGTGTTCGGTCGTGACCTTTCCGCCGTTGGACGACGCTTGGTAGGCGGCCTCCATCGCGGCTTCTTTGATCTGGGCCCCGGTCAGTTGGTAACGATTGGCCAAATCGGCGAACGACACGCTCTCGACCGGAACGGTGTCGGGGTAGACGTGTTGCCACAGCTTGCGACGCTGCCGTTTGTCGGGAGGATTCAGCTCGATCAAGATGTTGATCCTGCGCAGGAACGCCGTGTCGATGTTGGCCAGGAAGTTCGTGGCCAACACCACCACACCGGGAAACGACTCGATACGTTGCAGCAGGTAGCTGACCTCCTGGTTGGCGTAGCGATCCCGGGCATCGCTCACCTCACCCCGCTTTCCGAACACCGAATCGGCTTCATCGAAGAACAGGAGGCAGGGGCTCTGCTCGGCGTAGCGGAAGACGGCTTCCAGGTTCTTTGCTGTCTCCCCGATGTATTTGGAGACCAACGTTGAGAGGTCGACTCGTAGGGCGCGCATGCCCGCTTCGGCGGCCAGGACGGCTGCAGTCATGCTCTTGCCGGTCCCCGGCGGACCGTGAAGCAGGACGGTGACTCCGGCCACCGAATCGTGATGGGCCCCGAGTCCCCACCCCTGGAGTACTTCGGGTCTTGAAACGATGCGGGCCAGGACATCGTCGATTCGTCGGCGGGCGTCACGGGACACGACGAGGTCATCGACCCCGTGTACCGTCGTCAGCGGACTGGCCGGAAACTCCGGGGAGAGCTCCGGCGCTATCGGCGGCGCATCGATCAGCCCCGAGAGCACCGAAGGCGGAACCACAATTGCGCCGGCGAGCGGGCCGTTTGGGCTTGCCTCCAGCTCAAGCAGCGGAACTCGACGCAGTAGCCCGTCGGGTCCGAGCGCACGTGTAGCCACTTGTTGCATCGTAGGGTCAGGAGGGCAGAGGTTCCGCAGCATCTCGCCGGTGACAACGGCCGTCTCGGACCGGGCGGAAAGCGCGGTGATGAGCACCTGATATCGCTCATCGATGTGGGGGGCGAGCGCTCCGATGAACTGCAGCAACTCGACATCGTCGATGGGAAGAATGTCGCACATCTCCGCCAGCGGTCCTCCCTGCAGGTAGGTGTGCCGGGGTGGAATCGCGTTTGTGCGCTGTTGGGTCTGCCGTCCGGTGCGGATCTGTTCGAGCAGGGGTCCCTTTCGTTCCTCCAGCCGGAGGGCGAGAACACCATCGAGCGCATCGAGCGCGGCCAGGATCTCAGGGTGGTCGCTCATCGTTTCCACCGCATTGTGATCAGCTCGGTCCATGGGAGGCGGAAACTTCCCATGGGGTAGGGGAGAGCGTCAAGGAGGAAGTCAAGTGGGCGCGGTTCGGGGCTCAGCTCCCAACATTGCTCGCCGCGTTCCAGCCATCCCGGTCTGAGAATCAGCGCCGGCCCTATGGTTTCGGTCGACCAACTGCCTCGCAACGATCCAACGAAGCGTTCCCACACGGCCTCGATGTCTTCGGTCAAGACTGCCGGATCGATCCTGGCGACAAGGTCAAGGTCGACCTGATGGTCGGGTTCGGCACCGGCCAACACTGTGATCAACGGATCGTGAATCAGCGCGGACTCGCTCGGTCGAGCGCCGACAAGGGCGGTGAGGGCGGCCACTGCACACTCGGGGGTCGAATCGAACCGGGCCCACGCCCGATCCAGGTAACGGCCCAGCCACGGGTAGAACAGACCGAGTCCGCCGACGGCGGTGACCATTCGCCGATCGCTGCGGTTGGTGGAACCGGCGGAGATCTCGTTGTCTCCGTTGCGGTGTCGTGGAGCCTGAGCCGCCACCGCCGCAGCGGAAGCGAGTTGCTGTTTCTGGTCGGCATCGAGAGGCTCTACTGCTCGTTGGACCCACTCGGCCCAGCGCCGGGCGTTCCACCGTTGGACTTCGGATTCCCAACCGGCGCCTTGTCGGTTGTGGCCATCGCCGGTCTCGGTATCGGTTCGGTTCCGGCCGGAGATGACTCCGTCCGCAAGGTTTGGTTCCGGTTCCAGCCGGTGCAGGAAACTGACCACGGCCGCCCGTCGGTTGGGTTGGAGCGATTGGAGCAACTCGATCAAGGTTGCGGTTGGGGGATCGTTCGGTCCGGTCGGAGTTGAATCCGGAGCGGTGAACCCGAATGTGGTTGGTGGTCCGGCGACGGCCGGGGTCGCGGCTCGGTATATGTCGACGCCTGGTTCGGGACCGGTCACCAAATCGTCGTTTGTGGTCGCTGTTTCGCTCCAGCGCGACGTTTCCACCACCTCGTTGGCCACGATTGCCGCCCACCGCCAGGCCACGGTGTCGTCGTCATAGTCGTCGATGCAGAAGTCGAGCGGAGCGATGATCGTGTCGATCTCCAGGTCGCCGTCGGGAAGCAGACGTTCCAGCGCCCGGGGAAGGTCTCGGTCGGCGATGGTCCGCAGTCGTTGCTGTCGGACGCCCCCCTCGTCGGAGCAGCGAATGGTCACCCGGTCGATCGAATGATTCGCAGTGCCGGCTCTGGTTGTCATTGCTCGTAGACCGCCTTGAGCGCGGACACCCGGTTCTTCAGATTCCTTACCGTGGCTCGTGGTGCGCCAAGACCCTCGGTGAGTTCGGCCATTGCCTCGAAGGCGGCAACGATCTCGGGCCCTGCGGTTCCGCCCGACCCACTGCCTACTTGGATGGCGGCCTCCATCCGGCCGATTCCCTGCTGTACTCGCCTCAGGGTTCGCAGCGTTGCCGGATCGCCGTCTCCCATCTCAGCCACGGCTCCGGCCAGGGCCTTGAACGTTTCGACCAATTCGGGACGCACAACATCGGCGTCGAGCCCGGGCGATCTGGTGCCGACAAATTTCGATTCAATGAGCACGTTGTCGATCCGGTCGTTGTTGCGTTCCCAACGTGCTTCCATTTCCAGTCGAAAGTCCTTCTGTTCCGCGACCATCCGGTTCTGTATCTCGACGTCGAATTCGGCCAACCTGGTGGTGAACTTCTGCTCGGTGGCCTCGATCGAGGCGTCCAGCAGACCGGTCGTGACGGAACCGTCGAACGCCTGAACCTTGCCTTGGAGATCATCGACGATGGCTAGTAGGCCGCCGCTGTCTCCGGCCCCTTTCAGCAGGTCCTGGTGATCGTTCACGGTGCCTCTGACCGTTCCCAGCTCTGCGATGGTCGTGGTCATGGTCGCTTCGAGTTCACCGGACTTGGTTATGGCCTCGTCGGCGACCGTTGCCGCCGCGACAGCCTGGCCCTCGACCGCCTTAACCGACGGCCCAACCGAATTCAAGGTGCGATCAACCGGCACCCGGCCGGTGGCGACCACCTTGCCCATCGAATCCTGGACCAACACCAGGGTGTCGGTGATGGCGGCGTCCATGGCGGGCTCATAGCCGTCGATGCCGTTGACCTCGCTGCTGGAGACGATTTGCACATCGAGGGGAAAGTCGGGCCCTTCGCTGGTGGCCACGGCCGCACCGATGGCGGTCTCGACTTCGCGGGGGTCGGCGCCGATAGCCAGCCCGAGGCTGAGAGTCCCGACTTCGAGCGGATCGATGTAGCCGCCGTAGACCTCGCCGATCTCGAGCGCCTCGCGGGGAATATCGACGAAGATCTCATCGTCGAAGTCGAACTTGTCACGGTAGTCCTCAATCACCAACGGTGGTGCAGTCCAGTGGGAACAGCGGCCCTTGTTCCGCAGTAAATCGTTCCGGATTTCGGTGTAGCCCTTGTAGCGCACGTGTTTGCAGACTTTCCACGGGCCGCCTCCGCCCCCTTTGGGTGGGTCGTCGGGTTTGGGAAATTCGGGCAACACGAAGGCATCGATGATGGCCTGGATGCGCAGTCGATGGAACCGACACGGGTCTTCGCAGTCGGCCCCCAACAACGTCGTGGCCAATCCGGCCGGAGGCTCCCAATGGTGGCGGCGGTTGCAGTCCCACCGGCCGGCGCTGTTGCACCCGAGAGCCACACCGGGTGTGGTCGTCGACCGATCGCAGGCCAGTGTCGTCAACGCTTCACATCGGAGCAGCTCCAGTGTGGCGAAGTACAACTGGTTGAGGAAGCTGGCCTTCCAGGTCGCCGCACCGGCAAGGTCACTGGGGGCGATGACGGCTCCCGTCACCTTCGCCACGGTCTCGCCGCTGAAACCGCGTCGATCCAACACCCGCGATATCGCCCCTGACAGCAGCGCGCCGGTGTTGACCGGCTTCGATCCTTTGCTCACTGTGATCGGGTTGACCGAGGAGAGTTCGGACCCTTCGACGGTAAACGAACCTGGTTCCAGGCAACCGTCGGCCACGGCAAGGACAGGTCTTCTGGTGGCCAACGATGCGTGTCGCCGACAACCGTCTTCTTCGCAGTCAGGCGCCTCGGCCACGGTTTCCTCGAGCCGGAGCACCAGAGTCTGGCGTCCACCGTCGGGGTCCAACCAGTCGAATTCCGATCGGGGTTCGGTCACCGGGATCGTCATCTCCTCGGAGACGATGATGGGCCGGCCGAGTTGGTCGACGGCCAGCCCAGGGCTGATCACATAGTTGCCGCCGTCGATGACCACATCGAGTCCACAGTTGACCCCGAAACCGATCATCCGGCCTAGCGCATGATCCTTGTCGTCGAGGAAGGTTCGCAGGTCGTTCAATTCAGACTCGGTGAGCGTCTGTCCTTCAACGAATATGGGAAACGATGACGTTGTCATGTTCACTCCTTTGACTTATGGGTTGGGCGGTGACGGATCGTTGGGCACACGCCCACCACCGGGAAGGCGACCGATGCCGAGCCGGTCGGTACTCTGACCTTTGTCGATGCATGCCTCCACTCCGATGCCTGCCTCGTGGCTGGTCTCGTCGACCAACGCACACAACACGCAGCGGACGTGGCTGCGGTACTCCTCGACCGCAAGTCGCCACGCTTCGATTTCGGCCGCGGTTCCGGTCGTGGGACGAGGCCCGGGCAGTTCCCGTACCTCGGTAGTGCCGTCGTCGTTGACCACTTCGTAGAGCTCGAAGTCGTCGTTGACCCAGCACACCCGGATGTGGACATGGGCGGGAGCGTATGTTTCGACAAAACCGGTCAGTAGGCGACGCATCTCCGGCCGGTCGAATGCCGGAGTGCTGGGTACCAGCAAGGTGGCTCGAAGGCCCGGCTCGGGTCCGACGTCGACCGGCTCGGAGCCGTCATCGTCAGGACAGGAAGGGCGACCGAATTTGAAGTGCTCCAACAGATAGGGCCGATGTTCCGGTGCGACGTCGAAGGCCAGGCAAAGCCAGTCGAGAAATCCCCGTGGGGTCCCTCGCCGTCGCCACAGTCGGGCCGACTTGGCCAGGTATGTACGTCGTCGGCGAAGGTCGGCCAGACGGTCGTCGCTTGGATGGCCATCGTCGACCGACGTGACCCACCACTCGGGGAACGTGAAACCGGTCCAGGCGGCAAGCTCGTCGAAGAGTGCAACGTAGGCGTCCAGCACGTCGTCGATTCCTGCTTCAAGCGGGACGTCGGCCGGCCACGCGTTTCGGGGTCCGTTGGGCGAAAGCCAGACGCTGAGTTCTTCGACTCGTGAGACGTAGGCTCGGATAATCTCGTCGGCCAGACCAAGATAGGAATTGATCTGCTCGAAGCTGTCGGTGTCGTTATGGAACACCGATGGCAACAGGTCGGCGATCGGCGTGTAGTGACGACTCATGGTCGGCCTCCTAGTTCGAAGCTGACGGTAAGGCAGTCGTCGGGGGCCAGCCGAGGCACGCAGTCAGGCGATATGGCCAGCTCGGCAACGTCGTCGGTTGTCGGCATGTACCAATCGGCGCCGTCGGTTCGGAGCCCCACCGCAGACACGCCCAGTACGGCCGGATCATCGGTCAAGATTTGCACGACTTCGTTGAACCGGATGGTTTCCCCCGGTATCCACCCTGTGGGGGCCGGGGGCGGCACAGGCCATGGTCCGTCGATCTCGTTGTCGACCCCGGCGAGCAGGTGATGGTCGACCGGTTGCGATTCCGGGCGACCATCGACGAAGAACGCCTCCAGTCGATCTCGAGCGGTTGCGATCACCGATGCCCGGTCGTCGATGGTTCCGACAGCGACGTGGAGAACAGCGCGGATCTCGATGAGGCAGGTCGACAAGGTGGCGACACCGATTTCATCGCAGATCAGCCGGCGCGGGCAGGCCAGATCCAAGTTCGTTCGATACAGCTGGTACGGATCGTCGACCTCGGCCACCTCGCCCGGCAGAGCCAGCGACCGGAGAACGGCGAGTGGCAGATCGGACCCGGCGTCGTCGGCCGCCTCAATCAAGATGGTTGACGTGCCGGGGCGATCGGACGCGGCCACCGGTTCTCCGTTCCAGCCGATGCCTTCGATCCGGCCGGAGCGCAACCACGCACGGCGCACACCGGGAACACCAAGAGCCAGCCGCACATAGTCGTCGGCGACAGTGGGTTCGATCGAACGGGTCTGGATGGCGGTCGGTGGCCAGACCAGGGTGGAACCGTCGTCATCTTCGAAGAACTCCGGTAGAACATCGGGCCGGGGCATCGAGGCCAGCACGGCGGTCGTTTCTGCCGGGGTCAGATCCTCCGGCGCCAGAAAGGCCGCCGCCTCGGCGACATCGGTGGCTCGGGCCACGGCCAGGCGGAGTTGAGCCATCCGATCTGCCAGCCGTCGTCGACGGCGCTGCTCCAACAGGTCGATGAGTTCGGCATCCCAAAGCCCGTCAAACGCGGGATCGTAGCGAAGTAGGGCCGCCGATTTGGCCTCGGTCTTTTCGGTTTCCACCGCGGCATCGATGGCGGTAGAGAAGTCCATTGACGCCTTGCGGACCACGGAGCCCCGAAGAAGGCGGACCACCATCTGCGCGGTTGGGTAGTCGACGGTCGGCGCGGGTGCCATGTCGGACAGGGTCAATGTCGGATCGGTGGCGATCAGGGCGACGGCTTCAGCCCGGTCGGACGCGGTCGCGAGGTGTTCCTCGATCCTGGTCCGGTGGCGGGCGACCGCCGTGGCCACCGAATGGAGGTCCTCGGTACTGCTCGCCAGATCAACCCCGGACCAATGCACCGAATCCCTCCACATCCCCGACGCAAACGGGGCGTCTTCGAAGGTTCGGTTCGCGGTCCGGTAGTGGGCGTCGGCGACGGCCAATGTGCCGGCTTCCAGCATGGTTATCCCGGGGTCGCTGATGTTGTGGTCGGTCCAGGATCCGTCGTGTAACCCACCAACGGCCCGGTCCCGCACCGTCTGCCAATCGGCGTCAGGGGCTTGGACCCCGAGCGGCTTGATCGGTGCCGGCGTCGAGACGACCGGAAGAGAGGCGGGAGGAGGTGTGCTCATGCCAGTTGCTCCACAAGATTGAGATCGTGTAGACCGCTGGAGACGATCATGCCCAGCCGCGCCGGGCTCGGTGGTTCAATACGCTCCGGTCGGTCGATCAGGTCGATTGCGATATCCGGCGGACCGTCGGACGCAGCCAGCGCAGTGGCATCGGTTCCGTGGTCCAGCAGACCCAGCCGGTCAACCCGATCGACTACGTCGAGGTCTTCAATGACTGTGATCAGCTCCGAGCGGTAGACGGGTCGTCCCAGCGAGTCGGCCGGTCGATTCAACGGATGCAGATAGGAATCGAGCGCCGACGAGATTACACCACGGGCCGAAAGGGCGGCCTGGCCCCTGGCCAAGACGATGGAAGCATCGACGGCCACCAGTTGATACACCGGGCAGATGACCGCCACGGTGGCGTGGACGGGGGCCCGCTCGGCCAGTGATGATTCGATACGGGTGACGAGATCGGCTGACGGTAGCGGGGCCGGATCAGGCGAATGGGGAATGACCACGATCGACACCACCCCGGGAACGATGTCGTCCGAACCGTCGAAGTGGGGCAGTGCCGACACGAAGGCGACTTCGGGGAAGTTGGCCACCACATCCATTTCGTAGTCGCGGGGGTTGACCAGTCGATTTCGTGTCCGCACCACCTGGGGAGCTCGAGCGATGTAGGCCAGATCCTCTTCCGGAGATCTCGAAGCGGTACCGGTCACCGGGTTCGTCATCTTGTCGATTCCGTCGATGCGCTGCGATGGCCCTTTCACCTTTCCGGCCGGAGGGGCATCAAGAGCCAGCACGGTTCCATCGAGATCGGGCTCGGCCACGGCGACGACGGCATCGGGAACCACGGTCTTCACGACGCCGACGAGACCCGGGGCGTCGGTCAGAAGCCGAACCCAACGCAGCGAGCTGTCACCGGTGTCGGGGCAGCCGACCGGCCAGTCCGGGGGCGCCACGAACCGGACAAGGTTTGCGGTTCGCAGGCCGCTGGTTGCATCGGCCACCGCTACGTCGGTCCAGGTTGTTCCACTCCAGGTCTGCCACGTGGTGGTCGGAACGATGGCCGACGGGAAACAGGCCGCGGCGGCCTGAACGTCGAAGTACAACGAGAGCATTTGGCCGAGAGCCGCGTCGTCAACCGCCAGCCCGACATAGACCGCCCCGACCGTCGACCGTCCAGTTGTGGCCACCAAGGGGTGCAGGAACGGCCGACCGCCGGTGACCACCGCAGTGTTACTTGAGCCGACTCGGGAGACGACCCGGTCGACGATGGTGTTGTCGGTGGTGTAGGAGACCGACACCGACTTGAGCATGGGGGCCTTGGGGGCGACCGGCATGTTGGCGTCGCCGCTGCCCGATGCCGCTGCGGTGCCGAACGCGGCAAGCGCCTTCAGGTATTCGTCCCAACCGAAGTCTCCGGCTCGGAGAAAGGCCCGGACGAACCGTCCCTCGACCCCGGCCAGCGTTGTGGGTTCCGAAGCGGCTCCGGTTGGCTCAACGGCGACGTCGACCGAGGTCAGCCGGTTCTTTTCCGTCGTGCCGGCCCAACCGACACCGTTGAACGTCTCCCATTCGATGGTGGCTGTTGGGGCCGGCGGCGCCTTGTAGGCCATCGTGAGTTCGGCCTCCACCGGCGCGGCCAGGACGGCCTCGGCTCCGGCTTCGGTGAGGGCCTCCGCACCTTCAACCGTGTCGATTGCGTCGACCATCTCCGCGGTCGGAGCCGCGTCCATCACCTCGGTGGTCGCGATCGTGGCGGCGCTGGCGACTTCGGCCGTCTCGGCCGCCAACACGTAAAAAAGAGGGGCCGCCAACAGGAATGTGTATTCCTCCTCGCTCAACGGAACGAGGTTGACGGTCAAGGCGGCCAGTGGTTTGCCCAACGCCTCGTCACATTGCACGTAGAATCCGTCGCCACGTTTGGGGACGTCGCCGAACGGGCTGAACTCGCGCTCGATGTCGACCACGCCGTCGTTGTAGAAGGCGCCGTCGGGTTTGACCGCGTCCCGCTCCATGGTGAGCTTGACCGCCTCGAAGGAGATGGCCTCGGCGGCGGCCACGAACTCTCCGGGTGGGAAGGCCGCCTTGAGGTAACAGAACGACTCGGGATCACCGTCGGACAGGGGAACGGCTGAACACTCTCCGTCGAGCTCGAGAACGACGGTTGACGATGGTCCCGGCCCTTGTCTGGCGCCCAGAACCTGTCGGTCACCACCGGAGGTGCTGTAGCTCCAATCGAGGTCCACCAGGTCAGCCAGGGATCCGGTCAATCCGACGAACTCCACGGTCACAGTAGCCATTCCGCCGGTGAAGGCTAGAAGATCGGAACAGAGGATGAGTTCGTGGGCGGCCCTACGGTCGGTCGGGAACGGAACGAGAACCTCGCCGTCGACCGCCGTTTCCGCCGCGGCGTCGGTGTTGGGCCAATGCCCGTAGCTGTGGAGGGCTTCCACCCTGGCGCCGGTGGCGGTGATGGTGTCGACGGTGGTGAACGTGCTCGAATTCCCTTCACCGTCTTTTGGGCCTCGCAGCGATGTGCCGGCCGGTATCAGGATCGGAGGAAAGTCGTCGGACCGCTGGGCCGCCACAATGGCCGACGCCGGTTTCGGTTCCAGCGCCGGGATGCCCAATGTCTGTTCAAGCCAGTGGCGAGCGGCTCGGTCCGGAAGCTCGGCCTGGTGGTCCAGAAGGGCGGCGTTGGCGTCGAGCAGGCGTTCGAGAAGCCGAAAGGAGAATTCGTCCTGCTGCAGCACGTCGGCCCAATTCGGCCGGTCCCCTGTGCCCCCTGGCTCGCCGCCAATTGCCGGGACGTCGACCGTCGCAGCACTGGCCAAGGTGTGGGCCAGGAGGTCGTCGACTGTTCGACGGTCCGGACGGTAACTCATTGCTCGGTCCCTGGTTGGGGATAGAACGGAACGACCAGGCTGGTGGGGCGGCGATGACGGTCGAGGCGGAACTCGATGACGATGTCGACCCGAGCGTCGTCAGGGCGGGCAACGGCCTCGATGCGGTCAAGCAGGATCCGAGGCTCGAAGAGTTTCAACGCCAGCCGGGCGCGGTTGGCCAGCTGTTTGGTGGCGGGTCCGGTTAACGACTCGAACACGAATTCATTGGCCCCCGAACCGAACCGTGGCCGCATCCAGCGTTCGCCCACATCGGTCCGAAGGATCAGCTCCATCGACTGTTTGACCTTGTCGATTCCAGTGGCCGTCTCGGCTGCAGCGTGCCCGTCGACTCGTTGCCAGCGAACGGGAAACGACCAGCCGACACCGGTGTGGGGATAGTCGATCGAGGTCATCCTATGACCACCGTTGGAAGTCCGACGGCGACAACGGCCCCGCAGCCCGAGGGGTCTCCGACCCGAAGGGCCGGGCGGCCGCCGATGAGTACGGTCGGCCCGCCTCCGGCAAACGGTGTAGACGGCGGGTGGCCGGGTTGAATCGGGCAGGCGTGCATGTCGCCGAGCACGGCGGCCGGCATTCCCCCCACGAGGACCGTCGGCACGCCGGGGCCGACCACAACACCGCCATGGACGGTTGTGTCTCCGACACGGACTGCTGGGGGCATGATCTTCCTTTCTTCCTTCGTGGTGGCTCAATTGATGTTGACCAGCGAGCCTTTGAGCCCGAGGGTGGCGCTGGCCGAGATGTCGAGCGTGGCGCTGCTGGCGATCTTGGACGGTCCGGTGGCATTGCCTTCGATACCAACGGCGTCGATCTTGACCTTGCCGGCCGAGGCTGCAAGAACGATGTCTCCGCTGGCGGCCGTCAACGTTATGCCGGATGAGTCGACAGCGATCGAGTTTCCGGAGGTCTCGGTGACGGTGATGGACCCTGCGGCGTCATCGAGAAGCAATTCGTGGCCGCCGGCGGTTGTCACTGACACTTTGGCCTCATCGCCGTCCACCAGCGTCAACTGGTGGCCACCAGGGCTGGTGATGGCCCGGGTCGGGTTGCCGTCGGCCATCGCCACGGGCGGTGGGTTGGCCCCGCTCCAAATCTGGCCGAGCACGATGGGGTCATCGCCGGCAAAGGCCACGACGACCTCAGTGCCGGGGTTGGGGATGAATGTGGTGCCGTACTCGGGCCCGGCGTCGAGCGTGGCGAGACGGGCCCAGACGGCGTTGAGGGCGGGATCCGCCCATTTGAACGTAACTTTGACCCTCCCGATGTTCTGTGGATCTTCGATGTCGGTCACGGTCCCGATCAGCACTTGAGGGTGGTCGGTCGTCGTGGTGTTGGCCCGCGGGGCCAGGATCGCGGGATGACCGAGGGTGAATTCGGTGGTGTACCCGTTGCGCCCGATCCGATGACGAACCCGTGTGACGTAGTGTTCACCGTCGGTTCGAGACCCGGTGCCACCGATCTTCAACCACTGGTTGATCCGGAGCGGCGGCAATCCGACGGCCACGCCGACTCCGGTCTGATATCGAAGCTGTTCGGTTCGCGCCGCTCCGGCCGATCGAGCGTCGGCTTCGGCCTGGGTTCCTTGCTGGGGACTGGTCGTGAAGCCGCTCCGGAGCGGCAGACCGGAGTCGGCCAGCACCGAGGAGAGGTCGGGGCGATCACCGGTTGACACCCCTGCGGCGGTCGAGTCGGCCTCGGACTCGATCACTGCCAGCTCCTTGTGGTCCCACATGATGGCGTTGACCGGGTCGCTTCGGTGACGAAGGTCTTCGTTGAGGCGAAGCTCGAGCAGGTTGGTGCCGTAGACGAGCTCAACCGGCTCCGCCGGTTTGCTTGGGTCTCCGAGAATCAGCTCCTTGTTGCGGACGTAGGCAACCCAGCCGAAACGTTCGGCCGTGGCCAGGATCCGGTCCCAATCGGTTTCGTAGTCGAAGTGCGATTCAACCGTGTCGGATGCTCCGACATCGGCGTCGAGGCCATAGTCCTGTGCGATCTGCTGAAAGCGGTCCTCCAGCGTCTGCTCCTCGAATACCCGACCTCGCTTGCTGTTCACCATCAACGCCGATCGGGATCGGGCTTCGATGATGGCCACCGCGGTCGAGTTGGCCGGAAAATGGGCGGTGATGGCGGTGATCACGCCGTCGAAGACCTCGTCCAATTCGCCGAGGTATCCGGCGCTGATGGTGAGATCGGCCCCCAGAGCGAACAATTCGGCGTCGCTGTAGAGGGGGTGCCGCTCGCCTTGATCCCAATTGCGCAGCATGATCTGAGCCACGGCATGACAGTTCACCCGCTCGTCGACATCCACCTCGAGCACATCGCCCATGACCTCGGCCTCAAGCGCGGACTGGGCGACCTTGATCTCGAACTCCGGTCGAGTGGGCGCGGTTGCGGTCTGAAATCGCTCACTCATGGCTGTTCCTTGGGAGGTAGGACCAGCACGGTCCCCGGTTCGAGGTCCAAAGGATTGACCAGAGCGTTGGCCTCGGCCAACGGGCGCCAGTAGGCCGGATCGCCGTACACGTCGTTGGCGATCGTGTCGATCTTCTGGCCCTCCCCGACCAACCAGGTCTGGTAGAGGTCGGGTGAGGTGTTGTTCTCGTCGGCCGTTATCTCCTCGGGCGGCAATGCCTCTCGGAACGTGGTGGCCAGTGTGGCCCGCAACGGTTCACCACTGCGATCGAACAGCGTGTATTTGATGTCGGCCTTGGTTCTGATCCCACGGAACTCGAAGCCACCCCAGGTCAGGCGTAGGTAGAACGGTTGATGGGCTTCCCCCTGATAGGAGGTGAGGGTCTCGAAACTCTCAATACGTTCTCGAACCGATTGGTCGGATTCGACAACGCCGGTCCCGTCGAAGAAGAACTCGATCGAGATTTCCTTGGCTTCACCTCCGGTGTATTGGGGAAGTGCCTTCGACCCGCCGGCCGGTCGCTGCCACTCGTACTCGTTTGAGCGTGAGAAGGAAAGCTCGGTCGGATTGAACAAGGCTTCCCATTCACCGGCTCTGTTCTTGTATTCGATGTCGCTGAAGGCATCGATGCGCAGTTTCGCCAGGCGCTGCGTCTCGAACAAGGTCATCGGTCCCACTCCCGTCGCAGGATCTCGAGAACACGTTCCGTCGTTCGTCGCACGATCTCGTCGGTGTCGACCCCAGGTCCGGCTCCGGCCTGACCCTCCGCTTCCGCGTCGCGCTCGGCATTGAAGATGACCTCGGTGACGATTTCTCGAATGAGTACTGGCATCAGAGTCCTGTCCTTACTGAGCGAATGCCGCGGTGAACTATCTCGATCGACTCCAACGCCACCCCCGGCGACAAGGCGTTGAGATCGGGGCCGATCATCTTGACCGGCCATCCCCCTCGGAAGGCCCATGCCTTCACGGGCGCCGGAACCCCGTCGACGGAGGAGATGAGGAGAATCAGGCCGTCTCGGGGAGCGACCTGCCCCGTCTCGTGCCAGGTTTCGAACCACTCCCAAAGGTGAGTCGAGACATCAGCCCCACGCTTCAAGACAAGGTTCGGGTAGCTCTGACGAGCGGGGAACTTGTGGGCGAAACGATTCTCCCCACCCTCCGCGTACTCCTCAACACCCGCCTCGGCCGACAGCCCGGTGCATTCGGCGAAGTTGCCGAGCGGGATGCCGTCGATGACCAACTGAAACGATGCGTTCAGGAACGGATTGACGAGCAGGGAGACAGGGATGGCGGTCATCGATCAGACCTGAATTTCCAGGCCCTCGTGGGTGAACTCGAGGGTCTCGATGGCGACCTCGTTGCCGGTGGCGTTGAGGCCGGGGCCCTCGACCTTGGTGGGAAAGCAGTTGACGGCGGTCCAGGTCATGACCGGCGAACGGTCCTCGTCGAGCAGGCTGATGGTGACCGACCGACGTTGCACGGTGCCCGCCCGAATGGTGTTGAACCACTCGTAGAGCCCGTTTCCGGTCTCGACCGGCATCACACCCCGTTTGAGGGTGATCGGCCCGTACTTCTTGAGCCCGGGGAGTTTGCGAACGGTCAGGGCGACATCGCTGCCGCCGCGATATTCGATCGCCTCGGCCTCCATGGTGAGGCCGCTGACCTCGGAGAAGTTGGTGCTGTTCTGCGAGTCTCCCCACTGAACTTCGAAGTGGAGTGATGTCATGGGGTACATGGGATGGCGTTCCTTTCACGTTTGGGTCGGGGGGCCGGGTTGGTGGGAGCCGTTGTCGGTCCGGCGAGGCACAGATCGGCGGTTGAGGTGATCATTCGGACAACCGCTTGTGGCTGAATTCGAACACGACGAATTCGGCTGGTTTGGCGGCGGCGACGGCAACCTGGATGATGATGAGACCGAGATCGATCTGAGCTTCAGTCATGGTTTCACCGAGGCCGACTCGAACCCGGTATGCCTCTTCCGGCGAGTTTCCGGCCAACGCACCGGCTGACCAGAGTCCGTTTAGGAAGTTCTCGACCGAAACACGCACCCGGAGCCAGGTACTGGCGGTATTCGGCTCGAAGACGACCCACTGTGTTCCCCGCTCAATCGAGGTTTCGATGACGTTGAACAAACGCCGAACGTTGACGTATCGCCAGGTGGTGTCGTCGGTGGCGTTCCGTGCCCCCCAGATCCGGCGGCCCCGTGATGGGAAGCTGCGAATGAGGTTGACACCCTTTGGGTTGAGCAGATCCTGACGACGTTGGGTGTAGTCCTGGTCAAGCCCGACGATCCCTCTTACTCGTTCGTTCGCTGGAGCCTTGTGCACACCGCGTTCGCGGTCGGTTCGGGCGAAAACGCCGGCGACGACGCCGGACGGTGGCACGATACGGAACCGCTCAGGGGCATCACCGTCGAGGTTGAGAATCTTGACGTGCGGGGCATAGCTGGCTGCATAGATGCTGTTGACGTGCTCCAGACGCCAGTCGACGAGATCCTGATCGTTCGATTCCCGCGGTGTGTCGATCACGGCGAAACGTCGGAACTGCTCAGCGTGGCTGGTGAGCGCTCCGATCACCGAACCCTGAAGAGCCGGATCGTCGAGAGTCAGCGCGTCGGGACAGATGAGGATGGCCGGCTCCGACTCCCGCTCCAGCTGATTGATGCCGGCGATCATGTCCTGTGCTGCTGCCGGACGATCAGCCCCCGCCGCCACCGCAGCCGTCATCACCGGCATGGTGGAGTCCGACAGCGGGTCGGTGGAGAGCCGTTCCCCAACCGTGATCAGAACCGAGGCGTCGTTGATGAGGCCGTCCCTGGCGTAGTGCCGCGAATGACCTTCGGTCAGGGCAAGGTTGGTGAACACCTCGGTGGCGACGCCGTCGCTCACCGTCAGGCCGAATCGGTACGGCACAATTCTGGTTTGCTGGAATGCGGTGACCAGGTCGGCGGCGGCCGCACTGGATCCCGCATCGGCCAGCTCGAGCTGGTACAAATCGCCGCCCAACCCGAGAACATCGACGACGGTGGTGGCCGCACCAAGATCAACGGAATCGCCCACCACCGGACTTCGAGGAGCGGTCACTAGAGCCGTTGTCGAGCCGTCGGGGTCGAACTGGATCGACGTGAACGCCGCGGTCAGATCGGCGACATCCGCAGTGGTGAAGCTTGTTCCGGTCTTGTCAATCTCCACCCCGCCGGGGTTGAGGACCATCTTGGCCCCGTCGGGAACCCAACTGAACAACTCGGCCAAATCATCGAGCGTCGGATTGGTCAATTCGACCGGTTCGTTGTACATCGACACCCGGATGCCGGCCTCCGCCTCAGCATCTCCGATTGGGAACACGGCTCCGCCGGGCAGCACGAAGTGTCCGGCCCCGTTGTCCCAGCTGGCGATCCGACCGTCGTCGAGGTACATGCGGTAGCCGTCGTCGAGGTCGGCATTACTCAGTGCCGTTCCCTTGAGATCCAGCTGGGCGAGCGTGACCGTGGTCAGGCCAGGAGTGGACAGCGACACCGGGTAGCGGGCGGTCCGGGGAGCAACAGCTCCGCCGGGCACGTCGGTGGCGGCGGCCAGGTCAACCGTCGCTCCGCCGTCCTGCTGAGGGCTGATACCGGTGATCTCGACGAAGGTTGGGCTGGAGCCGGGGACCTCGATGATCAGAAGGTCTCCGATCTCGATGCCATTGAGGCTCGACAGGTTGATGGTCGCCGCGTTCTGCTCGACAAAAACCGAGGCACCGTCGGCGAACGGTGATGCGCCACCCAATCCGACGACGTTGCCGGTCACCGAGTCGACCGTCTCGCTGTTGCCATCGGTGTCGGCGATCGTGTCTCCCACCCGCAGACCGGAGGCCGACGACACGGTCGTTGTCGAGCCGGCGCTGGAAACCACGGTGGAACTCCAGGCCCGGCCGAGCCCGGCATCGATCGAAGGAGTGACGATCACGGTCATACCCGACGACCAGGCCCCGGGACTGGAGGCTTCGATGCGGAACACGTCGTCATCGTTGGCGTCGCGGGCCATCCAGGCACTGGCGGTGGAGGGGTCGACCCGAACGACGTAGGCCGCGGGGCCGCCGTTTTCGAAGAACCCGGCCATGGCCTCGGCGGTGAAGGATGAGGCCACCGGTGCGCCGAAGCGATCCACGTACTCACCCCATCCGGTGATTCGAGTCGGCTCCATGGCCGGACCGCGTGCGGTCGTGCCGATGATGGCCACCACACTGGATGGCGCAGCCGAGATTGGTTGAGGACCTGACGGAACCTCTTTGATGTACACGCCAGGTGACAGGTAGGTGGTCACGGGTTTCTCCTAGGTGGGGTCGATCAGCTTGATTGCTGTGGTCAGGGTGTAGGTTTCGATTTGTCCCGATCCAATGACGTCGCCGTCGAGTACGACGTTGAACTGGTGGAACGATTGAGGAAAGACGTCGGGGTCAGTGCGATAGACACCGGGCTCGACCTCGGTGGTAGTTCGACTGGCACCGGAATTGGAGCGGATGGTGATGACCTCCGACTCGACCGGATTGCCCTGGTCGTCGAGCAACTCGACCTCGATCGTCAGCGGGACCGAGTCGACTGTTTCTTCGAGCTCTGCCGCAATGAGGGGAATGTTGATGGTCGGCGGGTCGACGGAATGGTCAAGGTCGAGGTACAGGGCGACGGCGGGGTCGGTCACACCAACCTCCACGGAAGGGATCGGGGTGAGCAGGGATCCGTCGGCGCCCTCGGGGGCGGAAACCACCACATCATTGCCAACGACCGACACCACCCAATCGGGAGGAGCGTCGACCAGCTTGGGGTCGAGTGACGGGATCGGAGCCTTGGAAAGAGCATGGCGAACCGTGACGTGGTGGGCCAGAACCCGATGGAACGTCGAGACGACATTGATCCAGCTCATGACACCAACTCGCCGAAGTCGATTTGTTGGCTGGTAATGGGCGGTCCGCCGGCCTCGGTCGTGGTGATGGGCACGGCGTCGACCTGGTAGAACAGGGCCAACCGCATCGATCGACCGAATCCCGTCCAGATCTCGTTGCGTTCCTCGATGGGCGGACTCCACATCCGCACCGTGAGTTTGTCGACCGACTCGCCCAACGAGCCGCTCATGTCGGTCGGAGTGATAGTGGGGTAGTTGTGGAAGACTTGGAGGACTCGGTCAAGGCGCTGCTGCTCGTCGAGGTGGGCCACCGAATCGTCACCGCCGAAAAAGGCGATCATGTACGACAGGCGCATCATGGCCGGTGGTCTGCGGTACCGGTCGCCGTCGTATTCCATGGGACGGTTCCGGGCGTGGGTGTGCTCATCGATGGCGTAGAGGCAAACGGCAAGCCGGGTACCCGGTAAGGTGGCGTCTTCGTGGAGGCTTATCGGGGTGACCCACTCGCCCAGGTCGGGGGTTTCCCGCTGGATGAGTTCGACCAGGGTCTCGGTGACCTCCCGGATCATGACTCTCGACCTTCCTGCCGCAACTCGTCTCCGTCGTCGTTGTGGGTGGTGAGCAGCCCGGCCTGGCGTAGGTCGGCGAGGATGAAAGGTTCGAGTTCGGACAGATGTGCCATTGGTGCTCGCTTGTCGCTGTCGACCGAGGTGATCCGACCACGTATGGGGTTGGCGGCATCGGAAACGTCACGTTGCTCGACCCATACATCGACGAGGTAGGACCTCCTGCGATCTGGTCTGGTAAAGGCCACTAATGGTCCGTTCGCTCGGCGGTGTTCACGTTGATGAAATCAGGTGTCGACCAGCGGCCGATCACAGTCGATCACGGCGCGCTTACAGGCGCCGTTTGTCGGCGTCTCCGCCGTCCCCGTCGCCTAGCCCCGTTCGCCGTCAATGGCGCGCAGCGCGTCTTCCACGCTGGCCAGCAGGGTCATCAACTGGCTGCGGGAATCCTCGAGGGCCGTCCGCAAGGCCCAAACGTCGAGCTCCGGTTCGATGCCGTTGTCCGACGCCGCCGATGCGATCAGACGTGTCGTTTCCGGCATCGGGCTCACATCGAGCTCGTCGGCCAGCAGTTGTTTGAGGTTCTCAAAGTGGCGGATGGCCGAGGCCCGGTCGTTCATGGCCAGGTGACACCGGATCACGAGCCGGTGCAGGTCCTCGCGGAGATCGTCGATGCCGAGAGCGGCGGTGGCCTGGGCAAGAGCTGAGGCATACTCGCCTTGATCGAGATGATGGTTGGCCAGGCGAGTCCAGATGGCAAGAGCTTCGTTTTCCAGTCGAGCTCGAACGCCTACGATCCAACTTCCTTCGCTCTTGGCGCAGATCTCGGGCCGGTAGAGGCCGGCCGCGTTCTCCAGCTCGGCCAATTCGCATGGGGTCAAGGGCGCGGAACGGACGGCTCGGTCGGCGGCACGGGCGAAGCGCTCGACGTCAAGCTCTCGGAGGCAGGTCTGATTGAGAACGATGTCACCCGTGGCTGTGTTCTCAACCAGCCCGATATCGAGGCCGAGACAGGACAAATCTGCGCGAAAGCGATGGATCGTGGTGTTCAGCCGCCGCCGACCGACATCCCAACTGACATCACCCCACAGCCGTTCGATCAGGACGTGGCGCGACACCGGGCGATACCGTTCCAGTGACAGGATGGTGAGCAACTCGGCCGACATCCCACTCAGGGCGATCTCCTGATCATCGAGACAGATCTTGGTCCGACCGAACACGGAGACGGAGACTCGGTCGACCTTTGCCGGTCGACAAGCCACGGTGGTAATCGATTCCCTCATAGGTATCTGATGCTCGGCCCGGCCACCTTGATACAGAAATCAACATCTGTATAGAGCCGACCAGGGAAACAACGTTCGGTGATCCACCCGAGAGTTCGTGTTTGTTCGGTGCGACACAACTGGTCGCACCGAGCGTCGGCCGTGTCGTAACTCCAGAGTTGTAGCCTCGACGCCTACGTCATGCCGTCGATTGCCGGGTGGCCGCGGGTTCGCTTCGCTCGAGGAAGTCGACGGCGGCGGTGGCGACCTCCTCCCAACGGTGGTCGATCACGAGGGAGTGGCCGGCGTTGTCGACGTGGACGATCTCGGTTGGGGCTGAGTTCTTTGCCTGTTTCCTGTATGCGGCGTTGGCCAGCGAGGACGAACTCCAGGCCGACATTCCCGCGCACGTGTTCGAAGACGTAGAGTCCGCCGATGACGCGGAAGGCTTGCACTCCAACGAGCCACGAAAGGCCAATCCCAGCGGGGACCGAAATAGTCAGGCCTGAGAAGCACCAGAGTCAGTGGAATGGCCAAGCTCAACACCATGACCGCCGGCATCACGTAAGGATTGTCGAAGGAAAACCGACACTCTTGCACGAATGCGATCATCAGCAGCCCGAACACGATGACCGCAGACGTAACACGCAGCGACTTTGCGCCGACTGACACCGGCGAAGTGGAACGTCGCGTAGAGATAGATCGGCACGATGGCCATGGCGCTGATGATCACTGGGTGCGTCAGCGGCGAAAACTCAACCATGAGCGGTGACTCCAATCACGTCGGCTTGGGTGCGTGAGAAACACGTCCATCGTCGGTCCATCCAGGCCCAAGCGCCCTGTTCGGAACGGACGATTACTTGACCGATTCGGTCAACCACCAAGCTGACTGGGCGCGGAGAGTGATGCAGCCCCGAAAACTAGGCTTTGGGCTGTGGGCCTACACAACACTCCGTTGGATGAGGGGCGCTCGTTGAGTTCGAGGGCTCGAGGCTATGTCGCCAGGGCGATGAGCCCGTACCTCGCGTTCCTCGGCCTCTGGTATGTCGCCGATCAGGTGGCATCCGACGCAACTGCGGTTCAAATTGCGGCTACTTGGCTGGTGATGAAGCTCGCTCCGACATGGCCGTTTGCGAGCCTGGCCGCCGCCGTGTGCTTCGATGGGCGAAAGCGGGCTGCGGCTTTGATCCCCGTGGTGGTGATTGGACTCGCCCATGTGCCGTATCTTCGTCCGAACTTCCACCAACCCGCCACCGAACCGGACTTGAGGGTGATGACCTTCAACATTCTCAATCAGAACTCTGATTTTGAGTCGGTGGCGCAGCTGATCGAACGATATGAACCCGATGTTGTGGCCCTTCAAGAGGTGACCGAAGAAGCGGAGACTGCGCTCACCGAGCCGTTTGGCGGAGTCGTTTCCGCACGTTGTAGTTGGCGCGCCAAACCAGGGTGGAACGACGGCCGTCCTATCAACGCTTCCCTTTAGAGAGGTTGTTGAGGTTGATCTCGGCGTCGATCGTCCTGCTGTGTTGGTTTCTGTTGATGTCGACGGCCAACCGGTGGTTGTTATATCGGCCCATTTGTACCCGTCGTATTATGCGCTGCGAGAGCCGCTTCTTCGTGTACCCGCAGCAATAGGTGACTACGCGGACGCGCAGCAAGCCGAGGCGAGGCGACTTGTCGCAGCGGCAGCGGCTTACGACGATGTGCCGGTCTTTCTGGCCTGTGACTGCAACACGCGAGAGCTGAACCGGACCAAAAGCATTCTGTCGGCTGAGTTTGTCGACGCTACCAGGGAGCTTGGCTGGCGTATCGGCCACTCTGCGCCCTCAGGCACCAAACACGACCAACGCTTTGATCGCCTCGACTACCACTGGTACCGCGGCGAAGCCGAACCTGCCGGCGTCTATCGGGTGCTCGATCAAGCCGGCTCTGACCACGCGGCGATCGTCGTCGACTACGTGTTTGACTCCTAGTGCTGTGTCAATGTGGGCGGCCAGCCCGCCGCGCTTGGTTGATTACTTTGTGATGGCAAAGTAATATGTTGCAGCGAGCATAGGTTGCTGGCATCGATCGCCTTGGGCGACCCGCCGTCGACGATTCCTGTGCCGCCATATGCAAGAAGGGAGTCGTTATGGATCAGCAACTCGTGCCGGAGCGAGACCGCTCCGAGGATGTCGTCGCGAGCGTCGCAGTAACCATCGACGGATACATCGCCCGCACCGACGGGTCAGTTGACTATCTGGACAAGTATCCCCTTGAGGAGTTCGGCTTCGCTGATTGGGTGGGTCGTGTTGGAGCGTTCGTCATGGGTCGCACGACGTATGAACCGATGTCGCAGGGTGGGTGGATGTGGGGAGACCGTCCGACCTTGGTTCTTACGACTCGGGAAGACCTGCCGGTTTCCGACGGTTCCAACGTCACCTTTAGCTCAGCCGCAACGGCCGATGCGATCGAGTCGTTCCGTCAGCGTGCAGACGTGACCGGCCGGATCTGGGTCTTCGGTGGCGGGCGGGTCATAACCGATGCGCTGAATGGCGGAGCGGTGGACACCCTCGATCTCACCGTCATGCCAGAGGCTCTTGGCGATGGGATACCTCTATTTACAGAAGAGTTCCTTGGGCCTCTTCGGCCGCTCGAAGCCGTCAGCTATGACAACGGCGCCGTAGGTCTCGTGTTCGATTCGAGTCCCGCAGGTCTGGTGGCGTGACCGAGTACCGGGAGTGGATCGAGGTCGAGGGTGCGCGAACCCACAACCTCAAGAATCTCGATGTCGCCATCCCCAAAGGGGCGCTGGTGGCGTTTACTGGCGTCTCGGGCAGTGGCAAGAGCTCCCTTGCAATCGACACCATTCATGCGTTGAGTCAACAGTGGTACTTGGAAGGACTGTCGCCGTTTGTGCGCAAGTTCCTTGTGCCGGATGACCGTCCTGACGTGGACGCCATCCGCGGCCTCGGGGCCAGTCTCGCCGTTGATCAGCAGGGCGCAAACAAGAACCCGAACTCCAACGTCGGGTCTTTGGTTGGTGCAAGGCATCCGCTGAGGCTGCTGTTCTCCAGGGTTGCCGCATTTGCCGATGACATCGAGGAGGACGACCGCTTTCGCGAGTCGACGGTGTTCGACCCCACACACCCCGATGGCCGATGCCAGGTCTGTCATGGCGTGGGCGGCGAACTGGACGTCGACCCGCAACTGGTTGTCGGCCATCCTCAACGATCGCTGTTGGACGGTGCCAGCGCCTACACGGGCAACATGCGGACCCGTAAGGGCTCGACGATGGAGCTGGCGTCCATCCCTGCCCTCGCCGATCATTTCGATGCCGATCTTGAACTTCCCTGGCGCGATCTGCCAGAGGCGTTCAAGCAGGCGTTTCTCTACGGTACCGATGAACAGATCAACGTTGAGATCCCGGGCGGCGGTCAGCACAACGACTGGAGTATCAATCGCAACGCCCCGCTCGTCGGCGCGATCGCTGATCTCCAACGTCTTTACCGCAACGCCAAGACTGAGAAGGCCCGCCGAAAGTACCGAGCGTTTTTCAAACTGACGCCCTGCCCGGCATGTGATGGCACAGGCGTCGGGGAAGCCGCTCGCACCGTCACCGTCAACGAATGGACCTACCCCCAGGCCGCCGATGCCGTCGTCGACGACCTCCGATCCTGGACCGCCGCTCTCCTTGATGGCCTCAATAGCACCCAGTCCCAAATCGCGCTACCGCTCCTAGCGGAGATCAACACTCGCATCGACAGCCTCGCCCGACTCGGGCTCGGGCACGTCAGCTTGTCACGCCCCGTGCCGACGCTGTCGGGTGGCGAACTACAACGGGTACGACTGAGCGCTCAACTCGGCTCTGGCCTCACCGGCATTGTGTATGTGTTGGATGAACCTAGTAGCGGGCTGCATCCCAGCGACTGCGATGATCTCGTCGACGTACTCATCAACCTGCGCGACCGCGGCAACACCGTCATCGTGGTCGAGCACGACATGGACGTCGTACGCCGCTGCGATTGGGTCATCGACATCGGCCCGGCCGCAGGCACCAACGGCGGAGAACTCCTGGCCTCCGGCCCACCCAACGCCGTTGCCCAGGACCCCAGATCGATCACCGGAACGTACTTGGCTCAACACGGCGGCCCGATCCGCACCCGCATGCGGCGACCACTCCCTGACCAGTGGCTCCAACTCGACCACGTGACGAGGCACAACGTCACCGACGCGACGATCCGGATCCCACGCGGGCGGTATACCTGTATCACCGGCGTTTCCGGCAGCGGCAAGTCCACGCTCCTCAGTGCCACAGCCGACGCCATCGATGCCGAACTCTCCGGGTCGCCAGCACAGGCCAGCATCGTCGGGGCTGAGCAGCTCAAGTGGGTCGAACAGGTCACGCAATCCCCGATCGGACGCAACGGTCGCTCCAACCCTGCCACCTACACAAAGGTGTTCGACCACATTCGCAAACGTTTCGCCGCAACCCCGGCGGCGCAAGCCGAAGGCCTCGGTGAATCTGCGTTCTCATTCAATACCAACTCCGGCCGCTGCGAGGAGTGTGAAGGCAACGGTGAGCTGATCGTGGACATGCACTACCTCCCGAGCATCACCACCACCTGCCCGGCCTGCCACGGCAAACGTTTCCAAGATCACATCCTCGACATCGCTATCGACGGACTCTCAATCGCCGATGTCCTCGACCTCACCATCGACCAGGCCGCCGAGATCGAAGCGCTCAACACCGAGACCATCGCCCCGATGATCGGACATCTCCGCCACGTCGGACTCGGCTACCTCACCCTTGGCCAACCGGCACCAGTACTCTCCGGCGGCGAGGCCCAACGACTCAAGCTTGCCCGACTCCTGGCCCGAACAACACGGTCCGGCAAGGGCCTCGTCATCCTGGACGAGCCCACTGCCGGGCTCCACCCGACCGACACCGCCCGGATCATCGACGTCATCGAATCGCTGGTCGAGCGCGGAACAACCGTCCTCGTAGCCGACCACCAAGCCGCGACCCGAATCGAAGCCGACTGGGTCATCACCACGGGCCCCGGTGCCGGCCCCGCCGGGGGTCAGATCATCGAACAAGACCAGCCACGATGACGGGTATGGATGGCGACGAAACACTGGTAGGCCGCCCCAGGTCGGTCACCGACGAACAAGTCTTCCAAGCCCTTGCTGAGGAGATCACCGAAGTCGGCCCCGCCCGCTGGACCCTCGATGACGTGGCGGCGCGGCTGGATCTGACCGGCCCAGCTCTTGGCTATCGATTCCGAAACAAGCGGGGCCTCCTCGTCGCCTTCGCCGCCCACCAACCAGGCGCTACCGCAGCCCGGTTCGACGAAGCCGCAGCCGCCGCGGCCACACCACTCGAAGCCATCCACGACGTGCTCACCGGCAGCCTCGAGCTCATGGACACCAGGGCCAAGGTCGCCAACAACGTGGCAATGCTCAGCATCGACCTGGCCGACGACGAACTCGCGCAACATGCCAAGACTCAAGCGCGGATCATCAAGTCGAAGATCGCGGAACTGCTAGCAGCAGCGGCGATCGCCACGGAACACGAAGCCAAGCCGCTCGCCGAACGTATCTACATCGTCTGGAGCGGCGCAATCCTCGCATGGGCAATCGATGGTCACGGCCCACTCGACGCTTGGGTAAGAGATCGCATTACAGAGGTGCTACCCGGGCCGGCGGAATGACTGGTCGGCCAATGCGTGGCTATCTCGATGATGGTCGGAGCACCCTTGCGGAGAAAGAAGGACGAGTTTGTCGAGGCGTTCCGGGAACTCCGGAGCGTAGAGGAACGCGATCCAGCCATCGTAGGAATGCCCGACGAGTCGGACGTGATGGAGCTGGAGTTCGTCGAAGAGCTCGTTGAGCCACTGCACGAAATCGCTGGGATGGCGAGGTTGTCTCCGGTGGATGCTTCGTCCCAGGTCGTTGACGAAGCTACGCTGAACGAATGTCGGAGTTAGGCACAGCGGCGACCGAGTCGAACGACTGGAGCCACTGGCGTACAGATCGTCTTCTGCTCGAACGCGTTCGCGAGTCTGATGTCAACGGGTGGCATCGTATTCATTCCGATGCCAGGGTCTGGACTCACTTCCCCTCCGGGCGCCACACGTCACGTGACTCGACTGCACAGTTGGTTCAAAGGAGCATCGCTGACTGGCAAGAAGCCGGACTTGGCTATTGGTCGGTTCGTGAGGAGTCAGACGGCCCGATCATCGGCTGCGCAGGATGCCGCCTGGTGCCCGATCAAGGCCGGTGGAACCTCTACTACCGACTCGCCCCAGAGTGTCAGGGGCAGGGCTACGCCAGTGAGTTGGCAGCAGCTGCTATTGCCGTTGCCAACCAGGTTGACCCGACGCAACCGGTCGTCGCCTACATGCTTGAACACAATACGGCCTCGTGGCGAGTGGCTGAGAGGGTTGGACTAACCCGGATCTGGGTCGGGCCAGACGAGGGCAACCCTGATCCTGACGCCGTGAGATTCGTGTACGCCGACCGGTCCGACGTAACCATCTGAGCATGGTTTCTGTCCGTTCCCCAGCGTCAAATCAGCCGATATTGTCTTATCGCAGCGTCATCAGTTCGGCGTGGGGGAGGGCGTGGACCGTTCTTCCCCTATGACCGGTCATGGTCTCGGCTTGACAGAGGGCGTTCCAGATCGACTCCTCCACCGCTTCGGCGGCGGCGTTGAACAGTGGGGTCATCTCGGGGCCGGGCAACGTTGTGACCGTTTGAGGGCCTGTAGCCTCGGCGGGAATGCGGTTGCCGGTGGCAAACGCGAGGAAGATATCACCGCTGGAGTTGGCGCCGGTTCCGCCGACTCGAGCCAGGCCAACGGTCGCTCGCTGGGCCAGTCGCTTGCACTGGTCGGCCAGTAGCGGTGCGTCGGTGGCGATGATCACGATGATCGACCCTGCGTCGGCGGCCCGGGGATCTTCGGGCAGCGGCACCACATGGGGTCCGATCAGTTCTCCGACCGGACGCCCTTCGAGGCGCAGCAGCTCCCGAGCCCCGTAGTTGGCCTGTACCAGGGCGGCCACGGTGTAGCCGTCTGGGGTGATCAGCCGCGACGACGTTCCGATTCCACCCTTGAACCCGTGGCAGATCATGCCGGTTCCTCCGCCCACGTTGCCCTCCGCTACGGGTGACCCGCCTGGGGTTTCGCTGTCGCTGTCGCTGTCGCTGTCGGCGTCGGCAAGGGCGGCGTCGACATCATCGACGGTGAGGGCGAAGGCGGCGATGTCATTGAGGAATCCGTCGTAGGTTTCACCAACGATCGGCAGGCACCACTCGGTCGAGGGTTGCTCTCTCAGGATCGCAGCCACGAGCCGATCCCTGACCAACCCAACTTGGTGTGTGTTGGTGATGCCGATCGGTCCCCCTAGCAGTCCGCTCTCGACGAGCCAGTGGAATCCGGTCATCTCCCCATTGCCGTTGAATGAATGCATGGCGCCGTAACAGAGGTCGGAGCGTTCTCCTAGCTGACGGGGTTGCACGATGGTGACGCCGGTCCGTGTAACCGTGGGTTTATCCCGGATGACGGTGGCGTGGCCGACGGAAACACCGTGCACATCGGCGATTGTGTTGGTCGGGCCGGTCGGAAGCCGGCCGATGGTGAACCCGAGTTCGCGAAGCCGTGCCATGGTGTGATCGTACTCTGGAAATTCACTCGAACAAATGTTTGCTTTCACGCGGCACCGTCGCTATGGTGATTGTCACGACCTTGTGAGGTCGGTATCGCACCCACGGGTGCCTCAGGCGGTTTCTCTTTTCTTAAGTCGGGTTATATGGCGGACGTTTCTTCGGAGACGCTTTCCGTTGCTGATGCTGCGGAAGTGTTCCAAGCGCTCATAGGTTCTCTGCATGATGTAGTGGGTCGCGTTGTCGTTGACGGCGCCTCCTACGAGCATCTGATTGCACTTCTGCGATCGGTGCGGCATGGTCAGCATCTGCTCGATCGTATGGTTGCTCGCATCGTCGGCGGCGCCGAATCAGGCATCGAGTCTGGTGGGCGCGGCGCACGGTCGGTTCTATTGGGCGACGGTTCGCAGACCGCCGGGCGACGGGTCGCGGGTGAAATCGCCCGGGCCTCCGCACTCGCCGCGCTGCCCGCGGTCGCCGAAGCGTTCCACAGCGGAGCGATGAGCTCCCAGCATGTTGATGTGTTTGCTCGGGCTCTAGCCCGACTGCCGGAGGCGGAGCAGTTCGAGTTGAACGACGCCGATCTCGTGGCTGCGGCCACGCGCACTCCGGTGGATACCTTCAACCGGCTGATGGGCCGGGTGGTCGACGAGATCAAGGGCGATCACGGACTGGCCGACGCCAACGACAAGCGAGAACGGTCATCGTGGAAGATGTGGTTCAACAACGAAACCGGGATGGGTCACATTACCGGTGAGTTTGATCCGGTCCGGTTTGAAGCGATTGCCGATGCGGTCAACGCCCACGTCAATCGGCTGGCCAATCAAGGCGGAGTGCAGAAGAACCATAATCTGGCTGCAGCGGCGGCGTTCGACTTGATCACCGGGGTCGGCAACAGTCGTGGCTCGGTGCCGCACATAAGTGTTGTGATCGATCACGAAACGTTTGCCCACGGCCCGCATGATCGATCGGTGATCGAGACATCGGCCGGCCACCCCGTCGCACCGGAGACAGTGGCCCGACTGGCCTGTGATGCAATGATTCGCCGGATCGTGTTAAGCGCTCGTGGTGTTCCGATCGATGTCGGGCGTGGTAGCCGAACGGCGACCGACGCCCAGTGGCATGCCGCTCGGGCGATTTACCGCAGTTGTGCCTGGGATGGTTGTCAACGGCCGTTGAGCTGGTGCCAGCTACACCACATTCTTGAGTGGGAGCACGGCGGACCCACCGATATGAGCAACCTCGTGCCCCTATGTAGTCATCATCACCACCAGGTTCATGAGGGGGGCTGGAAGATCAAGCTTGGGCCCGACCGTCGCCTCGATATCTACAACCCTGCGGGCGAGGTTATTACATCGGCGATGCCTGATCGGCACCCCGATAGGGCGCCGCCGTAGCTGCTGAGCCGGCTACTGGTCGGCCGCTGGGCTCTGGCCCATGCCGACAACCAGGTCGCTGATGCTTGTGCCGCCACCTGCTCCTTGACAACTGAATAGTTCGGGCGATACCGATGGTGGCCATCATGTCAAGCCCGTCACGAAACGGCGGTGCGGCTGGCGAAGGTCTCCAAGGTCGACAAGCATGGTTGGCATGATCAAGTCGATGTACCACCTCCTAGGCGCGCTCTTTGCCGCAGTGCTGTTTCTGTCGGCCTGCTCGGCCGGGTCCAGTACGAGTTCTTCCGACGGCGACGAGACCTCAGCCGACGACACCACCGATGATGCTTCGAGCACCGAAGACGACGAGTCGTCCGCCGACGAGGCTGATGACGGTGAGGAAGACGAGGCAGCTGACGCCGATGAACCAGCCGATGAGCTGGTGCGGATCGGTTTGATCGCTGAGCCGGCCAGCCTCGACTTCACCACTACCGACGGTGCCGCCATCCCGCAGCTGCTTTTGAAGAACGTCTACGAGGGTCTTGTGACCATCGACGTCGAAACCGGCGAGATTGTGGGTGCCCTCGCTGAGAGCTGGGAAGTCGACGACACCAACACCGTCTATACGTTCAATCTCGTCGACAACGCAACCTTCTCCAACGGCGGCACCTTCACCGCCGAAGATGCCAAGTTCTCCCTCGATCAGGTCAACTCCGACGACTGGACTGTCAGCCTCAAATCCCAGCTGGCTGTAATTGCATCGACGGAGGCGGTTGACGATTCGACTCTTGTGGTCACCCTCAACCAGCCGTCCAACTCGTTCCTCTACGCACTCACCACTCGGGTCGGCGCCATGTTCGACACCGATGGTGTGGCCGATCTCGCCAACACGCCGGTCGGCACCGGGCCATACCTGTTCGACAGTTGGGACCGGGGCTCCAAGATCACCCTTGTGGCCAACCCCGACTACCGAGGCGCAGCTCCCTATTTCAGCACTGTCGAGATGATGTACTTCGCCGATGCCAATGCGCTCAACAATGCGATGCTCACCGATGCCATCGACGTGGTGTCCACCGTCCAGGCACCTGAGTCGCTTGGCGAGTTTGAGGCCGGCGATTTCCAGATCATCGAGGGCACAACCAACGGTGAAGTCGTCCTGTCGATGAACCAGAGCGATGGAGCGCCACTATCGGATCTTCGCTTGCGTCAAGCCGTGCGGCACGCGATCGACCACCAGACCCTGATGGATACCTGCTGGGCCGGACGTGGCGAGCTGATCGGCTCGATGGCCCCTCCCACTGATCCGTGGTACGAGGATCGTACCGGTGACTACCCGTTCAGCGTGGAAGACGCTCAAGCCTTGATCGCCGACGCCGGAGCCGAAGGCACCGAGTTGCGGCTGCGCCTCCCAACCCTTCCCTACGCTGTGGCCTGTGGCACGGTCGTGGAGTCGATGCTGGAAGACGCCGGGTTTGAGGTGACGGTCGACGAACTCGAATTCCCGGCGGCATGGCTGGAGACGGTGTTCACCAACCGTGACTTCGACATGTCGATTGTGGCGCACGTCGAGCCCCGTGATATGGCCAACGTGTTCGGCAATCCCGACTACTACATCACTTACGGCACCGACGAGATCCAGACCATCTTCGCTGGAGCCGACTCGGGAAGTGCTGCCGACCAGGTTGATCGGCTCAAGGAGGCGGCGGCCCTCATCAGCGAAGACGCTGCAGCCGATTTCCTGTTCCTGTTGCCCAACCTGATGGTGGCTGATCCCGACATCACCGGCTTGCCCACCAACGCCATCACCGAATCGTTTGATCTCTCTCGACTTGCCCGGAGCTAACACCCTCCGGCCGAGCCGATGATTTTGCGCCTGGCTCACCGCACGTTGATCTTCGTGGTCAGCGTGCTGGCAGCGTCGGTCGTGGTGTTTGCGTTCATGCGAGTGCTGCCCGGGGATCCCGCCCGGGTGGCACTCGGCATCAACGCCTCCGATGATGCCTTGGCCCGACTGCGAGCCGAATTCGGTCTCGACCAACCGTTGGTCACACAATACGTCGAATGGATGCGAGGTCTGTTGACCTTCGACCTCGGTGTCGAATACATCTCCAGGGCCCCGATCTGGCCCCAGATCGCCGATCGACTACAAGTCACGCTCATCCTGGTGGGCGTTTCAATGGCGCTATCGATGCTCATAGCGATACCGGTTGGTGTGTGGATGGCGGTTAGGCATCGTGACGCCGACGGACTGGCCCTGTCGATCCTCTCCCAGATCGGTGTGGCGATCCCCGCATTCCTGGCCGGCATCGTGTTGATCTCGATCTTCGCCGTTCGTCTTCGATGGGTGCCGTCAGGGGGCTGGGTGGTACCGGCCGAGGATCCCGGTGGCTTTGTGAAACGAATCGCTCTTCCGGCTATCTCCCTGGCCGTCGTGCAGGCCGCCGTGTTAGCCCGCTACGTTCGCTCGGCCGTGCTCGACGTGCTGCGGGAAGACTTCCTCCGTACCGCTCGGGCAAAAGGGCTGCGCCCGATGCAAGCGCTGTGGCGTCACGGCCTTCGTAACGCCGCGGTGCCGGTCGTGACGGTGCTGGGTCTCCAGCTTGCCACCTTGCTCATCGGCGCTGTGGTCATCGAGCGGGTGTTTGTGATTCCCGGACTCGGATCGTTGTTACTCGACTCGGTGGCACAGCGCGAGCTGGCCACCATCCAAGCGGTGGTGATGGTGCTGGTGGTGGCGGTCCTGGCCATCAACTTTGTGGTCGACACCCTGTACTTGGTGATCGATCCCCGACTCCGGACCGGAAACTAATGAGCACTGAATCGCTAGTGAGCACTGAATCGCTTTCGGAGCCGCTGGTTGAGGAGCCGGCCGGAAACGGCCAGCGTCGGCGACTACCGCCGGCCATGATCATCGGCGGCGCGCTGGTGGTGACGATCGCTGTGCTTGCGGTGATCTCGTATGTCTGGACACCGCACCCTCCAATGCGAGTGCTTTCCGTCGACGCCTACCAAACCCCGAACAGTGAACACTGGCTGGGCACCGACAAACTACGGCGCGACGTGTTCACCCAGATCCTTGTTGGGGCCCGAACCACCCTCTACGTCGGATTTGTGGCCGTCGGCGTGGCAGCGGTGATCGGTGTGCCACTCGGCATCGTGGCCGCCATGTCGAGGGGCTGGCTCGGCCAGCTCATCATGCGCTCCAACGACGTGCTGCTGGCATTCCCCGCTCTGCTCCTGGCCATCATGTTGGCTGCCCTCTATGGCGGCTCCACCAGCGTCGCCATGATCGCCATCGGCTTGGCCACGGTTCCGGCCTTTGCCCGCATCACCCGCTCCGGCGCACTGGGGGTGATGAGCTCGGAGTACGTGATGGCGGCGCGAGCCGCCGGCCGCTCACCGTTCGGCATCGCCGTCGGCCACGTTCTACCCAATGTGATCGGGCTGTTGATTGTCCAAGCCTCGGTGTCATTCGCCATCGCCATCCTGGCCGAGGCCGCCTTGGCCTACCTCGGGCTCGGAACTCCCACCGGCCAGGCGTCCTGGGGGCGCATGCTGTTCGAATCTCAGACCACGTTGCGTTCGGCTCCACACCTGGCGTTGATTCCCGGAGGCGCCATCGCCCTGTCGGTCCTCGGCTTCAACTTGTTCGGTGATGGTCTGCGGGATTGGCTCGACCCGAAGCTGGCCGACCGATAATGGCAGCCGAGCAGTCGGAGCGGACAGTTCTGCAGGTCGACGGTCTGGACGTTGGCACCAGCAGTATCCCGTTGTTGCATGACGTCACCTTCTCCATCGACCGAGGTGAACGCGTGGGGCTGATCGGCGAGTCGGGCTCTGGCAAGTCGCTTACCGCACTGGCCGTGATGGGCTTACTCGGCGAAGGATTATCGGCCGACGGTGAGGTCTGGCTTTCAGGGCGCACCCCCGCCACCAACAACCTGCTCACCGTGGGCGAACGCTCGATGGCCGAGCTTCGGGGCGATTCCATGTCGATGGTTTTTCAGGAGCCGATGACGGCGTTGAACCCAACGATGAGGGTCGGCCATCAGGTGGCCGAGGTCATCACCCTTCACCGGAAACGTTCTTCTGCCGACGCTGATGGCCGCGTGATAGAACTCCTCGACCAGGTCGGTCTAAACAACCCGCATCAGCTTGTTCGGGCGTACCCTCATCAACTGTCGGGTGGGCAACGGCAGCGGGTGGTGTTGGCCATAGCCCTTGCCAACGATCCAGCCCTACTGATCTGCGACGAACCGACCACGGCGCTCGATGTGACGGTTCAGGCCACCGTGCTCGACCTGATCGTGAACGGTGTCGAAGACCGCAATGCCGCTCTGCTGTTCATCACCCACGACCTGGCCGTGGTGGCCTCGGTTTGCGAACGGGTGCTGGTGATGTACGGCGGCCGAATCGTGGAAGCCGGCCCGGTTGACGAAGTGTTGATGAGCCCAAGGCACCGCTACACCGCAGGCCTGATCGCCGCATCGGACCTTTCAAGGGGGCGTGCCGTCGATCCGGGTGGACGACCGGCACGAAACCCGCTGCCGACGATCCCAGGAACCGTTCCCGCCGCCGGCCGGTTCCCCCACGGGTGTGTTTTTCGCAACCGATGTGATGCCGCAACCGAAGCTTGTCTTACGAGGCCAACCTGGGAGGAGCGGGCCGAGCACCCCGCCGGGGAGCGGGCGTTCGGATTCGCCTGTCACCACCCCGCCGACGCGATAACCAAACCCGACATTGACCGTTCGGGTACCACACGTCCAACCGAGGTCAACGCGATGAGCACCGGCGATTCGGTGAGCCGTGGTGCCGAAACGGCGGCCGTTGAGCTTCTTGGTGTCGACCGTCAGTTTCGTCGGCCTCGCACGTCGCTGTTTGCAGCACCGCCGGTTGTCAACGCCGTCAGCGGCGTAACACTGCGAATTGAGCAGGGTGAACGGTTCGGGATCGTTGGTGAGTCAGGCTCAGGCAAGTCAACTCTCCTTCGACTGATCGCCGGCCTCGACCAGCCAACGTCCGGGGAGATCTACGTGGACGGCGGTCAGGTTCATAACCAGCGGGCTCGGAAACTGGCCTGGCTGCGCGAGATCCTCCAGCTGGTTTTTCAAGACCCGATGAGCAGCCTCGATCCCCGGATGCGAGTGCGCGACATCATCGCCGAGCCGCTCGTGGCGCAAAGCTGGAAGGGCGACCGTCACATCAGGGTCTCCGAGTTGCTGGAACGAGTGGGATTGTCGAGCGATGCCGGCGATCGCTATCCACACCAGTTCTCCGGTGGTCAGCGCCAACGAATCTCGGTGGCGCGAGCGCTCGCTCCCGGCCCCGACATACTCGTGGCCGATGAACCGGTGTCGGCCCTCGACGTCTCGGTTCGAGCACAGGTGCTCAACCTGATCGATGAGATCGTCGACCGGTTCGATCTCACACTCATCTTCGTGAGCCACGACCTGTCGGTCGTGCGCCACGTGTGCGACCGGGTGGCGGTGATGCGCCAAGGCGAGATCGTGGAAACCGCACCGGCGGAGAAGCTGTTCTCCGAGCCCTCGCATGAATACACGAAGTCGCTGGTGGCCGCCATCCCCAATATGGGTTTGGCGCTCGCTCAGGCGTCGGCGTCGACGAGGCCCTCGCCCACCGATTCCTTCGAAGTTGAGAACCCGGCGAAGCGGATGGCCGGCGAACCCGATTCGTAAGCGGTGAAGAACACGGGCTTCTCTGTTTGCAGGATGTGGTAGATCTCGTCGAACTTATGGGCATCCATCTTGATCTGATGGAAGGAACCGCCGATCGTCACGAAGTCGGCTGGAGCCACCGACGGAAAGCTGATTCTCACGGTGTCACCACCGTCCAGGTCGAGCCTGATCGAGCGATCATGACTCAGCGTGTTCGATTCAAACACGTCGACCTTGTATTCGGTCACTTCCTTGTTCCAGACAAAAGGCATCGCATGTCCCTCATTTCGTAGTTGTGGGTGGGGTGATGTAGGTCAGACATCTTCGTCCGGCTCGTTGATACAAGTTTCGTGATGGTGGTCCCGCTACCATCGCGATCGCGATGGTGGACAAAACGAAGACAGATCTCAGCGCAAACGCCGGGGCCTACGGTGGTGAAGGCTGGCAGGGGCGTGTCAAAACGCATCGAGCTGAGATCGGCTCGATGTGGCGAAGCTGCGGGATCGACTCGGAGTGGGGCGACCTGCGCACGGTCATGCTCCACCAGCCGGGGGCTGAGCTCAACGTTCCCGCCGATCAGGTCGATCAGGCACTGCTGCTGGCGCCGGTCGATGTGGCGAAGGCAGCCGATGAACACGCAGCGATGGCGGAGCTGTACCGCTCCCTTGGGGTGGACGTCGTGGCCGTCGATCCGCCCGGACCGGCAACCCCCAACCAGATGTTCTGCGCCGACCTGTTTGTGATGACTCCTCAGGGTGCAATCCTTGCTCGACCTGCGTCGGTGGCCAGAGCGGGGGAGGAGGTGGCGGTGGCTCGCCGCCTCGCCGATATCGGTGTTCCGATACTTCGGACCCTCACGGGCAACGCCGTCTTTGAGGGTGCCGACCTCATGTGGCTCGATCCAAGAACGGCCATAATCGGCCGAGGTCACCGCACCAACAGCGAGGCCGTTGACCAGATCTCCACCACGCTGGCCGAAATCGGCTGTGAGCTACTTGTAGTCGACATGCCGATCGGAACCATGCATTTGATGGGCATGCTACGTATTCCGGCTCGCGATTTGGCCGTCTGTTGGCACCACCGCACTCCGTTCGCCGCCGTCGACGCGCTGAACCGTCGCGGCTACGAGGTGATTTTCGTTCCCGACGCCGACAAGCACCAGCCGAATCGAGCCCTCAACTTCGTGACGTTGAGCAACCGTCGCATCCTTATGGTCGACGGTCTCGACGAAGCACGCCGGCACTACGAGAAACACGGGGTCGAATGCGTGACCACACCCACTGATGAGCTGGCCAAAGCAGCCGGAAACGTTGGGTGCCTCACCGGCATTGTCGAACGAAGCCCAGTGCAGTAGATCACCACCGCCGCAACCCGTCGATCTTGTTAATAAAATCCTTTACTTTTTGGGATTGGGCTCAGTACGCTGAACACGGGCTTCGGCCAACTTGCGTGTCTATTGAGGGGACTCACTGTGAGAAAGCGTGTTGTAGCGACTGCCGTCGTAGTTATCGGCCTCGGAATGGGGGCGACAGCGGTTGCCGCCGGACCGCCGCCTGGTGAGGTTCCACCCCACCGCCACTATGTCGTGTTGCCCAGTGGCGAGCTGGTTGAGGTGGGCCCCGATGCCTGCGACAACGGCACGAGTCGCCAGTTCGACAACTTCCATAACCACGTGCACAGCGGGGTGCCGGGAGGAAATGGAATTATCTCGGCCTCCGGCTGCTGACCTTTCTCCGGCGGACGACCTACAACAAGCCAACCGCCGCAACCGTCCAAGTGCCGGGCGATCAACCCGCCATCATTCACTGCGGTGGCGGGTTGTTCGCGCCTCAGGCAACGTATCAGTCACTAGTACTTCCGACCGATCGCCGTCGACCGAATCAGCCTGATGTCCGATTGGCAGCAGCGGTCTTCGGGATCATTATGGAGACAGCAGCTTGATCGACAGCCAATCGACTGTCCGATCGTCTCAAGGAGGATCCAGATGGCTGAGAAGAAGCCGTTTCTGCCGCCACGATGGGTTATCCGGGCCGCGTGGCAGATCCACCGGAAGCTCTACCAGCTCTCCGGTGGACGGTTCGGACTTCGTCACCCCAACGATAAGACATACGGCCTGATGCGGGTAACCACCATCGGTCGCCGAAGCGGGCTAGAGCGGCCCGTGATGTTGGGCTACTACGAAGACGGACCCAACCTGGTGACCATGGCGATGAATGGATGGGGTGCACCGGAGCCGGCATGGTGGCTCAGCCTTCAGGCCCAACCCGATGTCGTCGCAGCCCTGCCGGGTGAGGAACGTTTGGTCACCGGCCGGGCGGCTGAGGGCGAAGAACGAGAACGGCTGTGGGCTCGTTGGGCCGAAATCGACCGTGGCCTCGATGACTACGCGGCGATGCGCCCCAACGAAACCGCTGTTGTCGTGCTCGAACCTCGTTAGGCGCAGGCGCCGTCCCAGCCCGGCTCAACGACATCAAGCCAATCGGCTACGGCGGGATCTTCAGCAGTGAAACAACCGTTGGGAACGAGCCCGACGTTCCCGTCGGGACCATTCGCGGGTCGGTTGGTCATGATGCCCATCATCGCGGCCGAGAGATCGCCCGACAACTGATTGTCACTCAGATTGAGCCACCGCAGCTGCGAGAGATTCCCGATCTCGGCCGGGACGCCACCAGTCAACTGGTTCTCGGCGAGCCGCAGCGCGGTGAGATTCGAGAGGTTCCCCAGCTCCGGCGGAATGTTTCCTGTCAGCTCATTGCTACTGAGTACCAGCCGGGTGAGGTTCGACAGTTCGCCAAGCTCGGGCGGGATCTCACCCGAGAGGCTGTTACGCCCCAACCCCAGGTAGCTGACGTTGGTGAGGCCACCCAGCTCCGGAGGAATTGGACCCGTCAGGTTGTTGCCGTCGAATGAGAAGAACGTGACATTGGTGAGGTTGCCCAGTTCCGGAGGGATCGTACCCGTGAGGCCGCCGCCGGTAAAGGCAAACACAAATCGCGTGACGTTGACCAAATTGCCCAATTCGGGCGGGATCTGACCCGAAATCGGATTGAGGTAGAAGTCGATCACTTCGAGATTGGTGAGGTTCCCCAGCTCGGAGGGAAGTGGTCCGGTGAGCAGGTTCTGGTCGACAATGAGGACCCGCAGGTTGGTCAACTCGCCGAACTCTGGTGGCACGGGCCCCGAGAGCCCGTTGGCTTTGAGGTTCAACTCGCTCACACCGTCGATGTCGCAGCTGATACCGAACCAGGTGCAAGGATCGGTCGGTGTGGCCCAGCCTGTGTTGTTGGTCCAGGAGCCGCCGCTGGTTGTATTGAAGATCGCCAGGAGCGCGTTGCATTCACGTCGAGTGGCCGACGTGCGTACCGGGACGCCGTCGATCAGGCAGCCCGATCCGGATTCACAGGTTGTGGCGATCAACAAAACAACGTCGATCTCTTGGCCCAGTCGCGAGTCGCCGAGGTTCCCGGCCTTCACGTAGATGGTGGTGAGTCCCGGATAGTCGGAGGTGTCGACAACACCGGTCGCCGCCGCGGAGACCGATCCGTTCTTGTCCACCGTCGAACACCACGGTCAGAGCGGAGATCGGAGCCGGCTTTGCGCGGTCACCTGCTCTCGATTCGATCGTGATCAGACCGGTCTCACAATCGATGGTCGCCCCAATAGGCCCTTGTTCGCCGGAAGGATCTTCTCCCGATGGCCCTTCAGCCGACGCCGGTTGCGCTATCGCTACTACCAGCGTAAAAGTGATCGCCACTGCTACCGCTACCGCACGGTACACGGCTCCGCCACGCCGAACAATCATCGCCCTCGCCTCCATAAGTCAAATCCCAGGTTGTCCTGGAGGTAGTCTCCCCACAATGGGCTGATCTGCCTCCTGGTCCGGGCGAACTACAATCCCGGCATGTCCCACGTCGGCACCAAATCCTCCAAGCGTCAACGGCGTAGCCGCTACCGGTTTGTCGCCATCGGTGTCGCTGCCGCTCTTTCGCTTACGGGGTGTGCCGTCTCGTCCAACTCAAGCGCCACTTCAACGACGTCGCCTCGTGTCGAATCCACGGCTACCACTACCACTACTACAACTACTACTACAACTACTACCTCCACCACTTCTGTCCCCGAAACGAAGGAGGTTGGTGCGAACGAGCTGCAGTCGGCCGCTGAGTCAACGGCGGCGCTCGATGGTTATCTCGTCACGTACAGTCAGGACACTCCACCCGTAGTCGCGACGGCTGAGATCCGCCATGTGGGTCTGAACTACATCAGCACCGCTCGATTCGGTGAGGATGTGAACGAGACCCGCCGAGTCGATGGTCGGCTCTACGAGCGGGAAGGCACGGTCTGGTTCCTCAAACCATGGCCGGCTTCACTGGTTAAGCCGACGGTCGACCTGGCCGCGTTGGCCGGAGCGCTCACCGATCTGCCATCTGAGCAAGTCGACTCTCCCGACGGTTTGGTCACGTTCAGGCTGACGTGTGGCCTCGATGACCGGTCCGACGCTCCCGAGGTTATTCGTGGGTTCTGCAGCGACCGCGTCGAGACTCGGGTGTCGGTCAATCCCGACACCGGGCTAATCGAGCTCATCTACGCCGAGGGGGAGTTCGAGATCTTCCCCGGTCGGTTCGCCGAGGGACGGTCGATAATCGAGATCAGTGCGCTCCCCAAGTCGGTTGAAATCGAGCCGCCCGACGAGTTCAATCGTGAACGTGCCGACTGCATCGGGGCCGAACTGGGCGCCGACGACTATGAGGAGATGTCGGAACTTCTGGATGAGACCACAACCGCCGAGAACGGTTCACTGTTCAACAGATGCGACTTCCGTATCTTCCCCCCGGGCAACGACTTTGAGTGACAGCAGCGACGTTATGACTCAAGTTGATGTGTTGGTGGTCGGCGGCGGGACCGCAGGATTTGGCGCCGCGGTGGCCGCAGGTCGAGCTGGTTTGAGCGTCGCCATGGTTGAGGCCACCAGCAAGGTCGGTGGGGTGATGGCCTTCTGTCCGGGGATGCCGTGGGGTGGCGCCTATCCGGTTGACCAAATCATCGGTGGCCTTATTGAAGAGCTGACCAATCGTCTTCAGGCGATGGATCCTCCGGCGGTCGAGAAACGTCCGTGCACGCTGGAGAACTTCGGCCCCGAGATCCTGTACGACTACGAGATGGCGCCCCTCACGATGTTCGAGATGCTGGAGGAGGCCGGGGTAGAGGTGCGGTTGAACACGCTCGCCGTTGCTCCTGAGCTGGCGCCGGTTCATGGCGAAGGGGCGGCCGGTTGGCGCCGCATCACCTCCGTCTTCTGCCACGATCGTCGGGGAGCGTTCGAAATCAGGCCGAGCGTTGTGATCGATTGCTCCGGCGACGGCGACATCTCGGCGAAGGCCGGCGTGCCTTACACAGTGGGCGACGGTGACGGCAACATGATGGGCGTCACCGTGTCGTTCCACATGAACAACGTGGATTGGGGCCAAGCGTTTGCCGAGCCAGATCCCTACTTCACTCGTTTCGCTGAAAAGGGAGTGGCCGAGGGTCGCCTGCATCCCGACTTGGCGATGCTCTATTTGATGAAGGGATTCCACCCTGGCACCGTTTTCTGTAACTCGGTTCACATCCGTGGGGTCGACGGGACCAACCCCGCTGCGGTGACCCGCGCCACCCAGGAGGGCCGTCGCCGATGCCGTCAGCTGGCCGACTTCCTCCGTACCCACGTTCCCGGTTTCGCCAGTGCTTACATGTCGCTGCTCTCACCGACCGTGGGGGTGCGGGAGACTCGGCGGCTGAAGGCTGTCTACAAGGTGACCGGGGCCGACCTACTGGCCGGGAGGAAGTTCGAAGACGGCATCGTCTGCTGCGACAATCCCGTTGACGACGTGATGCGAGGTGACGGTGAGATGACCCACGACGCCGCTGTCGGGCAAGGCGACTACTACCGTCTACCGTTCCGGGCGCTGGGCACTGCCGCTGGGTTGATGCTCCTCGCTGAACCGGTTGGGGGCGGCTCAGTGCAAACCGTCGACACCGACAAGCTCGTCCGGTCGTTGACTGATCAGGGGGTTAGGGGCCTTGGCCACAACTCACTGCGGAGCGTGGGCTGACGAAGCGACAAGTCTAGGTCGCTTGTCCGAAAGCCAGCTCGGACAGCAGGTTGAGCTGTTCGCCGGTGGGAGGACCAGCCAATTGTGAGGTCGACTTGCGGCCACCCGATTGCCAGTGGGCGAAGCTGTCGGCGAAGTCTCCGGCTCCCACCGTCGGGTCGTCTGCGCCGTCACCGTTTAGCCATGGGCACTGACCGCCGATGCCTCGCATCTCAAGCCACTGCAGCCGTTGTCGTCCATCGTTGTAGGCGGCGTCCACGGCTCGTCCGAGTTCGTAGGCCACCGCATGAGCAAGATCTTCCGGACGCTGATCTTCGTGCACGTAGACCTCGATCAACCGTTCCTCTTTGATGGTCTTGCCTCGACGTTCCGACTGTGCAGGCCAGAACTCGATGTCCCATTGTGGTAGGAAGCGGTTGTAATCGTATGAGATCAGCTTAAGCGCCGCCTGTTTCACGTCTTCGATGTCGCTGGGATCATCGTCGGCCCGCCCACCGTCGGCGTCCTCAACCTCGACTTGATCCGACGGCCGGCGACGGGGAGCGCGTCGGTCGGTGTTGCCCGGCGCCGGGGGAGCAAGGATCAACGAGCCGATGCCGGTACCGCCGACCATGATGCCAAGCGCCGGAATCAGCGGGCGACCCAGGATGAGCTCGGCTCGTTCCCGCAACTCGTCGGGCCGGTCATCCATCAGCATGTGAAGACGGACCCGGACGTCCTCGATAGGCAGAACCAAGCCGGTGCTCAAGGTTCGTAGATCGGCATCACGCAGCGAGATCTCAGCCTTGTCAGGGAGCGATCGCAGGGCTCTCACGGTGGAGAGGTAGTGCGACAGAAGTTCGTCGAGGGTTGCGTCTTCCGAGCGGGCGAAGGTCACCTTCCGCCGTCCGAACGACAAGCTCAGAGTTTCAAGGTCGAGCGCAAGCTGCGTCCGCTGCGGCACAAGTGTTGAGAGCGATACGCCGTAGGCATCAACTACCTCTTCGACTTCAACGTCGGTCAGAGCGAGTAGGCCCGACTCAAGCTGAGCCACCCGTTTTGGTGTGGCCAGGAACGTTGAGCGATTGGCCACCTTGGTTTGGCTCGTCTTCGAGGTGGTCCGATGCTCCATCAGGAGCTGGCCGAGGCGTCGGGCCGGCACCAGTGAGGTTGTTGCAGTCGACGGCATATGAACGGTATCGAACCGGAAACGCCTGCGGTTTAGTGCAGTTGAGTAGCGTCGCCTATCTCCTCGGTCGCTCGAACTAGGTAGGTCCGGGAATACTTGCCCAACAGCGCCCAGCAGTGCCCGACCGTTTTGCGGCTCAGGGCTGAAGCTCGACCCAGCCGTTGCAGGCCAGAAATCCGGTGCCGTGCACGGCTTCGATGTCGCATCTGCTGCCGTCCCAGACACCTCGGGCGGTGAGGGTCGCGGCGGAGGAGCGGACACCGTCGAGCTCAAGCCAGTCGATTACCAGGTTGCGATCGGCTCCCGAACCGGTCAGGCCATCGTTGATGAAATGGGCGCGAATCCTGGCCGGTTGCTCGACGTTGAGATCCACGTCGACGATTTCCCAGGCGGTTCCGATGGCAAACGGACCTTGATTGCGGCCGTCGGCCTCGATCATCATCTGTTCGCTTCCGGTGGCCCCCCGCACCCGAACCTTCAGATTTGCTCCGGCAGGTGGATCCGGGTTGTCGTCGACGATGAATTCGAACCAACCGTTGCAGGCCAACGCCCGGGAGTTGCGGAAGCCGATGCCGCAGTCCGTGCCATTCCAAACACCCTTTGAGCGCACGTCGATCGGATCGAAGGTCTGGGCGCCGACGTCGACACGGTCAACGGCCACATTGCGGTCACCCTCAGCGGTAAAGGCATCGTTGGTGAACAACACCCGTACTACCTGGGGAGTGTCGCCGGTGTGCTCGTGGCGGTAGGTCTCCGATGCGGTGGACAGCCGCCATTCGGTCACCACCTGGCCATCGATCTCAAGGCTGATCAGCTCCTCGCCGGTCCATCCTCGAGCGGTGACGGCTAGTTCGATGGTTTCGGAGCCTCCTCCGCCTCCACCGCCGCCACCACCTCCGCCGTCGCCTTCCGGCACGGCGAAGCGGAACCAGCCGTTGCAGGCCAGAAGCTCTTGGCCTCTGAATCCTTGGCCGCAGTCGGTGCCGTTCCAAACACCCTTGGATTCAACCGCTTCGGCCTGAATGACCTCATCAGGTGATTCCCATCGGAGGTAGTCGACCACGAGGTTCCGGTCACCTGTCGCCGTGAACGAGTCGTTGATGAATCCGACGTAGACCTGTTCGGCCCCGAGTGGCGCCTCCTCCGTGACCGTCTGCCATTCGGTGCCGTCAACTGGGAACTCGGTAATCGTTGCGCCGGTCTCGGTGTAGAAGCGCACTCGTTCCTCGCCTGTGGTGCCGCGCAACCGCACCGTGAAAGCGTGAGGATCACCGGCTCCGCCGCCACCACCGTTGCCTGAATCATCGAGGAAGCGGGTGAGCACATTTCGTGTCATCTGCTGCAGCTCGGGGCTGGTGTGACCTGCTCGAGCCAGACCCCATCCCCACGACAACGTGCCCGAGGCGAACACCCACGCTCCGCTCGGCGCCTGATAGATCGATGTGTGTTGTGTGGTCGGTCCTCGACTCCCGGCGTAGGGAGACGCGGCCAAGAGCGTCTGATTGTCGCTGACGGGGAGTGGATAGTCGGTGTCCAATCGATCGATTTCGCTCCCGACAATCGCAGGGATTACGTCGCCCTCGGTGAGGTTGGTGCCGTCATAAATCCAATGATCGAGATTTTGTGGCACCAGGTCGGACCGTTCGTTGGGGCCGTGATCGCCGTACTGGATGCCAACGAGAGCCTGTTCGGCCCTTCCAACGTCGCGGAACTTGATCGTCTTCTTCGCCGGGTCGGGCTCCGGATCGACCGTTGACCACTTGTAGGCCACCATGGTTCGTCGATCGTTGCCGTCACCGTCGGGCTCAAGGCGGATCTGCCAGTACACCGAGTTGGCTCCCATGAAGGCGAGGCCAACACCGGCTTCACGGGCTTGCTCGGCCGCGGTGTACATCGCTCCGGTCCAGTACTCGTCATGGGCCGGGGAGATGAAACCCTTCATATCGAGCAGCCGGGCAGGATTTCGATCCGTGTCCTCATTGGCGCTGTAGGTGACGTTGTAGCCCTCCATCTCCAGCCAGCGCAGAAGGTCGTATTCCCAGGTGAGCATGAGCCCGATGCCATTGCCGCTCATAGGCCGATTCAGCGACACCCGAACTCCGCGTGGAGTGTTTGCCACCGTGTTACCCCCGCCGCTGTTGAACTCATACACGCTCTTTCCAACGTGGGCCGGGTTATTGGCGTCGAAGCCAGGGGTCGACGGATCGACGTTGGGGAAGTTGTTGTAGGCGTGGTCGGTGAGGTTCGACCGTTGGAACAGGAAGTCGGCCTGTTGGCTGTCGTCACGAACCACAAAGGCGAAGTAGTTGTCGAAGCCTTGTTCGTTGGTCAATCGCGCGAGGTAGATGCCGCTGGTCCAATCACCAGGGATTGTCATCTGGTGAGCGGCCGGCCAGTTGTACTCCACGTAGCCGGTTTCTGGATCGATCGGCGGAAATTCCTGGGTCACTCCGTCGAGCGGACCGATCGTTGTGATGAGCCTGGCCCCGGCGCCACCGTAGTGGCCGAGTCGGAACAGCTCGATGCTAAAAGTCTGCGGGGTGTCGACGGTGACGTGGAAGGATATGTCGTCGCCGAGGTTGACACTCGACAGGTTGGCGAAGCCTTTGATCTGTTTGTTGAGGTCGTCGGCCGGATTCCGCAAGCGCCAGTTGGAGGTGCCCGGCTTGGCGTTCTCAACTTGAATTGGATTCTGGTCGTTCTCGATCTGTGCCGACAGTGGCGGGGCAGCGACCGTAATCGAAACGAAAGTTGCCAGTACTGCGAACGCCCAAAAGGTCGCCCGAATTCCCATTTTCATCTCCGAGTGTGACCGCCAAGTCTGATATCGCCAAATAGTGTCACGGTTGCGATCGGCGGCAGCTGTGACTCGTGGTTGCGGCCCCAGCGTAGTAGTCCGTTCGGCCTAGTTGGAGAAGCCGTCGGCGGTTTGGGGGGATCTGCCCAACGTCCTCGGCGGATCTAGGAGAGGTCGATCCAGATGGTCTTGAGTTCAGTGTATTGGTCGTGGGCGTGCAGGCTCTTATCTCGCCCTCCAAAGCCGGAGAGGCCGAACCCGCCGAACGGAGTGGCGGCATCGCCCTCGCCGTAGGTGTTGACCGTAACCGTGCCAGCCCGGATGGCTCTCGAGGCCAAGTGGGCGGTGCGAAGATCGGAGGTGAACACCGAGGCCGCAAGCCCGTAGGCGGTGTCGTTGGCCATGGCCACCGCATCCTCCGGTTGGTCGAACTCCATCACGGCGAGCACGGGGCCGAAGATTTCCTCGGTGGCCAGCCTGGTGCCCGGTTGCACGGCATCGAAGATCGTGGGTTCCACAAAGTAGCCACCACTGTCGATCCTTACTCGGTCGCCACCGAGCACACAGTTGGCCCCCTCATCGCGACCGCCGGCGATGTTGCCCATCACCTTGTCGAGATGGTCGGCCTCGATCATCGCCCCGATCCTGGTCGCCGGGTCGAGCGGGTCGCCTACCACCCACTCCTTACTCTTCTCCACGGCCAAGGCGAGTACTTCATCTTTGACGGAGCGATGCACGATCAAGCGGGAATTCGACGAGCAGTTCTGGCCGCCGTTCCAGTAGATCGAGCTGACCAAATGGTCGGCCACCGAGTCGAGGTTGTCGGCGTCAGCGAATACCACAAACGGATTCTTGCCCCCGCATTCCAAGAGCACCCGTTTGAGATTTGATTCGGCGGCATAGTTGAGAAAGCGGCGCCCCGTATCGGTCGAGCCGGTGAATGCGATGACATCGACGCCGGGGTGGCGACCGAGCGGTTCGCCTGCTGAAGGCCCGTCGCCCGGAACTACGTTGATCACCCCGTCGGGGATTCCGGCTTCGGTGGCCAGCTCGGCCAACCGCAGCGTGGTCATCGACGTCTGCTCCGCCGGTTTCAACACGCACGTGTTGCCGGTGGCCAGAATCGGGCCGAGCTTCCACGCCGCCATCATCAGTGGAAAGTTCCACGGCAACACCGCTCCGACCACACCGATCGGCTCCCTTACCACCATCGAAACCACCCCACCGCCCGATGGGGTGAGCTGGTCGTTAACCTTGTCGGCGGCTTCGGCATGCCAACGCAGCGTGGCCACCGTATCCGGCACGTCGATCTCGGTTGTGTCGGTGATCGGCTTGCCACCTTCCAACGACTCCAGCGTGGCCAACTCGGTGCCATTGGCTTCTATCAAGGTGGCGAAACGTTGGATCAGTAGCTTGCGGTCGGCTGGTGTCAGCTTCGACCATGGTCCTTCGAAGGCCCGGTGAGCGGCGGCAACGGCACGGTCGATGTCGGCGGCTCCACCCGCCGCGATTTGTGCCAGCTCGGTTCCGTTCGCCGGGTTGATCGTGGCAAACGTGCCGTTGGCGGTGTCGGTGGGACGTCCGCCGATCATGGCTTGGGTCGGTAGACGGAGCCGGGCCGCCAGTTCGGCGGGGTTGGTGGTCATCGTTCTACTCCTCTGGTCAGCCAGTCGGCCTCATCATCCCATTCCCGCCACCTCAACCTTGTACGATCCACACCGTTGAACGGGAGTGTTGACAACCCGGCCCCAATAGCGACCCGAGCGGCGCCGGTCACCGGCATCTGTGGTCGTCGCACCGGTCCCATCTTTCGTCCAACCATTTCGGTTGCCGCCTTCACTCCGGGGAGGAAGCCAACATCGTGTTCGTTCTCCCACATGTAGGCGTTGATCGGCCACATCTTGCCCCAGAGCTCAAGCGCTTCGGTGAGCCGTCCGGCGGCGATGTGTTCCACCAGGGCCACACACTCGTGGGGCATGATGTTGGCGCAACCCCAGATCATGCCTGCCGCGCCCGCCATCAACGCATAAGGTGCCAGCGGGTCGACGCCACACAACACCTTGGCGTTGGTGCCTCGACTTATGGCCACCAGTTTCTGGATCCGGCTGAGGTCGCCTTGGGAGTCCTTCATATAGGCCACGTTGTCGATGGCGACGAGTTGGCGGTACATCGCCGGGGTGATCTCCACCCCGCTGGCGGCCGGGGTGTTGTAGAGAACGATGTCGGCCGAGACCGACTGAGCAACTCGTTCGTAGTGATACAGCACCCCGCGTTCAAAGGGAGATTCAAGCCACGGCGGCAGCACCATCAAGGCGTTGGCTCCATGGTCGACCGCAAACTTCGACGTTTCAATCGTGTCGGTCAGCGACATCTCCGACGTCTGCACCATCACCGGGAAGTGGTCGCCCGCTTGTTCTCGGATGTGGGGGAGTGTCAGCTCCACCACCCTCTTCCGCTCCTCCGGACGGAGATAGGCGTATTCGCCGGTGCCCGACAGCACAAGGATGCCGTGAACGCCTGCATCGATGAGCCAATCGATGTGATCCAGCAGAGCCGGCTCATCGATCGATTCTCCCGCATCGGTCATCGGCATTGCGAGCGCCACGATCACCCCGTGGAATCGAACGTCCTTGGTCCCGTCGGTCGTTGTCGCCACCCGATGGTCGGAGTCGGCCTCATGGGGCTCGGGAGAATCGCTCATCTCGGCAGTGTGGCGCAGCCGACATCATGACGTCAACTCATATCACCTGCAGTCGTATAGCGATTTCTGTCATGCCCTGGCAGCGTCGGGTTCGGGCCGTCGACGATGCCACTGGTAGGTGGCGAACCAAATAGCCAGCGAGGCTACCTGCGAAATTTGATTCAAATGTCTAAGTATCGGTTCGGATTTCAGCTAATTGCCGAGTTGGCGAACATGGCGTCCGATGCGGCGTTCGGCGGCCGGCACCCCTGCCGCTCCATCGCTTCCGGAGATGGCGAAAAAATTGACGCCGGTTCGAGCAGGACATTGTGCCTGGTCAGGGGCGGTGTCGCAGGAGTTTTCGGGAACCAGGCTGCTGTGAATCCGGCGAGTTCTGCCAGGTTGTTCTACGAATCCTGATCCATAAGAATCATAATCTACCCGAAGGTAACTTTTGCTGGACAGTCTGTTATTCGTCATCTAACGTCGTTAGGTAAGCCAACTCATTTGGCTTGGTAAAAGCGGATCACCTAGTGCCTACGGGCTAAATGTCTCGTCCCTGGGTAGCTCGATCTGTCTGCCGCCGCCGTAACCACCCCCTTCACCCCTCCAGGAGCACAACTCCATGAAACGAAAAGCCACCCTTGTTGTATTCGCCGCGCTCGCGATGCTGCTTACGGCCGTTGTCCCGGCCTCGGCTGCGCCGGTCGCGAGAGTAGATCTGATCGTCGTGCTCGACGCCGGATCGAATTCCGCCGCTTCAGCTGCCAGGGCCGCCAGGGCCACGGGCGGTCAAGTCGGCCACGTCTATAGCCACGCCCTCCAGGGCTTCTCCATCTCGGTCCCGGCTCAGGCCGCCGAGCGTATTGCCAATCTGCCCAACGTGGCCTACGTCGAACTCGATGCCGATGTGCAGATAGCTGCTCAAGACACGCCGACCGGAATTGATCGCAGCTTCGCCTCGTCGAACCCGAACATCGCGATTGATGGCGTTGACGAGCGGGTCGACGTCGATGTTGCCGTGATTGACACCGGCGTCGACTGGGAACATCCGGACCTCAATGTCGTCGACGGCACCAACTGCGCCAGCCAGCGAGGTTGCAGGGGTAACGGCGATGACGATCACTATCACGGCACCCACGTGGCCGGGACCATTGGTGCGCTTGACAACACCATCGGTGTGGTGGGCGTGGCGCCTGGCGCTCGCATCCACGCCGTGAAGGTTCTGAGCCGACGAGGCTCGGGTCGCACCTCCTGGATCATCGCCGGTATCGACTGGGTTGCCGCTCGTTCCAACACCATCGAGGTGGCCAACATGAGTCTTGGTGGCCGGGGATACAGCCAAGCTGAGTACGATGCGATTCAGGGAGCCGTGAACAACGGTGTGGCCTTCGCCGTGGCCGCGGGCAACGACTCCAGCCTCGCCTCGAGCTACAGCCCGGCAGCGTTCGACAATGTATTGACCGTGAGCGCTCTGGCCGACTTCAACGGTGTCGCTGGTGGTGGCGCTGCTTCGACTTGTCGCTCCGATCAGGACGACACCCTGGCCGATTTCTCCAACTTCGGCAGCGCTGTCGACATCGCCGCCCCTGGAGTTTGCATCCTGTCGACCTATCCGCTTGAGAAGGGCTCGTACGCTTCCATCTCCGGCACCTCGATGGCTTCACCGCACGCCGCTGGTGGCCTGGCTCTGCTGGCCAGCGTCAACAACCCGGGCAATGCCGGCGACGTCGAGGCGATGTATGACCACATGATCAACACCGGCAACTACAACTGGACCGACGACTCCGGCGACGGCATCCTTGAGCCGCTGATGGACGTGTCCACCTTCGGCGCTGTGCTCAGCTAGCCAACAGCTGGTTAAACAAAATCGTCAGCTTGTCTGACGCAATCTCAACTTGATCGGATGGTCGGCCCCGTTGGGGGTCGGCCATCCGGCTGTTTTGTCGGGATGGTTGTTGAGAATTGTATTCATATGAATTGACTTTTGTATTCATGTGAATGTATGTTCGTCACGTGATATCGGACGAAGGCTTCCTGGCCGGCTATCTCCCATACCTGCTACGTCAGGCCGACCAGGCGTTGTCGGCGCCCTTCTATGGCCGTCTCAACGTTCACGGAGTAGCCCGATCCGAATGGCGGGTCTTGGCCGCCCTTCACGAGAAAGGTGAGCTTCGCGTCGCCGACCTCGCGGTTGTGGCTCTGAGCCCTCAACCCACGGTGACCAACGCGCTACGCCGCCTGGAGGAACGGGGCCTGGTGGTACGGGTCGCCGGCACCGATGACAAGCGCCAGCGGCTGGTGTCGATCACGCCCGCCGGTGCTTCGTTGGCGGCAACATTGGTCAGGGAGGCATCGACTCTGCAGCAGAATGCCCTCAGCCAAGTTGGTGATCTTTCCGATCTCGTCAACAGCCTGAAGAAACTGACCGAAGTCGCGGTGGGTACCGGCCCGGCCGATCGAATGGATCTTGAGAATCAAGGAGTAGTCCAGTGACCGACTATGACCCCAGCCCGCACGAGCGACGGCCGTTCAGCCTGCAAGCTTGGATCGATGAACATCGAGATGAGTTGCGCCCTCCGGTGGCTAACAAGCAGATCTGGCGGGAGGCCGACATGATTGTGATGATCGTCGGCGGCGGCAACGAGCGGAACGACTTCCACGACGACCCCCGCGAGGAGTTCTTCTACCAGGTCAAAGGTGACATGAACCTGGTGATCTGGCCCGAACACGGTTCCGAGCCCTACGACATGCCGATCAGGGAAGGTGAGGTCTACCTTCTACCGCCCCGTCTGCGTCACTCGCCCCAACGTCCCGATCCGGAGTCGATCGGTCTCGTGGTGGAGTATCAACGGCTCCCGGGGGAGCTTGATGGCTTCGAGTGGGCCTGCCCCAACTGCTCCAATCTGGTGCATAGGGTTGAGGTGCAGGTGCAGGCGATCGACAAAGACCTACCGCCGCTGTTCGCAGCATTCCATGAAGACACCGAGGCCCGCACCTGCCCGCACTGTGGCACGCTTCACCCAGGGAAGGGCGGCCGGTTGTGACCGCATCGGACGTGTCTCTCACGGCAGCCGAACTCGACGCCGCCGATCCGTTGGCTCATCTGCGAGACGAATTCGAGATCCCCGAGGGCATCTACTTCGTCGGCAATTCACTTGGTGTAATGCCAAAAGGGGCCCGCTCCGCGTTGGCCCATGAACTCGACCGCTGGGCAACCCTTGGCGTCGAGGGCCACTTCATCGGTGATCCGGGATGGAAGGATTATCACGAGATCCTCACCGCCCCGTTGGCTGACCTTGTCGGCGCCGGTCACGACGAAGTTGTGGCCATGAACGGGCTCACGGTCAACCTGCACATGTTGATGGTGTCGTTCTACCGACCGACCCCGCAACGGCACAAGATCCTCATCGAGGGCCACGCCTTTCCGTCCGACCACTTCGCCGTCGAGTCGCAGATCCGCCAGAGGGGACACGATCCGGCCGAGTCGTTGGTGGTTCTGAATCCCCGAGACGGAGAGGAGACACTACGAGCCGACGACATCATGGCCGCCATCGCCGAGCACGGCGACACTCTTGCTCTTGTGATGCTCCCCGGCGTGCAGTACTACACCGGCCAGGTCTTCCCCATGGCCGACATTGTCGAGGCCGGGCATGCCGTCGGAGCGGTTGTCGGATTCGATCTGGCTCACGCCGTCGGCAACGTTGAGTTGGCTCTGCACGACTGGAACGTCGACTTCGCAGCCTGGTGTAGCTACAAGTACTTAAACAGCGGGCCCGGGGGAGTGGCCGGAGCCTTTGTGCATCAACGTCATGTGGCCGATCCCGAGCTGCCGAAGTTCACCGGTTGGTGGGGAACCAACAAGGCCACCCGCTTCCAGATGGACACCGAGTTCGATGCCATTCCCACGATCGAGTCCTGGCAGGTTTCGAACCCGTCGATCTTCCCGCTGGTCACGCTGAAGGCGTCGCTCGATGTGTTTGCCAAGGCTGGTGGCATGGGTCCGCTGCGAGCCAAAGCGGTGAAACAGATAGCGTTCCTGGACGGGCTCCTCGACGAGCGCCTTTCTGGTCGAGTCGAACACATCACGCCACGGGCTATGGATGAGCGAGGCTGTCAGTTTGCCCTCAAGGTTCTCGGTGGAAACGGGCGCGAAGTGTTCGAGCAACTGGAAGAAGCTCGGGTGTTCTGCGACTGGCGGGAGCCCGACGTGATCCGGGTGGCTCCGGTCCCGCTTTACAACTCATTTTCCGATATCGCTCGCTTTGTCGACATCTTGGATCGGCTGGTCTGATGGCGGGACCGCTTGTTGTAATCGGTGCCGGCCCAGCCGGATCGCTGCTGTCGATCTATCTGGCCCGTCAGGGTCACGAGGTCAAGGTCTACGAGAGCCGTCCCGATTTGCGGCGCACCGACATCGACGCCGGGAAGTCAATCAACCTGGCGCTGGCCACCCGAGGCATCGTGCCCCTGATCGACGTGGGTGTGATCGAGCGAGTAGACGCCATCACCATCCCGATGCGGGGCCGAATGATCCACGCCGTTGGTGACCCCACGCCCGATCTGCAGCCGTACGGCACCGAGCCTCACGAGGTCATCCACTCGGTCTCTCGCAGCGACCTCAACGGCATTCTGCTTGATGCCGCGGAGGAAGCCGGCGTGACGTTCGAGTTCGAACGCCGGGTGGAGTTGATTGACTTCGAACAGTCATCTATCCGGTTCGACGATGGAGCCAGTGAGTCGTTCGGCACCGTGTTTGGAGCCGACGGCGCCGGCTCCCGGGTGCGAAAGGCCATGGCTCAGCGAGGTGCGTGCTCGTTCAAGACCGATTGGCTCGACCACGACTACAAAGAGCTTGAGCTTCCCCCGGCTGCTGGTGGTGGGCACCTGCTCGATCCCAACGCCTTGCACATCTGGCCCCGAGGCGACTTCATGTTGATCGCCCTGGCCAACCCCGAGGGTGATTTCACGGTGACGCTGTTTGCGCCCAAGGAGACCTTTGCCGCTCTCGTCGATCGGCCGGCGGTTGATGCGTTCTTCGCCGCCGAGTTTCCCGACTTTGTGCCGATGGTTCCCGATCTGGCCGATCAGTTCATGACCAACCCCACCGGGGTGCTCGGGACCCTTCGGGCCAGCGGCTGGAGCTACGGCGACCGGGCGGTGCTCGTTGGTGACGCCGCCCACGCCATCGTGCCGTTCCACGGGCAGGGAATGAACGCAGCTATGGAGTCGGTGCGTATTCTCGATCGGCATATGCGGTCGACGGGCGATCTGGCGGAGGCGTTCGCCGGCTACGAGGCCGAGCGTAAGCCCGATGCCGACGCCATTGCCGACATGGCCCTCGACAACTACATCGAGATGCGATCAAGTGTGATCGATCCCGATTATGTGGCGAAACGAGCGCTGGCATTGGAACTGCAGGATCGTCATCCTTGTCACTTGGCCGCCCGCTACAACATGGTGATGTTCTCGACGATGCCCTACTCGGAAGCCCGAGCGCGGGCCGTGGCCCAGGCCGAGATCATCGCCGCCGCGGTTGCCGATCCCACTATCGATGTCGACGCCAAGGTGACCGCACTCACCCCGCTGCCTGCGCCCGATTCCTTGGTCGACCCCAATGCCCTCTCGACAAGCTAGATCCAGCAGGTGACTCATGAGCCTTCCCTTCATCACCAATGACGACTTCACCTATGGCAGCTACCTCCGGGTTGATGAGCTGCTTTCGCTTCAACAATGTGTGTCGGTTGATCCCGAGACCGGTCAGCCCGAGCACGACGAGACCCTGTTCATCATCATCCACCAGGTGTACGAGCTGTGGTTCAAACAGATTTTGCATGAACTTGATCTGATCGTGAAGATGCTTGACGAACATCGGATCGGGGCGGCCCGTAACCATCTGAAGCGAGTGCTGAAGATTATGAAGACGCTCGTTGGGCAGATCGACATTCTGGAGACAATGACGCCCGCCGAGTTCGCCACCTTCCGATCGTTCCTCAACAACGCCAGCGGTTTCCAGTCGGCCCAGTTTCGAGAGCTGGAGTTCATCTTGGGGATCAAGGATCGCGTTCAGCTCGACTGGTTCAGCGGCGACGAGGGTGACCGACTCAAGCGCCGGTTCGAGGCGCCAACGGTGTGGGACGCTTTTGTCGGTGTGCTTGATCGCTTCGACGTGACCGTGCCCGACGAGGTTCTGAACCGCGATGTGACCGAGCCCCTGGAGGAGAATAAGGATCTCCAGGCAGCCATCGTTGAGGCCTATGGCGACGAGGTGTTCGCCGGTCTCTGCGAAACGCTGACCGATCTCGACGAAGGCCTCCAAGAGTGGCGCTACCGCCATGTGATGATGGTGCGGCGAACCATCGGCACCAAACCTGGTACCGGCGGCTCCGACGGAGCTTCCTACCTGGCCACCACACTCTTCCGCCCGGCCTTCCCTGACCTCTGGGCAATCCGAACTGCCTTCTAGCCACTAGTCGGGGTCGTCCAGATCGTCGGAGCTGGTTCGCCGTGGGCGTCGTTGGCTTGCTCTCGGCCGATCGGGTTCGGCAACCGCCCACCGGCAACGATCGGGGTCGTAGATGTCGAGACGGCGTGAGCCGGGCTGTAACTTGACGCTCCATCCGCCTTCATGGACGGCATGATGATGTTGACTGCAGAGCGGGATGAGGTTGCAGAGATCGGTGGCTCCGCCGTGTTCCCACTCGTGAATGTGGTGAGCCTGACACCACGTCAGAGGTCGGTCGCAGTTCGCCCAGGCACAGGTGCGGTACATCGCCCGAAGGCTGTGCCATTGAGCATCGGTGGCGGTGCGGTGTTTGTGGCCGACATCCACCGGAATGCCGGCGGGGCTTAAAACCACTCGCTGTAACACTGCGTCGCAGGCCAAACGAGCAATCGACTCCGGAGGCAGCGGTGTTCCGGCCGAGGTTTCTCGTACTGATGCGTCAGTCGCTCCGTGGCGAAGCGTCTCGTAGTCGACAACCACGTTGATGTGGGGCAGACCAGAGGACGCCCGGGCCTTGCCGGTCAGCAGCTGAAAGGCCGCCTCCGCCGTCGTGTTGGAATTCTTCTTGAGGCCGCCTTGATTGGCGAGTCGATTGAGCTGAGCTTCGACGGCCATGGCAATCGCTTCGTGCCGTTCCGGATCGAATTCGGCTGAGATCCGACCCATGCCGGACTTCTTGTCGATCCAGTGCTTCCAGGATGATCGCGCCTGGCGGGCTTTGGTGTCGGCCAGCCCGTGATCTCCCTTAATCCGCTCGGCTTCGTCGCGGACACGGCGAGCGAAGCTGTCGGCTGGCAGCCTGGCGGCGGCATCGATCAGATCAGGGGTGTTGAGCTCTTGCTGCTGTTCAGGGGTAAGCCCCTTCGCAGCCTGTGTTATCGCATCTACCTGAGCTGCCCCAATGCGCCCTTCATCGACGGCGGCGCCGACCTGGTCCATGTTGGCGGCGGTTTGAGCCCGGTCGGCCTCCCGGGCCGCGGTTCGGCCTCGAACCTTTGAGCCATCGCCCAACATCGTGGCTTGCGCTCCGCGGCCTCGGCCTTCATCTTCGTGGCGGTGAGCTGCGGCACCGATACGGATCAGCAGCCGGTCGAACGCCTGCTGGCCATCCCGGACCCCGGCCGTAAGGGTCTGTAGATCTTCTGGGCGGCAGGCCGCCACGTCAACGCCGGCGACAACGGTTTGGAGCGAGCGGAACAACTCCGCTGCTTCCGCCGCCGTGACCGATCCGGAGAACACAAAGCCCGACATCGCAACATCCCCTTTCCTCTGCCTGATTCTGTGCCAGTGATGTCACCCGAGGGTGAAAGGGGGAAGAAGCTCACGTGTGAGCTGCACACTCCACCCTAGCGATCGCCACACGAAAAGCAAACATTTGTTCGAATTTCTTAGGGGTCAGTTCAAAGGGTGATGGCTGCACTCGGAGTGAGTGAGGTCCCACCGGTCGGAGCGTGATGGCTCAGTCGTGGTGAAACAGTGGCAGAGGTCGGCCGACGGATCGGTCGGCACCGTTGAACGGCGTTGGCAGAGATCTCTCGTACGGGGCTGTGAGCAGCATCGGGCGTGGAAGGCTCATGATCGGGCCGGCGGTGATGTCCAGAGTCCTCGGCCAATCACGATCGATTCAATCGAGCACTCTTCGGATTCGACCCGGACGGGCCGCAACCGCCTCGACTTGACCTGACACATCACCTCAGCCCGCCGCCTCCATAACCGGAACAGCGCCCAACACATCTACGATCAACCGTCGCGATGACCACTTGAACTGGCCCAACGCGCTGCGGGCGAAAGCTACGTAATGAGATCGAGCACGAAGTCCACGAGGGGAACCGTGGGGAGACCCTGAACCTCCGCCAAGGTGAACCACGCAGCGCCGTCAGTCGATTCGTTTGAGGGCCACTCGGTGCGGAGTTCGCCGTTCACGTTGTGCAGCTCGTAGACGAGTCCGATGGCATGTCCGGCTTGCTTCCGTAGCGACTCCTCGGCCGTGAACCAATGTGAGAACACGCCCAACATCAAGCCGATGTTTCCCGCCAGGCCGGTCTCTTCCCGTAGCTCCCGGTGCAAGGTGTCTTCAGGCGACTCGCCCCACTCCATGCCGCCGCCAGGCATCGTCCACCTACCGGTGTCGGGAAATCGAGTCAGCAGAAGTCGATGTTCGTGATCTCGGCAGACGCCGTACACCGCGGCTCGACGCCATTGAATCTCCATCCAGGCATTATTTCGAAAGGCTCCGGAGTTCCGCAACGCGTCGAAGGTCCTTGGGTCGCCCCACCGCCAGCCGCATCTCTATCAGGTCGGGTCGGGTGAGGTAGAGGACGGGGACGTCTTCGACGATCACCGTCTCCGCACGCGAGACGAACGCCTCGATGTCGAGATCGCCCCACGGCAACCTCGGAGTACAACAGTCGCCGGCGGCCGTCGCCGACCGGAACTCGACCTTCGGCAGCAGAAACGAAGCGGTGGTCACCGGTACGGGATTGTCATCGTTGTCCCACAGCTCGGCGTTGACCGCGGCGAAACCGGCGCACATCGCCTCAGCCTCATCGTCTGATCCCGACCACAGGAGGTCGAGGTCGCCGGTCAACTCCTCAGAGCCATGCAGGATGCCGGCCACCTGGCCCATCACCACAACTCGAGCCCCGGCGCCGTCCAACGCTCGGAGTAGGGGCAGTGGGTCGAAGCCGACGGCGTCGTCAGTGGCGATCGTGCCCAGTTCGTCATCCGCGCCCTGATGCCCGTAGCCGACCTTCGGTCGATCACGAGTTGCCTCTGCTATCCGTTGAATGGCTGCGGTGAGCCGGTCTGCAGGAGATTGCGACATGCGCGCCACCGTACTACCGGCATTCCATGAGACGGATGACATGACAAGTCGTCATCATGCTTGCCATTCTTCATCAATCTGTGTCACACTCCGGCAGTAATGATTCCACGAAGAGTCCGCAGGGCGTCGTCAGAGGAAAGAAGCCGGTGAAGCTCGACGTCGAGTCACTCCGAGCGCTGAAAAAGGTGGTGGAGACCGGCACCTTCACCGAGGCCGCTGCCCACCTCGGCATGACCCAAAGTGCGGTCAGCTGGAAAATCAAGAGGCTTGAGGAGCGGGTTGGCCTGGAGTTGGTCAAGCGTGGCGGGCAGGAGATAGAAGCCACCCCCGACGGTCGCGATCTCCTGCTCTATGCCGACCGAATCATCGATGCTCACGACGAGGCGGTTGGGCATCTCACCCGATCCGACCTTGAGGGTGTAATCCGGCTCGGCACCAACGAAGATCTACGCGGCGGAGAGCTGGCCGACGTGCTGGCCCGCTTCGGCCGTCAGTATCCGCACATCCGCCTTCATGTGCGGGTGCACCTTTCGGGCCTGGTCAGGGAATGGTTGGAGGACGGCGAGGTCGACCTGGTCGTGGCTCAGATCCCGGTGACGGAGGTCGAGCCCGACGACGTGGTTCTGTGGCGGGAACAACTCACCTGGGTGCACGGGCTTGACTCGGTCTTCGACCTCGCCGACGAGATCCCGGTGGTCACGTTCGGCCCCGGCCTGGTGTACCTCGATGCCTCTTCCGAGGCGCTCGACAGAGGAGGCCTCCGGTGGCGGAACGTGCTGGAGTGCCCGATGTTGTCGGGTGTGCAGGCTGCGGTCGAAGCCGGACTTGGCATCGCCGCCCTCAATCCTCGCAACATCACCGACGGCATGGCTGAGTGGAAGCACGCGGCCCGCTACCCACTGCCGGAGTTGTGTGAGGTGGTGAGGTCTGGCCAGGGCGGCGACCCGGTCGCCCTGCAGGCACTTAGCGAGGCGCTCATCTCCGCCCTTAGCGAAAGGCAACGCTGATGACCGACACCGCTAATGACACAGCGCACGACACTGCGAATGACACCGCCAATGACACTGCGAATGCGACGCCCCGTCGCCGCGGTCGCTTGGCGCGTCGCCGGGCAGAAGCCGAGCGCGGCGTCGCTTGGCTACCTGAACTCGACCGAGGCCTTCCCGACTTCGACATCGTGCCCCACGAGCAGCTCCTGCGTATCCATGATGCGTCGATGACGATGCTGGAGGATGTCGGGATCGAGTTCCGGGACGACGAGTCGATCGACATCTGGAAAGCCACCGGGTCGGATGGGGTGAAGATCGACGGTTACCGGGTGCGCATCGATCGTAACCTGCTAACCGAGCTGATCTCCACCGCGCCTGATAGCTACACCATGACGGCCCGCAACCCGCAACGGTCGGTGACGCTGGGTGGGCGCAAAACCATCTTCACCCCGTCGTACGGCGCGCCGTTTGTGATCGACCTCGACAGCAACCGTCGGGCCGCCGTGCTCGAGGATTTCAACAACTTCGCCAAACTCGCCTACCTCGAACCCGCCCTACACATGACCGGCGGAGTGTTGGTCGAGCCGATGGACGTGCCGGTTCCACATCGTCATCTGGAGATGACCTACAGCCTTCTCCGCTACAGCGACAAGCCGCTCATGGGTTCGGTGACGTCCCGGGAGCGGGCCGAGCAGTCGCTGCACATGATGGGCATCGTGTTCGGTCACGATGTGGTGGCCGACACCACCGTCAGCACGTCGCTGGCCAACTGCAATTCGCCGCTGGTGTGGGATCAGACGATGCTCGACGCGGTCAAGGTCTACGCTTCGGCCAACCAGGCGATGCTATTCAGCCCGTTTGTGCTCGGTGGAGCGTCGACCCCGGCGTCGACCGTCGGGGCCGTTGCCCAGCTCAACGCCGAAGCCCTCGCCGGGGTTGCCTTCATGCAGCTGATTCGCCCCGGGTCACCATCGGTGTTTGGCCAGTGGACGGCAACCGTGGCGATGAACTCCGGCGCACCGCTGGCCGGCACCCCCGAGATCGATCACATCAACATGTTGGTGGGCCAGCTGGCTCGACACTACAAACTGCCGTGGCGCTGCTCCGGCGGCTGCTCGTCGTCGAAGGTGGTCGATGCTCAGGCCGGATACGAGGCCGCCCGGAATCTTTACGGGGTGCTGATGGCCGGGGCCAACTTCGTGTTGTCCACCACCGGCTATATGGAAAGTGCGCTTAGCCAGAGCTACGCCAAAGCCATGCTCGACGGGGAGCAGCTGCGCATGATGTATCGCCTTGGTAAAGGTGTCGACATGAGCGAACTCGATCCGGCCATGGATGCGGTGCGGGAGATCGAGCCCGGCGACCACTACCTCGGCACGCAACACACCCTGGCCAACTTCAAGACGGCCTTCTTTATGCCCGAGCTGATGGACGGTGAATCGTACGAGACCTGGTCGGTCAACGGGTCGGTCGACGCCAACGAGCGCGGCTTGGCGATGGCCCGTTCCCAACTGGCCGCCTACGAAGAACCTCGTCTCGACGATGCCGTGCTCGCCGAACTCGAAGATTACAAGGAGCGTATGAAGGCGAAGATTCCGGAGACGCTGCAATGAGCGATGCTCAGATCCAGCAAGCGCTCGAGGGCAAGGTTGCCTTGGTCACCGGAGCCACCTCGGGCATCGGTGCCTCCACCGCTGTGGCCTACGCTCGGGCCGGCGCTCGGGTGATGATCACCGGGCGGCAGGCCGACGCCGCCGAGGCGACGGCCGCGTCGATCAACGAAAATGGTGGCGAGGTTGCTGTACATCTTGGTGACGTGACCGATCCGGCCTTCGGCGCCAAGCTCGTGGCCGCCACGGTCGAAGCCTTTGGTCGACTTGATGTGGTGGCCAACGTTGCCGGGGTGATCACGAGAGGTGATGCCACCGAAACCACCGACGAGGAGTGGTACCGCAACTTCAAGGTCAACGTCGACGCCGTCTTCTTTCTGTCACGGGCGGCGATTCCGGTGTTTCGTGGCCAAGGTGGCGGAGTGATCGTCAACCTTGCCTCCAACGTGGGGCTGGTGGGATCAACGGGCTTGCCGGCCTACTGTGCCTCGAAGGGGGCGGTGGTGTTGCTGACCAAGGCCATGGCCCTTGATCACGCCGCCGAAGGAATACGGATTAACGCGCTGTGCCCCGGAGCGGTCGACACCCCCATGCTGGTCTCCGGGCACCACAAGACCGGGCGGACAGCCGAAGAGGTTCTCGCCTCCAACGAGGCCTCGATCCCGCAGGGCCGGATCCCCACTCCCGACGAGATCGCCGCGTCGATGGTCTTCCTCGCCTCCGACGCCTCGGCCCACATCACCGGCGTCGCCCTGCCGATCGACGGAGGCTACTGTGCCGGATAACCCAGTGCCGGATAACCCAGTGCCGGATAGCCCAGGTCGGCTGACCGGCCGGGTGGCCATCGTCACCGGTGGCGCTCGTAGTATCGGAGCTGCCATCGCCGACCGCCTGCACGCCGCCGGTGCCACGGTCGTGGTCGGAGACCTGGTCGGATCCTCCGAGCATCAGTCGCTGCCGCTCGACGTCGCCGACGAGAACTCGGTTGCCGCCGCCGTCGCCCAAGTGATCGGGGAGCATGGCCGCCTCGACATCGTGGTGAACAACGCCGGGATCATGTTTGAAATCCCGGTGGGTGAACAGGACCGTGACTCCTGGGATCGAATGCTGGCCATCAACCTCACCGGCCCGATGCTGATGGCCAAACACGCCGCCCCGCATCTCGCAATCGGCGGCGTCGGGTCGATAATCAACATCGGCTCGATCGAGGGTGATCGCTGCAACCCGGCGCATGCCGCCTATGCCGCAACCAAGTCCGGGGTTCACGGTCTCACCCGTGCCGTGGCCGTCGACCTTGGACCCCAGGGCATTCGCTGCAACGCCATCGCTCCCGGCTGGATCGACACGCCGCTCAACGCCGGCTACGTCGACACCCATCCCGATCGCGACGCGGTGATCGAGGCGCTGGCCCGTCTCCATCCGATCGGTCGGGTTGGCGACACCTCTGACGTTGGCGACGTGGCTGTGTGGTTGGCGTCCGATGAAAGCCGGTTTGTCACCGGCCAGGTCATCACGGTCGACGGCGGACGAACATCTCGCCCGTCGCTTCCCGACATCTTGAGCTGACCGGGCTAGCTACAGGTCGTAGCCCGCAGCCACACAGGTCTCAAGAAAGGCGACAACTACAACCGGATCGACCGACTCGGCGCTGGATTCAGCCTCCAATACCTCGGCCCACTCGGCGATGCCGTCGGTGGCCGAGTCGGCCGCCAGGCCCGCGGCCTCGCCCAGCAACTCACCGGCGCCGTCGTCATCGAACCCGTCGATGGCATCGATGGCCAGCTCGATACGAGCACAGGCCAAACTCGCCGACTCGTCGAGGGTGATCAGGCGGCCTGACGGATCGCGACGTTCGTCGTCGTCGACGCCCACCTCCTCGTCGGATGGTGACACGTCGATCGGCGTGACGGCCAGGATGGCGACATCTTCGTCTTCGGCGGCGTTGACGATGGCCTCCGCTTTGGCCTCGTCAAAGGCGGCAATCACCTCAGCTGGCTCGGGGGGTTGCCCGGAATTGCCACCGTCGCCCGCTCCGTCCCCGGCGTTCGATCCGCCGGCGGCGGTTGTATTCGTGGTGTCGTCGCTCGAACCGCGAGTGGTCGACGGCGGTTCCGTGGCTTCGGTGGTCTCTTCGGCGCCGACGGCCTCGACGGTCTGCTCCTCATCGGAGCCGAGCGAGATCGTGTCGCCCACCTGACTGGCCGTTGTGCTGGTCGACTCGCCGTCGATGGTGGCCAGGTCGGGCGAATTGCCGTCGCCGCAACCACTCAGCGCAATCGCCGCAACGAAGGAACCGACGGCCAGAAATCGGCCGAGTGGAGAGATCATCTGGGTAGCCGCCAGGCGAAAAAACTGCATCGTGGGCTAGAGGGTATCGCTGCGTCTTCGGGCCTTAGGGTCGGCGATCCAATTGTTTATGCAAGTAAATATGCCCATCTACTTACTTGTTGTTGTACTTCTCATTACCCTCTATTGCCGTGTGGACATTTCGCAGGCGATTGGCGCGCCCTCTAGTTGTAGCTGCCCTGACACTGGCGTCAGTGATGGGATTCCAGTTGATCCAACCGTCGACGGCGGGAGCCGTTGAACACCCGCCGTTCGATCTGAGTCAGATCGACATGATCCCCGAGCGGGGTTGGGGCGTGTCGGGTCAGGATCCGCTACAGACGCAGACCGAAACGCTTGATGTTCTGGTCTGGGACATGGTGCAAATCGGTGACCGTATGTTCGTTGGCGGCGCCTTCCACAACGTGCAGGAGTCGAAGCGGGCCACACCGATTCCGCAGCGTTTTCTGGCTGCTTTCGACGTGAACACCGGCGAGTGGGTCGATACGTTCCAGCCGACACTGGACCGCCCCGTGTACGCCCTGGAGATCACCGCCGAAGGCCTCCTATTGGTAGGTGGCGAGTTCGAGACGGTCAACGGCGCAACGCGACGTGGGCTGGTGGCGCTCGACCCGAACACCGGTGCCACCGATCCCGACTTCGCCGGGGCGGTTGATCGACCCTGGTCGTCGCGTCGAGCCACAGTTCGAGACATGAAGGTCGAGTCCGATGGCACGATCTACGTGGCCGGCAACTTCTCCCATCTCGACGGTGCGGGCGGTTCCCGCACCCGGGTTTATAAAGCCGGCAAGTTCACCAACAAGTGGGGCTCGTTCGATGCCTCATGGAAGCCTCAGGTGGCCGGCGGAGCGGTGTGGGGTCTCGACACCGACCCATCCCGCAGCGAGGTCGCCCTGTCGGGCTTCTTCACCTCGGTGAACGGTGAAGGTTCCACCGGTAACTTCCATGTGGTCAATGATTCGAACGGCGCCACCGTGCCCGGCAAGACCGAACTCCCGCGCAACTATCCATGGTCTCAGCCTGAGGTCTGGGATGTGGTTTACGGCGACGGCATCGTGTTCGCCATCGGTGAACAGCACATTATTCAGGTGCTTGACTCCGACAACCATCAGATGCTCGGGTACCACCACACCGGCGTCAACAACGACGGATTCGACTACACCGGCGGGTTTGCCGGTGGCGCTTATCAAGCCGGTGAGCGCATTGGTGACGTGGTGATCATTGGTTGCCACTGCACCTATGCCGCGAATAATCACTACGAGTCGTTCACCGGGCGGCGCACCACTCGCCATAACGTCATGGCCTACGACGCGTCAACGGGTCGCCACATCGAAGCCTTCGACGCCGACGTCGAGAGCCCAAGAGATGGGCATTGGGCCGCGGCCGCCGACACCGCCGGATGCCTATGGGTCGGTGGTGACTACCACGTCGGAGGCACCGAGGCCGGTGGGTCGGTCTGGCTTGGTGGATTCGCGCGTATGTGTCCTGCGGCCCCGGCGATCAACTTGGTTAACCCGGGCGATCAAACCTCGACAGCGGGTGTATCGGTCACGCTCCAGTTGGTCATGGACCCGCAGCCTCAAGGTTCGGTGACGTATTCGGCCGACGGACTTCCCACCGGGTTGAGCATCGACTCGGCCACCGGCGTTATATCGGGCACCCCCACCGCCGCCGGAACCTTCCCGGTATCCGTGCGGGCCACGAGCGACCAGGGTTCGGTATCCGAGCATCAGATCTCCTGGGTGGTCGAGCCCGGCGATCCAAACGCGCAGCCGCTTATCCTTGCCGGCTCCCAGTGGAGTTACAACGACACCGGCGCCGACTTGGGTGATGCCTGGCGAGCACCGTCCTACGACGACGCCGCCTGGTCGACCGGGCAGGCTGAGTTCGGATTTGGCGACGGCGACGAGCAAACCGTGTGGACAAGTGGTTCCGTCACCTACTACGCCCGGGCCGAGTTCGACTTCAACCGTGCCGTTCCGTCTTCACTTGAGCTTGACCTGGCCGCCGACGACGGCGCCATCGTCTATCTGAACGGTGTGGAGATTCTGCGGGACAACATGCCCGCCGGCTCGGTCAACTACCGGACGCCGGCCGAGGGCTGGCGTGGTGGTGCCGACGAAGAGTTCAAGACCTACACGGTGCCGGCCGCCGCCCTGGTTCAGGGTCGTAACGTGGTGGCCGTCGAGGTGCACAACGTGTGGTCGGGCAACGCCGACCTGTCGTTCGACTTGGCCTTGCGCCCATCCGATGAAGTGGTCGATCGCCAGCCGGTTCAGATGATCAACGCCGGTGGCTCATGGAGTCACACCGACGCAGGTGCCGGTGAACCGGCCGACTGGAAACAGGGCCTTCAGGGCGCGGCCGTCGGCAACGCCGAGTTCGGCTTTGGTGACGGCGACGAGACCACGGTCCTCACCGCCGGTCAGATCACGTACTACTTCACCCACGAGTTCACGTTCGACGAGGATCCGGCCGTGGTGTCGGAGCTCAAGCTGGGATTGGCCGCCGACGACGGTGCGGTGGTGTACCTAAACGGGACCGAGTTGCATCGGGTCAATATGCCTGACGGCCCGGTCGGCCCCGACACCCGCCCCATCACCTGGGTCTCGGGGTCGGATGAACGGATGAAGGAATACGTCGTCGATTCCGCTGCTTTGGTGCAGGGATCAAACGTGATCGCCGTCGAGGTCCACAACCTGTGGCCCGGCAACAGCGATCTCAGCTTCGACCTCTACCTCATCGGCTAATATCAGCCTGTCAGGCTCGAACGGCCGTGGTGAGGGTTACCACGAGGGGTCTCGTGACGAAGCCGTCGAACTCACGGTGCACGAAGGCCTCGATGTCGTCGAGTAGGCCGAGCCTGTCCTCCGTCTCCATCATTTGAGTCACCGAGTAGGAGAGCATCAAGCGTCGATACTCGGCCGCGCTGTAGGTCTGGTTCCAGTCGTAGGCCCGCATGGCAACAGAGCGAAAACGGGAATCCGCCTTAAGTGTTTCCCGAATCGGCGGGTTGACCTGACTTCGTTGCGGAGCAGGCGGCCCGGCGTGGCCCTGTCCGTATCGCTCATAGATCGGCTGGCACGCTGCGAAGAAGCCAAGGTCGTGCGGCGAGTCGACCTGGATGAGATCAACGATCGCCACAACACCGCCGGGCCTAAGAACGTGCGCGGGGCGATCGGTCTGGGCCTCTCGAGAGATCCAGTGGTACGCCGTCGCCGAGAAGACGGCATCGGCCGACTTCTGTGGGATGGAGGCCAGTTCAAAATCATCGACGGTGACTTGGAGCCGATCGGAATCGAGATTCGATTGCAGGACGGCGGCCATCGACGGACCGATCTCGATCGCGTGGACCCTAGCGCCCCAGCCGAGGAGGTCTTTGGTGGCCTGGCCGGTGCCCGGACCGACCTCGACAATCGTTGGATTGGGCGGAAGCATCCCGAACAGCGTGTCGAACATTTCGCCGGGGTACGACGGCCGGACGGAATCGTAGATCTCCGCTGCTTCGTTGAAAGACAGCCTGATATCTCCGGGTCGTGCCACCACCGCATTATGTCATGCGTTGGTCGTCATCCGGTCTGCGGCTGGTCGGTCTGTAGTTAGTCGGTGACGATTGCCATTATGCGTGACGTGAATGTTCCGTCGTCGGCTGAGCGGAAGAGGACTGGGCTTGAGGGGTCTTGGATCTCGATGATCACTTCAGTCCCCACGGCGTTGCGGGTTGCGTCGGATGCGAACCGGCCATTGAGAACGACATGCTGTGTTGGCCCGTCGCAACTCATATTCACGTTGACGCTTCCGTGCCTGTGGCCGACCCGCAGCGAATCCTCCGACGTCGAGATGGTGATCGTGTCGTCCGGGGCAACGTCTTGGAGGGCGCCGAGTAGCTCCTGGCGCTCCACCTTCACGCTGGTGACCTCGTCGCTTGGCTCGAGAAACTTCTCGTAGTCGGGAAACGTGATCGGGAGCACCGACGCGGTCAGATCGTGACCGGAGCCTGTGAGCTCGAAGTTGTTGCCGTTGAGATGGAGCGATAGCTCACCCTGCTCGCCAACCATCGATCGCCATTGAGCCAGGGTTGCGGCTGGAAGAACTGCGCTGAAGTTGCGGTCGAATCGCAACGGTATGAGGTCTCGAATGGCGAGCCGGAACCTGTCGGTGGCCACAAACCGTACAGAATCGTCCTTGGCTTCGATGAGAACGGTCATGAGATGGGGTAGTTCTGGGTCGGCCCCGGCGGCGGGCAGAACCTGATCGAGAGCGCGGACGAGCTCCGTTGATTCAAGCGATACGGACATTGCGGACTCCTTCGTTGGATTGGTGGCGCCCAGGGTTCGGGCGACGTTGTGGGCCCGCATGACGTTGGCTTCAAGCCGACGGAGGTGTCGTTCGACGAGTAGTTGTCGCTCCGGCTCAGACTGCTCCAGTGCGACAGCGATGTCGCCTAGGGGCATTTCGAGCCGACGGAGATTTCGGATCAGGATCCCGTCACCAACTTGGCTTTCGGCATACAGCCGGTAGCCGTTGGCGCGGTCCACCTTTGCCGGCACGAGCAGCTGCTGGCTGGCGTAGAACCGAATGGCGCTGACCGAAAGGCCGGTGCGTCTCGCAAATACTCCGATCGTCATGAGGTCTTCCACGGACACCATCCTTCAGCCTCAACCAAGTTGAGAGTCAACCCGTCCCAACGAAGAATCTAGGAGCCTACGGAGCAGGTGGGCCCAACCGGTCGTTTCGGATTCTTCCAGCGAGCTGGCGTCGGGGTGCTCGATGGGCTGCTCCATGGGATGATCGTTGTGTGAGTGATACATACTCGGACGTCGATGCCAGTTCGGATGTAGCAGGAGCGATCAACTGGCAGGAGAGGATCGATCAGTGGCCGGCTATTGCTGACTACAAGGCGGTCATGGATAGGTTCATGGGCGCTCACGGCCCGGTGTTGGAGATCGGCTTGGGACCCGGACTCGACGCTGCCCGAACCGGAGCGGTTGGCCTTGATCTCTCGCTGGCCATGGCCGCTCGAGCCCGCTTGCGCGGAGTGCCGGTCGTCGTCGGCGACGCCCATTGTCTGCCGGTGGCCGATGAGTCGGTGGCCGTGGTTCGAGCCGACCGCGTTGTCCAGCATTTGGAGGAGCCCGGAGTTGCGCTGGAGGAGATGGTACGTGTCGTCCGTCCCGGTGGTTTTGTCGTCTTGGCTGATCCTGACCAGGACACGTTGTGACCTACCTCGTCACATGCGCCTGCAAGCCGTAGAGAAACCGCAATCGAACAATGGCGGGGTCGGACGCGACAAACCGAGCCACCTCCGGCCTACAGAAGGGGGGACGTTGCCGGAGATGACTCGGTTTGGAGAGGTGGTAGAGCTAGAAGCGGTTGCTTCGGTTGTTGGTGGCGGCGCCGAGCGTGGAGCCGGCGCAACCAGTCTGGAATCCAGGGCCGAAAGCTTCCCGCAGGGAGACCTGCAGGCTGGGCTTCGGGGTGTCTGCGTGGGTGTTGAGGGGGGTGCCGTAGGTCTTCATGACTCCATTATCGGTCGGCAACGCATGTGACACAACCTCGGGTTTTTTGGAATTTTCATCGAGTTTTGTCATACTTGTAGATCGATCGAATCAGGGCCCCGGATCCGCCGTTTGGAGCATGTTGTGCAGCTTGACATCGAGTCACTTCGGACCTTCATCGCCGTACTGGATCAAGGCGGAATGACCAAGGCTGCGGCTGAACTCGGCATGAGTCAGTCTGCGGTGTCGTGGAAAATCAAGCGTCTGGAGCAGAAGGTTGGGCGTGACCTGTTGATCCGGGAAGGGCACAGCCTCAGGCCCTCGTTCTACGGCCGTGAGCTGCTGCGGTACGCCCGTCGTTTGGTGGCTACCCATGATGAGGCGGTGGCGAGGCTGGGAAGTTCGGAGATCACCGGTCACGTGAAGATCGGTGCGGCCGAAGAGGTCGGTACGGCCGGTCTCGTCGGCGTGCTCGGGCGGTTCAACCGGGTGCACCCTGGCGCGGTCGTCGAGTTTGTGGTTGGCCCCGACGGCCAACTCGAAGAAATGTTGGCTGCCAATGAGCTCGATGTCGCCGTACTGCAAGTCGATGAGAAACGACTGCGTCCGACCGACACGATTCTCTGGGTCAACGAGCTGGTCTGGGTCACGTCGACGGTTTGGACCTACGACGAGGGTATTGTGCCCCTCATCGCCTACACGAACTCCGGGTTCTACCGCAGCCTGGCCGAGCAGTTCCTGACCGACGCCGGAATCGAGTACGTGCCGGCATTTACCGGGGCTTCGACGGCAAATGTTTTGGCCGCCGTTGAGGCCGGTCTGGGGGTGGCCCTGATCGGCTCCCGCAGCGTGGACGGCGAGATGATGCCGTGGCCTCGGGCCGAAGCGTTCCCGCCTGCTCCCGACACCTATCAGGTGGCCAGAACGGCCCCAGGTCCGCCGTCGATCATCACCTCGGAGCTTGTGGGCGACATTGTCAGCGAGCTTGGGGAGTAGCGGTGGTCGAACTCCAGCCAAATTTGGCGCTGACCAGCGAAGAGGCGACACGAGTGCTCGGCGCTTGGCTGCAGCGTCCGGTCGTCTGCTCCGCGGTGGAGCGGCTCAAGGGCGGCATGGTCAACAGCGTCTTCCGTCTTGAGTTTGACCAAGCGCCCTATCGGGCGGTGATAAAGCTCCACAGTGCCGACACCGATGACTTCGAGGCCGAAGCGGTGGCGTTGCGCTATCTCCGCAGCGAGTCCACCTGTCCGGTTCCTGAGGTGCACCACAACGACGCGTCGGGCAACCTGCTCAGCGCCGCCTATCTGCTCTTGGAGCACATCGATGGGGTGTGTCTTCAGAATGTTGATCTTCGCCCCGACCAGCGACGCCAGGTCGACGAGCAGCTGGCCCACATCCTGGGACAGCTGCATTCGATCGCAGGACCGGGCTACGGCCACGTCCATCAGATGGGCGATGGTCTGGCCGACGACTGGGCCTCGCTCTTTGTGGCCCGTCTCGCTGAACTGCGGGCTGAGCCGGCGGTTGTCGGTTGGCTCGACTCCGACGTGCTTGCCGCAATCGACGGTGCGATTGAGATGGCCCCGGCGATCCTGGTCGATGTCGGTCCACCCCGACTGGTCCACGGCGACGTGTGGGAGGGCAACATCATGGTTCGTGAGGTTGAGGGGGAATGGCGGATCGTCGCCTTGCTCGATCCGAACCTGCAGTTTGCTCCGACCGAGCTGGAGCTGGCCTACCTCGACGTCTTCGACAACGAGCGTCCCGACTTCTTCGCCGCCTATCACCAGACGCATGAGCGCGCTCCGGGCTACGAGCGAAGGCGGCTGTTCTACTGGTTGCACACCGCGTTGGTTCATGTCGCTTTGTTCGACGAGGAGTTCTTCCGGCAGTACACCGCTCGTGTTGCCCGGCAGATCGTTCAAGCCCCCTAGGGCGGCTCGCCAACTAGTCATCGTCGGTGAATCCGGTTTCGGTGAGGAGGCGAGCCAAGCGACTGAGGACCTGCCGGAGGTGTGCGTTCTCCCTGCTTACTCGGGTGGTGGTGAGAAGGTCGATCAATCCGGCTCGTAGCCGGTTGGCCCTCTGAACCCGCTCGATCAACATCACCGCCTGGGCATTGGTCAATGCGCTCGCCGCCCCGTCGGGCCGGCCCATGGCCAACGACCGTCGCACTGTTTCTAAACGCGCTGTTTCCAAGTGCGCTGTTTCTACATGCGCTGTTTCCAGCCGCTCCATTCCCATTCGACTGAGTGTCGAACATATGTTCGTGATTGTCAACCGGTATCACTGAGGAATCGGTCACGAAGATGAAGAGCGTGCACTCGATGTCAGATGACGGCTCGGGTGAGGGCCGTGGCGGCCGCCGCCGCCAACACAACGAGGTAAAGCGGAGCCCGTCGCCAGATCATCACCCCGGCCACGGCCAATCCGATCGCTCGGGCGTCGAGAGTGAGAGTGCCATCGCTGGTAAAGGCCAGCTGCACGATCACTCCGGCGATGACCGCCGCCGGTAGTAGGTCGGAGAGCCGGGAGAGGAACGGTCGTTTGGCGAGAACCGGCCCGGCCCAAAACATGCCGATAAGCCGCTGGCCACTGACACCGACGGCCATAGCGACGATCGCCCACCAGCTCATGGTTTGTCGTCTCCATCGCTGCCAACGGGAACCAGCAGCAGGGCAACCACGGCCCCAAGTGAGCTGGCCAGAATGGGAAGGCCGCCCGGGGCGATGATGATCAGCGCGCAACAGATGGCCGTTCCGGCCAGCGCCGCCGTCATCCCATCAGGCCGTCGAACCAAGGCTCCGATGATCGCCATCAACGCAGCCGGAAACACGGCGTCAAGCCCCCACGCCTTTCCGTCTCCAATTAGATCGCCCACCACTGCGCCGAGAAGAGAACCCACCCACCAACCCACCATCATGGCCGCCGTGCACTTCCAGAACACCCGACGTAGTCCTGCACTGTCGGGTTGCTGCACGGCGAGACCGACGTTGGGATCAAAGGAGTTGATAGCAGCGGCCGCTCGTTCGGCCCGGCCGCCTTGGTAGCGGGTGCCGAGGCTCATCGCCATCAGTCCGAACCGGGTGGCCACCAGCCAGCCGCTCAGCACGCCGATGATCGTCGAACCGCCGGCAGCCTTCACGGCTAGGAAGGCTAGTTCGCTGGTGGCCGAGTAGACGACAAGTGCAGCACCGAGCGTGGTTGCAACCGAAACGCCGGCCTCGATCATGGCCACACTCACTGTGACGCCTACGGCCAAATAGGTGAGCGCCAGGGTGGCGTAGTCGGCCAGCAGGGGCTCGGTTTGCTGATCGGCTGCCATTGTGGCCACAGGGTAGGTGCTGCCAAAGGGCAGGACCAAGTGGGCGCCAGGGTCAGGCGGCCGCTCTCTCCAGAAGTTCCTTAAGGCGCTCGTAGTCCTTGGTCACGTTGCGCTGCACCATCGGTTTGAACAGCGGCCCGACCAGCGGTGGGCCTCCACCGACCACCGCCTCAACTCGACATGACGTGTCTCCGGTTGCGGTAACCGTTCGGGTCACGTCGATTGGCATGCCGCTGGTCGACTTGATGCGGATCGTCGACCCTTGCTCGAACTCCACCACCTCGAACGAAGACCGAATCGTGCGGCCCATGAAGCGCGCTTCCTGATCGTAGGTTGAGCCGTGGCGCAGCGGTGGTTCGCTGGTCCACTCGCAGCGTTGCTGTCCCTGTTGCCACTTCGGGTTGTTCGACATGTCGGCGATGTAGGCGAACACATCATCGGCCGGGCGATCGATGTCTATTCCAACTCGTACTTCCATCATGGTGCTCCTGGTCCTTCTGTTGGCGATCGTGGGTTGGGGGCGCTCAGTCCGGCAGACCCGACTGCCACCACTCGAGCGATCATCTCGTTGAGGTCCACCGAGAACGGTTCGTCGGGATCGAGTAGCAAGGCTCCGATGAGTCCGAAGAGACTCCACCTGACCCGCCATGCCACTAGCTGCGGATCGACCTGCGGGAGTGCAGCGGCCATGTAGGGCATGAATCGTTGGGCCACCGGTCTGAAGTGGCGCTCAACCTCCGCCGTCACAAAGGCCGCTGGATTGATGTAGATCGCTCCCATCAGCCGGGCCCGGCCCCGCCCCTTTTGATTGAGGGCGTGGGCCGCCTCAAAATCGGGTCGGACGATGGCCTCCACCAGTTGCTCCAATGGGATCAGTCCAGTCGCTTTGGCTTCCGCTTCCTCCAGAAGTTCGACCCGCTGTGTGTTCAGGGGAGCCAACACCCGCTCAAGTACGGCCGCGGCCAATGCTTCTCGCCCGCCGAAGTGATAGTGCACCGAACCGGGGTCGGCGTCGGCTGCTCGCATTACGGCCCGCAGCGACGCCGCTTCGAAGCCGTCGGCGGCGAAGAGTTCTTCTGCCGCGTCGACCAAGGCCGTCCTTGTGTTCATGGTGATCCAGGCTATTCAGTCAGCTGACTGAACTCAACCCAGCCATTTCAACTCCGCTGTTTCAGCCCCACCACTGCCGGTGTCGCTCGAGAGCGGCGCTCTCCGTCACCGCCAACATGGCCTCCACGTCGCCACACTCAAGGGTGAGCGCAGCTGAGATCAGCGCCTTCTTGAGCGCACCGTCCAGGTGCTCTCCATCCGCCAGGCCGGCCAGTAGGCCGCCGGCAAACGCATCGCCGGCCCCGGTCACGTCGATCACCTCATCGGCCCGAGCTTCCCATCGGTCGGCCGACGGGACCGCACGACCGTCGGCCCCGTTATATGACGTGTTGTAGATGGTGCCGCCCCGCTCTCCTTGTTTGGCCAGGACCAGGGGTATACCCGACGCCAGCCAGCGATCCCTGTGATCAACGTCGGGGTCGAGCAAGATCTCGTCGTCGCTGGCAAGGAGAATGTCGGCCAGGGCGAATGTTTGCATGCAATCGTCCCAGGTGGCCTCGTCGATCAGGGCGTACGGATCGACCGACAGCAAGGCCTCGGTCGAAGCCCGAAGCCGAACGAGGAGCTCGTGCTGACGGTCGAGCGGCATCGGGGCAAGGTGGAAAGTGGACGGCGACCACGAGGTGGGGATGTCACCGAACGTTGGTGACCCCGAATGGTGGCTGGGGGAGCTCAGCCGATGAAGGACCTGACGGCGGTCGTCCTCATGCAGGAGCCAGGTTCGCATACCTGGTCCGTCGATACGGCGGACGCCGTCGAGGTTGATTCCCCGCGCCTCCAATCCCTCGAGAATCTCGACGGGATAGTCGTCGCCCACCACACTGACAATGCCGACATGGCAACCCCACAAGGCCGCACCCAACGCGAAGTGAACGACTGCCCCGCCGGCCTGGGCCATTCGAGTGGTTCCGTCGGCGAACACGATGTCGTCGACGATGAGGTTGCCGAGCGCCGCGATCGTCGGCGAGCTGGTGTTGACCATCAGGATTGATCAGACACGAGCGAAGGCATCGGACATGGCCTTAAGCCGGTCGGGGTCGATGTCGTTTGACCACAGTCCATCTTGTTTCACGAACGAGCCGACGATAAGTGCGTCGGCCGCGGCGTAGTCGCCGACGTTGTCAGGATTGACGCCGGAGCCGACCAGCGTTGGAATGGTCACCCGGTCGGCCACTGTCTTCACGTGGCTACTGTCGGTCGGCTCACCGGTGGACGTTCCGGTCACCACAACTCCGTCGGCCAGGAAGAACTCGGCCGCAGCCGCCGTCTCGGCCAGATCGACGTCGGCGGTGATGGTGTGAGCCGAGTGTTTCTTCTTGATGTCGGCGAAGACCTTAATACCGGCGGCCCCGATAGCCCTTCGGTAGCGCAACAACTCGCCAGCGTCGGACTCCAGCACGCCTTCGTCGGCCACATGGGCGAACACGAAACCTTCGACCCGGACGAAGCTGCCGCCGATGGCCTGGGTGACCGCCAGTGCCTCCCGGTTTGCGCCGGCCAAGACCTGCACGCCGAGGGGCAGGTCGATGGCGTCGCGGATGGCTCGGCCGGCGGCGGTCATGGAGGCCACGATCTCGGGACCGACAGACCGGGCAACGTAGGGGCGGTCGCCCATGTTTTCGATGATGATCCCGTGATAGCCGGCGTCCTGATAGGCCCTCGCCTCGGCGACCGCCTTCGTCACCATTTCGTCGACGCTCGAGGTGGCTCGTGGCGTTCCCGGGAGTGGCGCAAGATGAACGACCCCGAGCAGCGCCCGGTCCACCGAAAACAACGCGTTGACAAGTCGACCCTGATCCATCGCCGAAGGCTATCACCATGTGCCCACCCGACCAGGGCCCAGAGAAGGCGAGTCGGAGACGGTGAGCTATGGTGCAGCAATGAGCCCCCACCTACGAACGGTAATGATCAACGTTGACGCGGAGCGATCAGATCAGATCACCGACTTTTGGCGGAACTTCCTTGAGGTCGAGGTTCAGAGTTCCAGCGTCGTTATCACGTGGTTGAAGCCCGACGCCGAAGGCGGGGTCAATCTGGCCATTCAAACCGTTCAAGACGGCGGGAAGGCGCTCGCCGCTCGAGGTGGCCGTGGGCACGAGCTCCATCTCGACATCGAGGTTGATGATCTCGACGAGGCCGAATCCAAGGTCCACTCGCTCGGAGGTTCAACCGAGGTGTGTAATCGCCTGGACAGTGGGTTCGAGTGGCGGGTACTGACCGATCCCGACGGCAATCGGTTCTGCATCTTTGTGCACTAGTGGCGGACTGCTCGGTCCTGGTGCCGACGCGAACCACGCCTGCTAGTCGTTGGTGAATAGCACCTTTGCCGCGTCGCCCTTCTTCAGGGATTCGAATGCCGCCTCGAAGTCGGCCAGCGGGTAGCGGTCGCCGATGATGGGGGAGACGTCGAGCCCCTCCTCAAGGAGAGCGGCGGCTTTGTACCAGGTGTCGAACATCTTCCGGCCGTAGATCCCCTGAAGAGTCAGACCTTTGAAGATCACGTCGCTCCAGTTGACGGCGGTGCCGTCGGGGATGAGTCCCAACAGAGCGATGCGGCCGCCGTGGTTCATGGTGTCGATCATCTTGGCCAAAGCCGGGGGAGCCCCCGACATTTCCAAGCCGACGTCGAATCCCTCCTGCATGCCGAGGTCGGCCATCACCTCGCGGAGATCTTCGTTGATGACGTTGACCGTTCGAGTGGCGCCCAGCTCCTCGGCGACCTTGAGACGACCGTCGTTCAGATCGGTGATCACCACGTGTCGAGCGCCTGCCCGCTGGACAATGGGAACCGCCATCAACCCGATCGGTCCGGCGCCGCTGATAAGCACGTCTTCGCCGACCAGGTCGAAGGTGAGAGCCGTGTGCACGGCATTGCCCAATGGATCGAGCACGGCGGCGGTGTCGTCATCGATATGGTCGGGGATCTGGTAGACGTTGAACGCCGGCACGACCACGTAATCGGCAAACGCTCCATCCTGTTGGACGCCGATCCCGATGGTGTTGCGACAGAAATGACGGCGACCGGCCCGGCAGTTGCGACAGTGCCCACAGGTGATGTGACCCTCGCCCGTAACTCGTTGACCGACTTCGATTCCCGACACATGTTCGCCGACGTCGGCCACAACACCCATGAACTCATGACCCAATGTCAAGGGTGTAGGGACCGTGTCGGCAGCCCATTGGTCCCACTCATATATATGGAGGTCAGTACCGCAGATGGCCATGCGCTGCACCTTTATCAACACGTCGCCGGGGCCGACCTCGGGGACATTGACCTCGCACAGCTCAAGGCCGGGAGCGGCTTTGGTTTTTCGCAGCGCTTTCATCTTGGTAGCCGTTGAGTCGGTCATGCGATGACCTCCAACTCCCGTCCCACCTCGACAAAGGCGTTGATCGCTCGGTCGAGTTGCTCGGTGGTGTGAGCGGCGCTCATCTGGGTTCGGATCCGAGCGGTGTCGGCCGGTACAACCGGGTAGGAGAATGCGGTGACATACACGTCTCGTTCCAAGAGGCGGGCGGCCATCTCCTGGGCCAGCACGGCGTCTCCCAACATCACCGGGATGATTGGATGCCCCTCGCCGGCTAAGGTGAATCCGGCATCGCCCATGGCCGCCCGGAAGTAGGCGGCGTTGGCGGTGATGCGATCTCGGAGCTCATCGCCGTTGCGGGCCAGCTCGATGGCTTTGCGGGCGCCGGCCACCAGGGGCGGGGCGACAGCGTTTGAGAACAGGTACGGCCTTGCTCGTTGCCGGAGTAGGTCCACAATCTCCTGGCGAGCGGCAACAAAGCCACCCATGCCGCCACCCAAGGCTTTGCCCAACGTTGAGGTGAGGATGTCGACCCGATCCGCGACTCCATGTAGCGCCGGCGTCCCTCGACCACCGGGTCCGATAAACCCTGTGGCGTGACAGTCATCGACCATCACCAAGGTGTCGTGCCGGTCGGCGATCTCACAGATGCCGGCCAAGTTGGCGGTGACGCCGTCCATGGAAAACACCCCGTCGGTCACGATCAAGATCGTGTTGGCCCCGCCGGCTTTGGCCTCCTCTACTTTGGCTTCGAGATCGGTCAGATCCCCGGTGGCGAATCGGAATCGCTTGGCCTTGCACAGCCGGATGCCGTCGATGATCGAAGCATGATTGAGCGAGTCGGAGACGATGGCGTCGTCGGGTCCGAGTAGTGGTTCGAACACAGCACCGTTGGCGTCGAAGCAGGCGGCGAAGGTGATGCTGTCGTCGTAACCAAGCCAATCGGCGATGTCATGCTCCAGCTCGCGATGCAAGTCGAGGGTGCCGCAGATGAACCGTACCGAGGCCATGCCAAACCCATAGGTGGACATAGCTTCGATGGCGGCGGCGATGATGTCGGGATGGTCGGCCAACCCGAGGTAGTTGTTGGCGCAGAGGTTCATGACCGTGCGGCGGTCATCACCCTGCGCCACCTCAACCTCACCGCCCTGGGGTGAAACGATCAGACGCTCACCCTTCCAAAGTCCTTGCGAACGAATGTCGTCGAGGGTCGACGCCACATGCGGATAGAAGTCGGTTCGGCTCACGGTGGGTGCTCCTGGTCGATGTGTTAGCCGTCAGCGTAGACCGACAACAGAGGATTGCAGGGCCGTCTCTGAGGCCAAATCAAGAAAGTTTGGATCCGAAATAAATAGGCGAGAAGGCTCAGGACGACCGGTACTAGTGCCGATGTCCAAAGGGTCGTCTACAACTTGACCGGAAAGACCCTCCATGCGTCGCATCCTCGCTGCCATCGTGCTCTTGGCCAGCACGCTCACCGCCATCAGCGTCAACGTTGATATTCAGCCTGCCTCCGCCGCTCCGTGTCCACCGGGCACTGCGTCGACCCCGGTTACTTGGGGAGCGGGAGGTCTGATTCAATGGCCACTCGACGCCAATCACTCCCAGCCGACCTGGACTGACACCTACACCAACATCGACGGCAATGGGTTGGACATGTCGTTCACGATGACCGACCCCGACTCCCGTAATGAGGACCTCACCAACGATCTCATCGACAGGTTGAACGCCAATGGCTATCCGTTTGGCTACGACCCGGCGTTCTACACCGAAACCGACGGTGTCTTCGGTGCTGGCTTCTTCAGTATCACGATGAACTCCGAGTATGTCGACGAGGCGGTCAACTGGGCCTTCGACTTCAACAAGCCGGTGTTTGTTTCCGACTTCCGAATTGACGACGTCGATGCCGTGGGCATCGGTGCCGCACCACTTGAGGAGCCCCACGATTCGTTCCAGGACGAAGTCGAGCTGTATTCGGACCGGCTCGGGACCCCCGTCGGCTTCGACATCCAGGCCCTAGGTGGCACCGCCCCGGTCGTTACCGGCCCCACCTCGTTCGCCGGCGTCTACGTCGAGAACGTCAACAACAACGTCACACCCGACAACACCTTCGGTCAGGTGTTGCTCAACTCCACCGAACCGGTCACCTCGTTCTCGTTCGACTACTCCAACGGTCCCGCCGAGGCCAACTTCGAACCGAGCGCCACCTACCCCGCCCCGTTCCCTCTCGATCCCAACGGCAACGGTCACTCCAACAACCACTCCATTCGACTTGGTGCCTTCGCCATCTGTACCGGCATCCTCACCATCGGCGACACGGTCTACGTCGACTACGACGGTGACGGTGTACAGGACGCATCCGAGCCGGGCCTGGCCGGCGTAACGGTGACTCTCTATGACGAACTCGGTCAGGAGATCGCCACCACGACCACCGACGCCAACGGCAACTACACGTTCGACGAAATCTTGCCCTGGGACGGCTGGACCGTGACAATCACCCCGCCGGCCGGATACACCAATACCGGTGATCTCGACGGCGGCGACGACGGCACCACGGTCGTCGACACCTCGGGCGGCGTCAGCGAGCTAGACGCCGACTTCGCTCTACAGCCTCCGCCGGTCAGTATCGCCGGCTCCGTCTATTCCGATCCCAACAACGACGGATCGTTCAATCCTGCCGACGGCGATACGTCCATCGCCGGTGTGGTGATCAATCTCACCGGTATCGACCTCGCCGGCAATGTGGTCAACCTGACCACCACTACCGATGCCAACGGTGACTACCTCTTCCCCGACTTGATCCCCGGTACCTACACCATCACCGAGATCCAGCCCTCCGGATTTGACGACGGCATCGACACTCCCGGCACCCTGGCACTGGCCAACGGGAACGACTCGTTCACCGTCTCGCTCCTACCCGGTCAGACGTCGATTGACAACGACTTCTACGAGATTCCCAACTCAAGCCTGGCCGGGACCGTCTACGAAGATTTGAACAACAACGGTGTGCAGGACGCCGGTGAGGACGGCATTGCCGGCGTGACCGTCGAGTTGACCGGTACCGATGAAGGTGGCAACGCCGTCACCTACACCGCCACCACCGACGCCAACGGCGATTACCTCTTCGACAACCTGCGGGCCGGCGACTACACCGTCACCGAGACCCAACCGGGCGGGTACTACGACGGTACCGATGCCGTCGGTTCGGTTGGTGGCACGCTGGGGAACGATGTGATCAGCGCCATCGCGTTGCCCCAGTCGACCGACGCCACCGACTACGACTTCGGCGAGCTTCCCGGCTCGTCGATCGCCGGTGCGGTGTACGACGACTTCGGTGTGCCCATCGCCGGAGTGGAGATCACTCTGACCGGTACCGACATTTTCGGTAATCCGGTGTCGTTGACCACCAACACGTTGGCTGACGGTACGTACCTCTTCGACGGTCTCGCTCCTGGCACCTACCAGGTCAACGAGACTCAGCCGGCGGCCTACGCCGACGGACCCGAGGTCATCGGTAGCGAGGGCGGCACGTCCAGCATCAACGACGAGATCTCCGGCATCGTGCTCGGCTCCGGCGTGGCCGCCACCGGCTACGACTTCATTGAGACCACCGGGTCCATCGCCGGCTCGGTTGTTGACGATCAGGGCGACCCGATCCCCAACGTCACGATCACCCTCACCGGTACCGACGACCTGGGTAACAGCTACAACGTGGTTACCAGCACGGATGCCAGCGGCAACTACATCTTCGAGGGCCTCCCGGCCGGCGACTACACGGTCACCGAAACGCAGCCCACCGCCTATGGTGACGGCGGCGAGACCGCCGGATCATCCGGGGGCGATGACACGGTTGACGATGTGATCTCGGCCATCCCCCTGGGCGCCGGGGAAGACAGCATCAACAACAACTTCGACGAAACCACCGGTTCGATTTCCGGTTCGGTGTTTGAGGATCTGAACAACGACGCCCAGTTCGACGCCGGTGAACCCGGCATCGGGGGAGTGGTAATCACCCTTTCCGGCACCGACGCCTTCGGCAACCCGGTGAACGCCGTGACCACCACCGACGGCAACGGCAACTACACCTTCGACGGACTCATCGCCGGAACCTACACCGTCGTCGAATCACAGCCGGCCGCCTACTTCGATGGTCAGGACGATGCCGGTAGCGAAGGGGGCGACGCCTCCAGTGTCAACGATGAGATATCAGCAATCAGCCTGCCCGGCGGTGTCGACGCCGTCGAATACGACTTCGGTGAGCTTGAGCTATCAACCATCGCCGGTACGGTCTACGAGGATCTGGACAACGACGGGGTGCAGGATGCCGGTGAACTCGGCATCGCCGGCGCCACCATCACCCTCACCGGCACCGATTACCTCGGTGCTCCAGTGCTGGCCACCATCACCACTGACGCCGACGGCAACTATCTGTTCGGGTCATTGCTGCCCGGTACCTACACCGTCACCGAGACCCAACCCGCCGGGTACGCCGATGGTCTCGATGCCGTCGGTACCGCCGGCGGAACGCTGACCAACGACCAGGTCAGCTCGATCTCGCTTGAGGCGTTCACCGACGCCGTCGACTACGACTTTGGTGAACTACCCCCGTCGTCGATCTCCGGTTCGGTGGTTGATGATTTCGGCAACCCCATTCCGAACACCACGGTCACATTGACCGGCACCGATGATCTCGGTAATCCGGTTTCGTTGACAACAACCACTGATGCCAGCGGCAACTACATCTTCCCCGACCTGCGTCCCGGCACCTACACCGTGACCGAGACGCAGCCCGCCGGCTATGGCGACGGTGGCGAAACTGCCGGCTCCACCGGTGGTGACGATACTGCCGATGACGTGATCTCCGGGATCGTGCTCCCAGCCGGAACCGACTCGATCGACAACGACTTCGACGAAACCACCGGATCCATCTCCGGCACCGTGTTCGAAGACACGAACAACGACGGTGTGCAGGACGCCGGTGAGGTCGGCATCGCCGGTGTCACCGTTGATCTTGTGGGTACCGATGTGAACGGCAACCCGGTAACGGCCACCGTCACCACCGATGCCGACGGCAACTACACCTTCGACGGTCTCGTCGGTGGTACCTACACCGTCACCGAAACCCAGCCCGCCTCTCACTCCGACGGCATCGACACCGCCGGTAGCGAAGGCGGTGACACCAGCGTCAACGATGTGATCTCGGCGATCCCGCTGGGCGACGGCGTGGATGCCACCGGCTATGACTTCGGTGAAATCGGCCTGTCGAGTATTTCCGGCACGGTCTACGAGGACCTTGACAATGACGGTGTGCAGGATGCCGGTGAGGCTGGCATCGCCGGGGTAACGGTCGAGCTGTCCGGCACCGATGACCTTGGCAACCCGGTCACTGCGACCACCACTACCGATGCCAACGGCGACTACATCTTTGATGGTCTGCGTCCCGGCGACTACACCGTGACTGAGACCCAACCCGGTACCTACCTTGATGGCCTCGAGGCCGCCGGCTCCGAGGGTGGTGACGACACCACCGTCAACGATGAGATCTCGTCGATCGCTCTGCCCGCCTTCACCGATGCGACCGACTACGATTTTGGCGAGCTGCCCCCGTCGTCGATTTCGGGTTCGGTTGTCGACGACTTCGGCAACCCGATCGAGAACGTGACGATCACGTTGACCGGTACCGATGATCTTGGTAACCCGGTCTCGTTGACCACAACCACCGATGTCAACGGTGACTACATCTTCCCCGACCTGCGTCCCGGCACCTACACCGTGACCGAGACGCAGCCCGCCGGCTACGGCGATGGTGGTGAGACTCCCGGCTCCACCGGCGGTGATGCGTCCGTTGACGATGTGATCTCGGGCATCATCCTGGCCCCGGCCACCGACTCCATAAACAACGACTTCGATGAAACCACCGGTTCGATTTCCGGAACCGTCTTTGAAGACGCCAACAATGATGGTCAGGTTGATGCCGGTGAAGCCGGTATCGCCGGTGTAACCGTGACCCTGTCGGGTACCGACGATCTGGGTAACCCGGTCACGGCGACGACGACCACTGATGCCAACGGCGACTACACGTTCGACGGCCTCGTCTCCGGCACCTACACCGTGGTTGAGACGCAGCCCGCGACCCACGCCGACGGTCTTGATGACGCTGGTTCGGTTGGTGGCGACGCCACCACGGTAAACGATGAGATTTCCGGGATCGTGCTCCCGGCCGGCGTAGACGCTGTCGAGTACGACTTCGGTGAACTTAGCCTGTCGTCCATCTCGGGTACGGTGTTCGACGATCTGAACAACGACGGCATCCAAGATGCTGGCGAGCTTGGCGTCGCCGGGGTGACCATTGAGCTGACCGGCACCGACGACCTCGGCAATCCCGTCACGGCCACCACCACGACTGATGCCGACGGCAACTACACGTTTGCCGGTCTGCGCCCTGGTGATTACACGGTCACCGAGACCCAGCCTGCTGCGTACCTCGACGGTATTGATACCGCTGGTTCCGAGGGTGGCGACGACACCACAACCAACGATGAAATCGCGTCAATCACCCTCCCGGCGTTCACGGACGCCGTCGACTATGACTTCGCCGAGATTCAGCCGTCGTCGATTTCCGGTTCGGTGGTCGACGATTCCGGGAACCCGATCCCCAACACGACGATCACCTTGACCGGAACGGATGATCTTGGTAACCCGGTGTTGTTGACAACGACTACCGACGTGAACGGCGACTACTCGTTCGCCGACTTGCGGCCCGGTGATTACACCGTGACTGAGACTCAGCCCATCGGGTACGGCGATGGTGGTGAGACCGCCGGTTCCGCCGGAGGTGACGACACGGTCGACGATGTGATCTCGGGCATCATCTTGACGCCCGGCACCGACTCGATCGACAACGACTTCGACGAAACCACCGGTTCACTCTCCGGCACGGTCTTCAGCGACCTCAACAACGATGGCGTGCACGACGCCGGCGAACTGGGAATCCCCGGAGTGGTCATCACCCTCACCGGTACCGACGATCTCGGCAATCCGGTCACCGCAACCGCTGTCACCGACGTGGACGGTAACTACACGTTCGACGGATTGCTGTCCGGCGACTACGTCATCACCGAGACGCCACCGTCGCTGTACCTCGATGGCATCGACTCGGCCGGTTCCGCCGGCGGCGACGACACCTCGGTCAACGATCAGATCTCTGCGATTCCGCTGGCTGAGGGCGAAGACGCTATCGACTACGACTTCGGCGAGATTTTGCCATCAACCATTTCCGGTTCGGTGGTTGACGATTTCGGCAACCCGATCGAGAACGTGACCATCACGTTGACCGGCACCGATGATCTCGGCAACCCGGTGTCGTTGACCACGACCACCGATGCCTCGGGCGACTATCTGTTCGACAACCTGCGTCCTGGTGATTACACCGTGACCGAGACCCAGCCCACGGGCTACGGCGATGGCGGCGAGACTGCGGGTTCGGCCGGCGGTGACGACACCGTTGACGACGTGATCTCGGGCATCATCCTGACGCCCGACACCGACTCGATGGACAACGACTTCGATGAGACCACCGGCTCGATTTCGGGCTCCGTCTTTGAAGACGCCAACAACGATGGCCAAGTTGATGCCGGTGAGGCCGGTATTGCCGGTGTGACCGTCACGCTTTCGGGCACCGACGACCTCGGCAACCCGGTCACGGCGACGACGACCACCGACGCCAACGGCGACTACACGTTCGACAATCTGCTGTCGGGCACCTACACGGTGGTTGAGACTCAGCCAGCGACCCATGTCGATGGTGTTGATGATGCAGGTTCGGTTGGTGGCGACGCCACGACGGTCAACGATGAAATTTCGGGCATTGTGCTGCCTGTCGGTGTCGACGCCGTTGAGTACGACTTCGGCGAGATCTCACTGTCGTCGATTTCCGGCACGGTGTTCGATGATCTGAACAATGACGGCGTGCAGGATGCCGGTGAGCTTGGCATCGCCGGGGTCACGATTGACCTAGTCGGCACCGATGACCTCGGCAATCCGGTCACGGCTACGACCACCACCGATGCCGACGGCAACTACTCGTTCGCCGGTCTGCGTCCTGGTGATTACACCGTGACCGAGACCCAGCCCGCCGGCTATTTGGATGGTATCGACACCGCTGGTTCCGAGGGTGGCGATGACACCACCACCAATGACGAGATCGCGTCGATCTCGCTGCCGGCGTTCACCGACGCTGTCGACTACGACTTTGCCGAGGTTCAGCCGTCGTCGATCTCGGGTTCTGTGGTTGATGACGCCGGGAACCCGATTCCGAATACCACGATCACGTTGACCGGAACTGATGATCTCGGCAACCCCGTGTTATTGACGACCACGACGGATGCCGCTGGTGACTACAGCTTCACAGATCTGCGTCCTGGTGATTACACGGTGACCGAGACCCAGCCAACTGGTTACGGCGATGGTGGCGAGACCGCCGGTTCCGCTGGCGGTGATGACACGGTCGACGATGTGATCTCGGGCATCATCTTGACGCCCGGTACCGACTCGATTGACAACGACTTCGACGAGACCACCGGCTCCATCTCCGGAACCGTCTTCGATGATCTGAACAACGACGGTATCCAGGACGCAGGTGAGCTTGGTATCGCCGGGGTGACGGTTGAACTGACCGGCACCGATGACCTGGGCAATCCGGTGACGCTGACTACGACCACCGATGCCGACGGCAACTACACGTTCGACGATCTGCTGTCTGGTGACTACACCGTTACCGAGACCCAGCCCGCCGGCTACCTCGACGGTATCGATACTGCCGGCACCGCTGGTGGTGACACAACAACAAACGACGTCACCTCTGCGGTGGCCCTCGATCCCGGTCAAGACGCCGTTGACTATGACTTTGCCGAGGTTCAGCCGTCGTCGATTTCCGGTTCTGTGGCTGATGATTTCGGCAATCCGATTCCGAATACTACGATCACGCTGACCGGTACCGACGATCTCGGCAACCCGGTGAGCCTCACTACAACGACTGATGCCGCTGGTGACTACTCGTTCACCGATCTGCGTCCTGGTGACTACACGGTCACCGAGACCCAGCCCGTCGGCTACGGCGATGGTGGCGAGACTGCCGGTTCGGCCGGTGGCGACGACACGGTCGACGATGTGATTTCAAGCATCATTCTGGTGCCGGGTACCGATTCGATCGACAACGACTTCGACGAGACCACTAGCTCGATCTCGGGTTCGGTCTTCGAGGATCTCAACAACGACGCCCAGGTGGATGCCGGTGAGGCCGGTATTGCCGGTGTGACGATCACACTGTCGGGTACCGATGATCTGGGCAATCCGGTCACGGCGACGACCACCACTGACGCCAATGGCGACTACACGTTCGACAATCTGCTCTCCGGTACCTACACCGTGGTTGAGACCCAACCGGCCACCCACGTCGACGGCGCGGACGACGCCGGTTCGGTTGGCGGTGACGCCACGACCGTCAACGATGAGATCTCCGGAATCGTTCTACCCGGCGGCGTTGATGCTGTTGAGTACGACTTCGGTGAGATTTCGCTGTCGTCCATCTCCGGAACCGTGTTCGATGATTTGAACAACGACGGCGTGCAGGATGCCGGTGAGCTTGGTATCGCCGGGGTAACCGTTGATCTGGTCGGCACCGACGATCTTGGTAACCCGGTGACGGCCACGGCCACTGCCGATGCCGATGGCAATTACATCTTTGATGGTCTGCGGCCCGGTGACTACACAGTGACCGAGACCCAGCCCGCTCTCTACCTGGACGGCATTGATACCGCCGGTTCTGAGGGTGGCGATGCCGCCACGGTCAACGACGAAATCTCCTCTATTGCGTTGCCGGCATTCACCGACGCTGTGGACTATGACTTCGCTGAGGTTCAGCCGTCGTCGATCTCCGGCTCTGTTGTTGATGACTCCGGCAACCCGATCCCGAATACGACGATCATGCTGACCGGTACCGATGATCTCGGCAACCCGGTGTTGTTGACGACCACGACGGATGCCGTTGGGGACTACAGCTTCACTGATCTGCGTCCTGGTGACTACACAGTTACTGAGACCCAGCCCACCGGCTATGGCGATGGTGGCGAGACCGCTGGTTCGGCTGGTGGTGACGACACGGTCGATGATGTGATTTCGGCGATCATCTTGACGCCGGGCACCGATTCGATCGACAACGACTTCGATGAGACCACCGGCTCGATCTCCGGCACCGTCTATGAGGACATGAACAACAACGGCGTGCAGGATGCCGGTGAGCCCGGAATTGCCGGAGTGCTGGTGACGCTGACCGGAACCGACGACCTCGGTACCGTGTTCAACACGCCGGTGTTCACCGACGTCGACGGCAACTACCTCTTCGACGACTTACTTTCCGGCGACTACACCGTCACCGAAAGCCAGCCCGGAATCTTCCTCGACGGCATCGACGCTGTCGGTTCGGCCGGTGGCGACGGATCCGTCAACGACGTGACCTCGGCAATCCCTCTTGACCCTGGTGAAGACGGTGTCGACTACGACTTCGGCGAACTGCCGCCGTCGTCGATCTCCGGCAACGTGGTTGACGACTTCGGCAACCCGATTCCCAATACCACGATCACGTTGACCGGTACCGATGATCTCGGTAACCCGGTGACGCTGACCACGACCACTGATGTCAATGGTGAATACAGCTTCACCGATCTGCGTCCTGGCGACTACACCGTCACCGAGACTCAGCCCGTCGGCTATGGCGATGGTGGAGAGACCGCTGGTTCCGCCGGTGGCGACGACACCGTCAATGATGTGATCTCCGGCATCATTCTGACGCCGGGCACCGATTCGATTGACAACAACTTCGATGAGACAACCGGTTCGATCTCGGGTTCGGTGTTCGAAGATGCCGACAACGACGGCCAGGTTGACGCTGGTGAAGCCGGTATTGCTGGTGTCACCGTAACGCTGTCCGGTACCGACGATCTCGGCAACCCGGTCACGGCGACCACGACCACCGACGCCAACGGCGACTACATGTTCGACTATCTCCTGTCGGGCACCTACACCGTGGTTGAGACCCAGCCGGCCACTCACGTCGACGGTGTTGACGATGCCGGTTCTGTCGGCGGCGACGCCACCACCGTCAACGATGAGATCTCCGGAATCGTGCTGCCCGGCGGTGTTGATGCCGTTGAGTACGATTTTGGTGAACTGAGCCTGTCGTCGATCTCGGGCACCGTCTTTGATGATTTGAACAACGACGGCATCCAAGATGCTGGCGAGCTCGGCATCGCTGGAGTCACCGTTGATCTGGTCGGCACCGACGATCTCGGCAACCCGGTAACGGCCACGACCACCACCGATGCCGACGGCAACTACACCTTCGACGGCCTGCGTCCCGGTGACTACACCGTGACCGAGATCCAGCCCGCTGCGTACCTCGACGGCATCGACACGGCCGGAACCAGTGGCGGCGACGCCACCACCGTCAACGACGAGGTTTCCTCGATCACCCTGCCGGCGTTCACCGACGCCACCGGCTACGACTTCGCCGAAGTGCAGCCGTCGTCGATCTCCGGTTCGGTGGTTGACGACTTCGGTGATCCGATCCCCAACACGACGATCACGTTGACCGGTACTGATGACCTCGGCAATCCCGTAAGCCTTACCACCAGCACCAACGCTGCCGGCGACTACACCTTCGCCGATCTGCGTCCTGGTGACTACACGGTGACCGAGACTCAGCCCACCGGCTATGGCGATGGTGGCGAGACTGCCGGTTCCGCCGGCGGTGACGACACAGTCGACGACGTGATTTCGAGCATCATCTTGACCCCGGGCACCGATTCGATCGACAACGACTTCGACGAAACCACCGGCTCGCTCTCGGGTACCGTCTACGAGGATCTGAACAACAACGGCGTGCAGGATCCGGGCGAGCCCGGTATCTCCGGTGTGCTCGTTTCCATGGTCGGGTTCACCGATCTGTTCACGATCGTGACCGACGTCGCCATCACCGATGCCAACGGCGACTACACGTTTGATCATCTGTTGTCGGGCGACTACACGCTGGACGAGAGCCAGCCCGCCGGCTACCTCGATGGTCTCGAAGCGGTCGGTTCCGCTGGTGGCGACGCCAACATCTTCAATGACCAGATCTTCAACATCTTCCTTGACGGTGGAGAAGACGGCATCGACTACGACTTCGGTGAGATCGTACCGTCGTCGATTTCCGGATCGGTGGTTGATGACTTCGGCAACCCGATTCCGAACACCACGATCACGTTGACCGGTACCGACGATCTCGGCAACCCGGTGACACTGACCACCACCACCGATGTCGCCGGCAACTACAGCTTCACCGATCTGCGTCCTGGCGACTACACGGTCACCGAGACCCAGCCCACCGGTTACGGCGACGGCGGTGAGACCGCCGGTTCCGCTGGTGGTGACGCCTCGGTCGACGATGTGATCTCCGGCATCATCCTGGTGCCGGGCACCGACTCCATTGACAACAACTTCGACGAGACCACCAGCTCGATATCGGGCACGGTGTTCAACGACCTCAATAACGACGGTAACCCCGACGCCGGTGAGGCTGGTATCGAAGGGGTGACGGTGACACTGACCGGCACCGATGATCTCGGTAACCCGGTGTCATTGACCACCACCACCGATGTCGATGGCAACTATGAGTTCGACTACTTGCTCTCCGGTGACTACACGGTCACCGAGACGCAGCCGGTCGGATACTTCGATGGCATCGACGACCCTGGTAGCGAAGGCGGTGATGCGTCGATCAACGACGAGATCTCGCTCACCCTGCCTGGTGGGGTTGACGCTGTCGACTACGACTTCGGCGAACTGTTGGCCTCCTCGATCTCCGGTTCGGTGGTCGACGACTACAACAACCCGATCGAGAACGTGACCATCACGCTCACCGGTACCGATGATCTCGGCAACCCGGTGTCGTTGACGACCACCACTGACGTGGACGGCAACTACATCTTCGAGGATCTGCGTCCTGGCACCTACACCGTGACCGAGACCCAGCCCGTCGGCTACGGCGACGGTGGCGAGACCGCCGGTACCACTGGTGGTGACACCTCAACCGATGATGTGATCGCCAACATCGTTCTGCCCTCCAACACGGATTCGACCGGCAACGACTTCGACGAAACCACGAGCTCGCTCTCGGGTAACGTCTTCGAGGATCTGAACAACGACGGTCAGCCTGATGCCGGTGAAGCCGGCATCCCCGGCACCACGATCACCTTGACCGGCACCGATGATCTCGGCAACCCGGTGTCGTTGACGACAACCACCGACGCTGTCGGCTACTACGAGTTTGTCAACCTGCTGTCGGGCACCTACACGGTGACCGAGACCCAGCCGGTCGGCTACGAGGACGGCTTCGACGACGCCGGTTCCGCTGGTGGCGACACCACTGTCAACGACGAGATTTCGGCCATCCCGCTTGCTCCTGGCGTGAACATCACCGACTACGACTTTGGTGAGATTCTGCTGTCGAGCATCTCGGGTACGGTCTTCGACGATCTCAACAACGACGGCGTGCAGGATGCCGGAGAGCTCGGCATCGCCGGAGTGGAAGTGACGCTGACCGGTACCGATGATCTCGGCAACCCGGTGACGCTCACCACAACCACCGACGCCGACGGCAACTACACCTTCGCCGATCTGCGTCCTGGCACCTACACGGTGACCGAGACACAGCCGGTCGACTACAACGACGGCATCGACACCGCCGGTACCGAAGGTGGCGACGCCACCACGGTCAACGACGAGGTATCCGGCATCGTGTTGCTTCCGTTCATCGACGCCACCGGCTACGACTTTGCCGAGCTGCAACCGGCGTCGATCTCCGGCAACGTCGTCGACGACTTCGGCAACCCGATTCCGAACGTGGAGATCACGCTGACCGGTACCGATGATCTCGGCAACCCGGTGTTGCTCACCACAACCACCGACGCCGATGGCAACTACAACTTTGGCAACCTGCGTCCCGGTGATTACACGGTGACCGAGACCCAGCCCGTCGGCTATGGCGATGGTGGCGAGACCGCCGGTACCGCCGGTGGTGACGACACCGTTGACGATGTGATCTCGAACATCATCCTGGAGCCGGGCACAATTAGCACCGACAACAACTTCGACGAGACCACCGGCGCCATCTCCGGCACCGTGTTCAACGACCTCAACAACGACGGGGAGCCGAACGGCTTACCCGACGGTGACGAGGCCGGCATCGAAGGAGTCGAAGTAACGCTCACTGGTACCGATGATCTCGGCAATCCGGTGTCTCTGACCACAACCACCGATGCCGACGGCAACTATCTCTTTGAGAACCTGCTGTCGGGCACCTATACGGTGACCGAGACTCAGCCCGCCGACTTCTTCGACGGAATCGATGACGCCGGTACCGCCGGTGGCGACGACACGACCGTCAACGATGAGATCTCGGCCATCGTGCTGGGCGGCGGCGAACTGGCCACCGACTACGACTTCGGCGAGCTGGTACCGTCATCGATCTCCGGCTTTGTGGTTGACGACTTCGGTAACCCGATTCCGAACGTGGAGATAACGTTGACCGGTACCGATGATCTCGGCAACCCGGTGACCACCGTGGTCACCACCGACGCCGACGGCTACTACATCTTCGGCAACCTGCGTCCTGGTGACTACACGGTGACCGAGACCCAGCCCGTCGGCTACGGCGACGGTGAGGACACTGCAGGAACCGCCGGTGGTGACACGTCCACCAACGATGTGATCGCCAGCATCCAGTTGGCGTCGAACACCGACTCCACCGACAACAACTTCAACGAGATCACCAGCACGATATCGGGTACCGTGTTCCACGACCGGAACGACGACGGTATCCAGGATCCGATCACCGGTGATCCAACCGTTGATGAGCCGGGAATCGAAGGTGTGACCATCACGCTCACCGGCGTGGATGCCCTTGGTAACCCGGTGTCGTTGACCACGACCACCGATGCCGACGGCAACTACAGCTTCGACAACCTGTTGTCCGGTGACTACACGATCACCGAGACCCACCCCGATCCGTATCTCGACGGCATCGACACCGCCGGAACCTCCGGTGGCGACACCTCCGTCAACGACGAGATTTCGGGAGTGACTCTCGATCCTGGAGTTGAGTCGAGCGGCAACAACTTCGCTGAACTCGGCAACATCATCGCCGGTACGGTGTGGGTCGACACCAACGAAGACGGTGTGCTCGACCCTGAAGAGGAAACCCGCCTTGAAGGTGTTGTCATCGAGCTCTACGACGATGAAGGCACGTTGATCGCCACCACGACCACCGATGAGTTCGGCAACTACGCCTTCCCGTCCGTGCCGGCCGGCGACTACACCGTTGTACAGCTGCAGCCCGATGAGTACGGCACCACCACGCCGAACACGCTTGACATCGTGCTGCCGGTTGGTGGTATCTCCGATGTTGACTTCGGTGAAGATCCCGCCAGTATCTCGGGTGTCATTTGGGAGGATCTGAACGCCGACGGTATCGAGGACCCGACCGAACCGGGAGTGCCCGGTGTGGTCATCAACCTCTATGACGCCGACGGCGTGCTGATCGCCAGCACCACAACCGAGTCTGATGGTTCCTACAAGTTTGTAGACCTACCCGAAGGTGACTACACCGTTGAACTGGAAACGCCCGATGAGATGGTTGTGACCTCACCGGAGGCCGGCAGCGACGACGAAGTCGACTCCGACTTCCCCTACGTCACAACTGTGGTTGTGGTGCAGGTGTCGGCCGGTGAAGATGTGACCGACATCGATGGTGGCATCGTTGAGGAAGACAAAGACCTCGCCGTTGTGATCACCACCCCCACCACATCGGCCAAGGTCGGCGACACCGTCGTCTACACCGTGGAAGGCAGCAATAGCGGCAATGCCCCGATCGTTGGCGGAACCGAAATCGTAGCCACTGTGCCACCGGGTCTGTCGATCTCCGAGGTGAACAGCGATCACCTCTGCCCCAGCGGGGGCGCTCTGGTGACCGACTCTGGAGTCGGGGCCTTGAGCCATGAGGGCTGCTGGGAGATCACCGTTGAGGGTCAGACTGTGACCGCCGTGTGGGACGGCGACGTTCTGCCCGGCGAAGTGTTGCCGGTGTTCACCATCGAAACCGAGGTGGAAACCCCCGGTGAGCTGGTGGTAGCGGTCACGATCAGCGCCGTCGATGGTTCAACCGAGACCACCTACGCCAATAACGACGACAGTGTTGCCATCACCGTTGTTACTCCGACAACTCCGCCGGTGTTGGCCTTCACCGGATCGGCAACCGGTCGGGCACTGGCAATTGGCCTGCTGCTCACCATCGTCGGTGCTGCGGCAGTGGTGGTGGAGCGACGTCACCGTCGCCGCCTGGCCTAAATTCAGTCTGACCTAGATGGTCTGAGAAAGCCGAGGGCCCACCCCGACTCAGGGGTGGGCCCTCAGAATCTCCGTCACATAGTCCGAATGACTCATATCCCGATCCGGGACGCCGACAGGGGGAGCGGTTGATAAATCGGATTGGGAGGTCTTGGATTGCGACGGTTGCTCGTGGCCGCGTTGCTGTTTGCCAGCACGTTTGTGGTCTTCGGCGCGAACGCCGAACTGCAGCCGGCCGCCGCCTCCGGGTGTCCGGCCGGCTCGGTTGAGCGGACAGGCGGCGTGACCGTAACCGTTGCCAACCGAGCGGATCACCGTGCCGGTGGCGCCAGCACAGACTACGACTTTGACGGCCTGGTACTGCTGCCGAAGTTGGCCATTGGAGTGTCCGAAACCGACGACGCACAGCTGCGACCCGGTGAAGTCCTTCGCCCGAGGCCACTCGCCACTGAGGCTGACCGACGCCCGGTGGACGATGTGGTTCTGTCGGCTCACCGATACAGGGTGCCCGTCGATCTTCGCAACGCCGTCAGTTCCGGCTCGGGTTTGCTTTCCGCTTCGTCGCCTGATCCCATCGCCGGGTTTGCGATGACCTACCCTCGCCAGCTCATCCAAGACCTGGCGCCGCTTCCGCGGCCCCTGGTGGAGGTCGACAGCCTTGTGGTCTGTCTGGGCGCACTGACAATCGGTGACCGAGTCTTCGTTGATTATGACGGCGACGGTGTTGAGGACGCGTCCGAGCCGGGTTTGGCCGGAGTCGCTGTTTCGCTTCATGACGGAGACGGGCAGGTTATCGCCGCCACAACCACCGACGAGAACGGCTCCTATGCCTTCGGTGATGTGCTGCCCTGGTGGGGCTGGAGTGTGGAGGTGATTCCGCCGGCGGGTTACGTGTCTTCTCGGGGGGAGCGGGCAACAGTCGACACCTCGGCCGGCGTTGACCGGCCCGACATCGACTTTGCCCTGCGGCCGCCCCCGGCCGAGATATCCGGCGCGGTGGTGGCCGATCTCAACAACGACGGCGTCTACGATCCCGCCAAGGGCGACAGTGTCATTGAAGGCGTGGGCATCACACTTGTGGGTGTCGATTGGTCGAGCAACACCTTCACGCTGCATACCGTGACCAATGCCGCCGGTCAGTACTCGTTTGCCGATTTGGCCGCCGGCCACTACACGATTCTGGCTGCTCAGCCCACCGGCTTTGACGACGGAGTCGATGTCGCCGGATCGCTGGCGGTTGTCGCCGGATCGGACCGGATCGACGTAAGCCTTGCCCCCGGTGACGTGTCGGAGGGCAACAACTTTCACGACCGATCAAATTCGATGTTGGCAGGCGTGGTCTTCGAAGACCTCAACAACAACGGCCGCCAGGAACGCGGTGAGCTAGGTATCGCCGGGGTTCACCTCACAGCGGCGGGAACCGACACAGCCGGCAATCCGGTTGGGCGTACCGCTACCACCGATGCGGACGGCCTCTATCGGTTCAACCGACTTCGAGCGGGCCGTTACACCATCACCCAAACTCAACCGGAAGGATTCTTCGACGGGGCCGACTCAGCCGGAACGGCAGGCGGCACCGCCACAAACGACAGCGTGACCGACATCGTGTTGTCGGAGGGGCGGCGGGGCGACGGCTACAACTTCGGCGAACTCCCCAGCTGTTCGGTTTCGGGCGTCGTGCATGACGATGCCGGAATCCCGATACCCGGGGTCAGTGTCACCCTCGACGGCCTCGACGTCTTTGGTCGGTTAATCTCGCGGTCGGCCTCAACCGCGACCGACGGATCCTACCGTTTCGACGATCTGGCCCAGGGTGAGTACACACTGCGTCAATCCCAGCCTGATGCCTACGCAGATGGCTTCGCACAGGCAGGCTCGATCGGCGGCGTTGTTGATGGTGTCGTCGATGGAAACACCATAAGATCCATTGCCCTGGGCCCAAGAGCCCAAGCCACCGGATACACGTTTGTGGAGACCTCGGGTTCGCTGTCGGGCCGTGTGGTCGATGACCGCAGCCGGCCCGTGCCCGATTCCGTGTTGACCCTTACGGGTACCGACCTGACGGGCCGTACCTACGATCTCCCCACGTTGACCGACGCCGACGGCCGCTATCGGTTCGAGCATCTCCCGGCGGGTGAGTACACGGTGACCCAAACTCAACCCGAGGCGCTCGGCAGCGGGGGAGAGACGGTGGGATCGGCAGGCGGGAAGGTTCACAGTGACAACACGATTTCCGGCATCGTGCTTAAGGCCGGTGGCCACAGCCTCGGCAACAACTTCGATGAAACCACAGGTTCGATTTCCGGGTCAGTGTTCGTCGATCTGAACAACAACGCCCAGGTAGACCTTGGGGAGCCCGGTCTTGAGGGAGTGCAGATCAAACTCACCGGTAGCGATGCCTACGGACGTGAGGTGACCGCCACCACGCTCACCGATGCCGATGGGGCCTACCGATTCGACGGCCTTATCGCCGGCGAGTATGTCATCAGCGAAACGCAACCGCTCAGCTATTTCGATGGTCGAGAAGACGTGGGCGATGCCGGGGGCAGTACCGAGATCAATGATCAGATCAGCGCTGTGGCTCTCCTTGGGGGAATACACGCCTCCCAATACGACTTCAGCGAACACCAGCTGTCGACCATCTCTGGCTCGGTGTTCGAAGACAGTGACAACAACGGCTCCCAAGGATGGGGAGAACCGGGAATCGCCGGGGTCGAGATTCTGCTTACGGGCCTCGACTACCTCGGCCAGAGTGTGTCGGCCTCGATGCCGACCGACCGGGACGGAAACTATCTCTTCGGGTCGCTGCTACCCGGTACCTATGCGCTGACCGAAGTCCAGCCTCACAGTCACCCCGACGGTGTCGACGCGGTCGGCGATGCCGGGGGACTGCTGGCCGACGATCGGATCAGTGAGATCGTGGTCACCAGTTTCTCGGGTTTGTCGGGCTACAACTTTGGTGAGCTCCCTGCGGCTTCGGTGTCGGGGCTGGTGATGGCTGAAGACGGCCACCCGATCGAGGGCGTGGATCTCGCCTTGACCGGTACGGATGATCTTGGCGTTGTCGAGGTCACCACAACAACAGGTTGGGATGGTCGGTACCGGTTTGATGGACTCCGACCTGGTCGCTATCAGGTGGCCGAGACTCAGCCGAACGCATACGGCGACGGCATCGAAGCCGCCGGGTCGGCCGGCGGACTCACCGCCGTTGACGATGTGATTTCCGACATTGTGGTCGGCCCTGGTCAAGCGGCGGCCGACAACAACTTCTTTGAGATGACTGGATCGCTTGCGGGGGCCGTCTACGAAGACGGTAACGGGAATGGCGACCTGGACAAAGGCGAAACCGGCATCGGAGGAGTTGAGCTCCTGCTGATTGGAAAAGACGCCTACGGGGAAGTCGTCAAGGAGACCACGAGAACGGATGCCGACGGGTCATACATCTTCTACGGCCTGATCGGGGGCAGCTATTCGATCCGCCAGGCCCAACCGGCACTGTTCACCGATGGTCTGGACTCGGTGGGCTCGGAAGGCGGCAGGGCCGGAAACGACCGGATTCTGGGGATCGTCCTTGGTGGCGGCAAACACGGCGTAGGCTACAACTTCGGCGAGATCGGGCGATCCACCGTTGAGGGCTCGGTCTACAACGACCGAAACAACAACGGCCTGCGTGAGCCCGGTGAGCCTGGTATCGCCTCGGCCATCGTGCGGTTGCTCGGGACCAGTGACCGGCGAGCCCCGGTTGATCTGCGCACCCTGACCGATACCACCGGCCGCTACCGATTCGAAGACCTGCGCCCCGGTTCCTACTCGGTCTCGGTGGAGCAATCCGCCGGCTATCTCGACGGGCGAGAGACCCCGGGTTCCTTGGGCGGTGTTGTCGTTGTCAACGACGGCCACATCGCTGGTTCGACGGGGGAGATCAGCAGCATTGAACTGCCGGCTTACACGACCGCTACCGGCTACGACTTCGGTGAACTGACGGCGTCGTCAATCTCCGGTCGGGTCGTCGACGATGCCGGCCTGCCGCTGGACCAGACCGAGCTGAGCTTGACCGGCACCGATGATCTTGGGCGGCCGGTGTCATTGTCGACCACCACCGACGACGAAGGCGGCTACACCTTCAGCGGCCTTCGTCCCGGTGTTTACTCCGTGAATCAGGTCCGGAATCAGGCCCGAGTTCGGGGCTACGGCGCTGCCGGTGGGGTTGGCGAGATCAGCGTCGACCCCGGAACCGACACCACCGGGCACGATCTGGTGAATGTCACCGGATCATTGGCCGGATCGGTATATGAGGATGCCGACCTTGATGGCATCCGAGGGTCCGGCGAGACGCCGATATCAGGCGTGGCGGTTCAGCTGCGTGGCCTCAATCATCGGGGCGACACCGTCAGCAAGGTGACCGTCACCAACGGCGACGGTCGTTATCAATTCACAAACCTTCTCTCCGGCACGTACACGATCGAAGAAACCACACCTCTCCGTTATCTCGACGGGCAAGAGAAGGTCGGTAGCGCCGGCGGTAGGGCGTTTCGAACCCGAGATGAGATCTCGTCGATCAACCTCGGTGCCGGTGAGGTCGGGGTTGGCTACGACTTCGGCGAGCTGCTCGGCTCTTCGATCGCCGGACGCGTCGTTGACGACAACGGGCTTGCCCTCAACGGTGTCGACTTGCGCTTGACCGGCTCCGATCGTGCCGGTCGTCGAGTCTCGACCGCAACCACCACAGGTCCCGACGGGACTTACCGATTCGACGGGCTGTTCCCTGGTGTCTACTCCGTCGCCCAGCAGCAACCGGACGGCTACGGCAACGGCGGACAAGGTTCAGATGAGAACCTGCTTTCGGACATCGACCTTGACTTCGACACGGCCCTCACCGGCTATGACTTCACCGAGACCACCGGATCGTTGTCAGGTGTGGTCTTTCATGATCTTGACGGCAGCGGGATGGTCGACCACGGCGAACCGACTCTGGCCGGCGCTCGGGTGACATTGGCCGGCATCGACGACCGGGGAACGGTGGTGGAGCTGACCGCGACGACGACCGCCGACGGCGCCTACAGCTTCGAGCCACTACTCGGCGGCAGCTACCGCTTGTCCGTTGAGTCGCCGACCGGATACATCGAAGCCGCTGAAGGAGCAGTTGCCCTCCAACTGCCCGCTGGATCCAATCTCACCGATTTCGACTTCGCACACGTCCAGCCGGCATCGATCTCGGGTGTGGTGATCGACGATGCCGACCAACCGGTAGATGGAGTGTTGGTGTCGCTCACGGGGCGGGATGACCACCGCTCATGGATATCGGTCACGGCCACAACCGAAGAAAGCGGCGAGTATCGCTTCTCCGACCTGCGCCCGGGGAACTACACGATCAAACAAACGCAGCCATCCGGGTATGGCTTCGGGCAGGCGTCGGTTGGATCCACAGGTGGTCGAACCTCCGGGGCAAATCTCATTCGCGATGTAATCGTGGCCGCCGGAACAGAGTCGGTCGACAACAACTTCTCCGAGACCACAGGGTCGGTTTCCGGTCGGGTCTTCAACGACTTCGACAAAGATGGTCGACTCGATCGGAACGAACCGATATTGGTGCGCGCTGTCGTCACGCTGCGGGGCACGGACGGCCTGGGGCGTGAAGTTGAGTTCGAGCAAATCGCCGACGGCGATGGCGGTTTCGTTTTCAACCACGTGGTTGGGGGCGACTACATTCTCAACGCCGGACTGTCGGCGAGCGAGGCCGGCGATACCAATCGAAGCCATGGAATGAACATCTCGGTTTGGGCCGGTGCCGAGGTTGATGAGATCGAGGTGGGCGCAGTGTTGGCGCCCGGCAGCGTAGGCACGGTGTTCGGCAACGGTCGGATCGTCGACGAGTCGGTCTCCGGCCTATGTTGTGGGAACGGGGGTGTGGTTGAAGCGGAAGGCCCGACGAATGGCGTCTGGTCCTCCCAATTCCTCGATTCGCTGACGCTGGGCGGCGAACGCTCGGGTGTTGGCTTCATCCGGATCGACGATTGACCGCAGTGCCTCTTCGCCCTCAGCCACACGTTTCGCCTCCTGCCCGTGGGTGGCCAGATCGTTGAGCTCGTCAGGATCGGCGGCCACATCGAACAGCTCGGGCGGAGCGCCCACATGATGGATGTACTTCCATCGATCCCAGGCCACGGCGAACGACCCCGTGACCGAGCCGCCGTCGTGATACTCGGAGAACCCCAAACGATCGCCCCAACTTTGGTGATCGAGAAGTGAGCGTCCGGCAAGATCGGCGTCGCCGAGGTCGCTTCCGCTGAGATCGTCGATGGTGGCGGCGACATCAATCAGATTGCATCGGGCATCGCTGGTCGCTCCGGGCTCGAAGCCTGGTCCTGTGGCGATCATGGGAATGGCCACTGAATCCCGGTACATCAACGACTTGCACCACAGCCCTCGGTTGCCGAGAAACTCGCCGTGGTCGGAGGTGAAGATCACGTGGGTGTCGTCGGCCAAACCCGTGGCCTCCAAGGTGCTGAGCACCTGACCTATCTGATCATCGACAAACGAACACAGTCCGAAGTAGGCCCTCCGGGCCACGGTACGCCGATCCTCGGGGTAGTCGTCGAAGTAGCGATCGTAATCCCAGAACCGAGCGGCCGCGGCCACGGCCGGATTGAGCGGCTCAACCGCCGGAATCTCGGGCGGTGGGATCTCGTCGTATAGCGCGGTGAACTCCGCAGGGGCGGCCAACGGATAGTGGGGCGAAACGTAGGAGACAAAGGCGATAAACGGCTCCGATGACTCGACCCGGTCGGCCAGCCAGCGGCAGGTGGCCGCCGTGACGTTGCGGTCGTAGTCGGTGTAGCTGGTCGGTCCGATACCCACGTCGGCCGCGAGTTCGGCCGCCTCCGGATAGTCGGGCAGTGGATCGCGGATCAGGCCCTGGACCCAGCCCACCCCATTGGCGAGATACATCGGCAGAACCGACTCGGTGAACCCGTCGTCGGTGTCGGCGTGATGGTGTAGTTTTCCGAACGAAGCCGTGTGATACCCATTGGCTCGAGCCCGATGAGCCCATCCATTCGGTTCACCGTTGTAGGCCGCCGTGGAGTCCCAGGCGTCTACTTGGTGGCACCAGCGGCCGGTGGCGAAACCAACGCGAGCGGAGACACAGATCGGCGACGGCGTCCAGCAGTTGGTGAACAGCGTGCCGCCGGCCGCCAACCGGTCGAGGTTCGGCGTCAGTGCCACCGGATGTCCAACAGCGCCCAAGGCCCGGGCCTGGAACTCATCAGCCATGAAGACGACGACGTTTCCCATACCTATCTGTCCCGTCTATCCCGTCCCTGTTCCCGTTAGTCCACTGTCGAGTAGGTGGTGGAGCGGTCGGCGGCCTGCTGATCGCGCACGGCGGCGACTGCCGGTTCCAGTGCGGCCACATAGTCGTCGATAACTCCGGCGTTGGAGTTGGACACGGTGGAATGCAGCGAGTCGGGTGGGGTCTGCCGGTCGTGAAACCAACCGTGCCGGGCCAGCTCGTCGCCCAAGGCGAAGACGTCAATGGGGCTTGCACCGGAATCATCGGTCTGATCGGCGGCGAGGGCAAGAATGTGGAAACGAGGGTCGCCCAAGACTTGGATGCCATCGGTGGCGTTGATCCCGGCCCGCATCCGGTCGGCGTTGTCGAGCACCGACCGTGTGAGGTCCACGTATCCGTCGACGCCAAGATGTTGCATCACCGCCCAGGCTGCCGCCATCGGCAATCCGGAACGTGAACCTTGAAGATTCGGAGATGCGTAGAACCCGCCCAGCCAGTCGTCGAACACGAACGTCTGGTGCCGACGCAACTCCTTCGTGCGATGCAAAATGACCGAGACCCCCTTGGGGGCGTAGCCGAGCTTGTGCACATCGGCGGAAATCGTGGTGACGCCGTCGACTCGGTAGTCCCACGGCGGAACGTCGCGGCCGAGCATCTCGGCAAACGGAAGCACAAACCCGCCCATGCAGGCGTCGACGTGGCAACTGAAACCCCCATCGGCGGCCAGGGCGGCGATGGTCGGGATGTCGTCGACGACTCCCTGCGGGTATTGCGGGGCGGAGCCCACGATGAGAACTGTGTTGCTGTTGACGCAGTCGGCCATGGCCGACACGTCGGCGGTCCAGTCGGCCAGCACAGGGGTCTTGTGGACCTTGATGTTGAACAGGTGAGCGGCCTTGTGGAACGCGGCGTGGGCGCTCTCGGGGATGACCATCTCGGGTTCGGTCACGCCACGCTCGACCGAGCCTCGTTCCCGGGCCGCCAACACCGCACACAGGATCGACTCCGTGCCGCCACTGGTCAGAAATCCTGATGTGGTGTCGGGTCCGTGAAGCAGATCGGCGGTCCAGCCGACAACCTCGGATTGGATCGATCCCAACGACGGGAACGCTCTGGTATTCAACGCGTTCTCGTGCAGATACATGAGGGCGGCCTGCTCGGCCACCTCGTCGACCCCGGGCCCGCCGTGGTAGATCATCCCGAACGCCCGCCCGTCGGCCCACGGCACGTCACCTGCCCGTTTCGCCGCCAAGTCGGCAATCACGTCGTCAGTTGATCGGCCGGTGTGAGGAAGAGGGGATCGGGCGCTCATCTCATGACTGTAGATGTTTCCGGGTCAGCCGACGAACGCCAGACCGAATGGGTTGGTTCCGACCGTCACGGTGACGGCGGAGTCCAGTCCATCCTTGGTAATGGGAATGATCGACACGGTTTTGGCGGTGCCGCCGGAGTGGGTGACCCACACTTGTCGGCTGTTGTCCACGGTGAGATTGTGAGGCACAGGAAAGGCGGTGTCGGCGGTCGCCTCGACCGTGGTGAGATCGCCGTCAAGCTGCGACACGGCATCGATTCCGCCACCGGCGATCGTGGTCACGAACACTTCCTTGCGGTTGGTGACAAACAAGCCATGAGCGCTTGAGGCGGGCTGCGAGTTCAGCGGAGCCAGGGTCTTGGCATTGAAGCTGGAGATCGAGTTGCCGTCTTGTGAGGCCACGTAGAGCGTGTTGGCCCGCACAAAGAGGTGGGGGTCGGCGCCGGTGACGATACGCCCGGTCTCGGTGAAGTCGGTGGCCGAGTACTGAAGCACCAGGCCGTGCCCGCCGGCGAGCCCCACGACGCTCACAAAGGCGATGTTGTTGGCCACGAACACATCATGGGGAACTCCGCCGTCGGCGATCACATCGGCTGGCAGCGAGAACGTCGTGACCAGTTCGAGATCGGTGGTGTCGACAACGCTGACGGTTGACGCCGAGGTGCCCACAACCCAAAGCTGTTCCTGGTCAACATTGATCCACTGGTGGAAGACGCCGTCTCCCACTGATACTGATCCGACCACATCGTAGGTCTCGTCGTCGAAGGCCACGATCGTGCTGGCCGCCCGGTCGCCGACCAACACCCGGTTGTTGGCGGTGTCGTGGTTCACGTACATCGGTTCCGCGGTTCCAGGGAGGGCGTAGGTTGACACCACATGCGTGCCGACGTCGATGACGGAGATGTCGCCCGACCCGCGGTTGGCGACTACAACAGCGCCATCTGATGACGTTGCGGTAACCGGTGTCGGCGCGAGCAAGGCGATGATCGCAGCAAGAACGGCAACGAGTGCCGAACGCCTTACTCGGACAGATGTGTTCCTTTGGTTCTGCATCTCGCAAACGTAGAACGAGAAACGAAGGTTGCTCTCAGATGTTTCGCGAATGTTCAGCGATGTTTCGAGATTGTTTAGGGAGCCGCCAGCTGAAGCTGTTCGCGCACCGCCTGGGGTCCGAGAATCTGGATGTTCATCGACTCAAGGATCTGCACTGCTCGATGAACCAGGTCGGCATTGGACGCCAACTGGCCCCGCGAGAGGTAGAGGTTGTCTTCCAACCCGACTCTGATGTTGCCCCCAACCAGTGCGGCGGCGGCCACGTAGGGGAGTTGGTTTCTTCCGATGGAGAAGGCCGAAAAGGTCCAGCTGTCGGGAAGGTTGTTGACAAAGGCCATGAGTGAGTTCATGTCGTTTGGCGCTCCCCAGGGGATGCCCATGCAGAGCTGCACCATCACCGGGTCGTCGATCATGTCGTTGTCGGCCATCCACTTGGCGAACATCAGATGACCGAGGTCGAACAGTTCCAGCTCCGGTCGAACGCCGAGCTCTTTGACTTGGCGGGCCATCTCCACCAGCGTGGCCGGCGAGTTGGTCATGATGTAGTCGCCCTCGCCAAAGTTCATGGTGCCGCAGTCGAGGGTGCAGATCTCGGGCATGAGTTCCCGCACGTGATCGAGGCGCTCGGTGGCTCCGGCCATGTCGGTGCCGGCCTCGTCGACCGGGAACGGCTGCTCGGCCGAACCGAAGGTGAGGTCGCCACCCATGCCGGCGGTGAGGTTCAGGACCACGTCGGTGCCCGACTCTCGTACCCGCTCCACCACCTCACGGTAGTAGTCGACTTCACGGGCGGGGGAGCCGGTGATCGGGTCGCGCACGTGGATGTGGGCGATCGCGGCGCCGGCCTTGGCCGCCTCGATGCAGTCTCGGGCGATGTCTTCGGGCTTGAACGGCACCTTGTCGGACTTGTCGACCGTGTTGCCGGAACCGGTCACGGCGCAGGTGACAAACACGCTTCGGCTAGGGGACCTGGTCATTGAGCTGCTACCTCCTCAGGAGCAAGAGAATGTTCTGATGTGGGCTTCGATCTGGCACCGGCAGCATGGTGGCTCAGCACACGAAGTCGGGAGTACACCTCGTCGTGATCCACGTAGGTGCCTCGCAGATGACGGAATCCGGCGCCGGGGTCGAAGGCATCGCGACCGTGCAGGGTTCGACGGTTGTCGAAACCGACGAGGTCGCCGGGCTTGAACGGGTAGCGGATCTCGAACTGAGGATCGGCGGCCAGTTCATGGAATCGGCGAGCGGCCCGATAGGCCCGCGGCACATCTTCGGCCGCCATGTCAGGAAACCCCCGGACCGGGTAAAAGGCTCGGATGGTCAACGGTGCGCCAGGAGCGCCGTGATCGATCATCGGGCCCCGCCACCGGTGATCGTGATCCCGTGACCGGTTGAAGAACACCCAGTTGAGCGTGGTGAGCGCCTCGTAGGTCTCCGGCTCGTTCGCTTCCAGGTACTCGACTAGGGCGGCGCCGTCGGCCATCGTGCTCCAGCCACCGGGGACGGTATTGGCCACGCAGTGCAGGAACTGGAAACCGGGCGGGGTCTCCCTCGTCGGCAGGTCGGCGTGCGGGCCCAGCCGAAATCCGGTGTTGGCGGTGGTGTTTTCGAAGTTGCCGGTGATCTCTGCTTTCACGTTCCAAATCTCGCCGAAGTTGGTGTCGCGACGCACACCGATGAGATCGGTGATGGCCGCAAGGCCCTCGACCGGGCCGGGCCCGGCGTCGATATGGGGCGGCACGTCGCGGAGGCGGGCCAGCCCGAACTCGACCATGGCCGACACGAAGCCGGTCAGCTCAGCCCGATCGCCGGCCAGGATCGCCGCTCCGTCGAAGGTCCGGGGCTCCGGGTAGGAGGCCGACGTCCAGACGGTCATCTCGGGTAGGTAGGCGTCGGCGGCATGAAGACCGCTGGCGACGTGGTGAAGCCAACCGGGATGAATCGTCCCGCTGAATCCGTCGGAGAACGCCACGGCCAAGGCGCCCTCGTCGGTCACAACTGCAGTCGTGACCGCCAGGTCCTCGGGAAACTCAGCAGGATCGATCGTGCCCTCTCTGGTGGTCGGATCGGTGGCACCATCGGCAACCACCGACTCACGGAGCCACCAGCCGAAGGCTTGTAGGCGGGTGCCGTCGGACCAGGTGAGCACTACGTGCGGTGTGTCGACGACGGCCGAGGACAACGGGATCCAGCAGTATGAATAAAAGTCCGGCGTCGGAATCGCCGGATTAGGAGGGAGTGACATCAGGGAGGACCTCAGACTTCTTTGGCCGTGTGTGTCCCATTGAACGGGACGTCCTATCTGATAGGATGCCTCAGTGTATGACCGTGAAAGTCGCACCGTCAAGTGGTCCTGTCGAGCGGGCGTTTGGGCTGTTGCAGGCTGTGGTGGCGGCCGGCGAACCCGTTGGGGTTCGTGAGCTTGGTCGACGCACCGGCCTTCCCCGATCCACCACCTCACGGCTGCTCAATCAACTCAATGAGTTGGGCATGGTTGAACGTAGCGGCGACGGAATGTTTGGTCCGGGCTCGGCGCTGGCCACCCTCGCCGTTGGCGATGACACGGCCCCGCTGTTCAGAGATCGTCTTCGTCCCCTCCTTGCCACCTTGGCCGACGAATACGGAGAAAGTGTTGCTCTCGCCGTGGACGACGGTGATGCGGTGCTTTATGTCGCCCAGATTGACGCCGCCAGTGCGGTGAAGGCCCCGGATGTTGTTGATGAACGTCAACCCTTCCATGTGGTGGCGCACGGTCTCGCCATCATGGCGTGGTGGGACGATGATCGCCTTGAGCGCTACCTCGCCGAACCGCTGGTCAGTGCCACCACCTCGTCGATGGTCGAGGCCGAGCAGATCCGAAGTCGCTTGGCACGTGTCCACCAAGACAACTTTGTGTGGACCGTCGAAGAGTTCGACGACGAGGTAAACGGCCTGGCCGTCCCGTTCTTTGAGGATGGGCGGGTTCTCGGTTCGCTTGGGCTTTATGGCCCTTCCTATCGCTTCTCTCCTGATCAGTATCCGGATCTGGCCGCTGATCTCGTCGAGATCGTGGCCGGCTTCGGAGGCTTGGACCATGCCCGTCTATAAACTCGCGGACACCCTGAACATGTTTGTTTTTGGGCGCGAATCATGTGGGAACAATATTGGAGGACATCTTGAGTAGCAACAAGGCGAATGAGAGCAAGAACGGCTGGTGGGCATTCGCCGCCGGCCTGGTTGGCTTGGCAATGGTGCTGGCCGCCTGCGGAGGGGGAGATGACGATGCGGGTTCGGACGAGTTCGGTCTCGTGTCATCCGGGACGTTGACGGTTTGTACCGACGTCCCCTACCCGCCCATGGAGTTTGAAGACCCCGACGCCGAGGGCGGCTACACCGGCTTTGACATCGAGCTGATGCGAGCCATCGCCGAAGACAATGGCCTTGAACTGGCCGTCGCCGTACCGGGCTGGGAGGCCATCACCTCCGGTCTGGCCATGGAGTCGGGTAGCTGCGACATCTCCGCCGCCTCAATCACGATCACCGATGAGCGGGAGGAGAACGTCGACTTCTCCAACGCCTACTTCTCCGCCGAACAGTCACTGATGGTTCTGGCCGACTCGCCGGCCGGCACGCTCAGCGACCTTCCCAAGGTCGGCGTGCAGACCGGCACCACCGGCGAGACGTGGCTGAATGACAACACCCCTGATGGGGTTGAGGTCATCGCCTTCGATGCGATTGCCGACATGAACCTGGCTCTCGAAGCCAAAGAGGTCGACGGTGTCATCACCGACCTGGTCGGCAACCAGGGCTACATCGACGACAACGGCGGCGCCAAGGTCATCGAGACCTACGCCACCGGCGAGGAATACGGCTTCGCGGTGAAGGAAGAGGGCTCCGAGGCTCTGCTCGCCGCGGTCAATGCTTCACTGTCGAAGTTCGACGGTGACGGCACCTACGAGCAAATCTTCGGCGACTGGTTCTCAGGGTAGGAGTCCTGACCATCGCCAACTCCGAGCAGGCAGGGGCTGGGGGAGCCCCTGCCGCACGGAACCCCAGAAGTGACGCGCCCCGGCGGCGCTCCAAGCTGACCCCCACTCAACGAGAGCGGTACTTTCAGATAGCGATGTACGGCATCGCTGCTGCGGTGCTGCTCGGGCTCTTTCTCCTGGCCGACTGGGAGACCATCCGCAGGAACTTCTTCAACACCGAAGTCATCGCCGAGATGTTTCCCGAGGTGATCACCAGCGCAGCCAAGAACACGGCGCTTTACACGGTGTTGTCGTTCACGTTCGGCTTGCTGCTCGCCCTCGGGCTTGCCTTGATGCGGATGTCGACCGTCGCCCCGTTCCGGGCCTTTGCGATGGCCTACATCGAGCTGTTCCGAGGGCTGCCCGCCCTGGTGACGCTGATCCTGATCGGCTTCGGTTTGCCGATCGCCTTCGGCGTGTCGCTGGGGAGCACTCTTGTGAAGGGGTCGGTCGGCCTGGCCATTGTGGCCGGTGCCTACATGGCCGAAACCATCAGGGCCGGAATCGAAGCAGTGCCTCGCGGCCAGTTTGAAGCGGCGCGATCGCTGGGCATGTCGAAGAACCGCACGATGTTCACCATCGTCCTGCCTCAAGCGTTCAGGATCATCATTCCACCGCTGACCAACGAGCTGGTTCTCTTGATCAAGGACACGTCGCTGTTCTTCATCTTGGGCAGCACCGTGGGGAGCAAGGAACTTACCAAGTTCGCTCGAGACTTCATGACCACCTCCCGCAACGCCACACCGCTAACCGTGGTGGCCGTGGTGTACCTGTTGATCACTCTGCCGCTGACCTATGTGGTTCGTCGGATGGAACGAAACGCAGCGAAGGCCCGATGATGGATACCTCCACAGACACATCAACAGAGAAGGACGCAACAGTCGCCATTTCGGTGATGGACCTGCACAAATACTTCGGGGATCTCGAAGTTCTCCGAGGTATCGATTTTGAGGTGGACCGCGGTGAAGTGGTTTGTGTGATTGGTCCATCCGGTTCGGGCAAGTCAACCTTGCTCCGGTGTGTGAACCGGCTGGAGGATCCAACCTCGGGCACGATCCTCATCGAGGGTGAAGACATCACCGACCCTGATGCCGACGTCGACTTCCTACGGTCGCGCATAGGCATGGTGTTTCAGCAGTTCAACCTCTTCCCCCACATGACGGTGCTGCGCAATCTCACCGTCGGCCAGACCGGTGTGCTCAAACGCCCGAAGGCTGAAGCAATCGCCATCGCTGAGGAGATGCTGGATCGTGTCGGCTTGGCCGAGAAGCGCGACGAGTACCCCATTCGTCTGTCGGGTGGACAGCAACAGCGGGTGGCCATCGCCCGTTCGCTGTGCATGAAACCCGACATGATGTTGTTCGACGAGCCAACGTCGGCCCTCGACCCGGAACTGGTGGGAGAGGTGCTGGAGGTGATGCGCTCACTGGCCGATGAGGGAATGACCATGATGGTCGTGACCCACGAGATGGGGTTTGCCTCCGAGGTGGCCGATCGAGTGGTATTTATGGACGAAGGTGTGGTGGTCGAGCAAGGACCGCCCGACGAAGTCCTTCAGAACCCCCAAACCGAACGGGCCCAACGTTTCCTGAGCATGATCGAGACCAAGTAGGAGTAGCCGTGTTGATCAAACCAACCGATGCCGGGCTGACCATCGAATTCGGGAACGACTCCGATCCGGGCGGGAGGCAAGCCGAGCTCTCGTGGCGGTGGCTTCGAGACCACGGTGAAGACGAAGCGAGCAGAGATCCGCACACGCTCCAGCGTCGAGTCGACAGCTTCGCGATCGATCCCGCCGATGCCGGCGTCGTCAATCTCGGCGATGACCATCTAACCGTCAGATGGGGCGACGGCTCCACCACCTTCCATAGCCACGCCGAGTTGGCGTCGGTGGTGGCCGAGTATGGCGCCACCGACTGGTCGGTAGTGCAGCCGGCGGCTCCCCGAATCGCCGACGATGTTGTGCTGTGGGGCGACCCGTCATCGGTAGGCCCGGAAGACGTCGATCTTCACGGCTTCTTGTCCAACGACGAAACCTTGGCCTTCGGTGTTGATCAGCTCTGTCGCTTCGGCTACCTCGTCTTGCGCGGAGACGAGTTGACCCCCGACGACAACGGCGAATACGACAAGTCGCGTGGCGTGGCGTTTGTGGAGCGGCTGGGCTATGTCCGCCACACGATCTTCGGTGGCATGTGGGATCTCACCCCCGACCTTGAGGATCACGCCGACACGGCCTACACCAGCATCTACCTCGGCCCCCACACCGACGGTACCTACAGCCACGATGCTCCTGGCATGCAGTTTTTCCTGGCCCTGAAGACGGCGGTGACCGGGGGCGAGAGCCTGCTGGTCGACGGGTTCGCGATCGCTGCCGACCTGGCCGCATCAGAGCCTGAGCTGTTCGAGGACCTGGCGTCGATCCCGGTGCCGGGCCGCTATGTGGAGCCCGGCGTGAGCCTGCGAGCCGAACGTCCGGTCTTTCGCTCGAATGCCCGAGGGGTGCTCGATCAGGTCAGTTTCAACAACTACGACCGTGCCCCGTTCCTGCTTCCTCCTGAGCTGGAGCAGCGTTTCTATCGGGCCTACGGCCGATTTGCCGAATTGGCCAACGATCCGGCACGACGGGCGGCGGTGACCCTTACCTCCGGAGACATCCTTATCTTCGACAATTGGCGCTCGATGCACGGCCGAAACGCCTTCACCGGATATCGTCACTACTTCGGGTCGTATCTCAATCATGAAGACCTGGAGAGCAAACGTCGGGTTCTCGCTCTGGCCTAGATCTGGCTTAGCGGCTTCATAACGTCTACGTTGTAGCGACGTGAGCAATACATCTGCGATCGAACTACGTCCGCCCAGCCAGGTCATGCGACCGGAGTGGATGGGGGCGGTAAGGCTCACCCGCTACAGCTTCAACCGCATGCTGATCCGGCGGGCGTTCTCCGACCACTGGCGGATTGAGACCCTGTCGGTTGATCTCGATGCCGAGGGGCAGGGTGAGGTGATCATGCGGGTGACGATCGGCGACTCCGTGTTCCATTTCGTGGCCTTGACGGTGACCATCGACGAGTCCGAACACACCGACCGGGTGATCGCCGACCGGTGGGAGATCACCGCCACCCTTTCCGAAGGTGAGCTGACCGACGAGCTTCTAACCATGCTCCGACGGGAAGTGCCACTCCAGGAGAAGGGTCGGCTCGACCACCGGGTGCTGGTACTCACCCGCGGCAACCGAAGTGTGCGGTTCTTCCAATATCTGGTCGACACGTTGGCCGCCGGCAGTCAGCCGGACCCCGAGCTGGTGGCCGATGCCGGCTACATCATGCGCAGCACTGCGTTCTATGGCAACGGCAAGTTCGGCATGCGATCCTTCGAGGGCTACGAGCCCGATCATCCGCTAGGTGCTCCCTACCGGGCCCAGATGTTGTGCGCTTGGTTGTTCCGCGAGCTTGGCTACGTGGTGGTTGAGCACTGTGCTCGGGTCCGTGGCGGCGATGAAGCCGTTCCGTTTAATGAGGAATGGAGCAGCTACTTCGGGCTTGGCAACGCCACTGGCCTCGGTCTCGTTCCCTACGCCTTCCGCCACCCGGCCATCATTGATGCCTGGGTTCGGGTGCGAGAGCGAGCCCTAGCCGACGTTCGAGCCATGCCCGCCGACGCATCCAAGCAAGGCGAGCTGCGGTGGTGGATCGACCGCGCCCGACGCCATTTCGCCACCGGCACCGACGACAACTGCCAACCGTTTCTCAACGGCGCCGCACTCGCACCGGTGGTTGAGCGAATCTCCATCCAATATGAGATGTGCTGCCATGACGCCGACGGATTCGATCAGCTCTACCGGTGGGCCGAAGACGACGGGCCCGAGACGGCCGAGCTGGTGGCCTCGTTGCTGATCGAACTTCACGATGGATCCGATGCCGATGTCGACCAGGCCTATCTGGTCGACGAACACGCCGTCGTCGATCCGGACATGACCGTCGATGAGTTGAAAGATCGATTGAGCGCTTACAGCTGGATGACCGACGTCGACGTTGACGGCGACGAGGCCGACTTTTTCTGGTGGTTGATCAGCGACAACACCAACGAGCCCCGCCGGGCGCCAAGGCAACACCTGGATCCGGCTCACCGCGACGTTGCCATCGATGTGGCACTTCGGGTCCGCCGCCTCGCAATGGATCTCGAGCAATGGGACGGCGACGCCACCGTCGGAGCGGTGCTGGCGGCGTCGCCAGAGCACCGGATGGCCGTGCACCGAGCGATGGGATATCAGCCGTACGGCGAACCACACGACAACGCCTGTGCTCGGACCTACATGCCGCTGATGTTGCAGCGATTTCAATTGGCGACGTACGGCATGGACAACTTCAAACCCAAGTCGACCGACTGGCTTCGGGTGACCCTGTATCAAGGGGCACCCCGGGTCGCTGACTTGGCGGCGTTCGTACAAGGCGACGATGACAACGCGGGCGATTTGGCCGAGATCGACCGGTGGGCCTTGCCACCTCGACCCACCGGACCCAACAGAGAAGGACCCGAATCATGAGCTTGGTCGTCGACGGCTTGGAGATCAACTACTGGTCGAGGGACGTCATTGAAGAGGTGCGCTCCGGTGGCGTCGACGTGGTGCACGCCACCATCGCCACCTGGGAGGACACCGCCCAGACGATGACGGCGATCGGCAGTTTCCGTCACCTGTGTCGTCACAATGCCGACCTCATCAGGATTGTGCGGTCGGTTGACGACATCCATCAGGCCAAGGCCGACGGGGTGCTGGCCATCGTGATGGGATTCCAGAACAGCTCGATGCTGGGTGACGACGTGGAGATGGCCGGGATCTTCGCCGACCTCGGCGTGCGAGTGGTTCAGCTCACCTACAACATCGCCAATCACATGGGATCAAGCTGCTGGGAACCCGAAGACGGCGGTCTGACCCGAGCCGGGGCCCGTATGGTCGAGGCCATGAACGAAGCCGGAATCCTGGTCGACATCTCCCATGTTGGCGATCGGACCGGACGAGAGGCGGCTGAGGCGTCGGCCAAACCAATTGCCATCACCCACGGCAACCCCCGGTCGTTCTGTGAAACCCCTCGCAACAAACACGACGACACGATCAAGGCGGTGACCGAGCGCGGCGGCGTGATCGGCTGCACGCTGTACCCGCTGTTCATGGGCGGTGCCGACGTACCCCGCCACGACTACTGCACGATGATGGCCGACTTGGCTGAAACGCACGGTGTTGAGCACGTGGCCATTGGCAGCGACGCCGTACTCGGCTGGGACGCCAACGCCTTGGGCTGGATGCGCAACGGACGCTGGAACCGGCCGACCAATCAGGCCGAGGTGCCGTCGTTCCCACCGTGGCCGAAGTGGTTCGACGGCCCAAAAGACTTTCCGTCGCTGGCCGAGGGTCTGAGCGAGGTCGGCTTTGCTGCCGATGAGGTCGATGCCGTGCTCGGCGGCAACTGGATGCGACTCTTTGGTGAGGTGTTTCCACAGTGACGTCTCCGAACGATGACCTGATCGAAGTGGCGCCTCGGGAGATCGTCGACGCCGTGTACTACTGCTGCCGGGTGTCGGGCATCGACCCCGGCACAGCCCATCTGGTGGCCGAAGCGGTTGCCGATCAGCAGATTATCGGCGAGCCGGCTCTGGCCGATTTCGCCGCTCAGGTTGAAGCCGGGGATGTGGCCGACTGGATCGAATCCGGAGTCGGCGCTCAAGCCGACCCTGAGTACCAATCCAAACGACGTCAGGCCATGTGCCAGGGCATTCTGATCCCCCGCTCGGTTCTGTCGGTACTGGAGAAGGAAAACGACCGTTTCCTGGTCAGCGAAGCGGCCGTCGACGCAGTCAGTGATGAGTAGGTAGCGAAGAATAAGAGACAGGAACTTACATGGTCGCGGTATCAATCGACACCATCCGCCAGACAACCGAGACAGCGTTACTAACCCACGGAGCAGCCGGAAACGTCGCCAGTGAGGTGGCCAACGCGGTGGCGGTGGCCGAATCGAACGGCAACCGAATCTGCGGCCTCTACTACGTGGAGAGCTACTGTCAGCAGCTGCAGACCGGTCGGCTCAACGGGACTGCTGAGCCCGAGGTGATCGTCGACCGGCCGGGAGCTGTACGTGTTGATGGCAAGCTCGGCTTTGCCCAATCGGCGTTTGCCGCCGGGCTGCCGGTCGCCTTGGAAGCGGCCCGCACCAACGGCATCTGCGGCTTCTCCATCGAACACACCCACACCTGTACGGCGCTTGGCTATTTCACCGAACAGTTGGCTCAGGCCGGGATGTTGGCCATCGGAGCAACGAACGCCACGCCTCGGGTGGCTCCACCAGGAGGCTCCAAGGCCGTGCTCGGCACCAACCCGATGGCCATGGCCGTTCCTGACGGGGACGGCGGGGTGGCGTTCCAATTCGACTTCAGCACCAGCGCCGTCGCCCTGGGCAAGATCACGATGGCGGCCGCCGCCGGGGAAGAGATCCCGCTGGGCTGGGCGGTCGACAGCGACGGTCAGCCCACAACCGACCCCAACGAAGCGCTGGCCGGTTCACTCTCCAGCGCCGGCGGATACAAAGGCTTTGGTCTCGGACTGATGGTCGAGATGCTGGCGGCCGGTCTCACCGGGGGTCGGCTGAGCGTCGACGTGCCGCCGCTCAAGGCCCCCGAAGGTGAACCTCACGATCTGGGCCAGTTCTACATCGTCATCGACCCCGGTGCCTACAGCGGCGATGGGTTCTACGAACGGCTGGCCGCTCTGGCCTCCGAGGTCGAGCAGCAACCAGGTGCCCGCTTGCCGGGCCGGGGACGTCAACCGGCCAGCGAGGTCGAGGTCCCCGACGAGCTTTGGAACCTCATGGAGAAGCTAGCCGAGGGCTGAGGTTCACCCCTATTGGGCCCAGAGTTGGTGGGCCAGGATTCCGGTGCGATCCTCAATGGCTTGAAGAGCGTCGCAGATCACGTCTTCCCGGTAGTAGTCGGCCACCAGTTGCACAGCGGCCGGCCGGCCGTCGGCCAGTCCCGGACAGATTACGCCTGACGGGAGTCCCAGGTAGTTGATGCCGGTGGAGTAGATTGCCGAGTCGAACAGATCGGCCACGGCGGCGAGGCTGGAGGCGTCGTAGTTCCAGTCGTACATCGGCCGCATCAGAAACGGTGTCAGCACCAGCGGGTGCTCCTGGAGGAACAGTTTCCACTGCCGCATCAGGCCGGTGCGATGGGCCACCGCCCCGATGTAGCCGTCGAGATCAAGGAAGGTCGACAGCTCGTAGTACCAGTCGAAGATCTGATTGACGGTTTCGGACCCGAACTGTCGAAGAGGGCCGTCCATGGTCGACCGCATCTCGGTTGAGAAAGCGGAGAACCAACCTTCGGCCGCTTCGGCCACCGGTGGGGGATCGACTTCAACGACCTCATAGCCGGCATCGACAAGATGAGCGGCGGCGATGTCTATCAGCTCATTGATGGCGGGATGCATCGTGTAGCCGTTGGTCTCCTTGGTTAGCGCCACCGTGACCCGACCGTCCTTACCGACCGGTGGCCCCTCCCAGGGAACCGGCGGCGACATCGGATCGCGAGGATCGGGCTGTACCAGAATCTGCGTGGCGGTTCGGATGTCGGCTACGTGACGCCCGATCACACCCTGCACCGACATCGCCTGAGCCAGCGGACCCCGCTCGGCCGGATTTGTCGAATTGAACACCGGGACTCGACAGGTGGTTGGTTTGACCGAGGTCACGCCGTTGGCCGACGAAGGGAAGCGCAGCGAGCCGCCGATGTCGTTGCCGTGGTGGAGCGGGCCCATTCCGGAGGCGGCCGCCGAACCGGCCCCTCCCGACGATCCTCCGGGAGAGATCTCTTCACCCCAAGGGTTGACGGTTCGGCCGCGAAGGGGATTGTCGGTGGTCGCCCGCATCGAGAACTCAGGAGTATTGGTACGGCCGATGATGATGGCGCCCGCCTCTTTGAGCCGGCCTACCAGCGGCGAGTCCTCGGTGGCGATGTTGTCGGCCAGAATCGGCAGGCCGTTGGTGGTGGCCATACCGGCGATGTCGATGTTCTCCTTGATCGTCACCGGCACGCCGAACAGCGAGCCCAACCCTCGACCATCGGCGATCGCTTCATCAGCCTGCTGTGCCTCAACCAGGGCCTGCTCCCGCATGTCGACGGTGATGGCGTTGAGACGAGGGTTGACCTGCTCGATGCGGTCGGCCACTGAAGCCATCAGCTCCGACGGCTTGATGTCCTTGGAAGCGATCTTTTCTGCGCTCTCGGTTGCGCTCAACTGCCAGAGTTCGGTCATGCCCAAAACATAGTTGGCCCGTCGTGGCCCGGCGATCTGGAACGCTCGGATTGTGACATAGGCAAAAAATCCCGCATTTTCGGTGCTGAACTAGGGTGTCTCCTGTGCCATAGTGAACGTGTGCTGAGACTACGTCAGGTTGTGTGGGTAACCGACGACCTAGCCGCCGCTCAAGGAACGATCTCAGGCTTGCTTGGATTGCAGGTCGCCTTTCGCGACCCGGGGGTCAAGACCTTCGGGCTCGAGAACGTTGTGATGCCGTGCGGCGACCAGTTTGTCGAGGTTGTTTCGCCGGTTGAGGACGGAACCACGGCTGGTCGATTGCTGGAGAAACGGTTCGGCGACGGTGGCTACATGATCATTTTCCAAACCGACTCGCTTGATTGGGTCAGGAACAGGTCTAAAGATCTCGACATGCGGATCGTGTTCGAGGCCACCAGCACCGCGGATCACGGTCCCACGTCTCTCGAAGGCATCCATTTGCACCCATCCGACACCGGTGGCACCCTGCTGTCGATCGATGCAGCCGGCGCGACCGACGAGGGGGGCGACGCAACGGATTGGGCGTGGGCGGGCCCTGAGTGGCGCAATCACATCGATACGTCGGTGGTCGATGCCATCGTCGGGCTGGAAATCCAGTCGAATGATCCTGATGATGTGGCTCAGCGGTGGTCGGCTTTGTTGGAACGGCCGGTTGAGGACGGATTGTTGGAGCTCGACGATGCCGATCTCCGGTTCGTAAAGGCAGCCGATGGGCGAGGCGACGGCCTTCGGTCCATTGATTTCCGAGTCAAAGACCGGGATCGTGTGGGTGAACAGCTCATCATTCACGGCGTCATCGTCAACCTCCGTTAGCCGGGGCTTTACGTTGGCCTTATCCCGGTTGAGGCATGCTGAAGCTCACTTGAATTTGCCCCGGGGGAGGGCCTTTGCGAAAGGCTTTTCATGCGCCCCACCATTCGATTGGGCCAGGTGTCGGGAATAGACATCGGCCTTCACTGGAGCATCGGTTTGACCGTGATGATCCTGGTCAGCGCGCTGACCGGGACGGTGCTCCCAAGTTTTGCCCCTGACCTCAGCGGTGCCGCCTACCTGCTCGCTGCGCTTAGCACCGCGGCTCTCTTTCTCGGGTCCATAGTGGCTCATGAGCTTGGCCATTCCATTATCGCCCAACGGAATGGCATTGAGGTCAGGGGCATTACTCTCTTCGCTCTTGGTGGCGTGGCTTCGCTTGAGAGCGAGCCCGACAATCCAGGCGCTGCTGCCCGAATCGCCTTGGCCGGTCCGGCCGTGAGCGTGGCCATCGGCCTGGGAGCATTGGCCTTTGCCTGGATCGCCGGAGCAACCACCGGAGCTTCTCTTCTGGTCGCTGCCTTCGCTTGGCTAGGACTTATCAATCTGGCGCTGGCCGTCTTCAATATGATTCCAGCGCTGCCACTCGATGGTGGTCGAGTGCTGCAAGCGGCGCTTTGGAAACGTAACGGCCAGCGCCATCCGGCCACCATCACGGCTGCCTCCTGGGGTCGCCGACTGGGCTGGGTCATCGTCGCCTTTGGACTGTGGCAGTTCTTCACCGCCGGCTCCGGCCTCTTGACTGCCTTGGTCGGTTGGTTTGTGATCGCCACGGCCAAAGCCGAAGAAGCCAGGGCTCGCTGGGCCATTCGGCAAGAAGAAGCCCGAGCCCGTGGCGTCGGCCAACACGATCTTGGCGCACTGCTTTCCCAGATGTTCGGTGGTTCCCGAACCCAGCCTGGCCCTGCGCCCGCCACCGTCATAGATGTGACCGGCCGTCCGGTGAATGACGATCCCACCGGGCGGCCGGTCAGGTAGTTTAGGGTTGCGCGATCCCGCCGTAGCCAACCTACGATCGGGGAGATGAGTGATACCCGAGGCTGGCAGTTCTGGATTGACCGGGGTGGCACGTTCACCGATGTCGTAGCCCTGCGTCCCGACGGCACCACGGTTACGCATAAGCTGCTGTCGGAAAACCCCCGCCGTTACGACGACGCTCCCATTCAGGGCATCCGCGACATCCTTGATGTTCCCGAAGGTGCCCGGCTTCCGGCGGAGCTGATCGATTCGGTGAAGATGGGCACCACGGTCGCCACGAACGCGCTGCTGGAGCGTGAAGGTGAACGAACCGCCCTGGTAACCACCGCCGGTTTCGCCGACGCCCTCCGCATCGGCTACCAGGCTCGCCCCGATATCTTCGCGCTCGACATCGTGCTGCCGGAGATGCTGTACAGCCAGGTGGTCGAGGTTGAGGAGCGGATGAGCGCAGACGGCAAGGTGCTGACTCCGCTCGACCCAGGTGCGGTCAGGGCTCAGTTGTTGGACCTTCGCTCCGACGGTTTCGATTCGTTGGCCATCTGCCTCATGCACGGCTACCGCTACACCGAACACGAAGCGACCATCGCTGCGATTGCTCGCGATATCGGGTTCGGTCAGGTTTCGGTGTCGCATGAGGTGTCGCCGTTGATGAAGATGGTCTCGAGAGGCGACACCACGGTGGTGGACGCCTACCTCTCGCCAATTCTGCGGCGCTACGTGGATCGGGTGGCCGCCCAGCTCGGTGGGCGTCGACTCATGTTCATGCAATCGAACGGCGGGCTCACCGATGCTTCTGCCTTCCAGGGCAAGGATGCTCTGCTGTCGGGCCCGGCCGGGGGAGTGGTCGGCATGGTCCGCACCGCTGAGGCGGCCGGATTCGAACGGCTCATCGGGTTTGACATGGGCGGCACGTCGACCGACGTGTCGCACTACTCGGGGGAGCTGGAGCGCACCTACGAAACCGTGGTGGCCGGTGTGCGGGTTCGAGCTCCGATGATCGACATCCACACCGTCGCCGCTGGCGGAGGTTCGATCCTGCACTTCGACGGTGCCCGCATGCGAGTCGGGCCCGACTCGGCCGGTGCCGACCCTGGTCCCGCCGCCTACCGCAACGGTGGACCACTGGCGGTGACCGACTGCAACGTGCTGCTGGGCAAACTTCGAGCCGAGTTCTTCCCCTCGGTGTTTGGCCCCGGTGGGGATGAGCCGCTGGACGAAGAGGCGGTGCGGCGTGGTTTCGTCGAGTTGGCCGCAGAGATCTCGGCCACTCCGGAAGCCGTGGCAGAAGGATTCCTCTCGATTGCGGTTGAGAACATGGCCAACGCCATCAAGAAGATCTCGGTGCAAAGGGGCCACGACGTTACCGACTACACGCTCGTCTGTTTCGGCGGTGCTGGTGGGCAGCACGCCTGTCTGGTCGCCGACCGACTCGGCATCAGCCGGGTGCACATCCATCCGATGGCTGGTGTGTTGTCGGCGCTTGGTATTGGCTTGGCCGATGTGCGCCAGGTCGAGGATCAGGCGGTCGAGGCAACGCTTGATGACGAGTCGCTTGCGGCCTTGGCGCCGGTTTGGGAGTCGCTGACTGCCACCGCGGTCGACGCCGTGGTCGTGCAGGGTATTGATCGAGCCTCGATCAACGTCCACCGTCGTTTGGCTCTTCGTTACCACGGTTCCGACACAGCACTCTGGGTGGACGACGGATCGAAGACCGAGATCGTGGATCGATTCGAGTCGGTTCATCAGGCCCGGTTTGGCTTCATCGACCCTGACAAGTCGTTGACGATCGAGTCGGCACAGGTCGAGGCGGTAGGGATGGACGGCGACGCTCAGACGTCGGCGTCGGTTCTGGATACCGGTGATACCGCTCCGGAACCGTTGGCGATCCGACCCGTCGTCTTCAACGGCGCCCGGATCGACACGCCTTTCCTCCAACGAGGCGAGCTCACCCCGGGATCCACGATCGACGGCCCGGCGGTGATCCTCGAACCGACGGCGACAACCGTGATCGAACCGGGCTGGCAGGCGACGGTGAACGAGCTTGGCGATCTGGTGCTTGTGCGAGTCGAAGCTCGGTCCGACACCGCCGCTGTTGGCACCAGCGTCGATCCTGTGCAGCTGGAGATCTTCAACAATCTGTTCATGAACATCGCCGAACAGATGGGTCTCGTGCTCGAAAACACCGCGGCGTCGGTCAACATCAAAGAGCGGCTCGACTTCAGCTGTGCCGTGTTCGATCCCGACGGCGAGCTGATCGCCAATGCCCCGCACATGCCGGTCCACCTCGGGTCGATGAGCGAATCGATCAAGTCGATCGCCCGTCAGAACCCCAACATGGTGCCCGGTGAGGTGTACGTGATGAACGCTCCGTACAACGGCGGAACCCACCTCCCCGACATCACCGTGATCAAACCGGTGTTTGACGGCGCCGGCCCGCGCCCAATCTTTTACGTCGCCGCCCGGGGGCATCACGCCGACATCGGGGGCACCGTGCCCGGCTCGGCCCCGGCCGACTCCACGTCGGTCGACCAGGAGGGAGTGCTGCTCGACAACGTGTTGCTGGTGAGAGACGGCCGTTTTCTGCACGACGAAATCGAACACCTTCTCACCACCGCCCCCTACCCGGCCCGCAACCCGGCGCAGAACATCGCCGACCTTCAAGCCCAGGTGGCGGCATGTGAAAAGGGCACAACGGAGCTCCGTCGGGTAATCGATCACTATGGGCTCGACGTGGTACATGCCTACATGGGGCATGTGAAGGACAACGCCGAAGAGTCGGTTCGACGAGTGATCGATGCGCTCACCGACTCGCAGTTCACCTGCACGATGGACGACGGCCACCAGGTTTCGGTGGCCATCACCGTGCATCCGGAGACCCGCTCGGCCACGGTGGACTTTACCGGCAGCAGCGGTACCCATCCGGGCAATTTCAACGCCCCGTCGGCCATCGCCCACGCTGCCGTGCTGTATGTGTTCCGCACACTGGTGAACGACGACATCCCGCTGAACGCCGGCTGTATGAAGCCGATCGAGGTGATCCTGCCCGAGGAGTCGATGATCAACCCGCGGTACCCGGCGGCAGTGATCGCCGGCAATGTCGAAACGAGTCAGGTCATCGTCGACACGTTGTACGGCGCCCTTGGCGTGATGGGAGCAGCCCAGGGCACGATGAACAACTTCATCTGGGGCAACGACCGGCATCAGTACTACGAGACAATCTGCGGAGGCGCCGGAGCCACGGCCAACGCCGACGGGTGTTCGGCGGTGCATTCCCACATGACCAACAGCCGTCTGACCGACCCCGAAGTATTGGAGTGGCGGTTCCCCGTGGTGCTGGAAGACTTCCGAGTACGTGAGGGGTCGGGCGGCGCGGGTCGCCATCGTGGTGGCGATGGTGTGGTGCGTAGGCTCCGCTTTGAAGAGGCGATGGAGGTGAACGTGCTCGCCGGTCGTCGGGCGGTGCCCCCGTATGGCGCTGCCGGCGGTGAGCCGGGAGCGGTGGGGCATAACCGCAAGATCGAAGCCGACGGGACCATCACAGAGTTCCCGGCCTCGATGCAGACCACAGTGCAGCCTGGCGACCGGTTTGAGATCGAGACGCCGGGCGGGGGTGGATTTGGTGATACCCGTAGTTGATCTCACCCAATCACCCTCTGACGTGCAGGCCGAGCTGCTGGCGGCATACGGCGACGTCGGGTTCGCCTACCTGATCGGTCACGGCGTCAGCGATGAGCTGGTGGCGTCGGTGTTTGAGGCGTCCCGTCGATTTCATGCCTTGCCGCTGCCTGAGAAGATGGCCATCGAACTCAACGAGCTGCATCGGGGCTACATCCCGATCAACACCTCGACCGACCGAAACTCCGAACTGGCCGAGGTGACCAAGCCGAATCAGAGTGCCTCGTTCATGATGATGACTGGCGACTTTCTGCCCGGTCCGAATCAGTGGCCCGACCTCGATGGGTTCCGCTCGACGTTGGAGCGGTACCACGAAACATTGGCCAGTCTGGCGTCGAAGGTGATCGATTTGCTGATGGTGGCGCTTGGTGAACCCGAGGCACCGGCTGGAGCGTTCGACTATCCGACGACCTGGTTGCGGCTGCTGCACTACCCGCCTCAGCCGCCCGACCCCGATCTCTACGGCTCGGCTCCACACATCGACTATGGGGCCATCACGATCCTGGCTCAAGACGATATCGGCGGACTTCAGGTTCAAGACCCGGCGGGGAAGTGGCTTGACGTTCCCCCTCGCTCTGGGGCGTTCATCCTCAACACTGGATCGATGATACGTCGTTGGAGCAACGGGCGTTTGCGGGCCACTCCGCACCGGGTCATCAACAGCTCGGGCCGGGAACGATACTCGGTGCCGTTCTTCTTTGACCCGAATGTGGACACCGTGGTCGAGCCGCTGCCGAGTTGCGTGACCGCCGACCGACCGGCGGCCTACGAGCCTATGCGTGTAGGCGACTTCCTCCGCTCCGAGCTTGAAGCGGGCTACGACCGGCACGCCACGCAGTAGCCGCCTACAGGATGTCATCGCGTTTCCATTTGTTGTGGGGGTCGCACAGGATCTGCCCGTTTGACAGCGCAGTTGGGCCACCCTTGGAGTGAGGCCTTACATGATCGGCTTGTAGCCAGGGAAACGGAGCGTCACATCCTGGTATTTGGCATCGACCCCTCGCCGTCACAAGGAGCGCAAGGCGCATCCAAGACGGGAAACATCGGGCGTCGCTGGCGATGTCGACAATCTTGGATGGGGACTCGAACACCATCCGGTGGAATCTGGCCACCGCGAAGGCGACCATCGCCAACCTCGGGTGGATCGGAGTGCCATCAATCAACTCACACCGCCGGTTGATGTCGGTGAAACTTGGTTCGACGACTTCGTTGGTATCGCCGAGAAGGCGGGCCAACATATTGTCGGCTAGCTCCTGACCGATCACGAGATTGATCAGCGGAGTGATCTGGGAGTTCCCGCCCGATTTGGCGCCTCGAACCATGAGATTGACCAACGCCGCGCCGTTGCGCCCACCGACTGAGCGGGAGACACTTTCTTCGGCATCCCTGCGGAATAGCCGCTGGGACTCGTCGTCCAACAATTGGCGGAACGCCTGACCTATCAGGGGATCAAACCAAAAGCGGCCCGACACCGATCCATCAGAGTGTTTCTTGTAGGTCAAACCAGATTTTGCTGCGGTCTCAGCCGGCTCCTCACCGTCGGGATCGGCGGCGTTGAGCCAGTAGGCGCACACGTTCACGAAGTCTGGGAAATCACAGGCTTGGGCGGCTTCGACCAACATCTCCTGCGACTCAACCAAGTGGTGGCGAGTGTTCGGCTTGTCGAGCGCCATCAGCTCCTTTATGTGTCGGCGTGAAAGATGGCCAGTCGCAAACGCTTCGGTGAAGACAGCGAAGTCGAGCAACCACATGCCGATCTTCGACAGACGCCTAACGTCACGAGCGTCGGCTCGAGCATTGTCGGCCACATAGTCGATGACGTGGCGATACCCGAGTGCCTTGAACGTCGCAGGAGCCTCAGCTGCGGAGTCGGCAGCAGCGAGAGCTGCAGTCTTGGCCGCCTCAAGACGAGTACCCAGACGCTCCAGGAAACACGCCCTCTGAGCGAGGTCAATAGCAGAAAGGCACGACAAAGGCGCTGAGAGCACCGTGTCTATCGCTTCCTCCAAGAGTCGGAGGTCACCGCCGTGGTCCGTTGGACCGAAACCGCCATCGATCACAAAACCAACGATACCGAACAAACGTTCGAGCAGCAACCCAATGGGTTTGAATATTCTGCCTACGGGCTTCGCAGCTCGCAGTCCGGATCAGCGAGCGCCCGTCGCACCGCTGCTTTCACCGGCGAGTCATTAAGCATGTCCCAATAGTCGAACGCGCCGAGGCCTTCCCCCTCGAAATGGTGAATGGCAGGTTGTGCGACGAACCGGGGCTGCGTGCCGCGGTGAGGCCAGCTGGCGGCGTGCACAAGGAACGGGTGGCAGAACCCACCCGGATTTGGGTTGGGGCGTCCACCTCGGTCACGTCGCTAAACAGCATCAGCAACAACAGTGCCCGACCCCGGGATACGAAGTTGACCCGCCAGTCGGGCGCCGGTCCGAAGCTGGAATCGATGTGCCAGCCGGCGTCCCCCGGATCTTGCTCGCTTGGGAACCGTACGGGAAACGTTCCGTATCCGATGTCCCGTGGCAACCATTGGTCCCGTCCTCCGAGCAGCTGATCGATCGCGGAGGTGAGCCGGTCGGTGTTGATAGCGGCGACCACAGCAGGATAGAACGAACCGTGGATTCGAACGATCGGTTCGGTCCACGTGGATGGGTCGTGTCGATCGACGCCGAGTGAGTTCCAGAGTTCGTCAACGCACTGCTGAGCCAGAGGGCGCGAAAAGGCCGTCTCCACCTTGACAAATCCCGTATCGATGAAGCTCTCGATCTCAGCGTTGGAAAGCGTTGCCTCCATGAAACAAAGCGTCTCACAACCGCCGCCCTAAGGCGGCCGAATTTCCGGCGAGCCCTGACCCTACGATCTAGCCAACAGTGACCGAAGCGCCATCCCGGCGGGCGTCGCCGTGGCCGATCAAGGCGCCATCAGCACGACGCTGCACGGCGTGCACCCCGCCGTAGAACAGGTCGGGTTCGGGCCAGGCCAGATGATCGTCGAACCGGGTGCACAGCTCGTCCCGAACAGTGGAACCCATCAAGTCTTCAAAGTCGAGATGTTCACCCTCGACGTGCAGCCGGGGAGCGTCGACAGCCTCCACCAGCCCGGCATCGGTCAAGCAGAGTCGGGCGACCACTTGGGAAATCGCGGTGCGAATGCGGTTTGAGCCGCCGGTGCCGAGAGCGACGAGGCCGCCATCGGGTTGTTCGATGATCGTTGGGCACATCATCGACGACAACCGGGTGGCGGTTGGCCAACCCCCGGGCCCGGCGGGGTTGAGGTCGTCCTCTCCCAGGATGTTGTTGAGCATGAACCCGTAGTCGCCAACCAGCTCGCCGTTGCCGGCGCCATTGGAGACCGTGACCGAGCAGGCGGTTCCTTCGCCGTCGATTACCGAGATGTGGGTGGTGCCCTGCGACCGCAATAACGCCGGGTCCAAGCGGCCCAGCTCATCGGTGGTCGCGGCCCGAGCTCGAGCGGTTCGACGAAAGGCCTCTGCCATCTCCACCGGATCGGCCGATGTGAGCTGCATCAAGGAGTGTTCGACCAAGACACCGCCGGCGGCTGGGAAAGGGTTGAGATGGACGAGCGCCGGTCCGACCTTCACCGTCAGCGGCTGCTCAATCCTCGCCTCGTAGAGCGAGAAGTCTTCAGCCGTGAGATTTCCGGCGTCTTTCTGCGAGGCCAGGATGGCGTCGACAACCGGGTTGTTCATCAGATCGGGCGACTCGGCCAGGATCGTCAGAGCGTCGGCCAGCGCAGGATTCACCAACGGAGCGCCGGCCGCCAACAGCTCGCCGTCCGGAGCGAACAGTCCTCGCACTCCATCGGTGGCGGTGAGAATTGGTGACACCACCGTCGACAAGAAGTGCTGGAACTCGGTAATCGTTACGCCGCCACGAGCCGCGTCAACAGCCCCGTCGAAGAGATCCGACAACGACCACGAGGCCCCAAACCGGTGAAGCGCTTCGACCCCTGCCGGCAGACCGGGGGTCGCCACCGTGGCCGGGCCGATCCGAAAGGCCTGGGTTGCCGTGCCGAAGTCGGCATAGATCGTGGAGGTGCCGCCTTCACCAAGCTGGCGCCGTTGTCGAGGGGTCTGAGCGAAGAAGTCGATCACCGACGGAGCAGCGTCATCCGGTCGGCGGACCATGGCGAAACCACCACCGCCGATCGAGGCCAGCACCGGCTCACACACGCAGGCCATCGCCATCGCCGCCAGGGCGGCATCGATCGCATTGCCCCCGTCGGCCAACACGTCGGCCCCGGCTTGAGCGGTTGCTGTATGACCGGCGGCCACAACGCCCCGCCCCGAAGCCCCCTTCACAACTGACGATTCCACCAATCCTGTTTATCTGGTTTTCGGCGGGGGCGATACGGTAGGGCGATGGATTCCGACCCGACTCTTGATAGCTCCCTCGATATTGACTTTGTCCGCTCGCAGTTCCCGGCGTTCTCCGAGCCGTCGCTGGAGGGATGGGCCTTCTTCGAAAACGCCGGTGGGTCCTACACTTGCCGTCAGGTCATCGACCGGCTTACCACGTTCTACACCAAGACCAAGGTTCAGCCCTATGGCTCCTACCCGGCCGCCATCACCGCCGGTGAATGGATGGACGAGTCGTATCGGGCAATGGCCGGCTTGCTCAACGTGGGTGTCGACGAGGTGCACTTCGGCCCGTCGACCAGCCAGAACACCTACGTGCTGGCCAACGCCCTGCGGCCCATGTGGGACGACGGCGATGAGATCGTCGTCTCGAACCAAGACCACGAGGCCAACGCCGGAGTGTGGCGCCGCCTCGCCGATCGCGGAATCACCGTCAAAGAATGGAAACTCAACCCGGATACCGGGCGGCTCAGCCTCGATGATCTCGACGCGTTGCTCACCGACCGCACCCGGATGGTGGCCTTCCCCCACGCATCTAACGTGGTGGCGCACATCAACCCGGTGGCCGACATCGCCGAACGTGCTCACGCCGCCGGAGCGATCGCCGTGGTTGACGGCGTGTCGTACGCACCTCACGGAATCCCCGACGTCTCGGCTCTTGGCGCCGACATCTACATGTTCTCGCTGTACAAAACCTGGGGGCCACACCTTGGCTTGATGACGGTGCGGCGGTCGCTGCTCGATCAGATGGCCAACCAGGGCCATTTCTTCAACGCCTCGGATCCACACAAGATCGTGACCCCGGCCGGGCCCGACCACGCTCAGATCGCTGCCGTGGCCGGGGTGGCCCACTACATCGACACCCTTCACGATCACCACTTCGGATCGAGCGGCAACGGAACCGAGTCGCCGGAGCCAGAACCGGCCGAGCGGGGACGTCGGATGCACAATCTAATGCAGAGCTATGAACGTCGGCTGCTGGCCCCGCTGCTGGCGTGGCTACGAGACCGCAACGACGTTCGTATCATCGGCCCCGCCGATCCGGAACTGCGAGCACCAACAGTGGCCGTACTGCCGCTGGCCAAGCCGATCGATCAGGTGGTACGGACCCTGACCGAGCACAAGCTCATGGTCGGCGCCGGTGACTTCTACGCCGTGCGCCCACTCGATGCCATGGACGTGGCCCTCGACCCCGGTGTGCTGCGGGTGTCGTTTGTGCATTACACCAGCGAAGCCGAAATCGATCAGCTACTCACGGGCTTGGCCGCAGCACTCGACTAGGCCGTATCTAGGCAATGGCGGCCGCCGAAGGCGCCGCGGCAGCCTCATCAGCTCTCGACCAGCCGAACATCTTGACCAATCCGATGTCGGCGACCACCGCGGCGGCGACCACCACCAGCCATTTGCCGGCCGTTGCCGTGGCGTCGGGCCAACCGAGCAGCAGAAGGGCTGAGCCCAGCACCCAGCCGGCGTCGCCGACGGCGGACATCTTGGCCCAAACCGAGCGCAAGTTACCCGACCGGCGAACCCAATGGAGGAACAGGGCGTACGGAGCCAGGGCCAAGCCGATGGCGGCAACCACCCACGTGGGCCAGTCGAGCACGTCGGCCAACAACGGACTGGCCACGGTCAGAGCAAGAGCTGATGCGGCGGCAAAGGCGCGGTCGAAGGTGAACACACCTCGCAGTATGCGGTTATCTGTTTGAAATTCTGAAGTAGTCATACGTTCACCTTGATGCCTCGGGGGAAGTGAACCAATTACCTCATAGGTAATGGCCGGCTCGGCAGTGGCGCAGTACGTTCTGATGTGTGACCACAGCAACGATCGCCCCTGAATCGCGGACCGACTTCGGCGCCCAGCTTCGCTGGTGGCGATCCGCTCGCCGGTTCAGTCAGCTGGAACTTGCCGGCCGAGCCGACGTGTCTAGCCGTCACCTTTCGTTCCTGGAGACCGGTCGGTCGAAGCCAAGCCGAGAGATGGTTGTACATCTGGCCGGCGTGCTCGACCTCCCGCTTCGCGACAGCAACCTCCTGCTGAACTCCGCCGGATTCGCCCCGATGTACTCTCAGTTCGATCTTGATGCGCCGGAGATGGAAGGGGTCCGGGCGGTGCTGGCCACCATCCTTGAGGCTCACCTGCCCAACCCGGCGGCGGTGGTCGACCGGTTGGGCAACCTGGTCGATGCCAACGTCGCCGCGTTCCACCTAATGGGCGCTCTCGTGGCTCCCGAGAGTGAAGCCACGCTTCCCACCCCCAACCTCAACCGGCTGACCTTCCATCCCGACGGAATCAAGGACCGCCTCCTCAACTGGCCCGACGTTGCTGTAGCGCTGCTGGTCAGGCTGCAACGCGAAGCCGAACACCGGCCGGCCGACACCGAGCTGAGCGCCTTGGTCGAGGAGATGACGGCCTATCCCGGAGTAGCCGAACTTGGCTCAGGCCACCAGGCGCCAACCGGTGCGGATCTCTTGATCCCAATGCGAGCCGACGTGGGCACCGAACAACCGCTATCACTCATCACCACGATCTCGACCGTCGGGTCACCTTACGACGTGACCCTCGACGAGCTTCGACTGGAAACGTTCTTCCCCGCCGACAATCATTCCCGGGAGATCTTGAGCGGATGGGCGTCGTCGGAATAGACGCCCAGATACGGGCTCCGCCACTTAGCGGCGGCCCCCAATCTCGTCATGCCAATATCGTGCATCGTCACTGCGAACACGGATGATTGAGTCCTCGGCCCAAGGGGAGGGCCAGAACTCCAGCAGATAGCGGTCGACGATGTCATCCGAGCCCTCCTGCTGTCGCACCTCGTCGCGTCCCTGGGCACTAACCCGTAACCGATAGGTTCCAGGAGCGAGTCCCTCAAGCCAACCCGAGGTCTGCCCGGCCCACGACATCCACTCGGGTGTTTCTTCGTCCGCAACGGTGCAAGACACTTCGACCACGTCGCCGTACTCGTCGGAGGCCAGCGGCGGCGCCGCATCAACCAAGACGATCTGAACGCTTGATCCGCCAAAACGTTTGGCCAGGTTGATGTAGACGCCGCCGGAATCGGCAGCCCCGACGAGCCCATTGATCTGTCCGTCGAAGAAACGGTCGTAGTCACCGTCGAAACCGCCCTCGGGATCCCACACAAGATCAAACTGCCCGTAGTCGGTGTATACCATCTCGTCCATCAGAACCTGTTGCACGCAGCCAATGTAGCGGTCGCACCTTTGGCGCTGGACGCGCCCCCCGCTTGAGCTACTATGGCTGTCCAGCAATGCAGTGGCGGTCGTCCCGCCCTACCTGCTGATCGAGCGCCCGTGCTGCTCGACAATGCGCAGGCAAAGGTGACTCGTGTCATCGACGATTACTTGAGTACTAGCCAAAACCTGGTTGATGAACGTCACACCTGAATCTGTGGCTCAACGTCTCGACCGGTTGCACGGGAGCCATTTCGCGAGATCGTTTGAGTCCGAAAGGTGTCAAACATGACCAAACAACGGCAACTCAAATCCCGCATCCGGGAACGTATGACCAAGACCGGTGAGTCGTACCTCACCGCTCGCCGTCACGTGCTCAACAGCGCTCCGTCGACGGACTACGACCACTTCGGTGGGGTGCATCCGGAGACGGCGGCGCTGGCCAATTGCTTCGCCAACCGAGGGGTACTGAATCCGCTCACCGGTGAGCCGATCGGCGAAGCAGCGATTCTTGGTATCGGAGGAGGCCTCGGAGGCGGCTACATATTGTGGGAGTTCGATGAGGGGGACCGGCGGGTGGTCACCACCGGATTCCGTAACCAGTGGCAATACCCGCAACGGTGGATGGCGAAGGTCTGCGATCGGCTGGGGATCCCGGCCGAAGTGGTCGAAACACCGGGGCCGACCAAGGCCGCAGCGCAGCTCGACGACGCTCTTGGCGACGGAACCCCGGTGGTGGCCGCCATCTCGGCCGCCGACATCGGGTATTGGCATATGCCCACCGACATGTCCGGTTGGATGGGTTATCCCGTGGTGGTCTACGGCCGCAGCGACGGCGGCGACTATCTCGTTGATGATCGCGGTCGAGCCGGCCTCACCGTGACGGCGGAGACCCTGGCGGCTGCCCGAGGGCGCATCAGTTCCTACAAAAACCGGCTGTTGGTCGCCGACCCGGCCGCAACCGAGGTGGACGCCGACACGTTTCGAGCCGCAGTTCTCGACGGGATCGACGATCACATCGAGCATCTGTCGTCCAAGTCATCGTCGTTCTCCATCCCGGCCTTCGCCAAGTGGTCGAAGATGGTGACCGCCGACAAGCCGAAAGGTTGGCCAACGGTCTTTGCCGACGACCGTGGCCTGCTCGGAGCTCTCGTGTCGACCGTCGAAGCAATCGATGAGGTCGGAATCCTGGGCGGTAACCTCCGGGGGTTGTTCGCCGATTTCTGTGTTGAGGTCGGTGAGTGGCTGGATCTTGACCTCTCCGAGGCCGCTGAGGCCTACCAGGTCGCTGCGATGAAGTGGGCCGACGTAGCCGCTGTGCCAATGCAGATCGATTCAGTGGCCGCCGTGGTTGAAGCCGACCGAAATCGCCGGGCCGCGGTAGCCGCCGGAGACACAGGAGCGGCCAAGGCGAAAGAGGCGGCCGACCTCAGCACCGAGTTGCTGGCCGCCGATTCGACCGGACTCTCGGAGTCCGACCGCATCGAACTGTTCACACGTATCGGCGACCGGCTGGCTGATGCCGTTGAAGGTGAGAAGGCAGCACTGGCGGCGCTGATCGAAGGCCGATCGTCGGTCCGCTGATCGAGCTGCCGATCGACTTGTCGGTTAGCTCTCCGGAGCTCCGCCGACGATCTTGAAGGTCACGGTGGCCAGCGACATTCCGCCGGTCGCCGTGACCTTCCACTCGTCCCCGACCTGGTCGGGATCGCACTGCCAGCGGATACGGAGCTTGCCCTCGTCGTCGGCATTGCCGCCTCGCAGGTTCTTAGTCTGAGGCGACACGAACCGCACAAATTCGCCCGGGATGAACTTCGAGATCACGGCGAACTCGCGTACCTCACCGTCGCAAACGAATGGATCCTCGAAGATCTCGATGTCGGCCGGTGGCTGATAGGGGGCGCTGGTGCCACCGAACCGGAAGGAGGTCTTGCGCCGAGGTTCAGGCGTCGACTCGTACATCAGCAGTGACCAGGTCCGAGGCAGGTCTGTGGCCGCGCAGCTCCAGAGAATGGTTAGATCTCCGGCTTCGTTGGCTCGCGTGTCGATGATGGTTGCGCCTTCGGGTCGGATATCGAACTCCACGTCGACGTTGGGAGTGAGGTTGGAGAAGTTGGCCAGTACTCGCTCCTCCTCGTCGCAGGAGAACGGGCGCTCGACCACCTCTACTTCAATTCCGCCCGGACGGGCCGGCGGTGGCAGTCTCCCCGCCACCACGAACTCAACCTCTTTCGCCGACTCCATGCCGACCACGGAGATCGCCCACTCTCGGTTGCCCTGGGCCGGCTGACACTTCCAGTAGAGAGGCCAGGTGCCGTCGGCCTGAGCCTCGCCGGCCAGAACGAAGGGCGTGTCGGGTGCATCGAAGTCGAGCCCCTCGTTGGGTTTGGCATTGGAGATCTCGCCGATGATTTTTCGGTTGCCGTCGCAGATCACGTCGCCGGGTCGAGGAGTGAAGATCAGGTCGGGTCCGAGATCGACGGGTGCAGCGGCTTCGTCGCCGGCGCTCACGACATCATCGGCTGCGGCTTCCTCCTGGATCGTTTCGCTACCGCTACCGCAGGCGCCGGCTATCAACGCAATCCCGAGAAGTACCAACGCGACCGACCGACGGAATGGGAACCGATGAGGCCGGTCGCTGCTGTCGGGTGTTGTCGGCGGGGTGTTGATCATGAGGGTGTTGCCAATTGTCGCATTCTTCCGACGTTCCAGTCGGCCGCTCGGTCGCGATGTGAACTCGGAGAAGCCCGTTGGAGGTCGAGGCATATCCGAACACTTCGCCTTTCAACCAACCGCCCCGTCAGGCCTTCGACAACAGCTTCGACAACATTACACAAGAAAGTTATTGACAAAGAGAGCACTCTCTCTTTATTATCGAACACGTGGCAACCCAAGCTGAACGACGAAAGCAAACCCGGCGGAAATTGCTAGAGGCGGGTACGTCCGTTCTGCTGCAACAGGGTGCCGCAGGCTTTTCGACGGTGGCCGTTGCTGATGCGGCGGAATTGAGCAATGGCGCGGTGTTCAATCACTTCAACACCCGCCTTGACCTGCTGACGGCCACCGTCGAATTCGCCCTGGCCGAGCTCCGAGAGGCGTTCGCCGTTGAATTCTCCCGAGTTGGGGCCGACGCCTCGGCCGAGGAGCTGCTGTCGATTCTCTGGCTCTGTATGAAACGTCCCGAGCAGGTTGCGGTCACCGAGGTGTTCGCCCTGGCTCGAGCCAATCCTGAGCTTCAAGAAGGACTGGCCCCAATTGTCCAAGATCACCACCACCACATTCGCAACATGATTCTGGTTATGGCCGAGGCGCAGGTCGAATCGTCGGCCCGGCGGCGGGGTACGAACAACGGTGGAAGGAGCGGTGTGACCGCCGAGTTTGTCGAGTCGATCTCTTTTCTCTTTATCTACGCCATGGTTGGCCTTACCATTAACAATGCCGCCGGTGCCGCCCTCGGCGCCCAAGCGGAGTTCATCGAACTTGGCCAACAGGTGTTCAATGCCGTGGAGCTGCAAGGGAGTCAAGACTAATGACGGCCCATCCACCTCGTCATTTGTCCCGCCCCCTTGTCGGGCGGCAGCTCCCGGAGCGCTCCACCGACATCACCAACGTGAGGGAAGCATTCACTGTCTTCCTATCGGCGGGTTCACCGCGGGTGATGTTGGCGGCGGCCGGGTCGGTCAGCCTCCTGCGCCTAGTCCTTGGCGGCTTTGGCTGGCACGATCTGGTCGCCGTCGCGGTGGTCGTTGCCGCAACTGGAACTGTTGAGTGGACGATCCACAAGTTCTTGCTGCACGCTCCTGAAGACTCGTGGCGAACCCGGCGGCTCGACAGCTCGACGTCGCACCGGCAACACCACGAAAATCCATCCGATATGGATCATGTACTGCTGCAAACCCCCTATGCGGCGGCCTTCGCTGTCGCCATCGCCGGCTTCACCGCCATGTGGTCGATTCCGATGGCGGCAGCGATTGGGTGGCCCATCGGGCTCACTTTCCTCTCCGGGCTCGCGGCGTCGTTGTGGACGCTGGCCCACTACGAATGGGTTCACCTCATCGTGCACACCAGGCACCGCTTCCGCAGCCGTTACTATCGGCGGTTGGCCCGCAATCACCGGTTCCATCACTACCGCAACGAGAACTATTGGCTCGGCGTCACGTCCAACAGCGGTGACCGCCTGCTGATGACGTTGCCGAAGTCGAAGTCCGACGTTCCACTGTCCGACACCGCCCGTAGCCTCGGGTAGTTTTGCGCGCCGGGCAGGCGGCCCTGGACCGACTAGGAATCAGCGAACTTCGGTCGGCCCACCGCCACCACTTCCACAAGACCTTCCACCAACACTTCCTTGCCTTCGACGTTGGCGGTCTTGAGTTCCACCCGGTTGGAGATGGAGACTTCGTCGGCTCCGGCCTCCTCGGCCTGAGCGTTGACGTGTTTGGTGAGGGCGGCGATTGCATCATCGATGGCCGGCTGCTGGTCGGCTCGATCATCGACCCCAGGCCAATGAATGCGGAACTTGCCTTTGCTTGGCTGTGAGATCGTGCATTGGGCGGCGATGCGGACTTGGCCGACAACCGCTCCGACGGCGTTCGCCACCTGGGCGTACGGCGGGATGATGCCGTTGGTCCCGACCTTCTTGGCCACTGCTGGATAGTAGGTGGCCGCCGATGCGCCCAAACCAACCACGTCGATCTGAGAGCCGACGGTTACCCGGGCCAAGGTGGGCGGGTCGGCCAGGGCCCGTTGGACGAGGGGATGATTGACCGAGTCGGCCCCGATGCCATCGGCCTCAAGGGCCACCGCCAGGACGGCCTCGGCCGACTGGTGGATCAACTGGTCGACCACCCACTGGGAGAAAGCCCGCGGATTCTCCCCGAGCGGATCGCCTCGATTGTCGCCGATTGAAGCCATGATGTTGGCTGCGGTCAACGCCGCGTCGTGATCCCAGGTTTCCTGGTAGCCCAACACGTGGCTGGCGTCGCTCGGAGTGAAGCCGGCAATTTGGGCCAGACCGGTGCGAACGAGCGACCACACGGCGGAATTCTCCATGCTGGAGGTGACGATCTCATCAAACGGGTGCCAGATCGCGCCGTTGGTTTCGCTCCGGTCGGTCATCTTCTGCAGCAGGCGCTCGTCGCGTTTGCTGGTGGTGCCGGTGCGTCCAGTCGGTCGCACGAACTGCACGTGTTCCTCTCGGAACGGGGCGCGCCGGGCGGACATGGCTCGTTTGACGGTGTCGGGGTCGTCCATCGCCGCCAGTGAGACCGGTGTAACCCGACGGGGCCCGAGGCGCAGGCTTGCCGGCACCGATCGGTTGATGTGGATCTCGCTGTCGCCGCCGAGCCCGACGGTGAACATGTCGACCGCTTCGACCATGGTGTGGTGGCCACCGACGACGGCGCCGTCGGGATTGATCGACGGCCGACCGCCAACAACCAACCCGATGTCGGTTGTGGTGCCGCCGATATCGGACACCATGACGGTGTTCCGTGTTCCCAGGACCGTGCCCGCAGTTGTGCTGGAGGTTGACAGCTCATCCGACCCTCGCAGGTAGCCGGCACCAACGAGACTGGCGGCGGGGCCGGAGAGGATCGTCTCGATTGGCCGGGCCAAGGCGAAGTCGGCCGAGACGAGCGATCCGTCACCTCGAACCAACATCAACGGCGCATCGATGGACAGTTCGCTCATGATCAGCCGTGCTGCTGCGCACAGATCCGTGATAAGAGGAAGCAGCCGGGCGTTGAGAAGACAGGTCAATGCTCGTTTGGGACCGTTGAGCCGGGCCGACAGCTCATGGCTGCAGGCCACCGGTCGCCCGGTGGTGGCGAGGAAGTCACGGGCCGCCAGTTCGTGGTCGGGATTGCGCACGCTGAAGTGGGCGGCGACCGCAAACGAGTCGACATCGAGGTCGGCCACGGCGGCCTGGAGGGCGGTGAGATCCAACGGGGCGGCCTCGACACCGTAGGAGTCGTGTCCGCCGTCGACCTTGATCACCGGGTCTTTGCCTAGCGCCTCTGCCAAGCCGGCCCGTTGCAGGGCCTCGTCGTCGAACCCGATCAACACCAACCCGACTCGTCCGCCCACTCCCTCCACCAATGCGTTGGTGGCGAGGGTGGTGGAGAGCGAGACGAGCGAGATCTCGTCGGGGTCGGGAGCCAGTTGGTTCAGCGCCTCCCGAATGCCAAGAGTGAGATCGGTGCGGGTGCGGGTTTTGGCCCAGGCCAGCACACCGAGATCGTCACTGTTCGAGCTGGTGTTATCGAGTGCGGTCTCGTCAAACAGCACCGCATCGGTGTAGGTCCCCCCTGTATCAATGCCGATCAGCATGGGAATCTAGATTCCGACGATGTCTTTAAACCACGAAAACATCTGGGAACCATACAGCAAACTGATCACCGAACTCGCTATCAGGAGCACGGCGCCGATCACGTAGTACCGCTTTGGAATCGGGCCCTCGTCGGGAACCACGGGAAGTTTGCGCCGCAACCATCGGACCAGCGCATTGTCGGGCTTGATGAGATTGAGACCGACAAGGATCACGGCCCAGCCGGGACCTGCCAATGGGATCATCGGAATGCCGACCACAATCAGAAGCACACCCAGGATGATCTGAAGGATCCGCTTGGATCCGGTTGCCTTCTCGCCAGGCTGAATACCCGGTTGGAGGTCGGAGTAGTCGGCTTCGATCCCGGCCACATCAAACGGGGAATCGTGACTATCGGTCGAGGGCGAGTTGCCGGTCATGCCTTCCAATTCTATCCGGTCCGGCCGTCGGCCTCCTGTCGCGACCTGGCGAACGGCGGTGGCTACGAACCGGCGAGTTGGGATACCACGGGAGCGATGGCGTCGATCTCGTCCTGGCCGATGACTACATAGCTGAAGCCAAACGTCTCCCGTCGCTCCACGAGCGTCTCGATCATCTGATCGGCGGTGCCGACGAGGGCGAGTGGCGATCCAAGCGCCTGCTCTGGCGTGAGCCCAACGGCTCCGGCCATGGCCGCCGCCGCACCCTCTCGATCATCGGTCGGTACAACGAAGAAGGTGCGGACCTGAAGCTCGATGTCGTCGAAGCGATCGCCGGCCCCTTCCTTAACCCAAGACAGTTTCTCGAGGTAGCGCTCGGCGGTGGCGTCTTGCCCGACGCGCTCGTCGATCACTCCGGCGGCCAGGTTGGGGTTGATGCCGACAATGTCGGCCAACCGCCCGGCCAACCGGAGAAAACGAGGCCCCCCGCCACCAATAAGGATCGGCGGATGCGGTTTCTGCACCGGCTTCGGGGTGCCGTTGAGATTGCTGATCTGGTAGTGGTCGCCGTCGTAGTTGAACGGCTCGTCACCCATCAGCCCTTTCAACACGTGCACCGATTCGACCATACGGTCGATTCGCACGCCGGGCCGATCGTAGGTCATGCCGGCTTCTTCATAGTCGCTGACCATCCAGCCGGCTCCGATGCCGAGTTCCAGACGCCCGTCGGAAAGCAGGTCGAGTGTGGCCATCTCCTTGGCGAACACCACAGGATGGCGGTAGTCGTTACACCAAACCAGGGCTCCGACCCGGAGCGACTCCGTGGCCGTGGCCGCTGCGGTCAGGGCAACGGTTGGGGCAAGCTGATCATCGAAGTGGTCGGGGATGGTCATGGTGCTGTAGCCAAGATCCTCGATCTTTCTGGCCAGATCCTGCCATTCCTTGGCTGAAGTAGCCGACTTGCACTGAACACCGAATCGGAAGGGGCGCGTCATGGTCTGAGTCTATGCGCACTCATCGGCAGAGCAGAAAGACAGCGGAAGACGGCGGAAAGCCAGGAGCAGATGCGGCGTTTGGTGGGGCGCGCCTCGCCTCTACCTAACCTTGTGATATGACGTCGTTCGGTGCGGGCCGTCCACCGCTCCTGGAGTACCAGGGATACGAGGCGAGCCGGTCGCGCCCGAACATCGTGGTCGACGGGTCGCCCAATGAGTCCACAGTATTGAACCTCACTCACTGGCCTGGGTATCCGGTTGAAGACGGTCTGGGTGGAGATCTATCGGCCGACATCGCCTTCAATTATCTGGATCGGATTATCGCCGGGAACACCGAGCCGGCGGCGCAAACGGTCACCACCAACCACTTCGACCAGGATGGTTTGGTCTCCATTCATGCGCTCACTCGTCCTGAGGAATCACTGGCTCACCGCGAGTTGTTGTGTGATTTGGCCGGGGCCGGCGACTTCGCCGTGTATCGGGACCGGCGGGCCGCACGCGCGTCGATGGTATTTTCACGGCTGGCCGAACAAGAGATGGTCGGTGACTACGGCAGCTTCACCGACATGCTGTATCTCGAGGCTCTGCCGATGGTCGTGCCCGTGCTGGTCGATCCCGGAAAGTACCGGGAGCTTTGGGCGGAAGAAGATGAGGAGCTGACCAAGGCGGAAGAGGCGATTGCCGCCCGTCGTATCACCTTCGATCATCACAGCGATGTGGATCTCGCCGTTGTTCACATTCCTGAAGACTTCAGCTCCAAGGGAGGCCACCGGTTTGGCGGCGAGCGATTTGCCGACCTGCATCCCATGGCCATCAACAATGTGGTTTCGGAGTTCCGGATCCTCCTCGTCCGTGGGCGGCGATACCGGTTCGTCGACCGTTACGAGACGTGGGTGCAGTACCAAACCCGCCGGCCATTGCCCAGGGTCGACTTGCGCCCGCTGGCCGAGGTGCTGTCGTCGCTTGAGCGCCGCCCGGTCAACTGGACCGCTGATGGTCCGGGCTCGCTGACCCCGGAGTTGCGTCATCGTAGTGAGTCGAGCTTGGGCCCCGACGAGGTGGTCCCGATCGTGATCAGCCACCTTAGGTCACAACCTCCGGCCTGGGATCCTTACCTTCAGCAATAGCCCAGTACGGTTTCGTCAAGCGGAGTCGATGATGGCCTGGATTCGCTGCACCAGCTGCGGCTCGACCACCGAGTCGGGATCGCGTCGATGGCTCAGCTCTCCGCACACCCCCACCAGCGCGGCGTACAGCGGCGGACAAGTGGGACACTGGCTCAGGTGGTGTTTCACCGTTGCGGCGGTGGCACCATCCAGCTCCCCGTCAAGGTAGTCGCTGATCTGGCGACGGGCTTCCCAGCAACGCATGGGAACTCCTTTCGTGGTTTCCTGACGCTGCGCCCCGTCGGCCAGAGCGGTGACCATCGCCATACGACCTCGCCTCAGCCGCTGCTTGGCCGCCGGCAGAGAGATGTTGTGTATGGCGGCAATGTCGACGACCCGCAGGCCTTCGACATCATGGAGCACGACAGCCGACCGGTAGATGAACGGCAAGCGGATGAGCGCGTCTCGCAGCTCGGCCCGGGTGGCCGCCTGCTGGACGACGACCTCGGTATCGACGGTGTAGTTGTCTTCGCGCCACCGTTCCTCCACCTCGTCGACCAACAGTTCATGGGAGGTTTTGCGGGCCTTGTCCACAATCAGGTTGTGGGCGATACGAATCAGCCAGTGCCCGAGTGGAGCATCGGCTCGATACTGATCTCTGCGTTCCAAGGCCCGCACCACCGTGTCTTGGACCATGTCGGCGGCGAGGTGGGGATCGCCGGTGACGCCGACGGTGTAGCGGAACAGCGTGTCAAGTTGGGCGTTGAGATCGTTCGGATTGAAGGCGTTTGCCTTGGATCGCCGGTAACCGGAGCTTTCGGAAGCTGGACTCAGCCCGAGACGGGATCGGCGCTCGGGCACCACCCGACAGCCCCGGTCACCAGCAGTACTCATCGCCGGTAACCGGAGCTTTCGGAAGCTGGACTCGTCGGACCCGTTGTGGATCCCCTGCACAATGCAGACGGATGAGCGGCCCGAAAGGATACTGCGGTCCGTCAGATTTGAGAAATCTCGTTGTCAGCGTCGGCAATTAGGCTGATTTGGTGGATCGATACGACCGCGCCCTTGATGGCTTCAGTCCAGCAGCCGCCGAATGGTTCTCAACGACCTTCCCCGAGCCGACACCGCCCCAGACCAAAGGGTGGCCGGTCATTGCCGCCGGCGACCATACTCTCATCCTCGCTCCCACCGGATCGGGCAAGACCCTCACCGCATTCTTCTGGGGCCTCGACCAGCTGACCACAGCGCCTCGTCCCGAAGACGTTAATCACCGCACCCGCATTCTCTACATCTCGCCTCTGCGGGCGCTGGCCGTCGATGTCGAAAAGAACCTGCGAGCCCCGCTTCAGGGAGTGAGACTGGCCGCCGACCGTCTTGGCCACGAGTTCCACGGGCCGGTGGTGGCGCTGCGCACGGGCGACACGCCCCCCGACGAGCGCCGCAAAATGGCCAAGAATCCCCCCGACCTTCTGATCACCACCCCCGAGTCGCTCTATCTCATGTTGACGTCGCAGGTGCGGGAGACGCTGGCCGGGGTGGAGACCGTGATCATCGACGAGATCCATGCTTTGGCCGCCACCAAGCGTGGTGCTCATATGGCGTTGAGCCTGGAAAGGCTTGAGCAGATCACCGACCGCTCGCCGCAGCGAATCGGGCTTTCGGCCACCCAACGTCCCCTCGATGAGATCGCCCGATTCCTCGGCGGCTATTCCGAAGGAAAACCTCGACCGGTCACGATCGTCGATTCCGGCATAACCAAGGAGCTCGACGTCGAGGTGATCGTCCCGGTCGACGACATGGGTCGACTGGGTGAGGTGGTGGAGGAGGGCTCACCGGTTTCCCAGCCGGAGGCGGCGTCGCTGGCTCGGCGTTCGATTTGGCCGTCGATGCACCCTCGGCTGTTGGAATTGGTGGAACAGCACCAATCCACGATTGTCTTCGTCAACGCCCGCCGCTTGGCCGAACGGCTGGCCACCCGACTCAACGAGCTGGCTATCGATGGCGAGAACCGGTCGGCCGAGGCCGATGGCCGGGCTCCGGAACCAGGCACCGAGCTGGTGTTGGCTCATCACGGGTCGCTCAGTCGAGAGCGGCGGCTCGACATAGAAGACCAGCTCAAGAGAGGCACGCTGAAGGGCCTCGTTGCCACCTCTTCGCTTGAGCTTGGCATCGACATGGGCGCGGTCGATCTGGTTGTACAGGTTGAATCGCCGGGGGCGGTGAGCCGAGGCCTGCAACGGGCTGGCCGAGCCGGTCACCAGGTTGGGGCACCGAGCCGAGCCAAGTTCTTTCCCAAACACCGGGCCGATCTTGTTGAGTCTGCCGTTGTGGTCGACCGAATGCGGCAGGGCCTGATCGAGGAGACGTTCTACCCTCGAAACCCGCTCGATGTTTTGGCCCAACAGATCGTGGCCGCCGTGGCCATGGACGATTGGCCGGTCGACGAGTTGGCGGCCATGTTCCGTGGTGCGGCCAACTTCGCCGAACTCTCCGACGACGCCCTCTATGCCACGCTCGATCTGTTGGCCGGGCGCTACCCGTCGGATGAATTTGCCGAGCTGCGACCGCGCATCATCTGGGATCGAGTCGATCAGATGATCAAAGGGCGTCCCGGCGCGCAACGACTGGCCGTCACGTCCGGCGGCACCATTCCCGACCGAGGTTTATACGGCGTGTTCCTTCCCGACGGCACCCGCGTCGGTGAGCTCGACGAGGAGATGGTCTACGAATCGCGCCCGGGTGAAACGTTCCTGCTCGGGGCGAGCACCTGGCGTATCGAAGACATCACCCATGAACGGGTGGTGGTTTCGCCAGCGCCGGGTCAGCCGGGCAAGATGCCGTTCTGGCACGGCGATGGGCCTGGGCGTCCGCTGGAACTGGGGCGGGCCATGGGCCAGTTTGTTCGGGAGATCCGGTCAATCGATCCGGCCGAGGCGCGCGACCGGCTGCTCGATCGGCACGGGCTCGACGAGTTGGCGGCCGCCAACCTGCTGGCGTTCCTCGAAGAGCAATATGAGGCCGCCGGGGTTGTGCCCGACGACCGAACCGTGGTGGTCGAGCGGTTCCGCGACGAGATCGGCGACTGGCGAATCTGTATTCTCAGTCCTTTTGGCGCTCAGGTCCACGCCCCGTGGGGAATGGCGCTGCGAAACCGCCTTGCCGAGCAATGGGACTGGGACCCTGAACTCATGTGGTCCGACGACGGCATCGTGATCCGCCTGCCCGAGGCGGTCGATCATGTGCCGGTCGACGAGCTGTTGATCGACCCCGACGAGCTCGACGAGCTGTTGATCACCCAATTGCCGCAGACGGCGATGTTCGCCGCCCGGTTCCGAGAATGTGCTGCTCGGGCGCTGTTGTTGCCTCGACTGCGGCCCGACAGGCGCACACCGCTCTGGCAACAGCGCCAAAAAGCCGCCGATCTGTTGGCGGTGGCGGCGAAGTATCCGACGTTCCCGATTCTGTTGGAGACCAGCCGGGAGTGCCTCAACGACGTGTTCGACGTGCCGGCGTTGCGCTCGGTTCTCACCGACCTCCGCAGCCGCAAGGTGAAGGTCCGCCACGTCGACACCGACACTGCGTCGCCATTCGCTCAATCACTGATGTTCGGCTGGATCGCTCAATACATGTATGAGGGCGACGCTCCGCTGGCCGAGCGTCGAGCGGCTGCTCTCTCCCTCGACAGAGATTTGTTGCGCGATCTTCTGGGCGCCGAGGAGTTGCGAGAGCTTCTCGATCCCGATGTGATCGCCGACCTTCAATCGGAGCTGCAGCGCACGGCGGAAGCGTGGCGGGCCAAGACCATCGATCATGTCGAGGATCTGCTCCGCTGGCTTGGCCCACTCACGATGGTCGAGCTTGATCAGCGCAGTCAGGATCTCGATTTGAACGAGGCGGTTGAGCGCCTGCGGTCCGAACGGCGCCTGATCGACGTGGTGGTGGCCGGCGAAGCAGCGGTGGCCGCTCCCGACGACGCCTCTCGCCTCCGTGACGCCCTCGGCGTCGCACTGCCTCCGGGGTTACCCGCGGCGTTCACCGAATCGGTGGCCGATCCGTTAGGCGATTTGGTATCCCGCTACGCCCGAACCAACGGCCCGTTCCTGGCTGCTGAGCTGGCCACTCGGATAGGGGTCGATGTCGACCGGGCCGTTGAGGCCTTGGGTCGGCTGGAGCAGGAGGGGCGGGTTGTTCGAGGAGAGTTCCGCCCGGGAGGTCACGAGCGCGAGTGGTGCCACGTCGATGTCCTGAGAACACTTCGTCGCCGGTCGCTGGCCGCGCTGCGACGAGAGGTTGAACCGGTCGAGCAAGACGTTCTCGCCCGCTTTCTGCCGGCTTGGCAACATGTTGGATCTCGTCGGCGCGGGGTCGAGGCTCTGGCCGATGTCATCACCACGATGCAGGGAGCGGCCCTGCCGGCTTCCGCGCTGGAGTCCGACATCTTGCCGTCGCGGCTCGGCGAATACGAGCCCGCCGACCTCGACACGCTTCTCACGGCCGGGGAATTGGTGTGGGTGGGGGCTGGAGGCATTGGTGTCGGTGATGGTCGGATCAGGCTGGTCTGGCGCGACCAGGTGCCACTGCTGATTCCCGATCCGCCCGCTGATGAAGACGACGGGCGGCCGTCGGATCCGATCCATGACGCGCTCCGAGGGCGCCTCGCCTCCTCGGGTGCATCGTTTTGGTCGGATTTGGTGGCGGCGGCTCAAGATTCCGGCTGTGAGTACGACGATCAGAGTGTGCTGAGTGCGCTTTGGGATCTGGTTTGGTCGGGAGAGGTCACCAACGATTCATTGACCCCGGTTCGCTCGTTGCTGGCCGGGTCGACGCCCACATCACCCAAAGCCAAGCGGGGTAGGGGAGTGCGGCGTGGCCCCCAGCGGCCCAACCTTCGTGCCCTGTCGCGGCTTGGACCCCCGTCGGCCACCGGCCGGTGGTCTCTGGTCGCACCGCTCCGTCAGCCTGTTGCCACCGCTACCGAACGGTCAACCACCACTGCACTGCAGCTTCTCGAACGGTATGGCGTATTGACCCGGGAGATGGCTCTGGCCGAGGGTGCTCAAGGCGGCTTCGCCGGCGTGTACCCGGTTCTTAAGGAGCTGGAGGATCGAGGCCAGGTTCGCCGAGGCTACTTCGTCACCGGGTTGGGAGCGGCGCAGTTCGCGTTGCCCGGAGCGGTCGACCGATTGCGTGATCATCGTCGTCAGGGTCTCGACGGCGTCGGTGTCGGGGCGGCCGTCGATGACGTTGACGTTGCCGGCGGCGAGTCCGACATGTTGTTGTTGGCCGCCTGTGATCCGGCGCAACCCTACGGCGCGGCTTTACCGTGGCCTACGACCGACGGTCGACCTTCGCGATCGGTTGGAGCGTACGTCGTCTTGTGGGCCGGGCGCCCCATTGCCTATCTTGAGAGAGGGGCCAAGAGCCTAACGCTGTTCGATCAGGCGGAGTTGGTGGAGGCAGTTGACGGCGGGAAATGGGTGCACGCTCTGACGTCGCTGGTTACCGAGAAGAGGTTGCGGCAAATCGAGATCAGCAAGGTGAACGGTCAGCCCATTGCCGAGCACCCGAAGGTGCGAGACATACTTCTCCGCAACGGATTCAAGGATGGCTACCGCGGTGTCATCTTCCGCTAGAAGCGTGTTGTTACCGCTCCCGACCGGCTTATTTGCAACTGAAAAGGTAGGCTCAAGCACGTGAGCGCTAAACCAGCACAATCGAAGAGGACCCGCCTCGCCCCGGCGGCTCGGCGGGCTCAGTTGCTCGACATCGGATTTGAGATCCTGCTGAACGAGCCGTTGGAGGACCTCACGGTTGACCAAGTGGCGAGGGTGGCCGGCGTTTCCCGTGGTCTTGTGTTTCACTACTTCCCGACCGTTCGGGAGTTACACCTCGCTTGCCTGACCAAGGCCGCCGACGATCTCGTTGTGCGCATCGCCGAGGCCTCCGTGGCCGGCGGTGATCGCGACGAGCGAGTTCGAATGGGAGTCGACGCCTTTATCGCCTACATCGAGGATCGGGCTCAGACTTTTGTGGCCATGTCGGCCACTGCCGCCTCCGATCCGGCGTTCGGTGAGGTTTTCGAGGTCGTTCGAGGTCAGATCGTCGATCTGATTCTTGATCGCGGTGATCTCCCCTCCGACCCGTTTGCCGTGCTGCTGTTCCGATCCTGGGTGTCGTTTGTTGAGGCTGCGGTCGTGAAGTGGGTCGACGATCGTCCCGTTGACCGTTCGGAGCTGATCGCCACGCTGGTCGGCGTGATGCACGACGTGCAGCGTCGCTGGGAGGCCTACGCCGCCGTCATCACCTGAAGTCGCCTGCCGCGGCTTAATTGACTTTTAGTCAATAGCCCGATACAACTGAGTCATGGCGAAAAAGGCAGGGGGATTGGTCGAGGCCCGCCAGGGTTTCCAAATCTCGACCGACGACGGTGCGCTTCTCTACGGTGAAATTGCGCGCCCCGTCGACGCTGCCGGAACGGTCGGCGGTCCAGCGGTAGTGCTGTGTCACTGCTGGACCGGTCGTCGCAGCAATTGGGATCGGGTGATCGATCGATTGACGTCTGCCGGTCACATTGTTGTTTCGTTTGACCAGCGTGGTCACGGGTCCTCGTCGGTCGGGCCCGACAATCGTTCAATGAGGCGTCTGAGTCGAGACCTTGGTCAAGTCCTCGATCATGTGCTGCCACTGATCGGCGATGGGTCGGACGACGAAGCCGTCGTCTTGGCCGGTCACAGTATGGGTGGAGCGGTGATCCTCCAGCGGTTGGTCGACGGCGATCCGAGGGTGGCCGGCGTTGCCCTTGTCTCGACCTCGGGTCGTTTCAGTCACCGGCTGCTGCGGCCTGGTGGGCGACTTCTCGCCCGGTTGCTCGGCACAAAGGCTCTGGCCCGGTTCCATCGCAGCCGAGCAGGTCGCCTCGTCGTGCGGGCCATGTTCGGGCGCCATCCCGACGTGGCGGCAATTCAAGCCACCCATAACTCGCTATGCAGCACTAATCCGGCAGTTGTGGCCGAACAGATGCGAGCCATTATCTCCTTCGACGTGGTGGAGCAACTGCGGGACGTGGCGGTTCCGACCGCTGTGATGGTGGGGCGGCGAGACATCTTGACCCCTCTGCCTCATGCCAAGAGATTGGTGAGATCGATCGCTGGTTCGAAGCTCGTTGTTCTCCCCAAAGCCGGACATATGTTGCCGTTTGAGCGGCCCACTGAGATCTCGGCCGAGATTTCGGAGTTGGTGGAAGGCGCGGCGCCGGTTTGTCGTTCGTCGGCCGGTTTGGCGTCGGCGGTGGAGGTGTCGTAAACGGCTGAACCCTGGTGGTGGCCGGTCAATAACATAAGAAACTTCTGTAAATAAATAATGAAGACCCAATCTATTGACACGGGTTCAACACGTGAATACCTTTGAATGTTGAACTATTGGACTCCGAGTCAATAGCGGCGAGACGGCGATCAGGTAGGCGCAGATCAGCGGGCGGGTCGGTATTCCAGGTTCACTCCTACCTCTCCATGTTCAAGTTCAATTTTCCGGGTGTCTTTAGGGGGTCCCGCTCCATGCTCAATGCACGAATGTTCAACATCAGCGCCGGCGCAGCAGTCGCCATCATCGCGCTGTTCTCCACCTTGCTGTTCTCCACTCAGCAGGCCTTCCCGTTCTACATCGGTAATGCCGGTACCTTCCTTATTGGCGCCTCGTCGATGCAGGTCGACGGCTTCGAACTCACACTGGGAGTCGACGAGAACTCCAGCGAGTCCGGCGGCGGACTGCCTACCGGTGAGCTCTCCATCGGTTCGGTCGTGATCCAGGACATGCTCTTGGAGAAGGAGTTCAACGTCGCCTCGGTTATCGGCAACATCGCGCAGCCTCAGTGGAAGCTACGTATGACGTCCGACTCACCGGTGAACCTCGACGGCGCCATCATCAACGCCGTCGGAATCTGTGGTGAGACGTTCGACGCTCAAGGCCTGACCGCCGACGCCTCGGGCGCCAACACCGCTGATTTCACCGACGACTTCACGCTTCGCGCCAACTCGGTCTCGATGACCAACGCCGGTATCCAAGCCGGTTTCCTGTCGACCAACAGCATCTCACTTCGTAATCTTCAGCTGTCGGTTACCCCCGGTGGCTACGACAAGCCCGCCTGTCTCCCCTAATGGTCTACCGGCGGGCTCTTAACCTGGCTCGCTCGTGGTCCGATGACCTGTCGGCCGGTCTTCCGGCCGACAGGATCAGGCGGGGTTACACCTCGCCCATGACCGTGAGGGAGCCCACAAGTCGAGAGGCATCGGGGCGCCGTACCCTGATCCGGGCTGCGGTGACAATTGTTATCGGCGGGGTGGTAATCGCCGTCGTTTCCGCTGCGTTCGGATCGCGGCTGTTTGCCGCCGACGCTCGAATTCTCGGCCTTTTCACCGGTATGACCATCGCCGCGCTTGGTCTCGTGGCTCCCATCGGGCCGACCAGCCGCAAGATGGTGATCGGCGTCTTGGTCATTGTTCTGTCTCTGATCTCATTTCCCATAGCCCTTGGCGGATACGTGTTCGGGTCGCTGACCGCAATTGTTGGCGGCGCGATGTTGGTTGGCTACGTCCCGCCCATCCCACCGGTACGGGTCGAAACGCAGGCCGCCAGCTACGTCCGCCGCCTTGTCGCTCTGTTGATCGACTTCGCTGTGGCCTTTGTGTTTCAACGGGTGCTGTATCTTTTGGCTCCGCCGTTCTTCACGAACACGTTTAACGTTGTGGTTTCCTGGATCCTGGTGTGGCTGGCCGTAGCCGTCGAACCCACCATCCTGACTCGCAGGACTCCTGGTCGGCTACTGCTGTCTCTGCGGGTTGCCGACTGGCGAACCGGACGTCGATCCTCAACAACGGGTGCTGCGGTCCGGGAGCTCATGAGAGGCTTTGTTGCCATCGGCACCCTGTTCGCCGTTTGGGCCGCCACGTTGCGGGAAACCCTCAATGAGGGCCGCGGGCTGATGATGCTTCTTGTGGCCTGCGGTCTTGTTGCCCTGGCCGAGGCTGCCGAGCTGATGGGACGGGTCACGGGAACCATCAGTGCCCACGACGTTCTTGTCCAAGGTGGGGCGTTGGTCGACGGGCCGATCACCGAAGCGGCTCACCCCGATCGTGAGACCGCGGGCACTCCACGAGACAGCGTGAGGCCCCCGAACGTGGCGGTCACCATGACCAAGGCCGCAATCGATACCTCGACCAATACAGCGACCCGCAAACCGGCGTCGAAAGTGCGGGCCGGAGAACGGTAAATGATCGACCAGTCCCGATTCCATCGCGCCCTCATAGTCTCATTGCTGTTTGTCGTGGGATTTTGTGGCTACACGGCGTCGACCCCAGAAGGGGTTTTCGCTTTGGCCGGCGCCCCGGGTTCGCCCGGAGCCCGGGTGTACACGCGGAATCTGGTGATCGACGGTCTGGGGTTGTACGGCGCTTCGGTTGACGGCCGAACCGTAACCCACTTCGACATCGGCAACTTGCGACAAGCCCAGTCGATGGTGATCGAACGCGACATCGCTGCCTCGTCGGTGGCTCCCGGGGCTCGGGACTGGACGGTGCGAATGGAAACTCCCTACGCCGTGGCGCCGGCCGGTATCGACATCTATTCGGCTAATGCCTGTGTGAGCGGGGTTGGTCTGACCAGCTTCGGTTTGCTGTCGGGCTTGCTCGACGGGTTCGTGAATCCGGCGATCGCCAACGGACACAACCCGAGCCTGATCACGGCTTTGCTGAATCTGATTGGGCCTTCTGGGATCATCGACATAACCGTCAGCCAGTTCTGGGCCGAAGCCATGGTGATCGATGCCAACCGGTTGACCACACCCAACGGGCTGACCCTGCATGTCACGCCAAGGTCAACATCTCCGTTGTTTGTGGGGAGCTGTCTCTAACGATGCGCAACCGTACGGCTCCGGCGCTAGGTCTCCTGCTGTTTCTTCTGGTGGCGGCCTCCTGTGCAACCGAGGCCAACGCCTTGGAGGGCACCGTCGAGGGGCAGAACCAGATCGCCAACGGGCCCACCCAGGTTCTCGACATGCCCGAGCGACTGGTAGACGATCTGCAGATCGTGGTGACGAACCCCGGAGCCGAACCACGAGAGCTGCTCACGTTGGCCGGGGCCGCAGGAACCATCCAGAAGATGTCGATTGTGCAGGGTGGCACGCAGTCGTTCTGGCTTGGTGAGCCAACCGACTCACAGCCCTATCCCGATCTGCGACTGCAGGTGAACCTGGAAGTCCTGGCCGTCGACGGTGACACCAGGTTTGTTCAGGTTGAGGTTGGGGAGGCGGAGGCATCCAGCCGCCGAGCCGACGTGGTCTCCGACACCCATAGCAAGGCGCTTATGAACGGCTTTGGTGGAACGTCGGTGATCACCACCACGCCTCAGGGGCAGATCACCGGGACGGAGCCGATGATCGGTATCGGCCAGGCCGGCGAGGTGCTGGCCTTGGGCCATATCGAACGGGGATTCCTGTCGATGGCCGATCCGTTGCCGGCCGAGCCCGTCGGCCCCGGCGCGGTTTGGGAGGTTCGAACCTCAAGCACTTCCGGTGGCTTCCCGGTGACGATCGTGCGCCGATACACGCTGGCGTCGGTCGATGACACCGAGATCTCGGCGTTTGTCGAGCGGTCTGTGGTGTTCGCCCCGGGCTCGTATGAACAAGCCGACATTCTGGTCGGATCGCAACTGATCGGTAAGGGATCGGCTCGGTGGATGCGGAGCGGCATCATCGGCATCGTCAACTACGACGTGGACGGGACCGTACGCTACGGCCTGCCCCAGAACACCCAACTGGAGCAGCGCATCAACCGAGCGGTTCGGACGGTCATCAACCAACTCTCGGTCCCGGTTGTCGAGCAGCCCCCGCCGCTTGAAGAGCCCGACGCTCCGGTGGTTGAACAGCCGGATGAGCCCGACGAGCCGGATGAAGAGGCGCCGGATGAAGAGGCCCCGGCAGACGATGAGCCAGCACCCGAAGATCCAGCCGAGGGTGGCGGCGAGGCAGCCGAGCCCGATGGTGATGATGAGCCAGCCGATCCGGTTGATGACGGCGGCGACGGGTAACATCTCGGAAATGGCGCAAGGTCGGGTTAGCGGGCTCCATCAGCCAACGGCGGAGCCAAGAAGAAAGCCGTGGTTGGCGTGGCTGCGAGACATCGTGCTTGCCGTGCTTTTGATCCTGGTGACCGTTGGCGCCCTTGGTGTCTACTACACCGACCGGTATGTGATCGTCACCGGTTCGATGGAGCCCACGCTTGAAGTTGGCAACACTCATTGGGCCATTCGCCGGTTCGAAGACCCCAAACGTGGTCAGATTGTGGCTTTCACCCTGCCCGACGCTCCCGACGGTGAGATCCTGATCAAGCGGGTGATCGGCATGCCGGGAGAACGCATCGAGGCCATCGACGGCGGTGTCCTGATCGATCTCGGTGTGCTCAATGAGACGGTGTGGGTCGAGAACCCGGCCGAGACCGGTGATTTCGGGCCGATCGAGATCGGTGAAGGCGAGTACTTTCTGATGGGCGACAACCGGTTGGAGTCCATCGACTCCCGCCACTTCGGCGCCGTTCCCGCCGAGCTGATCTCCTACGTGGTCCGGCCATAAGGGGTGGGGTGGTCGGTCGCGGGCTTGCCTCAGTCCGCCTGGCGAGCGTTCCGGTAGATCGAAATCAGGTTGTTCGTCGACTGATCGTGGGACAGCGGAGAGTCGGATGTGAGTTCCGGTTCGATCGCTGTGGCCAAGACCTTGCCGAGCTCCACTCCGAACTGGTCGAAGGAGTTGATTCCCCAGACCGCTCCCATGGTGAACACCTTGTGTTCGTAGAGCGCGATCAAGTGGCCGAGTGTTTTGGGATCGAGCCGTTCGGCCAGGATGGTGGTGGTCGGCCGATTACCGAGGAAGCGGCGATGCTCCTGGGCGGCAGCGTCGTCGTCGGGTTTGGCGGAACTCCCGCCAAAGGCCAAGGCTTCGGTTTGAGCGAAGAAGTTGGCCATCAGCAGGTCGTGGTGGTTGCCGATGGGATCGCTGGCGTGAATGAAGCCGATGAAATCAGCGGGGATCAGGCGTGTGCCCTGATGGATCAGTTGATAGAACGCATGTTGACCATTGGTTCCCGGTTCGCCCCAGACAATGGGTCCGGTATCAAAGGCGACTCGGCGTCCGTAGCGATCGACGCCTTTGCCGTTGCTCTCCATATCGAGCTGTTGCAGGTAGGCCGGGAAACGAGCCAGATGGTCGGAGTAGGGGAGTACCGCTTGCGACTGGGCGCCGAGGAAATTGGAGTACCAGATCCCGATGAGCCCCATCAGCATCGGAATGTTCTCGGCCGGCGGGGCCGTCAGGAAGTGCTGATCGATCTCGTGCATGCCGTCGAGAAAGCTGCGGAATCCGTCGGCGCCGATTGCCAGCATGAGTGACAGCCCGACCGCCGAGTCGACCGAGTACCGGCCGCCAACCCAATCCCAGAAGCCGAACATGTTCGTGGTGTCGATACCGAAATCGGCCACCCGTTCGGCACTGGTCGACACGGCGACGAAGTGTCGAGGCACGGCGTCGGGCCCCAAGGCGTCGGTGAGCCAGGTGCGGGCCGACTTGGCGTTGGTCAGCGTCTCGATGGTGCTGAATGTTTTCGACACCACCACGAACAGGGTGGTCTCGGGATCCAGGCCGTGGAGGGTTTCGAACAGATCGGTGGGATCGATGTTGGACACAAACTCGACGTCGATCGGCCGGGCGCTGTGCGGGGGGCGAGCGTAGGGCCGTAGGGCCTGCACGGCCATAGCCGGACCTAGATCGGAACCGCCGATGCCGATGTTGACCACGGTTTCGATCGCTCGCCCGGTAGCCCCGGTCCATTCGCCACTTCGAATCCGTTGGGCAAAGGTGGCCATCTTGTCGAGCACGGCGTGGATCTCCGGCACGATGTTGCCGTCGTCTTCCTCGCCTTCCACTTCCACACTGTCGCCGGCAGGCCGACGCAGTGCCGTGTGCAAAACCGCCCGGTCTTCGGTGATATTGATGCGAGCGCCGGCAAACATCTGATCTCGAAGCGTATGCACTCCTGTGGCGTCGGCCAAGGCGGTGAGAAGATCGAGTGTGGTCGAGTCGATCAAGTTCTTGGAGAAGTCGACAATCAGCCCTGCCGCATCCACGGTGAGCGACGTTGCCCGTTCCGAGTCGGCCGCGAACAGGTCTTGGATCGACGCGGTTTCCAGGTCGGCGGCGTGTTGTTGCAGATCACTCCACTCGGGCAGCTCGTTTACGGGGGGAGGGATGGGTGGTTGGCCTGACATCTCATAGAGACTAACCAACGACCGAAGGAGAACCAGCTACCGAAAGTCCGTCAACAAACAGCCCTGCCTGCGGCCGTTGGGTTCGTCATCATGATTCGGCCGACGACACAATTAGGGACGACACAATTAGGACAGTATGAACAGAGCAGGATGACTAGATTGAAATGATGACCTGCCGTACTTGTGGGGCCGTTGTGGCCAGCGGAGCACGATTCTGCTCCCAGTGCGGTACCGCTCAAGTTGAGACTGACGAACGTCGGGTTGTGACGGCGCTCTTCGCCGACATCGTCGGCTTCACCGGTCTGGCCGAACGGCGAGACCCGGAAGAGGTCAAGCGGTTGGTGGATCGCTGTTTCGAGCTGCTGGTGCGAGACATCACGTCGTTCGGCGGCGTGGTCGACAAGGTGATGGGTGACGGAATCATCGCCTTGTTCGGCGCTCCGACCGCCCATGAGGACGATGCTGAGCGAGCGGTGCGGGCCGCCCTACGCATGCAGCAAACCATGGCTTCGATCGCCAACAGCGACTTGTTGGAAGTATTGGCATCCTCAGACGGAGAGGCCGGCGCCGACGTCACCAGCCGAGCCGGAAACGACGGCAAAAAGGATGCAACCGTCCGCATGCGGATCGGCGTCAACACCGGCGAGGTTCTGGTGGGTACGTCAACCGCCGGGGGCGACTACACCGCTATGGGCGATGTAATGAACATCGCCAGCCGATTGGAGCACCTGGCCGATCCCGGCCAGGTTTTGGTGGGCGCAACCACCTACCACGCAACCCAAGCAGCGATTGGGTACGAGCCAGCCGGGTTCCTGCAGGCCAAGGGCCGGGAGGAGCCGCTTGAAGCATGGATCGCGGTGGAAACGATCCGCCCGCCGGGGTTTCACCGTCAAGCCAGCGAGCGTTTTGTGGGGCGCCAGCGTGAGCTGGCCATGTTGGAGGCCCAGGCCCGTATGGCCTTTGAGCTCAACCTGTCCCAGCTGGCGGTAATCGTCGGTGAAGCGGGTTTGGGCAAGACGAGGCTGGTCGACGAGCTGGCTTCACGGCTCCATCGCCGCTTTCAGGCCACCGTCTGGAAAGGGCACTGCGTGCCCTACGGCGAAGCCAACGTGTGGTGGCCGATTGCCGAAATCGTTCGACAGCTGTTCGCCCTTGACCTCGACGCCGAGCCGGCCGAAGCCGAACGGGTGGTGACCACCGAACTGCAGGCTCGCCTTGGATTGGAATCGCTCACCGCCGTCGACCGAAGCCGAACGGCCCTACTCCACGCCCTTGGCTACGTGACGGCGTTACGGGGCGGTGAGCCCATCCACAACAGATCCGAGGTAACCCACGCCTTCAGCCAGCTGATCGACGCCGAGCTGATCCAGCGCCCTGTCGTCATCGTCATGTCCGACATCCATTGGGCCGGTGAGGCGGTATGGGATCTGCTCGACAGGCTTCTGCATCACACCAACAGGGCCCGGTTGATGGTGCTGGCCACCGCTCGGGAAGTGGAGCGCCCCAGCTTGTTCGACGGTCGCCACGGCACCTCCGTAATCCAGCTTGGGCCGTTGCGAGCCGATGCGGCCGAGGAACTGCTGGCCAGCCTTCAAAAGCCCGGTGATCAGCCGCTCGATTCGGCAGTCATCGAAGATCTCGTCGCCCGGAGCGGTGGTAACCCGTTTTTCTTGGAGGAGCTGGCTTCCCTTGTTGTCGGTCAGGTTGCAGCTTCGGGAGAGGTCACCGAAGGAGACGTCAAGGATCATCCGTCGGCCGATCTCCCCGACACTCTGCGGGGCATCATCGCCGCCCGCCTTGATGCTCTTGATCCTGCCGAACGGGCTCTGGCCGAAGACGCCGCCGTGCTGGGCCGGCAAGGATCATTGCCCGGCCTGCGGATCCTGGCCGGACAGCGTCGGGGAGCGGCCGAAATCGATTTGGAGCTGCGGGCACTCGTCGACAAGGACCTCCTGCTGGTGGACGGACCACGGTTCGAATTTCGGTCCGAGCTTGTTCGTGACGTGGCCTACGGCACGCTGACCAAAGCGGCGCGCGCCGACCGCCATCACTACATCGCCCGATACCTGGAAGAACAGCAGCATGGTCGCCCTCGCACCGCCGTCGTCGGTTCGATTGCCGATCACTATCGAGCGGCGGCTCGACTCAGCGTCGAGATCATGCTGAGCGACGACAAGGAACGTGGCGATCTGGTGGCCAAGGCTCTGCACTGGCTTGATCTGGCCGGCGATCGAGCCCTCGCCGCCGGTGAAGCCACCGAGGCCGAGAGCTGGTATTCGTCGGGCCTGGAGCTGGCGTCCGATGAGCGGCAGCAGGCCAGGTTTCTCTACGGCCGGGCCCAAGCTCGATGTGAGGTTCACGACATCACGGGTGCCCGTGACGACCTGGCAAAGCTGGAGGCTCTCGCCACCCATGACCCGTTACTCGCCGCCCGGTCCTTGCTGATCACCGGTGACGTCAGCCGCAAGGCCGGCGATCTGCCCGAGGCGGCCCAACAGCTGCGGGAGGCGGCCGACAAGCTGGCGGTGTTGTCGGCGGCTTCGGATCAGGCCTTGGCCCTGCGGTTGCTCGGCCTCACGGAAATGTCGCGGTCCAACGATTCGCTGGCCCAGCAGGCCTTCCAGGCTTCCCGGGAAGTTGCGGCCCGAGCCGGTGACCGTCGTAGCGAGGCCTGGACGTTGCAGAGCATGGCCTGGCTTGCGTTCTCGGAGGGCCGAGTGCATGACGCCAACGAACAGACATCCACGGCGATCCAGATCTTCATCGAACTTGGGGACCGCACCGGCCTGGCCTGGGCCCAGGGGGTGCAAGCCTGGGTGGCCTTCCATCTTGGCCAGCTCGCCACCTCCCAAGAGCTTGTCGACAGCCTTATGCCGACCGTTAAACGCCGTGGTGATCCCTGGGCCGAGGCCATGTTGTTGAACCTGGCCGCGTCGTTGGCCATGTGGAGTGGTCAGGCGGCGAAAGCCAATCGTCTGGCCACCGAGGCGATCGACGCCGCCCGTCGGGCCGACGACACCGGTCTCGAAATTCAGGCCATGGCGGTGGAAGGTCGGGCCATGGTGTCGCTGGGGCGACTAACCGATGGCAGCGCCCGGTTGGAGGAGGCGTCCAACCTCGCTGAACGGAAACGTGATCGGTTCAACCGTCGCATCGCCATTATCGCCAACTGCGCGTCCGCCGCCCGGCTGGGGGAAGCCGAGCGAGCACTCCAGTGGGCGTCTCACTTCCGTGGTTTCCATGATGACCCCACGATTGTGGGCGAGGCCGATCTCATCGTCTCTGTGGCCTTGGCTCTGCTGCAGCGTGGTGCGGTTGACGAGGCTCGAAGCCAGCTGACCTGGGTGGACGATGACAGTCGACGAGTCGACTACTACGCCGAAGCAGTGCGGGCCATGATCGCCTCGGCCGAGGGCCGGTTGGACGACGTCGAAACCAGTGTTGAAAGTGTGCTCACCGGCCGCTCCACCTATCTCGACCGCATCGTTGTGCTGCTGGCCAAAGCCGGGGCAATGCGTCAACACGGCGATGAGCCCGGCTGCGATCGGGCGTTGCAGGACGCCCGCGACATCGTGGGTTCAACCGACGACAGGTTGTCTCGATGGCTGATCGATTTGGTGGCCGGCCTCTGCGGTCGCGGCGATCAAGATCTTGCCCAGCAGCGGTTGGAGAGCGCCGGGCTCGATCCGTCGGGGTTGGTGAAGGCGTGGTCGCTGGTGGTCAACAGCTCAGCCGCCGCTGACCGGTAGAACCCGCTAGACCCCACCTATCCGGCGGGAATGATGAGTTCCTGGCCCGGTTTGATGGCGTTGACGTCGTCAAGACCGTTGGCGTCGGCGATCGCCGACATCGGAACACCGTAGGTTTCTGCGATAACCGAGAGTGTGTCGCCGGGTTGCACGACGTGCATGCCGCCCGGCTGGGTACCGACTGTGGATGGAGTGGTTTCGACAACCGGGGTGACGGCCACGATCGGATTGGAACTGGTTACCCGGACGCCGGCCAAATTGATCGAATCGTCGATGATCCCGCTGAGATTGTCGGCGGTTATGACAACCGCAGCCGGCGCCGCGGTTTGGGTTTGCGCTTGGGCCTGCTCGTCGGTTGTGGTCCCCTGGCCGTCGGCCATGGCGCCGGCGTCGACCTCAGCGCCAGCTTCGTTCACGGCGCCGGTACCCGTCTCGGACATGATCGACTCGTCGGTCGCCGCATCGTTTGCATCGCCCACAGTGGAGTTTGAAGTGGAGTTTGCAGTGGCGTCGGTGGATTCGGTTGCGGCCTGAGCGGCTGGATCGGGTGCGGCTCCGACTTCGGTTCCCTCGGGTGCCGGCCGACCACAAGAGGCCAACAGGCCGGCGACCATCAGGCCGGTGGCCAACACAATCGGGGCCGATGAGTGTTGCGTCCGCATACGCATGGGCTCCAGTATTGCCGATCGAGACCGTCATGCGGCGCCACGGTCGAGCACGGGGCTTTCCGTGGCCCTTCGGGTGTTGTTTTCACCGCTCGAACCACCACAGAACCGAGCTAGCGGCGACGGCGGCCCTTTCGGGCCCTGGTGTTGGGGCGTTCGTTGTCGCGTTTGCGATGGGCTTCGGCCCGATCTCGCGATTCGGCCCGTCGAGCGAACTCCTCAAGCTGGGTTTCCTGCAGCTCCAGCTCGGCCTTCAGATCCTGCCAGTGTTCAAGGCGGCGCTCGGCGATCAAACCCTTGGCCAGCGCCTCCTGCACCTGGCAACCCGGTTCCTGGTCATGGCCGCAATCAGCGAAGCGGCAGTCGGCGGCCGCCTCGGCGATCTCCGGAAACGTCTTGTCGAGCCCGTCGTAGGCCTGCCACAACCCGATCTCACGAATGCCAGGGGTGTCGATGATGTGACCTCGCCCGGGAATCGGTATGAGGTCGCGGGTCACCGTGGTGTGCCGCCCCCGGCGGTCGGCGGCCCGAACCTCGCCGGTTCGCTGGACCTGGCCGCCCGACAGCAGGTTTACGAGCGTCGACTTTCCGATGCCCGACAAGCCCATCAACGCAACCGTGGTGCCTTCGGCCACCAGTTCCTCGACGGCATCGACACCCTCACCGGTCACCGTCGACATCGCCACCGTCTGCACGTCGGGGCTCACATCATCGATCGATTCGATTACTTCGGCCAGCTCGGTCTTGTCTTCGATGACGTCGGCCTTTGTGAGGACAATCACCGGTCTGGCGCCACTGTCCCAGGCCACCACAAGTTGTCGCTCGATCCGCCGCAGGTTCGGTGGCCGATCGAGGCCGTGCATCACAAAGACGAGGTCGATGTTGGCGGCGAGAACCTGGGGTTCGGGTACACGTCCCGAGGCTCGTCGGCTCAACGCCGTTGTACGGGGGGCGATGTCGAGGATGAAGGCGCCGTCGTCGGGGTCGCCGCCGGCCACCTCCTCGTCGGCCACGACCACGAAGTCGCCGGTGGCCGGGGCCAGATCGGTGCGGGTTCGGGTGGATGCCGACTCGGCCAGCACCGCGTCGCCACCGGTGAATACCAGGCTGAAGCCACGGCTGACCCGGGCCACTCGGCCTCGCATGGCCGCGCCTTCGATGGTGTCGGCCCATTCGCTGAGCTGATCGTTCCAGCCCAACGAATGGAGGTCTGGGGTTAGTTGAACAAGGTCGTCGATGACGGGATCCTTCTGCCGGGGCTGCGGTTCGTGGCGAAACGGAACGTGCGGCGAGACGGTTAGAACTCGGGCCGGCGCTCCATTGGCACCACGTTTTCGAGACTACTACGCAGGAAGTGCAGTTGGACCCGCAATAGGTTCTCGGCCACCGACAATTGGGGAGTCATGTGGGTCACGCCGGAAAGAGGAAGCACTTGATGCGGCCGTCCGGCGGCCAGCAGAGCGGTGCTCATTCGCAGGGTGTGAGCGGCCACCACGTTGTCGTCAACCAGGCCGTGGATGAGCAGCAACGGTCGCTCGAGCTTGTCGGCCTCGGTGGTCAGGTCGGTGTCGACGTAGTGTTTGGGGTGCATTCCCGGGTGGCCGAGGTAACGCTCGGTGTAGTGGGTGTCGTACAGCCGCCAGGTGGTCACCGGCGCTCCGGCGATAGCGGCGTGGAACCGGTCGGGGCGGCGTAACACGGCCAGCGCCGCGAGGTAGCCGCCGAAGGACCAGCCACGAATCGCCACCCGGTCGAGGTCGAGGAAGCCGAACTCGATGGCGGCGTCGTCGAGGGCGGCCAACTGATCTTCAAGAACGGGTGTGGCCAGATCGCCCCACACCTGGCGTTCCCAGCGCGGCCCACGGCCCGGTGTGCCGCGGCCATCGGTGACGATAACCACGAAACCCTGGTCGGCGAACCATTGCGACACCAGGTGTGGAGTGTGGTGTTTCAGCACCCGTTGGGCATGCGGACCGCCATACGGGTCGAGCAGCACCGGCAGGTCCTCATCACCCTGATAACCGGTGGGGAAGAAGATCGCACTCTCCAGCCGATCGGCGCTGAGCTGATAGAACAGCGGCACCGCTTTAAGCGGAGGTCGGATCGACAGGTCGTCGATAAACGCCACCGGGTTGCCCAGCGAGGGCAGGGATGGGGCGGACTCGTCGTCCCCAGCGCCGTCGGGCTCAGGCTTCAACAAGGGGCGGATGGCCACTTCGACGCCATCGGCCGACGGCCGAGCGGTGCTGACCACCACTGTGGCGAGCGGGTGCCCGTTCATGTCGGCGTCGTCGTCGACGGTTAAGGCCGTGGCGACTGCAGAGTGAACCCCGGGATTGAACGTGAGGGGCGACGTGGGAGCAGTGTGATCTCCGGTGCGGCGTTCGGGGCGCAGGTCGATCAGGAACAAATGAATTTCGGTTGGCTCGGTCCAGGCCGAGATCAGTGCGAAGTTATCGATCACGCCGATGATCGACCGGACGTTGATGTTGTCCTCGGTCAGCTTCTTCCCGTCGAGGAGCAGCGCCCGGCAGCCGGGGTGAGGGTCTCGAACCCCGGGCTGATGAATTGGAACGATGTCCTCGATCGTCAGGAGGCCGAAGTCACACGGTGTTGGTGACGACGGGAACAGCTCGACCCAGGTGTCTTCCTGGATGCGGCGACGTTCGGTCAGCTTGAACGTCTCCATGTCGATCTCGGCGATCGACACCTCACGCTGATCACGAGTCTGTCGCAATACAAGCGGTGGGTGGCCATTGGCCCAGACCACATTGGCCAGGTATTCGAAGGCGCCCCGATCCGACCAGAGGATGCGGTGACGTTCGATTGGCGTGTCTGGCGATATTGAATGGACCGACGCGTAATAAAGGTCGACGTCGGCGTTGATGCTGCCGGCCGCCGGATACCGGATTTCGGTCGGCATCTTGTCGGGATGGGCCGGATCGTGAACCCACCATTGGTCGACCGAGTTCTCGTCGACGCGGGTGAAGATCAAACCGCTGCTATCGGGATTCCACCAGTAGCCCCGCTGCCGTTGCATTTCCTCGGCGGCGATGAAGTCGGCCCGACCGAAGCTGACCAGAGCGTCGGTGTCGTAAGCCACAAACCGGTCAGCCCCGGATTCGAGATCGACAACTCGCAGAGCGTTTTCCGATTGTGGACTGCCCGACACGTAGGCGATCTTTGTGCCGTCGGGACTCAGACGGGGATCGAATACCGGCGCCTCGACCGCGGGTGATGTGGTTTCACCGGTTTCCCGGTCGAAAACGAACAAGGCTCCGGCAAGAGCGAAACATACTCGCCGTCCAGAGCTGTCGACCGCGTAGGCCACGATCCCCGATGCCGATTCCCGGGCTCGCTCCCGCCTGGCCTTCTCGGCCGGTGAAAGGCCGGAGTCTTCCGGAATCGAAAGCAGCTTGGGGCACGCGAGCCGAGTCTCAGTGCCGCTGGCGAGATCTTTCTGCCACAGGCACATCGCCGGATCGCGGCCATCGTGGGAGCGGAGATAGAGCACGACGGCACCGCCTTTGAGAACGGTGATGTTTCTAGGCGCTCCAATCGAGAACCGCTGGGTGCGGGCGTAGAGCGCTGGGAAGTCGTCTTCGTTGGTGGTGGTGGATTGCTGGTGATCGGCGGAACCAGCGTCAATGGAATCCCGGGCTGAGTTCACCTCAACAAAGTTACCCTGTCGGCCGCCCAATCTCGCAATATCTTGCGGCATCGGGATGGAGTGCTCATTCCGCCAATCCCCGAGTGCTCTCAGCCCAGTCGGGCCACACCAAGTTGGCGGAAGCTAAGGGCGATGCTTTTCACCAACAACTCGGTGTCGGCGACGGCGGCCGGATCGATGTGAATACCGAAGTGGCAGCGGTCGTTGTAGCTCAGCATCGTGATGTTGAACGCGGTGCCGGTGACCGGCCCCATCGGATACATGTTTTCGATGGCTTGCCCGGCGAACCATGTGGGGATTGGGGCACCGGGCACGTTGCTGGTGGCGAAGTCGACTTTGGCCGCTTGGTCCAAAACGATGTTGGCCGCCACCGCCGGGGGCACGAAGGCCCCGAGGCTGCTAAGGGCCGAGAGCGCACCACTCTTGCCTTCGAGCATGGTGCGTTTGGCCTTAACCTCGGAGCGGATCACGGCCAGGCGTTCCTCGGCCGTGGCCGAAGATCCTGGCAGCAGGATCGGCACGGGGAGGAAGGCATTGTCACCTTCGCCGAGTTCAACGGGATCTTGCGAGCCGGCATCGGGCGGCTGCACGTTGATCACGACCGTGGCCCGCACGTGGTCGAGCTCGATGTCGAACTCGTGGTGGTAGCGAACGGCGGCCTCGGCGCAGGCTCCGACAAACAAGTCGTTGACCGACACCTCGTGGCCGTGGGCGGCGTCCTTGAGAGCGGGGAGTGATTCCAGCAACGTGGCGTAGCGGCGATTACGGGATCGATTACGCCACAGGGACGCAGGCTCGTCTTCGTGATCCTCGGTGCTGTCATCGTCGGAGCCGCCTCCGATCACATCACCAACATGGAGATCGAACCCCAAACCGGCCGCCTTGGCCGATGCGATGGCATCGCCGCCGAGGTCCCAAACCCGGCTCGGACTTGGCACATCCCTCACCGTGTCCTGCAGGAATTCCACGAATCGCTCCGCCCCGGCCTTCCAGCGGTTCTCGCCGTCGTGGGATTCGGCGGCGTGATCGGCGTCGAAGATCGCCGCGAGGTCAACTGATTCCGGTGGCCTGGCATTGGGTTCGAACTCGAGCAGGTGGGCGGCCAAACGGATCATGCCCATGCCGTCGGAGATCGAGTGGTGAAACTTGCCGAGCAACGCGGCCCGACCGCCGGCCAGTCCGGTGACCAGTTGGAACATCCACAGCGGTCGGGTGCGGTCGAACGGATCATTCACAAAGAGTGCAGCGTGATGGCTGAGCTCGGGGCCATCGATCGCGACGCCGTCGTCTACCGCCGGATCGTCGATCCGCACGGTGCGTAGGTGATAGTCGAGGTCAAACTGATCGTCGATCACCCACTCCAGAGTGCCCATGGCTCCACCAAGGCCGAGCGGGTCGCTAACTTTCAGTCGTAGTCGGTCGACGGATGCAACAAGGTGTTCGACCGAAGCCCTCAGCCGAGCAGCGTCGGGAGCGGCCTCCAAGATGTTGACCATCCCCATCGTGGAAGCCAGGTTTGGATCCTGACCCAGCGACCACATGAATGACTCCGTGTTGCTAAGACGTTTCGCCATGATGACCCAAGGCTACGTTGCCACCGCCTCGAAATCCCCGCTGACCGATAGACTTTCAGTCGTGTCTGAAGCTCTCAGCGAGGGCGCGATGCATGGTCGGAGCGCAGTTGCGCCCTAGAATCCTCACAACTCAGTCACACAAGTCAAAACTTGATTCTCTAGCCTCTCAAGGAGCCCTGGTATGTCCGACTTAAAGGTATGGATCGACCAAGATCTGTGCACCGGTGACGGCCTCTGCGCCGAGATCGCACCCGACGTGTTTTTCGGGATGGACGACGGACTCTATTACGTCAAGGAATCGGCCGATAACTTCGGCGCTGAGAAGCTGTTCGACGGCAACGCCAACCCGGCCGGTGCCGAGGGCATGGCTCGCATTCCCGACGGCGGCCTCGATCGCGTGATCGAATCGGCCGAGGAATGCCCGGGCGAGTGCATTTTCATCGACGTACCCGAGTAACGGCGTCGTCAACTACCGCCGGGTAGGCCCAACGGCCTGATCCGAACGACCTAAAGAGCTGGGCCAAAAGGCTCAGCTCTTTTAAGTTGGTGCCGAAGGGAAGGGGTGGACGTTTTAAAGCCCGTTCTCTTCGCTTTTATGGCCGCAGTTCTGTTTGTCATGTGGTCGAACCAGGACTTCGTGATCGACGCCTACACCGACGAGAGCGCACCCACCGAAATCCGGTTGAGTGGCCTCGCTCTCGACTTCGAGAAGACCGAGCTGCCGGCTTCGCCCTACGTGGTTCACATCGGCGAGGACACTCGGCGCAAACCGATGGCCCTCTTGTTCACCGACTCCGGAGAGCAACCGATGATCGAGATGGCCGGTGGGAAATCTCGAATCGAGGGAACGGTTGACATCGACGGTGTAGCCGCTGTCGGGAGCACCGTGAGATTGGAGCGGCACACCGACGCCGGAATTGGCGTGCGAGATCTCGCCGTCAACGCCAACGGCTGGTTCGCGGCCCACGACCTTCCAGGCGGTCGGTACAGAGTTCGAGCCTGGGTGCCCGGTACAGCCACGATGACCACGTCCGACGTGTTCTTCATCAACGCCGGCGATCGGGTACAGCGTTCCTACAGTCTCGAAGTGGTTGACGGTGAGCCGCTGATTCAATTCGCCAACGGCGGAACGATGTACACCGGAATGACGGGAAGCCTCGGAGCGTCGGTCACCCAGCACCGGGTTGACGAAGACGGAATCGTGGTCACGCGGCCGGTTTCCGGCATTGAGGTTTCGGTGGAACTGGCCCGCTATCTGCAGCCCATGTCGGGTACCACCCTCGCTACCGACGACCAGGGTCTAGTGGTGTTCCGGCTGCGATGCCTGAGGCCGGGCCAGGGTACGGCGACGGTGACGTTCAACGACAGCCAGATACCGGTCGCCCTTCCAGCCTGTGTCAACGCTCCACCCACCACCCAGCCCCCCGCCGACGATGGTTCGGGCACCGGACGTCAAGGCGATTCAAGTTCAAGCACCACTTCGGCCGACACCGGTAACGGCACGGGTTCAGGTGGCACGGGGTCGGACGGCTCCGACGGCGCCGGCACCCCGGGCGAAGACTCAACCGACGGAGGTGGAAATGGCTGATCGATTCGACCGACCGGACGACGAGCGGCTCTACCGTTTCGCCGTCGCTGCACTTCGACTGTTGGTAGCGGTGGTGATCGCGCTGATAATTGTGCCTCCGGTTGCGGCTGGTGTGGCTGTGGCCACACTGCTCGAGGCGCCGCTACCCGTTGGCGAGCTACCCGACCAACGGCCCCAAATCCGAGCCGAACCCACATCGGTCTACGACGCCAACGGCACCCAGATCGCCTTGTTCCGCAGCTTCGATCGGACAATCGAGGTAACTCCGGACCAGATTCCCGACGTGCTCAAAGAGGCCGTGGTCGCAATCGAAGACAAACGCTTCTGGGAACACGACGGCGTCGACTACGAAGGTATTGCCAGAGCGGCCCGAGTGAACCTGGAAGTTGGGGGAGTGGCCCAAGGCGGCTCTACGCTGACCCAGCAGTACGTCAAGAACGTATATCTCTCCAGTGAGCAAACGCTGGAGCGAAAGGTTGAGGAAGCGCTCCTGGCCACCGAGCTGGAGAAGACCATGTCGAAAGAGGAAATCCTCTTCGGCTACCTGACCACCTCGTATTTTGGATCGGGCGCCTACGGCATCGGGGCTGCGGCCAAGATCTACTTCGACAAAGACGTGTCACAGCTCGACATCTCCGAGGCGGCCACGTTGGCCGGGGTGGTCAAAGCCCCTACCAGCCTTTCGCCCTACGTCGATCGGGAAGCAGCCAACGAACGCCGGGTGCTGGTACTGCAGGCCATGCTCGATCAGGGCTACATCGGCGAGGCCGACTATGAACGGGAAGCCGCACGTCGTCTGTGGTCGGTAACCGACCCCGACCTGCCCAACGGCCCGGTTACCACGCTGATCCCCCGCCAGAGCAAGGGCGCGTTCGCCCACCACTATTTTGTCGACCACGTGGAGGCCGAACTCGTCGATCTGCTCGGCCCGGATCTGGTTTACAACGGCGGTCTGACCGTCGAGACCACGATCGATCCTTCGCTGCAGCAGATGGCGCAGGAGGCGGTTGCCCAGCGGCTTGGCAATACCGAGTATCCGGTGGAGATGGCCCTTGCGTCCGTTGAGCCTGACACGGGCCACATCGTGGCCATGGTTGGTGGCCGTGACTATCAGTTCAGCCAGGTCAACCTGGCCACCGGTGGCTCCACTGGCTTCCAGCCTGGTAGCTCGTTTAAGCCGATCGTGATGGCCGAGGCGTTCAGTCTCGGGTTGCACCCTGAGTCTCGCTACCCGGCGCCGGCTCGTTGGGAGGTGCCCGGCTGTGGCGGCGGCGATTGTGCGGTGTCGAACTACGACCATCGCGGCTACGGCAACATCACCTTGCGGGAGGCCATGCGAGCCTCGGTCAATACCGTGTTTGCTCAGCTGGTGGTCGACGTTCGCATCGACGAAACGGTGGAGCTGGCTCGCAACCTTGGCTTGGAGAGAATCGACCCGGAACGTAACTACGGCGCCAGCCTGGCCCTTGGCGCCGCCGAATCCTCGCCGCTGGAGATGGCGTCGGCCTATTCGACGTTCGCCAATCGAGGTGTGCGCAACGCTCCGACCGGCATCCAGAGAGTCATCGACGCCGACGGCAACGTTCTGATCGACAACCGGGCGCCAACCGGAGATCGCGTGCTTGATGAAGCGGTGGCCGACAACGTCACCGACGTGCTGGTCGACGTTATCGAGTCGGGTACTGGCAAGGCGGCCCAGATCGGCCGACCGGCGGCCGGTAAGACCGGCACTGCGCAGGCCTACCGGGCCGCATGGTTCGTGGGCTATACCCCTGGGTTGGCGACTGCAGTTTGGATGGGTCACGCCGATCGGTCGGCGTCGCTTCGCAACATCAACGGTGTGGGGGCGGTGACCGGCGGTTCGCATCCGGCCATCGCCTGGGGTGATTTCATGGCCGCCGCTCATCAAGGTACGGCCGTTCACGAGTTCCCGGACCCGGCACCGATTGTTCCCATCGCCGACACGGCGAAGGAGATCATCACCAGCCAACGGGTTAAACAGTCCACTGAGGTGGGCACCCGTCGGACTCCTCGGCAGCTGTCGACCGGGTGTGGCGACGGACCCTGCTACCAGACCGATACCGCTCCGGTGACCGTGCCGGCCGCTCAGGTGCCCACAACCGAACCGCCCCCGCCGCAGTCTTCTCTTCCGGCGGGTGAGGGAGAATCACCCGGCTCGACCAGTCAAACCACGCCAACAACTGCCGAAGGGAACGGAACCGGATCGTCGAGTTCGACCACCCAGGGGACGGGATCGGGTGGTAACACAACCTCGACGCCAGTATCAGGAGATGACAATGGCTAGTTCAGCCACAAACGCGCCGTCGACGAACCGACCGTCGACCAAGAACCGTCGCAAAGACGATGAGCCTCAGCAGCCGCTGTCGACCGTCGAGGACACCGAATCGTTCGCCGAGTCATCGGTGGTGATCGGAAACTCGGTTATGCCCGAGTTCACCGACGACGAGCCGCGGCTGCGCCGCAAGTCCGATCGGGTGGCCGAGGACGTGCGGGCGGAGCTTGGAGTCGAGATCGTCGATGCGGCCGGGGCGGTCGAGATTGCCGAAGCGCCGGATAGCGACGACGTCGGCACATCGCCCGTCCCAGTGCTGGAACCCGAAGTCGAACTCAAGCCCGAGCTCGAACCTGATCCGGCCCCGGCTGTTCACTGGGACGAGTCACCGACACCGCTCTCCGTTGAGGCCGAGGTGCTGGACCTCACCGGGTTGGCGCCGCAAGCCAGACCGGCCCCGCCGAGTGCCACCGATCTCATCCGTTCGGTGGGATGGGGTGAGATATGGCTGACCGAAGCCGCACTCAAGCTTCGCCATCCGAAGCTGCCCAAGGCGCTGCGTCGCCAGAAGATCGGTGGGGTGGCCCCGTTTATTGAGCCGCGAAAGCGGCTTGGACGCTGGCGACAGATGAAGGAACTCGGTCGCCGAGGCTATGTGCCGCTGAGTCCTGGTCGTCGCAAGCTGCGGCATCGAATCCTGCCGCGTACGGTCATCGGGATATCAACGATGCTGATGATGCTTGGCATCGGTGCGGCCTTCAGTGGCGCTGCCTTCTACGCCTACTACGACAATCGTTTGGCCGAGAACGAACAGGAAGTGGCTCGCTTCGTCGAAGGTTTCGACCAGCAGTTCACCGACGCCACCAGTGCCATCGACGACCTTCGGGTGGGGACCATCACCGAGATCCGGGATGAGCTTAAGCCTTTGGGTGACTACGTGGCCGATGCCGACGGGGTGATCAACCTGCCGCGCACCGCCGGACCATCGGTCTGGTTGCTGGAAACTCGTGACGACGCCGGTCAGATCACTACCGGCTCAGCCTTTGCCGTGGTGCCCTATCAAAACGGAACCGCTCTGGTCACCAGTTATGCGCTGGTACAGGCCGCCGCCACTGCTCCCAGCCCGGGGATCGATCTGATGAAGGGCAACGAGCGGGTCCCGGCCCAACTCTGGTCGTGGGATCCGGAACGAGACATTGCTCTGGTTGTGGTCGACCGTGAGATTCCAACCCTCGAGTTTGCCAGCGAGCAGGGTCAACTTGATTCGCTTGGTAGCCGCATCTTTGCCCTCAGTGGTGTTGGCGGCAATGGAGCTACCGCCTCTCCTGGGGTTCTTCTGGATCATTCCCAGGTCGGGCTTCAGCACACGTCTCTGATCGGGACGCTGTTCCGGGGCGGGCCGTTGTTGAATGGCGACGGCAAGGTCTTGGGTGTGGCCTCCGACAACTACTGGCCGTTCGGTATCGATCCCGGCGACGTGCGTCAGGCTCCCGATGTGCGGGCGATCTGCGTGATCGTGTTGGCGTGCTCGGAGACCGTCGAAGAAGTTGTGATCGAAGTCCAGGCCGACGAGACCGAGGCTCCCATCACCACCGACGAGTTCGTTCGGGAAACACCCAACGGCGATGAAGAGCTGACCAGGGAAACCGGCAATGGAGACGCTGACGATGCCGACGAGTAGGTCCCTCTGGATCTACGTGAATCGTTACGGCTCGTCGGTTACGTCAACAGAGGAATCGACGGCAACATCAACGATGTGAGCACCGGTGCGATCGCGGGTGGGGCCGCTGCGACGGTTGGTTTCGATCCGCTTTGGCCGGAAGGGTTTCTGCGGGAAGTTCAGCCGGTCGAGCAACACGGCGATCACGGCGAGGATCACCGCGCCGATGATCAGCGATGACACCGAGCTGGTGTTGATGAATCCGTAGAACCCAACCATTGGTTTCAGGATACCGCTTGGTCCCCGGAAGATCGGTGCAGCACCAAGGTGATCGACGTCTCGCCGTGATCGGCCCAGCGTTGTTTGTAGTCGAAGTCCATACCCATGTCGTAGTGATCAGCCAGGTCGTTGTTGATGAGGTGCCGGATCTGGTGATGTTGCAGGAGGTTGCCGATCGACAGGCCGCGGTGCTGGTCGACGAAGCTGATTTGCAGCCCTCGGTAGCGACGCTGACGAATGCCGCCGAGGATGTAGCCTACGTCTCGTTGGATCACCGCCCCCGGCGTTTCCTTCTGATCGGCCGGGAGTTGCGCGACAAAGGCTTGCAGCCGATCTCGTTCGCTTAGCCGGTCGATCATGGTGCGGTACATGGCCGACATCTCCGGTGTGGTGATGCCGCTACCGTCTTCTCCCTTCCATGACCGGCGTTCGATTTCCAGCATCCTGTCGAATAGGTTGTCGTCGTTGGAGACGTCGAGGATCGACAGTCCTGCTCGTCGACCTCGGGATTCGGCTTGCCGAAGGTTGCGGCGAAAGCGAGATGTTCGGGCGGCGAGCCATTCGTCGTAGCCTCCGGTGAGGTCGGCCACGCGGCGGGTGATGCCCTCGGTGTAGATCGACACGCCGAGGGGCTGCAGCGCTTTGGTGATCGCCTTGGTCAGAGGATGAGGGTGTGGGGGCAGCCCGGGCAGGATGAGGATCGACCAACCATCGAGTTCGTCGAGGGCTTCGCAGAGCTCGGTGCTGAGGCTTTCCAAATCGGATCCGAAGATCGGGCTGGCGAAGCCCCAGAGTGGTTCGATGCTCGAGAGGAAAATCAGGTCGTCCCGCCGGTAGTAGCCGAGGATGGCGTATCCGTTGCCGTGCGCCGATTTGAAAAACAGTCGCTTGCCTCGGGGGGCGAATCCGGTGGCTACCGGTATTACCCAGTCGAGGCCCGAGCACCACTGGTCGATGCCGTCGGTGGCATCGACTGCCGATTCAACGTCGGCCCATTGGTCGAGCAGTTCTTGGAAGCTGAGTTGGATCATGCGGTTTCGGAGTGGTGAACGTTGGTAGCCGACGGTAACCGGTCACCACTCTCTGTGGCAGTATTCGCAGAAATGCGGCGCTTCTTTCAAGGATATTGCCAGTACCGGGCCAAATGATTGGTGTCGAATTGCCATCAGCTGTCGTCCAGTTGACAATGTTGTTGACGATCAATCGAAACCATGGCCTCCCCAGGGGAGGACCAGTAGAACTGAAGTCATGATCGACGACTCGACAATCGAAGCCTTCGCCCGGGACGGGGTTGTCGTCGTTCGTGGTGCTCTGAGTCGGGACGAGATTTCCACCCTGGAGCGGGGTGTTGACTATGTTGTCGACCACCCCAGCGATCGCATGGTGGTCGCCAGCGGCGAAGACGATCCCGGACGGTTCGTGGAAGACTTTCTTCGTTGGTCCGAGGTGTCGGAGATCGAGGAGATCGCACTGCGCTCGAAATTGCCCGAGATCGCGGCGGCTCTCATGGATTCAAACAGTGCCCGTTTCTACCACGATCACATGCTGATCAAAGAGCCCGGCACCGCCCAACGCACTCCGTGGCATCAAGACCAGCCGTACTACAACGTCGACGGCACCGGCGTAAGCGCATGGGTACCGCTTGACGAGATTCCACGCCAAGGTTCGATGGAATTCTGGGCCGGGTCACACCGGGGTCCGTGGCGGATGCCGCGCACCTTCTTGGATGAAGAGGCCAAGTGGTTCCCCGAGGGTTCGTTGGTTGAGATGCCCGACATCGACGGCGACCGCGGGGCCTACGACATTCGGCAGTGGCAGCTCAGCCCTGGTGATGCCCTGTTCTTCAACTTCCTCACGGTGCATAGTGCGCCCGGCTTCCCGTTTGAACAGCAGCGACGGGTGATGTCGTTCCGTTACTTGAGCTCCGACGCCCGCCACGCAGTGCGGCGGTGGAAGACCTCGCCCGATTTCCCGGGCTTAGCTGATGAGCTTGAAGATGGTCAGCCGTTTGATCATCCGAGTTTCCCGATCGCTTGGCCTCGTTCCACGGCTGCCGTTGGGAACTCGCACGAGGTTGCATAGCCCTCTTGGCAGCTGACTTCAATCAACTGCCCGACGACGACTCTGCCGACGGAGGCTACGTGCCACCGGAGGGCGGTGTCGGGCCCGATCACCCGATGCGCAATGTCACCCGCCAGGTGGCGTTCGACGGTGGATGGTCGCCGGGCCGCGCTGCCAAGGTTGCAGGTCTGTTCGACTCGATGGCCGAGGAGTGGGATGCGTCGCATTCCGATTCGGTTCGCACTGCGCCGATCCGTGATGCCCTGCGACGAGGTGACCTGGACCTGGCCGGCCGCTGGCTTGAGCTCGGTGCCGGGACTGGTGCGGGAACACGAATCCTTGCGCCCGCCGTGGCTGGTGCTGGCGGTTCGCTGGTGGCCATGGACTTGGCCCTGGGCATGCTGCGCAACTCGCCCGAGCGGGCTGCTCCGCTCACGCAGGCCGATGCCTCCCGATTGCCGTTTGGTGACGGCGCGTTTGACGGGCTGGCCATGGTCAACATGTTACTATTCCCTGATGAGGTGGCCCGAGTGCTCGCACCGGGTGGATCGGTGCTCTGGGTCAACACGTTCGGCGATCGTACGCCGATTCATCTTCCGCCCGAAGATGTGACCGCTGCGCTGCCGGGGGAGTGGTCGGTCACGTGGGCCCATTCCGGCAACGGATTCTGGGCGTTGGTTTCTCGCTCGTCGGCGTAGCCACTTGGGAGTGGTTCATACCCACCAGGGTTCAACGTAATAGCGACTTCCGAGTGTCGTCGCCCGCTATATTTCGTAGCTCGGGTAGCTCTGTTGCCCGACACAAGCCCCTGTAGCTCAGTGGATAGAGCGTCGGTTTCCTAAACCGTGCGTCGCAGGTTCGATTCCTGCCAGGGGCGCCAAACCGTGGGTGGACCCGGTCGGCGCAAGGTGGCTTCTCTGATTGCTTACGGCCGGGTCAGTCGGGATCAACCGCTCGAGCTGAAATAGTCGACAACGTACTCGAAGGCGCGATAGACCGAACCGTGAGGTTGGGTCACGATCACCCCGCCATCTCCGACTTGATAGTAGGCGTACGTACCACTTTGTTTGGCGCCTTCCGTCAAGACCTCGGCCACCTCCTCGTCGCACACGGACTCCGCCACCGAAACAACCTTTCGGACAACATCTTCGTCGAGGTTGTCCAAGAACGCTGCTAAGCCACCGCTGGGATCCAGGTTTCTGTGCCAGCGCGATGGATCCCTGTCGTCTGGACCCTGATCCGTTGCTGCGAGTCTGTCCAGAAAAGGCCGGTCATCGACATAGCTGTCCACGATGGAGTAGGTATCTGAACGCAGAACAATCCGGCCGACGTCGTAAACGAATTCCTTGAGATCTTTGTGATACAAGACGGAGTTCTCCCATGGCGCCCCCCATCCCAATCCGATATCGCAGGCCGCATGCTCTAGCGGTGCAGGTTCGAGTATCTCAAAGAGATCCAGAACAAAGAGTTCCCAGTTCTCATGGTGATGGGAGCCGGTGGGATCCGAGGCGACCGACCGCTGGGAGGGAATCATGCCGTTGTATACCCACCGCGTATCGAAGGACAAGAAGATTTGACCGCTAACCGATGCGCCCCGGCGATGCTTGCCGATCAATGCCACGTCGATGGGGAGCCGACTCCCAAACCCGGAAGGACCCCTGATAGACGTGGCAAGCCGAAGTTCTTCTGAACCGGACAAGAGTCCTCGGCTGAGGAAATGCTCGTTGAGATCGGTGAAGGAGGCAACCTCGTACGCTCGATACTTCTTGCGGTGGCGGGCCTTCATCCCTCTAAACGGACCTTTCAGGCCGTCAAACACCTGCGGGCTCTCGATCTGAACAACATCGCGAAACAGCAGTTCGACGAAGGCAATGTCGCTGCCTACAGTCGGGAAGAAGGAAATGGAGAATGAACGTCCCGTTTTCTCTTACCCTTCCCTACATGTCGTTCCCGACTCACAATCATTGCCGAGGGCCCCGCATCCGGCAACCCGATTTGACCCTCGCTGCCGGCAGCCAACTACCTGAGGTTGGCTGCGGAATTGATTTTCGTTGACCAAACCCATTGGATTGTCTCGGACAGCAAGCCTGAAGTTGGCCCTCAACACCTCGAACCAAACAAGGTTCGGTTTCTGCAGCTACCTGCCGCCCACGGTGGCCGGAGGCGAGGTCGAGCGACCGACCCACAGTTCAAGGGCGACGTCGCCGTCACCGGCTGGCCAGTAGCGCAGGCGGTCGCCGTCTTCGACTTCGTTTGCTTCGCCGGTCACGGTCATCGAGATGACGTCTTCGCCGCGAATGGCGATTGCCTGATCAAGCCCGACGGGCTGAAACTCATAGCCGAGTCGAATCACTTCGTCGGCGAACCTGGTGCCGATATCTCGTGCGTCTTGGTGCGTGGAGAGGAACACCAGGTGGCGTTCCGGATTCTCGACGAGACAGTTGATCGGGGTCAGGTCGTAGGGAAGCTCGATGCCGTCCAGCATGTCGTCCAAGGTCCGGGCCAATTTCGCCGGGTGAGGAGCGGCAACGTTCTCCGGCTCCGTCTCTGTGTTGGCATCGGTCCTGTCGATGGCCTCGTCGTCGGCAGGCCGCTGGTCGGTACGAGCCGAAGTGGCCATTCGCAGCGCGGGGTGTTTGAGCGCCTCGTTGGCCTTGCTGATGTCTCCGCCCCAGGTCGCATAGCTTGCCGACTGGGCCTCGCGGTCCATCCGTTGCCGCAGGACCATCCACATGAAGATCATCACGGCACTCAGGATGAGCCAGCCGAGGAAGATGACAGTGAAGCTAAAGGGGAAACTGAAGGGAAGGCTCATGGTTGTCTCCGGGTCGCATTGTTGGTTGCGCCTATGGGTTCGATCCAATGATCGGCGGCGATTAGATCAGCCGAAATTGTTGGGGGGTATTGCCCAACTCCACCCGGATCGCCGCACCCAATAGGCCTAGTCACCCTGACCTGCCGACTCACCTCTCGTCGTTTCGATGAACAGCGCCAACGCACCGGCGGCACCTTTCAGATGGTGCCCGGAAACGCCCTGAACTATCGTTTATTTGGTGGAAACTCAGTGGAATGAACGGCTGTTGCGGGCCTCATTCAGGAGGGCAAGTAACTGGGTAAGAGAAAATCCGATCAAAAACCGCCTCATCTTTGGGGCACCCGCCGTTGCGTTGCAAGCCGCCATTTTCGCCGGCGTGCTGCAAATGGGCGATGTGCTCTTGGCCGCGGTGAGCCTCATCATCGCCCCGATCGTATTGGTGGCGATCATGGTCGGGCGCACGCTGCTCGTGATGTTGTACGAAGTCCGGGACGCGCTGGGCGAGCATCTCAATCCTGTTGTCGGTGACGCCGCCGCTCAGAACTTCAGCTGTGAGCTGGCGAACCTCGGGGCCAACGAGATCGCCCTCCGAGTCACCAATCACGGTGCCACCGGAAATTTCCACGCCAAGGTCGTCGATCTGACCGGCGTTGAACGCAGTCCTGTTCCGATTTCGGTCCGCTGGCGGAGCAACGACACCGACGCCACGAGGCGAATAAACCGCGGTGACTCCGAGCTGCTAACCGTGGTTCGGGTTCGAGGCCGTCGAGCCGTCGACTTCCTCCAGCCGATCTCGATAAACAAAGCCGGCTACCAGCGAGTTGCCGCCCTCAACGGCGACACCGGCCCCGAGACCCCAACCGTGGCCGCCAGGATTCGGGTGTTCAATCAACAACCTGACGGCGAAGGGCAACGGACCCAAGTGCTCAGCCTGGCCTTCACCAACGGCGCCGACACACCCGTTGTCGAGCTGGTGAATGAGGCCGAAACCGGGCCGGCAACCGCAACCTGACAGAGGACATCCCAGCTAGTTGGCGTCGCGCAGTCGGTGATCGACCATCGGGTTTGTGCCGTACGGATACACAGATCTCGTACCGTCGCCTTCCGACCGCATCGACTGATACACCCCTGAGAACAGCGGGTGCACACACATGATGTCGTCATCACCTACCGCAAGCCGATGAGGAATTGTGTACTCGAACTCGGCGATGTCGTAGCGCTCGGTTTGATCGATCAAGCGCCCGATGCAGCCAATTTCGAGCAGCATCGCCTTGAAATCGAAGAAGTCCATCGTCGGCGGCACATCCATGGCGCCCACCCTGTGTGAACGTTCGGCCAACTGCCGTTCGGCCAGGTTGCGGTTGGCCCGCTTCACCGCCCCTTTGCCAACACGATTGAACGTCTTGTGCAACTCCGAGTTGGTGAACCTTCTCGGCAGGTTCTTGATGACCGCCCGGCAAACCTCATCGGCGGTGGGATGCACAAGCTCGTAGGCCTTGCAGATTTCGGTGACGATCTGTTCCTCCACATCCTGGACGCCGATGATCACCGCCTCCTCCGAAACCCGAACCCCATCCGATTCGTAGTGGCTGCGAGCCCATATGGCGTTCAGCAGGCGCAGCAGGTGGCGGGGGAGCAGCTGAGTGTGTCGTAGCACGTAGGCGACGGACTCTTCGCCCTTCACCGTGGCCGGCAATACCGTGCGTAGCAGATCGAGCGCTTCCCGCTCGGAATCGACATTAAGCCGGGCGATGTCACGATTGCGGTCCAGGAACGGCTGATGAAAGTGATTGAGATAGAGCATGAAACGATGGGCGGCAATCTTCACGATCTCCCTGGCACTCCACTGCAAGACGATAAAGCGCCCGAAGTCCTTCAGCGGATTACGAGACATTGATCGCAGCACATGCCAGAGTTCTGCCGGAAAGGAGAACCGGATTCTGAAAGGAGCGGCCGGCTGGGTCGAGCGCCCGACCTGCATGAACAGCCCCTCGATGGTTCTCGTGTGATAGTCGAGAACGTCCTGGAAGTCTTCAATCGAGTCGAGGAGGAGGATCGGGCCGACACTCGCCTCGTCGAGGAGCGACCCAACCCCGTCAATTACCGATCCAAGACTCACACCGCTCAGCTCGAACATGGTGGGATGGCGGGCCACGGTTTTACGCTCATCCGCCTGCTCAAGGAACTCAACACAAAACAAGCTCATCGCTGCTTCACACGAAACCCGCCGGGATCCGTCGTGAGTGAGATCGTCGAGATAGATCTTGACGTCTTCGTACCGCACGTCATCGGTGTCAACGACCTCAGGCGGATTCTGTACCAGCGCCACCACGAGGGCATGCCAAAGGGCGGCTCCCCAGATTTCGGATACGTGATCGGCGAACAGGGTGATGCCAAGGTTGGCCAGAGCCCGTAGAAGGTCCTCGATCTCGGCCACCGCCGTCGACGTGTTGATCTGCACCGTCAAGGTGGTCTGCTCGGTGTTGAGCGCGTCAAGGAACGCGGTCTTGCCCGCTCCCCGTCGTCCCACCACAAACGCCGGATCTCGTTGAATCAGATACGAGTAGATTCGGTTCTCCCGATCGAACAGGCTCTGCCACAGCTCCTGATCGGAGATCTGCTCGGTGGCGACCGGCCCGAAGGGCGCGTTGTCGTTGATATAGGGCGCGACCTCCTCTTTTGAGAGTCGGGCTTTGTCGCCTGGGCTGCTCATCCGGTTCCCTCCGAGAGACTGCCGGCGCCGAGCCGAGTTTATGTCGGCACGGTCTCGGGCGTCCAAACGCCTCCATCATGAGTGGCCCCGTCGAGGGCCTTCGGGTTAGCGTGGAATCAGGATCTTACACAGGGCGCCAGAGAGGCTGAGGGCATATGGCTGACGTAACGGAGAGGCCGAAACCAACCCGGGAAGAGTGGTTGGCCCGGAGGCCATCGCGCAGTCCTGAGATGGAACAGGCGTTGTTCGCCGCCGACGTGGCCGACGCCGACTCGCTCGCGATCGACGACATCAACCCGCTCAACCCTCACCTCTTCCGGGATCATCGGTGGCACCGCTACTTCGAGCGGCTTCGTCAAGAGGACCCGGTGCACCTCAACGAGCTGGGATCGGCCGGACGGTACTGGTCGATCACCCGCTGGGAGGACGTGCGTGAGATCGACGGCAACTGGCGCAACTTCTCGTCGGCCGACGGGATCACCATCGGCCCTCCGGTCGGCACGCCGGCCCGCTACGAGATCGAGGCCATCCCATCGTTCATCTCCATGGACCCGCCGCAGCACACGGAGCAACGCAAGACTGTTCGTGGCATCTCGGCCCCGTCGAGTCTTCGGAACCTGGAGTCGCTGGTTCGGGAACGCACGGTGAACGTGCTCGAATCGCTGCCTATTGGGGAGGAGTTCGACTGGGTCGACACCGTCTCCATCGAGCTCACCAGCCTGATGCTGGCCACGCTGTTCGACTTTCCCATCGAGGACCGCCGGAAGCTGACGTTCTGGTCCGACGCCGCGACCGCCCTTCCCGAGCCGGGTGGAGTGGTGGAGTCAGGAGCTGAACGCCGAGCGGCCTTCCGGGAGTGTGTGTCGTACTTCGAGCGCCTGTGGGAGGAACGCCGCAAGAACCCGGGCTACGACCTGGTATCGATGTTGGCCCACGGTGAGTCCACCAGACACATGAAAACGATGGATCACTTCGGCAACCTGATCCTGTTGATCGTGGGCGGCAACGACACTACCCGCAACACCATGTCGGGCAGCGTCTACGGGCTCAACAAGTTCCCCGACCAATACAACCGCCTGCAGGCCGACCCGTCTCTGGTGGCCAACATGGTGCCCGAAATCATCCGCTGGCAAACCCCGCTCAGCTACATGCGCCGCACCGCAACCGAAGACGTGGAGTTCCGAGGCCGCCAGATCCAAAAACACGACCAGGTACTCATGTGGTACGTATCGGCCAACCGTGACGGAGACGTGTTCGGCGCCGACGCCAACGACATCGTGATCGACCGCCCCAACGCCGACCGCCACCTCTCGTTCGGCTACGGCATCCACTTCTGCATGGGCAGCCGCCTCGCCGAACTGCAGCTTCGGATTCTGTGGGAAGAGATCCTGCAGCGATTCGAGCGCATCGAAGTGCAAGCCGAACCCGAGCGCACATTCTCCTCATTTGTCAACGGCTACACCCATCTCCCGGTGGTGATCACCGGCAAGAAGCCTTAACTCGGCGGGGCGTCAGCGGCTATTGCACGTCCGTTCTGGAGGTGGCATACGACGGGGTGCGACCCTCGACCGGCTGAATCCCCGGCTCACCCTCATAATGCTGGATGTTAGGAGTAAGCGGACGGGGCGGATCGGCGGCCAACCATAGGCGAAGCAGATGGCGAGGCGGGAGCGCCGGATCGTCCTCAAACGACGACCGGGCGTGCATAACCGTGAAGTTGTTGGCGAACACCGCCTCACCCGAGTCCATGGTGAACTCCAGATGCAGCTCGGGATCGGCAGCCAAACTCTCAAGGAGGTCCAGCGCCTCCCGATCGGTGTCGTCGATCGTGATCGTCGGATCCTCGTCTGCCGCCACCTCCAGGTAGTGCCTCACGTAACGGCAGCTGGTGTGGCCTTCATGATGGCTGAACACCGGCACCCGGTGGGTGGTGATATCGGGCATGCCCGGCTGCTGCTCGCCGAGCCTGTGATAGCGGTAGCCGCGGTAAAGCCGAGCGAGGAGATCGGGTCGGCTGTTGCGGATCTCCTCGTGAATCGTCGCCGAACTAACGAAACGACTCACGCCACCAACGGCTGCCGGGTTGATACAGAGGAACGTCAGCACGTCGGCCGGATCGGTGTGAGGCGTTAGCTCACTCTTGTTGCGGTAAGCCCTGGCGTTGGGGTCGGTCTTGGTCACGTCGCGCACATGGCCCAGTCGTTCTCCCATAACCGATTGCGACACCGGCCGCCCGATCGCCAAGCCGATGGCCCAGAAGAACAGCTCGATCTCGTTGTCGATCAGACGGTCCACGGGGAAGCCGTCGACCAGAGCGAATCCCGAGCCGTGTAGAAGCTCGTGGCGAAGCTGCGCAATCGATTCGGTGAGCGAGCCCAAGGGTAGATCATCGGCCTCCACTGTCTCAACGTCGATGGCTTCGACGCCCCGTTCGGATCGGAGCGACTTTACCGTTGTGATCAGCTCGTCGACTCCGTCGGCGGGTAGCGTGCGGCGGAAGCTGTCGAGGTCTCGCTCCCCGCTGCGCCAAGTGGCCGCTGGGTCGACCGAGCCGAACTCCTGCTCACTCATCCGGTGTCCTTTCGGAATCAAACGATCTCAGCAACACAACCTAACCAACACGCTCTCACCAACACATTAGCCTGGGACGATGCAATCCTCCCCACAGACGGACGGGCCCCAAGTAATCGGCATTGTCGGCGGCGGCATCCTGGGCCTCGCAATTGGTCGGGAACTGACCCGACGACTTCCCGGGGTCGAGATTCAGCTGTTCGAGAAGGAACCGGAACTGGCCGTCCATCAGACCGGTCACAACTCCGGCGTCGTTCACGCCGGTATCTATTACAAGCCCGGCAGTCTGAAGGCCGAGCTCTGCACGCGAGGTCGGCACCTGCTGAAGGAGTTCTGCAAGGAGCGTCAGCTGCCCTACGACGAATGCGGGAAACTTGTGGTCGCCGTCGATCCCTCCGAGATGGGTCGCCTCGACAACCTGGAGAAGACGGCCACCGAAAACGCCGTACCCGGTTTGCGTCGGGTGGATGCCGCTGAGATCCAGGAGATTGAGCCCCACGGAGCCGGGTTGGCCGCTCTGCATTCGCCCTACACCGCCATCACCGATTTCGTGGCCGTGGCCAACGCCTACGCCGATGACATCAGAGCCGCCGATGGTCACATCCACCTGTCGACCCCGGTGTCCGGGATTCGGCGGCATCAAGGCAAGGTCGAGATTACTGCTGGCAGCGGCTCGGCCGCCGAGACACACACGGTGGATCGGCTGGTGATCTGCGCTGGGCTGCAGTCGGATCGTGTGGCCGAGTCGGTCGACGGCGAGCGTGGCCCTCGCATCGTGCCGTTCCGGGGCGAGTACGTGTTGGTCAAGCCGGAGAAGCGGGATCTGATCAAAGGTCTCATCTATCCTGTGCCCGATCCGCAATACCCGTTCCTCGGGGTGCACTTCACCCGGCGGGTTGGTGGTGAGGTTGACGTCGGCCCCAACGCCATCCTGGCCCTCAATCGAGAGGGCTACAACCGAACCGACATCGATCTCGCCGACGTCGCCGACTTCCTCCGCTGGCCCGGCTTCTGGCAACTGGCCAAGGCGCACTGGCAGACCGGGGTGAAAGAGCTGAAAGGTTCGCTTTCGATCAAGGCCTACATGGCCGGGGCCAGTCGCTACGTACCGGAGATCGGGGCCGACGATGTGGTGCGTTGGAAGTCGGGCATCCGAGCCCAGGCGGTGGGCCGGGACGGCTCGCTGGTCGACGACTTCCGCATCTCCGACAACGACGGCATCGTGAGCGTCCGCAACGCCCCGTCGCCGGCGGCCACGTCGAGCTTGGCGATTGCCGAGTACGTGGTTAACCAGATGGACCTCGGCTGACCCCGTGGCCCGCACCGAGATCAACGCCATCACCTTTGTGGTAACCGACATGGAGCGGTCGGTTCGCTTCTATGAAGATCTTGGCTTCGAGCTGGTGTTCGGTGGACCCGACGCCCCGTTCTCAACCCTCTCGTGGGGGAGCGACCCCACCAACTTCGTCAACCTCCAGCACACCGGAGACGTGCCGGGAACCGGCTGGGGGAGGGTCATCTTCTTCACACCCGACCCCGACGCCATGCACGCCACCGCCTTGAAGGCGGGATACGCCCCGGAGTTCGAGCCTCGTGACGCCCCGTGGAACGAACGTTACTTCCACATCCTCGATCCCGACGGTCATGAGCTGAGCTTCGCCACGCCGCTCAGCTAACCGTCGCCTCCAAAGGTCGAGAGGTGTTGACAGGCTTGCACTCGGCTCTAGTAACTGCCTTCGGCTTGGCGATCGATTCCCTGGAGCACGATCAGGTCCTCGTGCAGCTCCATCCAGATGTCGTGATACGACTCGCACATCACGCCGGTGAACCGTTTCGTGGCTCCGCCCGCCACATCGGTGGCGGCGGCGTCGAGGCGACGACGGTAGCGAGACATACGGGGCAGCGCCGTTGCCATGGCGTCCAACACCGGACCCGCGGACTGGTTAAGCGCTAGCAGGTTCTCCAGGCAAACGTGGTCGTAGGCCTCGTCGGAATGGTCATTGGGAGCACCGTCTCGTAGCTGCCACGACGTGCACAGCTCTTTGAATCGAGTGTTGAGTTCGAGGAACGGTTCATAGTGGGCGGCCAACCCGGCCTTGATCTCGTCGGTGGAGATGGAGTCGGTCATCGAGTCGTAGCGTTCCCGACCTGCCGGCGTGAGGCTGAACATGTCTCGCGCTTCCATGTGGCGCACATCGTCCGACGTAATGAGCGCAGCCAGTATGTCGGCCGGGTGCGTGCCCAGGCTTTCCGTGAACCCGTCGGGAGTCACGAACCCTCGCACTCGGAGAATGTGCAGGACCAACGCCTCATCGACCTCGACGGCCGGAACCGCTGGAGCAGCGGGCGAGGTGGTTGGCGTATCGACTGAGCTCGCGGTAGCGGGCTCGGCGTCGAAGTCGATGACGACATCATCGAGATGAACCCGACCGCAGGCCAGGAGCGCTTGAGCCACCCCAAGGCGGGCCATCGGCACCCGGAACGGTGAGCAGCTCACCGAGTCGAGCCCCAACCGCACCAGGAATGCCGCCGAACCCGGATCGCCGGCGTGCTCACCACAGGCCCCGAGCTTGATCGACGGATTGGCGGCTCGAGCCTTCTCACAGCCCATCCGCACCAGTTCACCGACACCTTCCTGATCGAGCACCGCGAACGGGTTGTGCTCCAGGATCCCGAGCTCCTGGTAGGCCGGCAGCAAACGAGCCTCCACGTCGTCGCGGCTGAAAGCATAGGTCATCTGGGTGAGATCGTTGGTGCCGAAGGAGAAGAAGTCGGCGTGCTGCGCCAGGGCACCGGCGGTGATGGCGGCCCGAGGGGTTTCGATCATGGCTCCGATCGTGATGACGTTGGACGACAGTTCGGGATGCCCGATCTCGTCGAGCACACCTGACACCCAGGATCGGGCGATCCGCAACTCCTCGGCGTCGACAACCAGAGGGATCGTGATCTCAACAACCGGTTGTTTGCCCTGCTCGAACAACGTCGCCGCCGCCTTGCACAACGCCCGCACCTGCATCTGGTAGAGGCCGCTACGGAGCATGCCGAGCCGGACCCCGCGGGTGCCGATCATTGGGTTCGTCTCGTGCAGTCGACGGGCCGCCGCCAATTGTTTCTGCTCGGCCTTGTTGAGCGAATCCGTGGCCTCTCGAGCCGCCAGCTCGGTAACGTCTGGTAGGAACTCGTGTAGCGGAGGGTCGAGGAGCCGAACCGTCACCGGCAACGTGTCCATCGCGGCCAGCACGTGTTCGAAATCGTGGGTCTGCGCCTCTTCGAGTTCGGCCAAGGCGTCGGCCTCAACCTCGGGATCGTCGGCCAGGATGAACCGGCGCATCAACGGTAGCCGATCGTGGGCCAAGAACATGTGCTCGGTTCGGCAGAGCCCGATTCCTTGGGCGCCGAGGTCGCGTCCGTGCCCGGCGTCGCCGGCGGTGTCGGCATTGGCCCGAACCTGCACGTGCCCCTCGGCCACGGCGTCGGCCCAGGCCAAGAGGGTGGCGAGCTCCGCAGGCGGTTTGACGGTGGCCGTGGCCATGGCTCCGGGGAAGATCTTGCCGCTTTCACCATCGATTGTGATTTCGTCTCCGGCTCGGAACTGGCGCTGACCGATGCTGACCGTGCCGGCGTCAACGTCGACGTGTACGTCAACCGCCCCGACGACGGCTGGGATTCCCCAACCCCTGGCCACAACGGCGGCGTGGCTCACCAACCCGCCGCGGGTGGTCAGGATGCCCGACGAGGCCTGCATACCCAGTACGTCGTCGGGTGAAGTCTCGGGCCGCACCAGAATCACCGATCGTCCGGCCTCAGCGGCCTGCAACGCCGCTTCGGCGCTCAGAACAATCTCGCCCGCGGCCGCGCCGGGAGAAGCGGGCAGACCTTCACCAACAGCATCGACGCCGTCACCATCGGCCAGCGCCACGTGATAGAACTGCGCCAACTGGGCCGGTTCGATGCAGTTGAGCGCGGCGGCTACCGACATCCGGCTTCGAGCCGCCGTGGCGTTTACTACAGCTCGGCTAATGGTCGCAGAAACATCACTCGACATGTTGTTGAAAGTAGCCGCGGTGGGCTACCGCTGTCTCGCTCAGACATTCAACCGGTAGAGCTCGACCGCCTCGGCCAAGGCCTCGAGGGCATCGGGATCGTGCGGATCGTGCAGGGCAACCACAATTTGCTCTACGCCGACCGCCGACAATTGCTCGAGCTGCCCGGCAACATCAGCCGGCAGACCAGTTAGGGCTCGTTGCATCACCGGAGCTAGATCCTCGGCTGCGCCCCGGTCGGTCGCAACCCGATCCAGCAGCTTGGTCACCCTGTTTGCGTCCGGGGCTATGAACCCGTCGATCTCCAAAGAGCGCAGTGGTCGACGGCCGTCGCCGGCCTGAGCCATCAGCCGGTCCCGGGCGGCGAACTCCGCAGGAGAACAGAACGACGTCTCCCACACGTCAGCTCGTTCGGCGGCCAACGCCAAGGCCCGAGATCCGGTTGCGGCGATGGTTACCGGCAGCTCGGGCAACTCGGATGCCAGCAGATCCAACAGCGTTGTGAGATCGATGAGGCGTTGCTCGTATGGGGGATAGTCGATTCCAGCGTGTCCCCACCAGGCTTGACCGAAACGGTGATAGGCCCCAACTCCGGTGCGGAAGTCGAGCCGCCCCGACGAGATCTCCCAAACAGCCTGGGCCTGGCGCACCATCAACGCCGGGCTGCGATACGGCGGCAGCACGTTGGTGATCACCGGCCCGAGGCGTATCCGTTCGGTTGCTTGGGCCAGGGCGGCCAACGTGGTCCAACACTCGAGGTTGAGATCGTGCGGTGATTCACCGTAGTAGAACGCGTGGAAGCCGAGTTGCTCAGCCCGTCGACAGGTGGCCAACGTTTGTTGGTAGTCCGACGACCAGACCTCAAGCGCGATCTTCATCATTCACCGGGCAGGTTGAGCCACCGGTAGCGGGGGAGCGGCGCCATCGCCGCCACCGGCACATCATCACATCCCTCCGGCACCGGTTGTGAAGGGTGCGGGGCGTCGCCGAGGCGGGCTTGCTCCCGCCACATTGCCGCCTTCAGCTCCTCCTGGATCTCGATGTAGTCAGGGTGGCCGTACACGTTGTTCAACTCGGCCGGATCGACAGCGAGATCGTACAGCTCCCACTCCGGTGGGTACACGAACTGGGAGGTCAGCGGAAGGCCGAAACCTTCGTTGTAGTAGTAGATGATCTTGTAGCGATCGGTCCGATAGCCGTAGTGGGCCGGTGCTTTGTGGTTGATGTCGTCGTGTTCCCAGTAGCGGTAGTAGAAGCCGGGCGCCGGTTCGTCGTCGGCCGACTCCGTGAGTTCGGGCCAGAAGCTCCGCCCTTGCATACGCTCGTGATGCTCCACGCCGGCGGCATCGAGAATCGTTTGAGCCATGTCGACGTTGGTCACGATCCCATCGAACGTTCGACCGGGGGCCAGCCGGGCGGGATAGCTCACCACAAACGGCATCCGGAGCGACTCCTCGAACATCAACCGTTTGTCGATCCAACCGTGGTCGCCGAGGAAAAAACCCTGATCGGACGAATACATGAGGAATGTGTCGTCGAAGTCACCCCGATCTCGCAGCCAGTCGATCACCCGGCCGACGTTCTCGTCGACGGAGTGCACGCAGGCCAGATAATCCTGCATGTAACGCTGGTACTTCCACAGCGCCAGCTGCTCATAGGTCAAACCCTCAGGCGGATCCTCCTTCAAATCCTCCAACGCCAACTGTTCGGCGATCCGCATGGCCGTTCGCCGCACCGATACCGATCGGGTGGAGTAGTCGTCCCAAAACGTTTCCGGCACGGGGATCGGATCGGCGTACAGCGCTGCGTGTTCGGGTTTGGCCTCCCACGGGCGATGAGGGGCCTTGTGGTAGATCAGCACACACCAGGGTTCGGTACTACCGAGCGAATCAACCCAGTCGATGGCCAGATCGGTGATGATGTCGGTGGCATACCCTTCGACTTGGCGCCGGCCCTCGGGAGTGATGAACGTGGGATTCCAGTAGTCGCCCTGGCCCGGCACCACGTCCCAATAGTCGAACCCTTGGGGATCGTGACCGTCGCCGTGGCCCATGTGCCACTTGCCGATCATGGCCGTGCGATAGCCGGCGGCCTTTAACTGCGAGATGAACGTCGGCTGTGAGGCGTCGATCGGGGTGAACAGCGTGTAGACACCGTTCACATGGCTGTAGGTTCCGGTGAGGATGGCCGCGCGAGACGGGGTGCACAGCGAGTTGGTGACGAAGCAGTTGTCGAAGCGCCAACCGTTCTCGGCGATCTCGTCGATTCGAGGTGTGTGATTGACAACCGAGCCGTAACAGCTGATGGCGTGAGCGGCATGATCGTCGGTGAGGATCATCACGATGTTCGGTCGACGACTCATGGCGTTCCCGATCCCGTCAACTCGCCGGTCACGTCAGTTCAATCGTGGCCGCGGCGACGATGTCTGTGGCACTGTTGGCAATCACGATGTCGTAGCGACCGGGCTCGACCGTCCAGCCCGGTTCGGTTCGTCGATCCTGTTTCTGCAGCTGCGGCAGCGTGGCCGCGGTTCGGGTCCGCAGCTTGGTCCACTCGGGCTGGGCCGGATCCCAGTAGGCGAACGAACGCTCATCAAGCCGCATGGTGACGGTTGCCGATGCCCCTGCATCAAGATCAACCTTGGCGAAGGCCTTGAGCTCCTTTTCCGGACGCACGATACGGGCCTGATGAGGCCGCACATAACACTGCACCACGTGGCTGCCGGGCCGGTCTCCGGCGTTGGTGATCGGTACTTCGACCGACAGCGTGCCTCCGTCGATGAGGTCGGCCACAGACATCGCAGTGTCGACCTGCGGATCTCCGACGGTAAACGTGCTATACGACATCCCGTGGCCGAACGGGAACTGCACCGGCAGCCGGCGGCTGTCGTACCACCGGTATCCGACGAAGATGCTTTCGGCGTAGGGCACCTGACCGTTGTCACCGGGGAAGTTGCCGTACGACGGGTTGTGTTCGAGGGCTTTGGGGAACGACGTGGGCAGACGGCCTCCGGGATCGGAGTGACCTAACAGCACGTCGACCAAGGCGTCGGACATCTCCTGTCCGCCCAGCCAGCAGTGCAACGCCGCCGGAACTTCGTCGGCCCACGGCATCAACACCGGCGACCCGGTGTTGACCACCACGACGGTTCGGGGATTGGCGGCAACCACGGCCTCGATCAGCTGATCTTGCTCGCCGGGCAGGCCGAGAAAGGTGCGATCTTCACCTTCGGTCTCCCAGTCGTCGTTCGTGCCCACGACCACAATCGCGACATCAGCGGCAGCAGCGGCGGCCACCGCGTCGGCGAGCGGGTCAGCTGCCTGCGAGGCTTGGACACGAAGGTCGAGCCCGGTGAACACAGCCCCAGGCTTGGTCCTTGTTTCCAGGCGGATCTCATGGACCGACCCGGCCTCAAGATTGACCGAGTGGGGCATGGGAACCGACCCGAATCCGAAGAAGGCGGCGCTGAGTTCCGGTGTCTGCACCACACCGTCGACCACAAGCTCACCGTCGATGTAGAGGCGAGATGGTGTCACCTGAACAATCTTGAAGGTGTAGGTGCCGGTTGTGGGCGCTGTGAACAACGTGGTGGCCCGAGCCGAATAGGCCGCCGGCCGTCCGCCAACATAGGGCTCATCGCCGACGAGGATGCGACTGGTGTCGCGAGTGGCGGTACCGGCCGGTTCACCTTCCCATTCGGTGTTCTCAAAGACTTCAAGTAGGAAGCCCTGCTCACCGTCCGGGGCTTGGATGGCGTCGCCCATGAGTAGCGGTGGCTGTTTGTCGATTCGGCAACCCTCGGCGTAGGTGATGACGATGTCGTCGCCCACCCGGGTCCGCAGAGCATCGAGCGGGCTGGTGCGGTGGAACGGACGGAGATTGGCCGAACCGCCGCCCATGATTTGGGCCCGGCCGGCGTTGGGGCCGATCACTGCGATCGACGAAAGCTGTTCGGCTGCGAGCGGCAACACCGCTGTACCGTCGGCAACTGGTTCGTTGCGGAGAAGCACCATCGACTCCGCCGCGGCCCGCCGTGCCAATGCTCGGTGTTCGGGGACGTCAATCGACCGTTCGGGCTGAGGTTCGTCGTCGAAAGCCCCGATGCGCTCGAATGCCGACAACATCCGCCCGGCCAATAGATCGAGGGCGGACTCCGAAACCTCACCGGATCGCACTGCCTCGGCCAGCACCGATCCGTACATTCGGTCTCCCGTCGGCATCTCGATGTCGAGTCCGGCGTCGGCCGCCAAAGCGGTCTCACCACCGGCAAACCAGTCGGTGGTGACAAAACCTTCGAAGCCCCACTCGTTGCGCAACAGGTCGGTCAGCAGCCATCGCTGCTCAGTGCAGTACGCACCGTTCAACCGGTTGTAGGACGTCATGATGCCGAGGGTCCCGCCGTCCTTCACCGCGTATTCGAAGGGCACCAGGTAAATTTCCCGCAACGCTCGTTCGTCGATGATCGAGTTGGAGGTCCAGCGGTCGGTTTCGGTCTCGTTGCCGATGAAGTGTTTGGCGGTGGTGATCACCCCTTCCGATTGCACACCCCGACAGTAGGCCGCGGCCAGCATGCCCGACAGCAACGGGTCCTCCGAATAACACTCGAAGTTTCTACCGGCCAAAGGGGAGCGATGGAGATTGATGGTGGGCGCCAGGAGAACCCTGGCCGCCTTGGTGCGGGTTTCGCGGCCGAGCATCGCTCCCAGTTCCTCAACCAGAGCCGGGTTCCAAGTGGCTCCCAGTGCCGAACCACACGGGATGCAGGTGGCCTTGGCCTCTCCTGATCCGAGCAGTGACGTGCCACGAGCGCCGTTTGGGCCGTCGGTGGTCATCCAATTCGGAATCCCCAGCCGTTCAACTCCGGTCATGTTGAACATTCCCGATCCGGCTGTGATCGCCGCCTTCTCGTCGAGCGTCAGGGTGGCCAGAATATGTTGGGTACGCCGACCGAACTGATAGGTCATGCTTTGGGCTCCTAGCGGGGGAGGTCGGCCGTTGGCTCGGCGGCACAACGGCAAATCAAACGGACTCGGCTGCTGCCGTTAACAGCCAACCAGGATGCCACGCTTGACCTCACAACAAGAAGAAATCTCCGAACGGCATCTATAATTCAGCGCTGACGTGCAGTGTCCCGACCGACACGCACATCCGTCCAGAATCTCACTGGACGGCACGGACGACGCAAGAACACATTCCGAAACACGGAAACACACGGAAACACAAGGAAACACAAGGAAACAAGGTGTAGATGTATGGCCGGTGGCCTGGTTTCACTTCTCGATGATGTAGCAGCTTTGGCCAAGATCGCCGCGGCCTCGATCGACGATGTCGGCGCAGCGGCCGGACGAGCCAGCACCAAGGCTGCCGGTGTGCTGGTTGACGATGCGGCGGTGACTCCGCAGTACGTTCACAATTTCGCCGCCGAGCGAGAGCTGCCCATGATCAAACGCATCGCGATGGGCTCGTTGCGCAACAAGCTTTTGTTTATTGTGCCCGCCGCTCTGCTGCTCAGCGTCTTTCTACCTCAGATCCTCACACCCTTACTGATGGTCGGCGGTGTATACCTGAGCTACGAAGGCGCGGAGAAGATCTGGGAAAAGCTGAGTGGGCATGGTGCTCACGGCGACGCTCACGCCAAGCCTCACGTGGAGGCGGACGAGGATCAGATGGTCAGCGGTGCCATTCGCACCGACTTCATTCTTTCGTCCGAAATCATGGTCATCGCCTTGAACGAGGTCACCGAGGAGTCTTTCTGGACTCGAACCGCCACCTTGATCGTCGTCGCTTTCCTGATCACCGCCCTGGTCTACGGCGTCGTCGCCGTGATCGTGAAGGTCGACGACTTCGGTCTCCACCTGGCCGAGCAGGAATCGGAAGCCTCGCAAAGCATCGGTCGAGCCCTGGTTAAGGGCATGCCCAAGTTCCTCAAGGTGCTTTCCACGGTTGGCATCGCGGCCATGCTTTGGGTCGGCGGACACATCCTGCTTGTCGGTTTCAAAGAACTCGGGTGGGAGTGGCCCTACGATCAGGTCCACCATCTCGAGGAGTCGGTGGCCGACGCCATGACATCGATCGGCGGCTTCGCGGCCTGGCTTACCAACACATTCGCTTCCGCCATCGTCGGCATTATCGTCGGCGCCATCGCGGTGGCCGTGATGCACCTGATTCCGCGCAAGGGCTCAGCCGCTCACTAGATCAATCGCTGGACTAAACGTCTGATCAGATGTGGCGGCGCGACCAGGCGTCGGCCACCTGCTCCGCTGTCGGCATCGATTTCGATGCTCCGGCTTTCGTCACCGAGAGGGCCGCAGCGGTGATGGCGTAACGTAGGGCGTCGTAGGTGGAGTCGCGCTGGGCCAGGCGCCCGGCCAGGGAGCCGCAGAAACAGTCGCCGGCCCCGGTGGTGTCGACCGTCTGAACCTTTGGTGCCGGGATGTGATCAAGATTGTCGCCGTCGGTGATCACCACCCCGTCGGCGCCCAAGGTGACGATGAGCTTCGCTGGGCCTTCCAATTGGTTGATCAACACTTTCACTTCGTCGATTGTCGTCGGCACCGACGACGGGGCGAAGGAACTTGTGATGGCCGCAAGTTCGGTGCGGTTGGGGATCAGGATGTCAACCTTGGCCAGCAGTTCAGCCGAAAGAGCTTGCCCAGGAGCCGGCGCCGGTGCCGGATTGAGAATCACCAGTCCGGTCGCCGCCTCCACCGCTGCTTCGACCGCGGCGATCGGCACCTCAAGCTGAACCAAGACCACCTTGGCCTTGGAGATGACCTCGGCGGCACCGGCGATCGTCTCCGCTGTAAGCGCGGAGTTGGCGCCCGGGCTGACGACGATCGCATTTTCGCCGTTGCCGTCGACGGTGATAAACGCGGCCCCTGAGGCCTCGTCGGACAATGTCGCAACGTGGGAGTGATCCACGCCTGCTGCCTCAAGACTCTGGCGGAGAAAACGGCCTCCGTCATCGTCACCCACATGTCCGATCATGTCCACGTTGGCGCCGGCACGGGCCGCGGCGATGGCTTGGTTGAGGCCTTTACCACCGGGATAGGTCTGGAGGCGCCCACCCATCACGGTTTGTCCTGGAACGGGAATGGAGCGCACCGGTACGACGGTGTCGACATTGAGGCTGCCGACAACCGCAACCGAACTCTGGATCAAGTCAACGTCATCGAACACTACCGACACACGTTAGTAGGGCTGGGCCGGTGAGTCGTGCACGTGGGCTCGGCCCGAAATCTACACGGCGTCGAAGATCGACCGGACGGGCGCCGGAGCCCCGCAGAACTGGCAGTTGGAGACTCGTGGGTGGACCATGGCCCCACAGTCGCACTTGAGTGGCGTCTTGGTCTTCCGGCCGTCGGGACTTCCGTCGGATCCATCCACTGCCATCACTGCCCGCAGCAAGTCGTCCTCGGTGAATTCAAGCCGGTCGGAAATGATATTCCACATCGCTTCACACAGCAGCGTCAGTCGGTCGACCCGGTCGTGAAGATCTTGATTCTCGTCGCGCTGAGCCTCCCGTTGATGCCTGATTTCCTGTGAGACTTGGCTGACTGATTGGTGAGCGCGGCTGATTTGTCGGAACTGGTAGATGTCGGCGAGGTCCATATCGGTCAGAGTACATGTACCGCCTCGGTCGGTAGGGTTCGGGCGCCGTAGCCCGACCTTGGGTCGCCTTTGATGGCGGTAGCCTCGGAGCCGTGGGCTCTAAACGCATCTCGGTTTTGGTCAACCCGGCGGCCGGAGGAAACCGAGGGCTTGGCCGCACCAAGACCCTGGTGGCCGAACTGGCCGACCGAGGTTGGACCGTCGACCTTTTGAAAGCCTCGGGTCCGGATGAGGTGGCGAATACGATCGCCGCCGCCGGGGAGGCCGGAATGTCCCGCCTCGTGCTGGCCGGAGGTGATGGCCTGATTCATCACGCTCTACCCGCCCTTGTGGACTCCGGCATCACCGTCGGCATTGTGCCTGTCGGAACCGGGAACGATTTCTGCCGGGGTATAGGGCTGCCGACAAAACGTGGTCAGGCCATCGATGCCGCGGTCAGCGAGTCGGTTTCCTCGGTCGACGTTGTGCGCCTGGAGAAGGGCGACGCCGTTCGCTATGCCGCCACGGTTGTCACAGCGGGATTCTCGGGCCGCGTCAATGGCCGAGCCAACGAATTGTCCGACAGACGAGGATTTCCCAAAGGCGCCAGCCGCTACAGCTTGGCCACGGTGGTCGAGATTGCCGCCTTGGAACCCGTCGGCTTCAGCGTTGTCGTGGACGAGGGTGCCACCGAGGAGCTGTCCGTTTCGTTGATCGCCGTCGGCAACACTCGCTATTTCGGCGGAGGAATGGCTGTATGTCCCGAGGCCGATTTCAGCGATGGAAAGATGGAGCTGATCACCATCGATCCGGTGTCGAAGGCGACGTTCATGCGGGTGCTGCCGCTGGTTTTCAGCGGGCGCTACGTTCGCCACGGGGCGGTGACCAGCCGCCGCTGCACCACTCTCACCATTACCTCAGCAGAACCGCTGTGGGCTGATGGTGAACCGTTGTTCATCGATCAAGCAGGCGCCGACGGTGAGGATCCGAAAGCGGTGAGACTCAGTACCGTTTCCGGCGGGCTCAAAGTCGCCGGAGCCACGCACGCCGGCTAGGTTGATGCACCCATATCTGCTCGAATAGCACGGTTTGGACCGGCGATGTAGGCGAAGCGGCGGACGATTGCCCGCTGGCAAGCAGTATCGTGGAGCGGTGAGCTGCGTCCGCGCCGAGCCGGCGACAGCCTGAGGGTCCGGAATGGGTGAAACGTTTTCCAACAACGACGACACGGCCGACGACGGCAGCGTCGATCACGACGCCTCTCGTTCCGCTTCACCCACTTCGGGCAGGGAGCCAACACGCTCGGTGAGTGAGCCCCCGCTCACTCCTCGAACGCCCACGCCTTCGTCTGAAAGCGGCGAGGCCGGGGATCAGTCGGACTGGGCCGTGGCCTGGGACGCCGGCGCCCCAACAGGAAGCGCCCGCGAAACCCAGGAGATGCCGGCTCTCGATCCTCACCAGCCGCCGAAGGCCACGCCACCGATTCAGGAGGGTCTGAAACGGACCGCCGATACCGGGGCAACCTCAGCCCGTCGGGTCGGTGCCCCTCGTCCGCCTGAGATCCGCACGTCCCGTCGAGCAGATCCCACAAGCGGCGAACGTGCGACAGCAGCTCCCGACTGGACGGCGCCGGCCTCTCCGCCGCCCGTACCCTCCAAAGACCCGACGGATCTTGCCTGGGGCGAGGCCGGGATCGCACCGACGGCTTCGCCGCCCAGCAACGCGATCTATGCCGGCGAGCCGGAAGTGACCGAGCACGACATCGCTCGTGTGGCCCGCACCACTTCAACCCGAACGGTGAAGGTCGGGGGTGTCGACGTAACCTTTGGCTCCCAGCGGTCTCTGGCCGCAGTCGGAGCAGTGGCGATGGCTCTGCTGGTCGGCTTGTTGGCCTTGGCAGTGTCAGGGCTTGGCCGTGACAACTCAGCGGCCGCAGGCGATGGTGGTCGCGAGGCCGCCGTGTTTGACGATGGCCAGAACGGCGGGCTGCTGGTATCCGGTCAAGCGCCGGCGGCTCCCAACATCAGCCAACTTGCGCAGTCGACTGTTCAGGTTGTTGGCTTCGACGAGTCAAACAACGAGGTCTGTTTCGGTTCCGGTGTCATCGTCGGCGCCGAGGGTCTCGTGCTGACCAACGCTCACGTGGTCAATGGCGGAGCGGACTGTGATATCGCCTCCATCGGAATCGCCGTCACCGAAGATATTTCAACACCGCCCGAGCCGCTCTACGAAGCCGTCACGGTGGTGGCCGACACTGTGTCCGATCTCGCCGTTGTCCAGATCGTCGGGCGGCTGTCGTCGGCGCCGGACGCCCAGTACCCACGGCCGTTCCCGGCCGCAGTGCTCGGAGACAGTGATGCCGTCGAACTCGGTGACAGCATCCGCATTCTTGGCTATCCGGTGATCGGCGGTGAGACCATCACCTCCACTACCGGTTCGGTGAGTGGGTTCTCCCCTCAGCAAGGTCTTGGCGGCCGGGCTCTAATCAAAACCGATGCGGCGATCTCGGCCGGCAATAGCGGGGGGATGGCCATCAACGGCGTCGGCGAGGTGATTGGAATTCCCACAAGGGCACAAGCAACCGAGTCAGGTCCGGCCGTCGATTGTCGGCCGATTCAAGACACGAACCGCGACGGCGAAATCAACAGCGATGACAACTGCAGCCCCGTCGGTGGATTCCTAAACGGCATCCGACCGATCAATCTGGCCACGCCACTTCTCGCCGAGGCCGAGGCCGTTCTGGCTGATCCCAACAACGATCTGCAGCGAGAAGAAAGCAACTTCGACCTTTCCGGTGTCGTTCTCACCAACCCGCGGTTCAGCCTTGGTGAAATCAACAACGCTCCGGTGCGAGAGGTGCTGGCCGTGCCCGCAGGCAGCACCGAGATCTGTTTGTTTATCAATTGGTCCGGTATACCCATTGGGGTCCCCTGGGATGCCGTCGGGATGTTCAATGGTGAGCAGGTGGCGGAATTCGCTCGTCTTGATTACGTGTGGTCATTCGAGGAGAAGGGACGGAACTTCTGGTACTGCGCTCGCGACGACAACGGCCACAAGGCTGGAGTCCTAGAGATGGGGCTCTTTCTTGACGGACAGCTGATGTTTGTTGAGGGCGTGCGTATATATGAAGATCAACTCGATGCCTACGACGTCACGTGGGTGAACCGAACCGAGCAGGACATCTGTGGTTTGGCAATCAACCCCAAGACCGACAGCCGTCACGTCGGCCTGAATGAGCTTGATACCGACACGGTCATCGGCGTCGGCGAGGCGTTCACGATGGAATTGCCCGAGGGTGACGTTGTGGTCGAGGCCTACGACTGCAGCGGCCGGGCTGTTGCTGCGGAGCTCGACGGTCTGAACATTCCCGACGATTTAAGCGTTGACGGCGAAGACGTGCCCCTAGTGATCGGGATCCCGCTCAGCAGCGACGGCTGACTGCGCTCGCTGTCTCAAGCCAACTACTCGCTCGGCCGGGGTATCCATTTCGATTGAGCGCTGACGTCTTCGATCGTGAGTCCTTCGGCCGCCCAACCACCGAAACCTGGTTCGAGGTGGGCCACATTGGGGTAACCCATGTCCTTCATCGTTTTGCCGGCCAACGCCGACCGGCCCCCGCCCGCACAGTAGAGGATGTAGCGTTTGCCTGGTTCGAACACCGCTCGGTAGTACTCGCTGGCCGGATCGATCCAGAACTCGAGCATGCCTCGGGGCGCGTGGACGGCACCGGGAATCTTGCCCTTCAGATACAGCTCCCGATGATCTCGAATGTCGACGAGAACCGTGTGGTCACCGTCGGGATCTTCCGACAGCTCGGCCTGTACCTGCGACGGCGACAGGTTCTCGATTTCCTGTTTGGCCTGCGAGACCATGTCCCACGCCTTGGTCACCGGTCGGCTCATATCGGCTGATTTACTGGCGGCGTCGCTGGAAAGGTTGTCAGAATGGCTGTCCGAAGTCATAGACCGAAGTATGGCCGATGCGGTTCAGGATTTCAGGTTCGGCCGCGGTTAGCCGTCGCCTTGGGCGACGCCGCCGAGATCGCCGCTGGCTACACACGAGGCGGAGTCGCCGCCCACCGTGATCTCCAGGTCATCGGCTTCGATCGGTTCAGGGTCGGGGAATTCAGGACGACCGTCGATCCTCACACTCAGGTTTGTTTCGTCGACGCCTTGATCGACGGCCTGCTGACGGTAGGCATCGATCAGAATTTCCTGGGTGACCTCGTAGGCCGCCTCCATACATTGGCTTGAGCCGATGACGTTCTGAGCGTAGGCGTAGGCGATCGGAGTGAGACCGGTGTTGTCGTCGACCCAGGGAAAGGCGTCGATCAGCTTGCCGATGGCGTCACGATCCACCGAAACGGTTTCGGCCGTGCGAACGGTGTCTACCCGGGGACGCACGAACTGAATCGACTCACCGGGAATGACCACCTCGGTTGACCCGTCGGATCGATGATTCACCTCGGCCGCGTTGCCGTCGACACAGGTGTCGACGTCGCCGATGGCGGTCATCGAAACCCTGTCGGTGCGGTAGACCACCCCCAGGCTTTCCTGTTGGCGAATGCCCTCGATCGGAATCTGGGCGTGGATACGAGCCCGGCAATCGAGACTTATGGGCTCGATTGCCACGATACGGGCCTCTTCCGGAAGCTGGAGCTCCATCTCCACCTCTCCCAAGTTGGGGAATGACGGGCCGGAGAAGGCGATGATGCCGGTGGCCAGGGCCATAGCCAACAGCACAGCGGCAAATCCGCCGATAACGATGCCTTGGGCCAATCTGTTCATGAGTTCCGCTTTGGTTGTGGGCGATTGGGGCGCAACAGGTGCACCCAATTCTAGGACGGACGAGACCAACGAGTTGTCGCGTTGAACTGGCTGTAATCAAGGCCGTTCGCCGGCAGATCGCGTTACCGTTAAGGGTCCTGTGAGTATCTCTGCCCCTGAACTATCGGTTGACGACCGTCGAGAGCTTCTCGACTCGATTCTGCTGGCCCCCGACCCCACCGACGGCCTCTGGCAGGCCTACGACACCGGGATGGCCGAACAGGTGGTTCCCGAACTTCCGGCGCTGCGGCTCGAGCAGGATCCGATCCACCGTCACAAGGACGTGTTGGCTCACACCATCGCCGTCACCGCCAAAACCCGCCCCGATCTTCGGATCCGCCTGGCCGCCCTCTTCCACGACATCGGGAAGCCGGCCACCCGTCGAATCGACGATGAGGGCGTGACGTTCCGCCACCATGAAGCAGTCGGGGCCAAGATCACCAAAAAGCGGTTGCGCGAGCTTGGCTACGACAAAGACATGGTCAACGATGTGTCTCAACTCGTGCGTATGTCCGGTCGGTTCAAAGGATACGCCGACGGTTGGAGTGACTCAGCCGTGCGTCGTTACGCCCGCGATGCCGGTCACCTGCTGGGTGATCTCAACGAGCTGATCCGCTGTGATTGCACCACTCGCAACAAGGCGAAGGCCGAACGTCTGCAGCGCCTGATCGACAAATTTGAAGCGCGAATCGTTGAGCTTGCCCGGCAGGATCGGCTGGCCGCCGAGCGCCCCCAACTCGACGGCAAGGAAGTGATGGCTCATCTCGGAGTAGGTGGCGGCCCGATGATCGGTAAGGCGCTGGAACACCTTCTGGCGATCAAACGGGCTGAGGGTGTGCTGCCCGACGAGGAAATCCGCGCCCGGCTTGACCAGTGGTGGGCCGAGAACGGCGACGGCTAAACGCCGGCCGGCTCGTCGAAGGCACCACCACCGGATATGACCGACACCCCGAAACTGGCCCGCAACCTCGACGAGTTTGAAGACGCCGAGCTGCTGACCAAATTTGAGCGGGCCGTCGTCGAGGTCCTTCTTGCCACTGAGGCGGGTGATGTCGTGAGTTATGGCGATGTGGCGGCCGAGGCCGGCCACCCGGGAGCAGCCCGTGCCGTTGGCGGTGTGGTCAAACGAATCGAGGGTCTTCCATGGTGGCGAGTGGTCAACTCCGTCGGCCGCCTCATTCCGCACGACCCCGACCGCCAAGCGGCCCTGCTGGCCGCCGAGGGGATCTCGGTGGTCAACGGACGTGTTGTCATCGATCTGTGAGGGTTCAGGTAACTGCGATTGGTGCCGATATTTCTGTAGTTGGAACCGGTTTAGGAAAGGACCGCCGTGACTCGCGGTGAAAGACGACGTGCGGCTCAGACCGCTTCGCCGCTCAAATGGTTGAGCACCCTACTCTGGCCGGATGGTCAAGCGGAGCTTGTAGCAGGTCGGGGTGAGCCGACCGTGGTGGGCGTAGGTCACGGCGAGGTGGAGGTTGGTATGCGGTGGTGGGCTTCGCCCAGTGCCGAGAAGGCCGAGATCATGATTCCGGCCACCTCAACACCGGCGGCCAGAACGGCGGTCCGTCGATACCACGATGGTTTCACCCTGAAGCGGCGGGCCCGAAGCTGGGCCGCCGAACTAATGATGCGCTCGCCGGCGGTCGCCGGTCGAGTAGTGGGCCGGCACAGCGTTGCCGTGTCCGGTCAACCTGCAGGAGGCTTGCTCGACGAGTTGGCTGAAGTGCTGGCCAAACACCATCCCAACCTGCGGGAGCTGCACGTGGCGGTGAGTCTGGCCCGGCCGAAATCCAACCGTAAACCGGTGCTGCAGTTGATCGACCAGGACGGTGAATGCCTCGGCTGGGCCAAGATCGGCTGGAACCAGTGGACCACTCAGCTGGTCGGCAATGAGGCTCAGTGGCTGCAAGCCCGCCCTTCCGCTCCTCTGATCACCCCGGAACTGCTTGCCGATTTCACTACTGTTGAGGACCGGGTGGTAATCACCAGCGGCGTTGTCGCAAGCCGTTGGCCCCGTCGACGAAAACCTCTCATGGGCGAGCTTGTCACCGCCATCGCCGATCTGGGTACCCGCGATCGGGTGCCGATCGCAGAGTCGGCCTGGTGGAAGTCGGTTGAGGTCGTGCACTCGGTGGCCACCCCTTCTGAAGCACGGGCTATCCATCATGTTTCCCGACTCGCTGACGGGCTTTTGTTCGACGTTGGCGCGTGGCACGGCGATCTGACGCCCTGGAACATCATGACGGGCAACTCCAAGTCGGGATCGGCCGTGATCGACTGGGAGTTTGCAGCCGACGGTGTTCCGGTTGGGTTTGATCTCTGCCACTATCACACACAGGTCGCCTCCGAGCTCAAGGGAATGACCGCAGACGAAGCGCTCGACTACAGCGCCCGGCTCTCACCTCAGGGCCTGGCCTCGATTGGGGTTGATCCCCACAATCAGATTGCCGTCTTCGGTCTCTATTTGGTGGAGCTGATCCGGCGCACGTTGGCGCTACGAGCAGCTGGCATGCCCGTCGACGAGGTCAAACAAGGTGCCGCCGCCGTGCGCCGTATCCGGGCCGATCTCCTCTCGGCTTCCGCCCCAATATCCGCTGGCACGACCACCGACCTTCACGCCTAGGACGCTCCTTATGTCGACTCGAATCGCAACCCGCTTCACGCAACACCGGATTCTGGAACAACCCGGCTTGCGCCAGCTCAAGTCCGGAGCCAAGTGGTGCCGCGAACAGGCCGCAGCCGCAACGTGGGAGTCCCGGGTTCTGCCCAATGTCGTGCTGGCCGGCGTGCAGCGAAGCGGGACGACGGCCCTGTTCGAAGCCCTCTACCGGCTCCCTATGGTGGAACGGTCACGTCGAGGAAAGGGATCACACTACTTCTCGTACAACTACCACCGGGGATGGGAGTGGTTCCAATCGCAGTTCCCAACGAAACGATGGGCTGCTGCGGTGGAGAGCCGCCACGGCCATCCGATGTTCTGCTTCGACGCCTGCCCGTATTATCTCTACCATCCGTTCGCGGTTGAGCGTATGGCCCAGGCGCTTCCCGACGTCAAGGTGATGGTGATGCTGCGCGATCCGGTTCGTCGGGCCGAGTCGCATTTCCACCATTCGGTGAGCCACGGACATGAGTCGTTGAGTTTCGAAGACGCACTGGCGGCAGAGGCGGAACGTTTGGCCGGTGAAGATCGAAAGATGCAGGAGGACTGGGCCTACTGGAGCCACAGCCACGAACATCACTCGTATGTGTCGAAGGGACTCTACGTCGATCAGCTTGAGCGCCTCTACCGTCACTATCCTCACGATCAAGTGATGGTGATCCAGTCGGAAGCCTTCTACCGCGACTCCAATCGGGTTCTCGCCGAGGTGACCGAATGGCTCGGGTTACCCGCCGTTGAGCTTGTTGGTTCCGACGATCGCAACGGTCACCAGTACAAGAAAATGGATCCAGCGATGCGGGAGCGGCTGATCGAGGTCTACCGCGAACCGAACGAGCGACTGTTCCAGCTCATCGGGAAACGCTACGACTGGATGTCCTGAGACTGAAAGTCAACCATAGGTGGCCGGGCGTCGGTGGATAATGGCCGAGAGCTGATCGAGTTCCAGCTGGCGCCGAAACCGCAGGCACAACGCCAGCTGGATAACACCGCCCACTGCGGCATGTACGGCGACGGCCAGGACTCCGTTGGATATCGAGTTGTGGGCGATCCATCCGGTGGGGCCGTAGGCCACGACCGAAATTACCGCGGCGATGAGGACCGGTAGCCCGAGGCCGTGTACGCCGTTCAGCTTCCATACCTGTAGCACGGCCAGAAGTCGGATCAGGATGCGGGAGGCGGCCCAGGCCCAGGCCGCTCCAACCACGCCAATTCGAGGGAGCAACAGGAAGGCCAGCCCGATCATGACGGCCAGGCCGATGGCGTGGTTGACCAATGACGCCATGCTTCGGCCGGTCATCAACAGCACGGTATCGCCCACGCCGAGGCCGATGATCACGAGCAACGAGACCGCGAACACCTGGACGAGAACCGCTCCTTCGGTGAAGTCCTGCCCAAAGAGCCGCAGTACCGCCGGAGCGCCGAAGGCCAGACCGATGAACATGGGCCACAGCAGCGTGACATTCCACGCCGAGACGGTCTGCAACACCTGTTTGGCCTGAGCGTGCCTGCCTTTGACAAAGTTGGCACTGAGATGAGGAGCCATCGATTGTGCCGTGGCGAACATCATCAACTGGCCGGCCACGATGAGCCGGTTGGCAGTGCCGTAGAGTCCGGCTTGGGCCTGGTCGAGTATGTACGCCACCAGGAGAACGTCGACGCGTTCAAGGGCCGAAGACAACACATCGGTGACCGCCCGAGGTGCTGCGAACCGCCAGTACTCGCTTGAGCTGAAGGGCTGCGCGGCGTGGGGGATTTTCTTGAGACGGCGGCGCAGCCAGGCCGCTATTGGCACCGCTGTGACAACGGCGGCCGCACCCCAGGCCGCGGCCAGCCCCACCGGCCGGCCCGAGGCCAGCACCACCAGGGCAACCAGAGCAAACTGCAGGATCGGCCGTAGTAGTTGCCCGACGATCACCGCCGGTCGCATGGTTCCGAAACCGCGGCTTGCGCCGAACATCGCCTGGCTCAGGGCGAATGCCGGGGTGGCGAACGCCAGTACCCGGATCATCGACGTCAACGGCCCGACATTGGCGCCGTCGGCCAAGGCCTCGGCCAGGTCCGGCGCAAAGACGAACCCGGCCACGGCCAGAAGTAACGAGACCACACCGGTGGCCGCCAAGGCCGAGCGGGTCAACGGTGCGATGGAACCATGGCGGTCCTCAGCCCGTAGTCGCGATACGAAGAAGGTAAGGCTCGACTCCGCTCCCAGTCGGGCTCCGTTGGCGGCGAGGGTGAACAGCGCGGTGGCGGAAAAGAACAAGCCTGCGCCGATCGGCCCGAAGTTGTTCGTTATCAGGCCAACGGTGATGAAGCTGATGACCGCTGCGGCGATCGCGCCCAGCAGATTGAACGCCGAACCGCGGGCGGCCTGACGCACTTGACCGGCGCCGGACGCGTCGCTGTGGTCGTTCTCGGCCGCGTCGGCTTCGGGGGCGTTGGCCGGATTGTCGGCTGCGGTGTTGGTGGAGGTCATCGTTTCCAGCTTGGTCCCAGTGCATCATGAGGCCAGGCGGCCATGGTCACGGCGCCCATCATGATAAACAGCTGGGTGGGCAGATGGCCGTAGATCGGTATCTGCAACAAGCCGATGAACAACGCCACCTTGGCCCAATGCCCGATCGGATCATGACCTTTGCCCCGGAGAAACCCGTAGACGAAGAACCAGACATAGGCGGCGAGGGCGATCCAGCCGTGGGCGAACATGATGGCCCAAAACTGGCCGTGGGTCCCCAGAGGCGGTCCGTCGGGATTCGACGGGTTCGTCCTGGGGGTGCCGTAGCCGATGATCGGCGAACTTGACGAGTGCTCGATCGTGTGGAGATAGATGTTCAATCTGGTCTCGTTGCTGTCGGCCGATCGGGTCTGGAGTTGGGAAATGGCGGTGTCGGCAACGCCGGTGCTGAAGGCCAAGATGAGCCCGACCAATGCCGCCGCGGCGATGACGAGGAGAGTCGATGGTCGTCGTTGCACAAAGGCCGAACGTAGTGCGGCGTATCCGAGTCCGAGCCCCAGCGTGAGCCAGGCTCCGCGGTTTAGCGCAAAGTAGAACGGCACGAGCCCGGCTCCGAGCAGCAGAACTCCGAGCCACCGGGGCAGACCAAAGCGACGGTCTTGAAGCGCCGCCAGCATGAACGGCGTGAGCATGGCGAGCGTGGATCCCCAGGCGTTGGTGTAGGCGTAGGGAGCCGCCGGGCGGTTGAGCCGCACCCCGGTCCAGAACGTCTGGATCTCGGCGACGCGAGCTTGCACCATGTCGGCGACAAACGGGTCGGCCGCAATCGACCCCGGGAGCGCCATCGAGACCGGAGTGGGCCACGACAGGTTGGGAACAATGAGCGCGGCGTAACCGCCGGCGACGGTGCAGATCCAGAGCACCAGCATCGAGCGGGCGATCAAACGACGGGCACGCGGCGATGTTTGCCGACCCAGGTACACAAACGCGATAAAGGCGGCGACGTACCATCCCGCTCTGAGCATCCACAGGGCAATCCGTGAGATCGAGTTGACCTGGACAAACGATGCGGCCACGAACACAAGAAAGATGGCGAACACGAGTGTGCCTGGCGGTGGCTTCAACGGCCGATACCGAATCAGCCACACCACCATGAGTACCGCAAGCACCGGGAATAGAAGCGGGGCGAAACCAAGCGCCCAGGCGACCGGATATCCGGCGATCATAAGGGCGTAGAGAACACCTGTGCCCGACGGGAGCTCGGCCACCTGATCGGTGGATCGTCGGTTGGCGGCCGGAGCGGGCTCGGATCCGGTCGCCTGAGAATCGGCGGAATCGATGGCTTCGGCCGACGTCTGGTCGACGGTGTCGGACCGCATGGTCACCCCGGCCTAGTGAGTGGAGGCGGACTTTGCCGCTACGGCACCGCCGAGATCTATGGTGGAGATTCGAGCTAAAACCGGCGCCGGCATCTCCCTGAGCCGGCCTGCCAGATCTCCGGTTGCCGTGTGTCCCGAGGGTTCGGTGGTTGACGTGACGATCCCGTCGATGCTGTCACCGGCCCGGGTGATCATGGCTGCGTCGACGATGTCGCCGACGATCATGATCGTCATCGCGTATCGCCGTTTGGCTGCTCCAAAGACTCGACGCATCATTTGGGTACTTAAGGCCGATTCGGCCAACGCATTGGACTGTCCGGTAGGCACGGCATGAATCTGCTTTACGTCGGCAACCGGTTGTATCACCGACTCCAGCGTGGCCTGCCCTAGGAGGACGTCGGTTAGACCAGGGCCGTCGAGGAGATTGAGGGTCTCCTTCAGCCGAGGTTCGTTAAGCATGGCATCGATGATCAACACCTGCTGATTGGAGAGACGGAGGGTGTCGATGAAGGCGAACGCCGTGGCGACGGCCGTTTCACGGTCTCGTTCCCCGACCGACAGCAACGCCGCCGGTGATTGCCGTTTCGACAGCACTCGATTGAGTCGGGCGAAGCTGCCTTCAGCCGGAAGCTCAAACGGACCCGTCTTCGGTGGAGTTGGCACGGTGAGATCTGCCGTGACTGCTGCTGCCGCCGTCGTAGCGGTTTCGGCAGGGGCTGCTTCAGCAGGTTTTGAACCGTTGCTGGCAACCCTGGGGTCGGGGGTTGCCGCAGGTGGGGGCGTCGGTGTTGCTGGCGGTATCGGTGGCGCTGTCGGCGGTTCTTGAGGTGCTACCACGGGGGCAGTTGCGGCCGGCGCGGCCACCGGTGGGATCGGCTGGGCCGGAGGTGGTTCAACCGGAATAGGTATGGGCTCGGCAGGAGCTCCGGTGGTCGGTTCAGCCGGAGCTTCGGCCGGAGGTTCGCTGATCGGCTCGGCCGGCTTCACGGGTTCGATCTGCTTCTGGCCCAGACTCGAACGTCGCATCTTGGCTTTGTTGCGAGGTGGTGGGGGCGGGGGTTCATCGATCGCCGCCGGTTGTTCCGGCGCGGCAGTCTGCTCCGACTGGACGGTCTGTTTTGGCGTGATGGTCTGGGCCGTGGGGGACGCGATGGGGTTCTGACCCTCGGTTGCAGGCTCTACCTCGAGCGGCGAAGCTACTGGCTCCGAAACAGGCTCTGATTTTGGTTTGGGAGGCGCGGGCGGCGGCTCGGCATCGTCGGCGCCACCGGAACTGCTCGTCTCCTTCACCTTCGGCTTTGGCGGTGCCGGTGGAGGCGGCGGAACGAGGTCGTAAACCTCGGTGGTGTTGACAACGTCGTCGCCCGCGATTTCCGATTCGGCTGCCACAGGTGCGGTCGCCGGTGCCGACAATTCGTTTGCTGGAAGGTCCGGTGCCGGCGGTTCGATCGGAGCTGACTCTATGTGTGCGGCTGCCGCGTGGGCCGGTGGTGGCTCGAACACTTCGACATGCTCTTCAGCTATCTCGGGCTGTGGCGGCAACTGCTCTCGTGGAGGCTCGGCCATCTCAGCGACCGATGCCTGCTCCTCGGCCTCGACGCTCGGAGCAGGCGGTGGGGTAGGCATTGGTGATGGTGGGGTGGATGGATGGGGAGGGGTCGCTGCCATGGCTGGATGGACAACGGCCGGCTCTGAAACCTCGACCTCAGCTGCTGCCGGTGGTTCTGGGGGATGTTCAGGCGTCGTTGGCTCTGCGACCGGGGCTTCCAGAGTCGGGCTCTCCGCCTCGGTCGTTTCCGCTACCGGCATGAAGTCTTCAGGCGTGTGCGATTCAACCTCCTCCGGCTTGGCGCGAGCTGCCTCGGCCGTGACGGCCTCCAACCTCTCCACCGCCGTTGCGGTCTGGCCGGCGGCTTTGTCGGACGCTCGCCGCCCCGATCCGAAGAACCGATCTTCCTGACGTCGGTTGTGTTCCACCCGATCGCTGGCCCGGCGATTGCGAGGAGTGCTGCTGGCCTTGATCGCACTGACCAACATCGCCAGAACCGCTCCGGCCAGGAGACCGGCGACCATGGCGCCGACAAGGATCGGAAGCAGACCTATGCCCGCCGGCTTCACCGGCAGACCAGCCGGGTCGAGGATCTCCCCGGCGTCAACGTTGAGGGTTGAGAGCGACGCCAGGGCGTCCTGCTGGGCCGTCAGTTCCGCTAGAAGCGAGTCGCGTTCGACGGTGAGCGCCACCTCGGGTTGAGAATCCTCTGGTGTTCGGCTGATTTCGGATTCGACATCGGCCAGATTGTCCTTGAGCAGAGTGACCCGCTCGTTGAGCGAGGCGACGGCGTCGGCGCGGTTGTCGGCGGCTATACCGGCTCGATACAGCAAGTAGTTGCGGGCCATGGTGTCGGCCCCGATCTGGGCCAATTCCGGAGTTGACGCCTCAAACGTGATTTCCAGAACCTTGGAGTTCCGAGGACTGCTGGCCGAGGATTGATTGGCGAGAGCATCGGGGGAGATGCTGATCGACTGGGCCGCCAGATCTTCGGCCGCCAAGCTGGTGACCGCGGCCGAGGTGGCGATCAGGAGCTCGGTCGTGAGGTCGACGTCGGCTTGACCACCGGACTCGAGTTGGGCCAGCGGGTCGGCCGAGATCGGCTTCAACAGCACTGATGTGGTGGCCTCGTACTTGGTTGGGAGAACGATCCACGCGGCGATACCCAACAGCGTCACAACGGTGGTCACCGCCGCGATCAACTTGCGATATTCAAGAAGTGGTCTGATGTAGTGGTCCAAGGGGCGAATCCGCCTGTACGCATCGTTTTCGGCTCGCAGGTCTCAGAGATGCCTGCTTCATCAAATTTCGGCTTATCCGGGCAGCCGCTTTAGGAAATGGAACGGGTCAAACGACCTGAGCACGGTGAACCACGCGACCCACGTCCCGTCCAGCCCCGGACGCGCCGTCGGCGGCCCCGGACGGACCGCCAACAGCCTCGAATTTGGTTGGTTTAGTCGACTTGCGCGTCGTCCAGGGAAAGGTCAAATATCAGATCGTTGTTCCCGGCCCACACGTTGTGAAGCTCGACCGCCACGGTGTTGCTGCCGGCAACCAACATGCCGGCCGGAATGACCGTCTCAACCAAGGTCTTCTCGTCTTTGCCGCTCACCCAGGTTGTGGCCTCGGTGAGGTGGTTTATGACGCCGTTTGGCATGTTGAACCGGTGAACTTCCTGGCCGTTGATGTAGACCACCGCGCCGTCGTCGGCCTGGAGGCCAAGCGTAAGCTCGTTGATGGCGGCCGGATCCTCCACATGGAAGTTTCTGGTGAAGTAGTACGTGGTGTTCCCGGACGCCACCTCGGTGGCCAGGAAGTTCTCGCCGAAGCCCAGTGGGGCGACTCCGGTACTGGAATCGGCCATACCATCCAACCACCCTTGAGGGGCGGACGATGCGTCATCGACATACTGCCAGGCCGAGTTGATGGGAATCAGCGGGCCGTCGATGTTGGGGACGGCCTCTGTCGACTTCGAGAGGGCGAGGTCGAAGCTGAGGTCGTTGTTGCGGCGCCACACGTTGTGGGTTTCGACGGCCACGACGTTTCGTCCGGCGACCAGGGCGTCGGCGGGAACGATGTAGTCGAGGAACTTCTCCTCGGAGTTGGACTTCCAGTCGACGGCTTCGGTTGAACTGGTGATCGTGCCGTCCGGCAGATTCTCACGCACAAGCTCAACTCCGTTGAGGTACACCACGGCACCATCGTCGGCTTTGAGTGACAGCGCCAGTGAAGTCGGCCTGGATTCGTTGAAGTCGAAGTCGGTGCGGGCGTAGTAGGTGGTGGACCCGCCGGCCCATTCGGTGGTCTCGTCGCCGTCGCCAAAACCGAACTCAGCATTGCCTCGGGCCCATCCGGCATCGTTGTAGGAGGGCTCACGCCAGGCCGTGCCAAGGTCGTCCCCGGAGTCGTTGTAGGCCCATTCGGAACCGGCCTCAATGAGGGCGTCGGGGTTGGGTTCTGGAGGCGGCGGGGCATCGGGGTCGAACTCGGTCGGGCAGAATCGGGCGATTCCTCCCAGCCAGCGCGACTGCCCGTGGTCGACGCCGCCGACATGGAAGTCACCGCCGGCCCAGAGGCATCCAAAGGTGTCACCGGTGAACGCCCAACTACCGTCGCGGGGGCTGTGGACGTCGGCTTCGAACGGTTCGTAGAGCTCGCCGGTGCCGGCGCTGTAGATCATGAGGAGACGGTGGGTTGTGCGCCGTTGGGTGAACGACGAGTAGTGGTTGATGTAGCCGTTGCGGGTCGAGTAGGTGCAGTGGCACCCAGCCACCACCCAGTCGCCGATCTTGGCACCGGCCTGGTAGGCGCCGCCGGCGAAGCCACCGGTCCATTCGAATCCGTCGTTACTCTGGCCGGCGTGGTGATAGCCCAGCATCTGCTGATCACTCTCGCGGAGCACTTGCACGATGTGTTGTTCACCGATGGCGAACACGTTGTTCTGTCCGTACACGACGTCGAAGAACTCAGGTTGCGAGGGCGGGTAATTGCGGGGGATGTCGACCTTGCCGGCCACCGATGCGCCGGTGACTGCATCGACGGTGTGGAAGTTGCCGGTGTTGGGTTCGCTGTTGACCGCGCTGAAGTAGCCGGCCAGATACACCTCGCTGCCGCTGGGATTGACATCAACCCCCCACACGCCGGAGCCGGTGACCTCCGGACGCCAATCACTGTTGACGGTGCCGATCGAGCCTGAGAGGCGAGCAGCTTTGTAAACACGGGTCCGCACGCCCCAAGCACCCACGACATGGGAGAAGTTACCGACGATGTACACGTCATCGCCGTGGGCTCTGAGATCACGCACCATGGCTCGGAGATCCGACCACGGACGTTCGACGTACCCACTGAAGGTCGGATCGACTTGGCCCGTGATCGGGTCGAGCCCGACCAGCCCGGTGCGGCTGGTGCCGTTCACCGTTTCGAACTCGCCGCCTACCAGCAGTGTGCCGTTGAAGTTCTCCAGGGCGTACACGGCCCGGTCGAGCGTCGGCCGCCAAGTGTCGATCCAATCGCCGGTCCTGGCATCAAAGGCGGCGACAAAGGCTTGTGGAATCGGGGTGGCGTCACCGTCTTCTTGGACGTTGAGGAAGGCACCGCCGACAAACATCCGATCGTCGATCTGGACCATGTCCCAAACAAGCACATCAAGTGACGGCGTTTGTGTTTCGGCCGGCTCGATCCCGGAGACGCCCCACATGCGCTCCGGAACCGGATCGAGGTTGGCCACATCGATATAGGGTTCATCCGCCGGTACCGCTGCCGCGGCAGTGAGCGGCCCTGGCGATACATCGTCGAGGGCCGGTGGCACAAGACCGACGGCAACCACGGCCGACAGCATGGCAACGACCACAAGTGCGCTCAGCTTGCTCGAGTGGTTTCTTTCAACGTTGTTGGCGCGATGGCGAGCCGTCATAGCTCGTAGCCTCCTTGGGTGCAGGTGGAGAGAAAGGCCAGCAGAGATGCGATCTCGTTTGACCTTGGGTTGGAGATCTGTTCGGCGGTGTCGCGCAGGATCGGGTGCCATTCGTCCATCGTTGCGACCCGTGATGAAGCGGCTCGTTCGGCTGCTGAACCGACACGCTCGGCTGCTTTGGAGCGACGGCCTTCGTCGAGGGCGGTGACGGCGATTTCCACGTCGGCACAGGCCAGGTTCGCCGGCTCATCGAACACGTTCTGCTCGCCGCTTTCGTTGATGTTTTGGCCTTCCCTCAGATCCTGACTCTCGCCGGCGCTGGGTTTGGCGTCGAGTGGTTCGACGACGTCAAGTAGCTCGTCGGCTTCGGCCGGTGTCGTGTCGGCGGCGGCCAGTTGGTCGCCGACGTCTTCCAACACCTCTTCCGGACTGTCGAGAACGGTGCTCTCTGGCGGGTCGGGCGCCGGCTCGACGGTCGTCAGCGTCGATCCATCTTCGAAGTCGGCGGTTTCCGGGTCCGGATCGGCACTCTGATTGGACCGGCCGAACAGCTCCAGGGCTGCGACCGCGGAGTCCACGTTGTCGGTGCTGGAAGCAGATCCGGCATCGGACGTCACGGCGACTGTGGTCGGAGAGGCGCCGAGCTCACCGGTCGCTCTGTCGTCGTTGAGCGGTGGCTGAACACCACTACAGGCGGCGAGGACGATGGATGCCGCAGCCAAGGCCGTCGCTCCTCGGTGGAGCCGCGGTGGCGAGGTAGTGCCATGAAAGTCGGTGGTACGCGGTCGGCCAGACCGGCTGTGGCTTCGCATAAAGACCACAAGTACCAGTCGAACGAGGCCCGCTTAATGGGGCAACGACATCATTGAAACAGGATGAATCGCCTTAGTGGCACAACGGATCTGAGCCGGAAGCAGTGTGGCCCAGGGTTGAAGTTCCTGGGGCCTACGCCGAGGGTAGGTCGCAATACCTCGTGGTCAACCGCCGACACACACCTGGGATTTATCCAGTCACCTCGGCCAGTGTGGCCAGGAAACGATCGTTTTCGGAGTGACTTCCGATGGTGACCCGAATGCCGACGCCGGGGAACGGCCTGGTCACAATGCCTCGTTGCTCAAGACCCAAACACACCGCCTCCGTTTGTTCTCCTAGCGGGATGAACACGAAGTTTGCTTGAGCGTCGGGTAGGGAATAGCCGGAGTCGGTTAAAGCCTTGACCACCCGGTCCCGTTCGGAAAGCAGCTCATTGATACGGGGCTGGATCTCGTCCAATGAATCGAGTGCCGCCATAGCGGCGGCCTGAGCCGCTCCGTTGACCGCAAACGCCAGCAGGATCTTGTCGAGCTCCTCAATCACCTCAGGATCGGTGATGGCGTAACCAACCCGGAGACCGGCCAAACCATAGGCCTTCGAGAACGTGCGGGTGATGATCACATTGCGATGGTGGGGGAGCAGGTCGGTGACCGGATCACCCAAACCGGGGTCGGCAAACTCGCGGTAGGCCTCATCGATCAGAACAATGACGTTGGACGGGATCGACTCCAGCAGTGTCTTCAGCTCGGTGGTTGAGACCGCAGTACCGGTGGGATTGTTTGGTGTGGCCAACATCACAAGCTTCGTCTGCTGGTTGACGGCGGCGGCGACGGCGTCCATATCGAACGCGTGGTCAACGAGTGGAGGATTGACCGGGATGCCGTTCATCATCTTGGTGTAGATCGGGTAGGCCTCGAACGAAACCCACGGAAAAACGACCTCATCGCCAGGGTCGACATAGGTGAGGCAGAGCTGTTGCAGTAGCCCGACGGAGCCGCAGCCTACAGTCACATGGGACGGGTCGACACCTATCCAGTCGCCCAATCGCTCCCGTAGCGCCGACGCCCGATGATCGGCGTATCGGTTGGCATTGGCTGCGGCTTCGGCCACTGCATCGACAACGGCCGGAATGGGCGCAAACGGGTTCTCATTGGAGGCCAACTTAATAGCATCGGTTATGCCGTGTTCACGCTCGGCCTGGGCCGCTGACTTCCCGGGTCGGTACGGGGCGAATGCCTTGATAGCAGGACGTACTTTGCCAATTGCCATGGACATACCGTAGTTAGCACCGGTGGCGTTTCCGATCCAAGCAGCATCTGCTGCCACCTGCATCAACAACCGATAGGGATCTATACCTGATTTGTACCCACATTTGGTGCTAAGTTGGCGGTGTGAAGTTTCTCTGCGGTCGGCCCGGATGTGGACAGGAATCCACAGCGACACTGCAAATCGACGCGGTGTCATCCACGGTGTCGCTGGTCGATCCTCGCACCAGCCGCGACGGTGTGCCGCTGTGCGCTCGCCATGCCGATTCCACCACTCCACCGATGGGTTGGGCGATGAACGATATGCGTTCCACCGCCCAGGCGATCGACGTTGGTGATGAACCGGCGAACGGCATCAGTTCCACTCCTCCCCGCTCCCGTCCCGAACGGGTGGCCAACCGAGGGGCGAAGAAGATGTCTCGGCGTCAGTCAATCGCCGAGCGGGCCCGCCAGGAGGCCGTCGCAAAGTCTGAAGCTGCCTCAGCAGCCGATTTTTCCGATGAAGTCGATGAGCCGATTGAGAAGGCGGTTTCGGCCGAGGTCGAATCCGGTGATCGTAGCGCTGCCGACCAGACACTGTTCGACGACGAGAGTCTCAACGCCAAACTGGCCGATCGGGCCAGCCAACGTGCATCCCGCCGCCGTCGTAAGGAAGGTCTCGACTCACGGCCTGCTCGTCGGCGCGACGCCGACGAAGACGTCGCTGAGGCTGAAGAAGACCGTTTCCCGTGGCACTTCCAGTTCGACGAGGACGATGAGCCCGAAGAGCTGCAGGCATCCACGCCACTTCTCTCGCGGGCGTTCCGAGCCTCCACCGGCTAGCACCTAGCCTGTCGGGGTCAGATGCACGGCCCGGGCGTTCTTATACATCCGTGATGGACGCGGAAAGGCCCACTCACGAGCTTGTCGTAAGCGGGCCTATCCGGTGAATCAAGATTTGTTGCTCGCAGAGCTAGTCGTCGTGACTGGGGTCGGCGAGAGCGTACCCATCATCGCTGGCAAGGCTCATCTCGATCAGTTCCTTGTGCCGTGACAGATAGTCCTCGGCGTCATAGTGATCCTCGAGCAGGTCAAGCTCGCGGGTGAACGCCTTGTTCAAGCTCCAGATCATGACCAGCACCACCACTGCGATGGGAAGGCCCATGGTCACCACGCCCGCTTGCAGCGCTCGGATGCCGTCGCCGGAGAACAGCAGCACGCCGGCCACCGCACCTTCCATAACGGCCCAGAACACCCGCTGCGGCTTCGGTGAATCAAGCTTACCTCCGGACGTCAGGTGGTCGACCACCAGTGAGCCGGAGTCCGACGATGTTACGAAGAACGAGACGATCAACAAAATGGCGATGATCGAAACGATGGTTGAGAGTGGCAAGGCTCCAAGTGTCTCGAACAGAGCCTTCGACATGTCTTCGTTCACTGCTCCTGCCACATCGAGTGTGCCGGATAGCTGCAGGTCAAGAGCGACACCGCCGAAGATGCTGAACCACATGAAACACATCAACGTTGGGAAACCCAGCACCCCGAGAATGATCTCGCGTACCGTACGTCCCTTGGAGATACGGGCGATGAACATACCGACGAACGGTGACCAGCCGATCCACCAGGCCCAGTAAAAGATGGTCCAGCCCGCCTGCCAGCCGGCTTGATCGTCGCCAACGAAGGTTTCAGTCCACGTGCCGAACTCAACCATATTCTGGAAGTAGTCACCGATGGCCTGAATACCAAGACCGGCGATGAACAGCGTCGGGCCGACGGCCAGAGCGAACACCATGAAGCCGATGGCCAGGTAGATGTTGAGCGACGACAGGCGCTTCACGCCACCGTCAAGGCCGGCGACAACCGAAAGTGTGGCGAATCCGGTGATGCCGGCGATCAGCAGCACCAACCAGCCCTTGTTGTCAGGGCCCGGCATGCCGAACAAGCTCAAGCCCGACGCAACCTGACTAACGCCCAGACCAAGTGACGTGGCCAAGCCCATCAGGGTGGCCAGAACCGTGACGATGTCGATGAAGTGACCCCATGGGCCGTAGATCTTCTCTTTCAAGATCGGGTAGAACACCGAACGTAGTGTCAGCGGCAAACCACGGTTGTAGGCGAAGAAGGCCAAAGCCAACGACACCAGCGCGTACACCGCCCAGCCATGGATGCCCCAGTGGAACATCGTGGTCACCAGCGCCTTCTGGCCGGCTTCGGCCGTTCCCGGTTCGACTCCCCAGAACGGTGCCGGGGACCCCAAGTGGAACATCGGCTCTCCGACGCCGAAGAACATGAGACCAATTCCGATGCCGGCTGAGATCAACATGGCGTACCAGGCCGGCGTTGAGAATTCCGGCAAGGCCGTCGGACCTCCGATTTTGATCTTGCCGAAGCGGCCAAACGCGAAGTAGATGCAGGTGACCAGATACACGTTCACCATGGCCACGAAGAACCACCCGAACACGGTGTTGGTCCAAACTCGTGCTCCTGTCAGCCACTCGAGAGCCAGCTCAGGCTGAACCAGTACCCAGGCCAAAAGGGCGATCAGGATGCCACCGGAGATGAAACTTACGTGCGGTTGAATGTCGAAACCGAAGCCCTCCCAGTTGTTGTCACCGGGTTCGCGGTCGGCCACTTCAGGATAAAAATCGATCTCGTGGTCGATTTGCAGGCCCTCGAACGGCTGCCGTTGGGCAACCGCTCGTTCGCGGGCCTCGTGCCATTGCCGATCAATCTCATCGGTGGCACGACTAAATTCTGTTAGGTCTAAATCTTCTGACATTTCAGTCTGCCTTTCGATCAGGGATTGATTTCAAAGTCGGAGAGGAAGTCGGAAGCGACGTCTTCGAGAGACTCACCTGCGGCTACACGCTCGTTGAGTTTGGTCATGGTGGACTGCGACAGCGGAGCCAACACATCGCGAACGACGTCGTCGAAGGCATCCGGAGCCTGGTTGTAGAGTTCGTCGCGCACGTTGAGCGAGACGTTGTAGACGTAGAAGACACCTGGATCCACAATCGGGGTCAGGTCCATTGCGTCCAGCTCGCCGTCGGTGGTGAAGACCTCGCCGAAGTCGCAAGATCCGTCGGCAACCTCGCCGTAGACGTCGGCGATACTGTCTACGACAACAATCTGGCTGCTCGGAATCTCGTAGCCCGTCGCCGTCTCAAACAAGGTCAGGCCATCGGCTCGACTTTGGAAGTCGGACTCAAGACAGACAACGGTGTCGTCGTTGTCCTCGAGATACTCGGCCATTCCCGCCAGGTCGAAGGCTTCACCGAAGTTCTCCCGGGTGGCCAGGTTTTCTTGACGAATGTCGGGTGTTGCCGCAAACCCGTAGGTGTTGTTGAACGTCGACCGGCCGACCCAAACGATTCCGTTTGCTGCATCGGCTTCTCTGACATCTTCAGTCAGATCCTCGCCGTCATCATCCGGATCGGATTTGCCGAGGTGGACAATCCACCCGGTCGAGTTGTATTCGAAGTAGGTGTCGATGTCGCCCGACAACAGTGCATCTCGGGTGGCAGTCGTGTCACCGGTGTCGAGTTGGCGGGTGACATCAGCGCCCCTCGCCTCCAGCGCCTGGGAGATAATCTCCCCCAAAACAAGCTGCTCGGTGAAGTCCTTCGAACCCACCGTTACCGATACCCCTTCAAAATCATTGGCGGAAGACGAATTGTCATCCGAGTCCCCACATGCGGTGAGGGCCAGTAAACAAAGGCCTAAAGCCATTGCCCATCGATTCCAGCGCATCACAAAATTGACCTCCCAGGTCTGCGGGTGGCCAACCCCGCATAGTCCCCCCACGGAGCCGACGGCTCCAGGGTTCAGCATCCCACGGCGATAGGTGGTCGCCGCAGTACGCCGTGCCTATAGTCCCCTCTTTGGCACGACCCTAGCACGATCAAAACGTCGACGTCTATTGGAACGACTATCTGTTCTAATCTCAGAGTGACAGGCGTCATATCTGTCGAATAGTTGATTCTTCGAGAATCGAAATATCCCAAATGCAAATTTGGTGCGAAATCTGTTGATCGTTGTCACAGCTGAGGGGAGGAGAGCGATCTGGCGGACCGACTCGTCCATCCCCTAGCGTCGATAGCATGAGTCCAACGGTCAATCGCCTGTCAGCTGCTCTCGGCGCCGAGATCACCGACATTGATTTAGCCGCGACCGATGCCGATAGTGCCGTGGTGATTATGGATTTATTGACCGAACATCAGGTCCTTTTCTTTCCCGGTCAGAGCTTGAATCCCGATGAGCATGTTCTGTTTGGGCGGCTTTTTGGTGAGCTGGAAGGGCACCCAAATTTGTCGGGCAAGATGTCGGCGAGCGGGGTCGAGCTGCCTGGCGAGCTGTTTGAACTGGCGGCGTCTCGGGGCGGGATTGCCGACGAGTGGCATGCCGACCTCACGTTCATGCCCCGTCCGTCGGTCATGTCGATTCTCAGGATGGTGAGCTGTCCTGAGGTCGGCGGTGACACCTGTTGGTCGAACCTCTACGCTGTCTACGAAGCGCTATCAGAGCCATTGCAGGAGCTGTGTCGAGGCCTTACCGCTCTGCATGACGCTCGGCCTCACAACAAGCCGGAGGAAACTCACATCCATCCGGTTGTGCGGACGCATCCGGTCACCGGGCGTTCCGTTCTTTATGTAAACGAACACTTCACCCGGCGAATCGTGGAGCTGAGCGCCGGCGAAAGTGACGCTCTCCTCGGGTATCTGTTGACGTTGATCAAAGAGCCTCGGTTCATCGTGCGCTACCGGTGGACGCCGGGCACCGTTGCGATTTGGGACAACCGCTGTACCCAACACTTCGTGGTCAACGACTTCGACGGGGAGCGGATCATCCAGCGAGTCACCGTCATGGGTGACGAACCGTGCGGCGAGAACCCGCGGTGGCAGCCGTGGCCTCAACAGGCCAAACTTCGGCGGGCGGCAACCAGCCAGGCCGATCGTCAGCTACGGGTTCATCTGGAAGCTAGCGCTGAAGTTCTAGCACCGGACCGAAGTGGAACTCAACCCGTCGATTGATCGAGCGACCTTCTTCGGTGTCGTTGTCGGTAATCGGCTGGGTTTCGCCTGCGCCTTTGGCCACGAGGCGAGCCCGGTCAATCCCGCCGGCGGCGAAGTACTCGATCACCGAGTCGGCACGGGCCTGGCTTAGGGCGAGGTTGTACTCGTCGGGGCCCTGGGCGTCGGTGTGGCCGGTGACGGTCATTCCGATGCTGATGTCGCGGGCCAGGATGCTGATTCCGACATCCAACGCCTGGGCGGTGGCCTCGGTGATCTCGGTGGAGTCGGCTTCGAACTGGATGCCGCCTTGGATGACGCCTGCGAACTGACCATCTTCCACCGCGAAGTTGTAGGTGGGGTAGACACGAAGCAGCTGAAGCGCACCCGGCATGATCTCCATCCAGAACGACTGATAGGTCCCGGCGCGGATCTCCAGTTCGTTGACAACATTGCTGGCGCCGTAGGCCGCCACTGCGGCTCCAACCAGCTTCAGTTCCACCTCTTCGGAAGGCACGTGGCCGCCGAGTTTGATGCTGCCGTCGGCGGCCTCCACCTTGAGAAGCGGCGGTTCGAGATCGGTGATGACGGCATCGACCACCTCGACGGGCATACCCGGGGCGAGGAATCCAAGGCCACCTTGCAGCTGTTGCAGATAGCGGGTGTTGGGGGAGCGGGCCGACAGCAGGATCTTGCCGTCGGCGACCATCAATGTGCCGTCGGTGACACTCGGCAGAAGGCCGATCACCCTCGGGGCGACCGCCATCCACTCGGCAGGCGGGAGCGATTCGTCCACCTGCAAATCCGACTCGACAAAGGGCCCGTAGGAGAGTTCAGCGGCGAGGCGGACCTGATCGGCCAGCTCTTGATCAGGCACCCGGCCACTGAGTCTGAACAGGCCGTTGCCCGGAGTTGAGTCGAGGTCGAGTCTGGCGGCTACGAACGTGCCGTCAGGATCCGGAATGGCGGCCGGCGTTGAAGAGGCCGGCGGCTCGGACGTCTCGGTGGTGGTTGAGCCGGCCTGGTCGTCGGAGGATGCTTCCGTGCTGTCGTCATCGGCTGCGGACTCGTTGGCCACCGTCTCGTCGACAGCGGTTTCGGACTCGTCTACTTCGGTTGACTCGCTGGTGCCTGTGTCGGACTGGATGGTGCCTTGGGTGGTGGTTTCCTGTTGATCAATCGATGCCTGATAGGCCAGGTACATGAGGCCGCCGATGGCCGCGATGAGGACAAGAAGGGTCGCCGGATGCTGAACCACGCTACGGCGCGGTTCAAACTCAGATGCCTCAAGCCTCGAATGGTCGCGCCTCGGCCGTCGTTTGCTCATGTGTTCCGCCTATACCCGCTGCTTATGTCGCCGCTCGCCGCCCACCCAGGGTATATGCACCGATGCGCTGAGTGGCTAGGTGAATCTTCGCCCTGGAGCCGGGCTGAATGACTCCGGCCGGAACGGCGAAGGGACTATCGCTCGGCGCCGAACCATTCCTCGTAGAGTTCGGCGTACTCACCCGACTCGATGATCGAGATGAGCCCCCGGTTGATGGCTTCGGTGAGGTCACTGTCGGATGCGGTGGCGAACCCGAAGCCTCGTTCGGCGAACACCAACCCGACGATCTCCGTGCCTCCCGCCTCGTTTTCGGCGATGAAGTGTTGGAGAATCGCCGCATCGTGGACCACCGCATCGATCGAGCCGTCCAGCAGCGCCTGGTAGGCCTCGCCGCCCGAGACGTACTCGGTCGCCGGGATGCCCTGAGACTTGAGGTACTCGTCGCCGAGAGAGTCGGCGATCACACCTACTTCGTGACCGCGCAGGTCGGCAGGACCGCCGATTCGGCCTTCAAGCTCGTCCAAGGTGAATGCTGATGCGATGCCGGCGGTGAAGTAGGCCAAAACAAACAGTCCGACAAACATCCAGAACAGCCCGAACAAGCGCCCGACCACACCCTTGGGTGTCTTGTCTCCGTAGCCGACCGTGGTGGCGGTCACCGCCGCCCACCAAAACGCCTCCCAGATTCCCTGGCGGTACGACTGCGGGAACTCCGGGTTGGTGCGGCGTTCCGCCAACCAGATCACGTGAGCTGCGGCGAACAGCACCACGATCAGAGACAGGCAGACGATGAGAATGTCGAGCGAGAATATTGTACGGGCGGCTGCTGAAAGGCGGCCTCCGAAAATGCCTTTGTTGTCGGTGGCCACCATGATTTCCAGGCCCGAGTCAAAATAGGGCTGGCTGAAGTCGATCTGTTCCTCGCGCTCCGAGGTGATGGCGATGGCACTGGCGCCGAGGTCGGCCTCGCCCCTGGCCACGTCGTCGATGAGCTTGGCGTTGCTGGTAACGCCGTAGATCTCGATCTCGGCTCCGATTTTGTTGGCAATGATGTCGAGGAGCTCGACGGTGAATCCGCCGTAGTCGCCGTCGTAGTCCACAAACGGAGGAGCGGTTCGAGTGGCCACTCGGATGGTGCCGACCTCCACGCGGTTGGCGTCGGAGAAGGCGGGAATCGGGCCGAGTTCAAGACCGGCATCGAGGTGGGCCTGGGTGGCCACAGCCAACCACTGGTCGACTTCGTCTCGGTTGGTTTCGATCCAGTCGGCGGCGTGATTACGGATGTCGACTGAAGAATCTTCGCCCCGAAACATCAGTGCGTTCTGCCCGGAAATGTCGCTCAGTCCGATTGTGAACCGTTCAAGCAGGGCCTCGATGGCCGGGTGGGTTTCAAGCATGTCGGCGTTGGCTACCGCTCGGATATCGCTGGGGGCATATCCCATGACACAGGGATCTCCGAGGCAGCCCGAGACGCCGGCCACCTCCACCTCGTCGGCTCCGCTCGTTTGCCCCTCCGGAAGGTCGGCGAAGGGTACGGGTATCCAGTTGACATCGACGCCAGGCACCAACACCCCGTTGGTCCAGTTGGGGGTGAAGTTGAAGTAGAGCAGGGGTTCGCCGTCGGTGAAACGCTGCACTGCGGCTTCCATCAGTGGCCCGTAGTCGGCCGACACCTGCTCGACGGTTTCGGTTAGTCCGTAGGCCTCAAGTTGATGTTCGACGACGTCGTGGCACACCCAGTCGTTGTTGCAGCCGATGAGATCGGCCTTGCCGTCGCCGTCGGCGTCGAAGTGAACGGCAACTTCGGGGTCGGCTAGATCAGCCAGACTCGTGATTCCCGTTTCCTCCACCGAAGCCTTGTCGGCCATATAGCCCTGTAGAGCTCCACCCCGCACCTCGAATCCGACCTGACGGGAATTCGATCCCAGCAGTTGGTCGTGGAGCGGGAACCACCCGTTAACCCAGAGGTCGACGTTGCCTTGATCGACGGCGGAGTAGAAATCGGCGTTGTTGTACGTGGAGGGTCCGTCGATCACATAACCAAGCTCGGCGAGGAGTTGGGTGATGACTTCGGCCTGGAACCATCCCGTGTCCCAGGTGGGGCGGGCGACTGAGATGATCTCACCGTTTCCTGGGGCGAGCTCCTCATCTGCTGTGTCGGCGTCGCTGTCGGCTTGAGCTGGAGCGCCGGGTGCGGCTTGAGCAACTGTTGGACCTGTTATCGCGGCGACGACCGCCAACAGCAGAGCCATCAATGCGATCGCGAGCGCCGTGCCGCGTCGACGTTTGCGGCTATTTCGTTGTGGGCTGTCCATCGTGAGGTCACGCTGGAAAGTCAAAGTCTTCCCCCGTCTTATTGTCGACCCCTCAACGTGGACCAAACCATAGTACGGGAGCTAGGTCGGTGTCAGCCGAACGCCGGCGGCAGTTGGCGGCTGACGATCAGCCGGTGGTTGCCATCTCCTGATAAGCATCGAGAGGCGGGCAGGAGCAGGCGATGTTTCGGTCGCCGTAGACGTTGTCGATCCGGTTGACCGGACAGAAGTACTTGTCCATGGTCATGCCCGGCAGCGGGAACGCTGCTCGCTTGCGGCTGTAGGGGCGGTTCCACTCATCGGCCATCAGCTCTTCGACCGTGTGGGGAGCGTTGCGGAGGATGCTGGAGTCGGCCTCCATCTTCCCGGCGGCCACATCGTCGATCTCACCCTTGATGGCGATCATCGCGTCGCAGAAGCGATCGAGTTCGGCCAGGCTCTCGGATTCGGTCGGCTCGATCATAAGCGTGCCGGCCACAGGGAACGACATAGTCGGAGCGTGGAAGCCGTAGTCGGCCAGGCGCTTGGCCACGTCGTCATTGCTCACACCTGTGTCGTGGGAGATGCCCCGGAGATCGATGATGCACTCGTGGGCGACCAGTCCGTTCTCACCGGTGTACAGCACGGGGTAGTGCTCGTTGAGGCGGTGGGCGATGTAGTTGGCCGACAAGACCGCGGCCTCGGTGGCCTCCCGCAGCCCGGCCGGGCCCATCATTTGGAGGTACATCCACGAGATCGGAAGAATACCGGCCGAGCCCCAAGGCGCCGACGAGACCGCGCCCACGGTGCCGGTGTTCTCGATCGGGACCACGGGATGGCTCGGCAAATAGGGGGCGAGGTGTTCCCGAACGCCCACTGGGCCGACTCCCGGGCCGCCGCCACCGTGGGGGATGCAGAACGTCTTGTGCAGGTTGAGGTGGCTGACGTCGGAACCGAACTTGCCCGGCTTTGCCACCCCGAGGAGAGCGTTGAGATTGGCGCCGTCGGTGTAGACCTGACCGCCGGCATCGTGGACCATGGCGCACACTTCACCGACGGTGTGTTCGTATACGCCGTGAGTTGACGGGTAGGTAATCATCAGAGCGGCCAGCTTGTCGCCGTGCTCGCCGATCTTGGACTCCAGATCCTGGAGGTCGACGTTGCCGTCGTCGGTGGTGGCGACAACTACAACCCGCATCCCGGCCAGTACCGCCGACGCCGCATTGGTGCCGTGGGCCGAAGCGGGGATCAGGCAGATATCGCGATCGTGATCACCGTTTGCATCGTGCCAGGCCTTGATCGCCAAAAGGCCGGCGAACTCGCCCTGGCTTCCGGCGTTTGGTTGCAGCGACACCCGGTCGTAGCCGGTCACCTCACACAACGCCTGTTCAAGATCGGCGATCATCTCCCGGTAGCCCACCGTTTGATCGGCGGGAGCGTAGGGGTGAATACCGGCGAACTCCGGCCACGTGATCGGTTCCATCTCGGCGGCGGCATTGAGTTTCATCGTGCAGCTGCCGAGCGGGATCATGGTGCGATCGAGGGCGAGGTCGCGGTCGCTGAGGCGACGCAGCCACCGCATCATCTCGGTCTCGGTGCGGTACATCGAGAAGTTCGGGTGGGTCATGAACTCGCTGGTGCGGGCCAGGTTCGACGGGAGCGCTGCCGTCGTTCCGGCGTTGGTGGCCGCCGCGGCGTCGCCACCGACAACTCCGGCAATGACGCCGATCAAGGTGTCGACGAGGGCGTCAGTGGACGTCTCATCGAAGTTGGCGGCCACGCTGTCGCCGTCGATCGGACGGAGGTTGATGCCGGCCTCGACGGCTGCGGTCATGATGGCATCAGCCTGTCCGGGAGCTGAGACGCGGACCGTGTCGAAGAACGAGTCGGACGTTGACAGACCCAGAGCCTGAGCGCCGGCGGCGAAACGGGCGGCCAGGCGATGAACCTCATTCGCGACCTCTGTGAGCCCTTCGGGGCCGTGCCACGCCCCGTAGGCTGCGGCCACGTTGGCCAGCAGAGCCTGAGCAGTGCAGATGTTGGACGTGGCCTTTTCCCGGCGGATGTGCTGTTCCCGGGTCTGCAGCGTTAGTCGGTAGGCTGGACGACCGTCGGCATCGACTGACACCCCGACCAAACGGCCGGGCATGGTACGAACGTGTTTGTCGGCGCAGGCCATGTAGCCGGCGTTAGGTCCGCCGAAGCCCATCGGCACACCGAACCGCTGGGCCGATCCCACCACAATGTCGGCGCCCATCTCTCCCGGCGGGGTCAGCACCGTGCAGGCCAGAAGGTCGGCGGTCACCGCAACCAAGGCGCCGGCTTCGTGTACGGCATCGATGATGGGTTTGATGTCGACGATCTCGCCGGTCGAGCCTGGGTAGGCGAGGAGGGCGCCGAAGATTCGATCTCCCATTCCGGCCCCGCCAGCCTCGGACGCAGGCCCGACGATGACGTCGATGCCGAGGGGTTTGGCCCTGGTCTTGACCACGACGATTGTCTGCGGGTGGCAGTTCTCGTCGACGTAGATACCCGTGTTCTTGGACCGCCCGATGCGGCGCAGCATGGTCATGGCCTCGGCGGCGGCGGTCGCTTCGTCGAGCAGGGATGCGTTGGCGATCTCGCAGCCGGTGAGGTCGGCCACCATCGTCTGGAACGTGAGCAACATCTCGAGACGACCCTGGCTGATCTCGGGCTGGTACGGGGTGTAGGACGTGTACCAGGCCGGGTTCTCGATCATGTTGCGACGAATGACCGGCGGGGTGATGCAATCGTTCCAGCCGGTTCCGATCAGCGAGGTGAGCACCTTGTTCTTATTGGCGATCGCCCGGATCGCGCCGAGCGCCTGGTGTTCGGTGAGGGGACCGGCCACGTCGAGCGGTTTGTCGAGCTGAATCGAGTCGGGAACGGCGGTGGTAAGAAGATCGCTGGCACTGGGATAGCCGAGCGCTTCCAGCATCTTGGCCTGTTCGGAGGGGTTGAGCCCGATGTGGCGGTGGGTGAACTGATGGGTGTGGGTGTCTGCCATTGGTGTTCCTCTGTGTCCTCTTTGATCTCTATGTCCTCGTTGTTCCCGTCTTAAACCTGGGTTGGTCAGCCCCGATGGAATCGGTGCGGGGCGAACGGGAGTTCAGCCACGGTGCAAGCAACCGCTTTGCCTCGTACGTCGGCCGACAGCGGGGTGCCGACTTCAGCCAGCGCCGGCGGTACATACCCCATGGCGACGGGCCGGTCGACCGTCGGGCCGAACCCTCCGCTGGAAACCACGCCGACCTGGTTGCCCGCTTCGTCGGATAGAACCGTGCCGTGGCGGACCGGGCGTTTGCCGTCGGGCTGTAGGCCGACCCTGACCCGTGACGGGCCGCCGGCCAGCTCGGCCTGAATGCGAGCGGCGCCTAGGAAGTCGCCTGCTTCCCTGCGGCGTTTAGGCATTGACCAAACCAGGTCGGCTTCGACCGGGGAGGTGTCTTCGTCGAGGTCGTTGCCGTAGAGGCACAGGCCGGCCTCAAGTCGCAGAGTGTCGCGGGCCGCCAGACCGATCGGCTGCACCAACTCGTGGGCCAGGAGGCGGCGAGCCAAGGCGTCGGCCTCGTCGGCGGCGACGGTGAGTTCGAATCCGTCTTCGCCGGTGTAACCGGATCGGGAGGCGGATACGGCGATGCCGTCGAGCGAGATTTTGCGGTTGTCGAGGAAGACCATGCCGTCGATGGCTTCGGGTCCGGCGAGGTCGGCGACAACCTGGGCGGTGGCCGGCCCTTGGATGGCGATGAGGGCCACATCGGTTCGTTCGGTGAACTCGACATCGGTGAGGTGCTCTTTCATGAAGGCCAGGTCCTCATCGCGGCGGGAGGCGTTGGCCACCATCGTGAGATGGGTGCCCCAATTGGTGACCATGAAATCGTCGACCACGCCGCCTGATTCGTTGATCAGCAGGCCGTAACGCTGTCGTGTCTCGCCGAGGGTGGTGAGGCCGGCGGGGGTGATCCGCTCTAGAGACGCAGCCGGGTTGTCACCCCGCATCTCAATCACTGCCATATGCGAGACGTCGAACAGGCCGCAGTTGGTGCGACACCACGTGTGCTCGGCGATCACACCTTCGTATTGGATCGGCATTTCCCAACCGGCGAAAGGCACGAGCCTCGCACCGAGCTCGGCGTGCAGGCCGTGTAGCGGAGTGGTTCGGAGTTCGGCTCCGGCCTCGTTGTTGTCGCCGTTGTCGGCCGGTGAGCTGGTATCGCTTGACATGGCACCTCTCTCTTCTGGTCTTGGCCGCCTCTTACGGCATCGCCAAATACAGCTGGGTGCCCCCTCTGTCACTGGTACCTGAGAGATTCGCTTCCCCGCTTGGAGGTCGCTTTCCCCTTCGGTGGCCGGTGGATGCCGGCTCTCTCCAGAGTTATGTCTCCTGTTGGCGGTACGTGGGCCTGAGAGTTTCCGGGGCGGTTGCTCCTTCGGCGGATCGGGCCGAAGCCTCGATCACTCTCCCGTGTCACAGGTTTGGCGAATGCGCCATCGATCACGCTACCCAGCTTTGTGTTGGTTATCAAGCGTTACGGTCAAGCGCCTGCGGCGGATGTGTGAGTCGGCTGCGCCCGTTATCTGTAGTCCCAGCCGTCTGGTGGTCCGTCGCCCATTCGTGGTGGTGTGGGGCCGTTCGCGTCAAAGCCGTACCAGGCCAATATTCGCATCCGGGAATTCTCTAGTGTTGGCGGCTCGAAGAAGTCGTCGTTTACGCATACGGATCTACCGAGGGACGAGTAGTAGCCGGCGTTGACGTTGCGTAGCGCCCCGGTGACCATTGAGAGCAGGCTGTCGTGCCAGTAGCCAGTATCGGTGCTGAATGATTCGAGGGCGAAGGTGACAACTCGTCCTGGTTGGTCGGCACAGTCGACGAAGAGGCCGGACTCCCAACCTCGTTCATGATCAGCAAGAATCGGGGCGAACGTGGATGGCAACCAGCTGCCACGACCTCCGCTTTTGAGGCTTTTGACCCAAACTGAGAGGACTCCCTGTTCCCACTCGTCGATGGCGTCGATGGTCTCTTGTATTGACCGGATCACATGGAAGGGGATGAGTTCTCGTCCCCACTCGTGTGGGGTTGACCAATCCATGCCGTTAGCGATTTCGAACCATTCACGTAGTCGCGGGGGTAGCTCGGTGTTGAGACGTTCGGCGAGGCGATCGATTTCAGCCGGTGAGGCCGGGCCCGCTAATCGGTGGTGGGCCCGGACCCCGAGGGCCTCAACGGCTTGACAGTAGTCTTCGAACGCGGCGGCTAGTTCGCTCATCGCTCGGATTGTAAACGTTGAGATTGTTCCGGTTGGTCTTCCATCCCGGTAGTCGTCGACCAGATCCACTCTTGACTAAATCGAACATATGTTCTACTCTGGAATCTATGATCGGCGGTGATCGAGGCGGAGACCTTGTGCGGTTGAATGAAGCGTTGCGCGATGTGCGTGAGGTGCCCTTGTCGTGCCTCAGCGCGGTTGAGCTAGCTGAACGCTCTGTTGCCTTGGAACAGGTGGCGGCGCAGTTGGATGCCGCTCGTTGTGCCGTTGTTGCTGCTGCGTCCGAAGCATTGGAGGGACCTGAAGCGTTTAAGGCGCTCGGGTTTCGTCACGCTGTTGATTTCATTGTCGATGCCTCTAGGTCCGATGCCCGGGATATTCGCAAGCTGGATCGTGTTGGACGGTGGCTCTTGGATTTTCCGGTGTTCTCCGTGGCCTTCGCTGATGGGGTGTTGACCCATCGGCACATCACTGAGTTGCGGAGTATCGACAAACCAAAGGTGCATCACCAGTTGATTGAGTCGCAGGAGATGCTGGTCGATGCCGCCAGGGAATTGGACTTCCGAGACTTCGTGAATGTGTGCGCGTATTGGCTCAACGCCGCTGATCCTGATGGTGATGAACCGGTCGAGCAAGCGGCAAAGTCGGGGCTTTCGTACAAGAAGCATTCTGACGGGTCGGTCTCTGGGAAATTCCGGTTTGATGCGTTGACCGGCCAAGCGTTCCGCACCCTGTTGGAGCAGGAAACACAACGCCTGTTTCGTCAAGATCACGAAGCTGGGGTGAAACGCTCCCAGGGAAGCCGCCAAGGCACAGCGTTATTGAATCTGATGACTCGTGGCTCATCCAAGGGTGGGAACTCGCAGATCACCCCGTTGATTCATGTTGTATTGGGTGCAGCGCTTGCGGAGAACCTTGCTGAGCAGTTGGCTGGCCAAACGACGGAGCACGTCGAACCGTCGTTTGACGACATCGATCGGCGCTGTGAGCTGATCGATGGCACACCGATCCACCCGAAACAAGCCGCGGTAGCGATGGCGGCAGGGATGCTGCGGCGGATCGTGTTCGAAGAACACTCTCAACCAATCGATGTGGCTGCCAAATCCAGGGGATTCCCCACATGGATGAAACAGACGTTGCTTGTCAGAGCACGAGGACGATGTCAGATCCCGGGATGCGATGCACCGTTTGCCTGGCTGCAGGCTGATCACGTCCAACCCCACTCAAAGGGCGGACCAACCAAACTCGGCAACGGGCAGATCCTCTGCGATCCGCACAATAAATGGAAGGAGGCGAGCTAGGCGATGGTCGGCGCGCCCGAGGCGGTTAGCCCGTCAGTCCTTGAGAAGGTCCAAGGCCGAGTGCGCCAGGTTGGTCACTTGCTCGGCGTACTCGTGGATGTCCTCGGTCACCTCACCCATCGCGCCCTTCAAGTACCTGGAGTACACACCTTCCACGATGGCGGCGAGGCGCCACATCTGAAACGACTGGTAGTAGTTGCGATGTTCGGCGAGGTGGTCGGCGTCGAAGCCGGTGCGCTCGCAGTAGATGTTGGTGACCTCGTCTTTAGAGAGGAAGCCGCCGGCTTGCGTCGGGAAATCGGTGGCTCCCCGATAGTTGGGTTCACCAGGTTCGAGCCAATTGTTGAGGAGATACCCGAAGTCGGCCAGCGGGTCACCGAGGGTGCACAGCTCCCAATCGAGCACGGCCAGCACGGCTCCGGTGCCAGGATCGATCAGCATGTTGCCCAGCCGGTAGTCACCATGAACCACGCTGGTATAACGCTGGTCGGGTTTGGCCTTGACCAGAAGATCGTAGGCTTCCTCCATCGCCGCCAGCTCGCGTGTCTTCGTCTTCTCCCACTGCCCCTGCCAGCGTCGCAACTGGCGATCCACGTAGCCTTCGGTCCGCCCCAAATCCCCGAGTCCGATTGCGACGTGGTCGGCCACATGCAGATCAGCCAGTGCTTCCGCTGCCGATCGGCTCACCGCGGCCCGAACATCATGGCCGGGCAGCGACTCCGCCACCTCTTCCTCGCCGTGCAGCACCACGCCGTCCACGTAGTTCATCACGTAGAAAGGGGCACCGTTCACGGTTTCGTCGAGGCAGAGTCCCAACGCTCGAGGCACGGGCACCGCAGTCTTGGCCACCGCACTGATAACCCTGTGCTCCCGGGCCATGTCATGCGCGGTAGCCAACACCGCCGACAACGGCGGGCGACGAAGCACAAACGCCCTACCATCACCGCTGTCAACTCTGAACGTCAAATTCGAGTGTCCACCGGTGATCATCTCGAACCGGAACGGTCCTACTGCTCCCGCGACGTTCTGTTCCATCCAAGCCGAAACCGGTTCGACGTTGATGCCTTCGGGTGCGTCGATCATGGTCCCCCATTTAAGTGCCTTACAGGTGGCGATGTCGACGTGGGCGATTAACGAAAACGTTGGCTGTTGATTACGCTCGGAGACATGCGGTTCCGACTTCCGGTGATGACGATGGTTGTGCAGGTCATCGTCGTGGCCGTCATCGCCGGAGCATGCAGCGCATCAGCCCCAACCGAGGACGCCGAACCAACGCCGCAAACATCGGCGACTTCCGAGCCGAGCACTACCTCCCCGGCACCGGCCGAAGACGATCCGCCCGAGCCTTTCGACAGGCCCGACGCGCTGCCCGACGACGCAGCGGCCGCTCTCGCCGATCTCGACGGAAAGCTCGCCATCGGCCTGGGCCGAACGGTGGCTGTTGCCCGCCCTGACGGCCTCGCCTACATCGAACTCGACGACGGTGAAACAACAATCGCCGGGCAGCCAACCTGGTCCCGCGACGGCCAGCAGCTCGTATGGAGCTCGATTTCTCCTCAAACCCAGGAAGCGAGAATCCAATTCTTCGACGAGGAAGGTGTGGTCGACGGCGATCCGGTGCGGATACCAGTGCCTGGTCAACCCATCTTCTACTTCCAGTGGCGACACGACGACGAACAACTCCTGTATCTGCGAAACTCCAGCCGGAGTCAGACCGTTGAAGCCGGTGTGCTCAGTATCGGCGGTGGTGCAGCCTGGATGGCCGACGGCAGTCCGTTCTTCGTGTCGTGGGCACCGGAGGCCGCCCTGATTGCCGGCCACGTCGCCGACCAGGAGATGCGTCTCTACGACCCGGAAGGGTCCAGGCCGCTGGACGTCGCGGGAGAAGGGGCCACCCCGTCACCTCCGGGTGAAAGTCCCGTTGAGGGCGAACTGTTGGCCCCGGCTGGAGGATTCAGTGCCCCTGCGTGGCTGGACGACGACCGTCTGCTGCTGATCCTCGACGGCTGGCTGAGCATCTTCTCGATTTCAGAGCGCAACAGTGATCGTCTCCTTGAGATCAATGGGCCGGTTCGGTTTGTGGTGAGCCCCGACCGATCACGAGCAGCTCTTCAGATCGCCGGCGACATCGGGCGCGACGGGCCGTTGGAAGCGTCGTTCGTCCAAACACGGCCGGTTCAGTCCGGGCATCCTCTGCTGGTGATCGATCTGGAAACCGGAGAGGTGGAGACGATAACCGAGAACCGCGTAGTGGCTTGGGAGTGGAGCCCCGACAGTTCGAAACTGGCATGGCTCGAGTTTGATGGCCCGCCGGCCCGCAGGCTTGGTCGGTGGCAATTCTGGTCGCTCGACGGCCCGGTCGCGGGGAATGCCACCGCCCCGTCACTGCGTTTGAGCGACAAAGAACTGGTTAACTATCTTCCATTTTTCGCCCAGTACGCACAGAGCATGACGAGATGGTCTCCGGACTCCACCGCATTCGCCCTGGTTGGCTCGGCACCGGGAGGGGCTGGAGTGTGGATTCACTTCGTGGATCGCTCGATTCCCGCTGTGTTAGTGGCCCCAGGCGACATCGTGGCCTGGGGGCCGGGGCCGGCACCTCCTCCGTCAGCGGGGCGCTCGCCGGCGTGATCTCGGTGAATTGGCGAAACCGCCGTGGTTCAGGGCCTCAACGCTGTTAGGCACTCCTCCCCATAGTCGGTGATGAGCATTGTTGCACCATGCTGACAGTTGGCAAGACAGCGTCAAAGGGATGCGCTATGGTGAGCGTTGATCACGACGATCGCGGCTCGTCTGAACAGCAGGTGGGCACGCCAAGTCGTGTGATTTTGAAACTGTGTTTCCCCATCCGCCGGGGGGAGTGAGGCGACTGTTCGACGGTTGTCTGGCGACCTCAGGTGTCTGAGGGTTCACTCCGCCGCCGCAAGGAAACTCAAAATGAACGATCAGCAGTCGTCGCCTGTTCCTGATCCCGATGAGACGTGGGAACCCGTTCCTCCGTTGTCCCAAGACGGATCTACGGGTCTTTCGGATCAAGAGGCCTTTCTCATGTTGGCCATGTCGATGTCCGACGACCAGCCGCCGAGTGGCTCGGGCACGGGATCGCGGGAAGAAGCCGAACGACACGGATGGGCCATCGACTTCGCACCGTCGGCAGAACCCGAAACATCCGACGAAGAGGCGGACCTGCCACCCAACGTGCAATTCCGGCCCGACGAGCCGGTGGAAGCCGTGACCGCTGCTGAGTCCGATGAGGCCGAGCTCGAAAACGACGGCGAGATTGACTTGCGAGACCAGTCCCCGTTCTTGGCCGGCTTGGCCAAGCGGTTTCGTAGCCGGTCGAATCCCTACAACCCTTCCGGCAAGGCCCTGGTTGGCAACAACTGGGAAGTACACAACGGTCACGACGTAACAGCGCTGAGCCCGAACGGAACAGTCACCGAGGTGATCGACCCGACGACGGTGCCGGTGCCGCCAGTTGAAGCCGGTGACACGGTGGGTCTGGCCGAGCGAGGGCCTTTGCTCCCGCCTCCCCAGGAGCCGGAGATCGATTCTGACCTCCCTCCATTGGTGTTTCTCGACACGCGTGGAGACATCATTCCGTCCATCCGATCCACCGACTCCGAGTGTGCGGCACCGTCACCGATCGTGATCGAATGGGCAAACAATCAGACAGCCCCTGCGGCCCGTCAGGTCGAGGATTCGATCGCCGCTGGCGCCGGCACCGAAACGGACGCTGAAGAAGCCGCTGACGACATCGAGGTGGTCAACTTCGACGAAAGCGTGCTTCCTGAGCCAAGCGGCGAAACCGGTACGATCGATGTTGACGATGTTGGCGAGATAAAAGATGTAGAAGGTGTTGACGAGGTCGTCGAACAAGCGGCCCGGATGTTTGACCAGTACCACGGGCCGGTCATCGCCGTGATAGCCTCCGTCGCCACTGATCGCCGCGCTGTCGACGAGGCCCTTCACGAGACGTTTGTGACAGCTTGGGAGTCGCTTGACTCGTTCGACCCCGGTGAGCCGAGGGGACCATGGATGTTTGCGCTGGCCCGCCGAACCGCTTCCGAGCAGGTGGCCATTTCTCTTCAGCTGGCGCTCGAAGCGGGTGGCTATCCGGAACCATCGCATCGGCATGAGGAGGTGCCGGTCGACAAGTCTTGGGAAGCATGGGAAGTGCGGCTTGCAGTCGATCAGCTCGCACCGGCCGAATACGACGTACTTCAGATGACTCACCGTCAGGGCTTGATCCATCCCGAGATCGCCGGAGCGCTCGACAGCACGGTCGGTGCCGTCAAATCCCACTCCTATTCCGGTTCTCGGCGCCTCGTCGAGCTGCTCGATCACGTGATTCGCCCCGAAGCCGACTCAAACCTGAGTGAGGAACAAGCATCTGCCATCACGTGGTATCTGGCCGGTGTGGCCGATGGTTCGGACCTTGACGGCGGCGAGCGAACCGCAGTCAAGCGCATCCGGGACCAACTGGGAAGTCCAACGGCGTGGATCTCCCCTGATGCCGAGGCTCGATCACGTTTCCTTGCTGTGGTGAAGGAGTCGGCTGAACCTGCACCTGCCCTTGTTCCGCCTGCGCCGGATCCGGTGGATGAGCAGGCGTCGGTGTCGGTTGAATCCGACAAGAGCACACCGTCGGCTTCTCCTTTGGTTCGTCCGCTCGGCTCCGGCAGTCCAGAACCTGACCGGGTGCCGGAAGCCACCGGTGAACATCGCCCGATACCGGAACCGAAACCTGACGAGGAAGCACGGCCACCATACGGGTCGATCATCGTTGGTGGAGCGTTGATCTTCATCGCATTGGCTGTTGTGACCAACTTGTTTGGACTGCTCGGCGGAGACGCTGATTTGGCTCGGACGTATCAGCTGCAGCCAACGGTCGTCGACCCCGACGCCACAGCGGTTGTGCACCTCGCACCGACGGACAATGGCACAAGATTCGAGTTTGAGTTTGGTGGACTGAATCCGTCCCGAGACGGGCACTATTACTCGGTCTGGTTGCAGCGCACCGCTGATGGTGCCGCCGTTCCGCTTGGCTCGTTTGAGTGGGCGACGCCGGGGGAGATCATCGTGTTGTCGGGCCCGTCGGGCTACGACGACTTTGACATGCTGGTCATCAACGAGAGTGTCCGGGATGGTCAGGCTTCCCTCGCCGACGTGGTGGTGCTGAGCGCCGCTATCGACTGACGCTAATCAGGAGCGATCTGCCACCCCAGGCGGCTGTTCCCGATGCTTTGGGGGTAGAACACCACCACCCATCGAGTTGACTCGGTCGCTGAGATTTGCAGTGCCGATCCGTAGAAACCGTCGCCGCTGAGAACTCCCGACCACATGAAGTCCGAGGCCCTGGCCGGGAGGACTCCCGACGCCAGCGTGGCGTTACCCATTCCGTTCTCGATCGTGATGATCTGGAATGCTGCTTGTTCCGGTTCGCCGTTTTCGACTAACCGATCGACGAATACAACGGCCCCTTGCAGTGGCTTGACACTCACGGCCGAGCGTGGGCCCGAGCCGCAGTACCAATGGGTGCCGGGCGGATACCAGCGAAGGTAGCCGGACAACGGTCGAGCCGTGTCGGTAAGAGAAACGTAGTGCTCGGTCTCGGTGAGAGCCACCGTCATCTCACCCCGGCTGTAGCCGGTGTTGAGGATCTTCGCCCAGCGCTCGATTTCATCGCTGTCGGGGACATCACGCCCGGTTCGCAGATGCACCAGCTCCACAAACTCCGCTGATGTGCGCGATCCCCACAGCCGGTTGAACTCGCCGCTACGAGCCAGGCTTCCGGCGATTTGGGGCAAGCTGACCTCGCCATTCATGTATCTGCTTGTCCATGAGAACGCCTCATAGGGATCTGGCTCTCGGTCAAAGTATGCAAGGTATATGCGGCGAATTGAGTCGGTCATTTCCGGGCAGGCACTTGCTTTGACCTGTTGGCCTGCGGCTGGCGCGGCTCCACTGCCAACCAGAACTGCGCTCAGCGAGAAGGTGATCGCAACGATGGCGCGGGCGAACCCCAGCCGACGCGGTCGGTTGGAGAGCTGCGATCTGGCTGCCATGCGGTGGACGATAGCAGCATGTCGAATCGGATTCGAACTTGGACAAGTGTCAACGGGCTAATCAACCTAAATAAGTCTAAAGAAATTGCCAGATATATGGACATGCTTGTGTAAGCAATATCTATAAAATGCACTCCGAAAAAATCTCAGGTATGTTGTAATGCAGTGAGCCTTGACACGCGTATGGCGTTTGAACGTCGACAGCCCTCTGTGGAGCTGCGAGCGTTCCTTGACCCGTTGAAACCGGGCTCGTATTTCGATTGCGGTGAAGCGCGCCTGCACGGGATCGACGATGCCCTCGAAGCCGAAGCGATTCGACGGGGCCGTGACGTCGGCGAAGATGAGTTCCAGCTCGTGGCAACCGATGGCGGGCTTATCTTTTGTCGGGCATCGATTTCGTTTGCCATCGCGGCCCGCTGGAAGGACCTCAATGTCGGCCGCCCAGTGGGAACCGACATGGGTGGCACGGTGCTATTGCCAATCCGTTGGCCAACCCACGGCGAACTTGAGTTTTCGGTCAGTCGCCGCCTCGGCAGCAACGTCTTCCGGCGGTGGTTACAGATTCAGGCCCAAGCGACCCGCCGTCATAAGGTGGAACTTGAGGTCAAGGAGGATCAACGTGAGGCTCTTGGAGTGACGACGGACCATGGGCTGGTCGGGGTACTTGCCGGTCAGGCCGTTGCCGAAGCCATCGACGGCGACGAACCTCCGTCGCAGCAAGGGCAGTCGGTAGACGACTGGATTGACTCCTTCGGCGCCTCGGAGGATCTGGGTCGACAGGAGCTTGACCTTCGAGACCTTGAGCCCCGAGATGTTAAGCTCCAAGACGAGGAAACCGCCATCAACCTCGACCAGCTCGACGCCAACGGCCACCGACCGATCGGCGGACCGGACTTCGTTGGTGGCCCTCGCCCGGTTAACGGTTCTCAGCTGGTCCAGCCCACCGAGCCGGTACACGCACCGGAGCCCGAGCCCGATCATGACCTCCCCGAGGCACAGGAGTCGGAACCCGCCAACTCGGAATGGTTGACGCTCGACGAGGAGCTGGTTGGGTCCTGGGTTGACGACCGAGTCTCCACGCCGACAGCAAAGCCGAGTGTTCGGCTGCAACTTGGTGATGAGCACCCGACATCGGACCCGTTTGAGTTTCGTCGTCAACCTCGGGCCAATCCCAAAAAGGACGATGACGACTGGCTCGAAAACTTCGAGTTTGTCGAAGCCAAACGTCCCTCCAGCCGGCGAGAGGTCGACCCAGACTCGTCGGCAACGCAGTTCATGGCCCGCACCGCCGACGGCACCGAAGTCTTTCCCGATGATCCAATCGATGACGGTTTCGGATCTCGCAATTCCGATAGCCCCGTTGACATCCGGGATAACGGGATACACAAGATGCCTGCGCCCGAGATTCAAGGTGCTCGTCTCCATCGCCCACCGGCCGCGGCAGAACCAGATTTTCCGGAGCCGATGAACATTCGGTCGGCCGTGCTGGCCCAGGCCGGCGATACGCCGATTGTCGAATTGCTTCGTCACTATCGCCTGCCGATCCTGGCAGCGGTCAGCGTGCTAGCCATTGTTCTTCTGGTGATTATCGGACTGATCGCCGGGGGTCGCGACACCGACTCTTCCACCGGAGTGTCGGCAGCAGCGCTGGCCGAGAGTTCTACGATCACCACAACCGTCGGCCAAGAGTCATCGGTTGCCGAAGAGCAACCCGAGTCGTTTGACTCCGGATCGACAACCGAGACGACCGCTCCCCAATCGGCGCTGCGAGTTGAGACAACGGGTGTTCAGATTTGTCATTCAAACTATGGCGGGTGTGTGCCCGTTGCGGCTGATGTGGACTGCGAAGGCGACGGAGACGGTCCGGCCTTCCAAACCGAACCGGTCGCAGTGTTCGGTGACGACGTCTATGACCTCGATACCGACGACGACCGTCAGGCCTGCGAGCCTGATCAGCCTCTGGCCTCTGCTGATCCAGGCAGCGAAGACGGCTAGTCTTCAGCCAACAGGTAGCCAACCCATTCGTCGATCCGGTGCGTGACGGCCGGTTGGAGGTTGGGCCGGTGACGCTGATAACTCTGCAAGACCCGCTGCTCTTGGCTGGTCAGGAATCCGCTGGTGATCACCGCGCCTCCGTTGGCCAGCAGCCTGTTGACATTGGTCGCCTCTGATTCATGAACCGACACCAACACGTTGGCCAACACGGTGTCGAACGTAACCTTCTCGGCGGCCAGGTCGGCCGCTGTGGCCAAGCGGCAGACCGATGGCACCTGATTGGCATCGAGGTTCGATCGGGCGACATCGACCGCCGACTGGTCGATGTCGATGGCCACGATCGATTCGGCTCCTAGGTGGTGGGCGGCGATGGCCAAAACCCCGCTGCCGGTTCCGAGGTCGAGCACGTTCCCTAGTTGTCGCCCGGTGGCCTGCATCCGGCTGGACAGGTCGAGCGCGAGTTGAGTGGTGGGATGAGCGCCATGCCCGAAGGACGGGCCGGCGACCACAGGAAACGTCACCGGCCCCGAGGTGGTGTCAACGACCACCGACGTGGTCTCATCGTTGTGCCACTCGGCCTTCATCGTTTCGACGGTGGCGTCGAGGCCCGAACGGTTTCCGAGGTCGGCCGCTCGCTCTGCCGCCAACCGGTCGTCGAATCCGGCTACCAACACGCCGTGCTCAGCCTCAAACATTCCGGTTGATCCGAGATCCCACAACGAGGCAACCAGCGCGGCGTGGTCGTGGAACATATCCGCTTCGGGCCTGTTCGAGTCGGTAAAGCGCACCAGCCAGCTCACCGTGGACAGAATACCGTGACCGGAACATCGTGGGCCAGGGTCGAGGCTCTCCGCAAGGATTGGGCCTACGCTGTAATTGGTGATCGTCAACTCGCCTACGCCGCCGGTCCTCGCCGCCATTGATATGGGGACCAACTCCTTCCATATGGTCGTGGCTCGGGGCACCGCCGATGGTGGATTCGAGGTGATCACCACCGAGAAGGACATGGTCCGGCTGGGGCGGGGGAGCGGTGAGATGAAACAACTCACCGCCGAGGCGATGGACCGAGGGGTGGCGTCGCTCAAGAGGATGATGACGGTTGCCGGCAGCTACGACGCCGAGGTGACCGCCGTAGCGACAAGCGCCGTGCGCGAAGCCGGGAACCGTGACGAGTTCCTGGATCGGGTTGTGGAAGAGACGGGCCTTACGGTTGACGTGATCAGCGGCTTTGAGGAGGCCCGCCTCATTCATCTTGGTGTGCTACAGGCTCTACCGGTGTTCGATCAACGGCTTGTGCTGGTGGACATCGGCGGGGGAAGTACCGAGATTCTGATTGGCGAAGGAGCAACGCCAAAGGCCGTTCGGAGCGTGAAGCTCGGTTCGATTCGGCTCACCGATCGATTCTTCCGATCGGCTGACGACGACGATCTTCCGGCCTCCAAAAAGATGGTCAAGAAGTGCCGTCGCTACGTTCGCAGCACGTTGGCCGGGGCCGCCCATGATTTGGCCCCTCTGGGATTCGATATCGCTGTGGGGAGCTCGGGAACGATCACCGCCGTCGCCACCTTGATTGCCGCCAACCGGCCCGACGACGGTGCCGATCAATTGTCGGGAAACGGTCTCGAGTTCTCAAAACACGAGCTGTCCGAGCTCATCGACCGGCTCATCGACACCACGTTGGACGATCGACTGGCCATGCCCGGAATGGATGAGCGACGGGCCGACATCATTGTCGGCGGGGCGCTACTACTCGAAGGCGTGTTCGAAGCCATGGGAATCGAGCAGATGATGGTTTCGTCCTATGCGTTGAGGGAGGGTGTGCTCTACGACCGTCTCGCCGCCCATCGCCCTGGCGATCATCGCCTGGCCGACCTGCGTCGTTCGAACGCTCTTCGGCTGTCCCAACAACTCGATCCCGACCACGCTCATGCCGAGACGTGTGCCCGCCTGGCCGTCCGGCTGTTCGACGAAACCATTGATCTGCATTCGCTTGATATCGCCGATCGGGAACTGCTCGACATGGCCGCGCTCGTTCACAACGTCGGGCTGTCCATCTCGCACGCGTCACACCATCAGCACACCTACTACATTGTGCGGAACTCCGAGCACCTCACAGGATTCACCGATCGCGAGCTTGAGGTGTTGGCTCAGATCGCCCGGTACCATCGCAAGAGCCACCCATCCCCACGACATCAGGAGTTCAATCGGCTTGGTTCTGCTGATCAACGACGGGTGACGATTCTGGCCGGGTTGCTCCGAATCGCCATCGGGCTCGATCGAGGCCATACTGGCGCTGTTGGCGATGTTATTCTGAACATGGCCGACGAAGCGCCGTCGGATGAGTATGAGGAGTGGTTGGCGGGCCGTCCGTGGTTGGTCATTCGACCGATTGCCGTGGACACCGATCTCGACGTGTCCCTTGAGGCCTATTCGGCCCAGGAGCGGGCCCGTTTGGCGGGATCGGCTCTTAACGTCAACGTGGCGGTGGAAGGAGTGGTCCATGCCGCCGTCGACTGATATCGACATCCGACCGGCCGGCTCCGGAGACGTCGAACAACTCGACCGCCTACTCCGGGTTCTGGCCGATCACGTTGGCGCATTGAGTTCCCATCGAAGTACGCCGGAAACGCTGCTGCGGGATGGGTTTGGCTCGGCGCCGATGTTCTCCGCGTTGCTGGCCTGGCCACAGACCGGCGACGCGCTTGGGGCGTGTGTGTATCTGCCCGATTACTCCACCTGGCGGGGCCGACCCGGCGTTTACATCCTCGATCTGGTGGTGGCACCGGATCGTCGCGGGTCCGGACTCGGGCTTGAACTGATGGCGGCCGCGGCTCAAGACGGCCGCGGTCGATGGAACGCCGAGTACCTGATTCTGTCGGTGGCCCGTACCAATGACGGAGCCCGCCGCTTCTACGAGCGCAACGGCTTCGCCGTCGACAAATACGTCGACGTCATGACCCTGGAACAGATAGACCCGCTGCTCGACTGAGAATTGCAGTGGAGCAGCGGGTCCCAGAAACCTACTTTGGAGGCATGCGGATGCCGCCATCGAGGCGGATCGTCTCACCATTCAGGTAGGGGTTGGTGATGCACTCCATCACGCTGAAGGCCAGCTCTTCGCCGGTGCCGAGCCGCTTGGGGAACAATACGCTCTGACCGAGATGAGCCTTGAACTGCTCGGACTGCTCACCTTCGCCGTAGATCGGTGTGTCGATCAGCCCGGGAGCAATAGTGTTGACCCGGATACCGACGGCCGAAAGATCGCGGGCGATGGGCAACGTCATGCCAACCACCCCGCCCTTCGACGCTGAGTAAGCGGCCTGACCGATCTGGCCGTCAAAGGCGGCGGCCGATGCCATGTTGACGATGGCCCCTCGGGCGCCGTCTTCGTCCATCGGTTCGGTTTGCGCCATGACCGAAGCGGCCTGGCTCAGCATGTTGAAGGAGCCGATCAGGTTGACCCGGATGACCATTTGGAACTTGTCGAGCTCCATCGGCACGTTGTTGCGGTCGATCGTGCGCGCCGCCCAGCCGATACCGGCCGAGTTGACCAGGGCTCGAAGAGGGCCCATCTCGGCAGCGGCGTTCACCGACGTCTGAGCATCCTCGACGCCGGACACGTCGCACTTCACAAACAGCCCGCCGATCTCGGAGGCAACGGCCTGGCCTTTGTCCTCGTTGAGGTCGGCAACAACCACTCGGGAGCCGGCGGCCGCCAGCTGGCGGGCACAGGCCTCTCCGATGCCGGACGCACCACCGGTGACAACCGATGAGCTCCCTTCAAGATTTACTCGGGGCATTAAGCAGCCTCTCCTTCAGAGTTCTCTGTAATACGTTCGATGATGGTGGCGTTGGCCAGGCCGCCGCCTTCGCACATCGTCTGTAGACCGTAGCGGCCGTCGGTGCGCTCCAGCTCATTGACCAGCGTGGTCATGAGCTTGGTGCCGGAGCATCCAAGCGGGTGGCCGAGGGCGATGGCCCCACCGTTGACGTTGGTCTTGCTCAGATCGGTGTTGTGTTCCTTCTGCCAAGCCAGCACCACCGAGGCGAACGCCTCGTTGACCTCGAACAGGTCGATGTCGTCGAGGGAGAGACCAGAGCGCTCCATGACCTTCTCGGTGGCCGGGATCGGGCCCTTGAGCATGGTGACCGGATCAGTGCCGACCACGGCGAAGCTGTGGAACTTGGCCCGGGGCTTGAGCCCAAGCTCGGCGGCCTTTTCCGCGCTCATGATCAGGACCGCTGAAGCGCCGTCGGAAATCTGTGACGAGTTGCCGGCGGTGATCTTGCCGTCTTCCTTGAACGCCGGTTTGAGATTGGCGAGCGTCTCCGGCGTTGAGCCCTCCCGGATACCTTCGTCCTTGGTCATCATCACGGTTTCGCCGTCGATCTCGACAGGCACGGGGATGATTTCATTCTCGAAGCGACCTTCGGCCGTGGCCTGAGCAGCTCGACGCTGGCTTTCGGCCCCAAAGGCGTCGAGGTCTTCCCGGGTGATGCCGTACTCGTCGGCGATCATCTCGGCTCCGATGCCCTGAGGCGGGAGACCGGTGTCTTCGTAGCGGTCCTGCATCTGCTGCGGGAAAGGCCAACCCAGCTGGCCCTTGACCACCGAGGCCCCCATAGGAGTACGGGTCATGACTTCAACCCCGGCGGCGATGACCACGTCGTAGGCGCCAGCCATCACGCCTTGAGCGGCGAAGTGCAGCGCCTGTTGACTCGAACCACACTGGCGATCGACCGTGGTCGCCGGGACCGACTCGGGCCAGCCGGCGGCGAGCACGGCGTTGCGGCCGATGTTGAGTGACTGCTCGCCCACCTGCATCACGCAGCCCATGATCACGTCTTCGACGATGGCTGGATCGATGCCGTTGCGCTCTTCGAGAGCCTTGAGCACGTGGGCCGCCAGGTCGGCGGCGTGCCAGTCTTTGAACATGCCGTTGCGTTTGCCGGCCGGGGTACGGACGGCGTCAACGATTACTGCTTCTCGCATTTTTTTCTCCGGGTCATTTTCCGAGTTGATGGTTCGAGTTGGTGGATGTTCCTAAATCTGGTTGGCCTGTTCGAGGTTGCTCTTCAAACGGACCAGTATGTCGGCGAGCATCTGGCGCTCACTGCGGTCGATGCCGTCCCGCAGCTGCACCCTCAGCTGTTTGTCGACGTCGGCTACGTCGATCATGAGAGTCTGCCCGGCATCGGTGATGGCGATCTGCCACACTCGGCGATCGGTTCGATCGGCTTGACGTTCAACCAGCCCCCGTGCTTCCAGCCGGTCTATATAAGTGCCCGTGGCGGCGCGACCATGACCCAGTCCATCGGCGATCGAGGTCTGGGTCAGCGGGCCGTGTTGATTGACGTAGGCCAGGGTGCTGGCGGTATTGAGATTCAGGTCGAATTGCGCCAGGTGGCAGTCGTAGGCCGTTCGTAAGGCTTGGGCGGCGGCCATGATCGTGCTCTCGACTCGCAGCCACGGCGGAGCGTCGAGCTCGTGTGAGCCGTCGCCGGAGAGTGCCGTTGCGCCGTTGGCTGATGATTTAGGAGCGGCCGATTTTGTGTTCTGAGCGACTGTTTCGCCGGAGACTGTATTGATGCATACAGTTTATGGCTTGGGGCCCCAACCACCAAATCGTGTGCCTCAGGTGGCGTTCGTGGCCTCGTGGTCGAGTAGCCAACGCTTCACCTCGAGGCCGTAGTAATAGCCGCCGAGTGAGCCGTCGCTTCGCAACGCCCGGTGGCAGGGCACGATCGGGGCCACCAGGTTGCGGCCGCAAGCGGTGCCGGCGGCTCTAATCGCCCGTGGCTTGGCCGTGGTGGCGGCCAGCTCGGTGTAGGTGACCGTCGACCCGGCGGGCACATCTCGCAGCCCCGACCACACCTCGTGTTGAAGATCAGTGCCCGGCTGCGAGACGGGAATGTCGTCGAGAGCGGCAACCGACCCCTTGAGGTAGGCGGCGATTGGTTTGTCGGTTAACGACATGCTCTTGACCAGTTTCCACTCCGGTTGGCCGGGAAGCCGGTCGATCAAGTCTTGAGGAGGGCAGAAGCCCCCGGCGACGACGGCTTTGGCCTTTGGATCGGCGATGATCGAGAGATCGCCGGCCGGTGTCTTGTAGATGCGTGCATTCAACACTGATTGAGTCACTGTTTGAGTCCTTCTTGCTATGAGTTCTTTGATGAGTGGGGATTACTTGGTCTCAGTCGTCGGATGCCCAGAGGGCCAAGGTTGCGTAGGCTCGCCACGGTCGCCAGCGTTCGGCGTGGGCATCGAGATCTTTGCCCGACAGCCCTGCTCGACGGCAGACGATCAGGTCGTTGGCGGGCCAACCGTCGGGGTGGCTGAAGGCCCGCATCGTGATGTAGCCGGCGGTCCATGGTCCGATGCCGGGAATGGCCAGTAGCTGGGACCGTGTGGCTTCTGGTTCGGCCTCAGGTGACAGATCGATTTGCTCGTCGGCGACGGCTTCGGCCAAGCGGCGGATGGTCTCGCGTCGTCTTGACGGCATGCCCAATTCATCCAGCGGTGCCTCCAGAAGTTCACCAGGGGTGGGGAAACGCTTGTGGGGGCCGGGGTGGACCAGCTCCAACAACTTGCCCAGGGTGGTGCGGGCTCCGGCCACGCTCACCTGTTGGCCGACCACGGCCCGGATGGCCAACTCGAAACGGTCAAACGTGCCCGGCAGGCGGGGTACGGCGCGGCCGGCCAGCAACCTGTCGGCGTGGAGATGCCCGGCTACGGCATCGAGGTCGGTATCCAGATCGGCCACGATCCTGATGATCGGCACCAACCTCGACAGCTCACCGAGTTCTTCGAGCGAACATGTCACCTGCAGAGAAGATTCGCTACCCGAAAGCTCGATCCAGCCTCCCTCAACGTTGCGGCGGAACGTCAGGCCGTCACCCGATTCGCCTCCCGATTCAAGGCCGGGAATCGCCCTGGCGGTGAGAAAGGGCCCGAGACGATCCCAGCGCAGCGGGCCTCGACTGGCAAGGTTCAGCGTCACGCTGCGTTGCCCATCGCCGTCCTCATTGGTGCCGGCCTTCGGTTTGGCCGGCCGTCGCCGAATCTCTGATGGGGTGGTGGCGAACGCCTTGGCGAATGCATCATTGAACTGGCGAATGCTGGAGAAACCCGAAGCGAACGCGATATCGGTGATAGACAGCGTTGTTTGGTCGAGCAACGTTCGGGCCAACCAAAGCCGTCGAACCTGAGCCAGTTGATAGGGGCCGGTTCCCACCTCGTTCATCAGCTCTCGGCGAAGGTGGCGTTCACTCACTCCAAGGCGTGAGGCCAGGCCCCCGACGCCTTCCTGATCGACCACACCCTGCTCGATAAGGGCCATGGCCTTGTTGGCGAGATCGGCCCGACGATTCCACTCGGGATGAGCCGGAGCCAGCTCGGGTCGACAACGTCGGCACGGCCGAAAACCTGCATCGAGTGCTCCGGCGGCGTGAGCATAGAACTCGACATTCGCTGAGCGCGGAGTGCGAGCCGGGCAGGATGGCCGACAGAAGATCCCGGTGGTCTTGACGCCGGTGTAGAAACGCCCGTCGAAACGTCGATCTCGACGACGAACAGCCTGATAACACGCCTCGTGATCGAGCCGGGCATTGGCCCGCGGGGCCGATGTTTCGGGCGATGGCTTGTTGCCGGTTGTGGCCTCTGAAGTGTTCACAACATCAGTTTTAGCCCTGGTCAGCGCCCTTTACTAGCAAGAATCGGACAGGGCAGTGAGCGACTTCACCAGCATCGGGGGTGAGATGCGCCGGTCGGTCACAGTTCCGGGGGTAACCTAGTGGCTGGCATGGAACGGGCTAGATTCTCACGCAATTCGGCTGCGGCCTCAGCCGTGGCTGGTTCGCCGTCATCCTGGTGGGTGATGGTCGCCATTGGCGTGCTTCTTTCGCTGTCTCTCGCCGGATGTTTGTCTTCCGGTGACGATGAGACGGGTCAGGTATTCAGCCCCCGCGAGGCTGCCGAGGAACTGATTGCCGGGCCGGTGGCCAACGAGGTTGGGCTTGGTCCACTCACCGCCAGTTGCCCGGAGATGAACGGCGCCGATGCCGGCGATGTGTTTCCTTGCACGGCCGCCACCGAAACCCAGCGGGAGATCAGCATCGACGCCACGATCATGGCCAGCGGTCAGGTGGAGCTCACCACTACCAACGTCATCACCGGTGATGCTCTACCGAGTTTCGAACAGGCGGCCGTCAGCGCCCTCAACGCCACATTGGCCGACACGTTGACCTCGCCGTTGCTCCCAACGGCCATCGACTGTGGAGACACCACGGTGGTGTTGGCCGATGACCGCATGATGATCTGTGCCCTCACCGATCCAACCACGCAGCAGATCTTTGATGTCAGCCTTACCATCAACGACATCGAAAGCAGGCAGTTCAGCCTGGTGGTGGCCAATCAACCCCGAGGTTAGAGGGCCTAAAGCACGTCAAACGTGATTTGGCGGCTGTCTCGGTCGGTTTCGGCGAGCCGGAGTTTTACGTGGTCGGCCAGGCTCAATCCGTCGGACGGTAGCTGGGTAACGATCGCCGGGTCGGGAATCTGCACCGTCGCCTTGGAATGTCGCTCGATGATGTTGACCACGATGGCGTCGAAGGTGGCGCCGACGTGATGCTCCAGTGTCAACACTTCGGCGATATCGAGCAGCGCTCGTTCCAGCGTCGATTCGCGCTGCCTCGACTGGCCCATGAGCGACGGCAGCTCGGTCAAGGCCTCAACCGCCCAAGCGGGCGGCTCCTCGCCGGCGGCAAGAGCCAGAACGATCTCGTTGCCGAACCGGTCGACCAGGCGTCGTAGGGGAGCGGTGACGTGGGCATAGATCGACGCAATCGCCCCGTGCTGTGGGTGTTCGGGCCGGTCGCCATTGAAGCCGTAGTAGCCGGCGCCTTTGAACAACCGGGTGCACTGCACCAGAAAGGCGTTGTGGGCCGCTGATGTCGGCCTGAGGTCACGCACGAAGTCGGCATAGCCCTGATCGCTCGGCCAGCTCAGCCCGAGTGCGGCTGCGGTGTTGCGCAGCACGTTGACATCGTGTTCTTGGGCCGGTGGCAGTGTGCGCAGGATGCCGACACCGGCGTCGAACATGGCCTGGCCGGCAATCATGCCGGTGAGGAGCGAAATCTGGGCGTTCCAGCCCTCGACCGGGAGTGACTGGTCGAACTCCAGGCTGTAGCCGCCGTTGTTGCTGGCGATCTCCTGTGCTGGAAGTTGCAGACTGACGCCACCCCGTTCGGCTTCGCGCTCTTGGCGAAGAGGCCCGATCTCGGCCAGTAGGGCCAGGCAATCGTCAACGGCGGCAGTGTGTTCGCCAGTGTGTCGACCGCTGCCGTTTTCTGCTCCGCCGGTTGACCGCATGGCGTCGATACGCTTCTGGGCCTCGTGGTAGGAGATGGCCTCCTTGGTTTGCACTAGCGCCCGCTCCAGGTGCCACGACGTGGGATGACCGGCGGCATCAAGATCGATTGTCCAAAGCAGTGCGGTCTTGTCGCTTCCGGCCAAAAGGCTGGCCCGGTCCTCGCTGATGACCGTGGGATGTAATGGGGCGCGAAAGTCGGGGCAGTACAGAGTCGTTCCCCGCTTGCGGGCCTCGGCGTCGATCAGGCCTCCTGGGGTGAGAAAGGCGCCGACGTCGGCGATGGCGTAGAACACTCGGTAGCCATCGCCGTTCCGTTCGGCGGCGAACGCCTGATCAAGATCGGTTGCCCCAGGTGGATCGATCGCCACGAGTGGCAGATTTCGAGCGTCGACTCGGGGGACGTCGGCCGGTGTGGCTGCCGCCGCTTCGTTTTCGACGGCGTCGGGAAACCGAAGCGGCACGTCGAGCTCACTACGAATCTGACGGAACGCCCGCTCGAATACGGCAGGGGCTCGAAGTGTTATCGGTCGCACGAGTTACGAAGCCTCCGGCTGTGACCCGTATAAACCGAGGGCTTCGGTAAGTTCTTCCGACGCCTGGTAACTTTCGGCTTCGGTCGGGAACGCTCCCGATCGAACGTCGGCGGCGAAGTTGGTGAGCGCCGCCACCTGGTCTTCGTAGGCGGTGCCGTAGCGGCGAACGAATCGGGGTTTGAAGCGATTCTCAAGGCCGACTAGATCGTGGTACACGAGTACTTGGCCGTCGGTGTCGTCGCCTGCGCCGATTCCGATTGTGGGAATCGAGACGGCTTCGGTAACCATTCGTCCGGCCAGGTCGGGCACACCTTCCACCACCAGTGCGAAACATCCGGCCTCTTCCAGCGCCACCGCATCGGCGATGAGGGCTTCCACTGCTGCCGCCTTCCGAGCCTGGATCTTGAAGCCCCCCATCACGTTGGATGATTGCGGGGTCAGGCCGATGTGGGCCATCACCGGGATCTCGGCGTCGAGGATCGCGTTGATCATAGGAATGCGCTTGGCGCCACCTTCCATCTTCACGCACTGGGCGCCCGCTCTTATGAGCTTCGCCGCGTTGCGTACCGTCTCGACGGTATCGAGGTGGAAGCTCATCCACGGCATATCACCAACCACAAGAGCCGATGGCCTCGAACGACACACTGCGGCCACGTGGTAGGCGATGTCGTCGGTTGTGACCTGAAGGGTGTCGTCGTGGCCGAGCACAACCATGGCTACCGAATCGCCGACCAGAATCATGTCGACGTCGGCTTCCGTTGCCACCCGGGCCGACGGGGCATCATAGGCGGTCACCATCACCAGAGGATCGCTGCCGTTGCGGCGCTTGGCCGCCCTGATCATTGGCACGGTTCGCTTTGAGCCCATCTTGTCCTTTCGGCAGCTTGGTCTTACAGGTTATTGGTGTGAACCGACGTGTTGTCGATCAACCGGGTCTGCCCAAGGTAGGCCGCGATCAGGAGCTGGGCCTCGGCCCCTATTCGCTCCGGCGTGGTAAGGGTGAAGGGATCGACGACGGCCACGTAGTCGAGGCGGGCCCGCGGTTCGGCAGTGACCACGTCGGTCATGATGCCGACGACTTCGCCGGGCTCGGACACTCCGGCGACGATGGCCTTCTCGCCGGCGTCGAGCGCCCGTCGCAGCACCACGGCAGCGGCCCGATCCTCCGGCGACAAGTAGACGTTGCGACTCGACATGGCCAGCCCGTCGTTCTCTCGGATGATGGGACAGCCGACAACGTCTACCGGGATTGACAGGTCGGCCACCATTCGGCGAATGATGGCCAGTTGCTGGAAGTCCTTCTGCCCGAAGTAGGCGCTACAGGGCCCGACGATGTTGAACAGCTTGCTCACAACGGTGGCCACTCCGGTGAAGTGCGTGGGTCGGGATGCGCCGTCCCACAACGCCGACAACTCCGCTACCGACACCGACGTAAGCACCGGGCCGAGTGGGTACATCTCGTCGACCGAGGGGACAAACAGATAGTCGACCCCATTGGTGCCGGCCAAGAGGCTGTCTCGTTCGAGATCTCGTGGGTAGGAGTCGAGATCTTCATCGGGGGCGAACTGCAGCGGATTCACAAAGATGCTGGCCACGACGATGTCATTGTCATCGTCGGCGGCCAGCATCAGCGAGCCGTGCCCGTCATGGAGGTAGCCCATGGTGGGTACAAAGCCGATGGAGCGGCCAGCTGCTCTGTGGCTGTCAAGCAGCGGTCGGAGTTCGGCGATAGTTGACACGATTTGAGGGGTCATTGTGGTTTGAACCTAGCTGTTGTCTGTAACTTGTTCGCGGAACCGTCCAAGCCGTTCGGCCTCGCGAGCCCAGACGTTGTAGAGATCGACTTCTCGCCGGCCCGCTGCGTCGAGGGCCTCTTGGTGAGCGGCAACCGTGGCCCGGTCGCCCCGGGAGGCCGGGCCGGTCAGGGCGGCAATCGGCCCTTGCTCGATGGCATTGGCAAGGCTGGCGGTCATCAGATCGCCGTAGAGCTCGAAGGGAAGATCCAGCCGGTCGGCCAGCCTGGCCACCTGGGCGCTGAGGGCTACGAGGTGGTTGGAGGCGATGGCCGCTGTGGCGTGATAGAGACTCCTGAGGTCCTCGTCGACCTCGAACGATCGGCCATCCAACGCCTCCACCAACTGGTGGGCGATTGGATCGCCGTACACGGCGAACGCTGCATTGTCTCGCAAACGAGCCGCGCCGACCTGGGCGTTGGGCAGCGAGACCAAAGGATGGACCGAAGCCCGCCTTCGGTGAGGCGCCAACGGCTCAAGCGTCTTGGCCCCCGAGAGATGTAACAACACGGTGTTCGGACGCGGTTCAACGTCGGCCGCCACTGAGGCGATCGCGTCGTCGGGCACAGCGACGATCACCACGTCGACGCTTTCGGCGGCTGTGGTGATGGTGTCGCCCCGAGCGAAAACGGACCGCACCTCCCAGTGCGTGCCGTCCAGGGCGTCGAGCAAAGACTGCCCGGCCCGACCCGGACCGATCAACGAAAACGAGACCGGCGAACTGCTCACCGCCTCAGGATAACGTCAGTCGAGGTCGAGCTTTTGGACGATCGTGTGGAGCGTGGTGGATAGCGTCGACAGCTCGTCGGCGGCGATGTGATCGAAGATGAGGGTCTTGACAAACGCGTGGTGATCCCGTGCGGCATTCTCAGCCTGAGTGCGACCGGTTTCGGTGAGGATGGCCCACAGCCCCCGGCGATCATCTTCGCATTCCTCCCGAACAACAAAACCAACCTCAGTCAGCCGGTCGACCCGATAGGTGAGACGGCTGCGGGAAACATACACTCGCTCGGCTAGTTCGCTCATCCGTAGTCGTGATTCGTCGGTGGCCGCCAGGGCGCTGAGAATCTCGTAGTCGGTCAGCGTCATGTTGGACTGACGCTGGAGGTTCTGATCAACTCGTTCCAGACCGCGGGTGGCAACGGCGAGAAGTGACCGCCACACATCGTGCTGCTCCGGTGGAAGATCGGGATTGGCTTCTTTGGATCTAGTTTCTGAACTGCTCATAGTCGCCCAATCTCACAGATGAATTAACTTCAATTCTTGAGTAGATTCGATCTGATTCGTACGTAACTTCGCCGCTCATTGTAGGCCGGATTGTGAAAACGCAATGATGGTGCAATTGCGAACCTCTTTAGACCTCAGGGACAGCAATCGAGGGGTGGTCTCGCCCATTGGTGCTTGCCCTCTTGTATCCGCCTTACTTTCTTTGGCAGGAAGGGCACCATGTGGTAGTGCGTCCGTCGATCTGCTCTGATCTCAGCGTATCCGAACAGCGTTGACATGGTTCCGATCCACGCCCATAGGTTGTGAGCTGGTGCTGATTTAGGCCCATTCCACCCGAGGCATCTCGGTAATCACGCAGGGTTGTGCCCCCATTGGCCAGGCCTTGGTCGAGTACGTCACGAATGGCGTTGAGCAGTCGCTCAGCCCGCTCCTTGCCGATTCGGCGGGTCTTCGGATTGATTCGAGCCAGCCACAGGGCTTCATCGGCGTAGATATTGCCAACGCCCGCCACTGGCCGTTGTGACAGCAATTGGGTCTTGATCGGTCGACGGCTACGTCGCAAGAGCGACCAGAATGTTTCGGCATCAAACTGCGGGTCGAAGGGTTCTGGTCCCATCGCCGCCAGAGTTGGAAGCGATTCATAATCCCCTTTGCAAACAACTCTTATTCGACCAAATCGGCGGATGTCAATAAAGGAGAGAGTGCGCTCATTGTCTAATGTCCACCATGCCCGAAGGTGCTTGCTGTCTAAATCAGGAGACTGATCGGAACAGGTCAGCTGACCGGTCATCCCGAGGTGAACAATCATCTCAACCTCCCGGTCATCTCCGCCGGTAGCCGGAAAGATGAGAAATTTGCCTCGACGGGTAGGGGTGGAGAAGGTATGGCCGATGATGTATCGGGCGGGTGTGAACTTGGCCGACGAATGTGACCAGGCTTCCTCAACTCGGCGTCCGACGAGGGACGGTTCAAGTTGCAGGCGGACCGTCTCAACTTCCGGCAGCTCAGGCATCGACTTGCTCCATGGCGGCCTCGCTCACGATCTTCATCGGCCCATGTGGAGGCCGTCGCCAGTGAGTGAGAGTTTGGGGCCGTACTTTGGTGCCCCGCCGCTACCCTTGGCCAGCCGAATTACCCGCCACCGATGACCTTTGTACGGTTCCAGAAGCTCCAGCATGCGCTCGTCTGTGCCTCGGGGCTCCTTGGCCAGCAGCCAGGAGATGGTGTTGGGGATGTGATAGTCGCCGACCGGCACAGCGTCTGGATCTCCCATGACCACCGCTGTCACCATCGCCGACGTCCACGGCCCTATGCCCCGGATGTGTTCCAAACGGCTTCTGACCGCCTCGGGGCTGTGAACCGAGAGTGGCTCCAGCCTGGGCATTTCTCTAGCCACCCGAATAAGGGTCTCGGCCCGCTTGCGTTCCACCCCCAAAGGGTGAAAGTCGTAGTAGCCCATTGAGGCAACAGTCGCCGGTGCCGGAAGCACCCAGCCCTTTCGTGGGCCTGGAGCCGGCTCACCGTAACGACGGGCCAGCTGACGTCGGGCCTTCACCGCGTTGGCTACCTGGACCTTCTGGCCGAAAACCGCTCCGATCATGGCGTCCCAGAGTCGGTCGGTGCGACCGAGTTTGAACGGTGATGTGCGCCACAGCCGGCCGATCACCCCATCCGGGGCGAAGCCGCCCAGGTCGTCGTCACATCCGAGAAGTCGGGGTGCTTGGTCCAACAACCAATCGGAACCCGGACCCCACGCTTCTGCTCGGACCTTGGACGCATCGGTTCGATCCATGTTCAGCGTGCCAACGCCATCAGGGGTGCGGGTGGACCACCAAACCTCGGTGGGGCCCACCATCACCGGGTCCTTGGCTCCTCGCACCGTGCTTCGGACGTTGAGGGTCGGCTCGATCTTGACCACGCGGACAGCCACCCTACGATGCTAACTCCACCGTGCTATCTCCACAGTGTTAACTCCACAGTGCGTTAAGCATTGCGTCGACCTCGTCGGCGACACCAACGGTCGACAGATCGATGGCCGTGTCGTCTTGAGCTTGACGGTTGAGATCGATCTCGTGGAAGAGCTCCTGAATCGGATCGATGAAGCGGCTGATCTGAGCGAAGTGGTGGCGATCGTCGCGGCTGTAGCGCCGCACGTGATACCGGAGGGGAAAGCTGACCGTAAGCTCTCGTTTGGCCCGGGTGGCGGCCACGTACATCAAACGGAGTTCCTCGGCCAAGCCCTGTTCGTCGCTGAGCGCCATCTCCGAAGGAATGTTGCCGTCGGCGGCGTGGAGCAGATAGACCGAGTGCCACTCGCATCCCTTGGCCGAGTGGATCGTGCTGAGGGTGAGCCAATCGTCATCCAGGTGGGGCGGACCGGCAAGGTCTCCAGTGCGTTCGGGCGGATCGAGCGTGAGTTCGGTGAGAAATCGGCTGCGGCTGCTGTAGCCGCGAGCAGTGGCCGCCAGCTGGTCGATGTCGGCCAGGCGAGCTACTGAGTTCTCATATTTGTTGGGAAACACCACGGTGCAGAACCGCTTTAGCCGGTCGATCTCTTGAGATGGCTCGTCGTGATGTTGGAGGCAGTCGCCGAGCGCCGCTCGCAGCTCGTCGGCCTGATCAGCGGCCGAAGCCGGCACTCTCCCCAGACCATCGATGAACCGGAGCAATGCGTTGGAGCCCGGTTTGAGCACGCGAAGATCGTCGACAAGGCGCCGAACGGTGGCCGGACCAACGCCGTCGAGGGTCATCAAAACCCGACGCCAAGCCAGCTGGTCATCGGGATTCTCCAGGATGCGAAGCAGCGACAACACGTCTTTGACGTGCGCCGACTCCAGGTATTTGAGGCCGCCGTACTTCACATACGGGATATCGCGCCGAACCAACTCGATCTCGAGGCCGTCGCCGTGATGCCCGGCCCGGAACAGCACCGCCTGTTGGCGGAGATCGATGCCCCGCTCCCGAGCGTCGAGGATGCGGTCGGCCACCAACTTGGATTGCTCCTGTTCGTCGTAGCAGGTGGCCAGGTGTGGTTTGATCCCACCCTGGATGGTGGACCACAGATGCTTTTCGTACGTTTCGCCGGCACGGTCGCGCTGCTGTTCGAGCAGAGCGTTGGCCACCTCCAGAATTGGAGCGGTCGACCGGTAGTTCTGTTCCAACGTGATGGTTTCAGCACCGGGGAAGGTCTGAGGGAACGACCACATGTTGGCCACCGTGGCGGCTCGGAATCCGTAGATGGATTGAGCGTCGTCGCCGACAGCACACACCTCGGTGTTGAAGCCACACATCCCGGCGATGATGTCGGCCTGAATCGGATTGGTGTCTTGATATTCATCGATCAGGATGTGGTCGAACAGACACCGCAGAGCTTCGCCGATCGGACTGGCCGTGAGGCCACGCCAATAGAGCAGCAAGTCGTCGTAGTCGAGCACATTCGTTTGGCGCTTCTTGGCCGTGTAGGCCGTGAACAGAGTACGAAGGTCATCGCCGTGTTCGGCGCACCAGGGAAAGTCGACGGTAAGCACATCATCCAGTGGAGCGTGGCTGTTGACCATCCGAGAGTAGATCGACGCGATGGTCTCGGGCCGGGGGAACCGTTTGCTACGTTCCCCGAATCCCTCCTCACCCCGAACCAAACCGAACAGATCGATGGCATCTCCGTGATCGAGAACGGTGAACCCTTCGGCCAGACCTGCGGCCGACCCGTAACGACGAAGCAGACGATTGGCGATGGCGTGGAACGTGCCGCCCCAGATCTGTGACGCCGCTCGACCAACCGTCGGTTCACACGCCGATTCGACCCGCATAAGCATCTCGGCCGCTGCCCGCCGGGTGAAGGTGAGCAGCAGAATCCGGCTTGGGTCGACCCCCTCGTCGACCAGATCGACCAAGCGCGAGACCAACGTCTTGGTTTTCCCTGTACCGGCACCGGCGACGATAAGAAGGTGAGATCGTCGGTGGCGAGCCGCTTGACGTTGCTGAGGGTTGAGATCGTCTAGAAGAGACGGAGAGCTGCTGATGGTCTCGGTCGGCGCGAAGTTGAGGTGGTGATCAGGCATACGGTTCCACAGTAGTGAGACGCTATGACACCCAAGGAGCGTGGGGAAGCGGCTAGTGAAAGAGTTGCTAAATGGCCAGCGTTGGGAGGGACAGCTACGCTCTAGTTCGCCCGACGTCAGGGGGTTTGTCGTGGTCTACACCAGCAGTGACTCGGAATCGATCCCACCGGTAGACGACTTCACCACGGACTGGGACTTCAAAGATCCGGCCTGGGTTGATGACCCATATCCAATCTGGGAGGACCTGCGAGGTCGTTGCCCGATGGCCCACAGCGAGCGCTTCAACGAGGGCGTATGGCTGCCGCTCCGCTACGACGATGTCGTCGATATCACCAAAGATCCGGACACGTTCTCCAACGAGCACCACGGGATCCGGCGCGGGGGAACCGTCGACCGCGGAGGGTTCCCGCCGATCAACACCGACCCTCCGGATCACCTCAAGATCAGGCGTACCCTTCTACCCTTTTTCGGGCCCAAGCGGGTCGAGACCTGGCGCGACCACATCACCGCTGACTGCGAGGCTCGGGTGGCTGCCATCGTCGAGCGAGGCTACGGCGATGCCGCAGTCGACTACAGCCAGCACATTCCCGTCGGAGCGATTGCTGCCATCCTGGGCATCAATCCCGATGACGGTGATCAGTTTCGTCGCTGGATCGACGGCATTGTCGCCGTCGGCCTCAACGACGCCCGAGTAATGCAGCAGGCGATCTCCGAGGTGCGCGACTACATGCGGGTTGAGATCAATCGCCGCCGGTCCGAACCTGGTGACGACCTGATCAGCCACCTGGTGACCACCGACATCGACGGTGAACCGCTCGACGACGACCTAATCGAGCGAATGTTGGTGCTGCAGCTGGCGGCCGGAATCGACACCACCTGGAGTTCGATCGGAGCCGCGCTCTGGCATCTTGCCACGCATCCCGACGATCGTCGGCGGCTGGTGGCCGAACCGGAGCTTTTGCCGAGGGCGATGGAAGAACTCCTGCGGGCCTACGCGCCGGTCAATGTCGCTCGCCGGGTCACCAAGGACGTCGAGTTCGGTGGAGTACCGCTCAAGGTCGGTGATCATCTGATGATGACGTTTCCCATCGCCTGTCGAGACCCGGAACAGTTCGACCGAGCCGACGAGGTGGTGATCGACCGGGCCGAGAACCGACACGTGGCTTTTGGGGCCGGAATTCATCGGTGTGTCGGCTCCAACCTGGCCCGGCTGGAGATGGAAGTGGCTCTGGCCACCTGGCTACGGCACATTCCCGAGTTTTCGCTGGCTTCCGGGGCGAAGGTGGAGTGGTCGACCGGCCAGATCCGTGGCCCCCGCAGCATCCCGATCGTGGTTGGCTAGAGCGGGTTAAGCTTCAAGCGTTTATCCGCCTTTCGATACGTGGAGTGAACCTCATCCGTGGCTTTCGACGCTGAACTTCTCGCTGCTATCCGTGATCGGTTCTATTATGCCGATGAATGTCCGATCCAGGGTCCTAGGGCGTTCTTCGAGAATGCCGGAGGCTCGCTGACCCTGAAGGCGGCCGTCGCTCGCACCGCCGAACTCATGGCCTTCCCCGACAACCAAGGGCGGTCCAACGTCGCTTCTCAACACTTGGTGGAGATCATCGCTCAAGGCAAAGCCGACATGAAGCTGTTATTAGGAGCGTCGGCCGGTGAGGTGTTCATCGGAGAGACCGGAACCGAACTGCTCGGGCGACTCATCCGCAACAGCGTGTTCGCCAGTAGCGGCTCCAAGATGATCGGTTCTCATCTTGAACATCCGGCGACCTACAGCGCATGCCGTCGCTGGGCGCCGATCGCAGGCATGACCTACGAACAGGTTGGGTTCGACGCCGAGACCACTGTGGTCAGCGTCGATCAGTACCGCCAAGCGATCACCCCGGACTTGGCGGTGGCCACCATCATCCATGCCAGTCCGGTGACCGGCATGCACGTGGATGTGAAGGCCATCGCCGCCGAGATCCGAGCAGTCGCCCCTAACTGTTTCATCATCGTCGACGGGATTCAGCATGCCGCCCATGGTCGGGTCGATATCGACGACTACGGCATCGACGGGTATGTGGTCAGCGGCTACAAGCTGTTCTCGCGCCACAACTTCGGTGTGGCCTGGGTCTCGGACCGCCTCGCCAATGCTCCTCATGATCAGCTCGACGGCGCACCGTCCAACGTTTGGGAACTCGGTACCCGTGACGCTTCGGCCTACGCCGCGTTCTCCGAAGTGGTTCGCTACCTCGAGTGGCTCGGCGCCGAGGTCACCGGCAGTGACTCCGCTGGGGCCAATGGATCGACTGCCCGGGAGTTGATCGAACAGGCGGCTGCGGCCATCCACGATCAGGAGCAGGATCTCGTCAACGCAATGATGTGGGGAACCGGCGGTCTGCCCGGGCTCGGTCAACTGGACAACGTGCGGGTGGTTGGACCCACGACCAGCGAACATCGGTCGGGCATGGTTTCGTTCATGATCGACGGTCACGACAGCCTCGATGTCGTCGACGCACTCAACGCCGACGGAGTGAGAACACATGCTCGCAAGCGTGACTATTACTCGGCTGGTGTTCTGGAACCCTTGGGCATCGACAACTGTGTTCGGGCCTCGGCCAGCCACTACAACACCAGGGCTGAGGTTGAGCAGATGCTGGCCACGGTCAACCGACTCGCTGGATCCTGAACATGCGGCGGAGCCGGAGAAATCGCGAGTCGACGCCGGTGAGGAGCAGTCCCACCGCCGCCCCTCAAGGCGGCGCCTATCGGCCGCTCGCCGACGTTGATCGCGACGCCGTGGTTGAACATGCGTTCCAGATGCTCGAAGTGGTTGGCATGGCTGGAGCGCCGGATCGATTCGCCGCCCTGATGATCGATGGTGGTGCCGTCCGCCGACCGGATGGCCGATTGACGATGCCGCGCCCAATGGTTGAGGCTGCGCTTCGCCGAGCGCCGTCAACGGTGTCGTTACCAGGCTTCATCGAGGACCGTGGCGTGTCGATCGGCGGTGACGGTGTGCACATTGGCACCGGAGGAGCGGCGGTCCAGACTCTCGAAGGAAACAGCGGCGTCTATCGCAACTCCGAGCTGCGGGATCTGTGGACGATGATGCGGGTGGTCGATGAGATGCCCAATATTCATTACGGCCTACGCCCCCTCGTTGCTCGTGACGTTACCAGTGAACTTGAACTCGATCTCAATACCGCCTTCGCCGTAACGGCGGCCACGGCGAAGCCGACCGGGGTCAGCTTCACTTCGGCCGCCACCGTCGATCCGGTCGTCGACCTGTTTGACCTGGCGCTCGGCGGTGAAGGCCGGTTCGCCCGACAACCGTTTTCGATGGCGGTTGTGGTGCACGTCGTTCCTCCGCTGCGGTTCTCACCCGAGGGCTGCGAGATCATGGACCGCGCTATTGAGCGGGGCATGGTCGTGCAGACCTGCTCGGCCGGGCAGGCCGGAGCGACCTCACCGCCGTCACTGGCCGGGAGTCTCGCCCAGGGGTTGGCCGAGATACTCGCCGGTGTGGTGTTGGCTGATGCCTTGAAGCCAGGACATCCCTGCATTCATGCCTTTATGCCGTTCGTGTCGGACCTACGGACCGGGGCGATGACCGGTGGTAGCGGGGAAGCGGCTGTCACCAGTGCCGCGGCGGCTCAACTTCTTGGCCATCTCGGTATCCCCCACGCGGTGTCGGCCGGAATCACCGAGGCCAAAGAGGCCGACAACCAGGCTGGCTACGAGAAGGGTTACACGGTGGCGCTGGCCGCGAACGCCGGGGCAGACATGGTTCAGCTCTCGGTCGGCATGTTGGGCTCGATCATGGTGGCCAGCCCGGAGAGCCTTGTAATCGACAGCGACATGTGCGGTGCGATCCTGCGCTCAGTGCGCGGCGTCGAGGTCGACCCGGCCTACCTCGACTTGGCCATCGTGGAAGATGTTGTGGGCGGAGAAGGTCACTATTTGGGTCACGCCCTGACGCTGGAGCTGATGCGGAGCGAGTATGTCTATCCCGACCTCGGCGACCGGCGATCGGTGGCCGAATGGGTGGCCGCCGGCGAACCCAGTCTTTGGGACAGTGCGGTAAAGCGGGTGTCCGAGATTCTCGACGCCGGTCGACCGGGCCATCTCCCCATCGCCGCGGAGGAAGCCATCCGCTCTCGCTTCCCGATCCACCTTTCGCAGTCGTATCAACCCGGGGAGTCGACGTGACTGATCGATTTGAGATAGTCGTCATCGGTGGTGGCGCCGTTGGCGCTTCGATCCAGTGGCATCTGGCCGCCGCCGGCCGGTCGGACTCTGTGTTGCTGGAGAAACACGAGCTGACCGCGGGTTCCACCTGGCACGCAGCCGGAAACGTCCCAACGTTCTCCAACAGTTGGCTCGGTCAGCGAGCAGGCAACTACGCCTGGCAGGTCTATTCCAAGCTGGCGGCTGATCCCGACGATCCGATCACTTACCGCCACACCAAGGCGTTCTGGCCCGGGCACACCCCCGAGCGCATCGATCACTTCCACCATCTGATCGCCATATCCACCGGCCTGGGACTCGATTTGCAGATCATCAGCCCGGCTGAGATGGAAGCCATGCACCCGTTCTGGTTCGACGACGGCACGGTGCTGGCCGGGCTGCTCGATCCCTACGAAGGTGACATCGATCCAAGCGGGTTGACACAGTCGTTGGCCCGTCGCTCTCGTGCGCTGGGGGCCGAGGTCCGCCGACACTCTCGTGTGGTGGGGATCGACGGGGTCGAATCCGGAGTCGGCGGCCGGTGGCGAGTCCATGTGGAGTCCAAGGGGGAGTGCTACACCATCGACTGTGACATCGTGATCAACGCCGCCGGGTTTTACGGGGCCGAGATCTCGGCCATGGTCGGGATCGATGCCCCGCTGGCGGTATTGGAACATCAGTATCTGGTGACCGGGCCGGTTCCTCAACTGGAGTCGATCACCGAGCTGTTTCCACTAGTTCGAGACCCGGAGATCATGTTCTACCTCCGCCGCGAGAACGACCGCCTGTTGTTCGGCAACTACGGCCACGAAGGGCGCACGGTTTGGGAGAACGGCAAACCCGACGTCTTTGACTCGTCGCTCTTTGCGCCCGATCACGACGGCATCGCCGAGGTGGCCGAGCGGGCCATGGCCCACGTGCCGATCCTCGGCAAGGTTGGACTCGCCGACTTTGTCAACGGTCCGATTACGTATACCCCCGACATGAACCCCCTTATCGGCCCGGCCCCCGGCGTTGATGGGTTCTACCAGGCTGTTGGTGTGCAGATCGGCATCACTCATGCAGCTGCTGCGGGCAAGGTCCTCACCGAGCTGATCACCGAAGGCGACACCGAGTGGGATGTGTGGCCCTGGGATCCTCGTCGTTTCGGTGAATGGGCAATGGGTGGCTCCGGCCGGGGATCCTACGCCAACACGAGGGTCAGAGAGATGTACGAGCATCAGTACGGGGCACCGTTTCCCCATCGAATGTGGACCTCGGCCCGTCCGGTCCAACGAACACCTCTCTACGAAACCCTCGCAACGAAAGGGGCTCGATTCGGCCAGATCGCCGGGTGGGAACGGGCCTTCTGGTTCGGTTCCGACGAGTATTCCCACGACTCGTTGAGCTACCGCGACGAACACTTGCATGAGGTGGTGGCCGAGGAGTGCCTTGCGGTTCGGGATCACGTTGGCGTGATGGATCACGGCGGCTTCACCCGGTACGAGGTGAGCGGCCCCGGCGCCGAGGAGTTCCTCGACCGGATGTTCTGTACCCGCCTGCCCGACGTTGGTCGAGTGCGACTGTCGTACATGCTGCGCCCGAACGGCATGGTCTGGAGCGAGGCCACGATCGGGCGATTCTCCGACAATCACTTCCTGCTGCTGGGCCCCACCGCCGCCCGGGAACGCGACTTCGATTGGCTGCAGCGCCATCTTCCGACCGGCGGGGGAGTGGCGCTTCGTCACGGGTCCGAACGCACATCAACCCTTATGGTGATGGGTCCCAAGTCTCGGGAGCTGTTGGGCCGGCTGACCGACGAAGACTTGTCGGCCGAAGCCGCTCCGTGGATGTCGCTGCAGGAGATCGAAATCGCCGGTGCCGCCGTCACCGGGCTACGGGTGAGTTACGTCGGTGAACTCGGTTGGGAGTTGCATTGTGAAGATGCCGATCTGGTTCAGCTTTACAACTCGCTCGGTGAAGCCGGTGCCGATCTTGGACTCCGAGACTTTGGGTCGTACGCTCTGAACGGCATGCGGGTGGAGAAGGGCTACCACGGATGGGGGAGCGAGTTCGGCGTGGAGTACACCCCGTTCGACGTTGGTCTCGAACGATTCCTCGCCCTCGACAAACCGGCCTTCGTGGGGCGCGAAGCAGCGCTGACGATGGCCGATCGCTCGCCGGATTGGAGCTACGGCGTCTGGACGGTCGACATCTCGGGGATCGAAGGTCCGGCCGGTGATCCGGTGCCCTCGGCCCCGATCCGAGTTGATGGAATCGCGGTCGGGTTTGTCACCTCGGCGTCAATGGGATTCCGGACCGGGCAGCGAGTGTGCCTCGGCTACGTTGAAGGTCGCTACGCCGAGCAGATGCAAGGCTTCACCATCGACGGCTACGGGACGGATTGCCCGGCCACCCGACATGCCCATGGCATTTACGATCCCGAGCACAAGCGACCTCGAAGCTGACCAACCGACTAGTCGAGTAGACCGGTGATGATGAACTCCGCTCGGCGTTGCAGCGCCGCGGCCTGCTCATCATCGCCCTCGGAAGCCCCTTCTTCACCCCGCGGATCGGTTCGGACCTGATCGGGGTTCACGCCGCGGCGGATCAGATAGTTCGTGACCGCTTCCGCTCGACTGGTGGCGACCTCAAGATTTATCTCTTCGCTACCCGTGGCGTCGGTGCGGGTAATAACGGTGAGGGATGCCTGCGGGTTCTGCAACAGAAGAGCGGCGCCGATATCGAGCAAGGGTAGGAACGGCGGATCGATGCTCACCGAGTTGAAGCGGAATAGAACAACGTCTTCGACGATGAGCGGGGTGCTTTCGCCCGGATCGATGGTGACGGTCGGGTCGATCTCGTACTCGACCACCACATTGTCGGGCCCGAGAACGGCCGCGGCCTTGCCCTCGATCAGATCTGCGATTTCCTGGCTCGGCACCTTGCCGCCAAGGTAGACCTTGCCACCCCGGAACACAGCGGTACGAGCTGACGCTGCGTCGTCACCCGTTGTGGCGTCACCGGATGTGTCGTCTCCGTCTTCATCATCGGTGGTGGGTTCGTCGTCGGCGTTCGACTCGGCATCTTCGTCTTCGACGTCGACCGTAAGCGTGGCGTCTTCTCCGGCGTCGGTTGACTCCAGCTCGTCGGCTGCCGCAGCGTCGTCGCCGTCGGAACCTTCCTCGGCTGTTGGAGCAGCCACTTGAGCATCATCGGTGGCGGTTTCGCTTTCGGCCTGACGTTGGGCGATCGTGTAACCAAGAACGCCCATGCCAACCAGCACCACTGTGCCTACGAGGGCGGCAAGCACGTTTCGTCCCCACTTGGTCGGCGGTTTCTGAGCGTACACCACTTCAGCCGCTGCGCTTTGGTTTTGTGGGCCGCCGGTCCAACTCGGCAGCTCCTCGCCTTCGCTCATGATGTCCTCCAACCTGTGCCCACACCCACCGTGGACGTAACCACATTATTCACCTGACATGGTTCAACCGAAATGGCTAACCGTGTTGTGGCATATGATACCGAACACCATTGAGCGCGCCATGAGGAACGACGTTGGTGATGGGGCTGATCGGGGAGGCCGTTGGGCCTACTCGGCCCCACCTTCCTTTACGCCCTCGACCCTGTTGGCCTTGAGGGTTGAGATCACGTCTTCCAACAGAAAGTGGAACTTTCGTGATCCCGGGAGCCGGCTGGCCGGAAGGCGACCGTCTCCCGCCATGTTCAGCACCGTCCGAGAGTTCAGATCAAGCAGCTCAGCGACCTGCGCCGTGTTGAGAATCGGCGGGTACTGAGCTCGAACGGCGTCGAATCCGTCGTTGGCTGTGATCGGCGTAGGGCGACGATCGGATGCACTCATAGATTCACGGTAACACGGTCCAATGACAACCACGACTGAGTGTGTTTGATGTCATTAGTTTCGGTCGTCCGCAGTTAATTATCTTGGTATTTGTCTTGGCAACTGGTCGCGGTAGCTTCCGTTCAGACGAGTGGCCACGGCCATCGACGGCCGCCGGTTTCGTCATCAGGGAAGCACCCTGCGTCGAGTAGCGCCCGACTCCTGGCCACCACGGCATCGATCTCGAACTGGTCGAGAAGGCAGAGCACATCCGGGGGCAGCCCATCGGCCAATAGCTTCCTTAGGCCCTCGGTGACGTTGTCGGGAAGAGGCTCTCCGACGTAGTCCCACATCACGGTCCGTAGCTTGAACTGGGCGTGAAACGACAGCCCGTGGTCGATGCCATAAATCCGACCGTCGGATCCGAGCAGACAGTGACCCGACTTACGGTCGGTGTTGTTGGTCACGATGTCGAGAGCGCACAGGGTTCTGAGATCGTCGCCACCAATCCCCTCCTCATGAAGCGAGAAGTAGTGGTGGCGGAAGTCGGCGTTCACAAAGGCCTGCACGGAGCCCTCGCCAAACGGACCCTCGGCGATCGTGGTCGGCGGAATCACATCCCACCCGAGATAGTCGGCGAGGCGATAGGTGGCCGCCTCACGTTTGTAGAGATCGGGTGGAAAGTCCCAGAGCGGACGTTCGCCGGAGCCGGGCTTGTATATGGCTCGATGGTGCCGCTGATGTTCGCCGGCCGACTCCGGGTCGGCCACGTTGACAAGAAGCGTGGCATTGGAACTGTCGGCCATACGGCCCTCGATCGTGAACTCACCGGTTTGGAACAGGTCGATGAGGTCGTCCTTGTCCAGTGAGAAGGCCGGGCCTGGAGGTGGGGTCAGGTCGATTCCAGCGCCGTCGTTGCTTTCGTCGGACGGCTCGAAATCGTTGTGCGGTGTCGAACCGGTCACAAACGGGGTGCCGGCTAGTTGAGCCGGGGGCAGGCGTGCCCACTCGGGTCGAGCGGTTGGCCGCACAGCGAACAGGGCGGGCGACCGCCGGCCATCAGATTTTCCGACGTCACGATGAAGCGGGCCGCAAGGTCAACCGACACGTGGGCTCGAACCCGGGAGCCTTCCGGGCCATCCCAATCGAAGTCGTCGAGCCCGTCGATCGATTCATCGGCCTCGTCTTGGGGCACCAACTCGTCTATTACCAGCACAACCTTCGACTCCGCCTCATCGACACCAACCGCAATTTGCCCGACGATCCAGTCGGCATCGAGCGGCTCAAGGAAATCGTTGCTGCCGGCCTCCTTGGTGGGGGAAGGAAGGTCATCGAGCACGGTGCGTAAAAACTGGGCCAGCGCCCGAACCTGCTGCTTCTCCAACTTGAGCGTGACCAGGCTGTGCTCGTCGCCGATCTGCAGGTAAAACACCCGTTGCCCCGGGTCACCTATCGTGCCGGGCACAAACCGGGTTGTGTTGCGGAAATCGTGTGATTCAGACATGGCCTGGGGCGATCTAGCTGGGAACGAGAGTTGTGAGATCGTCGCCCATCGAGTTCACGGCAAGCACCACCGGCCCGCCGCTGCCATACAGGATGGCCGATATTGAGCACGGTCCCACCACCACCCGCTGAAACAGATCGAGATGGGTGCCCATAGCGTGGGCAACGGCGGCCTTGATCGGGTCGGCGTGGGACACGGCCACGATGGCTTCGCCCGGGTGCCGCTCAACCAGAGTGTGAATCGTGGAGGTGATACGTTGCTGCATCTCCGAGAACGACTCGCCCTCAGGGAAACGGAACCCTGAAGGATACTTCTGCACGTGCTGCCACTCGGGGAGTTTGTTGAGCTCGGAGAGCTTTCGGCCGGTCCACGCGCCGAAATCGGCCTCCAGAAGCCCCTTGTTCGAGCGCACTCTCAGACTCAGAGCCCCAGCAATCGGCGCTGCGGTTTCCTGTGTACGTTCCATCGGTGAGGCGTAGACGGCGGTGACCCGGCTCTTGGGGCGACGTTTGTAGTGGGCCTTGCCGCGAAAGGCCAGGTGGGCGATTCGCTCGGCTGCCGTTTGCGCCTGCTGCTGCCCCAACTCTCCAAGATGTAGGCCGGGCGCCCGGCCGGGTAGAACCTGACCGGTGGTTGGGGTCTTTCCGTGGCGAACCAGGAGGACCAGTGTCGGCTTGCGATTCTTCTTCGAAGAGGAGGGAGCCATTACCGCAAACCCTATCGGGGCCCCGTACCATGTCCGGCATCGTGACTGTTCCCAACGCCGTTCCCACCGCTCCCGCTAACGACAGCATGGCCCTGGTCTCCGAGCACGTGAGTAATTGTCGGGCCTGCCCTCGGCTGGTCGAGTGGCGGGAGCAGATCGCCGCCGAGAAGCGGGCGTCGTGCGCCGACTGGGAGTACTGGGGGAGAGGCGTGCCACCGTTTGGTGATCCCAACGCCGACATTGCGGTGATCGGGCTCGCACCGGCGGCGCACGGGGCCAATCGCACCGGACGCATGTTCACCGGCGATCGATCGGGCGACTGGCTGTTTCGGGCCATGTACCGGGCCGGGCTGGCGAATCAGCCCGAGAGCATCGACATCGACGACGGCCTCACGTTGACGAACGCACTGGTGACCTCGCCGGTGAAGTGCGCTCCACCGGCCAACAAGCCGACACCGCTGGAACGTGACACCTGCCGGCCCTACCTGGAGCGCGAGATCGCTTTGGTGAACCCGAAGGTGTATGTCGTTCTGGGAAGTTTCGGCTACCAGGCGTTGGCCTCGCATCTCGGCCTTCGTCCTCGTCCGAAATTCGGTCACGGAGTGGAGGTTCAGCTCGACGACGGTCGCTGGCTGATTTGCAGCTACCACGTCAGCCAACAGAACACCTTCACCGGAAAGCTCACCGAGAAAATGCTCGACTCCGTGTTCGCTCGCGCCGTTGAACTTGCTGGTGATTCACCGAGGTAAACCGCCCGGCCGCTGGCTCCGGACGAAGAGGAACCCACGTGCTGGGACGTGGGTTGCGCCCGGGCCATCTATGATCGAAGCGTTGTGAGAAGCGATCGAGGACGCCCGGTGGAGCGACGGCTACTTAGGTTGGCGCTGGCGTTGATCGCTTTAGTTGGTTTGGCCGCAGCGTCCTGTGGCGACGAGGTGGCCACCGACTACACCTCGGCTCACCGAGATGCGTTTCTGGCCGCCTGCAGTAGCCCGCTCGACGACCCTCGGCTTCTGAGCGATATCTGTGTTTGCGTCTACGACCGGCTGGAAGACGAGATCTCGTTCTCACGATTTGAGGCCATAAGCGAATCACTGGTGACTGTCGACGGCTCGGAACCCCCGCTACCCGACGAGGTGGTCGATGCCATCGCCGACTGCTTTGTGTCCGAGGCCGACCTGTAGAGGTTCCGCCGCCACGGCTAATCCGTCGGCCAAACCACAGTTCCAACAACCGGCATCGCCTGGGCTACGGTGGGAGCGATGGCCGAGAAAAAGCAGCGGTGGACGTTCCAGTGGAAAGAGCTCTACGACGAGGTGATCACCTCCGGGCTGTGCACCGGGTGCGCCGGGTGTGTGATCGCCTGCCCTCACGATGTGATCGGCTACAAACACGAACCGGGTGCCTATAAACCCTTCCATCTCGAAGACGAGCTGGGTCCGGCCAACTGCGGGCACGGCGAGAACGGCTGCACCCTCTGCACCCGCTCGTGCCCGAGATTCCGGTCATGGGAAACCGAGGCCGACGAACACCTTCACGGCCGCATCCGAAACGACGACGAGATGTCGGGCATCTACAAAGACATCTTGTTGGTCCGAGCCAAAGAAGACACGGTGTACGAGGCCGGCCAAGACGGCGGCCTGGTGTCGGCCATCTTGATCTGGTGTCTCGAGAACAACATCATTGACGGTGCCCTCGTGTCGATGCTCGAAGGGGGTACCGGTGGCTGGAAGGCCAAACCCGGAGTTGCCACCAACCGCGAAGAAGTCTTGGCCGGAGCCGGTAGCCGATACACCTACTCAGCCAACACCATCGCCTACAAAGACGCCGTCGATCGCGGTCTCCAGAACCTGGCGCTGGTCGGTATGAGCTGCCAGACGTCGATCGGCCCGGTGATGTGGCATCGTAAGGCCGGCAAGGTATCGAAGCCGATCCGCCTCAATATCGGCCTTCTGTGCTCCAAGAGCTTCGACGACTCGATGTTCGACGAGCTGTTCTATCTCAAATACGGGCTTCGCAAAGAGAACATCGTGAAGATGAACATTAAAGGCGTCTTCCAGGTGTGGATGGACAACGGCGACTACCACGAGATCAACCTCAAGGAATGCCACGCCTGGACTCGCGAGGGCTGCAATCATTGCCCCGACTTCGCCGCCGAGCACGCCGACATCTCAACCGGTGGAATCGGCAACGAGACCGACTGGACGCTCACAGTGGTTCGTACCGATCTCGGGCGGGCCATCATGAATGCCATGATCGAAGACGGAGTGGTCGAGATCCGCCCCGGCGACGACGATCCGGCGGCAATCGCTCTCATGCACCGTCTAGCCACCAACAGCCGTAAACGGTGGCCCGACTGGGCCAACGAAGAGGCCCGAATCGGTCTTGAGACTCCGGTGGCGATGTCGTCAAAGAGCTGACCTGATAGTTCCGGATCAGAGGAAGCTGTTGGTCAAGATGTCGGCCACTCGGGTGGCCATGTCATGAGCAAACGCCTCGGTGGCTCCGATCGGCGTCACCTGGATGGTTTCGTTGAGATGGTTGGTGACCGACGCTGTGCCGTCGGGATGAATTTGCAGCACCGTTCCGCAAGGCTGATCGATCTCTTCGATCGAGTCGGCAAGCAGGATCATGCCGCTTGGGTTAGTGGTGGCGGCCGGTTGTCGGGATGGATCCCAACTGTCTTCCATCAACAAGTCGGCCGAGGCGGCCAGAGAGGCGGCCGCGAGGTCGCTCATAGCGGCCTTGATGTTCTCGACGCCATCGACGACCATCACCTCGAATCCGTCACCCTCGCCTGACATCATCGGAGGTAGGGAGCGACACCAATTCCAGCTGGCCGACTTGGTGCGGTCGGCTCGGATGGAGAATCGCACGTCACCTGGCACCGACAACGCCGCCAACGACAGGATGGCGTGGCGGCTCGCGGCTAGACGAGCAGCTCGTCGCCCGACGATGGCCAGTGGCCCGTAGAGGAGGTTGGCGGTAACCGGTACCCAAGGCAACAAGCTCATCTCGACGATCGGCTCATGCAACATCTCGGGGATCAACTCCGGGTTGTCGAACCGGGGCTCCCAGGGGATGGTGGCGTAGGCGACACTGAACCGGCCGAACAGCTGGTGGTCGACGCCCCGCTCCCACAAGCCCGGGTCGAGGCGTGAGAGCCGAGTCTTCAGTTCTTCGGGATCGGGGTGGACAAGCCGGTGCCGCTCGGCGACGGCCGCTCGGATGTCGCGGATGTTCTGGAGGAAGTCCCAAGCCTCTTGGCCAATCGCTCCTCGGGTCAGAGGGTTGCGGTTGACCAACGCCCCCAAACGGGAACCGGCCAGCTGCTCCGGAGACAGGGGTTCCTCGGCCCCCAGCGGCGGGACGGTGATGGCGGTAGCGGAGAAGAAGGTGGCGTTGATGGTCTTGAGTCGGGGCTCGGTGCCGACGTCGGGGCGAGGCGGCCTAACGGAAAAGCAGGCACTGGAGACGTTGAGGATGGCGTCGCCGATGACGGTTGGTTCGGTGACCTCAATCTCATCGATGATGGCCTTGGCCGAGCCTGGGTGGACCACAACGTTGCCGTCTTCCATCACCCGGAGGCTGAACGAGCCGCCTTCGTTGGACTCGTTGAACTCGAACGCCCGGCCCAGTGAAAGTTTCATCATCGATCCGGCGGTGAGGCCGGCGATCTGACGCATCTCAAGATCCACGGGTTCGGTGGGCTCGATCACCTGGGCGGATTCGACAACAACCTCGGCCCCCAGCGTGACTGTGTCTTCAGGGTGAGTTTCGTCGACCAGCGGATTGTCGGCGGTGGCGGGCCCATCCTCGTCAGGTTCTGGTTCGATATCGGCGGTCGTGATGCCGGCCAAGGCGGTGACCGACGACCATCCGTCGTCGTCAACCGTGGTTTCAACCGCATCGAACTCGGGAGCCAGGTCGTTCTCGCCGAAGGCGGCGATATTGGCCTCAAGAGATTCCTCTAGGGTCGGTTCGGCAACATCTTCGAACAACTCGGGGAAGAGTTCAGTGACGTTGGACGCGGTGTTTTCATCGGATGACTCGGGCTCGTCGCTCGAGCCGTCTTGCCCCTTGTCACTGGCCACCTGGTTTACTCCATCCGCCTGTAAGTCGTGTCGCCACCGGAACTCGATTCCGGCCGCACCGATTCTAGAAGATAGTGAGCCGTCAATGCTCAGGGGCGAACCAACTCGGCCCGCATTTCCTCACACTTTTCTCGGGAACCACAGCCGATGAGGTGATCATTGACCACACCCATCGCCTGCATTCCGGCGTGGGCGGTTGTCGGTCCGACAAACGAGAAGCCACGCTTTTTCAACGCTTTGCTCAGAGCGGTTGACTCAGGGGTTGTGGCCGCCACGTCGGAAAGGGAGCTTGGCGGCGGTTGGTCCGGCGGTTCGTGACTCCAGATCACCTGGGCCAGAGACGAACCCTCGTCCCACAGCTCCAGAAGCCGCTTGGCGTTGTTGATCGTCGACTCGATCTTGCCGCGGTGCCTGATGATGGCGGCGTTGGTGACCAATCGCTCGACATCAGCCTCTGTGTAGGCGGCGACTTTGGCCGCATCGAAGTTGTCGAAGGCGTCGCGGAATCCATCTCGCTTACGCAGGATGGTCAACCACGATAAACCCGACTGGAAACCTTCAAGACAGAGCTTTTCAAACAGGGTTCGTTCATCCGTGGTTGGCACGCCCCACTCTTCATCGTGATAGACGATGTAGTCGGGTGTGCTCGCGCCCCATGGACAACGAGCGATGCCATCGTCGCCGATCTGAAGATTGGACTCGCTCATGTTTAGTCCTTGGTGGTGGGCGCCCGCTCGGAGCCGAGTGAGATTAGCGATTGAGATTAGAGAGTCGGCAGTTGGTCGGGCATCAATGCGGTGCCGCTTTGGCGCTGGTCGTCGATGAGGTCACGGTCGCAATGCCAGCACAGGTATTCATACGTTGTTGATACGATCGAAAGCTGAGTGCCCCTCGACTTCTCGATCACAGCCACGGGTGCGGGGTACATGTCGGCCGAGTCACACCGTGGGCATCGCTTGCGAGGATCTCGATCCCATGTGGACGAACAGTTTCCGCAGGTGATTCTGATCAGCTCATCAACACGTTCGCCGGCCAGATCCTCGGCCTCGCCACAGTGCGGGCAGGCGATCTCGGCCTCGCTCTCAGGGGTGTCGGCACTCATGATTTCAGCCTAATGGCCAGGGCCGGGCGGCACCCTCCATGGTGCCCTCGATGCGGCCCGTGAGCCCTGACATCATCGGAGCCCCGAGGGGTGTTACGTTTGGGCTTGTGGAACAGACAATAGACTCACCGGCCCGGCGGCCTTACCCTCCGGAGTACGGTGGGCCTGCTTCGCCGCCCCCACAAAACCGACCGAGATCCGGCCGTTCGCGGAGTCAATCGCCCCGTCGACGGCGCCGCCGCCGAAGTCCGGTGCTCAAAGTGGTGATTGCCATCTTGGTGGTGGGGCTTCTCCTGATTGTCGCCGTGATCGGCTGGAGTTTCCGTCGGTATCGGCAGTTCGACTTCGTTGAGGTGCCAGGCATCGAATCGGCCCAGGTCGATCAACCGGCCAACTGGCTCCTCGTCGGCACCGACTCCAGGGAAGGGGTTGAGGCCGGCGCCGACGCCTTCCTCGGTGACGCTGAGACCATCCCAGGCGAGCGGGCCGACACGATCATGGTGGCTCGCGTCAATCCGGACACAAAGGCCATCGACCTCCTGTCGGTGCCTCGTGATCTATGGGTTCCGATTGTTGGCGACGGCGAGAATCGGATCAACAAGGCCTTCAACGGCCCGGGCGGGCGGGAACGCCTGGTCCTTACCATCGAGAATTATTTAGGTTTACACATCAACCACTACGTTGAGGTCAACTTCGCCGGCTTTCAACAAATGATCGATGCTCTCGACGGTGTGGCCCTGTGGTTCGACGTCCCAACGCGAGACGCCATGACGGGCCTCAATATCACCGACGCCGGATGCCACCTGCTGAACGGTCCCCAGGCGCTGGCCTATGCCCGGTCACGGGTTATCGAGCGTTTAGTGGATGGGCAATGGGTGGCCGACGGCACCGCCGACATCGGGCGGACGGCCCGGCAGCGCTGGTTCCTGTCGCAGCTGGCCTCGTCGGCGTCATCCAGGGTTGGTGTCGGCGAGGTTTTGACCATGGATCGACTGGTCGCGGCGGCGGCCGACAATCTGGTGCTCGACGATAGCGCCGGTATACGGGACCTGGCCGAGCTGGTTCAGGCGTTCGCCGGGGCCGAAGGGGGACAGATCGTCACCCATTCGCTGCCGGTAAGCGACTGGACGACTCCAGCCGGCGCCCAGGTGCTTCTGCTGAACACCGAAGCCGCGCAACCGACACTCGACCTGTTTCGCGACGGACTGGCCGCACCTCAGCACGACGAGCTGTCGGGTGATCAGACGATTCCCGAGTCCAAGAGCGGGGTGGTGACGGTTTTGCCGCCGGAGGAGATGGCGTCCACAGCGTTGCCCGGTGTTACCCAGGCCGAGTGTTCAGCCCAACAGTGAGATGAGGTCAGCGGCGATGGCGCTGGGATCACCGTCGTCGGGCGTATACCGCCGCTCGGGGTTGTGGGGCGCTTCGTACGGATCATCGATCCCGGTCATGCCCGTGATCTCTCCGGCCCGAGCTCGAGCGTAGAGACCCTTGGGATCTCGGGCTTCGCACACCTCGAGCGGGGTGTCGACAAAGATCTCGAAAAACGGGAGGTCAGCCGAGACGTGAAGCTGTCGAGCCAGAGAACGGGCCGCTCGATACGGGCTGATCACCGGCACAATCGCCACTACGCCGGCGTCGGCCAACAGGCGCGCCACGTGGGCGACCCGACGAATGTTCTCGTCACGATCTTCAGCGGAAAACCCGAGGTCGCCGTTGAGCCCGTGCCGGATGTTATCGCCATCGAGCAGATAAGCCGGGCGCCCCGACGCAATCAGCTGTTGCTCCAACTCGACCGCGATTGTGGACTTTCCGGAACCGGACAAGCCGGTTAGCCACACGGTGGCTCCCGCACCGGCAACGCTCCAACGGGTATCGCGGGTAACACCGCTGGCGTGCCACACGGTGTTCTCGGTTTTTGTCGGTTGACTCATCGGCGCTGCGAACGTTAGTCGGTGGACCGGACCATGCCGGCCGCAACCGTCACATTGGTGGTTTCGTCGACCAGGATGAAGCTTCCGGTGGTGCGGTTCGACTGGTAGTCGTCGGCGAACAGCGGCTGGGTGGTGCGCAGCCGCACCCGCCCAATCTCATTGAGGCCGAGTGAAGTGGCCGACTCGTCACGGTGCAGCGTGTTGATATCGAGGCGGTAGCGCAGGTCTTTGACCAAGGCGCGCGCCCACTTGGTGGTGTGTTTGATGGCCAGCTTGGAGCCTTCGGTGAGTTGGGTGGAATCCGACATCCAGCAGATCATGGCTTCCAGGTCTTGGGTGACGTCGGGCTGGTTGTTGACCCGGCACAGCATGTCACCCCGGCTCACGTCGAGTTCATCTTCGAGTTGCACCACAACCGACATCGGGGCGTGGGCCTCCGACATCTCACCGTGAGGACCGTGGATGGCCTTGATCTTCGTGGAGAACCCCGACGGCAGAACCGCGATCTCATCACCAGGTTTCATCACACCACCGGCCACTGCTCCGGCGTAGCCTCGGAAGTCGTGGTGCTCCGTGCTCTGTGGCCGGACCACGTACTGCACCGGGAAACGCACGTCGACCATGTTGAGGTCGGATCCGATGTAGACGTGCTCCAGATGGTGAAGCAGCGTAGCGCCCTGATACCAGTCCATATTGGCCGAGCGGTCGACCACGTTGTCGCCGTGAAGGGCCGAGATGGGGATGAACGTCATGTCGGGAATGTCGAGCCGGGAGGCGAACTCGATGTACTCGGTTCGGATCTTCTCGTAGACCTCCTGGTCGTGGTCGACCAGGTCCATCTTGTTGACGGCCAACACGATGTGAGGGATCCGCAGGAGGCTGGCGATGAACGAGTGCCGCCGCGACTGCTCGGTGAGACCCTTGCGGGCGTCCACCAGGATGATGGCCAGATCGGCGGTGGAGGCCCCGGTGACCATGTTGCGGGTGTACTGAATATGGCCAGGGGTATCGGCCATGATGAACTTGCGGCGGGGTGTGGTGAAGTAGCGGTAGGCCACGTCGATGGTGATGCCCTGCTCGCGCTCGGCCCGCAGGCCGTCGGTGAGCAACGCCAGGTTGGTGTGTTCGTCGCCGCGCTCGGCGCTGGTGGCCTCGATCGATTCCAGCTGGTCCTCGAAGATCGACTTCGAGTCGTAGAGGAGACGGCCGATGAGCGTGCTTTTGCCGTCGTCAACCGATCCGGCGGTGGCTAGTCGTAGTAGATCCATAGTTTGCAGTTCCCTCGGGTGCCGGGGCGGCCCTTAGAAGTACCCTTCCTTTTTCCGATCCTCCATGGCCGCTTCGCTGGTGCGGTCGTCGGCCCTGGTGGCGCCTCGTTCGGTGATGCGGGTGGCGCCGATCTCCTCGATGATCTTGTCGATGCTGTCTGCCGGCGATTCGACGGCGCCGGTGCAGGTGGCGTCGCCGATCGTCCGGAAACGGACTTTGCGGGTTTCGACCGTCTCGGTCTCCATCGGCTGCAGGAACTCGGTGACTCCGAGCCACATACCGTCACGCATGAACACCTCACGATCATGCGACAGGTAGACGTGGGGTACCTCGATCTCGGCGTCGCGGATGTAATGCCACACGTCGAGCTCGGTCCAGTTGGAAATGGGGAACACCCGCATGTGTTCACCCGGTTTATAGCGGCCGTTGTAGAGCGACCACAGCTCGGGGCGCTGACCCTTCGGATCCCACTGGCCGAACTCATCGCGGAAGCTGTAGACCCGTTCCTTGGCCCGGGCCTTTTCCTCATCGCGCCGGGCACCACCGAAGAGGGCATCAAAGCGATGCTGTTCGATGGCATCGAGTAACACGCCTGTTTGAAGGCGGTTACGGGAGGCCCGAGGCCCGGTTTCCTCGACGGCCTTGCCGGCGTCGATGGCTTCTTGAACCGAGGCGACAACGAGGCGTAGCCCGTGTTCTTCAACCATCCGATCGCGGAACTCGATCACCTCGGGGAAGTTGTGCCCGGTGTCGACGTGCATGATGGGGAAAGGCAGGGGGGCGGGGGCGAAGGCCTTCAGCGCCAGATGGAGGACGATGATGGAGTCTTTGCCGCCCGAAAAAAGAAGAGCGGGGCGTTCGAACTCGGCCGCCACCTCACGGATGATAAAGATGGCTTCGGCTTCCAGGTTCGAAACGTGCGAAAGTCGGGTGGTCATGGATTCGTCCTTGGGAATCGACGTGATTCGTTGGAGGTTTTGTTCCGCCACCGACATCCGTTTCGCCCGGACGGCGACCCATAGGGGCGGGTCGGGTTTGCGGAGCCGATCGCGGTGATCGACGAATAAGGGTAGTTGCCTAGCGGCAAAGAAGGTTGTTAGGCCCTCAATCCTATGGATCAGAGGGTGAGTTTGAAATAGGGCAGCCGCCTCATGAACCACAATCGGTCGGTGACATTTGCTACTTAGGTTGCGGTTGGGTTCGGTCGAAGTCTTCTACATGGCTGTCGCCAATCCTTCTCATGGGATCTCAGATCAGGATCTGTCGGATATTTCCGGAATCGACCTCGGTTCCGAACCCCGAGCGGAGCTTCCGAAGTCTGGTGCCGAGCCCCGACGGCGGCTGCTGTTCGTGTCGTCGGCCGGTGGCCACCTGGCGCAGCTTCTGCAGCTGAAACCGTGGTGGATCAACCACGACCGACAGTGGGTGAGTTTTGATCTGCCCGACGCCCGGTCCAAGCTCGAAGGCGAGGAGATGGTGGCGGCCTATCACCCGACCACCCGCAACGTCGTCAACCTGGCCCGAAACACGCCGCTGGCTTGGAAGGTGCTACGGGATTTCAAACCTGATGTGGTCATCTCCAACGGCGCCGGCGTGGCCGTGCCGTTCTTTGCCGTGGCCAAGACGATGGGCATCCCAACCGTGTATCTCGAGGTGTACGACCGGATCGACTCCCAAACCTTGACCGGCAAGCTCTGCCGGCCACTGGCATCAATGTTCTGCGTGCAGTGGCCTGAGCAACAGGAGCTGTACGCGGGCAGCAACCTGACCGGACCCCTCTACTGACGGATCTGTCCAGATCCAACGAACCACCAGGAACACCCCAATGTCACTCACAGACGGATCTTCTGAGATCGAAGAGCGTGATTCACTTGAGCCGCCAAGACGCTCAACCGCCGAGCTGGTCGTGTCCGTTGGCACCGATCACCACCGATTCGATCGGCTCGTCAACTGGATCGACGAGTGGCGCGACGAACACCCCGGGGTCGTGACCGTGGTGCAGGCCGGAACCTCCGAGCCATCTCGACATGGAGACAGCCGGAAGCTGATTCCCCACGGCGAACTGCTCGAAATGTTTCGTCGAGCCACCGTGGTTGTGAGCCACGGCGGACCGTCAACGGTCATGGATGCTCGAATGTCGGGGCGGATGCCGATTGTGGTGCCGCGAAATCCGACCTTTGAGGAGCACGTCGACGAGCACCAGATGCGATTTGCCGATCACCTTGACCGACACGGAGTTGCCGTTGTGGTTCACGAGAGAGAGGCGCTTTTCGCCGCCATCGACCGGGCCTTCAACGACCCCGCCGCCTTTGCCGTTGAGGTGGATACATCGACCGCCGCCGGTGTCGCCGAGTTTGGCCGCGCCGTCGAGCAGTTGTTGCGCACAAAGTAGATGAAATAGACCGCCTCCAACCAGAAAGAAGTCAAGGACGCCAACGTGACCGTTTCAGAACCACTTGTTGAACGCCGCAAACAACTCGAAGACGCCGGCGAGGCCGATCGGGCTCACCTTGAAGATCAGTCGGTGTCGGTCATCATCGCCACTCGCGACCGGCCCGAACTTCTTCGCCGCGCCATCAGCGGAGTGTATGCGCAACGTCACAGCGCTCCGGTCGAGATCGTTCTCGTGTTCGACCGGTCCGAACCCGACGAGTCGCTTAAGCGGAACGGTTCGGAGGAGGAGGCCAACGGCGTGTCCGTGGTGGTCACCACCAACCAACGCAGCCCCGGTCTGGCCGGTGCCCGCAACAGCGGTATCTCGGCTGCGTCGAACAAGTGGATCGCCTTCTGCGACGACGACGACGAGTGGCTGCCGGGCAAACTGCAGTCGCAGTTCAACGCGCTTGAAGGCGATCTCAGTGCGCGGGCGGCCTGCACCGGTATTCTCATCCGCTACGAAGGCAACGACACCGCCCGTATGCCCGACCCCGAACTGCTGACCTTCGAAGGTTTTCTCCAGGACCGTATGACCGAGGTTCACCCGTCGAGCTGGCTGGTTCACAAGTCGACTTTGGTCGACGACATCGGTCTTGTCGACGAGAAGATCCCCGGAAGCTACGCCGAGGACTACGACCTGTTTCTGCGTACGGCGAAGGTCTGTGGAATCGCGGTTGCCCCGCAGCCGCTCGTTCGGGTGTGGTGGCACGGCGCATCGTTCTTCTTCGAGCGGTGGAAGATGATCGACGAGGCGCTTGAGTACCTCACCGCCAAGTATCCCGAGTTCAAGGATCATCCCGATGGCCTGGCCCGCATTCGTGGCCAGCAGGCCGTGGCCAAGGCGGCGATGGGCAACCGCATCGACGCCCTCCGAACCGTGGCCGAAACAGCTCGCCTCCGCCCGACCGAAAAGCGGTTGCCGTTGGCGATGGCCGTGGCCGCTGGTCTCAAGGCCGAGTCGGCGCTCAAAGTCGCCCACCGGTTCGGCAAAGGTATTTAGCGCCACCTCGACACATTGCTGCCGGAATCTCGGGCTGATTGCCCCTGGAAGCGATTAGACTGGGCCGCTTACGGACGGCAGATCATGATCAAACGGTTCCGACCAGCTGGTTTCGACCAATTGCTGGTTTCGAACCAATTGGTTGTGCATCCGCCTTCCCGCCCTCGTAGCTCAGGGGATAGAGCATCGGCCTCCGGAGCCGTGAGCGCAGGTTCGAATCCTGCCGAGGGCGCTTCGTTCGGCTGGCGGCTCTTTAACAGAGTTTCGCCGGGCAGCAAATCGCCGCTGGCAATCGTTCAGGCGCTACGCCACGCCGAAGCGGTTTGACCGTGGTTGACTGTAACGATGGATCGTCTACAGCAGCTGGCCTCGATGGCGTTGGCCCGTGCCACCTGGCGGACCAATCGGGTGTTGGCGGCGGCCTGGTGGGGGCTGGTCTTTGGTCGGGCAGCACTCCCGGCGGTGCTCACCGTGGCCATGGGTCTGCTGGTGGCCGCCGTCGAGACCGGCGAATCCGTCACCACGCCGCTGATTCTCGTGGCCGGGTCATTTGCGCTACTCAGCGTGTCGGCTCCGCTACACACTCAGCTTGGCGCCATTCTCGGTGATCGCACGTCGGGATTCCTCCAGGCCGAGCTGACCAGCGCGGTTTCGGATCCGCCTGGTATCGCTCACCTGGAACGCCCCGGATTGGCCGACGAGTTGGTAGCCGCCCGCGACTTCGATCTCGGGCAGATCGGGCCGCCTCTCTCGGTGTCGATGGGTTTCGTCGGGGCCGGGCTGGTCACACTATTGAGCGGGGTCGCTCAAGCGTTGGTTCTTGCCACCGTCATCTGGTGGGGCGCTCTGGTGATCGCCGCGGCTTGGTTGAGCACTCACTGGTTGTTGCGTGAGAGCTCCTTCTGGGCCCGCCGCTCCGATCCCGAGGTCCAGGCCGAACAACGTCACGCCGACTACTCCTACCGGTTGGCGGTGGAGGCGGGCCCGGCCAAGGAGGTGCGGGTGTTCGGACTGGGCGACTGGGTGGTCCATCGATTCTCCCGCCGCCGGTCCCGCCTGCTCGAATTGCAGTGGGAGGCAATGCGTCTCCGCCAGCGTTCGCTCACCACCGTGTTTGTTGTTCTCACCGCCGCTCACGTGCTGGTGCTTGTGCCCATCATCCGCGGCGCACTCAACGGCGAGGCCACATTGAGCTCGCTGGCCGTGGCTGCTCAAGCGCTCATCGGCAGCGCTGCTCTTGGCGTCAGCGGGTTCAGCTGGGCGCTCGACGCGGCCGCCGCTCCGGTCAAGGCGGTTGAAGGCCTGGCCGCTCGAATGGCCCCCGAGGGAGCGTTGTCGGCTCCGAACGATCCGCCAGGGCCACAACCGGTGGACGGTCTTCCTCGTTCCGAGGTTCGCTTCCGTAACGTGGCGTTCCGCTACCCCTCGGGCGGCGAGCCCGTCTATCAGAACCTCAACCTCACCATCCCTGCCGGCCAGTCGTTGGCCATCGTCGGGCGAAACGGTGTTGGCAAGACGACGTTGGTCAAGTTGCTGTGTCGCTTGTACGACCCGACCTCGGGCGCGGTGGAGGTCGACGGGGTCGATCTGCGTCAGGTCGACGTCGACGAGTGGCGCCGGCGTCTGGCTGTTGTGTTTCAAGATTTTGTACGTCTGGAGCTTCCGTTGCGGGACAACCTGATGCCGTCCGCGGTCACGAGCCGCACCGCCGACGTCGACCAGCTTCTCCTCGCTGCGCTGACCACCGCCGGAGCCGACGGCTTGGCCGAACTCGATCAGCCGCTCTCGAAAGCCTACGAGGGTGGGATCGACCTGTCGGGAGGGCAATGGCAACGAGTGGCACTGGCCCGAGCGTTGTCTGCGGTGCAATCCGGCGCCGGCGTCGTCGTCCTCGACGAACCCACAGCTCAGCTCGACGTACGAGGCGAGGCGGAGATCTTTGAGCGCCTGCTCGAAGCCACGAAGGGGTGCACCACGATTCTGATCTCGCACCGCTTCTCCACCGTTCGCCACGCCGACCGGATCGCCGTGATCGACGGTGGCGTCGTGGTCGAAGAAGGCAGCCACGACGAACTGATGGCCCTCGACGGCCACTACCGCACCATGTTCGACCTCCAGGCCGCCCGCTTTGCCGAAGGGCTGCCCGCCGATCCCGATGATGAAGAAGTTGGAGCGGGGGCCGAGCAATGAGCGAACTCGATCCACTGCCAGGACCGGTGCGATCGCTCTGGTTCATGTTGCGTCTGGGTTTTCGTTTTCAGCCAGCGTTGCTCTGGGTCAGTCTTGGTATCACCGTGCTTGGCGCACTGCCTGATGCCCTGTTTGCTCTGTGGCTTGGACTGCTGGCCACGGCCTATGGCGATGGTGGCGATCCAAACCGAACCGTGCTGATCATCGTCGCCTGCGGTCTCGCCTTCTCGGCGGTCGGTGGCTGGATTCTTCGAGCCGGTGGCGACAGGATGTCGCTGCGATTCCGCCAGCGGCTCGCCGTGTCGCTGGAAACCCACGTCGCCCGCCTCCAGGCCACCGCCGACGGTGTTGAGCACTACGAGCGTCCCGAGGCCCTCGATCGGTTGGCCATGTTGCGGGAGCAGGTCTTCACGTTGGACCACATCTTCCTATCCCTGTTCGGCACGATGGGCGTGGTTCTGCGGCTACTGGTGGTGATGGGTGTGCTGGCCACCGTCAGTCCCATCATGATCCTGCTCGGGCTGGCCGCCATTCCTCCGGTTCTGGCCTCGGCTCGACGAGGCCAAGCCGAGACTCAGGTGTGGGAGAGCATGGCCGCTCGACGCCGATTGGCCCACCACCTGTTTGTGCTCGGAACCGAGGCGCCGTCGGCCAAGGAGCTTCGGGTGGCCAACGCTCGTCGCTCGATCGCCGAGGCCAGGACCCAGGCCTGGGCCGAGTTCGTCGCACCGATGCAACGGGCCCGCCTGCTGTCAGGACTGGTTCAAACCGCAGCGTGGGCGATATTCGGGGTGGCCTTCATCGTCGCTCTACGACACGTGGTCAACGGTGCCGGGCCGGGCCGGGCCGCCGACACGCTCATCGTTATTGCCGCCGGGGCCCGGCTCACGTCCTACATCAGCATGGCCGCCGCCCAAATCGACGGCTGGGGTTTCTTCATCCAAGGGGCGAAACGTCTGCTTTGGCTGGAAGGATTTGTTGAGACTCGCCGCCGCGACCGCACCGTTTCACCACCGGAGCAGTTGGTTGAGGGCATTCGGTTTGAGAACGTGTCGTTCGCCTACCCGGGAAGCGATCGACTGGTGCTGGAGAACGTCAACGTCAATTTGCCCGCGGGCTCGGTGGTCGCCGTCGTTGGAGAGAACGGGGCGGGAAAGTCCACGCTGATCAAGCTTCTGGCCGGCCTCTACCGTCCTGTTAGCGGGCGTATCACGGTGGACGGCGTCGATCTGTCGACGATCGACAGCGACGCATGGCGTACCCGCCTGGCCGGAGCGTTTCAGGATTTTGTCCGGTTTGAGTTTCCCGCCCAGCAGTCGGTTGGTGTCGGCGATCTCGATTTCCTTGACGACGAACCGGCGGTCGTGGCCGCAGTCTCACGGGCCGGGGCCGATGATGTCGTCGACCGCCTGGAGCACGGGTTGGAGACACAACTGGGGCCGGCGTGGCCCGGAGGGGTCGACCTGTCCGGTGGGCAGTGGCAGAAGCTGGCACTCGCTCGGGGTCTTCTTCCCGACAGCCCGCTGGCTGTGATGCTCGACGAACCAACGTCGGCCCTCGACGCCGAAACCGAGCACGCGCTGTTTGAACGGTTTGCCGATCAGGCGCGCGCCGCTCGAGATCGCGGCCAGGTAACCGTGCTCGTGTCTCACCGATTTTCTACGGTACGCATGGCCGACGAAATCGTCGTGTTGTCGGGTTCAAAGGTGGAGGAGGCCGGATCTCACGATCAGCTGATGGCCAATGGCGGCACTTACGCCGAGTTGTACGCGATTCAAGCCGCCGCGTATCAGTAGCTGTCCGCCTTCGTATCAGGCCTTGGCCACGGCGTAGATCACGAAGTTGTCGCGGTAGTGCCCGCTGCTGCGGTCGAACACGCCGCCACAAGTGATGAGCCGCAGTTCCGGAGTTGGCTTGTCGAAGTTGAACACCTCGGGAGGAAGCTCGTCCTTGCTGTACTGGCCCTCGGCTGAGACCACAAACGTCCGGTGCTCACCGTTGGAATCGTAGACGGTGATTTCATCGCCAGGCCGCAACTGGTTCAGCCGGGCGAAGACGGCCGGCCCGGCTTTGGAGTCTATGTGGCCGGCGATCACCGCAGGCCCGATCTCGCCCGGGCGTCGGGTCTGCTGATACCAGCCCGCATCGTCGAAATTGGTAGGGACCTCCGGCTCGGAGCCCCGAAGGTCTAGTGAGACAACGGGGGCGTCAACTCCGATGGCGACGATCTCGATGCGAGCGGGATCGAGTCCGACCGGCAGATCGACCGAGGCCACGGCGTCCTGACGCTCAGCCGGTGTGTCGGCGCCGTCGTCGGCGGAGACAGGGGGTGATTCGCCGACCGGACCCGAGTCGGCTGAGGCCGAAGCTGCGGCCGGGTTCACCTCAGTGGCAGCCAGGCCCTCGACACCGCTGCCGGAATCTGCGTTGCCACAAGCGCTGGCCATCACGAGGAGGCCAACGAGCACTGCGGCGAAGACCCGACGCCGCCACCGAGTTGGGCGCAGCGACAGCGGGTTTGACTTGGGAGATGAGATATTAAATGGGTTCATGACGATCGGCGCTGAAGTGCCGGCCGTGGTGGGCCAAAGGGGATGGTGCGCCCACCACGGCCGGCTGCTGTAGCCGCCCGGCTCCTTCTACTTGTCGCGGCCTGCGGCTGGCACCGACTGAGGCTTTACGATCCGACGGTTCATCCGGATGGCGGTCGTGCCGGCCAACCCGGCCAGACCGGCTCCGGTCAACGCCAGGGCCAAACCGAGGTCATCGTCGGCCCCCGTGGCGGCCAGCCCGCCCGCTCCGGTCTGGATCGGGCCGGCGGCGACGGCGGCCAGCGTGCCGCACAACGCAGGGGCAGTACCTTCACGAGGGAGATCGTCGGTCAGCGACGACCGCTCGTCCTGGTCGAGATCAAGCATGCCGTTTCCGTTCTCGTCGATCCCGTGGACGACGACGTGCATCTTGCCCAGGCTTGGCTTCAACACATCCGGAATCGGGATCCCGCTGCGCACGTAGCGCACCGAATCGCCGGCCGGATATCGCTCCACGGCCAGAGCCGAGTCGGACGAGGTGTCGCCCTCTGTGGTGAGGCTCACTTGGACCGAGCCGTACTTGACCGCACCTTCCAACACGGTGACCACGCCGTCGCCATCGGCGTCTTCGGCCATTGTCGGGCAGGACGAAGGCAATACGGTGTCGCCATCGACGATGCCGTGGATATGCATTGCGTGAGGTCCGTCAAGGTTCAATCCATCAGCCGTGACTTCGACGGTCATGGTCTCGCCATCGTCGGAGACGGTGATCTTGGTCGATCCGGAAGCTCCGGAGCTGTTCAGTTCGTTGAGGTCGCCGGTGTACACCGAGCCTTCGTGGGCGGCAATCGCCGGCGCCGCCACCAATCCAACCATCGCAGTACTCAGCGCTGCGGCCGCCACTATCTTTTTCATGTTGCCTAATCACCTTCTCTTGGGGAACGGCGGGTATTCGGAGCCGCCACCACCGACGGATTGGTTGATTGCGAAGATTTTGGAAGTTGTCTGCGTGCACTTGGGCCGGGCCTAAAAAGCCGCCGGCCCCACCACAAATGTGGCAGGGACCGGCGGCCACCCAACGAGCCTCTCCCGGGGCCCAGTTGAGAACTCGACGAATCAGCCGCCGAGCTGGGCCCGAACGGCGCCACCGGGATACTCGTCGTTGTGAACGTTCACGTAGTAGTTGGACGCTTCACGGAGGGTGATGTCGGCGGCAAGGTCGGCGTCTCCGGTGTCAACGCAACCCGCTGACTCACCGTCGGTGGGGGGCGAGAGAGCGACCACCACAGGACCGTTGGCGCCGGCTGCGGCCTCATGAATGTGAGCCGCTGTCGCCGGAGCGATCTTGTCGACGGTGAGCACATAACACACGACGCCTCCGCCGGTGGAGAACACATAGGCTTCTCCGCTGCCGTTGGGATCGCCGACGATCCGGTTGTCGGTGGCATCGCTGTTGACCTCGGCTCGACCCGAGAATTCGCCTTCGGTCAAGGCGCCGCCGTGTGCGGCCGAGGCCACTCCGGCCAATCCGAAGACGGCGGCCATCGAGGCGGCGGCCCCGATCTGAACCGCACGACGGCGAAACTTCTTCTTGTTCGTACTGATGGTTTCCATGCTGTTTCCTCTCGGAGCTGGTCGCAAACGACCGCTCGCTTGGGTTGTTGGGTGTACTATCTGCCAGATATTCGGAGCCGGGGTTGGTCTGGATTGGAAAATTCTCAAAATCTTTCTCCACCGCGTCGTCACCCACTTCTCACACGCTTCCTGCCGCAGAAAATCGTCAACGGGACCAATCCTTCCGACGAGCGGCGTCGAACCGATCACATGCTCGCCTCACCGGCCAACCCGGCAATCGCAACGACCGACTGGTTCGTGTTTCCTGGGTTGAATGCTGGACGTCGCCGAGTCAGCCATGCAAAGATCGGCGTCGTGTTTCCGTTTCGCTCCAAGCCCTCCGCCGCGGCGGAGCCGGCGGACGCCCCGATCCCGCTGGCCGCTGAAGCTGCCGCGCTCGTCGCGGCCGGCCGAGGTGATGAGCAGGCGTTCGCCCAGTTCTACGACATTGTTGCTCCACTCGCGTTCTCGGTTGTCTTGAAGGTCCTTCGCAACCGGGCCATGGCCGAAGAGGTGCTGCAGGAAGTCTTCGTTGAACTCTGGCGCCTGGCCCCGAAGTTTGATCCGGATAGAGGATCGGCCAAGGCGTGGGCCACGACCATCGCCCGGCGACGGGCCATCGACCGAGTCCGATCCGAGGAAGCCGCCCGTCGCCGCGAAGATCGTGATGCCGAAATGCGGCCTGTCGCTGCTGACACCGTCAGCGAAACGGTCATGCAAGGCGCCGAGCGCTCGGTGCTGATGGCGGCGTTCAACCAGCTCAGCGGACGTCAACAGGAGGCACTGGAACTCGCCTACTTCGGAGGGCATACGTACCGAACGGTGGCCGAGATGCTCGATGTGCCGGAGGGTACGATCAAGACTCGAATACGCGACGGCTTGACCCGGTTGCGCCACATCATGGAGGCGGAGTCGTGAATTTCGAACAGCTACACGAACTTGCACCCCTCTATGTCGCCGGCGCGCTCGATGTCGACGAGCAGAATCTCTTTGAGACCCATCTGCCCGACTGTGAGCGCTGCCAACGAGATCTGCGGGAATACGAGAGCGCAATGATGCTGGCCCTGGAGTCGGAGATCGACCCGACCGCCGCGCCCCCTCCGAGCCTTCGGTCCGAGGTTCTTCGATCGATCGCCGAAACCCCGCAGGTCGAGCCCGACGGCGGTCAAGGCTCGGCCCCGGTGATATCGCTTGGCGATCGACGACGCACATTCGAACGACGCCTCTTAGCCGCTGCCGCCGCCGTGGTTCTCTTGATCGGAGGAACCTTCATCGGTTCCCGGCTTATCGGCAACGACGATCCAGTGGAACTTGTGGCCGACGCTCCCGACGCGGAGACCCTTGAACTCGAAGGCGAAGCCGGAACGTTGACCGTGGTCTACTCACCATCTCTTGATCAGGTGGCGCTCGTGGGCGAGGGTCTCGGCGACCCTGGTGCCGGCAAGGTCTACGAGCTTTGGTTCGTAACCGAAGATGGCGTGAGCCCCGCCGCGCTGTTCGAACCCGAATCGGGGGAGATACGAGATGTCTTCGACGTTGAGGATCAGGTGGGAACCGCCGGGTTCGGCGTCACCATCGAGCCCGAAGGCGGATCCGAACAGCCAACCGGCGATATTCTGCTGGTCGGCACGTTCGAGGCCTGATGTACGAGGCTTGATGGCCTAGCCGGACCGCCCCACCATCATCGCGACCTCACGACGAATCGACGGCCACGCCGTCGAGCCTGAATCAATGATGTCGAAGTGGTCGACGCCCGGCAGGAACTCCACTCGGACACCGGCTGCGGAGGCCACATCGGCGTGGCTTCGGTCGATGATCGTGTCGTCGTCGCCATGGAGCACCACTACCCGTTCGGGGTCGAGTACGGGAGCGGCGAAGCGGTACCTGTCGGGTAGGTCTTCGACGGTTCCGCCCAACAGATCGGAGGCGCTGCGGGTTTCGGGCAGATCGATGACCGGGGCCAACCCGATCGCTCCGAGAGGCGCAACCGTGGAGGTCCGGGCCCCGAGAACCCAGAGGGCAAGGTGGCCGCCCGCCGAGTGGCCAACGACAACCACACGCTGAGGATCAACGTGATGGTGCCGGGCCAGTACCGCCACATGATCGACGGCGGCGGCAACGTCGTCGAACGTTTCCGGCCAGCCTCCCCGGCCGCCCAGTCGTCGAAATTCAACGTTCCAGGTGGCGTAACCTTCGTTAGCCAGGGCCTCGGCGAGTGGTGTTGTGAGCGTGTAGTCCCATGGTTCCTTCCAGAAGCCACCGTGAACGAGAATCACAACCGCGAAGCCGTTACTGAGATCCTTGACGTTCGACGGTCCTGTTGCAGGTAGCCGGAGACGCCCGAACTGCGCCGGGTCGTCGCCGTAGGCGATCTGCACAGGTTGCGGACTCGTCTGGTTGAGGGATGCCGCTCGATCTCCGCGGGTCGAACCGGATGCCGAAAACACCAGTAGAACGGCGGCTACGGCGGCACAAACCAGGCCGATGACGACCTGTTTGGCGAATCCGCTCGTGACCCGCTGAAGGCGATGTGATCTCACCGATTCGGGGTCCGAATCAAGGCGGAAAATAGTGCCCAATAAACTGATTGACGAAAGGTCTGCGGCGTCATATGTTGACGTTAATCCACGTAAGAGAGCAGCCCGCGTTCATCAGCGCGACCTTTTCTCCTCCCAGGTGGGGACACACTCCTGGGCTTATCAGCCCACGTCCCGAAAGGTCACTCTCAATGTCTGTCAATCTGCCTGTTCTTGATGTTTCCCCTGTCGATGATTTGGGGAACGATTCCGTCGATGATTCCGTCGAAACGGAGTTCGCCGAGCTGCCCCGCGGCGTCCGCGCCCGTCGCAAGCGAGAGACCAGCGCCTCGCACCGGGCCAGCCGTGCCGCCATCGGGGCCGCGTTGGCGTCATTCGTGCTGATCGTGCTGGTAGGAATGATTCTCCTTGGCGTGGTTTGGTACCTCGGGGCCCCGGGAACCCAAGCGGCGCCGATCGATCCTGCCACCATCGACATGGAAGCCTCACCGGATCTTCTTGTCGGGTCGACGATCGTCGGGGAGCGCGGAGACGCGGTCGACGCCGCCGTAAGGCAGCAGCTGGCCGGGCTCGCGCCCACCACGGGTTCGGCTGTGCATCTGGCAACCTTCCAAACGGAAGTGGCGACTTCGCCAATCACGTCCAAGGTTTACACCTGGGAGTACGTCGATCCGGCCGACGGCCCCGTCCAATGCCTCGGGTGGGCCGAAGGTGGCGGAGCGGGCGGGGCGGCGTGCGGGCCTATCGAAAGCTCGTTCGGGCCATCACCGTACTGGAGTATGACCGACGGGACGGCCGGTACGTCGTACTCCGTCCTGATCGACTCGTTGCCCGCGGACGCGGTTGAAGCCGTAGCCGTCACCGCCACCGGACGTACGGTGAAAACGAATGTCGTTTCCGGAATCGCGTTCTTGGCTTGGCCTCACCACGAGGGGAGCGGCGGTGGCATCATCGCCGACGGCAACCGCGAGTTTGGTCCGCCACTGGCCTTGTTCATCCTCGACGGCAATAGTCAACAGATCGATCGCTTCGACTACACGCCGTAGAAACGTTCACCCCAGTTCAGCCCGCCGGCGGCGCGTCGTCGCGATCTTGCTGCCCGACAGCGCGACCTGGGGGAGCGGACGGCCGTGATCCGGGATGTGTCGTTGTCGTTGTAGTGGAAGTCGACACATCAGTCGATGGCGGCACCGTCGTTGACGTAGCGACAGCGGATGACGTCGTCGTTGATGAAGAAGTTGACGAAGAAGTCGAGGCACTCGGTGCAGAAGTTGTGGTCGGCTGCGAAGAGGTTGTCGGAACTGTGGTCGGCACCGTTGTGGTTGGAGGGATGGTCGTTGTCGAGGCCGTTGTCGACGTCGCATCCGCCACCGCTGAAGTTGTCGGGATCGTAGCGACGGTTGTGGTGGTCGAACCAGAGAGTAGTTCCTCCATCACATCCGTTATCGGTAGCGGGGGCGCCGCGGCCGCATCGGCCATCAGCGTCTCAACCGGGGGAAGTGGTTGGCCGTTGGCCGCGGCCATCAAAAGCGGAAACGGATTGATGGCTCGAGCTTCGCTGAACGACGTCCCGCCAACGGAGATGCCGTAGTGGAGGTGTGGTGGGGTTGTTCGAGCGTTGCCGGTGTTGCCGACAAGGGCGATGATCTCGCCCTGGGCAACAGTGTCGCCCTCGGCCACATGGTTCACGCTGTTGTGGGCGTAGTAATGGAAGTTCCCGTCGGTTCCCCGGATTGTGACGGTCCGTCCGCCGAGTCGCCCTTCAGGCCGGGCTCCGGGACCCCGAACCTGCACCACGACCCCGGCCACCGCGGCCACCACCGGGCTGCCGGCAGGGGCGAAGATGTCGATGCCGCGATGCCGGCGTCCGTTGCTGCGGGGAAAGCCGAAGCTGTCGAAGAGTCGTGCTCCGGGCACGGGATTCGCCATCACCGACTGTTGATCGGCTTCCGCCGTCACCTCGGTGGCCGTGGCCGTCAGCAGCGCATCGATGACGGCGGGATCAAGAGAGCCAACCTCGTCGTCTGAGAAGTCGCCTTCCTGAAGGATGATCTGGCGAATCAGCGTTTCCTCCAAGCTGAGTTCGCTGAGAGTCTTGTCGTTCTGGTCGGCCAAGGCGGCGCGTAGAAGTTCGTTGAATGAGTAGTCGGCCCAGCCGGCCAGAGGACCGGGTGCTCCAAACGAGGAGCCACGATCCGGTGCGACCAGAGCTGGTCCGATCTGATCGACGGCCGACCCGACTCGACTTGAGCGGCTCAGCATATCGGTTGTCATCAGACCGGTTGATGGCGGCGGATTGGCGGCTGTGACTGTAACTGTGACAGCGGCAGCTGGCTCGTCCGGCTCCTCGGCAGTCGCCGTTGGAACCGAGCCAAATGCCACCACGACGGCCATTATCGAAAGGATCGGTGAGATGATTTGGGTCCTCATTGATTGTGTCCCCCTGAGTGAGCAGTCAGGCCGACAGCGATGCCAGCAGGCGGCGCGCTTCGGCGGCATGGACGAGGTCGAAGCCGGGATTGAGGGCGAGCGACTCCTGAAGCAGCGTTCGAGCCGTGGTCTTGTTGCCGGCGGCGAGGTGGATTGCCCCGGCCTGGTAGAGCAGGCGGGCGTCGTCGGTGCCGGTGTCGAGGGCCGGCTGCATTGCCGCCACGGCCCCGGGCACGTCTCCGGTTTGGAACAATGTCCAGGCGTACCATGAGTGGGCTCGTACATCCTGGCGTTCGGATAGGTCGAGTTCGGCGAGGCGCTTGGCCTCTATGGGGTCATGGTCGGCCAGAAAGCCGATGAGATGGCGGCGCTCAGCCGGATAGAGGTCGGCTGCCTCAGCCGCCGCGGCCAGCCCGAGCGAGATCTGGAGATCGGCATCGGCGTCACGGCCTAGGTGCCGGTAAAGCTTGGCCAACTCACCGTGTAGATCGGCTGCACCGCCACCGTCGACGAGGTCTTCGTAAACCTCGACCGCACCGGCGTAGTCGCCCTGTGCAGTGAGTACACGACCAAGAAGCTCGAATGCTCCGGCGTTCTCGGGATCGATCTGAAGAGCGGCCCGAAGATGGAGTTCAGCCGCTTCGGCATCGCCTAAAGCAAACTCGTAGCTCGCCAGCTGGAACCAGTAGAAGGCGGCGTCGGCGTGGCGAAGGTCGACGCCGGCGGCCTCGATCAGAGCCCGTTTGGCCAGGTGGCGAGCATTGGAAAGCCGGCCGACCTCGGCCTCAAGTCTGGCCTGGCGACTAAGGATCGGAGCGAGGTCGCCCACTTGGGCGGCGGCTTGGCCGAAGTGCTCCCGGGCTTTGTCGTAGTCGCCCAACGCCAGCAGGGCGTCACCGGCCGAAAGTATTGCGTCGACCGAGTCCGGGTTGCCGGCCAGCACCTCGTCCACCAATAGGAGGGAAGCGGTGAACTGGTGCTGACCGGCCTTCGCCGCGGCCAACGTAAGAACCGCGGCATCGTCGTCCGGAGCAAGGCTGGTAGCCATCAACGCGGTTTGCTCGGACGCCTCATAGCCGGCCAGATCGCCACGATCACCGGCCAGCGTTAGTTGGGCTCCGGCCAGCCCGGTGTGGTTCCGGGCAACCTCAGGAGCGGCAGCCACCCGTTCCTGCCAGAACAGTACGATTTCCTCGCTGCTCTGGCGTCCGTCGCCGAGGAGGGCCATCGCCTCGGGGTCGGGCAGGTCGTCGTCGGGTCGGTCCGGCGTGCTCGTCACGAGCAGACCGGCGACCAGTAGACATCCTGTCGCCGCCAAGGCCGACAGCGAACGACGGTGGAACGGATGGCTGAACATGATTGTTTCCCTTCTCTGTGGTTTCTGGGCTAGTTGTGGGCCGGTGCCAGGTAAGGGAATTCGGCCTGGAAGGGAACATCGTTGGCGTCGACACCGTCACCGGTGACGGCGCCCTTGGTAAGCAGATTGAGCTCGGCGTCGATCACGTCGTCAGCCAGCCGGCGTCCGTTCAGGAAGCCGTCGGTGCTCGACGTGTCGAAGGTGAGCACGTCGGGAAGCAGGATGCCGGTAAGTGTCTCGGCAAAGGCAGGGTCGCCCGACAGGGCGGTGATGGTCGCTCTAACGTCATCACCGAACAGTCCCGGATCGTCGGCGGGCGCCGTGGCGTTGAACTCGTCCTTCCGTTCCGATGGGATCAGCACGGTGTTTATGGCCGGCCGTCCTATGCGATCTATCTGTTGGCCGTCCACGGTCGTGGTGGCCCAGATGCCGACGTTGCCGCCGACCCAGGTTGAGGGGACTTCGAGCACGATGGCCGACACGTCGGCTCCGGCCAAGGTGTCGTTACCGGTGAAGTTCAAACCATCCTGGAATCCAGCCAGGTCAAAGAAGAACGGGTCGTCGAACTGCCCGGCGGTGATCCAGCCGCCGCCGTCGACGTCGGCGATTTCACCAACGGTTCCGCGGGCCGACGGTGGGCCTTCGGCGGTGAGTTTGAACTTCTGGCCCTGATTGGTGACGCCGCTGAACTTCACCGATGCGGTTACATCGGCCACGGCGTCGCCGTCCTGGTCGATGTTGAAGGTGTAGTCGGTGCCGGGACGGAACGTGGTGCCGCTGACGATTCCCGACAACGGGTTGACCGTCATAATGAGAACGGTGTTGTCAGGGTCGGCGGGAGACTGGAAGGCGTAGAGATCGTTGATGTCGGTCCGCCCGTCGGCGGTAACACCGGGGGCGTCTAGATGGTCGGCAGCGCCGGCCAGGCTTGGCGCGAGTGCGGCGCCGATGGCGAGTGCACCGATGCCGACGGCTGCTAGTAGGCGATTGGGCTTCATTGGGTTGGACTCCTTGTTTGGGCTATGGCGACGCCAGGACGGCATCGACAATCGTTCGGAGCCGATCGACACCCGGATTGGCTTTCTTCAAAAACCAAAAGGGAAGGCCCACGGTGGGGCCTTCCCGATCGAGAAGTATGTCTCCTGTTTTCGTCCGTTATGTCGTCGGAGCGATCAGCCGGCAGGCAGCAACACGCTGTCGATGATGTGTACCGTGGCGTTGGCCGTCGGTACGTTCATGCAAACGGTGGTGGCTGCTCCGTTGACCGAAACGGCATCACCGTCGGCGGTGAACGTGAGGTCGGCACCGTTTACCGTGGTGGCCGAGCCGGCGGCGATGAGGTCATCGGTCGACAGCTGCTCGCCGGCAATCACGTGGAGGGTGAGAATGCTGGTGAGCAGGTCGTTGTCGGCCAACACCGCTTCGAGGTCGGATGCCGGGATCGCAGCGAAGGCGTCGTTGGTTGGGGCGAAGATCGTGAACGGACCGTCGCTGTTGAGGGTGTCGACCAGTTCGGCCTGAACCACTGCACTCACGAGGGTGCTGAGCACGGGGTTGTTGGAAGCGGCGGTTCCAGCGGGGTCGTCGGCCATACCGGCGAAGCTGCCTTCACCGTCGGCGGGCACGGCAGCGCATGCCGGGCCGGTGGCGCCGAGCATGGCGTCTTCGGCCATGGCATCGCCCTCGGTGAGAGCGGTGATGGCGTCGACGGCAACCTGCGGCAGCAGCACGCTGTCGATGATGTGAACGGTGCCGTTGGCCACCGGAACGTCGGAGCAGATTGCCGAGGCGTCGTTGACGCTCAGGCCGTCGGTTCCGAAGGTGATGTCGCCACCTTCAACCGTGGTTGCTGAGCCTGAGGTACCCAGAGCGTCGGCGTTGAGTGACTCACCGCCGATGACGTGGTAGGTCAACACACTGGTGAGCAGATCCTTGTCGGCCAATACTGCGGCCAGGATGTCTTCGTCGATGGCGGCGAAGGCGTCGTTGGTGGGGGCGAAGATCGTGAACGGACCGTCGCTGTTGAGGGTGTCGACGAGACCGGCTTCAACCACAGCCGTTACCAGAGTGCTGAGCACCGGGTTGTTGGAAGCGGCAGTTCCGGCGGGATCGTCGGCCATGCCGGCGAAGCTGCCTTCGCCGTCGGCGGGCACCGCGGCGCATCCGGGACCGAAGGCGCCGAGCATGGCGTCTTCTTCCCCGCTTTCCATTGCGTCGTCCTCCATGGCGTCGTCTTCCATCGAGTCCTCCATCGAATCATCACTGTGATCCTCGTCGGAGTCTTCCATGGCGTCGGCATTGGCTTCCACGGTGGCGTCGTCGCTGCAGGCGGCGGCCATCAGGCCGAATGCCATCAGGGCGGCCAGCAGAATTCGCCAGCTGCTCGGTTTAGGTTTAGTTCGCTCATGCGTTTCACTAGTCATTGGATTGTGTCTTTCTTGCTTGTTGGGGGTGTTTGTTTGTTGGGGGGGTCGTCGGTCGAGCGGGATTGGGGAAGCTCCAGGCTTCGATCGACTAGGCGTCGACCAGAACCACGATTGTGTGGTGGCCACTTGCGCCGTCGGGGAGAGGTTCGGAGCGGGTATCGGTTTGGATTGTTCCGTTTTTGTCGCGGCAACGAACGGTGATGGTGTGACGTCCGGGAGTGGCGTTCCACGGCAGTGACCACTGGCGCCAGGTGCTGTCATTCAGCTCATCGGCGAGGTCGGCCTCAACCCACGTAGCGTCGTCGATTCGAACCTCGACGGCTTCGATACCGATGGTCTGAGCCCAAGCGACGCCCGCTATCGCCGTCCGACCAGCTGGTATCCGGTCGAGGCCACGCGGGCTATCGATGCGACTCTGCTGTTTGATCGGGGCCCGGCTGGCGTATCCCCGGGGTACCCAGTAGTGATCGAACGCATCAAACGTTGTGAGTTCGATCTCCGTCAGCCACTTGGTGGCCGACACGTATCCGTACAGGCCGGGCACGATCAGCCGGGCGGGGTAGCCGTGTTCTGGCGGCAGGGGTTCGCCGTTCATCCCGAATGCCACCAGCGCATCCCGTCCATCGAGGGCTGACACCGGGAATCCACAGGTGTATCCGTCTACCGATCGACCAACGATCTGGTCGGCCGAGGCGTCCACACCGGCACGGTCCAGTAGCTCGTCGAGTCTGATGCCCATCCAGCGGGCGGTGCCGACGAGAAAGCCTCCTACGGTGTTTGACACACAGGTCAAGGTGATGTCCGATTCGATGACATCGAACCCGTCGATCAGGTCCTCAAAGCCGTAGATCGCTGGACTGTCGACAAGCCCGCTTACCGACAATTCCCACGAGTCGATTGTCGGGCGAGGCACTACAAGAGCGGTGTCAATGCGGTAGAAGTCCTCGTTCGGCGTGAAGAACGGAGCGGCGTTTGCCACCTGGATGCCCTCCGGCGGCGTCTCCAGTGGCCGGACGGGCTTTGGCTGACCCACGAGCCGCTGGTCTGCGTTTGACCCGCCTGTTTCGCGGGACGAGATATGGCGTGAGGCGCCGGTTAGCGTGGCACCGGCGGCCGTGAGCGCGCCGATACCAGCCAGGAAACGGCGGCGGTCGTTGGGTCGGGATCTCATCGGATCCTCGTTTCGGTCACTGGTTTGACCGAAATGCCGGACGAGGAACGCCAGAGCCAGAGCTGTTGCCAACGAACCGACGAGAGTCGGCACCGGACCCAGCAGTTGAAGACCGGTGCGGGTGAACAGGGACGCTGCCGCACCCAGGGCGCTGAACAGTCCAAGACCGAAAAAGGCTGCTGCAATGCCGCGCCGAAACGCAACAACACCGATGGCTGCGGCATAGGCCGCGATCACGACACCAATGCCGATCAGAAGGACGATCTTGTCATTCGTGCCGAACACGCTGATGGCGATGTTCTTGATGGTTGGTGGAACCAGATCAACTACCCGGTCACCCACGTCGATCACGGGAGAGCGCAACTTCGGGATCAGGGCGGCGACAAACTCGGCCAGAGCCAAGCCGAAGACCGCCGAGGACAGCCCGGCACCGGCTGCCTGAAGGAGGCCGGAACCGTCTTGGTTGGGAGAAGTGCGCATATGCCAGGCTTCGGAGCAGATCCAGGTTCGGATTGGTGTCGGCGTGCCGAAGCCCAGCGGACATGCCGGCCCGAACAACCCTGACCGGCTACCAGCGAGACCTGTGATGGATCAGCAAAGCCCCGGACCTACGAAGATCCGGGGCTTTGCCGACAGTTACGTTCGGTTGTATCGGGCGACGAAATTAATCGTCGGTCGACTCTGCTCCCTTGGACTTCTTGTCTTTGCCCGAGCCTTGCCCGCGGCCCTCATTCTTCGACGGCCGGTCCTCGCCCTTGCCCTCACCCTTGCTCTCGTGCTGGTCGTCGACATCTTCGGCGTCGTCGTCCTGCTCGTCGTCTTCGTCCGAGTCCTCGTCGTCCTCGTTCAGATCATCGTCGTCGGTATCTTCACCCTCGTCAGAATCGTCAGACCGGTCAGGCTTCCCACAGTCGCTCTTGGCCGCCTCGGACATCGAGCGGTCGTCGTCGCCGGTGTTGGCGCCCTTGGCCTTCGCCCGAGAAGACACGTATTCGCCATGATTCGCGGCGTCTTCGCACGAAACCGGGTCGTCCGAATCATCGGACTCCGTCGAGGTGGTCGTCGTGCCAACAGCGATGGTCGTCGTTGTTTCGTCTTCAGGTTTGGCGGTTGTGGTGGTGGTCGGCTCGTCGTTGCCGGGTGAGGTTGTGGTGGTCGGCTCCGTTGTTGTCGTGAGCTCAAGCTCGGTTGTCGTGGTCGTATCTTCGGCAACGATCGTGACCGGATCGTCGTTGGTGATGTCGTTGACAAGGATCACGGTGCCGGCCGCCGCTCCGCCTGTGCCAACGGCCGCGGCGAGCACCGCCGCCATCGTCTTCTCCGAAATCAGAGCAAGTAGTGAACTTTCAAGAGCCATCGTGTGCCTCGCAACTTAATGGGATGAGTTATCTCGGTATCTCGCCTCAACGTCACGGATCGACAGAACCTTGATGAAGACGGGGTAAATCACCCGGGCGACGGTGGTTCGCTTGGACCACCCACGTTATTGTCGCCCTGGGCCAAGGTGGCGATCGGCACGGCACTGACCTTGACAATTGTCATACCGAACTGGTGACTGATCAGCCTGGTCCAATTATCCGATGAAGTTCAGAGTCTGATGTATGGACACATGCATCCAACTCCGCAACCTGACCAAAGAATTCGACTCGCCCACCGCCGGTACCACCCGAGCGGTCGACTCCATTGACCTCGATGTAGGGTCCGGTGAGATCGTGGCCCTCCTCGGTCCCAACGGGGCCGGCAAGACCACGACCATCGATATGATCCTCGGCTTCACTGAGCCGACGGCTGGTGAGATATCCGTATTCGGTATGACGCCGCGCCGGGCAGTAGCCGAGGGCAGGGTTTCAGCTGTACTCCAGACCGGCGGTCTCCTACGAGACCTGACCGTGCGGGAAACAGTGGAACTGGTGGCCTCGATCTACTCTAAGCCGAACGACACGATCCACGATCCGGTGGCCGACGTGCTGGAGCGCACCGGCCTTACCGGTCGAGCCGACCGTCTGGTCAAAGTGACCTCGGGCGGTGAGCAGCAGCGACTGCGTTTCGCTCTTGCGCTCCTGGCCAACCCCGATCTGCTCTTGCTCGATGAGCCAACCGCCGGCATGGACGTGGAAGCTCGACAGTCGTTCTGGGCTGCTATGAGCGCCGAAGCCGAACGTGGTCGAACAATCGTGTTCGCCACCCACTACCTGCAAGAGGCTGAGGACTTCGCTCGTCGCACGGTTCTACTGGCGGGTGGGCGCATTGTGGCCGACGGTCCCACCGATCAAATTCGGCGCCAGGCTGCAGGCCGGACGGTGAAGGCCAAGGTCGATCAAAACCGGATCGACCAAGCCGCCGCTGTCATCAGCCGCATACCCGAGGTTCGCCGGGTCACGGCCACCGGCGATCGTCTCGTGGTCGAAACCTCCGACTCCGATGCCATCGCCGGACTCTTGATCCGAGACTTCGGCGGCACCGGCCTCGAAATCGAAGCCGCCTCGCTTGAGCGGGCCTTCATGGCCCTCACCACGACCGACTAGACGCCTACACCCCAACTAAAACAGCCCACCCATGCTCACTGCAAAGGACCTGACCAATGAACTTGACGTATTATCGACTTGAACTTCGCCGACTAAGGCGGGACTACGTGACGATGTTTTTCACCGCCGGCCTTCCGGCCTTCATGTACGTGATATTCGGGGCCTCCCCCGGATACGCCGACGAGCCCGTCCGAGACGGCAACGTGGCGATGCTGGTTATGATCGGCATGGCCGCCTACGGGGCTGTCTCGGCCACCACCGGTATCGGCGGTTCAGCTGCCGTCGAGCGTATGCAAGGTTGGGGCCGCCAGCTTGGCCTCACCCCGCTGACCGACGGAGGTTACGTGCTGGTTAAGACGGCGACTGCCCTCACCGTTGCCGCCGTGCCGATTGCCCTGGTCTATGCGATCGGAGCTGCTACCGGCGCGAAGGCTCCACTGTCGGTGTGGCTGATTTCAGGAGCGATACTGCTCGTCGGGGCCACCACCTTTGCGCTCTACGGCCTTAGCTTCGGATTGGGTTTCCGGTCCGAAGCTGCCGTTGCCGCCGCCGGCGGCTCGCTGGTGATCCTCGGCTTCCTCGGCAACGTGTTCATCCCACTCACGGGCTGGCAATTGACCGTGGCCAAATTCAACCCGCTCTACGGCTACGTCGCTCTGGCCCGGGCCGCCCTCACTGGCGGCTCCACGATCGACCCGGACGGCGGAGCACTCATTCACGTGCCACTTTGGCAGCCGATGCTGAACATCGCCGCTTGGACCATCATCTTCGCTGTCGTGGCCGTGGTGCTCGTCGGACGAGGACGGGCCCGCCAGTGACCGATTCGTCAGCGACGGCGCAGCCGCCGGGGGAGATTTCCGGGCACGGCTGGTTGGCACGCAACGGCTGGATGCTGGCTGCGCTGTGGCTGGTGTTTCTCGTCTTTCCCCTGATCGGGATCCTTACCGGCGACGGCAGCAACGGCGTAAAGGCCTTGGCGACGATGCTGCTCCTCGCTTTCGCCACCGTCTACCTCGATGGTTTCCGCCGGCAGCACCGGCGGGAACAGCAGGCGGCTCTCGATCCCGGCTATCGAGGAGGGCAATGGACGGGCAGCCAGGGATTTGGCGGTGATGCCAGATGGATTCCCTCGTGGATCCGGCGGAGAGGACCAGGACTTGGCCACTTCTTGACTCTGGTAGTACTGGCGGCGGCGTTGATCGCCGTCGCCGGGATCGAGTCGATTGCCATTCTTGCCTTCGTAGTGGTGTTCGCCGTGTTCAATTTTCCCTGGCCGGTGGTTTCCGGAATCTACGGCTTCGGCATCGGAGCTGCAATCTTCTTGCTCGTCTTGGCCGGACGGCTCAGCGAGCTCTGGCCGATGGTCGTCATCGTCTCCGCCGTTGGCGGTGCCGCCGTGTTGGTCCGGCTGGTCGAAGGATTTCAGTTCGACCAGGCCCATCTACGAACCGGACTTGCGGTCGGCGACGAACGCACCAGGGTCGCCCGTGACGTGCACGATGTGCTAGGTCACAACGTCACCGCCGTGATCCTCAAGGTGGAGCTTTGCCAGCGTTTGCTCGACAAGGTCGACACCGCCGACGCGTCGGACACCGCCCACCTCGAAGAGTGCCGTCGGCACCTGACCGAGCTGGAGTCGATCGGCCGAACGGCTCTGGCCGAGATCCGGTCAACTGTTGGTGGTCTGCGGGCCACGAACCTTGCCGACGAGGTGACCGCTGCTCGCAGCGTGCTGGCCGATGCCGGGGTTGAGCTGTTGGTGACCGGTGACGTTGCCGAGATTCCGGAAGCCATGAGACCGACACTGGCCTGGGTGGTGCGCGAGGCCGTGACCAACATCGTGCGCCACGCCGAGGCCACACGCTGTCATATCGAGTTGGGTCCGGGAATTGAGGGCACGCTGCTTCGTCTATCCGACGACGGCGTGGGTCTTGAGGGAACCGAGGAAGGTAACGGCCTGCGGGGTTTGCGAGAACGGGTGAGTGCGTCCGGAGCGTTCTTACGTGTTGAGTCGGCAACCATTGGGGGGAACAACAACATGCCCGAAGCGGGGACGAGGATCGAGGTGGCGCTGTGAACACGATCCGTTTGCTGTTGGCCGATGACCAGGCGCTGGTTCGTGGTGCGCTTGCCGCGTTATTGGATATGGAGCCCGATATCGAGGTGGTGGCCCAGATGGGAAGGGGCGACGAGGTTCTCGAAGCGGTTGTCGCCCATGAGGTTGATGTTGCCGTGCTCGATATCGAGATGCCGGGAATGAATGGTATTGAGGTGGTGGCTCAGCTGGCCGAACGAGCTCCGGAGGTTCGGACGCTTGTTGTCACCACGTTTGGCCGACCTGGGTATCTGCGTCGGGCAATGGACGCCGGGGCTTCGGGGTTTGTGGTGAAAGACACCCCATCAGCAGAATTGGCCGACGCGGTGCGTCGAGTGAGCACCGGTCTCAAGGTCGTCGATCCGGAATTGGCCACTGAGTCGCTCATCGAAGGAATGAATCCGCTGGGAGCCCGGGAACAGGATGTTCTCAGAGAGGCGCTCAGCGGCGCTCCGGTTGCCGAGATCGCTCGTCGGCTCAGTCTTTCATCGGGCACCGTGCGCAACTACCTATCGACGGCGGCCACCAAGACTCACGCCCGTTCCAGTGCCGAGGCGGCGGTTGTGGCTCGGGACCGAGGCTGGCTCTAGGCTTCCGGGCCGGCAACTGTTAGACCTTGAGCGGAGACTGTTTCATGTCGATACGTCCACATGAAACCTGTCGTGAGAGTGGCTACGCCCTTCCTCGTCGGCGTGGCGATGTTGATCTGCGCTGCCGCCTCTCGCTCCGTGGGTATCGATCTCGACGCCGAGATCGCCGTAACCACGCTCGTGGACCAACGAACGTTTCTTCAGAAGGAGCGGTCAATCGCCACGGTGGCCACCTGGACCTTTCTCCTCGCCGCCGGCGTAGCGGTGGTCGCCTTAGCCGATCGTATTCGGCGCCTCGCAGACCAGCGTTTCATAGACAGGCGCAGTGGTTGACGCAGTATCGCTACCGAGAGGAACGGACGTCGGAATTGTCGGCCCAGCTCTTGTCGATCAGGTTGAGCTCGATGTCGTTGAAAATCAGGCGCAGCTCCCGCTGCCGCTCGACATTGCCGGTGACTCGAGCCCACAGTTGCTGCGCCACCAGGCGAGGCCCGTAAACCCGGGCTCGTCGAGCCAGCCGCACCACTCTGGAGTGAGTGCGTAGCGCCTCAACGGTCAGGCGATTGCTGGGCAACGGCTTCAAGCCCGAAGGCGTGTAGCCCCTCGTAGCGAGCCGATCTCCGAGTCTGGTCTCGATCAGCCGAATGTCGAGGTTGGACATGTCGTCCTTCCACGATCGGGCTCGTTCGGGATCGGGTACGCCGTAATCGGTGCTGTTGGCGAAGTCCAACATCCGATCGGTGTAGTCGGCTCCGATGAAGGCACAGACCTCTTTCAGCACGACTTCGTGGTCGGCCACCAGGTCGGCAAAGTCGATCGTCATGACATTCTCGGGGCTGACGTGCTCCTGCAGAATCGACCACTCGCGGTCGGCCTCCATCCACTTGTCGAGCCCGAACCAGACATTGCCGGCCCATCCCATCCCGACCGAACTCCGAGCCACGTCTCGTGGGTCGCGAATCATGTGGATGTATCGGGCATCGGGCCACAAATGGCGGATTTTGGAAAACCCGAAGTGCACCGTGGCTCCGACTCGTTCGGCCCCCTTCGCCTCCTGACGTTGGCGCAGAAAGCCGTCGATCAGGTCGGGGTAGGTTTTCGACGGATCGAACGTGAAGCCACTCGTGGAGAAGATCCGGTCGACCGACAGGAGCTCGCCGTAGGCATTCATGTCGGGGAACTCTCCGTCGTCGCCGATCTGGGAGAATGCGTACTCAAACTCCTCGGCGAAGGCTATGTCGGGGTGAGAATCGAGCATCAAACGCATCAGCGTTGTGCCCGAACGCTCAGCTCCGATAAGAAACAGCGGATCTCGAATCATTGCAACAGAAGAGGCTAGTGTGATCTACAAGCTCTGCCATGCTTGTGGTGGCCAAGCGACGGAACTTCAAATGTGGAGGGATGAATCCGTCGTTGATCGGTTGGTTCACCAGACGACGGGACCTTCGACTCTAATCCGAAATCACCGCTGTCCGTGAGACTTGAACTGCTCGGACTGTTATCGACGTCGGTCCGGCTGGGAGTCCCACTCGGAATGGACAATATCGACGCTCGTCAAACCCACCTGTCACGGCTGTTTTTCACCGACGATCGTGTGTACAAACAACTCAAACCGGTGGAGACCCCGTTCGTCTCGTTTGTTGATCCCGCTCGCCGCATAACCGCCGCAACCAGAGAGTTCGATCTCAACCAACGTCTCGCTCCCGACGTCTACCTCGGGACCGCCGACATCGACGAATTCGGTGAGCTCGTCGATCGCATGATCGTAATGCGGCGACTTCCCGACAGCTCCCAGCTGTCGGCGTTGATAACCAGTGGCGAACTCAATGAGGATGAGACGGAGTCGGTAATCCGCGAGGTGGCCCGACACATCGCCACGATTCACGCCGCCGAGCCGCCGGTGAGCGGGCGAGACGCGGAGACCGCGAGCGCTCACACCCTCCGAACCCGGTGGCAGGAGAACTTTGAAGCCCTGCTTCCGCTTGTCGGTAACGTGATCGATGGCGCTGAGTATGAGGCGATGTTGAGCCTGGTGGAGCGGTTTCTTGCCGGGCGCAGCCTCTTGTTCCAAGAGAGAATCTCCGATGGCTGGGTTAGGGACGGGCACGGGGATCTTCGTACCGATCACGTTTACTGCTTGGACGACGGCCCCCGGCTGATCGACTGTCTAGCTTTTCGGGATGACTTTCGAATCGCCGATGTTTTGAACGACATCGCGTTCCTGGCCATGGACCTCCACCGGCTGGCCGGACCTGAGGCCGCGGCACAGCTGATGCACTACTACCACGAGTTCACCAACGAGCATCATCAAGCCGCACTGGCCCACCACTACGTGGCCTATCGGGCTCACGTCCGAGCGAAGATTGCCGCCATCAGGCTGGCGCAGGGAGACGCCGATGCCGCCGCTGAGGTCCTGTGTTATCACCGCTTGGCCCAGCAGCATCTCGACGTCGGACGGGTTCGGCTTGTGGCGGTTGGAGGGTCGATCGGTGTTGGCAAGAGCTCGGTAGCAGAGGGATTGGCCGAGCGACTGGGCGCGGTCTGGTTGCGAACCGACGAGGTGCGGCGCACGGTTGGATCCGGACCTCCGTCGTACGATCTGCCGTCGCGGGAGGCTGTGTATCAAGAAATGCTTCGAGAAGCGCAGGTGCTGCTGGCCAGAGGCGAGAGTGTGGTGCTCGACGCAACGTGGTCGGATTCCCGGCACCGCATCTGGATGCGGGATCTGGCTTTTCGAACCGAATCGGAGCTGACCGAGATTCAGGTTCAGCTGCCTCTGCCTGTGGCCCTGACTCGCCTCGAGCGCCGTCAGGCTGCAGGCATCGATCCATCGGACGCAACGCCGGACGTGGCCCGCCACTTCCACAACGCCTTCAATCTCTGGCCGGAGGCAACGTCGGTCGACAACTCCGGGCCGTTGCAGCAAACCATCGAGCAATCGCTTGCCCTCGTCACGGCGGAACATCGCTCGCCGGCGGCGTCGCAAGCCGCCACGCCGTTTCGGCCTCTCGGAGTTGGTGACGGCAACTTGACCGACGGCCTGACGGACGTGGATGGAGAAAGCCCAGCGGCCGTTCGGGGTGGCGACGTGCTGAGCTACGAGTCGATCCGTTTCTATCTCCGGAGGGCTCGGTATCTGGTACCAAGCCCTGACACGGAGTGAACGCCCGTCGGTTCTTCGGTTAGTCGGTGTCTGGCGTCGGAACCACTACCACCGGGCACGTTGCGTGATGGACCACGTAGGTGCTCACCGATCCCAGCAGCAGTCCTTTGAAGCCGCCGTAACCTCGACTACCGACGACGAGTAGATCGGCGTCTGCCGACCGTTGAATGAGCATGGCCCCTGAGTGGCCGTAGACCGTTTCGGTCTCAACCGTGCACCCGGCGTCTTCCACCTGGAGGGTCTCCGCTGCATTCTCCACCAGCTGAACGGCAGCCGCTTCCAGATCGGCGGTGTTGAAAACCGGCCCGTCGAATCCGACCGTGACCGGCATCGACCAGGCGTGGCAAAGAACAAGCACATCATCATCCTTGGCGTGATCCATTGCCCACTGGGCCGCAACCTCGGATGATCGTGAACCATCAACTCCAACAACAATTCGTCCCATGAATTGATCGTCGATGCTGAGGGGCACGCGGCGTAGGGGCTTAGGTCATTTCCGGCAGTCGTGTGGTAGCAACGCCGGCGCCAACTCAGAGCAGGCTCAGAATGAGGCCGTCCACCTGACGGTTGTTCCGCCGTCGGGATTGGCCGTGACCGAGCATGTCCCGCCCAGCTTGGCGGCGCGGGACTCGAGATTGTTGATGCCGTCCCCTCGAGGGGATGACGGGTCGAAACCCTGACCGTCGTCGGAAACCGTGAGCTCCAACGTCCCGTCGTCGACGGCAACGGTCACGTGGGCCTTGGTGGCCTGGGCGTGTCGGTGAACGTTGGCCAAAGCCTCGGACAACGCCGGCTCCAGCTGTCCGAGCACCCCTGGAGGCACGTCGTTGACCGGGCCGGAGAACCGCAACGTCGGGCGGAAACCCATTTGGGCGGCCGCATTTCCAACAACTGATTCAATCCGATCGGTGGCCGGGGCCGACGGCGTGTTCAGCCGGAAGATGGCGTTCCTCAGCTCGGCGATGGTCTCATCGAGTTGCACGATCGTATCGCCCAGTCGGTCTCGGACCACACCTTCTTCAGCCAGTCCCTGAACCGACTGCAGTCGTAGGCCGGCGGCGAAGATTCGTTGGATGACCAAGTCGTGCAGATCCTGGGCCAACCGCTCCCGGTCCTCAAGAATCTTGACCTGAATCTTGGTGCGGCGAGCATCGGTGAGGCTGTAAGCGTTGTGCGCTTCGGCGGCGAGGCTGGCCGCTATCGAAACTTCGTCGTCGGCAAATCGATCGGTGCCGCTCCGGCCGACGAGCAGCAAACCCGCCACCTGATCAACCCCTTCGATCGGGACCATCATCAAGTGGTCGAATTGACTGCCTAGTTCATGGTTCTCCGGACCGATGCCGGCTCCCTGATCGGTATTGGCCACCACAACGGGTGCTCCGCCCAGAGCCAGTTCGATCATGTCGGTCGAGACCAGTTGTTTGGACGCAATTTCGGCTTCGGACTCGATGCTGTCGAAATACCGGAAACGGAGTAGAGAACGGTCGGTTGCCGTGTCCACCGTAGAACCGGCCGCCGGTTCACAAATTGCGGCCAGATCCGATCCGGTCAGCTCGCGGGCTTGATGGCAGACGAGGGTCAACACCTCATGGAGTGGCGGGTCCGACATCAGGCTTGAACGCAGCGCCGCCAAGGATTGCAGCCAGCGGACACCTTTGTCTCGCTCAAGCTCGATTTTCCTGCGGTCGGAGATGTCGCGAGCCAAAGCCACAACGTGGCGATCGATGTCTGAACGGGGCGCCTCCGGATAGTTGAACACGATGTCCACCGGGATGTCGGTGCCGCATTTCCTCCGGTAGACGGTGGTCACCGAAATCGATTTCTCGGGATGGTTGTCGTCACCGGTGAACAGCGGCGCAAGCAGGGTGCGAATATCATCCGGCGAGTATTCGGGCGCCACATCGGCGGCCGACATCGTCAAGAGCTCATCTCGATCGAATCCCAGCTGGTTGACCGCACCTTGATTGGCGTAGCTGAACTTGAGTGTTTCCGGGTCGATCATGAACAGCGCATCGTGGGCCGCGTCGATACTGCCACGGATTGCGAATGACTCGGCCTCGGCCGCCACCCGTGATGTCACGTCGCGGATGGCGGCAAAGAAAAACGTATCCTCCCCGGCGGGGAGTGGACTGAGCGAGATCTCAACCGGAAACTCAGAGCCGTCCTTGCGTCGCCCGAGCAGCTCAAGTCCTGATCCCATAGGGCGAGGCGCAGGGCTGCTCACATAGCCTGACCGATGGCCCACATGGCGGTCTCTAAGCCGAGACGGCACAAGGACTTCCACCGGTTGGCCGAGAAGCTCGCCGCGGGCATACCCGAACATTTTCTCGGCGTGGCGGTTGACGACGGTGATCGCGCCGTCGGCGTTGATGATGGCAACCGCATCGGGCGATGATTCGAGCAGAACGGTTTGGTCGACGGCCAAAAGTGGTCGATTCGACGAATCGACCTCTGGGATCTGCGATTTCGACGAGCTGGTACTTGCGCCGTCAAATTCTGTCACGATTCAAGTATCGCAGGGCCGAGGACGGGATACACGATGGGCCTGTGCGCTACGGTTATATCACCTCGATTCGAGCCGTCAGCTGGGGATTCAGTTGACGGCCTAGTTTGAGATTCAGTGTGATTCACTTGGAGGAATCGACCAGTGAGCGAACCGGATAACACTCAAGAGGCGGGAACCGAGCCTGATCAGCTGATCCGGGTGTTCCTTCTGGACGATCACGAAGTGGTACGACTGGGTGTTGCCGACCTGGTTGACGCCCAGCCCGATATGCAGGTGGTGGGCCAAGCCGGCACGGCCGATGAGGCTCTCGAAGTAGTGGAGGCGTGTCAGCCGTCGGTCGCCGTGCTCGACGTTCGCCTAGGTGAAGATGTTGATGGCATCGAGGTCTGTCGGGAGATCCGTTCTCGATTCCCCGATGTCGAGTGCCTTATCCTCACGTCTTTTGCCGACGATCAGGCCACCATCGAAGCAGCAGCTGCCGGGGCTGCGGGCTACGTGCTCAAGCAGATCGGCGGCAACGAACTCATCGGCACCATCCGCAAGGTTGCGGCCGGGGCCCAACTCCTCGACCGAGCCGAGGTGAGAATGCGCATGCGTAAGCTGCGCGAGAGTGATGAGGGTCGGGTCAGCGAACTGAGTGATCAGGAGCAGCGCATATTCGAGCTGATTGGCGACGGGCTCTCGAATCGCCAGATCGCGGCTCAGATGTTCCTGGCCGAAAAGACGGTGAAGAACTACGTCTCCAACCTGTTTATCAAGCTGGGCATCGATCGGCGAACTCAGGCCGCGGCAATGGCTGCTCGTATCGAGGAGCGGGAACGTAATCGCCACTCCTAGGCCTGCAAATCTCCTGCTGGTGGTTGCCGTCGCCCCCGGCGGCGTTATCGGGCGTGATGGTGGGCAGCCGTGGAAGGTTCCCGAGGACATGGCGTTTTTCATGTCTTCGACATCGGGTCACACGTTGATCATCGGTCGCAAGACGTTCGCCAGCATCCCCCGACCACAAACCGACCGCCGATTGATCGTGGTGTCGTCTCGATCACTTGGCGATCGAAGCGATTGGCCAGGGGTGACCCGGGTGGGGTCATTCGACGAAGCCATCGAGCTTGTGGCCGATGAGCCCGTCCCGATCGTGGCCGGTGGCGCCGCTATCTACGCCGCCGCCATGCCGTTGATCACCGAAATCTGGTGGAGCGAGCTGAAGCTCGCCGATTTCGTTCCGCAGCCGGGCGACACGTTGATGCCCGAACCGCCGTGGGATGAGTTTGAACTTGTGGCCACCCAAGATCTGAGCCCGAGGGTCACAGTTCGGCGGTTCCGTCGCATGGATAGGGGCGCGCTACCATGCGGACCTGGTTGGACCGAACTGATGGAGTAGCCCATGGAATTCTTCACTGACGTGCCGTTTCCCGTCGCCTATGCCGGGGCCGAACCACAAGAAGGTGGACTTGGCTACCAGGTGTACGACCCCGATCGTGTGGTGGCCGGTAAACGTATGGCCGATCATCTCCGTATCGCCGTCTGCTATTGGCACAGCTTCAACTGGGCGGGGTCCGATGTGTTCGGTGCCGGTACATTCGATCGGCCGTGGCTCGACGAAGGCCCCAACGGAATCGGTGATCCGATGGAGGCCGCTCGGGTCAAACAAGACGCGGCCTTCGAGTTCTTCCAGAAGCTCGGTGTGCCGTATTTCTGTTTCCACGATGTCGACATGGCGCCTCCAGGAGCGACGCTGCGGGAGTCACGTTCCAATCTCGATGCGATGGTCGATCGGGCAGCCGAGAAGATGGAGGACACCGGAGTCCAATTGCTGTGGGGAACGGCGAACCTGTTTTCCCATCCTCGGTTTGCCGCCGGGGCCGCCACCAACCCCGATCCCGAGGTGTTCACCTACGCCGCGGCCCAACTTCGAGCAGCCCTTGAAGCCACCAATCGACTCGGCGGAGCCAACTACGTGTTGTGGGGTGGGCGAGAAGGCTATGAGACTTTGCTCAACACCAGGATGAGCCAGGAGGCCGATCAGCTGGCCCGATTCCTGGAGATGGTGGCCAACCACAAACGAGACATCGGCTTCACCGGCACGCTCCTTCTCGAACCGAAACCTCAAGAGCCGACCAAACATCAATACGACTACGACTGCGCCACGGTGCATGGCTTCCTCGACCGCTACGACCTGCTGGGCGAGTACTACGTCAACATCGAAGTCAACCACGCCACACTGGCCGGCCACTCGTTCCATCACGAGGTGGCATACGCCGTCGACAACGGCATCTTCGGCTCGGTCGACGCCAACCGAGGCGACCCTCAGAACGGTTGGGACACCGACCAGTTCCCCAACTCGGTCGATGAGCTGTCGCTCGCCATGTACGAGATCCTCCGGGGCGGCGGTTTCACCACCGGAGGCTTCAACTTCGACACCAAACTTCGGCGCCAGAGCCTCGACCGCACCGACCTGTTCCACGGTCACGTGGGTGGCATCGACACCCTGGCCCAATCGCTGCTGGTGGCGGCGGCCCTTCAGGAAGACGGGACCCTTGAATCAGCTCGGTCGCAACGCTACGCCGGGTGGGATCAGGAGAGCGGGCAGCGCATCCTCGGTGGCCAGGAAACGTTGGCATCGCTGGCTGACCGGGCCGTTGACGCAAACCTCGACCCGCAACCGGTGTCCGGCCGGCAGGAATGGCTTGAAAACGAGGTCAATCGGGTCATTTGGAAGACCACCTGAGGCCCACTGCCCAAGGTCGCGGCCGGTCTCGCATCCGGCCGACATTCGATCGACTTGTGAACAACTTCTGAACACGCTCCCGATTCGGAGTCGCCGACGACCGGCGCCCGGTTTGGTGGATGTACGGCGGAACATCCACCAAACGAAGGGAAGTTGGAATGTCGATTGTGGAAGCCGAGCGGATTGCGCTCGATCGTGAGAGCGGTGAATCGCCAGCAACGTCATCGGTGCCACTGGCCGACCCCGGCCTGCTGGCACATCTGAATGAAGTAAATCAACACCTGTTTGTTGAGTTTGGTTGGGGGCCGACAGCAGAACCCAGCCACCGGTTCCTACACCAGGCCTTTGAAGCCCAGGTGCGGACCCGTCCCGAGGCCGTCGCTATTGAACATGGTGATGAGGCGGTGTCGTACCACCGGCTGAATCAAATGGCCGAAACGGTTGCCGATGAGCTTCGGCGGCGCGGTGTCGGTCGCGGTGAACTTGTCGGGCTGTTCATCGAGCGCTCGATCCCGATGGTTGCCGCCATGTTGGGAACGCTGAAGGCGGGGGCGGCCTACGCTCCGCAACACGCCGGAGTCGCCCCCAAGGCCCAGCTCGAACACGTCATGGCCAAGACCCAGACCAAGGTCGTACTCACGCTTTCGCACCTCCGCCATCACGTTCCGGCCCCCGCCCCGCTGGACAGTGGCGAAGTTCCCGACATCGTTGACCTGGACATCCTTTTGGCCCGGTCGGAGGTTCGATCGGCTGATGATGCATCTTGGTCGAACCTGCTTGCCAATCCCGACGATCCGTGTTTCGTGCTGTTCACCTCCGGAACCACCGGGCCACCCAACGGTGTGGTAGTCACCCATCGCAACGTGGCCAACGTGGTGTACACCAGCCCCGGCAATCTCGGAATCGAACCGGGGATGAGAGTCGGTCAGATCTTAAGTGTGGCCTTCGACATGGCCGAGTGGGAGATATTCGGAGCCCTTGGCCACGGGGCGACCCTGGTCATCCGGGGCAAGGGCATTGAAGCCACGGTGGCCACCGTCGACGTGGTGATCTCAACCCCGTCGATCCTCGCTTCAATCGACGCCGACCGGTGCCGCTCAAGCGTCAAAGTGGTGGCTGTAGCCGGTGAGCCGTGCCCGGAGTCGCTGGCCAATGAATGGGGCCAGTTCGCCCGATTCCACAATTCGTGTGGGCCGACCGAGACCACCATCGTCAACACTGTCAAGCCTCACACGCCGTTTGAGAACCTCACGATCGGGGCTCCGACGCCCAACAACACGGTCTACGTGCTCGACGAGAACCTCCGCCCGCTCCCGATCGGAGAGATCGGCGAAATGTGGGCCGGTGGCGACTGTGTGACCGCCGGTTACCTCGGTGACGACGATCGGGCCAACGAACTCAACGCCGATCGGTACAGGGATGATCCGTTCCTCGGTGGCGGCCGCAAGATGTTCCGGACCCGGGATCTTGGCCGATGGACCGTCGACGGCGAACTGGAACATTTCGGCCGCACCGACGACCAGGTGAAGGTGAGGGGCTTTCGGGTTGAACTCGACTCGGTGTCGGCCGTGCTGGAGGCCGTACCCGAATGCAACCGGGCGGTAACGCTCAAGTACGACGACCGCAGCCTCGTGGCGTTCGTGGAGCCCGAGATTGTCGACGCCGATTTGGCGACCAAGGCCGTCGGCGAGGCGCTGCCGTATTACTGTGTGCCGGCTCAGGTGTTCCCGATGGCCACTCTGCCTCGGACCGATCGGGGCAAGATCGACAAGGGTGCCCTACGCGAGCTGGCCGTCCAGGCCTTGGGTGGTGAACGATGACCGTCACCGATCCAGCTGTTTCACTCGACTCGCATCCGCCGGTTTCGGTCCCGCTATCAGAATCCCCGGCCGTCGACGATCTTCGGTCGCACCCACCGCAGCCGGCCGGGCCTACCCCCGGACCCGTGCGGCGCCTGTTCAAGCGGAGGGAGCTGAAACACTACAACCGCCTGGTTTGGCTGGTGACCGCAATCAACCTGATTGTCGGCTACCGGATGGTCAGTGGTTGGGAGATCTCTCGGCCTGAGACCATCGATGCCGGAGCCATCGGCAATCTGGTGGTGATCAACCTCACCGCGGCGGTGCTCATCCGTCAGCAATACGTGATCAATTTCTTGTTCTGGCTCGCCACCCGAGCACCGACTTCGTGGCCCTTGGCCATTCGCTGGACACTGGGGAAGGTCTACCACTTCGGTGGGATCCATACCTCGGCCGCAACCTTGGCCACCGTGTGGTTCCTGATCCAGCTTGGCGTGATGACGGCAACGGCAGTAGTGGGCAGTCCGGTGGTGACAACCCCGGTGCTCGTTCCTCACTGGCTGCTCGCAGCCCTACTCGTCACGATCGTCTACACGGCGCTGCCGTTTGTTCGGCAGAAGAAACACGATCGGTTTGAACGTGTACACCGGCTTGGTGGTTGGTCGGCCCTGATCTTGTTCTGGGCGATCACCCTCGTCCCGCGGATCCAGGCGCCGGGCTCAGCGGCGTCAGCCATCCTCGGCTCCGGCACCGTCTGGGCGCTCGCTGCGGCGACCTTTAGCGTCGCACTGCCGTGGATGCGACTGAAGAAGGTGGATGTCGAGATCGACTCACCGTCGGACCACGTCGCCCTCACCAGCTTCGACTACGGCTACACGCCGTTCGCCGGGTCGGCCACCGGGGTCAGCCTGAATCCGCTACTGGAGTGGCACTCGTTTGCCAATGTGCCGGTGCCGGGGCAGGACGGATTCAAACTCACCATCTCCCGAGCCGGCGACTGGACCGGCAAGTTCATCGACGACAAACCGGAGAAGGTTTGGGTGAAAGGAATCGCCACCGCCGGGGTGGCCAACATCGAGGTGCTGTTCAAAAAGGTGGTTTATGTGGCCACCGGATCCGGAATCGGACCTTGCCTGCCTCACCTGCTGGCTCAGGAAGTTCCAGCTCACCTGATCTGGGCCACGAGGAACCCGGTGAGGACGTACGGGCAGGAGTTGGTGGACGAGATTCTGGCCGTGCAGCCCGATGCCCTCATCTGGGATACCGACGCCAACGGCAAACCCGACATGGTTGAGCTGGCCCACAAGGCTGTGCTCGAAACCGGTGCCGAAGCCGTGATCTGCATCTCCAATCCGAAGCTCACCTGGCAGGTGGTCGAAGGAATTGAACAGCGCGGCATACCCGCCTATGGCGCAATCTGGGACTCGTGATCATGGTCGTTACACAAACATCGACCGCGATGTTCACCGTGGAGCGTCACGACCGAGTGGCGCTGATTACGATCAACCGGCCCGAGGTGCTCAACGCGTTGAATGCCGAGCTGATGACTGGATTGGTCGCCGAAGCCGAAGCACTCGACGCCGATCCGAGCGTCGGCTGCATCGTGATCACAGGAGCGGGACGGGCGTTCGCCGCCGGTGCCGACATCGCCGAGATGACCCACCTTGACTTCCAGGCGGCTCACGACGAGCGGTTTCTGGCGGGATGGGATCGGCTGGCCGCACTGGAGACGCCCAAGATCGCCGCCGTCGCCGGTTACGCCCTCGGCGGTGGGTGCGAGCTGGCCATGATGTGCGATTTCATCATCGCCGACGAAACCGCCAAGTTCGGGCAGCCGGAGATCAAGCTCGGACTCATCCCAGGGATGGGCGGTAGCCAGCGCTTGACCAAGGCGGTCGGCAAACAGCTGGCCATGGACATGATCTTGACCGGTCGCATGATCGACGCCGACCGAGCCCTGGCCGCAGGCCTCGTGGCTCGGGTGGTGGCGGAAGGCGAGGTGGTTGCGGAATCGCTGGGAGCCGCTGCCACCATCGCCGACTACTCAAAACTGACCGCTCGTCTAGCTCGCCAGGCCGTGAACCGGGCCGAGCAGTCCGGTTTGTCTGAAGGGTTGGCGTGGGAGCGACAGGCCTACTACGCCGTGTTCGGAACCCCAGCCGCGAGAGAGGGGATCGAAGCCTTTTTGCACAAGCGCACTCCAAACTTCAACCCCGGCTAGGGGAGCATTCGATCACTCGGGGTAACGAACAGGCCGTGGGCGGAATGTCAGGCCGGTTCCGTTCGTTACTCTGGAGTGATCGTGGGCGAACAACCAGCAACCACCGCCGACCTCACCCAACGAGCCCAGGACGACTCAGCCGCGTCGCCGCGGCCGCTGTTGCTGGTGGAGGACGAGCCGCACGGGCGCGACGTATTGGCCGGATACCTGGATCATTGCGGCTTCTCGGTGTCGGTCGCCCCGACCTGCAAAGACGCACTTCGTCTCACCGGAAGCCACCGGTTTGTTCTCATACTCCTCGACCTGACGCTGCCCGACGGCGACGGCCTTGAGTTCCTGAGAGAGCTACGGCAATCAGGATCCAACATCCCGGTGATCGTGATCAGCGCCAGGGGAAGCGAAGAAGAGAGAATCACCGGACTGCTCACCGGTGCTGATGACTATCTACCGAAACCCGCCTCACCAAGAGAGGTGGTGGCCCGAGTTGTGACCGTATTGCGCCGAGCTGGTCAACCCCCAGCCGAACAACTGGTCTACGGGCCTCTGAAAATCGATCCAACCAACCGGATGGCCACACTCGACGGTGTCGACCTTGACCTGGCCCCCAAAGAACTGGAGTTACTCATTCTCATGGCGCAGAACCCGAACAAAGCCTTCACCAGGGCCGAGCTGCTAAGCCAAGCGTGGGGTTCCCGCCCCGACTGGCAGGATCCGGGCACCGTGACGGTACACATTCGTCGCCTACGGAAGAAGATCGAGGCCGATCCGGCCAACCCGATCCATCTACAGACCGTGTACGGCCACGGCTACCGGTTTGTGCCATGAGCCCTGTGATAGCCGCCATGTTGAGCGACCCGGCCAGCATCGCCCTGTTCCTCACGGTCACCGTGCTGGTCGCCGTGGTTTCGGCGCTGGTACTGCCTCGACCGCTGGCCGGCATCAGGCTGCGTCACCTCATCCCGATTCTGGCTGTGATCGGCCCGGCCTTATGTGCCGTCCTGATTCTGGTGGGGGCCGGGTCGATGTTGCTGGCCGGCCACGAGGTTGAGGTTCTGTTTGTGATGGCCTCGGCGATCGGCGTCGCCCTTGTCCTTCTTGGCCATCGCTTGGCCCGGCCGCTGGTCGGTGATTTGGAGTTGGTGTCGTCGGCGATCTACGACCTGGCCGAAGGCAGACGTCAGCCGGTGGCACTGCCGGGCGAGACGGCGGAGGCGATGATGTTGATGCGGGCGGTGGAGGATCTGCGCCAGTCGTTGGTTTCAAGCGAGGAAGCCAAGGAAAAAGCCGATCGCCACCGCAACACGGTGGTGGCCGGGCTCAGTCATGATCTTCGAACTCCGCTTCATTCATTGTTGGCGGCATCAGAGGCCTTGGCCGACGGGGTGGGTGGCGGAGCCGACGCGGCCAAACAGGCCCGTCACGTGATGCTCAACGCTCGCACCCTCGACCGGCTGGTCGGCGATCTGTTCCTCGTCGCCCAGGCCGAAAGTGGATTCCTCCGTTTTGACCTCCAGCCGATTGAACTGGCCGAGTTGGTGGAGGAGAGTATCGAGGCGGCCCAACCCATGGCGGCCAGCCGTGGTGTGGCGATCGACAGCAGGGTCGACGAGCGTGTCGTTGTCGTAGGCGACGAGATGGCGATTGGTCGGATTCTGCAGAACCTCATCGACAATGCAATACGGCACACCCCTCCCGGTGGCAGTGTGACTCTGGGCATCAACAAAGGCGACAAGGGAGCGGCGGTTGTCGTCGTCGACGAAGGGCCGGGCTTCGCCGTCGCCGCACCCGAGGTTCTCTCGCAGCCCTCCCCGGGGCGTCCGCTGAACGAGCACGGCGGCATCGGCCTGGGATTGTCGATCGCCTCGACATTGGCTCGGGCCGTCGGCGGCTTCGTAGAGGTTCGCCCCGGCGATAGGGGAGTGGCCATCGCCGGCTTCCGCTGGACCTAGCCCTCTGTTGGTCATCTACTGGTCATCTGCTAGTCATCCATGCTGGGTCGGCGCCGCATCTTCTTGGTCTGAGCGGTTCGCCGTTTGGAGTCGAGGCGTCGTCGTTTCGACCCGGCCGAAGGTTTGGTGGGCTTACGTTTCTTGGGCGGGGGAGCAAGGGCGGCCCGGCACTTCTCAGCCAGCCGTTCGGTTGCCACTACCCGGTTGCGGTACTGCGAGCGAAAGTCGTCGGCCACCACCTTGACCACGGGGCCGAGGCGATTGCGAAGCCGGGCTCGCTCACGATCCGACACCGTCTTCGACGCCTCGACATCCCAGCTCAGCTCCACCCTGGTGCTCACCTTGTTGGCGTGCTGACCCCCGGATCCGCCTGAGCGCGTGAATCGCCATTCCAACTCGTCGTCGGGGATGACGAGACGGTTGTTGACGAATACCGGCATCTTCCTATGGTGCCGGGCTGCCGGATCGGCCACAAACGATTTCCCCTCCGTGCGGGACCTAAGCCCCGGGCGCTGCCGACCGGGATCGTTTACGATCAAGGCGAATAGGGCGACATGATCGCGAGCAGGTGGAGATTGATCATGCAACCCGTGCAAACGTCCGACTATCCAGCACGACTGACCGTCGACTATCCGGAGCAGCTGGATCGTGTATCAACATTTTTCCGGTTGATTTACGCCATACCGATTGTGATTCTGTTGGCGATCTTGTCTTCGGAAACGACGACACAATACGTGACCGATGCCGGTGAAGAAGTCACGCAGACCTCGGGCGGTATCGCCGCCAGCCTCGCGGTGGCCACCGCTCTGATGATCGTGTTCCGGCAGCGCTACCCGGGTTGGTGGTTCGACTTCGCGTTGGAGTTCAACCGGTTCAGCGCCCGCATCGGCGCCTACCTCGCCTTGTTGACCGACCAGTACCCGTCGACGGTTGAGCATCAATCGGTGCATCTCGACGTCGACTACCCCGATGTTCAACAGGACCTCAACCGCTGGCTGCCGTTGGTCAAGTGGTTCCTCGCCATCCCGCACTACATCGTGCTGTTCTTCCTCTTTCTCGGAGCGGTTGCCGCGGTGATCGTGGCCTGGCTCGCCATCCTAATCACGGGGCAGTATCCGCGGGCTCTGTTCGACTACGTGGTTGGTGTTGGCCGTTGGGCGCTGCGAGTCCAGGCCTACATGGGCCTGTTGGTGACCGACCGTTACCCGCCGTTCACGCTCAACTAGCCGAAACGTAGCCCGTTCAGAGACATCCAACTGGCAAGAAATCCGGCCCGGCGGTGGGATCGTCGCCGTTACCATCAAGGGATGATCAAAGACCAGCTCTTCGACGCGGTTTGCGCCGCCCTGACCGAACTTGGGATCGACCCGATCCCCAATGGGGTTGTGGTGGAACGGCCGGCGCGCCGTGAGCACGGAGACTGGTCAACCAATGCCGCCTTGGTCTCTTCGAAGATCGCCAGGAAGAATCCTCGGGAGCTGGCGCAGGATCTCATCGATCAGTTGGAGGCGGCCAAACCGCCACACGTCGAGTCGTTGGAAATCGCCGGGCCCGGATTTGCGAACTTCCGGCTGGCCCCCACCTGGTTGCATGAGGTCTTGACCGAGGTGGTCGAGGCCGGGGAAGACAACTACGCCCGGCTCGACTTTGGTGCTGGTCAGAAGATCAATGTGGAGTTTGTTTCAGCCAACCCCACCGGCCCGATACACGCCGGCGGCGGCCGCTGGGGCGCCTACGGCGACTCGCTGGCCCGCCTGCTGGCCCGATGTGGGTATGAGACGCACACCGAGTTCTATGTGAACGATCGAGGCACCCAGACGGTGGTGTTCGGCGATTCGCTCACGGCTGCCCGCGACGGCGAACCCACTCCGGAAAACGGCTACGCCGGCGCGTATATCGACGACTGGGCAGCCGAGATGCCCAAGGTCGCCAACCCAACCGCCTGGGGCATTGAACGGTCGCTCACCGACGCCCGGCGAGTGCTGGCCGACATGAACGTGGAGTTCGACACCTGGTTCTCCGAGAAGTCGCTTGTCGATCGAGGTGCCGAGCAAGAGGTCCTCGATCAGCTCAAACAATCGGGCCTCGTGTATGAGAAGGACGGCGCCACCTGGCTTAAGACGTCGGAACACGGCGACAACGAAGATCGGGTGATCATCCGCAGCGACGGCGAGTACACGTACTTCCTACCCGACATCGCCTACCACCTCGACAAGTACAACCGGGGCGATCACATCATCGACATCCTCGGTGCCGATCATCATGGGTACGCCCCTCGTATGCGGGCTGCGTTGATCGCGCTGGGCAAACCGTCCGAGAGCTACGAGGTGATCATCGGCCAAAACGTGAAGCTGGTGCGCGACGGGGAAGAAGTGAAGATGTCGAAGCGGGCCGGCAACCTGGTCGAGATTCGTGATCTGATCGATGAGGTCGGCGCCGACGTTGCCCGGTTCGCCTACCTCCTTCAGTCGGTTGATTCCCCACAGACCATCGACCTTGATTTGTTGCTGACCCAGGCGTCGGAAAACCCGGTTTTCTACGTGCAGTACGCGAATGCCCGAATTCACTCGCTTGGGGCCCAGGCTGCTGAACGTGGGATCGAACGAGCTCCGCTGGCCGACGTCAACCTTGCGGTTCTAACTCACGAGCGAGAGTTGGAACTACTCAGGCAACTCTCGGCGTTGCCCGAGGTCCTGGAACTGGCCTGCAACGAACGGGCGCCGCACAAGATCACCACCTGGGTTCGGGAGCTGGCTTCAGCGTTCCATGGCTTCTACCGAGACTGCCCTGTTCTTCGGTCCGACCTCGAAACCGACGTGCAACAAGCTCGGTTGTGGTTGGCTGAAGCATCCCGCATCGGTTTGGCTATCGGCCTCGACCTGCTCGGCGTCAGCGCGCCGGAGCAGATGTAACGGGAAAGTACGGCAGGAGGAATCATGGCACTCAGTCCCAGCGGCCCCGACGAATTTAGCTCCTTGGAGCCCCCGACCGGCAATCCACTGCCCTGGCATCTACTGCCCGACACGTCGGCCATCGGCGAGAACGGCAACCTGACCATCGGCGGGTGCGACACCGTCGAGTTGGCGCGTGAGTTCGGCACACCCCTGTTTGTCTACGACGAGGATCATCTGCGGGCCCGTTGTCGCGAGGCGGTTGCGGCCTTTGGTCATCATGCCACCTACGCCTCCAAGGCGTTCTTGTGCAAAGCCATGGCCAAGCTGGCGCATGAGGAAGGCATGGGAATCGACGTGGCTACCGGGGGCGAGCTCCACGTCGCCCTGGCGGCCGGCGTGCCGGCCGATCGCCTGGTGCTGCACGGCAACAACAAGTCGGCCGCCGAATTGGAAATGGCCCGCTCGGTTGGTGTTGGTCGAATCGTGGTCGACAGCTTTGACGAACTCGATCGGCTTGAGGAGCTTCACGTCATCGACGGTGTCGTTCCCGACGTGCTGCTCCGGGTCACACCTGGGGTCAAAGCTGAAACCCACGAATATATCGCCACCGGTCAAGACGATTCCAAGTTCGGTTTCACCGTGTCCAACGGCACCGCCATGGCGGCGGTCGAGCGTGCAACGGCATCGTCGGCGATGAACCTCGTCGGCATCCACGCGCACATCGGTTCGCAGGTGTTCCGGGTCGACTCCTTCGCCGCCGCTTGCCAGGTGCTCGGCGACTTCGCCAACCCTCTTGGGCTTCCTGAGCTCGTGATCGGTGGCGGTCTCGGCGTGGCCTACGTCGAAGGGGAAGAGGGAGCCACCATCACCCAGTGGGCCTCGGTTATCCAGAAGGCAATGGCCGACGCCGGTGTGACGGCGACCATTGGCATCGAACCTGGGCGATCGATTGCAGCTGCGGCGGCCGTGACCCTCTACACCGTCGGCACAGTGAAAGACCTCCCCGGCATCCGCACCTACGTTGCCGTCGACGGAGGCATGAGCGACAACCCCCGCCCCGTCCTCTACGGCTCCGGCTACGAAGCGTTCCTGCCACGAGCGACTACTGCCCCTCGTGGGCGCCGAGTTCGGATCGTCGGCAAACACTGCGAGTCGGGTGATCTTCTCGTTCGGGAGGCCGCCGTTCCGGCCGACCTTGAGGTCGGCGATGTCGTGGCCACTCCCGTCACCGGCGCCTACGGCCACTCCATGGGATCGAACTACAACAAAGTGCTCCGTCCGGCGGTGGTCTTTTGCCGCGACGGCGACGCCCGACTGGTGGTCCGACGGGAAACCTACGACGATCTGCTGTTGACCGACTTGGGGTAGCACCGCCAGACTGCGGTGGACCGGCCGGAGGGGAAATCGACGATGACACTCAAGCTCGCAGGCCTACTGTTTGTTGCGACGTGGATCGTGCACTCACTCGACCATGCCCGGCGGAGTATCGACGCCACCAGCGACGCCGTGGTCTGGGCCGGCACGCTTGTGGCGTTGATGGCTGCGGTGGCCTTGACGTTGGTCATCGTCGGCCACGAAACCGCTCCGGCGATTGCCGCCGCCGTCTTTCCCGCGATCGCCTTCGGGGTAACTGCGTCGCATTTTCTCCCGCAATGGAGCGTCCTGAGCGATCCGCTGTTGGTTGATTCAACCTCCGACGGTTGGTCGATCCTGGCTGCGGGGAGTGAGGTGATGGCTGCGGTGGTTATCGGCGTCGTTGCGCTGCGGATCCTCATCGAGCACAAGATGGCTTGGCGAATTGATGCGGCTCATTGGACGTAATCGGCTAATGGGCGCGGCCGACGAGCCTAGACCCGATCAAGGACACCAAGCAACGGCGCCGGCGCACGCTCAAGGTCTACGGCGCGACTCAAAAGGTCGGCGTATCGGTGGCCCCGGCTTGCCTTCGACTGGACAAACCGACGTAGCTGGTCGTTGATTGGGCGGCCTCTCCACTCGGGTTGTTTCTGAAACGTGTGAAACGGCCGGAGTTCGCCTTCGGACTTGATCACCTCAAGGGTTTCGTCGAGCCCGACGGCGCGGATGAGCTCATCCTCGAGATCTCGCACACAGACAAAGAAGCCGAGTTCGGCCATGTGCGCTGGAGTTTCCGGCCGTCCGATCCCGGCGCTGATTAGACCGAGGCGGTAGACCTCGACGGCGTCGGCATCACACATTCCGGCAAGATCGAGCCCATCGCCCCGCGGTCCAAGTAATTCGAGGTGGCGAGCGACGGCCTGGGCGCCGCCGATCGGTATCACCGTGACGCCTTCTTCTTCGAGTTCCCGGCCGAGACGCCTCGCCAAGGTTTCAACCGCGATCTGATCGGTGATGCCTTCGACCAAGATCGCGCTCTCGGCTTCCTCAGCCCGGGCGAGGCCGAGACGGGCCGCCTCGACTGCAGCGTCGGGGCCGCTGAGATAACCGGGAACCACCTCGGGCGGCGTTCGCCGATCTTCTGCCGGCTCGCGATTGGTTGGCACAGGGCAACCGTACTGCCTGGTGTTCGGTGCGCTCATCCTATTAACGCCCAACTGGCTTTTGGTCCGCCCGTTTCTGGATGTCAGTCTTCGCTGTCGCGGTCTCAAGAGGGCGAACAGATGCTAGAACGTGAAGAATGGATGACCAGCCGAATCCTGACGACTCATCGAATCCCGACGATTCGAAGAAACCATCAACGGTGGACACCCCGACTGACTCCGAGGCAGGCTCACCCTGGGGTCCTCCGCCGTCAGGGGAGCCCACATCCACGATCCCCCCTGAGCAGATAGTCGCACCGTCGGCCGCTGCCGGCGCGTCGCAGCAGCCTGCACCACCCACCACACCACCGACTGCGCCAGCTCAACCTCAGGTGGCGGCCACAGCGGCTGGTCAACCTGGCTGGTACAACGGACCCTGGCCCCCTTCAGGGGTGAAGATGACCGAGAGCACCGGCGCCGCCATCGGTCGAACCGCCATCAAAGCGTTGACCGCCCTCATCATTTTGTTCGGGCTACCGCTCATCGGCATGATCCTGTTCATCTCAGCGCTGGCTGGTATCGGCGCGGCGGCCGGCGAAGCTGTGTCCGATGACAACGCCGGTTCCTTCCGTGACTATGTCGCCGGTGAACGATCCGGCTCGGTCCGATTGGTTGCCGTGCCTGTGTTCGGCCCCATCATGGGTGAGGAACGAGGTGGCGGGGGATTCCTCTCCAGCGCTGCCGGCGTAACCTACGGCTACAACGTCAAGGAAACGTTGCTCGATCTGGCGGAGGACGACGACGTCGACGGGATCCTGCTCGAGCTCGACAGCCCGGGCGGCACAATCTTCGGCTCCAAGGCCATCGCCGACGGCGTGGCCGAATACCAGGAGATCACCGGTAAACCTGTCTTGGCTTATGTATCGGGCATCAGCGCATCCGGTGGCATGTACGCCATGGCCGGCGCCGACGAGATCGTGGCCGACCACGGCACGCTGATCGGGAGCATCGGCGTGATCTTCGGTCCCTTTGTCACCTACGAGGGGGTAACCGAGGTGGAAGGCCCGTTCTTCACCGGAGCAGTCACCGCCGAGAACATCGAACACGAGTTCCTCACCGCCGGCCGGTACAAGGATCTCGGCTCGCCGTACCGGCCGATGTCGGCCGAGGAGCGCAAGGTCCTGGAGGAAGGGCTCGATGATGCCTACGACGCCTTCGTCGCTCATGTCGCCGACGGTCGGGGAATGTCAGAGTCCTCGATCAAGAACGATCTCGGGGCCCTGATCTTCGGTGAGCAGCAGGCGTTGAGCAATGGTCTCATCGACACGATTGGCAATCGGGAAGAAGCTCATCAGCGTCTGGCCGAGCTAGCCGGGGCTGAAGGAAGCGACTGGCGGCTCGACCGGGCCACCACCAGCGAACCCGGTTTCTTCGACCTGCTGGCCGGTTCTGCAGCCGGATCGGTATCCGAGCCTGCCGCCACCAGTTCATCAGCCACGCTGCCTTCGATGTGCACCGGTACCGCTACCATGTTGACCTATCACGGTGATCCGGCCGACATGTGCGCTCCGCTGTTCGCCGCCTTGACCGACTAACTCCGGCTTCTAATTCTGCTTCGACCACCGGTCGGACCCAATACAGTTGGGGCGGTGGTAGACGACAACAATCAGTCAGCTCCAGAATCGTCGCTTGGCGGCACCGATGGGCCCGGTCCGGTTCGGGTCGGCATCCTCGGTTGCGGTCACGTTGGCAGCGCCCTCGTCGGCTTGATCAACGAACGTAATCAAGCCATTCGGAAAACCGCCGGGATTGAATTCGAGATCGTCAAGATCGCCGTTCGTAATCCAAGCCGTCAGCGTGATCTTCCAGTGGACGAGACGCTGCTGACCACCGACGCCGCCGACGTGGTCAACGACCCAAGTGTCGACGTCATCGTCGAGGTGATCGGTGGAATCGAGCCGGCCCGAAGCCTGATCGTCGATGCGCTCAAGGCAGGCAAGCCGGTCATCACCGCCAACAAAGAACTCCTCGCCAACGTTGGGGCCGAACTCTACGACCTCGCCGCCGCCAACGGTGTCGATCTCCTGTTTGAGGCCGCCGCGGCCGGGGCCATCCCGATCGTGCGCCCGCTGCGGGAATCCCTGCTCGGCGAAGACATTCACCGGGTGATCGGCATCGTCAACGGCACCACCAACTACATCCTCAGCCGCATGGATGACGATGGGGCCTCCTACCACGACGCGCTGGCCGAAGCCCAACAACGGGGCTACGCCGAGCGCGACCCGACGGCCGACGTGGAGGGTTACGACGCTGGAGCCAAGGCCGCAATAATGGCCTCGTTGGCCTTCGGCGTGACCGTGGTGGCCGGCGACGTCTACCACGAGGGCATTGCGGCCATCACCCAGGACGACATCGCCTTCGCCCGTCGCTTTGGCTACACCATTAAGTTGCTGGCCATTGCCGAGCGGTTCGATGGCGCCGATGAGGGTGACGGCAGTCCTGAAATCGGTGTAACCGTGTACCCGGCGATGGTGGCCGCCGAACACCCGCTGGCTTCGGTGCGGGGTAGCTTCAACGCCGTGTTTGTTGAGGGTGCGGCTTGCGGGGAGTTGATGTTTTACGGGCGAGGGGCCGGTGGCACGCCCACAGCCAGTGCCGTGCTTGGCGATCTCATCGACGCCTCCACCAACCTCCGTCGGCAAACGTTCCACCCTGTGCCGGCCGGAGCACGGGCCAAGATTCGCTCGGTCGATCTCCTGTCGTCGGCCTACTACATCAACCTTGAGACCAAAGACGCCCCTGGTGTCTTGGCCGAGGTTGCCGCAGCGTTCGGTCGCAATCAGGTGTCGATCCGATCAATGGAGCAGGAAGGGCTCGACACCGAAGCCCGCATCGCCTTCATCACCCATGCCGCCCTTGAGCGCGACGTGCAGGCCACCATAAATGACCTCCGGTCACTCGACGTGGTCAGTGGTGTCGGCAGCATCTTGAGGGTGATCGAATCGTGATCATGTACCGCTCAACCCGCGGCCAAGCCCCTGAACTCGACTTTGGCGACACGTTGCTGGCCGGCCTGGCATCCGACGGCGGCCTCTACTGCCCATCCGAAGTGCCAAAGCTTGAAACAATCGACCCGAGCGCCGGATACGCCGAGACCGCCGTGGCCGTCATCGCCCCATATGTGGAAGGTACGTTCGATCGCGACGAGCTAACCGCCATGGTCGACGCCGCCTACAGCGGCTTCCGTCACCCCGACATCTGTCCGGTGTACGAACTGGGCGGCAATCAATATCTGCTCGATCTGAGCCAAGGCCCGACTCTGGCCTTCAAAGACATGGCGCTGCAATTGGTCGGTCGGATGCTCGACGCCGAGCTGTCACGTCGAGGCGAACAGGTGACCGTCATTGGCGCGACCTCCGGCGACACCGGTTCCGCAGCCATCGAGGCTCTGGCCAATCGCAGCAACGTCAAGGTCGTGATCCTTCACCCGTTGGATCGGGTATCGGAGGTTCAGCGCCGGCAAATGACCACGGTCGATGCGCCCAACGTCACCAACCTCGCGGTCCGGGGAACATTTGACGACTGCCAGGACCTGGTGAAAGCCGCCTTCGCTCGCGCCGGCGCAGAAGCCGATGGGCGAGGTGTGCGGTTGGCGGCCGTCAACTCGATCAACTGGGCTCGGGTGATGAGCCAGATTCCGTATTACGTGTATGCGGCCAATCAGGTGGCTCCTAGCGGCTCCCCGGTCAACTTCGTTGTTCCCACAGGGAACTTCGGCAACGTGTTGTCGGGCTGGTATGCCAAACGAATGGGTCTGGCCGTCGATCGTCTGGTGGTCGCGTCCAATCGCAACGATGTGCTGACACGGTTCTTTGAAACGGGGAGTCTGGTAATCGAATCCGTCGTTCCGTCGCTCAGCCCCAGCATGGACATTCAGATCTCGTCGAACTTCGAGCGGCTTCTGTGGGAAGCCGGTGAGCGAGACGGAGCCGCGGTGTCGAACCTCCTGGCCGACCTGCGGGAACACGGCCGCGTGGCTGTGCCGGAAACATGGTGTGAGCGGATCGCCGCCGAGTTCGAGGGTGCCCGGCTCGACGACGACGGGACGCTGGCGGAGATCTCCCGTGTTCATGAGGCCACCGAACGAGTTGTCGACCCCCACACTGCGGTGGCGACCAATGCGGCTCATGTTTTGGGAGAAGCGTCGGCGGGCGAGTCCCGCTCCGAAGGTCCGACTGTGGTGTTGTCGACGGCCGACCCGGCGAAGTTCCCCGATGCGGTACACGAGGCCATCGGGCGGCGCCCCGAACTGCCTCCTCATCTGGCGGAGATCATGAGTCGGCCGGAGCGATACGGCACCGTCGACAACGATCTCGACCAGGTATTCGAGCACTTGGCCTGAGCCTGTTCGACGGCTCAAACAGAAGGCCATGGCCAGGCTGTTTGACTCAAACTCGGTGGACCGTCGCCGATCGAAGTAACAAGTGCGATACTTCGCTGCTAGCCTGACCCGAGAGGTCAGGTGGCGACCTGTCTCGTCTGTCTGGAGCCAATTCCGGCTCCGTTGCACGATGCACGTCGACCTATCCAATCGCCGCTTGAGGCGGTCGCCGGTGTGATCTGAATTCCCTATGTGTGTAAATGCTGAAGTGATGATGGGGTTGGCCGCAGGGCCCGGTTCCAAGCCGAACAACTCCGCTAGGCCCCGGCCGCACTCAGCACTCCCGATGTTCCAGAGGAGTACAAAGTGAGCGACCAGCTTGTTGTCGAGCGCCAAGGTTTGGAGAAGAAAGACAAGGCTGAACTTTCGGCGATCGTCACCGCTTTGGGTGGCACCTCCAATGCCAGGATGCGCAAAGCCGATCTGATCGACCAGATTCTCGACCTGTCGGGAGCAACGGCCCGAGCCGCCGCCGGTGGTGCTGCCGATGATGGCGACGAGCCTAAGGGTGAAGAAGCCGAGTCGACCGACAACACTGATTCCGGCACCAAATCCGACACCAAGTCCGACTCGGATTCCGGCACCAAGTCCGATCGAGCGAATGCCGAGTCGTCCAACGATGGGGCTGAGTCGGTCGAAAGCAAGAATGGCGGTGAGTCCAGTAACGGTTCGTCAAAGAAGGGCTCGACTCGCAACCGGAAGGGTCGGGGAGGACATCCCACCGGGCCTGATGGTGAGCCGCTGGCCGACTGGGAGATTCAAGTGATGGAAGAGTCCGGTGGTGGTTCAGGTCAAAAGCAGAACTCCGGACGAAACACCAAGAATCAGAAGAACGATCGAAACAACCAGAGCCGGAACGACACAAAGTCCGGTGATGGTGACGACGATGATGAAGGCAACCGTCGTGGTCGTCGTCGAGGGCGGGGCCGGGGTCGTGACCGTGAAGACGCCGGAAATGATCCGGTGAGCTCCGAGCCGGTCGAGGTTGAGGGCTATCTCGACCTTCGAGACGAGGGCTACGCCTTCCTGCGGGTCAACGGCCTTCTGCCGAGCCGCGACGACGCTTACGTGTCGGTCAAGCAGGTTCGCCAATTCAAGTTGCGTAAGGGCGATCACGTCGTCGGTCAGGCCCGTCCGGCCAACCGCAACGAGAAGAACCCGGCCTTGCACAACATCGTGTCGATCAACGGCCACCCCGCAGCCGATCTGCCCGATCGTCCGAAGTTCGACGAGCTCACGCCGCTGTTCCCCGATGAGCGTCTTGTGCTGGAAGCCAAGGACGAGCCGCTCAACATGACCACCAGGATCATCGATCTGTTGGCTCCCATTGGTAAGGGCCAGCGTGGCCTGATCGTGTCGCCGCCTAAAGCGGGTAAGACATCGATCATGAAGAACATCGCCCGAGCCATCGAAACCAACAACCCCGAGGTTCAGCTTCTGGTGTTGCTCGTCGACGAGCGGCCCGAAGAGGTGACCGACATGGAACGTTCTCTCGAGAACGGCGAGGTCGTTTCCTCCACCTTCGACCGTCCGCCGGAAGAGCACACTGCCATCGCCGAACTCACGTTGGAGCGGGCCAAGCGTATGGTCGAAGGCGGTGCCGATGTGGTGCTCATGATCGATGGCATCACCCGCCTGGCCCGGGCCTACAACATGGCCGGACCTCAGAGTGGCAAGGCCCTATCCGGTGGTATCGACGCTGCAGCGCTGTATCCCCCCAAACGATTCCTAGGCGCCGCCCGCAACTTTGAAGACGGTGGTTCGCTCACGATCCTGGCCACGGCGCTGGTCGAAACCGGATCCAAAATGGACGAAGTCATCTTCGAGGAATGCAAGGGCACCGGCAACATGGAGCTTCGGCTCAACCGGCGTCTGGCGGAGAAGCGCATATTCCCAGCCATCGACATCGACGGGTCGTCCACTCGCAACGAAGAATTACTACGGTCGAAGAAAGACGTGGAAGCCTCGTGGCAGCTTCGTCGAATCGTCCAGGCCATGGGTGCCGAAGGCGACGACAACCGGGGTGCCGACAACAATGCCGCTGGCATCGAGATGCTTATCGAGCGCCTCGCCCACTTCAAGACCAACGCCGACTTCCTGGCTGAAATCGCCAAGGCCAGGGCGGTTTAGGCCGTCCGACGCGGCAAACTATAGAGCTGTCAATCGGGGTGCCTAGCCGCCACCCTGTTGAAGAACAACCGATTCGCTGGCCGCCAGCTGCTACTGGGGCCCCAAGCAACGGAAACCGAAAGAACAATTATCATGAAGCCCGACATTCACCCCAACTATCGTCCTGTTGTGTTCATGGACGCCTCGGCCGATTTCTCCTTCCTTACCCGGTCGACCATCGAAACCAACGAGACCATCGAGTGGGAAGACGGCAACACCTACCCGCTGGCCAAGGTCGACATCTCGTCGGCCAGTCACCCGTTCTTCACCGGTCAGATGAAGATCGTCGACACCGCCGGCCGTGTTGAGCGCTTCGAGCGTCGCTATGGCCGCCGCAAAGGTCAAGACGCCGCCGACGCCGAGGGCTAAAGCCCCGTTCGGCTCGGGTTCGCGAAACTCTGTGACCTTGGATGAGGGCCGGCTGGCGGCCCTGAAGAGCACCAAGCTTGCCGCTCTCGCGGCGAGTCTTTCCGGTGTCCCAAAAGACGAGTTGGTTCTGCCGACCTCCGGGTCGACCATCGTCGGTTGTATCGCCGGCGACCGGGCCTTCGTACTTGCCGAGGGAATTCGAGATCTTGGGCCTGCCCTGCACTGGTTTCACCGTCAAGCAGCCACCGGCCTCACCGTGCTGACCGATGGCGAAGCCGCCACCGATTTGGCACGACGGGCCGCCCTTCTGTCGGTCGACGTGGAGATCCAGGCGATCGAAGGTGCCTCCGCCAAGCCGGTTCAGGCGGCTTCTCCTCCCGCGGTTCCCGAACTGCCCGACGAACTGTGGCGGGCCGCTGCGGTTATGGCCGACGCCGGCGTATCCGTCGTCGATGATCACGGCCGTCTAACCGGTGAGGTAAACGGCCTGGAAGTGGGCCGAGTGGAGCTCCCGACACCGTCGGCTGAGGATCCGAATCCCGAGATAACCGTTCAGGTCGGGGTGGGGGAAGCCGATCGTCAACTGCACGGCTACGTGCACGGCCACCTCGAAGACGTAGAGGCTTTGCGCCGGGCCGCCACAATGGTGGCCGAACAACGCCGCCCGGGTAACGGGATCCACCCACTGAGCCGCCTTGCTCGCCCTCGATGGCTTCGCTCCATGTTGACTGCCGATCCGGCACTCCTTGGGTTGTCCGAGCTGGAACCGCTTGCGCCGTTGCGTCCTCATCCTGGCGTGTTCGACACCGAACCGGCGGCCGCCTACTCCCGATCCGACCGGGTCACGGTCGTGTGCTCAACCGGTGTTGATCTCGATCTCATCCCAGAGGCGGCCGACTACCGGCTGCGGGTCGATAGCGGCTCGCGGCTACTTGTCGTCTTGCCTGAGCGCGATCTCAAACTGTCGACCAATGGCGTGATCGAGATGGTTGACAACGCCGAAGCACTGGCGATTACCCCTCCTTGGTAGCCACGGACCTCCGGGCGAGCAAGTAGCCTCATAAGAATGTTGGAACGACTCACCGCGCTCGAAAACGAGTATCGCGAGCTTGAGGCTCGGATGGCCGACCCTGAACTCGTTTCCGACAACAAACGGTTTGTCGAAATGTCCCGTCGCTACGCGGCATTGGGCGAGATCGTCACGTTGGCCGGTCAGCTTCGTGAGCGCCACGATGACGTCGAAACAGCCAACCTGATGATCAGCGAGGCTGATGCCGCCGAACGTGATGAACTTCGGGAGATGGCTTCGGCGGCGCAGGCCGAGATCGAAGATCTCGAAGCCCGGCTCAAGATCCTGCTGCTCCCGAAGGACCCCAACGACGGCCGCAATGTGATCGTGGAGATCCGGGGAGCCGAAGGGGGAGAGGAAGCCAACCTCTTCGCTCGGGACCTGTTTGAGATGTTCAAGGCCTTCGCCGCCAACTGTGGCTGGGGGTTCGAAGTGATGAACTCCAGCACCTCCGATCTGGGTGGATTCGACGAGGTCACCTTCATGGTTAAGGGCGACGACGCCTGGACTCGTATGAAGTTTGAAGCCGGCCCCCACCGAGTTCAGCGGGTTCCAGTCACCGAATCACAGGGCCGGGTCCACACCTCCTCGGCCACCGTCACGGTCCTGCCGGAAGCCGACGAGGTCGATGTGGTCATCGACATGAACGAGCTTCGATTCGACACCTACCGGTCATCGGGCGCCGGTGGCCAGCACGTCAACACCACCGATTCAGCGGTCCGTGTGACGCACCTTCCAACCGGCGAGGTTGTGTCGATGCAGGACGAGAAGAGCCAGCTGCAAAACCGAGAGCGAGCGCTCAAGGTGCTCAGGTCCCGGCTGCTGCAGCGGGAACTGGATCGGCAGCGGGAAGAAGCGTCGGCCACCCGTCAGTCGCAAACCGGTGGGGGAGGACGATCGGAAAAGATCCGCACCTACAACTTCAAGGAGAACCGGGTCACCGACCATCGCATCGGGTTGACGTTGCATAAACTCGACCGGGTCTTGGGCGGAGAACTCAACGAGATCAGCGACGCCCTGGTTCAGGATGAGCGCACCCGTCAGCTCCAAGAAGACGCCGACGGCACATCAGCCGCCTGAGCATCGCCCGGAAGCAATCACAAATGGTGACCTGGCGCGAAATTGTCGAAGAGGCGAACAGGACCCTCGCTAAGGACGGTGTTCCCGACCCGGAGATCAGCGCTCGACGGATAGCCCAGCAAGCCACCGGGGCTGAGGGAGGGGAGTGGCTTGAGGTGCTTGACGAACACGCCGGGCAACGTCACCTCGCCGCGTTCGATTCGATGCTGGCCCGTCGCCAAAAAGGCGAGCCGTTGCAGTACGTCGTGGGCCGCTGGGGGTTCCGCCACCTTGATCTGATGGTCGACAAGCGGGTGCTGATTCCTCGCCCCGAGACCGAGGTGGTAGCCGGCGCCGCGCTTGAAGAGGTGGCTCGGCTAGCCGATCGTCGCCCTTCGTCGGTGACCGTCGTGGATCTCGGCACCGGATCAGGCGCCATCGGCCTGTCGGTGGCATATGAACACCAGCGAACCGCTGTGTGGCTGACCGACGTCTCCGAGGATGCGCTGACGGTCGCCCGGGCCAATATCGCCGGACTCGGCCGAGCAGGCGCCAGGGTGCGAGTTGCCCACGGCGACTGGTTCGCGGCCTTGCCGCCCGAGCTGGCCGGTTCGGTCGACGTCATCGTCTCGAATCCTCCCTACGTGGCCGGAAGCGACGAGGTCGATCCGCAGGTCAAATGGGAACCCGACGGTGCGCTTTATGCTGCCGACACCAGCTTCGGACTGGCCGCCGGAGCACCCGGCACCGAGGCTCTCGAACATCTCATCGACTTCAGCCCGGCGTGGCTGGCCGACGACGGCAGTCTGGTGGTGGAGATGGCTCCGGATCAGGTGGAAATTATGGGTCGTCGGGCTGGTCAACATTTTGCCGAGGTCGCTACAGTGGGCGACTTATCCGGTCGGCTGCGAGCAATCGTGGCTCGGTTCCCTCTACGAACCTAGGGCTATCGAAGGGTTATCGAACGTGCGTATTGCAGTCGGTTCTGATCACGCTGGCTTTGTGCTGAAGGGCGTAATCGCCGAGTATCTCAAGACGACCGGACACGACGTCGTAGACGTCGGAACCCACGAAGCGGTTTCAGTTGACTACCCCGACTTTGGTGCGGCTCTTGGCCGCGCCGTTGCCGGTGGTGAGGCTGAACTCGGCGTGGCTGTTTGTGGCAGCGGTATAGGAATCTGTATTGCCGCCAACAAGGTAAGAGGGGTGCGGGCTGCCACCGTCCACGACGTTACGTCGGCCCGCCTATGTAAGGAACACAACAACGCCAACGTGATTTGCGTTGGCGAACGATTCATCGGTCAGCAGGTGGCACTCGATTCCGTCGATGCCTTCCTGGCCGCTGAGTTTGCCGGAGGGCGACACACCCGCCGGGTCGACAAAATATCCCAATTAGAACAGGAGTAGGCCCCCTCATGCCTTGGCCCATTCTCACCGACGACGCAACCGACAGCCTCACCAAGGCCGAGGTTGAACGCCAAAACACCGCACTGCAGCTGATTGCCTCCGAGAACTTCGCCTCTCCGGCGGTGATGGCGGCAACGGGTTCGGTGTTCACCAACAAATACTCCGAGGGATACCCCGGCCGACGTTATTACGGCGGCAATCAGGTGGTCGACCAGGTGGAGGACCTCGCTCGCCAGCGGGTCTGCGAGTTGTTCGGCGCCGACCACGCCAACGTGCAGCCGCACTCCGGCGCCAACGCCAACATGGCCGTCTACCACGCACTGCTCGAACCGGGCGACACGGTCCTCGGTCTCAGCCTCGACCACGGTGGGCACCTCACCCACGGCTCGCCCGTCAACGCATCGGGTCTGATGTACAACTTCATCGGCTATCGGGTTGGCGACTCCGACGAGCGGCTGCATATGGAGCAGATCGCCGAACTGGCGGCCGAGCACAAGCCCAAGTTGATTGTCACCGGCGCCACCGCCTACCCCCGGATCATCGAACCCGAGCCCTTCCGTCGGATCGCCGACGAGGTCGGCGCTCTCCTGATGTTCGACGCCGCCCACATCGCCGGCCTGATCGCCGGTGGCGTGCACCCCAACCCGGTGCCGTTTTGCGACATCGTCACCTTCACCACCCACAAGACCTTGCGCGGCCCTCGTGGCGGCTGCATTCTGTCAACCGAAGCTCACGCCGCCGCCATCGACAAGGCCGTCTTCCCCGGCCAGCAGGGTGGGCCACAAGAGCACGCGATCGCGGCCAAAGCCGTGGCCTTCGCCGAAGCCGCCACTGATGAGTTCAAGACCTACGCGGCTCAGGTCGTGGCCAACGCCTCGGCTCTGGCCGAAGCGCTCGCCGGTGAAGGATTTCGTTTGGTGTCGGGTGGAACCGACAACCATCTGATGCTCGTCGACCTCCGTCCCTTCGACGAAGAGCTCACCGGCAAGGAAGCCCAGAACGTTCTCGACGAGGCCGGCATCACGCTGAACCGCAACTCGATTCCCGACGATCCTCGCTCCCCGTTTGTCACCTCCGGGCTCCGCATCGGTACCCCGGCGGTCACGACTCAGGGCATGAAGGAACCGGAGATGGCTGAGATCGCGCGCCTCATGGCGGCAACGCTACGACAGCGAACCGATGCTGCGGCGGTGGCCGGGATCCGTGAAGAGGTGCGTCAGCTGTGCACTCCCTTCGCCCCCTACCCTGAGTTGGGGTAGTCCTCGCCAGCCCCGTTGGTCGCCTCCCAGTAGTCTGGGCTGAGTGTTCGCTCTTCTGCTGAGCGTCGCCGGTCTCGCGGGGCTCATCATGATCAGCCCCGGAGCGGACCTGGCTCTGGTGACGCGCAAGTACGTGCGGTTTCGCTTCACTTTGGGCTCTCGCCCGAACTGCAGCCGCCAATCCAAGCACAAACGAGGGCAGTTTCGGTCAAGGAGACGCTCGGAAGCCCGCTCCGACGTGTAGCGTTGCAATGGAACAAAATGCGACCAGTTCTCTCCTCCTACTTGGTGGTCGCTGCGGTAACCGCCGGAGTGACCCTGGTCCTGGTTCCCCTCTTTCGCTTCCTCGCTCATTCGACAGGATTGTTGATCGAGCCGGACGCTCGTCGTCTCCACGAACGCCCAACCCCGATTCTGGGCGGAGCCGCGATGTATCTCGGGTTTGTGGTCGGGTTTATCGCCGCCTGGTACTCGGGGTGGTTTGATGCGCTGTTCACCGGATCGACCGAACCCTTTGCGGTTGTGGCCGGGGCCACGGTCGCGTGTCTCGTCGGCTTGATCGATGACGTCAAAGACATCTCGGCACCGGCCAAAACCTCGGGCATGAGCCTCGCCGCCTTTGTGCTCGGCATCGGCGGCGTGAGCATCATCTGGTTCCGGGTGCCGTTCCTCGACGTGTTTGTGATGCCTTATGACTTGGCCTTGCTGGTGTCGGTGGTTTGGGTGCTCGGCATGGCCAACGCCGTCAACTTCATCGATGGTCTCGACGGCTTGGCCAGCGGCATCGTCGCCATCGGCTCCAGTGCGTTTCTGCTCTACGCCATACGGCTTGGCGAGGCCGACCTGTTATTCCCCGGGAACATCGGGCCGCTGGTCGCAGCGTTGACGCTCGGGATGTGTGTCGGCTTCCTGCCCTGGAACGTCTATCCGGCCCAGATCTTTATGGGCGACAGCGGTAGCTTGCTATTGGGGACGATGATGGCGGCGTCGACAATGGCGGTTGGCGGACGAACTCCCGATCCGTTCAGTGGCCAAACCTTCTTCTTCTATGCTCCGCTGGTCATCCCGCTGCTGATACTTGGTGTGCCGGTGCTCGACACGGCGTTCGCCATAATTCGTCGAGCGACGGCACGGCAGGGCCTGGCCACGGCCGACAAGGGCCACCTGCACCATCGGCTGGTGCGCCTCGGGCATGGTCACCGGCGCAGTGTGGGAATCCTGTGGGCTTGGACGGCCTTGCTGTCGGCGTTCGTGTTGTACCCCACATATAACGAGGGGCAGGGCGACGGCATTGTGCCGTTCGGTGTGGCCGCACTCGGCCTGCTGCTCTACACGTGGTTTCATCCCGGGATCCGTCGGCCATGGTCGGCCGAAGAGCCCGAACACCACGACCGGCAATCGGAGTCGAACGACGAGCGACCGGATGGTGATCATCCCCCGGACCGAGGGCAGGGAGGTAAGCCCCGGTCGTCACCGGCCAGGGGGACGCTGGCACCTCGACCGGTCGACCAGCAGTCAGATGCCAAGACGCCGGCCGTCGTGTCGGACTGGTCGTCGTATCATCAGCGGCAGGCCGACGCCGACGACGCCGTGATCTACACGGTCAACTTCCGTCAGGATGCCCACGGTGGCTGACGCCAACCACCGGGCTCTCAGGATCCTGATTTCAGGCCCAAACCTCCATTTTACGCTCGAATCGGTGAACGGACTGCGGTTGGACCCTGTCGCCCCAGTCACGTTCCATGTTGACTGATGATGTTGGTTTGATCGTTGGCCATCCGTATCGTTTCGACCAACGCCCGAGCCGCCCGATTCGGTTCGAAATCCGGGATCAACAGGGCGTCGGACTCGAGGGAGTAGACGAGGTACGTGGCCGAAGATCGCCAATGGACGCAGGACTATCACCAGAGTGGTGGAGGTTACGAGCTTGCGTTTTCGGGAGTGATCTTTGCCCTCATCGGCCTTTGGATCGATCGGCGAATCGGAACCGTTCCTTGGTTCACCATCGGCCTCGCCGCGCTGGGATTCTTCGGAGCGGTGGCCAACATCTATTATCGATATAACCGAGACATGGATCGTCATGAGGACGAAGCTCGTGCCCGGGCCCAAGGTCGGGCCCCAGGTCGGGAGGCCGGATCATGACCGAAGCGTTCGATCCCGTCAACGCCGACGCCGCGATCGACGAGCCGGCAGCATCGTCCGGAGAGATCGATTTTGCCGCTCCAGCAGCGGACGCTCCAGCAGCAGAGGTGGCTCGCGACATGGCCCGCCGAGGATTGATGATCATGCCTCCGGTTTTGTTGGTGGTGTATCTCATCGGCGGCTTCGCCCCGATGGCCTCCGTGGCCTATGCCATGGCCATCGTGATGATCAATCTTCTTTTGTCCGCATATTTATTGCGCTGGGCCGCTCGAATTTCGCTCGGGCTGGTAGCCTCAGTTGCGCTCGGCGGATACGTCATGCGTCTAGCCATGATCTTCATGGCTGTCTGGATCGTACGGGATGCCTCGTGGATCCGCATGATTCCACTGGGCATTGCTATCATCGCTACGCACCTTGGGTTACTGGTATGGGAGTTGCGACACGTCTCGGCGTCGTTCGCGCACCCGGGCTTAAAACCCTCAAGCAGATCTACGGGTAACCATAGATCACGCTTGACCCGACGTGGCGTCGGCCGCCCTGCGGCCGGGTATCAACCAGATCGATTTACATCGAGCTGAAACCGACTGCAAACAAGATCGCTGTTTGAAGGAGCACCCGGAACGTGTTCGGATTCGAATACCCCTCAATAGAAGACCTGGTGGAGTGGCCGACATACTTCGGCGGCGATTCCTTCTGGGCTCTCAACAAGATCGGAACCATCTCGCTGTTGGCGATGCTGATTCCGACCGTCCTCTTCCTCTTGTCAAAGAAGGAGATGGTTCCCCGGGGCCTTCAGAACGTGGTTGAGGGTGCTGTCGAGTTTGTGGAGAACCAGGTGATTCTCCCGGCCATCGGTCCTGATGGCCTTCGGTACCTGCCGCTGCTGCTCAGCATGTTCCTTTTCATCTTCTTCGGCAACCTGTTCGAGGTCATCCCAACCTTCCACATGCCGGCCAACGCCCGCATGGCCAACCCGATGTTCCTAGCGCTGATCGTGCTCTGCGTCTTCACCTTCATCGGTCTCAAACATCACGGGTTCCGTTACTTTGCCGACATTGCGTGGCCGCCCGGTGTGCCGGCAGCGCTGAAGCCGCTCGTGGGATTGATCGAGCTTCTCTCCACCTTCATCCTCCGCCCCTTCGGCCTGGCAGTCCGTCTTTTCGCCAACATGCTTGCCGGCCACATCCTGCTGGTCACCTTCGGTGTGCTCACAATCGCCACCTTCGGTCTCTCGGCGCTGGTAATCCTCACTCCGCTGACCTTTGGCATGCTCGTCGTGCTCACCGCTTTCGAGATCTTCGTCTCGTTCCTGCAGGCGTTTGTATTCGCACTGCTCACCGCGGTGTACATCGACAGCTCGCTGCACCCTGCCCACTAAGCCGGGCACCCAAGAAGTCCGCAGCATCAGCTGCACCAGAAAATCAGTACAGAAACAGTTCTCAAGCAATAACCGACAACCCACCTCACCACGGCGGTCGCTCCAAGTGGCCGGCAACGTGAGGGACCCCGCCACTAACAGGGCGGTTCTAACACAGGAGAGAAACCTCTAATGAGCGTCCTCGCAACCATTGCCATGCAGAGCCTTGAGGTGGCCCAGGAGGCCGTTTCGGCTGCCGACCAAAAGGGCATCGCCGGTGCTGCCGGTGCCGGTATGGCTTATGGCCTCGCCGCCATCGGCCCGGGTATCGGGATTGGTTATCTGGTCGGTCAGGCCGTCCAGGCCATGGCACGTCAGCCCGAATCGGCCGGCGCCGTCCGCACCAACATGTTCCTGGGAATCGCCTTTACCGAAGCTTTGGCCCTCATCGGGTTCGTGGTCTTCATTCTGCTCAAGTTCGCCTAAGGAGCAGCCAATGCTCTACGCATTCATTCTTGCAGCAGAAGAAGGCGCCGAAAAAAGCGGAGAAGCGTCGAACCCGATCCTGCCGGTCAGCTATGAGCTGTTCTGGGGAGCGATTGCGTTTACGGCTTTGTACCTGCTGGTGACCTATGTGTTGTTGCCGCCGATCCAACGGATCCGCAACGACCGGGCCGCCACCATCCAAGCCGATAATGACGCAGCCGACGCCGCCCGTGCCAAGGCCGTAAGTGCCAGCGCCGAGCTGGCAGATCAGCTTGCCCCGGTCCGCGCCGAGGCAGCCGAGATCATCGATGCTGCCCGAGCTGAAGCCGACGCTGAACGGGAACGGCTCGTTGCTCGAGCCGAACGTGAAGTCAACGCCATGAAAGAGATCGCCGAGAGCGAGATCGTTACCGAGCGGGAAGAGGCCATGGCCGCTCTCCGCCCTCAGGTTGCCGAGCTCGCCACCAGCGCTGCGTCACGGGTTACCGGACGTGAGGTCTCCAGTGGCTCGGCGCAGTCAATCGTCGATCAGTACCTGACGAATCCCAACTGAGGATCGAACTTATGAACATCGCAACAAGCACGGCGTTTGTGATCGCCGCCGGAAACGGATATCAGATCCCACACGAACCACTTGAGGTCGTTTGGGGTTCGATTGCCTTTTTCATCGTGGTCGGGCTCGGTTGGTGGAAGGGCGGACCTGCCATCAAGAAGGCCTTGGCCGATCGTACCGCCCGCATCGAGGCTGAGCTGGCCGAAGCCAAGTCTCGCCGTGAGGCGGCCGAGGCTGCGCTCAACGCCAGCACGGTCGACCTTCCCGACGTGAGCGAGGAAGAGGCCAGGATTCGTTCCGAGGCAGCCGAGACCGCCACCAAGCTGAAGGCCGACCTCATTGCGAAAGCCGAAGCCGAGGCCGACGCCATTCGCGAGCGAGGCACCAGCGATGTGGCCAACCGCAAGCGTCAGGCTCGGGCCGACCTACAGGCCGAGATTGCCGAAGCCACCCGCAAGGCGGCCGAAGACATGGTCAAGGCCGACCTCGACGGTTCGGCACAGGCCAGCCTCATCGATTCCTACATCAACGAAGTGAGCCAGATGTCATGACCAGCGAACGAATTGAAGGATACGCCCAGGCGCTCCTCGCCGTTGCTCGGGCTGAAGGCAATCTTGATGGAGTCCGTTCCCAACTCGGCGATGTGGCCCGAGCGGTTGAAGGTAGCGAGGAGCTTCGCTCGACGCTGAGCAACAACCTCTTGCCGGCCGCCACCCGAGGCCAGATTGTCGACGATCTCCTCGGCGGCAAGGCCTCCGACACGGTTAAGGCTCTTGTCGGGATGATCGTCAGCGCCGGCCGAGGTGGCGATCTGGGCGACATCGTCAACTCCTTCTCCACCGCTGCCGCAACCTCTGCGGGTAAGCAGGTGGCCGTGGTTCGCAGCGCCGTTGCGTTGTCGGACGATCAGAAGTCCCGATTGGCCCACGCCCTGAGCACTTCCACCGGTACGCCGGTTGAGCTTGAGAACATCGTTGATCCCGAAGTGGTCGGCGGCGCCATCACCACCATCGGAGACACCGTTATCGACGGATCGGTTCGCACCCGTCTCAACCAGATGCGGGACGCCCTCTAACGAGGGTCGTCTAGAACCGGCTCCTTAAGTCAGCATCAGAATCAGCACAGAATCACACCGAAGAGCACAAGAGAGAACAAATGGCACTGTCCTTTGATCCCAATGACATCACCAGCGCCCTGAAGGCGAACCTCGAGAGCTTCGACACCGACGTGCGAAGCGTCACCGTTGGTCGAGTGGCCGAGGTTGGCGACGGCATCGCTCGTGTGAGCGGCCTGCCGAACGCAGCCGTCAACGAGATGCTGCGGTTCGAGGACGGCACCATTGGCTTGGCGCTGAACCTCGACGAAGACACCATCGGTGCCGTGGTTCTGGGCGATGTTGACAAGATTGAGGAAGGCCAGTCGGTGGAAGCCACCGGCGACATCCTCTCGGTCCCCGTGGGCGACGGCGTCATTGGCCGCGTGGTCAACATGCTCGGTGAGGTCATCGACGGCAAGGGCCCGCTCACCGGCGTACAGGATCGCCGCATGGAGATTCAGGCACCCGGCATCATGGGTCGTCAGCCGGTGCATGAGCCGATGCAGACCGGTCTTAAGTCGGTCGACTCGCTCATCCCAATCGGCCGAGGCCAGCGAGAGCTGATCATCGGCGACCGCAAGACGGGCAAGACCACGATCGCCATCGACACCATCTTGAACCAGAAGGGTCTCGGCGTTAAGTGCATCTACGTGTCGATCGGCCAGAAGGCTTCGACCGTCGCCCAGACCGTGGCCATCCTCGAAGAGCACGGCGCCATGGATTACACCGTGGTTGTGGCCGCCCCGGCCGGCGACCCCGCTCCGTTTAAGTTCCTCGCCCCCTACGCCGGTTGCGCCATGGGCCAGCACTGGATGGAAAACGGTGAACACGCCCTCATCGTTTACGATGACCTTTCCAAGCAGGCTGAGGCCTATCGACAGGTGTCGCTGTTGCTCCGCCGCCCGCCGGGCCGTGAAGCCTACCCCGGCGATGTGTTCTACCTCCACAGCCGACTCCTGGAGCGTGCGGCCAAGCTGAGCGATGATCTCGGCGCCGGTTCGCTCACCGCCTTGCCGGTCATCGAGACCAAAGCCGGCGACGTCTCGGCCTACATTCCCACCAACGTGATTTCGATCACCGATGGTCAGATCTTCCTGCAGGACGACATGTTCAAGTCGGGTATCCGCCCGGCCGTAGACGTCGGCATCTCGGTGTCCCGTGTGGGTTCCGCCGCTCAGATCAAGGCCATGAAAACCGCTGTCGGTACCTTGAAGTCGGACCTGCAGCAGTTCCGTGACCTGGCTGCGTTCGCCGCCTTTGGTTCCGACCTCGACGCCGTGTCGCAGGCGCAGCTCGACCGGGGCTATCGCCTCACCGAGTTGCTCAAGCAGGGCATCAACGCCCCGGTTCCCGTCCAGGAGCAGGTGGTGGTGCTTTACGCCGGCACCCGTGGCTACCTTGATGGCATCGAGGTCGCTGATGTCGCTGCCTATGAAAAGGGCCTCATCGAGTGGTTCAACAGCCGTCATTCCGACATGCTCGACGCCATTAAGACCGACGGTAGCATGGCTGACGAAGAGGCGCTTGAAGCCGCCATCGCCGCCTACACAGACGATTTCGTGGGCAGCCATCAACACGAGTCGGCCCATGAACCTGATGCGACCGACCAGGGTGAGGAGAGCACCAAGATGGTGGATGCTCCCCACACCCTGCCTGAAGAAGACGTCTCCCGAGTTTCGGACGAATAGGAAGGTCTGGTAGATGCCAGGAGGCGCAGAGCGCATCCTTCGCCGGCGCATTGGCACGGTGAAGAACACCAAGAAGATCACCCGAGCCATGGAGTTGATCGCGGCCACTCGTGTGGCTCGCGCTCAGCAACGGGCTCGAGCTGCTCGACCCTACTCCGAACAGCTCACCGGCGTGATTGAGAACTTGGCCGCCGGTGGCGCCAACGTCGATCACCCTCTGCTCCGCAAGGCCGAGAAGGTCGAACGGGTAGCCTTTGTTGTCTGTGCCGGCGACCGCGGTCTGGCCGGACCGTACAACGCCCAGGTCCTACGCACGGCCGAGCGTGAAATCCAAGCGCTGCGGGCCGAAGGCGGCGACTACAAGATTCTTGCCGTCGGCAAGAAGGTCAACGAATACTTCAGCTTTCGTAACTACCAGATCGACTCGAGCTTCGTGGGTTTCACCGATAACCCGACGTTTGACAACGCCCGCGACATCGCCCAGCGGGTGCGTGAGCTGTTCGACAGCGGCGATGTCGACCAAGTCGAGTTGATCTACACCGAGTTCGTCAGCCTCGGCACCCAAAATGCCGTTGTTCGTCGATTCCTGCCGTTGGAATCGGTCGACGTGATGGCGGAGGAGGGCGGTGGCGACGCCGCTGCGCTGGCTGGGTTCAGCTTCGAACCTTCTGCTGAGGGTGTGCTGCACGATCTGCTGCCTCGATACGTTGAGGCTCGCTTGTTCACGGCATTGCTCGACGCGGCGGCTTCGGAGCATGCCAACCGTCAGCGGGCCATGAAGGCCGCCACCGATAATGCCGAGGAGCTGATCGTCAAGCTTTCCCGAGCCATGAACCGCGCTCGTCAGGAAGCTATTACCACCGAGATCATGGAGATCGTCGGCGGTGCCGAAGCCCTTGGAGCCGACGGCGACGCCGACGGCACCGATCTGCATCTGGAAAGTTTGCTGGTGACCTCCGAGTCACCGGCTAATTAGGAGACCACAGGAAATGACTGCAACTGAACCACAGCTGAAGGAAGGTCGGATCGTCGCTATCGCCGGTCCGGTGGTCGACATCGAGTTCCCCCCTGGGAACCTTCCTCAGATCAACAACGCCGTCGAGTTCGACGTCGTGGTCGACGGTGAGACATCAACGGTTATGGCCGAGGTGGCCCAGCAGCTCGGTCGAGGCCGAGTGCGCGCTGTCGCCCTTAAGCCGACCGACGGTCTGAGCCGCGGACAGTCGGTGCGCAACCTCGGTCGGGGAATCTCCGTACCGGTTGGTGACGTCACTCTCGGTCACGTATGGAACGTGATCGGCGAGCCGCTCGACGTGCCCGCCGATTCACTCGATATTGATGAGCGGTGGGAAATCCACCGCCCGCAGCCGAATTTCGACACGCTTGAACCCACCAAGCAGGTGCTGGAAACCGGCATCAAGGTGATCGACCTGCTCACCCCCTATCTGCAAGGTGGCAAGATTGGTCTGTTCGGTGGTGCTGGTGTGGGCAAGACCGTGCTCATCCAGGAGATGATCACCCGTGTCGCCTCCAACCACGGTGGTGTGTCGGTGTTCGCCGGAGTCGGCGAGCGCACCCGTGAGGGAACCGACCTCTTCATCGAAATGGGTGAGGCCAAGATGGGCGGCGACGAAGACGCTGCTTCGGTGCTTTCGAAGGCCGCACTGGTCTTTGGCCAGATGGATGAGCCCCCGGGCGTGCGGCTACGAGTGGCCCTCTCGGCCCTCACCATGGCCGAGTACTTCCGTGACGTGCAGAACCAGGACGTGCTGCTGTTCGTCGACAACATCTTCCGCTTCGTGCAGGCCGGCTCCGAGGTATCGACCCTGCTCGGTCGTATGCCGTCAGCCGTGGGTTACCAGCCCACCCTGGCCGACGAGATGGGTGTGCTGCAGGAGCGCATCACCTCAACCGGTGGTAACTCCATTACCTCGATGCAGGCCGTGTACGTTCCCGCCGACGACTACACCGATCCGGCGCCGTTCACCACGTTCGCCCACCTCGACGCCACCACCGAGCTGAGCCGTGACATCGCCGCTCTGGGTATCTACCCGGCCGTGGATCCGCTGGCTTCATCATCAACCATCCTCACCCCTGAGGTGGTTGGTGACCGTCACTACCAGGTGGCCCGCCGAGTGCAGGAGATTCTCCAGCGCTACAAGGAGCTGCAGGACATCATCGCCATTCTCGGTCTCGACGAGCTTTCCGAAGAAGACCGCATCACCGTCGACCGAGCCCGCAAGGTCCAGCGTTTCCTCGCCCAGCCGATGTTTGTGGCCGAGATCTTTACCGGCCTCGAAGGTATCTTCACCCCGGTTGAGGAAACGGTCGACAGCTTCGAGCAGCTCGTCAACGGCGATCTCGACGACCTGCCCGAGCAGGCCTTCCTCAACGTCGGTGGTGCTGATCAGGTCCGCGAAAAGGCCGAGCGCCTTCGTCGTGAGGCTGGCTCATAATGATGCAAGTTGAGTTCGTCTCGCCGGAGGACATCCTCTATTCGGGCGAGGGCACCCAGGTGGTGGCCCGAACCCGTGGTGGGGGAGAGATCGCTTTTCTCACCGGCCATGAACCGTTCATCGGATCGCTGGTGCCGTGTGAGGTTCGGGTAACCGAGTCCGGTGGCGACATCAAACGTTTCGCCGTCCGAGGCGGTTTCGTGTCGGTAACCGGTGCTGCGGTCACGGTATTGTCCGACGCCGCTGTGCCGTCGGCTGATATCGACGTCGCCGTTGTGCGAGCCGAACTTTCCGAGGCTCAAGCCGCGGAACAGGCCAACCCTGAAGATCCCTATGCTCGGGAAGATCGTCAGTGGGCCGAGGTTCGCCTCGCTGCCGCCGGCGAGATGGTCGACACCGCCCACTAGCGATCCGCAGGTCGCTCCTGTCTCCGGAGTAGCCGATTTCAAATCTATGCGAACCGCCCGCGTTCGACGCGGGCGGTTCGTCGCGTCAGGGAACGTGCAGCAGGAGACGGCCAGCCATTGGGCGGCTGTTCAATGGCTCGATTACATTTGGCCCGTGGATGTTCGCACTCTGATGCGGCGGTCAGCCGTGTTTCACTCCCAGTACCCAGCCGTTGTAGAGGCTGGAGCTGGAAACCGTCCAAGCCGGAGACTCACCTACGCCGAGGCTTGGCAGCGAGGCCTCCGCCTGTCCAACGGCATTCTGGCCTTGGGATTGCAGCCCGGCGACAGGATCGGCGTGTTGGAGGACAACACGCTTGAGTCGGTCGACTTCTTCTGCGGCGCTGCGGCCGCCAACCTGGTCCGGGTCCCGCTCTATCCCCGGAACGGACGCGACGCCCACCGTCACATGCTGTCCCACACCGGCTGTCGGGCCGTCGTTGTTTCTGCGTCTCACGCTGAGGCGTTGGAGGGAATCGCCGATGAGGTCGACTCTCTCGATCACGTCATAGTGCGAGACGATGATTACGAGGCTTGGCTAGCCGCCCAAGACGACACCGATCCCGACCCGCCGGTTTCCGAGGACGACTGGTTCATCATCCGCCACACCGGCGGAACAACCGGCCCGTCGAAGGGAGTCGGCTACACCCACAAGATGTGGCTCGATGCCGGCCGCGACTGGTTCTACAACTTCCCGCCGGTCGAGTTGGGAGACGTGTGTCAGCACGCCGGACCCATCTCCCACGGTTCCGGTTACCTCTTCACCCCGATGTGGTTGTCGGGCGGAGTGAATCTCCTGATCCCCAAATTCGACGTCGACGAGGTGATTGAGATCATGGAGCGGGAGCGGGTGGCCTACGGCTTCCTGGTTCCCGCCATGCTCAACGCCGTGGTCCGACACCCGGATGCCCGCGATCGCGACTGGTCGCACCTCAAGTGCATCCAGATTGGCGGCGCCCCGATCGCTGACGACACGGCACTCCTGGCCCGGGAGGTGTTGGGCAACGTGCTCTATCAGGGATTCGGCCAGACCGAGGCCCTACCCATCACCATGATGGGACCGAAAGAGTGGTTCTCCCAGATCGAGGGTTCGAACCCGCTCCGTTCGGCCGGCCGACCGCTTCCGTTCGGTGACATCGAGATCGTCGACCCCGACACCGCGGAAGCGCTGCCAATCGGTGAGGAGGGCGAGATTGCCATCCGCTGCGACGGCCAGATGCTGGGCTTCTGGAACAACCCGGAGGCCACAGCGGAACGGATGCGTGCCGGCTGGGTTCTCACCGGCGACATCGGCAAGCTGGACGACAACGGCTACTTGTACGTGCTCGACCGCAAGGACGACATGATCATCTCCGGCGGCTACAACATCTGGCCGGCAGAACTGGAGAACATCCTGACCGACCACCCCGATGTGGTTGAGGCCGCAGTGTTTGGGGTGCCGAGCGAACGTTGGGGGGAGAGCCCCTACGCCGTGGTGACGGTCGCAAAGGAAGCAACGGTGACCGAGGCCGAGCTGATCGAGCTGTGTGCCGAAAAACTGGGCTCGTACAAGAAGCCGGTGGCGGTTGAGCTGACCACCGAGGAGCTGCCGAAGTCGCCAGTCGGCAAGCTGGCCCGTAAGGTGCTTCGTGAACCTCACTGGGCCGGCCACGACCGCCGAGTCGCCGGCAACTAGCCCGAGCCCCACCACCGAACTTTGTGACGTTTGCTGCCCTCGAAAGGGACGCAGGAGTCACAAAGTTCGGCGGCGGTAGTCAATTTGTCGGAACGGGTCGGCTTGATGCCGGGTCGTTTGCCGTCGGGCGGTAGTGTGGCAGCCATGTCTTCGGAATGGATTGCACCGGAACGGGATCTGGCAATGGAGCTGGTCCGTACCACCGAAGTAGCGGCCATGGCCGCTGCCCGGTGGATGGGACGAGGCGACAAAGTCGGAGCTGATCAAGCGGCCGTCGATGCCATGCGGGCGATGCTGGACGGCGTCCAGATGGACGGCACCGTCATCATCGGTGAGGGCGAGAAAGACGAAGCGCCCATGCTCTACAACGGTGAGCACATCGGTAACGGCGTGCCACCGCACGCCGACATCGCCGTCGACCCTGTCGATGGCACCACGTTGACGGCCGAGGGGCGGGCCGGGGCCATCGCCGTCATCGCCGCCTCCGAGCGGGGCAGCATGTTCAATCCCGGCCCCGTGGTCTACATGGAGAAGATCGCCGTCGGCCCGGCCGGCGCCGGCATTGTCGACATCCGCCTTCCCATCGACCGGAATCTAACCGCTTTGGCCAAGGCCTGCGGCAAGCAGGTTCGTGATCTCAACGCCGTTGTGCTCGACCGCCCCCGTCACGCCCAGATCATCGAAGAGATCCGGGCCACCGGGGCCCGCATCAGCCTTATCAAAGACGGCGATGTGGCCGGAGCCATCGCCACCGCTTGGCCCGAATCAGGCGTCGACATTCTTTTTGGAGTCGGCGGCACACCCGAAGGCGTGATCGCGGCCGCTGCTCTCAAGTCGATGGGTGGTGACCTCCAGGGCCGCCTCTGGCCTCGAGATGAGAGCGAACGTGAGGCGGCCGAAGAAGAGGGATATGACGTCGAAAAGATTCTTGGGCTCGACGATCTGATCAGCACCAACAACTGCTTCTTCGCCGCCACTGGTATCACGTCGGGCGACCTTCTTCGAGGCGTGCGTTTCGGCCATGAGACGATCACCACCCAGTCGTTGGTGATGCGCGGCCGGTCGGGCACAGTGCGTCTTATCGAAGCCATCCATCGAGCCGGCAAGCTCGAAGCACTCGAGTCGCGCTCACTGAACCGGTAATACACAGCACCGCTAAGACACCGCGCAAACAGCATCGCTGGTCAGCGGCCCGGCGATCAGTCGGGAATCGACATCGACGCGATGTCGGGCGCAGCCTCGGGAAACGTCATGTTCAACCCCTGTAGGGTCTGAACCAGAATCTCGGAGACCACCAGGTTCCGGTACCACTTGCGATTGGCCGGGATCACGTACCACGGCGCCTGCTCGGTACTCGTTCTGCTCAAGGCAGCCTCGAACGCTTCCTGATACTGATCCCACTTCGATCGAGGCCCGAGGTCGGCCGGATCGAATTTCCAGTTCTTCTCCGGACGATCGAGTCGCTCTTGGAGCCGCTCGCGTTGCTCCTCCTTTGAGATGTGGAGGAACAGCTTGATGATCGTGGTGCCTTCGTCGGCCAACATCTGCTCGAAGTTGGCGATGTGCTCGTAGCGGCGGCCCCAACGCTCAGCCGGCACCAGATCCTCGACCCGAACCACCAGCACGTCTTCGTAGTGGCTGCGGTTGAAGATGACCAGTTCGCCATCGGCGGGCGCTTGAGCGTGAATGCGCCACAGATAGTCGTGAGAGAGTTCCAACGAACTTGGTTTCTTGAACGACGCCACTTTCACACCACTCGGGTTGACCCCGTCGAAGACATGTTTGATCGTGCCGTCTTTACCTCCGGCGTCCATTGCCTGCAGAACGACCAGCACTCGTTCCTTGCCTTGGGCCCATAGCAACTCCTGCAACTCCTCCAGGGTGGCGTTGAGGGCCTGCACGCGAGCTCGGGCGGCTCGTTTGCCGTCGTCCCAGCCCAAAGGTTCTCCGGGATCCCAGGCCGACAGATCAAGATCCTGCCCGGGCTTCACCCGGAACATGTCGATATCAAGAGGGGTCACGGCTGGGGAGTCGGTGATGTTTGTGGTCTCTGAGGCCATGGTGAAGCCTAAACCAAGTCGGGCGGGACCTCCTACCTTCACCTCCATGGTCAAGTACCGATCGGGCCCCGCTACCGTGGACATCTGTGGATCGACGTTACGAGCCGGTCGTGGTGGCCGAACTGGAGATTTGCCATTCCCGGCCCATCGCCCCTACCCGGCGGGTGGCTTTGGGAATGCGCAATCTTCCGATCGATCCTGCTCCCGGCCCTGGCGGAGTTCTGTTGGCCGGGATCCTTGCCCACACCGCCCCGGGCGTAGACCCGGAGCTCCGAGAAGATCTGATGGACGTAATCGAGCGTCTCCAGCAGGGCCGCAAAGTTGTGCAGCCGCGTGTCCGCCATCGTTTCCAGGTCGATCGAATCGGGCTCACTGTGAGCAAGCAGCAGATCGTGTCCGACAAAGGCATGCTCGATTTCCGTTTCGACGACGAGAATGCCCGTCCAGTCCAGCTTGCTTTGGGCGCCGTCTACGCTGCCGCGTCCCTTCCTTCACCGGCCCGGGAAGCGGTATTCGAGAGTTTCCAAGCCGCCTTACTGTGGACCAGGCCGGTCGACAGTACGTTCATCGGATATGTCCTGGGCGGAGTAACGGGCGACATGCTCAGCGAGTACGAGCAACTCAAAGCCTGGCACGATCCCGTCTCGTGGGCCCTTGAAGTCTTGGAGATCGAATCGGCCGGAGACGACCCACCGTCGAAGCGAGTGATCCAACGGAAGTTCCGCACGCTGTTGCGCGACGCCCACCCCGACCACGGCGGTCTCGACGAGGGCGCGGCAACTCGGATCGCCGAACTTACCGAGGCGCGTCGCATACTCCTGGCCACATGAACGACGATCGGCCCAAATCCAAAGCTCGCCAGAAGGCCAAGGGCCTGATCCTGTTCCACGGCGCCGGCGGCGACCGCGACCATCACACGTTTCTACGCCTGGAAGCCGATCTGAAGATTCCGGTGGCGAGAATCAACTTCCCGTATCGGCAAAAAGGTCCAGGTCGGCGGCCCCCGGACCGAATGCCGAAGTTGATCAATGCAGTGAATGAGGCGGTCAGCCACTACAGCGAACACTGGGGGATGCGCAGCACCTCTATTGTGGTCGGCGGTCGCTCGATGGGAGGCCGCGCCGCGTCGATGGCCATCGCCGAGGGAACCAAGGTCGCCGGTCTCGTACTACTGAGCTACCCCCTCCACCCGCCGGGCAAGCCCGAGAAGCTTCGAGTTGATCACCTCGATCAGGTCACCGTGCCGACGCTTCTCATTCAGGGAACGCGCGACCCGTTTGGCACGCCGGCGGAGTTCGCCCGCCACCTACCGTCGATCCCAGGTGAATTGACCGAGCAGTGGATCGACGCCAACCACAGCCCCAAAGAATCACTCGACGACGACATCGTCGGCTTCGTCAAACGATGGTTGTCGTCGGTGCGGAGCACCGACTAACGGAGTTTGGGTTCCCGCAAACTCTTGGTGCTGCGGGGGTGCGCTGGAGATCGATTCTGTTGTTCAGGGTCTGACGCGTCTTCCAAATCCGGATCGCCGGGATTGAACGCTTCCAGCTCCTGATCGGCGGTTTCCGGGAACAAAGCGATGATCAGAATCACCACTAGGAGCGGCCCGAACACCATGGCTCCAATGGCCGAGCCGAGATCATTCCAGCTGGTTGACAGTCGGCCAACCACCACCAAGCCCAACGCACTTCCGGCCACGGCGATTGCGTCGATGTAGCCGCCAACGCGGCCCCGAGCGCGAGTGGGGAAGAGTTCGGTCTGATAGCCGCGCAGTGCCGGAACCGCCGCTGCCGAGAACGACACGCCGATAGCGGCCAGAATCCAGAGAATGAAACCGGTGCTCTGATACGACAATGCCGACGCCACCACCGCGATGCCCAGCGCCGATGCTCCGACGGCACGTCGGCCGTAACGGTCGGCCAGGTACCCACCGATGGGAACGGCGACGGTCGCCGGAATCGACACCAACAGTTGAAACAGACTGATCTCAGTGGCGGCGTAGCCTAGGTCGTCCCGGAGGAACTCGTTGCGAAGCTGCGATGCCGGCGACAAATAGATGGCGCTGGCGAAGGCCGCTCCGGCAATAAGGGCAAAGCGAGCCCAGTTGATGGCGCCGGGGGAGCGGAGAGTGTTGGCCGCCGTGAACCGCCGGGTTTCGGGGAGGCTCTTACCCAGCCATCTCACAATGGGTAGAAACAACAGCGGTACAAGGTAGGCCAGGCGCCACCCACCGGAAATCAGATCGGCAACCGGGAGGATCCACAACACCAGAGCAGCCCCGAATCCAGTGGTGAGGGTGGCGAAGCTGATGGCCATGGCGCGGGCTGATGCCGGTGCTTCTTCAGTGGCGGCGAGAGTCACCAGGGTCAGAAGCCCGGTGGTCAGACCTCGGCCGATCATCTGCGTCCCGGCGAGCGCCAACATGTTTGGTGCCAGAGCTCCAAGAGACGTGAACACGATGGCGGCGAAGGCAAACCCAATGGTCAGAGGTCGCCGCCCAATCCGGTCGGCTCGACCCAGCAGCACCACCGACAACAGCACACCTATTCGGGTGGCGGCCAACGCATCGGCCTGCGCGCTGTCGTCGACGCCGAAGTCCTCGGCGGCAAACGTAATCGTTTGGCCGATGAGCACCCCCATGTAGCCGGCGAGAGTGCCGATGGTGCCGACGGTCCCTAGGATTCGGGCGGTGTCGGCCGAGACTACGTCCTTGGGCCACCACCACCGTTTGCGAGGCCGTCGATCAGTTGAAGCCAGTGCCCGCCGGAACAGCGGTAGAAGGTACGGCCACCAGAGAGGAATGGCGAGTTTGAATTCGGTGCGTTCCGTGACGGTGCGCTGGTTGGCGGGGTCGAAGGTGAGAGTCCGCCGGTACTTCGTAAAAGGTCCGACCCTGGCGATCCATTGATCTGCTCCGTCGGGCTGCTCGGAAACCAGATCGGAGCGGGCCGTTCGTAGTGTGGCGATCAGATCGGGGTCGATCTGGTAACTGCGCTCAACTACCGCCATGACCACCGTTGGTATCGGCTGTGTCCTCAGACGAGGCGTTCGCGGCCTCGTCGGCGGCAATCTGAGCCGACACCCGCTTGTTGGCCATCCACAGTAAACCTCCGATTACGGCCAGCGGGGCCACAACCATCAGAATCTCGTCCCACCCGCCCTGATGGGCCAAAGGAAGTGCCCCAACGGGTATGGCCTTCGTCACACCCCAATCCGGGAATGTGGAGGCTTGAGCGGGACGTTTCATACCAGTAAGGGTAACTGTCACGCCCTTGATCGAGTTGTCCCCGAACGAAGGCAATACGCTGGATACCGTGCCTGAAACGTCACCGATTGCAGAAACCGAGCTTGATACCGAGCCAGCCGAATCGGCCCTTTACGACCGAGTGGCCGAGGTGGTCAAGATCATCCGCCCAGCGGTGCAAGCCGACAACGGCGACATCTTCCTGCGCGGCGTCGACGAAGACTCCGGCCTGGTGACGGTCGAGCTCGTCGGTGCGTGTGTCACGTGCCCGGCATCCACCCAAACTCTCAAGCAAGGCCTTGAGCGAATTCTCAAGCAACGGGTGGAAGGAATCACCGCGGTTGAACACGTCGGGGCCACTCTGGTCGGCTACGACGACGGGACTCCGGTTTCGCTCTAAGCCCGCTTCCGACGGAAAACACGAAGAAACCCCCGACCACTAGGCCGGGGGTTTCCTGACTAATCCGGAGGTTGGCGCCGACGATCTCAGCGGAGATCGGTCAGCGGGGCGAATCCAACCGTTGGTGGTTGTGGTTCCTACTGGCGGGCCTGGAGCAGGTCCCGGATCTCGGTCAGCAGTTGCTGATCAGGAGTAGCCGCGGCGTCGGTCTTCGCGCCGGCCCTGGCCAGGCTCTTGATGATCATGAACACGACAAACGCGATCATGATGAAGGTGATCAGAGCGTTGATCACATCGCCAACCGGCAATCCACCTGGATTCCAGTTGGAGAACGTGTAGGCACCGGTCTCGGCGTCTGGTTCCATACCGAAGACGCGTCCTACGATCGACAGCACAAGGCCGACAACCGAGTTGACCATGGGCTGGAACGCCAGCGCCAGTACCAAGCCGACGGCGATGGGGATTACGTTGAACTTCTCGAGAAACTCTCGGAATTCTTTGAGCATGATTTCTTTGCCTCCTGGATGTAGTGGAGCCCGCGATCCCTCCATCTACGAGCGGGTATTCGATGCAGTAAGTATTGTCGCTAGGCCGCATCAACACGGTGATACTGCCGCCTTGCGGCCCTCCAAACGGCCGCCGGGGCGCTGTCGGCTGCCCGGGGTACCTGACCCGTTGTCACCGGCCGCTCAGCGCCAGTTAAAGGCTCTCAGCCGGATCAGCCTTGTACACGCTGATCGCCGAGTCGCTGGTCGGCCCGAACGGCTCGCCGGCCCAGCCATCGACCCGCTCGACACAGGTCAAACCGGCCGACTCGGCTGCGTCGTCCAATTCCTCAATTGTGACCCATCGCAATAACCAGGGTCGGCTGGCGACACCGTCGTCGCGGATCTCCAGGTGCCGCCCGACCATCAGTTGGTTGGCGTGATCGACGAGGGTTGAGCTGACCACGATTCCATCGGCATGGGAAACGGGCAAGGCCGAGCGCCCAGTCGAGTGTTTCGGGCTCGCGGCTAGTTGAGCGGCGTTCATCATCTCAACGATGAACGTGGCTCGCAGCTGAGAAAGCGACTTCAGCAGTCGATGAAGCCGTTCGCCACTGTGAAGATTGAAAAGCGTGTTGAAACCACACAATACGGTGGGACCCGCTCGGTCCGGCGGGAAACGGAGCGGAAGAGCGGCCATGTCGGCCCCCACCCCGAGAATCGACGGTGGGCATTGGCGCAGCATGTCCACCGACGCATCGATGCCAACCACCCGAAGGCCGCGCTCGATCAAAGGCGTGGCCAGTCGGCCGCTGCCAACGCCGAGCTCCACCACTACATCGCCCCGTGTCCTGGCGGCTACGAAGTCAGCCAGCGCATCGACTCCTCCGTTGGCATCGCTTATGTCTTGATACCAGTCGTCGTAGACGTCGGCGAACGCCGCTCCGTAGGCTGCCGGGTCGGTCAGGCGTAAGTCAGTCAGAGGACGTGAATCCACCCTTGTAGGATGGCAGGTAATGAGCATTCGAGTTGACCTGGCCGATCTTCCCCAGCACATCATCCGTCGTGGTGGTGGTTTTCTGCTGACCTCGATCATGGACAGCCGCCCCCACGCCGCTCATCTTCAGTTCGAAGTGGCGGCGGCCCAAGGCCAGGTGCAGTTGCGCGCCGAGGTCGGCCGCACGAGCTACTCCAACTGCCGGAACCGTCCGGCGGTCACCGTGTTGTTCCCGGCGGTGACCCCGGGATCGTTGCCGGCGGAACACGCCGGACCGCCGATGGTCGACGGTGTGAACGTTGACGAATACAGCCTCATCGTCGACGGTGAAGCCCGGCTCGACGGCGACAACAATGTGATTATCGCCGTCACCGGTTCGGTATTCCATCGTCCGGCCCCAGCGGTGCAGGGTGGTTCCACATGACCCATTACCTCGACTACGCCGCCACCACGCCGGTTCGTCCCGAGGCGTTGGCGGCCATGATGCCGATCCTGAGTGAGAACTTCGGGAACCCGTCGGGAGCGCACCGGATGGCCCGACAGGCCAACCAGATCATCGACGAGTCGCGAGAGAAGCTCGCTGACGCACTGGGCTGTCTGCCGGGTGAGATCGTGTTCACCGCCGGCGGCACCGAAGCCGACAATCTGGCCATCACCGGTGCCGTCGAAGGCAGGGGAGGGGTTCCCGTGTGCTCGGCCATTGAGCATCATGCGGTGCTCGATCCGGTGGAACACCATGACGGCGTGATCGTTCCGGTTCGCTCCGACGGCCGCCTCGACCTCGAATCTCTCCGTCAAGAACTCACCACGCTGGCCGACACCGATCGTTCGGTATCAGTTGTGTCGGTCATGTTGGCCAATAACGAGGTTGGAGCAATCCAGCCGATCACAGACATAGCCGCCATCACCCGCGAGCTGGCCCCGCAGGCGCTTGTACACACCGACGCCGTTCAGGCCCTCTGCTGGCTCGACGTGGCCTCCCTGTGCGCCGACGCCGACCTGGTCTCTATCAGCGGCCACAAGTTCGGCGCCCCCAAGGGTGTTGGGGCGCTCGTCGTTAGACCGAGCGCCGAAGCCGGATCCAAGCTGCTGCCGCTGCTGAAAGGTGGCGGGCAGGAACGTGGTCGTCGAGGCGGAACCCACAACGTCGCCGGCATCGCTGCGCTCGCCGTGGCGGCCGAGCTGACAGTGGCTGAACGAGCCGAACAGGTGGAACGGGTTGGCAAACTCCGTGACCGTTTGGCCGATGGCATTGCCGCGACCGTCGATGGCGCAATTGAAACCGGCGATCGAGCCAACAAAACCGCCAACATCTGCCACTTCTGTTTCGAAGGCATCGAGAGTGAGGCCCTGCTTTTCCTTCTGGAACGGGCCGACATCATGGCCTCGGCCGCGTCGTCGTGTTCCAGCGGCGCAATGGAACCCAGCCACGTGTTGGCGGCCATGGGCTTCGACCGGGCGCTGGCCTTCGGATCGCTTCGTCTGTCGCTCGGCTATTCATCCACTGAGGCCGACGTCGACGCCGTGCTGGCCACAATCGGTGGGGCCGTCGAACAGCTTCGCGCGGGGAGGTCATGATGGCAGGCCAAGACGTACTTGTAGCCATGTCGGGCGGAGTCGACTCGTCGGTCGCCGCCGCGCTGCTGGTCAACGAGGGTTACAACGTGGTCGGGGTCACGCTCAAACTTTGGGGTGGGGCCAGCGACTCGGGTTGTTGCTCGGTTTCCGACGTCGACGACGCCCGCCGGGTGGCGCAACAGCTGGGTATCGATCACTACGTGTTCAACTTCGGCGACGACTTCAACGAGTTCGTGGTCGACCCCTACGTGGCCGACCATCAAGCCGGACGCACCCCAAACCCGTGTGTTGAATGCAACCGCCACATCAAGTTCGACAAGCTGTTCCGCCGAGCCGACGCCCTGGGATTCGATCTGGTGGCCACCGGCCACCACGCCAGGATCACCACCGACGACCACGGACACCGGCACATCGCCCGAGGGGCCGACGCGGCCAAAGACCAGTCATATGTGCTTCATATGCTCGATCAAGCCCAGCTGCGTCGTCTGTTGTTCCCGGTCGGCGCGTTCACCAAAGAACGGGTGAGGGAGATGGCCGATGAACTCGGTCTGCGCACCGCGGCCAAGCCCGACAGCCAGGACGTTTGTTTCATCCACTCCGTTGGGGGACGTCAGGTCTTTCTTGGCGACCGGATCTCCTTGCGTCCGGCGTCGATCGTCGATGAGAGCGGCCAGGAAGTCGGGTCGGTCGAGTCGATCGAGATGGTCACTCTGGGGCAACGGCGCGGCCTGAACGTTGGTGGCAACGCCGACCGTCGCTACGTCGTCGACATCGACCACGAACAAGCTCAGGTTGTGCTCGGTCCTCGAGAGCAGCTGATGGTCGACGCTCAATACGTCGACAACGTGGAATGGGCTGCGGAGGCATTTGACGGACCGGTACTGGTCCAGTGTTCGGCCCATGGATCCGTGCGGCCCGGCCGCATCGACGAATCGGCGCAACCGGGTCGAGTGGTGCTCACGTGGGACGAGCCCCAGCAGCGGGTGGCGGTTGGCCAGTCGATCGTCTTCTATCACCCGGAAGACAGCGCCCCCGCCGGTGCCGATGGCCAAGGCGATGCAGTGCTGGGCGGCGGGATCGCCGGCGCCGTCGCCGTGGACGCAGCCTGAGTCGACCGGTCTAGAAGATGTCGATCACCGAGTTCTCACGCGACCAGGATCTCGCTGCTGCCGTGAAGGCATTGGCCGATGGCCAGCTGGTCGGGTTCCCCACCGAGACGGTCTACGGCTTGGGGGCCGACGCCACCAACCCCGAAGCCGTCGCCAAGATCTTCGCCGCGAAGTCCCGTCCAACCGGGCATCCGTTGATCGTGCACGTGGCCGACAAATCCGGTCTGCACCGTTTCGGCCGCAACGTTCACCCAATGGCGGAGAAGCTGGTCGATGCGTTCTGGCCGGGTCCGCTGACCGTAATCGTCGATCGCGGCGACGAGATTGCGCCGGAGACAACCGGCGGTCGCAACACGGTCGGGCTGCGGATGCCCGATCACGATCTCACCCTTGAACTGCTCCGGCAGTTCGGTGAGATCGGCTCCGGGGCGGTCGCCGGCCCCTCGGCCAATCGATTCGGCGGCGTGAGCCCGACCACAGCCGAACACGTCCGCCAAGATGTCGGCGACGCGGTTGCCGTCGTGCTCGATGGCGGCCCCTGTCGCGTCGGCGTCGAATCAACGATCGTCGATGTGAGCGGACCGACGGTCAAGTTACTCCGCCCTGGCGGAATCTCAACCGTTGAATTGGAAGCTGTGCTCGGAGTGCCGATCGAGGATGACCGAGGCGGAGTGTCCAGAGCCTCGGGCATGCTGGCCTCCCACTACGCGCCCGAGGCCCAGATGGCGTTAATCGACGCAGAGGCGGTTTCGGAGTTGGTCTTTAAGTCGGGTGATGGCTTGATCACGATCGTTGGTGTGGCCGCCACCCACGATGCCGAGATTCCGGTTTGGGTTCTGCCCGAAGAAGCCGGTGGATATGCGGCGCGGCTCTACAGCACGTTGAGGGAAGCCGACCGCCAAAACGTACGGCGACTTCTTGTCGTCCCACCTCAGCGTGGCCAGATGCTCGATGCGGTCACTGACCGCTTGGCAAAGGCAGCGGCACCGCGTCTATAACAGCCGACGTCTATTCCAACGCTCACCGTCCAGATGTTTGACAGTGGCCGGTCCCGAAACAGACAGACGGACTCTCAACACCGTGTCGATCGACCACCTTTCGACCACCTGCAACTCAGCCCATCGCTGACCTGACGGGTCAACCGACCGACGGAGTTCCTCCGGGAGGAGGCGGGGCGTTGGACGTCGGTGGCCCGGTTGGCGGTGGGGGTGGTGGTGCCATGCCCGGCGACTGAGGATACGGCTGGGTCTGTGGTTGGGCCGGCGCCGAATGGGCCGGAGCCCAGTGAACGGCCGGCTCCGACGACGGAGGCGCGGGAATGTTTGCGACCGGGTGGCCGCTAGGTGGGGGAGCGGCGGCAACCGCCCCAACACGTTGTTCCGGTGGCGGCGGCTGTGACGCCGGCCCCTCGGGACCCCCGGCAGGAGCAGACGGATCCTGTTCCGGCTGCGGCTTCAGTTCCGCACGGAGCCAGAGCGTGGTGGCGAGAATCAAGACCACGGCCAGCACCGCCAGCGCGATCAGATAGGGGCGGTAGGAAACGCCGGAATCACGGCCATCGTTCAAGCGGCTGACGCTGAGCTCCATCTCGTCGAATCGGCCTAGTTGAAAGTCTTCGGCCACTTCGGCGTCGATCTTGTCGGGATTCAACTCAAGATCGGCGAGAACCACGTCGGTTTCGGCAATCGCCGATTCCACCAGCGCAAAGTCAAGGTCGGACCGGAGGTAGAAATCAGTGAGATAGGGGGGCACGGTAAGTCCGAGGCGCCCGGCCCGGGTCTCGAGCTCGGCCATGCTGTCGAGCACAACCATCGCCTCTTCCATCCCGTCGACGGCGTCGCGGAACTTCCAAGACGACATCGCCACCCTGATACTTTCCGGAACAGCCAGGGAGCTCTCCGACTCGAAGTCGGCGTAGCGATCCATGGCCAGGCGACGAGAGTCAAGAAGCGGAGCTTGCTGTTCGGTGACCACGTAGTCCCGGAACAGCTCCTCGGCCGTGGTTGAGCCTCCCCGGAGCTCAAGCATGTCGAGAAGCCGCCGCCAGTCGTTGGAGCCCACTTGGCGCCCCTCACCTTCAAGGGCGTACGGATGACGCCGCTCGAACATGCCGTCGATCGCCGCCGTCATTCCCTCATCACCGATCTCGGCCCGAAGCTGGTCGACCACCCAGTAGGACGTGTTGTAGCCGTAGAGCTCCACCAGCCAGCGGTCTTCGTGCCAGAACGAGTTGCCCCAATCGTTCAGCCCATCGAGTGTGCCTGGTTCTTCCTCCGGTGCTTCGGCCAGCATCACTTCGGCGCCGTAGGCTTCGCCAACCGACGTCGCGTATTCCTCGGCGAACCCTTCGATCATCCAACGTTCCGTGAACACGAGGTCGTTGAACCAGGCGTGAGCCAGTTCGTGAAAGAACAGCGTCGAATCAAGCGTGTCGGTGATCTCGATCCGATTCTGCTGCCGGTCGAACCAACCGCCGTATCCCACTTGGTCGGGGGCGGCGCTCTCCATCAACCACATGTCGCCCCATGGCCAGGGCTGGCCGATTTGCTCCTCCAGGAGAGGAACCCCTTCGGTCACATGATCGATCGCGAACGCCATCCATTCGGGATCGTCGGCCCAAGCGGCCACCTCGATGTCGACGTTCTCCAGCGTCACCAACTCGCGGACCAAGCCTGATTCCCGTACCGCCACGAACCACAGGCCCCAAAGGGCTTCGGCGTTTGTGGGCGCTAAGACGTACTGAAGCGTCTCGTCTCCGATCACCTGGGGCACGAAGGCCGGGCCCATGTTGGCCACGAATCCTTGTGGGAGGGTGACGGTCACGCCGGCCTGCTCGAAGCTGGGCAGCAGGTGGAAGCCAATCATGGCGGTGGTGACTCGTGTGCCTTCAACCGCTCGACCTGTGGTGGTGGGCAGCGTGTATCTCAGCGCATCACCGGCACCGGCCACAAGATTGAGTCGGTCGTATCCGTCTTCCAGCGAGGATCGACCTGAGATCCGACCGTCGAATGACACATTGGTGGCGTTCGACGGAAGCACGACCGATACCGACGTGCCCCCTCTTGCCGGCTGCATGATCTCGGTGACCTCGACCGTCTTGGATTCGAGGTCGACGACAAAGGTCAACTCACTGCTGCCACGATTCTGGGCGTCGGCCGGAACGGGCGCCAGCAGCGTGGTCAGCAGGGTAATTAGCAGCGTGATCAGTACTACTGGCGTCGGCGAGCGGAGCACCGAGTGTGCCGGTGCCCGTTTCCCCCTTCGGCCGGTGGTGAGCCGGCGGCGGCCGTTAGCTGCGGCCGCGCCGTCCACGTCCGCCGCGTCGCCCTGTACGTTCTTTGGCAACCAGGGTTGTGGTCGCCGTGATTTCCTCCACCTCCGGCACCGGTTCATCTCCGTCGAGAACCCGGCGCATCAGATCGATGTGAGCCGGCGTGCTGCCGCAGCAGGCGCCGATTAGCTGAGCGCCGGCGTCTCGGGCTCGCACCGCGTAGGCGGCCATCACCTCGGGGGTTCCGTTGTAATGGAGCTCGGTGCCTCGCCACTCCGGAATCCCGGCGTTGCCTTTGCTGATCACCGTGATCTCGGGATTCGACGCCCGGATTTGCTTGATGGCGGCTTCGGTGTCGGCCAGGTTGTTGCCGCAGTTGGCGCCAATGGCATCAACGTTGAGACGGGTGGCCAGCTCTGCGGCGGCCTCTCCGGTTACGCCCATCATGGTCCTGCCCGCCGTGTCGAAGCTGAGCGTGAGGCAGATTGGCTTGTCGGAAACCGAGCGGGCGCCCTCAACGGCAGCCTCGGCCTCTTCAAGCGAGCTGATGGTCTCGATCCACAGTAGGTCGACACCACCATCGTGAAGCCCTTCGGCTTGCTCGGCGAACGCCGCGGTGCAGGCCGTCATCGACATCGAGCCCATCGGCTCAAGCAGCTCACCGGTTGGCCCCATCGAACCGGCAACCAGCACGGTTCGATTCAGGTTCTCCCGAGCGCCTTCGGCCACTTGGCGGCCAAGCTCGGCCGCGGCTTTGTTGAGTTCGTAGACCCGCTCTTCGAGCTTGTGCAGGGCCAGCCGATAGCGGGTGCCACCAAAGGTGTTGGTGAGGAACAGGTCGGATCCGGCGTCGACGTAGGCCTGGTAGGCCCCGGTGATCACGTCGGGCCGTTCAACGTTCCACGCCTCGGGCGGGTAGCCGGACTCCAGACCTTTTTGGAACAGTTCGGTTCCGGTGGCGCCATCGAGAACAAGGAAGCCCTTTTCGGCGATCAGGTCGTGGAGCGCGGTCATCAAGTCATTTTGGCACGCTGAAGGCGTGATCGAGCACCCTGGCCCGAATTATTCGGGCGATTTTGGCTCTGAGAGGCACCTTTGCCCCGGCCAGAGCCTGGTATCCGGTGATGTCGATCTCCATTCCACGGGTCAGTTCCAATGAAACGCTGTCGTGAAGAAGGTCGATTCGAAGATCAAAAGCAATGATTGACGCGTCCGAGCCCCCATTGGGAGTGGACACTTGGGCCAGCCTCCGATCGTACGAACGGCGGAGAGACCAGGAAAGCAAAGCGGACGAGTTTTCAAACCCAAACTCATTTCCGTCAACCATCAGGGTCTCGTTGTCAACGAGGAGTTCCATGTATGGCTCATTTCAAAATCGGCGGATATGTCACCCGGATCCGCTCAATACGCCAACGCACTTGAGTCGCTCACCTGGACGGCATCCCGTTCCAGGCTCAGTCTGCTCCGGCCGACCCTCTGATCTTAATACCTCGAATGCGGGCTTCGGAGAGAAGAGCGCCCGGAAGCGTAGGTGAAAACACCACCTTTGCCGCCGTTTCGGTGTCGACTCCACCTTTTCGGCGCACACCAAACAGCAAAGGCTCAGTCGACTCAACTTCCAAAGCCAAGCCCATTGAGCCGGCGGAAAGGTCGAGCGCGGTAGCGGCCTCGTCGTGGGCTGCACCGGCACCGTCGGCCACGATTTCGGCTGGACCGAGCCGACTGATCTTCGCCCGGGCGACGAGCACCGGATCAACCAGTTGGAACGGGTCATGCAGCACGAAACCGGCCGGTACAAACACCACCCAACGTCGAGCCAATTGGTGAAGCAAACGGCCTCCGACCCAAACAGCCAAGGCGCCAATCAAGGCCGCGGCCAATGCCAGCCAATAGCGTTCGGCGGCCGCCAATACCGCCCAGCCGGAAAGCCCGGCGAAGATGACGGCCCAGGCCAGCGGAATCGGGCCGAGAAAGGCAACGGCCGGCGTTCGCAGCGACATTCGCCGCTCCGATCCGTAGGCCGATCCATTGACCATGGCGTCACCGACAGCGGGCAACAGCGCAACCGCCGATACCACCAACCCCGAGCCAAGGGAGGCCAGCGTTGCCGGGCCCCAACCGTCCCGAAATCCAGCGATCACGGCGAATCCCACAATCGCCGGTCCGACGATGCGAACAATGGTCAAGCTCAAAGGATGAGGAGTCAGGACGGCGACCAAGCCGATGAACCAGACCAGCCAGAGGCCGATTTCGATTATCAGGCCGGGGGTGTCGGCAACCGATTCGAGCGCCGCTCGAAAGCCGACGCCACCGGCAACGGGCAACAACAGCCACAACAGACGGAGCGCCCACAGCACCAACGGGGTAGAACTTGAACCTTTTCGATTCACCGCCACATTCTGCCGTGGTCCGGCGTGATTGAGTCGGACTGTCACCCCGTTGCGCCCGTAGATCCAGTGGATCTCGGCTGACACAGCGGCTGGGTAGTATCTAGGGATGGCAGCTGGCACATCCTCGGATCAGGGCACCGACTTCACCCACACCAAGATCAACACCGAAACGGCAGCAGCACGTCTGGATGAGCTGCGCTCCGAGATCCGCTATCACAACGATCGGTACTACAACCAGGACGCCCCCGAGATCCCCGATGTCGAGTACGACCAGATGGTGCGTGAGTTGGAGGCCCTTGAGGCGCAGCACCCCGAGCTGATCACCGCCGATTCGCCAACCCAGCTTGTTGGCGACACGCCCACCACCGCCTTCGCTCCTGTCACCCACACGGTGCCGATGATGAGCCTCGACAACGCATTTGATCGTGGTGAGCTCGAGGGCTGGGCCGATCGCGTGGCGCGAGGGCTCGATCTCGATTCCGCGGCGGCTCCGGTCGGCTACACCTGCGAACTCAAGATCGATGGTGTGGCCTGTTCGCTTCGTTACGAGAACGGTCGATTGGTTCAGGCCGCCACGCGGGGCAACGGCCGAGTCGGCGAAGACATCACCGCCAACGTCGCCGGCATTGAGGTCATACCCAATGTGCTGAACCGCACCAACGGCGGCGTCCCTGCCGTGGTCGAGGTGCGGGGCGAGGTGTATATGCCGATCGACGTTTTCGATGCGCTCAACGAGTCGCAGCTTGCCGCTGGACTGCCCCGCTACGCCAATCCCCGTAACACCGCCGCCGGCAGCCTCAGGCAGAAAGACCCCTCGATCACGGCTAGCCGTGGCCTCGCTTTCTGGGCCTATCAACTTGGCGTGGTTGAGGGCGGCCCCGCGCTGGAGTCGCACAGCGAGGCGCTCGACTGGCTCGATGGACTCGGTTTGCCGGTCAACCCGGAACGTCGCAAGGCCTCAACAATCGACGAGGTCTTCACCTTCGCCGAGAGCTTTCTCGATCGCCGTCACGACCTCGACTATGAAATCGACGGAGCGGTCATCAAAGTCGATCGTCTCTCCCGTCAACAGGCTTTGGGGTCAACGGCCAAAGCGCCTCGGTGGGCCATCGCCTACAAGTTCCCACCGGAGGAACGCACCACCAAACTCAAGGCCATCGAAGTCTCGATCGGTCGCACCGGCAAGGCCACTCCGTTTGCGGTGCTGGAACCGGTGTTTGTGGGTGGGTCAACCGTCCAGATGGCCACCTTGCACAACGACGATCAGGTTCGTCTTAAAGATGTGCGGCCGGGTGACACGGTAATTGTCCGCAAGGCCGGCGATGTCATCCCCGAGGTGCTAGGTCCGGTGTTGTCGGAGCGCCCCAAAGGTCTACGAAAGTGGAAGTTCCCCACCAACTGTCCCACTTGCGACACCGAGCTTGTGCGCCCGGAAGGCGAGGCTCACACGTTCTGCGTCAATCCCATCTGTCCTGCGCAACAGCATGCCAGAATCAGCCACTTTGCTTCCCGAGGCGGAATGGACATCGAGGGTTTGGGCGAGAGCAGGGTTGCGTTGTTTCTCGAGAAAGGGTTCATCGCCGACACCGGAGACATCTACTCGATTCCGTGGGATGAGGTGGCTGAGCTTGAGGGGTTTGGTCAAACCTCGATCGACAATCTCAAGGCGGCAATCGAGGCCTCGAAACAGCGGCCGCTGGCCAACCTCTTGGTCGGCCTTGGCGTACGGCATCTCGGGCCCACCGGTGCCGAGCTTCTGGCCACCACCTTTGGTCACATCGATGCCATCATGGCCGCCACGGTTGAGGAAATGGCCGCAGTTGATGGGGTGGGCCCCACCATCGCGTCCAGCGTGGCCTCGTACTTCGCGACCGAGGAGGCTCAGGCGCTGGTGGCCAAGTTCAAAGCGGCTGAACTCAACCTGACCGGCCCCGAGGCTTCCTCGGAGCCGCAGACCTTGGAGGGCATGTCGATCGTGGTCACCGGCTCGCTGACCGACTTCACTCGTGATGGTGTTGGGGATGCGATTAAGGCTCGGGGAGGCAAGAACCCCGGGTCGGTCTCGAAGAAGACCACAGCTCTGGTGGTCGGCAACGAACCGGGCGCCTCGAAGCTCTCGAAGGCCGAAGAACTCGGCGTGCCCATTCTTGATGAGGCGGCCTTCGCCCGGCTTCTTGAGTCGGGTGAACTTCCGGGCTAGCGGTTCGGTACAACCAGCTAGAGAGCGTCGAACACGTACTCGGTGCGGAGGGCACAGGACGCCGAGGGATCGTCAAACCGGTAGACGCACACCTCAAGCACATTGTTAAGCGGCCGTAGCCAACGTCCGTTTGGGCATTCGTCGGTAGGGTCGAACGTGAAGTGGCCCAGCGTGCGGGTGGGGGTCAGCACGTTGGTGATCGCTCCGCTGCTGTCGAGGTTGACGTTCATTTCCTCGGGAGCAACATCGATTCCATTGATCGTCAAGCGAGCGCCGTAGCCGCCGGCCAAGTCGACGCCGACCGGTTCGCTGCAGGCGCTGGCCTCACCGCCTTGTGGTAGTACGCCCTCGATGATCGCCGTTGCCGGCTGGGCCGCTCCGGCGGTTGGGCCCAGTGTGGTGTCGGACGCCGAGGCCCCGAGGTTTGAGGCCCTCGGACTACCGGTGGTATCGCCACCGTCGTAGACCGCGGCCAAGACCAGAAAGCCCACGGCCACGGCCAGGATGCCGGCTGATATCCAGCGTTGTTTGCTCTGTGAGATCACGCTGGGAAGCTCGGCGTCTTTCTCGGCGTTTTCGACGGGACCGGACTCGGTCTGGCTCATAGGATCCAGTCTGCCAAGGAGCCACCAGCAACAACTACCGATCGAGTAGTCTCGTCGTTATGTCGAGAGCCCCTGTTTCCGGGCAGATGCTCGGGGACCGATATGAATTGCGGGCCCAGATCGGGTCTGGTTCATCGGCGGAGGTTTATCAGGCGACAGACACTCGGCTCGGCCGCGATGTTGCCGTGAAACGCCTCCGTAGCGGTTTCGCCAACGACCCCCGGTTTCTGAAACTGTTCCGAGCCGAGGCCCAACTTGCCGCTCAGCTCAGCCACCCCAATCTTCTGGTGGTGTTCGATTGGAGTGATGACCCGGAAACCGGGCCGTTCATTGTCACCGAACTACTAGGTGGCGGAACGCTACGCAGCTTGCTCAACCGCACAGGAGTACTCACCGCCCCTCAAGTGGCCGAGATCGGGTTGCAGGCGGCCCAGGGTTTGGCGTTCGCCCACGAACAAGGTCTTGTTCACCGCGACATCAAGCCGGCCAATTTGCTGTTCGGTAGTGATGGCCGCGTTCACATTGCCGACTTCGGTATTGCCCGGGCCGTCGCCCAGGCGGCGTGGACCGAACCGGAGGGTGTCCTCATCGGCACCGCCCGCTATGCCGCTCCGGAACAGGCCAAAGACGGCACCGTCGACGGTTTGGCCGACGTGTATTCGCTGTGTTTGTGTTTACTGGAGGCGTTGACCGGCGAAGTACCGCTTGAGCGGGAGAACGCTCTGCAAACCATGGTCGTCCGCCAAACCGAGGACGTTCCGGTTCCCTACATCCTCGCCGAGTTCGCCCCCGATCTTCGTGAGCTTTACGAGCCGCTGATCGAACCTTTGGCCTTAGCCGGTCAAGCTCGAGCCGAACATCGCTCCACGGCGGCCGAACTGCTTGAAGGTCTCGCCAACGCGGTGCACATTCTGCCCGCTCCAGCGCCGTTGCCGCTGGAAGACATCACGTATACGGAGATCCGGCTCGACGACGGCAGCGAGCCGGTCAACGGCGAAGTGCGGGACGATGGTGTGTCAATCCACACCAATCATGGTTTGGCCGGGAGTCAGGTGGCCGTCGATGACGGTCGTGGCTCGGTCGACGTCGATGCGGCGATTATCGATAGTGAGGCCCCGACCCTGTTGCCCGAGGATCCGTCCGACGGTCATCCGGTTCGAGTGCGGGAACGAGCCCGCCAGCGGGAAGACAGAAAACGGCGAGGCTGGTGGAAATGGTTGCTCGGCTTGATCGTGTTCGCAGCCATGTGCGCCGGGGCCCTGTACACCGGAATCTACATTCGCCAAGCGCAACCCGAGCTGACCACCGTGGAGCTTGGGCTCCCAACGTTCCCCGTGCACGACTACCGGGGTATGACGGAGGGCGAGGTGCAGCTGGCCGCCTCCGAGTTTGCGTGGACGGTTGACGTCTCGTCTCGTTACGTCGACGGGACCGAGCCCGGTCAGATCCTTTCCCAGTCGCCATCGCCGGGTTTCAAGATCCCGGCCGGAGGCTCCGTGGCGATTGAGGTGTCACTTGGCCCCGTTCTCCATGCCGTGCCCGAGCTCGTGGGGCGAACGCTCGACGATGCCACCCAAACGATTGAAGCAATGGATCTGGTTGTCGGGCGGGTGGAGCAGGTCTTCGACGAAGACATCGAGCCCAACGTGGTGATGGAGGCCACCGTCGACGGTGCCACGGTTGAGGTGGCCGACCAGTACATCACCGGAACCGTCATCGATTTGGTAATCAGCCAAGGCCCTCAGCCTCGCACGGTTCCCAGCCTGGTTGGTCTCACGGAAAGTCAGGCCAGCTCTCAGCTTGGCGATCGCGGCCTGGTGTTGGAGGTTGTCGAGGCCTATTCGGAGACGGTGCCGGAGGGCGACATCATCAGCACCGAGCCTGCGGCCGGGGCCGAGGTGAGTCGCGGCTCAAAGGTCAAGGTCACCATTTCGTTGGGCCTTCCGTTCATCACGGTGCCAAACGTGGTCGGTCTGCCGGCAGCCGAGGCGGCCGACATCCTCGAGAACGCCGGATTTGTCATCGGCGATACCGACGGCCCGGCCAACGGACTGGTCATCAGCACCGACCCGGCCGAGGGAACATCGCATCGGTTGGGCACCGAAGTTCGAATCTTCGCTGCCCGCTCCTAGGTCGACGGTTGATACCAGGCGCCTTTAGGCGTCTTCGGTGAGGGCATTCAGTTCCTGATACATCTCGACCAGCACCGGATCCACTTCGGTTGGCGCCGATTGGAGAGCCATCAGCCGTGACACGTCGCCCTCCACCAGAATCTTCCCTCCGAAGAAGGCTCGCATAAGAGCTTCTTGATCCCGTGTCACGAAGGCGGCTTTGGCCGTCTCGTAGTCGACCGTGACCGTGAGGTCCGGTCCGTCGAGATGGCCGTCCTCGATGATTGTTCTGCCATCGCTGGTGTCGATGTGGCCGTTCATCTCCGGCGTATCGCCGTGTGGGATCTCGGTGACGACCACGTTTATTCGGGCTGGGACCGGGGGTTCTGGGACCTGGTCGGCGTAGCGGGACCGCAGTTCGCGGGCCGCGGTGATCCATTCGGGAGACAGAAAGGGGTAGGCCACGTCTTGAGGGTAGCGCCCGGTGGAACCGCGGGGTTATCTCCGTACGGACCGCCCAGTAATCGAATAGCCTGAAGCGGTGTCTTCCCAATCCGATTCTTCGCCCCGGGAGCCGCTGACCACCGAGGATGTCTCAAAGGTCGCTCGCCTGGCGCTTCTGGAACTAACCGACGACGAGTTGACCGTGTTTACCGGGCAACTCGACGCCGTCCTCGATCTGGCCGAGCAGCTTAATCAGTTCGACGTCGACGATGTGCCGCCGACGGCTCACCCGTTTGGTTTGGTCAATGTGTTCCGAGACGACGTGCCGGTTACCGGTGAGGTGGCCGAGAGTGTGCGCGAAGAGGCGCTCGCTTGCGGCCCGGAGGTTGAGGACCATCAGTTCAAGGTTCCGCCGGCATTGGGGGAAGCGCCGTGACCAACCCAACACCTGAAATATTTGATTCGGTGGTCGACCTGGCCGCAGCGATCCGTTCAGGGGAGCGTTCGGCTGTCGATGTTCTCGATCAGCACCTGGCTCGCATTGAACAGCGTGATGGCGAGATCCATGCGTTCAACACCGTCACCACGGACCAGGCCCGAGAGGTTGCCGGTGCGGTCGACGCTGCAATCGCCGCCGGTGAAGACGTCGGCCCGCTGGCCGGGGTCCCGATCGCTCTCAAAGACAACATGTGCACTCGTGGGGTGCCCACCACCTGTTCCTCCAAGATCCTGGAGAATTGGGTGCCGCCCTACAACGCCACGGTTGTCGATCGCCTGGCCGCTGCCGGTGCGGTGTTTGTCGGCAAGACCAATCTCGACGAGTTCGCGATGGGTTCGTCGACGGAAAACTCGGCGTTCGGGCCCACCCGCAACCCCCTTGACCCCAGCCGGGTTCCCGGAGGATCTTCCGGCGGTTCGGCCGCCGCGGTGGCCGCTGGGTTTGCCGCGGCCTCGCTTGGTTCAGACACCGGTGGCTCGATCCGCCAGCCGGCCGCCCTCTGTGGCTTGGTCGGCGTGAAACCCACGTATGGTGCCGTCAGCCGTTACGGCCTGGTGGCTTTCGCCAGCTCGCTTGATCAGATCGGTCCGTTCACCCACACTGTTGCCGACTCGGCCGCAATGCTGGATGTGATCGCCGGTCCTGATCCGGCCGACTCCACATCGATCCCCCAAGCCCACCAGTCGGTTTCCGCGGCGCTCGAAGGGGGAGTGGAAGGCCTCCGTGTGGGCGTTGTCACCGAGCTGAGCGGCCAAGGGGTCGACAGTTTTGAGCCTGAGGTCGTTGAAGCCGCTGTCCGCGCCGCCGATGCGTTGGCCGAGGCGGGCGCCAAGGTCGAGGAGGTTTCGATTCCTTCGGCGGTGGCCGGCCTTTCGGCCTACTACATGATCGCCCCAGCCGAGGCTTCATCAAATCTCGCTCGCTACGACGGTGTTCGTTATGGACTGCGGGAACCGGGCCCCAACACCGCTTCGATGATGGCGGCTTCTCGCACCGCCGGCTTTGGCGACGAGGTTAAGCGCCGGATCATGCTTGGCACGTACGCTCTATCGGCCGGCTACTACGATGCCTTCTACGGCAAGGCCCAACGGATCCGCACGTTGATGATTCGTGAGTTCGATCAGGTGTACCAGAACCACGACGTGCTGCTTTCACCAACCTCGCCGTGTGTCGCCTTCGAGTTCGGCGCCAAGGCCGACCCGGTCACCATGTATTACAACGACGTGTGCACGATCCCGTGCAACCTCACCGGTCATCCGGCCATGTCGGTTCCGTTCGGCACGGGCGCCCACGGCATGCCTCTTGGCGTTCAGGTGATGGCGCCGATGCTCGGCGAGCCGGTGATGTATCGAGTGGCCGCCGCCCTCGAACGGTTGGCCTAGACTCCCGCTCGGCCGAGTCCGCCCGTGGCGGTCGTCTAAATCGTGGCCCTGTTCTCAAACGGGCGACCATAAACGCGAGGCAGCTTGGGCTGACGAGATTAGTCTGGAGGGCGTGTCAGCCCCCGCTTCAACAACATCTTCGGCAACTCTGGTAGGCGAATCGGTCTCGGGTCATGAGCCCGGGATCTTGCCCGACGATTGGGAGATGGTCATCGGCCTTGAGGTCCACTCCGAACTCGCCACGGCGTCCAAGATGTTTTCGCCCGCCCCCAACATCTTCGGAGGCGAGCCGAATACCAACGTGCATCCGGTCTGTCTGGGACTTCCGGGCACACTGCCGGTTGTCAACAAGAAGGCGGTAGAGCTGTCGATCCGTATCGGGTTGGCGCTCAACTGCACGGTCGGTCGATGTGTCTGGGCTCGGAAGAACTACTTCTATCCCGACATGGCCAAGGACTATCAGATCTCGCAGTACGACCAGCCCCTCAACACCGATGGCCAGCTCGAGTTGCCGTCGGGCGCCGTGGTGGGCATCGAGAGAGCTCATATGGAGGAAGACGCGGGGAAGACCGTGCATGTCGGCGACGACGGCCGAATTACCGGTGCCGGGTACTCGCTGGTTGACTACAACCGGGCCGGCGTCCCCCTCATCGAGATCGTGAGTCGCCCCGACATCCGCGGCCCGGAGCAGGCTAAGGAGTACGTGGAGGAGCTGCGCTCCATCCTCGTGGCCATCGGTGCCAGCGACGGGAAGATGGAGGAAGGCTCCCTTCGAGTCGATGCCAACGTGTCGGTGCGTCCAAAAGGTGCGGACGAACTTCGCACCCGATGTGAGATCAAGAACGTCAACTCGCTGCGTTCGCTCGGCCGGGCCATCACGTATGAGGCTCAGCGGCACGTGCAGCTGTACGAAGCCGGAGAGGCTCCCCGCCAGGAGACCCGTCACTGGGACGAGGAAGCGGGGCGCACCCGACCCGGCCGGTCCAAGGAAGAAGCTGAGGACTACCGGTACTTCGCCGACCCTGACCTTGTGCCTATCGACCCCTCTCCGGAGTGGATCGCCGAGATCGCAGCGGCGATGCCCGCCCTTCCCAAGGCCCGCCGAGACGCTCTCATCGCGCAGGGTGGAGCCGCTGAGGAAGCCGCAATCGCTGTCGACCGGAATCTCGATGGCCTTGCTCTGGCCGCGATCGAAGCCGGGGCCGACGCCGGCCGAGTGCTCACCCATGTGAGAAACAACCTGGCCGTCGACGGGGCGCAGGAGCTGAACGCCGTCAACTTTGCCGAGTTGGTGAAGATGGAGACCGGAGGAGCGCTCACCGCCACCCAAGCCAAGCAAGTGCTGTCGGAGATGGTGGAGACGGGCAACGATCCTGCATCCATCGCTTCCGCTCGGGGCTTCGAGGCTATGGACACCGGCGAGCTGGAATCTCTCGTGGACCAGTTGATCGCGGACCACCCTGACGAGTGGGCGCGGTTCTCCGCCGGCGACGACAAAGAACAGAAGAAGATGCAAGGTTTCTTCACCGGTCAGATTATGAAGGCCACCAAGGGTCAAGCCGACGGCAAGGTGGTCAACCAGTTGCTTTCCTCCAAGCGCTGAGATGGGCGGGCTCATCACGGCCCCTCCGGTTGGGTAGGGCCTCGAGACTTCGTGACTGTCCGACGCTCACCTTCGGTTCCTGCGGCACGAATCCGGTCAGGCGTGGTTGTCGCCCAGAACGTTCGACTCGGATCGTAGATGTCGAGCCGACGAGTCTGCGGACATAGCTTCACCGACCACCGGCCTTCGTGCACGGCGTGATGATGCTGGCTGCATAACGGGATCAAGTTGCATAGATCGGTGTGACCTCGGTGCTCCCATTCGTGAATGTGGTGGGCCTGACACCAAGCGAGTGGCCTGTCACATCCCTTCCACACACAACTCCGGTACATGGCCCGCAGGCTCTGCCATTGGGCGTCGGTTGCGGTGCGATGTTTACGGCCAACATCGATTGGGATCCTATGTTTGTCGACGACAACCCGTTGGAGTACGGCGTCGCACGCAAGGCGAGCAATCGACTCCGGAGGTAAGGAATGCCCGGCTGCTGTTTCACGTAAGGACATGGGCCCAGCACCGTTCCGCATGGTGTCGTGGTCGACGATCACGTTGATGTGAGGCAAGCCACCGGCCCGAGCCGCCTTGCCGGTGAGGAGTTCATGAGCTGCCCGTGCCGTGAGGTTGGAGTCCTTGGATACACCGCCCTCGTTAGCGAGGCGGGCTGTGTGTGCCTCGACGGCGTTCATGATCGCTTCGAACCGCTCCGGGTCGAACTCGGCGGAAATCCGACCCATGCCTGTCTTGCGGTCGGTCCAATGTTTCCACGATGATCGGGCCTGTCGGGCCTTGGTGTCAGCCAGGCCATGGTCGCCTTTGACCCGCTCCACTTCGTCACGCACCCGACGGGCGAACGAATCGGCGGGAAGCGTCTCTCCTGCTTCGATCAAATCGTCGGTGTCGAGCTGAGCTTTCTGCTCAGGATCCAGGTCTTTCATCGCAGCTGAAATCGCGTCGATCTGCGCAGCGCCAATCCGCCCTTGCTCGACCGCTTCGCCGACGTTGGGCATCGCCGCTGCCGTCTCGGAGCGCGCTGCCTCTCTACGAGCGGCTTGGCCCCGCACTCTCGAACCATAGCCGAGCATTGTGGCCTGCGCCCCGCGGCCGACACCGTCTTGTTCCTGGCGGTCTGCAGCCACGCCAACCCGGATCAACAGCCGGTCGAGGGCTTCTTGCCCTTCACGCACACCGGCCGTGAGGGCCTGGAGTTCATTCGGATCACATCTGAACACATCGACGCGGGCAACAAGCTCACGGAGAGACCCAAAAGATGCAACCGCTACGGCAACAGACACCGATTCACCGAGATCAAACCCGGACATGGAACCTCCCCTTCATCAGACACTCGAACTGGATTGACGTCACCCAAAGGTGAAAGTGGGGAAGATGCGACCAACAAGGTCACTCCTTAAACGTAACCTACTCAGCCAGCAAAAGCAAACAAATGTTCGATACCCGATAGGGCGGGTCCAAATGGTCATCGCTCAGAGCTTCGAATTCGCACCAACCCAGGCACCTGCGACGCCGTACTAACATCAAGTCATGGGAGATCGCCCGTTCCTCAGTCACGTATTTGTTGCTTCCGACGACTTTGCCGGCACCCGCAAAGTCTTCGAATTGCTCGGCCTCGACCTTCTAATGGGCGATCCCGACGCCACGGAAGACTCCTACGTCCGCTACGGCGGCAACGACGGATTTCACGCCGGTTTGGAATCGACGAAGGCAACCGGCGGCAAACCATACGTTGAGATCAACGTCAACGTGCCCGATGTCGACGCCGCCCACGCCGCTCTCACCGCAGCCGGTTTCGACGTTCCGGAACCTGTGGTCGAAGACTGGGGCACCAAACACACCGGCTTTCAAGTCGGGGGAATCCGAATCGGCATCGGCCAGGACTAGCAGCCAGGACGATCAGCGGAAACCAAAGTCCCAGCGATCAAGGGCTCACGAAACAGAATTCGTGGCCTTCGGGGTCGGCCATGACCACAAACATCCCGGTGCTGTCATTCTCGATCGGCCCAAGCTGAGACGCCCCGAGTGCAACCGCATCCGCCGCCGCCTTTGCGAGATCCCAGGAGCCGATGTCCAGATGAATTCGTACCTTGCCCTGTTTGGGCTCGGGCACCTTCTGGAATGCCAGCCGAACCCCGCGGGCCGGTGATCCTCCCAGGACCAGGCCCGGACCTCGATTATGCGGGTCGACGTAAGCCCAGTCATCGGAACGAACGGTCGGCTCAACACCTAGCAACTCTCCGTAGAACGCCGCCGATGTCGCCGGTTCAGCGCAATCGACCACGATCTCCCAAAGGTGTGGCAGTCTGCCGGCCTTGGCGCGCCGAGCTTCCACTCTGGCCGGATGGCCCGCCAAGTCGGCCGGTTTGTGCACCGGATCGACCCGACCTGGATGATCACCGAGCTGCGCCGTCGGCCGGGGAGGACGGGGCGACAGCGCACCACCGCAGTTAGGGCACACCCATGACAGCAAATCCTCGGCGCAACGCACGCAGAACGTACACTCGTAGCTACAAACGGTGGCACCAGGTTGGTCGGCGGGAAGAGGCGTTTCGCAGTGCTCACACGAGGGGCGGAGTTCCAACATGACACAAGGTTACGGCTTGGCGATATGACGGGAACAACCGGGGAACAGCACAACAAGTAGCGCAATCGCCGGACGAACTGATCGGGCGCGACTCCAGAATTCTTTTCGATTCTGGTAAACCATGACAGGGACTTGGGCGTCTAGGCAGCGATGAGGGTGGTGACAGTGGAAGGTAGTCAAGGTGGAACGCCTGCTGAGACTGACGCGAACCCACTGTCGCTGCCTGCCCTCTATGACACTCACTACACAAAGATGGTGAGGTTGGCGTCGATGTACGTCGACCACACCGAGGCGGCGGAAGAAGTCGTGCAGGACGCTTTCGTCAAACTCCTAAAAGGAAACTACAACATCAAACCGGGCAGTGAAGCGGCCTATCTGCGAAGGATGGTCGTCAACGGAGCCCACTCAACATTGCGAAAACGGCGGGTTCGTCGGCGCCACACTCCGGAAGAAGCGGAGCTTGTGGAGTCGGCGGAAGAGGGGGGAGTGAGCCGCAGCGAGCGGGAACGGATCCTCAGTGCAGTACGTCAACTCCCCAAAAAACAGGCATCCGTGATCATCTTGCGGTACTACCTCGATCTTTCCGAAGCCGAGATCGCCGAGTCGCTGGGCATGGCCCGCGGCTCGGTCAAGTCGCACGCCCATCGCGGACTCCGCAAGCTGCAGAAGTCCCTGGGTGATGAACTTGACGGTGACATTCCGGCAGGAGGCCGGCCATGACCGAACCAAACGAATTCAGTTCAATCGAGCAACGGGTAAGCGATGCGTTTCAGGCGCACGCCGAGTCGGTGCAGGTGTCACCTGATGCCTACGCGCGCCTCGCTCGCCGGGTGAACGCTCCCGCCGGCGGAGGGATACTTGGCCACAGTTCGTTCTTCCGGCCACTCGGCTTCATCGCTGCCGCTGTCGCCGTGATCGGAGTATCAGGGTTTGCGTTGTCGCTCCAGGGTCAGGGCGTGGTGGAGACGGCGATCGAGTCCCCCGCTGCGGTCGATCCTGGCGTTGTGCTTGGCGAGCGAGCCGCCGGTTCCAGCCCCGACGCCGATCTCGAAATCACTGAGCCCAGCCCTCCCCAGAATCCGGAGTCGTATCGGGCCGGTGGAACCGGAGCCCAGCTCTCGGAGGGAGTGCAGGGCCAGGAGACAACTGCCAGCGGAGAACTGGTGGAGTCCGACCCCGAAGATCCGTTTGCCAACGTCACCTACGCCCCGGTTGGGGTCACGCCGGTGGCGGCGGCGGAGAAGTTCCTCAACCTGATCGGATTCGAAAACTTGGTCGTGGACGAATCCGGCGCCGGCACGCCCGACGACTTGGGCGCCTTCCTGCTCGACGTTCTATCTCCAGCCGGCGATGAGGGCGAGGAGCCCAAGGTACTGTCAACGCTCGTCATCTACCCGCACGCCGAGTTCTACCTCGTGGAGGAAGCTCGTTCCGAGGCCTTTGACTTCGCCTTTGTCGGCGCTTCCGCCGACGATCCAACCGACGATGACAACTTTGAGGACCAGATGGTGATCGATAGTCTCGCCGCCATCCAGCTTTCAGATCCACAGAACGGCATCGTTCTCGCCGACCTCAAGCCTGTGCATGGCGGCGGCGATGTTGCCACTGAGATACCGCTTGGCTCACCAGACGACCTGGTTGGGTTCGACATCGTCGGAGCCGACCGGGTCTGGGTGGTGGCCGGTGGCCGATATGCCGGAGGCGAGTTTGCGGCAAAGCCGGCGTACATCGTCGGCCGTGATGATCCATCCACCTACTCCGTCATCGGACTACCACCCGATGATCGTGACGGTGGCCTCGTGGTTCGTGACGGGCCAGGAGGTCAGCAAATCGACGTGCTTCCTCTCGGATCGGGTGGCGTGTCCCGGCGCTCGATTCCTCCCGTGAGAGTCGGCAAACACATCTGGTGGGCGGTGACCACGCCCAACGGGATCAATGGCTGGGCGGCGTCGGACTATCTGCTGCCCAACGACAGCGTCGATGACCAAAGCTTGATCGAATTGGCCGGAGGTGTGGTGGAGACCGCCCTGGCTCAGACGTACGTGAATCCGGTCCAATTTGCCTATCCCGTCTACGTCGGTGATCTGACCCGGCCACAGCTGGTGACGGATGGTCTCGAGAATCCCATCGCCTGGCTGTCGCCGCTGGTTGTCGACCGGGACGCGGGCGATGCCGAGCGCACGATGCGGGAATTCTACGACGTGCAACGTTGGGCCGACGCCGATATCTCCATTCCGGACAGCTACCTCGACCCGAATGCGGCCCGAGCCGCCAACGCCTATTTCGGTGATCTGCCATCGGTGGCCTTGACCACAACCAACCCGGATACCGGCTTGACGGAGCGGGTGCACATCTTTGTTAGCAGTGACATGGCTCGGCACCGGAATCAGCACCAACTGTCGGTCGTCGGCATTGTCGTTGAAACTCAACCGTCCGACGCGGTCGAGAACGGTGACGATGTCGTGGTCGATGCTGACGGCGATCCGGACGGGCCCACTGTCACCCCGGATCCCTCCGATTCCGGCGGCAGCCCGGAGCCCGATGTACCTCCACCCGACCCGGTCACCGAGTCAGACTCCTAACACCACCCAGCTGTCGGATCTCCAGCGAACCCATAGGAACAACGCCCTGGTCGACATGAAGATCAGCAGGGCGGCCCACAGCCAGTTCAAGTCACGCTCGTTGACCATCAGCCACCAGGCCATCGCCCCGAAGATCAGGGCCGATGCGATCATGGATCGACCCAGATAGGTCATGTCGCCGGCTCCGATGAGAATGCCGTCGAGAGCGAAGACGTATCCGTTGACCGGCTGAATCACGGCGGCCCAGATGAGCGACGTGGCGGTAGCGGTTAGCACAGCCGGATCAGTGCTGAAGATTGCGCTGACCGGACCACGTAGCGCAAACACGGCTAGCCCGGCAATCACGGCGACGGCTACGTCGAGCTGAATCATCCGGCGGGCTGCGGCCTTGGCTCGTAAGGCGTCGCCGGCGCCGAGCCATTTACCGGTGAGGGCCTGCCCGGCGATGGCGACGGCGTCGAGGGCGAGAGCCAGCGTCGACCAGATCTGAATGGAGATCTGATACGCGGCCAGCGGGGCGGTGCCGATGCGAGCGGCGACGGCGGCGGCCAGTGTGAACGATCCGCGAAGCCCGATGGAGCGGAGCACCAGGGCTCGTCCCAACCACGCCAAGCCCCAGATCGCTCCCGCATCGGGGGTCAAGCCGACATCGGCCTGTCGAGCCCATCTCCCGATTCGCCGGACGAATACGAGACCGGTGGCGATCTGGGCGATGACGGTGGCCAAGGCCGATGCTCCGATCCCATACCCAAGGCCGAATATCAACACCACCTCGATTACGAGGTTGGCAATAGCCCCGGCAACGGCGATGACCAGGGGAGTGCGCGTATCTTGACGGCCGTTGAAGGCCCCCGACCCTGCCAAGACCAGAAACATGAACGGTAATCCGACGAGGCTGATACGCAGGTAGCGGGTGGCCGGCTCCATGACGTCGCCTTCCCCTCCCAACAGCTGAAGCAGCCATTGGTCCGACACCATGATGACACCAACAAAGAACAGCCCCAGAAGCGCAGCCAGCCACAGTCCCTGGACCGACTGATAGGCGGCATCGCGGTCTCGGTTGGCGCCGACCAGCCGGGCCACGGTGGCGGTCGTGCCGTAGGCCAGGAAAATCACCAGCGCGTGAGTGCTCAACAGCACGGTCGAGGCCAGGGCTAGTCCGGCCAGCTCCACGGTGCCCAACCGCCCCACGATGGCGGTATCGGCCAGCACATACAGCGGCTCGGCCACCAACGTGCCCAGCGCAGGCACGGCCAACCGTGCGATGTCGCCGTCGTAGGGCGATCTGAGATGACTCTTCGCCGTTGTCATCAGTGTTGCCAGCGCATCGACCATTGGTGCGAGTATGCCCGACTATGGAGCCGAGTACGGCGCCGAGAACCACACGGTTCGTGTCGACCTGATCACCTGTCTGCCACCGGTATCGTTCTAACGGTGATCAACGAGACGACAACCTGTTACCGGCACCCTGATCGTGCCGCCGCCGTCGCCTGTCAACGATGTGAGCGCCCGATCTGCTCGGCCTGCATGGCCCAGGCCTCCGTTGGTCACCACTGCACGGAGTGCGTGGCCGGCCACAGCCAGACGGTCCATACCGCTCAGTCGCTCATGAACAAGCCGTCGCCGGTCACAGTCGCCCTGATCGCTGCCAACGTGTTGGCATTCGTCGGCCAGATCCTTTCGTCCGACGAGTTGACCTTCTGGGGATGGCTCTTTGGCCCGCAGGTAGCCGACGGTGAGGTGTGGCGAATCCTTACATCAGGATTCCTGCACAGTGGTCTCATCCACATCGGGTTCAACATGTACGCGCTCTGGATCTTCGGGCCAAACCTGGAGCGAGCGCTCGGCTCGTTGCGCTACGGCATCGTCTATCTGGCCGGGCTGTTGGGTGGTTCGCTGGCCGTGCTGATGTTCAACTTTGAGCAACCAACCCTGGGCGCATCGGGTGCCGTGCTCGGCTTGGCCGGTGGTTTGGCCGGCGTATTGTCCACGAGGGGCGTCAACATCTTCAAAACCAGCCTGGGCACAATCTTTCTGATCAATCTCGGCCTGCCGCTACTCGTGCCACGTATCTCGTTCTGGGGCCACATGGGTGGCATCGCGGCCGGGTTCCTCGCCGCCCTTGTGCTCACCTGGCTCCCGGTTCGAGCGAAACAGAGCCAAGCCACGGCGGTGGCGGCAGCTATCGCCTTGCTGGCAGCGCTGGCGGTCGGCAACCTGGTGGCCGGCGGAGCGTTCTAAGAACTGGTTCGAAGTCGGCCCGGGGTTTCAGGCCGCCACCGGAACCAGCCGGTCGAGGAACTCGACCATACGATCCCAGGCCAGCTCGGCGGCCTCATCGTCGTAGTTATCGCCTTCTTCGAAAAACCAATGTTTGGCTCCGGGATACACATGGAACTCGGTGTCGCGACCCCCGAGACGAATAAACGACTCGGTCACCACCCGATCCTCCTCGCTCACGATGTGGTCCTCTTCTGCGAAATGCCCCTGATAGACAGCGGTAGCCTCGTCGAAATCGATTGACTGGGCCCCATAGAAGGCCACAACCGCCCCGACATCACGGGTCATCCGAGCCGATAGCCACAAGCCGAGCGATGCGCCCATCGAGAACCCGATCACCCCGATCGGCTTGTTTGAATCGACCGATGCCGCTCGAAGAGTCTGAGCCGACGACATCACGAGGCCAGAGAGGGCGTCGGGGCTTTGGTCGGCCAGAACCGCCTCACCTTCGGCCTCGGTTACCGGCTGCACGCCGTCGAACATGTCGGGAGCGAGCACCGTATAACCTCGGTCGGCCAACCGGCGGCAGAAGTCACGAACCCATGGATTCAAACCCCACCACGAGTGCAGCACCAGGAGCCCGGGGCCGTCGCCCCCTTGGGGCGAAACGAGAAAGGCTTCTCCGGCCTTACGGTTGGTGAACGGTGAACCCGACTCGGTCATACTTCGACTCTACATCCACGGTACTTCCACTGTACTTCCACTGTGGAGCCCTCCCGAATCTGTGAACGTTCAGGATGACCGAGAAACTGCCATTCATGGTCGAAACTGCCTACCCTGGACCCTGTGAGTTCAGGTCCTTTCTCCTGGATCGTGTCATCCTGGCGCTTCGTCTGGGACGTAGCGCTTCGCTGGTACTACGGGCGCGTTGGCGATCTTGCCGCCAGCGTGACCTTTTGGTTTTTGGTTTCGCTTCCGGCCACCGTGCTTGCCCTCCTCGCCATACTCGGCCCGATCGACCGCGTGTTCGGCCTCTTGTATACGGGCGAGAACGACGTGGAATTTCAGAGCCAGATACAGAACGAGGTTTCGGAATTCATTGCGCGAGTGCTAACTGACGAAGGCGACCGTATTCAAACAACGGTGACCGACCTCTTCAACGACACCAACGCCGGGCTGTCGCTCATTTCGGCCGCCTTTGCTTTATGGTCGATCAGTCGAGGGTTCGCCGGTCTCATCCGTGCGTTGGAGGACATCTACAGCGTTGAGCCCAACAAACGTCGGCCCTGGTATGTCGCCAGGGTGGTAGCAGTCCTGCTCGGTGTCGGCAGCGTGTTGATTCCTCTTCCCCTAATTGTTCTCGACCAGTTCGTCTGGTCAAGTTTGGGTGACAACGGGGCAGTGCAGACCCTCCGAGTGCTGACGCTGGTTGCGGTTCTGATCCTTTGGGCGTCGATTGTTTATCATTTCGGGCCGGCCACCCGATCACGGTGGCTGCATGACCTTCCCGGCGCCATTGTCGCTGCTCTGCTCTGGTGGTTGTTGACCATCGGCTTTGGGCGATACGTCGACCTGACGCTGGCCGCCGAAGGCCCCGATGTTGTTCGGGCCGGTGTCGGTATCTTCCTGCTGGCCATCAGCTGGGTGTGGCTGGCGGCCCAGGTGCTCCTCATCGGCGGTGCAGTCAACCAGTTGTTTGGCGCTCGGCTCGGTATCAGTCGGTCGTCCCGTGAATGGTCGATTCCCGAGATGGTCACCAAGAGCACAGGTGAAATCAAACGCATCATCGCCACCGACAATCACAACGCCGCGTAGCCCGAGCGGCACACTAAATCCCCGGCGTAGGATGACCCGATGAATCCCCTGAAATCGATCCGAGCCCTGGTCCGGTTCCGGCCGGTTGAGCTACGATCGTCGGTCCGCCGGCTCGCCACCGCGGCCTCGGTTGAGGACCTCAGGGCCATCGCCAAGCGGCGGTTACCCAAAGGGGTGTTCCACTACATCGACGGGGGAGCCGAAGACGAGCGCACGCTGGATCGCAACGTATCGGGGTTTGCTCGAATCGAGTTCCGACCCCGGGTGCTGCGGGACGTCTCGGCGATCGATACGTCCTCGACTCTGTTCGGGCAACCAATGGCGGCCCCGTTGATCCTGGCTCCCACGGGATTCACCAGAATCGCGGACCCCCAAGGCGAGCTGGCGGTGGCTCGCTCAGCGGCCGGAGCGGAGTTGCCCTACACCCTGTCGACGATGTCGACCCGGTCGATCGAAGAGGTCGCAGCAGTTAGCGACGGTGCGAAGTGGTTTCAGGTCTACGCCTGGCGTGACCGTGATCTGGTGGCCGAGTTGCTCGGCCGGGCCGGCGCCGCCGGATACGAAACGGCAATGTTGACCGTTGATACCGCAGTGTTGGGTCGCCGGGAGCGGGATGTGCGTAATGGCCTCTCCCTTCCGCCAATGCTGGGCCTCGACACGATCGTCGACGGTGTGATTCACCCAGCGTGGACCTACGGTCTGCTCACCAACGAACCCATCACGTTCGCCAACGTCGCCGGTCGTCAGGGTATGGACGGCTCAACCGCCGTCTCCCTCAGCGAATACACGAACGGCCAGTTCGACGCCGCCCTCTCATGGGACGACGTGGCCTGGATGCGGGAACACTGGACGGGCCCGATCGTGCTCAAGGGAATTCAAACCGTCGCCGACGCCAAACTTGCCGTCGAGCATGGCGTCGAAGGTATCGCCCTTTCCAACCACGGGGGTCGTCAGCTCGACGATGCGCCTGCCGTGGTCGAGCTGATTGAGCCCGTGGCCGACGCGGTCGGTGGCGAGATCTCCATCATCGCCGACGGAGGCATTCGGCGGGGGAGTGACATCTTGAAGGCCCTGGCACTCGGTGCCGATGCGGCCATGATCGGACGAGCTTACTTATATGGTCTCGGAGCGGCGGGCGAAGCCGGCGTCGACCATGTGTTGTCGTTCCTGGTTGACGGACTGCGGCGGTCCATGGCTCTCACGGGATGTCGAACGCTAGCCGAAATCGATCGTGATCTGGTGGTCTGGCGATCGCAGCTTCAAGGGGAGTTTGAGTCATGAGCAGTCCGATCCGAATGGAATTCGTCACGTCGGCCGACAAGATCGACACCCTTCCACCGTCGCTCAACGAGATTGCGATCGTCGGTCGGTCCAACGTGGGCAAGTCGTCGTTGATAAACGCCGTGGCCAAACGGAAGAAACTGGCCCACGTGTCCAACACCCCTGGTCGTACCAGGCTGCTGAATCTATTCACCCTCGTCGACAACAAAGGAAATCCGCTTACCGGACCCGATGGGATGATGACGTCGACGGTCATGGACCTTCCCGGCTACGGTTACGCCGCCACCTCGAAGTCCATGAGGGACGACTGGCGCGTCATGATCGAGAACTACCTGCTCGAACGCGAGGAGCTGGTGATGATCATGGTGTTGGTCGACGGTGAGGTGGGCCCCACCAAGCTCGACGTGCAGATGCTCGACTGGCTACGAGCCAGCGATCTACCTCACACGGTCATCGCCACCAAACACGACAAGGTGAAGTCGTCGAAGCGTGACAGGCGCAAGAAAGACTTGGCTGCCGGTTGTCAGCTCGAAGTCCGTGACCCGATCTGGGTGAGTGCCCACAGCGGTGTCGGTATCGACCGGCTGCGGTCATTGATGATTTCCTGGCTCAGCTAGGTCTATGTCTTCAGCCTGGTTGCATCTTCAGCCAGGTCGTTGACGCTCGTGTGGGTGCCTGCACCCGCGCCCGGTGGCGACTACACTTTGGCCGACCGAGGTGTGTTCCGGATCGTCGTCCTCGCCAGTTCGATTCGGGTATCGACCCGTCTTTGCCAAGGTACGTCGAAGTGAAATCATGTGCAGCTCCAGCGGAGCAATACCAGCATGGCCGGAAAGGCCCCGACACTTGGCTTGATCGACGTCGTGGTTTCCTTCGCGCTTACTGCGCACGGTCGGGCGATGAGGGATGGCGATCATGACTCACGACTTCGTCGTCTGGGATGGCCCGTCGCCATTGTCCAATGCCCACGCCAGCTCCGACTATCGGCGCCTTCGGGCTGAGAATCCCAGCACCGCCGAGCCAACGCACAAGATGCGGTCGGTTGTTCATGAGCTGCTTCGTTTCTTTCCTGACCTTGACATGCCTGGCGGCTCGGCCAGTCCGTGGGCCGACACGCCGTTGATCCACTCGGCACGAGGCTCGGTGCTGTACGTGCGAACGAGGGAGGATCGGGCCCATCAGGCCCGCGACCTGCTGGTATCGGTAGCCCGCGACTTCGAGCTTGTCGTCTTCGACCCTCAGGCCGCCGAGTTGGTGCCGTCAGCATCGAAGGTCGAACGGATCACCAAATTCCAGCTTCCCCCCGCCGGTGGACTCGACATCCACGTTAGCGCTCTGGTGGAGGAGGAGATCAGGACGAAGAAACCCATGGTCACGGTCCTGGAGCATTCGGAGTCCTGTTTCTACCTGCAGTGGATGGTGGAGGACGGCGGTCTGATGCTCGAGGCACAAAGCGACAGCCGTATTCCTATGGAACATCGGTTGTCATCCACCGCACGAGATCAGATGTTCTCCTTGGGGTTCGAGGCCGGTGATCCCAACTGGCGTCAGTATTGGCCCGACGCTGCTTCCAACCTCGACGACATCGTGAAGGTGATCAGCCGGGTGTTCTACGAGGTTCGACGGGCCCAGCCTGGCCAGGCGATGAGCGCCCACCGCTTTCCGGTACCAGTGGGCTAGCGCCGACGCCGGCCCGCCGCATCTACGACGATCTAAACCAGTTTGCGGTTTGCGGCCCAGGCGGCCAGCTCGTTGCGGCTTGAGAGCTGCAGTTTTCGCAGAACGGCCGACGCGTGACTCTCGACGGTCTTGATTGAGATCGTCAGCCGTCGAGCAATTTCTTTGTAGGCGTAGCCGCGAGCGAGTAGACGCATGACCTCTTGCTCCCGTGCCGTCAGCTCATCGAGTTCGGGATTGCCCGGCGACTCGAGGTTGGCCGAGAACGCGTCGAGCACAAAACCGGCGAGGCGGGGGGAGAAGACGGCATCGCCATCGTTGACTCGGCGAACGGCGTCGACCAGGTCATCGCCTTCGATCGCCTTGGTCACGTATCCCCGAGCACCGCTTCGAATCACGTGGATCACGTCGGTTGCTGCATCGGAGACCGAGAGCGCCAGGAACTTCGAGGTTACGCCGCGTTCCACCACACCGGCGATCACATCGGCGGCCGTGCCGTCGGGAAGATGAACGTCGCAGACGACCACATCGGGTTTCGACCTGACGATGGCGTCGATGGCATCGGCCACTGTGCCTGCTTCGGCCACCACGTCAAGATCGCTGTTGGCGCTCTCCTCAAGTTCCCCCCGTACCCCAGCTCGAACCAGAGCGTGGTCATCAATTAGGGCTACTCGAATCATGAGGTCTCCTGTGTCGCCACTGATGGGGGGTTCGGGTCGGCCGACTCTGTGTTGTTCGCTGTGTCGGTCGACTCTGTGTTGTCCGCTGTGTCCAACGGTAGATACAACTCGACTTCGGTGCCCAGTCCTGGTTCGGAATCGATGCTGGCCCTCCCACCATGGCGTTCCATCCGATCTTGGATTGAACGCCTGATTCCATGACGATCGGCAGCGATGTCGTCGGGATCGAAACCGACACCGGCGTCGCGCACGAACACCTCGATGGCGTTGGGGCGAACCTCGGCGAACACGTCAACCCGGTCGACCTCGGCGTGTTTCGCGGCGTTGGTCACGGCCTCTCTGGTTGCGGCGACCAGAGCCTCTATCGAGTGTGGTATCAAGTCGGTGGAGTCGCCAACGGTGACAACTTCAACCCGGATCCCGTGGTCGTGTTCAACCGCGTCAGCCACCCCTTCCAGTGCCGGGCCCAGTCGAACGGTGCCCGGATTCTCAGGTGTCGGTTCGTAAAGCCAGCTTCGCAGCTCCCGCTCCTGTCGGCGGGCGAGTTGGGCCATGCGACGAGGGTCGTCGGCGTGTTTCTGGATGAGGGTGAGGGTTTGCAGCACTGAGTCGTGAAGGTGGGCGGCCACATTGGCCCGCTCGTCGGCTCGTACCCTCTCCTGGCGTTCCTGGTCGAGCTCGGAGCCGATACGAGCCACCGACGGTCCCACGATCAGGGCCAAGCCAAACAGCACCACGATCATAATGACAAGCAGCCGAACAGCTTCCCACGAGTCGACGTTCATCGCCGCAACTGCGATCATGCCGCCGGCGGCCACGAGTACACCGGCTGACACCCGGATGGCTGCGGACACGCCACCTTCGTGGCTCTGGCGGTTCCAGGCGATCAGAATGCCGACCGGGATGAGGCCGATGGGTAGTAAGAAGTCGTTGGTCACGCCGAAGCCGAGGGTGCTCAAGAAGAGGCTGGACCCGAGCGTGAATAGACCGACGGCGATAAGGCGTTGGGTGGGCGTCGCCCCTTTCGGCTCGGGGACGTAGCGCGCCGCGGCAGCGCCGGTGGGGCCGAAGCGCGAGAGATAAAACCAGGCCAAGCCGTAGAAGACCAGGCCCCAACCGCTGGTGATGGTCAGGAATCCGAAGGCCACCCGAATTACGTTTGGGTGCACGCCGATCTCGGTGGCCAGAGCGTGGGCGACGCCGCCGACGACCCGCTCGTCGCGATCAAGTGGCGGCACCTGCCATCGGGCTCGGCTTGTGTCGTCGCCAACATCGGCCGCACCGTTCGGATCCGTAGCCAGGTCGGTATTCAGATCACTATTCAGTTCGGTGTTGGCGTCAAGGCCAGTCTCACTGGTCATCGTGCCTTCTATGATCGCATCCGATCATCGTTTTCGCATCAGGACTAACCCTGAAGTAACCCTGAGGTCACTATTCGGGGGTAGGGTCGCTTCAGGGTAAGTCCCGATGGGCGAATAGCAGCCGACCATGGACAATAGCCATATGAGCAACGAGCCAACGCCCACTGAGCCCAAGAACACTGAGCCCGAGAACACCGACCCACAGAACGCCGGTACCTCCGAGGCAGCCGAGCAAGCCGAACAGGCGACAAAGGACATCTTTGACAACGTCACCGATACCAGCCTCGACGATGCCGCCGAGATGGGCGGCGACGCACCACAAGACCCAACCGATGATGCCGCCGAGAGCGCAGCTGAGGAAGTTGCAGATGTGGTCACTCAAGAGATGGCCGATGAAGTCGATGACACCGCCGATCACACCGCCGAGTTTTCAGCCGACGCCGGTTCCGCCGGATCGTCGGATGGTGGCGCCGGCGGTAAGGATGGCGGAAGTGGCGGCGCCAGCGGTTACGTACCGCCTCAACCCCCGCCCCCGGCAGCCGCCGCGCCCGTACGTCGACTGGTTCGAGACCCGTATTCTCGTCTCGGCGGTGTGGCCTCGGGAATCAGCCATCACTACGGCATCGATGTGTCGCTGGTGCGCTTGGCGTTCATCGTCGGCACCATCTTCTCCGGTGTCGGTCTGATCCTGTATTTCCTGGCCTGGCTGATCATTCCCAGGGCCGACTACTGGCCGCCGGTGCCGGCCTCGATGGCCACCGGACAGTCTTCGTCCATCGAGGGTCGAGAGCTGGCCCTCGGGCTTCTCGGTCTCGGTGTGCTGATAGCCGTGTTCACCGGTGGTGGTGGAGCCACCCGCATGTTGGTGTCGGTCGGCCTGGTGGGAGCGGGAATCTGGCTTCTGACTCAACCGGCGCGTTCAAATGGAAGCGGCGGTTCCACACCGGCCAACCCGGTGGCCCCGCAACCGCCCGCCCAACCCGCCCCGCCAGTACAGCCAGTGCAACCCGACGTGCCTTCGTCGTGGCAGCCTGCGTCAGCCGGCTCCGCCGAGACCATGAGCGGGCCTGACGATGATGTGGTTTCCGGTTACGCCGGTACCACGGCGACAACCTCGGCCGCAGTTGCCGGTGCCCCAACCGCCACCTACCCGGCGACCCAAACCGTGTACGTCCCGGCCGCAGTGCCACCCCGTCGACGCCGGATCTGGCCGATCTTCCTGATCCTGGCCCTCATCTTGATCCCGGTGCTGTTTGTGGTCGGTGCAATCGGACTGCTCATCGGCTTGTCCGGCGGTGAGTTCAACGGCGACTTCGACGCCCGGTCGATGACCGTGCGCCCGGCCGAAGTCGTCGACATTCCCGAGTCCATTACTCTGGGAGCGGGCGAAGTGGTCGTCGACCTCACGAACCTCGACATCGCTGACTTCAGCGATCTTGAGGCTCCTCACACCCTCGATATCGACCTCAACGCCGGTGAAGTGATAGTGGAACTGCCCGAGGACCTGCCGGTAGCCGTTGACGCCAATGTAGGAGCCGGCGATGTCCGAGTCTTCGATTCCTACCGCGACGGCATCCGTCCCGATATCGAGATCACCGAAGACGACGCCGTTCTCGACCTTGACATCCGGGTTGGGGTCGGGGAGATCCGAGTCCGTCGCTAGATCACAATCCAACGATCACGGCCGGCAGCGAGACTTCTTGCTGCCGGCCGATCTGGTTTAGTTCTTCGCTTCCTGAACCGCCGACCAAACCGCAAGTGCGGTGAGTGGCATGTCGATGTGACGCACTCCAAGGTGGGATACAGCGTCGATCACGGCGTTGTGAATCGCCGGAGTGGAACCGATGGTGCCCGACTCACCGATGCCTTTGGCCCCCAGCGGATTGCGGGGACTGGGGGTTTCGGTGTTTGAGGTCTCGAACGAGGGCAGCTCCGCCGCCGACGGAATGCCGTAGTCCATCAGATTCGACGTGATGGGGTTGCCGTCGTCGTCGTAGTCGACAATCTCGAACAGCGCCTGGGCCGCACCTTGGGCGATGCCTCCGTGCTGTTGGCCGGCAACGAGCATGGGGTTGAGGATCTTGCCGCAGTCGTCGACGGCCACGTGGCGTAGCATCTCGACCTCTCCGGTCTCGGTGTCAACCTCCACCACCGACACGTGGGAGCCGAACGGGTAGGTGGCGTCGCTGCCGTCGAAGTCGAGTTCGTGAGCGAGCCCCGGGTCCATTCCCTCAGGCCGCTTGGAGTCGTCGTTGGCGGCCGAAGCGAGATCGGCCCAGGACACCGACGAGGTGGGAACACCGGCCACTTGCAGGCCACCGGCACCCACCACGATGTCGTCGGCGCTGGCCTCCAGCATGTGGGCGGCCAAATCCTTGGCTTTGCCCAGCACCGTTTCGGAGGCAACGTGAACCGCTGATCCCGCGGTCTGTAGCGACCGCGAACCCATGGTGCCGGAGCCCCGTGGGATCTCGGCCGTGTCGGACTGCAGCACCGTGATGTCGTCCATCGGCACCCCGAGCATGTCGGAGATGATCATGGAGAACGCGGTGATGTGGCCCTGCCCGTGGGCCGAGGTACCAACCCGGGCCGTAACCGTGCCGTCGTCGTTGACCTCAACCGCTCCGTATTCCACGTGCAGTCCGGCGGGGGCGGTGACTTCGACGTAGGCCGACACGCCGATGCCGAGTTGCTTCACGTCGCCGGCCTCTCGGCGGCGAGCTTGTTCGGCCAACAGGCTTTGGTAATCGGATGCCTCAAGTGCGGCGTCGAGCGCCTTCTCGTACTCGCCGCAGTCGTAGTTCGAACCGCAGATCGTTGTGAGCGGGAAGTCCTCCGGTTGCAAGAAGTTCTTGCGCCGGATCTCGGCCGGGTCGATACCAAGATCGTCGGCCGCGGCGTCGATGATACGCTCAAGCAGCTGCGTGGCTTCGGGGCGGCCGGCGCCGCGGTAGGCGGCGGTGAACGTGGTGTTGGTGGCCGCCGAACGAGCGTGGAAGGCGATCCGGGGGATCTTGTACACGCCCTGGATCATCCACTGGGTGAACATGGTGAGGAAGGCGCCGATTGCCGGATAGGAGCCGGCGTCGGCCACGATGTCGACGTCGAGGCCCGTGATGGTGCCGTCGTTCTTGAGGCCAAGCTTGCCGTACATGACCATGGCTCGACCATGAGCCATGGAAACCATGTTCTCCGAACGCTCCTCGGTCCACTTGAGAGGACGGTCGAGATCTTTGGCCAAACGGGTGGTGATGAACTGCTCGACGTAGGCGCCGGCCTTGGGTCCGAAGCCACCACCGACAGCCGGGGCGGCGACCCGAAGGTTGGCGGGATCGATGCCGGCCATCGCGGCCATGCCGTCTTTGACCGCCACCGGATTCTGACAGGAGATGTAGACGGTCATCTGGTCGCCTTCGGGAATGGCGACACAACCGTTGGCCTCCATCGGAACGCCGGCGAGGCGCTGGCTTACCACCCGAACCTCGGTGACGTGGTCGGCGCCTTCGAACGGGTCGCCTTCGGGCTCGATCGCAGTCTCGAAAATCATGTTGGAGCCATACTCTTCGAACAGCACCGGGGCGCCGTCTTCGAGTGCCTTTTCGATGTCGACCACAACTGGGAGCGGGTCGTAGTCGACGAACACCGCTTCCACCGCGTCGGCTCCGGCTTCACGACTGTCGGCCACGACGACGGCCACGATGTCGCCGACAAACCGCACCTTGCCTTTGGCGAGAGGTGGCCGGTTCAGGGTCTCGGGGAACATCGCAAATCCCTGGAACGAAGGCATATCCAGCGAATCGGCGGTCCAAACGCCGACCACGCCGTCCATCGCCTCGGCCTCGGAGGTGTCGATCGGCCCGATATTGGCGTGGGCGTAGGGCGACCGCACGAAATGGACGAAGCCCAATCCCTCCACGGCCAAGTCATCGTAGAACTGGTCCTCGCCGGTGAGCAGCGACGGATCTTCCCGCCGTAGAACTGCGTTGCCGAGAATTGAACCTTCCACTGCTGTCATTGACTGCGCTCCTATTGAGGTCACCGAAGACCGATATCGACTTCTGGTGTCGGTTCCGCTCGGGGCAGGTCGAATCATGACGCCCTAACGTGGCCGACGGCACTCCAGTATTGCCGCGATGGAGCCTGCTGTTGAATTCTCCGTCGATTTTTGTGCTGTTGCTCCCGCCATCCGAGATGTTGGCTGGACCGATAGCGGGCGAAACCAGCCTGAATTGACCGGTTTCGCCCGCGAACGGCCAGGGGAACCAAGGGCGCTAGGCGGCGGGTTCCAACGCTTCGGCCAGAACCTCGTCGATGGTCGACACCAGCTTGATGTCGATCAGGTCCCGCACATCTTCCGGGATGTCCTCGAGATCACGGCCGTTACCCATAGGCAGCAGCACCTTCCTGATGCCGGCTCGGTGAGCGGCCAGAACCTTCTGCTTGACGCCGCCGATGGGCAGTACCTTCCCCTGGAGGGTGATTTCGCCGGTCATGGCCACATCGGAGCGAACCTGGCGCCCGGTCAACAGACTGACCAGAGCGGTGGTCATGGTGATACCGGCCGACGGGCCGTCCTTTGGTACCGCACCGGCGGGGAAGTGAACGTGGACCCGACGGTCGGTCGGCATTGACCTACCTTCGCCCTCGAGTTGGATGGCGACCAGCGATGTCACGATCGAGGCCGACTCCTTCATCACATCACCCAGCTGACCGGTGAGGATCGGTTCGCCGGATCCCTCGACCATGGCCGTTTCCACGAACAACACGTCGCCGCCGGCCCCGGTTACCGCGAGTCCCGTGGCGATGCCAGGTCGATCGATCCGGTCGGCGGTCTCCTCACGGGGAATGGGTTTACCGAGCATGTCGTCAAGATCGTCGACCGTCACATCAACCGAGAATCCCTCTGCGTTCTCACTGCCAGACTGATCGCTGATCTTCACCGCAGCCTTGCGCACGATCTTGTCGAGCTGGCGCTCCAGCTGACGTACGCCCGCCTCTCGGGTGTAGTCGGCGGCCACCGTGGTCAGGGCGTCGTCATCAACGCTGAGCTCCTCCGGAAGTAGCCCGTTGCGTTCAATCAGGCGGGGGAGCAGGTGATCCCGGCCGATGGTGACCTTCTCGGCGGTGGTGTAGCCATCGATCGAGATGATCTCCATACGGTCGAGCAGAGGGCCGGGGATGGTGTCGAGTGTGTTGGCGGTGGCGATGAACACCACGTCCGACAAGTCGAGTTCGAACTCCAGGTAGTGGTCCCGGAACGAATGGTTCTGGGCCGGATCCAATACCTCAAGCAATGCAGCCGACGGGTCGCCGTTCCAGCCACCCGACACCTTGTCGATCTCGTCGAGTAGCACCACGGGGTTCATACTCTGCGCTTCGATCAAAGCGTTGACGAGGCGGCCGGCCCGCGCTCCAACGTAGGTTCGTCGGTGGCCTCGAATCTCGGCCTCGTCGCGCACTCCGCCCAACGCCAGACGTACAAACGACCGGCCAAGCGAACGGGCCACCGATTCGCCGAGCGAGGTTTTGCCGACACCTGGAGGCCCCACCAAGGCAAGGATCGCCCCGCCTCGGCGTCGTCCTCGGCTCTCATTGGATGGAGCCCGGGTGTCGTCTCTCGCCTCCTGCTTGCGGGCTGCCTGTCGGGCCGCCTTAAGCTGGCGGACGGCCAGATACTCGATGAGTCGCTCTTTAACCTCGTCAAGGCCGGTGTGATCCTCGTCAAGGATGGTTCGGGCCGCGCCAAGCTCGATATGCTCACTGGCGCTGTTGGCCCACGGAATGTCGAACACGGTGTCGAGCCAGGTGCGAATCCAGTTGGATTCCATCGACTCGTTGCCGATGCGCTCCAGCCGGTCGATCTCCCGCTCGATGTGTTCCGCGGTGGAGACCGGTAGCTGCTCGGCCCCCTCGACGGTGAGCTCGGCCAGCTTGGCCCGGTAGTCGGCGATGGCGTCGCCGTCGCCCTCATTGAGCTCGGATTGAATGGCGGCGAGTTGACGACGGAGAATAGCCTCTCGCTGGTTTTCCTCCAGCCCCTCGTTTACCTTGCCTTCGATGTCGCGGCGCACGTCGATCTCGGCCAGAGCCGCCTTCGCCCAGGTGGTGGCGAGCCGCAGGCGTTCGTCGATGTCGACGGTTTCAAGCAGTTTGATCTTCTGCTCGTGGGAGAGCTCGGGCCAGTAGGAAATCGAGTCGGCCAGTGGGCCTGGCTTGTCGGCCTTCGGGATGGCGCCGATGGCGCGACCCCCGCCCACACGTTCGAGCAGCGCTTTGGCGATGCCTCGATATTCAACAGCCAGCGAACGGGTGGCCTCGTTGGCCTCGGAGGCGGACGCAGTGGTGAGATTCGGATCCTTGGCCACCGTGGCTTGAACCCACAAACCTCCGGTTCGGCCGATCACCCCCGAGCCAACGATCGCTCGGTGGTGGGCCCGAAGGGTTACCACCGGGGTGCCGTCGGGCAGCTTGTCTCGCCCTTCGACGGTGGCGGTGACGCCGACCTTGGCGAACTTGTTGTCGGTTTTCGGCACCAGCAGGATGGTGGCGGGCCGGACTTCGCCGTCGGGAGCGCTCTGCTGCTGGTTGGTCACGGTGTCGAGTAGCTGAAGCGCATCAGGCGATTGCAGCGTGACGGTTACGACCATCTCCGGGAAGATCACGCCGTCGGGAATAGGCAGTACTGGATATGCGGCCGATTTCTGGGTGGTTGATTGCTCTTCGGACTCGGAATTTGGAAGATCTGTGGCAGGCATGGGGTTGTCCCTCGTAGACCCTTCTACGTAGAAGCCCCGACCCGTTGGGCCAGAGCGTAACTTTGATTACATGTAATTGAACTTATGGTTCGTAAGGTGCAACCGGGTTTCGACTGGCAATATTCCCTCCGTTAGGTCGTCGGGGCGTGAGGTTGACGCTCGTAGCGCTCGGGGTCGATCCAGGCCCCGGTTTGCTCGGCAAATCGTCGAGCAGCGGTGGTCATGAGATGTGTCTCGCCTGATCGAGCCCGGGAAGACGAGACCATGGCCAACGCCTCATCGTCCAAGTGGAGTGTGATGTCGGGCGGGTTGTCGAAACCGTTGCGGGGAAAGACCGCCACCTCGGGCAGTCGGTCAAGTGTCTCGTCTCGATGCTTCTCGGATCGGTACCAGTGCAACTCGTGTATCTGCCACCATTTATCGGCCCCCATGATCACCAGGTCGTAACCCCTGGCGATGTCGGCCAGAAGCTGCTCCGTCGTCGTTGTCACGGCGGCCCACGGCAGTTCGGCCAGGGAGTTACGAATCACGGTGATTCGGTGCTCGAAACGAGGATGATCGACATCCTCCTTGGCCAGAGCCCGCCGGCTGATCGCCAGGTCAACCCGGTCGAGTTGGTGGTGCCGCCTGGCCGCGTCGATGATGGCCAGATGTGCAATCGTCGGCGGATTGAACGATCCCGGGAAGACCCCGGTCTTGGTCGTCGGCACCGTCATCGTTCACAAGGGTAGAGGTCGACCGGGTGACTGAAACTAGACTCGACGGAGCAGCGCAATCTACGAGCACAGCGTTAGTGGTCGAAACTGCTTCGAAAGTTTTTGAAACTGTTGTGAAGAACTGAAAGGAAAGCGATGAGCACGTTGACCGTTTACATCATCGCCGGGGCGGCATTCCTGGGATCTTGGTTGGTGAAGCGTTGGCTGAAGATGACCTACGCCAAGTGGAGCCAGGTTCCTCACAGCCATGGCATCACCGGAGCGCAAGCCGCCGCTGCCATTCTTCAGAAGAACGGTGTTACTCACGTGCGGATCGAGCCGGTGAAGGGGCGCCTGACCGACCACTACGATCCGCAGCGAGACATCCTCCGATTGTCGGCTTCGAACTTTCAGCAGGCCTCGGTTGCCGCTGTTGCAGTGTCGGCTCATGAAGCAGGCCACGCCATGCAGGACGCCAGCAACGACTTCCGACTTCGGTTGCGCCGGTTCCTGGTGCCGCTGGCGGCGATGGGTTCGAGGATTGGACCGTTCATCGTGATGGCCGGGCTGTTCATCGGCTCGGGAACGATTCTGCGTCTCGGCGCCTTCATGCTCGCCGGCATGGTGATCTTCCAACTGGCCACGCTGCCGGTTGAGTTCAACGCCAGCAAACGAGCGCTGCGCAATCTCCGTGAACTCGGTTTCACCGATCCCGAGCAGGAGGAGGGTACTCGCAAGGTGCTCAACGCAGCAGCGTTCACCTATGTGGCCGCAGCCGCCACGTCGATTGCCTACTTCGCCACCCTGTTCGCAGGAAGTCGACGAGGGACCTCGATCTGAGCAGCGAAGCACAGCGCCTGTTTGGGGCCCTCCACCCGAAGGTCGAGGTGGTTGAGTTCGACGACGGATCCTGGGTTGGAGAAGCGGTGTTTGAGCCGCTGGTTGAACACCGGGGAAACGAAGGCTGGCTCCACGGCGGCCTCGCCGCCACCGTGCTCGATCACGTTTGCGCCAGAACCGCGGCGGCCGCGCTCGGTCAGCGTGTTGTCACCGGGCGGCTCGACCTGCGCTATCGCAAGCCCGTATTGCTGGCCGGCGGACCGTATGTCGTACGGGCCCAAGCCGATCGGGCTCGATCGCGAACGGTACGCGTATCGGGCGCAATTCTCGACGGCGACGAACACCCTCTGATCGAAGCCGCCAGCCTCTTTGTGATTCTGGGGTAGGCCTTATAAGGGCTGTGATTTGTCGAGCAGTGCTTGCCACATATGGTCATCGGGCAAGAGGCCGCTCAACTCGTTTCGTTCAGCAGTTGAGAGTGTGGAGATCACAACATCGGCATCGACGTGATCCTTTGGGCGTGGATTCTTGCTCTTGAACAGCAGCTGCAGAACCGGGGAAAGGTAGGGAAGTCCGTCTTCGGTGGTCAGCACGGCTTGTATCCACGGCCTTCTAATGGTCGGGGCTCGACGATAGATCCATTCGGCGTCGTCCCCGTCGCTGATCGTTACATCAAGCCGCCATGGGCTCGTTGGATCCGCCCTGCACCACAGGTTGTTATGAGACTGCGAGGCGATCAGTTTCGAGCCGTCCCAAGGTGTAAGCACACCGGCGGCGGCAACGTGAACGTCCCATCCCTCGAGGACCGACAACAACAGCGGGGCGTCGTCGCGCACGATACTGACGTCGGTGTCGGCGTGGTCCCGCCAGCTATGACCGAGATGAAGTTCAAGTGCATGGCCTCCCGACACCCACCAGCGGAACGGAGCTCCGGCGAACAAAGCTGTTGCCTTCAGTATCGGCAGTGGCTCCCACGATCCGTAGTCCGAGACGGTCATGACCCAAAGGTACTAGTGGCTGGCCGGCGGGAATTCCCAGGCGGCAGGTATTCCCATCGTTGGCTGGGTGGTTCTCCACTGTTGCGACGAACGTTTGTTCGTGTATAGTCGGTTTTCGTGACTGCCGAACTTATCGAAGCCGGCATCGCGTCAGCGCAGGGTAAAGGAACCACCGACCGATGCGCCCCCCGTCCTCTCAGCCTTTTCGGCCAACTGCCGAATCAAAGCTCCGAGCCGATCGTCAATCCTCATCCCGGGTTTGTTCGCTACCAGCTCGACCCGTGTTGTTGGGTCGAACGGGTGGAACGTCTCATCCTTGGTGCCGACGTCCTGTTCGACGCGATCGTCGATCAGCTGCCCTGGGAACAGGGTCGTCGGCTGATGTACGGCCAGTGGCTCGACGAACCCCGTCTCACCTCAAGACTTGAGTTGGGCGACGAGCGAATTCCCGCTGTTGTCGACGAAGCCGTCGCGGTTCTTGAGGCCCACTATGAACGTCGCTTCTCGGGACTCTTCTGCAACTTCTACCGCGACGGAAACGACAGCGTGGCCTGGCACTCCGACCGGATCGGCCAGACCAACGTCGATCCGCTGGTCGCCATCATCAGCCTTGGCGGGCCACGCACGTTTGTGATGCGTGATCGATCGCTCACCGGTCAGCGCAAGACCTCAACCACTTGGCCGATGCATTCGGGTGACATGCTGGTGATGGGCGGCGCCACGCAACATCACTGGGAGCACTCCGTTCCCAAACAGAAAAATGCACCGGCCCGGATCAGTTTGACCACCCGTGCCAGTTCGGCTCTCAGGCTGGCGCAGTAGCGGTCAGTCGCCGATCGGCCGGCTCAGGGCTGGCCGGCCAACTCGGTCAACTCGCCGAGAAAGGTCTTGGTGCTGCTGAAACCCGCATCGATCAACTCTCGGGTCTGGCTGTAATCAACCATGTTCAAGGCCGGGGGAGTGGGCTGCGGCAGCCGGACAATCGGGTGTTTGTTGGCCAAATCGTCGACAGAGCTTGCCAACTGCGATCGCACCATGATCATGGAGGCTTGGGTAAAGGCCTCGATCGGATTGCGAGGTACAAACCCAGGAGGTCCGGCCGGGTTGGCATCAAGTACGATCACGCTCTTGGCTCCGGCGGTCAGAGCCTGGCGTATCGGCACGTTGGCGGTAAGGGAGCCGTCGACGCAAAACACACTGTCGATCTGGACCGGGGGGAAGACGCCGGGCGTTGAGTTGCTGGCGACCAACACCTTGACCAGCGGGCCTTGGCGGTGAAGTTTCGCGACGCCCGTCAACAGGTCGGTGGTAACCACCACGGTTGTGGTTGGGAGATTTTCGATGCGGTCGGCGGTGACGTTGGCCCGAACCAGCTTTTCAAGCGACGTGGACGAGCACAGCGATGAGCCGTTTCCCGGGAAACCCTCCCGGGCAATTGTCCACGCTGCGCTGACCTTCGAGTCAACACCGAATATCTGTTTCCTTGTTATGGACTCCCATAGTCTGGTCAAGCGATCGGCTCCGGTGTCCACGTCGGTGGCCATGATTGCGGCGTTGATGGCGCCGATTGACGAGCCGACGACCATGTCGGGCGTGATGCCAAACTCGGTGAGGGCGCGGAGCATCCCAACCTGGACCGCTCCGTAGGATCCACCACCCGACAGCACGAAGCTGAGCGGTCGAGGCCAATGAGCTAGAGGGTCGCGCTCATGCTGTTGAGACATCGTTCTAGAAGCGTACCGGGTATCGAACAACCGTTGTAGATGCAAAAATCTGCACAATCCCATGAATTAGAGGTGCAGGCGGCGGGCAAATCTACCGGTCCGACCGTCGATCCCGCTATGTTCACAGCCATGACCGGCAACTCGAACAGCAACAACTCCGCCGCCAACAGCTCGACCGAGGGAGAAACCATGCGAGAGACCACAGTGGAACTCAACCGCTACTCCTCGCGTATCACCCAGCCGCCCAGCCAAGGGGCGTCGCAAGCCATGCTCTTCGCCACCGGCCTAAGCCAGAGCGACCTGCAGAAAGCTCAGGTCGGCATCGCCTCATGCTGGCTGGAGGGCAATCCCTGCAATATGCATTTGGGCGACCTCGCCGATCATGTGAAACGCGGTGTTGTCGAGTCCGACCTCATCGGTATGCGGTTCAACACCATTGGCGTCTCAGACGGTATGTCGATGGGCACCGATGGCATGTCGTACTCGCTCCAGAGCCGTGATCTGATCGCCGACTCGATCGAGACGGTTGTCGGTGCTCAGTGGTACGACGGCGTGGTCACGCTTCCCGGCTGCGACAAGAACATGCCCGGAGTGGTGATGGCGATGGGTCGACTCAACCGTCCGGCCATCATGGTCTACGGCGGCACCATCGCTCCCGGCCGGGCCATGGTCGGCGGTCAGGAGGAGAAGCTCGACGTGGTTTCAGCCTTCCAGAGCTACGGTCAGAAACTGGCCGGCACGATCACCGAAGAAGATCGGCAGGCCATCGTGGCCAACGCCATTCCGTCCTTCGGTGCCTGCGGAGGCATGTACACCGCCAACACGATGGCCACCGCCATCGAAGCGATGGGCTTGTCGCTGCCGTTCTCGTCGTCAACTCCGGCGGCATCCCAGACCAAGATCGACGAATGCGTGGCCGCCGGGAGAGCCATGCGGTACCTGCTCGAAAACGATCTGACCCCTCGCAAGATCGTGACCCGGGCATCGCTGGAGAACGCCATGGTCATCACGATGGCGCTTGGTGGGTCGACCAACGCCGTACTCCACCTGATCGCCATGGCCCGCGCCTTTGGTCTTGAGTTGACCATCGAAGACTGGCTCGACACCGCCAACCGAGTGCCGCTTCTGGCCGACCTCAAACCGTCGGGCAAGTATGTGATGGAGGAACTACACGAGGTCGGTGGCGTTCCTGGCGTTATGAAGTACCTCCTCACCGAGGGCTACCTCGACGGTTCCCAAATGACGGTGACCGGCAAGACCATCGGCGAGAACCTCACCGCGGTTGCCGACCTCGACGAGGACCAGGTGATCGTGGCCAAGCTCGCCGCCTCGGTGAAGTCACGCGGTCACATCAGCATCCTTCGCGGCAATCTGGCCCCCGGCGGTGCGGTTGGCAAGATTACCGGTAAAGAAGGCCTTCGGTTCAGCGGCCCGGCCCGAGTGTTCGACTCCGAGGAAGACATGCTGGCCGGTCTGGAACAGGGACGAATCCAGTCGGGTGACGTGATCGTCATTCGCTACGAGGGTCCCAAGGGCGGCCCCGGCATGCCGGAAATGCTCACCCCAACCAGCGCGCTGGCCGGTGCTGGATTCCTCGACGACGTGGCGCTCATCACCGACGGTCGTTTCTCCGGTGGTAGCCACGGCTTCATCATCGGCCACGTGGTGCCCGAAGCCCAAGAGGGTGGAGCGATCGCTCTGGTTGAAGACGGTGACGTGATCACCATCGACGACGAGGAACACACGATCGTGGTCGACGTCAGTGATGAGGAAATGGAACGTCGGGCTTCCCAGTGGACGGCCCCGCCCTTCAAGGCGACCAGCGGAACACTGTGGAAGTACATTAAGAACGTGGCTGACGCCAGCCACGGGTGTATCACCGACCTGTAAATCCGGGAACGGATCCGGTGGCCGACGACAGGCCGACGACAATTAGGGCGAAGGTGGCGAAATGATTCCGCTTAAGGACGAGAACCCGACGACGATCACTCCGTTCATCACGTTCTTGATCATCGCCGCCTGTGTGCTGATCTATTTCGGTCCTCAGCAGGGTGTGGCTGATGAGGCTCGCGCCCTCGACTTCAACCTTGAATACGCCGCGATTCCATGTGAGCTGCGTACGGGTGAGCCGTTGAGCGCGGAGGAGATCGACGCCACCTTCACCGGCGGCGACTTCAACGCCTGCATCGAGAACGACACCACCGAGTCGGCCTTCCCGTCCAAGTTGGTGTACCTCGGGGCGGTCACCTCGATGTTTCTCCACGGCGGCTTGTTGCACCTCCTCGGCAACATGTGGTCGCTCTGGATCTTTGGCAACAACATCGAGGAACGCCTCGGTCACTTCCGCTATCTGCTCTTCTACCTGGCCGGCGGGGTTGCCGCCACGGCGGCTCACTTCCTGGTTCAGCCGTCGAGCACCGTTCCGGTTGTCGGAGCGTCGGGTGCGATTGCCGCCGTGATGGGCGCTTACCTCGTATGGTTCCCCAACGCGCCTATACGCACGATCATCTTCTTTGTGCTGCGTGACGTCACGGCCAAATGGTTCCTGGGTTTCTGGTTCATCTCCCAGTTCTTCACCGGCGCCAACTCCGGTATCGCCTGGATGGCCCATGTCGGCGGCTTCGTATTCGGGGCGCTTATCGCTCTGCTGATCCGCACCACCGACTACGGCAGCCGTCGAATCAACCGGTCGGACGATCCGCTCCAGTGGGATGACACGGGTGGTGCCGGGCACGGGCCGCTACCTCATCCGTTTGAGAATCGCCGGAGCGATCTCAACTTCTAGCGTTCAGGGCCGGGGCTGCGCAGGCTACACCGGCTTAAGAGCGCCCGCCGCGACTGCTTCGTCGATGATCGCCGACGCCAGCTCCCACAACTCAGCCGAACCTTCTTCAATCGGCCTGTTCATGCTGCGAACCTGCGACTGGGAGATGCCGTTCTCGATCCAAGCCCGTCCTCCCGAGGCGGCGTTGAGTAGTAGCGGCTGAAGCCGGTCGAGGGCGTAGGCGAACTGGCCGGTCGGGGTGTTGCGAGCCTCGTATTCGTCCCAGAGTTCTCGCAGCTCGGCCGCTACATCGTGGGGGAGGAGACCAAAGAGGCGATCGGCGGCTTCGGCTTCTTGAGCCGCCTTACTCTCCCGTCCCGCCGTGTCGTAGATGTAGACGTCGCCGGCGTCGATCTCAACGATGTCGTGCACGAGTACCGCCTTTAGCGCCCTCGGGAGGTCGACCTCCGGTCCGGCTCGGTCGGCGAACACGAGAGCCAACATCGCCAGATGCCACGAATGCTCGGCGGTGTTTTCGTAGCGCGATCGGTCGATCAACAGGCTCCGACGGATGATGCCCTTCAGGCGGTCGAGCTCGAGCACAAACTCGATCTGCTGCCCGAGCCGCTTGTCCACGTCGTCGGCCAGTTCGATGATACGTGCTTCGCTGAGTTCAGCCATGGGAACCGAGCCTAGATCTTCCAGGTTTGGGTTGGGGGGTTTCCCCGTCTGCTTTGACGGCGAGCGGGTTTCGGTTCACTCTGGACGGGTGCTGCGACCAGAGATCCGTGACTTGCTCGACATGTTTGAGGCAATGCCGTTGCCCGACTTTCCCGACATGGGAGCCGAAGGCTCTCGGGAAACATTCCGCAAGCTGCGGGCCAAGCCGGAGAATCTCCCGGAACTCCACTCCATCGAGACGTCCTCGCTGCCGGGTCCGGCGGGAGACGTTCCCATCCGGATCTATCGCCCAACCGACGAAGGGGACCTGCCGGTGCTTGTTTGGTTTCACGGCGGAGGCTGGGTGCTGGGCGACCTTGAGACCGGTGATCTGCCGTCGATCGTGTTGTGCCATCGAGCCCGGTGTGTGGTGGTTTCGATCGACTACCGCCTAGCCCCGGAGGCGAAGTTTCCCGCCGCCTACGAGGACTGCCTGGCCGGCCTGGCTTGGGTACGGGACAACGCTGAAGCGCTACATGTCGATCCGCTGCGGATCGCCGTCGGCGGTGACAGCGCCGGCGGCAACCTGGCCGCCGTCGTGGCGGTCGAGGCCGCCGCTCGGAACTGGCCGCTCTGTCATCAGCTCCTGGTCTATCCGGCGATTGCGCCCGATCTCTCCACCGACAGCTTCAGCGACAACGCCACCGGCTACTTCCTCACCAAGCGGGGCATGCAGTGGTTCTGGGACCAATACACCGATATCGGTCACCGGGACGATCCTAGGGTGGTTCCTCTAGCAGCCGACCTTGCCGGGCTGGCGCCCAACCTGGCTCCGGCCTGGATCTTCACCGCCGAATACGATCCGCTCCGAGACGAAGGCAGGGCCTATGCCGATCGGTTGGAAGAGGTCGGGGTTCAGGTCGAGCGGGCCCACGCCACCGATATGATCCACGGCGTGTTCGGGATGACGTTGGAATGTAGCGAAGAGGTTCGAGCCCTGGCCGCCGAGGCGTTGCGCCGGGCCTTTGTTCCAGCGGCCGGCAGCAACGCGTGAGCTCTCGCCTGGTTCTGGCCACCATTGTGTTGGTGGCCATGTTGATCGGCGGTAACTTCACGTCGCTGAAGTTCGGCCTTGATCACACAACTCCGTTCCTGCTGGCCGGCATGCGCACGGTGGTGGGAGGTTCGGCCCTGCTGGCCTTCGCTCTGCTCCGGGGTGAACGCCTTCCCACCCGACGAGACGATTTGGCCCGGATCTTCGTGGTGTCGTTCAGCATCACCACGGTGTCGAGCGGCCTGCTGGTGTTCGGTGTCAACCGTGTGCCCGCCGGAGTGGCGTCGCTGGTGTCGAGCACGATGCCGTTGTTCACCGCCGTGCTGTCGTTGCTGCTGTTAGGCACCGCGGTGTCGGCTCGCGGTCGGATCGGGCTGCTCATCGGCTTTGCCGGAACCGTGGTGCTGGCCTCGCCGTCGCTTGAGGGTGAAGCCGCTGCCATCGGCATCGGGTCCTTGGTGGTTTCAGCCATTGCCTGGGCGTTCGGCACCGTCTACATGAAGTGGAAGGACTTCAGCCGGGTCAGTCCCATCATGCTGGTGGGGGTCCAGCTCATCATGTCGGCCCTGGTTCTGGTGCCGTTCGCCTTGGTCGTGGAAGGAATCGAGCAGACCGATTGGTCGCTCGGCCTCCTGATTCCACTGCTGTATTCGGCCATTCCGGCCAACGCCGTGACGTTCTCGCTGCTGGCCACTGTGGTCCGTCGGGCCACGCCAACCCAGGCCGCAGCGTCGGCCTACCTGATTCCTGTCTTCGGTGTGCTGTTCGGGTGGCTGATCCGGTCGGAACGGCTCGGCATTGTCGAACTGCTCGGGGGCGCTTTGGTGGTCGCCGGGGTCTATTTGCTGGTGAACGCCAATGCCAGAGCGGCCGAAGCGGTCGTTACCCAGCGGGCATCACCAGCTCGAACGACCTGATGATTCGCCGAACTTCATCCTCGTCGGCTTCAGGCAGCGTGTAGATGACCATCTCGATCGTCATGTCGGCGTTTCGATCTGATGCATACACTGTTTGAACAATTCGGCCCTCTGACTCTTCACAACCGGAAAGGGTCAGCGCGACCGCATTGTCGATCCATGGCTTGGTGTCAAAGACCGGGGCGGTGGATCCAGTTGTCGATTTGGGCCTCGAAAGCGGTGGAGTCTCGACACCGGCCGGTGGGCACGGACTATAAATTGAGCTGTAATCGATTGCGAGTGCGCGAAGCTCCTCGGGAGCAAGATACCTGCGCTCAAGAAAGATCTGGATTAACGCATGTGGGGTCCCCGACTCGTTGGTTGAGTCGCTGACCAGGTCTGCCCACATCGTGCGACCTTGAGCGCTCCAATCGGTTGGAGCTTCAACGGTCGCAACCACACTGATTTCCACCGGACCTGATGAACTCTTGACCTCAAGGATTTCGACAGGTTCGTAATCCACATCGTCGACAATCGTTGTGTCCTCCGTCACCGGCGGTCGATCTGCAACCGTTCGTTGTCTGTCGCTCACCGACTGCCAGATGGCCAGGGCCCCCGTCACAAGTATTGCGACGACCGCAACGGCGGCCATCCGCCACTGGCCCCGGTCCGTCGAGTCTCTTCCATTCGAGCCTCGATTCGTATCGTGCAGATCGGCCGGGAACGCCAGGTTCCGAAGGCGTTCGCTGAGATCTTCCCTGAAGGCTTGATCGACATCACGATCGGCAAATTGGCTCATGTCGAGGCGGCCATCCTGCGTGCGTTTCAATCGCATCACCGTTCGTCTCCTAGGAGCTGCTTCATGGCTTGGCGGGCGCGAAACACCCGGGTTTTTACCGTTGCCTCGGAAACAAACTGCAGCGTCGCTATTTCGCGATAAGGCAGATCAAGGACATCGGCAAGTACCAGAGCAGTGCGAAAATCATCAGGCAACTGGTTCAGCGCTTGACGTGCCACTTCTGCGTCGGTGACTGTCCTCATGACGTCGACCTCGGCGGTTGGCACTGCGAAGCTCTCGGGGGATACAGGCTCCGCCACGCGACGCCGATACATCGCGCTCGTGGCGTTTATGCACACTCTGTACAACCAGGTGGATACACGAGCGCCAGAGCGTCCTTCGTACGTGCCCAATGCGGTCCAGGCCGCCTTCAGCGTCTCCTGATAAGCATCTTCAGCGTCAGCTTGTTGACGGCAAAGGCTCCGGCATAGAGCGATCAACATCTCGGCGTGGCGCTGAGTCAGGCACTCGAATGCCAGCTCGTTGCCGGCCTTGAACCTCGTCACGAGCTGGTCGTCTGACTCTCTCGACAGCCGACTCCTGCGACGGGTTCGCCGCGACGTGTCGCTGGTGACGTCCCTCGTCTTCACCACTCTCACATCTCTCAGGTGCGCTGAACCCCTAAAAGGTTCCCAGATTCTTCTAAATTGTCATCGGTGAGGAGGTAAGCAACTTGGCCAGGATCGTGCGAAGCGGCCCTGCCGCCTCGCTCATCGTCATATGGCCGCAATCGAGGGTGATCTCGCCGGCGATGAGCTCCGGCTTGATGGCGTCGAGCAGCGGGCGGGCCGCCCGGGCCGGGGTCATCTTGTCGGCCCGCCCGGATATCACGGTTACCGGGACGGTCAATTGGGGAGCGGCGGCCAGCGGATCGTAGGCGGCACAGGCCGCCAGATCGACGGCGAGGACTTGGGCGGCGGAGCGTTCGATCAAGGCTCGGGCCCCGGCGGTCATTGCCATGCCGGGGCTGGGGTGAGGAGCGGTCTTTGCCGAGGACCCGTGAGCCCAACCCGACATCAAGGCGGCCGCCAGTGGGAGATCGTCGGTGGCCGCCGTCATTAGCGTTGGGTTTACCGGCATGGCCGCGGCAGTCGCCACCAACACCACCGAGTCGACGGTTTCGGGATGGCTTGCTGCCAGTTGCAGCGCCACGAATGTACCCATCGAGTGACCGACCGCGATCGGCTTGCGATCACCATCGTCAGATCCGAACCGGCTCAGGAACTCGGCGACCCGATCGGCCATCGCCTTTATCGAATCGAGTGCCGGACCGTCGGAACGCCCATGCCCGGGTAGGTCAACCGCCAGCACCGGGCCAAGACCTGCCGCTTTGGCTTGATGGGCCAAGTAGCGGGTTTGCAACTGCCAGACCGAGGCATCCATTCCCGCACCGTGAATCAAAACCATCGACGGCTGTCGCCCGAGGTCGATATCGGCATCGAGGCCACCAGTGGCGGCAAACATATTTTGTCCATTGACGTCGACGATCATGATCGGCCTCCAGCAACCTTCTGCGAGATCTTCAGGGCACGACCGATATCTGCGATCAAGTCGTCGGGATCCTCCAGGCCGACCGAGAGGCGGATCAGGTCTTCGCCGACACCGGCGGCATCGAGGTCGGCCGCGCTCATCTGTTGGTGGGTGGTGCTGGCCGGGTGAATCACCAGCGTCTTGGCATCACCGATGTTGGCCAAATGGGAGGCCAGCTCAACCGATTCGATAAACGCCCGACCGGCCTCACGCCCCCCGGCGATGCCGAAGCTCATGATCGCACCGCTGCCTCTGGGGTAAAGCTTGTTGGCCAGGTCGTGATCAGGGTGGTCGGCAACCGACGGGTGTCGGACCCAGGAAACCGCTTCGTGGTTCGACAACATCTCGGCGATGGTCTCGGCGTTGGCCACGTGGCGGGCCATTCGCACCGGAAGGGTCTCAACTCCCTGAAGGATTTGGAAGGCGTTCATCGGACTCATCGCCGCCCCGAAATCCCGTAAGCCCTCGGCCCGAGCCCGGGCGATGAACGCCCCGGATCCGTACTCGTCGGCGAAACACAGCCCGTGATAGCCGGCGTAGGGTTCGGTGAGCGTGGGGTGGTTGCCGGCGGCGGCCCAATCGAACCGACCTCCGTCGACCAGCACCCCGCCGAGGGCCACGCCGTGCCCGCCGAGGAATTTGGTGGCCGAGTGCATCACGATGTCGGCCCCGTGTTCGATCGGCCGGATTAGATAGGGAGTGGAGAACGTGGAGTCGACCATCAGCGGCAGCCCGTTGCGGTGGGCCACCTCGGCCACCTTCTCGATGTCGAGCACCTCAAGGCGGGGGTTGCCCAGCGTCTCGGCCATCACGAACTTGGTGTTCTCGGTGATCGCGGCCTCAAACTCCTCTGGGTTGCGGGGATCGACAAACGTGGTGGTGATGCCGAAGCGGGGGAGGGTCAGGTTGAACATGTTGTGCGACCCGCCGTAGATGTTCTTGGAGGCGACGATGTGATCGCCGGCGCTACACAAGGTGGCCACCGCCAGATGCAGAGCGGCTTGACCGCTCGCCGTACACACTGCGCCGACCCCGCCTTCCAGTGCTGCGAGCCGTTCTTCCAGCACCGCCACGGTCGGATTCGAGATCCGGCTATAGATGTGGCCGGGCACCTCCATGTTGAACAGAGCGGCGGCCTGGTCGGCATCGTCAAAGGTGTAGGACGTCGAGAAGTAGATGGGCACCGCTCGGGCTCCGGTGACCGGGTCCGGAGCTTGGCCGGCGTGGAGCGAGAGCGTGTCGAATCGGTAGAGGTCGGGCTGAACCATGGCAACAGCATACGACCGCCGTTGCTCGACGGCCGAGTTGGGCCAATACTGAAGCCATGGCTCAAGACTCCTCGACCACCGGCTCCTATCACCTCGCGCAGCTCAACGTGGCCCGGGCCTTGGGACCAACGGATGACGAGTCGCCCGAGGCGGTGATGCGGGAGTTCATGGACAGCCTTGATCACATCAACGGCATCGCCGACAAGGCTCCGGGTTTTGTGTGGCGACTACAGACCGAAGAGGGCAACGCCACCGACATTCATGCGTTTGACGAGCCCGACATTCTGTTGAATATGTCGATGTGGGCCGACTATCAGTCGTTTCATAACTATGTGTACAAGACGGAACACATCGACTTCATGCGTCGACGCCGGGAATGGTTTCAGCCGATCGACGGCCTACCGGTCACCGTGATGTGGTGGGTTCCGGCCGGCTCAATTCCCACGGTGGAGGAGGCGATTTCGAAGCTCCGCCACCTGGGTGAACACGGCCCAACCCCGGAGGCGTTTAACTTCCGAGCTCGATTCGACGCACCGTCGCGCAGCGCGGCGGTCGACTAGAGAGTCACTGACTAAAAGATCACCGTCGCGGCCCAGACCGACCAACAGGCGATCATCACCATGCCCAAACCGAAGTCGATGACGGCGCTGATGCCGAACCCCTTGCCCGTGGCGACAGTGGCCTTCCAGGCATCGTCCCAGTTGCCTTTGAGTAGCATCTCGACTGCCAGCAAACCTGCAAGTGCGCCGATAAAAAGCCCGATCACCGGGATGAGGAAGAAGCCGACTACTCCGCCCACAACGGCTCCGAGTTGAGCCCAGGCCGAAGCTCCCGATTCAGCCGCGGCACGACGCGGGATGACGAAGCTCTTGATCACGCTCGCCACGGCCAAGACGGTCAGAATGCCGACAACCACCCAGCCGACGGTGCTGAAACCAACTGCCACCCCGTAGACGATGGCGGCGCCCCATATGAGCAGTAGCCCAGGGAGCACCGGCACGACGATACCCATCAGCCCAACGGCCATGGCGACGGCCACAACCACGGTCCAGAAGACTTCGGCGTCTTCACCGCTGCCTATACCAAGAGCATCCACGGCCGTCAGTCTATTGCGGTCTCCTAGGCGATCAGGTCGGCGAGCTTCGCCATGGTTGACCAGTTTCTAGCGGTCGTTGTGACACCCAGTTTGCGTTCCAACAGTGCCCCGGTGAGCTTCGACCGGGCCGAGCCGTTCGGGTACCACAGATAGAGGTGGCGGCCTTTGGCTATCAACTGGTCGGGAGCGAATACGGTGTGGTCCATCGCAGCCATCGCGTCTCGGCTAGGAACCACATCACATAGCGAAACGTGCAACAGCTTTGGCTGATCCACGCCGTCGAGGAACGGGTTGGCGTCGAGGATCGATTGCCAGTCGCCGGCGGCTCGGGCCACGATCGGGATCGTCAACCCGAAGTGCTCCTCGATCACGGCTCCAGCATCGGCCACGACCTTGGCTTCGTCTCGCTCACCGACGTCGGCCACTACGTTGCCCGACTGGATGAAGGTCTTCACATCCGCAAATCCAGCACTGCCCAGGGCATCACGAAGCTCGGCCATCGGCACGCGGTTGTGGCCACCGACGTTGATTCCCCGAAGCAAGATGACAAAGCGGTTGATGCCGGCCATCGTAGCGGGCACTTCGATCTCGACCGGACCGGCGGACGGCTAGCAGTCGCCGCGAGGATTTGTGACGCTGATCGGGGTGGCCGCCAGCTCGCTCATGAGCTGATCGCGAGCTCGAATCCACGCTTCGTGGATGACACACCGGTCGCTGTCCTCACAAACGCCGCCGTCGAGCACGCAGATGTCTTCCTCCGATGGTCCTTCGACCGCTTCGATGACGTCGAGGAGGGAAACGTCATCCAATCCGACGTTCAAGAAATACCCGCCGGTGGGGCCTGGGTTTGATGAGATCCATCGCTTCCGAACCAGCGGAGCCAGCACCTGAGGTAGGAAACCGACAGTGGTGTCGATGCGTTCGGCCAGATCGACACCTTTCACTCGATCATCACTCGAAGCCAGCGCACAAAGCGCTCTTACCGCCAGATCCGAACTACGGGTGATTTCGAGCTTCATGCGCCCTCCAAGTCGTCGCCCTGAGTGCTACCTCATCTTCTCCAGAACCCGCTCGGGCGTGGTGTGCGAAACGGCAGGCATGTCGCTGTTTCGAACCACACGCTGCCACGGGCGGAAGAGGTAGCCTAGCGGCAGCGTGACGATGTGGACCATCCGGCTGAAGGCGAAAAGGGCTACGAACACCCAGAAGGCCAACACGTGAAGTTGCAGTACCAGCGGCAGCGGTTCCACGTAGCTGGCATCGGGCGAGAAGGTTAGGACCGACCGCATGTAGGGAACGAGCACCGAGGTTCCCCAGAACGATCCCCAGCGGTAGCCGATCGCAGTCCACAATCCGGTGGCGATCTGAACTCCGAGCACGGCCAGGATGGCGATGTCCATCTTGCTGGTGACCGATCGGACTCGCGGGTTTTGAATGCGCCGGCTGATGAGAACCAGAAGACCGAAGGCAGCCCACAGCCCCAGAGCCAATCCGGTGGCTTCCAATAGGTAGAGGCGGAGCGGCGCCCCGTTCCACAGCTCAAAGCCACGAGGAATGATGAGAGCCGCCAGGTGTCCGATCAGGATCAACGACAGCCCCCAATGGAACGAGATCGAACCCCAGTAGAGGCGACGGTTCTCCAGCAGTTGTGATGACAGCGACGACACCGAAAAGGGATGCCGCCGCCATCGCAGAGCTGTGACCACGATGAGCATGGCAACGGCCACGTAGGGGAACACCGCAAAGAGAAGGGTTTCAATGCTCATGATCGGCCTCCAATCGAAACCGGAGTTTCGCTGTTGACCACCGATTGGGTGGCCCGGATCAGGTGTTGGTACGGGTTCTTGGGCTCTTCGGTGCGAACGGCTTGACGCATCTGGTCCACTGCACCTTCAAGAATCTCGGTGAGATCGGTCATCGGGGCCGGGCAGGCGGCCAAGTACCGCAGGATCGGTTCGATGTGATCTGGTAGCTCTCCGTTGAGGTCAATTCCGTTGACCTCCATCTCTCGTTTGAGGTCGGCCATGAACTCACCTCGGCGGTAGTTCTCGCCCCAAGTGAGGTGGCCGACATAGGGCACAAACAGCGGTGAGAGGTCGACTGTGCGAGTGTGAAGCTCCTCCCACTCGGCCAGGCTCAGCTTGGCGATGGCATCGACGAATCGTCGCATGTGTCGCTGGGCGGCGCCGGTCAAGTGGCCGTTGACAGCCTCTCGCAGCACCTCCAGCTGCCCGGGCTGCGGGTAGCGAAATCCGAGTGCCACTACCTCGCCGGGACGCATCATGCCCCCCTCTGTGGTTCTTGCAGGTAACCAAATCCGCTGGCTCCCTTGTAGGAGAGCGGATCGTTGAGCTCCTCGATGGCCATCTCCCGCCGGTAGGGCGGCAGCACAAACCGTTCTTCCAGCTTCGGAACCGTGGTCAGTTTGTAGATGTCTTCGGCCCGGCTCTCGGTCACGCCGACGGCGGCCAGCATGTCTTTGGTGCCGTCATCGACGTGGCCGTCCACGCTCTGACGTCGCTTGAACGCCCGTACGGCCAGCATCGTCCGCAGGATGCGCCGGATCGGCTCCTCGTCGCCAATCGAGAACAGGTTGGCCAGATACTTGATCGGCATTCTGGCGTTGTCGAGCTGGTCGAACAGCTCGAAGTCGACCCGCTCGTCGGGTATCTCGAGGCGAGACAGATTGCGCTCCAAATGCGAGATCACGGGCGACAGCGGCGGCACGTAGAACATCATGGCTGACGTGCGGTATTCGGGATGAAGCGGTAGCGCCATGCCCCACTCTTTGACGAACCGGTAGACCGGGGAGTCCTGGGCCGCCTCGATCCACCCGGCGTCGATGCCTGATGCCTGAGCGGCAGTGATCACTCGGGGGTCATGAGGATCGAGGATCAGATCCAACTGGCCGTCGAGCAGCTCATCATCGGGAAGGGAGTTGATGGCGTCGATTCGGTCGGCGTCGTAGAGGAGCACACCCATGTAGCGGATCCGGCCGACGCAGGAGTGGGCGCAGGCCGGAGCCTGTCCGGTTTCCATCCGAGGGAAACACAGGATGCACTTCTCCGACTTGCCGGTGCTCCAGTTGTAATAGACCTTCTTGTAGGGGCAGCCGGCCACACACATTCGCCAGCCGCGGCACTTGTCTTCGTTGACGAGCACCACACCGTCTTCGGCTCGTTTGTAGATGGCTCCGCTGGGGCAGGCCCCGGCGCACGATGGGTTGAGGCAGTGGTTGCAGATTCGCGGCAGATAGTTGAAGACCACCCGCTCGATTTCCTCCAGCTGGGCTCGGACCGCTTCGTCGACGCCTACCATCGAAGGATCGTTCGCAGCATAGACGTCGGACCCGCCGAGATCGTCGTCCCAGTTGGGCCCGGTTGAGATGTCCATCTCGGCCCCGGTGATCTTTGAGATCGGCACTGCGGTTGGTTGCTGATCCTGCTGGGGGCCGGTGATGAGGTCGCCGTATTTGAAGGTGAAGGGGTCGTAGTAATCATCAAGCACCGGCAAGGCCGGGTTGAAGAACAACTTGCCCAGACCGCCGGCCTTGGACTGGAGCTTCAGCTTCAGCCGACCGGAGTCGTCTCGATACCAGCCGCCCTTGTAGTGGGTCTGATCCTCCCAGCCGGTGGGGTAACCGGTACCCGGGCGGGTCTCGACGTTGTTCCACCACATGTACTCGGCGCCTTCACGATCGGTCCACAGGTTCTTGCAGGCCACCGAACAGGTATGACAACCGATGCATTTGTCGAGGTGAAACAGCATCGACATTTGTGCCCGTACTCTCATGACTGCTCCTTGTCCCATACGAGGCGTTGCAGCGGAAGACGTTTCGCCGGACGGCGAAACTCGGGAAGGAGCGGCTCCGGCGCTCCGGCTCGTACTCTCATGACTCCAAACCCCCTTCTCAGTATTCGGGCCGGTCGATCCGGCGGACGTAGACGAACGTGTCACGGTTGACCCCCGTGGGGCCCCAATAGTTGAAGGCGTAGGTGAACTGGGCGTAACCCCCGCTCATCAATACCGGCTTCAGTCGAGCTCGGGTGAGGGAGTTGTTCATGCCGGCCCGCTTCTTCCGTCTCGGTGAAATCGGGATGCCGACTGTGCGTTCGGTGGCGTGATACACGAACACCGTGCCGCTCGGGATACGTGACGACGTGGTGCAACGCTGAACGAACACGCCGTTGTCGTTGTAAACCTCGACCCAGTCGTTGTCGGCTATGCCCAGCCTGGCCGCGTCCTTGTTGTTCAGCCAGACTGGATAGCCGCCCCTCGAGAGCGTCATCATGCGCTCGTTCTCCGAGTAGGTGGAGTGAATCGACCATTTGCCGTGAGGCGTGATGTAGTTCAACATCTGGCCGTCCTGGCCTTCCCTCATCGACTGTTCGGTCTCCGACAGCATGAAGTGGTCGGGCCGGGGTTTGTAGGTCGGCAGGTGCTCGCCCCACTCGATGTACCGCTCGTGGTCGAGGTAGAAGTGCTGACGGCCGGTAAGCGTGCGCCACGGAACCTTGTGTTCGACGTTGAGGGTGTAGGGGCTGTAGGCCCGTCCCTTGCCCACCAACCCGCTCCAAGTCGGCGTGGTGAGAATACGCCGCGGCTGGGAAATCAGCTGATCGAAGTTGATGCGCACATCCCGCTGCCCGGCCCCGATGTGGGTGAGGCTCAGACCGGTCTTGGCCTCCTCGGCGAGGAAGGCTCGATGGGCCAACTCGCCGTTGGACGCCGGGTCGAGAGCCAGGATGGCCTCACAGACCTCACGGTCCCGACGCAACGACGGTCGTAGCGGCCCGTCACCGTTGCTGGAACGAGGATCGGGCTGTTTGCGGGCCAGCTCGTCGTAGAACTCCTCCACCTGAACCCGCAGGCCGTGAGCGCCAACACCGTTGTTGCGAACGCCGAGGCCCAGCGACGTCATCTGCTCGTAGAGCTGGGCGTAGTTGCGTTTCACGATCTGGAACTTCGGCATGGTCTTGCCCGGGATCGCCGGTACTTCGCCGGCCCGCCAGTCCCCGGGCTTGGTCTGAGCAAGTTCGTCGGGCGAGTCGTGGGCCAGCGGCTGCATCACCACGTCTTCGACCGTGCCGGGCAGGTGGCCGGCGGCCAGCTCCGAGACCTTGGCTGCCAGATCCTTGAAGATGTTCCAATCCGACTTGGACTCCCAGGCCGGAGCGACCGCAGCCTGCATTGGGTTGATGAACGAGTGCATGTCGGTGGTGTTCAGATCGTCCTTCTCGTACCAGGTGGCCGCCGGAAGCACGAGGTCGGAATACAGGGCCGAGGTGTCCATCCGGAAGTTGAGATCGACCACGAGATCCATCTTCCCGATGGGGGCGTCGGGCCTCACTTCGACCTCGGCCACACCGTGATCGTCGGGCTCGGAGGCGATGGCGGTTGAATCGGTGCCGAGGTAGTGGCGCATGAAGAACTCGTGGCCCTTGGCCGAGGTGCCGATGGCGTTGCCTCGCCAGATGAACCAGGTGCGAGGCCACGATTCGGGTGCGTCGGGATCATCGATGGCGAAATCGATGTTGCCCGACGTGAGGCCATCGACGATGTGTTGCTTGACTTCGTCGTCGGTGCCCGCACCCTTACGTCGAGCCTCTCTCACCACATCGATCGGGTTCTGCTTGAACTGAGGGAAGAACGGCAGCCACCCTTGGCGAACCGCCCGGGCTTGATGATCGATAGTGTGATCGTGCCCTCCCGGATGTTCCTCCGGGAGTGAGTCGTAATCTCGGTAGCCCCTCTCGTAGCGCCACTGATCGGAATGCACGTAGTGGAACGACGGGGTGTTCTGATGGCGTGGCGCCATGCCCCAGTCAAGCCCGAAGGCAATGGCACCCCACGAAGCCTGATTGACCAGCTTCTCCTGACCGACGTAGTGGCCAAGCCCGCCACCGTTGACACCAACCGAACCGGTGAGCATCAGGGCGACGATGCCGGAGCGGTACAACAGGTTGTTGTGGTACCAGTGGTTGGCGCCCGCTCCGATGATGATCAGGTTCTTTCCCTTGGTCAGTTCGCCGTTGCGGCCCCACTCGCGGGCGAACTTGATCACCGTGTCCCGGTGGATGCCGGTGTAGCGTTCCTGCCACGCCGGAGTGTAGGGGAGCTCGTCGTCGTAACTCGCGGCGGCGTAGCCTCGAAGCCCGCGATTGACGCCGAACTGGGCATTCATCAGGTCGAAGACGGTGGTGACGGTGACGGGCCCGTCAGCGGTTTGGATGGTCCGCACCGGTACCGAACGCACGAATGTGCCCCCGTCGTCGCCCGTGCCGCCGAAGTACTCAAGCTCAAGGTCGGCCACCTCGTAGGTAGTGCTGGCCGTCTCGTCGAACAAGGTCAGTCGGGGTGAGATCGCCTCACCGGTGACCGAGTCCTCCATCTTGAGATTCCACTGGCCCTTGTTCTCGTTGGCCCAGCGGTCGCCGATGCTGCCGTTGGGCATGCGGGGGGCGTCGTGATCGTCGTCCCAAACCAGGAGTTTCCAGTCGCCGGTTTCCACGTCGGCGTAGCGACCCAGCCGGTTGGCCCGGAGGTACTGCCGGGGTTTGCCGTCGACGATCTCCACCAGGAAAGGGAGGTCGGTGTACTGGCGGGCGTAGTTCTCGAAGTATGGGACCTGGCGGTTGTGGTAGAACTCGGTCAGCAAGACATGGTTGACCGCCAGCCAGAACGCTGTGTCCTGCCCGGCATTGGAGGGAATCCACCAGTCGGCGTACTTCGCCACCTGGGAGAAGTCGGGGCTGAACACCGCCAGTTTGGCCCCGGCGTGCCGCACTTCGGAAATGAAGTGGGTGTCGGGGGTTCGGGTCATGTTGAGATTGGCGCCCATAACGGCCACAAACCGGGCGTTGTACCAATCGGCCGACTCGTGAACGTCGGTCTGCTCACCCCACGTCTCGGGCGATGCCGGTGGCAGGTCGCAGTACCAGTCGTAGAAACTCATGATCACGCCGCCGATGAGCGCCATGAATCGACTGCCGGCGGCGTAGCTGATCTGTGACATGGCCGGAATGGGCGAGAAGCCGGCGACCCGGTCGGGGCCGTGGGTCTTGATGGTGTGAATGGTGGAGGCGGCGGCGATCTCCAAAGCCTCATCCCATGAGATGCGCCTGAATCCGCCCTTACCTCTGGCCTCCTGATATCGCTTACGCCATTCCGGGTTGTCTTGGATGGCGGCCCAGGCGTTGACCGGATCGTCGAGCAGCTCTCGCTTGGCCTGACGGTACATGTCGATCAAGGTGCCGCGTACGTACGGGTACTTGATTCGGATAGGGGAGTACAGGTACCACGAGTAGGAGATGCCGCGCTGGCAGCCCCGAGGTTCATACGGGGGCAGGCCTTCCTCCAGCTGCGGATAGTCGGTGGCCTGCAACTCCCAGGTGACGATGCCGTTCTTGACAAACACCTCCCACGAACAGCTGCCGGTGCAATTGACGCCGTGGGTCGACCGCACTCGCTTGTCGTGCTGGAACCGGTTGCGGTAGAACTCCTCCCACTTCCGTTCGGCCGGAGCGACCCGTTCCTCGATCCAGTTGTTGGTCATCGCTTGCTCCTTAGCCGCTGGTTGTAGCTGGGGTTCATTGTTCGTCTGGCGAGAGCCATGCCGCCCAGCAGTACTGCCAGTCCGGCCAGGCCTCCGAGTAGCAGGGCGTCGCCGTAGGCATTGGGACGTTCACGGTTCGGAGCCGTCTCCAGGAAGGCCACGAGGTCGGCGATTTCCGGGCCGGACAACGGCTTGTCGTTGAAGATCGGCTGCATTGTCGGCGATACCGGGGCCGACAACCACGCCCCCAGACCGGCCTCGCCGCCGAAGTTGGTGAAGCTGTTGTCGAGGTCGGGACCAAGACTGGCCCCACCCAAGTGGCCGACGTCGCCGGCTTGGTGACATGAGGCGCACGCTCCTCCGTCGTTCTCGAATCTGGTGGCGCCGATGAACAGACTGCGGCCCCGAGAGGCGTCGCCGACGACAGGTTCGGGATCCGGCGTCGGCGAGGCCTCTTCGACCGCCGGCGTGGTCGAGGCCAAACCGACGACGTACTCGATGACGGCCGCCCGTTCACCGTCACTCAAGTTGATCGGAGTCATCACCGCGTCGTAGGTGACTCCGTCGACTTCGATGGCACCGCTCAACCCGTTGGCGATAATCTCCGCAACGTAGTCCGGATCGGTGGCATTGGGGTTGCCGGCCAGTGGCGGGAAGCTGCCCTCTATGCCGACGCCGCCGGGCTGATGACAGGCCGAGCAAAACTGGTTGTAGACGGCGGCACCGTCTTCTTGGGCCTGGAGGGCCGCCACTCCTGTAGCCGCCTCGGCCGGGCCGGGGGCGGCTCCACCAGCCACGATGCCCAGGAAGAGCGCGGCCAGCGGGAAGGCAAACAGGAACAGCTTGGCGTTGCCTGATTCTCGGGTCATGGGTTGTCGAACTCCCTTCGTGGTCCGAGGTAGAACCACCAGTTCAGGGCCAGGCAGATGAGATAGAAGACGGCGAATCCGAAGAGGGCGAGCTCGGGTGTGCCCCCCGTGATTTGCTCGCCGAACACCTGGGGAACCACGAAGGCGCCATAGGCGGCGACCGCCGACGTCCAGCCCAACACCGGGCCTGCCTGTTCCTGGTCGAAGACCATGGCGATGGTGCGGAACGTGGAGCCGTTACCGATCCCCGAAGCCGCGAACAGCAGCAGGAAAATCAAGAAGAACGGGAGGAAGAAGTCCTGCGGAGTTTCCGACCGGTAGGCCTCACGGAGGAAGTAGGCCACGCCGAGAGCGCTGGCCGTCATCACGATCGACACGTAGTGAGTGACCCGGGCTCCGCCGACCCGGTCGGAGATCCAACCACCGAGAGGGCGGATGAACGCTCCGATAAACGGGCCCATCCAGGCGAACGTGAGGGCCGAGGGGCCGTCGGGGTTGGCGGTGTCGTGGGTCATGACCCCGTCGACCTCAATGTGTTTGAAGCCAAACACCACTTTGATGGCCAAGGCAAACCCGGCCGAGTAGCCGATGAAACTGCCGAAGGTCATGGTGTAGATCACGCTCATGATCCACGTGTGTTTGTGGGAGAAGATCCGGTACTGGCGCTCGAGAATCGGCTTGATCTCACCCGGCAGCCACTTCAGCAGCAACACCGTGAGGTAGATCACACCGGCGATCACCGGATACTTGGCCCACGATGGTGCGCCCAGCCCAGTCGGCGAGGGAAGGATGAAAAACAGCCCGATGGCCGAAGCGATGAAGGCCATTGCCAACATGGCCGAGATCTTGGCAAACGAGGCGATCGGCGATCCGATGTTAGGGGAGACGTGTTCGGCCCGGATGTTGTTGAGCCCGAACCAGCCGGCGAATGCCAGCGGGATCAGGAACACAAGCCAAACAAAGCCGGCGTTGTGAATCCAGGTTTCGGTGCCGGCGGCGATCTTGCCGATCAGGGTTCCCGACTCGGTTTCGAGGATCATCGATCCACCGCCGAAGAACGCCCTGGTCATCACAAACGGGATCAACACCTGCATGGTGGTGACACCGGCGTTGCCCAGCCCGGCGTTGAGACCGAGGCTCAACCCCTGCATTCGTTTGGGATAGAAGAAGCTGATGTTCGACATCGATGATGCGAAGTTGCCGCCGCCGAGGCCCGACAGGAAGGCCAGGAGCTGGAAGACCCAGAGTGGCGTGTCCTGGTCGAGAAGCGCGAGACCGGTTCCAGCCGCCGGGATCATCAGAAGCGCTGTGGTGAAGAACAGGGTGTTCCGCCCCCCGGCGATCCGGATAAAGAAGCTGCTGGGTATGCGCAGGCTCGCGCCGGTAAGTCCGGCGATGGCCGACAGCGTGAACAGCTCGGCCTGGGTGAACGGGAATCCCAGGTTGAGCATCTGAACGGTGACGATGCTCCAATACAGCCAGACCGCAAAGCCACAGAGCAGGCTCGGGATCGAGATCCAAAGGTTGCGGGTGGCGATCTTGTGACCGGTGGACTCCCAGAACGATTCGTCCTCGACGTCCCAGTCGTAGATGTCGGCTTTCATCGGATCTCCTCCGCTACCTGGTCGGTGAGGTTGACGGCGGGGCCTCGTTCGTTGGTGTTCGGTTCATCATCGAAGCTCGCCGAGAACGCCCCCTCCGGTTCTTCCAGAAGCAGCCAGGTCATGGCGAAGCTAACGGCGGCGCCGGCGGCGAGGATGAAGAAGAACGTGCGGGCGTCGACCAGCGAGAAGATCACCAGGTAGATCACCGCTCCGACGTTTCCGTAGGCTCCGGCCATGCCTGCGATCTGGCCGGTCATACGTTTGTTGACCATGGGAATGATGGCGAATGTTGCACCCTCGGCTCCTTGCACGAACACGGAAGCGAAGATCGTGATGGCTACCGCGACCACCAGCCACCCGACTCCACCGAACGTAGGCGTGATATTGCGAAGCCCATCAGCGTCGACTCCGGGAGCCCACTTGGTGATGTAGGCCATCAATAGGAATCCGGCCACGATGCCCGCGATGTAGATCAACATCGTTCGTTTGCGGTTGGCCAGCCGGTCGGAGAGATAGCCGCCCAGCGGCCTGGCCACCAGGTTGACGAAGGCGAACGACGATGCGACCAGACCGGCGACTGTTGCCGTCACCAGCGGACTCCCGTTGGAATTGGTGAGACCTGAGAAAGCGGTTTCGTAGAAGGCCGGCAACATCGAAACCACCGCAAGTTCGGCGCCGAAGTTGGCGAAATAAGTCGAGTTGAGGGCGGCAACACTTCCGAAGTGGAATGTGTCGTCGGTGCCATCGCCGTTGCGAAGTCGTGGCAGGTTGACCTGCAGGGTTTTGCCGGCGTGGAACACATACACAAGGGCGAGTCCGGCGTAGATGATGTAGAGGTTCCGTTTCGACAGGATGGCTTCGCCGTCGATGGTGGCGTTGCTGATTCGCCAAGCCAGAACCCCGAGAGCACCGACAAGCGGAACCGACCAGATCAAGTACTGCACCAAGTCCTTGTAGGAGGACAGCAGCATCGGTTCGGCCTTCTTCGACCGGATGAGTTCCCGCCCATCGGGCACATCCCGTACCAGGAACAGGTAGAGGATGCCGTAGCCGCCTAGTACAAGGCCGTTGATGGCCATCGCCCAGCGCCAGGCGTCGTCGCCCATACCCAGCCAATCACCAAGGAAGGTGATGGTGAACCATGGCAGCGTCATCGCAGCGAACGCCGATCCGAAGTTGCCCCACCCAGCGTAGAATCCCTCAGCCCGCCCGACGTATCGGGGCGGGAACCATTGAGCGACCATCTTGATGCCGACAACAAAGCCGGCGCCGACGGAACCGAGCGCCAACCGGGAGATCATGAGCTGGGTGAAACTGTCGGCGAAGGCGAACCAGATGGTCGGGACCGCCATGATCACCATCAACCCGCTGAAGACGATGCGGGCTCCGAACCGGTCGATAAGAGCTCCGACGACGATTCGAGCGGGGATGGTCAGGGCGACGTTGCAGATCAGGAGAACCTTGATGTGTTCCTTGGTCAGCCAGTCGAGGTTCCCCGTGATCGTCGTGGCCATCGGGGCCAGGTTGAACCAGACGTAAAACGTCATGAAGAACGCAATCCAGGTGTAGTGCAGCACCTTGATGCGTTCTTCCCCGAAGTTGAGGAGCCTCGGTTCCTCCTCGTCGATGGGTCTTGTTGTCGGTGTTGTCATGGCTGCTCGCATTGCTTGTGATTGCGGTTGTCAGAAAATCTGTTGTCCGGGCAAGGCGGGGGAGCAGTCCAAGTGGTACGGCGCGACAACAACCGTTGGTGCCTCAACAACGGCCAGGTTCGCTAGCTGGAATTCCCCCACTGCTGCCAACTTGATCGGACCAATCTGAAGACATTGAGTTCTAATGTCCGAGACTAAGGAATTGCTGGTTGGCGCAGTAGGGTCCAAAGTCCTGCGCGGCGGGTCTGAGCGTTGTTGTGTTTAGCCGGTGGTCCAGACCGAACCGCTGGCGTAGCGACGAAGCCCACGGTAGAACGACGTCGTGCCGGCCCATACGAAAAAGACGGCTACGGCGATGGTCCCTGCGGCCCAACGCCAGTCGAAGCTGTCGAACAGGCGCACCGGCACGCCGGTAACAAACCCGGCGGGAACCACGAGATAGAGAAACATCCGGGCCGCTGTGTTGAAGAGGTCGATCGGGTACGACGCAAACAACACCAACATGTGAAATCCGAAGTCGCCCATCTCGTTTCGACCGAGATAGAAGGCGGACGACGAGACCATCACGAGGAACCCGACGACGATGGCCGCCGCCACGATCACGCAGCCGAGTAACAACGCCAACCGAGCGGGTGTCGGGTTACCGAGGATCAGAAACAGGCCTATGCCGAAGAACATGTCACCCACGAAGGTGGCGTCGATCCGGCGCACCAACAGGTACAGCAGCGTGGGTATGGGCAGGGAGAGCGCGGCGTCTAGTTCACCATCGGCCACCATGCGGCCGATCAAACGGCTGTTGGCCAGCAGCCCCAGCACAAAACCGGCGGCGATGGTCAGCACCGAGTACAACACGATCATGTCGTCGAAACCCCAGCCCCGGACGTTTTCGAACCGCTGAAAGAAGAACAGCCAAAACAGGATCCAAACCGCGTCGTTCAGCACCATGGCCACCATCTGAATCCAGAAGCCGCGCCGGTTCTGCCACGTCTCGGCCATCGAGGCCGCCCACGTCGAGCCGACTGCGCTCGCTGTCCGGGCGATATAGCTGATCGACATCACGGTTGCCTCCGAAGACGGTCGAGACCGCGCCGATACAGCAGCAGGCCCACACCTGTCAGCACGACCAACCAGGCCAGCTGGATCGCCAGCAGTTCAGGGTCCCAGAATCCGGCGGCCAGTCGGCCCGGCACGTAGGCCATGGCCATGAACGGCAAGTACCGGGCTACGTGCTCCACCGTTGCCGGCAAAACCTCGAGTGGCAGCAACATTCCACCAAGCACAAAAACGAGCTTCTGGTAGAGGAACCAGAGACCCTTGGTGTCGCGCACCCAAAAGGTGGCCGCTGCCACCGTGACCTGAGCGATGATGTTGATGACGATGGCCAGCAGAAGCGACAAGCCGGCCAGGATGATCAGCCCGACATTGGGGGGCCGTCCACCAAACCAGAGTCCCCATAGGAGCCCGGCGAACAGACAGGACACAAAGCGGGGGCTGGACTGTCCAATCCAGTTGGCGACGTGAATCGCAAACACGTCTATTGGGCGCAACAGATCGCTCTCCACCGAGCCGTCGAGTATCAGATTGCTCTCATCCTCGATGACCCGAGGTGGTGTCGCCATGATTGCCACTTCGGTAGCGGTGATGTACCAGACGATCGCCAGGGGGCCGTAGCCCACCATCTCACCTCCGGTTGCCTCCACCGCAACCTTCCAGAGTCCGGACAGCGCAGCTACCACTGACACATAGACCATGGTGATGAACATCAGCTGCGACGGCGCGGAAAGGTAAGCCTGAACCTGGGTCGACCAGGTGGCCCGCATCGTGGCCAAGACCGATGGCCTGGCATGGGGTTCCCCTGGAGCTCGGCCGTTGGGCGCCGTGCTGGTGGCGTCAACCGTCGACATGATGGGGCCTCTGATAGATCTCGCCGATTACCTGTTCCAGCGGGGGGTCAACCACGTTCAGGTCGGCTACTCGGCCATGACGTAGCACGCGATTCAGCACGTCACGAATCGGGAGCACAGTGGTGTCCACTTCGAGGGTCACGGTCGTCGCGGTTTGTTCCAGAACCTTGGCTGCGCCCGGCAGGTCAACCTCATTGACGGGCTCGGCGAAGTGGACCTCAACCTTCTTGGTCCGCAGAAGGGTCTGGCGCATGGCGGCCACGGAATCGTCGTAGATGATCGCACCGTGGTTGACCACGATGGCTCGGTCGGCCACGTGTTCGATGTCGGCGACGTCGTGGCTGGTGAGGAAGATGGTGCATCCGAGTTCGGTGTTCAGGTCAACCAGGAGCTGACGGAACTGTTGTTTGGCCACCAGATCCAACCCGATCGAGGGCTCGTCGAGAAACAACAGATCGGGAGAGTGGAGTAGGCAGGCGGCGAGTTCACAACGCATCCGCTGGCCGAGTGACAGCGTGCGGATCGGACGGTCAAACAGTTCGGTGGCGTCGAGCTGTTCGCCGAGCTGGTCAACACGACGATCGAGCGCAGCCGGGTCGAGACCGTAGATGGCGAACAGCATCTTGAACGTGGCTCGGGCCGGTAGTTCAGTCCAGAGCTGCGAGCGCTGCCCGAATACCGTGCCGATACGGGCGGCCAGCTCGGTTCGCTGATCCCACGGCGTCAGCCCGAGCACCTTGGCTTCGCCGCCGGTGGGAAACAGAATCCCGGTCAACATCTTGATCGAGGTCGATTTGCCCGCTCCGTTTGGCCCGATGAACGCCAGCCGCTCGCCGGGCTCGACCACGAAGGTGATCCCCTTTACCGCCTCAACTGTTCGCTGTTTGGCCCGACGGCCGACGGTGAACGATCGAGCGAGGTTGATGGTCTCGATGGCGGGGTGACCAGAGTGTTGGGTGCGTCCCATGCGTCACTATCGCATGAGATCCTTCGGGTGTCCTCGAATTAGCGCCGACGGGTTAGTGGCACCTAGAACTTCACACCCACGGCATCACACAGGAATCGCATAAAGGGAACGGCCTTGCGACACTCGACGGCGAAGTCGTCGATGAACGATCCCGAGGTCACGGCCTTCTGGGTGAGCCGTTGGGTAGCGATGAAGTCTTTACGTTTCAGGTCTTCGATTAACGGATGATCGGCATCGAAACCCTTCGGTGGGCGCTGTAGGGAGTCGCCTTCGATGGCATAGGAGTCGGCAAACTTCTTCGACCGAGTGGCGGATCGCCATGCCTTGGGTTCAGCAGCTATGTGTTCCCGGATGGCGTAGGCAACCTTGGTCTCCGGGCGCCACAAACCGGCTCCCATGAAACAGTTCCCGGGCTCAACATGCAGGTAGAAACCGGGGGCATGAGCGTCCTTCGCCCGTTCGTGGCGAAAGTGCACGCCGGTGTTGATCTTGTAGGGCGTCTTGTCCGGGCTGAACCGGGTGTCTCGTTGAATACGAAACAGCGATCCGCCCACCTTGCGGGCGTCGGCCACGAAGTGAGGCGAGATCTGTTCCAACGTGCCCGAGAAGTCCGACACGAAGTCGAGCGCCGGTTCCCGCACGTGCTCCTCGTAGCGGTCTTGGTTGGCCTTGAACCACTCTCGCGAGTTATTGGCTTCAAGGTCTTTCAAGAACTTGAACGTCTTGGGGGTGAAGTAGGAGCTCATGGGCAATCGCCTTCCGGTTCAGCTGAGTTGCGGCTACTCCTGCTTTGAGCGCCATTCGGCCAAGCTGGGAGCCTCCGCTCCTATAGACGTCGAATCGCCGTGGCCGGTATGGACAATGGTTTCGGTCGGGAGGCTGAAAAGTTTGGCCTCGATCGAATCGAGAATCAGGTCGTAGCTGCTGAACGAGCGACCGGTTGCACCGGGGCCACCGTTGAACAGCGTGTCGCCGCTGAACACTATTCCTTCGGAGGCCACATACAGACAGCAACCGCCGGGGGAGTGGCCAGGAGTGTGAATGATCTTGATCTCGGTGTTGCCAACGGTGAGCGTGTCGCCATCCGACAGTTCGGTGTCGAACCGGTGCTCGGGATAGACCACGTCCCAAAGCATCGAATCCTCGGGATGCAGGTAGATTGGGCATCCAGCCGCCGTTGCCACCTCGACAGCGGCGTTGATGTGATCGTTGTGACCGTGGGTAGACACGATCGCCTTGAGCGTACGATCGCCAACTCCGGCCAATATCTGCTCGGCGCTGTGGGCGGCATCGATCACGATGACCTCACGGTCGTCGCCCACCATCCAGACATTGTTGTCGACGTCGAAATCCTGACCGTCGAGGCTGAAGATGCCGGATGTGATTACTCGGTCAAGTCGCATAGCTGGTTATCAGTCTTCCTAATTTGTTTGTTGTGGGTTGGCTGCTTGATCGGACCGATGCGGCGTCAGCGGGGACGGTGCTGTGTGCCCATGCCGGCGGTAATGAACAGTACCCGGGCCGAGCCGTCAACATCGGCGGTGTGCCAGGCGCCCGGCGGGTTGACGGCGTACTCACCGGCCTCGAGAGTGAGCGTGGTTCGTTCGCCGTCGAGCTCCTGATGCAGGGTCATTGTGCCGTCGAGCACGAGTACCACCTCGTCGCCCTCGGGGTGCATCTCCCAAACGTCCCATGGATCTTCGAACGTGTACATGCTGACGAGCCGACCTTCTACCCCGTCAGAGTTGGTGCGCTCGGCATAGTCGACGTACCAGTCCATGGAACCGGTGAACGGGGGCTGGGGAACCGCAGTGGCCCCCAGCCCCAAATGAATCAGGCTTTCTTCGATTCGGTGGATCACATCACCACGACGGACCGGAGCACCTCGCCCCGTTCCATCTTGTGGAACGCTTCCTCCACACCGTCGATACCGATCGTTTCGGAAACAAACCCGTCGAGGTTCAGGCGGCCCTGGAGGTAGAGGTCGATCAGCATGGGGAAGTCGCGGCTCGGTAGGCAGTCGCCGTACCAACTCGACTTGAGGGCGCCGCCCCGGCCGAACACTTCGATGAAGGGCAGTTCCACTTTCATCTCCGGGTTGGGCACACCGACCAGTACCACGGTGCCCGCCAGGTCACGGGCGTAGAAGGCCTGCTCATAGGTTTGGGGCAGACCGACGGCCTCGATGGCGACGTCGACGCCGTTGCCGTCGGTGAGGGCGCGGATGGCTTCCACCGGGTCTTCGTTTGCCGAGTTGACGGTATGCGTGGCTCCGAACTGCTTGGCCAGTTCGAGCTTGGCGTCGTCGATGTCGACGGCGATGATCTTCGAGGCTCCGGCCACGCGGGAGCCTTCAATGGCGGCGTCACCGACACCACCGCAGCCGAAGACCGCCACCGTGTCGCCTCGGGACACACCGCCGGTGTTGATGGCGGCGCCTATGCCGGCCATCACGCCGCAGCCCAGGAGGCCTGCGGCTTCCGGTCGGGCTTCAGGGTTGACCTTGGTGCACTGGCCGGCGGCGACGAGCGTCTTGTCGCAGAAGGCCCCGATACCGAGGGCAGGTGACAACTCGGTGCCGTCGGTGAGAGTCATTTTCTGGGTGGCGTTGTGGGTGTTGAAACAGATCTGGGGCTTGCCCTTCAGGCACGAACGGCACTGCCCACAAACGGCCCGCCAATTGAGAATCACGTAGTCGCCGGGAGCAACATCGGTGACGTCGGGACCGACCGACTCGACGATGCCGGCCGCCTCGTGGCCAAGCAGGAAGGGGAAGTCGTCGTTGATGCCGCCTTCTCGGTAATGGAGGTCGGTGTGGCAGACACCGCAGGCCTTGATTTCGACCACGGCTTCACCCGGACCCGGGTCGGGAATCACGATGGTTTCCACCGAAACCGGTTCACCCTTGGCTTTGGCAATAACCCCTCGTACTTCCTGTGGCATAACGTCTCCTCAAATCCCTCGGTGTTGTTGTGACAGCTGTTGTGACTGCTGCTGTATTCGGTTGGTGTGTTGCGCCTCAGAGACTAGCCGAAGAGACACGGTCAAGGCCATGACGCCGGTCGTGGCCGCGCGTGAGCCACAATCATCTGGTGCCGCTCACCTTTCCCGCCCACCAGGCTGTGGTTCTGCCGCTCAAACAGCGTTGGCCTGAGCGGTTTGACGGTGTGGCTCTTGTGGTGGGAGCGGCTTCTCCCGACCTCGCGTAACCGTTGCCGAGGTTGCTATCGCAGAACTCCTACAATCTCGATCGGTGACTTTCGGTGACGCTCCTGTTGGCGAGCATCGTCGTCGAGCAGACCGCCGCATAGGATGACGGAGATGGTGGTCATGGAGGGCAGGCGCTTGGTAATGAGCCCGAAAGCGAGGCTTTGGGTCGGGCTCGTCGCCGGCGTGTTGGTCCTCGTCGGTTGTAGTGGCGGCGATGGAGACATCGCCGATGAATCGACTGAGTCGGTTTCGTCCACCACCGAGGGTCCCGCCGTCACCGACGATGAAGAGCTTGTAGTTTCCGACTCGTCGCTCACCGATCTGGGTTTTGAACCCGCCACGATCGTCGTCGCCAATTCGCACGGCACCCTCACCACCAATGGCCCCCAGCGGCTGATGACGGCGGTATTGGAGCCATCTGGAATCGGCTATCTCGGCGGTGCTGACGAGCCGGTGCAAGTTGTGGTCCGGCCGTTTCAAGCGGTGAGCGAGCTGGGTGAGCAGCGGCTCGATTCGATGTGGCTTACCGCCGATGACGTTGAGCTCGGCTTGTATCTGTCGAACCCGGTGTTTGACTCGGTCGGCACATGGGAGGTGCGGATCGAAGCGGCCGGAACCGATATCGGCGGCACCGTGGTCGAGGTGTTTGCCGACTCATCGGTGCCAGATCCCGGAAGCGCTGCGCCGCTGTCGGTAACCAATCCCTACAACGGCGTCAGCAACATCTACGACTTCACCACCGACCAGGAGCCCAACCTCGACTTCTACCGGCTAAGTGTCGATGCCGCAGTGAGCAACGGGCGTCCAACCGTTGTCGCCTTCGCCACCCCGGCGTTCTGCCAGACCGCCTTGTGCGGACCAACGCTTGAGTGGGTCAAGCAGGCCACGGCCGGGCGCGACGATATCGACGTCGTCCACGTTGAGCCGTTCGACTTGGAACAGGCGAAAACCGGCGTGCTCATCCCCGTGGAAGCCATGACCGAGTGGAATCTGCCAAGCGAACCGTGGGTGTTTGTGGTTGACGAGACCGGCACCGTGACCGCGTCGTTTGAGGGCATCTTCGCCCCGAGCGAACTCAGCGCCGCTCTCGACGCTCTGTAGCTCAGAGGCCCGATCTAGTCCGGCCCCGAGCATTCGCGGCTTGGCGACCCCTCAATGGGTCGAAAAGCCGCAAAGTCAGCCGGCCGGGGGCGTTGGACCGCGAAAGTTCGGGACGATGGGGTTCGCCTTCGGGTTAGGTGGCGGCCAAGGTTTGATCGACGGAGCGGGCCAGAAGGTCGACAGCCATGTCGATCTCGGATTCGCTGATGATGAACGGTGGAGCCAAGATCACGTGGTCGCCGTCGACCCCATCGGCGGTGCCAGAAGTGGGATAACACAGCAGGCCGTTCTCCTGGGCCGTTGAACGAAGGCGGTCGGCAACACGGGCGGACGCCGAGAACGGAGATTTGCTGTCACGGTCCTGCACAAACTCAACTCCCCAGAACAAACCGCGTCCTCGGATGTCGCCGACGTGCCGATGATCTCCCAGCCGTTGCCGAAGCGCCGCTTCCAACAGCTCGCCCCTGGCCCGCACCTGGTCAATCAACTGGTTTTCCTCGATCTCATCGAGAACCGCCAGCGCGGCGGCAGCTCCCATCGGATGGGCCTGGTAGGTATGGCCGTGGCGAAACACGCCGCTGCCTTCAACCACCGCCCGGTGGATCTCGGCACTCGTGACCATCGCCCCGATCGGTTGGTACCCGGCACCCAAACCTTTGGCCAAGCAGATGATGTCGGGGGCAACGCCGTCGTGTTCGCAAGCGAACATGTAGCCGGTACGACCAACGCCACACATCACCTCGTCGAGAATCAACAGGATCCCGTAGCGGTCGCAGATCTCCCGGATCCGTGGGAAGTAACCGTCGACCGCGGGGACGGCGCCCAACGTGGCTCCAACCACCGGTTCGGCCAGGAACGCCATCACGGTCTCCGGTCCGAGGCGCTGAATCTCGGCCTCCAGTTCATCGGCCACCCGGTGCCCGTATTCATGGGCCGATTCGGCAGCGGTGCGCCCTCGGTACTCGTAGCACGGTGAGATGTGCGAGGTCTCAACCAACATCGGGAGGTAGTACTCCCTGCGGGCCCTGTTGCCGCCGGCCGAGAGTGCTCCGAGCGTGTTGCCGTGGAAGCTCTGCCGGCGGGCGATGAGGCGGGTCCGTTCCGGCTGGCCCCGTTCAATGAAGTACTGGCGAGCGAGCTTGATCGACGACTCAACCGCCTCCGAACCCCCGGACACGAAGTAGACCTGATCGAGCGCGCCAGGTGCTGCGGTGGCCAGACGGGTGGCAAGCTGCTCGGCCGCCTCGGTGGTGAAGAAGCCTGAGTAGGGAAACGCGACGGCGTCGAGTTGGGCTTTGACCGCGGCCTTCACTCGATTGTTGCTGTGACCGAGGCTTGAAACCGCCGGACCCGACGAGCCGTCGAGATACCGCCGCCCCTCGTCGTCGATCACAAAACAGCCGTCGCCGTCGACCGCAGTCGGCTGCGACTGGCCCGGGCTACGGGTGAACTGATGGCTCATTGCTTCCCCCAGATCGCCGTCTCGCCTTCGGGCAAGGGAATCTCGAACAGGTTGAGTGTCAGGGAGATCATGCAGTAGTAACCGATGAGGCTAACCAGCTCGACCATGCCCATCGGGCCCAGGAGCTCCGCGGCCTCGGCGTATGACTCATCGTCAACCCGGCCCGACTCCAACAGTTGTTTGGTCACCATGTGTACGGTCGCCTCATCGGTCTGATCGAATTCCGGTGGCCGCCCGTTGGCGAGAGCATCCACGACGTTCGGCGACACTCCATGATCGACGGCCATTCGGGCGTGGGCCCAGAATTCAAACTCGGATTTCCAGTGCGCGCCCACGGTGCAGATCGCCACTTCGGTCAGCCGTCGCTCAATCGAAGTGCCAAACCGCAGCTCGGCCCCCAACCGAGTCTGGTGGACCCCGATTTTCGGAGCGGTGACCATGGCGTTGAACGGTCCGATCAGTCCGCCGTCGGGCCCTGTCACCGCCGTGACTCCTCTCGTCGAAGTGATGGAATTCCATACTTCACGTTGTTCCTCGGACAATTCGGCTTCGGTCACCGGAGGTAGACGAGTCATGCCGCAAGCCTAGATTCCATCGGCGCCTTGGGGCCCATCGGCGAACGTGGACGAAATCGAATGCTTGATGGAGGTGAGGCAACTAAGTTCTGCCTATGCCCAACGACACCACGAACGGAGCTTCGGACCGGCCCAAGATTGAGACTCGCCGAACCAAGCCGGAGGAGTATCGAGCGGCGGCGGGACAACTCACCGCCTCGTATCTCATGGCTCCACCAACCGATGAACGGTGGGCCAAGTCTCTGCCGTCGTGGGAGAACATGATCTCGTTCTCGTCGTGGGACGGCGACGCCTGTGTCGGTCACGCCGGCTATCACGCAGTGGAAACCAACGTTCCCGGTGGGGCGTTGCTGGGTACGGCCGCCATCACCCGAGTCGGTGTACTTCCGACCCACACTCGGTACGGAGCAGGCACAGCGCTGATGGAGATGGTCATGGACGATGCAGTTGAGCAGGACCTTCCACTCACCAGCCTGCGAGCCAGCGAAGCCGGGATCTATCGGCGCTACGGCTTCGGTATCGCCGGCGATTTCACCGACATCGCCATCGACGTGCCTCGCGCCGGAGCCGTGGCCGGGGCTGCACCCGGCCGGTTTCGGGTTCTCCAACCCGACGAGATCGAGCCGGCTACAGCCGCGATCGATCTGGCGGCGGTACACCGTCGGCCGGGTGCCATGACCCGAACCGACACCTGGCGGCGGTATCACTTCGGTGACGCCATCGAACAGAGCAAGGGAGCCTTTGTTGTTGTGCACGTCGGAGCTGATGGCGAACCCGACGGCTACACCTACTATCACGCGCAGTGGAACGACGTGTTCGAGGAGAGTGGTAGCGGCGATATCAAAGATGTGATGGCGGTTAGCGACGATGTTGAGCTGGCGTTGTGGCAGTACCTACTCAACGTCGATCTGGTTCGTAAATGGACCTCCGGTGAGCGGCCGGTTGACGACCTGGTGCGAGAGGCGCTTTCCGACCGCAGGGCCTACACCATCACCGGGGTCAAGGATGAGCAATGGCTTCGGCTGCTCGATGTGGACAAAGCGCTGAGCGCTCGCAGCTACACACCGATCAATAAAGACTTCGTGGTCGAGGTTGTCGACCCGCTGTTCGAACGGAACAACGGGCGGTGGTTGATTACTGGTGGGGAAGCGACACCAACCGACGAGTCTCCGAACATCGTGGCCGACATCGACGCCATCTCGGCGCTCTATCTCGGCGCCGGTTCGTGGCGAACAGAGGTTGCGTTGGGGCGGGCCCGACTTGGGAACACTGCTGACGCCGAAGCAGTGCTGACTCTGGCCGACCAGCTCTTCGGGCATAAACCTCTGCCCTTCTGCGGCACCTTCTTCTAGCCGGTCTTTGTCGAAAATGTGACTGTGAAGCGGGTGCCGGTTTCGCCTGCGGATGCCCCGACTGTTACCGAGGCGCCGTGGTTTTCGGCCACCGCCTTGACGATCGCCAACCCGAGGCCCGTGCCTCCGGCGTCACGAGCTCTGGCATCGTCGAGCCGGGTGAAGCGTTCGAACACTCGCTCTCGATCGGCGGGCGCTATTCCCGGGCCATCGTCGGCCACATCGACAGTCGCCCGCCCCGACTCCTCGGAGCATCGGAGGGAGACCGTGGTGGCGGCGTGGCGGGCGGCGTTGTCGCAAAGATTGCGGAACATTCGTTGGAGGTCGGTTATCGAGCCGTCGACGATCACCGGACCAATGCCGGAAACGTCGACCCGTAGATCGGTTGTGGCGGTCAGCAGCTCAGCCTCGGCGAACAACAAATCATCGAGCGCCACCGACCCCGTCGCCGGGCCCGGCGCCCCATGCAGTTGGTGTTCATCATGACGGGCCAGGTATAACAGGTTGTCGACCAGCGCTCGAAGCCGGTCAAGCTCACCTTCCAGTCGGGGGCGAAGTTCACCCCACGCCGGGTCACTGACTCGTTGCGTCTCCAGCAGCACCCGCAGATTGGCCACCGGGCTCTTCAGCTCGTGCGAAGCATCAGCGGTGAATTGGCGCAACCGTTCGTCGTGGGCCTCAAGACGAGCGAGCATGTTGTTCATGTCCAGGGCCAGGCGCTGGATCTCGTCTTTGGCTTCGGGCACGGGCACCCGGCGGCTAAGCCCCTCGCCGCCGATGATGGCCGCCTCTTTCCTGATCTCGTCGACGGGGCGTAGGGCCCGGCCCACGGTCAGCCACGACAACCCGAGCACAACCAAGGTCATGGTCGGAACGGCAAACGCGAAAAGCCCGGCCAAGCGCCCCAAGGTTTCGTCGACTGATTCGGTTTCCGCCGCCGAAACAACGGTGAGCCCAACCGTCGTGGAACTCGCGGCCAGTCGCATCGTTTGGCGCTCGAGCTCCTCGTGTTCTCCGTCCTCGCCTTCCTCGGAGGAGTCGTCAAAGGATGGCTGACGTTCGCTGACCAGCAAGTCAACCTGATCCACGGTGCCGTCAGCTGGGATGGCGAATACTTCGGCCGGTTGATAATTTCCGCCGAGGGCCACGGTGGGCCCGTCGGCCGTCCCGATCCAGATGAAGGAGGTATCGACACCAGGATTGGTCAGCGTTGCTGGATCGGCCCCCTGATCGATGAGATCGGCCCTGGTGCGGGCGGTTTGGAGTAAGGCGTCGTCGATGCTTCTGGTCAATTGCGACCGGAACAACGCCAGCATTGCCAGCGCACCAAGCGTCAAGACGACGAAAACCGCGAGAGCGGAAAAGGCCGCCGACCGACCTCGCACACCGCGACCATGCTCAAGCAAACGTGCCGGGAATTGCGATGCCATCACGCTCCGCCTCCGCCTTCGGAGAGTCGGTAGCCGGCGCCACGAACAGTTTCGATCATCTTGGTGTCGAACGGTACGTCGATCTTCTTACGCAACGAGCGGATGTAGACCTCGACGATGTTGGGGTCGCCTTCGAAGTTGAAATCCCACACCCGATCCATGATCTCGGCTTTGGAAACCACCTCGCCCTGTTCGGTTACCAATACCTCGAGGATGGCGAACTCCTTGGAGGTCAGCTCGAGCGTCGCCGTGTTCCCGGCTTCGACTCTTGTTGCGGCCTTGGCCCGGGGATCCAGCCGCAGGGGTCCCCATTCGAGAACGACGGGTTCGGTCTGACTACGACGGCGAAGCAACGCCCGCAACCGAGCGACCAGCACCACAAACGAAAACGGCTTCGACAGGTAGTCGTCCGCTCCGGTATCGAGGCCTTCTGCCTCGTCAAGATGCCCGTCCTTGGCGGTGAGCATAAGCACCGGGGTCCAGTCGCCTCGTTCACGGAGAGTACGGCAGACCACAAAGCCGTTGACTTTGGGCAGCATTAGATCGAGGACGATCGCGTCGTAGTCCACCTCTTCGGCATACCAGAGAGCCTCGACCCCGTCGGCGGCCACATCGACGGCGAAGCCCTCGGCTTCCAAACCGGTCCGCAGCGACTCGGCCATGGTTGTCTCATCTTCAACTACCAACAGTCGCATCGTGACTCGGTCTTCTTGAGGCTTCCGGGGGAAGGCGCGGCGCTATGAACGCAAGGGTTCGATGGCTGAAATGTAGTCGACCAGGCGGGCGGCAAGCTCCCATGCCAACTCCGGCTCGTCGAGATCGGGTTCGATCCAGCTTTCCGACAGCCGCCGCCAGTCGGGTGCGCCGTAGAAGTCCCCGAGCTCAGCCTCGGCGCCCAGCTGCTTGCGCCAGGTGGGCTCGGCGTCGGCCAGGCCGGCCGCGACCGATTCATTGGCTTTGGGATCTCGATGTTCACTGTGGAAGCCAACCTCGATGGCCATCCCGTCGCCGCCGTCGACATGGCGACGGGCCAGCAGTTGTGCTTCGTAATGTTCGCGGCCGGGCTTGTCGGAGTCGAACCACACCTTGATGCCGCGACGATGGGTTCGGATCTTGAGTTCGCCCAGGTCGGTCGGCGCCATTGATGTAACGAGGTCGGCGACTTCGTCGAATAGCGGCAGCTCCATGCCTGCAGGTTACTGGTGCGGCGGTTGGTGAACATCTGCCGGTGTTCCAATCGGCTATGCGCCCACGAGAGCTGGGCGCTGGCGACGGGCCAGTCGGCTCATCAGGATCCGGTACACGGTGAGAAACAGCACGGCCAGGGTCGTGCCGATCGTGACAAACAGGTACGCCGGATGGGCGGCGTCGGTCCCGGCGGTGGCGCCATGGGCCAGCCCGAACCAGAACATCAGATAGCTCGACATGTGAATCGCTCGCCAAACCTTCCGGGGGAGTCGTTTCATGAACATCGACGACACCTGGACAGCCACCAGCAGATAGAACGACACGATGCCGAGCGCCACCGCACCGGGGCTCCAGCTCGACGCGTAGGGAAGGAACAACTCCCGCCATCCAAACTCGACGTAGTCGTCGAACACAAGACCCAGCAGATGAGCCCCCGTAAAAGTGACGGTCAAGGCCCCGATATAGCGGTGCACGTTAAGAAGCCAGGCGGGAGCCGGACGGCCACCTCCGAACTTGCTCGCCAGCAACAGGCCCCAAACCACCGCCATTCCCGACAACACCAGGGTGACGATCCCACTGGCCCGGGCGACATACCACCAAGTCATGGGGTACTCCGCTCGTAGCGCTCGAAGCCTCCGGTGCGGGTCTCGGTTCCATCGGACGAGACTCGCAGGGTCGCGCTGCCGTTGAAGGCGATCTCGGCACCGGTGGGGGAGGCGGCCAATGACGTGGCGACCGCTTCGGCCCACCAGCCGTCGGCGGCGATGACGGTCACGAGGTCATAGGGATTGCTGTTGGGTAACCCGGTTTGGGGATCGATGAGATGGTGTTGTCGGGCGGCATCCGAGCCCTGAGTCCAGGCCCGCCGCAACGGCGTGCTGGACGCGAGCGCGGCGTTGCGGAGGGCGAGCGTGGTCAACGGTCCAGGGTTGAGGTTTCGCTCGATGACCTCGACGAGCCACGGCTGGTCGTGATGATCGGCGCTGCGCACTCGGAGGTCGCCGCCGAGGTTGACCAGAACGCAAGCCGCGCCGAGCTCGATCAGTTCGGCGGTGACGATGTCGGCGGCCAAGCCCTTCCCGATTCCACCGGGGTCAAGGTGCACTCCGTCGGGGAGCCAGACGGTCGAGGTGAAGCGGTCCAGGATGATGCCGGCGCACGTTGCCGCCGGCTGAGGCTGGGCGGCTTGCCTCGCTGTCGGAACCAACTCGTCGAAGGGTCGGTCGTACCCGGCGTTGGACAGCTGCTGCTGCATCGTGGGGTCGAATCGACCACCGGTTGCGGTCCAGGCTCGAACAGCTCGATCGACCAGCACGAACGTATCGTCGGAGACCTGCCTGCGCCGCTCGCGGTTCAGGCAGCTGATCTCACTGTCGGATCGGAATCGGCTCCATCGATCTTCCAATTCGGCGATGCGTCGGACGGCGTGTGCAGCCAGACCGTCGGCGTCGCTATGCGCTGCCTCGATCTGGATACGGCCGTCGGTTCCCATCGCCCGGAAGCGCCGCTCAGCACTACCTGGCGAGCTTTTGCGGTCGTGGTACCCGCTCCGTAGGGCTTTTGCGGCTCCGGTTCCCGTCGTGGGGGTGCCAGAGCCGCAAAAGCTCGGATGGGGGGTGGTTGCGGTTGCGGCCTTGGGTGTGGCTGACATATCAGCTCCCACCCGACTCGGTCTTCTTGGCCGGGCTGACCGCTTCTTGCTGCGGCACCACCTCAGGCAGTTCGGCCACTGCTTCGGCGACGGTTTGGTTCGCGGAGACGCTGGCCCCTGCGGCGGGTTGCTGGACCACCACGATGATCTGTGGAGCCGGCGTGGCCGCCGGAGCCGGCTGGCTCACCGGCTCCGTATTCGCCGTGGCCTGACCAGCGGCCATTGCTCCCATGAGGGTGAAGGTTGCGCCGACGGCGCCGCCGGCCAAGGTCCACTTGGTCCCTGACCCAATACGTGATAACGCCCGAGCCGGAGTCGCGGGCCGAGCCGGAGGCGGACCAGCCGCTTCAGTGGGCGGCGGAGCTTGTGGTCCTCGGTTGCTTGCTGCATGTTTTCGGGCTCTCTGCAGCGCCGCAAGCCGGTCTGAGTTTGACTGGTCAGCCATTGGCGTAGGCACCACCCTCGGCGTGTTCCTCTTCGTGCTCGTCCTCGTCCTCGTCCTCGTCTTCTTCGTGCTCATCCTCGTCTTCGTACTCGTCCTCCTCGTCGTAGTCATCGTCTTCGTAGTCATCCTCTTCGTACTCTTCGTCGTAGGTGGCGGCCTGTCCGGTATCGGAGCCGTACGAATCGGTTGAAGTACCATCAGTTGCGCCATCGGATGTGATGACGTTGCCGTTCTCGTCGACCACGACGACGGTCGGATCGGCGATCGGGTCAACCTCGACGGTTGCCGCAGGGGCAGGTGAGTCGCCGTTGAATGCGGCGGCGATTGAGGGTCCGGAGGTCAGCACGATGGCTGAGATGCCGCCCACGGTTGCAAGGGTCAGGCCGGCGGCGATTCCGGTGGCTTTCTGGCGGTCCATGATTGTTGTTCTCCTGTGTTCGCCCGGCTCAGTAACTTGAGAGCCGGGGTCGGATCGGTTGTTACAGTCCGATAGTGAACGGGAGAACCTGAAGAACGGCTGAAGCGCCTTGAACCCCTCGAATAGCAGGTCTGTGCTACGGGGACGGGAATGCGGCCGACGATCACTGCGGATGTTCTAAATTCCGTTGTGGTCGCGGTGATCGGCTGGTTGAATGGATCCGATGTCATTTGACCGCGTGGGCGTTGGCGCCCTGGCCGACAACATCATCGTAGTAGTACTTACGTAGCGCACGCTGCTGCCATTCCTGCTGCGTGCGCTAAGCCTCCCAAACCCGGGAGGCTTTTCCGTTTTTTGAACAACTCGAAATTCGGGCCTGCACACAGCCGGCAATCCGATCCGTTTTCATAAACAACACTGCACAGAAACACCGATTCACATGTCAGATCACATGACCGAGCCAATTCGACTGAATGGCGGCGAAGCCCTCATCAAGAGCCTTGAGTTGGAGGGTGTAGACGTGATCTTCGGCTACCCCGGCGGGGCGATTCTCCCGGTATACGACCCGATCATCGATTCCAAGATCCGTCACGTGCTTGTGCGCCATGAACAGGGGGCCGGGCACGCCGCCGAAGGCTACGCCCACGCCACCGGCAAGCCCGGTGTATGTATGGTCACCAGCGGCCCTGCCGCCACCAACGTCGTGACGGCCCTGGCCGACGCTTACCTCGACTCTGTTCCCATGGTTTGCATCACCGGTCAGGTGGCACTGGCCGCCATCGGCACCGATGCGTTTCAGGAGTGTGACACCACCGGTATCACCCGGTCGATCACCAAACACAACATGTTGGTTACCAAGGCCGAGGACATTCCCCGTGCCGTTCGTGAGGCGTTCCACATCGCCACCACCGGTCGCCCCGGTCCGGTGCTGATCGACATCCCGAAGAACATCGTCGACGCCAATAATCCCGACGCCTACTTCGACTTCACCTACCCGCCCGAGGTCGAGCTGCCCGGCTACTCGCCTCAGGTCGAACCTTCCGAGGAATCGGTTGCGGCGGCGGTCGAGATGCTCAGGACCGCCGAGCGGCCAGTGCTCTACGTCGGCGGCGGTGTCCTCAAAGCCCGAGGGGCGGAGGCGCTGATCCGTCTGGCCGAGATGGGCGACATCCCGGTTGTCACCACGCTTATGGCCCGGGGTGCGTTCCCCGACAGCCATACGCTGAACCTGGGCATGCCGGGTATGCACGGTAACTACACCGCCGTCACCGCAATCCAGAAGGCTGACCTGTTGATCGCCATGGGGGCCCGGTTCGACGATCGGGTCACCGGCAAGGTTTCGGCGTTCGCTCCCGACGCCAGGGTGATCCACGTCGACATCGATCCTGCCGAACACGGCAAGGTTCGTCGGCCGGAGGTTTCGGTTGTCGGCGACTGCCGAATGGCCATGGAGGCCATGTTGTCGAAGTTGGAGGCAGCGGGAGGGTCCGACGCCTTCGCCGATCACACGCCGTGGCGGCAACAACTGTCGGGTTGGCAGGAGAAGTACCCCCTCACCTATGAGAAGTCGGCTCCCGGTGAATACGTCAAACCGCAGCAGGTTTTGGAAGCGCTGCGTGACGCCTGCCCGGCCGACACCATTGTCGCCTCCGGTGTGGGCCAGCATCAGATGTGGGCCAGCCAGTATTGGCGTTTCGATTACCCCTACACCTGGATCAACTCCGGTGGCCTCGGCACAATGGGCTTCTCGATCCCCGCGGCCATCGGGGCCAAAGCCGGTATGCCCGACCGTATGGTTTGGGCCGTCGACGGCGACGGTTGTTTCCAGATGACCGCCCAGGAGCTCATCACGGCTTCGGTGGAGAAGATCCCGATCAAGGTCGCCCTGCTCAACAACGCCTACCTGGGCATGGTGCGTCAGTGGCAGGAGCTGTTCTACAAGGAGCGCTACTCCGAGGTGTACCTGAGCCACGACATGCCCGACTACGTGAAGTGGGCCGAGTCGATGGGGTGTGTGGCGTTCCGGGTCGAGGACCCCGATGAGATCGACGCCACCATTGCCAAGGCCAACGAGATCAACGACCGCCCAGTGGTGATCGAATTCCGTTGCCAGAGCGAGGAGAAGGTCTATCCGATGGTCCCCGCCGGCGGCTCCAACGACGACATCATCGTGGCACCGTCGCAGCGAGACGACGACGCCGGGTGATCCCCTGAACCGCCAGCGAAGAACGAGAGACGAAGAGCGAGAAGAGAGAAGAGAACACCGATGTCAATGTCCTACATCGAACCCCGACAGGTCCCGCACCGCACCATCGTGGTGCTGGTCGAAAACAAGGCCGGTGTGCTGGCTCGGGTCGCCGACCTGTTCGCCCGCCGCGGCTACAACATCATTTCGCTTGCGGTGGCCCCCACCAACGACGACCGATTCTCCCGGCTCACGATTGTGGTTGACGTGGAATCGGCGCCGCTCGACCAGATCGTGAAGCAGCTGTTCAAACTGATCAACGTCGTTGAGATCGCCGAGTTGGCTCCCGACGCCTCGGTCGAACGCGAACTACTGCTCGCCACCGTGCACGCGCCCCAGGAAACCCGGGGCCAGATCATCGAGCTGGTCGACGTTTTTGAGGGCAAGATCCTGGCGGTGTCGCCCGATCACCTCACCGTTAGCCTCGATGGCAGACCATCGAAGCTCGACGACTTCGAGGCACTTCTGGAGGGGTACTCGATCGTGGAGCTGCAGCGATCGGGACGAATCGCCCTGCCGAAGATCGGCCGCGATGTTCCCCGTCTGCGGGCTGCCGTCTAGTAGCACGGCCCTGATCCATCAGGCAATCAATCGAACCAAACAAACCGAACTACAAACACACGAGGAAGCACCGAAACCAATGGCCAACATCTACTACGAAGCCGACGTCGACCGTTCCCTGATCAGCGGTCGCAAGGTAGCCGTTCTGGGCTACGGGTCGCAGGGACACGCCCACGCCTTGAATCTCAAGGAGTCCGGCGTGGATGTGCGGGTCGGCCTGCGCGAAGGTTCGTCGTCGGCAGCGAAGGCCAGCGAAGCCGGTCTTTCCGTGAAGTCGATCGCCGACGCCTCGGCCGAGGCCGACGTGATCATGATGCTGATGCCCGACACCGAGATGGGCCACATCTACACTGATCACGTTGAGCCCAACCTCAGCGACGGTGACGCCCTCTTCTTCGCCCACGGCTTCAACATCCGGTTCGACCTGATCAAGCCGCCGGCCGGTGTCGACGTGTGTATGGTCGCCCCCAAAGGCCCGGGTCACCTGGTGCGTCGCACCTACACCGAAGGTGGCGGTGTGCCTTGTTTGATCGCCGTTGAGCAAGACGCCACGGGTAACGCCAAAGGCCTCGCCCTGGCCTACGCCGACGGCGTCGGCGGCGCCCGGGCCGGCATCATCGAGACCACGTTTACCGAAGAGACCGAAACCGATCTCTTTGGTGAGCAGGCCGTGCTCTGTGGCGGAACTTCGGCTCTGGTGCAAGCCGGGTTTGAGACGCTGATCGAAGCCGGCTACCAGCCTGAGATCGCCTACTTCGAATGCCTCCACGAACTCAAACTCATCGTCGACCTGATGTACGAGGAAGGCATCGCCGGCATGCGCTACTCGGTGTCCGACACCGCCGAATACGGCGATCTCACTCGCGGCCCTCGTGTCGTCAACGATGCCGTCAAAGCCGAGATGCGCCAGATCCTCTCTGAGGTTCAGTCGGGCAAGTTCGCCGAGGAATGGGTGGCTGAGTCACGCTCCGGTCGAGCCAACTTCCACGCTCTTGAGCAAGCCGGGCATGATCACCCGATCGAAAAGGTCGGCAAGGAACTGCGAGCCATGATGCCGTGGATCTCCCAGGGCAAGACCTCGGTCCGCGAGACTTCGGGCGGCCAGGGCTAGCCCAACCAATCCAGATCGCAGTCGATCAAACCAGGAGGTTTGGACGCTGGTGCACCTCAGCGGTACATCAGCCTCCAACCCTCTCTTGCGTTCAGCTAGCTGATTGCTGGTTGGCCGCTGCCTCGAACCCGTTGACGACTCCGGCCACGTTGTCGGCCAGCTCATCCGTGGCGTAGCCGCCCTCCATCACCAGCACCGTCGGTAAGCCAAGCCCCGCCAGTCGAGCGCCAATTGTGGGATAGGTTGACGTCGGCAGTTTGAACTTGGAAATCGGATCCTGTTCAAAGGTGTCGACGCCGACCGAGACCACGAGCGCTCCGGCGCCGTGTCCCTCGACCCACGCAGTGGTCTGGTCAAGCGCTGCCAGCCACTCGTCGGGACCGGTTCCCCAGGGCAACGGCACATTCAGGTTTGCTCCATCACCCTCGCCGACCGGCGTGAATGGAGGCGAAGACCACGTCGGCCCGGTCGTAGAAGATCGACTGAGTCCCATTGCCGTGGTGGTAGTCGATGTCGACAATCGCCACCCGGTCGATCCCGCTGTTGCGGAGATACTGAGCGGCCAGCGCGGCGTTGTTGAGATAGCAGTAGCCACCGAACTGCATGGCTCCGGCGTGATGGCCCGGTGGTCGACACAGAGCGAATGCCGCCGGTGATGGAGAGCCGCCGGCCATTTCCTCCACAACAAGCCGAGCGGCGGTGTGAGCGGCGGCGGCCGAGACGGCAACACCTGTCCAGGTGTCGGGCCCGATGGAGCAGTCGGCAGCGAACGAGTAGTAGCCCAGCTGCCCGGCGAGGCTGGTGGGGATCTTGTCGTCGCGGAGTCCAGCCGCGGGCCAGGTGAACGGCATCGCCTGAACCTCAGGAGCCCGGTCCGTACTCACCCACCGGTCCCAGCAATCGGCCAGAAACTGGACGTAATCCGGATCGTGGATCTGGTGGACAAGATCCAAGTCGAGAGGGTCGGGTTCGGTGAGTTGATGGCCCCCGGCGAGCCGCTCGGCCACCCGAACCGCTCGAATAGGGCTTTCCCAAGAAGCGATGATCTGTCCACCATCAAGTTCTTGAGCGTGGTGAAGGGTCTGTGCCGGTGAGTAGACGACCTTCATCTATTCGGCCGACCTGGCGACAAAACCGTCGTCGGTGAAGTCGACAACTTTGCCGCGATTGATGCTGACCCAATCCCGGGCGTTGAGATAGGTTTCAAACGATTTGGCGATGCGTTGCTGGTGGTACGTGGTCTTGGGCTGTTGGATTTCGTAGAGGTCAGGAAACTCAAGCCACGCCGTTGTCGCCCGCCACAGCCTCATCGCCGCATCACCTTCCGGAGGATTGATCACCACGGGACCGAAGATGCAGTGGTTGTCGAATTCGGGGAAGAACAAGGTCGGTACACCGTAGCCACCGGCTTCGATCACACGTTGGTGGTCGGCCAGCACCTCGTCGTTGGTGGTCGGGTCGTCAATCGCCGCTCGAACCACCGCCGGGTCAAGACCGATCTCGGCCGCCAACTCACCGGCCGTTTCGGGGTTATGGGGCTTTCGCCCTTCCTCGTGAAGCGCCCGTCCGGTTGCCTGGTACCAACGGTCGACGTCGTCACCACTGGTTCGGCCAAGGTAAGCAGCCACCCGCAGAAGCGACCAGCCATAACTCCAGTCTCGCTCCCAGGGATGTTTCTTGCCCTCCCGCCGGTTTACCTCTTCCAAGCTGAAGAAGCGCCAATTGATTGAGAGATTGTTCTGATCTTGAACTCGCCGGATCCACTTCGCCGTCTGGTAGGCGTAGGGGCACATCACGTCGAAGTGAAAATCGACTTGAGTCACTTCGGGGGTTTGGTCCAGGTCGCTCATAGTCAGACGTTAATCGGGATCTTGACGGTGACTCCAACCGGCGGACACCGCGGCGGTCGACACGAGCGCAATGAAAGGAATAGGGTCAAGAAATGAGTGAGACTGAGCAGCCGACATCCGATGGTGAGTTTGATATTGAGTTCTTCTGGGATCCCGTCTGTCCGTTTGCCTGGATCACTTCGCGGTGGGTCGAGAAGGTAGCGGCCCAAAAGGATTATCGCATCGACTGGCGGTTCATCTCCCTGCGGTTGCTGAACAAAGACAAGGACTACGCCACCGAGTTCCCTCCTGAATACGAACAAGGGCACACTGCCGGTCTGCGCATGCTTCGGGTGGCCGCCGCCGTGCGCGCCGCCGAGGGCCGAGACGTGCTGGGTCCGCTGGTGACTGCCTACGGAGAGAGCTACTGGGATAAACCCAAAGGATCGGGAATGCGCAACCGGCTCAGCACCCCTGAGCACGTGGCCGAAGTGCTGACCGCAGCCGGCCTCTCCACGTCCTACACCTCAGCTCTCGATGACACGTCATTGGACGCCGAGCTTGATGCCGAAACCGAGCTGGCGCTAACCCGCACCGGTCGTGACGTCGGGACGCCAATCATCACGTTCCATCCGGTGGCGGACGACGAGACAGGTGAGAGCCGGTCAGGCCTATCGTTCTTCGGCCCGGTGATCTCCCGCGTGCCCGACGATGCCGATGCCGTGCGCCTCTGGGATGCCGTCACCACATTGGCAACCTTTCCCGGGTTCGCTGAGCTAAAACGGAGTCTGCGAGAAGTCCCACAATTGAACATCCTGGGCGCAACAGGCGATGCGCCCAAATCGGAAGATTGGACAGGTGGCCACCGGCGAGGACACCTGGCCAGCGATCGTGAGACCGACAGCACGCCAACCTAGATCAGATGCAGTACAGGTCACCCACCCACTGACCACCATCATCACCACAAAACGCCTACCAAATCGGAGCCCTCATGCCTTTACGCGCCGACTTTCCTTTCACCAAAAAGACCGCTGTTGTCGACGGGAAGTCGATGTCGTATGTCGACGAAGGGGAGGGCATTCCCATCGTCTTCCTTCACGGCAACCCAACCAGTTCCTACCTGTGGCGCAACGTCATTCCCCATCTGACCAGCCTGGGGCGCTGTATTGCTCCCGATCTCATCGGCATGGGCGATTCCGACCCGCTCGACGAGTCGGGCCCCGACAGCTACACCTTCAAACAGCACCGCCACTACCTCGACGGTCTGCTCGATCATCTGCGTCTGGCCGAATCCGGGGGAGTGGTGCTCGTGATCCACGACTGGGGCTCGGCCCTCGGCTTCGACTGGGCCTATCGGCATCCCGACGCGGTTGTGGGCATCGCCTACATGGAAGCCATCGTGCGGCCCGTCACCTGGGACGAATGGCCGGAGTTGGCCAGGCCGGTCTTCCAAGGTCTGCGTTCTCCAGCGGGGGAGGAGATGGTGATGGACAAGAACGTGTTTGTCGAACGAATACTTCCCGGCTCAATACTGCGAGATCTCACCGAGGAGGAGATGGGACACTACCGACAGCCGTTCCTTGAACGCGACCGTCGTCGCCCTACTCTCACCTGGCCTCGACAGATCCCGATCGACGGCGAACCCGCCGATGTGCATCAGATCGTTACCGACTATGCCCGCTGGCTCTCCAACGTGCCGATCGCCAAACTGCTGATCAAAGCCGAGCCAGGGGCGATTCTCAACGGTCCTCAACTCGAGTTCTGCCGGCAGTGGCCTAACCAGACCGAGGTAGTGGTCGAGGGCAATCACTTCTGCCAGGAGGACAGCCCCGACGAGATCGGCACCGCAATCGCCGACTGGATCGTGGCCAGCGTGCTTGATTGATTAGTCGGAGGTGGTGAATCCTTTGAAGATCATCCAGAGCGCCATCGCCATCTCCTGAACTGCCAGTGGGATGACCAGTAGGTTCAACGTCGATGCGCTGTCGTTGAGCGACTCGAACATAACCAGCAGCCCCGATGCGAACATCAGCGGCACTCCGATCAGACCCCACAGCGAGAGCCAGCGGGGAACGAGCCGGTAGCGATAGAGCGCCAGGTCCTCGCTCCTCGGTCGGCCTGCCGATAGCGGGACCTCGGACTCTGGACCAACGAGCTGGGGTCGGAAACGATGATGGTATGCGCAACACCATCGCCGATGTGCTCCGACGGTTGAAGGCCCGTTGGCCGGGTCGAAGCCGCACGCCGGGTGTCGGGCTTCTGGCCTCGCTTGAGGGCGTCGCCCTCATCGCCTTCCATCTAGCCACCAGTCCCTTCGTCGGTCGGTCCCGCCTCCGCTGGGGCACCGAGGGGACCGAAGCCGTCGACCCGTTGCCGGGCGACGAACATGTCCCCGAGCCTAAGTGGGCCTACACCTGGGCGATCGATATCGATGCCGGACCGTCTGCCGTGTGGCCCTGGGTCGCTCAGGTAGGGCAGGGCCGTGGTGGCTTCTACACCTATCAGTCTCTGGAGAACCTTGTCGGCTGCCGGATCACAAACACCACCCGGATTCTCGACGAACACCAGGACATCACCGTTGGCGACGGGATCCGCCTCTTTGCCGACGGGCCGGCGCTCAACGTGGAGACTGTGGATCCGCCCCACGCACTGGTTCTCTACGGCTCACCGACGGAGGCCGAGCCCGGCGCCTGGTGGGGTACATCCACCTGGCAGTTTGTGATCAAACCCGAGCCCGCCGGCGGAAGTCGTTTCCTCACCCGAGGCCGCTACGACCACTCACCCGATTGGAAGGGCCGGGCGGTATTCGGGAGGTTTCCTCTCGAAGCGATCTCGTTTGTCATGAGCCGCAAGATGATGAAGGAAATCAAACGTCTCTCCGAGGGTTGAACCTGAGGGACCTCGGACCCTGGCGCCTAGGGGGACGCTCGATGAGGATGATATGTGCGGCGCAGAAGGGCCAGCCCAGGAGGGTCGTCCAATGGTCCCCACAATGACGGCGAAAAAGACCGTCACGCCATCACCAGCTCTGGCCGGTGACCCGAAACTACGCCGAACAGCGATCATCGTCGGGGCGCTCTTCCTCGTCGCGCTCGTGCTGTATCTTGTCGGCGGCTTGATCCACGGTCCGGCAACCGATCCCGACCACTTCCTTGACCAGGCTTACGCTGAACGAACGTCGGTGGTCCTCGGGATCCTGGTTGAGTTCATCGCCGTTGTGGCCATTCCCCTCATCGGCGTGTTCATGTTCCCCGTGTTGAGGCGGAGCAGTGAGCCGTTGGCGTTGGCCTATGTCGGCTTTCGGTCGTTTGAGGCCGTGCTGCTGATTCTCATTCAGACCAAGCTGTTGGCGTTGATCGAGGTAGGTCGACAAGTGACCGAGAATCCCAACGACGGGGTGGGGGCTTGGCAGGTGGCCGGTGATCTACTCCAGGCCGAGCGAGACACGCTATTCCAGCTCTACGTGGTTGTCTTCGCTATCGGAGCCATCATTCTCTACGCACTGCTGTTCCACATGAGGCTTGTCCCCCGGTGGCTGTCGGTGTGGGGTTTGGCGGCGGCGGCATGGATGGGTGTCGGCAACGTACTGGCCATGTTTGACGCCCTGCCTGAGAGTTCAGCTTCGCTGGTGGAAGCCGCGATAGTGCTGCCGGTTCCGCTTAACGAGCTCGTGCTTGCGGGCTGGTTGATCGTGAAAGGTTTCTCGACCGACGGGCGAGTTGGTGAGAGGCTCAATGCTTAGCGACAACAAGTCGAGGCATCTTCCGCCGCTGGCCAGGCGCACAGCCGAGCCCGGGGATGTGAAGTCGGTGCGAATGAGGCTGGTGACCTTCCTGGTCTTCATTTTCGGAGCGGGCGTGGCCGGGCGACTGGTTGACGGCGACAACATCGATGTCCTGGCCCCTCAGCCCGGACAGGCACTGTGGCTTGCTGCCCCTCTGCTGGTGGCCTCCCTGCTGACGCTGCTGGCTGATCGGCGCCCCGACTGGGGTCTACGACCCCGACTGTTGGCAGCCTCCACCTGGTATCTGCTGGCTCTTGTGATCTTCCCGGCGGTAACGGCCGCGCTGGTGGCTGTCGGGCGCGGCTTCGGAGCTGTAAACATCGCCTCCGGCCTGGCCCTTGGACCACTCGCCGGTGCCGTCCTGCTCGCCGTTCCTGCCGCGTTGATCAAAAACGTCTTCGAAGAACTGGCCTGGCGTGGATACCTCATGGGCGAGCTGAGTCAGCTGCTCCGGTCACGACTCGGTCTGCATCTCGCCGTCGGAACGTTTTGGGGACTCTGGCACCTGCCGTACCTCGACGCCTTCAGCGAGGTCTATCACGATGCTTCCTGGATGGCCTACGGGCCGCTCTTCCTGCTTGGGGTTCTCCCAACAGCGGTTGTGTACGGCGAGGTTCGGCTGCGTAGCGGAACCGTCTGGCCCGCCGTGATCATGCACGCTATGGCCAACGCCAGCGTCAACACGCTGTTTGTCGACGATTACGTATCGCTCAAAAGCAGTCGGTTCTGGATTGTTGGTCCGGCTGTCGACAACCTCGGCCACATCGTGGTCATGACCATGATCGCGGCGGTGTTGTACAACCTGCCCCACACGGATCGGTCGGGGCTGGGCGCCTAGCCGCCGGCCCTACAGGCGTCTGGGCAGATACGTCGTTGCTGTGGCGCCGGCGGCCATCAGCACGGCGAGTACCAGATACAGCACCCAGAACGGGCCGACGAGCAGCACCACCGCGGCCAATGCCGGTGCGACCATAAACGACACCTCCCGCCACGTGGCAAACACACCTGCCATAGGGCCCCGTTCGCGAGGCTTGACCAGGCGCATGAACGGGATGTTGCCCAACACGTCGATCGTGCCACCACCAATCGCTCCGAGAAGCCAAAACGGCACGCCAACAGGTCGAGCGTCTCCGATGACGGCAAGAACCATCAACGAGAATCCCATCAAGGCGAACGCTCCGATGACGACGGCCCGAACCCCGTGACTGTCGGCCAGCCGTCGCACGACCGGACTCAAGAACAGCACCGCGGAGGCGGCCGAGAGGAACAAGCCGGCAGCCCAGGTCGGGAGTCCCGCTTCCACGACGTACAACGGTCCGTAGACGAACAGTGAGGCCCAGAAAATCGATCGGATGCAGGTGATGGCATAGGCCACCCGGAGATTGCGCTGTCGAAAAAATCGCGGAATGGCCTTGATCGGGCTGGTTGTTGGATCGTTCGGCGCGAGCAGCACGGGATTGGCGCCAAGGCGAAGTAACCAGTGAAACCCGATCGCCACCAGGGCAAGTGCCATTGACGCCAAAAATGGAGCGATCTCGCCCAGATTGGTCCACGCCCAACCACCGGCCGTTGGGCCGACTAGCCACACAACGCCGAGGTAGAGCAACCGCTTCGATTCCGAGCTGGTGAGATCACGTTTGCCGATGTACTCCATGATGTAAAGCGACAAACACACCGAGAACACCGAGGCCTCAGCGGCCGTGAGCCCGATAGCGACCGCGATGGCCCAAGGCGGTCCGAAGGCATAGATCACAGCCGCTAGGACCGAGGCCGACATTCCGGCGGTCAGAATCCAACGCCGGGGAACGGCGTGTTCCAACCGGGCCAGATTCAAGGTGACCAGGAGAGTGAGAGCCGAGCCCGCTACGTAGGCAATTGAGACCGCGCTCTTGGATCCCAGGGCGGTGAGAGCTGCGAGAGGTACCACTCCCACGATGAGCGATCGGGCCAATCCTTCCATGCCGGCCATCATCGCCAGCTGACGGCCAGGTTCGCTCTCAAGGGTGAGCAGCCCGGCCGGCCGCGGATATCGCATCGGCGAAGACTATCCCGATGACGTCTCATAATGGTGGCTGATCCGGAGAATCTCCGGGCGCCACCGGGGCGCCACCTCAGCCGGCGTTCAACAGCGTCTTGGTGACCTCGGTGATGCCGGGACTTGTGGCCAGATCATCCGACCGATGGATCAACGCCAACTTGGTCCGCCGCCGAAGTAGATCGTCGATATCGACAACCATTTCCCGCTCAAGGTAGAGCGGAATCTCGCCCTTAAGGATGTCGGTCTCAGGCATTATCGGCTCAGCCATCGTGGCATCGGCTTCCACCACGTCGAGCAACAAGTTGGCGGCGTTGCCATGACGTCGCCACAACACCTCGGCCATCGTGTCGGCTCGTTCGACTTCAGGGGTCCGGTCGAGGCCGAGGTGAGCGGCCCGGCGGTAGAACGCCGTGCGTTCGGCTTTCGGCTCCTCGCCGAACCATTTTCGCTCCGGGCCGAGATCGTGGCCGAATTCCTCAACCGCCTCCACCACTTCCTCGCCGACGTTCAAGCAGTCGGTGAGCTTGCCGCCAAAGATGGTGACAATTTGGCTGCTTCGAACGGCCTCGATTTCGTGTTTGCGGCTCAGGCTGGTCCAGTCGACGTCTTCGTGGTCAGAGCCGCCGCTCTCCACCACCAACGGGCGGACACCGTTGCGCTCGGCGATGATGTCGGACAGGGTCAGCGGAGCGTCGAGATTGAGGCGGGCGTTGATCTGGTTGAGCAGGAACAACCGCTCTTCGTTGGTGACTTCCTCCCGAGGATTCTCGGTGCGACTGTCGGTGGTGCCGATTACCGACCGATGAGCCATGGGAATCACGTAGAACAGTCGCTGTGTGTCGTCGAAGAAGGCCAGCACTCGATTGCTCGCGGTGATCTGGGGAACAACCAAGTGGATCCCCTTCGAGTACACGATTCGGTGTTTCGTGCTGATTCCAAGATCGCGATTGAAGCGGTCGCTGAACGGACCGGCAGCGTTGACCAGCGTTGTCGCGGTTGCCTCCATAATGCCGCCGGTTGTGGAATCCCGAAGGTTGATCTTCCATTCGGTGCCGTCGAAGCGGGCTCCGGTCACGCTCACGTAGTTCGCAGCGGCGGCGCCGAGATCGAGGGCGGATTGGATGAACTTCCACACGAATCGGGAGTCGTTGTCTTTCAGGTACCCGTCGGAGTACTCGATGGCGGCATCAGCCGTGTCGGCGTTGACCACCGGTTCGGTGTCGGGAATCGCACCTGCTCGGTGATATCGAGGCGGTCGTGTCTTGGCGAATCCGAGACCCCAGTAGGCCATGCTGCCGAGGCCGGCCAGCCACGATGGGAAGGGCGACGAGTCATCCAACGTGGCGAAGAACGGGATCTCGGAGATCACAGTTGGGTAGGCGTCGAGCAGGCGGTTTCGCGAACGGGACAACTTGTAGACGAGAGGAATCTCGTAGTTCTGGAGATACTTGAAACCACCCCAGACCAGGTTCGACGACTCTTGGCTGGTGAAGCTGCCGAAGTCGTTCTGCTCGGCCAGGCCGACATCAAGCCCTCGGCCTGCCAGGGCTGCGGCGCTGACGGCTCCGTTGATGCCGCCGCCCACGACAAAAACGTCGAACCGGCCACCGTTCAGGCGGTCGATCTGCTGCTGTCGGATAGTTCCCGTTTGCACCTGCACCACGGTACCGCCCGAATAATCATTCAAGATCGACCGGATGGTTCGCCAAAAGCTACCCTCGTCGTGAGTCGCCAGTCTTGGCGCGGTCCATCCCGCAATCTTGAGGAGCACCGATGGGTGAGTTTGTTCGTTTGGAAGAGTCGTCGGTCGATGGGGTAGGCATCGTTCGCCTGGACCGGCCCAAGGTCAACGCCCTCGACAAACAGATGTCACAGGAGATCTGGGATGTGTCCAACGAACTGGCCGAGCGTGGCGACATCCGTTCGGTGGTGATGTGGGGCGGCCCGAAGATGTTCGCCGCCGGCGCCGACATCTCGCAGTTCCCGAGTGGCGAGGGTCACCGCGACCCTTCCGACATGACCGACGTGATGAACGGTGGCTATCTGGCCTTCGAGAAGTTGCCCCAGATCACGGTCGCCGCGGTCAACGGCTTCGCTCTTGGTGGCGGCTGCGAGCTGGCGATGACGGCTGACTTCCGGGTTTGCGGCGAGTCGGCCAAGTTCGGTCAGCCCGAGATCCTGCTTGGCATTATTCCCGGTGCCGGCGGAACGCAACGGTTGCCTCGTCTCGTCGGGATGACCAAGGCCAAGGAGATCAACTACACCGGTCGGATGGTGTCGGCCGAAGAGGCGTTGGAGATCGGATTGGTGTCGGCCGTGCACGCCGACGACGAAGTGCTCGACAAAGCCGTGGAGATGGCGGCCCAATACGCCTCAGGGCCGGCCGCCCTGGCTCAGTGCAAGTGGGCGATGCAGTACGGAGCCGATCTGACGATCGACGCCGCCATCCAGGTTGAGCGAAAGCACTTCATCGATGCCTTCCAGACCGACGATGCCGTCATCGGAATCAAGAGCTTTTTGGAGTCCGGTCCCGGTAACGCCGACTTCACCGGCAAGTAACGACCATCAACCGCGGCGGCAGCAGGTTAGAGAGAACAGCACATGGACGACTCCCATCGCTATCCGCCCGACGGTGACGTCGGACGAGTCCTGGTAACCGAAGCCGAGATCGTGCAGCGCACCATGGAGATCGGTTCGGAGATAGCTTCCGACCTCGACGGCGAAACTCCGCTGCTGGTTGGCGTGCTTAAAGGCAGCGTGATCTTTGTTGCCGACCTGATGCGAGCCATCGCCGGTCCGGTCGAACTCGACTTTCTTGCCGTGTCTTCCTACGGCAAGGAAACCAAGAGCACCGGCGTGGTGAAGATCCTGAAGGATCTCGACAACGACATCCAGGGCCGGCACATCGTGCTGATTGAGGACATCGTCGACTCCGGGCTCACGCTGCGCTACCTCATCAGCTACCTGGAGGCCAAGAACCCTGCGAGCGTTCGCACCTGCACCCTGCTGCTACGCCAGGGCAACCACAACGACGATCTCGAAATCGACTATGTGGGATTCAGCCTTCCACCGGCGTTTGTCGTCGGCTATGGATTAGACGCTCGCCAGCGGTACCGAAACCTGCCCTACATCGCCGAATACACCGGCGAGTAGCGAAGGCCGTCGACACGGCGGAGTCAGCGGGGCGAAATCAGTGGGTGGAGCCGACGGGAGGGCCTTGGCCGCCGAGCGGTTAGGGTGAGGGCCGTCCCGAGCCGGGCCGCCTGTCGCCGCCCAACAACACCGATCGGGTCATAGCCATCAAGGAGAGTCTTGTGCCTGAGTGTCCAGCAGCTGACGGATCAAGTGCCCGTCAAACCAGCTTCGACGGTGAGTTCCCGATGTGTATCGATCCGGAGAAGAGCTACACCGCCCAGATGAAGACCTCGATGGGCGACCTCACCATCGCCCTCGATCCGATCGCCGCCCCCAAGACGGTCAACAACTTCGTGAGCTTGGCCCGTTACCACTATTACGACGGTCTGATCTTCCACCGCATCATCCAGGGTTTCGTGTGCCAAGGTGGCTGCCCCGAGGGCTCCGGTCGAGGCGGACCCGGATACCGTTTCGCCGACGAACTACCCAAACCAGGACGTTACGAGATCGGATCTCTGGCCATGGCCAACGCCGGTCCCGACACCAACGGCAGCCAGTTCTTCCTTATCAGCGGTCCCAGCGGCGCCGGCCTGCCTCCCAGCTACTCGCTGTTCGGCAAGGTCGTCTCCGGCCTTGATGTTGTCGACGCCATGGAGAAGGTGCCAACCGGTCCCGGCGATCGTCCGGTCACCGACGTGGTAATCGAGTCGGTAACCATCACCGAGTCGTAAATGCCATAGCCGGCTAGCCGTCGCATAACTTCGAGGGTCTGGGTCGTTAGGCCCAGACCTTTGTTGTTTTCGCTCATGTCGCCCGTGCCGGCGTGATCCATCATTGGCGGGAGATGGCTGCTTATCCTCCTCCCTCGCATCGCGAACCTCGCCGCCGAAGGATCCTGCAGCCGCCTGCCCCTGGTTCACCGATGCCTCGGCCGTCCGTTGCGGAGAACAAGAGTCCGTGGATTCGGGTTCAGCAGAACCGGACCGCCGCCACCATCGATGGTCGAGGCCGAGAAGGCAGACAACGAGCGGCTTTGTTGGTCGCCGCCTTTGTTGTGGTCACCGCGGTGCTTGTGATCGTCGTTCTTCCGACTTTGGACCACCTGGCGTAATAGAGCCGTCTGGAAGCCCCTTCGATGCGGCAAGCATCAACCAAGGCACTAGTGTTCGACGCGGAGCGTCTCACCCCGAGTTTTGGCCTACGGCCAAAACGTCGCCCGCTATCCCCAACATTTTGTCTATCCGCTCATTGCATGCGGCTAATCTTGGTCTCATGAGTGGCATTCTCGACGTTGACCTGCTGGCATTTGAGAACGGAACCGACAGCCAACGAGAGGCTGTTGTCGATGGGGTTCGCCAAAGCCTCACCACAGGTTTTGTGTACACGAGCCATGACCTCAGCTCGACCATGCTCGACGATGCGTATGGCATGTTGCAGGAGTTCTTCAGCCTTCCGGTGGAGGAGAAGGCCAAGGCCGCTGTGCCCGGTTCCCATGGCCAGGCCGGTTACACCGGCCTCTTGGTCGAAACCGCCGCCGTCAGCGACACGCCCGACTGGAAGGAGATGCTCAACTGGGGTCGAGACATCCCCGACGGGCATCCGCTGCAGAAGGCCTACCCCCATCGCTATCTCGGCCCCCATCTTCCTGAGGCTCAGGTCCCGGGTATCACCAAGGTGCTTCTGGAGTTTTACGAGCGAGTATTTGACCTTCAGCGCCGCTTCCTGCGGGTGATCGCTGTAGGCATCGGCTGCCACGAAACGTTTTTCGATCAGATGATCACCGATGGCACCACGCTCACCCGGGCCATCCACTACCCGGCTATGGATCTGGCGCCCGGCGACAATCATGTGTGGGCCGCCGAACACGGCGACATCAACCTGATCACTGCTCTTCCCCGTGCCACCAGCAAGGGCCTCCAGGTAAAGACCGACGACGGCTGGGTCGACGCCATTCCGCCCGAAGGCGGGGTCATCATCAACACCGGCATCATGCTTGAACACGTGACCAACGGGGAGATCCCGGCCGGCATCCATCGGGTTGTGGCTGACCCCGAGCAACCAGGTGAGCGGTACTCGGTGGTGCAGTTCTGCCATCCCACACCATGGACCATTCTTTCGCCTGTTCCGTCCTGTATCACGGCCGAAAGCCCGCAGCGCTTCTCGCCAATCGAGGCCGGCAACATGCTCGATCAGGTTCTCTACGACATCAATCTCGTTGAGGACGCTCGCCGAGTCTCTTAGATCGCCCGCACAGGGTGTCGGCATCACAAGACCACGAACCCGGAGCGGGCCGCCATATCGTTGTAATTGGGGCGATGGGCATCGGCAAAACCACGTTGGCCAGCGCGTTGGCGACTCGTCTGGGCTGGCCGATGCGCGACTCCGACAGCGACATCGAAACCCTGACCGGGCGGACCGGTCGCGACATCGTTTCAACCGATTCGGTGTCGGTGCTTCATGAGCTTGAGAGGGCAGTGCTGCTGGGCGCGTTGGCCGACCCCGAGCGCCAGGTGATCGCGGCCGCGGCATCGGTGGTTGACTCGGCGATGGTTCGTGGGGCTCTCTCGCGAACTGCTTCCGTAATCCACCTTGAAGCGCCTCTTGAGGTGGTCAGTGAACGGCAGCGAGCCGGAACCCACCGCAGACCGGTTGATCAGGAAGAGATTGCTCGTCTGATCGCCCGACGTCGAGGCTTTATGACCGAGGTGGAGAGTCTACGGCTTGACGCCACGGCGACGCCCGAGGAACTGGCGGACCAAGTGCAGGACTGGCTGGCCCGCGGCGAAAGCAATCAGATCGACGAAGCTGGAAGGAGCTAGCCCAATGACAGACTCCACCAAAGGAGTAGCGGTGATCACGGGGGGCGGGCGCGGCATCGGTAGAGCCGTTGCCCAAGCTCTACACGCCGACGGTTGGGCGGTTGTCGTTGCCGGGCGAACCGCATCCGCCCTCGACGAAATCGTTGAGGAATTGGGAGCCCGATCGCTTGCCGTCGTCGCCGACGTATCCGACCCTGATCAGGTCGCCCACCTGTTCCGCACGGCCGTCTCCGAGATGGGCTCGGTCGATCTGCTGTTCAACAACGCCGGCATCTTCGGGCCATCGGGGACGCCCGACGACATCGACGTTCACAGCTGGAACGAGGTGATGGCCGTGAACATCACCGGATCGTTCCTCTGCGCCCGCGCGGCCTTCGCCCAAATGAAGACCCAGCCGGCCGGTGGACGGATTATCAACAACGGGTCGATTTCGGCTTCGACGCCGAGGCCGATGTCCACTCCCTACACCATCAGCAAACACGCCATCACCGGCCTCACGAAATCTCTTGCTCTGGACGGTCGGTCCCACGGCATTCGTTGTGGCCAGATCGACATTGGCAACGCGTCGTCGGACATGGCCGACCGTATGGCAGACGGTGTTCTGCAGGCCGACGGGTCGGTCCGGCCGGAGCCCGTGATGGCGGTGGACCCGGTGGCCGATGCTGTGGTCTACATGGCCAATCTCGATCCAGAGGCCAACGTGTTGTTCATGACCGTGATGGCCAGCGACATGCCGTTTGTCGGCCGAGGCTAGACCGCATCTGAGCAAAGTGGGCCGGCGCTTCATGATCGGTCGCCGCGTGATCTAATGTGGCGGTTGTATGGCCAAGAAAACCTTCACTGAAGAAGAGCTTCGGGAGCGGCTGACCCCCGAGCAGTACGCAATCACCCAACAGGCCGGAACCGAACCGGCCTTCACCGGAATCTACAACTCCGAGAAGATGCCGGGAACCTATCACTGCATCGTCTGCGACGAGCCGCTGTTCTCAAGCGAGACCAAGTACGACTCCGGTAGCGGGTGGCCCAGCTTCTATCAGCCGATCTCAGCCGACGCGGTGGAAACCGAGACCGACTACTCACACGGCATGGTTCGCACCGAAGTGACCTGCGCATCGTGCGGGGCGCACCTCGGACACGTGTTCCCCGACGGACCAGGCCCAACCGGTGACCGGTTCTGCATGAACTCGGCCGCCCTGAACTTGGAGCCAACGGAGTAGCGCCTGCGGCGCGACCGGCTAGTCCGAGAACAGATACTGTTCGACGGAAACCGATCGACCATCCGGTCGGGCGACGGCCACCACCCGATCGTCGAGAATCTGAAATCGGGCGTTCGGATGGGCGTCATCAATAGTCGTGACCAGAGTGCCGTCAAAGTCGTATAGCTGATAGACAACGTCGGCGTTGGGAGTGCTCGGCGTCTTCATTAGAACACCGGTTGGACTGATCAGCTCCACCCCGGCGCTAAACCCTGGAAGTCGCGTCCACCGGTCGGCATTGCGAGCTGAGATCTCCAGATAGCAGTGGTGATCAGGGTTCTGAGTTTCAGTTCGGCAGAACGAGATCACCGCCTCACCGTTCGGTGCAGAATCAAAGAACGTTGCCGAATAACCGCGGTCTGGCGGTGAGACCGCGGGATATGGGCCACCGGAAACGACCGTCTCACGATTGACAACGGCGCGGTCGATCTTGTGCTCGGCCGCCCGCTGCTCGACCGAGCGGCGGCATGAATCGACTTGAGCCGGCTCAGGTGCGTGGATGGTTTGAAATTCCGCCCCGTTCCAGTGGTAGATATCGGCGTCGGCATCCGATCCGTAGCCGCACCCTAGGAGTTCGGAGTCGTGGACCGTAAAGACCGGTGGAATCACCGGGGCGGAATCCCCTTTCGTACCTCCGGCCGTTAGGTACCACCACATTGACAACAGCAACCCGGTGAGCACGAGCAGCAGCAACACAGCAGCGCCGGCGCAGCCACCGGAAGGTCCCGGTCCGTCAAACAGGTCGTCGCCACTTGCCATGGCGAGAGCGTAGTCGTGAGTCTCCCGCCGATGTGGTCGCAATCGGCGTTTCGGCGTCGCTGTGAATCCGACGGAAATCACCTAACAGGTTGCCCTCGTTGGCAATACCCTGTGGGGTGAATCAATCCCGTCCACTGGAGTACACACCATGGCCCACGGCCGAATCTCATCCCGGGTTGCCGCAATCGCCCCATCCGCCACTCTGGCGGTGACCAACAAGGCCAAGGCGCTTAAGGCCGCCGGTGAACCGGTCATCGGATTCGGCGCTGGTGAGCCCGACTTCCCAACTCCCGACTACGTGGTCGAAGCGGCGGTGGCCGCGTGTCGTGATCCCAAGAACCATCGCTACACCCAGGCCGGCGGGCTTCCGGAACTCAAAGAGGCCATTGCGGCCAAGACGAAACGAGACTCGGGCTACGAGGTCGATCCGTCACAGATCGTGATCACCAACGGTGGCAAACATGCGGTGTTCAACGCCATTGCCGGCGTTGTTGATGAAGGCGATGAGGTTCTGATCCCCACGCCGTACTGGACCACCTATCCGGAACCGGTGGCCCTCGCCGGGGGAGTGGCGGTACCGGTGCAGACATCTATCGAGACTGGTTTCAAGGCTTCGGTGGAAGATCTGGAGGCTGCCCGCACCGAGCGGACCAAGGCGCTGATCTTTGTGTCGCCTTCCAACCCGTCGGGTGCCGTGTACAGCCGTGAGCAGATCGAAGCGATCGGACGCTGGGCCGCCGAGCACAACATCTGGGTGCTGACCGACGAGATCTACGAACACCTGGTCTACGACGACAACGAGTTCAACTCGATCGTCACTGTGGTGCCCGAAATTGCCGATCACTGCATCGTCCTCAATGGCGTGGCCAAAACCTACGCCATGACCGGGTGGCGGGTTGGTTGGATCATCGCTCCGCCCGATATGGCCAAGGCGCTCACCAGCCTGCAGTCACATCAGACCTCCAATGTGGCCAACGTGGCTCAGCAGGCGGCGCTGGCCGCCGTTGCGGGCGATCTCAGCGCTGTCTACACCATGCGTGAGGCATTCGACCGTCGTCGCAAGACCATGCACAAGATGTTGTCTGGTATGCGGGGGGTCGAGTGTCTGGCTCCCGAAGGAGCGTTCTACGCCTTTCCGTCGTTTGAAGGCTTGCTCGGTCAGACCGTGGCGGGAACAACCGTGGACTCGACACTTCAATTGGCCGACATGGCTCTTGAACACGCCAATGTGGCCTTTGTGCCCGGTGAGGCGTTCGGCAGTCCGGGCTATGTCCGGTTCTCGTTTGCCTTAGGTGACGATGATTTGGGAGAGGGCCTCACCCGCCTCGGCGACTTCCTCTCGGCTTCGTGACCGCCGGCTCAGCCCAGGCGGCCGCCGGTTCGCCTGAATCCTCAGCCGATCCTGGCCTTTATGGCTCGTGGCCTTCGCCGGTGTCGGCTGAGAAGCTGGTGTCGGGTGGCACCAAGGTCAACGACATCAAAGCGATCGACGGCCACCTCTGGTGGCTTGAGACCAGAACGTCGGAGAACGGTCGAGCGGTGCTGGTGTCCTGTCCTGTCGATGACACGAAAGCGGCGCAGGATCGCCTGACCGCCCCGTGGTCGGCCCGTACCCGGGCCCACGAGTACGGGGGAGGGTCGTGGTGGCTCGGGGCGCAACGGGTCTACTTCGTCTCGGCCGAAGATCAACGCATCTATTGGATCAATCGCCACGGCGATGCCGCCACCGAACCACTACCGATAACCCCCGCCCCCAAGGTTGACGCGGGCTGGCGTTATGCCGACGGCCAGGAACATCCGAGCGGCGACGTGTTGATCGCCGTCCGCGAGGATCATCACACCGAAGAGGGATCCGAACCGGTGAACGACCTCATCTGGGTCTCAACCGACGGTGGCGACGTCAATGTCCTTGTCAGCGGCGCCGACTTCTACCAGTGCCCGCGGATCTCCCCCGATGGTCGCTGGATCAGCTGGGTTGAATGGGATCACCCCAACATGCCCTGGCAGGAGGCCAGTCTCAAAGTCGCTCCGTTGTTCGGCGACGGTTCCGCCCGTCGGCCGCTGCGGATCGGCAACGGTCAAACGGTCACCGACCGGTGTGGGGTGCACGGCGCCAACTGGACCGCCGATGGTCGGCTGGTCTATTCGAGCGACGTGACCGGCCATTGGAATCTGTATTGGTGGACCGAAGGCACAGGTGGCAGCCTCACCGAGCTGGCCGATGCTGAGATCGGCTACCCAAGCTGGATCTTCGGTATCCAGCAATGGGGCGATCTCGGTGACGGTCGTCTTGCTGCGATTGTTACTCAAGACGCCGCCGATCATGTTGTGGTGATCGACGCCGACGGTGAGATGATGGCCCTGGATCGCCGGCAGCGGCAAGAGGCGGTCGAAGGCCAAACGTACGGCCCGGCAACCATTGTCAGCATCGACTCAATAGCCTGCCTCACAGTCGACGAACAACCCGCTTTGGCCATGATTGGCTCAACCCCCACAAAGCTGCCCGAGATCGTGATTGCCACTGTTGCCGATGGGGCAGCCGACGGCGCGTTCACGGTTGTTCGTGCTGCCGATGAAATCGGGATAGATCCGGCATGGCTTTCGACGCCCCGATCGATCTGGTTCGATTCCGAGGGCCGTCCGACACAAGCCTTTCTCTATCTGCCTCCAGATCATTCCTCCACAGCGCCTCGAAGCGATCCGCCGCCGCTGATCGTGATCGGCCACGGTGGCCCAACCGCGCATAGCAGTCCGGCCCTCAACCTCAAGATTCAATACTGGGCCAGCAGAGGATTCGCCGTCGCCGACGTTAACTACGGAGGATCCAGCGGATTCGGCAAGGAGTATCGCGACCGTCTGCATCGTCAATGGGGTGTGATCGACGTGGTGGACTGCATCAACGCCGCCCGGCACCTGGCCGATTCCGGAATCGTCGATGGCGAGAGGATGGCTATCCGAGGCACGTCTTCTGGCGGTCTGACCGTTTTACTTGCGCTGATCGAAAGCGACACATTCGCCGCTGGGGTCAGCCTGTACGGCGTCACCAACCTGGCGGCACTCGCCGCCGACACCCACAAGTTCGAAAGCCGTTACGTCGATTGGCTCGTTGGCACCTACCCCGAGGAAGCCGAGCGATACGCCGAGCGGTCACCGTCGAATCTCCTCGATCGGCTCAACACCCCGATGTTGCTAATGCAGGGAGTCGACGACAAGGTCGTGCCTCCGAGCCAGGCCGAAGTGGTGGTCAGCGCGCTCGCTCGTAAGGGACTGCCTCATCTGTACGTGACGTTCGATGGTGAGGGCCATGGGTTCCGTCAAGCCGATTCCCTGGTCACGTCGCTGGAAGTGGAACTTTGGTTCTACGGAAAGATCTTCGGCTTTGAACCGGCCGACCCGGTTGCGGTGCCACCACCGGCCAGCAGCCACGGTCTTGGCCTCTCTACAAATGGCGAGGCCGCCGGATGAGCAGTGGTCGGCAGCTGGCCGACTACTCCGACGTCACTGAGATCAAGGTCGACTCCAGCGATGGAGTAGTGCTCGCCGCCTACGACTTCGGAGGCGATGGTCCACCGTTGCTGTTCTGCCACGCCACCGGATTCTGCGGGATGATCTGGGTGCCCCTGGCCCGAGCGCTCCGTTCCCGGTTCCATTGCTACGCCCTGGACTTCCGAGCTCATGGCCGAAGCACGAATCCGCACGATGACGATATGGCGTGGTCCGGCATGGCTGCCGACATTCATGCCGTGCTTGATGCGGTATCGCCTGATGAACCGCCCTTCGCCGTCGGTCATTCGCTGGGTGGCGGATCAATGGTGCTGGCCGAAGCTGCTCGACCGGGAACCCTTCGAGCCGCCTGGGCGTTTGAGCCGATCCTGTTCGCTCCTCCTCCCCCTGATGAAGGCCCGAAGGCACCGCATCCGAGCCATATGTCGGAGATGGCCCGCCGCCGTCGGGCTGTGTTCGAAAGTCGTCAGGAGGTGTATCAGCGTTATGGGAGCCGACCGCCTCTGGACCTGCTCGATCGCCGTTGCCTGGAGGCGTACGTCGATTTCGGGTTTACCGACCGCCCTGACGACACCGTTGAGCTGAGCTGTTCCCCGGAACACGAGGCTAGAACCTTTGAACAGCACCGAACCGGAGCCGATTCGTTGATCGGCGAACTATCGATTCCTTACGCCATGGCCATCGGCGTCGCAGAGGAACGCCCGGCTGAGGCGGTGCTGCAGGTTGCGGCTCGCTTCCCGCACCTGGAACTGGTGCGATATCCCGACCTCAATCACTTCGGCCCTCTCCAACAGCCGGAGCGAATTGCCGGTGATATCGCCAGCTGGTTCCAGAGCTGCTAGCTCGTCGGCTGTTAGTTGTTACTGAGCGCCAGCTCCGGGCGAGGACTGTCGTCCAGGCTCACAATACGGGGCCGGTACATCGACGTTGGAATCACCTGACGGAACCGGCTCAAGATCTCCTCGGCATCAGGACGGTCGGCCGGGTCTTCGGCCAGCATCCGTTCCACCAGGGCGGTCAGGGTCACGGGAGCGGTGTCGATCAAGGCCGCAAACGGAATGAGACGTTTCCCGGACAGCGAGTCCTCGGTTTCGATTCCTCCGGCGGCCAAGTAGTGGAGAACAGCACCAAGGGAAAAGATGTCCATCTTCGGGTGAGCGGCGACGCCCGGGCGTTGTTCCGGGGCGATCATGTGGTGCTCACCTCGATGGCCATTGCCCGAGCCGGCCGACCCGGGAAGGCACGAGCCGATCAGCCGACAACTACTGAAGTCGCTGATGACAATGGTCTCGGATCGAGTTCGAACGTGGCGGGCTCTCAGGTCGAGGTGCACCCGGCCTCGGTTGTGCAGGTAGTGGAGAGCGCCGGCGAGTTCGAAGCCGATGAACAGAACGTCGAGGGGTTCAAGCCCTCGCCCATGGCGCTTTACAAGCGTCTCGAGTGAGTGGCTGTCGAGGTATTCGAACACGGCGTGAGGCATCTCCGCCTCGAGGTCCATCGACCGGGCCGCTCCCAGTCCGGGATGACGAAGCCGCCGAACCATCTGGAACTCGCGCTGAATCTGTTCGTAGGCGTGATAGGACACCGGAGATTGACCTGGGAGTTTGATCTTCACCGGCTCTTCGGTTTTGGAACTCCAGGCGGCCCAGACATCGGTGTGTTCGGTTCGGTTGATGAGTGCCGAGGCGGTGAACCCGGGAGCAATCTCGTCGCCAACGGAGATCCCCCACGACTGACTCGTCACTCTCGATGTGGAACTCAGCTGACGAAGATCCTGGCAGCGGCGCAGCTCGGTGGTGTTCGTGATGTTGACGGTCCGATCCCACAACCGTGAGTGATCGTCGACCGTCCCGCGGGTCGAGTCCTCGTCATAGTTGGTGAGCGCGCCGTTCTCCATAACCCAGACGTCGTCGGCCTTGCGGGCCACCGCCAGCCGGTTGGATGCCACGAGCAGCGTCCGGCCGCCGATGGCCTCCGACACGGTGCGGAGAAACTGTTGCTCGTCTCGACTGCTCATGTCGGCGGTTGGATTGTCGAGAATCAAGATCGACGGGTTGCGGAGCAACGCTCGGGCGAGCGCGATTCGGCGGGTCTGGCCGACCGAAAGCACAATGGCGCCAACGTCGCTGCCGTCGCTGATAACGGTATCCATACCGTCAGGGAGGAATCGAGCGATGGCATCGACGTTGGCGAGTTGGGCCGCCCACTCTCGTTGGAATCGTGATACAGCCGACAGCCCGAAGGTGATGTTGGACCAAATGGTGCCGTGAATGACCGGCGGGTCCTGCGGGACCACAAAGGCCACGGCTTCGATGTCTTCGGGTGTCAGGTCGGACAAGTCCTGGCCGTTGAGTCGAATGGTTCCCGAGTCGATCTTGGACTCGCCGACGATGGCGTTGATCAATGTGTCAACGGCTTGGGGGTCGGAACCAACGATGCAGGTCTTTGTGCCCGGCTTAAGGTCCAGAGTCAGGTCATCGACAATGACGGTGTTGTCATCGTTCGTGACGGTTATGTCTCGGACTTCAAGCGAACAGTTGCGGCGGTCGTGGCTCTTCCTGCGACGGAAGAACCACGAGGTCTGTTCAGTTGTGGTCATGTATCTCTGTGTTGTTTGTTGGCGCTCCGTGGACGGCGCGCCGTGCGGCGTGTGCTGAACTTATTCGATCAGGGCCGGCAGGTAAAGAGGCTGAATTGACCAAGGGGCGTTCTAGGCTCGACGGGGTGGGTATTCAGCGGCTGTTCGGAGTGGGCTCAACGGTGCTGCTCGGGCTGGCATTGCTCGTTGGTTTGGTTGGCTGCGGCGCAGACCCCGACAACCGTCCTTCGTTCGCCACAGCTGATTCAACAAGCATCGACGTCGATTCCTCACCTGGGCAAACAGTGTTATCCGGCGGTGACGAAGCGGTCGATCCGGCCGAAGCCGGAGCCGCCGGCGACGGCTCACAGGGAGCCCAATCGTCCGGATCCAACCCCTCTGAGGGGCCGAGCCCAACAGTGCGGCTTGGGAGCTCAATCCTTGCCGGTAAAGATTTCGTAAACCTGGCCGGACGTAAGGTTGGTGTAATCGCATCGACGGCATCAGTGGCACCGGAAGGTCATATTGTCGATCTGTTGGTCACCGCGCCCAACGTTGAGGTGGTGGCGATATTCTCGCCCGAACATGGCTTCCGCTCCGATCGTCCGTCGGGGGTCGAGGTCGAACATGAGATCGATCCGGTGACCGGACTGCCGATCTTCAGCCTCTACGGTGATTCCTACAAACCGTCACCCGACATGCTCGACGGCGTCGACGTGTTGGTCTATGACCTGCAGGACGTCGGCGCCCGCTACTACACCTACATCGCCACCTTGGGTTTGGCCATGCAGGCTGCTGCCGAGGCCGGGATTGAGATGGTCGTGCTCGACCGTCCCAATCCTGTTGGCGGAACCCTGCTCGATGGAGCAACTGGTCCGGCCGGTAATGTCTCCTTCGTGAGCCCGTATCCAATCCCGTCGGTGTACGGCTTGACGGCCGGTGAGTTGGCCCTCGCCATGGTCGGGGAGGGGTGGCTTGACGGGCTCGGCGATCTCCACCTCACCGTGGTGCCGATGGAGGGCTGGAGTCGTAGCCATCGATGGATCGACACAGGCTTGGAGTGGACGCCACCAAGCCCCGGGCTGCCAACAGCTGAGTCGGCCCTGGTGTATCCAGCGGTGGTGTTGTTCGAAGCCACCACGATCAGCTACGGCCAGGGAACCGACAATCCCTTCGGCCAGATCGGAGCCCCTGGGCTGCCGGTCCAGGACATTGCCGCCGAACTCGCTGCGTTGGATCTCCCCGATACCACGTTCACCGCCACGACGTTCCAGCCCGAGCCGTCGGCTTCAGCCCCCGAGCCGAGGTTCGCCGGCGAACTGGTGCCCGGGATTCAGGTGGAGGCAACCGGTCCAGGATTCGAGCCGACACTGGTCGGCTTGCATCTTCTGGCCGCGATCCAGAGTTATTCTCCCGAGCCGATCATCGACAGGCCGGCGATGTTCGACCTGCTAGCAGGGTCAGACCGAATCCGTTCCATGCTGGTCGCTGGCACGTCACCTGCCGAGATAGCCAACTCATGGATCGACGATCTTGATCGGTTCGAGCAGGTTAGAGCGCCCTATCTGCTCTACTCCTGACGTTTCACTAATTTATCCCTGGGCGGCTTGGTCGAGATTGCCGAGCGCGGCGTGTACGTAGTCGGCGGCAGCCTGGCCGGATAGGAAGGCCCCCTCAACCTTGGCGTTGGCGAACGCATCACCGGCCAAGACAAGCGGACCGGGTGAGTCAGACGCCACCGCACAAAGGTCGGTCGACGGAACCTTGGGCCCTGCGTAACGCCATCGCTTGATCTGGATCTCCTGCACGGCCGCTGCCCCGAGATACTGGCGGAGATCCTCGTGGATCCGAGTGAGAACAGCTCCGTCGTCGGCGTCCCACAGTTCCGCTGAGAGACCATGATTGCAGTGGAAGGTAACCGCCGGCTGATCGCTGATTCCTTTGCGCTGATTGTCGGCCACAAAGCTGAACACGGGATCATCGGGTTGTTGAAGGGCACCTGGTTCGGGCAGACCCGGGGATCGATCCAACACGACGAGCACGGCGATAACCCGGTGGTAGTCAACTTCCTCGAGCTGGTTGAGTATCGGCGAGGTTGTGGCTCCCGCTCGCATGAGCGCCAGCGTCTGCGGAATGGGAAGGGCCGCAATAATCGCCGCCGTCTCGTCGGGTTCCCGCCTTGCCGCTTCGTAGGTCACCGCCCATGCGTCGGGTCCGCTGATCACGGCGTTGGCCTCGGCCCGAGTGACGATTGAGACGTTCTGGGTGAATTCCGCTCGGAGTTTGTCGGCCAGATGTTTGGCGATGCTGTTCATGCCCATGGTGGCTCGGAACCGGGGATAGCCGTCTTCAGCCCCGAATCCGTGGCACCAGACGTCAACCACTCCGGCGCTCTGCCAGGTTTCCACTTCGGCTTGAAACGACTCGCTTCGAACGGTGAAGAACTGCGCCCCGTGGTCGAGACGGGCCTCAGCTGAGCCGCATTGCATCCGACGGGTGGCCAGCCGCCCGCCAACACTCTTACCCTTGTCGACAACCAGCACCGACCGTTCGGCCGCGGCCAGGTGCCGGGCGGCGGAAAGACCCGCCAGCCCGGCACCAATAACCACACAATCGGGATTCTGGTTGGGTTTCGTCTTTGAGTCTCGGTTACCGCTCACAACCTCTCGAACGGTATCCACTCCACTGCTGATCCGCTCTCGAAGTCATGGACCCCGATCCCCTCGTGGGAAATCGTGTAGAGGTTGTCGCCGACGATCACCGTGCGGTTGATTTCCGCCGAGTACATGAAGCAGAAGTCACCGGGACCGACGATGAACGGCTCGTCCACTGCGGGCTCGTCTTCGTCGACAAACGAGGCTTCCGCATCGCCGGTTGACTCGCCATCGGAGTCATCAGGCTCATCGGAGTCACGGTCCTGGTCGGGATCGAGTCCGCCCGGTGTGGAGCCGAGATCATTGGGATCGAGGTCGCCGGCGAGGATGGCCTCAAGTTCATCCGGTTCGATGTAGGTCACGCTGCGGCCCTGCTCGCCTTCGCACTCTCGGCGCATGGGGTGGGTCACTCGATCCCGCTCCACCAAACGATCGTCGTCAACGGTAATCATTACGGCTTCGGTTCCACCGAGCTCGAAGAACCGCTGTCCGCTTTCCTGTGACATCCACCAGGCGACGGGAACGATGGCGGTGCCGTCCCAGTAGGTGAAAGCTCGAGCGTCGCCGTCCACCGGAGAATAGCTGTGGCCCCAGCGACCGTCTTCACCCTGCATGTCTTGGAAACGGGCCAGCGACATCTTGTCGAGTCGAACCGGATCGAATGGGTCGGACACATCGAACAGCGAAACCACGGCCCCTCCGGTTGCTCCGTTGTCGTCGCCGTCGACACCGACCCCCAGCAGGAGCCCGTCGTCGAGAGGATGAAGGTAAGTGGAGAAACCGGGGATCTTCAGCTCACCCTTTGTCTCCGGGCGTTTGGGGTCGGAGAGATCGATCACGTACAGGGGATCGATCTGTTCAAAGGTGACGACGTAGGCCGTCTCTCCCAGGAACCGAACGGCGAAGATGCGCTCGCCCCGGCCAAGGCCGTCGACTTGACCAACCTGCTGCAGCACTTGATCGTCTTCTTCGAGTACGGTCACGTAGCTCTCCGAGTCGATGCTGTTCCAAGGTGTTCCGGCCGTGGTGGCCACTCGAATGTAGCCGTCGTGCTCCGACAGGCTGTACTGATTCAGGAGATGGCCGATCACCGAACCCGACGCCATGTAGTCGGCCTGGTCATGGTCGCTAATGTCGAAGCTGTGGAGCGCCGTGCGGTAGTCGCTGTCGGCCTTCGGCTCACCGGTCTCGGAATCGAACTCCGGCCACCGGGGGGTGGCGACGACCATACGGTCGGTGGAGGCATAAACCGTTTGAGCATCGGTGAACACCGACACGGCGTCGCCAAGATGGAGCCCGTCGTCGAGGTCGGTGGTGACGATCACCAGTGATCCGAAGCCGGCGAACTCGGCCGGGAGGTGCACCCGATCACAATCGACGATCGGTCCTTCCTCAACAACCTCGGGGTTGCGGCCTGAACCCTCCGTGATGCGATAGGTGGGAATCCACTGCTCGATGGTGGAGTCCCGGATCAGTTCGCGGTTGAAGTCTTCGGCCGATTCCTCGGCCCCCGGATTCGATGGGAACACAAAAGCGAAGCGGTTGGCGGTGGCTTGCAGGGCGATCCGGATCGTGCCGTCGATTTCCCGGGCCGACAGGTAGCTACCCTCAAACTCCAGTGTCCGAACGATGCGGCCTTCGTCGAGATCCAGTTCGATCAGTCGACCGGTGGGCATTCCCGGATACCAGGCGATGTCGGTGGCAATGCCATCGACGGTGGGCATGAAGGGTGTGTCGGTCCAGCCGGTGGTCATCAGCAGGGCCGAGTCGCCGTTGAGAAACAGTTCGCCACCCCACACTTCGTCGGGGAGCTGGATGGTGTTCTCGAGCCGTGGATCGTCGTCGGACACGTCGACTACATGAACCTTGTTGTTCGACACCGTCACCAGGCGCCGGCCGTCGGTCTTGACCAGGTCGGCCTCGTCGACCGCAACTTCCTGGTTGTTGGTGCCCGAGAAGTCACGAGCGCTTTCGCCGTCGGAGGTCAGCTGGGCTGTAGCTCCGGCATCAGCGGAGTCGGATGAGGCATCGTCCATCGCTGCCTCTTCCATCACATCGACCGGGAACGGGCCGAAGTGGCCGAACTGGCCGTCGAGGCCGTAGGGTCCAACCCGCTCCAAGGCCTCATCCTTGATTCGATCGAGGAGGGCATCGCAGCTGTCGACGGTGATGAGCCCGGAGGTGAGGATTATTTCGTCGGAGCTCAGGTTGGTTGTCGGCGTGGTGGCTCCGTCCTCTGCGTCATTGCCTGTGGTGGTGCAGGCTCCGGCGGCCATGACAAGGGCGAGCAAGGCTGCCGACAGTTTGATTCGACGTGAAGGCGACTTAGGTCGGGTGAACATGAGACGTACTTTCGGTCTACGTGCCGGTCTGAACCGGCGCCGGTGTTTCTCTAACCCCTACGACGACCGATATCGGCGTTCAGTTCCCGAAACCAAAAGAATTTGCGCGCCAACAAGCCTTGACGTACAGAGATCGGGCTGCCTATTCGGCGTTAAGCGGCCGAGCTGGGCATCCAGGATGGACGCTGCGACTCGAAGCTGTCGATGGCGTCGACATGTCGCAGGCTTAGCCCGATGTCGTCGAGGCCTTTCAGGAACCGCTCCTGGGTGGCGTCGTCGAGAGGGAACGACTCGGCGATGCCAAGCTCCGGCACCTCGATCAGCCGTCGCTCGACATCCACGGTGATTTCCAGGTCGGGATTGTTCTCAACCGCATCAAGCAGCTGCCGCCCAAGCTCGGGTGAAACCACCACCGGGACCAGACCGTTCTTAGTGGAATTGTTGCGGAAGATGTCGCCAAAGCGGGGCGAGATCACCGCTTCGAAGCCACCCTGCTGGATAGCCCAGACGGCATGCTCACGGGAGGACCCGACGCCGAAGTTCGGTCCACCGATCAAAATGTTGGCTCCGGCAAACCGTTCGTCGTTCATGACGAAGCCGGGATCGTCACGCCACTCGGAGAAAAGGCCCTTCTCAAAGCCGGTGCGCTCCACCTGCTTGAGCCAATCGGAAGGAATGATCTGATCGGTGTCCACATCGGAGCGATCGAGAGGAACGGCCCGGCCGCTGACTACCTGTACTGCCTTCATGTTATTGAGCCTCTCAGTCCAGATCGGTGGGGGTGGCGAAGTGGCCGGCGATGGCGCTGGCGGCGGCAACGGCGGGGGAGACGAGATGGGTTCGACCACCCCGGCCCTGACGACCTTCGAAATTGCGGTTGCTGGTGGAAGCGGAACGTTCACCGACGGTGAGCTTGTCGGGGTTCATGGCCAGACACATCGAGCATCCGGGCTCCCGCCAATCGAATCCGGCGTTCATGAAAATGGTGTGGAGTCCTTCGGCCTCGGCCTGGCGCTTCACCCGGAACGAGCCGGGCACCACCAAGGTCCGTACGCCGTCTTTCACCCGCCTGCCCTTGGCCACTTCGGCTGCAGCTCGGAGATCTTCGATCCGGGAGTTGGTGCATGACCCGATGAACACGGTGTCGACCGCAACATCGCGCATCGATGTGCCGGCCGACAAGCCCATGTATTCCAGCGCTCGCTCCGCGGCCTGCTGATCCCCTTCGGTTTCGAACGATGCCGGATCGGGGATGGTGGCGTGGAGCGGGATGACCTGGCCGGGGTTGGTTCCCCAGCTGACCTGCGGGCTGATGGTGGCGCCGTCGAGGATCACCTCTGTGTCGTAGGTCGCCCCTTCGTCGGTGGCCAGTTGTTTCCAAGCCTCTACGGCGGCGTCCCAGGCATCACCGACGGGAGCGTGATCTCGGCCCTGAAGATATTCGAACGTCGTTTCGTCGGGGGCGATGAGCCCGGCCTTGGCTCCGGCCTCGATCGACATGTTGCAGACCGTCATACGGCCTTCCATCGACATGTTGCGGAACACTTCGCCGCGGTACTCGATGATGTGCCCGATGCCGCCACCGGTTCCGATCTTGGCGATGATCGCCAGGATCACATCTTTCGGTGTGGTTCCCGCCGGGAGCTCACCATCGACGGTGATGGCCATGGTCTTGGGGCGCATCTGCGGAAGCGTCTGGGTGGCCAGAACGTGTTCGACCTCGCTGGTACCGATGCCGAAGGCGATGGCCCCGAATGCGCCGTGGGTGGCGGTGTGGGAATCGCCACAGACCACTATCATGCCAGGCTGGGTGAGCCCCTGCTCGGGCCCGATGACGTGCACGATGCCCTGACCCTCGGTGCCCATCTCGTGGTTGGTGATCCCGAACTCGGCGGCGTTGGCCCGCAGCGTCTCAACCTGCTTGCGGCTGATCGGATCGGCGATGGGTTTGTCGATGTCTTCGGTGGGTACGTTGTGATCCTCGGTGGCCACCGTCAGGTCGGGGCGGCGGACCTTGCGGCCGGCGATACGAAGACCGTCGAAGGCCTGAGGCGACGTGACCTCGTGGACGAGGTGAAGGTCGATGTAAAGGAGGTCGGGTTCGCCGGCCTCACCGGCCCGAACCACATGCTGGTCCCAAACCTTTTCGATCAGAGTTTTAGGTGTGTTGCCCACGACGCTCCTCGTTTCCCTCGGTTGTTCAACCAGTTCTCTTCGACCACCCCACAAACGGAGTGGCGACCCCGGATCCGGCTTGTTTAGATCTCGATGTTGACCACGGTGACGTTCATGGCCCCGTTTGGAGCCTCGAAGGTCACGGTGTCTCCCTTTGACGCACCCATCAGCGCCTGCCCCAGCGGCGACCCCGGCGACATGACGGTAAGACCTTCGCGCCGTTCCTCGATCGAGCCGATGAGGTACTTGTCGACGTCGTCATCGCCCTCATATTGGATCGAGACGATGCAACCGGCCTGCACGACAAGATCATCACCGTCGCCGCTTATTTCAACGATCTCGGCGTTCTCGACGATGTTGGCCAGATGGATTATCCGACCCTCCATCTTGCCTTGTTCCTCTTTGGCCGCGTGATAGTCGCCGTTCTCGGAGAGATCACCGAGTTCGCGAGCGGCCTCGATCTTCTTGGCGATCTCGATGCGGCCGCGGGTGGTCAAGTCGTCGTGTTCGGCCTTCAAACGATCGAAGGCTTCGCGGGAGAGTTTCTGCGTTTCAGCCACCCTGGCATGCTAGCGAAATACGGTGTCCATTTCGCCTGGAAACCCTGGTTGAAACACATCTGTGTCACCCGGGCGATAGCGGCCGACGTCGATTGGATGATCAGCGGCCGGAGTCTTGACGACTGGCCTTCTAGTTGCGCAGACCGAGGCTGGCGAACCAGGAGACCGCCCAGCCGACGGCGTACGCGGCCAACTGATCGACACCGGCGAACCGCCGTCGGAACAGGTTCTGTTCCAGAAGGACCACGTCGTCGGCTTGGCCGTAGATGTTGTAGATCTCCCGTCGGGTCAGGATGACCATCACGATGATGAAGGACATGAGGTAGACGATCGAGGCGATCGTGGCCCGAGCGTCCGGTCCGTCGGGCCCGGCGGCCATTCTGATGATCAAGGCGGCCAAGAGGCCGGCGGGTACCGCCCACCACGGACTGCCGAACACACCCACCAACTCGGCGGCGACCCAGGAGAGGGTGGTGACGATCAATGCCACGATCGCGGCCAGGCCCAGCGTGGCCCGATCCACCTTGCGTCGAATCGGCGCCAACGACGGCGCGTTCCGGTGCCTGGAGATCGCCGCGGCATCTTGAGGTGATGCCAGTTCGGCCTCAAACCATTCCGCCGGAGTGGAGTCCATCAGCGCGCCGCTTCCGCCTCCGGTCGGAGAGCCGTTGGAGGGTGCGACCTGCTTGGGGTCCGGCGGTCGTGAGTTTCGATCGGTCATGAGTTCGGTGCAGGCGGGAACGAAAGGTTGCCGTTCCCGTTATCTCAACTAATCGGTAGTACTCGGGCCTTCTTGAGTGTTGGCGTTCCAACGGCGCAACGTGGCGTGATCTGCGCCCCCTTGCCCATAGCCTGGTTGCCATGGCAGACAAGAACTATCGAGTAGCCGTCGTCGGCGGTGATGGAATCGGACCGGAAGTAATCGCTCAGGGTCTTCGTGTCATTGAGGCTTGTGGAATCGAGCTTGAGACCATCGACTACGACCTTGGCGGAGCCCGATATCTGCGGGACGAGATCGTGCTGCCCGATTCGATTCTTGACGAGTGGCGTCAGCTCGACGGAATCTATCTCGGTGCTGTCGGCACCCCTGGCGTTCCGCCTGGCGTGATCGAACGAGGCCTGCTGCTCAAGATGCGGTTCGATCTCGACCTCTACATCAATCAGCGCCCATTCCAGACCGACAGCCACGACTTCATCGTGATCCGGGAAAACACCGAAGGCTCGTACGCCGGCGAGGGAGGGTTCCTCCGCAAGGACACCCCCAACGAAATCGCCACTCAAGGCTCGGTCAACACCCGCATGGGAGTGGAGCGGGCGATCCGCTATGCCTTCGACCTGGCCATGACCCGTCGCAAACATCTCACGCTGGTCCACAAAACAAATGTGTTGGCCTTCGCCGGAGATCTTTGGCAGCGCACGTTCAACGAGGTGGCGGCCGAGTATCCCGAGGTTGAAACGGCCTACAACCACGTCGACGCCGCCTGCATCTACTTCGTGCAGGACCCACAGCGCTACGACGTGATCGTCACCGACAACCTGTTTGGCGACATCCTCACCGATCTCGGCGGCGCCGTATCCGGCGGCATAGGCCTGGCCGCATCGGCCAATCTCAACCCGTCGCGCACCGGTCCGTCGATGTTCGAGCCGGTACACGGTTCGGCCCCCGACATTGCCGGTCAGAACAAGGCGAACCCAATCGCCGCCATCTTATCCGGGGCAATGATGCTGCGTTTCTTCGGCGAGACGGAAGCGGCCGACCGGATTCATGCCGCCTGCGAGGCCTGCAGCCACATCGAAGGCTCGACGGTGGAAGTGGCCGACGCCGTCATCTCCAAACTGTGAGATCGAGACTGTGAGCAACACAATTTCCCGTCGCGGGGTGCGCGATCCCGAGTGGCCGGCCGCTGTAGATATCTTCGACACCACCTTGCGTGACGGTTCCCAGTTTGAAGGGATTGCACTAACCGCCAACGACAAGTTGAAGGTTGCTGCGCTCCTCGACGAACTCGGCGTCCACTACATCGAAGGCGGTTGGCCTGGGGCCAATCCTCGTGACGATGAGTTCTTCCAGCGGGCCGCCGATGGCGAGCTGGAGTTGTCGACGTCCACGTTGGTGGCTTTCGGTTCAACCCGCCGGCCGAAGGGAAAGGTCGATTCCGACCCGACGCTCGCGAATCTCCTGGCCGCTCGCACAGACGTTGTCTGCATCGTCGCGAAGTCGTGGGACTACCACGTGACCGAAGCATTGCGCACCACGCTCGACGAGGGCGTAGCGATGATCGCCGATTCCGTGCGTTTCCTGGTGGAGCAAGGCAAACGAGTTTTCGTCGACTTCGAACACTTCTTCGATGGGCACAAACGGAATCCGGAGTTTGCCTTCCGGGCGGTGGAAGCGGCGGCTATGGCCGGCGCCGAAACTCTGGTCTTGTGTGACACCAACGGCGGATCGTTGCCGCATGAGGTTGAACAAGCCACTGCCGCCGTCGTGTCGGCCTTCGGTGACCTCACGATTGGCATGCACACTCAGAACGACACCGGTTGCGCGGTAGCGAATGCCATCGCCGGGGTCATAGCGGGCGCCACCCACGTGCAAGGAACCATAAACGGCTACGGCGAGCGCACCGGCAACTGCGACCTCACCACGTTCATCCCCAACATGACACTCAAGATGGGCATCGCCACCGTTGATGAGAGTCGCCTGCCTCGTCTGAGTTCGATCAGCCACCATGTGGCCGAGCTCGTGAATCTGCCGCCGATCCCACAGCAGCCCTACGTGGGCCAATCGGCCTTTGCCCATAAGGCCGGCCTCCACACGTCGGCCATCGCCCGGCGCCCCGATGCCTACGAACACGTCGATCCGGCCGAAGTCGGCAACGGCACCCGGTTCCTCGTCTCCGACCTCTCCGGCAGGTCAACACTTGAGCTCAAGGCCCGCGAGATGGGTCTCAACCTCGATGGCGGGCAGCTCGGCATCATTCTCGACGAACTAAAGAAGATGGAGCACGCCGGCTACCACTTCGAAGCAGCCGACGCATCGCTCGAGCTCCTGATGCGCCGGGCCACGGGCTGGCGTAACGAGTTCTTCGAACTCGAATCGTTCCGGGTGATGGTCGAGCATCGTCCCGGCCAGCCGATGGCGATGGACCAGAACCCGCTTGGTCACTACGACGGAGTCGAGACCGAAGCCACCATCAAGGTTCTGGTGGGCGACGAGCGGGTGGTGGCCACCGGCGAGGGTAACGGCCCCGTCAACGCGCTCGACGCCGCGTTCCGCCAAGCTCTGGCTCGAGCCGACCAACCACGGTTCGATGTACTCACGCGTGTGCGGCTCACCGACTACAAGGTACGCATCATCGACTCAGCAGAAGGCACTGGCGCCATCACCCGGGTGTTGATCGACGCCAGTGATGGTGAACGCCATTGGAGCACGGTTGGGGTGAGCGAGAACATCATCGAAGCCTCATGGCAGGCTCTGGCCGATTCGATGATCTACGCCCTCACCACGTAAGCATCCGCGGTCCAGCCGTTGACGCTCGTCGGCGTTACCCGGTCCACGCGACTAGTCTCGGTTCAGTGACCTTCGACGCGGGCGTGGTGCCGTGCCATCTGATTCAAGACGCAGCTGATCTGGCGTCGTTGGCCGAGGCCCTCGCCGGGGCCGAGCGGGTGGTCATGGACACCGAGACACCGATCGATGGTCCGGCCGCCGGCGAGCTTCGGGTGTTGTCGGTGGCGGTTCGAGCCGCCGGCGATCGGCACGAACCGCACGCTCAGCGAGTCGCCCGCGAACAGGTCTTTGTTGTTGACGCCCGCGATGTCGACCCCGTTCTTCTCGCCCCGTTGCTCGACGGCGTCACCGCCGACGCTTGGAACGCCGACTTCGACGCCAGGGTGCTTGACGCCGCCGTTTGGAAGTCGGCCGACACGACCGACGGCATCACCTGGTGGGACGCACAGCTCGCCGATGCGCTCTTGTTCCAAGGGCGAAGCGGCGTGAACTGGTATCACGGCTTGGCGTGGGCCACCAAGCACTACCTCGGCGTGGACCTCGAGGGCAAAGGCACGGTCCAGCTGTCGTATCAGGCTAAACCCGACTTGACCGACGATCAGATCCGCTATGCGGCCGCCGACGCCGTGTGCACGATGTGGGTTGGCGATCAGCTCCGGGCCGAGGTCGCCGAAGCTGGTCTCGAGCAGATCTGTGAGATCGAACAGGCCGCCCGCCCCTTTCTAGACCAGATGCAACGGAGCGGACTGCCGTTCGACTGGCCGGGTTGGCGGGCCGAACTCGACCGCATCGAATCCCGTCGCGGTGAGGTGCTGACCGATCTGGCCATGATGACCGGGGGCGGGCAGGGATCGTTGTTCGAACCCACCGTTGAGCCCACGTGGAACCCGGCATCCGACCAACAGGTTCGATCGGCGCTGAACCAATGGGCTGACGCTGAGGTGAAGACGTGGACCAAAACCAGATTCGGGCACGCACGTCATCTCACCAAATTCGATTCGGTAACCGCCGCCGTGCTCAAGGAGATCGGTGGACCGCTCTGCACCACGTTGCTTGAATTCCGCAACTTGACCAAGACCTTGACCACCTACGGCGAGTCGATCCACGAACATCTGCATGATGACGGGCGGTTGCGCCCTCAGTATCTGCAGGTGGTCGGCACCAACACCGGCAGGCTGGCGAGTAGGAATCCAAACGCTCAGAACCTGACACCCAAGATGAAACCCTATATTCGTCCGGCCGACCCCGACCGGGTGTTTGTCTACGCCGATCTGAGTCAGGCCGAGCTTCGGTTCCTGGCTCAAGTGGCCGACGATGAGGCGCTGCGGGCCGCCTTCGCCGGTGGTGTCGATGTTCATATCTCCACCGCCGCCACCATGTTCGACTTCGATCCCGACCAACTCAAACAAGAAGACCCCGATCGCTTCAAACACCTGAGGCAGATCGCCAAGGCCCTCAACTTCGGCATCGCCTACGGATCGGGAGCCGCGGCGCTTGCCCGATCGTTAACCGCCGAAGGAAACCCGACCTCGCAGAGCGAAGCCGAGGTACTGCTCAACCAGTACCGTCGCACCTACCCGGGCACTGCGGCCTGGGCCCGAGCCCGGATCGCCGAGATCGACGACATTGCTCGGACCGTTTCGGTCATCGACTGGGACCAGTCCCTCCGCCTAGCCCAAGGGTTCACAGTCGCAAACCAGATTCGTCGGGAGTTGCGAGCTGAGAGGGGGCATTGGCCGGACATCGATGAGATCTTGGCTCTTCATCCCGATCGGGTAACAACCGATCCTGAACAGCTCAGGTCTGAAGTCGGCTGGCTACTCGGGTATTCGGCGCCGGTGGCCCTGACAGCCGGAGGGGAACCGTTCACTTTCTCCAGCCGAACCGTGGCCGGTCGCCGTCAACAGTTCAACCTGCACCTCGACCGGCTCTTCCTCGTGGCCACTCTCGATGCCTTGGCGTCCCCCGGTGCCGACTTCGCTCGTCTTCGTTCCGACTTCGCCACAACCCACGGTCTGTCGCTGGACACCGCTGTCGACGACGACGGTCACCTGGCTCGGCAATTCGACGATCGGTCGCTTCGTCGACAGTTCGTGGCCGCAATGTTCGAGGTGGTCGGCCCCGAACGGGCCAAGGCGGTTCTGAATCGGGCGGCCAAGGATCGAGTCTCGGCCATGGTGAACGCCTGGCGTAACGCCCCGATCCAAGGAGGTGTGGCCGACATCATGTTGGTGGCCTACGCCGAGCTACATCGCAGGCTCGCCGCCTACCCCGACGCCGTTCCCGTGCAGACGGTTCACGACTCCGTAACCGTGGAGTGTCCGCTTGACCAAGCGTCCGCCATTGCTGAGGAAGTGGCCGAGGCCTTGGAGCTTGCGTCACGTCGGTTCTGCCCTGATGTTGTTCCGAAGGCCGATGTTGACATCCGACGTTCCTTGGCTGACGCCGATCGACTCAATCTCGGCTGACAGTCGGGTTCGCTGTCTGAGCTCGTAAAACTCGATCGTTGTGGCATGATCGATAGTAGGCGGCGAGCCACAGGTGGCCCGCCGTTGATCCACCGACACCATCCCACCGGGAATATGGAGAATGGAGATCCACGATGGCAGACGATCGTTGGCAAGAAGTGAAGAGCAAGGTCGAGGGGCTGGGGCTCAAGCTGAAGCTTCATCTTGAACAGGAACACGAGGCGGCCGGTGAGGGCGTAAACAGCGCCGTGAACGACGCCAAGGCGGCCCTGGAGGAAATGGGCGCCAAATTGCAGGACGCCATCGACAGCCTTGGCAACGCGGCCAAGGACCCGGCTATCAGAGCCGACGTCAAGGACCTTGGCTCGCTCCTGCGTGATGCCATGAACGAGACGTTGTCGACCGTAGGCGACGAAGTCAATCAGATTCTGAAGAAGACCAAGGGTGAGATGACCGATGTGGCCGAGGCGGCTGAAGACGCCGTCACCGAGGTGGCCGAAGTCGTCGACGTCGAAGAGAGCAACGAGCCCGAAGGCTGATATCGAACGCCGGATGTCAGATCCCTGAGGTTGCTGTCGCCGGTGGTGTCAACCACCGGCGACCGGCGCGCCGTCGCCGTAGGTTCCCTGCAATTCGGCCGTGATACGGCGAAGGTGCGTGATCGTCTCATCGGCGCAGCTCAGCACCTGCACGCCGGCCCCAAATCCGGCCAAGAGGTAGGCCATCACGAGGTTGCTGTGAGCCGAGAGGTTCACGATGACGTGCCCGTCGTCTTCCGTTTCATTCACCGTGCAGCCGGCTCCAAACTGCCACTGAACCGGCCACACCAGATCCGGTCGCACCCGCGCCGTCGCCGTGGCGGGAAGACGCATGGCCTGCACCTGACCTACCACCTCGATCCATTCCTGATCGAGACTGAAGCGTTCAGGGCGATCGGCCGGGGCATCGGTAGCCGTCACCGCCACCATACGGTCGAGACGGAACGTGCGCCGCCCCGCATCGGTCATGGCGACCAGATACCAGATGCCGCTCTTGTTGACGAGACCAAGCGGACTAATCTCGCGGTTGGAGCTGGTTCCCGACGTTGGGCTTTGATAGTCGATCCTCAGCCTCACGCCGTCGACAACGGCATCGGTGACCACGTCGAGGAACGGAGGAGCGGGCCCTTGATCGCCGCCGGCCCAGCTTGACTGGTCGTAGCGGATTGATTCGGCGACCGTGTCAACGTCGGCTTGGAAGGGGGCTGGGAGAGCCGCTGCCAGCTTCCTCAACGCCGCCTGAAGCTGCGGGTGTTCGTCGAACGCTCGGCCGGCGTTCACGAAGAGCGCCCGGGCTTCGGGAGCGGTGAGGCCGGAGAGGTCGGTGGATGCTCCTCCGAGTAGCCGCCAGCCACCCCCACGTCCTGGTTGGGGATAGACCGGGACCCCGGCCCCGGAGAGCGCCTCAAAGTCGCGGCGGGCGGTGCGCACCGACACCTCCAACTCCTCAGCGGCCTCGGCCGCGGTAACCGAGCCGCGGCGCTGCAACAACATGAGTAGGGCTACCAGACGGTCGGCTCGCACGATCTCAACCTTCTCCAATCGTCTGCGCTTGCTGCGCTACGACAAATCTATCGAAGAGTCATAAAAGTGGCCAGAAGATGGCCTCTTTAGGCCTTCAGGATGGGCGTCATGACTACAACACCCAACGAATCAACAGTCGACAGCAGCAAGGGCCTGCAGGCTCCCGACCCCCGCCCCGACCTGTTTCACGTACTCGACGAGGTCGCAAGACTACTGAACGACGTCGCAGCCGGAGGGGAGCAGAATCTGGCCCGGCCGACACCATGTTCGGAGTTCGACGTTGCGGCGTTGATCGAGCACATGATCTTTGTCGCCAATCGAGTGGGCCACATCGGCGATGGAGGCCACTTCGCCGACGTCGAACCAGTAGTACTCGCCGAACTCGACGATCCGGCGGCGGCGTTTGTCGGTGCAGCCGCTGCGATAAAGGAGGCGTGGGCTGACGCCGCCAAGTTGCCGCAGATGTTCGAGTTGCCATGGGGCCCCGTGCCCGGTTTTGCCGCCCTCATGGCCTACACGAGCGAGTTCGCCGTTCACGGCTGGGACCTGGCCAAGGCTGTCGACATCCAATTCGACCCGGGCGACGACCGCTTGGCCGACGCTCTCGCCGGGGTTTACAACATCCCGGCTGAGGGACGAACCGATGCCGGTATTCCGTTTGATCCGGTCACCGAAGCACCGGTGGGAGCGTCGAACCTCGAACGTATTGCCGCCTGGACCGGACGAGACCTCAGCTGGTCGGCTGCGTAGCGGCTTTGTCACCTGCTTGGGGGAGCCGCTCGGCCTGCAGCGCCGAGCGGCGAACCTTCCCGGCATCGTCTCGCAGCGACTCGGACGACCATTCGATGGTTCGAGGCAGCTTGTAGCCAACAAGCCGTTCGGCGAGAAACGACACGAGTTCCTGTTCGGTTAACGCCGAGTCTGCTGCCGGCTGCACGATGGCGTGTATTCGGTTGCCCTTGTCTTCGTCCGGCAGGCCGATCACGGCCGACGACAGCACCTCCGGGTGAGCGCCGATGGCGGCCTCGATTTCGGCAGGGTAGATGTTGGCTCCGCCGACGAGGATCATGTCTTTGCGACGATCGCCCAGATACAGGTAGCCGTCGGCGTCGACGCGCCCCATGTCGCCAAGCGACTCCCAGCCGTCACGGGGTTTCGAATCTGCTCCGATGTAGCGATACGTGGGCGTATCCCGCATCCCGTGTCGCATCCACACCTCGCCGTCGACCCCCGGCTCAACTTCGTTGCCGTTGGCGTCACAGATCTTGACTTCGCCCATCAACGGTTTGCCAACCGATCCGGGATGCTCCAGCCACTCGTTGCCGTCGATGACGGTAAACATCTGCCCTTCGGTTCCGCCGTAGAGCTCGAACAACACGTCGGGACCTATCCAGTCAATCCACGCCTCTTTCAACCACTTGGGGCACGGTTCGGCCAGGTGGAAGGCCACTCGCAGCGAGGAGAGGTCATACGAAAACTTGGTTTCGTCGTCGAGCTTCCAGATCCTCTGCATCATGGTGGGCACCAGGTACACCGCCGTCGCTCGATGATCCTGAATCTGTCGCAACGTGTTCTCGGCATCGAAGCGGGGGAGGAGGGCGAGATGACCGCCGCTGAGGAGGGTATTGATGCTCCAGATGAACGGACCGTTGTGATAGAGCGGTCCCGGCATCACCATGGTTTCGCCCGCGGCGCAGCCGATCGTCCTGGCCAAGCCGATCATGGCCTTGGTGACGATAGACGGGTCGCCCGACACGATCAGCTTGGGGCGGCCGGTAGAGCCGCCCGATGTGGGCGCTTTCCAAGCCGGTGATACGTGCTCGGCCAACGGTTCGCTCGAGTAGCCGGCGGTCGTTTCGTCGGTGGATGACCCGGCCGCGAGACAGGTGTGGCCGTCGAGATCGGCACCTACCACGACTCTCGATTGGGCCAGCTCTACAATCTGCTCGAGTTCGAGACCAGGAAGGCGGGCCGACACTGGCTGAGGCACGGCCCCGATCTTCCAGCAGGCGGCGGCGCTGATCAGAAACTCGATCGAATTCGGTTCGGCGATAGTGACGTAATCGCCCTGCGCAGCGCCGAGGTCGATGAGACGACGCCCAAACCGCGTCGCAGCGTCGTCGAACTCCCGGTACGTTATCGTCTCCGAGCCGAACGTGACAGCCGGGGCGTCCGGCACCTGTTCGGCCAGTTCTTGCAGGCGGCGACTAAAGCTCACGTCGACTGATGATGCAGCATCGCTCATGGCCGCCAGTGAATCATCCCGATGCGGGTGCTCGTCAAATTGTCGGGGCCGATCGGCCTGACCTCAAGCCAGATCCTACAGTCCAGGCTTCCACACCATGAGAACGAGGGAGACAACCAACAGCAGCTGGGTCGCCGCTTCGCCGAGGGCCAACTTGGCAATCAGGGGTCTGGCCAACTCGTGTTCCTGCAGCGGTTCCAGTGGCCCCAGAGCGGCTGCACTCTGGCTGATCGACTCGGCGAGATCGGCCAGGCCCGCTCGGCCCGGTTTAACCATGCTGTGGGTGAGTCCGACCACGACCAACCAGACGGCAATCGACGCAATCACCCATGGCTGGCTGTATTCATACAGATCGTCGCTGAGCGACACCAGCACCATTCCAAAGGCCAACGTTGCGTAGAGTCCGTAGTCGGCATAGCGGGCGATGGCGATGGCGTTACGAAGTACGGGCGCAGCGGTAACGGCGTCGGTTCCGATCGCCTTCGCGTGGATGGCGCCGTGAGCGATCAGGGCTCCAAACCCGACAATGGCGGCGACGACATGCCCAAGCAGAATGATGCGATAGATCATGTCGGTTGTGGCCATTACGGCTCCTGAGTCTTTGATTACGCCGAATACCGAGTGATTGCTGTCGACTCCTGTCGGCCAATTGTCGGTCCAGGTAAGCGGCCGGGCCAGGTGGAGCCGATTGCCCACCGAAACCGGATATGTGGTAAACCAATCGGCATGAGCCGTCCGACAGGCAAAAGCCGCGTAACCAAGAAACACAAGCCCGTTGACGGGGAACGACGGCGACGCAAACATGGCGATCACTATCACGAGGAACAGTGGTGCGCCACGCACAAGCAGTGGGAGCCCGTCCGCTAACCCCGGGATCACCCACAGGGATCCCATCTGCAGCACATCAGGAGCAGTTGTTCGTGCCCTTCGGTGGCCGTGGCCAGTAACCTGTTGAACGTGGCTGCACCAGATTTCGTACCATCAGAACCGAACCAGAAACTCCGCACCTACAGCTCCCCGCCGCTGCGTTCGGGTGGCTGGAAGGCCGACCGTCCCGGCGAGATCGTCGGCGGCCAGCCAAAGGGCCAGGCTCTGGGTACCGCCGGTCCTGATCAGGGTTATGCCTACAAACTGGTGCGTCACGTTGAAGACCGGCTTCATCTTGGAGACGTGAAACGGGCCGATGCCGTGGCCGGAGGCGTAGCTCTGGCCATGAAACGGGCCGGACTGATGGGTCGGGCCCCCGTGGTGCACGATTTGATGGCCGCGTTCACCGTGTACGGGTTTCTCGACACGGATCCGCCGGCTGAGCTCGTGGCCCTTCGCCAGGAGGCGTTTGCCGAGGTGAACAGCCACCACCACTATCTGGAACGACGTCATTTGGTCGATCGGGTACCCGACGAGATCCTGCGAAAGAGCCCCGCCGAGTTGGCCGATCTCTACAAGTCCGACTGGACGCAGCTTCTCGAGACTTCGTCTGGTGATCATTCGTGACCGTTCGCGTTCGATTTTCTCCGGCACCGACCGGGTACCTCCACGTCGGTAGCGCTCGGTCAGCCCTGTTCAATTGGCTGTACGCTCGTCGCACCGGAGGCACCTTCATCCTCAGGATCGAAGACACCGACACCGATCGCTCGCAACCAGAGCTGATCGAGAACATTCGCGAGAGTCTGCGTTGGCTCGGCATGGAATGGGACGAGGAGTACCTGCAGTCCGACCGGTTCGACCAATACCTGGCCGCCGTCGATGGATTTCTGGAGCGAGGCCAGGCCTATTACTGCGACTGCAGCCAGGACGAGGTTCGGGCCCGCGTCGGCGAGCACGGTGGGTACGACGGCTACTGCCGCGATCGCGGCGTAGCCAAACCGGCCGACGGATCGGGTGGCGTGGTGGTGCGATTCCGCACACCCGACGAGGGCATCACCGGATACGACGATCTCATTCGCGGCCGGGTCGAGTTTGAGAACTCCACCCTGGAAGACTTTGTGATCGTGCGCTCCAACGGAGTGCCGATGTTCCACGTGGCCAACGCCTACGACGATTTCGACATGGGTATCACCCACGTGGTTCGTGGCGAGGATCTGGTCAACACCGTGCCTCGGGTCCTGCTCTTGCTCGACGCTCTGGGCGCACCGGAACCACCCAAGTACGCCCACCTGCCGCTGATCGTCAACGAGCAGCGCAAGAAGCTGTCGAAACGGCGAGACGACGTGTCGGTCGGCGATTACACCGCCCGGGGCTACCTCCCCGAGGCATTTCGCAACTATCTGATCACCCTGGGATGGGGAGCGAAGGACGACATCGAGATCAGGCCCATCGAGGAGATCATCGAGCGGTTCGACCTCAGCGACATCAACAAGGCTCCGGCTTTCTTCGATGTGAAGAAGCTGGACCACTTCAACGGTGAGTACATCCGGATGCTCGATCTCGACACGTTTGTCGAATCGACCCTGCCCTACGCCGGCGATATCGATCCCGATCTCTACCGCCGTCTGGCCCCGTTTGTTCAGGAGCGGGTGCGCCGCTACGACGAGATCCCAGCGCTTATCGACTGGGTCTACGGCGATGCCCCTGCGCCCGACGAGAAGGACTGGCGCAAGGTGATGGGCAAAGACCAGGTTCCTGAGGTGCTCGATCTGGTGATCAAGCGCCTCGAGACGGCCGAGTGGGAACCTCAGGCGTTGACCGATGCGGTGCTGGGCGCCGGTGAGGAGCTTGGCACCAAGTCGCAACTGCCGGTGCGCCTCGCCGTGACCGGGCGCCGGTCCGGATTGCCGTTGTTCGAACCTATGGCGGAGATGGAGCGGGAGCTTGTCCTCGAACGTCTCAGGAAAGCTCGAGCCCAGCTCGGCTGACGACTCTGTGTCCGACCGCAGCCTTCCCACGAGGAAGTTGTTGTGGCTGGCCGTCGGCTTCGGCCTGCTCTATCTGGTCGTCACGTTTGTTGACGTCTGGTGGGCGGGAAGCCGCCCGACCGAAGAGTCGGCGTCGGCCGCTGTGGTACTCGGCGCCGCTCAATACAACGGCGAACCATCGGCCGTTCTCAAGGCCAGGCTCGACCGGGCGGCTGAGTTATGGCTCGACGGGCGAGTCGAGCTGATCGTGGTTACCGGTGGGGGACAGGAAACCGACGTGACCACCGAGGCCAAAACCGGCTACGACTATCTCCGGCAGACCGCCGGCCTCGATGACACCGACCTACGGCTTGAAGTGCAGGGCTCGTCAACCTATGAATCGCTGGCGGCTGTGTCTCGATTCCTGGAGCGGGAAGGCATCGACGAGGTGATCCTGGTCACCGACGGCTACCACGCTCGACGGTCGCAGTTGGTCGCCAACGAGGTCGGCCTCGACGCCGCGGTGTACCCAACCGAGGGCACAACTCCCATTGACCGACTGATTCAGGAGAGCGCAGCCGTGGCGGTGGGCCGCATCGTTTCGTTCCGCCGACTCGACAGCTATGTAACGGGCTGACTCGTCAGCTGTGTAACGGGCTGAAGCATCGTGATCTAATCGGCTGAACATCGCCGAAAACCGGTGGCCAAATCTGCTGTTGCGCCTGTAGCCTTACTGAGTGCCGTCTTTCGGGGATGGTGTAATTGGCAACACATCTGGTTCTGGTCCAGACATTGGGGGTTCGAGTCCTCCTCCCCGAGCAAGTCGCCTGTGAAGTTGGCAGCAATTTCCCGGCGATCACAACACTTAGTGGTTGAGTGGCCCACCGGGCCCGCTATCATCCGCTGAGCGCTAGCCCCGTTCGTCTAGCGGCCTAGGACGCTGGCTTCTCATGCCAGTAGCACGGGTTCAAATCCCGTACGGGGTGCAAATCTTCTGCCAGCGAGTTTGCGAAGCAAACTCGGTTAGTGAGGCCCTAGGCCGAACGGCAGTAGCACGGGTTCAAATCCCGTACGGGGTGCAAGTCGGACCTGCGGAGCAGGTCCTTACAGAGATTCGGCCTACGGGTTGAATCTCTTTTGCTTTGCGTTGGTCGTATGGGCCAGGGCGACGTCCGGTTGCCTGCGGAGCAGGTCTTTACAGAGATTCGGCCTTCGGGTCGAATCTCTTTGCCTTTTCCGGATGCCAGGAGAGGCTATGTGGCCAAGGACATCCGGGCGGTGTTGAGGGAGTCTTCAACGTCGTCTTGGTGATAGACCTGTTCCGACGGCTCGATGTTGTCGCAGAATCGTTGGTAGACCCACGCCATCCGTAGCTGGCCGACCGGCTTGAGCAGCTCCCAGACCTCATGAGGGCGCGATCCCGGCACAGCCTCAGCCCAGCGGTTGAGCCAGTGATCAACGGCCGGCTCCCCGAACCGGTGCAGCGCGGCCACATCCAGGAGAGGATTGCCGATCAGACTGTCACCCCAGTCGAACCAGATCGGAGGATCGACGCCGAGGCGACAGTTTCCCCCATGAGGGTCGCCGTGAGCCAACACCGCCGGCAGACCTTGAGCGTCGACCAGCGCCAGCCGCTGCTCCAACCCATCGACAAACGGCTGAAGCACAGAGTCTCCCTGAGCGAGACGTTCAACCAACGCACGAAGCTCGGCGATCATCGCCGGAGTTCGGAAGTCGGGGACACCGGCGGCGAGCAACTCATCGACCCGTGACACCGATGCCAGCTGCAGATCGACCAGAGCGTCGATCATGGCTCGCTCCTCATCCTCCGAGGGGTCATAGCCGTCATAGCCGGCCATCGGCTCCAGCAGAATGCGGTGGCCGTCGTGAGTGACCAGTCGTGGGATCGACGTATCGGCCATAATTCGAAGCACCGCCGCTTCATGACTGAAGAAGTCGGGTACACACTTCAGCCAAACCTGGCTCTCAGCACCGTCGATCAACGTAGGGATCGACCAAATCGCCGAGAGATTCCATGTTCGACCTTGTCGGGCGGAACGGGTTTCGTCAACGGCGACGATCGACCGGACCCAATCCAGATCGGCCGCCGGTCCTCCCACCTTCGCCCAGGGCTGGCGCAGCGGATGATCGGTCAGCACTGGAGCGCCGTCGTGCTCACGAAATCGCCACGGTGAGGATATGGGCCCGTCGAATTCGACCAGGTACGTTACCCGTCCACCCATCCGTCCGGTTCCAACACGGCCGGGCTCAACCTCAAGAAGCCGGAGTACCGTCATCCCGGGGAATCGGTCGATGATCGGACCTGTCTCCTGCCACCATGGCATCTCGATTTCAATGGGCCCGACAACGCCTCGTACCTTCGCTGAGCTGTTTACAACCACCAATGTGGCCTGGCGTGAATCGTCCACGGGCTGAGACTAGCGGCCGCTGCGGCGGCAAGCCGTGGGTTTACCCGGAGGTCCTCACGCCCAGCGAGCTATGCGTCTACCGACGACAACGTTCGGTCGGTCGGCTCGCCTAAAGACTGACGGGCCTCGGCGAGCGCGCCTTCGCCATAGCTGAACCCGATCTGGGCCAGCGCATGAACTGAGAGACCGCCGTCGATGCGGGGTGCGATGAGCTCAAGGCCTCGTTGTTCGGCTTCGGCCGCAAGCAGTACGAGCGAGCGGATGGCGCCCTCGTCTCCCTGGCCGGCCTGGAACATCATCGTCGATGACGGTATGACGTACTTGATCGGAAGGTCACCGAGGTTGTACCAGGCGCCCCATCCTCCGTCGAAACCGGACACCGCCACCTCGACGTTCACCGATGCGGCGTCGGACACAAACCGCTCAACCGAAGGAGCCGATGCCTCCGGGTTGCTGTCGAGGGTGAGGGAGTCGGACCTGGTGATAACCGACATGTCGATTTCGGCCACCAGGCGGCTGGGTGGAACCCGGTGGCGTTCCAGGAGGGGAAAGATCCGCTGCGCAAATGAGCGAGCCCGTAGTGCCTCGGCCGAAAGCGGAATCGACACCCTTAGTTGGGTGGTGGCATCGGCGAACAGCCCGGCCACTTGGCTGGCCAGCCAAACTTCGAGGAGGGCCTGTTCGTCCACCCGCAGCTTTGCGGTGTCGACCACGGTCGGCGGTTCCAAGCCGTCGGTTCGAAGCCCGGGTAGGAGCCTGAGCCAATGCCACACAGGTTCAGGCCGGTCAACCGGTTCCAGGCGGCGTCCGAGGACCACCAAACGGTCATCATCCATCGGGGAGGTCGTCATGCCAGGGGAACGCTGAGATCGCTGCAGCCCCGGAGCGGCTTGGCCGGTTGCGTCGCCGGCCGACTCCGCAAGGAGGTTCGGCTTACCATCGGTCGGTTGATGTTCTACCAATGGAATGCGTTGTTTGTAGGCCCTCGCCAGCGCTTGTTCGGCGTTGAGCCAGACCTCGCGACTCAGCCCGCGGGCCACACCGGTCATCAACACCGGCTGGTCCGACAGGTCGGAAACGTCGATCGGCAAATCGGCGCTGTCGGTGGCTTCACCGCACTCGGTCCACCAATCTTCAAGAGCGGTGCGCAATGCCGTGGTGACCGGGGCGACCCAACGTTGCGTGGTGTCATCGGTGTGACTGATCAAGCCGAACCGGTTCCGGCCCAGGAAAGCGATCTGAGTTGTGGGACTGGCGAACTGCAGTAGGGTTTGGCCGAGCCGCCGCAGCAACACTGGATCGGGGCTGTCGATCGGCTTGACCTCGAAGAGAGCGACGGCGAACGGATCACGGTCGACGTCGGCTTGCACGATGTACTGCTCGAAGTCCTCGTGATCCGGAAGACCAACTGATTGGTCGCCTCCGGTGCCCGACCCTGAACCTGACATCAAACAACTCAGACTGGTGAATCCTGGAGTGCCGATATTGCTTGAGGTGCCCTCAGTGTTCGGGTGTCGGTCAAACTGACCCGCCTTGAAACTCTTCACCTGGTTTGATTCGGTTGGAGGCCAAAGTTGCTGTAGACCCTTGGGTTGTAATGCCCAACGAGTCTGGTACGTCGGTCCACAACGGGAACGTCTCCGAGCCGGCGTCGAATTCCCGAAGCCAGACGTCGTACCAGAGCGGGTCGGTCAGGTTGTCGGGGTGAAAGCCCGGCAACAAGCTCACGGTGAGGTTGGTGAGCAACTCGAAGGCAAATACCAGGCTCCAGCGCAGCAGTCGGGCCCAGGCCACCGGATTGTGGAGCCGACGCTCCTTGGCCAACATGACCGTGGTTCCCCAGAATACGAAGATCATGACCAACGTCAACGCAACGATCACGGCGCTCAGATGGCGCAACCAGGAGCGGACCGGGCGGGCCTCCTTGTCGGCCAAATGACGGTAGATCTCGAACGCCACCGATTTGTGTTCAACCTCCTCGGCGAGGTGCCAGAGGAATAGCGAGGCCGGAATGTCGTCGGCCCCTCGGAACAGCTCTCGTCGATGATCGGCCGCCCACCGAGCCGCCGAGTAGGCCATAGTTTCGGACGCGGCGGCGAAAGCGCAGCTGAATTCGAGGGACAACCGATCTTCGAGGGCCTTGTAAATGCGGCCCATGGTGCGTTCGCTCCTTCGTAGACCGGGATATCGCTCGTGTAGCTGACGGTTGAAGATCACGTGCTGGCGGTGATGCTGGGCCTCTTGGCCGATGTAGCCGGCTGTCAGCGTGGCGAGAGGTTCGGGAAGGTGCTCCTGGGCCCGCCGAGCCGAGCGCACGAAGTAGGGTTCGATTGTCGGCATCATCAGCGAGACGCTGTTGGCGGCGCAGGCGAATTCGGGCCTTCTCGGTGTCCACACCGGATCGGTGTTGGCCGGGTATTCGAATCGAATGCGACGCTCGGTTATCACGATTCTCATGTCGGCCAAGACTCGTCCAGGCTGAACCAGCGGCCGACGAACCAGGTACCGTGAGCGGGTGCAAACTGTTGCCGAACAGGAGACGAAGGCGTTCAGCGTCAGGCCGATGTTGGCGGCTCTACTGGTGACGTTGGGCCTTCTTGCCGGTTGTGCGGGGGAGGAGGCGGTGCCGATCGATCCCGCCAATCCGCCATTGGTCGATGGCGGCGATGGTTCGGTGCCAGACGTGACCCATCCCGTCAATCCGACGGAACAGATGGAGCAACTGGCCCGCCAACAGTGTCTGGACGATCCGAATCTTGCTGAAGGCTACGTCCAAGCGGTTGATCCAGCAACAGATGAGGTGATAACCGAGTTCTCCGTCAGCTGTTCCGAGGTCCGATCCGACAACTAGGACGTTCACGAGACCGCGACATCGGCCTGTCTCGCTCAGCCCTGAAACACCGCGCCAAGTCGCAGGCCGAACCAGGCGAATGTCACACCGCTCAACACCGAGAGGGCGATGTAGGCCATAGCGAGGTACCCCTCGTCACGTCGAGCCATTATCGCGGCCTCATTGGCGGCCGCCGACCAGGTAGACAGTGCTCCCAAAGCTCCGGTGCCCACGATCAAGCCCATGTGATCTCCAACATCGGCTCCCACCAAAAGGCCAAGGAGAAACGAGGCCAGCAAATTGACGCTCAGCGTGCCCAGAGGAAAGTCGTTGTTGAGCATAAGCCCCGTCAGGTAACGGACCACCGCCCCGAGCGCGGCTGCCGCAGTAAAGGCGGCGATCACCAAAACCCAGATCATCGGGAAAGCACCCCAAGGCGATATCCCAAACCGGCAGCCAAGACAGCGGCAACGGCGGTACCAACACCGTTGGACAGCGCAGCGATCATCTCACCGGAATCCAAACTTTCAGCCACGGCCACAGTGAACGTGGAGAAGGTTGTTAAGCCACCGGCAAAGCCTGCCCCGGCGGCCAGGAACTGGTTGGTCTTCATGGAATCCCGTTGGGCTATCAGGATTCCGAGTAACAAGGAACCGAGGACGTTGATGACAGCGGTGGCGATCACTGCTCGCTGAGCAGCAGCGTCGACCCCAACCAGGTCGGCATCGCCGGCGGCTATCTCCAGTGCACCGAAGCGGGCCAACGAGCCGATGGCTCCTCCGGCGGCAACGGCGAGAAGCGATTGGTAGTGGAACATCGTCCGCCCAGTGTGACACACCGCGAGACGGAAGCGGATGAACCGTCGCCGTCGGCCACCTCTGGCGGCGGCCTGCAACCTCCGACCGTCGAGATAGACCGAAATTCGCCCAGAAACCGGATGTTTTGGTGAGGAGATGTACCCTCTAGAGGTGGCAGATTCAACAATGACGGTCCAGTTCGGACAAGCGAGCGACGGCAACACACAGCTGCAGCGCCGCTGGGCGGTGGCCGATCCGGTCGCCTCCGTCCTTTTGGTTCACGGCATCGGTGAACACTCCGGCCGCTACCAACATGTTGGTGAGTTCTTGGCCGATCGAGGATTCGACGTCTTGGCGTTTGATAACCGCGGTTTTGGTCAAAGCGGTGGCCGTCGAGCCCACGTCGAATCGTTTGATCAGTTCATCGACGACATCGGGGATCTGCTAGCGGAGCGACGCGAGTTGGGTGTTCCCGTCGTCCTGTTCGGGCATTCGCTCGGGGGCCTCATGGTCAGCACGTACCTGGTGTCAGACCGGAGCCAGCCGGATCTGGCCGTGCTCAGTTCACCGGCGTTGGCGGCCGAAGTTCCCGGATGGCAGCGCGTAGCCGCTCCGGTGCTCGGCCGAATCGCCCCCTCGCTGTTCATCAAAGGCACGGCCATGACGGGAATCCTGTCTCGCGATCTTGAGGTGGAGAAGGCGTACCACTCGGATCCGCTGGTAATTCTGGGTGCCACCGCTGGTCTCGGTCATCAAACCTTCCAGGCCATGGAGGCCACATCCAGTTCGTTGGACCGGATCTCGGTCCCCACGTACGTGCTCCACGGCGAAGACGACCAGCTTGTTCCTCAGACGGCGTCATTGCCGCTGTCCGATCATCCCAAGGTCACATATCGCAGCTGGCCAGGCTTACGCCACGAGTGCATGAACGAGCCTGAGAAGTTCGAGGTCCTCGCCGAGATCACCGATTGGCTGAGTGCGCAGTTGCGCGACGACTCCGAGTCGTCACAACGTACGGCCTAAGGGGCCTAGCGGGTAGGTGCTCCGCACCTTTCCTTGGCCTGGAGTTCATCGTGTTCGGAGCTGCCGCGCTCTACCCGCTGAACTCCTGAGCGCTCAATGGGCCGGTTGACCGGCCGCCCGCATCGTCCGGCGTTCGTTGCGCAACATGATGAAGGCGCCACGCCGGCGCTTCATGGCCGGTACCAACGCACTCGTGGCCAACATGCCGAGTCCAAATATCGTCATAAGCACACTTGGCCCCTGCATCGCGGCGAAGAAACCTTCGGCCGAAACGGCCAAGACGATATACGACGACGGGACCAGCGCCTGCAACAGCGCACCAAACAGCATGGAGCCGCCCACCCAGAAGGCGGCGGCACCGAGAACCCACCAAGCTGCTCGCCGCATTGAGCCCGCAGCGTCTCTGGCGATCACGAAGGCGGCGGCGAAGCCGATCAAACCGGCGGCGACACCGAATATCGCGAAACTTTCGATGATTCCATTCAATCCGGCAAGCCACGTAAGGCCGGCGATCGGTAGCGATACCCGGACCAGCGGGTTGGCAAGAATACGGCCTTTCAGCTCAGGACGCTCCTGGAACAACGCCATCCTGGCGGCCTCGTTGCTGTCGATGTGGGTGAAGAATTCATCGGTCTCCCCACCGGCAACTCCCAAACTATGAGCAGTGGCTACGGCTTTCGTGATCGAAGATCGGCCGGCCGGATCATCGAGCGCGTTTCCGGCTGCTGCGGCCAGCTCCTGGCGCGACATCGGCACGTCTTCGGGCACGATCCTCGTCATGCCGTCGGCGAGGCGCCCCGTCAACACAGCTCGGACCGACGGATGGTCCATCGCCGTCTGGGCCAGCGTCTGGGATGCATCCTCATCGAGCAATGTCGACGACAGGGTCAACCCGGCCCATCCCAGCGAGCCCAAGAGAAGCGATATCCCCATTAAAAGTGAAGTGAACCCACGGCGCAATCTGGTTCTCCCATCTCGATAGCCATCAGGTCTGCCCGTCCCTAAGGTCGACGTGATCATCGGGCTCAGACCGGGCGGGGGTTAGTCCATGGTGAGCCGCTAACGTCAGGGACGATGACAGTGGTAGATGCGGTTGTGTTACTTGTCGGCGGTTTCTTCGCCGGTGTTATCAATTCGATGGCCGGCGGGGGCTCAATGTTGACCGTGCCCCTGCTTTCGTTGGCCGGGGTCGGCGGAACCGTCGCCAATGGGACGAACCGCATTGCTGTGCTGATCCAGAACCTCGCCGGGGCCTACGGGTTCGCTCGTCGCAACGTCGGAGACCGGTCCCGCACCGTTGCGGTCTTGGCTCCGGTGATGGTTGGCGCTCTGGCGGGATCGCTGGTGGCCTCTCAGATCCCCGACGAATTATTCGAGCGGTTGTTTGGCCTGTTGATGTTCCCGCTCCTGATTCTGACCCTACGAAAGCCGTCGGCCGACAAGATCGCCGCGGCCGGAGCGTGGCCGGCGTCGCTAACGTTCGTGGTGTTCACCCTCGTCGGTTTCTACGGCGGCGCCGTTCAGGCCGGAGTTGGCTTGTTTCTACTTTTAGTTCTGGCCCGGGCCGGCTTTGACCTGGTAACCGCCAATGCGGTCAAGACCATCCTCATACTGGCCATCACCGTGATCGCCGTGCCGGTGTTTCTCTACAACGATCAGGTCCGCTGGCTCCCAGCGATGGTGCTGAGCGTCGGAATGGGTGCCGGCGGCTACGTGGGCGCCAACATCGCCGTCGACGGTGGGGAGCGAGTGATTCGCCCGGTTCTGACCGCGGTTGTTATCGCTCTCGCTACCCGAATGCTCGGGTTGTGGGGCTAGATCGCCCCGCCCCTAGCCGATACCGGAGCCCGCCTGCTCCTTGAGGGACCAGTATGGGTGAGTGGCGGTATCGGACGGCGTGGTCAGGATCTCGGCCCCGTCGTCATTGATCAGCAATGTGTGCTCAAACTGAGCGGTGCGACTGCCGTCGGCGGTTGTGGCCGTCCACCCATCGTCCCAGAGGCGTATCTTCCACGATCCGGCGGTGATCATAGGCTCGATGGTGAAGGTCATCCCCGGCTCGATGATGTCGGTCAGCCGTGGATGGTAGTAGTGGCAGATCTGCAGATCGGTGTGAAACTGCTCGCCGATACCGTGGCCCACAAAGTCGCGGACCACGCCGAAACCCTCGGCCTCGGCATGTTCCTGAATCGCCCGTCCGATCACGTTGATGGGCAGGCCGGGCTTGGCCGCTTCGATCCCGCGTTCCAGGGATTCCCGGGTGACTCGAACCAGCCGCTGTGACGCCTCATCAACCTCTCCGACGTAGAACGTGGCGTTGGTGTCGCCGTGCACACCTTCACGGAAAAGCGTGACATCGATGTTGATGATGTCGCCGTCCTTCAGAGGTCGATCATCGGGGATGCCGTGGCAGATGACCTCGTTCACCGATGTGCAAACCGACTTTGGAAAGGGATCGATGGCTCCGGGGTACTCAAGTGGACTGGGGTAGGCGTTCAGCTTGATTGCGGCGTCGTGACAGGCGGCGTCGATCTCGTCTGTGGTGACGCCGGGCTGACACAGGGTGCCCAAGTGCGCAAGGAGATCGGCGGCGTCGCGGCCGGTGCGCCGCATTCGCTCTATGACATCCGCCGACTTGACTCGTGGCTCATCCCAGCGGTCGGCGTGCCCTCCATCGGCCCACGTGGGCTTGACGATTGTGTCGGGAACCGGACGAAGCGGTGAAATCCGGCCAGGTTGAACGGGGGCCACTGCGTCTTTGTGGCACCGTTTGAACTTTTTGCCACTTCCACACCAGCAGCGCTCGTTTGCTTTCGGGAGAACACCCATACTTCAAGCCTACGGCCATCGGATGGGCAATGCTAAGCAACACCGGGGCTGGAACAGTGACTGGAGCCGCCTCGAACGGGCTCGAGCCGTAGAAAGCCTGCAGCTGCAACTATGTTGCGCTTGTACAACAGCCTGCGATCGGTCCGGTTAACGCTGTTATCAGCGTAGCGATTGAACCATCTCCATCTTCGATGATGAACTGAAAAAGTCACGGATCTCGACCCATAGTGTTTAATCCACACAGTCCACCACCCGTGTTGAAGTATTGACTAGATTAAACAGAGTCATGGAAATTGATTTGTAAGTATGTCGAAAGTTTCCCTCGCTGTTATTTGATGATGATGCTTCAACAAGAATGTTGGCAATACTGTTGACCTCATCTTGATTACGAATAGCTCCGATAGGCGAACATTGTTGTACCTACTACCTCGAAAATCCCGCGTGACAAGCGGGCGAGAGGTCAGGTACTGTGTAGCCACAAGAGCGGGGCGGCGAGGAATCTGGAAAGGTAAAGGAATGCTGTCGCGCGCCGATGTGTACCGGTGTGAGGGCGTCATTCCCGATAAGGACAGATTGATGGAAGAAGCGAAAGTACCGCACCTCGGCGTATCGCTGGCAGGGAAGATCCTCATCGCCAGGCCCGACATTCACTCCGATGTATTCGGCTCAAGTCTCACACTCGTGTTGGAGCATGGGGCGGAGGGCGCCCTGGGTGTAATCATCAACCGGCCGATGCGGCGGTCGACGCTGCTCGACAGCTTCCCTGATTGGGAGGATCTTGACGCCGATCCAGGCCTGATCTTCCACGGTGGGCCGGTCGACCGCGACGCACTGATTGCTCTAGGTAAGCCCTCTGGGGCGCCGGGTGAGCTCGTGTTGGGAGCCCACCCCATCGATCTCGATGACCAACCGGCTTTGGTCAAAGCCCAAGGGGTCTCGGCGGTGCGGGTCTTCGCCGGGTATGCCGGCTGGCACCGCGGTCAGCTTGAGGCCGAAATCGCTCAAGACGACTGGTGGGTGGTGGAAGCCACCGTCGATGATCTCTTCACCCACGATCCCGACACCTTGTGGGCCAGGGTGCTCAAGCGCCAGGGAGGCGATCTGGCCTGGTACGCCCACTACCCTCGAGATCTGTCGCTTAACTAGGTTGGTGCTGACGTTATAGGGCCGCCGCTCGCAAGGCAGCGTACCCCGGCTTGATTTGCTCATTTATGATGCGCAGGCGCTGCTCAAATGGCCAGAAGGCACTCTTCATGGCGTTGATCGTGAGCCATTCCATATCGTCCCAGCCGTAGTCGAAAGCATCGAATAGCTTGCGGAACTCATCCGAAAGCGTGACATCGCTCATGAGGCGATTGTCGGTGTTGACCGTGACTCGGAAACGGAGACGGCGAAGCAGGCCGATCGGATGCTCCTCGATAGACGGCGCCGCACCGGTATTGACGTTGGACGTAGGGCACATCTCAAGAGGAATCCGACGATCACGCACGAAGGCGGCCAGACGGCCGAGGTGGGCTCGGCCGTCCTCGTCGAACTCGATGTCATCGACGATCCGGACACCATGGCCGAGCCGTTCGGCTCCGCAGTAGTTAAGCGCTTCGGCAATCGACGGGAGCCCAAACGCCTCGCCGGCGTGAATGGTGATATGGGAGTTTTCCCGCATGATCAACTGGAACGCGTCGAGATGGCGGCTGGGAGGGTGTCCTGCTTCGGCTCCGGCGATGTCGAAGCCCACCACACCCTCATCACGATGCCGCAGCGAGAGCTCGGCAATCTCGTAGGAGCGGGCCGCCGTGCGCATGGCGGTACACAGCGTGCCGATGGTGATGGGACGATCGGCCGATCCGATCCGGAAGCCCTCAAGTACCGCCTCAACCACCTCGTCGAGGGTCAGGCCCTTTCCCACGTGGAGTTCCGGGGCGAAACGGACCTCGGCGTAGACAACACCGTCGGCGGCCAAGTCTTCAGCCGCCTCGGCCGCCGCTCGCATCAACCCGTCTTTGGTTTGTGTGACGCCAACGGTGTGGGCGAACGTTTCCAGATAGAGCTCAAGATTGCGCCGATCCGCACCTCTGGTGAACCACTTCGCGAGCTCCTCCGGGTCTTCGGTGGGCAGATTCTTGTAGCCCTGCTCGCGGGCCAATTCGATAACGGTTGACGGGCGCATCCCGCCGTCGAGATGATCGTGAAGAAGCACCTTTGGGGCTGACCGGATCTGGTCGAATACGGTGCCGGTCGTAGCTTCGTGGGCCGAGATTTCCTTTGCCATACAACAGCGTATCGAGCCGGTTGATGCTTCAACTCCGGCCTGATACTGCCGTGACGGTATACCCTGGTTCGTCCTATGTCGATCAAGCTGGTCGGCTTCGACGCCGACGACACCCTCTGGCATTCCGAGTCTCACTTCGCCCTCACCGAAAGTCGGTTTCAGGCCCTTGTGAGCCCCTGGAGTGAGGAAGGGGACACTTCGGAACGGCTGCTGGCGCGGGAGCGGTCCAACCTGGAGATATTCGGCTACGGCGTGAAGGGGTTCATCCTGTCGATGGTGGAGACGGCCATCGAAGTGAGTGACGGCACCATCCCGGCGGCCGCCCTCGGTGAGATCGTCGACTGGGGTAAGGAAATGATGGCTCATCCGGTTGAGCTCATCGACGGGGTGGAGGAGGTGCTCGATCAGGTTGGCGCGGCCTTCGACATGGTGCTGATCACCAAAGGCGACCTCTTTCACCAGGAATCGAAGGTGGCAGAGTCGGGCCTGGCCGATCGCTTCAGTCGGGTTGAGATTCTGTCGGAGAAGGATCCGGCCCAGTACCAGAGCGTGCTTGAACGGTGTGGGGGAGTGCAACCCCACGAGTTTCTGATGGTCGGGAACTCGCTCCGGTCCGATGTGCTGCCGGTGGTTGAACTCGGAGGGCACGGTGCCCACGTGCCCTATCAGATCACATGGAATCACGAGCAGGTATCCGGCGACGATCAATCGCTCAACTACCACCAGCTGTCGACCATTGTCGACGTGATCTCCCTGCTTTCGAAACTGGCCTAGTCGGCGGCTGGATCAGGTTGGTTTCGGATTGGTGGTGGTTCAGCCTTGGGCCAGCCGATCGGCGTCGAACCCGTCGGGAAGCAGCTCGGCCACCGTGCGGATCGTGCCATCGCCGTCCACTAGACAATCAGGGCCGCCATGCTCAAACAGCAACTGCCGGCACCGACCACAGGGTGTGCATGGCCGCCCCGACCCCGACACGATCGCTACCGCAACGAGTCGCCCCCCACCACCGCTGTGAAGGGCCGACACGAGTGAGCACTCAGCGCAAAGCGATAGGCCATAGGAGAGATTCTCGACGTTGCAGCCGGTGATGATCCGGCCGTCATCGGTCAAGGCGGCGGCGCCGACCCGGAAGTTCGAGTAAGGGGCATACGCCAGCTTGGCCACCTCGTTGGCCGCGGCTCTGAGCTCATCCCAGTTGATGTCGGCTGACGGCGCTGCGCCGTCTCCCGGAGCGGCTGTCATTGCTACTTCGTCCCGTAGATTCGATCGCCGGCATCACCGAGTCCGGGAACAATATAGGCATGATCGTTGAGCTGTGGGTCGAGGGCGGCCAGCGTGATCGGAACATTGGGATGAGCAGCGTGCACGGCCTCGATGCCTTCGGGACACCCGATAATGGCCAGCATGTGGGCGTTGGTTACGCCGGCGTCGGCAAGCACATCAAGGGCCTGGACGGCCGAACCACCGGTTGCCAGCATCGGGTCGACCAGGAGCACCTGTCGCTGGTCGATGTTTTCCGGAAGCTTGCGATAGTACTCAACCGGGCGTTTGGTCTCCGGATCTCGATAGAGGCCAAGATGGCCAACCCGGCCATGCGGAATCAGGGTGAGGATCGCTTCCACCATCACCAGACCGGCCCGCAGAATACCGACGATGGCCGGTGCCAAGCCCGACAGCATCGGCGACTCGGTCTCGGCCACCGGCGTCTTAACCGGCACATTGTGGGTTGGCAGATGACGTAGCGCCTCGTAGGCCGTAAGAAGGGTGACCTCTTGGCACAGTGCTCGGAATGATTTCGAATCGGTTGACTCATCACGCAGCATGGTGATTTTGTGGGCCACCAACGGATGATTGACCACGGTGACATTGGCGCGACCGCCACCGTTCGACTCGGACTCGGAACCTCCGGCGTTCACGATTTCTGCCGCTGCCTCTTCCGATTCGTGATTGCTCATGCCTGAACCGTAGCAGTTGCGGCTCAAGGGGTGTCGGCCGAGGCCCTACACGTAGCGTCGACCCTGGAGGGCGGCTTCGGCTCGTCGGGCCAGCTCCCGAGCCTGGGCGATCTCGTCGCCGAACGCAGTGACGTGGCCAAGTTTGCGTCCCGGCCGCGGTTGCTTGCCGTAGAGGTGAATGTGAGCGCCTTCAACCGCCAGTGCTTCGGCCAGATGACCGGCCGGGTCGGCGCCGTCGTATCCTCCGATCACGTTTACCGTCACCGCCGCCTTGTGCAGGCCCCAAGTTGGACCGAGCGGAGCATCGAGAACCGCTCGGACGTGGTTCTCGAACTGCGAAGTGGGGCTTCCCTCGATGGTGAAGTGGCCGGCGTTGTGCGGGCGGGCCGCCAACTCGTTGATGATGAGCCCTTCGGTTGTGAGAAGAATCTCGACGGCAAGGATGCCCACCGCATCGAGTTCATTGGCCAATCGTGTGGCAATATCTCGGATCTCGGCGGCCAATCGGTGCCCGATGTCGGCCGGGGCTCTGACCTCGTCGATCTGGCCGTCTTGATTATCGAACTCGACGATCGGGTAGATTCGTACGTTTCCGCCGGGCCGGCGGGCCAGGAGCACAACCAGTTCCTTGACGATGTCTTGATACTCCTCGGCCATGAGATCCAGGTGGCCGAACTCGGCCAGTACCTTCATCACCTCATGGCGATCCTCGACAATCCAAACTCCCCGCTGGCCCGGAGGAGCTGCTCGCACGGTTTTGATGGCGATGGGGTATCCGTGTTTGGCGGCGAAATCAAGAGCGTCATCGGGGCCGACAACTTCGGCGAACTCCGGAACGTTGAAGCCGCGGTTCTTCAGAATCCGACGCTGATGCATCTTGTCGAACGCCGCTCTGATGGTCTTGGTGCCGGGGCGGAGCAGGTTGCCGGTTTCTTCCAGGGCCTGGAGCAGGCCGATATCGATACGTTCGTGTTCGAAGGTAATCACCTGGCAGTCGGCGGCGAATCCGGCCAGCGCATCCGGGTGGTTGAGTACCACGCCAGGAGCGGCGAGGGCGGCTGAGTCATCAAAGCGTTCGGCAAACAACCGAGGTGTGATGCCGAGTTTCAGGGCAGCCTGGTAGGTCATCCGGGCAATCTGACCGGCGCCGACAATCCCGAGGCGGTAGAGAAATGGGAGTTCCATGGCCACGTCCAAACCCTAGTCGGTCAGCCACACGGTTCTCTTGACCCACACACTGTTCCGATGCACCTTTTCCGGCCGGGACGCACCAATCGAGGGTCGGTGTCGGCTAGGTTCTGCCGGTACCACGCGGGACGACCCGACGCCGCCGCTCGGCCGAATCCGTGTGCCGCCGCACAATGCACCAATCCCCGTCGCAATACTCCTATCTCTGGAATCGTCGTAAGTTTCTGTCGGCTCTCACCGTCGCCGCCGCCACGGGAGTGGCCGGCCGGGCCGCGTGGGTTACGTGGCGCGATGTTCAAGCAGCCGCTGACCGGGTGGAGCAGCCGGTTCCGGGTGGACCGTCAACCTCGTCGATCCTTGGGCCCGAACCGGAGCTGGAGTTGGCCGAAGGGCCGGCAGGCTCGATGTTGACCCCGGTCATCGACGGTGAGTCCGAGGGGCCCGGCCTGGATCACGTTTACGACTTGGTCATCCGCAACGGAAGGGTTATCGACCCGGCATCGGGTTTCGACGGACTGGTCGACATCGGAATCGACGGCGCAACCATCACCGCTCTGATCCCGGCAACGCTCAACGGCCGGGAGACGATCGACGCCGAAGGCCTGGTCGTGGCTCCCGGTTTCATCGACATCTTGTCGTATGAGCCGAACGAGTTTGGGGCGTGGCTCAAGATTGCCGATGGCGTGACAACGAATCTCGCCATGCACGGTGTTTCCGGCACGGCCGAACAGTTCTTCAACCAGTACGAGGGCAACTCTCCGGTTCACTTCGGCGGGGCGTTTCACCATCACTTCATGCGTAGCTACGGAGTCGGGCTCAGGATCGACGAGGGGGCCGAAGGTCGGACCCTTGATCGGTTGGCCGAGATGGCCAGGACCGGCCTGGAAAACGGGTTCGCCGGCATTGCGTTCTCCCCCGAATACTCACCGGGAACCACCAACGCCGAGATGGACCTTCTCGTTGGCCTGGCCGCTGAGTATCGCCACGTCAGTTTCTTTCACCTGCGCCACAGTGACCCCGACCCGCCTGGTACCAGCCTTGAAGCCCTCGCCGAAGTAATGAGCATCGCCGAACGCCATCAAGCGGCCACTCACGTGCAACATCTCACGAGCACAGGCGGGACATTCGTGATGCCGGAGGCCCTGGCCCTGATCAATCAGGCCCGGAACTTTGGCATCGACATCACCGCTTGTGTCTACCCCTATGACTTCTGGGGCACCTTCCTGGCCAGTAACCGGTTCGCCCGGGGTTGGCAGGAGCGGTACCGGATCACCTACGAGGATCTTCAGATCGCCGGGACCGACGAGCGGTTGACCGAATCGACTTTCGCCCGTCATCGCGCCGACAACAAACTGGTGGCGGCGCTCGGCTCGATTCCGGAGGAGGAGGTTCAACTGGCGATGGCCCACCCATGGGTGATGATCGGCAGCGACGCCATTCCAACCCCGGCTCTCAACAACCATCCGCGAGGGGCCGGAACGTTCGCCCGAACGTTAGGACGGTATGTGCGTGATCTTGGCCTGTTTGATCTACGCACCGGTTTGGCCAAGATGACCATCCAGCCTGCGCTTCGGGTGCAGTCGATGATCCCGGAGATGGGCAAGAAGGGTCGGCTTCAGCGAGGCGCCGATGCCGACATCGTGGTCTTCGACCCGAACACCATCGCCGACCGGTCGACGGTGGCCGAGCCCGGCCTGCCTTCGGTGGGGATCTCCTGGGTGGTGGTCGACGGCCGCATCGCCCTTCGTGAAGGCCGCCCCCAGAGCAATGTTCTGGCCGGACGGGCGCTCCGGGCCAACGCCGTGTCGTAGCGAGGCGACCGCGGTGGGGTCAGGCGTCGAGTTCGGCCCCGAAGGACGTCAAAACCTGATCGACGTAGTGGCAGCAGCTGGTGCCTTCGGTGGTGAGACCTTCGACAAAGGCTCGGACCACATGCATGGTGAAACCCATGTTTGCCGCGAGCTCGGCATCGGTGACCGAACGCTTGAAGAGCGGGGAGTGCAGGCACTGGTCGAGCCCATGCAATAAGAACTCACCGACTTCGGGGTCCATCGACTCCGACCAACGGAACGGAAGTCCTTCGGCCGAGGCTGCCTTGGCTTGGGCTGCCCAGCGGTCAATGTAGGTACCCCAAAGCTCAAGCAGATCGGGCGAAACCTGAGCCATGACCTCCGTGCTGGAACGGAACTCGATGATGACTCGCCGGGCGAATTTGGTCCACCCTTCCGCCTCCTCGGCGGGGCACGGACCTAGCTCTAGTACCATCGTTTATCGATCGTACAACATTAGATCGATTGGCCAACCAACTGTTTCGAATCATGTTTCGATTTGGTTTCGGCGGTAGTCGCCGGGCTTGCTCAATCCTGGTCTTGGCGACCCGAAAATTCGGCCTCGATGAGGTCGACCAGACCCGCTTGGCCCTTGTGTAGTCTGAGCCTGGCGTCGGGCAAGCTGAACCATTCCGCCCTATCGACTTCGGGGATCATCTGGCGACGACCCGAGCGGGGTGGCCATTCGATCTCAACCATGTTGCTCTCCACCTGTGAGGAGTCGAAGTCGCCCTCGATCATCCAAGCGTGAATGGTTTTCCGGCCGGCCCGGAACGACGCCAGGGCGAACGCCTCCTCCTCGGATTCCAGGGGTGCCGGCCGCCCAAGCTCTTCCTCGAACTCCCGCAGTGCGGCGCCCAAACCGGGTTCGGCATCAGGGTCGAACTCCCCCTTGGGGATCGACCAGCCGTGAGCGTCCTTATTGGCCCAGAACGGTCCGCCGGGGTGTACCAGCATGATTTCCACGCCACTGCGGCCGCGGCGATACAACACCACTCCGGCGGAGTGAGAAGCGGCCATCCAACCTCTTCCTCGGCCTCTTAGGAGGCGAGGTTGACCCGAAGCTCGGACCGACCGATGCGGTCGAGAACCGAGTTGAGCACCCGGGCATCGTCGTCGAAGCCGAGGGCATCGTCCAGATCGTCGGAGGCGTCGTCGTTGAGGATGAAGTACTCGACCGCGCCGCGGACCATGGCCCGTTCGGAACTGTCGAACTGATCGGTGAACGAGAGCAGTTTCCGGATGGCCTCGGCCACAAGTTCCGCCGTTTCCACGTCGGTGGTTGCCGTGGCGGCCTCTCTAATTTGGACGAGATGAAGATCGACAACTTCGCCCATCTGCTCCAGTTCTGATTCCGACGTCTCGATACAGAGCCGGCGGAACCGGCGCTGCTCATCAGGATTCAGCAGATCCTCGAGATCGAGGGCAAGGCCGTCGTCGGTCGACGTGACGCCTGCTGTCGGTTCATCGGTATGGCCGCCTGTGGTCATGGCCCCAAGTATGGACCATGGATGTGGTTTGTGCACGGGTCGTCATATGACCTACAGGTCTTCTGGCCTAGAGCTCACCCATCCGTGGGCCTAAAGGTCGTCGATCAATTTGAACAGCTCGGCCAGCTCAAAACCGACAGCCTGGCCGGCGGCCACCATCTTGGCTTCGACCCGCTGGCGAAATTGGACCAACTCTGGATCGTCGCCCGATTTCATGGTCGACTCGAACTGGCTCACGTGGGCGGTGAGGGCCTGGTACTTCGGTTCGAGATAGCCCGAAACGTCTTCGGCGTGATCGGGTTCGTCAGCCTCGAACAACAGCAACCGGTCGGGCCGGTGATGAGGGTCCGACGTGTCGGGAAAGAACTTCGGATCGCGGGCGGCGACAACGCCGTCGGTCACCAGCAAACCCGCGTGACGGTGGTCGGGATGTAGGCGGTACCGCTTCCACGGATCGTGGCCGAGCAGCACCTCGGGCTTTACTCGACGAATGATTTCAGCCACCTGGCGCCGTTCGACCATGCCCGACTGCAGTTCTCCGTCGGGCCACCCGAGGAACATCACTTCGCCGATCGCTCCCAGGCGCCGGGCCGCCTCCCGCTGTTCGTCCTGCCTCGTGGCGATCAGGGCCGTCTCATCGGCCGATGGGTCCCATGTGCCTTTCGATCCGTCGGTGCAGACCAGCACGTGGACCTCACAACCGTCGGCCGCCCACTTGGCCAGGGTGGCTCCGGCTCCAAAGTCGACATCGTCGGGATGGGCCCCGACAGCCAGCGCACGAGCGGGCGTGGCCAGATTCGAGGAGTGAGGGCCGATCGCCACCGGTGCGGGGGTTAGCGGATTCTGGGCTTCGGTCATGCAGTTACTTTCTATTCAAATGGCTGAGTTCAAATGGGTGAGATCCGGTTGGCCGGCGAGGTTCGCCGCCAGTTCCGGGTGGATTTGGCTGAACGCCTCCAGGTCCTCGGGGGTGTCAAGGTCCCACCCGAGAGCGTCATCGTGGATGACCCGAACCGACCAGCCAACCCGTCGGGCCTCGGTCTGATGCAGATGACAAGAGTTGGCGCCGTATTGCAGTTGAAATTGCCGGGACCGTCGAATCGGCATCGCCATAACGTTGGTGCCCTGCCGGTGTCGGTCGGTCACAATGGCCACGTCGGCACCGGGATCCTCGGTGGTGAGAAAACCGAGGTCACGGGCCAGTGGTAGATCACCGTGGCAAATGACGGCCCGGGTGAATCCGTCAGCTGCGGCCAGGTCGAGCGCTTGGGTCATCGACGGGTTGAGTCCCGGGGCGGTGATGGCCATGACGTTAACGCCGATCGCCAGGGCCCAGCGTGCGACGTCATCGTTGTCACACACAACAAAGGTTGGTGACGGGTTGGCCGCGGCCACGACATTGGCGGCCAAGGACTGAGCCAGATGGCGTCGTTGGTTCGCCGTGAGGGAGTCGGCCAAACGTCCCTTGGCCAAATCAAAGGCCTTAACCGGTACCAGCACCACCGTTTCGGGTCTCACCTCATCAGGCTATGAGGCCGAAGGGGCTTAGGCTATGACCATGGCCGAGGAGATGAATCAGATGGCTTCCGCAATGGCACCACCGCTTCGAGTTCTAGTTGCGGGCGGCGGATCTTGGGGCACAACCGTGGCCCACCTTTGTGCCCACAACGCCGACACCACCGTGTGGGCGCGTGATCCGGCCACGGTGGACGCCATAAACAACGACCACCGAAACCCTCGGTATCTCCCCGACTACCCACTTCACGAGAACCTTCGGGCCACCACCGACCTTGAGGCCGCTCTTCACGACACGGATCTTTTGGTGATGGGAGTGCCGACATCGGCGTACCGCGCCACCTGTGAGGCTATTGCCCAACACCTGCGACCTTGGGTGCCGGTGGTGAGCTTGGCCAAGGGATTCGAACCTGAGACCTATTTGCGCATGTCGCAAATCGTTGAACAGGTCTTGCCCGATCGCCCGGTCGGCGTGTTAACGGGGCCCAATCTGGCGAAGGAGATCATGGCCGGACACCCCACCGGCGCGGTGATCGCCATGACCGACCTCAACATCGCTCGTCGCCTTCAAGACGTGTTCACCACGCCGACGTTTCGGGTTTTCATCCATCACGATGTGGTCGGATGTGAGTTGGGAGGGGCCCTCAAGAACGTCTACGCCATTGCGGCCGGCATGGTCGAGGGGCGGGGCCAAGGCGATAACGCCCGGGCCGCCATCATCACCAGAGGGCTGGCCGAACTTATCGAACTCGGCACGAAGATGGGTGGTGAAGCGCTGACCTTGGCCGGGTTGGCCGGAATGGGCGACCTGATCGCCACCTGCGTGAGCCCACAATCCCGCAACTCTCAGGTCGGTCGCCAGCTTGGCACCGGCAAGACGGTCGACGACATCCTGGCCGAAATGAACCAGGTGGCCGAAGGCGTCAAAGCCGCTCGGGTGGTTCACGAATTGGCCGAGCGTCACCAGGTTCTCATGCCGGTGGCGGCCCAGGTGTACGCAGTGTGTCATCAGGGAGCCGACGGCGACTTTGCCCAGGACGCGCTGCTTCGCGGCCGTCTGGGTCACGAGCAGGCATTGACCGGTCGGAGCTGGCCCACTTGAGCGACCAGCAGTCTCAATCAGGAGCGGCCAACCCCGCGTTGCCCGGGGTAGACGTGTCGATCAAATCGATCAAGCCGTCGAAGTCAGCCGATGTTGTCAAGGGCAGTGTTGGTCCTCGTTCGTTGGAGCGCCCGACCGACGCCGGGGCGGCCCCGGTTGCCGTTCTCGACCAGCCGGAAGCCTTTCTCGTCGACGGTGGGGGACTGGTTCAACCCCCGGATGCGTCGTGGGCCATCGACTGGTGGATTGGAGCCGACGACCGTTGGTACGCCCCCAGCCGTGAAGCCTCGGTTCGGCAACGTCGCCGCGGCTCAGGCCCGGTACTCGACACCTCGATTCGTGTCCCTTCCGGAGACGTGGTTCACACGACATTCGCCACAATGGCCGGTGGGCGGCAGGTGCAGGTGATCGACGTCGCCAATCAATCCCCTATCCCGGTGGCGCTGGTGTTGGGGCTGAGGCCCTACGACTGGACCGGCGTAGGCGCGCTCGAACCCTGCCGATGGATCTCGGGTCACGAACTCGAGATTGGCGGGTGGCGGCTCACAATGCCGCGCGAGCCAAACAAGAAGGCGTTCTCCACCTACGCCGATTTGTGGGACTTGGTGGAAGCCGGTGATGACCTTGTGTGGTCTGAGCCGGCGGCTTCGGATGAGTCGAGCGAGTCGGCCAACGGGTTGGTGATGTTTCCATTGCCTCACGGCACGTCCATTCGGGTTTGTCTCGGGCCGGCAGGCCACGCCGTCAAAGTTGAGTCAATGCCCGGCCCCGACAACGTGGCTCAGGGCTGGAATCTGGTTGTCGACGGCGGGGGGCGGTTCGATTTCCCTGATCCCGGCGTCACCGAGCTCAGTGCGGCAGCAAGAAGCCGTTTGCTGTTGATCGAGCCCGATTTCGGCGAACGGATGGGTCACCTGCTCGCGGCCTCGACCCTCTCTCTTCGCACTCGGGTGGCCGGATTCTTTGGCCGCGTTGACGACACCGAGGTCCGAAGCGATTCCGGGTTCGAGAACGTTGAGATCTTGGCCGCGTTGGCCGAAGCCGGCTATCACCAGCAGACCAATGAGTTTCTCGGTGATCTCATCGAACCTCTGAATCTCGCAACGCTGGCCAACATCGATCCGGCACGAGTGTCAATGGTGATCGTTTCGGTGGCTCGAGCCGCAACTCTCTCCGCTGAAGCCGTTGACGCTGAGGCGCTATTGGTCCCGCTGGCCCGGTTCACCAAACAACTCGAATCCAGCGTTTCCGTGGAGTCGCCCCATTGGCAGCGGGCTGCCCGCGGTCTGCTCCTGCTGGCAGAGCGCCTAAATCAGTCGGAGGCGGGCCACGATCTCCGGTCCCGACTCAGTGACGCAGATTCAGATGGCGTTGACCACGACGGCCTCACCGAGACCGCCCAGCGGGCTCATCCGTCAGGTCGTTGGCTGCCCGAGGGCGGCCAACCCGACAGTGTGGTGGAGGCCGCCCGGTTCTGGCGGGAGGCACGTCGCACCGTTGTAAACGAGGTGGTCGGAGCAGAACGGCCGACGATCGAGTTGCTCCCCGGTTTCCCCGCGTCGTGGAGAGGCGGCTCGGTTGAGATCCACGACGCAGCCACGGCTTACGGTCCAATGTCGTTTGCCATCCGCTGGCACGGGGCTCGACCTGCTCTGCTGTGGGACCAAGGTGAGGCAGACAACGTGCTCGTGTGTCCGGCCCTGGATCCCCACTGGAGCAGCGAGCTGGCCAAAGGGGAAACGTTGCTCGCCGGTTCATCCGACGGTCTCGCCGAGGCGCCGGCTCCCGGCGACAGCTTTATCTAAACTGGTTGGCATCTAGACTGGTCGAGCTGTGGCCCAAACCGTTCCCAAACTTCGCAAGGCCCTCAAGGCCAAGTCCCCCGGCCTTTCGGTCGAGCGGGAGTTGTGGGATCTGGGTTGCGATGTGGTCGTTGGCGTCGACGAAGTCGGTCGAGGTTCGTGGGCCGGACCGCTGACGATCGGTGCCGTCGTTGTGCCCAAGGACCGACGCATCTACAAACTACGCGACTCGAAGCAGCTGACCGAGCCGGAGCGGGAAGCGTTGTTCGACCGGATTGCCGAGTGGTGTGAGGCCTGGTCGGTCGGCCACGCCAGTGCTGCCGAGTGTGATCGGATGGGAATGTCGGCAGCCCAGAAGCTGGCCGCCCGGCGGGCCATCGACGGCCTCGGGATCTCGGCTGATGCGGTGATCCTCGACGGAAAGTGGGACTTTGTGGGGCACCCGGTCACACGCAAGCTGATCAAAGGCGATGCGAAGTGCCTCTCGATAGCCGCCGCCTCGATACTGGCCAAGGTGACGCGGGATCGGATCATGCGGGCCGAGGCACCCCACTATCCGGGATACAACTTCGAAGCCAACAAGGGCTATCCCTGCCCCATGCATCAAGTTGCCTTACAGGGCTACGGGCCGTCGTCGATCCATCGGCGCTCATGGGTGTTCATGGACTCGCTGGTCTGGACAGGAAGTCGCCGCCTTCCTCCCGGCGGGCAAACGGCACTGTTCGGTTAGGCCAGGACTAACCGGCTAGTTTGCTGCGGCCGATGTCGGCGCGGGTGGCCGCCGTGGCCCCAAACTCGTATTGAACGGCGTCGACCATGGTGGACTGGGAGTCGGTCTTGAGTTTGTAGGCGGCCAGCATGGCGTCGTCGGCGGCGTTGTTTGTTGGAATCAGAGCGCCGTATTCGGCCGCGGTTGCTCGCTGGGCGGCGATCAAACGGCTGAGAACCTCGTGGGTCCAGCCGATGGCGTAGCTCATGCGAGACTTTGGTCGGTCGATCAGCATGTGCGTGCGCAGCTGGGGAAGGAGATGGCCTGCCATCGTTTCGGTCAGGTCGAGATCAACCTCGGTGCCGAACAAGATGACCTGCCTGTAGGAGGCGACCGAGCGATGGGCGGCGGAGCTGCGGTTCAATTCGGCGATCCCGCCGTAGAGATAGATGACCCCCCGGGTGGCGTCGCTCCAGGTCTTGATGTCGATCCGACGTTCGATGATCTCGGTGTCGGCCTGATCCAGCTCTCGGGCCTCGATCTGATAGCGGGTGATCAGAGCCTGCGCTTTGGCTTCGAACGCTTCCCGCTCCGGCTCGTGAGTGGTGCTCGACGCTTTGGCCAACATCGCTCGAACCTTGTCGATGATGTTGGACCGCCGGGGAGGGTCGAGGGTGCTGACCCCGGGCCCGTTGTAGGCCTCACGGTCGAATCCCGATCGATCGCTGGTTGAGGTGTTGTTCCTGGTGTGGTGGTGGCTTTTGGAGTCGGAACCGCTGCTGTTTGTTGCTCTGAAGTCGCTGTCTGTCGTCATCTGTTTCCGTTAGCTGAAGTGCACCCCCGTTTATCGACGAAAAAGCGCGCGCCGATAAGCCGGTTCTGCCCCGTAGCCTTGCCGCTATGGCCGATAGTACTCGTGATGGTTCGACAACTAGGGAATACCAACCACATTGTTCGCCTTACATCCCCAAGCTCAACAATCCTGAGCCTCCGCCCACTGGTTTGCTGAACGTTGGGCGCACCAATATGGCCATCCCGGGGCCGTCCGTGATCCCGGAACGAGTACTGGCGGCGATGGCCCGCCCCATGATCGACATCTACACCGGGGATCTGGTTGACCAGTCGAATGACGCTTTCGCCCGGTTGCCGGCCATCGCCCGCACGTCGGGGGCGGTCTTCGCCACCATGGGCAACGGCCACGCGGCGTGGCAGATGGCCATCAACAACACACTGAGCCGGGGCGACAAAGTTCTGGTGTTGGAGTCAGGGCGTTTTGCCACACTGTGGGGCGAGATGGCGGCCAAATCCGGGGTGGAAGTTGAGGTGCTTCCCGGCACCGACCGTGGCCCTGTCGACCCGGCCGCTCTGCAGGCTCGGCTCGAGGCCGACGTGGATCATGAGTTCAAGGCGATTCTCACCGTGCAGACCGACACGGCATCGAGCGTGATCAACGATCTTCCGGCCCTGCGCGCTGCTATCGACGACGCTGGCCACCCGGCGATGTTTATGGTCGACTGCATTGCCTCCCTCGGCTGCGAACCCTACGAGATGGACGCTTGGGGAATCGACCTGACCGTCGGCGCCACTCAGAAGGGCCTCATGGTTCCACCAGGCCTCGGATTCGTGTGGGCCAACGAGCGCGCCGTTGCCGCCCACGAGCACGCCGGATTACGGAGCGGCTACTTCGAATGGGACCGTCGGTTGACCGCCCAGGCTCACTACGAGCTCTACGCCGGCACCCCACCGGTGTCACACATCTACGCCCTCAATGAGGCGCTCGACATGATCGACGAGCAGGGTGGCTTGGAAAGGGTTTGGGAACGGCACCGGGAACTCGCCTCGGCCGTTTGGGCTGCGGTTGAAGCCTGGTCGTCACCCGACGGTATTCAGTTCAACATCACCGATCCCGATCGCCGCTCGGCCGCCGTCACCACCGTTCGCACCGGCTCAATCGACGCCGAGGCCTTACGGTCGCTGTGTCGGCATCAGGCGGGCCTGGTTCTGGGTATCGGCATCTCCGGTCAGACCGGCGAGTCGTTCCGGATCGGGCACATGGGCTATGTCGACCCACCGTCGATCCTTGGTGTGCTTGGCACCATCGAAGCGGCGCTCACCGCGATGGGTCGAGCCCCCAAGGATTCCGGAGTGGCTGCGGCCGCGGCGACGTTGGCAAAATCGCTGTCGGTGTAGTTCCCCACCTTCCACCGGGGCTCGCCGCCGGAGTGCTCGACAACGATCTACTCCGTGCGCTGAGTGCCGACTTTGAGATCCTTGAACGGGCTCGTGGTGTCGATGCCCGGTTCTTTGGGCAGCCCTAGAACCCGTTCGCCGAGGATGTTTCGCAGTACCTGGTCGGAGCCGCCGGCAATTGCCATGCCTGGCATACCTAGCACATAACCCGACCAGGAGAAGGTGCCCCACTCGCCGCTGTCGGCGGCAAGTCGCGGCCCCAGAACATTCGACACGAAGTCCGACGTGCGGCGCATGTTCTCGGTCAGGAGAAGCTTGGCGCCGGACATCTCCGGGCCTGGGAGCTGCCCTCGTTTCATGGCTGCCACCGACCGCTGGTTGTTGTAACGCAACACGGAGCCGTTGATGTAGATGTCCATCAACTGCTGGCGAACCAATGGGTCGTCGGCCAAGCCAAAGTGGCGCACCATCTCCTTGAGTCGGGTGAAACCGCCTCCTGCGTTGGAGCCGCCACCGATCGAAGCTCGTTCGTTCATCAAAGTGGTGAGAGCCACCCGCCAGCCGTCGTTGACATCGCCGAGTCGGTGGTTGTCGGGAACCCGCACCTCGTTGAAGAACACTTCGTTGAAGTTCGCTCCGCCGGTCATTTGACGGAGCGGGCGGATCTCAACCCCCGGCGCTCGCATGTCGACGATGAAGCCGGTGAGGCCTTTGTGTTTGGGCAGATCGGCGTCGGTGCGGCAGATCACTTCGCCGACGTCGGAATAGTGGGCTCCCGAGGTCCACACCTTCTGGCCGGTCACGATCCATTCGTCGCCGTCGCGCTCGGCTTTCATCTGGAGGCTGGCGAGGTCGGAGCCGGCACCCGGTTCGGAGAACAGCTGGCAACCGACGACGTCACCTCGATACATCTTGGGAAGGAGATCGGCCGCAACCTCGGGGTCGGCGTGATCGGCGATGGTCGGTGCCACCATGCCGAGGCCTATGCCGAAGAAACTCTGATCGGGCACGTCGTAATGGCTCTCCAGCTCGGTGTAGGCCCGATCATGCTGACGGGTGAGCCCGCGGCCGCCCCATTCCTCTTTGCCGACGATCCAGCCGAAACCCGCATCGTATTTCTTGGCCCGCCATTCCTGGGCCTTGGCCAGCTCTTCTTTCTCCTTCTCCCGGTCGGTTTCCTCGAACAGCGAAGGATCATCGGGGCCTTCGCCCCACACGAACTTTGAGGCCTCAGCTTTGAGGGAGGCGTTGGCGTTGAGAAAGTCAAGCGCTTCGGCGCGGAATGTGTCGAGATCAAGTTCGGCCATAGGGGCTACGTTATCCGCCGGTGTCGGGCAGGGGTAATTCGGAGCCCTGTTCGCTACCGTTCAGGAGGTCCTGCCCATCTCATCGCCTTTTCATCAGATACTGCTCGGAGCTCCACATGAAAATCGCCGTCCACCTCCATCCGCAACACGCGTCGTACAACCAGATTCGAGAGGCGGCTATCGCCGCCGAGGAGATGGGTGCCGACGTGATCTACAACTGGGATCACTTCTTCCCCCTGTACGGAGACTCCGAAGGCGCTCACTTCGAAGCCTGGACGATGCTGGCCTCGTGGGCCGAGGTCACCAATCGAGTGGAGATCGGCTGCCTTGTCACCTGCAACTCCTATCGCAACCCGCAGCTCCTGGCCGACATGGCTCGCACCGTCGATCACATCTCCGACGGCCGCTTGGTACTCGGAATCGGAGCCGGTTGGTTCGAACGGGACTACGACGAATACGGTTACGAGTTCGGTACTGCCGGGTCCCGTCTGGCGGCACTGTCGGATGCCCTGCCAGCGATCGAGAATCGACTCGGCCAACTCAACCCCGCCCCCAACCGCAAGATTCCCGTTCTGATCGGTGGCGGAGGTGAGAAGAAGACTCTGCGCTACACCGCTCGCCACGCCGACGTTTGGCACTTCTGGTGGAACGATGAGTGGGCGCACAAGAATGAGGTGCTTGAGCGGTGGTGTGCCGAAGAAGATCGTGATCCGGCCACGATTCGTCGGTCGGTTGGCGTCGACACCGAGAAGGTCACCGATTTCGACGCACTGTTCGCCGGCTTGGCCGAAGCCAACATGCACGAGGTTACCCTCGGCACCGGTGGGCCCGACTACTCCATGGAGCACATGAAGCCCTTCTTCGAATGGCGCGATTCGCTGTAGGCGCTCGCTCGGGGGGCGCTAGTCTGTACCACGTGGGTGAACCAGTAGCTGTTCAAGAAGTCGCCAGTAGCCGTGCCGGGTACGTCCGGTTTGAGACCGACCGGTCGTTTTCCGGTATGGGTCACGAGCGATACGTCAAAGGCGAGGCCATCTATCGCGATCGTCCGGTCGACAAGATCGCCCGAGAGTTGTTCGACACCGGCAAGGTCGATGAGGTGCACGTCTACGCCCAGACCGTCACCGTCAAGCTGGCTGGAACCGACTCCAGCGGGATCCGGGAAACGCTGGAAGAGATCTTCACCTACTATCGACCCGGCGTTGAGGTGCCAACCCCGGAGTCGTTCGGCGCCGAGGGTTGATACGCCATACCGTTCCGTCTCGGGTTGGGATTCTCGGCAATCCCTCCGATGGATACGGTGGTCGAACCCTGGCCTTGGCCGTCGACACGTTTTCGGCCTCTGTCACCATTGAGCCCTCCGAAACCTTGGAGATCGTGCCGGGCGACGATGATCGCCCGGTCTGGGAGTCGGTTGCCGATCTGGTGGAACGGGTCGACTGTCACGGTTATCTCACCGGTCAGCAGCTTCTGACTGCCACAGTTCGGACGTTCGCCGATGTGGTGGCCTACGGCAAACAATCGGGAGCGACCCAATCTCCTGGGATCAGCCGGTTTCACGATGGTGCATTTCGGCTTCAGTACGAAACGACCATCCCTCGCCAGGTTGGACTGGCCGGCTCATCGGCTCTGGTGATCGCCGCCCTACGTTGCCTGGCCGACTGGGTGGCCCTCGATATTCCCGACCACATCCTGCCGTCGATCGCCTTGCGGGTCGAGACCGAACAGTTGGGTCTGACCGCAGGGCTTCAAGATCGGGTGGTGCAGTGTTATGGCGGTCTTGTGGCGATGAACTTCGGCGACATGGAGGTCGATGCCCGGTTCGGGGTCTCGCATGGTGATTACCACCGGCTGGATCCGAGCCACCTCCCAAAACTTTTTGTGGCCTACAGGGAATCCGCCGCCGAATCCAGTGATGACTATCACCGCACGCTGCGGCGGCGCTATGACGACGGAGACGCCACGGTTCGGGACGCTCTGCACCACCTGGCCGGTTTGGCCCTGGAGGGCGAGGCTGCTCTCCGGTGGCAGGACCCCAACAGGTTTGGCGAGTTGATCGCCGAAAATATGCGGACCCGGCGACAGTTGGGCCCGATTCCTGATCGGCAGCTTGAGATGGTCGACGTGGCTCAAAGTTGTGAGTGCCCGGTGACGTTCACCGGCTCAGGAGGCGCTGTTGTCGGGGCCTACGAAGACGAGGCCCACCTCGCCACCATAACCGGGGCCTACGGGACGATCGGGGCTGTTGTAGTCGACATTGCTCCTGCCGACGACTCGGCACCTACGGAGCAGGGAACGCCGTAAGGAAGTTTGCGGCCAGCTCATGATCACCTCGGATTTCGAGGTTTTCCAATGACTCGCGGCCGAGAATGAACGACAGCAGCTCGTGACTGGAGGCAGCGATTGTTGCATCGGCACCGGTGGTGGCACCGTATTGGTCATCGAACTGGTCGACAGTAACCGTGTCCCCGTCTGAGCGGACGAGAAAGGACGGGCCGTCGGCGCTGATCAGCGCCCAGCTTCCACGGACTGATTGGTCAATGTGTCGCATGCTCAAGCGGCGGGTGGGGAGCCACCGGAGGCGCATCGGCAGGGCCGCAGCTACGAAGGTTGTACTCCAGGGGGCGAGACCCAGGTCGAGGTCGTAGCCGTGCACTTCGACTTCGGTGAGACGAAGCAAGGCAAGGGCCCAGAGCGTGATGGCTCCTAGGTCGGTGTTGGCCCGTGGCTCGACCACGGGTAGTTGCCACTGATCGTCATCGATGTTCTGCCAAAGCCTGTCGAGCTGACGTGACTCCCTGCCAAGCGATGTGGCGACGTCTATGGGAGACTCGTCTCCGACTGGCTTGAGCGTGGATGGTCGTTGAACGTCACGGCCGTGCGGATAGAAAGCAGTCGACCGACCGGCCAAGGTATCAGTGGTCATTCGGTGAGAGGCCTCTGCGCCGTACCGGAGGTGGCAGGCAATAGTGAGTCGATTCCAGCCGGGGAGCCGAGACTCTCGCTGAAGAGCGGCTTGGTTCAGCCCGGCAAGTACCTGGTGAAGCTCCGAGTGGCGAGTAGCGACGGCTGCCACCAGCTCCGCACCTGTAGGATCTTCTTTCCCGCCTTCAAGTTGCATCGGGCCCGGCCTGTGCGACTTCTCCAGTCGATCGACCGGCGAACACGACACAAGCCACCGCCAGAATCACGAACAGGCAAACCGATCGAAAAGATCCCAAGCACGCCGGCAACCATGAACTGACTTGCGGCGATCATGAAAAAAATCTGACGGTGTTGCCGGAGAAGTATCCCGGCCAGCAGTGCAGCTGCTCCAAACCCGGCGGCTGCGAACCAGATTATTGAGAAGATATCCACTGCGTACTCCTGGCATGAGGACTTGCAGCCACGTTACCATTCAACGCCTCGCCCGTTTTTGCATCGAACGCCTGACTTAGGGATCGAACAATTGTTCGGTATAGTGGGTGGGTATGGAGTCGGTCCTTCCTCCGGTTCTTCAGCCGGATCAGCCGCAAACCAAGCCAGGTCGGGCTCAGGTGCTGTCGGAGCTTCGGGCCAAGCTGGGCCCGGTCACCCTGATCAGCCAACAAACCGAAAACGATGCGGCCCTGCGATCGCTGCCGGAGTCGATCGCCTCACTTGCTCCGATGTTGCCCATGGGCGGGATACAGCGGGGATGGTCTGTCGGCTTCGATGGTTTCGGCAGTTGGACGTTGGCCATGGCCTTTGCCGGTTGGCTTATGGAAACCGATGGCTGGATGGCCGGAGTCGGTTTGGAAGAGCTTGGTCTGGTCGGAGCGGCTGAGCAAGGGGTTGAGCTTGATCGGGTGTTGATGGTTGAAACCCCGCCACCGGCTCAATGGGCCACGGTGGTGGCGGCTTTGATCGAAGCCATGCATGTGATCTGTGTGAAGCCGTTGCAGCCGGTTGGCCGCCAAGACGCTCGGCGGATTCAGGCTCGGGCCCGGGAGCAACAAGCCGTACTCATGCATCTCGACGGTGGTCGCACCTGGCCGTTTCCGGTCGATCTCTCAATCGTTGGCCGCCGACAGCGCTGGGTGGGACTGGGGGAGGGGTATGGGTTCCTCCAGGGGCGTCGTCTCCTGGTGGAAGTCGGTGGCCGTCGCGCCCAGGGTGGAAGTGGTTCAAACGGCGACTGGGTTGAGCTGACGTTGGAGGGGGGAGTCTGTGTCCCCGGTTGATGTCGCCACCCGAATGGTGGTGGTTTGGTGCCCAGACTGGCCGATCGTGTCGTGGGGTATCCCGCTCGATGAACCGGCCGCGGTTATGGCGGCCAACCGGGTGGTGGCCACGTCGCCGGCTGCTCGTGAGGACGGAGTGCGGGTTGGTCAGCGGCGCAGGGAGGCCCAAGGTCGCTGCCCCACCATGGCCTTACTCGATCGAGACGTCGACCGGGAAAACCGATTATTTGAGCCGGTGGTGGCCGCCCTCGACGCCATCACCCCCAGAGTCGAGGTGGCGGGGGCCGGTCTGGTGGGGTTTCCCACGCGAGGTCCCGTGCGCTTCTTCGGCGGTGAGCAGCCTCTGACCGAAACCGTTATGGAGGCCGTCACCCCGCATCTCGGGCGTCATGGTCGAGTGAGGGTGGCGATCGCCGACGGCGTGTTTGCGGCCCGGCTGGCCGCCCGTAGCCGCCTTGCCCTCAGTGAGAGCAAACAGGGTGACAACAATGGGTCGGGCATTCGCATCGTTCCGGCCGGGGAGAGTGCGTCGTTCCTTGCCCCGTTGTCGATCGCAACCTTGGAGATGCCCGAACTCACCGACGTGTTGGTTCGGCTCGGGCTGGAAACTCTTGGCCAGTTCGCCGGCCTGCCCGCCGCCGACGTGGTCGACCGGTTCGGTCGAGATGGTCGATTGGCTCACCGGTTGGCCAGGGGCCTCGATGATCATCCTCCCGACCTGCGCCACCCGGCTCCCGACTTGGCCGTGTCGTGGACCTTCGATCCTCCGGCGGAACGGGTCGAACGTTGTGCGTTTGTAATCAGATCTCTGGCCGACGAGCTGCACGCCAACCTCAATCACCGCGGGTTGTCGTGCACCAGGGTGGCCATCGAAGCCGAGACCGAAACCGGGGAACGTCATCTTCGGCTCTGGCGCCATCAGGGCACATTGTCGGCCGCGGCCGTGGCCGACCGGGCCCGTTGGCAGCTCGACGGATGGCTCAACGGCAGCAATCGGCCGAAGTCGGGGGTATTGAGGTTGACCATCGTTCCCGATGAGGTGGTGCCGGCCACCGGTCGTCAGCTCGGATTTTGGGGCAGCGATCGAGGTCGAGCCGACGACGTCACCAGAGTGGTGGCCCGTCTGCAAGCCACCCTCGGGGCCGATGCCCTGACGGTGCCGGAGTTCAAGGGTGGGCTCTCGGCCGGAGAGCAGATCCGCATGGTGCCGGCGGCCGCAGTCGACCTGTCGGCTGAGCGTCCGGCGGCCAAACCCGGTTGGAACAGCGAACCGTGGCCAGCTCGGATCCCACCTCCCTCTCCGTTGTGGGTTCACCCCGATCCGGTGATGGCCGAGATGTGTGATGAGGCCGGCGAGTCGATTGGGGTCACCGGGCGAGGTGAACTCACCGCCCCTCCGGGTCGGCTGCAGGTGGCACTGGATGGGTCGGAAAGTAAGACGAGTAAAGCAAGTAAGCGACCGGTTTGGCGGACGGTTATCAAATGGGCCGGTCCATGGCCGGCGGAACAGCGATGGTGGGATCCGCTCACCGGTCGTCGGCGGGCTCGGATGCAGGTGGTACTCGACGACAGCACCGCCCACCTGTTGGTCATCGAGCGGCAGCAGTGGTACGTCGAGGCCAGCTATCGATAGCGCATTCCACTACCTGTCCATCCATTAAGCCACTATTTCTGCAGCACTCCGGACACGAAAACGTGTTTGAAACACTGCCAGATGGGCTAAGGAGTGCTGTGTGAGACGACGATGTGACCACTGTCCTACCCCTCACAGCCAAACCGGTTTGTTCCCCACTCCTAAAAGAGTTTAGACTTTCTAAAGATGTCGTTTCGTCGTTCCAGGCCCGAGCCAGGTCCCGCTTCCACCGTCTCCGCGGCCTTTTCGGGTGCCGGGGGCATGTCGGCCGCCTTCTCCTCACTCCAGCATCTCGACTACCGCACGCTGTGGTGGGGTGGCTTGTTCAGCTTCATGTCCATCCAGATGCAGTTCCTCCTGCGAGGCATTCTGGCTTGGGAGTTGACCGAGCGTGAAGGTGCGTTGGGGCTTGTCTACCTCTGTTTTGGTGTCGCCCTGCTGATCTCAACCCCGCTTGGTGGCGTGGCCAGCGACCGATTTTCCAAGCGGGCAATCATCGTGGTGGCGCAGGTGGCCATCACCACGTTCGCTGTGCTCATGGGGCTGGCTGTATTGTTCGATGTGGCCGAGTTCTGGATGCTGCTGGTGGCGGCAATGGTTCAGGGAACCGCCTTCGGTTTCTTCGGACCGGCCCGAGTGGCGCTGTCGGCCGATCTGGTTGGTCGTGAGCAGCTCGGCAACGCCATCGCTTTGTCGTTGCTGAGCATGAACGGCACCCGAATCTTCGCCCCGTCACTGGCCGGGGTGCTGGCCGGTTGGGCTTTTCTCGGGATTGGTGGCGCTTATCTGGTTGCCGGTGTCGCCTCAATCGCTGCGCTGGTCTATCTGGTCAGACTGCCTAAGAGTGCACCACTGAAGGTGGCCGGTGAGCCGTTGCGGCCACTGGCTGAGATCGCCGACGGCGTGCGCCACGTGTGGTCCCGCCCACCGCTGCGGCGTCTGGTCCTCACTTCGTTTTTCATCGTGATGTTCGGCTTCAACTATGTGGCGTTCTACCCGGCCATGATCGAGGGCCAATTTGGTCTCGATGAACGGTGGGTTGGCTACATCAGCTCGGCCAGCGCACTAGGCGCAGTGGTGGTGGCCGTACCGCTGGCCAGCCGAGCCAACTCCAGTTGGGCCAAGCCGGCCATGATCGTTGGTGGAATGATGTTCGGTGTCGGTGTGATCGGGTTCGGTCTTGCTCCAAATTTCTGGGTGGCCTTTGCGATCATCGCCTTTGTCGGCTCGGCCAACACGGTCTATCAAACTCTGTCGAACACACTTGCCCTCAGTCTGGCCGACGACAGCCACCAAGGGCGGGTGCAGTCTCTGATGCAGTTGTCCTTCGCCGGGTTCGGAATTGCGGCCGCTCCGCTTGGGCTGCTGGCCGAGGTCACGAGCCTGCGTCTTGCCATTGTCTTGATGGGAACGGTGACCTTGATCATGGCCCTCATCTACTTGATCGGTGAGGGCGGTATTGGCCGCGTACGGCACGAGGCGGAAGAGTCTGAAGCCGCTCGGCCGCCGGTGGCGGCTTAGGGCGGGTGCGGTCGGACCGGTAGGTTGTAGTTGTGTCAACCTCGCTTGATCATCTTTTGCCGGCCGAACACGAGGTAGTTCGCTGCGCCGACTTCACGCGCATGGCTGCGATCGATCCCGGTGGCACGGCGATTCGGGCCGACAGGGTGCTGTTAGTGGAAACCAGCTTGCCCTGGCCCAAGCCGGTATTCGATCACCCGACGTTGCGTGAGATCAATCCTCTATTCAAATCAGCGCCGAGGCCGACCCGTTTGTTGGCGTGTCGCCCCCCAACCAAAGCGGAGGATACACCGGCCACACAAGTCTGGGTGTTTGACCGGAACGGTTCCACTACCAGGGAGCGGCGTTTCGATGTCGCCACCCCGAATGAGCTCCTTGCCCTGGGAAGCTGCTTGGCGGCTGAACAAGAGGGTGACGAGATCACGTCACCTCAATCTCCGCCCCCGGTGTACGACGGTGACATGGATGGTCCAGCTGTCTTGGTGTGCACGCAGGGCAGCCACGACATCTGCTGCGGGGCCGACGGTGAGCGGTTCGCTCAGGACTCGGAGAGGCTCGGTATCGCAAACCTACGGGTGTTTCGGGTCAGTCATACCGGCGGCCATCGATTTGCCCCAACCGCAATGACCCTTCCCGATGGGCGAATGTGGGCCTACATGACGTCGGAGATGCTGTCGGCGATTCTCAACCGGCAAGGAGACACGAGCTTGCTGGCCCAGTACTGCCGCGGTTGGTGGGGCGCCGACGCGGGCCCGGCACAGATGGCCGAACGAGCCGCTTGGGCGGCCAGCGGCTTCAGCCTCGACGACCTCGCTCGCTCGTGTCGAGAAGTTGAACCGATGGTCTACGAGGTTGAAATCGAAAGCCGAGATCCCGTCCAGGTAGACGTCGAGTTGTTGCGGGAAATGCCGACCATCGCATGTCGTAAGCCCGGCGGCCTCCCGACCAAAATTGGTCGGGAGTACCGGGCCGAAATTCGAAGCTAGGTCGTCCGCCTAGAACATGATGACCGAGCGAGCAACCTCGCCGGTCTTCATCTCGTCGAAGCCTTCGTTGATCTCTTCGAGGCTGATGTGCTTCGACACCATTTCGTCGAGCTTCAGGCGACCGTCGAGGTACATTTCCACGAAGCGGGGCATGTCGGTGCGGAACTGGTTGGAGCCCATGTTGGATCCGGTGAGGGTCTTCTCGTCGATGAGTTCCACGCCGTGGATCTCGATCTTGGTGCCGATCGGGATCAGGCCGATCACAACGGCCGTTCCTCCTGATCCGAGCATGCTGAAACACTGCTCGGCCGTGGTCTTGGTCCCAACCGCTTCGAAGGCGTAGGGCACACCGGCGCCGTCGGTCATCTCCCGCACCGTCGCCACGGCGTCGACTTCGCCGGCGTTGATGACGTGGGTGGCTCCCAGCTGCTTGGCCAGGTCGAGTTTGGAGTCGACCATGTCGACCGCAATCACCTTGTTGGCTCCTGCAATCCGAGCGCCCTGGACCGCCGACAGGCCGATGCCGCCGCAGCCGACAACAACCGCCGTTGATCCCGGCTCCACCTTGGCGGTGCGGAACACCGCACCGAGACCGGTGGTGACGCCGCAGCCGATCAGAGCCGCTTTGTCGAGCGGCATGTCTTTTGAGATCTTCACCAGCGCGTGTTCGTGCACCAACATCTGCTCGGCAAAAGAGGAGAGATGCAGGAAGTGATGCACATCTTCGCCGTTGCGGCTCAGGCGAGAGGGAAGGCCGGGCTTACGAACCAGCTCGGTGTTTTTCTTCTGACAGGTGGATGGGAAGCCGGCCAGGCATCGTTCGCAGTGGCCACAGAACGCCGAAAGGCATGTGATGACGTGATCGCCGGGTTGCACGTAGTCGACGTCGGAGCCGACCTCCAGCACAACACCAGCCGACTCATGGCCAAGCACCGTTGGGCACGGATAGGGGTAGCTGCCTTCCATGAAGTGCAGATCGCTATGGCAAAGTCCGGCGGCTTTCGTCTCGATCAGGACCTCACGAGGACCTGGGGTGTCGATATCGATGTCCTCGATGTCGAGGCGGCCGGGACAGGTGTTGAGAACAGCAGCTTTCATAGCCGGATCGTACTCGCCATTCCCGCGCTGCGGCGAGTTGGCTGGTCAAATGAAGCGGCTCGGCGTGACCGGTCGTTTACTCGAAGACCTACTCGTCGGTGGCGCTGATGGCCAGCTTGTCGATGGAGTCCACAAACCGCTCAAGATACTCAGCCAGTTGTACCTGCTCGACCTCGGAGAACTCCGAAAGCATGAGGGTTAGGCCGCTTTGAATGCGGGCGCTGATCTGCTCGTAGCGGGCCCGACCGGCATCGGTGGCCTCAACCTGAATCGACCGCTGATCCTCGTCGTCGCGGGTGCGAACAGCGAGACCCTTCTCCACCAGGCAGTTGACCGCACGGGTGGTTGAGGCCGGGGTGATGTGCATGGCGTCGGCCAGCTCACCCATACGAAGAGGGCCCTGCAAACAGATCAACGACAGAGCATCGGCCAGGGCTAAATCAAGTGGCCCGCTCTCGGGGGAGCTGTAAAAGTACTCCCTGACCCGGACGGCGCCGGCCCCTCGTCGCATGGCCCGCCAGGCCCGTCCTACTCGTCGCCGAATCTCTTCATCGACGTAAGTACCGGGCGAGGTCGCCAACTCGGTCGCGGTAGACGAGGTAGTAGACATCACCTACGAGTGTGGCCGCTTGAGAGCGAAATTGCGAGTCGGCCGATCACCTGCATCGGTGGAGGCTATCGATGGAACAGCCGGAGCGCTTCGCCGGCGACGTCGGAAAGCGGGCGACTCAAAGCCCGGGAAGCTGCGGCGACGTCTTCAAATTCCGGTTTGGCGCCGTGGGGTCCGACCTTGATCTTGATGAGCTGACCATCGACGTCCACGGATTCGTATCGTCGCGGTTGAGCAGTCTTCGTCGCTTCGATAACGCGTGCGCCAAGCGATGCTGTTTCGGCGAACACCGTGCGGCGAAGCACATCGATTGTGTCGTGGCTGGCCAACACGTTCAGTTCGACGCCGGGTCGTCCCTTCTTCATGACGATCGGGTGGGCCCAGGCATCGTCGGCCCCAAGCTCAAGGCAACGGGCGATCGTGTGGGCGACGATTTCACCGGTCACGTCGTCGAGGTTGGTTTGTAGGATCAGCGCCGGACTCGTGGTGACAGCGTGGGCTTCGTGAGCGACGGCGTCATTGTCGGCCGTGGTGGAGTCGAAGAGATAGGCCGTGAGCACGTTGGGGTGGCTGTCGGGATTGCGTCCCCCCGCGCCTCTGGCCACGGTCCGTAGGATTCCAGCAGGCAATGGTCCGAATGAGGACGCCATGGTGGTCAACAGTGCTGCTCCGGTGGGTGTCACCGTCTCGACGGCAACGTCGAGCGGCTTGACAGGAGCCCCTTGCAGGAGGGCGGCGGTAGCCGGCGCCGGCAAGGGAAGGGTGCCGTGGGCCGCCGAAACGGTGCCGTGTCCCAAACCAATTGGCCCACAGATCACCGACTCGACTCCTAGCAGATCGAGAGCGATCCAACAGCCGACGATGTCGACGATTGCGTCGATTGCCCCGACCTCGTGGAAGTGCACCTCGTCGATCGTCACGCCGTGGATATCGGCTTCGGCCTGACCCAATTCACGGAACGTGGTGCGGGCTCCGTCCTGCACGTAGGTGGGCAGGTCGGCCTCGGCCAACATCTCGTCGATACTCGACCAGGTGCGGTGGTGGTGGCCCTCCTCGGTGGTGACGTTCGTTCGACTCGCAGTCAGGGCGCCTCGTTCAACCGTGGATGCGGTTATCTCCCAACCGGTGAACGGCAGTGCCTGTAGCCGAGCGACAATAATGTCGATCGGTGCGCCCAGCCCCACCAGCGCGCCGAGCACCATGTCGCCCGAAGCTCCGAAAGTCGGGTCGAACCAGATTCGGCTCGATCTATTGGTAGCCGGGTTACTGGGAGTCACCGGTGGACCTCTGGCCGACGGAGCGCAGGATGCGATGGGCGGCACACGCCGCGCCGTAGCCGTTGTCGATTCCCATCACGGCGATACCGGGGGCGCAACTCGTCATCATCGAAAGCAGGGCGGTCTGCCCTTCGAAAGCCGTGCCGTAGCCGACTGACGTGGGTACAGCCAGGATCGGTTGAGCAACCAGGCCGGCCAAAACCGTGGGTAATGCCCCCTCCATGCCGGCGATGGCGATGATCACGTCGACGTCTTCCAGCTCGGGCAGCACGGCCTGAAGGCGGTGGAGGCCGGCCACACCCACGTCGGTCAGAGCCAGTACCTCGTGGCCGAGCGCCTCAAGGGTTAGACGAGCTTCACCGGCCACCGCGAGGTCGGAGGTACCGGCGGCCATGACCGCGGCTCGGGCTCCGGTGGCTGACCGATGACGCCAAGACAAAGTGGCCAGGGTGCCGGTCGATGCGGTGGCGGTGGGCTCCAGCAGCGTGAGCGCCTTCAACTGTTCGGACGTCACGCGAGTTGCCACGATTGCGTCGCCGGCCTTCGACTCCTGGGATAAAAGGTTGCCTACGATCCCGACGCACTGTTCGACGGTCTTGGTTTGGCAATAGATCGCTTCAGGTAAGTCGATTCGCCTGCTTCGCGAGTGGTCCAAGCGAGCCTCGGTCTCGCCGGAGGCGCCAACCACATGATTCGGGTTGCCAATATCGGTGGCCTCAGCGTCCACGGAGCATGTCCTCGGGTACGGCGTGATTGAGGTTGCCGCTGCGCAACCCGGCCAGGTCCAGGGTGACATATCGGTAGCCGATTGCCTGAAGCTCGGCCACGATCTGGGCCGATAGGGCGACGGTATCCGCCATCTCGGCAGCTGGAACTTCGATTCGAGCGGTGTCGCCATAATGGCGAACCCGGACGTCGGTCAGGCCCAACTGGCGAAGGGCCGCTTCCGATCGATCGATCTTCGACAGCAGCGGTACGGAGACCTCGGTGCCGTAGGGGATGCGGCTTGACAGACAGGGCATGGCCGGTCGGTCCCACACCGGGATTGACCAGTGGTGAGCCAGCTTGCGAACATCGGCCTTGCTGAAGCCCGCTTCGACGAGGGGGAACTGGGCTCCTCTTTCGGCTGCGGCCTGTTGCCCCGGTCGATGGTCGCCGAGGTCGTCGACGTTCACTCCGAGTGTGATCGTGCGGCCGTCGGCCACCGGTTCGAGCTGATCCATCAGCGCCGACTTGCACCAGTAACACCGGTCACCGTCGTTGGCCAGATACCGCGGATCGTTGAGTTCCTCGGTATCGACCGGTGTCCAGCGAAAGCCGAACTGATCGGCCAAGTCTCGGCAGTGGTCGAGCTCGCCGGTTGCCAGTGACGCCGACGACGCTGTGACGGCCAACATGGTCTCCCGACCGTGCGCACCGGCTCCGCTGTCGCCTCGCTGAACATCGGCCTTGTGGGTGGCCACGGCGAGAAGGGCGGAATCCACACCGCCGGAGAACGCCACCACCGCCGGGCCGAGGTCTGTCAAGACCTCCAAGAGATCGGCTTCGAGCTGATCGACTGATCGGATGCCCTGTTCCTGGCTAGTCACTGATCCAAGGGTAGAAGTTCGGTGTGGGGAAACGGCTCGAATCGCGACTGATCGTGGCGGTGAAACGAGGGTTTCTGCGAGTCTGGAATGAATGTTTTCTTTGATCCGACACTGATCTCGGACCTTGGTCACAATGGGGCCGATGTTTGGGGTCGCTGGTCACAGACCGGATGGCTCCGCGATGAGGACTGACATTGACCGGGACCCAAGAGCGGCGAAAACAAAGCAAGAGCGGTCTTGAGACCAGGAATAGGATCATCCAGGCCGCCCTCGCCACGGTGAGGACGGAGGGTCTTGTCGGCGCCAGCGCTCGAGCAATCGCCCGCACCGGCGACTTCAATCAGGCGCTGCTGTTCTACCACTTCGGGTCGATCGAAGACCTGTTGATCGAGTCCTTGGATTGGGCCAACACCCGAAGGATGGAACACTTCTCACCCCAGTTCGAAGCCGCCGAGGACCTGGTGGATCTCGTCGACCTGGCCTACGAGTTGTATGTTTCGGACGTGCACGACTATCAGTCGGCGATCGTTGCGATCGTGGCGGGCTGGCCGGCAAGTTCCGAGGTCGGTCGGCGGGTAATGGAGGTCATCGCTCCGTGGGACGCCTTGGTTCAACGAACGTTGCATCGTTGTGTTGAAGGCTCGTCGTTCGTGAAACTGATGCCGGCACCTGATTTAACCTTTGGTCTGGTGTCGTTGCTTCTGGGGGTGGAAATCAATCGCCGCTTCGATCGTGACGATGAGCGCACCAAGTCGCTGTTCGCTGCGCTCCGTTCCGCGGCCACCGCCCTCTAGCCGACTGCTATTAACACGGCGGGTGATGTTTCCCGACCAGTTGAGGCCATACAAAGGTCTGCTATAGTCCGGTCACGCGCCGAGAACGGCGTGAATACTGGGACGGGTCGACGGCGGGTCGACGGTTGCAACCGACATTTGGTCGCCCCCTGATTCGGTGTCCTAGGAGGGATCCATGAATCAATTACCACGTGTCCGACGGCGGCGACTGCTGCCTGCGATTGTGATGGCGGCGGCTCTGGTCGCCACCACGGCGGTGTCCACCGCCGCGGCTCCGAGCCAATCCGACAACGGCCAGGTTCACGAAACGGTCAAGGCTGCCAACTGGAAATCGTGTTTCGATGAGGTCGAAGCCGAGTTCGCCGATCTGCCACCGTTCCTGGGCGGTCCTCCGACAATAAGTTGCGCCACGGTCAAAGTTCCGCTCGACTACGACGCCCCGTCAAAGGGTGTGATCGATATCGACCTGGTTCGACTTGAGGCCAATGACCCCGACAACAAGATCGGTTCGTTGTTCCTCAACCCCGGTGGCCCGGGTGGCTCGGGCATCGAGTTTGCGCTGTTCGGTGCGCCGTTCCTCTTTGGGCCCGAGGTGCGGGCTCAGTTCGACATTGTGGGATTCGATCCCCGAGGTGTTGCCAGGGGTACACCGGCTCGCTGCTACGGCAACGAGCGTCAGCAGGGTTCGGTTCTCAGCGGCCTGGCCTTCCCAACCAACGAGGCCGAGCTTGAGGTCTGGCTGGCCAGCGACAAGGCCTTCGCCGACCAATGCGACAAGCGAGGCAACCGCGTCATCGGCCACATGAGCACCGGCAACGTGGCTCGGGATCTCGATGTGCTCCGTCAAGCCGTCGGCGACGATCAGCTCACCTACTACGGCATCTCCTATGGCACCCAGATCGGTCAGACCTACGTCAACATGTTCCCTGAGAACGTGCGAGCGGTTGTGATCGACGGGGTGCTCGACGCCGAAGCGTGGACCGACGGCGCTCCCGGGGATCAACATCTCCCGGTCTCAAGCCGCCTGCGGTCTGCTGAAGGGGCCCAGGACACACTCAACGAGTTCTTCCGCCTTTGTGACGAGGCCGGACCCGAAGCCTGTGCCTTCGCTCCCGACTCAGCCGAGCGTTATCGAGTATTGGCCGACACAATGCTGGCCAACGACCCGGTGTTCCTCAAGCTCGAGGTCGGTCCCGGCCAGGTGGTCGAAGTGCCGTTGCTCTACGGCGACCTCATCGGGATGACGCTGGGAGCGATGTACTCCTCGTTCACGTGGCCGTTCCTCGCCCAGGATCTTGCCCTATTCGAAGCCCAGTTTGTCAACGGCTCCGACGAGCCGCTGGTTATCTGGGACCCCAACGGTCCGCCGCCCGAGGAACCGCCGCCACCTCCGAAGAAGCTGTTCCCGCGCTATTACAACTGGCTTGAAGCGTTCCCGTCAGTGTTCTGTGCCGACGGCAAGAACCCGGATTCGATCGACGCTTGGATTGATGCCGCCGGTCCGCTCCCCGGAGACAACTACTTCCAGCCTCTGTGGACCTGGGCTTCCAGTGTGTGTCTGGAGTACGACGCGGCGGCCGACGACGATCGTTACGCCGGTCCTTGGGATGCCGACACCGAGAACCCTGTTCTGATCATGAGCACGTTTTACGATCCGGCCACACCGGTACATGGGGCGTATCTCGCCCACGATCGGCTGCAGAACTCCGGTTTGATTCTGGTCGACGGGTGGGGTCACGGTGCCCTCGGCATCTCCGCTTGCGCCGACTTCTTCCGCAATCACTACTTGTTGACCACCGAATTGTTGTTCGAAGATCAGATCGTCTGTCCGCAAGACTTCGGACCGTTCGACTTCTTCGGCGGTGGATTCGGTTTCGACGCCCGTCAGCGTATGTTGCCGGTCACCGGCATCGCCCGGTAGTACCGAACTCTGGACTGAATTCGGAAGAACCTGAAGATGGTGGGGCCTCGGGCCCCGCCATCTTCGCGTTCGTGGTTAGTTGAGAACGCGGCCGTAGAGGAGCTCGTCGGTCACTTCGCCGAAGCGGGCAATTCGCCGACGGCGGGTGCCCTCGTGTTCCAAGCCCAACTTGGCCAGCACGTTGCCTGAGGCCGGATTCCATCCGTAGACCGAGGCTTCGACGCGTCGTAGTGGCCTCTCGCTTGGAGCTGCATTGAGGACGTGGTCAAGGTAGGCCCCAGCGGCCTCGGTGGCGTACCCCTGTGCCCAATAGTTCACGCCGAGCCAGTATCCGAAGCTGTGCACTCCTTCATAAGGATCATCCAGATTCCCTCCGCCAACCACACCGATCATCCCGATGTCGTCATCGGTTTCCGGTTCGAGCAGCTCGATGAGCAGGCCGGCCGGCCCGGAGGTGACAAACTTCTTGGCGTCGTCGAGGGTGTACGGATGGGGGAACTGGGCCGTCATGTTGCGGGCGATTTGAATGTCGTTGGCGATGTGGGCCAGTCGTTCGGCATCGTCCGGCCGTGGTGGTCGTAGGCGTAGCCGTTCCGTTCGCAGTTCAAAGTCGGCGCTCCAGTTCATAAACCTGACGCTAGTGCGAATCCGGTTTGACGGTCGGGGATTTCCGCTCAACCGGGAGAGAATATGAGGTGAACAAATGTTCGATTCAGGTTAAGGTGGAACTATGGGGTTCCAGAATCCGCCGGTCCCGTGGCGTCGTATCGAAGAAACATTATCCGGCAAAGGCCCGGGGCTGCCTGGTCCGGCTAATCCTGCTCCCAGCGATCCGGATCGGAATCCGCGCGATCCGGGCCGGGAGATGAAACAGATGCCGGAGGCCACCGCCTACGGGCCGGGAGCCAACGGTGGCGACAGCCCGGCCTGGTCGTACGTACGCCCGGCCTATCGAGCGCCACGGATCGAGCGGCGTCCGTCGTCGGTTCCCTACGCAGAGCTTCACTGCCATTCCACGTTCAGCTTTCTCGACGGGGCCTCCCAGCCCGAAGAGCTGGCTGAAGAAGCGGCTCGGCTTGATCTGAAAGCGCTGGCCATCACAGACCACGACGGCTTCTACGGCATCGTGCGGTTCAGCGAGGCGGCCCGGTCGGTCGGTTTGCCCACGGTGTTCGGGGCCGAGCTCACGATCGACAAACTCGATGTTTCCCCCGGCCAGGCCGATCCCGACGGTTCTCACTTGCTGGTGTTGGCTCGTGATCCGATTGGCTACGCCGCTCTGGCCCGGGTGATCAGCGAAGCCCAGCTGGCGGGGGAGAAGGGGGCTCCTCGGATGTCGATGGCTGATCTTGATAGGTGGGTTACCGATGCCGAGTTGGAGCACTGGATGATTCTCACCGGTTGCCGGAAGGGGGCGGTGCCCCGGGCTCTGGAGCGTGAAGGTCCGGCCGCAGCCGAGCGGGCTCTGGGGCGGCTGGTCGATCGGTTTGGAGCAGCCAATGTGGCCGTTGAGCTGTGGGATCACGGTGCTCCACTCGATAGCGCTCGTAACGATGTGATGAGCCAGATGGGGATCAAGGCCGGGCTCAACGTGATCGCCACCAACAATGTGCATTACGCGAGTCCCGCTCGGCGTCGCCTGGCCACCGCTCTGGCCGCGGTTCGAGCCCGGCGGTCGCTTGATGAGTTGGAGGGTTGGTTGCCGTCGGCCTCGTCGGCTCATCTACGTTCCGGCGACGAGCAGGCCCGGCGTTTTGCCCGATACCCGGGGGTGGTGGAGCGAGCGGCTGAGCTGGGGCTCGACTGTGCTTTTGATCTCTCGCTGGTCGCACCCAACCTGCCGCCGTATCCCTGCCCCGACGGATTGAGTGAGATGGGATTTCTGCGCCGCCTGGTGGAGGAGGGAGGGGTACGCCGCTACGGTCCTCGGTCGTCTCGAGATCCGATGACGGTCAAAGCCTGGGCTCAGCTCGACAAAGAGCTCGCGTTGATCGAACATCTTGGATTCCCCGGCTACTTCCTGGTGGTGTGGGACATCGTCGAGTTCTGCAATCGCAACGACATTTTGTGCCAGGGGAGAGGCTCGGCGGCCAACTCGGCGGTGTGTTATGTGCTGGGGGTTACCAAAGCCGACGCGGTGAAACTCGGCTTATTGTTTGAGCGGTTCCTGTCGCCGGAGCGTGATGGCCCACCCGACATTGATCTCGACATCGAATCCGACCGTCGGGAGGAGGCCATCCAGCATGTGTATGAGCGGCACGGTCGACGGCATGCCGCTCAGGTGGCCAACGTCATCAGCTATCGCCGTCGTTCGGCCATCCGGGATGCGGCCAAGGCCCTGGGCTACGACACCGGTCAGCAGGATCGATTCTCCAAAGCCATCGATGGTTGGGGTTGGGGCGGACGTAGTGAGGTGGCCCCGAAACCGAAGGGGGAAAAGTCGTCGGGTTCGGAGGATTCGCTGCCAAAGGATGTGGTGGAGCTGGCCGCCGAGTTCGAACGGCTGCCCCGCCATCTCGGCATTCATTCCGGGGGCATGGTGATGTGTGACCGGCCGGTGATCGAGGTCTGCCCGGTGGAGTGGGGGCGGATGGAAGGGCGCACGGTTCTGCAGTGGGATAAGGATGACTGTGCCGCCGCCGGGCTGGTCAAGTTCGACCTGCTGGGGCTGGGCATGTTGTCAGCCTTGCACTACACCATCGATTTGGTGGCCGAGAACCACGGGGTTGAGATCGACTTGGCCGAGCTGCCTCAGGAGGATGCGGTCTATTCGATGTTGTGTCGGGCTGATTCAGTCGGGGTGTTCCAGGTGGAGTCTCGAGCCCAGATGGGCACCCTGCCCCGGCTCAAACCCCGCACGTTCTACGACATCGTGGTGGAGGTGGCGTTGATCCGGCCCGGCCCGATTCAGGGGGGTTCGGTCCACCCCTACATCCGCCGTCGGAATGGGGAGGAACCGGTCACCTACCTGCACCCGCTGCTTGAAAACGCCTTGGAGAAGACGCTGGGCATTCCGCTGTTCCAGGAGCAGCTGATGCAGATCACCATTGACGTGGCCGGGTTCTCGGCCGGCGATGCCGATGAGTTACGCCAGGCGTTGGGAGCCAAACGGTCTCGTGAGCGTATGGAGCAGCTGCGGGAACGGTTCGAGGTGGGAGCGGCGGCCAAAGGGCTGAAGCCCGAGGTGATCGGCCAGATATGGAACAAGCTGGCCGCCTTCGCCAACTACGGATTCCCCGAGAGCCATTCCATCAGCTTCGCCTACCTGGTGTACGCCTCGTCGTGGCTGAAACTCCACTACCCGGCGGCCTTCTGCGCCGGGTTGTTGCGGGCTCAACCCATGGGGTTCTACTCGCCCCATTCTTTGACACAGGATGCTCGTCGCCATGGGGTGCCGACCTACGGGCCTTGTGTGAACGTTTCGGAGGCTGAGGCGAGTGTGCAACCGTTGCTCGATGGTCTTGATCCGCCGTCGGTGGTGGTGGCCGGGGGCACCTTGACGGCGGCGGAAACCGAGGCGGCCGCCGCTGAGATTTTGGCAGAGCGTCGTGATCACGGGTGGGCGGTTCGTATGGGGCTGGATTCGGTGCGCCATGTGGGCGAGGAGGTGGCCGAACGTATTGTGGCCGCCCGTGAGGCCGGTGGGCCGTTTGTGTCGATTGAAGACGTGGCTCGCCGGGGTGATGTCGGCCAGAAAGCCTTGGAGGCGTTGGCCACTGCAGGAGCTTTCGACGCGCTGGCCCCGTCGGCTCCTTCAGCTTCGAGCGTTGGCCGGCGACCCGCACGACAAACGGCACGAAGGACAGCACTGTGGGAGGCCGGGGCCATCGCCCAAACCGGCCCGGATCAACTGGAAGGCATCGTCACCGGAGTGGTGGCGCCACCTCTGCCGGGGATGGGCGAACACGAGGAGGCCTTGGCCGACCTGTGGGCCACCGGCGTCACCGCCAACCACCCAACCCACTTTCTCCGGGCCGATTTGGATGCTCAGGGAGCGGTCAAGGCCTGTGATCTAACCAAGGTCGACCATGGTTCAAAGGTTGTGGTCGGGGGAGTGGTGACCCATCGGCAGCGGCCAGCGACGGCATCGGGCACCACGTTCCTTGGGCTGGAAGACGAGACCGGTCTGATCAACGTGGTGATCTCGGTCGGCTGCTGGACCCGTTACCAACGGGCGGCCCGCAACGCCCCGGCTTTGTTGATCCGAGGCCGGTTGGAGAAGAACGAAGCCGCCGTCAACATTGTGGCCGAGAAGCTCGAGTCGCTTGAGGTCGGCCATATCCCCAAAAGCCGCGACTTCCGTTAACCCCCGGTGAACTTTGTGCGGTTTGCGGCCCCCTCCTCCCGAACTTTGTGCGGTCTGCGGCCCACCAGACGGGACGCAAACGTCACAAAGTTCTGGTGGTTTGGGTCGGTGCGCTACCGTGACGGGCCATGGCCGACATCGTCATGCTCGTTCACGGATTCACCACCTCCGCCCGCCGCACCTGGCAGGAGCCGGGGTGGGTCGACTTGATCTCCGAGTCGGGAAAGTCGGTGATCGCCCCCGACATGCTCGGTCACGGCGACGCCGACAAACCGCACGATGTCGAGGCCTACTCCCAGGTTGAACAACTGGTGGCCAATCGCTTACCGCAGACGGCCAAGGTCGACGGCATCGGCTACTCGGCCGGCGCCCGGCTGCTGCTCGCTCTGGCCGCGGAGAACCAAGACCGCTTCGACCGACTCGTGATCGGAGGACTGGGCGGTCGGCTCTTGGAGCGCCGGGAGGGAAACCCCGTGCTCGACGCTCTCGAAGGTCGGGGCGACGAAACCGACGTGGTGTCCCAGCGGTTCAAGACCATGGCCTCATCGGATGGAAACGACCCCGCCGCCCTGGCCGCTTTCGCGCAACGGGAGCAGCCCCGGCTCGATCGGGAACATCTAGCCGCCATCACCATCCCCGTGTTGATCGTGATCGGCGACCAAGACTTCGCCGGCCCTGGCGAGCCTTTGGCCGAAGCACTTGGCAACGCCGAGGTCGCCACCCTCAAAGGCGTCGATCACTTCGGCTTGCCAAAGTCGTTCGAGTTCATGGACCGGGCGTTCAACTTCCTAGGCATCGACCCAATGGGCGGCTAGGCACTGCCTGTAGATGTTGGTTGACCGGGAGATTTGGAAGGTGGTTTCCCCAAAAGGTCGTAGGCCCCCTACTGGGGTGACGCCACGAATCGCGCATCGAGATCGGTAAACGGCACCTCGGGGCGAAAGGCGGAGAGGCCGTTGATCCGGAATGATCGGCTTGCCGACAGGTCGAGATCATTGTGAACGAGTTCCGTAATCGCCTGTGAATTGCTCAACTCGACTTCAGCAGACTGGAAACGAATGGTGGTGATTTGATCTCGATATACCGACACCACGAACAGTAATGCGCTGATGACCAGCAATAGGGCGGTGGTCGACCCGTCCACTCCTACTATCGGGTCGGCCTCCCGGCCCGGCTCGGTGACATAGAACCATGTTGTGACGATCATGGGCACGAGCTGGCCCAATGAAAGTAGCACGATGCCTACCAAGAGCACGGCGCGCCAGAGCTTTGGCCTCAGGAACCCGACGACGAGCTGTGACTCCGACGTTGACTTCTCAATTGCAGCCAGCTTCTCTCTGAACGGAGAGTCAGGGCCGGTCAGCCGGTATCTCCTCATGATCTTCTTTGCCTCGTCACGCCTTCGGCGATGGAAGTAGATCTTTGCCAGGCGGAACGCCGCCTCGCGCCGATACCAGGAGCCAAGGTCCTTGACCTTGAGCATCTCTTCCAGCAGGGTTGCTGCTTGAACCAGGAGCTCAGGGCGTTGGCGAAACCCAGAGGTGGTGGCCGCCGATTGGCTGACGAGGATGTCGGCTTTAAGCAGCTCCAAGATCCATCGCCGATACGTGCGCACGCGGCTCTTGCCGTGTTCACACACTTTGATCGCGCCGGAATAGTCGCCGAGGCGACTCAACGTGACGGCAAGTTCGCGAAAGTGGACGTGGTCATTCGGATCGCGGGCGACCGCGCTCCGGAAGAAACGTTCCGCGCCCGAGTAGTCGCCGCGACGAAAGGCGGCCGACCCTTTGAGCAGGTAGATCCTGGCATCCGGGGGTGAGTGGTTTGTCGCCAGCCAGAGCGAATGTTCGGCCTTGTCGATCTCACCGATTTCCATCTGGATGGCTGCCCTGTCCCGGTAAAGAGTCCCATCGGACGGACGCCGCCTGATGGCCTCTTGGAGAGATTGAAGTGCCAGTTCGATCGGTCTGTCCGGCAAGGGAGTGGCAGCGGACCGTTTGGCCTGATCGTCGCTCGTCACCCGATTGATTTGCATGTTCACCATTGCGTTGAGGTGGTGGTCTGAAGCCGACAACGGTTCCGTGAGGTCCACAATCGCTGCGGCCTTGATCACGTCGTCGGCTTTCTTGAGGTTGTCGGGCAGCTCGGAGCGAGCCAATAGCGCCCACGCTTGAAGATGCCGGAGGCGGTTGGTCATCATGTTCGCCTCATCGAGTTGGTTGGTGAGTTCAATCACGCAGTTGAAGTCTCGATTTTCATACAACGCGATCAGGTAGGCCATACGCAAAGCTTCGGGAAGATCTGTTGAAGTGACCAGCGTCGACGCATCGGAACCAGCGGCCGCGATCGACTGTCGTGCGGCGTCCGCCAAGTCATCGACGGCGTCCTGGGTCGCGCCTGTCGCCAGTTTAAGACGGGCTTCGAGCATGGCGACCACGGCGTTGTATGACACTTCGGGTGCTCCAAAATCCTCGTATCGAAGGATTCGCTCTGCGGGAAGCAGTTGGTCGGCCTCAAGGTATGCGTTGACGATGTCGTGCGTTATCTGAGTCTGAATGACCGGATTCAGGTCTGCCGACAGGCGGTAGGCCTCCTCGAACTCGCGTCGGGCTTCGTCGACGTAGCCATGCTGGCAAAGAATCTTTCCTAATTCGAGCGCCATATCGCGCTGGAGCGCACGTCGCCAGTTGGAGAAGCCAGCTCGGCCTGAGCCTTGTGGCCCTGCACCGTAGGCAATTTCGAGACTGTGATCTCGACGGGCGGCTAGGTCAGATGGGATTGGGGGACAAACGTTGAGAAGACCCCGATGGATGGCAACGAATCGTCTTCCACGAGTGACGGCGACTTCAAACTGAGGTGCAGCATTGTCAGTCTGATCAAGATCGAGATACGTCCAGCCAAGCTCCGACCGGAGAAGTATCTCGTGCCGAAGCCGGATCCCCGGACTTGGATCCTCTTCGAAGATCAGATCGGAAGTACGTGTTCCGTCGTCGGCCATCGTGAGCAGCATGTCAGGCCGATTGGTTTGCTCGTTTAATAGCCAACGGAGAATGTCGAGTGCTTCCTTATGGTCACCCAGCATTCGCAGCGCGCGAATCCAGCCGAGCCACACGCTGATGTCATACGGGATGACTTTGATCGCTTCCTGAGCCAGATCACGGGCCCTTCGCGGATCGCCCATGTGCACTTCGGCCCATAGTTTCGCTGATTTCACCGCGGCCCGCGCCACCTGAGACAGGTCGGACAATTGCTCCGGCGAGTGATCCTCGATGGGTTCATCGGTAGGTGTTGGAGATTTCGATCGACGGCCATCGTTGCGAATCAGTTGTAGGTCCCGTTGGCGTCGCCAGACGTCCATAAGACCGACGATTCCGCTGACTCGGCCGAGCTCCCACCGCGTTGACATCAGTGCTTGGAAACAGGCGGAGGCGCGATCAAGGTCGCCGACCTGAAGGTAGGCGACCCCGATCTCCTTGGTCAGCTCATCGGGCAATAGGGTGAGTGTTTCAACGAGCTGCTTGTGTTTTTCGGGGTCTGTAAGGTCGGCCTTCAGCTCCGCACTGAGATCGTTGGAGCCGTAGGTGAAGTGTTCGATGGCAATCTTCAACCCCTCAACGGCCTGGCCCATATGCCAGCGACTCGAAAGGGCGCGCGCCAGGGGTAGGAATCTCAAAGTGGGCGCAACCACGCCGCAGTCGGTACTTCTGCTGGTTGTGTCAGTGGCGCCTTTTGTTGCGCACAGCGGGTTTCCGCATTCGGCTGCCCAGCTTGGAATCGTTGCATCGCGGTCGCCGTTGGTGTGAAGATGACTGAGATCGAGTCCGGTAAATTCGATGTAGGCACCCAGACCCGTGTGCAAGCTCGACAGAGCGTCGTACCAGAGCAGTCCTACCGACATGCGGTCGATAGTGCGAAAGAGATCAGCGGCGGCCATGACGGTCATCGCAATCTTGTCTCGCTGTGTTGCATTGTTGTCCGTTGCGCACAGCGCGGACCGTATAGCTCGCCAGTCCGACTGCTTGTCAGCGAGGTTGTACTCATCAGATTGGCATCGTTCCGTGAGTACCGCTTTCAGATCCACTAGCTCCGTGGTGGAGCCAGCGACGCCCTGAACCGTGATCGCGTCGAGATTGAGAGCTCCCATCGCAGCCTGAATTTCCTCAATCGCCGCCGGCCCTTCGCCCATACGTAGGAGATAAGTGGACCGGGCCAGCGTGCGCACGGAAGGCGCCTTGCCCCAGCCGTCGAGAAATCCGGCCTGATTCTGGACATGATCGGCAGCGACACACAGTGCGTAGGCTTTCGAAGGTCGCCGATTTGCTCTTAAGGCTGCAAGGTGCCGGACAACACCGGCCAGTTGTCTATGGATGAAGGGCTGAGCCTGTGGAATAACACCGGGGAGCAATCCTTCGTTTGCCGAATCAGCGGAAAATCGGTTGAGCATGGCGGTACGCAGTTCGATGTTGCGGTCACCGAGATCGTGGCCCTTGTCTTGGTCATGGACGACGAATGACTCGTTGACCATCTTCGGGATGTGTGTGCTCGCTATCTCATCTTCCAGCGATTCATCGTGGCCGCGTCGATACATACGTTTACACGCGACCAGCGCGACGGTGGCTTCCGGCATGGGATATCCCAAAGCGGCATCGAGGTCGGAATCGGCTCCGCTGGACCGAGCTTGGCCGTCGACTAGAGGAGACAGCACGCCGATTGCACTGTCGTACTCGCCAAGTTGTCGATGAAGGAGACCCAGATGCATAGCGAACGTTGCGCTATGGGTGGTGAATCCAAGGATGCTGTCGTAGTCGTGTTCGGTAACGGCCGAAGCATGTTGCATCTGCGCGTCGCTGATGAAATTCCTAGCCTCTTCCCTCGTATCCGGATTGGCTTGATTCCGGCGCACGAGATTGCGGTAATAGCGACATAACGTGGCCTTGGCCTCTGGAGATTGGAGTGATGGGTCATCGGGTACCACAACGTCGCCCAAACGGCCGAGCGACGTGGATTTATAGATATGAAGCCACTGTTTGATTTGGTCATCCAGCGTGACCAGCTCATCCAGCCGCTGTTGCTGGGGGGTGTGGGTGTCGACCATGGCCTGTGAGGCGCCGGTGATCCTGGACCGACAGGCGCGGGCAGCGGCGGCCGCCCACTGGGCGGCGTTGGCGAACGGTTCCCTTGACCCTGGGTCGGCCATCAGGATCGCAGCGGCTTCCAGCACCGGAATTGCTGCCTGAAAATGGCGAAACTCCAGGTGGATTCGGCCTTGGACCAAAAACCCAACGGCGGAGTCGGCATCGAAGTTGGCATCGTCGAAACGTTCCAACGTCCACGGATCATGAGGCGTGCTGTCAGAACTCCATCGGAATCGGGCCGGTAGGCCAAGAGCCAGGGTTTCGTTGAAGGCCACGTCGAACCGCCGTTCCCGGCAGTGCGCCATGAGTCTGTCGTAGGTTGACTCTTGGTGCTGTTCTTGATCTTCAGTCGTCATCGGCGGAACTGAATTCACTATGGAATGGACGTGGCCTCTTTAGATGCCGGAGGCCAATGGTTGCACAAGTCTAGATGAGCAATACCTGGGCGCACCTAATTCTTGCCGCCCGCATTCCCAACCAGAGATTGGAGAGGCCGTGCCAAAGCCTATATAGGGGATTTGAGCTCGGGATGTCTTGGATAATACCCGAATGTCGTGATGTTAAAGTCTGGCTGCATCGCCATCCAGGCTATGGCGTGACGATATTGAAGCCGGTGTAGTGGGTGTCGAGATTGTCGAAGATTAGACGGGCCTGATCGGGATCGCTGCAGTTGAAGTCGTCGAGGCCGAGCGCTTCGTCAAACGTGGTCGCCACGATGGCCAAGTCGACCAGGGTGTCTTTCCGGCAGCGCAACAAACACGAACCATCGATTGCCCCTTCAACGAAGTGCAGCACCCGGTTCTGTAGCCCGATCACGCCACGCTCACCGGTATCGGTGAGCTCGACCGCCATGGTGACCAATGCCCCTCCTACGTTCTCCGATTGAACCCGGATACCCATCGTGTCGACCAGCTGCTCCAAGCTGATCACCTCGACCAGATCCTTGCGGTGGGCCGCTCGAACCGGCGGCACGTCCCCGCGCAACTCCATCGCTCCCGTGAGATAGGCGTTCCGCCAGGTGGCCGACTCACTCTGGTACCCGAGCTGCTCCAAGGCATCAGCCTGAAGGGCTCGGGCCTCGTCGTTTTCGGGCGTCGCGAACACTACATGGTTTACCACCTCAGCGACCCAGCGGTAGTCACCGTCGTCATACGATTGCCGAGCCTTGGCCAATACCGCATCGACGCCACCCATGAACTCGACGTAGCGCTCGGCCGCCGCCACCGGCGGGTGGGGCCAAAGGTGCGCCGGGTTGCCGTCGTACCAGGACAGATATAACTGGTAGACGGCCTTGACGTTGTGAACCAGAGCGCCGTAGTAGCCCCGAGTGTGCGATTCGTCGAGGAACTCGGGCGGCATCTCCAGCTCTTCGGCGATCTCGTTGGCTACCAGGCCGGTGGCGGCCAGACGCATGGTCTGATCGTGGATCCAGCGGTACACGTCTCGCTGGCGGGCCAGAAACTCTCGTACCGCATCATTGCCCCAGCGAGGCCAGTGGTGGGAGGCAAACACCAATTTGGCGTCGGCACCCCACAGCTGGTTGGCCTCGTTGATGTACTTCGACCACGCCAGCGAGTCCCGCACCTTGGCTCCCCGGAACGGGATGAGGTTGTGCATCGTGTGGGTGCAGATCTCCGAGGTGCACAACCACTGTTTGTCGGGAAAGTAGAAGTTCATTTCCGCCGGGGCTTCGGCGTTTGGCGTGTTTTGGAACACGATCCGGACCCCGTCGACCGTCAGCTCCTCGCCAGTGGTGGTGATCTCTCGGGTTGGAGCGATGAGCGCCGGGCCGTCTTTCACGACGGCCTTTCCCAGCCCGGCGTCGACGTGGCCTTTTTGGCCCGGGGGGACCAACACGCCGAACTGATAGAACGCCCGTCTTGTCATGGCGTTACCCGCCACCAACGATTCGGCCACTACCTCATCCAGGAATCCGACAGGAGCGATGATCTCCACCTCACCGGCGGCCACCGCCTCCGGCGAGGTAACACCCCGAACCCCGCCGTAGTGATCGGTGTGGCTGTGGGTGTAGATCACCGCCTTGACCGGCCGCTCGCCCAGATGATGGTTCGCCAGATCCAAGGCAACCCTGGCGGTGTTGCTGGTGGTCAGCGGATCAATGATGATCCAACCGGTCTCACCTTCGATGAAACTGATGACCGAGATGTCGTAGCCCCGTACCTGCCACAGGCCCTCGTCCACCTGAAAGAGCCCGTGGATGTGGTTCAGCTTGGCCTGACGCCACAAGCTCGGGTGGATCGATGGCGGACACTCGTCGCCGTCGAGGAACTCGTAGGCGGTCAGATCCCACGAATCGTTACCCCACGAACCTTGAATGACCCCGGTTGGATGGGTGGCGACCAAGCCACGGGAGGCCAGCTCGAAATCATCGGTGGCAAAGTTCAGTGTGGCTGCTTCGTTGGCGTTGAGAGCTGCTGTGTGTTCGGTGGCGTCTTTGGATTCAAACAGATCTGTCACGGCTACAACGTAGCCGTGACAGCAGACCTGTTTCGAACCTGGACGCGGCGTGTGTAGGAGCCGGGCTGTCAGCTTGCTAGTCCGAGGGTCGAAACTGCGCCTGGGAGAGGCACGCTCAGCGCGGTTTGTATCAGCCGCCGCGCGAATCCGTCTGAACTATCATGATGACTCAAGGGCGACCGCGACGGCGTGCGCCCTATTTTGGAGGGAAACATGATTGATCGCGGTTTGGACCGCCTGGCCACGCTGGTAATCGGGCGGCCGAAGCAGGTGGCGCTGTTTAGTCTCCTGCTGGTGGCAGCGGCGGGCGTTTACGGCGGCAACGTTGCACAACATCTGGCACCCGGTGGCTACGAGGTTGGCGGCAGTGAGTCGACCCGCGCCCTTGCTGTACTGGCCGATGACTTCGACGCCGGTCCGGCCAATCTCGTGTTGCTGTTGGACAGTGGTGTACCGGGCGGAGTGGATGAACAAACCAGCCTGGATGCGGCCGCCGCGATCGAAAGCGACCTGGCTCGGTTTCCCGAGGTCCGCGACATCACGTCCTACTGGTCCACCGGTGCTCCCCAGTTACGCAGCGGTGACGGGTCGCAGGCCATTGTGACCGCTCGTGTTGTCGGAACGGAGAACGAGATCTATCACCGGGTGGAAGAGGTGCGGGAACAATTCGAGGAGGCGGGAGCCGCTGTCGGGCCTCTTGCCGTCACCGTCGGCGGCTCGGCGATCTCCAATCTCGAGATCGTTGAGGAATCAGAACGGGATCTGCTGCGAGCGGAGCTGATCGCCATACCGATCACCACCATCATCATGCTGCTGGTCTTCCGTAGCGTTATCGCCGCCCTGCTCCCGTTGGTGGTAAGCGCGGTCGCCGTATTCGGCACGGCGGCGATGTTGAAAGGCCTAACGGAGTTCACCCCGGTTTCAATCTTTGCCCTCAACCTCACCACCGCCTTGGGATTGGGCATGGGAGTTGACTTCAGCTTGTTCACCATTTCCCGCTGGCGGGAGGAGCGGGCCAAAGGGGCTGAACCCGACCATGCCTTACGTATCACAATGACAAAGGCGGGGCGTTCCATCCTGTTCAGCGGGCTTACCACTGCTGCGACCATCGCGGCACTGATTGTTTACGATTATCCGTTGCTGCAGGCACTGGCCGTCGCCGGATTCGCCGTGGTGTTGCTGGCCGGCTTTGGTGCCCTCGTGGCGTTGCCGGCCGTGATCGCTCTGCTCGGCGATCGTGTTGACAAATTCCGGCTCCGCCGCCCGAAGGTGGCTGAGGTTGAAGACGGACGTTGGTACGGCCTCGCCCGCTGGGTTATGCGCCATCCCGGTCTGGTGATCGTCGGCACGGTTGCGATTCTTCTGCTCGCAGGCTCCCCTTTCCTGCGAGCCCAATTCGGAATACCCGACGACCGCATCCTGCCGTCGAGCTCCCAAGGCCGCTACGTGGCCGACGAACTCAGGTCGAACTTCGACGCCCTTCCGTTTGGGGTGATGGCCGCCGTTGGGCCCGACGTCGAAGACGTCGACACCATCGACCGCTACGCCACCGACGTCAGCTCGGTGGCAGGTGTAGCTCAGGTCGAAGCTGCGACCGGGGTGTACGTCGACGGAGTGCGGATTGCCGATAGCGTCCGTCCGGCACGATTCACCAACGAGAGTGGGAACTGGCTGTCAATCGTTCCGCTCGTCGAGCCCATCTCTCCGGCGGCGGAAACGATGGTCAATGAAATCCGTGCACTGCCCAACGGCTCGTCGTTCCTGCTTGGAGGCGAGTCAGGCCGCCTTGTCGACAACAAGGCCGAGATCGGATCGAAACTGATCTGGGTGGTGGTGTGGGTGTTCGTGGTGGTTGCGCTGCTGCTATATGCCAGCTTTCGCAGCGTGATCATGCCGGTAAAGGCCGTGCTATTGAACCTGCTCAGCCTGACCGCGGCCTTTGGTGCTCTGGTGTGGATCTTCCAGGATGGACGACTCACCGGCCTGCTCGACTTCACCTCAACCGGCATGGTCGACACCCAGACCCCGGTACTGATTTTCTGCATCGCCTTCGGACTCTCGATGGACTACGAAGTGTTTCTGCTCTCCAGAATCAAGGAGGAATGGGACCGCACGGGTGATGCCGACCGTTCGGTAGCCGTCGGGCTCCAACAGACCGGCGGCATCATCACCGCCGCTGCTGTTCTGATGGCCGTGGTGTTCCTGTCGTTCGCCTCCGGCCGGGTCACTGTTATCCAGATGGTTGGCATCGGGTTGGCGCTGTCGATCGTGGCCGATGCTGCACTGGTGCGCTCGCTTCTGGTGCCCGCGTTCATGAAGGTCGCCGGCAAGTGGAACTGGTGGTCGCCCTTCCGGCGACCGTCCTCTGCTGTGGAGCCCAGCGCGATCCCGGAGGCCGAACTCGTCGTGTGACCCGGCTAGCCTCGATCGGATGGAGCGGGGTCTGGTCGAGGTCGGCCTGGAGAACGATGTGTTGTCGGTGCGACTGCTTAATCGAGGAGCAGCGCTCCGGAGCGTTTGCCTGCAGGACAATCCAGAGGTCAGTCTCTGCCTGGCTCTTCCCGATCGAGGTCTCAACGTCGATAACCGAAGCTACATCGGGGTCACGGCCGGTCCCGTAGCCAATCGTATTGGCGGCGCGTCGTTTGAGCTGGACGGACGCCGCTTCCAACTCGAAGCCAATGAAGGCCCAAATCAGCTCCATGGAGGGCCAACCGGGTTTGACCGCAAGCTCTGGAGCGTCGACTCCGAACAAGCTCCAGATCAAGTGCGATTTCGTCTGCATCGTCCCGACGGTGAGGGAGGCTACCCCGGCAACCTTGACGTAGTCGTGAGTTATGAGCTCGAAGGCAACCGACTTCGCTATCAATGGACGGCCACGTCAGATCGGGTTACGCCCGTTTCGCTTACTAATCACGCCTACTGGAATCTGACCGGATCCAGTGACATCAAGCGGCACCGATTACAGGTGGCGGCTTCGCAACTGGTTTCGGTCGATGACGCCTCAATCCCCACCGGCGATCTGGCCCCGGTGGCCGGTACCGCCTTCGATCTTCGACGACCGTTGTCACTCGGCTACGCCATCGACCAGCTCGGCGAAGGGATCGATCATTGTTATGTGCTTGACCGGCCCGACGGTTCCGATTCCGGCTCCCGAATATCACTGAGTGACCCTGATTCGGGACGTAGCCTCGACATCACCACCAGCCTTCCCGGAGTCCAGGTGTACACCGGCCAGTTTCTCGACGGTTCTCCCAACGCCGGTGGATTCCAGAAACACGCGGGTGTGTGCCTGGAGACACAACACCTACCGGATGCCGTGAACCAGGCTTCCTTCCCGTCCTGCCTGGTGGAACCAGGCCGACCGGTCACCCACACCACCGAGTACATCTTCAATCTTTAGGTCAACCGTTAGGTCGGGCGGGCCTTGAGAACAATCCTGGTACCAAGGTTGAACTCCGGGGCAAGTTCCAAGCCACGACCGGTACGACAAACGTCGGGCACGACGGCCGGATCATCCACCTCGATCTCAACCTGCAGTAGACGGCCCGGGCGATCGGCCAACCACTGTCGAGCCGACTCCGACGTCGGCTTGATGAGGCGAAGGTTCCACGGACCTTGAACAAGGTGGCTGTAGTCGCCATCGGTCTCGGTGCCTTGGTCCGTGACCGTCATGGCCAACGGCCCGGCGAACAACTTCGTTGCGGCATCCAGGTCGGCCACCAGATGTTTGATCACACCGATCGCGGGTCGATGCCGTTGCAGACTTGGCGGAAGCGGCGGGGGAGTCGTCCACGGGGTTTGGCCACCAGGTTGCGCCAACTGAATCACAATCCCATGGCTCTGTTTCGGGTGCAGGAAAGCCTCCTGCCAGTCGGGATTGTCGAAGCTTTCGTTGACAACGTCGTAGCCGGAGGCGTTGACGTCGGCGATCGCGGCCCGAATATCCGGCACCTTGAAGGTGAGGTGATGCGGACCCGGTCCGTTGCGATTGATGAAGCGGCGCAGGAATTCGGAGCCCGGCCCGGGAATCGGCTGGAGAAACTCGAGCTTGGTTCCGCCGGCCAGTTCCACCTGGGAGAAGAAGAACGGCGGGTTCCCCGATGTGTCCACGGCCTCGCCGCCTGGCTCCTCGAACACGATTTCATCGTCTGGTCCACCCAGCCAACGGGCTCCAAGGTGATAGCAGTAGCGGATCACATTGTCCCAGGCGCTGGCGCTGGCCAAGGCTAGATGGTCGAGAGTAGGAGCGGAGATGTTGTCAGCCACCGGGCAAGTCAATCATGAGCCGTCAATAACGGCAATCTCGGCAAAGAGTTCACTGGGTCGGTTTATTCCTTTGACCGGCTACGCCAATCTCCGTACTATCTGATGCAGCAAGCAACTCGGAGCCGGTCGCAGTCCGCCATCGGCACGAAACGAGCAACCAATGTCACGATCCGAACAACCAAAATTCAATAGCGACCGTCTGGTCAGGTGTTCGGAGAAATCGGTTCGATTGCCCGACGAGTTATCCGGCCACAGGCCCGCTCTCAGGTGCGGCCGCCGCCGCATCTGATCGACTGTTGACCGCACTCAAGCGGTCGAGCACTGGACACTATCGCTACCCAAGAGGGCTGATTCGGCCGCGCCTGCAATCCCGACTAGGAGCCGGCGCGCCTTTGCCGAACAGCCAACTCACGGCCCCAGGGCCACGCGGCGGGGGTCCGCCTGGATACGCCTCAGGCGGACCCCCACGACGACCGATTCCCTAAGATTGAACACAAGGACGACACGATGACCGATACAACCACGACAACTCAGCCTGATACGCCGACCCGGCACAACCACGTTTTGTCCTGGGCCACCGACCTCGACTCGAAGACGTTGGCCCAGGCCCATCGCACGGCCGGGCTCGACTTTGTACATAAGCCGCTGGCCCTTATGCCCGACGCCCACCTCGGCATCGGTGCCACTGTGGGCTCGGTGGTTGCTACCCGCGACTCGATCATCCCGGCTGCGGTCGGGGTCGACATTGGCTGTGGCATGGTGGCGCAGAAGACCGTGTTCACCCGTGAGCAGGTTGACCCTCACCTCGGCAAGATCCACGGCGCCATCGCCAAGGCGGTGCCTTCGGGGCAGCCTCGACGGGGTAACAAGCGAGCCGGATCTCACGATCGACCGGTCCGGTCCAAGGTGTTGGATCGCCTGATCCGGAATGCGCCTGACGTGCGATCCGATCGGTTCAACCCCGGCAAGATCGCGGCCCAGTTCGGAACCCTTGGAGGCGGCAACCACTTCGTGGAGCTGACCGTCGACGAGACTGATCAGGTTTGGATTGTGCTGCACTCCGGCTCCCGAGGCCCTGGCAACGTGTTTGCCCAGGAACACATCGGGCGAGCCCGCAAGAACATCGCCAAGGTAATCGAGCAGCCGCTTGAGGACCCCGACCTGGCCCACCTGGTTCAGGGAACGCCGGAGTTTGATGCCTACATCGACGGGATGCTCTGGGCCCAGGACTACGCCCTGGAAAACCGAGCGCAGATGATGGAAGCCGTGGTCGGCGTGCTGGCCAAGCGTATGAACGACGCAATCGGTCATACCGGCTTTGTCGCCGACGGCGATCAGATTCAGTGTCACCACAACTACGCGTCGTGTGAGACCCACCACGGCGTTGAGATGTGGGTGACCCGCAAGGGAGCCATCGACGCCTCACAGGGAAAGTGGGGTGTGATCCCGGGGTCGATGGCCACCGGATCGTTTATTGTCTCGGGTCTTGGTAACCCCGATTCCTACCGCTCGGCTTCGCACGGTGCCGGTCGTCGACTGTCTCGGAGGGCCGCTCGTCGAGAGCTGACCGGCGAGTCGCTGGCCGAGCGTATGGACGGGATCGCTTGGAACGAGGACCCTGAGGCCCTACTCGACGAACACCCTGACGCCTACAAGGACATCGGTGAGGTCATGGACAACCAGCGTGACCTGGTGAAGATCGAGCATCGCCTTGAGACGATCCTCAACTACAAGGGAACATGAAGTCTGGTTGAACCAGCTAGCCGAGTTCGGGGTTCCAGAGTCGGACCCAACCCGACTCAACCTCGAGTTCGGCCTGCTCATAACCCTCCTCACCAGGGAGGAGAACCTCGTAGTCGCCGTAGGGGTCGGCCACCCGCACTCGCTGGTAGGCCAGGCGTCGTTTGGCCAACTCCATAACCTGATCGGCTGATGAATGTCGAGCCAGGCAGGCCACCATGCGGGTGGTAGGCGACATCATCTCCATCTCGCCGGCCTGCCATCGCTCCAGCACTTCGGTCGGACGGATCCACTCGGTGTTCACGATCTCGCCGAAGTCGTGGCTCGCTTCCTGACCGGCGGGGGCCCGGGCCACGAAGAAGCGGGCGTCGAAACGGCGAGGTGGGCCCATCGGGGTGACGAATCGAGCCACTTCCTCGACCAGGGTGGCGTCGAGGGTAATACCCCTCTCCAGCAGCAGATCGGCGAATAGCGTTTCGTCGGCCTCAAGGCGATGGCGTAGATCGCCGGCAACATCGGCTTCGACGGCGACGCCATCCGCGGCGAGCAGCAGACCTGACTCCTCAAGAGTTTCCCGGCAAGCAGCCAGCCACCAGGCAAGTCCACCGTGATCGACGTCGAGTATGGCCGAAGCCTCATCGTCGGTCAGCCCTCGAAAAAGTCGATCGAAATCGTCGAGGTGGTCCTCAGGATCGACTCGACCCCCGGGAAAGACCCAGCTGTCGGGCGCAAAGACGACCTTGGCCGTGCGGTGGACCATTAGAACGTGGAGGTCGGGCCGATCGTCGATGAGCATCACCGTTGCCGCCGGGCTCACGGGAACGTCGGCCGGATCGTAATCGAGCTCGCCACTGATGAACGGCGAGATTCTCTCGTTGTCGTCTGTCTGCTCCGGCACCGGAACCACGCTAGTTCGTGACGACCCTGAACTCGCCATTTTGCTTGGTTCGTTGACTGCTAGTTTTCGATGCGAGCGAGCACCGATGCCGTTTCGGTGGCTTGCGCTTTGAGGGTAGCCCACGCCTCGTTGCCCGGATCGCCCGACTGCAGACCCGACTCAGCCGGGAGAACGTACAGTCGGAATTGCAGGTCGCGAGTGCCGCTGGCGAATCCGTCGAGGCACGGGGTGCCGTAACCCGGGTTGCCGTAGTCGTTGAGCGTCTCGTAGGCACCTTCGGGGAGGAAACCCGACTGCAGGCCAGTGCGGCTGGGATCGATGCCGGCCATCAACCACAGCAGGAGTGGTTCGGCTGGGTCGGTCTGGTCGGAAAGCGCAACGGCCAACTCGCCGGTGCCACCGGGAACGTTGGCCCAATTCAGGTTGGGAAACACATTGTCGCCGGCGCAGGTGGCACTCACCGGAATAGTCGCCCCTGGCTCGAAATCGGGACTCGTCAGCGTGACCCCCGATGAGCTCGACTCTTGATTGAGCGCCGATGTTGGCGGGGGCGGACGGGTTGTGGTGGTCTGCCAATCGGCGGGTTCGGCCAGCTCTCGCCCGTCGCTGGCGCAGCTGATCAGCCCGACGGAAAAGGCTGTCAACACCAGTAACAAGATGATTCGAGTGTCGGCTCGCACCCAAAGGAGGTTAGCGCCTTTGGTTCGACGGGCGCGCCCACCACGGTCGGCACGAGGGGGTCGCCGAACCTCATCCTCAAGCGCCGTTAGGATTGACGGGTCATGTTGTCCGTAGTGCGTCCGGTGAGAGCAGAAGAGAGAGAGTGTTTGGGGTGGCCACCGACCTAGGTTGGCGAACCCGCGCCTGGAAGCAGGCAACCGTCCAGTGGCAGTCTCTGCGAAGGTCACTGCGGGCATCGGCGCGGGCCGACACGGAGCGCTCGACTCGAGGTCGTCGACTCCTGGCAGCGCCCCGACTGGCCTGGCGTCCACTCGGTGGTCTGCTCGGACCCGCTGTCGGCGACGCCTCCCAGAGTCTCGGGGCGCTGGCCCTCTCGGCCACCACCAGTTTGATCACCGGCCTAACGTTGGCCGCCTTCACCGACACACTTGAACGATTCCCCGGCCTCTTGCTCTTCATCCCCGCCGCCATAGGTCTGAGGGGCAACATCTTTGGCCCCCTCGGCAGCCGTCTATCCACCGCGATTCGCGCCGGTACGTTCGCGTGGAGCTGGCGGCCCGAATCTCTTCTAGGGCAGAACGTGATTGGTGCCCTCACATCGTCGGTGGTCGCGGCCCTCGGTGTAGCGACCGTGGCCGAGGTGATAGCCCTTCTGCTTTCGGACCGGGGAGTCGACGTAATCGGCTGGGCCGACTTCGTGGTCGTTTCGGTGGTTGGAGGGTCCATGGCCTCGGTTGTGGTGCTGGCCATCACGTTGGGGTTGGCCGTGGCATCGGCCCGGTTCGGTTGGGACCTCGACAACGTGACGGCACCGCTCGTATCGGCGTCTGGCGATTTTGTGACGCTCCCGGCACTCGTGCTGGCCACCGGACTGATTCGGCGGGGGTGGTTCACTCGAAGCCTGGCCATCGCCCTCACCTTGGCGGTGATCGCGATTGTTGTGGCGGTAGGACGAAGCCGTCTCGCCGATGCCCGTCGGGTTGCGGCGGAGTCGGTGCCGATTCTGCTGGTAGCCGGAACGCTCAGTTTGATCGCCGGGATCGTGCTTGAGCGATCGATCGACCGGTTTCTCACCTTCTCGGTATTGGTTGTGCTGCTCCCGGGCTACCTCGCCACCGGGGGAGCGTTGGGTGGCATTCTGGCCAACCGCCTGTCGACCAAGGTGCATCTTGGTCTGGTCAAACCGGCGCGGGTTCCCCAGGGCGAAGCCCGCCGCGATATTCGAATTGTTTACGGCCTGGCACTGCCGATCTTCACGCTGCTGGCCCTGCTCGCCGGCACCATCGGTGTGGCGTTGGGCCGGACTTCGCCCGGCTTGCTGCGACTGGTTCCGGCCGCGTTAACTGGTGGTTTGTTGGCCACAACCTTTGTTTGTCTTGTGGCCTACTACGGAACGCTGCTCGTCGTCCGATTTGGGTTGGACCCCGACAACCACGGAATCCCGTTGGTCAGCGCCAGCCTGGATGTGGTGGGCTCGGCCACGTTGATCGTGGCGCTGTTGGTCTGGGGTATCGCTTAGACCATCGTGTATAGGGGAGAGCGGCGTGGCGCCAAAGAGAAAGAGACGGGAACAAGTTACAGTGAACAGCCACCTGAGGAGATACGAACGGTAATGGAATCTCGCAATCTGCGTGAGATGTTGGCCGAGGCCAAGGACACCAGCGAGCTGATGGTCGACTTGGCCTACGCCGCGCTGTTCTTCGACGACACCGACATGGCGGATGAGGTCGAGGATCTGGAGGAACAGATCACCGAGCTGGTCCACGCCATGCGTACTTTGTGCATCATCGCCGTTCGCAATCCCCGGGAGGCCGAAGCCATGTCGGCCGTTCTTCAGGTGATCAGCGCCGTGGAGAGCATCGGAAACGATGCGGTCGACATCGCCCATATCGTCACCCGGCGGCTTGGGATTCCCCGCCAGCTCGTGCTGGATCTGATGGAGGCCGAGGAGATCGCCCATCGGGTGAAGGTGCATGCCGGGTCTCACTTCGCCAATCGGCCGCTTGGCTCATTTGAGCTCCCGGTGGTCACGGGGATGCGGGTGATGGCCATCCGCCGTGGTCGACAGTGGCTGGTCGACCCAGGCGGCGACGACATCCTCAACCCCGGCGACGTGCTGTTTCTTCGAGGCTCACCAGACGGAATCGTTCGTTTGCGGGAGCTGGCCGGGGCGCCGTCGTGGACACCGCCGTCGGCTCCTGAGTCATCAACCCTGACCGACCTCGATCGGGCCGTCGACACCATTGTCGAGATGAAAAACCTGTCCGAAGTGGCAGTCGGTCTGGCCTACTCCGCCTTGATATTCCGCGATCGTTCTCTGGCCGCCGAGGTTCGTCATCTCGAAGACCGGCTTGATGAGATGAAGATTCGTCTGGAACTTTGGGTGTTGCGAGCGGCTCAGGAAGACGTCGACCCCAAAGCGTTGCGGGGGTTGTTACACCTCGGAGCGACCGCGGAGAATCTGGGTGATCAGGCTCAGCAGATGGTGTGGTTGGTGGAGAAGCAGAGCGATCTGCACCCCGTGCTGCACGTGGCGTTGGGCGACACCGACGACGTGGTGGTCCTGATGCCGGTGGCTGCGCAAGCCCAAGCCGCCGGCAAGTCGCTCGACCAACTCGACCTTCCCATCGAGCCCGGCTTCAACGTATTGGCCATCGAACGCGATGGTCGGTACATTTACCGTCCCCGTCGTCACGTGTCGCTACGAGCCGACGACCGGGTGTTGGCGAGCGGCCCGGAGGAAGGCACCGAGGCACTGGCTGAGCTGTTCGGCTGGCGCCTGGTGGAAAACGACGAGGGCGAAGACGAACTCGAGCCGATCAGCTAGGACCGGGCCAGCACGATAAGTTCGTGACTGTCGGCGACAAACGGAGTGCGTTCCCAATCACCCCAGGTGTTCACAACTTCAAGCCCGGCGTCGGCCAGGCTGGAGAAAACCTCGGCGGGGGAGCGAAATCGTAGGGTCTCCTGCACCCGAAGGTGTTGCCCGTCGGGGAGGATGGTGTTGCCCTCATGGGTAATCGTGTAGGAGTCGTCGGGTCCCTCAACGCTCTTAACCTCGACCCATGACGTGAACTCGCCGCCGCCCGGATGAGGGTAGACGGTCCTGGCTGAATCCTCGGTCCATCGCTCGGCCCAGTTGGTCCTCGGGTTCCGGGTTTCGAACGCCACATGTCCTCCGGGCACCAGGATCTGTTTGATCTCGTTCAGGGTGCTGGCCCAGTCGGCATCGTCCACGAAGTACTGCGCCACGTGACCCATCATGATCACAAGGTCCACGCTGGCGTCATCGATGAGTTCAAGACCTCCGTGGAGCCAAGTGACACTTTCGCCGCCCGCTCGGTTGCGGGCCACGTCGAGCACGGCTGCGGCCGGGTCGACTCCGATGGCACGGATACCTCGGGCCGCGGCGTCGACGCAGAAAACCCCGGTGCCGCAGCCGAGGTCGACCACAGACGTTGCTCCGAGCTCGGTGGCAAGATCGAGGTAGAAGTCGTGATCCCAGCGACCGCTGCATTCTACGTCGTACACCTCGGCTAGCGCCGGAACCTCCGGCCATGGCTCAGGTAGAAAAGTCATGGCGCCAACATAGTTGGGGGCGCGGTGCGCCGGGCCGGATTTTGGTCCGCGGAGGCGTCACCACAATCTCTGAGGCACCGACTCACCGCTACCGGATGACCGGTACCTCAGAGTGTGAAGGCATTGGCCGACGGTGTCGGAGTCAGCTTCCCGGTCGACGGGGGCGACCGAAGATCTGATTCAGCTCGTTCATGACGGTGGCCGCCGCGGAATCGGCACCGGTTCCAGTCGACGCCTGCGGTGGCCCCGGGGGAGCCTGAGGCGGTCGGGATTGGCTCGGCGGTGAAGGTTGAGCCGGGCGCGGGGCCGCGGGCTCCGACGTGATCGGCTCGCTTTCGCTGCCGGCGCTCGATGATGATCCGCTCGCCGATGCCGGTGTCCGTACCGTCGCCGGGGTCATCTCCGGAATATTGGCCCGCGGACGACGTTCACGATCCTCCCGAGGTTCGGACGGAGGGAAGTTGCCGTCGCGCAACAGTTCGGCGATGCCGCCAAGAGTGCCGAGGGTGGCGCTCATGTCGGCCGGCACAAAGATCTTGGTGGCGTTGCCATCGGCGATGCCTTGTAAGGCTTCGAGGTATTTGATGGCGATCACCCGGTCGTCGGTGCCCGACGACGTGATGGCCCCAAAAACCTCACGGATGGCGTCGGCTTCACCCATGGCCACCACTTCCTGCCGATACTGCTCGGCGTCGGCCTTGGTCCTGACGGCTTGCGCTTCACCTTCGGCGGTGAGGATGTCTCGTTGGCGAACACCTTCGGCCGACAGAATGGCGGCCTGCTTCTGACCTTCGGCTCGGGTTACCGCAGCTTCACGGGAGCCTTCAGCCTCGGTGACCACGGCCCGGCGGGTACGTTCCGCCTTCATTTGCTCGTGCATGGCGTTCATGACATCTTGTGGCGGGTCGATACGTTGAATCTCAACCCGGACCACCCGCACGCCCCACTTGTCGGTGGCATCGTCGAGAATTTGACGTAGAGCGGCGTTGACCCGCTCACGAGAGGTGAACGCCTCGTCGAGCGTCATTTCGCCGATGACGTTACGGAGGTTGGTCTGAGCCAGCTTGGTGACGGCGAGGATGAAGTTGGAGATGTTGTAGAGCAACCGCTGAGGGTCGGTGGGCTCGAAATAGATGACGGCGTCGACCGAGACGGCCACGTTGTCCTGGGTGATCACTTCCTGGGGCGGAACGTCGATCACCTGCTCCCGCATGTCGACCATGCGGATACGTTCCAGAATCGGCTTGATGATCCGGAGACCGGGGTCGACCGTCTCCTTGTAGCGACCCAGCTGTTCGACCACACCCTTCTGGTAGGGCTGGACGATGCGAACACCCAGGATCACGTAGACCAGGATGAAGGCGACAACCAGGAAGATTGCTATCGATGCAATTTCCATTGCAAGGGTTCCTCTCCAATAGTGGATTTCGATTGAGCCGGTGGCGAACCGGGGCGATCAGCCAAGATCTTCCAAACCTGTTGGTTCAACCAGCAGGCGGGTGCCGAGCACCTCTTTCACCCGGACCTTGGTGCCCTGGGAAAGGGCCACGCCCGGTTCGGTGTCGGCCCGCCATTCCTCCGTGCCGACCCTGACCATGCCGGCATCACCCGGGGTGGCCGAGATGGGAGCCAGCACCACGCCTACAGCGCCGACCAAACGATTGGCACCGATTCCTGCCACGTCGGGGGCGTTGGCCTCGACCCGTCGCGCCAACGGACGCATGGCGAAAAAGGCAGCAAGCGAACCGAGCATGAAGGCAAGCCAACTCCAGACCGGGCTGGAGGCCAACGCTGCGACAACAGCGGCCAGGACGGCGCCGATGGCGAACGGCAGCAGGAAAAACGATCCCGCCATCACCATCTCCCCGATGCCGAACGCCGCTGCTGCGGTCAACCAGATGATGGCCCAGATGGCATTTTGGCTCACGTTCCGCCCCTCCCGTTGGTGGTGGTTGCGCCTCAGTAGTGATCAGATGACACGACAATCAACCCGCCGTTTCGGCACGACGCGCCTGCTCACTGTGTCCTGCACCTATTTTCGATCATATCCGCCCGCGCCTGTAGAAGTAGTTCACAGTCGGCACTCTCGACTCGAAGCAGGCGTACCGGTATTGGCATACCCCGTGGTCTTGGTAGCTTGAGCTGATGGCCAGAATCATGAGCATCCACGCTCACCCCGACGATGAGGCATCCAAGGGAGCGCCCACCATCGCCCGCTATTCCGCCGAAGGTCACGAGACGTTCCTGGTTTGCTGCACCGGCGGCGAGGAAGGCGAAGTGATCAATAAGGCGATGGATCGCCCGGAAGTCCACGAAAATCTGGCTGAGGTCAGGATCGCCGAACTGGAACGTTCGGTGAAGGCCATCGGGTTCACCGAACTCGACTGGCTGGGCTATCGAGACTCGGGAATGGCCGAGAGTGTGGCCAACTCCAACCCCGATTGTTTCGCTATGGCCGACCTCGATGAGGCCGCAGGCCGATTGGTTGGGCTGATCCGTCTGCACCGCCCTCACGTGATCATCACCTACTCAGACGATCAGCAGGGCTACCGTCACCCCGACCACCTTCGGGTTCACGACGCCACCGTGCCGGCGTTCGACCGGGCCGGCGACGCCAACTGGTATCCGGAACTCGGGGAGCCGTGGCAACCGCTGAAGCTCTACTACTCGGTGTGGAGTCGGGCTCGGATGATCGCCCACCATGAGCTCTACGGCGAGCTTGGCCTTGAGTCGCCGTTCAGCGAAGACTGGTTCAAACGACCGAACTCCGATCACCGGATCACCACCAAAATCGATGTTGCCGACTTCTACCACATTCGACGAGAAGCCCTTCTGGCCCACGAAACTCAGGTCGACCCTGAAGAGTCGTTCTGGTTCGGCCTCCCCGACGACAAGGCGGCCGCCGCCTATCCGTACGAGGACTATATTTTGGCCAAGTCGCTGGTCGGGCCGATCGAATCCGAATCCGATCTGTTGGCGGGGATCGAGGGGGCCGACTGATGGAACCCCTCACCGAAGAGTGGACAGCAGCCGTCATAGCCGCCGCGGAAGCGGCGGACAGCGTTATTCGTAGTGACATCTCGGGCACGGTGGCGTTTGCCATCGGCAAGAAGCGTCAGGCCGCGGTGGTGCTGAATGAGGGTCGCCTTGGTCCAGCGGATGACGGTGACGTGGACCTCACACTGCCGTTCGCCGACGACGATGAGCTGGCCGCGTACCTTTCCGGTGAGCAGTCGGTGGCCAAGGCCTACATCCGGGGCGACTTCAAGCCGGTCGGGTCTACCGGTGTCCTGATACCGCTGATCGAACTGATCGATTCAGGGGCGCTGGCGTCGGTCGCCTCCGCCTAGCGCAAGAACCGTCGCCTGATCGAACGGTCGGCCGCCTTCCGGCGGTGGTCGAGTATCGATTTCAATGTTGATGAAAGCGGCGTCTCTCAGCTTCTGAGCCACCGTTGCCGGAAACAAGGCGTACGCCGGTGTGACCTTGTGGTCGAAGGCGGTGCCGTGAGCGGCGGGTGACGTTGCGCCGAAAAAGGATACGAGTAGGGGAGCGCCGGGCTGAAGGAGTGTGGACCACTTCTCGAAGAGGGACCCGAGCCTGCCCGGTTCCAGGTGAATGATCGAGTACCGGGCCACGATTCCGCTGAGCGACGAGTCGGGGAGATCCATTGTCAGAAAGTCGCCAACCTGGAAGCTGAGTTCAGGGAAGGCGGCTCGGGCCTGGGCGATTTGTCCTGGCGAGATGTCGTAGCCGACGACATCGAGGCCCAACTTCATCAAGTGAGCCACAACATGGCCCGGGCCGCAGCCCATGTCGGCCACCGGGCCGTTGTTGCGTGCGGTCAACTCGGCAAACCGCTGCAGCCAGGTCAGCGCCCATTCGTTACCGGCGAGGTCGCGCAGAAACAGTTCGGCGTAAAGCTCGGCGTTGGTGTCGTAGGAGTCTCGTACTCGGTTGCTGGCAGACGACGGATCAACGGCGGGCTGATCACCCACGCCCACGTTGCGCCGATCTAAGCGCCCGGTAGCCGATGAAGGTTGCGCCGGACCGCTGAAGGGCGGCCCGGAACGTCCAATCCTCGCTCACCAAGTGAGCGTCGCTGACGTATGCGGGCCAGGCGGGTGAGACGGCTCGGAGTTCAGGGGTGTCGATTGCCGGCCGCACCAGAAGTTCGGTGACGCCAGGCTGTAGAGCTCGTAGGGCTGCGTCGAGAACAGGACGGGCTTCCTGCCCGGCTGGGGCGGCAATGACATGGTCGGGGGTGAGTAGGCCTTCCGATGCCGCCAGCTTCCGAGCCGGGAAACCGAGATCCAGATCGGACCGCGGCAGGCTGATCGGCAATCGGAAGTCGACGGCCAGTTCGAGGTACACGTCGAACAACTCGGGCCGCAGGCACAGCGCTTGGAGGTGCGAACTGATGTGGGTGAGATCGAATCCCCAAAGGATCGCTCGCTCGACTTGGGCCCGGCCCTCGCGGCGGACTTCGTCGACATCGGCGTGCTCGCCCAAGTCGGTTGCCGTACGGGGAAACCCGCCGTCACCATCGAGAAGCGACGGGGCGTTGGTTATCGGCCCCCACCGATAGCAGTCGTGTTCGGAGAGGAACGTTAACGATAGACCGACATCTTCACCGTGATGAAGGGCGGGTGTGGCCCGGGACCATGGGCAAGGAATCTGCAAACCGGCTGAGGTCAGCACGCCATGGGTGAGGCCGTTTTGCACTCCGTGGTTGGCCGCGTTCGACGAGCCAAGCCCCTGGCCGGTGATGATTACCACCTTCGTGTCGGGATCGAAGCCGAGCCGGTCGAGAAGTTCGGTCACGTAGTCGACACTAGCGGAGACACTCGCCGGTTCGGCCGGCCTTTCTTGGGCACCTGGCGGTCCGGTTCACTCAAGAGGCTGGTCGGGACCGTCGCACCGGCCCCAAAGCCCGATGGCGTCGGCCTTGGCCTGCCGCTCCGCTCCCTTGATGTCGGACCGAAAGTGGACGTTGGGTTCATAAAAGGACGAGGCGGCGAACCCTTGCTGCACCAGATGCAGATTGATGGCCAGACCGTCGTCGGTTCGGTAGAGATAGAGCAACAGTCGCCCGTAGTGATCTCGCACCTGTTGATCGGCGAAGATCTCGACCTCGGTGCCGGCCGGAAGCAATGATCGAAGTTCGGCGCTCGCTTCGGCTCCGAAACACTGAACCGGCACCGTCGGGTGAACCGACTCCGGGGCGTCGATGCCCAGCAGCCTGACCCTCTCGGAGTTGGCGCCGATCCTGAGCTGAACGGTGTCGCCGTCGATGACATTTTCCACAAACGCCCCGTGAATCGATTCGGGTGATGGTTGGGGCGGTCCACAGGCGGATGCCACCAGCATCAGCAACCAGATTGTTGGCCTTGCCGTAGGTGTCCATATGTAGCGCATTTAGCTGTATCTAGTTCATCAATAGACAATTCTGATGGCTATACCATGAGTCGAACGTTGGTGAACGTAGGTTGGCAACGGTATCGCTTATGGTCCACGTTGATTGTGCGAAAAAACTCGAAGGGCCACGGCTGCCTCCCCGAAGCCGTGGCCCTTTCCTGGATTGACTCTGTTTTGGACGACCATCCAGGCACAGCACGGCGTAGCCGCCGACCAGGTGCGTCGATTTTGGTCTAGGCGGCTCGATCGAGCACCATCGTGAGCTGACCGCTGCTCGTCTCTACCGGCTCAGGAGCGGTATGAGCGTTGGCCAGAGCGGCTCGGGCGGCGGCAATGCCGGCCCGGCCGACCTCGATGGTGCGGGCATCGAGCTTCCAGGAATCTTCGCTGTCACTATGGATGAGCTGCAACTGTGCGCTTGCCATGTCTCCACTATGAACAAGGGGTGTGACACTTTGGTAGGGCGTTTGGTCACAGCTGTCCGCCGAGCAGTACGGTGAACGGTCATGAGACCGGAAAAGCGCCGATTTGGTATGACCGTGCCCTTCTCAGGGGTGCCGCTTCATCAACACGAAGACCTCTACAAGCGCCTGCGGGACGCCGGATACACCGATGTGTGGACAGCCGAGGCGTCCGGAAACGACGGTCTCACGCCGCTGGCCCTCGCTGCGGCTTGGGTTCCGGAATTACGCCTCGGAACGGCCATTCTGCCTACATTTACCCGCGGTCCGGCCCTCATGGCCCAGAGCGTGGCCTCGATGGCTGACGCCGCCCCCGGGCGGTTTGCCGTCGGTCTTGGATCCTCGTCGAACGTGATTGTTGAACGGTGGAACGACATCGCGTTCGAGCAGCCGTATCAGAAGTGTCAAGACATGATCCGCTTTCTCCGTGACGCTTTGGGTGGCGAGAAGGTGACGGCCACCTATGACACGTTCGACATCAAAGGTTTCCGCCTCGACCTCGTGCCCGAGGTCCAGCCCCCAATTCTGCTAGCCGCCCTGCGACAGGGCATGCTGAAGTTGGCCGGCCGCGAAGCCGACGGCGCGATCACCAACTGGCTGTCAGCCGAAGACACGGCGAAGGTGGCCGAAATCGTGCATGATGCCGCACCGGCCGATGCCGAGCGGGAGATTGTGGCCCGGTTGTTCGTGTGCCCCAGCACCGAGACTGAAACCGTTAGGGCCAAAGCGAAGTTCGCAGTGGCCGCCTACCTGAACGTGCCGGTCTACGCGGCCTTTCATGAGTGGCTGGGTCGGGGAGACCAGCTTCGAGGAATGTGGGACGCCTGGTCGGCCGGCGACCGTAAGGCAGCCTTGGCCGCCATCCCCGATGAGGTTGTCGACGAACTGGTGATCCACGGCTCACCGGAGCAGTGCCGGGAGCACATCCAGCGCTTCGTCGACAACGGAATCGACACGCCCGTGCTCGCTCTGATGGATTTCGGCACGGCCGACGCCCTCAGCCCGGTGGAAGCGCTTGAGGCACTGGCTCCGCAGTAGCCTCCGACGAGGTGCTTCAACCGCTAGCCGGCGAGCTGATATATTCCCAGCCCCACAAAGATCACACCAATGATCAGGAGCAGCCAGTCGGCTTGCCGTTGGCTCTGCGAGCGATAAATCGGCTGGCGTTTATGCACGTCGTAGATCATCTGCACCCGGTCTCCAATTTCGTGCGGCGCAGATGTAGTGCCGGGGCGGTCGAACACCGTCTCTTCTCCGTTAAGCGGGTCGCGGTAGTTGATCTTGAGCTTGTACATCCGTCTGCGGCCGGGCCCTGAACTCGAGACTCTGGAGGAAACGTCAACCACCGTTCCCTCAACCTCGATCGCATCGGGCGGTATCTTCTGGCTCCGGATCACAGCCCACCCCAGCACAATCCCGATGATTCCCAGCACCAGCGTTGTCATGGTCCGCCTTTCGCAACCGTTCTAACGGCTCACCGGGAGCCAGACCAGCATCACGTCGCTGACGTTGATGTCGGTCTTCTCCAGCGGAACCTCGAAGGTTTCAATGAGCCGTGATTTCTCCACCCATTCCGACTCGATGTCCAGAATGGCGTCGGCCAGCTCGGCTTCGAGCTCATCAAGATCCTCGATCTTCTCCGCCACCCGATTGCGGGCAGTGTCGAGGCGGGCCTCCGTGGATGCCTTCTGGCGGCTACTTGACGACATCCGGCGCGCCGCGGTCGCCAGTCCACGAGTGCGGCTTCGGCCACCCAGCAAGCCACCTAGGACCGACGTGCCGATGTCGATCAGTTGAGCATTTCGACGACCGTCGGCCTGGACTTCCAGCTCGGCTACCCGGTCCTCGGCTTTGGCCAGTGCCGCTTCCACCGAATCGCGTTTGCGTTCCAGCTTGTCTCGTATCTTTCCGGCCTCGGCGTCCATCTCGTCATCGGCGGCGTCCCGGCAGCGTCGCTCAAAATCCTCCTGCGATTCGCCGGGCCGGGAGTACAGCTTCATCTCCTTGTTGGCGAAGAGCTGATAGGTCTCCTCGGCCACCAGATTGTTCTTGAGATCGGCGCCAAAGGAACGGATCTCCGAAGCCCTGATTTCGAACTGCGGCAAGATGTAGATGGCGTTGTCGGGAGCGTCGGATGTGAAGTCGCGATCGTCGAAGTCAACGTTTATGGCGCTGCCGACGTCGATACTGTCGCCGGTGATGGGGATGATGGCCTCCCACTCCTCGGTGTGACGAAGATCGGCCTTGGTTTCATCGAACAACAGGTTGACCCGGGCGGCGATCGCAGCCTGCAATCGGTCGCCGGGAACACCGAGGTCGAGTTGTTCGAGCCACGGTGCCGACGCAGTGGTGAAACGAACCGGCAGCGAGTCGGGAAACGAAGGAGAGACCGCGGACTCATCGTCGGCCAGATTGGTGGCCGACACCGCAACCGGAACGGGTTCCGCTGTTGCCGCCGCTGTGTATGGCGCGGGAGCGGCAGCCGCCGTTGGAGCCGGGGCAGGTTGGCCAGCGGAGCCGGCGGCGGTTTCGGCCGCAACCTTTCCGGCCATCAGCCGGGTGATCTGATCTCGAGTGAGCGGACCGGCCAGATAGCTGAGCGCCCAGCGAGAGGTCAACACCGGCATGGTCGACGATTTGGCCGACCGGAGAAGGAACTGGCGTTTGCCCAGGTTGGAGATGGTGGCTTCCAGCTCGCCGATGTCGGCCGAACCGTCGGCCGTTCTCAGACCGTCGACAAGGCGATCCTTGTCTTGTTGAGTCTGCAGCCGCCCGATGAGCCACGTGCCGGCGTTGCTGATGGCCTTGTAGTCGAGGTCGACCGGATTCTGGGTTGACAGCACGAGGCCCACACCAAAGGCCCGGGCCTGCTTCAGCAAGGTGAGGATTGGCTTCTTCGGCGGGGGATTTCCGACCGGGGGAGCGAGGCCCATCACCTCGTCGATGTACACCAGGACCCGCAGTTCGCCGGTGCCGGATTGGCTCCGCATCCAGCTGATCAGCTTGGACAACACGAGCGTGACGGCGAACTGCCGCTCGGTCTCCTCAAGGTGGCTGAGGCTGACAACTGCGGCCCGGGCCTTTCCGGACGAGTCCCAAAGCATGCGCTCGATGTCGAGCGGGGCACCCTCGGCCCATGTGGCGAAGCTGGGAGATGCCAGCAGTCCGTTGAGTTTGAGAACAAGGGCCTGACGATCTTTGGCCGGGTAGAAGGTTTCGAGGTCGAGCACGCCGAGCTTGCGGATCGGCGGGTCGAGCAGTTGAGCCAGGAGTGTCGGCATGTCGAGAGGATTGCCACTGTCCCAGGCCCGGGCGATGAGGTTGGCGAGCAGGATGTGCTCCCGGCCCGACAGCGGATCACTGTCGACCCCGATGAGGCCCAGGAGCCCACCAACTGTGCTGTCGATCTCATCCTGGCGGGCCGCCGGATCACTGGTGGCTGGAGCCTGGAGGCGGCCCAACACATCGAGGGGAACTCCGGCATTTGATCCCGGCGTGTAGATCACCGGATTGGCGGCCGACTGCAGCTGGGCCACATCGGTACCGTCCATACCCCACGATTCGAGGCCCGACTTCCAGACGCCCGACATCTTCTCAGCGAGCTGCCCAGTTGTCACGCCGTCGACCCGGGCCGCACCCTCGTCCATCCACGGTTCGAATTCGGGTGCGCTCAGGTTGGGAAACGTCAGACAGAGATTGCCGAGGTCGCCCTTCGGGTCGATCGCAAGCACCGGAATCCCCGCCATGAGCGCTTCCTCGAGGAGAACCACGCCCATGCCGGTCTTACCGGATCCGGTCATACCGACGATTACGCCGTGAGTGGTGAAGTCGGCGCTGTCGAGCAGCACGGATTCGCCGGTACGGTCGCCCGAGGTGGCATCGATCTGTTCGCCGATCAGCAGATGGCCTGAAGGTCGTTCCATAGCCTTCAAGACTTACACGGTGAGCACCGATTCGCACCGGTTTGGGCCGAATTCTTGGATGCGGACCCGGTGAGTCGGTTGCCGCCGCATTCCGTGTGGGTGATTCAACCTGGAGCAGTTCCGGGGTCACCGACATCGGCGACATCATGGATTAGAGTGACGGAATTCTCAGGCCCTGGTTTGCACAACGGCGTTCGAACAGGGAATGCTTAAGCCAAGTCAATGGTTGTTCGGGGTAGGGCAGTGTCCCCTCGCCGCAACCGGCGATCAGTTCTCACCACGAGGAGCGGTTTTGACAGAGCTTGATGAAATTGAAGTGACTCCGATCACCACCATCGAAGAAGCTCTTGCCCTGATCGACCAGGGCCTGGGCGGCTTGACCGAGCGTCAGTTGGTATCGGCATCGGAAGTAGCCGATCTTCTTCTCGATGTTCGTTCACTGCTAAGCGGCACCGTTCTCGACGGCTGATCCCGTCTGGCCAACCGGCGTCATTTCGGCGCCGGTTTGTCGCGCCTCCGGTCACGCCGATCGGCCCTCGCCGCCTGTGCGTCATTTTGGGCCTTGGCCTGGCGGTTACTGCGGACGTTAGCCGTCAGCGGGCCAATGGCGCTTGATGAACCGACCCATTACCGTTCCAAGGGCCGCTCCAGCCACCACGTCGGACGGATGATGCATCCGGTTGTGCACTCGGCTGGCCGACACAATCGCAGCCAGCGACCACCAAACCGGCTTCAGCGCCGGCACCGAATCCGAGAGCAGCGTTGCCGTAAGCGTCGCCGAGCTGGCGTGGCCGCTGGGAAAGCTTTTGGTGCGTGGGCGCCTTACTTCGTAGGCGGCATCGTCGAGCAAGGGCGGGCGTTCCCGCCGGACTACCGACTTCAGAAATCCGTTTACGAACGCCGACTCAACCCCGAGAGCGATGGCCAGCCGAACACCATCTTTACGGCGTGATGGGCTGACGAGGGCAATCGTGAGGCCGATGGCGTGCCACGCCTTGGAAAAGTCGGCGGCCTCCGAGGCGATGTAGAACACGCGGTCTGCCGTCGGGTTGCCTCGGAGCGGAGTGAACCAACCGTCAACAGTGTGGTCGAAGCGCCCGATCGCCTTGCGGATAGGAGTTGGAACGTTAGCCAAGGGCCCAAGTCTAGGGGTGTCGCGAGCTGTCCGGATTCCGGCCGCCGGCGACATCACCCCTATGGTGGGGGACGTGAGCTCCCCGACACCGGATGATATGCCCGCAGCCGATCAACCAGTTGATCGTCCTTGGGCCGAACGTTCCGACGGCGGGCTGTCGGCGGCCAATGCTCGGTTCTATCAAGCACTGGAGACGGCCGACCTCGACCTCATGATCGACGTCTGGAGCCACGACGACACGGTGAGCTGTGCCCACCCCGGCCGTGCCCCTCTCATCGGATGGGCCTCCACCGCAGCCTCCTGGACCGCGATCTTCGCCTCCGGCGGAAACCCTCAGGTGATTGTGACCGAGGAGCGGGTGGTGCATAAGGGTGACGTCGGCTGGGTCACAGTGACTGAGAATATGATCTCGGAAGGTCACACCGGGGCGGCGGGGGCGATCAACGTGTTTGAACACGACGGTGATCGCTGGCTGATGGTGGCCCATCACGCCGCCCCGGTATTGAGTGTGAGTTAAACCCCGGCTTTACGCTTCCTGAGCAGCCTGCCACTGGTTGATGAGCTTGCCGAACTCGTCGGCCGGACCGGACGGAACGATGTAGCCGGTCTCGTCGTTGATCACATCCCAATCGTCGCGCACCGACTCGGCGGTGATTTCTCGACCTCGATGTGTGCCCTGGGTTAGCCCAACAAAGAATCGGGCCACGGTGCCGCCGGCGGTCGAATAGACCGAGCTGGTGGTCTCGCAATCCTCATGAGCCAGCCAGATCACAACAGGGGTTACCAGCGCCGGGTCGAGCTGCTCGGCCAGCGGACCGAGGATGTCTTCGGTCATTCGGGTTCGAGCCACCGGGGCGATGGCGTTGGCGTTGATGTTGTATTTGGCGCCCTCGGCGGCCAGCACGCGGGTGAAGCCGACGAGACCCATCTTGGCTGCGGCGTAGTTGGTCTGGCCAAAGTTGCCGAGCAGGCCCGAGTTTGATGAGGTGTTGATCACCCGACCGTAACCCTGCTCTCGGAAGTGAACCCACGCCGGCCTGGTGACGTAGAACGCACCTTTGAGGTGCACATCGACTACCGGCGTCAGTAGCTCATCGGTCATGTTGTGGAAGGTCTTGTCCCGAAGGATGCCGGCGTTGTTGACCACGATGTCGATACGGCCGAAATTGTCGATCGCGGTTTGCACGATGGCCTCACCACCTTCGGGGGTGGCTACCGAGTTGCCGTCGGCCACAGCCTCGCCGCCGAGGGCCTCGATCTCGGCCACCACGTCGGCCGCCGGGCCGGTGGAGTTGCCGGTGCCGTCAACCGATCCGCCCAGATCGTTGACCACAACCCTGGCGCCTCGACGAGCGAACTCCAGGGCGTGCTCGCGTCCCAAGCCGCCACCGGCACCGGTGATGATGGCTACCTTGCCGTCGAATCCAAGGTCGGTCATTCTTCTCCTCATTCCGTTATTCGTGTCGTTGACTTCACTGGCCGGCGTTACGTCAGCCCAAACCAGTCGATCTTGCCTGGTGATCGACGAACGCGGAGCATTCGAGGGGATCGATCACGTGCGGTGGCGAGTGTAGGTTACCGGCCGGTTCTGTGTGGAACCTTGGTCGAATGGCACATGGGCCTGACTATTCGGTGACTCTAATCAGTGATTCCGAGACAGACCTTGCACTGATCGTCCCAGCTGATCTCGCCGGCCGCTTGCTCGTCGGCGGGGTCGTAATAGAACGGCTGATCGCTGCGGGAGGTTCGGGTGTCGCCGGCATCAGACCCGGAGGAACCGTCGGACTGCGCTCGACGGCTCCACGACAACGGAGCGCCCTTCCAGTCGTCATCGATCCACCGGAACGGCAGATCGACGATCTGACCCGGGCCTGAAATGGCGAAGCCTGCCGCCAGCGCGTCCGTAAGCAGCTGCCGCTGTCCGACCGGATCGTTGGGAGCGCCGGTGGTGTGGCCCAGCGGCAGGTCGACGAATACGGCACGGGGAGGATTGGCCCGTTCGGTTATCGACCGTGCCGACGTGAGCGACACGGTGGGAAGTCCGGCTTGTTCCAGAACTCGGGCGATCAGACCGATCGACTGATGGCAAACCGGTCAAACCGGAACCAGCAACACCACATCAAGTTCGCCGGCCTCCTGCATGGCCAATAGTTCGGCCTTGAGCAGCTCCGCCGTGGTCTCCAGAAGCCGCCGGGTTGAGTAGATACCGCCCATGAAACCGAAGTGCCGAGGGCTGACTCCGCCGATCACTCCTTGGTCGGCCAGCTCCCGGAGCCGCTCCAGCGGGAACACGCAGTTTGGATCGGTGCGAGCGTCGGTCTGATCGTACGCGAAGTGGGCGATCCGAAGATCCTCAGCCGCGGTGTTGCGATCGATCACCCGGATCGACGTGTCGTCTTTGGTATGAAAAGCGATCTGTCCGGTGCGATAGACGCCTCCGGAACCGACGAGAGCGACCTTGGCCGAACGGAGCGGCTTTGAGATCTCGACCCAGGGTGGCGTCTCAACCCGCTCGGCCCAGCGATAGTCGTCGTAGCCGAGCGAGGAGTAGAGCTTGCGGGTCTCCTCGATGTAGTCGGCCGGAGCGAGCTCGGATGAGCCGGAACGAAGTTCACGCACGGCACTGGTACCGCTGTTTTCAGCACTGTCGGACATGCTCTGATACTACGGCAGGGGCCGGCCGGCTACTCAAGCGGACTGTCGATAAGGAGCCGGTTGACCGAGCGGTCGCTCCCGCCAGCGGGACGGATTGATCACGGTGGCCCGGGGATAGTCCTCAAAAAGCCAACGGGCGAAGTTCGTTCGTGTCCAATCGGTCAGTCCGGTGACGGCAAGAGCCATTTCCGCTGTTCGTGGTGAGGTCAGAAGGTTCGACAGCGCGTGGGCCAGCTGATGATCTCGTCCGATGCCTCGTCGAAGGGTTTTCTCGTACCGGTCGCGGACGGCTGTGGGGTGATCGATCCCCTCACTGATTATGTTGGCCACGGCGTGGCGACCGCTTTCAATGGCTTGGCCGATTCCTTCACCACTCATCGGATCGGTGACGGCGGCGGCGTCGCCCGCAAACAATATCCGGCCCAGAGCCAGTGGCAGCGCACCGAGTTGTGCCGGGATGGGCCAGGCCCGGTGTGGCTCCTCGGGCTCGGCGTCGGGCCCGAGCACGGTCCGTACCTGCGGTCGTTCGAGAAGGTCCTGCCAGGTGGACTTCATCTGTTGGATCCGTTTGCCGCCTTCTCCCCGGAGGATGCCGAACCCTATGTTGGCTCGACCGTCGGCGAGAGGGAACGACCATGCGTATCCGGGCAGCAGATCGGGTTCGAACCAGACCATCAGTCTGTTCTGAGCCTGCGGGCCCACGTTCTTGAAATACTGGCGGAAGGCATGCCAGTCACCGCGATAGTCGGTGGGGCCTATGCCCGAGAGCTTGCGCACAGTGGACCACATGCCGTCACAGGCGATCAGGAAGCGAGCCTTGATCGGTTGGATGCCATCCGGCGAGGCGACGACGGCGGTTACACACCCCTGATCCTGGTCAAGCTGCTTCAGCTCATGGCCTTCCAGGATCTCCACCCCTTTGGACCGAGCGAGCTTCACCAACTCATGATCCAGCTCGCTTCTGCGGGCAACGGCGGCGAAGACACCGTCGGTTCGGGGAAGAGGGTAGGTGCGGAGGCGGCCACTGGGACTGGAGATCACAACGTCTTCGACCACGGTCCAGCTGGGAACGGTTGACGGGTCGAAACCCAGTTGTTCCAGTTGGCGAAGGGCGCTGGTGGTTAAACCGTCACCACAGCATTTGGTGCGGGGGAAGGTGGCCTTGTCTACGACCACAACGTCGAGGCCCGCTTGCGACGCTTCGATAGCGGCGGCCGTACCAGCCGGCCCGGCTCCGATTATCAGGATGTCGCTCTTGCGGACAGGTTGGTTCTGCACATCCACTTACCATGCAAGATAGCGGTGAGAGGCACCGGTTCCCCGTCCTCCCAGGAGAGCCGACGGTTCTAGTCGCCTTCGTCCGGCACGGTCGTTGAGATCTCGTCCTGGCCGTCGGTCGTTGGAGTGGTCGGCGTTTCATCCGTTGTTGTGGACGAGGTCGTCGAGTCTGTTGAGTCACTTGACGTGGTCGTGTCCTCAGTGGTGGTGGTCGTGGTACCGACGTCCTCGTCTTCATCTTCCTCGGGCACTGTTGAGTTGCCATTACAGTCGAGGCCCTCACCTGGTCGGTAGACGGCGTAGACCGAATCCTCCACCTGCTCGCCGTCTGGGAACGTGATCAGCCGAGGCGTGATGTCGACCCGGCACTCACGCTCCGATGACCGCTTGAGGGGCAACGCCTCCACCTCAAGATGTTTGGTGGAGTAGAACGTCACGGTAATCGACGTCGGCGTGTATTCGTTCCAGACCAGAATGCCGTAGGGAGTGTTGTTTCGGACTTCAAGATCGGGTCGACGCCAGGAGATCGTGGCTTCCCGGCCCCTCGGGTAGCGGGAGATGTAGAGCGAGTGCGACTGGTACTCGATGAACTCCAGGCCGGCGAAGAACGATGCGTTGAAGAATGTGGTGGCGTACTGGCTGATGCCACCGCCGACCTGAGGTTCCAAAATGCCGAGGTTGATGGCGCCGTCGGCCACAAAACCCTTCTCGATGGTGCGCTGGCCGACGTGACCGTTGAGCGAGAACGTCTCACCGGGACGGATGATCACGCCGTGGGTGAGATCGGCGAACCGCTGAATGTTGATCACCCGATTCTCGCAGCAGGCATGATTGGTGGTGAACGTACTGACCTCTTCGATAATCCCGAGAGACTCGAGTTCGGCAACGCCTTCGTCGACGTCGACCACGATGGGCTCCAGAACAATGGTGCGGCGAGGCGCGTCGCCATCGGAGTCTTCACTGTCTTCAGCGGCGGGAGCAAGCGGCTCGGCCAAGGCGGTTCGGATGGTGGAGACCGACTCCTCATCGCAGCACAAGACGGTTTCAGCGGCCGGCACAATCACGGGTTTGTTGTTGACCACGGTGAACCTCGTGATCTGGTCGGCCGATCCGAGGGTTGGGAAAAGGGGTTTGAGATCGTTGAGCGCCTGTTCGCGATCGATGACCCAACGCAGCTCGCCTTCGCTGGTGTCGGGTACGGCCCAAGACTTGAGCATCGCTGGTTCGACGTCGGCGGTGCGGTCGAGCACCTGGATGCGAACCGGCTCGGCGGTCACCGAATTGATGTCGTCGGCCAGCGCCTCCAGTGCCTCCTGATCGATCTCAGGGTCGGCGCTGATGGCTTGCAGGTCCAACTGGTATGGAGCGCCGTCGGAGATCACGTTTGGCAGGCGGCCGACCAGCTCGCGAGGGTCGATGGTGGTGCCGCTATTGCCGGGAACGACTGTCATCTGCTGATCGGAGCCGAGAAGCAGCTCCGGCTCCTTGGGCTGATCGAGTGCAGCGCTCACCACCGATTCGGCGGCGCCTGCGGCGACCTCGGCGTCAAACGCGTACTGTGTCTCGATTTTGGTGGATGACAGAAGGCGCCCGAGCCAACCGAAGGGTCGAGCCAGGAAGAACCCCGAGCGACCCACGTCCAAAGCCTCATTGACGATTTCGTCGTGATCGATTGATGCTCCCAACGTGACGGGATCGGTTATCACCTCGGTCGATCCGACGTTGATGGCCAGCGGAGTGGTGGCCAAGTCCTGCTGTCGTTCGTCGAGCACCTCACGAAGCTCGTCGGCGGACAATCCGGAGATCGACTCACCATCGAGTGTCACTCCTCGCACAACCGTGTCTTGATTGCTCGCCGAGTCGATTCCCCATGCGGCGATCAAGAGCACAAACAACCCAAGTGCTGCGACCACCCCAATCTTCAGCATACGTCCGGCCGACCTACCGCTCTTCCGGGTTGGGGTAACCGGAACGGGTTTGGCGGGCTCGGGACGGCTCCGAGCAGATGCGGCTTCTTTGGGCTTGTTCTCGCTAGATGTCGCAGTTGTCGTAGATGTCGCAGTGGTCTCGGCTCTCTCGGCCCCGATTGCCACTGTTTCGACGGGTGGAGCGTCGGCCACTTCGGCGTCGGTTGCCTCAGGGCTTGCTGAGGGGTCGACAGGCCTGACGTCTTTGGGGCTGACTTCTTCGAGGCTGTCGGCTCCGATGATTTCTGCAGTCGGGTCGTCGAGTGCGGCCTGCATCTCGGTGATGGACTCATCATCACCCTGGAGATTGACTCCGGCCAGCTCGTCGAGATGTGGCATCGCGTCGCCGAAGACCGTGGTTGGATCCTCGGGACCGACAGCACTGCTGTCATCAGGATCGGCAGAACTGCCGTCCGCCGACGGGTCGGGTCTGATGTGGCCGTCCGCGGCGTCGCTTGACGATGGCGCGCCACCGAAGTCGGGCCCCAGCAGCTCGGCCAGAAGAGCGTCGACCGTTTCCGATCCCGAGCTGGGTGGCTCCGCCTTACTTGGATTGTCGCCATGTCCATCTGTTGTCACTGCGCACCATTCTGCCATGGCGATCGGCTCCTATGGGGTCAAACCCACCGCAGGTGGCGCCTTCGAAACAACACGGCAACCTTTGAGCAACGTTGGTCAAGTGGCTACACCTGGTGGGGCTGGATCGAACACTTCGAGCGACACTTTGGTCCCGAACCGCCGTTGTGCAAAGATCGTTGTGACTCCAGCAGAAGTCGAGGAGAGAGAACCTGATGTCAAAGCTATGTGAAGGACGCATTGTCGTGGTGACCGGAGCTGGTCGCGGGATCGGTCGGGAGCACGCGCTTATGCTCGCTCACCACGGAGCGAAAGTCGTGGTCAACGATCTTGGCGGTGAGGTGGACGGCCAAGGCGGTGACCTCAGCCCTGCGCAACAGGTGGTTGAGGAGATCAAGGCCATGGGTGGCGAGGCCGCGGTAAACGGCGACGATGTTTCCGATTTCGACGGAGCCAAGCGGATGATCGATACCGCTATTGAGAGCTTCGGTGGCCTCGACGCCGTGATCAACAATGCGGGCATTCTGCGGGATCGCATGCTCACCAACATGACCGAAGCCGAATGGGACGCCGTGATCCAGGTGCATCTCAAGGGAACCTTTGCGCCCGCCCGTCACGCTGCCGCCTACTGGCGGGAGAGGGCCAAGGCCGGCGAGTCGAACGACGGTCGAATCATCAACACGTCGTCGGTTTCGGGAATCTACGGGAACCCCGGGCAGACCAACTACGGCGCGGCCAAGGCCGGTATCGCCGCCTTCACGATCATCGCCGCTCAGGAACTTCATCGATATGGCGTGACCGTCAACGCCATCGCCCCCGCCGCCCTCACCCGCATGACCGAGAATCTGGGTATGGGGCAGGGGAGCGAGGAGCAAAAGGAGCAGATGCACCCTCGGTGGGTTGCTCCGATCGCCACGTGGCTGGCCAGCGCCGAATCGGCCCCGGTAACCGGGCGCGTGTTCGAAGCCAGCGGTCAAGTGCTGGGTGTGGCCAACATGTGGCACCGTGGACCGACGGTTGAACCTGTCGACGACCCCACCGAAATCGGCCCGCTGGTGAAACAGATGATGGCCGAAGCCCAGCCCAACAGCGACATGTCGGGCCGTCCGGCCACCGGTCCAGGCCGCCCGACGCCGTATTAACCCCCACGCCGCACAAAGCCCCCAGGCTCACATCGAGGAGAACAACGTCATGCCCATGAACCCGGACGCAGTTGGCACAAAGGGAGAGCCCCGGCGATGGAGCTGGACCAGCGACGACTGTTTGCTGTATTCGGTCGGGATCGGCGCCGGCGCCATCGATCCGGTCGGCTACGAGCTGGAGTTCACCACCGAAAACACCGACGGTGTCGATCAGCAGGTGTTCCCGACCTTCGTGGTGCTGGCCGGGTTCAACGCCACCGGTGGCGCAAGTGCCATGCGGTCGGCCGGAACCTGGGACCCTCGGATGTTGGTACACGGCCAGCAGGGGATCACCCTGCACCGTCCGATTCCACCGTCGGGCGAGGTTGAGCTGGTCGATGAGATCACAGGAATCTACGACAAGGTTAAGGGGGCCGTGGTGGCGAGTAGAGCAGTCGCCACGTCGACTGACGACGGACAACCGTTATTCGAGACCACGTCGTCGGTGTTCATTGTCGGGGAAGGCGGCTTCGGTGGTGACCGGGGCCCCTCAGCGGCGGTGAATGTAGCTCCTGGTCGGGATCCTGACCAGTCGGTGACCTACCAAACCCGGCCCGATCAAGCGTTGCTGTATCGCCTCTGTGGCGACCGTAATCCACTGCATTCCGACAAGAAGTTCTCCGACGTTGGCGGGTTCCCCAAGCCCATCCTCCACGGACTATGCACCTACGGCTTCACGGGGAGGGCACTGCTGCACACACTGTGTGGCTCGGACCCGGGTCGGTTTGTTTCGATGGAGGGGCGCTTCAGCTCACCGGTTCTACCGGGGGAAGCGTTGACCGTGAACATGTGGAACACCGACGACGGTACCGCTGTCTTCCAGACGATCGGCGACGACGGTCGAGTGGTCTTCGACAACGGTGGGATCAGCTTCCGGGCTTGAGTTGTCGCAGGATCATGTCACCTGTTTGATGCCGATCTGACGCAGGAGCAGGTCGCCGAACAGTGTCCATAGCGCTGCATCGACCTGTACTTCGACACCGGCCTCGGCCAGCTGGGTTATGCCACCGACGGCGTTGAGAGTCGTGTCGGTGATCGTCACCGACTGCCGGTGTTTCGGTGTCTTCTTCACCGCTGAAAACGTGAGACGGCCGAGCGAACATTCGCTGATCGTCAACTCACGAAGGCGACCGCCCTGGATCTCCAGAGCCTCGGCTCCCAAACCGGTGATGGTCATACCGTTGATCAAGGAATCGACAAAGGCGAGAAACGGTGCCTTCTTGCCGCCACGTACCGTGCAGTCCTTAAACACACAGTCGATGAACGAGACCGACGAGAGGTCACAGTCGAGGAACGCCACCCGTTCGAATTGGCAGTCGGTGAACGTACAGGCGGTGAAACGAGACTGGGAAACTTCGCAGTCGGTCCACAACACCTGATCGATAGCAGTTGAGCTCAGCGAGAACGTGCCTGTCTGACCAACGATCTCCTCGCCAGGGTCAAACCAGGAGACGTGGTCCACGGCGGTTCCTAGAACAGCTTCTGTTGAGGGCGTTCGATGCCGCGCAGCTCGTCGTAGTCGACTTCCAAGAAGTCGATGTCGCGGTCTGACGCCAGAGTCTTGGCCTGCAGTTTGATCTCCTGGGCCACAAACATTCCCTTGACCGGAGCCAGGTCGGGCTGACGGTTGAGGAAATCGAGGTAGCGGGTGAGCTGCTCTACACCGTCGATTTCACCTCGTCGCTTCACCTCGATGGCCACAACCTGGTCATCGGCATCGCGGCAGAGCAGATCGACGGGGCCGATCTCGGTGGGGAACTCCCGACGAATGAGTTTCATCCCTGCGCCCAACCGTTCCGGGTCGACCGCCAGTAGCTCCTGAAGGTGGGCCTCGACACCATCTTTCTGTAAACCAGGGTCGGGGCCCAGATCGTGCTGTACGTCGCTGAAGATCTCGTGCAACGCGATGGTGAGCGTTTCCCCCTTGGGGTTCGTGACCACCCAGGCATCATCGTCCTCGCGAATGATGTTGGGCGCCGTCATCCAGTTCATTGGTTTGTAGGCCCCGCCATCTGCGTGGATGGCGACACAACCATCGGCCTTGACCATGATCAGGCGGGTTGAGCGGGGAAGGTGGGCGGTTAGACGACCGTCGTAGTCGACGGTGCAGTCGGCAATCACAAGACGCACCCGATTCTGTCTAGCCGCCGCGAGCCGGGCGTCCAACCCGCCGCACCAATCGGGCCTGTCGGTCCAATCGGTTAGTTCAGGCGGTTAGTTCAGTCGGTGTGCGCCCAGACGTTGGCGAATGAGCTTGCGGCGTTCCTGAAGTTCGGCGTAGGTCAGCGTGGTTTGCTCGGCTGGGTCTACACCGAGGCCGGCCTTCATACCTTCGACGTCAACCTCCCACGCCTGCTCGGCCATTCCGAGTTGCGCGGCGATGGTTGGTCCGTGGGTGGTGGCGAAATGGGTGGCGATTTCGGTGATGGTGGCGAACAGGTCGATGTCGGGAGCGAGGGTGGCGGTTGCTCCGTCGATGAAGATCAGGTTCTTCACGTACAGCATCAACGGTTTCGGCATGCGGGCCCCGTAGGCCAGCAACGCTTTAAGAATACGCTGCACCTCCTTCACCAGCTGGTCCGGCTCGAGGGTGGTGGGATCGACCGGCGGTCCATCGAGCCCGAGATCGGACACAACGGCGGCGATGTCGGTGTCGGGCGGCAGGGTGCCGAGGTCTCTCAACGCTTCGATCTGACCGGTCACGTTGTTGGTGGTGGCCGACATCATCATGCGGAGGAAGGCCATCCGCTCCTTCTCGGACAGCCGACCGGTGATGCCGAAGTCCATCAGCGCGGTGCGGCCATCTTCCATGATGTAGAGATTGCCGCCGTGCAGATCCCCGTGGAAGATCCCGTGCAGGAATACCCCTTCGAAGAATCCGATCATCGTGGCTTTGAGCACGGCCTCGGTGTCGACTCCGGCGTCGTGCATGCCGGCCACGTCGTCGAACTTGAAGCCGCTCAGCTCCTCCATCACCAGAACTCGCCGCGAAACGAAGGTTGGATGAGGGCGGGGCACCACGAAATCGCGCTGGTCGAGTTCGGCCAGCACTCGACCCATGTCGAGGATGTTGGCGGCCTCAACCCGGAAGTCGAGTTCTTCGATGATGGTTTCGGCGAACAACTCGACCAAAGCCGGCGGATTGGCCAGCGCGGCAACAGGGATGCGGCCCACGAGGAATGGCGCCAGCCAGCTAAGAACCTTTAGATCGCGGCGGATCAACGAGTCGATTCCGGGGCGCTGTACTTTGACAACGACGTTCTGGCCGGAGCGGAGGGTTGCCCGATGGACCTGGGCGATCGATGCTGCGGCCAGCGGTGTGGGTTCGAAGTGGTTGAAGAGTTCGTGGAGCGGGGCGCCGAGATCTTCTTCCACCACGGCGACGATCTCTTGGTAAGGGACGGCCGGCACCTGATCACGGCATTTCTTACATTCAGCTACCAGCTCGGCGGGAAACACGCCTTCGCCTGCGCTGATTATCTGCGCCAGCTTGATGTAGGTCGGGCCCAGCACCTCGGCTGATTCCCGTACTCGTTTGGAGATACCGGCCCGAGACCGTGGGGTGTTGCGTTCCCTTAGTCGCCAAAGCGCGAGGGCCTTGCCGAAAACCGCCATCACGGTGGCAGCTCGCCGGAGTGGTGGGACTTTAGGTGGCCTGAGGAGATCCGGGAGCTGCCGGGCCTGCTGACGGCGCAAAAGGGGAACGACGTCGAGCCATTCGGGCTCGTGGTCGGCCATCGACCAGGGCATGGCCTCGGAGAACGTGCCGAGGTGGTGGTCGCTCATGTGTCTGTTGACGTCGGTCATCGTCTTTCCGCTCGTTGCACCAGATAAGGCACCTGCAGCCTAGGAACCTACGACGAAATTCGGTCTAAAAGTCAGGTGGTTGTTTTGAGCGGAGCGCCTTCACCCCTTGCCGATACTCATCGGTCCCCATCATTTTGTTGAGCCGGACCAAGGAATCGGCCACCGAGTCGCCAATACCCCGATGCCCGTCGAGGTACACCATCTGGCGGGTGGCGGCCAGCGCGTTACGGCCGTTTGTGGACGCCAGGGAGGCCGCATAGCCAAGCACATGGCCCATGAGCTCATCCGCATCGACTAGGTCGTTGATCAGACCCATCTGATGGGCTTCGTCAGAGGTGAAAACCCTCGACGTCAGCAGGAGGTCCATCGCTCGGGTCAGCCCGATATGGCGGGGAAGAATCCAAGACAAGCCGTATTCCGGAGGCAGTCCGAGTTTCCCGTGGGCGGTGGTCATCTTGGCCCCGGGTACCGCGAACCGTAAATCGGCGAAACACGCGAGGGCCAACCCGATCCCGGCGGCCGGGCCGTTGATCGCGGCGATCACGGGCTTCGACAGGCGATAGTGAAAGGCCAACTGCTCGTTGAACTGGGGATCGACGTCGGGCCCAGGAAACTGCTGGCCGGGTGAACCGCCGCCCGCGTCGTCGAGGCCGTCGTCATAACCACCTCGCTCCACGTGGCCGGCCAAGGCTTCGGAGTCACCGCCGACACAGAAGGCCCAGCCGTTGCCGGTGACGACAATCACCCGCACGTGGTCATCGACTTCAGCTCGGCCGATGGCATCGAGATACTCGGCGTGCATCCTGCCGGTCCACGCGTTTCCTCGATCTGGCCGGTTCAGCCGAATGATCGCGGTGCGATCTTCGATCCGATACTCGACAACCTTGTAGTCTCCGAGCGGACTCATGGCTGCACACCATAGCCCGGCCGGCGAGACCCCTCGAGCTGTCGAGAGTTAGCCGTTGAGAATGGCCAAACTCTGTTCGGCCCACTCGGGACGGCAGATCAGAAGGTCGGGCAGATACGGGTCGGGGTTGTTGTACAGCATCGGCGATCCGTCGAGGCGGGAACAGTGCAAGCCGGCCGCTTTGGCGACGGCGACGGGGGCGCACGAATCCCACTCGTATTGACCGCCGGAGTGGGCGTAGATGTCGGCGGTGCCTCGCACCACGGCCATGGCTTTGGCCCCAGCCGATCCCATCTCGATGTATTCGGCTCCCAATTCCCGGGCCAGCATCTGTGCTGCCGGTGGGCGTCGCGTTCGGCTGACAATCACGCGTGGTGGTCCGTCGACGGGCGGTGGCAATTGCTCCGCCGGGCCGCTCAGCAGAGTCAGCTCTTCGGCGGGCAGGGCAACCGATCCGGCAACTGGCTCACCGTTGACCACCAGGGCGATATGAACCGCCCAATCGATGCGGGGAGGCTCGGCGAACTCGCGCGTGCCGTCGAGAGGATCGACGATCCATACCCGGTCGGCCGACAGCCGTTCCCGACGGTCGGCGCCTTCCTCCGACAGAACGGCGTCGTCGGGCCGGGTGGCCGTCAGGGCGTCGATGATGAATTGATGGGCCGACATGTCGCCGACGTCCTTCAACGTCCAATGGTCGGTGCCATGCTCCACCATCTTCTGGCGGATGTCGACGAGGCGGCGGCCGGTTTCGGCGGCAATGGCGGCGGCTAATTGGTGATCGTCGAGTTCAGGACTAATGGTCGGCACTTCGGAAGAGAGAGGCACCTGCGCCACCATAGGTTGTCGGAACGCCGGTGAGGCAGTTTTCGCCAAGGCAATTTGCCCGGGGGTGGCTCGCCAGATCTGGGTGGCGGGCTCCGTCGGCCTGTAGTTTCGGCCATACGGGCTACTTCCTTGCCGCCTCTTTCTTGGCTTCGAGTGCCAGCTCTTTGGCCTCCTGCTCCTTGGCCGCCTTCTCCTTGGCCTCGGCGTCTTGACGGGCTTTGAGCTGTCGGAGGTTCTCCCGCTGCTTCTTTATCGCTTCACCATGGGGTTCGCCGGCATCGGAGTAACACTCTTCGTGGTACTGCTCGACACGGTCCCACTTGCCGTCGACGTACACGTTGCAGATCACCTGCTGGTCACGATGGCGAGCCCGGAACTTTACTCGTTCTCCGCAGTGGGGACACTCGGCCGTTGAACCGGCCTCGATAAGCCGCAACACGGCACGGCTCTCCCATTTCTCAGCCTTCTTCTTGGTCGACTTCGACTTTGGAGCCTTCTTTGTCGCGGAACTCGCTGCCATGGTGGCTCCGTCGGCAGGAATCGAGTCAATGTGAGAACCGGCGTGAACGCCGTCGCAGGCTGCGGCCGCAGCCCGTGATCCCGACTAACGGGTCAGCGGCTTATAGGTGACCCTAGTGGGGTTGGCGTCGTCGCCCAGTTCAGCCTGGCGGAAAGCTTCGTACTCCGAGAAGTTGCCCTCAAACCAGCGCACCTGGGAGTTGCCCTCGAAGGCCAGTATGTGGGTGGCGATGCGATCGAGGAACCACCGGTCGTGGCTGATCACCACGGCACATCCGGCGAAACGATCAAGAGCATCCTCCAACGCCCGGAGGGTGTCGACATCGAGATCGTTGGTGGGCTCGTCGAGGAACAAGACGTTGCCGCCCCGTTTGAGCACCCGAGCAAGATGCACCCGATTGCGCTCGCCGCCCGACAACACGTCGACCGACTTCTGTTGATCCGAGCCGCGGAAATTGAACGAGGCCACGTAGGCCCGGCCATTGACCTCTCGGCCTCCCACGTCGAGTGTGTCGTAGCCTTCGGTGATGGCCTCGTACACGGTTTCGGAGTCGTTGAGCACGTCTCGGGACTGGTCGACGTAGGCCAGCTCCACAGTTGACCCAACAGCGATTTCACCGCTGTCGGGCTGCTCACCCTCACCGGTGGCAGCGGCGATGAGCATCTTGAACAATGTGGTTTTGCCGGCCCCGTTGCCTCCGATCACACCGACGATGCCGGCCGGAGGAAGCGAGAACGAGAGATCCTCGATCAAAAGCTTGTCGCCGAACCCCTTCGACAGGTTCGACACTTGGAAGACCTGGTCGCCCAGCCGCGGACCGGGCGGAATATGGATCTGGACCTTCTCATCGGCCGGGTTGTAAGCCTCGGCTTCGGCTCGCAGATTCTCGTAGGCCGATAGACGGGCCTTGCCTTTCGCCTGACGAGCCTTTGGTGCCATCCGTACCCAGTCGAGTTCGCGGGCAAGTGTGCGCTGCTTGGCGTCCTGCTCCCGTTTCTCCTGCCCGAGCCGGGCCTGCTTCTGCTCCAGCCAGCTGCTGTAGTTGCCCTCGAACGGAATGCCCTTACCCCGGTCGAGTTCGAGAATCCAGCGGGCCACATTGTCGAGGAAGTACCGATCGTGGGTGATCGCCACCACGGTGCCCTGATAGTCCGAAAGGTGTCGTTCCAACCAGGCCACCGACTCGGCGTCGAGGTGGTTCGTGGGCTCGTCGAGCAGCAACAGATCGGGCTTCGACAGGAGCAAACGGCACAGGGCCACCCGGCGACGCTCACCACCCGACAGGTGCTCAACCCCGCTCTCGGGAGCGGGCAGACGCAGCGCCTCCATGGCGATGTCGATCATGCGCTGAAGATCCCAGCCACCGACGGCTTCGATCTTGTCCTCGAGCTCGGCCTGTTGGGCTCCCAGCTTTTCGTAATCGGCGTCAGGGTCGGACCATCCGGCCAGCACCTTCTCATAATCGGCCAGCAACGAAACGGTCTCACCGGCACCGTCCATCACGTTGCCCCGCACATCTTTCTCGATGTCGAGTTTCGGCTCCTGCTCCAGATAGCCGACGGTGAAGCCCGGGGTCAGACGGGCATCGCCGGTGTAGCCGTCATCGATGCCGCCCATGATCTTGAGCAGCGAAGACTTGCCGGAACCGTTTGACCCGAGCACGCCGATCTTGGCCCCGGGGTAGAAGGCCAGAGTGATGTTCTCCAACACCTGCCGGTCCGGGGGGTAGAAGCGGCCGACCTTTTGCATGGTGTAGATGTACTGAGCGGACATGAGGGATGAGGCTAGCGCCCAGGAACGGTGACACCCCGCAGCCATCGGCCACCGGGGGCCGGCTAAAAGGAAGTTGACGGGCCCCGGTAGGAGCCCGTCAAACCTCAACTCTCTTGAGACACCAGAGGTGTCGAACTACTTCTTCCGACGCGAAGCCTTCTTAGTCGACTTCTTAGCTGCCGCCTTTTTAGGTGCCGCTTTCTTGGTCGACTTCTTTGCAGCTGCCTTCTTTGGTGCCGCTTTCTTGGTCGACTTCTTTGCAGCTGCCTTCTTTGGTGCCGCTTTCTTGGTCGACTTCTTTGCAGCTGCCTTCTTTGGTGCCGCTTTCTTGGTCGACTTCTTTGCAGCTGCCTTCTTTGGTGCCGCTTTCTTGGTCGACTTCTTTGCAGCTGCCTTCTTTGGTGCCGCTTTCTTGGTCGACTTCTTTGCAGCTGCCTTCTTTGGTGCCGCTTTCTTGGTCGACTTCTTTGCAGCCGCCTTCTTTGGTGCGGCCTTCTTTGGTGCCGCTTTCTTGGTCGACTTCTTGGCAGCGGCTTTCTTGGGTGCCGCTTTCTTTGCTGCGGCCTTGGTGGCGCGTTTCGAAGGTGTTGCCTTGGCGGTCTTCTTAGCTCCGCTTGTCGCCTTCTTGGCCGACTTCTTCGCCCGGCGTGCCGGCGATTTCTTGGTGGATTTAGCCACGATGGTCTTGCTCCTTGTGAGATTGGCCTCTCGGGCTGAACCGTCGGCGACGGAAGTTGGCTTTTGAGAGGATTCTTTCTGTTTGCCTCTTCGTCGTTGAGACGAGGCCCGCTTCTGGTTGCCGCGTTTGTCGGTTGTGTCCAGCACTTCTATGAGCTCGACGTTGATCCCGCGCCGGTCGGCGTCCAGCGATTCCACTCGCACCCTGACCTTCTGGCCGACCGACACAACATCTCGAGCTCGAGACGGTGGCGGATCGCCCATAGCCTTGCTGGGCAGGTACACGCGAGCGGAAGCGATTTGAAGATAGCAGCCGTGGGAGCTGAATTCATCGACCGTGCCTACAACAGTGTCGCCAATGGAGTGTCGGGTGACGAACCTGAGAAACTGGTCGGGGGTGTTGGCCGTGTCGGTCTTCGAGGAGGACGGCTTGGTGCGGCTCTTCGAATCGCTCGACCGTCCGGCTTTCTTGTCGGACTTGGTGTTTCCAGTACGCCGCTTGTCGGGCTTCGCTGTTGAATCCGATTTCTTGTCGGTCCGGCCGGCGGATTTTCTTCCCGACTTGGCGCGATCAGAAGACTTGGCTTGGTGAGGTTTCTTGCCGTCCGCCCGTTCCCGTTTGGTCTTGGCCGCAGTTGTGGTCGACCCCTTACCGGCGTCCTTGCTCTTCTTCGTCGCTCGGCTCTTTGTCGTTCGGCTCTTGGTCGCGCGACCCGACGATGCCGCCCGAGTAGCTCGCCGGCTCTCTTGACCTCGCACCGGTACCCGATCAACGAAAATCCAACCGACGCCTTCCACCGGTTTCGCCCCGATCAGCCGACCGACGTCGAACAACCAGGGATGTTCACCATGGAACTCTTGGAAGGAGTCGTTGGACAACACCACCGAGTTGGCCTTGGCCGCTACTTGAAGGATGAAGGCATCGCCACGTCCGACGGCACCGGCCGGAGGCACCACAATCTCGCCCGCATCGACCGCCGCTTCAAAGGTCTTACGTTCCTTCGGCTTGATGCGATGAGCGAACGTTGCGTCGACCACAACGGTCACCTGTGTCTTCGGGTGCTCGGCGATGAAAGCCTGAACCGCTTCGTCGAGCTGTTCGAGGCTGGGGAGCGAACGGCCCTCAGTCGCAATGTTGGATCCATCGACCACGACGTGTCGGTTCGGTGGTGACATGACTAGGCCAGTGAACCACGAGCTGGTCGCGAATAGGCCGATCCATGACAAAAACTCACAATTGCGAGCATCATGAGCCGGTCAACAAACGGACCGAAACAGAGTTTGACTGGCTCCGTCGGTACCACCTGGAGCTAACATCGCCGGGTGACCAACACCAGTGCCTCCGCCCCGCAGCCGCCCGTCGGGAGTTCGTACCAGGCTGTCTTTTTCGACTTCGGTGGAGTGGTGCTCACGAGCCCATTCGAAGCGTTCGCCGATTACGAAGTCCGTAATGACTTGCCTGAAGGGTTGATCCGAACCATCAACTCCACCAATCCGGACAGCAACGCCTGGGCCCGCATGGAGCGAGGCGAGGTTGGCGTCGACGGCTTTGTCGAGTTGTTTGAGAGCGAGGCCGAGGCGCTCGGCCACTCGGTGGACGGGCACGAGATCATCACCATGCTGGCCGGAACCGTGCGGCCACCGATGGTGGAGGCCATCTCTCGCATCAAGACGGCCGGCTTGATCACGGCTTGTTTGACCAACAACTTTCGTAACAACGATCAGTCCGGCCCGAAGATGGACACCCGTAGCTCGGAGGAGCTCAAGGCTGTGGCCGAGGTGATGGCGATGTTTGATTTTGTGGTTGAGTCTTCGGTGGTCGGTATTCGCAAACCGGAACGAGGTTTCTACGAACGGGCACTTCAGCTGGCCAACGTCGAAGCCAACCAAACGATCTTTCTTGACGACCTGGGGATCAACCTCAAACCCGCTCGGGGTATGGGAATGACCACCATCAAGGTCGTTGACCCGATGGTGGCCCTCGCCGAGCTGCAGGGATTACTCGGTCTGCAATTGCTGGATTAGTCGAGGCCGCCGAATGCCCGGTCGAGAAGTTCGGCCTGCTCCTGACGGTGGATGACCACCGATCCGGTGGCCGGTGAACCCGACTCATGCCGACTCACCCGACGGATGCGGTGGCTGTCACCGTGAGCTTCGTACAAGCGGCCCTTGATGGCGTTCCACGGACCCATGTTTTCAGGCTCCTCTTGTAGCCACACGATCTCGCGGGCGTTGAAGTAGCGGTCGAGACTGTGTGCCACCCGCTTAAACGGCCAGGGGTACAGCTGCTCAATGCGAACCACCGCAACGTTGTGATGCTCGTTTTGATCCCGGTAGTCAAGGGCTTCCATGGCCACCTTGCCCGAAGCGAAGATCACGCGGTCAACACTCTTCGGATCGGCAACACCCGGGTCGTCCAGAACCTCTTCGAACGAACCTCGGGTTAGCGAGTCGATCGACGACCTGGACGACTTTGCCCGCAGCAACGACTTGGGTGTGAACAACACCAAGGGTTTGGAGTTGGTGCGCACAATCTGGCGGCGAATGATGTGGAACAGCTGCGCTGCATTGGTGACGTTGGCCACCTGAATGTTGTCGTCGGCGCAGAGCAGCAGGAAGCGCTCCAAGCGACCGGACGAGTGCTCCGGCCCCTGACCCTCGTAGCCGTGGGGCAACAACATAACCAGGTTGACCGTCTGGTTCCACTTGTCCTCGGCCGACACCAGGAACTGGTCGATGATGATCTGGGCGCCGTTGACGAAGTCACCGAACTGGGCTTCCCACATCACGAGTGCATGAGGGTTGGCCACCGAATAGCCGTATTCGAACCCGAGGCCGGCGTACTCCGACAAGGTTGAGTCGTAGACCCAGAAATCGGTGTTCGGTCCTGGTACCGATGTCAGCGGCGTGTACTCGTTGCCGTTTTCGTAGTCGTGCAGGGTGGCGTGGCGGTGTGCGAATGTGCCTCGACGGGAGTCCTGTCCGGCCAGGCGGACCGACGTTCCCTCGGCCAATACGGTGCCCATGGCGAGCGCTTCGCCGATGGCCCAGTCGACTTCGCCGGACGCGTACAGATCCTGGCGAGCCTGTAGCTGACGTAGCAGCTTGGGATGAACAGTGAAGTTTTCAGGGATCTCACTGATCTTGGCGAAAACTTCGTCGATGACGGCTCGGTCGACTCCGGTCTCTACATGGGGAAGAACGCCGGCGGCTGGTGGCGCGGGCTTTGCCCGTACGTCGTCTTTGACCGACCCCCGAGTGAGATCGAGGGCGGTCTGCAACACCTGGCCGAAATATTCCAGCGCTTCCTCGGCCTCGGTCGGCGTGAGGTCGCCACGGTCAATCAGGGCTTGGGTGTACAGCGTGCGAGCCGACTCCCGCTCTGCGATCTTGCGGTACATCATCGGCTGGGTGTAGCTCGGGTCGTCGCCTTCGTTGTGTCCGAAGCGGCGGTAGCCGATCATGTCGATGACCACGTCTTTGTTGAACCGCTGCCGGAACCCGTGAGCCAGCTGGGCCACCCGAACACATGCCTCGGGGTCATCGGCGTTCACGTGGAAGATCGGCGCCTGAACGGTCTTGGCAACGTCGGTGGAGTATTCGGACGAACGTGACTGGTGAGGGGCAGTGGTGTAGCCGAGCTGGTTGTTGATGATCAGGTGGATCGTGCCGCCAACCTTGTAGCCGCGTACCTGCGAGAGGTTGAGCGTCTCGGTGACCACGCCCTGACCGGCGAAGGCGGCGTCGCCATGAATCAGGATGGGGAGTACGGGATAGTTGCCCGACGTGCTCTGATCCATGTAGGCCCGAGCCATCCCGACCACCACCGGGTCAACCGCTTCGAGATGGGACGGGTTGGCCGCCAGCTCGATGCCGATCTGATTCCCGTCGGGGCTGGTGTGTTTGCCCACCTGCCCTAGGTGATACTTCACGTCGCCGGAACCCTGGATGGCGTTTTCGTCGATGTTGCCTTCGAACTCCGAGAACAAGTCTTGGTAGCGCTTGCCCATGATGTTCACCAGAACATTGAGGCGACCCCGGTGGGCCATGCCGATCACGGCCCGCTCCATGTCGTCGTCGGCTGCCGCCGACAGCAGTTCGTCGAGAATCGGGATGGCGCTTTCAGTACCTTCGATGCCGAACCGTTTTTGGCCGACGTAGCGGGTGTGGAGGAAACGCTCCAAGGCCTCGGCTGCGCTAAGGCGTTCGAGGATGTGCATCTGCTGTTCGCGGTCGAACTTGACCGGGCGACCTTCGACATGTTCTTGGATCCAGCGTTTCTCCTCCGGATCGGCGATGTGCATGTATTCGACGCCGATGGTGCGGCAATAGGCGTCGCGCAACACGCCAAGAATGTCGCCGAGCTTCATCATCTGGGCGTCGCCCCCGATGGAGGCATAGATCCCGTCTTGAGCTCCGGTGAGGAACTCTCGATCAAGATCCCAGATGGTTAAGCCGTAGGTGGCCGGATCGAGCTCGGCGTGCATGGCCTTGGCTTTGTCGGCCAGCGGGTTGGTGTTGGCAATCAGGTGGCCACGCACCCGGTATTGGTTGATGAGGGTGTTGACCGAAAGCTGTTTGGCCACCTGGCCGGTCATGCTGTCTTCGCTGTCGGTGGCGCCGTGGTCGACTCTCCACTTGACCGCTTCATACGGTACGCCGACGTCGGCGAAGGCATCGGTATAGAAGTCGTCTTCACCAAGCAGCAGCTCGTGGACCTTCTTCAAGAACATGCCCGACTCGGCGCCTTGGATGATTCGGTGGTCGTAGGTGGAGGTGATGGAAATGATCTTCGAGATACCGAGCTGGGCCAGCATCTTCGGATCAGCGGCCTGGTACTCGGTGGGGAAGCCGATGCGGCCGACACCGATGATGGCTCCCTGGCCCTTCATCAGGCGGGGAACCGACTGCACGGTGCCGATGGTTCCCGGGTTGGTGAGCGTCACGTTGGCGCCGGTGAGATCGTCGACGGTCACCTTGCTGTTGCGGACCTTGTCGATCAGCTCCTCGTAGGCGTCGACGAACTCGGAGAAGTCCATCGTGTCGGCCTTCTTGATAACCGGAACCATCAGAGTTCGCGAGCCATCGTCTTTAGCCATGTCGACGGCGATGCCCAGGTTCACGTGTTTGTTGCGAACCAGTTCAGGCTTGCCGTCTTCGTTGGTCTGATAGGTGTTCTTGAGGTTGGGAACCGTGGAGGTGATGGCGTTGACCACCGCGTAGCCGATTACGTGGGTGAAGCTCACCTTGCCACCACGCACTCGGCGAAGATGGTTGTTGAGAATGGTGCGGTTGACCTCTAGCAGCTTCGCCGGGACCTCTCGGAAGCTGGTGGCGGTCGGCACCTCAAGGCTCGACTCCATGTTGGTGGCGATCAGCGCCGATACCCCTCGCAACGCTTCAATCGACTGCTCGTCATTCTCCTCATCGGCCGCGTCGGCGTCGTTGACAGCGTTGACATCGTTGACCGGCTCGGCCGCTGCTGTCGGTTGCGGAGACGGTGCGGGCTTGGGCGCTGGCTGGACTGCCGGCTGTGCTGGCGGAGTTGGGGCCGGAGTTGCTGGTTGGGCTGCCGGCTGCGGGGGAGTGGCGGCCTCCGCCGGAGCACGCTGAGTATCCTTTGGTGGCGGTTGAGGTGGTACGACGTCTGGAGGTATCGAATCGAGGTGGACGGTGCGGCCCTCAGCCGGAGTGGTCGCATCGACGGTTCCCGGAGGTCCCTGGGCGAATATTTCCTGCCACTGCTCAGGAACAGATCGCGGATTCTCCAGATACTGCTGATACAGCTCGTCGATGAACCACGAGTTTGGATCATGCCCGGACGTATTTGGCGGTTGGCTGTGGGGTTGAGAGGTCACCTCAAGATCCTAGCTTGTTGGCTTCGAGCCAAGGAAGGTCGGAACCGGTTCTCGGGTGACTACGGTGATGGAATGCTTGTTGCCACCTGGAACGTGAACTCGCTGAACGCTCGCATGCCCCGGGTGGAGCAGTGGTTGGCCGAGGTGGCACCCGACGTTGTTTGTTTGCAGGAGACCAAGCTGGCTGACGACGCCGTGCCGGTCGAGGTGTTCTACGAGCTGGGTTACGAGGTGGCCCATCACGGCCAGGGCCAGTGGAACGGCGTGGCGTTGCTGTCACGCGTCGGGATCGAGGGCGTGATCAACGGATTCGCCGACGGCATCGAACCCGATGAGGACGCTCGGCTGATCTCAGCGCAGTGCGGTCCGATTCGAATTAGTAGCGTGTACGTGCCCAACGGACGCTCGGTCGGCCACGATCACTATCACTATAAGCTCGGATGGTTGGCCCGCCTGCGTCTCCATTTGGAGAAGACCGCCGACCCCGGTGATGCGGTAATCGTGGCCGGCGACTGGAACATCGCCCCCGACGATCGTGACGTGTGGGACACCGCTGTTTTTGAAGGCCTTACCCACGTAACGCCCGAGGAACGGGCTGCACTTGAGAACGTCAAGGATTGGGGTCTCGTCGACACCTTCCGGGAGCGTCATAGCGAAGCCGGCCTGTTCAGCTACTACGACTATCAGGCCGGCCGTTTCCACAAACGTCAGGGAATGCGGATCGACTACTTGCTCAGTAGCCGCTCACTGGCCGACGTCTGCCGCCTGGATCTCGTCGACCGGAACGGTCGTAAGGGCACAAAACCGAGCGACCACGCCCCGGTATTGGCCCGTTACGACATCAGTTGATCGAGTAGCTCCTGCCCGAACCTCGTCAGCTTGGTGGGTCGGAGATCGGTGACCGCCGCCAGCTGGGCGATAGAGGTGGGACGATGTTCGGCCACTGCGCGTAGCGTCTGATCCGACACGATCACGTGCGGTGGCACCTGGCCGGCTCGGGCCTTACGAGCTCGCCACTGGACGAGTTCGTTGTAGGTGTTCTGTGTTGACTTGGTTGCCGGGTCGGTGGCGCCTGTGGTTCCACCGATGGCCTGGCGAGAGCGGGAGATGTGGCTGCGCCAATCGGGAGCCAACGCAGTGCCGCCAAGCTCTTTGATCTCTGCAGTCAGAGGCTCGATGAGAGGCGACGGTTGCCGGCCCACGGTCTTCGTGCCGAAGGTGCGCTGGTCGGCGTAGGAGAGGTTGAGCTGGTCCTCGGCCCGGGTGAGCGCCACATAAACCAAACGCTGTTCCTCGGCCAGCTGTTCCGGTGTCTCGGCGTAGACCATCGGAACGTATCCCTCCTCGAGACCGGCGACGTGAACAACCGGCCACTCCAAACCCTTGGCTCCGTGGAAGGTGACGAGGTCGACGGCGTCGGCGTCGCGGTCGACATCGCCGCCACCAAGAGTGTTCAGCCAGGCCAGAAAACCCGGACCGGTGGGCAACGGATCGAGCGAGAGGAACTCGTGGATCAAACGGCTGAGCGCCGCCAGGTTCCCCTGGCGCTCGATGATCGACGGCGCGGCTTCACCGGCGTTTTCTTCCAGCTGCGTGTCGAGGTCTTCGAGCTGTTTAACCAGATCGATTCCGTCGCGGGCGATTGACCGAAGCACCTGTTTTACCTCTGGACTCCCGAGAGGGCCCGAACCACTTCGAACTTGCGCCGGGATTCGCATTGCCGAAAGTTCTTGCTCGATCAGCGCCAACTGGGCGTTGGTTCGAACCAGCACCGCCTGCTGTTGATAACGAAAGCCGGCGGAGTTGGCGAGGCGAACCGCCTCGGCCACGCCGACCGCCTCGGCCCGGTCGCTTTCGTACCGACTCATTGTTGGCGCCGGACCGTCGGGTTTATGGCCTTCGAGGGGACCCAGCTTCATCGACGGACCGGACGTGGCGCCGTTTGATCCGTGCATTGTGGCGGACAGCGCGGCGTGAGCCAGACCCAGGACCTGCGGCGTGGAACGATAGTTGTCTCGAAGTTCGATGGTGGTGGTGTGACTCTCGGTCATGAGTCGTCGCATCAGGCCGGGGTCGGCACCGTTCCAGCCGTAGATCGCCTGGCGAGGGTCGCCGACCAGAAACAGATCGTCACGGTCGCCGAGCCACTCCTGCAATAGCTGATACTGCAGCGGGTTCACATCCTGGAACTCGTCGACGTAAAAGTGCCGATGGCGCCAGCGGACCGCTTCGGCATAGTCGGGGTCCGCTCTCAAATCGCGAATAGCCAAGGCGAGCAGATCATCGAAGTCGACCACCCGCTTGCGTCGCTTCTCCCGTTGATACGTGGTGATGGCCTCAGCCACGAACTGGGCGTCGACCGGCGGGGTCCGACCGGCCGAAGCGGCGGCCGCCGGGTAATCCTCGGCCTCGACCAGACGAGCTCTGGCCCATTCGATTTCGCCGGCTACGTCAGCCACGGTCACACCGGCGGGGACCCGGCAAACCTGCGACAGAAGCCGAACCTTGCTTGAGATGAGGGTGGGAGGGACGGTGCGCTTCTCGCTCCAACGCTGCCGCAGCTGAGTAAGGGCGAAGCTGTGGAAGGTTCCAGCCGGCACCGAATCGCGCAGCCCCAAGCGACGTTGCCGTTGCCGAAGTTCGGCGGCGGCACGCCGGGTAAAAGTGAGGGCCAGAACTCTATTGGGGTCGGTATCGCCCTGTGCCACCCGCCAGGCAATCCGACGGGTCAGCACTCGGGTTTTTCCCGACCCGGCGCCGGCAACCACAACAACACGACCGGCTGGAGCGGTGACCGCTTCCAGCTGAGCATGGTTGAGTCCGTCGAGTAGGCGCTCATTATCAGTGGCTGCCATCCCTGTGACTCTATTGGCGGCCCCTGACAGTTGCCCAGTACTCCCTGGGGCTTTGACCCGTGAACCGGCCAGGCCTGCACCCCGATCGGCTAAATTGATCTCGTGGCTTTTCCTCGTGAGCAACTCAATGGTGGCGAAGAACTTGTGCTTGACCTTCATCCCCATTGGTGGTTCTTCGCCGGCCAGACAGCGGCGTTGATCGGCTCGGTGATACTCGGCATCGCGGCTCTGATCTTCTTTCCGGGGCAAGTCATCGTCAACATCATGACTGCAGCCCTGATCATCTTTGTGCTGATCTGGTTCGTGGCCCGGTATCTGGTTTGGATGACCACCAACTTCGTGCTCACCAGTGACCGCTTGATCAATCGGTCCGGTGTGTTCAGTCGAAGTGGCATCGAGATTCCGCTGGAGCGAATCAACACCGTGTTCTTCCAGCAGAGTTTGTTCGAGCGACTGCTCGGCTCAGGTGAGCTGATTGTGGAGTCGGCAGGGGAGCGAGGACAACAATCGTTCGCCAACGTTCGTAAGCCACTCAACGTGCAGAACGAGATCTATCGGCAGATGGAAGGCAACGAGAACCGGAAGTTCGATCGGGTTGGTCGCAACCTCGATGGTGCGCCGGCCAACGGTGGCGGCGACTCGTCATCGATTCCGGCTCAAATTGAGGAGCTGGCTGCGCTGCGACAGAAGGGCATCCTGTCCGACGCTGAGTTCCAGGCGAAGAAGGCCGATCTTCTGCGGCGGATGTAGCGCGGATTGCGCCCTCATCTGAATCGCTGATAGGCCATCGCTGTCAGCGCGGCCCGGCATCGTCCCGACAACGCTGCGCCCCGCTAAGTTGTGTGTTCTATGAGCGCAACTACTGGGGCCCAATACTCGGTCAACCTACGTGTCCGTCTCGACAACCGGCCAGGTGTACTTGGCCGCTTGGCCGTCGCCATCGGTGAGGCCGGCGGAAACATCTTTGCCATCGAAGGCTTCGTGGCCAAGGGCCCGATCCTTGAACGAGACATTGTGGTCAACTGCTCAAGCGTCGATCACCAGAGCGAGATTGTGAAGGTTGCGTCGGAGGTCGAGGGGGTAACGCTGCTCGACAACCACGACCGCACGTTCCGGATGCATGAGGGGGGCAAGATCGAGGTTCTGCCGCTTTGCCCTGTCGGCGACAAGGACGACCTGTCGATGGCCTACACCCCTGGGGTCGCCCGAGTGTGCAACGCCATCGCCGCCGACGAGGCCGTTGCCGACACTCACACCATCCGCAAGAACACGGTGGCCATCGTCACCGACGGTACGGCCGTGTTAGGCCTCGGCGACATCGGCCCCAAGGCGGCCATGCCGGTTATGGAAGGTAAGGCGCTCCTGTTCAAGGAGTTCGGTCAGGTCGATGCCTTCCCGATCTGCCTCGACGTGGACACCCCGGAAGAACTCATTGAAACCGTCATCCGTCTGGCTCCGACGTTTGGTGGGATCAACCTCGAAGACATCGCTGCTCCCGGCGCGTTTGAGATCGAAGAGGAACTCAAGGAACGACTCGACATTCCGGTCTTTCACGATGATCAGCACGGCACCGCCGTTGTTGCGTTGGCCGGCCTTGAAAACGCCCTGAAGATCGTCGGGAAACAAATGGGCGAGATCAGCGTCGTGGTGGCCGGGCTCGGTGCCGCCGGCGTGGCGGTCGGCAAAATTCTCCTGGGCGCCGGGGTGGGCCAGATCGTCGGGGTCGACCGTCAGGGTGCGGTGTACGACGGGCGTGAAGGTTTGAACTCGGCCAAGCAATGGTTCGCCGAGAACACAAACCAGGACCGCAAGAAGGGTTCGATGGGTCAAGTCATGGCCGGAGCCGACGTCTTCGTCGGCCTGAGCGGCCCCGGTCTTATCACCGCCGATGACGTACGGTCGATGGCCAAGGATCCGATTGTGTTCGCAATGGCCAATCCTGACCCGGAGATCCTCCCCGAAGCGGTCGATGGCATCGTCTCGGTGATGGCCACTGGCCGATCCGACTATCCGAATCAGATCAACAACGTGTTGGCCTTCCCCGGCATCTTCCGTGGTGCCCTTGACGCGAGGGCTCGGGACATCACCGAAAACATGAAGCTGGCGGCAGCGGACGCCATAGCGGCTTCGGTCGCCGACAACGAACTGGCCCCCGACTTCATCATCCCGTCGGTCTTCGACAAGACGGTGCCGGTGCGTGTGGCCGAGGCTGTGGCCAAGGCCGCTATTTCCGACGGAGTCTGTCGGCCGTAGGAATCGTGCCGCCGAGCAAGATCGCACTGGCGGCCAATACGACGGCGACGATCGAGATTGTCGCCGTCCAGCTACCTGAAAAATCTCTCAGGATCGACCCGGCGATTGGGCCGAGTCCACCGGCCAGGCCGAGCACTGCGCCCTGCATCCCCATGAGAAGACCAAGGTCGCCGGCGTCGAAATGGAGTCGGGCGTGGATGGCTTGAAGTGGGCTTGACGCGCCGAACCCGATTCCGGCGGTCACAGCGAATAGGGCAGCAGCGATCAGCGAAACCGTTGTTGTGTTTGCTCCAAGACCTGCGCCAGATATCACCAGCGCAACACAACCGACAGCAGTGCTAATGTAAGCCGCCTGCAGAAGACGGGTCGGGCCAAACCGCTCAACCGCGGTGGTCAAACCCATCCGTCCGAAGAGTTGGAAAAAGCCTCGGAGACCCCCGAAGGTTCCGGCCACGGCGAGAGACAGACCGGTGGCTTCCAGGATCGGAACCTGATACGCCCACATTGTGCTGGCAGCGGCGCCGGCCATGAAATAGACCACGAGTACCTTGCGGACAACAGGGTTCGACAGGGCACCTCCGATGGCGTCGAGCGAACGAGCTGAAGGAGACTCGGCAGCAGGTCCTTTCTCGGGCAATCCTGCAGCTAGGTGCGTTTCCTGTTGTCGGGAACGAGCGATGACAATCATGGCCTGGAGCGCGCCGAGGACTCCGACGGCCACGAGGAGGCGGCCAACCGACCGCCAGTGCCAGACTCCCAGCAGCCAGGCCGTCACCGGGAGATAGATGGGGCTGCAAAACGCTCCTACCAAAGTGAGCACCGCGATGGCACGTTCCGGTCGGTCCGGCCGGGTGCGGGCGGCGATGACCGTTGTCATGGCGTAGAACCCGGTGGCACCGCTTAATCCGGCGCCGACAGCGAACAGCACCGCAAATAGCCACGCTTCACCGGCGGAGAGTGCGGCCAACATGAGACCGCTGGCAATGATGGCGTGCAGCCCCAGAGGCACCGTTGGTCCGTAGCGGTCAAGTAACCGCCCCGACCAGAACGACGACAAGCCGGTGAACACCATCGCTGCACCATAAATTGCTCCGAGGAAGCTCGTTGACCAGCCGGTGTCGGAGCGAATCGGCTCGATCAACACCCCGAAGGCATACGCCCAGGTTCCATAGGCCGTGATGGTGTAGAGGCCGAGCGAGTAGATCGGAGCCCAGGTCCTCCACCGAGTCCGGTCTCGGTGTGACTCGGCTTCGGTGTCTGACACGTCTTCACGGTACACCTATCCTTCGGTCGGCGAGAGGTGGAGTAAGAGATGTGGCGGCCGTTCGTATAGTGTTGTGCCAACTCGCATGGTGGAAGGGCGGAACGTGGACGGAAGAATGCGCAATGTTGCGACGATGGGAACTGGTCGCATGGCGAGGGTGGTGCGAACTCTGTTGGCCATTTTGATGGTCGCGGGGCTGACCGTGTTCACCACGCCAACCGCTGCCGACGCCGCGGCTTCGGACCAGACCGACGGGATCACCCGCCCACCGATCTCGGCCTCGACCTGCGCCGGGATCCGCGGCAACGGGCAGAACCTCTTTGCTCACTACGGAGCCCTGGCCCGTCACGTCGAGGAGTACGGCGCCATCACCTGCGCCGCCGGGGGGAGTTCCGGCAGCATTACCACCTTCCTGATGGAAAGCATGTGGGCCAACCCCGAGGTTCATCGATGCGACGGCCGACGGTGCACGCAACTTGAGCGCGACATTCGTTTGGCCGTGCTGCTGAAATCGGTGATCGGACTGACCGACGCCGGTCTGTTCCAAGACGTTGAAACGGTAGGCGCCGCACTCGCCCAGATCGAAGCTGAGGGCGTCGTCGCTTTGTTACAGGGCCCCGATGCCCTTGCGGGAGTTGAGGCCTTGCAGCGCATCTTTCGGGATCTCGGCCCGTTGATCAACCCCGAGTTGATCGAACTGCTGGCCACGTCGCCCGATCCGGTATTCCATGCCACTGACATCATCGACGGTCTGCAGAAGGGCGTGAACTTCCAAGTCGACGACCCAGCGGTTTTCCTGCGGACCTCCGTCATCGACTTTGACCAATTTGCCACCCTGCTCGGCTCGTATGGTTCGTTCTACGCCGGCTACGGACCGGCAGATGGGCCGGGGATGTCTGCCTGGCTTGACACCTGTGGCGAAGCCGGTGTCGGTATGACCTGGGCTGAGGTGGCAGAGCTGCCGGGTCCGTCAAGCACCTGCGGTACCGATTTCACGGTGATGTTCAACGCGTACCGGGAGGCCTTTGCCGTCGATCCAACGGCCAATCGAGCTGACGACGCCATCGGCATCTATCTGCCGGTTTTCGGGGTCACCGGTGTGCTGACCGGCGACGCCATCGGATTGTGGGAGGAGGCTCGGTTGGCCTGGCTGGCTGCGGAGCCGATTGACTTCGAGCCCGACTTCGCCGACGTCGGCGTCGGCTACTGGGGTCAGCCCAATGAGCTTCGTCGCATGCAACAGGGCCTCGACAGTCGCTACAACGATCTGGTCAGCGAGCAGTTTGTGGGCCTCGGTGCGCCGGCGTGGCGTGAGGCACTGGCCTCCTCGCCGGCCGAACCAGGGTTCAGCCCGGGTGTTCCGCTCAGCAACGGTTTGGTTTCCGTTGGAGGCTGGGCTGATCCGCTTCGGGTTATGCCGCTTGAAGCAGCCGGTGCCCAAACCGTGGTGACGATCAACCGGCTCGGCGGGGTAGGTGGCTTCACCGCCGACGTCACCAAACTGCTGAATGCCGACGAAGACGACTTGGCCGCCCTCTACTCGACCACCGATCCGGCCAGCTCGTTCTACGTCGGACTTGATGTGGCCGACGGAGTATGGTGCACCAACTGGGACGGCCAGGGGGGCGACCCAAATCGGCTGTTCAACGATGCGTACAACTCTCCGCTCATCACGGACTCCCGGAGACTTCTGGATCCTCGTTTCGGCTATCCAAACGTGGGTGATGATTATGACATCGGCGGCTGTACACCGGGGACGCCTGTGCCGTAACGTTCCGTGTCGGAGCCGGGCAAACAAGTGCCACTTCAAATGGCATAATATTGATGCGGCTGATACGGTCTTGGGCATGGAAACGCTACGCACTCCTGATGATCGGTTCAGCGAACTCCCGGATTGGCCTTATGAATCGAGGTACGCCGAGATTTCCGACGGCGAAGGCGGGACGCTCCGTGTCCATTACGTTGACGAGGGCCCGGCCGACGCCGCCCCGGTGCTCCTGCTTCATGGGGAGCCATCGTGGGCGTATCTATACCGGCATATGATTCCCAGCCTCGTTGCCGCCGGGCATCGGGTAATCGTGCCCGACCAGGTCGGCTTTGGCCGAAGCGACAAGCCAACCGAGATGTCCGACTACACCTACGCCCGGCATGTCAACTGGATGTCCGAGCTGGTGTTTGATCACCTCAACCTCAATGACGTGACGTTCTTTGGTCAGGATTGGGGAGGCCTCATCGGCCTTCGCCTGGTAACGGCCAGGCCGGAGCGTTTCGCTCGAGTCGTCGTCGGCAACACCGGTCTGCCAACCGGGCACGGAAAGATGCCCGACGCGTTCACGGAGTGGCAGCGGTTCTCCCAAACCAGCCCGGTATTCCCCATCGGCATGATCATCAATCAGGCCACCGAGACCGAACTCTCGCCCGAGGTCATCGCAGCCTACGACGCACCATTCCCCGACGACAGCTACACGGCCGGAGCCAGGATCTGGCCCAGCCTGGTGCCTACCTCGCTTGACGACCCCGAGTCTGGAGCCAACCAGGAGGCATGGAAGGTGCTGCAACAGTTCGACAAGCCGTTTCTCTGCTGCTTCAGCGACCGTGATCCGGTGACCAAAGGTGGCGACAAGCCGTTCATCGACATGGTTCCCGGGGCCAAAGGGCAGCCCCACACCACGCTTGAGGGAGGCGGCCATTTCCTACAGGAAGACATGGGCCCCGAGCTGGCACAGGTGATCAACGACTTCATCGCCTCGACGTCGTCCTGAACGCCGGCGGCGGTTACTACTCGGCGCCGGCGTCTTCGAGTTCGGCGATGGCTTCGGCCGTGGCCAGAATTCGCAGCGCGCTGTCGCGATGAAGATTCTCGACCATGCGACCGTCGACGGTTACCACACCTTTCCCCTCGGCCTCGGCCGCGGCGAAGGCTTCGACGATTCGCCGGGCGTGGTCAACCTGCTCGGTTGACGGCGCCCACACGTCGTTTGTCGGGCCTACCTGTGATGGGTGGACCAGGGTCTTACCATCGAAACCCATCTCGAATCCCTGGGTGGCCTCGGCCGCAAAACCTTCGCCGTCGCGCACGTTGTTATAAACCCCGTCGAGCACGACCTTTCCCGCCTCTCGTGCTGCCAGCACAACGGTGGCCAGATAGGGCACCAACGTCGATCGTTGATGGCCTGGTTCGGCCCGGAGTTCCTTGACGAGATCATTGGTGCCCAAGACCAGCACCGAAACTCGAGGGTGGGCGGCCAAGTCACGAACGTCAAAGATCGCGGTCGGATTTTCGATCATGGCCCAGATCGTCATCGACGGTGGGGCGCCGGCATCGTCGAGGGCGGCCGAGATCCGACCCAGCGTGGTCACGGAGTCGACCTTGGGTATCACCACGGCGGCGGCACCGGAGGTTGCCGCAGCCCGCAGGTCGTCGGCGCCCCACGGGGTGTCGAGCCCGTTGCATCGAATGGTGATCTCTCGTCGGCCGTATTCGCCCGACGAAGCGGCGACCGCCGCTTGAGCCCTCGCGGTTTCTTTGGCGTCGGGAGCGACTGCATCTTCCAGGTCGAAGATGACCGCATCGGCCGGGATCGTCTTGGCCTTCTCCAACGCTCGTTCGTTGGCGGCAGGCATGTAGAGCACGCTGCGTCGGGGACGTAGTTGATCAGTCATGGTTTCCTAGAAGCCGTAGGCCGTGGCAAGCTCGGGGTCGCGCTCGGCCAACGACTTGGCCAACTCAACCACCACATGGCACTGCTTGACGGATGCGTCGTCCTCCATCTTTCCGTCGAGCATGATGGCACCGGTGCCGTCACCCATGGCCTCGATGACCCGCTGGGCGTGGGCAACTTCGGCCGGGTCGGGGGAGAAGACCTTCTTGGCAATCCCGATCTGCACCGGGTGGAGCGACCAGGCGCCCACACAGCCGAGGAGGTAGGCGTTGCGGAACTGATCTTCGCAGGCCACCGTGTCTTTGATGTCGCCGAAGGGCCCGTAGAACGGCAAAATGCCGTTGGCCACACAGGCATCGACCATACGAGCGATCGTGTAATGCCACAGATCTTGTTGATAGGTGGTGCGGTCACCCTCGATGTCGTCGCCGTCGGGATCCTGGCGTACGAGGTAGCCAGGATGTCCGCCTCCCACCCTCGTGGTCTTCATGCGGCGATTGGCGGCGAGATCGGCAGGACCGAGTGACAGGCCCTGCATGCGGGGAGAGGCGCTGCAGATCTCTTCGACGTTGGCCACACCCCGGGCGGTTTCGAGAATGGCGTGAACCTGGAGGGGTTCGGTCAGCCCGGCTTTGGCTTCAAGTTGGGCCAGCAAGCGGTCGACGTAGTGGATGTCCTCCGGTCCTTCGACCTTGGGCACCATGATCACGTCGAGTTTGTCGCCGATCTCGGTTACCAGGGTGGTGAGGTCGTCGAGGCACCAGGGTGAGTCCAACGAGTTGACTCGGGTCCAGAGTTGGGTCGAACCCATGTCGACCGTCTTGCCCACCTCGACGAGTCCGGCACGGGCGGCCTCCTTGTCGGCCATCGGTACCCCGTCTTCCAAGTTGCCGAGCAGGATGTCAACGGTTGGGGCGATGTCGGGAACCTTGGCCACCATCTTTGGAATCGACGGCGGAAAGAAGTGGATCATCCGGCTGGGTTTTACCGGGATCTCCCGAAGCGGTTCCGGGGCCCCTACAGCCAGTGGTTTGAAGAAGTCTTTGGCACTACGCACAGTCGGCCATAGTACTTTTTGTCAGGAGGGCTAGCCCAGTCCGGCGATGAACTCGACCAGGAGGCGGCTTGTCTCCTCGGATTGTTCCTGTTGGACCCAATGCCCGCAGTTTTCCAGAATGTGGCTTCCGGTCAGCGCCGGGAGATTCACGTCGAACCGGGAAATGGCGTTTGCTCCGAGAACGGTCGGGCCGTCCTTGTCGCCTCCGATGAACAACGAGGGGACGGTGATGGGAGCGAACCGCCAGGGGGCCAACTCGTACCAGTCCCGGGTGATGTTCCGATACCGGTTGAACCCACCGGTGAGGCCGGTTCGTGTGAACTCGTTGAGGTAGAAGTTGAAATCCTCGTCGGGCAGCCACGCCATCTGCCCTGGGGCGGGCTGTTGCATGACGTCACGCAGCCGGCCGCCGGGTTCAACAACGAACATCGATGGTCCGCGCGGATCCAGCTCGGCCGACGCACTGAAGTAGAAACCTCGAAGCCATCCGGCCAGGTCGGCGTCGACTTCGGCTTCCACCAGACCTGGCTCCTGGAAGTAGTCGATGTAGAACAGTTTGTCGCCGGCCAACGCCCGCAGGGAGTCGAGAGGTTTGACGTCACCACGGGGGTTGTAGGGGACCGACAGTCCGGCCACACCGGCTATCCGGTCGGGACGCAGGAGCGCTGTGTTCCAGGCGATCGGGGCTCCCCAGTCGTGGCCTACCACCACCGCTTGTTCCGCTCCGAGGTCGTCGATGACGGCGATCACGTCGCCGACCAGGGCGGTCATCGAATAGGCCTCGATCTCATGGGGTGCCGACGAGTGGCCATAGCCGCGCACGTCGATGGCGATCGGCCGAAAGCCGGAGTCGGCCAAGGCCGGGATCTGGTGGCGCCACGAGTACCAACTCTCAGGGAACCCATGCACGAGAATCACCGGCAGGTCCGCGGACCCAGCCGATTGCGCCGCCTCGACGCAGTGAATCCTCAGGCCGCTCGAGTCCACGTTGCGATGAACCAGATCCATGGCTGTGAAGGGTAGCCTTCTCGTGGGCTGAGAAATGAGGCGAGCGATGAGCGACGACAAGGACAGCAGCAAAAACAAGTCAGAGGACGATGTCGTTCTGGCAAACCCCAATGCCGACTTGGATCTCGATCTGTCCGGCGGCCCAGCACCAGCCGACAGGATCGACGATTCCTCGGAGCCCGTCGCCGCAGTGACCCGTACCGGCCTCGGGATAGGTGGACGACTGGCCGGTCTGGTGGCTTTTGTCCTCGGCGTCCTCGGATGTGTCCTCGCCCTTGCGTTATTGGCCGTCTCGTTGCGACTGGTTTTCTCAGCGTCAGGTATCGCCGACACCGCCGCGGCGCCGCTGAACAACGCGGTGACTCGGCTGGAGACCCGAATCGACCAAGCCGACGATCTCATCGACCGCGACGGAGTGTCGGGTGCCCAGATGAGTGAACTGAGGGCCCGAGCCGACGGTCTGGCCGACTCTGCCGCCGCAGTGGAGCAGTCTTTCGCCGCGATCGACCATCACGTACTCTACCGGTGGCTGCCGATCGACAAGGATGCCCTTTCCGGCCGGCTCGACCAGTTCAGCGTTGGCGCCTCCGAGATCACCTCAACGATGTCGTCCGCCGGAAATGACCTTTCGGCCACCGCGGCCGAATCGGCCGGTGAACGCATCAATTCGATGCAGACGGCGGTCTCGTCGGTTGACGACCTCATCGACTCAACCGTCGACTCCCTCACCAGCTGGATCCGAGTGGCGGGCCTCGCCGGCTTGCTGTTGTCGTTATGGAATCTTTGGGCCCAGCTCTCGCTTCTCAAGCGCGGATGGAGAGGGCTTCGGGGCCGTTAACGCCCGCTAGAGTCCCTCGCCGGCGGGACCGGTGGAGCCCTCTTTAATCCTCGTGGCGTCGCTGAGTACCTTGTTGAGTTCATCGACGCGGAAAGGTTTGGCGATGGTGGCGACAAAGCCGTGCTGCATTGTTTCCCGCAGACCGTCGGCCGAGTAGCCACTCATGGCGATCGCACGTACGTCAGGGTCGATGGCCCGTAGGCGGTCGAGGGCGAACGTGCCGTCTTGGCCGAGCTCGTTGCGAAGGTCGAGCAACGCCACGTCGAAGGGTTGCCCCGACCGCGCCTCCGTTTGCCAGGTTGAGGCCACATCTTCACCACGACGCACCAGCGCGGTGTTGTGGCCGCAGAACTCCAACACGTCGAGAAGACTCTGGGCGACCAGCGAGTCGTCTTCCAGCACCAAGACCTTGAGTTTGCGTTCGGGTTCGGGTTCTGGAGGCGATTCCACGACTCGGCTCATCTGACCCGGGAGGCGGAGGGTGAACGTTGTGCCGTGCCCGGGCCGGCTGCGCACCTCAAGCTGGCCGCCATGTTGCAGTGCCGCCCAGTAGGCCGATGCCAGCCCAAGGCCGACACCATTCGGTTTTGTGGAGAAATACGGGTCGAATATCCGTTTCATCGTGTCGGGATCGATGCCCGGACCGTCGTCGGAGATCGCAATCTCGACCATGGTTGGATCGGACGGGTCGGCCTTGGCCGTGACGGTGATGGTGCCTTGTTGATCGCCGATCGCTTCAACGGCGTTGATCATGAGGTTTGTGACGAGTTGAGGAATCTGGACGGCGTCGGCCAACAGCATCGGAAGTGCGTCTTCAAGGTCGAGCACAACGTTGATGTTCTCGACGACGCCAAGCTCTTCGGCCGCATGTACCAGCAGATCGCCTACGTCGATCATCTCCGGTGTGAGGGGACCGTTTGTTGTAAGTGACAGCAGGCGGCCGGTTAGCCGTCTGGCTTTCATCACGGCATCGCTCAGGGAGTTCTGGATTCTCTTGGTGGCATTGGCGTTGGCGTCTCGACGAAGCACTTCGGTGTTCAGCTCGATCACGGCCAGGATGTTGTTCAAGTCGTGGGCCACCGTGCCGGCGAACGTGCTGAGTGCCTGCGCCTGGAGACCGCGGGCCTGCTCCACTCTCAGCCACTCGTCCCGTTGTTCCTTCCACAACACGATGGCCGGAGCCGCGGCCACGGCGAACAGTTCGAGGGTATTGATTTGCCAGTCGGCGAAGGCTCCAACCGTTGTCGCCTCGGAGTCGAAGACGGCTACAACCTCGTTGTCGAGCAGAACGGGAACGGTGAGTTCGCTCTGCCCGTCGACGTGGTCGGGGATATAACCAGCGGTATCGCTCAGATCGGGGATGTGAACGGTTTCCTTCCGCCGCGCGCTGTCACCCACCACGGCGTGGCCTATCGGGATGGTGATGGGGTCGAACAGATTACGAGACGTTGGCGCCTTGATTCCTACCGCGGCGACTTGGGTGAGCGAAGCCCCTTCCCGCAGGTAGACCACGAAGTCGTCAAGGGCCAACAAGTCGGCGATTGTGCCGGCAAGATGCCAGAGAAACTCCTCGTCTCTTTGCCGTTCCGCGATCGCTGACACAAACGCTCTCAGAAGGCCGTCACCAGGCCCTATTGATGCCGATAGTGGTTGGTTCATGTGTGTCGAAGTCCACCGCGATTCGCTGCGACAAGGAAGCCTGGAGCCGTTGGGAACGATGGCGTCATCAGGGCGAAGGCGTCATCGCCTACCTCCTAACACTACAAAACCTCGCATCAAACCTGGCTTCCACAGCCGGAATCACCACCATGGAGCGAGTGGCCGGTGAGGAGACACTTCTGGGCTGCAATGGCCCCTGCACGAGATAGCAAATAGAATGGATGCATCTTACGTCAGCCTGCCACCACCTATTTTTTGCACGACTGCTCCTTGTTGAAGGACTAGTTTTAGCCCAAAGATCTCGAACCACTGCGGTTCCTCGAACGCTGTTTTGTCGATGATTGTCATGTATGGCGGTTATCGGAAAGCGTGACTGGAAAGACGCTTTCATGCCGACAATGACTTCAATTGTTGACAATCCACCGAGTCCAGACACAACGCTGCGTCATGGCGAGACCGAACGTCGATCGGCGCCAACCGATTCCATGGCGACGCTCGATCTCACGCAGCCCGACGCCGTTGTCGATCTACGGGTTCCGCCGATCTTTGAGGTCGGTTCGTTGCTTGACGGCCACCTCCGCTCGCGGCAGCGCGCCGCTGATCGCTTTCTCGAGATGGCGTCGGGTAACGGCTTTCTCTATCTGGCGGATCACGGGGTGGCCGACGATCTCATTGATGCGGTGTACGCCCACGCTGCGGCCTACTTTGCTCGCGACGAGGATCACAAGCTGAATGAATACATCGGGCTTGGTGATTCCCACCGGGGTTACGTGCCGGTCTCCGAACGGGGCTTGTACGACGATGAGACCGGTCCGAGGTTGTACGAGGCGTTCGACATCGGGGTGGGTCGGGAGTTGACCGCGGTCGACCGCCTCAATCCGTTGCTGGGCCCCAATCGTTGGCCCGATCAGATCGGTTTCCAGTGCACGATCAGCAGGTACGTGCACAGAATGTTGAAGCTGACGGAGGTGCTGACGCTGGGCATCGAACTGGCGTTGGGTTTGCCGTTTGGCACATTCCACCAGCACATGAGCAACCCGGTGAGCCAGCTCCGGCTTCTTCACTATCTCCCGAACGAGCAGCATCGCCAGTCACCCGTGAACATGGGTGCCCACACCGACTACGAACTGTTCACGATCCTCCACTCCCGGAACCCTGGTCTCCAGATCATGGATGTGGAGGATCGATGGCGAAACGCCCCGCCGATCGCAGGAACGTTCTATTTCAATATCGGCGACATGTTTGAGGGCTGGACCGGCGGCCTGGTCACCGCCACGGCCCACAGGGTGCGAAATCGAGGAAGCGAGCGATACTCGTTGCCCTTCTTCGCCGCAACCGACTACGGGACGGTGGTGGCACCGGTGGTCAGCCCACGTTTCGCCGCCCATCAGAAGCTCTACAGGCCGGTGAAGGCCGGCGAGCATCTTCTCACCCAGCTCCTTCGTGACTTTCCGTACCTAAAACGTCGGTACGACGCCGGGGAACTGCCGATCCTCAACGAAGTTGGTCCGGTCACTTCCGATCAGAATCCGTTCGAGGCCCGCATACACGAGGGAAGCGCAGCGTAGAGGCGATTATGAGACGTTCGGGCGATCGGCTTGTGGCCGACGGCAGACTCCTGTGCGAGTTGATTGGAGGAATAATCGGATGCCAAACGGTTCGCTGATGTTGGCGATGGTCGTATCCGGCCTGGCGCTCAGTGTTTCACCCGGGCCATCGATGTTCTACGTGTTGTCACGCAGCGTAGGGCAGAGCCGCTCGGCAGGCTTGGCCTCGGCTCTCGGCCTTGCGGTCGGTGGGGTCATTCTTGCCTTGCTCTCGGCCCTGGGTTTGACCGCTGTGGTCGATCGATGGCCGGTGGTGCTCCCGACCACCCAAATCGTCGGTGGACTGTACTTGGCCTATCTCGGTATCGAGATGTTCAGAGAGGCCCGACAAGCTGAAACCCTGGTTCCGACCGAGCTTGAGGAAGACTCGCTGGGTCGGATTTTTCGACAGGGTGTGCTTGTCGAGGCCCTCAACCCCAAGACTGCGCTGTTCCTGATCTCCTTTGTGCCCCAGTTTGTCGATCCCAACGGAGGTGATACCCGTTGGCAGCTCATCATTCTCGGGATGTTGGTTCCGTTAACCGCGGTACCGGCAGACCTCTTTGTGTCGTTCTGCGGGGGAGCTGTGGCCGATCGTTACCGGAGCAACGCCAAGGTCGGCGTTCTGCTCAACTGGGTTGCGGCCACGATTCTCTTGGGTCTTTCGGCAAAGGTGCTGTGGTCCGCGCTCGGCTGACGCGCTCGTTCCGATCTGACACGGGGTGATCTGACACGGGGTGATCTGACACTGTAAGGTGAAGTCCGATCAGGATCACTCAGACGTGGATCAAAGCCCGAGGCACGAGGTCGAAACCCATGACGTACACCGCAGACGAAACCGTCGAAGGCGAGAGCAACTACGACGATCTATTGGCGCTCACCAACGAAGAGGTCGACGCTACCGTCCACCACGTACGGAACAACGCCGACACGATCTTCACCTGGGACTACGAGAAGGGTGCCCGGCCTGGTCTGTCGAAGCTGTATGAGAAGGCCAAAGGGGCCCAGTGGAATGCCGAGACGGATCTCGACTGGTCCACTGAGGTAGACCGGGAAAAGCACATGATGGAACGGGGTCTTCCCAATCGGGAGATTCTGCTCGAGTTTGGAATCGACATCTCCCGTACCGCCTTCGAGAAATGGGGGGAGAAGGAGTGGCTTGAGCTTGAACTCGAGTCGCAGTCCTGGAGCCTCAGCCAGTTCCTCCACGGGGAGCAGGGAGCGCTGGTCTGCACCTCGAAGATCGTCGAGACCGTGCCCTGGATCGACGCCAAGTACTACGCCGCCACTCAGGTGATGGATGAGGCCCGCCACGTCGAGGTGTTCGCCAAGTATCTCGACACCAAGGTCGGCAGCTTCTACCCGGTGAACGTGCACCTCCAGGCGTTGCTCGACGACATCATCAACGACCACCGGTGGGACATGACCTACCTCGGCATGCAGGTGATGATCGAAGGTCTTGCACTGGCCGCCTTCGGACACATGCGCAACGAAACCCGTGATCCGCTGCTCAGCGATCTGTTGCGCTACGTGATGTCGGACGAGGCCCGTCACGTGGCCTTCGGGGTTCTCAGCCTGCAGGAGTACTACGCCGGTTTGAGCGAAGCGGAGCTGTTCGAACGGCAGGAGTTCGCCTACGACGCGGCTGTCAGGATGCGAGATCGTTTCCTGCGCCAGGAGGTGTGGGAGCGGGTTGGGATCGACGTTCGTGAAGGCATCAAGGTATTCACTCCCGAAGATCGCAATCAAGACCCGTTCCAACAGCTGCTCTTCGCCAAGATCGTGCCCAACTGCAAGAAGTTGGGTCTGCTCGACGCCAACAACGGCTGGCTTCGGCGCAAGTTCGAGGAGATGCATGTCATCCAATTCGAGGACTGGGTCGACACCGAAGCCGAGTACGAACTGTTGGATGCGGTATCGGGACCAGCCGAGCGGTAGCACCCGGCCCGTCGTGCCGGCTAGGTCACACTCCAGTTGAACAGCCAACCGATGATGGTTGTGTGGTACCCGACCGCGGTGGCCAGAGCCATACCGGCCAACACCACGCCTCCGACGATGGCCCAGATTGGCTCCACTCTCTCCAGAACCCAGTCGGGAATCAGGTGGTGAAGGGCGGCGAAGGCCAGGATTGGCGAGAGGGTTCCGATCAGGAACGTGCCGAGCAGAATCAGACCTGAGAGCCCCAACTGCGGAAGATCCATCAGCAGCTCTCCGAACTCCGGCCCCACGCAGGGCAGCCAAAGCTGGGATGCGGCATAGCCCACCAGTAGACCGGCCACCACGGCCACCCAATCAAGCCGCTGGATCGGCGGCACGAACAGAATAACAACGGCGATGAGAAGGGCGATAGCAGCGAACAGGTAATGCCAGTCGGCGCCTCGGTCACTGAAGCGGGCCCAGCTGAACAACAACACCGAGATCCAAAATGACGCCAAGGCCGGGATTGCCGTTTCCCGGGCGGTGAAGCCGACGGCGATGCCAGTGACCAGAAGCACCAGCGTGCAAGGGAGCTGAGCCGACTGGAACCCTTCGGCCAGGAGCAGGAACAAACGCATGTGACTTCAGCTTAGAACGGACCGGCTACCTGATGGCGCAGCCCCGACGCCCGGCAGAAATCGGTTTCACGGTCCGTTTTCAGGGCCCATTTTCAAGGAGATAGGCCACCGTGGCTTCGAGCTCGTCGTAGGCACCTTCGCCAATGTGGTCGAAGCGGATGTTGCCGTTCTGATCCAGCACGTAGGTTCGCGGCCAGAACCGGCGAGATTCCTGCCACGAGCGGAAGTTTGTCTTCTCGGTGTCGAGTGCAACCGGCCAGGTGACCCCGAGCTCAACCGTGGCTTTGGCCACGTTGCTCGGGTCGGCCTCATAGTCGAACTCGGGAGCGTGGACACCGATGATCTCGAGACCTTCGGGCTGGTACTGTCGGTAGATGTCCTGAAGATGCGGCAGGGTGTTCTTGCAGTTGAAGCAGCCGAACGTCCAGAACTGCACGATGCGGACCTGGCCGTTGTAAGACGCCAAGCCGGTGGCGTCGGAGTTGATCCAGCCGTCGATGTCGGTCAGCTCGGCAGAAGGTCCGAGCTGTGCGGGAGCGGCCTGCAGAGCGGGTGCGGCCAGCTCCGCCGCGTCGCCCGAGTCGACGTCTTCGTCGCCGCTGGGGCCGATACCAAATCGGGCCGAAACGAGCCCGAGGACGGCAAGCGACAGGATTACGAACGCCACGGTGCGGCTGGTCCAGATCGGCCGGTCGTCGGCCGCCTTCTTCCTGGTTCTGGTCTTGGTTGTGGTCTTCTTCGCCATGGTGCCTCACATTGACGCTACAACAGCCAACACCGGGCCGGACCGGTGTTTCGCGATCTGTTATGCAGATTTGCGGGTGCGTTGTGAGTGCACAGTCGGGGCGCAGACGCTGATGTGAACGCAGGCCGACCGCCAAAGTATGGTGTTGCCGTGTCAGCATCCCTTGGTCCATCCGATCTCCCGCCCCCTCCCGACGAAGCGCCGTCGGCGGCCTCCGGATTCACCATCAGCGCCCTGAACCACGCCGGCGGGCCAGGCGACGGTGACTCGGTGCGTCTGTACTGGACACTAACCGATCCGACCGATGGGCCCGGAGAGCCGCTGCTACTGGTAAACGGACTCGGCTCACCACTCGTGGCCTATGAACCAGGATTTGTATCCGAGCTGGTGGACCGTGGTTTCTCGGTACTGCGATACGACAACCGTGATGTCGGCCGGTCGGATCGTACAAAGCCGCCGGAAGACGGAAATCGCCCTGGATACACCGTGGTGGACATGGCCGCCGACGGCGTTGCCGTGCTCGATGCCGCCGGCTGGCATACCGCTCACGTTTTCGGCATGTCGATGGGTGGGATGATCGTCCAGCAGATGGCCATTGATCATCCAGATCGACTCCGCACGATGACATCGTTGATGTCGACCACGGGAGAACGGGGCTTTGGGGCACCCAGCGACGACGCCTACCCGGCCCTCATCAAGCCGGCACCTCGGGACCGCGAGGGATGGCTCGACAACCGGGTGCGAACCGAGAAGATCTGGGCGTCTCCGGCCTCATGGGATCCCGAGGCGACGCGGGCCAAGGGCGAACGACTATTCGACTACGGGATCGACGTGGACGGGACGGGCCGTCAGTTTCGGGCCATCATGGCTTCGGGGAGTCGCGACACCGCTCTCTCTGAGGTGAACGTACCAACGTTGGTGATTCATGGAAGTGCCGACACGTTGATCGATCCCAGCGGCGGTCGGCACACGGCCGATGTTATCCCCGATGCCACCTACGTGGAGCTCGACGGGTTTGGGCATGATCTTCCGGCCGACTTCTGGCCGGTGTTGGCCGATCACGTCGCTGAACATGTGGCTGCACACTCCTGACATCTCATCTGCTGCGGCCATAGATGCGATCCCCGGCTGATTGTTGTGCGAGCGGCCTACTGAATTATCGTGACGGCCATGGGACCGCTCGAAGGAATAACAATCGTCGAACTGGCCGGGATCGGACCGGGTCCGTTCTGCGGGATGATGCTCAGTGACATGGGAGCCGAGGTCATCCGGATCGATCGGTCAGCAGCGGTTCGAGGCGGTGATCCGGAAAGGCCGCCGCCCGACGCGCTGGCTCGGGGTCGTCGGTCGATCGGCGTCGATCTCAAGAATCCCGACGGCGTTGCAACGGTGCTGCAGATCATCGAACAGGCCGATGGCTTGATCGAAGGATTCCGACCAGGAGTGACCGAGCGCCTCGGTCTCGGACCTGAGGTTTGCCTCGAACGTAACCCAAAGTTGGTCTACGGCCGAATGACCGGTTGGGGCCAAGAGGGCCCATACGCGTTGGCTGCCGGTCACGACATCAACTACATCGCGCTTGCCGGCGCGCTTGAGCCGATGGGCCGCAAGGGCAGCGCTCCGACTCCGCCGATCAATCTCATCGGCGACTTCGGTGGTGGTGGCATGGTGCTGGCCTACGGAATGGTTTGCGCCATATTAGAAGCCCAGCGATCGGGCCAAGGTCAAGTGGTTGACGCCGCAATGGTCGACGGCGCCGCCGTACTCATCAACTTCCTTTGGGGCCTGAAGGCCGCCGGAATGTGGGGACCGGAGCGAGGAACCAACATGCTCGACACCGGATCCCACTTCTATGACGTCTACGAGTGCGCCGACGGCAAGTACATCTCGATCGGGTCGATCGAGCCTCAGTTCTACGCCGAGTTGAAGAGACTGGCCGAGCTGGACGACGCCGACTTCGGCGACCAGATGAACCGAGACGCTTGGCCGGAGATGAAAGAGAAGATCGCCGCCGTGTTCAAGGCCAAGACAAGGGACGAGTGGTGCGAGATCATGGAGCACAGCGATGTTTGCTTTGCCCCGGTGCTGACCATGGAGGAAGCTCCCCAACATCCCCACAACGTCGCCCGGGGCACGTTCATCGACAACGCCGGGATGACTCAGGCCGGCCCTGCGCCACGCTTCAGCCGCACGGAACCCAAGGTGGCGGGGCCGGCGGCCCACGCCGGCCAGCACACCGATGAGGTCTTGGACCGCTTTGGCTTCAGCGATGAACGGATCAGCGAACTCCGAGCTTCCGGAGCGGTGGCCTAACGTCCCGATGCGCCGCTGCGGCTAGGCCAGGTTGCGCCAGAACTCGAAGAACTGGTAGCCCGAGGCCCAAAGGGAGTGTTCGACCCCGAAGACGTCGATGATCATGATGATCGCCTGCCAGAAGGCGTCACGGATCGGGTCGACGTAGAAGAACGCCACCAACAGGATCAGGAAGGCATATTGGGCCACCGGTCGCATCAGCTCGCGGGTGGATTGCGGCAGTGATGGTTCGATCGCGGCGTATCCGTCGAGGCCCGGGATGGGCAACATGTTGAGCACGAATACGGCGATTTGGATGAATCCGAAAAAGGCCACCGCCGATGCCAGCACGGGTTGGCTGTTGACGTTGACGATCTCGCGCGACACGGCCAGGAGCGACAGCGCCCCCAAGGTGAAGTTGGTGAACGGCCCGGCCAGGGCGACCAGCGTGGCTTGGCGGTCGTTGAGTGCCGCTCGGTTGATCAACACCGCTCCGCCCGGCAACGGCAGGCCGCCGAGCATGATGAACACAATCGGTAATGCGATAGACAACACCGGGTGGGTGTACTTCCGAGGGTCGAGGTTGAGATAGCCGCGTTGTTCGATGCTGTGATCCCCACTTCGCCAGGCCACGAAGGCGTGAGCGAACTCGTGGAGCGTGACCGACAGAATCCATGCTGCCAGCACGAAGATGAAGACCGAGATACCCGACGGCAAGATGTCGGTTGTGGTCAACCAGCCCCCGACCACGGTGAGCGCAACCAGCCCGATGAAGATCGGACTTGGGCGAACTTGGCTGCGGGTCGATTCGATGGAGTACACCGTTTCAGGCTACAGCCAGCGTGCCACAGCACCGGTTCAGTCGAAGTCTTCAGTTGAGAAGCCCTCGAGTTTGCCGACACCTCGAAACACGTGCGATCGCCCATCGGATCGGACCAGGATCGCCGGTCCACTGAAGTTGCCTTCCGGGCCGGTCATCTCCAGGTCGTACGGCTCCTGTTTGATCACGTAGCGTTCGCTCGAACGATGGATCAGCTCCCAGTCGAGATCAGGCGTGTGGTCCTTGGCGGCGACGATCAGATCGCCGCCGGTCGACGGCACCGGGCGGCCCGACGTCGACAGGGTCTGGATGTAGTAACGGCGATGACGCATCACGTCCACTATTCCATCGAACCACTCCAATAGCACCATCGCGCCGGTCGGCGGACGTTAGCCTAAGGGCGGTGTCACTCGGTACATTTCACGCATACCTCGGCTGGACGGTGGTTGTGCTCAACGGTTTGGTCGGAGCCTGGGCTCTGGCCGCGCACTGGGTTGCGACGTTACGAGGGCGGGCGCTCTGGGCGGCGACCGCGTTGGCCCAAGTCCTGCTGTTTGCCCAGGTAGTGCTTGGTGTTGTGTATCTCAACACGAGCGGAATTGAAGTGGCCGGGATCCACCAGTTCTATGGGTACATCTCATTGATGTCGGTTGCCCTCATCTACAGCTACCGCCAGCAGATCATGAAGTGGCAATACCTGCTCTACGGGTTCGGAGGATTGTTCATCATGGGACTAGGGCTGCGTGCCGTCTTCATCCCGAGCTGATCATGCGAGCGTTCTACAGTCCCGTTCAGGCTCAACACGATCCACAGTTCTTCCTGGTCCGAGGGCTTCCGGCCGGTAGCGCCGAGCAACCCGAGCGGGCCCAACGGCTGCTTGCCGGTCTCGATCAGATTGGAGTGGAAGCCGCAGAACCCCACGACTTCGGGCTGGAGATTCTCTCCGAGATTCACGACCGCCGCTACCTCGACTTCCTGCGCACCGCCCATGACGAGTGGGTGGCGATGCCGGGAGCAAAGTCATCCGAAGTCGTGGCCAATATTCACCCGGCCAGACGCCCGGCCGGGTATCCGGATGGCATCGTTGGCCGGGCCGGGTGGCATCAAGGCGACACCGCCTGCCCAATCGGCCCGAATACCTACCGGGCAGCGCTCGCCTCGGCCAACACCGCGCTATCGGCAGCCAAGGCAGTTGTCGAGGGAGAACGGTTCGCCTACGGGCTGTGTCGCCCCCCGGGGCATCACGCCTTCGCCGACATGGCCAGCGGATTCTGTTTCATCAACAACAGCGCTGCCGCCGCCCAGCTGCTGCGCCATCACGTCGACCGGGTGGTCGTGCTCGATGTGGATGTGCATCACGGCAACGGCACACAAGACATCTTCTACGAGCGCGCCGATGTTCTGACGATCTCGATTCATCGAGACCCCACCGACTACTACCCGTTCTTCTGGGGACAGTCCGATCAAGTTGGTCATGGCGAAGGCGAGGGTTTCAATCACAACCTTCCGCTGGCGGCAGGATCGGGCGACGATGCGTTCTTGAATGCACTCCGGCAGGCTCGTGGGGCCATTGATAACTTCGCCCCGCAAGCAATGGTCGTGGCGCTGGGTCTTGACGCGTCGGAGCACGATCCACTGCAGGGATTGGCGGTTACGACAAGCGGCTTCAGACGCATAGGCTCCGCCATCGCTGCGCTCGGACTCCCCACCGTTCTTATCCAGGAGGGCGGCTATCTGAGCGAGGTTCTCGGCCCGAATCTTGCTGCCGTGCTGAGCGGCGTGATCGAGGGCCCGGCCGGAAACTGACCGGCTTGAGCAGCGGTCCGACGGCTGCGTGATCCATGAGAATCGCCCTATCGCCGTTATCGTTGATAGTTCGGAAAGGGCGTGAAACATGTCGAAGACGACCGACTACCTCCAACGGAAGGCGCTTGAGAAAGCCCCGGGTCCAGCGCTGGACGCCGTAGGCAAGATCGTGCTCAAGGCGGTCGACACAGCAGTGGATCGTCGCTGGGACAACGCTCTTGAAATCGCAGCCGAGGCGGATGGCGACACCGTCGACGAGCGGGTCAAGTCGATCATCAAACGTTTCAAGAGAGAGTTGACGGCGGTTGGTGCCGCCACCGGAGCAGTTGCCGCGGCGCCGGCCATCGGAACCGCAGCGGCGGCTTCGGCTCTGGCTGCCGACATGGCTTGGTTCGGTATGCGGGCCACCGATCTGATCATGGCGATCGGGGCGGCCAACGGCCACACGGAGTCAACGCCGGAAGAGCGACGAGCCTGGGTGCTCGCCGTGTTGGCCTTCGGGGAAGAATCGGCCCAACAGTTCACCCAACTTGCCAGAGATGTCAACGGCACGCTGGCCCCCGCCACCGACACGTTGAGTGACAAGGCGGCCAGCATTCTTGGTGGTGACGCGCTAACGCTGGAGGCCCTTCGGCGGATCAACACCAACTTGGCCAGCCAAGTGGCCACCAAGTACGGAACGCGTCGAAGTGTGCTGGCGGTCGGCAAACTATTGCCCTTCGGAGTCGGCGCTGTAGTCGGCGGCACCGCCAACTACAGCTTTGTGCGAGTCGTTGGCAAACAATCGGCGCAGTTCTTCAAGAGCATGGTCCGTACGCTCCCGGCTCCGACCGACTCTCCGGTTGCCCCTCAGCCTCGTCACCTGTCAAGCGTGCCAATCGAGGGTGAGATCCCGCCACCGCCTACCGAGAACAGTGTGCGGTATCCGAATCCGCCAGCCGACATCAGCGAGATCGACAGGCGACGGGCCATCCCGACCGAGGGATGGGAAAAGGAATCCTGACCCTGGGCTCTTGTTCGTGCCTGTCGATGTATCGGATGGCATATCAATGAGAGCGGATCAGTGCCGATGTGTTTTAGGTGGCATATGATGCAGCGCCTGAGTTCGCCAAGGAATTTCGATCGTCGCGCAAGGCGAGAGTCAAGCAGGCGATCTCGGGCGAGATCGTCGCCCTTGGCGTAGTCCCGTACCTAATCAGTCAGTGGGCTCCTCAGTCGGCGGCACTGGGGTGGGCTGTTGCCTACGGCTCGGTTTCGGTGGTGGCATCGCTGCTGCTGTTGCGATGGGACAACCGCTGGATCGATCAGGTGTGGGGCATCCTCATCGGCATTGTGATGGCTTTTCTGCCGATCAGCGTGCTGGTGTGGTCGGGCCAGCCGTCGAACCACATGTGGATTGCCATCGCCTGTGTGCTGGCGCAGGCATCGTTTCAACAAACTGCGCTCCCGGTTGCCGACCTTCCGGAGTGGCGGGTTGGCATTGCGATCACCGGCACCGTGTCGGCGGTTTCGATATGGATTGCCATTCATCCGTTGGTGGCCGTGGGCTTCGCCGCGTTGTTGGTGGCGACCACGGCAAATGCCGACACCGCCCGCAGGCTAAAGGATCGCCTTGAGCGAGACATGAACCTCGTGGAGCAGGCAGCGACTCACGACGAACTGACCGGCCTACTCAACAGGCGCGGCCTGGCCGATGCCCGTCAGCAACTGCACGGGGAAGCCCACTCGGTTCTGGTCGTCGACGTGAACCGGTTCAAGTCGATCAACGATACGTTCGGCTATGAAGCCGGCGACCAGGCGCTCAAGGTGCTGGCCCTTCGACTTCGCGATCGTTTGCCTCCGACCTGGACCCTCGGCCGTCACGGCGGTGACGAATTTGTGGCCATCGCCCCTGGTCGGCAAGTCGTGCCACCGTCGTTGCTGGAGCCGGTGAACTACACGATCGACCACTTCGGGAATCAGCGCACGCTGCAGTTGGCGGTATCAGCCGGGGTGAGTGAGGGGCAGGACAGTGACGAGATCAGTATGACCCAACGCGAAGCCGGGTATGCGTTGCAGGCAGCCAAGAACAGTGGCGACGGCATGGCCCGCTTCGGTGGTGATCTGCGGTCGCAGTTTGAGCGGTCGATGACCGTATTCAGGTCGGTGGCCACGGGATTCGACGAGAGCCGGCTCGATGCCGACGCCCAGGTGATCGTTTCCGGCGACGAAGTCGTGGGATTCGAGATTCTGGCCCGTTGGATTCACGAAGACGGACAGCGTCGGGGGCCGGCGGAGTTTCTGGCCATGGCGGCTGAGAACGGGCTGATGCCCAGGGTCAGCGACCTCATGTTGCAAAAATCGATGGCCTTCGCCGCCCGTTTCAACCATTTGCCGAACGCCCCCTACGTCTCGGTCAACATGACGGTGGCCGACCTGTTGTCACTCGACCTCGTCGACCGGGTCGACGCCCTGCTCGATCAACACCGGCTCCCTCCGGAGCGGCTGATGATCGAGATCACCGAGGCCAAAGACCTCGAGAAGGACCGACGATGGGAGGAGACCGCCCGTCGGTTGCGAACGCTGGGCACCAAACTCGCCATCGATGACTTCGGTGCCGGCTATTCGAGTTGGGAGCGGCTCCACAGCCTGCCGATCTCACATCTGAAGTTCGATGGGGCGGTGGTGCGGTCGGCCAGCGGCCCACTTTCCGAAGTGATCCGGGGGCTCACCCGATTCGCCGGTGAACTTCAGATCGAGATCATCGCCGAGGGTGTGGAAACGCTCGACGAGCTGACCACGATGCGAGCCCTTGGCGTCAATACGTTTCAGGGCTGGCACTTCGGCTACCCGACGATGCTCGACCAGAGCGAACAGGAATTTCTGCAGAATCGGATCCGTCAGTCGGCTCCGGTCTCCGACGTTTGGCCAGCCTGAGCCGACACGCGAAGGCACCCGACTCCGGGCCGGGCGCCTTCATCGCAGATTCAGGTAGTGGATCGGGGTCGAAGCCCCGGGGGATCGTTGGCGGCTAGGCAGCCAACCGACTTTCCAGCGCCGCGAGCTGGGCATTGAGTTCAGCGGGCAACTTGTCGCCGAACTGCTTGAAGTGCTCACGGATCAAGTCGATTTCCTGTTGCCAGGAATTGTTGTCGACCTCAAGGAGCTTGGCCATGGTTTCGGCATCGATACCGAGACCGTCGATATCGATCGCTCCCGGAGCCGGCACATTGCCGATGGCGGTTTCAACCATGTCGCCTTCACCGGCGACCCGCTCAAGCACGAACTTAAGGATTCGGGAATTCTCACCGAAGCCGGGCCACATGAACTTGCCGTCCTCATCGCGGCGGAACCAGTTGACCCAGAAGAGCTTCGGTAGCTTCTCGGCTGTGGTGGCCGAACCGATCTCCAGCCAGTGCTGGAAGTAGTCGGCCATGTTGTAGCCGCAGAAGGGCAGCATGGCGAACGGATCGAAGCGCACATGACCGACGGCTCCGGCGGCGGCCGCGGTTTTCTCCGAACTCATAATCGAGCCGAGGAAGACGCCGTGGTTCCAGTCCTTGGCCTCGGTGATGAGGGGGACGTTGGTGGCTCGGCGGCCGCCAAACAGGATGGCTGAGATCGGGACACCTTTCGGGTCTTCCCATTCGGGGGCGATCGACGGGCACTGTCCGGCCGGCGCGGTAAAACGAGCGTTGGGGTGAGCAGCCGGGGTCTCCGACTCCGGCGTCCACGTCTGCCCCTTCCAGTCGGTGAGACGAGCCGGGGGAGTGTCGGTCATGTCCTCCCACCACACGTCGCCGTCTTCGGTCTTGGCCACATTGGTATAGACACAGTTGCTGTGCAGAGTGGCCATGGCGTTCGGATTGGTTTCGTCGGATGTGCCCGGGGCGACGCCGAAGAAGCCGGCTTCGGGGTTGATTGCGTAAAGTTGGCCGTCGTCGCCGAACTTCATCCAGGCGATGTCGTCGCCGATGGTTTCGACCTTCCACCCCGGCAACGTGGGGATCAACATGGCCATATTGGTTTTGCCGCAGGCCGATGGGAACGCTGCGGCCACGTACTTGCGTTCGCCGTTGGGTGGGGTGACGCCGATGATCAGCATGTGTTCGGCCAACCAACCGTCGTCTCGGGCCATGGTCGAAGCGATGCGCAGGGCGAAACACTTCTTGCCGAGCAGGGCGTTGCCTCCATATCCGGATCCGTAACTCCAGATTTGTTTCGACTCCGGGAAGTGAACGATGTACTTGTTCTCACCGTCACAGGGCCACGGAACCTCGGTACGACCATCGATCAAGGGATAGCCAACCGAGTGCACACATGGAACCCAATCGCCATCGTCCAGCACCTCAAGTGCTCCTGTGCCCATGCGGGTCATGGTCCGCATCGAAACCGCCACGTAGGCCGAGTCGGTGAGTTGCACGCCGATGTGAGCGATAGGTGAGCCGAGCGGACCCATCGAGAACGGCACCACGTACATGGTGCGGCCTCGCATGGCACCGGTGAACAGCTGCTTCATCTCGACCTTCATCTCGTCGGGATGGCGCCAGTTGTTGTTTGGTCCGGCGTCTTCTTCACGCTCGGAGCAGATGAAGGTGCGCTCTTCCACCCGGGCCACGTCGGCGGGATCGGACAAAGCCAAGTAGCTGTTGGGGCGCTTGGCCTCGTTGAGCTTTTCGAACGTGCCCGACTCGACGAGCAGCGCGGCCAGGCGGTCGTATTCCTCGGCGGAACCGTCGCACCAGTAGATGTCGTCGGGCTGTAGGATCTCTGCCCAGTCGCTTACCCACGCCATCAGCCGGGTATTCGTCGTCGGTGCTATCGCTAGTGTCATTACCTCGAACTCCGTTGTTTGAAGGTAAGTGACGCGAGTGTTCCGCTAGGGCGATGTCCGGATGATCCGGACGCCGAGCGAGCCTGATATGTGAGGCTGCCTACACTGACGCCGCTGTTCTAACCTTGATCTGCTTCAGATGCCGGTTCAGACCATTCAGGCGTGCCCATGTCGACTTCGGATCCCAAGCGGAGCGCCGTGGCTTTGGACGAGTCGTCGAGGTCGAAGACGACCCGCTGGCCCGGCCGAAGCATCCGGAAGACGGAGTTTTCCATTGCGTTGGCCGCCATCTCATATTCGGCCATATCGGCCGTGTCGGTGATGATGACCCCATCTCGGGTTGCGGGATCATACGACTTGACGACGCCTTGCACTGAACTTGTCCTCCGGATTGGCTTGCTGGGATCCGTCTAGCGAACGGACGCCCTACGAGGATAACCACGCAGGGCAGAAGCTGACGGTCCTGATCCGATCTTTAGACAGTAATGTGTGGCGTGTCGCCGCGAGAAGCCCCGTGCCCAACTATCACCATCACTAATCGGTGGTATCGGACTGAAGGATCCGTTCGATGGTGTTGATCGCGTGAGTCGATCGCACTATTGCGTCGGTCACATTCAGGGTCGGGGAGCGTTGTCGACGTTGGTTTCGTAGTCGATCTTCCAGAGCTGCTTACTGGTCTGGGCGGCAAGAATCACGAATGCGACGAGGTTGAGAACGAGCACCACCGGTACACCCCAGCTGAAGACTTCCGTGCCCACCCACCAGACCAGTGTGTTAAGCGCGATGTAGGCAATGCGAATTTCAGTCGGACCGACGCCGTAGTAGGCGATCTGGAAACGATTGGTGGCGGCGAACGACAGAAACGACACCGCCATGGTGGCGCAGGTGACGAGCAGCAGAACCATGAAACAGAGGCGCAGCCACCAGACCTCGACCATGAAGGAATAAGCAATCACCAGGCTGCCGGCGAACAGCAGGTCGAGAAGGTGGTCCATGAAGAATCCCCATTTGACCAAACCCTGTTTGCGGTATTTGCCCAACGACCCGTCGAGTGAATCGGTGAGCCACTGCAGGAGCACGAGGAACGACATGGCGTGCAGCCACCCCCGGTTCTGCGGCTCCTGAGCCAACCAGCCGAACAGGACCATCAGCATCGACCACAGGAGGGTGAGCATGGTGAGATGGTGGCTGAGGATGGGCTTTGGGATCTTGGGAATGGCCCAATCGATGAGTCGGCGCTCGGCCGGACCGAGAATCGACTGACCCGACTTCTTGTCGCCGGCGAATGTTTCCTTGACCGACTCTTCGCTCACCGGTTCTTTCTCCCTCAGCTCGCATCCGTTGGGGCAAAGACTAGGGGAGAGGCGTGCACCGGTGACGGCAATCCGGTCCGAGTTCGGTTTGTTGTCGGTGACGGTCGCCGATCCCCACAAGTTCACATATGGACGGCCGGGTCATCGGAATCATCGGGGCCGGTGGAGGTTCCCAGGGCTATGGATTTCAGCCCGGCTGTGTGGTTTGGTGGCTCTCAGCGGACCCGTGGCGAATGCGGCAGCCGAGTAGAACTCGGGGGAAGGCGGGCACTGGAGGTGGCACCCTAGGTGGAGGGGTGCCACCTCCTAAGAACTTGTCGGTGGCGCCTACAGTCTTGGTGTGTCGCTGTCACGACGGTGGGCTCTACGAAGCCGAGTACGGAACCGATGGCTGTCGCCGATTCTCCTGCGATTGCCTGCCGTCGCCCGGGTCCATCACGTTGGCCGAGTATCCGGAGCTCGATACGTCGTGCCGTTGCTGCTGATCCGTTTGACGGTCGGCGATGACGGAAGTGAGGTCTATGTCGTCGCGCTAACGTACGGGACCAGGTCGGATTTGGTATCGCAATCTGCGGGCCAATCCTGGTGCAGTGCAGATCCGCGGTCAGCGCTTCGCGATCGTCGGCGTGGATGCGATTCTCGCAAGGGAGGCGTTCGGCCTCGGCCGACCGAGCCCGTGGGGGCGTCTCGTGCTCATGGCTATAAGGCCTTCTCAATCAATGAGCTGGCCGTTCTGCACCTCGACCCTCTGGAGCCGGCGGGCCACTGATCCTGCTGAGAACGATGGGAATGCGGAGTCGGCCGGCCCGGTTTAGCTTGGCAGTGTCTGATAGGTCCCGTGTTGAACGTTCGATCGCCCGACGCCGTCGGGCGACCTGGTCGGTCTCCGTTGTGGTGCTCCTTTCGCTTGTCGCGGCCGCGTGTGGCGTCCAGGAGGAAGCAGAATTCGCTGGCGCTCCAGAGGGGCCGGTGCTCACGGGCGAATTCGAGACGCTCGATGGCAACACAATTGATCTGGCGTCGCTCCAAGGCCAAGACGTGGTTTTGTGGTTCTGGGCCCCGTGGTGACCATATTGAAGTAGAGAAGCCGGCACGGTCGTGGCGGTTCAGGAACGGTTCGGGGATCAGGTCCGAATCATTGGCATGCCCGGAGCCACCGATGACCCGGCGGCCGTCAACGCCTTTGTCGCTGCTACAAACTCGGGCAGCCTAGTGCACGTCCCCGACTACGATCGCTCGATTTGGGACCAGTTCGGCGGCATGCATCGCTCGTACCTTTACATCGACGATGACGGCTCGACTCGCGTCGGGGCCTACGGAAACCTTCAGCAAGGCGTTGAGGAACTCGTCGCTCAATAGACAACTCAAATAGCGTGCTAGGCCCGCGCCAATAAGGCTAGTTTCCAGACCGTGACTGGTTTGAGCGAGAGTGATGTTGAACGCCTGCGGATCCAAACGCCTGGAGCGGCGAGTGCGGCCCACCTCAACAACGCCGGAGCGTCGTTGATCGTGGCACCGGTCAAGCAGGCCGTGATCTCCTGGTTTTCCGAGGAGGCCAACAACGGGGGCTACGAAACGTTCGATCGGCGTCACGATGAGATGGTCGGCGTTTCGAAGTCGATTGCCGCTCTCATTGCGTGTGATGTCGATGAGGTCGCACTGACCACAAGCTCCTCGGAGTCCTGGTGGCGAGCGTTCAGCGCCGTGCCACTACACAAGGGTGATCGTGTAGTCCTAGGGCGGGCGGAGTTCGTAGCTGCCGCCGCCGGTTTGTTTCAGGCTGCTGCCAGGGGAGTGGAGCTGGTTGTGGTGCCCAACGATTCCGCCGGTCGGGTGGATCTTGAGGCACTGAGTGGCCTTGTCGACGAACGAGTGAAGCTGGCGTGCCTGACCGAGGTGCCGATGACCCGAGGCGTGATCAATCCGATTCGGGAGGCGATCGATATCATCCGCGGTGCCGGCGACCCCATGGTCATCGTCGACGGCACACAGGCCGTCGGCCAGATCCCGACCGATGTCCGTGCTCTTGGCTGCGATTTCTACACCGCCACCGGTCGTAAGTGGCTGCGGGGGCCAAGGGGAACCGGGTTTCTCTACGCCCGGGCCGGTCTCGAAGATCGACTGCTTCCTCCCGTTTTCGTGGACGGGGCAGCCGGCCTCTGGAGTGATGAATACGCCTACGCCGCGGTCGGCGGCGCCGCTCGGTACACGTTTGGTGAGCGGCCGTGGGCGGCCTTGCGGGGTCTGGGGGAGGCGGTTGATTACGCGTTGGACATCGGTCCCGACAACATCTCCGCCCGTATCGCCAAACTCGCTGCCTACGGCCGTGAGCGACTGGCGGAGCTCCCCGGTGTCTTGGTTCATGACGGACCCGAAGCGGCCACAGGAATCATCTCGATCACGGTTGACGGCACCGATGCTGTCGAGGCCGTGAAACGCCTTCGGGCCGAACAGATTCATACGGCGGCCCCCGGTCGTGGCGCCTCCTTCCACGATCTTGCCGAACGGGACCTGGACGCCATCATCCGTGTGAGCCCGCACTACTACAACACGGAGGCCGAACTGGATCAGCTCGTCACGGCCTTGGCGGCCTGGTAGTCCGTTTGCCTGGTTTGTTTGGCCAGAAGTTTGTCAGGCCAGCAGGTCGGGGAGCCCGGCCGGGAAGAGCGGACGGCCTTGCAGATTGGTCGGATCTATCCAATGTGCGGTGATGTCTTTGCCGTTCTCGATTCCGGGTATGACCTCTTGATCGTAGAGTGCCTCGTCGATCAGGTGGGCGTCGTAGACGAAGACGATTTCGTGCCCGAGCTCACCTTCAAACGTGAAGATGTTCTCCAGCGTGCCAAGGTGGTGGAGGTCAGTGACCTCGGCGCCGATCTCTTCCCTGATTTCGCGGATCACCGCTTCTTCGCTGGTCTCGCCTAGCTCTACGCCGCCACCAACCGGTACCCAGAATCGGAGTTCTCGCCCCGGGTCGTAGCCATCGACGGCCAACATCCGACTCTCATACGTGAACACGCAGATCGCCTTCACTCGGATTGTTTCCGACATCACCCTCCTCGTGTTGTTCGAGTCGACGACCGTAGCACGCCAGGATGCGGCGACTTGGTCGCTGGTTCTGTTTCAGGTCGGTATTTGAGGAATGTCATCGAACCCTTCGAGCGTCAGTTGATACTCCAGCCAGAGGAGGTTGTAGTCCTCTTGAAGCGGCTCAGCGCATTTGGCCGCCTCCATGGCCGCCTGGCGACGGTCCTCGGCGTAGGCCGAGAACCCGTAGTCTTCCGCGTATCGCTGAGTGAATTCGGGAAAGGTTTCGAAGGTACTACTCAGCAGACCACTGGCGCCCATACACTCCGACCATTTGGCATTGAGCGCAAGCACGTCAGGTTCGGCCTCGAATCGTTTCACGTGGGCTTGATACTCCGCCCTCAGCGGCGCGATCTCGTCCTGATACGCTCCGTTCACAACCTCCTTCGCCCGAACGGAACATTCCATCCTGGCCTCGATGATGATCCGGATCTCGTCCTCGGACATGTCTTCGAGGAGTTCCGCATTCGGATCGATCGTCGGCGTTGAGATCGGCGTGGCGAAGAAGCCCGACTCCTCGGCCTCGACCAGATCCAACGTTCCCAGCCGGGGCCAGAACTTGACCCGAGCTGATTCGTCGGAGAGTTCTCGCTGTCTGTACTCCAACGCTTGCTCTTCCATACAGCGGCCCGTCTCCGCTTCGATCAGGGCGAAGTTTCGGATCAGCGCCGGTCCGCTTGGGTAAAGGAGATCCCGGAGATCGTAGGGCCCTTCGAACTGGTCGCCGGAACATCCGCCGATTAGTTGAAGTATTGCGACGAGCAGACCGGTGCGCCACAGCACAAGATGACCTTGATTCGGGTGTCCCGTCACCAGGCCAGACTATTCGCAGTAGTCGCGCCATCGGGACCAGTCCAAGGCCAGTTCTGCCAGAAGTCGAACAAATGTTTGGTTTTGCTCGCGGCTCAGATACTGTGAATAATGGCGGTGATCGGCCGCCCCTCTCACCCTCGGGTGACTCTCATCGGTTGACAATTGTGGCGGTGCGTTGTGAGCAGGAGTGGATTCGTGTTCTCCGGTTCGGTCTCGGTGGCCGATGCCGTCGAGGCGTTCCGTGATTTGCGTTCGCTGACGATGGGGGTGAAGGTTGCCCGCTGCGGGCCCACTGAGCTGCGCGAACTAACCGAAGGTATACGTGACGGTCAGGAGGCCCTTGACGTGTTGCTGATCGAGGTTGGCATTGTTGCCGCCGAGCAGGAGGCGCACGGACGAGGCCGCGGGCCGCAGGCCACGATGATGGGCGACGGGTCCCGAGTGCGTGGCGCCAAGGCCCGTCGTGAAGCCGATCGCTCGAAGACGGCGGCCAAGATGGACAAGGTAGGCGACGCGGTCAAAGAGGGGCGGATCGGCGCCGCCCAAGTAAACGCCATTGCTCAGGCGGCCAAGGGCCTGACAGATGAAGAGCAGCAGTCACTCAACATCGAAGAAATCATCGATGCTGCAGAGTCGCTGTCGGCTGATTCGTTCGCTCGGCGGGTTCGCCAGGAGGTAGATCGGATCAAGGGTGACCATGGACTGGCCGACACCAAAGAAAAGCAGCGTCGCTCGTCCTGGAAACACTGGATGGATCGTCGAACCGAAACGGGTCGGATCGCCGCCGAGTTCGACCCTGAGCGCTACGAGGCCATCGTCAATGCCATCGAAGCCCAGGTCACCCGGCTTGCGAACGAGGGAGGCGTCAAGAAGTCGCCAAACCTGGCGGCCGAGGCGGCTTTCCAGCTGTTGACCGGGAAGGCGCAAGGCTCCCTTGGCTTACCCCACATCAATGTCGTGGTTGATCATCAAACGCTGCGATGCGGAGCGCACGATGAATCGGTGCGGGAGACGGCTGCCGGTTCGCCGCTACCTCCGGAATCAATTGCCAGACTGGCGTGTGATGCCGTCCTTCAGCGCGTTGCGCTCGATCAAAACCGTATTCCGATCGATGTCGGACGAAAGAGGCGCACTGCAACCGATGCCCAATGGCAGGCGCTTCGTGCCACCTATCGCTCGTGCGCTTGGAAAGACTGTGAACGGCCCTTGGCCTGGTGTCAGGCGCACCACATCCACGAGTGGGAACACGGCGGTCCGACCGATTTGTGCAATCTGATTCCGCTCTGCAATCAGCATCACCATGCGGTGCACGAGGGTGGATGGCAGGTGAAGCTCTGCGGCGACACTCGCAAGCTAGATATCTACGACCCTGATCGCCTGTTCTTCGGATCGGAAATGCCCGATCGCCTGAGTCGGGCCGATAAAGCTGGTCGGCGGGTGCCGCCATGATCGGTCTGGCGGCGATGATTGACGGCAGGGCGTCCGAGGGCGCCGATACATTTGAGGCCGTGAGTGGTTCCGAGGCGTCAACCTCCAGCGAAACCGATGGTCGTGTAGATCTTGGCCGTCTCGCTGAGCTGAGCGTCGATGCTCTCAACGGAGTCGGCCCGAAAAAGTCGAAATCGTTGGCCAAGAACGAGATCTTCAATCTGCTCGACCTGCTCACCTTCTACCCTCGCCGCTACCTCGACCGCACCAAGGAGGCCCGCATCGCCGATCTCTTCGAAGGTGAGGAGGCAAGCGTGTTGGTCACGGTCAACCGGTCACAGAGCCGGCGGGTGCGAGGTGGCAAGGTCATGGTTACCGTCACCGTGTCCGACGACAGCGGCAGTCTCAAGCTCACCTTCTTCAACCAGGCGTGGCGGGAGCGGCAGCTGAGCGCTGGTCGTCAGGCCGTGATCTTTGGCAAGGTCGACATGTTCAGGGGCCAGCGGCAGATGACCAACCCGGTGGTCGACTTGGTTGGTGACAAGACCGGCAGAATCATCCCCGTCTATCCGCAGTCGGAGAAGTCTGGTCTGCAGTCCTGGGACGTCGCCGAATGGGTGGCCGAAATCCTCAGGCGTACCGTGCCGCCAACCGGGCGAGGCCTCCTCGACCCGCTTCCCGAATACCTGCTCGACGAACACGATTTCATCACCAGGGAAGCCGCGTTCCAGGGCATCCACCAGCCCGAGAGCTTCGCTGAAATCACTGAGGCCCGCAAGCGGTTGGTCTTCGACGAGCTGTTCAGGCTACAACTTGCGCTGGTCCTTCGAAAGCGGGCCATCGAACGCACCGAGATTGGGGTCGCCCACACCATCCATGGGCCGCTCCTCACCGGGTTCACCGACCGCCTGCCGTTTGAACTCACCAACGCTCAGCGCCGAACCATCGATGAGATCCTCGCCGACCTTGCCAAGCCGATTCCGATGCATCGATTGCTGCAGGGCGACGTTGGCGCCGGAAAGACTCTGGTGGCCGTCGCGGCGATGCTGGCCGCTGTCGACGGTGGGCATCAAGCCGCTCTCATGGCTCCCACCGAGGTGCTGGCCGAACAGCACTTTGCGGGGATTCGCCGGCTGCTCGAAGGTCTGACGGTCGAGGATACCAACTCGCTGTTTGCCGACCGTCCACTCAAAGTCGAGCTGCTGAGCAACCGGGTCACAGCCTCGGAACGCAAGCGCATCCTGAGCCAACTGATCAGCGGTGAGGTCGATATCGCCGTCGGCACGCATGCCCTCATCCAAGACAACGTGATGTTCTCATCGCTAGGGGTTGTGGTGGTCGACGAGCAACACCGGTTCGGAGTGGAGCAGCGAGCAGCGCTGCGCGATCGAAACTACGAAGACGCCTCGCCTGACACGTTGGTCATGACGGCCACGCCGATTCCACGCACGGCGGCCATGACGGTTTACGGCGATCTGGACGTATCGGTCCTGGACGAGCTGCCGCCGGGCCGAACCCCGATCGTAACCAGATGGGTCGCCGCCCCTGGAAACCTCGAACAACCACCAGAGCTGCTTGACGCCGCCGGCGATCTTCAGACGATGTGGGAGGAAGTGCGGCAACAACTCGACCAAGGCCGGCAGGTATACGTCGTCACGCCATTGATCGACGAATCCGAAAAGCTCGACGTGGCCTCGGCCGAGCTCATTTTCGACCGGCTGCAAGCGGTGGAGCTGAACGACTACCGCCTCGGCCTTCTTCACGGGCGGCTCACTCCGGCCGACAAAGACCAGACCATGGAACTGTTCAGATCAGGACATCTTCAGGTGTTGGTGGCCACAACCGTGATCGAGGTGGGGGTCGACGTACCAAACGCCACAGTCATGATTATTCTGGACGCAGACCGCTTCGGTATCGCCCAGCTCCACCAGCTACGAGGCCGAGTCGGTCGGGGACAGCACGAGTCCACCTGCTGGTTGGTGGGTGAGGCGACAACCGAAGATGGTGAAGCGCGACTGCAAGCCCTGGTCGACTCGACCGACGGCTTTGAGTTAGCCGAAGTTGATCTCGACCTCCGGGGCGAAGGAACCATCATGGGAGAACGCCAGAAAGGAAGGAACGATCTAAAACTGGCGTCACTTAGGAGGGATAGAGAGGTGGTTGCCCAGGCCAGGAAGGCGGCGATCGACATCGTCGACGCCGATCCGGGTCTTGAAGCCCACCCGCAGCTGGCACAAGAGCTGCACTTGTTCCTCGATCAGGGCGACGCCGAGTTCCTGCTCAAGAGCTAAAGAGCTCCGAACCGACGTGTCTCTCGGTTCACGAGCCCAGGTTTATGAGCAGGGAAGGCACGAACGGGGACTGTGATCTTTTCGGTTTTGATTGCGCATCTGATGTTGGCGGTAACGGCGTTGGGGTTCTTCGCGCCCAGCGCTCATGTAGACGTCAGCTCCGACGACGTCGACACCGAGGCGGCATATTCGTTCACCGTCAACCAAGACGAAGCGAAGATCGATGTCTCGGTAGACGTTGAGCTGATCCTGCAGAAAAGCACGGTTGTCAATAACGGCCGAGAGGTACACCTCGCCCTCGTCAACTGGCCGATGGTGCTGCCGTCGACCGCAGTCGATGTCGTCGCCGTCGATAGCCGTGGGCCGTTGAGTGTCGAGCTCAACCCATCGGACACGCGGCTCGTAGCCAATGTGCAGCTTGGACGGCGGGTGTTCGCCGGCCGGAAACATCAGTTCACCATCACCTATTCGCTTCCCGACAATCACCGGATCGCCGTCAACAACGAGAGGCCGCTCGACCTCGTTGTGGTCAACCAGTCGGCTGCGGCGTGGCTCTTCACCACCGACTCCAGTATCGATCGTTGGTCGGCCACGCTGACCGCACCCGACGGCTTCGTCCTCGGCGGCGGGCAAACATCCACTTGGACTTCCCGACCGCCGGCGGCCGGCGTTTCGACCTGGACCACAAATGGCAGTACCCCTGTCGCCGACTTCGTCGTGCTTGACAACATCGCATCCCTCAACCAGACCATCGTCGACATCGGCGGTCGGGAGATAGTGGTCCGCCATTGGCCCGACGACCTTGAATGGCGGGACCACATCGTCAGCCAGGTCTCCCACGGCCTTCCCATTCTGATCGAACTCCTCGGTGACCCGTGGGGCACGGCAGCCGATCAGCCTTTGGTGATCGAGCAGTCGGCACGCACGCTGGGTACCTCCTACAGCGGCTGGTACACAGTCGATCGCAACACGATCACCATCGGCCCGCTGGTCGACGAGACGCTGGTCGTGCACGAACTCGCCCACCTGTGGTTCAACTACGAGACCTTCGACGATCGATGGTTGATCGAAGGATTGGCCGAGGAGTTCGCCCAGATCGCGGTCCATGGTGCCGACGCCGTCAGCCCCGAATCCGGGGATCCACGGAGGCCGCTTAAAGAATGGACTGTGGATGACAAGGGCGCCCAGAACTTTGACGACGAGCCGACAGACACAAACACCGGCGTAGACACTTCGGATCCTGATCCCATCGGTGGCGACTGGGCCTACCCCGATTCGTGGTCGGTTGTCCATCAGACCCGACAGGCACTGGGAACCGAAGCCTTCACCGGACTCACGGCCTCGATCCTTGCTGGGAATCGACCCTACGCGGATTCGGCTGCCCCATCGGCACCGGCCGGACCAACAATCAACCAGTTCCTGAACCCGAAACCACTGGCCCAGCCAAATCCAGATCGCCTTCGCTGGACCGAATTTCTAGATCTGGCGGCCGACATGGCTGCCGGCACGCCGACCGACACGTCGTTGGATCGGCTCTACGCCGACTGGGTTGAGGGCCACACCTCCGACCGATTCGACCAGCGCTCCGACGCTCGTGCGAGGTATCACGAGCTGGCAAGGAGCGAGTGGCCGATGCCGCTCGCCGTTCGTCAACCGATTCGAGAGTGGGCCTTTGCCGAAGCCGACGTGGCCATGGATGCCGCCGAGCAGTTTCATTCCCGCGCCGAACAGATGAAACAAGAACTCGGTCTTCACGAGCTCGATCTTCCAGTCAACTCCGGCCAACTCCTATCCGCCGCAGCCACGGTGGCCGATGTGGAAGCGCTAGCCGACCGGTTGCAGAAAGCAACCGATGGCATCGTCGCCGCTGAGACCGAGGTGTCCGATCGGTCATTGATTCAGCGGATTGGGATGCTTGGGTTCGACCTCGCCGACACGAGACAACAAGCTCGATCCTCGTTCACTGCCGGTGACCTCGACCGGGCGGCCGGAGATGTGGCGTTGATCAGTAACGCCGTTGCCAAGTCGGAATCTGTCGGGTACCTACGCATGGCCGGAGCGGGCATGGCCGCCCTCGCCGTTCTGGCGGTCGCCAGCGCCTTGGTTGCGAGGCCTCGACGGCTCGTCGAGCCCGGCCCCGTGGCGGAGGAAGGCCGAGTCGGCGACGGATAGCCGCCGACTCGCGGTCACACGGCGTCGTCCGATTCCATCACCACATCCCACCGGTCAAGGCAATCGCGGCAGCGGTACGGAATCACTGTTCCCTCTTCCACCGGTCCGTCACCAGGTACCCAGCCAAGCGGAAAACAGTCGCCTCCGCAATCGACGCACGTGATCTGATCATAAGGAAGAATCACCGAGACCACGGTACTGGTCGATCACGCTACTGTGTTGAACGTGCGAGTTATCGGAGGATCCGCTCGAGGTCGAAAACTAAAGGCACCGCCGGGCGACAGCACCCGCCCGATAACCGACCGGGCGAAAGAAGCCATCTTCAACATGCTTGATGCCCGCGGCGGCGTAGTCGACTGCACAGTGGTGGACCTGTACGCCGGGAGTGGCTCGTTCGGGCTTGAATCGCTGAGCCGAGGGGCAACACACGTCACCTTCGTGGAGCGCAATCGCACCGCGGCGAAGACACTTCAGGAGAACATCGACCTCTTGGGTTTCACCGACAATGCGACCGTTCTGGTGGCATCGGCGACCTCCGCGGCCGCCGGCCTGGATCGTATGGATCTCGCATTCTGCGACCCTCCGTACGCCGACAACCCCTGGCCGGAGCTGCTGGACGTGATCGACGCCAACGTGCTTGTCGGGCATGCCGAATCACCAATCAGGCTGGTGGAACGGTGGGAAGAGGTGCGGCGACGGACCTATGGGCGTTCCCACATCTTGATTGCCCGGCAGCGTTTCCGACCCAGTCGTTGACGCCGGCCACAAACTCTTGTCACAAATGACCGGTTCGTCACCGTCCAGAAACTACCGTGGAGGTATGGCAGTGGCGCTCTACCCCGGCTCCTTTGACCCCGTGCACAACGGGCATTTGGCCATCATTGCCGCCGCTTCGCCATTGTTTGACGAGGTTGTGGTCGCCGTTGGCTGCAACCCGGGTAAATCCACTGGAATGTTCAGCGGTCCCGAACGGGTCGATTTGTTACAGGAAAGCCTGGCTCCACTCGGATTACCCAACGTCAGGGTCACCACCTTTACCGGCCTGGTAACCGTCGCCGCTGCCGAGGAAGGCGCTGATTGCCTGGTTAAAGGGATTCGCAGCGCCTCCGATCTCGACACCGAGATGCTTCAGGCCAACATGAATTTTCAAAGCAGCGGCGGACTCCCAACGGTTTTTCTGCCCGGAATCGGTTCCAGTGCGTTAATCTCTTCTCGGTACGTCAGGGAGATCGCGACGCGGGGCGGAGACGTGCATGCCGTTGTTCCGCCCGCGGTCTTGAACCGCCTAGCCACTAGCCACGATGCCGCCAATTCAGGCGTCCGTACACCGGGTGACCAAGATGACTGACGATCGATTTGATGACGAGTACTACGACGAAGAGTCGTCTGACGCCTACGAGCGCCGCGACCACGACGACCTGCCCAACCCCTATGCGGTCCCCGAAGTCGAGGATCTCCTGGAGGAAGCCATAGAAATCCTGGCCGAGGCCCGTCCTTTGCCGATGTCGAACACGGTGAAGGTCAACCGCGACGAGCTGCTACACCTTCTGGAGCAGGCTCAGGGACGGTTGCCTGAAGAACTGCGGGCCGCCCGGTGGCTTCTAAAGGAACGCGACGACTTCGTGGCCAAGGCTCGGCAGGAACACCAGGACCTCATCGAGGAAGGCCGAGCTCAGGTCGGACGAATGGTTGAGCGCCAGCAGATCGTCAAGGCGGCTGAGCAACGGGCCCGTCAGATTGTGGCCGAAGCCAAGGAAGAAGCGAATACCCTGAAACGCCAGGTAGAGGACTACTGCGATCAGCGATTGGCCAGTTTCGAACAGATCCTCGACCGCACGTCCACGACGGTGCGGAAGGGTCGGGAACGGCTGATGGGTACGGCCAAGATGACCACGGAAGAAATCCTTCGCTCGAATGGTTCCAGTTCAGGTCGAAGAAACGGCGATCTGGATCGCGAAGCGATTGACCTCACCGAAGACGACGACGACCGATATTACGAACGAATCGGCGAGGAGAACTGAACCAAGTGCCCAAAGGCGGCGAACCAAGCGACAACAGATCACCCGACACCGAGCCGGCGCTCGAAGCGAGCGCAACAGCCGGGTCCGATGGCACCGAAGTGACCACTAAACCGCCCCGGCTTATCGTCAACGTCGCCGACCTCCGCAAGCGTCTCGGGCAACGTCAGGTCGAACCGGTTCATGTTGTTCTGGCCCCACAAACGGTGTTGTCGTCTCGTACCACCGACCTGCCTGTCACTGGAGAGGTCACGGTCGAGTCGATCGAGCGCGGTGTTTCGGTGTACGGATCGATCACCTTTGGATGGGAGGGCGATTGTCGCCGCTGTCTCGACTCGACTGGTGGCCAGATCACGGTTGAGATCGACGAGATCTTCCAGGTCAACGCACCGGAAGACTCTGAGATCATCGATTTCGACGGCGATCAGATTGACCTGGTGCCAATTGTGCGAGACGCCGCAGGCCTTTCGTTGCCGCTGGCTCCGCTGTGTCGAGACGATTGTGCCGGTCCCGATCCCGATCGTTATCCGACCCTTCCCCACGACGCCGACACCCGCGAACGTGACGAAGAGGGAAATCTCATCGACCCTCGTTGGGCGGGGCTCGATGATCTGGACTTGGGCGCCAACTGATTACCGGCTCAATGGTCGGCTGACTGGATGAAACGAGGGGGAGATTGATGAACGCTCGAACCGAGAGCGCCGACGCCGATGAAGCGGAGCCGTGGATCCACCAGCTTCGTTATCGGCAGCAGTCGATGGTGCGATGGTTCGCTCCGGCCGAGATCCTACGGGGCGCCTACGGTGAGTTCTTTGGGCGACTGTTTGGAGCGTTCGCCGATAGTCGCGAGACTCAGGCCGCACTTCGAGAACCGGTCGTCCACCACCGTCAAGGGTGGATCCCAGGAGGTCGGATGGCCACTATCGATCCTGAGGACTACTCGGTCTTGTGTAACGATCAGCTTCCGTTTCAGAAAGAGCCGGAGTGGCCGGCCGAGCTGGTTGTCGACTACGTGGCCGACATCGGCGATGGGTTCAGCCCGACGTTCGCCGTGGCCCGTCAGATGGCCGAGCCGGTCACCCGAATCGGAACCGACGTCGTGTTGCCACGGGGTCGGCTCCTCATAATGGGTGGAGATGAGGTGTACCCGGCCGCCGGTCCCGAGCATTACCGCAACCGCACGATCGGCCCCTACCGCACGGCGTATCCGCCGCTTCCCGACGCCGACCAGTCGCCCCAGATCATTCAGCTCGCTTCCGACAGTGGTCCGGGTCAATCGACAATCGAGTCTCCGGACGAGAGCGATCTCGACAGTCGGGTTCCCCTGTTTGCCATCCCCGGCAACCACGACTGGTACGACGGGCTCTCGGCGTTCCTCGAACGGTTTACCGTGTACAAATCGGGTGATGACGACTCCCGGCGGCGGGGCTGGTCACTCCATCAGACCCGTTCGTATTTTGCGCTGCAACTCAACGAAACCTGGTGGATGTGGGGCATCGATATTGCTCTGAACGCCGACATCGACACTCCTCAAATGCAGTACTTTCGCCAGGTGGCGGCCATGATGCCGGCCGATGCCCGGATCATTCTCTGCACCGGCAAGCCGGCGTGGTTCCGGCGAGGCGAAAAGGGTTGGTTCGAGGCCTGGATTGATAGGCTCCGAGTCCAACTGGGTCGCTACGAACCGGCTGTGCCCGACGAATGGGACCGACTCTCCTACTTCCTCGAACGAACTCTTGGCCCCGCGGCTCCGGCGGCAGTGCGCCTCGTGCTCACCGGAGACAAACACTTCTACGCCCGCCACGAACCCGACGACAAGACCAAGCCGACAGTGGTTGTGGCCGGCGGGGGAGGGGCATATCTGGCCTCAACGCTGGAGAGCCCGGAACGACTTGAGTTGCCGTGGCAGTTCTCCGCCGATCAAACCACAGGCTACACCTCTGAGGGCGAATGGCCCAGTCGCACAAAGGCACGCAGAATCGGCCTCAAGGCGCTCTATCAAATTCCTGCTCGCAATTTCGAGCTGGGCCTGGTGCTCGGCACCATGTATACCCTGTTCGGCTTGGCGGCCAGGGCAGGCGCAAGAGCCGCATTTGCCGAGTCGGCCGACGCATCCGAACCGATAGAGGTACTTGAGCCGTTCCTCGCCGGTCCTTTTTGGAGAGACCAGCTTCAAGTGTTGTGGGGAGCAGCCCACAATGTCGGTGCCTGGGCCATTGCCGGACTCTTGGCCATTGCGCTGTTCGGAATGGCCAAGGCTCACCGGCGAAGTTGGTATGTTGCGGCGTTCGCCACCGCCTTCCATCTTGTCCTGCATGGGATCGCGGCGACCGCCACGGTGGCCGCTGCCGCTCGTCTCACCGATTCGATCACGAACGCCAACGATCCTGTGGCCGGCGTTCTTCTCTCCGAGTCGATCGTAGGACTATGGCCCACTGCCACCTTTGCCGTCGTTTCGGGGTTGATCGGGGCTGGAGCCGCGCTGTTTTCGTTTGCGCTCTATCTCGTTGTGATGCAGGTGTTCCGCGTGAACCTCAACGAGTTGTTTGTGGGAATGCGACTCACCAGCCATAAACACTTTCTTCGCCTCCAGGTGACCGACGACAACGTGACCGGGCATGTGGTCGGGTTCGAGTCGGTCCCGAAGCTGAGTCTCAAGTGGGTCGACGGTCGTCCGGTGGTCGAAGGTGGCCGGGCCACTCCGGTTCTGGTCGATCAGTTTGTCGTTGGTTCGATGAGGGAATCCAGGGAGCCGGTAAACGTTGAGACGGGTGGAGTCCGAGAGCGAATTCGGTAGCCTGATGTGTCCTACCAACCGTCCGGAAGGCCTATCCGAGGCTCCGGCACAATGATTTTGGGTTGCAGCTGTGGCCGTTCCAAAGAAGAAGAAGTCAAAGTCAAAGACTCGTAGCCGTCGAGCATCGGCCTGGAAGCTTTCAGCTCCGGCCAAGAGTTCTTGCGACCACTGCGGCGCCACCAAGTTGCCCCATCGGGTTTGTGGTTCGTGCGGCTGGTACAAGGGCCGCCAGGCCGTCGAAGTAGAGGCCTAAAATCCTTTTCCCGTCCCTTCCAAAAGGGCCGGTGGTCAGCTCGAAAGTAGGCTGAAGTCATGTCTGGGGGAATACCTGTAGCCGTCGACGCCATGGGGGGCGATCATGCTCCCGACGTGGTGGTTGAAGGAGCACGCCTCGCCGCGGAACGCGACGGCGTTTCCATCCTTTTGGTTGGGGACCCCGACCGACTGGGTGATGTAGGCGACCTTGAGGTTCTGCCGGCCAGCGAAGTGGTGGCGATGGATGCCGACCCCGCTGTTAGCGTGCGTCGCCTTAAGGACTCCTCGATTGTCAGAGCAGCCGAGGCTGTCCGCGACGGTCGAGCCTCATCGCTCCTCAGTGCCGGCAACACGGGAGCAGCCATGGCTGCCTCGTTGCTCCGCCTGGGCCGTATCAAGGGCGTCTCCCGCCCGGCCATCGCCGTTCCGTTCCCCGTGTTGAACAGCACCCCGACCACGTTGCTCGACTGCGGTGCCAACCCCGACTGCCAGCCCGAGTGGCTGGTCCAGTTCGCCCGGATGGGCACGGCGTACGCCCGCCAGCGTTTTTCGATCGAGCGCCCGAGAGTGGCGATTCTCACCATCGGTGAGGAGGCCGGTAAAGGTAACTCGATGGTGAAAGCGGCCTGTCAGCTGCTTGAGCAGCCTGAGTGGGCTGCACAGTGCGACGCCGAGTACGTCGGCAACGTTGAGGGTGGCGATCTGATGGCCGGGGTGGCTGATGTGATCGTCTGCGACGGCTTCACCGGTAATGTCACGCTGAAATCACTAGAGGGTCTGTACGACATCTTCCGCGGCTCCATCGAGGACGCGGTAGGACGCACCGGTGATCAGCTTGGCCCTGGTGACGATCCGGCGGCAACCAAGATGATGTCGACGCTCGACGGTGAACTCGCCCCGATCTTTCATCATTTCAACGCCAAGGCCACCGGCGCTGCGATGTTGCTCGGCACCCGCGGGGTCAGTCTCATCTCACACGGATCGTCGTCGGCGAATACAATCGCGAACGCCATCAGAACTGCAGATGAGATGGCTCGAGTTGATGTCGTAGCCAAGATTCGTGAAGCTGTGGAAATCGCTAACTAGGGGGCACCGGACGGGCCCTGAGATCTTCGACGTATCCAAAAACGTCAGTGTGAGCTAACGTATATCGCTGTGGCATTGGTCACGAAATGCCTGGAATCAGGCCGCGTTTGGTGGTGATTGCTGGTAATCCGGGCCCGGTAAGCGCCCCAGACCAGCGTCTTTTGCTACGATGGCCCAGTTGACAATCCGCTCGGAAGTCGGTGTGGAGTGGGGCTGAATTGTCAGAGATGCGCCTACTGGCGTGCCTCTGATCGCCTAGTTTGCACGCCGCTTCCATTCCACCTTTCCGTCAGCCGGCTGTTTGTCCGGCCGACAGGGTGAAAAACACAAACCGGAGCCACCAGGAATCGGCTGATTCCCCGTGGCCCGTTGCTTGTTTGAGGAAGGACGCAATCGAGTGCCAGCCGAGACCCATATGGAGCAACCCCCGATGACCCGCGTAGAGATCTTTGAACTGGTCCGAGACCGCTTGGCCGACATTCTCGAAATCGATGCTGATCAAATTCGGGAGGGCGACTCGTTCGCCGACGACCTCGAAGCTGATTCTCTTGCTCTCATCGAGTTGGTTGAGGCCTTGGAGGAGGAACTCGGTGAGCGCACCGTTGGGTTCCGCATCGAGGATGAAGACCTTCAAGATCTCAAGAGTGTTCGGGATGCCGTTGATTACGTCGAAAGCAAGGTGGGAGCCGAATCCTGAACGAACAGGAGTTGACGGAGTTCTGCCGGCGCCTTGGCCACGACTTTTCCGACCAAGGCCTGCTGACCCGCGCCCTCACCCACCGAAGCTATTGCGCCGAGCATGAAGCCACGGTTTCCAACGAACGGCTGGAGTTCCTTGGCGATTCGGTTCTTGGGCTGGTGGTCACCAACCACATCTTCTTGAAATACCCCCACCTGCCGGAGGGCCAGCTGGCCAAACTCCGAGCTTCGGTGGTCAACACCGTGACATTGGCCGAATTGGCCACAGAACTCGACCTTGGCCCGTTGTTGTGGCTGGGCAAAGGTGAGGATCAGTCGGGTGGCCGGGAAAAGGAATCCATATTGGCCGATGCGCTGGAAGCACTTTTGGGCGCGGTCTACGTCGATGGCGGATGGGACGCAGCGGAAAAGGTCATTCTCGACCTTACCCACGACGCCATTTTGGATGCGGCGGAACAACCCGGCCGTCGCGACTACAAGACACAACTACAAGAGCTGACTGCTCGACTTTCGCTAGGAACTCCGGTGTATGAGATCTCCGGCTCCGGCCCTGATCACGACAAGCGGTTTACCGCCGTCACGATCATCGACGGCATTCCTCGCGGTCGAGGGGCCGGCACATCGAAAAAGCGGGCTGAGCAAGTTGCGGCCCGTTCCGCCTACGCGGCGGTTGTGGCCCTATCGGGCATCGGAGAGGAAGATTCGTGATCAATCTGGAGCTACCAGAGATTGAAACGCTGCGGCGCGACCTTGAACGTGAAGTTGTTGGTCGAAAGGTGAAGAGTGCCCAGGCAGTGGTGATGAAATCGCTGGTTGGGATCAAAACGAAGGCTGATTTCGAGAAGCAGATCGTAGGAGCCAAGATCGAGGCCGTTGGCCGCAGCGGCATGGCGATCATCATCACGCTCGACAACGAGATGAACATCGTTGTGCAGCTGGGCGAGAACGGCCGCATGGAAAAGAAGGCCACTCGGGAGGAAAATGCCGCCGACATCGTCGCCGTGATCACCTTCACCCAGGGAGGCGATTTGCGGATCGCCGACAAGAAGGGCTCCAGCTCCATTCAGATCGTGCACGATGACGACGTCGAGTCGGCGCTACCTCCGCCTGAGGAGCGGGGCCTCGACTTGCTGGAGAGCCCACTTTCGTGGGTGGAGTTCGGCCGAATCGTGGTCAACCAGGACACCCCGCTGAAGCTGCTCCTAACCGACCCGTCGGTCTTCATAGGAATCGGTGACATCTACTCGAACGAGATCTTGTTCGACGCCGGCCTACGCCACGATCGTTCCAGTTCCACGTTGTCGACCCAGGAGATTCGTCGCCTGTACCGATCGGTTGTTGGAACCATGCATGACGCCATCAAGTACCGGGGCACGTCATTGGATGAGCGTCCGTTCGCCGATCTCCACGGTGAGCCCGGGGAGTATGGCGACCATCTGGCCGTTTTCGGTAAAACCGGTGAGTTGAGCCCTCGTTCACGAGAGCCAATCAAGAAAACCAGCTTCAAACACCAGGTGGTTTACTACTGCGGCACCCAGGTTTAGGTACCTGGTTCCGTCATCCAGGTCTTGGGTAAACCCCATCCACTTCTTCTCAAGAGGTAGGATCGATGCCGGGATTATCGCCCGGCAAGGAGCATCCGGTTGTTTCTCAAAGCGCTGACTATCAAGGGGTTTAAGTCGTTTGCCGAACCGGCTGACCTCATGTTGGAGCCCGGAATCACGGTTGTGGTTGGCCCCAACGGCAGTGGCAAGTCGAACGTCGTCGATGCGATGGCGTGGGTGCTCGGTGCCCAAGCCCCGTCGGCCGTGCGATCTCAGAAGATGGAAGACGTGATCTTCGCCGGCACGGCCTCGAAGAAGGCTCTCGGTCGGGCCGAAGTCTCGCTCACCATCGACAATGGCGACGGACTCCTACCTGTCGATTTCACCGAGGTGATGATCACCCGCACGCTGTTTCGCTCCGGCGAGTCCGACTACGCTATCAATGGCGTTTCGTGCCGCCTGCTCGATATCCAGGAGCTGCTATCGGACGCCGGCGTTGGTAAGCAGCAGCACATCATCGTGTCGCAGGGCCGAATCGCCGATGTGCTCAACGCCAGGCCCGAAGACCGCCGGGGCATCATCGAAGAAGCGGCCGGCGTGCTCAAGTACCGCAAGAGGCGAGAACGGGCCGAGCGTCGGCTTGAATCGACCGCCGACAACCTGAACCGGCTCAAAGATCTGCTTCGAGAGGTGAAGCGCCAGATCCGCCCGCTTGAACGACAGGCCGAGGCGGCCCGACGTCATGGATCGTTGGTTTCCGAACTGCACGGTCTCAAGGTTCACCTCACCGGACGAGAGCTCAAAGCCCTAACCGGCCAACTTGAGACCGGTCGTCGATTGCGAATTGAATTCGACGACCGAGAGGGTCAGATCAACTCCAGCCTCGCCACCCTTGACGCTCACATTCTCGGAGCCGAAGCCGAGCTCTCGGCCCTCGGAGCGTCCGACATCGCCGACGTTTTGAGTCGGGCGTCAAGTTTGTCGGAGCGAGTTCGGGGCCAACGCAACGTGGTGACCGAACGCCTCACCCGCCTCGACGGAGAGCTCCAAGCGGCCGTTGACGACGGCCTCGTGGCCAACCTCGAGGCCGAGGCGGCGCGGCTGTCGGCTGAGATCGCGGTGGCATCGGCCGAGATCGAGGCCCTTCAGCCCGAGTTTGCGGAACTCGTCACGTCGGAGGAGAAGCTGACAGTGGAGCAGCTCACCTTCGACACCGAGTGGGGCGACACACTGGCCCCAGCCCCGAACCGGGTGGCCGAAGTGCGCACGATGATCGAATCGTTGACACAGGCCTCGAGTCGAGACGAGCAGCAGCTGAATCGCCTCGGTGAACAGATCAAGGCCATGGAGGCTCGACGCGACCTTGCGGTGGAGACCCGCAGCCGAGCCCAGGAGGCGATCGATCACAACGAGGCGCTTCGCCCTGATCTCGAGAGCCGCCTGGCCGAAATCGATGGTCAGTGCCAGAAGGCCGAAGCGGCGCTCGCAGACTTTCAGGAGCAACGGCGTTTGGCCGACGCCGAGGCCAGCCGCTGGCTGGCCCGGGCCGAAGCTCTGGAGCAGGCTCTCGATGCGGCACGAACGAGAGCCGGAGCTGATGCGTTGCGTGACGCCGCCGGGGTCCTCGGGACCCTGCTCGACCTCGTCGACATCGATCCCGGTTGGGAGTTGGCCGTGGAAGCGGCCATTGGCGACGCTCTCCTTGGCGTGGTGGTCGATAATCGTCAGAACGCCGAGGCGGCGCTGGCTCTGCTCGATGAACAAGATCTGGCCGGCGGTGTAATCAGTCTCGGGGCCACATCGGCCCCGGCCGCAGGATCGGCGGCGCCCGGTCGGGCGCTTCGCCCCCTGGTTCGGCCCGTTCGCTCCGATGTGGCACCGCTGCTCGATGCCTTGTTAAGCGATGTGGTTGTTGTCGAGGGCGGCTGGCGGCAGTCGTTGCAAACCATTCTCGATCACCCGAGCTATACGTTTGTCACTAAAGAAGGCGACCGGTTCAGCCCACGGGGGTGGCGCTTGCGTCAGGCCCAGGCCGGAGCGACGGGGGCGGCCCTCGAAGAAGCTCAGGCTCAGCAGGTATCGGCCGCCGCTGAATCGGAGAAGGCGGCCGAAGTGGTGGCCAACGGTGGAAACGAGCTGGCCGCCCTGCAACGTGATCGTCGCCAGGTTGAAGAAGACCTGCGCCATTGCATCGCCGAGTTCGACCGGTCGGTAACCGGTCGCGATCGAGCAGTGGCCGAGATCGAACAGGCTGAGGCTGATCGGGCCGACTTGGTCGAACAACGAGCAACCGTGTTCAGCCGAAAGCAAGACGATGCCGCCCAGCTCCGCACGCTCATGGGCGAACTGCCCAAGCTGGAAAACGAGGAAAGTGAGCACCGGAGTAAGGCCGAGGCGTTGGCTCACTCCCGCACCACGCTCGAAGAACGTTCTCGGGAGGTCGCCAGCCGGCGAACCGAACTCGAGGTTCGAGTTTCGGCACTGGAAGAGCGTCGGGAATTGCTTATTACCCGTCAAGGCGAAACCGAGGAGCGGCTGTCCCGCCTTGTCGATCAGCGAGAACAGGCTCGGGCCCGCCGGGTTCAAATCGAGAGCTCGATCGCCGACGTGTCCGCCCTCGACGAAGAGCTGGTGGTCAAACAAGATCTGCTGGCCGGCTGGCTTGAGGCGCTTCGGGCCGAGCAGCAAGCCCAGTCCGACGCGGCCCGCCGGGTTTCGCAAGATCTGAGCGCTCGCCGTGGTGAACGGGCCGCCGCGGAGAAGGAGCTGAACGAGCTCCGGGAGCGACGTAGCCGTCTGGAGCTCAACGACACCGAGTATCGGGTGAAGCTTGAGGCGTTGACCGAGGCGCTCCGCCGTGAGTTGGACACCGATCCCGACGTGGCCATGACCACCCCCGCTCCTGAGATCGAAGGCGATCAAACCCCCGAAGCCCGGGTGCGCGATCTGGAACGTGAACTCAAAATCATGGGGGCCATCAACCCTCTTGCTCTTGAGGAATTCGAAGAGTTGAAGGAACGGTTCGAGTTCCTCGACGGCCAGATCGAGGATGTGAAGTCGGCTCGACGTGACCTGCACAAGTTGATTCGCAACATCGACGAGGAGATCGTCGGCGTGTTCGCCGCCGCCTACGCCGATGTCTCGTCCAACTTCACCTATCTGTTCTCAACGCTGTTCCCGGGCGGCAAGGGCGGTTTGAAACTCACCAACGCCGACGATCTGCTGAACTGCGGCATCGAGATCGAGGCGAAGCCGTCGGGCAAGAATGTGAAGAAGCTCTCGCTTCTTTCCGGCGGTGAGCGTTCGCTGGTTGCGCTGGCCTTCCTGTTCGCCGTCTTCCGGTCGCGGCCGTCGCCCTTCTACGTCATGGACGAGGTCGAGGCCGCCCTCGACGACGTCAACTTGTCGCGTTTCCTGGCCTTGGTCAACGAGTTCCGCAAAGAGGCTCAGCTGATCATCGTCAGCCACCAGAAGCGAACCATGGAAGCCGCCGACGTGCTCTACGGCGTGTCGATGAAGCCCGGCGGCTCGTCGAAGGTGGTCACGGAAAAGGTCGACGACCGCGGCATTGACCGGTTGACCGGTGGTGACCGTCCCGACCTTGAGCTGCTCGAAGCCGATGAAGATGCCGACGAGGACGACGACTTCGGCGAACTGGCCGGATAACAGCTGACGTCGGCCTGTACCGGCCGGCGGTTGCGCTTTAGTCAACACGTCAAGTTGCCGACTTGAACAGGTGTGATCAGGCCGGCGGGACACCGACCCCAACTCGACGCTCTGCGGACTCTTGCTGTAGCCATGGTTGCCGTGTACCACTGGGCCCATCCGACGATTGCCGGTGTTGAGCTGCCGCTCGGATTGGCCGGTGTGGGGCTCTTTCTGGTGCTGAGCGGCTACTTGATCACCGGAATCCTGCTCGACACCCGGGAGCGGGTAGGTGACGAATCGGCTGCAAGGGCGATTCGATCGTTCTATATGAGGCGGTTTCTGCGCCTGCTTCCGGCCTACTACTTCTACTTGTTGATCCTGTGGATCGGAGGAATCTTTCCCGACGCCGAAGGTGTCTGGTGGTACGTGCTCTACGCCGGGAACTTCAGAGCCTTCGATGTTGGGTGGATGACGGGGGTGGCCCATCTTTGGAGCCTGGCGTTGGAGGAACAGTTCTACCTGGTTGCGCCCCTCGTTGTCCTGTTGCTGCCGCAACGTTTTCTGACCCCTGCGCTAGCCGGTACGCTGGCGATCAGCCTCCTGGCCACCCCGCGCTACTGGATCATCCCGCCCGGGGCCTTCACCGGTCTCGTGGTTGGCTGCCTGTTGGCGATTGGTGTGGATCGGGGCTGGAGGCCTGTGGCCCAGCTTCATCGATGGTGGCCCGCCGTGATCGTGTTGGCCGCGACTCTGTACTGGGCCGTCACCACGTCTCGGCTCGTCGGACTCGTGTGGGAATCAAGCTTTCGTCTCAGCATGTACGTCGGCTTCGCCGGATTGGTCTGGGCGGCGGCCATCGGTTTCACCCGTTTCACCGTGCTGCTTGAGGCACGACCGGTGTTATTCGTCGGTCGCATCAGCTACGGCGTCTATCTCTGGCACATTTTGGGCCAGGCGGCCTGGATCGATACGGCGGTCAATAATCTCCCGGTGATACCCCGACTCGCTGTGTTTGGCCTCACCACCTTGGCCATGGCGGTTACCAGCTACTACTTGATCGAGAAACCGTTCCTCGGGTTGAAAGACCGGTTCCCATATATCGCTTCCGGCAAGCGTCCTGCGCTCGTTCGACCAGGTGGGCCCGACGCCGTATCATCGGCCCGGTGAAACGACTGTCAACGTTAAGCCGCTCCGTTGCCGACGTGCCGGTGCTGATCACCGGGGCCGCCTCCGGAATGGGGAGGGCAACCGCCCAGCTGTTTGCCGACGAGAGAGCCAAGGTCGCCGTGACCGATCTCAATTCGGCTGCCGTCGATGCTGTGGTGTCCGAAATCAACGAGACCGGAGGTACGGCGAGTGGGTGGGTGATGGACGTCACCGACATAGGCCAGGTGCGTTCGACGGTTGACGCCATCGTCGACGCCTTTGGAGGTTTAGCCGTTGTCGTCAACAACGCTGGGATCGCGCTGTTCGCCCCAGTCGACGACCCTGGCTACGACGATGCCTGGGCCACGTCGATCGACGTCCTGCTGACAGGCCAGATCAACGTGATTCGGGCCGCGTTGCCTCATCTGCGAGCAGCCTCGTTTGCGCGGGTGATCAACATCGCATCGACCGAGGGATGGGGGGCCACCAAGTTCGCCAGCCCGTACACGGCCGCCAAACACGGCGTTGTCGGGCTGACCAAGTCGTTGGCCGTTGAACTCGGTCGAGAGCAGATCACGGTCAACTGTGTCTGCCCCGGCCCGATCAACACAGCCATGACCGCCGGAATCCCGGATGACGACAAGGCCGTGTTTGCCCGCCGTCGAACCGCCCTAGGCAGGTATGGGGATCCGGAAGAGGTTGCTCATGCCACTCTCAACTTCGCCCTTCCGTCTTCCTCCTATATGACCGGGTGTGTGCTCCCGGTCGACGGTGGTTTGTTGATCAAGAACGCCTAGAGGTTCCTCAGGCCGGGCTCTTGTCAGCCCATTCGAGGAGCCCCTCGATTATCGGTTGGAGTTGGTAACCGTGCTCGGTGAGATGGTACGAAACATCGCGGCCGGCGCATCGGCGCTCAACCACTCCTGCGGCCTCAAGTTCTTTCAGCCGCTCCGACAGCAGTCGGTCGGAGAGGCCCGGCACAGCGTCGCGGAGCTGCCCGAACCGATCGTTCCCCGAGAACAGTGCCAGTAGTATCGGCCCCGTCCAGCGCCGCCCGATCAGCTCGATGGCGGCGTGGAAACGGGGACAATAGCTGAAGTCTTCCCCGGATGACTGACACGGGACGGTCATAAGTCCAATTCTAGAGCATGACCAAGTCTTGATCGGCGTCGAGTGGTCTCTCGTCACCTAGGGGATGCGTTGGAACCAGACCAGGCTGAACGCAGCCGCCAACCCCAAGAGCACCAGGGCCAGGCCCGCGAACCAGTCGGTAATCTCTCGGTCGACGAGTTCGTAGCCGACCGCAGAGCCGATGTTGTTGTAGACCTCGTCGAGTTCATCGAGCGAGCTGGCGGTAAAGAAGGCCCCGCCGCTTCGATCGGCGATGAGCTCGAGATTATCCTCCATGACCGGGACCGGTATCGGTTGGTTCTCAACAACGGCGGTGGCCGGATCGTCGTAGACGATGGTGCCGCCACTTGTCCCGAACGCGATTGTTGACACCGGGACCTCAGCGGCGATGGCCGCGGCGACGGCCTGATCGTCGGGACGTCCGACCGTGGTGTGACCGTCGGACAGCAACACGATCCGGGCCGGGGGAGGGTCTTCTTCGTCTTCGCCCGGAGCGTTGCTGAGGGCGTCGAGCGAGGTGAAGATGGCTTCGCCGATAGCCGTTGACTCGGCCAACTTCATGTTGTTGATGGCGTTGTGGGCCGGCAGCCGATCCGTTGTCGGGCTCACCAGAACCGAGGCCGATCCGGCGAACGAGACGATTCCAACATTCAGCGTTGGAGGTAGCTCGTCGATGAATCGGTTCGCCGCCGATTTGGCGGCGGCGATTCTCGTCGGTTCGACGTCGGCGGCCTCCATCGACAGCGACACGTCGATGGCCACGATCACGGTGGCGCGTTCGCGGGGCACGCGAACCTGTCGGGCCGGTTGCGCGAACGCCGCCACGAGAAGCGTGAGCGCGGAAAGGAAAATGGCTGCCGGCACATGACGACGGACCCCCGGCCGTTCGGGAGCCACCGAGTCGAACATCTCGGACCCGGCGAAACGCAACGCAAACTGCTTGCGCTGCCGCTGCATCACCAGGTACGCAGCGGCCAAGACCACCACCAAAACCAGTAGCCACAAGCGGTTGGGGGAGAGGAACGTCATCGTGACCCGGCTTTCGATCCGACTGACCCGGTTCGATGGTGGGCCATAACCAGTTGCCGATGAACCACAAACTCCACCAGATCGTCGAGCCAGGGCCGACCAGTTGACAGTCTCAGATGATCAACACCGATTTCTCGCAACGATGCGTCGAGAAGATTCTGCCGAGTTTCAACCGCCCGGGCGTACTCCTCCCGCACCGAGGCCTTGTGGGTGGCCAACTCACGCAGTTGCCCGGTTGCCGGGTCTCGAACGGTGATGACACCGACGTTGGGCAGTTCACCCTCACGGGGGTCGGAAATCTGCATCGCCAACACGTCGTGCCGTCGAGCGGTCACGGCCAAACGGTCCTCCCAACCGGGAACCACCCCGAAGTCGGAGATCACCGCAACCAGCCCACGCCGGCGAGCCACTCCGGCCAGGCGGTTGAGGGCGTCGCTCAGGTCGGTCACGCCGCTGTCGTCGGTGTGGGGGGTTTCGACCAGATCGTGAAGGATGCGAAGCAGATGTTTACGGGAGCCTCGGGCCCTGACGACGGTGGGCGTTCCCCGTCCGGCCAATACCGCACCGAGCTGATTGCCGTCTCGGGCAGTTAGGAATCCGACCGCGGCTGCGGCAGCCAACGCGACATCGCGTTTTTCGCAGTTCACCGTGCCGAAGTCCATCCGCGAGGATCGATCGACCACCAGCCAGGTTTGCAGCTCCCGCTCGGCGATCGTCTGGCGGATATAGGGCTCCTGTAAACGGGCGGTGACATTCCAATCGATGCGACGTACATCGTCGCCGGGGGAGTAACGGCGGGTTTCGCCCAGCTCGGACCCGTGCCCGGGAACCAAACCCCGATGATCTCCGTGCAGGAGGCCATCAAGGCGGCGGGTCACGTCGAGCTTAAGACGCCGCAGGATCTCCCGGGTGGACGAATCGACCACCGAGAGAGCATCTCCCGATGAAGGCTCAGCCATCGCCACCCGGATGTCCATGAACGGCACTGGCCGATGCCGGTACCACGGTAAGAATACGATTCAACACGTCGTCGGCGGTCAGGCCCTTGGCCAGAGCCTCGTAGGTCAACATCAGCCGGTGGCGTAGAACGTCGCGCGATACATCAAAGATGTCTTGAGGAACGACGTAGTCTCGGCCCCGCATAAGTGCCAGGGCTCGGCTGGCCGACACGAGTCCGAGGGTGGCTCTGGGGCTAACCCCAAACTCGATCATCGGCTCCAATTCTGGTAGACCGCGCATACCCGGCTCCCGAGTAGCCATAACGAGGTCGACCGCATATTGGGCCACCGAATTGTCGACGTAAACCCGATCAGCCAGATATTGCAGATCCTCAAGGTCGTCGAGCCCGATCACTTGACCGGCCTCCGGCATGGAAACACCGACCCGGCGCACAATCTCCATCTCCTCACTCGGGGTGGGATAGTCGACCACAACCTTCATCAGGAAGCGATCCCGTTGGGCCTCGGGGAGGGTGTAGACGCCTTCGGACTCCACCGGGTTCTGCGTGGCCAACACGAGGAATGGCGCCGGCAGTGGGCGGGTGGTGCCGCCGATCGAGACCTGGCGCTCGGCCATAACCTCCAGCAACGCCGATTGCACTTTGGCCGGAGCCCGGTTGATCTCGTCGGTGAGTACGAAGTTGGCAAACACCGGGCCCCATTCGATGTCGAACTTCTCGTCCGAGGCTCGCCAGATCCGAGTGCCGATCAGATCCGACGGCAACAGGTCCGGCGTGAACTGAAGGCGAACGAAACTACCGCCAATCGTCTGGGCCATCGTGGCCACGGCCAGAGTTTTGGCCACCCCGGGCAGCCCCTCAAGCAGCACATGGCCTCGGGCCAGCAACGCCACCAGCAGCCGCTCCACCATGTGATCCTGGCCGACGATGACCTTCTTGATCTCGTATTGAACCCGTTCCAGCGTCTCGGCGGCATCCACGGCCGGAGGTTGGCCGGCGGCGGCTGAAGGAGCCTGATCGAGTTCGGTGGTCAGATCGTCGCTGTTCATGTCGGTCATACCTGATGGCTCCTGTCGGCCTGTAGTGGTCGATTCTCAGGTGTTGTGGCAGGGTTGTTCAACCCAAGAGGGCTACGAAACGTCCCAATTCTTGATTATCGGGTGAAAAGCGGACATAAACGGAGTCGAACAGCAAGAAGTTCTGGTGTCGTGCATCCGATCCGACTAGTTCCTTCGTTGATCCCAATGAGCCTACGCCTGGAAAGCTTGAGCTGCTGTTCAGGTCTCTACGGGCAACTGAAGCTAGCGTGGATTTGTGCGACTACTTGTTGTTGACGACGAAGAAGACTTGGCAACCGCCGTGGCGGAGTCGCTTCGCCGCGAAGGTTATGCGGTCGATGTGGCCACTTCGGGCCAAGCCGCCCTCGACAACCTGATCATCAATCCCTACGACCTGGTGGTTCTCGATCTTACGATGCCCGACATCGACGGCTTGGAGATTTGCCGCACCGTTCGCACCGATCCGATGTTTGAGCCGACCACCCGCATCTTGATGCTCACCGCTCGCGATTCGATTGAGGACCGAGTGGCTGGATTGGATCAAGGCGCCGACGACTATCTTGTCAAGCCGTTCGCTTTACCGGAGCTTTCGGCTCGGGTTCGTACCTTGCTGAGAAGGGAAACGACTGGCGGCGATGCTGTGTTAACTGCTGGAAAGCTCGCCCTCGACACAGCCCGCCAGCTCGTTTCCTGGAACGACAAGCCCATCGAACTCACGACCAAGGAATTCTCCCTTTTGCGATACTTCATGTCACACCAAGGTGAGGTGTTGTCGCAGGAGCGGCTTCTTGAGCACGTATGGGATGAGATGCTCGACCCGTTCACGAACACCGCCCGCGTAACTGTAGGCACCCTGCGGCGCAAGCTCACCTCGGCCACCGACCTCAGCTTTATCGACACCGTGATCGGTGCCGGCTATCGCTTCGTCGACCCCATGTCGGTGGAGGCTTCGGCCGATGAGCAAACGGAAGAGGCGGGATAGGCGGAACCCATGGCCACTGAACTTGCCCCGCAACCGGAGATCGCCACCACATCTGAATTCACCCGACCGCGGTGGGCCGTCCCTCGCTGGGCCCAGTCGATCAAGTTCCGTTTGGCCCTTACCTACTCGGCCACCGTGTACGCCGTTGGCTCGCTTATGATCGGCGGCCTCTACGCCTATCAGGTGAACCACCTCGATGAACCGAAGCTGGCCTACACCACCGCGTTGCTCGTGGATCCTCGCACTGGAGCGTCAACTCAACTTTCCGTATTCGACCGAAGTGAGGTGGCCACGCTGGCGTTGGAGAGGTTTGAGCACCAGGTCAACGTAAACGCCCTTGAAAACCTCAAACACGCTTCGCTCATTGGCCTGTTGATTCTGGTTGTTGTCGCCTTCGCCATCGGTTGGGTATTGGCGACCGTCACCCTTCGACCGATCAACCGCATGGTTTCCGTCGCCCGAGACATCAGCGGGTCGGATCTATCTCGACGTATTGCGCTGCCGGGTCCCGACGACGAGCTTCGAGGCCTCGCCGATACGTTCGACGCGATGCTCGACCGATTGCAGACGGCGTTCGAAGATCAGCGCCGGTTTGTGCAGGATGCTTCTCACGAGCTCCGTAATCCATTGGCCGTGGCCAGGACCAACTTGGAGCTGGCCCTTTCCGATCCGAACGCCGGCGCAGTGGATCTACGCCGGGCGGCCGAAGTTGCCCATCGGTCCACAGGACGAATGAGCCACATCGTTGAGGATCTGTTGGTGCAGGCCCGCAGCGGAGTCCCGCACATCGATCAGGTGGAGGTCGACCTCGTAGCCGTGGCGGAAGACGTGCGTCAGCAGTTCCAGCGCCTGGCTCGGGAACGCTCGATCAAAATCAACATCAGCTCAGCCGGGCCGGTCCCGGTCAAAGGTGATGAACAGGCTCTCGCCCGAGTATTGGTCAACCTGGTGTCGAATGCGTTGAGGTTCGCCCCGGGCCACTCGACCGTCGACATCAACGTGACCCGAGATGACGTGTGGGCTGAAGTGGTTGTGGTCGACCAAGGTCCGGGGCTGAGTGATGAGGACCAGCAGCAGGTGTTCACCCGTTTCTGGCGAGGCAAGAATGCCGGTCCCGGCAGCGGGCTTGGACTCAGCATCGTTAAACAAGTCGTGGAACGCCACGGCGGCTCCGTCGGTATCAACTCAGAGCTGGGGAAGGGAGCGACGTTCACCGTTCGGCTTCCCCGCTGCCTTGCGGTCGACGGAAATCATGTCGGTGGCGAGCCGGGTAATGAAACACGCCGTCGTGCCGATGGCTCCGACGATGCCGACTCGATGGGTGCCGAAACGTTGACAGCAACTACCCTGGCGCAGGCGAAGGAGAACAGCGGTGAATCCTGAGTTCGATCAAAATCGTGACGACGATCCAACCACGCCCTTTGACGAGCCGTTCGCACCATCAAGGGATGCCGATGAAGGGGGCTTGACCGAGCCGATGCCGCTTCCCGAATGGGCCGAATCGGCGCCCGTGGCCGACACCCCCGACGAACAGGCGGCCTCGCCCGTCGTTCCGGTTGACCCCGCACCGACTCTGGCCTCGGCCCAACCACCGTCGTTCTTCGGCAGTTCACCCACTCCATCTCCAGCTCCGGCGACGGACGTGGTTGCCCCCCAGCCACCACCGCCTGCAGCGACTCCCGCACCGCCGGCCCCGGCCCCGCCGGCTCCGTCGGTGCCGGCCGCTCCCACCGCCCCGGCCACGACATCCACCTACCGCGGTCCCACGACACCAAACTACAGCGCGGCACCGTCAACGGCGTTTGAGCTTCCCGAACGGAAGTCGTTTACTCCGTCAACGCCACCGAATCCACCTGAAGGCCCAGGGCAAAAGCCGCGTCGAGACGGCGCCATAAGTCGCTGGGGCTGGCGATCGCTGGTGGCCTTTCTCGCCGGTGGTTTGATTGCGGCCGCCGGATTCGCAGCCGGTGAGATCAACGATCCCGACGACCAGTTCGCGGGGTCGACCCCCACATCGATCGTTGTGCAATCGCCGGGCGCCAACCCCGCCAGCAGCGTAGTGGTGGAAACGGGTGAGCCTGCGGCCGTCGTGGCCGAGCGACTGGGGCCGTCAGTGGTACAGATCGAGACCAACTTCGGACTCGGTTCCGGAGTCGTGTATCGCGACGGCTACATCATCACGAATAATCACGTCATCGAAGACGCCACGTCAATCACGATCCGTTTGTCAAACGGTGAGAATTTCGACGCAATCTTGGTCGGCGCCGATGCCAGCAAAGATTTGGCCGTGTTGTCGGTTGGTGAAGGTAGGAATCTCCCGGTGGCTGAACTGGCGCTCGACAGCGAAGTGCGAGTTGGGCAGATTGCTGTGGCGATCGGCTCGCCGTTCCAGCTGCAACAGACCGTCACCGCCGGTATCGTCTCCGCTGTGAACCGGCCCGTACCCAGCCGGACGGCCGAGATCTATGTGGCCATGATTCAGACCGACGCTCCGATCAACCCGGGGAACTCGGGCGGTGCCTTGGCCGACAAAGACGGCCGGGTCATCGGCATCAACACCGCCATCCAAACCGACGGGTTCGCCACCACCAACGCCGGTGTCGGCTTTGCCATTCCCATAGAAGACGCCGTGCGCATCGCCGACAAGCTGGTTGCCGGTGAACCGATCGAACCGGGTTTCCTCGGCGTCTCGGGAACTGCTCCTGAAAACGGGGCGGCAGGTGTTGAGATCGTCGATGTCAATTCGGGCTCGGCCGCCGAAGCCGCAGGTCTCATGCCCGGCGATCGGGTGCTGAGTCTGGACGGTGCTCCGGTGGCTGACATTCGAGAGCTGGCCGGGATGGTATTGGCTCAACAGGCCGGCGATCAGGTGACCCTGCAAGTAATCCGCGACGGGGTTGAAATCGAGCTCGACGCGGTGCTGGGTATCCGCGAGTAGGTCCATCGTTCGGGCCATGGCCCGACACCGTTAGGATCGATGGCAATGGATCTCACAATGATTTTGATCATCGCCGCGGTCGCCATCGTGGTTTTGGGTACGGCTGGATTTGTCGTTGCCCGCCGTCGTCGGGTGTATCTACCTCAGTCGCCTGAGGTTCTGGATCGGCCACAAGAGCAGATCGACGCCGACGTTGATCTCGACGAGGTGGCCGTTGGGCCTGCCGAGGCCGATCTCGACGATCCCGTCGTCGTCGAACCCGAGCCGGCGGTCAAGCCATCGTTTTTCGACCGCCTCACCAAGGCCCGAAGCGCGTTCACCGGCTACCTCGGCGGACTCGTCGGTCTGTCAAAGGTCGGCGAAGACGAGTGGGAGGAGCTGGAGGAGGCTCTGATCCGGGCCGACGTCGGAGTGAAGACCTCGATGAACCTCATCGAAGATGTGCGGGCCGAGGCCAAGGAACAAAAGGCCGAGGGCGGCGCCGAGGTCCTCGAGATCCTGAAAGCCAGGATGCATCAAGAACTGGCTGGGAAGGAGCGAGGCCTCCGGATTGACGACGGCGAGACCAACGTCTGGCTGTTTGTGGGTGTGAACGGTGTTGGTAAGACCACCACGATCGGCAAGCTCGGCAAACGGCTTTCGGCCGAAGGTAATCAACCGCTCATGGCGGCCGGCGACACCTTCCGGGCTGCGGCAGCCGAGCAGCTCACGATGTGGGCTGAGCGATCCGGGTGTGAGATCGTGAGGGGCAACGAAGGCGGCGACCCGTCTTCAGTGATATTCGACGCGGTGCAGGCCGCCTCGGCTCGCAACTGCAATGTTGTGCTGGCCGACACCGCCGGACGTCTTCACAACAAGTCGAATCTGATGGACGAGCTGTCGAAGGTACGACGGGTTGCAGCCAAAGAACCGGGCCACGTCAGCGAGGTACTTCTCGTGCTCGACGCCACCACGGGCCAGAACGGCCTGTCACAGGCCAAGGTGTTCACCGAGGCTGTTGAAGTGACCGGCGTTGTGCTCACCAAGCTCGACGGCTCGGCCAAGGGCGGCGTGGTGTTTGCCATCGAATCCGAGTTGGGGCTTCCGGTGAAGCTTGTCGGTCTCGGCGAAGGTGTTGACGATCTGGTCGACTTCGAGCCCACCGAGTTTGTCGAGGCTCTCTTCGAATAGGTTTTCGCCCATCTCAGTCCCAGGCCAGTCCTGGGTTTGACGGGTACGGAATCATGCCGTTAATCAACGTCGGCAGACGCCAGTCTCCCGGGAACCGTTGTCCGTCGGGAAGAAACGGCACCTCGACCCAGCGTGCCGTTGCCGCCACCATGGCCAGATGAATGTTCGCGCCGAGTGATGGTCCGAGCGAGAAGTTGTGAGGACAGAGATCGAGCCGGTTGGCGGTGGCCCGTTCGGCGATGATCAAACTAGGCGTAAGCCCACCACACTTTGCCGGGTCGGGCTGGACGACGTCGACAGCGCCCGACCGCATCAGCCGGTCGAAGCCGGCCACGCTGAACTCGTTTTCGCCCGCCGCCAGCGGAATCGATATTGCTTCTCGGATGCGAGCCATGGTTTCGTGATCCTGCTGTGGAAATATCGGCTCCTCGATCCAGGTCAGATCGGTGTTGGCGCAGGCGCTCGCGAGCTCCAGGGTCTGCGCCTCATCAAGCCGGGCCGAGACATCCAGCATCAGCTCGATATCCGGGCCGACACCCTCACGAACGGCCTTGACGATGTCGGCCCGAGCCTCGTGGAGTTTTACCGCCCGAAACCCGGCCTTGACGGCTCGTCGGGCATCGGCAACGGCTCTATCGGCATCGCCAAGCCAATGCAGGGAGGCGTAGGCCGGAACGGCCTGGCGTTGGGCCGGGCCCAAGAGACTCGCGGTCGTCTGGCCGGCTCGACGGCCGGCCAGGTCCCACAACGCAAGATCGATTCCGCCGATGGCACTCGACACGATTCCTTCCGGGCCGTACTGGTAGCTCAACCGGAACAAGTGTTGCCAGAGGCCGGTGACGTCGGAGACGTCCCAGCCGATGCATGCGGGGGCCAACACGTTGCCGATCATCGAGGCGATCGGCTGGACCGGCCCGCCGGGATCGGCATGAAGTTGGTAGGTGCCCCACCATGTTTCACCAGTACCCACCTGCCCGGAGTCATCCGTTACATGAACCAGCAGCTGGGGGTTGGAGGAGTCGGGAAGTACTTCCGTCTCAACCGAGACGATGTGAGAGGTCGACATGCCGGGCTAGTTGGAAGCCGTGGTTGGACGGAAGAAGATCATCAGTTGGCCTACTCCGGCTAGCAATCCCGCCCCGACCAGGCCGAGCCCGGTCCATCCGTCGAGATCATCGGCCAACCCGGTGGCTCCGTCGATCGACCAATCGCCTGGACCGAGAACGGCCAGTGCGGCGGCGGCGACCGCGATGATGAAGACGTACTCCCAGCCCTCGTCAAGGATGAAGAAGCCGTTGTTGCGATGCACGGTCCAACCTGCCACCAGCATGACCGCCACCATCACGGCGGCTGCAGGGCCGTGGAAGAGCCCAAGCGCCATCAGTAGGCCTGATCCGATCTCCGACCCGGCGGCTAGAGGCGCATGAAGTTTGCCGGGACGCATGCCAATGGAATCGAACCACGCCGCGGTTCCGACCAACTTGCCGCCTCGGAACACCTTTCCGTAGCCGTGGGCCGCCATCATCAATCCCAGCGACACCCTGAACGTCAGCAGCGCAAGATTCTGACTGTCGACGTACTCCATATGAACCCCCTAATCTTCGTTAGCGCGCCAAGAAATTAGCACGGACGATACCGGTCGTGCCCAGGTACTTGTCTGCCTAGCCCCCGTGGGTGGTGACGCGGCCACCGTGGCCACCTCCACCACCGCCATCCACCAAGACGATCGCGGCCAACGCCCCGATGGTGATGACGAGGGCGACCAACATCCATTGCAGCATCGCCCAGCGGTTGTGTTGTCGTCGTTGCTGTGGTGAGCGCCGGTTTGTTTGGGCCACGAATATCCTCCCGAAGGATCGATCTAGCTTTGAGAGCGAAAAAGCCCTTGGTCAATCAACGATTGAACGAGGTTGTACATTCCGCCCGATGTCCACCAAGGGGAACATTCCGGACTGCAATGAGGTTTTGAGTGATCATGCGCGAAATTCAGGTTCAGAAGAGTATCGAGGCACCGAAGTCGGCGGTTTGGGCTGTCCTGGCCGACTTCCCGAACATCTCGAAATGGAACGGGGGAGTGGCCGCCAGCTTTGCCACCTCCGAGGCCACCGGCGGGGTTGGGGCCACACGCCATTGCGATCTGTCGCCCGCTGGCGAGCTGGAGGAAACGATCGTTGAGTGGACGCCGGAATCGAAACTGGTGGTCAGCATCGACTCGGCCAAGAAGCTGCCACTGCAATCCGGACTCGCCACCTTCACCCTCGATGACAGCGGCGGCGAGAATTGCACCACTGCCATCAACTACCGGTATCAGACGAAGTGGGGCCTGTTGGGCTCGCTGATGGGTCCGCTCATGGACGGGCAGCTGCGAAAGGGATTCAAGGGGTTCCTCGACGACCTCGAGGCTGAGGCAGTCAAACAAACCGCGTAGTTCTGCCGATCTAGCTTCCAAGTCGAACCTCGGCGCCGAAGATAGGATGAGGGTCCCATGTTTGAATCACTGACCGACACATTCGAAGGCATCTTCAGCCGTCTGGGTCGTAAGGGCGTACTCACCGAAGCCGACGTCGACGAAGTTCTGCGCGAGATCCGGGTGGCCCTGCTCGAGGCCGACGTCAACCTGACGGTGGTCAAGAGCCTGCGGAGCCGCATCAAGGAACGGGCCGTCGGCGAAGAGGTCCACAAGGCGCTCAATCCGGCCCAACAGGTCATCAAGATCGTCAACGAGGAACTCACCGCCACGCTCGGCGGTGAGACGATCGAGATCACCTACGCCTCCAAGCCGCCCACCGTCGTCATGATGGCCGGTCTCCAAGGCTCGGGTAAAACAACCAGCTCGGCCAAGCTCGCCCGCTGGTTCAAGAGCCAAGGCCGCAATCCGCTGTTGGTGGGAGCCGATCTGCAGCGACCCGCCGCCGTTGAACAGCTGCGGACCTTGGGCGGTCAGATCGACGTGCCGGTCTACAGCGACCCGTCCGATCCCGTGACTGTTGCCGCCAACGCCATCACCGAGGCCAACTCCACCGGGCGCGACGTGGTGATCATCGACACCGCCGGTCGTTTGGCCATCGACGAAGCGCTGATGGAAGAGGTCCGTCAGATCTCCGAAGCCACGTCGCCGCATTACACCTTCCTGGTAGTTGACGCGATGACGGGCCAGGATGCCGTCACCGTCGCCGAGGCCTTCCACGAGAAACTTGCTCTCGACGGCGTGATTCTCACCAAACTCGACGGTGATGCCCGCGGTGGTGCCGCCCTTTCGGTCAAAGAGGTTGTCGGTCGCCCGATCGCCTTCGCCGCCACCGGCGAGAAAATGGAAGACTTCGATCTCTTCCACCCGGAGCGTATGGCCAGCCGCATCCTCGGTATGGGCGACATGCTCACCCTCATCGAGAAGGCCGAGCAGACCTTTGAGAAGGAAGAAGCCGAAGCAGCGGCGGCCAAGCTGCTTGAGGGCCAGTTCACGCTCGACGACTTCCTCGATCAGATGCAGCAGCTCAAGAAAATGGGGCCGCTCACCAACCTGATCGGCATGATGCCCGGCCTTCCCAAAGAGGTGCGCGACGTTGAAATCGACGACCGCGAAATCAACCGCCTCGAAGCGATCATCAAATCGATGACGCTTGAGGAGCGGGCCAACCCCGACATGATCGACGCCTCCCGTCGAGCCCGCATCGCTGCAGGTTCCGGCACCAACCCAAATCAGGTCTCCGGACTCGTCTCGCAGTTCTCCGAGATGCGCAAGATGATGAAGAAGTTCGGCGGCATGGGCACCAAGAAGGCTCGAAGCAACCGCCGCAAGAAGGGCAAAAAAGGCAAGAAGGGCAAAGGTGGAGGTCGAGTTACACCCAAGGGTGGTGGCTCACGGCACCAGAGCGGCCGAGTGACCCCTAAGGGCACCAAGGCCGGAAAGGCTCCCCTGATGTTGCCTGGTCTCGACCGCCTCGATGAGTCCGAGCTTGAGAAAATGGCCCAGGAGTTCGAGGGGCTGGATCTCTAGGGCTAACCATGGTCGGATGGAATGCTGCAGTACCGCCGAATGGGTTTCACAATCGGCGGTCTGGCGGGGCTTCGCCGACAAACGATAATCCGCTCGGCCTTGCCACGGCCGTGGGCGACGTTGATATCGAAACCACACCGGAGCATCGGAATTTGGTGAGTGGCGACCCGCGTTGCGCCACTTGGACCCGGTCATACGACGATCCGGATGTGGTGGCTCTTCGAGAGCGTCTTCGTGAACGCAACGGTATCCCAGGCTTGGAAGTGGTGGATCCCAGTGAGGTGGAACGGGCAACCTCCCTGTTTCATCGCGATGGTTTTGTGGCCGTTGCCAACGCGCTGACGGCAAGCCAGCTCGACGCGTTGCGGCGAGCGGCCCAAGAGGTCATCGACACCTTGGTCGCCGCCGATCCTGAAGGGGCTGTTGGTGGAGGGGCCGGCGGGCTACCTCATCGGTACTCGTTCGGGGGCACGTCGGTTTCGCGGCACATGTTCCACCGGCCGGAGTGGTGCCATCTGATTGATTTGCCGACCACCACGCCGATTCTCACATCGATCTTTGGATCACCGGACTATGTCATCTACGGCGCCGGTGGCGACTTGGCGCTCCCCGGAGCCATCGAATATCAGGGATTACATTCCGACAATGTGTGGACGGAGCTGCATGATCCTGTCGGTGGCTTGACGATGCGTGATCTGCCGGTGCCGGTCGTTCACATCAACTTTCCGCTGGTCGACCTCACGCCGGAGAACGGCCCTATCCGCCAGATTCCAGGCACCCACCGCTCTCGAGCTCCTATTCCGACATTGGCCGACGAGCCGGAGTGGATGCGTCTGAGTACCGTGTGCCCGCTACCTGCCGGGTCGGCCATCATTCGCGACGCCCGTTGCTGGCATGGAGGTACGCCGAACCTTTCTCGAGAGGTGCGAGCGATGCCGAACGTGGAGTACATGGCGCCGTGGTTCCGCAGCGAAGCCTTGATCCGATCGATGTCGTTCGACATGTGGTCGGAGTTATCACCCCATGCCCAACGCATCAGTCGTTTCATCGTGTGTGACCGTGATGAAGACGTTGTCGGGGCCGGAATTAACCACCCACGTCGGGCCGAGCGCGAACGAATCAGTGATGCCCAATTGAACGTCATGGACCCGTCCGACAGTGAGATCTATCGCCGCCGCCGCTAGATGCCCATGGCGCACTGGCCCTGAGCGTCAGGTCTGAGCGTTATAACAGAGTGAAGCCTCGATAGTCGGCCTCGGCCGTGGCCATCAGACGTTGGTGGTAGTCGTCGTAGCTCGGGAAGCTCAAGAGCTGCCGCCGCTTGCCGGGGATGTTACTTCCCACGTACCAGGAGTCGGCCTTGTTGAACAGCGTGTTGGCCGCCACCATGTCGACATACTTGGCCCATTGGCGGTCGGCCCGCTCCTTCGACTCGATTTTTGTGTGTCCGTTGTTGCCGAGGTAGGCCAGACACTCGGCGATCCAATTGCCCTGAACCTCGGCACAGGTGGGTCCGTTGCAGAACGCCACCGGACTCTGTGGTCCGTACACGAAAAACATGTTGGGGAAACCGGCGACGGCCAGTCCGAGATTGGTTTGCACTCCGTCGCTCCAATGGTCACCCAACGTTCGTCCGTCGGTTCCGACCAGGTCGAGTTCGACAAGCCCGCCGGTGTTGGCGTCGAATCCGGTGGCCAGGGCGATCAGATCGAATTCCTGATGGCGCTCGCCGAATCGGATGCCGCTCCTCGTGATCTCGCCGATCGGCTCGGACCGCAGATCGACCAGATTGACATTCGGCTGATTGAACACGTCGTAGTAGTTCTGCTCCAGCGACGGCCGTTTGGTCCCGAACGGATACGGTGGCTTGGCAGGGGCCAGAATGTCGGCTACTTGAGCGTCGTCGATACGCTCTCGAACCCGAGAACGCCAGTAGTCGTACGAGGTTCTGTTGGCCTCGGAGTCCACCAGGATGTCGTTGAAGGTGCCGGCCCAAAAGTGGAACCCACCGGCCTCCCAGGCGTCGTCGTACACCTCTTGACGTCGAGCGGCCGACACGCCGAGGGCGGCCTCGTCGAGTCGGCGAATATCGCTGAAACTGCTCGGCGGGTTGTTGCGCTGTCGGAACACGGCCGGATACTCGGCTTTCGCCGCCGCTTGCTCTTCTACAGTCAGGCGCCGTTGACCCATCGGGAGCGCAGTCACAGGGGTCCGTTGGAACACCGTCAACGACTCGGCCGAGGCAGCGGCTTCCTGAGTAATCTGAACGGCTGTGGCTCCGGTGCCGACCACCGCCACCTTCAGACCGGTCATGTCGAGGCCGCCGTCCGGCCACGCGGCACTGTGATACCAACGACCTCGAAACGAGTCCAGCCCCGGCAGGTCGGGCACATAGGGTTTCGACGCGAATCCAGTGCACACCAGCACGAACCGGGAGCGGGTTTGATCGCCGTCGTCGAACTCGACCGTCCAACTGCTCTCGGTTTCGTCGAAACGGGCACCGGCAACCCGACGATTCAGAGCGATGTCGGGGCCGAGATCGAGCACCCCGGCGGTGTGGTTGAAGTACGAGACCAGCTCGTCTCGACCGGGGAAACGTTCGCTCCAGTTCCAGGTTTGCCAGATCTCCGGCACCGACAACTCGTAGTTTGGAACATGACTGTCGACCCTGGCGCCCGGGTAACGATTCCAATGCCAGACACCGCCAAGGCCGGGGGCGGCGTCGACCACCAGGACCCTGTGGCCGTCGGATCGGAGCCGGTGCAGAGCGTAGAGGCCGCTGAACCCGGCCCCGATGACAACGACATCTACATCGACATTGGCGGTACCCGGCATTGTTTACTCGCCTACTCGGCGGGCTCGTCCGAATCGTGCCCCAACACCACGCTGAACGAGATGTCGGCCTTGAGGCTCGATGCCACGGAACAATATTTGTTCATCGCCAAGTCGACGAAACGCTCCGCCATCTCCTGCTTGAGCCCAGGGGCATTGATGAAGTGGTTTGCTTTGATGTCGGTGTAGTAGGCCGGCGTGCCGTCGAACCGATTACCCTCAAGCTCGACTCGGTATTCGACCAGATCGAGACGACGTTTGCGGATCATCTCCACCACATCAAACGCAGCACAGGCTCCGAGGGCGTTGAGAAGCACCTGCATTGGGTTCATTCCGGTCTTGGCGTAGTCTTCGCCATCGATCATCAGCTGCTGCCCGTCGGGCGTGCGCCCCATGAATCGTTTGCCGTCAATGTGAAAGATCGTGGAGTGGTTCGGTGGCTTGCCTGGCCGTTCGGTTGACTCGATTGGCTGGGAGTCGGCCATGTCACCTTCTGTGTCGCTGTGCTTAGCACTATCCATATTTTCAGTATGGTGGCTGGTCGTCGTGAAACTGATTCTCGAATTGATTCCGGCCGTGGTGTGGAGCCGGTTTCCAGGGTCGATACGCTCATATGTTGCTTGATTCGCGTGCCCGTTGGGTGCCGGAGCGTGTGACCGGAGCGAACCACTCTTCCAGAGTCGCCCCTCACGCCGTCGGGATCAGATTGATCAGGACCCAGTTAAACCAGCGCAGGATCAAGGCTGAAGTTTCGAGACCAGAGAAGAGAAAACACGTGGCTGTTCGACTGCGCCTGATGCGCATGGGTAAGAAAAAGCAACCGACCTACCGAGTTGTCGCTGCCGACGCTCGTTCCCCCCGAGATGGTCGGTTCATCGAGATCGTGGGCACGTACAACCCACGGACCGAGCCGTCCGATATCAAGATCGACAACGCCAAGGCCGTGCGCTGGCTACGTAATGGCGCCCAGCCGACCGAGCGAGTTGTGAAGCTGCTCAAGGTGTCGGGAGCCTGGGAGGCCTTCGAGAGCGGAACCAGCGTCGAGGACCTGGAAGCCGCTGCGGCCGCTGCAGCTGCCGAAGCTGCAGCCAAGGCTGAGGCTGAAACCACCGCCGCTGCCGGTGCCGAGGCATAATGAGCGACTCACCTGCACCTACCGCCGAAGCCGTTCTCATGCATCTCTGTCGGGCCATGGTCTCTGAGCCCGACGATGTTTCGATCGAAACGTCGGCCGACGGCGATCGGGTTCGTCTCGATGTCAGCGTCAACGCCGACGATATGGGCCGGGTAATCGGCCGCCGAGGGCGAGTGGCTTCCGCCATCCGCACCGTAGTCGGTGCCGCCGCCGCCAAAGACGGCGTCACCACCGAGGTCGAGTTCGTCGAGTGACCGATTCGGTGAACCAACGTTCATCCGACGGTAAAACATCAGGCACGAGTTCAGTCGGTATGCCCGGCGACCGTGTCGACACCACGCCCGATCTCTTGGAGGTCGGGCGTATTGGTAAGTCGCATGGTCTACGAGGTGAGGTCGTGGTCAGCTGGACCACCAACATGATCGAGCAGCGCTCCGCGCCCGGCAGCGAGTTCTTGGCCGGTGACGAATGGTTGACGGTGGTCAAGGCTCGGCCCCATCAAGATCGCTGGCTTGTTCACTTCGACGGAGTGACTGATCGCTCCGACGCCGACCGGCTCCGGGGTCGCACTCTTGAAGCTTCGCCGATTGAGTCCGAAGGCGACGTCTTTGTCCACGAGCTTGTGGGCAAGGTTCTCGTGGATCAGCACGGCACCGAACACGGCCCGGTGGTGGCAATGGTGGCCAACCCGGCGTCGGATCTCATCGAGCTTGGCGACGGTCGACTCGTTCCGCTGGCCTTCTATCAGTCTCACGACGACACCACTGTGGTGGTTGATGTGCCGGCAGGGCTGCTCGACGATCTCGACGACTAGCCAGGGTTCGAGACGTATGCGTATCGACGTGTTCACCATCCTCCCGGATCTTGTGGAGGGTTTTCTTTCGGCCAGCCTGATCGGCAAGGCTCGCACGGAAGGCACGCTCGACATTCGGGTGCACGACCCGCGAGACACCACTTCCGACGTGCATCGCACGGTTGATGACGCACCGTTTGGCGGGGGAGCGGGGATGGTGCTCAAACCGGAGCCGATATTCTCCGCCGTCGAACAAGCCGATCCGCCGCGGCCGCTGATTTACCTAGCGCCCTCCGGGCGGCCGTTCACCCAGTTGGTGGCTGAGGAACTCGCGGCGCTCGACGGCTTCTCCTTGTTGTGCGGCCGGTTTGAGGGAGTCGACGAACGAGTGCGCGCCCACTTGGTTGATGACGAGATCTCGATTGGAGACTATGTGCTTGCCGGTGGGGAGGTGGCTGCTGCCGTTGTGATCGAGGCTGCGGGCCGCCTCGTCCCCGGGGTTCTGGGGAACATGGCCTCCACCGAGGATGAGTCGTTCTCCGATGGTCTGCTTGAGTACCCGCACTACACTCGGCCGGCGGACTATCAGGGCTGGACGGTTCCTGATGTTCTGCGATCCGGTGATCACGGCAAGGTGGCGCGTTGGCGCAAGGCCATGGCGTTGGCCAAGACGGCCGAGGTGCGGCCGGATCTACTGGAAGCCCGTGGTGGAATCAGCGAACAAGACCAGAAACTGCTCGATGAGTTCGGCATTCGGATCCCAGGTTGGAGTTTTCGGGGCCAAAGCTAAGATTGATAGGCGCTGCCAAACCATGCAGCCCACGGCGCCGGCCCTCCAACCTTGAGGGCAGTCCGAAACGGCGCACGCCTGAAGATTCGCACACAGGAAATCCGATGAATTCGACTCAAGTTGTAGAACAAGCCCAGCTCCGTGATGACATTCCCGAGTTCGGGCCTGGCGATACCGTCAAGGTTCACGTCAAGGTGGTCGAAGGCAACCGCGAACGTGTGCAGGTCTTCCAGGGTGTCGTGATCGGCCGTCGTGGCGATGGCATTCGCGAAAGCTTCACCGTGCGCAAGCTCAGCTTCGGCGTCGGCGTCGAGCGCATCTTCCCCCTTCACTCACCGATCATCGAGAAAATCGAACGAGTCACCCGGGGCGACGTCCGTCGCTCCAAGCTGTACTACCTGCGCGATCGCGTCGGTAAGGCGGCCAAGGTGAAGGAAAAGCGCGACCGCTGATTTTGTTCGGCGGTGCCACCAGTGCGGCGGCGCAACTCACATGAGTAGCGAAGATCTCGAACGCTACGAGTCGGAAGCCGAGCTTTCGCTCTTTCGCGAGTACCGCGACGTGGTGTCGATGTTCCGCTACGTGGTCGAAACCGACCGCCGGGCCTATTTGGCCAACGCGGTGGAACGTTTGAGTGCGCCCGGGGCCGAAATGCTCGAGTACGAGCTGACCGATGCCTGGGTGTGGGATACGTACCGCCAGTCTCGTTTCCTGAAGCGGGTGACAATCCAGAGCACACGCGGAATTACCATCGAGGAACTTCCCGAACGCGAACTCTGACCGTTCCAATCGATGATCGTCGGCAGACAGGATTGCCGTGGACGGTCAATCTCACGCAGAGTCCGGATCCCCTACAAACCGCGCCCATCAGTTTGGCCATGTCGGCGAACAAGCTGCCGCCGAATGGTACGAGGCGGCCGGGTATCGGATACTCGATCGCAACTGGCGATGCTCCCACGGGGAGGTGGACCTTGTCGTAGCGGGCGAGGCGGTCGTGGTCTTTGTCGAGGTCAAGGCTCGATCCAGCGGTCGTTACGGATCAGGGTTCGATGCGGTCGACTGGCGGAAACAGCGACGGTTGCGCCAGCTCGCCCGGCTCTGGTTGAACGAATACCGAGCTTCCGAACCATCCGATCCCCTTGGCCAAGACGACCACGGATATTTCTGCGATGTTCGATTCGACGTAGTGGATGTCGACCGCAGAGGAACCGTGCGGGTCCGTCACGACTGCTTCTGAGCACGACCATTTCTCGACGCTCGACCTGAACTAGAACCTCGTGTGGCGGTTGTCCCAGCACCCACGGTGCCAGTGACGGCGTAGGTCGGGAGCATCGGGAGGAACGGCCACCAGGTGGCCAACGCCGGGAGGGATGTCGCGGTTACAGCCGGGGCAGATGTACGCCTTCGCAGCATCTCCCGGCATGACAAACCGCACTTCGGATTCGTCACTCGCCGATGGATCCAGCATCGGGCCGGTTCGAGGTTTCTTTGAAGGGTTTCGCCTGCTCGCCGACTGGTCGGCGGAGCGATCGTGAGCCGCCTGTCGACCTTTTTTGGTTTTCTTGGCCTGCTTCTTCTTGGGCTTGGCGGCCTTGCGTTTCTTGTCGGGATCGATTCCCTCGGCCTCCAGAGCAGCCCGTTCTCGGGCCTTGGCCTCTTCCCGGGCTCGATTTCGAGACGGCACTCGTCTACATCCCCACCACGGCCCAGGCCACGAGACCGATGACCACCACAAAAGCAGTGGCCACGAAGAAGTAGTCGAACGTCGACGCCCTATGCTTTCGGTGCGGATCGAAACCCATAGGAGCAGTATGGTCCCCCAAACCATGACGACAACCACCTCCGGGCCTCGGCGGCCGTGGCAGTCCGCATCTTTGAAGGCACTGCCAAAGGCGTTGTCAGGGTTTCCTTCAAGGATGCTTACGATCGTGGTTCTGCCCTTGCTGGGGGCGGCTCTGCTGGTGTCGGCGTGTGTCGGTGAGGTTCCAACCGTGCCTGCCGGTGATGCCGAACTCATGCAAGGTCGGGCCATCTACGCAGCCAACTGCGTCGGTTGTCATGGTGCCGACGGAGGCGGAGGCACGGGTTCCAAGCTCAACGAGGGCGCGGTCGTCGCCGCCTATCCCGACCCGGCCAATGAAGTCGTGGTTATCGCCGACGGTAAGAACGCAATGCCGGCGTTTAAAGGCAAGCTCTCCAAAGAGGAGATCGATGCCGTCGTCCGCTTCACCCGCGAGGGTCTATAAGAGCTTCATTCGGATGGCTCGCGCCATCGACCCAACCTTGGATGTCACTGGCCTTCGGTAACGTCGTTTCCAGTTACTCGGCTTCATCTGTCGAGCTGCCTTGAAGCGCTTCGCCGCTTCCCTTGAAAAGTCCTATTCAAGGAGCAGCGTTTCATGCTGGCCACTATTGCCACGTCCGTCGTCCAAGGGGTCGACGGTCATCCGGTAACCGTTGAAGTCCACGTCAGCAACGGCTTGCCGGGCTACACCCTCGTGGGGCTGCCCGACGCCTCGTGCCGGGAGTCCCGCGATCGGGTCCGAGCCGCCATAATGTCGAGCGGGTTCAAATGGCCGAACCGCCGGGTCACGATCAACCTGGCACCCACAGGTCTGCGAAAACAGGGGGCTTCGCTCGATCTTCCAATCGCACTCGGGATACTCGCGGCCTCAGATCAACTGCGTGGCGTGTCCCTGGCCCGATTGGGAGCGGTCGGCGAACTCGGGCTTGATGGGGCCATAAGGCCGGTCCCGGGTCTGGTGTCGCTTGCCGATGCCATCGAGGCCGATGAGATCTTTGTGCCGGTCGATGGTTTGGCCCAAGCCGCCGTGGTCAGGCCAGGCCACGTGCGAGGCGTGGCAAGCCTAGGGCAGCTGCTGTCGGGCCTGCTCGGTCGTGCTCCGTTACCCGAAGTTGCGGCCGCGCCTGCCGCTGCTTCGAACGATGCCGGAGCTGGAGGTAGCGATCTGCGCGACGTGCGAGGGCAGCCTGTCGCTCGTTGGGCCCTTGAGATCAGTGCAGCCGGTGGCCATCACCTCCTGATGGTCGGCCCACCGGGGGCGGGAAAGACGATGCTGGCCAGCCGCCTTGTCGGCCTGCTGCCCGACCTTGATCGAGACGATGCACTGGTTACCACCAGGGTTCATTCGGCGGCTGGGGTGCCCGTTCCGTCGGGCGGTCTGGTGCGGCGGCCGCCGTTTCGGTCGCCCCACCAGGGGGCGTCGTCGGTGGCGATGATCGGCGGCGGATCCTCGGCAATGCGCCCTGGCGAAATCAGCTGTGCTCACGGTGGAGTTCTGTTTCTCGATGAGCTTGGTGAGTTCTCGGTCCCGATTCTCGACTCGCTTCGTCAGCCGTTGGAGGAAGGGGTGATTCGGGTATCCCGAGCGGCACGGGCGGTCACGTTGCCGGCCCGTTTCCTCTTGGTCGCGGCCATGAACCCGTGCCCGTGCGGTGAAGGTGGTTCCGAAGGTCGTTGCCGGTGCACCGACTCGGCTCGGGCTCGCTACTCGCGGCGGCTGTCAGGCCCACTGCTCGATCGTTTCGACCTACGACTCGAGGTCCATCCTCCAACGCCGTCGGTCTTGCTTGGCCAGGGCGAAGAAGAACCAACGGAAGCGGTGTTTCGTAGAGTGCTCGAAGCTCGTGATAGAGCCAGGCTGCGAGGGGTCCGCTGCAACGCCGAACTGCCCTCGGCATCACTCGACGATGTGGCACCGGTATCGGCTGGAGCTCGTCGGCTTCTACGCCATGTTCTGGAAGAAGGTGAACTCACCGGTCGAGGGTTACGCAGGGTGCGCACGGTCGCCCGCACCATTGCCGACCTCCGAGGTGATGATGATCTAATAACCGTCGATCATGTACAGGCGGCGCTACGACTTCGCTGCATGCCCAGGGCGGTTCTGGGGGCGGCATCATGACAAACTCAACGCGCCAAGCGGCCATCACTTCACGACTAACCTTGCTCCGGCTTAGCGGTATGGGTCCGGCTCGAGTTCGCTGGCTGCTGGCCGAGCACGAAGATCCGGCCGCTGTACTTGCTCTCCTGTTGGCCGGTCGCCTGCCTTCGGTCCACACCGAACCGCCTCCGGGAGTCGACAAAGAAATGCTTGAGACCTGGCGGCGGGAGCTTGGTGCCGTCGATCAGGCTGAGCTCTACAAACGGCAGGCGGAAGAGGGTCGGCGGATCCTGCTTCCATGGGATCCCGAATGGCCCTTCGACCGCGAGCCCGAGCCGCCACTCATGCTCTTCTGCGAAGGCGACATCGACCTCTTGGCCCACCGCCCGGCCATTGCCGTTGTCGGCACTCGGCGGTGTACATCGGTTGGCCGTTCGGTGGCTCATCAGCTTGGTCTCGACTTAGCCCAACAACGGGTTGCCGTCGTCAGCGGCTTGGCCCTCGGGGTGGACGCCGCCGCTCACCAGGGAGCGCTCGACGGCGGCGGGGCGGCCATCGGTGTCGTCGGCACCGGGCTCGATGTGATTTACCCGAAGCGCAATCGATCACTTTGGTCAGAGGTCGCCGGTGCGGGCCTACTCATCAGTGAGTATCCCGCCGGCACCCAACCCGACCGATGGCACTTTCCCGCCCGCAACCGCCTCATCGCGGCGCTGAGCGACGGTGTGGTGATCGTTGAGTCTCACGCCAGGGGTGGCTCGTTGCTCACAGCCGACGAGGCAATCGACAGGGGAGTGCCGGTCATGGCTGTTCCCGGAGCCGTGGTCAATGCGGCGGCCGATGGTTCCAACGGGCTCATCGTCGACGGTGCCATTCCAGTTCGAAACGCCTCTGATGTGATGATGTCGATCGGCTACGTGTCAGCCGAAGAATCCATCGACCAGCCTGAGCAACCGAGGATCTGGCCGCCCAATGATGACGGGCCTGGCCAGATCACACTGCCGCTGGCCGATCTCATTCTCCGCGAGGCCGGGAACGGTGCGGTTTCAATCGATCGTCTGGTTGTGATGTCGGGGCAAGAACCCGTGGATGTCGTCGCGGAGATCGAGGCGCTTGCAAGTCGGGGTTTGGTCAACGTTGATGGCACGACGGTCACCTGGCGAGGTGATCCTGCGTAGATCGGTGATGTCACTACCCGTATCCGCCTCATCACTTTCGGTAGCCGCTACTCTGCTTGGCCGTGACTTCCGCCGCAAAAGTCCGCTATTTACGTCTGCTTGGATTTGAGTCGTCCACCCAAAAAGCCGACGAGAAGAGTGTTGCGCCGCGTCACGAGCCCGGAAATCAGCCGGCAGGTGTGCCATCTGGCCCAAATGTAGTTCAGAACAAAAAGGAATCATCCCCAAATTCTCACGTTCTGTGGCGACACGCCGACGGAGAGTGGGTACGAGGAGCTCGGGGCAATTGGTCCGAGCCTTCTCGCCCTAAGACTCACGACTCACTCTCCATGGCGGGCACCGTGGCAATTGAAACTGAAAATGAACTCGAGGCCGTCTGGGCCCGGTTTAAGGCTGAAGAGGCGCAGCACGATCGCGATGAGCTGATCGTGTACTACGCCCCGCTGGTGAAATATGTGGCATCTCGCATAGCCGCCGGCCTTCCTCAGACCGTCGACCAATCAGACTTGATCAGCTATGGCATGTTTGGCCTGATCGACGCCATCACCAAGTTCGACCCCGAACGAGGTTTCAAATTCGAGACCTATGCGGTCTCTCGAATCAAGGGTGCCGTCCTGGATGAACTCCGATCGATCGACTGGGTTCCCCGGTCGGTGCGGTCAAAGGCCAAGGCCGTCGAGCGGGCGATGTCGAAACTCGAGGCGAAACTTCATCGACCCCCAACCGACTCCGAGATCGCCGAGGAGATGGATCTGACCTCAGACCAGCTCAACGGCGTCTACAAACAAATCGGGTCATTGGGCATGGTGGCTCTCGACGAGATGTTGTCGGCCGGCGGCACCGAGTCACTGACCTTTGGTGACACGTTGGCCGATCGTCGCGATGGGCCGGGCATGACGTATGAGCGGTCCGAAGTTCGGCAGTTGTTGGCTCGGGCAATCAACACCATGACCGAACGGGAAAAGATCGTGTTGACCCTCTACTACTACGAGAACATGACGCTGGCTGAGATCGGCGAGGTTCTCGGGGTGACGGAAAGTCGGGTGTGTCAGATTCATACCAAGGCGGTGTTCGGACTCCGATCCAGGATGGAGTCGGCAGAACGAGAGCCGGTGTAGCCTTAAGGCCGACGGCAGGCCCACCTTGCGGTTGGCGTGGCCATTCGAGCTCGCTAGCGTTGCCAATCGGTGGGTGCGTAACTGCAGCCTGTCTTGGGCCATCGGCCCCGTAAACCCCCAGTCTTGTGGAGGTACGGCCGATGTCGATTTGGTCCGCTCCGATACTCATCGCTCTCTTGTTCCTCGGTTCCGGGCAGCCTGCTCCTGCCGATGATCATGGCCCTCGGCCGGCCGGCCGTTGGCATCCCCCCGTTGACGCGCCGATAGTTGACTACTTCCGTCCGCCTTCGAATCCGTACGGGCCGGGCAACCGAGGCTTGGAATACGGCACCGTTCGCGGGCAGCCGGTGCGAGCCGTTGACAAAGGCGTGGTGGCGTTTGCCGGTTCGGTCGGCCGGCACCGGTTTGTGGTGGTCAGCCACGGCCTGCAACTGCGTTCGACCTATGCCTATCTCGGGTCGATCGTGGTCGAAGTCGGCGACCATGTGGTGTGGGGCCAGGAAATCGCCTCGGCCGAACCAGGTTTCCATCTCACCGCCAGGGTCAACGGTCAATATGTGGATCCGCTGCCGTTCTTCGGTCTTGAGGTCGGGGTGCGGTTGGTCCCCGTGGTCCGCGAGGCACCGTTGGTTGGTCGATCAAACCGAGGGCGCACGCTTGTCCAACTGCGGTGACGGTCAAATTTCATTCCTGCCCCGCTATAGTTTTCGAGGGCCTTTTGGGGCCTCCCGGCACGGCGGTGGTAACGCAGTCGGCCGGAAACATAATCAACTCATCCATCAACCTTTCGGTCGATCCAATTCCACGGTCTCCTTGCCCGCCACCGGCGGACGGGAGCGTGATCGGCCGGTAACAAACCGGAGGAACAAACGTGACTGCAGTTGTCACCATGAAGCAAATGCTTGAAGCCGGCGTGCATTTCGGTCATCAGACCCGCCGCTGGAACCCCAAGATGAAGCGGTTCATTCACGGCGACCGCAATGGGGTGTACATCATCGATCTGGAAGAGACGCTGTCTCGGATCGAGACCGCCTACACTTTCGTTCGAGACGAAGTGGCCAAGGGCGGCACCGTGCTGTTTGTCGGCACCAAGAAGCAGGCCCAGGAATCAATTCGTCGCCACGCTCAGTCTGTTGGCATGCCGTTTGTTGACCAGCGCTGGTTGGGTGGGATGCTCACCAACTACCAGACCATCTCCAAGCGAGTGGGCAAGATGCTCGAGTACGAGCGCATGCAGGCCGCCGGCGAATTCGAAGAGATGCCCAAGAAAGAGGCGCTTCGCTACGGTCGTGAGCTGGAGAAGCTGAACCGCAACATCGGCGGTATCAAGACCATGGCCAAGATGCCGAGTGTGGTCTTCATCGTCGACACCATTATCGAACACATCGCCGTCACCGAAGCCCGTAAGCTCGGTATCCCGATTGTGGCCGTGGTCGACACCAACTGTGATCCCGATCTCATCACCTTCCCGATCCCCGGTAACGACGATGCCATCCGGTCGGCCGAATTGATGACCCGTGTGATCGCCGAGGCTGTCGCCGAGGGCAAGATCATGGCCGCTCGCAACACCGGCGCCCCAAGCGCTCCTGCATCGCGGACCCCCGAGCAGCAGGCCGCCATCGAAGCCGAACAGGCCGCCGCTCGCGACGCCGCCGCTGCGGCTGCCGCCGACCGTGAGGCTCGTGTGGCTGCGGCCCTGGCCACCGCCAAGGCGTCGGACTCCGACGCCGAAGCCGGCGCCAACAGCGCCGACTCGGCTGATGCAGCCGAAGCGGCCGCCGATGCTCCTGCCGCCGATGCCGAGGCCGAGGCAGCGGCCGAATCGGCCGAATCGGCTCCGGCTGAAACCGAAGGCGACTCCGGCGAAACCGCCGAGTAATCGAGCCCCGACCATCTGAGAACGAGAAAGATCAAAAGGAATACTCTCATGGGCATTTCCGCCAAAGAAGTTCAAGAACTCCGCCAGGCCACCGGTGCCGGCATGATGGATGCCAAGAAGGCCCTGACCTCCGCCGACGGCGACTTTGAAGCCGCAGTCCAGATTCTGCGAGAGAAAGGTCTGGCCAAGGCAGCCAGCCGCACCGATCGCGAGAACAGCGAGGGTGTTGTTGTAGTAGCCGAAAACGACGAGGCCGCCGCCTTGGTTCATCTGAAGTCCGAGACCGACTTCGCCGCCAAGTCCGACGACTTTGTCAAGCTCGCTCATGAGCTGGCCGAGCTTGTGCTCGCCAAGGGCGCCGAGGCTGTTGCCGAGAAGGCCCAGGCCATGGAAGAGCTGAAGCTCACTGTGAAAGAGAACATCGAGTTGGGCCCCACGGTCCGCTACGAGAAGACCGGCGATTCGGCCATCGACGCCTACGTGCACGGTGGCGGCCGGGCGGGTGTGTTGATCGAGGGGCAGGGCATCGACGCCGAGCTGCTTCACGAGATCGCTCTTCACATCGCCTTTGCCAAGCCGACTTACCTCACCCGTGACGAGATCCCGGCCGACGAGGTGGAGCGGGAGCGGGCCGCGTTGCTCGAAATCACCAAGAGCGAAGGCAAGCCGGAAGCAGCCTGGGAGAAGATCGTCGATGGACGGTTGAACGCCTGGTTTGGAGAGCGTGTTCTGCTTGAGCAGGGTGTGTTTGGCGAGAAGGAGACCGTAAAGGCCAAGATCGGTGATGGCAGCATCAGCCGATTTGTCCTCGCCATGGTCGGCTAGTTCGCGCAACCAACGCTGCCAGCAACCCGGCACGTATCGAACGTTTCGAATCGGTGGGCCAATCGGCCCACCGATTCTGGTTTTTCCACCTGGGTCCCCGACACGGCACCGGCGATCCCCGGGGATAGCCTGAAGGCAAAGTCGAGAGCAGCGATCAACACGATCGAAACCACCGGTTACCGGCACGATCGCTGATAACAAGCGCAATGGGGCGCGGGAGGTTCCATGAACAACGACGCACAACCACGCTGGCGGCGGGTGCTCCTGAAGCTGTCGGGTGAAGCATTCGCAGGCGACCGCAGCTCTGGCATCGACTACGCGGTCATCGATCGCATCACCGACGACATCATCGATGTTTGGAAGAACCTGCGGGTCGAAGTGGCCATTGTGGTCGGCGGCGGGAACTTCTGGCGGGGAATGGACGGCGCCGAGGGTGGCCTCGACCGGGCACAGGCCGACTACATGGGCATGTTGGCCACGGTGATGAACGCGCTGGCGCTTCAAGATGTTCTTGAGCAGAAGAACGTGCCGACGAGGCTTCAATCGGCCATCCGCATGCCTCAGGTGGCGGAGGAGTACATCCGGCGTCGAGCGATTCGACATCTGGAGAAGAACCGTGTGGTGATCTTCGCCGCCGGTACCGGCAACCCGTTCTTCACTACAGACACCACTGCAGCCCTACGAGCGGTGGAGATCGATGCCGAGGTTCTGCTCTCAGGCAAGAATGGCGTCGACGGTGTCTACAGCGACGACCCCCGCACCAATCCCGATGCGGAAAGGCTCGACGAACTAGAATACTTGGAGGTGCTTAATCGTGATCTCCGAGTCATGGACCCAACCGCAATCACTCACGCCAAGGAAAACAACCTTCCGATCATCGTGTTTGATATGGCGGGTGAAGGAAACCTTCGAAGCCTGTTGTGCGGCGAGTCGATCGGTACGATAGTGCAATGAGCGAATTCGTGGAGCTGGTAATGTCCGACGCCGGAGACCGGATGGAGAAGGCGATCGCCCACGCCCGGTCCGAGTTTGCCAGCGTGCGCAGCGGACGAGCGAACCCGCAGTTGGTTGAACGCCTGTCGGTCGAAGCCTACGGCGTCGACGTGCGGCTGGTCGAGGTGGCGTCGGTCTCGGTCCCCGAGGCCCGCCAACTTCTTGTCACCCCACACGACCCCGCCAATCTCGAATCGGTTGAACGTTCGATTCGAGTCTCCGACCTGGGTGTCTCGCCCAGTAACGATGGCCGGTCGATTCGCCTCAACTTCCCGCCCCTCACCGAGGAACGGCGTAAGGAACTGGTCAGGGTCGTGAAAAACATGGCGGAAGACGGCCGGATCTCAATCCGAAACATCCGTCGGGAAGCCCGCAAGGATCTGGAAACCGCTGAGAAAGATAATCAGCTGAGCGAGGACGAACTGATGCGAGCCGAAAAGGAGCTCGACAAGTTGACCCAGGCCTCCGAGGCCGAAGTCGACGTCGCCCTTGCAGCAAAGGAAGAAGAATTACTCGAGGTTTGAAGTACAACCAAGTACTCACACACCAGTCTCAAACAACACCGGAGCCCACACCGGCTCGGTGTTGGATCAACCGCTTGTTGGCTGTCGATACGTTCGACAGCGTGCTAGGAGCGGCGTGGAGGATGCCAAATCGTGGCTGACATGAATGGACGAGAAGAACGTGACCAGTCGGAGTCGCCAAGCATCTTCGACTTGTTCGAGCCGCCCCCGGAGCCTGATCCCAGCACCTTTGGGAAGGTGCCGGTGGTGCGCGGCGACGATGACGAGTACGACCGCAAGTCCGGCACCACGGCGGCCGAGCGAAAGACTGCGGCCGAGGCGGAAGCCGCCGGTCTGCAACACTGGACTGCTCCGGCTACGGGGCAGATTCCAGCTGTGCTCGCCAACGAGGCCAAAGAAGGCGAACTTTGGGGCGACGTCAAAGGCCCCAGTTGGCAGAGTGACGACCCGTCGTGGTCCGGTCCCGATCTGGCCGACGTATTCGCCGGCTCCCAAGACACTCAGCTGGGTGACGAGCCCGACATCGATGTAACGAGGCCGGTCGACACCGATCTGACGGTCGAGCGAGATGTCTCGGAGACACTACGTTCATCCGCAGCACCAACGTCGAAATCGACCACACCGCTGTCGTCGCGTTCGGCCTCGTCATCTTCTACTTCACCCACCTCTTCTTCTTCACCATCATCTACAGGGTTATCCTCGCCGAGGTCGATTTCGAAGCCGGAGCCGATCGAGCGCCCGGAACCGCCCCGCGGCAATACAGAGACTCGACGTTCCGAGCTTGATGACTGGGGGGCCGACGGGCTGCCGACACCTCCGCCCGACACGTCCGAAGGCCGCAGAATTCCCGGTACGGAACCGCCCGCTCGCTTCGATACCACCGAAATTTCAAGCCTTCGTCAACCACAAGACCGGATCGGGGGAACCGGCGAACGCCCGACACTTCGGCGCGATGTGTCCGAGGCGCCTGAAGTCCGCTCCGGCGACCGCACACGTAGTGGCGACTCGATCATGGGCCGTCGGTCTGGTGTGAGTCTTGAGGGCGGCAGCGAAGCTCCGGTCCCGCCCGGTATTGTCGACCGTAGCCATGCCGACGCCGATGATCGGATGCGGCAATCGGGTGCGCAGCCGGCCGGCACCGCCGTTGATGGACTTTCGGTCGACGAGTTCTCCGAGGCCGATCCCACCGCACCGGGGCTCTATCAAGCGGCCGGTAGCGATCAGTACTTCGGTGACGGGGCCGATCACGATGATCACTTCCTCGACGTTGAACGCCCAGGTGGGCGCAACTTGCCGCAAGCGATTGCCGCAGGCCTAATCCTTGGGGCCCTGGTTCTGGCTGCCCTCTGGGTTGGTCCAGAGGCCATGATGGTGCTTGTCAGCGCGGCAGCAGTTCTGGCTGTGATCGAGCTCTACAACGCGATGCGCTTGGCCGGCCTAGGGCCGGCCACATTGCTTGGGTTGCTGGCCACCGGTGCCCTTCCTGTTGCCGCCTACTTCCGTGGTGATGCCGCATTCACCCTTGTGGCGGCCATGGTGGTGGCGTTCGGCATGCTTTGGTATCTGGCCGGGGCCGACAACGAACGTCCTGTTTTGAACCTGAGCCTCACCATGCTCGGAGTCTTCTGGATCGGTGGGCTTGGAGCGTTCGCCGGTCTGATACTGCGCAACGACGATTTCGGGGTGGCCCTGCTGCTGTCGACGATCGTCATCGCCGTGGTTTCAGACACGATGGCCTATTTCGGAGGGCGTGCTCTTGGGCGTCGACCGTTCCACAGCGCCAGCCCCAACAAGACCTGGGAAGGCACGATGACCGGCTTCGTCTTCGCCGTCATGGTGTCGTTTGCGATGGCGGTCATGCCCTTCACCACGATGTGGGACGGGCGCTTGCTGTCGGCGCTGTTGCTTGGCGCCGTCGTCGGCGTGATGACCCCGTTGGGCGATTTGGCCGAGTCTTTGGTGAAGCGCGATCTTGGCGTGAAAGACATGGGCACAATCGTTCCGGGCCACGGTGGCATGCTCGACCGGGTCGATGGGATTCTGTTTGCCCTTCCCGGCGCCTACTACGTTGGCCTCTTGGCCGGAATTCTGTAGATACCGGCTCAGTGACCGTCACAACCATCGCCATCGCCGGCTCGACCGGCTCGATTGGCACGCAATCACTTGACGTCATCTCCCGACAACCCGACCGATACCGGGTGGTGGCTTTGGCCGCCGGATCTCGAATCGATGAGTTGGTGGCCCAAGCGGAGCAATGTCGGCCTGATGTTGTGGCCGTAGGCAATGATTCACTGGTCTCCACCACCAGATCCAAGTTGGCCGACTGCGGGCTGACGGCTGTCGACGTGGTGGCCGGAGATCAAGGCTTGACTGAAATCTCGACCCGGGCCGACGTGGTGATCAACGGCGTGGTCGGCTTCGCCGGCTTGGCTTGCACGATGGCCACACTGGAGGCCGGGAAACGCCTGGCGCTGGCCAACAAGGAGTCACTAATCGCCGCCGGTCCGGTGGTCCAGAAGGCCCGCCGAACACCGGGGGCCGAACTGATTCCCGTCGACTCCGAACATGCTGCGATCCACCAGTGTCTTCAGGCCCGGGGTCAGCCGGCGGGCGAGGAGTCGCGATCGATGGTGGCGCGGTTACAGCTGACGGCCTCCGGGGGGCCGTTCCGCGGGAAATCCCGAGCCGAACTCGCCGAGGTCACCGTTGAGCAGGCGCTGGCCCATCCGACGTGGAGCATGGGCCCAAAGATCACAGTCGACTCGTCCACGCTGATGAATAAGGGCCTTGAGGTCATCGAGGCCAATGAACTGTTCGGTCGACCGGCCGGTCCCGATGGCTTCGGTATCGGTTTCGACGACATCGACGTGGTCGTGCACCCGCAGTCAATCGTTCACTCAATGGTGACCTATCGCGATGGCTCTACCATCGCCCAGCTGTCGAATCCAGACATGCGCCTGCCTATTGCGTACGCGCTGGCCTATCCCGACCGGTTTGATCACCCGTTTGGAGCCGTCGACTGGTCAGAGGTGGGGCGTCTCGACTTCGAACCCCCGGACCTGGAGGCGTTCCCTTGTCTCGGTTTGGCCTACGAATCGGGACGAATCGGGGGTACTGCGCCGGCATGGCTCAGTGCTGCCAACGAGATTGCAGTTGAGGCGTTCCTTGAGAATTCCATCAGTTGGGCCGATATTCCCCATGTGATCACTGAAACCATGAGTCACTACGACGGTGCTCGGGGCGAATCGCTGGAAGAGGTGCTCGATGCTGATGCATCAGCCCGCAAGTATGCTGAAATGGTACTCCGCTGAGGCACGACGCAGCCTGGAACATCGCTTTGGAATGCCACTGCGAATGGCCTGGTTACACAGGATCGTACCTCCCGTGACCATTTTGAGCCGATGTCTACATTGGAGACCGCATGGAGTCGATGACTTCGACCGCCACTGAAGAAGCAGAGCCGTCGCACAACCGCTGGAACATGGAGCCCAAAGACCTGGGCGAAGATTTCGAGGGTCAAACTAATCCACTCGGGTTGATCGCCATCCTCGGGTTGTTCGCCTATCTGTACTTTGCGGCCGGTCCCCGCATCTTCCTGGTGGTTCTCGGAATCGTGGTAATGATCTTCCTCCACGAACTTGGTCACTTCGCCACCGCCAAGTGGACTGGTATGAAGGTCACGCAGTTCTTCATGTTCATGGGCCCCCGCCTTTGGTCGTTCCGCAGAGGCGAGACCGAGTACGGCGTCCGGTTGCTTCCGGTTGGAGCGTTTGTGCGCATCGTCGGGATGAACAACCTCGATCCTTGTCCGCCCGAAGACGAGCCGCGGGCCTACAAGAACAAGAGCTACCCGGCTCGCATGCTGGTGATCACCGCCGGTTCGATGATGCACTTCATTCAGGCTCTCCTGCTGTTTGCCATCGTCACCACCGGTATCGGGCTCAACGACCCGTCAAAATGGTCGATCGGCCTCATTTCCGAGATTCCCGATCAAAGCACGCCGTCTATAGAGGCCGGTTTGCTGCCGGGCGACGACATTCTGGCGATCGACGGGGTCGACACCACAAGTTGGGAAGACACGGTCGACTACATCCAGGCTCGGCCGGGCGAAGAGGTCACTCTCACCGTGCTACGGGGCGATGAAACGTTCGACGCCGATGTCACGCTGGCCACGGTGCCCAACACCGACGATGCGATCAGAAATGATGGTCCTTCGGAGCGTGGTTTCCTCGGCGTCGGCCCCACGTTCGAGCGGACCAGGGAGAGCCCGCTTGCGGCCGTCAGGATGTTTGGAAGCACCACCTGGGCCGCTCTCACGGCAATACCGCAGTTCTTGTCGCCGGCCACCTTGTCGGAGTTGGCATCGCTGATGTTCGCCGGTTCGAGTGAGGTCGACATCAACAGCGAAGAGGCCGAGCGGCCCGTCTCGTTGGTCGGTGCTGTACGAATCGCCGGGCAAGAAGATTTCGACGTCACCGTGCCGCTGACCATGCTCGGCATCTTCAACGTGTTCATCGGTGTGCTCAACCTGTTGCCGCTTCTTCCGCTCGACGGGGGTCATGCCGCCATCGCCACCTACGAGCGGTTGCGTTCCCGCAAGGGCTACCGGCATCAGGTGGACGTGGCCAAGTTGTTGCCGATGGCCTACGCCGTTGTGGCCTTGCTCGGCTTCATCATGGTTTCCACCGTCTATCTGGATATTGTTCGACCCATCGGCTAGATCGCAATTGGGGCAGGCCCGAACGTCTACGAATCGGGCAGCATCCCGAGCGTGTGACGTAACGACAGCCGAATCGAGGAGTTGACAGGAACCATGGACGCTGGAGCGGTCACGTTTCCCCGCAAGAAGACCCGCCAAATCATGGTCGGCGATGTACCCGTTGGTGGGGGAGCGCCGATCACGGTTCAGTCGATGACGATCACCAAGACCGCCGACGTCGACGGCACGCTGCAGCAGATCTATGCGCTAGCCGCAGCCGGGGCCGACATTGTTCGCTGCACCTGCAACGAGCCCGAGGCGGCCGAGGGTCTGGCCCGAATCGTGCCTCGAAGCCCGGTGCCGATCGTGGCTGATATCCATCATCAGTACCGGCGGGCGCTGGAAGCACTGGAGGCCGGTGTCCACTGCCTCCGCCTGAACCCCGGCAACATCCGTAAGCCGGAACACATCAAGGCTGTTGCCCAAGAGGCGAAAGATCGTGGGGTGCCGATCCGCATCGGGGTCAACGGTGGCAGCCTCGACCCCAAGCTTTATGAGAAGTACGGCGGACGGGTGACCCCTGAAGCCATGGTGGAATCGGCTCAGCAGGAGATCGCCTACTTCCACGAAGTCGACTTCGACTTGATCAAGATCTCGGTCAAGGCATCAAACGTGCCGCTCATGATCGAGGCCTACCGTCAGCTCAGCGAAGTCACCGACTATCCACTACACCTCGGGGTGACCGAAGCCGGACCACCACCGGCAGGCATCGTCAAGGCCACGGCCGGAATCGCCACACTCCTGGCCGAGGGAATCGGCGACACTCTTCGCTACTCGCTGACTTCCGATCCTGTCGACGAGGCCCGACTAGGCAGGGTGTTGCTGGAGTCCTACGGGCTGCGGGAACGCAAGAATGTCGACCTGATCGCCTGTCCGTCGTGCGGTCGAGCTGAGATCGATGTCTACGAAGTGGCTCAAAAGGCCCAAGATGCCTTTGCCGATCGTGAGATTCCGCTACAGGTCGCTGTGATGGGTTGTGTGGTAAACGGCCCCGGCGAGGCACGGGATGCCGACATTGGCATTGCCGCCGGCAACAAGCGTGGTCACCTGTTTGTGAAGGGCACCAACGTTGCCGTTGTGCCTGAAGACGAAATGGTTTCGACGCTGGTTGAGTGGGCCGAGTTCATCAAGGAAAACGGCACCGACGCCGCTCTTGAACGGGCCAAATCCACCCGAGACGCCGCCCGGAAGGCGGCGGATGAGGATCGCCGTCGAAACCTAAACGAGCTTGGCGATGACGCCAACGCTTCGGAACAGGTTGTGGAGCTGCTCAGAAAGAGCCGCTAGTGCCTGCAGGGCCTGGACTCGCTTTTTGTCACGTTCGCGAGTTGCCGTAGGCAACTCTAAGCGAGGCGCTCCGCGCCGAAGCCCCTAGTGCCTGCAGGGCCTGGACTCGCTTTTTGTCACGTTCGCGAGTTGCCGTAGGCAACTCTAAGCGAGGCGCTCCGCGCCGAAGCCGCTAGTCTTCGTCGGAACCCTCGCCGGGCTCGAGTTCGGCCACTGCAACGTCGCCCTCGATGAAGTCCTCCTCGGCGCCGTCGCTGAGTAGTTCATCGGGTGCGTCCAAGTCGGCCCGGACCTCGGCCTTGATCTCGGCGCTGTCGATCTTGGCCCTGATGTCGTCGAACGCCGAGTCGTTGGTGGCGATCTGATCCTGAAGCTGCTCCATGCGCTGTTCGGGCGTGGCGTTGAGCTCGGCTTCCTTGCGATCGAGATCGGCCGACCAGTCGGTTTCCAGATCACCGGCCAAGTCTTTGGCACTCTCGACTTCAGATTTGAACCAGCCTCGTACCGTGTCCCAGAAGCTCATGGATTGGAGGATAGCTGCCTCCCGTCGGTCCAGCCTGGTCGACGCTCATTGCCTCCCAACCCGGAGCGTGATCAATTTGGCCAAAGATCGGCTAGGATGTACGTCGGCGTGGGCTTGGGCCCACGCTTTTGGCTTATCAGCGGAGCCAGCGTCGGCACCGTTGCCAACGCCTGGTCGCTTGTCGTCCGCCAGGGCGCCGATCCCGATGCAGTTCATCGAGGATCACGCCTCTGGCCGACCTGTGTCCATGGAGGCGCTGGGGAGCCGGCCGCAACCCAACGAACACAATGATCACCGCCGAGGAGGTGAACCGAGATGAGCGAATCCCAGTCGTTGAACGACGAATCCGTCAGCACCGACGACGAGATCCAATTTGGTTCCCCCGTGGCCGACAGGGTCTATGCCCTCCTCGCCTCGGCGGTTGAAACACTCGATGCTGAACTCCTCGACGTCGAATGGACCGGCGGAACCCTCCGCTTGGCCATTGATGCCGAGGGCGGCGTGACCACGGAGCGTCTGGCCCAGGTGAACCGACTGGTCTCGCCGATGCTCGACCAGCACGACCCAGTGCCAGGTCGTTACGTGCTTGAGGTCTCAAGCCCCGGTGTCGAACGTCCTCTCCGTCGTGCCGACCACTTCCGTCGAGCGATCGGTGAAAACGTCGTAGTGAAGCTCGAGACTTGGTCTGAGGTCCGTCGGGTCCGAGGCGAATTGGTGGCCGCCGACGAGGAGACGGTCACCGTTGAGGCGGTGGAAACCGACGGTGTGAACCTGCCCGACAGTGAAACGTTCACCATCGCCTACGGCGATATCGCCAAGGCCCGCACGCATTTCGACTGGGGGCCGACGCCGAAAAAGGGTGGCAAGAACAACAACAGCTCCAACAAGTCGGGCAAGAACAAGAAGTCAGGCAAGAAAAAGTCGGGCAGGTAGAGGCCCGCCGGCGGCAGGTTACGCGGCAAATCAAGAAGTGGTCGGCGCAGACCGGCAGTTAGAACGCAATCCAACTACAAACGGGAACATCCGATGAGCAACGAAATGACTGAGGCCCTCCAGGCTCTCGCAGAAGACAGAGGCATTTCCATCGACAAGCTGTTCGCCATCATGGCCAACGCTCTGGAGTCGGCCTACAAACGTATGCCCGATTCGTTCGAGTACGCCTGGGTCACCATCGATCCCTCGACGTTCGACATCCGAGTATTCGCTCAGGAGCTCGACGAAGAGGGCGAACCGTTCGGCCCCGAGATGGACGTAACGCCCGACACCTTCGGTCGAATCGCAGCTCAGACCACGAAGCAGATTCTCACTCAGGGAATCCGCGAGGTTGAGCGGGAGATGAAGTACGAGGAGTACGCCGGACGGGAAGGCGACATCGTCACCGGCATCGTGCAGCAAACCGATTCCCGTTACACCCTGCTCGACCTCGGGCGGGTCGAAGCATTGCTGCCCCAGGCCGAACAGGTCTCCATGGGGCCACGCAACGAAGGCGGCAACAGGGTCAAGGCCTACATCGTCGAGGTTCGACGCACCGCCAAGGGGCCCCAGATCGTGGTATCCCGCACCCACCCCGGCCTCATCAAGCGGCTGTTTGAGCTCGAGGTCCCCGAAATCGCCGACGGCATCGTCGAGATCAAGGCCTGCGCCCGGGAACCGGGACACCGAACCAAGATCTCGGTGTGGTCCAATGATCCCAATGTCGACCCGGTCGGCGCCTGCGTTGGCGCTCGTGGTTCCCGCGTCCGCATGGTGGTCAACGAACTGCAGGGTGAAAAGGTCGACATCATCCCCTTCAGCGAGGACCCCTACGACTTTGTGGCCAAGGCCCTGTCGCCGGCCAAGGTCAAGGAAGTCCGGATCGACTTCGACACCGCAACCGCCGAGGTCATCGTACCCGACTTCCAGCTTTCGCTGGCGATCGGCAAGGAAGGGCAGAACGCTCGGTTGGCCCACCGCCTGACCGGTTGGCGAATCGACATCAAGAGCGAAACCCAGCTGGCCGAGGAAGCGGCCTACCAAGGTGAAGAATGGGCTGAAGGCGAATGGATCGTCGATCCCGAGACCGGCGAGCAAATGTGGCAGCCGGCCGACGGAAGCCCTGCGATTTCTGCCGAACAGTGGAACGCTTCACAAGAAGGCACCGAGGGTGAAGCCGGCGACGATGCAGCCGAGGCCGACTCCTCAGCCGAGGTTGAGGCCGAGAGCGACGCCGAGACCGTAGCCGACTCTACCGCGGAAGCCGATCCCACGGCCGACGACGGCGAGGAAGGCGATGCCGCCTCAGACTCGGAGGAGTCAACCGAGGAAGCCGCCTCCGAGGAGGAGTAGCCGTCGAATCGATTGTTCGATGATGCACGAGCCTCGCGTCCTAAGGGCGCGAGGCTCGTCCACGAATTTGAGGTGAGTAGTGGGAACTCCCCAGCGCACCTGTGTCGGGTGTCGAACGGTCCGACCACAGGATGAACTGATCCGCCTACATCTTGATCCCAACGGCGCACTCGCTGTCAGTCGAACCGGCGAGGGTAGGGGAGCGTGGCTTTGTCGGGGTACAGTGCTGAGTTGCTTTGACCTTGCTGTAACCCGAAACGGCTTCAGCCGGTCATTGCGAGAGAATATTCGAGCAGAATCAGTCGTCGCCCTACGTGATGAGCTTGAGCGGACGCAGCAATAGTCCCACCGACGTTTGAACCACCTGAATCAAGCTAATCGGTCAGAAACGTTGCAGCCCCAGGCCATTTGATGGGTAAAGAGTCGGCGGACGGTAGGATTAACCGTCGCCCCAAATTGATGCGGCGTCTTTCTTTTCTAGAGGTGAAATTAGCACGTGCCAGCCAAAGTCCGGGTTTACGAACTAGCCAGAGAGATGGGTCTGTCCAACAAGGAGATCATCGACCTCTGTGGCGACCTCGGCATTGGGGTGAAGAGTCATTCATCCAGCATTGTCGAGGCGCAGGCTGACCGCGTCCGGAGAAAGGCCAAACGCGAAGGGCTGATCAAGCCGCCGTCCGAAAGGGCCGATGCGGCCGAGGAGAAGCCGGCCGAGGACGAGCCGACGAAGGTCGTCTCCACGAAGAAGCCTCCGCCCAAGAAGGCCAAGGCGGCAGCTGAGGATACCGCCGAAGCGCCGGCCGAGGAGCCCAAGCCCGAACCGGCACCAGCGGCAGACGACTCTGCGGCCGCTCCGGCTCCTGTTTCCAGCAAGCCGTCCCGAGTCGTTTCGTCCAGCGGCCGAACCGAAACCGGCAAGGCCATCCCACCGCCGCCACCGGCTATCAAGCCGGTTGATGTTGCAACCCCGGCGCCAGCCCCGACTCCCACCCCGGCCCCGACCCCGACCCCGGAGCCTGTTCCGGCTGCGGAAGCTCCGGCTGAACCTGTGGTGTCGGAGCCAGTGCCCACCCCGGCGCCCACGCCTGTCGTAGCCGACGCGCCGGCGGTAGAGACCCCGGCTGCTGCCGCCCCTGCGGCTGCAGCTGCCGTAGATGCTCCTGTCGTCCCGGCCGAGAGCGCTCCGGCCACGAGTCCTGGAGGCGCCGCACCGGCTCCGGCCAAAGCCAAAGCAGGCGCTGCCGAAGCCCCTGCCCGCACGCCAAGCGGAAAGCCTATTCCTCCACCCCCCGGTCCGCCCCGTAGTCGGGCCGGCAAGCCGATTCCCCCGCCCCCACCCCCTCCAGGAGCCAGTCGTGGTCGCCCCGGTGGTGGTCCTGGTGGCGGTTCCGGCGGCGGTCGCCCTGGTGGTGGTGGCGGAGGAGGCCGCTCCGGCGGATTCCGGAACGCCCCTGCCACCCCCAGCCGTGGTGGTCCCCCTCCTGGACGAGGCGGGCCTCCTGGCCGCGGTCGTGGCGGCCCCCAACGAGGTCGTCCTCGCCGCAAAACCCGACGGCGCAGGAGCCAAGAAGAGCTCACGCCGATGGATGTGCCTTCGTACACATCCGAAGACGCACCGGTACCAACCGGCACCGTTGTCATCGAGCGATCCTCCACCGCGCAGGATCTCGGTCCAAAACTGAACCGTACTGCAGCCGACGTTGTTCGGTTCCTCCTGACTATCGGCGAGATGGTTACCGCAACCCAGTCGTTGACCGACACCATGATCGAGCTGTTTGCGGCCGATGTTGGTGCCGAGATCAAACTGGTCAATCCTGGCGAAGAGCAGGAAGAGGAGCTCTTGAAGCTGCTCGAGTTCGAGCAGGAGGAGGAAGAGGAAGTCGACGGCGACTGGCCGATCAGGCCACCGGTTGTCACCGTCATGGGTCACGTTGACCACGGCAAGACCCTTCTCCTCGACCGAATCCGTTCGGCCAATGTGGTTGAAGGCGAGGCCGGAGGCATCACCCAACACATCGGTGCCTATCAGATCGAACGTCGTGGAAAGCCGATCACGTTTCTAGACACCCCGGGCCACGAGGCGTTCACCGCCATGCGCGCCCGTGGCGCCGACGCCACCGACATTGTCGTGTTGGTTGTCGCCGCCGACGATGGTGTCATGCCGCAGACCATAGAGGCCCTTGATCACGCCAAAGCCGCTGAGGTGCCGATCATCGTTGCGGTCAACAAGATGGATCGTGAGGGTGCAAACCCGGAGCGTGTCAAAACCCAGCTCTCCGAACGGAACCTCGTTCCCGAAGAGTGGGGCGGCGACACCATCATGGTTCCGCTTTCGGCCATGACCGGCGAAGGCGTGGACGACCTGATCGACAACCTGCTGCTGATCGCCGAGGTGGAAGACCTCCGAGCCGACCCTGACGGTCGGGCCAGCGGCACGGTGCTCGAAGCCCACCTCGATATCGGTCGCGGTCCGGTGGCCACGGTTCTGGTCGAGCAGGGAACTCTCAACGTAGGCGATCCGCTTGTATCGGGTGCAGCTTGGGGTCGAGTGCGAGCACTGGTCAACGACCGGGGCGAGCGAGTCGAATCCGCAGGCCCATCCACACCGGTTCAGGTTCTTGGCTTGAGCGATGTTGCCGAAGCCGGCGACTCGTTCATCATCGCACCCAGCGAAAAGGTCGCCAGCAAGGTCGCCGACACCCGCGAACACTGGCAGCGAGTGGCCAGCCTGGGCCGCGACGCCTCGGCCACCAGCGGTGGCGCGAAGCTCGAAGACATCTTCAAGCAGATTCAGGCCGGCGAGACGGCCACGTTGAACCTGATCGTGAAGGCCGACGTGAACGGCTCTCTTGAGGCGGTTTGCGACAGTCTCAAGAAGCGTGAACGCGACGATGTCAAACTCTCGTTTGTTCTCCGTGGCGTCGGTGGAATCACCGAGAACGACGTGCAGCTGGCAGCGGCTTCAAACGCCACCATCCTGGGCTTCAACGTCCGCCCCGACCGTAAGGCTCGTGAGCTGGCCGACCAGGAAAAGGTGGAGATCCGCAACTACGAGGTCATCTACAAGCTTCTCGAAGACATCGAAAACGCCATGCTCGGTCTTCTCGAGCCGGAGTACGAAGAAGTTGTCACCGGCGAAGCCGAAGTGCGCGAGATCTTCCGGGTTCCCCGCATCGGCGCCATTGCCGGTTGTATGGTCACCAACGGTGTCATCACCCGAGGCTCCAAGGTGCGCTTCCTCCGTGAGGGAACGATCATATGGAAGGGCTCGATCCAGTCGCTTAAGCGATTCAAGGACGATGCGCAGGAAGTTGCCGCCGGGTTTGAGTGTGGTATCGGTCTCTCCGACTTCCAGGATCTCAAGGAAGGCGACATCATCGAGACCTACGATGAGCGGGAGATCCCCCGCGAATAGACCCCTCGAGGTCTGGTTCCACCATGCACGTCCTGGTTGCTCGGATTGAGCTCCATGTTCCGTCTGCTCAGTCTCTCAAGGCGAAGCGGTCGGTGGTGCTGTCAATCGTTCGGCAGATCGATCAAATGCACGGAGCATCGTGTGCCGAGGTCGACCATCAAGATCTCTGGCAACGAGCGACGCTTGGTGTAAGCGTGGTAAGCGGTAGCGTGAACCAGGTCGAAAATCTGATGGACTCGATCGAACGCCTTGTTTGGTCCCGGTCCGAGATAGAGGTTCTCGACATTCACCGAAGCTGGTGGGAGGACGACAACTAGATGGCTCGAAATTCGAGATCGAAGAGAGGCCGGGGCTCAGGTGGCCGCGGCGGGTCCGCCCGTTCGAAGCGGCCGGCAACCAACCGTCAGTTCCCGCGAACGGCGCGGTTGAATACGCTGCTGCACGAAATCGTGGCCGACTACTTCGAGCGAACCGAAGATGAGCGGTTTGACCTACTGACGATCACCGGTGTCGAGGTCGACTCCGACTTGAACAAGGCGCAGGTTTTCGTAACCACGTTGGGTACCGTCGTCGCCGACGGGCAGACAGCGGCCGAGGATCCTGATCTGGAGTTGTTGGACGCGCTCGGCGATCATCGTCGAGCCGTGCAGAGCAAGATCGGCCGGGAAGCGCGGATCCGCAAAACCCCGGAAGTGGTTTTCGCCATCGACCCAGGAGTTCGCAGCGGGGCCCGAATCGAAGAGATCCTGGCCACCATCAACTCGGAGACCGAAGAGACCGAAGAGACCGAAGAGACCGAAGAGACCGAAGAGACCGAACAGGGAGAAGAGGAGTAGGTGGCGCGCCGCGGTCGGAACCGTCGCCCCGACTCCGGGGTGTCCGGTGCGGTGATCATCGACAAACCCACCGGCTGCACCAGCCACGATGTGGTCGACCAAGTCCGTAGAGCTCTCGGAACCCGCAAGGTCGGTCACGCCGGAACCCTCGATCCCGACGCCACCGGTGTACTGGTCCTAGGCGTTGGTCTTGGTACCAAACTTCTGCAGTTCACCACCGGGGCCGACAAGACCTACACCGGAGAAGTGGTCTTCGGCACCGAAACGTCAACACTCGACGCCGCCGGGGAGGTCACAGCCACCTATGAAATGGATGGATTGACCGAGGATCGGGTTCGGGAAGCGGCCCGTGCGCTCACGGGCGACATCGAACAGGTTCCGCCTATGGTCTCGGCCATCAAAGTCGACGGCAAAAGACTTCACGAATTGGCTCGGGAGGGGATTGAGGTCGAGCGCAAAGCACGTCCGGTCACCGTTCATCGGTTTGAGGTGTCGGCGACCGAAGACCCGCTGGTCTATGAGCTCGACGTTTCCTGCTCGTCGGGTACCTACATCCGTTCGCTGGCCGCCGACCTGGGAACTGCTCTCGGAGGAGGAGCCCACCTGAGGGGTCTTCGTCGAACATCGGTTGGAGCGATCACCATCGATCAAGCCCATCCGATCGACAACTTCGACCTCGGTCCGTTGGAGCTTCTGCTCGGGACCATGCCTGTTGTCCAAGTCGACAAGGTGCTGGCCGAGCGGGTCGGCTACGGGCAGCGGCTGCCCTCCGGTGGCGGGCCCGGCAAGGGAATGTTTGCCATCAAAGGTCCCGATGGAGATTTGCTCGCCGTTTACGAGGCCGACGGCGGCGAGCTGCGTCCGGCCAAAGTGCTGGTCGGGCGCTGATCGGATACGGTGCCAGGCCAGTGGAGGTTATTCGCGATCCGAAGCAGTGGGTTGATCGGCTCAACCGATCACCGAGCAGCGGGCACCAGCCGGTCGCCCACGTTCTAACCATTGGCGTCTTTGACGGGCTACACGTTGGCCATCGGCACGTCATCGAGCGGGTCAAGACGCTGGCCGATCAGTTGGGTGTTCAATCCGCTCTTGTCACCTTTGATCCGCATCCGGCGCAGCTGCTACGGCCGGAATTGGCTCCGCTGCTCCTCACCGGTCTCGACCATAAGCTTGAGCTACTGGCCGAAATGGGGGTCGACACCGTCGTTGTGGTGCCCTTTGACGTGGATCGCGCCGCCGAGTCAGCCGAAGGATTTGTCCACTCGGTGCTCATCGACTGTTTGGGGGCGAGGGCTGTTGTCGTGGGGGAGGACTTCCACTTTGGCAAGGGGCGACTGGGCAACGTCGAACTTCTTCAGGAAATGGGCGAGAGCAACGGCTTCGAGGTGCACGCTCAGCCTTTGATTCCGCGCCCGGGGCCTCTCGCCGCCGACGGAGCGAAGACCTCGGTTTCGTCAACAGCGGTGCGGCAGGCACTGTCACATGGCGATGTGTCGGCGGCCTATGGCTACCTCGGTCGTCCCCATGAGGTCCGCGGGGAGGTGGTCACCGGCGATCAGCGAGGTCGGACCATCGGGTTCCCCACTGCCAACGTCATCGTCGATCCGAAGTTCGCGATTCCGGCCGATGGCGTCTATGCCGGCTGGTACATCACGCCCGATGGTTCACGGCACCGAGCGGCTGTGAACATCGGCCGGAGACCAACGTTCTATGAGGACGCCGACGTTTCTCTTATCGAAGCCCATCTCATCGGCTTCGAAGGCGATCTCTATGGCCAACCGGCCCGGGTTCAGTTCGCCGAACGCCTTAGAGGCGAGCAGAAGTTCAACGGGATCGATGAACTGCAGGCTCAACTGACTCGCGATATTGCGGCTGCCGAGGTGGCACTCGCGGGCAATCACTAGCAGAAGCTGCTCCGGCGGTTGTTGCCGACCGTGGGCCCGCTACGCTAAATAGCTGCTATCGGTGACGATCGTTCACTCCTTCGCACACGGTGGCCGGGCCAAGGGTCCCAACTCTTACAAGATCTGCGGATCAACCGCTTAAGCCGGTTGTCGCAACCAACATGGAGATTCGAAATCATGAGCAAGCCAGCTGCCAACCTCAAGCCAAAGGCCGACACGATCGCCAAGTTCGCCCGTTCCGAGGGCGACACCGGTTCCCCCGAAGTGCAGATTGCGCTTGCCACCGATCGGATCAATCACCTCACCGAGCACCTAAAGGTTCACAAGAAGGACTACCACTCACAGCGTGGACTCCTCGCCTTGGTCGGTCGTCGTCGTCGCATGCTCGACTACCTGGCCGGCATCGACGTCGAGCGTTACCGTTCGCTCATCGCCGAGCTCGGTCTGCGTCGCTAAACCCCAAATCGCGCCGACAGTCGATTTTGCTTGGCGGCAGCCGTTCCATTTTCAGGGAATTAGGCGGATTCACATCCAACGGCGGGAATGCCGATAGGCTATAGGTGTTCACCGGATTAGACATCGGTGAGCAAGATGTAGGTCAGCTACCAGTTTTGGGTTCCTCGGTCCGCCGCCGCAGGCACCGGCCCCATCCAGCCGCCCCGCCGACCGTATGCCTGATGGCCATCAGGTGGGGATCGATCGAGTAGCCAAAATCTGGGATCTGACCTGTAGCACAGCGAACGGACACAGCCCGTCTTTGCGGACGAGGCGCCCGATCGCTCGTGATTCGGCGAACGAAGGACGTTTGCCGGCGACACGACGGACCATCACGTCCGTCGTGCAAAGTTACAGAGGAGAATCCCTATGGCGGAAGCTATTTCCGTGTCCGGGACCGTCACCGGTGGTGACGGCCTAGAGCTGCACCTGGAGACTGGCAAACTTGCCGGTCTGGCCAGTGGTGCGGTTCACGCCCGTATGGGCGATACCAGCATTCTGGTAACCGCAACCGGAGCCCGTTCGGTGCGGGAAGGAATCGATTTCTTTCCCCTCACCGTCGACGTCGAGGAGCGTTCCTACGCTGCCGGCAAGATCCCCGGTTCGTTCTTTCGGCGTGAAGGTCGGGCCCCCGACTCAGCCACGCTCACTTGCCGCCTGATCGACCGTCCGCTGCGGCCGTCGTTCAAAGAGGGCTACCGCAACGAGACCCACATCGTGGTCACCGTTCTCTCGGCCGACATGGTCAACCCCCACGACGTCATGGCCATCAACGCCGCCTCGGCTGCTCTGATGGTGTCGAACATTCCGTTCGACGGGCCGATCGGCGCCGTGCGCCTGGCCTACACCAACGACGGCGAGTGGCTGCCCCACCCCACCTTCCAGGAAGGCGATGAGTCGTCGTTCGAGATCGTGGTTGCCGGGCGTCAGCTCGACGACGGTGACGTTGCCATCATGATGGTTGAAGCCGGCGGCACCACCGCTTCCTGGCCCAACTACCAGAACGGTGCCCCCAAGGTCGACGAAGGTGTGCTGGCCGACGGTCTTGAGCAGTCGAAGCAGTACATCAAGGAAGCCATTGCTCTCCAGCTCGAGCTGGTCGAAGCCAACGGCGGTCGCCAAGAGGTCATGGACTACGAAGTCCAGATCGATTACACCGACGAGCAGTACGCCGCCGTTGCCGCCGCCGGTGAGGCCAAGATGGTCGATGTCATGGGCATCGCCGACAAGGCCGACCGAGGCGCTGCCGAAGGCGAGCTACGGGACGAAGTGCTCGGCGCCCTTATCGGACAGTTCTCCGATGCCGACGATTCGGCTTCGGTCGCCCAGGCCACCAAGCAGCTGAAGGCAGCGTTCCGCTCGCTGTCGAAGAACGTGGTTCGCAAGCGCATCGTCGAAGACGGATTCCGCATCGACGGTCGCGGCACCAGCGATCTTCGTCCGCTCTCTTCCGAGGTCGGCGTTGTTCCCCGGGTTCACGGCTCCGGCCTGTTCCAGCGGGGTGAGACCCAGGTTCTCAACGTCACCACCCTCGGCATGAAGCGTATGGATCAGATGATCGACGGCATCGACCCGGTCGACCGTAAGCGCTACATGCATCACTACAACTTCCCGCCCTTCTCAACCGGCGAAACCGGCTTCATGCGAGGCCCGAAGCGCCGTGAGATCGGCCACGGCCTTCTGGCCGAGCGGGCCCTGGTCCCGGTTGTACCCACCGAGGAAGAGTGGCCCTACACCCTGCGTCTCGTTTCCGAGGTGCTGTCGTCCAACGGTTCAACCTCTATGGCCTCGGTCTGTGGCTCGTCACTGTCGCTGATGGACGCCGGTGTGCCGATCAAGGCTCCGGTGGCCGGAATCGCCATGGGTCTCGTGTATGCCGAAGGCAAATACACCACCCTCACCGACATCCTCGGAGCCGAAGATGCCTTCGGTGACATGGACTTCAAGGTCGCCGGTACCGCCGACTTCGTGACCGCCCTGCAGCTCGACACGAAGATCGACGGCATCCCCGCCGACGTTCTGGCCCAGGCCCTGCAGCAGGCCAAGGAAGCCCGCCTGCAGATCCTCGACGTGATGACCAAGGCCATCCCCGAGCCACGTCCCGACGTGCGCGACGGTGCGCCGAAGATCGTCAGCTTCGAGATCCCGGTCGACAAGATCGGTGAGGTCATCGGACCGAAGGGCAAGGTCATCAACTCGATCCAGGCCGAAACCGGCGCCGACATTTCCGTCGATGACGACGGCCAGGTCGGAATCGTGGCCATCGCCGCCACCGACCGTGAGGTGGTCGACGAGGCCGAGCGTCAGATCCGTCTGATCCTTGATCCTCCCACCGCCGATGTTGGCGAGAACTACCCCGGTCGAGTGGTGAACATCACCAAGTTCGGTGCGTTCGTCAACATCCTTCCCGGACGCGACGGCCTGCTCCACATCTCCAAGATCGGGCAGGGCAAGCGGATCGACAAGGTCGAAGACGTTCTGGAGCTCGGTCAGGAGATCGAGGTCGCGGTTGAAGACATCGATCCCAACGGCAAGATCTCGCTGAAGATCGCCGGCGACGAGAACGACTACACCAAGTCCGGTGGCGGTCGTGACCGTGGCGATCGGGGCGACCGAGGTCGAGGTGACCGTGGTGGTCGTGGTCGGGGTGACTCCGACCGCTCCACCGACTCAGCCGATTCGATGTCGATGTCGTTCGAGGACGATTTCGCACCCGACGGATTCGGCGAACTTGGCCCTGAAGGCGCCGCTGTGGTGCCCGACGACGATCGCCGCAACAACCGTCGTGGCCGTGGTCGCGGTCGTGGCGGCCGAGGCCGTCGCTAGCAACAGCACGACAAACTCATCGTAGATACATAGTTTGGTAGGCGCTACCGGTTCCCTTCAGGTCCGGTAGCGCCTAGCGTTTTGAACAGAACGTTTCGGCAATGCCGGGGTCAATCGGCCCCGGCCGCGCCGTTTTCCGAGACAGGAGTGCCACCATGACCATTCGGGTTGGAGTATTTGGAGCCGGGGGCCGCATGGGTCGCGCCGTCGCTCATGCCATCGTGACCGCCGAAGGAATGGACTTGGTCGCCGCCGTCGATCCATCTTTCGAAGGCATCAACGTCGGTGAGGTCACGGGGGTGGAGGGGCCCGACTTCGCGGTCGTGTCCAGCCCGCTGTCTTTGGTTCAGCCCGGGGGTCCTCAAGTTGATGTGATGGTCGACTTCACCCACGTCGATGCGGCTCGCAGGAACGTGGAGTTCTGCGCCGACAATGGCGTCCACGCCGTGGTTGGAACATCCGGTTTCACCGAGGCCGACTACGGGCGGATCGCCGAGCGATTCACATCGTCCAATTGCCTGATTGCTCCCAACTTCGCCATTGGGGCAGTGTTGATGATCCGCTTCGCTGAGCTGGCCGCACCGTATTTCGATACCACGGAGATCATTGAACTGCATCACGACAACAAGGTCGACGCTCCCAGCGGAACTGCAGTATCCACGGCCGAACGTATAGCTGCCGCCAACGGCCAGTGGGCACCCGACCCGACCAAGTCGGAAACAATAGCGGGAGCCAGGGGAGCGAAGGGGCCGGCCGGGATTCCCATCCATTCGGTGAGGATGCGAGGAATGATCGCCCATCAGGAGGTGCTGATGGGCACGACCGGCCAGAGCCTCACCTTGCGGCACGATTCCTACGACCGGTCGTCGTTCATGCCAGGAGTGGTTATGGGCGTCCGGCGGATTCTCGACGTTCCCGGCTTAACGGTCGGGCTCGATCGAATCCTCGACCTCTAATCCGGATCCCTCATCGAGGTCGGCCTCGGCTGATGTGGCCCCTTTTGCTTCGTCTTCAGCCCGGGCTTCAGCCGCTTCGGCTTCCCGAGTCAATTCGGCCAGACTCTGTGCTTCGCCCTGCCCACGGAAGAACTCGTTGTAGACGGTCCACGCCACGGCCACGATCGAAATCCCCCAGATCTGCCAGCGGTACTGGGCGATGAATTCACTCACTGAAGCCAAGGGCGAAGAGAAGGTGAAACCCAGCTGTCGAATCACCATGAGCCGGGCAATGGTGCCGGTTACGTTCAGCGCGATGAAAGGCGCCAAACGAATTCCGGAAGCGCCCGACAACAAGCAGATGTAGTTGTTGGGCATCACAAAAATCAGCGGATAGGCGTACCGGCGGAAGAAACCCTGCCCTTCGCGGATCAGAGGTCCATATGTCTTGCTCCGACGTTCGACCCACCCGATCGCCCGCTCGCCGTACCAGAACCCGAAAAGGAACCACACTGGATCCGACAGTACGTTTCTGAAGAATCCGAGCACATACCACCACGTGGCGTCCAGGTGGGGGGTTGTCAGAGCCAACACGGTGTTGCGTGGCATCAACATGATGAGCAAGGCAGGACGGGAGTCAAACCACAGCGCGATGTTGGCGTTGCCGATGTAGCCGCCGACCTGGCTGGCCACGATGTAAGCCAGTCCGAGTCGGACAATCCACTTGCTTGGCGACTTTCCGCGCTCCAGATCCACCTTCGGAAGTCTCGCACCAACGTCGAGCAAATACACCCCGCGATCCAGCTTGATTGCCGGTCGCGACGGCATTTTCGGTCGGGGCTGGAGGTTGTGCCAGTAGGTTGATGTGGTGGTGAAGCCGCTCATGAGTCACTCTGACGAGTCGGCGATGTCGAAGGCCGAGGATGTCCCGGCCGACACAGTCGCCGAATCCTCCTCGGGTTGGTCGTTCGCCCGGCGCCCGTTCTGGTTGTTCTCCCACGTTTTCGCCTTGGCGGTCGTGGTGTTGTTTGTCGTGCTTGGGCTGTGGCAGCTAGGTCGGCACGGGGAGCGGGTCGAAACCAATGCCGTCATCTCCGATCGCATTGCGGAAGCCCCTCTCGAGCTGCGTGATGTCGCATCACTCGAAGGTTCGGCCGACCTTGAGTACCGTGAGGTCGTCGCCCTGGGGGAGTTTCAGAATCCCGACTACCTTCGGGTTGTCAACCGCTCCCAGGGAGGAGTAGCCGGTGAACACGTGGTTGCGCTGTTCACGCTCGACGACGGCACGGTGATGGTGGTCAACCGTGGGTTCGTGCCGGTCAACGCCGATGTTGCACTCGATCCGGTGGCGGATGGCCCGACCGAGGTACGAGGCTGGCTTCGGCAGTCGGTGCCGAAGGGGCGTTTCGGGGTCGACGACACGCGCGAGGGTGTGAAGATCCCCCGTCTTAATCTTGATGATGTGTCCGAGCGCCTTGGAGAGCCTGTTGTTCCGCTCTGGTTGCAGCTCAGCAAGGATTCGACGAGTGTGGCGACCTTCCCCGATCCGGTTCCGCTGCCACCGCTCGACGACGGGCCGCACCTTTCCTACGCCGCGCAGTGGTTCATCTTCGCGACGCTCGGGGTCTTGTTTTACGGTGCCCTGCTCTGGCGCCAGTCGCGCACCGGTTCGAGGTCGACCCCGTAGCCTGCCATCGGCCTTCTAAGCTGAAAGGATGACCGGTCTACACGGCGAACGCACAGGCGGCCCGACCGTCGGCGACGAACACCGGTTGCTGACGTTACATGCGCTCCGGCTCAAGGGCCGAGCCACGGCTCTGCAACTCGCTGATGTCTTTGGTGTCGACCCTGATCGGATCAGCCGCGAACTGGCTACAGCAGGCCAACAAGATCTTGTCACAAGTCGAAGCGACTCCGAAGGTACAGTCCGATGGTCGCTGACGGCTGAGGGTCGAACGGTGGGGGAGAAGCTCTTGGCCCAGGAGCTTGCTCAACGGTCGGTAGCCCGCGGCCGGTCGGCGGTGGCATCGATCACGGAGATCTACCACCGGTTCCTTCCGCTCAATCAATCTCTTCTTACGGTCTGCACCGATTGGCAGGTCCGGAGCCAGGCGCCGCTTCAGCTGAACGACCACACTGACGCGGCCTACGACCTATGGGTTATCGAGCGTCTGCGGGAAATCGACGGTCAGGTTGATCCGATTTGTGTTGAACTTGAGGAGCTGCTCCAACGGTTCAACCGATACGGCAGCGGATTCAAGTATGCTCTCGCCCGTATCGACAACGGTGAAACCGAATGGTTCGCCAAGCCAACCCTTCAGTCGTATCACACATTGTGGTTCGAACTTCACGAAGATCTTTTGGCTACGCTCGGGTTGGACCGGGCAGCGGAAAACAACAGTTAGAACGAAAGACAGACATGGCTTCAGACTCAAACTCGCCCAACCCGGAACCAAGCACCGTGGGCAGACCCAACGCCAAGTTTGGCGATGTGCTGACCGCCATGGTCACACCGTTCACGGCTTCAGGTGACCTCGATCTCGACGGGGCTCAGAAGCTGGCTCGATTCCTGATCGACAACGGTAACGACGGGATCGTCGTGGCCGGAACAACCGGCGAGTCTCCCACGATCACCTTCGAGGAGCAGCGCGATCTGATTGTAGCCGTACGCGAAGCGGTGCCCGGAGCGTCGGTGGTCGCCGGCGCCGGTAGCAACTCAACGGCCACGGCGATCAAGAACACCATCATGGCCACCGAAGCGGGGGCCGATTGCATCCTGGCCGTGTGCCCGTATTACAACAGACCATCGCAGGACGGACTGTTCGAACACTTCGCCGCGTCGTCGTCGGTAACCGATTTACCGGTCATGGTCTACGACGTGCCCGGAAGGACCAGCCGTAAGATCGCCACCGAAACCGTTGTTCGGATGGCCGAAGAGATCGACAATGTAGTGGCGCTCAAAGACGCCGCCGGTGATCCGGGGGAAACCGCCCGGCTGCTGTCGATGGTCGACGAGTCGTTCGAGGTGTACTCGGGCGACGACGGGTTGACGTTACCGTTCCTTTCGGTTGGTGCCGTCGGGGTCGTCGGCGTGGTGACCCACTACGTCGGGTCAACCATGTCGGCCACGATTGCGGCCTACAAGTCCGGTGACGTGGCTGCCGCCACCAAACTCAATCAGCAGATGATGCCGGCCTTCGCCCATTTCGCCTACGACGATGCGCCCAGCCCGGTGCCGACCAAATCGATGATGAACGTCCTCGGCGTCAGTGTGGGCAACTGCCGACTGCCTATGGGCCCGGCGCCGTCGGATATCGACTACCGGTCCCGCTCGGTGTTGGACGCGCTCGACGCCGTCGGTGCGGCCAGGGCCGGCGCCTGATGGCCCCTCCGGTAAAGATCACCTTTCTAGGCGGTCTGGGCGAGATCGGCCGCAACTGCGCTGCCGTAGAGGTCGACGGTCGCATCATGCTGATCGATTGCGGCTTGATGTTTCCCGACGCCGATGCTGCCGGAGTCGACCTGATCCTGCCCGACTTCACCTACCTGCGGGAGAACGCTCACCGTGTGGAGGGTGTGGTCGCCACCCACGGCCACGAAGACCACATTGGCGCGTTGAGCTTCCTTCTGGAAGAGATGCCGCTGCAGATCATCGGTTCACCGCTCACCATTGGTATGGCGAAGTCCCGTATCGCCGAGCGTGGCGTAACCGACCAGGCGACCTTCATAGAAGTCAGCGACGGCGACCGCATTCAGGTCGGTCCGTTCGACATGGAATTCTTTCCCGTCACGCACTCGGTGCCTCACGGCTTCGCCACCGCCTTCCACACCCCACAGGGGGTTGTCCTTCACAGCGGTGATTTCAAACTCGACATGAGCCCGGTCGACAAGCGGCTCACCGATCTCGCCGGCCTGGGCCACTTGTCGAAAGACGACGGGGTCCGGCTGTTCCTGTGCGACTCGACCAACGCCGAAGAGGCGGGCTTTTCCGACTCCGAAACATCGATCGGGCAATCGATCCAGGATCTCTTCCGGGCCCGGGAGGGGCGGCGGATCATCATCGCCTGTTTCGCCAGCCACATTCACCGGGTACAGCAGATCGCTGACGCCGCGATCGCCACCGGTCGCACGATCGCCACCATGGGGCGCTCGATGAACAACAACGTGGCCTTGGCCCGACAGATGGGTTTGCTGCACATACCCGACGCCAAGCTGCGGGCCATCGAAGATGTCAACGACATTCCCCACGAAGAACTGTGTGTCATCTCCACCGGTTCCCAAGGGGAACCGCTTTCGGCCTTGGCCCGCATGGCTTCCGGCGACAACAAATGGCTCACCATTCACGACGGCGATTGTGTCATCTTGTCGTCCCATCCCATTCCGGGCAATGAGTCGAGCGTTTCTCGTGTGATCGACGGCCTGATCCGCAAAGGGGCCGAGGTTGTGCACTCGGGCAGCGCCCGGGTTCACGCCACCGGGCACGCCAAGGCCGAAGAGCTGCGGGTCATGCACTCGATCGTGCAGCCGGAATGGTTCATTCCCGTCCATGGCGAGTACCGGCACATGGCCGAGCACGCTCGCCTGGCGGTCGATATGGGTCAGGCCGCCGACCGGGTCATGCTCTGTTCCGACGGCGACGCGGTGATTCTCGACGACAAGGGCATCCATAGGACCGAAGGAGTGTCGGCCGACCACATCTACATCGCCGGATCTGTCGGCGCTCTCGACCACAGTGTGTTGATCGAGCGGCGGATCTTGGGACAGGAGGGTTTTGTCAGCGCCGTCGTGTCGATCTCGATTGTCGGGGCCTCGGCCGAGATGTTGCGTGAACCCGAGATCCACAGCCGAGGCTGGGTCGACGGCGACGAAGGCGACCTGCTTCGTAAGGACGCCACCCTGGCGGTGCGCTCGGCCGTGGAAGAGGCGTTGGCCGAAGGTAAACACACGAGAGACGAGTTGGAACGGGTGGTGAGGCGAGCCCTTGGCCGTTTCATCAACCGTCGCACCAGACTCCGGCCGATGGTGGTGCCGTTGGTTCTCGGCGCCCATGAGAGCGCCGACGGCGACAAGTCGAGCTAGACAACCCAAGCGGCCGGGGAGGGACAATGACCGGCACTTTTGGACGTTACCCGTCGAGCCTTGGAGTTGAACCGATTCGGTTCTACACCCGAACACTGGCCGACATCGTGGCTGAGAACCCGTCGACCGCCGCGGTCCCGACCGCAGGTGATTGGAGCTTGGCCGATTTGGCCGGTCATCTCACCGAGGTCCAGAATTTCTGGTCCGGCATCATCGAGAATCGACCGGCCAGGCCCGACGAGGTTGCCGACCAACCAACCAACGCCAACCGAGCGGCCCAAGAGGAGTTCGGCAATGAATCCCAAACCCGGGCCGGGCTGTCGGCCGGGCTGATCGCAGCCAACGAACGCCTGGTGGCTTCCCTGTCCGATGCAGCCTTGGATGAGCCGGCGTGGAGCTGGTACGGAGACCTGCAGACTGTGGAGTTCACCTGGAGGCGGCAGAGCCACGAGGCGCTAATCCATTGTTTCGATGGAATCCTGGCGGCCGATGCTCCGTGGCCCCACGTCGATCCGAACCTCGCAGCCGATGGTGTTGACGAATTGTTCACCGTGATGGCCGGCGGTGCGCCGGAGTGGGCCGAGGTCACGGCGACCGGCGAGCGTGTGCTCATCGAAGCGTCCGACACCGGGGATCGTTGGGCTCTGGAGTTCGCCTCCATCACCGGTACATCTCCGAGCGGAACCACCTACACCGATGAGCCGACCACGGTCCAAGTGGATGCCGATCAGCCTGTGATGGCCACGATCCAGGGTCGAGCGATCGACATCAATCTGTGGGCCTGGGGTCGGATTTCGTTCGAACGTCTACAGGGCAGCGGTGACGAGCGTCTGTGGCAGCGGCTCCGAGATCTCGTTGCTGAATCTACTGTCTGAGTTGCCGGGTGCGGTCACACTCTGCGCTTCACTGACCGCCGATTGCGACCCCGAATTCGACAATGCCACCACAGGGATGTAATTCCAGGCTAGGCTTTTTGGCACTGTGGCAACATCAACTCGGAACTCATCACGTTCCGGTGCACGTGGGGCTACGGGCGGAGGCAGACCGGCACGCAAGAAGTCGGCAAAGCGTCGCGCCCAAGAAGATCGCAAGGACGTACAAGGCTTGGCTCTCATTGCCCTTGGCGTCCTTTTTGGTCTTGCCCTTTACACCGGAGCGACAGGAATCGTCGGCGAATGGATGGCTATGGCCAGCGGGGTGGTGTTCGGCCTTGTCCGATACCTCGGCCCGCCCGCGCTAATGGCGGCGGGATTTCAGCTCCTGCGGAGCTATAACACCCGCTCCCGCCGTCGTAAGAAGCGAAAGACCGATTACACCCAGGTGCTGGCCTGGGGGTCGTTGGTGACCGCCGTCTTCTGTCTACTCGATCTACTCGGCGGCCGGCCCCATTGGGGATCGTCGGCCGAGGACCTTGGCCGGGCCGGTGGCTGGATCGGTGTGGCCATCGGCGGCACCATCGACCGCTATCTCGGCAATGTCGGCGAGATCGTGGTGACCTTCACCCTGATCATGGTTGCCGCCGTTCTGCTCACGTCGATCTCGCTGGGACCGGCCGCAGACACACTCGCCGAGCGTTTCGGGCTTATCTGGGACCGGGGCCGAGACCGGGCCCGCGAGCGGTTCCAAGATCGCGACTGGCTGAAGCGGGAAGCGGACGATCGCACCGGCTCCTTCTCCGAACAGCGCCCCGCCGGCCTGGCCACGATGTTCGACGACGACGTAGCCGGCACAGCACAGCGTGACTCCGTTGATGAAGAAGCCGATATCTACATCGACCTTCGCGGCACGCAGCCCAACACCGGTGCGGCTCCAGAACCTGGCGACGACGACACGGTCGTGGTCGGTGACATCGACGGCGAGTTCTCAAACGCCGCGACGGTCGAAGAGGAAACCACCGAAGTCATCGGTTCTGCTCCCGCTCCGTTTATCGATATCCCGGTTCCGGCGACCGTCGAGGATGTGTCGTGGGCCGTTCCTCAACCTCCCGACGGCACCTGGCATCTCCCCAGTCTCGACATCCTTGATCGCACCGAAGCCCAAGACGTCGACCGGGCATCGGTGGAGCGAACCGGGCGTCAGCTTGAGCACGCGCTGGCCGAACACGGCGTGGAAACCCGGCTCATCGGCGTGGTTGTCGGTCCGACAGTCAGCCGTTTTGAGCTGGAACTCGGGCCCGGGGTGAAGGTAGCGAGGGTCACGTCGCTGCACAAAGACATCGCGTACGCCATGGCCACCCCCGATGTACGTATCCTGGCTCCGATTCCGGGCAAGCAGGCCATCGGCGTTGAGGTGCCAAACGTTCGTCGCCAGATCATCACCGTCGGCGACCTCCTGCTCTCCGAAGAAGCGGCCAAGTCGACCCACCCGCTTGAAGTCACGTTGGGTCGCGACATCACCGGTCGCACCATCATGGCCAACCTGGCCCGAATGCCTCACCTGTTGGTGGCCGGCCAGACCGGGTCCGGTAAGTCGAGCTGTATCAACTCGATGCTGACGTCGATCCTGATGCGGTCGACACCCGACCAGGTTCGTATGATTCTGGTTGACCCGAAGCGGGTCGAGCTGACCCAGTACGAGCGCCTGCCTCATCTGTTGACCGAGGTGGTAACCGATCCCAAGAAGGCGGCCAACGCCTTGGCTTGGGCCGTTCGGGAGATGGAACGCCGCTATGACCTCTTGAGCGAGGTCGGGGTTCGAGACCTCGACGGCTACAACAAGGCTGTCGAAGAGGGGCGCCTCGATCCGATCGCCGGGCCCGACGGCAACCCGATGGAATGCCAGAAGCTCTCCTACATCCTCGTTGTTCTCGACGAGCTGGCCGACCTGATGATGGTGGCCGCCCGAGATGTCGAAGAGTCGATCTGCCGGATCGCTCAGAAGGCGCGCGCCGTCGGGATTCATTTGGTAATCGCCACCCAGCGACCGTCCACCAACGTGATCACCGGCCTCATCAAGGCCAACGTGCCTGCTCGCCTGGCCTTCGCCGTGTCGAGCTTGACCGATAGCCGGGTGATCCTCGATCAGCCGGGCGCCGAGCGACTTGTTGGTCGCGGCGACGGCCTTCTCAACGACGGAACAACCAGCACCCCGAGCCGTTTCCAGGGTGCCTGGGTCACCGAGGAAGAAGTTTCGGCCATCGTGGCTCACTGGACCGGACAGGCCCCCGACGTGGCCTACGACTCCAGAGTGCTCGGCGACGACGGCGCCGGTGAGGCGGCGTCGTTCCTGCCCGGTGGATCCACCGGAGATGAGGGAGACGACGATCTGTTGCTCCAGGCCATGGAGCTGGTTGTGCGTTCTCAGCTCGGTTCCACGTCGATGTTGCAGAGAAAGCTCCGAGTCGGGTTCGCCCGAGCCGGTCGGATCATGGATCTCCTCGAAGAACGGGGTGTTGTTGGGCCTTCGGTCGGCTCAAAGGCGCGCGAAGTGCTGATGACGGCCGAAGACCTCGACGCCGGCCGGTGGCCCAAGGGCGTTGCCGCTCCGTCCGCCGGTGGTGCACAAGGCGCAGCAGCGGCGCCGTCCGGCCCGATTATGGGCGGTGGCCATGCCGTGGCCCGGCCCGACGCGCCCACTGAGCCACCCGTGGACGCCGAATCACTGCCGAGCTCCGATTCACCGGCGAGCTCCGATTCACCTCCGTCCAGCGAGCCTTCGAACTCGGGCCCCGGGCCCGGAGGCGTATCTCCATCGGATGGTGTCGACACAAGTCGTCATCCGTCGTCGGGGGAGTGGCCGGCTCAGACGTCACCAAACCCCTACGACTCACCGGCTTTGCCGACCCGCAAAGATAAGCCGGGTCCAACGGCAAAGGTCGCCGAGTCGAGTCCGCAGATGACCCAGCCGGAAGTCTCCCAGCCCAAGAAGCGCCGCCGAACGCTGGCCGACGTCCCGAACCCCGAACCGGTTCGAATTCCCGATGCGGCCGATCTGCGGGCCAAGCGCTCCTCGGGTCCGGTTGGGCTGGACACCTCGATTGGTCCCGATCCCGGTTTGGAGTTGGAACCCGAGTCGGGGGCCGTCGGCGTACTCGATCGCCCGATCCACGCTGAGCTAGAAGTCGACAGCCCGATTTCCGAGCCTGAGGCTGATGTTGCCGATGTCGTCGATGTCGATGTCGTCGATGTCGATCTCGTTGAGGTTGATGTCGTTGACGAGATTCTCGAACCGGCCGATCTCGACATCGATTTCACGCCGAATCTTGAGGTCTCGGACGAGACGGACGCAGCTCCCGTTGGCCGTCCGAGTCTGCGGATAATCTCGAACCCGGAGCCCGAGGTTGCTGAGCCGGACGACGCTCCGTTCGACATCGATTTGGACTTGGACGCCCAGGACGCCACGGATTCCGAGGATCTCGCCGATGACAGCTTCGAGCCTTTCGACGGGTACGACGACGATGATGTCTTCGATCCGGACGCCGAAGACGTCGACGATGACGTCTTCAACGCTGATGACTGGGCCGACGAGTTCGACGAGTTTGATGAGACTGCCGACGATGATGAGTTCGCCGAAGATGACGAGTTCGACGGCGATTTCGCTTCGGCCTTCGCTCCGCCTCCGGGGTACGAGGACGCCGATTGACCCATTGGTCGTAATGGTCGTTTGGGTACAGCGGTGTGCCGTCACAGTACCGATAACCTCGCTTGGTGGGCTTTCTAACCGAACCCGGCCTTGTGGTGGCCGTCATCGAGGTGGCGGTTGGACTGTGGCTGCTCACCAGGGCTGCTGATGAATTCGTCGAGGGTGCTGCGAACGTAGCCAGCACCCTGCGAATCTCACCAGTGGTGATCGGGGCTGTTGTTGTCGGATTCGGAACCAGCGCCCCGGAGCTTCTGGTGTCGGGAATCGCGGCTTGGAACGGTGATCTTGATCTCGGCGTCGGCAACGTCGTTGGTAGCAACGTTGCCAACTTGACATTGGTTCTGGGCGCAGCGGCGCTGATTGTTGTGCTCCGAGTGTCTCCCGGAGTGCTGGCCCGGGAAGCTCCATTGTCGCTGCTCGCCGTGCTGCTTTTCGGATTCTTCACCACCGGCGGGCTCACCCGTCTGGAGGGCCTGATTCTGCTCGCCGCCCTTGTCGGCACCCTGACCTGGATCATCGCCGGCGGTGTAACCGAGGAAAACGTCGAACACTCGCTGGATGCCGGTGGGCCGCTCGGCACCCAGACCTGGCGCACATTGATCGGCCTGGTCGGCACAGTATTCGGGGCCCAGCTTCTGGTCTGGGGAGCGTCCGCGTTGGCCGATGCCCTCGGGGTGTCAGGCGGGTTCGTCGGCTTCACCTTGGTCGCCATCGGCACCTCGCTTCCTGAGCTGGTAACGGCAGTGGCGGCGGCCAGGATGGGTGAGACTCAGCTGATCCTCGGCAACCTCCTCGGGAGCAACATCTTCAACAGCCTGGCTGTTGGCGGCGTGATCTCGTTGGTCGGCCCCGGCATGGTTGGCAGCCGAGAGTTGGCGACCATCGGTGTCACCGTGATGTGTCTGGTCTCGTTCACCGCCTGGGTGTTCCTGGTCACCCGCAAGCGAGTGCACCGACTTGAGGCCGTGATCCTCCTGGCGGCCTGGCTTGGCTCGGTTGTTCTGATGGCTGACCAAACCGGTGAAGCGGCACTGTCGGTTCTGGGGCTCTAGCTCAGACCTCAGTCGTCGCTATGAGTAACCAGAAACCACGTACAGCGGTCGTGACCTCGCGGAGTTGCTCCTCTACACTGGCTGCAAGCGACGGACGGCGGGACTTCGTCAAAATCTTGGAGTGGGCTTACGGTGCACATTCGAACATCTGGAGAGCCGATGGAAACCACCTTGTTGGCCAGCAACCTTCAGTTTCCTGAGGGTCCGGTGTGGCTGTCCGACGGATCGGTGATTTTGGTTGAGATCGCACGGGGAACGCTTACTCGGGTGTCACCTGAGGGCGATGTCGACGTGATCGCCGAATTGAAGGGTGGCCCGAACGGTGCCGCCGTCGGTCCCGACGGGAAGATCTACGTTTGTAACAACGGCGGCTTCGTTTGGAGCGAGGTCAACGGGCTCACCGTTCCGGGTAACCAGCCCGACACGTACACCGGCGGCAAGATTCAACGAGTCGACCTGGAAACCGGTGAGGTTGAGGTTCTCTACGACGAGGTCGACGGCATCATGCTGCGGGGCCCCAACGACCTGGTCTTCGACAACGACGGCGGGTTCTGGTTCACCGATCACGGCAAGGTCCGGGCCCGCCAGCGCGACCGCGGTGGCCTCTACTACGCCAAGGCCGACGGATCGGAGATCCGTGAGGTGGTCTTTCCGCTGGATGCTCCCAACGGCGTCGGGCTGTCGCCTGATCAAGACATGCTGTACGTTTCCGAGACCTACCAGGGTCGGTTGTACCAATGGCCCTTGGCCGGCCCTGGCGAGATCGCCGGCTACTTCGGGCCCGAGCATCGTGGGGATGTGTTGGCCGATCCCGAAGGTGGCCCGCTGTTCGACTCCCTGGCCGTCGACTCACTCGGCAACATCTGCGTGGCCACGATCCGGCGGGGTGGCATCACCAGCATCACCCCCGACGGTGCCCATCGGTTCATCCCGTTCGACGATCCGATCACCACCAACATCTGCTTCGGCGGGGAGAACCTTGAGATGGCCTTTATCACGCTGTCGGGTTCAGGGCGGCTGGTGGCCTGCCCCTGGGAAGTGCCCGGCCTGCCGCTGTCGTACTTCCTGTAGGTTCGAAACTTGAACGCGTACTGCGCCCCACGGCGGCTAATTTCCGGTGCCCGGGCATCGGGCCGGTAGCCTGGTCGCCAATGTCGCAACGCTTCTGGATCGAAACACTGGGTTGCCCTAAGAATCGGGTCGATTCCGACAAGCTCGTCGGCACGTTGACCGCGGACGGTCTCGAACCGGCGTCGGGTCCTGAAGAAGCCGACGTTGTGGTGGTCAACACCTGCGCGTTCATCGAAGAAGCGCGCCAGGAGTCGGTCGACACCATCCTCGCGCTCGACGACGTTCGACGGGATGATGCCCGTCTTGTGGTTACCGGCTGTATGGCCGAGCGCTACGGATCCGAGCTTGCGGAGGCTCTGCCCGAGGTCGACACGGTCGCCCCGTTTGGGGCATCGCTGCTCGCCGCTAGCTCAACATCAGTGCCCGTGACGTTGGGTCCATCGCGCCAGCGTGATTCGGCTGATGACGGCCAGGTCGTGGTGACCAAGTCGGCGTTCGATCTGCTCGAGTTGCCCCGCCCCGCCGCCACCGCTCCCTGGGCCTACGTCAAGGTGGCCGAGGGTTGCGACCGCAATTGCGGTTTCTGTGCCATTCCCAGTTTCAGGGGCAAACAGCGATCGCGATCGATGGAATCGATCCTGGCCGAAGTCGATCAGCTCCAGGTCGCGGAAGTTGTGCTGGTTGCTCAGGATCTTGCGGCGTACGGGCGCGATCAGGGGCAAGGCAGTCGGCGTTTGGTACCTCTCATGGGCGAGGTGGCGCACCGAGTGCCGTGGGTCCGGCTGCTGTATCTCTACCCGTCCGATCTCAGAGACGACTTGATCGACGCCGTCTGCGAATCGTCGGTGCCGTATTTTGATCTCTCGCTTCAACATGTGTCGCCGCCCCTGATGCGCCGGATGCGACGCTGGGGCGACGGCGCCAAGTTCAGCGAACGGATCGACGCGATTCGGCGTCGCCGTCCCGATGCCGCGTTCCGCTCGAACTTCATCGTCGGCTATCCGGGGGAAACAGAGTCGGATCACGACGCGCTGCTCGATTTCGTGGAATCATCCCGGTTGGATTGGTGTGGTTTCTTTGCCTATTCGGAAGAGGAAGGCACCTACGGCGCCACGCTTGACCAAAAGGTTCCAGCCGGGCTCCGAGACGAACGACTCGGTGAGCTGCGGGAGCTTCAAGACCGGATTACGGCTGAACGTCGAGCAGAGCTGATCGGTGAGTCGATTGAGGTGCTGGTTGAGGCGTCGGGCCAGGCCCGGTCAGCCCGGGAGGCCCCCGAGATCGACGGGATAATTTCCGTGCCGGATCATCTGACCGTCGGCGAATTTCTAACCGTCACCGTGACCGAAGCCGAGGGGCCCGACCTGGTTGCGATACCTGTCGGCGACCCGATCGCTTCAACGGAAACTTCATCCGATGGATGAGGGTCGTGTGGCCGGAGCGGCCTCGGTTGAGCCGGCCATGGACTTCATCGGCCGGTCCCGCTGGGCCCTTGCCGCCAATGCCCTCACCATTGTTCGGGTCGTTCTGGCCCCGGTGCTGGCTTTGATGATCGCCCACCGAAATCCCTGGTGGCTGAGCTTCTGGTTGGGTTGGTTTCTCGGTCTGACCGATTTTCTCGATGGCCGGTTGGCCCGCCGTTCCACCCCGACCCGGGTGGGGGCCTTTCTCGACCCGTTGGCCGACAAGGCGGTCATCCTTCTCGCCGGTTTCGCTCTGGTAGGAGTGGGCCGTTTCCACTGGCTGCCGGTGGCCATCATCGCCATCCGGGAACTGGCGATCACCGTGTATCGCAGCTATTGGGGTCGACGAGGTTTGGCCATCCCGGCCCGTAAGTCGGGAAAGTACAAGACCTTTGTGCAGGGAATCGCAGTGGCCGCCGCCATGTGTCCGGCCCTCGATGGCAGCCTTTGGGTCGCCGATGTTCTATTGTGGTTCGCCGTGGCCTTTACGGTCTACAGCGGGGTTCAATACGCCATGGACGGACGCGATGCTCTACGGGTGACGGGGCAACGCTGAACCGGAGTGGGGTGATCCGCCGGAATCGGCACCCGCTGGATCGCATCGGTCCAAGCAGCGATCCGCCTCAAGCCCCATCCAGCCGTATGTTCCTACGCCCCTTCGGCCCGCCGGCCGCCCACAACGATCAAACGAGGGTAGACGGCCTGCCGCCGTTTGTGCTGGCTCCTGTTTTACTGATTGTTCTTATGTCGTCGTTGTTCCTAGCGGCGTGTGCCGGTGGCGACGAGGGCGAAACCGGCGGGTCGGCGCAAGACGAGTCCGTCGAGGAGCCGATCGGGTCATCAACGGTTGACGGTGGACCCGCAAACAGTGGACCGGCGGCCGAGCCGGTCCCGGTCGATATTGACGCGTCGTTCGAACCTATCGCCTGCCCGGCCGAGCTTCCCGACGACTACCAGCCCCGCTGCGGCACCGTGACCGTACCAATGGACTGGCAGACTGGCGAGGGCTCGGTCACACTGACCGTCGCCATTTTCGCCTCAACCGCCGAAGAACCGGCGTCTGATCCAGTGGTCTACCTTGAGGGCGGGCCCGGTGGCCACGCATTGGAGACACTGGTCTATTCGACCGAAGACCTCCTTGAGCCTCTTCTGGCCCGGGGCGACGTGGTTGTGCTCGATCAGCGGGGCGCCGGCCTGTCTTTGCCTCGTCTACATTGCCCCGAGACGATCAAGGCCACTCGTGAGTTGGAAGACATTCCGATCGTGGAGGACGTCGAAAGCAAGCGGCGCTACAACGAAGCTTTGGCCTCGTGCCGGCAACGCCTGATCGACTCCGGTGTAGATCTGGCCGCGTTCAACTCGGTCAACAACGCCCACGACATCGAGGCGGTGCGGGTCGCGCTCGGCCATCGGCAGTGGAATCTATTTGGCGTCTCCTACGGAACCCGCCTGGCCCTGGAGGTTATGCGGCAACACCCCGACGGGATCCGGTCGGTGATCCTCGACTCGGTCTACCCGCCCGAGGTCGATTCGGTGGCCGAGAATCCCCAAACGTTCATCGACGCCTACATGAAGGTGGCCCGGTCGTGCCGATCTGAGGCCAATTGCGCCAGCCAGGGTGATCTGGTGGAGCGGTTTCAGGAGCTGGTTCAGCAACTTCAGGTCGCTCCCGAGCGAGTGGTGGTCACTGATTTCGTCACCGGTGAAACCGACGAGGTCTACCTCACTGGTGACGCTCTGGTCGGCATCATCACCCAGGCCTTGTATTCCCCCACCTGGTTTTCCGACTTGCCGGAGCTGGCATCCGATCTTGAGCGAGGGCGGACCCACGTGGCCGAGCAGTTCATGAGCCAGCAGCGAACCTTGGAACGGTACTTCTCCGACGCCATGTTTTACGCCATCTCCTGCCGGGATGAGATCAGCTTCGCCGACCCGGCTCAAGTGGTTGATCCTCCCGACCCGTTCGGATTACGCCCGGAGTTCGACCTGGCCTCCAACGTCGGCACCAACGCGTTTGAGACCTGCGAGGCGTTTGCCAACGGTCAGGGTCCACCGTCGGCCAATCAACCCGTGGTGAGCGACATCCCAACCCTGCTTCTCGCCGGCGAGTTCGATCCGGTGACGCCGGTTGCTTGGGCCCGGTCGGCCGCCGAAGGTCTATCACGGGGGTCATTGGTGGTGGCACCCAATGCCTCGCACGGGGTTTTCGGCACCCCTTGCGGTATGTCGGTAATCGTGGCCTACCTCAACGAGCCAGGCGTTGATCCTCCCTCCGGTTGTCTGGTTGGCGACACAATCCAGTTCGTCGGTGCCGGCTTGGCCCCCATTGACTTGGTGGAGGTGACCTATCCAGCCGACCCGTGGGGAATCGAAATCAGCACGGTTCGGCCCGAAGACTGGTCGATCGGAAGTTTGGAGGGCGACCAGTATCGGCAGCAGTCCTTCCTCGACCCGGCTCAGCTGTTCCAACTGGCCGGCACCTCATCGCTGAGCGACGGGTTGGTCGACTTCATCGAGGAGCAATGGGACGTCACGATCAACTCACCGATCCCGTTCTCCGGCCCCACCAGCATCGGCCGCTTGCGGCCCGACGAGCTTGGGGGCGATTGGCGGCGCCGTAGTGCCGTTGGATCCGGGGTGATGGTCGAATGGTTTGAGACCGATATCGCCGGCGACGATGGCCTGGCGCTGTATGTAATCCTGGTCACCACTCAGGAGGAGCGTGACGCCCTCGTCGAGCAGGTGCTCATCCCGGCCCTGGAGACCATCAGTGTTGACGGGTAAGGTGGCGGCTGGATGGGGAACCCCGGATCCGGGTAAGGAGCACAGTTGAGAGTCGAAGTGGTAGCGGTAGGAACCGAGTTGCTGTTGGGACAGATCGTCGACACCAACTCGTCGTGGATGGGGGAGCAGCTGGCGGCCGCCGGCCTGAACTCCCACTACCAAACCAAGGTCGGTGACAACCCGGAACGCATTCGGGCCTCGCTTGAACTCGCCCTGGAGCGCAGCGATGCGGTCATCTGTTGTGGGGGACTCGGGCCAACCCAGGATGATCTCACCCGAGACGTCATCGCCGAGGTCATGGGTGTCGATCTTGTTCTCGACGACGAGATCGCCGACCGTATCCGCCGTATGTTCAGCGGCCGGGGTCGAGCCATGCCGGAAAACAATCTCCGTCAGGCCATGGTGCCCGTCGGAGCCCGCACCATGGAACAGATGCCAGGCACGGCTCCTGGGCTCGTCTGTCCGATTCCCAACAGTGGCTCCGATACCACCCCGGAAAAGGTGATCTACGCCGTTCCCGGGGTGCCGTACGAGATGAAGGAGATGGTGAACGGTACCATCATCCCCGATCTCATTGCCCGGTCAGGGCAACCAGCGGTCATCCGCTCTCGCGTGCTGCGCACCTGGGGGTCATCGGAGTCAGGCCTGGCCGAAACGCTGGCCGGTCGCATCGAGGAGCTTGATGAAGCCGGCAACCCGACCTTGGCGTTCCTGGCCAGTGGTGTTGAGGGGCTGAAGGTGCGGATCACGGCCAAAGCCCCTGACGAAGACAAGGCGGCAGCCATCCTCGACGAGGAAGAGAAGCTGGTGCGCTCGCTGATCGGTGACATCGTATTCGCCGTCGACGACGACAACATGGAAACGGTGGTGATTCGGGAACTGGCTCGCCGGGGACTGACGCTGGCCGTGGCCGAATCCATCACCGGTGGCTACTTGGCCGGGCGCATCTGCGCGGTGGCTGGGGCCAGCGAAGTGTTCCGGGGCGGCGTGGTGGCCTACAACTCCGAGGTTAAGTTCGACCTGCTCGACGTGCCCGAGGGTCCCGTGGTCAGTGAGGAAGCCGCGATGGCGATGGCGGCTGGGGTCCGGAGCCGGTTAGGGGCCGATATCGGTTTAGCCACCACCGGTGTGGCCGGTCCCGCCGAGGCCGAGGGGCGTCCGGTCGGCACGGTTTGTATCGCCATCAGCGGGCTTGATGAAGCGGGAATCAGCACCGACGTTGCCACCACCCTAAAACTGCCCGGCGATCGGGAACGTATTCGACAATTCGCCACCATCGGGTTGCTCAACATGTTGCGCATCCGGCTGCACGCCGCCGATGCGGCGGTGAGTTTCTAGCTGTCGGTTTCAGCAGGCGATTTTGTTGGCGGGGCGTCGACCCAGCACGTAGTTGACCGCCGGCTTTAGGTCGGCCACCCGATAGTCGGCTTCGAGTCCGGCGGCTGCCATCTGAGCTATCAGCTCACGTCGGACCTCGGCGTTTTCGGCCGAGCCGGTATGGCCGTCGCGTGACTGATGGCCGATCAGCAGGGTCCCACCGGGCTTCAGGCGATCAGCGAGCTGAGCGATGGTGGAGGGCTGGTCGTCCCAGAAGTGCCAGACGTTCATGGCCCAGATGGCATCGAGATCCTTGACATCGGCGGGTACGTCGTCGACATCGCCGTTGATGAGGGTCAGCCGCCCGTCTCGCACCAGATCGTTGTTCCGAGCAGCGGTGCGGGCCAACATCAGTTCCGAGTGATCGACGGCCACTACCGCTCCAAGCTGGGTTTTCGACGCTGCGGCGGCGATAGCCAAACCAGGCCCGGGACCGATTTCCATGACCCGGCTGTCGGCGGTCAGGTCGAGCAAATCGACCAGTACTACATTGCGAATACGGTTCGACCGGCGGCGAGCCATGATCAAACCGGCGATAGCTCCTAGGAAACCGCTGGGACGGTGGAATTGGCGGTGAATTACACCTCGTACCCCGCCCGGACCGGGGCGGGGGGCAGATTCGGACCTGCCTGACGCTTGCGATGGTTGTGGCACCGCTGGGACGTTCCCGGGTCGGGATGAGATAGGAGCCGCTGTCTTAAGAGGTGGTTCAGAGATGAGGCTGGAGGCAGCGCCGGTTCCGGCCGTGGGGGTTGACGTGGGATTCGATTTGGGTTTGGTGGCAAGTTCGATCATGGTCATAGTGTGAATCTGCGCTCCGACGGACGACTGACGGGTCACTGACGAGTCGCTGACGCCGCCTCCGAGGCCCTGTACCGGGTGGATCGGCTTGGCTTAGGGTGGAGAACATGCTCCATGTGCAGCTACTAGGGCCCCTTCAGGTTCTTGACGACGCCGGTCGCGATGTGACGCCGCCGGGAACCCGGGAACGTAATGGTCTGGCCACGCTGGCCGTTGTCTCTCCCGAGTCGCTGTCGACCGAGCGTTTGGCCGGTGAGCTCTACCGGGAACGGGGCACAAGTGATCCCCGCAACGCCGTGCAGGCCATGGTTTCCCGGCTGCGGCGCGCCCTCGGCCGGGCCGCCGGTTCCGTTGAAACAACGGCCAACGGCTACCGACTTGTTGAGGTCACCGTCGACGTCGATGAAGCGGAGCGCCTTCTTCGAGAGGCCGCGGCCGAAGACGATCTCAGCCGAACCGTTGAGTTGCTGGATCAGGCCCGGTCCCTCTGGCACGGCAGTACCCTCGATGGGCTTGAGGGTGAACTGATTGAGGCCGAACGGCTTCGTATCGATGGCTTGCGCCACGATGTGGAGGACATCGTCCTGGACCGCAGAGTGCATGCAGGCACTGGCCCGGCTGATGACACGGATCTGGTCAACGATCTGGAGGCCGCGGTTCGAGACGAGCCCCTTCGGGAGCACCGTTGGGAGCTGTTAATGCTGTCGTTGTATCGGATCGGGCGTCAAGCCGACGCTCTGCGGGCCTACCAGCGAGCGAGGGAACTGCTGGCCGAACATCTTGGCCTCGAACCGGGTCCGAGCCTTGTCGACCTTGAACGTCGGATCCTTGATCATGACCCAACCCTTGATCAGCGGGAGGTTGTATCGGCATCGGAACCGATGGACGGCGAACCATCGTCGCCCGACCTTCCGGCCGGGACGCTCACGCTGCTACTCACCGACATCGTGGGTGCGGTGCACCGTTGGGAAACCGACCCGGTTCAGACCGCTGAAGGCATTGCCCAAGTGCATGATCGGTGGACCGCCGAGGTCGAAGCCGAAAACGGCGTCGTGGTCAAGTCGCTCGGCGACGGGATCATGGCTGTCTTCGCCACGGCCGACGAGGCGATTCGGGCCGCCGGGCGGGCGATGGCCGAACAGACGGTCACCGCCTTGTCGGTTCGCGCCGCCGTGCACAGCGGTCCGTTGAAACCCGACGGCAACGACTACAGGGGGCCGGTGGTCAACCGCTGTGCCCGCATCCTCGACTTGGTGGGCGGAGGCCAGATCGTGGTGTCGGGCCCTGCCGCAGAGCTATCTCGTGGCCATCTCAGCACCGAAACCAACACTGGATCCGACTCAAGCCGTAATCCCGACGCCGATCATCCCGAGCGGCTCGGGCTACGGGAATTGGGCTCTCATTGGCTTCGAGACGTTCCCGAGCCGATGGACCTCTGGCAGGTGACCGGACCCGGGCTGCCCTCGTCGTTTCCGCCTCTTCCTTCGATTGAGCAGACGTCGCTGCCGCGGCTGCGGGGGCGATTACTGGGCCGTGACCGGCTGGTGGAGCGGGTAGCCGGCCTGGTTGGCGAAGATAGGTTGGTCACCCTGCTGGGGCCCGGCGGTATCGGCAAGACGTCAACTGCGGTGGCGGTCGGCTGGGCGGTGCTTGGCGGTCGCCCGGTGTCGTTCGTGGATTTGGCCCGTGTCGACGACCCTGCGGTGGTGCCCGAGCGGCTGGTTGAGGCGGTGATTCCCGGTCACGACGACGACACCCGATCCCCGACCGATCGGCTGATCGACCGAATGTCTTCGAGCACGGAACTCATCATCATCGATAACGCCGAACACGTGCTCGACGCCGTTGCCACGTTGGTCGACGACGTCTTGACCGCCCAGCTCAAAGGCTCATTCCTGATCACCTCGCGACAGCCCCTGGGCCTCACCGATGAGGTGCTGGTCGGGGTGCCGCCGCTCGACGTTCCCGACGACGGTGACGATCTGGGAGCCACCGGGCGGTCGCCGTCGGTGGCCTTGTTCCTCGAACGGGCGAAAACCATCCAGCCCGAGTTTTCGGTGGCCGATGGCCTGCTGCCGGTCGTGGCTCATATCTGTCGCCGATTGGACGGCATACCGTTGGCGATCGAGCTGGCCGCCGGTCGGGCCACGCTGTTGTCGGTTCAGGACATCGCCGCTCGCCTTGACGACCAGCTCCGTCTCCTCCGTCAGGTGCGCTCGCAGCGCGATAGGCGACACCGCAGCCTGGAAGCCGTTGTTCGCTGGAGCGTCGACCAGCTCTCACCCCCGGCTCGAGAAGCGTTCGAGCGCATTTCGGTGATGGCCGGGTCGTTTGGACTTGAGGGGCTGGAGGCACTGCTGGACCACTGTGGCGTGCCGGGCGTCGACGCCCTCGATGCGGTCGATGAACTGTATGGGGCGTCTCTTGTGGCCGTAGAGCACGGTGGCAGCCGATTCCGAATGTTGGAGCCGATCCGGCAGTTTGCCGCTGCCGAGTTGGAGGCCCGAGGCGTTGCTCTTGAGACTCGACGGGCCCATGTCCAGTGGGTTACCAGCCTGGCCTCGGATGCACACGGGCGTCGTGACGCTTCGCGCCCGGAATCCCGCCGCCGTCTCGATGATGAGGCCGATCAGGTGCTGGCTGCTCTCAGCTGGATCGCCGACGCTGGACAGGGCGATTTGGCCGGCGATCTGGCCTATCCGGTTGGCTGGTGGTTTCTAACCAGGGATGCCAGAGCGGGGGAGAGGGTTCTGCAACGGCTGCTTGATTTGGTAGACCGCGAGTCGGACCCGATGAATTGGGCCAAGGTTGTACTCGGCCTGGGTATGGCAACCGCGGCAAACCCACGCTCGGCCGTTGCCGGCAAGAGCCTTCAAGCCGTCGAGATCTTCGACGAACATGATCATCCCGACCGTGGTCTGGTGCGGCTGGCGGCACTGTTCGCCCAAACGGAAGGATCCGATCCGAACCTTCCTCGATCCTTGCTTGCCGAAGCTGATCAGCTGATTGCGGCCGACGACCGTCTCAGCCGGGCACTGATCGACATGACGTCGATGATCATGCAATCCATGCGACTGCTACTGGGTACATCCCCGGGCGGCGACCCCGATTTCGGTCAAGATCTTGCCGCCCCGATCGTTCTGGAGCCGGAGCTGTTCACCGACGCGGTCGAACGAGGCCGCAAAGCCGCGGCCGCATTTCGCGAATTCAACGAGTCTTGGGCACTTGGCACAACACTTGGCGAGCTCGGCCGTCTCTACCAGCAGCTTGGAGACATCGAGGCGGCTGAGGCCTGCTACATCGAGTCGCTCGGCCTGTTCGAGGGTTCCAACGCCCACAGCAGCCACTACATCCTCACCGAGCTGGCCCGCATGGCCACCGATTGCGGCCATCACGATCGAGCAGCGCGGCTCAACGCCGACGCCTTGCGAATCGCCCGACTCGACGGCGACGACACCTGTGTCGCCCTGGCTCTCGCCGGTCAGGCATATTCCGCCGAAGCCCAAGGTGAGATCGGAACGGCTGTGTCCCTCTATCGCCAGGCGCTCGACATCGCATCCGAGTCGATGGTGAAACCCGATCGACTTGGCTGGCAGCAGTCTCTTGATCGTCTGGTCGCCCAAGAGGACAACAACTAGTCCTTGGTGGTGGGTCGGTTGACCGCGCCTGAACAACCGCGCCTGAACAACCGCGCTTAGGCAGCAGCGCCTAAACAAACACTGTCAGAGCAGCGTCAGTGGTCCGTGGGCGTTCAGTCAGTGACTCCTCAGCCGCTCCGATGACGATGTCTCCATCCGGCCCGGATCGTCTGGATCGGTGACTGTCGGCAACCGCCGACTGGACAACATCGTCTGAGGAAGGAAGCTGCCATGTTTAGACATCTGGGAGCCTTTGTGTACCGGCGCCGCCGTTGGGTGGCCGCCACATGGCTGGTAATAGCCGTAATAGGAATAGTGGCCCAGGGTCCCCTGGCCGAGCGGGTGACCGCTGAGTTCTCCGGCGGCGAGCGGGTCGAGGCGGCCCGGGTCCTGGACAGGCTCAACGAAACCGCCCCGACCGGAGGTGATATCGCGATCATCGTCGACGGAGTGACGGTCGAATCCGACCAGCCGCCGGCCGCGGTCGCCGAAACGCTGACCGACATCGCCGCCGTTGACGGTGTGATATCGGTTGTGGATCCGTGGACCTCGGGCCCGCTCGGCGAGCGTCTGGTGGCGGCTCAAGGGCCGCCTGCCGCGTTGGTGGTGGTCAGCTATGTCAACGGCCTCGAACCGGAAGCGGAACGGGAGCTGGCCGAATCCGTGTCCGAACTGGCCCATGCCCTCGAAGGTGTCGACACCACCTCCGGTACCGTTGCCGACGTACTGATCGGTGGTGAGCCCATCGTGCTGCAGGAGTTCGAAACCCAGGCCGAGGAAGATCTGCTTCGAGGCGAGGCGATCGCCATCCCGATCGCCCTTATCGCCATGGTCTTCATCTTCGGCGGTCTCAGAGCTGCCGGCATGCCGCTAGCCGTTGCCGCATCAGGATTTCTCACCGCCGGAATCGCCTTGCTTGGCGCAACCTTTGTTCTCGACACGGTGTCGGTGTTCGCACTCAACGTGGTCTCAATGCTCGGTCTCGGGCTTGGTATCGACTACGGCCTGCTTCTGGTGTCTCGATTCAGGGAGGAACGAGCGGCCGGAGCATCGGTCGGGTCGGCCGTGGAGACCACGGTGGCAACCGCGGGTATCACCGTGGTGTTCAGCGCCTTGACGGTGGCGGTGGCCATGAGCGGCATGTTTGTCTTCCAAGATCCCACCATGACAAGCTTCGGCGTCGGCGGTCTGTCGGCCGTCTTGTTTTCGATGATCTCGTCGCTGACTCTCCTGCCGGCGCTACTCGGCATCTTCGGGGCCAAGATCAGGCCGGCCAAGGTCAAGCCCGACGGTCACGGCGCCTTCTACCGCCTTTCGCGCCGAGTACAGCGTTTCGCCCTCCCGGTGCTCCTCGTTGTCGGATTCGGCTTGGCTCTTCTGGCCACCCCGTTCCTCAATGCCAATCTGGAAAACGGTGACGCTCGTAGCCTGCCCCGATCCTCCGAGGCCAGGGCCGCGGCGTTGACACTGGGCGAACGGTTCCCGAGCCGAGGGGCCGAACCAATCATCGTCATCGCCGATGTCGACGCCGAGTCGGCCCAAGCCGAACAGTGGATTGCCGAGCTGTCGTCACTCGACAACGTCGCCGGCCTCCAACCACGCCCCGGTTTCCCGGCAGGGATGACGGTGGTTGACGTGGTTCCCACCGGCACCTCTCAGGGCGACGACGCAATGGACCTTGTGGAGAGCATTCGAGACCGTGGGGCTGACGCCGAGTTCCAGGTGGAAGTGGGAGGGCTTGCCGCCTCCACGATGGACTCCAGGCAGATGATCGGAGAACGTGTGCCGTGGGCGATTGGGATCGTGGTCGTTGCCACGCTGGTGCTCCTCTTCCTCATGACCGGGTCGATCGCCATACCGATCAAGGCTGTGGTCATGAACGTGCTGAGCCTAGGCGCCAGCTTCGGTGCCTTGGTCTGGGTCTTCCAGGACGGCAACCTGTCAGGATTGCTGGCCTTTGACCCTGTGGGATCGATCGATCTCTGGCTACCCACCATCATCTTCCTGTTCGCTTTCGGGCTCTCCATGGACTACGAGGTGTTCCTGCTGAGCCGAATCAAGGAGATCCATGATCGTGGGGTCGACAACGACGAAGCGGTGTCGATCGGCCTTCAGAAGACCGGACGCATCATCACGTCGGCGGCGTTTCTCATCGTGGTGGTGTTCGCCGGGTTCGCAGCCGGTGAGACCCTGACCATCAAACAGTTGGGTGTCGGCTTGGCCTTGGCGGTGATCGTCGACGCCACGATCGTCCGCTCGTTGCTGGTTCCCGCCACGATGAAGCTTCTCGGCGAGTGGAACTGGTGGGCCCCGGCGCCCCTACGTCGATTCCACGACCGATTCGGCTTGAGCGAGCCGCACGATACGCCGGTCGCCGTCGACCTCGACCTCGACAATGACACGGCAAACGTCCCGCAGCTCGTCACAATGTCGGCCCTCAAGGGCGGCCGTGAGCTGATCGACGCATAATCCCCGGAGGAATTTGGGGTCAGGCCGGGCACCGGCACTCGGAGCTGTTGGAAAGGGATCTACCCCTTGACCGTGGTTCGCCATCCGTAGGAGTCTTCGGACTTGCCGATCTGGATGTTGACCAGGGCTTCCCGCAGACGAAGAGTGTTGGCGCCCGGCTGGCCGTCGCCCAGAGGCAGGTGTTCGTCGTTGATCACGATCTTGCCCACGGGTGCAACCACGGCGGCGGTACCGGACAGGAACGCCTCGCCCTCGTCCACCCATGCTCGCAGTTCTTCAAGGGGAACCGTCCGCTCCTCGACCTCGTAGCCGAGATCGGCGGCGATGGTGAGGGTTGACGCCCGGGTCACACCGTGGAGGAACGACTCGTCGAGATGGCGTGTGATCAGGCGCTGGTCGTCGACCAGGAAGAAGTTGGAGGCACCGGTTTCGGTGATGTCGCCGCCTGAGGCGAACAACACCTGGTCGACCGTGTGGTCACGCTTGGCATCGAGGGTGGGGCCAAGGGCCATCGCATAGTTGGCCCCCGACTTGATCATGCCGAATTGTGGCGTGGTGCGGGGAATCTCGGTCTCGATGTAGATCGAGAGCGGACGGATTCCCCCGGCGAAGTAGTCGCCGACCGGAGAGCAGATCACGTAGAGAAGGCCGGTGGTGGAAGGAGCGGCCGCGGCGCCGATGTTTGGGAGCGTGCCGATGAACGTTGGGCGGATGTAGAGCGAACCGGGAGGGTCGGGGGTGAAGGGAGCGTTGGCCTCGACGGCATCGATGATCAGTGTGCGCAAAAGGTCGGCGTCGGGCGGGGTCATCCGGAGCTTGCTGATGCTCTGGCGCATTCGGGCCACGTGGTCATCGAGGCGGAAGATGGCCAGTGAGCCGTCGACCTGGCGATGAGCCTTCAAACCTTCGAAGCAGGTGCTGCCGTAATGAAAGGCGTGCGTGGCGGGGTGGAGTGAGAAGTTCTCCAGCGGACCGGCACCACCTGAGTAGTGGTAGCTGCCGTCTTCCCAGCGGGCCACGGTCATCTTGTCGCCGAACAGCGACCCGAACGGGGCGTTGAACGGATCTTGATTCTCGGACATGTTTTGACTCCTGCCCTCGCTCATGTTTGCGCTTATTCCCTAGTTGTACTCGAATTCCCGGGTGTCGCCACGCAAATTCGCATGGTGTCTCACGGTTGAGTGGTGCCGGTTGTGGGAAACAGGCTGGAGGGGAGCGGCAGGGTCTGATCGGTACTGTCGCTTGATGGGGGCGTGCCGTTGTCGCCGCTGAGATACTCGTGAGCTTCGACCGTGAGCGAACGGCCGGTCGCCACGGCGTATTCGATGCTACGGATCGGGCAATGGGTGCCGAACACGTAGTCCTGAAATCGAAGTTGCTGGGCGGTCATCGAATCCCACATGCGGCTGAGAACGTCGATGTCGCTTTGACACAGAGTCGACGCCACCTGGAGCTGTCGCTGGATTTCCGCAGGTGTCAGATCCTCGCCGGCGATGCGTTCGAGCTTGTCCTCAATTGTGATCTCGGGTCGATCCTCACCGAAGGATGAAAACGCAATGCCAACTGCTCCGACGATGGCCAGCGCGGCGATCAGCAGCACTAGGAGCTTGGGCCTGCTGGGGAAAGGGGCTGTTGATTCGGTGATTTCCTGTTCGGTCAAAGTCTCAGACAAATTTCCCGCGTGGAAGGGTTGAACGAACAACTGTTCGGAGCTACAGTGTCACTGAAGGGCGCTGAACTACAAACCTGTAGTTCCGTCGCGTTCAATGGTAGCAGCCTTCGGCGTTGGGGCTCTCAGCCGCCGCCGGCTTCGCTCCTGTAGCTCGAACCTGAATTTACAAGCCAGATAAGCAACCAAATAAGCGATAGGTAGACAGCCAAGCCAGTTCGAAGTCCAGCCTCTTGTGTCAGCCTGAGTCACACGAGGCCAGCCCCGATCTGGATGTCACACCTCATCCGTAATGTGGTCGCCAGTGCCGGTTGGCTCTCGACGGAAGTCGAACCCAACCGGATCTGCCCCCGCATAACCATCCTGAAACAAGACAGGAGCAATTCCGTGGAGAAGAATAAAGCGCTCGAAATGGCTCTCGGCAACATCGAGAAGCAGTTTGGCAAGGGCGCCGTGATGAAAATGGGTGATCGCCCAGAGATGCAGATAGGCACCATCCCCACCGGTGCCCTGGCGCTCGATTTGGCTCTTGGCGTCGGCGGTCTTCCCCGAGGTCGTGTGGTCGAAATCTACGGTCCGGAGTCTTCCGGCAAGTCCACGCTGGCCATGCATGCGGTCGCCGAAGCACAGCGCAACGGCGGCACATGTGCCTACATCGATGCCGAGCACGCCATGGACCCGGTCTACGCCTCGGCCATCGGGGTCGATGTCGATGAACTGCTGATCTCTCAGCCCGACACCGGCGAGCAGGCTCTGGAGATTGCCGACATTCTGGTCCGCTCCGGTTCGATCGACGTGATCGTGATCGACTCGGTCGCCGCCCTTACTCCTCGGGCTGAAATCGAGGGCGACATGGGCGACACCCACGTGGGTCTGCAAGCTCGTTTGATGTCGCAGGCGCTGCGTAAGATCACCGGCAATCTCAACAAAACCGGCACCATCTGCATCTTCATCAACCAGTTGCGGGAAAAGATCGGTGTCATGTTCGGCTCACCAGAGACCACCCCTGGTGGTCGAGCCCTGAAGTTCTACAGCTCGGTCCGTCTGGATATTCGCCGCATCGAGTCCCTCAAAGACGGTGCCGAAGTGGTTGGCAACCGTACCAGGGTCAAGATTGTGAAGAACAAGGTCGCCCCTCCGTTCCGTCAGGCCGAGTTCGACATCATGTACGGCAAGGGAATCAGCCGTGAAGGTTCCTTGCTCGACATCGCTGTCGACAACGAGCTCGTCAAGAAGTCGGGTGCTTGGTACACCTACGAAGGCGAGCAGCTTGGTCAGGGTCGGGAGAACGTCAAGAACTTCTTGGTCGAGAACCCGGAGCTGGTCATGGAAATCCAAGATCGGGTCCTTCGTAAGGTTGGCCTCATCGAAGATGAGAGCGCAGCCGAGGAGGCCGGCGCCGAAGAAGCCACGGCAGATTCCAAGTCGAAGAAGTCCAAGTCGAACGATCCTGATGATCAGCCGATCACATTGGACTAGTCAGTAAACGTCGGCCCAAATAGAAGTCGACGATCCAACACATAATCTCTCACCGTCCCAACGCGGGCGTGAGCGGTGTGGTCTCAGATCCGGATGGGGAGATCCGGGTCTGAGTACCTGATTACGCCGAGAACCCGGGGTCCTACTGGTTCCTGCCCCGGGTTCTCGGTTCTTTTTAGCCCATCCTGGCTGTCGATGCTTGCATGCCCGCCGATTCTTTCCTCGCCGGTCTCCGACCGGCTCGTAATTGTGGAGTCTGAGAATCGACGTGATGCCCCTTGACCGCGTACTGTTTACCTCTTGTGACCTCAGGTTCCATTCCAATTCTCGACGCCGATCGGCAGCGGCTCCAGCGACGCACCCTTCTTGTGCTTTCGTCCTCCGCGGTGGCCGGTCGGGCTGCGATGAGCATCGCGTTTGTGGTGGTCACGCTGCTGACCAAGGAGATTCTCGGCTCATCAACCTGGGCCGGTCTGGCCAGTGCCTCGATCACGGTTGGCACGGCGCTGAGTTCGTCGGCTTTGAGCTCGTACATGAGTCGAGCAGGCCGCCGACCGGGGTTGGTCCTCGGCTATGTCTTGGCTGCTGTTGGCGGTTTTGTCGCCGCCTTCGGTGGTCAGACGTTGCTGATCGTCGCCTACCTGGCCGGGCTGATGCTTTTCGGTATCGGTCAGGGCAGCACCGGGTTGGCCCGGTATGCGGCCGCCGACCTGGCCAGCGACGAGGACCGAGGCAAAGCGATTGGTCTAGTCGTCTTCGCATCAACCGTCGGTGCCGTCGGCGGCCCGGCGCTATCAGGCATCGCTGCATCCTTTGGCGAGTTTTTCGGCTTCGGCGAATTCATCGGCGCCCACCTTTTCTCCGTCGGCTTCTTCGTCGTGGCCGCCTTGCTGCTGTTTGTCGGCCTCCGACCCGACCCGTTGGTGGCCAGCGGCAAGCTCAACCCCGATTCGCCTCCAACCAAGTCCGGAGGGTTCACCACAGGTTTGGACGCCATCGTCAAGGAACCGGTGGCCATAGTCGCGCTGATCGGGCTAGTGATCTCCCAGGCCGTCATGGTCATGGTGATGACGATGACGCCATTGCACATGGACGCCCACGGCAAGTCGGTCGGCCTGGTGGGCTGGGTGTTGTCAGCCCACACCGCCGGCATGTTCGCCTTTGCTCCGCTGGCCGGCTGGTTCGCCGATCGCTACGGCCGCCTTCTCGGACTGCTGGTATCGGCCGTGGTCCTGATCGTGGCCACTGTGATGACGGCTTTCGCCCACGAGGCGCCGTCGATGCTGATGTTCCCCGGCCTCTACCTCCTCGGTCTGGGGTGGAGCTTTGGCAACGTGGCGTCAAGTGCATTGTTGACCGAGGCGGTCTCGGAGGAAAATCAAGTGGATGCGCAGGGAACGGCCGACCTGATAAAAAGCTTCGTCAGCGGCGCCGGTGCGCTGTCGTCCGGTTTCATTTTCTCGATGGCTGGATTCCATATTCTTTCCATGGTTGGAATCGCAGCATCCGGTCTGATGCTCGTGGCCACGTTCTTCCGAATGCGGCTCAACTCCGCTTCCGGGTTGGCACCCCAATAACAGCCAGGTCCTCGGCGACCACCACATCAGGGTGGATTGCTCCGGCTTCGGCCGCGAAACCTTCGTTGTCGCTGTAGCGGGCCGAGAAGTGGCCCAGTACCAGCCGCCGGGCGTTGGCCTGCCGCGCGATCGTTGCCGCTTGCTCAGCGGTTAGATGCCGGTACTTGGCCGCCAGCTCGACCTCAGACTCGAGATAGGTCGACTCGGCTACCAGAAGGTCGACATCGCGAGCCAGCTCGACGGCAGCGGAACAAGGTGCGGTGTCCATCACAAAGGCCATTGATTGCCCTGCCTGAATATCGGAAACGTCGTCGGCATCGACCCGGCCGGCGGCTGTGTCGATCCAACCTTGATCGAGAAGCCGCCCCACGTCGGCACCGGTGATCCCCACTCGTTGGAGCGCCTCCGGATCGACGCGACGGCGGGCCGGCTCTGACAACCGGTATCCGAGGGTGGTGACCCGGTGACGTAGAAAGTCGGCTCGTAGTTCAAGCGGACCGACCGCTCCGGCCACGCCCGCGTTGCTGATCGGCCGGGGTTCCACCCGGCTGGTGTCGTGAAAGATGGACGCCGAGCGAAGATTGTCGAAGAACTCGTGCCCGTCGCCTGGAAAGAATACGGGTAATGGCGGCAGACCCCCCGGCCGGGATCGGGCGTCGAGGGCTCGCCGTTGGATCACTCCGGCCAACCCGAGGGAGTGGTCTCCGTGAAAGTGGGTGATGCAGATGGCGGTCAACCGGGCCACCGAGATCCCGGCGAATATGAACTGCCGTTGTGTTCCCTCGCCGGGATCGAACAGCACAAGCTGATCGTCCCACCGCAGAACGAAGCCGTTGTGGGCCCGGTATCTGGTTGGGGCTTGGCTGGCCGTGCCCAGCACTACAAGTTGTCGGCTGCTCACGGCGCCAAGTGTAGAGCCGATGGCGAGGCCGGGCTTTCCGAATCCCGGCGGCCTGCAGCCGCGTGCCAGTCAGAACTCAGCGCGGTGCCAGACCGGCCCCAAGCTGTCGGTACAGTGCTATCCATGTCGCACTTCGGAATGATTGGTCTTGGTCGGATGGGCGCCAACATGGTTCGACGCCTGCACCGCAGCGGAATCGAGTCGGTTGGATACGCCCGCAGTAGGGAATCTGTCGACGAACTCGAATCCGAAGGCGTCGTTGTCGGCGCTCACAGTTTGGCCGAGTTGGTAGACAAGCTCGAGAGGCCCCGATCGGTCTGGATCATGATTCCCGCCGGCTACGTCGATTCGGTCATTGATGAGCTGATCCCGTTGCTCGACCCCGACGACGTGATCATCGATGGTGGTAACAGCCATTACCCGCTTGACATCGACCGGGCCGATCGTTTGGCCGAACACGATATCCACTATCTCGATGTCGGCACTTCCGGGGGAGTGCACGGTCTCGACCGCGGCTACTGTTTGATGATCGGCGGTGAAGGTCAGGTTGTCGAACGTCTCACGCCGGTGTTTGAGGCGCTGGCGCCTGGCGTCGAGGCCGAGCCCCGCACGGTCGGCCGAGATGGTGATCCAGCTCAGTCGGAATTCGGCTACCTGCATTGCGGCCCCGCTGGAGCCGGGCATTTCGTGAAGATGGTCCACAATGGGGTGGAGTACGCCATCATGGCCGCCTACGCGGAAGGTATGAACCTTCTCAGCCGGGCCGGTATCGGCCGCGACGACCGAGAGATCGATGCGGAGACCGCTCCAATGTCCGATCCGCGCCGTTACCAATACGACATCAATACCGCTGAGGTGGCAGAACTGTGGCGACGGGGGAGCGTGGTTGGCTCCTGGCTACTCGACCTCACCGCCGAGGCCCTGCTTCACGATGGCGACCTATCCCAGTACGAGGGCCGAGTCTCCGATTCGGGTGAAGGTCGCTGGACCGCCATGGCCGCTATCGAGACCGGGACCCCGGCCCCGACGATCCTCGATGCGTTGTTCAGCCGGTTCGCTTCCCGAGGCAACGACTTGTTTGCCAACCAAGTGCTTTCGGCGATGCGGGCCGGGTTCGGTGGGCACAGCGAGCGCTCGGCCGACGAGGGATCCGGCGAGGGACACAACGAATGACACAGCCAATGACACAGCGAATGTCGGGCCGATCGCCACACCCCGTACCGGTGACAGGTGCCGCTCCCGAGTCGTCCGGCGCTGAGGCGCCGGGCAGCGTGGCGGACGCGTTGGTGTTGTTCGGGATCACTGGTGATCTAGCCCGTAAGAAGCTGTTCAGCGCCCTCTACAAGATGGAGGCCGACAACAAACTTGGGTGCCCGGTAATCGGCGTCGCCTCGTCGCCGTGGACGGTGGAAGAGCTGCAGCACAACGCTCGAGACGCCCTGGAGAAGGCCGGCACCGAGATCGACGACGAAGTATGGGAACGATTCGCCTCACGCCTCGACTATGTGTCGGGCGACTACCGGGAAAGCGACACGTTCGAACGAGTGGCGGCCAAGGTTGGCGACGCCGCCTGTCCGGTCTGCTACCTGGCGATTCCGCCGTTTCTTTTCACCACCGTTGTTGACGGGCTCGGCGCAGTTGGCTTGAATCGAGGCCGAGTGGTGTTGGAAAAGCCTTTTGGTCGTGACCTTGAATCGTCTCGGCGGCTCGATGTGGCGGTCAAGGCGCATTTTCCGGAAGAGCGAATCTACCGAATCGATCATTTCCTGGGTAAGGAGCCGGTGCTCAACATCTTGGTGTTTCGGTTCGCCAACGCAATCTTTGAACCACTGTGGAATCGCGCCTACGTCAAGCGTGTGACCATCGACATGGCCGAGGACTTCGGAGTCGAGGGTAGAGGAAGGTTCTACGACGAGGTCGGAGCGCTTCGAGACGTTGCGCAAAATCATTTGCTCCAAATTGTGGCGCTGCTGGCCATGGAACCGCCGGTTTCCGACGACGCGGATTCGCTGTCCGATGAGGTGGTCAAGGTACTGCGTTCGATCCGTCCGCTCGATCCGAATCGGGTCTACCGCGGTCAGTATGAGGGCTACCTCGACGAAGCGGGGGTGGCGGAGGGCTCCGACACCGAGACCTACGTTTCGTTCGACTTTGAGATCGACTCATGGCGCTGGGCCGGCGTGCCGTGGCGGGTACGGGCCGGCAAGGCACTGAACGTCACCCGAACCGAGGCCGTGGTGGAGTTCGAGGCCCCGCCCCGGCCTCTCTTCAGCGATGTCAACTGTGCCCCGGGAGCGAACTCACTTCGTTTCGAGATGAAACCCAACGACTTGATCTGTTTGGATGTTCAGGCCAAGGCGGCCGGCGATTCTTTGGTGAGCGAGATGGCGACCCTGAGCCTGGATCACAACGGAATCGAGTTCGGTCCAAGCCCCTATCACCGTCTGCTGAGCGATGCGCTGGACGGCGACCGCCGCTTGTTCGCCCGCGGCGATCAGGTTGATGTGGCCTGGCAGATCGTCCAGCCTGTGCTCGACAATCCGCCTCCGGTAGAGCCCTACCAGTACGGTTCGCCTTTCCCCGACTCCACCGGAGATTCATGACCGAGGGTTCCCAGCCATCGGAGTCGGTGGCCAGCCGCACCTGCACCGTGGCCGTCGATCTCGGCGGCACCAACGTTCGAGTGGCAGCCGTCGACTCCGAGGGTGCGATTCTGGTCGGCCACCGGCAGCCGACCCCGCGAGATCAGCCGACGCCGCAATTCCTGGTCGACCTGATTCAACAGGTGGTGACCGAGGTCGGCACCCGCCCGTCCGAGCCCTACAGGGCAAGGGGAGTGGTGGTTGGTGTTCCCGGTGTGGTCGATCAGCTGCACGAGCGATTAGTCACTGGAGTGAACCTTCCATCCGAATGGATTCCACTCATCAGTGAGGATTGGATTGCCGGTCAAGTCGGCTTGGAAGTGAGCTTGGCCAATGATGCCGACCTGGCTGCCGTAGGTGAGTCGGAGTTTGGCGCCGGACGAGACTATCGAGATGTCGTCTACGTCACGATTTCAACCGGGGTCGGTTCCGGAGTCGTCGTCGACGGCCACCTCGTTCAGGGCAGCCTGTCGGGAGGCGAACTGGGCCATACCGTGATCGACTGGACGGCGGCCCGAAACGGCGAGCCGTCCACGGTGGAAGACCTGGGGTCGGGCACGGCCATCGAGCGCCGAGCCGCAGCAGTGGGCATCGTCGAGCGAGGCGCAGACCTGGCAGCGGCCGTACGGCGTGGCGATGAACCGGCCGGCTCGATCTGGCGCGAGGCCATCGCCGCCGTAGGGGTTGGGTTGGCAAACCTGGCCTGGACCGTATCGCCGGAAATCATCGTGATCGGCGGCGGTGTCGGCAGCAACGGCGACATTGTTCTCCCGATTCTCCAACGGCAGTTGAATCTGTACGGTCCTGGTGGAGGACGCAAGATCGAACTGGCCACCGCCCGCCACGGCGACGACGCCGGGCTCATCGGCGCGGCCGCTTGGTGGCGCGCCATCGGCAGGCGGGCCCCTCAGTCTCCTTCCCGATCGCTGGAGGACGACAACCGGTGAACGACAGCCACCACATTGTCGACGTGTCGTCGCCGAGTCGGTGGGCGACGAGGGCCGCCGAGGTCTTGGCCACGGCGATCATCCACAGCATCGAACAGCGTGATCGGTGCCTGCTCGGTATCAGCGGCGGCTCCACACCTACGCCGGTGTTCGCCGAGTTGGCCGAGCACGCCCTCGAGTGGACCAAGGTCACGGTTGTTCAGGTCGATGAACGGATCGTGCCCCTCGACAGTTCATCGCGCAACTTGATGGTTCAGCGCGGTGTGTTGGGCGATCTTGGATGTTCCTGGCTACCTCTCCCGGTCGACGATCTTCTCTCGCTCCGGGGGCCTTCACCGACCTCGCAGGATCAACCGGAACTCATCCAAGGTGAGGCGGCCGACGAAATCCTTGATCAGTTCAGTCGGCGCCTGACCGACATCGCCGGTGAGCCCCCGGTGCTCGACGTCGTTCACCTGGGTCTCGGGTCCGATGGTCACACCGCATCGCTGGTGCCTGGTGATCCGCTGGTTGGCGAACTCCGACGGTATGTCGGCTTGACCGGTCTTTATTCCGGTTCGCCCCCCACCTCGACCCAGGCCATCGCCGCTCTGGATCCGGCCGCAATGAAACCGACGACCCAGAGGGTCAGCCTGACCCGCCCGGTGTTGGATCGAGCCCGAATGGCTCTGTGGCTGGTTCAGGGTGCCGACAAGGCCGAAGCGCTGTCACGCTTGCATCGCAGCGACCCGACGATCCCGGCGGGGTTGATCCGCCCGGCCCACTCGGTGATCGTTGCCGACGGCGACGCCGCCGCTCTCATCTCCTAGTCGAACGAATGGTCCGGGGTCCCGCCTGGCTTCCGCCTATCGGACTATTGCGCCAACTCGATTTTGGCCACGACGGCCAGGTGGTCGCTGTTTGGAATCGACACCACATCGGCGCTCAGCACCTTGATGTCCTCGGAGACGAGAATATGGTCGAGACGCATCACCGGGAACGGGAGTGTGGACGTCGGCCAGGTTTGATCGAGGCCACAACCTTTGTTGTCGTGCACATCCGTCCAACCTTGGGCCAAAAGATTGCGGAACGGGGCGTGATCTTCGGTGGCATTGAAGTCGCCGGCCATGAGGGTCGGCCCGCCGGCCGGTAGGGCGGCCAGGCTGCTCAGCTCGCTCCGCCACTCGAGAATCTCGTCAGGGTCCGTTGGAGAGGCGACGTGAACGGCGATCAGATCGACTTGTTGATCCGATAGCGCAACCGTGGTGGTCACCGACTGGTACAGGCCAAGCGACGCAAACTCTATGTCGGCCAAGGGCCACTTACTCCACACCACAACCCCTCGTGAGGCGTCAGGTTCGCGGTGGGAGCGATAGCCCCACGGTTCCAGTTCGGGGCTTGTCTCGAACCGGCTGAGAAAGTCGCTGTTGGCCTCCTGCAGGAACAAAATGTCGGGATTGAAGGAACGTACCTGGCTGGCCAGTGGTGCCGGATCGGAGCCGTCGGCCAGCACATTGGCTGTCATAACCGTCACCGCATCGGGTGACCGGTCGGGTCCACATCCGATGACGGCATCGAACGGAGACACGGTGAACAGGTAGAAGCCAACCACGGCGGCGGCGAAGATACGGAGAATACGACTCTTGCTGAACCAAGCGATTACTGCGGCCGGAGCCAAGGCGAAGCCGAGAAACGGGGTGAGGGCGACGGCGGCGATCATGTAGACCCGGTCGACGTCCTGCCACCGTAGGTACAGCAACGCAGCGGCTGCGGCGAGGATCGGCCAGCCGAGAGCCATCAAAAGATAGTGATGTGGTTTGAAGCGGCGGGCCGGTCGGATCACCGGGACCTCGGTGGTTGGAGCCGGTCCGAGCCGTTGGCTGTTGGGGTCGAGCATGTTGATCCATGAACAGTATCGGCTCAAGGTGAGCGCTCGTGATCAGCTCATCCAAATCACCCAGGAATTGTTGCCTAGTTCGGCCGGTAGCCTTGGTTGGGTGAAGCGGTATCACCTGCGGACGTACGGCTGCCAGATGAATGAACACGACTCCGAGCGCATTGCCGGGTTGTTGGAGAGTGACGGCTACGCCGCCACCGATTCGGCTGATGATGCCGATGTGATCGTTCTGAACACCTGTTGTATCCGTGAGAATGCCGACAACAAGCTCTACGGTGCTCTCGGCAACCTTAAGCAGCTCAAGGAGTCCAACCCCGATCTGCAAATCGTCGTTGGCGGATGTTTGGCCCAGAAGGATCGAGACCAGATTCAGCAGCGGGCAGGCCACGTCGACGTCGTATTCGGCACCCACAATGTGCATCGGGCGGTCGAACTTCTCGATCAGGCCCGAGTCGACGGGCCGATCACCGAGATTTGGGAAGAGGCGATGATCGGGGAGGACCAGGCCTTCCCTTCGGCACTGCCGGCCCGTCGGGAAACCGATTACGCCGCGTGGCTCACCATCCAGATCGGCTGCGACAATTCCTGCGCCTTCTGCATCGTGCCTTCAGTTCGGGGCAAGGAGATCAGTCGCGAGATTGATGACATCGTCGCCGAGGCGGAAACGTTGGCTGCCGACGGCGTCACCGAGATTACGCTGCTGGGCCAGAACGTGAACTCCTACGGACGAGATCTGGCGCTGGCCGCCCGTCGCTCCGGCGACGACGTGCGTATCCGCCCGATGTTCAGCGAACTACTTCGTCGAGTCGGTTTGGTGGACGGTATCCGCCGGGTTCGCTTCACCAGCCCTCATCCGAAAGACATGACCACCGATGTCTTCGAGGCGATGGCCGAGGTCGAGACCGTCGTCCCTCACCTTCACTTTCCGCTCCAGTCTGGCTCGGATCGGATCCTCGCCGCGATGCATCGGGGCTACACCGGTGAGCGTTACCTGGAGAAGCTGGTGGAGGCCCGTGCAACCATAGGCGACCTCGCCGTGTCCACCGACATCATCGTCGGCTTTCCGGGGGAGACCGAGGACGACTTCGCCAAGACCCTGGAGCTGGCCGCAGAGGCCCAGTTCGACAGCGCCTACACGTTTGTGTTCTCACCCCGCCCTGGCACTGAAGCGGCGGAGATGGAAGATCACTTCTGCGACCCAGCCGAGGTGCAGGATCGTTATGCCAGGCTCCGCACTGTCATCGAGCGGTCGGCTCTGATGCGATACCGGGCCAGGATCGGCATGGTCGAGGAAGTGATCGTCGAGGGCCCGTCCAAGAAGGACCCTGCCGTTCTGACCGGCCGGACCGCTCAAAACAAGCTGGTTCACTTTGCCTCCGATCCGCTCAAACCCGGCACCTTCGCCGCGGTTCGGGTCACCGATGCAGCTCATCAATACATGATGGGTGAGCTGGTAGAGATCACCGCCCGCCCGAAACATCGCACCAAACTCACGGTCGTTTCGGTCTAGCGGCTTCGGCGGCGGTGCGCGGTCCGCTCGACGGCCGTCCGCTGACCGCCATCAGTTGCAGCAGAGCTCCGAGCGCAGGGTTGTCGCCCGCCCGAGTTCGTTGGGCCAGCACCAACGTGCGGTCGAAGGTCGGGGTGTTGGCTGCCCGTCGAAGCGGAGCAGGTTCGGCTTCCCCCTGGATCACCGGCAACACGGTCCAGCCGATCCCGAGCGCAACCAACTGGCGCAAGACCTCAGGCTGGTGCGACTCGGCCGTCACCTGGTAGTCGGCGCCGACAGCCCGCAGCCGGGCGGCAATAAGCCGGCGGGTGTGGGACGAAGCGGGAAACGCCACCCAAGGCCCCCAGGTGGCCGGCGGCCCGACGCTGACGTTCGGTGGTGCATACACGGCCAACTGCTCGGTGAGAACCGGCACGGTGGTCACGCCATCCAGCGCTTGAGGCGGCTCGACCACAACGGCGGCATCGAGGCGACCACTGCGAAGCTGTTCCAGTAACGCGCTCGAAGGTGCGATCGTGAGCATGAAGTCGACGTCGGGTCGGGTTGTCTTGAACGTCGAGAGCGCCTGGGCGAAATGATGGACTGCGGCCACATCGGTCATGCCGACGTGCACTCGGCCGGTCGCACCCAACTTTGCCACCTGAGCCCACCGGGCCATATCGCCGGTCAGCGCCAATATTCGACGGGCGTAGTCGACGGCTTCCGTGCCGTGTGGAGAGAGCCGACGGGTGCGCCCGTGGCGCTCAAAGAGCGATAGACCCAACCTTCGCTCAAGCTCTGCCAGTCCTTGGCTGAGTGCCGACGCAGTCACGCCAAGTTGCTCGGCCGCGGCGGCGGCAGTCTCGGCCTCGGCAACGGAAACCAGGTACTCAAGCTGCTGGGTGTTCAGCTGCAGGCTCGGGTCGACAAGGGCACCGTGTTCGGTCATTGACGCGACTCCCATTGGTTGTTGGCACCGATAAATGATGGTTTGTGATCAATTAGTAATTCTTAATTATAGCTCATGCAACTTTAGACAATCTTAGATTAGATGCATGACTCTCTCTCCTGAATCCGCGTCACCCAAGCCCTCGGTCGCCCCCGCTTCCGGCAAACTCGGGGTGCTGATGCCCGGCCTGGGGGCCGTGGCGTCCACGTTCATCGCCGGCGTTTTGGCCGCCCGATCGGGAATCAAACCTCCGATCGGTTCGGTCAGCCAGATGGCCTTTCTCGACGACGGTCCCGGCGGCGGCAGCCGTCGCATCAAAGAAGCGGTACCGCTGGCCACGCTGGACGACCTCGTATTCGGTGGTTGGGATCCGATTTCGGCCAACGGGCTTGACGCTGCCCGCACTGCCAACGTGTTGTCGGAATCCGACCTGAACGCCGTGTCTGGTGAGCTGGAGGGTGTGGTCGGCATGGACGCCGTGTTCGACCAGCGTTGGGTGGCTCGGCTCGAAGGCTCGCGAGTCAAGACCGAGACCAGCAAATGGGATCAGGCCATGGCCCTGATCGATGACATCGAGCGATTCCGCATCGAGAACGACTGTGATCGTCTTGTGATGATCTGGTGCGGCTCGACCGAGGCCTACCAGGAGCCGTCCGATGTTCATGAGACCGTCGAAGCGTTCGAAGCAGGACTCAAGAATAACGACGCCAACATCTCGCCCAGCCAGATCTATGCCTACGCCTCGCTCCAGTCCGACGTGCCGTTCATCAACGGCGCCCCGAACCTCTCGGTTGATCTGGAGTGCATGCGTCAGCTGGCTCGCGATCGCGGCGTGCCGATCGCCGGCAAGGATTTCAAGACCGGCCAGACCCTGATGAAGACGATCATCGCTCCCGGCCTGAAGGCTCGAATGCTCGGCCTACGGGGTTGGTATTCCACAAACATCTTGGGCAATCGGGACGGCGAGGTGCTCGACGATCCCGAGAACTTCAAGACCAAGGAGTCGTCGAAGCTCGGTGTGCTGGAGTCGATTCTCGAGCCCGACAACCATCCCGACCTCTACGGCGAGGTCGATCACGTGGTCCGCATCAATTACTACCCGCCCCGAGGCGACAACAAAGAGGGTTGGGACGCCATCGACATCTTCGGCTGGATGGGCTATCCGATGGAGATCAAGGTCGACTTCCTGTGCCGCGACTCGATTCTCGCCGCTCCGTTGGTGCTTGATCTTGTTCTCTTCACCGACTTGGCCGCCCGGGCCGGGATGTCCGACGTGCAGGACTGGCTGGGCTTCTACTTCAAGGCCCCGCAGGAGTGCGAAGACGGTGCGGGCGTCGACAACGACATCTTTGCCCAGCTGGACACGCTGAAGGACGTTCTCCGGGGATTGTCGCACTAAGGAGTTCAGCGACTTACGGCCGGTATCGACTGCTGATTTGCCAGTAGCCCTCGGTCTTTGCCAGGGTCTATTGTTCAGGTCGATCCAAGGAGCCAATGTCGTTGAGAGTTGTGGCCAGAAACTGGCTGCTCGTGCCCAGCCCTTTTTTGGGGCCTTCGAGCTGGCGTCCGGTGGCCAACGTGTTGGCCGACCAGGGTCAGCACGTTGCCATCGCCAGCACGGCGATGACCAGGAGAGACGACAGCGACCATATCGGTCCCTGGATTCAGCAGATCGTCGATTTCGGACTTCCTGAATCCGGGGCTCCGGTGGTTGTCGTGGGTCACTCGGCCGCCGTTCCCCGGCTCCCCATGCTGGTTGATCGGCTTCTGGAAGAGGGTGAGGATGTCGTGGCGATGATCGGGGTCGACGGTCGTTACCCCGACGGTCGAGCCTTTACCGAAGCCGAGCCCAACTATGCAGCGTTGCTCGATGGGCTGCTCCGACCCGACGATTACTTACCCCCTTGGCCCCGGTGGTGGGGTTCGCTGGTCTCCGGCTTGGTGGTCGACGAAATGGCTCGGCACCTCGTTTTCGATGAGGCGCCACCGATCCCGCGCAGCTGGTTCGATCAGGCCTGTCCGGTGCCATCGTTGCCCGAAACGGTCAACAAAGCATTCCTGGCCTTCGGCCCGGCCTACGTCGAGTCTCGGGATCAGGCCCGAGCCGATGGTTGGTACACCCTGACTCTCACCGGTGATCATTTGCATCAAGTGGTGGCCCCGGACGCCGTGGCCGCCACGTTGGTGGCTATGGTTGCCTGCATGATGGGAGAGTCGGGGGAACCAGGTGTTGGCACCGGCTGAGAGTCGGGAATCTCCAGCTCCGGCGAAGGCATCTCTGGTGGTTGTCGGCCCGACCGCGTCGGGCAAGACGGGCCTCGGATTGGCACTGGCCCAACGAACGCCCGGTTCGGCGATCCTTTCGGCCGACGCCATGGCGATCTATCAGCGGATGAGTATCGGAACGGCCAAACCAACGGCTGAGGAGCAGAGGTTGGTGCCCCACTACGGCATTGATTTGTTCAGGCCGGACGAGGAAGCCAACGTGGCCGACTACCAGCGCTACGCCCAAGCGGTACTGAGTGATCTCGACCGGCAGGGGGCCACGGCAGTGATTGTCGGCGGTACCGGCCTCTACGTCCGGTCGGTGGTCGACAACTTCACGGTCCCCCCGCACTTTCCCGATCTGCGGCGTGAGCTCGAAGCCGACTCCGACACCGAGGCGCTCTGGGGGCGCCTGGTGGAAGTCGACCCGGCGGCGTCTCAGAAGATGTTGCCCACCAACCGTCGGCGGATCATCAGGGCCCTCGAAGTGACCCTGGGGTCTGGTCGCCCGTTCTCGTCGTACGGGCCTGGCGTCGACCACTACCCGCCAACCAAGTTCCGCATGGCCGGCCTTGAGATTGAGCGTGACATTCTTGATGCCCGCATCGATGCTCGCTACGACCGCCAGATGGCCGATGGCATGCTCGCCGAGGTCGAAGAGGTCTATCGCAGCGGTATGTCGAAGACGGCGGCTCAGGCACTTGGCTACAAGGAACTAATCGCCCACATCGAAGGGCACGTGACTCTGGACGAGGCCCTTGATGAGGCCAAGCGGCGCACCCGCAAGTTCGCTCGCCGCCAACAGCGGTGGTTTCGCCGAGATCCGCGGATTGTCTGGTTCGACGCGGTGGCCAAAGATCTGGTCGACCAGGTCGACCGGTGGTGGACGGCGTCGGACTAATCCGAATTCGAATTGGTGGCGATGCTTCAATCCGCAACGAGCGGGATCGCGAACAGTTGCAGAGGTAAGCTTGAATTGGCGCGACAATTCGATGTTTACCAACGTCGTCTAGACAGACGTCCCACCGATATGATCGCTGCCCGGCCGGTGCCAAAATCACCGAGCCAAGACCGCCGACTAATACAAGGGAGTACGCCATGGTCGACCATCGTCGATCTGAGCGGCCTCATCAACCCGCTGCACAATCGATTCTCGTCTTCGACCCTGAAGACGCTGTCATAACCGGCGAGCTGGCTTCGCCCCCGACGCCACCGTTTCGTTCCGAGCGGTCGATTCTGTCCGACACGCCGGCCGATGCCTCAACCGAGGATGATGCCGAACGGCGTGTGGCTGCCTATGTAGCCCCGTCTTCTCCGCCAGGAATCATCGGTCGCCTCACATCGTGGCTCGCCGGGTGGCGGGCCAGTGCTGCCTGGTCGGGCGTTGTCGGCAAGAGTCTGGCGATCGCGGTAGCCGCCTTGTTGATCGTCTCCCTCGGTCGAATGATGTCCGACACCGGTGGAGAACTTCCCACCGGCGCCGCATCGTCACCGGCACCCCTCGGTCCGGAGTCGGGAGGAACCGGGATCAACTCCGGATCCGAATCCGGTCGCGGCGGAAGCAGCGGGGCAGCTCGGACAACGGGACAGATCGACGGCGACGAAGATGGATCGCCCACCGGCACTCGGGCAGCCACGCTCGACTCCGACCTCTTGGTGGGATCCAACGTCAACCCCGACGCTGATCCTGATTCAGACAGTGCTGGATCAAACAGTGCCGATTCAAACAGTGCTGGATCAAACAGTGCCGGGTCGAGCGTCGGTACATCAACAGGCAGCTCGGGCTCCGGTCAACGGGCCTCGTCATCAACAACGACGGCCACAACGTCGGTCCCCGAGCCAGAGGGGCCCGCGGTCACGACGACCACACCTGAGGAGCGAACCACGACCGTTCCAGCCTCGACGGTGCCGGCATCGACGTCGACTCCTTCGACGGTCGCCCCATGGCCTCGTCCGACGCCCCCAACCACGGTGGTCAGAACCACGAGACCCGAGCGGCCGCGCCCAACCCCGACACGTCCGCCCGACGTCACTCGACCACCGACGACCCCGAGGCCACCAACCACGGGAGTGACCCGACCCGCCGACACGCGGCCCGGCCGCGGTAAACCTCCAACCAGCGCCCGCAATCAGGTTTCGACATCACGTCCCGCCGACACACGTCCATCGGCAACCCGTCCGGCCAGGCCACAGTCACCTCCAGGCCAGACCGCTGATGGTGCAAATCCCGGGCGAGGCAACGATCGTGAGCCGGGCGAGAGGGGACAGGGTCCCAAAGTCGGCAACGGTCAGGGCAACGGTCGATCACGATAGGCGATCGTGCTCGACGGTCGGAAGCCGAACCAAGGAGCCGCGACGTATCGACGGTCGTACCCGGGCTCTACCATGAACAGCAGGTTCCTGTTCTCACGGAGTATCAAATGGCCGATTCCGGCTTCGAGCTAACGAAACATCACGGTCTTGGCAACGACTTCCTCATTGCCCTGGCCCCGGCTCAGCCCATCGGTTCTCCGGAGGCCAAGCGTTGGTGCGATCGCCGAACCGGAATAGGCGCTGATGGGCTGATCGTGGCCCAACCGGTGCAGTCCGACGGCAGTGACTCCCACCGTTGGTCGATGGTGCTGTGGAACGCCGATGGCAGCCGGGCCGAGATCAGCGGAAACGGAATCCGTTGCCTCGGCCAAGCGATCGGGCTACGCCAGGCTGAAGAGGCGCCGGTACCCGATGGCGCCGAGATCATCATCGACACCGATGCCGGGCCCCGCACACTCGTGCTTTTCCCTGCGGGTGGCGACACGTGGCAAGTTCGGGCCGAGATGGGTCGGGTTAGCGACGGACCACAACCTTCGCCAAGCTGGGAGGCGGTTGGGCTCCACCCCAGCCACCAACAAGGTGTCGACGTCGGCAATCCTCACATCGTGGCCATCGTAAGCCGTGATGAGTTCGACCGAGCCGACCCGTCGGAGGTGGGGCCTGTGATCGAGGCCGGCTATCCCGGCGGCATCAACGTACATGTAGTCACTGTCGACGGTCCGAATGAACTGGCTCTCAAAGTATGGGAACGAGGTGTCGGCGTCACGCAGGCCTGCGGGTCCGGTGCTTGTGCGGGAGCGTGGGCCGCTCATCGTCTTGGGCTGGTCGACGGTGGCGGGCCCGAGAAACAAATTCAGGTATCCATGCCCGGCGGTTCGGCTAGCGTTGAGGTGGCCAACGACCCCGACGACAACACCGTCTTCCTCATCGGCCCTGCCACCTATATCGGGAGCATTTGTATTGCCTGACAAGAATTCACCGGACACCTCGACCGAGGACTTCATCGACTTCGACGAGTTCATGCTGGCGGACTCCGGTGACGTTAACAGCAACGGCGGCAGTGGCAATGGCGACGGCGGTGAGACACCGGCTTCCAACGCTCGCGAAACGAACGGCGAAGTTCGCACCTGGGCCGACGGGGGAGTGGAGAGCGATCACCGTGGCGCCTTCGGCGAGTATGGGTCAACGGTCGAGCAAGGATTTCTCGATCGAGCGTTCCGAGAGCGAATAGTCCTGGTTGGTGTCACAACCTCCGAACGCACCGAAGACGAAACGCAGGCCTCTCTCGATGAGCTTGCCCTCTTGGTCGACACGGCCGGGGCCGATGCCCTGGAGCGGGTGATTCAAAAACGCGACCGTCCCGACCCCGCCACCTTTGTCGGGCGGGGGAAGGTCCAGGAGATCCTTGAGTCCTCCCTTGCGATCGACGCCGACACGGTCGTCTTCGATGACGAGCTAAGTCCTGGGCAACAGCTCAACCTCGAGCGCATGCTGAAACGCACGGCACTCGATCGCACTGCCGTCATCCTCGACATTTTCGCCCAGCACGCCACGACCGCCGAAGGCAAGGCTCAAGTCGAATTGGCTCAGCTGCGGTACCGACTGCCTCGTTTGCGGGGCAAGAAGGACTTCAGCCAGCAGGGTGGCGGAATCGGCACCCGAGGCCCCGGTGAAACCCAGCTTGAGGTCGATCGCCGTCGGCTCGTCCGCCGGATGCACAAACTGGAACGAGACCTGGCTTCGATCTCGGCTCGGCGGGCCAACCAGCGAAAAGCCCGTCACCGGTCGCCTTATCAAACCGTTTCGATTGTCGGCTACACCAACGCCGGGAAGTCGTCCCTTCTGCGTCGGCTCACCGGCGCTGAGGTCTTAGTGGAAGATCGGCTGTTCGCCACGCTCGACCCCACCACTCGAAAGCTGCAACTGCCCGGAGGAGAGCAGATCCTCGTCACCGACACCGTCGGTTTTGTCCGCAAGCTTCCCCACCAGCTGGTGGAAGCATTCAAATCCACCCTTGAGGTTGCCGCCGGAGCCGATCTGCTGGTGCACGTGGTCGACGGGTCCGGTCCCGACCCCGAGGGTCATATCGACGCCGTTCGCGAGGTGCTGCGTGAGATCGATGCCGACGAAGTGCCTCAGTTGGTTGTCTTCAACAAGGCCGATCAAGCTCCCGAAATCGAGCGTCTTACTCGTCGCCATCTCGGCTCGGTGGCCGTCTCGGCCCTAACCGGCGAAGGCATTGACGACTTCCTGGTGGCGCTGGGCCAGCAGCTGCGGGCCGCCACTGAGCTCTATGAACTGTTTGTGCCGTGGGCCCGAGGCGATCTGCTGGCCGCCGCCCACCGGGAGGGCGAAGTGCTGGAAGAGCGGTCCGAAGAAAAGGGTATGCGGGTGACGGCTCGGCTTGAGTCGGCTTCGGCCCATCGGCTTCAAGATGTGATCGTCACGAAACTTCCTGAATCGGCTTGATTCGGCGACGGTAGATTCGAAGAGCGCTGGTATGTGATGTATCAGGGCCACCACTGTTGACGAGGAGTGCCCAGGCCATGGAGAACACGAAGGGTTTTGTCCCTCCGCCCTACCCTTACGATCGGCTTAACGATCTCAAAGAGGCCGGGTCGCGTTTCGAGGGCGGATTGGTGGACCTCTCGATTGGCACACCATTTGATGCTCCGCCCGACTTTGTCCTGGAGGCGCTGAGCCGTTCCGGGTCGGAACGGTCCTACCCACCGTCGATCGGCACGCTGCCGTTCAGGGACGCGGCCTCGCAGTGGCTCAATCGTTATCTTGATCTTCCGTCGGAGCGTCAGGTTTCCGCCGACGATGTACGAGCCACGATCGGCTCGAAGGAGTTTGTGGCCGGCCTTCCTCATTGGCTGCGGCTGCGCTCTCCGCAGCGCGACACGGTGCTCTATCCGGCGGTCAGCTACCCCAGCTACGCGATGGGGGCCACGCTGGCCGGCTGTCGGGCGGTGCCGGTCCCGGTGGACGCACAGTGGCGGCTCGATCTTGATGCGGTCGACGCCGCCGATATCGATCGGGCTCTCTGTCTGTGGGTCAATAGTCCCGGCAATCCGGCCGGTGGGCTGGATGACCTTGCGGCCGCGGCCGACTGGGGTCGCCGCCACGGTGTGCTAGTCGCCTCCGACGAGTGCTACATCGCCTTCACCTGGAACGGTCGCCCGCGGTCCATCATCGAGTCGGGGCTCGACGGGGTGCTGGCGGTGCATTCGCTGTCGAAACGCTCGAACATGGCCGGGGTGCGCACCGGGTTCTACGTTGGCGACTCCGACCTCATTCACTACCTGGGTGAGGTTCGTAAACACGCCGGCTTCATGGCCCCCGGACCGGCCCAGGCCGCAGCGGTGGCTGCCTTCGCCGACGAGACCCATGTCGACCAGCAGCGGGATAGGTACTTCGAGCGGCTCCAGGTGATGCAGAAGGTGGCTCAGAGCCTCGGCGCCCCGGCCGACCTGCCGGGCGGTGGCTTCTACCTCTGGGTTCCAGCCCCCGACGGCGACGCCTGGGACTTTGCCCGTCGTCTGGCCAACGAGGCCGGAGCTTTGGTCAGCCCCGGTGAGTTCTACGGAGATGCTGCCGCCGACCACGTTCGGGTGGCGGTGGTTCAACCGACCGAGCGGATCAATCTTGTGGCCGAGCGGTTGGGACTTTAGCGGCAGACTCTTTCGGGGCCACGATGGCAGTGGGTCCGTTGTGCCGTCCAATATGCTGTAGCCCATGACGGTGACTGCTGTTGGACATAGTTACGTTGACGCCGAGACGGGCACCCGTCTCGATGCCTGGTACCCGGTTGAGGGGGTGGAACCAAAGCGCACCTGCCTGGCCGAGCAGCTTGGTTTGGTACGCGGTGAGACCATCACCACCACGATCGACGATCTTGCCCAGCCACCGGCCGACGCCGCTGATGCCTACCTGCGCCTGCACCTGCTGTCGCGACGTGAGGTCACCCCCAATTCGATCAGCGTCGAAGGCATCTTCGGACAGATGGCCAACGTCGCCTGGACGAGCGCCGGCCCAGTTGCTCCCGAGAAACTTGATCAGCTGCGGTCGCTTGCGGCCGGGCAGGGCCACACGGTGATGGTGAGGGGCGTCGACAAGTTTCCTCACATGGTCGACTATGTGGTGCCGTCGGGAATTCGAATCGCCGACGCCACCCGGGTTCGCCTCGGGGCCTATCTGGCCGAAGGCACAACCGTGATGCACGAGGGTTTCATCAACTTCAACGGCGGTACTCTTGGTCCGGCCATGGTCGAAGGGCGGATCAGCCAGGGAGTTGTTGTGGGCGCCCACTCCGATGTCGGCGGCGGCGCCTCGATCATGGGCACGCTTTCGGGCGGAGGAACCGAGAGGGTGTCGGTTGGTGAGCACTGCCTCCTCGGCGCCAATGCCGGAATCGGAATCTCGTTGGGCGACGGCTGCACCGTTGCCGCCGGCGTCTATGTCACCGCCGGAACGATCGTGACCCTGCCCGACGGAAGTAAGGTCAAGGCCAAGGAACTATCCGGCCGTCCGGGCTTGCTCTACCTGCAGAACTCAACCAACGGAGTGATCGAGGTGCGCGAATCCGACCCCTCACGCTGGGGTGGCATCAACGAGGCGCTGCACGCCAATCAGTAAGCTGCACGCCGAATCGGTAGAGCGTCGGCTTAGGCCGCCAGCTCCGCTTCGCGCTCGGCGAGCACGGTTTCCGTGGTCGGCACATGCCAGCCCACGTACCAGACACCGACGACACCGGTCAGAGCAATTGCGATGCGGGCCCAAGCCGGATCGACGGCGAAGCCGACACTAAAAGTACAGGCCAAGACTATGCAACTAATCGCCGTGATCTTGGCCCGCTTCGGCATGCCCAAACCATTCCGGTAGTCCTCAACCATCTTGCCCACACCGGGGAGATCGAGAACCCAACGCTCCAGGCGCGGACTCGACTTGGAGAAGAACCAGGCGGCGATGATGAAGAACACCGTGCCCGGCAGAGGTGTTATCAGCCCGATGAAACCGACCCCAACCGACAGAAGCCCGGCGAGGACAAACAGCAGCCGCATTCAGCCAACCAGTTCCAGGATGTCTCTGACGGCGAGCACCAGGAGCAAGCCGATGACACACAGATGCAGAACCGTGACCGGAGTTTTCCAACGATGATCCGCTCTCCAGAAGCGCCGGATGCTGAATACGTTGGCGACGATGGCCACGATTCCGATTACCAGGCCGAGTCCAGCGCCGACACCGGGAGCCAATCCGATGAACGGGGTGACAAACGGGAAGATCAGATAGGTGAACAGGCAGCGAACACCGGAGATCACGATCGACTTGCTGAACAGACGCTCGGCTTGTTCTCCAGCCCCGGTCGCCATCTCATCCGGTCGGGTGTCCACGGCGATCGCGCCGGTGCCGGATAACTCACCGTTGGACACGGGATCAATGCCCAAGGGATCAATGCCCTGAGCTGCGTTTTCAGAGCCGGTAGACGGGGAATCCTGAATCGCCATTGCCTCCCAGGCTACCGGATACCTTGGAAGCATGGTTGATCTGTTACGCCTGACCGCCGACCTGGTGGGCCGTCCTTCCGAGTCGTTCAAGGAGGGTCCGTTTGTCGACTGGCTGCAGACCGAACTGGAGTCGCTGGATCACTTGGAAACGGTGCGGATCGGCGACAACCTCGTGGCCCGGACCGGCCTCGGTCGGAACCATCGCCTGATTCTGGCCGGTCATACAGACACGGTGCCGGCCAACGGCAACGCCACTCCCCGGATCGAGGGTGACATCTTGCACGGCGTGGGCTCGGCCGACATGAAAGGGGGGCTCGCCGTCTTCCTTCACCTCGCTCGAACCGTTGTCGAACCGGTGGTCGACCTCACCTACATCTTCTATGCCCGAGAGGAAGTGGCCCAGGAACACAATGGGCTGAACGAGATTTTGGCTGAACGCCCTGATCTGGTGGAAGGGGACTGCGCGATCCTGGGGGAGCCCACGTCGGGAGCCATCGAGGCTGGATGTCAAGGGGCGATGAGGTTTGAGGTTGAGTTGGCCGGGGCCCGAGCTCACACGGCCCGGCCGTGGATGGGTCGCAACGCCGTGCACCGTTTGGCCCCCATTCTCGGGGCGCTGGCCGCCTACGAGGCTCGTACCCCGACGATTGATGGATGCACATATCGAGAGGCGATTCAGGCGGTGTCGGTCGAGGGGGGCGTTGCCGGCAATGTGGTGCCCGATCGCTGCACCCTTCGGATTCACCATCGTTATGCGCCCGACCGTAGTGCGGCTGAAGCCGAGCAGTGGGTGCGAGATGTGCTGGCTCCGTTTGTAGACGACGACGATCGCGTCACTGTCGTGGACAGTTCGGCAGCCTGCTCGCCGTCGCTCGGCCACCCGATTCTGAAACAACTGGTGGATCACAACAGGCTTGAGGTCCGGGCCAAGCTGGGATGGACCGATGTGGCCCGGTTCGATCAACTCGGAGTGCCGGCCACGAATTTCGGTCCAGGAGACCCAACGGTGGCTCACACCGCCGATGAGTTCCTTGATCGAGCCTCCATCGAAACCGTGTATCGCTCCTTGCACGGTCTGCTCACCGGTGAAGAATTCGGTGAGTTCATCTGATGACGACCGCCCCTGCTCTCGATCGTGAAGGTCAGTTGCCGCGCCCGGTCCGCCACCGAGCCGGCGCATCGGCGTCGATGGCCGAAGCCATGGCCGCTGTTCCCGATGGCGCTCGGGTGTATGTCACCGGCTTGATGGGCACGCCGACCGCATTGGTGCAGGCCTTGGCCGACAATCATCACCGATGGACCGACATCGCCACGGTTTCCGACTACCTCTTTGAGCCGTTGGCCACCTTTGCCTGTTCAGATGAGCAGGCCGACGCTGATCGCTGGCCGTTTCGGCACGTTTCGGTCCAACCATCTTCGGCCACTGCGGGGCTTACTCCCGACCGTCTGGCTATCGTGCCCGCTCAATCCTCCGGTTTCTATTCGTTGTTCCGACCGAATGGAGCCCTAGCCGTCGACGTGGCTCTGGTGCAGGTGAGTCCACCGGGGCCGGACGGCCGTTTCAGTCTTGGCGTCGCCGGCGGCGCCACCCCTGAGGTTCTGTGTACTGCCGAGTTGGTGATCGCCGAAGTGAACCCGGCGATGCCTTATGTCGGCGGACCGGTGGCGTTCGAAGCCCATCACTTCGACCTACTGGTTGAGACCGAGCATCCCTTGTGTCACCTGCCGGGTGCCCTCTCAGAGATCGGCGGATCGAGGCCCGCCGCGGGGTCGGTCCCGGCCCAAATCGCCGAATTGCTGGCGGCCGAGATCCCCGAACACGCCACCATCGAGTACGGAATAGGTGCAATTCCGGATGCCGTTGTCGCTGCGCTCGACGGCCGCATCGGTCTCGGGCTCCACAGTGGCCTGATAGGGGAGGCGGCCATGGCTCTGATTGACCGTGGTGCCCTCGACGGGTCGAAAAAGTCGGTGGACAAAGGCCTTCATGTCGCCAGTGCAGTGGTTGGTGGCTCAGCCGCGCTGGAGTGGATTCGAGACCGCGACGATGTGGTGATCGTCGCTTCCAACTACAGCCATGGCATCCCCAGCTTGGCTCGCCAAGCTCGCTTTGTGGCGATCAACTCCGCTGTTGAGGTTGCGTTCGACGGTTCGGTCAACGCCGAACAAGTCGGCGACCGAGTGGTGTCGGGGCCGGGCGGTCAACCCGACTTCGCGGCCGGCGCCGCGCTATCGCCCGGCGGTATGGCTGTTGTGGCCTTGCCGTCCACTGCTCGGAGGGGCACGACCTCACGTATTGTGCCTCGCCTCGACCCGGACGTGCCCGTAACGGTTCCTCGCTACCTGGCCGATCGTGTGGTGACCGAAAACGGAATCGCCCGGCTGCGCGGCCGGACAATGCAACAACGTCAACATCAGCTGACTTCGATCGCCGCAGACGTTCTTTAGCCGGGTCGCAAGTCGACTAGTGGAATTGTTCCATTCGCGCCCCGAGATCGCCGTGTCCGACGAAACTCTTGTCCTGCAAACAAACTGTAATGTTGTGATCGGAAATCTTGCACGCCGCCTTAAATCGCCTGATCAGGCTGCTTGTCGGCCGATGTTGCCTGCCTAGGTGACGTGACGCCGACCCAAAACCGCCTGCGGTATGGATTATGCGGCGTGACGGCGGTAACATCTTCGCATTCCGATCTGCCGCCGCAGAACGCTCATGAACATGAGTTTGGAAACGTTTGATCTTGCTTGAGGGGGAAAGGTGGGCGAAAAGCCCACGCGGATGAATTGGCTCAGAATCTGTATCTGAGCCAATTCACCGTGTTTTGTGGTTGGGCCCGCTACAGGCGCCGCATCACGGTGACGACTCGGCCGAAGATCTCCACGTCGTCACCGGCGAACTCCATGGGCTCCATCGTTGAGTTGGCCGGCGTGAGGACCACCTTGTTATTGGACCGGGAGTAGGTCTTCACGGTCGCTTCCTCACCTGGAATCCCGGCGATGACCACATCACCGTTCTTGGCCACGTTTTGAACGGCGGCCACGACGAAGTCTCCGTCGAGAATGCCAGCGTCGATCATGGAGTCTCCACGCACACGAAGCATGAATAGGTCGCCTTCTCCGGTGAAGTCCGCCGGAAGCGGCAGCGTTTCTTCGATGTGCTCTTCGGCCAGCACGTCGGTGCCGGCGGCGACATCGCCGACGAGGGGCACGTGGCGAACGGGCCGGCGTTCCACATCGGCTGCGCCACTGCTGGCATCCCAGCGCACGCGAATGGCGCGGGTTTTGGACGGGTCGCGCTGCAGGTAGCCGTGGCGCTGAAGTGTGGCCAACTGGGAGTGGACCGACGACGGCGAATTCAAGCCGACCTCGGCGCCGATCTCGCGGACCGACGGGGGGAATCCATTTTCGCGCAACTGTGTTTCGATGAACTCCAGAATGGCGCGCTGCCGAACTGTCAGTTGGTGCTCACCCATAACGTACCTCCACAGGCATAGTCGGGATCGTTCGCCGGCTGGGCGAACTGCAATTGGGTGTACGACCAGGCCCGTGGCCGTTGGTCGAACAGGTGTTTGTGTTGTCCACTATGCCACATGTTGCGTACAAGTGTTCGTTTTTGCTGAAAATCTCGTGGGAAACGTTTGTTCGAAGGTTTTGAGCCCGAGGTTTGCAGGCGAACGACTGTTCGCTATTGTAATGGTGTCGACCGAACAGGCGTACGACGAACAGGTGTTCTTCGGCGCCTGCGGGATCGGCGTTACGAGTTCGGCGGAGCGGCCCGCCGCTTAAGTGTCACACCCCCTAAGGACAATACGGGAATGGTTGCCTCACATCGTGTAAAGCCTCAGCAGCGGCTTCGCCCGCTCGATATCGACGGTCCGGTTCCGATTAACGCTGCCGGCAATGGCCGGCAGGCGGCGCGCGGTCGGGCGCGTGGTGGGGCGCGTGGTGGAATATATCTCGCGGTCGACAACACTCGGTCAGGTTTAGTGGCACCATCCGTCGCCACTGTCGCTGTCGCCGACCCTGATTGGTCGGAGGCCATCGGCCATCTCGTCGATCGGATTGATCGGACCGTGCAGACCATCCGGTTGGAGTTTGCCAACCGGTTCGGTCGCTTCGGAATGACCTCCGACCTGTTGCGGATGATTCCGGTTGTTGCGGTCGCTACCGTCATCGTTTTCGGTTCGCTGTTCGCCATCCGACTCGCGCAGGGCGAGCCCGGAACGGCCGATGTCGCCGGGCAGCAGGTCGCGGTCGGTCAGGTCGCTCAGCTCCCCGCCTCGGCAATATCGTCCGAAGTCATCGTTGTAATGGCGGGAGATTCGTTGTGGTCGATCGCAACCGATCGTTTCCCTAATGAGGATCCACGTCGAGTTGTCGATCTCTTTGTCGAAGCAAACGGTGGATCGATGATTCAAACGGGTCAGCATCTTGCGGTGCCGGTTGAGCTTTCTGCTCAACACCTCGCGCAGGGTTAATAGCGCACGTGTAGCGTCTCGGGCTGTTCCGGGTGGCGGCCAATTGCTATCTTCCACAAAACTTCGGACAAGCTCGTGGCAATTGCTGCCCCTAGATTCATGTTGTCCGCTAGCTTAGGAGCAATGCGGTGCCCAGTATGTGTGGAAGCTGATACTCGGGTCGTCGACTCCCGCTCCGCCGACGACGGTACTTCTATTCGTCGGCGTCGTGAATGCGGTGGATGTGGGCATCGCTTCACCACGTTCGAGCGTCTTGAGGAATGCCCACTGGTTGTGGTCAAACGTTCGGATGTGCGTGAGCCCTTCGACGCAACCAAGATCGTGTCCGGCCTAACCGCAGCGGCCAAAGGCCGTCCGCTCGCCGATGAGGACTTTGTTGAGCTGGCCAATCGAGTGGAAGACCGGGCTCGTCAGCAGGGCCCCGAAGTCACTTCCGAAGCCGTCGGTCTCCTTGTTCTCGACGAGCTACGCAAGCTCGACGAGGTTGCCTACCTGCGATTCGCCAGCGTCTACAAACACTTCGACAACATCGAAGATTTCACTCGTGAGGCCCGACTGATCAAGGTCGAGCCAACTCAGGCCGCGGCCCAACAGTCGTAACGACGCTCCGGCACTGGTGCCGGCCGCAACCTAGTTCTGGTTGGAGGCAACCCAGCGGCAGAACAGGAAATGATCCTGCAGCCACACCCGGGCGAGTTCCATTCCGGCGGGTGGGCTCTCGGGTAGTGGGCCTACCGCCGCCCGCTTTGACTCGCCTGAAGCCAGAATCGGTGCGATGGTGAGATTCCACTCGTCCACACGGCCAAGGGCGGCCAGCTGCCCGTTGATCGACGGGCCGCCCTCGCAGAGGATCCGGGGATGGCCTGACTTGCCTAGCAGGCTGACGGCGGCAAGTAGGTCGACCCGATCAACTCCGGCGGCCGTGACGTCGGCTCGTTCGAGGAGCCAGCGTCGTTCGGGGTCATCGGCTGCAGTAGCGAGCGAATTCTCCGACGTGATGATCATCGGGCGATTGTCTTCGGTGTCGTCGAACAATGGCAGAGTCGATTCGATGTGGAGGCTATTGCTGACCAGAGCCAACCGAGGCCGAGGCTTCTGGCCTCTCTGTTCGCGTTGCTCAAGCGAGCTGCTATAGGCGATCGGTGGTCGATATTCCTCGGCCCGAGCAGTCGCGGCGCCAACCAGGATGACGTCGGCTTGGGCGCGAAGGGCTTGAAACATGGCGAGGTCGCCGTCGCTCCCCAGGGCCCCTGACAGTCCGTCGATTGCGGTTGCACCGTCGGTCGAGGCGATCATGTTGGTGTACAACCACGGTCTTTCGGCGGTGGCCGGGCGGTGCTCGTCGCCTACGACTTCCATCACATTGTTCAGAACCAGTTCTGTCTGCCCTTCTGGCCCCTGCGTTGAAGCCGCAGAGGCGGCGTCAGCGCGGTCTTTGTGATTGGGACTTTGTGGAAACAGCTGGATCATGTTCATAAACAGGGTGCTGGATGGATCAGGAATTGTGGACAAGGTTGTCGGTCCTGTTGATTCTTTTCCGAGGCCAGCCTAGGTCGTCACCGGCGGCCGATTGGTGTCGGGAGCGAAATCGGGCACTTCCTCGGCGTCGGATCACTCGAAACAGCCGGTCATCCCCACGTCGTCCACGAAATCCTCACAAAATCCACAGCTCGTCCTCTTTCGATCCACAGACCGACCTCGGTAGTGTGGTCGATGCGCCCGTCGTGGGGCAATGTAGTGACGGAGGTCGGAGAGGGCATCAGTATGGCAGGGTCATCGAATGCATGGCCCATGGGTTTGGAAGCTGTGTCCAATCGATGGTTGAGCCGTCGATCTCGGTATCGAACCTCGACCTGTTCGCTCTAACGATCCGATCTCCGTCACGCTGCGCCTCATAGCGAGCGCTGTCGATTCACCATCTTCATCTCATGAATCGGTTCAGCTTCGGGCAACTGTGGGCCCGCGTCGTCTGGGTCGGGCCTGGATCGTTGGTGGAGTGGGGTCGAGCTAGAGACGATTCACCCAAAAGATCTGACCGGAGGCTGACAAACTGGGCGGTTGAGTCGATATTCTTTGAATCCCCTGTTGACATCGTCGTAATTACAGTGATGTAATGAGACAACATCTTGTGCGTCGCTCGGATTCGAGCTGGCGGCAGGCACAAGATCTAGTGGCTGGTCTTACACCACGGTCCACCCACCTTGATGCAACCACATGGATCTTTGGATCCGAGGAGGCATCAGGGAACGGGAGCCGGAGAGACCAGTGCGCCGGGTCTTGGTGGCTGGCAACGGCAACACGACAGCGAGTCACAACTGCAAGTCACCTTGGTGATAGGCGGTGAAACTGTTGTCTGCTCGAGCACCCACGACGTAACCGGCGACAATCAGGATGAAATCCAAACCAAAGCCGCAATGGGAAGCCCCGTGATCGGTAACGCCTCGAAAGGGTGGAACTGGGAACGGTGCGGGCGCTGAGCGGTCGGCGGCGAGGACGAACTCTTCGGAGTTCACCACACAAACGCAGTCCGGCGGCGCGCCGGACGGCAAAGAAGATCAGTAGAGGAGAGGCGCAGGGAACAGGCGTCCGAAAGGACGATTTATGGCGGGTTCTACTGTGCTGACTACACCACCGCTGATAGTGATCACGTCGAGCCGGGCCTGCAGGCCGGGTGGACTGCAGTCGCTGTCACAGCACACCAGTAAAACTAAACCGCTAGTCCCGACAGCCTCCGTCTGGACTCTGTAGTCAGAAAGAGAAGACTAGGAACAATGGCCCTCGCATCCGAGCAAACTCGAATCGGACTTCGTCGTTATTTCACCACCGCAGGTGTCGATCCATATGACACTGTCACATGGGAAAAACGCGATGCCCGAATCGCCAACTGGAAGACCGGTGAAATCGCGTTCGAGCAGCTCGACGTAGAAGTTCCGTCCACTTGGTCGGTCAACGCCACCAACATTCTGGCTCAGAAGTACTTCCGAGGTACGCTCGGCACGCCCGAGCGCGAGACGTCGCTCAAGCAGGTGGCCGACCGTGTGGTCAACACCATTACAAAGTGGGGTATCGAGGACGGCTACTTCGATGCCGCCGAAGCTCAGATTCTCAACGACGAACTCAAGCACCTCATCATCAATCAGATGGGGGCGTTCAACTCTCCGGTCTGGTTCAACATCGGCGTGCGCGGTGTGCCCCAGCAAGCCTCGGCCTGTTTCATCCTGTCGGTTGAAGACACGATGGACGACATCCTCAACTGGTACGTAGAGGAAGGTGTCATCTTCAAAGGCGGCTCTGGAGCCGGCATTAATCTCTCCCGTATCCGCTCCAGCCACGAACTGCTGCGCGGCGGCGGCACTGCGTCCGGCCCGGTCAGCTTCATGCGCGGCGCCGACGCGTCGGCCGGCACCATCAAGTCCGGTGGCAAGACTCGCCGAGCGGCCAAGATGGTCATGCTTGACATCGATCATCCCGATGTCGAGGAGTTCATCTGGTGCAAGGCCACCGAGGAGCGTAAGGCCCGAGTTCTGCGTGAAGCCGGATTCGATATGGATCTCGACGGGGCCGACAGCCACTCGATTCAGTACCAGAACGCCAACAACTCGATTCGGGTGACCGACGAGTTCATGCAGGCCGTGCTCGACGACGCCGACTGGGACTTGGTGGCTCGCACCTCCGGTCAGATCGTCCGCACTGTGAAGGCCCGTGATCTGATGCGCCAGTTCTCCCAGGCCACTTGGGAGTGCGCCGATCCCGGCATGCAGTACGACAGCACCATCAACCGGTGGCACACCTCGGCCAACACCGGCAAGATCAACGGATCGAACCCGTGCTCGGAGTACATGCATCTCGACAACTCGGCCTGCAACCTGGCCAGCCTCAACCTGCTCAAGTTCTTGAACGACGACGACACCTTCGACGTCGAAGGTTTCAAGGTTGCGGTCGAACACTTCTTCACCGCCCAGGAGATCCTGGTTGGTCGGGCCGATTACCCCACCCCCGGGATCGGCGAAACCAGCCGGCAGTTCCGTCAGCTCGGTCTTGGCTACGCCAACATCGGCGCTCTGCTCATGAACCTTGGCCTTCCGTACGACTCCGATGAAGGTCGGGCCATGGCCGCGTCCATCACATCTTTGATGACGGGGCACGCCTACTACACCTCGGCTCGTACCTCGGCTCGTATGGGAGCCCACGAGGGATACGCCGCCAACGAGGAACACATGTTGCGGGTGTTGAATCAGCACCGAGCCGCTGCGGCTGATATCGATGTAAACCTGGCTCCGGCCGGCATCCTGGATGCGGCCCGTGAGGCCTGGGACAACGCCTGTGAACTCAGCCCCGCTGTTGGGGTTCGTAACTCGCAAGCCACGGTGCTGGCCCCAACCGGCACTATTGGCCTGCTGATGGACTGCGACACCACCGGCATTGAGCCTGACCTTGGCCTATGCAAGATGAAGAAGCTGGTTGGCGGCGGATCGATGATGATCGTGAACCAGTCGGTACCTCGGGCTCTGAAGCGCCTTGGCTACAACATCGACGAAGTGGCGGCCATCACCGCCTATATCGATGAGAACAAGACGATCCTCGGTGCTCCAGCTCTCAAGGACGAGCACATCCCGGTCTTCGCCTGTTCGATGGGCGACAACCCGATTCACTACCTCGGTCACGTCAAGATGATGGCCGCCGTTCAGCCGTTCATTTCAGGCGCCATCTCCAAGACCGTCAACATGCCTGAAGACGTCACCGTCGAAGACGTTGAGCAGTTGCACATCGATGCTTGGCAGATGGGCGTCAAGGCCATCGCCATCTACCGCGACAACTGCAAGGTCGCTCAGCCGTTGTCGATGGCCAAGAAGGAGTCCGACAGCGATGATGACGGCGACACCGTCACCGATCCAGCCGCAGCACTGACCACCCAGGTTGAAACCAAGATCGTCTACAAGCCGGTTCGGGAGAAACTTCCCCGTGATCGCCGCTCCCGTACGTTCGAATTCCGGGTGGCCGACTGCAAGGCTTTCGTCACCGTTGGTGAATACGATGACGGCCGGCCGGGCGAAGTGTTCCTCCGAGTCTCTAAGCAGGGTTCGACCATGGCCGGCATCATGGATGCGCTGGCGCTATCACTGAGCCATGGGCTGCAGTACGGCGTCCCCCTGCGGGCCTACGTTGAGACCTACACCGGAATGCGCTTTGAGCCTGCCGGCATGACCGACGATCCCGATATTCGTCTGGCCACCTCGATTATGGACTACCTGTTCCGCAAGCTGGCGATTCTGTATCTCAGCCACGAGGAGCGGGCATCGCTGGGCATCTTCACCACCGGTGAGCGGTCGCAGCAGACCCTTCCGGGAGTCGATGAAGCGGTGAACACTCCGGGTGATTTCCCCCAGGACCCTCCATCGATCGAGCCGGCCGATGAGCTGATTGCTTCGCTGTCAACCCCCGAGCAGCCGAAGTCCGATCCTCACGCTCCGATCTGTATGCAGTGTGGTATCACGATGCAGCGAGCGGGAAGCTGTCACGCCTGCCCAGGGTGTGGCAATACCAGCGGCTGTAGCTAGCACCTGTAGCAGCTTCGGCAACACCTGACTCGAATCCAAGACCGAACGTTGCCCAGCCTTCGGGCTGCACAACGTTCGGTCTTGTTCGGTCTGGAGTGCCCGCTTATGTCCATGTCCAACAACTGCGATACGGTGCAGAACTGTGGTTGAACCAGAGCACGACGTTGTCGGAGTGGGCAACGCAATTGTCGATGTCATCGCCCGGGCGGAAGAAGAATTCCTGGTCGAGCAGGAGATGACCAAGGGGTCGATGTTCCTCATCGACGAGGCCCGGGCCAACGAGCTCTACGGGATGATCGACCCCGAAGTTGAAGCCTCCGGTGGCTCGGCGGCCAATACGGTGGCCGGTGTTGCCTCCTTCGGCGCCAATGCGGCCTACATCGGCAAAGTCAGCAACGACGGTCTGGGTTCGGTTTTCGCCAGTGATATGCGATCGCTTGGTGTCGACTTCGACGTGCCCCCGGATCCTGACGGTCCGCCAACGGCCCGCTGCATGATTCTGGTCACCCCTGACGCCCAACGGACTCTCAACACCTACCTCGGTGTTTCGGTGATGCTGGCTCCGCCCGACATCAACCCCGACACGGTGGCAGCAGGAAAGATCCTGTTCTGCGAGGGATACATCTGGGATGTTGAGTCGGCCAAGCAGGCGATACGTAAGGCGATGAGCGTGGCCGCCGACGCCGACCGCAAGGTTTCGCTAACTTTGTCCGACACGTTCTGCATCGACCGCCACCATGAGGAGTTTCTTGAGCTGGTCAACGGACCGGTCGACATTCTGTTCGCCAACCGGGCCGAGTTGACACACCTTTATCAGTGTGACCTCGACACGGCAATCAAGCGGGTGAGCAACGAGGTGGAGCTGAGCTTCGTCACGCTCGGGGCCGACGGATCGAAGATCGTCTACGACGGTCGGGTGATCGATATCTCCGCTGAGCATCTAGGTCCGGTTGTCGACACGACGGGAGCCGGCGACCAGTACGCCGCCGGCGCGCTGTACGGCGTCAGCAAAGGTATTCCGCTGGAGCAAGCGGGCCGCCTGGCATCATTGGCCGCAGCTGAGGTCATCTCCCACATGGGTCCCCGACCACTACGGCCGCTGACCGACTTTCTCGACTGGCCTGCCGGCGGCAGCTAGTCAGGTCCGGGCGCGCCCGCGGTTTCTGAGGCCGCCGTCCGGTCAGCTCCCAAGTCGGCTGGCGATCGCAATCGGGGCGATCTCATCGCTGAGAGTGAGCAGACGCCGGCCGGCCAGACACATCACCAGTCCGGCGGCGGCCAGCAGGATCGTAAGCCCGGCTCCGGTCTTTGGTAGCTCGGTGACGGCCCCGGTCGCCATCTGTTCAGACGTCTCATCGTTCGCCTCATCGCTGGCGGTCTCGTCGCTGCCGGCTTGGTCGCTGGTGGCCTGCTCAGATGCGGCGCCCGATTCGCTGGACCGGGATGAATCACCTTCACCCTCAGCCGCGTCTTCGGCGATGACGGCAACGACGTTGATGGTGTTGTTCGACAGATCGGTGTCGGAGTTGCGCCCGACAACCGCCAGCGTCGCCGACAGTCGGGTCCCCGCTTCAGCGTCGCCGTCGGTGGTCACGATTCCGAGCTGACGTCGCTGGTCGATACCGAGTTCTTCACCGAGGTCGCACGTGATGGTGTCAGCCGTGGGGCTGAACAAGCAGTCCCAGTTGTCGCCGAATGACGAGACGTAGTCGACATTGGCGGGAAGAGTCTGGATGACTCGGACCGGCTGATCGGCCACGCCGGGGCCCTGATTGCGTACCGTTGCCGTCCACTGAATCACGTCACCGTCCGAGGTGGCCATGCCGACGAGCGCGAGGTCGGCACCCTGCCCCGAAGTTTGTGCGCCGTACAGGTCGATGAGTCGCTGCTGTTCGATACCGATCGACTCCTCCGATGGCGCTGCGGCGCCCGACGGCAACGATCCAGGGGTGACGGGATCTCCCTCGGCCGAGTCGATGACCGGTTCGACATCGGTCAACGTCTCCTGGGACAGGGGAGCGAAGGTGTAGGCGCCGACGGCGGTGGCGGCCACCAGCGCGGCCAAGCCGATGTGAAACAACGGCCTTCCAGCCGAGTTGGCCCACGGCTGTGGGCCGCTGTCGGCGGGACGGAGGTCGATCACATCGGTTTCCGGGTCGACGAGATCGAGAATGGGTGGAGCCGGCTCGATCAGACGCGATAGCCGCACCGTCGGCACCGGAGGCTCGGCTCCGAACGCCTTCCCAACCAGGGGTGGCGACTCGACGGCTATGTCATCGGTGGCCTCGTCTTTGAGGATGTCGTCGATTGGTCGCAGCGCGGCGAGGTCGACGTTCAGGTCGGCCCAGGACTGCAGGACAGCAGCTCGGTTCTGGGACAAAGGGGCGGGGTTGGGAGTGGAGATTTGAGAAGCCATTGTTGCCTCGCAAGTGATGAACCCTGGCCCAAATGTTGGACCGGCGGGCTGTGGATGGGTGACGTAGACACCAGCGATATCAGTGCCGAACCGCCCTATCCCAGAGGCTCCCGCCCCGGTTGGGTAGGGAGAAGTCCCCAAATCCTCAAGCTATGGGAAAGCGCACCCACGGCGGGCGCTCCGTTTGACGGGCCGACCGACCTACGTGGTGGTTACCCGGCAGGCAGACGCTGCGGTCGGCCGAATAGAAGGCCTTGAGCCCAGTCGACCTCGAGTCGCAGCAACGAGTTGGCCTGTGCCTCCGATTCGACACCCTCGGCGACGACCCAGGCTCTGGTCTCGTGAGCCAACTCGACGACCGCCCGAATAATGGCTGTCGCTTCGTCACTGGGAAGCGCACTGACAAGGTCACCGCTGATTTTCAACACGTCGGGTTTGAAGCTTGTGGCCACCCGGAGGCTTGAGTAGCCGTCCCCCACGTCGTCAATAGCGATACGAACGCCCGCATTCCGTAGCTTCGTGAGTTGAGCGGCCGCCAGGTCGATGTCGGTGTAGCGGTTGCGTTCGGTCGCCTCCAGCACCAGTTGATCCGGATCAAGCCCGATATCTTCGGCCTGCCGGATTGTGCGGCGCGCCGAGGCCAGATCGAACGTGCCGTTTGGAGCCATGATGTTGAGGAACAACAACCCCGCCCCCAACCAAGGTCCGACACCCTTGACGGCATGGGACCGGCACAACTCGTCGAGCTCCGGCAACCAGCCACCCTTGGTGGCCCGCTCGATCAACGCTTCGGCGCCAAGCTGTTCGTCGTTGAGGGCAGCGCGAATGAGTGCTTCGTAGCCCACAATCGAGCGGTCGCTGAGCCGCACAACTGGCTGATAGCGAACGAAGTACTCGATGGCGCTGTTGATCCGGCTGTCCTGATCGATGGCATTCGAGAGTTCGCCAAGGGTTGGCGCTGTCATCGCCGCGGCGACTACTTCAGCCGAGTTGGCGTTGAGATCGGCCACCGCAACCCGCACGCTGTCGTGATCGGTCATGCGCTCGACCAGGAGCTGAAGGTACTTGCGAGCCTCCGAAACCTCGATCCAGACCACCCCCGAGCGAATGTCGACGTCGTCAGCCTGAGCGACGAGGTGCTCGTCGAGATGCTTGATGGCTGAGCTGTCTGCTGAACCCAGGAGGATCAGCTTTGGCTCAGCGCCAGGAAGCTGGATGATCCGATCTGATGGTTTCACCAACCACCAGGCTACATCTCCCGCTCTGTCAGTGCGGGAACCCACCAAGTTTGCGCTGCCCCGAGGTTCCCGGACCCGGCCGGCAGTTCGCCAGGGCTAGGCGACGGCTACTGATCCTCGAAGTCGTCGGCAGGGAGATATTCAAGCGGCAGGTCTCCAAGCCCGACCAATGTGGCCGTGATCCATCCTCCGATTTGGGAGAAGTGTTCGTCGAGGGTGGACCCATCCTCAAGGGTCTTCTCATCCAGCTCGTAAGCCCCGGAGAAAACGATCTCGGCGGCGTGTGACCAAACGGTTAGGTCGGGGGTGTAGACGGTTTCGAGGGTCGGGCCGAGCCCCGTAAGCTCTTCGTCGCCGATCTGGGGGACAAACGAGGGCATCCCGTTCATGATCATCTCTGGATCCGGCGCGTCCTTAAGCCGTTGCACCCGAAACGCCACCTCAATCGAGATCACCGGGCCATCGGTGAACTCCTCGTCGAGGTACCAGGTTCGATATGCGGTTTGTGCCCATGTGGGCCATTCCAAGGTGAGGTCGGCCTGGACCCGTGGCGGTGATCCTTCCCCGGGCAAGCCGTAGCTCGTCTCCCATGTGATATCACCAAGCAGGATGTCGGCTTGGAAACGTTCCTCCAGGGCCTGGCGTTCAAGCAACGCCGATTCGAGCGCATCGCGAAGCGCTCCGATGGCGTCGGTGAAAACGTGGTCGAGCATGGAGGACCAATGGTAGCGGTGGCGCTCTTGGGCCGGAGGTCAGCGGCTAGGCTCCTACTGGTTCCCCCGGCCCGGTCGCCGGCTACGCGGAGGTTTGGATGACTGCACTCACCCCAGCTCAGAGAGACGAAATCAGCCGATGGCTGGCCATCGACCCTGATCCGGTGGCAAGACAACAACTTGCCGATGTGATGGCGGCCGATGAGGATCGGGCCGGCGCGCTCTTCGCCGGCCGGATCGCCTTTGGTACCGCCGGCTTGAGGGCTGCGGTCGGCCCGGGGCCCCGCCAGATGAATCAGGTGGTGGTACGTCAAACCACGGCAGGCCTGGCCTCCTGGCTCAAGGACAACACCGGCCTTGGCAACGTGGTCGTCGGGTATGACGCTCGCTATTACTCCGACACGTTCGCCCGTGACGCCGTAGCCGAGTTGGCGGCTGCCGGATTCACGGCTGAGCTCTTAGCGGGCCCGACGCCTACTCCGGTCCTGGCCTATGCGGTACTCGATCGGTCGGCAGTGGCCGGCATCATGGTCACCGCCAGCCACAACCCGCCGGCCGACAACGGTTACAAGCTGTATCTCGACGACGGGATTCAGCTGGTTAGCCCGGCTGATGGTGAGATTGCGGCCGCCATAGACAAGGTGGCCGCGCAACATGACGAGTTGGCCCGAGCGGCTTTGGCCACCGGCGGTGCGGAGCATGACCTGGTCGGCCAAGGAGGTGGCGAAGCCGTCACCGATCTTCGATCGAAGACGGTCACCGAGCTTCTTGGATTGTCGGCAGCCACGCCGGGAACGATCGTCGAGCTCGACGAAACTCCGCAGCGACGCCACTGTGAGGCCGCTGTTGCCACGTTGTTGTCGGATCATCGTGACGCCAGTGTCATCTACACCGCCATGCATGGCGTCGGGGGCAATCACATCCTTGATTGTTTCCGTGATGCCGGCTTCGCCATGCCGATCGTGGTGCCCGAGCAGTTCGACCCCGACCCCGACTTTCCCACCGCCGACTTCCCCAATCCGGAAGAGGCCGGTGCCCTCGATCTGGCCTACGCCCAGGCGGCGGCCGCCGATCCGGCTCCCGATGCCATCCTGGCCAACGACCCCGACGCCGATCGGCTGGCGGTTGCGGCCCCTAACAAGGCGGGGGAGTGGAGCCGTCTCACGGGCGATGAGACGGCGGCTCTATTCCTCGATCACGTTTTCGGTCACCGGGCCGATGCTCCGAACGCCGTTGTCGCCTCATCGATCGTGTCATCGCGCCTGATTAATCATGTGGCTGAAGCCAAAGGGGCACAGAGTGTTCGGACCCTCACCGGATTCAAATGGGTGGCCCGGCCCATGGTTGAACAACCCGACGCCACGTATCTGATGGGATATGAGGAGGCGCTCGGCTACTGCATCGGCGACAAGGTCCGGGACAAAGATGGCGTGAGTGCGGCGCTGGTCATGACCGAGATCATCGCGTCGTTGAAAGCCCGGGGACTGACCCTGCGCGACCGGTTGGACCAAATCGCTGAAGAGTATGGTCTCTTCGCCACGTCACAAGTGACGGTGTCCTTCGCCGGTATGAGCGATGCCGAACAGGACGAACTTAAACGCCGTGGCACCACTCTCGCTCCGTCCGAGATTGGCGGGGTTGCCGTAGCCGAGATCGAGTACTTGGCCGAGGGGCGAACCCTGCCACCGACGGCCGGTGTCGTACTTGATCTCGCCGATCAGAGTCGGATCATCGTGCGACCGAGTGGAACCGAGCCGAAGATGAAGGCCTACATCGAGGTCATCGAACAGGTGGAAAACAGCGACGTTTCGTTGGCTCGGGCGCGGGCCGAGCAGCGAATGGCCGCCATGGGTTCTGCGGTAGCCGAAATGCTGGGCGGGTGAGGACCGGCCCGACGAATGATGGATGAAGCTGTGACTGGCCGGAAGGGGGCGGCGATGAGAACGTACGGCCCCGGGCTGGACCGGCGGGATCTAGCGGCCGGCGTTGGGCTTGCGGCCCTTGTTGGCCTTGTTGCGGCGAGCCTTCAGTCGCTTCTTTCGTCTGCGCTTGGACATACATTGACCCTATCGTCGTCGGTTCGAGCTCCCAAGATTGAGGATCGCACCTTGCCCCGCCTGCGACCGTCATGAGTCCCTCAAAGCCGGTGGTCAACAGCCAACAACGGCGAAGCTGGATGATGACCCGGCACCGCCTCGGGATAACAGGCGCCACGCCGGAAGAGCAGAGCAACGCCGGAAGCTCAAACACCGAACTCATCATGGGCACCGTCGATGATCTGGTTGCGCTGCACTCTTCCGACCCGGTGACCGTCTATCTCTCACTGCTGATCCGGCTGCCGACCGTCACCATCCAAGACATTCGAGACTGCCTTTACGAATCCCGTGAGTTGCTTCGGGTTCATGGCATGCGTCGCACTCTCTGGGTCGGCCCGACACAGACGGCCACCGATATCGTCGCCGCCTCCGCGGCTCGTCTGTTAACGGTTGACCGCCGTCGGTTGGCCAAAATGCTTGAGGAGGGTACCGCAGTGCGAGACGGCCTGGCCTGGATCGACGCGGCGTCGGCTGAGATCGAGGCCTTCGTCGCCGACGCCGGAACCTGTACCACCCGAGAAGTCGGGGAGGCGCTGCCGCACCTTGCCCTTGGTATCGACGGGGCGCCAGGCAAGAGCTACTCGGCAACCATCAGCGCACACTCGCGGGTGCTGCTGTTGCTCGGATTTGCCGGACGAATCATCCGTACCGACCCAATCGGCACCTGGATCGCCAGTCAGTATCGCTGGGCCACGCCCCAGGTTTGGACGGGTACCACCTCTGTGACGGTCGACCCCGACAATGCCGATCATCCAGCGCGTGAAGCCGACGCCCAAGCCAAGGTGATAGCACGCTACATCGATCGATTTGGGCCGGTCACGATCGACGACGTGGTTTGGTGGACCGGCTGGCCAAAGGGCATGGTCTCGAAAGCCATCTCATCGCTGGGCGCCGACGTTGCGGAGGTGCCGTTGTCGGATACCGACCAGACCGCACTCATGACACCTTCGGCGGCGGAGCAGATCGTGTGCATACCACCGAATGTGAATCACACGCGAGTGGCGATCCTTCCCAGCCTCGATCCCACGATCATGGGTTGGAAACAGCGCGACTGGTATCTCGAAGACGCGGTCAGAACTCGGATTTTCGACCGCAACGGCAATGGTGGTCCGGCGATCATGGTCGACGGCCGGCTTGTCGGAGGCTGGGCTCAGCGAAACAGTGGCGAACTGGTCTATGAGCTACTCGAAGACGTAGGTGCCGAGGCAACCTCCTCGATCGAGGCTCAGCTCGATCATCTGGATCGAAGACTGCGTGAGTCCGGATACGGCGAACCTAACTTCAAAGTCCGGTTTCCCAGTCCGATGAACAAGGAACTCGCTCGCTAGGGACGTCGGTGTGTTACGCAAGGGCCGAGCCTTCAACGGGCCGCGATCGGCTAGACCGCCAGCAGCTCCAACAGATCATCCGCCGTTCGGGTGTTCAAAATCCGATCGGCGCCAATCCCGGCCAGAGCTGCTTTATCACAGCCGTAGTTAACCCACTCCAGCTGCCCAGGGGAGTGAGCATCGGAGTCGATGCTTATCCGGCAGTCCCACTCGACGGCGAGGTCGAGTAGGTCCTCCGGAGGGTCCTGGCGTTCCGGGCGGCAGTTGATTTCAACCGCGGTGTTGAAGCGTGCACAGGCGGCGAACACGTAGTCGGCGTCGAACTGGCTCGGCTTGCGCCGGTTCCCCATCACCTTGCGGTTGGTGCAGTGACCGAGGATGTCAACGTGCGGGTGGGCCACCGCCCTCACCAGTCGTTTTGTCATGTCTTCGGGACGTTGGTGAATGCGGTGGTGAACGGATGCGATGACCACATCGAGCCGGGCCAGAAACTCGTCGGGAAGGTCGAGTCGGCCATCGTCGAGAATGTCGACTTCCATACCGGTGAGGATCCGGAACGGCGCCAGCTCCTCATTGAGCTGGTCGATCTCGGAGATCTGTTGCTCCAGTCGTTCCGGTGAAAGACCGTGAGCAACGGTCAGACGGGCCGAGTGGTCGGTTGCCACCAGGTACTCATGGCCGATGGCCCGGGCCGCTTCAGCCATCGCCCGCAGTTCGGCCGCTCCGTCGGACCAGGTGGAGTGGGAGTGGCAGTCGCCCTTCAGCTGGGTGCGTAGATTCTGGCCGATACCGGGATCGATTTCCGTGGAGACCTCAAGCTGATCCAGGTAGTCGGTGGAGCCGATCCCGTACGCCCCGGACACAACCGCCTCGATCGACGGGCCAATGCCCTCGAGTTTGGTGAGTTCACCCTTGGCCACAAGCTCGCCGATGGCGTTCTCGCCCCACTCGGCGGCCAACTCGTCAAGCAGCGTCAGCGCCTTGCTGAACGCCCGTACTTTCTGAACCGGCGTATGACCGCGATCAAGAAGGTAAACGGCCCGCTCAATGGCCGTTCGATACGGTGGCATGGTTGCCTGTCGGTGGCCCTCCGATTTCATCGATTGAGCATAGCTCAACGGGTCTACCGAGAACCGAGCGACGACGGGAGTCACATCGGTTGTCGAGATATGCGGCTGGGCATGCTTTGTTGTTCCGATTGACGGAGGGAGCATCGACCACGATGCAGACCACTACGATGAAGCGCCTATGGAGAAGTTTGGTTTTGTTGGCCTCCCCAACGCCGGAAAATCATCGTTGTACAACGCGCTGACCGGTGGTGGGGCGCTGGCCGCCCCCTACGCGTTTGCCACCACCGACCCCAACGTCGGCGTGGCGAAAGTGTTCGATGATCGCCTCGATGCCTTGGCCGAGATGAGCGGCTCGAAGAGCGTGGTGCCGGCGTCGGTCCAGTTCAACGACATCGGTGGTCTGGTCGAAGGGGCCTCCAAAGGTGAGGGGCTTGGAAACAAGTTTTTGGCCGGAATTCGTGAGGTCGACGCGATCGTCTTTGTGCTTCGGGCTTTCCGCGATGACGATGTTCCCGGACCTCAGGATCCTCTTGAGCATCTTCGGATTGTCGAGCTCGAATTGACGTACGCCGATTTGGAAACCGTTGAAAAGCAGCTGGAGAAGAAACGAAAAGCACTTAAGGGCGACCCGTCGCTGCGAGATGAGGTGGAGGCCGCCGAAGCGGCGCTCGTCCACCTTGAGGCGGGCACACCGCTGTATCGCAGCGGAATTTCGGCCGACCATGCCGCTGAGCTCCGGCCGTGGTTCCTGCTCACCAACAAACCGGTGCTCGCCGTCGTCAACATCGATGAGGATCAGCTCGACGACGTCGACGCTGTGATTGCGCCAGTGCAGAAGGAATTGATGTCGGTATCGCAGTCGGCCGATGGTGAGCCGCCGCCCGTATTTGGCGCCTGTATTCAGCTTGAAGCCGAAGCGGCACTGCTCGATCCGGAAGATAGGGCCGAGATGCTCGACGGTTTCGGTCTCGGCGAGGGGGCTTTGGTCCGTTTCATTCAGGCCGCCTATCACACGTTGGGTCTTCGAACGTTCCTCACCACCGGTGAAAAGGAAAGTAGGGCCTGGACGTTCCGCGTGGGTTCAACGGCCCCTGAATGCGCCGGACGGATTCATAGCGATCTCCAACGCGGCTTCATCAGGGCCGAAACCATTCGCTGGGACGAACTCCTGGAGATCGGTTCGTGGGCCAAGGCCCGCGAGGTCGGCAAGGTTCGTTCCGAAGGCAAGGACTACATCGTCGAAGACGGCGACGTGCTCGATATCAAGTTCAACGTCTGACCGCCCGCGGTCGCTGTTGTCGAATTTCTCCCCAAACCGCAACACCGGGGCGTAAAATTGATCGCAGAGACTATGAACCCTGGTGCAACGTTCGACTGGCTGCGGCCCGAGCCGCCTTCCGATGGGTGGCTGGTGCGCGATGGCACGGTTTTGGCATCGGCCGAGTTGGCCGAAGGACGAGTGGCCAAGGCCCGTGGTCTGCTTGGCCGTGGTGACATCGACGGCGTGATGGTGATCAAAGGTGCCCGCTCGGTGCACACCTTCTTCATGGCCTTTGATCTCGACGTGGCCTTCCTTGATCGCAACAACGTGGTGATCCGCACGATGCGCCTTCACCGAAACCGCGTCACCCTGCCGGTTTGGCGGGCCCGTTCCGTGATCGAGGCGGAAGCCGGCGCGTTCGGTCACTGGGATCTTAATGTCGGTGACGAGGTGGAGATCCGATCCTGCGAAGCTCCGATTGAGTCGATGAATATCGACGATTCGACCTCCCAGTGAGCAGCTCCGCAACCGAGCCTTGGGCCGGAACTCTGTCGATCGTCGGCACTCCTATCGGCAATCTTGGCGATCTCACCTTCCGGGCTGCGCTCACCCTTCTTCGGGCCGATGCGGTGATCTGTGAGGACACCCGCCGAACCGGGGTGCTGTTGGCCCACATCCGCAAGCTTGCGGCGGAGCAATCGCTGCCTGGTCTAGACGAGGCGCCGAGTCAGGCTCGGGCCGACTTGGTGGTGGCCAACGAACACACCGAGTTCAGCCGGATTCCCGAGATCCTGGATCGCCTGGTCCAAGGGCAGAAGGTGGCCCTGGTGACCGACGCCGGGATGCCCGGCATTTCCGACCCGGGGATGTCCGTGGTGTCGGCGGTGGTCGAAGCGGGTCATCGGGTCGAAGTGGTTCCGGGGCCGAGTGCGGTATCGGCCGCCCTCGCGTCGGCCGGGATGTCGGCCGATCGATTCGTATTCGAGGGATTCCTGCCCCGCAAGGGTTCCGAGCGTCAACGTCGGCTGGCCACGCTCGCCGCCGAACCCCGCACTATTGTGCTCTACGAAGCCCCACACCGCGTGCTCAAGACCCTACGAGATCTGGCGGCGGCTTGTGGTGGCGAACGTCGAACCGTAGTGGCCCGTGAGCTCACCAAACTCCATGAGGAGGCCGACCACACCACGCTGGCCGAGGCGGCCAAACGGTTTCAAGCCGAGTCGCCCCGCGGTGAGTTTGTGTTGATCGTCGAAGGTGCACCCACCGAGTCGGTCCCGGTGACCGAAGCCGATCTTGTTGCCCTTATCGACCAAGAGCTGACCTCGGGCTTGTCGACCCGCGACACCGTCGCCGCCGTTGTGGCCGCCACCGGTGAGCCGAAACGCAAGATCTACGATCTGGCCAACGCTCGGAGCCGGCTGTTGTCGCCGGTCGGTGGGGCGGAACACGGCGGCCCAACGCCATGACGGTCCGGGTCGACAAATGGCTGTGGTCGGTTCGCGTGTTCAAAACCAGAACGGCGGCGTCCTCGGCCTGCACGTCGGGCAAGGTTCGGGTTAATGACGATGTGGCCAAGCCGGCCACAAAGGTGGCAATTGGCGATGTTGTCGAGACCCGTCGGGGAGATCGCACCGTGATCTACCATGTGACCAAACTGATTGAGAAACGAGTGGGCGCTCAGCTTGCGCAAGACTGTTACGAGGACCATTCGCCTCCCGACATTCGCCGGTCGTCTCCAGGTGGTCCGCTGGCCGTACCCGGTGGCGCTCGTGAACGCGGGGCAGGCCGTCCGACGAAGAGGGACCGCCGCCAGATCGACAAACTCCGGAGGCGCTCATGAGCAGCCCTGACAGCCCCCAAAGCGCGATCCAGAACCCCTCGACCGGTACGGCGACCGTGGTTGGTTCCTGCCCCCTCGATTGTCCCGACGGATGCTCGTGGATCGTCACCGTTGAGGACGGCAATGCCACCCGGCTTCGAGGGAACCCCGACCACCCGTTCACCGCCGGTGGTTTGTGTAAGAAGGTCAATCCGTGGCTGACCCACGCCGCCGACCCGGGCCGTCTGATGCAGCCCCTTCGTCGAGTGGCCCCCAAAGGTTCGACCGTCGAGCCAAGCGAGGCCTATCAACCAATTTCCTGGGACGAGGCTCTCGCTGAAATCAGCCGGCGGTTGACGACCATCATCGACACAACCGGGCCGGCCGCGGTGTGGCCCTTTGCCGGAACCGGCAATGTGGGTTTCATCCAAGGAGCCGGAGTGCCGGTCGGCTCTCGCCTGTGGAACCACCTGGGCGTCAGCGGCCACCACCTCACGATCTGTTCGGTGAGCGGTCACATAGGTCTGAGCTACAGCCAGGGGGAATCGGCCGGTCTGGATCCCGAAGACGTGGTTCACGCCGGTGCGGTGATGATCTGGGGATCCAATACGTTGGTGGCCAACCAACACTGGTGGCCGTTTGTACAGCAGGCTGCCGACAACGGAGCACCGGTGATTGTGGTTGACCCGGTTGCCACTCGAACCGCTCGTCGCTCCGACATGCACCTCGCCCCTCGGCCCGGAACCGACGCCGCCCTGGCGCTTGGCATCTGCCATCAGCTGATTGCCACCGATGCCATCGACGGTCATTACCTGGCCACGTCGACCTTGGGTTTCGACGAGTTCGCCACTTCGGTCGAGCCTTGGACCCCGGGCAAGACGGCTGAAGTCTGTGGGCTCGACCCCGCCCAGATCGTTGACGTGGCCGCGGTGCTGGCCGAGCGAAATCCGTTGGCGCTCAAACTCGGTCAGGGTATGCAGCGTCATGCCTTTGGTGGCCAGACCGCTCGCACGATCTCGTGTATCCCAGCCCTCCTTGGTTCGGCGGGATCACCGGGCGGCGGCTTGGTCTACAGCACTGACGCTCCGTATGGGTTGAACCGCACGGGCGCGGCCGGACGTCACCTCGGTCGTCGTCCTCGATATCTGGCGATGACAAATCTCGCCGCCAATCTGCTTGAACTCGACGATCCCCCGGTCGAGGCGTTGATTATCTATGGCGCCAATCCTGTGGTGTCCAACCCCGACATCGACCGGGTCCGTGAGGGATTGTCGCGTGAGGATCTGTTCACGGTTGTGATCGACATCTTTCACACCGAGACCACGGCCTACGCCGACATCGTGTTGCCGTCGACGATGCAACACGAACAGCTTGAGCTCAACAACTCGTTTGCCCACCTATACCTGAACCTAAACCAGCCGGCGGTGAGCCCACCGGGCCAGTGTCTGCCCCACACGGAGATTTTTCGCCGCCTGGCCCGAGCGATGGATTTCGACGAACCGGAGTTGTATCTCAGCGACGAGGAACTGCTGGAGTGCCTACTCGACACTGAGCCGTACCGGCGAGAGGGTATAACCGTCGAACGGCTCAAGGAACGTGGCTGGGTTCGTGTTCCCGACGCCCCAAGTCCGTATCAGCGCTTCGCCGGCGGATTCGCCACGCCGTCGGGTCGATTCGAGTTCGTGTCGGAACGAGCCGAGGCCGACGGCTACGGCCGGCTGCCCGCCTATCACCCTCCCCACGAGGCCGGGGCCGACAACGAGCGGGCCGACGGCGGCGGAGCATGGTACGACTTGATCGCCATTGGCAGTGATGGACACATCAACTCGGTCTTCGCCGGCACGAAATTGGTTCGCGATCGGAACCCCACACCAACGTTGGCTCTTCATCCGCTTGATGCGGCCAGAGATCAACTGCTTGACGGCCAGGTGGTCACCGTCGCCAACAAACGGGGCCGGTTTGAAGCGACCGTGGCCATCGATCAACGAGCCGGACGCCGAGGAGTAGCCGTCACCACAAAAGGCACGTGGCATATGGCGGTCAACGCCACCGTGGCCGAAAGGGATTCCGACATGGGCCGAGGCGCCGTCTTTCACGACAACCGAGTTCAGCTCATCCCGTCGCCGGTTGTGAGCTGAGCGGCTGATCACAAGTTGATCAAAAACCGCGTATCCCCTGCCGGTCGATCGTTGTGGTTGCTAACATTCGCCCCGAAGTGAGGGAATTCGACGAGCGGAACACGGCGGCGATGCGACCCAGCCAATCACTGTTCGATCGGGTTAGCGAGGTTCTCACCACTGGCGACGCGCTCAACCGGATCGCCGAATCAGTAGATCAAGACGAGACCACCACCAACAAGCTCACGTTGGAGGCCTTGGCGGTGTTGATCGCAGGGGCGGCACGCCAGGCGGCTGATGGCGATGAGCTCCAACAGCTGGTCGACAACGCCGCCTCCCTCGACGATGTCGATCCCAACCGTTTGACACAGCTGTTGCTTGGTCCCCGTTGGTCGGTGTACCTGGAAGGGCTGGCTGAGGTCAACAAGGTTTCAGCCACGGCTGTCCACGCCGTTGTCGTAAGCGTCGCCCCGGTCTTCTTGATCGCCATCAAAGAACGACAGCTCTCGCAGCCGGACGATGCCGTCGACTTGGCTGCGATGTTGAAGGCCGAACGCCATCGCTTGGTCACTGATGGGCTGCTGAGTTGGGCCCCACACGATCGCGCCGACACCCAGCGAACGAGATCGGCCTCACCCCACGTCACCCGCAATGTGGCGAAACATCGGCGCCATGATTCGGATCGCAAGGTTCGATTGCCGTCGCACGGCGCTTCAGCAGCCGATCAACCCCCGAAGTGGCTGTTCTGGTCGCTCGCGGTGGTGGTGCTGATTCTTGGCATTAGCTGGACATTGTCACTGCTCGTGTAGACAATGGCCGACGTGGCAAATGCGGAGTCGGCCTCGGTCGAACGAAATCTCGGGTTGATTGTTGTTCATGAGATCTTGGCCGGAGCCCTGGTTTGGGTGCCGATCATGGTCCTCTTCACCCGGGCCCGGTTCGATCTCGACGGTGCGCTTTTGCTCTCGGGAATCTACTACCTGTGTGTTGTTGTGCTGGAGGTGCCCTCGGGTTGGATGAGTGACCGTCTGGGCCGGGTGTTGACTCTTCGGATCGCAGCCTTGTCCTGGATCGTTGCCCACCTTTGTTTCCTGGTTGGCGACCACCGCTTCTGGTTCATCGCGGCCGGGCAGGCCTTTCTCGCTGCAGGCTTTGCGTCGCTGTCGGGAACCGACGTCACCTTGCACTACGACACGCTTGAGTCTCTCGGCTTGGCCGAGAGGTTTCAGGATCGCCAGGCCCGGTTGCGGTCGATTCACCTGGTCTCCACCGCGGTCAGCGCCTTGGTGGGAGGGACGGTGGGATGGTTCGACCTACGCCTGGTGTTTGCGGTCTCGCTCGGGTTGGCGGCTATCCAGTTCCTGGTGACACTGCGGCTGGCAGAACCTTCCGGCGGTGGGCAGGGCGAGATGTTCGCCCGGCAGATCCGAACCTGTCTCGGCTATCTCGCCGACCGGTATCTCGGTTGGATCTTCTTCTACGGAATTCTGATGGTCACTCTCGAGCACGTGGCCTTCACGTTGATGCAGCCGTGGTTGACCGAGGTCTTGGGTCATGGTCCCGACGATGTGGGATCCACGCCGATATTCTCCGGCGTGGTCTTCGCCTGCACGTCGTTGGTTGGAGCCTTGGCGGCACGGTCGAGCGCCCCGCTGGCAAGGCGGTTCGGCACGGTCTCGGTGCTTATCGGGCTCGCCGGCCTGTCGGCGGTAATCGTCACGGGCATGGCCTTGTGGGTCAGCGCCATTGTGCTGGTGTTGGTTGTCTTCCGGTCGGCTCAGGGCGCAGCTGCGCCAATCCTGATTGCTTCGGCCGTGGCTCCCAGAACCGAACAGGGGCATAGAGCCACACTTCTGAGTCTCAACTCACTTGCCGGCCGGTTGGGTTACGGCCTCATTCTGCTGGCGGTTTCCGATGTGGCCGCCGACGAGGTTCAGCGAGTGCTCGGCTGGTTCTCGATGATCTCCTGGGCCATGGTCGCAGTGCTGCTGCTCACGGCGATGATTGTGCCTGGTCGCCGGGCTGTGGCCTAACGATCGGCCACGTCGGTCGAAGCAGACCGGTATCGGACACTCCGTCGACATTCGATGTCACAGGGGCTGTCTAAGGTCCGTCACATGATCTACGCCGTTGTTGTGATCGGAATTGTTGCCGTTGTGCTCGGAGTATCGGTTGGCTGGTTGCTGGCTTCCCGGGCCGCTGAATCCACCATGTCCCAAGTGTCCTCCCGGATGTCGGCCGAGGCCGTCGACCTGTTGCGCCGTCAACAAGGCGAGAACCTCCAGGCCACGGTCGACACGGTGATATCGATGGCGTCTTCGAAACTGGGCGACCAATTGGCTGCCGGCCGGATGGTGATCGACCGCGAACACGAAGCCGTAGCGGCCAAGGTCACCGGCGTCGAAACCGAGCTGCGGAGGGTTGGCGATCTGGTTTCGAGCTTGCAGCGCGAGCGGGCCGAACAGAACGGTCAGCTGTCCACCGGATTACAGCAGGCTCTCCAGGCCACCTCGGCGCTCAACGAGACCACACGTTCGCTCCAGGAAGCGCTGGCCTCACCCAAGGCGCGAGGGCAATGGGGGGAGCGTATGGCCGAGGATGTTCTGCGGGCTGCTGGATTTTTGGAGGGCACCAGCTACGTCAAACAGACCAAGCTGGCCACCGGCGGCGTTCCCGACTACACCTTCCCGTTGCCAACCGGTCACGTTGTCCATATGGACGTCAAGTTCCCGATCGACAACTACCTGCGCTGGCTCGAGGCCGACACCGGGGCCCGTCCACAACTGGCCAAGGCCTTCCAGCGAGATGTGCGGCAGCGTATCAAAGAGTTGACTGAGCGGGCCTATATCGACCCCGAGACCACGGTCGACTACCTCCTCTTGTTTGTGCCGAACGAGAGCGTCTACGGGTTCCTGCACGAACACGACGCCGATCTGATCGACTACTCACTCTCCAACCGGGTTGTCCTCTGCTCACCGACCACGTTGTTCGCAGTACTGGCCGTTGTCCGCCAGGCCATCGACAACTTCCGGATCGACCAGCGGAGCCACGAAATCCTGGCTGCTCTGGGCGCCTTGCGTGAAGAGTTCGACCGCTGGGAGGAGCCGATCGAAAAGATGCGGCGAGGTCTGGCCTCGGCTCAGCGGGCGTTCGATGACTTGTCCGGGCCGCGGGCCCGTCAGTTCGAACGTCAAATCGACAAGCTGGAGTCGTTTCGGTTTGAAGCCGAAGAACAGCGACCACAGCGATTACGCCAGGTGGTGTGAAGAGAATGAGCGAGGACCCGGAACCTTCCGGCGATGACACCCGAATCGAACGTCGGGAACCTCATCGCTTCCCGACGTCCCCGTGTTCGGGTGTGTCGGCCGGTCGCTGGCAGCTAATGTCGCTTTGCATTCCGGTTTATTGCGGAAACGGACCGTGTAGGTTCCGGTAGCCTGGCTCTGTGAGCCGGTTTTACATCACCACCCCGATCTACTACGTCAACGCGGAGCCCCATATCGGGCACGCGTATTCGACGGTGACTGCTGACGCAGTCGCCCGTTGGCATCGACTGCTGGGCGAAGACACGATGTTTGTAACCGGCACCGATGAGTACGGCCTCAAGATTCAACGGGCGGCTGAGGCGAACGGTGTCACGCCGATCGAGCAGGCCGACGTCACCTCAAAGCGGTTCCGCGATGCCTGGGATCAGATCGACATCGCCTACGACCAGTTCATCCGAACCACTGAGGAACGACATCATGTGGCCGTGCAAGAGCTGTTGACTAGAGCCAAGGACAACGGCTACATCGAGAGAGGGACGTACTCCGGTTACTACTGCGTGTCGTGTGAGGCGTACTACACCGAAGACGATCTCGTCGAAGGCAATTGTCCAGTTCACGAGCGCCCGGCCGAATGGTTTGAGGAAGACAACTACTTCTTCAAACTCTCGTCGCTGGAAGACGAGCTGACCGAATGGTTGTCGGGCGAAACGGTATTCCCTGAAGGTAAACGTAACGAAGCTCTAGGCATCGTGAAACTGGGGCTGGAAGACGTTTCGATTACTCGAACCTCGATTGATTGGGGGGTGCCGGTTCCGTGGGACGAAGGCCACGTGTTCTACGTGTGGTACGACGCCCTTATCAACTACGCCACTGCGGCCGGGTTCGGATCCGACTACGAGGACTTTGAGAAGTGGTGGCCCGAGGTGCACCACATCATCGGTAAAGACATCCTGCGGTTCCATTGCGTCTACTGGCCGGCAATGCTGATTGCCGCCGGCCTACAGCCACCAAAGCAGGTGAATGTCTCCGGCTATCTACTTGTCGGAGGTAAGAAACTGTCGAAGACCGGACTCACCCAGATTACGCCCGCCGACCTCGTGGAAGACTTTGGCGTCGACGGATTCCGGTATCACTTCCTTCGCGATGTGTCGTTTGGTCCCGACAGCGAGTTCTCCTACGAGGGAATGGTGTCGCGCTACAACTCCGATCTGGCCAATACACTGGGCAACCTGTTGTCTCGAGTGGCGACCGTGGTTGGCAAGAAGTGTGGGGGAGTGGGTCCCGCTCCACGCTCCGACAGCCCGTTGGCCGAAGTCGCCGCCCGTAGTTACGAGGGAGCGGCCGAAGGCTGGGCTCGCATACAACCCTCCCTGGCCCTAGACGCAGTCTGGGATCTATTGCGGGAGACCAACGCCTACCTCGAACGCAATGAGCCGTGGAAGTTGGAGGAAGGTTCCGACGAGGTCGCGGCCGTAATGGGAGATGCGCTCGAAGTCCTACGACTGGCCGCCATTCTCGCAAGCCCGGCATTGACTCGTGCCTCGGCTGCCATCTGGGAAGCGATCGGTCTCGACGGATCGCCGCTTGACCAGCGTCTACCCGATGCCGCTCAGTGGGGTGGTTACCCCGGAGGGCTCACGGTCACCAAGGGCCAGCCGCTGTTCCCCAGGCTCAAGGTTGAAGCTGCGGGCTAGCCGCCGCACCGGCCGCCCGATTGCGTTTGCCGATCTAGTTTCCCCAACCGTGTGCGTAGGAGCCCGAGATGTGGTTTGACAGTCACTGCCATTTGACCAGTCTCAAAGGCGGTGGAGACGGCACCGACTTGCCCGCCGAGGCGGTGGCCGCAGCGACTGAGGCCGGTGTTGCCCGCATGATCACCGTGGGCTGCACCGTTGCCGACTCCCGTCGGGTCATCGAAACCGCGGCCCGGTTCGACAACGTGTGGGCAACCGCCGGCGTTCATCCTCACGACGCCAAAGACGGCATCGAGGGTCTGTCGGAGCTGCTCGACGAGCCCAAGGTGGTGGCGGTCGGGGAGTGTGGACTCGACTATTACTACGATCATTCGCCGCGAGACGTTCAAGCCGAGGTTTTCAAACAGCAGATTGAGATGGCCCACCAGTCGGGCCTAACGCTGGTGATCCACTCGCGGGATGCCTGGGATGACACCTTTGCCATCCTCGATGAGGCCGGAATGCCGGGGCGAACGATCTTCCACTGTTTCACCGGTGGCGCCGATGAGGGAGCCGCAGCCACGGAACGGGGCGCCTATCTCTCGTTCAGCGGCATCGTTACCTTCGGTTCGGCCGGTGATGTGCGGGCCGCAGCGGAACAAGCACCTGTCGACAAGATCCTGATCGAGACCGACTCACCGTACCTTGCCCCGGTTCCCCATCGCGGTAAAGCGAACCAGCCTGCCAACGTCGCTGTCGTCGGCGCGTTCATGGCGGAGCTTCGCGGCCTTGATGCCGAGGAGTTCGCCACCATCTCGGCTGCCAACACGGTGCGAGCGTTTGGTCTTGATGCCGGCCAGTAGCACCGATTCCGCTGTTGTGACGAGACTCCTGTAGTGGCACTTTCTCGCTCGGAAATCCGGGATCTTCTGGAGCGCCATCAACTCGGTCCAAGCCGCGCCCTCGGTCAGAACTTCTTGTGCGACCAAGGCATGGTCGACAAGATCGTGCGGCTGTCAGGCATCAACGCTGACAGCAACGTGTTGGAGATCGGACCCGGACTAGGGTCGCTGACCGTTGGCTTGTGTCAGGCCGGGGCCCGTGTTGTTGCCGTTGAGATCGACCGGTACCTCATACCGGCACTGGAGGAACGCACCGCACAGTTTGTTGAACAGGGACGGCTACAAATCTTCAACGCCGATGTTCGAGAACTGACCTGGCCCGACGTGCTGGGTGATGACCAATGGTCGGTCGTCGCCAATCTCCCCTACAACATCGCCACTCCGCTGATCCTCGATCTGCTGGTCGAACAACCTCAGCTGGAGCGATGGCTGGTGATGGTTCAGAGGGAGGCCGGTGAACGGTTGGTCGCCGGACCAGGCTCGAAGATCTACGGCATTCCGTCTGTACTCCTGGCCTACTGGGCCGAAGCCCGACTGGTCGGCTCGGTGCCGTCGGAGCTGTTCCTGCCGAAGCCGAACGTCGAATCGGTTCTGGTGGAGATCCGTCGTCGGGAGAACCCCACCAGCAGCGCCGACTCCGATGCTGCAGCCGACTTCTCGGCGCTGTCGAAACTGGTCAGAACCGGATTCAACCAGCGACGCAAAATGCTTCGAAAAAGCTTGTCGAGCCTCGTGGACGGTGATCAGTTCATCGCCGCCGGCATCGATCCAACCACCCGCCCTGAGCAGCTGGCGCTCGATGATTGGAAGCGACTGACTGCGGTCGTAACCGGTGGGCAGACCATCGACTGAATCCAGCGAAAGGCCAATGGTCCGGCAGCGGGAGGGGTTCAGCTAAGGTGACCGTCGTGCGCGAGAGCCCCCAATATTCAGTTGTGCTACAAGCCCCGGCCAAGTTGACCCTCAATTTGGAGATCACCGGTGTACGCACCGACGGACTGCATTTGATCCGAGCCGAGATGGTCACCGTCGACTTCTTCGACACGATTGAGCTCGCCCCCGGAGGCACAGGGTTCGAGGTGGTGGGCGGCGGGTCTGACATCTCCATCGGTCCCGACAACCTGGTGGCCAAGGCGTTGGCCTTAGCCGGGCGATCCGCAGCGGTACGCCTCACCAAACGAATTCCATCCCAGGCCGGCCTCGGCGGAGGCTCTTCCGATGCCGGTGCCATTCTCCGCTGGGCCGGATTCACCGATCTCAGTGCCGCCGCCGAGCTGGGGGCCGACGTGGCTTTCTGTACCATCGGTGGCCGGGCGTTGGTCGAAGGCTACGGCGAAAAGGTGACTCCACTTCCACATCGGGAGCAGACCTTCACGTTGTTTACTCCGCCGGTTGCCTGCCCGACGGGTGCGGTCTATCAGCGATGGGACGAGATGGGTGGCCCGTCGGGTGAAGCCGGCAACGACTTGGAGCCGGCAGCGCTGAGTGTGGCCCCCGAGCTTGAGCGGTGGCGCGACAACCTGGCCGCGGCCACAGGTCGGCGTCCACGGCTAGCCGGAAGCGGATCGACCTGGTTCGTCGAAGGGGCTCACCCTGGACCGGATCGGGTCGTCTGCGCCGCAATCGTCCCTCCGCCTCCCGCTAACGGCTGACACACAGGCGGGCGTACACAAAGGAGGCCCGACGGTGTTGATCACCATCGAGCCAACAGTTGATTCCATCGCCCGTGTTGGGCGAGAACGACTACTTCTTGTTGCGACGCTGGACGCGAGTGCGCTTGAGCAGCTTGCGGTGCTTCTTCTTGCGCATACGCTTCCGACGTTTCTTAATTAGCGATCCCATGACGTGAGGAAGGCTAACCGGATCTCAGCCCCACGACACCGGGTCGAGGCGATAAATCTCCGATCCGCAACACGATCTTGCAAGCCCGGATCCGAGTTCGATCTGAGTTGGATCTGAGCCGGATCTGTAGGGCAAATTCGAGACAACGGCGGCGAAACGCCGCTACGGTAAACAAGACCAAGTCCCGTTCGCGCGGGGCTTGGACACACCCGATCGCGGGTAGTTCAACTGGCAGAACACCAGACTTTGAATCTGGGGGTTGCAGGTTCGAGCCCTGCCCCGCGAGCAACATCATTCCAGCACCTAAACACCGATGCACGAGATTGAGCAAAGCCGGCACCGACTTGTGCGGCGTGGGTCCGTAATCCATCGGCCCCCCGGTCCCGGCTCGGCCGTAATGGTTGCTCTGCTCGAACACTTGGCGTCCGTCGGATATCAGGGAGCGCCTCGATACCTCGGCCTTGACCCCGAAGGTTGGCACAAGATCACCTTTATCGAAGGTGAGTGCTGGATGAATCCGGCCTGGCAAACCGACGACTGGGCCAACGCAACGATGCTCGGTCGTGTGGCCACGATGCTGGCCGACCTTCACGAGGCAACGGCTGGATTCAATCCTCCGGAGGGATCGGAGCCACAACGGCCCCTCCCGATCCGAGTATCGAGATCGCCCCACGAGGCGGACCGCTCGGCCTGGACACACGGTGACGTCGGCTACGCCAACATCGTGTTCCGGGCCAACGACCCGATCGCCTTCATCGACTGGGAGTTCGCAGCGGAGGCCGCTCCGATCTGCGACCCCGCCGCGCTGTTGGCCGTCAGCACCCGTGGGCCTCGGCCTGACGTTGAAGACAATGAACGACGAGCCGAGGCGGTCACGCTAGCCGCCGACGCCATAGCCGACGGCTATCACCGAGTCAGGTTTGCCCGCCACGAGCTCTACGAATCAGCGGCAATCGTGCTCGACGACGCTGCCGACTATTGGGAACAACACGGCCTGGCCCCGGCTGAAAATGTGGCCACCGCCCGGTGGCGGGCCGAATGGTTCCGTACGAACTTGGTCAAACTTTGATCGAAAACCTAATCGAATACCGGACAACGCCGATAGATATCCATCTCCCCCGATACTGCGAAGACCGGTTGACATTCCGTCGCCGGTCTTCGTTGGTTTTCGGCTCTGCTCCGACCAGATCGTCAGCCGGATCTTCGGAACGTTGTCCACCGCAGCTCAAAAGCAGATGGCCTCACACCGATGTGACATATCGGACCCAACGATGATTGCGCTGGAAGATTGCGCCTGCTTGCGCTGTTTGCCTAACGTGAGCCCTTGAGGTCCCTGCATCTACGAAGAAGTCCGATCTCAACTCCGTATTGGAGGAAGCCGCGATGACAGTTGGTCCCACAACAGCCCGCTCGACGTCAGGTCTGGTGATTGCCACCAGCGACGGCGGACCGATGCACTCCGCCCGACCGAAGCCCATTCACCTGCTGTGCGGCCGCGCCATGGCTTCCTACGTGCTCGACACGCTCGACGCCGTTGGCATCCGACAAGCGGTGGTTGTCACCGGATCCGACGGAGGGCGTATTTCCAAACGCCTGTTGGAGGAACCGCCCGAATATCAGATCCGATTTGTGGAGCAGAGGCACAATCTCGGCAATGGCGATGCCGCACTAATCGGTCTCAACAGCTTCGACGACTTCGACAACGACGATGACGATGTTGTGCTTGTGCCGGCCGACCTGCCGCTGCTCCAGGCCAAGACCGTCGAACACCTTCTGGCCGTGCACCGGGCGACCGACGCTGCCTGCACGATTCTCACGACATCGGGTGACCACCCGTTGGCGGCTGCCGCCGTCGATCGGGTAGGTGCCGGCGAGGTCACACGTGATCGTTTTGGCCGGGTTCAGGAGATCGTCAATCAATATGAGCTCTTCCAACCTGAGCCGCTGGCCGTTTCGTTGGCCGGCAGCGACGACGAATCGACGGTTGACGCCCCGGCCCGGGAGATCGCCCTTGGTGTCATGTGTGTACGCCGCAGCCTGTTGGCCCCCGCCCTAAGGCGCTGTGAGCCTGATCCGGCGACCGGCCGCCTGTCCATGACCGGCGTGATCGGCGTGCTCACCGAGTCCGGCCACTCTTGCGAGACGGCCGTGATTGAAGAGGTCGGAGATCTGATCCCGGTGGATGACCGGGTTCAGCTGGCCGACGCCGAGGCTGAGTTGCGTCGACGGACGAACCGTTACTGGCTGTCCCGCGGCGTGACAATGGTTGACCCTGCTCACACGTATCTCGACGCAACCGTGGTGCTGGGCACCGACGTCACGATCTTCCCCGGAACCATCCTGCAGGGAAATACCACGATCGGCGATGGCTGCGAACTAGGCCCCAACGTGCACCTCGACCGTTGTCAGGTGGGGGAAAATTCTCGGGTTGCTCAAACCACGGCATCTCTTGCGGCGATCGGCGCCAACTGTGTTGTTGGTCCATTCGCTGCTTTGCCTCCTGGATGCTCGGTATCGGACGGCACGACCACCGGCGCGTTCTATGCTGGACCTGAAGGTGACTAGGGGAGTCTCTCCCGACGGGGTGACGATCCAAGCCATCGGCAGACCAGTGGTGGTACACCACGGATAGACAGCACGTCCGGGAACGGGGCGATGCGGCAATCCATCATGGAGGCCGCGTCCGCCAGGGATAAGGAGAGCCCCCGTGGAAGTAGTAACGACCAAGCGGCTGCATCTGTTTGCAGGGCGACACAATGTTGAGCTGGCCGAGGCCATCGGTGAGAAGTTGGGCATCCCACTCACCGATTCCAACATCGCCCGTTTCTCCAATGGCGAGACCCACTGCCGGTTCTCGGAATCCATTCGCGGTAGCGACGTGTTCATCATCCAGAGCCACGCCGCCATCGATGGCGCCTCGCTCAACGACTCGATCATGGAACAGCTGATCATGGTCGACGCCGCCCGGCGGGCCTCGGCCAAGAGGATCACCGCCGTAATGCCGTTCTACGGGTACGCCCGCCAGGACCGTAAGGCCGAGGGGCGAGAGCCCATCACCGCCCGCCTGATCGCCGATCTCTTTAAAGCAGCAGGGACCAAGCGTTTGGTTTCGGTTGATCTCCACAGCGGTCAGATCCAAGGTTTCTTCAACGGCCCGGTCGACCACCTCACCGCTATGCCGGTTTTGGTCGACCGACTTCGCCAGGACGGCAACGGTTTGGTTGTGGTGTCACCCGACGCCGGCCGAGTGAAGGTGGCCGAACGATACGCCCAGCAGCTGCATGCCGACTTGGCCATCGTGCACAAACGCCGAATCAAAGGTGTGAAGAACGTCGCAGAGGCCAAAGACGTCGTCGGCGAGGTCGAGGGGCGAAATTGTGTGCTGATCGACGACATGATCGACACCGCCGGCACTATTTGTCAGGCCGCCGAACTCCTTAAAGAGCGCGGTGCGGCCACGGTTTCGGCTGCTGCCACCCATGGGGTGTTCAGTGGCCCGGCCATCGACAGATTGAAGAACTCTGTGCTGGAACGGGTTATCGTCACCGACACGCTGCCGATGCCGTCGGAAAAGAAGTTTGATCGACTGGAGATTCTCACCGTCTCCACCCTGATCGCCGACGCCATTCGCGCTGTGTTCGAAGATGCTTCGGTCAGCAGTATCTTCGACGGGCAGAATCAGCAGTAGCTGCCTAATCAAGGTGGTTCCGCTGTTGAACAGCGGTATCCTCAAACGCTGGTGTGAATGCCGCTGGATTTCTGCGGTCACGCCATCATGGTTTCGATCGTTCCGCACGATTGCAGCCGTTGTCGGCCGATAGGCCCAGCTGCTGCCGCCCGATCAAACCGAAGTTCGCGCCCGACCGAAACGGGCACTCGTTAGTACCGGCAAGGACAAGAATCATGGCTCAGACTGTCGTCAAAGCAACGGAAGGACGCACCCTCGGGACTCGCCCGTCTCGTCGGCTGCGGGCCGAAGGCCAGCTGCCGGCCGTCGTCTACGGACTCGACAAAGATCCTCAAGCTGTAGCGGTCAACTACGTCGAACTGCGCAACGCCCTCAGCGGCGAGGCCGGTATGAACACCGTGCTAACGCTCGACATCGACGGTGATCAGCAGATGGTGTTGGTGCGTTCGGTCCAGCGTGATCCGATCAAACGAGTCGTGACCCACGCCGACTTCATTCGAGTTGAGTCGGGCAAGAAGGTCCGGGTCAAGGTGCCGATCAACCTCGTCGGCGATGCGTCCAAGGTCACCAGCGTTGGCGCCTTGGTCGAGCAGAAGCGCTTCGAGCTTGAGATGTTGGTCTCTCCCGATTCCATCCCGCTTGCTCTCGAAGCCGATCTGTCGTCACTCACTCTCGACAACCGAATCTCGGTTGGCGATCTCAACCTTCCCGAAGGCTCAACGAGCCTCATTCCGGAGAACATCTCCGTTGCCGCCGCCGTAATCTCGCGGGCAGCCAAGATGGCCGCCGAAGAGGAAGAGCTTGAAGGCGAAGAGGGCGAAGGCGAAGAAGGCGACGAGTCCGGAGACGACGGCGGCGACGCCGAAGATTCCGGCGACGAGTAGTCCATCCGGTGCTTGAGCCGGATATTCAAGATCTGAAGGGCCAGCCATGACGGCCTTCTCGCGCCGAATGGGGCAAACCAAACGAAAAGGCACACCGGCTGATCTGCTGGTGGTCGGCTTAGGCAATCCCGGCGATCAGTTTGAGGGCACCCGGCACAATGTTGGGGCCGACGTCGTTCGGTTGCTGGCTGACAGAGCGGGCACCAAACTCAAGAAAACCAAGGCCCGGGCGTTGGCCGCGGGAATACTGCTCAACGACAAGCGGATCGTGCTGGCCTTTCCTCAAACGTTCATGAACAACTCGGGCGAAGCCGTTCGTCTGCTGGTGCGAAGCTTCGGCATCCAAGAGCCGAATCACATCGTGATCATCCATGATGAGCTTGATCTCGACGCCGGCCGGCTTCGGCTCAAAGAAGGCGGTGGTTTGGCCGGTCACAACGGCCTTCGTTCGGTTACCCAGCATCTGGGTACCACCGAATACATTCGCCTCCGAATCGGTGTTGGTCGTCCGCCGATCTCCCAGTCGGGTGCCGACTATGTGCTTCGGCGGCCTGGGAAAGAGGATCGCAAGATCTTGGACGATGCGGTTGAACGGGCGGCCGACGCGCTGGAGATGCTGACCGAAGTGGGCATCGAGGCGACGATGGCCGAGGTCAACCGCCGCCGTCGTCCCGCCGAGTAGCACCACCACATTCGACCGGCACATTCGACCGGTACATTCGCCTCGTACCTCTCGACTCGTACACCTAGACTCGTACATCCGATCCGACCACAACCCGGAAGCAGTACCTGCGTGAGTTTCCCCTATCTGGCTCAGCTTTTGGCCGACGACGACGCCATTACCAAAGTCGTCGGTCGGGTCACCTCGGTTCTCGCCGTGGCCGAACCAGCTCGCGCTCTGTCGGTTGCCGCCCTAAGCGAGGCTTCTGGTCGACGGCCAACGCTGGTGGCGGTGCCGACCACGGCCGAAGCCGAGCGACTGGTCGGCGACCTAGAGCTGTTCCTGGGGCCGTCGCAGGTGATGATGTTCCCGGCATGGGAGACCTTGCCCTTCGAACGGATAAGCCCCTCGATCGAGACGATGGGCCACCGGTTGGAGACACTGTGGCACCTTCAGGAGCCAACCCGCTGTCCTCGGGTTGTGGTTGCCCCGCTCCGAGCCTTGATGCAAAGGTTAAGCCCGGGCTCGGACCGGATCGACCCGATTGTCGTCGGGGCAGAAGACGTGATCGACACGGACGCCCTCACCCGCCAACTTGTCGACTTCGGTTATCGCCGAGAAACCCAGGTGGAACACCGGGGTGAATTCGCGGTGCGGGGTTCGATTGTCGACGTTTTCCCGTCAACAACCGACGGACCGTACCGAATCGACCTTTGGGGCGACGAGGTCGACCGGTTGTGTCAGTTCACCGTGGCCGATCAGCGGTCAACGGTTGATCGATCCGAGGTCGAGATCTTTCCCTGCCGAGAACTTCTGCCGTCGCCGGAGATTGCCGAGCGGGCCGAAGAACTTCAAGCCAGCGAGCCGTGGGGTCGCGAGCAGTGGCAGCGCCTGGCCGACGGTGAGTTGTTCGACGGCATGGAGTCGTGGCTGCCGTGGTTGACCGATGAGTCCAGGGTCTTGACCGATGTGATTCCGCCGGACGGGCAGGTGGTGCTCGTCGAGCCGACGATAATGCGGAACCGCGGTCGGGACCTCTTGGCCGAGGAGGCGGACCTGGCCCGCAGCCTGGCCGTTACCTGGGGTGCGGTCGACGAAACCGCCAACGAAACAGTCGGGGTATCGACGGCCGCATCGAGTTCCGACGCCGCCTTCCCAACCCTGCACGTTCCGTTTGATCGTCTTCTCGGTCAAACCACTGCGCCGGTGGTGACGATCACCGCGGTCCCCGAGGGCCCCGATGTCGCAACGCTCACCGCCACAGGGTGGGAACCTCCTGGTGAAGCCTTGGCCGCTCGCCTCAACAAACTCAGTGCTGATGGGGCCCGGGTAATCGTGGCCGCCGATGGGGCCGGAACAGCCAAGCGTATGGCCGACCTCTTGGCCGACTGGGGCGTCGAGCCTCAGAATCATGGCGACACACTCCCCGAACACATCGCCCCTGGCGTACACATGGTAGTGGCCAGGGCCAATCGAGGATTTGTGCTGGCCGACGCCGGCATCGCCTTGCTAACCGAGTCGGATCTCACCGGCCGTCGTCGAGCCCATCGCCAGGCTCGGGCCAGGAAACGTCAGAGCGAAGGGTTTTTCGACGATCTCAAACCGGGCAACTACGTCGTGCACCATCAGCACGGCGTCGGCCGCTTCGCCGGGATGGTTACCCGAGCCATCGGCGGGCACGAGCGTGACTACCTTCTGCTCGAATACAAGGGCGATGACAAGCTCTATCTGCCGACCGACCAGATCGATCTGATTCGGCAATTCACCGGTGCCGATTCCCCTGCCCTCCATCGGTTGGGTGGATCCGATTTCGCCAAGGCGAAGTCACGGGTCCGTTCGGCCGTGGCCGAGATCGCTCAAGAGCTGGTGGTGCTGTATCAGAAGCGGGTTTCCACTCCAGGTCACGCCTTCGCTGCCGATACCCCCTGGCAACGGGAAGTTGAAGAGGTGTTTCCGTTCGAGCTGACTCCCGATCAGGCTTCGGCCATCGCCGACGTCAAGGCCGATATGGAGCGGTCGAGCCCGATGGATCGCCTCGTGGTTGGAGACGTTGGCTTCGGGAAGACCGAGATCGCGGTTCGCGCCGTGTTCAAGGCGGTTCAGGACGGCAAACAAGCGGCCGTGTTGGTGCCGACGACGCTTCTCGCTCAGCAGCATTATCAGACGTTTGCCGACCGCTTCGCCCCCTATCCGATTCGGGTTGAAGTTTTGAGCCGGTTTCTCACCCCGGCCCAGGCCCGTAAGGTCGTGGCCGGCGTTGCGGCCGGAGAAGTCGACGTGCTGATCGGCACCCACCGGATTCTGTCCCAAGACATCAAGTTCGACCGGCTGGGTCTGCTTGTGGTCGATGAGGAGCAGCGATTCGGCGTGGCGGCCAAGGAAACCCTCAAGGGATTCACGAAAGCGGCCATGGAGACCTCGGAGGGAGTGGCGGCCGGCGATAACGGCGCTGACGTGTCGGTAGCGGTTGACGTGCTGACCCTTTCCGCCACCCCGATTCCTCGCACCCTCGAGATGAGCCTCACCGGCATTCGGGACCTCTCGGTGCTCAACACCCCTCCGGCCGATCGTCAACCAATCATGACCTACGTCGGCGAGTACGACGAGCGGGCCGCGGCCGAAGCCATTCGTCGCGAACTGCTTCGTGAGGGTCAGGTCTTTTTCGTGCACAATCGGGTTCAGAGCATTGAAAAGGTGGCCAACGATCTACAGAACCTGGTGCCGGAGGCGAGGATCGCCATCGCCCACGGGCAGATGGATGAGGCCACGCTGGAAAAGACCGTGATCGATTTCTGGGAAGGGCAGTATGACGTGCTCGTCTGCACCACGATCATCGAGTCGGGTATCGACATGCCCACGGTCAACACGCTGGTGGTCGACCGGGCCGAGCTTCTCGGCCTTGGTCAGCTTCATCAGCTTCGAGGCCGGGTTGGCCGGTCGGGGCAACGAGCCTACGCCTATTTGTTCACTCGCCCCGAGGCCTCATTGACCGAAGACGCCTACGAGCGGTTGAAAACCATCGGCGAAGCCACCGACTTGGGTGCCGGGTTCCAAATCGCCATGCGAGATCTCGAGATTCGGGGCGCGGGCAACCTACTCGGTGTCGGGCAATCGGGCCATATCGCCGCCGTCGGCTATGACCTCTATTGCCAGATGGTTACCGAAGCGGTGGCCAAACTCAGTGGCCGGGAACCGGAAGTGCCTGTGGAGATCAAGATTGATCTGCCCGGTGCCGCCAATCTGCCGAACGACTACGTCAGCGGACAGGCCCAACGTCTTGAGGCCTACCGCAAACTGGCGTCGGTAACCGATGTTGAAGAGGTCGCCGCCATCGGCCGGGAGTGGCTCGACCGTTACGGTCCGATCCCCAAACCGGCCGAGCGTTTGCTTGATGTGGCCCGTATCCGGGCCCATTGCGCCCGCCTCGGAGTCACCGAGGTAATCGTGATCGGCGGCCCTGGATTCGGTGGACCGGAACACATCGCCAAGCTCGGCCCGATCAGCCTAAAGGCCAGCCAAGAGGTTCGGTTCAAGCGGCTGTTCAGCAAGGGTGTGTGGAAACCATCCGAATACGGTGATCGCGGAGGCCAACTCCAGGTTGGCCTGATGAAGAAGCACTCGGTCGCAGACGATCTCGTGCTGTTCTTCGAGACCATGTTCCCAATAGAAGAGTCGACGGCGGCCTAAGGGCGCCAAGCCCAAGGAGAATGCCCGTGACCCACGACGGTACAACCAACCAGGATCAGGAAGCCCAAGCGGCGTCGAGCCGCTGGAAGCGGGCCCTCATTACGGGAGCTTCTTCGGGGATCGGTGAGGCATTTGCTCGCCAGCTGGCCAATGCGGGAACCGACCTCGTGCTGGTTGCCCGGCGCGCCGACCGTCTGGAGAGCCTGTCTCGGGAACTCACCGACAAAGCGGGTGGGGGAGTGAGCGTTGAGGTTCTGGTCGCCGACCTGAGCGAAGGTGAGGGGTTGGGTCGTGTTGCCGAACGTTTGGGTGATCATGGCGCCCCGATCGACCTGTTGATCAACAACGCCGGTTTCGGCACGGTTGGTGACTTCATCGAACAAGATGCCGATGGTGAGTCGATGATGATCGACGTCAACGTCACGGCCTTGAACCGGCTGGCTCACGCCGCCGGTACGGCGATGGCGTCTCGAGGGCGGGGCGGCATTCTCAACGTGTCGTCCATCGCCGGGTTTACACCTTCACCCAAGTCGGCCACCTACGGCGCCACCAAGGCCTTCGTAACCAGCTTCAGCCAAGCTCTCAACATGGAGCTGGGTCCCCAGGGTGTGGTGGTCAGCTGCCTTTGCCCGGGCCTGACCAAGACCGAGTTCCAGGAAAAGGCCAACTACGATCCGTCGGCCCTACCCAAATCGATGTGGCAGAGCGCTGATCAGGTTGCCGCCGCCGGTCTGGCCGGCATCGAGGCCGGGACCATTGTCATCGTTCCGGGCGCACACAACAAGGCGGCTCGGGCACTGACTCGGATCATGCCCGGAGGCCTCGTGCGGCGAGTAACCAATCGGCTGGCCTCGGCCAACGGGAAGTAATCGAGAGGACGGCCCGCCGCCCCACGAATTGTCGGACGGCAAACCGAGCCGAAAACGAAAGCGTGGCCCGATCACCACCAAGACCGGGCCACGCGGACTCCCCTAGGGGAGGCCAGCGGCCGACGAGAAGGTCGAGCCGCTAATGACTAGTGTGACGGAAGAGGGCTAGTCCTTGTGGGCAAACTTCGGTGAGTAGGCTTGCTGTGCGGTAAACCGATTGCCCTACCGTTTGGGGGCCGCACCGTGGGTAGACGATCCCTTTCCACAGCCATTGCGGTCTTGGGAAGGGGAACGGAGGCTGAGGAGCAAGATGACAAAGATCGAAGTGGTGCTGTTCGACATGGGCGGAGTGCTAGTCGAACTGGGTTCGCTGCCCGAGCTCCTCGGAGCCGATCGGCCCGACGAGGTGTTCTGGCCTCAGTGGCTTGGCAGCAAGGCCGTCCAGCGTTTTGAGCGAGGGGACGGCACCGCTGAGGACTTCGCCGAACAAGCGGTGCTCGATCTGGAGCTCACCATTTCTCCCGAAACGTTCCTCAGCAACTTTGCCCGGTTTCCCAAGGGTCTGTACCCGGCCTCGGCCCGCTTGGTGGCAGAGACCGCCGCCGTTGCCGGTACCGGCGTGTTGAGCAACACCAATGCGCTGCACTGGCAGACCCAACCCGACGCCGGAACCATCAGCTTGTTGTTCGACCACAGCTTCCTGTCTTACGAGATCGGAGCCGTGAAGCCGGAGCCGGAGATCTTCACTCACGTACTCGCCGATCTCGGCCTGCCCGGAGATCAGGTGTTCTTCATCGACGACAACGCCATCAACGTCGACGGCGCCCGCTCCGCCGGACTTCAGGCTGGGGTGGCCAAGGGCCCGCAACAGGCTCGCCACGTCTTGGTCGAGGCGGGAATACTGGCCGGGGTGTAGTGCAGCATGCGAATCGGGATCAAACCGGGTCAGAACGGTCTTTCCGCCGATGAGCTTCAATCGCTATGGCGTCGGGCGGATGAACTTGGATTCGAGAGCATCTGGACCTACGACCATCTGACGGGTGAGCACTGCCTTGAGGCCATCACGTCGCTCGCGTTGATGGCCGCGGTGACGAAGCGAGCTCGCATCGGCTGTCTGGTGGTAATCCCCGGATTGCGAACCACGGTAAGCCTCGCCGCTGAACTCGCGACAATCGACGCGATCAGCAGGGGTCGACTCGAGGTTGGTATCGGTGTCTCCGACAACTTCGCAAGACGTGACTACGACGCACTGGGACTGCCGTTTCCATCTCCCGCTGAACGCTTCCAAGCCCTCGAGTCCATGGTTGAGAACCTCGCGGAACTCACAGGAGCCGACAGTCCGCTGGCGGCCAAGTCGGTACAGCGACCGATCCCGATGTTGGTCGGTGGCAGGAGCGAGAAGATCCGAGCACTGGCACTTCGACTTGGTTTGGCATGGAATGAGTCCGCAACCGACGTTGAAGCCTTCGCGGCTCGAGCGTCAGAGCAACCTGATCCCCAGGCTCAAGTTTTCGTGCGCGACCTGACCTCGATTGAAGAGACGGTTGCTGCGTACCGTCGAGCCGGAGCCACCCGACTCGTACTGGTGATGAGTCCGCCTATGAACACGAGAGATCTTGAGTATGTGGCAACTCAGGCAGGACTCTGACTGCTCGGATCTCAAGATCACGGCTGGTGGCCACGCGCCAGGGCAAGTCCGGACCAGGTGGAGAGGCCTCGCCACCTAGTTGCGGGGCCGTACTAGGTCCGGGGCCGTACTACGTCCGGCTGACGCTCTCGAACACGAACGTGCGTCGGCCAAGGGCCACGGTTTCACCCGACTGCAGCTCGACGGGATGGTTGGCCGTGAGCTGGTTCCAGCGGTCGTTCTGGGTGTCCCAAATGTAGGTCCCGTTGGTTGAACCGAGATCCACGATCTGAACCGTCCAGCCATCGAGCTTGAGCTCGGCGTGGGTCCGCGACAACGTGTCGTTGTTGTCGTGAATGACCAGGAGCTCGGCATGGGGATCGTTGGTCGTCGATGGTTCCCGGCCGATCACATAGGAACGGTCGAGGCCAAAGCTGGCGCCGTCGTCGAAAACAATGAAGCCGAGAGTGGGACGGGGCCGAACAACTCGATGTGGCGTGAGGTGCAGAAGCGACATCCCACAAACCATGCAATAGGCGGACTGTGGGTTATTGAAGTGGCCTCGGGAACAGAGGATCCCCTCAACCTCGACCCGGCCCTGCTGGGCTTGAGCAGCGTCTTCCACGGCGGGTGATGGCGCCGCCTCCTCTACGTTGTCGTCGGCGATTGGAAGTGGCTCAAGTCGACGAGGGGCGGTGGTGCCGATGAGCACAACCGAGCGGAAGCCCGAGAGGTGCGGATCGGAGCCTATGCCCTCGTGCCCCTGGCTTACGGGCTGGTACTCGGCGACTTCGCCGGAAATCCCAGGGTCTGACACGGGCTGTACCGGGGCGGGGTCGGCAGCGGCGACGCCGGACAGGGCTCGGCCGTCGAGCGCCGGAGGAGATGTTCCGGGCAGGCTGATCAAGCTGAGACCGGCACCGGGGGCGACCCCTCGGCGGAGGTCGAACGGAGGCACCGGTTCGGCGGCTTTGGACAGGTTGGCGGCCCGGATGGTGAACCGCCCGGCGCTGTTCGAGAGCTGCTGCTTCTGAATACCGGAAAGGCCGTTGATGACCTGGTCACCGTCACTCAGCACCTCGACGGACCCGAACGCCACGGCCATGGGACCGCCGGTGGCTTCGACGATCATGCCGACGGAGCGAAGACGCTGTTCCGACAGCATGGAGTTGACGGCTCGAATAATTGCTTGCGATGTTGGGTTGGGGCCGAGCGTGGCGAACATCTCGTCGACGATGGCATCGTGAGCGCTGTCGCTGGGGATGACCAGGGCGATATCGGGCCAGCGGGCTACAACCCCCAGGCCCCGATGAATCTGACCGGCGCGCAGATCGAGATCGGTCATGCCTTGATCTTTCCTGCCTGCCGCTCGGCCTCTTCGGAGATGGCGCTGGCCAGCTCGGCTGCCGTTTTGGGACGGTCTGCCGGGTCGGCCGCGACCGCGGATTCGATGATTCGACGTTCCCCATTCCGGAGAGCGTCACCCATGACCGGCTTTTCGTTCAGAAGGAACCGCAGAGCCTCAACCAGCGAGTGGGTTGGGAGGTTCGGGTAGATCGACATGCCGGTCAGCACTCTATGCAGCGTGGCCCCCAAAGCCCAGATGTCGCTGGCTCGTGATGCGGGGCGCCCTTGGATGACCTCGGGGGACAGGTACTCGATGGCTCCCATCTGGGCGGCCCCGGTGATCGTCTGCCCCGGATTGAGGAGCTGCGATACGCCGAGGTCGGCCAGCTTCGCCCCGTTGTCGTCCAGCACGATGTTGCCGGGACGAATAGCACGGTGCGGCACACCGGCCTCGTGCAGAATGTGAGCCCCTTGGCAGGCTTCGGCCAAGGCCATCAATACGTCGACCCTTGAGAACGGGCGAGCCGGCCGAGCCAGAGAGCCGGACGACATGTATTCGCCGGCGAAGTAGATCAGATTGCCCTGCTGCCCGACGTCGTAAAGCCGGTGAAGATGAGGCGATGAGATCGAGGCGTAGATCCTCAGCTGATCAACTAGACGGCTGAACTCTGCGTCGGTTGCCGACTGGTTCAACGTCTTGACGGCCACCTGGCTGTCGGAGATGCCAAGACGAGCCGGTGGTTTGGCCAACCAGTACGTTCCCTGGGTGCCTTCACCGATCTGGTTTATGACGTCATAGTCTGCGATTTGTTGCATCAGCGGGTGACTCCGAACCAACAACCGGATTCTGTTGATGAACTTGGAAAGGGCAAGATTTTCGTCACGTTTCCGTCGATTGCAGCCGATACCGGAAGAAGTGCATTCCACGACAGCCTAGGCCCGTTCCCATGCGTTCTGACCCTGGCTTTATGAGGGCCGCACCCCATAAACACAGACACGAAGATAGCAGAAAGATACTGGACGTAGCCGACCACACCACTCAGCGTGGTATTTGCCTTCTGCAAGTATCCGTTCCGTGGCGAACCCGAGTTTTGGGGTCGGTTGCTGGTAGTTTCTCAACACGGCTGCGGGGCGGCATCGCCTCGCTGAAACTAAAGCCAAACAAAAAGAAGGTGAAAACACGTGGGCGTATTTGACTTCATCCGGGAGGCCGGCGCCAAGATCGGCATCGGCGAAAGCCAGGAAGAAAAGGATGCCAAGGCTGCAGCGGCCTCGGCTGAGCGCGCTGCTGAAATGGCTGAGCGCATCAAGCAGCGCAAGGCCAAGGCCGCGCAGGCCGCTTCCCAGAAGCGGCTCGACGAGTCCAAGAAGGCCATGGGCCTCGAGCGCTACGTCAGGCAGCTCGGTTTCGAAATCGACAACCTCGATATTCGGTACCACGACGGCTTGGCCACGATCGACGGCAACGTCGCCACTCAGGATGTCCGGGAAAAGGTCATCCTCGCGGTAGGCAACGTGGCCGACGTCGGTCAGGTTCAAGACAACATCGTCGTCGCTCAAGACAGCGATGAAGCCGACCTGCACGTCGTCGTCGCCGGCGACACGCTGAGCGGTATCGCCAAGGAGCGTTACGGCGACGCCAGCAAGTATCCGGTGATCTTCGAGGCCAACCGTCCGATGCTGAAGGACCCCGACCTTATCTACGTCGGCCAGGTTCTTCGTATCCCGGCTCTCTAATCACACGGTCTAATTAGACGGTAATCAGACGCTGCTTGCGGCGTTTCATGTTTACGACCGATGGCGTCGGGCTCTGCCCGGCGTCATCGCCGTTTTCGGGGTTCCGGTTTCCGGTCAGGAGGCGAAGGCGTCGATCAGCCGTCGGCCCGCCTCATCCAGGACCTCGTCCTTCTTGGCGAAACAAAATCGAACGAGCGATGAGCCGGCCTGAGGTGTCTGATAGAAGACCTGGCTCGGTACCGCCACCACGCCGGTCTTCTCCGGCAGGGACAGGCAGAAGTCGATGCCGTCGTGGAAGCCGAGACCACCGATGTCCACGGTGGTGAAGTAGGTGCCTTCCGGCTGAAACACGCGGAACCCAGCCTGGTTGAGCAACGAGCCGAGCAGGTCACGTTTATGCTGCATCGTGGCGACGAAATCGTCGAAGTAGTCGTCGCCCAGCCGAAGCCCGACGGCGATCGCCGGCTGGAACGGGGCGCCGTTGACGAACGTCAGGAACTGTTTGGCGGTACGGACGGCGGCGATCAACTCGGCGGATCCACAGGCCCATCCGATCTTCCAGCCGGTGAAGGAAAAGGACTTGCCCCCCGAGGAAATCGTGATGGTGCGGTCGGCCATTCCGTCCAAGGTGGCCAACGGCTGATGTTGACCGTCGAAGACCAGGTGTTCGTACACCTCATCGGTGACGGCGATGACATCGTGGCGCCGGCACAGTTCGGCGATCAACTCGAGCTCGTCGGGAGTGAACACCTTGCCGGTCGGGTTGTGCGGTGTGTTGAGGAGGATCAAGCGGGTCTTGTCGGAAAATGCCGCCCGCAAGCGGTTCTCGTCGAAGCGGAATCGTCCTGTGGCGTCGGGTTCGAGCAAGACCGGCACCAGCTTGGCCCCGGCCATGCTGATGGACGCGGCATAGGAGTCGTAGGTTGGGTCGAAGACGATCACCTCATCACCCAGCTCACACAAACCAAGCATCGTGGCGGCTATCGCCTCGGTGGCCCCGGCGGTGACCAGGACTTCGTCGGCCGGTTGGACCGTCATCGACCAGAAACGGTCTTGATGTTCGGCGATGGCGGCCCGCAGATCCGCCGTTCCCGGCCCGGGCGGATACTGGTTCACCCCGTCGGTGATGGCGGCGATGGCGGCCTGCGAGACTTCGGCCGGGCCGTCGGTATCGGGGAAACCCTGACCGAGATTGAGGGCGTTGGTCTTGACCGCCAGGGCCGACATCTCGGCAAAGATGGTGGTACCGAATCCTTGGAGGCGAGCGTTGAGATACGGGGTACGGGCCATAGCCCGTCAACGTAGCCGACGGCGACCAAATTTGTTGAAGCCCGGCGGGCCTGGGAGAACTGCCTGGGGTCTGCCGCTATGCGAAAAAACGCCGGTACGGTTGTTAGCGAACCGTACGAGGGGTCGCGGTCAACGATGACATGCGCATTTAGTCGAGAATCCGAAATATGCACCCGGCGGCCCCGTGAACATAGGGGTCCACGTGACAGACACAGCTGATCGAGTTGAAGACAACAACTCCCTCGATCGTGTAGTTATTCGCTTCGCCGGCGACTCCGGCGACGGCATGCAGCTGACCGGAGATCGATTCACCTCGGTAAGCGCCGCGGTCGGCAACGACTTGGCAACTCTGCCGGAGTTCCCGGCTGAGATCAGGGCCCCTCAGGGCACCTTGGCCGGCGTCTCGGCGTTCCAGGTGCACATCTCCGATCACGACATACATACCCCCGGAGATGCCCCTGACGTTCTGGTGGCGATGAACCCGGCCGCCCTTCGCAGCCAGCTCGATCGGCTCCGCTCTGGCGGCACCATCATTCTCAATGACGATGCGTTCGATGAACGTAATCTGGAGAAGGCCGGCTACGAGGCCGACCCTCGCGAAGACGGCTCACTTGAGGGGTATGTGCTGCATCGGGTCAACATGACGAAGATGACCCTCGACGCCACCTCGGATCTCGAAGTCAAGAAGCGCGACGCCGAACGGTCAAAGAACTTCTTTGCTCTCGGTCTCGTGAGCTGGATGTACTCTCGCCCCACCGAGCCGACGCTCGATTGGATCGAAGCCAAGTTCGGCAAACTGCCAACCGTGGCCGCAGCCAACACGGCAGCGTTCAAGGCCGGCCACGCCTTTGGCGAGACGGCCGAAATGTTCGGCTCGCAGTTCAAGGTGGCAGCCGCCCCGCAAAAGCCCGGTGAGTACACCAATATCACCGGCAACGTCGCAACCGCTTGGGGCATGGTCGCCGCCGGCCAGCTGGCCAAGTTGCCGGTGTTCCTCGGCAGTTACCCGATCACGCCGGCATCCGACATCCTCCATGAGCTGAGCCGTCACAAGAACTTCGGCGTTCGCACGTTCCAAGCCGAGGATGAGATCGCCGGTGTCGGTTCGGCCCTGGGGGCGGCCTTCGGCGGGAGCCTGGCCTTCACCACCACCTCGGGCCCCGGTGTTGCGCTTAAGGGCGAAACGATCGGCTTGGCCGTCAGTACCGAACTCCCGCTCGTGATCATCGACGTGCAACGAGGTGGCCCTTCAACCGGCCTGCCCACCAAGACCGAAGCCAGCGACCTGATGATGGCCATGTACGGCCGTCACGGGGAAGCCCCGATGCCGGTGGTGGCTGCATCCACTCCGGCCGATTGTTTCTTCGCCGCCATCGAAGCCTCCCGCTTGGCGATCAAGTACCGCACTCCGGTGATCTTGCTCACCGACGGGTATCTGGCCAACGGTTCCGAGCCGTGGTTGATCCCCGATGTCGACACGCTGCCCGACATCAGCACCTCCTTCGCCACCGAGAGCAACGGTGTCGACGCCGAAGGCAATCCGGTCTTTCTTCCCTACCTTCGAGACGAGGACACGCTGGCTCGGCCGTGGGCCATTCCCGGTACGCCCGGCCTTGAACACCGCTTGGGTGGTCTCGAGAAGCAGGACGTCACCGGCAACGTCAACTACGATCCGGCCAACCACAGTCTCATGACCGACCTGCGGGAAGCCAAGATCAACGGGATCGCCAAGGACATACCCGCCGCCGAGGTCGACGGACCGGGCGATGCGCCGATCCTGATTGTCGGGTGGGGATCGACCCGTGGTTCGATCACATCGGCGGTGGAGCGGATGCGCAACTCGGGAACCCAGGTAGACCATGTTCACCTCACGCATATCCACCCGTTCCCGTCGAATCTCGGAGACGTGCTCGCCAACCGTGAACACATCTTCGTGCCAGAACTCAACCGGGGTCAGCTGGTGAAGATTATCCGAGCCGAGTTCCTGGTCGACGCCAAGCCGATCAACAAAGTCATGGGGTCTCCGTTCACCGGGGCCGAAATCATCGAAGCCATCCGGGAAGGAATCAGCCAATGACCGACGTGCAACTTGATCCCACCAAACGAGGTCATTGGACATCCGATCAGGAAGTCCGCTGGTGCCCAGGCTGCGGCGACTACGGCATCCTGGCCGCCGTCCAGTTCCTTCACACCGAGCTCGACGTCAAGCGGGAAGACACCGTGTTCATCTCCGGGATCGGCTGTGCCGCTCGGTTCCCGTACTACATGTCGACCTACGGCATGCACACAATCCACGGTCGTTCGCCGGCCATCGCCACCGGCTTGGCAGTGGCTCGTCCGGATTTGAATGTGTGGGTGGTGGGTGGCGACGGTGACATGTTGTCGATCGGTGGTAATCACCTGATCCACGCTCTTCGCCGCAATATCAACCTGACCATTCTGTTGTTCAACAACCAGATTTACGGTCTCACCAAGGGCCAGTACTCGCCCACCAGCGAAGTCGGCAAGGTCACGAAGTCCACCCCGATGGGTTCGATCGATCCGCCCTTCAACCCGATTAGCCTCGCTCTGGGCGCCAACGCCACATTCGTGGCCCGCACTCATGACCTCGACCGGAAACACATGATTGAAGTGTTCCGACGGGCTCACGAGCACAACGGCGCTTCGGTGGTGGAGATCTACCAGAACTGCAACGTGTTCAACGACGGAGCGTTCGCCAACATCACCAAACGCGACGCCCGGGCCGAAATGATGATCGATCTCGTTCACGGCGAACCGATCCGATTTGGAGCGGAAAACCAGCGGGGCATCGTGATGCGCGACGGCTCGGCGGTGGCGGTCGATGTGGCCGATGTCGACGAATCGGAACTGATTGTTCACAATGAGGCCAACCCGAATCCCACCCAGGCCTTTGCCCTGTCGCTTCTGGCATCCGACAACAACACGCCAACGCCGTTCGGTGTATTCCGAGCCGTGTCGGCTCCCGAATATGGCGAGGCCGTGAACCATCAGCTTCTCCAGGCCAACGAGCAAAATGGTCCCGGCGACCTCAAGGATCTCCTCCGGTCGGGCGCAACTTGGAGCGTGAGCTGAACCAGCTCACTCGCCGCCGCTGAACTTTGTGCGTGCTGCGTCCCCTTTGAGGGGCGCAAACATCACAAAGTTCAGCGGGGGTTGCGATAGATCACACTTCAGTGTCGAGCCGGTGGGAACGGTTTTCCCGTTGTTAGCCTGCTGAGGTGATGAGATTTCGCCGGATTCCCAGATTCGTAGTAGCCGCTCTTCTCGGATTCATTCTCATTGGTGCCTCGTGCGGAGTCTCCCGCACCGCGTCCGATGAGACGCTGGCCGAGGAGACGTCCACCGTGCCATCGGCTCAAGAGGAATCGTCCGGCGAGGAGGCCGACGAGGCCGCTACCACACCGACGTCCCAGCCGGTTGAACCGACGCCGCCGCCCACAACTGCGCCGGCGTCCGACATTGCCTTCACCATCGATTTCGGCGACGAGGTCCGTGAGATCACTCACGGCCAGGTAAACGACGTGATCATTCCCACCTGGGAGAACGAAGAGTTCGTTTCTCTTGCTTTTGGCGGGGTTGTTCCCCCCGGTTTCTACAACGGTGTTGTCAACGAGGTTCTCGTCGGTGAGGTGTTCGACTACGAACTGGCCAATCTCAACGGCACCATTGACGATGCCGACGTTCAGGCCGCCCGCGACAATCTGATGGGAATCATGCAGAGCTGGTACCCGGCTGACGGTGATCCGGTTGGTTCGGCCAACGCGATCTACGAGCAGGTGCCGTACCTCCCGTTCCTGGTCAATCTTCAGGCCAGCCAAGCCGGAATCTCAACTGCTCTTGAGGCCAGCGGTGCACTGAACGCCGAGGTTCCCTGCGTTCGCCACATCCTGCTGGACGACGAGGCCACAGCTCAAGAGGTCCTTGATCTGCTGGCCGACGGCGGCGACTTCGCCACCTTGGCCACCGAGTACTCGACCGGCCCGTCGGGTCCCAATGGCGGCGATCTTGGTTGCGCCGCGAGCTCGGGCTATGTGCCGGAGTTCGCTACCGCCGTCGACACTGCCGAGCTCGGCGAGTTTGTCGGACCAGTACAGACCCAGTTTGGATGGCACGTGCTGGTGGTGGAGCGCTACGAGGAAACGGTGCTGGACCCCACCCAGGTTCTGAACGACTACGTGCGTAACGCGCTCGGCTCCGTCTCGGTCGATGTCGATCCTCGTCTCGGTTCGTGGGATCCGAATGGTCTGAGCATCGTTCCAACCTCCAGCGAATAGGCCCCGTGTCCGACGAGGTGCCCCCGACTCGGCATCCCCTGGTCACGATTTGCGGACTGGGACCAGGCTCGGCCGACCTCGTAACAGCCCAAACCGCCAAGCTGTTGGGCGCGGCCGAAACCGTTTTCCTTCGGACGCGCCACCATCCCTCGGCGGATCTGGCGTCGGGCGCCACTTCGTTCGACGACATCTATGAGCGGGCCGATTCTTTTGCCGACGTCTACCGGGAGATCGCCGATCGTGTGGTCGACGGAGCACTCAGCACCGGCTCCGCCGTTTACTGCGTGCCCGGATCACCGCTGATCCTTGAACGCTCGGTTCAGTTTCTCGTGTCTCGATCCGAGGTGGAGACCCGGCTGTTGCCGGCGATCTCCTTTCTCGACGAAGTGTGGGCGTCACTGCGGATCGATCCCGTCGACGAAGGAGTTCGACTGATCGATGGTCATCGGTTCGCCGTCGAGGCGGCGGGGGAGCGCGGCCCGCTTCTGGTCGCTCACGCCCATGCCGAATGGGTCTTGTCCGACATCAAGCAGGCTCTGGTCGACAGCGGACACGACGATGATCTGGCCATCGTGGTGTTACAGCGGCTTGGCACCGATGAGGAACACATTTCCGAGGTCCGTCTGGGTGACCTGGACCGGTCGGTCGACGCTGACCATCTGACCTCGCTTTTCCTACCGCGCCACGACGCCCCTATTGCCGGATCGCTCGTAGGCAGCGTGGAGTTGATGCGACGGCTACGGAACGAGTGCCCCTGGGATCGGTCGCAGACGCATGGCTCTCTTCGGCGATTCCTGGTGGAGGAGGCCTACGAGGTTTTGGACGCCCTGGATCGAGTGGCCGAGTTGGAGGGAGACGCCGGCTCGATCGACGATGGCGGGCCGATGGATGATACCGCTGTCGAGAAGGTTGAAGGCGAGCTGATCGACGCCTATGCCGAGCTGGAATCCGAACTGGGCGACCTACTGTTCCAGATCCTTTTTCACGCCCGGCTGGCGGCCGAGGCCGGCCAGTTTGACATCAGCAATGTGGCCCAGACCCTCATTGACAAGATGATTGTTCGCCACCCTCACGTGTTCGGCACCGACAGTCCAACGCTGTTCACCAGCCCTGCCTCAGGTCAGGAATTCGAACCGCACGATGAGAAGCAATGGGAACGGCTGAAGAATCAGGACGGTCAAAGGTCGTCCGTGCTCGACGGCATCCCAAGATCGATGCCGGCTCTGGCCCGATCGGCCAAAATCGTCAAACGGACAACGTCGAGGTTCGGGCCGGCGGATCCGGGGCCCGATCTACAGCGGCTGAGCCGCCACTCCGTGGATGCGGACGAACTGGGCGCACTGTTGCTTGCTGCCGTCGAGTTGGCCCGCAGAAACAATCTGGATCCAGAGCTGGCCCTCCGGAGAGCGATCGACCGGCTCGAATCCCAAGTACGGGCTCTCGAAACAAGTGGTGAGCCGGACTCTCACTGGGTCGTCGGCTAGAAATCCTGTTTGACCCGACAGGCCGACGGGCCGTCAGCCCAGAAGTTGGGCCAGCAGGTAGATGATCAGCGCGCCGACGGCCAACGTTGCGATATAGGCAATAGCGAAAGCCCGCACATTGGTTGAGGAATCGCCGGACGGTGTGAGAGATACCGCCGCCGGCTGGAGGGCCTGCTCTCGAAGCGGTACCGATGCCGGGCTGTCTGCTGATGAACCGAAGCGGCTTCCCTTGCCGCGGTCGGAGCGACCACGACCGGGACCGGCTGATCGGTCTCCGTCGCCGCCCAAATCGGCAGCCGGCTGCGACGTGGCGGGCCACGGATCCGCCGGGCTGGAGTCTTTACCGGATGATCCTGCCGCTGGAGTCATCGGGGCGTTCTTGGGCATGTTGGGAACCATTCCACCGAAGGCCGGTGCGGTGCCGCTACGGGTTTGGCCGCTTGAAGATCCCGGTGTTTCCGGGAAACGAGGTGGGTCGACCAAATTCGTGGGATCGTGCCAAGGCCGAGTCCGCAGGCTTTGGAACATGTTTTGCACTTCGGTGGCCGATTCGGGGCGCCGATTCGGATCCTTGTGGAGCAGCGACTCCACCACCTTGGCGAGATCTTCACTAATGCCGTGGTTGCGGAGGTCGGGCGGTTCGTCGGTCATCACCCGATTGATGATGGGGTGGATCGACTTATCGCTCTTGTCGACAAAGGGGACCGACCGCAGAATGGCGGCGAGCAGGCAGACTCCTATGCCGTACAGATCGCTGGCCGCCGATGCTTTCGTACCTCCCAGGACCTCCGGAGCGGCGTAGGCCACACTGGCCGTGATGGCCGCCGAGGTGGTGTTAACACCGTCTTGAAGGCGGGCGATGCCAAAGTCGCCGAGTACGGCGTCACCGTTGGATCGCATAAGGATGTTCTCGGGTTTGAGATCGCGGTGAAGTACTCCCGAGCCGTGGGCTTCGGCCAGCGCTCCAGCTAGCTGTTCACCGACCGAGATCAGTTCCGGTTCGGTGAGCGGTGCCCGCTTCAGCCGTTGCCACAACGTGCCGCCGTCGATGTACTCGAGTACGAGATAGGGACGGCCGTCGGTCAAGGAGCCGGCGGTGAACACGTCGACGATGTTCGGGTGGCCGGAGAGGCGACCCAGGGCCTTACATTCCCGCTCAAAGCGAAGGCGGATGATCTCGTCTTGAATCGGCGCGTGCCCGACCTTTACGGCGACCTCTCGGTCGACGTTGGTCTGCCGAGTAAGCCAAACGTCACCGAAGCCGCCGCCACCAATTCGTTTGATCGGCTCGAAGCCGTCGAGAGCGAAGGTCTTGGACATGGGACGTTCGGGGTAGGTCGGACTTTCTTCTAGGTGCGGTGTTTTACGTGCGGTAGTCAGAGTATGACTCGTGGCGGCTTCGCGATCGAACTTTCTGCTTGTCGAACCGTTGGTCGGCCAATGTTGTGGCCGCCATTGTTAACTTGACAAAGCCGGGCTGTTCGAGTCGGTGATGCCGCCTAGACATCGATCAATGACGTAGGTTGACAGCCCGCCAACGCTTGGAAAGGGTGATGCGACGGACGATTCTCGCCCTACCTGTACCTTTTCGCCGCAAAATTCGGGTGCAACCTTCTTGCCGATGATACTGCCTGGCGGTCGGCAGAGGGCGAGTTAGCGCAAAGATGACATCGGTGTTGTCTCGGCGAAGCGCGTTCGACATGCTTACAGGCTTCACCCTTGACCGGGTTCCATTTGTTTTCGGTCGACAGCTGCTAACATCGCCACTGCGGGCGGTAGGAGGAACGCAAAGCGTGAGTGTTATTCATGATGTCCTGGCTCGCGAGGTTTTGGACTCTCGAGGCAATCCCACCGTTGAAGTCGAGGTTGTGTTGGATTCGGGAGCCAGCGGCCGCGCTCTGGTGCCATCTGGTGCGTCAACCGGTCAGTTTGAGGCTGTGGAGCTGCGCGACGGCGGCGACCGGTACTTGGGCAAGGGCGTTGCCAATGCCGTTCACAACGTCAATACGACGATCGCCGAGGCATTGATCGGCCTCGACGCCGTGAACCAGCGCGGCATCGACCAGATGTTGCTCGATCTGGATGGCACTCCCAACAAGGCAAATCTTGGAGCCAACGCCGTTCTCGGCGTGAGCTTGGCCGTGGCCAAGGCCGCCGCCGATGACCTTGTGCTCCCGCTGTACCGATATGTCGGTGGCGTCAACGCCCATGTGTTGCCCGTGCCGATGATGAACGTGTTGAACGGTGGCGAACACGCCGACAACAACGTCGATTTCCAAGAGTTCATGATCATGCCTATCGGCGCGGCGTCGTTCAGCGAAGGCCTCCGCTGGGGAGTGGAAACCTATCATGCGCTGAAGAAGGTGCTGGGCGAGCGAGGGCTGGCCACGGCGATCGGTGACGAGGGCGGTTTCGCCCCCAATCTGGCCTCAAACGAAGACGCATTGACCCTCCTCGTCGAAGCCATTGAGCTGGCCGGGCGGACACCCGGAGACGAAATCGCCCTAACCATGGACGTCGCCTCCACCGAGTTCTACCGAGACGGCCAATACCACCTCGAGGGCGAGGGCAGGGTGCTGAGTTCGGCGGCGATGGTCGAGGAGCTGTCGGGGTTGGTGGAGCGTTATCCGATCGTCTCAATCGAGGACGGTATGGATGAAGAGGACTGGGACGGCTGGAAGCAGTTGACGGAGTCGATTGGTGATCACTGCCAGCTTGTCGGCGACGATTTGTTCGTAACCAACACCGAGCGACTAAACCGGGGCATCCAGTCGGGAACCGCCAACTCCATCCTCGTCAAAGTCAACCAGATCGGCTCGTTGACCGAGACGCTCGAAGCGGTACGGATGGCCGACAGCAACGGCTACACCGCGGTCATGAGCCATCGCTCAGGAGAGACCGAAGACACCACGATCAGCGATCTTGCCGTTGCGACAAACTGCGGGCAGATCAAAACCGGCGCCCCGGCTCGAAGCGATCGAGTGGCCAAATACAACCAGCTGCTGAGGATCGAACACGACCTTGGCGACTCCGCCCGCTATGCCGGAAAGACCCAGCTTGGCGCAAAGGAGGCGGGCTGATGGCAGGTCGACGTGAAGAGAAGCCGGTCAGAGGTCGAGCGGCGTCTCGGTCTCGAAGCCGGGCGTCTGGAACAAAGCGCACCGGGTCTCGACGCAAGGCGGCCCGACCATCGTCGGTTGAACGCACGAGAGAAATGGCCCCCGTGGCCCTGGTCAGTTGCCTGGCCGCTGCTGTTCTGGTCGGCCTGGCCGTCGTGCCGGTGCGCACTTGGCTCGGTCAGCAGCGCAAGATGGATGAGGCCCGCGAGGAGATGGCGCGCATTGAGGCCGAGGTGAGTGATCTGGAGCAGAAGCTTGTTCGTTTGCAAACCGACGCTGAAATCGAACGACGGGCTCGCCAAGACTTCGATCTGGTCTTTCCGGAAGAGGAGAGCTACCGAATCCTCCCCGAGGCCCGAGATCAGCCCTAGGCCGCTCGAAAATCGCTGCCGTAAAAGCAATGCTGGCGGCCGGGTTGCCCCGACCGCCAGCCTCACCGCCCGGGAGGGAAGGTCGGGCGGCGACCTCTACCCATTTCTGGGCAGGACAGGACGGCACGTAGGCCACCCCGTCAACGAATTATTCGCACACTGGTTGTAACAGCAAGTGTAGATCGTTTGACCTGCCATGGGCCTTACCCCGGGTGAAGGATAGGTCCGGTCCGAACTGCAGATCGCTCAAGTTTTTAACAGCTACCTTCGACGCCGTCAACTGATGATCGGCGCAATTTCGTGGTGGTTCGGACGTTCGCCTCACCATTCCCTATCCCACCTGCTGGAAGCGGACCAGGCGGTTGGCCTGATATGCCTCGGCGGTGTCGCCCTCGGCAAACTGCGTGGTTTCGCCATAGCCGGTGGCGGTCAGAATCGCTTCATCAACGCCGGCGTCGACGAGGTACTGGCGTACGGAGTCGGCTCGGGCTTGGCTCAGCTCGAGATTCGCCTGCTCGTCGCCTCGGACGTCGGTATAGCCCTGAACCTCGATACGGGTGTCGGAATCAGCGGTGCTCAGCAGCGCTGCGGCCTCGTCGAGGTCGCTGAAACTCACGGCCAGGATCTCAGCTGAGTTGGTTGCAAACTGAACCTGGGGGAGGAGGTTCAGATCGGCGGTGACGCTGACTTCGAGGCTATTGTCGATCACGTTCGTCACGCCGGTCACGGCGGCAGCCGCCGCCAGCGTTGGTTGACGATCGTCTTCGGTGTCGATCGTTCCGCTCACGGTGATCTCGGTACCAACGCCACTGGCAGCCCCACCGGTGACACCGGCGGATTGAAGGGCGGACAGCACCTCGGGCTCAAGGATGACCAGCTGGTTGTCAACCGCCTCGATGCCTTCGACGGCCGCCGCTGCTGCTTCGGCCTCGTCGCTTTCGGCTTGGTTGGCCACGAATCCGGTCAGGACAGCCGTTGCGCCGTCGTTGATGCCGGTGATGGAACCGGGGAACGGACTCACGGCGGCTTGTACTTCGCCGATCACCGGTGCCGGAGTTGTGGTTGTCGTGGTCTCGGTTGTCGTGGTCGATTCTGTGGCGGTTTCATCGGTGTCGTCGGCTTCTACCGGAACCGGAACAACGCCATCGGACGGGTCGATGGCGGCATCGCCGTCGACATCATCATCGACATCGCTGATCGCCTCTACGACAGTGGATGCCACCGAGGCCAAATCGTCGTCGCCACCGCGCCAAATGCTCCAGCCAAACGCCAAGAGCATTGCCGCGACGACGGCCATTCCGGCCAGAAAGACCTGGTCGTCGGCGTTGACCCGCCACTCGGGGATCAGCTTCTCACCGTAGGCGGCGCCCTCGTCCCTGTCGCCATCGGGACCGGTCGATCGTGGATTGCTGGAAGTAGTCACGTTTAGTCCTGACGGGCAATGGATCGAGTTTGTCGCGAACAATCATCCCATCCAAAGGGATTAGCGGGAACGAAGGTTGGCGATTGCGGTGTCAGCCCGCTATTTGTGCAAGAATCGCTCTGGTAGGTTTTTGAAAGGGGACTCTGTGGAGATATCCGTTGAGATCAACGGCGCCAAGCAAACCCATGATGTGGAGCCACGAACGCTTCTGGTTCACTTCATCCGCGATGCGGCCGGCCTCACCGGCACCAACATCGGTTGCGACACGTCGTCGTGTGGAGCATGCACCGTGCATCTGAACGGCGAGGCCGTCAAATCGTGCACCGTCTTGGCCGTTCAGGCCGACGGACAGCAGATCACCACGATCGAAGGCCTGGCTGGACCCGACGGTATGCATCCGATGCAGGAGGCATTCATGAACTGCCACGCCCTCCAGTGCGGCTACTGCACGCCCGGCATGGTGATGGCCTCGGTCTCACTGATCGATGAGAATCCCAACCCCACCGAGTCCGATGTGCGGGAAGGGCTGGAAGGCAACCTCTGTCGCTGCACCGGCTACCACAACATCGTCAAAGCCGTTCTCAGCGCCGCCGGGGGTGACCAATGATCCCAGTAGCTTTCGACTACGTCCGGGCCGATTCGGCCGACGCCGCCCTCGCCGCACTGGCCGAGCACGGTGATGAAGCGAAGCTCATGGCCGGCGGTCATTCACTGCTACCGATGATGAAGCTCCGCCTGGCCTACCCCTCGGTGATCGTCGACATCGGCCGGCTCAGTGATCTCTCCTACGTCAACGACGCCGGCGACCATCTCGCCATTGGCGCCCTCACTCGGCACCGCGACGTCGAAACAAGCGAGTTGGTCAAGGAACACGCTCCATTGCTGGCCCACGCTACTGGGCACGTCGGTGATCCTCAGGTCCGCCATCGTGGCACGATCGGCGGTTCCTTGGCTCACGCCGACGCCGCCGCCGACCATCCTTCGGTGCTCCTCGCCTTGGACGGATCGGTTGTGGCCCGCAAGGCCGATGGCACCGAACGGGTGATTCCCGCCGGTGAGCTGTTCGCCGGTTTCCTGGAAAGCAGCCTTGATCCAACCGAGATGATCACCGAAGTCCGGATTCCGAAACACACCGGGTTGGGATGGAACTTCCAGAAGTTTAACCGTCGGGCTCAGGATTGGGCGATCGTCGGCGTGTCCACCCAGCGAACCGGTGATGGCAACGGAGCTCGTGTGGCTCTGGTCAATATGCATCCGACACCAATTCGGTCGGCGGCAACCGAGCAGGCACTGGGCGGTGGGGCAACGGCTGCTGATGCGGCCGCCGTCGCAGCCGAGGGCATGGAGCCCTCCAGCGATCTGAACGCCACGGTGGACTATCGAAATCACCTGGCCCGCGTGCTCACGCGGCGTTCGTTGGAGGCCGCGGGAATCTCGTGACCCGCCACCACCGTTAGGTCGCGTGCGCCGTAGTTCGGTAACGTGAGACCATGAAAGAAATTCTCGGCGATCTGGAACGTTGGCGCCGTCAAGGCAAACGAGTGGCTCTGGCCCGCGTTGTCGACGTCGACGGATCCGGCCCCCGCCTGCCCGGAGCAGCTATGGCGGTCACCGAAGACGGTGAGGTCGCCGGTTCGGTTTCCGGTGGCTGTGTGGAGGGCGCCGTCGTAACCGAGTCGCTGCAGTGTCTGGCCGACAACTCCCGAAAGATCGTGACGTTCGGCTATTCCGACGATGAGGCATTCGCCGTCGGGTTGACCTGCGGAGGCACCATCCACCTTTTCCTTGAACCCCTCGACTGGTAGCCGATGACCGACAGCTTGTTCCCCCAACTGCGGGAGGCTATTCAGAGCGAAGAACCGGTGGCCCTGGCCACTGTGGTGGCCGTAGGTGAGTCGCTCGGGCCGGAAGATCCGGTGTCGATCGGGGCGAAGATCCTGATCAAGCCTGGCAACGACCCTCAAGGAAGTCTTGGCAACACCGACCTCGATCGGGTCGTGATCCGCGACGCCCTTGGAGAGCTGTCGGCCGGAACCACCGGGGTTCGCCATTACGGGCCCCGGGGTGAGGCCCGCCAAGACGACGTCTCGGTGTTCATCGAATCGTTTGCTCCACCGCCGCGGATGTTGATCTTCGGAGCCGTCGACTTCACCGCCGCGCTCACCCGGGTTGCCAAGGTGCTCGGTTACCGGGTCACCGTCTGCGACGCCCGCCCGGTGTTCGCCACCACTCAACGCTTTCCTTACGCCGACGAGGTTGTGGTTGATTGGCCCCATCGACTACTGGAAAAGATAGGTGCCGAGCTGGGGCGGCGCGATGCCGTTTGTGTGCTGACCCACGATCCGAAATTCGACGTTCCGGCCGTGATCGGGGCTCTGGCAACGGAGGCCGGCTACATCGGGGCCATGGGGTCTCGTCGCACCACGGAAGATCGGAACCAACGCCTTCTCAACGAAGGTGTGTCTCAAGCCGAACTCGACCGGGTGCGAGCCCCGATCGGACTCGATCTGGGGGCTCGCACTCCGGAGGAAACGGCGATATCCATCTGTTCGGAAATCATCGCCCTTCGCTCGGGGCGACCGATGTCGGCGCTCAAAGACACCGAGGGTGACATTCACCGGGCCTAGCTTCAGGGCTGTCTCAGATCGCCATCGCCGGCTTCTAGATCGCCGCCGCTCCGGTATCACCGGTGCGAATTCGGACGACCGAATCAACGTCACTGACCCAAATCTTGCCGTCTCCGATCTTGCCGCTTTGAGCGCCCGACCGGATGGCGTCGATAATGGTGGTGACCTGAGTGGTCTCGGCCACGATCTCCACTTTGATCTTGGGCACGAAGTCGATTCGGTATTCGGCGCCGCGATAGGTTTCGGTGCGACCTCCCTGTCGACCGAACCCCTTGACCTCGGACACGGTCATGGCGCCGACACCGACATCGGACAACGCCTCCTTCACGTCATCTAGCCGATGGGGTTTGATCACTGCGGTTATCAATTTCACGATTGTTCTCCTGCGTTCTGTGGTTTGGCGTATCTCGGACCGGGGGTTCACGTACCCCGACTCAAACCGTGCTCAGCAGCTCGGGGCCGTAACCCGGGCTTCCGTGTTCACAGAGGTCGAGGCCCATGGCTTCCTCGTCGGCGTCAACCCGGAACAGGTCGGCGGCTCGGAGCCCGCTGAAAAGAGCGGCGCTTACGGATACGACGAATGCAGCGATGGCGATCCCGCCGATGAGCTGATCAAGGAGCAGCCCGATTCCGCCGCCGTACAGCAGGCCGGCGGATTCGCCGGCACCGTTGACCGGCGAGGTGGTGGCGAAAAGGCCGGTAGCCAGAAGGCCCCAGAATCCGCATACACCGTGGACCGAAAAGGCACCGACGGGGTCATCGATTCCCCGCCGTTCGACCATGAGTACCGAAATCACCACAAGACAGCCGGCGATCAACCCGGTGAGCAGCGTGCCGAACCAGCTGAACTCGCCGATCCCCGAGCAAATGGCCACGAGACCGGCCAGGATGCCGTTACCGGCCATCGACACGTCGGGCTTCTTGCCCATCACCCACGACATCGACATGCCCCCTAGGCCGCCGGCGGCGCCGGCAAAGGCGGTGTACACGGCGATCAGCGGCACGGCCATATCGGCCTGAAGCTGCGAGCCTGAATTGAAGCCGAACCAGCCGATGAAGAGAATCAGTACTCCGGTGATGGCCAGAGGGAGGCTATGGCCGGGCAGGGCCTTGGGCCGCCCCTCGGTATCGAATTTGCCGCTGCGAGGGCCGAGGATGGCTGCTGCAACCAGTGCGGCGAATCCGCCGGTCATGTGCACGATTCCTGATCCGGCGAAGTCGATGAACCCGATTTCGTCGAGCCAGCCCCCGCCCCATTTCCAACCCACAACAACGGGATAGACGATGGCGGTGAGAGCGATCGAGTAGAGGATGTAGCCGATGAACCTCGTTCGTTCGGCCACCGCACCGGAAACAATCGTGGCTGCGGTGGCGGCGAAGGCGGCCTGGAACAGAAAATCGACCGGCACCGCCAGGGGATAGAAACCGTCGTCGGCCAGTGCCCCGGGGCTTATGTCGATGAAGATGTCGCTCAGGCCGGCCACGCCGAACCCGGCCGATCCGAAGATGCCGTTGAAATCGCCCGGATAGGCGATTCCCCAGCCGACGAGGCCGAACACCAGCACGCCGATACATACGTCCATCATGTTTTTCATCATGATGTTGGCTGCGCTCTTGGCCCGGGTGAGGCCCGCTTCGACCAGCCCGAAACCGACCTGCATGAGAAGAACAAGGACAGCGCAGACGAAGATGAAGATGTTGTCGAGCACCACCATGCTCATCGCCTCGGATCCTGTGGTCCGGTCGAACTGGCCCGCGGTATCAGCTGTCTGGGCGGCGGCCGGCTGAGCCAGCAGCACCACAACGACGAGAGTTGCGGCAGCCGCGGTGAAGACCGCGTGAGCCGGTCGGATTCTTGGGTGCGGGGTTGACCGCCTGCGCTTGGGCGCGCTGAAGCTGAGCATCTGTTTTCCTTCTACGAAGCCGTCGTTGCCGACGTGGATCTGGTCGATGGGGGCCGGGCACGCCGCTGGACCCGTCCCACCACCGTCTGGCTGGCACCGTCCAAGTTATGTGTCTGGAGGCGGTGTGAAGCCCACCGTAGGATGCGGTTGTTTCGCTGAGGTTTCCAGCGTGTTAACTCGGGGACCGCATCGACTCCGCTATTTGTTGAGGTCCTGTAGGAACTGGTAGACCTCCGCCCGATCCTTGGTTCTCTTGAACGGTGGTAACGCGTGAATGAGATCCCACCGGTAGCCCCGATTGGTGGCCAGGCGGGAGTCAAGGACCGCGACCACACCTTTATCGTCGGAACGTCTGATCAACCGTCCGGCGGCCTGAGCGAGTAGCGTCTGGGCCCGAGGTAGATCGATTTGGCGGAAGGCTCCGGCGCCGACCCGATCTCGTCTCGCTTGTAGAACCGGGTCGTCTGGTCGCGGGAACGGGATGCGATCGATCGCCACCAACGTGAGGGTCGAGCCGGGGAGATCGATGCCTTGCCAGAACGACATGGTGGCTGCAAGTACTGCGCTGTTGTCGTTCTTGAACTGGTCGATGAGATACGACTTCGATGCCTCACCCTGTACGAGAATGGGATTGGGCAACTCGTCCCGCAGGCGTTCCGCGGCCTCGGTCATGGCGGAGTAGCTGGTGAACAGCGCCAGAGTACGACCTCCAGCCGCCTTGATCATCCCGATCAGTTCGTCTTGTACGGCCTTACGGAATTCGGTGTTGCGAGGTGGCGGCAGGTCGGTTGGGCAGTAGAGCAATCCGAGCTCTTCGTAGTCGAAGGGCGAGCCGACCCGGGTGACCTCGGCATCGGATCCGAGGCCGAGTTGGTGGCCAAAGCCATCGGGCAGCGTGGCGCTGGTCATTACCACGGTGCGTTCCGACCAGAGATTCTCCTGCAGCATGTCGCCCAGGTCGAGTGGAGTGAGTCGCAGTACCGGAGCCTTGGGAGAGCCATCGACCCACAGCACATCACGGTCGTTGGATTCGAGGATCAGGTCGATGTCGTTGATCAACCTTGTGGTGGCCAGGGTGATCCGGTCGATCCGGGCCGCCACATTGCTGCCCTCGGTCGGGTTGAGCTTCTGTAGGGCCGCGAGTGCTCGCTCAACTCGATCCCGGGCCAAGACGATGATGCTGGTGAAGTCGGCGTCGATCACAAACGTCTCGCCGGTGCGGGTCTCGAGTACCCGATCGAATTCCTCGGCCGAGCGCTGCAGTCCGTCGTGGAGGGCTTCGTCGGTCAGGATGGAACGTACCCGTCTTGCCATGGCCCGTAGGCGGCCCCCGCCGATTTCGGTACCGCAGGTGGCGCCGAGTATGTCGGGCAGCTGATGGGCTTCGTCGAACACCACAACATCGTGTTCGCCGATCAACGCACCGCCGCTGGCGATGTTGAGACCGTAGTAGTGCTGGTTGGTGACAATCACGTCGGCGGCCATCGCCTCCTGGCGGGCGGCCTCGGAGAAACACTCTTGGCCTGACGGACAGCGGTTCGCGCCGGGACACTCGTCACCGCCGACACTCACGGCCCGCCAAAGATCAGCCGGTGGCGCTTCGGTGAGTTCTTCCCGGTCACCGGTTTTGGTTTCGTCGGCCCAAGCCAGAATGTTTTTCAACCCGTGATCAGGATCGCGACCCTCCAGCAGCTCGAGTTGTTCGGTGCGCGACGCCTGACGGATCTCCTTGAGTTGCTGGTTACACAAATAGTTGCTCCGCCCTTTGAGCACTGCAGCTGACACCGATCGACCAAGACCCTTGGCGACCGTGGGAACGTCTTTTTCGACCAGCTGCCCCTGTAGGGCGATCGTGGCGGTGGCGACCACCGCCCTGCGCCCGGCAGCCAGAATCGGGGTTAGGTACGCAAGCGACTTACCGGTGCCGGTTCCGGCCTCGACAATCACAACGGAACGGTGGTCGGAGTCGTTCGACTCGGATGTTTCGTCTTGTTCACCGTCTGTCCCGGTGTCGTGCAGGATCGCGTCGTAGATGGCCTCGGCCATCGACAACTGTCCGTCCCTGGTTTCTCCGCCTCCAGGAAGACGCTCGGTGACACTACCGAGGACACGTTTCATGCTGCTCATTCAGAATCCTGTTGTCCAGTGCATCCTTAGTACACTGGTGGGTGCTTCGGCCGGGCGACGCAGGCGAGATGTTGGTCGGGGCACGGTGGAGGAATACATGAATAGTGAGGACTTCCGGCCAGATCCGGACATCGACCAAGTCCCAAGCTTAGGCGCGGGTTCCGACTCTCCAGCCGATGGTCAACACGCGCCGCCTCGCGATGGTGACGGCGACGAATCCGGCTTCAACCCAACCCTGACGGCACCGATTTTCGTCGAAGCGGCCCGGCTGCCTCCGCCTCTTGAGCTGAGCCAAGAGTTGAAGTTCAGCTTTGAGCCTGGGGTTGATCAGGCTCCGGCCTGGAGTTATGACGACGGCGTTGACGATGCCGAGCTGGCCAGGCTCGACCAGGTGCCGGTGCACCAGTCCTGGGAAATTGCGGAGGAACCGCGGGTACCACAACACTCTCGATTCACGGGAAATCACGGAACGCACTCGGCATTTGTCGATTCGTTGCGCGACCTCGCCGATCGGCGTTGGTTCCTGGCCGGGATGGCAGCGGCCGCCGTGGTGGTCATCGGGGGTGGCCTGGTGGCCGCCGGCGTGATGCCGGTTTCCCGTCCGTCCGGCGACCGACCCGATGTGGTGGCCGACGGTTCCGTGATCCAACCATCAGCGGACGCTTCGGAAGGGCCATCCAGCGGGCTGACCGGAGCTGCTGGTTCCCCACGTTTGGGAGAAGATGGCCTCGAACCGGCCGCCGGCACGGTCGTCGATGACGGCGTCGACTCGACCACAACTACTTCCACGTCCCGTCGGGCCGGAAGCAGATCACCGAACACCACGATCGCAACCACAGGCTCTACGGCTGAGCCTGACGCCACAACCTCATCACAAACAACATCATCGACAACGTCGTCATCGACCTCGACCTCGACCAGTCAAGCCACTACCAGCACAACCGCGGCCACCACCTCCTCCAGCACGACCGCGCCATCAACGACAAGGCCATCAACTACAGGGCCATCAACCACAAGACTCACGACCACGACCACGACGGCGTCAACCACGCACCCGCCCACGACGTGGCCAACCACCTCTTCAACAACCGACCCGTCGACAACAACAACGACCGATTCCACGACGACCACCGAGGTCGAGACAACGTCAGCCACCGAGCCGATCGACACCTCCACCACAACCGCTCCGGCGGATACGACGACAACCACCGATCCAGGCGTGGAGTAGGCGGCGGCTATACGAGTGTCAGCACAGGAAAAGAGGTACGGTTCACAACATGAGTTTGAGCGGCCTCGACCCTGACCGGATCCCCCGTCACGTCGCCTGCGTGATGGACGGAAACGGGCGTTGGGCCCAACGTCGGGGCCAGAAGCGAACCGATGGACATTCGGCCGGCGAAGAAGCTCTGTTGGATGCTGTTGAAGGTGCGCTGGAGCTCGGCATCGAGTGGTTGACGGTCTATGCCTTCTCCACCGAAAACTGGCGTCGACCGGCCGACGAAGTGCGGTTTCTGATGCGGTTCAACGAAAATCTCTTGATGCGCCGTCGCGATGAACTCAACGAAAAAGGAGTTCGTATCCGCTTCATCGGCCGCCGGGATTGGAAGGTGCCAAAACGCCTGATTCGGCGGATGAACGAGTCGGCTGAGCTCACATCGGACAATCGACGGCTGACGCTGACCATTGCCTTTAACTACGGTGGGCGAGCTGAGATCGTCGATGCCATACAGGCGATGATGGCATCGGGTATCGACCCGTCGTCGGTCGACGAGGCTTTGATCGACAAGTACCTGTACGACCCCGAGATGCCGGAAGTCGATCTGTGGGTACGCACCTCGGGTGAGCATCGAACGTCAAACTTCCTACTGTGGCAGTCGGCCTACGCCGAGCTGGTTTTCACCGACACGTTGTGGCCCGACTTCCGTCGTCAGCATCTCGCCGATGCGGTGGCCGAGTACCAACGTCGGGATCGCCGATTCGGCGGGCTCGTCGAGCAGTAGATCGATGGCGCTCTACCGCGACGAGGGGGTGGTGCTTCGCACCTACAAGCTCGCGGAGGCCGATCGCATCATCGTGTTGTTCACGAGAGGCCGGGGCAAGATCCGAGCGGTGGCCAAAGGAGTTCGAAGAACGAAAAGCAAGTTCGGGTCGCGATTGGAGCCGGGAAGCGTTGTTCAGCTTCAGCTCTATGAGGGTCGCAACCTTGACATCGTCACCCAGGCCGAGCGGGCGATGTCGTTCACTAAGTTGCGCAGCGACCTCGACCTCTACGGCCGGGCTTCGCTGGTTCTTGAGATGGTCGACAACACGGTGGTGGAAGCCGAATCCAACCCGGCTCTCTACAAGCTGCTCACCGGGGCGCTGGCTGAGCTGGAACGTAACGGCAACAAGCTCGTGGTGCCGGCCTTTGCCGCCAAGTTTCTGGCGTTGGAAGGTGTGCAGCCGCTGGTCGACGCGTGTGTTCGCTGCGGCCGCACCGAGGATCTGGTGGGAATCCAGATCCATGAGGGCGGCGTGATCTGTCGGAACTGCCCGCCTACAGGTGAGCCACTGAGTGCCGAGGCCCGACACGCCTTCTCGCTCGTATTGGCCGGTCGAGTGCGACAGGTGCTCGATGAAACGCCGGTGGCTGTGGCTCAGGAGTTGGAGACGTTGGTGTCTCGTTTGATCGAGCAACACACGGAACGGCGGCTGAAGAGCTCAACGGTGCTCTATCAGCAATTTAATTAGCCAGGTCAACTAGCCAGGTTCAACTTGACAGGCCTCGCGTCAGGCCGCCCGCTGCCTAGTCTTCGTCCATGGGCACCCAGTTGCCGCTCACCTCATCATGGCGGAACCAGGTACGTAGTGTGGTGTCCCAGTAGATCCACGCCTCCCAATCGTCGCTCCAGATCGGGGCCCGCTGATCCGCCGCCGGCGCTGAGGCCTGCTGCTGCGGTTGCGCCGCAACCTGGGTGGCAACGTTTTCCGAAGCGATTGCAACTGATGACGGTGCTGGTTCAGCTGTGATCGGTTCAGGATGTATTGCCATTGGTTGGGAAGCGGCCGGTGTTTGTGCTGGTGACACAGGCTCATGCTGTTGGCTTTGATGGGCCGGATCGGGCTGCTGGACTGCCACTGGCTCGACCGGTGCCTGGTGAACGGGCGTCGACTGGATCGGTTGCACTCGCTGAATGGGTTGCACTTGCTGAATGGGCTGGACTTGTTGGATGGGCTGGATCGGACGTTGGGTTACCGGCTGCTGCGGAGTTTCCGGCGTCGGAAACGGCTCCGGAGCGGCCTGCGGAGCAGGTGCTTCGTAGGTGACTGGTGCCGGCTCAGGTGCTACCTGGTGGATCCGCTCGGGCAACTTCCGGGCCGGCTCGGTGCGGGTACGTTGAGCTTCAGATGAGGACATTGGCGGTGGGGGGTTGAGGTTGGTTGGAGTTGAGCGTCGATATTCGTCGTCGGCAGTGATCGGTTGTGACGCCGAGGCGATCTCCGGTGCGGCATCGGCAGGCTGGGTTCGCGGTTGCAAGGCAGCCGGAACCTCTGGCTGATCAGCCGGTGGGCGAAGAGCCTCGGGAACCTCCGTCGGTTGTGTCGGCGCCCGCAGAGCAGCAGGAACCTCGTTGTGATCGGCTGGAGCAACTGGCGCGGCGGTGGTGGCCGGCTCAGCCGATATGTTCTGAACCGGCGGCTGTTCGTAACCGTATGCGGGGCGTGGCTCAGGCCCGGGTTCAGCCAGGTCGGACTCGAGCTGGGCGATCGCTTCGGGCGAGAGTCCAAGCGCCTCGAAGAGGGCCGAGTTCGTGAGCGGCATGTCCGAAAGTGACGACTCCGGCAGCGCAAGGGCGTCATAGCCGTCGGGCCCAACTTCCTCTCCCGCGGCCTCATCGTCCAGGCTGGTTTGGTCGGCGGCCAAGGGTCCCACAACAGCCGGTGGCAGCTGTGTCGTCTGCAGCTCAGCCGGTGGCTCGGGAGCGGGGAAGCCTGGTGCGAGTGTCTCCGCCGGCTGTTCGGCAATCGGCATCGCCTCGCGGCGGGCCGGCTTTGGATAGGGATTGGTCGGCCGTTCTTCTACCGGCACCCGTCGAGCCCCTGGAGGGGCCACCGGTTGTTGCTGCCCGGCGTTAACGTTGTCGCTCATTTCAATGAGTTCTCCATAGCCCTCAATCCGGCTGGCGTCGGTGAGAGGTTTGCCTGTTTGTACTGCACTGGTTTGCGTTGGTGTCGACGGGACACTTGAGCCGTCTACAACTTGATCGGGCCGTTGTCGCCTCGGATTTAGCTTGTTACTTGCGAAAGCATCGGCGAGAGCGGGACGAGGAGCCGTGATGTTCGTTGACCGTGCGACCGGTGGTCGGCGAGAGGAGCGGCCGGTATCGACGACGACGGTGCTGGCCACACGGTCGCCGATGCGCTGAAGCGATGGATTTGATGCGGCAAAGGCGAATCCCGTTAGTCCTGGGATCACCAGCGGCATGAGATCCGCGATGCCGGCAGCAGTTCGAATGAGGTGACGGCTTGGAGGGAGAGAAGATCCGTCAATGCCGACAACCCGGAGGCCGAAGATCATCTTTCCGACAGACTGGCCCTTGGTTAACGTGGGAACAACAACACCGACAACCAAGGCGGCGATCACAACGGCGACCGCAACTGCCAGTACTGATGTGGTCGAAAAGACGATGAGGAAGTCGTTGAACTCGTAGGCCCGGCTGAGCACACCCCGCATCTCGTTCAGTCGACCTTGATCGAGCGGGGATACGACAGGGTTTCCGTTGACGTCGGGACCTATTGCGAATCGTTCGTATACGGCCGTGATCACGATCAACCCGGTGGCCAAGATAAGGCCCAGGTCGGTGGCGCCTGCGCCGAGTCTGCGTAGCAGCAGACGGTCGCTTCCAGTCGAGTTGGCGGTGTCGCCAAAGTACGGGCGGGTCTCCACGGTGTACCAGTCGGCAGATTTTGCCCAAGGCCAAGAAAAAGGGCGATCCGCCTCGATATTCCTCGGTTACGCTGCCTGGTATGAATGCACCAGATCCCGCGCTTTTCGACAAGATCGTCAACCTCTGCAAACGCAGAGGTGTCGTGTTTCCCTCGGTCGAAATCTACGGCGGTTTCCGCTCTACCTACGACTACGGTCCGGTCGGTGTGCTGATGTTGCGCAACGTCAAGGAAGCCTGGTGGCGTTCGATGGTTCAACTCCGCCACGATGTTGTTGGGCTTGACGCTTCGATTCTTACTCCTCCTCCGGTCTGGGAGGCGTCGGGTCACCTCGCCAACTTCACCGACCCGTTGGTCGACTGTCGCCATTGCGGCGCCCGTCATCGCCAAGACAAGTTGGATGATCCGGAGCAGTGTCCAAACTGTGGCACGAGAGGTGAACTCACCGAGCCCCGTCAGTTCAACTTGATGTTCAAGACTCATGCCGGTCCGGTGGAGGAGTCGAGCACCGTTGCGTACCTGAGGCCCGAAACCGCTCAGGGTATGTTCATCAACTTCGCCAACGTGCTCAACACGTCACGCAAGCGGCCGCCGTTTGGTATCGCTCAGATCGGAAAAAGCTTCCGCAACGAAATCACCCCCGGAAACTTTGTGTTCCGAACTCGCGAGTTCGAACAGATGGAGATGGAGTTCTTCGTGCCGCCCGATGAGGCTGATCAGTGGTACGAATACTGGTGTCAGACCCGTTTCCAGTGGTACGTGGACCATGGCATCGATCCGGAGATGCTGCGGCTCCGCCCGCACGACGACGATGAGCTTAGCCACTATTCCTCCGGTACCAGCGACGTTGAATTCATGTTCCCCTGGGGCTGGGACGAACTGGAGGGAATTGCCAAGCGGGGATCGTTCGACCTCGACCAACACATCGAACACTCCGGTCAGAAGCTGGAGTACTTCGACCAGGCCAGCGGAACTCGCTACGTGCCTCATGTCGTAGAACCCGCAGCCGGTGCCACCCGCACGATGATGGCCTTCCTCATGGCCGCATATCACGAGGAAGAGGTGAACGACGACACCCGCACGGTGTTGAGGTTGCATCACCGAATCGCCCCTTACAAGGCCGCCGTTCTGCCGTTGTCGAAGAAACCCGAATTGACCGAGCCCGCCAAAGAGCTGCTGGCCACGCTGCAGCCGAACTGGATGGTCGACTACGACGAGACACAAGCGATTGGTCGCCGGTATCGCCGTCAAGATGAGATCGGCACGCCGTACTGCATCACCTTCGACTTCGATTCACTCGACGACAAAGCGGTGACCATTCGGGAACGAGACACGATGGAGCAGGTGCGGCTTCCCATAGCCGACGTGTCTGATTGGCTCGGCGAGCGACTCGTCTAGGCCTGCCAGGTTCATGGGTTATTGATCCTAAATAGGAAGGTTTCCTCCCCCTACCTAGGGCTTAATATCCACAATGTTCTTGTAGGTTGTTCACGCGGCATGCGATTGGACGACCTCCGATCCGCGTGCTGCGCCCCGTCTAAGAGGTGTTTACTGATGCAGGCTTCGGTGGGCAGATCAACTGTTGTGGCGACAGCTCCCTGCGATTTAGAGCAAGTTGGCGTGCCCCGTTTGGTTGAGCTGTGAAGTGGGTTAGATCAGCGATGCAGCGGGACCAGAACCGACGATCAGAAGTACAAGAGGAGCAACAATGAGTACAACACCCGCCGAGGTTGATACCACGGGAGCAGTGGTGGTGACGGGTGGCTTGGGCTTCATCGGCTCGTTTGTGGCCGACGCCTATCTACAAGCCGGTCGCAAAGTTGTGATAATCGACTCGATGGTGAGTTCGGTGATCCCAACCGAGCCGTACGACACCAACCCGCATTGCGCTGTACTGAAAGTCAGCGTCGAAGAGTACTTTGCCCAAGGTGGTGGATTCGACGGCGCCGAACGAGTCGTTCACGCCGCCTCCTTGGTGGGTCCGGCCGGTATTCTTCGATTCGCCGGGAGGCTCGGTCACGACATCGTGCAGGCCTGCCAGCTCGTGGTGGAGGAGTGCATTCGTTGCGACGTGCCCATGGTGGACTTCTCGTCCGCCGAGGTCTACGGCCGCTCCGGGGAACTGGCGGAGACCGACACAATCCAGGTTCCGGTCGACTACTCGGTCAGGATCGAGTACGCCATCGCCAAGACCCTCACCGAAGCCATCGTCGCCAACTCGCGCCACCGAGGGCTTCGAGGAATTGTGATTCGGCCGTTCAATGTTACCGGCCCCCGTCAGTCCGAGATGGGCGGGTTCGTCGTACCCACGTTTGTGCAGCAGGCCCTCCAGGGAGACGACATCACCGTGTTCGCCACCGGAGAGCAGCTTCGAGCCTTCCTCTCGGTGACCGACCTTGTGCGGTTCATCATGGAACACATGGACGACGCCATCGCCTCGGGTGAGATGATCTACAACATCGGTAATCCCGACAACGAGATCACCGTGCGAGCCCTGGCCGACATGGTCAAGGAGATGACCGCTTCCAGCTCCGAGGTGATCTACGCCGACGCGAAGAAGATCCACGGCGAACTCTACGAGGAAGCCGAATCATTCCAGAAGAACCCGGTTCTGGTGAACGCCCCTGCGGTTGGTTGGAAACCCCAGGTCGACCTTCGAGATCTCATCCAGGAGACAATCGACTACTACCGCCCGATCGTGGCGGCTCGCCAAACGGCGGCCTAATCAGGCACCATCGGTTCATGCCGAACATCTCCGATTTCAACCGAGTTCTGGTTATCGCCCCCCACGCCGACGACGAAGCGCTCGGATGTGGGGGGTTGATGGCGCGCCTGGCCGACCAGGGCACCACGATGCGTGTGCTCTATATGACCGTGGACGGCTTTCATCACTACGGGCTTGAAGGTGGCACAACGTATCAGCAGCGGCTCGACGAGATTGCCGACGTGGCGAAGATCCTGAAGTTCGAATGGGACATCCTGTACGGCGATCGAGACTTGATCGAGAAGCTCGACACCGTGCCGAAACGTGACATCGTCGACCGTTTCGAGAAGGAAATCAACGGCTTCGAACCCGACGCGGTCTTGATCCCATCCGGTGCTGACTACGACCAGGACCACGTGGCGACCTTCGACACCGCCTTGGCTGCTCTGCGTCCAATCGCTCCGGTGTTCGGCAAGTGGCTGGTGCCGCACGTGTTGGTCTACGAGTCTCCGAAGATCATGTGGTGGCGGGAAGACATCCCTCGCCCTGAGCTGTTTGTCGACATTTCCGATTATCTGGACCACAAGCAGCGAGCATTGGCCGCATACGTCACCCAAGCTCGGCCGTCGCCCCATATCCGAGCCCCTGAATCGGTTGAGGCATTGGCTTGCCTTCGAGGCAAGGAAGTTGGGGTTGAGTTTGCCGAGGCCTACAAAGTTCTGAGGTCCGTGCTCTAGCCCAGCAGACGAAACTCAGGGGTTGGGGTGTAGCACGTCAGTGCAGCAGGCTAGTTTGGGTGCCCAGTGGGCATTGTCGATGAAGATGTGGCTCGGGTTCGTGATGAAAGCGACATAGTCGCTGTCATCAGCCAGTACACCCAGTTACGGCGGGTTGGCCGTCGATTCTCCGGGCTGTGCCCGTTTCATGGCGAGAAGACGCCTTCATTCTCGGTGAACGCCGAGGAAGGCGTGTACTACTGCTTCGGCTGCGGAGTCGGTGGCGACACCATCACCTTTATTCGGGAGAAGGAACAGCTCGACTTCGTTGGCGCTGTGGAGTGGTTGGCCAACAAGGCCAACATCCAATTGCGATATACCGACTCCAACGAGGGCGAGTCGCGCCGGCGGCGTAGCAGACTTCAGGAGGCGGTGGCTGAGGCCGTCGATTGGTATCACGATCGGCTGTTGTCGGCAGCCGATGCAGGAGCGGCCCGCAGCTATCTCCGGCAACGAGGTTTCGATGGCGAAACCGTCCGTCGGTTCAAGATCGGCTGGGCCGGTGACGACTGGGACCGGTTGGCCCGCTCTCTGAAGCTTTCCAATCAGGATCTCATCGACAGCGGTCTGGGATTTGTCAACAGGAGAGGTCGTCAGCAGGACGCCTTCCGCAGCCGAGTGCTCTTTCCGGTGTTCGACGCTCAAGACAAAGCTGTTGGTTTCGGGGGCCGCAATCTCCCGGGGGCCGAGGGTCCCAAGTACAAGAACTCATCGGAATCATCGGTGTACGCCAAAAGCCGTTTGCTTTATGGCCTCAACTGGGCCAAGACGGCTGTGGTCGAAGCCGACGAGGTGGTGGTCTGCGAGGGATACACCGACGTGATTGCGTTTTTCCAGGCCGACATGGGCCGTGCTGTGGCCACCTGTGGCACCGCCTTGACCGACGACCACGTGAAGTTACTTCGCCGGTTCGCCCGCAGAGTAGTTCTGGCGTTCGACGCCGATGCCGCCGGCCAGAACGCCGCCGCTCGCTTCTACGAGTGGGAGCGGGCTCACAGCCTTGATGTGGCCGTCGCCGACCTGCCCCCCGGAGTAGATCCTGGTGATTTGGGTCAGACCGACCCCGAGCGCCTCCGCCAGGCGGTTGAGAACGCTCGACCATTCCTGGAGTTTCGGCTTGAGCGGGTCTTTTCGGCTGCCGACCTTGGGTCGGCCGAGGGTAGGGCCCGCGCCGCCGAACAGGCCATGGGCATGATCAGCGAACATCCTGACGCGCTCGTTCGGGATCAGTACGCCGTCGACCTCGCCACCCGCTGCCGCTTGGATGTGAATCTGGTCAGGGCTCAGCTGGAGCAGCTCCAACGGGGTGGCCAGATCAGCGGATCGATTTCCGTCACCACCCCGCGTCGCGTTCGCCAGGGAGAGCTCAAGGAAGGGCCGGAGCTTGAAGCTCTGAAGCTTGCGGCACAGGATCGCACACTGCTCGACGGGGTGATTGTGCCTGAACTGTTCAACGACGAGCTGTCGGCGCTCATATACGACCTGTTGAGTCGTCATTCCAAGCTCCATGAGGTGATTGAAGCCGGTGGTCCTGAAGTTGCCGAGATCGTTCAGCGGCTTTCAGTGGAAGAAACCCAGGCCACCGCAATCGACGTGGCGGCCCGTCTGTGGGAACCTTACTTAGAGCGTCTGATGGCCGAGTGGAAGGCGGCACTAGCCAGTGCACCGGCCGAGGAGCAGCAGGAAATTTTTCGCGAGCATACATGGCTTCGTTTGAAGCTGGAAGAGGTCCGGGATCCGTCTCGACAGGCACAGGCCATCGGAGACTTGCTAGGTTGGATTGAGGAGCCGGATGGCGAGGTGGATAGTTGACCGACAACCAAGCGCCTGAAACTACGTGGGCAACAATCGAGGAGTACACCCCGCGCTTGTTGCTACGAGCCAAGGCTGGTCGTCCCCTGAACATGGACGATGTGGTTGCGGTTATGCCTCGGGTTGAGCTGAGCCCCGATGTGCTCGCCGAGATCAGGGATTTCATGGCGGCCAACGGCATTCCGTTCGACGAGGAGCCGGTCGACACCTCCGAACTCGACGGTATCCGAGGGCGGCGCCGGCGACGTCGGGTTGACCCCGCTCAGGCTGCGGCTGCAGCGATGGCCCGAGCCAGCGGGTCTTCCGACCCGGTGCGGATGTATCTCAAGGAGATCGGGAAGGTGCCGCTGCTGAGCGCAGCCGAAGAGGTCGATCTGGCCAAGCGCATCGAATCCGGCTCGCTCGCCGCTGACCAAATGACCACCCTGATCGAGGACGATCAGTGGAACACCACTCCTGTTGACCAGCAGCGGGTGATTCGCCGCAAAATCGCCGACGGTGAGATGGCTAGCCAGGAGCTGACGTCGGCGAACCTCAGGCTGGTGGTGTCTATCGCCAAACGCCATGTTGGTAGGGGAGTGCAGATTCTGGATCTCATCCAGGAAGGCAATCTTGGCCTGATGAGAGCAGTGCAGAAGTTCGATTACACCAAGGGCTTCAAGTTCTCCACCTACGCCACCTGGTGGATCCGTCAGGCCATCACCAGAGCGATCGCGGACCAATCGCGCACCATCCGGGTGCCGGTGCACATGGTGGAGTCGATCAACAAGGTGTTGCGAGCTCAGCGCACCCTCGGCTCCAAGCTGGAACGAGATCCCACTGTGGCTGAGCTGGCCAAGGAAGTCGATCTGCCACCCGAAAAGGTGGAGGAGATCTTGCGCATCGCCTCCCAGGATCCGTTGTCGCTCGACACGCCGGTTGGCGATGAGGACGACACGTCAATGGCTGACTTCATCCCTGACCAGGGGGCCGCGCCACTCGACGTGGCGGCCCGCAAGCTCCTAGAGCAGGCGGTGAAGGATGTGCTCGGTGACCTGTCGGAGCGTGAGGCCGAGGTCGTTCGTCTCCGATTTGGCCTTGATGACGGTCGGCCCCGAACCTTGGAAGAGGTCGGGCGGGAGTTCGGCGTGACCCGGGAACGAATCCGTCAGATCGAGTCGAAGACCCTGGCCAAACTCCGTCATCCGCTGCGATCCGACCGCTTGCGCGATTACCTCGACTAGAGCACAAGCAGCTCAAGCGCTGGCCGACGGCTATTCAGTTGTCAAGGATCTGGGTTGATAGTCGGCGTCGGAACGGTGATCGGTGTCTGTCGGTCCGAGAGGCCGAGCGCTGAAGGTGGCTACTGACGGTGCTGATCCATGGTCGGACCCCGAGGTCGGCTCGTTGCCGACGGCCGGAACCTGTCGGGAGCGGTGGTGGCCACATGCCGCTTGTCGGAGCTGAAGATGTCGAGCCTTCGATCGCTGTCGTGGAGTTTGATCGTCCAGCGACCCTCATGCACCGCGTGGTGGTGTGTGCTGCACAGCGGAACCAGGTTGCACAAGTCGGTTCGGCCGCCGTGCTCCCACTCGTGGATGTGGTGGAGCTGGCACCATGAAAGCGAGCGGTCGCATCCGTGCCAGGCGCACGAGGTGTAGATCGCGGCCAGCGACTGCCATTGAGCATCGCTGGCCGTTCGGTATTTTCGCCCGATGTTGATCGGTACTCCGTTGGCATCGAGCACAATTCGCTGAAGCACGGCGTCGCAGGCCAACCGAGATACGGACTCGGCTGCAATCGAGTGCCCACTTCTGGTTTCTGCGACGGAGCCATCGTGCGGGCCCTCGCTGAATGTCTTCCAGTCAACAACCAGGCTGATGTGAGGGCGACCAGAGCCCGCTCGTTCCGAGACGCCGGTCAGTAAGTTGAACGCTGCCTGAGCACCAAGATTCTTGTTCTTCGTGACTCCGCCAGCATTGGCCAGCCTTGTGACCTCGGCTTCGACCGCGCCGACTACCGCCTCGTATCTCTCCGGGTCGAACTCGCCATGGATATGGCCCATTCCCGTTTGTTCGTCGAACCAGTGTTTCCATGACGAGCGCTGTTGGCGGGTTGTCGTGTCATCCAAGCCGGTGCTGCCCTTTATCCGCTTGGCCTCTCGCCGAATAAACCTTGCGAAGACATCGGCTGGCAGCGACGCTGCAGCGTCAACAGTCGTTTTGCTGTTGAGCAGATGACGATGTTCCTCGTCGAGCGATTTGGCCGCACGCGCAATCGCATCAATCTGAGATGCCCCGACCCGCCCCGACGCCGCCGCCGTGGCTACCTCGCTCATTTCTGCGACAATACGAGCTCGATTAGCCTCTCTGCGGGCGGTGCCACCGAGGACCGCCGATCCATCGCCAAGGAGGGTGCCATGAGCTCCGCTTCCAACGGACTCAGCGGCAAGCTGCTCAGCAGTAATGCTGACTCTGATCAACATCAGGTCAAGCGCTCGTTGACCAGCGCGTATCGAGGAGGTCAGATCTTCAAGCTCGGAGGCTCCGCAGCAAGCTAGGTCGGTGCTATTCACCATCGTGTGCAGCGAGCGAAACACACCCGCCGCTTCTGTATGAGCAACCGAACTCTCAAGCTCCGATTCGGTGCAAGAAGTGGAAACCGCCATTGATCCCGCCGATCAACATCGACCTGTTGTGTCACCCGAAGGTGAGAGGGCGACCTCGAGTCGCTACGAACAAACGTACTACTCGGTAAGAAGTGCTGTCAAGAACAAATGTTCGAATCTGATCGCAGCTCGTGAATCTTGGGAATCCGACTCCGGGAAACGCAAAAAGGTGATCCGGCGGCCGATAGTTCTTGGTATCGTGGTGATTCGCCAATCCGGGGTAGCTCAGTTGGCAGAGCAACTGACTGTTAATCAGTGGGTCGTGAGTTCGAGCCTCACCCCCGGAGCAATAGCCTCACGAGGCAAATCGCCCTCCCGCCACCAGGCGAGGAGGGCGATGCTTTTCATGACCACATCTTGGCCCGAACTGTTTTCCCTCGACCCCGACCGGATCTGGCTGAACGCGTCGCATCAGGGACCGCTTCCCAACGTGGCCGCCGACGCAGTGGCCCAAATGGTGGCGTGGAAACAACAGCCGTTTCACCTGTCGACCCCTGGACCGTTCACCTCCGTGCCCGAGGGCCTGCGAAAATCATTGGCCAGGTTGTTGGGCGCACACGTCGATCAGATGGTTTTGGCAAACAGCGCCTCCTACGGCCTCCATCTCTTCGCCAATGGTTTATCGCTGGGCCAAGGTGATGAAGTGATCGTTGCCGCCAACGACCTTCCTTCCGACATCCTGCCCTGGCTGCGGTTACAGCCCAATGGGGTTGTGATCAAACGAGTTCAACCGCACGGCAAGGTGCTCTCGGCCGCCGAGATCGCTGCGGTTATAACGCCGAGGACCAGAGTCGTCTGCCTTACCTGGGTGCACTCGTTGAGTGGGCAGGTGATCGATCTCGACGCGATCGGTGAGCTCTGTCGACGCAACGACACACTCCTGATTGTCAACGCCGCGCAGGGGCTGGGCGCAATACCGCTTGATGTCTCGCAGCGGCCGATTGACGGACTGGTCGCCGTCGGTTTCAAATATCTCTGCGGGCCGTACGGAACCGGCGTGGCCTGGGTCGGTGAACGAATAGCCGAGCGGCTTCACCCGACCAAGCTCTATTGGTTGAGCGCTCTCACCGCCGATGACCTTGCGCAACCGGAACTCGACCTGGACAACATCGAGGTGCCCAATCGAGCGGCCCGCCACGACATATTCGGCACCGCCAACTTCTTCAACTTTGCGGCGTTGGCCGCGTCGGTGGACCTGATCACCCATATCGGGGTACCAACGATTCGCGTTCACAATCTAGCGCTGGCCGAACGACTGGTCGCAGGAGTCGACCCGGCCGCTTACACCGTGCAATCTCGAGCCGAGCCGGGCGCCCTCATGTCGTCCATCCTTTTTGTCGAACCTGTGAGCCGTAGCGCTGACGTGATATATACGCATCTCCGGGATGCTGGTGTCGACGTCGCCCGTCGTGTCGGCAAGCTGCGGTTTGCGCCGCACTTCTATAACACAACCGACGACATCGACCGGGCCCTTGAGGTGCTGGCCTCCGCCGGTTAGCACGTTACGCTTCGCTTTATGGAAGGTCCGACATTGGCTGTCGCTCGTCGGCAGCTCGAGATCACCCGGGGGCTCGCTGAATCAGGGCTCGATGGTCTCACGGACGACGAGGCGCTCTGGTGCCCCTCTCCCGAGAGCTGGACGGTCAGGTCAGGCGACGACGGGTTCTGGCATGCTGATTGGGTTGAACCCGAACCATGGCCGGCGCCACCGACAAGCATCGCGTGGGTTCAATGGCACGTGATTTGGTGGTGGTCAACCGTGCTCGACCGGAGCTTCGGGGACGGGCAGCTGGAGCGGCAGGATGTGCCCTGGCCCGGTACCAGCGAGTCGATGGTGGCCATCAACGGTTTGCAGGAGCGCTGGCTTGACCGCCTGGAGCGTCTCGACGAGTCAGATTTCTCCAGCGGCGACCTCACCGCCTGGCCCTACACCGACGGGCGCCCGTTTCGACACGTGGTCGCCTGGGTGAACGTCGAGCTGATGAAAAACGTGGCCGAGATGTGTCTTCTTCGGCGGACGACACCTCATTCGCTGACGGTCGCTTCATCGGCTCGCCTGAAGAATGACGAAGCCAGGGCCCGGTAACGCAATTGTGCCCTCACCCAATGGGCGAGGGCACAATCACTTCTGTCAATAGACCTGTGAGCTGTGGTGGTGGTCAGCCGTCGAAGTTGACCCGCAGCTGGTTGAGTCCGACGAGGGGCCCGTCAACCACAAAAGCGACCTGGGCAAACGTTGACAGGTGGGCGGTACTACCAGAAGTTGTGGTCACCTTTCCGACCAGTGAATTGATGCTGTGCGTTACGCCATCGGTGTCGGTCCTGAACGACGACCGCAATCGCACGGTGCCGCTCGCCACCGGTTCAATGGGCTCGGTTGTGGGATCGCCGTCGAAGATGGCTCCGCAGTTTTGACCCAGAAACATGAACCCGCCAATCGGGTCATCAGGTCCGCCTGCGCCCGGATATTCGTAGACCGTAACCGGTACGTTTGACCGACTGAACTCGAGCAGCGATCCGTTACCTGGGGATACGGTCATACCGCCGGGGCCTGTTGGGGGCTCTGGATTCACGCAGAAGTCAATCGCTTCACCGACCATCGCCAGGTACCCGTCGGACCAGTAGATGAAGCCCTGTTGGCCTTCGCCGCGCTCGACAACACCGGATTGATCCGGGGCATCGGCCTCAGCGGATGCCGCAAACGGCAACGCGGCGAGCAGGAGCGCAGCAAAAGCGCCAAACTTGATCTTCGATAACATTTTCCCTCCTAGAGAAACGCCTAGCAGCACAGAACGAGGTGCTCCGGCCAGAATAATGGAGTCCGAGGCTGCCCGCCGGAGAAGACACGGGGCCGGGGATTTTTACCTATCGTCGTGCTTTTCGTCTTGTTTGCGAGCAAGAAGAACAGCGCTGCCATCCCCCTCTACCGCGACGATCGTCTCAAGGGCGCTGAATGATTCCGTGAGTTCACCAGCAGGCGCTCGGAATGGCCCAGGCTCGCCGCCGACCTCACTCAAGACGGCAATGGCCAGTAGACCTCCGGGCCGCAGCCGTTCGGCCATCAATCGATACAAGGAGGGCTGACGGAAGCGATGGCACATAACAACGTCCACCGGAGGCCCGTCCGGTAGCCCACTGTCGAGATCGATGACAGCGAACCGGCAGCGGTCCGCCAGGTCGTCGGCTACGGCGGCTTCGTCCGCCGCCGCGATGGCAACCTGAGACACATCGATGCCGGTTACCGACAGACCTCGCCGGGCGAGCCACAACGAACCCGACCCCGAGCCACAGGCTATGTCCAGTGCCGTTCCCGACGATGGAAAGAGATCCTGGTACGGGGCGAACAATTCGGGGCAGCGAGGGATTGGCCGAGCAGCGGAGCGATAACGCTCATCCCAGCGTTTCCGATCTTCGACGCTCACCCGGTCACGCTGCCGTCGCTGTTGTGGGTGACGATCTGGTCGATCCGGTCTTGGTCGTATCCCAGTTCGGACAGAATTTCAGCGGTGTGTTCCCCGAGGTTTGGTGCGTGATAACGCAAGCCTGGTGTGCCTGAGCGGAACATGATCGGTTCTCTCACGGTTCGATATGGCCCCTCGGTCGGATGTTGGCGTGATTCGAGAATGCCGACGGCGGCAAAGTGCGGATCATGCTCTATCTCTTCCAAGTCGACCACCGGAACGGCCGGGATGGAGTTCTCGTCACACAGCGTCATCCACTCGGCCGTCGTTCGGGTGGCCACCACCTCGTCGAGCATGGCGTACAGCTCGTCGACATTGTTGATGCGATCGTTCACCGTGGCGAATCGGGGATCGTCGGCCACCTCCGGTCGCCCGGCGAGGCGGAAGAAGTCTTTCCAATTGCGGTCGGAGTAGGGGAGTACACAGACCCACCCGTCGGCCGAGCGTCGGGGGCGGCGATGTTTGGTGCGCAGCCGCTGGTAGCTGAACCCACCGTGGGGCGGCTCGTAGGTGTGGCCGTTGAGATGTTCGACAAGGTTGAAAGCCGCCATCGATTCGGCCATCGGCACTTCGATGAAGTCTCCTTCTCCGGTGGTGGCCTTGCGGTAAAGAGCGGCCAAGATCGCGTAGGCGATATGTAGCGACGTGGTCTTGTCGGCCACAATGCTCGGAACATAGGCCGGTTCATCACCCATCCAAGCGAACATCGATGCAAACCCCGAGCCGGCCTGGATCACATCGTCATAGGCGGCTTTTTCGGAGTATGGTCCGTTGCTACCAAAACCGGTGGCCGAGCAGTAGATGAGGTCGGGGCGATGGGCTCGAAGCGCCTCGTCGGTCAGACCGAGTTTGTTGAGCGCGGCCGGCCGCATGTTGGTGAGAAACACGTCGGCGGTCGCCACCAGGTCGAGCAAGGCCTCCGTACCGGCCCGATCCTTGAGGTTGAGCACAACCGATCTCTTGTTTCGGTTCACGTTCATGGAGAACGCCCCCATCTTCGGAGAGCGCTTGGGATCGAAGTCACGCATGAAGTCGCCGCCGGGTGCTTCGACCCTGATCACATCAGCTCCAAGATCGGCCAGAATCTGGGCGGCGTAGGGGCCCATAACCACGGTGGTCAGGTCGACAATACGAACACCGGTTAGCGGCCCGCTGGGAGATTGGTCCATAGGTCCACCATGGTCGCTCACGGCGCCGCGGTGGGCAACATCGGAGCACACCCTCGATGGCCGCCGCCCGGAACTCCGACTGCGGATTTCGTCAACATTCGCATCACAGCTGCCCTAGAATCGGGGCGGAACAACTCATTCGGGCCTGTAGCTCAGTTGGTTAGAGCAAGCGACTCATAATCGCTCGGTCGCGGGTTCGAGCCCCGCCGGGCCCACCACGTCACACACCGCTACTCTCGACCTCATGGCGTTCCAGTTCACCTGCTCATCCTGCGATCAAGTGCACGAAGGCATTCCGACGTTCGGAGCGACGGCTCCGCTCTCCTACTATGCGGTTCCAGAGGATGAGAGGGAGCAGCGGTGCTCGCTTGGATCTGATGACTGCGTGATCGACGAACAGCACTTCTTTGTTCGAGGATGTCTCGAACTGCCGGTCGTAGGTTATGACGACCCCTTTGTGTGGGGTGTCTGGGTGAGCTTGAGCGAGGAGAGCTTCAGGGAGTGGGTCGGGTCCTTTCACCAAGCCGAGCGGTCGCACCTCGGACCCTACTTTGGCTGGCTCAACGCATGGCTCAAGCCGTATCCCGATACCACGAGTCTCAAGACGCGCGTACACCTGCGGGACGACGGTATCCGTCCTTACATCGAGCTGGAGCCAACCGACCATCCCTTAGCCGTCGAACAGCGCAGCGGCATATCCACGACGAGAGTCGGAGAGCTGTACGAGATCATGGTCCACGACCGTGAAGCGGGCTAGATGCGTGAATCGGTTGGAATGACTGGATCGATAATGAGCCTTTCGAATCTCAGACGGCTTGTTGTCGTTGTTGCGCTCACCGTCACGCTCGTCGGGGCGGCGTGCAGCGCCCGGGAAGTTGGCGTTGACCCGAACCTCGAGCCTGAGTTCGTTGGTGACGAGCAGGCCGAAGACGGCCCATCGGAATCGGAGAACTTCGTACCATCGACCACGCCTCTCAAGCCCGGCGAAGTCGGCCAGCTTCTGTGTGGCTCCGGCGCGGCATGCGCCGAGGAGTTCGAACTCGACGGGATCGTGTATTCGCTGAGCTGTCGCGCCGTTCGAGTCGATGCCGTCTTGAACACCAAACTGGGATCCGGCCGCGCCTTCAACTTCGATGTGGAAGTTAGAGGCGTCGACGGCTTCCGACCTGATCAGATAGTGGCCATCAGCGTGCCTGGCGGACAGTGTTCGGAGAACGATCCGGAAGAAGTCCATACACCGTGGAGCCTTGCTTTTGGCTCAGGTATCGACTCGAATCTTGCGTCGGAGGCCGCATGCCGGATCGGCGCCCTGTCTCCATCGCAGGCCAAGGCCGACGGATGCAGCACCGTCGAATCAGACACGGGCCAATCGGACGGCGCCCCATCAGACACCGTCCAATCCGACGGCGCTCAAGGTGACGGGGACTCACCAGGTGAAGCAAACGAGCAGTCACCGATCGATGTCGAGAATGTTGTAGCCGACTTCGTCGACGCTCTAGCCGCAAGTGCCGCTGATGAGATGGCCTTGGCCAAGGCGGCGGCCATGTGGAGTGGATATCCGATTTTCGAAGAAGGTGAGGACAACGGTAAGGCGAAGCACCTGGGATCGTTGGTTCAGGGCAACCCGTGGCTGCTCGACAATGGGATCGACAACCGCATCGACAACGGCATCGACCTGCAGATCGTTGATGCCTGGGGGTACGCGGGATTCGAGCCGATGAAGGTTGTCTCGATCACCGACCCCGGCCTCAACGGCATATTCGCTGTGCTCGTAGGTGGTGACGGTCTGATTCATCGCATTCAGGCGGCCCAAGTCACGGCCAGTGAGGTAGTCATCCCTGGCGGACCAACCGAGGGGGGAGTTATCGCATACCTGAACGGAGAGTTGTTGCCGTCCGATTTTGTCGACTTCCGGCATGAGTCTGGGGTCACCGCTATCGAGGTACCTCCCGATTCCGTCGCAACCGAGCGACGACTCCTTGTGGTTTCCGTGGCGACTCCCGAGCTACCAACTGCGTTCTCGGTGCTGGTCCCGGTCGAGTAGTCCCACGCTGGTAGGGACCATGACGCTCAGCTACTATCAGCCGATGTTGCCCATATCGGATGAGCAGATCGAAAGGTTCCACCGCGACGGCGTGATCGTCTTGCGCCGAATGTTTGAGCCGGAATGGATCGAGCTACTGAACACCGGGCTTGACGCCCATCTTGCTGCGCCGACCCGTCGAGCCAGGGTTTGGGACCGAGACGACGCCGGCCGAACGATGTTCTGGGACAGTCAGGCCTGGCTAACCGTCGACGAGTACCGCCGCTTTGTGCTGGAGTCGCAAGCAGCGGCGATAGCAGGCACGGTCATGCAGTCGAACACCATTAACTTCTTCTTCGACGCCGTCTTCGTGCGCTCACCTGGTGCCCAGTTCAGAACGCCGTGGCATCAAGACGAGCCGTACTGGAGCGTTGAGGGTTACGACACCTGCACTATATGGATGCCTCTGGTGCCGGTGAAAAAGGAAAGCGCCTTGGCCTTTGTTCCGGGCTCTCACCTCGAGACGTCAGTGTTCAACCACTACAACTTCGGTCTACTTAATCCCGACAACAAATCCGACGTCGATCAAGTCGACTTCGATGACGCCGCCGATCGAGAGGTGCCCGACATCGAGTCGGATCCGGACGCGTTTGGCGTGGTGAGCTGGGACATGGACCTTGGCGACTGCGTGGTATTCAACGGTCGGACCCTGCACGGCGGATCAGGTCGCCTTGATGAGAACACCGAGCTGCGGGTCTTCACCACCAAGTGGCTGGGCGACGATGTGCGGATCATCTTCCGACCCGAGGGTATGGATCCTGATCACAGCACAATCATGACGGAATGGGGCCTCGGCCCCGGCGACAGGCCCGGAACCGATCTTTATCCACTGATGTGGCAGCGAGTCAGTTGATTCGAGCCTGCTGCTTTACTCGTTTAGCCCTTGTTCACAAGGGTTGCCGGGGCGAGGGACGGCGCCCTCGGTCAAGGCGAACGTGCCCGGATTCCCTGGCATGATCGAATAGTGCTGGACAATGGTCAAGCCGGCGCCACCGTCCTCAGGGTCGTCCCAATCGATCGTGAGCTCGTCGCCCGAATCGATGTGGCGGTAGGTTCGACGAACCTGACGATCGGTGCAAGCTCCGAGAACCGGTAGCCCATGCTCGACTGCTTCGTAGCTGCCGGTGGCGAGGACGGCCTCGTCAAGGTCGACGAACCAGTCCTGGCCGCTGGTTCCAGGAGGCACTGAGAGGATATGGCCGTACGAGCCAGGCGGGGGAGTATGGTCGTTGCCACGGTCGGGCAGCTCGGCAACTACGTCGATGGTCTCACCCCTCTCGTATCCAGGCGGAATGATGATCTCGTCAAGCGTGGCCACGGTTTCACCACGCCGGCGTTGCTGATCCTCCTCGGTAACCGGGTAGACGCAAGGATCCCCGGGTCGAGCGGCCTTCCTGTCGACTTGGCCGAAGGTGCCGACTCCCTTGTCAACGGCGTAATATCGGCCCGTCAGCTCCAGCCCGTGACCTCCGTCGACCGGATCAGACCAGAGCAACGCAAGATCGTTACCAGTGGCCACGTGCACGTACGATCGGCGCACTCTCGCCGCGTCACAAGGTGCGAGTCTGGTCAGGTTGTCCTCAAGTGGTTCGTACTGGCCGCCGGCGATGATGGCCCGGTCGAGGTCCCGGAACCAATCGAAACCGTTGGTGCCGTCGGGGGTTGAAATCAAGTAGCCATAGCGGCCAGGACCGGGGTTGTAGTTGTTGGCTCGTTTAGGAACGGCACCGACTAAATCGATCGTGTCGCCCCGGCTGTAACCGTCGGGGAGCACGATGGCATCGATAGGTTCCACAACTGCCGCTCTCTGGGAATCGCGTTCTTGTTCCCCTTCGTTCGTCATAAAGGTGCTCGCCGCCCACCACACCAACACGATGGTGAGCAACCCAAGTAGAACACTTCTCTTAAGACGGCCAACTGATCGAAGCCCGCCGGGACCGTTGGTACCGTTTTCAGCAGCGGATGACCTGTTCGGCCGTGCATTGGTCCTCGTCGCCTCCTCCATCGGCGTTGTCATCTCCTCCATCACCTAGTAGCCGGTCATCGCCGGGTCCGCCGAAAAGATTGTCGTCTCCGAGTCCACCGTGGAGAGTATCGGCGCCGGATCCTCCGAACATGAGATCATCGCCGTCGCCGCCACGGGCCGTGTCGTCTCCCTCGCCGGCCCGGACGATGTCATCTCCGGATCCGCCGTAGAGATCGTCGCCTCCATCTTGGCCACGAAGCACGTCATTCCCGTTGCCACCTGCGAGCATGTCACCATCGGGACCGCCATAGAGCACATCGTCGCCCGAGCCTCCATCCACTCGATCATTCCCGGTGCGGGAGTACACAATGTCGTTGCCGGAGCCGGCGTCGACGGTATCATCGCCCGATCCGGCGTAGATCTCATCGTCGCCGCCATCGCCCTGGAGATTGTCGTCACCTGGTCCGCCGCGCATGAGGTCGTCGCCGCGGTCACCGACGAGGATGTCGTTGCCGTCGCCGCCCCGGACGACATCGTTATCAGCGCCGCCGTCGATGGTGTCGTGGCCCGGACCACCGATGAGTACATCGGATCCCCGGCCTCCGAAGATGGTGTCGTCCCCGTCGCCGCCGTAGATGATGTCGTTCCCGCCGTTGCCGTCGATGGTGTCGTTCCCGCCGAGTCCGCAGATCACGTCGTCACCCTTCGTGCCGTCCAACACATCGTCCCCGGATGTGCCGGTGATGGTGCAGATTTCGGGAGGGATCGTCACCGATATCGTGACGACGGCGGCGGAACAGTTTCCGGCGAGATCGCAGATCTGATAGGTCAGCGAGTCGGTCCCGGCAAATCCCGGCGCTGGTTCGTACACGACATCGTGATCAACGTTGACCGTTGCCGAACCGAACAGCGGTTGGACGATGACGGTAAGCGAGGTCTCGTCAAGGTCGCCGTCGATGTCGACGTCGTTATCGAGCACGGCGATTGTCACCGCCTGATCCCGGGTGGTGTCGGCGTTGTCATCGGCGGCTGCAGGCGCGGTGCCCGGGTCGGCGGTCACCTCTACGGTCACATCGCCTGAAGTGCAGTTGCCGGCCTGATCGCAGACTTGGTAGGTGAACGTGTCGACCCCGACAAACGATGGATTGGCGGTGTACAGCACGGTGCCGTTGGCGTTGACGACCACCGATCCGGAAACCGGGTAGGAGGTAATCGACACCGTTGTCGAATCGAGATCACCGTCGGGATCGGTGTCGTTGTCGGTGACGTTGATCTCTACGACCTGACCCTCTTCAACGGTGGCGCTGTCGGCTACCGCCACCGGCGGTGAGCCGGCACCACCGATCTCCACGGTGACCATGGCGCCGTCGCACAAGCCGGCCGCTGTGCACACGGTGTAGGAGAACTGGGCGTCATCGGTCGCCTCGATCGCCGTGACGACAGCGACGCCGTCGGCATCGAACGTGACGTTGAGGCGTGGATCGGAGTAGGTGACGTGAATCGTCGAGAGGTCGGCGAGGGCAGCACCGAGATCGTTGGCCAGCACGGGAACCGTGCCCGATAGACCGACGATGGTGGCTTGGTCGGCGACACCAAAATGGGTTGGATCGATTGTGGACACGACAGCTCCGTCCGTGCCGTTCACTGTCACCGACGATGCCGTCTCGACGAGGGCGGTGTCAACGCTGGCGTTTACCGTTCCGGACAGAACACCCATTACCCAATCGGATCCGCCGCCGGCGAATACAACGTCGGCGCCTCCACCTCCGACGATCACTTCGGGCCCGGGACTGCCACACAGTACGTCATCGCCTTCTGTGCCCTGGAGAGCGGCTGCTCCTGGCTCTCCAACAATCGTGCATCCGACCGTCAGATCGATTTCGACGGTGGATTCACTACAGAAACCGGAGCTGTCACACACCTGGTAGTTGAATCGGTCACGCCAACTGAAACCTGGATCCGGGGTATACGTCACGGTCAATCCCTCGACCGTCGTTGTGCCGAACGCCGGATCGTTGGCGTAGACGGCAACGAAGTCGGTGTCCGCCGGTCGGACGTCGTTGGCGGTGACGTCGATGGTTACCGCCGTTCCCGGCCCGCCCGACGCCGAATCGGGTTGGGCGCAAGATGTCTCGGCCCCGACAACCGGCACGGTCTTGTTGTGATGGGCGAGGTGGCTGTCGCCGTTGACGGCGATGGCAGCGAGGCGATAACGACCGACCTCGGAGGGAACCGGCAGTGAAACCTCAACGGTGCCGTCGCCGCCGACGATGGCCACAACATCGGTGATTGCCGTGGCGCCACTCGTACCTGGATCAACCTCCGGATCAACGATGAAGGCGGCCCGAACCTCCTCACCGGGCTCACCGGTGGCGTTGACAGTGACCGACGTGCCTGCGATGTAAGCCACCTGATCGCAGACCAACCGGCTTTCGTCGACGCGAACGAAGGCATACGACGGTGCGGGTTCAGACGTCTGGGCCTGAAGGCTGGCCTTGGCGGCGGGAATGTTAGTGCCCCCGAGCATCGGTCCGTTTAAAGACGCCGAATGCGAGGAAGTGTTGACCAAGCCGTCACCTCCGGGGGGTCCGCTTGGCAACACCGGAAGGCCATGTACATCACGAATTCGGGTTCGAGTGGCCAACCCCTCGTTGGCGGCAGCCCAGGAGCGTCCGTAGGCCAGGTAGCCGTCGTCGGTCGGGTGGAATGATTTGTCGGGGTTGACCTTGAAGCCGTTGGCTGTGAGCGCCACACCGTTGAGCAGCGTTGAACAGATTCCTGTGAATCCAAACTCCGGGTCGGGGTCGACGTAGGTGAATCCCGCTTCCGTCGCCCGCTGCCGAATCACGTCGTTCATCACCGGTTGAAGGGAGTTGATGAACTCCTTCATGGATTCCGGAGCGAGGTTGAACTCCGGGCAGAATCCACCACCCTCACCAAACAGCGTCGGGTACCCCGGGATGTAGACGTGTTCCGGGTTGGGACCCGTTCCTCCCACGTCGAGGTTCACCGCCAACTGCCGGTAGTTCTCGGCCAGCCGGAGCGAGATGACCTGATCGAGGAACTCGAGCCCGGTTAGGCCCTCGGGGTTGAAGGAGCGGTCGTCCGAATAGTTGGCCAAATTCTGGAAGACGTCGTCGCAGTCAGGGCGGGATCGGAACAGGTCCCAAATTGTGGGCAGCGGGTCAACATTAACGAGGTAGCACTTCTGCACGATACTGGCGAAGCCGGCGTCGTTGCCGCCAATGGTCATCAGGGCGAGATCGGCGTTGAACGAATTGAGGGCGGGATTGTCCAGCTGCTGGTGTTGGTTCAGTTCACTCTCGCGACCGGCGATCGACGGCTGCCCGGCCAAACCGTCAGCAGGGTCGGCGTACTCGAGGTACCCGTCGGCAATGACGTTGTCGGTCCGTGAACCACCACAAGCCAGGTACAGCCACTCGGTTCCGTGGCCGGTTCGAAGTAGATCCTCGGGACCGTAGGCCAGAGCTTCGGTCGTCTCCAGAACGTCCCAGTTTCCAATGGCGTTTTGGTTGAACAATGAGTTCTGATTTAGTCGGGCGGAGTACGTGTAGGGCGAGCGAGCACAAGGATGTTCCTCGGATCGAGTAGCGCCCTCTCCGGCCGAGTAGGAGTCGCCGAGGGTGACGACGCTCCACGGGTGAAGGACAGGTGAGATGTTGACGTCAAACGGTTCACCGAGATCCCAGCGGCCGTTGGTTCCACCCGGTTGGTCGGACCATAGGATCACCCCGTCGGTTTCAACCCGCTCGGTATCGGATGGTTCGATCCACGTGCGAATTTGAGGTAGGTAGGCAAAGAGAGGTTCGATTGTCGGACCGGCGGTCGCATAACTCATGGTCGGTCGGTCAACCAGACTTCGAACCCCCTGATTGTCAACGACCTGGTACGCGGTGTCGGCCAAGCCCGCCCGCAATGACAGGCGCTCGACGCCGGACGTGTGACTGTAGCGAAGGATACGTTGCTCCCGGGCCTGAGATACTTGCACCGGTGTGTTCCAGCGGACACTGGACCGGAAGGAACCGAGTGGGTTGTCGGGGGCGACGAACATCACACGGTTGATCCCGTGGTCGTTGTCGACTGCTGGTGAAACGCGGACACCCTCAACCGTGGTCGGGCCCTGGATCGACGCTGTGGCCACGTTGACAGGATCGTCCACCGCTCCTCGGGCACCGACCGTGATGCCACACGGCGAGAAGAAACGGCCGTTCCACAACGAGCGATCCACGGCGAACCACGTCGGTTCGCAGCGGACGGAACCCATGAACCGCAGTCGGGGTGACCAGTCGGTGCCAAGCGCCGCGTTCACCTGTCCCGTATACACGTAGCCGGCGGCGACGGCGTCGTTGTACACGGACCCCTGGAAGTAGTACCCGCAGCGAACCACTCCGGGGTCATCCCATAGGACGATACAGTCGGTGAACCGTTCAGGGGGGACATCTCCGGGCCCGAGGATCACAACATCGTCGACATCTTGACCGGGTACGACAGCCCGCATCAAGGTCTGCACCGCTTCGTCCGGCTTGGCCGTGATGAAGCTGTCGCCGGAGAGCGCGAAGGAGACAACGGGGGAGTAAGGCTGAGCAAACGCGAAGCGCCAAGCCTCAAGTGGTGTGCCGCCGGCATCGAGCCGTTCGAACGTCGCACCGATCGAGGTGACGCCAGGGGCCACGATTATCGATCCGTCATCAACGATCTCAAGATCATGACCGCCGTTGAATGCGTCTCCCGTAACGAGACCTCCGCTGCCAAAGGAGCCATCGAGACTACCCGAACCGTTAAGCGCGGCCACGAAGGTACCGCCGTCGGCAACCCCGGCCGCGACCACCCGACTTCCTTCAGCGACGATGTCGTTGTACGTGTTGGCGGTGATCGGCGACACATCGGTTACATCGTTGGTTGCCGACACGCGCACGAGGAGCCACGGGTAGAACCTGAAGGCCGATCGGGGGGCAGCGGCCACAAATACCGTTCCGTCGGACGTTGCGCTGATGGGGCCGATCAGATCCTGACCGTTTCCGAGCGTGTCAGGACCGTTCAGACCGCTGGCGTCGGCCAGGTTGATAACCACGGCCGATGCCGTGCCGTAGCGCCCGTCGGCCAGTGGAGCCCCCGTGGAACTCAGGACGTCACCCGTGTTCGACAACTTGGCGACAAAAGCTATTTCGTCCTGAGCGAGATAGTTGACCGGATCGAAGACCGCAGCCACCGCCACGCCTCCGCCCGGCAATTCGGTTACGTCGGAGATGGTGATTCCGTTGTACAGATCGTTGTAGGCCGACGCTTCCGCTTCCGTCAGCCGGTAGTCGAAGCGGGCAAATCCGCCGAGGCCGAAGGCCGTGTCAAGGGCACCGTCGGACGCGATACGAGCCACAAAGCCGAACCGATCTGATCCAACGATCTCGGTACCCCAGGCCCAATAACCACCGCCCGATGACTCGGCCACGGAGAGGGCCGGTGTCATGCCCGACGGAAACACCACGTTTGCTGGTCCGCCGACAACAGCGCCGTCGGCCGACACTTTGGCCGACACCAGCTCGTAGGTGTCGCCATTCACCCGACGCTGGACAGCCAGCACGTCGGACCCTCCGGCGGCCACCACTCCAGCCGATGTGCCACCCAATTGGAGTTCGAGCGACCCGTCGCCGGCGAAGGTCAGGTCTGCTCCACCGGCCGACGCGGCCGCCGGATCGACGATGCCCTGGGCCGGTGCGGTTTGTAACGCCGTAACCGAAGTGGCCAATACGATCCAGACGGCCAGAAGCCTTGTCACTCCACGAATCACTACACGTCACCCTTCGCCTTCGACAACTGTGAACAAAGATAGCCGACCTGGGTCGTGCATCGACTCCAAACGGCAGGCCGGGCGTTGGTCGACTTTTTGTCGGCAGCCTCCCTAGGCCACGTGGTGGGACTCTTGTAGGCCGTAGACCGGGGTGTCGATGCCGACCTGGCGGGCCTTCAACTGGAGCGCGAGGTAGAGCGAATAGTGGCGCGACTGATGTAGGTTGCCGCCGTGGAACCACAGCGCCTCTTGCTGGGTCGGCTTCCACATGTTGCGCTGCTCGCCCTCCCATGGGCCCGGATCTTTGGTGGTGTCGGAGCCGAGGCCCCACACCTTGCCGACCTTATCGGCCACCTCATCGGAGATCAGTCGAGCGGCCCAGCCGTTCATTGAGCCATAGCCGGTGGCCAAGACGATCAAGTCGGCAGGCAGCTCCTCACCGTCGGTGAGAACCACGGAGTCGGGCTTGATCTCGGCGATGTTCACCCCACTGCGCAGGTGGACCTCACGGTCGATCAACAGCTGCGAGGCGCCCACATCAATGTAGTAACCCGAACCTCGACGCAGGTACTTCATGAACAATCCTGAGTCGTCATCGCCCCAGTCGAGGAGAAAGCCGACGTCCTCCAGCGCCTTGTAGAAGTCCGCGTCGTCCTCGGCCATCTGTTCGTACACCGGGATTTGGAACGTGTGCATGATCCGGTAGGGGATCGATGCGAAGATCATGTCAGCGGTGTGGGTGTCGATCCCGTTGGCCACCGCTTGCTCGGAGTACAGATCACCCAGGGCGAGGCGCATCAGGGTGTCAGATCGGGCGATGTGAGTGGGGGAGCGCTGAATCATCGTCACCGAAGCCGCGCCCGCTTCCCAGAGCGCGGCGCATATATCGTGGGCCGAGTTGTTGGAGCCCAAGACCACACAGCGCTTGAGTCGGTACTCGTCGCTGGCTCGATGGGCTGACGAGTGATGAATGTCGCCTCGGAACGTATCCGCACCGGGGATGTCCGGGATGTTGGGGCGGCCCGACATGCCGGTGGCCAGTACCAACTGCTTCGGCTTTAAGACCACGTCCTCGGTGCTGCCATCATCGGCGGTGCGGCGGACATTGACAGTCCACTCGTCGGCCGCCTCATCGTAGGAAGCATCGAGGCACTCGGTCGATGACCAATAGTTGAGCTCCATCACCTTGGTGTAGAACTCCAGCCAGTCGCCGATCTTGTCCTTTGGTGAGAATACCGGCCAGTTCTCAGGGAATTTGATGTAGGGGAGATGGTCGTACCACACCGGGTCGTGTAGACACAGCGACTTGTAGCGGTTGCGCCAGGAATCGCCCGCTCGCTTGTTCTTCTCCACGATGATCGTGGGCACACCGAGTTGCTTGAGTCGGGCTCCAAGGCCGATGGCCCCTTGACCGCCGCCGACGATGACCACGTACGGCTGGGTCGAGTAGCCGAGCTCCGCTTCTTCCTGCTGCCGGCGTTCCAGCCAGGTGACACGATCGCGGAAAGCTCCGTGTTCGACTCCCATCGGTCGACGATCACCACGAGGTTCCTCGTGGCCTTTGAGTTCGGTCATCGCCGTAAGCAACGTCCAGCATCTGCCGCCCATGAGCCGGATGTGGCCCTCGCCCCTGGCGACGTCGGTCTCGAAGTCGATCCAAGCGTCGATCACGCCGTCGGCCTCGTTGGCATCTCCCCGAACCTGCCAATTGGACGGCGATGTACGAGCGGCGCACGAATCAAGCATGTCCTTGATCTGGTCCCGACCTTCAACGGTCTTGATGTTCCAGGTGAACGTGACCAGATCACGCCAGTAGCAATCGTCGGCGAACAATTCCGCTGCGGCTGCGTGGTCTCCGGCGGTGAGGGCCGCGTCGAATTCGGCCAGCCATCTGGCCACTGTTTCGGTAGGACTGGTCATGAACTTCCCCTCGGAATCATGCCCACGCCTCAGCAGTTCTATCACATCCGGCGTTGTCTGCGACAGGCGAGAAGGCTAGTTGAGCGACTGGTGCGCCCGGCCGAGTTCCCGGAGGTCGATCACCATCGGTTCAGCCCCGGCCTCGTCGCCGCCGCCCGTTTTCCGAAGGTCGTATTCCCAGCGAGACCGGAACGGCATGCCGCTGACGCCTGACTGCGTCCCCTCCGAGGGGGTCTTCACGCCCAGCACCTGGTGTACCTGCATGTGGCCGTTGGCGAAGTTGACTGCCGTGGCCGCCATGTAGAGTCGCCACACCCGCGCTTTCCCTTCACCGGCTTCAGCCACGGCGGCAGCCCAGTTGTTCTCCAGGTTCGTTACCCAATGCCTCAGCGTCAATGCGTAGTGTTCCCGGATGCTCTCCATGTGTCGGGCCTCAAAACCGGTCTCCTGCATCGCCGTGATCACGTTGCCCACGTCGTGCAGCTCACCGTCGGGAAAGACATAACGCTGGATGAATCCATCGCGCGCCACGGCGGTGTCGGGCCGCTTCAACAGACCTCGGGTCAACCGTGGTTTGCGGCCGATCTGATGATTGAGGAGTCGGCCCTGCGGTTTCAGATGGTGATGGAGAGTCTCGAAGTAGCGCTTCAGATTGGCGAGGCCCACATGTTCGAACATGCCGATTGAGCTGATGGCGTCGAACGGCGGATCGTCAAGATCCCGATAGTCGAGCAGCCGAATATCGACTTGGCCACTCAGCCCGGCATCGGCTACTCGTTGGCGGGCCAATGCAGCTTGATTCTCCGAGATTGTGATGCCGACAACATCCACTCCGTAGTGACGGGCGGCGTGAATGGCCATGGAACCCCACCCGCAACCAACCTCGAGCAGTCTTTGCCCCGGCTCAAGACCGAGCTTGCGGCAAACCAGCTCATGTTTGTTGGACTGAGCTTGCTCCAGGGTGTCGTTGGCGTCCTCGAACACGGCACAGGAGTAGGTCCAAGCCGGACCCAGCACCATCTCGTAAAAGTCGTTTGAGACGTCGTAGTGATGAGAGATGGATCTGCGATCTCGGCTCCGGGAATGGCTGCGGAATCGGCTTCCGCTCTTCACCTCCTCCGGCGGAACGGGTGGGGGGTTCCGAATGGCATCGAAGCCGACCTCCGAGAACAGTTGCCGAACGGCTCCTGTGGTCAGCGAAAGACCACCAAGATCACGCTGAAGGTCAAGCAGCGTCCAGATGTCGCCGTCGACATCCATCGCTCCGGAGACGTAGGCTCGTCCGAAGCCGAGTTCACCGGGGTTGCGTACAAGATATTTGATGGCGTCCGAGTTGTTGAACCGAACGACAACCGGGGCACCGGTCGGCCCCCAGGTTTCACCGGTCCAGTCCTCAAACCGGATATTGGCGTCGCGTCCGACGAATTCCGTCGTGACTGCTCTGAGCGACATGATCCACCCCCACGCATTCGTCGTGCTGCCTGCACACCTGAACGTCTTGGCTTCGGCAAGCCGTCACCGGGTTCATCCGGAGGTCCGAACTCGAAGCCCTAGCTTCACAACCAGATTATTCTTTCGCCGCATGCGGCGCTAGTGGGTCGGTAACTGCGGCACGGTGAACAGGCGTCGAGAGCGTTACAGGCCGCTTGTCCAGTTCTAATTCCGGCGGTGGCCAGCGTCGGTCGAGGTAGTCTCGTTAGACGATGAGCGATCAAGGTTCCCTAGCCGAAATACCGAAGGCCTACACCCCATCCACCGTTGAGGGTGAGATAACCAAGCGTTGGCGCGCGGCTGCGATGGGAGCCGCTCCGGCGCAGGTTGACGCCGATCAGGCCCGGTATTCGATTGTGATCCCCCCACCCAATGTCACTGCGGCGCTTCACCTGGGTCATGCCCTCAACAACACGTTGCAGGATGTGATGATCCGGTACCACCGGATGCGGGGTGACAAGACGTTGTGGATGCCGGGCACCGATCACGCCGGCATCGCCACTCAGACGGTTGTCGAGAAGCGGCTGCTGGCCGACGGTATCCGGCGGGTCGACATGGGCCGCGAGAATTTCGTCGCCAAGACCCAGGAATGGAAAGACGAATACGAGGCCATCATTATCGAGCAGCTGTTGGCCATGGGTGCCTCCTGTGACTGGGACCGCACCCGGTTCACGATGGACGAGATGTGCGCCACCGCAGTCCGGTACGCGTTCTACCGGTTCTTTGCCGACGGTCTGATCTACCGGGGCAAGCGGCTGGTCAACTGGGATCCCGCCACCCAAACCGCCCTGTCCGACGACGAAGTTGAGATGGAAGACGTCGATGGCCACATGTGGTACCTCCAGTATCCACTGGCCGACGGTTCCGGTCACGTCACCGTTGCCACCACCCGCCCTGAAACGATGCTGGGTGACACTGCGGTCGCCATCAACCCGGATGATCCTCGGGCCGAGTCACTTCGAGGAAAGCAGGTCCTACTTCCGATCGTCGGACGGGTCATCCCGATTGTCGAAGACGACTACGTCGTTATGGCCGATCCCGAATCAGGTGACGCCAAGGCGCAATACGCCAGCGGGTTCCTGAAGGTCACCCCGGCCCACGATGCCAACGACTGGGACATCGGTGTTCGTCATGACCTTCCCGTGGTCAACATCTTGGGCCCCGATGGTTCGATCAGCGCCGACCACGGCTGGGAAGACGTCTCCGACGAGGCCCGCCACTTCGTTGGTATGTCTCGAGAAGACGCCAGAGCCGCCATTGTTTCCTGGTTTGAAGACAACGGGTTGTTGGAAGCCGTTCGTAGCTACAACCATTCGGTTGGTCACTCCTATCGCAGCCACGTGCCGATTGAGCCCTGGCTGTCGGACCAGTGGTTTGTGGCGGTCACCGATGATCGACTGCGCGGCTCGGCTCTGCGGGCCCAAGACCCTGGCCAAAGCCCGCCCTTGCCCGACGACGTCGCCCCGCGTGGTGACACGCCTGGTGACGGGCAGATGAAGTTCTATCCCGATCGCTACGCCAAGACCTACCACGCCTGGCACGACAACATTCGAGACTGGTGTATCTCCCGCCAGCTCTGGTGGGGGCATCAGATCCCTGTCTGGCTGCGCACTCGCCCTGTTGGTGAGGCCAGCGCCGAAGCCCAAACCGCGGTTGCCGAACTTGGCGTCGACGTTTCGGCTTCGGTCGACAGCGAATGGGCGACCGCGGGAGGGGTCCATCAAGCTCGTAAGGTCACCGAGTTTGAGATTGAGGAAGCGGTTTGTGTTCCGCCCGCGTCCACGCTGCGTCGCTTGGCCGAGGGCGGTTCAGGGATCATGACCGCCGATGATCTGGTCGCAGCACTGGAAGCCGACGGTTATGAACGCGACCCCGACGTTCTCGACACCTGGTTCTCCTCGGGCCTCTGGCCGATGTCCACGATGGGTTGGCCATACCCCGAAGACTTCCCGGAGACGGTTGGTTTGCTGGAGAGCTACAACCCCACGTCGGTTCTGATGACGGCCCGGGAGATCATCACGCTCTGGGTTTCCCGAATGACGATGTTCAATCGCTATTTCCTCGACGGGCAGCTACCGTTCGAGGATGTGTTCATCCATGCGATGATCCAGGACGGTCATGGTCAGAAGATGTCCAAGAGCCTGGGCAACGGTCTCGACCCTCGCGACATCATTCATAGTCACGGTGCCGACGCAATGCGTTACACGCTGGTCCAGATGACAACCGAGACTCAGGATGTCCGGATGCCGGTCGACATCGTCTGTCCGCATACCGGCGAGAGTTTCACCCCCGAGTTCATCACCACTAAAGCCGGTCACACCGTTGCGGCTCCGATCCAGACCAGCCCTGGAGATACAAGCCGGAAGATGGTCTCCGGATACGGGGCCGCCACCGGTGAGGCCGTACCGACCGATGAGATGCCGCTGGCTCGCAACACGTCGCCGAAATTCGACCTCGGCCGTAACTTTGCCAACAAGGTCTGGAACGCCACTCGGTTCGCTCTGGGTCGGATTGAAGCCGGCCAAAACGTCGACACGATCGACATCGGAGCCGACTCAGCCGATGTCACGTTTGCCGACCGTTGGATTCTGGCCCGCTTGGCCCAAACCGTCGAAACCATCGACGGTGCGCTCGGCCGGTACCAGTACAACCTCTATGCCGACACGCTCTACGACTTCATCTGGCGCGACGTCTGCGACCGGTACCTCGAAGCCGTCAAACCCACGATCGATCACAGTCCACAACAGCAGGCGGTCCTTGGCGCTGTTCTCGATTCGGTTCTCAGGTTGTTGCATCCGGTGGCCCCGTTTGTCACCGAGGCCCTGTGGCCACACGTCAGTGCCGTCCGATCCGGAGACCTCGGCGGGATCGCTCTTCCGCCTTCGGAGCTTGTTGCCACCGCAGCGTGGCCGACCATCGCCGACGGTGCAGTCGACACCTCAATTGTCGAGATCTACGAACGGGCCGATCAACTCATCGGAGCTATCCGCAACGTCCGCTCATCGCGCAACGTCAAGCCGAAGCAGATGGTCACGCTTCACGCCCCCACTCCGGTTCTCGATCTCATCGAGCAGAGTGCCGGCATGATCCAAACGTTGGCCGGCGTGGGTGAAGTTGTCGCCTCTGAAGGCAGCGAGCGCCCTCCCGGTGCCAGCCCGTTGGCGTTCGAAGGCTCGGAGGTCCTTATCTCAGGCTTGGTTGATGAGCTCGACATCGATGCCGAACGAGCCCGCCTGCAGAAACTGATCGACAACAAGGCCGGGCAGATCGCCAACTTTGAGAAGCGACTGGCCAACCCCGGCTACGTCAACAATGCCAAACCGGAACTCGTCGCCGAGACGCGCGATCTTCTCCAGGTCGCCCGCAACGATTTGGCGGCCGCCGAAGCCGCCATGGCTGCGCTCGGCTAAGCGCCCCACTAAAGTTGGGCGCCATGAACGTAGGAGAGCCATGAACGTAGGAGATACTGTCGAGAACTTCACCCTCGACGATCAGCACGGCGTGCCGGTGAGCTTTGATTCGCTGGTGGCGAAAGGCCCGGTCGTGGTCTACTTCTACTTAAAGGCGATGACCTCGGGTTGAACGATTGAGAGCAAGCACTTCCGTGATCTGAGCGCCGAGTTCGCCGAACTCGGGGCATCGATTGTGGGAGTGTCGCCCGATCGGTCCGATCGGCAAAAACAATTCGATGAAGCGAACGAGCTCGGCTTTCCGTTGCTCGCTGATACCGACAAAACCGTGGCCAAACAATTCGGTGTAGCCCGCTTCGGTCCACTACCGATCAAGAGGGTGACCTTCGTGATCGGTGCCGACCGCAAAGTGAAGGCCGTGGTCAAGAGCGAGACAAATATGAACACCCACGCCGACGAGGCGCTCGCTGCGCTTCGGGCGGCCGTGGCCTAAACCACTAGCCGTTTATCGCCGCGGTGAGGTGTTTGATGCCGTGGATGAAGCTCGACTTGAGAAGGTCGGGTTCGCTCACGGCCCTGATGTTCGGCACTCGGCTGAACAGCTCCCGGTACATGACCGTGATCTGGCGGCGAGCCAGATGGGCACCGAGGCAGAAGTGGGGACCGGGACCCCCGAAGCCGACGTGGTCCTGGTTGGCCCTCTGAATGTCGAAGCTGTGGGGTTGGTCGTAGATCTTCGGATCCCGATTGGCCCCCAGGTACATCAGGCAGACCTTGGCCCCTTCCTCCATCTCAACGTCGCCGACGGTTGTGGCTCGGGTCGTGGTCCTACGCATGTAGGTCACCGGACTGGCCAACCGCACGATCTCGTCAACGGCCTGAGGCGCCCGGGCCTCAAAGTCGCCCTGCCAGAGGGCCCGTTGCTCGGGATTGTCGGTGAGAAACTTCAAGCCCCAGCTCATGCTGTTTCGAGTGGTCTCATTGCCGGCGACAACCAACAGGATGAAGAAGCTGGCCAGATCCGACGGCGAGAGCTGATCATCCTCAAGCTCGGCGTTGATCAGCTTGCTGGTGAGGTCAGATCCATCGCCGCCTCGCTTCTGCTCGGCCACCTCATTCATCAATTCAGCCAGCTCCATGCCGGCCGTGAGTATGGCGGTGAGTGGATCGCCGCCCTCAGGCACATACTCAGGATCGCCAGCCCCGAGAATCACATTGGTCCGGTCGAACACGAACTCGTAGCGTGAGTCGGGAATCCCCATCAAGTCGCACACGATCTTGAGCGGAAGAGCCGCGGCCACCTCGGTCACAAAGTCAACCTTGTCACGGTCGACGATCCGGTCGACGATCCCGCGGGCCACGCTTTGAATGGTGTCGTCCAGTTGGTTCAACATCCGGGGGGTGAATCCAGCGGACACCAGACGGCGGAGTCGAGCGTGCCGCGGATCGTCCATGGCGATCATCGAGCTGAAGTATTCAACAAACTCCATGGGCATGTCTTGTACCGTGACGCCCGACGCCGAGCTGAAGATGTCGGCGTTCTTCGAGATGTGCAGTATGTCGGCGTAGTTGATGGCAACCCAGCTGCCGGGGCCAACCGGTAGCGGATATCCCTCAGGCACCGGCGGCTCGGCGTGAAACGTCATCCCTCCGGCCGCATGCAGGACGTCGAGGTCATCGTTGATCTCAGCCTCGGGACGCACCCAGAAATCGGCCAGCAGTGGATTGGGAAGTTCGTCGGTGCTCATCTACAGGCTGCGGCTGTCGGAAATGGTGTAAACCTTGATATCGGTGCCGGTGATCAGGCCGCCCGCTGCCTTGCGCCACTCGGCCAGATGCTCGGTCTTGCCGTGGGCGGCCAGGTGCGGGCCGCTCTCCCAAAGCTCGTAGAGCCGAATCAGGTCGCTCTCCTGCGTGTCGGGCGTGAATACGTAGTCGTGGCAGCCCTCCTCCTGACGTGTGGCGTCCATGACGGTCTTGGCCAGTTCAAGAACCTGGTCTCGATCTTCCGGCTTCGTCCGAATGGTTCCAGCCACGATCAACATCAAATTACCTCCAAGGTTTCCCCGTCGAACAGGGGAGTGATAGCGAAGTTTTGCACGTCGGCTTCCATTTCGTCGTCACCCGGCCGGGTGGTGTCGGCATCGAAACGCTCCGCGGCGCGATACAAAGCCGGATGAAGTCGAGCGTCGCTGGTGGTGTTGAGAAACAGGTCGGGTTCGGCGAGAACATAGCGGACCGCCCGTTCGATGGCTGCCTCGTTGGTGAGAGGCTCGTACCAGCTGAATCGGGTTCCGTTGCCGTCGGCCTCCTCCGGCCATCGGCCCCGGGCGATCGACTTGATCGTCTGGGCCGCCACGCCTCGATCTCGGCACTGTGTCCGAAGCTGCTCCACATCTGCTCGGTAAAGCGGGTTCTGAAGCATTGTGTAGTTGTAGGGGAAGAGCACCGAGTCGAAGTCGAACCGTTCAAGGCTACGGAGGTGCATGCCGGCGATTCGGGTGCCGTGTCCGGTAACGCCGATGAACCGGCACAATCCCTCCTCGCGGGCTTCGATCAACGCTTCGAGCGCACCTCGGGATCCGGTGGCCTCATCCCATTCGTCGGGCTCAACCAGATTGTGAAGCTGGATGAGGTCAACCTGATCGACCTGCATACGTTGCAGACTTCGCTCGAGACTGGCCCGGGCGGCATCGCCGGATCGGTCACCCGTCTTGGTGGCGAGAAACACATCGTTACGATGCTGGGCCAGGAAATCGGCCAGGCGAAGTTCCGAGTCGCCGTATGACGCCGCGGTGTCGATGTGGTTGATTCCCGCTGCCGCCGCTGCCTCAAGGGTGGCGTCGGCTCGGGATTGCGACATTGCACCCAGCGCCGCGGCACCGAAGATCAGGCGGCTGCTTTCGTGTCCGGTTCGACCGAACGGGGCGTAGCGCATATCTGTGGTTACCTCGCTGACAGATCCGGAGTGGTGCTGGCGATCCTAGTTGAAAGTCCGTTTTGGGGTACAACCGGATCGGCTCTTGGAAGCCATTCAATATTGAACTAATTCGAAGGAAGAGGCGGAACTGTGACCTATGTAACGGCGATCGGGTACTTTCACCTAACAAAGTTGCGACGATTTAGGTGGTTCGGTGACGAAGCGATGGGGAAACGGCACAAGATCGTCATCAAGCGTCTCTTACGCAGTAAATGGCTCTAACCTTAATGCGGCCTGCCGAGACGTGTTCCGGCAGACGTGACCGACTACTTGAGGAGCTCGCAATGGCCAAACAACGATCGAGCTTCGCGAAGTTGCAACGGGATAAAGCTAAGAAAGAACGGGCGGCCAACAAGCGCGCCGCCCGGCGTGACCGTACATCTTCTGATAGCGAAGTTGAAGTAGCGACGGACGAGCCCGGAGATGTCATCTCCATGGTCAGCGGCGACGGGGAACCGTCACCCGCCGAACTCCTCACCCTGGTGGAGAACCTTCACCAGCAGCGTGAGGCCGGACTGATCTCCGAGGAAGACTTTGAGGAAGCGAAGGTAGAACTCTTCGCCCGACTCCAAAGCTAACGTCGCCATCCGTTCTCAGTCGCCGGTTGATCAAATCGGAAGGCCGGGACATGCAGATGGAAATCGAAAAGATGCGCCCACCTCAAGGTCGGGCGCATCTTGCTTTTTGTTGTCCGTCGGGCGGACCAAGTGCGAATCCCCGAGCCGCGAACCACCGAGTGGAAACTAGAATCATGGCAGTGGACGACACCTCCTCCTTCAGCAGGCGATGGCAACAGTGGCGAAGCGAAATCGATCTCGACGAGTACGAAACCCGTTGGGATCGATTGGAAGCAGAAGGCCAGCAGGTTCATGGCGAAGCCGACTTCGTGGTGCGTTACGCCAGCGGCCGGATTCTCGACGCCGGCTGTGGCATGGGGCGAGTTGGGCTGGAACTGGCGCAGCGCGGCTACGACGTCGTGGGCGTCGACAACGACCCCGAAATGTTGGACAGAGCGAAACGGCGCGACACCACGGCTCAGTGGGTTCTCGGCGACGTGACGTCGGTCTCGTTCGATCAGACCTTCGACACCATTGTTCTTGCCGGCAACGTGTTGGTTTTTGTGGAGCCCACCCGGCGCCACCTCGTGGTACCGAACTTGGCTAGGGCCCTTGAGCCGGGCGGCTACCTAATCTGCGGCTCCTCGTTCAGCCCACCGTTTGATCTCGGCGGATACGACGACTGGTGTCGACATGCGGGCCTGAAATTGGTTGAGCGCTACGGCAGCTGGGACCGCGGGCGAGTGGAAGATCCTGTTTCCTACGCCGTTTCGGTTCACCGCCTACCCCACGAACAGGAAATGGATCCGAAGGCCGCCGAAGCCGGCTGATCTCCAGGCCCCTCCGCTACTGATCGGCGGCAATTCGACGCAAACCCCGTTCGACCTTGCGGGCACTGACTTTCGACTTGCCGGGGCCCGACGGCCGCAGATGCTGGGCGAACAACGAGACTCGTAGCTCTTCGAGCTGCCACAGCGCAGCTTCAAGCTCTTCGGTCATTCCCAGCCGACCGACCAAATCGGCGTGTAGAGCCTCTACGCCTACTGCCTCGGCCGCCTTCATCACGTCGGTGCCTGGATTCTCAGGAATACGATCCAGCCGGTAGTCCAGCGCCTCAAGATACCGGGCCACGCCCTCCACGTGTTCGAAGCCGACACCGGCAACCATTCCCGGATAGGCAAGCCGGGTGAAGTGGGCTCTGGCATCGGCAACCGGAACGTCTAACGACTCCAGGTTCGACATGTTGGTTAGTCGCTCGTCGATTCGGCCCGTGAATTGAACGATGTTGGAGACCGCCGGCACAAGGGTCTCAAGCCGCTCGATCAACGAGTCCTTCGCCTCGGCCACCAAGGCCTCGAAACCAGATTCGGTCGAAGGAGGGCCGCCGGCGTTGGCGATGATGTCGTCAAGCGCACAGTCAATGACGTCGTTGTACCACTGGGCCCGGGTCTGAGTGGGATTCACCGTCATCGACAGCTTGGTCCGGTCGTCGAGCAGGCGATCGAGGGTGCGAACCGGGGCCGGAAGCTGCAGGCGAAGCAGCCGTCGGACGCCGAGCCACATCGCATCTTGTTGCTCCTCGACCGTGGGCAACAGTTCGATGGCCACGGAGTCGGTCTTGTCGACCAAGGCCGGATAGGCCCGAACGGTGTGGTTCCCGGCATCGGTCTCCAACTCGGGTGGCAGGGTGCCGAAGGTCCACGAGGTGAGACCGCTGCGGGTGACGTCGGACCCTCGACGCGCCGCGTCGGCTATCACCTGACGAGTGTGGTCGGCCAAGAGATCCTTTAGCGCTTCCAGATCTTTCCCCTCGGCCACCAGTTCTCGGTCGGCGTTGATCACCCTGAACATCGGACGTAGGTGCGACGGCACCCGTTCCCAGGAGAAGGCATCGGGATCGATTACCGCTCCTGCCCTGGGGCCAAGCGCTTCGGCCAGGGCCGGCAAGAGGCGTTGGCTGTCGGACCGTGCCGCCAGGTCGGGGATTACTGCGGCTACCGTCTCGGCGATCGGATTGAGGTCTCGCCGGATCTCCTTGGGTAGCGAACGTACGAGCGAGGAGACCAGAGCCGGCCGAAAGCCTGGAACCGTCCACTCAAACGGCCAAGCCTCTACTTGATTCAATACTTCGACGGGAATGTGCACGCTCACGCCGTCGTGGGTGCTGGCGCCATCGTGGGTGTAGGCCAGCTCCAGCTCGATGTCGCCGACATCCCAGTGGTTGGGGAAGTCTTCGACCCCAATGTTTTCGATGTCCGGGCGGATGAGGTCGTCGGCTGTGAGATCCAGCACCGATGGATCTTCGATCTTTTGTTTCTTCCACCATCGGTTGAACGACGCCACCGATACGACGTGATCGGGTATCCGTTGATCGAAGAAGTCGAACACGGCTTCTTCCTCCACCAGGAGATCCCGTCGACTACGGGTTTCAAGTTCGGCAAGGTCGGCGAGCAGCTCACGATTGCGGTCGATAAATCGGTGATGAGCGGTCCATTCGCCACGGACCAGAGCGTGGCGGAGCAACAGCTCTCGGCTGAGGTCGGGATTGACGCTGGCCACCGTACGTCGGCGGCCGTCGACGATGGGTAGGCCGTATAGGGTGATACGTTCCCGGGTGTAGGCGACTCCGTCATCGGCCACCCACTCCGGGTCGCTGTAGCTGTGTTTGATGAGATAGCTGCCCAATCGCTCGGCCCAGGCCGGATCGATCGGGGCCGCCATGCGGGCCCACATTTGATTGGTTTCGATCAGCTCGGCGGCCATCACCCAAGCGGGCGGATTCTCGGCGAGAACCGATTCCCTTCCCAGGCGGAACTTCGCTCCCCGGGCCCCGAGATAGCCGCCCGGACGATCGGCGCGGTCGGTGCCACTTCGGCCCCCGCGTCGCTTCGACTTGTCGGGGCGGCGGTCGTTTTTCATGCCGATGTGGGAAAGCAGGCCGGCCAGCAGGCACTGGTGGATGACGTCGACCTCGGCCCGGTTGCCGCTTGGCCGGTAGCCAAGCGACGAAGCCGTTTCCTCAAGCTGGCGACGTGTGTCCTGCCACTCCCGAACTCGGTTGTAGTTCAGATACTCCCGCCGGCACATCCGGCGGAACTGGTTGTTGGATAGATCGTTGCGGTTACGTTCGAGATGGCGCCACAGTTTGAGCAGGGTAACGAAGTCGGACTTGGGATGGTTGAATCGGCTGTGCGACTCGGCGGCCTCCTGGGCGGCCTTGGATCCTCGCTCGGACGGGCGTTCGCGCGGATCCTGAATCGACAGTACGGCCACGATGATCAACACCTCGGCCAGGGCGCCGTTGTCGGCCCCCTCGATGATCATCCGGGCGAACCGTGGGTCGACCGGTAGGCGAGCCAACTCACGTCCCAGCGGCGTCAACCACTCGCTGGTGCCGTGATGATCGGGGTCCAGGGCATCGAGTTCCTCCAACAGGGCAATGCCGTCGGCGATCCCGCGGTGTTCCGGCGGTTCGATGAACGGAAACTCTTCGATGTCGCCCAGACCGAGCGATGCCATCTGGAGAATGACCGAGGCGAGATTCGTGCGCAGGATCTCCGGCTCGGTGAATGGATCACGGGTTTCAAAGTTGTCTTCGCTGTAAAGGCGAACACAGATGCCGGGCCCGATCCGCCCGCACCGACCGGCCCGTTGGTTGGCCGACGCCTGCGAGACCTCCTCGATCGGGAGGCGCTGAACCTTCGTCCTGGTGTTGAATCGCGAGATTCGGGCATTGCCCGGATCGATGACAAAGCGAATGCCGGGCACGGTCACCGAGGTCTCCGCCACGTTGGTGGCCAATACGATTCGGCGACCCCGATGGGGTTGAAAAACCCGATGTTGCTCGCCGGATGACAAGCGGGCGAAGAGAGGAAACACCTCGGTGTCGGGTAGGCCCAATCCGTTTAGTGCTTCGGCTGTTTCTCTGATATCTCGCTCACCGGCGAGGAATACCAACATGTCGCCTGGTCCCTCACGAACGAGTTCCGACACGGCGGCGGTGATGGCATCGACCTGAGTGAGGATCTCGGGGCCACCGCCGCCTCGTCTCCGATTGTTCGGTTGACCGTTCGCCCCCAAGTTGTCCGATCCGTCGTATGGCTGGTAGCGGATGTCGACCGGATACGTACGTCCTGAGACCTCGATGATGGGAGCGTCGTCGAAATGTTTGGAGAAGCGATCGACGTCGATGGTGGCCGACGTGACGATCACGTGCAGATCGGGTCGACGGGGGAGCAGCTGCTTGAGGTAGCCAAGAATGAAGTCGATGTTCAGGCTGCGCTCGTGGGCTTCATCAATGATGATCGTGTCGTAGCGGCGAAGGTTCCTGTCGTTCTGTAGTTCGGCCAGAAGAATGCCGTCGGTCATGAGTCGTATGATCGTCTCAGGCCCGATCCGGTCGTTAAAGCGAACCGAGTAGCCGACCTCTTTGCCCACGGTGGTGTTGGTTTCCTCAGCTATCCGCTCGGCGATGGAGCGAGCCGCGAGCCGCCGTGGCTGGGTGTGCCCGATCAGGCCCTTGGCCCCCCGGCCCGCTTCGACACAAAGCTTCGGGAGCTGGGTGCTCTTGCCGGAACCGGTCTCGCCGGCCACGATAACCACTTGGTTGGCCGTGATCGCCTCGACCAGGGTCTGGCGCTGCTCGCTGATGGGCAGCTCCTCCGGGTAACTGAGACCCGACCTGAAACCGTCGACGTCGGCGCGGCGTTCTCGGCTGTGGTTGCGGCCCTTCGCTCGACGGGTCATTGTTTCATTCTGCCCGTCTTTGGACGCGGCCAGGTTGGCATTTCAGGGTGGAATGGGAGTCGGCGCCTCAGTGCCGCCCCGCAAATCAGGCCCGGGAGCGAATCTGGCAGGCGCCGGCCGCCTTGGCCTTGCGCAGGTAGTTGAAACCAATACCGACACCGACGAAATAGATCACCGCAATAGCCACGCCAACCCACGTGCGGTAGCGCTCTACCAGTAGCCCGATGGTCGAACCACCGAATAGGGCCGCAAGGATGGCCAGCGTCCAGGGCAGGTGACACGGGCACAGGATGAAGGTCCAAATCAACCACCGGCGGCCGGTGCGCTCCAGCCTTTCGCCTTCAGGAGGGCCGGATATCTCCGGCGTGGTCTCGGTGATCATATTTGCGGTTTCGGCACCCTGGTTCGCCGGCTTGAATGCCAGCCTGAGTGCCAGCTTGAATACTGCGGGGCTAGAGGTCGCCGAGCCACACTGGTGCTCGATCGAGGAGGAACTCGCTCACCTTGTAACAACTGTCGAGAGCCTCACACAGCGACTCGCGGTTCATGAACAGATCGTCGAGACGTAGCTCGAGTGACGCAGTGATCGACAGTGTGCGTTCCGCGGCGTCGGTGACCTCGGCCGTCGAGTCGATGGCGGCGACACGCAGCGGCAGCTCAGCGCCGCCAATACCGGCAAGCTCGGTGGCCAACACCAAAAGGTCGGGGGCGGCCACGAGGGGCGGCAGAACCCAGGTGAATACGAGGGGGATGGTCAAGCCGGTCTCCGGCTCGGAATCCTCGGAGAGCGAAAGTAGATGATCCTCAAAGGCCATCACCGTTCGTGGGTCGAGATCAACCGAGAGATGCAGGTCGAGTGGCCCCCCGCAGGCATGAGTGGGATGAAGGTCGACCTCCCAGGCCTGCCGCATCGAATATGTCTCGATGAAATGCCGCTCGTCGTGGATGTGAAACTGATGATCGAGGGCGTGATCCTTGAGTTCCGCCACGAACCCCGGGATATCGATTACGGCCAAACCATTCTCCCTACTGCGGACCGGTGCTACGTGGTCCTCGGCCGCTCAACCGGCCAATCCGGAGGATTATTGTACCGTAACCGGCGCTTTTGGTCTTGTCGGATTGAAGTTGGTGGGTGGTGGTATCCCCGGCGCGGATGATCAACCGTCGTGGTGTCGAGCGCTATGGTGCCCAAGGTGGACCGTGACCGCACACTGGAGCTCTTTGATCGCCTGGCCGACGAGGTTGGTGAAGCGTTGGAACAACTGGCGGACTGGGGGCTCTCTGGCGACCGTCCAACCCAATACCGCCATGATGTGATCGCCGACGACATCATTCTTCCGGCTCTTCTAGAGGTGGGGTTCGGAGTGCTCAGCGAGGAGTCCGGATTGGTCGGCACCGAGCGATCAGAGGTGGTCGTTGTCGATCCTGTCGACGGTTCGACCAACGGCTCTCGTGGCCTCCCGTGGTACGCCACGAGCCTATGTGCGGTTGACGAAGCGGGACCGGTGGTTGCGCTGGTGGCCAATCTCGCCACCGGCGAGCGATTTCGAGCCTCCAGAGGTGAAGGATTCGAGGTTCGGGCCGCGGCATCATCGAAGTCGTCCGACGGTCTGTACACAGAGGGCGTGAGGCGGTCCGTTTGCTCTTCGCTGTCGGAGGCCATTGTCGGTTTCTCCGGTCTGCCACCGCGGCACGGCGGATGGGCCCAGTTCCGGGCGATGGGAGCTGCTGCACTCGACATGTGCGCCGTGGCCGTCGGACAACTCGACGGCTTCGTCGACGTCGACCGAGCCCACGGAGTGTGGGACTACCTTGGCGCCGCCCTGGTGTGTAGCGAGGCGGGGGCCACGGTCGGGGAGATCGGGCGAGAGGGTCTGCTGACGTTTGATGTGGATGCCCGTCGGGGACCGGTGGTGGCTGCCACGGCCGAACTTCACGAAGCTTTGATGGCCATGATTGAGAATTGGCGGGTGAACGACGTCTGATGTCGCCGAAATGCCGTCGCCGCTCGTTGTCGAGGCGGCTCTAGGTGGCCTTGCTCGACGTCACGCCGATTCGGAGCATGCCACAGACAGGGTCGCCTGATGGCTGGTTGGCTCGTCGATCCGCCCGTCGACCATTGTTGCCGCAACGTCGATACGGCCATCGACACTAGACCACTCGACCTGGCCGACGGAGGTGATCCAGAGGTCGTCTTCGGCAGGGCGGGCGACTTCCGAAGGTGTGCCGACGGTGAGGGTCATCGAACGGCTGGTGGCCGAAACCCAGAATGATTCGCCGTCGATCGTGCCCGATCCGGCCGCCACGAAGTCGCTATCGGTTGTGGTGCATACCGTCGGCGCGAACTGATAGACGGTGCCGTCGACCTTGAAAACGCCACTCGTGTTGGCCGAACTGGATTGTCCGGTGATCGTCAGCACCGCCGCCAAGGTCAAAGCCAAGGCGATGAGAAGCGCGGAAATGGCGCTGGTGGTTGATCGGCTGAATAGCGACACGGTATCTCTCGAGGCAAATAGCGGATAAGGCAGGACATAACGTCTGGTGGTACCCAAACGCGGCACGACTCCGCTTCGCCTTCAATGGTACGTTGTGGCTGATTTCACTCAGTTTCCGTTGGGTTTCGAAGCAGTGAAGATCCCAACGGCACCATTACAGCTGATCGTTGCTGGAATATTGATCGACACGCTTCCGTAATTGCCATTTTCGAACCTAGCTGACTGCAGTCCAGCGGGCCCGTTCGGCGAGGTCGGCCACCGCCAGCGCCACCTCCGAGGCGACGGCTCTCATGAGATTGGTGGCCGGACGTTTGTCGGGCATCGCCACTGAGAAGGTTCGTTCGATGGTTGGCGACTCGATCCGGCACGTCTGCACCTCGCCTCGTTCCGCCAGTCGTCGAACTCCGGCGTAAGACATGATCGACCATGAACCGCCGAATCGGATGGTCTCGATCAGCACGTCTTGGGAGTCGAGATCGAGGACCACGTTCGGTCGTAGTCCTTGGCTTGCGAACGCGGCCTCGATTACATGACGCAATCCGGGTGATATTGCGGGAAGCGTGAGTGGAATGTCGGCAACCTCGGTCAACGACATGATTGTCGGCCCATCCCAGTCGGCCGGACCGACAAGATGGAGCTGCTCAACCGCCAACGGCTCGCCCGTCAACGTGCCCGATCGGTGAGCACTGGAGAGAATGCCGATGTCGGCGTCGCCGGCGGCGATCGCCAGATGCACGTTGTTGGGGTGGGCGCCCATGATGCGGAGCTGAACCTCGGGGTGGTGAGCCTTCATCTGATCGAGCAGCGGGAGTGAGATCGAGTGGGCGAACGTGTCGGGCATCACCACGCAGATTCGGCCTCGAAGCGTGCCGTCGAGCGAGTTCAACTCACGTTCCATTTCGTTGAGCTGCATAAGGGCTTTGTGAGCGTGTTCCACCAGCCGCTCGCCGGCGTACGTAGGCGACACGCCACGTCCGTCCCGGTCGAAGAAGGTCATGCCGAAGTGCCGCTCGACGGTGGCGATCATGCGGGACAACGCCGGCTGGGACATCGACAGGTGAACCGCGGCATGGGAGATGTTTCCTCTTTCGGCCACAGTGACCATGGCTTCCAGTTGTCGGTAGGTGAGGCCGGATACGGACATATCTTTAAGGATATACATTCCATGCACCGCATGCAGTTGTAGACATGGCGTCTGCGGCTTGGTAGCGTTGTCGCTTGTCGCACCGACGTCGATGCGTCCAACAGTTTCCTAAGGGGTGGAGCGTGGCTACAGCGTTACCGGATCGGGCCCAGGTGGTGATCGTCGGCGGAGGTATCGTCGGCTGTTCGGTTGCCTATCACTTGACTCGTCGCGGCGTGACCGACGTGGTGTTGCTCGAACAGGGTCAGCTCACCGGCGGCACCACCTGGCACGCTGCCGGTTTGGTCAGCCAGCTGAAGTCGAGCCACAGCCTCACTCAATTGGCCACCTACTCGGCCCGCCTTTTTGAGGACCTTGAATCCGAAACCGGTCAGGCCACCGGCTATCGCACTCCGGGATCAATCTCGGTTGCGTCCGACACCGAGCGATGGGAAGAGCTTCTCCGGGGCGTGTCCATGGCCAAGACGGTTGGCGTCGAAATTCGTGAGATCGAGCTCGATGAAGCGGTCGAGATGTGCCCTCTGCTCAATATCGACGATCTCGTCGGCGCGCTCTACATCCCTCACGACGGTCAGACCTCACCGGTCGACACCACCATGGCATTGGCCAAGGGGGCCAAAGCCAACGGGGCCCGAGTGGTTGAAGGTGTTGCCGTTACGGAGGTGCTGACCGACGGTGTGAAAGCTACAGGCGTCGTCACCGAGCAAGGGACTATCGAAGCCGAGTCTGTCGTATTGGCCGGCGGTATGTGGACCAGGCAGCTCGCCGCCACAGCGGGCGTCAACGTGCCGCTGCAGGCCTGCGAGCACTTCTACATCGTCACCGAGCAGATCGACGAAGTGAAGCCCAACATGCCGACGGTGCGGGACCCGACAAACTACACCTACTTCAAGGAAGAGACCGGCAAGATCATGGCCGGCTTTTTTGAACCTCGGGGCAAGATCTGGAACCTCGATCACATCCCTCGGGACTTCATGTTCGGCACACTCGACGAAGACTGGGACCACGTCGGTCCGATCTTCGAGCGGGCCATTCACCGCATGCCCAAGCTGGGCGAAGTCGGTCTTCAGTTGTTCTTCAACGGACCCGAAGCCTTCACCCCCGACGGCGTGTACTACCTGGGCGAGTCTCCCGAGGTCGATCGTTGTTTTGTGGCGGCGGGCTTCAACTCGGTTGGCATCCAATCCGCCGGGGGAGTGGGCTGGGTGCTGGCCGATTGGATCATCGACGGCCACCCGCCGATGGACCTGTCTGCGGTCGACATACGCCGGGCGTTCCCGTTCCAAAGCGATCCCGCCTACCTGAACGAGCGGATCTCGGAGTCACTTGGCCTGCTCTACGCCATGCACTGGCCGTTCCGCCAGTACGAATCGGCCCGCGACGTTCGCAAGTCGCCCCTGCACGACCGATTCGCTGCGGCTGGAGCAGTATTTGGCGAGACCGCCGGGTGGGAACGCCCCAACTGGTTTGCCGACGGTGGCGAAAAGCCGGAGTACGAATACTCGTGGGGCAAGCAGAACTGGATCGACGCCGCCGGGCGGGACTGCCACGCCGTACGTAATGCCGTCGGACTGTTCGACCAGACATCGTTTGCCAAATTCGAAGTCTCGGGGCCCGATGCGCTCGAAGTGCTCAACTGGGTTTGCTGCAACGACGTCGACGTGCCTCCCGGTCGAGCCGTGTATACGCAGTGGCTGAACGACAAAGGTGGCATCGAAGCCGACCTGACCGTAACCCGGCGAGGCGATGACGATTTCCTGGTCGTCACCGCGGCTGCCGCATCGACTCGCGACTGGGCGTGGCTGCGCCGAGCCTGTCGGGGCAAGGACGTAACGCTAAACGACATCACCGAAGAGGTTGCGATGCTGGGCCTGATGGGGCCGAGGTCCCGCGAGGTTCTGTCGTCGCTGACCGATGCCGATCTCACCAACGAGGGCCATCCCTTTGGCTGGGCTCACACGATCAAGATCAACACCGATAGCGGTCCGGTCGAGGCGATGGCGCTGCGCATGACCTATGTCGGTGAGCTCGGTTGGGAGCTTTATGTGCCCTACGGCGATGCGGTGGCTTTGCATGATGCCCTCGTCGACGCCGGTGCCGAACACGGCCTCCGCCACGCCGGCTACCACGCTCTCAACACGTTACGGCTCGAGTCGGGCTACCGGCATTGGGGCCACGACATCACCGACGAAGACACGCCGATTGAAGCCGGCCTGAGCTTCACCTGCGCCTGGGACAAACCCGGCGGGTTCCGCGGACGCGAGGCTCTGTTGCCCCATAGAGGGCAACCGAGACACAAACGTCTGGTGCAATTCCGTCTGGAAGATCCCGACCGCCTCGTCTACCACGACGAGCCCATTATGCGCAACGGCGAGATCGTTGGTCGGGTGGCATCCGGCATGTGGAGCTACGTCGAGGACCGCTGTCTCGCCATGGGCTACGTCAACGCACCCGACAACGCCACCGGTGTCGACAAGGAGTGGGTCGATGGAGGCGAATGGTCGGTTGAGGTGGCGACGGTGTCGATACCAGTGACGCCGTCGTTCCGTTCGTTCTACGACCCCCGCAACGAACGCGTCAAAGTTTAAGCAGCCCGGCTGCAACCAGAGTTATGAGGAGATCCAACAAACATGGCTGAGCTACCGAGCGAAGCACAAGTAGTAATCATCGGCGGCGGCGCCATGGGAGCCGGGTTGTTCTACTTCCTGGCCCACGAAGGTTGGACCGACACGGTGCTGATCGAAAAGGGTGAGCTGTCGTCGGGTTCGACGTGGCATGCCGCCGGCTTGATTCCGCACTTCATCGGCAGTCTCAATATGGCCAAGGTGCACGCCGAGGCGCCGAAGCTCTATGAGAAGATCGAGGAGGAAACCGGACAACATGCCGGGTGGCACCCCACTGGGGCTATTCGCCTGGCAATCGACGACGACCACGTCGATTGGTTCCGCTACGTGCAGGGCATGCTCGACATCGTCGGCGTGGAGAGCCACCTCATCGAACCGGAACGAATTCTCGACTTCTGGCCGTTTATGGACATCTCCGACGTAAAACTCGGTTTCCACACACCCAACGACGGTTGGGCCGATCCGTCCAGTGTCACCGCGGCCATGGTCAAGGGCGGTCGTCAGCTCGGCAGCACCCTGGCTCGTTACACACTCGTGACCGGAACCAACAAACTTCCCGACGGACGCTGGGAGGTCCTGTGGGAGGAGTACAGCGACACCGGCCCCAAGAAGGGCGGTAACTCCGGCCGAATTGTTTGTGAACACCTGGTCAACGCCGCAGGGTGTTATTCCCCGCAGCTGGGGGCCATGGCCGGTATCGAGGTGCCGATCGTCTCGGTGATCCACCAGTACTTGATCACCGAACCGGTCAAAGAAGTCATGGAACTCGACTACGACCTACCGGTGGTTCGTGACCCGCGAGTGTCGTCGTACTACCGCCGCGAGATCGACGGCTTGCTGATCGGACCGTATGAGACGCAGAACGCCCAGAGCTACGGTGTCGATGGCATCGAGTGGGACAAACACTTCTATCTGACCCCTCCTGATCTCGATCAAATCATGCCGCACCTGATCGACGCCGGTGATCGCATCCCGCCGTTCCAGAACGCGGGTATCAAGAAGGTCGTTTCCGGTCCGATCACCCACACCCCCGACTCGGGTTATCTGATGGGCCCGGCTCCGGGCCACAACAACTACTGGCATTGTTCCGGTGCCTCCATCGGCGTGACCCAAGGTCCGGGTGCCGGCAAGTACCTGGCCCAGTGGATGGTGCACGGTCAGACCGAGGTCAACGTGGCCGAGATGGATCCTCGCCGCTTCGGGGACCACTGCGGTCCCAAGGGGCGTTATGCCTTCGACAAGGCCATCGATGAATACCACGAGATGTACCAGACCCGCTTGCCGGGTGAGCAGCGGTTCGCCGGGCGGCCTCAGAAGACCGATCCCATCTACGCCAAACTCGATGCCCGAGGCGCTCAGTGGCAGGAGATCTTCGGATGGGAACGCCCGCAGTACTTTGGCGAACCTGAAGCCCACACGTTCCGTCGGTCAAATGCCTTCGACATCGTCGGCGCGGAGATCAAGGGAACGAGGGAAGCGGCCGGCCTGGCCGACCTGACGGCGTTTTCCAAGTTCGAGGTCACGGGTGCCGACGCCGCCTCGTTTCTGGAGCGGATGGCGGCCAACAAGATGCCGACAACTGACGGCGGACTTCGGTTGACCCATTTCCTCACCACCCTTGGTGGCATCGAAGCCGAGATGACCGTGACCCGCCTCGGCCCGGAGCGCTTCTACCTCAACTCGGGTATCACCGCTCAGTTCCACGACCGGGACTGGCTGGTTCACCACGTAGCTGAGGGGGAGGACGTAACCGTCACCGACCGCACCGAAGATCTCGCCATCCTCGGACTGTCCGGGCCCAAGGCTCGTGACATTCTGTCGAAGCTCACCGATGCTGATTTGTCGAACGAATCGTTCCGTTGGCTCACGGGTCAGGAAATCACCGTCGCCGGGGTGCCGTGCACCGCCTTGAGGGTGAGCTACGTCGGCGAGCTTGGCTGGGAGCTTCATCACCCGATGGATCAGATGGAGACCCTGTACGACGCCCTGGTTGAGGCCGGGGAACCGGAGGGCATGGTGCACTTCGGCGCCTACGCGATGAACGTGATGCGTATCGAGAAGGCCTACAAGGCTATGGGCTCGGAGCTGACCACCGAGATCACGCCGGTAGAGGCCGATCTTGGGCGGTTCGTGAACTACGACTCGGACTTTCAGGGAAAGGCTGCGACCGAGGCCCGCCTGGCCAAGGGGGTCGACAACCTCGAGATGTTCCTCGTCTATTGCGAGGTTGAGGAAGCCAAGGACACCAGCCCGAATGATTGTCGCGGGAACGAGCCGATCTACGACGGCGACGAGCTGGTTGGTCTCACGACTTCAGGAGCGTACGGGCACTCGGTGGGCAAGAGCCTTGCCTTTGCCTACGTGCATCCTCGGCTGCGGGAGCCCGGTTCAACATTTGAGATCCAACTGCAGGGCGAACGTCGATCGGCAACCGTGCTGGCCGACGCCGCCTACGACCCGCAGAACGCCAAGCCTCGAGCCTAAGGGAGTAGCGACATGGCCAGACGATCAGGTGGGCGAGCAGCCCGGGTGGCACTCCGTCAGGCGCCACCGGCTGAGGACGCCCAAGCAGTACGCCCCGGGATGCCCGGTGGCCGATTCAAGCCTCTGACCGACGCGGAATGCGAAGAAGTATTCCAGACCGCGCTCGGGTTGCTGGAAGATCTGGGGATGGGCGAGGCCACCCCGGAGTTCCGGGAGATTGTGACGGCGGCCGGTGGTCGAATCGATGAATACGATCGTCTCCGTTTCCCTCGCAGTGTTGTGCTGGGAGCAATCGAAACAGCGGCGAAAAACATAACGTTGTGGAATGTGACCGGCGACGGTGGCATCGAACTCGGTGAGAACCGGGTGCACTTCTCAACGGCCGGTGCCGCAGTGCTCATGCTTGATCACGACACCAAGACATTTCGCCACAGCTCGGCTCTCGACTGCTATCAAACGGCTCGGGTGGGCGACACACTCGACAACATCCACATGTTCGTACGCACCGTTGTAGCCCGAGACATGGAGAACTCCCGCCTGGTCGACGTCAACACCGCCTATGCGACCATGGCGGGCACGTCGAAACCTCAGGGCACCTCGTTCTTCGAGCCGGAGCATGTGCACGAGGTGGCGGCCATGTACGACATGCTGCTGGGTGGTGAAGGTGAGTTCCGCAGGCGGCCGTTCATGATGGCCAATAACACGTTTGTGGTCCCTCCTCTGCGGTTCGCCTACGACTCGGCTCTTTGTCTTGCCGAGCAGGTACGGGCGGGCATGCCGATCAACCTGCTGTCGGCCGGCCAAGCCGGGGCAACATCGCCGGCCGCCCTTGCCGGGTCGTTGGCTCAAGCCCTGGCCGAGTGTTTGGCCGGGCTGACCTGCGCCAATCTGATGTCACCCGGCCACCCGTGCATCATGGGTTTGTGGCCCTTCGTGTCGGACCTCCGCACGGGCGCCATGAGCGGCGGGAGCGGGGAGGAGGCGATTCTCAACGCCGCCGCCGCGCAAGTGGTGAACTACCTCGGCCTTCCTTCGGGAGTGGCGGCCGGTATGGCCGACTCAAAGTTGCCCGACAACCAGGCCGGTCACGAGAAGGCCAACGCCATCACCTTGGCGGCCAACGCCGGAGCCAATCTGATCTACGAATCGGCCGGCATGCTCGCCAGCCTCATGGCCTGTTCGCTCGAAGCCATGGTTGTCGACAACGACATGCTCGGCGCCATCAACCGCACCGTTCGAGGAATCGAGATCACGCCGGAGACGCTCTCGTCCAAGACGATCGAAGACGTGGTCCGAGGGGCCGGTCATTTTCTCGGCCACCCACAGACCTTGGCGATGATGCAGACCGAGTACACCTATCCGCTGGTTGGCGACCGCTTGAGCCCAGATGACTGGCGTGACGCCGGTGCCCAGACGGCGGTCGAAAGGGCCCACGAGCAGGTGGCCATGATTCTGGCCGAACCAGGTCCCAGCCATTTGACTCCAGAACTCGATGAAAAGATCCGCGCCAATTTTGACGTTCGGGTGCCGCCGATCTTCGGCTAGTTTCGAAGCCGATGGCATCTAGAGAGTTGTTGCGGCAGCAGGCCGCTGAACTGTTGGCGGTGATGGAGGCCGGGCGCTATCACGTTGACGACCTCGAGGTCGATTTCGCCGCGCAGCAGAACCACGCCGTCGAGCACACCGTGCTTTATACACCGGCCGCACTGACTGCTCTGCGCTCAGAAGCGGCACCGGAACATGAGTCGCCCGTCGTGCGTGTGGTCGACGCCACATCTCAGGTGGAGGCCGGCAACCTGGCCTCAGTCGACGATGATCGCCACATCGCACTTCTCAACTTCGCGTCGGCCCGCAACCCCGGCGGTGGTTTCGTGAACGGAGCGAAGGCGCAGGAGGAAGACCTCTGTCGTTGCTCCGGTTTGTATCCGTGTTTGCTTCGAGCTCCTGGGTACTACGAAGCGAACAGGAGGCAGCGATCGTTGTTGTACAGCGACCATGTCATCTTCAGCCCGAAGGTCCCGTTCTTCAAGATCACCAGCGTTGGACCGTTTCTGCCGACCCCATTCTTGGTCTCAGTGATAACCGCGCCGGCCCCTAACTCGGGACCGTTCCTTCGAGCCAACCCGGAAGGGCAAAACGAGTTGGCGGAGACGTTCGAACGGCGTTGGCGAAACGTGTTGCGCATTGCGTTGGACCAGGGGGTGACCCACCTGCTTCTTGGTGCCTGGGGTTGTGGGGCATTTGGAGGTGACCCGCTTGTCTCGTCGAGGGCGGCGAGGGACGCTCTGCGCTCAGACGGGTTCGGACTGGAAGAGGTGATCTTTGCGATCCCTGGTGATGGCCGTCAAAGCGCGGCCAACCTTCGTGCCTTTCAGTCCACGCTCCTAGGTTCCGAATAGCAGGTTCACACTCTGTTGACTTAAAGTCAATAGATCTTGTACCGTTGGTTCAGCCTTACGGCGGCAGGTGGGGGACAATGGAGACAAGGAATGGGGCGTTGCCATGCGACTACAAGCCGGACTGAGAGCACCGACAACGGAGCTCGTCGACCGCGACCCCAAGCGGACGATGTGGATACTCGGACTCGTGGTGCCGTTTCTTCCTCTTGTGTCGATTGCCGCCCACGAGGCCTCCGGGTGGTGGCCGTCGCTGTTGCTTACGCCGCTTTTGGTTTTTGTGGTGATTCCGATCCAGGACGCACTCATTGGCGTGGACAACTACAACATCAGCGACGACCACATGGACGAAATCGCCAACTCCGCCTACTACCGGCTCCTCGTTCAGCTCTATGTGCCACTCCAGTACCTCTCCTACGGGGTGGCGGTCTGGTGGTACGTAAACCGATCGTTGTCCACCTTGGAGGTCGTGGTGTCGGCGCTATCGGTCGGCATCGTGGCCGGAATCGGTATCAACGCCGCCCATGAGATGGGGCATAAATCCGACAGGTTCCGCCACCGACTCTCTCAGATTGCGTTGGCTCAGTCGGCCTACGGTCACTTCTTCGTTGAGCACAATCGAGGTCACCACCGAAATGTCTCAACTCCGGAGGATCCGGCCTCGTCACGTTATGGAGAGTCCTTCTGGGCGTTCCTACCGCGAACGGTGATCATGTCGGCCGTGTCGGCGTGGCGTTTGGAAGCCGATCGAATGGCTCGCCTCGACCGCCCCACGTTCTACTGGCGGAACAAGAACCTGCAGGGCTGGGCCATGTCACTGGCGCTGTTCGGTGTCACCTTTGCGTATGCCGGGTTCGGAATCATCGGCTTCGTCGTGATCCAAGCGGCCACCGGCTTTTTCCTGCTCGAGGTGGTCAACTATCTGGAGCACTACGGCCTGCTCCGCCAGAAGCTTCCCAGCGGCCGGTATGAGAAGTGCCGACCAGAGCATTCCTGGAATTCGAACTACCGGGTAACCAACGTGTTCCTCTACCAGCTGCAACGCCATAGCGATCACCACGCCAACCCCACGCGGCCCTACCAGCTTCTTCGTAACATCGACGGTGCGCCGAATCTACCCAGCGGCTACGCCACGATGATCCTGCTGGCCGTGGTTCCACCATTGTGGTTCCGGGTGATGAACCCGCGAGTGGCCGAGGTTTACGACGGAGACTTGAGCAAGGCCAACTTGTCACGTCGGGCGAAGATCAAGCTCGGTCTCTGAACTCGACGAGACACCACGCTCCCTTTTCCCGGTGTAGCTCCATCGTGATCCGGTGTTGGCCGTTCCACTCGCTGCGGGCGCTGCCGAACCCGATTCCGGTGAGTGCTGTTGTGTGCGGCCCGTCGACCGCGGCCCCAGGGAACATCATTGATGGGTCGGTGTCGGCCAAACTCGGGCAGAGAAACTCGGGTGCCACCGTGGCGTAGCCGCCTTCGAGCACCAGCGCGCCATTCAGCGCTCGTTCCGCGGAGGCAACAGCGTTGTTGGACAGCTGACCGTAAACCAAGGCCGGTACCGAGATCGCAATGGTGAGCGGCCCGACCAGTACCAATGGGGTTAGGAGTCTGCACATCAGCGTAGTTGAGGGAGACAACCGAATCCGGCTCCTGTTCTTGGCTTGTGTGAACAAGGTCGCCCGACCGAGAACACCCGTCGTCATGAAGGACACGCTGCTATAGACGCGTCGACCGCTTTGATTGTCGCGAGACGCTCCGGATTGGAGCGCCTAGCATGTCTAGGTGCGCTCGGACCACGATCCCGAGGTCTACGACGACCCGGAGAACGTTTACGCCGACTGGGATTCGGCTCGATGGCTGCTACCTGCCGGGGTTGTGGCGCTTTTGCTGTTGGTTAGCGGGTTTGCTCTGTTTCAGCTGTTGTCGGGATCCGATGGTCAAGGCGACGCTGAGGCGTCGGTCGGCACCGTACCCATTGGGTCTGTAACCGGGGACGAGCTGTCGGTTGGAGCAAATGCCGGCCCTCAAGAGGTGGCCGACTCGTTCGCAACCGCTCTGTCGGCGGGTTCCGTGGCCGGCCAACCGTTCGCTTTCGAAACCCCGGGTGAAGTTCAGAATGATCTGAAGGCCATCACCGCCGAACTGGGGTCGTTTTCGATGGCCGTCACGGCCGGCCCGGTTGTGGAGGAAGATGAGAACCGGGCTCGGTCCACCACAACGGTGCAATGGGTTCTCGATGACGGAACCGCATTCGACACGGTCGGGGCGCTACCACTGGTCAAGGTGGGGCCGGAATGGCAGGTCGACTGGAACCCGTCGGTTGTGCATTCGGGAATGGGCCCGGGCGACACGCTGGTTCGGGAACGAGGTGTGTCGCCCCGAGCACCAATCCTGGGCCGCGACGGCTTCGAGCTGGTCGGCTACCGCCCGATCGTGCAGATATCTGTTGTTCCTCGGAACGTCCCAGACGCCCAAGCCCTTGCCGGTCGCCTCGAAGTGCTGGTAGGTGCCAACGCAGCGGAGATTGCCGATCTGATACGGAGATCACCTTCCGACACGATCCTTCCGTTGGTGGAGCGACGGGTTGACGTTATTGATCCGATCCGGGGCGAGTTGGCGAGCTTGCCTGGTGTTGTTCTGGTTGATGCCGAGGCCCTTCTCACTCCGTATGACGGCTACGGGCGGGCCCTGCTCGGCTGGGCCGGTGAAGTTACCGCCGAGATTCTCGAACGTTCTCCTGGATATTTCGAGGTTGGCGACATTGTCGGCCGATCCGGACTACAGGCGGTGTACAACGAGCAGCTGGCCGGCCTGCCAGGGTTCCGGGTTCGTATCGAACGACAGTTTGCGCTCAGAGACGAGCTTGGTCAGGAGGTACCTGCCGACGCCGACGTAAACATCGTCTATCTGTCGGCGCCGCAGCCGCCTGAAGCGGTGCAAACGACGCTTGACCATCGCACCCAGGTGGCAGCGGAGCGAGCGTTGGCCTCCAGCCAGCTACCCAGCGCCCTCGTGGCGGTCCAGGCCTCGACGGGCGAGGTTCTGGCCGTGGCCAACGGCCCGGGTGCCGCCGTCAATAATCACGCCCTGACCGGTCAATATCCGCCGGGTTCTGTGTTTAAGGTGGTGACCGCCTACGCTGCTCTGGCGCAGGGGGCTTCGATCGATCAGGAGGTCAACTGCCCGGGGTCGATCGTGGTCGACGGCAAGGAGTTCCGGAACTCCGAGGGCCACAACTTCGGCAATGTTCGGTTACGCCGGGCGTTCGCTGAATCGTGTAACACCACGTTTGTCGAGCTGGGGCTAAAACTCGATCGCTCGGCATTGCCGGGTGTGGCCCGGTTGCTCGGTGTAGGGACGCAATATGAACTCGGAACGCTGGCGTTCTCCGGCTCGGTGCCGCAGCCCGGCTCGCAGGTAGCGCAAGCCGCCGCCGCGTTTGGCCAAGGACAGGTGTTGGTGAGCCCGCTGAGTATGGCGGTGATGACCGGATCGGTCGCTGCCGGTGCCTACCATCCTCCCCGTCTTGTTGTCGACGGTGCCGCTCCGCCCCCAGGCGAAGCCCTCGCCCCGACTGTTGTCGACCAGCTCCGCCAAATGATGGCCGCAGTGGTCAACAACGGCACCGGCCGGGCCGTAAGTGGAGCGGCCGGAGGTCAGGTTTTTGGCAAGACCGGAACCGCGGAATTCGGCACTGAAAAGCCACCGCAGACCCATGCTTGGTTCGTCGGGTTCCAGGGTGATGTGGCCTTCGCCGTGGTGGTTGAAGGTGGAGGATTTGGTGGGTCGGTCGCCGCTCCGATTGCAGCCAATTTCCTAAACTCGTTGGCTTCCCAGGGCTGAGGATCAGTGAGCTCCGAAGACACGCCCCGTGAGGAGAGCGACGACGATTATCCCGATCAGTGGCAGACCCATACGGTGTTGTCCGACGGCGCCACGGTCGAAGTCAGGCCCATCCGCTCATCTGATCGCGACGCCCTCACGGCGTTTCACGGGCGGCAGTCAAGCGAGAGCATCTACTTCCGTTTCTTCCGGCACCGACCGGAACTGTCGGATCGGGAACTCGATTTCTTCACTCAGGTTGATTACCACTCGAGGATGGCCTTCGTCGCCTTTGATGGCGGGACCCTGGTCGCGGTGGCCCGCTACGAGGGCAGTAGCGCCGATCCCGATAACCCGACGGCCGAGGTTGCGTTCTTCGTCGACGACGAACACCATGGCCGTGGTCTGGCCACGCTGCTTCTCGAGTATCTTGCCGCCGCGGCAAGAGCCAACGGATTTGTTGCCTTCACGGCTTCGGTGCTGCCGGAGAACTATCGGATGCTGGGCGTGTTCAGGGCCGCCGGTTTTGAGACCCGCACGCGTTTCACCGACGGCGTCATCGAGGTTTCGATCGACCTGACTCCAACGGCTTCGGCCCTGGCCATTATCTCCCAGCGACTCCAGCAGGCGACCAACCGCTCCCTTCAGCCGATGCTTGACCCCGAGGTGGTGGCCATCATCGGTGCGGGGCGCCGTCCTGGTTCCCTGGGTCACGAGCTCCTCATGTCTGTCCGAGCCGCTGCCGGCGGGGAGCCTTCGAATGTGCTGGCTATCAACCCCAATACGCCGGAACTCGACGGGATTCCATCGTTCCCCTCGGTGGCAGCCGCCAAAGACGCGATTGGAACCGATATTAACCTGGCGGCGATCGCAGTACCCGCCGATCAGGTTGCTGGCGTCACCGAGGACTGTGGGCGATCGGGTGTTCACGGGATCCTGGTCATCTCATCGGGGTTCAGCGAACAGGGCGGCGTCGGGCTCGAGCAGGAACAAGCACTGGTGGCCGCGGCCCACAAACACGGCATGAGGGTCATCGGTCCGAATGCCTTTGGCGTGGCCAATACGGCCTGGTCGGCGGGCGGTGCCGGTCGCCATCTCAACCTGCTGGCGGTCCCTATAGAGCTTCGGACCGGCCCCGTTGGTTTGGCATCCGACTCCGGCCTTCTGGCGGCTGCGGTTGTCGAGCAGTTCCGCTTGGCCGGGGTTGGGGTCTCACAGATCGTTGGCGTCGGGAATCAGGCTGACGTCGGCATCGGCGATGTCGTCGCCTTCTGGGCTCTTGACGAGGCGACTCGTGTGGTTGTTCTCTACAGCAACCGTCTGCACACTGAGCGGTCGTCTGAGACTCGACTGGCGGCCGACGCCGCCCGCACAACCTCGCTGGTCAAACCCGTGGTGGCGGTCAGCCCTGCCGACGAAGACAGCGCCAGACTCCTGACCGAGTCCGGCGTCATTCTCGTAGACGCCGTAAGCGAGCTGGCTGATCAGGCCATGCTGTTCTCCTGTCAACCCGTCCCGCGTGGCCGACGTGTGGTTGTGGTGTCAAACAGCGCTTCTCTGGCTCGTTTGGCCACCATGGCCTGTCGCCGCCATGACCTGGAACCGGTCGTACCGTCGAGCGCCTCCATGGCCGCCCGGGCCGCCGGCATCGACGCTGTTCTGATTGATGATCTCGATCAGTTGTCGGAGATCTTTGGCCCAACGGTGGCCGTGAGCCAAGGTGGGTCGGTGGCCGACTACGAACGAGTGATTGTGGCTTCGGCCGTTGATCAAGATGTGGACGCGTTGGTGTTGGCTCTCCTTCCCACCGACGCCATTCCTCTTGAGGCCCTAGGTCGACTCAGCGACCGCGTCAATCGATCCGTTGACAAGCCGGTTGTGGTTGTCGGCCTGTACGACCGGAGCGGGGTTGATGTTGAGAATCTCCCGTTCTACACGTTTCCCGAAGAAGCGGCCCGAGCCCTGTCCAGAAGCGCAACCTACGGCGAGTGGCGCCAATCCATCGTCGATCTTGTGTCGTCAACCGACGACAGTGTCTGGATGCCCGAGCTCCTTACCACGGGGGTGGCGCGTCACCTAACGCTCGTCGACGGCGAGATCGCCACCGTGGCGGAGAGAATGGGCATACCGCTCATCCCGTATGAACTGGCAACCACCTCGAAGGAGGCCGAAGCCGCAGCACAGCGCCTGGGCTATCCGGTCGTTCTTAAGTTGGCGGATGGTGCGGTGTCGGTCGGTGAGTCAGGCGGTTCGGCGATCGATCTGCACGATCGGCGGTCGGTGCGTGCCGCCTACCAGCGGATGACGGAGCTCTGGGGCCCATCGATCGAAACGGCCGTCGTGCAACAACACATTGATCACCAGTTGTTGGCCCGGCTGGAGGTGACCAACGACGATGAACTGGGAATGGCTCTGAGTCTTGGTCTTGGCGGCGGAGCGTTTGATGCGGTGGAGCCGATCGACCGTACGTTCCTGCCGATGTCGGGTGCCCGACTGGCGGAGATGGTCGACAGCTTCCGATCGGGGGTTGGGGTCGGCGTGATGACCGACTCATCCGAAGCCGAACTGGCGGCTCTCGTTGAGACGGTGGCGTCGCTCACCACCAGCCACAGCGTTGTTAGGCGACTTGTGCTCAATCCGATTCTGATCGGTCCTGCGGGAGTTGTGGTGGCAAACATGGAGCTGGAACTAGCCACCGACTCGACAGACCCGCTCGACGACGTTCGCCGGCTTTAGTGGGCGTTTCTCAACGCGGGTTGAATTGAGGGTGAATCCAAGTCGCTGCGGTACCGTAAGGCCATGCGAGCAGTTGTCTTGACCGAGTACGGTGAACCGGATGTGTTGACAGTGGCCGATGTGCCCGAGCCGGAGCACGGTCCGGAAGACATCGTGGTCGAAGTCGTTACCACAGCTCTCAACCGGGCCGATCTGCTGCAACGCCGTGGTCTCTACCCGGGCCCGAAGGCCGACTTCGAGATACCCGGCATGGAGTTTTCCGGGCGGGTCGTCGGCACCGGCTCGGCGGTCTCCAACTGGTCGGTTGGTGATGAGGTGATGGGAATCGTTGGTGGGGGTGCCTACGCCGAGCGGCTGGTGATCCACGAACGGCAAGCTCTTCCCGTCCCCGACTCGGTGACGCTCCAAGATGCCGCGGCGATTCCTGAGGTGTTTCTCACCGCCTTCGACGCCTTGGTTGTGCAGGGCGGTCTCTCGTCGGGGCGCTGGGCCCTGGTGCACGCTGGGGCATCCGGCGTTGGCACAGCCGCAATCCAGATCGCCAAGGCCATGGGGGCTCGGATTGCGGTCACAGCTTCGGCCGGCAAGCTGGACCGTTGCCGGGAGCTGGGTGCCGATGCCGCCATCGACTACGGGAGCGAGAAGTTCGCCGACGTGGTGGCCGAACTCACCGATGGGCGGGGAGTGGACGTTGTGCTCGACGTGGTCGGAGCCGAGTACACGATCGACAACATCAAGTCGCTTCGGGTAGGGGGCCGACTCATCCAGGTCGGGGTGATGGGAACCCAGAAGGTTGAGCTTCCTTTGGGCATGCTTTTGCCGAAGCGGGTGGCGATCATCGGCACCGTGTTACGAGCCCGACCAATCGAAGAAAAGATTGCTCTCACTCAGCGTTTTCAGGCCGAGATGCTGCCGCTGTTCAACTACGGTCCTGGTGGCGCTCCGGCCCTACGCCCGGTGATCGACTCCCGGTTCGCCCTCGACGAAATCGCCGATGCCCATCGGCACATGGAATCCAACGCCAACGTCGGCAAGATCCTGGTCGACATCTCTTGAGCATCGCCTGGCCTCAGTGCCTCTTTCAGTGTCCGTAGACCGCTCCGTTATGGATCGTCCCGATTTAGCTGAGGAGCTCCTTCGGCTGGCCGCCGAAGATCTGGCGCTGCGACATCGTCTCGCACAGTCTGGTCAGCTGTTCGGCCACTATCACGAGGCGATGCGAGCCGTTCATCGAGGTAACGGAACGCGACTGAGTGCGATTCTGGACGAACTGGGCTGCTGGCCCGGGTATCGCCTCGTCGGTCGAGAAGGGTCCGATGCCGCGTTCGTCATCGGTCAGCATGACATCGGCAATCCCAGCCTCCTCCGCCGGTGTCGGGATCTGTACGCGGCTGCGGTAGAGGAGGGTGAAGCCGATCCTGAGAATCTGGCCCGGATTGAGGATCGGATCTGCTACCTCGAGGGTCGCCCACAACGATTCGGTACCCACCTCGGATGGGGCCGCACCGGTAAATTCGGGCCATGGCCGCCGGTGGAGGATCCATCAGATGTTGACAGCAGACGGAAGGCCGTAGGACTTCCGCCGTTGGCCGAGGCGGTTGCGGCGGCCAGGGCAAACAGGCCGGTTCAACGCTCGGTGCGGGAAGTTCTAGACGAGCACAGGCGCGCCGATGCCTTCGCTCATGAGACCGGCTGGCGCGACGGCATCCCGGATTATAAGGGAAGGCCGGCGCCGGCCTGAGCTAGCGCTGATCGACCGGCACGTACTGCCGCTCGCCCGGTCCGTTGTAGACCTGACGAGGACGGAAAATCCGGGCGTCGGCCTCGATCGACTCGTTCCAGTGGGCCAGCCAGCCGGGCATCCGGCCGATGGCGAACAGCACCGTGAACATGTCCATCGGGAAGTCCATCGCCTGATAGATCAGGCCGGTGTAGAAGTCGACGTTGGGGTACAGGTTGCGGCTCTTGAAGTAATCGTCGTTGAGGGCGATCTCTTCCAGCTTCAACGCGATGTCGAGAAGAGGATTCTTACCTGTGACTCGGAAAACCTCATCGGCGTGGGACTTGACGATCCGGGCTCGAGGATCATAGGCCTTATAGACCCGGTGACCGAAACCCCAGAGCAGGCCGTCGCCGCCCTTTACCGATTCGACAAAGGCCGGGATGTCCTCATAGGAGCCGATGCTGCGGAGCATGTGAATAACAGCCTCGTTGGCGCCGCCGTGGCGGGGACCGTAGAGCCCGGCGGTAGCAGCGGCTGCGGCCGAGTAGGGATCGGCGTGGGCCGAGCCGACGGTGCGCATCGCGGTTGTCGAGCAGTTCTGCTCGTGGTCGGCGTGAAGGATGAACAGTACGTCGAGAGCCTTGGAGAGCACCGGGTCGGGCTCGTAGTGCGGTTCGGCCACCCGCCACATCATGGATAGGAAGTTCTCGGCGTAGTTGAGGGTGTTGTCGGGGTAGACAAACGGCATGCCGATCGAGGCACGGTAGGCCATCGCGGCCAAGGTCGGAACCTTCGAGATCAACCGGTTGATTTGGATGGACCGGTTTGTTGGGTCCTCAATGTCTTTGGCTTCCGGGTAAAACGTTGACAGCGCGGCGATGGCTGAAACGAGCATGCCCATGGGGTGGGCGTCGTAGTGGAAGCCTTCATAGAACCGCTTACGCATGTTCTCGTGGATGAACGTGTGGTGGGTGACGTCGTAGACCCACTGATCCAATTCCTGAGCGGAGGGGAGTTCCCCGTTGAGCAGCAGGTAGCAGACTTCGAGGAAGCTCGATTGCTCGGCCAGCTGCTCGATGGGGTAACCGCGATAGCGCAGGATGCCGTTGGCCCCGTCGAGCTCCGTGATCTTGCTCTCTGTGGAGGCAGTGGCCGTGAATCCCGGATCGAGGAACCAAACGCCGGGGAGGTTCTTTCGCCACGCCGAGGCGTCAACGCCTCCGTCGACGATGGGGATTTCGAACGATTCTCCGGTGCGGTTGTCTGTGATCGTTACCGAATCGGGCACGGCAGTCCTCTCTTTTACAGCGGTTCTGTGGAGTTGTGGCCTCGACCTTCGAGCTACACCCCCTTGTGTAAGCCGCGTTCAGGCCGGATTTGATCCGCCTTCAATTCTTCGAAGTTCGAGGTATTGAGAACCTGAATCTAGCGCTTATCGTCCTTCCGAGTCACGCTCATCTCAATTGTTTCCTTAAGCTATGACGCTGGTCACAGTTCAAGAAACCTGTTCCATTCTCAAATGATCGATACCTAACACCTGTGCCTTTACCTGATTCGGTCGTAGCACAGAAGTATTGTGACGAGATCAGAGTGGGGTGTTGTCGTGCCGTCGGTTGCGGAGCGGCTCGCGTTTGGACGACAACATGGTGAGGCCCGCGATTAGTTCTCGACGGGTATCGGCGGGGTCGATGACAGCCGAAATCGATGAGCGTTCAGCGGCAGGATACGGAGTCAGGTACTGGGATTCGTATTGAGCTTCGAGCTCAGCCCGCTCTTCCGGAGAGGCCTTGCGATGGAGGATCTCCACCGCTCCTTTGGCTCCCATGACCGCCACCTCAGCCGTTGGCCAGGCCAGCATCAGGTCGTTGCCCATGTTGACCGAGTCCATCACGATGTAGGCGCCGCCGTACGACTTGCGCAGAATCAGGCCGATCCGGGGCACCGTGGCTCTGGCGTAGGCGAACGCCATCTGGGCGCCATGGCGAATCATCCCCCGCCATTCGAGATCTTTGCCGGGAAGGAACCCGGAGGTGTCGACCATTGTGATGAGCGGGATGTTGAACGCATCACACATGGCCACAAAACGGCCGCCCTTCTGGGCTGCGGTGATGTCGATACTGCCGGCCAAGGATTGGGTTTGGTTGGCCACGATGCCGACTGAGCGACCCGCGAGGGTGGCGAAACCGGTGACGAGGTTCGGCGACCATCCGGCTCGAACCTCCAGAAACTCCTGGTCGTCCATCACCTCGGTGATGATGTCGCGAACGTCGTAGGAGCCGAACGCAGTGGTCGGCAAGATCTCGCCCAAACCTTCGTTGGAACGATCGACTGGATCGTCGGTGGCAACGATGGGGGGCAGCTCATCAACGTTGGGTGGGAAGTAGCTCAGCACGTCGCCGGCGAGATCCATCGCTTCGTCGAGATTATCGGCAGCCAGACAGGCAAGTCCGGTGGAGCGGAGGTGGGTGGACAACCCACCCAGTTCCTCACCGGAGACCGGTACCCCGGTGTAGGTCTCAACGCTGCGAGGCCCGTTGACATACACGTAGGCGTCGGCCGTGAAGATCACGATGTCGGTGAGGCCCAATAGGAGCGACGGTCCGGAGACGACCGGTCCGGCGGCGATAGCGATTGTTGGAATGATCCCGCTGGCCTGAGCCAGTTCCCGGGCCACGGCGGCCCATCCGGCCGAGGCTCCGAGCCCATCTTGAACGGCCACTCCGGTGGTGCGGATGACAAGCACGAAAGGAATGCGCTGGTCACGGGCCTGGCGAACGGCTGCGGTCAACCGCCAGCCGTCGGCGGTACGGAGGACGGGATTGTCCTGCTCGCTCGGACCGCCCACGGAGGCGAGAACGACGCGGTGCTCACCGAGTTCAACCTGGCGTGCTGTTGTTTCCTGTTGGGCGACGTCGGCTGTGTCAGTCATTCAAGCTCTACGCTACCCAAAGCCTCGCTACTCGGACACTCCAAGCGGATGAAGCCCGGGCAGCTCCGTCGCCTGGCTGTTGATGATGTCTCGGAGCACATTCACGGTGGCCTGGGCGGCCACGGTTGGCATCCCCCGACGGCGGACTGCGAGGCCGACGGTTCGCCTCGACAAGCCGTCGACCGGAATGCGAGTCCAGGGGCCGCCGATCCAACCAGGCGCCGCCGTCGCCGGCACGATTGCGATTCCAAATCCTTGGAAGGCGAGCGATGCCAGCAACCGCAGTCCATCAACCTCCAACTGGGCCTGGGGGCGGAGACCACGGGACCGGAAGGTCTCGTCGACTTCCTGGCGGAACGGTGTGCCCGGGGCGGCGAGCATGATCGGATACTTGGCGAGGTCGGCCAGCTCCACCGGTCCGTTGGCCCGGGCCAGCGGGTGATCGTCGGGGCCGACGACCACGTGGTCCTCGTCGAACAAGGCAGCCGTACGGATTTCGGGGTCGTCGACCGGAAGTCCGACGAGTCCGAGGTCCAGTTCACCTTCCAGCAGGCGTAGTTCAATGGCTCTGGTGGTGCCGTCGGCCACGACCAAGTTGATGTCAGGCGACTTGGCGGCCACCGTCTCAACCAGGATCGGGGTTAGCCATCGGGCAGTCGTCCCGATGATTCCAATTCGAACTGTGCCTCGTGGGGAACCCCGCAATGACGACACGTCTGCCTGCAGGGAGGCCAGCTCGGTCTGGATTCGCCGAACACGTGTAAGCACGGCCTCACCTTCCTCGGTGGGCCGTCCGGTTGAACGATCGATCAGCGTTGCCTCAAGCTCTCGTTCCAGCCTGGCGACATGGGTTGATATGTTCGACTGAACGGTGTGTGTCGCCCGGGCGGCTGCGGTGAAACCGCCATGTTCCACCACGGCCAGGAACGCCTGTAGCTGTCTCAGATCCATCGCGATTAATGATGGCACACGATGCGGGTGGGCATACTGTTCGGATCTGTTTATGAGATATCGTGTATCTTTCGAAGCGCGTTGACAGATGTCAACCACGTCGTTACACTGGCAATTAATCGAACGAGTCTGGTTCCCCCTCCAGCATCTAGTTCGAATGCTCCGGGCCTGTCCCCCCTTCGGCCCGGGCAATCCACGTAAGTGGAGAACCGGTCGCTTTCTGCGGCCGGTTCTTTCGTTTTCCGCCATCGCTGGCAACAAGATCACCTCACCGAACCGCGCAGTGGTTGGCGAACCACCGACCCTCTCGCTCTAGTATTGAGGGTCCGCCAACGGGTAACACCTTTCACTGGAGCTCTCGATCTATGGCCCCGGCCACCAAACCCTCCACCGGCAACTCGGCCGCCTTCTTCGATCTCGACCGCACACTCCTGCTGGGGGCCAGCGGTCCGACGATTTCGGCCGCCTTGAGAGAACAAGGACTTCTTCCTGAACGGTCGATTCCCGGAGAGGGTTTGGCATTCGCCATTTTCAACGTGTTCGGTGAGACTCTGCCGTCGATCTTCCTTACCCGGCAGGGGGTTCGGGCCGCCAAAGGCTGGCCGGTGGAAAAGGTAGACGTCGCCGGGGAGAATCTGGCTGAGAGATTGGCGGCGCAAGTGGAGCCGTTTGCCATCGCAACCTTGGCCGACCATAAGCAGGCTGGGCGACGGATCGTTCTGGCCACAACCACGCCTTATCACCTCATCAAGCCATTTGCCGACCTGCTCGGGTTCGACGACGTGCTGGCCACCCGCTACCGCAAGCGTGGCGATGGCACATTCGATGGCACCATCGACGGTGAGTTTGTTTGGTCATTGGGCAAGGCCCGTGCGGTGCAGGCCTGGGCCCGAGCCAACGGTGTGGACCTCGCCGAGTCCTTCGCCTACTCCGACAGTTTCTTTGACGTGCCGATGCTGTCGAAAGTGGGAAACCCGGTCGCCGTCAACCCTGATCCGCGGTTGTTTGCGTACGCCGTCGCCCGACGGTGGCCCCGCGTTTGGTTTAATGCGCCCGAGGGTGTTCCGAAGCCGCTCGGGATCGAACTGCAGGATGTCATCAACACGATTTCACAGCCCCAGCTTTGGCCGTGGCTCAACATCAACGTGCTGAATCCCGAGGGCCTCCCTGACTCCGGAGCGGTCATCATGACTCCCAATCACCGGAGCTATCTCGACCCGGCCATCGTCGCTCACGCTGCGGCCCGACGTGGCCGACCGGCCCGGTTCCTATCGAAAAAGGAAGTCACCGACGCGCCCCTTGTTGGATCGCTGGTGAAGGCACTGGGAGCGATACGAGTCGACCGCGGCAGCGGGAGCGACGAGCCGATGATGCTGGCCGGTCGGGCCCTTGAGGCCGGCGAACTCATTGCGCTCTTCCCTCAAGGCACGATCCCGAGAGGTCCGGCGTTCTTCGAAACCACGCTAAAGGGTCGCTACGGAGCCGTTCGCCTAGCTCAAGAGACCGGTGTGCCCCTTCTACCGGTTGGAATTTGGGGCACCGAACAGGCATGGCCGCGCTCAAGCAAAGTGCCGTATGTGATGAACTTGGCGAACCCGCCGACCGTCACCGTGACGTTCGGCGAACCCTTTGTTGTCGAGCCTGAGGCCGACGTCGACACGGCAACGGCCGACCTCATGACACGAATCGTTGATCTGTTGCCACCGGAGGCGAAAGTCGAACGCCAGCCGACCGAAGCCGAGCTGGCGTTGACATACCCAGGCGGAAAGATCCCTGACTAGGGGAGACCGGTGGGTCGAGTCAGGATGCGTTCACGCTCTGTCGAATCACCGCTAGTGCCGAACCTGCTCGGAACCAGCCGATCTGATCGTCGTTCATCGTGTGATTGCCCTCAAACGTCCAGGTCTCGCCGTCGGGCCGAGTGACCGTAACGGTTACCGGTTGATTGGGGGCAATGCCAGCCAGGCCTTGAGTGCCAAGGCGATCGTCTTCTTCGATCCTGTCGTAGTCGGCCGGATCAGCGAAGGTCAGAGCCAAGATGCCTTGTTTCTTCAAATTCGTCTCGTGGATGCGGGCGAACGACCGAGCGATGATCAACACCACACCGCGGAACCGAGGTTCCATCGCCGCGTGCTCGCGTGATGAGCCCTCGCCCATGTTCTCATCGCCGATAACGGCCCAGTCCTGCCCGGCCTCGTGGTACGACTTGGCGATGTCGGGGAAGCTCTGCCGTTCGCCGGTGAGCTGATTTTTGCCCATGCCAACGATGCCTTCGTTAAACGCGCTGACGGCGCCGAGGTAGAGGTTGCCCGAGATGTTCTCCAGGTGGCCTCGGTACTTGAGCCAGGGACCAGCCATCGAGATGTGGTCCGTGGTGAATTTGCCCTGGGCCTTCACGCCGATGGGTAGGTTCACGAAATCCTGACCGTCCCACGGCTCAAACGGCTGAAGCAGCTGAAGGCGATCGGATGTGGGAGAGACCTTGACCTCGATGGAGGATCCGTCGGCCGGTGGGGCGATGAAACCCGACTCGCCCTCGTCGAATCCCTGAGGTGGCAGTTCGATGCCGACCGGCACGTCGAGCATTACCTCTCGGCCGTCGTCGGTGGTGAGGGTGTCGGAAAGTGGATCGAAGTCGACCCGTCCCGCCAGGGCTAGAGCCATCACCGTCTCCGGCGACGTGACGAAGGCCAGGGTGGCGCCGTCGCCATCGTTGCGCTTGGGGAAGTTGCGGTTGTACGAAGTCACGATGGTGTTGGCTTGACCGGGGACGTGGCCGGCTTCCGCGGAGCGATCCCATTGGCCGATGCACGGGCCACAGGCGTTGGCCAGCACAACTGCACCGAGAGCCTCGAAGTCGGCCAGGAGGCCGTCGCGTTCGATGGTGGCCCGAACCTGCTCGGACCCCGGGGTGATCATGAGTTTGGTCTTGACCTTCAGCCCTTCGGCGGCTGCTTGGCGGGCGATGGAAGCGGCTCGGGTGATGTCTTCGTACGACGAGTTGGTGCACGAACCGATCAGAGCGGCCGAGATCTCGACGGGCCAACCGTTCTCCGCGGCCTCGGCTCCAAGATCCGAAACCTCACGAGCCAGATCGGGCGTATGTGGGCCATTGATGTGGGGGCGCAGCTCCGACAGGTTGATCTCGATCACCTGATCGTAGAAATCGGCGGGGTTGGCCATCACCTCGTCGTCGGAACGCAGATGGTGAGCCACGGCGTTGGCGGCGTCGGCGGTGGCCTCACGCCCGGTCGACTTGAGGTAGCGGGCCATGGCGTCGTCGTAGCCGAAAATCGAGGTGGTGGCGCCTATCTCGGCGCCCATGTTGCAGATAGTGGCCTTGCCGGTGGCAGAGAGGCTGTTGGCTCCAGGGCCGAAGTATTCGACGATGGAACCGGTGCCACCCTTCACGGTAAGGATCTCGGCCACCTTGAGAATGACGTCTTTGGGGGAGGACCAGCCTGATAGCTCGCCGGTGAGTTTGACGCCGATCATCTTGGGCCAGCGAACGTTCCAGGGGAAGCCGGTCATCACGTCGACGGCATCGGCTCCACCGACACCGATGGCGATCATGCCGAGGCCGCCACCATTGGGGGTGTGGGAGTCGGTGCCGATCATCATGCCGCCGGGAAAGGCGTAGTTCTCCAGCACAACCTGGTGGATGATGCCGGAGCCGGGCTTCCAGAAGCCGCCGCCGTATTTGGCGCTTACCGACTCGAGAAAGTCGTAGACCTCGGCGTTGCCGTCGACAGCGGCCATGAGATCGAGCTTGCCGTCGACGCGAGCCTGGATCAGGTGGTCGCAGTGGGTGGTGGTGGGGACGGCGACCTCGGATAGGCCGGCGGTCTGGAACTGCAGCCACGCCATCTGGGCTGTTGCGTCTTGCATCGCCACCCGATCGGGCCGGAAATCGTTGTAGGTGACACCCCGCTCGACCTCGGCCTCGATGTCGTCGAGATGATTGGCCAGAATCTTCTCGGCCAGAGTCAACGGGCGGCCAACCCGCTCCCGAAACCGGCCGATTCGTTCATCGAGGGTGGAGTAGACCCCGTTGATCAGTTCGATCGGAGTCTCGGGGCCGACCTTGGCGCCGGATGTGGATGTGGTGTTCTCGCTCATGACTCGGTGACTCTTTCTCGCTGGCTCTGTGTCTTGTTGGGCCGCAGACGCGCAATCCTAGCCAGACCGGTGAAGGGGTGGCGTCCGCTGTCAAGATCTGATACAACTATAATACAAGTGAGACAGATTCGCTATCGCCAAATCGCCGAAGATCTTCGGCATCAGATTGAGTCCGGTGAACGGTCGCCGGGCGAAGTGCTGCCGAGCGAGGCATCGCTTGGCGCGTCTTACAGCGCCAGCCGAGTGACCATCCGCAAAGCTCTGGAAGCGCTGCGAGGAGATGGGCTTGTTGAGTCTCGGCAGGGATTCGGCTGGATGGTGGCGGCACAGCCGGTTGTGCAGACGCTTGACACGTTGGTGTCGATTGAGCGGCAGCTGGCTCGAACCGGTCGAAGTCACGAACGGCGGATCCTCGACTTTCGTTTCATCGATTCCCCGGCCGCGGTCGCTCCCATCCTGGGCCCCAGGGTTCTTGAAGTGCGGCGGGTGGCGCTGGTCGACGGTGAACCGTTTGGTCGGGTGACCGTCTGGTGTCGAGAGGACCTAGGCGCCGGTTTGTCACTGGATGAGGTGGCGCAGTCGAGCTTCTATGAGTTGCTCTCCGAGCGGGCGGTTGAAGCCACGCAGACCATCGGGGCCGAAGTCATAGGGGAGAGCGACGCGGAGCTCCTGAACGTTCCGCCGCAAAGCGCGGTTTTGGTCGTCCGGCGAACCACAACCGGGGAGTCGGGGCGCCCCATCCTGATGGCCGAACACAGCTTCCCCGGTCACCTCACCGAGTTCGTGGCCCAGCTGCCGAGGACTCAGATCGCGGACGCCGAACCGACATCGGGTTTACGTCTGGTCGACGACGTCTGATGCGTTTGTCGATCCCACTGCCCATTTAGGCCAAACGGCTCATCTCCAACCTTCTTCCGCCGATCGGATCGGAGAGGAGGTATCGAGGAGATGACTGTACGAAGGACGCTTCCCGCCACGCTGGCCGGTCTGCTTGTCTTGTTGGCGATTTCGATGACGGCGTCCGCGTGCGGAGCGGCGGATGGCGACATTGCGACCGTGGATGAGATCGTCACAAACGATGGAGACACCGTCACCGGGCCCGATGACGTACCCGATCTAGCCTTCACCGACCCCGACCGATCGTCGGATGAGCATGAACTTGGCGGACAGGACGAAGACGGCGTAGGAGCAAGCGGGCTGCCCCCGGTGACGACGATCCCCGGACCGGCCGACCCGGGATCGCTGGCCGGCTACACCGGTGTGCTCGGACATCTCGATCCAAGCGAGCCCGTTATCGATCCGGCCACCGCACCTCCAACGGGTAGCGACGATACGTTCCCCCTCACCGGCATGCCTGGTGTTGCCCTCGATCGTCCGGCTGTGGTGGTCAAGATCGACAACGGCTCGGCTGCGGTACCCCAGACCGGGCTCAACGACGCCGACATCGTTATCGAGGAGGAGGTTGAAGGCGGCGTGACCCGTCTGGCCGCGATCTTCCACTCCAGGGCCTCCGTCGTCGGACCTGTGCGCTCAGGTCGCACAACCGATGTGGCGCTTATAGGCAGCCTTGGGTCGCCACTCTTCCTCTACTCCGGGGCCAACGACATGACCGAGGCAATCCTGCGCCGCCAGCCTCACGTTCAGAACCACAGTCACAACACGGCGTCGGGCTACTGGCGAGATGACACCCGAGACGCGCCGTCCAATCTCTACACCGACACCGGGCCTCATTGGGCCGGAGCCGTAGGAGACGCCCCGCCTCCGCAGTTCGCCTATCGGGTCGATGGAGCCTCCGTCGGCGGAACGCCGGCTGACGGCTTCGCGGTCAACTATCCGGCGTCAAACGCATCGTGGCAATGGGACGGCGGGCAGTGGATTCGATCTCAGCGGGGCAAGCGTCACGAGGTGGTCGGTGGGGAGCCGGTAAGCGCAGCCAACGTCGTGGTGATCGAAGCCCAGCGGGTCGGAACAGGAATGTTCGACTCGGCCGGCGGACCGGTACCTGAGTTTGTCTTTGTCGGACGAGGGCCGGTCACCGTTTTCACCGAAGGTCAGAGGATCGAAGGGGTGTGGACCAAGCCGTCGCTCCTCAGCGTCGCCACTCTCACAGACCTGAACGGCGGCGTGATCGAGCTGACTCCCGGGCGCACCTGGATACAGCTCGTCGAGCAGGACTCGGGGTATCTGCAATGATGACCGCCCACTCACACTCGAACTCACGGTCGGGCCTCGGCCGCACGAAGAAGCTGCTCTTGGCGTTGGTACTGGTGCCGGCCACTTCTTTGCCTGTGGCCTTCGCCATCCACACGATCTCAACTCGATCGGACAGCCAAGCCGTCATCGCCGACCAGGGATCAGACAGGCCCGAGGAGGTGGCAACATCGTCCGATGGCAACGGCCAGCGCTCCTCAGGAGACAGCGGCCAGACAACACCGACCGCGCTCAGCGGTTTCGATCTGGCCTTTGTTGACGACGCCGCTCGCCACTCGGACATTCCCTCGACGACCAAGCCATCCAACCAGACAACCACGTCGGCTGAGGAGACCACCACGTCGACGTCAGTCGCCACGTCGGCTCAACCGGTGTCGACCTCGGGTAGCGGCGCCGCCCCGGCAACCACGATCTCATCATCGACGGCGGGCGACACGTCGATCTACCAGGGGACCTTGGGCCGGCTCGGAGGCAACGATCAGGTGGCCTCGCCGCGAGCCCCAGCACCTTCGGTAGGCCCAGGCATCATGCCCCTGACCGGCCTGCCCGGCTCTGTTCCCAACCGGCCTGCTCTGGTGGTGAAGATCGACAACGGCGGCCCGGCCCGTCCGCAGACCGGACTGAACTCGGCCGACATCGTGATCGAGGAAGAGGTGGAGGGAGGTGTGACCCGCTTTGCCGCCGTGTTCCACTCCACCTCGTCGATCGTCGGACCCGTGCGATCAGCGCGCACAACCGACATCGGCATCATCAACGGCTTCGGCTCCCCGGTGCTTCTGTATTCGGGAGCCAACGACGTGACCGACACGCTGATCCGAGCGCAACCGACGGTGCAGAATCGCAGTGCAGCCACCTCCTCGGGCTACTGGCGAAGCTCATCGAGGCGGGCCCCGTCCAATCTCTACAGCGACACCGCCCCACATTGGTCGACGGCTTCCGGTGGACCGCCTCCGGCCCAGTTCGCCTATCGATCGTCAGATGCGCCGGTGGGTGGCGTGGACGACACAAGCTTCACGGTGGCGTACCGAGCCTCTCATGCCGGCTGGAACTGGGTTGGCACTCACTGGGTCCGAACCCAGGGCGGTGCGGCCCACATGACCGCCGGAGCCGGACAGGTCTCGGCCACCAACGTTGTTGTCATCGAGGCTCAAGAGGTGGCTACCGGCATGGTCGACTCAAGTGGAGCGACCGTGCCCGAATTCGTCTTTGTCGGCGAAGGCAAGGCGACGGTGTTCACCGGCGGGAAACGAATTGAGGGGATCTGGAACCGCCCGACCCTGGCCAGCGTCGCCACCCTCACCACCACCGACGGGTCCGTGATCGAATTGGCCCCTGGGCGAACCTGGATCGAACTGGTCCGAGCCGGCGCCGGGATGTTGAGGTGACCCTGTGATCAACTGTGTTCCAAAACGGCTATCACTCGAAGGGCTAACTGGACCGCTCGTCTTCGGTTGTGCCGCTGCGCTCGCTGTCTTGGTCAGCGGATGTGTCGAGGTGGAGCCCGAGCTCACGCTTGAACAACAGGTCGACATCTTCCAGGAGAACCTGCTCGACGATGGTGTTGATGTTGACGTGGCCGACTGCGTAACGCGCTTGGCCGAACACGACCTTCGGTCGGGTGGAATCGACCCGGTCGCCCTGGATGAGCTCATTCTCAACTGTGAACGGGCCGAGGAGATCCTGAACGATGAGGGAACCGACGACAAGGCCGGGCAGACGTTGGCCTTTGCCGACGGACCAATCACGCTCGGCGACGACCCTCAGCTCGACCGATTGTGGCAGGAATGCGCCGACGGCAGCGGAGCGGCATGTGACGAGCTGTTTGCCCAGTCACCGATCGGCAGCGAGTACGAGCAGTTCGGCGTGACGTGCGGCGACCGAAACGAGGTGCTCGACTGCGCCGAGCTCGACGAGCCCGAACAAGTCGACCCCTAGCTCCAACCGGATTGGATACCGGCTCGGATAGTCCCGCTTAGATGTTTGGCCAGCGGCGCTTGTTGGGCGATGACCGTCGTTGCCCTGGTTTCGGTCCAAGCGCCCAGCGGCGACGCCATGCTCCGGCCTCGGGACCGGTGGGATCCGGCGTGTCGGCCCGGTAGGCGTTTTTCCTGGCCTGCCACCAACCGGACCCGAACTCGTCGGCCAGCTCGGAGATTCGCTGCTCAACCCGTTTGGCGAAGTCGCGGGGATTTTCGTCGGCACCTGGATACATCGGGTGTCCGAACACCACCGCGCACCGTGCTCGCTTCGGCCAATTTTGCCCCTTCGGTAGAACAGTGCCGGTGCCGTCGAGGTAGATCGGGACCACCGGCACTCCGCAGCGCTTCGCCAAGAAGGCTGCGCCGGGACGGTGCTCTTTGCTCCAGCCGTCGGGGCTCCGGCCGCCCTCGGGAAAGATGAGCAGGTTCTGCCCTTTCTCCAGAGCCTTCTGGCTGTTGCGCAGCGAGAGCTTGGAAACCTTGGTTCGCTCGATGGGGATGGCGCCGATGAACAACGCCGAGAACGCGGCGGCGATTCGGTTTGGAAAGAAGTAGTCGGCTCCAGCGGCGATGGCGAGATCGTCTCGTAGCCGTGAGGGGAGTGTGGCCAAGAGAAGGCTGGTGTCGGCGTGGCTGTGGTGATTGGCGGCGAAGATAACGGGCGACTTTACGTCGATGAGGCGATCAACGCCGATGACCCGAGGGTTCCCATACACGGCGATCGCCGGTTTGAAGAAACTCCAGACTCCAAGTTTGCGCACGAACTTGGCCGCCGGCCGATGAGCCCAAGCCGTGTCGTAATGAACGCCGGTCTTGGGGATCTTCTCAAGCTTCGGCACCCCCTTGGGGGTTGCCGGCGGTTGGGTCACAAACTTCAGCCAGCCCACATCATCACCTCACCACTCAAGATCAACTGTCATATTCAAGAATTGTTCCTGCGCATCCCATCCGAACCCGGCATCAATCGGTCACGTCGGCCATGAGGATTGGCGGGTTGTGAATGTGTGTGATCGTTGGTTTCGCACCGACGGTATCTTCGGCCATTTCCAGTGCGTCCTGCAACGTCGACGCTGGTTTGAACCCGAGTCGACGCACCGCCCGCTGATCGCCACCGACCACGATGACCTGGCCCAGGTACTGCATGGCGTGTGATCCCCAGTACCACATGTAGAAGGGATGCACCCCGTGGTAGGCGTGGCTGGTGCGATATAGGTGGCGGTACCACTCGTCTTCGGCGAACTGCTTTTCGTATTTCTTTTCGATCTCCACCGGATCGGTGGTGTCGGCTAGAACCTGCTCAAAGAAGTCGATGTAGCTCGGGTGATGAACCGGATGGAACTCCCACGGGGTTGGGTGGCTCATGATCAGAACGCCGCCCTCGCGCACCAGTGGTTTGCCCCGGTAGAGATTGAAGAAGTAGCCGAGGCCTTGAACCATCACGAGGATCGGGTTCATGATCGAGTTGACGTTGTAGGGGGTGAGATAGGGCAACCCCATGGTCAAAACGTCGGTTTGGCCCGTCACCGGCACAAGGTGCTGGGCATACACCATTTTGGTGGTGCGTTTATGTACCGCCTCAACCTCACCGGCCTGGATCGAGGTCATGTCGTACGGCGCCTTCCACGAGTGGAAGACCTTTCGGCGGGCTGCGGAGGGCATTCGCTCAAGTCCGGCCTGCATGGCGGTGAACGACGCGCGGTCCTTCAGCGACCACTCCCACTCCCGCTTCTGCAGCATGGCCATCGGGCCGTCGTAGCCGAACGTGTTGGTGTTGACTGTTGACTCGATCTGGAAGATCCGCGGTCCGTTCTCTTTGATGATGGCGCCTTGACGCCAATTGGACCGGTGCAGCTCGGAGCTCTTCTGGTCCATGAACGAAGTGGAGTGCCGAAGCGTGTGCACGTTGTGATGGGCTTTGACGCCTTCGTAACCGGCTAAGCCGGTGGCGGTCGATTTCCAGCCGCCGTCCATCGACACCAGGTTGATGTTGACGTAGATGACCAGGTCGGATTCGGCCGCCCGTTTGTTCATCTGGACCGTCTCGTGTTTTTCGGTCTCGCCCAAGATGACCATGCCGTCGGGATCCTCTGCGTCGTGGTTGTAGAGCAGACCGTGAGGGTGGAAGGCCTCGAACACTCGATCGCCAACGGCGTGCCGCAGCTCGGCATCGGTCATACGGCGATGCAGGCACAGAGCGGCGATCAGGTGCACGTCGTCGACCCCGGCTTCGGCCGCCATGTCGAGGACCGCTTCGATGATGCGCTGACGCACATCAGGGCGCTGCATCGGCGGCAGGGGCAGCGAGATGTCGTCGAACGCGATGGTCAACTTCATTCCCGGCTTGAGTAGCGACGGCAATGGATCGTCGTCGATCGGGTTGAGCAGGGCGTCTCGAATCGCGGCATCGGGATCGTCAAGACCTCGCAGCGGTTCGCCCGGGTAGATCACCCTGCTTTGCCCGACCGGCAGCTTCTCCAAGCGGAAACCTTCACCATGGTGAAACAGAATCGGAGGCGTCTGGCGATCGACTTCAAGCACGAAGCCAGGACGGGGGTTTGCGACCGGTTTCTTCTTCTGCGTCCTCAACGTAACTGCTTCCTCGGGTTTGTTAGGTAGTGCTGGGTGTTCGGTAGTGCTGGGTGTCTGCTGCTGGGTTCGTGGCGGGTGGGGTCAGCGGCGAGATCGGCGCATCGCGGGCAGCGGGCCGAGCGGAAGGGCCTTGTCGCTGCCACCATCGGCTTTCGACCAATACTCGATCAGCCAGCCTCGTTTGCTGGCCATGGAGGCCAAACGGGTCTCCGGGTTGATCGCCACCGGGAATCCCACGGCGTCGAGCAACGGTAAATCGGACGACGAGTCGGCGTAGGCCACCGACTCGGCCAGATCGATGCCGTTCTGATCGGCGTAATCCCGCAGAGCTTGTGCTCTCACCTCGCCCGTGGGAGGCACGCTCAGCAGCTCGCCGGTGTAGCGACCGTCGGTCTGCGACATTTCGGCGCAAATCACGTCGTCGAACAACGGACCGAGAGGATCAACGACAACATTGAGCGCTCCGGTGATGAGTACGGTGCGGTGGCCCAACCGCCGGTGCTCACGAACGCGTCGGAGAGCGGCCGGAAAGGCCTTGGTGAGAATGTGGTCGGCCAGCAGCTCGGGCCCAAGCCGTTCCATTTCGGCCACCGACGCACCGTCGTAGCGACGATAGAAGTGACGCAGGAAGTCGGTGCGATCTCGCCGATCGAGGGCCAGGAGGCCGGGAGCCTCGCCGAGCGTCTTGAGGGTGAAGCGCATCCGGTCGGCAGGGCCGAGGTTGCGGGTGGCCAACCAGGCGTAGCTGAACACCACATTGGAGGCGATGATCGTATTCTCTAGATCGAAGGCGGCAAGCTGACGATCGGGGGAGAGCACTCGCTTGCGCAATCGGCGGGTACGAGCATCGGGGTCGGACCGTTCGCCGGTTGTTTTCACCCGAGCGTGCTCCACCACCGACGGAAGGTGGACCTGGTGCACGTAGGTGTCCCAATCGATCACGGCCGGGTCGCAGCCGAAGTCGATTTGATCCGACTCTGCAAACGATTCGTGTAATCCCAGGAGGTTGTCGACGCCGTAGAGGGCTTCGCATTCGGCGTAGGCACCGTAGATCTTCACGTAGCCAACCGCCCGAGCCACCTCTTCACGTTTCTCTTCGAGTTCGGCATTGACAAGGGCCTGTTTGCCTCGCAGCGGGAGGACCTTGAGAGCCTTGTCGGCCCGGTCGAGATTTTTCTGCACCCGTTCGAGCTGACGCTCCACCGCTCCTCGTCCGGGGAACGACCACTCGGGAACGGCGATCGGCTGACCCTTGCGGTCGTAGAGGGGGTTCTCGGTGAACCAGGTTGATACCAGGTCGACCAGTTTGCGATACCGAAGGGGGTTCCTGGTGCCCGACGCCACCTGGGTGATGTCGATCGGGGCCGGCTGGTCATTCTCACCAGGTACCGGCCCTCGGGCGGCCACTCCGATGATGGCCGCGACCACGAGATCGACGGGGATGACGTCGATCACACCTTCAGGAACACCGGGGAACTCTTTGAGTAGACCGCGGGCGTAGCTGATGATGATCGGCTCGGCCATACGGAAGCCCTTGATCCAACCTGGCACTGGTTCCGCCCAAGCAGATTCGATAATCGACGGTCGCACGATTGAGACTGGAACGTCGCCCCGTGATTCGTCGAGGGCTCGTTCGCCCAGGGCCTTGGTGTAGGCGTAGGCATCGGGCCAACCCAACGAGGCGGCTCGGGCTCGGCCGGCCTCCACAAGCTGATCGTTGACCCATCGTTGACGGAGCTGCTCGGTCTTCGCCGCAAGGAGAGGGGTGCCGGCGGCGCCGAGTTCGTTGCGGGCCTGTTTGCGAAACTCCTCAAGCTGTTCGGCGGCCCGAGATTCGGCATCGAAGTCCGACCGGGTGCGGCGCGCTGCGGTGACTTCGGAGCGCCAGTCGACGTCGATGTGGAACGGGCTGTCGCTGAGCAGTTGTTCGGGGGCCGATCCTCGACGGTTGCCGGCCACGTAGCAGGTGGACACGGCAACGAAATGGGGGCGGACACCCAAATCGTGGAGGGTTTCAACAATGCGGGTCGGCCCGAGCAGATTGACCTCGACTGCTCCGTCGAGTGGGGCATCGAAGCTTACGGTTGCGGCTGAGTGGATAACGATGTCGCAGGCCGCCATTGCGGCGCGACCCTCGTCGTCGAGCCCGAGTCCGTCGCGGCCAACATCGCCCTCGATGACCGTTACCCGACGATCGACTTCATCCCAGAATTCCTCTTTGCCCCGGTCGGCGAGAAGACGATCGAAGGCGTTGTTGCGAAAGATCTCACGGCGGGCCCTCTGGGACGGCGTGGATCGCCGGCCGGCCCGAACCAGCAACACCAGTTCACAATCTGGAGCACCGCGCATCAGGCGTTCGACGAGCGCCGTGCCCAGGAATCCTGTCGCCCCGGTAATAGCTATTCGTTTACCGGCTAAATCACTTGAGATCATGGACGGCAGGATTACCTTTCCGGACGGATACCTCGGGTCTTACCAAACGCTCGCTGTGAATATAGCTGGGGGACAGCGTCGGGAAGGTTGGCCATGGGCCTGGCCGATCCGTCCGCTCTTTGTCTACCATTTGGTAAGTGACTACCAAGCATAGAGCACTGCAGGTCGCGACCGTCGCGTTTGCCGACCGTGGCGTGGCCGGAACTTCTCTCGACGGGCTGGCGGCCGAACTTGGTGTCACAAAGCAGACCATTCTCTACCACTTCGGGTCAAAAGGGCGGCTGATTGAAGCGGTGCTGGCCCAGGCGGCGGAAGACCTGGCCGAGCAGTTGGAGGCGGCTGTTGAAGACGTCGAACCGGGGTGGCCCAAGGTCGAGGCGATCGTGCGGGCCAGCTTCGGGTTAGCCGTTCGCCGCCCTGAACTACTTGGTGTCTTGCGAGAGACGAGCCGGTTGGGTTCACCCTGGTCGGAAAGTGCGCTTGATCTCCTGCAGCCCCTCATCGACCGTGCTCTCAACGCCCTTGAGACAGGTATCGAGACCGGCCACTTCCAGGCCGGCGATCCCCGCGTGGTTCTGGTTTCGGCCTATGCCGTGGTGTCGGGTGCGGTGACCGACCCGGAGTTGCTACGAGCAGTTGGACTACGGCTTGATCTTCGCACTGCCGCCGAGTTGCGTCGGACACTGTTATTGTTTCTACGGGTAGCTTTGGGCGTGAGCCAAAGCGACCCTCTGCGAAATCGGCATGGTCACACAGTCGGCGCGGTCCCTCGGCACGAAGAATGAAAACTATGGCGACTAATCCACGGGCGGCAATCAGGCATCAAACCGCCGCGTTCATCCTCACGGCGGCTGTGGTTCTCGCCATGGCGTTGTTTGCCATCCCAACTGTGGCGATGGCGCAAGACATCTACTCGTGTGAGGCGACGGTGATGGACGCCAGCGGCGAGCTTGACGTCGACCGGATCCAAAACACGATCCTGGCGTCGGCCCCCGATGGAGTGCGATTTGTGGTCCGTGGTTTCGACACGGTTCCCGACGGCGACCTCGAAGCCGCGGTCAACGAGGTGGTTTTGAACTGCTACAGCGACGACGTGGCCGACATCGATCCGACCACGATCATGCTCAGCGTTTCCGTCGGCGACCGTCTGTCGGATCTCTGGGTGGGCAAACAGTGGTTGAACCCGGTCGGAGATGTGGAAGGGATCCGCAGCGACGTCATGGGCGAGCAGTTCTCGAGCGGAGATTTCACCGCCGGTTTTGTTGACGCGATCGAGGTCATCAGCGAACGAATCGAGACGTCTCAGGCCGCCGCCGATTCGTCCGGCGCATCCGACGATGGTCAAGACGGCTCGTCGACCGGGGCCGTCGGAACCGATGATGCGGTCGAGACCCCAGGCGGATCGTCGTCCCCATCGACCTCATCCGGACCTTCACCGGTAGCGGTTGCCGGCGGAGTTGCTCTGCTCGGCCTCGGTGCGGGAGGCGCTTTTGCGTTTAACCGTCGCCGCAAGATCGGTGCTGCCCGCGAAGCGCTTCAGTCGGCCATGGCCGGACCACAGGTTCGAGTGGGGGCGCTGCGACAACGCCACGACGAAGTGATGATCAAGGCCGACCTGTGGGAGAAGGTCACCGCCGGGCGATCCAAGACCTCGCTCCAGGAGTTGAGTGCGAGCAATGTTGCGGCCAGCCAGGGAACCGAGCGGTCGGCCGCCCTCTTGGCCGCAGCGTTGCCGAATGGGGTCGGCGATGCACAGCAGAGCGAAATCGACGCCGCCAAACAACGACTGGTGGACTTGGCCCGGGCCCTCGACACCCACGCAGAATCAATGGATCGGCTCTTCGCCTTTGGCGCCCACCTCGATCATCTTCGAGTTGCCGTTCCTGCTAAACAGGAACTGTTGGCCGAGGAGGTGGTCGCTGCCCTCGCCTTCGCCGACCAGAGAGCATCGGAAGGATGGGCCGTTGAAGGCCAGGTGAAGGAGCTGAAGCGGGTGCAGCAGGTTGCCACCGAGCTCGACTTCTCCGATCTTGAACAAGACTGGCTGGAGCTGTCCGACACCGTGGAGGGGGCTGAGGCGACGCTGTTTGCCGCCGAACACTATCTCCAGGCCCTGCCCTCACGGGTCGAGTCGTTGAAGAAGTGGGAATCCGAACTCACCGCCGCCCGTGATTTGGAGCTGGCCCGAGCCGAGGATTCGCGCCGCCGGTTTGCTTCGCTGGCCACCGTGCATGCCGGTGACTCCTGGCAGTGGGCGGCAGATTATCCGGAGAAGGCTGCGGCCTCGCTCCAGAGCGCCGCTCAGCTCCAGGACCAGGTGATGACGGAGCTGATTCCGCAGCAGCATTTCGATGAGGCGGGCCGGCAGCTGGAAGCGGCCGGACTGCACGTCATTGCCGCCGACGAATTTCTCGACCAGATGGAAGATCTTATGGTCGACTTGGAGCAGGCTCGCCAAGAAGCGGCAGGCATCGTGGCCCAAAGCCGCGAGATCCTCGAGGATCTGGCCCGATTCATCATCGGTCATGATGACGACTTGGATGATCACTACAACGAGAGGCCATCGCAGTTCGCCCGGGTGATCGACGGCCTCGACCTTGAGCTTCGCCAGATCAAGCCGAACTTCCTTCGGGTGGCCGAGACCGGCTATCAGATCAACCGGCAGATGGACGAGCTGCTGGCGTCCGCAAAAGACGACCAGGCCGAGATGGCCGCACTTCGACGGGAAGCGGTTCGAGAGATTGCCCGAGCCGAAAGAGCGCTGGCCCGAGCCCGACGGTCGCTCGGTTGGGAGCTGATTCAGTCCCGGACGGCGACACGTTGGACACACTCGAAGAGAAGCTGCAGGCCTTGCCCGATCATCCGGCGGAACAGGTTGATGTGGCCGGCCAGGTTGCCGATGCCGCCCTGCGGGTTCAGGAGCGAATCATCGCCCGCCGTCGACGCAACAGCACCTGGGTCATCGTTGGTGGCGGCGGGGGAGGCTTTGGCGGATCAGGCGGCGGAACGTCAAGCGGCGGCTTCGCCGGTGGGGGCGGTTCATTTGGCGGCGGCGGGTTTGCTGGCGGCGGACGCTCGTTCGGAGGTGGTGGGGTTCTCCGGTGGCGGTCACTCGTTCGGCGGCGGTCGCAGCACCGGCAGCTTCTAGCGGTCCGACGGCGCTGAAATTCGCAACGACATTGGCGCGAACGAGCACCGAAGGGGCCTTGATCGGTTGGGCTTCGCCCCCCTGTCGCTCAATCGTTGCGGAGGTTCCTCGCTGTGTTGCGCTTGGTCGTGCGGCGGGCGTGCCGTTCGATGGCCAGGTCGACCAGCCGGTCGATGAGTTCGGAGTAACCGAGCCCCGAGGCCTCCCACAGCTTGGGATACATCGAGATCGGGGTGAACCCGGGGATCGTGTTGAGCTCATTGACGAGTGCGCCACGATCTCCGTCTTCGTAGAGGAAGTCGGCCCGGGCCATACCTTCCACACGAAGCGCTCGATAGGCCTGGCGGGACAGCTCCTGCAGTTCTTCGGCCACCCCGTCGGGTAGGTCGGCCGGGATGATCAGCTGAGCGTTGCCGTCGTGGTACTTGTCCTCGTAGTCGTAGAAGTCGGCTCCGGGCACGATTTCTCCGGGCACCGACACGTCGAGCTCGATATTGCCGAGCACAGAGAGTTCGATTTCACGAGCCACCACCGACTCCTCAACCACCAGAAGTTCGTCGTAGGCCAAGGCGGCGTCGACGGCGGCGTCGAGTTCTTCGAACGTGGACGCCTTGCTGACGCCGATTGACGAGCCCATGTTGGCCGGCTTGACGAAACAAGGAAGGCCGAGGTCTTCGATGACCGATTTGAGAATCACGTCACGGTTGTGATCCAGATCGGACTCTCGGATGGCCCGCCACCGGGTTTGCGGCAGGCCTGCGGCGTCGAGCACCGTCTTGGCCATCACCTTGTCCATCGCCACGGCTGACCCCAACACGCCGGCTCCGACGTAGGGGACATTGGCCAGCTCACACATGCCCTGGATCGTGCCGTCTTCACCGAGCGGACCGTGGAGTAGCGGAAGCACTACCACCTGGGAATCACTCTCGTGGCCTCCGGCGACGGCCGACATGAGCTCAGTCGGAGATCCAACCGGCTCCAGTGCCTTGATGCTCGATGGATCCACCGGGTCATCCGTGGCCCCGGCCGGTGGCAGCAGGGCGGCGGCGTCGGCAGCGGTGACGAATCGCCCCTCCCGTGTGATTCCGATCGCCTCGATTTCGTAGCGGCTCCGGTCGACGGCGTTCAGCACATGCGCGGCCGTTGTGCAGGAAACATCGTGCTCGGCCGATTGTCCACCGAACAACACGAAAAGACGAATAGGGCGGTTGGGTGCGGAAGTCACGGGCCAATCGTAATGCACCGAACAGCGGCTCCGGTTGCGCCACCGCAAAGCCGTCGAAATCGGCTAAACCAGAAGCGTGAAGTTAACGCTCGCCGAAATCGCTGAAGCCACCAGAGGTGCACTTGACCGCCCGGAATGGGGGTCGGTCACGGTCGATGGGGTATCAATCGACTCCCGCTCGATCCAGGCCGGAAACCTCTTTGTTCCGATTGTGGCCGAGCGTGATGGCCATGAGTTCGTGGCCGCTGCGTTGGCTGCTGGGGCCACCGCCTACCTGGCTGCGTCCGACGTGGCGCTCGACGAGGCTTGGAGCAGCGTGCCGGTGGTTCGAGTAGCCGATACCGAGCTGGCGTTGGCTGACATCGGTCGCCTGGCTCGATCGAAACTCACCGGACCGGTTATCGGTATCACCGGCAGCGTGGGCAAGACCTCGGTTAAGGACCTAACGCGGGCGGCCTGTAGCGGCCCAGGGCGCGCCCCGGTGTGGGCGGCCCGCAACTCGTTTAACAACGAGTTGGGTGTTCCTCTCACGCTGGCCAATGCGCCCGACGGCGTGGGCACCGTCGTTGTCGAGATGGGAGCCCGCGGCATCGGCCATATCTCCTACCTATGCGACATCGCCCGGCCCACCGTCGGTGTCGTGACGACCGTAGCTCTGGCCCACTCGGAGCTCTTCGGGTCGATCGAAGGAGTCGCTGAGGGCAAGGGTGAGTTGATCGAGGCGATTCCGGCCGACGGAGTCGCCGTGCTCAACGCCGACAATCCCCACGTTCTCGGCATGGCGTCTCGGGCCGCCGCCCCGGTGCTGACGTTCGGCTCAGCGGTCACGTCGCCAAACGCCGACTTTGTCGTAAACAACATCGAGCTTAATCACGCGCTGCACCCGACCTTCGATCTAACCCATGGCGGGGAAACCGCTCAGGTCTCGGTACCCGTGGCCGGAGCCCACATGGCGCTCAATGCCGCGGCCGCGGTGGCCGTGGCGGTGGCTTCCGGTGTCGACTTCGTCGACGCGGCCACGCAAGTCTCATTGGTCGAGATGTCGCCATGGCGTATGGAGGTGACCACTACCGAATCAGGAGTCGTGGTGATCAACGACGCCTACAACGCCAACCCCACGTCCATGCGAGCGGCCTTGGCGGCGCTGGCCAAGACCGGAGCGGAGGACCTTGTGGCCGTGGTGGGGGAGATGGCCGAACTCGGTGATGAAGGTCCTGAGGAACATCTGGCCATCACGGCTGAGGCCAAAGCTGCCGGCATTCGAGTCATTGCGGTGGCGGCCGAAGGTTATGGGGCCGGGGCTGAGCATGTTGCCGACATTCCGGGCGCGCTTGATGCTCTCGGTGCGCTTTCGCCGTCGAGCGCCGTGCTGGTCAAGGGCAGTCGGGTTGTTGAGCTTGAACGGCTGGCTCAAGAGCTAGGCGCATCCACTCAGAAATAGGGGCGCTCGCCGGCCGCTTATGCCCCGGACCACGGTGCCGGTCCACTATCGTTGACCGCATGGCGCAGCTTTCCAGCGACACAACCACGCAGGATCAAACGTCGGTGGCGGAGCCGACCGGAACCGCAGTCGGCGCGTGTCCAACACCAGCCAGATCCCGGTTCGCGATCTTTGAAGAGTGCATGCAATGCGGCGGCGAGATGGCTCCTGAACACGCCCATTACCGATGCCGGGCCTGCGGCTGGCGTGACTCCTGCTGCGACTAGCCGCACGACTTCATGACCGACAGCATCACCGGCAACGGCCACCCTACGGGCCTCAACATGTGGATCGCCGGAGCCCGCCCTCGAACGCTGCCTGCTGCGGTAGTGCCGGTTGCGGTTGGAACTGCTGCCGTGTCGGGCACCATCGTGTGGTGGCGAGCGGCGGCGGCGCTGATCGTTTCGCTGGCGCTGCAGGTGGCCACCAACTATGTGAACGACTACGCCGACGGTGAACGGGGAACCGATGATGATCGGGTCGGGCCGCTTCGCCTCGTCGGCTCCGGTCTGGCGTCGGCCCGACAGGTGAAGAGCGCTGCCCTTGCGAGCTTCGGGGTGGCCGGGCTCGCCGGTTTGCTGTTGGCCATTGCTGTGGGGCCCGAGCTGATTCTGGTCGGGTTGCTTTGCATGGTCGCCGGCTGGGCCTACACCGGTGGCCCCAAGCCCTACGGCTATTACGGCCTCGGGGAGCTGTTCGTGTTTGTGTTCTTCGGCCTTGTGGCGACTATTGGGTCGACCTACATCCACACCGAATCGCTCGGCACCCAAGATATTGCGGTGAGTTCGGTCGCTGCGATACCTGTCGGCTTTCTGGCGGTTGCGCTCCTGGTGATCAACAACTTACGGGACATTCCCACGGACACTGCTAGTGGGAAACGCACGTTGGCGGTTCGCCTCGGCGATGCGACCACACGGCGTCTCTACCTCCTTTTGATCGTCGGTGTCGCAATCGGAATCGTCGCTATCGGGGTGGCCTGGCGGCCCTGGGCCCTTCTTGGGCTACTCGGATTGATCGCCGCCCGCGAACCGCTCAGCAGGGTTCGGTCGGGCGCTGTCGGACCGGAGCTGATTCCGGCCTTGGCCGGTACCGGTAAGGCCCAGTTGGCGACCGGTTTGCTTCTCGCCCTCGGGCTTGCGATTGGGGCCTGAGGCCGCCGAATCGGCAATCGGTTTTGCGGTTCGGTAACGCCTCGCCATTCGGTGTCAATCGACGCCGCCTGCCGCCGACAACAAAGAACGTGGCGACCACCAATCCAACACCACCAAGATGTGTACTCGACCACCTCGGCAAGTCGTTCACGGTTGACGCCGTGGCGAGGGCGTTCGCTGCAATGTGGCTCTTCCCCGCCGTGCTCCTGACGATCGCGGGATACCGTCTAGTTTTCGACCGCCCGCCGGCACCGCTGGTCGCCACCTACATCGACGTCAGCCGGGCCCTGGTGCCCCTGTTGGCGGCGTTCACCGCCGTCGTCTGTCTGATCTGGTTGGTGCGCACCGAGAGGCTGACATCTTGGGCTCGAAGTGGCCAGAGTCAGTGGAGACATGGTCAGGCTGCAGTTCTCGCGGTCGCTGCCTTCGCCGCTTCGTTGGTTTCGGCCGACGCCGTTATCTCAACTCGCCTGGCTGGAGTTGCCGCCGGCTTCGGATTTGTCGGTCTGCTGGCCATGCCTCGATGGCTGCTCCATCTTGCCCATGCGGAAGATCGTGCTGTAGTCAGCTGGATCTCGCTACTGGCAATGGTTGGTTTCGAAGTAACCATCGGTTGGTTTCACTCGGCTCTAGCGGTCGACGGTGCGTCCGTCTTCTCCGGTGTCGTGGTCTTGGTGCGAGGTTTGGTGTTGTTGGCGGCGTCCGCGGCCGTTGTTGTTCCATCGGCGATGGGGCATATTCGGATTAACGGGCAGCAGTTGCGTCGTATTCTCGGGTAGCGGCCGGGAGCGGGCGATGAGCTGAAACCGATCCGAGACGAGTAGCTTGGGGGCGTGGAGGCATCCCCTTGACCGGCTCCAAATCCAATGGCGGTGCGGGCGCTCGGCCGGCATCCGATACTCACTACGACGTGCTGGGTGTCGACCGAAAGGCTGCTCACGACGAGATTCGTCGGGCCTACCTCGACGCGGCCCGGAAGTGGCACCCCGACCGGATGAGTTCGGCTTCGACCCGGGAGGCGTCGGAGGCGGAGCAGGCGATACGTCGAATCAACGAGGCCTGGTCGGTTCTGGGCGACGCCGACAGTCGGCGGGCTTATGACCAGCAGTTGATTTCCCGCCCATCGGCAGGAGGCGGCACAACTGAGGGAGTCGATCCTCGTGTGCTCCGCATCGATCCGCGGCTGCTCGATCCTGAGTTCCTAGCCGCACGGCGAGACGCGCAGCTGAACGAGATATCCGATCGGCACTCGATTGCCGTGAGAGCCCTTCCGGTGTTACTCGTGCTTGGCCTGCTGGCCGGGATCTTCGTGTTTACCGCCTACGCCGATCGCGGTAATGACTCGGTGCCCTCCACTACGGTTCCCGGCCCGTCGCTCGGGGCAGGGATCGAAGCCAACGATTGCGTTGACGTGATGAGCGGTCCGTCGCTCCTAGAGGTGCCGTGCACCGCTACCGCCGATGGACGAGTGGTCGGCGCCCACTTGGGAGACGGGTCGTGCCCTCTCGGCACGGTTCGGGAGCTCGAACTGTCGAACGGCGTGTGGGTTTGCCTTGGTTAGTTCAGACGTGTGGATGGAGGAGATTTCGAGGTGAGTGAAACCGGGCACACACCGGGTCGGTCCAAGATGATGAGCGCCTCCGACTGGGATGAGCGCTACGGCGAAGGTCGGCTCTGGAGCGTGGAACCCAACGGGTTTTTCGCCGAGGTTGTCTCCGACATCGAGACTCGAGGTCGAGCGCTCGACCTGGCCTGCGGTGAAGGTCGCAACGCCCTCTGGTTGGCCACCCGGGGATGGGACGTGACTGCGGTAGATTTCTCCGGGGCCGCCATTTCACGGGGCCGCACTTATGGCGAAGAGCACGGCATCACGGTGCAGTGGGAGGTGGCCGACCTTCTCGATTGGGATATAGGCAGCGGAGCTTGGGACCTGATCGCCCACGTGTACCTCCACTGGCCCGGCGCTGAACGTACGCCGTTCATCGACCGTTGTGCTGAAGCCCTGGCGCCTGGTGGACATCTGGTGATCGTCGGGCACGACCGCACCAACGTGGAACATGGACACGGTGGGCCACAGGTTCCTGAGGTGCTGACCACACCAGACGAGTTGACGAAGCAGCTTGAAACGGCCGGGCTGATGGTGACTCGGGCCGAGGTCGTTCTGCGTCCGGTGACCGTCGAGTCAGATGACGGAACGTCCTCCACGGTGAACGCCATTGACCATGTCGTTGTGGCCACCCGACCGGATAAACTGTCTGCCTGACGCTCTGCGTCAAAGCCTTATTCGGACCGTTAGCTCAGTTGGCTAGAGCGCTCGCCTCACACGCGAGAGGTCACTGGTTCAAGTCCAGTACGGTCCACGTGTGAACCGCGGAGCGGTTCACCCCGAGTTTCGCTTTGCGAAACGTCGCTGGCTGGGGATTCGTTGGGGAGATACTGTTCGCCCAGTTCTGTTTACTCAGAAGACTGCAGGCGTCCTGTTGCGTGGAGTTCGTCCAGCACCGCGTCGATGAGATCATCAACGATGCGGTTGTCGCCATCGTTTGGAGCGTGGTGGCGTACCCCCGACGGGAGGTGGGTTACGACCCACGTACTGGCGCCTCCACCGCACTGCAGATCGATCCGAAAAGCGGATGGATCAAAGACTAGGAGTTTGAGTTCTCGTCACTTCCTTACCTTGTTGGACAAGGACCGGACGAACTGCAGGCCGTCAGGATCGTTCTTCCTAGGGTCCGGCGTGACCGAGAAGCCGAGCTTCAGCTTGAGGGCGTGATTGGCGGCATTCGACCCAGCACTAAATGAGCGAACCTGGAAGCAACCCATACGCTGAGCCTCGCCGATTGCGGTGTGTTGCAGTCGAGAGCCGATACCTCGTCGTTGATGATCGGGGTCGACGGCGAACGCCAGGATCTTGGCCTCAGTGAGCGAAACACCGTCGATCCGCACTGGCTGCCGATCGTATTCCGGACCGATTTCCTGAACCACGAACCTCAGGAAGCCGACAACGCCCTCGTCTGCGATCGCCAGCAGAATGTGTGACGACAAATGCCAGTCGGCGCTGAACGTCACCCAACGGGTTTGGCCCTGCTCCTCGATGACGGCCTCAAACTCCCGGCCGAGACGATGGTCCGGACTCCAGGATTCGATACTGACTTCCGAGGTGGAGGGCCTGTCCATAGCGAAACAGTAATCGTCACCATCGAGCGGGGCCGCTGATTTCGAACGTCCGGATCGGAAAGTTGGTTTGGATCTCGAATGATCTCTTGCCATTATTTAGATCGTCATGCCTGAGACAATCGAACCTACAACCGTCAACATCACCACGCCAGCCGGCCTCACAATCGCCGCCGACGTCTGGGAGGGCGATGGAGATCCAGTGATTCTGTCTCATGGGGGAGGGCAAACCCGCCACTCGTGGGGCGGCACGGCGGCAGCTCTGGCTGCTTCCGGTCATCAGGTGATCTCCTACGACCATCGTGGTCACGGTGACAGCACATGGTCGCCCGATGGCGACTACAACCCTCTCCGCTTCTCCGAAGACGCTGTCGCCCTGGTCAAGTGGGTTGATCGTCCGGTGATCTGGACCGGGGCCTCGCTGGGGGGCATCACGGGCTTGATCGCCGCCGGCGAGATCACCGAACGGTTCAAGGCCCTCGTGCTGGTCGACATCACGCCAAACCCATCACTCGAAGGTGTGCAGCGGATCCTGAACTTCATGGGTAAGGATCTGGAGCGGGGGTTTGCGTCATTGGAAGAGGCATCGGAAGCGGTGGCGGCCTATCAACCTCACCGGAAACGACGTAAGGACCTGTCGGGCTTAGCCAAGAATCTGCGACAGGGCGACGACGGCCGCTGGCGGTGGCATTGGGACCCCGCCTTTCTACAGATGCGGGCCTCAGCCCAAGACAACAACCGCCATTTCAACCCGGCCCGGGAAGCGGCCGAGCGGCTCTCCCTTCCCACGCTTTTAGTCCGCGGCAAGCTGAGCGATCTCGTTACCGAAGCCGAGGTCAAAGAGTTTCTCGCAATGATGCCTCATGCCGAATACATCGACGTGATGGACGCCGCTCACATGGTCGCCGGCGACAAGAACGACATCTTCACCGACGCCGTGACCGGTTTCGTGGCCAAGATTGACGCCCAAGCCCAATCCCAATAGCCGTCCGGACCCGTACACCGTCGATGGCCCGACGGGACTGAATCATCGAACGGTCTTGAACGGGCCATCGAGTTGACCACCACCGAAGCAGCGGGCATTTGGTGGTACCCACCTATCGGCCACTGCTTGCGTGTTGTGAGGCGTGAGGCCGCGCCGCAGCAGAGCGGACAGCTAGCCGAGCACGATCTTCGCCACCGACTCCAGCAGCGACACCGTTCCGCTTACCACCAACGTGTTGACCACCGATTCGTCCCACGCTTCCAGGTCATCGGCAATCTTGCCTGCCGGGCCCACCAGCGCCACCGCCTCAACCATCTCGGTCGGCACGGCGGCGATCGCCGACTTCTTGTCGCCGGCCAAGTACAAGGCCTGGATTTTCTCGCACGCGCCCTCAAATCCCATGCGGGAAAACACGTTGAGGTGGAAGTTGGCTTCCTTGGCGCCCATGCCGCCGGCGTAGAGGGCGAGCATCGGCCGGATGGCGTCGGCTGCTGACTCAACGTCGTCGTTGACGACGACCGGCACCACGGCCGCCACGTCGAAGTCGTCGAACGATCGCCGAGCCCCCGGACGAGCGAACCCCTCGGCCAACGCAGATCGATAGAACTCGTTGTCCTTGGGGGCAAAGAACAGCGGCAGCCACCCGTCGGCGATCTCTGCGGTCATCGCCACGTTCTTCGGGCCCTCGGCTCCAAGGTAAATCGGGATGTCGGACCGCAACGGGTGCACGGTTGACTTCAGCGGTTTGCCCAAGCCTGCGCCCCCTTGGTAAGGCAGCTGGTAGTGCTGGCCGTCGTAGACCACGGGCTCATCGCGGGCCAGGATCTTGCGGATGATCTCCACGTACTCCCGTGTGCGGGCCAACGGCTTGGGGTACGGCTGTCCGTACCAGCCTTCCACCACCTGCGGCCCCGATGCCCCCAGGCCTAACCGGAAACGTCCTCCCGACAGGTGATCCAGCGACATCGCCGCCATCGCCATCGCGGCCGGAGTGCGGGCCGAAATCTGGCAGATCGACGTACCCAATGCGATCCGTTCCGTGGCCGCGCCCCACCAAGCCAGCGGCGTCAGCGCATCGGACCCGTAGGCTTCGGCGGTCCACACCGCATCAAACCCCAACCGTTCCGCTGCGGCCACTTGATCAGCGGCGTCGGCCGGCGGGCCGGACGACCAATATCCCATTCCCAAAGCGAGCTTCATGAACGGTCATGATGGCACAGCAGCCGGAGCCGGTCACAAGCGGAAAGGAGCTGATGCCCGGGCTAACGCTGCGGAAGCGGTGAACGCTACTCTGCCAACCATGATCACGAAGTTTGGAGCCGACTCCGCGTTGCTGCTCATCGACGTCCAGAAAGGCGTCAACGTTTTTGAACACTGGGGTGGACCGACGGGTCGTCGAAACAACCCCGACGCCGAGGCCAACATGTTGACCATCTTGAGCCAATGGCGCCGACACGGGCGGCAGGTGGCCTTTACCCGACACGATTCCCGCGAAGAAGCTTCACCGCTGAAGTTCAGTCTCTCAACCGGCGAGCAGATCGACGGGTTCGACGTAGCCGACGGCGACATCTGCATCAGCAAGGATGTCAACAGCGGGTTTGTTGGAACGTCGCTGGAAGTGGAGCTGCGTCGAGCCGGCATCAATCGATTGGTCGTGGTGGGCTTCTTCACCAACATGTGTGTGGAGACCACGGTTCGAATGGCCGGCAATCTGGGTTTCGATACGTACCTCGTGCCTGATTGCTGTGCCACAACCAATCGGGTTGGACCAGATGGTGTCGACCACGATCCCGAGTTAGTCCATCAGATGACCGTGGCCAATCTGCACGGTGAGTTCTGCACGGCATTGTCCGTCGACGACGTGTGCAGCCTGCTCGACAACGATCGCCCGGATCTCACGAGAGTGCAGGGCAACGAATGACTCTGTCACCTAACGATTTTGGAGTCACGTCGATGTGTGGGCCGCTGGAACGGGTGATCATGCGCGCCCCTGGTGCCATTCTCAACGCCGATCACGAACGGTGGCACTACGCCAAACCGATTGATCCCGATCGGCTCAATGCTCAGTACCGGCAGTTTGTGAGTTTGGTCGAGGCTGCGGGTGTCGACGTCGTTTGGGTCGACGAGAATCCGAGCGGTGCCAGTGATGGGCCAGACGATGGGCTCGCCGACTCGGTGTTCACCTACGACCCGTCGTTTGTGATCGGAGCCGGGGCCGTTGTGCTGCGACCCGGAAAGGATCTCAGGCTGGGCGAGGCTCCGGTTCACGACGAGGTTTACCAGCGGCTTGGTGTGCCGGTTCTGGGACGAATCGAAGCGCCCGGAGTTGTTGAGGGTGGCGATCTGTTCTGGCTCGACACCAACACCTTGGCCGTCGGCCGGGGGTTCCGCACCAACCAAGCCGGAATCGATCAGTTGGCCGAGATCGTCGGCGCCCACGGCATCGATCTTTTTGTTGTCGACCTACCGTACTTCCGGGGACCAGAAGCGTGTTTACATCTACTCTCGGTGATCAGCCCACTCGACCAAGACCTGGCCTTGGTACACGCTCCGCTCCTGCCAACGGCGTTGTACCAGCGCCTGATCGGCATGGGCTACGAGCTTCTCATGGCCCCGCCTGAGGAGTTTGAAGCCTCACTCGGTCTCAACCTCAATGTGTTGGCCACCGGACCCCGGCAGTGCATCGCGATCGCCGGGTTCGACCAGACACTCGAACTTATGCGCAACGCCGGTTGCGAGGTGCAGACCTTCGAGGCAGACGAACTCTGCATTCCCTGCGAAGGCGGGCCGACCTGTTTGACCCGACCCCTTCTACGTCGGTCGTGAGGCGGCCCTAGCCGGCTCGTACTGCGGCTGCGACCTCGGCCCAACGACCCGCTGCCGATCCGCCGGCCAGCAAGTCCTGTCGGGCGGAGTAGAGCACAACCCGGGAGGCTCGGTCCCGATACCGGGCCAGGAGACGATCGGCTAGATCATCCCAGTCGGCAACGACGGCGAACTTATCGAGCATCTCGTCGGTGATCTGGCTCTCCATGCCTTCGATGTCACCGGCTTTCATGCACTCGCGCAGTCTCGCTGTGGTGTCTTCGTAGCCAAGATCATCGAACTGGAACGCATAGTTGGGCGTGGTGCCGTAGAAACCGATCTGGCGTTTGGCCGCCTGAGTTGCCGCCTGCTTCTCCTCATCGGTTTCGCCGGTCACCGTGAAGACCGGAATCATTAGATCGAGGTCGTAAACATCTCGCCCCGCTTTGGCCGCCCCCTCGGCCAAGGCCGGCATCAGGCGATTGTCGATGTACGACATTGAATGGAGCGGGTGAACGTGCACCCCGTCGGCCACCTCACCGGCCACCCGGCTCATCAGCGGCCCAACTGCGGAAATGTCGACCTTCATCGGGTGGTCGTGAGGCCGGGGAGCCCAATCGTTCGGCAACAGGTTGAGGTTGTAGAACTCGCCCTCGTGAAGGAGCCGTTCCTCGCGATTGAACGCCCGGAAACACGCCTTCACCGCCAACACATAGTCACGCAACCGGTGAGCCGGTTGGTCGAAATCGGCCCCGTAGCGACGAGTGACATGCGCCTTCACCTGACTGCCAAGACCCAAGCGGAAACGTCCGCCAGTGTTGCCGGCCAGTTCGTGGGCCACGGCCGCCGACACCATCGGGCTGCGGGGAAAGGCCACGGCGATGCCGGTGGTGAAAAACAGTGTGGGCGCGGCCTGTGATGCGATGGCAATCTGCATCCAGGGGACCTGGCTTGTCTCGGTGTACAAGAGGCCCGAGAAGTTGGCGGCCTCCACTGCCGACGCCAGTTTCGCCGCCGTCTCCCAGTCGCTTGGACCACTCATCACGTCGAGTTCCATGCCGGTACGTTAGCTGGAGGCACGGCACCGAGACCAGCCCTCGGACCGTGACTACATGTGTCCGTAATTCTTGAGCTTCCGGCCGCTCAACCCGGCAGACTTGGGGCGATGACGGCACCTCCCACCAGCAGACCCACCTCGCACGAAGAAGCGGCGTTCGGAATTGTCGATTGGACGCTGTTCCTGGTCGTGTCGTTCATCTGGGGTTCGTCGTTTCTCCTGATCGCCATCGGTCTTGAAGCCCTGACCACCGGAGCCGTGACGTTCCTGCGGGTTGGGTTCGGCGCGCTGGCGTTGTGGGCGGTGCGGGTGTTTCGTGTGGCCAGTGGCCGTCGTCCGGAGTCCGCGGTTTCCTTTGGTGGCGACCGGATACATCGTGACGATTGGCGGCCGATCGTACTGTTGTCGTTCCTTTGGGTTGCGATCCCGTTCACGTTGTTTCCGCTGGCACAGCAACATATCAACTCCGCCCTCGCCGGTCTTCTGAACGGGGCGACCCCGGTATTTGTAGCCGTAGTCTCCATCTTCCTCACCAAGGTGGTTCCAACGAGCCGGCAGATGGTGGGCATCGGGATTGGGCTCATCGGTCTCGTGTTGCTGAGCTGGCCGTCGCTCAACGCCGGCGACTCCCAGGCGGGGGGAGTGGCGATGGTGGTGCTGGCCACCGTTTGTTACGGGTTCTCGATCAACATCGCCGGGCCGCTCCAGCGGCGCTACGGAGCCGTCACCCTCATGAGTTGGGTGTTGGCCTTCGCCACGTTGTGGGTGGTACCGATCGGGCTGCGGGATATCGGTGGCAACCGCTGGGATTTCGGTGTGTTCGCTGCCGTCGTGGTGCTGGGCGTTGTGAATACCGGATTGGCCTATTGGGCCATGGCCAGCCTGGTTGGCCGGGTGGGTTCAATCAGAGCCTCGCTGATCACCTATCTGATCCCTGTCGTGTCTCTCGTCCTCGGAGTGCTGATCCGCTCCGATAAGGTGGCGCCGCTCGCCTTGGTCGGAGCAGCGGTGATAACAGCCGGCGCTCTCCTGGCATCGCGTAGAAGCCAGCCCGCCACAGCCACGACGGCTTCGGAACCGGTTTCCACTAACCGCTGATGCAGTAGGGCAGGAGGCGCTCGTACATCGGTTCAACTTTGTCGAGCACCGGTTGCAGGTGGGGGAGGAGCGTCGCTTCCTTCGGGCGCCATTGGGCCCACCCAGTTGATTGGTGGACGCGGTGATACCAGTGTTTCGACCAAACCCCGTCTTCCGGTTTGGGGCCGGCCGGCCAACTCAACATCGAACGGTCAAAGCCGACACCCAGACGATCACAGAGCTCCCGGAGCACCGGCTCGGGATTCATGAGGAGGAGTTTGGAATCGATCACGATCGGTTCCTGACCGGTGGCGAGAATCCAGTCCAGGATCTCCACCAATTCAACAAAGCCGGTGTCTTCAACCGTGGTGTCGGGCACGTTGACTTGAAACGACGTCAACATGTCGAACGGGTCTCTCGTGAGCAACACATTGCGGCATCGCTGATGGAAAACGTCGGCGATGGTGTCGGCGCCCAACCCGTAGAGGTGTTTGGCCATCTGTTTGAAGAACACGATGGGGGTGTCGAATTCGCCCAGGATCACGTCGTCGATGATCGTGGCGGCATCGGTACTCTGACTGGTCAGGATTTCGTCCCGGCCAGGATGATCACGGCCTGAGGCGTTCAAATAGTAGGCATACAGCGGTTCGTCGATCACGGTGGTGTCGGCCCGCTGGCGCCACGAGTACATCAACGCCGTCGATACATTCCTGGGACTGGACCAAACGTTGATTCGCAGGGTCATCGCTTACTCCTGGACTGCTGTGCTGGGGGCCCGCATCTGCCGTGATGGCCGACTACCCGCCAAGCCGTTAGCTGGCTGTTGCGGCAGCGGCAATCTGGTACTCAATATCGCGTTCCACCGCCTGTTTGTACAAGTTGGTGAGGTGAGCGATCATCTCGTTCGACCCGTCGCCGATCGTTCGTCCGTCCACTGTGCGGACCGGCGTCAAGCCACCGAAGGTTCCGGTGGCGAAGGCTTCATCGGCCCCGTACACATCGGTGAGCGAGAACGGTTCCTCACGAGTTTCGATCCCCGCAGCCGCCGCCGACTCGAGAATCACCGCCCGTGTGATGCCGTGAAGGTTGTAGTGGCCGGTTGAGGTGAGCAGTCGCCCTTTGGAGATAATGAAGAAGTTGGTGGCGTTGCAGGTGGCGACCGCGCCGGTGGGATCGAGCATCAAGGCCTCGTCGGCTCCGGCGTTCACCGCCTGGATGAGGGCGATCACCTCATGGAGTTTCGAGTGGCAGTTCAACCGCTGATCCAGCGTGTCGGGTGGAGGGCGGCGAACTGTTGCCGTGAAGAGGTTCAATCCCGCCTGACCGACGCTGGGATCGGCCTTCTTGTGCTCGGCGATGATGACCATGTTGGGCCCACCGATCACATTCGAGGGGTGCTGCGACGGGGTTTTCTTGTCACCACGAGTGATCATCAGGCGCACGTGCACATGGTCGTGCATCTGGTTGCGATCAATCGTCTGACGGAGGGCGGCCACGATGTCATCGCGGCTGCCGATATCGAGGCTCGTGGCGGCAGCACCGGCGAAGAGCCTATCGAGGTGGCGATCCAGGAATGCGAACTGTCCCTGGTACAAGCGAATGCCCTCCCAGATCCCGTCACCAACAAGAAAGCCGCTGTCGAAGACCGAGATCTTGGCCTCGCTGCGATGGAAGAACTCGCCGTTGATGTAGATCTGAACGTCGTCGTTGCGGCTGTCCGCCACAGCGGCGTGTGTGCTCCTTGTTGCCATCGGGCCACCTCTCGGTCGGATCGGCACCCTCCGCTGGGATGCTCACGAGTCAACGGCCCGCTGGCCGTCACCAAATCCTACTGGCCCCGATTGGAAGGCTCGTCACCGATGATCACTGGGGTGCCGAGGGGTAGAAATGTGGCCATCTCGGTGATGGCGTCGTTGCTCACTCGGACGCAGCCGTGGCTCACCCTGGTGCCGATGGCGTCGGGTCGGTTTGTGCCGTGGATACCGATTACCCCGGGCCCACCGTTGAATGAATCGAGTGACTCGCTGAATCCCGACAGGCCGTACGCGTACGGCCCGTATATGCCCGTTGGGTCGGAGGGCTTGAGGAGGTCGGTAAGAAAGAACGAGCCGTAAGGGGTGGGTGTTTCTCCGACACCGATCCCGACGCTCGTGGAGAAGTGCAGTTCGTCGTGTCGAAAGACGGTGAGGGTGAAGTCGTCGACATCAACTTCGATTCGGTACGGGTTTCTCGTCAAGTCGACTTCGCTCGTGCGGATCCAGCCAACGGTTCCGTTTGGTCGCACCGGAAGAAGTACCGGAATCCAGCCCAGGTCGAGGTATTTGGAACCCGGATCGACGAGGGCCTGAAACACCATAGGTCCGCCGTGGCGGTTGGGGTTCTCAAAGGTGGCCGCAACGGTGTTGGAGTTGGGGCTTGTGTAGGCCGAAATCTCATCACCGATTACGTGGGCAACCAACGTTCCGCCCGGTCTTGACTGTTCCACCTCGGGTAACACGGAGTCTTCGGGCTCAGTGTCGACGGCGTTCGACTCGGAGGCCACCGGTTGGTCGTTTGTAGTTGAGGGTGGTGCTGGGTCAGTGGTCGGTGGCGCCTCGGTCGGCGCGGCCGCAACCACCTTCCCAAGCTGAATGCCGGCGGCGACCCCGTCGGCGCAGCCCACCGACAGCACAGCGGTTCCGGCCACGGCCAGAACCATCGCTGTGCGATGTCGGGAGTGCGATCCAGGGCGGCGCCAACGGCAGATCCACCTCATGTATCGATGCTACCGATGTCTTTGTCGGCTAGCCGGTGAAATCGGGGTCCGACTCCGTGGCGTCGGCGGCCGGGGTTTCGTCATCGTCGGCAGTGTCATCGTCGGTAGTGTCGTCGGTCTCGTCACCCGCGTCGTCGTCGGTGCCGGATGCGTCATCGGCGGCGGCGACGGTCAACTGATTGTCGACGGTCAGCCCTAGAGCCGAAAGCGCGGCCTCCACGGCGCTGACGTCATCGTCGGACGCCACCTCTCCGCTGAGCACCAATCCGAGGCCGTCGGCGTTGACCACCGCGGCCAACCCCGCCAAACCGGTCGTGGCGAGTGCCTCGTCAACCTGGGCCTGTAGGGCGGCGAGGTCGACTCCGTCACCGTCGTCCGAGGATTCCTCGGCATCGCCTTCGTCGCCTTCGTCGGAGGCATCTCCGGCGCCGTCGGCATCTTCAGAGCCTTCGGCATCGGCATCGTCCGAGCTGTCGGCATTGTCTTCACCGGCCTCGTCAGCCGAAGCATCACCGGCCGATTCATCGGCTCCGGCCTCCTCGTCGGCTTCGGAATCGTCGGTCGACGGCGCAGCAACGTCCTCGGTGTCGTCAGCCGACGTGGACTCGTCGTCGCCGCACTGCGAAGCCAGAAGAGCCAGCAGCACCAATCCAGCGATGGCGACGAGGCCCCACCAGATCATCTTTCGAACACGATCGTTGGCGATTGCGTCCTCAAGCTCATCTCCGACACTGTCGGCGGTGGCCTTCGCCCCGTCCACCCCGTCCTCTGTTTTGTCCTTGAGTTTGGATCCCAAGCCCTTGGCCGCCACTCCTGCGGCAACCGCACCTCCGGCCACAGCCGCGGCCGCTTTCCCAGAAACGGACGAATCGTCGGCGTCGGCGTCGGCGTCGCCCTCGTCCGATTCGTCGTCGTCACCGGTCACCGCATCGGTGATGGTGTCTTTGGCTTTGCCGACGAGCCCGCCGACAGCTGCTGCAGCGCCACCAACGGCATCGCCGACCGCGTCGGTGGCTCCGTCGAACTTCTCGGCGGCCGCCTCCACAACATCGTCGATCTTGTCGCCAACGGCTCCAGCGGCATCACCGACGGCGTCGGCCGCGTCGTCAAGGGTCTCGCCGACGGCGTCGACCGCATCACCGAGCATGTCGGCCGCTCCTTCGACCGCGCCGCCGGCCGCGTCGGCGACCTTGTCGACCGCAGCTTCTCCCTCATCTCCGATGTCCGCTGCGACGTCGGTGACCTCATCGGCCACTTCTTCCGGATCGATCTGATTCTCGTTATCAGACATGTTTGCTTCTCACCCTTCTCGATGGGTACCTCGGTCTGAGGATTTGCGGCCCCGTCGTTGTACCGACGTGGAGCGTGGTGAAAGGGTGCAAAACCCAAGGACATCACCATGTCGTCCACGAGGGACGCCCCCTGGTCCTTGACCTGCCCACTTCTCGCTCGACTCCGGTGGTTGGAACCGTGCTGATGTTTACCCAGGCACAAGCCTAGAGAGATAGCGTCAATCATGCTCATGCAACGAGACCAAAATGCCGAGGTCTGTAATAAGGCTGTTAGTGGTTCGACGTGAACGTAATCACCGCCAGTGGGCCGGTGGTCACCAGTTGGAATTTTGCCAATTGACCCACAACGGGCCGCCGTTGGTCTAGTTTCGTCCTCAGCAGAGCCACCGAATCACAAAGGAAGTGGAGCAAGATGGCGACATTGGAAAGCATCGAAGGCATCGGACCGGCCAACGCAAAGAAGTTGCGGAAGGCAGGTGTCAAGTCGGCTGATGCGTTGCTCAAGTCGGGCGGTGCGAAGAAGGGACGCAAGGCCATTGCCGAAGCAAGCGGCATCGCCGAGAAGTCGATTCTGGAATGGGTGAACCGCGCTGATCTGATGAGGATCAAAGGCGTTTCAACCCAGTACAGCGATCTGCTTGAGGCAGCCGGCGTCGATACCGTCAAGGAGCTTGCGAAGCGCCGTCCCGACAACCTGACGGCCAAGATGAAGGAAGTCAACGACGCTGCGGTGGCTAAGAAGCGCAGCATCGTTCGTCGCCCACCCTCGCAGAAAGAGGTTGAGAAGTGGGTGGCGCAGGCGAAGAAGCTCAAGCCCGCCGTTAGTCACTGATCCACGGCTTGGGACCGCCCAAGCTTGGCGGCGCCCAACCCGGTTTGACCAAGACAAGTTTGAATAGGATCGTCGTCGACTCCGGTGACGATCACCATCGACCGGTTGGCGGCCGCGGTTGCCAACCGGTCGACGCTGTCCTGTGGCTGTTTGGTCGTCGCCTTTGAGTTGGCAAATACTCATGGATGCCCTCGTGGTGGCCGATGGCTAGGTGTGGAGCGTGCTACCCGCCATACCGCAACCATCTCCCGCTATCGCCGAATCGGCCTGCGTATGAGTTGTATCGAATGTGAAGTGGCCTGGACCGGCTCGGTCGATTCAAACTGTTGGGTTTGTGACAAGCCCGGGGCTCCTGGGCCGCCGCCGTCGATCTATCCCGGCTTGGACTGAAGCTTCGCCACCGGGCCGCTGCTGCAACTCTTTGCGGGGCGAAATTCTTTTACTCTTAAGGATCGGACAAGACACGATTCAAGCGGCCGGAGGACAATTAGGCTCCTTGGCAGCGTTCAGGACAACCCCTCGGTTCCGCTAGGTAGCTGGGGCAATAGGAAGCTAGACGTGCCGGTTTGGGGGTGCAGCTAGGTGCTTTACGAGCGTAAGGATGATCAATCGGTGACCAGTTTCGTGTGCCGAACTTTGTCGACCGGCAGCAGAGCGATGGTTCTCGGCTTCGCCGGTGTGACGGCGATGCTGGCCGCCGGCTGCGGCGCGCTCGGTGGCGATAGCACCGGCGACGACAACAGCGTACGAGACTCGTCAGGCGTGATCGTTGAGGGCGGCGAGGTCGGCGTCAACGCCCTTCAGCTTGGTGACTGCTACAACGACACGATGTCGGAGGCGGCCGCCGGTATTACTTCGGTCGATGCCGTTCCCTGTTCTGATCCGCACGACAACGAGGTGTACTACATTGGGGCTTTGCCCGAAACCGACTTCCCGGGTGAAGCGCTCGTCGAGGAACTCGTCACCGATCAATGTCTCACGGTTTTCGAAGCCTTCGCCGGCATCGGCTACTCCGATTCGCAGCTCGATGTGGGCTATATCTTCCCGTCCGAAGCGAGCTGGGGCCAAGGTGACCGGGGCTACATCTGTATCGTCTACGATGTTTCTCTCGCCAAACTGGAAGGCTCGATGCGAGGCCGTGGCTACTAGGCCGAAGGCCAAGCAACATACGAGACGAACCGCCCCTCATTTCACGCCACCCGTAGATCTCCTTGTCCAAAACGCAGACCGACGAAAATCCTGAACCCTCGCCGTCGACCACGGCATTTGTCGTTGCCGGCGGTGATCGCCCGGACGTCAACACCATCAGGCTGTTGCCAACCCCGGTGTTTGTCATCGCCGCCGACTCCGGCGTTGATCACGCCCGTTCGCTCGGGTTGTCGGTTGACGCCGTGGTGGGCGACCTCGACTCGGCCACGCCTGGTGGTTTGGACTGGGCCCGGAGCAACGGCGCCGAAATCGACTCGCACCCGCGAGACAAGGATCAGACCGACCTGGCACTTGCGTTGGCCAAAGCAGCACAGTGGGCGGAGGATGGGTGTCGTTCAAGCGAGGATGCGGGCCACGAAGCCGACGGCAGCGTCACCAAGTGGACCGTCACCGAGCTTGTTGTGCTTGGCCTCGATGGCGGTCGGATCGACCACTGGTTGGCCAACCTGTTGACTCTGGCCGGTCCTTTGAGTTCGTCGGTTCCAATCACGGCGTATCTTGGGCCATGCCGGGTCACCGTTATCCGGGAAACGAGGAGCCTTTGGGGGAGACCGGGCGAGGTGGTTACGATACTGGCTATTGGGGGGCCGGCCGAGGGCGTTACCACCGAGGGTCTGGTCTATCAGCTCACCGGTGATCGTCTCGATGCGGCCAGCTCGCAAGGCGTGAGCAACGTCTTCAAGGCCGCGCCAAGCCGGAGTGAGACCGACGGCGACAACGAATCAAGTTCCATTTCGGAAGCGGCATCCGAAAGTGGAATTCAACTCGATAAAGACCGCACCGACCCCCTGGCAGACGCTGTGTTCGACACGGCTTCTGATCGTGGTGTTGGCGGCGAGTACGGCGGAATGGTGTCAGCGAAGGTCACGGTGAAATCCGGGACCCTGCTGGCGCTCCAACCCTATGCGCTATCCGGCGCAGGTCCCGCCCATCCGCCGACCCCAACACCACAAGATGCCTAGACGCCGCTCCCGCCTCCAAATATCGTCCTCCAGACCACAACGGCGCAGGCGCAGCTGGGTCCAGCGGCTGATCTTGACGCTCAACGTCTTCCTAATCGCCGGCAGTCTCTTGGCCGCGGCGGCACTCCAATACGCCTACGACCGGGCCTCGGACATAAAACGGGTTGAATTGGGTCGCAGCCTGACACCCCTCGCCGATAGCGCTTCGTCGGGCGGACGGGTCATGAACATCCTCCTCGTGGGTTCGGATAGTTCGGCCGGACTCGACCCCGATGACCCGGTGCAGATCGGTAGGCAGGGCGAGCGCTTTGGCGACGTGGTGATCATCGCCCACGTTGACGAGCGAACTCAGCAGATGGCGTTGCTATCGATTCCCCGTGATCTATGGGTGCCGTTGGCGGGAACCAATCGCAGCGATCGCATCAACCGTGCCTTCCAGCTCGGAGGCCCTGCGATGTTGATCGACACCATCGAGTTAACGTTTGACATTCCGATCCATCACTACGTCAACGTCGACTTCGCCGGATTCCAAGGACTGGTCGAAGCCGTCGGCTCGGTCGATGTCTACTTCGAAACACCGGCCCGGGATTGGAACGTGAACGCCAAGCCGAAGCCGAGGACCCAAACCGGTTTCTTTGTTGGGGAGGCCGGCTGTCACTCACTGGACGCTCCTACCGCGCTGGCCTACGTTCGATCGAGGTTCTATCAAACCCAATTGGCGGATGGCACCTGGATAACCGATCCTCGATCGGACTTGGGGCGCATCAGTCGCCAGCAGGATTTTCTTAGGCGACTGATGTTTAGAGCCATCGACCTTGGAGCCCGAAACCCGTTTGTGTTGAAGGATCTGATCGACGCCGGACTGGCCAACGTGGCCATCGACGACCAGCTGACCCCGCAACTGCTGCTCGACGTCGGCACCACCTATCGTAGTTTCAACCCTGATGAGCTTCAGACCTACAGCATCCCGGCCGTCGACGCCGAGATCGACGGCAATCAGGTATTGCAGCCCGTCTGGACCGAGGTTGAGCCGCTGCTCAAACTCATGAGGGGCGCCGACTTCGACGATCCGGCAACCGTCAACGTTGCCGTAATCGGCGAGATCGGTGGCGGCAGTGACGCCCAAGAGCTTCATGCCGGCATAAGCGGTGTGCTCTCCGACAACGGCTTTCAGATCGAGACCCACCACCTGTCCGCGGTCGATCCCGGGATCACGATTCATTACGGCCCTGATGGGCAAGCGGCTGCGGCCCTGGTATCGATGATGCTCCAGGCCGATGCATCGGCCTTGGGCCTCGAGCCGGCGGCCATACCCATTGAGCAGGTCGACGGCCTGCGGGGTCGGACGGTGCAGGTGCGCATAGGTGCGTTGCATCAGGAGTCGAGGGAATCCAACACAGCAGCAGCGTCGAAAAACCTAGGCCAAACTCCTACCAGTGATGGGAGCAATCCTGCCCAGCCCGATGAGAGCGTTGCCGAAGATCTCACCCAAAACCCCCCAAGTCAGCTGGGCTGTGGCTGATCAAAAGGTTGGTCAGGATCAGGCTAGTGAATCGACAACCTCTAGCCTGGACGGGGCGGCAACTGGTACACAGGATTCTGTGGGCGACACACTAGAATCAACCGAGGTTGCTTGTCGCTCCTAGTAGTGGCGATGCAGGGCGTAGCAGGTAGTTACCCAAGGGGTCAGCGGATGGACCGGGCCCACCAAGCATCCGTATCTATTCAGTAGAACTGTGGAGGATTTCACGTGGCCTCAATAGCCATCATCGGAACCGGTTACGTCGGCCTGACCACCGGGGCCTGCTTTTCTCATCTGGGCCACGATGTCATCTGTGCCGATATCGACGCCGACAAGGTCGCTCGTCTGAATGCCGGCGAGGTACCGATCGTCGAAAAGGGCCTCGACCGTCTGGTCGATGAGGGTCTTCGATCTGGGAAGCTAAAGTTTGTGGTCGGCGCGGCCGAGGCCTCGAAGCAGGCCGAGTTCCACTATCTGTGTGTGCCTACGCCCCAAGGCGAGGATGGCGCGGCCGACCTCAGCTACCTCGAAGCCGCAGCGGCTCAGATCAGCGATGTGCTTCCTCACAACAGTGTCGTGGTCAACAAGTCCACCGTGCCCGTGGGCTCCACCAGGGTTGTAGCCCGGGTGCTTGGTCGTTCCGACGTCACCGTGGTATCGAACCCGGAGTTCCTGCGGGAAGGAACCGCGGTCAACGACTTCCTTCAGCCCGACCGTGTGGTGATCGGCTCGGGAGACCAGGAAGCCGCCATTCGAGTGGCTGCGCTGTATTCCCGAATTGCCGCTCCGATCATGGTCACCGACCCGGTGTCGGCCGAGACCATCAAGTACGCCTCCAACGCCTTCCTCGCTTCGAAGCTTTCGTTTGTCAACGCCATCGCCACTCTGTGTGAAGCGGTCGGCGCCGACGTAAACGATGTTGTGCTCGGCATGGGCTATGACCGCCGCATCGGTCGGGAGTTTCTGCGCCCCGGTCCCGGTTGGGGTGGAAGCTGTTTCCCGAAAGACACTCGGGCGCTGGCCAAGATCGCCGAGGACGCCGGCTACGACTTCCACTTCCTCAACGAGGTTCTGCGGGTCAACTACGACCAGTTCGATCGCACCGCCCAGAAGCTGGTCGATTCGGTTGAACCCGATCTGACGGATAGCCACATCGCCGTGCTCGGTCTAACCTTCAAGGCCGGCACCGACGACCTGCGCGACTCACCCGCCATCGAGGTGTTGAACCGCGTTGTGCAGAGCGGAATCAAGATCAAGGCCTACGACCCGGCCGTTCATCCCGACTCGAACCGTCTCAGCCAGATCTACCCCGACCTCAACATTGAGCTTGTGACCGACCCGTACGCCGCGGCCGAAGGCGCAGCCTCACTGGCAATTCTCACCGAATGGGACGAATTCACCTGGCTCGATTTCGATAAGCTGGCCGAGATCATGGTCGGCAAGAACATCGTGGACGCCCGCAATCTGCTCGACCCCACCATTCCCCGGCGCCGGGGATTCAACTACCGAGGCATTGGTCGCTGAAATGAGTCGTGTTGTCGTTAGTGGAGGGGCCGGCTTTCTTGGTTCGCACATGTGTGAGCGCCTGCTCGACCGGGGCGATGAAGTCGTAGCAGTCGACAACCTCGTTACCGGGAGCTACCGGAACATTGAGCATCTGGCCGATCATGGCGGGTTTAGTTTCGTTGAGCAAGACGTGTGCGAGCCTGTGGCCATCGACGGAGCGGTCGACCGCGTCATGCACCTGGCATCGCCGGCCTCACCAATCGATTTCGCCAAGATGCCGGTGGAGATCCTCAACGTCGGTTCACGGGGCACCCAGAACATGCTTGATCTGGCCCGAAGCAACAACGCTCGGTTCTTCCTGGCCTCAACCAGTGAGGTCTACGGAGATCCGTTGGTTCACCCTCAGCCTGAATCCTATTGGGGCAACGTGAACCCGATCGGTCAGCGGGCCGTTTACGACGAAGCAAAGCGGTACGCCGAAGCCATCACGATGGCCTATCACCGCACCCACGATCTCGATGTTCGCATAGTGCGAATCTTCAACACCTACGGGCCCCGTATGCGGCCCGACGACGGCCGAGTGGTTTCCAACTTCATCACCCAGGCCCTGCGAGGTGAGAACCTCACCGTCTACGGCGACGGTTTGCAGACCCGCAGCTTCTGCTACGTCGATGACCAGGTGGCCGGCCAATTGGCCCTCCTCGACGGCGAACATACCGGGCCGATCAACATCGGCAACGAGGGTGAGTTCACCATGCTGGAGCTGGCCGAGGTGGTCATCGAAGTCACCAACAGCTCAAGTGAAATCAGCTTCGAGCCGCTACCGCAGGACGACCCGACTCGACGCAAACCTGATCTCACCGAGGCGTTGGAGAAGCTTGCCTGGAAGGCCGAGATCGATTTGACCACCGGTGTCACCCGCACGGCTGAGTACTTCGCTCAGGTGCTCGGCTCATAAGTAATCGCCGGCACCGGTTCGCCTTGGTCCATACGGGGGGAAATCTCACCCGAATACCAGTGACCGGCCTGTAGGGCTGCCAAACTGGACGGCAGATGCCGCACGTCTTGACCTTGGTCGAGCAGTTCTGGCACAAGGTTCCTGGCGGCACCGCGAAAGCGACTGAGCGAACACTTGCCGCACTCATCGACCGCAACGAGTTCACGATTACAGGCCTTTCGGCCGCTCACCGTCGCAGCCGTCTCGACCAACTCGGTCCGGAGGCCAGCTCCGGCACGTCGATCGAGGGGTGGGCCGGCGTGCCTGCCGGGGTCAAGCTTCGCCGTCACTGGCTTCCCCGCCCTGCTCTCTACGAGTCGTGGCTCCGATTCGACCGGCCGTCGGTCGACAATCTCACGACATCCGACTCGGTTTTCTGGGCCTCAAGCTCGATTGTGGCTCCGACGTATCGACCAGTGGTGTCGACGATCCACGACCTCGATTTCCTTGACGATCCATCGGTACTGAGCGCCCGGGGGCGAGACTTCTTTCCCCGAATGTGGGCCCGGGCTCTCGCTCGATCCGACCGATTTGTCTGTCCTTCCGAGGTGGTTGCCCGCCAGTGCGTACGGCACGGCGTGGATGAAGCTCAGCTGAGGGTGGTTCCGTGGGGCGTGGACCGTCCGCAATGTCCGCCCACTCTGGTCGATGAAGAGGTGGCACAGTTGTTGGCCCGGGTTGGAGTCGGCCAAAGCCGGCTTCCTGACGGCGCCGTGTTGCTGATCGCCCCCGACCAGCCTCGTAAGAACCCCGCCGTATGCGCCGAGGTGGCTGCTGAACTCGGGTGTCCGCTGGTGATCGTAGGGCCCGGGGCCGATGCCGGGCAGCCGGATTTCTTTGCTCGGCTCGGCGCTGCCGTGATCCGCGTCGGCGTGGTTTCCAATCGCGAGCTGAGTGCGTTGTATCAGCAGGCAGCGGCGCTCCTTTTCCCATCCCTGGCCGAAGGATTCGGATTCCCGGTGGCTGAAGCGATGACACACGGGCTTCCAGTCGTGACTTCGGCCGGTACCGCGACCGAAGAGGTGGCCGGTGGCGCTGCCGTTCTTGTCGACCCGAACGACGCGTCGGTCGTGGCCAAGGCTGTTGATGTGGTGCTATCGGACACCGGGCGGCGAGCCGACCTGATCGAGGGAGGTCTCGCCCGAGCGGCCGAGCTCACATGGGGAGCAACTGCAGAGGGTTACGCCAGGGTGTTTAGGGAAGTCCTGTGATTGCCCCTCGAACCGGATCCGAAGCCGTTGACGGGCAATCTCTGCAGGGATGTATTGGTGTCAACCTGACCTGGCTGGTTCCCGGCGTCGTCGGTGGATCCGAAGAATACTCGGTTCGACTGCTGTTGGGGCTCGACGGTTTTGTTCCGGCCGGCGTATCGGTTCGCCTTTACGGTCGGCCCGACTTGTTTGCCAGCTATCCGGAGCTATCAACCAACTTCGAAGCGGTGACCATGGCCAAGTCGCCGACCTCAAGGGTTCAGCGTGTTGCGTTGGAGCAGACGTGGCTTCGAGATGTATCCAGCGACGACGACGTTGTTCACCACATGGGAGGAACAGTACCGATCCTTCAACCCCGGCACGATCAGCGCCAGGTTCTCACCATCCATGATCTGCAGCCGCTCGAGATGCCGTCGAACTTCAGTTGGGCTAAACGAACCTGGCTTGGTCAGCTGATTCCCAGATCGGCTCGGACCGCAGATCACATTGTCTGCCCCAGTCGGTTCACGGCCCGACGCGTCGAAGAGCTATTGGATGTTGAAACCGCTCGGATCACGGTGGTGCATCACGGCTTTGAGTCTCCGGATGAGGACGGGGAGACCAGCCAGATCGGGCTTGAGCGACGTCGTTCCACCCCGACTCAAACCCGTCTGATGGGCAAGTCGTTTGTCTTGTACCCGGCCATCGCCTACAAACACAAACGTCATATCGACATCGTTGAGGCAATGATCAAGGCCGGTTCCAGCCTTGATCATATTCACGTGGTGTTCACCGGACGGCGTGGCCCCGAGTCGGAGCTGCTCGGTCGCCGCATCGGCGAGGCCGATCTTGGGCCTCGATTCCACGTGCTCGGCCGTGTGCCCGAGCCGGAGCTCGACTGGCTCTACCGCAATGCGGTTGCCCTGGTATTTCCGTCGGGGTACGAAGGCTTCGGTAATCCAGCACTGGAGGCCATGAGCCGAGGTTGTCCCGTGGTGGCCTCTTCGGCGGGAGCACTTCCCGAGGTGATTGGCGATGCCGGTCTTACGTTCCCAGCGGGCGATGTTGACGGCTTGATCAGTTGTCTCAACATCATCTTGACGAACTCTCAGAAGGTCGCAGCGATGGTTTCTGCCGGTGAGCGACAGGCCCGACGCTTCACTCCGGAGATCGCCTCGGGCCGACTGTGGTCGGTCTATCGTGGACTACTTACCGCCGCATCAGGAGAACTTCACCGCCGCTCATGAAGATCCTTCTTCTCTGTCCCCATTTTGAGCCCGACCTGCACGCCGCCACAGGTGAGGTCATGACCAAGCTGGTGAACGGCTTGGCCGAGCGAGGTCATGTGATAACCGTCGTCACTTCGTTGCCCTGGTATCGAGGCCATCAGGTTGCCGATGAGTGGCGTGGTCGTCCGTGGCGGACCGAACACACCGCTTGGGGCAAGGTGATCCGTTGTTGGCCCTTCCCGACCACCAAGAACAACATCCCGGCTCGTGCCGTTGGCTTCCTCGGTCAGACTTCGCTCGCGACTGCGCTGGCCGCTACGACAGGTAAACACGATGTGGTTCTCGGCATGTCACCTCCGATCTTCATGGGGGACGCGGCTTGGGCGATGGCCAAGAAGAACCGAGCGCCGTTGGTGTTCAACACGCAAGACATCTTTCCCGACATCGCGGTGTCGCTCGGTGCGCTCACCAACGAGCGGGTGATCGCCCTGGCCCGTCGTTATGAAAAATCGATCTACCGGCGGGCTGACGCCGTCACGGTGCTGTCGAAGGATCAGGCGGCCAATGTCAACGCCAAAATCCGGGCGTCCTCCGGTGATGCGAACTCGGAGGACAAGGTTCACATCATTCACAACTTCGTTGATCTCAACCGGATCCAGCCTGTCGATCGCAACAACGACTACCGGCGTCGCTACAACCTAGAAGACAAGACGGTGGTTATGTACTCGGGGAACGTCGGGCTATCGCAGTCGTTTGAGCTGGTACATCAAGCTGCCCTTCAGTGGGCCGACGATCCAAATGTTCATTTTGTGATTAACGGCGAAGGGGCTGCTCACGCGTCGGTTGCCCAGTGGGCCGAGCCTCTCGACAATGTCACCATGATCCCCTTCGGCCCGCGAGAGGATGTGCCGCAGATCCTCGGCGCCGCCGACATTCACATGATTCTTCTACGCCGAGGGCTTGCCGCCAGTAGCACTCCGTCGAAACTGTACGGCATCTTGGCGGCGTCCCGGCCGGTTCTGGCGAGCATCGACGAGGGCAGCGAGGTCTGCACCGTAGTGCGAGATGCGGGTTGCGGGCTGTCGGTGGAGCCGGACGATCCGTGGGCCTTCAACCAGGCGCTGGAGAAGCTGCTGACCAATCGCGATGAGCTTTTACAAATGGGTCGCCGAGGTCGGGCCTATGCGGAATCGTGCCTCAGTCCCGAGGCTCAAGCCGAGGCCTACGAGGCGCTGTTTCGGCAACTACTGGATAGGTAGCCGAATTCATATTGTGTCGGGCGCCCGGTTACCGATAGATGGACTGGGCACGTCAACCAAGTGGAATTGTTGTTGACCACTGATGTAATTGGATGTCGGCCCCAGCCGTGAGTCCCAAAACCCGAAGCCCTACGGAAGTGCGATGGATCAAGAAACTGAGGCACCTACTGGCGTGATCGTGAGCGGTTATTTCAGCCCGCTGCACGTCGGCCATCTTGACATGATTGACGACGCCGCGGCGGCCGGCGACATCTTGATAGTGATCGTCAACAACAACGATCAGCAGATCGCCAAGAAAGGCAAGCTGATCATCGACGAGCAGGATCGGCTTCGGCTCGTCAAAGCCCTCCGGGCCGTCGATGATGCATTCATCGCCGTCGACAGCGATCGCACGGTTACCGAGTCGATCAGATTGGCTGCGTCGAAGTACCCCGATCATCGGCTCATCTTTGCCAATGGTGGCGATCGCAAGCCCGAGTTTGTCCCCGAAGCGGCTGTCTGCGAGGAGTTGGGAGTTGAGATGACGTTTGGCGTCGGTGGCACCAACAAGGCCGATTCCAGCACCCGGATCAACATGGCGCTCGGCATCGAGACCGAGGCCTCGGCTTTGCCTTCCACCGAGACCTGAGGAGCGGCTCAACCCTCCAGCGAGTAGATTCGATCCAGTCTGAGCACGGCGTTGCCGGCTTCGATCGATGCATCGGGATCCACCGCGGCATCGAACCGCCAGGCATCGACCCCGTCGGGGTCGTGAATGATCTGAGTGACGGTTCCGTTGTCGTGGTTGTAAAGGAACCGTGATCGGTTGCGGGCGTCGGTGTCGATCATGATCTGATCGAACTCATCCCAGTAGTGCTCGAGGGCTGATTCGATTTCCTCCCTATCGCTGCCGGTAATGGCGCTGTAGTTTTGACGAGCCAATGCCTGGACCCATCGGAAGGCCTCGTTGCGAACCATCACCGCGAAAGCTCGGCGGTTGCTGGTGATGTCGTCGTCATCGACTCCAAATCCGCCTACGTCCTCGACTCCTGCAGCATCTCCCACATTCCCGGCGGTGAGTTGCTCCCATTCGTCGATGAGACTGGAGTCGACCTGACGAACCACTGCGCCGACCCACTCGATGATGTCGTAGATCTCGTCGGTCTTGGCGTCTTCGGGCACGTTCTGGATGAGAGCTTTGTAGGTGTCGGAGAGGTAGCGGAGCACGACTCCCTCGGAACGCTTAAGCCCATAGTGATTGACGAACTCCTTGAACGTCATCGCCTGTTCAAGCATGTCGCGCACGATCGATTTCGGTTTGACGTTGTCGCCGCCCACCCATGGGTGTTGAAGCCGGAAGCGGTCGAAGCTTTCGTAGAGTCGCTCCTTCTCCGGCTTCGGGCCCTCGACCTCGGCCAGGCGGTCCATACGTTCCTCGTATTCGACGCCTGCAGCCTTCATCTCGGACATCAACTCGGACTTCTCGTGGTTGATCTGGGCGGCCACGATCACCCCCGGTGATTCGAGAACCGACTCGATCGTCGTGAGAACCGAAATGGCGTAGCCAGGGTCGTCGGCGTCGAGCTCGTCGATGGCCTCAAGCGCCCACAGAGACAGGGGTTGGTGCAGCGCGAACTCGTCCTGCAGGTCGAGATTCACGCGGATGGTTCGTCCGTCCTCGTCGGGTTCGTCGAGCTGGTCGAGCAAGTCGGCGTCGACCAATGATCGGTAGATGGCGATCGCTCGTTTGATGTGACGGCGTTTCCTCGCCCTGGTCTCGTGGTTGGTGGTCAGCAATCTGCGGGTTGCCGCGCAGCCATCGCCAGGCCGGTCGAGCAGAGTCAACATCATTTGGTGAGTGATCTGGAATGACGACGTGAGCGGTTCCGGGTCACCCGTCACCAGCTTGGCAAAGGTGTCCTCGGTCCAATGGGCGTATCCTCGGTCGGGTTGTTTACGTTTGACAACCTTCTTTTTCTTTCCTTTGGCCGCCCCGGCCGCAGCTTTTTCTTCGGCCCGAAGGTTCTCGACCACATGTGCGGGGGCTTGGACCCACACATAGCCGACGTCATCGAATCCCTTCCGCCCGGCCCGGCCGGCGATCTGCTTGAACTCTCGATTCGACAGAATTCGGGTGGAGTTGCCGTCGTATTTGCACAGCTGGGTGAACAGCACCGATCGGATGGGCACGTTGACGCCGACGCCTAGGGTGTCGGTGCCACAGATGATTTTCAGCAAGCCGTCCTGGGCCAGCTTCTCCACCAGCAACCGGTACTTTGGCAGCAGTCCGGCGTGGTGGACGCCAACACCACCAAGGATGTAGCGTCTCAGGTCTTTCCCAACGGGGGAGTCGAACGAGAACCCGCCGATCGCTTCTTTCACCAGTTCCTTCTCGGTCTTCGAGAGTGGGTCGAGCGACAGATAGCCCTGAGCCGCTTCGGTGGCCTCCCGCTGCGTGAAGTGGACCAGGTAAATCGGGGCGCGGTCGGCCTCCAGCAGATCGGTGATCGACTGGTGGAGCGTGGTGCGTCGATACTCGAAGTCGAGGGGAACCGGCCGGGTGTCGGAACTCACCAACGCCGTGGGCCGACCGGTGCGTCGGGTCAGCTCCTTTTCAAAGAACGCCGTCGACCCCAGGGTGGCTGACATGAGGAGGAACTGGACGTGGGGGAGTTCGAGGATCGGAACCTGCCAGGCCCAGCCTCGCTGTGGGTCGGCGTAGTAGTGAAACTCATCGGCGATGACCACATCGACGTCGGCGTCCTCGCCGTCTCGTAGCGCCATGTTGGCCAAGATCTCGGCGGTGCAGCAGATAATCGGAGCGTCGGCGTTGATCGAAGCGTCGCCGGTGATCATGCCCACTCGTTCGGGTCCGAAGTCGTCTCGCAGGTTGAAGAACTTCTCCGAAACGAGAGCTTTGATGGGGGCGGTGTAGAAGCTGCGACGATCGGCGGCGAGGGCAACGTAGTGGGCGGCGGCGGCCACCAGCGACTTGCCGGAACCGGTGGGGGTGTTGAGGATGACGTTGTTACCGGCCAGCAGTTCGAGGATGGCTTCCTCCTGGGCCGAGTAGAGCTCGAGTCCGAGCTCGGTGACGAAGTCGACAAACCCGTCCAGCAACGAGTCGGGGTCAGGCGCCGGCGGAAGATGGGCGACCAGGGGTGGAAGCTGATCTGACATTAGCGGAAGAGGTCCTCGCCGGGGGAGCGAACCACATCGTCGACCACGGATCCTTCGCCGAACCACTCGGCCGGCGCTCCTCGGATGATGGCAACTGCGATGCCGGTTGACTTGCCTCGCACCAGTTCAGCCGCCCCGGCCAGCTCGTCGACCAGACAAACCTCGGTGACCGCCAGTTCCCGGCCGACGGCGTCGGTGGTGCCGCGAAGATCGAGGATGGGGAGGATCCCGGCCGAGCCGATGGCTACGTCGGTCAGCCCCCGACGCCACGGTCGGCCGAAGGTGTCGGCCACGATGATCGCCACCTCGGCGCCGGTGCGGCCGGCGATGGCGTCGCGGATTCGTCGAGCCGAGCGGTCGGAGTCTTCAGGTAGGAGGCAGGCGATGTCGGGTTCAACGTTGGAACGGTCGATTCCGCTGTTGGCGCAGACGAAGCCGTGTTTGGTTTCGGTGATTATCAATTCACCCCGGCGTCGAACCACCCGGGCCGCCTCCTCAATCACGAGCGGTTTGTGGGCCAGCGGGTCGGTGGGGTCGACCTTCACCAGGCGTCCCTCGGCCTTGGAGACAACCTTTTGGCTCACCACCAGCACATCCTGATCGAGAAGCCCCGGACCCTGCTCACAAGCACTGATGATCATGCCGGCCAGATCATCACCGGGCGTGACCTCGGGGAGACCGATTACCGGGAGGATCTGAAGGCCGTCAGGGGCCGGAGGTAAAGCCATGGCCTCCATTCAAGCGGCTGGATTGCTCTGCGGTGCAGACAATCGGGCGTTCAACGCCGAACAGCGTCGAGCGCCTGTTGGGCTAACGCCGCCGCCACTCCGGGTCTCGACATGATCGTGTCAGTACACACGACGTTCAATCCTTGTGCTCGAATCTTGTCAGCCTGTTCCGCATCGGCCGCGTCGATGATCAGTGTGGCGATCAGTCCGCCGTACCAGCGGCCGACGGCTTCCACCGAAGATTCACGCCCCAGCTCGGCCAACAGCCGGTCGGCCGGTCCCTTCAGCGCCTTGCCGGCCACGATCGGCGAAATGGCCACCACCGAGCGACGTCGCCTCGCGAGAACATCTCGCACCCCAGGAATGGCCAGGATTGGATCGATCGAGACCACAGGGTTCGACGGGGCCACGACAACGACATCGGCGCCCTCAAGCGCTTCGAGAACCCCTGGGGCAGGTTCGGCGTCCTCAGCCCCCGCAAATCGAACCGCAGTCACCGGCACATTGTGGCGAAGGCGCACGAAGTACTCTTGAAACCCGACCTCACCGTGATCGACCGTGGTGATCATTGTCCGCACCGGGTCGTTGGTCACGGGTAGCAGCTGCAACTCAAGACCCCAGGACGAAGCGAGGGACGCCGTGACCTCGGCCAAGGTGGCGCCCTGCGAGAGCTGGTGGGTGCGGAACAGATGAGTGCCGAGATCCCGGTCGCCGAGACTGAACCAGTCGTCGCCGCCGTACCGGCCCAGCATCTCCATGGCCTGCCACGTTTCACCCTCAAGACCCCAGCCCCGCTCAACCGAGTGGGCACCGGAGAGCGTGTAAATGATGGTGTCGATGTCGGGCGAGATACGCAGACCGTGAAGCTCAACATCGTCGGCCACATTGACAACGGCGGTGATATTCGACGGAGGCAAAACGTCAACCAACCCGGCCAGAAAGCGAGCCGCGCCAACTCCGCCGCAGAGAACTGTTACCCGGGGAGGAGCGTTATCAAAGTCTGTGGAATTGGCCAGCGGATCCGCCACGGGCGCCGTCCTTTGTGTAGATCGGGTTTATGCCAACTGCCGCTGCTGCTTGGCCACCAACTCCATGTCGGCCTCCACCATCATCGACACCAGTTGATTGAAGCTGGTTTTCGGCTCCCATCCCAATTCGTTGCGGGCCTTCGTGGGGTCGCCGATGAGTAGATCGACTTCAGCCGGACGCATGAACCGCTCGTCTTGCACCACCCAGTCCTGCCAATTCAGGTCTACCTGGCTAAACGCCAGCTCACAGAATTCCTGAACCGAGTGCGTTTCGCCAGTGGCTATCACGTAGTCCTGAGGTCGCTCCTGCTGCAGCATCAGCCACATTGCCTCAACGTAGTCACCGGCGAAACCCCAGTCGCGCCGAGGATCGAGATCGCCGAGCCGAAGTTCGGTGGCCAGACCCTGCTTGATCTTGGCCACGTGGTTTGTGATCTTGCGAGTTACGAATTCAAGCCCACGGCGAGGGCTTTCGTGGTTGAACAAGATGCCGCTTGATGCGTGCAGGTTATAGCTCTCGCGGAAATTGACCGTGATCCAATGGCCGTAGACCTTCGCCGCTCCGTATGGGCTGCGCGGGTAGAACGGCGTTTGTTCGGTTTGGGGTACCTCCACCACTTTGCCGAACATCTCCGATGACGACGCCTGGTAGAAGCGAACGTCGCGGTCACATTCCTGCATGGCGTTGAGCAGCCGGGTCACACCGAGAGCGGTTGTCTCCCCGGTGAGCACGGCCTGTTGCCACGATGTCTGGACAAACGATTGGGCCGCCAGATTGTAGATCTCATCCGGTTGGTGGCTTTTGATGATGTGACGCAGCGACGTCTCGTCCAGCAGATCGCCCTGCACGATCTCGACGTCGTCTTGAATGTGGGCAATGCGCTCAAAATTGACCGTGCTGGTCCGGCGAACCATCCCGACGACGTGATAGCCCTTGTCGAGAAGAAACTCGGCCAGATAGGAACCATCTTGTCCGGTCAGGCCGGTGATGAGTGCTCGTTTCACGTGGTCGTACCATCCTCATTACTACCGCCGGTGATCTTGGTGTCTACGAATTTGAGGCCTTTGGTGGAATACATTCTCAGACCTTTGACTCGGCTCTGGTGCGGGCATCGTCCAGCACGTCACGAAGGGTCTGAGCCAGCTCCACGTTGGGTTTCCAGCCGGTGGCCGCGCTGATCTTGTGGTGTGAGCCCCTTAATACCGGCAGGTCGACCGGTCGGATGAGGCTTTCGTCAACCTCGCCATCGATCTTGGCCGGGCTCAACGACAGCATCGTGTCGAGCACCTCCTGCATCGATACCGCCCTGCCGGAGCAGATGTTGTAAATCTCACCCGGCTCGCCGTGGAGGGCGAGTAATCGGTAGGCCCGAACGATGTCGTGCACATCGGTCATGTCTCGCTTGCTCGACAAATCACCATGCCTCAACACGCCACCACCGTTGAGTTCAAGCCGGGCGATCTGATCGGCGAACGACGCCGCCGCAAACTTGGTGGTTTGGCCACGTCCGAGGTGGTTGAACGGACGAGCGATCATCACCGGGAGCTTATGGGCTCGAAAGTAACTGATCGCGATGTTTTCGCTGGACTGTTTGCTCGCTCCGTAGGGCGACCGAGGCTGGGCCGACGACTCCTCGTCAAGAGGTAGGTCGGATTCATCGACCAGGCCGTACACGTCGGCGCTACTCACCAGAACAACCCGAGGCATGCCCCCAACTCGGGCCGCTTCCAGAATTGAGACGGTGCCCATGATGTTCACCTCGAACGCAGTCCACGGCTCAAGCCATGAACCGCCCACGTCACTCCACCCGGCCAAGTGGTAGATGACATCAGGACCGTGTTCGGCTACGGCGTCTCGCCAGCCGATACGATCTCGCAGGTCGGGTCCGTTCTTCACGTCCAACGCAACCACCGAGTCGCCGGCATCAGTCAGATGCTGAGCGAGGTGTGGACCGACAAAACCGCCGGCACCCGTGATAAGCGCTCTCATGGACGCGGTCCATGATCTCGAGGTCCGGTTTCGGACGTCGAAGCGGCGGCGGGCCCGGGCCCCAGGTGTACAACAGCACCGGAGATCGGGATGAGGAGGAAGTAAGGCACTGCCTTCATCACGGCTCAGATCATAGTGGCAAACCCTGCCGGCAAATTTTGTTTCAGGGTGATTTGCCACATGGGTAGCGACACCTACGGCGATCACGGGTCGATCTTGGCTCACTCTTGGGGGGCTATAAGAGTTTCGGGCCGGAGTTAGGAGTAGCATTCGGAGGTCGTGACCCACATCAACCATCAAGCAGATCCTGGGTCGGGCGTGGTGGCAGCCATCGACCCGAATGTGGCCGCTGACCCTGCGGGTTTGCGGGATGTCCCTGCCGTTGTCGCCGTTGTCGTGGCCTCCAATCCCGGGCCCGATTTTGCCCACACGCTGCAGTCGCTGGCCGAGCAGGATTACGAGAATCTTTCGGTTCTGGTGGTTGATGCCGGAAGTGATGAGCCGATCGCCGAACGGGTGGCTGATGTGCTGCCCAAGGCCTATCTACACCGCCTCGCCGGCGACCCCGGGTTCAGCGTGGCCGCCAATCAGTCCTTGGAGCTGGTGTCGGGCTCGCCATTCCTTCTTTTCTGCCACGACGACGTTGTGCTTGAGCACGATTGTGTGTCGACGCTCATGAGTGAGCTCTACCGCAACAACGGCGGTATCGCCTGCCCCAAGCTCGTGGCCTGGGAAGACGCTCGACGCCTTTCGCAGCTCGGCATGGGCGCCGACCGGTTCGGCGTCATGGTCGACCAGGTGGAGCGGGGCGAGTTCGACCAAGATCAGTACGACGCGGTTCGCGAAGTCTTCGTCGCCCCCGGCGGCGTTCAGCTGGTGCGAGCCGATCTCTTCGCCGCCCTTGGCGGATTCGATCCGGGCATTAAGGTGCTTGGCGAGGATCTCGATCTGTGCTGGCGGGCCCACGTGGCCGGCGCCCGGGTAATCGTGGTCCCGGGGGCCAAAGCCCGTCACCAGGAAAACATGAACGAGCGGGTGAATCAACGGGAACGACGGCGGCTCCTGGCCCGCCACCGTTTGCGTTCGATGCTGGTCACCGCCGAGCGCAAGACGATGTTCACCTACGTTCCGCTCGGCTTCATGCTGATTCTGCTGGAATCGCTCTACGCCATGATCGCCGGTCGTCGAGGTCAAGCTCGCGACATCATGGCGTCGATCCCTTGGAACCTAGGCCGGATCGACGACATCCGCCGCCGTCGCCGCCTGGTTCGGCGCACCCGGGCGGTAAGCGACTCCGACGTCGCCGAACTCCAGATACGCGGTTCGGCCCGGATCGCGCAGTTCTCAAGAGGCCAAGTCTCGGCCGGGCAGGATCGTTTTGCCGACATGATGGGCGCGGTTCGCTCGTCGTTCGCCGGTGAGGACGCCGGAAATGTCAGAGACGGCGTGGTCATCGGCATGTTTGTCACGCTTTTGATGTTGTTCGGAAGCCGTCATCTCCTCACCAGGGGAGTGGTGCCGGTGGGCCAGATCCCCGTTGTGCCTGATGGTTCGGCCCTGTTGCAGGAGTGGTTGGGAGGCTGGCGCTCCACCGGAACGGGGGGTCCGGGCAACGCCCCAACGGCTCTGATCGTTTTGGCCCTCGGAAGGTTCCTGTTTTTCTGGGCTTCCGGTCTGTTCCAGACGCTGGTGGCTGTCGGCCCCGTCCTCCTGGCCCCCGTGGCCATGTATCGGGCCCTACGGCCCCTGGCCAGTGCCCGAGCCGGGATGGTGGCGGCTCTGGTGTACGCCTGCAATCCACTCGTGGTGGCGATGTTCTCCGCCGGCCGGTGGGACGCCATGGTCATCTGGGCCGCCGCTCCGTACGTGCTGGCCAGCCTGCTGAAGTTGAACGGCCGAAGCCCGTTCGGTCTGGAGATGGGCCTACCGGGCCCCACGGTTGCCGACCGCTCGGACCCGGTCCGCCTGATTCGATTCGGCTTCATGGTCGCCGTGGTCACCACGTTTGTGCCGGCTGTGGTTCCTGTTGCTGTGATTATGGCATTGACGCTGGCCCTGGTGGTGCTGGCAACCGGTGCCGGCCGGATTCGTGAGGTTCTGCTGGCGGTGCCGGTAGCGATCGTCGCTGCGGCCGCTCTCCACGGACCCTGGAGTTTCGACTTTCTTCGAGCCGTTTCGTGGCAATGGTTGATCGGCCCACGGTCGCCCGACTCGAACTACGACCAACTTCTCGACCTCCTGATGTTCGCCCCCAACAGTTACACGCCCAGGGTTCTGGCCTACGCCATCGTGGCGCTGGCCGTGCTGGCTCTGCTGCTGGTTCACCAGGAGCTTCTCTACATCTCGCTCACTGGCTGGATGACCGCCATCGTCTTCTGGGCCTTGGCGTGGGCCGACCGTCGAAACTGGCTACCCGTCGACTTGCCGACCGCCGAGATACTGCTGGCGGTGGCGGCCGCCGGTCTCAGCTTCACCATCGCCGCCGGTGTTCGCTCGCTGGAACGAGACATGCTTTCCGACCAATTGTCGCTGGCGGCCCGCCGCGTCCGGCGGCTCTCGGTTTTTGTCGGATCAATCGGCGTGGCCTCTGTGTTCCTCGTCGGAATCATCGCTGCGTTCAGTGGCTACTGGCGAGCGCCCACGTCGAATTTCGCTTCGTCGGTCGACCTGATCGTCGGCGACCAAATCGAAGATTCGGGGATCGCAACCGTTAGCCGGGTGCTGTGGATCGGCGATCCAAGTGTGCTGCCGCTCGACGCTCTCGAGTCCGACGGGGGCGTGCACTACGTCGTAACCGACGGTGGTGCACCCGATATCTGGGGCCGTTGGCAGCCCGGCCCGGTTGGCTCGACGGCCGGAATCGGTCGCCAGATCGACCTCGCTCGTTCAGGCGAAGTGGTTCGTTTAGGGCGTTTGCTGGCGCCCTACGGCATTGATTTTGTTGTCGTTGTTGAACAACTGGCCCCGCCACCTCATGGCGGCAACCCCGTGAGCGCTGGTGAAGGCCTTCAGAGCGCGCTGGCCCAACAGCTCGACCTTGAGCGGAAGAGCGGCGTGCCCGACCTCACAGTGTTCAGCAACCGATCAAGCCGTGGCGTGGCCCCGGTCGTTCCATCAACAGAGAAGGCTCAGGCCATCACGGCCGCCGAGCAACTTGACGTCGATCTCACTTCGGGTGCCGCCACGTTTGCGGTCGAACAGCCAGGTCGCTGGATTCTGGAAGTTCCCGACCAAGCCGACGTTCTCATCTCACTGAACAATCGTGGTCTCGAAGCCTCGGGTGCCAGAGTGGAAACCATCTCCGGCTTCGACGACCTGTTGGTCTTGCCGTCGGGCAACGGCGGTGAAGTCATCGTGGAGTACACATCGCGACTGCGTCGTCGGTTCGCCATCCTGGCCCAGTTCTTCCTGGTGGCCAGCGGGGCCCTCCTGGCCCAGACCCGTCGAGAGGTGACGGCATGAACCGTTGGCCGTTCATCTTTGTGGTCCTAGGCCTGGTGGCATCGGGCATTGCCTACGATCGGGTTTCCGAAGCTCCGGTGCTCGAAGTTACCGAAGTCGGCTCGGACGTCGTGATCACACCCTCGTTATCCGACCCGCCCCGGCTCGACAGCGTTTGGTATTGCCCGCTGGGATCCAGCTCGACCGGCGGGTTCGCCGATCACGAGATCATCGTTTCCAACCTTTCGGCCACGCCATCCGTGGCCAATCTCAGCATCCTGACAGACGACGGGCAGGGCGCCGGTCGTCGGGTTGAGGTCGGGCCGATGTCAACCGAACGAGTTCTGCTCTCGCAAAGCCAGGAAAGTGATGTCGCCGGCGCCGTCGTAGAGGTCATCTCCGGCGATGGAGTGGTAGGCCATTCGGTCACAACCGAGCAGGGGCGAGCCGAAGGACCGTGCGCCACACAGGTCTCCAGCAGCTGGGTGTTCGCCAGTGGCCGGACCGAACGAGACTCAACGCAGTACCTGGCCCTCATGAACCCGTTCCCGGAAACGGCTCGCTTCAGCGTCGAGTTCCGCACGTTGGCCCGCAGCCGGCAACCCCAAGCCCTGCAGGGTGCCTTTGTGCCCGCCAGATCGGTTCGAATCATCGATATCGGGCCCAACATCACCAGCGAGGCCAACGTGGCCACCATCATCACCAGCGAAGGCGGTCGACTGGTGGCCGAGCGACTGCAATTGATCGACGGCAGCTTGGGCGCGAACGGTGCCGCCCTCCAGCTCGGCGTGGCCACCCCGGCCAACAGCTGGATTCTTCCCGCCGGTCGGGTGCATGCCGGAGGGGATCACTCGGTGATTGTCTTCAACCCGGCCGAACCGAATCCGCCCACTCTGGTTGAAGGCGACGACGGCGAGGACGTGCTCCTCGACGACCAATCCGACAAGACGGCGATTGTCGACATCCAGCTGTGGCCCAACAACCCGACCGACCTTTCGCTCTACGGCGTTGTCAACACCACCCGTGAGATCCGGCCGGGAAGCTTCGAGTTGCTCGACATTGGAGCACAGGCGCTGCGCTTCGGATTCCCGTTGCCGTACGAACTGGGTGTCAACGTTCTGGTCCGCAACGATCTCCCGGTGGTGGTCGAGCGCTGGCAGGTCGGGCAGCAACTCCAGGATCCGAGCGACCCTGGTGTTGCCGCCGCTGCAGCAGCGGCAGCTGACGATGATGCCGACGGCGAGGACGGTGCCGAAAACAATGCAGAAGATGGGGCCGAAGATGGGGCAGACGCCGAGGACGGCAGCGAGGAAAACCCCGACAGCGCGATAGCGCCCGAGGACCAAGGCGACTTCGCCGTTCCCGTGTTCGACGTTGACGGCGAGCCTTTACCTCAACCGATTGCCACCGCCGGTCTTTCAACCACTCGTGGCGTTGAGCAGCTTTCAACTCGCTGGGTCGTGCCGTGGGTGACCATCGACGGCGATTCCACCACCGTCGTCATTGCTTCACCGCAGGAGGCCTCCGTTGAGGTTCGTCTGATGAGCAATGGCGGCTTCGGACCGCCTATACAGGCCACCGTCCCTCGCGCCGGTCGAACCGTCGTCCCCCTGACTCTCAGTGGCACTGAGGGTGCCGTGGTGGAAGTGGTGTCCGACGTTCCGGTGGCGGTGGAGGCGATGGTTGTTGTCGCCGGTGAGAGCCTCGACGTTATTCCCGCAATCCCCACGGTTCAGCGTTCGTAGCCCCGGTATCGGATTGGAGCGCCGGGTATGGACCGCCTACTGATACTGATCGTGCTTAGCCTGGTTGCCGCCGGGATCGCGTTGCTGATGCAACGGCGTAGGCCCGACCCGCCGTCGGCTCCCAGCTATCGCTCACCGGGTCAACTGGACCGGGAAGACTTTGATCGACCGGACGCTCCGGCGCTGGTGGTGGTGTTTGCCTCTGAGACCTGCGATACCTGTCCGCTGGCTTGGGATGCTGTTTCACAGCTCCCGCAGGAGCGCATAGCCATCCAGCAGGTCACAGTGGAATCGGAGCCGGCACTCCACAAGCGATACCGGATCGACGGTGTGCCCACCACAGTGATCGCCAATCACGACGGCGTGGTGGTCGAAGCGTTCTTCGGGCCCGTTCAGGTCGACGACATCGTCGAGGCGCTGAACGAACACGCCGGCTAACCCGCCGCCGATCAAGAGGCGTTGCTATAGCCTTCTAGTTGTCCGATACCGGAGCGGAGGTTGCAGGCTGCGTGAGTTCGCTTCCCGGAGCTCCAAGGTCGCCATTGGCCACCTCGATCAGCCTGTTGACCTCGGCGCCGCTAAGCGTCTCGTGCTCCAGAAGATTCCTGGCCACCAGATTGAGGGCGTTCCGGTTGGTTGTCAGGAGATCACGGCAGCGTTCTTCCTGCTCGGTGAGAATGCGCTGAGTCTCCGAGTCGATCAGTTCCGCGGTGTGTTCGGAGTATTCCCTTGACTGCATCATGTCGTCGCCCAGGAACACCGGGCCGCCGGAGCCGAAGGCCATCGGCCCGACCGCGTCGGACATGCCCCACTCGCTCACCATTCGGCGGGCAAGTCCGGTGGCTTTCTGTAGATCGTCGCCGGCCCCGGACGAGACCACTCCGAACACCAGACTCTCGGCGTTACGGCCGCCAAGCATCATCACGATCATGTCGAGAGCGTGGCTACGGCGTAGGGAGTGACGATCCTCCTCGGGAAGGGTCATCGTGACGCCGAGCGCCATACCGGTGGGGATAATGGTGACTTTGTGGAGTGGGTCGTAGTCGGGCAGTAGAGCGGCGCAAAGAGCGTGGCCGGCCTCGTGATAGGCGGTCATCTCCCGCTCGGAGTCCGACATCACCAGCGAATCACGTTTCACGCCCATGATGACCCGGTCTCGGGCCATGTCGAAATGGGCGGCGGCGATCTTGTCCTCGCCGTTGCGTACGGCGTACAGGGCCGCCTCGTTGACGAGGTTGGCCAAATCGGCACCACTCATGCCAGGAGTTCCACGGGCGATGACATCGACTTCGACGTCGTCGGCCACCTTCTTGTGCTTGATGTGGACCTTCAGGATGTCTTTGCGATCATCCAGCTCGGGCAGTGGAACAACCACCTGTCGGTCGAATCGGCCGGGACGAAGGAGGGCCGGATCAAGAATGTCGGGACGGTTGGTGGCCGCCATCATCACGATGCCCTCGGTGGCCTCGAAGCCGTCCATCTCGGAAAGCATCTGGTTGAGCGTTTGCTCCCGCTCATCGTGGCCACCGCCAAGGCCGGCGCCGCGTTTACGTCCGATTGAGTCGATCTCATCGATGAAGATGATGGCTCGACCCATCTTGCGGGCCTCGTTGAACAGATCTCGCACACGACTGGCGCCAACGCCGACAAACATCTCCATGAAGTCGGATCCGGTCACCGAAAGGAACGGGACTCCAGCCTCGCCCGCTACGGCCCTGGCGATAAGGGTCTTGCCTGTTCCCGGAGGGCCAACAAGCAAGACACCTTTTGGAATACGAGCGCCGATGTCGGCGAACTTGCCCGGGTTCTTCAAGAAGTCGACCACCTCGGTGATCTCCTTCTTAACGGCCCCGTAGCCCGCCACATCGGCAAATGTTGTACCCGGCCGTTCCGAGGAGTAGGTCTTGGCCTTAGACCGGCCGATCGACATGATGCCGCCCATCTGAGACTGCTGGCGACGGGCCATCCACCAGAAGAAACCGATGATGATCAAAAACGGCAGGAACAACATCAGCGGACCGATGAACGCATTGGGCGTCGGTGTATCGGGATTGATGCTGACGCCGTTTTCCTCGAACAGCGCTCGATCCTGCTCAGAGAACTCAGAAAGCGCCGTTGTGGTGAACGGCTCCTGGTTGATGTCGACGCCCTCGATCCTCGCCGTGGTGTTGTCGATATCGAAGGCCTTGATATTGCCATCCTCGATCTCGGTCAGAAACTCGGTGTAGGTCAGCTCGTTGGCGTCTTCGGTGTCCATCCCGGAGGCCACAATCAGCAGCAGCACCAGTGCACTTACAACAATCCAGGCTGACCACCGTGGCCATCCGGACTCCGGCCGCGACACCGATTTCTGGTTGCGGCCTTGTGGTGGGGGAGGAGGGGTGGACCCTTGGGAACTCATGTATTCAGCCTAGTTTGACGAGGACTCGATGCCGAGTCGGTTGATCTCCTGGCTCCGAAGGTTCTGGGCGTCACAAGACGTCCAATCGGCTTGGAAGCTTGAAGTGTTGAACGGAATCGCGGATATCAAGGCGGTTTGCTCCCGGGTCTTGCCATCCGGTTTCGACACTTTTTCTACCAACGAAGGTGAAAATCGATCTAAAGGCCGCCCAGCGCGACACAAATGCCAAGCCAAGGGTTGAGGTGCGGCCACAAGCGCTACCCTTTGTGCTCAACCAGGCCCAGATTCGCCTGGGGCAGATGTTGACCCGCGATCACCGGGCGGGGATGAGCTACTTCGAAGCCACCGTCTCGGTGATCGCGGTCAACAGGGCGATAGCGTCGAAACCTATGTTTTCCAGACCATTGCCGGGGTGGCCGACCCCTCCTCCGGAGGTTCGCTGGGGTCTTCGAGAGGCTTTTTTGTGCCTCGTCGGCGCCCAGTTCGGTGGCTTGATTTCAGCGATGATCGTCTTGGGAGCCGCATCGAGTCTGGGATTCGATGTCGAGAGCCTTGAGGTTCTGCTGGCTTCCACCATCGGCCTCTGGATCGGCTACTTCTTTGGACCGGCCGCCTTCAGCAAATCGCTTGGACAAGGCCCTCGAGTGGATTTCGACATCGGAATCGACCTGCGAGAGGCGGCGGCGGCCGTGTTCGCCGGAGTAGCGCTTCAGCTCGCGTTACTTCCTGTCTTGTACTGGCCCATCACAAAGGTTGTGGATGCCGACCCCGGCGACCAGGCTCGCGAGATACTGGACAAGGTCGACGGCCCCTTTGATGTGGCCATTCTGGCCTTGGCCGTTGTATTGATTGCGCCGGTGGTGGAGGAACGGTACTACCGAGGCATGCTCTTGCCCGCGTTGACCCGGTCGTCCGGCATGGTCGTCGGAATCCTGGGCTCCTCAATGATCTTCGCGCTGGTACATCAGGCTTGGATCCTGATCCCCGGATTGGCGCTGCTGGCCGCCGTGCTGTCGTGGATGACCATCACCACCGGGCGTATCGGTCCGGCCATCGTCACCCACATGGCATTCAACGCATCCAGTGTTATCGGCTCGTTTCTTCTCAGCTGAGCTTGACAGGCGGGCGATCGTCGGGAAAATCGCCGGCGATTACGGATATGAGTCCAACGGCCCAATCCGGATTCGCCACCTAACTACCGTCGTCACCGGGCCGACCCTAGTAGCCAGATGGCGTAGGAGACTCGATGACCAGTTCCGACGGAAAGTCCGCAGCCCCGCTGCGTAAACGTAAAAGTAAACGATTTGACCGCTCCGGCTCCAACCAGCGACGGGGTCCGGTGGCCGATGCCGCCGACCGTCCGACCGCCGAGCCGACCGGCGATATCGAAGCCCAGACCGAGGCTTCCGCTGTGATGGAGAATCCCTCGCTGCACGCCGATGGGCAGGTCTCCCCGAGCGGGCCAGGCTCGTCGTCTCGCAAGTTCGTGCCGCTTGGACCGGCGTCCGAACCGCAGGCTACGACGACCCCACAGCCAAATGTCGTGACCGACGGGGCGGTTCGGGGCACATCCCTCGACGATCGTCAGGCCTGTGGCCGATGTGGTCACGAACTGTCCATGGTCAACATCGAAGTTGATGGAAATGTTTTGATAATGGAGTCCTGCGACAACTGCGACGCCCGACGGTGGCAGCTGGCCGGTGAGCCGCTTGACCTGCAACAAGTCCTTGATCATGTCGGAGAACACGCCGGTCGCCGCCGCTAACCGCTGATTTCTTACTATCGTCGCGGAGGTGGAAGGTAGCTCGACCCATATCGACGAGCCAGTCCCCGGCGACCGGAATGCTGGCGGGTTGGTCGTCGACCCTCAAGGCGAGAACCTCAAAACCAACGACCGTTCGATCGACCGTCTTGCCAAACCGTCCCCGCATCCAGCCGAATCACAGGGCGAAGGCGGCGTATCGAGGTTGTCTGAAGAGCTGGCGGGCGGACCCGGTGATCGGCTGCTAACACCCATGCAACCGCCGCCGGCCGGGCGAGCGGAATCCGCCCCCCAGGCCCGTGCGATGTCGGGCCGAGCCGGACTGTGGATCGCAGCGCTGTGCAGCCTGTTCGTCTTTGCTCTGCTGAACTGGCCAAACGCCGACAGCCTCGCCGACCTGCGCCGACCGCTTCTGCTCCTCGACACCACGCCGGCCGGCGGAGACATGGGTGCCCACGTGTGGGGCCCGGCCTTTCTGCGTGATCACCTGTTGCCCGAGCTCCGCTTGAGCGGCTGGACACCTGATTGGTACAGCGGTTTCCCGGCCTATCACTTCTACATGGTGGTTCCGTCGCTAGCCATCGTGGCGCTCAACGTCGGTCTGCCCTGGTACCTATCGATACCGCTGGTTGGGTTGCTGAGCGTGGCGGTCGCTGGGCAACTCCGCCGGTCAACATCGCTGCCGGACATCCCAGGCTTCAGCTGGATCCGGTCTGTTGCGGCAAACCCTAGGAACCGTGTGCCGGTGATTGTGTTGGCCGTGCTTGTGGCCGGGCTCATCATCAGCGTCCCTTACGGTGTGGCTTTCAAGCTGGTTTCGGTCAGCGGCCTGGTTGCCTTTCCGCTGGCCGCTTGGGTCATGGGCCGGCTCGCCCGAAGCCCCGAACCGATTCCGGCGTTTCTCGCGCTCGCAGCCTTCATCTTCCTTTTCGACACGAACTTCACGATCTACGGCGGCAACATCACCTCCACCCTGGCGGGCGAGTTCGCATTCTCGTTGTCGTTGTGCCTCACCCTGCTCGCCATCGGCCTCGCAATCCGCGGGATGGACGACAACACCTGGCTGGCCCGCGGTGCCGTCGTGATCGCCCTGGTAGCTCTCAACCACATCATCCCGGTGTTCTTCCTTATCCCGGCTCTGATGCTGGCTGTGGTCTCCAACGGCCGTACCAGCGCTCGAGCTTGGATGGCATCGGCGTCGGTTGCTCTGGCCCTGATCCCGCTGGCTTTCGCCGACGGCACGGGCCTCGGCGTCAAAGTTCTGGCGGTGATGGCGGTGCTGGTGGTGTTTGGAGCAGCCGCCTTCGGCGACGGTGAGATCTTGAGGCGATCGACCTGGCTGTTCATCGCCGGTCCGGTCGCCATCCTTCTCTCCGCGTTCTGGCTGTTGCCGTTCTACTTACGGGAGCCCTACTTCAACGATATGGGTTGGGAACGGCTCAACGAGGTTGGCGGTCCGATGCTCACAGTTCCGATGAAGATGGCACTGCCCGTGGCCGCAGTCGGCGTGTTCCTTGCCTACGCGTCTCGAGAGCGGATCGGCATGATCTTTGCCGGCACGGCGATGATCTTTGCTGCCGCGGTGGCCAACCTGGGCGAAGGACCACTCTGGAACGCCCGCCTGTTGCCCTTCTATTACCTGTCGGTATACATGCTGGCTGCGGTGGCTGTCGGCATGGTGGTACGAAACGCCGGCACGATGGTCTCGGGTAACCTGCGAGCGCCCGACCAGCTGTCAATGACGATGGCTTCGTTTGCGGCCCTGATCGCGGTTTTCATCGCCGTGGCTATGCCACTGCGCCTGATGCCGTTCGGCAGCCTGAACGAAGACGGCCACTTTCGTTGGCTGGTGTTTACGAACACCTCTCGCAGCGCGGTGCCCAGTTGGGCCGCCTGGAATTACTCCGGCTACGAACAGAAGGATTCGTACCGGGAGTACCACGACGTCGTTTCGGCCATGGACTACATCGGGCGGCAGAACGGCTGCGGCAGAGCCATGTGGGAATACAGCAAGGAGCTTGATCGCTACGGCACGCCAATGGCCCTGATGCTGCTTCCCCACTGGACCGATGGATGTATCGGCTCGATGGAAGGCCTGTACTTCGAGTCCTCGTCCACCACACCGTTCCATTTCCTGAATCAGAGTGTGCTGTCCGACGCCCCCTCACGGGCTCAGCGTGACCTGCCCTATAAGGGTTTTGATATCGATCTCGGCATCGCTCAGCTGCAGACCATGGGTGTGCGGTACTACATGGCACAGACGGATCAGGCCATCGCCGCTGCTCGAGAACACCCCGATCTCACGGAGCTCGACGAGGCCCAGCCCTTTGTGGTCTTCGAGGTCGACGGCAGCGAGTTGGTCGAGGGTCTGGCCTACGAACCGGTTGTGGTTTCCGGTCGCAGTGAGGAGCAGTTGGCCAACGAGGAAGCCGTATCCCGCTTCGATGTCGGTTGGGTCGGGCAAGCCGTTGAGCACTACAACAACCCACGCGGCTTCTTGGCGCTGCCGGCCGAGGACGGTCCGGTCGACTGGGAGCGGCAGGAGTCGCTCCTGGGGTCCGACGGCACGCCGGTGGCGGCAGCCGAGGTCTCAGACATCGAGGTTGATACCTCGACGATCCGCTTTTCCGTGAGCGAGGTCGGCTCTCCGGTGATGGTGAAGGCGTCCTACTTCCCCAATTGGAAGGTTGATGGAGCCGAAGGGCCTTGGCGCGTTGGCCCCAACTTGATGGCCGTGGTGCCCACCGACACCGAGGTCGAGCTTTCCTACGGACGAACGGCGATCGACTGGATCGCCCAGCTGCTCACGTTGCTGGGATTGGCGATTGTCGGCTGGTTGGTTGTGTGGAGCCGTCGATCCGATGCCGTCGATGTAGTCGACCCCGCAGCGGTCGACACCGCTGAGGTCGACACGGCAGGGATTGACACCGTGGTGGGAATGGACGGAGGGTCGGCCGGGGCCGCACCTGTGCCGGCCAAGTCGGCGGGATCTGAGGTCGACGTGGTCGATCACCGATCTCAAACAGAACGGTCGTGAGAAGTAGGCTCCGGCTCTTTGCCGCCGTCGGGAGTGTCGCCACCGCCGTTGACATCGGTCTGCTTCTGTATCTCGTCGGTCAAGTTGAGACGCTGACCGTAGGCAGGCTTGTACAAGCCAACGCCGTTGCTCTTGCTGCGGCCGCCATCGTCGCCTACGTGCTGAACCGCCAGATCACTTTTCGGGGCGACCAGTCGGCCCGCTGGGTTAGCCATCCCGGACTTTTCGCGGCCACCGCGGTGGTTGCCGGTGTCATCGACACGATCGCACTGATTGTTCTGAACGAGATCCTTCCGGTTGCGGCCGCCAAAGTTGGTGCCGTTGGCGTGGCCGCCGCCGTTCGCTGGTTCGTCTACCGGTGGATTCTGTTCACCCAGGTGCGCCGAGACCTGGCCGAGCGAGTGGATCGGCCCGCCTCTACCGGACGGTTCAGATTGTCACTGGTACTACCCGCCTACAACGAGGGCCCGCGGGTCGCGGAGACGATTGCGGCAATGCGAAGCCGGCTGGTCGAAGAGATGAGCTCGACGGCCGAGCTTGAGATCATCGTGGTCGACGACGGCTCCTCCGACGACACAGCCGATATCGCCGAAATCGCCGGTGCCCGCACAATCCGTCTTGGTAGGAATGAGGGCAAAGGTGCCGCGGTCAGGGCCGGCGTGCTTGCCGCCGAAGGCCGTTCGGTGGTTTTCACCGACGCCGACATGGCGTATTCACCAAGCCTGGTTCTGGAGGTTCTTCGTCAACTCGAGGAGGGCTGGGATCTCGTGGTGGGCAGCCGCCGTCACGAACAGGCCACAGCCCTGGTCCAGGCCCGGCGTCTCCGTGAGCTTGGCGGACGAATGGTCAACCGACTCACTCACCTCGTGCTTCTCGGCCACTTTCGTGACACCCAGTGCGGTATCAAAGGACTGCGCGCCGATGTTGGTAAGACCGTATTTGAACGCACCCGAATCGACGGGTTCGCGTTCGACGTGGAGCTGTTTCTGATCGCTGAGCAAGATCAACTGTCGCTCAAGGAGATTCCCGTCTCGGTCGAGAACAGAGCCGGCTCATCCGTACGTTTGGTCACCGACTCGATGGCGCTGGTTGCCGATCTGGTGAGGATCCGTCGATGGGTGGGTGGGGGAGCCTACCAACCGACGCCCGCACACCGGGAGATCCTCAACCGGCGGGCCCGATCCGCTACCAACGATCAATGAGCACATACTCTGGAGAAAGCGATCGGGGCGTCCACCGAATCGGCTAGCAGCCGCCCGGCGTTTCCGAATCCCGAATCAAACCAGCCGTTCAAATAACCTTGCCCGTTCCCCCAAATACTGAAACCCCAGGTGATTCCGTGACCGCCAACGTCCAATCCGTACTCGACCAGATCGTCAAGGCCTATGACATCCGGGGTACCTATCCCGATCAGATCAACGCCGATGTTTGTCGAGCCCTTGGGTTCGGGTTTGGAATGTTCGTCAAGAACGCCGAGCCTGAGACGGGCGCAGTGGTGATCGGCCGGGACATGCGGCCATCCGGGCCGGAGCTGGTCGACGCGTTTGCCGACGGAGTGATGAGCCACGGTCTCGACGTAGTCGACATCGGGCTGGCCTCAACCGACTTGCTGTACTTCGCGTCGGGTCGGCTTGACCTTCCAGGAGTCATGTTCACGGCCTCCCACAACCCGGCCGAATACAACGGGATCAAGTTGTGTCGAAGCGGGGCGGCACCGGTTGGCGAAGACTCCGGCCTGGCCGACATCAAAGCTGCCGCCGTGGCCTATGCCGTCGACGGTTCCGCCGATGGCGAGGACGGCTCGGCCAATCCGGGATCGCGGTCGCAGCAGGATCTCATGAGCGACTTTGCCGACCACGTGCGAGGGTTTGTCGACGTATCAAACCTCCGTCCGCTTAAGGTTGTGGCCGACACCGCAAACGGCATGGGCGGGTTGGTGGTTCCGGAGATCTTCTCGGCGCTTCCTTTTGAGCTCGAAGTCATGTATCCCGAGCTCGACGGTACGTTTCCCAACCACGAGGCCAATCCCATCGAAGCCAAAAATCTGGTCGACCTTCAGGCCCGTGTGCTCGAAACCGGCGCCGATATCGGCTTGGCTTTTGACGGTGACGCCGACCGGGTGTTCCTCGTCGATGAGAAGGCCCAGCCGGTCTCAGGCTCGCTAACTACAGCCCTGCTGGCCCGCGCCATCCTCGCCCAGAACCCCGGCTCCAAGATCATCTACAACCTCATCTGCTCGAAGGCGGTGCCGGAGATCGTGGCTGAAAGTGGGGGAGAGGCCCTGCGGTCTCGGGTCGGCCATTCCTTTATCAAGGAGATGATGGCCGAGACCGGTGCCGTGTTCGGGGGCGAACACTCGGCCCACTACTACTTTCGCGACAATTGGCGCGCCGACTCCGGTTTGATCGCCTCGGTGATGGTCCTTGAGCAGCTGTGTCTTTTCGACGGCCCGCTGTCGGAACTTCTCGCCCCGCTGAACCGTTATCAGGCATCAGGTGAGATCAACACCAGAGTAGACGACGCCGCTGCCGTCATCGACCGGGTTGCCGCTCATTACAGCGATGCCTCCACTGACCGTCTCGACGGACTTACCGTGGACCACGGGAGTTGGTGGTTCAATCTGCGCCCGTCCAACACCGAACCCCTACTGCGGCTCAATCTCGAAGCCGCCACTTCCGACGATGTGGACCGTCGGGTCGCTGAGGTACAGGCGATCATGACCGGTGGAGACTGACGGAGGAATTGTTGTTCAAGCTCACCGGCACCGTTCAGAACTTCGATTGGGGTGACCACACCGCAATCGCCGGTGTTCGAAATATCCCGCCCAGTGGGCTTCCCGAAGCCGAATACTGGCTCGGCGTTCACCCAACAGCGCCCAGCCTGCGATCGAGCGACGGCAGTGATCTCGCCGCGGTGATCGCGGCCGACCCCCGGCAGATCCTTGGGCCCGCGGTTGACGCCGAGTTCGAGGGCCTACCGTTCCTGCTGAAACTCTTGGCTGCGGCCCAGCCTCTTTCCATTCAAGTCCACCCAAACCAGGAACAGGCAATCAAAGGATTCCACCGAGAGGAAGAACTCGGCATCGCTCTCGGTGCCCCTGACCGCAGCTACCGGGACCGACGCCACAAACCGGAACTGATCTGTGCTCTCACCTCTTTTGAGGCCAAGTGTGGACTTCGCCCGGCGGGCGAGACCCGAATCTTGTTCGACTTGTTCACCGACCCCAGAGTGGCGCCATTGCGCAAGGAGTTGGGTGAGTCCGGCGACACGGACGAAACATCCCTGAAGCGGGTCGTATCGTGGCTGTTGAATCTAGATCGTGGCACCGCCACCGATCTCATCGCCGGATTGGTGGCCGACGCACGACGCCTGCTGCAGCCGGATCGACCTCAGCTGCCATCGATCATGCGGTTCGAACCCGACCTGCGATCGGTGGAGACCATGGATAGTGCCTTCCCGGGCGACGTCGGTGTGGCAGTTGCTCTTCTGCTGAATCACCTCGTTCTGTCACCCGGTGAAGCACTGTTTCTCGAATCCGGCGTGCTTCATTCCTACATCGGAGGATTGGGTGTGGAGCTTATGTCGAGTAGTGACAACGTGGTGCGCGGCGGCCTCACCACGAAAAACGTCGACGTTGATGAGCTCCTTAGAATCGTTCGCTACCAGCCCTATGTTCCCGAGGTCCAGAAGGTGAAGGCCCCCGTTCATCGTTACCGCACCCCGGTACGAGATTTTTCGTTGACCCGCTACGCGACCACGCCAGCTGATGGCGCCCATCCCAAACATGAACACCAGTGTCAGTTGCACGGCCCGGAGATCGTGATGGTCACCTCGGGGCGGGCCACGATGTCCGCTGGATCAGAACACCTGCCGCTGGAGAGTGGCGAAGCGGCCTTTGTTCCCCACCACCACGGCTCGTTCTGCTTGGAGCTTCATGCCGCCGACACCGTGGTTTGGCGGGCCGGTGTTGGCGATCCAGCTGAGCCGCTTCATGGAAGTAGTTCGTAGGACGATCACCGTTGAGGTTCCGGTTGGCATCGAGACTGAATAGCCTGTGCCTTGGATCTCGTTCGTCACGTGAGCAGTGCTACATGTGCCCTGCAACATGAGCCTGCAACATGAGCCTGCAACATGAGCCTGCAACATGAGCCTGCAACATGAGCACTGAACTTCGGAGGTAACGTTCGTTGGCGCTTTCCCCTCAACTCCTCGAAATATTGGCCTGCCCTGAAGACAAAGGCCCGCTGCTCTACTTCGAGCAGGAGAATTGGCTGTATAACCCTCGCTTGCAACGCCGCTATCGAATTGACGACGACATCCCGATCATGTTGATCGACGAGGCTGAGGCCGTCGATCAGACCGAACACGACCGCCTTACTGGTCTGGCCGCTGATCGGGGCATCAACCCGACGTTCGACGGCTGAATTCGGCGAGGTGGTCGGCCGCGCACCGCGAGTCGGTCTTTCGAGCCAACCTTTCCCAGCGCCCCGCTTTCTAGACGTATCAGGAGTTCCCATGTCCGCAACCGATTCCCGACCTCGCACTCTGGCCGATGGCGACTACAAAGTCGCCGACATCAACTTGGCCGGCGCAGGCAGGAAACAGATCGAGCTGGCCGAGCAGGAGATGCCCGGCTTGATGGCCTTGCGGGCCGAATTCTATGACGAGCAACCGCTTCAGGGCGCTCGCATCATGGGCAGCCTGCACATGACCGTGCAGACCGCTGTGCTGATCGAGACGCTCACCGCTCTTGGAGCCCAGGTGCGCTGGGTCAGCTGCAATATCTTCTCCACCCAGGATGAGGCGGCGGCCGCAACTGTTGTCGGCCCGGAAGGCACCACGGAGAATCCAAGCGGCGTGCCGGTGTACGCCTGGAAGGGCGAAACGCTTGAGGAGTACTGGTGGTGCACCGAGCAGGCACTTCGCTGGCCGGACGACATCGGCGGCCCGAACCTGATCCTTGACGATGGCGGCGATGCCACCCTGTTGGTGCACAAGGGTCTGGAGTATGAGCAGGCCGGCGCGGTTCCCGCTCCAACCGATGATGATTCCGAGGAGTGGACCGAAGTCCTCAAGCTCCTCGCCCGACTGCAGGACGAGAACCCGCAGCTGTTCACAAAGATGGCCGCCAACATTCGAGGCGTTTCCGAGGAAACGACCACCGGGGTTCACCGGCTGTACGAGATGAAGGAAGCCGGGACCCTGCTGTTCCCCGCCATCAACGTCAACGACGCCGTCACGAAGTCGAAATTCGACAACAAGTACGGCACACGACACTCGCTTATCGATGGAATCAACCGCGGAACCGACGTGATGATCGGCGGCAAGCTGTGTGTCGTTATGGGCTACGGCGACGTGGGCAAGGGCTGCGCCGAGTCGCTTCGGGGCCAAGGCGCCCGAGTCGTGATCACCGAGATCGACCCGATTTGTGCTTTGCAGGCGGTGATGGACGGCTACGAGGTAACCACGCTCGAACGGGTGCTCGATCGGGCCGACATCTTCATCACCGCAAGCGGAAACAAAGACCTGCTTTCGGCCGAGGCCATGGGAATGATGAAGCAAGGTGCCATCGTTGGCAATATCGGCCACTTCGACAACGAGATCGACATGGCCGGCCTGTTCCGCAGCAGCGACATCCAACGCATTAACATCAAGCCTCAGGTCGACGAGTTCCGCTGGCCCAACGGCAAGAGCATCATTGTGCTCAGTGAGGGACGGCTCCTCAATCTTGGCAACGCCACCGGTCATCCCAGCTTTGTGATGTCCGCCAGTTTCGCCAACCAGGTGCTGGCCCAAATCGAGCTGCACCGCAACGCCGAGTCGTACGGAATCGACGTGGTAACGCTGCCCAAAATTCTCGACGAGAAGGTGGCTCGCCTTCACCTCGACGCCCTCGGCGTGAAGCTGACCGAGTTGACCCAGGAACAGGCTGATTACATCGGCGTGCCGGTGGACGGGCCGTACAAACCGGATCACTATCGCTACTAACACCAGGGGAACGATGTAGTTCCAGAAATCTGGAGGCTGTCACAGGCCACCGGTACGGTTTGGCCGTGTTGTTCCGCGTCTGTCCGTATTGCCAAGGCCGCTGGTCGGGCGACGGCTGCTGTCTGCCGTCGCCGGCCGCACCCGTGTCTCGTGAGGTGCCCGGGCTTGACGAGGTTTGGGCCCTTCGCCCTTACGACGCAGTGACACAACGGTTTGTCCTGGCGGCGAAAAATGGTGGACGCCGTGATCTGCTGCGATTCCTGGGCCGAGAACTCGGATCGCTTGCAGCTGATCTCGGAGTTGCACACCGCCCAACGGTCACCTGGGTGCCTTCCAGCCGTAGCGGCCAGCGGCGTCGGGGGTACGACCCGGCCCGCCTGCTTGCCCGAGCATTGGCCCATGATCATCAGCTGCCGATGATGCCCCTGCTCCGCCGTCACGGTCGGGCGGCTCAAGCCGGCCTGCCAAGAGGTGATCGCCTCGCCGGGCCGGACCTACAGCCTCGGCTGAGAACAGCGCCGGAACGGGTGATCCTCGTCGACGACGTGATTACCACCGGAGCCTCTCTGAGGGCTGCGGCCGAAAAGCTGCGAGCCGCTGGCACGGCGAGCATCACCGGCTTGTGTGTTGCTGCGGCGCCATAGAGCCTGCTGGATGATGTCAATGAGATAGGGACCAAAGGCGCTAGCCCTCCGTGGGGTCAGCATCTATGGTGTAACCCACAAGTCACCCAACGGGTGGCGCAACACATCCCTGGAGGTTCTTTGTATGGAAGTTTCGGTCAGCGGTCGTCATACCACCGTCTCAGAGTCACTTCGCCGTCAGGCAGAAGAGAAAATCGGGCGGCTGGAGAAGTATCTCGACGGTATGGAACGGGCTGAGGTCCATTTCTGGGAAGAGAAGAACCCGCGGATCGATAACAAGGAGATCTGTGAGGTCACGATGGAAGGCCATGGCCATCACATCCGCTGCAAGGTCTCCGCCCCCGATGGTTTCACTGCGATCGACTTGGCCGTCGACAAGCTTGAGCGTCAACTTCGCAAGCTGAAAACCAAGGTCAACAAGCGGCGTCGTAGCCGTGAAAAGCCCCACATCGAGCCTGAGTTGGTTCCCGAGACGCTGCTGACCGACGATGCCGCCATCGATCCGATGTACGAGATCGCTCGTCGCAAGCTGTTCGCCATCAACGATATGGACCCTCAGGGAGCCGCTTTGCAGATGGATCTGCTCAACCACGACTTCTTCCTGTTCAAGAACTCCGAAACCAACCGCACGGCCGTTGTCTATCGGCGCGATCAGGGCAACGTTGGGTTGATCGAGCTGGAATAGCGTTCTCTGATCCTCGCTGCGAGTTTGCGAGGCAAACTCGGTTAGGCGCGCCTGAGGCGCACCGGCAGCGACGTAGACTTTAAGAGAGATGAAGCTACTCGACAAGATCCTACGCGCCGGCGACGGCAAGCGGCTGAAGGCTGCGCAAAACATCGTTGGGCCGGTCAACGCACTGGAATCGGAAATCCAGAACCTTAGCGACGACGCCCTTCGAGCAAAAACCACCGAATTCAAGCAGCGGCTTGCCAATGGCGAATCGCTCGATGATCTCATGATCGAGGCGTTTGCGGTCGTACGCGAAACCGCGATCCGTGTAATCGGGCAGCGTCACTACGACGTCCAGCTCATCGGCGGCGCTTCGCTGCACTGGGGTTCGGTCGCCGAAATGAAGACCGGTGAGGGCAAGACCCTAGCGTCCAGCCTGCCCGTCTACCTCAACGCACTGTCCGGCGATGGTGTGCATGTGGTCACGGTGAATGACTACCTCGCCACTCGCGACGCCGAGTGGATGGGCCAGATCCACCGCTGGCACGGGCTGAGCATTGGTTTGGTTGTGCCCGGTGGGGAGCGCGACAGCGCCTTCAAACGAGAGCAGTACGGCTGTGACATCACATACGGCACCAACAACGAGTTCGGCTTCGACTATCTCCGCGACAACATGGCCCGCACGCTCGAAGGGCGGACTCAGCGAGGCCATAACTACGCCATCGTCGACGAGATCGACTCGATCCTTATCGATGAGGCCAGGACGCCGCTGATAATCAGCGGCAAGATCCGGGGTGCCGCCGACATCTACTACCGGTTTGCCGAGATCGCCGGCCGCCTGCGTCGCGATGAGGACTACGAGGTCGACGAGGAAAAGCGCACCGTCGCCGTTACCGAAGAAGGCATCAGCCGGGTGGAAGACTTCCTCGACATCGAGAACCTTTACGCGGGAGTGCAGGGCGACCTGGTGCATCAGCTCAATTCGGCCCTGCGGGCCAAGGAGCTGTTCCAGCGGGATAAGGACTACCTGGTCACCGACGGAGAGGTGAAGATCGTCGACGAGTTCACCGGCCGCGTGCTCGACGGACGGCGCTGGTCCGATGGCCTCCACCAGGCGGTGGAAGCCAAGGAGAACGTCAAGATCAAAGACGAGCAGCAAACGCTGGCCACCGTCACGCTGCAGAATTACTTCCGGCTCTACGACAAGCTGGCCGGTATGACCGGTACCGCTCTGGCCGATGCCGCCGAGCTGGAAACCACCTATGGCCTGGCCGTGGTGCAGATTCCCACGAACAAGCCGATCGCGAGAATTGACAATCCCGATCTCATCTACAAGACCGAGGAAGGCAAGTTCAACGCTGCGATCGACGACATCGAGGATCGGGTGGCCAACGGCCAGCCGGTGCTGGTCGGCACCGCTTCGGTTGAGAAATCCGAGAAGCTCAGCCAATTGATGGTGCAACGGGGCATTTCTCACGAGGTTCTCAACGCCAAGCAGCACTTCCGCGAGGCCGACATTGTGGCGCAGGCCGGCAAGTCGGGTTCGGTCACGGTGGCCACCAACATGGCCGGCCGTGGCGTCGACATCGTGCTCGGTGGCAACGCCGAGAAACTGGCCGAAGCCGACACCCGGGCCGAAGGCTTCGATCTGGCCACCGAGGAAGGCCAGGAATACTACGAGAAGCGCTTCGCCCATTGGGAGCCGATCTGCGAGTCGGAAGGGGCCGACGTCCTCGCTGCCGGAGGCCTCTACGTTCTGGCCACCGAACGACACGAAAGCCGTCGCATCGACGATCAGCTACGTGGCCGATCCGGCCGTCAGGGCGACCCTGGAGAGAGCCGTTTCTACCTGTCGTTGGAAGACGATCTGATGCGCATCTTCGCCACCGGTGCCATGAACTGGGTTATGGACCGGGCTTTGCCTGAAGACGTGCCAATCGAATCCGGAATGGTGACCAAGTCGGTGGAGCGGGCCCAGAACACGGTCGAACAGCGCAACGCCGAAATCCGTAAGAACGTGCTCAAGTATGACGAGGTCTACAACCAGCAGCGCAAGGTGGTGTACGCCCGGCGCCAGCAAATTCTGGAGCAGGGCGAACTACGCGACGACACCATCGATGCGTTCGAAGACGTGGCCGAGTATCTCACCGGCACCCACTGCGAAGGTGAACTCGACGACACCTGGGACGTAGAAGGTCTCCACACCGAACTGCAGACGTTCTGGGATACGTCGCTAACGGGAGAAACGTTGGCCGACGCCCGAAATCTTCGGGCTATGCAAGAGCTGATCAAAGCCGACGGCGTCCAGCACTACGAGCAGCGTGAATCGGAGCTCGGCGAATCGGTCATGCGCCAGATCGAAGGTCAGATCATGCTGCAGCTGATCGATCAGCGTTGGCGTGATCACCTCACCGAGATGGCCCACCTCCGTGAAGGTATCAATCTGCGAGCCATGGGTCAGAAGGACCCGCTGGTCGAGTGGCAGGCGGAAGGTTTCGACCTGTTCAGCGAGATGATGCACTCGCTAAACGTCGACTACATCCGTTACCTCATGCACGTGGAGGTTGTTCCCCAGCAGACACAGGCATCTGCGGTTGAGGCCTCGGCCCAAAAGGCCGATGCATCGACGGCCGCCGGCCCGGCAACCAACGGTAGTGCTGGCGCGGAGGCAGCACCTCAGCGCGCCGCCTTGGGTGCCACCACAACCACCGACGTCGTCGAATCGTCGAGCGATAGCGAGGCGCCGGAGGCCGACGACGGCCCCGCTGCACCGTATGTGAAAGACGAGTGGGACAAGACCCCCCGCAACGCTCCGTGTCCGTGCGGTAGCGGCAAGAAGTTCAAGCAATGCCACGGGAGACGTTGATACCGCGCTGATTCTGCGCCGATGGTAGTGCCGCCCTGTTCAGTCCGCTGATCTGGCCGGTTATTCAGCTACCGTTCACTTGCGACATGGCCGATCTAACCGAGGACTTGAAGGCGCTCCGAGTTGAGCTTGATGAGGCGGAGGAATACCTTCGCATCGAAGAGCTGCGCGCCCGGCTTCCCCAGCTTGAAACCGAGATGGGCCGCCCCGACCTTTGGGACGACGCCGAACGAGCGCGAAAGATTCAAACCGAGTTCACCGGGGTGCGAGAAGATCTGGACTTGTACGACGAATTGTCGGGTCTTGTCGACGACGCCGAGACGCTCTTCGAGCTGTCTCGGGAAGAGGGCGACGAATCCCTGGAGGCCGAAGCGGTTGATCTGATCGAGCAGCTTGGAGGCCGATTCTCTGAACTTGAGCTGCGAGCTCTTTTCAACGGCCAGTACGACGAGGGCGACGCCGTCTGCGAGATCCATTCCGGAGCCGGTGGCACCGACTCCCAGGATTGGGCCGAGATGCTTTTGGCGATGTACCGCAAGTGGGCTCAGAATCGCCAGTTCGGATTCGAGGTCACCGATGTGCAGCAAGGCCAGGAGGCCGGCATCACCTCGGCTGAGTTTGTGATCAGTGGGCGTTATGCCTACGGCTGGCTGCAGGCCGAGCGAGGCGTTCATCGGCTGGTCCGCATCTCACCATTTGATTCCCAGGCCCGTCGCCACACCGCTTTTGCCTCATTCGGCGTGGTGCCATACATCGAAGACGCCGCCGATCAGGTGGCCATCGACGACAAGGATCTGCGGGTCGATGTTTACCGGTCGTCTGGTGCCGGCGGCCAGCACGTGAACACCACCGATTCGGCGGTTCGTGTCACCCACCTGCCTACCGGCATCGTGGTTTCGTGTCAGAACGAACGTAGCCAACACCAGAACAAGGATCGCTGCATGCAGATGCTGGCCATGAAACTGGTTGAACTCGAGCGGCAGAAGCGAGAAGACAAGCTGGCGGAGGAGGCCGGGGAGTCCAAGAAGGTGGAGTGGGGCAGCCAAATTCGTAGTTATGTGCTGCAGCCCTACCAACAGGTAAAAGACGAACGCAGTGGCCACACCTCCGGCAATCCCGACGGTGTTCTCAATGGCGAGGTCGGCCCATTCATGGAGGCTTGGCTTAGATGGCGCCGGGCCGGTGAAACCACGAACTAGGATGGAAAATCGTCGGCGTCAATCATCACGAGTGTCGGCGGAACCAGGAATCGATACGCAATGATCAAGCTCGAAGGCGTCTCCAAGGCCTACCCCGAACAAAACGAACCGGCGCTTCGCGATGCCTACGCCGATATCGCCAAAGGCGAGTTCGTCTTCCTGGTCGGCCCTTCAGGTTCAGGCAAGTCCACGTTTCTGCGGCTGCTGAACAAACAAGAAGAACCCGACACCGGGCGTATCTTCGTGGCCGGCAAAGACATCGGTCAGATGTCGAGTTGGAAGGTGCCGATGCTGCGTCGCAACATCGGTTCGATTTTCCAAGACTTCAAGTTGCTGCCCACTAAGACGGTGGCCGAGAACGTTGCGTTTGCGCTCGAAGTGATCGGTCGCCCCAGGGGCGTCATTCGAACCCAGGTTCCGGCCATCTGCGAGTTGGTTGGTCTCGGCGACAAGATGAATAAGTACCCCGACCAGCTCTCCGGTGGTGAGCAACAGCGGGTGTCGATCGCCCGGGCCTTTGTCAACCGCCCACTTATCCTTCTGGCCGACGAGCCCACCGGAAACCTCGATCCTCAGACCTCCATCGGCATCATGCGACTCCTGGATCGAATCAACAAGACTGGCACCACCGTTGTTATGGCCAGCCACGACCGAGGCATCGTCGACACGATGCGCAAACGTGTCATCGAACTATCAGAAGGCGTGATCGTGCGTGATCAGGCCCGAGGGGTCTACGAGTAGGGGCGCCTTCTGCCGCCCACCTACTGACCGCCCGAACCGAAGGACGACACCGAACCAATGGCAATTCGCGCAGACTACCTGCTCAAAGAAACCGCCCAGAACCTTGTCCGCAACCCGTCGCTGAGCTTGGCCACGATTCTCACCGTGGCGGTCTCGCTGTCACTCATGGGCGTGGCTCTGATGGTTCAGCGGGGCGTCGACCGGATCAATACCGCCTTCAAGGATGAGATCGAGTTCATCGTTTGGCTCGATGTAAACGTTCAAGAGGAACAGATCGAAGGCATCGACGACTTCCTGGCATCGAACCCCTACGTTGACGGCCGGTTTTTCATCGATCGGGAAGCCACCTACCAGGAGTTCCAGAACTTCTTCGCCGATGAGCCCGAGCTTCTTCAACTGGTTGAGCCCGATCAGCTGCCGATGTCGTTCCAGGTTCAACCGTCGAACACCGACGTTGAGCTGATCCGGCGAGTTGGGGAGGAGATCGAGACCATCCCCGGCGTGAGCGATGTTGAGTTTGCCAGCGACAACATACGGGCCATAAGCCAATTCTCGGAGGGATCTTCCACCGTGATGTTCGCGGCGGCGTTGGCCGCCGCCGGCGCGTCCGCATTGCTGATGTACAACTCGATCCGTACCGCCGTGTTCGCTCGGCGAAGAGAGATCGAGGTGATGCGCCTCGTTGGCGCCACCAAGTGGTTCATTCGAATACCGTTCATGTTGGAAGGATTGATGCAAGGCCTGATGGGGGCGATGCTGAGCATCCTCACGGTGTTCACCGTCAACAAGCTCATCTCAGGGTTCTTCCAGGATCTGCAGAGCTACATATTCAGGGACTTCGCCATTCCCAACGCGCAGGTTCTCTACATCGGAGGATTCCTGCTCGCCGTCGGGGCCGGCATCGGTGCCATCGGCGCCGGTATTGCTGTAACCCGTTACCTCGACGCCTAATCACGCAGGTTCACACCACGAAATCCCTCGGGCCGACGGCTTCGAACCGAGCGTTGAGCCCGTCGGTTTACTAAGGTTTAGCCCATGATTTGGCTGATCGTTCTCGGCATCGTGGCGCTTCTGGTGGTGCTTGCACTCATCGATGTTCTGCAAACGAAACACGCGGTTCGGCGCAACTACCCACTCGTCGGGCGGTTGCGCTATCTCCTGGAGAAGGTCGGCCCCGAACTCCGGCAGTACATCGTCACCGACAACGACGAGGAGCGTCCGTTCAGCCGGGATCAGCGACGGTGGGTTTACGCATCATCCAAGAAACAGAACCAGTACTTTGGTTTCGGCACCGACTCCAAGATGGACGAGCCGCAGTATCCCATCATCCGCCATTCGGCCTTCCCCTACAGCCCCGCCGAATCAGCCGAGGACTACGACGAAACCTTCCTGCCTTGTGCCAAGGTCCTAGGTGGGTTCCGGGAGCGGGAGAAGGCGTTTCGCCCTCGATCGGTCGTAAACATCTCGGCGATGAGCTTCGGATCCTTGTCCGGAGTTGCGGTGGAAGCGCTGAACAGAGGGGCTCTCATCTCCGGGTGTATGCACAACACCGGTGAGGGTGGCGTCAGCAAACACCACCTGCACGGTGGCGATCTGATTTTCCAGCTGGGAACCGGCTACTTCGGAGCGCGCAACCCGGATGGAACCTTCTGCCTCGAGAAGCTGGTTTCGCTGGTTGAGTCGACGCCGTCGGTCAAAGCCATTGAAATCAAGTTGAGCCAGGGGGCCAAGCCTGGCCTCGGGGGTCGGCTACCAGGGTCGAAAGTGACCGAGGAGATCGCCGAGGCCCGCGGAGTGCCGGTTGGCATTATGGTGGCCAGTCCGTCGAGCCACTCGGCTTTCAACTCGGTGCCGACGATGATCACGTTTATCGAGGAGCTGGCCGATGCCACCGGCCTGCCGGTGGGAATCAAGTCGGCCGTTGGCGATCGCCACTTCTGGAACGAACTGGCTCACGAGATGGCCACAACAAACCTTGGTCCGGATTTCATCGCGATCGATGGGGGAGAGGGCGGCACGGGAGCGGCGCCTCTGGCCTTCTCCGACCACGTCTCGTTGCCGTATCGCATGGGTATGGCGGAAGTATTCAGCACCTTCGCCCGCCAGGGCATCCAAGACCGCATCGTCTGGATCGGCGCCGGGCGGCTCGGCTTTCCCGGTGAGGCGCTGGTGGCCATGGGTCTGGGAGCCGACCTAATCTACGTGGCCCGTGAGGCGATGATGGCCGTCGGCTGCATTCAGGCTCAACGATGCCACACCGGCCATTGCCCGACGGGCGTCGCCACCCATCAGAAGTGGTTCACCCGTGGCCTCGACCCCACCGACAAGTCGGTGCGGGCGGGTAACTACGTAATGAGCCTCCGCAAAGAGTTGCTGCAGCTGGCCAATGCCTGTGGCCAGCCTCATCCCTCGCTTGTCGGTGGTGAGGCCGTCGACCTCCTGCTCGAAGGCCATCACACGGTCTCACTGTGGGATCATTTTGGTTACGACAAGGCCTGGTGGGGGCCCGCCATGGATCGCAGCGATTCGCTGGTGGCCACAATGACTGAAGGTTCTCGTTCCACCTCACCGTAAGGGTTCGGTATGGACGGCCCTGGCGCGGAGCGACTAAACAGGTCCCCCATGGCCTTTGACACAATCAAGCTCGACGTCGCCGACCACATCGCCACGCTGACGCTGAATCGCCCCGACCGGCTCAACGCCTTCAATCACACCGTGGTGGGCGAGATCCTCGCGGCGTGTGATCGCATCGATGGCGACGACGACATCCGTGCCGTGGTGGTAACAGGAGCGGGGCGAGCCTTTTGTGCCGGCGCCGACCTGGGCAGAGGGTCGGACACCTTCGATGCCTCGGTTCGCCGTAAGGACCCCGACGATCTTGGCGGTGGCGGTGAGGTTCGTCGCGATGGAGGCGGCCTCGTTTCTCTACGCCTGTTTGCTCTCAACAAGCCGATCATCGCCGCCATCAACGGGGCAGCGGTTGGTGTCGGTATCACGATGACGTTGCCGATGGACATCAGGCTGCTGGCCGAGAGCGCCAAGATCGGTTTCGTGTTTGCTCGGCGCGGGATTTCCCCGGAAGCCTGCTCATCTTGGTTCCTCCCTCGTTTGGTAGGAATGCCGGCCGCTCTCGACTGGTGTTACTCGGGTCGAGTGTTTCCCGCTGCTGAAGCGGCCGAAGCTGGTCTTGGCCGGCTCGTGCCGGACGACCAGCTCATGGATCGAGCCTATGAGCTGGCTTCAAGCTTCACCGAATCGGCCCCGGTCTCGGTCGCTCTGGTGAGGCAAATGATGTGGCGAGGTCTGACACTTGATCATCCGATGGAGGCCCATCGCATCGATTCCCGTGCGATCCAGGAACTTGGCCGGCTGGCCGATGCGAAGGAGGGCGTATCAAGCTTCCTGGAGAAGCGTCCGTCGGAATGGACGCTTCGACCTTCTCAAGATATCCCTGATGTGTTTCCAGGCTGGGAGGATCCGCAATTCAGCTAGTTACCAGTAGGCGTTTCTCGCGTCGGCTGGTTGGTCTAGTCGCGGCTGTTCTGGATTGAACCGGTAAGTACCTCATCGCCCAGGATCGCGCACGCATAACGGGTATCACCGTTGTTCCAGGACCGTTCATCGGGGAACCAGTATGGGAACTTACCGTAGGTCGATTCGCTTGGTGAGATCCCGACGAAGGTTTCAAAACGATCGCGGCATTCACGTTCGGTCTGAAGCTTCGCCTCGTCGTTACCGGGAAAGCCGGTGTCGACGGGAAGTTGGCCCGTCCCGATCATCTGACCGACGTGAGGGTCGGAGCAAACTACGGGGCGGACATGATCGTCAAGCGAGAGGGAGCCTGCGTCCTGCTCGGGCAGAAGTACGAAACACTGGCCGGTACCGAGATTGGCGAGTGCCGGGTAGTCGGCCGGCACAAATGGTGCGTCGAGCCGGGTATCGCTCAGAACGGCGCAAAGCACTTCCCTTGAGCCGGAGTCCCAGTCGGTTCGAGATGGGCGCCAGAACCGGAAGGTGTATCCGATCGACGATTCCACGCCGAAGTGATCCTCAAACTCCCCTGAACAAACGGCGGTACTGGCCCTGGATAGTTCATCGGCATCCGGAAAATCGAGGTCATCCGGAAACGGAAGGTCGGCCCGACCAAAGAAGATGCCGTGATAGGAACCGTTGCAGTCGACCAGGTTGACGGTGTCGCCCGTGCGGAGGTCGAACGGGTTACGCCCCTGCGGTGGGCTGAAGCAGTCACCGGCGGCGAGATCGCTTATCTTGGCGGTTCCCGGCCGACTGAACTTGGCAGCCTGACCTTGGACGGAGCCCGACAACGTTCCGGCCTCCTCCGAGGAAGTGATATAACAAGTGGCTGCATGCATGCCATCAGCCCAGGCGTCACGGTCGGGAGCCACAAGTTGAGCCGACAAGGTGGTGGTGCGGATGTCGTCGCCAACATAGGAGTCGGCCGCCTCGGCACACTTCTGCTCGAACCAGACCGAGGTTACCTGATCGCCGGGATAGGGGCCATCGGCGTCGGGGTGTTCGATGACGGACACGATTTCGCCGCTGTGGGCGGTGGCACAAGATACAACCTCGAACATTGCCTCGCTGCTGCTCAGGTTGAAGCAATCTCCGGCGTTGACCTCGGTGGCGGCAACCGCGCTTGCTCTAGAGAAGGTTCCTTGCTGCCATAGAAAGATGGATGCCACGGCCAAGGTAAGTAATCCGGCCAAAACGCCGACGGCCGACGAGCGGCTTCTTCCGAGGGGCTCAGCCGTCGGGGCCGTGGTCACGGACATGGCTCAATAGTGCAAATTTTTGGGGCTGGGGACAACCTGGCGCGGCGAATCACGTTTGCATCCACGTTTCCGTCACGAACCAAGCGACTTTTCAAACCAGCGCTTGGCGTAGGGGTTGTCGTTGTAACGATCGATCGTCTGGTAGCCGGCGGATTCATACATCGCGATCGCCTCCTCCAACACGCTGTTGGTGTCGAGCCGGACCGTCTGGCAACCGAGCTCGGCCGCTCCCTGCTCCAGGCGGTGGAGCATTCTTTTGCCCAGTTGGAGGCCTCGCCAATTCGGAGCTATCCACATTCGTTTGATTTCGGCGATCTGAGGTTCCATCCGATGAACTGCGCCGCAGCCGACGAGCTCGTCGCCTCGGCGGGCCAGCACAAACTCACCGTTGGGCCGTCGATAACTTGAGGCGTCGGCGGTGACGGTATCTCCGGGGTCGAAGCCCTCGTCGAACCGCTTGTTCAGTTCACCGAAATAGGCCTCTAAGGCGACAACCGCGGCCGGGTCCGTTGGCTCGACCGCGGTCAACTCAACCTCGGCCGCGGCCAAGAGCCGCTCCACCGTAAATAGGGCCGATGCCAGCTGATCCTGTTGCGTATCGGTTAGGGGGGCAATGAGTGCCTTGGCCAACTCGTCGGATCGTCGTTCCAACTCGCCCCATTCCTTTGTGCCGGCCGGCGTAAGACGAGCGGCCCTCCGTCGGCCGTCCGACGGGTCGGCCACCGTCTCGGCGAGTCCTTCGCCTTCGAGCGTGCGCAGCAACCGGCTGAGATAGGCCGAATCGAGGCCCAGGTGGGTTCTCAGGTCGGAGACGGGCCGAGTCTGATCACCGATTTCCCAGAGCAGCCGGGAGGCCGCCAACGGGCGGTTGAGCCCAAGGAACCGATCGTCGAGAACGCCGATGCGTTGGGTAAAGCTCCGGTTGAAGCGTCGAAGGGCACCTACGGAGTCGGTCATGATACCTGACTTTAGTCAGGTACTTCTGATGTCGCCAATAAAGTCGCTGTTGCGACGGTTGTCGATGTTTCGGCGGAGCCGAAACTCGGTAAGGACCTGCTGCGCAGGTCCGACGTGGAGCTGGGGGGAATCGAACCCCCGTCCGCTGAGGAGGCACCGCACGCGCTACGACCATTCCCGTGATTCGGCTATGCGGCTGCCGGGTTGCCGGGTCAACTGAATCTTACGATTCCTCCGCCAGGTCTTTCCCCGGGGTCAGCGGTCTTTGCCTGCCGTCAATGGTCTTTCCCATCGTCCACCACTGCTTCTGTTGCCGGGCTGCAGTGATTTGGCCCCGCGTGGCCTCACGGCTCGCGATTTTCCTCTAGCTACCTAAGAAATTAGGCGGCGAGAGCGAAGTCAGCCTTGTTGGCGCTTCTGTTAATGCCCCGTTTTTCGAGTCTGAGCAACTCGGGTCGCACACACGACTTCTCGTCTCAACGTCGAAACCGATCAGCCCCGGGTTGGATCGAGTGGTGTGAGATATCGGCGGATTGATCCGCCGATGGACACGCTCGATTATCAAGTAACGCCCCCGTGCTGGGGGACATTCCATTCTAGCGTCGGTTCCTGGCAGCCAGTTCCCGACGTGCTTCGCGGTCGGCGTCGCGCTTGGCTATCAGCTGCCGTTTGTCGACGGTCTTGCGTCCGCGGCCGAGCCCGATCTCCAGCTTGGCGCGGCTGTCTTTGAAGTAGAGCGCCATGGGTACCAGGACCAGGTGATCTTGCTCGGTCTTCGAAAACAACCGATCAAGTTCGGCTCGGTGAAGCAGCAACTTGCGCTTTCGGGTGGGATCATAACGAAGATGGCTGCTTGCCCTGGTGTACGGCGCGATGTGGAGGCTAACCAACCAGAGCTCGCCGTTCTCAAAGCGGGCGTAGGCGTCGCTGATCTGGACCTTTGATTCTCTAAGAGACTTGACTTCGCTGCCGCGCAAAGCGATTCCGGCCTCGAAGGTTTCGGTGATCTCGTAGTTGCGGTGAGCCTGTTTGTTGGTGGCGACCATCTTTACGGCCATCCGTCCAGGCTAGATTTGCTCGTCCCGCTGTGATGCTTTTGCCGACGAATTTCGCGAAGAAATCACAACGTCGGTCGAGTTGCGGGCACCCTTGTCGGTGGCGGCGCCTGATATCAGGCAATAGCGTCCATATTCTGAACCGTTGCGAGCGCATCCATCGTTGCCGGGCGAGGCGCCGGCGCTGGGGATGGCACTGGACGAGGGTAGTACCGTCGGGCATCGGTGTGGTCGGCCAGGGGGGCGTCGATCGGATCCCCCGCTCGATCGGCAACAAGTGGTTGCCCGATCGGCTCGACGGCAGCGGTTGGAGAGTCCTGTGCCGCCGTTCGTTGGTATCGAATGCGGCCGAGCCAGCCCAGCGACTGCGTGAGTCGCTGCCGTTCCCACTCCAATGAGGCGATTCGGTCCACCATGAACTGGAAGTGGCGTTCGTCGTTGGCCAGCTGCCTGCGCAACTCCTGCACCTTGGCCTCGGCCACCGCCTGATCGCGGCGAAGTTCGGCCAGCGACCGCTCGGCCTGGGCCAACGCTTCGTCGGCTTGTTCCCGCGCCTTTCGATCAGCAGCTGCGGCATGGTTGGCGTCTCGCAGGCGACGCAGGAAATCCTCACTCTGGAACCGGGCCGCGGTTGCTTGGGTCCGGGCCAGCAGTACTGCCGCCTGTGCGGCCAGGATGTCGCTCTGCGACGGGGGGTTTGTTAGTTCTGTCGGGCCGCGAAGGTCGAGTTGCAGCGCGTGCATCCTGGCCAGCGACTCGACCGAGGCGATGGGTAGGAGCCACTGACCGTCTCTGTCCCGGGTCGCCTCGATCGATCCTTGTTCGATCTGGCTGCGTACCAGGTCAACCGACACCCCGGCTGACCGGGCGGCCTGAGTTATCGAGAGCATCTCCGCTTGGCGCACAGGCCGATATTAGATGGCCTTAGGGGCGGAACCAAGAACCCTCATAAAATCATTAAAGAACACGACATCCAGCTCTATTTCAACCAATTGCAGCTAGTTGTTTGTCTATGGATAGTCACGGTCGGTCAGTGGTATTGGTCTGTGGTGATGCGGCACTCAGACCGCTCGCCAAAGATCCCCGACGCGACGAGCGGCCGAGCTGTGCCCGGCCGCTCTCTCTGGTCATCACCCAAGTTCGATTCTCAACGTAGCGGGCGTATTGGTCGAAATCCAGGGGTCGGGAGCGTCTCCCCAGGTCACTGAGCCGTACGGACCGGGTAGGGCCTTTGCCGCCATCGGATGGCGGTTCGGCTAGAGAATCAGCCTCTACAATCAGGGCTGTGCAAATTCGGCCGATCGGTATGTTCGATAGCGGGTTCGGCGGTCTGACCGTGGCGAGAGCCACCATTGATCTGCTGCCCAACGAGGACCTCGTGTACCTCGGCGACACCGCTCGCTATCCATACGGTTCAAGGTCTCTCGACGAGGTGACGGAATTCTCGATTGAGATCGCTGAACATCTCGTCGATCGGTACAACATCAAGCTTTTGGTCGTGGCGTGCAACACGGCGACCGCCGCGGCACTCGACCTGCTGAGAAAAACGCTGCCGGTTCCGGTGATCGGCGTCATCGAACCAGGGGTCCGGTCGGTTGTGCGGGCCTCGGAGTCGGGCCGATTTGCGGTAATCGGCACCGTAGGAACCATAAATTCGGGAGCCTATGAGCGAGCGGTAGCCGAGGTTCGATCCGATGTTGAGCTGACTTCCTGTGCTTGTCCGGGGTTTGTCGAGTTCGTGGAGCGTGGTGTCACATCGGGCCCTGAGGTTATGTTGTTGGCTCGGCGCCTCCTGGCCCCGTTGATCGATGCCAGGATCGATGCTCTCCTCCTCGGATGTACCCATTACCCATACCTGGCTCGGGTCATATCCGATGTGGTTGGCCGTCACGTGGTCTTGGTCTCATCGGCCGACGAAACGGCATTTGCGCTGGCCGATCTGTTGGGTCGGCTTGATCTTCTCGAACCCGACCGGAACCGTGTTGGCCGGCATGAGTTCATATCGTCGGGGGATGTTCGGGCCTTCACCCAACTTGGTAGTCGACTTCTCGGGCCCGAATTGGTCGACGCCACGCTCTGGCAGCCACCAAGCCACTGAATCGACTGACCACCGCCTATCATCCAGCCAGGGCTGAGGAACCTCGGCCTTCAGGGGAGACCCGGTACGGAGAGGATGTCATGAGACCAGACGGCAGGACCAACGATCAGCTGAGGCCGGTGAGCTTCACCCGCGACTTCACCGAGATGGCCGACGGCTCGGTGCTGGTCAGCTTCGGGCGCACACGGGTGTTGTGCACGGCTTCGATCGAGCCCGACGTCCCTCGGTGGCTTCGCGACACCGGCAAGGGCTGGGTTACCGCCGAATACAACATGTTGCCCGGTTCGAGTTCGGAGCGAATCCGCCGCCGCACATCGGGTAGGGATCAGGAGATTCAGCGACTTATCGGCCGCAGCCTGAGAGCGGTCTGTGACCTGAAGACCCTGGGGGAGCGATCGATTACGGTCGACTGCGACGTGTTGCAGGCCGACGGCGGCACTCGAACCGCGTCGATCTGCGGCGGCTACGTGGCGCTGCACGACGCCTTGTCACGCCTGATCGCCGCCGGCGAGCTGAACAGCCATCCGCTGGTTGACGAATGCGCGGCGATCAGCGTTGGCATCATCGATGGTGAGTGCCGCCTTGATCTGCCCTATATCGAGGACGCGGCGGCCGAGGTCGACATGAACGTGGTGATGAGTGGATCCGGTGGATTTATCGAGGTTCAGGGCACCGCAGAGGGTCAGGTTTTTGAGCGGGATCAGCTCGATACTCTGCTCGACTTGGCGGCCGGAGGTATTGGCGAGATCGTGGCCAAACAACGAGAGGCTGTAGCCGAACCACCGGCACCCCGCCCCGATCGTGGCTGAGCCAATCCGGCTCGTGCTGGCCACCGGCAACGCCGGGAAGGTCCGAGAGCTCACCGATCTACTCGGCGGCCGGTTTTCCATCGAACCTCGACCTCGGGATCTTCCCGAGACAATCGAAGACGGCAGAACCCTGCTCGACAATGCCACGAAGAAGGCCGTCGAAGTGTTCGCTCACACCGGTGCCATGGCATTGGCCGACGACACCGGGTTGTTCGTTTCGGCTCTCGATGGCCGGCCCGGGGTTCGTAGTGCCCGGTTCGCCGGTCCGAACAGCAACGATGCACTGAATCGGGCCAAGCTCGTCGATGAGATGGCCGACGTCGAAGCCGAAAGACGCGGCGCGTATTTCGAAACCGTGGTGGCCATCGTCGGTGCCGATTTCACGGAACGGTCGGGTGATGGGGAGAACCCGAGGAACACGGGGCCTGCCGCGGCCGTACCTCTGGTGCCCCTCGTCGGTCGGGGTCGAGTTCATGGCCGCATCGCCACCGAGCCTCGGGGGGAGGGCGGGTTCGGCTACGACGCCCTTTTCATACCCGACGAGGGGGACGGGCGCACGTTCGCCCAGATGACGCTGGCCGAGAAGCAGGTCATAAGCCACCGGAGTCGAGCCCTTGCCCAAGCCCAGCAGCTGCTGGAGGGCTCTGCCGCCACGGGTGAATCGTAGGCTCCGGCGGCGGCGATCTTGGTGCGGACGGGGGGAGTCGAACCCCCATGCCCTTACGGGCGCTAGGACCTAAACCTAGTGCGTCTGCCAATTCCGCCACGTCCGCGTGCTGTGTACCAGGAGAACTGGATTGGAGAGTGGAGAAGTGAAGCAGGCTGATGCCACCGTAGCGGAATTATCGACGGTAACCTGGCCATTATGACAAGTCCTGTAGTGCTGCCCACCGCCGAAACTCCCAATAGCGCCTTCGGCTTTGACATCTTCCAGCAGCTGCTCAAACAGCGCATTGTGTTCCTCGGTCAACAGGTGGACGACAACATCGCCAACTCACTGGCGGCCCAGATCCTGTACTTGGCCGGCCAGGACAACGACAAGGACATCTGGCTCTACATCAACTCTCCAGGTGGGTCGGTGACCGCCGGTATGGCGATCTACGACACGATGCAATTCGTGAAGCCCGACGTTGCCACCGTATGCCTCGGCCTCGGTGCCTCCATGGGGCAATTCCTGTTGACAGCCGGTGCTCCGGGCAAACGTTACGCGCTGCCCCACGCTCGTATTTTGATGCACCAGCCGAGCGCCGGCGTGCAAGGTCAAGCGGCTGATATCGCGATTCAGGCCGAGAACCTGATCAACATCAAGCGGGAGATGGCCGAGCTGATCGCCGAGCACTCCGGCCAAAACGTCGAGCAGATCATCGAGGATTCCGACCGCGACAAGTGGTTCACCGCCAATGAGGCTCGTGACTACGGCCTTTTGGATCACGTGATCACCCGTTCCGGCGAACTGAATGACGGCTGAGTCACCCGCCGAGCCGTATCAACAACCGTTCATCGTTGAAACCAATCGCGTAGCCAAAGGTGGCCCAAGTCTGGGCTCCGGGCCCGACGGGCGGGTTGTGTTTGTCGACGGTGCCCTTCCGGGCGAAACGGTTCTGGCCGAAGCCACGACCGTGCATCGGTCACGAGTTGAGGCCCGTGCCCTGCAGGTTGAGAAGCCTTCCCCCGACAGGGTTGAGCCGCCGTGTCGGCATGCCCAGGGCTTGCTCGGAACGACGTGTGGTGGTTGCGATTGGCAGTTTGTTGGCCCCGACCGCCAGCGAACCCTCCGCATCGACATCGTCGTGGACTGTCTTCGTCGACTGGCCCGGCCGGTTTTCGACAAGAATTCCGAGTTGCCGCCGGTGATTTCAGGACCGGATCTGAGCCCGGTCGGCTACCGGACCACGGTTCGAGCCGCGGTGGAGAACGGGCGGGCCGGTTTTCGGCGCCGGCAGTCGAATGACTTGATCATGCTTGATGAGTGTGTGGTCGCTCATCCCCTCATCGAGGAGATCCTGACCGGCGGTCGCTTCGGTTCGGCCACCGAGGTGATGGTTCGGGTTGGTGCCAACACCGGAGAGCGGATGGTTGTGGTCGACCCCACGGTCACCGAAGACGTATCGGTCCCCGAGGGCGTGAAGGTGATTGGCCGAGACGAGCTGCTCGCCGGTCGTCGCCCCCACATTCATGAAGAGCTCGCCGGGTTGCGGTTGCAGATCTCAGCCAACTCGTTTTTCCAGAGCCGACCCGACGGTGCATTGGCCATGGCCCAGACCGTAGGTGATCTGCTGGCGCCGTATGAGGGAACCATGCTCGACGCCTACTGCGGTGTCGGGTTGTTTGGCGCGCTCTCGGCTGTCGGTCGTCGGGTTATTGGAGTTGAATCAAACTCATCGGCGGTTTTGGACGCTCAATGGAACCTCGGACCCCACGGCCGGATCGTCGAATCGACGGTGGAGCGGTGGGATCCTGAGCCGGTCGGTGTGGTGGTGGCCGACCCGGCGCGCGCCGGCCTTAAGGAGAAAGCCTCTGACCGACTGGTGGCAACAGGCGCCGCGGCCATTGCGTTGGTGAGTTGCGATCCGTCGTCGCTGGCCCGCGACACGGTTCTGCTGGCCGAGCGAGGCTATCGACTTGAATCGGTGACGGTGTTTGACATGTTCGGCCACACGTCCCATGTCGAAACGATCAGTCTGTTCCAAGCTCGATAGTTAGATAGACGCGTCGCGCTTGGGAAGCGGGGCCGGTTTCGAGATCTGCATGTAGGTCTCACGCCAGTTGTCGTCGCCCCATTCAACCGGCGCCTTGACCGTGGTTTGGGCGTTGAACGCCTGCTCTAGGAGCTGCAGAGCGCTATCGATGATTGTTTCCTGGCTGGCGCGGTCATTGGGTTTCCCGCACGGATTTCCCAGCGGGAAGTCGGTGAACACAAACCGAGGCACGGCACATTCCTCGACGATGTCGCGAGCGCTGCCAATGACAACTGTTGACATTCCTGCACTCTCCAGATGGCGGGCAACCAGACTCACGGTCTGGTGACACACCGGTCAAAGCGGGACAAGGACCACGGCATCAAGCTCGTCCTGCAGGCATAGCTCGGTCACTTGCTCGGCGAACGATCTGCTTCGACGGTGGCTGTGCAAAGTCGGCACGCAGTAGAACCGGTCGCTGACGCTGCCGATCGTGCCGGCGTGTCGGCGCCGTTCAAGGGAGGTGAGCGGCAGGAATGTGTTGACGTCATCGGTGGTGGTGGCCTTTTTGTGCCAGAACAGGTCGTTGGTGAACATCGATGACGGGATGGGAGATGCCGGATGGGCACCTACCTCCTTCGCCTCATCGTTTGGGAATGCAGTCGTGACCACGCCGATCTTGCACTCGCTGAGCGGCTTGGTCAGCGGCGTGAACGGGGCGTCGCTGTGTTTGATCCAGCGGTAGGGGATCTCGAATCCCTTGGCCTTGTAGTAATCCCTCGAGCGATCGATGTAGCTGATCTGCCGACGGAACGCCGGATCCGCTGGGCCCCGGCGGGTGCTGTCGGTGGCGTTGCTGCTCATATGTCGAATGTAGGGATGACGAGGACTCACCGCCAATCTGTACGTCGACGGACCGAGGGCTTGGTTCTCCATGATTGTTGCCGCGGATGCCGTTGGGGTCGGGGTTGGCTAAGATGGGCGACGGTACGTCTGAGGAAGTCGAACGGCGGCCTGCGTGTGATGTTGGAGACCCAAAGCAATTTTGCTCATCGAAATGGTGTTGGTCGACCGCAGCGCGTCCGTTCACGGCGTGTTACACCTGATTGCACAGTCAATTATCAATTACGCTGTCAATTACGCGGGTGTGGCGGGTTTGGTGCGGGAAAGGCTGCCAATGGGTGGTGGCCGACCAGCACGCTCGACGTTGTGGAGAGAAGCTGATGGAACGAGGTCTCGACGGTCGTCGAAGGCGGAGTTTGCCAACAGCGTTAGTTCAGACTTTCATTTCTATGATGTGGAGTTCATGCCCATGACCCCAACGACGCCCGAGGAGCCGATGGTGGCGCTGCAACGAATGGAGAATCGGTGATGGCCGGGAGCGATAACGGAATCGGAGATCTCGACGGCCGCGGTCAGCGAGGACGAAACGATGTGCCCTCGTATGCGCCAACCGATCCCGGTTGGTCGTCGGAGAGCTTTAGCAATCTTGATCTTGGTGAGAGCACGGATAAATCCGCTCGCCCCGTTAGACGCCTGGATTTGCCGCCACTGGCGGGCAGTACGGCTGACGAGTTGTCGTCGGATTCGCTCGGGATGGGCGGGATAGGCCAGCCCGGCGCTGGTGACGGTGATCTCGGCGTTTTCGGGTCGGGTCCCCGAAGCAGTTGGCCACCGGTCGACTCGGCTGGTGAGGTGGTCGGTCAGTCTGATGCTGCACAACCATTCGGATCAGCAAGCTCCAACCGAGCCCGTGATGGGGTTCCACCACACCCCCTGGCTGCTGCCGGAGCCGAAACGACCGGCCAGGTTGGTGACCGTACACAGGCCATGCGTTCGGTTGGCTCTATGCCTCATCGTTCCGATGGCAGTGAGGGTACCTTCGGTCACGATGACGTGATCGACCGCGGCTTTGAGGAGCAGTTCTCACACAACGATGCTCTCGGCCCAGGTCGGTACCGCGGCGACGATGAAGGCCGATCGCACTTGGAGCTGGGCTCCGGATTGGCCGTCGAAAAGCAGGGTCGCAACTGGACGCTTCCGGCTGTCGGCCTGCTCGCTGTTGCTGCGCTTTTGGCCGGATACTTCCTGTTCGTCCGCGAAGATTCCGATTCAACCGACACGTTTGCGTCTGACGAAACACCAAGTGATCTTGTCGATGAGGAACCAGATCCAGCTGCCGGCGAAGCGGCCACGGATGACACGGTCGCCGATACCACTCCGGCCGTCACCGAGTTGTCCGACAACCCGGTGCTCTCGCTCACCGGCGCAGCCGAAGGCCCGCTGGAGACCGAGACCGAGTACGAAATGATGATCGAGGGAGTGCCCGCCGGCGCCGAATACCTGGTCGTAGTCGATGATCTTCCGCAGGAACCGGCTCTCAACTATCTGCCGGTACTGATCCTGCCCGAGGGTCGGCACTCTATCAGGGTTGATGTCTCCGCCGGAGGCAAGACGGCCTCGACCAATCCGGTTGATATCTACGTGTTGGCCCCCGAGCTCACCGCCACATATCGGGCCAATCTGTCGTCGGTGAGCATCGCCGATGAAGGTTGGGACGAAGCCATGCGCCAGTTCGACGAGTTCCGGGCCGCCGGCCACGAAGGCTTGATGTTGTCACCTAGCGACCCGTACCCGAGCCTGCTGCCGGGCTTCTGGAATCTCTACGTACCGGGCTTCTCCAATCGGGCAGAGGCTCAGGCTTACTGCGAGGGAGCCGGCCTGGCCATCCCCGATGCGTGTTTCCCGGCACCATTTGATCCAGCCGAAGGCGCAAGCGACGGTTAACAACAAGCCGTAGGCAAAGGCTCGACCGGTGAGTATAAGCCGGCGAGAATTGATGACGCGTGCTGGTTGTTCGGTTGGTCAGCAATCGTGGTCGCGGCGGTAGCTATCCTTGCGATGGTGAAGCTGCGCCGCTGTACCAAACCATACCGTCGATCGTCGTGGCTGCCTGTCGCGGTCTCGACATTGGCCGTCGCTTCGTCCCTCGGCTGTACGGCCTCCAACCAAGACTCGGCGGTCAACGATCCCGACACAAGGGTTTCTGTTGGCGAGGCGGAGCGTCCACTCGAAGAGCGCGAGGATAGCCGCAGGCGCGAAGTCAAGTTGGCCTTGACCGACTGGACCGGCAGCCGCATCAACGTTGCCATCGCCGAGATTCTGATTGAGCGACAGCTTGGCTACCCCGTGACTCTGGTCCCTGTGGCCGATCTTGAGTCGATGTTGAGCGATGTGGCCGACGGCGAGCTTGACGCTGCGCTGGAACTGTGGCCGGCCTCGCTTAGTCCTGAGGAGACCGAGCTGGTTGACGGTGGAGGGGTCGACGATCTTGGCCCTCTCGGCGTTGACGGGAAGGTTGGATGGTACGTTCCGCGATACGTCATCGATGAACACCCCGAGCTGCGGTCCTGGGTCGGTTTGGCCAATCCAGCCGGAGCCCGCCTGTTCGCCACGGCCGAGACAGGGGAGAAGGGCAGACTGCTCGGTATCGACCCCGCATATCAGCAGTTCGACGAAGATCTAGTGGACGCCCTCGAACTGGATCTGGAGGTCGTCTTCGCCGGCTCCGAAGACGCTGTACGGGCGGAGCTGATCCAGGCGACGGCAAGACGGGAACCTATTCTCCTGTATTGGTGGTCGCCGACGGCGGAGATCGCAGAATACGACCTTGTCAATATCGCCCTGCCGGCTCGCTCGTCTGAGTGCGTCGAGGCCCACCAGAGCGGCGAATTGATGCGCTGTGACTATCCGATCGACGAGTTGTACAAGATTGCCGCTCCCGAGCTGCGCATCCAAGACCCGGAGCTACACGGGTTGCTGTCGGCCTTCTCGTTGTCGACCGAGGAGCAAATCGGCATGATCCACGCCGTGGAGGTCGACGGTCGTTCAATCGCCGATGTCGCCTCCGCCTGGGTGGAAGGCAATCGGGATCGTTGGGCCGCATGGCTGGAACCAACCGAGTAGGCGTCTAGGCCTGCAGGTCTGATGGGAATCCGAACGCGGAACCGGGGTGGAGGTTCAACCTCCACCCCGGTGATCCGAGTATTGATTGTCGCTTAGCCGTGGCCTATGCCACCGGCTTAGCCTGTGCCGTTATCAACCGGCGGCCCGAGCGGTGTCGAGCCAGCCGTCGACGAGGTCACGGTTGGCGGCGATCCAGTCGGCCGAGATCTTCTCGACGTCAGCCTGGGCGCCGTCGGAGTTGTTGAGCTCCACACCGGCGATGGCCATGTCGATTAGCGGCGGCTGGTAAGCCAGGAACAGGGCTTCGGCGGCCGGGTTGTCGGCCAACCAATCCTTGTTGGCGGTTACCTCGATGTCGGCGGCGAGCCAGCCAAGCTGACAGCCGTCGGGACCGATAAGGCAGGTGTCCTCACCGAGGGCGGAGTAGCCGATGGTGTCGTCGAGGCGCTGCGAGTAGGTCTCGCCGCCTTCCTTGCCGAGCGGGTTCGAGTCGTCGAGGACGCTTTCCTCGTTCATCGACAGCCACATGGTGATCTCACCAGGGATGGCCTGAGCGAGGTAGCTGGTGGGGGTCCAGGTGTAGATCGCAGCCGGTTCACCGTTGACGGCCTTGTCGAGGAACTCGGCGAACATGGCGTCGTAGCCGGCCTGGGTCTGCTCAAGGTTGGTCCACCCGGCGAACTCGATGTTCGAGGCGAAGATGTCGTCACAGGTCCAGTCTTCGGGGCAACCGTAGATTTCACCCTTGCCGTTACCGTCGGTGTCGAACTGGCTGTACAGAGCTTCGTCGCCGTTGATCTGGTCCATGGTAGTGACACCATTTTCCTCAGCCCAAGACTTGGTGATCAGGAAGCCCTGAAGACCACCACCGGGCATCACGGAGCCCTGAAGGCGAACGAGGTGATCGCCGACGCTGGTGCCGTCGGTGCGCTCACCCTCCCACCATGAAAGGTGACCGGGGTACCAGCTGTTGGCCCAGAAGTCCATGCCGCCCTCGGCCATGGTCTGGTAACCAAGGTCGGGAGCGAACTCGAGCTCATCGGGGCTGGATACGTCGTATCCAAGCTCTTCCATCAGATCGTGAAGGATCTGAGCGTGTACGTAGCCGGACGACCAGTTGGCTCGACCCATGTTGGCGGTCTTGCCTTCGCCTGGCATCGCCGAGTCGCCGTCCATGGCGTCTTCGGCGTCGTCCATTGCCTCATCGGCAGCGTCTGCGGCTTCGTCAGCGGCTTCCTCGGCGGCGTCGGTGGCAGTGTCAACCGCTTCCTCAACCGTGTCGGAGCCGCAGGCTGCGGCCAGCATCGCCAGAGCGGCGAGCAGCGCGACCAAGCGCGCCTTGTTTTTGCTAGTCATTTGAGATCTACTCTCCCTTTAATCGCTTCCTGACCCATCTGGGCCAGGCAGGTCTGATCATTATAGTAAAAACGGGACGGTTCCATAATTCGGCCGCCGGGTACCGTAACAGTTTCGGTACCCGGCGGCCATCATTCGTGAACGTTCCTGACCCCACGGATTGCGGGGTCGGTGTGATTTAGCCGACTCCGCTGGTTGTCAGATCGACGTCTATCTCTCCGGATTCGCCCAGATCGATGTCGACAACACCGCTGCCAATGGGACTATCGGAGTAGACCTTGCGTCGGACGAATTCGTTGACGACCGATCGGCCGCCGGCAAACAGGATGAAACCGCCGATCAGGGCGATGATGGATCCGGCACCGGTTATGGCAGCCGGTTCAGCGCTTCGGGTGAACGACAGAATCCAGGAGGCCGGAACAAGCCACGCCCCCAGACCGAATCCCATCGCCATCGCACCGCCGAGCCAACGTCGTCGCTCATCGCCTCCAAACAAACCGGAGGCAACGGCAATCCCAGCCGCTGACAGTAGACCCAGAATCACCGTGGGAATTCCGAGGCCAGGACCGTCACCGTCGAATCCGCTGTACGTGGGCGCGTCACCGGCCCGGGCTGAGTTGATCATGTTGGTGATGGCTTGACCGTTGGCGATCTGTTTGTTGATGTCACCTTCGGCTTCGGCTTCAAGGCGCTCGATCTCAGCCTGCATCTCGGGGGTGATCAGCGACTCGAGGCGCTGATCGACCATCCATGCGCTATAGCTTCCGATGCCGACGATGATCAGACCCATAACGGCGCCGATCACCAGCGGCCAGGAGATGTTGAGCTTGAACGGTCGTCGCGAGCCATACGGCGCCGCCATTGAGGCGATCGCTCCGCCGATCGTTGCCACGGCCCCGCCGGCCAGTGCCAAGTATGCACCGATCTGGTGGGCGTAGAACTCAACGAAGGTCGACTGCTGCAACAGGATGTATCCAAGCGCCGCACCGAATACACCGGCACCGGCGATGAACGCGCCGTCACTGCCGAGCCGCGGTGAACCTTGCACCCAGGTATCAACCAGGATTGCCAAAGCTCCAACGGCGAAGATCAACAAACCGATCGTTGGGAGTGGACCGAAGCCGATACCCAACAGGTTCAGCAGCCAGATAAGCACCGCTCCGGCGGCCAGCGCGCCGAACGACAGACCCTGGATACGGCCGAACAGGTTCGGCAAACCCTTTCCGAACGAGAACAAGGGCCGGAGCGCGGCCGCGATCACAAAGAGACCGAGCAACAGCACGGCGATGGCGAAAACCGAACCGCCGGTTGCTTCCCAGCCAATCTGATTTTCGTTTCGCAGACCTGCTTCGTCGAAACGACGGCCCCAGCTGGAGACCAGCCCGGCGTGCCGGCCCCACGGGAGGAACACGCCAACCACGGCAACAGCGGCGCCGAGGGCGGCCAAGAGCAGACCCTGCCGCTCGCGGGAACTCACAGGAGCGGGACGCTCGTCGCCGAACAGCGACTTGGCCTCGGCTTCGATGACCGCTGCGGCTTCGCTCTCCGCCGCCCGCTCGGCTTGAGCGGCCAGCAGACCCTCGGGGTTGGCCCGGTAGGCGAACGCCTCGCGGATCCGACCGAGGAGGCCAATGCCGTCGTCTGACTCTTTCTGGGTGATGCGGTCGAGGACCACGGCCACCAGGAAGAACGCCAAACCGCCGGATGCGGCCAACGGAAGGTTCTGGCTGTTGATGGCCCGCAACAGGAGCTTGCCTAGACCACCGGCCCCCATGATGGCGGCGATGCCGAGCATGGAGATGGCCAGGAGCAGTGTCTGGTTGAGGCCGGTCATGATGGCCGGTCTAGCCAGAGGTAACTGCACGTCGAACAGCACGCGAGGTTCGCTGGCACCGTAGGATCTACTGGCCTCGACAACGTCCTCCGGCACCTGTCTGATGCCGAGGTTGGTGAGCCTTACCAGAGGTGGCAGGGCGAACACCATGGTCACCATCGTGGCCGACACCTCGCCGATCTTCCAGAAGAAGATGAAAGGCAACATGAACACAAACGGGTGGACCACCTGCATGGCATCTAGTGTTGGTCTGACGACGTTCCAAACACCGTTGACCCGGCCCGACAAGATGCCGAGTGGGATGCCGATGATGGCGCACAGCAGCACCGAGATGAAGATCATGCCGAAGGTCTTGGTTGTCTCCGACCAGTAGTCGGGGCCAAGAAGACCGCAGGTCGCCACCATGACCGCAGCCATGGTCCCAACCTTGGTGTTACGGGCTATCGACCCGATGACGAAGAAGAAGATTGCGACCCAGTACCACGGGATGTCCATGATGGCCGTGCGGTTCGGATCGTCGCTCATCAACAGGTCGAACAGAGCCTGGAATGGCCACTCGATGATCGAGATTGGCGTTTGGAGGTTCTGGTCGGTCCAGTCGACGATCTGTTTGATCCACTCCCCGAAATGAAACTGGAAGCCATCAAGCCAGGCGTTGTCGAAAAACCCAGGGGCTTCCGACGTGGTCTCTTCTTGGGCAATAAGAGCGATCACAGGTTGCTCCCTTCGAGGACGTTGTCCTCTGAATCGGCAGCCGAGGCGATACCGGCCTCGTCGTTAAGCAGAATGGCTGTGCTGGCCGAGGCTCCAACACCGGAGTAGATCTTGCGTCGGGCGAAGTGGAGCATCGCCGAGAGGCCGATCGAGAACAAGATGAAGCCGCCGGAGATGGCAAACAGGATGCCCGCTCCGGTCAAGGCGTTTTGGTCGTTGAAGTAGTCGGTGTCACCAGAGCGGGAGATCGTCATGGTGAATGACAGCGGGATCAGGATGACCGGTAGCGCCAGACCGGCGGTCAGCGCGCCCCAATGCCAGCGCTTTTGATCCTGCAGACCGAAAATGCCATTCAGCCAGAGTGCGGCGATCAGGGCGAGTATGGCGAACACGAGTGTTGGCCAGCCGAGGCCGGGGCCGTCTTCGGCCATGCCCTTGAAGAACTCACGGTTACGGAAACCTTCTCGCTCATCGACCACCCAGGCCGATATGGATCCGATGACAACCAGGAGTACGGCAAAACCGGCGCCCAATGATGGCAGGATTCCCTTGCTCGCCGGTAGCGGCCGTTCGGACATGTACGGCGCCGAGATCAGCGCCAGTCCGCCGCCGACGGTGGCGACGAGGCCACCGGCGATAGCCAGGTACAGGCCACTCTCCAACGAGAAGCTGGAGACCTCGGCCGGGGCCTGGATGAAGAGGAAACCAATAGCGGTACCAAAGGCCGCGAGAGCGGTGTAGAACACGCCGTCAGCGCCCAGACGCCTCGTGCCCCGAATCCAGGTGTCAAGCGCCACCAGCGCCACCACAGTGGCAAAGATGATCAGCGCTATGTTCTGGAAGACCTCAAAGTTCACGTCGAGGAGGTTGAGCACGAAGATCAGGGCCATGAGACCGCCGAGGGCTATCAAACCGTAGCCCTGTAGGCGATTGAGAAGAGTCGAGACGCCGTCGAGCTTGGCCGGGAACAGTGGCCGCGCCGCCGCTCCGATCGCCAGCAGCGACAACACGACAACGAAGATCCCGAAGAAGCTGCCGCCGGAGGCGGAGATTCCGCTTAATGCCTCGCCGGCCAGATTCTCGTCGGCCACGCGGCCCCACGCTGAGGCGGGTCCTGCGTCGGAAACCCAAGGAAGCAATGCACCTACGATCGCCACAGCAGAGCCGACTAGGGCGATCATCAGCCCCATCCGCTCCCGGGACTCCACGGGGAATGGTCGTTCACTCGGCTCTGCGACCTCTTCGGCGGCCTCGATGTTGGCCGCTTGGGCCGCCATCATTTCTTCTGGCTTGGCCCGATAGCGCCATGCCTGTCCGATCCGGCTAAACAGGCTGAGCCCGTCATCCTCCTCGGGCTGACTGATTCGGTCGAGGACCACGGCGACAAGGAAGAAGGCCAGTCCGGCCGATGCCGCCAGACCCACATCAAGGTTGTTGATGGCTCGGAACATGAGCCAGCCCAGGCCGCCGGCGCCCATGAGAGCGACGATGCCGAGCATGGAGATGGCCAGCAGAAGCGTCTGGTTGAGGCCGGTCATGATGGCCGGTCGAGCCAGTGGTATTTGTACGTCGGTCAACACTCGCCGTTCGCTCGCGCCGAACGATCGGGCCGCCTCGACCACGTCTTCCGGGACCTGTCTGATGCCCAGGTTTGTGAGGCGAACCATAGGGGGCATGGCGAACATCATCGTCACCATTGTTCCCGAGACCTCGCCGATGCCCCAGAAGGCGATAAACGGGAGCATCCACACGAACGAATGAATCACCTGCATGGCGTCGAGAATCGGTCTGGTGACGTTCCAGACCGCATCGTTGCGCCCGCAGAGAATACCGAGCGGCAAGCCGATCAACGTACAGAGGAACACGGCAACGAAGACCATTCCGAAGGTCTTCGATGTTTCGAACCAGAACTCCTGGCCGAGAAAACCACAAACGGTGACCATCGCCGCCGCCATCAGGCCGATCCGGGTGTTTCTCAGTACGGATCCAAGAAGGAAGAATCCCAGCACAACCCAGACCCACGAAACACTCATGATGGAGTCTCGTGACGGGTTCTCGCTCATGAGAAGATCGAACAGGATCTGGAATGGCCATTGGATGGCCTCGAGCAGCCAACCGAGGTTGGCGTCAACCCAATCGACGATCTGGGTGAACCATTCGCCGACCGGGATGCGGAACTGGTCGAGCCAATTGTTGTCGCTGACATCGTCGACGGCCTGCGCTTGCAGGGCCACCTCCGACGTCGACCGTATAACTGCTGATAAAGAGGCTGTCATTACATGAACACCTCGCGTTCGAAGTCGTCGATCAGGGATTCAACCCGGCCCATTTCATCGATCATGTCTCGCGGTTTGAGCACGCCGACCAAGCGGCCGTCACCGTCGAGCACACCGAGGATTCGGCCCTTACCGGCGGTGCGGTACACGTGGTTGAACTTGGCGTCTGCGGTTGTGGTGTCGAAATCGGTGGAGAAGGCCGACTCAAGCCCGGCGCCACTGGTGGCCGCGGCGTAAACGTCCTTGGCCATAACGAGCTCCGTTGGGCGGCCGTCGCCGTCGACCACGAACCCGCCGTCGTCGCCGATGGTCTTGAGAATGTCGGTGGCGCTCATCGAGCGATTGACCATGATGGGCTCGCTCATCACCGTTGCGACGTCGATCACACGACCCTGGTCGACGTCCTGCACGAACTCGGCCACGTAGCCGGTTGCCGGCTTGGTGAGGATCTCGTCGGGGGTGCCGATCTGAACAACACCGCCGTCCTTCATGATGCAGACCCGGTCGCCGATGCGGAGTGCCTCGTTGAGATCGTGGGTGATGAACAGGATGGTCTTCTTCAGTTCGGCCTGAATGGCCATCATCTCGTCCTGCATTTGCCGCCGGATGAGCGGATCGAGGGCCGAGAACGCCTCGTCCATCAGCAGAACATCGGGGTTTGAGGCCAGCGCTCGGGCCAGGCCCACTCGCTGCTGCATACCACCGGAGAGTTCACTCGGGTATGAGTTGGCAAAGGCTCCCAGGCCGACGAGGTTCAGAGCCTCGAGTGAGGCCTTGTCCCTGTCGGACTTGTCGACCCCCTGCACCTTCAGGCCGTATCCCGTGTTGTCGATCACCGTCCGGTGCGGGAAGAGGGCGAAGTGCTGGAACACCATGCCCATCTTCTGACGAAACTTCTGAAGGTCGGGCCCCTCCAGCTTCTGCACGTCGGTGCCATCGACCAGAACCGCGCCGTCGGTGATGTCGTGCAGCTTGTTGACCGTTCGAATAGCGGTGGATTTGCCCGATCCGGACAGGCCCATGATGACGAACGTTTCACCTCGCTGCACGCCGAAGTTGACGTCGGTCATGCCAACCACGTGGTCGGTGGCCGCCTGAACCTCGTTTTTGGTCAGACCGTCCTTGGCCAGCTTGAGTGCTCGGCCCCGCGGCTGTGGGCCGAAAATCTTATAAACGTGCTCAAGTCGAATGATCTCGTCGGCACCGTTTGTACCAGCGGTTGTGCTCATACTCCATGCTTTCCGTAGCTAGCAAAATTGTCTTGTCGATTCCGGACGCGTCGGAATGCGACTGTCCTCTCCAGCTGATGCGTTCACCAAGCCCCTCTTCGTGACTCCGATCCGCTGATCTCTGCGCCGTGCAGGTAACCCGAAGCCCCCCGTGGATGGCCACGTTCTGATTCGAAACCCCTGGACGTCGATACACGACCGTAGCTTTTCTAGGGGTCAATATCCAGAACCTGGGGATATGACGGCGTTCTGCAATATGCCTGCTCGGGCCCCTCAGGCATACAATGTTCATATGATGTTGCGGTGAGCGGAGCGAGTTGCCCCCACTGTGGCCGGACAATCGTCCAGTCGCCGCACCCGCTATCCGAGGCTGTCGATGGGCCGGATGAGCTGACAGCGGAACTGTTGCTCCACGACGATTCCGGTAGCGGCACGGGGTTCAACTTTGCCGTGCCGGGTGCGTCTCTTGAATCCGAAGTTCGCAAGGGGCCGGTGCTTACTCCAACCTTTGTTTTGGCGATGTTGGTTGTGGTTGGAGGCTTGATGGCGCTGCGATTCGTCGTGGCGTCCAGCCCCGAGAGAGGAGGCCAGGACGAGGCAGGTGAGGAGGAGACGGCCCCGCTGATCGACGATGTCGCCGAGGAGAACGGTGGCGGTCCTCAAGCCTTGGGTTCCGACGATGACACCACTTTCGGGGGCGATCCCAACTTCCCGCCGAGCGACGAGCATACGGACGCTGACCAGATCGCCGAGTTGTTCTCCGGCTCTGCCGGTCAGTCGGGTGAATTCGCCGTTTACTACACCACCGATGCCGGAGTGATCCGTGCCGGCAGCGACGGCCTCGCTCAGCCGGAGGTGCAGACTGCGGCAACGCTCACCCAGGTGATCGGGTTTCCGCTCATCAACGATGGCGGGCGAACCTGGGCGGTTGATCGTGACCGACCGGGCACGGTATTCCTGGTTTCGACCAGGTTTGTGGCCGTGGATTCCGATCTTGGAGGCTCGGTGGCCTTCGTTGACCCTCGCGGTGGCACGACGAGCGTCGGCGTCAGCTACTACGGTGGCTGGCGACCAGGTATCGAGGTGCCGCCGGGCAGCCAGGTGCTGCCGATCTCCGGACGGGGCCTGTTGATCACTCCGCCGACAGGCGGCACGTTCGCTGTTGGTGGGACGGGCAACCTCAGCCGTATCAGCGATGATCAGGTGGTGGCGGCGGCCACCGGCGCCGAGGTCTACAGGCGGTGCGACGACAGCCTGGTCTGTGAGCTGTACGCCATGGTCTCGGACCGTGAAGGGAACCGAATCGACCGCGAAATCCCGCTCGATATCAGCGACTCCGATTCGGTTTCCGTCTCACCCAACGGTCGCTTTGTTGCGTCGTTCCCGTCGGAACCGGGACCGATCACCATAATTGAAACGGAAACCGGCGAGACCGCAACGCTGAACGGCGACGAGGTTGCCCAGGCATGGGGGTGGGCGCCCGACTCAAGCTTCCTCGCGCACGCCACCGCCGACGAGCTGATCTTGACGCAACCGTTCCGTGACTCGGTTGGTATGCCGATTCCGGCGGCACCGGTGGCGCCCCAGCTTCTGGTTGTTAAGCAACAGCCGGGCTAGCTGCCTTCGTCGTCGGTCTTCAGCGCTTCCGGTCCGTGGCTGTTGCGGATTACATCTTCAAATTCAAGACGTGGCCTGTAGTCCTCGATGCAGCGCTCCGAGGTAGGCATTGGCTGCTTGTGACGGGTGCGGTCGCGTTCGGAAACGAAGATGCTGGGCGGAAGCCGCCGGTCGAACGAATCGATGTAGGCGCGGTTGTGGCGTTCCAATTCATCCCACGCATTTGACCACACCCAACCTGTTGGACCGGTCACGTCACGAGCCGCTCGCCCAATCGGGTCGACGAGGCCCTTGCGGCCTGACCGCCGGGCTTTGATCTCCACCCACAGGTCGGCAAGCCGCTGCCTTAACGGCTTGGAATTCCTGCGTGGGGGGCCGGAGGTCATGAGCCAATTGTACTCGCGCCTTGCCCGGGCGGTCTATCGGCAGCCGTAGGGCACGGTCTTCGACGGTCTTCATCGTCCTAGGGACAGTCTCCGCTGCCTCTTGGAAGCGGTGGTGGTCTTCGATCTCCGATGGTGGCAGAATGGCCGACCGATGTCTTCGACCACGCTCCGACTCCGACTCTGGCAGCGACGTGCTCTTGACGGCTTTTTGGCCAGTCAAAATCCTGACTACTTGGCGGTCGCGACACCCGGGGCGGGCAAGACCACCTTCGCGTTGACCGCAGCGCGAATGACGATGCCCAATCTGCCGGGACGCCTCGTGGTTGTGGCGCCGACCCAGCATCTTAAGGAGCAGTGGGCCGATGCAGCCCAACGGTTTCATCTTCATCTGGTCACCGATTGGCGGCCCGGAGATCTGATTCCGGCTGATGCTCACGGCGTGGTCACCACCTATCAACAGGTTGGCAGCAGCCCTGAACCGTTCTTTCCGTTGTCGCAGGGCGGCTTCGTGATTCTCGATGAGATCCACCACGCCGGGGAGGAACGAACCTGGGGCGACGGTGTCCGAGCTGCCTTCGACGGAGCCAGCCGTCGTTTGGCCCTTTCCGGCACACCGTTCCGGTCCGACACCAACACCATCCCGTTCGTGCGCTACGACAACGACGTGGTTGTACCCGACATCGAGTACGGCTACGGCGAAGCGCTGGCCGATGGCCGAGTGGTCCGGCAGGTCTTTTTCCCTCGGTTCGGTGGGTTCATGGAGTGGACGGCGCCCGACGGCGCGGTGCTCGCAGCGTCCTTCGATGACGCCCTGGCTCGAACTCAGGCCAACCAGCGACTGCGGGCCGCGCTCAGCCTCGACGGCGAGTGGCTGCCCACCGTCGTCGGCCAGGCTCACGAACAGTTGATGAAGATCCGGAAGGTTCACGACGACGCCGGCGGGCTGGTCATCGCCACCGATCAGGAACACGCCCGTGGAATCGCCGACATGTTGCGACGGCGTTTCGGGGTCAAACCGATCGTCGCCACCAGCGAGGATCCCGACGCCTCGGAGCGAATCGCCAAGTTCGCCGAAAGTGATGATCCGTGGATTGTTGCGGTTCGCATGGTTTCCGAAGGTGTCGACATCCCGCGGCTCCGAGTAGGGGTCTACGCCACCACAACAACAACCGAGCTGTTTTTTCGCCAAGCCGTCGGCCGTATTGTGCGCCACATCGCCGGTCGCGGTCGCCAAAGGGCGTATCTTTTTATGCCCGACGACGTGCGCCTGCGCCACTACGGTCACTGCATTGCCGACGCCCGTCGGCACAGTCTCCGCAAGGAAACTCGTGGCGACTCGACTGAAGACGATGAAAGAACCACCGAACGCGACTCCGACCAGATGTCGCTCTTTTCAGTGTTGTCGGCGACCGCAACCGACGCCGATGAGATCGTCGACGTATTCGCCGACCACGACGAGCCCGAACCTGACGAGGCCGGGGTCGACATCACCCTTGATGCGTCGACCGAGTCACTAGTCGTTGACCTAAGACAGCTACCGCCCCCGGCCGTCGGTGGGGCGGCGTCACCCATCGGGGCGACCTTCGATCGAAATGAGCGTGACCGACTACGGCGGATCAACACCGACCTGACCAAGCAGCTGGTTGACCTCACCGGTCGCTCCCACTCACAGGTGAACGCCGAACTCAACCGTCGCGCCGGCATCGCCAAGGTCTCGGAGGCAACGATCGTGCAGCTCAACCGTCGCAGTCGGGGAGCCGAGGAATGGCTTCGTCAGGAGACTCGGCGCAAGCGTTTCGCCCGGTTTACCTAGTCGGGAAGCGGCGCTGACGTGGGCGAAAGCAAGGCTGCCGACGAACATAAAGATGCGGGTGATGTCATCAGACTCGCCACCTGGAATGTCGACTCGATCCGAGCACGGCTGGACCTCGTGCTCGATTGGATCGACCGTTGCCGGCCCGATGTGCTCGGACTACAGGAAACGAAGGTCGGGGCCCGGATGTTTCCCCGCCATCCATTCATCCAGCGTGGGTACGAGCTACTGGCAACCGACGGTGGGGGATACGGCGGCGTCGCCTTGGTCAGCCGGATCGGGCTCCAAGACCCGGTCGTTGGCATTCCTGGTGCCGAGCCGCCACTGAACGAGCAGCGTTCAATCTCCGCCACCTGTGGTCGGCTTCGGATCCACACCGTGTACGGCCCCAACGGTCGGAAGGCGGGGAGTCGGCATCACGCAATCAAGCTGGCGTGGCTGAAGCTACTGGCGGCTTGGGTTGGTATCGATGGGCTGGACGGGCGGCAGCCGACGGTCGTCATGGGCGATCTCAATGTGGCGCCAGCCGACAACGACGTTTGGGACGCCTCCTGCTACCGGAAGCGGAATCTCACCAGCCCGGCCGAACGCGAGGCGTTTCAGGCGCTTCTCGACACCGGTTTGGAAGACGTTGTTCGTCGACATCTGGGTCAAGACCCGTTGTTCAGCTGGTGGAATCGGCGTGGGGACTTCTACGACAGCGACCGCGGCTGGCGCCTCGACCACGTACTGGCCGATTCCGTCACAGCCACCTCCGTGGTTGGGGCATCGATTGATCGCGCCGAGCGTGGCCGTCCGGGATCATCGGATCACGCCCCGGTAGTGGTCGACTTTGCCGCCGAATAGCCTCACCGGCGAGGCACCCATCGGAGATCGGGTCATTGGACCGTCGAGACATGCCATTCGTGTTGATGGATGTAGAATGATGTGGTGGAGATGGGCAAGGCGGGCTCAGAACGGGTCCTCGACGTTCCGGCCGAGGCACCGGGTGACATTCGCCAGTCGAACGGTTGGGTGCTTGAAGGCGACGATCCCACCGCCACTATGCAGTTCTCCCCGGTAGATGATAGGCCTCAGCCTGTCGTCGAATCCGGCCCTGGGCTGGCCGACGATGAAGTGCCCTTCCAAGGGCCCGATCCCCGAGCCGTATTGGCCGAGCCTTCCTCTGGCGTCGACTGGCGTGAGTTGTCGGATCGAATTGGTCGCTGGCCGATCCTAGCGCTACTCGGCTTGACCTTGTTGTCGCTTATCTTCGCCGCGTTCATCTCGGGTAACAGCCGATCTTTGGGCGACACCGCTTCCGGCGATGAGTCACAGTCCTCGCTGCTGAGCGCCGCCGGCGGAGATGAATCACAGCCCGTCAACGGTCAAGCCGATGGCGATGGGCGGTCCACGGGCGCGGCCGGCGAGTTCGGACCGATCGAGTACTACAGCGGTCAGCTGACTGAGCCGGCCGACGATCTGTCGAGCGACATCACATGGGTCACCACAACAACGGCACCGTCCACCACAACCACGGAGGCCGAGGGGTCCACTACCACGCAGCCTGAGTCAACCACCATCATTCCACCGGAGGGCCTATCGGTAGTGGCCATTTCCCCTGGCCGGTCCAGCAGTCAGGATCCTGAGATTCTGACCGGTGAATCGATCACGCTGGTGGCCGAGGCCCAGGGCGGTCGGCGTTTGCGGTACCGGTTTGAAATCCTGCGCTGGAGTGAGCGCAGCCAGGAGTGGGTCGTTGATGCCCAGACGCGGTGGCGCCGCAGCGGCGAAGCGAGATTCGATTCCGAGCCGTATCGATACGAGACCGTGCGTTGGATAGTTACCGTTGTCGACGACGAGCGCAACGTGGTTCAGAGCGACCCGCTCCACTTCAGGGTGGTCGATGACGATGAGGGCGATAATGGCAACGGCGGTGATGGCGAGGACGCCGCGCCCAACTTCGCCAACGGGGGATTCGATGATGTTGCCATCGGTGGCGGCTTCGGCATTGTCAGTGACGCCGAGGTTCCGGGCTGGTCCAGTTCGGTCGGTGTGATCGAAGTCTGGGCCAACGGGTTCGATGGCAACGTTCAGGCGGTCTCAGGAACGCAGTTCATCGAACTGAACTCAATTGGCGCCTCGTCCATCGCTCAGGTGATCGAGGTCAGCTCGGGTTCGGACCTGCGGTGGAGTCTTGCCCACCGCGCCCGCAGCAGCGACCGGGAGGCCATCGAAGTCCAAATCCGGGCCGACAACGGCGACCGGGAGACGTACGGGCCCTCCACCAGCTCGGTGGGTGGATGGACGCGACACTCCGGCGACTACGAGGTGCCCGACGGCGTCTCACGCCTGGAGTTCCGAATCGTGGCCCTGACGAGGGGCTCGGTCGGCAACTTCATCGACGACATTCGTATCGAGCTCGACGACTGATCGAGCTCTGAAGCTAACCGCTCTGCTCGCCTGTCTCCAGTAGGCCGAGCCTCCGTTGGAGTTTCCGGCGAGCCAGCCAGCTCATGGAGGCCAGAGCCGCTGCGGCCTCGCGCTCGGCTTCGGCGATTCTTCTGTTGGCATCCAGTCGAGCTTGGCGTTCCTTTTCGACCATTGCGGTCTCGTGGTCCAGCCGTGCCCGAACTTCGGCCAACTTGGCGTCGGCGACCATTCTGGCGTTGCGCTCGTCGCGGAACCGGTCGTTGACCCGCTGTCGCTCGTAGCGCTCCTCGGCCAGCTCTCGGACCATTCGTTGTTGTCCGGCCGCCATCGCCGTCATCGCCCGCTGGGACTCGCGAGCTCGAGCGTTCGCCTCGGCCCGGTCTTCGTGGGCCCCCAGGAGCCGACTGAGAAGCGCCCCATCGATGATCTCCGCGACCGTCACCTCTTCATCGCTACGTGTGAACTCTCCGGGGCCCGCCAATGTTTCACCGGCTCGAGGAACGAGGTCGTGACCAACCGGAGCCGGCGCATCGCCGGATTCGAGAGTGGTGAGGCTGCCAGCGGAGTCAGGAAGGTCGAGGTGGGGCTCCGCCGGGGAAACCCATACGGTCGGCCCTGGGTTCGAGGTCAGGTCGACGGTGTCGATGTGCCAGCCGGTACGGTCGGCCAGGTCGGGTAGGGCCTCGATGGGAACGACCCAAACCTCACCGTCGTCGGTTGGAACCCGATTCGCTTCGGGAAGCGAACCAATCCGGATCATGTGTTGTAAACGGTCGATTTCAACACCGGCGCGGCTGGAAAGCTCGCGTAGCGTTACTACCTGACTCATCGAATAAGCCTCCACGGCGGACGAGGTTCCACTAGAGAACCTCAGGCAGGCCAGTTTGTTTGATTGTGCTGTTCAAATAGACAGCTCCATCGCCAAAGGCGACGGCATCGACCGGAGCCGACGGAATCGAAAATACGTGGTGCCCCGATGCGGGAGGTGGATGACCGGGACGTGCCTGTACAAGCAGCTGAAGTTTGGCCGCTGCTGGAGCCGAACGGCCCGGCGTTACTTTTTGGTTACGGGTGCTCGCTGCCGGCCGTTGGTCAGGTTCGGTAGTCGACGCCGGGAAGCACACACAGCATCTCGTACACGAGATTGGCGCCGAGGAGTGCCGTCGAGCCTGAGAGGTCGTAGGCGGGGGCGATCTCGACCATGTCGAATCCAACGAGGTCGAGGCCGTGACAACCTCGAATGATCTCCAGAGCCTGAACGGTGGTGAGCCCACCTACTTCCGGGGTCCCGGTTCCGGGGGCGTAGGCGGGATCGATGCCATCGATGTCGAAACTCAGATAGACTGGGCCGCCCGATACCTGCTCGCGCACTTCGGTCATGAGCGGCTCGAGCGACCGGTGCCAGCATTCCTCCACCTGCACCACTCTGAAGCCTTGTTCTCGCGACCAGTCGAAGTCATCGGCGGCGTAGCCGGTTCCACGCACGCCTATCTGAACCACCCGGTCGCAGTCGAGCAAACCCTCCTCGACAGCTCGACGAAACGGGGTGCCGTGGGCGATACGTTCGCCGAACATCGTGTCGTTGATGTCGGTATGGGCATCGACGTGGACCAGACCAACCGGTCCGTGTTTGGCTGCCATAGCCCGAAGGATCGGCAACACGATCGTGTGGTCACCACCCATCGTGGCGGTGCGAACATCGTGGCGTAGCAACTCGTTGTAGTGACTTTCGATCCGGGAAACGGAATCGGTCAGGTTGTAGGGGTTGGTGGCCACGTCGCCGACGTCGTCGATGCGGAGACTGTCGAACGGGGCGGCACGGGTCGCCATGTTGTAGGGGCGAAGGAGCACCGATTCGGAGCGAATGCCGCGCGGCCCGAAGCGGGCACCGGGCCGGTTGGACGTGCCGATATCAAACGGGACACCGACGACGGCGACATCGAGATCGGCGGGGGAGGAGGTGGCCGGAAGCCGCATGAAGGTGGTGATCCCCCCGAAGCGGGGCATTTCGTTACCGCCCAGCGGCTGCGGATTGATGTTCATCTACGACTCCACAAACTCGATTTCCGGTACGGCCCGAAGTAACCGGCCTCCCCAGTCGGTGACGTAGGTCAACTGATTGGAAATTTCGGTCATGAGGTTCCACGGCAAAATCAGGACGTAGTCGGGTTTGGCCTCTTTGAGCCGCTGATCACTCACGATCGGAATATGGCTCTGCGGTAGGTACTGGTTCTGCTTGTGCGGGTTGGCGTCAACAACGAAGTCGATTCGGTCCGAACCAACTTGGCTGTAGTTGAGCAGGGTGTTGCCCTTGGCGGCCGCTCCGTAGGCCGCGACCGACTTGCCTTCGGATTCGGCCTGGGCGAGGAAGGCCAACAGGCCGTCTCTGATGGCATCGACCCGGGTCTGGAAACCCTCGTAGTAGCCGCGTGAAGCCACTCCGGCTTCGGCTTCCCGGTTCAGGAGTTCGACCACCGCCTCGGTTCGAGGATGAGCGCCGGTGTCGGATCGCTGGGCATAGACCCGGAGGCTGCCGCCGTGGGTTGGGATCTCCTCAACATCAAAGACGGTCAGGCCGTTCTCCCGAAAGATCCGGTCGACCGACGTCAGCGAGAGGTACGAGTAATGTTCGTGATAGATCGTGTCGAACAGGCACTCGTCGACGAGTGGCATCAAGTGGGGAAACTCGAATGTCGAGACACCCTGGGGTTTGAGAAGCCGGGCGAATCCACCAACGAAGTCGTTAATGTCGGGCACGTGGGCCAACACGTTGTTACCTGCGGTCAGGTCGGCCTGCCGGCCTTCGGCTACGAGCCGTTCGGCGAGCTCCACGCCAAAGAACTCCTCGACGATCTCAATCCCCTTCTCCCGCGCCGCATCGGCCGTTGATGTGGTGGGTTCAACTCCGAGGCACGGGATGCCCCGTTCCTGGACGTACTGAAGGAGGTAGCCGTCGTTGGCCGCCACCTCAACCACATGGCTTTGCTCGTCGAGATCGAAGCGCTCGGCCATCTGGTCGACATAGGCCTTGGCGTGAGCGAGCCACGAGGCCGAAAAGGAGCTGAAGTAGGCGTAGGTCGGGTCGAAGAACTCGCCGGCGGCAGCGAAATCCTCGGTTTGTACCAGCCAGCAGTTCTCACACACGAGAACTCTCAGCGGATAGAAGGTCTCAGGATCGTCGGGGGCGGCGATGTAGGAGTTGGAGGGAGGTGACTCATCGAGGTCGACAAAGGTCAACTCAAGAGGTGTTTGGCAATGACGACAATCCATGACTGGCGGCCCTCCAGAGGCCCGGGAGCGGCGCAAAGGAACCTGACGCCGGACTCGCTTGATTTCGGGGCGATGGGCCCCTGAGGCCAGATCCTACTGGGGTGGCACGAGCGCTTGCACCGCGCTCACGATGTTGGTGTAACCGGTGCAGCGACACAGGTTTCCCGAGATCCCGATCCGGATTTCCTCCTCGCTTGGCGTCGGGTTGTCCGCCAGCAACGCGTGAGCCGACATGATCATTCCCGGCGTGCAGAACCCGCACTGTACGCCACCACCATCGAGCATCGATTGTTGAAGCGGATGCAGGCCCTCGTCGTCGGCGAGGCCTTCGACGGTTGTGATCGAACGGCCCTGAGCCTGAGCGGCTAGGAACGAGCAGGAGTTCACCGGGCGACCATCGACCAACACCATGCACGCACCGCACTCACAGTCGTCGCACCCTTCCTTAGTGCCGGTGAGCCCGACCTCGTTGCGGATGGCGTTGAGCAGGCTGAGATCGATGCGACCTTGCACTGGATAGTCGATGCCATTGACGTTGAGGAGATATGAGATCGAGGTGCTCATTGCGCTGCCCCTTCGTTGTTGATCTGCGATTGTGTGGCTGCGCCGATGCCGACGGAGCGGTTGACGGGCACGGCGATGTGTTCACCCTGCGCTCTAGCGGCGGCCGCCGCGACTGCTCGTTTGGCCATCACCCCGACCGTATGGCGGCGGTACCGGTCGCCGGCTCGCAAGTCGCTGATCGGAGTGGCCGACGCCCCGGCCCGCTCAGCCACCTGCTCTAGCAGGGCGGCGTCGGCCGGTTGCCCGACCAGTTCGTTGAGATTTTCGACACTGATGATCGTCGGTGCCACCGCAGTAAGTGCAACCCGCAGATCGGTCAATGCCCCGTCCGGATCGACGGTGACAAAGGCTGCCGCTCCCACGACGGCGATCTCCATCGCTCTTCGGTACTCAAGCCTCACGTAGGCGGTGCCGCTGTTGGTACTCATTGGGGGCAACAGGCATGCGGTAAGCAGCTCGTCGTCGGCGGCTGAGGTCTGGCCGGGGCCGGTCCACAACTCGGCGGGGGATACCACCCGGCTGCCAGCGGGACACTGCAGCTCGAAAGTGGCGCCCATCACGACCAACGGTGCCCCGGTGTCCATCGCCGGTGATGCATTCATCACGTTGCCGCCCAAGGTGCCGACGTTGCGGGTGGATGGCGAACCGACCAGCGCCGATCCGTCGGCCAACGCCGTGTAGCCGGCCAGGATGGTTGGATCGTTGATGATCTGGGCATGGGTTACCACGGCACCAATTCTCAGACCGCCATCGTCGGTCTGCGCAATTTTCGACATCTCGTCGACCCGGTCGATGCTTACCAGACTGTCGGGAAGCGCAGACTTTCCCTGGCGGGCACCGACAACAAGGTCGGACCCTCCGGCCACAACGGTGGCCCCTCCGGCCTTTGCCGCCACCGCTTCAGCAACGGTGGTGGCGGCCAGGAATCCAGAATTGGTCATCGAACATCCTCCCCGGAGACGTCGGCTCCGCTCGCCGTTTCCCAGACCCGCTCAGCTGTCATTGGCAGTTGTCTGACCGGTCGACCCAGTAACTTCGCAATCGCGTTCGAAACGGCGGCGGCCGTGGCCACGTTGGGGGCCTCGGCCAAGCCTTTGGCCCCGTTTGGGCCTTCGCCCTTGTAGTCCTCGATGAAGCTGACGTTGATCGACGGACCGTCGGCCGCCGTCTGCAGTTTGTATTCGAGCAACATGGGGTTTCGTTGTCGACCTTCATCGTCGTACAACGTGCCCTCCGTGAGCGCTTGGCCAATGCCCATCATGATGCCTCCGTGGACTTGGCCAAGGGCGCCGGCCGGGTTGATGATCGTGCCGGAGTCGTGAGCGGCCGACACCTCCATCACCCGGGCCACACCGGTCTCGGCGTCCAGCCGCACCCGGACCGCATGGCATGAGAACTGCGGGGAGATCCAGCCGGCCACGCCCTGGTCGCCCACGCAGGTGGCACTTACGGTGGGATATTCCGGCGGACTTCCTGAGCCGTGTCCAAGGAGCAGCTCCCCACCGGCGGCGGTGGCCGCGAGGTCGGCGATTGCCACCGACGGCTGGGGGCTGCCGGCCACCGATGCTTGACCGTCGGCCAACACGATGTCACCAACCGCGGCTTCTAGTTTCTCGGCGGCCAGCTCCTTGAGCTGATCCGCCACCTGCCTCGCCGCCAGCTGTACGGCGCGACCGTTGTTGAACAACGTCTGCGACCCGGTGGCACCCATGTCGTACGGGGCGACCGCGGTGTCTTGGTAAATGATCTCGAAGTCCTCAGGGTCAAGGCCCACCTCGTCGGCAGCCAGCTGGCGCATCGTCATCACCGCCCCGGTGCCACATTCTTGGGCGCCGGTGACGATCTGGCCTTTACCGTCGTCGTCGATGCGCACATAGGCCCCCGATGGCATCGAGAAGCTCGGCCACCAGCCGATGGCCACGCCGATTGCTTCGTTGTCAGGCAGGTCTCGGTCGTAGTCGATGTTGCCGGTGGCGGTGTTGATGCAATCGACCAAGCCGATCTCACCATATGTTTGGCCGGCAGGTCCCTCCGAACCCGACACCACGATGTTGCGTCGCCGGAACTCCACCGGATCGCGGCCGACGGCGCGGGCCAATTCGTCGGTGTGTGATTCAACGGCCCAGCACGCTTGGGGAGCGGTCGGGGCTCGAACGGAGCCCGACGGTTGATGATTGGTGTAAACCAAGCTGGCTTCGATGTGGAGATTGGGGATCTGATACGGCCCGGCGATATGCATGGCCGCCAGCTGGGGAAAGAACGCGGCGTCGGCGATGTAGGCCCCGTTGTCGATAAGGATTCGCCCGGTGCGGGCCACGATGCGACCGTCGTCATCGAGGCCGGTGGTAACGTCGACAATCATTCCCTCTCGTCGGCGGTCGGGAGCAAGGAACTCTTCTCGTCGGGAAAACACCAACTTGACCGGCCGGCGAGCGGCCTTGGCGAGGGCGGCAATATGGGCTTCGAAGTGGAATCCACATTTGCCTCCGAAGCCGCCGCCGAGGTGGGGGACGATGATCCGCACCCGGTTTGTGGGCATCTGGAGGGTTTGACACACGCCGGCCCGGGCATCGAACGGCACCTGGGTTGAGCTCCAGACCGTGACTTTTTCGCCTTCCCACTGGGCCACGACGGCCCTGGGTTCGATCGGAGCGGCGTGGCAGCCGTCGGCCACGTAGCGGCTGGTTACTGTTGTGGCGGCCGATGCCATGGCGGTGTCGACATCACCGGTGGTGATTGATGAGAAGGATGCGGTGTTGGCCTCATGAACGGTTTCCGCCTCATAGCCATCAAGTCCTTCGTGAACCAACGGACTGTCGGAACCAACCGCCGCCTCAACGTCGACAACCGGGGTAAGGGGTTCGTAGTCGACCACTATCGCGGCCACGGCGGCTTCGGCCGCCTCGACCGTGGTGGCGGCCACGGCGGCCACCACTTCGCCCTCGAAACGTACGATGTCTTTGGCGAAGAGGCGCCGGTCGGACACACCGGCGCCGTATTGCACATCCGGCACGTCGTCGGCGGTGATGACCGCCAACACGCCGGGAATGGTCTTGGCGGCCGAGGTGTCAAGCCTCGTTATCCGGGCATGGCTGTGTGCCGAATACAAGAACTTGGCCCGGAGCATTCCCGGAAGTTCGAGATCGGCGGCATAACGTCCGGAACCGGTGACTTTGTCGGGCCCATCGGCTCGTACAAAGCGAGCGTGGGCACCGGTTGTTTCGAGTGCGGTCATGCGATGAGCATAGGCTCGCCGGAGGTCGAGCGCTAGCGTCGACCGGTTCGATGCCAACGAGGCCCGTTGGCTCTATCGATTGCCCTTTTGCTTGCCCTGTTGCCCGCCCTTTTGACGGCGCTTCTGGATGTTGGCCCATTCGTCGCGGAGGCCGACGGTGCGGTGGAACACCGTTGGGTCATCGAGATCGACGGCGAAGTAGCCCAGACGTTCGAACTGCACAACCTGACCTGGTTCGACGTCGGCCAGGGCGGGCTCCATCTTGGCGTCGGCCAGGGTCTCCCTGGAGCTCAGGTTCAGGCTTTCGAAGGGATCGCTGTCGCCGTCTCCCGGGTAGGGATCGGAGAAGAGCCGATCGTAGAGGTTGACGGTGCGAGTGATGGCGTGTTCGGCCGAGACCCAGTGGATCGTGGCCTTGACCTTTCGGCCATCGGGCGTTGACCCGCCTTCGCTCTCCGGGTCGTAGGTGCAATACACCGTGGTGACGTTGCCATCGTCGTCGGTCTCAACGTCGTTGGCCGTGATGTAATACCCGGCCCGGAGCCGTACTTCACGCCCCGGAGTAAGCCTGTAGTACTTGGGCGGCGGTTCGAGTTTGAAGTCGTCTTGTTCGATCCACAGCTCGCCGCTGAACGGCACCATGCGGGTGCCGGCGTCGGGGTCCTCGGGATTGTTGATGGCCTCGACCTCAACCGTCTTACCTTCGGGCCAATTGGTGATCACCACTCGCAATGGCCGCAGCACCGCCATGCGTCGCAGGGCCGACTGGTTGAGCTCGGTGCGAACAAACGACTCCAGAAGCTCGATTTCACTGGTGGAGTTGGTTTTGGCGATGCCGACCTTGTCGATAAACGCTCGGATGGCCGACGGTGGATACCCGCGGCGACGCAGGCCGCGCAGGGTCGGCATTCTCGGGTCGTCCCAGCCGTCAACGGTCCCTTCGTCCACGAGCTGCAGGAAGATGCGTTTCGACATCGGCGTATGGGTAAGGCCAAGACGGGCGAACTCGGTTTGTTCGGGCTTCTCGTAGGGCAGGTCGAGGTGTTCCAGGAACCAGTCGTACAGCGGTCGGTGATCGGTGAACTCCAAGGTGCACAAGGAATGGGTCACACCCTCGATGGCATCACCCTGCCCGTGCGCCCAGTCGTATGAGGGGTAGATGATCCACTTGTCGCCGGTGCGATAATGCGAGATCCGGCGGATGCGGTACATGATCGGATCCCGCATCTGCATGTTGTCGGATTGCATGTCGACCTTGGCCCGCAGCACCTTCTCGCCATCGGCGAACTCGCCGTCGCGCATTCCTCGAAAAAGGCGGCGGTTCTCCTCGGGAGTGCGGTTGCGGTATGGGCTTTCGATTCCGGGTTTGCCGAAGCCACCTCGTTGCTCGGAGATGGTGTCGGCGTCTTGATCGTCGACGTAGGCGAGGCCTCGCTCGATCAGGCTCTCGGCCCAGTCGTAGAACTGATCGAAGTAGTCGGAGGCGAAGAGGACTTCGTTTGGCTCGTATCCGAGCCACGACAAGTCTTCCAGAATCCCATCGACATACTCCTGCCGTTCGGTCTCGGGATTGGTGTCGTCGAAGCGGATGTTGCACACGCCGTTGTTCTCGGCGGCGACACCAAAGTTCAAGCCGATCGATTTGGCGTGACCGATATGGAGATAGCCGTTGGGTTCCGGCGGAAATCGCGTCTGAACCCGCTGCGAGAACTTTCCGGAGATGTTGTCGTCGATGACCTTGGATCGAACAAAGTCGACCGAGGAACGATCAGACGTCGACTCGGCATCACCGGTCGAGTTGGTGTCGGCATTGGTTTCCGGGTTCTCTGCTGGCGTGGCCACCTTGGCAGATTACCGGCCAAACCACGGCGACGAACGGGGATTTCGTCAGAATTAACGCTGGTTGTGCCGGTGTCGGCTAGGGCGGTTTGGGACCGAGGGCTGAGACGGCTCTAGGCTGCTGCGGTGAACGACAGACGGGTCGAAACCGACGGCACCAACCAAACCGTTGGCCCGGATGACAGGGATCCGGCCGATCGTGAAGTGAAGCCCGCCAGCCGGTGGCGGGTCTTGTTTGCGCTATCCGCCGTCTACGCATCGTTTGGTTTTGTGGTGGCCGCGACGTCGGCTTTGGTTTCACCGATCCGAGCTGATCTCGGTCTCAGCAATGCCCAGATGGGATTGGTCCTCGGTGCCTGGCAGTTCAGCTACATCGCCTCGTCGATTCCGGCCGGACGGGCCATCGACCGTTTCGGCCCTCGGCGGGGTTTGGCCGCGGCCGCCGTTGTCATCGCCGTTTCAGGACTCGGTCGGGCACTGGCGGGGGATTTCTTGAGTTTGCTGCTGGCCGCTGCCGTCTTGGGGCTGGGAGCGCCATTGGTTTCGGTTGGTTCTCCAGCGGTTACGGCGTCGTTGTTCGAGGGCCGTAGCCGACGTCAGGCCGTTGCCGTCTATGGCACTGCCCCGGCTGCCGGCAGCATGCTGGGTTTCTTTCTTCCTGGCTCGGTACTTATGCCGATCTTCGATGACGACTGGCGGATCGTGTTGTTGGTCCCGGCCCTTGTGTCGGTCGTGGCCCTGGCCGGCTGGCTTATTGCCTCACGACGGCTTGATCACTTGATCGTTCCCGGCACCGGCCCGGCCCTGGCCGACTACCTGTCGATTGCCCGCCTTCCAGTTGTCGGTTTCATACTCGTCCTGGCCATGATGACCTTTTTCGTGATGCATGGAAGTGGCCAGTGGATGGTGGCCATCATCGAAAGCTCAGGTCGGACATTGGCCGAGGCTGGAAGGTGGGCGACGGTGGCGTCGATCATGGTGTTGGCCGTCAGCGTTACCGTTCCGCAGATCACCAGCCCTCGACTTCGGGGCCCGATGATGATCGCCGCCGCTCTGGTCGGCGCGGTGGCTGTAACCGGTTTGGCTGCGGTTCAGGCGCCGGTGCTGGCAGTTTCGTTGGCTGCGGTGTCATGGGCCCGAGCCGGTCTTGTTCCCCTGTTCATGCTGATGCTCATGGATCATCCCGATGTCGGCCCGTCTCGTATGGCGGCAGCCACAGGCCTGTTTTTCGCAGTGGCGCAGCTGGGCGGGGTATCGGGTCCGGCGGTTACCGGACTGCTGTCGGGGAGCGACGCCGACGCTGCCGATTTCTCCTCGGCATTGACCGTGCACGCTGTAATCCTGGTGGGGATTGCCGTTGTGGTGGCGATCGGTTTGGTTTCAGGGGTCTTCCGCTCCCATTCATCGCCCCAGCGGTCCTCCGGCTCTGCACCAGCTTGACCGTACTAACCTGAGGTCATGACAGACATTTTCGCTCTGAGCGATGAGGCCGTCGACGTTCTTGCGGAAGCCGATCCGGTAGGTGCGACGTACCAAGGGGTGCAGGGATACGACCATCTCTGGCCCGACTACTCTCCCGATGGTCGACAGGCCCACGCCGACGTATGGCGTCGATTGGCCGAGCGGGCGGCCCAGTGCGATCCAAGCGATGACCGGGAAGCGCTGGCCAAGGCGGTGCTGGTAGACGAGTGTGCTGCGGCGGCCACGCTGGCCGACGCCGAAGATTTCGTGTACGGCCTCAACAACATTGAGTCCCCGCATCAGAACCTACGGCTGATTTTCGGCTCGATGGATACAGCGTCCGCTGAGGGCTGGGAAGCGATTCTGGGTCGAGTCGAGGGAGTCCCGTCCGCCGTTGAGGGTTACCGTCAATCGCTGGAGTATGGCCGTCAGACCGGCCGAACCGTGGCTCGTCGCCAGGTGGACGCGGCAATCGAGCAGGGCGAGACCGCCGTTGGACCCAACTCGTCGTTTGACGATCTGGTCACCCAGCTCAATTCGTGGGCGGGCGTCACCGATTCGCTTCGGGAGCGGCTCGGCTCCGCAACCGTTGAAGCGAAGGCCGCGTTTGCCGATCTGAACCGGTACCTGGCCGACGTGTACCGCGCCGACGCCCAGGACCGGGATGCGGTCGGGCGAGAGCGGTACGGCATGCAGGCTCGCATGTTTCTTGGCACCACCCTCGATTGGGATGAGACCTACACGTGGGGTTGGCACGAGGTCGAGCGGCTGTGGGATGAGCTGAATGTCGTGGCCGGCCAAATCGACGATTCGAAGTCGTCGGCCGACGTGTTCCAGATGCTGATGACCGATCCGGCTTATGCCAAGGGGTCGGTCGATGAGTTCGTCGAGTTCATGTTGGAACGCCAGAATCAGGCGCTGGCCCAGCTCGACGGTGTGCACTTTGATGTACCCGACGAGATCAAGACGATCGCCGTTGAGGTGGAGCCCTCCGGCGGGGCGTTGGCCGCCTCCTATATCGGGCCGTCGGAAGACTTCTCCCGGCTGGGAACCGTTTGGTATCCCATCGAGGGTGAAAGTCAGATTCCTGTTTTTCAGGAGATCACAACCGCTCATCACGAAGGATTCCCCGGGCACCACCTGCAGGTTGGTATGCAGATGATTCAGGGTGAACGGCTGTCGCGTTTTCACCGCCGATTCGTGTGGTACTCCGGGTCCGGTGAAGGCTGGGCTCTCTACGCTGAGCGATTCATGGACGAACTCGGGTTTCTGGAACGTCCGGAATACCGGGTCGGATTGTTGTCGAGCCAGTTGCTACGGGCTTGTCGAGTGGTCATCGACATCGGATGCCATCTCGAGCTGCCGATTCCCGACTGGGTGTCGTTTCAACCCGGCCAGAACTGGACGTTCGAGATTGCCCGTGAGCTGCTGATGACAAGAGCCCTGGAGGGGCAGGCGTCGGCCGAGTCGGAAGTCACCCGGTATCTGGGCTGGCCCGGTCAGGCAATCTCATACAAGGTGGGGGAGCAGGCCATCCTCGACCTTCGGGACGAGCATCGTTCACGCCCGGACTTCGATCTCAAGAAGTTCCACGCCGATCTCTTGGCGATTGGATCCGTCGGTCTCGATCTACTCCGCCAGCAGATGGCCTGACGTCAGACCACAGTACCGACCTCGTTACCAATGTCACTGCTGTCGGCCAGTTCAGCCGCCGCGATCAGGTGGCCCACCAGATCATCAAGTCGGCTCGAGGCATTGAGACCACTGGTGCTTGGCATGACATAAACCGGGCGGCCACCGAGGCCTTCGGGTTGCGGCCCTGGCGTGGCCTTCTTATCGACGACGGCGCGCCAGCCGGCGAGGCCGACAAAACAGATCGCTTGTGGCTGGAGCCAGCGAACGAGCCGTTCCACCCGGGCCAGTCCGCTTTGGTACTCCGAGGTGCTCAGCTCGTCGGCTCGCCTCGTGGTTCGCTTCACGAGATCGGTCATGCCAATGCGATGGTGACGTAGAGCGTGCCTGGGATCCCGATCCACGGTCACCAGGCCGGCGGCCGCGGCGGCGGGCCAGAATCGATTGCCGGGACGGCCGAAACCTACGCCGGTTTCCGAAGACGTTGGAGACGGATTCAGCCCACAGATCAAGAGTCGCATCCCCGGGCCAACCGTGTCGGGAAGAGAGAACCGGCGTCGGGCTCGAATCGTCAGGCACCCGTCAGCCGTGGGCCCTATGTCGACATCCTCATCGACGATCTGGAAGCCGGCTCCTTCGAGGGTGTCGGCGAGCGCATCCCTCTCCCACATCGAAAATAGTCGACCCTCGAACGGTGGACCGCTCCGTCCCTCAAGGCCCCGGCGGTTTGACGGTTCCGCTCCATCGGGTATCAGTAGGAACTCGAACAATACCGGCGCGTCGACGGCCAGAGATCGGTGGAGATCGGCCAGAGCAGCCGGGTTCTGGTCGAGGCCCAAGTGGTTGTAGACACGACTGGCGATCGCTCCGCCGGCTCCGCCAAACCGAAAGGGAAGTGCATCCGCTGATCCCAGCACCACCGGATGGTCGGTTCGTTGGCGAGCCAGCTCCAACATCGAGGCCGCCACATCGAGCCCTATGGCTGGGGACACGCACGGGGCCAGATGCCACCCCGGTCCGGTGCCGACGTCGATGATCGGACCTTCCTGGCGATTGCGGTTCAGCCAGCCAATCGCTTCTTGGTGGACGGGAGTTCGAGCGGCCGCCCATTGCTCGGCCATTTGCTCGTATACCTCGGTGGTTTCTGAATCGGCCATCGGAGATTGCAGGGGCGCGGCGAAAGTTAGCTAACCCATTGGGCGAATTCGTCGACCGCCAATCGTTCCGACCGCAGTTGGTTGACCGGGTGAGCGGTGTCTTTGCGTCCGATCGCCATTCCGCAGAACAGCATCAGTTCCTCGGGGGCGCCAACGAACTCCGACACCGCCTGTGAACGATTGCACCAGATCTCCTGCGGGCAGGTTGACAACCCGGCCTCCTCGGCCAGCAGCATGAACGTCTGGAGGAACATGCCACAGTCCGACCACTGGGGTGGCCCCATTCGTTTGTCGAGGAAGCAGAACAACGCCGCCGGCGCGCCGAAGAACCGGTAGTTGTCCATCATGCGCCCGATCCGACCCGCCTTGTCATCACGACCAATACCAAGCAGCTCGTACATCTGCTCGCCGAGCTGGTAACGGGCGGTGCGATGAGGCTCCCACAGGCTAGGTGGATAGATGTCGTAGTTGGGTGGTTCGATGTCCTTGTCGCCCAGATAGTCGATGAATTTGTTTGTACTATCGCCGTTCAACACATAGATCTTCCACGGCTGAACGTTGCCTCCCGACGGGGCGCGGCTGGCCTTGTCCAACAATTGTCGGATCGTCTCATCGGCGACCGGAGTGTCGAGAAACGCTCGACACGACATTCGGCTATCAACAGCAGTTGTTACGTCCACCGGGTCAGCATGGTCGTCGCGGCACCACAGTCGCAACTTTGCTCTCTGCTGCGGCCCTAATCGAGCAGCAGGCGATGCAGGCGTCGCTGAGCGATCCAACCGAAGACAATCCCCATCAATGTCAGGTACAGCACATGCACTAGATCCGCTGCGCCGAACTGGCCGAGGACGAGGGCTCGGGTGAGGTCGACGGAGTGGAACAGCGGAGTGGCCCACACCAGTGCCTGGGCCCAGTCGGGAAACACCGTGAGCGGGAAAAATGCTGTGGAGGCCAGGAACATGGGTTGAATCAGAAGATCCATCATGTCGAAGTCGGTCCACGCTTTGGCGTAGGTGGTGATCGCCGTGCCGAACGCTCCGAACGCAAACCCCGTTAACAGCGTGGCCGGCCAAGCGGCGAGCGCCGCCAGCGGATCGGCCAATCCGAGCCCGACCAAGGTGGCAACGAAAAATCCCGAGTAGATCGCACCCCTGGCAATGGCCCACGCCAACTCGCCGGCCACAATTCCGCCAAGGGTCAGGGGCGTGGTCAACATGCCGTGGTACTGGCGGGATTCGTTGAGCTTGAAGAAGAAGTTGTAGGTGGTGTCGAACAGGGCGCCGTTCATAGCCGATGAGGCCATAAGCCCTGGGCCCACAAAGGCGGCGTAGCTCACCAGCTCGTCGCGGAAGCCGAGATCGCCGATGATGGCTCCCATTCCGTAGCCAAGGCCGAGCAGGTAGAGGAGCGGCTCCAGCCCGCCGGTGATCAGCGTGGTCAACGTGCGCCGGTACAGCATCACATTGTGTTCGAACACCCGGGCCATCCCGGTTGGCCAGCCTCCCGGCTCAGGGCGTGGCGCCGCTCGGCCGGAGCCGGTGGGAGCCGTGGTCGGGATCTCGATCGGAGCGGTCATGCGTTGGCCAATCGTCGCTCGAACCCGGAGATGACCAGGACCGAACCGACAATGGTCATGGTCGCCAGGTACACCACATTCACTACCGTGCCCAGCCCAAAGTCGCCGCCGGCCAGATCACGACAGAGCTCAACGCCGTGCCACCCCGGCAGCATTCTCGACAGCCAGGCCACGGCGGCCGGCATCTGCGACAGCGGAAAGAACGCCCCCGAGAACAGAAACATCGGCAGCGCGCCAAGCCGCATAACCAGAGCGAAGATGTTCTCGTCTTCCTGTCGAACGGTGTACGAACAGACCGCCGAGGCTATGGCCGAGACGGTAAGCCCGGCGGCCAACGGACACAGTACGGCCCACCAACTGGTGAGTGCGCCGGCAATCGCCAGCACCGCGGTGAACCCGACTGCCGCCGCTACAAACCTGACCACAATCCACGTCACGTGGGCTATGGCGATCTCCGACTTGCTCACCGGCGTGCCGGCGCTCAACACGTAGGTCTTGTCCCAAGCGATAGCGGCTGAGGTCGGCCAAAGGCTCTGTCCGAACGCCCAAAGGATGCCGGTGATGGCGAGCAGCCCCGGTCCGATGAATTCGAGATAGGTGGCGGTCTCAAGCGATGCGTTGCCGCCTTGGCCCTGGCGGTCGTCGACCAAAGATCCGAGACCTACACCAAGCAGAACCAGGAAAAACGTCGGCGACACCAAACCGTGCACGATTGCGGATCGGAACTTGGCCGGCGTGCGAGCGTAGAGGTGTTCCAACACCCGCATGACCCCTCCGACCGAGAGCGACCCGCCTTCGGACGGGACCGTTGTGAGAGAAACGCTACTCAACGAGGGTCCTTCCGGTGAGGGTCAGGAAGACGTCCTCCAGAGTGGAGCGCCGGATAAGGGTGCCGGCCGCTGTTATCCCTCGCTGGGACAGCAATGTGACCGCCTTGTCGCCGTCGGCGGCGTATACGAGGCTGCGGTCGGGGAGCTTCTCAACCCTCAGGCCGAGATCGTCGGCCACCAGATCCAACTGCGCTTCAATGGCGCCGCCGTCAACACTCTCGCTCTCACCGAGACTCTGGCCGTCAGCGGCCCGGAACCGAAGTTCGACGACGTCGCGGCTGCAGTGGGTCTCGATCAGTTCTCGAGGCGATCCTTCGGCGACAATGCGGCCCTGGTCCATCACCACGAGCCGGTCGGCCAACTGCTCTGCCTCGTCCATGTAGTGGGTGGTCAGCAGTAGGGTCACGCCCTGTTGTTTGAGCTGATACAGCCGCTCCCAGAGCAGATGGCGAGCCTGCGGATCGAGGCCGGTTGTGGGCTCGTCGAGCAGGATCATATCGGGGTCGTTGATCATCGACCGGGCGATGGAAAGACGCCGCTTCATGCCACCCGACAGCGGTTTGACCGGATCGTCGGCCCGATCGGCCAGCTGCACAAACTCGAGAAGCTCGTCGGCTCGACGCCCGGCCTCACGGCGGGACAGGTTGAAATAGCGGCCGTAGATGATGACGTTCTCCCGCACGGTCAAGGCCCAGTCGAGAATGTCCTCCTGAGCCACGATGCCGAGACGGGACCGGATAAGGCGTCCGTCGTTGTTGGGTTCGAGGCCGAGAACCGTGAGTTCGCCTCCGGATCGGGGACTCACGGTGCTGATCATCTTCATCGTTGTGGATTTGCCGGCACCGTTCGGTCCGAGCATGGCGAATGTCTCGCCGCGGTGGATATCGAAGTCGACATCGTTAACCGCGACATAGTCACCGAATTTTTTGACCAGGCCCCGAGCTCGCACAGCTGTCACTCGTTCAACCGTACTTCGCCTCAGCCGGTTGCGGTGCCGGTTTTGCCGGTGACATTCGGCCGCGTCGGCTGGAACCGGTGAGGTGCCGGAAGAGGTACTGTGAGGCGGCTGGTGCGATAATCGATTTGGTTCGAGAAGCGGACCGCATTGATCGACGTTGGTCGAAGGAATTGTTGATGATCAAACCACTTGATGATGTGAAGGTTGTGGAGCTGGCCAGCTTCGTTGCCGCCCCCAGCGCTGGCGCCGTGATGGCCGATCTCGGCGCCGACGTGATCAAGATCGAGCCACCACGGGGCGACCCCTACCGTGGCCTGATGCGAGCGCCAAAGATCAACGATCAGCGAGTCGACTTCGATGCCGCCTTCGCCGTGGACAACCGGGGGAAGCGATCGTTGGCGATTGACGTTTCGTCGGAAGACGGACAGTCACTGGTTCGGCAACTCATCGCCGAGTCCCAGGTGTTCATGTGCAACATGTTGCCGGCCCGCCAGCGCCGTTTCGGGCTTGATGCGGAAAGCCTCAAAGCGGTGAATCCCAGCCTGGTGCATGCCACACTCACCGGGTATGGCACCAAGGGCGAAGAGGCCGACCGCCCCGGCTATGACGTGACCGCCTACTTTGCCCGCGGCGGATTTGCCGACCTGAGCAGCGACCCCGACACCGGCCAACCCGCTCGATTCCCGCAGGCTGTCGGTGATCACGCCACCGGCATGGCCTTTCTCAGCGGAATCTTGGCTGCCCTTCGATTGGCGGAGCGAACCGGTGAGTTCCAGGTGATCGAGACCAGTCTCCTCGCCAACGCTCTGTGGGGCGTCGCCGGCGATCTGGCGACTGTGCTGGTTGACGGGCGTCGCACAACGCCCCGCGGGCGTCGGTCGGTGGTGAACGGGTCGGTCAACAGCTACCCCTGCGAAGGGGGCCGCTGGATGATGGTCAACATGCCTGTGCCCGACGATTTCGCCACGTTCTGCGAGGCGCTCGGTGCCGAACACATCCTCGATGACGCTCGATTCGCCACGCCCCGGGATCGGTTCCAAAACATGGGTGAGCTGGTCGATCTGCTCGACGAGATCACCGTTACCAGACCTGTGGAGGAATGGGGAGCGGCCTTCGACGCCGTCAACGTGGTTTGGGCCCCGGTACAGGCGATGACCGATGTCGCCGGTGACAAACAGGCCAGGGCCAATGGCTACTTTGTCGGTCTCGATCAGCACATTGACAACCAAGGTGGCGGGCCCTCGGTCAACACCGAGGGGGCGGGCGAAGCGATCGAAACGGTGGCCGCGCCGATCAAGATCGGTGAGGGTGTTGTGTCCCCTGCTGGTACCGCTCCGGGTGTCGGCACTCACACCGACGAGATTCTCGCCGGCCTAGGTCTCGAAGCCGACGCCATCGCCGCCCTACGGGCCGCCGGCACAGTGGCCTGAGAGCACCGGTGCGTCGGTGACGTGAGTCTGTGACTTGAGTCTGTGACTTGAGTCAGTGGCGACGGAGCCGCGGTCCGAACCGACCGGTTGTCGCCGCGTACGCCGGGTAGTCGGGATAGCGCTCAGCGAGGCGTTGTTCCTCCCACCGCGCCTTGATGGTGAAGAAGGCCGCGGTGACAAGGCCGACCACCAGCGTGACGAAGTTGCCCGACCCGATCACAACTCCGGCGACAGCAAGGAGAACCCCGCTGTAGATCGGATGGCGGCTGAACCGGTACAACCCTTCGGTGATCAGCGCCCCATCCTCTTTGGGAACCGGCGTCGGCGTGAGGCTCGGGCCCAGCCGAAGCCCGGCAGCCACCACCAACACGAGACCGGCGGCGATCAAAACCAATGCCGTCACTCCAAGCCACCGTGGCACGGGCCAATGGTCGGCCGAGTGAAGCGCAACGAGAAGAACCAGCAGAATGGCTTGGGCTACGACGTACAGCCAGCCCGTGGTGATCTGCTTTCGATCAGGGGGATGATCCGGGGAGGGTGCCATCGTCACGACTCACCCGGCGGTCGGCAGGCCTTCGCTTTGCCAGGCCACGATCCCGCCGTCGATGTCGACCACGTCGGTGAAGCCGAGGTCGGCCATGATGTCGCGAGTCTGCCCACTTCGGTTGCCTGAGCGGCAATAGATCACGTAGCGCTGGTTGCGGTCGAGTTCGGCCAGGGTGTCGACGAAATCGTCGCTGTAGAAATCGATCAGCAACGCGCCGTCGAGGTGGGCTTCGTCGAATTCTTCGGGCGTCCGTACATCGATCAGGACCAGCTCCTCGGCCTCGGCGGTGAGCAGCTCGGCGGCATCAGCGGGGTTGGCCAGGCGGATGCCGCTTTCGGCTTGTTCTTCCGGGTCGGATCCGCAGCCGGCGAGGAGCACAAGTACGAGAGTGGTCGTCAGCAGTGCCACCAGCAGACGAAAGATGCCTTGCGAACGCCGGGGGACTGGGGTGGGAGTTGTCGAGCCGGTCATGGACGTCTCCTTCGATTCCGGATCACTGATGCATCCAAACACACGCCGATCGGACAATTCACCATCTTAGAGTGGATGTCCGTATAATTGGGGTTCCTGATCCTGTAAGGAACCGGTTCAGGCCGTTCGGAAAGGCAGGGCAATGACGATAACCCCACTCGATCGCAATTCACCGATGCCGCTTTGGGCTCAGTTGGAACGCGAGCTGAGGCGGCGGCTCGAATCCGGGGAATTTGAGCAGGGTTTTCCCACCGACCTCCAATTGACGGAATCCTATGAGGTCAGCCGCCATACGGTGCGGGAAGCGGTGCGGCACCTGAACAAGACCGGCGTCTTGAAGCGGGAACGAGGGCGAGGGACCGTCGTCAACCGCTCCGAATTCGAGCAGTCGCTCGGCACGTTGTACAGCTTGTTTCAGTCGGTTGAGTCGACCGGGGTGGAGCAGACCAGTGAAGTGCTGAGGCTCGAGACTGTTACCGACACCGTCGCCGCCGGCCATCTTGGGCTGGACGAAGACGCCAAGTTTGTGATGCTGGAACGGTTGAGGCTCGCCGCCGGCTTGCCGCTGGCGGTGGATCGGGCCTGGATGCCCGAGGCAATCGCCGGCGGTTTGCTTGAGGCTGATTTCTCCAGGACGGCGCTCTACGCCGAGCTCGGGCGAATCGGAGCCCCGGTGCCAAACCAGGGCTGGGAACGTCTCACGCCGGTTGTTCCGTCGGCCGGAGATCGGCAGCTTCTAGGTCTGGGCAAATCCGATGCCGCCTTCTTTCTCGAACGGCTCGGCACTCGTGATGGAGTGCCGGTTGAATGGCGCACCACCGTGATCAGGGGCGACAGATACCGCTTTGTGTCTGATTGGTCGGCCGGTTCGCGGACCGAGCTACGCCCGTCGGCCAGCACTTGACCAATTATCCTATTGAACGTACATTAAATATACGTACATATCACTGAGTCGTTAGGGAAGCGCGCTCGTTTCAGGCGCCTTCCTACGGCGAAGGGGGAAACAATGGTCACCACCGCCCACTACCGTGTCGTTGTCGTAGGCGGCGGCACGGCTGGAATATCAGTCGCCGCCCGTCTTGCCGGTAAGGTCGACAGCCTGGCCGTAATCGAGCCGTCCGACAAACACTACTATCAGCCGCTCTGGACTCTGGTTGGCGGGGGCTGCGCCAAACGAGAAACCAGCGAACGGTCCGAGGCCTCGGTTATGCCCAAGCAGGCCACCTGGATCCGAGATGCCGTAACCGAGTTCGACCCGGCGAACAACGCCGTGATGACTGACGGCGGCAAGACAATCGGCTACGACATTCTCGTGGTGTGTCCCGGTATCCAGTTGGACTGGGACAAGATTCCCGGAATCACCGAAACACTTGGTCGAGATGGAGTTTCGTCGAACTACACCTACGACTTGGCCCCCAAGACGTGGGACTTCATTCGCAACACCAAGGCCGGCACGGCCGTCTTCACCATGCCCAGCGGTCCCATCAAGTGTGCCGGCGCCCCTCAGAAGATCGCCTACCTGGCCTGTGACTACTGGAGATCGCAAGGAGTCCTGCAGGACATCGACGTGCATTTGGTGGTCCCGACCCCGCGAATTTTTGGTGTGCCGGCTTTCGCCGAACCTCTTGAGGAGGTGATCGCCGACTATGGCATCAATCTGCACACCAAAGCCGAGCTTGAATCGGTTGACGTGGCCGCTCGCAAAGCGTCGTTCCGGCCGATGGATGAGTCTGGTGATTCGTTTGCATTGCCGTACGACGTGATGCATGTGGTGCCTCATCAGTCGGCTCCCGATTGGGTTAAGGCGAGCCCGTTGGCCACCGATCAGCCCACCGGGTACGTGGACGTCGACAAACACACTCACCAGCACGTGCGGTATGCGAACGTGTTTTCGCTCGGCGACGCCGGGTCCACACCCAACTCGAAGACGGGTGCAGCGATTCGCAAACAGGCCCCTGTTGTTGCCGCCAACGTGATTCGGCAGCTGGAGGGCAAGGATCCGACCGAACGTTATGAAGGTTACGCCTCCTGTCCACTGACCACGTCTCGCTCGTCGATGCTGCTGGCTGAATTCGACTACAGCGGTGAGCCTGCTCCGTCGATTCCGGTGATCGATACCACCAAGCCGCGCCTCGACATGTGGTATCTCAAGAAATACGGTCTGCCGTTCCTGTACTGGAACATGATGCTCAAAGGGCGAGCCTAACCACCTGGTTCCGTCGGGGCGGCGTGGAAACCCACCTGTGGGTCGGTGGGGCGCGCCCTGTTTCGACTCCTTCGGGCTGCACGTTGACATAATGTCCGAATGTCCGTATATTTGTATATATGAGGTTGCGACATCTGCCGAAACAGTGGGCCAGCGGTGGCAAAGCACCGTTGGCGGGCTGGGTCAGCGGATATGAGCAATCCTGGTTTCGCAGTGATCTAGCCGCCGGGCTGACCGTCGGCGCCATGCTGGTGCCTCAGGCGATGGCCTACGCCATGCTGGCCGGCCTACCCCCCGAGGTCGGTCTCTACGCATCGACGATTCCCCTTTTCGTCTATGCCCTGGCCGGGACCTCTCGCCATCTTGCGGTTGGCCCGGTGGCCATCGTGTCGTTGATGACGGCATCGGCATTGGGCCCCCTGGTTGATGAGGGAGCGGCCGGGTATCTGGCCGCTGCGGCTCTTTTGGCGATCATGGTTGGCCTCGTGCACATCGTGATGGGCGTCGGCCGCCTGGGATTCCTGGTGAACCTGCTGTCGCACTCCGTGCTGGTCGGGTTCACGGCGGCGGCGGCGATCATCATCGGCTTCTCGCAGGTGAAACACCTGCTGGGCATCTCACCTCCCCGAGCTCATTCGTTTGTCGAGACCGTGGTCGGGGTTCTAAGTCGGCTTGGCGACGTGAACCCTGCCACCTTGGCCGTCGGTGCCGCCGCCCTGGTTGCTCTGATGGCTCTGAAGCGTTGGTTCAAGGCCGCTCCCGGCGCTCTCGTTGTGGTTGTGGCCTCGATTGCAGCTGTGGAGCTGTTCAGCTTGCAGGAGCGAGGAGTGGCCGTGGTTGGCGAAATCCCGTCCTCGTTACCGATGTTCGCTATGCCGACCTTGGAAGGTGGCTTGGTTCGCCAACTCGCCGTGACCGCCGTCGTGATCACCATCGTCGGATTCATGGAGTCGATCGCAGTGGCCAAGGTCTATGCCCGGCGACACCGCTACGACGTCGACGCTAACCGTGAACTGGTGGGCCTCGGGCTGGCCAATGTGGCATCGGGATTCTTCGGCGGATACCCGGTCACCGGTGGTTTCTCCCGAACAGCGGTCAACGAATCGGCCGGTGCCCGGTCTCGGTTGGCATCGGTGATCACCGCTGCGGTGGTGCTGATCACGATCGCCTTTCTTACCCCTCTGTTCCGATCCCTGCCGAACGCCGCGCTCGGAGCGATCATCATCTCCGCCGTCATCGGGCTGGTTGACGTGGCCGAGATGCGTCACATTGCGTCGGTCAAGAAGTCCGATCTGGTCGGCCTTGTCACGGCATTCGCAGCCACACTCGTTCTTGGAATCGAAACCGGAATTCTGGTGGCCGTTGTGGCCTCGATGCTCGTGGTCTTCGCTCGAATGTCCAAGCCTCACACCGCAGTGCTGGGCCACGTTGCCGGTACCACGACGTACCGCAACGTCGCCCGATTCGACGATGCCGAAACCATCCCCGGTGTGCGAATCGTTCGTATCGACGCCGCGGTTTCGTTTGCCAATGCGGACTATGTCAAACGGCTGCTCCTGTCCCAGGCCAAAGATCTGGTCGGCGAGGCCCCGGCAGCTCTGGTTCTCGACGCTTCGGGCATCAATGACATCGACGCCACCGGGGCCGAAGCAATCGGTGCCGTAGTCGACGAGATCTCGCGGGTGGGTGTCGACCTCCACCTGAGCGGTGTCAAAGGGCCTGTCCGAGATGTGCTTCGGCGTTCACGGCTCTGGGACGAGCTTGTCGACCGAATCCACGCCTCGACGTTTGATGCGGTTGAGGCGATCAACGGAGGGATCGGCGCTCCGACCGACTCGGTGGCCTCGGGCATCGACGAACGACCTCGACACTGTGGCGAAACATACGAATCAGATCGGGCCGAGGTGCTCGGCGACATATCACCTCAGAAATTCAGGCGAAAGGCAACAACATGAGTTCACAAGGCACAACCACGATCAGTCCGGCCCAGCTCCAGCAGGCGGTTAAAGAAGGCCTCAACCCACGGGTGCTCGACGTGCGGACCGGAGGGGAATACGCCGCCGTCCACATCCCCGGCTCCCACAACGTTCCGCTGGATCAAATCGGCGGCCACCTCGATGAACTAGCCGGTGGCGATCAACCAATCGTGCTCGTCTGCCAGTCCGGCGCCAGGGCAGGCAACGCTTGCCAACAGCTGTTGTCGGCCGGTGGGTCTTCACTCGCCGTGCTTGAGGGTGGGATCCAGTCCTGGCAGAGCGCCGGTGGCGACGTAGTCGTCGGCAAGGGCAAGTGGGCGATGGATCGCCAGGTTCGTTTCGTTGCCGGCATCCTGGTTATGGCCGGAATACTACTGAGCCTGGTTGTCCCCGGCGCCCAGTGGTTCTCAGCCGCAGTTGGCTTCGGCCTTTTCTTCTCCGCCGCCAGCAACACCTGCGCCATGGGCGCGCTGCTGGCCAAACTTCCCTACAACCGGTCGGCCGAGGTTTCTCCAGCCGACGTTCAACGATCGGTGGCTGCCCTGGTCGGTTGACCGGCACCATCATCACCCACGAAGATCTTCAACGAGATATAGAGATATCAGGAGTTTCACCATGATTTTCACCCAGTACTACCTCGACTGTCTTTCCCACGCTTCTTATCTCATCGGCGACGAGACCACTGGCAAGGCCGTGGTCGTCGATCCCCGTCGTGACATCAACGAGTATGTCGAGGATGCCGCTGCCGCGGGCCTCGAGATCGTCTTGGTGTTGGAAACACACTTCCACGCCGACTTCCTCTCCGGCCACCTTGAGTTGGCCGAGGCCACCGGCGCCGAGATCGGCTATTCGTCGGTTGCGGCCCCGGAGTTCCCGGTTCGGTTGCTCGATGACGGTGAGACGATCTCACTTGGTCAGGTGACTCTGGAGATCCTGCACACGCCCGGTCACACGCCGGAATCGATGAGCATCGTGGTTCGTGAGAACCCCGACGACGAGATTCCCTACGGTGTGCTCACCGGCGACACGCTGTTCATCGGCGACGTCGGTCGCCCCGACCTCCTGGCCTCCATCGGTTTCACTCAGGACGAGCTGGCCGATCACCTCTACCACAGCCTCCACGAGAAGCTGATGCCACTGCCGGATGCCACCAAGGTGTATCCGGCTCACGGTGCCGGTTCAGCGTGTGGCAAGAACCTCTCGACCGACACCTGGTCGACGATGGGGGAGCAGAAAGCCACAAACTACGCGTTGCTGGCGCCCGACAAAGCGACGTTTGTCGACTTGGTTACCGAAGGTCAGCCGCCGGCACCCGAGTACTTCGTGTACGACGCGATTCTCAACCGCAAGAACAGGGACCTGCTCGACGAGACGGCGCCGCCAACTGCTCTTGATCTGGCCGGGTTCGACCAGTTGGTGTCCGATGGAGCCATGATCATCGACGGCCGCGATCCCGAAGAGTTCGCCCGTGGGCATCTGACCGGTTCGGTCAATGTCGGGTTGGCCGGTCGCTACGCCGAATTCGCCGGATCGGTCGTGCCGTCCGACGTTGACATCGTCTTGGTGGTCGACGACGGCTTTGAACTGGAGGCCAAGAATCGACTGGCCCGCATTGGCTTCGATCGTGTGGTCGGGTTTCTCCGGTCGCCCGCCGAGGTCATGGCTGCCAATCCGGAGCGTGTTGCTCACGCCTCGCGTATGACCGGTGCGGAGTTCGATCGCCGTCGCGGTGATATCACTGGTCTCCAAGTGGTCGACGTTCGCAACCATGGAGAGCTGGAAGCCGGATCGATTCCTGGAGCCGTCAACATCCCGGTTGGCCAGTTGCCGGCTCGGTTTGATGAACTCGATCGTTCGAAGCCGACCGTCGTGTACTGCGCCGGCGGCTACCGATCATCGGTGGCCGCAAGCGCCATGCGCCAAGCCGGTTTCCAGGATGTGTCCGACATTATTGGCGGCTTTGGAGCATGGCAAACGGCTCAGGTTCCGGCTTAGCCCGGGCCGACGGCCGTCGCCTAGTTGCGACACAATCGATCGATGGCGTCCTTGGCTTGATTACGACCACGGTTGTAGGAGAGCCAGTCGCCATCATCGGAACCGGACCCCCCGTAGCGGGTGCACAACAGCGCCTCCACCTGGGTTGCCAGGTCCGGTGAGAGTTGGTCGAGATTGTCGGCGAGCACGGCCCGGCCTTCACCGACAAACTGGTTCTCCCGTATGTGCCACACCAGCACTGGATCGTCGCGGTTGAGGTTGTCCTCGGCAATGCGGCGATTCGGGTTGGCCAGGTTGACGATTCCGAGAACGACGACGGCGGCACACATACAGGCCGGTGTGAGCCATGCCGTTGTCGGTCGGTAGCCGGCAAGCCGCACTGCCAACAGCACAAACGAAATGGCGATCCAGATGGTGATCGTCGTGGCGTACAAACGCTTGGCTGTGAGGCCACTGTCGCCGATGTAGAAGAAGATGCGGGTGAGTGCGACTGCCACCACGACCATGGTGAGGGCGACCGTCACCAACCCGATCCACTTCACGACGGCGCGTCCCTTGTCCGACTCGGCGGTCAAGGCACGGATAGTCATAACGACAGCCAAGGTGATCGCCGCCACCCAAAGAAGCTGGAAGAAACCCTGACGGGCAAACTGTTTAGGCTCAAGACCGGCCCGGGCGAGCGCATCATCTGCACCGCCCATCACCGTCATCAACTGGGCCAGCGAGAAGATCGCAAACAAGGCGGCCATCGACCCGAGGATCACGCCGGCCTCGATGTGCCCGAGCGAGAACGGCATGTTCGGGCTCGGGGCGGGTTCGTTGATGGCGGCCAGCCGCAGCAACGTTGCCATGACCAAGGCTCCGATAACAATCAGGATGAGATGGCCGAGAACCGGCCCAATTCCGAAGTTCAACCCGGAGAAGAACGATCGGAACACCGCATCGGCCGATGCCAGGAGCGCACCCAACACGCCGATAACGGGCACGGCGAGAGCCAAGCCTCGAAACACGCTGCGGTACGGACCGTTTCCGGTGGTGCCGGCCTTGTAGCGGGCCACCCCTTCCTCCACCCCGACGATTGGGGTGATGAAGATTTGTTCAACGGTGGCCAGTGCCATGCTCAGAATTCGAGAGGGCGTGAGATCCCACACGCCGCCATGACGACCGAGCAACGCCGCGCCGAGGAGCAGTCCGGCGGCAGCCAACAGATTGAAGACGGTGAGCAGATCGCCGGTACGTAGCGCCAGGAACACGCCAAACACCACGGCACCGACCAGCATCAGCCGAGACGACCTGGTGCGCACGTACCCCGAGACGAGGAGTCCAGCGGCGGTACCGAGTACCACCAAACAGAGGGCGACGTTGTTCCACGGAATGCGGCGTAACGCCAAGTCCGCCAACACGCCGACCACCAACGCCGCCACGATCCACTGTGCCTTGAGCGGAGTTGGTTGTGGTGGCTCAGCCCTCGCCGGCACTGCCACGTCGGTGACCCGGTCGGCCGGATCGGGCGGTGGGGGAGCCTCGGCTACCGCCGTCGGTGGTGTTGCCGTTGAGGCTCCAGTCGACTCGGCTCGACCGTCTTCGGCAGCAGTGCGTTCGCCCTCAAGATCCTCACCCATGGGTCCGACGGTACGTGATCGCGGTTGGTTGTTGTCGTCGGTGATAGTCCGGATCAGCTAATTCAGTGGGAATTTCCGCACCGGTTGAGCAGGTTTTCCTATCCAAGGAACCAAGTCGAACTCGCACCAGGGTGCATTCATCGGTTTTCGGTTGGCCCTGGCATCGCAATGGTCAATAACCTCGTAGGCAGGGTTTCCTGATATGAACGTCACACGATCTCGCAACTTACTCACTGGTACAGTGGCCAATGGCCATGGGTAGGCGAAGGTGGTAAACGGAACAGATGTAGCGCGCAGTGCCAACTCCGCCGACTCGAGCGCGGCCCGGCCGGCTGCGCTTTGGCGGGAGCTTCTTGCGGTACCCGAGTTCATGATGTTTCCGGCTTCCGCCGTAGCAGCGGCCGTGTCATCACCCACGGCTACGGCGCCTCGTCCGGTGCTCGTATTGCCTGGGTTCATCGGTAGTGACCAGTCGACACTTCCGCTGCGGAGTTTTCTCTGGGCTCTCGGCCACCGTCCCTACGGATGGGGGCTCGGCCGAAACGTCGGCCCGTCCAAACACATCACTGCCGGCGTCGATCGGCTGCTGGTCGATCTCTTTGATCGGCATCAAACGCCGATCGACGTGGTCGGTTGGAGCCTTGGTGGTGTCTTCGGACGGATGTTGGCGCTGAACCGGCCGGAGATGATCCGCCAAGTGGTCAGCCTGGGTTCGCCGATCAAACTGGACCGCGACCAATCAAGTGTCAGCGGTTTGTTCGAGCTCATGGGCTCGCTGTGGAACTTCGCTTCCACCAGCCGTCGCTTCAATATCGACAAGATCCCGGTGCCGTCGACCACGATCTGGACTCGCACCGACGGCGTCGTTCCGGGTTTGGCCTGCCGCCAGACCCCTGGCCCGCAGGCCGAGGTCATCGAGGTTCGAGGGTCGCATTGCGGCCTGGGTCACAATGGCGCAGTTCTGCGAGTGGTGGCCGACCGTCTGGCTCTTCCCGAGGGGGAGTGGCGGCCATTTGAGGTGTCCACCGCCTTACGTTCGATCTATCCCAGCAACGAAGGAGGCTGATGCGTCAGCTGACGGCTCGCGAGGCAGCGCTGTTACGCGCTGAAACCTCCACCAATCTCGGCCACACGTCGATCTACACGATCGTCGATCCCACCGATGCCCCCGATTTCAATTTCGAGAACCTGGCTGGACTTGTGGAAGCCCGGCTCGATTCGGCCGACGAACTTCGGTACCGCCTCCGTGAGGTCCCGCTGCGGCTTGATCGGCCGTGGTGGGAAGATGACGACCGTTTCGACCTCAGCTATCACATCCGGCATATCGGCGTGCCGTCGTCGGGCTACGGCGACAATGAGGCGGCCCTGATCGCCAGGCTTCATGAACGTCCACTCAACCGAAATCGTCCACTGTGGGAGTTCTATCTCATAGACCGGCCCGACGGTACGGCCGGTGTCTATCTCAAGATTCATCATGTGCTGGTCGACGGTGTGACCGGCCTCGATCTGGTGACGCCGTTGACCGACGACGAGTACCAGGTTCGGAGCCAGACGAAGTGGCGAGCCGCTCGACCTCGCACCGACCAGCAGCTGCTGACGCAGGCGGCGTGGTCGCAGTTTCGATCGCCTCTGCGGTGGGCCCGCTTTGGTGTGTCGCTGGCCCGCAATATTCCTTTGGTCGGCCCGCAGATTCTGCCGTCGCTAGCCGCTCAATGGGCGGCTCCAACCGGTGACGTTGATGTGGAAGCCACCGAGCTGGTCGTACCTCGCCTGTTTTTCAATCGGACGATCGGATCGTCTCGCAAGGTGGCGTTGACGGAACTGTCAACATCAACCGTTCGACAGATCCGCAAGCAACACGCGGCCCGCTTCAACGATGTTGTTCTGGCCGCCATCGGCGGTGGAATCCGGCGCTGGCTTGATGGCCTCGACCAGCTCCCAGAGCTACCTGTCGTTGCCCTGGCGCCGGTTTTGGTCAACGCCGAAGATCAGCCCTTGGGAACGGCACTCATCGCGCTGGCCACCGATGAGGAGCGGGCCGCCGACCGTCTCACCTCGATTCGGGAGCAGATGGACGAGCTGCTGCCGGCGATGGAGGCCCACGACGTCGACACGATTCGTAAGCTCTACCAGGCTTCGCCCGCGGTGGCGGCTATGGCCTCGCGGTTGTTGGCCCGAACCAGTGCGGCTTCTCGATTCCACCCGCCATTCAATTTGGTTGTGGTTAGCGTGCCGGGCAAGGATCATCAGCACGACATTCTCGGTGCACCGGTGACACATCGTTACTCCATTCCCGCACTGATCGATGGAACGGGTCTCTCGGTCTGTGTGCTCTCGCAGGGCGATTCAGTGAATCTGTGTCTGATCGCTGATCGGGAGTTGGTTGATGACCTGGCTCCACTGGTGGAGGCCATTGAAGCGGAGGTTCAGGCGCTGGCCGCCATGGAGTCAGCCGACGAGCTTGACGACGGTGTCGCCGCCGGCTGAATCGATCGGCGTTGCGGGGTAGATCACGCCGGTGAGTCCAGATCGGGTCCCGGATCATTCTCTTCTACACGGCCTTCTACATGCGAAAGTGCTCATCACGGAGCGCTTGTGGCTGGAACGTATTCGTGTGGCTCATGCGACCGAGATGACAGCGGTACTTAGCGACCCTGTCATCTACAACTTCATTGGCGGTGAACCACCAACCGAGGACGACCTTCGCTCACGCTACGAGTTCCTCGAAGGGCAAAGTTCCCCCGACGGCACCGAGAGTTGGCTGAACTGGATCGTAAAGGAACGGCGGACGAACGATGCAGTTGGCGTGATGCAAGCCACCGTTGCCGACTTCGGCACGAAGGCTGAGATCGCCTGGATCGTTGCCCCGATGTGGGAGGGGCGAGGTGACGCGAGGGAGGCGGCTGCCGCTGTGGTGGCTTGGCTCGGCTCGAATTCCGTGACGCTCATCGTCGCTCACGTAAACCCCCGACACGAGGCGTCGCGCCGTGTGGCCGCGGCGATCGGCCTACAGCAAACCGAAGTTTTCCAAGACGGTGAGCACCGATGGGAGCGAACGATCGGAGTTAGGGCGTGAAAATCAGGTGAGGTATTACCCGATCTCGCAACTCGACATCGCCATCAAACGTGACGTTGGCGAGGTAATCGTCGGTTGGTTGCCGCCCGAAGGCCAGATTGGTCAGCGCTGAGCGGGTTCCCGAAATTGACACCGATGGTCCACCTCCGGTGTCGCCGTCCAGGGATACGACGGCGTTACTTTGGTTGCCATCGGTGAAGTTGATCCCGACCTGACCCGGGCCTTCCACCGACCTTGGTAGCACTGACTGCCAGTTGACCAGCGTGCGAGTCTCGACCACATCCCCGTCGATACCATCAGTGCGAACCGGTGTCCCGGTGGCCAACCGGATGTCTTGCTCGTGGGCCCAGAGGTCGAGCACTCGAATGTTGAGCGAGCCCGACAGCGAGCCGGTTGAGCCCCAAGGCGACGTCAACTCGATATCACCCTGAGCCGCCTGATCTCGAAGTTGAGCTATTCGCCTCGGATGGAGACCGGCCATCTCGTCGACAACGGCGGCAAAAGGAAGCGCCCGTCGAGCGTGCACGTGCCCCTCCACATAGCGGGAGAAGTCATGTTTCATATGGTCGAAGTCGGGGATCTCGATTGCAGGCTCGGGCGAACCGCTCAGGCTCTGCTCAAACCCGACCATGTGGGCCAAGTGGTCTTGAACCGACCAGCCCGGGCACCCGGTAGGGAAGGCTGCCTGGTCGTCGGAGAGCGTGCGACAGAGCTGAATGGTCTCCTTGTAGATCAGATCTACGCAGTCGATGAGATGGTTCAGTTCGTCAACGGTGGCTTCGCTCATCGGCCCAACTGTACGCCGCGCCACTGCCGACGGCCAGGGACTCGGCTTGGTGGCCGGATTAGTACGATACCTCTGTCTAACGTTTGTTAGAATAGGATTTCTGGTCTAGGGTGTTTCCGAAGGAGTCTGCACCCAAGGAATAGCCCAAGGATTCGAGTGTCAGTATCAGCCACCAGCAGGACCCGTTCGGCCCCCGAGGCCCGCCAGCGGATTCTTGCCGTTGCCGCCGAACGTTTCCTGGCGGCCGGATATGTGGAGACATCCCTTCGGGATCTGGCCGCCGACGCCGGCATGAAAGCCGGTTCGCTGTACTACCACTTCGCTTCGAAGGATGATCTTCTGATCGCCGTTCTGGAACGGGGCATGGAGATCATGGTCGAAGCGTTCGATGAGGCCGCCACGTTGTCGACTGCCGAATCCGATGGTCATCAGGTTCTTCAAGCTCATGTCGAGGCTCATCTTCGAGCGCTCCATGACAACCGGCCGTACACCGCCGGTCACGTCACCCTGTTTCGCACGGCGCCTGAAGTTGTGCGCGAGGCCATCCTTCCGCTGCGCGACGGGTATGAGTCGATGTGGACCGATCTCTTGGCTCGGCTGCTTCCCAGCCGACCGGATCAGGAGATCACGATGTTGCGGCTGACGTTGTTCGGTGCCATGAACGCATCGGTCGATTGGTTCGACGCCGGGCGAGGTAGTGTCGGCACCTTCGCCGACCTGGTTACCGAACAGTTCTGGTCGGGAGCTACATCGGAATTAGCGCCACGACCAAACGGCATAGAGAGGAAGAAGTGAGACAGATCACGTCCCGAATCGATACCGGCTCAGGCCAATTCGCCACCAACGACACGGCCTACCGTGAGTTGGTCGCCACGTTGAAGGGGCGGCAACAGGAGGCGATCGACGGCGGTCCCCGACGGGATCGTTCAATCGAACGGCACCTGAAGCGGGGCAAGGTGATGGTGCGGGATCGTATCGACATGGTGATCGATGACAACGCTCCGTTTCTCGAGCTGTCGACTCTCAGCGGCTACGGACAATACGATGACGAGGTGCCCGGCGCCGGCATCGTCACCGGTATCGGCACGGTGCACGGTGTGCCCTACATGTTCATCGCCAACGACGCCACGGTGAAGGGCGGATCGCTTGTGCCAATGGCGATCAAGAAACATGTTCGGGCCCAAAACATCGCCGAGGAAAACGGGTTGGGTGTGATCTACCTGGTCGACTCCGGCGGCGCATTCCTACCGCTACAGGACGACATCTTTCCCGACAAGGATCACTTCGGGGGTTCGTTCTACCGGCAGGCCCGACTGTCGGCCCAAGGTCTACCTCAACTCTCTGTTGTGCTTGGCGGCTGCACGGCCGGCGGAGCCTACGTCCCGGCTTTGAGCGATGAGGTGATCATGGTCGAAGGCATCGGCCGGATCTTCCTTGGCGGTCCGCCGATCGTGAAGGCGGCGCTCGGCGAGATTATCGAGCCCGACGATCTGGGCGGAGCCACGCTGCACACTGAGGTATCCGGTGTAAGCGACTATTCGGTCGCCAGTGAGAAGGAGGCCTACGGTTTACTGCGGGAGCGGTGTGAGGCCATGAACCGCCGCCGCGTGACCCAGGTGCAAGGTTGGATGGATGTGGCCGAACCCGAGGCACCGGCCTATGACCCTGCCGAGTTGTACGGCATCATTTCGGCCGACGACCGCATCCCGTTCGAGGCCATCGAGATCATTGCCCGTATGGTCGATGGCTCACGATTCTCCGAGTTCAAACCCGATTGGGGAACCTCGATCGTGTGCGGCTTCGCTCGAATCTGGGGCCACATGGTCGGGATAATCGCCAACAACGGCATCATCTTCTCCGAGTCGGCGCTCAAGGCCACCCATTTCATCGAACTCTGCGAGCAACGCCGCATCCCGCTTGTTTTCCTGCAAAACACCACCGGGTACATGGTCGGCCGGGATTCCGAAGCGGCCGGCATCGCCAAGAACGGAGCCAAGATGGTGGCCGCCGTGGCCAACGCCACCGTGCCCCGCTACACCGTGCTTATCGGCGGTTCGTACGGGGCGGGGAACTACGGCATGTGTGGGCGGGGCTTCCAGCCACGTTTCCTATTCGCCTGGCCCAACAGTCGGATCGCCACCATGTCGGCCGAGACGGCGCAGACGGTGCTGGTGGATATCCGGCTAGCCGGAATGAAGGGCGACGACACCACGCCGGAACAGGTCGAGGCGCTCCGGAGGGAAGTGGCCGATCAGTACGAAACCCAGTCCGATCCCTACTACGCCACGTCCCGGCTATGGGACGACGGCTTGATCGACCCCGTCGATACTCGTGATGCGCTCGGGCTGTGTCTTCGCTTGGCCGCCATTCAGGACGAACCGGTGCCCGGGCCCGGCCTCGTGTATCGGATGTAGGAGGGGAGTGGCTCATGAAATCCCGTAGCACCATTCTTGTGGCCAACCGTGGTGAGATCGCCCGGCGCGTAATTCGAACCGCCCGGCAGCTCGGTCACCGTACTGTCGCCGTCTACGCCGAGCCGGACGCCGACGCGCCGTTTGTAGCCGATGCCGACGAGGCTCACCTACTCGGGCCGGCGGCGTTGGCCGAGTCGTACCTGTCGATCGACCGACTCATCGAAGCGGTAAAAGCCACCGGAGCCGACGCTGTTCACCCGGGCTATGGCTTCCTTTCCGAGAACGCCGCGTTCGCCCGAGCGGTCGAGGGTGCCGGTGCGGTTTGGATCGGCCCTCACCCCGGCGCCATCGATGAAATGGGCTCCAAAATTGATGCCCGCCGCCTGGCCACCAATGCCGGAGTTCCGGTCATACCCGGATTCGACGAGTCACAGGACCGAGACGACCTGGCGGCGGCCGCCGATCGCATTGGCTATCCGATTCTTGTCAAGGCCGCAGCCGGCGGGGGTGGCAAGGGAATCCGAATAGCGCACTCGCCGGCAGAATTTGACGGTGCGCTCAGCGAAGCGTCATCGGAGGCCGAGAGAGCGTTTGGCAACGGCGACGTGATCGTCGAGCGCTACATCACCCGACCCCGCCACGTTGAGGTCCAGATCATTGGCGATCGCCACGGCAACACCATCCACCTCGGCACTCGTGAATGCTCGGTCCAGCGCCGCTACCAGAAGGTGCTGGAAGAAGCCCCGGCCCCCAACCTGCCCGACGCCACCAGGACCGGCCTGCAGGAATCAGCGGTCGCTCTGGCCGCCTCGATCAGCTACGACTCCACCGGCACGGTCGAGTTCATCGTCGACGACGAAACCGGCGACTACTTCTTCCTGGAAATGAACACGAGGCTTCAGGTTGAGCACCCTGTTACCGAACAGGTAACCGGGTTGGATCTTGTGGAGCTCCAGTTGGCGGTGGCCGGGGGTGGTCACCTGCCTGTTGCCCAAACCGATGTGCGGTTCGATGGGCATGCGTTCGAAGCACGAATCAATGCCGAAGACCCGGCCAACGACTTCGCCCCGCAAACCGGCGCCGTGGTGGCCCTGGTGGTTCCCGACGACGTGCGGTGGGACTCCGGCGTGGTCGAGGGTTCGGTGATCAGCCCGCACTACGACTCGATGGTGGCGAAACTCATCACCTACGCCGGCGACCGGGAGACCGCCCGACTGCGGATGGCCGATGCTCTCGAAAACCTCGTAGTCGGAGGATTGACCACAAACGTCGGATTTCATCGATGGCTCATCGACCACCCTGCAGTTATTGAGGGACGGGTGACCACCCGTCTGCTCGACGAGACCCCGGTACCAGATCCGCCTCCGCCGGCCGTGACCGAGGCCGTCGCCGCCCTGCAGCGTTACACCGTTGAGAACCATCGGCTGCCGTCTCCCGACCCATGGCATCGGTTGGGGGCCACCGCCTTTCGTCTGACACCGCACCGTCCGGCCCTCCCTTACACCGCCGTCGCTCCTGATGGCTCGGTCCACGAGTCCACTGGTGACGGTGCCGACGCTGACATCGTGTCCAAGGCAGTAGTGCGGATCGGGCGTTCGATGACCGTCACGGTGACGGTCGACGGCTACGACCAAACGTTCGCCATGCCCAACCGAACCGAGGCTTGGGCCAAAGCCGACGACGACCCATCTGGTCGCGCCGGATCAGCTGTGCTCGCTCCCTTCCCCGCCTCGGTTGCCGAGGTCCACGTCACTCCTGGCGATTCGGTACAAACCGGTGATCCACTGGTTGTCATCGAGGCCATGAAGATGCTTCACACTCTCGCTGCCCGCGCCGCCGGGACCATCGACGAGGTCCGCGTCGCCGTAGGCGACCAAGTCGAATCCAATCAAGTTCTCATAACCTTCGCCCAGCCCGAGGAGATCCAAGATGAATAGCTCAACCAGCAGCTCTCACATGAACCGCAACGCCTACATGACCGACGAGCTCCAGGCGATCTACGACCAGACCGTCGAGTTCGTCACCAACGAGGTCACGCCCCACGGCGAAGCCTGGGAAGAAGAGGGCAAGGTCCCCCGCTCGGTGCTGAAGCAGATGGGTCAGCTCGGGATGTTCAGTCTTCGTATTCCGGAGGAACACGGAGGCCTCGGCATGGGGCCGCTGGCCTCGGCCGTGTTCTCAGAGGCGCTCGGGGCGTCGACATTCGCCGGGTTCGACGTGACCGTGCTCGTCCACACCGACATGGCCGGCCCTCACCTCGTGAACTCGGGGTCACCGGAGCAGCTGGAGCAGTGGCTGCCCGGTGTGATGGCCGGCGAGACCATCTTGTCGATCGGGGTCACCGAGCCCGACGCAGGATCGGATGTGGCCGGGATTCGCACTTCTGCGACCAAAGATGGCGACGGCTGGAGAATCAACGGCTCAAAGACGTTCATCACCAACGCCGTCTACGGTGATATGACCATCATTGCCGCCAAGACCGATCCCGACAACAAATACGGCATCACGATGTTCCTGGTACCGGCCGAGACCGAAGGATTCTCGGTGGCCAAGAAGCTCAACAAACACGGCTGGCTCTGTTCCGACACCGCGGAACTGGTGCTCGATGATGTATGGGTGCCCGACGACCAAGTGCTTGGCACCGTGCACCGCGGCTTCTACGAGACGATGAAGAACTTCCAGAACGAGCGGATGGTGCTGGTCGGGATGGGTGTCGGAGCCGCACAGGCGGCCATCGACCAAACCCTCGCCTATACCCAGGAACGCAAAGCTTTCGGCGGCCATCTGTACGACTTGGGCGCAATCCGTCAGCGAATGGCAATGAACCAAGCTCGAATCGATGCGGTGCGAGCTTCGATGTATCACGCCGCCTGGGTGGGGGAGCAGGGCGGCGACAACGTGAAGGAAATGTCAGGGGTCAAGGCCTTTGGCTGCGAAGTTATCAACCAGGTGATGTACGACTGCGTGCAGTTTCACGGAGGCATGGGGTACATGCGCGAGACTCCGGTCGAGCGGATGTATCGCGACGCCCGCATCCTCCCGATCGGCGGAGGGGCCACCGAGGTCATGCTGGAGGAAGTGGCCAAACGGGCCTACGTCGGCTGATCTGCCACTGCTAGCTCCAACAGATCTGGAGTGCCGGACGGGGCGCGTCCGAGTTGTTTCTGGTGCCGGAGTGCAGCAGGTTTCGGGAGAAGATGAAGACGTCACCGGCGTCGCCAAGAAGGCGGATCTCATCGACATGGCTGTCCAGATTGCCGCTTAGTCGTTGAAGGTCGGCACGGCGGTGGCTGCCGGGTAACACTTTCGTCGATCCGTTGTCGGAGGTGAAAGCCACCAAAGGCACAATGGCTGTCAGGCCCGTGGTAACAGAACAGTCGGTGAGCGGAACGTCATCGGCGTGAAGTTTCTGGGCGCCGAAACCAGGGCCAGGGCTACGGTACGTGAACTCGTGGCAGCGGGCGCCGGGTCCCAGCACTTCGTTGACGAGCCCGGAAATGGTCGGATGGGCCAGCAGGTTTCGGAGTTGGGGAACACGTTCGTTCGCTCCAACCAGCCGCCGGGTTCCGGCATGTGGTTTGTCTCCCACTCGCATGTTGTCGCCGACACCGATCAGCGCTGCTTCGCAGCCGGCGATGATGGTCTCCACCTCCTGGAGCTGAAGAACTCCGGTGAGCTTGGCCCATCCATCCGTGGCGATGGATTCGGCCGCCGTGCGTACAGCTCCAGCAGTTTCGGTTTCACTGTTGGTCATGGCTGGGTCTCATCGTGTCCGTTTTCGGGCAAGGGCATTTCGCTCCGTCGTAGCTCGCCCTCTATGATCGCTTCGGCCGACCAGGCCGGCAATCGAATTGTTGGTACCCAATGGAAATGAGGACTCGATGTCGATCGGTGCGTTCGAAACGATAGATGTTGCTGTCGATGGAGCGGTCGGCCGTGTCACGCTGAACCGCCCCGACAAGTTGAATCCGCTGAGTACAACGACATTGCTTGAACTGGTCGACGCCTTTACCCAACTCGACAAACACGATGGCCTCAAGGTGGTGATCGTTTCCGGACGAGGTCGGGCGTTCTCAGCCGGTGCCGACGTGACCTTCTTCGGATCGGCTTCGGCCAACCAGGGGCTCACGCCGAGGGAGGCGGCCGACGCCGGTCGCCTTATGGCCGAGTCGCTTGAGCGGCTACGGGCGGTAACTATTGCCGCCATCTGGGGCCACTGCGTCGGGGGAGGGCTGGTGCTGGCCGGTGGCTGCGATCTTCGTATTGCGGCCGATGACACTCGGTTCTCGATCCCCGAAGTCGACCTGGGTATCCCACTTGCCTGGGGCGGCATCCCTCGCTTGGTCAGGGAGATTGGTCCGGCATTGACCAAAGAGCTGGTAATGACCTGTCGGCCCTTTGGAGCCGATGAGGCGTTCGCTGCCGGGTTTCTCAACCGGGTGGTTCCAGCCGACGAAGTGATGAGCCAGGTTGAGGAGCTGGCCGAGGAACTGTGCGCCAAGTCGGCTCTGACGTTGCAAGCGACTAAGCGGCACGTCAACGCTGTAGCCGAATCGATGTCGAATGCCGGCCGAAACTGGAACGATGCCGACAGCCTGGTGGCGGCTCTCTACGACCCGGAGTCGAGGGCGGCCGCCGATCGTTATCTCGAGCGTCTGCGGTCTCGGTAAAACCGAGCGATTCCTTGGATGCCACAATTGTGTTCAATTCTGAACCGCAATTGCGCTGCTATTTGGGTGAATGCACCCAGGCCAATCGGGCGAATTTGACGGGTTAACTGATTCTTTAGCAAACCTATGCGCAGGGTTGGACCAACCTCCATTGAGTGAGTTCTGTCGGAATGTTACGGTCTCGTTGCCTGAGGTGATTGGTGCGTTCCGAGCGGAGTCCGAACCAACACTCGGGCAATCGGCGGGCACTTGCATAACCACCAACTTCCCATTTATGGGCAACGTAAGGAGAACGATGAGTCGTAGACCATCAACTCGAATTCTGGCCGCCGTCACTGTAGTTGTCGGACTCCTGGCCACCCTGCTGGCCACTGGCGGACTGACGGCTACAGCAGCCAGCCAGAACCCCCACCCCGACTACCTGCTGAACATCATCGGCGTAGACAACGGCAAGCATGCCGACATGACCGACAGCAAGCGCCGCACCATCTTCGTCGACCTCAACGGTCCGTCGAAGATCGAACTCGTCGAAGGTGACTTCGAGGTTCTCGATGGCAACGCCACAAAGCGGAGCCCGGCGGTGTTCGCCCTTCCGGACCCCGATGTCGATGGTGACGGTGTGCTCGACGGAACCTACACCGTTTCGGTTCGGCCCCTTGGAACTCCGGGCGGCAAGGTCAACATCTCCACCTGCGCCGATCTCCTTGACGGCAACATCGAGGATGCTCTGACCGGACGCAATCGCAAATCCGTTCTCGACCCTGATGCCTACTGCACGCTAGAGGAATTCGAGGTCAACCTCGAACGCAAGCGGGGCAAGTCGGACTGGGGCGACGTAACCCAGGAGCTGCTTACCATCTCCTTCGAGATCTTCATCTACGACGCCGACGGCAATATCATCGGCACCGAGATCGTGACGATCCCTCTCTTTGACGATCGGTTGGAGGGTGAGTTCTGGGAGTACACCAACGATGGCCTGAGGCTCCTCCAAGTTCGGTTCACCTTGAACTAGCACAGCTCGAACGCGCGGGCTGAGGTACCAAGCCCCCCAGGTACCAAAAGATGATGGGACCGGCTTTGAGTCGGTCCCATCGTCGCGTTTCGGGCGAGGGTGGACTCGTTTGTCTACCGGGCGGCGAGATCGGCGGCTATCTGAATGATCTGATCTTCCTGGCCGCCGACGAGTTTTTGCTTGCCACATTCCATCAAGATGTCGGCGCCGGACACGCCGTAGCGCTCAGCCGCTCGGTAGGCGTGTTTCAGGAAGCTTGAGTACACACCGGCATAGCCCATGATCAGCGACATCCGGTCGAGTACACACTCCTCGTCCATTACCGGCCGCACAACGTCTTCTGCCGCGTCAATCATCTTGAGCACGTCGAGACCGGTGGTGATGTCAAGCCGTTCGAACACAGCGGCCATGGCCTCGCAGCTGGTGTTGCCGGATCCGGCGCCGAACCGCCGAGTTGAGCCGTCGACCTGGACGGCCCCGGCCCTCACGGCGGCGATCGTATTGGCGAGGGAGAGTGATAGGTTCTCGTGACCGTGGAATCCGACCTGAGCATCATCGCCAAGTTCAGCCACCACGGCGGCAACCCGGTCGGACGCATCTTCCAGAATCATGGCCCCGGCCGAGTCGACCACATAGACACACTGGCAGCCGGCGTCGGCCATGATCCTGGCCTGCTTGGCGAGATCCTCGGGACTGGAGGTGTGGGCCATCATCAGGAAACCAACGGTTTCAAGACCGATCTCTCGCGCCAACGTGAAGTGCTGCTCCGAAATGTCGGCCTCGGTGCAATGGGTGGCCACCCGACAAATCGACACGCCGATGTCGTGAATGGCCTTGATGTCATCCTTGGTGCCGAGTCCGGGCAACATCAGCGCGGCAATCTTCGCCTGCTTGGCCGTGTCGACCGCTGTCTTCATGAGCACTCGCTCGTCGACCAGTGAGTGGCCGTAGTTGTACGACGATCCGCCCAGCCCATCACCGTGGGTAACCTCGATCACCGGCATTCCGGCTTCGTCGAGAGCGGCAACGATGGAACGCACATGCTCTTCTGTGAACTGATGACGTTTGGCGTGGGAACCATCCCGAAGGCAGGTGTCGGTGATCCGAATATCCAGCGAGTCGGAGTAGGTGCGGGGGAGTGACGTGTTGGTTGCCATCGGGGTCTCCATCGGTTACAGGCTCTGGGCGATCTCTTCGCCCACCTTGGTGGCGGCTGCGGTCATGATGTCGAGGTTGCCGGAGTACGGCGGAAGGTAATCGCCCGCCCCCTCAACCTCGATGAAGATGGCGACCCTACCGGTGGTCTGGCCCGGGCCGGGTGGATCGAACTGCGGCTCCGCGGTGAGCCGGTAACCGGGAACGTACTCCTGTACCTGAGCAGCCACCTCGGCGATCGATGACGCGATCTTGTCGGTGTCGGCATCGGCCGGGATTGAGCAGAAGATGGTGTCACGCATGATCAGCGGCGGCTCGGCCGGGTTCAGAATGATGATGGCCTTGCCTCTCGTTGCGCCGCCAAGTTCCTCCACCGCCCGTGAGGTGGTGCGGGTGAACTCATCGATGTTCTGACGGGTGCCGGGTCCGGCCGACTTCGACGCCACCGTGGCCACGATTTCGGCGTAGTCGACGTCGACGACACGAGACACGGCATGAACCATTGGAATCGTGGCCTGGCCGCCACACGTGACCATGTTGACGTTCATCTTGCCAAGGTGTTCCGTGAGGTTGGCTGGTGGCACCACAAACGGGCCCCGAGCCGCCGGTGTGAGATCAATCGCTCGGATCCCGGCTTCGGCGTATCGTGGCGCGTTGCGGACATGTACGTAGGCCGATGTGGCCTCAAACACCAACTGGGGCAGCTCCGACTGCGACAACAGCCAATCGACACCCTCGGGGGACGCTTCGAGCCCGTGTTGGGCGGCCAACTTCAGCCCTTCGGAGTTGGGGTCGATGCCGATCATGTAGCGAGGTTCGATGTGTTCGGACCGAAGCAACTTGTACATCAGGTCGGTGCCGATGTTGCCCGATCCGACGATCGCAGCGCTGGCCTTCGTGGTAGTCACGTGATCTCCTAACGGGACGCCGGTTCAAGATAGGTGGTCACCGTGCCCAACGGGCCGAAGTCGGCGTCCACCGAATCGCCGGCCGCAATGGGTTTCATCGCTCCCAGCGAGCCGGTCATAACCACATCACCGGCTCGTAGCGGGATACCGCGGGCCGACAGCGTGTCGGCCAACCATCGGGCCGAGTTGAGTGGGTGATGGAGACACGCTGCGCCTACACCGGTGGTTGCTTCCTCGCCGTTGACGTTCATCACCATGGGCACAGTTCGCAGATCGATCTTGTCGAGCCCGACCGGGCGGCCACCAAGCACGTAGAGCCCGCAGCTCGCGTTGTCGGCCACGGTGTCGACGATGCTGATGTCCCAGTCGGCGATGCGGGAGTCGACGACCTCGATCGACGGCAGCGCGTAGGCGGTGGCCCAAATGATGTCGTTGAAGGAGTGTTCCCCTTTGTCGAGGTCGTGCTCTAGCACCAGGGCAACCTCCGCTTCGGCCCTGGGCTGAATGAGCCGCTCCGACGGGATCGGCACACCGTCGCCGAACTCCATGTCGGCGAACAAGGTGCCGAAGTCGGGCTGGTCGACGCCGATCATGTCCATCACGGCTTGAGCCGTGACACCGATCTTGCGGCCGCAGATTCGCCGCCCGGCGGCGATGTCGGCTTCGGTGTTGAGATCTTGAATGGCGTAGCCGACGTCGATGTCGGAGTCGGTGCCGACGATGTTTCGGATCGGGTCGATAACCTGACCCGACTCGGCGGCCTTACGGAGCGCCAAGGCGGCTTCCTCGATACGGGCCTGATCAGCCATCGGCGTCTCCCTGATCCCGAGCTGCGGCCAGTCGGGCCTTCTTTGCCGAGAGCAACTCACCCCCGGCCATGTAGTCGGTATCCGGCACTTCGGTGATCCACACTCGAACGGTCTCGCGGGAAGCGCCCAGTTCGCTGACGACGGCATCGGTGATCGCCGTCATCAGTGCCGTCTTCTCATCCTGGGATCGGCCCTCGGCCATGTGAACATTGACAAGAGGCATCGAACTCTCCTTCTAAACGGCGGTGACGGAAACGGAACCGAGCACCGAGTACCTGGCTGTCACCGCGGTGCCTGTGCTGAACGGTTTGGCGTCGGTCACGGCTCCGGCAAGGATGCTCCAACCAGCCTCGAGTTTCAAGCCCGCTTTGCCGACGTGGTTTGCCAGGTGGGCCACGCAGGCCGCTGGGCTTCCAAGCAAGGCGGCGCCGGTGGCCGCTCCGGATTCGACACCGTTGATATCGAACCAGCATTCAATCGCGGCGGCATCGTGATCGTGAGGTCCAATGCCGTCGGATCCCAGCACAACCCGAGCGGCCGACGTGTTGTCGGCGATCACGTCGGGAAGGGTGAAGGAGAACGCCTCATAGCGGGAGTCGATGATCTCGATACCGCCGACGATTTTTTCGGTGGCGTCGAGCACATCGGCGGCGGTTACACCGGGACCGCCCAGGTCCTCGGCCAACACAAACACCAACTCCGGTTCGCAGCGGGGATGGATCAGTTCCGTCAGGTCGACCTGACCGCCGTTGGCTACCACGGATCCGGCCGGGATCCAGCCGTACACGGGCTCGCTGACCCCCATCTGCTGCTGCTTCGCCTCCGACGTGAGTCCGAGTTTGGCCCCGGCCAACGAGTCGCCGCGGCCGAGCTGCAATTCGAGCAGCGCGGCTTGGATCGCGTAGGCGTCGTCGATCGACAGCTCATCAACTTGTTTGGTTATGGCTTCCAGCTCGCGACGCTCGTCAACGCCGGCAGCCAAGTAGGCCGCCCAATGAGCGTGGTCGATTCCGGTCATATGTCTCCGTTCGGACTAGGACTCGTTCAAAGATTGGCGGGCGGCCTCGGCGTCGAGGTGGATCTTCTTCATTGCTTCGGCCTGAGGGCTGTATCGCATGGAACCGTTGTCGATCCATTCGGTGGCGAACTCGGCCCCTCGCCCGAACTTCGATCGCTCCAAGGGCAACTTGATGACGTCGTGTGGCTCGCGCACAACGGCGATGGGATCCTCTCCGTTGCGAACCGACTCGATCGCCTCGCGGAACATTCGCCGGCAGGCCACGACACCAACGTCGCTTTTGGTCAGCTTTTCGTTGACTCGATCGGCGATCTCGCCTTGGGTGACCCAGGCCATGATGTCCTGGCCTTCGATGTAATCGACGATGAACTCACCCTTGTCGGTGATCCATTCGTATTCATAGTCAACGCAGGGAAGATCGTCGCTGAGTTCGGCCCCCTCAGGGGCGTGAACGGTGTAGAACAACATCCAGGTGTGGGTGTCGTCAACCGGCACCCGAATCTGCATCTGGAAAACACCGTTGCCACCGACCCACATCTTGTAGGGGAACACCAGCGGATGACCGATCTTCCAGTCGTCGTCCTCCTCGCTCTGGCCCACCAGAAGGCGACGCTTGATGATGCCGTGCTCAAACGGATCGAACGCCACCTTCTCGTGTTTGTTGCCCCCGAACGAGCCCGGCATCGGGGTGCCCTGCTGAGCGGCGATGAACTCGAAGTAGTTTCCGTGCAGGGCCTCGACGTGGTACGGGTCGACGGCGTTCTCCATGATCTGGAGCCAATTGCAGGGAAGCATCGAATGGCCGATATCGCGCACCCCGTCCATTACGTACGCCTCATACCGGGGCAGCTCAGGGGCCGGCCCGTCACCGACGTAGGCCCAGATCAAGCCACCCAGCTCCTGGGCCTCACCCGACTTGATGGCACAGCCCTCGCGGAACTTCGGTGACGAGTCGGGCTCGGCCAAGATCTCGACACACTTACCGTCGGTGTCGAACTTCCAGCCGTGATAACCGCATCGTAGGCCGTCGTCTTCCACGATCCCGTAGACCATCGATGCGCCGCGGTGAGGGCACCGCTCGGCAACGATGCCATAACTCTTCTCGGAGCCTGATCCGGTTCTGAACACCGCCCAGTTCTCTCCCAGTAGCCGAGCCTTTTTGACCGGGAACTCCTCAAGTTCCCGGGCGATGGCAACGGGATACCAATAGTGGCGCAGCACGGCCCCCATGGGCGTGCCAGGGCCAACCTGGGTTAGCTCATCGTTTTGCTCTTGGGTAAGCATTGGTGCTCCTCGGTTCTTGGTCCCAGAGTTTGTGGGCGGTGTTCGTCGGATGGATCGGCTGTTTACTCGTCGATGATGGTGACCGTGCCCGCCGATCCGTCGACACGGATCATTTGACCGGTCTTGATCTGCGATGTGGCAAACCCGGTGCCGGTCACGGCAGGAACGGCATATTCACGACAGACGATGGCGGCGTGACTCATCATCCCGCCGATGTCGGTGACGCAAGCTCGAATCTTTGGGAAGGCCGGGGCCCAGCTTGGGGCCGTGATCGGCGCCACCATGATCTCGCCCTCCTCAATCGTGTCGACGTCTTCCGGCCCGAAAACAAGACGGGCCTTGCCGTCAACAACGCCCGGCGAAGCAGCCATGCCGCTTAGGGCACCGCTGTCATCGTCTTGGCCAAGCCAGCCGGCCACCGACTCGCTCGTGATACCCCACAACATGATGGTGAACGGCTCGGTGACTACCTCCGGTGGTTCACCGAGTGCCTTCGGGGCATTCCATTCCACAAGCTTTTGATGAATCTCCCGGCGGCGGGCAATCTTGGGCCCCCAGTGCGATGCGGTCGCCGACGGAGCGTTGACGGCCCAGCTTGAGTAGTAGTCCCACAGCACCTCGTCGACTTCGTCGGGCCGGATGTACATGAGGTCGTCGTTGGCCGCCAACAACCCCTCTTTCGCCAGCGTCGCGCCCAGCTCCTTGATCTTGCGCCATACCACCGACATGGTCCAGTGCTCGATGTAGAAGTTGTGGTTCTCCACGTAGGGGAACACCACTCGGGCCAGGCCGAGCTTCTCGTCGAAGGCTTGTCGATCCTCATCGGTGTCGAGCAGGTCGCGATACTCCGACACGATTCGGTCGCGCTCGGCTCGGATCTCGTCAAGCGGACGGGTGATATCGACGCCGTCGTTGATCTTGGCAATGTAGTCCCGGATAAACGCCATCGGGATCTCGGGATAGTCCCGCCAGGTTTTGTCGAAGTGATAGAAACCGTTGCCCGAGGTGAAGTTGAACCATGGGTCGCTGGCTTCGTCGTAGGCGGCCCACCATTCGGCGGCGGCTCCACCTTCTTCCCGGCTGATCGTGACATTGGCCGGATCGTTGAATGCATCGGCCAAGCCGAGGTCGACAGCCTTTTGCGCAAGAACCTTGAGCTCCTCGTTGGGACGGAAAAGGTCGACTTCAACACCGGCAACCATCTTGGCGATACCGAGGTCGGGGATCGACGGGAACGCCTGCTTGCAGAAGCCGAAGTAGTCGAGGTACGCGGCGTAGCCCAGGTTCAGAAACTCGAAGTGGTATTGCCAAATCTTGAGAATCAGATCCTTGAACGTGTGGTACTGCTTTTGCAGTCGATAGCCGGAGCCGAGGGCGATGCCGTCGGTGATGATGGGCAGGTCCTCCATTTCCGGCAGCGGGCTGAAATCGATGGCTTCAACTTCATCGATGGTCGCCCGCACCTTGACCAGCCAGTCGTTGTAGAGGCTGTCCCAGTTCATGAAGTAGTGTCCCGCCCGCTCCATGAACTGCGGAACACGGGGTTCGATCTTCTCCGGGTCGACGCCGACCGGTGATAGATAGGCGTAGCCGTACAATATGCGGTAGTCGATGCCGTCGGCCGGAGGAATGCGGTAGTGACGGCTGTTCATTTGGCTGAGCGTCGCGATCCCGGCCTCAAAGAACGTTGCGTCCCACGGGGTCAGAGCGTGGCCCCAGTGCATTGAGTCCCAGAACCAGAATCGATCGTCTTCGTACTCTCGGCGTCCCTCGCTGAAGGTTGACGAATATCGATACAAGTCCTCCCAACCTTCAACCCCCTCGGGGCCTTCAACGGTGAACGGACTCGGAAAACGCTTTTCTGACATGGATGACATCCCCCTGAAAATGATGTTGGTATCTCTGGATTGTTGACTGGTTTACTCTTCGGACTTCTTGTTATGCATTGGCGACAGTAGCGTCGACACGATCGACGAGATGCCGGTACTGGCCGATCCCGAGATCGGTGTCTTCGGTTTCTGTGACCACACCGTCTCCGGCCGAGATTGCAGCATCACCACGTTCTCGCCACTCGGTAAATGACGATCGACGGCCCACTCGACATCCTGCGGGCAGCCGTAATGTTTCTCGGCCCGTCGGGCCAGGATGGCGATGGCCACCAGATCCTCGTCGGAGACCGACGGAGTCTTGCGTCGCTCTTCGGCGACCTCAACCTTTTCCACGGTGCCGCCGTCGGTGAGCCGGTACTCGATGTGTTTGTCGGAGATCTCCCGACTGATCACTTCACGCAGGACCTTGTCGATGAGGAAATTGTCGGGCGTTACTTCTCCCGACACCACGGCCTCGCCCAGACCCCACGAAGCGTCCACGGCTACTTGTGAGCGGTCACCGTTCGTCGGGTTCAAGGTGAACGCCACACCGGAGGCGATGGGATCCACCATCTTCTGAATCCCAACCGACATGGCGATGGCCTGATGGAGATATCCCATCTGGTGGCGGTAGGCGATGGCCCGGTCAGTGAACAGCGACGACCAGCACCGTCGAACGTGTTCGACGACATCATCGGCGGAGGTGATCCACAAGTAGGTGTCTTGCTGCCCGGCGAACGAGGCGTCGGGAAGGTCCTCGGCGGTGGCCGACGATCGCACCGCCACCGGCAGATTGTCGACGTCGCAGTGACGGCAAAGTGCTTCGTAGGCCTCGCTCACGTCGTTGACCACGTCATCGGGCACCGGGGCTTCCTCGATCCGAGCCCGGATCTTCAGTGACGCCTCACGGTTGGCGGCGAAGTCGTCGTGATCGATGGTGCGGAGCAGCCCGTTGATGTCGTCGACCAGCGCCTTGTCGGTCCAGATCCGTTCGTAGGCATTGGTGGTGACGGCGAAGCCCGGAGGCACCGGCAGCTCGGCTCGCATCATCTCACCCAGGCTGGCGTTCTTGCCGCCAACAAAGGGTTTGTGTTCGGTCTCGTAGCGGTCGAACCAGACGATGTGATCGGTCATTTCAGCGTTGACCTTTCTCGCGGTGAAGGAACGGATAGTCGGTAGTTCTTGGGCCCAGTCGATGATGGGGCAGGCTTCGCACACGAGTTCCTCCTCATCCTGATTTCAGCGATCCGGTTTGGGCCGCGGGGTCGGGGAATCCTGACCAGTCGTCGTGCACCTGCCATTGGGGAAGATGGGCGATGTTCGGAACTTTGATTTCCTGCACCCGATTGCGGTAGGCCACGGTGGCGTCCTGGCCTCCCCGGGTGTTGTTGCGATCAGCCAGCAGTTTGATACGCACGTGCTCGATGTTGTACGGCTCACCAGGGTCGTACCCGAGGGCCGAAACGGCAACGGCTCGGATACAGCCGGAATGTGTGGCCACAGCAAGCCGGGCCCCTGGATACTCTTCGGACAAGGAGTTGATGCCGGCCCAGAATCGACGTACACACATCGCCGGCGGCTCGAAGTGGATGAGCGGGGTGGTGAGCCAATGCTGGATCGGATCGCCTCCACCCTGTTGAGTACGCCAGAACCGGTCCATTTCCACCAACCACAACGGGCGGTCTCGTGTGGCCGAGCGCTCGAACTGTTCCAGCAACGCGTGATACTCGCGGAACGCCGCCGTCACATCCTTGAGGCCGTCGGGCGCCACGAACTGGAAGTTACGGAACTCGTTCATCGGTTCCGGTTCCACGATCGTGATTGACTTCTCGTACTGCTGTAGACCGTCGGACAGTCCCCGGTGGATCTGTTCGGCTGTCTCTCGGGCCCGATTGGTCGGCGCGTGACGTAACACAACGGTTTCGCCCGATTTCACCCGTCGAGCCATCGTGCGGCCGTAGCTGTGGGCCTGCCACGCTCCTTGGGGGGTCAATCCGGAATCGGTTGAGTAACCCTGGGTCTCGCCGTGTCGGATCAGGTACACGTCGTTGGTCACCTGGCGGTGCGCTTCGGGTGGGGCGGAGATTTCCTTGTTGCGGTTGTCCTCGGTCAGCGCCTGCTGCACGCTGAGGTCGGCTCGTTGCCAGAGCGGGGCGTCGGTGGCCTCCGATGAACGGTTGGCAGTGCGGTCCCGGAACCTCTTGAGATACAGCGGCGCCGAATCGTCGGCTGTATCCCCGTGAGTCTCGCCGGATGTGTCCGTCTCGGTCGACTGGCCATTGCCGTTTTGGCGCTCCCGATACCGCGCAAGGTAGAGCGGAGCCTGAAAACGATCGGTGGATTGCTGACGTCCGGATTCCTCAGTCCCGCCACCATTGCTGTCTGGCCTGGTTTCGTCGCTCATGAGTGCACCGTCATGAATCTCTGGTCAACCTGGCCCTTGTAGGTGAAGATCGCCCGACCCATCTCGGCCTCGGTCCAAGTCGTCGGCTCGTCATCGGGGTCAAACCAGTACCCACCGGTGAAGACCTCGTTGCGATTGCCCGCCGGGTCGAAGAAGTACAGCCCGCAGCCGCGGGTGGCGCCGTGGCGGGTAGGACCGGCGTCGATGGTGACCCCGTGGTGGGCGCAGGTATCGGCAGCGTTCTTGAGGTCGCTCCATTCGTCAACCCAATAGGCGATGTGGTGGAAGCCACCATTTGGCCCGGTCAAGAAAGCAATGTCGTGCGGCGTGTGACTCCGCTCAAGAAACGTGGCGAGTTGGTGGCCGTCGTCGGCCACGATTTGCTCGGTCAGACGAAATTCAAGCACATCCTGGAAGAACCGGGTCACGTCGTCGACATCCTCGCACAGCAGGAAGATGTGATCGACCCGAGGTGGATGCATGCCGATGAGATTGTCGGGCCGAGGTGGGGGATTGATCAGCGGCAAGCCGTTCCCTACCTGTCCTTGCCCGCACTCAAGCTCGATCACGTGTCCGCTCGGACCGGTGAACCGGGCAACGTGGCCCGACGCGACATCGGTGTCGCCTGGTTCGTGCCGGGTCACGGCTATGCCTGCATCCTCCACTCGCTCGGCCAGGCGCTCCAGCTCGGACAGCTGCATGACCTTAAAGCCGAGACCGTTCAGGCCATAGGTGGGGGCGTCGGCGAGAATCAGTGAATGGTGCTGATGCTCATCCCAACCCTTGAGGTAGACCTTGTCGCTTGTTCGTCCGGTTTCGACCAAACCCACGACCTCGACGTAGTAGGCGACCGCCAGTTCAAGATCCGGCACTCGAACCTCGGCGTGGGACAAACGAAGAATGCCGTCGCTCATCGAATCTCGCTTTTGGTCGAGGATCGTTTGCTCGGGATGATCATTGATTCAGGGCGCTCCGGTTTGAGAATGGCCTAGGTGTGCACGGTGGCGAACCGCTGATTGAGCACGCCTTCGTAGTAGAAGACGGCTCGGCCGGCGTTGTCGTCGGTCCACGTGATTGTGGGGAAGTCGGGGTCGGGGCGATAGCCCCCGGTGAAGACCTCGTTGCGGGTGCCCATCGGGTCGAAGAAGTAAATCGTGTTGCCTCTGGTCAGCCCGTGGCGGGTGGGGCCGACGTCGATCGTGATCCCGTTGTAGGCCAAGATGTCGGCGGCTCGGCGCACGTGGTCCCAGTCGTCGAGCCAGAATGAGAAGTGGTGGAGAGCGCCGTTGGGGCCTTGCACGAAGGCGATGTCGTGGGGTTTGGCCGAGCGTTCGAGGAAGGCGATCACCTGGTGGCCGCCCCCGTCGAGAAGCTGCTCGGTGAGGCGAAAGTCCAACACCTCCTGGAAGAAGCGGGCCACAACAGGGACTTCCTCGGCGTGCACGAGTAGGTGGTCGAGCCGAGGTGGCGCTATTCCGACCAAACCGTCGACGATGGGCGGCGGGTTGACCAACGGGAACCGGCTGCCGACCTTCTCAACGTCGAAAACCAGCTCCATCTCGTGGCCCGACGGAATGTCGAACCGGATCGACTCTCCCTGGCCAATCTCCTCACCCTTGGCCACACGGCGTACGGGATGGCCGGCGGCTTCGATACGGGACTCGAACACGTCGAGATCGTCTTCGTGTTCCACCCGGAAGGCAAAGCGGTCGATCCCAACCCGAGTGTCGTGGCGGATGGCGAGACAGTGGTGGTCTCGTTCGTCGAAACACTTGAAGAAGATCCGGTCGTCGGTTCGCTCGGTGATCTCCAGGCCCATGACCTGCGTGTAGTAGGCGGCGGCCAGCTCAAGGTCGGGAGCGGTGATATCGACATGAGCCACACGAAGGATCCCCATGTGACCGACGCTACATCAGCCGTCTCGCTTGGTGGGAAAGTATTCCGCATGGCGGAACGCTCGCGTGGCAGTGCTTGGCTAGAGTTGCTCCATGTCCGGCAATCGCCTGACGTCGGTTACCAACGCCGTCCGTTTGATCAAGGCCTTCACCTCGGCTCATCCGACGTGGGGGGTTAGCGAGCTGTCGAGGAAGACGGGCCTGTCCAAGTCGTCGGTCCATCGCATCCTCGCCACGCTGACCGACGAGGGGATGCTTGAGCAGGACCCGGAGACCGGACGTTACCGTCTTGGGCTGGCGATGTACGACTTGGCCGCGGCGGTGCCAACCCAGTGGGATCTCCACGAAGCCGTGTTGTTGCCCATGACGGAACTTCGAAACCGTACGGGGGAGACGGTCCAGGTCGGCGTGCTCGACGGGAGTCAGGTCGTCTACATCGAGCGGCTCGACAGCCCCAACACGTTGCGGATGTTCACCGACCTCGGCCGTCGGGTGGAGATTCACTGCAATGCGACGGGAAAGATCCTGCTCGCCAATTTGCCGTTGGATCAGCGAGAGCGGCTTATGGCTGATCTCGAGTTGACCAAACAAACCTCGTACACCATCACTTCTGTCACGAAGCTGCGAGCCGAGCTTGATCTCATCAGGCAGCAGGGTTACGCCGAGAATCGGCACGAGTCGGAGGTGGGTGTTGTCTCGGCCGCAGCGCCGATCCGGGACGCTACCGGCACCACCATCGCGGCGATGAGTGTGGCCGGTCCGGCCGAACGGATGGACCCAATCCGAACGCAGCTGGCCCAGGCGGTAATGAGAGCGACCGGTCTGGCGTCCCACCGGCTTGGCTACCGAGGAGGATTGGTCGACGTATGACACAGATGGAGACTCCCAACCCCGACATCGACGTGTTATTGCTCGACTTCGGCGGTGTCTGTCTGCTCAACCCTGTGGAACTACACCAAAAAACCGAAAAGAAGCTGGGTCTTAAAGCCGGTTCCCTTGGATGGGTGGGGCCACTCGATCCGACGACCGATCCGCTGTGGACGTCGATGGTGGCCGGAGAGCTAACCGAGCGAGAGTATTGGCACCGGCGAGCGTCGGAGATCGGTGAAGCGGCTGGGAGGGCGCTCTCCCTTCGGGACTACATGGATCTGATCTACAATCCGCCGACCGATGAGCTGATTCGCGACGACGCAGTTCGCGTGGCGAAAGCCGCCAGTGCGGCCGGGTATCAGGTCTCGGTTCTCACCAACGACCTTCGTGACTTTCACGGCCGGGAATGGGAGCACGGCATCGGATTCCTGCAGAACATCGATCATCTGATCGACTGCTCCGACACCAAAATCTTGAAACCCGATCCGCGGGCGTTCGACCGAGCAGTGGGGATTGTCGACACCGCTCCGGATCGAGTGCTGTTTGTCGACGATCAGCCGTTAAACGTGGAAGGCGCAGCCGACTTTGGCCTGAACGCCGTTTGGTTTGACATCGCCAATGCCGATGAAGCCTGGGCCGATGTGGGACGCCGGCTCGGCTTGTCGAGCATCTGACACCAAACATGGCGATGTCGCTCAGTATGTCCGAGCAGATCGGATTGGCCTCCGAACTTTGGGCCGCGGAGCAATCGGGCCGGTACGTGGAGTTGCCCACCGAGCGCTATCCGGGCCTGACGTGGGACGACGCCCGGGCTGTGGCCGTCACCGTCGACGAGCTTCGCCGGGCCGCTGGCTGTGTGCAGATCGGATACAAGCTCGGATGGACGTCGGAAGTGATGCGGCGCTCGCTCGGTATCCAACAGCCGAACTGGGGCACCCTGTGGGCGCATCAACGGATCGGATTGTCGTTCGACATCGGCAGCTTGCGGCATCCGAAGATCGAGCCGGAGATCGTGTATCGGTGTGGGCGCCCGCTGTCGGGTGTCGACGTGACCGCTGACGACGTGTTGAGAGCAGCCGATGGTTGGGCGTTGGGTCTGGAGGTAGTACATCCGCGCTTTGTGGACTTCGGCTTCCTGTGGTTGGACAACACCGCCGACAATTCATCTTCCGAGGCGATTGCGTTCGGGGAGTTCACGATGCTAGATCGCAGAAATCCGGCGGACATCGAGATTGTCTTCAGCGACGGCGGGGAGCGTCGTGAGGGCTCGGGATCGGCCGCCATGGGCTCGCCGGCCGAGGCCGTGGCATGGCTTGTTGCGGCGTTGAGCAGCGAGGGCCAACACCTGGAAGCGGGTCAGATTGTCTTTACCGGAGGACTGGCCGCACCGTTCGATGTGGCCGCTGGCTCTCGATATGAGGTTGGATCAACCGAACTGGCTGCGGTTGCGTTTGATGCCACAGACGACGTGGTCTGACCGATCTCAGGGTCGCCGCGACAGCAGGTCGGCGAGGTCGTCGAGTTCCGCAGCGGTGATGGTGGGGCCTCCCGATGTTCTCCAGACGAACTCGCCGATCAACGTTCGATACAGCGTGTGCGCTCGTTGCGAGGCAAGTTCAGGCTCGAGGCCGGCGTCGCGTAAGAGAGCGCTCACGTAGTCAAGCCGTCGTTGGTCAACCCGGCCGGCGGCTTCGGCGACTGCCGGATCGGTTCGGGCCCAAACTCGAATCGCCGGCTCGATGGCGTCACCTGCAGGATCGCCTCTGAACACCAGGTGGGCCAGCGTTCGAAGCCGATCCTCGGCGCTCTCGGCGCCTGACGCGTCAACCTCCTTGATGATCTGTTCGGTGGCCAGGTGTTCCCATGCCTCCATGACGGCTTGATGTAGAGCCTGGCGATCGTCGAAATGCCAGTAAAAGCTCCCCTTCGTGACACCGAGCGACTTCGCCAACGGCTCCACCCGCAAGGCATCGTGGCCGCCACGGGCGAGCGCGTGGAGCGCCGCCAGTGTCCACTGTTCTCGCGTTAACCGTCCACCGGGGTTTTCCTTGACCATAGGCCCACCATACGGTACCGTACAGTAGAGGCCACCATACGGTAGGGTATGGAAGACTCGGAACCATCAGAACGTGGCCAGGAGGTCGTGAAGCCATGATGTTTGAAGCCGGAGCCGGGCAGCTGGTTGCAGCCGCCGCCCTCTTGATTCTCGCTGTTGCCCATTCGGTTCTTGGTGAGCGCGCGATCTTACAGCCGCTGTTCAGCGGTGATGCCGGCTCACCTCGAGCCGGTGATGAAATGCCGTTGTGGGCTCGAAACAGAATCCTTCAGTTCGCCTGGCACCTCACGTCCATGGCATGGATTGCAATGGCGGCGATTGCGCTCGGGGTTAATGCGTTGGTGGCAATTGGTGTTCTGTGTTTGGCATCGTCAATCGTGATCTTTGTGGCTCTACGTGGCCACCTGGCCTGGCCAATCTTCCTGGTCGGCGGCATCGCCGCCCTTGCTGCAGCCGACGCAGTGGATCCAACTGTTGCTCAAGCGGCCGGCTGGGCCGCGGCCGTCGCTTTGTTGGCTGCTTCGGCCCTGCATGTCTATTGGGTCGCCGGGGGAGAGTGGCTGGCCGACCGGGTCATTCCCGGCAACAGCGATCGCCGGGTGATGTCTCCTCCTCGATGGGCGACCCTGGCGGTTGCGGTGGCCCTTGCGGCATTCTCTGCCTTGCTGGCTGCCGTCCTCGTTGAACCTACGGCGTTGGCGTCGCAGAGAGGTCTTGTGCGGCTGTTGGTCGGTCTCGGTGCGGCAGTCTTTGCCGCCCGGGCTGTTGGCGATGGTCGGTACGTCGGCTTTTCCAAGAAGATTCGCGCCACCGGTTTCGCCCGAGCCGACGACGCCTATTTCACCCCGGTGGTCACCCTTATCGCGATTGGCGCAGCGGTTGGTCTTGTGCTCGCATAGCTAGCATCGGTATCACCGACACCCCCTTGAACGACCGGTAGGTGGTACAAACGTGAGCTCGATGTCCGATGATCAGGTCAAGCAAGCGGCGGCGACCCTCGCCACGCTTCGGAGCGCTGGCTCCACCATCTCGCAGCTGCCCGCCAATCAGCGACCAACGACGTTTGCCGACGCCTACCGAATCCAGCTGGCACTGTTTGATCTTGTCTCAGAGTCAGGTCCGGAGGCCGTCGGGTGCCCGGCGATGCTGAAGGTCGGGTGCACCACGCCCGTGACCCAGCAGATGTTGAGCGTCGACGAACCGATTGGCGGTCGCCTGGTGGCCGGCCAGATCTTTGCCTCAGGGTCATCGATTCCGATGTCGCTCTTTCATCATCAGCCGCTGATCGAGTGCGAGTTCGCCTTTCGGATTTCCGCTGACATAGACGGCGACGGGGGTGAGATCGAGTTGAAGGGTCTCAAGGCGGTGGTCGACGCGGTGGCGCCTGCCCTGGAGCTCGTTGACAACCGCTTCGACCAGCAGTTGGGGATGGAGGGCCCGTCCACGGTTGCCGACAACTCGATGGCAGCCGCCGTGGTTCTCGGTGCGCCTCGGTCACTCGGCCCCGAAGTCGACGGGAACGACTTGGCATCGACCACGGTTCGTCTTGCTCCGTCCGACGCTGGTCCCGACGCAGCACCCGTGGCCGAGGGTGTTGGCAGCGAGGTGTTGGGCGATCCGTGGTTGTCGTTGCTTTGGGCGGTCAACCACGAACGACGACTACGTCGCCCCATCGCCGCCGGCACTTGGGTGATCACCGGTAGCTGCGCCGGCGCGCCGCCGGTCCCTCTCGACGAACCACTGACGGCTCAATTCCCCGGACTTGGTGAGGTCTCGGTCACTGTCACTACATGAACCGCGACCGATGAATCAGGCCCGAGTAAGGCCGAACCAAGGCCCCGACTTGAGGTCGCCGGCGGCGATCTTGTGGTCCTCCGGGTCGGCCAGCGCGGCCAGCTTGTCAGCGGCGTTGTCGTAGGCGGCGAGGGCGTCGTCGCTTCGCCCCAGGCAGGCCAACGCTCTGGCCTCAGCCTCGGCCGCGTAGAAGTGGTCGAAATCGGCGGCGTCGTCGCCGCATCCGTTGGTGACCTCGGCGCAGATTCGAGCCATGCGCAGCGCAGCGTCACCGTCGCCGACCACGGCGTGAGCCCGTGAGCAGAGCCAGGCGCCACGGGCGGCGTTGATCGATTCGGGTCCGTTGAACCGGCGCCAGTGGTAGGTAGAGGCGTAGGCCCGGCCCAGAAGGTCGAATGCGGTGTCGTCATCGAGCTGGGGTTCGTCGTGTTCGCCGGTCGGTACCAGGATGTCCCAGGATGAGTTGTTGGCGGTGACGCCGAGGCTTCGGTGCCACTGACGCTCGACCTCGTCACCCGATTCGGGTTCCGGGACCGCCACCGGACCAAGCGGTTCGCCGGTCTCGAGCAGAGTTTTCATGCCGTCGAGGATCGCCTCCCAGCCGTCCTTCACGTTGGCCCATGTCTTGGGGCTCATGCCTAGGTCGTAGTGGCGAACCTGGACTCGGGTGACGGTGTTGTCGTCATTGGCGGGGGCGAGGCTCCACTCAACCCGACTCGGTGGCTCCTCAGCCAGGTCGGCTGAGTAGAGGGCCTGCCACGTAAGAATGAGTTTCTTGCCCGGCTCGACAACTTCGATGTCACCGGTTGCGGCCTCTTCGCCGTTGGGTAGAAGGTAGCGGTGGCCGCTCCCGGGCTCGAATGACGACTCGATGGCCGTCTGGAAGAAGTACTGCTTCGTGAATGCCGGGTCGGTGATGGCCTGCCATACCTGGTCGGGTGTGGCCTTGATGAAGATCTGATAGAGGTGCTGGGGCGCCATGGGTTTGTCCTTTGCTGACTGTCTTGGTCGGCGTTCGAGCTAGCCGATCTCGGGATTGGAAAGGCGGCGGGACAGCTCGGTGAGTGTCTCTGCCGTTGCCTGGGAATACTTCGCCATCCAACGGTCGTGGATCTGTTGTATGGGCACTGGGTTGAGGTAATGGAGCTTCGAACGGCCGACCTTTTCGGTGACAACGAGATTTGCGTCATTCAGCACAGTGAGATGTTTCATCACGCCGAAACGCGACATGTCCGGCAATACATCACACAGTTCGTTGACCGACTGGCCATCGCGTTCGAAGAGAGCATCCATCAGCGCCCGCCGACTTGGATCGGCAATTGCTTTGAACACATCGCCGCTTCCGGGATCGTCGGGCTCCATGCCTGTTGACTATATGTGACCTTTTGATCACATGTCAAGAAGTTCGAGCTTTGAGTTTTGACGCGCCGAGGACGCCGGGATCGTGCACAAATGGAGAGTTGGTCAATCGCGGTATTGCCGATTGGTGCCCGAACGTCTTGTCGAGGCTGACAAATGGATTCAGACTCAGACCAAGTTCTGGAACGATCGACTCGACGGACTGCAGAGTTTCCTGGAAGGTGAGGCCGAATGACGCCGATGGAGTCGTTGAACATAAGCCGAGACATCGGCGCATCCCCCGAAAGGGTTTTTGAGGCCTGGACCTCGGCCGACCAGATCGTCAGGTGGTGGGGTGGAGGAGGGGTCACCTGTCCTGAGGCCCATGTCGATCTTCGCGCCGGTGGCTCATATCGCATCGCCAACGCGCTACCCGACGGTTCCGTTATGTGGATATCGGGGGTATTCGAAGAGATCGAACCGCCGCAACGTCTTCGCTACACGTGGGGTGTTGAGCCAGTCGACGCCGAGGTGCCTCCTAGTGTCGTGGAAGTCGAGTTCCTGCCGATCGACGCCGGAACTCGGGTGACGGTAAACCAGATCCGCATTCCCGGAGTCCCCGCCCGTGACATGTTCGAGATGGGCTGGAACGGCTGCCTCGACGGGCTACGAGATCTTCTGTCTCCCTGACGGACCACACGGTCGGCTACTCGTAAGTTGAATCAGCTGGGCTGAAAGATGAACAGGCACTACTGTGCCATCATGTCTGATTCCATCCAAGGCGGATGCCTTTGCGGGTCCGTTCGATATGAGAGCACTGCCGAATTAGGAGCGGCCTTCGTCTGCCACTGCACCGACTGTCAGAAGCAAACCGGCTCCGCCTTCTCCGTAATTGTCGGAGTGCCGGCCGAATCGTTCGAGATCTCGGGTGACTCGGTGGGCGTGTTCGACACAACGGGTGACAAGAGCGGCAAGGCTGTTCACCGATACTTCTGCAACCAATGCGGTTCGCCGTTGTACTCGGTGGCAGAGGTCGCGCCCGACTCCGTGTTCATCAAAGCGGGAACCCTCGACGACACCTCCGGGATAAACCCCGAAAATCACGTCTGGACCGAAAGCGCCCAGGATTGGGCGGCCTCGTATCACAGCTAGGGGCTGCCTTCGACAGGTATCTTGTCGTGTACGCGGAAGCTGTGCTCATGTCTCCCAGGTGTCCAGCGCCCGAACCGGAGAGATTTGGCCGGTAAGAAGCTCAAAGGCTTCGGCCCGCTCACGCCACATGGCGGAGGATTTCGATGCGTACTGTGCCGTGAGATTCTGCTGAAGGATGAACGCAGCATCCTCGGTGGCACGCTCGTTCCATGGTGAGTTCCGATCGTTCCAGTTGGTGAAGCCACGGGCTTGGCGATACTGATCTCGATCGAGGTCGGTGAGGTTTGCGGCGACCCAGGCGTGTCCGAGTTCATGAGGTAGAACAAACGGCACACCACTACAGATTAGAACCCGCCATGGTGTGTATCCCTCCTGGAACAGGCCGTAGTGATCACGGCACGCTGCCATGTCATCGAGGAAGTGGACCTCGAGATCTGGGAGTCTCAGCCCGCTGTCGTCAAAGAGCGCAACAGCGTTGTCTAGTCGCTCGATCTCTTCGGAATCGGCGCCGACGGCGACAATCACCGGACTGTCGGCTTCCATTGGTTGCTCTGCGGCGGGGTGACGATCGAGCATCTGAGCGGCTGCAGGCAACACGGTCAGGATGGCGATAACGATGGGTACGGTCCTTCTCATACCGTGAACCGTCAACCACCGCCGTTGCCCTACGATCGCCCTGCGTTCGCAGGCCATCGACCGTCGCCGTTGGCGGCTGAAGCGATGCTGCTGAGAGCAGCGGGAATCCGCTGAACTACTGAGGTTTCAGGGCAGCGAACATCCTGCGAACGGCTGCCCGCAAGGTGTTAAGATGGCACCTGATAACAACTGGGGGAGCGTCATGCACGTTCGTGTTCTGGGGCGGATTGAGGCGGACGTCGACGGGCCCAAGTCCCTCGGCGGCCCCACCCAACGGCGCCTGTTTGGAGCTCTTGTTGCTCGACGGGGTGAGGTTGTTTCCGTTCCTGAACTGATCGAGATCTGTTGGCCGGACGATGAGCAACCTGAGCGAGCCGAGCACAACGTTCGCACCTATGTGCATCGACTCAGAACTGCCCTTGATCCTGAGGGTGATCGGATCGAAACCGTCGGGGCGGGCTACCGAGTAGCCCTCGGGCGGCGGGAGCTCGACATTGAGCAATTCGAAGATCTTGTTGCCACGGCTGAACGGCTCGCTGATGCCGGTGACTTGACCGATGCCCTCGATCGAATTCAGGAGGCCCAAGCCTTGTGGGCCGGGCGCCCGTACGGCCAGTTTGCCGACGATCCCTGGGCCATGGCCGAGGTGGCTCGGCTGACCGAGTTGAACTGGGTCGCCAACGAGCGATTGGCCGAGACACTACTTAGGGCAGGACAACCCGAGAATGCAGTCACGCGGTTGGAGGCGATGATCCGCGACGAGCCGCTGCGCGAGCGGCCTCGCTCGCTGCTGATGCGGGCCCTCTATGAGTCCGGACGAAAGGCCGAGGCGTTACGAGCGTTTCAGGAGTTCCGGCAGGTGCTGGTTAACGACATTGGCGTAGACCCCTCGCCTGACCTCGTGAAGCTCGATCGAGAGATAGCAAGCGGCAGCCTCGCTCCGAGCACCCGGACCTCCCGTTCGGTCGGAAGCTACGAGCTAAAGGAGCGGATCGGCGAGGGTGCCTTCGCCGTAGTTCACCGGGCCACCCAAGCATCACTTGGTCGCGATGTCGCCGTGAAGGTGGTGAGGGCCGAGCTCGCAAACCGAGCCGAGTTCATACGTCGATTTGAAGCCGAAGCGCAGATGGTGGCCGCGATCGAACACCCCAATGTTGTTCCTCTGTACGACTTCTGGCGCGAGCCCGGACAAGCCTTCCTGGTGATGCGTTGGATGTCCGGCGGATCGTTGGAGCGGCGGCTCGATTCGGGACCGCTTGCGCTCGGCGAAACCGTCGAGTTGGTTGATCAGATCGCCGCCGCGCTCACTGCGTCGCACGGCCTCGGCGTGGTTCATCGTGACGTGAAGCCCGCCAACATCTTGTTCGACGAAGCAGAACGGGCTTACCTCAGCGACTTCGGCATCGCGTTGGTGGCGGAGGGGGAGGTTGGTCTTGAGGAGGCGCTGCCACTAGTGTCGCCAGTCTTTGCCGCACCAGAACAACATCGGAGCGAGCCGGTTGGTCCGGAGGCCGATGTCTATGCCCTGGCGATCGTCGCGTTCAACGCGCTGACCGGAAAGACCCCGTTTTCCGACACCCCGAGTACACCTAACAAGCCACGTCGTGGGATTGACGAGGAGATTCCATCTCTCTCGACCTTACGACCGGGGCTGTCGTCCAAACTCGACGAGGTGCTCCGAATGGCCACCTCCACACTTCCGACCGAGCGCTATCCGTCTGCAGCCGGCTTCGCGACAGCGTTTCGCGCTGCGGCGTTCGACGACCAAGCCGCCGTAGCACCGTCCATCGATGGGGCCGAACGGGTCAACCCGTACCTCGGTCTGCGAGCGTTTGCCGAGAGTGATGCTGCGGCATTTCACGGTCGTAGCCGCCTTGTCGCCGAGCTCGTTGAACACCTTGCGATCCCGGGCCGGAACCTGCTCGCAGTTGTTGGGCCGTCGGGCTCGGGTAAGTCGTCCGTCGTTCGGGCGGGGTTATTGCCGGCCTTGCGGCAGGGTGGTGTTCCCGGGTCGCAAAAGTGGTTCACCATCACCATGCAGCCGGGCGATCGCCCCTTCGAAGCGCTCGAGACGGCTCTCCTGCGCGTGGCTGTGAACCCGCCGGCTTCGCTGCTCGATCAACTCCGTGATGGCCATCGCGGCATCTTGCGTAGCGCCACCCGCATCCTTCCCGACGACAACGGAGTCGTTCTGTTGGTGATCGACCAGTTCGAGGAACTGTTCACCAACGACGTTTCCGATGCGGACCGCGATCTGTTCCTGAGGGGTCTCGCCGTAGCCGCAAGTGAGTCGACGTCGCCGGTACGGATCGTGCTCACCCTACGGGCCGACTTTTATGACGAGCCCCTTCGTCACCCAACGTTCGCTCCGCTGGTCAAGGCTCACACCCATGCTGTCACTCCACTCGCTCCCGATGAGCTTGAGGAGGCGATCACCCTGCCGGCCTCGGCCGTTGGTGTTGGGTTCGAGCCGGGGTTGGTGGCCGAGATCATCGCGGAGGCCACGAGTCAGCCAGGTGCCCTTCCGCTGCTCCAATTTGCCCTGACCCAGGCCTTCGACCACGCCGACGGAGCTGCTATCTCAAGCGATGACTATCGCTCAATTGGCGGTTTGGCCGGAGCGCTTTGGCAGCGAGCCGAATCTCTCTTCATGGAGGCCAAGTCCGACGAGCAAGCTGCGTGCAGAAGGCTCTTCGGCCGCCTTGTCACGCTAGGTGAAGGCGCCGACGACACGCGCCGCCGGCTGCGTCGATCGGAGCTGATGGCCGACGATGCCACCGACGCCGCCATTGAGCGTTTCGGCAGTGCCAGGCTGCTCACGTTCGACCGGGATTCTTCCACCCGCGAACCAACCATCGAGATAGCGCATGAGGCCTTGCTACGCGAGTGGCCTCGCTTGCGCCGATGGCTTGACGATGACAGGGACACACTTCGCCAACACCGGCGCCTTACCGCCACCTCCGAATTGTGGCTCGAACGTGACCGGGACCCGAGTGAACTTTACCGTGGTGCCGGACTCGTCTCGGCCGAGCCGTTATTGACGAGTGAGAGGATCAGTCTCAACAGCACCGAGAGGGAGTTCCTCCAGGCCGGTATTGCCGCCCGCACCGAAGGTGAAGTCGCCGAACGACGTCGTATGAGCCGGCTTCGGCGCCTCGTGGCGGCCACCGCAGTGGTTGCCGTGCTCGCGCTGATTGCCGGTGGTCTCGCCTTTGCCCAGAAGCAACGTGCCGATGACCAAGCTTCGCTCGCTGCCGACAACGAAGCGGCGGCTCTCGCCAACGCCGAGCAGGCGACGGAGAATGCGGAGCTGGCCGACCAACGAGCCGTCGAGGCCGAAACCGCAGAGGCTCAGGCTGATCTTGAGCGGATAAGGGCGGTCTCGGTGAGTTCAGCTACCGAAAGAACCCGGTTGGCGGCGTTGCTGGCCGTCGAGGCGTACCGACTCGACCCGTCGGTGGAGAGTCTCGACGTGCTTCATCGGGTGCTCACAGCGGAGCCCGGACTGCGTGCATCGGTGTTCAACAACGAGCGCTACCACGACACCGCCTTATTCGCAGACGGTACGACGCTCGCGGCAGCCAGCAGAGTCGCATTGGATGTGTGGGATTTGCAGACGCTGACGCTTCTTCGATCCGCTTCGTTGCCCGAGGGCGCCGACAACATCAATATCGAAATGGCCGCGGACGGAACGGTGGCAGCTGTGCGAACCCACTCTGATCGGATCTCCGTGTTCGATGCGACCACTGGCGTCTTGCTTTCCGAGATGCGGGTTGGATCTCAGGTGAATGGCATGGCGCTATCCAAAACGGGGGCACAGCTCGTGTTCGCTGTCGACGGTGGCCAAGTGGAGATCTGGAACGTTGGCGACAATGAACGTACCGCATTGATCGAAACCGGTTTCGCCGAGGCGGCTTCAGTCCACTGGAATCCGGCCAACGATCGGCTGGCGGTGATATCGGGCGAGTCGATCGTGCAGTACTGGAATCCGGTCGGGCCCGAGCTGTTGTGGACGTCGGTACCAGAGGGTGACCTGCTGGCCGTTACCCAAGCTCCGCTTGCGGCTCTGTTCACTTCGGACGGCGAACGTCTTGCGGTCGACTCGGGATTTCTTAGTGGTCGGATTCGGGTTGTCGAGACAAGCGACGGCTCATCGGCCTTCCCATCCACCGCTCGCACAGGCGAGCTGGGAGGACAGGGCGAGTTGTTCTGGGTCGATGAGGAGAAGCTGATCATTGCCGCCCCGGCACTTCAGCGTGTTCCTTTGTACGACCTGAGGACCGGCGAGGAACTCGGCACTCTCGTTGAGGGAATGAGCGCTGAAGATTCGGTGTACAGCCCGGAACTTGATCTGCTTGTCGCTTCTGGCCTGGGTGGGTTCCAACTCTGGTCTGTCGACGGTTCGGGACCGCTTGAGCGAGTCGTGCCCTATTCGGACGAGCAACGCGATGCGCTTGAGAAAAACGGAGGAAGCGTGCACGTGGCGCTGGCCGCAGACGGGTCACGGGTGATCGTGTCGTTGCTTACGCTGCCGGACCGACCGGCCACGACATCGTTCGATCTGACCGATGATCGGAACCGCCCTGCATCTTTTCCCTATGAGGGAAGCCTCGCGTATAGCTATGGCCCGAACACAATGCATTTCGATTTCACGGGTTTCCAACTCCTAGATGAGGACGACCAGCCATACGGCGAGAAGATCCCTCTGACTTTGGATATGACCGACAATGCAGCAAGCGCTGACGGGCGTTTCGTGGCGATCGGACGGGCCGGCGGATCTGTCGATCTGTACACCGGCGCCGGGGAGCTCGTGGCGAATCTGAAGATGGATCTCGGTGCGGGCGATGGAAGTCTCGTCATACCGAGCTTGAGCGCAGATGGACGAGCGGTGGCGGCCTTCACCGACCAGGGGACAACTGCAGTCTGGTCAACCGAGACCTTCGAACAGCTTGATGTGGATGCTCCGGGCCAGGGTCGCCTCATCGGCGATTGGCTGTGGACGTTCGACGGCCATTCCGTGCAGCGATACGACCCATGGTCGAACGAGCAGGTTGGAGTTCCGTTGGTTGGCCAACTGGGCGGTGTGTTCTACCCGGCGTTAGATGAGGTGAACGGTCGCTTTGCGATCATGGGTGCCGATCTCGTGAGTGTTCATGACATGGAAACCGGCGCGCAGATTGGACGGGAACTCCCGTATCGGCCATTGCGAATAGCCTATTCCGCCGACGGTTCCGAGCTTGCCGTGGCCAGTGATGATCGGGTCTCTATCTGGAATTACGACACCGACACGTGGGCCGAACTGGCCTGCAAGATCGCCGGACGAAACTTCACGGTAGAGGAATGGGAGCAACTCGGGCCCCGCACAATCGAACGACGTGCCACATGCCCACAGTTCACTCTCGGGGGTTAGCGGTATGACCTGTGAAGCTGACGTAGCGACACGTTGCTTCGCGACCGCGGATCCTTCCCTCGATACCACAAGATCCCAGAACCGGCGGCTGACGCCAGCGCTGGGATCTCGGTGCGTACGCCCCCTGGGACTTGAACCCAGAACCTGCGGATTAAGAGTCCGATGCTCTGCCAATTGAGCTAGAGGCGCTTGTTGATGCGATTCCGCCGGCCGAGCAAAACTCAGGCGGTGGAACTGCATTTGGGTGACCGAGGGGATTCGAACCCCCGACATCCAGGATCACAACCTGGCGCTCTAACCAACTGAGCTACGGCCACCATGGCTGACCTGCAAGGCAAGCCATCGCTTCGGTGAATCGCTTCTACGAAGCTCTGCAATGTTAGCTCGATTTTCCTGCATCCACGATGGGTTTTTGGAACTTCAATCGGAATGATCGGATGAAATCGTGATCCCAGGCCAACCACCCCAGCGATAGTATGGTTCCGCCCCCGTAGCTCAGCTGGACAGAGCGGGTCACTTCTAATGACTAGGTCGCAGGTTCGAATCCTGTCGGGGGTGCAAACCTGGCTCACCTGCCCGTGACCGGGCACCGATAGTCAGGTCACGTCGACGACAGCGGGTGCTCAAGCAGCTCGATCTCGACGAACGCAATCGCGGTGTCGGTTCGGTTGGCAACGTTGTGTTCGACGCCGGCCGACCGGTTGTACGACTGGCCTGTGGCGAGGGCGGCTTCGGTAACCGTTCCGTCGGGTGATGTGATCGTTAGAACACCGTCGGTGATGGGCACCACGATGTAGTCGAATTCGTGCGTGTGTTCGCCTGTGTGCGAGTCCGGCGGTAGATCCCAGCGGGTCACTCGGACCGCTGGAGTTTCCAGCTGAATTGCGCCTTTGGCTCCCGACATCTCAGTGAGCGTAGTGCGACGAGGCCGGCTGAGGACAGCCGGCCTTGGCTACGCCGGCGGTGTGGTGTGATTCTCCTGCCGGTGGAGACCGGCGCCGGCCAGGATCGAGATGCCGATCACGATCAGGATCAGGGGGCCGACGTAGCGGAAGTGGCTCAGCCGAAACGACCATTGCCCTTGGGCTTCGAGCACGAACGCCAAGCCCAGGGCCATGAACACCAAACCGGCCACAAAGCTCCCCAGGTCGAACCTCGACCTCGAGCCGTTGCCGGCCGCCCGATGGTTGGTTGCCTGCGACGGTTTCGTCGCGGTTGTTGAATCGGTCATTTGTCTACCTCGATCGATCCGGCACCGACTTCCACCTTGATGTGCAGGCGGGCGTCGGCGTTGTTGTAGTCGGTGCTGCGATAGGTCTTCTCCAACGCAACTCCGTTGGTTGTTTCGCCGAACAACACGATTTCGCCGGCCCCCGTCTCTGCGGTGACCAAAACCGGAACGCCCTCGGGCGTCACCAAGTCGAGATTGCCGGCACCAAGGGACACGGTGACGGTCCGGTGGTCGGTGAGTTCAAGCTCGGAGAAGTCGAGTTTCAGATCCCCGATGCCGAGTTCGTAGCGGTTGTCGAGGTTGTCGACGGTCGAAACCACGTGCAGCCGTTCTCCAAATCCTCCGCGAAGAGCCTCCGGAGGGGCAACGGCGGCGAAGCCGGTGGCGATCGATAGGAGGACCCCAAGGGCGACAAGACCTGGATGTGGTCCTCGGGCACTCGCGACCACCAGGGCAAGCCCCAAGAGGGCCAGGAGCGCTGGTAGGACGAGGGCCGCGCTGATCACGATGATGTCGGCAGCGGAAAGCAGCCATGCCGTGCCCAGCGCGACGAGAACCACTCCGGCAATGACGCTTGACCAAGGGCCTCTGCCGGCCCGTTCGACGTCGCTATCCGGCTGGACCCGAGGTGTCTGTGTAGTTGTCTGTGTTGCGGTCTGGGCGGTCATCGTTGTCTCTCCCTGGTGCCGAAGACGACGAGACCGATGCCCAGCCCGATGACGGCGATTGGCCAGGCCACCCGGTCGAACCAGGGGACAAGGGCATCAACAAAGAGGGCGGAACCGATGGCTAAAAGGAAGATGCCGAAGGCGACGGCGCTGTTGGTGGATTGGCCGGCAACCGGAGTTACACCATCGGGCGGTTCCGGTATCAGGATCCAGGCCATGAGGTACAGAAGAAGCCCGATGCCGGAGCTGAGGGTGAGAAAGATGAAACCTAGGCGGAACCACACCGGGTCGACGCCGACGGCGACTCCGAGTCCGCCGCACACACCGCCCACTACTTTGTCGTTTGTGTTGCGGTAGATCCGATTAGGTCCGCGCTCGGCACTGATGGGAGGAGGTGGGTCGTGGTCTTGAAAGGGGGATTCGGGCGGAGCGTTGAGGTCGATGTGATCGGCCTCGGGATCCACTCCGCCGGGCGTACGCGGTGGATTCTGGTTGCTCATACTACGAGTTTCGCCGTGACAGCCCTGGAGGCGTAGAGGCCAAAGGCCCCTTGAAAAGTGCGGTTACGAATGAGATCAGCACCAAAATCGATCCAAAACCCACCCAATTGTGACGAGTGGCACAGTCGAAGGGTCGTGTCTTAAAACCCGCGTCATTCAGCCTGGATCGAGGACCGTCTAGGTACTTCGAACCACAATCCCGTAATTCCATCCTTGTGGCACCGGTCACAAACAGGTGTGTTACACGTCCGTAACGTGGTTAGCGTTCTGGGCTGGCAGACAAAGCAATCCGCGCTCATCTGAGGGAGCGCCTGAACGTATCGTTTGTTAGTCCCGACGGCGGGTCGGGCAAGGAGTAAGTACCGACATGGTAAGCAACTCGTTTTCACCCTCTCCTTCTTCGCGTGCCCAAAAGGCGCTCGGGGGAGCTGGAGGCCAAATCGGAAAGCAAATCAATCAACTTCGGAACGGACATCGTCCACCACGCCGAGAAGCACTTCGAACTGTGTTCCTTCTCGCAATGGTGGCGGTTGCCGGTGGACTTCTGTTCCTCATTCCGGAGCCGGACAACGACCCAGTAGCCGAGGTGTACGCCGTTGGCTCGGAGGCCGATCCGGATTCGCCGACGACCAATGGCGTTCCCGAGTCAACCTACGAAGTGTCCGGGCTTTCAGCCCAGCGCTCTGATGTCAGGAGCTCAGACGACGCTTCTCTGGTTGCGGTGATCGACGGACCGGCGCCGGCCGAACTGGGCCTCGACGTGTTCGCTCGAGCAACCACGGCTCCGCCTTCGTCGACCACCACATCGGCGGCGCCGACTACAACGACACCGCCGACAACCGCGGCGCCAACCACGGAAGCACCGACCACGACTCCGCCTACAACAGTCGAGACGACTGAGGCATCGGAACCGGAGGAATCGACTGGCGACTCTGCCACGACAGTCGAAACCACCGAGACCACCGTTGCCGAGGAAGAGCCCACGACCACCGAGGCGCCGGCGACAACGGCTGCCGACAATGGTTTCGTCAACGCGGGCCATGGCGTGTATGTGCCGCCGATCCTGCTCAAGATCCGTTGGTGTGAGTCAACCGACAACTACACCGCAGCCAACCCTTCGTCTTCGGCCCGAGGCGCCTACCAGTTCCTCACCGGAAGCTGGGCCGCCTACGGACACGCCGACCGCTATGGCGTGTCGCAAGCCCACCTGGCCTCACCTGCACAGCAGGACGAAGCAGCGCTGATCACCTGGCAGCGAGACGGAACTCGTCCGTGGCTGGCCAGCAAACACTGCTGGGGTTAGTCAACGGCTTGACGTCGGAATCATCAGACCCGAGGGTCTCGATGGATGCCGCCTAAATCCAAACCCAAATCCAAACCCGGAGAGGGTGCTAGGCCTGACTCGCTCAGGCCAAGAACTCAGTCCCGAGTGGGGCCAGTTGGCCCTGAGCTCGGGGCTGAGTCGCGTCTACGGCGATTCTGCCGATCGCTGGCAAAGGCAACGCCTCCGCCAAGCACGGCGGAGATGACAGCCCATGTAAAGGAGAAACCAACTTCGTCGGCGAAGGCCAATGCCGCCGGCCTGGGATCGTCGCCGCTGGCGCCTCCATCGGGTTCGCCTTCCGAGCCGGCATCCGGATCTGTTCCGTCTTGATCTTGGGCTGCTGTCGCCATCTCGGCTTCAGCGACCTCGGCTTCCGGCGTCACGTCAGGACGGCTGTCGGCCGCGTCGTCAGGCGCGGTCGTTGGATCGTCTGATGATTGGGAGGATGAAGGTCCGGGTGGGCCATTGGTGGTTCCACTGTCGAAGATGCTTGAGGTAGTGGGGTCGGCGGCCGAGCTCCTCGTTCCTTGAGTCGAACCTCCTCCGCCGATACTCGGGTCCAGAATGCTCGATCTGGGTAAGGTCGTTGTCTCGTCCGTACTCGACGGCTGTTGCTGGGAGCCGGCGGAGGATGATCGTGAGCTGCTTGCCGTTGTAGCCACGGTTGTATCAACAGCCGGAGCCGAGGACGTGGTTGCTTCCGACGTTGAGGTGGTAGCCGATGACGAGGTGGTAGTCGGGGCGACTGTCTTGTAATGAGTGACGGCTTCGGCCTCAAAACTTGAGCTGACGTCGATATTGAACGCCTTCACCCGCCCGAAGCTGGCAACCACGACCCCCGGATTACCTGCGGTCTCCGACGCAAAACAAACAAACCGGTCGCCGTTGCGCAACGGCCCCGGATGTCGATTGAAGCCATCCGGGCTGCCGTCGCCGTTGAGATCGCAGTCCGGAGTCACGCCTGCGCTGTCGGTCACCACAAAGTCGTACAGTTCCTCGCTTGAGCCCACCGTGATCTCATACCGAAAGCGGACGCGTGATCCCGACTCCACCGACGGCCCCGGCGCCAGATTCGCCTGCTGCCCATTCACGAACTTGCGGATCGTAATGTCACTGTTGGCAGCGGCTGCACCGGTCGTCAAGGCCAATACGGCGGTCAATGCCAGCGCGGTGGCCAAGGCAACCCAGGATGCCCGCTGCAACGCAGATCTTCTCACCATCCCCTCACCGTCCCGATTCCTTTCGACCGTTGATCAAGCGGTCTCGGTTTCGGCGCTGGCTTGGGAGGAATCCGCTCAGCAACCGAAACCGATCCGACTTGCAGTTTCAGTCGGCGGAATCAGATGGTTGTTTAGTGGTCTGGAGCTGGCGGCAGCGGTTGCTCGGAGTTCCGAGTTGGCGAGGCGGAGGGTGCCGCTGAGCTAGAGATCGATGGGAAACGTGCTCAGCTGCTCGTTGCCGGTCTCGGTTATCAGGTATTGCTCTTCAAGCTTCACGCCTTCGTAGCGGCCGTCGCGATCACCGACATAGGCTTCGGTAGTCAACACCATGCCCGGTTGCAGAACTCCGTCGAACCCGGTGGCATCCCAATGCTCGGGAAAGACGATGTCGGGATACTCGTCGCACTGGCCCACGCCGTGGTAGAGAACGCAGTAGTGCCGGTAGTCCTCAAGCGGTGGGGTCCAAGCCTTGTGGGTCAGGTCGTGGAACGACGTGCCGGGCTTGAGCAGTTCGCAATTGCGGTCGAGCTGTTCCCGGGCCAAATCGTAGGTGTGTTTCTGAATGCCGGACGGCTGGCCGTCGCCCACATGCCACGTGCGGGAGATGTCGACCATCATTCCGTAGGCGCCAACGAGATCGGTGTCGTAGCCGACGAGGTCGCCGTCCTCGATCGTTCGGCTGCTGGCTTCCTGCATCCACGGGTTGGTGCGAGGGCCGGAGGCGAGAATCTGGGTTTCAATCCATTCGCCGGCTCGACGGATGTTGCCGGCGTGCAACATCGCCCACAATTCCCGTTCGGTCATGCCGGGCTTGAGGGCATCCCGCATTTCGCCCATGGTCGCTTCGCAGGCGGCCATGGCACAGCGCATGGCCAGAATCTCATCCGGACCCTTGATCGCCCGGGCCAGCTCCATCATCTCCTGACCCGAGCCGATGCTGACGCCACCCTCCTCCAGCATCTTGTAACCGAGATAGCCACACTGGTCGACGGCGATACGAGGGTTGGGGCCGCAGTGTTCGCCGATGACGCTCAGGATCTCGTCGGCCCACCGTCGAGTCTGTTCCTCATACCGGGGGCCGGCCAGGAAGTAGGTGGTGCCGATGGCCGGGCGGACCTCCGTGACCAAGGTGTTGTGGCCGGCCATGAAGTCGCACTCGTAGAACTCCCACACGATCAGCGAACCGTCGAGCCCCACCCATGCGTACCGGGAGGCATTGTGCATCACCCAAACCTGCATGTTGGTGGTGTCGGTGGTGTAGCGGATGTTCATCGGGTCCATGAGGAGGGCCCCGTCGTAGCCCATCTGTTCCATCTGGGCTCGGACCCGGTCAACTCGATATTGGCGCATGTCGTCAAGGTTGGGCAGTGTGAGGCCGGCCGCCGTCCACTCCGCCTCCAGTTCAGCGCCCGGACCCATATGGAGGTGATGGGTTTCCTCGCCTGCGCGGATGAAGTGGTCGCCCAACTCCTGCAAACCAAGCTGAACTCTGTTCATGCTGCCGGTGATCTTGTTGCCCATCGGTTCAACCTCATGGTCCGCTGCCGGAAGGCAGCCCGGTTCAGATCGCACAAGTATGACGTAGGTGGTGGGCGCCGGCCAAGCCTCAAACAATGCTTGCCGCCAGGCGGAAAGAGCGAGCGGATCTCGTGCTGGGCGCCACCGGGCCGGTTAGGCTCTGGCCACTATGGAATTGGTGACAGTGAGAGTTGATGGTGGTACACAAGCCGGCCGGGTGGAAGGTGATGACATCGTCCTCCTCGACTGGCCCTCCGTGGGGGAACTGCTAGCCGCCGATGGTCTTGAGCGTGCAGCCTCCAGCGATTCCGGCCCTGTGGTGGCGCGGGCTGATGCCGACCTGGCCCCTGTGGTTACAAACCCCGACAAGATCGTGTGTGTCGGTGTCAACTACGCTGACCACATCGCGGAGATGGGTCGTGAAGCTCCCGGCCATCCCACGTACTTCGGGAAGTATCGACGAGCCCTCATTGGTCCGACCGATGACATCGTGCTTCCCGATCCATCGGTGTCAACGAGCATCGACTGGGAGTGTGAACTGGCGGTGATCATCGGGCGGCCGGTTCGCAACGCCAGTCCGGCTGAGGCGCTGGAAGCAATCGCAGGCTACTGCGCCTTCAACGATGTGACGGCGCGTGATTGGCAGCGCAGAACCAGTCAGTTCTTGATCGGCAAGACGTTCGAGGGCCTCACCCCGGTCGGGCCCTCACTCGTGACCGCCGATGTGCTTGGCGATGCTCGAGGAATACCGCTCCGAACCACCGTCAACGGCGTGGTGAAACAGGAGAGCAACACCGACCACCTGGTGTTCGGTGCTGTCGACATCGTCGCCGATCTGAGTCGTGCCATCACCCTCGATCCTGGTGACATCATCGCAACCGGGACGCCTGGTGGGGTAGGGGCGGCTCGCAAGCCGCCCGAGTTCCTGTCCCCAGGCGACGAGGTTGTTGTGGAGCTCGATGGAGTCGGACGGCTGGTAAACCGCTGTGTCTAGGCGGTACCCAGGCTGTGTCTAGCCCAGGCAGCTAGCTGAGCGCCGGAGTGGGGGCCTGGACCAGGATGCGTTCGGCGGTGAAGGCGCTGATACCGATGACTTGGCCGTCGACGTCGATGGTGGTGGTTCCGTCGGGTGAGGTTGCGATCACCTTGGCCACCGTGCCGGGCAGAACCTGATTGTCTTCCAGGAACTCCAGTAGGCCAGGAGTGAACTCGAGCTCTTCCGGGATTCGAGTGATCACGAAGGCCTCGTTGCGTTCGGCCGTCGACATCGAGAACAGGTCGGGCTCGATGTAATCGGAGCCCGGTATCGGATTGCCGTGAGGGCACGTTGTGGGATCGCCAAGCTGCTCGACGATGGCCTCCTCAACCCGCGGGCTGATCACGTGTTCCCATTTGCCGGCTTCGTGGTGGGCCTCGGCCCACGACAGATTGAGCACGTCGGTGAGGAAACGCTCGGCGAGGCGATGACGACGAACCATCGTTTGAGCCAAGGTCGCGCCGGACTTGGTGAGCGTGATCTCGCCGTCGTCGTTGCTGACCAGGCCCTCGTCGACCAGGCGGCGAATCATCTCCGACACCGCCGGACGGGAGACGTCGAGCCGTTCCGCGATCCGAGCTTGAATCACCTGAAGGCCGTCTTCTGCCAGCTCGAAGATGGTCTCGCAGTACTCCTCAAACGCCGGATGGTGTTCGGGTGAGGTGTACTGGGTCATACATCAACTATAACGGGGGCTTACCTCCGGTGCCCGACGAACCGGACATATGACATAAGCCACACTTGTAGAGATTTATTAGGGATGCCTAACACAAACTGGATCGGATCTGTACACTCGCTCAGATGCAGAATGAGAACTCTGGTAATCGGCGGATGACCGGAAGGGTTGCCGCAGTACTGATAGTGGCTTTTGCTCTGATTGCAGCCTCTTGTGGGGGCGATTCAGGCACTGACTCGTCAGATGGTGGAACGATCACGATCTACTCAGGTCGCAACGAAGATCTGATGGCGTCGGTTCTGGAAGACTTCACGGCGGAAACCGGAATCGAGGTCAACGTCAACTACGGCGAGTCGGATGTTCTCGCCGCCCTGATCGCCGAGGAGGGTGACTCGTCACCGGCCGATCTGTTTCTTTCCCAGAGCCCCGGCGCGGTCGGCTTCCTCGACCAAGCCGGCCTGCTCGATCAGCTCGATGCCGAGATCAATGAACTGGTTCCCTCCACGGTGCGCGATGACGACGGCCGTTGGATCGGCATCAGCGGTCGGCAGCGGGTGTTGGTATACCACCCCGATCGAGTCTCCGCCGACGAGCTGCCAACCTCGGTTCTTGAGATGACCGATCCGGCTTGGAAAGATCGCCTTGGCGTCGCACCGGCCAACGGCTCGTTCCAAGACTTCGTCACTGCCATGCGGTTCCAGCTCGGCGACGATGAGACTTCGGCTTGGCTCGAAGGCCTGGTGGCCAACGGTGCTGTCAGCTATGCCAAGAACAGCGCCATCGTCGAGGCCGTTGCCCGAGGTGAAGTGGACGCCGGCTTGGTCAACCACTACTACAACTTCAGGGCGCTCAACGAAGATCCGGATCATCCGGCCCTCAACCACCAGTTCGCCACCGACGATCTCGGTAGCGTGCTTATCGTGACAGCGGCAGCCAAGCTGGCCAGCTCCGATAACGACGAGGCTGTTGATCAGCTACTCACGTTTCTTCTCTCGGAATCGGCACAGCGCTACTTCGCCGATGAGACGTTTGAGTATCCACTCGTGGAAGGCATCGAGCCGGCTGAACAGATTCCGGCCGCCTCGTTCGCCGATGTGGGCAGTCTTGATCTTGAGGAACTCGAAGGTGGCTTGGCCGCCACCCGCGATCTCATCAACGCCGCCGGCTTCGAGGGCTAGAACAACTGATGACCACACTGATCCGCCGGCCCGCCTTGTCCCGATCGTCCGGGGCTGAGGTGAGCCGGTGGAATAGTGAGCGGACACTCCAAGCGGTAGTTGTCGGAGTTGCCATCGCCTTCGTGATGCCGGCTCTCTACATCGCGCTGCGAGCGGTTCAGCTTTGGACCGTCGACGGCGTAACGCAGTCGCTGGCTCCTACTGGAAGGAGCCTGCTGTTGGCGGTCACGGTATCGATCGCAGCCTCTGTTTTGGGTACGTTCCTGGCTTGGTTGGTTGCGGTGACCGACCTGCCCTCGGCCCGAGTGCTTCGGGTCGTGTTGCCGCTGGCGCTGGTGTTGCCGTCGTTTGTCGGGGCCGCCGCCTATCTGGCGGCTCTTGCTCCATCGGGGCCTCTGTACTGGGTGATGGAGTCGGTGGTTGAGCCTTTGCTAGGGAGCGATAGGCCGGTCAGGATCGGCGGTTTCTGGCCATCCTGGGCCTTGCTTTCGCTGTTTACCTATCCATATGTATTCCTGCCGGTGCTTGCCCGAGCCCAAGCATTGTCGCCGACGTTAAACGAATCTGCTCGGCTGCTCGGACGATCACCGTGGCAAACCTTCACCGCCGTCACATTGCCACAGCTTCGCCCCGCCATCGTCAGCGGGGCGTTGCTCGTTTTCCTGTACACGCTGTCGGAGTTCGGCGCAGTGCAGCTGCTGCGATACGACACCCTCACCCGGGTCATCTTCAGTTCATTCCTTGCCGACCGGGGTGTGTCATTTGTTGCCGCCGCCATCTTGATGGTGTTGGCCGTGGCGGTCGTGATCGTCGAACGAACAACCCGCCCCACCCTTGGCCCCGACAGCCGGGCCGAGGTTCGGTTTGGGCCCAGCGTGGAACTCGGTTGGGTTCGTTGGCCGGCGGCAATCGGTGCGTGGGCCGTGGTTGCGTTGGCCATGGTCATACCGATCGCCAGCCTGGCGGTTTGGGCCAGTCGGGGGCTGCTCGACGGCCGCGTGAATCTGGGGCGGTTGCCCGAGGCGATGCTCAACACCGCTGTTGCCGGCACGGTGACTGCGGCGCTGGCTGTGGGCGCGATGATCCCGATCGCCTTCCTGTCGATTCGTCGACGATCGCAGCTCAGCTCTATCTGCAGTGGCGCGGTTCTCACCGGGTTTGCGCTGCCGGGAGTGGTGCTCGCGCTTTCGATGGTGTTCTGGACCCTGCGAACCCCTGGTTTCTCGTGGCTCTACCAGAGTTTCCCGGCGTTGATCGCCGTGTACATCGTGCACTTCGGCGCTCAGGCGTTGGGCGCGACCGAGACCGCTGTGCGGGCCGTCCCTCTACGGCTACGGGAGTCGGCGTCGCTCCTGGAACCGAGCAGATCTCGGCGTTTCCTGTCGATCCAGATCCCACTGATGCGGCCGGGTCTGGTCTCCGGTGCCGGATTGGTTCTGTTGTCCACGGTGAAGGAGCTCCCAGCCACATTAATGTTGGCTCCGATCGGGTTCGACACGCTGGCCACTCGTATCTGGTCGGGCTACGCCGAGGGCTTCTACGGAGAGACGGCGGTGGCCGCTTTGCTACTGCTGCTGGTTTCCGGGCTCCTCACTTGGTTGGTGGTGTTGCGCCCCAACCGCTCGACGCTGCGGTAGGGTGGCCGACCGGTGGACCAGAAACCGGAACGTGACGACGCCGAGGTTGATCTCGCCCTCACCGACGCCGCTGACGTAGCTGATAACGTCGGCGCCGCTTTTGGTGTCGACCAGGCTCGGGTCACCGTTGATGGTTTGCACGCCGGCTATCAGGCTGGGGTCGAGGTTCTGCATGATGTCTCGATAGACATCGAACCGGGGGAGACCGTGTCGCTGCTCGGCCCATCGGGCTGTGGCAAGACCACGTTGCTGCGTTCCATCGCCGGGTTGAACCGTCCGTTCTCGGGAGAGATCACCATCAATAAGAAGATGGTCGATGGTCCCGGCGTGCACGTCGAGCCGCACCGTCGCAAGGTCGGCATGGTCTTTCAAGATGGAGCCTTGTTTCCTCATCTAACCGTGGCCGAAAATGTTGCCTTCGGGCTCCGAGGTCACAGCGATCCCGATGGTCGCGTTGCCGAGCTTCTTCGCCTCGTTGAGCTCGATCTCTATGCCGACCGCTTGCCCGACACACTCTCCGGCGGACAGCGTCAACGGGTGGCCCTGGCCCGGGCGTTGGCCCCCAATCCGTCGGTGTTGCTGCTGGACGAGCCGTTTTCGGCGCTCGATGCCGGTATGCGCAGCCAGATTCGCCGTGACGTAAAACGTATTCTCCGCCAGATCGGCATCACCACGATCGTGGTCACCCACGATCAGGATGAGGCGTTTGTGCTCGGTGATCGGGTTGGTCTGATGCGTGAAGGCCGTTTGGTGCAGGTGGGGCCGTCGACCGAGCTGTACGATCGACCGATGGATCGGTGGGTGGCCGATTTCGTTGGTGAAACCAACGTGGTTGTTGGACGGCTGGTTGATGAACCTGATCGTGACGCCGAGACCACTCCCTGTGCAGTGGAGACCGATCTTGGGGTATTACCCGCTGTGGTGGTTGGCGGCACCGGTGAAGCCGACATGGCAGCCGCTCAGGTTGACGTCCTCATTCGCCCTGAACAACTCCACGTGGTCGAGCCAAGCTTGGTTGGTGCGAGCCTGGGGGATCGTCCCGTTGTTCACGGTCGAGTGGAGTCGGCCGAGTACTTCGGGCACGACGTGCTCTACCAGGTCGCCTCGGATCCCCAACCGCTGGTGGTTCGTTCCACCGACTCGTCGTTTTCGCCCGGAGACGAAGTCGCCGTCACCTTTGCCAGCCGCCAAGTGGTGGTATGGCCTCGCTCCGACCGGTAGTCGCTAGCCGGGTGCCGCTACCAGCTGATCGTGACCAGTAGGGCGAAGTGGTCGCTGAGATGAAAGCGGCTGCCGTCGATTTCGATGGCACGGTCGTCGAGCACTCGCTGTGAGGTGATCCTCATAGGGCCCTTGACGAAGGCCCGGGTGAAGTAGGCCCTGAACTTGCCGCTGTCGCCCCGGAAACGATTCCGGTGCCCGTCCCATGTCGCCTTCGGTGGCCGCTCTCCGGTCAGACCCAGTTCTGCGATTGACTCCTCCTCGTCGAGACGGGTGTTGGTGTCGCCGATCACGACGAGACGGCTAGTCGTCGTGGCCTCCGCGACTCGTTCAAGCTGATGTTTACGGTCGTGGCGGCCGGCTCGACTCGGCGCCAGGTGCACGTTGGCCACGGTCAGGTCAAGATCAGCAAAGGTCGAGACAAGAGCTGATCGCTTAACGACCGACGGTGTCGGTTTACCGGACGCCATCAAAGCGTGGGTCACCAACGTGGCCAGATTCCCGTTGTGGCTTCGAGGGTTGGATCGCACCATGTCATGCGTCTCGACAAATGGGACCAGGCCCGGAAGTTCCTGCAGCACGACCACATCCGGCTTGAGTTCGAGGACGGTGTCGCGAACGGCGGCCTCGACGTCGGACGGGCCCCAATAGGTCGGCGCATCGGCTGAGCGTTCGAACATCGCCAAATTCCACGACAGGATCGTGAGGCTGTTCTCAAGCGAGGGTTCACCGGCGGTGGAGCCGGGTCGTATCGTCACGAGCCGATCCTAGCCACCGCAGGTATTGCGAGTGACGCTTCCGACCTGGTGGTCAAGTCGAAGCGGGCCGTTGTCGTTGTATTGACTGTGGTCTCTCGCTGGGTTCGAACCGCTGCTGCACTGCTGATCCTCGTCGCTGGTTCCTGTGCGTCGTCGGGCACTGTTGTTGAGGAATCGATGCCCTCGGTGGATCAAGCTCCCGCTTCCTTGCCTGCCATGAGTGCGCAAGACGTCATGGATCGCAACATCGCACTGAGAAAGCTGGCGGAGGATCTGAACGCCACGTCGTCGTGTGTCGGCGATCAGTTCGCCAAACTGCACTATCACGAGCTTCTTGAGGCCGGTATCGGGCCGGATGGCGTGGACGACGACATGTGGCACGAAGTGCTGTCGGATGGGACAAGCCCGATATTTGACCCACTGATGTTGGCGATCTCGAACTGCACCGACGAATTCGCGCAGCTGGCCCACGAAGAAATGTCGGAGCTGCTTGCCCCGAACGAAATCGAGTGTGTCCTGGAATTTGCCAAGTCCGATTCGTCGGTCGTGGCGGTGCTTATCCTGGGCACCCGCGATGGAGTAACTGCAGAGGAGGCCTATCCGCCCGAGACGATGGCCATATTTCGACGAGGCTTCGAAACGTGGGAGCGGGTCGTAGAAACAATGCGGGCGCGCGGTCAATGCCCGGAAGATCTGGATTCGGCCTTGTTCTAGCCAGTGGTCCCGGCAGGAGTCGAACCTGCGTCTCCTCCACTTCACGGAGGTGCTACACCATCTCAGCTACGGAACCGTAGTTGTTCGGGTGGCCGACCGGAATCGAACCGGCGAGCACTGGTGTCACAAACCAGCCGCGAAACCAACGTTGCGTTCGGCCACTGCGCCTCCACCCGGATTTGAACCGAGGACCTCCCGATCGACAATCGGATGCTCTACCAGACTGAGCTATGAAGGCTTGAGACTTGCCCGCTACCTGAGCGCGCGGGCAAGAGGAGCCGATGGTGATATGAGACCAAGGGCGGGATGAGTCCCCGCCGCACGGGTAGGGCGCTACGGCCGATCGGCCGTGAAATCGAAGTGATGCGCTGTGGTCTGCATAGAGTGAGTGTCTCACGCCAGGTTGAGACACGCCACCGAATATTGCGTTGAGGCTCAGAGCCCCTTGGCAAAACCAACAAGCCCCCGCGCCGAGGCTCAGGGGCTTTGTTGCGTTGAGCGGACGATGGGAGTCGAACCCACATCATCAGCTTGGAAGGCTGAGGTTCTAGCCATTGAACTACGTCCGCAAGATCTCTAAATCTATCCGATCGAAACGCTGCTCACATCGATTTGTTCGGCTTTACCCCAGACCCGGCGATGATGGTGGCCGGGTAGGGCCTACCTTGTACCGTTGGCGCCTCCGACAATCACACAACGTGGTGAGGATGTGATGACAAGCGGTTCGGTTGATCAGACCACGCCCAACAAAACTCCAGAGCTCGACAACAACGCTGCGCAAGCAGCCCGCGAGCGCTGGGCCACGCGAGCGAAACCGCCGGGCTCGCTCGGCACCTTGGAAGACCTAGGCGTCCAACTGGCGGCAGTGACAGGGGCCTGCCCGCCCAAGGTTCCAACTCGTCCCGCTGTCGCCCTGTTCGCCGGTGACCATGGTGTGGTAGCGGCTGGGGCCAGCGCTTGGCCGTCGGAGATCACGTGGGCAATGGTGGCAACAATTGCCACCCGCGGAGCAGCGATCAATGCCTTTGCCGCAACTATCGGGGCCGATGTCACCGTCGTCGATGTTGGCGTTGCTACGCCGGTAGAGGTAGAGCCCGCCTCGGGTGTCCATCTGCTCGACCGGAATGTGCGAAGAGGAACCGCCAACCTTGCCGTCGAACCGGCGATGACGATTGAGGAAGCGAACGCTGCCGTTGAGGTTGGCCGCGCCGTCGTCGCCGACCTTGTGGCCTCCGGGGCCGACTGCCTCGTGGCCGGAGAAATGGGTATCGGTAACACCACACCGTCTGCGGCCTTGATTGCGGCGCTGTGCGGCCGTTCGGCCGAAGAGGTGGTTGGTCCGGGAGCGGGTACTCCGGCCGGTGGACTCCAACACAAGCAGGATCTCGTGGCCCAGGCCCTTCGGCGCGTCGGCCAGCTCGATGACCCCATCAAACTGCTCGCCGAGATAGGCGGGCTGGAGATCGCCGCCCTTGCTGGGTTCTTCGAGTCGGCAGCTAGACTGCGGGTGCCATTTATTCTCGACGGAGTAATCGCAGCGGCCGCGTTGTGTGTCGCTGATCGATTGGCCCCTGGAACCGCCGCCAGAGCAATTGGTGGGCATCGGTCGGTTGAGCCGGCGGCCACCATTGCTATGGGACACCTTGGGATCGAGCCCCTTCTCGATTTCAGCCTGCGGCTGGGGGAGGGAACCGGAGCAGCGCTGGCGGTCCCGCTGGTTCAGGCGGCCGCCCGGGCTATGAACGACATGGCCGACCTGCCAACCGGATGAAACGAGCCGACTGATGTTGACGGTGCTGACAGGAGGAGCTCGATCGGGCAAAAGCAGCCTGGCCGTACGACGAGCGGCTTCGACAGGCCAACCGGTGGTCTTCGTCGCCACCTGCCCCAAGATCGACGGTGACGCCGACTTGGCTGAGCGCATCGCCAATCATCGCCAGGAACGGCCGGAACACTGGAGCACGGTTGAAGCCGAAATTCCGTTGGCCGCTGAACTGGGCCGGCTCGACCCGGAAGCCACGGTGGTTGTCGATTGCCTGACGCTGTGGATCAACAACCTGATGATGGCCGAATACGGCGACACCGAAGTTGATCAGGCGAGCACCGACGCCTTGGCAATCGCTGCCGCTAGGCCGGGCCAAACCATCGTGGTGACCAACGAGGTGGGCCTCGGCATCGTTCCAGCCGATGCTCTTTCTCGGCGCTACCGCGATCTGCTGGGTCGAGTAAACCAGGCGTGGATCGGCGCGGCCGACCATGCGTTGTTTATGGTCGCCGGCCGAGCGATCCCACTCTCGGACCCCGATCGGCTACTGCCGTGACCATGGGGTCGGGATTGGTCGGGGCCCTGCAGTTCCTCACTCGTGTGCCCATCCGAATGTCCGGCCCCGTGCCGCATCACCGCGTTGTGCCCTGGTTCCCGGTCGCCGGTGCGATCATCGGGGTTGTGGTTGGTGGGGTGGCCGCGCTATCGGTTCTGATCGTCGACCCGTTGCTGGCTGCTGCCCTAGGCGTCGCCGCTGGGATGTTGGTGACCGGAGCGTTTCATGAGGATGGTTTGGCCGACATTGCCGACGCGTTCGGCGGCGGTTGGACCGTCGAAGAACGTATGGCGATCATGAAGGACTCTCGGCACGGAACCTACGCCGTGGCCACCATGACCTCGTCGATTCTGATTCGAGTGGTGGCGCTCTCCGGGGTTGCCGTCGCCGCCGATCCGGCCGTCGCAATGTTCGTGGCCGCTGTCGTTACCCATTCGGTTGCCCGGGCAGCCGCCGTCGGGGCGATGTTGGTGATTTCTCCTGCAGCCGAGGCCGGCCTTGGCGCCGGTGCGGCTTCGGAGTTGCGGCCAGCCCCAACAGCGCTCGGTCTTGTATTCGCAGCCGTCGCATCGGCGGCGTTGATCGGGCCGCTGGTCCTGCCTGTGCTGGCGGCCGCGGCAGTCGCAGTGGTTGCCGTCGGCCTTCTGGCCAAGCGAAAGATCGGCGGGATCACCGGTGATGTTTTGGGAGCCACCGAACAAGTTGGGGAGTGCGCTGTGTTGGTGGTGTTGGCTGCCGGGGCCGCCGCCGGAACTCTCTAGCGGTCAATCAAGGCATGTACTGCTCAACGATCGACGTGACCTCTCCCAAGTCAACGGTAAGCCACACCCCGAGTGCTATCTGCCGTTCTGCTCGACCGGCAAGCCACTCGTCGACTGTAGCGATCGTTGCACTTTGAGGGTCACCTGCGTTGGGCAGCCACTCAACCTCAGCGCCGGATGCAACTGCAACTGACCGCACTCGATCGTTCTGATTGCGGATGTAGTAGTCGTTGGGAGGTTCCTCCTCCTCGCCGTCTTCGGCGGCCGCAACGATCGCAGCTTCACCGGTGAACCAGCAGGCGAGATCGAATTCGATGCTGGCGCTGTCGGCGTCAACGACGTAGCCGAACCACAGTCCGTCAGGCAGTCCGTTGGTTTCGCCGGGAGCGCACTCCGAAGCCGACGGCAGCTCGCCGACGGGCGCACTCACGGTCTCGTCGGTGGGCGCCGGGTCTGGCTCGGTTGTAGCCGCCGCGGTTGTGTCGTTTGTCGTCGGCGCTGTTCCATCCTCAGCCTCTTGTTGGCAACCGACGGCGAGAACGGCCAGGACCATCACGCAATATCTCAACCAGCGGGCTGAACGCCCTTTGATCAAATCGTTTCGCATTGAGTTCATTTGACCATCGCGAGCAATGCCGCAGTAGGGTCGCACGTCCCAAGTTGAGGTGCCCTAGGTCGGCTGACCTGGTGACGGAAATCGTGACGGCCGGGCAAGTACTCTGACGTCGAGGGAACCAACGGCCTGCTGTGGGCGTCTACCTACATATGGGTTTCTGTTCTACGGGTCGACGAGGGAAGGTTTTGTGTGACCTTCGACAGGTTTTTGAAACAGGTTCGGCGCCGGTTGCGCCTCGTATCGGTGCTGGCCGAGATTCAGCACTGGGCTCCCACGGTGCTCGCTGTCAGCGTTGTCTGGATTCTGGCCATCCGCCTGTTTCGTTGGCCGGCCGCCACAGCGGTCTTTCCGATTGGTGTCGGCCTTGTCGGCCTCGCTGGAATCTGGCTGCGGCTTCGAATCACCGCCGACGACGCTGCCGTCCACAGCGACAGAGCCCTGCGGAGTGGAGAGTTCATCAGCTCGGCCGTCGAACTTGACGAGGCGGATGGTCCCTTGGCGGCCGACGTTCGGCGCCGCGCCCAAACGCTTGTGGCTCGAACCTCCCCGCAAGCTGTTGTGCCTCTCCGCTGGTATCCAAACAAGCTTTTGGCCAGCGCCTTTCTCGTGGCCGCTGCGGCGGCGCTGGCGGTATGGCCGGGCCTGGGCGTCGGCATCGGCTTATCGGAAGCCGAACAGCAGCTCGTTGACCAAGAAGCGGCCAACCTGGAAGCGCTCATCGAAGCCGTGGAAGAGGCGGAGATTCCAGATGACCGTAAGCTCGATCTCACTCAAGATCTGAAGCAGCTGCTTAACGACTTGGCTTCGGTCAATAATCTCGATGAGGCTGAAGCCGCCATCACCGATCTTCAGTCGGAGCTGGAATCCGAGGTGGGCGATGATCACCTGTCTGAGAAAGCCGCCGTTCAAGGGCTGGAGCGTGAGCTTCAACAGGCTCCGCTGGCATCGGAAGGAACGGATGCCGCATCCCAACTCGCCGGACTGGCGGAGGCCCTGGCCAACGGGGAGCTGACCGAAGCGGAGCAGCAGGAGTTGGCTGAACGTCTGGAGGCGTTGGCCGAATCGCAACAAGCAGGGAACCCCGAGGTGTCAGAGGCCTTGGCGGCAGCGTCGGCCGGGCTGCGCTCTGGAAATCTGTCGCAGGCTCAACAGGAGCTGGCTCGGGCGGCCCAAGCACAACAGGCGGCCCGAGACGGCGTTCGCCGAGACGCCGCCAACACGGCCGTTGGCGCTGCGTTGAGCAATGCCGCAGCGCGGCTCCAGGCTGGAGCCCGAGCTCAGCTGGCCGCCCAGCCCCGCCCTGGCTCCGGCCAGGCCTCCCGCAACTACAATCTCGGCCTAGGTCAAGGGCAGGGCGCCGGCCAAGGCCAGGGGCAAGGCGCAGGGCAGGGTTCCGGGCAAGGTCAAGGTGCCGGGCAGGGCCAAGGAAGTGGAGGACAAGGAACCGGAGGTCAAGGTGGTGCCGGGGCCGGCCCTATCGCCGGTGTGGCGGCTTCAGGCCAGGAACAGGCTGGACAAGGCGGCCAAGGTACCGTTGGCCAAGGCGATCCCTCCGACATCGACGGGATGGATGTGGAGCGGGCCACGGTCTACGACTATCAGCCGCCGGATGCCGCCGGGGTTGATCTCCAGGTGTACCTCGATGGCGGATCCGGCGACGGATCGGTTGTCGGACGGGCCGACACCGTCACCGAGCGAGGCCAATCCGTCGTGCCGTTCTCGGACGTACTACCCGAATATCTCGATCAGGTATCCCAAGCCCTGGAAGATGGCGAACTTCCGCCCGCCACCAGGTCGACCGTGCGCCGCTACTTCGATGGGCTAGCCCAGGAGGCAAATCAACAATGACCACTCCAGACACACCGGTCCAAAGGTCCGCTGAGGCGCCCCAACCGCTGCCCATGACCGTCGACGAGTTCGCCCGCCGGGTAGCCGCCATCGAGTCGGCGGTCGGTGAACGAATCGTCGGGCAACACGATATGGTTCGCCAGACCGTCCTTGGCCTCCTGAACGAAGGTCACGTTCTGCTCGAAGGTGTGCCCGGTCTGGGTAAGACCGAGATGTTGAAGGCGCTCGCCGACGCCATCGATTTAAGCTTCAGCCGGCTCCAGTTCACGCCCGACCTCATGCCGGCCGACATCGTCGGCACCCAGGTCTTGGCCGAAGACGACGAAGGCCATCGCAGGTTCCGTTTTCAGGAAGGGCCGATCTTCGCCAATCTTGTTCTGGCCGACGAAATCAACCGGGCGACTCCCAAGTCGCAGTCGGCCCTACTTGAGGCTATGCAGGAGCGGACGGCCACCGTCGCAGGGGTCACGCACAATTTGCCCCGACCGTTCCTCGTGATGGCCACTCAGAACCCCATTGAGCTGGAGGGCACCTACCCACTGCCGGAAGCCCAGCTCGATCGGTTCATGATCAAGATCAACGTGAAACCGCCCGACCAGGCACTGCTTTCGGCGATCCTGACCCGGTCGACCGCGGAGCAGCCTCGTCCGGTGCCCACCGTGATCGGCGGCCAAGAACTGCAAGCCATGATCGACTTGGCCAAGATGGTGCCCGTGGCCAGTCACCTGGTCAACTACATCGCTGAACTCGTTACCAACACCCACCCGTCAACCGGGGCGATTGGGGCGGTCACAAAATACGTGCGACACGGGGCGTCACCCCGCGGTGGACAGGCCATCATGAAGCTCGCTCGAACGATGGCGTTGGTGGACGGACGGCCCAACGCCTCTCGAGAAGACATAGCGTGGGCTGTGCTGCCTGCTCTTGGCCACCGCTTGGTGCTCAACTATGAGGCCACAGCCGACCGGGTGACCGTGGAGGACGTTCTGTCGGACGTAATCGCCGGAACACCCGAGCCCGGTCCACAGATGCGAGGTGTCACCGAGTGACGTCGCTGGTGTCGCCATCGACCTTGGCGCGGCTGGAGCAACTGCAGCTCGACAGCCGCGAACGGTTGATTGGTCGGTTCGCCGGCGATCACGATTCGATTCGTTTCGGCGACAGCGTGGACTTCGCCGACTTCCGGGAGTATCACCCCGGCGACGACTTCAGACGTATCGATTATCACGTGCTGGCCCGCCTCGACGTGTTGCTGGTCAAGCTCTTCGAGGCCGACGATTCGATCACGGTGCGGCTGCTGGTGGACAGCTCAGGTTCCATGGGTACGGGCAAGAAGCTGTTACAGGCGAAGCGGCTCGCAGCGATGATCGGCTTCATCGGCTTGATCAATCACGACAACGTCGTGCTACACCACCTTCCCGACCTGCAGGCACCCCGGCGGTTCTCCGGCCGATCGTCGTTCGAACTTCTCACCCAACACCTGGAAGCGCTCGAACCGGCCGGCCCGACACCGTTTGGCGCCGCGGCGGCGGCCGTTCTGGGCCGGGGCGGCTTGCGGGGAATCACGGTTGTGATCAGTGATTTGCTCACACCGGATTGGGAAGCTCTCGTGCAACTTCGTGCCGATCGCAGCGCACTTGTTGTTCTCCAGATTTTGGATCGCTCCGACCGGTTCGTGACCTTCGAGGGCGACCTTGACCTCGTGGATCGTGAGACCGGCGAACGAATGCCCATGTCGATGAGCGAAGGTCTTCCTCGAACCTACGAAACCGAGGTGAGCGAGTTTCTGGCCGAGGTTTCGAGCCGTTGCCGCTCGATTGGCGCAGCACATCTGTTTCTCGACGCCGACCATGACGCCGAACAAATGATGCTGGCCACGCTCCGGCGGCAAGAGGTCATCCGGTGACATTCCTGGCTCCACTGGGTCTGTTGGCCGGTCTGTTGGCCCTTCCTATCATCGCCCTGCACATCCTCACGCCTCGTCGGCAGGACCACCTGGTTTCGTCGCTTATGTTGTGGCGAGCCAACGAGGCTCCGGTGAAGGCGATCGCCCCCTGGCAGCGTCTACGCAATTCGATCCCGTTGATACTCCAGCTACTGACTGTGCTTCTGCTGGCTCTTGCGCTCGGAGCCTTTGCCCTCCTACGGGCCGCCCCGCTACCGGAACACACCGTCTTCATCATCGACGGCTCCGGCTCCATGTCAGCCGACGATGGCCGACCTGATCGAATCGGTGCCGCCGAGCAGCGAGTCATGGAGCTCATCGAGGAGGTGCCATCGTCCGGGCGCTACAGCCTTGTGTCAGCCACCGCGTCGCCAACGGTGCTGGTCGAACGGTCCAACAATCCCGACGAGATGGCTCGGGCGCTGCGATCGATCGAAATTGTTCCGGCTGGAGCGGATTTCACCACGGCGTTTCTTCTTGCCGAGAGCCTGGACACCGCAGATGGTGCCACCGGCTACGTTCTGTTGACCGACGGTGGCTTGACCACCACCGTTCAAGGTCTGGCTCCGGCGGGAACACGAGTGGAGTTCATCGGTGACAGTGAAGCGAATCGAGCCGTGTCGACGATCGGCGTTAAGCCGGTTGCCGGTGGACTCGACGTTCGGGTTGGTGTTGTCAACACCGGTGGGGGAGCGTCGACGGAAACGCTCCGGCTCGAAGTCGACGGCATCACCGTTGAGAGGCGTGAGATCACCATTGCCGACGGAGCGGTGAGTGAAGAGGAATTCGCGGCCCCCGAAGGGTCCCAGGTCTCCGCTCACCTCGAGGGTGCCGATCTGATGCCCGTCGACAACCATCGCTACGCCGTGGTGCCCCGGCCCGACGAAGTTCGAGTGTCGGTGGAGGGAGAGAGCAGCTTCTTCGTCGAGCAGCTTCTCGAGGCGCTGGGAGCCGAGGAGGTTGCCTCTGCCGAAACCGCGGATGTGATGATCTACAACCAGGTGGCTGTTCCACCGGCACCGGAGTTGCCCTTCATCGCAATCACCCCACCGTCGGGGGCTCCCGGAATCGACGTGATCGGTTCGGTGGAGGCACCCGTCCCGAGTTACGTTGCCGACGACCCGCTGCTGGAAGCGATCGACGTGTCTCGGATCGGCTTGGCCAAGGCTCAGGAGCTGTCGATCCGATCGGGTGAGGTGTTGCTCAGCGGAGCATCGGGGCCATTATTGATCCGGGGGTCGGATGGCCCGGTGCCGTTCTTCTACCTTTCGTTTGCCCTGGAACAGTCAAATCTGCCGGTTGAGGTTGCGTTTCCAGTGCTTGGCGCCCGCATGATCGACGAGCTGACGGCTGTGGATTCCCTCGGATCGGGTTTCACCGCCGGCGACAGGGTGCCGGCGACGTTCAGCGGTGAGTTGACCGACCCGCGAGGCACATCACAAACGATCAGCAGCTCGTTCGGTGCCGCCCGTTTTGACCTACCAGGATTCTGGAACGCCACCGGAGAAGACGGTGTGGCGACCGTGGTGGCGGTCAACCCCGACATCTCGGAATCGGCACTTCGGGTGCCCGCGGAATTGGAGGCCATCCCGACCGGTGGTCTGGTCGACGAAGCCGGCGCCCAAGCCGGAGCGTTGACCGCGGCTGAATCACTGGTTCGATGGTTGGCGATCGCCGCTCTGGTGGTGATTTCTCTCGAATTCCTTTGGTGGCTGGCTCGTTCCGGCGTTCGAGCCCTGCCCAACCACCGGCTTGCGGCAGCGCTGCGGGCCGTTGTACTGCTGTTGCTGGTCTTGGCGATAGTCAACCCTGGCGTCAGCAGGTCATCCGATGAAGTCGCCACGGTGTTTGTGGTGGACACCTCGGCATCGGTGACGGCCGAAGGATTGAGCGAGGCCCAGGCCATGGTCGAGCAGTCTGTAACGGGTGACCGCCCGTCAAACAGTCGCTACGCCATCGTCGGCTTCGACCGTTCGGCCACGATCGAAGTGGCCATGTCAGCACCGGGACAGTTGACCGACGCCACCGCCGACTTTCGTGGGCAGACCCTCGGCGACGCCAGCGATATCGGCCAGGGTCTGCGAATGGCTTCGTCGGTCCTCAACACCACCGGTGGTCGTCGGGTGGTGTTGATTACCGACGGGCGCTCGTTGGATTCGGTGGCTGCGACGGAGATCGACCGGCTCCGCCAACTCGGCATCGTGGTTGACGTGATGAGCCCCCAAGCCGAGTGGGGCGTTGACTTCGCCGTAACCGCTCTCTCGGGACCTGTCGGCGCTGAGCCCGACACGGTGGTGGACCTTACGGCCAGGGTGGTGGCCACAACGGCCGGGCCCGCAACACTGGTGCTACGGGACGGTGATGAGGTCGTCGAGACCAAGACGGTAGATCTTGAGGCCGGCGAAAACGACGTCGAATTCTCCGTGGCGGTGGGCGCCGCCGGCATACAGCGATACTCGGTGACGGTGGCACAGGCCGACGACACCAACGACCGCAACAATTCAGCCGAAACCGCCATCGAGGTCCTTGGCCGATCATCCGTGCTGGTGGTGGCGTCGACAGTCGACACAGCCGCGCCGGTTGCCGAGGGCCTCGAGGCCAACGGACTCGACGTCGAAACGCTCAGCACCGTGCCGTCTCTCGACGACCTGTGGGCCTACCAAAGCCTCGTGCTGGTCGATGTGCCGGCCGAGGATCTCTCCGGCACCCAGGTCGAGGCGATCTCCGGGTTTGTGCGGGATCTGGGCCGAGGTTTGGTGGTGATCGGTGGCCAGAACTCCTACGGTCTTGGTGATTATCAAGACACTGCCCTCGAAGACCTGCTCCCGGTGGAGAGTTCGGTGACCGACATCCAACGTGAGGCTTCGATCGCCGAGGTGTTGCTGATTGATGTGAGTGAGTCGATGGGGGCCTGCCACTGCGCACCGTCCGGGGAGGGTGGCATGGAGTTCCAGGAGAACGAGGGGCCGAACAAGACCGACATTTCCCGAGCGGCGGCGGCCAAGGCAATCGAGGCGTTGGACGCCAATGATGAGATCGGTGTTTTGGCCTTTAATGCCAGACACGACTGGATCCTGCCGTTAGGAGCGTTGCCGTCGGAACAAGCCATTACCGAGGGTTTGTCGCAGCTCAAACCAATTGGTGAGACCAGGATCGGGCAAGCGCTGACGGCGGCCGCCGAGTCGCTGCTTGAGTCGCAGAAGGAATTGAAACACATCATTCTCTTCACCGACGGCTTCACCCCGGAACTTCCGGAGTCGCAGTTCATGTTCGGCGAGGAGGGGCTCACGGAACAAGACAAAGCGATGATCAAAGCCGATATGGAACGCATGCGGGAAGAGATGGGACTTGGCGATCTCCATCTCCAAGCCGAAGAGCTGGCCGAGAAGGGCATCACCATTTCCGTTGTGGCAACCGGCGAGGGCGCCATCCCCGAACTAGAGCAGATCGCCGAGATCGGCAACGGCCGCTTCTATCCCGGACGAAACTTGGACGAGATCCCGGAGATCTTCGTAAAGGAGGCTCGACTTGCGGCCCGCAGCATGATCAACGAAGGGGAGTACGTGCCAGCGGTTGTCGGCGTCAGCCCTGTTACCGCCGGGCTGTCGGCGGCGCCTCCGCTGAAGGGGTATGTGGCCACCACGGCCAAGTCGAAAGGCCAGACTCTTCTGGCGATCTCGGAGTTCCGTGATCCGCTCCTCGCCACCTGGCGGATCGGATTGGGTCGGGCCACCGCTTGGACCAGTGACGCCGGCCGGCAGTGGGGTACCGATTGGGCCGCGTGGGAAGGCAACCCCGACTTCTGGGTCAACGTCGTACGCGACACGTTCCCCCTGTCTGGTTCGGACGGCATGCGGGTGAGGACACAGCTTGTTGGCGACGAGATGGAGATCGTGCTGGAGACCGAAGAGGAACCTCCCACCGGTACCGAAGTTGTTGGGTTTGTCGGCCGACCTGGTGGTGACCGAGCACCGGGAGACTCCGAGATCCGACTGGAGAGATCCGACGACGGTACGTTCCGGGGGCGCACCGATGCCGTTGCCGAAGGAACCTACACAGTTGGCCTCCAGATCGGATCCTCGGCCGAAGAGGAGTTCGTGGCCTCGGCCAGCGCGACGGCACTGGTTACCCGTTCGTACCCGGCTGAGTTCGTTCCCTCCGAGCCCGATCCCGAAGCACTGATCGCTTTATCGGAAGCCACCGACGGAAGGGGATTCATCACCCCCGATCAGGCCTTTGATCGAGAGGGTTTGAAAGCCACCGACAACACCCGGCGCTTCCGTTGGCTGTGGCTCCTCGGAGCGGCGCTCCTTTGGCCGCTCGACATAGCGGCTCGCCGTCTCGGGTTTGGCTGGGAACAGTTTCGGTCGCTACCGGAGCGGGGCTTTCGCCGGCGGTTTCAGCCACCTAGCCGTGGGCAGTCGAACACCGTCTAGGTAGAGACGACAAATCTCTGGTGAGTGCCCTCCGACACCACGGTGTCGCCGTGGTGGACTGACGTTTCGAAGACAAGGCGTTTCCGGTCACGTTCACTCAATGTGTAACGGATCTCAACCTCCTCGCCCGCTTCGACCGATGCCGAGTGGCTGACGCAAACGTGGATTCCAACCGTTGTCTCGCCGTCGTCGAGGTGCTCCTGTGCCCCGAGCAGGCACGTCTGCTCGATGAGCCGAATCATGTCCGGCGTCGACAACACCTTCACTGGAAGGTGCGGCGGCGACATGTTTTCGGTTACGAGGTGCGTGTCCGCACCGGTGATGCCTGCCTGCAAGGATTCCTTCATTGCTGCAGTCTTGCACCTCGCCGCGGGGTCAGCCAGCCCGGCGGGCATCAGGTCCACCGGACTTGAAGCGGGCCAATTCCCGTTTGATCATGTCGACCCGTTCGTCGGCCACTGTGCGAGTGCCGGTCCAGGCGGCCCAGTTTGGTTTACCCAGGCTGCTTGCCGTCATGAACGAACCGTCGTGACGGATGAGATTCAAGCCGCCGTAATCGGCGGTGACGTCGGCAAGCTCGTCCCAGCCCATGTGCCGGGTGGCGATGTAGTCGAACACCATCAAGCCGTCCGGGTCGAATTCAACCCTCATTCTCGTGGCCCGGAGGAAGGCCGCGGCGAAAGCCAACCCGATTGCTCCGGTGATCAAGATCTCCATCGGCTGTGGGGCCGGCCCTGAGATGACCGAGCTCAGAAAAATAGCGGGTACGCCAACGGCGGCCGCAATGCAAAACCACACAAACACTCGACTCCGCAGGACGACGCGGTCGTTCCCGTTTGTTTTGGGGTTGCCGCTACTCACCGGTAGCGCCGTCGATTGACTCGCGGATGAGGTCGGCGTGGCCGAGATGACGGGCGTACTCCTCAATCATGTGTACATAGATCCACCGAAGCGACCAGGGATTGCCGTCGGCGTCGGTTTTGACCGACATCTGATCGAGCGAATCGACAGCGGCACAGGTTGCGCGCGATCGGTCACATGCGGTGTTGAACAACGCCACAAGTTCCTCCGGCGAGTCGTGAGCGGCCGAGGCCCACACCTCGGCTGCTGACGACATTGAAGACCATGGCTCGGGAAAGTCGTTGCCGCCAACGTCGCTGTAGAACCAATCATCCTCGACGACGGCGAGATGCTTCACCAAGCCACCGAGCGTGATGGTTGACGGTGGCAGCGTGCGGTTGAGCTGCTCGCGGTCGAGCCCGGCGACTTTCTTCAGGAGAAGTGCACGGTAAGCGTCGAGGAATCCTTCCAGCATGGAGCGTTCGTCGGCATCACGAGGCGGCCACGCTACCTTCGGCGAAGTGCTGGTCACGACGACAAGCCCTTGCTGAACGGGAGGCCGTTGAGGTATTTGGCGCCACTGTCGCATCCGAGGGTGACCACGACCGAGCCAGGTCCGCGTTCGGCTGCGATATCAATCGCGGCGGCCACGTTGAGGCCGGTTGAACTGCCACACAACAGTCCCTCTTTTGCCGCCAAAAGCCGGGCTGTCTCGAAGGCCCGATCTTCGTCGATCGCCCGAATCTCCGCGCAACGGCCGCGGTCCAGGAACGGCGGTTCGAATCCTACGCCGATCCCTTCCACCCGATGTGAGCCACCGACGCCGGTGGTCAATAGCGGTGACTGCGCAGGCTCCAACGCGATGACATCACACTCGACCCCCGACTGTTCGAGTCCATCGCTTGTCCCCATTAGCGCTCCACCGGTCCCAACTGCGGCGCAGAGCACATCTATGCGACCTCCGGTCTGCTCGGCGATTTCCCGACCCATCGGCGCGTATCCGCGGCGCACGTCGGGTGAACCGAACTGGTCGGCGTAGTACGCGTTGTCGCCGTCGGCCAATGCATAAGCTCTGTTGCGCATGCGGGCGATGAGTTCAGGGGTAATGCCTTGGCCCTCGCTCTCCTCAACGAGGACCTCCGCTCCGTAGGCTGCCATCGAACGCAGCTTCACTTCGGCAAATGCGTCCGACGAGACAGCCACAAAATCGATGCCGACGCGGGCGCACATAAACGCCAGCGCCGTGCCGGTGCTACCGCCGGTGTACTCAACCATGCGGCCGCCCGGTGCTACGTCACCTCGTTCTAGTGCGCCTCGCACGACCGAGATGGCCATTCGGTCTTTGTAGCTTCCCGTGGGGTTGCCCGACTCAAGCTTCAGCCAGACCTCACCGCCTCCTTCCGGTACCAGGTGGCGCAGCCTCACCAGCGGTGTATTTCCGATGACGGAATCGACGAACGGGTCGCTACCAGACATGGGCCAACGGTACTAGAGATCGGCGAGTCAAGTCGGCGTGCTACAACGTGGCCAGCAGTGCGTTGTAACGGTCGCCGTGGTGGCGCAGGAATTGGGCCACAGCCTCGGCCTCGTGACCGGTGAGCGGCGGAGGCAAAAGCCAACCACGTCTGCCGTAGACCTCGAGCCGGGCCAGCTCTTGGATCATCCGATCGGTCTCAGCCGACGGAGGGCCCGGCCCACGTCCAGAAACGAAGTGGCTGTTTGCCGACCTCGGCCCCGAACAGGAAGGCTGGAACAGGCCGATCAGGAAAGGTACAGGGCGACAGAATCCGATCGATTTCGAGGATCAGGTCGTCCACTTCCAGTGATGCCATCCGCCGACTTTACAGACACGGGACCTAGGTCCCTAGAGGTGCTGAACCGGTGCCCGTAGCTTTCTCAGTTGTGAGAAAAATGAATGGAGCATCATGACTATCGTTGAAACTCGCCCTTCAACAAATGGGGCAGCCGGTTTACAGCAGCCTGTCCATGACGATGGGCCCGGAGGCGCCCGATGGGCACTCGCCGTCATCCTGGGAGCGGTCGCTATTGGCACCATCGGATTGGTGGCCATCGTCCTAGGTTCAATGGCCCTCTCCGACGGCTCGACCAACGAGGTCACCAGCACAACACTGGAGATTGACGCTCGTGAGTTCTCCATTGGCGGTCAGTTGACAGCACCCGCCGGCGAGGTCACGTTGCGCATAACCAACTCAGGCTCGATGGACCACAACGTGGGTGTGCGAGAGCTTGGACTCATCAGCCCCAATGTTGGTGCCGGTGGAACCGTCGAACTCGCTCTCGGCGAACTTGCGCCTGGCGAATACGAACTGTTCTGCGACATCGCAGGCCATGTCGAGTCCGGAATGGTCAACACTTTGGTAATCACCGGAGACGGGCAGCCGGCGGCGGCCGCGTCCGATGGTGGCCACGGTCATGGCGATGACATGGACTATGCGGCGATGGATAACGCCATGATGGAGTCGATGCTGGCCTTCCCGGCTGAGACCGAAGGCCGCGGCAATCCGGTTCTTGAGCCGACCGAGATCAAGGCCGACGGTACCAAGGTGTTCGACCTCACCGCTGAGATCGTCGAGTGGGAGGTTGAGCCCGGCAAGTTTGTTGAGGCTTGGACCTACAACGGCGTGGTGCCCGCACCGCAGTTCATTCTCGATCGTGGCGACAAGATCGAGGTTCGAGTTGTCAACAACCTACCCATGGGAACCGATATCCACTGGCACGGCGTGCACACCCCGAACGATCAGGACGGTGTGGCTCCCTACACCCAGGATCTGATCGAACCAAACGGTGGAACGTTCACCTATGAGTTCACCGTGGAAGACGACGCCATCGGCATGTACCACGCCCACAACCACGCTCAGATGCAGGTGGTGAACGGCATGTTCGGTGTGTTCCGAGTCGGAGAGAACCCGATTCCCTACGGCCAGTCGATCAGCGGCGTGACGATCCCTGAGGACCTCACGCTAGCCCACGACATCCCGATGATCCTCAACGACGCCGGCACGATCGGCCTCAGCCTGAACGGCAAGAGCTTCCCGGCCACCGAGCCTCTGGTGGTCAACCAGGGCGACTGGGTGAGCATCACCTACTACAATGAGGGTCTTCAGATCCATCCGATGCACCTGCACCAGTTCCCCCAGCTTGTCTACGCCAAGGACGGTGTGCAGCTTGAGCACCCATACTGGGTTGACACCTTGAACGTGGCGCCGGGGGAGCGGTTCACGGTTCTGTTCAGAGCAACCGATCCTGGTGTGTGGGTCTGGCACTGCCACATCCTCACCCACGTGGAACGCACCGACGGTATGTTCGGCATGGTGACCGCCATCATCGTCAACGAGACGCCAGGCTTTGATCCCAATGAGAACCCGGTTCGACCTCACAACTGGCGTAAAGTCGCTACGACTGACGGGCCAGTCGACCCTGCAGACGCAGCGGCCGCCAGCGATCACGGTGACCATGGGGACAGCGATGCGTAGCCGCTGAGGTGCTCCGAGCGAGCTACAAATCGTGAGTGCAGTGGATCGGGTTCCGGCCCGGTCCACTGTTCGTCTTAATCTCCGAGGCGGCGATGTTCGTCGTCGTTAGGGGGGCGTGATGACCGGCGCATGAATTGCCAGTTGGATGGGCATTAGATTAGTGTGATCTGTATGCCAAGTTACGGGACGGTCGATCGCGAATACGGGATGAAGCTCGCCACTACAGCTCCAGAGGACGACGGGCCGGTGTGGATGGTGAATCTGATGCGATACAAGGATCACGCCGAGTATGCCGATGGTCGCGAGACCACCCTTACCGGGCGTGAGGCGGACGACGCCTACACACCGCTCGGGCCGCTGGCCGCGGTCGGGGCTGAGCTCGTGTACGTGGCAGAGGTCGAGGATCAGTTCCTCGGTGATGAGCCGAAGTGGGACCGGGTGGGCGTAGTCAGATATCCAACTCGGTCTGCATTCATCGCTATGCAGGCTCGCGAGGACTTCCAGAAGGCCCATGAGCATAAGGAAGCGGGCATGGCGGAAACGATTGTGATCGGCGGCCAACCGATGGAGCTTCCGTCCACCCCCGATCTACCGGATTGGGCCGACGTGCCACATCCGCCAACCGAAGCCGACGGGCCATTCACGATGGTGCACGTGATCCGGTTTGCCGATGCCGAAGGTGCGGTCGCCACCCCTTACGACATGAGGGAATACACCAAGGTCGCAGGCTCGGTTGCCGTTCCCAACGGCGTGCGAGTCGACGCGTGGTTCTCGGTTGAAGGCACGATTCTCGGGGACGGTCGTTCTTGGCACCAGGTGCGGTTCAACACGTTCCCAAGCAGAGCCGCGTTCATGGCTGTCGCATCGGATCCCGACCGACTTGCGGCCCAGAAGGAGCATCGCGACACCGCGATTGCGGATACCTACGCCCTTGGCGTGCGACCATCACTCAACCGTTTATCGGAATCACTCGACTTCGCCTAGGCTCCTGGGCTGTTCTACGCCAAATCATCACGGAGTCGGTCGCGAAGTTCGTCCAGCTCTCGCTCAAGCCGTTCAATTTGTTTCTGCACGTCGGCGGCTTCTGGGTCGACTGATGAACGGTGCTTGTTTGGCACGGCCTGTGGTCGAGAACCAGTGGGGACCTCTTCGAAGGTCGATCGGCTCGGAGGGCCACCACTCAGCTGTTCCGATAGTCGCTGCGACTTCGCTCGATCGCTCATGGTTCGCCAGGTATGCACGGGAATCCAGAACACTCGACCATCGGCTTTGACCTTTAGCCGACCGCGTCCGCCATCACCAAGTAAGGCCTTGCCATCTTCGTGCCCAAGATATTTGGCATGCCAAATCCCGTCGGTCTTGTGCAACGGAGTTCCGTCCCTGAGGCCTCCAACAAGGATCTGTTGGTCGGGTTCCGGTAGGCATGAGAGGTGCAGAGGCGTCCAACCGAGATCGGATAACTCCGCTGTGGTTCTGCGCCGGTCGATTTGGGACTGGAGCTCATCCGCTTTTGTCTCAAGCGCCTGCACATCGGTGCGGGCCTTATCGAGTTCGCGGACAAGTTGAACGCGCTTTTCATCCAGGTCGGCAACCCGCTTCTGTTCTTCAGCCAAGCTCGCCTTAAGCCGCTGAATCTCTGACCTCTGGGGTTCCGCTGGTGTCTGCTTGGGGTTCGCTTCTGGTGCGGACGGACCGCGTTCGGTCAAACCTCGCTGAAAGCCGTCAGCTCGCGCCCGTTCGACTGATTCCGATATGCGAAACCTGAATTCGAGCCATCTCCACTGCGCGATGAACAACAGCAGCACAAAGAACATAATGGCGGCCGTGAGAAACATACTTCCTCATACATTAGACCCGCTTGAAGCTCGGCGTCGTTGCTCCCTGTGTATGAGCCGAATTTGATCGTCAGAGCGCTCTGCTATTGAGCATGTGCGCCAAGGACGCAGAACTCATTTCGCTCAGGATCGGCGAGCACAACCCACGGCTGGGAACCTTGGCCGATGTCTGTTCGTGCGGCTCCAGAACCCCGTGCCTACCAGTAGTGGCGTCGGCCGCCGACCAATCGTCCGGTGGCGCCGAGGAGCCAGAGAACCGCACCGATGACGGCAAGAACCACGCCGATGGTGTACAGGATCGGGATGTTTGCAACGGCGCCGATAACGATCAGGATTATGCCGAGGACGAGCATGTGTGGGCTCTTTCTATTCGGTTGCTTGGTTGTATTCGTCGTCAGATCAGGCGGCTTGCGGTCGGCGGAACGCGTCGTACCTCGCGACGAATCTGTGGTGGATTTGCCGGTCACAGTAGGACAACCTCTGGTTCCTGAAAACCACCCCTAGGGGTGTACCGGGCCACCGGGCGGGGTGATTGACTCGTAGTGTCACCGGCCGTGCATGGCTCTCTTAAAACCGCTCTCTTAGACCATGGCTGGAGCAGCCCGGATAGGGGCCACGGAGGAGTAATGATGAGCACCGCAACCTGGAACTACCGGACCGGCGTTCGGCTCGATGAGTCGGAAATGATCGGCTACGAGGTGGAAGCGAAAGACGGAAACATCGGCAAGATCGTCGAGGAGTCGCTCGAAGTTGATGCTGCACACTTGGTCATTGACACTGGATTCTGGATTTTCGGCACAAAGCGGTTGGTTCCGGCCGGGGTCGTTAGCCGGATCGACTACGACGACGAAACGGTCTACATCGAGATAACCAAGGATCAGGTCAAAGCGTCTCCCGAGTACGAGCCGCGGGACGAGTTCAGTCAGTTTGAAGGTGATGACGACCCGTATCGACGTCCCTATCTGGACTACTACGCGGGCTTTCCCTGGTAACGACAAGCGGCAGCGCCGCTGCAGGGATCGTCAACTACAGAAGCTCATGCAAGCTCTCGACCACCGCTGACCGCAGACCCTCCGGTGCGACAGCAGGTCGAGAGCTTGCACCAATCTCAACCGATCACAGAGGAGAAGTGATGCGAACAACCGGACTGGGGCTCAGCGCCGTCCTCGTTGCCGTCGGAGCCATCTTGGCGTGGGCCGTCACGGCTCAAGCGGAAGGAATCGATATCAACCAAGTCGGGATCATCTTGTTTGTTGTCGGTCTCGCCCTCGCCGCGATCACATTGCTCACCGCTGTGGTTGGCCGCCGTACTGTCGTCAGGACCGATCGGGAGGCAGTGATCGGCGGTCGACCGGTGGTGGAACGCGAGCGCCGAATCATTAGTGAGCAAGAGGCACCACCGCAACCGTAGGTACGCTCCTGCACCCGACAAGCCGTAGCTTGCTCGAGCACCCAACAAAATGAACAACTACCCAGGAGATGACGATGACCACCCCACGTCCCAACCGCTTCTTGTTGGCCGCCCTTCTCGCTTTCGGCGTGTCTGTCGCCGCGTGCAGCGACGAAGACGGCGACGGCGCTGTTACCGACGAAGAGATCGATCAGATCGATGAAGAACTCGAAGACCTCGGCGACGACATCGAAGAGGAAATCGACGAAGGTACCGCCGAAGTAGAAGACTAACCGTGATCCAATCTGTCCGTTCGATTGCGATAAAGCAGATCGATCTGGCGGCACCAGGTCCAGCCATCGACTAGGTTCAAACGAGTGAGTAAGCCGGACCCAACGCCACTCACGTTGGCGCTAGTCAACGACTACGACGTCGTTGTGATTGGCGTCGCCCACATGTTCGACCAGTACACCGACCGGGTTCGGGTGGCCGAGCTCAACGCCGCCACGCCTCTGAAGGACACGGTTGACATCGCTCTTTACGATTCCTTCGCCCAGCCTGAGGCCGATCAGGACCCGATTGAGGAGCTGATCCGATCCAAGAAAGCGCGGCGGGTAGTCGTGTATACATGGAACTTCCACCCGGTACTAATAGAGGCGGCGTTGGAAAAGGGAGCTGGTGGCTATCTGTCGAAAGCTCTGCCGGCCGCTGAACTTGTTGAAGCTCTTGAGGCGGTGCATTCCGGTGAAACGGTGGTCACTGACGCACCACCCAAGAAGAATCCCTCCGTTGCCGGTGACTGGCCAGGGCGAGCCGAGGGCCTCACCGAGCGCGAGGCTGAGATTCTGGCGCTGATCACGCAGGGCAAATCCAACGCTGAAATCGCCACGACCATCTACCTTTCACCGAATTCAATCAAGTCCTATATCCGCACCGCCTACCGCAAGATTGGGGTCAAGACCCGAGTCGAGGCCGTCTTGTGGGGAGTCGATCATGGGTTCCGGCCCGACCATCGGCGTATCGAAGATTGGTTCCCGCACCCGACGGTCGACGCTGCCATCAAGAACAACGAAATCTGATGTCGGCACAATACCGATTCGGGGCCGAACGCATCCGGCCGTTCAGTGACTGCGGCTACTAATCCTGGGGTGAACTCAATACGCAGAATTCATTCCCCTCTGGATCGGCTAGTACTACCCAAGAGGGATCGCCCTGACCGATATCGACCGGCGTGGCACCCAGCTCCAGGAGACGGTTCACCTCACTGGTCTGATCGTCAGGCCTGAAATCGAAATGAAGGCGGTTCTTGGCCACCTTGGCCCCGTCGACACGAAGGAACAGGAGACCGGGAATGCCATCAGCTGATGGTCGGATCTCGAACACGTCGGGGTGTTCATCGTCGACGACCACCCAGTCGAGCGCCTCCCGCCACCATTGGCCCAGGGCGATCGGGTCTTCAGCGTCAACCGTTACTTGCTCCCATTCGAGACTCATGGGCCGATGCTACGACACCAACTGGGCGCGGCGCGCCCATATTCCGTTGCCGTGCCAGATGACTGGTTCGGCTGCTACTTCGTGCCGGCCTCGTCTAGCCGTTTCGGCTCTGGTGCCAAAGCGCTGCTTGAGTTCGATCTTGCACCCCGATGGTCTGAAAGATCCTGGTTAGGTGGGTCTTTACGGTCGACTCGGTGATCCCCAGGTTGCGGGCGATCTGTTTGTTGAGAAGGCCCTTGCCCAGCAGCTCCAGCACCTCCTCCTCCCGGGCGGTCAGCTGGGCATCGCTGGAGGGCCGATTTCGGGATGCAAGGACCTCCGAGGCGATTCGAGGATCGAGCGGAGCGTGGCCGGCCGCAGCATTGCGGATGCTGCTCAGCAGGGTCTCGGATTCGGCGTCTTTGAGCTGGTAGCCGATGGCCCCGGAATCGAGGGCGGCCAACACGCGTTCCCGGTCGGAGAAGCTGGTGAGAACCACGATGTTGGTGTCCGGGGTATCGGCCAGAATCGCTCTGGTGGCCTCGACACCGTCCATCTCCGGCATCGATAAATCCATCAGAATCACGTCGGGTTTCAACTCGGCGGCGATGGCACAGGCGTCTGCGCCGTTGGCGGCCCAGCCCACCATGTCCATGTCTTCGGTTTCGTGCAGGAGGGCCTCAAGGCCGAGCCTCACCACGCGGTGATCGTCTACCACCAGAACTCGGATCATCGCGCTAGTTGTAGTCGCAAGTCGGTGCCGACGCCAGGTTTGGAGTAGATGTCGAGATGTCCACCGGCCTCGATGGCGAGGTCTTTCATGATCCGCAATCCGAAGTGCCCGCTCTTGCCATTGATCGAATCGTTTGAGTCGAAGCCTTTGCCGTTGTCGGCTACTCGCAGGCTGATACCGTCAGGTCCTTCGGCGACTTCGATGTCGAGCTGGGTGGCCTTGGCGTGGCGGGTGACGTTGCGGGTGGCCTCCTGCGCCACCCGATACAAGATCCGGTTCGTTTCGGGCGATAACTCCAAGCCCTCGGGATAGTCCAGACGGACGTCGATACCACGGCCGCTTACGGCGGCCAACAAGTCGGAGAGGGCGACGTGTAGACCTGAGCGTTGAAGATTGGGCGGGTAGATTTCAACAAAAAGCGACCTGAGAGATTGGATCGAGCGGCGAACATCCACCTGCACGCCGTCGAGAAGCTCAACAGAACGTTCGTCGCCGGCGTTCTTGGCTCGTTCGCTCACCACCGAAAGGGCGTATCCCACACCGGCCAAATCCTGCACCGCTCCGTCGTGCAGATCGTGGGCGATTCCCTTTCGTTCGTCGTCGTTGGAGGAGATCACGTGCTCCAACAGCTCGGCCCGTTCGTTCTGGGTGTGTTCAACTCTGCGGGCTAGACGAATGGCGAAGGGGAGCTGAGCCAGCTGTAGCAACACCAACGGGATGAGAACCGCCGGCAGGAAGTTCCACCAGATCAGCTGAGCGTTTTCCTCCACATTGGCGTACGAATCGTAGGTTTCGAGAAGCAGCGGAGTCCCGTCGGTGGCTGTGATCGGTTGGTAGACCTCCAGTAGCTGACCCTGTTCACGCTCCAGTATGTTTTCGGCCTCTTCCAGTTCGCTCACTTCGGCGATGATCGTGCCCTTTTCGAAGGCCTCGGTCGCCTCCGAACCAAGTTGTCCGAACGTACCGGTCATTCCTTCCCGATCCGAGTAGACAATCAGGCCGTCCTCGGTCCAAATCCGTATGTGCATGAACGATTCGGTCTCGATGATTTCGGCCATGTGATAGGCGAGGGCTTGTTGAGCCTCAGGGTCGCCGTTCAACAACTCGGGAGTCATGCGTTCTTCCACCACGGTTCGAGACAGCACGGTGGTTCGTTCGGTGGCGTCGCGGATGGCTTCGGACGTTCCCAGCCGACGACTGGCAACGAGACCGGCCAACATGACCACCACCAAGGCGAACAGCCCGGCCATCACAAACTGGATGACGTGGCGGGTCACGAGCGACTTTGGTGTCAACAGACTGGGCCGAAGTGATCGAATCCACATTGCCGTCCACGGTAGCGAAGAGCGGCGGGCCACCGGAACGGAACCCGGGTGGGTGATCCGGGTCACGGTTCGTAGGTCTCGGCGTTGGTGTGTACCAGAATGGTGTCGGAGGCGTCGGCCTTGGTGCGGATCGACAGGCGGGCCGTGTCGTTCAAGAAGTTGACCTGGTGGACGTCGACGCCAGCGATGGTGAGGCCCGTTCGGTCTTCAAGGTCGGCAATGAGTTCTCGCCGACGGGCCGGATGAACCAACTCGACCCGTTCGTAGATGATGTCGTGGACGCCGGGTTGGGCCGACAGCCACTTTCCGCCGAGCATCTCGAGCACCACAATGATCACGAGATTTGCGATCACGGCCTCGATCACTGTCAATGAGCTGAAAGCAAGGGCGTTGAACGAGGCGAGGGCGATGGCGGCGAACAGGTAGGTCATCTCGATGACCGGCAGCGTTCCCGTTCTGAACCGCAGGATCCCGAACAAGGCAAACAAGCCGAACCCGACGTTGACACCCACCGACGCGGCCGACATCAGGTACGTGACGAAGAACACCACGATGTTCACGACCACCAGGGTGAACACGTAGGTGGCCCGTGATCGCGCGCGCCGGTAGGTCAGCGTGGCCAGTAGGGCGATGGCCGCACCGTTGAAGGCCAGACCTAGTAGAAGTTGGGGAAGCCGGGTGGCGTCGATGAGGTCGATGGCCAGATGAGAGCTCATGAAACCGTCTCGAGGTGTTGGTTGGTGACATCGAGGGCCGCCAGTTGGCGGAACACTTTTTTGAACCTATTCCGGCGAAGCATTGGGTTGCACGAAGCCAGCCCCATGCAGTACTTGGAAAACATCTGAGGTCGGCGTTGCATGGCCACCATCGCCGGCGATCTGCGGTCGAACGTTTCCTGTTTGAACTCGCATATCGCAAGATCATCGATTCGGACGCCCCGCTCCTCTCCGGCAAATCTGATGTCGATGTCGATCGTCACCCGTTCCGAGAAGTCCTTCTTGACCAAGAGAATTCGCTGGTAGTCGACCGTCAACGAGGGAAACAGTTCGCTCGGGTCGCGTCGAGTGCTCTGATACAGAAAGAGCCCGTCCTCGGCGCTGAGTACACCGCCGATTGGCACGGTGGACAGCCGACGGGTTTTGACCGTTCGGCCGCCGATGCTCTGTTTCACCTCGAAGTAGGTGAGATCGGAGTTGAGATAGCTGCGGTAGCGAACCTTCATACGCCGTTGCTTCTGGTTGTGGTGGTCGTGGTAATCCCGAAGAAGCACGTCGTCGAAGTATTCGGTGCGATAGCTCTGCAGACGTTCGCCGTCGTGTTCGAACACGAGGTAGTCGTCGACCAATCGATCCAACGCCTCACCCAGGTCGGACTGACGCAAAATCACCTTGCTCTCAACCCGATCGTGGAGTTGGGCCCTGTCGAGCTCCGCTAGATCCACGGTCCCCATCGGTTCCAGGTGACGGTTGATGCCGGAACCGCCCGTCATCGCAGCACCGTGAACGTGATGACGGTTGATGCCGCCGACGTGGCAAAGTGCGGTGGGTCTCCGTGCCACACCAGGCGAAGACGATCACCGTCAATCCCGGCCGACTCCAGGTAGTCAACCGCAGCCCGCCCTTGCTGTTCGCTGAGCTGATGGTTCGCTTGGCTTGTCGACTCGCTGTACGTGTGGGCCGCAACCTCGATCATCACCTCGGGATCAAGACTCAGAACCCCGGCGATCTGGTCGAGCACCGCCCGGCCGTCGTCGGTCAGATCCGACGTGCCGACGGCAAAGCCGACACCCTCGGCCGTCAGGTCTCGCAGGGCTAATGAGATTGCGGCCGGTGCGCCGGTTTCCACCTCAACAACGCCGAATTGATGGTCAGTCTGTTCATCGAGGGGCACGATGATTGATCCGAGACCAATTTCAGTCATCCGACTGGCGGGCATCCCGGCCGATTCGAGAAGCCTGGCGACCATCGTGAGAATCTCGTGGGATCTCGTGTGATTGGCATCGCCGTCGTCCTCACTCCAGGCATAACCGACCAGATCCAGTTTGGCGTTCGGACTATCGGCCAATAGCTCGGCAACAGCGTTGAGCGTCTCGGTCTCGGCTTCGCCGAATTTGTCCTGAGGCTGGTCGACAACAACGGGTCCGATGGCGGTCAGCCCCACATCGACGTTCGGGTCGTCCGACCGGAACAGCACAGCCCCAGCGACATCGGGAAGCTCGGTCCCGGCGTTTCCAAGTCCTACTGCGATGACGCGCTCGGGGTCAACGCCGTGAGATGCCAGCTCGCTCAGCACAACCTCGGCCTGTTTCACACTAAGACCGTGATTCTCTCCGGGTGTGGCCTCCGAGAAGGTGCGAACCACCACTTCGACCGGGCGGTCGGGCTCGATGAGAAGGGACTGGGCCAGGTCGGCCAGGGCCAGTCGGCCCTCGGCGGCTAGGTCGGCTGTACCCGGTAAGAAGCCGACCCGGCCCAGATCGATGGCAGCTACGGCGGCCGCCATCAGGTCTTCATTGGAGGTTTCGGATGACGTCGCGGCTGGTGCAGACGTGAGCTCGTCTGAGCTGCTGGACACAAGTTCACTTGTCACCGCCGAAGCGGGTGCGCTGGTCGGCGATTCGGCGACGTCCGGTCCCTCGTCGCTGCCTAAAAGCAGATCGCCGACCAGCGCCCATCCGCCGAACAGAACCGATGCCAGAACAAGTCCAACGCCAATCCAACCGATGATCTTCGTGTTGGATTCGGGCCGGGACGAGGCACCGGTATGACCCATTCCCGAGTGTCTGGTCGTGTCGACGAGATACGTTTCCGACAGGTTCTGCAGTGCCGGTCGGGTTTCGTAGTCTCGCACGCGGTCCTGGTTGTGTCGCAGCCGGGATCGGTTTGAATCAGCCCGGTCGGGGCGACTCTCTTTGGTCGCTGTCGACACTTGGTGGGATGGGTCGCTCACGGACCAATAGTGCTTCCGCCCGGGGCCTAGTCGCTATCGGACATTAGGACTACGACCTCACACCGTGTCGGTGGTCATCTCTTTGTAGCCGCGGAAGACGATGGCAGCGGTGGAGCACAGCGCGAATCCGACCGCCCCCGATAGCCGCACGCCGAGGTCGTCACCGACGTCTTTCCCGAAGGTTGTGAGAATGGCGAAGGTGAGCACGCCGGCAGTTTGGCCAAACTTCTGCATGAGCGTGCGGGCGGCGAAGAACATCCCCTCCCGAGGTTCGCCCGTGCGGATGGCGTCGGCTTCGGCGATGTCGGCGAGCACTGCGTTGGGCAGAACGCCGAGGAACGCCAGCGGGATGGCCATGAACAACGCGAGGGCGTACCCCTGGCCGGTGGCCGGGATCGCATCCGATCCGAGCACGGGAACGGCGAGAAACACGAGCGACATCCATACGAACGCCCCGACCATCAGCGGCGCCTTGCCGAATTTGGTGGCCAGAAAGTTCACCAGCGGGTAGAAGAGGAACGAGACGACGACCAGGATCGCCAAGAGCGCCGAAGTGAGTGCTTCCTCCTCAACGAGCAACACCGTCACGTAGAACAACAAGCCGGTCTGAACGATGGTTAGCCCGGTGAAGTAGGCGAAGTCGGCAAAGACGAAGCGGCGGAAGTCGACATTGGCGAACGTGGAACGGATCGCTTCGCCCAGCGGAACGGTTGAAGGCTCGCCGCGGGCGTAGGTCTTCTCGTCGATGAATACGACTGGCACGAGCATGGCGATCGACGCGATCACGGCGAGCGCGGCCACCACGGTTTGAAACGCTCGGACCGGCTCCATGCCGCCGTCTTCCAGAATCCCTGCGATCACGGGGATCTGGCCGGCCAGGATGATGCCAAGCGCGAAGGTTACGGAGATCCACGTCGACAGGTTGAGTCGGGCTTTGGCTGTGTGCCCCAGTTCGGGAAGGAGGGCGAAGAACGGCGTGACGTAGAAGGTCAGCGAGACGTAGAAGAGAATCTGGACGATGACCAGGTACACGATGTTGACCGCTGACTCACCCTGGACTGGCGGCACGAACATCGCCACGAGAAAGAATGCGGCGGGGACTGCGGCCTTGGCCATGAAGGGAATCCGACGCCCTCGTGGATTTCCTGAGTTGTCAGACTTCGATGCGATCCACGGATCGGTGATGGCGTCGATCAGTCTTCCGGAAGCGGCGATCAACACCAGCGCGTTGAGCACCCCGAGGAAGGTTGCCTGGGTGATGAAGCCCGGAAGCCCCGCGTCATCCGGAGGGAGGTAGAAAAAGACGAGAGTGATGCCGACGATGTTGATAAGGATCGACCACCCCAGCTGGCCGACGGCGTAGGCGATCTGTTTGCTCAGCGGAAGGGGCGCTGCTTCAACGGTAGTTGTCACGCTGAGAGGTTAGCCCGTTCGTCTACGAGGCCGGTGGGTACGTGCCGTAGGCGAAAACGTATTGGTGATAGCCCTGACCGACGTTGTCGCGGGCGATGTTGTGGAAACAGGCGTCGTCGCCACCGGAGGGGAGGACCACCAGCGGTTCGTCGAGACTCACCTGGTTCAGCGCCCAGCCTTCGGGGAGGGCCGGGTTGAGGTCGGGCGTGTCGCCCTCGGTTTCGTGCATCACAAAACGATTGCCGTCGGGATCGGAAAGCTCGTAGACGTCGTCGGTGAACGTCAATTCCACGCAGCTGGAGTAGACGTTAAGCGAGATGGCATCGTCGGCAACGCTCGTGGGTCCGCAACCGGAGGTGGGAGAGGGCAGGCAATCTTGGGCGAGAAGCAGCGAGGCTTCGAGCCAGTCGAAACCGCCCAGCTCGCGGTTCGCTCGGCAGGCGTCACCGTCGCAGTCGACTGGGACGTCGGGTGAACGGTAGAGGCAGTAGCCGTCGTACAGCTTCGTGCGATCGCGGTTCTTCACCCACGGCATCATGGGGGAGTACTCGTCCCACTCGTCGTCCGACATCACTCGGGCGCCATTGTTGATGGCCACTTTGGACTCGGTGATGCTGATGAGCTCTTTGGCCTTCGATTCGATTCCACCGTCTTGGTCGAGGCACGTGCTGTTGTCGGGTCGAGACGATGGCACGGTCTCGAACAAGATGCCGGCATCTTCGGAGCTGTCGACGCTCAGCAGATTGAACAACGCAACGGCTCCGAGCCCGAGGACTGCGATGACCGCGACGAGTGCAATCAGAGTCTTCTTTTTCGCCGACACTGGTGCTCCTTACGTTTGCGAGCGAGGCAGAAGCAGTCTAGGCAGCGATGGTGAATCCGTGACCTGCCTGGTCAGAACTTGCCGTTGTCGTTCTTCCACCCCTCGTGTGGAGGGATGTCTTCGATCGCCATTAGAGCAGGTAGCGTCGCCGCAGCGCGGCGTTCGTGCTGGCTGGTAAGGTCTTGGCTGCGAACAAGTCCTCGATCGTCACAAACGTGAAGGTCGCGTGATCGGCGAGCATCTCGCTGTAGTCGTTGATCGCCTCGGAGACGTTGGTGTTGGCTCGGGGGTGGACGATGATGTAGCGGCCCCAGGTCCAACGGTCGCTCTCGTGCTGGAGCATTGAGAGTAGGAGTAGGTGCTCCAGCCAGATCATCGAGAGCCGTGACGGGCCGAGATCATCGATGACGCCCGGCGCAAACGCTTGGGAGCGGTCATGGATCTCAGCGAACCGGGGAGGTGTGCGGCCTTGACCCCTTTGCGGTCCATCACCTCGCGGTACTTGACGTCGATCGCCAACGCACCGTTGGATCCATCTGGGAGTTCGAGCACGAACATGGCATCGAAGTAGCGGCGGCTGTTAGAGTAGCCAGGGTCAAGACGGCCGGGCGAGTGGGAGAATCGGACCTCGACAACTCGGCCGGGTGTCTGGGGCCACCAGGCGTGGACGGCTCGATCGAGATCCTCGGCGAGGTCGCCAAAAAGATTGACCGCGAGGGCTTCGGAGGACAGAAGGTCGCCCCAGAAGGCCTGTTGGTTAAAGATCTGGTGCGGCTCGACGATCGACGCCCGAGCCCCGGCCGCAGCACGCGCTTTCGTTGTGAGGAACGTCGCTCCGCTCTCTCGGGCGAAGTCGGCATCGAGGTGACTGCCGATGAGGCGTGGTTGTGTCCCCGGCCTCACACGATGGGTGCCGATTGGGTAGTCGTTGTCCTGTCGCCACATCGCCTGGTGAAAGCGCGCTCGGCGGCGGAACTCGGTCATCTCCGGGTCGCCACGTACGAGGTCGTGGTCCAGCCAGCAGTGGGCGTCTTCGAGTTCTTCTCGTGATACCGCGGCGACCATCGGGCCCCATTGTAGGAGCCGGTTTGGGACCGCTCATTCTGGTTGACCGGCTTGGTTTCGCCATTGGTCAGTCGAAGAAGTTAAAAAGTGCCTCGCCAACGGTTTCGCACCGATTACGTTCGATGTCCTCCCGGTCTCGTCGGTCCAGTTGAGACATCAAATAGACGGTCAACGGCGCGTCCAGATGATGCGACGCTGCGAATGACCACGGCCCATAGCCATCCCGGTGACAGATCTCCGGATTGCAGAAGCTCGAGACGAATGGATAGGCGGGCTCGACCAGGGTGGCTGCGAATGTCGGAATCGTATGGTGAACCAGCACCCAAACACATGGCTCGTTGGTGCGCGTAAGCACAAATGACTCGAAGGATTGAACCCTGCCATCGTCAACAGCATCGACCCGGTAGCCCATCGACGACGCGAATGCTGTCAGGGTGGCTCGAAACTGCTGTCGAAGTGATTCGCTGTTTCTCCCACGATTGACGTAGCCGGTTGCTCCCGGGGCTAGGGGATCGAGATGGAGGCCACGCTCGATCGTTTCAGCAACCGCCCTGGCAACGTATCGATAAGAACCTGCAGGTAGATCATGGATTGGGTCGTTGGCCGCCATGCGTTTTAGCGTCCTCGCCATGCCATCAATGCGCGATGCTCTTGACGAGGTCCGTCCTTTGGGCGGACTCTGCCAATCCGCGACGAGCTCGATCGCGACATCTGCAGCGCTGGAGCGGTGGACGTTCGCAACCATATCACCGGCGTTCGCCAGGCTCAGGAGTGTCCGAGCGACATCCTTCTCTGCGCTCATGGGGTCACGATAGTCAACGGTCCTAGGTGCACGCTTAAATTTTGCGGCCTTGGCCGATTCGATATCCTCCGGGCGCTCAGACGGAGCTGAGGTAAGGCCAGGCCGTTCTCGGGGCGGCTTCCTGCGGGAGCTGCTACTGGCTGAGCGCTGTTCTAGTTGCAGCGGCGTTGCCGCGGATGTGATCGGGGTTGATTAGACCCCACCACCATTCGTCGCCGGTGGGCTGCTCGCCGCCGGCGACGGATTGGCGGAAGTCGAAGCAGACCAGGTACAGCGGCCGGATGTACATCACGGCTTCCAGCCGATCCAGCTCTTCTTCGGTCAGCTCGATGTGTCGACGGTAGGCGTTAACCGCTGCCTCAACGCCAGCGCCGTCCCCCCACTCGGATCCCCAAACCAGGTAAGCCAGATCGGCAAGGCGTGGGCCACGCCCGGCCGCCTTCCAGTTGATGACGACCGGACCCTCGCTGGTCAGCACGGCATGATCGGGATCGTGCAGGAGGTTCCCATGGAGCAGCGCCTCGGGTAGCCCCTCTCCGGCGTCAGCGGAGCGCACCTGTTCACGGAGCTGATCCAGAAGATGGCGGCTTCGCCTGGCGACCTTGGTATCGACTGCATCAAGGAACGACAGGGCAGCCACCAAATCTTGCTTGGGGCTGCCTTCCCGGCGGGGATCATTACCGGCCGCACCGCCAGGTCGGCCGACTGACTCGTCGAGCTCCAGTGTGTGAAGCCGGCCCAGCAGGTCGCCCATCATGGCGATCTTGTCCGGGCCGTCGGGAAGGTTTCCGCCATCGATGAACTCGGTCACGAGGCCGATGCTCCGTCGAGGTCGCCGACTGCGTTGTCGGTGGCGAGTCGCTCCGCTGGGTAGTTGTGTTGCTCCAAGAACCGGAGGATCGCAGCGTCGCCTTCGACGCCGGCCGTCGGACGGGCCGGGGGATATACACGCACGATCCAGGGATCACCGTCGTTGCGGTCGACCCGGAATACATGATCGTTGTGCCAGCTGGCTTGTGTTACCGCTGTCGCGTCGATGCCGTAAAGGTCCCGAAGGTGGATGAGCAGTCGCTCAGGAGATGGCTGGTGAAAAAGGCGTTCCTCAACGCCTTCCAGGTCGGCCAGGGCTTCGGTGTATCGCTGACCGGTCTCCTGTGCGTGCCGACGGACGACCCTTTTGAAACTGCTGCGCTTGGTCATGAGGCAAGCCTCCTCTTGCACACCTTCGTCCCCCAGCGACGCGGTGTGTTGAGAGATGGCTAGGACGTTGCAACCGGGAGGGCAGATTCCCCTTCGCCAATGGAGTCCGGCTGGGGGCAGATACTCAATCGGCTCGGCTACCGATCGACGCCGTGCAACGATGCTCTCAGACCGTCGCGGGCGTGTCAACGGTTCACCGAGTCGGTCGTGGTCAAGGTGTTGGCTGGTCGACAGACTGGAGCGGCCGACAACTGCTGCTTGGAGTTTTCAGGCCGGCTGAAACGACAAGCGCCGCCTGCGTAAAGCAAGCGGCGCTTCAAGATCAGTTGTTGATCAGTTATTTAGATGGGTCGAACGTTCTGGGCTTCCTCGCCCTTGCGCCCGGGGGCAACATCAAACTCGACGAGCTGACCTTCGTCGAGGGCCTTGTAGCCGTCGCCGGCGATGTTTGAATAGTGAACGAAGACATCTTCGCCCTGTTCGCGAGAGATGAAGCCGAAGCCCTTCTCACTGTTGAAGAACTTTACTGTTCCTTGCATTACGTACTCTTTTCATACAGACCTCACCATCTTGGTGGGCCTGGTCAAGGTACGGCCAACAGAACGATCTTCCTCCTCAGGACGAGTCGAAAGTAATAAATGTCTTGATCGGCGTTTCCGACAAGATCGTCGGTGGTCAGATTCTCTGCCGGTCAGATCACCTGCGGAAGCGGGACTCTGCCGCCACGGGATGCCGAGAGACGCTGGGCGCTGCTCGCCGCCTTGGGTACCAGCCCCGCTACCAGCGAGCGATCAGGTTTGGGCCTGCGCCCGCCGAACTTGTCGACCTGGATACTACAAGCTGTGGTGCGCTACAGCCCGAACTTCGATGGTCTCACTATCGGGCAGTAGCCGCCCTAAATACGCGACCACACCCGGAGTCGGAAATGGAGCAGCTGCCGTGACGATCAGAGCACGCAAACCGCCTGTCTCTTCCAGGCCGTCCCAACTCAGAATGAAGTCAGCTGCCACCGCTTCCCGATGCTCGTCCTCCCACCGGACTCGGTCAGTGACGCCTGTCAGCGTTAGAGCCAACCTCGCTCGGAACGGACCTGAGAACACAACTCTGCGATCGCCAACCGCCATGTAGCGGCCGCTAGTCTTCGGATGCTTGCATTTGTGCTGATCGCTTGGCAGCTGCAATTGCCCGCTGCATCGCAGCGCTCTCGTCCGCCGCATCGCCGATCAACCGGTATGGGCGAGGCGGTCGTCCTCCCGCATGTGGGAGGCGGTAGATGTCCTCAGTCGTGGACTCAGCCATGCAGCCAAAGCTATCACATTCAAGCCAACTATCGCGGGCTTCACGGATCCCGGATTTATGTCGTTGCCGTGGGTCCGCTGGCGGCATCACGCCATCCTGTGCCTAACCTCAGGGCGACTGGTCGCCATCGTGGCAACGCCTGCTCAAATTGTCGGGATGGGGAGATTTGAACTCCCGACCCCCTGCTCCCAAAGCAGGTGCGCTAGCCAAACTGCGCCACATCCCGGATCAGCTGCAACTGTAGCCGCGTAACGAGGAACCGCGGCGGGATTATCTGCACCTCTATAAATGCTGTCCGCCGTTGATATGAATCTCCGCGCCGTTGATGTACGAGGCCTTGGGGCCACACAGGAAATGCACCACCTCGGCCACCTCTTCAGGGCGGCCGATTCGATCCATCGGTACCTCCCGGTGCACGAGCTCTTCGGTACCGGGGGAGAGGATCGAGGTTTCGATCTCTCCCGGCGCCACGGCGTTGACCCGCACGCCCGTCGAACCGTATTCCGATGCCAGCTCCCTAGTCAGGGCCGATAACCCCGCCTTCGAGATCGCATAGGCCGCCCCGGCGAAAGGATGGGTCTTGGAGCCGGCGATCGACGTGACGTTCACGATCGAACCACCGGCCGCTTTCAAACGGGGCAGCAGTCGATTAGCCAACTCCAGCGGAGCGACCAGATTGACCGCTTGAACGGTCTGCATGATCTGGTGGGTGGTCTCCGTTGCGCCAAGCCGCCCGCCGTCCGCTGACTTCGGCGAGATGCCGGCGTTGTTGACGAGCGCATCCAAACCTCGATCTCCGAGCTGGGCCTGTAGGCGCTCGCACGCTGCCCCGATCGACGCCCGGTCGGCCAGGTCCACCTCAATATGTTTGATGATCCCATCGGCCCACGGGCAGGCGGCCGAGAACGGGGTCCGGGCGAGTGTGAACACTTCCCACCCGGCCGCATGGAACTCTTTGACGATCGCGTGGCCGATTCCTCTACTCGCTCCGGTGACCGCTACCACCGGTGGCAGCGCGTTGGAAGCGGAATCAGGCATCGGATCAGACGGCAGATCAGACACGATGCAATCGTAGGTCAGATCCGGTGACAGCGCCGTCGGACCGGTGTCGGGAAACCCCGTCCGACCGTCACATGTGGTGGCTACACTTCTGTAAGTGAGATCCAGCGTTGAGACCCTCGAGGGTAACAAGGTCAAAGTAGTTGTAGAAGTTGAAGAAGCGGAGTTCGAGAAGGATCTCGACGCCGCCTTCAAGCGCCTGGCCAGGGATGTGAGGCTTCCCGGGTTCCGCCCCGGCAAAGCCCCTCGTAAGGTGCTGGAAGCTCGCATCGGGCAGGAATACGCCCGCGATGAGGCCTTCCGCCATTCTCTTCCCGAGTACTACTCCAAGGCGGTGATCGAACACGAGGTCGATGTCATCGCTCCTCCCGAGATCGATATCACTGATGGTATGGAATCGGGTCCTGTCACCTTCGATGCCGTGGTCGAGGTTCGTCCTCAGATCAGCGTCGACGGCTACAGCAACCTTGAGGTCGAGATCCCGGGGATCGATGTGTCCGAGGAAGATGTCGACGAAGCCGTCGACCGGATGCGCGGCCAGTTCTCCGAGCTGGAGACCGTGGAGCGAGCCGCCGCCGAAGGCGACAAGGTCACGATCAACATCGCCGCCACCCACCACGGTGATCCGGTCCCCGGCATGACGGCCGACGACTATTCCTATGAAGTCGGCTCCGGTGCCACCGGCATCCCCGAGATCGACGAGCAGCTGGTCGGCGCCTCGGCCGGTGATGAACTCGAGTTCACCGCCGAATACCCCAACATGGCCGGCGACGACGAAGAAGAGGAAGAGGAGGAACCCCTCCACTTCTCGATCACGGTCACCGAAGTGCAGGAAACGGTGCTTCCCGAGCTCACCGACGAGTGGGCTTCGGAGAACTCCGAGTTCGCCACCGTCGCTGATCTTCGGGCCGACTACCGCAAGCGCATGGAGATGTCGAAGGTCTACCAGGGCGTGGCCGCTCGTCGAAACAAAATCGCCGAAGCACTGACCGACTTGGTCGAAGACGATGCCATCCCCGAAGCGATGGTGTCCAACGAGGTGGAGAACCGCTTCCAAGACATGGCCATGAGGCTGCAGGCCCAGGGTTTGAGCCTCGAGCAGTACATGCAGTTCAGCGGACAGGATCAGCAGACGATGTTCGCCGAGATGCAAGACGCTGCCCGGTCCTCGGCCAAGATGGATCTTGCCCTACGAGCCATCGCCACTCAGGAAGGCCTCGAGGTCGGTGACCACGAAATCGAAGAAGAGCTCGAAAAGGCCGCAGCCCAGATGGACACCGATCTGGACGAAATGCGGGCTCGGTTCATGGAGTCCGGTCAGCTACCGGCCGTCCGGGCCGACCTGTTGAAGAGCAAAACCCTCGACTGGCTGATCGCCAAGGCGAAAGTCGTCGACGAGGATGGCCAACTCATCCCCGCCGATGCGCTAGAACTGCCAGAGGAAGATGACGATGAAGCGTCCGCACAGTCCGACGCCGAAGAAGAGTAACCAGCAGAGTTCGAGAAGAGTAAGAAGAAGAGTCAGAGAGAAGAGTCGAGCACAAGCGTGAATCATCACCTCCCAACCGCCAGCTACACGATTCCCACGATCTATGAAGATACGCCGCGGGGAACGATCGGCCGGGACCTGTTCTCAAGCTTGCTCAAGGACAACATCTTGTTCCTGGGCACGCCGATCACCGAAGACGTGGCCAACGTGGTGTGCGCCAAGCTGCTGCACCTTGAGTCGGAGAACCCCGACCGAGACATCAGCCTCTACATCAACTCGCCGGGTGGCGACGTGAGCGCCATGTTCGCCATCTACGACACGATGCAGTACATCAAGCCCGACGTGGCCACGATCTGCTTCGGTCAGGCCGCATCAGCCGCCGCCATCCTGTTGGCCGCCGGCGCTCCGGGTAAACGCCTCGCGTTGCCTCACGCCCGAATCCTGCTCCACCAGCCCTACACCGGGGCCCAGGGGCAGGTGTCCGATCTGGAGATCGCAGCCAAAGAGATCGAGCGAATCAAAGACACCATGGAGGCGGTTCTGGCCCGCCACACCGGTCAGCCCACCGACAAGCTGGCCAAGGACATGGATCGAGATTTCGTTCTGACTGCGCAAGACGCCAAAGAATACGGCATCATAGATGAGGTAATCGCGGAGCGGAACGCCGTTGACTCGTCGGGGCCTATTAGGGCTGTCGAGTCCTAGGGAGTAATCACGTGGCTAAGTTCGGTGAAGGTAGCGAGCTCCTCAAATGCTCGTTCTGCGGAAAATCTCAGAAGCAGGTCAAGAAACTGATTGCCGGTCCCGGCGTCTACATCTGTGACGAATGTATTGATCTGTGTAACGAGATCATCGAAGAGGAACTGGCCGAAGGCACCGAACTCAACTTCGACGACCTCCTCAAGCCCCGTGAAATCTGTGAGTTTCTCGACAACTACATTGTCGGGCAAGACGACGCCAAGCGCATTCTTTCGGTAGCGGTCTACAACCACTACAAGCGCATCCAATACGGCGCCTCCACTGGCACCGACGTGGAGCTGGCCAAGTCCAACATCTTGCTGATGGGCCCCACCGGCTGCGGCAAAACCCTCCTGGCCCAAACCTTGGCTCGGATGCTCAACGTGCCGTTCGCAATCGCCGACGCTACCGCCCTCACCGAGGCCGGCTACGTGGGCGAAGACGTAGAGAACATCCTGCTCAAACTGATCCAGGCGGCCGACTTCGACACCAAGCGGGCCGAGACCGGCATCATCTACATCGACGAGATCGACAAGATCGCCCGTAAGAGCGAGAACCCCTCGATCACTCGTGACGTGTCGGGTGAAGGTGTGCAGCAGGCGCTGCTCAAGATCCTTGAGGGCACCGTGGCCTCAGTGCCGCCGCAGGGCGGACGCAAGCACCCCCACCAAGACTTCATCCAGATCGACACCGCCAACATCTTGTTCATCTGCGGTGGAGCATTCGCCGGGATCGACAAAATCATCGAGAGCCGCCTCGGCACCCGTTCGATCGGTTTCACCACCGACAACACCGTTCGGGAAGAAAAGACCATCGTCGACGATGTCTACGCCGCGGTGAAGCCCGAGGATCTGCTGAAGTTCGGCTTGATCCCGGAGTTCGTCGGTCGTCTGCCGGTGTTGGGCACGGTCACCAACCTCACCAAGGAAGCCTTGGTCGAGATCCTGGTTGAGCCCAAGAACGCCCTCACCAAGCAGTATCAGAAGTTCTTCGAGATGGAAGACGTTCAGCTCGAGTTCACCGACGATGCCCTTGAGGCCATCGCCGATCAGGCCCTGCAGCGAGGCACCGGAGCTCGTGGTCTTCGGGCCATCCTCGAAGAGGTACTGCTCGACGTGATGTACGACATTCCCAGTCGGGAAGACGTCGGCCGCTGCATCATCGATGCCGACGTGGTGATGGAACGGGTCAACCCCACACTGGTTCCCCGCTCCGAGGAAGACGAAACCCCCCGCCGGGCCGCTTCGTAACCACCTGATCGAATCCCTTCAACAGAAACGAAATCCCGGTGGACTACAAGGGCGCGCTGGCCTACCTCGACGAACACACGAACCTGGAGGGCGGGCGCAAAGATCGTTTCGCCACCCCGGAAGAGCAAGCGGCCGCAGCTCCGCCTCCCATGCCCACAGCTGGGCAGCACGGCGGCCTGTCACTCGACGCGATGTGGGCCCTCATGGACGCTCTCGGCCGACCCCACGAGGCCTACCGAACCATTCACGTCACCGGTACAAACGGCAAGGGGTCGACCTCTCGGTTCATGGCCGCGGCGCTACGCAACATGGGCCTTTCGGTCGGCATCTACACCAGCCCGAACCTGTCGAAGATCAACGAACGCATCGTATGGGACGGTCAGGACATCTCCGATGAAGACTTCGCCCGAGTGGTGCAGCTTCTGTCAGAAGTGGAGCCGCTCATAGAGCACACGCCCAGCCGTTTTGAGCTCCTCACCGCGGCCGCCTTCGTCTACTTCGCCGAACAAGCCGTTGATGTCGCCGTCGTCGAAGTAGGCCTCCTCGGGCGCTTCGATGCCACCAACGTGGTCAGTGGCGATGTCACCGTGATCACCAACATCGGCAAGGACCACACCACCGGCGAGCCCGGCTGGCGAGTTGACGTGGCAACAGAAAAGGCCGGCATCATCAAACCCGAGTCACACGTGATCCTCGGAAGCCCCATGGGCGAGCTACGGCCGATCTTCGACAATGAGGAGTCGTCCGCCATCTGGGAGATGGGAACAGATTTCGAAGTCGAAGCCAACGAGTTGGCCGTCGGTGGGCGAGTGATCGACATCCGCACCCCGGCGGGGGAGTACGACCAGCTGTACGTGCCGTTCCACGGTGCCCACCAAGGGCACAACATCACCACGGGTATCGCGGCACTTGAAGCGTTCTTCGACCGACAGATCGAGCAGGATGTGATCGAGCAGACACTGGCCGAATTGGAGCTCCCAGCCCGCTTCGAGGTCATGGCCCACAACCCGACGGTCATCATCGACGGCGCTCACAATCCTCACGGCGCCAAGGCGGTGGTCGAGACTCTCAAGTCCGAATTCTCTCGCACCGGATCATGGGTTCTGATCGTTGGCTTCCTGAAGGGCAAAGGGCTCGGCGAGATGTTGGAAGCGTTTGCCGATGCGGACTTCGACGCTGTCATCTGCACCGAACCCGACTCGACGAGGGCGGTGCCGGCCGAAACGGTGGCCGCGGAGGCCGAAGCACTCGGCTACTCGGTCGAGGTGGTTCGATCTCCCGTCGAGGCGTTGAGCCGGGCCACATCGATCACCTCGGACGAAGACCTCGTCCTGGTATCGGGGAGCCTGTACCACGTGGCCGAGATCCGGGAAGCGCTCATAGCGCTGCGCTAGTAGCAGCCAGACCTTCCGCTATTCGACGAGTTGCACCGGGTCGCCGAAGAACTGAACCGACCAGTTCGAGCGGTCGGTCGGGGCGGTGCCGGTAACGTACCTCACGGTCCACCAACAGTCGGACCCACACATGTAGTTCGCCGGAACGTCGATGGCGATCTCAACCATATGATCGTTCCAGTCGTCTCGGTCAGACGTGACCAGACAAGGGTTACCGCCAGTGCCGTTCCACATGCAGGTGTCCGAGTGGGCCTGAAAGCTCGTTTCGAAGTAGCCCGCTCCGGTCATCAGCCCCACGGATTTGTCGACGTAGCGCCAGCGGAACGGCATGGCCGTGCCGTTCGAGTCCACAAACTGGATGTTGTCTACACCTTCGGCCGCATCGAAGAACCGTACAATCAAGGTTGACCCGGCGTGTGACTCGAAGATCTCACTGAGGAAGAACTCGGCTTCGCTACCGGCAAGGTTGCGGTATAACGGGAGCCACTCCAAACCGTAGAGCTGAGGGCACGTCGGGTCGGCCGACGAAAACACGCAGACCGTGTGTTGCCCATTTCTCGTGGCCTTCATGGAAAACTGGTTGCTGTAGAGCTCTGTCCAGAACGGCTGGCTGGTGTCGAGGTTAGGTACCGCAGGGCTTCTTGTTGAAAGGACGACGTAGTAGAAGCCGCCTCCCGACGGGGCCCCGAGGCCTGTGGCCATCGGCCACCAACCGTCACCGTTGGGAGCGTTGGCGTAGCAGGCGTCCAGAGGAAAGAGACCGGAGGCAATCGGTGAGTTGTTGTCGATGTAGTTCCGATGTATCTGAGACGACGATGGGCCGTAAACCCGGTAGTAGATGCGCGGACCGGTGGAGTTGGGATCCTCAAACCACGCCTGTGGCCACTCCTCGGTCACTACGGCGTTGGTTGCAGGGTCGCAGTCGTGGCCAGGTTCGAAGATACTTAGATCGATCGGTGGTGAGCCCGGCTGAGTTTCAACCACGAATGCGTAGGCATCAGGATCGAACGTAGGGTTCGGTGCCGCCCAACCACGAATGTCGCCGGTCGCGGTTCCGCACTGTCGGTGATGTTCACCGTTGTAGACCGGTCCATCAAAGTAGCCCGACGCGAACTGGTCTCCGTTTTCCTTGTCGTAGCAGTACGCGTTAAGCGACAGCCAGGTTCCGTCCGCTGGGACCCCCAGATCTGCCTGTGGGATTGTGCCGGTGCCGAGACCGGACGATGGATTCCCAAGGTAGATAGGGGAGACAAACTCGGCGACGGCGAATCGTTCAACGACGATCGAATCAAGAACCACGCGACCCAGGAAAGACGGCTCGGCCGAGCGAATCTTTACCTCAAGCAAGCCAGCTTGGGGGACCAGGACCTGTACCTGGGGGAGCGGCCCGGTGAGGAAGTCACTGTTGTCGCCCGGGGTGGCATCCACGTAGCCGTTTCGGGCTACCACCGCGCGGGCCTCAGCGGCGGCGGCGTTGAAGTCTGGTAGCAGAGGAACTCCGCCCAGTGCTCCGGCATCTGCGGCCCGTTGTGCCTTCTGGCCTTGGACGTACCAGTAGCCGATGTCGGTCGCGAACGCCGCAAAGATCATCAGTGGAATGAGAAGTAACGCTGTTTGCGCCACGATGTATCCGGCTTGAGTTCGATCCTTGGACGCATCGTTGGTTGCTTGCAGGTTTGATCTTCTCGTCACTGCTAGAGCTCGACTTGGTTTCGGTGGTTACTACGGCGATGAACGTACGTAGTAACAAGTCGACCTTGTCGCCGCGAACTTGACCCTTGCGCCGGCGGTTTCAGTTACTCGACCAGGCGGACCGGGTCGCCCACGTAGCTGATCGACCAGTTGGTGCGGTCGCCGGTTCCGCCACCGGAGGCGTATCGCACCGTCCACCAGCAATTGCCTCCGCAGGTGTAGTTAGGCGGAATCTGAATCGAGATCTCCAGCATGTGATCGTTGAAGTTGTCGAACGGTGTAGTCAACAGACACGGGTTTGAGGCGGTTGCCCCCCAGCTACAGGTGTCTACTGTCGGCGTGTTGGACGTCTCAAAGTAGTCGGCACCTGTGAAACCCATTCGGGACCGGTCGACGTAGCGATACGAGAATGGAACGGACACTCCATCGGGCCCGGCGAACTGCATGCTTTGGGCGCCGTCGGCGGCGTCAAAGACCGTAATTTGCATGGTGGCACCAGCGTGTCCTTCTTCAACTTCGGTCAGGAAGAACTCGTCCTCGGTGTTATCGAGGGAGCGGAACATCGGCAGCCAATCGAGGGCGTAGAGCTTCGGGCAGGTCGTGTCGGCGGCGGAGAAGATGCAGGCCTGGTTGACTCCCGAGCGAGTGGCTCGTACCGAGAAGCTGTTGATGCCGCTCTCCGCCCAGTATTCATCGGTGGTGTCGAGGTCGGGGGACGATGGGTTTCGTACGCTGAGCTGTAGGTAGTAGAAACCACCCTCGGGGCCAGGAGCGGCCAACCCGTTTGCTGCCGGCCACCAGCCGTCGCCGGTCGGCGAGTTGGTGTAGCAGGCGTCTCCTGCGAAGAGACCGGTCGCAATCGGAGTGTTGTTGTCGATGAACGACTTGTGGTTCAGCGAGGTGCTGGGTCCGTAGACCCGATAATAGATCCGAGGTGCTGCCGTGCTGTCACCAGTGTCGAGATTGGGATCGGGAGCGTCGGTGCACCCGGCGCCTGGCTCAAACAGATCGATGTCGATTGGCGACGAACCGGGCGCCATCTCGGCGACAAACACGTAACCATCCGGATCGTGGTTGGGGTTCGTGACCGCTCCGGCGGCCACGTCGCCATCCGCCGGCCCGCACGTGTTGTAGGTGCGGTCAACAATTCCATTGGTGAAGCCCGCCATCAGATGATCACCACGTTCGATATCGGTGCAGTAGGAATTCATGGCGATCCACACCAAGTCCGATGGCACGCCGAGACTGGCTTGCGGGATCGTTCCCGTTCCCAGGGCAGAAGACGGGTTGCCAAGATGTAGGGGAGCGACGAAGTCGGCAATCGCGAAACGTTCGACGATGATGCCGTCGAGCACCACACGGCCAAGGAACGAGGACTCCTCCCGCCGTACCTTCACTTCGAGTGTGCCGGGTGTCGGCGTCGACACTTCGATCTGGGGGAGAGGGCCGGTGAGGAAATCGGTGTTGTCGCCGGGGGTGGCGTCGGTGAATCCGTTTCGGGCGGCGACCTCTCGGGCTTCGGTGATGGCGGCGTCGACGTCAGGTAGCAGCGTCACGCCGGCCAACGCCGCCGCGTCGACCGCCTGTTGCGCCTTCTGGCCTTGGACATACCAGTAGCCGATATCGGTAGCGAAGGCGGCAAAGATCATCAGCGGGATGAGCAACAGCGCGGTCTGGGCCACGATGTAGCCGCGCTCGTCACTCTCGGCCGGTCCGGCCTCGGTGTGTTTCGGGGAGAAAAGAAGTCGCTTCATCACTAGGGCTCGAATCTCGGTTCGATTCGCATCACAGCTTGATCGGTGATCGTCAATCCGTTTGAGCCGAAGAAGCCGCTCAGGAACGGTCGATCGATCTCGATGTAGACGCCCACGTAGTCAGGGTTGGTCGGATCGTCGGATCGACTGGTCGGGTCCCAGGCGCCCTGGACAAAAGACGAAATGTGGTTCTGGTGATAGACGGAACAGCGGCCACCGACCCCAGGATGTGATTTGCCATCGCAGGAGTTGTGCATCTGACCGTCGGCTGCCGAGCCGTCGAAGATCGTGATTCGAACCAGGCCGGGTTCCAGGTCTCCGAGGGCTGCTTCAACCGCTTCGACCACCCGCTGGTCGGTCTGCGCGTCCGAACCCAACTGGGCTGCCACGCGAGCGCCGGAACGGGCGGCCTGAGTGACCAGTTGTGCATCGTCCCACGCCATCCCGAATTCGTAGGTTCCGATCGCCAGCGTCATCAGCAGGGAGGCCACCAGCGAGAACTCGACGAGGGCGGCTCCTCGTTCCTTTGGCCGACGACCTGGTTGCGAGGGATTCGCTGTGGTCCTGGAGGTTGGGGAATAGCGTCGGCTGAGTAGCCGGAATGCGAGTCTCATCATCGACTGTCCGGTTCTATTCGTAGGATCGTGGTGGCGTCGAGATCGGTCTGAGTGCCGAAGAGCCCTGTCAAGTAGCTGTGGCTCGTTTGTACGTAGATGCCCACATAGTCGGGGCCGACGGAAGCCTGTGCCTCCCTGGAAGTCGGGCACCAGGCCGCATCGAGTGTGCCGCAGCCGAAGTTGCCGGTGGGATTGCCCGCGGCGTCTTCGATCTCGGCAAAAAAGTCGGCGGCGGTATAGCGATTGCAGAGGCCGGTCTGTGAGCCGGAGAGACAAGCGCCTGGCACGGTGTCATCAGGACCTGACGCTTTGAAGATCACCAGCATGTCGAGACTGCGCAGGCCGATCGCCTGAAGGCCGTGTTCCGTGATGCGGATTGTGTAGTAGTCGGCGTCGGCGTCTCGACCCTTCGTGCTGGCCGCCCTCGCCGCCTCACGGCTCGCGTTGCTGGTGGTAAGGGACGCTCGGAAGAGAAGGCCCATCTCGAAGATGAAGAAGATGACCATCAAGAACAGCATGGAGACGATCGAAGCTTCAACGAGGGTTGCCCCGCGTTGCCTACGTCCGCCGTCTCGGCCGGATCGGCGTCGGTTTATCAGGTAGGAGGCGATCATGGCGTAATCCAAGCCGGAGGATCGGGCAGGTCGGGATCCATGTCGGATATCCGTTCCCGAGGTTCGCCGATGTCGGTGGCTGTTGTACTTAGGTAGTCGCCCGACTCTGTGGTCAGATTGTCGATCGCGAAAAGAGACGCAATGACAACGAGAGCAAAGATCAACCCGTATTCGGCTAGGGAGGCTCCGCGTTCTTTTCTGCGGTTCTCACGAACATCCATGTCAACCAGATCGACGGTGGCGAACCCCCACTTGAACTCTCGGTGATGTTTTGCCCAGCGGCCGTATTTGAGGCGCCCGGAAGGCCTATCCGCCGCTAATTGTTGTTACCCAACGGTGCTCCGGTGTGGCGTTCAGGAGCGGCACCGCTAGCCTCCCACTCCGTGACGAGAACTTTCATTATTTGCAAGCCTGACGCCGTCGAGCGGGGTTATGTCGGTCAGATTATTGATCGGTTTGAACGCAAGGGACTTAAGCTGATCGCCGGTGAGCTTCGACAGCTTGACGAGGCGACCTTGGCCCAGCACTACGCCGAGCACACCGAGAAGCCGTTCTATGGCGAACTGGTTGCGTTCATGAGCCGCAGCCCGGCTTTTGTCGCCGTGCTGGAAGGCCCTGAAGACACCTATGCCATTGTGCGCACGATGATGGGCCCGACCAACCCGGCCGAGGCCGCTCCCGGAACCATTCGGGGTGATTTCGGAACGATCATGACCGAGAACCTGGTGCACGGCTCCGACTCCAACGAGTCGGCCGCCCGTGAGATCGGCATCTTCTTCCCCGGTTTGGCCTAACGAAGCCCGGAACTGCGCAGCCTTCGCGGGTTCTCGACCCTTGGCGGGGTCGGAAAGCCGCGAAACGTTGCGTCACGGGGTCGCCGAGCCGCGAACGTTCGAGTGCGTAGGTGGTCGCCGGAACGGGTGGGGGGAGTCGCCGATGTTTGGCGTTAGCCAAACTCGTAGTAACCGCCGCCCGGCGGTTACACCGCGATAGGGTTAACAGGAGAACACATGTGGTTCCCGTGGCCTCCGGTCAGCATCTCGCTGGCCTGGTGAGGTACGTATCAGCTCATAGATGACGTCTGTTTGGCAGCAACTGGAGCCGCTCCTACCGAGGGTGCAAAAGCCAGCCCGCTATATCGGTTGTGAAGATGGCGCGAAGGCCAAATTTCCCGACCCCTCGCTTATCAGCTGGTGTTTCACCTATCCCGACACCTACGAGGTCGGATTGCCGAATCAGGGTCTTCAGATCCTCTACGAGATCGTCAATGAACGGCCCGACGCTCGGGCTGATCGCTCTTACGCTCCGTGGGTGGATCTCGAAGAGTTAATGCGGGAACACAGCGTCCCGCTGTTCTCCGTTGAGCATCACACTCCGGTCGGCGAATTCGACGTGTTGGCGTTCAACATGTCCGCAGAGCTCACGTACACGAACGTGCTTAACTGCGTCGATCTGGCCGAACTCCCGATAAAGGCCGCCGATCGCGGCAACCAGCATTCACTCGTCATTATCGGCGGCCATTGCACCTATAATCCGGAGCCGCTTGCCAACTTTGTCGACGTAGTGGTCTTGGGCGATGGCGAAGAGGTGGTCGGCGAAATAACCGACGTCATTGCCCAGCACATGGCTACTGACCGTTCGGAAGCCAAGTTCAGCGATCGCCAGGCGTTACTGCGAGCTTTGGCCGACGTGGAATCGGTCTACGTGCCGTCCTTGTACGAAGTCTCGTACGACGGCCCTGTGGCCACGGCGATCAAGCCCACCGCCCCCGGGGTCCCCGAACTAATCGAGAAGCGGACCGTCGCCGATCTGGCCGATTGGCCCTATCCCAAGGAGCAGCTGGTACCGCTTACCGAGGTGGTCCACGACCGCCTCAACGTCGAAGTTTTTCGAGGCTGCACCCGTGGGTGCCGCTTCTGCCAGGCCGGCATGATCACCCGCCCAGTCCGGGAACGCCCGGCCGACCAGGTACGCACAATGGTGGCCGACGGCCTGGAGCGATCCGGCTACGACGAGGTGACGCTCACTTCGCTTTCCACCGCCGATTTCAGCAATGTTGAGAACCTCGTCACCGATCTGATGGACGACAGCGACGATGCCGGGTGTGCCCCAATTTCGGTCTCGCTCCCCAGTCTGCGGGTCGATGCGTTCGGCGTCGGTATCGCTGCCCAGTTGCAGCGAGCGAAGCGAGGTGGCCTCACCTTCGCCCCCGAGGCGGGCACCTGGCGTATGCGCCAGATCATCAACAAACTTATTCGGGAAGAAGATCTGTACACCGCCGTCGATGCCGCGTTCTCGCAGGGTTGGAAGCGGGTAAAGCTCTACTTCTTGATTGGTCTGCCGTCCGAAACCGATGAAGACACCCTGGGTATTGCCGAGTTGGCCAAGAATTGTGTGGCGATCGGCAAGAAGCACAACAGCCGGGCGAGCGTGACCGTTTCGGTCGGCGGGTTTGTGCCGAAGCCGTTTACGCCGTTCCAGTGGTTCGGCCAGAACACCGCCGAAGAGCTGCAGCGTAAGGTTTACCTGCTGCGAGACGCCACTCGCAAGATGCGCGGTGTGCAGCTCAAGTGGCACGATCCGAAGGCCACACTGGTTGAGGGCATCGCCAGTCGTGGCGACCGCCGCCTCGGTCCTGTAATCGAACAGGTCTGGCGCAACGGTGGAACGTTCCAGGAATGGTCGGAAAAGTTCGACCTTGATCTCTGGCTGACCGCCCTCGACGACCACGGGCTCACCGTGGAAGACCTTGTTTACCGCCACCGCACCGAAAACGAAGTCCTTCCCTGGGATCATCTATGGGCCGGGCTCCACAAAGACTTCTTGTGGCAGGATTGGCAGGACGCGCTGGCCGAGGTCGGTCTCGAAGACTGCCGTTGGACACCGTGTTACGACTGCGGTGCCTGCACCGGCTACGGCATCGAACACGTCGTGGCGTCAGCCACCCCGCCTGCAGGCGGAAGCCAGGGAACTGGCCAAGATCTGGCGACGGGAGCTGCGGTCCCGGTGACGCTACTCGCGTCCCGACCCGGTCCTGAAGCCGAACAGAACCCATCCGGCGATCGAGCCGAGGTTCTGACATGAACCGCGAGCGACACCACCTTCGGGTGCGTTTCACCAAGGCCGGCAAGATTCGTTTTGTCAGCCACCGCGATGTAGCCCGTCTCTTTGAGCGGGCGCTACGAATACTCCGATTGCCGATGGCCTACAGCGAAGGGTTCTCACCGCGTCCGAAGCTCAGCTTCGGACTGGCCCTTAGCGTCGGCCACGAATCGGAGGCCGAATACCTCGACCTCGAAGTGACTTCACTTCCGAATGTCGAGCATCTTGCCGAGTCATTGACCGCCGCTCTGCCCGAAGGGCTCACCGTTGAATCGGTGATTGAGCTGCCGTCGGGATCGGCATCACTACAACAGGCAATAACCAGTTGTACCTGGCGAATCGAAGTAGTTGGTTCGCCGACAGACAGGGTGACGGCAGCAGTAGCCGAAGCCCTGGCTGCCCCGGAACTCAAGATTGAACGAGTTCGCAAGGGGAAAACCGCAGTCGCGGATGTCCGCCCTGCCATCGTCGCATTGCGCGTGGTAGGCCCGGTAACGGGTGCGCCGACAGTCGACAGCGAAGAAGAAACAACAGAAATCGAAGCCGAACTCTCCACCGAGTCAACCAGCCTCCGCCCTGCGGAACTGGTGGGCGTGCTCCGCCAGCTCACGGGCTGCGAGGAGCTTATTGAGGGACGAGTTCGGCGAACACACCAATGGATTACCGTCGACGGAGATCGGATTGAACCGGTGAGTAGACCCGGCTCCGCGACCAGGCGAGAACAGCCCCCGCTCACAACGCCGGAGCTGTCATGCGCCTCATGAGAAGGGATATTCCTAAATGTCCGAAGCGTCCGAGAGCAGTAAGGCTCCCGTCGATCGCCCGGTAACTGATAGTTCGAAGGCAAAGGCCTCGAAGGACTCACCCAAAAGCGAAACCAGAAAACCAAAAATCGGAGATTCTCGACCGGCACCGGTCGCTCCCGCCTCGGCCAACTCCGGCTCAGGTGGCGGAGAGGGCGGAGGCGGCGGTCGTCGCCGGCGTCGTCGTCGAGGATCCGGTGGAGGTTCGGGCTCTCAGAAGTCCGACGGTTCCGGCCAAAATCGCAGCGGTGGTGACTCATCCGGGAACGGCGGCAACGCCGGAAACAAGTCAAACAACAAGAACAACCAAGGTGGCCAGGGTTCCAAGTCGGGGTCCGGTCAGAAGTCGCAGTCGTCGGGACGATCCCGTGGGCGGCGACGGGGCAGGGGCCGAGGTAAACAATCTTCGGCTGAACCAGTGGGTCAGGTCATCCCCGACACCGATCTCGAGCTGGATGAAGCCACCCTTAAACGCCGTCGAGGCCGGTCCCGTAAGGGCCGTCCGGTAGGGCGCTACCTGATGGTGGTGTCGAAACGAGTCGACGCCACCCACATCGCCATTCTCGAGGGACGAACCCTCATTGAGTACTATGTCTCGCGTCCAACCGACGACGTGTTCCAGATTCACGGCAACATCTATCTCGGGCGGGTGCAGAACGTGCTCCCCGGCATGGAAGCGGCCTTCGTCGACATCGGCACTCCCAAAAACGCGGTGATCTACCGCGGCGACGTGCAGTACGACAAGGAGGATCTGGAGGGTAAGAGCTCCACCCAGCCGAAGATCGAACAGATCCTCAAGGCTCGCCAATCGATTCTCTGTCAGGTGACCAAGAACCCGATCGCCCACAAGGGCGCCCGACTGACCACCGAAGTGTCCCTCCCGGGACGGTTCGTGGTGTTGGTCCCCAACAGCTCGACATATGGCATTTCAAAGCGGCTACCCGACAACGAGCGTCGCCGCTTGCGTCAGATCCTCGACAAGGTCCGTCCCCCCGAACACGGGTTGATCGTCCGCACGGCCGCCGAGAACGTCACCGCCGCTGAAATTGAGCGCGATGTTACCGGTCTCCTTGACCAGTGGCGTCAGATCGAAAGTCTGTCGGCTCGATCGAAGGCTCCGGCCTTGCTGTACCAGGAGCCCGACATGTCGACTCGGGTGATCCGTGAAGAGTTCAACAAGGAGTACCGCGGTGTTGTCCTCGACGACGAAGGTCTCTACAACGAGATCTCCGACTACGTGTCGGCCATCACTCCGGCTCTGGCCGATCGGGTCGAGTACTACGACCCCGAAGCGGAGCGGTTGCCGCTGTTCGAGCGCTTCCACGTACACGAACAGCTCCACAAGGCGCTCGACAAGAAGGTCTGGTTGCCCTCGGGCGGCTCCCTCATCATCGAATCGACCGAGGCTCTTACCGTTGTCGACGTCAACACCGGCAAGAACGTCGGCACCTCGAGCCTCGAAGACACCGTGTTCCAGAACAACGTCGAGGCTGCCGAGGCGATTGCCCAGCAGCTGCGCCTGCGAGATATCGGCGGCATCATCGTAATCGACTTCGTCGATATGGAATCGAAGAAGAACCGCGACGAGGTGATGCGGGTATTCCGCAAGGCGTTGAGCCGCGACAAGACCCGAACCCAGGTGTTTGACATCTCGGCCTTGGGCCTCGCCGAGATGACCCGAAAGCGCATCGGCGAGGGTCTTCTGGAGTCGCTGTCGGTGGAATGTCCGCACTGCGACGGACGAGGCATTGAAATCTCCGCCAGCGTGCAAGACGGCTAAAAATAACCGGTAGCATTGATCCGTTATGTATGCAATCGTTGCCACCGGTGGCAAGCAGTACCGGATAGAAGAAGGCCAGACCCTCCAGGTTGAGCGGCTTGGTGAAGTTGGATCCGAGGTCGAGCTGCGCCCGGTCATGGTGGTCGATGGCGATCAGGTTTTGGCCACCCCGTCCGAGCTCTCAGGAGCTTCGGTTTCGGCCCGCGTGATCGATGAGGCCCGTGGGCCCAAGATCGATGGGTTCACCTACAAGTCGAAGACCAACAATCGTCGTCGCTACGGTCACCGCCAGACCTACGCCACGATCGAGATCACGGGAATTACGAAGGGCTGAGGTAGATGTCAAAGACCAAGGGCGGCGGTTCCACAAGGAACGGCCGAGATTCACAAAGTAAGCGCCTCGGCGTCAAGGCCTACGACGGCGAGCAGCTCACCGCTGGTTCGATCATCGTCCGCCAGCGAGGCACCAAATTCCACCCGGGCCGCAACGTGGCCAAGGGTGGCGACGACACTCTCTTCGCGACGGCCGAGGGCCGCGTGAAGTTCGGCTTCCGCAAGGGACGCCGGCTCGTCGACGTAGTTCAGGACTAACCGCGAAGGCTCGACGGGTCCGCCCGTCGAGCCCCGGTTGGCCACCCGTCGGTTCTGCAGCTTCGGACTTCCAATGTCGAACTTCGTCGATGAATGCAACCTTTCGGTTAGAGGTGGGGATGGAGGCGCTGGATGCGTCTCTTTTCGTCGTGAGGCCCATGTGCCCTATGGCGGACCAGATGGTGGTGATGGCGGCGATGGTGGCGACGTCTGGCTGGTCGCCGACCGCAACGTGTCGTCATTGATCGCGTTCCGAGACCACCCGCATCGCATCGCCACCTCGGGCACACACGGCCAGGGCGCCAAACGCCACGGCAAACGTGGCCAAGACATGATTGTGTCGGTGCCTGAAGGCACCACGGTCAAGGATCACGAAACCGGTGAGCTACTAGCCGATCTGGTTGACCACGGAGATCGTTGGCTGGCTGGTCAGGGCGGTCAGGGTGGGCGTGGAAACGCCCGGTTCCTGGCCAACAAACGCCGGGCCCCTAAGTTTGCCGAGCAAGGCGAGAAGTGCCATGACACCTGGTACCGGCTGGAGCTGAAGCTCATGGCCGACGTAGCCCTGGTGGGCTACCCGTCGGCGGGCAAGAGCACCTTGATCTCCGTGCTGTCCCGAGCCAAACCAAAGATTGCCGACTACCCGTTCACCACACTTGAGCCAAATCTCGGCGTGGTCTCGGTTGGCGAGTCGGATTTTGTGATGGCCGACCTGCCAGGCCTGATCGAAGGAGCCAGCGAAGGCGCCGGCCTCGGCGATCGCTTCCTCCGCCACATCGAGCGGGCTCGGGTGCTCGTCTATCTTCTGGACCTCAGCTCGGTTGATGAGGCCAGCCCGGCCGAGCAACTTGAAGTGCTGCGCAAGGAGTTGGGCAACTATCAACCCGACTTGTTGCTGCGGCCCGCCGTCGTGGTCGGGTCCAAGGCCGATGTGCTGACGCCTGAGGATTGGGGTGACGAAGCGCCGGTTGAGATGGCGATTTCGTCGGCCACCAACCAAGGTCTCGAGCCCCTCCGGTGGAAGCTCCTGTCACTGGTCCAAGAAGCCCGAGACGCCGAGCCCGACCGTGATGGGTTTGTCATCCATCGCCCCGAAGCCGTTGGAGTGGAGATCGGTCGTGACGACGATGGGTCCTGGAGGGTGCTTGGCCGTCCAGCGGAACGAGCTGTTGCTCTATCGGACCTGACGGATGTGGGCGCATTGGACTACGCTCAGAACCGTCTGAAGAAGCTTGGTGTTGACAAAGCGTTGAAACGGGCCGGTGTGCGGTCCGGCGACGAAGTTCGCATCGGAGACTTTGCCTTCGAGTACGAAGAGGACATGTGAGAGTAGTTGCCAAGATCGGCTCGTCTTCCCTAACGACCGTAACCGGCGAGATTGAACACCGAGCCGTCGCCAAAATCTGTTCTGAAGTGGCCGAATTGATCGGTCAGGGTCACGAAGTTGTCGTGGTGACCAGCGCGGCGATTAGCGCCGGTCTGGCACCCTTGGGGTTCTCGGCGTCGAATCGCCCGCGCGATCCTCAGACGTTGCGGGCGGCGTCAGCAGTTGGCCAAATTGCGTTGATGTCGACGTACAAGAGCCACCTCGCATCCAACGGTTTGACCGCCGGGCAGGTGCTGCTTGCTCCCACCGACATGTGGTACCGCAATCGGTACCTCAAGAGTCGGGGAACGATCATGGCCCTTCTGGAAGCAGGCGTCGTGCCGGTCATCAACGAAAATGACGCGGTAGCCGACGATGAAATCCGCTTCGGTGACAACGATCGTCTCGCTGCACTCGTGGCCCATCTGATCGATGCGGATCGGCTGATTCTCCTTACCGATACCGCCGGTGTGTTCACCGCCGATCCCCGTCGGGATCAGAACGCGTCGTTGATCGAGGAGATCGTGGAGATCGACCAGCATCTTGAAGCGATGGTCGGTGGTCCCGGAAGCAGTATCGGCCGAGGCGGCATGGCATCGAAACTGGCTGCGGCCAAGATCGCTGCGTGGTCGGGAGTGGAAACGGTCATCGCCCAATCCGACCGTCCCAACGTGCTCAACGACGGCGTTGCCGGCACCAACGGGGTCGGGACGGTGTTCCGTGCTCGGAACCACCGCTTACCGGCGCGAAAACTCTGGATCGCCTTCGCCCTTCCAGCCTCCGGTCGAATCATTGTTGACTCCGGTGCCCGGAAAGCCGTTGAGTCACGGCAGGGCTCGTTGCTGGCCGCAGGTGTGGTATCGATCGAGGGTAACTTCGGCAACGACGCGGCGGTCGAAGTGCTCGATCAGGATGGTCAAGTGTTCGCCAAAGGACTGACCCGTTGGGAGAGCGAGCAGATCGAGGCCTACGCCGGGGCTTCCAGCAGCACATTCCCCGAGGAGTTGGCCGAGGAAGTCATCCACCGCGACGACTTGGTGATGTTGCCGACGTAGGTCGACAACCACAAAACCAAGAATCCGCACCGTCCATGCCTACGAGGCCGGATTCAGCGCGGATTCGGGTGGAATCTAAGTGAAATGCGAGGCTTAGGCTTCGCCCTCAGCGGGCTGGGCCTGCTGAATCGGCGGAGCTTCAGCAACCTCGGCCGCCGGCGCTTCCTCAAGGCCGAGCTGAGCGCGAATCTCGCTAAGGCGGCCCTGGGCTTCGATATTGATTGACGCCTGCTCGACCTCAAGCATGCGGCCCTCAATCGAGTTCTCTTGGAGTTCGGCCGCGCCCTTGGCCTTGGCGTAGCGCTCTTCGACCTTGTTGCGGACCTCTTCGAACGACGGCACATCGGCGCCAACCTGCTCGTTGAGCGTGGACATCGCGGAGTTGAGCTGCTCCTGCATCTTGGCCTGGTCGAGCTGCGATAGAAGCTTCTGGCGCTCGCCGAGCTTCTTCTGCAACATGGCCGAGTTCTGGTTGACGGCCTGCTTTGCCTGATCGGAGGCCTGGGAAGCCTGGAGGTGAAGGCCCTTAAGATCTTCGATCTCCCGCTCCAGAGCGATCATCCGATTGGCGAACGACTCGGCAGTCTGGGTGTACTGCACCATCTTTTCCTGATCGCCCCGTTTCTGGGCGTCGTCGGCCATCATCACAGCCTGGCGAGCGTTGGCGGAGACCTTTTCATAGTCTTCCATCACTCGGTTGAGCTTGATCTCGGTTTGCTTCTGGTGGGCTATGACGTTGGCAGCCTGCTCTTTGAGCTGGCGGTGCTGTGTCTGGGCCTCCTGGATGGCCTGCTCAAGCTGAATCTTGGGATCAGCATGCTTTTCGAAGTCACTCGACAGTCGAGCAGCCATGTAATTCCACCAACGACGGAGCACTTTAATCATGCGATTTATGCTAGTCGACGGGGAAGCTTTACCCCCTGAATCCACAGCAATGATCCGTAGGTTCCCAGGCCGACGAGACCAACCAGCAGCGCCGCAACGAGCGACGGCAGTGGAACCATGGCGGCCATGAACATCGCCGCCGCGGCACCAACGGCGGAGATCGAGACGTGTCGGGCCCAGCCCGAGGTCACCGCCGACGCTCCTTCGTGGCCAAGACGCTGACGCAGCCGTGATCGCAGGAGGAACCATTCGGTCCAGGCCGCAATCGAGGATCCCAGTCCGATACCAACCACACCCAGGTGCGGTGGCACCGCCTCCGCAGCCCTCCGCTCAAGAGGAACCTGCTCCCAGAACGGCCAATGGGGGACGTCTCCGAACTCAATGACGGTTGTGCCGTCGAAGGTCAGCCAGTCGAACTGCAACATCAACACAAAGCTCGACACCACGCCGACAACGAGCCGAATAACGGCAATGCGGGCCGGGCCCTTTACATCGCCGAGGCTGTACAGGGTGTTCTGCGTCACCCGAGCTGTGATGGCAGCGGGCAAACCGACGGCCAGGGCGGTGAGCAGGTAGCCGATGGTCAGGATCGACGCTTTGTCGGTGAGCCCACGGCCCAGTAGACGGGAAATCCAGCCGAACATGGCATCGGCCCAGGTTGGGCCGGCGGCGAGATAGGCGGCGGCGATGAACCCGGCCGGGATGATCGTTTTGCGAAGGGCCGGTTTTATCCGAGCGGCCAGAGCATCGATCTGGTCGGATCGACGAGACATCTCAGCCAGTTCGGCCGCGGCCACGCTGAAACCAAACAGTGAGATCGGAGTGATGTACAAGGGGAGTGCATAGTAGTGGAGAGATGTTGCTCCTCTGACCAGCATCGTCAGAAGGAACACGTCGGCGTAGCTCGAGATCTGAACCACGCCGCGGGCCCCCACCGCAGGTGCGAAGCGGGTCAGAACATCGCTTACGGCCTCTTTGATTTCGCCTTCGCTTCTCAGCCCGAGTCGAAGCGAGGGGGTGAGCCTGCGAACGCGCCGCAGCTGAATCAGGAATTGCAGCAGACCGCCAACGACCACCGCCCAGGCCACAGCGATGGCGACGTCGGTCTCGGACCAACCTAGGAACCCGACCAATACCAGGGTCGCAATTTGGGCCACGTTCCAGATGACCGGGGCCACGTACGAGAGGAAGAAGCTCCGATGGCTGTTGAGCACGCCGAGGCACCAGGCGGAGATCACGAGGAATCCGATACCGATCGAGGTGATTCGCACCAGGTCGATCGTGAGTTCATAGGTATCGGGCTGGTCCTGCCAATCGGAAAGGAGCCATACCAATGGCCGAGCCAGCAACACGCCGAGAAGCACGATGGCTCCGGTCGCCACAACCAGAAGCGACACCACCACACCGGCTAGAGCGCTTGAGCGCTTCTCGTCGCCTTCTTCAACCATTCGGGCGTACACCGGAATGAACGAGGCCGACAGCGATCCTTCACCGAGTAGATTCTGCAACACGTTGGGAATTCGCATTGCCCAGGCGAACGCGTCAGCAGCGATCCCGTTGCCGAGCACTGTGGCCATCACAACGGTTCTGATGATCCCGGCGATGCGGGACAGAAATATGCCTGCGGCGACGAGGGTCGAGCCGCTACGCGTCGGTGCCTGGCTCACTCGGTTGTTCACCATCGGCGTCATCGCCGGAGGCCGATGCCTCGGCCGCGTTGTCGTTGTCGACTGAATCGCCGAATCGGGCCGCTTCCCGATCAGACTCGGTGGGCACGGCGGCGATGTCTTCAGCCTCCAGGGTGGTGAGCTGCTCGTCGCTGGGGTCGGGGATATCGACCAAACGTTGGGCGTGGCGGGCTACGGCGGCCTCGAACAGGTTGCGGGCAAGGCGGCCGTTGCCGAAACCGCGTCCTCGTTCATGGGCACCGAACCACGCGTCGGCGGCCTCCTTGGCGCCGTCGGTGAGGTGATAGGTGCCGGCTCCTGCGATAAGCAGAAGAATCTCCACCAGCTCATCGTTGTCGTAGTCGGGAAAGTAGATCGTCTTGGGGAAGCGGCTCTGAAACCCTGGGTTGGTGGCGACCAGGTCTTCCATCTCCTTGGGATAGCCGGCGAGGATCACCACCATCGAATCCCGCCGGTCCTCAACGTTTTTGACAACGGCATCGATGGCTTCACGGCCAAAGTCCTTTTCGCCGCCCCTCGTGAGCGAGTACGCCTCGTCAATGAGCAGCACGCCGCCGTCGGCCTTGTCGAACACCTCGGTGACCTTCGTGGCCGTTTGGCCCACAAAGCCGGCGACCAAACCGGCCCGGTCGACCTCAACGAGCTGACCCCGGTCGACCACACCAAGAGATCGGTAGATGCGGGCCAGCAGACGCCCGACCGTGGTCTTGCCTGTGCCGGGGTTGCCGCTGAAGATCAGGTGATTGTTGCTGTCGACCACCGGGAGATCGCGCTCCTCGCGTAGCTTCTGAACCCGAAGCAACGCCGAGAGAAGGTGGACCTCTTCCTTAACCTGGTCGAGTCCGATGAGCGCATCCAGCTCGGCCAGTACCTCATCCAACGGTTCTGGAGGATCGAGAGGGGCTTCCGGCTCTGTCGTCTCGGCGGCGCCGTCGCCGCTGATGGCCGCCTCGTTGCCGTCGCCGCCCTCGGCTGCGGTCGAAGGCGATTCCTTCGTGTGTTTGTTCGGCAGCGCCGCCATCAGCAAACGCTGAAACTCAACCAAATGGCGAAGTTCGTCGTCGGACGGGTACTGATCAAGCGACACCACGGTGTGGGCCAGGGTCATGGCCTCGTCGTAGTACAACCTCGACAACTGGGTTCCCCTGGTTACGTCAACCTGACGAAGTGTTACGAAGAGATCGGAGGGTTTGGTTAGCCAGTTCTTCTTGCCACTGACCAGGTCGTTTCTCCGCATGGCATCCGGGGTGACCATGCCGGGGAGAAGGTCGTGATGGGCGAAGGCCGCGACCATGGCCCACAGCTCGTCGTCGGCATGGCGGCCGTCGACATCGACAAAAGCCGCAGTGAGATTGAAGGCCTCAACGATGGCATCCCGTTCCAGTTTGTTCTGGTCAACCGATGTGCCGCTGGCCGCCTGCCGAAGGGCACCGCCCATCAACTTGGCGAAGCGATCGACCGCCTTGGTTAGTCCTCTGTCCATCGTCCCTTACTTGGTGGATCAATTTGTGCTGTGCTGTTTGAGGTCTCGTGCCGCCTCGGATGCGACGACGTTCAAATCCGACGTTCAAATCGTAGTCTCTCCGTGGGCGGCCCAGTGGTTGGGTTCGGCGGTAATTAATTTGACCATCTAACCAATAGGCCTTGTACCGTGTTGAGGTATGAGTCATCGTTTTGAATCCATCGATGCTGTGCGTGAGGGACTGCACAGCGTTGACTACCTGGCCGACGATTCGATCGCCGGGATTGCCTTCCTGGCCGACCGGTTGGAGAAGCCGGTACTGGTCGAAGGACCGGCGGGAACCGGTAAGACCCAGCTGGCCAAGTCGATTGCCGAGATGAGCGGCGCCCGTCTCATCCGCCTGCAGTGCTACGAAGGGCTCGACGAGGCCAAGGCGCTCTACGAGTGGAACTATAAGAAGCAGCTGCTTCGTATTCAGGTGGAGTCGGGCGATGGCGACACATCGTGGACCGAGATTCAAGACGACATCTTCTCCGACGAGTTCCTGTTACCTCGCCCGTTGCTGGAAGCGATCACGGCCGATGATCCGGTTGTGCTCCTGATCGATGAGGTCGACCGGGTTGAGCTGGAGACCGAGGCGCTCCTTCTGGAGATCTTGTCCGACTATCAGGTCTCCATCCCCGAGCTCGGCACGGTCGAGTCGAAGCAGATCCCGCTTGTGTTCCTCACCTCCAACAACACCCGTGAGCTCTCCGAGGCGTTGAAGCGGCGCTGTCTCTTCCTTCATCTCGACTACCCCGACCTGGAGCGTGAAAAGGAAATCGTGCTCACCAAGGTGCCGGAGATCAGCGAGAACCTGGCCGACCAGGTGGCCCGAATCGTTCGTTCGATTCGTCAGCTTGAGCTGAAGAAACATCCGTCGGTCTCGGAGACCCTCGACTGGGCCCGCACTTTGGTGTTGCTCGGAATCGAGAACATCGAGGAGAAGGACGCGGTCGACACTGTGCACCTTCTGCTCAAGTACCGGTCCGACATTGAGAAGGCCATTAAGGACTTCACCGCCAACTCAAACGCTCACTTCGAAGCCTCCAAGGCCTCGTAGCGATTTCCGCCTGTTCCGATGACTGCCACTGAGACACCAGCCGCCAGCCCGCTCTTCGAGTTACTCGAAGGGTTTGTGGTGGAGCTTCGAAATGCCGGCTTGCCGGTTTCGTTGTCGGAAAACATCGATGCCGCCGAGGCGGTTCAACACATCAACATCGAGGACCGCACTGCTTTCAAGTACGCCCTCGCTGCCACGTTGGTGAAAAACGACGCCCATTGGAAGACCTTCGAAACGCTCTTCGAGGTTTACTTCTCGCTGCGGGGCCCGGAATACGCCCTCGACAGTGATGCGTTCCAACTCGGTGAGGATGACGTCGACTTCGATCCCGGTGAGCAACCACAGGGTGAAGGCGGCCAGGGCGGCGGCGATGGCCTCTCGCCCGAGGAGCTGGCTGAGCTGCTGTTCCAGGCGTTGCTCAATGGAGACGACACGCTGATGCGGGCCATAGCCCGGCAGGCGGTCAAACGTTTTGCCGGCATGGAACCCGGCCGCCCGGTTGGCGGCACCTACTACCTCTACCGCACGCTGCGGAACCTCGATCTCGACTCGGTCCTCGACCGTCTGATGGAGCAATCCCGTCAGGACTCCGGCGACGACCAAACGCCTCTTCAACAGCGTTTGGAGAAGGACGAGTACGAAAGCCGCATCGACAAGCTGCGCAAGGAGATCGAGGCCGAGATTCGTCGCCGTTTGGTGGCCGATCGAGGCGCCGAAGCGATGGCCAAGACCCTCCGCAAGCCGTTGCCGGAAGATGTCGACTTCATGCACGCCAGTCGGGAGGAGATGGTCATGCTGCGGCGGGCCATCTACCCGCTCACACGGAAACTGGCAGTTCGGCTGGCTCGAAAGCGGCGGCACAAACGCCGAGGCCCACTGGATTTCCGCTCAACCGTCCGTCATTCGCTGAGCTACGGGGGAGTGCCGGCCGAGCCACGATTCCGTCACCCCAAACCGCACAAGCCGGAGATCTTTGTGATCGCCGACATCTCCGGTTCGGTGGCCGCCTTCGCTCGATTCACCCTCCACCTGGTTTACGCCATCTCCAGCCAGTTCAGTCGGGTCCGTTCGTTTGTGTTCATCGACGGACTGGATGAGGTGACCTCCTACTTCGAAGGCGTCGACGACATCACCGAGGCCATCCATCGGGTCAACACCGAGGCCGACGTGGTCTGGGTCGATGGGCACTCCGATTACGGGCACGCGCTGGAGGTGTTCTGGGATCGGTTCGGCAACGACGTCGGTCCGAAGACCACCGTCATGATCCTTGGCGACGCCCGCAACAACTACCACGCCTCACAGGCTTGGATTGCCAAGGAGATCGCCAAGAAGGCCCGCAAACTGTTCTGGCTCAACCCGGAACCGAAGGCCTACTGGAACACCGGAGACTCGATTGTCAACGAGTACGGAGTGCATTGCGACGGTGTGTTCGAAGTGCGGAATCTACGTCAGCTCGAACGTTTCGTCGACAACCTCGTCTAATCGCTTCGATTCGGCCGGTCGCCAATAGTTGCGGCAGGGATAATCCGCCAACAAGGGAAATTCGCCTTGATGTTTCCGTGGGCACGGTGGGTGGTTTACTCTCATCTCTGTGCCCACAACAGTCGAAGACCGATTGGTCGTGGGCGACGCCACCGTTGTTGCCGACTTATATCGTCAGCATGGAGCGTTGATCCATACGATCAGCCAGCAGCTTGTGGATGCCGCCGCCGACCGCCTTACACAACAAATATTCGTCGAAGCTTGGCAAGATCGCCTCGACTTCAACCCGTCCATGGGGTCGGTGAGGAACTGGCTTATTCGACGAGTTCGCGAACATCACGCCAATCCCACCGAAGAAGCCGATCTTGCCGTCGACAGGATTGTCGTCGCTGAGTCCCTGGGCCGGATGGACGACGTCCGGAGACAGGTTTTAACGGCCGGGGGAGGGGCCTCCAACGTTGAGGACCTGGCCGGTGTGCTCGACCTTCCTGTAGCTTCGGTCCGAGGGCACCTGCGTCGAGGAATGGATCTCCTCAAAGCCGATCTGGCCGACAGCAGAGTTGACGGCTCCGACGAGTCACTGGCCGCCGTACTGTCCGTTGACGGTCCGCCGGAGGTGGATCTGGTCGATCCGCCGGCCGTCGTGTGGGACGCCGTCGTGGCCGAGCTACACCTCAATGATTTGGTAGCTGCTGGTACCGAGTACAGCGATCCGCCCGAAGTCGTCTCGCCTGACAGTGCCGATGCAGACATGGATCTCGATGAGGGACTTGATGCCGAAGACGACGATTCGAGTGGAGGTCAGTTGGCCGACGAACCGGTTGATGGCGATTCCGAGACTGCTGATCAGCCCGACGAGGAAGAAGGCGATGGGATGGAAGCCTTGCGGGCTGATGCCGTCCTCACCGACCTGAACCGCCCGATCTGGCAGAACCCGGCAGCCGTCATCCTGGCGCTAATCATCATTGCGCTGTTGATCGCCATCTTGTTCTAATCGGGTCGGTTCGCCCGGCGCAGCGCCGCCTAACCGGCCATGAGTTCGGCGACTTGGAAAGCCAGGTCGAGAGCTTGGCGGCCATTTAGGCGGGGGTCGCACATCGTTTCGTAGCGGCGACCGAGATCCTCGGGATGAACTTCCTCGCCACCGCCGAGACACTCGGTGACATCTTCGCCGGTGAGTTCAACGTGAATGCCGCCGGGCCAGGTGCCGACCTGCTTGTGGGCGGCGAAGAAGGCTCCGACCTCGGCCATCACATCATTGAAGTGCCGAGTCTTGTGACCCGACTCCGAGGTGAACGTGTTGCCGTGCATGGGGTCACACGCCCAAACCACTGGATGGTCGGCGTCTTTAACCGCCTGCAGGAGCGGGGGAAGGTTGGTGCCCAGCGTCTCGGCGCCCATACGGGTGATGAATGTGAGCCGACCGGGAATCTGCTCAGGGTTCAGCTTCTCGCAAAGTGCCAAAATCTCGCCCGGTTCAACCGTGGGACCGATCTTGCAGCCGATTGGATTCTTGATGCCTCGGAAGAACTCCACGTGGGCGCCATCGAGCTGACGGGTTCGTTCCCCAATCCAGACCATATGAGCCGAACAGTCGTAGTACTCGTTGGTGAGGCTGTCGAGCCGGGTGAGAGCCTCCTCGTATTGGAGAATCAGAGCTTCGTGACTGGTGAAGAACTCGGCTTCGTGGATCTCGGGGTGATTGGACGAGATGCCGGTGGCTTCCATGAAGCGGAGTGCCCTGTCGATCTCGGCCGCGAGATTGTTGTAGCGCTGGCCCTCGTTGGAGCTGGCCACGAACTCCTGGTTCCACGCCTGCACCCGATGCAGGTCGGCAAAACCGCCCTTGGTGAAGGCTCGAAGGAGATTCAAGGTGGAGGCCGATTGGTTGTAGGCCCGGAGCAGACGATCGGGGGCGGGCGTACGTCCGGATTCGGAGAACGGTAGGTCGTTCACCATGTGGCCAAGGAACGACGGCAATTCGGTGCCATCGACGGTTTCGGTCGGACGAGACCGGGGTTTCGCAAACTGCCCGGCGATGCGACCGACCTTGATGGCAGGCACCCCCGAGGAGTAGGTGAGGACCACGGCCATCTGGAGGATGACTCGGAGCTTCTCCCGGATGGCAACGGCATTGAACCCGTCGAATGACTCGGCGCAGTCGCCGGCCTGCAGCAGGAACGCCTCGCCATTTGCCACTCGACCCAGATAGCTCTGAAGATCTCGGGCCTCGCCGGCAAATACCAGTGGAGGCACCGATGCCAGCTCCTTCTCCACCCGCTCAAGCTCGGCCTGGTCAGGCCAGGTCGGTTGTTGAGCTGCCGGCTTGTTGCGCCACGATTCAGGTGTCCAAGTCACCGCTTCAGTGTCGCCGGACCTTGAGCCGGTCGCAATCGATTTTCAGTCTATTTTGCGCGCTCTTCGTACAACTGTCGGGCAAAGGTGAAATTTCGCTGGACGCGAATCGGGAGCCCGTTTTTGAGGGCTCCCGATTCTTAGAGTTTTGTTTGTGCACATCGGTGTGTAACCGACGTTGACGCCTTAGGCGGCGTCGAAGTCGCTCATCACGTCGCCGGCCTGATCGCGGACTGCGCTGACAGCTCGCTTAACCAGACGACGAGCGGCTTCGGCGGTAACACCGAGCTCTTCGCCCACTTCCCGGTAGCTGCGCTTGCGGCCGTCGTTGAGGCCGAATCGCTGCTCCACGGCGTACTTGGCCCGGGGGTCAAGTACTTCCAGCAGACCCGTGACCATGGTTTCCTCAGCCCGTGCCATTACCTCGACCTCGGGGCCGGGGTTGGAGTCGGGGAGGAGATCGACCAGCTCGTTGGACTCATCGTCACCGATGGTGCGGTCGAGCGAGGTCGGGGTGGTGAGGCGGTGGAGACGTGCGTGCTCGTCGTCGAGCTCGTCGCCGTCGCCCGACACCTGCCGCAGGGCGGCACGGAGGCTGGCGGAACGGTCGCCGGGGAGGCGAACCAGGCTGGCCTTCTGGTCGAGGGCACGACCGATGGCCTGACGAATCCAGAACGTGGCATAGGTTGAGAATTTGAATCCCTTGCGCCAGTCGAACTTGTCGACTGCGTGCTCGAGACCCAGATTGCCTTCCTGGATGAGGTCGAGGAGCTCCATCGAAGGAGGGAGCGGGTAGCGGCGAGCGACGCTCACCACCAAGCGGAGGTTCGCTCGGATGAACCGGTCTTTGGCTCGGGCGGCGGCCCGGACTGCTCGTCGATTGGCGGCGGAGTTATCGCCGGCATCGATGAGTTCCTGGGCGTCGCGGCCCTTTTCAATAATTTGGCTTAGCTCTCGCTCTTCATCGGCGGTGAGGAGCGGAACAAGGCCGATCTCGTTTAGGTACTGTCCTACTGAATCACTCATGGCGCGTGCTTCTTTATCAATTGAGTTTCGGGGAGAGTGCAGGAGTAACTGCATCCTGCTGGGGGCTTGGTACGCTCGTTGTTCCGGCGCTTATCGGTTCGAAGGTTCCGTTGAAGTCTGGCCGGGCGGGTCGAGAGCGTTTGACGCCCGAATATCTGTTTTAGTACGGATTGAATGTCTTGTTAAGTGACATTGGTCACATTGGGTGTGTTTTTGTATGATTACCGCTACGCCAGACTCCTTAATGGGTAAGAAAATGGGCCAGCGAATAGGGGTTCTGGGCGGAACATTTGATCCGCCTCATCTCGGTCATCTCATTGTCGCAGATCAGGTGCTCCACGCGTTGGACCTTGATCAGGTGCTTCTGGTGCCGGCAAATCAGCCTTGGCAGAAGGTGGGATCTCGGGCTATCACGTCGGCCGAACGTCGACTGACTATGACTCGTGATGCTGTTGGCGATGCTGAAGGATTGGCTGTTTCCGACATCGAACTGCAACTTGGAGGGCCAAGTTACACTTCGGTGACGTTGGAGGCTTTGGACGGGCTCTATCCCGAAACCGAGTGGCGCATCATCGTTGGTGCAGATGCCGCGCTCGGTCTCGATACGTGGCACGACGTCGAGAAGCTCAAGACGCAAGCCGACGTTGTAGTTGTAAACCGCCCAGGATCCGATTTTCATCCCCCGACGGGCTGGAATTGGGAACTTGTGGAGATTCCGGCCGTCAATATCTCGGGCACTTCGATGCGACGGCGGGTTTCGCAAGGCTATTCGATCAACTTTCTCACCCCGGCCAAAGTCATCGAACACATCAACAAGTGGGGCCTCTATCGTGGAGGTCCGTGAGATGGCCCGCCGCACAGCTCGCATCGTCCAACCGCGCTGACGGCGCGGACATTGCCGCAAACGTGGCGTCGGTACCGACGCGCCGACGTTCGCCTCGGCTCGTACTTTTTGCCGCTGCGGAACTGGTACTGGCGATGGCGATTCCGTTCATCCTCATTGAGGGCTACCACACGCTGCTCGAATCCCGGTCAGGGACCTTTGTCGACGAACCAACCCCGGCCGATCCGGGCTGGACGGCCGCCGTCTCAACCACACCAATTCTGGGCGTAACCGAGGTTGTCGACGGGGGAGTCAGCGGATTGGCCCTCGTGATCCCATCAGGAACGACCCAGGCGTCTGGCGACGATGCAACCGGGGGCACCGTGATTTTGATCCCTGGAAACCTCGCGGTGCCCACGCCTGATGGACCGGTCCGTCTTGCCGAACTCGACCCTGCACCGGCCCTGCGAACATTGGCTCAGTCGGTGAGGGTCTCGCTGTCAAGTGCCGAGATCTTGACCGCAAAGGCCTGGCCTCACGTGCTGGTCGACGACGTGTACAACCTGGAGAACCCCGACCCCGTGTCCCGCAACCCTGACGGGGGTCAGGCACTCGCCTTCGCTGTTGGTGAGGTGGAGGTAGGCGGATCGAACGCTGCCGTATTCCTGGGCCGACCGGTCGATGGAGCATCGTTGTCGTCGTTAATGTTTCGCCGCCAGCTGTTCTGGGAGGCGGCCGTCGCCCAACCCCCGTCAGGAACTCACCCGCTGGCCACCGCGCTCCAGGAGACGTTTGGTGCTTCGGGCGGACGGGTTGTCTCGATCCCCACTGAATCGGGGCCCAACGGTCCGCTACTTGATGTCGAGGCGACCGAGGCTCTGATCCGAACCGTCGTCGCCTTCCCATCCGGTGAACGACTCAAAATGCGCCTGGTTGATCGAAGCGGTGCGGCGAACCTTGAGGCGGTGGCGGCCGCTGTCGCCGGCCGAGGTATAGAGGTGGTTGAGATCTCCAACGCTTTGCAGTTCGACGGTGGAGCGACCGAACTGATTGTTCCCGCAGAACTTGCCGTTGGATCGGATCAGCTCGGTGAGCTCGCCGATGAGCTGGGAATCGATCCGCTGGTCGACCATGAACTTGGAGCGGCGGAAGCAACGCTGCTGATTGGTAGCGATTTCGCCGGCCTCGGTGACGGATAGCCAGTCAGTCGTCAAATCGACCGATGACAGCATTCGAGCCTCAACAATTCATAGCCGCCCGGCCGCAACAGTCCTATCCTTATAAAGCGGCACAAGGCGGCACTACGAGGAGCACGTTCTGAGCGATCAATCGGTATCCGAAGTGAATCCCAACGGAACGGGCGGCAGCACAACCGCCAGTGTTGTGGATGACGAGATCAGGCAGTGGGTCGAGATTGCGGTAGGCGCCGCCGACGACAAGCTGGGCCAGAATACCCAGGCTTTCTACGTCGGTGAGATCATGGCCATCACCGACTGGTTTGTGATCACCTCCGGGCGGAACAACCGCCAGGTACGGGCCATCGTCGAGGCGGTCGAGGAAGGCCTAACCAATGCCGGTGGTCCCAAACCGGTTCGAATAGAAGGTCGCGACACCTTTACTTGGGTCTTAATGGACTACGGCTTCTTCGTCGTCCACGTGTTCACCGAAGAAGCTCGCGAGTACTACGAACTCGAGCGGCTCTGGAAAGACGTGCCTCGGCTCGACCGGGCCACTGCGTAGCCGGCCGGATTCTCAGCTAGGAATTCGCCGGCTGCTTTCGATTGCCTTCGGCGTCGGCTGGGTGATGCAGCGCATCGTCGGGTCCAAACGTCTTGGTCCAACAGGCGAACTCCAACAGAATGCCGTCGGGATCTCGGAAGTAGACGGAGCGCACAAACACGCCGTCGTGAAGCTCGGCTGCGATCGTCGACTCGCTGTCGTCGTGGTTCAGGACCGGGCTTACCTCAACGCCTTTGGCTTTGAGTTTCTCGACGTAGTTGTCAAACTTGTCGGCCGGTACGTCAAAGGCCAAGTGGTTCATCGAACCGTGGGCTGAGGCGATGCTGCCGCTGCCGGGCATGGCTGCGGCTCCGCCGATTCCCGGTACGGCCTCGGGGGCGTTCGGAAACCAAAAGAAGGCCACCGAGTCGCCATTGCCACAGTCGAAGAAGAAGTGTTGCCCGCCGCCGGGGATCTCCAGCGTCTTGATCAGCGGCATGCCTAACACGTTGGTGTAGAAGTCCACGGTCTTGGCCATGTCCTTGCAAACCAAGGCCACATGATTGACCCCTCCGAAGGTGAACTCGGTGTTGGTCGGTTGGTGTTCAGTCAAAGCCACGGCTTAACTCCTTTGCCGCTTGGGTGCCGGCCATTCGGTTCTTTAGAGTACCGGTATGCCTAGAACCCGTCAGATTCCTCGCTCCGAAGCGCCCGAGAGCGTGCTGCCCGTCTATGAGAGACTGTTCGGCGACCGTGACCCGGTGGCCGAGCCGGGAACCGCCACCGGTACACCGGGGAACTGGTGGACGGTGTTTGCTCAGACGCCCGATCTGGTCCAACACATGGTTGCCGGATTCCGGTTGTTTTCAGACCCAAGCCGTGAACTCGGATCGGCCCACCGTGAGTTGGCCTTGACCCGCACCGGCTTCGTTGCCGGCAGTCAGTTTGTGTTCAGCCAGCACTGCAAGATCGCTCGCGGCGTTGGCGTTTCCGATGAACAGTTGGCCGACGTGCCGTCTTGGGCGACCTCGGGGTTGTTCGACGAAGCCGAGCGGGCCGTTCTCGCCTACACCGATGAACTGGTGCTGGCCGATGGGCGAGTTCAGGACAAGACGTTCACAGCCCTGTCCGAACACCTCAGCGAGGTGGCCATCATCGAGCTGACCTATGCGGTGTCGACCTATCGTCTGCATGCCACGATGTGTCGGGCGTTGAGGCTCGAGTACGACGATGTTGACGAGCGCATCGTTGAGGTCGCCGCTCCCGGCGAGGGGGATGACGATGTGATGGGCACGATCTCGATGCGCTGAGTGGCGGGCTAGCCGTCCAGGCGGGTGGCGTGCCCCATCTTGCGGCCTGGTCGAGCCTCAGCCTTGCCGTAGAGGTGGACCATCCAGTTGCCGTCGTCGAGCATCTCGGCGGCGCGACGGGTTGGATCTCCGAGCAGGTTCTCCATCGAGGCATCGCTGTGCCGAGCCGGATCCCCGAGCGGCATGCCCATCACGGCCCGAACGTGTTGTTCGAACTGTGAACACAGGCAGGCGGCCTCGGTCCAATGGCCGCTGTTGTGAACTCGTGGAGCGAACTCATTGACGACCAGCCCGTCGTTGGCGGCTACGAAGTACTCGACGCCGATTACGCCGACGTAATCGAGCGCCTCAAGGATCGCTGCTGTTGCGTCCTGGGCCGCCTTTTCGGCTGCGGGTGAGGCCCCCGATGGCACAACCGACCGGGAAAGAACGCCGTCGGTGTGGGTATTGTGCGCCGGGTCGTAGAGCCGAACATCTCCAGTGACCGAACGGGCACCAATCACCGAGATCTCACGCTCGAAGTCGACAAAACCTTCGACAATAAGCGGGACCGCGCCGAGTTCGGCGAAGGCCGAGTCTTTCACAGCGTCGGTTGGGGCGAGACGAAGCTGGCCTCTGCCGTCGTAGCCCAGACGTCGCGTCTTGACGATCACACCCGGCGACTCCTGCATCACCTGCCGGACCGCGGCGGCGAGACCGGCTTGGCTGCCTGCCGGCTCAAACGGGGCGGTGGTCAAACCAACGGATCTCAGGAACTCCTTTTCATGAAGGCGGTCCTGGGAGATCGACAGTGCGTGCGGGTTCGGGCGGAGTTTGCCGTCGGCGTTGAGCGCGGCCAATCCGGCTGCCGGCACGTTTTCGAACTCGTAGGTGACCATGTCGCAGTTCCGAGCGAGGGACTCCAAAGCCTCAACGTCGTCGTAGGAGGCGACGATCTGTTCATTGGCCACCTGCCCTGCAGGCGATTCGGTAGTCGGGTCGAGAACGACAACTCGTAGATCGAGGCGTGCAGCAGCCATGGCCATCATTCGGCCCAGCTGCCCTCCACCAACAATGCCGAGCGTTCGTTTCTCCATTGAGGGCACAGGCTATTGAGCCGGATACTCGTCGATCGAAGCCGATTGTTGCGACCGGTACTTGTCGAGCCGGGCAGCCAGTGTTTCGTCGTTCAACGCCAATACAGCGGCGGCCAGCAGAGCGGCGTTGACCGCACCGGCTCGTCCGATCGCCAGAGTGCCAACCGGAATGCCGGCCGGCATCTGCACGATCGACAGCAAGGAATCCTGCCCCGACAGTGCCTTGGACTGCACTGGAACTCCGAACACGGGTAGGGGAGTGAGAGCGGCCGTCATGCCGGGAAGGTGAGCGGCTCCGCCGGCTCCGGCGATGATCACCTTGAATCCTGCAGACTTGGCCCCTTCGGCGAATCGATAGAGCCGATCGGGGGTTCGATGAGCCGAAACGATCCTGGCTTCATGACTTACACCGAGGGTCTGTAGGGTCTCGGTGGCGTGTCGCATGGTCTCCCAGTCGGACTGGCTCCCCATGATGACGGCGACGTCGGCTGCGCTCATGGCCTCACCCTATCCTCACCTAGAGTCGCCGGCCGACCCAGGCGGCGACGGTGTCGGCCACCTCGTCGCGAGCTTCCGGCCGGTCCCGGAAGTAGTGGTCGCCGGCAATGGAAATCCTCGTCTTGTCGGCAGCAGCGATGGCGTTGAATATGGCATCGCCGTCGCTTGGAAAGACGCCGCTGTCGCCTGATGCTTCGATGAGAAGCGTCGGAATATGGAGCTTGGCCAGATGGGGTGCGGCCTGGCATTGCGAGTCGGAGAGACTCCACATCGACAGCCAGGTTCGTAGCGAGTTGACCAGCCCGACTCCGTAGATGCTTCGATTCGCTCGAGCAGGATCGCCAAGATAACACGTGTTCGGTTTGCGGTCGTTGGGATCCAGCGTGGGATCGACGAATCGAGGGTCGGCCCATACCCGCTCGACTGTGAACAATCGATCGCTGTAGCCTTCGGCCCCGCCCCGATCGAGCTCGGCCTTGACCCAGACGGTGATGCGGTCCATCCGGTCGAGTTGTGCCTGGCGATAACGCTCTAGGAAATCGGGGGAGTAGGGCGGCCCATTGTCGGGGTTGTAGATATCGAGGCTTGGGTCGGAAGCCGTCGGATTGGTTTCGTCGACGACAGAGCCGTCAATCCAGTGCGAGAAGATCTCAGGACGACCAGGGTGTGCAGCCAGGAACACGAAAAGATTCCCAGGAATAAGATCCTCGGCTGATTCCAGCGGTTGAAGGCCCGGTGCCGGGCTGATCGATGGCTCCAGAGCCTGTGATTGGTAGGCCGCCATGAGCGAACCTCCACCCGAGTTGCCGAGCAGAACCACGGTCTCCACGCCGGCCACTTCTCGCATCCACTTCACGCCGACGCCGATCTCGGCCACAGCGTGGTCGAGCAGAAAGTACCGTTCGTTGCCGCGAAACCGGGTGTTCCACCCGAGGAACCCATAGCCGCGGCGCGCGAGATAGTCGGCCAGGTAGTGCTCGGAGAAGTCGACGTTGTAGTGCGTGGCGATGAACCCGACTCTGGGCCTGGTGTCCTTCGGGGTATGCCAGATGCCTTGACACGGATGCCCGCCCGCCCCTGCCCGCGCGACAACGGGCGAGGGCAACCCAACAAATCTCCGGTCTACTTCCACCGTCTACCTCCTTCTCGCCCCTCCAGAACTTTGTGCGCTTTGCGTCCCCCTTGATGGGGCGCATGCGTCACAAAGTTCGGGGGGACTGGGACGCAGGTGTCACAAAGTTCGGTGGCTATCCAACGATGTTGACCAGGTTGGGAGCCCGGACGATCACTCGTTTGGGTTCCCGTCCGTCGAGCAGCTCCTGGACCCGCTCGGAGGCCATGGCGGTGGCCTCGGCGTCGGCATCGGAGATCTCGGCGCTGACATCGACCCGATCTCGCACCTTGCCGTTGACCTGAATGACCATCGTGACGGTCGAGACCACCAGCTTGGTCGGATCAGCCTTGGGCCAGCTCAGCGTGTGGATGTGCTCGCCGTCGTGCCGCATCGACCACAGCTCGGCTGAAATGTGGGGCACGGCCGGGGCCATCAACTGCAGCAACGTGTCGACGGCGAAAGCCAAGGTCTCGGCGTGTGGACCCTCATCGGACTGCACATATTTGTACAGCGTGTTCGTGAACTCCATGAAGGCCGCAACCGCTGTGTTGTAGGCCCAGCGTTCATATTCACCGGTCACCCGGTCGATCAGAATGTGGGTGGCGGAATCGATATCGCGGTCGGCGTCGGTCACGTCGCCGGTGCGCACCGTGTTGACCAAGTCGTCGATCATCTCGTCGTCGGACGCGGCCAGGCGCCACACCCGGTTCAGGAACCGCTCGCAACCCTCCAGCTGGAAGTCTTCGAAGTCGACGTCTTCGGCCGGGGGTTTGGCTTGCAGGATGGCTAAGCGCAGAGCGTCCGCCCCGTGTTCGTCGATGTAGTCTTCCGGAGCGACCACGTTGCCTTTGTTCTTCGACATCTTGGAGCCACCCAATCGCACCATTCCCTGGGTGAACAACTGCTTAAACGGCTCCCGCAGATCCTTGGGGGCGTAGCCCAGATCGGCCAAAGCCTTGGTGAAGAATCGGGCGTACATCAGGTGCAAGATGGCGTGTTCGATGCCGCCGATGTAGTTGCCCACCGGCATCCACTTCTCGGCAGCGATCTTGGAGAACGGCTGCTCCCGATTCCACGGATCACAGAACCGCAGGAAGTACCACGATGAGTCGACGAAGGTGTCCATCGTGTCGGTTTCCCGCTTGGCCGGACCACCGCACTTGGGGCACGTGGTGTTCAGGAACCCCTCGTGGTGCAGCAGCGGCGACTCGCCGGTGGGGCGGAACTCCACATCGTCGGGAGCCACAATCGGCAGATCCTCGACAGGGACCGGCACGATGCCGTCGTCGGGGCAATAGACCATAGGGATCGGGCAGCCCCAGAACCGCTGACGAGCGAACAGCCAGTCGCGCAAGCGGAAGTTGATCTTGTGTTCGCCGATGCCCTGTTCAACCAACCATTCGATGGCCTTGGCTTTGGCCGCTTCAACCTCCAGGCCGTCCAGCCATTCGGAGTTGATGGCGGGGCCGTCACCGGTGTAGGCCTCACCGCCGAAGTCGTCGGGAGGCCGCACGGTGCGGATGATGTCCAAGTCGTAGGCCTTGGCGAAATCCCAGTCGCGCTGATCCTGGCCCGGCACGGCCATGATGGCACCGGTGCCGTAGGTGACCAGTACATAGTCGGCCAAGAACAGTGGGATGGCCTGACCAGTGAAAGGATTGACGACCTTGGCGCCGGTGTCGATGCCTCGTTTGGCGATATCACCAACGGTTGACAAGCGGTCGATCTCGGACTTGTTCGACACTTCCTGCCGGAAGGCCTCGACCAGTGGCCGTTGTTCATCGGTGACCAGTTCGTCGACCCGAGGATGTTCAGGCGACATCACGGCGAAGGTCATGCCGAAGCTGGTGTCGGGGCGGGTTGTGTAGACCTGCAACGGCTCCACGTCGGTGCGGGCGTTGCCGTCGGTGTCGGCGATGGGCAGCCCGAACTCGGCGCCTTCTGACCGGCCGATCCAGTTCTTCTGCATCAGCTTGACCCGCTCGGGCCACTCCAGATCTTCCAAGTCGTCCAACAGCTCTTGGGCGTAGTTGGTGATGCGGCAGAACCACTGCTCCAGGTTGCGGCGCTCGACCAGATCGTCGGAGCGTTCGCAGCGACCGTCGACAACCTGCTCGTTGGCCAGCACGGTCTGACAGCCGGGGCACCAGTTGACCGGCGCCATGGTGCGGTAGATCAGGTCGGCCTCATAGAACTTTTGGAACAGGATCTGGTTCCAGCGCATGTACTCGGGGTCATGACTCTTGATCGTGCGGCGATGATCGTACACGGCGCCGATGCGGCGCAGTGACGAACCCAACTCCTCGATCTTGCCGTCGGTGAACGGGCGGGGGTGTTCACCCGACTTGATGGCGGCGTTCTCCGCCGGCAGGCCGAAGCTGTCGTAGCCCATTGGCGACAGCACTGCTCGGCCGTTCATGGTGTGATAACGAACCAGCAGGTCGCCGAATGTGTAGTTGCGGACGTGGCCGATGTGGGCCGGACCGGACGGGTAGGGGTACATCGACAGCACGTACCGGGTCTCTCGTGGGTCGTCGTTGTCGACCTCATACAGGCCGTCATCGAGCCACCGCTGCTGCCATCGGGGTTCGATGTCTTGCGGGTTGTAGCGGCGCGCCTCGTAGGCCTCGGTGTGGTCCATGGCTCTAGAATAACGGCGTGAACAGCGGCTCCGAGCGGATTATCGACCCAGTTGACGGCACGGTTTGGGATGTCGACATGGAGTTCATGGCCTCCAACTGGACCTGTATCTGGGGGCAGGGCTGTGAGGGCATTCTCCCGGAGCGGGCAGCGGCGCTCGGGCAGGGGTGCTGCTCGGTCGGAGCTGAGCTTCTCGATGATGAAGCGACGCTGATCGGGGCGCTCGGTGCGAGCCTGGACCCGGAGCGGTTTCAGTTCGCGTCAGCTGCCGCCGAGGGCGGTGTGTTTGCCGACAACGAACGCCGAGCGACCAGAGTCGTCGATGGCGCTTGCATCTTCTTGAACCGCCCGGGGTTTAGCGGGGGAGAGGGCTGCGCTCTGCACTTGGCTGCCATCGATGAAGGCGAGTCGCCGATCGATTGGAAGCCGGCGATCTGCTGGCAGTTGCCGCTCAAGGTCGACGTAGGCGACGACGGAGTGCAGCGGCTACGGGCGTGGCGAGCCGCCGATTGGGGTGACGAGCCGGTGGCTTGGTGTTGCACCGATCAAGACGCTGGGCCGAGCGCTTTTGTGGGATCAGGCCCGGTGGCCGAGTCACTCGGCGACGAGTTGCGAGCGCTTGTTGGTCCCGAGGTGGCCGTCGAGATCAGGCGTCGAGCAAGCGGGACGTAAGCCTCTGGCTCGGTTGGCCGCCGGCAGTCTTCAATGAGAGGGGCGCCCACCTTGAAGAAGGAGGCTGTTATGGCCAAGACCGGCGAGATCCCGTTCGCCCTTGTGGACAGGGAAGATTTGGCTCCGCTCTGTCCGCACTGCGAGTCGGAGATCACAGAGGTGTACCGGAAGGGCAAAGGCTTCCCTCTGGGAGAAGGCCGAACGCTGATCTACTTCTGTCCCCATTGCCGTAAGGTCATCGGCTTCGCTCAGGGTCGAGTGATCTAGGCCGAAACGCCGGCCCTCGGCCTAGCGGCTACTCAAGGGCACCGCATCGATTGTCGACAACCGGTGAATGGGCGACAGGTCAAAGTCTTACGTCGATCGAATCATCCGGAGTTCACTGGTGGCAGCGGCGATGGCGTTGTTGACGACGGCGGTAACTTTCGTGCCGACGCCCGCGCCAGCGGCGGCTGCTGAGGCCGGTGTTGCGTGCAACATCGTGACCGGCGCCGATCGTCCGTCGCAGCAGGTGGCGCGGTTGTACAAAGCGGTGTTCCGTCGGCCGCCCGAGCCGGAGGGTTGGAACTACTGGAAGGGCGTCATCGCCACGACGTCGCTGTTTGACATCGCTGCGTACTTTGTGACGGCTCCGGAGTTTGTCAACCTCTACGGGTCCGCCACGAATGATGAGTTCGTTCGACTCATCTATCAGAACGTAATGGGTCGTGAGCCTGATCCTGAGGGCTACCAGTATTGGCTCGGCGTACTCAACCGTGACGAACTTACTCGGGCCGACATGGTGGTGTATTTCTCCGAGTCGTCGGAGTTCAAGCGGCGGGAAAACGACCTGTACATCGAACGCTGTGACGCGGTCGTCGATCCCAACCCCTGGCTGGTGCTGTCGGACCGCTTGATCTACGGGCTCGGCGGGGGCGGCACGCTCTACTACGAATACAACCTTTCCCTCAACGGTGCCGACGGCGGTTCAACCCACAGCTTCAACCTCGACCCGAGGGTTGGGTCGAGCTACATCGGTCGTCGAATGGGCGGTGCCAGCTGTGTCACTTGGCGGCCCGTTGATCAGCAGGTCGCCTATCACGCGGCTTCGGATACGGGGATGGAGAACGTGCGGGCTTGGGACCTTTCCAACTCCGGGCCCGGGCATCTGTTGGTTGACCAGGGTGCACAAACCCGAGAACGAGTGACGAAGTTCGAAGACTGGGTTGAGCTGCGCAATTTCTATGCGTCCGATTCGTGCTCTCCGGAATCCGGCGATCTCTTGACCCTGGCCGCACCCCGATTTGAGCTCGTTCCCGAGTCGTCTGCTCTTGAAGTGACGAAGGGCTTGGGTATGGCTCGAAAGGTGCACTTCTTTGACACCGAGGGAGTCCGGGCTCTTCTGGGGTCTGGTGATCGGAGCCTTGAGACATTGATCCCGTCCTTGTCCGACGACCTTGGTCTCGTTGATCAACGAAACGCAGAACTGCGAGCCGCGGGACAGGCCAGTCGTGCCACTGATCGGATTGAGGTGACGCTCACCGCATGGGAGGACCATACCGGTAACCTGCTGCAGGTTCAGGCGGCGTATCTTGTGTACTTGACCGCCGACGATCTCCGTCAGTGGGAGTGGCGGGAGCAGTTGATTGTATGGCGGGTGCCGTCGTGGTGATTCGGCCTGGCCTCCGCCGTCGCGGTCGACTTCGTCCGCGGCTGAAACTCGTGGTCGTCACTCTGTTGATGTCTGTTGTGGCGATGGTCGGGGCCACAGTCAGCCCGATTCCGGTTTCCGCGGAAACGGAGCCGGTGACGTGCAACATCGTGACCGGTGAGGATTCGGTGTCACAACAGGTCGCCCGCCTGTACAAGGCGGTATTCCACCGACCTCCCGAGATCGAGGGATGGCACTACTGGAGGGGTACGGCTGCCACGACTTCGATTTTCGACATCGCGTCGCTCTTTGTTCAGGCCCCTGAATTCATCAACCTCTATGGCGATGCCGCCAACGCCGAATTTGTCAATCTGATCTACCTGAACGTGATGGGTCGCGAGCCGGAACCGGAGGGTTATGAGTACTGGCTTGGCGTGCTCGACCGTGAGGAGCTAAGCCGCGGCGCCATGGTCGTCTACTTCTCGGAATCGTTCGAGTTCAAGCGGCGGGAAGACGGCCTGTATTTCGAGAAGTGTGACAGGCTGTTCGAGGGGATGCCGTCGGTGCTGTTGTCGACCAGCCTTGCGATCCGCCACGAACCCACCCGATCGTTGGAATCGCAAACGCACTTCATGTCCACCTACGATGCGTCCACGGATTCGTCCAGCTACGCCAAGATGCAAACCAGCGGGTCCGGTGACAGCTGGTTCGGACATCGAGCCGGCGGTCAGACCTGCCTGAGATGGAAATCGGCTCCCCTCTCGGTGGTCAACGAGGTGATCACGTCCCACGAACTCGATCACGGCCGAGCCTTCACCGGAACGTCCAGTTTTCTTGAAGACCCGTCGGTGGAACGGAGCCGAATCGCTGAGTTTCAGGTCGCCGTGCGCGATGCGTACGGCTTTGAGTACGACGGCTGCAGCGCTGACGCTCCTGAACTTGCCCGACTATCGGTTCCCACGTATCGACTGTTGCCGGAAATTCCAGCTGACTCGGTTCGTGTTTTCGATGGATACATCAACCGGCGGTTCGAGCTCCACACCGAGGAAATCAGAGCCATCTTGGCGCTCGGTGACGAAACTATCCTCGACCTTTTGCCGACGCTCCGCACCGATCTTCAGGCGATCACTGAGTCCAATGTTCCGGCCGACAGCATCGGTCTCACCATTTGGACGCTCGAAGATCCGACGGGCAACGTGTTTACGGCGAATGCGCACTATCGGGGATACGTCACGTTGGACGGCGTGCCATGGACATGGGACGAAACGACCGTCGCGATCCGGGTGCCTGGTGGCTGAGAACGTGGCCGGGCCAGCCTCCATCGAACAAGAAAATTGTAGGTGTGATCGGTTGGCGCCGCGCTAAACTGACCATCGCACCAAGCACGGGGCTATAGCTCAGTTGGTAGAGCGCTTCCATGGCATGGAAGAGGTCAGGAGTTCAATTCTCCTTAGCTCCACAGGATCCGAACCCCGCTCCAAGAGCGGGGTTTCGTCGTCTCCGGGTTGGGTTCACAAGAATCGGCAGGCCCCGGTCCGCTGGCACGTTCTCACGAGTGGGCTACCAGAGCGTCGAGTCTGTCATCGACTAGAATGCTTTTATGGACAGGCTCGCAAAGGTTGCGGTGAAGCGCCCACTGGGATCGGTAGACACGTCGTGGACGGACTATTGGCGATCTCGTCCAGTGGCGGAGCGGCTGGCTATGGCGACCGAGCTTAGTTTGGAGTGTGTTGGTGGAGATTCTGACCAAGGACTTCGTCGAGTTCATCGAGTGCTGCGTCGCTCGAGACGCTAAGTTCCTGGTCGTCGGAGGCTATGCACTGGCCGCTCACGGGCATCCTCGGGCTACAAAGGATCTTGATGTCTGGATCATGATCGATCCGGCGAACGCGGAGCGAGTGGTCGAGGCGTTGGCAGACTTCGGCATGGAGTCGGTTGGACTTGAACCTGCCGATTTCCTGGAACCCGAGATCGTCATCCAGCTCGGTTATCCGCCAACCCGTATCGACCTGCTTACCTCGGTGTCCGGCGTGGACTTCGACCGGTGCTGGGAGAACCGATTGCGTGTGCCTGTCGGCAACGTCGTAGCGGGGTTCATTTCACGTGAGGATCTGATCGTGAACAAGACGGCCGCAGCTCGCCCTCAGGATCTAGTGGACATTGACGTGCTGCGAGACCTTGAGTGACCACCGGCCAACGGTACGGACCGCTTGGTTTCGTTTCTGGCGGTCGGCGCTGTCGACGGCACCTTCAGCGCACGTCATTCGTATGCAGAACCGTTCGGGCGTCGGCAGGGTCCGCTGAACGAAACGGGCTCGGATGCCAGCGACCATGTCGTCCGTGAGCGGTGGGCCCTCCCAGTCGGGAAACTGAACGACATCGGGTCCCGACGGAACAGCGGATTGATCATCGCTCCAACGGAGTCGTCGACACACATCAGCTTCGCGTATGAGAGGATGAGCATGTGGCATGTATCTTCTGCTCGATTGTCAACGGTGATGCCCCTGCGCAAGTCATATGGGACGACGCCGCGACGATGGCGTTTCTCGACATCCACCCGGCGTCACGTGGACACGCCCTGGTGATACCGAAGGTTCACGCCGACGATATCTGGAGCATTTCGTCAGACTCGTTCGCCGCTGTTTCCCGGACGGTGAAAGCTGTCAGCGAACTGCTGGATCAGCAGCTCGAACCTGACGGCCTCACGTTGTTCCAAGCCAATCGGCCAGGCGGGCTGGCAGACCGTATTCCACTTTCATGTTCACGTTGTGCCTCGCTACGTCGACGACGACCTGGTGCCGCCGTGGCGCGGCGTGCGGGCGAGCGACGATCAGCTCGCAGATGTTGCCGACGTGCTTGGTGGGTGGAAGCTGTAGATCCGACCCAAACCAGAGGCTGGTAGATTCGCCTCCATGCCGTCGGCTGTGATTCTTGGAGGGACTGGTGTAGTCGGCTGGGCGACCGCTCGTCGCTTGGCCCGTCATGGCTGGCAGGTAACGGTGACCGGTCGCGATCGGCGGCGGATGCCGCAGGAACTGATCGACCTCGGCGTCACGTTCTCTTCCTGTGAGCGAGCCGACACCGCTGGACTTAAGATGATCCTCGGCGAACGAGGTCATAACCTGCTGGTGGACTGTCTTTGTTTCACATCCGCCGATGCTAAGGCGCTGCTGGAACTGAGCGCCGGAGTTGGCTCCACGGTCATGATCTCCAGCAAGGCCGTGTACATCGACGACGTCGGGAATAACGTCAATTCAGAAGTGCCCCCGAGGTTCCCAAAACCAATTGCGGAGAGCCAACCCGTGATGAGCCCCGGGATCGGCGATCCGATGATCGGGGAGGGGTACGGTTCGCACAAGGTCGCCGCTGAGCAGACACTCCTCGACGGCGATCAACCGATCACGGTGATCCGCCCGTCGAAGATCCACGGCAAGGGAGGAACTAATCCCCGTGAATGGTTCTTCGTGAAACGATGCCTCGATCGCCGCTCGGCCATCGTGTTGGCGGGAGACGGACGCAGCATCGACCACACCACAGCGGCCGCCAACATCGCCGCACTGATCGAAGTCGTTGCCGAAAAACCCGGCAAGCGGATTCTGAACTGTGCCGATCCCGACGCTCCGACCGTCTTGGATATTGCCCGCACGATTGCCACCCACCTCGACCACAGCTTCGAGGAATACGTGCTTGGTGAGAACGCCGATCCGGCTTTGGGACAACATCCGTGGATGACCGCGACGCCGATCGTGCTCGACACCACCGCAGCCACTTCCCTCGGCTTCGCTCCCGTTGGCGACTATGCCGCCACTGTCGCAGACGCAGTCGACTGGATGGTTACCCACGCGACGGTCGACTCGGCGGGCCGGGCCATGTTGTCAGGAGTCGATCCCGACTGGTTCACCGGGCTGTTCGACTACGAGCGCGAGGACCGCTTCATCAACCGGCCCTGAAGGCAGTTGCTTACAATCAAGAGGTGACTAAATGGGTCGTAGTCCGGCAAGACACACACGGCACCAGATTCGACGTGGAGGCCTTTGAGACGAAGGGCGAGGCGGAGAGCGTCGTCGAACGTTTCGAGTCGGGATACCCGCATCATCAGACGTACTACATCGAAGAACGTTCATCAGAACCACGAGCACTGGACACATGACGGATCACAACAACGATCGGCACTCGCACCTCGATCCGGTTGAGCTGCCCGACGGCACCACGATTTGGGCCTGCTCGTTCCCCGTGGAGGGCTATGACCGCCCAAGCGCTCCGGACTTCGGCCTCTATCTCGATCCTCGCTGGCAGCCGCCGTGGCCTCACGCCCACGTGGACTGGCCCGACTTTGGCCTGCCGGCCGACGATGGGGCGATGCTGGCAGCTATCAAAGATTTGATCGACCGAGCCCGTAGGGGTCAACGAGTCGAAGTCGCATGTCTGGGCGGGCACGGCCGCACTGGCACGGCGCTTGCGTGTATGGCAGCCTTGGTCGGCGTCCCAAAGGATCCAGTCGAGTGGATCCGCAAGGTCTACTGCGAACACGCAGTGGAAACCGACGAACAGGCCGCCTACGTCAGACGGTTCGCAGCCCGATCAGGCTGATTCTGGTTCCACCACAACAGCGGTGCCGAACGCCAACAGCTCGGCGCCGCCACTGGTAACCATCGACGTGGCGAAACGGGTAGCGACAATCGCATTGGCACCGATGCCGGTGGCCTCGGCCACCATACGGTCGAGCGCTTGTTCTCGAGCCTCGGCCAGCAGTTTGGTGTACTCGGCGATCTCCCCGCCGACGATGTTGCGACCCAAGGCCTTGATGTCTCGCCCGATATGTCGGGCCCTGATCGTGTTGCCCCGCACCAGTCCGAGGGTCTGAACCACCCGATGGCCGGCAACATTTTCGGTAGTGGAGACAATCATTTCTGAACCTTTCGGTAGGGATCGTTCTTGCGAGTGTCGAGGCGGTCGCTGAGCGTCGACAGCAGCGCCAACCCGATGGCGAGCCAAAGGCCGACCGGTATGAGGAATTCGAAGCTGCTGGATCCGGCGTCGGCGGTGGCTTGCCAGATCACATAGGCGATCAAACCGACCAACCAGAGGAGGCCGAGAATCCAGGACGAGTGATGAAAGATCTTGGACAACCCGGTGTGAGGGCGTTCGTCCCACTGGGTGTCGTTCGGCACATGGAATGTTGTGGCCGCCGTGACGACTGAGAGTCGACCAAGATCATCGGCCAGACGACGGCAGGTATCACAGCTCTCAAGATGTAGGCGCACTCGCTGGGCGTCGCCCTGGGTCAGCTCGCCATCCAGGTAGCCGGAGATCAATGTTTCGTCGAAGGTGTGCTGTTGGCTGGTCATTGCTCGTTGCCTTCCTGGTTTGCCGGGTTGTCGGTGTTGGTCTCCAGAAGAAGTGATTGCAGGCCCTTGCGGGCGGTATGAAGCCGAGACATCACCGTGCCTTGGGGGATCGACAACACGTCGGCGATCTCCCGATAGGACAGCCCGTGGAAGTCACGGAGCACGAAGATCTCACGATGCTGGTCCGACATTTGTGAGACCGCCCTCCAGATCTGCCGTTGAGATTCGTTTCGCTCCGCTTCGGTTGCCGGACCGGGGCTTGCGGCGGCGACCTGTCCGGGGCGGCCCTGCTCGATCCACGCGTCCAGCGACTCCTGTTGACGGATGCGGTCTCGTCGACCGAGGTCTCGGACCCGGTTACGGGTGATCTGATACAGCCAAGGCTCGAGCGGTCTTGTCGAATCGAAGCGGTCCAGGTCTTTGAAGAACCGGAGAACCGCATCCTGGGCTACATCAAGGGCCGTGTCGCGGTTGCGAGTCAGCTGAATGGCGAACACGTAGACCGCTTGGCCGACACTCCGGCCCAACGCCTCCCGGGCCGCTGAGTTGCCGCCTTGGGCTGAGACCACAAGATCAGCGTCGATCTTTGATGCTCGCTCGGTCATCATCGGGATCATAAACAGTACTACGCACGAGCAGCTGAGTTATTCGTTCGGCAAACCGGATTCTTGTCGAGTTAGTCTTCAGCGATGGAGATACGTCGGCGTCGACCGGAAGTAATGGTTGTTGATGATCTCTTCAACGCCTCAGATCAGGCCACGATCCTCAAGGCCGTTGACCCTGCACCGTATGAGGTTCAGGAGCTTGGCCGCCGACAAATGGCTACCGCAAGACAGCGAGCTGTGCTCGAATCCACAGAACTCGCAGCGGTTCTTTGGGCAGCTCTCAATCCAGTCGTCCACCCGATTCGAGATTGGTTTCCTGAGCCGCCCCGGTATCTGAAGCCGGGGATCGAGCACTGGCACGCAACCGGCTGCAATCCGAGGTCTCGTCTTTACCGCTACGGAATCGGCGGAGACTTCGCACCACACCAGGACGAACCTTGGCGACCGTCAGCGGAGAAGCGTTCGATGCTCACGGTCCTTGTCTACCTTCCCGCCGGCGGCTGCCTTGGCGGGGCAACGGCGATCGACGGGGAGGTCGTGCCGGTAAAGGATTGGCGCACGGTTGTGTTCGACCATCGGCTACTTCACGAAGGCACCGCTGTTGAGAGCGGTCGGAAGCTGGTACTCCGAAACGATATTGTCGCCGAGGTGGCAGGCGGGTCGACGAGCTGAGCCTGAACGTTACGCCTGCGAGCCTTATCGGCCCGTGGCAGTATCTCCAATGACAGTATCTCCAATGACAGTATGGCCAGTGATGAGGTGGGCGGTGGCCCACCAATAGTCGTGGATCGGTTTGCTGCTGACTTTATGGAATCCGGCGCCACGCAAGTCGCCCTTCCACCGCTCGATGGGTTGTTCCCAGGTGTGCCGGGCGACTTCGGGATCGAATTGTCCTACCAGTACCGGCATCAGGAACCCCGACACCGCCGCTGAGTCAGGGCCGTATTCACTCAGCCCGCGTTCGTAGCGTTCGACGGCGTACCGGGCATGATCTTCCGACCGGTCGTCGAACCCGGGCACATCAAACTCGACCAAAGCGATTGAGTCCACATGATCGGCCAGCCAACGAAAGACCGACGGCCTGTCCTCAAACGCGATTGTGTGGAGAGCGAACGTCGACTGGGCTCGAGCCCACCGGTTGCCGTCATTCGCTTGGATAAGCGTGTCGATTCCTGCATTCGTGGCTGACACGGCGGCATTGGGCACAGCCGCAACAACGGCGTCGACGGCAACCTCCAACATCGCCGCCGACGGCTCAACGAGATGGATAGTTTTGGTCGCCTCACCGATGGTTTGCCGGGTGACCCGTCCATCACCGCAGCCAATGTCGATCACCGAATCCAGCGGTCCAGCCAGAGCCCTGATGGCCTCGATCGTGGCACGGTACAGGTTCGGATTGTCGCCTCCGTCGATGAACTCCTCGAATCCTGATGGATCGACGTACACGCCGCCAGCGGGATCATGGTCGCCGGCGAGGAACGCGGCCAGCGCCGAAGCCAGTTGTCCGCTGGGGTCGGCGACGCCCGCTTGTTTGCACACTGACCTAGCCGTGGCGTAGTCGCCAGCAGCAATTGCGAGTAGAGCTTGGCTTAGATCAACCCGGCTGTTAGAACTCATAGCTTCCTCGTTCACTCAAGTTTTTGGCTCATTGATGCCGATGTCAGCGTGTACTAGGTTCGGCAAACACCTGCCCGTGCCCATTCGGGTAGGCGAACCACCGTAAACAACCTGAGGAGAATCATTATGCGCAAAGTCGTCTATCTATTTGGCGCGGCCGCACTGTCATTGGGGCTGGCCGCCAGCCCGGCATCTGCAGCCAAGCCCGATTGCAGCTGGGGTGAATTGACGTCAGCGAGCATCGCCGACGGTTTCGACCAGGGCGGGCACTCGGCCGACCCTAGCGGCGATGGCAACGGACCTGAAGATCGGGTCGGGCTGGCCAACGTGGTTGAACGAGGCAACCTCGAGGCCACCTGTGAGTTGATAGACAGCCTGCTGCCGTAAGCCCAAGAATCGGGGGAATCCTCCGAACAGGGTGCCGTAGCTGCAACCACGCCAGAGCCACGAACTACCATCGATCTTCGTGACTTCGCTGCCGGATCCAAACGACATCGAACTTCTGGCCTTTGACCTCGACGGCACCCTGTTCGGCCTCGACCGCCAAATCTCACCCTTCACGGCCGCCACTCTCGCCCAGGTATCGGAGCTTGGCCGGCACGTGGTGATCGCCTCAGGGCGGAGCCAGACCAGCATCATCCCTCGGACGGGCCGCGTGCCGTTCATTCAGTGGGCTGTATGCAGCAACGGGGCCACGCTTTACGACCTGTCAGCGGAGACGGTTGCCCACACAAATCCGATCAACGAAGCCCATCTGGCCGACATGATCGATCAGTTCGAGCGGGCCTTGCCAGGGGTGGTTTGGGCATGGGAAGACACCGAACGGCACCACTGGACCCACGGGTTTGTGTCCACCGGCGTGCATCACGCAACCTCCGGTGTGCACGTTGACGACGGCACCCGGCCGACGGCCAACACGCTGAAGGTCTTGATAGGCCACCACGACGTCAGATGCCTGGACTTGTACGAGACGCTCGCACCGGTGGTGCCGCACAACCTCAGTCTCAGCGTCTCAGGTACGGATTTCGTGGAGGTCACGGCGGCAGGCGTAAACAAAGCCGCCGGCTTGGCCGAACTTTGTCGACGGATAGGGGTCGACTCCAGCAATGTCGCCGCCTTCGGTGACAACATCAACGATCTGGAAATGATGGAGTGGGTCGGTCACAGCGTTGCCATGGCCAACGCCCGTCCGCAGCTGCTTGAACGCTCCGACTACTGCACCGAACGCACCCACGACGACGATGGGGTGGCCCACAGCCTGCGTCGGATATTCGACCTCCCGTAACCGTCACCGGAGCCGTTTGTAGGTGAATCTGCCCGGAGAGCATCGCCGAACGGCGTTAGGCCGCCGACTATGTTGTTACCCGCCGATAGGCAACCAATGGGACGAAGTGAGGCGAACAGGTGGAACCCGAAAGCAACGACGGATATCTGTCGACGATCGACAGCAGCGAGTTCGCCACGCCAATGGGGAATGGCCGCCCGCCGATGCCGCCGATGCCGACTGCGCATCCGGGGAAGGATCCATCGGCTGACCTGGCGCCGATCAATCCGTTTGCGATGAGCAACCACCTGACCACGATCGCCGCCACCATCACCACGGAGATGTTGGACTAGTCCGACAAGCCCTCGAAGTCGAACCCCTCAAGCGATTCCACGCTGGCGGGATCCGGTGCCTCGATCTCGATGTCACTGCCCAAGTCGACGAAGTCGGTCACCACGCTGAACTCGGCCGAAGCGTCGATCGACGGGTCTTCCGGAACTGCCTCGCCGCTCACCTCGATACGTCGCATCTGCCCGTCGTCATCCACGAACATGTCGATGGTGACGAGCCCTTCGGCTTCGATGTCGACGGGAGACGCCATTGCCGAACCGCCGGCACCGGGAATCCAACCCGATTCAGCGAGCGACTCATCGGCGAGATCCACTTCGCTGCGATAGCGGGTGACCGACACACCATCGAGCGACTCGGATCCGATTTCCTCAACCTCAACGAGCTCACTCACCTGGGCCAGGATCGACCGAAGGTCGGTGAACTGTACGAGCGCCGAGCGAAGAATCTCGGGAGCCTCGATGCTCACCCACTGTTCCCCGTCAGGTGTTAGAAACACTTGTCCGTCAACCATCCGGGTTTCGGCGGCATTGATACCTGCCGCTTCTGACGAGTCAACCACGGTGGAGTCCTGGTCCACGTCAACCGTGACGGCAAGATCAGCGCCATTGAACAGCGCCGTGATCGTACCTGAGAGGTTCTCGGAGTCCGCATCTTCCTGCCCGGTTGCGGTGAATGAGGTGACGATCCGGCCGCTGTTGGCCTGTGCGGTTTCGTCGGCAGCGGAGGTGACTGCGGCCAGGGCCGGCTGGCTCGATCCGGGCACGAGTACCGCAACGGCCCCTATCAGCAATACCAAGGCAGCGGCCACCGCGGTCAGGATCGGCCATCGCCGCGAAGCTGCGCTGGTTTCGGCTGCCGCAGGCTCGGCATAGGGCTCGAAAGCCGCCGGGCGGCTGGTGATTTGGGCGAAGAGACTGTCGGCACCGTCCCAGGCCGATGCTCTCGACTCGTCGAGTGACACGGGATTGGCGTCGATCAGCTGGTCGAATGTCCGCTCGACGAGATCTTCCTCGACTGCCTGGACGTCTGTGGGATCTTGCTGGTTTTCCATGGCTAGTTCACCTCTGCGATGGGAAGGGAAGCGGAATTTCCTTGTGGTCCTGATGCTGCGGGGTCGGTTGAAAGGCGGGTCACCGCGTCAGCCAGGCGTTGCTTGGCTCGCCGCAGTCGTTGGGCGAAGGCGTCGGAGGAGCACTGGAGAGTCTGCGCCGCCTCCTTATATGACAAATGTTCCCAGGCCACCAATCGAAGGGTTTCCTGATCGTCGAACGACAGCGTTGTCAGCGCCTCCCGAACTCGGTCTGCGGCTTCGTTGGAATCGATGTCGGCGTCGGCTCCGGGGATGGTTTCCGTCGGTTCCAGGGCTGCTTTGGACACCAGACGTAGATGGCGGTTGCTGCTGCGGTTTTGGTTTCGAAGCTGGTTGCCCGCCACTCCGTAAAGCCAGGGAAGCGGCTGGTCGAGCGTCAGAAACTCGGTCCGCCTACGCCAGGCAACCAAAAAGGTTTCGGCGACCACATCGTCAACGGTGGAATCGTCAGCGCGGCGGCGCACGTAGGCCATCAGCTTTGGGTAACTGCTGTCGAAGATTCGGCGGAAGTCATCGAGTTCGGCTGCCATCAACTGTTTATGTCCGGTCACGGTCCAAATCTGACACGATGTGAGAAAAAGTAGGCGAAAAGGCCGGAGAAACGTCCGGAACATGTCTATACGAAGTGGTTGGCCTACTGTGCTTGCATGTCCGAATCCGCCACTGCCAGCAGCCCCGCCTCCGAAGGGGAGACCGTCAGAACAGAAAAAGACGGTCCGGTCACGATTGTCACCATCAATCGGCCCGAAGCCAGAAACGCCGTCGACCTGCCGACGGGCGAGGAGCTGTATGAAGCCTTCAGCCGGTTCGATGCCGACACCGAATCCAGCGTCGCCGTGTTGACGGGCGCCGACGGCACGTTCTGTTCGGGAGCCGATCTGAAGGCCATCGCCACCGAGCGGGGCAATCGCATTGAGCGGGCTGAAGCGGCCGACATAGTTGGTCAACCGGGCCCGATGGGTCCCACCAGGATGCTCCTGACCAAGCCGGTGATCGCGGCGGTGGAGGGCTACGCCGTCGCCGGGGGACTGGAGCTTGCGCTCTGGTGCGATCTTCGGGTGGCGGCCTCCGACGCGTCTTTTGGTGTCTTCTGCCGACGGTGGGGCGTTCCGTTGGTCGACGGCGGCACCGTCCGTCTACCTCGGTTGATCGGTCACTCTCGAGCGATGGACCTGATCCTCACGGGCCGTGAGGTCACCGCACCTGAGGCTTTGGAGATGGGTCTGGCCAACCGAATCTGTCAGCCTGGGGAAGCTCGCTCCACGGCGGTTGAGTTGGCCCTCCAACTCACCGCGCTCCCTCAGCGATGCCTTCGATCAGACCGGCAGTCAGCCTACGCTCAATGGGATCTCGGTCTCGGCCCGGCGCTGAGCCACGAGACCGACGTCGGCCTGGCCACCGTGATGTCAGGCGAAACCCAGGAAGGTGCGGCTCGGTTTGCCGCGGGTGCCGGCCGCCACGGGTCCGCCGCGTCGTAACAGGCGTAGCAACCTAGTTCGGACGGGCCGGGCTTGGGGGCTCCGGTCCCGACCCGCCGTCGCTCTCCGTTGTTGTTGTCGTCGGCTCGGTGGTTGTGGTGGTGGCTTCAGTGGTTGTTGTCGTGGGCTGGGTTGTTGTGGTGATAGCTTCGGTGGTTGTTGTCGGCTCGGTGGTTGTGGTGGTGGCTTCGGTTGTCGTTGTCGTGGGCTGGGTTGTTGTAGTGGTGGCTTCGGTTGTTGTCGTGGTCGTAGTCGGAACTATGGAAGAGGTCGTAGTCGATGTCGTTGTGGTGGTAGTCGGTGACAACGTAGATGTGGTGGTCGGTGTTGTGGTCGTTGTGGACGGCAGAGTCGTTGAAGTCGTCGACGTTGAAGAGGTTGCGGTCAAGAGAGAGTCAGGGGTGCTTTCGCCCGGATCCTCGGGCTCGGCGCCATCCTCACACGCCACGCCGTCCTTGTCGCCGTCGAGACTCAGGCGGTATCCCGGCTCTCCCAAGGCAATAGGGGCGGCTCCGGCCGCCGCCGCTTCAGCGCACGTTTCGTACCTGATCTGTTCTTCCGACGTGGTCGACTCACCTTGTCCGTTTGCGTCGGACGAGCCGGCTCCATCGTCTGTGACTCGCAGAGTCACCACCGTCAGCTGACGATCAGCACGTGATGAGACTTCGCCGGTTTCGCTGCCCTCGGACGTGTCGACGGACTCCTTCGTTCCCGAGGTGTTCTTGGCCGCAGCAAGTTTTGACGATTCGTCGGCTCCGTCAATCGAGAGCGTTTGACCTTCGGTCGAGCTCGTTAGCTCACCGTCGCCCTCATCCGGCTGGTTGGTTTGAATCGACGGACCGGCGGGGCTCCCTTCATCGGGTGCTGTTAGGAGGAATGACGAGGGGAGGGCCGTGAACGGTCCTCGCTGAATGACCACGATGACGACAACCAGGAGCACGGCAAGACCGACCGCTCCCACAATCTGGTTGCGCCGCCACAGGCTGAACGACATCTCGTTCCAGTAGTCGTCAATACGGTCTTGGACTCGCTGCCCGAAGGAGCGGGCCAGTGGCAGACCAGCTGTGGGCGCGTTGTGGGTGAACCGGCTGCCGGGCTGCCTCGCTTCGGCGGCGTCCCACCGGGCGTTCGATGACGCGGGCTCGCCATGACTGCGAGCGGTGTCGGCTGGCACCTCCCCGGAGCCGGCGTCGTGGTCACCCTCCAAGACGATTCGCGGGATCGCCTGTGTGATCCGAGCGGGATCGGAGTCGAGGACCGAGTCTCGACGCGGCGGAATATCGCGCGTGTTGCCCCGGTCAGACGGCGGCGGGTCGACTGACACTTCTACGACTTTCGCGCACTCGGAACAGAAAAGGGCGGAATGGGGTGGATTGCTCCCATCCGTGGGCAAACGACGCCAATGGACTTCATGGATGGCGCTGAATCATGGCTGTCCGAACGAGTTCGAACCCGGACTGGGCCGTACGAATTACCGGAGATGGCGACGGTGGGCAGGTCTTATCTTTCGTGTGTCGGCGAGGCGAGGTTATCTGGGCCTGTCGGCTTCGTCCGAGAGCCGGCTGACGTGGCGGAGGACGATGGAGCGGAACGGTTCAGGTGCAAGGACGGGGATCGGCAGCGGGTGTTACCGCAACTCTCATGATGAGCGACTCCGTCAAGAGTTCAGGCCCCAGCGGGCTTTACGGCCATCCCGATGGGTGGCATTTCTGGGAGCGTTCACGGCGGTGATGGGTGGTGCCGTGGGTGCTGTTCAGCCAGTCGCCTCAGCCGAGGCGTACCCGTCGACTGGGTTGCTTGCTTCGGCTTCGGTCGAAATTGGTGGGCGAACCATCGACGTCCCGGCAAGTGCGTCGTCACTGCGTGTGCCTGCCCTTGTTGGTGGCGAGGTGCCGATGTTTAGCGACGGCCAGCCGGGCTCGTTCCCGCCGGCAACCACAGCCGCTGCGGTGGAGCAGCGGACACCGTGGCCAATCGAACCCGAACAACAAGATGGCACTGCCTCAAAGGCGGAGGAGGAGCGAGAGTTTCTGCCCGGGGCGATGCGATGGCAAAAGATTTCGTCGGCGGAGTTTCGACGCCAGGTGGAGGCCGCCGGCATGGACACGGCTGAATTCATCACTCCGAGCGTTGCCTACGGCACGATTTTCGAGGCTGGTCAGCAGATTCATGTGGTGATGATCCACCGGTCGGCTACCGAAGGCATGAGGGTGAGCCCGGTTGCCCGTGGTCGAGAACCGGTCGGCGCGTGGGCCGAGGCGATCGGCGCTGTAGTGGGCATCAACGCCAATTGGTACAGCCCATTCGACGGCCCCGCTGTGGCGGCAGGCGCCGTCTACGGAGGAACCGATCACGAGTACACGGCATTGTTCGGCTTCGCCGCCGATGGCCGTCTTGCGGTGCAGCACCACCTTGCGACGAACCGCTCGGTTGAGAAGCGAATCGTGGAGGCCGTTTCGGGTCACCCCACGTTGGTGCATCGAGGTGAGATCACCACCAACTTCGGAGGAGACCCGACATTCACCTCCCGTCACCCAAGGACAGCGATCGGAGCCACCAAGTCGACCGACATCATCATTGCTGTCGTAGTCGACGGTCGACGCCGCGATGCCGCCGGCATGACCGGCGCCGAGACGGCATCGCTGATGGCAAGGTTGGGAGCGGCCAACGCCGTGATGCTCGACGGCGGCGGTTCAAGCGCAATGTGGATCCGAGAAAAAGGCGTCGTCAATCGCCCGGCCGACCCCGGCCGACGGGTTGGAAACCAGATCGCCTTTCTGGACCGCTAGAACCTGGCGTTGTATGTATGAAGCCGGGCTCGCTGTGACAATCGGCGACCAATGTTTGGGCCGTGGTTACCGACGCGTAACCTTCTGCTGTTAGGAGGCGTCTAAATGGGCATGGGCAGTGAAGTAGTCGTAGAGCGAATCGAGCATGCAGCCAAGGGTGAGCGGAGTATCACGTTTGTCGGTGGCGACGCTCCCGTTACCAAGTCGTGGGCTGAGCTGCACGAGGAAGCCAAAGCCATGGCCGCTCGACTGCAGCGGGAGGGCATCAAGGAAGGCGATCACGTAGCCGTGCTAGGCCCAACCACGATGGAGCTTGTCATTTCCTTTCAGGCCATTTGGCTCTGCGGCGCAACCTTGGTGGTATTGCCGCTGCCGATGAGACTGGCCTCACTGGAAGATTTCACGATCGCCACCAAGGCTCGGATCAAAGCGGCCGACTGTGTCGCAGTTTTGGTCGACCCCGACTTTGCTCCCTTCATCGAACGTGATCCTGACGATCCGCCACTCCTGCCCATGGACCAGTTGGCGGCCAGTGACGACGGCGTGACCGCCAACGACTTCGTTCGCCCCGACTACGGGCCCGACGACATCTTCGTCCTCCAGTTCACCAGCGGATCCACGTCGGAACCGAAAGGTGTGGTGCTGCCAAATCACGTCGTGGCCGCCAACCTCGACGCCATCATCGAGGCCGCCGAAGTTGAGCACGACAGCGATGTGATGGTTTCGTGGCTGCCCCTCTACCACGACATGGGTCTTGTCGGCTTTTGCATTCTGCCCATGTCGGCCGGCTTGGAGTTGATCCTGGCCGCCCCGCAAGACTTCCTGGCGTCGCCGGGTCGGTGGATGCAATGGATTTCCGACTATGGCGGAACGGCAACGGCAGGCCCCAACTTCAGCTGGGTGCTGGCCGCTCGGGCGCTGCGTCGTGATGGCGTGCAGCTCGACCTCTCGTCGCTACGGATCGGCCTCAACGGGGCCGAACCGGTTGACCCGGATTCGGTCCGCTCCTTGATCGAGGCCGGTGAGCGCCATGGTCTCAGGCCCGGAGCAGTCTTTCCGGCCTTTGGTATGGCCGAGGTGGCCATCGCCGGGAGTTTCCCGGCTCCGATGGCGGGAATGATCACCGACACCGTCGATTCCGAGAAGCTGGAAACCGCCCACGTGGCGGAACCTGTCGAAGACGATCATCCGAACGCTCGCGAGATCGTCTTGCTCGGCACGCCCGTGCCCGGCCTCGAGTTCCGCATCATCGATCCCGACACCGGTGCCGAACTGGGAGAGCGGAAGGTTGGCGAGCTGCAGATCAAGGGCACATCGGTCACCCCTGGCTATTACCGCCGCGAGGACGTAAATGCCGAGTTGTTCGACGACGGCTGGCTAAAGACCGGTGACCTCGCATACATCGTCGACGGGCAGATGGCCATGTGCGGCCGGATCAAGGACGTCATCATCGTCGGTGGTCGCAACGTCTACCCCCAAGACATCGAACGTGCGGTTGGTGGCATCGAAGGCATCAGGGCCGGCAATGTGATCGCTTTCAGCTCTCCGGGCCGAGCCGGAAAAGAGCAGATCGCCGTGGTGGCCGAGACCCGGCTCGACACCGGGCTCGACGAGATTCGCCAGCAGATCCACGATGAGTGTGTGCACGCCGTCGGCGTGCCGTGCCGCCAGGTGGTGCTTGTGCGCCCGTCGACACTCCCGAAAACCAGTTCCGGCAAACTGCAGAGGGCCCTATGCCGTCAGCAGATGCTGGCCGGTGAGCTTGAGGTAGTTGGAGAGGCGTAGGTCCACGTCGGGAACGGCCGGGATCAACCGTAGTCAGGCCTTTTCGGCCGGATCAGCAGCGTCGTTCCCTTCGGCGTCTTCAGGACTGGGATCGAGATCCTCGCCGCTGTCGCTCGCCGCAGCGGATTTGGTCGGTGCTTCAAGCGAGATCAACGGTCCGGCCCACCCGCTCGACGGGTCGATGTCGACCAGGAGGGCCTTGGCGAGCAGAGTCATTGGAACCGCCAGCAGCGCTCCCATCGCGCCCATCACCCACCCCCAGAAGATCAGCGAGATGAAGGTCAGCGTTGTAGAGAGCCCCACGGCGTCACCAACGAACTTTGGCTGGATGACCGACTGGATGATCACGTTGATCGCTGTGTAGATGACGATCACCCAAACCGACAGCTGCCATCCACCTTCGAAGAATGCCAGTGCCGCCGGAGGCACAAGCCCCAGCACGAATCCGATATTGGGCACGTAGTTGGTAATGAGCGACAACACGCCCCAAACGATGGCCAACGGAATACCGAGCATCAGTAGCGCAACGACATCGAGGGCGGCCACGATCAATCCGAACACGGTCGAAACAAGAAAGTACGACCGGGTTCGTTGAGCGAACCCGTTGAACGCTTCGACCACGTTTGGCCGAGTTTCCTCCACTTCCTTGAGGTTGTCGATGAATCGCCCGGTGTCCATCACCATGAAAAGCAGCGAGAGCAGAATCAAGAACATTGCGCTCGTGATGCTGAGAACACTCGACAGCGCCCCGGTCACCTGGCCGGCGAGCGAAGTGAGATCGAAGTTCTCGAACAATGCTCCGAGATCGTCGCTGTAGCCCCGCTCGTCCAGCTCGTGCGATATTGATTTCTGCGTCTCGGAAATCTGATCGGTGTACTTCTCGCTGGTCAACAATGTGACCAGCTGGGTGCCTGTCCACACGAGTGCGATCATCATCGCCACCAACACGCCGAATGCCGTGGCGGCCAGGCCTGCCGTAGCGACAGCCGGCGGTGCGCCGACGCGACGCAGCCAGCGATACACGGGACTTACTACGACAACCACAACGAGGGCAAGAAACAGAGGGCCGATCGACGACGCGAACGATCGGAGCCCTGCGATCACGATCATGGCCGCTGCCGCGGTCAAGAGGACGTTGAGACCGCGGGGGAGTGCCGTCGATGGAATCGGCTCGCTGGCTGTCAACAGTTGCCCCCCTGCGTCATGGTGCTTTCAGTTCGTTGAACACCTTACGCCAACGGTCGGCGTCGCTTGAGTATGGCGCGTAGAAGGAGATGCGCTGGACGCAGTCGCCAAATCGTCGTTTCAGCTCAGGCGCGATTGCTTCCGGCTCACCGACAACGGCGAACGTGTTCAAGATGTCGTCGTCGATCAGCGTTCCCATCGTCTTCCAATCGCCCTGTTTGGACAGACGATTAAGCTCATCCTGCAAGTCTCCCCATCCGTGAAGCTCAAGAACAGGACGGTAGGCTGGCGTCGATCCGTAGAAAGCGATCTGCTGACGGGTGGAAGCCGCGGCGGCTTGAAGTTCTTCTTCGTTGTTACCGGTAACCACAAACGACGGCCCCGACACCTCGAAACCGTCCATCGTCTTGCCGGCCTTGGTGCGGCCTTCCTCAAGAGCAGGGAGGGTGACTTCGCGTAGAAAACGTTCGGTGGTGAACCCATGGCAGATGAATCCATCGGCCACCTCGCCTGCGACTCGGGTCATGAGCGGGCCGACACCGGCCAGAAAGATCTTGGGTTTGCCGTTGGGATTGGGACCGGGGTTGAAAAACGGGGTCATCAACGTGTGATGGTAGAAATCACCGCGGAAATCGAGCTTGCCGTCGGTCTCCCAGCAGTCCCAGATTGCGTGAATCGCCTGGATCATCTCCCGCATCCTGGCGGCAGGCTTTGACCACTCCATCGAGAAGCGTTTCGTGATATGAGGTTTGATCTGCGAACCAAGCCCAAGGATGAAGCGACCGGAGTAGGCCTGGAGATCCCAGGCGGTGTTGGCCAGGGTCATCGGGTTGCGGGCAAAGGCCACAGCGATGGAGGTGCCAACCTCGATGGACGAGGTGTGTTCGGCCGCCAGCAGCAGCGGCAGGAATGGATCGTGGCTGGTCTCGGCCGTCCAAAAGCCGTCGTAGCCGCTGGCCTCCTGCTCCTTGGCCAACGCCGCGACCTCGGTTAGTGACACGCCGAGCCCGGCGCCTCCGTCAACCTTCACTGTGATCTCCGTTCCTCGATGCGACTTCGTCGGTAATGACTGTGCCACAGCACACTCTAAGGTGTGAGGTGGCGGAGGCTCAATCGGGCCTCAAACATGCAGCGTTAAATCAAGCACGGTGGTTGGTAGCTTGAAATCATGATGATCGATGTGCAAGACGCCACGTTCGAAGCCGACGTAATGCAGCGATCGATGACCACGCCTGTGGTCGTCGACCTGTGGGCGCCGTGGTGTGGACCATGTCGGACGCTCGGGCCTCTTATTGAAAAGGTCGTCGACGAGACCAACGGCAAGGTGGTTCTGGCGAAGATCAACGTTGACGAGAACCCTGGGGCGTCGGCGGCATTCCGAGTGCAGTCTATTCCCGCCGTGTACGCCATCAAGGACGGCCAGGTCGTTGATGGGTTCATGGGCGCCCAGCCTGAACACGAGATACGCGAGTTCGTGAACAAGCTCATTGGCGACGAGGTCAACGACGAAATCGGCGCGCTGTTGGCCGCCGGTGACGAGGAATCACTCCGCAAGGCTGTGGAGCTCGACGGCGAAAGTGTGCAGGCCGTTGGAATGCTGGCGGTGTTGTTGCTGGAGCAGGGAAATGCTGCTGAAGCCGTCACCGTTCTTGAGGCCGGGCCTGAAGACCCCAATCTTGAGGCACTTCTGGCCCAGGCTCGCGATGTAGCGATGCCCTCAGATGCGCAGGACGAAATTACCCAGAAGCTTGGGCAGCTACTCGAGACCGTCAAAGAAAACGACGACGATCGAGCGGAGTTCCTCCGATTGTTGGAGGAGCTTCAGGTCGGCGATCCAGCGGCCGTTGCCGATTGGCGACGCAAGCTGTCGACAAAGCTGTTCTGATTGAACACTATCTGTCAACGGTGCTTATCGACAGTGCGCTTCGGTCTTGATAGATTGACGATCGGATAGCACTCCGGCCGGTCGGGCCGCATCCACTTCCCCCTGTAACTCGCCACAGCTGATGCTGTCATCCAGATTCAGGGGGCATCGTGCAGCCCACTCCTTCCAGTCCCCCCGGCGGGATCGCCGAGTCGATCAACCGGGCTCTTGTATGGCTCGATGGTTTGCGGGATCGTCGCGGCTTCTCCACGGCCGTGGCGATTGCGATCGGGATTTCGGCCGCCGTCTTGTGGACCGTCGGCCAGCGGACGCAGCCTGAGGCAATCGATCACAGGATTCCGTCGATTCTGGAGCGGGACGAGGCCGCCGCTTCGTCTACGTCCACTCTGAGCAACCAAGGCGGTGCGGCGTCCGTTCAACCTACGACGATTGGAACCGAGCCACCGGATTCGGCTGCGGAGATGGAAAGCCCACCAGCCGTTGTGGTTCATGTGTCGGGCGCAGTGAACCTTGAAGGTCTCGTTGAGCTACCGGCCGGCTCAAGGTTGGCCGACGCGATTGATGCTGCGGGTGGCGAAACCGAGCTGGCCGACATCCATCGTCTCAACCTCGCCACCCCTTTGGTTGACGGAATGCACATCCGGGTGCCACGGCGCGGCGATCTTGATGACGATCCGTCGCAACCGCTGGTGGAGTTGGCCCCGATTGCCGGCGGGGCTCCCTCGGCCGCGACCGCCGGCTCCGCCTCAAAGGCTGACCAGAAGGTGAATGTCAACACAGCCGGAGCCGTTGAGCTTGAGCGTCTCCCCGGTGTTGGTCCCGCCACGGCGTCGGCCATCATCGCCTGGCGTGATGACAACGGGCGTTTCGAGACGATCGATGACCTACTTGCCGTCCCCGGAATCGGTCCAGCCAAACTCGCGGCGATGGAAGAACAGGTAGCCCTGTGACCGCTACCGGGGAGGGCGAAAATGAGCTTCGATCTGAGCTGGCTTCTCTCGCTGCCGCGGTCGCCGTGTGGCTTGGCGCCGTTGTCGGGGATTCGTGGCCACTCGCTTGGTCAGGGCCGTTGGTCTCGCTTGTCGCCTTCCTCGCCGCGGTGGCAGCCCTCCGTCGAGGGCGACTCAAGTGGTGGTTGGCGGCCGCTGTGTTAGGTTGCGTCTCCGTCGTTCTGGCAGGACGAGCGGCGGTGGCCTACGTCCCTATGGAGCCGGGACGTCTTTCATCGGTGGCGGTGGTTCGGTCCGACCCGGAACCGATCAATGGTGGATGGCGGCTTGTTCTGCAGCTCCACTCCGGTCAACGTCTCGACGCTGCGGCGTTTGGCCGCGCCGGCTTTCAGGCCCAGCAGGTTGAGGTTGGCCAGGTGGTGAACTTCACCGGTCGCATCAAGCCGGTTGGTGATCGGCCATGGCTGCGAAGTCGCCACATCGTCGGCCGCATCTCAGTCGACTCCCTTGAGATCGTGGGCCCAGGCGATCGGTTCAATCAACTGGTCAACAGCGTCCGCGCCATGGTGGCCGATGGTGCCGTCGGCTTTGACCAACGAGACAAGGCGCTTTACCTCGGCTTGGTTATCGGTGACGACCGTTTCCAGCCGCTTTCGCAGCAAGCGCAGTTTCGAGCCGCCGGCTTGACGCACCTGTTGGCGGTATCGGGCCAGAATGTGGCCTTTGTGCTGTTGGTAGCCAGCCCGATTCTCCTCCGCTGCGGCTATCGACTGCGGATTGTGCTTATCGTGATCGTTCTTGCGGTCTTCGTCGGCGTTACCCGGGCCGAACCCTCGGTGCTTCGAGCCTCATCTGCGGCGTTGGTCGCGGCCTGGGCCGCGCTTACGGGTCGACCACGTTCGGGTGTGCGGATTCTGTCCGCCGGGGTTTCCGCCATGGTGTTGATTGATCCGTTTCTGGTTCATGTTGTTGCGTTCCAGCTTTCGGTTGCAGCCTCAGCGGGGATCATCATCTTGAGTCCCGCTCTGGTGACTCGCATACCGTTGCCTTCGGTGCTGTCTGAAGCGATGGCGGTCACGTTGGCCGCCCAACTTGGTGTGGCACCGCTGCTCATCGGCTACTTTGGCCCGCTGCCTTTGGCTGCGATCCCCGCCAACTTGCTCGCCGGATGGGCGGCCGGTGCCGTTATGACCGCCGGGTTGACGCTTGGCCCGTTGGCCGCCCTGATGGCTCGGGCCGGATTGGAGGGTCCTTCGGCAGTGATCCAGCTGCCGACTCGTCTGCTGGTTGATTGGATCGACGTCACCGCCCGGTGGAACGCAGCGCTTCCGATGCCGCGCCTCAACGGCGTCGGGCTACTGATTGTTGTCGCCATCGTCGCTGCTCTGGCGCTGCGGCCTCGGCGAGGGGTTGGCGCTCATGTGATGGTTGTGATGGCGACGTTTGGTCTGACCATCGCCTTGATGGTGTCGATGCCCGTTTCGCTTGCGCAACCGACAGAGCTTGAGTCCGGAGCCGCCTACTTTCCAGCTACTGATGGATCGACGCCGTCGGTCCTGCTGATTCCCGGCGACTGCTCATCGACCTTGATCGACGAGCTACTGGTCAACAACATCGGCACGATCGACGTCGTGATCACCGAATCGGGCGGCAGGGGAGCGGGTCGTCTGGTCACAGCTGTAGGCGAGACCGCTGAGGTGGGAGTGATCTTGGCCCCACCGATGCATCGGATCAAAGGAGCCACTCGTGTAACCAGCACGCGACACATCGAGACAGCCTGGACCACGATCGTCGTCGACGTGCCCGATGAGGCCACCGGGCTGGTGATCGCCGCAGCGGGCGTCGCCGGTTGATGTGGTGTCGTAACGAGCTGTCACCGTCCTCCGATATCTTGAAACTGTGATCCTGGTCCGGAGTCAACAATGACGGTCATCGTCATCAAAGGAGACGACGCCACGCTCGTCGCCCAGGCGGTGGTGAAGGCCACGAATGAGCTCGTTGGTGACGGCGATCGAAGCCTGATGGTGGAGGAACTCACTGAGGCCACCTATCTGGGCGACGACAACGACCCCAGCCTGGTTCCGCTGGTGAACTCCGCTCAAACCATGCCGTTTCTAACCGATCGTCGTGTGGTGGTGGCCCGGAATCTGGCGTTGTTCTCGAAGCAGGCGATGGTTGAGCCATTGGTTGATCTTCTAGGCGATCTTCCCGAGACCACCGACCTCATCTTGGTTTGGGAGCGTTCGTCGTCGGGTCAACGGCTGGCTGCGATCCCTAAGACCCTGCAGACGGCCTTCAAGTCGGTTGGGGCCGAGATGGTCGACGCCGCACCGTCAGGCCGCGGGCGAAAGGCAGCGCTCGACGAACGGTTGGCCTCGGCTCCGGTCAGGCTCGACGGCTCGGCCAAACGACTCATCGCCGACCGTCTCGGTGACGATCTCGGTCGCCTGGCCTCCATCTTCGACACGTTGGTGAGCACCTTTGGCGACGGGGCGAGTCTCTCGGCCGATGATGTTGCCCCGTTCCTGGGAACGGCGGCCGACGTACCTCCGTGGGAGCTCACCGATGCGATCGACAACGGCGATATCGCTCTGGCTCTCGACAAGCTGGAGCGAATGACGGTTGGCGGCGAGCGCCACCCGCTGCAGACTCTGGCCACGCTTCACAACCATTACCAGCGAGCCCTACACCTCGACGGAGCTCCTGTCTTTGATGACAGGTCAGCGGCCGATCACTTGGGAATGACGGGGTCGACGTTTCCGGCCAAGAAAGCCCTCAACCTGTCCAAACGACTTGGTTCTCGTCGGCTCGCCCGGGCCACGGAACTGCTGGCCCAATCGGATCTGGATTTGCGAGGTGCCACTGCGCTAGACAGCAAGACCATCATTACGGTCCTCGTTGCTCGCCTGGCTCACCTCAGCCGTTAGGGAGCCGTTCCGGAGTCTCCCGAGGGCGCAGATAAACGGCGTAGACGCGAAACTGCGGCCCCGTGCCGGAACCGCAGGATCAATCTGTTGTTTAGAAATGGGCGAATGCCTGATTGATTAGGCCTCGGCGCCGATGGCCCGAATCCGGGCGACGAGCCGGCTCTTGCGGCGGGCCGCAGCGTTCTTGTGAATGACACCCTTGGCGGCAGCCTTGTCGATGCGCTTGATGGTCATCCGAAGGGCCTCGGCCTCATTGTCGGTACCGGCGGCAGCGATGGCAGCCTTTTCGCGGGTGTTGATCTCAGAACGCACGGCCCGGTTGCGGAGCCGACGCTTTTCGTTCTGACGATTTCGCTTGATTTGGCTCTTGATGTTGGCCACGGGAAAACCTCGTCTAATGGGGACCTGTAAATGATAGCGGTCGATTCTCAGGCCCCAACCAGAGTTCGGGGCCATACCGCGGGAAATTCGCTCCACCAACCGTGTCGACGGGGAACGCGCACCGTTTGCAGCACGGTACCGTTCTATAACGCTATGGCCGCCATCGCTCCCGACAAGATTCGCAATATCGCCATCATCGCCCACATCGACCATGGCAAGTCGACGTTGGCCGATCGATTGCTGGAGATCTGCGGTGCCGTCGAGGCCCGGGAGATGCGCGATCAGTACCTCGACTCCATGGAGCTTGAGCGCGAGCGTGGGATCACCATCAAGCTTCAGAGCGTGAAGCTTGAGTGGAAGGGTCATGTCATCAACCTGATCGACACACCCGGCCACGTCGACTTCGGTTATGAGGTCAGCCGCTCACTGGTGGCTTGTGAGGGTGTGATCCTTGTGGTGGACGCCGCGCAGGGAATCGAAGCCCAGACCCTGGCCAACACCTATCTCGCGCTGGAAAACGATCTTGAGATCGTTCCGGTTCTCAACAAACTGGATCTCCCGGCTGCCGATCCCGATCGCTATTCTGCTGAGATCGAACAGGTTCTCGGCATCCCGTCGGACGATGTGCTGAGGATTTCGGCCAAGACCGGCATGGGCGTCCAAGATCTACTCGACGCCATTATCGAGCGGATTCCTCCACCCGAGGGCAACGAGAACGATCCGCTTCAGGCCCTTATCTTCGACAGCCACTTCGACACCTACCGTGGGGTGGTGTCGAGCGTTCGAGTGGTCAACGGTCGGCTCCGCACCCGTGACAAGCTGCGCTTCATGCAAGCGGGTGCGGTCCATGAGGCCGACGAGGTCGGTGTGCGTACACCCGACAACACCCCGATCGAATCGCTAGGCCCGGGCGAGGTCGGCTATCTCATCGCCGGCATCAAGGACGTTCGAGAGGCTCGATCCGGTGAAACGATCACCACGGCGGCCGATCCGGCCACCGAACCACTGCCCGGCTACCGCGAACCTCAACCCATGGTGTTCTGTGGGCTGTATCCGGTAGAAGGCGATGACTATGGCGACTTCCGCGACGCGCTAGACAAGCTGCGCCTTGACGACGGCAGTTTCAGCTTCGAACCCGAGACGTCCACCGCTCTAGGATTCGGATTCCGCTGCGGCTTCCTTGGGCTGCTTCATATGGAGATCGTGCGGGAGCGGCTACAGCGTGAGTTCGACCTCAACCTCATCGCCACCAGCCCGTCGGTGGTCTATCACGTCACGATGAACAACGGCGATGAGATGATCATCGACAATCCATCCAACCTTCCCGCCGCGGGAGATTGGAAAGAGATCCGTGAGCCCTATCTCAAGGCCTCGATGATCACTCCGTCCGACTACACCGGCACCATCATGGAGCTTTGTCAGTCTCGAAGAGGTCAGCTCGACAAGATGGAGTATCTGTCGCCTGAGCGCCTTGAGCTGGTGTATCGAATGCCGCTCGGTGAGGTGGTGATCGACTTTTTCGATCAGTTGAAGAGCCGCAGCCAGGGGTACGCCAGTCTCGACTATGAGCCCGTCGGTTATGAGGCCGGCGACCTGGTGCGGGTTGACATTCTTTTCAACGGCGAGCAGGTCGATGCCTTCTCGACCATCGTGCACCGCGATAGCTCGTACGAGTACGGGCGCCGAACAGCTGAGAAACTCAAGGCGATCATTCCGCGCCAACAGTTCGAGGTGCCGATCCAGGCGGCCATCGGCGGTCGAATCATCGCCCGCGAAACCGTGAAAGCCTTCCGCAAGGACGTCACGGCCAAGCTCTACGGCGGCGACGTCACCCGGAAGAACAAGCTGCTCAAGAAGCAGAAGGAAGGCAAACGGCGGATGAAGAACATCGGCCGGGTGGAGATCCCGTCCGACACGTTCATCCGAGTGCTCCGGCTCGACGACTGACGTCGAGGCGCCTTACATCGATAGACTGTGGTGGCCCGCATCAATAGGCGGGCGGTGCCCAACCTTTGGGCCGCAGGATGCATGGAACCCAATGGTTGATGAACGAAAAGCCGCCATCTTACGGGCAGTAATCGAGCAGTACACGGAGACTGCTCAGCCGGTTGGTTCCTCGGCCGCGGCCAAAGCCGCAGGGCTGAAGGTCTCTACAGCCACCATCCGCAACGATATGGCCGCGCTTGAGAGCGAGGGTTATCTCGCCCAGCCCCACACGAGCGCCGGTCGGGTGCCCACCGAAAAGGGTTATCGATACTTCGTCGATCATCTGGATTTGGCCGCCATCAAGCGAACGGCGCCTTCGGATCATCAGTCGGTGGCCGCTTACTTCGGCGAACTTCGCGGCGAAATCGAGCAGGTGATGAAAGACACGGCCTCCCTGCTTAGTGATCTCACCGACTATGCCGCCGTTGTGGTCGACGACACGGTCGACGCCGCAGTGGTTCGGTCGGTACAACTGGTGCCGTTGGCCTCGAGTGCGGTGATGTCGGTGGTGGTTCTGTCCAACGGCCAGATCATCAAACAGACTTTCGACTTCCAGGCCGAGATCGCCGCTGAGACGATCGAGCAGGCATCACGGATTCTGGCCGAGTCGGCCGTTGATCGTCTGGTGTCCGATGCCGTAGCCCCGAAAACCAGCGGTAATCACACCGTCGATGCCCTGGTCTTGCAGTTCTACCAGGAGATGGTCGGGGGAGAGAGCGACGGCGAGCGGGTGTACGTCGACGGCACATCAAAGGTGGCCTCGGCGTTCCATGCCGTCGATTCGGTAAGCCAGGTGCTCACGATTCTTGAGCAACAGCTTGTGGTCGTCAGCCTCCTGGCCGACGTGGCGGAGCGAGGCCTGTCGGTTGCAATCGGGTCGGAGACCGGGATGGCCCCGCTTTCGGAGTGCAGCCTGGTGGTCTCACCCTACGAAGTCGATGGGGAACATGCCGGTTCGATAGCCGTGCTTGGGCCCACCCGAATGAACTATCCGCAAGCGATGTCGGCCGTCGCTGTCGTGAGCAATCAATTGGGCCGACTCTTGAGCGAAGGATAGGCCGAGGACTATTTGATGGATTTTTACGAACTGCTGGGCGTTGGTCGCTCGGCTTCCCAGGATGAGATCAAGCGGGCCTACCGCAAGCTGGCCCGTGAACTCCATCCCGACGCCAATCCCGACGACGCCGAGGCCGAGGCGCGCTTCAAGCAGGTGGCCGAGGCCTACGAGGTTCTGAGTGATCCGGAGAAGCGCTCACGTTACGATCGGTTCGGCACGAGCGGGGCTCGGATGGGTGGCGATCCGTTCGGCGGTTCCGGTCTGGGTGACTTGTTCGATGCGTTCTTCAATGCCGGTGCTCGATCCGAAAGCGGACCCCAGCGGGGCGCCGACCTTGAGGTGGTAGCTCAACTCACTCTGGAAGACGTGGTCCACGGTGAAGCCAAGGAAGTAACCGTACGCACCGCCGTGTCGTGCGACACCTGTGAAGCCACTGGCGCCGCTCCTGGGTCACAGGCCTTGCGCTGTGACCAGTGTGGTGGCACCGGTCAGGTGCGCCAGGTTCGTCAGTCGATTCTCGGACAGATGGTGACCACGGCAACTTGCGCCCGGTGCTCCGGCGAAGGTGTCACGATCTCCGATCCGTGTTCGGACTGCTCGGGCGAGGGCCGACGGGTTGAAGAGCAGACCTATGTAGTCGACATCCCAGCCGGCGTGGGCGACGGTGCCACACTGCGCTTGACCGGGCGAGGTGCAGTTGGTCGAAGGGGCGGCGGTGCCGGCGACCTGTATGTTCAGGTTCGGGTCGTGCCGCATGAGAAGTTCCATCGTGAGGGCGACAACCTTCTAGCGGAGCTGAATGTGGCCGTTACTCAGGCGGCTCTCGGAGCCCGGGTGACGTTCGAATCGATCGACGGTGAAGTTGAGGTCAACGTGCCGGCCGGTTCCCAAAGCGGTGAGCTGATCCGGTTCAAAGATCGGGGCATTCCCAAACTTCGTGGCCGCAACCGGGGCGACTTGATTCTGGCCTTGGTGGTGGAGACCCCGACCGATCTGACGTCGGAGCAAGAGCAACTTCTTCGCAAGCTCGCCGAGGATCGTGGTGAATCGGTCAAGGCTCCCGGCGAGGACAGCTTGTTGGGCAAGGTCAAGTCTCGGTTCTCGTGACCATCGACCGCCTGCGGTCGGTGCCATTAGTCTTCGTCGATGACCTCGACCAACCTGAAGTCGACAGCCACGATATCCACCATTTGACTCGGTCGCTTCGGGTACGCCTAGGAGATGCGCTCACATTGTCGGATGGAGCTGGGCGGTGGCGTGCCTGTGTTCTTGGGAACGAGGCCGTTTCGGACCTTGGGCCGATCCAGGTCGAGCCGAAACCAGCGGCCACGATGGTGGCGTTCGCGCTGGCCAAGGGGGATCGATCCGACTTGATCGTCCAGAAGCTTACGGAACTGGGTGTGTCGACGATCATCCCCATGACCACCGAACGCACAGTGGTCAAGTGGGATGCCAAGAAGGCCACCAAGAACCTCGAACGCCAGCGTCGAATCGCGCGGGAGGGGGCGATGCAGTCACGCAACGTGTGGTTACCGGAGATCAGATCAGTGAGAAGCGTCGACGACGTGATGCGGGAGTTTCCCGACGCCGTCGTGGCCGAGCCTGGTTTGGATTCGACACCGCTGCTGGAGCTGCTTGAGGGCGAAGGAGACTCGGTGTCAGGTGTGCTGATTGGTCCCGAGGGAGGGTTCAGTCCGGCGGAGCTTGAAGGGCGCCGGCGGGTGGCGTTACCGGGCAACATTCTACGTACCGAGACGGCGGCGATCGCGGCCGGTGTGCTGTTGGCGTCAGCCAGTCACCAAGGTTGACGGTCCGTGGTTGATGTTGCGCAGAGTGGCGGCTAGGTTACTCTGAGAGGGGGCCGGAGTCGTTCGAACCCGGGAGCACAATGGGTCATTTCGAACCAGTTGAAGAGCCAAATGCGGCCTATGGTCGCCGAGTTGGTGAGCGTTTGCGATCAATCAGGCGGCAAAAGCGCCTGTCGTTGCAGGACGTGGAGGCCAACTCCCAATCGGAGTTCAAAGCTTCGGTTCTTGGTGCCTACGAACGCGGAGAGCGGGCGATTTCCGTCGCCCGCCTTGAGCGCTTGGCTCACTACTACAGCGTGCCGGTTGATCAGCTGCTGCCTCGGTCGTCCACGTCAGCGTCGTCATCGGAGACGCTGGATCTCACCGAGCGCACCGGTCGTTCCGACGGCGTAACCATCCACCTCAGCGAACTGGAAGCCGTTCCTCGCCCCGAAGGTGAGATGTTGGGCCGCTATCTGGTGATGATTCAGGTACAGCGCCAAGACTTCAACGGCCGGGTATTGACGATCCGTCAGGACGACCTGCGGGCGGTGGCCTGCATCCTCGGCGTAGAGATCGACGAAGCGATTGATCGCCTCGACGACCTGGGCCTGATTCACACGAACCTCGTCGGCTAGAGGCCTCGGCCCGGCCGGTGGGGTCGAGGAGCCAGTGGACCTACCAGGGCTGCGAGCTGTGCATGTTGCCCCGGTCGACACTCGGCAACCGCCGCCGCAGCTGATCGCCACTGTTCGACGACCTGATCATCGGCAGTGGCAAGCACCGCCCACAGCTGAGTTCGCTCGAACAACAGGTGAGCGAGGGCGGCGATGTCGGCTTCAACGACCGACTCCACATGGGGAACAACAGCAGGGCTGATCAACACCGGACCCTGCCTGCCGATCACGACGTGATCAGCGTGAAGACGTCCGTGGCCGCATCCCCGCTGATGCACGCGGGTAAGAGTGGCAACGAGCTGAGCAAGAATCGGGCCCGTCACTTCCGGCGTGAGGCCCCAGGTCTGGAGCGTATGAGATCCCACAAACTGCGATGAGTAGGTCAATGTGGCTCGGGAAACCCGTTCGAGCACGGCAACACCTGGGCCGCGGTTGTCGGCGAGCCATCTCACCTGGTGGTTGAACAGGTCCTCGGAAGACATCTGCTTTACCACGGTTAGTTGGTCATGACTGTCGACTTCAATCCGAACCCGTTGCATAAGGGTCGCCTCCACTTGTTCGGTAAGGGCTGGAGGATCACCGCCCCGCCCGGTTGAAACTGGTGGAAGCGCTAGCTTCAAAGCCCGGCAGATCGGCCTGTCGACTCCGGTTCAGGCTTCGACCATAACAGCGCGACGAAACTCTCAAGCGCCGCAGTGGAGCCGCTGTATCCTGTAACGTCGCAACCATTGGCTACGATCGCGGTCCAGATGACGTCATCCACAAAAATTGAAGTCGACGACAACCAGGTCATGGCCGGGTTGCTCGGTCAACGAGACGAATACCTCCGCGTTGTGGAGGACTCGTTCCATGTCGCCATCCATGTGCGGGGTAACGAGATCCTGCTTGAAGGCTCGGACAGCGAAGCCGCCGGCAAGGTTATCGATGAGCTGGTGCTTGTGGTTCAGCGGGGCGAAGCGCTCAGCCCTGCGGTGGTTCGTCGATCGATTGACATGCTGCGCCAGAACGAACGACCATCCGAGGTGCTTACCGACAGGATCCTCACCACATACCGAGGCAAACCGGTCCGTCCGAAGACGGCGGGCCAGAAACGCTACATCGATGCAGTGCGCCGGAACACAATCACCTTCGGCGTTGGCCCGGCCGGTACCGGCAAGAGCTGGCTGGCTGTGGCGTGCGCGGTACGGGCGCTGCAGGACAAAGAGGTTGAGCGAATCCTGCTGACCCGTCCGGCGGTGGAAGCCGGCGAACGGCTGGGCTACCTGCCCGGCGACCTGATGTCGAAGGTCGACCCGTATCTTCGCCCCCTCTACGACGCCCTACACGACATGGTCGGCGCCGACAACATGGCCAAGCTCTTCGAGCGCGGCGTGGTCGAGGTGGCACCACTGGCGTTCATGCGAGGCCGCACCCTCAACGACAGCTTCATCATCCTCGACGAAGCCCAAAACACCACGCCGGAACAGATGATGATGTTCCTCACCAGGATCGGCTTCAATTCTCAGGCCGTGATTACCGGCGACACCACCCAGGTCGACGTGGCCGGTGGCCGCAGTGGGCTTGGGGGAGTTGAGAAGATTCTCACCGGTATCGACGGCCTTGGCTTCGTCCGCCTCCGGTCCAAAGACGTGGTGCGGCACCGGATCGTGCAGGACATCGTCGACGCCTACGCCCGTCACGACAAGAACCGATGACCCAAGTCGAGATTCAGGTCGAAGCCTCCAACGAATCGGCCTGGAACGATCTTGATCTGGATCACTGGGCTCAGATCGTTTCGGACACGCTCGCTGGTGAAGGAGTCCGCTTCGGCTCCCTTGACCTGATCTTTGTCGACGAGGACCGCATAGCCGAACTCAACGCCGAGCACATGGGCAAGTCCGGTCCGACCGATGTGTTGTCGTTCCCGATGGACGAGCCCGGCGCCGAACCCGACTTGATTGAGAGTGGAGACGGGCTGATCCCGGTGCCGCTACATCTCGGCGATCTCGTGATCTGTCCTCAGGTCGCCGAACGACAGGCGCCGGATCATTGTGGCCAACTGGAGGCGGAGCTGACCCTGCTGGTCATCCACGGAGTGCTGCACATCCTCGGTCATGACCATGCGGAGGAAGTCGAAAGTGCAGCGATGGTAGCCCGAGAAGAGGTCCACATGGCTCGCTGCGGATTTCTCCATCCGGGCCCGGTTCAAGCGTGAATCCAGCAATCTTGGTGTCGCTCCGTCTACCGGTGGCCCAATCAACCCCGGCCGCGTCGGCCACGTTCGGTACCTTCGACGTTCTGGCCATCGTCGCAGCGTTTGGCCTGCTGCTGTTTGTGATCGTCACTGTTGCTGCTGAGGAGGGGTTCGCCCGCTCGAGCAGAGCCCGGGCCAACAGCCTGATCGAAGACGAGCCCAAGCGAGCGCCTCGTCTGGAGGCTCTCTTGGCTCGTCCCGACGATGCCGTCCGCAACCCGCTTCGCCTGTTGGTTGTGATGGCCCAGCTGACCCAGTCGGCCCTCGTGGCCATTCTGGCCTACCGATTCCTGCGGCAGCCGATGGTTTCCGTCGTGATTGTTCTGAATCTGGCCGTGGTGTTTGTGCTCGGCGAGGCCGTTCCACGCACCATGGCGATCCTTTACGTTGATCAGGTCGCTCTTATGCTGGCCCGACCGATCGGCTTGTTGCTGAGGGTCGGACCCACCCGCTTCTTGGCCCGAGCCCTCATCGGGATCACCAACATCATCGTGCCTGGTCGGGGTCTACGTCAGGGCCCGTTCGCTCTGCCCGAGGAGCTGATTGCCTTGGCCGACGCCGCGGTTGAGGACGAGATCATCGAGCAAACCGAACGTGATCTGATCGAGTCGGTTATTGAATTTGGTGGCACGGTGGTTCGCGAGGTGATGGTCCCCCGAACCGACATGATCACCGTCGACCGGGAGGACACCATCGCTGACGCCCTCGAGGCAACCTCGGTTGTCGGCTTCTCGCGGGTTCCCGTCGTAGGGGAGAACATCGACGACGTCGTCGGTCTCGCCTACGTCAAAGACCTGATCCGGGCCGAGCTCGACAACGCCGCCGACAAGGCGGTTGAAGGCGTAATGCGGTCCGCCCATTTCATTCCCGAAACCAAGAAAGTGGCCGAACTGCTGAAGGAGATGCAGCAGGAGAAGTTCCACATGGCCGTGGTGGTCGACGAATACGGGGGAGTTGCAGGGCTCGTAACGCTTGAAGACCTCATCGAAGAGTTGGTGGGTGAGATCGTCGACGAGTATGACGTGGAGGTCTCGCTGGTGGAACGCCTTGTCGACGGAACGTTGCGGGTGGATGCGCGCATCCTTATTGATGAACTGAACGACATTGGTTCGCTGAATCTGCCTGAGGGCGATTGGGACACGGTCGGTGGCCTGGTTTTCGATGTGTTCGGAAGGGTTCCGGTTGCCGGTGAGGTGTGTGAGGTGGATGGCTACCGCCTTAAGGTTGAACGAACCCAGGGTCGGCGAATCACCCGAGTTCTGGTTGCCCGTCTAGAAGTCGTGACCGGTGAGCGTGATGAACATGAGTCCTGATGAACATGAGTGACACCCCCGGCGAGCTAGGTCCGGTTGACACGGAATTCAAGAGTGGCTTCGTTGCCATCGTCGGTCGCCCAAATGTTGGCAAGTCGACGCTTCTCAACCAGATCCTCGATGAGAAGGTCACGATCGTCTCAAACAAAGCGCAGACCACCCGCCACCAGATTCGTGGTGTGCTAACCGACGACAGTCACCAGCTGGTCTTTGTCGATACTCCAGGGATCTCCAAACCTCGAACTGCGCTCGGCACTCACCTCAACGAGGTGGCCGGCGGCGCCATGAGCGATGTCGACGTGATCTGTTTTGTGATCGACGGGCGGTCGGGATTCGGCAAAGGCGATCGCCATTTGGCCGCTGATCTGGATCCGGAACGCACCGTGGTCGTTGTCAACAAGATTGACGGTCTCGACCACACCAAGGTTCTCGAACAGCTTGCAGCCACAGCCGAGCTCGACTTCTCGGCCTACTTCCCGGTATCGGCCTTCACCGGTAAAGGCGTACCTGCGCTGGTGGAACATCTGAAATCACGATTGCCCAACGGGCCGCTGTGGTATCCAGCCGAAACGGTGACCGACGTTCCCGAAGCGTTTGTGGTGGCCGAACTTGTTCGGGAGCAACTGTTGCGGATCACCCGCGACGAGGTGCCTCACTCGATCGCCACCCGCGTGGTGGAGTGGGAGTGGCCGCGGATTCGGGTTGAGATCCTGGTGGAGCGGGATTCTCAGAAGGGCATCATCATCGGCAAGGGCGGTGAGACGCTCAAGCAGGTTGGCACTCGGGTTCGCAAACAGCTTCCTCCCGGTGTCTATCTGGAGCTGGTGGTGAACGTCGAGAAGAACTGGCAGCAGAGCACCGAGATGATCGAGCGCCTGGGTTACTGATCTCCGGCCGGTGCCAGGAACAGTGCCGACATCGGCGGGATGTCGATGGCGAGGGCCTGTTCCATACCGTGCGTTGCTTCGTCAACGGTGACCAAATCCCCGCAGCTGGCTCCTGAACCGCCGAATTCCTCAGCGTCGCTGTTGGCCAGGATCTGCCACTCGCCGCCGACCGGTACGCCCACGGTGTAGCCCTTTCGGGCAACCGGAGTGAAGTTGCATATAACCACAACAGGCTCAACCGGGATCATCTCGTCTGAGCCTGACTCCGAATTTAGGTCCGACTGCGAATCCGGGTCCGACTGCGAATCTGGTTCTGACTGCGGATCCGAGTCGGCTTCTGATTCGGATTCCGGACTTGGCTCCGGGTCGGCGGCCCAGCGAACGAAGGCAAAGACGCTGTTGGCGTTGTCGTCGCCGATTAGCCACTGAAAGCCGGCAGGATCCGTGTCGAGTTCGTGGAGAGCCCGCTGCTCTCGGTGCAAGCGGTTCAGGGCGGCCACCCAGAGCTGCACACCCTTGTGGCCCGCATCTTGTAGAAGCGACCACGGCAGCTCCTGCTCGTGATTCCACTCGGTTTCAACCCCCAGTTCCGAGCCCATGAACAGCAATTTCTTCCCCGGCAGACCGTATTGGTAGCCGTAGAGGAGACGAAGACCGGCCAGCTTCTGCTGCCGATCACCTGGCTGACGTTGAAGGAGCGAGCCTTTGCCGTGAACCACCTCATCGTGGGACAGCGGGAGCACGTAGTTCTCGCTGTAGGCGTACATCGCCCGGAAGGTAAGGCTGTTGTGGTGATGGCTGCGAGCCAGCGGATCGAGGGCGATGTAGTGCAGGGTGTCGTTCATCCACCCCATGTCCCATTTGAAGCCGAAGCCGAGTCCGCCACCATCGGTTGGTCGGGAAACCCCAGGCCAAGCCGTCGACTCTTCGGCCACCATCACCACGTCGGGGTGACGGCTGTAGATCCGACGGTTCAGCTCCTGAAGAAAGTCGATGGCACCTAGATTCTCGTTGCCTCCGTGCTGATTGGGAATCCATTCACCGTCGTTCCGGGAATAGTCGCGGTAGAGCATCGACGCAACCGCGTCGACCCTGATGCCGTCGGCGTGATACTGCGACAGCCAGAATTGCGCGCTGCTGAGGAGAAAGCTGCGCACACTGCCGCGGTCGTAGTTGAAGATGGCGCTCTTCCAGTCGGGATGAAATCCGAGTCTGGGATCGGCGTGTTCGTAGAGATGAGTGCCGTCGAACCGGGCGAGGCCGTGCTGGTCTTCCGGGAAGTGTGACGGCACCCAATCGAGGATCACACCGTAGCCTCGTTGATGAAGCAGATCGATCAGGTACATCAAGTCGGTGGGCTTGCCGTAGCGAGCGCTGGGGGCGAAATACCCGGTGGTCTGGTACCCCCAAGACCCGTAATACGGATGCTCCATCACGGGGAGCAGCTCCACGTGGGTGAAGTGGGTCTCGTCGAGATAATCGGCCAGCTGGCGAGCCAGGCCTCGGTAGCCCTCGGGTTCGTATCGCCAGGAGCCCAGATGGAGTTCGTAGATGGCCATTGGGCGGTCGTGGCCGTTGTGTTTGGAGCGGGTGCTCATCCATTCGTGGTCACCCCAGCTATAGGTGAGATCGCCGATAACCGAACTGGTCCGTGGTGGTTCCTCGGTGGCGAAGGCCACCGGGTCGGCTTTGTCGACCGTAGCTCCCGTGTAGTCGACGAGCTGATACTTGTAGCGGTGCCCCACCTGCGCTTCGTCGATGTGGGTAGACCAGATTCCGGAGTCTGACGGCTCCATCGGATGGCGGCCCGGAGCCCAATCGTTGAAGTCGCCAATGACGGAGATCTGGCGGGCGTTCGGAGCCCACACGCGGAACATGGTTCCCGACGGAGTGTCGCGGTCGTCACCGTCGACATGAGCCCCAAGAAACGAAGCCAAGTCGTCATGGGTCCCTTCCACGAATCGTTGAAGATCGTCATCGGTCGGACTGAGGGCCCTCGGCCTCTTCGTGTGGGCTTCTTCGCTGGATTCGGCGTTTGTTGTCATGTCCCCATCAGCTTGTCGGTTTATTGGCCAAGCATCAAGCAATTGGGCGATTAATGGTCCATGATGGGGAGATGGCAGGTGAAATGGCTTCTCGTCCCCGTGTTTTGTCGATGGTTTTGGCCGGAGGGGAGGGTAAACGATTGCTCCCGCTCACGCTGGATCGGGCCAAGCCTGCTGTGCCGTTTGGTGGGCACTATCGACTGATCGACTTTCCTCTCTCCAATCTGGCCAACGGGGGTTACCGCCGAATCGTGGTGTTAACCCAATACAAGAGCCACAGCCTGGACGTCCACTTGTCAAAGACGTGGCGGATGTCCACGCTGCTCGACAACTACGTCACGTCGGTTCCCGCTCAGATGCGGCGAGGGCCACGCTGGTTTATGGGCTCAGGCGACGCCATCTTCCAGAACCTGAATCTCATCGAGGACGAGCGGCCGGAGTACGTGTTCGTCTTCGGTGCTGATCACATCTACCGCATTGACCCTCGCCAAATGCTTGACCACCACATCTCCACCGGTGCCGGGGTGACGGTGGCCGGAATCCGGGTTTCGAAAGATCAGTCCGATCAATTCGGAGTGATCAGCCCGGGTGAAGGCACAAAGATCGGTGGGTTCCTGGAAAAGCCCAATCCGGCTGACATCGACGGTCTCGACGACGATCCGAGCGTGGTCCTGGCCTCGATGGGTAACTACGTGTTCACCACCAAGGCCCTGATCGATGCGATCCACGCCGACGCCGAGGACGATAACTCCAAACACGACATCGGCGGCAACCTGGTGCCGGCAATGGTTGCCACCGGAGACGCTCACGTGTACGACTTCACCACCAACCAGGTTCCCGGTCAGAGCAACGACACGCACTATTGGCGTGATGTGGGAACGCTCGACAGCTACTACGACGCTCATATGGATCTCATCGGTGACTTCCCGGCCTTCGACCTCTACAACCGGGAGTGGCCGATTCTCACCGAGGGGCGTACGTCACCTCCGGCCAAAGTGGTCAACGACGGCGACCAGGGATTGGCTCACGTTGAACGATCGTTGCTCTCGAACGGGGTCGTGATCTCGGGCGCCCACATCGAGGGGTCGGTTCTCTCACCCAACGTCCGAGTTGAGGGAGGAGCGACGGTGAAAGACTCGATTTTGCTCGACGGAGCCGTGGTCCAGAAGGGCGCCGTGGTGCAAGGTTGTGTGCTCGACAAGAACGTTGTGGTGCCGGCCGGTCACAAACTTGGAGTCGACACCGATCATGATCGTGAGCACTACACGATCTCCGACAACGGCATCGTCTTCCTCTCCAAAGGCCAACAGATAGCCCAACCCTAGAGAGGGCGGTTAACGGCCTGCCAGGTCGTTGTAGATGTCGAGATGCTCCTGAGCGGGCACATCCCATGACCAATCAGCGGTCATGCCTCTCGTGACGATAGCGTCCCGACGTTGTTCCACCCGAGTGGCCCGATGGGCTCGATGTAGCGCGTCGAGGATGCTGGCGTCGTCAACCGATTCGCTCACGAAACCGGTTCCGTTGTCTCGATCTCGATCGGCGTCGATCACCGTATCGGCCAACCCGCCGACCTTGGTGACGACAGGAATCGAGCCGTAGGCCATCGCCTGCATCTGGGCCAGGCCACAGGGTTCGAAGCGGCTTGGCATGAAGAACAGATCGCTACCGGCGAACAAGCGGTGAGCCAGCGGTTCGTCGTAGCCGTCGAAGAACCACATCCTGTCGGGCATACGGTCCTGCCAGTAGCGGATGCCGTTGGCGAGGTTCGCCGAACCCGAGCCCAAGATCATCATGCGAGCCGGCATCGTATCGAGGAAACGGGCGCTGCTGAGCGCGAAATCGATGCCCTTTTGGTCGACCAGGCGGGAAACGATGGCGATGAGGCTCTGGCCGTCGTCCTGCCAGCCTGCTTCATCGAACAACGCGGCCCGGCAGGCATCGCGTCCGTCTCGATCGACGCCGTAGTTGGCGGCGATGTGGGGATCGGTTTCCGGATTCCAGATCGAGGTGTCGATGCCGTTGCGGATGCCGACGAGGCGATCTCCGATTTCGGCTAGCCTCTCGTGGAGGCCGGCGCCGCCTTCGGGTGTCAGGATCTCTCGGGCATAGGTCGGGCTGACGGTGATCACCCGATCGGCCAGATGGATGGCGCCGGACAGCGGGTTGGTTGCCCCCATCCAAGCGAAACGGAACGCCTGAGGCCCCAGGTTTTGTAGCCATTGGTTTCCGCTTATCCCTTGGTAGCCAAGGGTGTGAATGGTCAGAACGGTGGGAAAATTACCGTGGAGCCAGGCGGCAGCCGCTGATGTGTGCCAGTCGTTGAGATGAACGACATCGGGATCGGTCTCGGCCGCCATGTGAGCAACAGCCGCCGAGAACGACATGAACCGATGATCATTGTCGGGCCAGCCTTCGCCGTCGCTGTCGATGTACGGATGAGGTCGGGCCATGTTTGGAGTGGACACAAGGTCGATCTCGCCCACAACCGGATGAACCCCGCGTCGGATGGTGACCGGCCCCGTCCAATCCGGTGTTGTGAGGGGGAGGTGGACCTCATCGATCAGCTCGACGTCGCCGTAGTCGGGGACCATCACGTGGACCGAGACGTCCATGTTGCGAAGGGCGCTGACGAGGCCTGCCGCCGCCTCGGCCAGGCCGCCCACCCGGGCCACCGGGGTCAGCTCCGCGGTGGCGAACAGTACTCTCGGCTTGTTGGTTGATGCCATCGTCGGTTTCCACCTTCTCTAGTTCGGACTGCTCTAGTCCCCATTTCGCTGCAGGACGACGACGGCCCACGGGGCAACGGTCCAGATGTCCTTGGACGCCACAATAGCGTCACGCTGATGATCGGTCGCAGTGTCGATCTCAACCCTCCAGGTATTGGTTTCAAGTTCTCCAGGAAGGTGGAAGTCGGTGGGATCGGAGCTCGGGTTGAACATCAGGAGGAAGCTGTCGTCGTGGATGCGGTTCCCGTAGCGATCGGGGGTCGGGATTACGTCGCCGTTGAGGTAGACCATCAGCGATTTCACCAGGCCTCGTTGCCAGTCGTCATCGCTCATCGGCGTGCCTGACGCGTTGAACCACTCGATGTCGAACACATCGCTGCCGTGCAGGCTGCGACCTTCGAACCATCGACGGCGGCGGAATGTCGGATGCTGTTTTCGCAGCCTCACCAGCCGTCGTACGAAGGCCAGCAGCTCAAGGTCGATGTTGTCCCAGTCGTACCACGAGATCTCGTTGTCCTGGCAGTACCCGTTGTTGTTGCCGCCTTGGGTCCGGCCGATCTCGTCGCCGCCGAGCAGCATCGGTACACCTTGGGAGAGCAACAAGGTGGCCAGGATCGAGCGGCGGCGAACGTTCCGGGTGTCGATGATCGTTGGATCGTCGGTGGGGCCTTCGACCCCGGAGTTCCATGATCGATTGTGCGACTCGCCGTCACGGTTATCTTCACCGTTCGCATGGTTGTGTTTGTGGTCGTACGACACAAGGTCAGCCAGTGTGAAGCCATCGTGGGCGGTGACGAAGTTGATGCTGGCCGACGGTCGCCGACTCGACCAGGCGTACAGATCGGAGCTACCTGTGAGCCGGGAGGCAAAGTCGGCCAAGGATTCGTCAGCCCCTCGCCAGTAGTCCCTCACCCCGTCGCGATACTTGCCGTTCCACTCCGACCACAGCGGCGGAAAGTTGCCGACCTGGTAGCCGCCCTCGCCGATATCCCACGGCTCGGCGATCAGTTTCACCCGGTTGACCACCGGGTCTTGGTGGATCAGGTCAAAAAACGAGCTGAGTCTGTCGACTTCGTGAAGTCCTCGGGCCAGTGCCGCGGCGAGGTCAAACCGGAAGCCGTCGACTCGCATCTCCTGGATCCAGAACCGGAGGCTGTCCATCATCAGCTGTAACGACTGGGAGTGGCGCATGTTGATGCTGTTACCGGTGCCGGTGTAGTCCACGTAGTGGCGACGATTCTCCGGGCTTAGGCGGTAGTAGGCCGGGTTGTCGAAGCCCTTCAGGCAGAGCATCGCGCCACCTTGGTTACCCTCGGCCGTGTGGTTGTAGACCACGTCGAGAATCACCTCGATACCTGCTTGGTGCAGGGTTTTGACCATCTGTTTGAACTCGACCACCTGCGATCCCAGTGGCCCCTGACCAGAGCCGTTTTGATGACCGACGGCGTAGGTGGCGTGAGGGGCGAAGTAGCTGAGGGTGTTGTAGCCCCAGTAGTTGGTCAGCCCCTGTTTGGCGAGATGGTGTTCGGATACATGATGGTGAACCGGGAGCAGCTCCACCGCGGTGACACCAAGCGAGAGCAGGTGGTCGATAACCGGCTCGGTGGCCAACCCGGCGTAGGTTCCCCGCAGCTCTTCCGGAACCAGCGGATGGCGCATGCTTAGTCCGCGTACGTGGGTCTCGTAGATGATGGTTTGATACAGCGGTGTGCGGGGAGCGCTGTCGGTCTCCCAATCGAAGCTGTGGTCGACAACAATCGACCGGGGCACGTGGGGTGAACTGTCGAGCGTGTTCTTGGTGTCGGAGGATTGATCCTCGAACGCGAAAATGGCGTCGTCCCACACCAGATCACCTTCGAGGGCGAAGGCGTATGGGTCGGTCAACAACTTGGCCGGGTTGCACAACACCCCATCGGCGGGGGACCACGGCCCATAGACACGGAAGCCGTATCGCTGGCCCGGGCGCAAGTCGGGAAAGTACCCATGATGCACGAAGCCCGTCACCGAGGGCAGTGTGAATGCGGTCTCGACACCGTCGTCGTCGAACAAGCAGACATCGACTCGTTCTGCCGGCTCGGAGTACACGGCAATGTTTACCCCAATGCCGTCCCACGTGGCACCCAAAGGGTTGGGGTCACCACCCCATACTCGGGTTGTCACAGATCAATCTCTCCCGGTCAGGCCAGCTCGTTCAGCATGGGCTGATAGTAGTTGTCGCGGTAGTCCCGAATCATCCTGGCCGCTGTGACCTGAGGTCCAAGGGTTCGCCAGCAGGCCCTAATCCGAGTGAGCCACGCTTCCGACCACGGTGACCCGTCACCCCAGTAGGCGGGCACAATCTCGTCGGACAGAATCTTGAGTGCCGAAAGCGACTCGTCGAGATCGCGTTGGTCGACGTCGTCGGTAGGGCTGGCCGGGATGGTCCAGCCGTTGGTCTCGGTGGCCATTTCGTCCCACCAGCCATCGCTGATCGAACAGTTAAGTGAGCCGTTGAGGGCCGCCTTCTCACCGCTCGTTCCCGACGCCTCACGAGGCCTGACCGGGTTGTTGAGCCACACATCACATCCGGCGTACATCGCCGCCGCGACGGCAATGTCGTAATCGGGCACGAACACGAAACGACCGTTGGCAGCCTCCGATTCGGAGAAGGCGACGACGTTGGCCAACAGTTCCTTGCCGGGCTCATCAGCAGGGTGGGCCTTACCGGCGAACACGAACTGGATCGGGCGATCGTCGTCGGCCAGCAACTTCTCCAGTATCTCCTGGTGACGGAGCAGAAGGTCGGCCCGCTTGTAGGTGGCAAACCGGCGGGCGAACCCGACCGTTACAGCCTCTGGGTCCAGATCAACACCAACGCGGTCTCGGACCATGGTCGACAGGGTCTCCGCCCCCCGCCGCCGCAGGTTGCGGATGGCCGAACCGTCCATTTCGGCGATCCGGGCCCAAGCGTCGCTGTCACCGTCGGCCCACTTTGTGCCGCCGATTTCATCAAACGCTTCTTGGATTGAACGATCTACCCAGGTCCGGGCGTGCACTCCGTTGGTGACCGACCCGATGGCCGAGCCCTTGTCGACTTGGCCGAACAGGTCGCGGCTCACTTCACCGTGGAGCCTTGACACACCGTTGGCCCGCGCGGCCTGGTTGAGGCAGAGAATGGCCATGTTGAATTCCGACTCGCCGTTCTTCGCGCCGCTTTCTGGATCGTGGCCCAAAGCCGCGAGATCGTCGACGGTGACGTTCCACCGCTCGGCCCAGGGCTCAAGGTAGGAGTCGATCAGGGTTCGCTGGAACCGGTCGATACCGGCTGGAACCGGGGTGTGGGTGGTGAACAACAGGTGCGGTTCGATGTTTTTCAGCGCAGCTTCAAATGACGCTCCTGCGTTGATCTCTCGGTCGATCAGTTCAAAGATCAGAAATCCGGCGTGGCCCTCGTTGAGGTGATACAGCGGCGGAGTCCAGCCGAGTGCCGCTACCGCCCGGGCGCCGCCGACACCAAGAACCATCTCCTGTTCCAGCCGATGCTTTCGCCCGCCGCTGTAGAGCCGATCGGTGATGCTTCGGTCGGCCTCATCGTTCGACGGCAGGTCGGTATCGAGCAGCGCGAGGCTGACCCGGCCGACCTGATGCAGCCAGACCCGGGCATTGACCGTGCGGTCGGCCACGGGAATCGCCACCTCCAGCCCGGTATCGGCGACTCCGAGATCAGCGGGCTCGAATACCTGATACCGCTCGGCTTGCTCGCCGTCCTTCACGTCTTGGCGGAAAAATCCTTGGCGGTACAGAAGCCCGACGGCACACAGGGGCACCTCAAGATCGGAGCAGGCCTTGAGGTGATCGCCGGCGAGAATGCCAAGTCCACCCGAATACTGCGGAATCCGGTCGCTGATCCCGAACTCCGGTGAGAAGTAAGCGACCTGCGGATCGGCGATTGAGGAATTGAGATAGTCTCGGGCCGACGTAAGCCGCGCGTCGAGGGCGTTCACGAAGTCTTCGTCGGCCGACAGCGAGGTCAGCTGTTCGTCGGAAAGCCCGTTGATGGTGGTCACCGGATGAACATCAAGAATGGGGCTTGATTGGCCGGTGGTGCGCTGTTCCAACAGATGCAGGAGAGTCTGGTCCCACGTCCAGGTGTGGCTCATTGCCAGCTCAATCAGTTTTGATCGCATCGCTGTTGGATCCATGGTTCTGCTCCGGGTGATCGGTTGTCCAGCACGAGAATTAGGGGATACTCGTTCTTGGTACGAACGCCCGAATCTAGCCGATTTGAGTGCAGTACCTATGCTCCGTGACCCTTGTTACGCTCCGAATCAGTTTTCATACAGTGGAGATGCTGTCGGGATACTGTGGGGGTCGCACGGTTGAGGAGGTGCTTTGCACATGAATGAGGGATCAGAAGCCGGCCTGGAAGGCGATCGGCAGGGTGTCTTTCGTCGATGACCGTGGCCGGAGTGCTCCTTGCCGGCGGCGCTGGTTCACGATTCTCGGGGGACGAACATAAGCTGCTTGCCAAGTTCCGCGGGCGTCCTCTGGCCGCCTGGGCCGTAACCGCGATGGCTGAGGCAGTGGCCGGCGGTGCGCTCGACACCGCCTATCTGGTGACCGGTGCGGTTGGGTTGCGGCCTGCCTTGCTCTCGGCATTGGGGCACAGCCAAGACCTGGACGAGAATTGGGACGACCCTGATCTGGACGATTCGGCATTGGCCCGGAAACTCGGAGTCTCCCTGCTCACCAACGAACGCTGGAGCGAGGGCCAGGCAACGTCGCTGGAGGTCGGCATCACCCAAGCTGCCATCGATGGTCACCAAGCGGTCGTGGTTGGACTTGCCGACCAACCGTTTGTTGATGCCGCTTCTTGGACCGCCGTGGCCGAGGCTGACGGACCTATCGTCACCGCCACATTCGATGGTCGGCGACGGCCACCGGTCAAGCTGGCGGCAGAGGTTTGGCCCCTGCTCTCGGGAACTGGCGACGAGGGGGCAAGATCGCTGCTTCGGATGCGTCCCGACCTCGTTTCGGAGGTACCGTGCAAAGGTAATCCCACAGACATCGACACCCTGGAGGATCTCGAAAAGTGGAGCTGACAAACGACTTCGTTATCGATCGTGGCATCGAAGAGACCTGGGCCATCCTCAATGACCTTGAATTCATCGCGCCGTGTATGCCGGGCGCTCAGCTAACCGAGATCGAAGGCGACGAGTACCGTGGCCTCGTCAAGATCAAGGTCGGGCCAATCACGGCCAATTACAAGGGCAAGGCCTCGTTCGTCGAACAAGACACCGAAAATCACGTGGCCAAACTCAAGGCCGAAGGTCGCGACCCTCGTCAGGGCAATGCCAACGCCATGGTGACCGCCACGTTGACCGAGGTCACCGCGGCCCAGACCAACGTCGAGATTCACACCGATCTCGGTCTGAGTGGCAAAATCGCCAGCTTTGGTCGAGGCGCCATTGAAGACGTCTCGAAGAAGATCCTGGGCCAGTTCGTCGACAACCTTCGGGCCAAGCTGGCCGAGGGTGCAGCCCCGGCGGCAGCGGAATCCGCAGTGGTGGAGGCAGCTGCAGGGAGCTCAGACAGTGGTGACGACACCACAGGCGCCGCGACTGCTCCCGAAGCGGCCGAGGCCGCTGAAGTTGCCGAAACTCCAGCCACCGGGGGAGTGCGCAAGATCGATGCTCCGGAGCCGGAGGCAGTCGACCTCTTGGCTGTTGGGGGCAATGAGATGGCCAAGCGGCTGGTCCCGGCCGGCGTCGTCGGCGCAATCGTGATCGCATTCATCTGGTGGTTGGTGAGCCGAGGCTGAGGCGGAGCCGCAACCTGCGGACCGTGTGAGCCCCAATGTCAGCCGACCAGCCGAACGTGCCAAGCGATAGTGGCTTCACGCCGCCTGATCGGGCTGCCCTCGATGAAGTGGTCGCCGAGTTGCTCGGCCGCCGCCCTCAGGGCGACTACGAGTTGGCTGTCGCCCGTCCCGACGGCGCTCCCGTGGTTCTGATGAATGCCCCGTTTCTCCACTCCGGCCGACCCATGCCCACCCGATATTGGCTAATCGACCCGGCACTAAACAAGGCGATAGGAACCCTGGAGTCCATTGGTGGCGTGAAGACCGCAGAACGGTTGGTCGATCCTGCCGAACTCCAGGCCAGTCACGATCGATATCGGCGGGAGAGGGAATCCGCAATTGCGTCCGACCACAACGGTCCTCGTCCAACCGGCGGGGTCGGGGGAACCCGCACAGGCGTCAAGTGTTTGCACGCTCACTACGGGTATTTCCTCGCCGGGGCCGAGGATCCGGTTGGCGCTTGGGTGCACGACCAGTTGGAAGAACGGGGTGAGACGCTCGACGACTTGGTTGTGCTCCGGGAGGTACCGAGTGGTGATGAGCTTCCTCGTGTCGCCCCGACCCGCAGCGACACGGTGCTGGTTGAACTCGGTTCGGGCGCGGTGAAAACGCTCGTTGTTCGTAACGGGGAGGAGAAACGAACGCGGACACCCACTCAACTTCTTGTTGACCTCTCCGACGGTCGGGGCTTGTCGGACGAGGGTCGCAAGAGATTGGCCGACGCTCTCAGGCCGGTTGCCGACACCGCCAGAACGCTCCAGGTCCAACCGATCGTTGTGGCTACTGCTGCTCAACGACAGTGGCAGTCCGAAGATGTGGCCGCCGTTGTCAGAGAGTCACTCGGTGTTGAAATTGAAGTCCTGAGCGGTGACCGCGAAGCCCGGTTGGGTTTCGCCGCGGCGTTTGGCGCAGAAGTCGACACCGGACTCGTTGACACTGGAGCCGTCGATCAACCAAAGGTCTCGATCGACATCGGCTACGGATCAACCGAGATCGCGGCGCTCGACACCACGTCCGGGGCCGCCGCGCCAGCGCTGAACGTCATATCACTGCCGATCGGTGCCGGGAACGTGACGACGCAGTATCTCCACAGCGACCCGCCGCGGGCCGAGGAGTTGTCGGCAGCGTTGTCTGTCATCGAGCTTCATCTCGATGACGTGCGGCTCCAAGCGCCGGCGATCGCTCAGGCGTTGGCGGCCGACGGCGCCGAGATCGTTGGATTTGGCGTCGTTCGATACATCGGTGAGGTGGAGCTTGGGCGCAATGAAGGCGATGAGATCCACGGCTACCGGATGGCCTACACAGACGTTGAAGAGGTTTTTCGAGCGCTGGCAACTGAATCGTCGGTGGACCGGGCCGCCAACCCTGGCCTGTTGCCCGAACACGTCGACTGGATCGTTGGAGCGATCTGCATTCTGGTCGAGACGATGCGTCAATTCGGCATCGATGCCATTCAGGTGTCGACCGCCGGTCTTCTCGATGGTCTTCTTCACGAGCGGCATCGAGACACTCTGGATTGAAGCCTCTAAGCTCACAGACGTGAACACCAGCCTGCTAGGACGTCGCCTGCTGCTGAGACCTCTTCGGCCCGAGGACTATTGGTCGTGGCAGGAGGTCCGGCGTCGCAACGCCGACTGGTTGACCAAGTGGGAGCCCCGCCGGCCCCAGGGCGCTCCAGACCCAACGTCCGACCGCAGCGCGTTCGCCCTCCGGTGCCATGCTCGAGACCGCGAATGGCAATCCGGTGCCGGCTTCGGCTTCGGCGTGTTTGTCGGCGGAGTGTTTTGTGGCGAGATCAACCTGAACTCCGTGCAACGAGGACCGTTCCAGAGCTCCTACCTCGGCTACTGGATCGATGAGGAGCAGGCCGGCAACAGCTACATCCCTGAAGGTGTGGTAATACTTCTGAAGTTCGCGTTTGAAGAACTGAAGCTGCATCGAGTCCAGATCTCAATCGTTCCTCGAAATCGAGCTTCTCGACGTGTCGTCGAAAAGCTCAAACTTCGAGAGGAAGGGGTGGCTGAACGCTATCTTGAGATCAACGGGGTCTGGGAAGACCACGTGCGTTATGCGATCACGGCCGAGGAGTGGGCTGAACGGCGCGCTGAGTTCATTCGCGACTGGCTCTGATCGGTCGAGTCTTTAGACGACTAACTCTTTGAGGTGATCTTCGCCTTCAACTTGGACAACCGGTCCTGGAACGCCGGCTGACGGGTTGACCAGGCTTGTGGCCCAAGCTCATGATCCACGGCCGCCCGTTGGGTTGTAGCCGTACGGATATCTTGCATCGTTCGCTTGGTCTTGAGCACCAGGTCGTGAGGAGCCGCTCCGGCCTTGGCGGCCATGGCGTGGGCCTGGTCGAGAAGGTCGTCATCGTCGTAGACCTGGAAAGCCAGACCGACCCGGGCGGCTTCCTCACCGTCGAACACCTGCGAAAAGAGCACGGCTGCTGAAGCGGCCTGTGGCCCACAGATGTTCTGATACATCCAGGTGTGGCCTCCGCCGGGATGCAGGCCGAGATCAAGGAAGCGACAGTCGAACCGAGCCGATCGAGCAGCCAGTCGAACGTCGCAGATGAGAGCGAGGTTCATGCCGGCTCCGACTGCAGCACCGTTGACGGCGGCGATCGTGGGCAGAGGGCTTCGGCCCACTCTCAGAAAGCCTTCGTAAATGTCGAGGAGACCCTCTTCAGCCGAATCGCCGAGATGAGAGAGGTCCGCGCCGGCGCAGAACGCCGGTGGGTTGCCGGTGACCACCAAAGCGTTGATGGACGGATCGGCTTCAACCTCGTCCATGGCCTCGGTTATCTGATCACACATCGGCAGCGTGACGGCGTTTCGTCGTTTGGGGTCGTCGAGAGTAAGGGTGGCGACGCCGTCAGCGGTTGAGACATTGATGAGGTCCATGGCGTCCAAGTGTGCCACTGCGCCGTTCCGGCTCCAAGCCCTGTGTTTCATTTGCAGCTCATTTCAGCGCCATTTCAGCGCCATGTCAGGGCCATCTCACGGGGCACGGGGATTGGCCGGAAAAGGCCACCTGGTCCGTCTACCCTTGTGGCATGGGATTGTGTTCGGAATCGGCCTCGCCGATTGTGGTGTTGGCCTCGGGCTCCCCACGCCGCTCCGAACTGCTGTACCAGCTCGGCATCGAGCCGATGATCGTGTCAACCGACATCGACGAGAGCAGGCAGCCCGACGAATCTGCGGCCGCTCTCGTAGAGCGGCTTGCCCGTCAGAAGGCTGTCGCCGGATGGCAAGCTTGGGCGTCCAACCAAGCAAACGGAGCTAGTGGAACCGATCCTTCACCATCCGGGTGGATGGTCATCGCAGCCGATACCGTGGTTGAGGTAGCCGGATCGGTTCTAGGCAAACCTGAGGACCAGGCCGAAGCGGAACGAATGCTCCGGGCGCTTTCGGGAACCGAGCACCACGTGTATTCCGGTGTGGCGGTGGGGTTAATTGAGGGAACTGACCTTAGGCCTGACCAGGCCCCGTACAACCAGAGGACACTCGAGCCCATCAGCTCGGTCGCAAAAACCAAAGTAACGATGCGCACCTTCGACACCGACACCATTCAGTGGTACATCGGTACCGGCGAGCCCATGGACAAGGCCGGGGCCTACGGGATCCAAGGCTTGGGGACGTTGTTGGTCGATGGAATCGTAGGTTCGTATCCCAACGTCGTTGGACTGCCGTTGGGCACGCTCGATTCGCTCACCCGTCGTCTCGGGTGGCCGCTACACCGTCTGGCTCAAACTCGCAGCCGTTGGAAGGTGAGCAGCTGATGGCTCTCGGCGTCGACGACGACAATCTCGGAGACGAGACTTACCGCTCAAGTCGCTGGCAGGCCAGCGTGCCTAGCCCAAGCTCCACGTACATTCGTCGAACCCTGGTGTGGGGCATTGGCTTGGCTGTTGCCGTCGCCGCCCTCTACATCATGCAGGACGAGCTTCGCGACTTGCTGTCGTCGAGTCCGCGCCTGCGAACCATCCGACCCGGTTGGTTTGTGGTGATGCTCCTGCTTGAGCTGGCCAGCTTCTTCTGTCTCTGGTGGTTGACCAGAATCGTGCTACCTCAGGTGTCGTGGTTTGTAGCCGCGGCTTCGCAGCTGGTGTCCAATGCGGTGAGTCGAGTTACTCCTGCTTCAGCCGCTACCGGGGGAGCCATCTACTACCGGATGCTGGCTTCGGCTGGTGTCGAACCGGCCAAGGCCGGGGGAGCGTTGGCGGTCACCTCGGTAACCACCACGGCGGCGTTGGTCGCCATTCCAGCCGTCGCCGGCCTGATGGCGCTGCTCGGTGCCCCGATTCCGGAAAGCCTGCTGCCGGCCGCGATGGCCGGTGGGGTTCTGTTCATAGTGCTGATGATGGTCGGCGCGGTGGCGGTACTGTTCACCCGCCCGCTGTTCATCGCCGAATCGGGCCTGAGGATTCTTGTCGAGCTACTCGGCCGAGTATCCGGCCGCGGTTGGTCGATTGGCAACGGCCGGTTTGTGGATGAGCGTGACCGTCTAGTCGAGGTGGTTGGAAGCCGTTGGCCTGCGGTTGTGATCGCCGCCGCGGGCAAATGGGCGTTTGACTACCTCACCTTGATAGCGGCGCTCTACAGCGTCGGCGCCAACCCCCGTCTCAGTCTTGTGCTGATCGCGTACGCCGGTGCCCAGGTGCTCGGCATGATTCCGATCACTCCAGGAGGCGTCGGGTTCGTTGAGGTCGGCTTGTACAGCTTGCTGATCATTTCCGGAATCAGCGCTCAAGACGCCAGTTTGGCCACCATCGCCTATCGGGTGGTCTCATGGTGGGTTCCAATCGTCGCAGGCTTCGGCGCCTGGCTGTTGTTTGTTCGCCACACCCCGGTGGATGAGCGTTCAACTGAGAGCAACAGCGGCGCTACGGTCCAACAGCGTCAGGCTTGAGCCGTTCGCTGCGCCGGCCACTGCGAAGCAGATTTCGCAGGCTGCCGAACACCCGACGGGCAAATCGGTAGAGCCAGATCAGAAACAGCAGCAGAATCACGGTGATGAGGAGGGCTACGACTCCTGCCAGCAACGGGTTCTGAAAGGCCAAGACGATGAGGCCGACAACCGAGATGTCCTCGATCGTGCTGATGGCCATATTGCTGAACGGTTCGGGACTGGTGTTGGCTACCGCCCGCAGCCCGGCCTTGCTGGTGTGACTGGTCAGAGCGCCCGCTCCTGTGAGCAGCGTCAGCGCCATGGTGATGGCCGGGTCACCTTCCGGCAACACGTTGATGGCGATGAGCATTGCTCCCAGCGGCCGGATGAACGTGTGGACGGCGTCCCAAGTGTTGTCCACGTAGGGGATCTTGTCGGCTGCGAACTCAACAAGGGCCAGCAAACCGGCGACAACGATGACAGGCCAGGAGCCGAGTGGATCGAGTGTGTCGGGCAAATACTCGGCCACCCATCCGACTTTGACCGCCACTCCGATGGCAAACACGGTCAGGTAGAGATTGACTCCGGCGGCCAACCCGGCTGGGCCGAGAAAGAGTAGCGGATCCACGTGAGTCCCTTCGCTCGGTTCAATATGGACACTTCTGTTCGCTATTGCTGAGTGAGTTACCGGCTGCTGCTTGTGGCCTCTCGTTAACTGTCACAGCTGGTCGTCATGATAGAACCGTGGAATTCAGGCAGGAGCAGCAAGCTCGGCATTTGTCGACCCTTCAGGCTGGTTTAGGGTCGGAGCTCACGTCAATCGGCTTCGCCCGGTTGGCTAGGGCTCTCGGCACCGTGGCCACAAACTTTGGCATCTCACAGCTTTCATTCCGCAGCCCTGGCCGAGTAGGCGTCGGCCGAGCGATCCGTCGCAATGCCGATGGATCAGCCACGGTGGCGGTTCGCTACCGGGGTCGCCCAGCGCTGTCGGTTGCGGCCGACATGATCGAGGGTGTGGTTCAAGCGGGAGGAACGTCAGCCGTCACTGCGGAATCTCGCGATGCCTTGTGGATGGCGGCGGGATCGGTGCTCGCCAGCGAAATCGATGGGGCCGGCGCCGGCATTCGAGACAACGCTCCCACCAAACAGTCGCCCGGAACAGCGGCGCCGCTGAGCCAATCGAGCGCGGCTCGGCACGCGGCCCTTGATTCCGGGAGCGGCCCGCCGGATCAGGCAACCCGGCGGGCCGCCTAGACCTCGGGTCTGAGATGACGGATCTGTTCCACTAAAAAACGGTGCCTCGAAAGAAGCGGATTCGGAGGCCATACTGGTAGCCACACAGGCAGCTGCCGGCGAGCGTCCCATCCGCTCCCACCCGGTGCTGCAGCCGATCGATCAGGGCGACAGCTGATGACAGCCACAGTGGAAAAGCCAGCCGAGCAAGACAACCGCAGCAACCTGCCGTACATCATTGGGCGTTGGGTTGTGATCGCCATCATCGCCATCCTGAGCCTGCAGGTGCTCAATTTCGCTCGTGAGCGGTTGGTTGCGCCGTTCGACGGTTTGATCACCGAGCAGATGTGTCTTCGCTATGGCGAGGACACAGGGCGCACCTTGCTCGACTTTGAGCGATCCAATCGGTTCACTCTCGGTGAACGCAGTGATGGTTTCTGCAGCTACGGCCCTGGTCTCAACGGCGAGCCGGCCCTATCACTCACAGTGCAGGAAACCGAACCGGGGGCCCTGTACACCTGGGCCAAGGTTGTAGGGATACTGCTTCAGCTTGGCGTAGTGAGCACCTTCATTCGATTGGTCACCGAACCGGCCCTGGAGACCTATCGGTTCATAGCTGAGCGGCTGGGTTTCGGACCAAAGCGTTAGCGTCCAACCGGCCGCTCGCGTGCCGAAGGCGACATTCAGATTCCGGCCGGGATTACCGATAGAACGGGTATGGACGTTCGCCGGGTTGTAGTCGTTGAAGTAAACGAGGTGCCGCGTCGTGTTTTGAGTGACGTGGCGGCCATGGGCCGAGCACCGTTCATCGCCGAGTTGCTTGATAACGATCAGATCGCCGAGACGGTCGTCACGGAGCCGCTGCCTCGCGAGATGTACCCCTCGCAGACGTGGGCTTCTCTGAACACCGGGGTGCCTTGGTCCGATCACCAGATCTGGTGGTACGGGGATCCCAAACCATCCGCCTATCCGATGTATTGGCAGAAGGCGGCCCGCTCCGGTCGATCGGTGGGGCTGGTGGGAACGCTGCATTCGTCGCCACTCGAAACGCAGTGCACCGATGGGGACTACCGATTTGTCATCCCCGATTGTTTCGCCTCGGATGCCGACACGATGCCGTCGCGGTTTCAGGCCTTTCAAGCGCTCAACCTCCGGCTGACAAAGGCCAACAGTCGAAGTAGCAGCCTTGCATCCGCCAAGGACGACCTTGGCCTTGTGGTCAAGGCCGGCATCACCTTGGGTTTGAAGCCCAAGACCGTGGCCGAGATTGGGCGTCTGGTAGCGGCAATAGCAAGCGGTCGAGTGCCACGAGAACGCCTGCGATTCGGTCAGTTCCTTGTTCTCGGCGACATTTTCTGCTCGTTGGTGGCTGACGAGGCCCCGGATTTGGCCATGATCTTCACCAACCACGTCGCCGCGGCGATGCATCGGTACTGGTACGCCATGTATCCCGACGACTTCTCCACCGAGCATTATTCCCAGGAATGGATCGAACGCCACCAAGACGAAATTCCGGCAGCGGTGGAGCTCCTCGACGGGTTTCTACAGCGGCTCGACCGGTGGTGCAGGCTCAACGAGCGCACCTTGGTGTTAGTCTCGTCCATGGGCCAGGGCCCGAGTCAACGGCTTGACTCCGAGCGAACCCACGAGGCGGTGATTAGCGACCCAAAGCGTTTTCTGGCTGCGGTGGGAGCTGGAACGCCGGAAATGCCGTTGGTCCGAGGGTCTATGGCCCCGAATCTCACACTCGACTGTCATTCCGTTGCCGAAGCCGAGCGGATTGCCGAGTTGATGAACGGCTTGGGTGCCGGCCGCAATGACTGGGGAGTTGACCGGGTGGACGAGGTCGTGACGGTCACCTACGACATCGAGGTGGCCGATCCGGCGACAGTACGCTTGATCGGGATTGCTCGGCCTGCGTCGGAGCTCGGGATCGACATTCACTCCGTCGACGATCATTCCAGCGGAAGGCACATACCCGAGGGGATTGTGGCCGTGTCGAACTCGCCAACGTTCAAACAACCGGCTGATGGATCGGTTGATCAGCTCGATTTCGCGCCCGCGATTCTCGACCTCCTAGGTGTTGAACGACTTGATCACCACCGTGTCCCGCTGCTGCAGCTCTAGTCTTAGACAAAGCGCTTCACCCGCCCTACTGGGCATAGATTGCCGAAGCCTGGTTTTTGGTAAACAAATGCCGGTGCGCCGGACCTTTAGGCTTCTATCGTTGAGTACTCGCCCGGGTGGCGGAATGGCAGACGCAGAGGGCTTAAACCCCTCGGGAGGTAATACTCCGTGCGGGTTCGAGTCCCGCCCCGGGCACTCACCTGCTATAACGGTCGCCCATGGTCGAGATCGCTGAGAGCGGAGAACTCGAAGAAGCGTTGTACCGTCAAGACGGGGATTTGTTTCACCCGTCGGATCTCACCGAAGGGCCATGGCGACCCGACGCCCAGCATGGTGGACCGCCTTCGGGCCTGCTGACACTCTTGTGCGAACAGAGTCTTGAGCCGGTCGAGACATTGGCCCGGATGCACATCAACCTCCTGACCGGCATACCGTTGGAACCGCTTGGATCGGAAACAACTCGTCGGCAGGTAAGCCGACGGGTCGCCCACATCACCGCCACGCTGTTTCACGGTGATCGTCCAGTGGCAGAAGCAAGTGCGTTGGCCTTGACCGGAGGTGATGTCCCGGCACCAGACTGGACACCGCCCGAACCAACGGCCCGGTCGTGGAGCGAGCTTGAGCCGACTGCCGTCCCGCACTGGTCCACCGATCAAGCCTCCCGCCCCTACCACCGTCACGGGCTGGAACATCGATTCCTTGAAGGTCGGTTTGATCAAGCAGGTCCGGCCAGTGATTGGGTCCGCCTCCGAGCTCCTGTGGTGGAAGGCCTCGCCGTCTCGGGGTACCAGCGAGCCATGGCCGCCGTCGATGTCGGATCCGGGATCTCAGCGGCCTTTGATCCAGCAAAGGGATTCGGCATGATCAACGCCGATCTCAACGTCGCCTTCATCGCCGAGCCGGTTGGTGATTGGCTTCGGCTTGAGGCTTCCACCGAGGTCGGTGAGGCAGGAACTGGAGTAGGCATGACGAGGATCTATGATCAGCAGCGTTTGGTCGCCGTTGCCACCCAATGCCTGCTTGGAACGTCGTTCACGGCGGGCTAACCGCCAGGTGATTCGCCGTCTTGGTCGGCTTGCTCAACAGCTGTCGCGGGATAGCGGAGAGCCAAGAGCAGCAGAGTCAGCGAGATCGAGCCGTACACGAGATAGGCGACGGCAAACGGCATTACAGACTGGCCCAGCGACCGATCGGTGATCGTAGCAAGCATGGCACCTCCGACCGCGGTGGTGAAGCCGATCACCGAAGCGGCCGTTCCGGCCAATGCCCCCATAGGTTCGAGGGCCAGGCTGTTGAGGCTTGGGAACATGGCGACGATGCAAAGGTTGCTGACGCTGAACAAGAACATCCAAAGAACAAACGGCGGAATGCCGCTCGTACTTGCGGCAACCGCTAGCCGGACAGCAGCAGAGACGACAAGAACGGTCCCGGCAACGACCGTGATTCGGCTTGCCGGCCAACGTTTAAGAGATCGAGTCACCAGGAGACTGGTGATGCCGAGCAGGACGGCCATGCCCGAGAAGTAGGGAACAAACCATTCCGCCTTGTTGAATACGTCGGCAAATGCCAGTTCGCTGCTGCTGAGGAACGAGAAGAAGGCGCCGGAGAGAAATGTCACCGACAGCGTCATCAGAAGGGTGCGGCGCTGACGGACGACCAGGGCGACGCCGCCCCCGATGGCCGAAGCGGTCAATGGTCGTCGATGTTCCGCTACCAACGTCTCACGAAGACGCAACGACCACACTGCGGCGGCTATGGCGGTAATCACCCCGAACGCCATCACCCAGCGCCAGGAACCGATCTCAACCAACCCGGCGCCGATAAGGGGCGCGATGATCGGGCCAAGAAAGAACGCCGATTGAATCATCGACATCACCCTGGCCATCGCATCGCCCGAAAACCGATCGCGGACGATGGCCTGTGTGAGAACTCGTGGCCCTCCGGCGGCGAAGCCCCACACAAATCGGGCAACAAGCAGCCAGGTAAGGCTGGTGGCCACAGCGGCCGCCAACGCCGCCAATCCGTAGAGGGCCAGCGAGGCCACCAGCACCGGTTTCCGCCCCCAGGCGTCGGCGACTGGGCCATAGATCAGATTGCCGATCCCCGAACCGACGAAGAATAGCGTGATCGTGAGCGAGAGGTCGGTGGCGTCGGGGGCCAGCGAGAACTCCTCCCGCATTTGGGCGAACGCCGGCAGGAGCATGTCGATGGCCAGCGCTGCCATGGCGCTGATGAGGGCCATCAACAGCACGAATTCTCGTTCGCTGACCCGAGGCTGAATGTTTCCGACCGGAGAATTGTCGCCGTGGCCGGCTCGTGCGGTTGAGGTCAAGACAACAGTGTAAGGGCAGAGTGTAAGGGAGGGTGCAAGGGCAGGATGCGCCGGGTGCTACTAGATTCTTCACAATCCCCGTTCGCTTGATCGGCATAGCCTATGACCTCTACCAAACCCGATACCGAAGTACACGCTCATCGCCTGACCTCAGATTTCGTTCTTGCCGGTCGGGACCTCACGCTGATACCCAACGGAGCGGTCGACGTGGGTGGTGACGGGCGCATCGTCAAGGTCGGCTCGCAGTCGGAAATGGGACCTCCGCCTGGTCCGGTTCGCGATGTTGGCGGGCTCCTGATGCCCGGCCTGGTCAACGCCCACGCCCACACGCCGATGACTCTGGTTCGTTCCGTGGGCGACGGGATGGCTTTGGGAGAGTGGTTGGCCGAAGGAGTCTGGCCTCGCGAAGGCAGGATGACCCCAGAAGACGCTTGGTGGGGGATGGTTGTCGGGTCGATGGAGATGCTCGAAGCCGGTGTCACCACAAGCTGCGAGATGTATCTCTTCGAAGATGAGGTGGTGGATGCTGCTGGCCGAACCGGAGCTCGACTCGTCGTCACACCGGGATTGATCGCAGCGCTAAGTCGTGACGGCAACATCGAACAGCGGTTGTCGGACGTTGTCGACTTTCACAAACTGCACCATGACCCTGATCGACGAGTGTCAGTCGGATTTGGTCCGCATTCGGTCTACGACCTGACACCCGACCAATGCGGACAGATCGCGACAGAAGCGGCTGCCCGCGACGCAGTTGTACACATTCACCTCGAAGAAACCGAGGCCGAACGCAAGCTGCTAATGGAACGCTACGGGACCTCGGCGACGAAGGCGCTGGCCGAGGCCGGCGTGTTCGAGGCCAAGGTTCTCGCCGCTCACGGTGTCTGGCTCGATCGCGGTGATCGCACAATCCTCGCCGACGCTGATGCGTCCGTCGCACACTGCCCGATGTCGAATCTCAAACTCGGGTCTGGTATCGCCCCTCTTGTCGATCTACTTGCCGAGGGGGTGAATGTTGGCGTTGCGACCGATGGCCCTGCCTCCAACGACAACCTCGACCTGTGGGAGGAGCTCAAGCTGGCTCCGCTGCTGGCCCGCGGCACCACGCATAATCCCCAGGCGCTCTCAGCAACGAGTGCACTCAAGTTGGCCACGTCGAGTGCGGCAACGGCGGTCGGACTTGACGACGTGGGCCACCTGTCACCGGGGGCCCGAGCCGACATAATTCGTGTCGATCTCGATCAGCCGGCATTTCAGCCTCTGGAGGATCTGACGGCACAACTGGTGTTTGCCGGTTCGAGCAGGTGGGTTACCGACGTGTGGGTCGACGGCCACCAGCTCGTGCACGCGGGCCGGCTTCAGTCGATCGATCGCGAGCAGGCGTTGGCGGAAGTGGCCGAGCGGGGGCGCCGTCTAGCGCGTAGCGGGTGATCCCCACAGCTGATCTGCCTAGCGGAGATGCAGCCAACCGGGGCTGGAGTCGCCGCCACGGTCGGTCATCGATCCTGATGCCACGGTCTTTCCGATCACAGCTGAAGTGTGGCCCGACGTTTCCAGCTTGGCGAGGACATCGGAGGTGTGCTGCGGCGGACAGCCGAATACCAGCCCACCCGACGTTTGGGCGTCGGCGAGCAACATCACGCTGTCCTCGTCGATCCCGGCGTCGACCAGGAGCTTGTCTTTCACAGCTTCGAGGTTGCGTCGACTGCCGCCAGGCACAAACCCGCCGGCCATGAGCTGAACAACTCCAGGCAGGATCGGCACCGCTGCTACATCGATCTCGGCATCGAGGCCCGACTCGACCAGCGCGCGCCCGAGGTGGCCGAGTAGGCCAAAGCCCGTGACATCGGTAGCTCCAGTGGCTCCGGCCTCAAGGGCGACCTCGGAAGCCACTCGGTTGAGCTTGGTCATCGATGCGATTGCGGCGTTGAGTGTCGAATCGGGATCGCTCAATCCGGAAGACTGTGCGGCGTCGTCCAACCCATGTTTGACCGCCGTCGACAAAATGCCGATTCCTAACGGTTTGGTGAGCACCAGATCCTGGTCGGCCTTGAAATCAGCGTTGGTTAGTAGGTGGTCGGGGTGAGCCTCACCCACAACGGCCAGGCCGAACTTGGGAATTGGATCGTCGACCGTATGTCCACCAGCAATCACGAAACCACCGTCGGCTGCGACGTCGTCGGAGCCGGCCAACACTTCGCCGAGCAATTCGAGGGGGAGCTCAGCCTTATTCCACGCGACGAGATTCAAAGCCAGAAGTGGTTTGGCCCCCATCGCGTAGACATCCGACACGGCATTGGCCGCGGCGATCCGGCCCCAGGTCCTGGCATCGTCAACGAGGGGAGTGATGAAGTCGGCGGTGACGACCAGTGCTCGGTCGTCATCGAGGCGCCACACCGCAGCGTCGTCGCTGGTGGAGGCGTTGACCATAAGTTGTTCGTGGTGTTGCGGCTGCAATTGGCGTAACACGTACGCCAGCTCAGGAGAGCTGATTTTCACCGCTCAACCGGCACCGTGGCTGAACTGCGTCAGTCGTCTCATGGTCACCTCCTTACGTCGCTTGGTTGGCCAGCATCGATCTTCGACAGTCGAGCCGGGCCAATACTTCGATCGGAACTGGTAATACTACCTGAGCTTTGTCGTCCGGGGCGCCGCTCCACCGCCTATGATCAAACGGGTGTTGCCGAGATCAGTCGTCTCAGGCTTGGCGAAGATTGAATGGGTTGGGCCCCGGCTCCTATTCCGCCTCCATGGGAGGGGATGGGGGTTTGAGACGTGCACGTGGCAGGATCTGGTTGCTCGAGTGGTTGCCGAGCGTCCTCGGCATCTGAGCATTGATGTCTACGACACCTGCCTGATTCGGGTTCTGGCCGGCGACCAACCGATTGAGTTGGCCATCAAACATCGGTACGCATCCGACCCGGATCTTCCGTCCACCGCGGAAATCGCGGCTGACCTTGAACAGGAATTCTGCCAACCGGTTCCGGGTGCGGTTGCAGCGCTCAAGGCGATCCGAGACATCGCGCCCAACGTGACCTTTGTGTCCGACACCGACCGTTCGTCGGAACTTCTTGCGTCGATGCTGCGTTGGCACGGCATGTTTGTCGACGGTGACCGACTGGTTGCAAGTTGTGAGGCCGGTGCCACGAAGTCGAAGGGTGACCTCTATACCGAGGTGTGGAGTGCCGAGGAGATCAACGAAGGTGTATGGCACCTCGGCAACAGCATCTGGGCCGACGGCGTCATGGCGGCCAAGTCGGGCCTGCATCCGGTTCATCTCGACGAGGCCGATGTAAACCGCTACGAGTCGACGATGGCACAGGTCCCCGAGAGCGAGGGACCGGCAATCGCGGCCGCGGCCCGAACCGCCCGGCTCGGAATCGACGCCGACCATAGGCTGGGAAAGCTGAGCACCCCTCAGGCCGAGGCCCAAACGCTGGGTGCCGGCCTAGGTCAGGCTTTGGTTGCCTTCGATCTTTGGCTCGCCGATCAGGTGACAAACGAGCGCATCGCACACCTGGCCTTCCTGGCCCGCGACGGTGAATTGCCAATGCGGATTGCTCAGATTCTTCCCGCCGACTACTGGCCCGGCGTGTCGATGGCGTATCTGCATTGTTCGAGAATGGTGTGGGGCCTGGCGTCGGCATCGGCTGTTGGCCTGGAGCCGTGGCTGCGGGCGGGAACGAAAGACGATAGCGCCTTCCTCCACACCCAACGTCACGATGTTCCGCTCTCGTCGTTGCTCACGCGGATCGGCATGACCAATGAGGATTTGGCTTCACTCGGCACCGACGTTGCCAAACGCCTTCAGGCCGTTCGCAGCGGCCAGCCGTTACCGGTCGAGGCCGTCGAAGCATGGGACGAGTTGTTGTTAGACACCCGTGTCGGGGAGATGATCCTCGAACGGTCCGAGCAGCGGCGACTGCTCCTGATTGACTACGTACGCGGCGAGGGTCTGCTGGAGAGCCGATTGGGGATGGTTGACGTGGGCTGGAGCGGACGGCTGGCGTGGCACATCTCCAACGTGCTCACCTCGGCCGGCGCCCAGGAGCCGGTGCACTTTCACTTCGGGGGCACCGGAGTGATTCCCGAGGTTGATGAGGCCATCGACATTCGGCGATTTGCTTTTGATGGCTCCGAGTCACACTTCTTTGCCTCGTCACCGGTCTCGTGTGTGGAGACGCTCACCGCAAGCGGCAAACCTCGGGTTATCGACTATCGGCGTAACAGCGACGGTGAGGTTCAACCCGTTCTCGGGCAGGCCGGCTTTGAAAGCGACGGCGATCGCGCCGATCTGTGGGCCGGCGCCCTGCGGACTGCGGCCAATATGCCATCGCGTAAGAAACTCGACGAATGGGGCGTGCAGCCGACTCACTTGGGCGAGCAGGTGAGGGCACTCCTGGCTCTTTGGTGGAACACGCCGACGAAAGCTGAAGCCGAGTCGATCGCTCGTTTGGTATTCGAGCACGATGAGGCCGGCACGGCGATGCGCCAGCTTGCAACGCCCTACAGCTGGGGGGAGCTGTTGAAACGAACGTCGTCGATGAGGGCTTGGCGGCAGGGCTCTGAGGCCTTGACCGGTCGCCCGCTGCGTCAGATCGTGCGGTCGGCACGTCTGGTGCGGAGCCGATTCGAATCTCGTCGATAACGAGGCTCGGGGAAGCGCCGCCGGACCGCTGAGCTGACGCGAGCAGGCAAGCTGACTTGCCGGCTGCCCGCGTCACACGAGGTCTATTCTAGGTGCCGGGGTAGGGCCGAGAAGGGGGAGCAACGTGATGTGGAGTGGGTTGTGTCGACGATCAGTGGTAACGGTCTCGATGGCGATCTTCGCCGTCAGCTGCTCGGTTTCCGAGTCGCCTTCAGCAGATGAGCCGACCAGTACCGCCGTAGAGTCCACCACCGCTGAGGACACAAGTCCCCCCACCGCCGAACCAACCGACGCCGACGCAGCGGCACCCGACACGGCTTCTTCGACCATTCCGCCCGATGGAGTCATAGCGGCCGTGCCATGCCCCGCCGACGGCCTCTGTGCCGAAGAGTTCTGGCTCAATGGACGCATCTACGCCGCCAGCTGCGGTCTGATTGACCCAACCCAGGTCGATCTCGACAATCAACTCGGCGCCGGTTGGGCGTTGCGCCGCGAGCTCGAGGCCTACGCGCTCCTTGCCGATCCGAGTTACGGCATTGTCGCAATCAGTGCCCGACCTGGATCCACCGGGTGCAGTGAAAACCCAGGACCTGATACCCTCACGAGCCCATGGCAGTTCGCTTTTGGGCCTGTCGGCAGCTACGACGAGTCGCTCATCTGCGAAGTCGGTCTCTTCACTCCGTCCGAGTTGGCCCAAGAAGACTGTTGGCCCTAGCTGGATCGACCAAGGGCGTGTTGTGATCGTTGCCGACCCTGCAACCCCGACCAGAGTGGGCAGTCGTTCGCCGCGATGAACCCGACTGTTACCAATCAGGCAGATGGTCTACGTTGGGTTGGGTTGGCGGTTCATCGTGGGGGAACACCTTGGCGACCTCTGTTCAAAAATCTCAAGCGGCGGCACCGTCGACAACTGACGAGGTCGGGAGCGTCACCGTCGAAAAACGTGACGCCGGCGTCCGTGTCGGCTTGCCGGAAAAGGTGCTAGGCGGCCGTGGCCAACTGCAAGAGATCGTCGACTTGGTGCTCCCCGTGTCAATGGCGTTGGTGGCCGTGGTCGCCGGGCTTCTCGCCGTGCAACGAACCCAAACGCTTATGGCATGGGAGGAGACGTTCACCGGATCGGGAAGTTTCATCGTGACTTCGTGTGAACAGTTTGATCGATGGGGCCCGGATCAGTGGCACTGCCAGGGCCGGCTCACGGTAGGAGCCGAGTCATCGACCGTGCAACAGTCGACGATGGCTGTGAGCAGGGGCGCCATGCCGTCGTTCCAGCCCTACGTGGGGCAACGGTGGGATGTGTTTTTCGAGGGCGGAGGAGAAGCCGATGACGAGGCTCCGGATTTCGTCTATGCCGATCAATTGCAGTTGTCCGAAATCGCCCGGCTGTACATCTCGATTTTCCCGCGTGTGATGTTGAGTGTTGGAGCGGCGGGCTGGGTCGCCGGTTGGTGGTTCAAACGTCGGGCACGATCAAAGCCGGATACGTGGTGGGTCAATCGTCTTCCCGGAATGCAGTCGCTGCAACGAAGGTCCTCGATCTGGATAGCGGTGGCCTTCGCGGTGTACGTGGTTTACCGGTTGATCGCGTATTACGTGCTCGGTTCGGTCGGTGTCGCCTGATCCTCGAAGGCGGCCCGTCGAGTGGGTTCAGCGGCCTAGGCCATCGGGCATGTGGCACATCTCATAAGTATTGCGGATTGGTATCAGGACTGTTATCGTTCCGGTTGGAAACGTAGTAACTACGGTGTTTGGTACGGGCGGGTGCAGCTAGGCGGACCCGCTGCGCAATCGGTGGAGGAATCACTTTGTGGGTCTTTTGGCCTGCAGTGATCGACGTATGAGGTCAACAACAAGACAGGCCGCGCGCTCCACGGTGAACGCGGCGTCAATAATCTTGATATTGGTCTCGGTGGTGGCGGCCGGCATCGTGCTGGAATCGCTGCAAATGGGCGATGGCTCACTCGTGCTTGAGACCACCGCCGGAGCCGACTCCGGCGAGCCGATCGAGAACGCCAGATCGAATGAGGTGGGCGCTGAGGCCGAGGACGCGCCGGAGACGGCGGCCGCCCCTCTCGTCGTCAACCTCGGGACCGACGGATCCGAGGATCTGCAGAGTTACGCAAGGTCTGCAGAGGAATCCTCGACAACTTCTTCGACCTCCACCACCGTTGTCGCCGAAGACGACACATCCACGTCCACCTCCACAGCAAGTGGAGCCCTTGTCGTTCAGTCGACGGCGTCATCGAGTGCGGCACCATCATCAACGACCTCCACATCTTCGCCGCCGACGTCGGCGTCAACCTCAAGTTCGTTGGCTTCCACATCGTCGTCGACCCAAACCTCATCCTCGCCGACATCGGCTTCCACCACCACGACCACCGTCTCAACCTCGACGACAGGCACGGTGATTAGGGTTACCACCGGATCGACGTCCAGCACCTCGATTCCAACCGCAACCACCACCACCATCGCCCCGACAACCACCACTCAACAGTCGACAAGCCAAACCTCCACCACGCAGCCACCAACCACTCAGCCACCAACCACTCAGCCCCCGACGACCCAGCCACCAACAACACAGCCTCCAGGTGGCTCCGTGATCTGGGAAGATCACTTCAACTCGTTGGACACCTCTCGTTGGGCTCCGGAGCACTCCAACTACGGGGCCGGCAACAACGAATTGCAGTGTTACGAACCTCGCAACGTCGCGGTGAGCCAGGGCCGGTTGATTCTCACCGCTCGAGCTCAGTCAGTCGACTGCCCGAGAAGCGGAACCTATTCGATTACCTCAGGAATGGTTCGTAGCTCCGGCGTCACGTTCGAACCCGGTCAGGCCATCGAATTCCGAGTTCGGCTTACCCCCAACAACCCGAACGATCAGGGCGGCCTCTGGCCGGCCGTCTGGTCATCAGGGTGGGCCCCCGGCGGCTGGCCACGGGGTGGAGAGCTCGACTACCTCGAGGTGATGACGGCCGAGGATCCGAGCCGAACGGTCCACAGCATGCACTACGACGACCCGTCGGGTTCGCATGAGCTGAAAAACAAGGCGGTTCCGCTCGGCTCCTACTTCAGCGACGACTGGCACGTGATTCGGTTTGAGTATGGTTACGCCGGTAAGCTCCGCTGGTACCTCGACGGTCAGCTGGTGTTCTCGGTCGATCACGCCGACACCTACCAGGGTTATCCTGCTCCGTTCGATCAGCCGATCCGCGAGATCAAGATCAACCTTGCCGTCGGCGGAACCCCCGGGCCGTTGGCCCCGGGAGCGATCGGTGCCGGTGAGGCCACGTTTGAGGTCGACTACATCCGCGTTGTTCGTCTGTAGCATTGGCCGGCTTCGACGGCCGGCTATTAGGGGTCGGTAATGATCTCGGTGTCATTCGCTGTAGCTGCTCTCATCTGCGCTAACATACGGCCACCTGAATAAGAACGGGGACCGTCAGAGGCGAATGTGTAGGCGGCATTCAGCGTATAACCATCAAGATTTGAAGCGCGGCAACTGGGGTTTCGGGTTGCTGTGGGCTACTGCCTTTCCGTCGTCTTGTTGTCGACTTTTCGCGACTTTCAATGCCGGGATCCCGTCGAACTAGCGAGATTCGAGTGGCAGGAGAGATGATGCGAAGTCCCCGACGATGGTGGTGGTTGATTCCACTGGTCGCGTTGCTGTGTTCGCTGGTTATGGGCGGCATCTTTGCGCTGCGGGCCGCCGGCTTGGCCAAGGACGGTGCGCTCGCCGCCCTGGACGGAGCCGGACTGGGCGCTGTGGAGTACGTCGGCATCGAAGGGCTCGACGGCATCGGCAACGACGGGCTGAACGTCATTCTTGAAGGTCCGGCGTCGGCCGAAACGGCCGCTGTTGAGGCTGTTCAGGCCCGCGCCGAGGTTGATCGGGTGATCTATCGGGTCTCCGAAGACGATCAGGCCGAGGTTGAGCAGGAGCCGGTCGACGAACCTGAGCCGGCCGAAGATACCGAAGACCCGGCGCCGGCGGTCGACCTCGATCCGGCCCTTGTGCTCGGGACGCTTACCGCCACCGGAATCAACTTGGAAGGTGTTGTCGCCGATGACGCCACCAGGGAAGCTCTGATCTCATCCGCCGTACAGGAATACGGCGCCGCCAACGTGACACACCGCATCACGGTCGATCCCGAGAACGTCGGTGGCGATGGTGGAAGTCTCACGCTTAACGGCGAGGCCCTCTCAGCGTCGGTGCGAAGCGACTGGCTCGCACAGGGCACGGCGGTGGCCACCGCAGCGAACCTCGAATTGATCGACGAGATCACGGTCAAGCCCGTGGAACAGTCGCTCAATGAACTGTTCGCTCTCGAACCGATCGAGTTCGACGTGAATCAGGCCACGATCAGGCCCCGTTCCATCGCAACGCTCGACGCCGCCGCTGAAATGATTAACGCCAACCCCGAGGTTGGGGCCCTCCGAGTGGTGGGTCACACCGACAGCGACGGCTCCGCCGAGCTCAATCGCTCACTGAGCCAGGCCCGGGCCGACGCCGTGGTGGCCTACTTGGTTGAACAAGGCGGGGTGGACGCCGACCGGCTGGAAGCTGAAGGACGTGGGGAGTCGCAGCTTCTGGTTGATCCGGAGACCTCGCCTGAAGACAAACAACGCAACCGGCGGATTGAGTGGGAGTTGGTCTCATGACATCAACCACCCACACCGCGTCAACGATTCGATCACGAAAGGTAACCGTCTAATGGGAGAGCTGATTTCCGTAATCTGGCTGGCACTTCTGTTCTGCTTCTTAATCGGCCTACTTCTGGGGTTGCTCCTGTGGTGGCTGTGGCACCGAGGGCGGGCCGCCGAAGCCGAGCGTTTGCGACTTGAATCCGAAGCTGAGATTGATCGGCTCCGATTGCGAGTCAGTTCGCTCAAGTCGGCCGAAGCTCGGGCCGAACAACTCGCAGGCGAACTCGAGACTAGCCAACGTGAGGTGGCCCGGATATCCGGGTTGGAGTCGGATCTATCCAAATTCAAGATCACCGCCGGGCTTGTTCCGGGGCTCGAAAAGCAGGTCTCGGCGTTGAAGGGCGAGGCCGACAAGGTCGAATCGCTGGAGGTGCAGCTTTCAGCGCTGAAGGGCGAGGCTGGGCGAGTCCCGGATCTGGAGGCCGAGATAGAGCGTTTGACAGCGGATGCCAACCGCGCCGTCGGCCTGGAAGCCGAACTCGACACGCTGAAGAGCGTTGCCGGTCGTGTGCCCGACCTCGAAGGTCAAATCTCAACCCTCACGCTCCGGGCCAACCGGGCGAGCGAGCTTGAAGCTGAAATGGACTCCATTCGGGCCGATCTCGAAACGTCGTCCAGCGCCGCTGGGCGGGTTGAAGGTTTGGAGGCCGAGCTTGTTTCACTTCGCGCTGAGCTCGATGCCGCCAGGGGTGAGGCCGGGCGGGTCGGAGATCTCGAAGCGCAGCTGGCGGCGGCAAAGGCTGAGGCCGGCCGTGCCGCAGAACTGGAACTTCAGATCGGCTCGCTCAATGAGGAGTTGGCAGGATCCAACAGCCGATTCGCCAATTTCAGCTCGATGGAGACCGACTTTGCCGCTCTTCGTGGCGAATACGACTCCTTGAGCGGGCAGCTGTCCGAGAAGGACCTCACGATTGAAGGGCTTCGAGCCGATCTTGCCAACCTTTCGGCCGAGGCAGGCCGAGTCTCCGGACTGGAAGCCGAGCTTGAGAGTCTGCGGGCCGATGCTGGCCGAGTTTCCGGCCTCGAGGCCGAGATTGTTGGATTCCGGTCTCAGCTGGCTGATGCTGAGTCCCAGTCGGCTCGGTCCTCTGAGCTCGAGGCCGAGCTGCAAGCTTTACGAGCCGATGCCGGTCGGGTTGCGGGCCTCGAAGCCGAGTTAGGTTCACTGCGAGCCGATCTTGAGCAGGCTCAGTCTGCCGCTGGGCGGGTGTCTGGTCTTGAGGCTGAGCTTGATGGTTTGCGGGTTGAGGCTGGGCGTGTAGCTGGTCTTGAAGCCGAGCTGAATGGTTTGCGGGTTGAGGCTGGGCGTGTAGCTGGGCTTGAAGCCGAGCTGAATGGTTTGCGGGCTCAGGCCGAGCGGGTGTCAGGTCTCGAAGCCGAGATTGTTGGATTCCGCTCTCAATTGGCTGACGCCGAGACTCAGTCGGCTCGGGCCTCTGAACTTGAGGTTGAGCTTGAAGGTCTACGGAGCGACGCCGGTCGAGTTTCGGCTCTTGAAGCCGAATTGGCCACGCTACGTGCCGACGCCGAGCGGATCGGCAGCCTTGAACTCGAGCTGAGTGAACTTCGCGCCAACGCCGACCGAGTCGGTGAGTTGGAAGGCGAGTTGGAAGCAAGCCGAGCTCGTCTGGCCGAGGGTGACAGTGAGCTCAAGGCACTACGGGCTCAGTTCTCGGATCTCGAAGCCAAAGCAGGCGCTGCCGCCGACCACGAGTCGAGGATTCAGAGTTTGAACCTGAAGCTGCGAGACGCTGAAGCGGCGGCCAAATCCGTCGACGATGAGGCGAAGGCCACTTCGCAGGCCCACTCGAACTCGTTGGCCGATATGCAGAAGCGTTTGGAACAAGCAGAGTCCCAAGCCCGGTTGGTGCCGCAACGCGACAGCACAATCGACGATCTCCGCAAGCGGCTGGCGTCGGCCGAAAAGGCTGCGGCTGCCGCGGCCAAGGCCGCAACTCAGACCTCGGCCAAACCGGCCGCTGCGCCGAAGTCGAAGAAGAAGTCTAAGAAGTCGAAAAAGCCAAGTTGGCAGAAGGGCACGACGAAGCTTGGTACTCCTGGTGCTGATCATGTTGATGATCTGAAGCGGATCAGTGGTATTGGTCCGGTGATGGAGAAGACGCTGCAGGGGTTTGGTATTCAGACGTGGGAGCAGGTTGCTGCGTTTACGAAGTCTGATGTTGAGAAGGTGACGGCGGCGATTGATGCGTTCCCTGGTCGGATTGAGCGTGATGATTGGATGGGTGGGGCGCAGGCGTTGCTTGATGCCGGTCATGTGCCTGGTGATTCGAACCCGACCAAAGCCAAGCCCAAACCGAAGTCCAAGAAGAAGTCTAAGAAGTCGAAAAAGCCCAGTTGGCAGAAGGGCACGACGAAGCTTGGTACTCCTGGTGCTGATCATGTTGATGATCTGAAGCGGATCAGTGGTATTGGTCCGGTGATGGAGAAGACGCTGCAGGGGTTTGGTATTCAGACGTGGGAGCAGGTTGCTGCGTTTACGAAGTCTGATGTTGAGAAGGTGACGGCGGCGATTGATGCGTTCCCTGGTCGGATTGAGCGTGATGATTGGATGGGTGGGGCGCAGGCGTTGCTTGATGCCGGTCATGTGCCTGGTGATTCGAACCCGACGAAAGCCAAGCCCAAACCGAAGAAGCCGAAGTGGCAGAAGGGCACAACCAAACTCGGTACGCCTGGAGCCGCTCACAAAGACGACCTCAAGGTCGTCAACGGCATCGGTCCGGTGATGGAGAAGACCCTGCAGGGGTTTGGTATTCAAACGTGGGAGCAGCTGGCGGCCTTCCGGAAAGCCGACATCGAAAAGGTCACGGCCGCAATCGACGCCTTCCCGGGACGTATCGAACGTGATGAGTGGGTCCGCCAGGCCAAGGATCTGGTCAAGCGGTTCCCGCTTCGCAGTCCGTACGACCGGCCGACCAGGAAGACATTCCTGAACGAATCAGCCGAAGACTGACGCCTCGTTCGAAAGTCAGTTGAACACTACTGAGAGAGCGGGCGCCCAAGGTGCCCGCTCTCAGCTGATCATGGCCGCTGAGAAACGAGCGACGGCAACGGCAATGCGCTAGCGGGCGTAGTCGTAGAACCCTCGCCCAGCCTTTCGACCGAGAAGACCGGCCTCCACCATCCGAGCCAGCAGCGGGGGAGGGGCGTACAGCTGCTCCTTGAACTCGTCGTAGAGCGACTCGGCTACCGCCATCGTGGTGTCCAGGCCGATGAGATCGGCCAGGGCCAGCGGACCCATCGGATGCGCACATCCGGTGACCATGCCCTCGTCGATGTCCTCCTTGGAGGCAAAACCCGATTCGAACATACGGATCGCCGAGAGAATGTAAGGAATTAGCAGTGCGTTGACCACGAAGCCGGCCCGGTCCTTCGACCGGATGACCTTCTTGCCCAGCTGATCGGCTGAGAACGACGCGGCCAGCGCCTGTGTTTCGGATGATGTATGAAGCGAGGTCACCAGCTCGACCAAGTGGAGCACCGGAACCGGGTTGAAGAAATGGATCCCGATCACGTTCTCGGGACGACTCGTGGCCATGGCCAGCTTCATGATCGGGATCGACGATGTGTTGGAGGCCAGGACCGCGCTGCCGTCGGTCACGATCTCGTCGAGCTGGCGAAACAGGGCGGTCTTGGTCGCCTCGTCTTCAACGATGGCCTCGATCACCAGCTGGCGGTCGCCCAGATCGGTTATGCGGTCCGTCACCGAGATGTTGTTGAGCGTGGTGCTTAGCTCGTCGTCGGAGATCTTACCGCTCGCATTGGCTCGACTGAGTGACTTGGTTATGCGGGCCAGTCCGGCCTCCGCCGCCTCGGGCGACGACTCCGTGACCACAACCTGCGCGCCCGCCCTGGCCGAAACCTCGGCGATGCCCGACCCCATCAACCCACATCCGACGACGCCGACCCGTTCAACAACTCCGATATCAGTCATAGGCCCAACCGTGCCCCAAAAAGGGCGCAAATCGCAACCTGCGGAGGCAACCGATCCCACCCGTGAGTTTGAGCACGCCTCGCCGTTAGATTTGGTGACCATGACGCCTGAAGAGTTTCGGACTGCCGGCCACCAACTCGTCGACTGGATTGCCGATTATCGAGCCAGAATCGAGGATCTTCCCGTGCGGGAGTCGATCGAGCCCGGCTCGATTAAGGCGACTTTCCCCCACGAACTGCCCACACAGACAACCGATATCACCGATCTGCTGACCATCATGGATGAGGTTGTCGTACCGGGAATCACCCAGGTTCAGCATCCGATGCACTACGGCTGGTTTCCGTCGAACGCCTCATTGTCATCGGTTCTCGGCGATATGGCCACGGCCGGGCTCGGTTCGCTTGGCATCTCCTGGGAGAGTTCGCCTGCTCTCACCGAGGTTGAGGAGGTGGTGTGTGACTGGATGCGCCAGGCCGTCGGACTCTCCGATGCCTGGTCGAGCACCTTTCATGACACGGCGTCGACGTCATGTCTCGTTGCACTAATTGTTGCCAGGGAGCAGGCGACAAGCGGAAGTTACGCCGGTGGTGGAATGGCCTCGGTCGATCAACCGCCGGTGGTGTACTGCACCAGCCAGGCCCACTCGTCGGTCAAGAAGGCGGCTCTGCTGGCCGGGTATGGGGCCGACAACGTTCGGATCGTCGACCACGATCCAAAAACGTTTGCCATGTCTTCGGAGCTGCTGCAAGCGGCAATAGCCGCCGACATCTCCAGCGGGCGCCGCCCCGCCGCCGTTGTCGCCTCGGTGGGTACCACCGGCACGACCGCGTTTGATCCGGTGTCGGAGATCGTGGAGATCAGTCGAGCGCATGGAATCTGGGTTCACGTCGACGCGGCCATGGCCGGCTCGGCCATGATCTTGCCCGAGTGCAGGCATCTGTGGGCCGGGGTGGAAGGCGCCGACTCGATCACGTGGAATCCTCACAAGTGGCTTGGAACCATCCTCGACCTGTCGATGTTTCACATCCGCAACGTCGATCTACTCATCCAGGTGATGTCAACCAACCCGACCTACCTGTGGTCGTCGGCCGACGGTCAGGTCACCCAATACCGAGATTGGGGTATCCCTCTTGGCCGACGGTTTCGAGCTTTGAAGTCGCTGTTCCACCTCAGGCTCGACGGGTTGGCCACCATCCAGGAACGCCTCCGCCGAGATCTCAACAACGCCCGTTGGCTGGCCGAGGCGGTTCAGGCAACTCCGGGCTGGGAGGTTGTCGCCCCGGTCCCACTGCAGACCGTTTGCGTGATTCACACTCCTGAAGGAGCGGTATCGACTGAAGAAATCAACGATCACACACGAGCGTGGGTCGACGCCATCAATACCTCCGGTGAGGCCTATCTCACACCGTCACTGCTCGATGATCGCTGGATTGCCCGAGTGTCGGTTGGGGTTGAGGCAACGGAACGACATCACGTGGAGCGTTTGTGGGAGCTGATGCAGTCAACAGCGAATGATTACGCTGCCAAGTCGCTCGCAAGCGGCGCCGAGTAGCGGGCGGTGTTGCCTCTCCCATCCGCCGACCGGCCGTCCGTTCTCGCCATCGACATCGATGGCACCATGTTGCGGAGCGATGGCACGCTGTCGAACCGAGTCGTTGATGCACTACACGCGGCGGTCGACGCCGGAATCCACGTTGTGCCGTCAACAGGCCGCCCCGAGGTTGTGGCGATCGACATCATTGAACGAAGCGAGCTCGATCAGTACTGGATCTTCAGCAACGGCGCTGTAACCCGTCATCTCAGACGAGATGAGCTTGTCCGGGGATTTTGGATCGACACGGAAATGGCTCTCGACATCATGGGGGAGTTACGTTCCGCCATTCCCGGTGTGCGCTTTGCCGTTGAATTCGCCGCCGACTTGGCCTACGAGGCCGGATTTGAAGATGTCGTGCCGAACAAGCCGAAGATTGGTCCGACCGACGATTTGTTCAGTGCTGTGGCTGCTCACGGCAGCCCGTTACAGAAGGTGTTGGTCTTCGACACGAATCGTGGGTTGTCCAACCTGTACGAGATGGTTGGACGGATAGGCGACGGTCGTATCGTGCCGACTTATTCCGGACTTCCGTTCATCGAGTTGGCCGCCGGCGATGTCACCAAGGCCACGGCCCTCGATCTCCTGGTTACAGATCTCGATATTGAACGAGATCGGGTGTGGGCGATCGGCGATAACTACAACGACATTGACATGCTGCAATGGGCCGGCGTCGGCTGCGTTATGGGCAACGCATCACGGGAGATCAAGCAGATAGCAGACGTGGAGTTACCTAGCAACGACGACGATGGCGTCGCCGTGTTGATCGAGCATCTTCTGGCCTAGTCTTCGGAGCCTGGCCAAAGCGATGCGCCCGTGTTCGGCTAGCGCGAGCTTCCCGTGCGCAACTGCCGGTCGAGGGCATCGGCGACGGCCTGTACGCCGGGGATGCTGTTGATGAGGCCTGTGTGCGACGCCGACACCTCAACGGTGGTTGACGCCGGGTCGATGCAACAACGCCAGTCAACGATGCCGTCATTCCTCGAGTAGATCGAAACGAAGTCAACGGTGTTGGGAAACGGTAGATAACGTTCCCGGTCGATCGAGGCTTCCAGATCGGGGTCGACTGGACCGAATGCTCCCCGTCGCCACGTGATTTCCAGCATCTCGATCGGAACCCTGACCGGAGCGAACCGTGGATATTTGGTTAGGAGCGGTGCGCCAACGGCAACAATCTGATCGACCAGTTCGGGATGACGCACCGCAAGAATTCGGGCGTATTGGCCTCCTCGGGAGTGACCGATGATGGTGACCGGTCGGCCGTGCTGCTCAACCAGCTTCAGAAGGTCTTGTTCGCTTTGTTCGACGCCGCTGTAGGCCGGACCGGAGTTGCGACCCACACCGGCGATGTCGGCCGCCCAGTTGGCCTTCTGCAGAATTGCCACCAACGAGTCGGCGCTCGTTGGGCTGGCCAGGAAGCCGGGTATGACAAGCACTGGCGCCCCTCGACCGTCGGGTACCCCGATGCCGTTCCAGAGAGGATGGCGACGGAGGCTTCTCAACTCAAACGGGCTGCGGGCCTCCAAGAACACGGGGCGCCCGAACCAGCCGGCGAGGCCCGACAGCGGGGGAACACCATCGTTTCGGGACTCGACGTCGAGGTCACCCGACTGATCGCTGCTGTCGGATTCGTGCTCTTCCACCTGTTCAATCACATCGTCGGTGTGGGATCCGCTGGAGGAAGTATGGTCGGACGGGGTCTTCATCGGTGCAACGATTGTACCGTTGAGCCTTCGGTCACTATCATCCGGCAGCACCATCCGGGTATTGCTACCCGTTGCTTGGCCGCTACATTTTCTGGTGTCCGCCGGCGGCGGAACCCACCACCCGGCGTGTGGCGGTTTGTTGTTCCCTACCTTGTGAGGATGGTCCGGCGCCCGATCCGATCGGCGTCTCCCAGTTCTATGGCCGAGCTACGTTTCTTCTACGGAACCATGGGTTCCGGAAAGTCAACCCAGGCGCTCCAGATCCACCACAACCTGACCAAGGGCGGCCTGGACTGCATGCTGATCACGCAGCTCGACCGCAACGAAGGCGTGGTTTCAAGCCGTCTGGGGGTATCCGCCTCCGCCGTCATCATCGACGGCACCGTCGATCTACAGCGCCTCGTGTACCAACGGCATTTGGAATGTCAAGGGCTGCACGCCGTCGTATGTGATGAGGCCCAGTTCTACGAGCCGGGTCAGATCGACCAGTTGGCCAGAGTCGTCGATGATCTCGACGTTGAGGTGTACGCCTTCGGACTCCTCACGTCGTTTCAGGGGCAGATGTTCCCCGGGACCAAACGCTTGATGGAAGTAGCTGATCGACGTGAGGAACTTCAGGTCGAAGCCCGCTGCTGGTGCGGTGCCCGGGCCACCCACAACGCCCGTTTGGTCAATGGTCAGCAGGTCTACCACGGAGATCTGAAGGTTGTAGGCGATGCCGGCGTCGAAATTGACGCCGTGGTCACGTACGCCCTGCGGTGTCGCCGGCATTGGCTTGCGGGCCGAGAGGACTCGGCTCAGGATGTGCTGTTCGACGATTACTGATGATTACTGGAGCATGACGAACCGAGGTCGATCCATAAGGCCTAACACCCATAGGTAAGGAAACGGTGGACGAAGCGCTCCCGTGCTAATAACATCGTTAATCAGCTGGGTTGCGCTCCCTTCCGCCCCTAAATCGGAAATCAGGGGTGGCTGTGGGTAAACTCCACCGCAATCTGGCTGAAACACCACTGAAACAAGGGCAGTCACGCAGACGGTTCGAGAAGAACGCAGGAAGCACTGGTTCTTAACGGTCTGATTGACTAAACTTAATCGAGGAACCAGAAGGAACCAGAACGGATCGGCGGAGATCACGCGCATGTTTAGTTATGAAATTTTCATAGGCATCCTGATCGGGCTGTTGGTCGGCATGATCGGTTGGTGGTTGCTAGACCGCCGCCATCAGGCCATTACCAAGAAACTGGTCGAGAGCCGGCGCAAGATTGAGCGCCAGCGCACCCAGGCCGTCAACGACCTGTTCGCCCTCCGCGCCGAGATCGAGGATCCGAACTATGTCGGCCCGAATCCGGCGCCCAGCCAGCCGATTCACGTAGGTGCAATGGATCCGAAGGTTGCCGACGAGCTGGCCAATCTTCGTAGCCTTATCGCTCGAGCCGATGGTGCTCTTACCGCTGCCCGACGCAAACGTGATGAGCACGAGGCTGAAATTGCCCGTTTGCGCGGAATGCTCGAAGGCGGCCAGCAGGCCAACGTCATCGATCTTCGTTCCCAGGAGCGGGCCCGTAGCGCCGGCGGAGTTGCACTCTAACCTGCACGTCGCAGCTACACGGTTCAAGCGGTAAATGGCATCGACTGAGGTCGATGCCATTTCGCGTCTGGAGCGGGTAGTCAGCATCCGGTGGGAACCGATGAACAGCTCGTAAAGTAAAGGGCGTCTAACGACGGGTCGAAAAAGGGGAGCGTATGACACGGACCGTTGCTGTTCTCAATCAAAAAGGTGGCGTTGGCAAAACCACGGTGGTTTTGGGGCTTGCTTCGGCTGCATGGGCGGCCGGTCATCGAACATTGGTTGTCGACCTGGATGCGCAGGCCAATGCGACCTGGGCGCTAGGTGTCGACCCGTCACGGGAGAACTTCGGAACCGGAGACGCCATCAAGGCCAACCGCTCCGGCTCTGCTGAAAACATGATTGTGCCGTCGGGTTGGGGCGAACACGTGTGGTTGCTGCCGGCGTCCGGCGATCTGACCCAACGCGAGGCGGATGTGCGCCGTGAGACAACCGTCGGACGTCTGACCCGCGCCTTGGAGGGCGTAACAAAGGGCTTCGATCTAACACTGATTGACTGCGCGCCATCGCTCGGGCTCAATACCACTTCAGGCTTGGCGGCGGCCGATGCCGCCCTCCTGGTGGTTGAGCCGACGATCTTTGGGTTGCAGGGAATCAGCCCCGTCCTCGATCTTGTCGAAGACGTCTGGACCGATCACAATCGCAAGCTGGATCTCGCCGGCCTCGTGCTGAATCGAGTTCCTGCCGTGTCGAACGACGCTGCGCAACGCCGTCAAGAGCTTTACAAGATGGTCGGCAAGAAGGCGGTGTGGAGTCCGGAGATTCCGCATCGGGTACTAATCAACCGCGCTCACGGGGAACGTGCGCCGATCCACGCTTTCGGTAGCGAGGGCAAGGAGTTGGCCGGAATTTTCGATCAGCTCCTGAAACGCCTTCTCCGAACGTTCAGCTAGTCTGAGGCTCCTGTGCATGTCGTAATTGTCGGAGCGGGCGAAGTTGGCGGATACCTTGCCGAACGTTTGGGCGCCGAGGGCGTCGACGTAGTCGTAATCGAGACCGACACTGGTCGGGCCGCGGCGTTGGCCGCCGAGCTTGACATACAGGTCATCAACGGTAGTGGTACCCATCCCTCGGTCCTCAAGGAAGCCGGCGTCGAACGTGCCTCGCTACTCGCCGCCGTCACCCAAGTTGACGAAGTCAACCTCGTCTCCTGCATGTTGGCCAAGGAACATGGGGTGAAAACTACAGTCGTTCGCGTCGAGGCGGATGAGCTGCGCGGGCCCGGCGGCACCAAGGTGTTGCGCCGAGTCGGCGCCGACGTTGTGATCGACCCCGACGGCGAAACGGCCGACGAGATCATCGAGCTGGTACACGCCATCGGAGCGGCAGAGGTATACCCGATGGCCGACGGCCAACTCGTCGTGTTGGGGGCGGTTGTTGCCGAGGGCGCCGAACTGGCCAACAAGACCCTTGAGCAGATTGGGCGGGACCGAACCGATTTTGTTTGTGGGGCGATTACCCGTCACGAAGAAACCGTAATCCCCGGCGGCCAATTTCAGCTGTTGCCCGGTGATCACGTCCGCTTGCTCTGCCGTGCCGAATCACGCGCCGAAGTTCTCGGCCTGCTGGGGGTAAAGACACGACGGGTACGCAAAGCAATGGTTCTGGGCGGTGGTGCCGTCGGCTGGCGTGTGGCGAAACATCTCGAATACGAAGGTGTCGACGTCGTACTGATCGAGCGCGACCCCGACAGGGCCCGATTCTTGGCCGAGCGGTTCCGCCACGTGACCGTGGTTCAGGGGGACGTGTCCGACACCAACCTGCTGCTCGACGAGTCTGTCACTGACATGGACGTTGTCGTGGCGGCCACTGGCGAAGACTCCGCCAACGTGTTGGCGTGCGTGTTCGCGATGACCGAGGCCAAGCCGTTCACGGTCGCCGTGCTCCACCGCTTGGCTCTACTACCCCTCGTCCGTCGCTTGGGTATCGATGCGGCCCTCAGCCCGCGCACTGCCTCGGCCAACGCCGTCATCCGGCACCTGAGGGGTGGAGCCGCCGTCGCCACGTTCCTCGAAGGCGATGTGGAAGTCGACGAGATCGAAATAACGTTTGGCAGCGATGCCGACGGCTCACTGGTGTCGGAACTCGAACTGCCTGACGGGATACTCCTTGGCGCGGTAATTCGCCCTGGACAACCACCGATAATCGTTCGCGGCAGCACCGATCTTGAAGCAGGAGATCACGTTGTGCTGTTCGGCCGCCCCGCCGAGCTTTCTGAAGCCAAGGCAGTGTTCACCGCATAATGGCCAAGCGGACCGGGGCTAGCCTCGTCGCCCAAATCTGCGGCCTGACGCTGGCCTTTTGTGGTGCCGGTATGACACTGTCGGCCCTGGTTGAAGTGGTATACGGCAACACCGATGATTGGCAGATACTCGGCCTACTCGGGCTGGGAACGGCCGCCATCGGCTACGCCATGAGGACGTTCACGCAGGTGCCCGACCGCATCCTGCGACTCGACGTGTTTGTTTCAGTCACTTCGGCGTGGCTGGTCATGGGTGCGGTTGGGGCGATTCCCTATCTTGCCACCGGCACGATACCGGATTTGGAACGAGCGGTTTTCGAGTCGGTCTCCGGATTCACCACAACGGGTGCGACCGTTCTGCAGGCTGGCACCGACCCGACGGTTTTTGACGCTTCGGTCGGCCTGCTCTTCTGGCGATCGGTCACCCAATGGCTTGGTGGCATGGGCGTCATCGTGCTCGTGGTCGCGGTGCTTCCATCGGTCGGGAGTTGGGGCATGGGTTTGCTCGAAGCCGAAGCCCCCGGACCCACCGGTGAACGTTTAACGCCCCGTGTCACCCACACTGCCCAGCACCTATGGGCGTTCTACCTCGGTTTCACCGTGTTGACGTTCATCGGGTACCTGGCGGCCGGGATGAACCTTTACGACGCGTCGAGCCACGCGTTGACCACGGTTTCCACCGGAGGATTCTCCCGCTACACGCTTTCGATGGCCCACTTCGAATCGGCTGCCGTTGAATGGGTGGCGATTCTTGCCATGTTCACAGCGGGGAGCAGTTTCACGCTCCTGTACAGGCTGGTGCGGGGCAAACCGGGGCCGCTTCTGCGCTCGGTTGAGTTCCGTCTTTACGTGGCCATGGTGTCGCTTGCCACTCTGTTGGTCTTTTTCGCCGCCGGTGCCGAACACCGGACACTGGTCGGTTTCCGCAGCGCTCTTTTCACGGTGGCCTCGATCGTCTCGACAACCGGCTACGGGACGGCTGACTTTGTTGGGGAGTGGGCTCCGGCGGCCCAGGCGGTGTTGCTGATCTTGATGCCGGTCGGAGCCATGGCCGGTTCCACCGCCGGAGGCGTGAAGCTTGTTCGTGTTCTCGCCGTGGCCAGCTTGGCTCACCGGGAGACGCTCGCCCAGTTGCACCCAAACCTGGTGCGTCCGGTGCGGGTCGGCTCCGGGCTCATCGACGACCGGGTTGTCGATCGTGTGGTGGGCTTCCTGATTCTGGTGCTCGCCGCCTTTGGCGGGGGAGGGGTCCTTATCGCCCTTACCGGTGAAGACATCGTGACCGCGTTCTCGGCCTCGGCAACCACCATCGGAAACGTCGGTCCTGGCCTCGCCGAGGTCGGTCCACGAGGCGACTTCGCCGGGCTGTCCACATTCGCCCGACTTGTCTGCATCGTAAACATGTTCCTAGGGCGGCTCGAGATCTACCCGATCCTGCTTGCCTTGGTGCGGCTCCCGGTTCCAAGACTTCGCCCGGCCCTCGCCCGCATGTTTCGTCGCTCGAACGACTTCCAACTCGGAACCTGACGGGTCGCATCGCAGAGCGCTCAGATCTTCAGCGACAATGCGGACTCAGGTGGCCCGGCACGGTAGGTTGGCCACTGTGATTGAGAACACGCTGAAGAAGTCTTGGAATGAAGGTCAGACCACGATCGGACTCTGGATCTCCACTGCTGATGCCGCAGCCCTGGAACCGGTGGGCAACATCGGCTACGACTACATCTGTTTTGATCTGCAGCATGGACTCATCGACTACTCGGCCGTGACGCCGGGCCTCCAAGCACTCAATCGATCGAGCTGCATGCCGTTGGCCCGAGTGCCCTGGAACGAACCGGGCATCATCGGGAAGGTGCTCGACGCCGGAACGATGGGAGTGATCATTCCCATGGTCAACACGCCCGAGGAAGCGGAGAGAGCGGTTGCCGCCTGCCGCTACGCTCCCCGTGGGTCCCGTAGCTGGGGCCCCGCTCGAGCAGCCGCTGCTCTCGGCGGGGACTATCACCGCGACGCCAACTCACACTTGGCCTGCATCCCGATGATCGAGACGAAACAGGCGGTGGAAAACCTGGAAGACATCCTCGACGTCGAGGGAATCGACGCGGTCTATGTGGGTCCGGCCGACCTGTCGATCAGCTATGGCCTTTCGCCGGCCACTGATCATCCTGACTCGGCCGTCTACCAGGAGGCATTGGCCAAGATCGTCGAGGTCAGTACGGCTCGAGGGGTGACGCCCGGAATTCACACGATTCCCGACATGGTTCAGCATCGGCAAGCCCAAGGCTTTCGGATGATTACTGCCACCAGCAACATGCTGGCGCAACTCGCCGGGGCCCGGAATGCGCTGGCCGTGGCACGCGGTGACGCCGGGGGCGAATCCACCGGCTCAATGTATTGATCGTTGTGTACTGACTGCAGCGGTGCGGGGTTGGAGGCGTCAGGTCTGGTCTAGATCGTCGATCGTCCAATCGATCGGCTCACGGCCCGCTTCGGTTAACGCATGATTGATCCGTGAAAACGGGCGCGAACCGAAGAACCCCCGATGGGCCGATAGAGGTGAAGGGTGTGGCGACTCCACGATGATGTGGCGGCTCGTGTCGATCAGCGCCTTCTTCTTCCGCGCTGAGGCTCCCCAGAGCACAAACGCCACCGGCTCAGGCTTGGCGGCAACGGCCTTGATCACCTCATCGGTGAAGACTTCCCAGCCTTTGCCTTGGTGCGATGCGGCTTTTGAGCCGCGGACGGTGAGCGTGGTGTTGAGAAGAAGAACCCCCTGTTCGGCCCACTGGATCAGCGAACCGTGATTGGGGCGGGCTATTCCTAGGTCATTTTCGAGTTCGATGAAGATGTTCACAAGCGACGGAGGGGGAGCGACGCCGGGTCGCACCGAGAAACAGAGCCCGTGGGCTTGCCCTGGGCCGTGATACGGATCTTGTCCGACAATCAGAACCTTGACCGACTCAAACGGGGTGTGGTGGAGCGCGGCAAAGACCTCCTCGTGAGGCGGATAAACCGGGTACTTGCTGCGTTCATCGTGTACGAACTGCTGCAGTTCGGGCCAGTAGGGTTTGGCGAATTCGCCGCGAAGAATCGGGTTCCAATCGGTCTTGGCCACGCCAACAGGCTAGCGCACACCGATTGGGAAAAAATTTGGTGAATGACCCCCGGTTTCGATCTGGCAATCGTACGCTCGGAGGAGTGGGATCCCCGCCGACGGCTTTGGATCAAACAGCGGGTGCGTGACATTCAAGGTAGGGTCCGGAAATAATCGTGAGATCGAATCGGGTGAGCAAGATAGCGGTGCCGGGCGCGGCTGCGCTCGTGTGTATCGCCGCCCTTTCAGGCTGCGGTTCCGGCACTGATTCCGCCCAGGCCGACCCGGCCGGGGAGACCACCACGGTTCCGCAATCGGCGACGGTGGCCAGTGTTGTTGAAGCGACCGAACCCGAACCCGATCTGCAGGCATCTGTTGACGAGGTCTTGGCCGGGCTCACCGTTGAGCAAAAGGTCGGCCAGCTGCTGATGCCCGTGCTGGCCGGCACTGACGCGGTGGCGTCTACACGCTCCGATGCCCAACTCAATCAGCAAATTGCAAAGCGCGACAACCCCAACGAGATCGTCGCCGACTACAACCTTGGTGGCGTGCTCTATTTGGAAAGCAACATCGAATCGGCGGAACAGGTTCGTGTGTTGTCCGAAGAACTGCAGGAAGCGGCAGTTTCAAGCTCGGGGCTTGGACTGTTGGTCGCTGTCGACCAAGAGGGAGGCCGCGTTAATCGCATAACCGATCAGGTGACCGTGTACCCATCAGCCGCTGACCTCGCCGGTGATATTGACGACGTCACCGAGGCTGGCTATGTAACAGGCCAACAGCTTCAGCGGCAAGGGGTCAATGTGGTGCTGGCGCCCGTTGCCGATGTGGTCTTACCCGGTAATCCCGGTTTTATCGGTGACCGGTCCTATGGCGACGACCCTGAGGTCGTGGCCGAGATGGTGAGCGGTTCGATCTCAGGGCTTCAGCAGGCCGGTGTAGCCGCAGCGGTAAAACACTGGCCGGGTCACGGAGCCACCAGTACCGACAGCCACCTGAGGCTGCCGGAGCTCGACGTTACACGTGAACAGTGGGACGGGCGGGAACGGATTCCTTTCGACGCCGCAATCGATCGGGATGTGGCCATCGTGGTGGTCGGCCACCTGGCGGTACCCGGACTGGACGACACGGGCGCGCCCGCTACGTTTTCGAAGCCCATCATCGACGAGCTACTCCGTGACGAACTCGGTTTCAACGGTGTTGTGATGACCGATGCCCTGAACATGGGCGCGGTCGGGCAATACGACGAAGGGGCGTTGGCCGTCAGCGCTATTCAGGCCGGTGCCGACATCTTGTTGGTTCCACCCGATCTGGCCTCGGCCTACGATGCTCTTCTAGACGCGGTGCGTAGCGAAGACCTCTCGGCTGAGCGACTCGATGAGTCGGTGGCCCGAATCCTCCACCTCAAACACAAACTCGGCTTACTCGAGCCGGGTCTGTAGGTTCGCCTTAGGCGAACGGCCGAAGCCTCTAGTCGCCGGCCGACTCGGGGGGAGTGGTTGACGTCGTCGATGAACTTGTGGACGTGGACGAGGTGGAACTGGTTGAGTCAACGGTTGTCTCCGTTGAGCTCGTGGTTCCGTCTTCGGTGGTGCTGGTCGTGTCGTCGGTGGTCGTGGTTTCGAGAGTGGTCGACGTGGTGGTTACCGTTGGCCGAGGCCGCGGTGCCGCCGTGGTCGGGCTCGTAGGCGCAGGAATATCGTCGGCCGACCCTGGACCGATGGGGAGCTTGGCCTCGATGGACGTTACGTTAGGCCCGATTTCCGGGCCGTCGGGGCTGGTGGTCGTAGTGGAAGAGGACGACGGGGTTGTTTGCGAGATCTCAATGTCGTCATTGCCGATCGAAGTGTCGACCGCAGCCGCCCTGAATGCGAGCGGAGCCGCGACTATCACAGCCATCGATGTCGACAGCGACAGGGCGAGTATGAACCGACGGCGACCGCTCGGCTCTTCGGGTCGTTGCAAGTACATTCAGGTCTGGTCTCGGCTAGGTCTCCACACAGAATCCCCAACAGTGTTTTACCCGAATAGTCCGCTCGATGGAGCCCTGCGGGATAAATAGCCCAGCATCACAATGGCCGCTTGTCGAGCCATCTATCGCCCGAATACGGGGTCTCTGATTCGCCAAAATTGCCCTAGATTCGTGCGAATCCCGCCCGTGAGCGTGGTCCCACCACCGACGGTGGCCGAACCTCCTACCCGCTGTGGGCGGTTAGCCACTGTCGGTAGATCGACCCGGCAATATCGAGCTGATCGATGTCGACCCACTCCACAGCCTTGTGAGCTTGATCGATTGAGCCGGGGCCGAACACGACGATGTCGGCTTCGAGTTCGTTGTAGGCCAGCGCGTTTGTGCCGTAGCTGGCGATGTCAGCGGGCTTCCCGCTGATTTCGGCCAGTTCTCGCACCAAACCCTCGTCGGCGGGGCGATAGAAGCCCGGCATGACCCGGTCATAACTCATCGAGACATCGACTTCGGCCGGGGCGGCTGCATCGGTTACGAGTAATCGGAGCCTCTCGAATATCGCTGCGACATCTTCGCCTGGTGCCACTCGGCGATCACCGTAGATAAAGCAGTTATCGGGGATGATGTTTCGGGCCAGCCCACCTTGAATCTCGGTGACCGCCAAGGTCCCTGTGCCAACTTCGGTCGGAGCATTCCCGGCCACAAGACGCTGATGTTCGGCTTCAAGAGCCTCCACCACACGACCAGCGGCGACAATGGCATTACAACCGAGGTGAGGTTTGGACGAGTGGGCGGCGGTTCCCCGGATATCAACCTGTAGGCCGAGACCTCCCTTGTGGCCGTAAACCGGTGAACACATCGTCGGCTCTGCCACCACGATCTGGTCTACGGGAAGCGCCTTCTCCTTGAACCGTTCCTGGAGCGCGAACGCCCCGGGGAACCCTCCCATCTCCTCGCCAATGCTGCCCACGAGGAGGACGTTGGGCTGAAGTTGCCGACCTTCGTTCGAGAGGGCCTCCAGCATCTCCAACACCACCGCAAAGGTGGCTTTGGTGTCGACGCTTCCCCGTCCGTAGACCCGTCCGCCTTCGATGCGCCCATCAAACGGCTCGTCGGTCATGTGTTCAATGCCGACCGTGTCGAGGTGCACGTCAACACACACCGTCTTACGACTGCCATTAGCATCCGAACCAGAGCCAGGGAACAGGCAATAGACGTTCGGTCGGTCCGGTATCACCTCGTCAAGGCGGACGTCGGCACCCATGTCGCGAGCTTGGTCGGCGATCCAATTCGACAGCTCGGCCTCTCCGCCCAGTCCCGACCTAGGTCCAGCCTGATCGGGATTGACGCTGTTGATCGCCACCAACTCCGACAGTAGCTCCGCCCGGCGGAGCCTGGAGGGTGACGTGGCGGACTCGATGCGTGAGGACTCTTGGCCAGACATGTCGTCAACAGTAGTTTCTCTTTGGCGCAGTGGTCTTGTTGGACGGGAGGCTTCAGGCGCCGGATGCGGGGCTGGATGAATTATGGTGATCCGATGACCTCGACGACGGAGCCGGACCACGGCCCAGACGGCGGAACGGGGGGCGGTTCTACCGGCCTCGCCATCGATGAGCAGAAAAAGATAGCCAGAGCGCGGGCGAAAGCGGATCGGGCCAACGTTGACATCGATCACGACGCCTACTGCGAGACACTCGATCGGTTTCTACGGTTCAATGTCGCAGATGGGCGTTGGATTGTGGTTTACCTGGCTATGGGCGATGAGGTGAATTTGGCATCGTTGGTGGAAGCCCACGATTCTCCGGAAACCCGATTCGCTGTGACCCGAACCCCAGACGACAGCCTCGCTCTCACCGTGCACCCTTGGGGTGAGCCTCAGGAACAGCATCCATTTGGCTACAGCCAGCCGCGACTCGATAGTCGCCAACTGCGCGACGAAGAGATCGGAGCAGTCTTGGTGCCTGGTCTGGCGTTCGATTCCGCCGGCCGTCGTCTCGGTCGGGGCAAGGGCTACTACGACCGGTTCCTCGCGCGGCTTCAATCCGACTGTCTACTGATCGGAATCACCGGGGACTACCGGCCGGAGTCGGTGCCTGCCGGGGACTACGACGTTTCCATGACCCACCTGGCTTACAGTGATGAGGTGGTTGCAGCAGATGTCGACGCTGCCTGATTTGAGTGTTGCGACGCTGTTCCTCAGCGCTGATCGGCGGCCAGGTCGACAAGTACGGCAGCGGCATGTCCTCCCGGGTCGCTCACCTCGTAGGACTTGACGATGACTCCTTCCGGGTCGATCAGATAGCTGATTCGTTGTGGGAAGTTTGCGAACTTGTCGTCGGGGTCCCTGAGCACCTCGTATTGCGTGCCGATTGCCTTGTCAGGATCGGACAACAACGGAAAGGGCAGATTCTCTGATTGTTTGAAGGCGAGATTGTCCTCGGGGGTGTCGAAGGAGATTCCCAGAATTGCGCAGCCGGCTTCGGCGAACTTCTCGGCCTGATCACGCAGGCCTTGTCCTTGAAGCGTTCAACCGGGAGTCGAGGCTTTGGGATACCACCAGACGAGCACGTACTGGCCGCGGAACGACGACAAGGTAACGGAATTGCCGTCGTGGTCCAGGGCGGTGAAGTCAGGTGCCTCGGTCTTTGCTTCAAGCATCGGAATGCAGCCTCCAGGATTCACCAAACGTGAATCATGCGGTTAGGTCAAACTGGGAAGTGGCCCAGTGTAGGTGCTGCGCTTCGCTGATTAGGTGTTACGCGGATGCCGTCCCGTTCCGTAGCGGGCACAATGAGTGAATGTCCGATGTTGATGTTGCCCCCATCGTGAACGAGCCAATCGTGGAGGAGATTATCGATCCTCGCCTCGATGACCCCTTGCTGGAGGATGGAGACCATGAACGGTTCTCCCATTACGTGAGGAAGAACCAGATCATGCCAAGCGCGATTGAAGGCACGCCGCTGGTTGCGCTTTGTGGCAAGAAGTGGGTGCCAAGCCGAGATCCGAAAAAGTTTCCCGTCTGTCCGGAATGTAAAGACATCTTCGACCAGCTCAAGGGCGACGGGTAGAAGGTGGCCTCCCCGCAACGAGACTCGACGCAAGCGTCCCCACGCCCACGCATCCTGCTCGACTGTGACCCGGGCCATGATGATGCGGCCGCATTGGCGGTGGCCGCGCACTTCGGCGATCTTGTCGGCATCACAACTGTCGGTGGCAATGCGCCATTGGCCGATGTGACCAGGAACGCCTTGTTGTCGGCCCAGGTGTTCGGCCTCGACGTTGAGGTCTACGCCGGCTGTGACCGGCCGATGGTGGCCGAGCCATTGCACGCCCCTGAGATCCATGGGGTCTCCGGCTTCTCCGGGCCTGAACTTCCCGAGCTGTCCCGTGAGGCGTCGTCGGTCGGGGCGATCGAGTATCTCATCGAGACGATCCGGGCCGAGGAAGGCCTGTGGTTGATTCCCACCGGACCCCTGACCAATGTTGCCGTAATGCTCCGTCAAGCACCGGATCTGGTTGGTCGATTGGCCGGAATCAGCTTCATGGGCGGTTCGGCCGGCAACGGGAATCGAACGCCGACCGCCGAGTTCAACGCCATGGTCGATCCCGAGGCTGTGAAGGTGGTGGTCGACTGTGGCGCTCGGGTGCTTATGGCCGGCCTTGATCTGACGCACCAGTTTGTGGTGGACGATTCGATGGTCGACGATCTGCGCGCCGTTCAAACGCCAGGAGCCAAAATGCTGGGCGACCTCATCGGGTCCTACCTGGACAAGGCCGAACAGCGGGGCGTTCCCCGCCAGGGAGGGATGCATGATCCCTGCGCCGTTCTGGCCGTTACCCATCCGGAGCTCATTCAACACACAAGGCGCCACGTCGACGTCGAGTTGAACGGACACCTAACACGAGGAATGACGATTGTCGACCAGCGCCCTGGAGCGCCTGCCGGAGGTAACGTCGACCACGGTCACACAATCGACAATCACACCGCCCGGGGTCTGTTCCTGGAGGCTGTGGCTGCCCTACCGGGCGATTCCACTTCATGATCTAATCGGTCGGTTCGTCCTCGAAGCCGTTTGGATGTTTCGACTGCCAGTTCCAGGCGTCACGCAACATGACGTCAAGGCTTCGGTCGGCCCTCCAGTCGAGCATTTCCTTGGCCTTGGCGGGATCGGCCAGTGACGTGGCGATGTCGCCGTCGCGTCGACCGACGATCTCGAACGGCACAGCCTGGCCGCTCACGTTCTCGGTTGTCTTGATGATGTCGAGCACCGAGTATCCGGTGCCGGTGCCCAGGTTGTAGGCCTCGCAGCCGTCGTCGAGGTGCTCCAACGCCGCAAGATGGCCGGCAGCAAGGTCGAGCACATGGATGTAGTCACGAACTCCGGATCCGTCCGGGGTATCCCAATCGTCTCCGAAGACCTGCACTTTCTCCCGTCGGCCGACGGCCACCTGCATCACGTAGGGCACAAGGTTGTTGGGGATTCCCTTGGGATCCTCACCCAACTCGCCGCTTGGATGGGCACCGATTGGATTGAAGTACCGAAGCAAGCTGATTCGCCACCGGGGATCGGAGGCGGCAACATCACGACAAATCTCTTCGATCATCAGCTTGGTGCGGCCGTACGGGTTCGTGGCTCCGGTGGATGCCTCCTCAACCAAGGGAAGCACTTCAGGCACCCCATAGACGGTGGCCGACGAGGAGAACACCAGGTCCCAGACGTCATTGGCCTGCATCTGCGAAAGCAGGTTCATCGTTGAGGTTAGGTTTGTGCGGTAGTAGGAGAGTGGGACCTCAACCGATTCGCCAACGGCTTTGAGGCCGGCGAAGTGGATCACGGAGTCGATGGCGTGTTGAACGAAGACGGCGGCGAGGGCTTCTTCGTCGGTGAGATCGACTTCATGGAATACCACATCGGCGCCGGAAACGTCCCGGATCGCATCGATGGCCTTGATCGAGCTGTTCGACAGGTTGTCGGCGATCACCACCTGATGGCCGCGCTCCAAGAGCGAGATCACGGTGTGGCTACCGATGTAGCCGGCTCCGCCGGTCACGAGGACGGTTCGTTCCATTTCTCTCCGTTCCAATGAGGCTTTGAAGGCCTTCGGTTCTTCGCCGCAGGCAACGGGCAGACACACCCTAGGGTATCCATCGGTCAACTATTGCTCGGCATGAAGGTGGTTGGTTCACTGTGGTGAAGCCGTATCTGATGCCGTCCTGCGAGCATCATCGTAGGCCTCTGCTGCAGGCCCAGGGATTCGCCCCGGTGCAACTACCTAATGACTCCTTGAGGTGGAACCTTGGGCCCCGCCTGGAGTCTCAGGCGGCGGGATCGTTGAATGAGGCCTTGGCTAATGTTGGTAGCCGGAGGGTCAGCTATAGTTTGATTCGGCCTTTAACGATATGTGGCCGCAAAACGAGGAGAGGGTACGTCTCAAGGTCATGGTCCACAGCGAAGGTCAACAACCTCCCGGCTGGTACTACGCTCACGGCGACCCCCCTTCCACCCAGCGGTACTGGGACGGCACGGCCTGGGTTGGCGCACCACAGCCGGTACCGGGATCGGAGGTCGCCGATGATGTGGTCAGATCGGCCGTTCCGATGCCTCGCATTGGCGCCCGCATCATCGACTGGTTGATCTGGGCCGTTGCGTTCACGATGATCGGTGAAGTCATCGCCGGTCTGACCGACGAAGAACGCCGTGCCGGCATGTTCATTCGTGTCATCACCGTTCTCACGGTATTGCTCTATGAGACCTTGATGGTCGTTCGGTGGGGAGCCACCCTCGGCAAGATGACACTCAACCTTGTCGTGACCGGAGAAGACGGTTCTCCGCTCGCGAATCAGGCGGTCGTTCGCCGATCCATGGTCCTGGGCCTCGTGGGCCTCGTCTGGATCGCCGGCGGGTGGAGTCTCCTCATGGAGGCCTTGGCCTGGCCGATTATTCTTGGTGCCGTGGTCTTCGGCTTCGTCGCGTTGTTCAGCGGTGGTAGTCGACAGACACCGTGGGACCGACTGGCCGGTTCGATCGTTGTGCCGAAGTAGGCTGTTGTTGGAATGCATCAGCCGCCTCTGGACAACCAGATGAGGAGTAGATAATGACTCGTCCAACATCGGGCAGCCGGGTAGGTGGAGGCCCTCAGAAACGTGAGCCTTCAGCGCCACCCGACCTCCCTTCAATGCGGAAGCGTCGACCGGTGATGTTCTGGATTGTCGTATTTGCGGTTGCGGCGATGGTTTTGAGTACGATTGCCGGATTTTTGAGTGTGATTCTCTAGGAAAAACGCCATCCTGGAGTCATAGGTCTCAGCTGGTCCGAGGAGATACATGCCAACCTTCAAGTCGGGTGACCGAGTCGTCTACCCTCACCACGGTGCTGCGGTGATCATGGACACCGAAACCCGTGAAATCAACGGTGAGAAAAAGAAGTACTTCGTGCTTCAAGCCGTTCACGACAACTTGACTGTGCGGGTTCCGGTCGACATGGTCGAGGAAGTCGGCATGCGGATGCCGATCAGCGAGTCCGACGTCAAAGAACTGTTTGAACTGTTGAGCATGAAAGATGTTCGGGAGCCGGCCAACTGGAGCCGTCGGTTCAAGAATCACCAGGAGAAGCTCAAGTCGGGCGACGTCTACCAGGTGGCCGAAGTGGTCAGAAACCTGGCGTTGCGCGAGAAGTCGAAGGGTCTTTCCGCCGGTGAGAAGAGCATGTACACCCGGGCCCGCAAGGTGTTGGTGTCGGAGCTCTCGTTCGCCCTCGACGTGAGCGAGGAAGACGCCATGGACCAGGTCGAGGCCCAACTGGCTTAAGTCGGCTGGATTCTCTAGCCGCCAAGCCCCAATAGCTGAAACATCGCCGGCGGTACTTCGTCGCGCCCATCTGAAAGCAGGTGAGCTCGCTCGACGTTCACCACATCGAACCTGCGATCGGTCCAGCGGTCCCACGGTCCGGATGGCAGCGCCGTCGCGCCCGGTTGCGCCGCCGACGACGACGCCCGGGCGTCCGAGCACGCCTGCAAGTACGATCGCAGATCGGCGAGATCGGCTGTTCCACCGACAGGCCCATGCCCTGGAACGACGGTCATTGTGGTCTCAATCAGCTGATCAAGCGTTTCGATCCAATCCTGCGGGTAGCCGTCGAAAGCAAGAGGAGTGACGCCGAAGCTGGCCAACGCCCCGGCAAACACGACGTTGGCCGACTCCACCATCAACACAAGGTTTTGAGCCGACTCGCCAGGTAGGGGAACGGCCGTGATGGCCGGCGTGAGCTGCACGGTCTCGGTGACCACATGGGTGATCGGCCTGGTTGTGAACTCATCGTCGTAGGCATCGGCCAGCTCGGGCAGCAAACGACGAAAGACGTCGGGACTGGCCGGCTGGTCGAGTTGATGGCTGGTCACATCGGTTCCATAAAACGCGGCCGACCAGAACTGTTGGCTTCCACCGCTGAAAGCCACCCGGCTTGAGGAGAGCGCGATCCGTCGGATGGGAATGGCCAGCTCGCTCGTGAGGGCAGCGATCTCTTCGGCGATGATTGCCGCTTGCGCCCCCGTGGCTGCGGTATCGATTACCGTTAAGCCGTCGGCGTCAATCACGAGTCCGACGTTGGAGTTTCCGAACTTCGGGTCGGGATGGATGAAGGCATAGGTGCCCACTCCGAGCTCGACCAGGTGGGGACGGGTGGCTGCCATGGCCCAAAGCGTACTCATCTGTTCCCACATGGCGAACCAGGGTCGCTAATGCGGCCCGACCCCTCCCGACCGGGCAACGGCCAATAGGCTGGGGAACAACCAACCCCACCGGAGGTGTTCAAGAACCATGGCCGAGTATTCGCCACCTGTGAAAGACATCGACTTCGTCATGCAACACGTGGTTGATGTTGACGAGCTGGTCAGCGAAGGGAAGTTCTCCGACCTCGACAGCGAGACCATGTCGATGGTGATCGCCGAGGTCGGGCGGTTTATTAGCGAGGTAATCGCTCCGATAAACAGCGAGGGTGACCAGATCGGAGCTCAGTGGAACGACGGCGAAGTTTCGGTTCCGCCAAGCTTCAAAGCCGCCTATGAGCAGTTTGTAGCCTCCGGATTCGGCGCCGTGCCATTCGACCCCGAATATGGCGGCGGCGGATTTCCGTGGATCACCGCCATAGCCATCCAGGAGATGCTCACCAGCGCATCGATGTCGTTTGCTCTGTGCCCGCTTTTAACGCAGGGCGCAATCGACGCCATCATGCATCACGGTTCAGAAGAACAACGGCAGGCCTACCTGCCGAGGATGCTCACCGGCGAGTGGACGGGCACCATGAATTTGACCGAGCCTCAGGCCGGCTCCGACGTTGGCGCGTTGACCACGAAAGCCGAGCCGGTGGGTGATGGAAGTTACCGGATTTCGGGTCAGAAGATCTTCATCACCTACGGCGAACACGACATGGCCGACAACATCATCCATCTGGTGCTGGCGCGGACCCCGGGGGCGAAACCCGGCACCCGCGGCATCTCGATGTTCTTGGTGCCCAAGTTTCTGCTCAACGCCGACGGAACATCCGGCGAGCGCAACGACGTGTCGTGCGTCTCGATTGAACACAAACTCGGAATCCATGCCAGCCCCACCTGTGTGCTCAGCTTTGGCGACAACGATGGAGCCATCGGCTGGCTGATCGGTGAGGAGGGTTCCGGGATGCGCAACATGTTCACGATGATGAACAACGCCCGCCTTTCCGTTGGGCTTCAGGGACTGGCCTTGGCCGAGCGGGCCTACCAGCAGGCTCTGGACTACGCCCAGGAGCGAATTCAGGGGACTGCCATCGGTGCTGAGAAAGGTACCAAGAGCCCCATTATCGATCATGCCGACGTGCGTCGCATGCTGATGACCCAGCGGTCGTGGATCGACGCCATGCGGTACCTGCTTTACGAAAACGCCGCGGCTCTCGACCGTGCCGTTGGTCTCGTCGACGTCGAGGAACGGGAACGGCAGCAGGAGTGGGCCGACCTACTTATTCCTCTGTCGAAGTCGCTCTGCACCGATCTGGGCAACGAGATGACGTCTCTCGCCGTGCAAGTCCACGGTGGGATGGGGTTCATCGAAGAGACCGGTGTGGCTCAGCACTACCGAGACATTCGAATCGCTGCCATCTACGAGGGCACCAACGGAATCCAAGCCGCCGACCTCGTTGGCCGAAAACTGCCGATGCGAGGCGGAGCGGTTGTCGCTGAACAACTGGACATGATCGCCGAACGGGCCAAGGAACTTGGGCAGATGAGTGACATGGCCGTTTTCGCCACCAACTTGGAGGATGGTGTTGCTGCCGTGCGTCGAGCCACGCAGTGGATTGTCGAGCACGGCATGTCCGACCCGAATCAGGCTCTTGCCGCTTCATCGCCCTACCTGCGGATGTTGGCCACGGTGGTTTGTGGCGGCTTGGTCGCCAAAGCGGCGCTGGCCGCGGACCGGCTCGACGACGGGGACTTTCGCTCCGCCCGTCTTGTGTCGGCCAAGTTCTTTGGTGAACAGCTGCTACCGCAAGCGGCGGCGCTGGAAGGTGCCGTCACCGCAGGAGCCACCGATCTCTTTGCCCTAAGCCCGGAGCAACTCGCGTAGGGTCGCGAACTCGCCAGGAGGAGACATGACCTACAACCTGCTAACGGCGCTGGCCGGCCCCGTTGCCTCGATTCCGAGCCCGTCGTCGACAGGTCTCGACATCGGGCCGTTGTCATTCAACTACTACGGGCTCTGCATCGGCCTAGGTGTCGTCGCCGCCGTGGTGATGGCTCAGAAGCGCTGGACTCGAAGGGGCGGCCACCCCGACGACATTCCCGAGATCGCCAAATGGGCGGTGCCGGCGGGTGTAATCGGCGCCCGGATCTACCACGTGATCACCGACTGGCGCCCGATCGAGGACTGGCTCAAGATCTGGGAAGGCGGCCTGGGAATCCCCGGCGGCCTCATCGGCGGAATCGGCGTCGGCTATCTCGTGGCTCGGCGCCGGTTGAAGGGCTCCGACAACGACTTGCCCAACCTGATCGACGCCGCCATCCCCGGCATCCCGGTGGCCCAAGCCATTGGCCGTCTCGGCAATTGGTTCAATCAGGAGATCTTTGGTGGACCGTCGGATCTGCCCTGGGCGGTTGAGATCGACGAGGCTCACCGTCCGGCTGAGTTCATCAACGAACCGACATTCCATCCGGCGTTTCTCTATGAGGCCACCTGGAATCTTCTGCTCGCCGGTTTCCTGATCTGGATCGATCGCCGGGGTGTGCTCAAGCGGGGCATGATCCTTCCCTTATACGTTGCCGGCTACGGGATAGGCCGATTTCTCGTTGAGTCCGTCCGAATCGACGCTGCCACCGAGATTCTCGGCATCAGAGTCAATCACTGGGTGAGCGGTATCGCGATCGCAGCCAGTGTTCTGGCCCTGATTCTTGCCTATCGAAATGCCCGGCCGTCGTTCTGGGCCGACCGCGGCCGTGTTGACAGTGAGGCCGAGCCTGGCGCCGACGCCGATGTCGACGCTTCCAGCTCGGCCTAGGGCCTAAGACGACTGATAAGCCATCTCCGGCGGTTTGGGCACCATGGCCCGCTCAATGTTCAGGCCAAGTGACTTGAAGTTGGCAATGGGAGTGTTGTATCCGCGATCGAGGTGATGGGTGTTGGTAATCGTGGTGCGACCGTCGGCGGCGGCTGCGGCCAGCACGTAGGCGAAACCACCTCGAATGTCGGGCACAACAACGTCGGCGCCCTTGAGCGGGGTCTTGCCCCGAACCACCACCGAACACGGCGTGGACGTACCCACAAATCGTCCGCTGATGCTGCCCAACGGCGTGTTGTAGGGCTGAATCTGGGCACCCATCTTGTTCAGCGCGGGCACGTAGGTGAATCGATTCTCATACACGGTTTCGTACATCACTGACAGCCCATCACACTGAGTGAACAGAGCGACCATGGGCGACTGCCAGTCGGTCATGAACCCGGGGTGGGTGTCGGTCTCCACAGCAGCGGCCGTGAGATGATCGGCTCGAGCTGATACCGACGAGTCGGTGATCTCAAACGTGGCGCCCATCCGGGAAAGGGTGGAGATCGCGGTGACGAGACGGTCTTGGGTGAGTCCGTGAACGGTGACTTCACCACCGGTGATCAAGCCGGCGACGAGGTAGGAGAACGCTTCGATACGGTCGCCCTGGAGTTTCAGGGAAGCGCCGGACAGGCGTTCCACACCGTCGATTACGTACCGGCGGTTGGGCCGCATCTCGATGTGAGCGCCCATGCGCTGCAGAAACAACGCCAGTTCGATGACCTCCGGCTCCAGTGCGCCGCCGTCGAGCACGGTGCGGCCTTCGGCCATGGCGGCCGTCATCAGCACGGTCTCGGTGGCGCCAACGGAAGGATAGGGGAGTTCGATGTGAGCGCCCTTGAGTCGACTGGCCTTGGCTTCGAGTCCCTCGGAGGTGATCTCGAGCTCGGCGCCCATCTTTCGGAGTGCGTCAACGTGGAAGTCCAGTGGCCGAGCTCCAATATCGTCGCCGCCGACCAGCGGAACAAACGCTTCGCCAACTCGATGCAGAAGGGGGCCCAACATCAAGATGGGAATCCGGTTCATGCCGCTGAAGGTCAAGGGAACCCGACTGTTGGTGAGCGTGCGGGAGTCGACGATCGTGTCGCCGTTTGAACGCTCGACCTCGCAACCTAGTGCCTCGAGCATTTGCACGGTGATGTCGACATCGCCGACTGCGGGGCAGTTCCGGACCGTGGAGGGGGAATCGGCGAGAAGGGCGGCGACCAGGTGTTTGGTGACGGCGTTCTTTGAGCCTTTGACGGCCACGTCGCCGACGAGTGGACCTACGGGTTCGACGATCCAGGCCTCAGTCAGATCGTCGGATGCAGCGTCGGCTTTGTCGGTGGTCTGTTTCGATTGCGAAGTCACGGTTACTCAATCTAGTTGCTGTCCGGCCGGGTTAGGGGTCGATGCCTGCGATCAACGTCGCCCGGCGGTGTTATCGACGATGGAGCGGACGAGACGCGCACCCGGGCCGCCCGTTTCCGCCGCATCCAGAAGCCGAGCATACGGGTGCAGGGGGCCGAGGTCCTCGACCTTCTGGTTGGGTGGGTTGTTCAATGTCGCCCGCAGCTCGAAGGCGATGGCGAAAAGCGCCAACCGTTGCCGAAGGTGGCGAGGAGAGAACAGCTCCGGGTAGGCGTTGGCCATCCAGCGGGGAACATCGGCGTAGTCTGACGGCATCGTCTGGGCGGCGATGGCTGGATCAACGTGAAGGTGGGGCCACTGGACGAAGCGCAGCAAGACGTCGAGGTCCAGATCCCGCGGACCGCCCCTTGCCCACTCGAAATCGAGGATCGCCGTAATCTGCGATCCGTCCCACAAGACGTTCTCGAAGGTCAGATCCCCATGGATCACTCGGGATGCGGTGAAGTCATCGAGAACCTTGGCCAGCGACGACACCTTGCCGGAGAGATCGTCAATCGTCGCGCTGTCGACGTATCGGTTGTTTCGCAGCTGCTGTAGCCCGTGAAGCACCGGCAGCATCGGGTTCTCCGGTGAACCAATCAACTGCGGCGTCTTCTTCAGCGGGGCCAGACCTATGGGAACCTCGGTGAAGTGGATGGCCCGCATGCAGCCGGCCAGCTGCTCAACCGCATCCTGGCGCTGTGACGCCCGCATTCCCGACCACCATCGCGCCAACGTGGAACCGCGTTTGCGGCGGACGATCAGGTACGTGGCCCCATCAACCGATCCCGAAGCCACCACCTCCGGCGTCCACCTTAGATTCGGTAGGACGGCGCAGAGTTCAGCCTCTCGCAACAGGCGGTCGTTGTCACCCCGATTGATTCGAACAATGTTCTCGCCACTGAGAAACACCAGGTTGTTGGTGCTTGACGCGTGCCGGAGCGGCTCAGCCACCTGAAGACCGGCGTCGCGAAGAGCTGCGAGGGCAACCGCGTCGGCGCGTTCGGTCTGGGGGCGAAGCATAGTGCTGCTCCAGTCGGATGTTTTTGGCCGTCGGTTAGGCCTGCTGCGCCGCCTCGCGTAATACGGCGTCGCTCAGCTCGGGCCAAACCTCGGCAGCCCAGGGTCCAAACTGGCGGTCGGTCAAGGCCACACAGGCCAGCCCATGATCCGGATCGTGCCAGAGGAACGTGCCAGACGCTCCGAAGTGTCCGTAGGTTGTGGCTGCGTTGTTTCGGCCTGTCCAGTGAGGCTCCTTGAGACCCCGAATCTCGAACCCAAGCCCCCACGTGTTGCGTTCTTGGCGCCCGAACCCGGGCAGCACTCCGCTGAGGTCTCCAAGAAAAGGTGTGGTCGCCTGGGCGAGCGTCGACCGATGAATGAGCTGCGGTTCAAACAGCTCCTGGCAGAAGGCCAAGAGGTCGCCAACGGTACTTACGGCGGAGTGCGCAGCTGATCCGCGAAGTTCGGTCGCCGCCATACCAAGAGGCTCACAAACGGCCAAACGTAGATAGGTGGCCGCATCGATTCCGGTTGACGCTTCAAGAGTCGAAGCCAAGACCTCGAAACCCTGGTTGGAGTAGATCCGACGGGAGCCGACCGCCGCAAAGCTCGAGCCGACGGATGTGTCAGCTTCCGGGGCGAGGCCGGAGGAGTGGGACAGCAGGTGGGCGACGGTCGATCCCTCGGGGCCCGCTGGTTGATCGAGCGACAGTGACCCCTCCTCGACGGCAACCAATACTGCATAGGCGAACAGCGCTTTGGTAATCGAAGCCAAGGGGAACACGCGGCTCACGTCGCCGGCGGTCTCTGACCGCCCGTCGGCTCGTAGCCAGCCTGCCGCCACCGTGGTCACCGGCCAATGATCGACCAACTCAAGAGCGCTCATACCTGCCAAGAGTAACGGCTTGGGCTGGTTGCCACGGCACCATGTCGAAAGGACTATTCCTACTATTTCAGCTGGTTTTCTGCATGACATGATGGCCTCGGTCACTCGGCTCAGGCCCGGCGCCTGCTATGTTGTCCTGGTTGGTTCATCGGGCCACGCCGCCCGAAAACGCTTGTATGGCGATGTCAGATCGTCTCGTGTTGCCCGATCCAGCAATGGCTACCCTCGGTGGAAGAAGCCGGGTTAGAAAGTGATGGCGAAACCCAAATTGAGTACTACTTTTGCTGAGCTGGGCGTTGCGGACGAACTAGTCGACGCTCTAGCCGCTAAAGGCATTTCCACCGCTTTCCCAATCCAGGAACTCACCATTCCCGACGCGTTGAAGGGTTTGGATGTCTGTGGCAAGGCCAAGACGGGATCAGGCAAGACCCTTGCCTTCGGCCTTCCGGCCGTTCAACGTCTCGACTCCTCGGCCGGCAAGTCCGTCGCCGCCCTCATCCTTGTTCCAACCCGGGAACTGGCCACCCAGGTGCTCGGTGAACTCGAGCCGCTGATGAAGGTCAAGAACCTCCGAGCGATGGCTGTTTACGGTGGGTCCGACATCGACAAGCAGATCAAGCAGCTGAAGAAGGGTGTGCAGATGATTGTCGCCACCCCCGGCCGCATGATCGACTTGTTGGAGCGGGGAGAGCTTTCGGTTGCCGACGTGAACTGCGTGGTTATCGACGAGGCCGATCGAATGGCCGACATGGGATTTCTTCCCCAGGTCGAGTGGATCCTGCGGCGAGTCGAAGGTGAGCATCAGACGCTGTTGTTCTCGGCCACGCTCGATGGGGCCGTCGATTCGTTGGTTCGGCGCTACCAAGAAGATCCGGTCCGCCACGAAGTTGAGGCCCGCGAGGTCACCGTCGAGGAGATGAGCCACCGTTTCATCACCGTTCACGAGATGGATCGCAACAAAGTCGTGGCCTCCATCGTGAATGCAGCCGACCGCACAATGGTTTTCTGTAACACCAAGCGAGCCTGCGATCGGCTCTCCGCCGATTTGAACAAGCTGGGTGTCGAGGCCCAACCGATTCACGGTGACCTGCGCCAGCGTTATCGGGAGAAGGCCCTGAAGCGGTTCGCCGATGGAGACCTTCAGGCCCTGGTGGCCACCGACGTGGCCGCGCGCGGGATCCACGTCGACGACGTCGATGTCGTGGTGCACTTCGATCCGCCCGACGACCACAAGACGTATCTGCACCGTTCCGGACGCACCGCCCGAGCCGGTGGCTCCGGTGTTGCTGTCACCCTCGTGCTCTGGAACCAGGAGCTTGAGGTTAAGCGTATGCAGAAGCGACTGGCGCTCGACATCCCAATCGTTGAGATGTTCTCCAACGATGCCCGGCTACAGGATCTGTCCGGATGGGATCCAACGGCCGACAACGACTGAGCGCCACGTCAATCGAGGCTCCGGCTGCTAACGGTACGAGGAAGTCTCGCCGCCGTTCTCGGCCAGTTGATCCCACAAAACAGTGGGTGAAGTCTCTACTTGAGGCTCTGCTTGAAACCGACGCGTCGCCCGATGCGATCCTTGCTGCGGCGCGGGCTCTTGGTGCAGCCGAGTTTGGTCTTCATCCCGAGGTCGAACCGACCGTCCATAGCGACGGCGTTGTGGCCGTCGGCGACCTCATCCGGGCGCATACGCCGCCCCCGAACGGCTGGGCCGATCCCTGGCTGCCGGGGCTGCTCCACGAACTTTCGGCGCCGGGCGCAGCGCGAAAGTCGCGTGGGGCCTGGTATACCCCACGTACGTTGGTCGACGGCCTGGTGCGCTTCGTCCACGAGGTGGCCGACCCTCCCGACTTCGTACTGGATCCAACCTGCGGGGGAGGGGCATTTCTTCTTGCTGCGCTCGATCACAAGGTTGCCTCCGGGATCCAACCCACGCAGGCTCTTGAACAAGTGGCAGGCGCCGACATCGACCCTGGAGCAGTTCTGGCAAGCCGCTGGGCTCTCGAACTCTGGGCGGCCGGTCACGGCATCGAGAAGGCAGCGGCGAGGATCGACGTGGCGGTGGCCGATGCGCTGCACACGGACTTGACCGAGATGCGGCCAAGTCGTCGCTTGATTCTTGGAAACCCGCCGTTTGCGTCACCGCTCAAGCACGGAGCATTTCCCGCTGCCGCCGTCACTTACCGGGAGCGGCACGCCGAAGATCTCGGACAGTACGCCGACCTGGCGGCTGTGCACCTGCATCGCTGCATCGAGACCTCGGCTGCGGGATCTGTTGTGGCCCTGGTCCTTCCTCAGTCGGTTGTCTCCAGCCGCGATGTCGCCCCGTATCGAGATCGGCTTCCAGACTTCACAACGACCGTCGGAATGTGGGCGGCCCGAGAGGCGGTGTTTGACGCCGGGGTTCGAACCTGCGCACCGGTGGTTGCGGTAGGGCCGACCGACGGCGGGGCACCCAAAGTCCACGATGTCGCCTTGGCCAGTGGCCCCGATGTCGAACACGCCGGTCGTTCTCCGGCAGCCGGCTGGTCGGCTTACGCTGCCCGATGTCTTGGTGGGCCAACCTTGCCCGATGCGGTGTGGTCGACGCCGTCGACCTTGGCTGATCTGTGCCAGGCGACTGCTGGGTTTCGGGACGAGTTCTACGGCCTGGTCGCAGCCTGTGGGGAATGGGACCACGTCGGCCAGCCGCCGAATCGGTTGTTGACCGTGGGTTGTGTTGATCCCTTGACCACCACCTGGGGTTCTCGACCGATCAAGTTCGGCGGCAAGAAGTGGACCGCGCCGGTGATCGATCCCTCGGCGTTGGAGGGAAAGGTCCTGCGATGGTGGGAGCGTCAGGCCAAACCGAAGCTTGTTGTGGCGACCCAATCGAAAGTCCTGGAGCCTGTGGTCGACACCTCCGGTGATCTCGTGCCGTCAACACCCCTCTTGGCCGTTCACGCCGACCCCGAGGATCTCCCTTGGATAGCGGCCGTATTGTTGGCGCCTCCAGTCGTTGCCGCGGCATGGGAGCGATGGTTTGGTGCAGCGCTTGCCGTCGATGCCCTGAAGCTCGCGGCCCGACAGATAGCCGAACTGCCCTTGCCGACCGATCGCGCAATGTGGGAACGGGCCGCAGGCCTCATCGCCGAAGCGGTCGACACCCGGAAGCTACTGGAACCCGACGAGGCGTCGGTCCTGACCGCAGAGGTAGCGGCCATTATGAACGAGGCCTACGGCGCCGACGCATCGGTACTCGACTGGTGGTCGCAGCGGGCTGGACATAATCGATCGGCGGCTGTCGGGAGCGGTCGGTAAGCTGGGAGCTGTGAACCCTCTGCGGCCCTCCGGCCTTGACCCGATCGACATTCCTGCTTCGGGAGCTTGGAAGCAGGGTATGCCCATCGGAAATCGCCAGTTCGCCTCGGTTTGTGGGGGTCGATCATTTGCGCTGGAAGGCGGTGGTTCGCTCGGCGAGGTCACCGTCGCCTACGAGACCTGGGGCACCTTGGACGCAACCGCGTCCAATGCCGTGCTCATCTGCCACGCGTTGACCGGCGATTCGCACGCCGCAGGTCCGTCGGGCAACGGCCATCCAACCGACGGCTGGTGGAACGACCTCGTCGGCCCGGGCCGATCGATCGACACCGACCAGTTCTTTGTTGTGTGCGCCAACGTGCTCGGCGGCTGTCAGGGCACAACCGGTCCGTCCTCTCCGCATCCCGAGGATGGAAGGCCATATGGTTCCCGATTCCCCATTGTTTCGATCCGCGACATCGTGCGAACACAAGCGGGGCTTGCCGATCACCTCGGTATTGAGCAATGGCTATCGGTTGTTGGCGGATCGATGGGTGGTATGCAAGTACTCGAATGGGCGATCATGTTTCCCGAACGGGTCCGGTCCACCATCAACATCGCTTCCGGTGTTTCGGCTTCTCCGCTTCAGATCGGCTGGAGTCAGGTCGGCCGCCTCGCCGTTGTGCTCGACCCGAAATGGAACAATGGCGACTACTACGACGCCGCACCGGGCGAGGGTCCTCATGCTGGTTTGATGGTGGCCCGCCGTATCGCTCAGCTGCATTACCGCAGCGATCTATCGCTGCACAACCGATTCGGTCGCAGCACGGTTGACAACCTCGACAGCTTCGATCTGTGGCAGAGATTCCAGGTCGAAAGCTACCTCGATCACCACGGACAGAAACTGGCACGCCGGTTCGATGCCAACACCTATCTCGTGCTGAACAAGGCCATGGACCTCTACGACATCGGTCGGGGACGTGGGGGAGTGGCCGCTGCAATCGATCGGGTGACCAGCCCAACCCTGATCCTCAGCGTCGACAGCGATGTGCTGTATCCACCTCGACAGCAGCATGAGCTTCATCAACTACTGCTCGACAGCGGCGCCGACGTCGGATTCCAGGAAATCCAGTCCGACCACGGACACGACGGATTCCTGATCGAATTCGATCAGATGGAAACGCTCATCGGGGACTTCCTCGAGGATCAGTTCAAGGGCTGAATCAGGATTTTGGTGAGGTGCAGGGCTAATGCCTGAAGGGGTGGAAATCGAGATCTATCGGCGACAGGCCGAGCCCGTCGTCGGCCGCACGATTCTGTCGGTGCAAGCCGATGATCTCTGGTTCATCAAAGGTGGGGCGACGCCCGAAGACCTGGTCGATGCCGCCGCCGGTGCCACGGTCGAGGCCGCACGACGTAAAGGCAAACTTCTGGTGCTCGATCTCACGTCAGGGCATCGGCTCGGGCTCCGGTTCGGCATGACGGGGCGGTTGATCGTCGACGAAGACTCTGCCATCGAGTACCTCGAATATTCGAGCCAACGCAACAACCCGGCGTGGGACCGCTTCGGCTTGACCTTCACCGACGGTTCCGACCTGGCGATCCGTGATCCACGCCGCCTTGGTGGAGTTGAGCTCGATCCTGATGAGGAAGCTCTCGGGCCCGACGTGTTCTCGGTTACGTCGACCCAGCTAAACGAGAGGGTCTTTGTCGGCGGTGTCGCCATCAAAGCCCGTCTGCTCGACCAGGGTCGAATAGCCGGTGTCGGCAATCTGATTGCCGACGAGACACTATGGCGAGCTGGGATTGATCCCGCTCGCCCCGCTGATTCGCTCGACAAGAATGAACAACGGCGATTGCACCGTCATCTTCGATCCGTGGTCGACGAGTTCTTGACCAACGGAGGATCGCACACCGGCCGTTTGCAAGACTTCAGGGTGCGAGGCGGCCAGTGTCCGAAGTGTGGATCCGAACTCGACCGTCGGACCGTTGGCGGACGCACCACCTACTCGTGCCCCCGCCACCAAAGCTGAGGGTTCCCGGCTCCTAGGCGTGTAGAGATCAGCTGATTGCTGCGCCCAACCGGCTAAGTTGGCAAGGTGTTTCTGCAGGTTGCCGCCGCTGCCGACGAGACCGGCCGTGTTATCACGATGCTCACAGCCGGCTTGGTCGCGATCGCCCTCGGGCTAGCCGCCCTCACCGTCTGGTACTGGCGTTTCACCAATCCCCGCCGCCAGCCGGCCGCCTTGCTGCACACGACCGATGCCGCTCCGGATGCGACTCCGATCGCGGCTGAGACTGCGGCGGCTCCGACGGCAGCGCCCATAGCCCGGAACTCGGTCCCAGCCGAGACCGGTGCCGTCCCGGTGGTCTCGGCGGCGACGGTGGCGACGGATGTTGGTCTGATCGACAGCCCCGAGTCGCTGACCGTTGTCGACGACCGTGAGCCGACTGCCGTCGCCGAACCGCAGGAAGCTCCGCCTCATGGGCTCGACGGCGAACAGTGGGAAATGCTCACACAAGCGGTCTTCGAGCGATTCCTGGACTCTCCTGCGGACGGCGACTGAACTGATCTCCGATGGCCTGCGATCTGCAAGCTATGCAACATGCAGGATCAGCACACCCGTGCAGTATGTTTGAGTCCATGGCAGAGAGTTTCGATCCGGCCCAGATGATCAACCGCTTTCGTGAGAGGGCCGACGCGGTCAAGAAGCGAAATCTTCCCCCCGTCGGCGGCGATGAACGACAAATGTTCATCAAACAGGCCGAGGAGGACTTCATGGATTTCGCCATGATCGGCGACGCCGAGCCCACCTGGGAGGACGGCGTTTTGATTCTCCGGATCGACCTTCGACCCAAGTCGAATTGATAGCTGTGACCAGCCCGAACTAATCGGAAAAAGGGAGCGTGGAGCGCTGCCACGACGGTATAGTGATGGTCCCATGCGGACGTAGCTCAGCTGGTAGAGCATCACCTTGCCAAGGTGAGGGTCGCGGGTTCAAATCTCGTCGTCCGCTCAACATGCAAGAAGGCCCGGAATTGCTCCGGGCCTTCTTGCCGTTTTGTGCCCGCGTCGGTTGAACGGATCGGGCACTGGAGACACCTTGTTGGCAACCACACCCCGTACCATGGCATGTCGACAACCGACCGGCATACAGGCGAGGTGCCCGTGCAACTCACTACCCCAGCACTGAACAGCGACATCGTGGTAATCATCAGCGGCGGCACCCAAGGCCTGGGTGAGGCAGTCGCCCGCAAGCTCGCCGCTGATCAGGTGGCTGGAATACTGCTCACCGGCCGCTCGCGAGACCGAGGTGAAGCTCTGGCCGAGGAACTCACGGCTGCCGACACGCCCACCGCGTTTGTTGAGGCCGACTCCCTGGATGCCGACACCCCGCAGCGTGTGGTAGACGCGTGCCTTGAGCGATTCGGCACCGTGCACGGTCTTGTGAATGTGGCGGCCCTAACCACCAGGTCAACGTTGTTCGACGACACAGTCGATCACTTTGACCGGATGATGACCATCAACGTCCGCACTCCGTACTTCCTGATCCAGGCGGCGGCGAAAGCCATGATCGAACGAGGTGTACCCGGGTCGATAGTCAACGTCGGCTCCACCTCATCACACGGTGGCCAGGGCAAGCTCAGTGCCTATTCGGCATCGAAGGGTGCGCTGGCCGTACTCACCAAGAACCTGGCCTTCGCGCTGATGCGCCACAACATCCGGGTCAATCAGGTGAATCCAGGGTGGATGGAGACCGAGTCGGAGCACTACATCCAGATGAATGAGGATGGAGCCCCGGAGAACTGGCTTGAGCTGGCCGGGCCGGGCCGTCCGCTCGGCCGGCTGTTGCAGCCCTGGGAAGCGGCGAACACGATCGCGTACTGTCTGTCGCCTCAGTCGGGCTTGTTGACCGGCAATGTGATCGACGTCGACCAGTCGGTGCAGGGTGCCGGTGACCCGCCGCTGCCGGGACTGGACGACACCGTTTACCCGTGATGCGCTCTTTGTCGGAACGTCGAGGGGTCCCCGTTGGTTTTCGGGCCCGAGTCTTGGTGGCGATGCTGGGCCTGGCGCTCGTCGCCGGAGCGTGCAGCGGCTCCGATCCGGTGGCCGATGCGCTGCCGACGACGGCACCGACCGAGAGCACGGCGTTGGTTGTGCAATCGGGTGATGACTCAAGCTCGGCGTTGGGTGTTGACACCGAGGCCGAGCCAGGGTCACTAGACGAACTCGAACAACAGTGGGAACGCGCTCGCAGTGCTGTCGTAGCTGAATTGTCCGACGAAAGTTTCGGTCGTGACGGTGCCCTCGTGCTTGGTCCCGGGGATCTGGCGGTTGACCTGTCCCAGTGCCCATCCGAGTGGATCGACGGGTCACCGGCGTCTGAGCCGCTCACCGTCGCCGCCCTCGGCGACAGCGAGAGCTTCGGCCGACTCATCGACGGGTTGCGGGCCTACGTCGACCATGTCAACGACGAGGGTGGCATCAATGGTCAACCGATTCGACTGGTTTCGGCGGACGATCAGCGGACGCCTACGAAGACGATTGAGGCGGTTGAAGACCTTATCGAGAGCTCCCCACCCCTGGCGGTAACCACGTTTGGTACGTTGTCGAGCCAGGCCGTATTCGACGAACTCAACCGCCAGTGTTTACCTCAGCCGTTTGTCGGATCGGCTCACCCGGCCTGGGGTGATCCGCAGAACCATCCGTGGACCACAGGGTTCCAGGTGGCGTATTCCACCGAGGTGATCTTGTGGGGAGGTTGGATACGCCGGAACCTGGCCGATGATCTTCCAGTCACCGTGGCTGCGTTGACCGCCGAGTCCGACTTCGGTCGAGCCTATCTGGCCGCAATCTCCGACTGGTCCACGCGCAACCGTGACGTAGTCGCCGAGGTGGTGCCGGTAACACACGACCCGAGTGGGTCGGGTTTGGTCGACAGCATCGCCCAGCTGACAGGCTCGGAGGCCAACGTCGCCATGGTGCTAACCGCCGGCGATCCATGCTCCACCTCGCTCGAGACTCTCGCCAACTCCGAGATCGACGAGCAGCTCGTCGCGACCTTCATTCCGTCAACGTGTGCCGATCCGGCGCGATACCTGGTTCCGGTTGGGCGAGACGCCGATGGCGCGATCTCCATGGCCAGCCCGATGAAGGCGGCCAACGATCCGCTTTACACAGAAGATCCGTTTGTTAGCCACATCAACTCGATTCTGGCGGCCGCCGGGATCGATGATCCGTCGGGCCAAGCCGCAATCGGGGCCGGTCAGTACGGCTGGGCCTACGTTGAAGCTTTGCGTATCGCTGCCGAACTCGATGGTGGCATCAGCCGAAGCAATCTCCTGCTGGCAATACGCTCCCTCAAACTTCGTCATCCAATGCTGCTGGGCGGCATATCGTTTTCGGTGGACGGCGCCAATGATGCGTTCTACATCGAGGGTGGAAGGATGCAGCGCTACGCGGCCGGCACCACTTCGTGGGAGCCGGAGACCCTCGTCATTGATCTCGACGGGGCGACGCCGAACTGTGCCTGGGATGGCGAAAGCTGTTAGCCGAAATCCTGCTGTCGTAGCCGCGATCGTCGGAGCAGATCGGCACCGCTTGCGTACGTCAGAGAAACGTTAAGAAATCGGCAAGCGTTAGGGAATTCGACCTACGCCCAGTCATCAGAATGTAAAGTGTTTCGACAATGGCCTTGGCGGAGCGCGATGCAGATAAGACGATGGCGGCCCTGTTGGTTCGCCGCACGTCTATGGGGCTCGACAACGAGCTGTTGAACAGCCTCGTCGGCCTCGAACGCGATGCCGCGATAGAGGCGATCATCACTCGCCCGGTCGATGGGGCGGAGGCTCCAATCGTCGAGAAGAGTGACCGCACCCTGGAGTGGTGGTTCAAGAGAATCGGTGAACGCCACAACGGGCTGCAGGAACGAATGACCTTCCTGTGGCACTCGATTATTCCCACCCATCGTCATTCGGCCGGCAAGCAGGAGTTCATTGCCATGCAGCTCAACACGCTGCGGGCGAAGGCCTTGGGCAACTTCCGTGACCTGCTGCACGCCATGATGGTCGATCCGGCGATGCTGAAATACCTCAACGCCGAAAGCAACAAGGCCAAGAACCCCAACGAGAATCTCGCTCGTGAGATCATGGAGCTGTTCACGCTCGGCATCGGTCACTACACCGAAGACGACGTGCGAGCGGCGGCCTTGGCGCTGGCGGGCTGGCGGGTGGATGGCGACCGGTTGGATGCCTGGCTCGACCCGAAACGGGTGTACGAGGGCGAGGTTACCTTCCTCGGCGAAACCCGGCGGTGGGATACCGGAGATATCGTCGATCGGCTTTGTGATCACCCGGCCACCGCTGCTCGGATCGCGTCGATCGTTTGGCATCACTTCACCGGTTCAACCCCCTCGGGTGATGAACGGACCGATCTGGGGCTCTGGTGGCAGAGCCAGAACCTCGAGATCCTTCCGCTTGTTCGGCGCATCCTGCAGAGTGAGCAGTTCTGGGCCGAACACTACGTGCGGCCACGATCAGGATTCGAGTGGTACGCCGCTGCGCAGAAGCTGCTCCAGTTTGATCCCGAAGACACCTGGCGGCCCCGCAACCTGGGCCAATGCCCGTACGAGCCACCAAATGTCGGTGGTTGGCCCGGCGGCGACCGCTGGCTCAATCTCGATTCGATGTTGCGTCGATCCGATCAACTGTTCTCGCTCGACTTCCGAGATGTGCCGGGCGGAACCACGGCCACGGTCGACGAGATCCTCGATCAGTGCGGTCTCTACGTTGTCAGCGACGAAACAATGGCGGCGTTGCTGTCGGTTTCCGAGATCGCAGACGACGTCGGTCAAGAGAGCATCCCCCAACTTCAGTGGCGGATCGCCATGAGTAGTCCGGAGTTTCAGCTGCAATGACCTCCCACTACGAAGAACTTCACTACGGCAGCGAACGCCCCGAGTCTGCCGACGAGACCGAGACGCCTGGTCTAGTCACGCGGCGGCGGGTGCTTCAAGGTTTGGCGGCTTCTGGAGCGGCCGGCTATGGCGCCTGGAAGCTGCTTAACAAGCCGGCGCAGCCGGTGAGTGAGCTGGCGTCGCTACAGGCCGACACCAGCGTGCTCAACGTCGCTGCATCGTCAACGCCCGAACCTCAGGCGCTGTCGGCCAATGTCGACGACATGCTGTCAAAGTTCGGTTCGTCTGATCAGGTATTGCTCAACCCGGCCCCCGTTGACCAGCGGATCCTGGTATTGATCGAACTTGAGGGCGGCAACGACGGTTTGTCCACCGTGGTGCCCTATGCAACCGGTGCCTACTTCGATCGCAGGCCACGCTTGGCGATCGCCGGTGAAGCGGCTCTTGCGATCGACGACGAGGTCGGTCTCAACCCGAAACTGGTGGATCTCGCACAGCGTCAGATGGCCACGGTCGAAGGTGTTGGCCCGGTCGACGGCAACCTGTCGCACTTCGAAATGGTTGAGCGATGGGACTATGGCAACAACAATGGCGGTTCGGGTCGTCAACCCGGCTTCCTCGCCCGGTTGGCCGATCGCCTCGACGTCGGCGCAGCTGTCACCGGCCTATCGGTGGCCGGCCACACGCCTCGTTTCAACGCCGCCAACAGTTCGACCTTGGCGCTCGACGATCTTCGCCAATTGAAGGTCCTCACGAAAAACGACTGGATCTTTCCGCACTACCGTCGCTCGGTGGCCGGTATCTCCGGTGGTCCGGTGGCAAATCGACTGGCCGAATCGTGGAACGACTTGTTCGGGATCGGTCGAGCAGTCGGGAGCGTCGAGCGTTACGACGGTGACTCGCCCATCGTGCAGAACGGTGGCCAGCTCGGCCGCCAGCTCGCCACGGCGGCGGAAATGATCAAGGCCGATCTGGGCGTGAGGGTTATACACGCCCGAATGGGCGGGTTCGATACCCACGACGGACACATCTATCGTCACGAGCGCCTGATGGAGCGGCTCAATGGCGCCGTGGCCGGGTTCCTATCGATGATGGACGCCGCCGGCATGGCCGATCGAGTACTGGTGGCCACATCGAGCGAGTTCGGTCGTCGGGTGGGAGAGAACGCCGACGGGCTCGACCACGGTGCGGCCTCGTCGATGCTGCTGTTCGGGCCGGTTGCTCCTGGACGCTACGGCGATCCGTCACCGATCAGCGACCTTGATCGTCACGGCAATCTGCGTACCACCATTGCCTTCGACCGCTATCTGGCCACGTTGGCCCAGGATTGGCTCGGAATCGACGCCGGAGCAGTGTTGGAGGGATCGCCTCGCAGCCTCGGCCTGTTCCAGCAGCCGGTGGTTGCCCCCGCTGCTCCGCAGGCTGTTACTCCGACTGGGTCGTGATCCCGAGGCGCTGAGCGTCTTCGGGGCAGAACACGGTGACGGCAGCGTCGATGATGAACTGCAGTTCGTCGACGGTCAGCTCCTCGTTCTGTGCGTCCTCGATCACGCCGGCGCGGATTTCTTGGTATTCGGATAGCTCCTGCGAGTTTTGGGCGTAGGAACAGGCGGTCACGCCGAACGCTGCGAGGTCGTCGCCGGTGAGTTCGGCGGCGGTGATCTGGTTGTCTTCGAGAAGGGTGCGGAACTGGCCGATGCGAGCGGCACCGTCGGTGTCTGTGCCGGTGGCGGCGGTTGTGGAGGTGGAGTCGGCGGTTGAATCCTCTTCAACCATGGCGTCTTCCTCCATGGCCCCGTCTTCCATGGCGCCGTCTTCCATTGCGCCATCCTCCATAGCACCGTCTGCCATTGCGCCGTCCTGCAACGCCCCGTCTTCGGGCGATGTGGTCACCACGAGCCCGCCCGTTTCGTCGGTCGCGTCGAGGCTGGCCGACGGTTGCTGGGCATCTTCGGTGTCATCGCCGCCGAGAAAGGCGAGGAGGGCGGCGATGCCGAGGGCGGCGGCTACTAGCAGGCCGGCGGCGGCGGTGGGGATCGTCTTCGGCCGGTTGATTTGGGCTCGGGGAGCCTCGGCCTCGGCCAGAATCCTCGGTGTTTCCGATGTGGCCGGGTGCTGGGCCGGAGGAATGTGTTCGTCGACGTGGCGCCTGCTGAGATAGTCGTTGTCGGAAGACGCGAAACGGGCGGATTCCTCGTTGCCTGAGACTGCGGCCACTTCACCGGTGGGCGGGCGCCCCCGATCGGCACCGGGCATAGTCGGTGTTGCCAGCGGAGTTGCTGACGCATCAGGCGTGTGGCTGAGGGTCGCAGCTGGCGAATCGAAATGAGCCCTTGGCACATCGGCGGCCGCAATCGGAGCCACATCGCCGAAGTGCGATGCCGGCGGCTCCTCGGCCCCATCGAGTTGGGTCTCGCCGCCTTGGATCCGTGCCGGATGCGGGACCGAGGTTTCGAATGAGGCTGACGCCGGGCTAGCGGCGGCCGATGCGTCGAACTGATCAGCATCATTGATGTTGGTGATGGGGCCAGGCGCTGCTTCAGATGCCCCACTGGGGCGGCTCTGGTCGGCCCAGCCTTCCATCTCTGGGCCGGTGTCCGGCGCCCAGTATCGGCCGTCGGAGGCGAGATACCACCCGTCTGGTGGGGGCCAGACATACCGTTCGCCGTTCCAGGCCACGTAGTCGGAATTCATTGGATCAGCCAGCTCTCCGTTGGGATTGGTGATTGTCCCAGAGGTCAGTCTAGGTCATCCGGTGGGAAGTAGTACCCATTCTTGGGGCTTGCTTACGAGGCCTTTGTGGTTACTTGGAAAGCGCGCCCGGAGGCGGTGAGATGACGCTACAGTTGTGCCTACCACGCGCGGATGCCCGAGCGGCCTAAGGGAGTGGCCTGCAAAGCCATGATTCGCGGGTTCAAATCCCGCTCCGCGCTCGTTTGATCCGGTCTAGCATTTGCTAGCCTGGTGGAACCGAAATGGGCCATTAACTCAGTTGGCTAGAGTGCTTCCATGACATGGAAGAAGTCGGGGGTTCAAGTCCCTCATGGCCCACAAAATCGAACTGGTTGAAACCCCGCTCCAAGAGCGGGGTTTTCGTTTGTCAGGCAGTGAATGCATCGAGTCAGGTTCTGGCTGCCAGGCGGTCGTCGAATCATTCGAATTGCTGAGCCTCTGCCCAAGCGATCCAGCGTGTGAAGCTTCGCTGGCGTGTACGGATCGGAGGGAAGCTCGGTTCCGTAGGAACTGTCCAGTTCTGTGACCGCATATGAGCGACGAAGGACTCTGGAAGGCGCACGTTGTGCTTGACGATGTAGTGGCTCAAACCTTCGGGCCAAACCCATGTTCCATCCGTCAAGCATCGAAACCCCATGATCTTCGGGTTGACCCCGCAGTCGAAGCGGCAATGTGACAGCCCGCGCCATTCGGTATGGATGATCCCGCTGTCGAGGTAACGAGCGATCGTTTCCCGATTCTCAGATTGCCAAACAGGATCGGCAAGAAGAGTCGGGTCCGGGTAGCGACTCACGGCGGCACTGCGTCTTGGGCTGACGCTTTGGTGGAATTCAGACGGTAGCCAGTAGCCGATGGCGTGCAGTGCAGTCGGCCCCAGGTCCACGGGATTGTCATCCAGGTCGAGCTTGCGAAGTTTGCTCAGTGTCCGTACTTGTTCTGGCACCACCTCGAAGGCGTTTCCGCGAAGATTCAGATTCGTGAGGCTGCCTAGCTGGGAGGCTGATTGTGGCAAGTTCGAGAGCTGATTCTCGCTGAGGTTCAGGTAAACGAGCGACTTCAGATTGCCGATTGAGTCTGGAAGTTCAGAAAGCTGGTTGCGGTCCAGAGTAAGCCATCGCAGAGCGGTCAGATTTCCGATGGAATCTGGCAACTCGGACAGCTGGGTGTCGGTTGAGGAAAGGGTCTTGAGAAGCTCAAGTTTGGTGACTGCTTCGCCCAGCGTTTGGAGGGGATTGCCGCTCAGTACAAGACTTCTCAACTGTGAGAGATCGCTAAACCAGTCCGGGATTTCTGTAAGCGACATCGTCTTGAGGTTTAGGCTTTGAAGCTCAGCCAATCCGGCGAGCCAATCCGGCAAGTGCCTGATCCGATTGTCGATGATGACGAGGCGGGTCAGGTTTCGTAGATCTGCTACATGATCAGGAATCTTGCTGAGATTGTTGTTAACAAGACTCAGGGATCGGAGGCGGCTCAACCTGGTGATTGAGGGCGGCAGGTCCGAAATCGGGAGATCTTCGATCGATAGTGATTCCAGACCAGTGAAGTCAGCCAGCCAATCCGGCAATTCAGCCGGACCACCGCCGTGCAGCCGAAGCGAACGTAGATGGCCAAGGCGGTTGCGGGCGTCATGAAGAAGATTCAGCTCGGAACCGGAGAGGTTAAGCGATGGGCGCTGGCGGGCAATTACCCGTTGTATGCGCTCTTCAGGCGACCGGCTCGGCATCCATGCCACGGTAGCGCTTTCCGTAATATTGACTTGACCTGACTGGGTAGGCGTAGCGTCCGCATGTCGACAAGGTCGCTGGTGAGGCGGCTGTGCCGGCCAGAAAGTAGCATCCGCCTATGTCCGATGGAGCCCGTGCCCGAAGTAGCAGAGCGGTGGAACATCTTCCAGATGTCCCGCCTTCCACCGTGGCCAGCTGGATAGGAGCTGACCTAGCTAGGAGGCCTGATCGTTGGTCTCATGCTTGGGAGCCCGAGATTCTGGACGAGCTGCTGGCCGTAGCGAACCAATATCTGGACCACCCATCGGGCCTGGCTCAGGGCGCTCATATCGATGTTTCGTCGGAGTTGCAGGCGTTTGGTGAGGAGATCAGATCAGAGTTGGTCGACGGGCTCGGGTTCGGGCTTATCAAGGGATTCCCGGTCGGAGGGATCTCGCCCGAACTCGAAGCCGTTAGTTTCTTGGTGCTCGGCCGATTGCTCGGTGGGCTTCGGTCGCAGAACGCGATGGGTCATCTCCTGGGCCACGTTAAGGACGTCGGGCGTGACGCCGAGGATCCCGACACTCGCATCTATCAGACGAACGAACGCCAGACCTTTCACACCGACTCCACGGACGCCGTAGGTCTGCTTTGCCGCCGGCCGGCGCAATCCGGGGGCCGCTCACTCCTCGCCAGCGCCGAGACCATCTATCGGCTGCTGGCGGAACGGCGGCCTGACCTCGCACCGTTGCTCTTCGAGCCGGTGGCCACCGATCGTCGAGGTGAGATTCCCGATGGCGCCGATCCCTGGTTCGAGATTCCAGTGCTCAACTGGTACGACGACCGCCTGACCGTCATCTATCAGCGCACCTACATCGATTCCGCTCAGCGCTTCGACGGTGCTCCCAAACTGACACCCGACCAGGTCGAGGCTCTCGATCTCTGGGACGAAATCGCCAACGATCCCGACGTTCACCTGACCATGGACCTCGAACCCGGTGACATCCAATTCGTGTACAACCACGCTCTGCTTCACGATCGGACCGGATTCGTCGATCATCCGGATCCCGCCCAACGTCGACATCTTCTGAGGTTGTGGGTCACTCTCCCGGGTGACCGGGAGCTGCCGCCGGTATTCAAGCAGCGGTACGGATCGATCGCCGTAGCAGACAGGGGAGGGGTGACGGTGCCAGGCACTGTCCTCACTGTTCCGTTCGACGTTGGTTGACGGGCCGCCGCCCGACAACCCCGCCGGTCAAACCCTCAGCCGTTGAGAATCGCCTCGGTTGAAGATGTTCCGAGGCGCGTAGCTCCGGCTGCGATCATGGTGAGCGCCGCCTCCCGAGACCGGATTCCGCCACTCGCTTTCACTCCGAGCCGGCCGCCAACGGTCTCGGCCATAAGGCGAACCGCCGCCTCCGAGGCTCCACCATCCGGATGGAATCCGGTGGACGTCTTCACGTAGTCGGCTCCTGCAGCCTCGGCCGCCTGGCAACACGACACGATCTGCTCATCGGATAGCGTGGCCGATTCGATAATCACCTTGAGCTTCACCGGTTCAGACAGCGCCCGCCGCACCTCGGCGATATCAGCCTCCACATCGGCCCAGCGACCGTCGGCCACCAGCCCGAGATTGACCACCATGTCGACCTCAGCGGCCCCGGCCTCGGCGGCAAACACAGCGTCGGCGACCTTGGCCACCGAAGGGTGAGCTCCCGACGGGAAGCCGGCCACCGTTGCCACCGCCAAGCCACCATCAACAGCCGAAACCGCCACTGGGACCTTGGAGGGCGACACACAAACCGCAGCCACATTGAACTGCAGCCCCTCAGCACAAAGCTGACGAACCTGATCGTCGGTGGCCGCTACCGCCAGAAGCGTATGATCGATGTACGACGCGAGATTCTCGGGTTGCTCAGTCACAGACACAACCGTAGTCCTGATCGAGCGTTGACGTCAGTCCCGAGGCTTACGTCCTGGCTGCCCGAGCAGCACCGGCGGGCTCGAGCCGCAGGTAGCGCCGGGCACATTCTCGGGAGTGGCGATCAACACGCCCTCGTAGCAGTTGTCGGCAATCGCATCGTCGGTCACGAACGACTCGCCGATTCGCACGCCCTCTTTCACGATCAGCAACTGATGACAGGGGAACGCGTTTCCGCCGGTGACGGCCGGTGACAACACTTCGAGGCCCCAGCTGTCGGTGGCCACAAGCGCCACCTTCATGTCGGCGAAATAGCGGGCCTCGGCCAAGTAGATGCCAGGCTCCTGGGTGAGATACCGGCCAGGATCCGAACGAACGAGATGTGTCCACCCGGTGTGCAGGATCGGCACGTCGCCCGGGCCAGGCTGCTCTACCCGCTGTCGACGTAGACAAGCCTGGAGATCGTCGAGCGTGATGTGATAGTCGTCTCGCAGCACGGGCTGGCCGTTCGGGGCGATGAAGTAGTCTTCGGACTTACCCGTGGCGACCTTCAGCCCGACGACGTCGTAGATCACGGCCCGGGTGGCCACCGGCCCCATGTTTTCATTGCCAAGCTTCGACGTGCCCAGGGGCGTGGCGATGTCGGGCCCACAGTTGCCGTTGTAGAACACCTCGCCAACGCCGATGTGATTGAGGCCGTCGATCTGGGTGGCGATCTGGAACGTGAAGTTCTCGGCAAATCGTTCTTCCATGGCCGAAACCAGGTTGGGACCGATCGGAGTTGTGGCGGCCTGAATGCCACCGCCCTCCACAAAGCCGGCGGGAGCGGTGAAACCGAGCACATACAAGAACATGTCGTGCAGTCGGGGAGGGTCACTCGGGAACGCCGGGAACCCGTTGAACATCTCCTCACCTAGCTGATAGGTGTTGACCGGCCGACCGGGATGAAGAATACGAAGCGCCTTGGCCGTCCGGCTCGGCGTTAGCTCATTGAACGTGCCACGCTGATCGTCGGGGCCGTATGGGCCCTCCTCCCAGGCCCCGGCCAGCACCGCGGCGACGTCGAACATTGTGTCGTCGTAGTCGCCGTTTGATGGGCCATACTTCGACGGTCCATTGGCGGCCGAATTTTGAGCGTTGGGGGGCTGTTGTGCGGCTGCTGAGGCCTGCGATCCCATCAGCGGGGTGGCAGCCAGAGCCGCGGCGCCAGCGACCCCTGCTTTCAGCGCCTTGCGGCGTGACATGTGTTCGAGGTGGAACTTGGCGAAGTCGGCCTTCATGGAGCCCCCGTTTCGTGGTTCGGCCACCAACGAACCCGCCAAGAGGCGGCCGCCGAGAAGCCGAAATCATCCGTACTCCAACGTACTTCGCCACCGGCGACCTCATCAACTCGGCTTGTGCCGCATGAGACGCCATGCATCACGCCCTACCTAAAAGGAGATACTTAGATGTTGATTTATATAGTTTAATGCGGCTCCATTGTGCGCCAATATTTATATAAATAGAAGCTTCCAATGGCGACACGATCGTGTAACCTTTGCTTATTCGCCCACTTGTGAACTCGCCCGGCGGAAATGCCGATGACCGTTCGTCTGACTTGGCGGAGCGTAACACGGGAACTGTGACAGCATTCGGTCCACTAGAAGTGCCTCTACAAGAGGGCGAAACCACCACTTTTGGCGTGCCAGAGCCGAAATCGAGTTCGTCGGCGTCGTCTGCTGACGTCGGCCGCACTGGTGGGCGTGAGCCGATTGAGTCAACCCTCGTCGGGAATGGTTCAGCAGCCCACTCCATTGAAGATATTGCCGATGATTCAAGACGTCCATTGGGTGGTTTGGGTCGCGGTCTTGCCGGGATTCTTGATCAATCAACAGGTGGCAAGGCTGAAGCACTCGCCGAACCCAGCCCGGGACTCGGGCAGCTACTCGGGCCCCAGGTTTCGTCGAAGACGGCCGGAGTCCGGGCCTTTGTCGCCGAAACAGCCCTGGCCGCCGTCGCCGAGGCGTTTGGAGCCGATGGCGTAGTCATGGTCAGCCAGGATCGCACGGGATCGCCGTCGGGTGTGCCGCCGTCGCTCCTTCCGGCGGAAGGCCGGGCCGGCGAGGCCGACCACTCCAACCTGGCCCACCGCCTGCCGCCGAGCTGGGGGCTGAGCTCGCCGGCGTTATTCGCGCTCTACGGCAATCTATGGGAGATGATCAACAGCGAGCGCCATCACTGTTCTCAGTGTGGCGTCAGCGACCAGCCGTTGGCCTACCGTCAGGAACGAGTCGACTCGTATTGGGCTTGGTTCTGCCGTATCGACGACCAGGCCACGTCTGTTGCCGCCGCTCTTATTCGGGCCACGCCGTTCGACGACGAGGAATCTGATGCGCTGGCTCGCTCAATGCGATCTGTCGCCACCGCGGTCGCCCCGGCTTCAGGTCGAAACATCAACACTGAGTCCACCCAAGTACCGGTTGCCACCAATGTGGTGGTAACCGCCAACCTCGACACCGACGATCTGGCCAACGCCATCACCGCAGAGGTGACCGTCCGCAACTCGTTAGGCCGCACCAACGGCAAAGGCAACGGCAACAGCAACGGCGCCAAGGCGTCAACCGCCGCTCGCAACGGCGTACACAGTCTCGATGCGGCGCGTCGGGCCCGAGGGTCGTTGGCGTCGTTGACCGCCACAGGGCGTGGGCCCGATGTGGAAACCGCAGTGGCCCGAGCGGCCGCGAATGCCTGCCACCCGCAGTGCCATGTGCGATTCGCCGGCTCGTCTGACCTGGATGGCAACACCATCTCGATCGTGATCGTCAGCGACTCGTCCGGAGCGCCTCGTCTGGGTGTCGCGGTCCGTCCCGTCGGAGACTATTCAGGGATCGCCGAAGCCGTCTTTCTGGCGGCCACACCGGGCGGAATTCCCTCTGTGGGGTGACCCGGATACCCAATCGCCAGGTTGTAGCATGGCACAGTGCTGATTCTGCGTGTGGTGAAGCGGCTGGCGTCGCTTGGAATCGTTCTCATAGCTGTGGCCGCCGTGGCCTCGACCGCGGTGGTTGCTTCGGCTCCTCACGCGGCGACGTTCGCAACCTCACACGCCGGAACCGCCGCTGATCTCGAACTGTCGTCGCTTGCCGAGCGTTCGTCGATGTACGCGTCCGACGGCACATTCCTCACCTTCCTCACCGAGGAGGAGAACCGTCAGGAAGTAGATCTCGAAGACATTCCGCAGGAAGTCATCGATGCGATCCTGACCATCGAGGATGCAGACTTCTACGAACACGACGGCGTGAACCTGCGAGGTACGTTCCGTGCGTTGGTGGAGAACATCAACGCCGGTGGCATCTCACAGGGTGGTTCGACGATCACCCAGCAGCTGGTGAAACTGTCGCTGCTCACCACCGAACAGAACCTTTCGCGCAAAAGCACCGAGGCCTTCTACGCCCTTCGCCTTGAGCGGCAGATGACCAAAGACGAGATCCTGGAGCGCTACCTCAACAGCGTGTATTTCGGCTCGGGTGCGTATGGCGTGCAGGCTGCAGCTGAAACCTACTGGGGATACGACAGTGTGTCCGAACTTGGCTGGGCCGAGTCGGCGCTCCTGGCCGGGATCATTCGAAACCCCACCCAGTACGACCCCACTCGTTTCCCCAACGCGGCACGAGCCCGCCGAAGCGTGGCTCTTGATCGACTGGTCAGCACCGGGCACATCACACCCGAGGAAGCCGAAACCTACGAGTTTGCCCAGCTGCCGGCCGAGCGGCAGCAGCCGTTCGACACCAAACCAACCGACTACTTCGTGCAGCAAGCACTCCTCACACTGCTTCGGGATGATCCCTCGATCCTGGGTGGCGACGAGCAGTCCCGTTTCAACGCCATCTACCGCGGCGGCCTCAAGATCTACACCACGTTCGATCCAGTGGCTCAGCAGGCCGCGCTCCAAACTCGAGACTCCTACATCGAAGAGTCAACCGGCTATACCGTGGCGATCGCAACGGTCGATTCCAAGACGGGCGCCGTGCGAGCAATGGTCGGGGGCCCGGAGTTTGAACGCAACAAGTTCAACCTCGCCACTCAAGGGCTGCGTCAACCCGGCTCGTCGATGAAAACCTACGTGCTGGCGGCGGCGTTTGAGGACGGCTACACCCCGAACGACATCATCCGCGCCGACGGCCCGTGCAGCTTCAGCGACGTAACCGCCGAGAACGGTGTGTACCGGGTCGGAGGTCGCCTGTCGACACCCCGCCAGAGTCTGGCCGCCGTCACCAGATCGTCCAACAACTGTGCCTTTGTCCGCCTCGGCCAGGTGGTTGGCAATGACAAGGTGATTCAGGCCAGTCAGCGGCTCGGCATCTCCACCTTCAAAGAAGTGCATGGCGAATTCCTGTCGTTGCCTCTCGGCCCGGTTGAGGTGATCCCGATGGAGATGGCCAGCGCCTACGCCGCCATCAACAACGACGGCAAGCTCAACAAAGCCTGGTACATCGAGCGCATCGAAGACCGCGACGGCAACACCATTTATGAACACCGTCCCGACTGGACTCGGGCCATCTCCCAGCAGTCGGCCCGAATGATCACCCAGATTCTGGAAAGCAACGTGCGTTCCGGCACCGGTAAGAATGGTCAGCTCAGCAATGGTCATGCCGCCGCCGGCAAGACCGGTACTGCTCAGAACCACGAGGACGCATGGTTTGTGGGCTACACCGAGTACTACACCACGGCCGTTTGGCTCGGTGATCCAACCGAAAAGCGACCAATCATTATCAATGGTCAGCGGATCTTCGGTGGCAATCTCCCCACCCGCATCTGGGGTGATTACATGAACCTGCTTCATGAGAATCTGGAGCCGATCGCGTTTGCCGAACCCGAGCCCTACCGCAGCAACCGGTATCTAAAGGTGAAGGGCGAGATCGACTTCTGCGAGGACGCCACCTTTGAAGGGGCCACGGGCGCCACCCAGCTGGTGGACTCCAACGGCGATGGCCGCAATGACTGTTTCAAGCCGGTGACCACCACAACGGAGACGACAACCACCACCACATCACCTCCTCCGACCAACAACAACGGGGGCGGCGACGGCAACGGCGGGAACGGCCGTGGTCGCGGCGGCGACGATGAAAACGCTGCCCCGGTTACCACGATTGCTCCCGACGCCCGCCCACAGCCGACTGTCACATTGGCCCGCGGCGACTAGCCCCCGCGCTCAGACAAGCCTCGATCAGCCAAGCCGTGATCTGATCAGCGGCCTGGGATAGGGTCATTGCAGTGCCTTTCTAGTGCCTCGATGCAATCGTCGCTTCGAGGAAATCCCAGGGGAGAAAAGATGGCGTCACCGGCTTATGAGCAGATACTTCGGGTTCAGGGACTCGACCTCAGTTTGCGCCAGCTTCATCACCGACATGTCAACCACCCGGCCCGAGCCGATATCGCCATCGTCGACGGTGAGATCGCAGAGCTGGACGGCTCAATCGCAGAAGTTGATGAGCGGGCACATGATCTCGAGCGCCAGCGAAAGCGCCTCGAAGACGAGGCATCATCGATCAAGGCCAAGCGGGAAGACATCGACGGCAAGCTCTATGGCGGGGAGGTAACCGCTTCCAAGGAACTGCTTGCGTTGCAGGACGAAGCGGCCATGCTGCTCGGGAAGCAGACAGAGCTGGAAGACCAGGAGCTTGAGTTGATGGAAGCCCTGGAAGGGGTCGACGGCGAACGATCGGGTCTCGTCGGCCAACGTGAGGTTCTGGAAGGTAAACGTTCAGATCTCGACACCCAGCTGCAGGAAGCGTTGGCCGAGATCGACGCTGAAGCGTTGACCGTGTCGGCCGAGAGAGCCGAGGCCGCCGCCGGCGCCGATGCAACGTTGCTGGAGCGCTACGAATCCCTTCGTGATCAATACGACGGCGTCGCCGTCGCCCGATTGGTGAACGGGGGATGCGATGGCTGCCATATTCACTTGTCGGCGGTGGCCATCGACCAGATGGCGAAGATGCCCGAAGACGCCGTTGTTACATGCGAGGAGTGCGGCCGGCTTCTGGTCCGCTAGCCCGACGGCGATCGCTGGTCGACGCCACCAGAGGGGCCATGATCGGCTGATCGTTCACTACCATGATCAGCCGTGCTGATCTGGTTTGCTGTTGTTTCCACCGTCGTGGTGGCCGAGATTTTCGCCAGCCCGATGGTCGACTATCGGATGGTGGCTTTGGGATCGCTCATCCCGTTGGTCGACCTTGCGTTTGGCACTCCAACCCCACTGCACAGTCTCCTGGGGCCGGTCGTCGTACTTGCCGTCGTCATGCTGTCGACCATCGGCCGCCGACTTCTAAGGCGGCGGCTCTTGGGGATTCCGATCGGGATGTTCATGCATCTGGTGCTCGATGCATCATGGGATAGTGCTCGTTTGTTCTGGTGGCCGGCGTTCGGTGCGGACCTGGCTGACATTGCCGTACCGGAGAGCAAGAGCGTGATGGTTCGTATCTTCCTTGATCTGGTGGCGGTGGCGGTCGGCGTGTGGGCCTACCGTCGATACGGCCTGGACAACCCAGAAAACCGAGATCGACTTCTGAAATCCGGTCACCTGCATCGCGACTATCTGGCCTAGTTTCACTTGGTGATTGAAAGCTTGAACATTGCGGCTAGTTTTCCACCGAGTGAAACTTGAGGCGTCCGGCCGAAGGCCGGCGCACCTAGTTGGCCGCTGGCTAGCATTGTGCCGTGGCGTTGTATGTGGTGAGGCACGGTCAAACGGAGGCCAACAAATCGGGATTGCTGCTCGGGAGGGCCAATCCAAGCCTTGATGAAGTAGGTCGTGGCCAAGCCGAAGCCATCGGGCAGGCGGTTCCGGTCAACGCGACGATTGTGTCGAGCCCCCTGGATCGATGCCGGCAGACGGCCGAGTTGCTGGCGTCACATGCCGACGTCGCCGACATCGAGATCGACGAGCGCCTGATCGAGCTCGACTACGGCGACCTCGACCTGACCCCGCTGCGGGACGTGCCCAACTCCACCTGGCGATCATGGCAAGCTGACCCTGACTTTCGACCGCCCAACGGGGAGACACTCACCGAGCTGGCGACCAGGGTGGGGGAGAGCCTCGACGACAGATGGGACCAAGCAGTTGTTGGCGACGTCATCGTCGTAACCCACGTATCGCCGATAAAGGCCGCAGTGGCCTGGGCGCTTAAGGTCCCGATCGACATTTCGTGGCGGTGTTTCGTGAGCCAGGCATCGATCACCAAAATCGGGTCGGGCGGTACCGGACCCTCGTTGCATTGGTTCAACTCCACCAACCATCTCAGCCATCTCAACGGCCTCGACTCGTGACCGCCCTGGCCGCCGGTATCGATGTGGCTCCCGGCGCCTGGGTCATGGCGATCATCGGACCCGTTCGCGACCACCCAAGCGAACTGCTCGCGGCCAAGCATGTGGCCGAACTGATTGATGTCTGCCGAACCAGGGGAGTGGCAGCGGTTGGAATCGATATCCCAATCGGATTCGCAGCCAACGGCGACCGAGCATCTGATCGTCTGGCTCGGAAGAAGGTCGGAGGTCGACATTCGAGTGTGTTCACCACCCCGGCCTATGCAGTACTTAGATTGCGAGAAGGAGACTACTGGGCAGCCTCGGCCCTCAATGAACAAGAAGCCGGACGACGAATCACGAAACAGTCATTTCATCTGTTGCCCCGCTCTCGAGAGGTGCGGCGTGCAATTACGCCCGGCGATCAGCCGTGGGTCAGCGAGGTCCACCCCGAATGTTCCTTCGCCGCCCTAAACGGCAGCCCATCGCTTCAATCGAAACACCAGGCAGATGGTCGTCGGGAACGGATCAGCTTGATCGAAGCCAACGTCGCTGCCGATGCCGCCAGAGTGGCGATGTACGGCCCGGCACCGGTTATCGATGCGCTCGATGCCTATGCCGCTGCTTGGTCGGCGGCGCGACGGTCAACAGGGGATGCGGAGCTTTTGGGCGGAGGCCTCGACCCGGAAGGGTATGAACTCGTCATAGCGGTTTAGCGCCAGCTCTTGCGGACCAATTGATTGGCTGTCGGGAGAGTCCATCTGTAGGCGGGGTTCTGTTCCCGGGTTCGTTGCCGATTCCCGTTTGGTGACCATCCATCTATGCAGCCCACCCGAGATGTGAACTCCGAGGAGTCCAGGCGGACCACCTGTCATCTCGTTTGGCCTTGCTCCGGATGGGGTTTACCGAGCCGATCGAGTCACCCCGACCGCTGGTGCGCTCTTACCGCACCGTTTCACCCTTACCGCTCGCCTGTTGGGCGAACGGCGGTCTGTTTTCTGTGGCACTTTCCTGCGGGTTACCCCGACTGGCCGTTAGCCAGCATCCTGTCCTGTGGAGCCCCGACCTTCCTCAGGTCGATCCGGTCAAATTGACACGGCGACCCGCGGTCACCCGATGGGCTCTCCCGACACCCTCAACGGTACCGGCTGCGGTGGCAAGATTTCCGTCCTTTGGTCGTCAATCAGAAACTGCCAATCAGAAACTAGGGTGTTGGGGTCGTCCAGACGAACAAACAAATGGGTAACGGAGCAACAGCGATGAGCGAGCAATCTCGAATGGACCGAGTTGGTGGGTGGCCCGCCGTCTTTGGCCGGCTGGCCGCCGGCCGCGACCTGAGCCGCGACGAGGCCTACGAGGTGATGAGCGAGATCCTCGGCGGATCGGCGTCGCCGGCCCAGATCGGTGGTTTGCTGATGGCGCTGGCCACCAAGGGTGAGTCCACCAACGAGATGGTTGGGTTCGTGCACGCGATGTACGCCGCCTCCGAGCCGCTGACCTTACCGCGAGAGGCGGTCGACATTGTTGGAACCGGCGGTTCGAAACATCGGCAGTCTCATGCCGTCAACGCATCCACCATGGCGTGCATTGTTGCCGGCGCAGCAGGCGCCGTGATCTGCAAACACGGCAATCGTAAGGCCTCTTCTACCTCCGGCTCGTTCGACTTCCTCGAAAGCCTCGGCGTGTCCATCGATCTCACTCCGCAGCAACTTGAAAGATGCGTGGCCGAAGTTGGCGTTGGCTTTGCCTTCGCTCGAGCATTTCATCCCGCTATGCGATTCGCAGGCCCGGTTCGCTCCGACCTCGGCGTTCCCACGGTGTTCAACACACTCGGCCCGATAGCTCACCCTGGCAAGGTCAAAAGGCAGCTGATAGGTGTTGCCAGCGTGGCAAAGGCCGAACAGGTTGCCGGTGTGCTCCATGAGCTCGGCTCCGCCAGGGCGTGGGTGGTGGCCGGCGCCGACGGTCTCGACGAAGTGTCGACAACCGGGCCGTCCGACGTTTTTGATGTGAGCCCTGAGGGGATTGAGCGAACCGTCGTCTCGTTGTCGGAATTGGGTATTGATCGCGTCGATTTAGCCGACCTGGCGGGCGGCGGTCCCGAGGACAACGTCACGATCTTTGAAGGCATCGTCGCCGGCAAGGACAGCCCTCACCGTCAGCTGGTCTTGATCAACGCCGGAGCAGCGTTGGTGGTCGCCGGATTGGCACCCAACCATCAACAAGGAATGGCAATGGCCGCTGAGGCGGTTGACAGTGGCGGCGCCGGGGAGAAGTTGGAACAACTGCGGGAATTTTCCGGCTGAGTTCGAGAAGGGTCGTTTGGTCGAAACTCCGCTTCTGGAGCGGCCGACGGACGCCTGCGGCAGAATTGTCAGCGCGATGAACCTTGAGCTTGAGGCCGACCGGGTCGATCCAGGATTCCAGTCGAATTAGACTGATCCGGTGGGCGATTTTGACCATGACTTCGCTAGGTTTAATGTCAGGATTGTTACCACCTTGATCAATGTGTAATCGTCAGGAACCAGAAGTGCAGGAACAGACGAACTTCAAACCCCAATTTCCTGCTGGCCCGATAGCCGAGGCGGTTGTCGAGTCGGGCGTTCGGCACCGCGAAGCTGGGCATGGCGTAGGTGGTTCTGGCATTGGTCAAGTCACGGGGTGGGCGAACACCGTAAGCGAGGAGTGGTAGACGATGGGATCTGAGGCGCTATTGCAGCAGGCGTGTGAGCTTGCTTTCGCCGTGGCCCGCGAAGATGCGGAGGCCAGCCCATCGATAGATCCGCCGGGAGACATGCGGAGTTTCCTCTATCTTTCGCGTCTTCCCCGTCGAGCCATCGCCGTCGCTCAACAAGCGATTGAAGACGATTCCGACTTCCGGGCTCGAGTGGCTGCACGTGCCACCGAGGCTGACGTCGGTCGAGCCGGCTACCTCTGGTTGCACCGGCCGATGGGTTGGGCCCCCGAGTTTGAAGACTTGGCCCAAGGTGCGGAAGAAGACAACTCACTGAATGGCGAATTCGTCGACGTAACCGATGAATCGGTCGGCGTTCCTATAAACCGGCTCTCAATGGGCTCCGAGGGCGGCGAGGTAAAGATGATTTTGTCCGAGGACGAACAAACCGAAGGTTCCAACAACGGAGATCTCCCGCCGTCGATGGCCCGTGATGTTGTCGACGTTTCGGCCAGCACCGATCTCGACCCCGAGGCCGATGCAATCGAGAGCGAACTCACAAGTTTGCGTGGCTTGGTCGACCGTCTGGCCGGCGAGCGGGAGCTGGTTATCTCCGGTGGCCAAGATCTCACCGACAACCCCGACGTTGCCATGCTTGAAGACGAGCTCGACACGGTAACCGCCGAGCTCGACTACGCCCGTAAGGAACTCAATCGGGTAACCGAGGAGCTATCCACCGTCCGGGGTGAGCGCGAAGACACCCAACGCCAGATGTCCGAGGCGTTGCGTCGCCAGGTTGAGGTTGAGCGTGAGCTCACCGAAGCCCGCGAAGAACGCATGACGATCGAGAATCGGGCGTCCGAGCTCCAAGTCAATCTGATTTCGGTTGAAGATCGTCTGAAGCGACTCGAATCCGACCTTGAGGAGGCGGAGCGGGAGCGTAACGTGGTCCAGTCGCAACTGGAGACGATGACCACCGAGCGCAATCAGGTGCGTGAAGACCGCATGGCCATCAAGGCCGAGCGTGACAACCTGCAGAGTCGGCTGGCCGAGGTCGACGAGAAGACCGGTGGCGTAGACGTTGGCGAGCTGACGGCCGCCAACCGATCGCTCACCCAGGAACTCGAATCCACGAGCCGCGAGCTGGCGCGAATGATCTCACAGGTTGAGACATACGAAGAGCAGCTTCGAACCGTCACCTCAACCGCCGACGAGTTGAAGTCCGAGAAGGTGGAACTCTCGTCTCGGTTGGCCGATGCCGAGTTGGCGCTCGACACCACGAAAAACCAATACAGCACGTTGAAAGACGATGCCGATCGTCTGGCGTCCGATGTCGGCACCCTTCGAGCCGAGCGAGATGGTCTGCAAAGCCAACTCACCGAGCTTCAAGCCAGTCTTTCCGACGTTCTAGACGAGCACGCCGAAACCCGGCACCGCTACGATGCCGATCGAAAGTCACTCAACGAGGTTCGAGTTGAGCGCGATGTTCTCCTCGCCCGACTGCACGACAGCGAGCAAGCTGACCGCAGTTACGAAAACCGCATCAACGCTCTGATCAAGGAACGCGACGATTTGGCCGTCGCCCGCGACGATCTGATGGCGGAACGGGGCGAATTGCGGGGCGAGATGGCAGCGTCGGTGGCCACCCGAGACCAGCTGCAGGAAAAGGTCGATGGCCTGGAAAACAAGCTTGGTCCTTTGGAGGTCGAGCTGCAGGCTGAGCGTAGGCAACGCGAGGAGTTGGCCAACCGCTTGCTCGAACTCGATGAGATTGCGGCCAACAACCACGCCGCGCTCGAACAGCTCACCGCTGAGCGCGACCAACTGGGTGCCGAACGGGCCGAGATGTTTGAGAAGATCCGGCTCTATGAGGCTGAGCGGGTCGACGTCAAAAAGTTGTCCGCTGAGCGCGACGACCTCAATGTGCGGCTTGAACGCACGGAGGCTCAGAGGGATGACGAAGCCAACCGCAGGCTGAGCGCGGTCGGTGAGCTCTCGGAGCAGGTCTCGTCACTTGAGGCCGCCAATAACGCGCTCGAACACCAGATGTCCGAGACACAAAGTGAGCTCATCAGGGTTCGCACCGATATCGACGAACTCAATCGTGAGAATGCCAAACTACGGTTTAATTTGCAGGTAGCCGAATCCAGCGTGACCGAAGCCACCGATGTGGCCGAGGAAGCCCGCAAGGCCGCCGCCGAAGCCACCTCCCGGGCCGAAGAGGCCGAGCATCGGGCATCCATGGCCGACACCCGGGCCGAAGAGGCCGAGCAGCGAGCCGAGCGTGCCGAGACGGAGGCCTCCGCATCGGCTTCAGCGCTGGCCTCAGCTGAAGAACTGGCGGCCACCAGATCCCTTGAGGAACTGGCGGCAGCGAGAGCGGTGGCGGCTGAGGAACTGGCGGCCACCAAGGCAGCGGCGGCTGAGGAACTGGCGGCAGCCGAGGCGAGGGCGGCTGAGGAACTGGCAGCGGCTGAGGCGAGGGCGGCCGATGAACTGGTAGCAGCCGAGGCGAGGGCGGCTGAGGAACTGGCGGCGGCCGAGGCCAAGGCCTACGAAGAGGCATCGGCTCGAATGCAGCCGGCTGTTTCAGCCGGCTGGGAGAACGCTGACTTGGCCGGTACCGAAGCGTCGGTGGAAGCCGTCAGCTTCACCGACGAGCAAGAGGAGCCTCAGGATGACTCGGCCGATTCCGACATCATTTCCGCAGAAGCCGACGAGCCGGTCGAGGTAGAGGCTGCGGAAGACATTGTCGAGGAAATCGCGGAAGAAGCCGTGGAGGACGACTCCGTAGAGCCTGCGGACGAGGTTCTCGACAGCGAGCCCGAGGTCATTGCCGAGGAGCTGATCGAAGATGAGGTCGCGGCGGTCGACGGCGGCGAAGAAGACGACGAACCCGAAGTGGCTCTGGAGGCTCCGTCGCTACTCGACCCGGTTGACCCGGTCGACCCCGATCCAACCAGCTCCCTGGTCCTCGACGCTATGGCTCCAGATCCGTCGGCCCCCGACCTCGATGCTGTTGTTGCCGACCCAACCGCCACCATCCCCGCTTTCACACCACTCAATGATGTGGTGAATATCGATCAACACCGTCCGCCGGAAACCCCGGCGCCGTTCAACAACGACTGGAAGCCGGTTGGCGACGATGCCGGTGAGCCCGATGAGCTTGATCAGATCAGCGAGTTGATCTCGGCGACCGTGTCCGGTTTCGACAGCCCGGTCGACGAGCTGGCCCCAGAGCCTCCTACATTCGACGATCCGCCGGTGATGGCCGACGATCTGGCTGCCCCACCAAGTGTTCTCGGTGGCGGCGGCGACGACCTTCTCAGCCCGCCCTCAGCATTTGATGACGGCTTTGGCGATCCAATCGACTCGGGCGTCGGTAGCCGCCAACAGATCGAGATTCCGCCTGAGATCGCCGATGACGAGATCGCCATAGCGCTCCACGTCGTTTCGTCACCCGATGTGGTTCTTCTCGTAGACGGAGATTCGGTGGCCAAGTTGGGATGGCCGAGCCTACCGGTGGCCCAGCAACGTGATGCCCTCGTCACGTACCTGGCAGACCTGTCAGCCAGCAGCGGTGCGGCGCCCGACGTGGTATTCGACGGCCGCATCGGCGACGACGATGCGCTACCGATGTCTCGTGCGGTCCGAATCCGGCTGAGCACACCACCGACCGAACCGGCCGCGGCTCTTGACGAGTTGGTCAGCGCCTATCCAGATCAGTGGCCGATTGCCCTTGTCACCGACGACTCGGTCTTGGCCGACTCAGCTCGGGACCGAGGCGCCGTCGTGCTCAACAACGGTCAACTCCTCGATCTGTTCATCGCTCAATAGGGCCAATAACAGCACAAAGGAGGCGCCGGGGCGCCTCCTTTGCGAGCATTTCGTAGATGCGATCAGGGCTTGCCGCCGTGGCCGCCGAGTTTTGACCCTCTGATTGCCTGCAATAGGCCTATTGGCCGGTGAGACCGCCCAGAACGTCGTCGATGATCGATCCATCGCCGTCGGCATCGAGAATCGAGGCGAGACCGCCGAGGCCGGGCTGGCGGGTCTCAGCCTGGCGACGCTCGTTGCCCAACACCTGACCCAGGCCGCCGGCATCGAGATTCTGGTTGCGCTTCTGATTGGACAGGTAGCCCATCACCAGCGGAGCCAGAATCGGCAGCAGCTTCATGATCATGTCGACACTCACGCCCGACTGCTTCGCGAGATTCTGCTCAACGGCAGGCTGACGCTGGCCGAGCACGTGACCAAGAATCTTGGCTCCGTCGCTCGCCCCGCCGCCACCGAGAAGCGCTCCGAGATCGTTAAAGATCGACGGGCTGTGATCGTTCAGTGCGTTCGACAGCGACTCGGCCCCCTGAGAGTTCTGAGAGTTGCGGGCCATTCCGGCGATGATGGCCGGCAGTGCTGCGGCCACCGCTCCGCCAACGGCGCTTTCGTCGGCCCCGAGGCCCTTTGCGATCTGGGCCATTCCGGCCGGTCCTAGCTGGGCCAGGATGCCTTCAACCAATCCAGACATGCAGTTCCTTTCCTGAAGAAAGACCGGGTTGCCAATGACGTCGGTTCGCCCATGATTGGCCGGGGAACGTCACGGTGGTCGCCCTTCATTGAAGTAGTGATTACCTTCACGGTACCGGTGCTTGATCAAGTAACAGACGTGCGAGGCTGTGTGGCCGTGCCGTTGTGGATGCTACGGCGTCGGGCGTTCACTCACGGTGGTGAGCTCAATTCCGCCCCGCGGTCTCTGGGTAACCGTTACTTTGACCCATGTCGGCTTGGCCGATTGTTCGATTTCGTCGGCGATCTCGACCGCCAGTGCCTCGGCGAACACGGCGCGGTCGCGAAACGACCAGAGAAACAGCTTCAAGGACTTTGACTCGACACACCATTGGTTCGGCACGTATTCGATTACCGCCGACGAGATGTCGGGTTGTTTCGTGACCGGGCACATCGACATGAGTTCTTCGGTGGCAAACCGGACTGCGGTACATCCTTCAGGAGCCGGGAAACACTCGACGTGATCTATCGGATTTCGGACCGTCCGATCAAGGATCGACAGCGAGCCGGTGGGCTCCTTAGCGTCGGAGTCGGAGTCGGAGCCGGGGGAGTGGGACTTCTGTTTCGTCATGCTGGATCTCGTTTGCGGCTCGGTCTCAGCGGAGGTCAAAACAGACTTTGATCGATCCTCGGCGTCCAGAAGTTGCCGCCTGCTCCAAGGCCTTCTCGTAGTCTTCCAGCGGGAACAAGTCGGTGACGAGGCATCCGAGATCGGCGTCGGCCACCAGTTCGGTGGCGAGATCAAAGGTGCGGCGGGTTGACCCGTCGGGAAGGCGTTCGGTGCCGTAGGTGTAGGCTCCCACGAGCTCGGTTTCACGATGCCAGAGGGCAGTCAGATTGAGCGATACCTTGCCCGGCATGCCGAGAAGAACCACGCGACCTCGCGGGCGTGTGCTGCCAATAGCGGTTTCGATGGTTGCTGCTGATCCGACGGCATCGATGATCACATCGGCACCGCCCGAGAGATCGTCGCCGATGACGAAACTGCCCGACACTCGGCGTACGGCCCGCTGCAGCTCACCTGGATCGACGACAAGGTCGGCTCCCAGTTTTCGGGCCATGGCCTTCTGTTCGGGGTATTTTGCACCGACGATCACGTTCGCCGGTTTGGCGAATTGGCGAATGGCGGCCAGGGTGGTCAATCCGGTGGTGCCGGCGCCGAGAATCGCCACCGTGTCTCCATCGGCAATCGTCGCCTTGATCGCGCCGTGCACACCAACCGCCGTGGGCTCGATCATCACGGCGGCCTCATCACTCAAGGCGTCGGGGACGGCATGCAGCTGGGATTCGTGCGCAACGAATTCGGTGGACCAGCCGCCCCCCGTCGACGCGCAGTAGCCGGTCTGGATACCGGGCTCCAGGTCGCCGGCCACCAGGTGACGGTAATCGTCACCGTCGCCGGGAGCGGCACCTTCGAATGGAAGGTTGAAACCTCGGGCATCGTGGCCGAGCACTGGTTCGATCACGACTCTGGTGCCATCTTCGGTGCGGCCGACCACCTCATGGCCCGGCACGAAAGGGAACGAAACCCAAGGCTCGAAGTAGCGGGAGGACTTTCCCTCCACCGTGGCCAAGTCGGATCCACAGATCCCGCTGAGCAGTGTGGTTACCCGCTGCCAGCCGTCGGCCGGCAGATCGAACGGTTCCCGTTCGACCATGTGGAGCGGCCCGGTGGCGGCCCCACTACCGGGGCGGATTCTGGACGAAATAGCGGCGGCCGCATAGCGACCTTCGTTTCGGGTGAACTCAAGCGCTTTCACTCCAGCAACGCTACCGGTTCCTGCCAGTGGTGACTGCATCGTTGCCCGGCGCCCCACTTGTGGTCGTTCTGGATGGTCGTTGAACTGGGTGAACAACTCGATGTCACAGCCTCTGTTTATGGTCTGGGTATGTCTTTCACCATTGAGTGCGCCAGCTGCAGCCACGAGGGCTCCAGCCAGTGCCATGACTGTGTAGTCACGTTCATCGTTCAGCGAGAGCCCGATGATGCGGTGGTTGTCGACGCGGCCGAGTTTGCGGCCGTTCGTCGGCTGCAAAGAGCCGGCCTGGTGCCAGATCTGCTTCACAACGAACGGATTGGCCTCGGTTAGTAGGGGCCTGCCGTTCGCCCCGGCAACATGGAGAGGTGGCCGATCGCCCGGTAACCATCTCTTCATCCTCAACGTCCATCTCGCCAACAGCCGAGTCGTTGCGTCGGCGCGGGTTGGCCCTCGGCCTGGCCGCTGTCGGAGTCACCACGGCCGACGTTCTGGAGCCGGCGCGGTCCACGCTGCTAAGCCGCCGAGCGGTAGGTCTCAACGGAGCGATGCAGTTCACCTACCGAAATCCCGAGCGCTCCACCGATCCTCGAGCCCGAATGCCAAAGGCCCAGTCGTTGGTGGTGGCTGCTCTATCCTACGGCCCACCGAACGACGCTGAGGCAGCACCACCTCAACGTGGTCTCGACCGGGCCGGCCGTATCGCCCGCTACGTCTGGGCCGACCACTATCAGCGGCTCAACGAGCTTTTGGAACAGCTGGCCGATGATGAGCTCCGAGCCGCCGGCTTCCGAGCGCAGGTTCTGATCGACAGCAATCACTTGGTCGATCGCAACGCAGCGTGGCGGGCCGGTCTTGGCTGGTACGGGAAGAACTCCAATTTGCTTATGCCCGACGTGGGGAGTTGGGTCGTTCTGGGATCCATCCTGACCGATGCCCCGCTTGAGCCGGCCGACGCTCCGATGGCCGACGGGTGCGGTCCGTGCCAACACTGCATCGATGACTGCCCGACCAACGCGATCATCGCCCCGGGAATCATCGACGCAACCCGCTGTATCGCTTGGCTGGTTCAGGCCGGCGGCGCCATCCCGGAGCAGTTTCGCGGAGCCGTCGGTGATCGGCTCTACGGGTGTGATGACTGCCAGGACGTGTGTCCTCCCAACAAGACCGCCGTCGATGGCCAATCAACCCCAGAGGTTCGAGGTGATATCGGCTGGATCCTCACCGCCGACGACAAATCCATTATCGAACGCCACGGCCGGTGGTATATCGCCGACCGGGATCCCAACGTCATCCGGCGAACAGCGTTGGTTGTCCTGGGCAATACCGCGGCCCCGGATTGGGGGCACGACGTTGTTGCCGGTCTCATCGAACCATTCCTTTCCTCCGACAACCGGCTGCTTCGTGATCATGCCGTCTGGGCGGTTCGGCGGCTCGGATTGGAGGCCGGAGGCGGCGACACGTTGGCCACCGGGATCGCCTTGCCGGAATGCTGCGGCAGCGTTGAAATCGACGATCTTGAGCATTGCCACGACCCGCAGCTTCATCTTGAACTGGTCACACCGGTCGAAACGAGATTCTTGATCTCGCAATGGTCAGGAGGTTCCAGATGAGCGCTCGTCGACACCTCTTGGTCACCAACGACTTCCCACCAAAGATCGGCGGCATTCAGAGTTACCTTTGGGAGCTGTGGCGGAGGCTTCCGGCCGACACCGCAACGGTTTACACCACGCCGTATCGAGGCGCACGCGAGTTTGATCGGGCCCAACCGTTCTCGATAACTCGATCTCCTGAACCGTTCCTCATTCCGTATCCGTGGTTGCCGGAGCGGGTGAATCGGCTAGCCCGGGAATCCGCCAGCGAGCTGGTGATTCTCGACCCAGCGATTCCGTTGGGGGCGATAGCGCCCAACGTCAACTATCCGACTGCGGTCGTCCTTCACGGCGCCGAGGTGACCATTCCCGGTCGGATCCCTGGGCTGCGGACTGCCATGGCCCGAACTCTTAAAGCCAGCTCGCTTGTGATAGCGGCTGGCGGCTATCCGCTGGCTGAAGCGGAGCGGTGCGCTGGTCGGAAGCTACCGTCCGTAGTTATCCCACCAGGAGTCGACATGGAACGATTTGGCCGGCTGTCGCCTGAGTCTCGTCGCAAAGTACGGGCCCGGTACGGCGTTGGCGACGACGATTTGTTGGTGGCTTCGGTGAATCGTTTGGTTCCTCGAAAAGGCATGGAACGGCTGATTCGAGCGGTTTCGGTGGTGCGCGACCGAATGGCCGATCGAGCGCCGGCAAGCGGCGCCCCCTCATCTGCAGGTGGATCGACCACCGTCGGCCCGTCCAAGATCCACGCCGTGATTGCCGGAACCGGTCGTGAAGAAGATCGCCTGAAGCGTCTGGCCAAGGAGATGAGAGCGCCGGTCCACTTACCCGGTCGGATCGATGACGATGAGGTGGTGGCGCTGTACAACGCCGCCGACCTCATGGCCATGCCCTGCAACAGCCGATGGTGGGGGCTCGAGCAGGAGGGGTTCGGCATCGTGTTTCTCGAGGCTGCGGCGGCTGGCATCCCTCAAATCGCCGGCCGCTCCGGCGGCGCCCATGAGGCCGTCGAACATGGGGTGACAGGCCTGGTACTCGATGATCCGGACAGCATCCAGGATCTGGCCGGGGCCATCGAATACTTGGCCGATAACCCTGCCGAACGCCGGCGCATGGGCGAGGCCGCCCGGCGTCGAGTTGAGGAGGAGTTCGCCTACGACAAACTGGCGCTCCGACTGGCCGAAGCCCTTGAGGCTTGCGAGCTCCGTCGCCCCTAGTTTCAGCCACGATGGGTAAGCAACCGAGGCACGGGTTGACGGGGCCATAAATTTCGAGCCCAATTACGCAGGACTCCTCTGATTTCCCGTACTATCAGGGGGCGATGTCCGATCAATCAACGAGCTCAATCGAGCGGCGGGTCGTTTCGACAACAGTGCAGGCAACAGTGGAACAGTGCTATGCCGTCGGAATCGACGTCAAGAACTACCCAAACTGGATCGAGAGCCTGGCCGAAGTCGAAGTCGAGTCCACCGATGCCGACGGCAATCCAGACCGGGTTCGGTTCGAGGCCGCCGGATTGGGTCGTCGGGCCTCCTACGTGCTGGCTTACAACCTCGAAGAGGCACCCTACGTCTTAGGTTGGACGCTGGTAACCGGCGATCTGGCCCGCGCCATCGAAGGCGCTTACCGCTTTAGCGACGTCACCGAAGACGGCGGTGCGCCGGTCACCAACGTCGAATATGAACTCACCATCGATCTGGCCGTGCCTCTACCCGGCTTCGTGAAGCGCCGGGCGGAAGACAAGATCATCGAGGCTGCCCTCCGTCGATTCAAACAGCAGGTCGAAAGCGCCGCTTCGGCCTAGCCAAGATCTATCCGAGTAGCTGGGTCGCCAGACCTACCACCGGCTACTCACAGCCTCCCGGGAATGAATACCGGTGATTTCTTGAGTTGACCCTGTTTGCGGTCGATTAGAAAGCCATGAGGTTCCTTCGTCTCGACTTCGGGGATGATCTGTACAGCCTGGATTTACATCCACTGGTCACGGTTGTCTCCGGCCTGTCATCTCAGCATCAACGTCAGCTGTTCGACTCGGTGCGTCGCTTCGCGCTCGGGTCGACCGTTGGCATTCGAGGTCTGATCGAACACGGAGGACTGCTGGTCGAACTCGACGGACAGGCCAAGGAACGGTTGGAGGACGTAACAACCAGTAGCGATGTGGTCGTCTATGTCGACGGACCGGATTCCGGTAATCAGCTTGTTGGTCTGCAGGCCGAGATCGATCAATGGGAACGCCAGGCGACAATCGACGCCGTCGTCGTCGAGGAGATTCGAGCCGACCTTGATCCATCTCTCAAGGCCAAGGTCACGAACCTCCGCCGCACCCTCGATCCAATGAACCTCAACGGCGGCGATCTTGAAGACGCATCATCGCAGCAGGTCCGATATGCCGCCGTCCGTCGGGCCTTCGATCGAGTCTCGGCAACGAACCGTCATGTCGATCAAGTAGACCCGACGGTGGCCAACCTGCTGGCTCAGTGGGAGCACCACGAAAGCCGGCGGGAGGCCAACAGCGAACATCTTTCACGCCTCGAGCGCGACGTCTCCCACGCCCGAGCGGAAGTAGAACAAGCCACGGCTCGTTTGGCCGAGGCCGAGCGGGTGGCAAAGCCGGTGCTGCTGACCAGCGCCGAGGAAGCCCGTCTGGAGACGCTCTCCGAACTCGACAGCAGTGGGGGCAAAGGCTGGAGGCGAAAGGGTCTGACGGTCGAAGAGCAGGCGGAGAAACAGGCCCTGCTCGAAAAGGTCGGTGTGGCCAGTTGGACCGAGTACTCGGTGTTCCGGATGTCGCCAACCGCGTCGCCCGAGAAGCAGCAGGCTGTTGCCGCCGCGGCTGGAATCCTGGAAAAGGCGCAACAGAATTTGGCGAGGGCCGAGGCCAACGCAGCGAGTGACGAGACCTACGTGGAACTCGACCTTTCACTCGGCCAAATTCGTAAAGAAGCCCAGGAGCTGCTTGGCGCCGTGGTACCCAAAGACATTGGTGCCGCCCTTCGTGGGTTGATCGGCCGCATCGAGAACCCGGAGTGGGTTGTGGCCCTGAACGATCTGCGCGACACCCTGGCCAGCAACGACCTGCGGCCGCCCTACGGCTATGAGCCTGATGAGATTCTCGGCTGGACGTCTTCCTGGCTCGATGCCGAGACCCGGCTACAGGAAAGCTCCGGCCCTGTTGACGACGGTCCGTCGCCGGAAGAACTCGAAACCCTTCGGCGCGAGCTCGCCGTCGCCGAGCAGCATCTTCTGCGTCATCGACGTGCTCTGGTGAGAATCGATCGGGCTGAGGAGGCGGCTCAGGCATCGGCCGATCGACTGGAACGCTTGCGGCTCCAGATGGTTGAACGGTCAACCCGTTCAGGTCCTCGAACCGCCGACGACGTCGTGGCACTGGTGCAACCGGTGATAGCTCGGGTCTCGGACGAGGCCCAGTGCTCGTTGCCGGTCATCGTGGCCGGGGCTATGACCGGCCTTGACGGCCCCGAGATGGAGATTCTCATGACCGAGTTCGAGTCGTTGGCCCAGAAGGTCCAGATCGTTCTGGTCACCACCAGGCCCGAGGCCATCACGTGGGCGAACGAGGTTGGTCTTCGCCGAGCCGACCTGGCCAACGGCGCCAAGTCGGCGGCCTAACCACCGGGCTCCAGGAGCTTATCGCCGACGTCCTCCAGAATCGGGCCGGCCCCAGACGTCTTATACCGGGCGGTCAGGTCATCTGGATCGTAAAGCGCTACGCTTCGGACGGGCGCAGCGGCCTGTAGAGGCTACCTGGGCCCTGAGCTGGAAGGATGTGGCATGAAGGTTTGGCGGTCTCGAGTCGGAGGAGCAGACACTGCTACGGCCCCACGGCCCGGCACTCCCTTTATCGGGGTCGATGTCGGTGGCACGAAGATTCTCGGACTCGTCACCAACGGAATCACTGCTGACATCATCCACCGGGAGATGCGGCCCACTCCGAAAGATCCAAGTCGATTCGCCGACGGGATCATTGCCGTGGTCGAGCGGCTGGTGGAGCTGGAGCCAAGGGCCGCCGGCGTTGGAGTCGGTGTGCCCGGCTTGGTCGACCATGCCGGTGTTCTTCACTACGGGCCTAATGTCCAAGGGGTACTTGGACTCGACATCGCCGGCGAATTGATGAAGCGGTTCCCTCTTCCCGCCGTCGCCGAAAACGATGGTTATCTGACCGCATTGACCGAACACCGCCTCGGCGCTGCCCGAGGCCACGACCACGCCGTGATCGTCACCCAAGGAACCGGAATCGGGGGCGGTTTGATCGTAGGGGGACAAGTTCTCCGAGGCGCCAACGGATTCGCGGGCGAACCGGGACATATGCTCATCAACCGTTTCGGTCATCTATGTGCTTGCGGTCGTACCGGGTGCTGGGAGTCGGTGGCCTCTGGTGCGGGTCTGGCCAACATCGCCCGAGACCTGGTGGGGGAGGGCAGAGGAGCATCGATCCTGGACGCTGCGGGAGGTGAGGCGGCCGCAATTCGTGGTGAGCATGTGTCGACCGCCTATGCCGCCGGAGATCCCGACGCCATCGAGATCCTCGACCGTTTCTCCTGGTGGATTGCCCAGGGGATCGGCAGTCTGATTGCCCTCCTGGACCCGAGCATCATCGTGCTCGGCGGTGGTCTGTCAGCCATCGCCGATGGTTTCATCGACGGTGTATCGGAACGGCTGCCGGAGGCCATCGTTGGCGGCCAATATCGCCCAGCGGTCCCGGTGGTTGCCGCCGATTTCGGACCGGAGGCGGGTGCTGTTGGGGCCGCGCTCAGAGCCCGCGACTTTGTGATCAACGGCTAGCCCGCCGGCGAAGCATACGTTGTCGTGACAGTTGTCTCGAACAGCGGGTTATTGACGGTAGCGACGATCACAGCCGGGGTAGTATCCGCCCATGGAATTCCGCCGGATCAACCAGCTACCACCGTATGTGTTCTCGATTATCAACGAGCTGAAGGTCGAGGCTCGTCGCGCCGGTAACGATGTGATTGACTTCGGTTTCGGCAATCCCGACCTGCCGTCACCCGACATCTCGATCGCCAAGTTGTCGGAAGCGGCCTCAGCTGTCGCGCAACCATCGCTACTCCGCCAGTCGCGGCATACCCAAGCTGCGGGAGGCCGCGGCCAACATGTACCGGCGCCGGTTCGATGTCGAGCTGGATCCCGAAACCGAGGTGATCAACGTCATCGGAGCCAAGGAAGGGTTCACTCACCTAATGTGGGTGCTCGTGCAGCCGGGTGATGCCTGCCTGGTTCCGGCACCGTCATATCCGATTCATATCTGGGGACCGATCTTTGCCGGCGCCGCCATCCGCGAAGTTGCTCTCGCCGAAGGAGACGAGTTCATCGCCAACCTTGAGCGGGCCTGGGAATACTCATGGCCGAAGCCACGAACTCTGGTGATCTCGTTTCCCCACAACCCCACGACAATCTGTGTGGACCTCCCGTTCTTTCAGCGCATCGTGGACTTCGCCAAGGAACGAGATGTCATCGTCGTACACGACAACGCCTACGCCGACCTCGGCTTCGATGGCTACAAACCGCCGTCGATTCTCCAGGTTCCGGGGGCCAAGGACTGCTGCGTCGAGCTGTACTCAATGACCAAGTCGTACTCCATGGCCGGTTGGCGGGTGGCGTTCCTGATGGGCAACCCTGAGGTGATCGCCGCGCTTGGCAAGCTCAAGAGCTACCTCGACTACGGCACGTTCCAGCCCATCCAGATCGCCGCCACGGTGACTCTCAACGAAGCCAGTGAACACCCGAAGTTGGTCAACGACATCTACCAGAGCCGTCGCAACACTCTATGTGACGGTTTGAGTCGTATCGGCTGGGATGTCCCGCGGCCGAAAGGCACGATGTTTGTCTGGGCCAAAATTCCCGAGGCCTACTCCCACATGTCGTCGCTTGAGTTCAGTTCACACTTGGTGGAGAAGGCTGATGTGGCCACATCCCCAGGCGTTGGGTTCGGCCCTGGTGGAGAAGGTCACGTTCGGTTTGCCCTCATCGAGAACGAACAACGGACCACGCAGGCCATCCGAAATCTGCGTAAAGCTCTTCCCGACCTCGACGCGTAGCCGTTACGCTTCGGCCCAGCCTCGGGATCGTTCAACCGCCTGACCCCAGCGCCGATACAACGCATCAAAGTCTGCGCGGTCACCGGCCGGCGTGAAGGTCGTTTCGGCCTGCCAACGGTCTGGCGACGGTGTCCGGCCGATTCCCACACACCTTCGGCCAAGCCGGCCAAGTAGGCGGCCCCCAGGGCCGTGAGCTCTTGGTTGGTCGGGCGGGCCACCGGCACCCCAAGCTGATCGGCCTGCATCTGCAGAAGCAGATCCATGACCGACGCGCCACCGTCAACCCTGAGTTCGGTGAGTTCTTGTCCTGAAGCTTTGCTCATGGCCTCGACAACGTCGCGGGTCTGGTAGACCATCGATTCGACGGTGGCCCGGGCCAACTCAGCCCGGCCGGTCCCTCTGAGTAAGCCCGACGATGGTTCCGCGAGCGTAGGCATCCCACCAGGGGCTGCCGAGCCCCGCGAACGCCGGCACGAAATACACGTCGCCGGCCGATTCGACACTGGCGGCCAGCGGACCGATCTCAGCGGCGTCAGAGATAATGCCGAGACCGTCCCGCAGCCACTGAATAGCCGCACCGGTTACGAACACCGCTCCCTCGTAGGCGTAGCTGGCAGGCTGATCCGGGCCCAACGTCCAGGCCACGGTGGTCAACAGGCCTTCCACCGGCTCGGGGCAGGTTTGGCCGACGTTCATAAGGACGAAGCTGCCGGTTCCATAAGTGTTTTTGGTCATCCCGGGTTCGAAGCAGGCCTGACCGAAGAGAGCCGCTTGTTGATCACCCGCCACTCCGCTCACGGGAATGCCGGCGCCCACAGCCGTGGTGTCGGCGGTTAGTCCGAACCGTCCGCTCGAGGGAAGAACCAGGGGCAGCGCACCAATCGGTACGCCGAGCATCTCGCACATCGACGGTGACCACTGAAGGGTGTTGATGTCGAAAAGCATGGTGCGGGAAGCGTTCGACGGTTCGGTTACATGAGCGGCGCCGTCGGTGAGTTTCCAGATGAGCCACGTGTCGATCGTGCCGAGAGCCAAGTCGTCATCGTTGGGAACGCCCCCGTGCTCCAGTAGCCAGGCGAACTTCGTGCCGGAGAAGTAGGGATCGAGGACCAGCCCGGTGGTGGAGCGAACGGCGGGCAGATGTCCATCGGCGCTTAAACGATCGCAGACATCTGCGGTTCGACGGTCTTGCCACACGATGGCCCGGTGAAGTGGCTGCCCGGTGGAACGGCTCCAAGCGGCCACCGTCTCCCTCTGGTTGGTGATGCCGATGGCGGCGATGGGTTCATCAACCGACTCCATCAGCTCGGCGATAACCACCTGAATGTTCTGCCAGATTTCGTCGAGATCATGCTCAACCCAACCGGGTTGAGGGAAGTGCTGCGTGAACTCCCGATAGCTGATTCCCTGTACCGATCCGCTTTCGTCAACAGCGAGCGCGCGAACGCCGGTGGTGCCGGCATCAAGAGCAAGAATGAGAGCCATCTCGACACCATAGTGGTCCAATCCGGCCATCGGTAAGCCTCCCGAACCGAACATCAACTGGATACCCTGGCTTGGTGCGTATCGGGGTGTTAACCGGAGGCGGAGACTGTCCAGGTCTCAATGCGGTCATACGAGGCGTTGTCCGTAAAGGGCAGCGGCACTATGGCGATGAGCTACTGGGCTTTCAAGACGGCTGGAAGGGTGTTGTCGAGGACTCGTTTGAGACTCTCGACATTGCCCGCATGCAACATACGCTTCCCCAGGGCGGCACCGTCTTGGGAACAAGCCGGTACAACCCGTTTAAGGTTGATGGTGGAGTCGATGCCGCGTTTGAAACGCTGCAGCGGCACCAGATCGACGCTCTGATCTCAATCGGGGGAGAGGGCACACTCTCGTGTACCCGTGAGATGTACAAACGGGGCATGAACGTCGTCGGCGTGCCCAAAACGATAGACAATGACATCGGTGCCACCGAGCGAACCTTTGGCTTCGACACCGCCGTGGCGATCGCCACCGACGCCATCGACCGGCTACGAACCACTGCCGAGAGCCACAACCGAATCATCGTTGTTGAGGTCATGGGCCGCCACGTTGGCCACATCGCAACCTGGGCCGGTATCGCCGGGGGAGCGACCCGCACCCTCATTCCCGAGGAACCCTTTGACATCTCCGAGATATGCGAATCTCTGCAGGTCCGTCACGAAGGTGGACGTTTCGCCTCGATCGTCGTGGTGGCCGAAGGGGCCAAGCCCAAGCCTGGCACGATGGACATTCCTCCCGATGAGTACGACGAGTTCGGCCACGTGAAGCTCGGAGGTATCGCCTACCGGGTGGCGGCGGAAATCGAAAAGCGGATCGGGTACGAAACCAGAGTGACCGTGCTTGGCCACGTCCAGCGCGGCGGTACTCCCACAGCATTTGATCGGGTCCTTTCGACCCGGTTCGGCGTAGCCGCCATCGATGCCGTACACGACGAGGCGTGGGGCTCGATGGTGGCTCTTCAGAACGACCGGATCGTACGAGTTCCACTCGAGGACGCCGTCGCCGACCTCAAGTTTGTGTCCGAGGATCTCTGGGACACTGCGAAACAGTTCTTCGCTTGATTCAGGCCAGGGTCACCCTGGCCCTACGCCTAGCCGTCGGTGGTGCTGGTCGTTTCACCATCGGCCTCAGCTTCAGCCGCTTCGGCGGCCTCGCGACGATCTCGAAGGGTTTCGCATTCCCGGAAGTCTCCACGCGTAGCAGCGCGCTGATCGGGGATTCTGGATAGGTCGGCATCGATGATCGGGATCGGTCCCTCGGCATCGTAAAACTCCACCGAATCGATCGGATCTTCGAGATTGAGGTTGGTGAGTGTGCACACCATCTGGCTGAAGACAAACGCCGCTCGACCTAGGTTCTGCTCGGTCATCGATCGGAGCACCCCTTCATCATTGACATCGATCTGAACCAATGAGGAACCAGTTTCTCGGGCACGTGGAGTGGCATTCAGATCGGCCGGCAGCAGCGTCTGTAACGTGGCTTGGAACTCCGCCTCGTACTCAGCGATCTCGTCTTCCTCCGGCTGGAGCGCGAGGGCAGCGAGGACATTTGAGATCCTGGTTTCGGTAAGTGGTCTAAACACCGTTCCGAGACCCTCTTGGCCCACCACAAAGTAGAGCCGGATCGGGGTCAGCTCGTCCTCATCGAGTCTCACGGTTGTGCTCGTCGGCACACCATTGATGACGTCGTCGAACTCTTCCTGGTCGAGCGCCCTTACTTCGCCGTTGACCGGTAGCGAACAGGCTGCGCCGAGGATCGTGATGGTCGTGGCCACCACAACGGCACGAATAATCCGATTGACGGTTGGCGGTCTTCGTAGTCGGGAGTTGTCGCTCAAATCGCCATCTCCTCGAACTCGTCGGCATCTTCGCCGACGGGGAGTTCCACCACGAACCTAGCGCCTGATTGACCGTCGGTTCTGTCGGTCACCCACACTCGACCACCGTGAAGGCGAACATGTTCGGCTACCAGCGAGAGGCCAAGGCCGACCCCACTGTCACCGGAGCGGCGGCCGGCATCGGAACCGGCGCGGCTAAAGCGATCAAAGATGCGCTCGCGTTCGGCCGGAGGGATGCCGGGCCCATTGTCTTCGACCATGATCAGGACCTGCTCGCCGACTCGGCGATAGCGGATGGCGGTGGCTCCGCCGGCGTATTTCTTGGCATTGTCGATCAAGTTGGTAAGCACTTGAGCGAAACGCCTTTTGTCGGCCGAGATGACCAGGTTTCGGTCCTTGTCGGGATGCGACAGCTCGATTTCGGGGCTGCGAGACTGGGCGATCACATTGATCAAGAACTCGTAGAGATTAAACGGGGTGGTCTGCAGCTGGACGGCGCCGGCGTCCATACGGGAAATCTCCAGTAGATCCTCCACCAGCCGTTCGAACCTCGTGAGGTCTTTGCGAAGCAGATCGACGGCTCGTTGGGCCACCTCGGGCAGCGAGCCGCGACGCCGCTCCAGAACCTCAACCGACGCGGTCAGGGTCATCAGCGGCGACCGCAGTTCGTGACTGACGTCGGACGCGAAACGTTCATCACGCCGAATACGCTTCTCCAATGCGTCGACCATGTCGTTGAACGATCGGCTCAGAACCTCCAAATCAGGATCGGTGGTCAGGTCGAGACGGGTTTTGAAGTCACCAGCGGCGATGGCCTGGGCCGCGTCCGACACCCGAAACACCGGGGCCAGAACGCGGCGTGCGGCGTAATAGCCCAGCGCGGCACCGGCCAAGCTGGCTCCGATGGCCGTCGCCAACAGAATCTGCCGCAAGGACGAAGTGGTGTTCTCCAAATCCTCCAGGATCAGACCCTCGTAGTAGAGCGTGTCGAGGTTCTCCATGTAGACGCCGATGATGTAGTTGGTTGTGGGGCCCACTTCCGAGTCGCCGACGTACAGGTGATCGGCGATCTTCGCGTCCAACACCGTGCCGATAAAAGGGGGCGGAATCTGGCTCTCAACAAGGGACCCCACCGGCGGTAGGTTGTCGGGAGGGATCATGAGGTATGAGGCACCGTTTGGCCGTAGTAGACGTGAGTCCAAGGCGGCGTGAGCGGCTCTTCGCTCCTCCTCTGTGGCGTCCTCGGAAATGCTGCTCAGGTCGGCGCGGACCTGGAGGGCGTTGCGCCGGAACTGATCCAACGCGTTGCTGCGCTCCGTTTCGAGCAGCCGGTTTTGGGCAATCGAGAACGTAAGCAGCGCAACAATCGACACCAAGAGAAGCGCGCCGACCGCGTAGGCGAGGGTCAGCCGGGCGAGAAGACCTCGCCACCAACCCTTTTCAGCCATGGGTAGAGACAGTCCTCGGCTTTATGGCTGGAGCTTGTAGCCCAAGCCCCGAGACGTCACAACGTAGCGAGGGCTGGCCGGATCGCTTTCGACCTTGGTGCGGAGGCGCCGAACGTGCACATCGACCAAACGACCGTCGCCGAAGTAGTCGTAACCCCAGACTCGTTCGAGTAGAACCTCGCGGCTGAATACCTTGCCCGGTTGAGAAGCCAGCTCGACCAGAAGTTTGAATTCGGTCTTGGTGAGGTGGAGTTCCTCGCCGTCTTTGAGAACCAAGCCTTCCTCGGGACTGATTTCCAGCTCCCCGACGGTGATGCGTTCCATGTCGCCAGGCTCCGACGACCGGGCACGGCGAAGCATCGCCCGGATCCTCGCCGAAAGCTCTTTCGGAGCGAAGGGTTTTGTGAGGTAGTCATCGGCGCCGGCTTCCAACCCGGCAACCACGTCGTGGGTGTCGGCTCGAGCGGTGACCATGATGATGGGGACATCGCTGCCTCTGCGGATTGACCGGCAGACCTCGAACCCGTCGATGCCCGGGAGCATGATGTCGATCAGCACAACGTCGGCTGGATCGTCGGTGAAGGACTCGAGTGCCGCCTCGCCGGTGCCAGCCTCGGTGACGTCCCAACCCTCTTCTTCGAGGGCCATCGTCACGGCCTGCCTAATACGTTCGTCGTCTTCGACGGTCAGAATTCGAGTTCCCACAAGTATGAATAATGCCCGATTGTGAACGCTGGTGCATTGATCGTCCGAGAAGTTTCAGCAAAACGCCGGGCTGTCCCGTTTCGCCTAACCCCCCATGGACATCTCCAAGGTAGTTAGTTCCACCGTCGATCTTACGTGATTTGTCCAAGTTTTCGGTTCAGGGTTGAAGGTGGAGGCTCAATGTGGTGTCGACGACCGCCAACAAACCGAACGTCTAGATCGCGGCCTTTGTCAAAATCCGCAGGAGCTCGTCGGTTACAGCCCCACAGCCGGCGACGATCACCTCACTGGTTGGGCTGAGATCCGGGTGCAGGGAGCAGACGCCCCCGGCTTCCTCGACCATCAGTTTCCCGGCGGCGTAGTCCCAGATACTCAGGCCTTCTTCGTAGTATCCATCGATTCGACCGGCGGCCACCGAACAGAGATCAAGGGCAGCGGAACCCATGCGACGGATGTCGGCGATCTCCGGCAGAATTGTGGTCAGAAGGCGGGCCTGTCGTAAACGGGTGTCGCTGTGATAGTTGAACCCCGTTCCCAACACGACTTTGCTGAACTCTGAGCGATTGTTGACCGCCAGCGACCGGCCATTAAGGTAGGCGCCTCGTCCGGCCATCGCGGTGAACAGCTCGTCGGTGACCGGATTGTACACGACCCCGATAACCGTCCGACCGTCTCGGGCGGCGGCAATCGAAACCGAATACGCCGGCAAATCGTAGAGGTAGTTGACGGTTCCGTCGATTGGGTCGACGAACCACTGGACCGAGGAGTCGGCCTGATGGGTGGTTCCTTCTTCGCCAACGATTCCATCGCCGGGTCGCATCTCCTTGATGCCGCTCACGATGATCTCCTCGGCCGCCGAGTCGGCGGCCGTCACCGGATCGGTGGGCGATGACTTCGTTTCGAACGACTCGACGGCGTCGGCCCGCATCTCCACGATCACCGCGCCGGCCCTGCGAGCGAGCCCGACCGCGAGTTCGAGCATTGTGGCGTCGTCCGGGTGGCTCATGCCGATCGACGACGGGTCCATTGGCGATCGTTTGCTTTAGCCGCCTTGGCCTCCGGGTGATTGGCGGTGGTCCATTCGTTCATCGCCCTGAGCGTGAGGTTGGCCAGGACGCCGACCCCGATGGCGCCGGTCAATCCACCGGCAAGTGCGCCAAGTGCAGCTCCGGCCGAGTCGGGATAGAGAATGTCGCCGATTCCGTAGCCGACGAGGGCACCAAGGAGACCGCCGACGAGAACGCCGACAAACGCCAGCCAACGGGCCGACGGAGCGGGCGCAGCCTCGATCGGGGCTGGAGCCTTAAGATCCTTGAACGGCAAATCGGGGGTTGCATCCACCCTGCGCTCCAACGAGCCGGGATTCGGCTCGTTGCCGTTTGATTCAAGCGGTGTCTCGTCACTCACACACTCAGGCTAGCGGAGCGCCTGGCCCGGGGTTGCCTGCAGCAACTCGTGAAGTTGGCCCAAAATCGCGAATCCTCGCCAGAGGGAAACTAGCGTTGAAGGTGATGAGCCAGAGCGCCAATCTGAAGCAGTGGCGGGTTGCTACCGGCCTGATCACCGTCGAGGAAACGGTTTTGGTCGTGGCCAACAAACGGCGTAACGACGATGTCGATTGGAGCCCACCAGGCGGGGTGATAGACCCCGGCGAAGCAGCGCTCGAAGCCTTGACTCGGGAGGTTCGTGAAGAAACCGGACTAGTCGTCGATCGCTGGAGCGAACTGGCGTACTCCGTCGAGGTCTTGGCGCCCGATCACGGCTTTCACCTGGATGTTGTGTGTCATCGTGCCCAAACTCACAGAGGAGCGATCACCATCGATGATCCCGACGGGATCGTGATCGCGGCGGAGTTCGTCGCCGTCGAATTGCTGCCTGATTGGCTCGACACGTCACCACCTTGGGTAGCCGAACCATTGGTCGAGCACCTGTCGGGCCAGTGGCCGTTGGGTCACCGCTTCCGGTATCGGCTCACCGGTGGTCCCGGGGGTTCACGCAATGTCCTGCGCCTTCATGATTGAGCGAATCCCGTGAAGTCGCGGGAACGAGCGTCGATTCTGCACGTTGACATGGACGCGTTCTTCGTTTCGGTGGAGGTGCGGGAGCGTCCCGAATTACGAGGCAAACCGGTGGTTGTGGGTGGCTCCGGCAATCGAGGTGTTGTGGCTGCCGCATCGTACGAGGCGCGGGTATTCGGCGTTCGTTCGGCGATGCCCAGCGCCCGGGCCCGATCGCTGTGCCCTCAGGCCATATTCCTCCAGGGCAATCACGCTCTGTATTCGCAGGTGAGCGAGCGAATCATGGAGGTGTTTGCCAATGTGACTCCTCTCGTCGAGCCGCTGTCGCTTGACGAGGCCTTTCTTGACGTGGACGGTGCCATTCGGCTGTTGGGGACGCCGGTGGAGATCGCCCACCAGATTCGAGCCCGGATACTGGAAACCGAGCGCCTAACGTGCTCAATCGGTGTTGCCCCGTCGAAGCTGCTGGCCAAGCTGGCGTCGGAGGACGCCAAGCCCCGAGTAATTGGTCGCAGGATCGAGCCAGGTCTTGGGGTGCGAACGATCGAGCCGGGGGAAGAACAAGACTTTCTCCGACCACTGCCGCTTCGAGCGCTCTGGGGGATCGGGCCGAAGACGGCCGACAAGCTCAGCCGATTCGGAATCTCAACGGTCGGCGAGCTGGCCGAGATTCCGGAACACGTGTTGATCGGAGCTGTCGGTGACGCAACCGGACGGCATCTCCACGCCGTGTCCAACGGGATCGATCCTCGGCCCGTGGAGCCGAATCGGCAAACCAAGTCGATCAGCCAGGAAGAAACCTATCCGGTCGACATAAGTGACGAGGATGATCTTCGACGTCAGCTGGTCAGACTGTGCGACGGCGTGGCCAGCAGAGTCCGAAAGGCCGGATACCACGGTCGGACGATCAACATCAAGGTTCGCGTGGCCAGCTTCGAGACGCTGACCAGAGCAAAGACGCTTGATCACCCAACTTCCTCACGAAACACCATTCTGGCAACGGCCGGCGAACTGGTCGAGAAGTTGATGTCCGAACGACGGGTACTTGATGAGGGGATCCGACTGCTTGGAGTCGGTGTATCCGGCCTGGTCGACGAGGTGGCGGACCAGCTCTCATTCGATGACATGCTTGCCGTTCTTGAAGCCTCCGAGGACGACGCATCCGGCAGGACGGCGGCCCGGGGCTCGCAAGTCGACGAGGCGGCTGATCGGGCCATCGACAGCATCCGTGATCGATTTGGGGTCGCCGCGATCGGTTCGGCCCGGCTGCTGGGAAAGCGTGGCCTCGAACCGAAGGTCCGAGGTCAGCAACAATGGGGGCCGGGCAGCGGCGACCACAAGCCCGGTGCTTCGGAGCCCGGTGAGCATGATCGATCGACTGATCAGTCGGAGTGAGACTCGGCGGCCGCTAGCCGGTTGACATGGGTGCCGTAGCAGAGGCTGAAGCCGCCGCGTATCGGCGAAGGATTCGGCGACCCAAGCTGGTCTTGTGCACCTCGTCGGCCCCGTCATAGATTCGAGCGGCGCGCTCGTGGCGGTACCAGTGAGCGAGCACGGTGTCGTCGGTGACGCCGAGCGCACCGTGGACCTGAATCGAGGTGTCGACCGCTTTGAGCATGGTGTTGGCCACCACGAACTTGATAGCCGAGATCTGATCTCGGGCCGCCTTCGCCCCATGCCTGTCAATCATCCAGGCAGCGTGGAGCACGAGGAGGCGGGCGCTACGAATCTCGGCGTCCAACTCGGCAACCCAGTGCTGGATCACTTGACGATCGGCAAGAGTGCCGCCACCACCGTCGATCACACGTTCGTTGGCCCGCTCACACATCATGTCGTAGGCTCGGCCGGCAATTCCGAGCCACCGCATGCAGTGGTGGATACGGCCCGGACCAAGCCTGTCCTGGGCGATGATGAAACCGTGCCCTTCCGGGCCGAGCAGGTTGCTCTTCGGTACGCGACAGGATTGATAGATGATCTCGGCGTGACTGGCGTGACCGGATCCGACATGCCCCATCACACTTACGTTGCGAACAAGGTTGAACCCCGGCGTGTCGGTCGGGACCAGGATCATCGACGCCCTCTGATGCGGTGGAGCGTCGGGATCGGTGACCACCATGGCGATTGCCACAGCGGCGCCATCAGCCGATGACGAGAACCACTTCTGGCCGTTGATGACGTAGTCGTCGCCATCGGCGACGGCAGTCGTTGCCAGCAGCGTCGGATTTGATCCGGCGGTCTCGGGCTCGGTCATCGAAAAGGAACTGCGGATCGTGCCCTCGATGAGAGGCCGCATCCATCGTTCCTTCTGCTCCTCCGTGCCGTACTTGTGGAGAATCTCTATGTTGCCGGCGTCGGGAGCCTGGGTGCCGAAAACCGTCATCCCCAGGGGGCTTCGACCAACCGCCTCAGCAAATAAGCCATGATCGACCATGTTCAGCCCAAGGCCTCCGAACTCCACCGGATGGTTGGGAGCCCAGAGACCCATCTGCTTGACCTTCTCCTGGGCCGCAGCGACTCCGGCGGCCAGCACTTCCGGGTCGCCGTGAAGCATCTCGCCTTCCAAGGGGATGACCTCTCGTGCCATAAACTCGCGAATCATCGTGAGCATCGTGGTCATCTGGTCTGACGGTTCGAAATCCATTGGCAACCTCCGCTTGTGAGTCCACCGTAGATCGTCTGCACTTGTGAGGCCCCATTCTCCTCGCTGTCGACGGACTTCCTCGGCGAATGGCTCCAGATCGGTGTCACATCGTCCGATTGGTTAGGAGGATGCACCCACCAGCCCGCTCGTCAGCATCAAAAAACGGCAGGATTCCACGGAACAGGGCCGTTTAGCCACAATATTTTTCGGTTTACCGGCCCCCTGCGTTGTAGGGAAGCCGGAGATGCGCGAGACTGTTAAAGAGACATTGACCTTCATACGTCCATAAGGGTGAAGGAAGCACAGATGCCCCTATCAGAAGACGAGCAAAGGATTCTCGCCGAGATCGAGAAGAATCTGCACGAGAGCGATCCTCGTCTTGCCCGCGAGGTTGGGGAGACAACCGTCTATCGTCACGCTCTCGGGTCGCTGAAGTGGTCAATTCTCGGATTCGTTCTCGGAATCCTTGCCATGGTCGCCACACTTCAGATCCATTTCCTGGTGGCCTTCGGTGGTTTCCTGATCATGATGGCGTCGGCAATCGGCGTCGAGCGCAACATGCGACTCATGGGTAAGGCCGGTATCAATCAGTTCACTCGAGCGTTCAGGGCTGCCAATCCGGCGGAAGCCCCGTCGGATCCCGACAGGGCCGACGAACCTGATTTCGACTAGGACAACCGAGCGCGGCGCCCTGGCGGAAGATTGTTGAAGCGCTGTACGACCTAGGAACCGCCGCGCCGGTCGCCGGCTGTCGAACCTAGCGCTTCAGTTCGACGAGGTCCTCGCTACCCCTGAGCTTGTTTGGGTCACCGTCGCCGTTGGTGCCTGACGGTCGCCCGGTGAGCCGACTTCGGAATCCGCCGTCTTCGGTAATGAAACGCTCTCTGATCGACCAGTTGACGAGGCGGCGGGGATCGAGCTGTCGAAGAATACGAGTCTGGAGCGGAACCACTTCGTTGATCTCGGCGGTGATCTTCTCGGCCAAGCTGTCGGCCTTCTGGCTTTCGGGCTCGGTAATGGCTCGAGGATTGAAACGCGCTTTGGTTGACAGCTCGGCCAGTTGTTGCATCAGCGGTGCTCCTGGCGTGCGCTCATCAACGAGACGACCGGCAAACTCGGTTCTGGTCTCTGCTGGAGTGCGACGCCGCTCGAAGCCCAGGTCTATGGCCTCCACCGCCTCAGTCCAGGCTGTGGACACCTTTTCGTCGGCCGTCGTCGATCGTTGACGTCGCTGACTCTTACGTAGCGCCCAGTAGCCGAGCATCGAACCGACGTAGACCAGAGCGGCCAACGGCAACAGCAAGTATCGGAGGTCGATCCGCTGCCAGATAGGCGTGGAACCCTCCTCTTCGGTCTCTACGAGGCTGGGCTCATCGATGGGCAGATCCTCGGCAAAGCCGGGCCCGGCATCCGACGGATCGACGTCGAACTGCGGTGTCACCTCAGTGGTGGGCTCGGTGGGCGAGTCCTGAGCCGGGGGAGTGCCGGTGTAGGACTGAGCTCCGGGGAGGCCTCGGCCAGGAGTCGGTTCAAAAGGCACCCAACCGAGACCCTGGAAGTAGACCTCGGGCCAAGCGTGAGTGTGGCGGCCGGTCACGGTGTAAACCGTGCGGCCCTCGGCGTCAACCGACGGCTCGCCCCAGGTGAAACCGGTGGCTACCCGGGATGGAATGCCGAGTGAGCGGGCCATTAGAGCGAAGGTACCGGCGAACTGTTGGCAGAAACCTCTGCGTTCGTTGAGGAAGGTCTCGATCGGATCTTCACCGCGCGGTCCGAGGTTGACCTGATACTCGTACAGGCCGTCGTGAAAATGGCTTTGTAACAATCGCATCTTGTCGAACCGGCTCGCACCGCCGGCGGTCACCTCTTCAGCCACCTCAAGAACCGATGGTGAGAGATTGGATGGTAGATCGAGGTACCGTTCGGCGATCTCGTCGGGAACCGTCTCAGGTGCCGCCTGAAGCTCCTCGGTTGAGAATGCCGGAACCATGGACACGACGTTGTAGGTGACGCCGTCGCTGTCGGCTATGTCGTTGGCAACGGTCAGCGAGCTGGTTTCGCTGTTCCAGGTGACTTCAGCCGTGGCGTTCTCGATACTGGCGGGAGCGAACGCGGCCGGCAGCCAAATTGCGGCCAGCGACGTGATTTCAAACTGTTGATTGATCTGGATCCGATTGCCACCCAGGTCTTGGCCGGGCAGTTCGCCTTCTTCCGGTGAGAAATTGCCCGCCACCTTCCAGATGTCATCCTCATAGGTGTCGAGGCCGGCGATTCGCCAGTAGCTGGGTTCATCGGCAACGACCTTGAACAGCTCAACATTGGCCTGTTCGATGAGCCTGGACTCGATGTTGACAAACGGGCTGACCACTACTCGAGTGGGGTCTCGCTGCTCGTTAAAGCTGTAGACCGGTTCCGCGTCGGCCCAAGGCAGACGCGGCCCGAAAATGGTGCCGGCGATGACCGCCACAGCAGCGAGAGCCGCGCCGATGCGACCAACGGCCAGAGGCCCCCGCTTCTCATGATTGGGAAGCCAAAGGTCTTCCTCAATGAGCTTGTAAACCCGCTGGGCCACGGCCCACCCGGCGATTGCGCAGGCGTAGACAAAGGTTGAGAGGATTCGGTTCTGCCCCGCTGATACTGGTGGAATCGAGGTAAAGACAAACAGCAACGCACTGGGAAACACCGGCTCGAAGGCCAGCCGGAGCCGCATCGCCCCCCAGTCGGTCAAGAACGCCATGATCCATGCGCCGGCCATGGCCGAAGCGACGAAGGCAGGTAGGGCGGGAACGGGCGACTGCTGTTCGCGGAAACTGACGACGAGTTCGTCGGCCAGAGCCCGGAAACCGTCGATGGTCTCGCCGGTTGGAATTATTCCCAGCTGGGCGGTGCCCGGCGCATACCGGTTCATCAGCAGGAGGAACAGCAGGCCGAACGAGATTGCAGCGGTGGCCAGCAAAGGCAGCCGCAGTCGCCGACACATCACCGAGATGGCCGACGATACGAGTCCGGCTCCGATGATGGGCATGACGGTGTCGGTGTCCTCAAAGACCCGACTGAATCCGACCGCTGCGGCCGGGACCAGTAGGGCGGCGGCTGCTTCAAGCCAGATCGGGGGATGGCGGTCCTCAGCTCTCATGGTCACCTCTTGGGTCTAAGATGCGTCGAGTCGACGGCGCCCCATTGCCCGATCGGCCATTTCCGTCGTGATGGCCGTTACCTGCTTCTGCTCTATCCGTTGATGTTGTGCTTGCGCTTGTGGACCCGCTGCCAGGCCGGATGACCGCGCTCGTGCCCTTGCCCCGAATTCGATGTCGGCTGCTGACCGCGGACGCCCATTTGTCGGGCAACGTCTCATCAGAGTCGTGCACGATTAGCCAATCGGCGGGCTTATGACGGGGCTTCTGGCAAGACATCGCTATCAAGAGGCCGAACGACCGCTGGGCTCTGGTGACGGCGCGCTCCACCTCTGGAGACATAAACCCGGTGATGACCACCAATGTTCCCCCACGCGAGATTCGGGCCAGGGAATCCAAGCTGCGAGCAAGCGATGCGGAGCGGTCGACATCGATGAGCGCGAGCTGTTCGTCAACCGCTTCCAGTTCCGACCGCGATCGGATGTCGGTGACGGCGGAACCGACAGTTGTCATGAATCGGAGGGAATCGCCGCCACGGAACCCGGCGTACAACGCGCTGAGAGAGGCGGAAACGGCTCGTTCAAATCCTGCATCGTCGTACACATCGGTCTGACGATCCAGAAGCACGGTGACCCGGCCGGTTCGTGGCCGCTCGTCTTGACGAACCACAAGGTCGTCGAAATGGGCGGAGGCTCTCCAGTTGACCCGCTTCAGCTCGTCGCCGACTACGTACGGGCGGAGGGCAAAGAATTCATCGCCGGTGTTGGCGATCGCCCGTATCGGTTGCTGATCGGCCGTTGGATCGAATCCGGCAATGGCCGTGAGGGGACGGAGGGTGATGAGCTTGGGGTGGATCATCAGATCGGTTTGTCGGGCCGCCCTCACCGAGGTTTTGGTCAGGCCGAGCGGGTCCCAGAGGGTGAGATCCAGCGGGCCGACTCGCAGTCGGCCGCGCCGATGTGCGGGCAGCCGGTAGGCCAGGCGGGCCTCGGTGCCGGGACCGATCGGGGCCACGTGCACAGTGGCTCCCCGCCCGTCTTCCAGCTGGTCATGGGCCGACATAACCGGGGTGCGTCGACGACCTCGATTGCGGAGAACCAGGTCGATCCGGGCCGCCGTTCCTGCTCGTAGCCGAGCCGGGGTGGCAATTCGGGACACGCCGATGTCGAGCCTGGTGGTGGCAGTGTAGAGCACCGAGAAAATCAAGGCCAGAAAGGCGATCGTCGCCAGGATGATCAGCTCGATAAGACCCAGAACTCGGCCCGCCAGCGCCGTCACCACGGCGATGACAAAAAGCGCGGTACCAGCCTTGGTCGGGGTCATGGGATCGGTGGCTACTTCCGGTCGTACGGAACCGGTACGGCGCGCAGAATATCCTGCACGACGTCGGCCGCAGTCGCCCCTTGCAAACTGGCTTCAGGGCGAATCAGCACCCGGTGAGCCATAACATTGAGGGCGACGGCTTTGATGTCGTCGTCGGTGACGTACACCCTTCCTTGCGATGCGGCCCGAGCCCTGGCAACTCGTTGCAGGCTGAGTGTGCCGCGAGGAGAAAGGCCAAGGGCAACCGCCTGGTGGCGGCGGCTGGCATCGGCAAGATCAATCAGGTAGTTGCGCAGCTCGGGCGCGATCTGGACCGACGTGACCATTCGAACCATCATCATCACGTCTTGGAGGCTGGCGACCGGTCGAAGCCGGTCTACCATGCCGTCGACCTCATGGGTTTGGAGCATCTGAAGCTCATCGCCACGAGATGGGTATCCGACCGAGATCCTCATCTGGAAGCGGTCGAGTTGAGCCTCGGGCAGGGGATAGGTGCCTTCCTGCTCGATTGGGTTCTGCGTAGCCAGCACCATAAACGGTGAACTCAGAGCGTGGGTGACGCCGTCAACCGTGACCTGAGATTCGGCCATCGCCTCAAGAAGAGCCGACTGCGTCTTGGGTGATGCCCGGTTGATTTCGTCGGCGAGGACCAGCTCGGTGAAGATCGGGCCCGGTCGGAACTCAAAACTTGAGGTGTTGCGGTTCCAGACGTTAACGCCGGTGACATCGGCAGGTAGCAGATCGGGCGTGAATTGAATACGTCCGATCTTGGCTCCCACCGAAGCGGCCAGCGCCTTGGCCAGCAGCGTTTTGCCGACCCCGGGCACGTCTTCAACCAGCAGGTGGCCGCCCGACAGCAAACACAACAGCGTCTGTTCGACAACATGTTGTTTGCCTCGGATGACCAGCTGAATGTTGTCGCGAATCGTGGTGAAAGCGGAAGCGAACTGGTGAGCTCGTGTGTCATCGAATACCGCGGCTTCAGTTGTGCTCACAGGCAGGATCCTCCGGTAATTGCCTAACCTCCGAGGTTATCCGCGTTCAACGCTGAAACGGGGTCGCCCTTCGCCTCAAACGGAGTCGAAGCGAATGACTTCATCGGCAGGTCTTGGTTTGTGTTGGACGAAATGTTGTTGCAACCGTCTACAGATTGGAGGACGCAGATAGTTGCTTGACGTCCCTCAACCACTCAAGCCACACGACGAAATCGTCGGACACTCCACTATACGAGTTGGCAGAGCCTGTGTCCGATCCTGATTCGGTAGCGGGAAGGCCCTCGCCGCCGTAGGCGGTGACCAGGCGAAAATTCACCCAGGGAGCGTGCGGAACCGGCAGACGAGGGCGTTCACGCCACCAATGGCTTGGCACGAGGTCGCGGTACGAACGGGCCGCCGTGAACCAGAGGTCGGGGCGGCGCAGGAGCGACGAAGCCAGGCTGAACATCATCGACGCAGGGATCGGACTCCCGGCTTGTTGGTCGACGGCAGGGTTGCGGGTCACTTGGGGATGTCTTTCCACGGACCGCGATCGGACCGAGGTTCCTTCGGCAGACCAAGCACCATTTCTCCCACGATGTTTCGTTGAACTTGGCTGGTCCCCGCATAGATGGTGCCGGCCCGGGCGTTGAGAAACGTGCCGATCCACGAACCCGATTCGTTTGGAGCACCGGGTGAATCGGTGGAGAACGCGTTGGAGGGCAGCTTCCCTTGAATATGCATGGCGTCGGCCCCCAAGATGTCGACCGCCAGTTCGGTCACGATCCGGTGGTACTCCGACCAATAGAGCTTGAAGATCGATGCGTCGGCGCCGGGGTGGCTACCCGACAGAAACTGGGTTAGGGTTCGCATACCCAGGTACCGCATGATCTCGACCTTCGAGTAACACCAGGCCAGGCGCTGCCTGATCAGCGGGTCGTCACTCTTGCCCTCTTGCCGAGCCAGGTCGAACAACCGATCCAATTCGCCTCGGAACGCCACCGGCGTGGTCGCCGCAGCTTCGCCACGTTCGAAGCCCAGCAGCGTCATCGCCACCGCCCAACCGCCGTTGACCTCGCCGATCACGTTTTCTTTTGGAGTTCGGGCGTCGGTGAAGAAGACCTCGTTGAATTCCGACTCGCCGGTGATCATCTCGATCGGTCGGACCTCCACGCCTGGCTGGTCCATCGGGCAGAGGAGGAACGTGATGCCGCGATGTTTCACCTCGTCGGCGTTTGTGCGGGTGAGCACGAAGATCCAGTCGGCCAGATGACCGGCCGAGGTCCAGATCTTTTGACCGTTGATGATCCACTCGTCGCCATCGAGTTCGGCCCGACAGCCGAGATTGCCAAGGTCGGAACCGGCGTTTGGCTCGGAGTATCCCTGGCACCAGGTGTCTTCCCCGGAGATGATTCGCGGTAGGAAGTGACGCTTCTGATCTTCCGTGCCCCATTGGATGATGGTGTTGCCCACCATTTGTATGCCGAACACGTCGTTCGGGCCGCCTGTGGGGACGCCGGCCATTTGGAACTCTTCGGCCATGATCACCGACTCGAGCGCGGTGAGGCCGCCTCCGCCGTATTCGGTTGGCCAGTTCGGCGCCAGGAGTTTGTTGTCTCGCAGCGTCTCCCGCCAAGACGAGGTGAACGCAGCGGCCGCTTCGGCATCGAGCGCTCCGATCCCATGCCAATCCTCCGGCAGATGCTCGGAGAGGAAGGCTTTGATTCGGGTACGGAACGGATCGGCTTCGGCGGTGTAAGTCGGTTGCACACTTCGAGAATACCGCCGAACCCGAGGACCGGTGAAGCCTGGCCGGAAGGTTGTTGGGTCGTTGCCGCCTGTGTATTCCGGCGGATTAGGCGGCCCGTTGGTCGAGATACGGGGCCCAGCTGTCGGGGACCGTGCCGGCTGCCACCTTCACCCACACGTATTGGGTGGGAGCGGTCGGCTTGGAACGCAACTCCAGCCCGCACTCTTTGAGCGGTCTGTCACTCTTATAGGTGTTGCAGCGTCGGCAGCAGGCCACCACGTTCTCCCAGGAATGAGGGCCGCCTTTTGATCGAGGAATCACATGATCGATGCTTTCGGCGGACTTGCCGCAGTACTGGCACTTCCCCGAGTCGCGAGCGAACACCGCCCGCCGGCTGAGCGGCGCCGTGCGTTTGTAGGGCACTTTCACGTAATAGCGGAGCCGTACCACCGACGGCACCGGCATTCGGAGCGCCGCTGACGACCAGACATCATCGGACTCCGCCAGCACCTCAACCTTTTCGGAGAGGGCGAGGATCAACGCCCGCCGTCCGGTTACAACCCCGATTGGTTCGTATGTGGCGTTTAAGACAAGCGCCCGTGCCATTCAGAAACAATACCCGAAGGGTCGGACATGAAGGGAATGCAGCGCTGCGCTGCTAGTCGGCCAACCGATCGACGTGGGGAAGTTTGGCGGTGAACAACTCGGCCGCTCTCAACAGGAAGTCTTGTTCAATCTCCATGTTGAGGCCGGCGTTGATCATCTTGGCCTCAAACGGTTCCTCCCCGAGGGAGCCATCGCCGGCTGTTTCCCGGATCGGAGCCAGCAACCGATCGATTCGGTCTGCGTCCCAACGTGTGATGATCAGGGATTGAAGTCGGGTCCAGTTGCGGGTTCGGCGCTGCGAGATCCCTACGACTTTGCGTCCGTCGACGAGAATCTCTCCGTGTCCGACCTGGTCGAAACAGAAGAAGGGGCGAGACGTCGTCGTCCGTCCTCGTTCCGGCATCGCCATCTCCATCCGGAGGCGATCGTCGCTCGGCACTCGCAAACGTTCGCCGCAAAGCTCGTCGATGATCTCGTACCAAAGCCGACCGAGCCACTCGAACGCCCGCCCCACATCGTCTACATGCAACGGAGACCATTGGGGTACTACCACGTCGACCCAAAGCGATTCGGAGGGATCGACAACAACCAGTCCGCCTCCGCTACGTCGCCGGCAGACCTCAACGGGGCCTCCATCGACGTCGTGTAGTTGTCGGATGTCGGACCGCTGGGTGCTGCCGAAAATGACTGCGGTGCGTGGCACGCGATGAATCCAAACTTCGTGGATCCATTTCTCCGGGGCGTGCCCTTCTTCATCATGACGGGCAACCGGATCATGGGCATGGAAGTTGGCCGCTGAGCCGTTGGACCGGGTTAGCAGCCATCCATTCCTGAGATCTTCAGGTTGTGATCCTTCGATTCGGCCTTCCACTCCAGCCATTGTGCCCCGAAGGTGCTCGGGCACACTCGGGTTGCGGTGAACCTCAACTTGTCGTCAGTCGGTGCAACGCCTCGTCGGCAAGTTCCTCAACGCCACGTCCGCCCGGTTGATGAATGAGCACCAGTCCCAGCTCCGTCGCCCGATCGTGTATGAGGTTGTTCCGCCACAGACTGCGATGCATGAAGTTGGCGTGCATCAGATCGGGGTCAGTCGAGCCGGAACGAAAGTCGGTCAGCATGCGTTCTCTGTGCTCAAGGGTGGCCGAGTCGATATGGAGCCAGATCGATTTGATCGACGGACCAAGGATCTCGGCGATCAGGTCTGGGTTGAACAACCACCAGTCCATCACGATCGGGCTGTTCTCTGTTTGATGGCGTTCGATGATGCGTCGGACGATTGGCCACATCGCACGTTCCAGCACGCGTGCATCGTCGACGAGGCGCGAGGCGGGTCCTGTTGTGAAGTACTCGACCGAAGGGGCACCGCCGGCTCGATGGAGTTCCGGTCTTGTTTCCGGATCGCTTGCCAGTCGGGCCGCGGTCACGAGGTCATCAACTGTTGTCGAGAGGAATCCCAGCCTTGATGCAATTGCTCGGCCGAGAGTAGTCTTGCCCGCTCCTGGCGGCCCGCCTATCAGCACCACCCGTAACCCATCCATCGTTGTGGCCAAGTGTACGCAACATGGCCGAAACGAGGCGGAATACGGCTGCAGACGGGGTCTTGGGTAGAAATGCCCCCACATCGCCCCACCACCGGATTGGGGCGCCCCACATCGCCCCACCGCCACGCGGCGATCGACTTTCGGTGTCGATAACCCCGCTATACAAGCGGCTTTTGCTTCATTGAATCGACATTCGATTGGGCTACATGCGTGTAATTTCGAACAACTGTTCTCGCTCTGAGTGGCCGTATTCGCGCAGAAAGTTGCCAAATGTGTTGCATAGGGGGGCGAAGTGGGTTAATTTGGCACGCAGTGGGGCACAGCTCCACAGGACATAACTCCCCTCACCTCCCAGAGGCGCTGCAGGCAGCAGTCGAACAGCGGCTCCGGGAGGCCCTCCGAAAAGCCGGAAACGGCAAGGCGGAACCCGCCAGGCGGGAGGCGGGGAGTGAACGAATAAGAAGTGCAAGCAAGAACTGAAACGGCGCTCGAGTTAGGAGAAGTGGAGGTGAACCGGTGTTTGTCGGCCAATACGAACATGCAGTCGACGACAAAGGCCGGGTTGTTCTCCCTGCTCCGTTTCGAGCCTTCGTGGCAGAGCGTGGCTACATAACCCAACTGGACGGATGTCTCGGCATGTGGAACGCCGAGGAGTTTCGAAACGTCGCTGAAAAGTGGAAAGCGGAATCAGCGGCCTCACGAATCTCAATGCGAGTGTTCCGCAAACTGATGAACAGCGTTAGGGAAGTGAAGCTCGACTCCGCCGGCCGGATCACCTTGCCCCGGGAATTGCTCGACGAACTCGGGTTCCAGTCCCAGGTTGTCATCTCCGGTCTTTACGACCGGGTTGAGATCTGGCCCGCTGAAACCTACGCCGAGGATCTCGGTACCGACGAAGCAGCCGAAGAGCTGGCAGAAGCGGTTGCCCGTCTGGGGCTCTAGAGCCACACGGCAGCCAAGGTCGAAATCAGAATAGAAACAACACCCACAAGCCCTCCCAAAACACTCACTGCGAAGAGCGGGATAGGGAAGGCCTCGATTACAGAAAGGAGAGTGGGCGAACCGAAACTAAATATCGTTCATCGATTACCTCCCGGGAGGCGAAGAGAAGTGCTTCTGCCCCACGACTCCGCCCGCTACTTCTCTTAGTGCCACCCAGGAGATACAACCTGACGCACGCAGCAGTCCGGGGGGTTATCGATGGCCGATATGTAGCTTGGCTTCTGCCCCTTCGAGCGATGGTTTCTCATCGGCCCGACTCGGGATCAGAACAGCCACAACCGACTCTCCCAGAAGGGGCTTCCGAATCCGGCAGCGACTTCCAGCACGAGCCGGTCATGGTGCACCAAGTTGTCGCCCTCGCAGCCGAGATTCCGGAAGGAACGGTTCTCGACGCCACCGTCGGTGGTGGCGGACATAGCGCTGCGCTACTCCAAGCTCACCCTCACATCGACATCGTGGGGGTCGACCGCGATGAGATCGCCATTGCGGCGGCATCGAAACGACTTGAACCCTTTGGGCATCGAGTTCAACTGCGCCGAGCTCGCTTCGACCAGATCGACGAAGTTCTTGGCGAGCTTGGCCACGACGGTCGCCTAAGCGGCTTTCTCTTTGATCTCGGGGTCAGCTCCCCGCAGCTCGATCAGGCCGACCGCGGCTTCAGTTTCCGCCATGACGGCCCGCTCGACATGCGGATGGATCAAGGCGCCGGCCGAACGGCGGATGATGTGGTCAACCATTACGCCGAGCGGGATCTGATGCAGCTGATACGGGCGTACTCCGACGAGCGATTCGCGTCCCGAATCGCCTCGGCCATCGTCGCCGCCCGGCCGTTGCAGACCACAGCTCAGCTGGCCGACGTGGTTGTTTCAGCCATCCCGGCGCCAGCCCGACGGTCTGGAGGTCATCCGGCGAAACGAACCTTCCAGGCCATTCGCATTGAAGTAAACGACGAACTCCGAATTCTCCGCCCCGCTCTTGAGGCGGCTCTGGACGCCCTGATCGGTGGAGGCCGGGGTTTGGTTCTCACCTACCACTCAGGGGAAGACCGCATCGTCAAGCACTGCTTTCGAGACCGGACCACCAGCGACACCCCTCCCGGTTTGCCGGTGGCCGGTCCCGAAGCACCTTTCTCCATTGTCCGACCAGCGGCCCGTCGCCCTGACGACGCCGAAGTCGAGGTCAACCCCCGAGCAGCCAGCGCCCGATTGCGTGTGGTTGAGCGCCGGGCGGCCTGACAGACACCGAACTCAGCACCAAATCTCAAGCAGTAACCCTAGAGGAAGAAGCCAGTGACAGCAGCCGTGGCTCGTAGCCGAACCGCAACCAACCGATCATCCCAGCGGCAACGGGCCGGGACCGGTTCGTCGCGGTCACGAGTGCGAACGACCTCAACGCGAACCAATGTGGTACGACCGCAGCTGAAGGTTCTTGATCAGGAGGCGATCCGCCGCCGGGGTCGTCGCCGGAACCTGGCGATGACTCTGTTTATGGTCGTGATCATCGGTTTCTTCGCTGCGGCGTTGGCTCAGGCCCAACTGGTGGCCAACCAGCATGAACTCGACCTGCTGCGAACCCAGATCGCCGAAGCCGAGGCCGATCGAGCCCGACTGGAGCGCCAGGTCGAAGAGTCATCGGCCCCTTCAGCCATCATCGATCGCGCCTACGAGATCGGGATGGTACGGGCCAATGATCCGATCTATTTGGCCGCTACCACAGCGGCGCCGGAGGTTTCGGTCATCTCGACCATCGGTTCGGCAACGGCCACGACCGATGCGCTTCGTGGTACCGAGGTGGCCATCGACGGCAGCGGTGGTGAGCATGCTGCCGCCTCCCTGATTGCCGACACCGTTGTCAACACCGTCGTCGACACCGCCTCGGCGGCCGACGCCGATCTCGCCTCGCCGATGATTGCCAGCATCGCCGGAACCAGAGCGATTGCAACAGGACTAAGTACCGGATGACCCAACGACGAGCCTCTACACGAGACGAAAAGCGTCGGGCGGTTCGACGGACCAAATTTCGGCGAACCACCAAGCCACGCGATCCTCTCAATCGGCTCGTTCTTGTTCTTGTTGTCTTCTGCCTAATCGGTGTCGGTTTTGTCGGCGTCCTTGTCGATCTCCAGGTGGTGCGCCCCGACGACTACCTCACTCACGGTGAGAGTCAGCGCACCGGCATCCGTGCGCTGCCGGCCTATCGGGGATCCATCGTTGATCGCAGCGGTTTCGTGTTGGCGTCATCGACCCCAAGCCAACAGGTGGTGGCCAACCCGGCCAAGGTTTCGAACCCGACCGCAACGGCGTCACTGCTCGCTCCCGTTCTCGGTATCGATTCGGCCGAACTGGAGCAGCGGCTGACGCCTGATACCCCCAACGATCAATACGAGCTTTTGGATCGGACGATTCCCGACGAGACGGCGGCCGCCATTGTCGCGCTGCAGTCACAGTCGAAGTCACGCGAACACATGGCCGCCATCTTCGTGCTTCCTGAAGAGGATCGGATTTACCCGGCCGGCCTTTTGGCCCGCCCGATCGTCGGCCGTGTCGACACCGACAACGTCGGCTACTACGGCGTCGAGGAGCAGTACAACGCCGCTATGACCGGTATCCCCGGCTCGGAACAGTTCGAGCGGGGCAACTTCGGCAGCATCAGCGTCGGCGATTGGTCGGTCAATCCGGCGACGGCCGGATATGACGTGGTTCTGACCGTCGACCATCGAATTCAACACGTGGCCGAAGAGGCGTTGCTGGAACACTGTGAGGAAACCGGAGCCGCCGGCGCCAGTGCCATCATCACGGTGCCGAAAACCGGTGAGATCTTGGCCATGGTGTCGGTCGGTCGATCCGAGGACGGTTCCTGCATCGTCCCCATCTATCACAAGACGCTTGTCGACGTGTTCGAGCCGGGTTCGGTGATCAAACCCTTGACCGTCGCCGCTGCGGTTGACCGTCTCGGCTACACCGCCGACACGATGATCGAAGTACCCTCGGCCATCCGCGTCGGCGGAAGAAACTTCGAAGATCACCCCGCTCATCCAAGCGCACCCTTCCCGCTGTCGTGGGTCATCGCCAAGTCGTCAAACGTTGGCACGATTGTGGTGTCGCAAAACGTGGGGCCCGGGCACACCTATGACTATCTGAAGCAGTTTGGTCTTGGTCAGCTCACCGGTCTCGGTGTTCGCGGCGAGCAGGCCGGAGTACTGCGATCAGCGGATTCGTGGCAGGGGAGTGAATCGGCGACCGTGGCCTTTGGCCAGGGGCCGATCCAGGTCAACACAGCACAGCTGGCCGCGGCCTACAACGTGTTCGCCAACGATGGTCTGTACCGGCCGTTGAGTTTGGTTCGCTCCTTGCGAGCGCCGGACGGCACCGAGTTTCCCCGCACTCAGGCCCCCACAAAACCCGTGATCAGCTCCGAGGCCGCGGCTGAGATGTCAAGGATTCTCGCCGGAGTGGTTACCGACGGCACCGGAACCAGCGCTGCGATCGATGGTTTCACCGTCGCGGGCAAGACCGGAACAGCGTGGAAGGTCTTCACCGATGCCGAGGGCAAAACCGGCTACGGTGAAGCCGGCAACCGGCGATATGTAGCTACTTTTGCTGGGTATGTGCCGGCCGACGATCCCGAGATCTCCATGGTGATTGTGGTCGACGAGCCTCAAGGAGCGTTCTACGCTTCGGCTGTAGCCGCACCCGTATTCTCCGAGGTGGGGCACTACGCTCTGCGGATCCTTGGTGTCCCGCCCGACGGTTCGATGCCGGCGCCCGATGTGAAGGTGCGAGCGCAGCCGGCGGTGGGTCCGGAGGACGCCTTGGGCAACACCAAGGCAGCCGACGGCGCGGTTGACGCGGGAGCAACTCTCTATCAAAGCTCGAACCTGGGCGAAGATTTGGCCGATGCTGATATCGGTTCTGATACCGATTCCGATGCCGGTGCTGCGGTGGCCGGTGCCGCCGTGACCATCGGAGACGATACTCGGAGCGGTGGTGATGGTTGACGTCGCCGCGGTGGCGCGCGCCTGTGACGCTGAGATTGTCGGGGATGGAACCGTCACCCTCATCGATGCCACACATGACTCACGGCTGGTCGAATCAGGCTGGCTTTTCTGCTGTGTGCCAGGTGCCGTCGTCAATGGTCACGACTATGCGGCATCGGCGGTCAAAGCAGGAGCATCGGCACTGCTGGTAGAGCGTCCGCTTCCCGTTGATGTGCCTCAGATTCTCGTGGGATCGGTTCGACAGGCCATGGGGCTCGCCGCTGCCGAGATTCACGACCACCCGTCCTCAAAAATCCAAGTTCTGGGCGTCACCGGAACCAACGGCAAGAGCTCGATCGTTCAGCTTCTCGCTGATATCTACGACCACGCCGGACGCAAAGCCGACATCGTTGGCACGCTCCGAAACACCCGTACAACCCCCGAAGCCACCGACCTTCAGCGGCTGCTCGCCCGCGCCGTGGCCGGGGGCGTCGAGATGATGGCCGTTGAAGTGTCGTCCCATTCGCTCGTGATGGGCCGGGTCAACGGAACCCGATTCGCGTCGGCGGTCTTCACCAACCTTGGCCGCGATCACCTCGACTTCCACCACACGGTGGAGGAGTACTTCGAGGCCAAGGCCCTCCTCTTCACGGAAGGTTTCGGCTCCCATTTCGTCATCAACATCGATGATGCCTACGGCCGCCGCCTAGCCGAGTCGGTCGCAAAGACGTCAAGTGGCACGGTCGAGACGTACTCTCTCGCCGATGCCGCCGAGCTGGATCTTCAAGGTCCGTCAGCCCAATTCTCATGGCAGGGGAGAGAGGTCATCCTGCCTCTCGCCGGAAGCCACAACGTCTCCAACGCTCTCGCCGCCGCAGTGTGTGCGAAGGCCAATGGCATAGAGGTCGATGACATTGTCGCTGCGCTGGCATCCACATCGCCGGTACGTGGACGTTTCGAGCTGGTGCCGGGGAGCCAACCTTTTCATGTTGCCGTCGACTACGCTCACACCCCGGACGCGATGCAAGCTGCATTGATCGCGGCCCGGCAAGTGGCGGCTGACAACCGGGTCGTGGTGGTGTTTGGATGTGGTGGGGATCGCGACGCCCAGAAGCGACCTGAAATGGGTCAGGTTGCCGAGAAAGGCGCTGACGTGGTGATAGTGACATCAGACAACCCTCGATCGGAAGATCCCAACTCAATCATCGAGGCCATCCTCGGCGGGATCGGCAATCCGCAGAACGTTGTTGTGGAGCCGGATCGGGCCAAAGCCATTGCTTCCGGTATTGAGCATGCCGGCCCCGGTGACGTGGTGTTGATCGCCGGTAAGGGCCACGAGACCTATCAGATCATTGGCGAGGAGACGATCGACTTCGACGATGTCGCCGTTGCCAAGGCCTATCTGGAGGCGAACAAGTGATTCGACTCCTGATCGCTGCTGGGATCGCATTCTCACTCTCGGCTCTTGTCACCCAGCTGCTGATCGACGTGTTGACCCGCTCGAAGATCGGTCAGCCGATTCGCGAAGACGGTCCCCAAGGGCACATGGTCAAGGCCGGAACGCCCACGATGGGCGGAATCGGCATCGTGCTGGGTGCACTTGGTGGCTACCTTCTCAGCGACTTGATTCTCAATCTGTCGGCCAGCCGTAGCTCAATCATCACCAGGTCTGGACTCCTGGTTATGGGGGCGATCTGCTTCGCCGGCTTCGTTGGTTTCCTCGACGATTGGATCAAGGTCTCGCGAGAGCGCAACCTTGGTCTCAACGCCCGGCTCAAAACCGCTGGTCTTCTTTCGGTTGCAGTTCTTTTTGCCGTGCTAACACTCAACCTGACCTCGGTGTCGACTTCTCTTGGCTTCGCCCGACACGGTTTCCTCGGCATCGACTTCGGCCCGTGGGGCTGGGGTATTTGGGCTGTCATCCTTATCTACGCCACCTCCAACGCGGTGAACCTGACCGATGGCCTCGATGGCTTGGCTGCCGGGTCTGGAATCTTCTCCTATGCCGCCTTCACCCTCATCGGATTCTGGATCTTCCGGCAGATGAGCGACAACGACACGTTCAACGACATCTACTCCGTGCCCCACGCGCTCGACCTGTCCGCAGTGGCGGTGGCGATGATGGCCGCCTGCGCCGGCTTCCTCTGGTTTAACGCCGCGCCGGCGGAGATCTTCATGGGCGACACGGGCTCGCTCGCCATTGGGACCGGATTGGCCACGTTGGCTTTGACGACCAACACCCACATGTTGCTGCCGATCATCGGCGCGATCTACGTGGCTGAAGCTGCTTCGGTGATCCTTCAGGTTGCCTTCTTCAAGGGCACCGGCGGTCGTCGGCTGTTCCGGATGGCACCTATCCATCACCACTTCGAGTTGAAGGGGTGGGCCGAAACCAAGGTGATCATCCGTTTCTGGTTGATCGGCGGGGCGCTGACGCTGCTCGCCCTCGGGGTGTTCTACGGCGACTACGTGGGGGCGGTTGTCGTCCCGTGAGCCATCCGAAACCCGCCGACGAAACAGCCGAAGGAGCAGAGTTTCCGCTTGAGGCCCCGGTCCTGATCGGATTTGGGGTCACCGGTCAGGCCGTCGCCACGGCCTTGGTGAAACGCGGTATCTCGCCGACCGTGGTTGAAGACCGGCCGAGTACCACCACGGCTGAACTGGCCCATGACCTTGGAGTGGCTCTCGTAGCCGAGCCTGATGAGGCCGAGCTGTCGGCTGTCATTGCCAAGGCATCTTGCCTGCTTCCCAGCCCTGGAGTGCCTGATCATCACCCTTCGTTCGCTCTGGCCAAGGAGCACGAAGTTACCGTGTTCAGCGAGTTCGACCTGGCCCGGGAATGGGATACACGCCCGATCGCCGCCATAACCGGAACCAACGGTAAGACCACCGTGACGATGATGGTCACCGAAGCGCTAAATCAGTCCGGTCACCGTGCCGAAGCCGTAGGCAACACCGAGGTTCCGCTGGTTGCCGCCATTGATGATCCGGCGACCGATGTCTTCGTGGTGGAGGCGTCGTCGTTTCGACTTGGCCACAGCCATCGATTCGGCCCTCAAGTGGCGGCCTGGCTCAACTTTGCCCCCGATCACCTCGACGCTCACGCATCACTTGATGGCTACGAGCAGGCCAAGGCCTCGATCTGGAGCAATCTTCCCGACGCCGCTCTGATCGTGGCCAACGCCGACGATCCGGTTGTCATGCGGAATCTCCCGACCGATGGTCGGACCTCTCTGCGGATTGAGCGATTCTCGTTGGCGCTCTCATCGACGGAGCCAGTCGAGTGGCACGTTCAATCGGCCACCGGCCTTCTGGCCGATGGCACAATTGTCGGGCCCGTTGGCCCGGTCGTTGTGGTGGCCGATCTGCCCCGCCGCCAACCCCACGATGTAGCGAATGCTCTCGCAGCCGCGGCAATCGCGGTTGGCGCCGGGGCCAGCATCGATGGAGTGCGGACCATGCTGACCGGCTTTGCGGGGTTGCCCCACCGGCTGGAGTTGGTGGGATCAAAGAACGGCATTGTCTGGTACAACGACTCCAAGGCGACGGTGCCTCACGCAACGGTCGTCGCAGTGTCGGGTTTCGAATCGGTTGTTCTCATCGCCGGTGGTCGCAACAAGGGTCTAGCAATGGATGCATTGGCCGAAACGGTACCGCCGGTGCGGGCTGTGGTCGCCACCGGCGATGCCGCTGAGGAGATTGCGTCGATTTACGAGCCGCTGGTTCCCGTGGTTCGGGCCACATCGATGGGTGAGGCGGTGGAGCAGGCCGAGAACCTGGCCGAACCGGGTGACGCCGTGGTGCTATCGCCGGCCTGCACGTCCTACGACTGGTATCGCAACTACGGCGAGCGAGGCCTCGATTTCATCGACCTTGTCAAAAAGAACGTGCTAAACAAACCAGTGGCTGCGGAGTCCTTTGACGACTCCAGTGCGCCGGAGATGGACGCGCCGGAGAAAAGGGTGACGGGCGAATGACCACCACAACAAGGAGACGCTCGACGTCGGCGACCAACCGATCCGCCGGTCGGCGTTCGACGACTCAACGCTCAACAAAACAGCCGACGGGAAAGAAACGAGCGGCGAGTAATCGGGCAACCAGCCAGCGCTCAAAGAAACCTGTTCGTGGCTCATCCTCTCGTCGTTCTCGTCGCTCTTCAAAGCCAATGGTCACCGATCTCGGTCGGGCCAATGCGGCGTTCCTGACGGCGCTGTTTATCGGCCTCACGCTGTTTGGCCTCGTGATGGTGCTGTCGGCATCGTCGGTAGCCAGCCTTCACCAGTGGGGATCGGAGTCACCGTTCGGTCAATTCCGCAAACAGATCATCTGGGTTGTCCTCGGCGCCATCGGCTTCATCGTCGGCGCCAAGCTCGACTACACCCACCTGCGGCGCCTGGCCGGCCCTGGCATGGTCGTCACAATTGTGCTTCTTGTCGCCGTGCTTATTCCGGGGATCGGAAAGACGGTCAACGGTTCTCAACGCTGGATCGAGATCGGAGGTTTCCGTCTCCAGCCCTCGGAGCTGGCCAAGGTAGCCATGATCGTGTTCATCGCCGATCTGCTGACCCGGCGGGAACGGCGGATGGATCGACCTGAGCTGACGATCCGGCCCGTCATGCTCACGCTGTGTGTACTGTCGGCCTTGATTGTGGTGCAACCGAAGTTGGGTACACCCCTGGTGTTGGCCGCGGTGGCCTGTTTGATGTTGTTCGTCGCCGGGGCCCGACTCCCCAATCTGCTGGCCTGGGCCGCGGCTCTGGCGGCCCTGGGAACGGTTGCCGCTTTTGCCGAGAGCTACCGGCGGGACCGCCTCACGAGCTTTCTTGACCCCTGGGAGACGGCCAGCAGCACCGGTTTTCAGATCATTCAGAGCCGCGTCGGAATCGCCTCTGGAGGTGTGGGTGGCGTTGGACTGGGCGCCAGCAGGGCCAAGTGGGGTTTTCTCCCCGAAGCCCACTCCGATTTCATCTTCGCCATCGTTGCGGAGGAGGTCGGGCTCCTTGGGGCCTCGGCGGTGATCTTGGCATTTGTCATGGTGGCGTTCTTCGGCGTTCGGGCCGCGCTAGGAGCCCCGGACCGGTTCGGAATGCTGCTGGCCGCCGGTATAACCATTTGGCTCGTGTTTCAGGCGTTCCTCAACATCGGCATCGTCATCGGCGTTCTACCCACCACCGGTGAACCCCTGCCATTTGTGTCCTACGGAGGCTCAAGCATGATCACAGCACTAACTGCGGCCGGGATCTTGACCGGCGTGGCCCGGCGGGCCGTGGAGCCGACATGATTTTGATTACAGGCGGCGGAACGGCCGGCCATACCAACCCTGGCATCGCCGTGGCCGAAGCCTTGGTGGCGATGGGGCTTCCGAAGCGGGAGATCCACTTCGTCGGGAGTGAACGAGGCAACGAAGCAACGTTGGTTGGCGATGCCGGTTTCTCCATCGACCTTCTTCCCGGCCGCGGAATCCAACGGAAGATAAGTGTTCAGAACGTCGGCTCGGTGTTCGCCCTGCTGAAGGGTCTGGTCAAGGGCTTGGCGATTGTGAGCAAACGCAAACCTGATGCCGTTCTGTGCCTGGGTGGGTATGCAGCGTTCGCTTGTTCGGCTGCCGCGGTTGTGCGGCGAGTTCCCTTGATCGTTACAGAGCAGAACGCTCGAGCGAGCGCCGTCAATCGGTTGTTCGGTCGCTGGGCCAAAGTTTGCGCCCTGCCGTTTCCCGACACCGATCTGCCCAAGGGTGTTGTCACCGGCAATCCGATCAGGGCTTCCATCGTGGAGGCGGTCAACGCCGCGACACCGGCCGACGCCCGCCATCGAATTGTCGAGAGGCGGCTGCCCGGTTGTGATCCCACCGTTCTAGACAACAGGGTGGTTTTGGCCGTTTGGGCCGGCTCGCTAGGTGCTACCCGAATAAATGAGGCCGTTGCGGAGCTGGCGGCCAATTGGTCGGACCGAACCGACTTGGCCATCTATCACATCATCGGACGGCGGGACTGGCAGTCGTTTGGCGAGACGCCGCCTCAAGCCAACGCCGATGGAGGCCACGACGGTCTCATCTATGTGACCGTCGACTACGAGGATCACATGGCCGACGTCCTCGTCGGCGCCGATATCGGCCTTTGTCGCGCTGGAGCGTCCACGGTGTCGGAGATTGCCGTCGCCGGACTGCCATCCATTCTGGTTCCGCTGCCGATCGCCACGAGGGACCATCAACGAGCCAACGCCCGGGAACTTGTAGACAGCGGCGCTGCGGTATTGGTCGATGACAGCGCGACGACAGCTGAACGACTCATGACGGAACTGGAACCGCTGATCGGCTCGTCCGACCAGCGGCAACGGATGGCGGCTGCCGCCAAATCCGTCGCCCGACCTGGTGCCGCTGCAGCCGTAGCCGAACTGCTACTCGACGCCGGGGGGCGTTGAGGAGGATGTCGAGGAGAACATTGATGACAAACCCAGCCGAAATCGATCTCTCGCATCCCCGACGGATTCACATCGTCGGAATCGGTGGTGCCGGAATGAGCGCCATCGCATTGGTTCTGAGCGGGCGTGGCCACCACGTGTCGGGGTCCGATCTGAATCAGTCGCCGGTGGTCGAGCAGCTGGCGGCGTCTGGAATCACCGTCGCAGTTGGACACGATGCAGGCAATGTCAGTGACGCCGAAATCGTCACCCATTCCACCGCCATTCCAGCCACCAATCCCGAGTTGGAGATCGCCAGGGCCAACAACCTTCCAGTACTCCGGCGAGCCGAGATACTGGCTCGGCTTACATCGGAATGGCGAACCATTGCAGTGGCCGGCACCCACGGAAAGACGACCACGTCGGCGATGCTCACCTCGGCGCTACAGGGAGCTGGACTCGACCCGGCCTTCATCGTCGGCGGCAGTTTGGTTGATCTCGACCGCGGCGCGTCGATCGGGTCGGGTGACATTCTGGTCGTCGAAGCCGATGAGAGTGACGGCACGTTTGTGGAACTCGACTCCCAGGCGGTGATCGTCACCAACGTCGAGCCGGATCACCTCGAACACTACGGCGGCTTTGAAGGACTCCAGAAGGCTTTTGTTCAGTTTGTGACCGAGGCCCCCGGACCTCGTGTGCTGTGCATCGACGACCCCGGCGCGGCGGCGTTGGCGGGGCTTATCACCGACGAACCAAGACCCGTCACCTACGGAACCGCGGCCGAGGCCGATTGGCGCATTCTTGACCCACTGCCGACGCCGACCGGCATCAGCTTCACCGTGGCGTCGCCCCAAGGCGAAGCCCAGCTGAGCCTGGCCCAACCGGGCATGCACAATGCCCGCAACGCCACAGCGGCGCTCGCCACAGCGGTGGAACTTGGCGCCGATCTTCGACTGGCGGCGGCCGCGCTATCGGCCTTCGGCGGCGTTGGTCGTCGTTTCGAGCGGCGTGGTGAGGCCGCCGGCGTGCGTCTGGTGGACGATTATGCCCACTTGCCGACCGAGGTCGAAGCGGCCATCGCTGCGGCCCGAAGCCTTGATCCTTCCCGGCTGGTGGTAGCGTTTCAGCCGCACCGCTACAGCCGCACCGAGCAACTCTGGTCGACCTTCGGTGACGCCTTTGTTGGAGCCGACGTGCTGTTCGTAACCGGAATCTACTCCTCCGGCGAGGCCCCTCGGGCCGGGATAAGCGGCGAGCTGATCGTTGGCGTGGTCGGCGATCATCATCCTGAACAAGACGTGCGTTACGTCGAGAAGCTCGACGATCTGCCGGCTGCCATGCTGGCCGAACTTCAACCCGGCGACTTGTGCCTCACACTTGGGGCCGGCGATCTCACATCCGTACCCGACGTCATTCTTGAAGGCCTTCAACGTCGATGACCAAGAAGGGCGACATCGACGCGGCCCACCGCGTGCTCGGCTCGCTTGCTCTGCGCGATGTCAGCCTGGCCGGCTACTGCACGTATCGGGTGGGGGGCGACGCCGCATTGTTCGTGACAGCGGAGTCGGTCGCCGACCTTGAACTCGTCTGCGAAGCCGTTGTCGCCTCGGGTTGCGACACGCTGGTGGTTGGAAAGGGCTCGAACCTTCTAGTGGCCGACGCCGGCTTCCACGGAATTGTCGTCCACCTGGGTGAGACCTTCGCCGAAATCAGCATCAACCAGGAAGAGGCCAGAGTCATTGCCGGTGGATCGGCGTTTCTTCCAAGGGTGGCAAGACAGTCTGCAGCCGCAGGACTGACGGGGTTCGAGTGGGCGGTGGGAGTGCCTGGGTCTGTTGGTGGAGCGGTGCGGATGAATGCCGGCGGCCATGGTTCGGACATGGCGGCCACCTTGCAGCGGGTCAGCGTGTTCGACCTTGAATCGGGAGGGGAATCGGGCGGGCCTGAAGAACTGACGGTGGATCAGCTGGCATTGGGCTATCGGCGCTCGGCCGTGGCTGCAACACAAGTCGTGCTGTTCGCCGAGCTTCAGCTGGAGCACGGAGATCGCGCCGCGTCAGAGGCCGAGATCAGCGAGATCGTGCGTTGGCGCCGCGCCCACCAGCCCGGCGGCCAAAACGCCGGCAGCGTGTTTGCCAATCCCGAAGGGGATTCAGCGGGGCGTCTTATCGACTCGCTCGGGCTAAAAGGATTTCGTATCGGTACCGCAGAAGTGTCGACCAAACACGCCAACTTCATCCAGGCCGATGCCGACGGCTCGGCCGGTGATGTGCACGCTGTGATTGTTGAGGTGGCCAGGCGTGTGGCGTCGGCCACCGGAATTACTCTGCATCCGGAGAACCGATTAATTGGATTTCACTCGGGTGACTTGGGCTACAATGACGAACACGGGGCAGCGGCGACCGCGGGCACACCCGACAATTCGGGAAGTGCCGATTTCTGATGCCTGCCCAAACCCGCACCCCAAGCCGACCGCAGCCGGTCTCGCGTCGATCGACGACCACGTCCAGCTCGGGGCGTGGCCCACGCTCCGGCACGCGCCGAACCAGCACACGACAGCCTCAAGCCCGTTCGAGAAACAGACCTCAACGACAGCCCGACTCGTTGAGGTCGGTGGCGGGAGCCGACCGATTTGTGGGACGCCGTCGAGAGATTCGGCGTCAGCAGGGCACCCGCCGGTTGCGTATTGTTGTGGCTCTAACCGGGGTCTCACTCCTAGCCGTGCTCACCATCGGGATTCTGAACAGCGAGCTTGCCGATGTCGATGCCATTTCCGTCGTCGGGAACAGCCGAACGTCCAGCGAAGCGGTGGAAGCGGCGAGCGGGATCATTCTCGGTCACCCAATGCTTGACTTGGACCTAACCGCAGCCGAGCGTCAGGTCGTGGCGTTGCCATGGGTCGAAACGGTCGATATCGACCGTCGCCTCGATGGGCAAGTTGTCGTCCGAGTTGTTGAGCGCGAGCCGGTCGCGGCCCTGCCTGCCGGTGGTCTGTACGTGTTGGTCGATCGTTCCGGCCTGCAGCTGGAGACCGTCGCCGCGAGGCCCGACGATTTCATCCCTGTTGTCGGCATCGCAGCCAGCGGCCGACCGGGAGAGTACGCGCCGCAGGAGACGACATTGGTCCTGAACATGCTCAATGCTTTGACCCCTACGCTGCGACCTGAGGTCGTGGCTCTTAAGATCGAAGCCGAAGACCTCATCGTGGAACTCCGAAACGGAGGCCAAGCGATCTTCGGTGACAGCTCGCAACTTGGTGAGAAAATCCAGGCACTTGAGACTCTCTTGGCTCGGGTCGACCTGCGTTGTGTTTCAACAATCGACGTTCGCGTGCCGTCGGCTGCCGCCGTCAAGCGAAGCGAATCTGCCGAGGGTGCTTGTATTTAGTCCTGGAATCTTCCACTCTCATCTATAAGCGGTAAATGCGTATTCGGCCTCCCAGGTCGGAGACCTCAAGATTTGTCAGGCGGTCGGACGGGACTGAAATCCTCCGATGGCACTCCAAATCCAGACCAAAGCCAGGTGCCCGATCACGCAGTCGGACCCTGCTAGCCTGAGGTTCCAATGAGCAATCAGAATTATGTGGCCGTAGTCAAGGTCGTCGGAGTCGGTGGCGGCGGTTGTAACGCCGTCAACCGAATGATCGACGCCGGTCTTCGAGGTGTTGAGTTCGTCGCGGTCAACACCGACGCGCAGGCGTTGCTGATGAGCGATGCCGAGACCAAGATTCACATCGGTCGAGAACTGACCCGTGGCCTAGGGGCCGGAAGCGATCCTGCCGTCGGCCAGCAAGCAGCCGAGGAGCACCGAGAGGAAATCAGCGAAGCGCTGTCCGGTGCCGACATGGTGTTCATCACCGCCGGCGAGGGCGGTGGAACGGGCACCGGGGCGGCTCCGGTCATCGCCGAGATCGCCAAGAGTCAGGGTGCGTTGACGATTGCCGTCATCACCCGGCCATTCGGGTTCGAAGGGCGCCGCAGGGCGGCCCAGGCCGAAGCCGGAATCAAACGCCTTCGTGACAAGGTCGATACCCAAATCGTCATTCCCAACGACCGGTTGCTGTCGATCGCCGATGAGAAGACATCGATGGTGGCGGCGTTCCGCATGGCCGATGAGATCCTCCTCCAAGGTGTCAGCGGCATTGCCGACCTGATCACCACACCCGGTTTGATCAACACCGACTTCGCCGACGTTCGCATGATCATGCACGAAGCCGGAAGTGCGTTGATGGGCATCGGCCGGGCCGGGGGAGAGAACCGAGCCCTCTCGGCTTCACGAGCGGCCATCGCCAGCCCTCTCCTCGAAGCATCGATCGAGGGTGCACGCGGCATCCTGCTCACGATTGCCGGTTCAAGCGATCTGGGCCTGTTCGAGGTCAGCGAAGCGGCCGAGATCATCCACGATGTCGCCCACCCCGACGCCAACATCATCTTCGGAACCGTCGTCGATGAGAATCTAGGTGAAGAGATTCAGGTCACGGTTATCGCCGCCGGGTTCGATCGCTACGAAGACGATCAATTCGACAACACCATTGATCTGGTGGACGACGAAGAAGCGCTGGTCACCATTGACAATGACGACTTTGAAGACGACTACCGCGACTCGGCCAACGGAAACGGCCACCGACGCAACGGCGAATCATCGGCCAGCCGGGAACTCCTCGACCTTTTCCAAGACGATGAGGATCCCGAGGACGATTTCGACGTGCCCTCGTTTCTGCGATAGCAGCTTCGGTGGGTTACCTGCGCACGTTCCCGATCGAGTCCGGTGTGCTCAAGGTCTATTTCACTGATCGTTCCGACGGCGATTTCCAGATACGCAATCCGGCACCAGACGTAGAGGAACGCCGCCGTCGCATCGTCGATGCCCCGTGGACATGGGTGCGCCAAGTGCATGGAACCACGGTTCTGGTCGCCGACCAACCCGGCCAACACGCCGGGCAGGAAGCCGACGGTCTGGTCACAACCGAACCGGGGTGCCCGATAGCAGTCACCACGGCCGACTGTGCACCAGTCGTTCTGGTCGTTGATCGGGGAGTAGCCGTGGTCCATGCCGGCTGGCGGGGTCTCTACAACGGGATCATCGGTGTTGCCGCCGAACTCGTGCAAGACGTCGGAGGCGAACCGGTCGAGGCTTTGGTGGGCCCCTGTGTGCATCCCGCGGCCTACGAGTTCGGTACCGACCAGCTCGAACTACTCGCCGATCGGTTTGGTGAAAGTGTGGTCTCAACCACGGCTTGGGACACCCCCGCCCTCGACATGCCGGCCGCCGTGAGTCGAGCCTGTGAACGAGCTGGATGGTCGGTATCCGAAACCGGACCCTGCACCAGCGACGATCGGATGTACAGCCACCGAACAAGAGCGGAGAGTGAGCGACTTACCACCGTGGCCTGGATAGAAGTGCCGTGATGTTCGAACTGCCTGGTGTCGAACAGATTGCGGCCAATGTTGCCGAAGTCCAGCAGCGAATCGATGCCGCTCGTCAACCCGAGCAAGAAGTCGAGATTCTGGCTGTAACCAAGACCTTTGAGGTTGAACTGGCGAGACGTGCCGTCCAGGCCGGCATGACACATCTGGGGGAGAACTACGCCCAGGAACTGGCGGCAAAGGCCGATGAGCTATCGGCCACGGCTCCGGTGGAGGCGGCAGCGGTCAAGTGGCATTTCATTGGTGGCCTTCAACGCAACAAGATCAAGTTGTTAGGCTCAAGGGTGGCTGTTTGGCAGACGATCGATCGCCCGTCGTTGGTTGACGAGTTGGCCAAACGACTGCCCGGTTCGACGATCTTCGTCCAGGTCAACACCACCGACGAAGATCAGAAGTCGGGCTGCCATCCGACCGATGTCGGACCGCTGGTCGAACGAGCAAGAAACGCCGGCCTTGAGGTTAAGGGACTGATGACAATTGGTCCCACTGATGGCACGAGCCCCGAGCCGGCCTTTCACGAGCTCGGTCGGTTGGCCGAGCGCGAGGGCCTTGCTCATCTGTCGATGGGGATGAGTGGCGATTTCGAGCTGGCCGTACGGTGCGGCGCCACAATGGTCCGACTCGGGTCCGTCCTTTTCGGGCCTCGAAATCGGTGACAGACCATACGCCACCGACGCTTCGCCGGAAACTAGAATCTTCGCCAAGGAGCGTGAGATGTCGCTGTTGCGAGCACTGAGAGCCTACGTCGGGCTCGGACCGGAAGAAGACTACGAGGAACGCTACGCCCAGTCTTCTTCGCGCTCTGCTCGTGGCACGAAAGATGGTTCCGGCGCTGACCGGGTGCGTAGCCGTGCGACGGCCGGTGGCGGCTATCTCGATGACTACGGTGTCGGGTCGGTGTCCGGGCGATCCGGCGGATCAAGTGACCATGATGTCGATGAGGAAGACGAGATTATCGACATTCGCACGGCCAGGATCGACGCGCGGATGGCCGATGGTTCTGAACCTCCGCCCCGGCGAGCCAATCAAAGTCGTCAGCGAATCGGCGATAGAAACGCCCATCGGAAACAGTCGCTCTCCGAGAACGAAGAGCTGTTGGAACAAATCGTCACCACATCGTCGTCGACCAGCGGCGGCCCACGGTTGGCCGATGAATCCAGCGCACTCACTATCAAAGACGGCGGTCGTCAGGAAGAGAACTCGAACGCCGACACCAGCGCCGAGGTACCCGGCGAAGAATTTCAAGGAGCAGTCGTGCGTTCAATTGATTCCGCTCGAAGCCGACCCCGTACCCTCAACCCGGAGTCCTTCGCCGATGCAAAACACATCGGTGACGAGTTCAAAAGAGGAACTCCTGTTGTGATCAACCTGCAGGGCCTCGATCGTGACCTGGTCCGCCGTCTCGTCGATTTCGCCAGCGGGATCTGTTATGCCCTCGATGGCAACATGGAGAAGCTTGCACCTCAGGTTTTCCTTCTCACACCCGACGGGCTTGACGTCTCCGACTCCGACCGTCGGCGAATCGAAGAGCGCGGCTACGCTAGGTAGCAAATGGCACTGTCTGAGATTCCCTGCGCCCTACTTCTGCTGTTTCGACTTCTGTTCCTGCTGAGGCTGGTGCTTTCGTTCTTTCCGATTCAGCCTGACACCACCTGGGGGTCGATCCGGTCCATGTCGGTACAAGTGACCGAGCCGGTTGTCATGCCGGTGCGACGGCGGGTTCCGCCCCTTCCTGGGGCACTGGCCGGCTTTGGCATCGCTGAGCTGCTTGTTCTTTTTGGCCTTCAGATCCTGGTGCTGATCATCTGCTAACGGGCCTGAGAATCATCTCAAGCCCCTTACAACCCCGGTCGGCGGGTGTTGTTACCCAGACATTTGCAACATTGACCATCTCCGGTGGGCGTTACCTGGCAGGTGGGTTAACCTAGACAGATGCCTTTGCAAAGCGACAAGCTGCGGCTTCTCCGGCGAATACCTGATATTCGCTTCGAGGAGGAGCCGAGGGGATACAGCAAGGACCAAGTCGATCGCGTACTGGCCAACCTGGCACCCCTCGCCGACGAAATTGAACGCCTTCAAAATCGGCTAGGCGAGGCCGAGAATCGTGCCGCGTCGGCCGAGGCTCGACTGGTGGAGGCGCGAAGTCCATCGCGGGCTGTGGCGCCCGACATGCCTCCGGCTCCGCAGCCTGACTTTGACGAGACGTTGCGCAACACGCTGGTCTCGGCTCAGCGACAGGCTGACACCACAATTCGGGAGGCGAAGGAGGAGGCCGAACGGCTCCGCACCGAGGCTGAATTCCAGTCCAATGCTCTCCTGGCCGATGCCCGTGACCAGTCGGCCGAGATGACCACTGAGGCGGTCGCCTACCGAGAGCGTCTGATGGCCGAGGCCGCGGCCGAACGCACCCGCCTACTCGAGGAGGCTCGAGAGGAAGCACGCAAGCGCCTCGAGAGCGTCGAAAAGGAGCTGGCCGAGGCCCATGATTCGGAGCGGCTCCGCCTCATCAACCAGATCGGCGAGCTGGAGGAGACCCATGATCTCCTGCAGAAAGATGTCGACCGGTTCGAATCCCATTTGGCTGCCCGTTGCGCCGACGTTCAGGCCGCTTTGGCCGACATCACCACGGTGCTTGAAGACCCCACTCGTCTCCGCAACGAAGAGGGAATCCAGGCGGCCGAGCTGAAAGAGTTCGACGCCGACAACTATCCTCCGGTCGCCGTGGAAGTCGTCTCGCTCAACGAGCTCGAAGAAGAAGCCAAGACTTCGGCCGAAGCCACCGCCAAAAGTGACGACACCATAAGCGCCGCCGACCTCGACGTCTTGGCTCCTGATCTAACCGCTGACGTTGACGAAGGCATCGACATCAACCTCGAAGACGGACTTGCCGTGCAAACCGGTGAGGTTGACCCAGCCGATGTGGCTTCGGCCGCAACCGGTGACGGTGATCCGCAGCTCGGTGTCGACACCCAAGTGATTCCCGCTCCGGCCGAGGAGGCCCTAGCCACTGCCAATGGAGAGGTAGAAGGGGACGGTGAGACGGGTGACCCTTTTTTAGATGAACTCCGTCGGGTCACGACGGAGGATCCCAATCCCGATGACGCCATCTCCGACTTCTTCGATGACAAGCAGGATCGAAGCGGCGGAGGTTGGTTCGGGCGCCGTAAGTAGCTCTACGAGCCCGGCGCGACTCGCCGCACACTTCGTGATAACGCGACTAAGGCGAACGGATAACCGTTCGCCTTAGTGCTTTTCGACCGGAGGCCGAGTGCGGTCAACCTGAACGGCAGTTATACCGGCCGTTACACAGTCTGGAAATCGAAGCTGATGGTCTGACCGCCGAGCGTTCCCTTAGCGGCCAGATCTGACCCTGTGTTGGAATCGACGGCCAAGACCTGAGCCTGGATCCACTCCAGATGGGGGGTGAGGCTCTGCGTGAGCTCGTCGGTCAGGTCGAGTGACAGAGTCACTCGGTCAGTGACCTCCAGGTCGCGATCTTTTCGCTCTTGTTGGATAAGGCGAACAAGATCGCGGGCAAGGCCCTCAGCTTCGAGTTCGGCGGTGATTTCGGTGTCAAGCACAACAACGGCGTTGTTGCCGGGCAGGGCAGCGGCAGCAACCCCGTCGAGCGGTTGCAGCATCAGGTCGAACTCGTCTTCGTTCAGTTGATGATCACCGACGGTTATGGTGCCGTCGTCATTTGCCGCCCATTCTCCCGCTTTCGCCAGTTTGATGACGGTCTGTACGTCGGGCCCGAGACGAGGTCCGAGAACCCGGCCGTTCGGCTGAAGCCGGAACGATCCGAACGATTCGACGTCGTCGGTGAAGTCGACGGCCTTGACGTTGATCTCGTCGGCGAGCAGGTTGGCGAACGGCTGCAATTGATCGGTGTCGGCGCCGGCGATCGTGGCCCGGTTGAGGGGCAGACGGATTCGCAGACCTCGGGAATCCCGTAGTGACAGTGCCGTAGAGGCGGCATCGCGAATACGGTCCATGGCCGCTACCAGATCAGGATCGGCGGGCAACTCCTGCTGATCCGGCCAGTCCTGCAAATGCACGCTTGAGTCGCCCACGAGGCCACCCCAGATCTCCTCCGTCACGTATGGAAGCAGAGGAGCCGCAGTTTTGGTGAGCGTGACCAGCACCGTGTAGAGGGTGTCGAGCGCATCGCGGTCGACGGCACCCTGCTGCCCTCCATCGGTGGTGTTCCAGAACCGTTCCCGGCTGCGACGGATGTACCAGTTGGTGAGCGCGTCGAGGAAGGCCTGGATGGTATCGGCGGCCCCGGCCAGGTCGTAGCCGTCAAGGAATTGCGTCGTCTGGTCGACCATCTGGCCGGTCTTGGCCAGAATGTATCGGTCGAGCAGGTTGGTGGAATCGGTGCGCCATTGGGCTTCGTAACCGTCGGCGTTCGCGTAGAGCGTGAAGAAGCTGTAGGCATTCCAAATCGGGTTCAGAACTTGGCGAACAACCTCCCGCACATCCGATCCATCCTTGGCGATACGAAGATCCAGACCTCGAAGGATTGGTGAACTCATCAGGTACCAGCGCAGCGCGTCGGAACTGATGGTTTCGAACACCTCAAGCGGATCGGGATAGTTCCGAAGCTTCTTCGAGAGCTTTCGCCCTTCGTTGTCGAGAACCACGCCGTGGCAGATCACGTTGGAAAATGCCGGCTCGCCGAACAGAGCAACCGACAACACGTGCATTGTGTAGAACCAGCCGCGGGTCTGGGCGATGTACTCGACGATGAAGTCGGCCGGATTGTGATCCTCAAAGCGCTCGACGTTCTCGAACGGGTAGTGGAGCTGGGCGAATGGCATCGACCCGGACTCAAACCAGCAATCGAGGACCTCGGGTACCCGACGCATCATCGACTTGCCCGTTGGGTCGTCGGGATTGGGGCGTACCAGCTCATCGATGTATGGACGATGGAGATCGTCCGGGCGCACGCCGAAGTCGGCTTCGATCTCGTCGATGCTGCCGTAAACGTCTATCCGTGGGTAGTTGGGATCGTCGCTACGCCAGATGGGGATCGGGGAACCCCAGAAGCGGTTACGACTGACCGACCAGTCTCGTGCCCCTTCCAACCATTTGCCGAACTGGCCGTCGCGGACGTGCTCGGGGATCCAGTTGATCTTCTGGTTGGCGGCGAGAAGCTCGTCTTGGATCTTGGTTACGTTGACGTACCAGGAGTTGATGGCTCGGTAGATGATCGGCGTGTCGGTGCGCCAACAGTGCGGGTAGTTGTGATCGTAGGTCTCGTGACGGAAGACCCGCCCCTTCTCCTTCAGGAAACGGATCACCTCGGGGTTGGCCTCGAACACGTTCATTCCCGCGAAGTCGGTGACCTCGGCGGTGAACTTGCCTTCGTCGTCGACCGGCACCACCAGTTCGATGCCTGCCGCCTCTCCAACCCGCTGATCGTCCTCGCCAAACCCTGGTGCGGTATGAACGACGCCGGTGCCGTCGTCGGTGGCCACGAAGTCATCGGCCAGCACCCGGAAGGCGTCGCGGCCATCGTCGAAGTATTCGAACAGCGGCTTGTAGCGGCGACCAACAAGTTCGGCGCCAGACATCGTTGCCACTGGGGTGACCTCGCCCAATTCGGCTTGGTAGCGATCGAGGGCGGCTTCCGCCAGCACGAGGTAGCCGCTGAACGGACCGTCAGCTGGAGCGGGCACCACCGCATAGTTGATCTCCGGCCCCACAACCAGCGCCAGGTTCGACGGCAGAGTCCAAGGTGTGGTTGTCCACGCCAGGATCGACATCGGCCCAGGATCACCTTCGGCCGGCTCGAGCTCGAAGCCCACGGTTAGAGCGGGGTCTTGGCGTGGGCGGGTGGCGTCATCGAGCCGGATCTCGAAGTTTGACAGCGGCGTCTCGGCACCCCACGAATACGGCATTACCCGGTACGCCTCGTAGACAAGGCCCTTCTCCCACAGCTGTTTAAAGGCCCAGATGACCGACTCCATGTAGTCGCGGTCCATGGTCTTGTAGTCGTTTTCGAAATCGACCCAGCGGGCCTGGCGGGTGACGTAGGCCTCCCACTCCTTGGTGTAGCGGAGCACAGACTCGCGGCACGCGTCGTTGAACTTGCCGATACCAAACTCGGTGATGGCCTTGCGCCCGGTTATCGAGAGTTCCTTCTCCGTCTCCATCTCCGCCGGCAGACCGTGGCAGTCCCATCCAAAGTTACGCTCGACGCGATTTCCCCGCATGGTCTGGAACCGCGGGATCACGTCTTTGACATAGCCGGTGAGCAGGTGCCCGTAATGGGGCAGTCCATTGGCAAACGGTGGCCCGTCGTTGAACACGTACTGCTGGCCGCCTTCGGTGGCCGGTGGACGCTGATCGACGGATGCCTCGAAAGTCTTCTCGTCGGCCCAGCGCTTCAGAATGGCGCGCTCGATCTCCGGATAATCGGGACGAGACGGCACTGAAGGGTAAGGGGCATGACGAGAGTTCATAGAGTCACGATATCGCCCCGCCACATGTGTAATCAGCCAATTTCAGCTAGTTCAACCGGTTCGAAACGATCCGCTGGATTCAGCGTCGTGGCTTGGCGGCCAGGAGTTGAAAACCGCATTCTTGTGGTGGTGGTCCGACGATATTGTCGGCGTCGTTGCGGATGCGTGCTCTGGCCTCTACACTACGCCGACCTATTGACCGTGCCGCTTTGAAGCGCGGTGGAGGGGAGGGGGTACTGTATTCCTGACCTTTCAGGTGAAATACACCCAGGTCGAAATTACAGCGAAGGCGACCCCAAGGTGGCAACAAAACGCACAGCGGCCAAAAAGGCCGCAAAGAAATCCGCCGCAAGCAGCTCGAAGAAGACGGCCAAGAAGTCGTCGGCGACGCGGGCCAAGAAAGCGCCGGCCGGCAAGACCGCCAAGAAGGCAGCCGCCGGCAAGACGGCGACGAAGGCAGCGAAGAAGACTGCGGCGAGCAAGACCACCAAAAAGACCACCAAGAAGTCGCCTGCGAGCAAGACGACGAAGAAGGTCGTCAAGAAGGCCGCAAAAAGCGCCGCAAAAAGAACAGTGAAGAAGAGCACCGCGACCGCGGCAAAGAAGGCTAGTGTTTCCAAGTCGACTTCCGGGCGTGGCTCCAAGTCGGCAGGTGCAAGCACCAAAAAGGCGGCCGCCAAGAAGTCGACGGCAAAGAAGGCGTCGAGCGCGAAGAGCGCGGCTGCAAAGACGACCAAGAAGGCGGCTGCCGGCAAGAGCTCCGGGGCAGCCGCCTCCAAATCTGGATCTACTTCGAGGACCAAGGTGCCGAGATCTACAACCCCCACCGACCCATCAAAGCGAACCATTCCCAAGAGTTACAAGTACCTGCACGACGCCAAGTGGTTGGCCAAGCAGCGTGACGCCCTCTTGGTCGAGCGCGAAAACTACACCTCAAGCGCCGAACGGCTGGCCGCCGAAGCAGCGGCTTTGATGGCCGATCGCGAGCCCGGCGACGTGCAGTTCGACGAGGAGTCGGGCGAGGGCGACACCATTGCCGTCGAACGAGATCGTGACTTGGCTCTGTCGGCAGCCGCCCGTCAATCGGTGGCCGACATCGACGCTGCCCTTGAGCGGCTCGACAACGGTACGTACGGCATGTGCCTTGAGGGCGATGACATCATCCCGAAGGAGCGGCTGGAGGCCATTCCCGAGGCGTCTGTGTGCGTGATGCACAAGACGTCGATGTTCTAGCCGTATCCCCCAACGCCGGCGAGATGGTTTCCATCGAAGCCCGTAGCCTGGATGGCATGTCGGCCAAACCTGATAAGTCGAGGTCCAAGTGATCGAGTTGTGGACCGAATTGGTCGCGGAGGTTTTGCGATGAACCGACTTCGCGGGCTGAGGTGGGCGTTGCCGGCAGCAGCGATCGTCGCCGTGATCGATCAGATCACCAAGCGGTGGGCGCTTGGGAGGCTGACGCCGGGCCGTTGTGAGATTCCCGACAGCTGTATCGACTTGATCTGGGGTGCTCGCTTCCATCTCGTGTTCAACACCGGGGCGGCGTTCGCCCGTGGCCAAGGCCTTGGGCCGCTGCTTGGGATCCTCGTCTCGATCATTACCGTGGTCTTGCTTGTGGTTGCCTGGGGTCGAAGTGATCGGATTGGGGCGGTGTTGCTCGGCCTGATCGCCGGCGGTGCTGTCGGCAACTTGATCGATCGGCTCTATCGAGCCGACGACGGATTCCTGTCGGGCGCCGTGGTCGACTTCATCGATCTCGGTTGGTGGCCGGTGTTCAACGTGGCCGACGCCGCCGTGGTTTGCGGCGTGATCGGTTTCATCCTCCTGTCATGGGCCGAGGGCGACGTAGAGGATCGGGAATCGATCGACGCCCCGCGTGATGAGGGCCCACCCGACGATGAGACCAACATCACCGATGATGGCGATGACGTAGAGGTCGAGCCGCGAGCAGACGACGGAGAACCTGATGTCTCGCTTGATGGAAACGGTACGTCAGCAGTCTCTCAGCCGTGACCGGTATTCGGATAATCACCGAGGTGATCCCCGATGCGCTCGCCGGTCAGCGGATTGATCGGGTGGTCTCACTTGCCTCAGGGGTCAGCCGAAGCCACGCCGCTGCATTGATCAAAGATGGCAACGTGACGGTTAGCGGTGCCGTGCCGGCAAAACCCTCCGAGCGAGTTCAAACCGATGACGTAGTGATCATCGAGGTCGAAGATGTCGCCAGCCGCTTGGAAGCCGACAAGTCCGTTGACGTGGAGGTCGTTCACAGCGACGACGACGTTGTCGTCGTCGAAAAGGCGCCCGGTGTCGTAGTGCATCCGGGATCCGGAGTAACCACCGGGACCCTTGTCCAAGGTCTGATGGTCGGGTTTCCGCAACTCGACCGGCTACTCGACCTCGACGGTCAGGAGGAGCGGCCCGGTGTCGTCCACCGCATCGACCGCGGAACATCGGGTCTGCTGGTCGTGGCCCTCAACGAGCACAGCTATCACGATCTGGTGGCGCAGTTCGCCGCCCGTTCGGTACAACGCCGATACCTGGCCCTTGTTGCGGGCCACGTGGAGTCTGATGCGGGCCTGATCGATGCGCCGCTTGGTCGGTCGCCTAGGGATCCAACCCGTCGGGCGGTGGTGGCCGACGGCAAGGTGGCGAGAACCCACTACGAGGTTCAACAGCGTTTTGACGACCCGCAGTGCAGCCTTGTTGAATGCCGCCTCGAGACGGGGAGAACGCACCAAATTCGCGCTCACTTCCAGGCGATCGAGCACCCGATTGTGGGCGATGATCGCTATCGCGGCCCTTCGCTTGGCCTATCGCTAAAACGCCCCTTCCTCCATGCCTCGGTTCTTGGCTTCAGCCACCCTGGTACCGGGGAGTCGATGTACTTTGAGTCGGCACTGCCGGCCGACCTGTCGGCCGTGTTGTCAGTGCTCGAATCTCGTTAGCCCATCCCGGCTAGCGATCGGTGCGGGGCGCTGGGCGCACAACCACCTCGGACAACGGCCGCCGGGCCCGCCCGAACGATCGCCCCGCCTCGTCTTGGTCTCGGTATCCGACGGCTATCGTCGCCACGATGCGGGTGTCGGTCGGCAGGCTGAACTCGGCTGCGATGTCGGACTCGTGATCGAAAGGGCCGAATAGGCAGGCGCCAAGACCATGCCCGGCTACCAAAAGCAGCAGGTTCTGAATGACGGTGCCGGCATCGACCCACCAATAGGGGACCGGCCAGTCGGCCAGGGAGGTTCGACCGGATGCCACTTTGTCGGCTTCCTGGTAGCGGTCCGGATACCGCTGCGGCTCGGTCGTCACCAAGACCAAAACCGGAGCCTGCAACAACCCCTGCCAGCGAAACGCCGATCGTTTTGGTTCGGGCAGAGTGATATTCCAGTAGCGGTCGGTGAGATCCGGTCGATCAAGCACCACAAAGCCGGTGGCCTGGGTATTGCCGGCCGACGGGGCCCGGCGGGCCAAATCGAGAAGTTCGTCGATCAGCCGCGGCGGCAACGGATCGGATTTCAGCGATCTCACCATGCGTCGTCGCTTGATGGCTGCTTCCAGGCCGTCGGCTGGACGCGGCGGCTCGGCGCTGGATCCTTCGTCTTCGGGCTGTGTTGCCGGTTCGCTGGTCACTTGGAAGGCCGGTCTACGGCCAGGCCTTCCGACCCGATGCCATCGCCGCGATGTCGGCGAGCGTGAACGCCTCAAGCCGAGCGCGCATCTCGTCGCCAATGGTGTGCCAAACAGCGAGGAGAACACACTGGCCTTCGTGATCGCAAGCTCCGTCGGTATGTGGATCACCGAAATCTCCCAGTGCGATCGGACCATCAACCGCTCGCACGATCTCGGCCAGATTGATTTCGGCCGGTTGGCGAGCGAGCACGTATCCGCCGCCCACACCGCGCTTGGATCGAACCAACCCGGCGCCCTTAAGGGCAAGAAGGATCTGTTCCAGGTAGGGCTGGGGGAGTCCGGTTCGTTCGGCGATGTCGCGAACCGTCGTCGGCCCGGACTCGTCCTGGTGTAGGGCCAGCGAAAGGAGCGCCCTGCTAGCGTAGTCTCCTCTGGTCGACACTCTCACGTCACCAACAGTAGCGTTGTCGCCCGGCTTTTCGAGGCAAAGCACGGCACCCGGGCCCGCCCGGTTCTCGATCGGGCACGAAGGTTCCACCAACAGAGCCGCCAGTGGCTAACATCTTTCGCCCGGTGTCATTGTTGGACACGGTTTGGGCTGGCACAATGATTGGAATGGCCAACGCTCATACTCCGAACTCCGGTTGGCGGCGGTGAACGCCGATACCGCAGCCGTTGAAGTCGGTGGCTCGGTTGACCTTGTGGTCCCGGCCTACGGTCACGGTTGCCTGACCGATCTACTGCCCGCTCTTACATCAGGTCATCCCGGACCACTCCCAGTGGAGTTCGCCGGTGGCCCGCGAATCCTGCTCGTGCTCGACGGCTTGGGCTGGGATCAGATGAAACACTGGTCCCATCTGCTTCCCACGATCAGCCAATTTATTGGCGACGCAATCACAACGGTCGCCCCGTCAACAACCGCTGCCGCATTGACGTCGATCACGACGTCCCTCCCGCCTTCCCAACATGGCATCGTCGGCTACCGCATGCTCATCGACGGTATGGTTTTCAACTCGTTGCGTTGGGGTAGCCGGGAGCATCCAGACTGCCGGTCCACCGTCCCACCCGACATGATCCAACCCTACGATCCATTCCTCGGGCGCTCGATGGCCCTCGTGACCAAAGCCGAGTTTCAGACCACCGGTTTCAGTCAGGCCCACCTGCGTGGTGGTCGCCTTACCGGCTACCGCACTCCGGCCATCCTGGTGCACGAAATGGCCCGGCTGATTCGGAGCGGTGAAGAGGTTGTATACGGCTATTACGACGGGATCGACAAGGTAGCCCATGAGTACGGGCTAGGCACCGAGTATGAGGCCGAACTGGCCTTCGTCGACCGTCTTGTCGCCGACACGGTGGCGGCTCTGCCCAGCGGCACCACCCTTGTCATCACCGCCGATCACGGTCAGGTCGATTGTGGCGATCGGCTGTTCGCTCCTCACCCCGATGTGGTGGAAGAGGTTGATCTGTTCTCGGGTGAGGCACGATTCCGCTGGCTTCACTGCGACTACGCGTCCATCGACTCCGTCGTCGACGCCGCCGAGAACCATCACGGGCATGAGGCTTGGGTCAGGACCAAGGAGCAGATTCTCGATGAGGGCTGGTTCGGTTCAGGCATGTCGCCCGAGATCGCCGATCGGCTTGGCGACGTCGCCCTCCTCCCATTCGAGCCAATGGGATTTGGTGACCCGGAAGACACCGGTCCCTACGAACTCATCGGTCGGCACGGTTCGCTAACCTCGGCCGAGATGCTAGTTCCGTGCGTGGCCGTCACCACCTAGATCTGTAGACTTCGCCGGTACCGACCATCGGAACGTCAAGCGGCCTATCTTCTGCGACGATTCATCGATGATCAACCGTCCTCTGCCGATTGGATTGAACCATGAGCGACTTGCCAACACCGGAAACGCCCGAGATCGTCGACGAGGCCCCGGCGGCTGAAGCCGGCGACAGCGAGCAGGAAAACCAAGCGAGCGTGTCGGAGCCCGCCAAGGTGATGCGGATCGGCACCATGATCAAGCAACTGCTTGAGGAGGTGCGGGCCACCGAATTGGATGAGCCGGGCCGTGACCGCCTTCGGGAGATCTACGAAACCTCGGTCGAGGAGCTGGCGGCTTCGCTTTCGCCCGACCTTCGAGCCGAGTTGGAGCGTCTGGCCCTGCCGTTTGATGACGAGGACGTGCCGTCCGGTGCCGAGCTTCGGGTGGCCCAGGCCCAGCTTGTCGGCTGGCTCGAAGGCTTGTTCCACGGCATTCAAGCCACGCTCTTCGCCCAACAGGCCGCAGCACGTCAGCAACTTGAGCAGATGCATCGGGCTCAGGGACTCCCTCCGGTCCAGCAGCCTCCCACCGAAGGCCCTGGTAGCGGCGTCTACCTCTAGGGTCCCGGTGCCGCATCGTCAGATCGTCCGAGGCCGAGTCACAAAAATCGATTTGAACACTTGGCCGTCGGCGGTGCCTTCTGTAGCATCAGATCAGAGGAAATGACACTGGTGTGATTTGTCCACAAAATGTGGACAAACCCTGTAGATAACCCTGTGGGTTCACACTGATGCCGTCCTCCGGACGTGCTGCGAGAAGCTCCTAGGGCTTCAACCCACTCCATTGTGGTCAGCGGCGGCTAAGCGGAGAAAGAGAAACACGGGTAGAACATTGCCATCGTCGTCGAATTCGTCGTTTGTGCACTTGCACGTACACACCGAGTATTCGATGCTCGACGGTGCCTCCCGCCTCGATGAGCTGGTAGCCAAGGCCGCATCCGACGGTATGCCCGGTCTCGGAATCACCGACCACGGCAACATGTACGGGGTGCTCGACTTCTACCGGGCGTGCAAGAAACACGAGATCAACCCGATCATCGGCTGCGAGCTGTATCAGGCCGACGATCACCGAAGCGAACGTCCCAGCCGACGGGGGCGGATGGACGACTCGGGTGGCAGCACCGACGGTGGTAAGAAGCTCTACTACCACATGATCGCCCTGGCGGAGAACAACACCGGCTACAAGAACTTGATCCAGTTGGCGTCTCGAGCCTTCATGGAGGGCTACTACTACAAGCCTCGGGTCGACTGGGAAGTGCTGTCCGACCACTCCGAGGGTGTGATCGCCACCACCGGCTGTCTCGGCGGGCACGTGCTGCAATCGCTGATGAACGGCGACGAGAAGGGGGCCCTGGAAAAGGCGGCAAGGATGCAAGACATCTTTGGGCGCGACAATCTCTTTGTCGAGATCCAGGACCACGGCATCCCGGCGCAGCGGGAAACCAACCCGAAACTGCTCGAGATCGCCCGCAAGATCAAAGCGCCGATCCTCGTCACCAACGATTCGCACTACACCCACCAGCACGACCACGATGCCCACGACGCTCTGCTGTGTGTACAGACGGGCTCGTTGATGAGCGATCCCGATCGCTTCAAGTTCGAAGGCGATCAGCACTATCTCAAATCGGCCCAGGAGATGCGGGCCCAATGGGCCGAGCTGCCCGAGGCTTGCGACAGCAGTCTATGGATCGCCGAGCGGGCCAACGTCGAGATCGAGTTCGGCAATCCCCAACTGCCCGACTTCCCCATTCCCGAGGGATTCGAGGGCGCTGACGACTACCTCCTTCATCTGACGATGGAGGGCGCCAAGATCCGGTGGGGGGGCCGGGACGGCCAACATATCCCCGACACGATCGTCGAGCGTTTGATCTACGAACTCGACGTGATCAAAAACATGGGCTTCAGCTCGTACTTCCTGATCACGTGGGATCTCATCAAATATGCCCGTGACGCCAACATTCGGGTCGGTCCTGGCCGTGGCTCGGCCGCCGGTTGTGCCGTGGCCTATTGCCTCTGGATCACCGACCTCGATCCGATCAAATACGATCTGCTGTTCGAGCGGTTCCTGAACCCATCCCGTATCTCGATGCCCGACATCGACATGGACTTCGACTCCCGCTACCGGGACGACATGATTCGTTACGCCGCCGAGCGTTACGGGCGCGATCACGTGGCCCAGATCGTGACCTTCTCCCAGATCAAGGCTCGGGCTGCAGTACGTGACGCGGCACGAGTGCTCGGCTACCCCTACGCAGTCGGCGACAAGGTGGCCAAAGCCATGCCGCCACTGGTCATGGGTCGAGACACCCCGCTCAAGTTCTGTTTCGAGGAATCGGAAAAGTACGCCGACGGCTACAAAGCCGCCGCCGAGCTACGATCCATGGTCGACACCGACCGCGACGTTTCCGAAGTGGTGCGGGTGGCAAAAGGCCTCGAAGGTCTACGGCGTCAAGACGGCATACACGCCGCCGCCGTGGTGATTACGAAGGATCCGCTCACCGACTATCTACCGATCCAACGCAAGCCGGAATCAGGCAAGGATATTGAAGAGGCCCCGGTCGTCACCCAGTACGAGATGCACGGCGTGGAAGATCTTGGACTGCTCAAGATGGACTTCCTGGGCCTGCGCAACCTCGACGTCATCTCCGACACGCTGGCCATGATCGCCGATGTGCACGGTGTCGATATCGATATCGACAGCGTTGATCTTGATGATGCCAAGACATACGAGATGCTCGGTGAAGGCCGCTCGATCGGTGTCTTCCAGCTGGAATCGGCCCCAATGCGGGCCCTCATCCGGTCGATGGCTCCTACCGAGTTCGAAGACGTGGCCGCTCTCGTGGCCCTGTATCGCCCCGGGCCCATGGCGGCCAACATGCACAACGACTATGCCGACCGTAAGAACGGCCGGCAGGAGATCAGCTACCTACACGCCGATGCCGAGGAAATTCTTGGCGGCACCTACGGTCTGATGATCTACCAGGAGTCGGTGATGCGGATTGCGCAGAAGTTCGCCGGCTACTCCCTGGCCGACGCCGACAACCTGCGAAAAGCCTGCGGCAAGAAGATTCGGGAGATGATCGCCAAGGAGCGGGTCAAGTTTGTGGCCGGCTGTGATGAGAACGGCTACGGCGAGGCGTTGGGCCACGAGTGGTTCGACATCATCGAGCCGTTCGCCGACTACGCGTTCAACAAGAGCCACTCCTACGGCTACGGCTTTGTCAGCTACCAGACCGCATACCTCAAGGCCAACTATCCGGTGGAGTACCTGGCCTGCCTGCTCACCTCGGTGAAGTCCAATCTCGACAAGGCCGGCATCTATCTCAACGAATGTCGCCAGCTCGGCATCAACGTGCTGGTCCCCGACGTCAACGTCTCCGAGGTCGACTTCGCGTCGATTCCTGATCCTGAAGGTGGCGAGCTGAATGCCATCGCCTTCGGTATGTCCGCGGTCCGCAACGTGGGTGAGGCGTTGGTGGAGCTCATCATCGAGGAGCGAAAGGCCAACGGCCCGTTCACGTCGTTCCTCGACTTCTGCGAGCGGGTTGATTATCAGGTTCTCAACAAACGAACGCTGGAGTCGTTGATCAAAGCCGGCGCCTTCGACTCGGTTGGACACGCCCGCAAGGGTCTCCTGCTGGCCTTCGAAGGCATTGTCGATCAGACCGTGGCGGCCCGTCGTCAGCACGACATGGGCGTCATGACACTGTTCGGCGGTGTCGGCGAGGAAGAGGGCGACGGCGGTATTGCCTTTGACGATCGCCCAACCATTACCGATGAGATGTTCGAGAAGTCGCAGCGACTGGCCTTGGAGAAGGAGATGCTCGGGCTGTACGTGTCCGATCATCCGCTGATGGGCTTGGAGTCCGCGCTCAAGCGCAAGGCCGGCGACTCCATCGCCGATCTGCCGGAAATGGAAGACGGCCAGATGGTGACCGTCGGGGGAGTGGTGACGGGGCTCCAGCGTAAGTGGACCCGCAAGGGCGATCTAATGGCCGTTCTCGCTTTGGAGGATCTGACCGACTCGGTTGAAACGATGATCTTCCCCCGCACGTTCAACGACTACGGGCATCTCTTGGAAGACGACCGGATTGTGATCATCCGAGGCCGCCTCGACAACCGGGAGGATTCACCGAAGTTGATGGCGCAGTCGATCGAGGTGTTCGAAGCCGATCTTGTCGGTTCATCACCGCCACTGCGGCTACAGATACGGGCTGATCAACTGTCGGATGTGTTGATCCAAAGCCTCCGGGCCGTGCTGGTCGATCATCCCGGTGATGCCCCGGTCTACATCCACCTCAGCGACACCAAGGCGGTCAGGCTGGCCGACCAGTACTGTGTCGATACATCGAATGGGCTGGTTCCCGATCTGCGGGTTCTTCTCGGCGAACACGCAGTGGTCGTTTGAGTTCGGTCATCGCCACATTTTCTTTGGCGGCGCTTGATTGCCCGGATCCGCGTGCCTTGGCGGGCTTCTACCAATCCATCGTTGGTGGTGCGATCAAGGAGTCGACCGCCACCGATGAGTGGGTTCGCCTACAGACTCCCGTCGGGTCCGACATCGGATTCCAGCGGGTTGATGCGTACCGTCCACCGGAGTGGCCCGATGGCCTACCTCAACAGGCCCATCTCGACTTCGAAGTCGACGATCTCGACGCGGCCGAGCATGCCGTGCTTTCGCTTGGCGCGGTGAAGAGCACCACCCAGCCCAGCCCGGACGAGTGGCGGGTCTTCCTCGATCCGGTCGGTCACCCGTTTTGCCTGATTCGATTGTGACCGGTCGGGCGCTTTAGGCCAGTACCTCGTCCAAGGTGATCGCGCGGCCTTCGTCGATGCTGCGGTGGGCCGCAGCGCCGACGGCAACCGACCACAGGCCGTCCTCCACCGTGACCTCGGGTTTGCCGCCGTTGATGATGACGTCGAGGAAACGTTGGTGCTCTACGAAGGATGATCCGTGATGCAAGCCGGCATAAGGAGCGTCGCTTGTTGCCGGCTTCTCGTCGACGTTGCCGAATCCGTGTTGACCTCGGATACCCACCCGCACCACGTCATCAGGGATCAGGGCTTCGACCTTACCAAGGTCGCCGACCACCACGATCTCTTCCTGATTGTGGCTCGCTTCGGCAAACATGCAGAGATCAAGGCTCGCCCGAATGCCGTTCTCATAGTCGACGATGACGTAGGCGTTATCGAGGATGTCACTCCGTCGGCCGCCATAGATCTCGTCGAGGTGATTAACATCCTGCGCCCCGGAAGCGTAGACCCGGGTGGGTCGTACGCCGGCGATCAGGTTCATGAGATCAAAGAAGTGACAGCACTTCTCCACCAGAGTGCCGCCGGTATTGGCCGAGAAACGATTCCAATCGTCGATCTTGGTCAGGAAGGGAAATCGGTGTTCTCGAATGGAGATCATCTTCGTGGAGCCGGCCACGCCACTGGCGACCTCGTTGATCAAGGCCTGAACCGGAGCCATGTAGCGGTACTCGAGACCGACCCAGATCGGACTTGAGTAGTCGGCGGCCGCTCGCACCAGCTCCTGGCATTGGCTCACCTCGGTGCACATTGGCTTTTCCAACAGGATGGCCTTGCCCGTCTGCATGACGTCGGCGGTGATTTCGGCGTGGGTGAAGTTCGGGGTGACGATCACGTAGGCGTCGCACGCGTCGGCCGCCAGCATCTCGCGGTAGTCGGCGTAGGCCGTAACCGGACCGGCGGCGGCTTTGCGTCCGGCCTTCAATGAGGCCTCGTGGGAATCAGCGATCGCCGTGACCACAGCACCGTCGAGGGCGTTGATGTTCTCGATGTGTTCCACCCCCATCATCCCGGTTCCGATGACGCCGTAGGTGACCTGGTCGCTCACGGCAGCTTCTCCCCGGTGGATGCTTCGATGATTCGGTAGCAGTCGGCCCGATCAAGTTTGACCGAGGCGACGGCGGCGGCTTCAACCAGTCGATCTTGCTTTGTGGTACCGAGGATCGCCACGGGGCGAGATGGAAGCGACAACACAAAGGCCAGCGCCACCGTTGCCCGAGTTTGGCCTTCCCGTTCGGCCAACTCGTCGAGTACCGATGTCAACTCTGAGTTGGCGTCGGCACCCACGATGGCTCCTCCACCGAGCGGGCTCCAGGCCAGAGGCACCGTACCCAGCTTCATGGCCTGATCGAGGGTCCCGTCGAAGAGGGGGTCAAGGTGAGCCGCCGACAGCTGGGGCTGGGTGGAAAGCAGTGGGAAGGGCAAATGGTGCTGCAGGGCGTCAAACTGAGCCGGGGTGTAGTTGGAGACACCGAACTCCAATACCTTGCCCTGTTCCTTCAGATCAACCATCGACTCGGCCAGGGCCGCAGGACTTGTCAACATGTCGGGGCGGTGGATTTGGTAGAGGTCGATGCGATCGGTATTCAGCCGCCGGAGAGAGGCGTCGACGGCCTGCTTCAGATACTTGGCGCCGGAGTTATAGGGCACTCCGGGAATGATGCCCCCCTTGGTGGCAAGCACGATCTGATCTCGCAGGCCGGGCTCCGCAGAAAGGGCCCGGCCCACATGCTCCTCACACGACCCGAACCCGGCGCCTCCCCAATCGAGCCCGTACACATCGGCCGTGTCCACCAGATTGAAGCCGAGCTCGACCCCTTTGGCCATCAGGGCAACACCAGTCGCATGGTCTGGATCGGTGAGCCGCCACGTTCCCACTGCCAGCGGACCAACCTGGAACGGGCCGAGATCTCGCGGGCTGGCGTCGACCAGTGATTCGGGGGGAGAAGTTGGTATGGACATCGTCTCGGGTGACCGTCTTTCTATGGAGGATGGGTGGGATGGTAGCGGCTGAGCGCCAAACGCTAAGCGGTGGCTTGTTCGAATATCGGCTTGTATGGCCGATGTTCGATCTCGGGCAGCACGTAGCGGGCGAAAAGATCACACTCTCCGATCAGCGTGTAACCCGAGAGAATGAAGGCATCGATCCCAACATCTTGATAGGCGCGGAGCTTGGCCAGGACCTGGTCGGGGTCGCCGACGATCGCTGCGCCTGCTCCACTGCGGGCTCGGCCGATTCCGGTCCAGAGATTGTCTTCGATAAACCCGTCGTCGTCGGAGCTGTCTCGGAGCTCGTTTTGGCGATTGACCCCGACGGACTTGGTGTCGAGCGATCGATTTCGGATTGCCTCACCGGTGTCGGCATCGAGTTTCGACACCAACCGATCGGCGGCCGCTCTGGCCTCGGCTTCGGTCTCCCGAACAATGACGTGGGTGCGCAGCCCATAGCCAAGCGACCGGCCATACGATGTTGCCCGCTCGGTCATCTCGTCAACGGTGGCTTTCACCGCACCGACGGTGTCGGGCCAGGTAAGAAAGACATCGGCGTACTCGGCCGCAGTGTCCTTTGCCGCCGGGGAGAAGCCGCCGAAGTACATCGGCGGGCATGTTCCCGACACGGTATTCAGCCGTGGTGGATCGAGCTTGAGGTTGAGGAAGTCGCCTTCGATTTCGGCCGCTTTGCCGTTGAGCAGATCTCGGACGGTCTTCATGTATTCTCGAGTTCGCTGATAGCGAGGTTCCGAGTCCAGGGGGGCGCCGGGAAGGTCGGATGAGATCACGTTGATGGTGAGTCGGCCATCACACATCTGATCGATGGTTGCCAGTTGGCGCGCCAGCTGTGGTGCCCACATCTCTCCCATACGTACCGCCAGGAGCAAATGGATCTGTTCGGTCTGCGGGGCAATGCCGGCGGCAAAGGCCACCGAGTCGATCCCCATTTGATAGCCGGATGGAAGGAGAATGTTGTCGAATCCGGCGCGGTCGGCGGTAAGCGTGATGTCCCGGCAGTGGTTCCACGAGCTGGCCAAGGCCGGATTGGCCACGCCGAGATACTCGTAGTCATCGTCGCACAGCCCGGCGAACCAGCTGATTTCGGGGGCTGAGCGGGCTGGTGGGGTTGTGGCAGCGTCGGTCATGGCGTCATTATCGGCCGTATTAGGTCCAGCGGATAGTTGAAATCTGACTATATGGTTATGCGCTAGATGCATAGCACCTGTCATCCTTGTGTTGGAGGCCGTGATCAATGCCAATTCCGCTCGACCCAACGTCGATCCAACTTCTCCTGTCGGTAGCCGATCTGGGCAGTATTTCGAAGGCCGCCAGTCGCCATGGACTGACTCAACCGTCGGCCAGCCGGAGAATACGGGATCTGGAGCGACGATTGGGTGCGCAGCTACTCGATCGCTCGGCGTCCGGCGCACGACTAACCCCTGGCGCTGCGAAGCTCGTCGAGCATTTCAGCGCATTGGTGGCCGCCGGCGACCGCCTCGCTGAAGCCGCCTCGGCCTTGGGGTCGGATGATCGTAGATCCCTTGCTCTGGCTGTGTCTCCGCCCTCAGCGGGTGCGGACTTGATGACGGTTGCGATGGTGGCCGGCACCCACCTACCGGAGCTCGAACTCGACGTCACCGTTGTCGAAACGATTGGGGCGGCTTCGGGGGTGCGTGACGGAACGTTCGGGTTGGCCATCGTCGACGGTCCCGACCTTCCGATAGGACTCTCGGGACATGTCCTGGTGGAAAGATCGCTGGCCGTGGTGGTTGGCCCGGCGCACCGGTGGCATGGCCGGACGACCCCGCTTGGGGTGGATGAGATAGCGGGCGCGGCCTTCTGGTTGCCTCCACCGGGGACCGGAACCCGCGACGTCATTGACTCGGCGGTTAATCAAGCCGGACTGGCTAACGGTCTTCGAACGGCTGGCACCGCAGCTCAGGATCTTCGTCTGGCCCAAGCTCAACTCGGACGCCATCCGGCAATCGTCAGGGCCGATGCAGTGGAACGGGCGGTCCCCGGCGGCGCAACCGCATTACATCGCGTTGCCACACCATTGAGGCTTGTTCAGCCAATCCGGTTGGTTTGGAAGGGGCGCCAGCCGCAGTCGGCAGCCGCATTCGACCTATGGCACCGGTTGAGAACGGTGGCACCACATTTCTAACCACCAGCTACTCCAGGTGATGGGGAAAGGCGGCGTTCTAGCGGTGACTGAGCCGAACGCCGAACACCCCGAGAGCCATCCCAACCGACTGCAAAGAGTAGGCCAGTGCGTACCGTAGCTGAGGAGCTTCTCCAGCGGCCAGCTGTCGAATTGGATGGCTCAGCGCGGCAAGTCCGCGTTTCACTGCGCGAGCCAGGATTCTGAGTCGGCCGTCTCTTCCCGCCCGCAGGTTGGTTACGGCCTCCGTGTTGCCATGCCAGAGGCAGCGGCGTAGTTGGTAGCGGTAGGTGGCCCGCTCATGAGGTTCGAGCTCCCAGTTGATGGCGTCGCGGCTGTAGTGAGCTTTCAAACCCGCTGCCAGCGCAGCCCGGTAAAACACCATGTCTTCACCCCCGATCTCGCCCAGATCACGGGAGAAGCGGACCTCAGGATGGGCTTCAAGAAAGGAAGTGCGGATGACGGAGTTCGCCGTCTGCAGGTCGGTAACCGCTGATCCATCGGGTTTGAGGGATGTGCACCACAATTCGGTGAACGGCTGATCGTGAATCCACCGCGGGGCATCGTCGGGAAAGCGGGCGTACACAGGAGCGGTAACCGCATCGGCATCGGTCTCGCTCTGAACCCGCATCAACTCGGTGAGCCATTCGGGCACGACGATTTGGTCGTCGTCGACCATCGCCACCCAGTCGGCCAGGCCCATCGCCGCCTCGACTCCGGCGTTGCGGGCCGCGGCGATGTTCCCTTGCCCACAGTGACGGTAGTGAAGGCCGAGCGGGAACGAGCGAGTTGAGTTGTCCACTACGGACTTTGCCCGGCCGTCGGCGTTGTCATCAACCACCACCACGGCGAGCTCTGTATGGGGCAGCGCCTTTGCGGCCGCCACCTCCAGTGAGTCGAGCATCCGGGCCAGCGCGTCGTTGCGCTGGTACGTGCACACGTACACGGCTACCGACTGAACCGGCTCGAAACCGGGGTCAGCCGCACTCGGATGGCTGCTGGTGCTGGATTCGTCGTTGGTCATTGTCCGCCCGTTGTCGTGGTCGGTGCCAAGTGTAACGAGCACGTCCCGTGACGTTGGGCGGAAGTATCGGGGTTCGCGCCGGGCAAAATTGCCGGGTGTGTACGAGCCGGGCCACGTTGGTTCCTGCCCGCTGGTACGCTCGACCAGGTATGTTGCCACCAGCTAGTGGGCGCGGGCCCAGGGCGCATCGGGCGTTGTGTCGGCGGGGTGGAACCGGCCGCTATCGGTTCGCGATGTCGAGTTCACCGGTCGGGCGGTGAGGATCCTGTGGTGAAACGCATACGAAAACTCTGGAACGCCTTCGATGGCCTAGCCCAGGACACGTTGTGGACCGTGGTCAACGACGGCCTGGTGACCATCACCGCATTCGCCTCGTTTTTTGCGTTGGCGTCGGTGTATCAAGACGACACCGCGGTCTACGGCTCGTTCGCCGCCATGTACGGAGTTGTCGGTCCACTCGGCTCGCTGACCTTTGCCGGGCCAGGGCTGGCGTTGATCCAACGCCGCCTTCGCTATAACGACTCACTGGACGACATCGTCAAGTCATTCCTCAGCGTCGCGTTCATTTTGGGGGTCATCACCAGCGGGGTTGCCATCGCGTTCGGTCTGGTATTCAACGACCTTGGTTTTGCCGAGATCGCCCTCATTGTCATCAGTGAATTGTTCTTCAACGCCTTCATATTTGTTTGTGCGATGTTGCGCCAAGCGGCCGGTAGCTACGTCTCAAGGATCAAAACCAAGATCGTTACGGCCTTGTTGAAGTTGTCCGCCGTCGTCGGGTTATTCTTCACCGGAACGCTTACCATCAGGTCTCTGGCGCTTACGTACGTCCTTTTCTATGGGACCTATGCCATCTACTTGTTGGTTGTGGTCCTGCCTAGAGAAGGATACGACGTGCGCTTCGGTCGCCCGAGTCGCCGGGCGGTGCGGACCAGCACCGTATTCGCGGTTCCCCTGGCTGCGGCCAGCCTTCAGCTCAACGGCGACAAGGTGGCCTTGAAGGCAATGAACTTTGATTCCCAGGTGGGGCTCTACAGCGCGGCCTACCGGGTGGTTCAGCTTGGATCCCTCCCGCTTCGGGTGGTAGGTCAGGCAGCGTTCCATCGTTTCATCCCGGATGGTGATGATGGCGAAAACAACTATCACCTTCGGCGTGCTGCCAAGCTGACCGGCGTAATGTTCGTTATTGCCGTGGCCACAGCGGCCGGAATTTACCTAGCCATGCCGCTGGTGGAGGTGCTGCTCATCGGGCAATTTGACGAGGCTGCCGAAATCATTCCGTGGCTCCTCCTCTTTCTGCCGCTGATCGCCCTGAGCGGCACGCCGATGAATGGTCTGTTGGGTTTGGGTCGTGCGGCGGAACGGGCGATGGTATATGTCTCGTCAGCCTGCGTATCGGTCGTGCTGTATCTCACGCTCATTCCGGGACGCGGCTGGCAAGGTGCTGTCATGGCAACGCTGGGCAGCGAGGTGTATCTGGCGGTCGCCAGCTGGGTGGCGATGATCTACTATCAGCGGCTTGCCGATAAGGAACGGGCCGAGAAGCAGTCGAAATCCGATGCCGAGCCGATCGAAGTTGAAATGGGATCCGGCGTCTAACGCCTGCCTGTTGGTGAAGTCGGGCCGAGAGTAGGTGGTCCTACCCATTAAACGCCTGCATCTAGGTTCTCAAGGAAGCTAATCGTTGGGTGTCGAACCTCCGGTGATCCAAAGGCGCTACTATTGTCAGCTTGAGGGGCGACTCAAACCAAATTATTCGTGGCGCGTGAGACTGAGGCGGTGCTGAAAGATAATGGAATGGGTGGTGGCATCGCCTTATTTCGAGACGCCCAACGATCGTTGGATTTCCGACGCCGTCGAATCCAGTGATCATTCGTTCACACTTGTACCTCGAATCGGTCAAGAGAGGAACTGGCATCAGGGAGGTCCTCCTCGGGCCACTGTCCGCGAATGGTCGCAACGAATGCGTCAGGCACGTCGAGCGGCCAACGCCGATGCCGACGGAATCATCACGGTGTTCCCGCAGCTTGCAGCCGCAGCGGGATCGATCAAGGCGGCGAAACGGATCGACCGGCCGATGGTCTCATGGTTTTTTAACACCGAGGGTCTCAATTCGCCACTGAAACGTTCAGTAGCCCGATTTGCATTGAGCCAGGTCGATCGATTTGTGGTTCACAGCACACGTGAGATCGAAAGTTACGCCGATCTGCTCGGCCTACCCAGCGAACGATTTGTCTACGTCCCGTTCCAATACGGCGCAACCGTCGAGACCGAGGCCCCGGAAGGCCAGCACGAGCCGTACGTCTTCGCCACCGGCTCCGGCTATCGCGACTACGAAACGTTCTTCGCCGCGATGGAGTCGCTCGGCTACCGTACGTTGGTGCTGGCTTCAGATCGCGTGCTCGATGGACTGAAGGTCCCTTCCAACGTCGAGATCCTGGAACAGATCACACGGCCGGAGATTCGACGCCTCGTTCGTCATGCCCGGGTCAACGTTGTGCCGCTGAATGATGGTGCGACGTCGGCCGGTATTGTCACCATCGTTGAGACATTCCGACACGGCCGATCACTGGTTATCACCGACCGTCCGGGGATCGACGACTACATCATCGACGGAAAGAACGCCATCTGTACTCGTCTCTATGACTCACGTTCGATGGCCGATGCCATCGGGGCCATGTGGACCGATGACGAGCTCCGTAGGGAACTCGACGATGCTGCGCTGCGCTTCGCCGACGACAACTGCACCGATGAAGCTGCAGGCCGAAGTCTGCTGCGGGTACTCGATTCCGTCTCGAAATAGCCGTAGCGGCTAAAAGCCCGTCGGTAGCTGAGGGCGCACCTTTGTCTCCACCCCGGTTTGATGGTTGTCGATGAGCGTCGCGAGGCGGGCTGCTTCGTGACTGGACACAAAATCGTCGAGGACCCGCTTCCGTCCAGCGGTGCCCAACCGCGTTCGAAGGTCCGGATCCTCAACCAGCTGATCAATCCGCTGGATCAGATGGTCGGTGTCAAACGGCCTGACCAGGAACCCGTTTTGGCCATCGTCGATCAGCTCGGTCATTCCACCAACATGGGTGGCGACCACCGGCAACGCTGCTCCCATCGCCTCCATCAACACCACCGGCACCCCCTCGGCGAAGCTTGGGAGCACGAAGATGTCATGCGAAGCGAGCAGTTCCGCCACTTCATCCTGGCTCTTGGCGCCCACAAAGTCGACCGATTCCGCTAATCCACGGCGCGTCGTCAATCGTTCCAGAGCACCTCGCTCGGGGCCGTCGCCGACGATTGTCAGGTGGAGATCGGGGTGCCTGGGTAGCAGGTCATTCACCGCATCGAGAAGAACACGTATTCCCTTGACGGCGGCGATCCGGCCCACGAACAGCAGGCGCGGTCCCCGGCCCGAGTGCGTAACGATCGATAGGCGTTCCGGTTCGATGCCGCAGTGAATGATGTGAAGCTTCTCCGCCGAATCGGGGGCGAAGATTGCAGCCTGGCTGCGGCAGAAGTGGCTGATACAGGCGGTGAAGGCCGAACGGCTGATCTTTTCGTCGATTCGCCAGGTGTAGGGCTCAAAGAAAATTCCTGGCCCGTGAAGGGTGAAGCTGAACGGAAAGTCGCCGACCTCGGCGGCCAGCATGGCCACGGTGCAGCTTGAGTCGCCAAGATGATTGTGCAGGTGTTCGATGCCTCGTTTCCTGACTTCGTCGGCCAGGAGTACCGCCTCGGCGAAGTAGAACAGCTGGTAGAGGCCGCCGCGAAAGCCCGGTCGTTTTGTGGCCAAGGCCAGCCTAAGACCGCCGATGTAGTTCCGGGGAGAGCGGGCGAGAGCCTGCAGGTGAGCCGTTGGGAGCGCGCCGCCCTTGAGCTGTTCCAAGAGGTAGACGGTTGTGGCTTGACCTTCGTGTTGCTCGGGGCCGACGAGATGTTCCGGTCCCGGGCGGCGGACTGAAAACGTTGTCACCTGAATATCTCGGGCTCGGAGTCCGGCGATCTCTCGCTGGATCCAGGTGTCGGTGGCTCTTGGGAACTCGCCCGTGAGATATCCGATTCGCAGTGGGGCGCGATCGCTCGTGGTGCCGTCGATGGTCATGACGTCGATACCGACGAGGCCGCGGCTTCAGCAGCCGCGCTACGGTCGAGTGCTTCGGCCAGGGAGTAGCGAGGGCTCCAACCCAGTAGCCGCTTGGCTTTCGCGTTGGTGTAGCGAAGAGGCTTGAAACGGGCATGGAGTCGGTCGGGAACGGCGATCCCTGGAAACTTGGCCCGACCTCCGACAAACGTCTGGTTGGCCTTCTTCAACAGGGAAGTGGCGGCGTTCATCACCGACCAAGGCACGGAGATGGTGCTGGGCGTGTCGATCCTCGCAGCCACCATGTCGGCATATTCCTGCTGGTTTGGAAGATCGTCGTCGACGATGTTGATGACCTGACCCTGCACCGTTTCCGGTTGATGGTGAAGGACCTCGGCCGCGTCGACCATGGCCTCGGCACAGTTTTCGACGTAGGTCAACGGCAGAGTCGCCCGCGACCCGATTCGAAGGAATTTTGGCCCAAGCTCGGCGCCGAGGAGAGCATGCCAAAGATTGTCGGGACCGTAGATCATGCCCGGCCGCAGTATCACCGCCGCATTTCTGTCGCCTGCGTCGAACTCGCGGTACAGATCTTCCTGTATCAGCTTGGTTTGGGCGTATTCATCGCGCAGCCGAGGATTGGTTTCGGTCGGACTATCCTCGTCGAGCAGCGAGCCAGGGCGCATCTCAAGATAGTTGTAGACCGAGAACGTGCTGATGGCCACCAGCTGGCCAACCTTGGCTTGGTTCATCGCTGCGAGTAGGTTCTCGGTTGCCACCACGGTCCCGGCGAACTGGGTGTAAAAATCACCAGCCTTCGCCGCAGCCAAGTGGATGACCGAATCGACGCCGGCCAGCGAATCAGCCAATCCGGCGGGGGAGCGGAGATCGACTCGGGCCTCTGTCAGCTGCTCGCGATGCTCGGGATACTGGGCGGCAATATCACTTGCGCTGGCCGGACGAACGACGGCCACAACGTCGTGGCCGCGGCGTAGCGCCTCCGCCACCACAGCCGAGCCGACAAAACCGGTGGCTCCGGTGATGTAGATCTTCATAGCCTGACCTCATCGCTGAGCAGCCGGTCGACCAGCTGGGACGCCGCCATCATGTCATCAGGACTGACCGGGAGCGGCCGGCCTTCGGCGATGGCAACATAGGCCTCATCGAGCATGCGATGAAGACCGTGGTACGGGGTGTTCTGAAGCAGTTTCTTGCCGAAGTTTCCAATACCATCACGGATCAAATCGAGGCCGTTGGCAACATGATTGATGATCGGACTGAGTTGGGCCCCACCGGATCGGGGCACGACCGTGCGAAGGTACGGCTGGAAGAAGTCCGTCTGGGTCCATCCGGCGGTTCCACGAACCGTAAGGGAAAAGGTATCGGGGCCCGACCTGGCGTCGAATCGAAGCCGGGCGTGCAATGGGCCGTCGGATCCGTCGCCGATCAGCAGGGCATCGAGATCATCAAACCGGAACATTTCATTGTCATCGTGATTGCTCCAGGCAGCGGCAATGCGACTGAACTCGACGTCGGGTGCCATTCCCAAAAGCAGGTAGGCGAAATGGGTGGTGAAATCGTGGAGCACGCCGGCCGGCATCTGATGGATCGGGCTTGGCAGGTTGGCGTCGCCAAATCGGCCGGCGGGATCGGTCACCGGAAGGGCGATGCGGACCTCGACGTCGGTAACTCGACCGAGGCGCCCGCTGTCGACCAGTTGTTTGATCTCCAGGTATCCGTCATTGAAACGGTAGTTGTGGCTCTCCATGATCAACCGATCACACCGACCCGCGGTGTCGAGCAACGTGGCCAGATCTTCAGTAGTCGCCGTGATGGGCTTTTCGCAGATCACATGAGACCCGGCCTCCAGGCACATGGTGGCGAGAGCGAGGTGGGTGGAGGGAGGCGTGAGAATATGGACCACATCCAGCGGTTCCTCCGACAGCATTTCTTTGATGTCGGTATAGGCGGCACCGGCACCGAACTGCTCGGCACCGTATCGGGCCGCAACCGGTGACAAATCGCACACTGCGGCCAGGTCGATTCGTTGGTCTACGTGGTCTCCCGCGGCGCTGCGCCCGGAGAGGTAGGTCAGGTGTTCTTTCGAGATGCCGCCTGATCCGACCACGGCGGCCCGGAGCGGGCCTTGTTTGGGGCCAGGTCGCCCCTGAGTGGATGTGATCATGATGGGCTCAGTGTAGAAGGGGCAACCTTGCGCTGGTCACCACGCTAGCGTTGAGGAAATGCGCCCACCGATCACACTGGGGTGGGGAACGGTGGGAGGAACCGGCTCGGATCGGGCTTGACGGCGGACCGATCGCTGTCATGAAGCGGTAACCTAAGCCCTGGCGACCAAAGCTCGCCGCCGGCCCGGTGGAGGGGTCGCCACGTTCATGTCGGAACGAGATTCGCAACGCGCCGATAACCAAAGCTCGCCGTCGACGGCGAGCGATGTTGACGCGCCGGAACTCGGCCAGGTAATCGACGTGGCACCGCCCGAGTCGGTTATCGATGTGACCTCCGACAGTGGGCCGGCCATCGAACTCGATCTCGGCTCGTCCGGAGGGAGAAAGCCGGCGGGCGACAAGTTGCCGGATCAAGTCGCCGACAACCTCAGGCGCGTCCGCCTCTTCGGCCTTGATTTCGTCGACGCTCCCGATCTTGGGCCCGTGATAGATGCCTTGGTTGCTCGGGATCGACCGTCACAGAGCCATCAACTAAGCACCGTGCTCACCCCCAACGTCGACATCATGGTTCAACTCGACAAGGACTGCGGACGGTCGGGGCGAATCTGGGACATGTTCCAGCGCAGTCAGTTCTGTTTGCCCGACGGCCAACCGATCGTGGCTGCGTCACATCTACTTGGAAGACCGCTGTCGGCTCGCCTGACCGGAAGCGGCCTGTTTGCGCGAATCTGGCCTCGATTGGTGGCCGAACAGCGCTCGGTATTTGTGGTCGCGTCATCCGAGGAAGTGGCCAATCTGCTCCGCATGGAGCACGCCGGCGCGACCGCCACGGTGGCGCCGATGTTCGAAGCCGACGACCGGGAAACCATCGACCGTATTGCGGAATCGGTGGTTGGATCGGCAACGGCGGACGGGCCGGAGTTTGTGTTCCTCGGAATTGGGCATCCCAAAGATGCGCTTCTGGCCGACGCAGTTCTCCGGCAATGGCCGACCGAGCTCGGCCGTCCGCCGACACTCCTCGGCCTGGGAGGATCGGCAGCGATGCACGTTGGAATCACGAAACGTGCCCCTGAATGGATTCAACGCATCGGCATGGAGTGGTTCTACAGGTTCATCCAGGAGCCACGGCGGCTGTTCCATCGCTACTTCGTACGTGATACTGCTTTCTTTGGTTTGGTGTGGCGTGAGCGGCGGGCTCTGCTACGGGAGTAACTGATTATGAATGTCTCGGTGATCATGCCGGTTGGACGAGTCGACGGTGAACTGAACGACCAGATCGAGGCTTTGCGTGGGCAGACCTATGCCCACAGCTGGGAGCTGATCATGTCACTCAACACCCCTGACGGCGAACAACGACGGAAGCTCGACGAGTTGGTTGGATCGCTATCCGACTTGGAAGTCAAGGTCGTCGACTCCTCAAGCCTCCGCAGCGCCTCTCACGCCAGGAACGTCGGCGCAGGCGAGGCCCAAGGGCAACTGCTGTTGTTCTGCGACAGCGACGACATTGCCCACAAGGAATGGATCGAGAATCTGACGGCGGCGCTCGACTACTATGGGGCAGTAGGCGGTTTCCTGGATGAGGATGTGCTTTCCGTTCCGGGGCAGGAGCATTGGCGCCCGCCGGCAACTCCCGGTGAGCTGCCCAGGTTTCTGGGCCACCCGTATCTCGTCTCGGCCAACATGGGGGTGACCCGCACGAATTTCGAGGCGGTTGGTGGTTTCAACACCGACCTGATCAGAGGCGAAGACATTGCCTTTTCCTGGGATCTTCTTGATCGTGGGGTGGAGCTTGGATACAGCTCTGAGGCGGTGATGTACTATCGCCACCGCAAAGGCCTCCAAGCGATGATGCAACAGCACTACCTGTACGGCCGGGGCTTCAGCCAGATTTTGGCCCGACGGGGAATGCCCGACGGTGAAGGCACCGCCACCGGGCTTTCCGCTCTTAGGCCCAATGGGCAATCAGTGGCTAGGAAATCTCTCCCATACTTCCTCCGAAGAGGCTCCATTGCTGCTGGTCGAGTGGTTGGACTGGTGGAAGAGCGAGTACTGCGGTAGTGGCCACTCCGCTAAGATTGTCTCCGCCCGCGATTGGGCCGATCAATCGTCACGGCGGCCGGAGAAGGGTCGAAACCTCGGCCTGAGAAGGACTGAACATGGAACTTTCATTTGTACTCTCAGCGCTCCGGCGTCGCCTCTGGTTAGTGGCCCTGTTCGCCCTTCTTGGAGCACTGCCTGGCCTTCGGGCCGACGCGCCGGTCAGCAACGACTACCGGTCGGTGGCGAAGCTGATGATCGTGCAGCCGACGGTCGGCAACACCAACTTCTTCTCCGCTGATCCCGACCGCTACGTGCTTGGCCAGCTGAGTGTGCTCGAGAGCGCGAACCTCGTTAATGATGTGGCTCTCGAGATCGGCGAGTCGATCACGTTTGTCCGTGAGGCGGTGACGATCGAACACGACCCGGGCACCGACATCGTCACGATCGAGGCCATCACCAACGATCCCGACAAGTCGCGTCTTGTGGCCCAGAAATATGTCGATCTCTATATCAACACCCTCGACGATGAACGCAGCGACAGCAATGAGCTGCAGCGTCTCAACGATGAGATCAACCGGCTTCGGGCAACGCTCACCGAGCTTAATACGACGATTCGCGATGAGATGGCCGGAATCATCGAACGGGTTCTCAGCGACCGCGATCAGAACACGCTGCCCAACGAGCAGCAGGTGGTTCCCGCCGTCGTCACCGAGCGGGACGTGGCGAAGGCCGAGCTCACTCAGCTGATCCAGCAACGTAACGCCCTGATCTCCGACTCCCGGCTGCGAATCAACACCAGAATCATTCAGTTCGCCACGCAGCCAAGCGACCCGATTCCGCCGGGTGGCCAGTTCCTTTTGGCCGGTGGATTGTTTGCCGGCGCCATGCTCGGCATCGTGGCGGCCATGGCCTGGGCCCGATTCTCCACCAAGGTTCTCGATATCGAAACAGGTTCCGAGATTTTGGGCGCTCCGATTGTTTCGGAGCTGCCTCACTACCGGTCACTTGCCCGTCAGCCGTTGGCCGCTTTCCAGGCGCTGCCGCGCTCGGCCATCCCGGTTGTCGACCAGCTCTGTGTGCGAGCCGAGGCCAAAGCCCGTATCAACGAGCCTCTCACGGTTGCCGTGGTCGGCACCCAACGCGGGGCCGGCACCACAACGTTGGCCTTGGCCATGGCCGAGCGATTCGCCGGAGGCGGTTCCTCGGTCGTTCTGGTCGACGCCGACGTGCGCGACCCTCGAATTACGGCCCTGTTCAACGCCACCCAGGACGGCGGCGTTCCCGCTGTTGTACTCAACGACGGGGCGCTCATTGATCAACGTGGCCGATCGGTCTTCACCCGCACGATGGACCCTGAAGTGAGCGTTCTCGGATTGGGCTCGAACCGTGGGGCGGCCTCGCTACGTCGTGACACGATGGCATCGGTTCTTGAGGCGGCCCGCCGCAAGGCCCAGATCGTCGTGATCGACGGTGGTCCAGCGCTCGATCTTGCCTCAACGTTGCAGCTCACGGCCATGGCCGATGCCGTGGTCCTCGCCGTTCCGCTGTCGCGCCAGAAGTCGGATGAACTAAGCGACCTCTCGCGCCAGCTGGGCCCGGTCCGTGACAAGCTGCTGCCGGTGGTCACCTCGCCTTCACGACGGCCGGCAAAGGGTGAGACCCTCAGCGCCGACGGCATGATCGGCGGCAATGAGGTCGTCAGCCAGGCCGAAACCTGGACGCCAGCCGTTGAACCGATCGATCTGACGGCCAACGGCGGTGGCACCACTACTCTCGGAGGCGGTGAAACGTCGGTGATCGGCGGAACCCCAAACGCGGCAGGGTCGCGAAGCGGGGGATCAACGCCGGCACCGCCGACGGGTCCGGTTTAGAGGTAGGCCGGGATAGACGCGGGCACGTGCGGAAACAAGAGCGGGACAAGAAAGAGACAAGTTGAGGGATCAGACAATGAGCGCGGACCCAGAGAATATTCCGGTAATCATCCTGTGTGGTGGCCAGGGCACCCGGATACGAGAAGCTTCGGAAAAGCTACCGAAGCCGCTGATCAACATCGGCACTCAACCCATTCTCTGGCACATCATGAAGCTGTACGGGGCACACGGATTCCGCCGATTCATCCTCTGTCTTGGATACAAGGCGTGGGACATCAAGCAGTATTTTCTCCGGTACGAGGAGATGATTTCCGACCTGACGATCAACGTCGGCCGGCAAAACACCAGTTTCGTTCACCAGGAGTCGCTCGACGACTGGGAAGTCACCCTGATCGACACCGGACTTGAAACCGGTACCGGGGGTCGGGTAGCGAAGGTCGCGCATCTCATCGATACCGAATACTTCATGCTTACCTACGGAGATGGTCTCGGCGATGTCGATGTCTCGTCACAGCTGCGCTCTCTTCACGAGTCGGACCTGCTCGGCTCGGTCACGGGTGTTCACCCCACATCACGTTATGGCGAGCTGCTTGTTGAGGACGGCAAGGTGTCAAGCTTCGCCGAGAAGCCGCCGTCGGAGGGCTGGGTTTCCGGGGGTTTCTTCGCGTTCCGGCGAGAGTTCCTTTCGTATATCCCAGAAGATCAACCCGATCACTTCTTCGAGCACGATCCGGTTCAGGCGATCACCCATGAAGGCCGCCTTGGTTTGTTCCCCCACACAGGCTTCTGGATGGGCATGGACACGTTCCGGGAGTACACAGCCCTCAACGACATGTGGGCTCGTGACGAGGCTCCCTGGAAGCTCTGGTAGCCTGCACGGTCCTACCGTCGAAGCACTGTGTGTTCGTTGGGTCTACTCCAGCGGTTTCCGCCACGCCGAGACGTGCGATGTTGAACCGCCGGTGAAAGGTTCCCGATCCCAGCCGGCCCATCGTGACTCCAGCTGCAAGCCGGCCAGCTCAGCCATGAGGTCAAGCTCCGAGGGCCACACGTAACGGAACGCCGGGGTGGTGGTTCTCACCCGATCGCCGTCGATGTGATAGTGGTGCGAGATCGAGATCTGATTCACCAGATCAATGTATTCGTCGAAACCAAGGTGGGTTGGCGACACGTCGAAGGGCACGATGGTCTCACCTGGCGGCAGATCTCTCAGTCGAGGCACCTGGTTTTCGATGACGAAGCGCCCGCCGGGGCGAAGATGGGCGGCGGCATTGGCGAAACACGCCACCTGTTGACGCTGGGTGCGCAGATTACTGATGGTGTTGTAGACCAGGTAGACGACAGCGGCGTTGTCGCAGACTCTGACCTTGGTCATGTCTCCGATGGTCACTGATATCAGATCTGACCCTGGTTTCCTTTGTAGCTCGGCCACCATCGCCTCCGAAAAGTCGATGCCGAGAACGGAGATCCCCGCTCGGGCTAGGGGAATGGCCAAACGCCCGGTTCCGATGGCAAACTCGACCGCCGTCTCGCCCTCAGCCCAACCGACTAGAGCCTCGACGGCCAGGGCGATTGCAGATGGATCAAACTCTTCTCCGCCGCCCTCGTCATAACGCTGGGCCACGACCGGATCGAGATGAGGATCGGGCAGGGCGAGATAGTCGGAAACGGACACTCCGAGATCTTGCCACAACCAGGCCTACCGCCGGGCCGAATATCGGCGTCAGGGCGTGAACTGTTGCCGGTTGGGAGGCTCGTCGGTGGTAGCCGAAGGAATGTCGACCAGTGGGGCGGCACGCTCGGCCTCGGCTGATACCGACTCGGCGGCGAGCCGGTCGCGGTTGCGGACCCGAAGATCGATAACCACATCGTCGACATCGGTCTCGACGTCGCCGGCTTCCGACAGTGACCTTCCGTTGACGATGCCATCGACCGGTGCGGCCTCCGAGCGGCGACGAATGAACCGCAGAGGAAGAAGGGCGATGGTGACCACCACCTGCTCGGCGGTTGCCAGCAGAATTCGGAGATCCAACCCGATGTTCCAGTTCTCCACGTAGTGCAGGTCGAGGCGACGGTAGGCGTTGAAGGCGGCGTTGGAGCGAGCCTCCACCTGCCAGAGCCCGGTGATGCCGGGGCGAACCTTGAACCGCTCCCGCAGTTCTTCGTCGAACGCCGCTTCCTCTTCGGGGAGGGCGGGGCGGGGGCCGACCAGGCTCATATCGCCCTTGATCACATTGAACAGCTGCGGCAGCTCATCGATCGACGTCTCGCGGATGATCCGCCCGACTCGGGTGATCCGAGGATCGTCGGAAATCTTGAACAGGGGGCCGGTGCGTTCGTTCTGCTCGGCCATCTGCTGTTTGAGATCATCGGCGTTGGTTACCATCGAGCGGAATTTGTACATGTTGAAGAACTCGCCCCGGCGGCCCGCTCGGCGGGCGGTATAGGAAACCGGTCCTCGGTCCTCGATTTTGATGGCCAGCACCGTCAACAACATGATGGGCGAGGCGATCAGCAGAGCGACGATTGCACCAACCAGATCGACCGCTCGTTTCGCGGCTCGCTGCCACTGCGGCGTCGAGTTGCGGCCCATAACAATCAACGGTTCGTGTGAAAGTGAGCGCACGTCGAAGCGACCTTCCCACATCCGGCTGACGCCGGTGGTGAGGTGCACGTCGTAACCCGAGCCAAAGAGTTCCCGGGTGATGTTGCGGAATTGCTCGCCTCTGAAGCTTGTGGCGGTAACCACGGCCGCATTGACCTCGTGCTGGTGCATGAGCTCGATCAGACGGCCCGTCGGACCGATCCAGATGTCGGCGAGGCCATTGCGTTCGGCGACCCCGAGATTGCCGACAACACCGGCCAGATCCAGCCGGGTCTCCGGATGGTCGATGACCAGTTCGGCCAGCTCCTTGGCTTCATGGCCAGTGCCGACAATGACCACCCTGGTAGGGGTGATGGCGGAGGGAAGTTCGGTGGCGAGTGATCGCATCAGACCTCGCGTCAACGTTCGAAGGGCGAACGCCGCAAGGGCTCCAACGGTGATCTCCCACGCTCCGATATGCCAGTCGAGAAAGGCGGCGGCAACGGCGATACTGGCCGATCCGCCGAGAACTCCGACAAAAACCCGCGAGATCTCTTCGGTGCGCGGCAACGTCGGGCGTCCTTCATAGAGCCCTCGGCGCTGCAGGATGATCATCGTTACCGCCAGCGCAATCACGGCCAGGACGATCGAACGGGCGTTGGAGCGAACGTCCGTGATGGTGATGTTGGTGGCGACGAGCGCGACAAGCCAGGTGAGACCAAACACAACTATGTCGGCGCTGAATTGCATAGCCGCCGGAGATGGAGATCGCCCGATCTTCCTAGATTTCGCCATCATGGCCTGCCAACTCCCTGTTGAAACCGTGGGTTTCCACACCAGCTATACATTTCTAGCAGCGTTCGGAGAATTCCCACAGGCGCGACACCGGCTCTTAGGCGTATCTGCTCAACGAATTTCCGGGGTCGGTAATGGCGGGATCAACGGGGTCTGTACCCTTGTTGTAGGCGATAGACCAAGAGTGTCGAAGCTCAAGCTGCAGCGGCCGGTGTTGATCACTGACATTGATGGTGTGTCGGGCTGCAGGAGCAGGGCGAAACCGAACCGAGCTTGGGTCTTGTTGGAAGGAACGTGAAATGGTGAGTGATGGAACTGCCGTTGAGGACGCTGTGAGCAAGAAACTCGTTGTGGTCGGGCAGGGATACGTGGGCCTACCCGTTGCCATACGAGCGGTGGAAGCCGGCTACGACGTTGTCGGGCTCGACCTCGACAAAAAGAAGATTTCCGGCCTGGCCGCCGGCACATCACACATCGAGGACATTACCGACGAACAGCTGGCCTCGGCGTTGGCCACCGGTCGGTATCGGCCAACGGAGAGCCCGGCCGACGTTGCCGATTTCGACATCGCCGTGATCTCGGTTCCCACCCCGCTGCGAGAAGGAGCACCCGACATTTCCTACGTGGAGTCGGCGGCTGAGATGCTGGGTCGGTTCACCACCCCTGGTTCGCTGGTGATTCTCGAATCCACCACCTATCCGGGAACCACCGACGAAGTGGTAACGCCGCTTCTCGAGGCCGGCTCCGGTCTGATCGCCGGCACCGATTTTATGGTCGGGTACTCTCCGGAGCGCATCGATCCGGGCAATAAAGTCTGGGGTTTCAAAGAAACCCCGAAGGTCGTTGCCGGAGTGGACGACAAGTCGAGAGAAGCCGCCTGCGAGTTTTTCGGGCGGCTCGTCGACACGGTTGTGCCGGTAAGCGGCACCCGCGAAGCGGAGTTGACCAAGCTCCTGGAAAACACGTTCCGCCACGTCAACATCGCGTTGGTCAACGAGTTGGCAATCCACGCTAGAGCCCTCGATATCAATATCTGGGAGGTCATCGACGCGGCCTCGACCAAACCGTTCGGGTTTATGCCGTTCTTCCCTGGCCCTGGTGTTGGCGGCCATTGCCTGCCGGTGGATCCGTCGTATCTGTCGTGGCAGTTCGAGCGTCGCCTCGGCGCCGTGTCCCGGTTCGTCAAGATCGCCGATGACGTCAATAACAACATGCCGAACTACGTGGCCCGGAGGATCCAGGGTGGCCTCAACGAGCGACGCAAGGCGGTCAACGGATCCACCATCCTCGTACTGGGCGTTGCCTACAAGAAAAACACCGGAGACGCCAGGGAAACGCCGGCTACTCCTTTCGTTCAGGAACTCCTGCGTTTGGGGGCCGAAGTGCAGATTCACGACCCCTACGTAGAGAACTATGAGCTATCGGATCACGTCGAGTTCCTCGACCTTTCACCCGAAATCGTGGCCGGCGCCGACGTCGTGGTCCTCATCACTGATCATGACTGTTTCGACTACGACATGATTACTGCCAACGCACAATATTTGTTCGATGCCCGGCATAGGATTGTCGATGCCCGGGATCGTCCGGGCAGTAACGACTGGCTGGAAACCCTGTAAAGCCGGGTTTCGGCCGGTAAGAGTGCGGCGCGACAAAGACAGGCAATGATTTCGCCCTCTGATCACAGCAGCGGCAAAAGAGAAGAGGATGTCAACAATTCCCGGGTTCGTACGATGGCCGGTGATTTGCTCGCGAACCGCACCCGCTGGGCGGCGGTGTCGGAGGTCCTCCAGCTCATCAGTTCGACGCTGGTCATCCTGGTGCTGGCTCGATTCCTCACTCAGGAGTCCTACGGCGTCATGGGCGGCGTGGCCGGCCTGGCCCTTATCGCCCTAAACCTCTCCAATTTCGGTACTCACATTCTCCTTCTCCGTAGGGGAGCGCAGGGAGAGAGCCTGTCGGAAGCCTGGGCTCGAGCGATCACCCTTGGTGTTGGTTCACCGCTTCTGGTGGCGCTCGCGCTTATTGCCTTCCGCCCTCTTCTTTTGCCGTCGGTTGACCCCACCATCTTCATTCTCTTCATCGTGGCCGGGATGCCCTTGTTCTGGCTGTCGGAGCTGGTCGTATATCTCCCCGTCGGTCTTGGGCATCTCCGAGAAGCCGCATTCGCTCGTTTTATCGTGGTGGTCTGCCGTGTGGTTGCCGTCGCCTGGTTCGCGCTGGCCACCGATCACGATTTGGAAAGCTGGGCCTGGGCCAACGCCTTCAGCTTCTTGCTGAGCTCCATTTGTGGGATGGTCTTCATCGCCCGCACCTACGGTGTCTATCCCCGGTTTAGTCGCTCGGCCAGCGAAGACGTTGGTCCTGGTTTGCCGTTCTCGGTCAACGGCACAACGGAGAATGTCAACGATCTTTCCGACCGCACGCTTTTGGTCCGCTTCGATCTCCGAGAAGACGCCGGTTCGTACGCTCTTGGTGGCCGGGCCATCCAGTTCGCCTACATGCCGCTGCGAATGCTGTTGCGAGCCCACGATTCGGAGCTCTTCGCCGCCGGCAAGTCGGGAATCCGCAGTGCATTCAGGGTGTCGGCCCGGCTGGCCCCTACGGCGATTCTTCTCGGTGTCGGCACCGGTCTGGTGTTCTGGCTGTTGGCACCTCTCACCCCGGTCCTGCTCGGCGAGCAGTGGACCGAGGCTGTGTCGGTCATCCGCTGGCTGTCGTTCCTGCCTGGGGTCCGGGCCGTTCAATACGTCGTCGGCAACAGTCTCAGCGCCGCAGATCGCCAATGGTGGCGTTTCGGAGCCACAGCCTGTGCCGCAGTCCTCAATCTTACGTTGAACCTGATCCTGCTCCCGGGTGGTTCTTGGCGCACCGCAGCGTTTACGACGTTCGTCAGCGAGATCTTCCTGATGGTTGCGCTGGTTCTCCTGGTTGGATTCCTCATCAGACGAGAAGCCGGTGGCCAGAGCAGCGAGCGCTGGGCCGACGCTCTCGGACGGTAGCGGCGGGGCGCTCAGCCAGGCCGGAGGCGCGCCGCATTGACCAAAGGCCGGAGCGCGCTCAATCGCTGCCGATCAGGTAACGACTCCGCAGCAGAGTTCGTAAATGCTCAGTAGGTGTAGCGGTCGCGCCGGCCCCGGTCGGAGCGCTGGCGGTTCATAACCGCTCCCAGCAGCTTCGATCCCGAACGTTCAAGATCGGCCCGAACCTGCAGAAGATCGGCGGTATCGGTGCGCTCGGTGTCGACCACGACGATCACACCGTCAACGTAACGAGCCGCCGATACGGCGTCGGCAGTGTTGAGCACCGGGGGAGTGTCGATCACGATGTATTCGACGTTCTCCCGCTCCAGCTCTTTCACCATCTGCTCGAAACGGTCGGAGTTGAGGAGCTCGCCCGGGTTCTCGGGCGGCGTGCCGGAGCGAATCAGCCAGAGGTTGTCGATTCCGGGAACCTTCTCGGCGTTGAGCTCGGCGGCCTGGGCTAGATAGTCGGACAGGCCGGGCCGATTGGCTTCCATGCCGAACATGGGCTCCAGAGTTGGCCTACGGAGATCGGCTGAGACCAGCACGACCCTTGACCCGTTTTGGGCCAGAGCGATCGAAAGGTTGGCCGCCGTTAGGCTCTTACCTTCCCCTGGAGAGGAACTGGTAACGATGATCGAGCCAACACCGCTCGAAGAGTTGAGGAACTGAACCGAGCTGCGCAGCCGTCGGAACGCCTCGCGGGCGGCGGCGAACCGATTTGAGCCGCCGGACGACAACATGATCAGGCTGCCGGAGCCACCTCGGTGCCCGAGGCCAAGAACCGGAATGGAGCCGATTACCGACGATCCGAGCGCCAAGGCGACGTCTTCTTCGTCGCGGGCGGTGGTGTCGAGCCGTTCCAGAAGGAATGCACCGACCACACCGGCCATCAGGCCGAGGAGGAGGCCTCCAAGAACGATGGGAATGGTACCGAGCCCATCGGGGCTGCTGGCCGCACTTGCCGGGCGCAGAACCTCGGCCGCCGGTAGGCGGGCGTCCATATCTTGCAGGGTTTCACGGAGGTCGGCTTCGCTCTCTCGAAGCTGGGCGGAGAGATTTGAGACGTCGGACGAGACCACGGAGATGGCGGCATTGACATCGGAAACGTCTTGATCGGCTCTAACTCGCGAGGCTCGTTCGGCCTGAAGATCGATCAGCTGTTGCCGGTCGTCTTCCAGAGCGGCCGAGATTGCCGCAATGTCGTTGTTGGTTGACTCGACGACGGCCTCGAAGTAGGCCTGGGCATCGCCTTCACGCAGCGCGGTGTACTGCTGGGCGAAGGCGTTGGCCGTGGTGGCCGCAGCCTGCGGGTTGTTGGACGTGTAGTTGACGTTCAGCACATCGGATAACGGCCGGAAGTCGACTTCCAGATTTTCGCGAACGTCATCGGGTGTTACTTGCTGCAGACCCAGGTTGGAGATCACGTTCTCCGCAATCTCATCGGAGAGCAGGACTTCACGTTCGCGTTCAAGATTGGGGCGGTCCTCCGTGCCGGGAACGGCGGCACCGACCGGGGTGGGCCGGAGCAGAACGGTAGAGGTGCTGGTGAACGTGTCGGCCCTCGTAATGGAGAAGAGCAACGCGCCCAGAAGCCCAAGCGCCGTCAACGCCAAAACCAGCCACTTTCGCAGCTGAATCGCCCGAAGATAGTCTTCGAGTGTCGCTGTTTCCGCGACCGGCGCATTCGTTTGGTACATCACCGAATCGTAATACTACTGCGGCAGTTCAAAACTACGCCCATCGATGGGAAAACATCGGTGAAGATTGGCCGAGCGTGCCCGCGCCGGCCTCACGAGGCCTGACGATGACGGTATGCCACCAGTTCGACGAGTTTGCCGCCCACTCCGACGAGGTCGACGAGACCTTTGACGGCATCGGCTTTGTTCCGCCTGGCCGCTGCTTGGACGAGCTGCCCGGCGCCGGTTCCGAGCCGGACGGCGGCAGCACCCAGGACTCTGAGCCGGGTAATGGTTCTCCCTCGGAGACCGGGAGATAGATCGAGGCTCGAACGGGTCCAGGACCGATGGCTCAAATACTCCCTCTTGAGTCGCCAGCCCACCTCATACCGCGTAGGCCCCACCTTCTCGGTGATTGCTCCTCCGGAACTCCACACCAGCTTCAATCCCTTTGATCTTGCCAGGCGAGTGAACGCCGAATCTTCTCCCTGGGCGTAGCGGGGGTCAAAGGTAAGGTCCTGCGACTTGATCTGTCGGAGATCGATGGCCAGGTTTCCACTTCGAAGCCACTCCTGCTCCGCTCCGTGGGGCGGATCGTCTCGCTCGAAGAATCCGCCGGCAAGAATCCACTCCGGCGGAGGTGTGGTGAACTCTGATAGCACCGGCCCACCTACCATCGCCGCTCCGGTCTCGGCCATGAGCGCCAGAAGCTGGTGGGGCCACCCAGGCTCGGCCACCTCGTCATCATCAATGAAGACCAGCACGTCACTCGATGACTCGGACAAGGCCCGGCGTCGAGCCGAGGCTATTCCGGGAGATGTTTCGGAGACGTATCGAATGGGTGGTGGTCCGGCTTCGGCCAGCGCAGCGACCGTTTCTCTCGCTGATCGGTCCGGATCATTATCAATAACGAGCACCTCGTGTATCCGCCACGGCTCGGGCAACGGCTGTTCCAACTGTTGACGAACGCTCGCAACGCAGTTTCTAACGCCATCCAGACGCTTGTAGGTAAGAATACCTATCGACACTGTGCGGGTCGGAGCTGCTTTAGACAACGATGTTGTGGCGTTCTGAACGGATTTTTCGGTGCTGTCGGGCACTGTTTACTACCTAAAACGATCTAGATTAAGCGGGTTTCGGCCCCTCGCCGAAGGTTTCCGGAAGTCGCGTGCATCGTAGTGGCCGCTTGGCCGCAAGAAGCCGGTGAAACCAAGAGTCCTAGTTTTTGGTTCAGATGGATGCGAGCACTTCTAGTTCGTTATACCCTCTGATCTCGGTGGAACTGGAGAGAGCAGGCGGAACCGATGCTGCTGTCCTTCCATGTCGAATCATGATCAGGCAGCAGAGTCTCAGCCCGCTCCCCACCAGTCAGGCCAAGCGAAAGCGCAGCAACTCCAAGCGCAGAGTAAACAGGAACCACGCCGCAAAGGGTAGGTGAGAGTGGCCAGCGTCGATGTGCAACCAAGAATCGAACTCGTAAGAGCTCTCGAGGTTGATGTTGTCGATCTTGACCAGCAGGTGTTCTTCCCAACGGTCTTTCCGGCCGAGCGGACCTGGTACACCGAGCGAGGTAAACGACTGTTTGATGTCGTTGTCGCCTCTGTCGCTCTGGTGGCTCTAAGCCCGCTGTTTGTGCTCTTGGCTCTGCTGGTTCGGCTTAAGCTGGGTCCGGGTGGCGTGATTTATCGTCAGCCCCGGGTCGGCATGGGCGGCAGCAGCTTCGACATCTTCAAGTTCCGTTCGATGTTGCCCGACCGGCGAGTCTCGCAGGCCGACTACATCGGCGTTGATCGTCGCAAGACGCACAAGAGCGACAGCGATCCTCGGCACACGCCATTTGGTCGTTTCATGCGAGCCAACAGCCTTGATGAGCTACCGCAGCTGGTGAATGTCATCAAGGGTGACATGAGTCTCGTCGGGCCACGTCCCGAGCTCGTGACGGTTGCCGATCAGAGTGGGCTCACCGGACATCCCCGTCACCGAGAACGGCCTGGTATCACCGGTCTCTTCCAGGTCTCGGATCTGCGATCGACGAACCAAATTGCCGCCGGCCTTCATCTCGACGTTGACTACGTCGCCGACGTCAGGCTTCGGCGAGATCTTTCGATTCTGTGGCGGACGACCGGGGTTCTCTTCGGTCGCCGCTCTTGAATCAACAGCAGTTTCCACCCCGGGTTCTGTTTGTCTGCACGGCAAACATCTGTAGAAGCCCGACGGCCGAATACATAGCTCGCCAGCGTGTCGGATCCGAACGCTGGGTTTTCCGCTCCGCTGGTTTCCTTGCGTCGGGGCGGTCACCTGATGACGATCTTGTTCGGGTTCTCGCTGAACGCAACGTCGATCTCAGCGCCCATCGGAGTTACCAGATCGACGTGGCGAGCCTCCGAGCCGCCGACTTGGTGTTGACGATGGAGGGAAGCCACGTTCAGCAGGCGATTGCGATGTGGCCTGATGCCTGGGACAAAACCGTCCCTCTGCGCCACGCCGCCACGCTGATCGAAACGTCGCAGTCGTCCGGCATGGGTCCATCAGAGCTGCTCGAGATGATCCGCCGGCAGCGGGACCCATCCGACTATTTGGGGACCCGTTGGGATGTGTCCGATCCCTACGGTCGAGGAGTGCGGGTCTACCGGCGATCCGTGGCCGAAATCGAGTCGCTGGTCGACACGGTCCTTAGCGCCATGAGCTAGCAGTCGCAGCGGCTAGTACCGGCCACGCCTCCAAGTAATCGTGGAGTTGAGGTAGTAGTTGCCGATCATGGCCATGGCCAGGCCGATAATGAACGGCCAGGAGCGGTGAATCGACCAGAGTTCGGCAACACTCCAAGCTCCTTGATCGCGGGAGTGGTCCGTCAACAGCGCCATCGCTCCGGCGTGAACAAACAGGCCGTAGATACTGACGAGCTGAAATCTTAGGAGGCCTCCGACCCGGTCCCAACCCCGGTGACGCTGCGCCGTGAAGGTGAAGGCGTTGTTCAAAACGTAGTTGCTGATGATGCTCAGCTGTACCGCTAGGACAACCGCCCACCGAGCGGGCACAACCAAGCCGAAAACTCCAACTGTCAGTATCCACTGCACACCGCTACGAACCAGTAGTCCCAGGAGACCAACCATCGAGTAGGCGGTCAGGGTGGCCGATATGAATCGTCCGACCGAAAGTTCGATTAGAGCGATCAGATAGGCGACGACGACCGAGCCGGTCAGTTTGGTCGTGCCGTGGAGTCGGCTACCGAATTGATAGCCGACCTCGGTCACGGTGGGACGAGGGCCCCGAGCCAGAAACTCGAGCAGGATCTTGAAACCCCGCGGGTTCACCAGATCAACCACCGACTTGTAGCGCTCGCGGGAGATGGCGAAGAAGCCGCTCATCGGATCCGTCACAGACGCCTGCAGAAACACTCGGGCCATCTGAGCGCCAACCCAGGAGATAGCTCGTCGTTTGAGTCCGAACTCGCCGTAGCTCCCGCCATCCACGCCGCGTGAAGCCACACAAACGTCGGCTCCGTGGTCCAGGACCTGGGAAACGAGATCGGGAATGGCCGAAGGGTCGTGCTGAAGGTCACCGTCCATGACGACAAGAGCCGAACCGGTGGCGATGCTCATGCCGGTGAGCACTGCCGCGGAGAGGCCGCGGTCAGACGTGCGACGGATTACCGAGAACCGATAGTCGTCGTCCACCAGGTCCGATGCCACCTGCCAGGTCTGATCAGGCGAATCGTCGTCGACTATGATGACCTCGTAGTCGAAATCAACCAACTCCTCTCTGAGTTGATCGATCAGAATCGGCACGTTCTCCGCCTCGTTGAATGTCGGTACGACTACCGACAGCATTGGGGTTGGACGGCCACGGCGGTCGTATCGTGCGGGCCGTCCGATCGGCTCGGAAGGGGTTTCAGCGGGTATCGGCGTCTGTGCCGGCTTGTCGGATGCCGTCATGGCAGCCACAGGTGCCGATCCGGAGCTAGATGGCATGAATCCACCGCCTTACTTGCCGCGGCCCGTCGGGTGAAGCGCCGCGTTTCGAAAGCAGGGGCGAGTTAGAGGATCTCCAGGCGCACGCGTTCATCAATTAGCTCATCGGAAGACCGTCTTCGGAGTTAAACCAATTCCGTGGGCGCCAGCGGCTTTCAGGCCTGCCGGCAGCGGAGTGCGGTTAGGCCTCGGGGGGTCGTGTGGCGGTGAACAGCTGGGAGATTCCGCCGCTCAGCTGCTGCCTCTTGACGTCCACAAAACCCAAATCCCTCAGCTGCGCGAGGATGACATCGGGTTCCGGCAGATATGACGCCGACTTCGGGAGGTAGGAGTAGGCGCTTCGGTCCGACAGGAGGCCGCCCACCAACGGGACCACCTTGTTGAAATAGATACCGTGGCCCCAGCGCATAACAGCGTTGTCGGGCTGCGATACGTCGAGCAGGGCGATGCGTCCTCCGGGTTTGACGGCTCGCCCGAGTTCGGCGAAGAAGGGCTCCAGCGCCACCAGATTGCGTAGGGCGAAGCCACAAACAGCTCCGTCAACCATGTGATCGGCCACGGGAAGGACCAACAAGTCGCCCTGAACTCGCGACTCGGGTGAGCGAGCCGCAACCAGCATCCCCAGTGACAGATCGATACCAATCGGATGATGACCCTGTTTGGCCAGCTCGACCATGAAGTCGCCGGTTCCGCAGGCCAGATCAAGCACAACCGACTGCGGTTGGAGCTGGAGAGAATTCAGCGTTTTTCGCCGCCAGCCAACGTCCATTCTGAAGGTCATGATGCGGTTTACGAGGTCGTACCGTGGGGCGATCGTGTCGAACATCGAACGGACGGCATCGCGTTTTTCGTCACCCTGTGGAAGGTCGTGGTGAGATTGTGTTGGCATCACATTCCACTCTATTCACCTAGTGGCTTTTCGGGCGCCGGTGCGGGTGATCAGTCGATGCTGCAGTTTGATTGGCCCGGCTGGTCCAGCCCCGCCGCGAAGTACTCGCTCACCAGATCGCGAACACACTGGCTTCCGCTGTAGGCCGTGTGACGTTGCCCTTCGACCACCACCAGATGCGATCTTGGTATATGGCCGGCGAGCGCTTCTGCATTGGCGAACGGTGTGGCGGCGTCCGATGTGACCCCGATAATCAGCACCTCGACGTTTGGGATGGTGGCGACGTCCAGGATCGATGTGCCGGAAAGGGTTGGATCAGGATCGGGCTGTGGCCAGAACGCACACGTGCGAAGCTCGTTGGCGATCACGGCCCCGAACCGGGGATATGTTTCCATAAGACCGTCGGCGAACCGATCCCATGTGTCAAGGCCTCCCTCATGGCCACCGTCGGCACATGCATGGGCCGCATAGCCGGTAAACGAGACGGCGGTGGTGAAGAACCCGCTCAACTCCTTCAAGCCCGAACCGTCACCTTCTTCGGCGGCTAACAGAGCGTCGCGATAACCGGGCCAGAAATTGGTGTTGTAGATCGGCAACAGCGAGGCCATCACCAGTTCTGTGGAACCAATACCGCCGACCGGTCCTGACTGCTCCAGCTGCTGATACAGGCGGTCAAATCCGGCTTGTAGCCCTCCATCCGGACAGGGTCCGGCACTGCTACATCGATCCTCCAACTGTCTGAAACCCGATTCAAATGCGTTCGCTTGTTGATCCAACAAACCGGTCAGCAGTTGATCAGGTGCGACGACACCGTCAAGTACGACGCGGCCCACAGAGTCGGGAAACAGCTGGGCGTAGCGAACGGCCAACAAGGTGCCGTAGCTGAACCCGTAGAAGTTGAGCACCTCGTCGCCAACCGCTTGACGCATGACGTTGATGTCGCGGGCCACGTTGGTGGTGGTCAGGTGGGGGAGGATCGCGCCGTCGAGCTGGCTGCATTGGGCGGCTATCGCCTCTGCATCGGCGTTGAGAGCCGCCGTCTCGGCAGCGGAATCCGGGGAAAGTTCAACCATGGCATCGGACGAGCGATCGACGCTGCAAACCAGTGGTGATGATTGTCCGATTCCCCTGGGGTCGAAGCCCACGGTGTGGAACCGGGAGGCGGTCGATTCGTCGAATTGGAATCCGGAACGAACGGTTTCGATCCCGGAGGCCCCAGGTCCTCCGGGATTAACGAAGATCGATCCTTCGGCCTCACCAGTGGCCGGTCGGCGAACGAGCGCCAGGCTGATCTCGCCTGCCGCGGGATCGTCGTAGTCGAGTGGGGCCACAACCGTGCCGCACTCCAAACCCCCACCACACGGGTTCCAGGCGATTGGGTCGGTCGGAGCGGTAACAGTGGAGTGATCGTCCTCGGCACCGGGCTCTACCGAGTCGGGCTTGTCGTCGGCATTGATCGGGCTGTCGGTCTCGGTTTCAGCGTCTAGCGTGTTGTCGGCTTCGTTCGACGATGTCGCCGTCCGGTCCTCGATCGGTATGGATGTGCTGCAGCTCGAAGCCACAACGGCAAACACGACGGTGCAGACAACCGTGGTTATGAGGTGGGCGACCGGAAGAGGCCGCCGACGGGTGACGCCGCTACTCAAACCAGATCTGTTGGTATTCCCGGGACTGAACATGCAGGGCGGCCGCCACCAGTGCCACCGGAAACACCAGCAGGTTCAGAACCCAGAGCCAGGAAACGACGTCGAAGCTGAAGAACGCCGGAAGGCTCAGCGCCAGCAGGAAGATGACCACCAGCGAGGCACAGCCGGCCAAAATGTAATAGCCGATGCGTTTGTTGTTGGCGGTGAGGAAGGCGCCGACACCGATGCCGATATACAGCAACAGTGTGAACGAATTGCCCGATAGCAGCCCGAACACGGCGCTGAGGTAGCCGAGGATCACGGCGGCCTTCAGGGTCATCGGATGGGACTGGTTGAGCCACTGATTCATAACCTCCTCAGTATGGCCCAACAAGCAGCAAAAGTGGTGGTGATCACCCGATCCGAAACCAGTTACGTCGTGCGATAGGACGGCCACTCACGGCGAGCTACCGGGTTACGGATCGACGTGGCGCTTGAGGTTGACCGGGGTGGGGTCTTTGGCGTCCTGGTTGCCGGGCCCGTCGATATGGCGGGCGGCCAGCTGCCCACAGGCCGCGTCGATGTCGGTACCGCGGTTTTGTCGGACCGTGGCGTTCACACCCGCTGCCCTCAACTGGTCTACGAAGGCGGCAATCGTGCCGGCCGATGAGCCCACCGTCGGGTAGCCCGGCGTCGGGTTCAAAGGGATGAGGTTCACGTGAGCTCGCGCCTGGCGAGCCACTTCTGCCAGTTGAGCGGCATCGGTCGGGCGGTCGTTGACCCCATCGATCATCGCCCATTCAAGAGACACTCTTCGGCCAGTGCGTTCTCGGAAGAGTTGGCAGGCTGCGATCAGGTCGGCGATCGGGTGGCGCCGGTTGATCGGCACCAGCTCGTTGCGTAGCTCGTCGTTGGCGGCGTGGAGTGACAGGGCCAGCCCTACCTGCAAACCCTCTTCGGCAAAGCGGAGCATTTGAGGAACCAGGCCCACTGTGGAGATCGTGATCCGCCGGGCTCCGATGCCGACGTCGTTGATGAGGCGCCGCGTGGCTTCCAGGACGCGGTCGTAGTTGGCCATCGGCTCGCCCATTCCCATGAACACGATGTTCGATAGTCGACGGCCGGCAAATGGTTCTGCGGATTCTTCCTCGTCGTCCAGTTCGTCGTCATCGCCTCCCTCAGCCGATACGGGCGTCGAGTTGGCATCTCGAATGGCGGCGACAACCTGTTCCAGGATCTCGCCAACCGACAGATGTCGACTGAATCCGGCCTGACCAGTGGCACAGAAGCCGCAGCCCATTGCGCAACCGGCTTGGGACGAGATGCAGACAGTCGAACGTCGGGCATAGTGCATCAACACCGTTTCGATCTGGGAACCGTCGTCGGTGTGCCAGAGCCATTTGACCGTCGCCGAATCGCGGCTGCGCTGTTCGTCGATCAAGGTGAGCGCCGGTTTATACCTTGTTTGCAGTTCGGATCTGAGAGCCTTGGGCAGATTGCTGATCTGGTCCGGGGCCAGGTGGTGCTGGTAGAGGCCGGCCCAAAGCTGATCGGTGCGATATCGAGGTAGGTCGGCAAGCTCGGCCTCCCAGTCGCTACGGGACGGAGTCCACGGCGACCGCAGAGTCGAGTCGGCCGACGTGCTCATTGTGTTCTCCAGGCGGTGTAACCGGCGTGCACGTCGAATCCGAGGCGCTGGTAGGTGCGAACCGCCGGTGCGTTGTCGGACTCGACATACAGCATCCCGACGTGAAGGTCTTGACTGGCCAGCCAGTCGAGGCCGGAGGCGGTCAACCCAAGGCCTAGCCGGTGCCCGTGGTATGCCGGATCGACGGCGATGACATAGATCTCACCCATGGCGGCCCGACTGCCGCCGGCCGGATGAATCTTGGTCCAGCAGAAGCCCGCCATCGGTCGTTCGACATCCGATGGGAGATTCGGAAGGGAATCGGCGTCAAGTACGCGCACGGCGTCGGGGCGGAAACCGTCGGTGGCGAAAGCGGCCGCGATCTCGTCAAGCTCCTGGGCGCTCTGATCGGGGTGATAGGCGAACGCCCTGTTGTTGACCTCAACCAGTCGAGCCGTGTCGATTTGCGGGCTTATCGGGCGGGTTGCGATGGGCGTGGCGATCTCGGGCGCGACCGGCAGTTCGCAGCGCATCTGAAAGAGCGTGCGGTGGGGGACCATGCCCAATCGTTTGGCCAACACGTCGTGCCAGGGCTTACGCGGCCGTCCCCAAACCTCCAAGATCAGCGGTTCGTGGTCCTCCCCGGCGACATTCGCCGCCGCCTCCACTCGTTCAACGACGGCCGCCACCAATGAGGCGACCAGCTCAGCGGCCTGGGAGTCGGCCGTGCCCGGAGCTGCCGGAGATGTCGTCAGCTCCGTGATCGTAGCGACATCGGCAACCGTGTCCAGTTGCAGCCGTCCCCGGGAAATGGAACTGGCGACGTACGCCACCGGCGCTCCCTCAAGTTCGGCCAGAGCAATGACTGAATCAGGCGGTGGTTGGTCGGTGGGCTCAAAACGATCGTCGTGGAGATCCTCGCCGCTGCTGGCGAGCAGTAACCGGTCGCACACCCGGCGTGCCCGGCTCATCTCGGCCGTGTTCTTGCCGTCGACAACGGTCACCGAAACCCGGTCGATAAGAGGGAGTTTGTCGGATTGCGACATGGTTGCTTCAACGTATCCTTGGCATGGCGACAAACCACGAGGACTTCATCCGACGGGCCACCATCATTGACAGTCCCCGAGAAACGAGGAAGAACATGGCGACACCAAGATCGCCGAAAGGCCGAGCACGGCGCACTCATGAACGCCTGGCCCTCGAATACCCCGGTGCTGAATGTGAGCTCACCCACTCAAACGCCTTCCAGCTTCTCATCGCCACGATCCTGTCAGCACAGGCCACCGACGTGGGCGTCAACAAAGTCACTCCAGGTCTGTTTGCCCGCTACCCGGATGCCGAGAGCCTGGCCGGGGCGGCGCACGAAGACGTTGAAGTCCTGATCGGCTCACTCGGCCTGTTTCGCAACAAGACGAAGAGCATCATCAAATGTGCCAACCAGCTGATGGAGCGTCACGGTGGGGAGGTGCCGACTTCGATGAAGGACCTCACGGCGTTGGCCGGAGTTGGGCGCAAGACGGCCAACGTGGTTCGCAGCGTTGCCCTCGACCTTCCCGGTCTACCCGTTGACACCCACGTCTTGCGGCTCAGCCATCTTCTTGAACTGACCGAAGAGACCGATCCGGTGAAAGTCGAATACGCGCTCAACCCCATGATTCCTGCTCAGGAGCGGGGTACGTTCAGCTTGAGGATGATCCTTCATGGCCGGCGGGTCTGCGTCGCCAGACGTCCTCGCTGCGCCGACTGCAGCCTGAATGACTTCTGCCCGTCGGTTCAGCTCTGATTGCAGAAATCATCGGTCGCAGTCGCCATGCGTGGTGTTGCAGCAGCAATCTGGACCATTCATTTAACAGTTATAGATGGAAATTTATTTGATTAATATCCACCATCGGGTCCAACGCTTTGAATATGTTATTAGCACCAGGTTCCCGCCACCTGGTAGCAGCGAGATCGGGGATCCGCCGCCCCGTATCGCGCCGTCAGCGCCTCCTTCTGGGGGCGCTGACGTTTTTTTGTGCGAGGACTAGCGCCGGCGGAATCTGAATCCGTCTCCAGGTCACAACAAATGAGCAGGGCTCTGACCTCGCATCTATATGCTATATCTGCATCAACAATCATGATGAAATGATTTGCTGATGAGTCGTGAGTCGTGGCCGGGGCATCGACGCCATCGCTCGAGGTGCTCACCGCTTCCGGCGGATCACCTTGGTCAACCGACGGCTGGCCGTGGTTAGTTGACGCTCGATCTCTTGAAGGTCGATTGCCGCCTCATCGTCCTCGTCAGCCGTGCGCGAAAGCTCACCGATGCGGCTCACCACGTCATCCAACGTCGCCGAGAGCGAGCTCAGAAGGTGATAGTCGATGGCCACGTCGTCCTCCGTTGGTTGAGCGGTCACAATGACCGAACGCCTGGCTTCGGGACACGCTACCGTCGAACCGGTACTGCTCACGAGACCTCAACCAATCTGGGAATCAGCGATGTTATCCACTCTCGATCTTCGAGGTAAGGATCTAGACAATGACCTTGGCCGCCTGTTGCCCCGACCGGCCATAGCCGGTGAAGGTCCGCGCCAAACGGTCCGTTCGATCATTGAGCGGGTTCGAGCCGAGGGCGATCAGGTCCTACGGGAACTGACCGCGACATTCGACGGTGTGGAGCTCGACGAACTCAAGGTTCCTCAAGACCAACTCGATGCCGCGGTCGACGACATCAATCCGGCGCTTCGAGAAGCCATGACCGAAGCGGTGGAGTCAATTCGGACGTTTCACCAGCACCAGCTCCGGCCACCGGAAACCCTCGATCGATCGGGAGTGCGGATCAAGGCGTATCAGCGGCCGGTGGGGCGGGCCGGACTCTATGTGCCCGGTGGTCGCGCCGAGTATCCGTCAACGGTCTTGATGACGGCGGTGCCGGCGAAGGTTGCCGGCGTTCCCAGCATCGCGCTCTGCGTTCCACCGGCTGGCGGTGACAACCCCGGCGTGGCTCAGTCGGTGCTGGCGGCGGCCAAACTGGCCGGGGTCGACGAGGTGTTCGCTGTCGGTGGGGCCCAGGCTATTGCCGCAATGGCCTACGGAACGGAGTCGATTGTCCCGGCTGATGTCATCGCCGGGCCAGGGAACGTCTACGTTGCCTTGGCCAAACAAGAGGTGTCGGGCGATGTCGGTATTGCCGCCGCCTTCGCCGGGCCATCGGAGGTTGTAGTCGTGGCCGACCGCAGCGCCGAGCCGGCGTACGCGGCAATCGACCTGATTGTTCAGGCCGAACACGGGCCGGACGGTCTTGCCTGGCTTATCACCTGGGATCCGGCTGTCGCCGATGCCGTTTGCAAGGTCGGTGATGAGCTCGTGGCGGCTTCCCCCAGGGGTGACGACATCCGTTCGACCCTGAGTGAAGGCGGGTACGTCGCCATCGTCGATTCGCCGGCCGACGCCGTCAAGGTGGTTGACGCCATTGCTCCGGAACACCTGGAGCTGATGTGTGCCGATGCCGAGAGCCTGGCCGGCGATGTGTCCAACGCCGGTGCCATATTCTGTGGTCGGTACTCTCCAGCGGCCCTCGGTGACTACATCGCCGGACCGAGCCATGTGTTGCCGACCTACGGTTCAGCCCGCTTTTCGAGCGCCTTGACGGTGGGTGACTTCTTGAAGGACCACCACATCATCACCGCGTCCGCCGATGGAATCCGCAACCTGGGTCCACACGTGATCGCCATGGCTGAACAAGAGGGCCTGCAAGCTCATGCCGACTGTGTGCAGATGCGCCTGGCGGAGATCGACCGATGACCGCCGACGGCAGACGCCCGCCGGTTCGCGACGATCTGGCGGCGATGACGGGTTACCACTCGGCACAAGTACACGTGGACGTCCGCCTCAACACCAACGAGGCGGCCCAACCTCCGCCAGCCGGCTTCACCGAGGCGGTTGCGGCGGCCGCTCTCGAGGTTGATTGGAACCGCTACCCCGACCGGGCCGCGCTTCATCTGCGCACCAAAATCGGCGAACGGTTCGACCTTGGCCCGGAGCAGGTGTTCTGTGCCAACGGCTCCAATGAGGTGCTGCAGACCGTCTTGTTGACCTATGCCGGTCCGGGCCGCCGAACCTTGACGTTTGAGCCGACCTACGCCTTGCATCAGCATCTGTCTCGAATCACTGGATCCGACGGCGTTGTTGTCGAACGTGACCCCGGCTTCGTTCTCGACTCGGAGCGAGCGGCCAAGGCCGTGATCGATCACCAACCCGCCGTTACATTCGTCTGCTCGCCAAACAACCCGACGGGGATGATTGAAAGCCGGGCAACGGTGGAAGCGGTCCTCGATGCCGTGGAACAGGTCAACGGCCTGCTGGTTGTCGACGAAGCCTACGGCGAGTTCTCCACGTGGTCCGCCGTTGAGCTGCTCGATCAAGATCGACCAATGGTGGTCAGCAAGACCTTCTCCAAAACCTGGGCGATGGCCGGCGCTCGCCTTGGCTACCTGCTCGGTCCGAGTTGGCTCGTCGAAGACCTGGGCATGGTCGTGCTGCCGTATCACCTCGATGGTTTGAAACAGGCGGCTGGTGCTGCGGCCCTCGACTTCGTCGACGAGATGGAGTCTCGCATATCCCGTACCATCGAACAGAGGGGCCGAATAGAGTCCCGGCTTCGAGACCTTGGGTGTGAAGTTTGGCCCTCGGGTGCGAACTTTGTGCTGTTCCGACCATCGCCCGGGGCCGACGGTGCCGGCGGAGCCGCCGTGTGGCAGGCCCTCGTCGAGCGATCCGTTCTCGTGCGAGACACCTCAAGCTGGGAACGGCTCGACGGCTGCCTTCGGGTCACGGTGGGAACCGCTGAGGAAAATGGTCGGTTTCTCGATGCCCTCACTGACATACTTGGAGACCGATGAGCAACAATCCGTCCTCTGTCCCAGCACCTCATGAACAACCGGAAGCCGGCCGTTCCCGAGTGGCCAAGAGGGAGCGGGCCACTAAGGAGACCAACGTCTCGGTAGCCCTTGACCTCGACGGTTCGGGAACCACCGCGGTTTCAACCGGTGTGCCGTTTTTCGACCACATGCTGGATCAGCTCGGGCGTCACGGGGGCTTCGACCTATCGGTGAACACGGTCGGTGATATTGAGATCGACGCCCACCACACCATTGAGGACACGTCAATCGTTTTGGGTGAGGCGTTCGCCGAAGCTCTTGGCGACAAGGCCGGAGTACGTCGTTTTGCGAGCGGACTTTACCCACTCGACGAGGCCCTGGTCGAGGTCGCCGTCGACCTATCGGGTCGTCCCTACGTTGTTTGGGAGGTCGAGATGCCGGAGGCTATTCCGCTTGGCAACCCTCCGTTCGACCCATCGATGGCCGAGCACGCCATTCATAGTTTTGCCACTGCAGCCAACATGACCCTGCACGTAACTCTCAAACGAGGTCGCAACGTACATCACATCATCGAGGCCACCTTTAAAGGCCTTGCCCGGTGCTTGCGCGACGCGGTGCGGGTCGAGGGCCAGTCGGTTCCCTCAACCAAAGGCTCGCTGTAAGAAGCCTTATCGTGACCAGTTTCGAACCCGGTGCCGACGATGGCGCCACCAAACCGACCGTCGCTGTTATCGACTACGGCATAGGTAATCTGCGTTCTGCTCAGAAGGCGTTGGAGGTTGTCGGAGCCGATGCCCGGCTGACCTCGGACCGAGATTTCATTGCGTCAGCCGAGGCGGTGGTTCTCCCCGGCGTTGGGGCCTTTGGCGCCTGCATGAACGCTCTCCGCTCGGCCGGTCTCGACGCCGACGTGGAGGCCGCTGTTGCATCGGGTCGCCCGTTCCTGGGTATTTGCGTGGGGATGCAGATGCTCTTCCAGGGATCCGAGGAGTCGCCTGATGTCGCCGGCCTGGGCCTCCTCGACGGCATGATTCGGTGGCTTCCCGATTCAGTCAAGCGTCCTCAGATGCAGTGGAACAAGTTGACCGTGTCCGAGCGGGCGGCCGAAACTCCGATGGCCAAGGCGATGCTCGACGGTTTGGATGGCTCCTGGATGTATTTCGTTCACAGCCTCGCCGCCGAAACCACTGACGAGACGGTGGCGACCGTGGAGTACGGCGGGCCCGTAGTTGCCGCCGTAGCTCGTGACAACATCTTCGCCACCCAGTTCCATCCCGAGAAGTCGGCTCGACCCGGCCTACAGCTGTTGGCCAACTTCGTCACCATCAGCAGGTAGCGGCGCAAATCATGCGAGAAACGATGTGCGAGGAAAAGACCTCATGAGGCTCTATCCGGCTATCGACCTGCGGGAGGGCCGTTGTGTCCGTCTATATCAGGGCGATTACGACAAAGAGACGGTCTACGGCGAGGATCCCGTGGGCCAAGCGCAGGCGTTTGTGGCCGAAGGGGCGACCGTCGTTCATGTTGTGGATCTCGATGCCGCCCTCACCGGTGAGCCCACCAACCGCTCGGTGATCGCCGAGATCTGTGCCGGTGTGGACGTTCCCGTCCAGGTCGGGGGCGGTGTGCGTAGCACCGAGGCCGCCGATGCGTTGTTCGCCGCCGGGGTCCACCGGATCGTCATCGGCACGGCCGCTCTGGAGAATCCTCAGTTGGTGGTCGACGTGGTGGCGGCCGGTGGTCGGGTGGCGGTAGGGCTCGATGCCCGCGGCGACGAGGTAGCCACTCACGGCTGGACCGAACGAACCGGCCGAACGGTCACCGACTTGGCCGATCAGTTTGCCGACAGCGGCGTTGAAGCGCTGGTCGTCACCGAGATCTCCCGCGACGGCACCCTGGAGGGGCCCGACGAACGTGGCCTGCGAGCGCTGCTTGCCGCAACGTCGATCCCGGTGGTGGCCTCCGGCGGAGTCGGGTCGCTCGATCATCTGAGGTCGCTGGCGGCGGTAAATCATCTGGACGGCCCCGGCGCGGCCCGTCGATTTGCCCGTCGATTTGAAGGCGTGATTGTTGGCCGGGCGCTTTACGAGAAGAACTTCACCGTGGCCGAGGCGATCGCCGCTCTCGGATCGGAAACACCTGTCTAGTCCCGGAGGTTCACAAGTCAATGCGTGCAATCCGAATTATTCCTTGTCTTGACGTGGCCGACGGCCGGGTGGTCAAAGGTGTCAACTTCGTCGATCTGCGGGACGCCGGCGACCCGGTGGAGCTTGCCGCAATCTATGATCGGCAGGGCGCCGACGAGCTTGTCTTCCTCGACATCGGCGCCAGCCACGAGGAACGGGAAACCACCGTGGCGATGGCCGCGGCCGTTGCCGAAAAGGTGTTCATCCCGTTCACCATTGGAGGCGGTGTCCGTTCGGTGGAGGATGCCCGACGACTGTTGCGGGCTGGGGCCGACAAGGTGTCGATTAATTCGGCCGCGGTGGCGAGGCCCGAGTTGGTGGCCGAGATCGCAGCCGAGTTCGGATCCCAGTGCTGCGTTGTCGCCATCGATGGTCGCCGTACCGGGCAGACCGAGTCGGGATTTGAGGTGCACACCCGAGGTGGACGCACCGCCACCGGGATCGATGTGGTTGAATGGGCCAAGCAGGTGGTGTCGCTCGGTGCGGGCGAGATTCTGCTCACGTCGATGGATCGGGATGGAACCGGCGACGGTTTCGACCATCCGATGACTCGCGCCGTCTCCGATGCGGTGACCGTGCCCGTGATCGCCTCCGGTGGGGTTGGCGGGGTCGAACACCTCGCTCCCGGCGTTACCGAAGGTGGTGCTGACGCCGTTCTCGCCGCGACCATCTTCCACTTCGGTCAAGCGACCATTGGTGACGCAAAGGCGGCTTTAGCAGCCGCCGGTCTTGAGGTTCGCCCAGCCGACGATTAAGCCAACGGATTGCTGCCAAGGATCGACGAGATCGCCTGAACTGTGGCCTGGTTTAGATCGCGGCTCGCCGTGGCAAGGAAGTGATCTTCGCCTGGCAGCTCAACCACTGAAGTTTCCGCCCAACTGCTGGTGATCTCCGTCGCCGATGTTGGGGGACAGAAGTTGTCGGCCGACCCGATTATGAGATGTTTCGGCAGAGACGACGACGCAGCGGAAGCGAGGGCATCGATCGGGGCCATGGTCAACGGTGGGGCGATCCCCACCCAGCCAACCACCGCCGGGTGAGCCGCGGACAAGCCAACCACGGCTCCAAACGAGTAGCCGACGATGATGATCGGCAAGTCGGCTGCTACCTCGGCTAGGAGATGATTGACGGCGGCCAACACGTCAAGCTGTTCCGCATTCCCGCCATCGTGTTTGCCTTCTGAACCTGACGTGCCTCGAAAGTTGAACCGGATTGTGCTCAAGCCGTGCTGCGGCAGCTCATTGAAAAGTCCACCGATCACATGGCTGTACATGTTTCCGCCGTGTAGCGGATGAGGGTGGCAGAGCACAACTCCGGCACGGTGAGCGGCGTCGGAGGCGCCAAACCTCGGCATCAGCATCTCGGCTCGTAGCGCAACGCCGTCTTCGCAGTCCAAAGCCAGGCGGGTTATGTCTTGTTGGGTCATAGGTCTCTTTGCAGCCGGGTGGATGCTGGCCACCGGGAACTAGGCAAAGCCGGTTCCGTCTAACCATCGGCCCCACGGTATCTTGGAGCCCGTACGCCCTGCCGCCACGGCGCCGATTCTCAATGACATGGTTGAGCCGGCGGCGTTTGCTCGGGGGTGCCCGAGACCTCAAGGCGGGGTATCGTCTGCAGCGTGGAGACCAAGGTGAGCACTACCGACAGCGATTCCGTCGAAGATCAGAACAACGAGATGGACGAGCACGCCCAGCCGGCCGAGTCGGTCGAAGGCGCTGCACCCGCGTCCAACAAGAAGCGGGCCAGCAAGCCATCGGAAGGTCTGCCGATCAAGATGTTGCACGACCGAATCCTGGTGCAACTCGAAGGCCCTGATGGGGATCGCCGATCCTCGGGCGGAATCCTGATCCCCGCCACCGCTCAGGTCGGCAAGCGCCTGACCTGGGCCGAGATCGTGGCCGCCGGTCCCAGCGTGCGCACCATGGAGCTCGGTGACCGGGTCTTGTTCAATCCCGAAGATCGTTACGAGGTTGAAGTCGGGGGCAAGGACTACATCATTCTTCGGGAACGAGACATCCACGCCGTGGCCGCTGAGCGCCTCGATGACTCGCCGATGGGTCTCTACCTGTAGCGGGCTACCTGTAGCGGCGGCGAAAATCAGTGTCGCACGCAACAGCGCAGCAACTAGCCTGCATAACCATGTCTCAAGCCAGTACCAGCAGCGCAAACGAATCGGGATCGGCCTTTGAAGGCGTCGTGATTCATCCGAGCGCCGAACAGCTCGACTCGGTCAAGTACGACGCCAACGGTTTGGTTCCGGCCATCGTCCAGGACATCGATACGGGTTCGGTGCTGATGATGGCCTGGATGAACGCCGACACGCTGGCCCAGTCGTTGGCCGAGGGGCGCACGGTCTTCTGGAGCCGATCTCGCCAAGAGGTTTGGCGCAAAGGTGACACGTCGGGCGACCGTCAGTGGATTCAGGACGCCTCCTACGACTGCGACGGCGACACGCTCCTGTTTCGCGTCAGGCAAGAGGGTTCGGGAGCCTGCCACACCGGTGAGTACTCGTGCTTCTACCGCAATTTCGGCGCCTGAGCGGGCCGGTTGATGGTCACCTCGCGGCAAGAGTTCCATGACTTGGCTCGGACCTATCGGGCCATTCCGGTTTATCGACAGCTACTGGCCGACTTGACCACACCGGTCGCCGCGTTCATGCGTTGTGTCGGCGATGAGTCGGGCTTTTGCCTGGAGTCGGTGGAGAACGGCGAGCGTTGGAGCCGATTCAGTTTTGTGGGTCGTCGCCCTCATGCAACGTTGGTGGCTCAAGGGCCCACCGTGACGCTGAGCGGCAATCTCCCTGACGACGATCTTCCCCTTGATCAAGGCATTCTGGCACCGTTGGAGCTTCTGCTTGAGCGCTACCGTGCCCCCGAGATTGAAGATCTGCCTCCGCTTGTGGCCGGCATGGTTGGCTATCTCGGCTACGACGTGATCCGTGAGGTTGAGAAGATTCCGGCCTCAGCGGTCGACGACACCGGATACCCCGACGCCGTGATCGAGGTCATCGGCGAGCTGGCGGTGTTCGACCACTGGAGGCAACGAGTTACGGCCGTGGCGGTTGCCCTGCTCGGTGAGAATCCGACGGAAGCCGAGATCGACGCCGCCTACGACGACGCACTGGTGCGTCTGAACGACTTGTCCGAGGCCGGTGCCCGGCCGATTGAAGAACCCATGGTGGCGCCACCGGACGAGTCCGAAGAAGCCCAATCGGCCGACATCGACTCACTAGCGGTGCGGGAGTCACTGTCGGGGGAGATGTACGGCAAAGCCGTCGAGGTCGCCAAGGAATACATCCGAGCCGGCGACATCTTCCAGGTCGTGCTGTCCAAGCGGATGGCGTTTGATCTGGAGGCGGAGCCGATCGATGTCTACCGGGTGCTGCGCCAACTCAATCCGAGCCCCTACATGTACTTCATCCGACGACCGGAGGTCACGCTCGTCGGGTGTTCGCCCGAGCCGCTGGTTCAGGTGCAGGAGGGACGAGTGATCTCGCGCCCCATTGCCGGCACCCGTCGCCGAGGTCGCACCGAACAGCACGACCGCATGATGGCCGCTGAGCTGGCCGAAGACCCGAAGGAGCAGGCCGAACACGTGATGTTGGTCGACCTGGCTCGCAACGACGTTGGTCGGGTTGTCTCCTACGGTTCACTCAAGGTTGACGAGATGATGACCCTGGAGCGGTACAGCCACGTGATGCACCTCACTTCGCAGGTTTCAGGTGAGTTGGCCGAAGGGCAGACGATCGTTGACGTGTTGCGGGCAACCCTCCCGGCCGGCACCGTTTCCGGGGCCCCGAAGGTACGAGCGATGGAGATCATCGATGAGCTGGAGCCGGTCAAACGTGGCCCCTATTCGGGCGTCGTTGGCTATTTGAGCTTCTCCGGCAACCTCGACACTGCCATCGCCATCCGGACCATGGTCTGTGGCCCTGATGGGGCGTCGGTTCAAGCCGGAGCGGGGGTTGTGGCCGACAGCGTGCCTGAACTCGAAAACAAGGAGTGCTGGAACAAGGCGAGAGCGTTGCTGGCCGCTGTGGCTCCGGCCCGCCGGATGACCGCGGAGCGAAAGGCTCGGCGGGCAACAACCTAATCCGGCGGCTACTTGGTAGGCGACGGACCGTCCCTTTTGGCAGACTGAGCCCATGGCAGATGGAGCTTCCAGCGTCACAACCAATCCGGCGGCGATCGCTGAGGCGATGCAACAGTCGGTGATCGCCGGCCCAACCAAGATTGACGTGATCGACGCCAGTGGAGCCGACGCTGCTTCATATCTGCAAGGCCAGCTCAGCCAGGATGTCGTGGGCTTGAACGTTGGCGAGACGCGATGGACACTACTTCTGCAACCGCAAGGAAAGGTCGACGCCTGGATGCGAATTCACCGCCAAGGCGAACAGCACTTTCTCCTGCTGATCGACGCCGGTTTCGGTGAACAGGCGCTGGCCCGGCTTGAGCGGTTCAAGTTGCGGGTCGATGTTGATCTGACCTTGTCAACCCGTGCCGCCCTGGCCTTGCGCGGCCCCGGGTCGAACGAACTGGCTGAGTCGCTGGAACTCGATGGGGCCATCACGGTCGTCGGATCCGAGTGGTCGACGGCGGGGTTGGATTTGGTGGTCGGCGAAGGTGTCGCCCAGGTTCCCGTCGAGCTCCCGGATGGAACCTGCGTGACCTCCGAGGCCGGGCTCGAACTGGTCCGGATGCTCGATCAACGTCCGGCGATGGGGAGTGAACTCGACGAGTCGACCATTCCCGCTGCCGCCGGTGTTGTCGATCGCTCGGTTGACTTCACCAAGGGCTGCTACGTCGGACAGGAGTTGGTGGCACGGGTTGATTCCAGAGGCAACAACACCCCGACCTCGCTGGTCGGCCTGGAGATAGCGGCTCCCGTCGAAGATCTCGATCCCGAACGTGTGCTTTCCCTGCAGGACTCTGCGATTGGAAGGGTCACCAGCGCCGCATCAGGTGTTCAGCCAGCGGCCAGCGTCGGTCTTGGTTATGTGAAACGAGGAACCGAGGTGCCCGGCCACGCTGAGATCTTGCTGCGCGACGGAACCTCGGCCCCTGTTGCCCTACTCCCGCTCGACTAGCGGTAACCGCACCGTGAACTCGGTGCCGCCGTCGGTACCGGGAGCAACTCCAACCGTGCCTCCCATCGCCCCGACCAGCTCATTGACTATGGCGAGACCGAGTCCTGATGAGTTCTCGGCCCGGACCGGCTGCGCCTTCCCGATGTACAGACGATCGAACACATACGGCCGATCGGCCTCGCTGATACCGGGGCCGTCGTCGGCCACAGTCAACGTCGCCCAATGATCATCCTGAGTCGCAGTGACCGTTACCGACGAGGCGGCAAACTTGGTGCCGTTGTCGATCAGGTTGGTCATCACCTGGGTTAGACGATCAGGATCACCGTTGACGATAAGCGCATCGACGGATCGGCGAACAAACGCAACAGCCACATCGTCGGTGGCGTTTTGCAGCGCTGCTACGGTTCTGCCGGCGAGAACCGCAACATCGACCGGCTGGAGATCAAGGGTGAACTGATTGGCGTCGAGCCTTGCCAGGTCCATCAGATCCTGTACGAGGCGTTCAAGGCGCTGAGCCTGGCCGACAATGATCCGGCCGACCTCGGTGCCATCGTCGGCCGTTCCATCGACAAGGGCCTCGCCATAACCTTCGATGGCGGTGAGCGGTGTGCGGAGGTCGTGGGAAATCGACATCAGAAATTGCTGATCCAACTGCTTGGACCGCTGCAACTCACCCGCCATCTGATTCACCGACCGGCCGAGATCGGCCAGCTCGTCGTCGCCATCGATGGAGGTTCGCGCCTCAAGGTTTCCGGCCGCCAGCGTCGCTGTGGTGGTCTGAAGGGCGTGAATCGGGCGCACGAGGCGCCGCGCCAGCCAGATCCCGGCGGCAATGGCCCCTGAGACGACCGCAAGACCCGATACGAGAAACCAGGCGACAGCCTGCCGGGGGAGCGGTTCAACATTTCGAGCACCCATCAACGCAAAGCTGCCAACATCGGGAGCGCCTTGACGGAACCGAATATCGAACCGACGGAGGGCGAGAACCTGCCTGTCGGCATCAATCACCACGAAGTCATTGCCGTCGAGGCGGGCCCGCTGATCCGGAGTGAGTTCGGTCGGTAGACCCGATGTCGTCTCGACAGGGAGGAACGTGAACGGCCTACCGCGGCCTATCCGGGACTCATCGGGGATTACCAGTTTGTTGTCGTCGGTGACCACCACTACCTGCAGCGAGTCGAAGTCGAACGCCTGTCTGGAACGGAGCAAACCGGTACTGAACTCACGAAAGTCCCTCGTGCCCGAGGCCAACGCCGTTATGGCCTCCATCTCGTCGACCAGCTGCTCGGTGGCGGCCTGGCGGGCGCCCCGTTGGGCCAAGAGCAGCGTGCCGAAGCCCACAAGAACGACGGCCGCCAGAGCGGTTAGAGCGAATGCGATGGCGAGACGTCGTTGCATCGATACAAATGCCGTAGCTAGCCGAGCCGGTATCCGACGCCGCGGATCGTGGCCAGAGGCAGGTCAGGCCCGAGTTTGCGCCGGAGTTGGCGTACATGGACGTCGACGGTGCGAGGATCTCCGATCCAATCGACTCCCCAGGCCAGGTCGAGAAGTTGCTGACGACTGAGCACGGCGCCGGCGTTGGCGTTGAACGTCGCCAGGAGCGCCCATTCCTGGCCGGCGATGTTTACCGGCTCGCCGTCGACGGTGGCTTCGTGGCGCTCCAGGTCGATGACGATCGACCCGAACTCGAACTTGGTCTGCTCGCCGTCATCTTTTCCTCGGCGCATGATGGCCTTTACCCGGGCCACCACCTCTCGAGGAGAAAACGGTTTGGTCACGTAGTCGTCGGCTCCGATTTCGAGGCCGAGAATGCGGTCGATCTCGTCGTCGCGAGCCGTCAAAAACAGGATCGGGACATTCGATCTCTTGCGTACCTCACGGCAGACGTCGAAGCCGTCGCCGTCACCCGGAAGTCCAACGTCGAGCACCACAAACTCCGGATTGCGGGCCCTGATCACCTGCAAGCCGTCGGTGGCGTTGTCGGCCAGGTGTACCGTCCATCCCTCCTGCCGGAAGTACATGCTCAGCAGATTCCCGATATCGGGTTCGTCTTCAACTACAACAATTGAGGTCAAGCTCACCTCCCGGCCGGCTGATCAGGATTGGCCGACTCCTCGGGTTCCGGCCCTTCGGTAATGACGCTAGCCGGACAATGTTAGAGGCTTGTGAACCGTGGATGGATCTTGCGCTCGATCGCTCCTTGGAACGTCGTCCAGGGCGGCGAACCGCCAGGCCGTTGGCGCCGATTTGGTGCTACCGTAATCGGTCTCCCAGGCCGGCCGGCTCAACGCCGGCGCTACCGATTACCTGTGCAGGTTGATGGTCACTACGTATCTCGACAAAATCCTTGCCCGTCACCGCGAGCTCGGGGCTATGGATACTCGCTCGCTCGATCAGCTCATCGAGGAGGCGGGGCAACTCGACCATCAGCCCCGCCTTCTGGCCGACGCCCTCCGCGACACGCCAGGGATGGCCGTGATCAGCGAAATCAAGCGACGCTCACCCTCCAAGGGCGATTTGTTCGCCGATCTCGATCCGGCCTGGCTGGCTCACGCCTACGCCGACGGTGGAGCCAGCGCCTTATCGGTTCTCACCGACGAGGAACACTTCGGCGGTTCAGCCGAGGATCTCGCTGCCGCTCGTGCAGCAGTAGATCTGCCGGTGCTTCGGAAAGACTTCACGGTGCGGGCCCACGATGTCGTTGACGCCCGGTTGATGGGTGCCGATGCCGTCCTGTTGATTGTGGCCGCGCTCGACGACGTTGAACTCGCTGATTTTCATGATCTGGCAACGGAACTCGGGCTGTCGGTCTTGGTTGAGACCCATGATGAACGTGAGGTTGCCCGTGCGCTCGCCATCAACGCGGAGATCATTGGGGTGAACCAACGCGATCTCGTGACCTTCGAAGTCGATACCGAGCGAGCGCTCAAGGTCGCGGCCTCCATTCCCGACACCGTGGTGGCGGTAGCCGAATCGGGCATTGCCGGTCCAGGCGACCTTCCCCCGCTGCACGAGGCAGGGTACAAAGCGGCACTGATCGGTGAGACCTTGGTTCGCAGTGGTGATCCTGAAGAGATGGTCCGGACGATGAGGGCGGCGACCGCCGCCTGAGCCGTCGGCCCGCGAATGGGGTCAAGAATATTGGGGCGACCGTCGGTGTCAGGCGGTAACGTGCTAATCAGTGTTCGTCAAGATTTGCGGAGTTACGACGGTTGATGACGCCTTGCTGGCCGCGGGGTTGGGAGCTGACTCCGTCGGGCTCAACTTCGCTAACGAATCGCCGCGCCGGATCAACCGCGAGACTGCCCGAGACATTGTGCGCCGGCTTCCACCGGAGATCCTTACCGTTGGAATCTTCCGTAATCAAGCCAGAGACTTCGTGGTTGAGACGGCCGTCAAGATCGGACTGCGGGCGGTACAGCTCCACGGCCACGAGACGGCAGAAGATGCTCGCTGGATCGGGTCTCAGGTTCCGGCGATGATCCGGGCGTACTCTGTGGCCGACCCGGCGCTGACCGCGGGCGACGATCTCGGTCCACACAGACTGCTCATCGATTCCCCCTCGCCGGGTAGCGGCCAGATTTTCGACTGGTCAAATCTGGAGCGGGTGGCTCAGGGGCGCAAGTTCATCTTGGCCGGTGGGCTCGACCCGGAGAACGTGGCCGATGCCATTCGCCTCACCAGACCTTGGGGTGTCGACAGCGCGAGCGGGGTGGAGTCGGCGCCCGGCCGCAAAGATCCGGCGAAGGTCAGACGTTTCATCGCTGCTGCTCGTAAAGCCGCCTCGATGCTCGGGCCTGATTACGATCCGTATGATCTGGCGGCAACCGACCTCTTCAGCGACCGCGATTTCGACACCCGATCCGAAGCCGGCAACGCCGGCCCATCTGTTTTTCCTACGGAGGATGACCAATGGTAGATGTTGCGACCGGTAGCGCTGAGTCGATCATGAGCGACCCAGGCCCGTCGGGCCGGTTTGGTGAGTTCGGGGGGTTGTTCGTGCCGGAAACGTTGGTGCCGGCCTGTCAGGAGCTTGAGGCCGCCTTCAGAGAGGCCTGGTCCGACCCGGCTTTTCACAACGAGTTCAACGAGCTGCTTACCGGCTACGCCGGCCGACCGTCACCGCTGACCGAATGTGAAAATCTGTCGGCTGAGCTTGGAATCCGGATTCTTCTGAAGCGAGAAGATCTGAACCACACCGGATCCCACAAGATCAACAACGTGTTGGGTCAGGCATTGCTGGCCAAACGTATGGGCAAAACCAGAATTGTGGCCGAGACCGGAGCTGGTCAGCACGGTGTGGCCGCCGCCACCGCTGCCGCCTATTTCGGGCAGGAGTGTGTGGTGTACATGGGTGAGGTCGACGTGCGCCGTCAGGCTCTCAACGTCTACCGTATGGAACTGTTGGGAGCCGAGGTGCGCCCGGCGATGTCAGGCAGCCGCACGTTGAAGGATGCCGTCAACGAAGCGCTACGGGATTGGGTGGCCACCGTCGAGTCGTCCTACTACCTGCTCGGCTCGGTGATGGGTCCTCACCCATACCCGTACATGGTCCGCGAGTTCCACCGGGTTCTCGGGCGTGAGGCCCACGCTCAGTGCGCCGAGTTGCTCGGCGGGGGAGTCCCCGACGTCGTCGTGGCCGCCGTCGGAGGCGGCTCCAACGCGATCGCAATTTTCTCCGGCTTTGTCGACACGTCGGCCGAGTTGATCGGCGTCGAACCGGCCGGGGGCTCAGCGATCGGCCGTGGAGTTGTCGGCGTAGTCCATGGATCGAAGTCGTATTTGATGCAGGACGAAGCCGGGCAGGTTCTTGAGGCCCAGTCGGTCTCGGCCGGCCTCGATTATCCGGGTGTCGGTCCTGAGCACGCTCATTTGGCTCACATCGGTCGAGCCCGATACGAGCCGGTTACCGATGCCGAGGTTCTCGATGCGTTCGAGCTGCTGGCTCGTACCGAGGGCATCATCCCGGCCCTCGAGCCGGCCCACGGGTTGGCTTGGATTGTGCAGCAACGAGAACAGTTGCAGGGTAAGACCGTGTTGTTGAACCTCTCAGGTCGGGGTGACAAAGACGTGGCTCAGGTCCAGGCCATCAGAGCCGGCGACCCCGTGGCCCTGCAGACCGTCGACTTTTCCCCGGCCGCCCACTAACGGCTTCGAAGCGGAGGCATCGTGACCGATATCGACCAATCCACCAACTCTGCCGTGTCGATGGGCCGGCTGGAGTCACACCTGCGAGCTCAACGTGACGCCGGTCGAAAGCTGTTGGTGCCGTACGTGACGGCAGGCTATCCGGATGATTCCTGGGGCCTTCTCCTCGATGGTTTGGCTGCGGCCGGGGTCGACGCCATCGAGATCGGCGTCCCTTTCAGCGATCCGGTGATGGACGGTCCAACAATTCAGGAGTCATCAAGTGCGGCGTTGGACCGTGGCATGACCCCGGAGCTGGCGTTCGCCACCGTTGCTCAACACAGCCCACAGATCCCGTTGGTTGTGATGACGTACTACAACATCTGCTACCGCATGGGGCATGAGCGGTTTGCCTCCGAGTTGTCCAAGGCCGGAATCTGCGGCGCGATCCTGCCCGATCTTCCGTTGGAAGAGGCAGGACCGTGGGCCGCGGCCGCCGATGAGGCAGGCATCGAGACGGTGATGTTGGCTGCTCCAACAGCGTCGGATGATCGCCTTCCTTCGGTTATAGAACGGTCGCGTGGCTTCATCTACGGTGTCGGCTTGGTTGGTATCACCGGCGAGCGGGACGAGCTGGCCGTCAGCGCCATCGAGATGGCCCGACGGTTGAAAGACATAACCGACATGCCGGTACTCATCGGCGTTGGCATTTCCAATCCGGAGCAGGCCGCCGAAGTTGCCGAGGTGGCCGACGGCGTGGTTGTTGGTTCGGCCTTCATCCGCAAGATGATCGATTCCGGATCGATCGAACCAGCGATCGAGTTTGTGGCCGAGCTGCGTGCGGGTCTGGACCAGGTGAGCTGAAGGGCGAATCGGTGGCTGGAAGTGGGGGGAGCGGCCTGACCGTCGGGCCTCGACCGTTTCCCCCCGACGATGAAAGCTGTGAGCTTTGTGCGGCCGCTCGCTTTACCCATTGGTACGCCACGAACGAACACGGGTGGGTTGCCGATTGCGAGGTGTGCCAGGTTCCGATGGTGGTGTGGTGGCATCATGGCAGCGAAGCTCCCGAAGATGTCGCCAGCAACCTGATGGGCATGTTGGCCGCAGCGGCCGACGAGCGGTTTGGTCCTGGAGAGTGGACCGCTGATAGATCGATGCGCCAAGTGCCGGGCCACTTTCACGCCCATGCTCGAGATGCCGAATGGTGGGCCAAGAGATGGACCCGGCCGCTCTCGCGCTACAGAGGAGTAGGAGGCCGGCGGCAGACGTGAGATCCAGCCGACCATCTGCTTGGTGACAATCGTCTGTCGGCCAATCCGGTCGGGAACATCGGGACAAGTCATCCGGTTGGGTCCTGCATGATCGCCTTTCGAGGAGACTACCGATGGTGGGGGCGGGCGCTACCCGCGGCGATTGCCTTGGCCATCACATTGGCGTCCTGCACCGCCGTCGCCGATTCCGCTGATGCTGGAATCGAGAACAGCCCGGCGGCGCCCAGTGGCGTCGGGGATGGATCGAGCGCCACTGCACCGGCACTGCCTTCGGTGGAGGGTATCAACACCGTGTCGGCTGAATACGACCGTTTCGAGTACGACGGTCCGCCGCTGTCGTCAGCTCTGCGCTCGGATCGCAACGATCAGGCCTTTCCTCCTCCGCTGATCGACCCGCGCTCGATTCGATCAGGTGGGGTGCCGCCCGATGGCATTCCCGCCATAGACGATCCCAAGTTCGTCCCGATCGATCTGGCCGACTTCGTCAAGGACGATGAGGGTGTGGTGGTTGTTGACATTGGGGGAGTAGTGCGGGCCTATCCCATCCAGATTCTGATCTGGCATGAGATCGTGAACGACAGCATTGCCGAGATCCCGGTCACCGTCACCTACTGCCCACTGTGTAACTCGGCGCTGGCCTTCGACCGGCGGGTTGGCAACCGAGTGCTGGACTTCGGGACCTCCGGTGAGCTTTACCAGTCGGCGTTGGTTATGTACGACCGACAGACCGAGTCGCTTTGGGCCCACTTCACAGGCCAAGGTCTGGTGGGGCACTATGCCGGTGTAGAGCTCACTCCGATCCCGGCTCAGATGTTGTCGTTCGCCCAAGTGAAGGTGGACTATCCCGAAGCAATGGTTTTAACCCGCGAAACCGGAACCAGGCGGGCTTACGGCACCAACCCGTATATCGCCTACGACGAAGAATCGTCGGGACCCATCGATGCCTTCTTCGAAGGCGAGGTCGATCCTCGGCTGGCACCCAAGGCGCGGGTGGTCGGTGTCGTGCTCGACGGCGGGTCCTACGCCATCAGGATCGCCGATCCCGATTCGACGTCGGTGATCGAGCTTGCTGTCGCTGAACAAGATCTCGTGATCTTTCAGCGGCCCGGATTGTCGTCGGCGCTGGATCGAGCATCTGTCTCCACGGGACGCCATGTCGGCCAAACGGGAGCGTTTCTGGCCCGAGCCGCTGACGGTCGGAATCTGACGTTCACCGTCGATGGCGACCGTTTCCTCGACAACGAAACCGGTACGGAATGGAGTTTGACCGGGAAAGCGGTTTCCGGGGAACTGGTTGGACAGCAGCTCGAAGCCGTGCCGCAACTGAACACGTTCTGGTTCGCCTGGGCGACCTACCACCCCGACACCGAGATCCTCGAGGCCGGCTGACCGAAGGTGTCTACAGCGCTAAGGCCGAATGCCGCACCTGTTTGGTGACGACACCCGGCCCTGCTCCAGAAGAGGTGCGCTTAGATCTCCCGTGATCGATTGATACCCGATACCAGTGCCCGGAGCGAGGCGGTGAGGATGTCGCCGTGCATCCCGACTCCCCACAGCTCACGGTCATCGACTTTGAGCTCCATGTAACACACGGCGCTGGCATCGGCTCCGGCGCCGATGGCATGTTCGTGATAGTCGAGCACCCGAAGATCCAGGTCGAACGTTGATCGCATGGCGTTGGTGAAGGCTTCAACCGCGCCGCCGCCCTCACCGGCGATCTCGGCTTCCTTGCCGTCGACGGTGATTTTGGCCGTCACCTCACTGCGATCGGCACCCTTGCTGTTCTGCGACGTGGTGAATGACTGGAGCTCAAACGGCTTCGACGGGGAGAGGTAGTGTTTGCGGAACTCCTCCCAGATCTCGTTGCCCGTGATCTCCTTGCCGGTTGTATCGGTGATTTGCTGAATCACCCGGGTGAACTCGATCTGGAGGCGTCGGGGCAGATCCAGCTCCTGCTCGGTCTTGAGGAGATAGGCGACGCCTCCCTTGCCCGATTGGGAGTTGACCCGGATCACGTCTTCATAGGTGCGACCCACGTCTTGAGGGTCGATCGGCAGGTAGGGGACCTCCCACAACGTCTGGCCGGTCTTGGCCATGGCTTCGAAGCCCTTCTTTATGGCGTCTTGGTGTGAGCCCGAGAACGCCGTGTAGACCAGATCACCGACATAGGGGTGGCGAGGATGAACCGGCAGCTGGTTGCAATGTTCGGCGACCCGCCGCAGCTCATTGATTTCGGTGAGATCCAGCTTGGGATCGACACCCTGGCTGAACAGGTTCAGCGCCAGCGTCACCACATCGACGTTGCCGGTGCGTTCGCCATTACCGAATAGTGTTCCCTCAACCCGGTCGGCGCCGGCCATCACACCGAACTCGGCGGCGGCGACGGCGGTGCCGCGATCGTTGTGGGGGTGCAGCGACAAGACAATGGATTCCCTGTTCTTGATGTTGCGGTGGAACCATTCGATCTGATCGCCGTAGATGTTGGCCGTGCTCATCTCCACGGTGGCCGGGAGGTTCAGGATCAACGGATCAGCGGCTGTCGGCTCGAACACGTCCATGACCGCCTCGCAGATGTCGCGGGCGAAAGGCAGCTCGGTGCCGGTGAAGCTCTCCGGTGAGTACTCGTATCGAACGCGGGTGCCGGTGACATTGGCCTCGTTGGCTTTGCAGCGCTGTGCACCCTTCACCGCTATGTCGATGATGCCGGCTTCGTCGAGCCCGAACACCACCCGACGCTGAACAGTCGAGGTTGAGTTGTACAAGTGGACGATTGCCTGCTTCGACCCTTCAATCGACTCGTAGGTACGATCGATCAGCTCGTCACGAGACTGGGTCAGTACCTGAATGGTGACGTCGTCTGGGATGGCACCGTCTTCGATGATCTGGCGTACGAACTCGAAATCGGTGTCGGATGCGGCCGGAAAGCCGACTTCGATTTCCTTGAATCCGACCTGCACCAGTGTTTCGAACATCATGCGCTTGCGATCAGGATCCATCGGTTCGATGAGGGCCTGGTTGCCGTCACGAAGATCCACGCTGCACCAGAGCGGGGCTTCGGTGGTGACCGCCGAGGGCCAGGTGCGATCGGCGATGTCGATCGGGGCGAATGACTGATACTTCTCGATTGGCATACGTTTCATCGGATTTCTCCTTGGGCCCATCTACCGGGCCGCTTGGTGGCGAGTTCTTGTCTTGGACTGGTTAAGGGGGCTGGCGCCAGACGGGCGCCGGTTCAAGGAAGTCCGTGAGTCTCGCTCACCGGGGGAGAATTGCCCTCAACCCCAATAGCTGGACCAAGCGGTGGAAGTCGCTCGTTGATGCTGCGAATCGAGCTGAGCCGATTGAGCGGGAGACGCTGGAACTTCGACGTGTTGAATCCCGACGCGCTTGATTAAGCGGCCGGGCTTAGAAGTCGAAGGTCGAGCAGCAACAACACAACGGCCATGGTAGCAAAGGCAACGACGCGACACCACAACCTTTGATTCGTTGCTTGATTCGCCGCCCGATCTTGGAGGCCGGCGGCGGCGTGTTTGAGGCTACTCCGCGGCTAGATCGGGGTCGGTCTTGAGCCGTTCGCCGAACGACATGAGCTGCTCGAGTACATCGACATCGACGTGAACGCGGCGGCGGCCGAGGGATGCCTTGATCTGGGTGTACATGCGCTCTTCGTTGACACACGGATGGCATCGATCGAGATGCGCCGCCACCTTCCGAGCGGTATCGGCATCGATCTCGCCGTCGATGTAGGACTGGATGACCTCCAGGACATCGCCACACGACATCGAGCCCCGGAGTTTGTCGAGAATGCGTCTCATCGGGCGCTCACCTCACTTTCAAGCCCAGACTCCTCAAGATGGGTGCGTATGCGTTTCCTTGCTCGATGCAGTCTGCTCATCACTGTGCCCACGGGAACGTCGAGCAAGGATGCGGCCTCCTGATAGGAGAGACCGTCCAGGTCGACCAGCTCGACTACTTGTCGGAAGTCGTCGGAAAGGTTCTCAAATGCGTTCTCAATCGCAGCATCCAGAACCGGGGCAACCACCGTGTGCTCAGGATCCTCGTGGTCGGCAAACTCGGTCGACCGCTCGAACGTAAGCTCGGGATCATTGAGCAGATCCGGCTTCTTCTTGCGTACCCGATTGATGTTGGCATTACGCATGATGGTGAGCAGCCAGGCCCTTGGGTAGCGCCCGTCGAATCGATCGATCGACCGATAGGCCCGCAACAGGGTGTCTTGAACCAGATCTTGGGCGTCACTGTGGGACCGGGTGAGCGACCACGCCGTGCGATACAGAACCTCAAGTTCCGGGAGGACGTACTCGTCAAACCGGGCATCGCTTGCTGTCTTCGGGGAGTCCACCAAAGTCACCATCCACTTCGGAACATCTCGCGGCGTCTGAGTATTCCGCCCCTGGCGTATTGCCGGGTTCGGCTCAGGCCGTCGTGGGCAAATTCCACGATAGGCGAAGGCTTCAGGGATAGTGCACGCGCCTCGACATCGGTGGCCTTGAGCCACACGACTCAGATAGTTTGTATTTGAACTAACACGCCGACGGGTCGGTACCTCACCATTTGAGCGATACAAATACTGGGTATCCAAGCTGATCGAGGCGATTTTGGATAGTGTTGGGATCGCCTTGTAATTTGCAGCAACGGTCCGAATCCGCACTAATGACGCGGGTTTACGCCATAGTAAAGATGGCTAAATCCTTGACATTGTCATTCGCGGAGGCTCCACTTTCAGAGTCCCCCGCAGTGGCGGGCCGAAATAACAAAAGGAGTTCGCATGAACAAGTCAGAACTGATCGACCAGGTCGCAGATCGCACTGGCGTCAGCAAGAAGGACGTTGAGGCTTCCATCTCTGGAATGTTCGACGTCATGGCCGACACCGTCTCAAGTGGTGGCGACGTCACCATCCAGGGATGGATGAAGGTTGAGCGTGTAAACCGCAAGGCCCGTATGGGTCACAACCCGCAGACCGGCGAGAAGATGCAGATCCCTGCATCCACCGCCACCAAGGTCAGCGCGTTGACCAAGCTGAAGGCTGCCGGCAAGGGCTGAGAAGCGTTGGCTTCAGCCTCAGGTTGTTCCGCCGCTCCGTAGCTGGAGCTACATGCTTCGAACCTGGCTCGCCGGGGACGAAACGATCTGCCAAATTGGCAAGTAGTTAAGACGGACGCTCGTTGCGAGCGTCCGTCTTTCGTTTTCGCCGTACGGTGACCTCTTCAACGAACTGACAGTAGTCTTGATCCACTATGAGCAACGGCGCACAACTTCCTGATCCAACCGATCTCCTACCGCACCGCGACCCGTTCCTTCTTGTCTCCGAGTTGGTTGAGCTGGTTCCGGGTGAGTCGGCGTCGGGCGTCTGGAACATCAGCGGCGACGAGTGGTTCTTTCCCGGCCACTTTCCCGGCCGACCGACACTTCCAGGTGTTCTGATGGTCGAGTCGCTTGCCCAGGTTGGCGCCTGTGGGGTCCTGTCCGACGAGCGCTTTTCCGGCAAGATTCCCCTGCTCGCAGGCACTTCGAAGGTCAAGTTCCGGCGCCAGGTCATTCCCGGCGACAGGCTCGATCTACGGGTTGAGCTCACCAGGTTGAGCGGTCGGGCCGGGAAAGGTACTGGAATCGCTTCGGTCGATGGCGAGACGGCGTGCCAGGCCGAGCTGATGTTTGTGATCGCCGACCAGTAGCCGGAACCGAGATCAGACATGGCCAACACGATACGGCCGGTGTTGAACGGGAGAACCGAGCTGGGATACGGAACCGGCATGGCCCTGGTGGCCGGCTCAGGCGCGGTGTTCAGCTTCACCCCGTTGCTGTTCCGGATGGTCGAGGCGGCAACCGACTGGCAGTTCCTGATTTGGCGTGGGGTCGGTGCCGCCCTCGCCGCCTTGCTCATCATCACCCTGCGAGGTTCCGAGGGTGGTCCCTGGGTCTCGGCCCTCAGCCTTCCGGTAGTAGTTGCCGGCTTGATCCTCGCAGCGATGTCGACGTTGTTCATCCTGGCCTTGTCCAGGACTTCAACGGCGCTGATCCTGTTCCTGCAGTGCGCTGGTCCATTCTCCGGCGCCCTCTTTGGCTGGCTGATTCTGAAAGAGCGGGTGGAACGACGAACCTGGCTGGCAATGGCGGTCGCCGCCGCCGGAGTGTCGATCATGGTCGGCGGCGGCTTCGAGGTCGGTTCCGGTACCGGGCTGCTGATGGCGGCCATGATTCCCGTACTACTTGGCCTCTACAACGTGATGATCAAGATCGCCCCCGATCCCGATCCAGTGGTACCGCCACTGCTGGGCGGACTCGCATTGGCCACGGTTGCCATTGTCATGGCCTGGCAGGGCGAAGGACTGTCGATGTCGGGCCGCGATATCGCGCTTGGCTTTGCAGCGGGCGCCGTCTTGCTGGGCTTGGGACTACCGATGTTCAACCTTGGGCACCATTCGGTGCCCGCTGCGCAGATACCGCTTCTGCTGATGACGGAGATCGTTCTAGCTCCGCTGTGGGTCTGGATTCGGCCCGGCGAGATCCCGGCCACCACCACGCTAATCGGGGGAGTGGTGGTACTCGCATCGGTGACAATGCTGGCCGCTTCGGGAGGCGGGGCGCGCCGGTTTTGGCCGGCCCGCCGCTAGGGCGGGTCCGAACCAGGTTCTGATCCAGTCTGCTTTGGACTACTCGGCCGGTCCGATAATGATCGAACCGTTATGGCCTCCGAAGCCAAAGCTGTTGGAAATGGCCGGTGCCGGCGTCCACGAGCGAGGTTCGCCGTGCACAATATCGATATCCGGCAGCTCGGAATCACGCTGGGCAAAGCCGAACGTGGGCGGAATCAGTTCCTTTTGGATCGACATGACCAAGGCCGCAGCCTCCAGAGCGCCGGCCGCACCCAGAGCGTGCCCGGTGACACCCTTGGTAGAGGTAACCGGCGGACCGGGGAGTCCGAACACCTTCGACACCGCTTCAGCCTCGGCGGCATCGTTGAGGGGGGTTGAGGTGCCGTGGGCGTTGATGTGGCCGATGTCTTCAGCCGACAAACCGGCATCGGCCAAGGCCAACTCCATGCAGCGCACTGCCCCTGAACCGCCGGGTGAAGGTGCCGTGATGTGGTGGGCGTCAGCGGTGCTGGCGGCTCCCATCAGGACGGCAAGGATGTTGGCCCCGCGAGCTTTGGCCCGTTCCAGCTCCTCAAGAACCAAAACTGCCGCCCCTTCGGCGATGACAAAGCCGTTGCGACGCTCGTCGAACGGACGTGACTCACCTGTGTTCGACAAGGCGGTCATATTGCCGAAACCGGCCAGAGCGGTGGGGCAGGTGGGCGCTTCGCTACCGCCGGCCAGCATCACATCACATCGGCCATAACGAATGGCGTTGAGCGCCGCTCCGATGGAATGAGTGCCGGCAGCGCAAGCGGTAACGATCGCCTCACACGGCCCCTCGAAGCCGTAGCGCATCGACGCACTGGCGGCGGCCGCATTCGGCATCATCATCGGAATCAGAAACGGGGAGACCCGGCGACTGCCCTTCTCGTGGCGGATGATGATCTGTTCCTCATTGGTACGGATTCCACCGATGCCGGTGCCGATCATCACCCCCATCCGGGACGGGTCGGCTGTCAGTTCGCCCGCCTGCTCCAGCGCCTCGGCTGTTGCCGCCAGGGCGTATTGGGTGAACCGGTCAGCCCGTCGAGCTTCCTTCGGATTATCGAACCATGGCGACGGATCCCAATCGGGAAAGACGCGGTCGCCGTCGGCCGGCTGGCTGAGGAGACCCTCCCAGAACGCGTCCGAACCGATGCCGCACGGGGCAACGACCCCTACGCCGGTGACGGCGACCGCCCGCTCCATTAGATCTTTCCTACGACCAGATCGTAGGCAGCACCGACGGTCTCGATGCCCTCAAGTTCTTCCTCTTCGACCGAGACGCCGAACTCCTCTTCGAGGGCCATGACCAACTCGACCAGGTCGAGGCTGTCGGCATCGAGATCCTCGGCAAAGCGAGCCTCTCGGGTCACCTTGTCGGCTTCCACCGAGAGCACCTCGACGGCGCACTTCTGGAATGCCTCGAACTTCGAATCATCACTCACTTTTTGTTCCTCCTGGAACCGTCTTACTGGGCTTGGTTGTGGCCGTCGGCCGCCCAGACTGTTACTTACGTTAACGCGGTGGTAACGCGGTACCTCGGCCTCCGACCGTGGCACTTTTCATTTCCTGCCGGAGCGTTCATGTTCACGATCCAGCCTTGGAAACCTAGCCTCCGAAACCGCCACCCATCCCCAGGCCACCATCTACGGGGATGGTGACTCCGGTGATATAGCCGGCCTGTTCGGATGACAAGAACCTAACGGCAGCCGCGACGTCCTCCGGCTGACCAACTCGACCGACGGGAACCGCTTCGACCATCGCTTCGATCGCCTTCTCACCGGCCGCGGCGAGCATGTCGGTTTCGATCGGACCTGGTGCCACGAGGTTGACGGTGATCCCTCGGGACGCGAACTCACGGGCCAGCGATCGGCCGAGGCCGACCAATCCGGCCTTGGACGCCGAATAGTTGGCTTGGCCGGCTTGACCCAGAGCGCCAACTACTGAAGACATCAGGACGATGCGGCCCCACCGGGCCTTCATCATCGGCTTCACGGCCCGTTTGGCCACCCTGAATGCGCCGGTCAGGTTTGCATCGACAACGGAGGAGAAGTCGTCCTCCTTCATCCTCAGCACCAGCATGTCTTTGGTGATGCCGGCGTTGGCCACCACGATGGTGGCTGGGCCGACGGTGTTCTCAATCTCGTCGAACGCACCGTTGATCGACTCGTCGTCGGTGATGTCGCACTGCACCCAGGTGAGACCGGGGTCCAGGTCTTCCGGCTTTGATCTCGATCCAACCACCACGGTGTGGCCGGCCGCGGCCAACGCCCTTGCGCTGGCCAAACCGATGCCGCGGGTTCCACCGGTTACAAAGGCCACTCGGCCTACCGATGTTTCTGCCGCAGAGCTATCGCTCACGTCGCTACTCATCCTTTACTTGTCTCCCCATCGGACGATTGCACTGGCCCACGTCATTCCTGCGCCGAAGCCGATGAACATAATTGTCTTCCCGGGTTGGACCCGGCCCTTGAGTTGGGCGTCTTTGAGAGCGAGAGGAATCGAGGCCGCCGACGTATTGCCGGTGTGCTCGAGCACCATGGCGGTTTTGTCCATGGAGAAGCCCAGCTTCTTCCATGCCGACTCGACGATCCGTACGTTGGCCTGATGCGGCACCACCAAGTCGATGTCGTCGACGGTGAGCCCTGCACGCTCAAGCGTGATTCGTGCCGACTGCTGGATAACGGTTACAGCTTGGCGGAAGACCTCCCGGCCGTCCATCTTCATCAGCTTCTCGCCGTGTTCGGAGTACAGAATGTGAACGTGTTTGCCGTTGGCTCCTAGATCCCAGGCCAACAGCTGACCGCTGCCGCTGTTGTCGGCTTCCACAACGGCCGCTCCGGCGCCGTTCCCGAACAGGATCCCGGTGCCACGGTCGTGATAGTCGGTCATCCGATCGAGCGTCTCGGCTCCGATGACGAGGATCTTCTTCATGCCTTGAGCCAGAAGGCCGTTGGCCATCACGAGTCCGTATACCCAGCCGGAACACGCCGCCTGGAGATCGAACGCTCCGCAGGTGATGCCCAATTCGTGGGCCACCGCAGGAGCGGTGCCGGGCAGCATGTAGTCGGGTGAGGTTGTGGCCAGGATGACCTGCTCGATCTCGCTTGGATCGGTGTTGGCGTCATCCAGAGCTTTCTGGGCGGCCTCCAGGGCCAGGCCCGACGTGGTGCCGCCGAGGCGTCGTTCCCCGATGCCGGTACGTTCCCGAATCCACTCATCGGTGGTGTCCATCCAAGCCGTAAGGTCGTCGTTGGTAAGAACCTTGTCGGGCAAGGCGGTGCCGATTCCGGAGATCTTGAAACCCCACGGGCCCACCCCGGCTGATGATGAAGAATCTGTTGGCGATGATTCGGTGCCGGACATGTACGGATTCCTTGCTAGCGATGCTGTCGAACTTGATTGTTTGTGAACTGCCTGCTGGGTGTTCGAATCAGGGAGTTCCCAGGGTGGCACTGCGGAGCCAGGCCAGAGGTTGTGATGTGGTAACACGTTCACCGGCCAAAGCCAGGAGGCCCTGCAGGTTGCCTTCGAATGCCGATCGTACGGCAGTATCGCCGACCGTGCCCACTACCTGGCCGCGAACAATGTTCTGGCCGTTGTCAAGTCCGTTTGCGGGCGCGAACACTCCGGTTGAGGGACTGACGATGAGACGCTCGATGGCATAAAGACGTTCCCCTTCGGCCACACCCTCCGACTGTGACGCGCCCGACAAGCTGTCGAGGAGCGCGTCAACGTCGGCCGGGGTGTTAACCGATATGGAAGTGGCACCGGTGCCTTTCAACGTCCGCTTCACCAAGCCGGTGAGGGTTGTACCGGGCCCAAGTTCAAGAAAGACGGTTACGCCGGCCTCGCTCATCGCGTGCAGCGTGTGGCGCCACATCACCGGGCTCGTCAGCTGCGCGCCGAGCAAACCGGGCCAGCCGACTGCATCGTCGTGAGGTAGCGCATCGACGTTGGCGTACACCGGGCGACCGGGAGCCCGAAACTCGACCTCGGCCAGAGCTTTTCGGAGCCGATCCCGGGCCGGGGACATAAACGGCGTGTGGAACGCCCCGCCGACGTTGATCGGCATCACCCGTTTCGCCCCCAGCTCCTTGGCCACCTCGCCGGCCCGCGAGATCGCCTCGGGGTCACCCGCGATCACCACCTGGCCTGCTGAGTTGTAGTTGGCGACCCAAACCTCACCGTCAGTACGGCGGCAAGCCAAGTCGACCTTCTCGTCATCGAGGCCCAGCACCGCAGCCATTGTGCCATCCGTACTGTCGGCGGCATCCTGCATGGCATCGCCCCGCTCGGTGACCAGCTGCACACCGGCCGACACACTGATCACACCGGCGGCTGTTAACGCCGAGTATTCACCGAGACTGTGGCCGGCGTGGAATGCGGGAGCCAAACCGGTTCGCTCGACCGCATCGAGCACAACCATGCTGAGCACGTAGGTGGACAGCTGCGAGTTTCGAGTCTCACGGAGCTCATCGGCGTCGGCGTCCAGCAACAGATGTTTTACGTCTCGCCCCGACGCTTCGGATGCTTCGTCGACAAGCTCCCAACTCGGATGGTCGACCCAAGCCGATCCCATGCCGGGCGCTTGGGACCCTTGTCCCGGAAACGTGAAGGCAATCATCACCGCAGTCATTAACAATTCAGACCACCGCCGCACCCAGAACGTTACCGTTCGTTGGAAGCTTCTGTAAGGCGGATAAGTCCACGCCATTACTCATCGTCGCTTGTATGATCAATAGGCGCCGAGGTCACCCCGCCAGGTGTTCAGCCGCAACGGGTTTCCTGGAAACCACAAATTCGACTGCCGGTCATAGCCGACGGCAATCGCTATAGGCCCGGGTGGCGGAATGGCAGACGCGGCGGATTCAAAATCCGCTGTCCGAAAGGGCGTGTGGGTTCGACTCCCACCCCGGGCACTCAATTCGCTCCGACCGAAGGTGGATGATTATCGGGGCGGCGTGTTGCTGTTCGGCGAATCGGTCGAGTTGATGTGGCACGCCGCGTTCGACGATGCCGCCCGGTCGGTCCAGGAGGCTGTGTGTTCCGTCCGTCCATTGAAAAGCGCCTTACGTCGGTTTCCGACGAGTTGCGACGCCTACGGGAGGATCTCAAAATTATCGACGAACAGCTTCAACAGGTTTCCGACGAAGCCGAAGACTCCCGGCTTCGGGCTCTGGTGTCGGAGACGCCGCTGGCGGCGGCCGAGCATCGTGATGCGGCCAAGGCGGTAGGAGCGTTGCGGCGAAATCGTGAGTCGATGATGAAGCGGGTTCACAAGCTTGAGGAGCTTCAGGACCAGCTGCTTGACGAGTTCACGAAATAAGACGGAACAGTTGACAGGAACGAACGGGGAGGTAGCCGACGTGGTGGCAAAACGAGTTATTTTGGCCGAGGACGAGCCGCTGATCCGGTTGGATCTCCGAGAGGCGTTGATCGAGGAGGGGTACGAGGTTGTCGGCGAAGCCTCTGACGGTGTGGCTGCGGTTGAGCTTGCGCAGACGTTGAAACCTGACGTCGCAATCCTCGACATCAAGATGCCCGAGATGGACGGGTTGGAGGCCGCCCGTCAGATCGTGGCCGGTCGTGTTTGCGCAGTTGTGATCCTCACCGCCTTCTCCCAACGCGATCTGATTGAACAGGCCACCGAGGCCGGCGCTTTGGCCTACTTGGTGAAGCCCTACCAGCAGACCGATCTTGTGCCGACCATCGAGTTGGCGGTCGCCCGCTTCCGCGAACTGGCGGCCCTGTCGGAGCAGACCGAGGCTCTCACCGACCAGCTTGAGACCCGCAAGATCGTTGATCGGGCGAAGGGCATCCTTATGGACGAGCATGAGATGAGCGAGAATCAGGCCTTTCGGTTCCTCCAGCAAACGGCGATGAGTGGTCGATCACAGATGCGTCAAGTGGCGCAACGAGTGATCGACGGCGAACTCACGCCTTAAGTCCGCCAGTATTAAATCCGGCAATATCCGACCGTTCCGGCCAAACCCTGGTGACCACGTCGCCGAGAATATAGGCTCCAAGTTGATGCCGACGTTGATGCTGATAGACGGGAACTCGCTGACCTACCGGGCCTTCCACGCCCTACCGCAGGATTTGGGAACCGCCAGCGGCCAGATCACCAACGCGGTATTCGGCTTCACATCGATGCTGATCAACCTGATCCGCGATCATCAGCCCGACGGCGTAGCAGTCGCTTTCGACCGCCCCGAGCCGACGTTTCGCCACGAGCAGGTTGAAACCTACAAAGCCAACCGTTCGGCCGCTCCCGACATCCTCAAACAACAGATGGGCTTGGTTCGCGAGGTGCTTGATGCACTGAACCTGCGTCAGCTCGAACAGGTGGGGGTTGAGGCCGATGACATCTTGGCCACACTGGCCACCCGGGCCGCCGCCGATGGAATTGATGTGCTGCTGGTGACCGGCGACCGCGACAGCTATCAACTGGTCGAAGACCCCCATATCAAGGTGGTTTACAACAAGCGTGGTGTGAGCGATTACGCGGTGTACGACGAGGCCGGCATTCTGGAACGCACCGGTGTGCCGCCATCGAAGTACGTGCAGTATGCGGCCATGCGGGGCGACAACTCCGACAACCTTCCCGGGGTGCCAGGGGTAGGGGAGAAGACGGCGGCCAAACTGCTGGCCAAGTACGGCGACATCGATGGCATCTTCGCCCACGTTGATGAGCAGACGCCCAAACTGCGGGAGAACCTCTCGAACGCGGAGGACCTCGTACGTATCAATGCGGTGGTGATGGAGCTGCTTCGAGACGTTGATCTCGGCGTCGAGCCCGAAGAGCTGCTCGGCATCGAGCCGTATGATCGTGATGAAGTCAGGAAACTGTTCGACTTCCTGGAGTTCCGAACGATGCTTGGCCGCCTGGAGGAGGCGTTCGCCTCCACCGGAGGGTCAGCCTCGGCCTCCTCAAAGGTCGCGCTCTCAACCTCGCTGACCGCCCCGTCAATTGACGAAGCCGCCGACATCCTGGATTCAATGGCGCAGGGCTCGGCGCCGGTGTCTGTGGCCGCTTTGTTGCCGGAGGCGGCCGGAGGTTTCGGTGGCTTGGCCTTGACCGCGGCAGGCGGTGATGACGACATGCCGCTTCCAGTTGTTTGGCTGCCCGCCGAAACGGTGGCCGCCTCACCAGTGCTCGATCGGCTGCGAGCGTTGTTCTCGCAGGACGGGCCCGGCATACAAGCTCACGACGCCAAGCCGATCCTTCGCGCCCTTCTCGACCTCGAGTGCCACGTGCCGGGGCTCAGCCTCGACACGTCGCTGGCCGCCTACCTGCTCGACCCGGCCGGTAACTCCTATCCGTATGAGGCATTGTTGCCGACGTATACCGACTACGAGATGCCCGAAGGGGCGGTGGTCCCGGAGGGGCAACTCGACTTTGGTGAGCAGTCTCTCACCCCGGCCCAGGAGACAGCTCTGGCCGCCGCGGCAGCCGCTGTTCTGGCTCCGCGCCTTTCTGCTGAGATCGAAGAGCAAGGCCTGACGAGACTCAACCAAGATGTAGAAGTTCCGCTGGTTGCCGTGTTGGCCCACATGGAGCACACCGGGGTGGCGGTCGATCGTGACGAGCTTGGTTCGCTGAACGATGAGATGACCGCCGAGGCGTCGTCGCTCGCCGCCGCCATCCAGGACGACGCCGGCGAGGAGTTCAATGTGAACTCCACCAAGAAGCTGCGGGAGATCCTGTTCGAGAAGTTGGAGCTCACGCCGCAGAAGAAGACCAAGACCGGCTACTCCACCGACCAGGCCACACTCGAGAAGCTCTCGGGAGAACATCCGATCGTCGATCATCTTCTTCGGTACCGCGAGGTTGAGAAACTCCGTTCGACCTACGGCCAACCGTTGCTCGACGCAGTGGCTGATGACGGCCGGATCCACGCCACATTCAACCAGACGGTGGCCCGCACCGGCCGACTTTCATCGGAGAACCCCAACCTCCACAACATCCCCGTTCGCAGTGAGCTGGGCCGAAGTTTCCGTCAGGCGTTCATCGCCCCCGACGGCTATGAGCTACTGATTGCCGACTACAACCAAATCGAGCTTCGCTGTATCGCCCATCTCGCCGACGACCCTGGTTTGGTTGAGGCCTTTACCGCCGGCGATGACATTCATGCCATCACCGCGGCCCGGGTGTTCGACGTTGACGCCGACGATGTGTCGGTGGATCAGCGAAGCAAGGCCAAGATGGTGTCCTACGGGTTGGCCTACGGCATGGAGGCCTATGGGCTCGGCCAACGGTTGGGGATCCCAACCCGGGAGGCTCAGGAGATCCTCGACGCCTACTTCGTCGGGTTCCCGGCGGTCAAGGACTACATGACGTCAACTGTCACTGAGGCCCGGAACCGGGGCTACACCGAGACGTTGTTCGGGCGGCGGCGGGCAATCCCTGAGTTGCTGAGCGACAATCGGAACCTGCGCCAGGCGGGCGAACGTCAGGCCATGAACGCCGGGATTCAGGGACTCGCGGCTGACATCTTCAAGGTTGCCCTGGTACGGCTGCACCGCTCACTTCTTGACGGTGGTTTCGCCAGCCGACTAATTCTTCAAGTTCACGATGAAGTGATTCTTGAGGTCCCGCCCCACGAGAAGGACAAGATGACCGATCTCGTGCTGGCCGAGATGCGCGGAGCCTTCGACCTGCGGGTCCCGTTGGAGGTCAATCTCGCATTTGGGCCGACATGGGCCGCGGCCAAGGGTTAGTGCGCTAGTTCCAGGCCAACGGTCCACCAAGGTTTGGCCAACCGCTCCCGACGTTCTACCAACTGCTTCTACTCTCAACTATCGAATCGCCGTGAGGCGGGACGGGTTTTTTGGCAGCGGGTCCCCCGCTGGGATGTTGGGAGCGGGTCATGGCCAATGTGGGTCGAAGCCAAAGGGGAGTGACGGAAGGCTTGTTGGCGCCGGCGCTTATGGTGTTGGTGCTTGGCGTGTCCGGATGCAGCGATGGTGATAGCACCAGTGCGGCGGAGGACCTTGGGACACCGACCGTCCCATCGACGGCTTCGGAAGTTGTTGAGCCTGGCGCTGATGTCAGCATCGAATCGGTGGGCTCGGGAGATGTGTTGCGGGTCGAGGTGCCGCCATCGGATGCCGTTAACCAGACTGACGAAACCCGCCAGTCAACCACGGTCACGTCCCAACCGGCCGCATCATCATCAACTTCAACAACGACGTCGTCGACTGCCAGCTCGACGGCAACCAGCAAGGTCACCAGCGCCCCTTCGACCACGGCTACTCCGACGACTGCTGCCTCCACCACGGCTCCCCCGACGACGGTTTCAACTACGGCCGCTCCGACGACCACGTCAACCACCGTGGCGACCGGCGACAACCTCGGCCAAGCCGAGCAGGCATCGCTGCAACTGCTTAATGAGCTTCGACGCTCGTTGGGTCTGGGAACGCTTGAGATGTCGGATGCCGAGATGTCAGCGTTCGCTCGCTCGTGGTCCCAGAACATGCGCGAGAACGGCTTCCGGCACAGCTCCGCCCGGTGGAGCGAGAACATCGTGTGGTACAGCGCCGATCAGATGACGCCAAGTGAGGCGGCGGCCAAATTCCACGACATGTGGATCAACAGTCCTGGTCACTACCGAAACATGACCAAACCGGAGTGGACCATTGTCGGGATCGGCTTTTACCACGATGAGTCGGGCTGGTGGGGTACACACGTCTTCCGCTAGCCCACGAGATCGCCCGATAATCGGTTGTTCGATTCAGTTGCCGTTTGGTAGACCTGTTCGGATGGTGGATCGATCGTGAGCAGCGAGAGCCCGAACGAGCATTGGTTTGAGAGCCTTGCCGATCATCTCGGTTCGGCCTACCTGCGCTACTCCTTCACCAAGGGCACAACCCAGGAGGTGGAGGCGATCTGCGCTATCACCGGTCTCTCGGGGGGCCGGGTACTCGATATTGGTTGCGGACCTGGTCGCCACAGCCTCGAATTCGCACGGAGGGGGTTCGACGTAACCGGCGTGGACATCTCCGCCACCTTTATTGATCTCGCCACCACGGCTGCCGAGGCCGCCAACCTCGACAACTGCCGATTCGTGCGAGGTGACGCCCGCCGCCTCGGCGAGGTCACCGACGTTGAGCCTGGCTCATTCGATCTTGTGATCTCGCTGTGTCAGGGAGCCTTTGGGTTGACCGGCGGCCCGGCTGCGGCCGATGGCCTTGGAACCGACCTGGAGCTGGACGAGCCGATCCTGGCCGCGATCACGGCCGCAGCCAGACCGGGAGGCCGGGTGGTCGCCTCAGCGTTCTCGTCATACTTTCAGGTCCGCCATACTGATCCGACCCGCCCCAGCGTCAGCGCTCCCGATGGGGCACCGCCCGACTCGTTTGATGCCGCGTCGGGGGTCCACCATGAATGGACTTCGATCATGGACGCCGACGGTCGCTCCGAATCGGCCGAACTTTGGACCACGTGCTACACACCGAGAGAGCTGCGGCTCATGGCTCGTGTTGTTGGTCTGTCGGCCGTTGGCGTTTATGGCGTAACCCCTGGAGGCTACGGGCCTCATGAGCCGTCGATCGACTGCGAAGAGTTTCTGCTTGTTGCCAACAGGCCCGCCTGATCAGGGTCCGCTCCGCCTTTGTCCCGTCCATTTTCGGCAAGGCGCAGGATCACCCGTCCATCCCGGTAGCCTGGTCCCTGGTCGGGAACGTCCCGCCCTCGTTAGTGTGCCCTTCGTGTGGGTTTCACAGCCCCGCGATGATCGTCCTCCGGATTTCGTCCGATCACGATCGTTACCCGGGTCTCTGAGCCCCCATCCGTCGGCGCCAACGACGATTAGAAAGTGTCCCCTATAACGTGTCCACCGCCGAAGTAAGTACTGAAGCAGCAACCATGACCGACACCCCGCCAGCTGAGGAACCCGCAGCTCCCGAGACCATGGACCAATCGATGGACGAGTCCATGGGTGAGGATGTCTACGTTCCACGCCAGATCGTGGCCAACGACCTCGATGGCTCTCTTGATGACGCCTATGCCGCATCGATGGTGATGGTCGACGACGGCCAGCTGGTCAACGGCACCGTCGTTCGAGTCGATCGCGACGAGGTTCTCGTCGACATCGGCTACAAGAGCGAAGGCGTGATTCCCTCACGCGAGCTTTCCATTCGCAACGACGTCGACCCAGGCGAACTTGTCTCGGTCGGCGATGAGGTCGAAGCCCTTGTCCTCCAGAAGGAAGACAAAGAAGGCCGACTGCTTCTTTCGAAGAAACGTGCTCAGTACGAACGAGCCTGGGGAACCATCGAAGCGATCAAAGAGCGCGAAGGTATGGTTTCCGGCCCGGTCATCGAGGTTGTCAAAGGCGGCCTGATTCTCGACATCGGTCTCCGGGGCTTCCTTCCGGCGTCGCTGGTCGAGTTGCGACGAGTCCGCGACCTGCAGCCCTACATCGGCCGCACACTCGAAGCCAAGATCATCGAGCTCGACAAGAACCGCAACAACGTGGTTCTCTCCCGTCGGGCCTACTTGGAAGAGACCCAGAAGGAACAGCGCGAAGACTTCCTCACCAACCTCACCCCGGGCGAGGTTCGCTCCGGTGTGGTTTCGTCGGTCGTCAACTTCGGTGCCTTCGTCGACCTTGGCGGCATGGACGGCCTCATTCACGTCTCCGAGCTGTCTTGGAAGCACGTTGATCATCCCGGTTCGGTTGTCTCCGTCGGCGATGAGGTCACCGTCCAGGTTCTTGAGGTCGATCTCGATCGGGAGCGCATCAGCCTCTCGCTCAAGGCCACCCAGCAGGACCCGTGGCAGGAATTCGCCACGAGCCACCGTGTTGGCGAGCTGGTTTACGGCCGAGTCACGAAGCTCGTGCCGTTCGGCTCGTTTGTTCAGGTCGGCGACGGCATCGAGGGTCTGGTCCACATCTCCGAGATGTCGGCTCACCACATCGACCTGCCCGAGCAGGTGGTCACCCCCGGCGAGGAACTGTGGGTCAAGATCATCGACATCGACCTGCAGCGTCGCCGCATCAGCCTGTCGATCAAGCAGGCTGCCGAAGGCGGCGTGGTCGCTCAGGAGTACCAGGAGCACTTCGGTGAGCACGCGTTCGACGATGAGGGTAACTACATCGGTCCGTCCGAGGTCGACCCCGACGTTGAGGCGGCCTGGGCTGAGTACTACGCCGAGCTCGAAGACGGAGGCACCCCTGAAGGTGCTCCGGCCGCGGAAGCCCCAGAGTCTCCTGCGTCTGACGCCGCTGCCCCTGAGGTTGCTGCTGAGGCCACCGAGCCTCCAGCCGAAGCCTAAGTACGGCCCAAGAAGCCACTGATCGAGAGGCCCTACGGCCTCCAGATCGGAACGTAGAATGTAAGAATCAGGTCACCTTCGGGTGGCCTGATTCGCGTCCCGGGTCCAACTCTTTGGGGCAAGCCGCGCCGATTTGGTCTAATTGCTAAGCAAGGCCACAAAACCCGCCGACAAGAACCTCAAGTACGCGAGGCAGGATCCACCTGCCATTTGAACGAGGAGATTGTCGTGAGCGCACGACGGACGCTGATTCTGATAGTGGCGGTTGCTCTAGGTGCCCTTGCTGCCGTCGGCCTGCTTAACTACGTCAGGAACGCCGAGACCGGCGCCAACGAGGCTGGTGCCCCGGTCGAGGTTTGGGTGGCCAGGGCGGTGGTTCCCAAGGGAACCCCGGTTGAGGTCGCCCTTGACCAGGGTTTGATCGGGACCGAACTGGTGGCTCAGAAGCTTCGCCCGGCCACGTCGGTGGCCGATCCCGGCACAGAGCTGGCCGGCCTAGTGGCTGTGATCGACATTCAACCGAACATGCCGATCGTCTCGGGGACCTTTGTCTCGTCCGAGATCGTCAACACCGGCATCACCGATCGGTTGGAGGAGACCGGCCTGGTAACGGTGACCATCAGTGTCGACCAGACCCGCGGAGCGGCCTACCTCATCGAACCGGGCGACTTTGTGAACGTCATGACCGTCAGGGAGTGGGAGACCCCGTTCTTCGAGAACGATCCCCCCATTGATCTGACCACCCAGGCCACGGCCGAGCTGGCCACCAACCTCTCCGAAAACGATTCGGTTCGTCCCATCATCTCCGAGGTGTTCCCGGTCGATGCTCGAATGGTGTATCAAAAGGCCGAGGTTCTGGCTGTCGGATCGGCGCTGATCCCCGATCTTGGTCAAGACCCCAACGCCGAGGACCAGGCCGAACAAACTCAGGTTCGCGGTCTGATCACGCTGAAGGTGCCGCCGGAAGCGGCCATGGTCATTCTGAACGTTGACGCCAACTCGCTCTATCTCTCGCTGGTGCCGAAGGACTACGAACCTCGTCCGCTCCTGCCGCTCGACCCGACGACTCAGGTTCTGCCCGGTGAGGACATCAACCGTCTGACCCCGTACCAGGGCTTTGAGAACATCGTTGATCCCACCGCCGTCCCCGGCGAGGTGGCCTTCGATGGCGAAGACCGAATCGGAACCACACCGAGCAGCGGGACCGCCGCACCGACCCCGGGCACACCAACGCCGGACTCGGGCGCTGGTGAAGGGGGAGCCGATGACGCAGTGCCTACCGAGGACCCGGTTGATCCGGGCACCGAGGGTGACGGCACGGGAACCGAAGCCGATGCGACACAAACAGGAGAGGGCGGTACCGACCAATGACCCAGTACGACTTCTCGAGCTTTGACGGCCTGGATGTCGGTCAGAGCTTCGAGGAGAATACGTTCGAAACGGAGCATCGCCTTGCTGCCGGCGCCGGCGTTGCCGTCGTCGACTCCGATCAAGCGGTACGGGACTACCTCGTTGGTTTGTTCGAGGGCTCGGTGGAGACCGCCTACTCGCTGGAAGAGCTGGAATCCCATCTCCAAGCCGGCGGCGCCTGCGTGGTCGTTCTCGGCCCGTCGTGCGCCCGGCAGGAAGACTTCGACACGATCGAGGTTTGGGGCCGGCGTTACCCCAATGTGGCCACCGTTCTGGTCACCTCCGAACTAACCACCCAGCTTCTACACAAGGCGCTGCGCGTCGGGGTCAAGGACGTGATCTCGGCCCCGATTGATCAGGCCCAGTTGATCGAGACAGTGGACCGTATTGCCGAGAATCTGCCCAGCGCCGATGAACTCGTCAGCTTCTCCGGCTCATCTGATATGGGAGACGGCCTCCCTGATGAGGTGGGCCGTGTAATCACCGTATTCTCCACCAAAGGCGGTTCGGGGAAGTCGGTAACGGCAACAAATCTCGCTGTTTCACTGGCGAAACGATCCAAGAAGCCGGTTGCGTTGATCGACGGACATCTGCAGTTCGGCGACGTGGCCGTGATGCTCAAGCTTCATCCCGAATCCACGGTCATCGACGCCGTGTCCCAACTCGATCAGCTCGACGCCGACATGATCGACTCCATGATGACGGTTCACGAGCCGTCGGGATTGAAAGTATTGGCTGCCCCGGCCGAGCCCACGTTTGCCGACCAGATCACAGGACCCCAGATGGCCCGCCTTATCGAGTTGGTGAGGACCTTCGCCGGTCATGTGATCGTAGACCTGCCCGCCATCTTCAACGAGGTGGTGCTCAACGTGATCGAGGCGAGCGATCAAATCATCCTGGTGGCCGGCCTCGACATCCCGAATATCAAGAACGTGAAGATCGGCTTGAGCACGCTGGCGTTGCTGAACATTCCCAACGAGAGCATTCATATCGTTCTTAACCGGTCCGATTCCAAGGTGAAGCTCGACCTGGCCGAGGTTGAGCGAACCCTTGGTGTGATCGCGGCGGCTCACGTGCCGTCCGACATTGTTGTCCCGATCTCGGTGAACAAAGGGTCCCCGGTTGTGCTGTCCGCACCCAAGTCGGGCGTCGCCCGGGCCTTCGAACAGCTGGCGTCGACCTTTCTCGATGGCGAGGCTGCAGCCGAACCGGCACCTTCACAGGGCCTTAGGAAGTTCTTTGGCTAGGCCGGCGGCCTGGTCATCTTGTTTGAATTGAGGAGTCTGAAATGTCGCTATATGAACGGCTGAATGATGGCCCAACACCGGCCGCCGGCGACCCGATCGGCCGTAACCGTGGCCTCGACGAACTGCGGCATCGGATTCATGGTGCCCTCATCGAGGAACTCGGGCCCATCCTGTACGACAAGCGGCTGTCGGAAGACGAGCTGCGAAACAAGGTGCGGGATGCGCTTCAGGCGGCCCTTGCTCAGGAACGCACGCCGATCTCGGCCGCCGACAAAGCCCAGATAATCCAGGACGTCTCCGACGACATCCTGGGATACGGCCCGATCGACAAGCTGCTGCGGGACGAGGACGTATCCGAAGTCATGTGCAATGGCCCGGATCAGATTTTCGTGGAACGCAACGGCAAGCTGTCGGTTGAAGACGTCACCTTCGTCGACGACCTTCACCTGCGGCGCATCATCGACAAGATCGTGGCGCAGGTCGGCCGCCGCATCGATGAGTCGTCGCCGCTCTGCGATGCCCGCCTCCCTGACGGGTCTCGTGTTAACGCCGTGATTGCTCCGCTGGCGATCGGCGGACCGTTCCTTACCATCCGAAAGTTCTCCGCCGACCCGTTGCAGATCGACGATCTCATTCGCTTCGGTACCTTGAGTGTTCACGCAGCCCGCTTCCTGCAGGCCTGCATCGTGGGCAAACTGAATGTGGTGGTATCCGGAGGTACCGGTACCGGTAAGACAACGACGCTGAATGTCTTGTCGTCGTTCATTCCCGACGGTGAACGAATCATCACTGTTGAGGACGCCAAGGAACTTCAGCTCAACCAGCAGCATGTGCTTTCGCTGGAAACCCGGCCCCCGAACATCGAAGGTAAGGGTGAGATCACCATTCGTGATCTGGTGAAAAACACCCTGCGTATGCGCCCCGACCGCATTGTGGTCGGGGAGTGTCGTTCCGGCGAAGCGCTCGACATGCTCCAGGCGATGAACACGGGCCACGACGGCTCGCTAACCACGCTGCACGCCAACTCGCCACGTGACTCGCTGGCCAGGCTTGAAACCCTGGTGCTGATGGCCGGCTACGACCTCCCGGTTCGAGCCATCCGTGAGCAGATCTCTTCGGCGGTCGATTGTGTTGTGCAGCTGCAGCGTCTTCGTGACGGCACTCGCCGCATTACCCACATCACCGAGGTGGCAGGCATGGAAGGTGACATCATCACGCTGCAGGATGTCTTCCTGTTCGACTTCTCTGCTGGCGTCGACGATCAGGGCCGGTTCCGCGGCCAGTTGAAGCCAACCGGCGTTCGCCCCAAGTTCTCCGAGAAGTTGGCCGACAACGGGATTCGTCTTGGGCCGGAAATGTTCTCGCCTGGTGGCGCCGACCCGACGAGCAAAGGTCGCCTCCGGTGATGCGCCGACAACTTTCGTTCAGCTTGATCGTCATCATGACGGTCCTGCTCGCCGGAATCATTCCTGCCGCCGCGCAGTCTTCGGCTGAAGGACCGCCGATCGTCACCTACGTCGACGCTCGCGACACCGTTGTCGAACTTGCCGTGTTGTCGAACGGGCAGGATGTTCAGCTCGGCGACGTCAAACTCGAGCAGATGGGCGAACAGCTTCAAGCCGAGGCCGTCACCACAACCACCGAGGCTGGTTGGCCGGTCGAGGTGGTGTTTGTGGTTGACGTTGATCGTCGAAATGCCGCCGCCGGCGAGCTCGTCACGATCTCCAGGGCCATTCTGCAGGCAGCCGAGGACCTCCCGGCCGGATCACGATTCGGTCTGATAACAGCCGGTCGGTCCGTCGACACCGAGATTTCTTTGACCTCGTCGCTGGAACGTTTCGACATCGCACTCCAGCAAATGACCTCGGATCAGGGAGCAGCCATCATTGATGGTGTTGCGGCCGCCGGGCAGATGTTCAATCGCAGCGGAATCCAATCCAGCAATGTGGTTCGCTCCGTCGTGTTGGTAGCAGGCGGTTCCGATATCGGTTCGACCGGCGGCGTGGCGGCAGCCGGCGCCAGTCTGGTTCAGAACTCAGCCCAGCTGATCACGGTCAACGTCGAGACGGCGACTTCCGGTGTCGGCGACCTTATCTCGACTGTCGGTGGTACAAGCACCGCAGCGGCATCCAAGGAAGAGATCCCTGCTGCGGTCACTGAAGCAGTGTCGGTCGCGTCCGAACGCCTTCTCATCAGCTTCCGTGACATCGCTCCCGATCCGGAAGCGCTTGGCCAGGACAGGGTGAATCTGAGCCTGACCATCGGCGATCAAACCCGGCTGCTCAGCTACGCCCGGGACCTTGAGACCACCACAATTCTTCAGCTTGAACCGCTCCCTGAGGTGGAGACCAGTCGTTTCGCCTTCCTCGGAGCATCGTGGGTTCTCTACGCTTCGGTCGGACTGGCGTTCCTCGGGATCTCGATGGGCGTCTGGTCACTGGCCTCGATGTTCGGTGGTGGCGACAACCAGCTCGACCGAGTGCTCGCCCGTTACGCCGAGGGCAAGGATGTCGACGACGAAGAAGTTCGCGACATGCTGGTTCAGACCGAGCTTCTCCAGCGAGCCGTTGACTTCACCGAGAATTTCGCCCAACGTCAAGGCTTCCTAACCCGAGTGGAATCGTTGCTGGAGCGGGCCGACCTTCCGATCCGCCCCGGCGAAGCAATGTTCTTCCTCGTCGGCTCAATACTGATACTAATGGCGCTGATCTGGACCCTAACCACCAGCATCTTTGTCGCCATCATCGCCGGACTGATCGGCGGGCTGCTTGGTTACGGCGCTGTCGTGTTCCTTGCCCAGCGCCGTCTGAGGGTTTTTGAACGGCAGTTGCCCGACACGCTCCAGCTTCTGGCCGGCACCCTACGGGCCGGGTATTCGCTGCCTCAGGGCATCGATGCCGTGTCGCATGAGGTCGCCGACCCGATGGGTGAGGAGCTTCGGCGAGCGATGGCCGAGGCTCAGCTTGGTCGAGAGCTCGAGGACGCTCTCGGTGGTGTGGCCGAGAGGCTCGACAGTGAAGACTTCGGCTGGGCCGTTATGGCCATCGGAATTCAGCGTGAGGTCGGCGGTAACCTCAACGAACTGCTGATGACCGTGTCCGAAACCATGGTTCAGCGTGAGCGTCTCAAACGTGAGGTGGCCGCACTAACCGCTGAAGGTCGTGTGTCGGCTCTGATTCTGTCGTTGATGCCGCCTGGTCTGGGCGTCGTCCTCTATGTGATGAACCCGGACTATGTGACCACCCTGTTCACCCGAACGATCGGACTCATCCTCCTCGGCCTGGCGACACTAAGCGCTTTGGTCGGTCTGCTCTGGATGAAGAAAGTGATAACGATCGATGCTTGATGTGCTGAATCTCATCCCGATCGAGGGCTATGTCATCGGCTTGGTGATCGCCCTCGGCCTTGGTGTGTTCCTCATTCTGAGTCAACTGGAGGAACGGAACGCCGCCCGTTCCTCGCTGCGTCAACTCGATGGATTCCAAGTTGAGGATCAGCGGGAGCAGGAGCTGCTGGCACCGCTTCACGAACGTATCCTCAGCCCGGTGTTTCAAACGTTCAGCCAGCTCGGTCGGCGTTTCAACCCACCCGACTACGTTGAGACGATACGGCACAAACACCTACAGGCCGGCATCCTTGCCCCCTCAGCCGTTGAACGTTTCCTCGCCACCCGAATCATCTTTCTCGGTTTGATCCCGGTTTGGTTGATCGTGGTCTTCTTCCTGAACCCTGTCAACCTGTCGGGCACGTTGAAACTGGTGCTGGCCGCCCTTGGCGCCGTGGCCCTGGTGGTGCTGCCCAACAGTCGTCTCAACAACAAGGTTGAAGTGCGGCAGAAGGGGATTCAGCGGGCTCTTCCCGACGTGCTCGATCTGCTCACGATCTCGGTTGAGGCGGGGCTTGGATTCGAACAGGCCGTTGACCGCGTGATCCACAACGTTCCCGGCGAGTTGGCCGATGAGTTCGCCCGCGTGCTTGGTGAGACGTCGGCCGGTTCAACCCGAGCCGACGCGTTGCGGGCGCTACAGGAACGAGTGGACATCGCCGAGGTTCGTTCCTTCGTCATGGCGATGATCCAGGCCGACAAGTTTGGTGTGAGCATCGGTCGTGTGCTGCGAGCGCAGGCCGACGAAATGCGAATCAAGCGTCGCCAGCTTGCTCAGGAGCGGGCTCAGAAGGCGCCGGTCAAAATGCTCATCCCGATGGTGTTCTGTATCTTTCCCGCCTTGTTTGTGGTCATCCTCGGCCCGGCCCTGATCAACATCGTTGAGACGATCGGTTAGCTCAACCGGCAGGTGAGCGTTGCTGTGACCACCGGATCGCGCACTGGACCCCGCTTGGATAATGGCATCGGTCTTCTTCTGGCTCTGGCCGGGTTTGTGATCGGTGCCCGGATCATCTCCGACAACAGCCTGCTGACCCATCTCGCAACCGGAGACCTGTTGGTGGATACCGGCCGAGTCCCCGACACCGACCCGTACTCAAGACAGTTCGCTGGCGATCCGTGGACCGTGCAGAGCTGGCTGGCGTCGATGCTCTACTCGTGGACCGTCCGGCTGGCCGGAACGCCCGGCCTTCGAATCTTGCACGGCGCCTTGTCCTGGGCCGTGATCGCCGGCGTGTGGCGCCTTGTCACCCCGGCCCGTGAATTGTTGACGAGGATCCTGCTCACACTCTTTCCGCTGATGCTGGGAGCAACATTCTGGTCGCCGCGTCCATTCATGTTCGCTGTGGTCGGCATGGTGATTCTTCTTCTTGTGCAGCAGGGGCACCTGCGTCCTTGGGTGCTGCTGCCGACTATGTGGATCTGGGTAAACAGCCACGGTTCCTTCCCGTTGGCCGTCGTGCTGATGGGCGCAGTTTGCGTTGGGTCCCTACTCGATCAGCGCCGGTTCCCTGCTCGCGAAGCCGTCATCACCGGTTGGGTGGTGCTCGGTATCGCCCTGGGCGGAATCAACCCGATCGGCCCCCGACTTTGGTGGTTCCCATTCCAGCTTCTCGGCAGGGGAGAGGCGCTCGAACGGGTTGTCGAGTGGGAGCCTCCGAATTTCGATCACCCGGCCGAGTACCTCTACTTGGCCGGCGCTTTGCTTATCGTGACGGCGGCCAAACGTTCCCTGCCGTGGGCTCAGCTTCTACCGGCTCTCGGATTCTTCGCCACCGGCCTTCTGGCCATACGAAACATCGTGCCGGCCAGCATTGTGATCGTCGCTCTGATCGCACCGGCTCTCGCCGGACTGGTGGGAGCCGAAGCCGGCGACCGTCGGGGTCCACTGGCCCGAGGGGCGGTCGTAGCCGCCGCGGCCGGCACATTTGCCGTTGTTGTGACGTTGGTGGTCAGCCCAGGTCTTTCGTTGGATCGCTATCCGGTCGACGCCGTGCAATACCTTGACGATCGCGATCTCATCGCCCAGGACGACGTGACGGTTGTCCACCGTGAGGGAGTCGGCAACTATCTGACCTACCGATACGGGTCGCAGGCCGACGTGTTCATCGACGACCGGTTTGACTTCTATCCGGTATCGCAGACCTCCGACCACCTTGAGCTGCTGTACGGCGTGGCCTATGACGACGTACTCGATCGGCATGAGGCCGACGTCGTCTTGTGGCAGACCGACACCTCACTGGGAGACTGGTTGGAAGAGGCACCTGGCTGGTCGCTGGCCTACACCGACGATGAGTGGCTGGTGGCCTGCCGCCGGACCAGCCCTGTGGCCGACCGCTGCGGCGGACGTTAGGAACCTTTCGACGTCGCCACGGCGCAAAGCCGGTCGAGACCAACGCCGCCGATCACAAGTCGCTCCCGTTTGTCGCTGAGCAGCTGAGCTGTCCAGTCGACGTCACCACCATCGCCCACCTCGACCAATTCATCGCCGTCTTCCACGGCGACCTTGAAACACACGGTCCGGTAGTAGCGCCGTCCGGCTTCTCGATGGGGATCGAGTCGGCAGTGGATATTCAGATCGGCCAAGGCTCTGGCGATCCGGCCGGCGGCCTCCGGTGATTGAAGATCGGTAAGGCTGACAAAGCTCCGGAGGCCAGTGGCTATCTCGATGAAGCGGACGATATTGGTCACGGTGGCCACTAACGCCGCTACCTCGAATCCATACTCCGGCCTGGCCCGCCCGGCCACAACGGTGCCAAGCAGCAAGAAGTGGGCGAAGGACCGGGAGCCGTCGAAGACCTGCGCTCGTGTCACCCGCTCAACGCCGCAGAGCCTGATGTCGGAGTTCTGGGAGCCTCCGTCGCTGATCTGCCGGCGTCGCCTCACGGCTGCTTCCAACGCCAATTGATTGGTGGGATCGGCCGCCACCTCATTCAATCGGGTGGTCGAGACGACATTGTTCTGGTTGACTCCGGCGAACACCGAGTGCGATCCCAGCGGCGCGCTGGGCGCCAGCTCCACCGGCGAAAACATCGGACTGAAGGCTTCCAAGGCATCTAAGCGGATCTTCGCCAAACCAACTGCGTCGATCTCGGACGGTCGAACAAACCGATCCTCTTGGTAGGCCCGAAGAACGTCAGCCGGCGAGCGGGCCGCCGCCCGTTGTGACATCGCCGCTAGCAGGAGCGTGGTGGCATCGGGCCCGGCCAAGTCGCCACCCAGCAAGGCCAACGCATCGGCGTTCGGTCGGTGTCGGAGAAGGCGGCCTAGAGCAGGATGCGTCGGCTCGTCATTCATGAGCCGATTGTGGCAGACCTGTGGTGGCCAGGCGGCTACATTTCGCTGACGGCGGCCACTTTGGCCCTAACGCGAGAACTGAACGTCAGTTGATGGTGACGATGCCCATCCGGACGGCCTGGAGGACGGCCTGGGTGCGATCTCGAGCGTCGAGCTTCTGGTAGATCGAGGCGAGATGGTTCTTCACGGTCTTTTGGCTGATGAAGAGCTGCTCGGCTACCTCGGGTGTTGAGCACCCGTCGGCAATCAGCTGTAGAACTTCCTCTTCGCGAGGGGTGATCACTCGCTCGGTCTGGGACGACGAGCCCTGGTTTCGCACCTCGGCCAGCATCGATGCGGCCAAGCGAGGGGAGAGGGCGGTTTCACCAATGACGACGGCGTCGATGGCCGATGCGATTTCATCGGTGCTGCAGTCCTTGACCAGATAGCCGTTGGCTCCTGAGCGGATGGCTTCGGTGAGAACATCCTGGTCGGCGTGCATGGTTAGGATGACGACGTACGTGGCCGGGAGTCGAGCCTTGATTTGGGCTGTGGCCTCGATGCCACCGAGCTCGGGCATGGCAACGTCCATCAGAACGACGTCGGGCCTAACAGCGGCCGCGAGATCCACGGCTTCCACACCGTTGCGGGCTTCAGCCACGACGTCGAAGCCGAGTTCGGTAAGGGAGCGGCGTAGGCCCTCGCGGAGCATGCGATGATCATCGGCGATGAGCACCTTGATGGTTCGTCGAACCGAACCGCCGCTTTCGCCGAGTGATGGATCGGTTGAACGCCGACTGTTCGGGTTGGGTCGATCTTGCACTGGGTCAGCGTCCTCTCGTGGTAAGCCGGCACCGAGGCAGACGTGAGCCCCAGTGCTAAACGATTTAGGTCTTTTGACCCAGAATCCGTGACGGATTGAGGTCAATGACCTACACAAACAATCGGCATGATCGGCGGAACGTTGAGCGATTACCCGACATGCGGGCCAAGTTCTTTGCAGCTGCATCGACAAGACAAGTCGGTCGGCCCCACTCCGGTACCCGTGACTAGACTCCGAGCATGATCTTGATCGCGTTGACGGGTGGTATCGGCTCTGGAAAGTCGACGGTGGCCAAGGCTCTTGGGCAACGAGGAGCCGTGGTTCTTGACGCCGACGCGATTGTTCGTGATCTGCAACAGCCCGGTCAGGCGGTGTTCGAAGCGATGGTTGAGCGCTGGGGCGAGGGAATCGTCCAGGAGAGTGGAGATCTGAACCGCCAGGCGGTGGCTGACATCGTGTTCAACGATGCCGACGAGCTACAAGCTCTGGAGGAGCTCATTCATCCTCGGGTTCGTGAGGAGATGACTGCTCGGATTGATGAGTTGGCTCAAACCGACAACGTGGTCATCCAGGACGTCCCACTACTTGAGAAGGTGATGGGTGACCGTAGGAGCGCCGCCTCGGTGCTTGTTGTCGATTGCCCGATCGAAGTGGCGATCAGCCGATTGGTCGAATACCGAGGCTTTGACGCCGAGGATGCTCGGGCCCGAATCGAGGCGCAGATATCCCGCGACGAACGTAAGGCCATGGCCGACTTCGTTATCGATAACAGCGGCGACCTCGATGACCTGCAGGCTGAAGTCGAGCGGTGTTGGGCCTGGATCGAGACGCTTCCAGCAACTCGGTGGGAAGCGGACGACGCACACGCTCGTTAGCTGCGGGCACTGATACCGGCGGCCGTGCAGCTGCCTAGCCGCCCATCTCCCCAACTGAGAGGCTAAACGCGACCTCCCAGTACGTCGGGTAGGAGGATAGGGCCGTCGGAGACGCCGAGAGCCCACCGTCGTCGACGACAATCCACCAGTGTCGACCGTGTGCCCAGTGCAAATCATCTGAGGTCTGGGTATCGGCCTCGACGCACCAAGCCGGTTTGTCGTGATCTTCCGCAAAGCGAATTCTCAACACATCGACCGAGATCAGCGTCGGCACATCCGCGACAGTCTCGGCCCAGGCCTCGTCGATTGCTGTGGTGGCGCTGTTACTCGAGAGTCGATCGGGAATCGAAACAGAACAGCCGGTGATGCCCGGCACCACTACGACGGCTGCGGCAGCGACAGATAGTCGCCACCGACGAGCAACGCTCGGTAGGCGCGATTCAGGTTCCGGTGTGGGGGTCTGGTTGGACATTGACTTGCGGCGACTGTATCCGGCGGTCGTCTCGGAGTCGAGGAGCCTCGCCACTGTCGGGTGGGCGTGTCACACCACCGGAGTAACGTGGAATAGTGCCTGATTTTGAGATGGTGTCCGACTATCGGCCGGCCGGAGACCAACCGAAAGCCATTGCCGAGCTGAGCCGCTCAATCGAGGCCGGAGAGCGGATGCAGACCCTTCTCGGGATCACCGGGTCGGGCAAGTCGGCCACCATTGCCTGGACCATCGAAGCCGTCCAGAAACCCACCCTGGTTATCGCCCCCAACAAGTCATTGGCCGCCCAGCTCGCCAACGAGTTCAAGGAGTTCTTCCCCAACAATCGGGTGGAGTACTTCGTCAGCTACTACGACTACTACCAGCCCGAGGCCTACATGCCCTCGAGCGACACCTACATCGAGAAAGACTCCTCGGTCAACGACGAGATCGATCGACTGCGCCACTCCGCCACCTCTGCGCTGCTCACCCGTCGCGACACCATCGTGGTGGCCTCGGTCTCGTGTATCTACGGACTGGGTTCGCCCGACGAATACCGGCGCAAGTGGCTTGTTCTTCAAAAGGGCGAGGAATACGACCAACGTTCGATCCTCAGCCGCCTGGTCGACATGCAGTACGAACGCAACGACATGAATCTGGTTCGTGGTCGCTTCCGGGTGCGAGGCGACACCATTGAGCTCCACCCGGCCTACGAGGAGTTCGTGGTTCGTATCGAGCTGTTCGGCGATGAGGTGGAGTCGATCACCACTCTGGATCCCCTCACCGGGGAGCGCATTGGATCTCTCGACGAGCTGGTCGTCTTCCCGGCATCACATTATGTGGCCTCCGACGAGCGTATGAGTAAGGCGATCGGGAGCATCGAGGTCGAGCTTCAGGAACGCCTGGCCGAACTGGAGAAGGGTCAGCGACTGCTTGAGGCTCAGCGTCTGCGAATGCGCACCCAGTACGACTTGGAGATGATGCAGGAGATGGGCTTCTGCAACGGCATCGAGAACTACAGCCGCCACATCGACGGTCGGGCGCCGGGGGAGCGGCCCTACACGCTGCTCGACTTCTTCCCCGACGACTATCTGATGGTGCTCGATGAGAGCCACGTGGCCGTGCCTCAGCTACACGGGCAGTATCAGGGTGACCGCAGCCGTAAAGACACCTTGATCGAGCACGGCTTTCGGTTGCCGTCGGCCGCCGACAATCGTCCACTGCGCTTCGACGAGTGGCTTGAGATGGTCAACCAGGTTGTTTTCCTATCGGCCACGCCCGGCGACTACGAGCTACAGAACTCCACCACGATCGTGGAGCAGATCGTACGTCCCACTGGTCTTATCGATCCCGAGGTAATGGTCCGCCCCACGAAGGGCCAGATCGACAACTTGATGGATGAGATCTCCGGGGTGGTGGAGCAGGACGGCCGGGTGCTGGTTACCACGCTCACGAAGAAGATGGCGGAGGATCTTACCGATTACCTCGTCGAGCAAGGGGTGCGGGTTCGTTATCTGCATTCCGAGGTCGACACGATTCAGCGCATCGAGCTGTTGCGCGGGTTACGGCTCGGTGAGTTTGATGTGTTGGTCGGCATCAACCTGCTTCGTGAGGGCCTCGACCTGCCCGAGGTTCAGCTGGTCTGCATTCTCGACGCCGACAAGGAGGGTTTCCTGCGCTCGGAAACGTCTCTGATCCAGACCATCGGTCGTGCGGCCCGAAACGTCGACGGTCGAGTCATCATGTATGCCGACGAGTTCACTCAGTCGATGCAGAAGGCCATCTCGGAAACCAACCGCCGTCGTGGCGTCCAGATCGCCTACAACGAAGCCAACGGGATCAACCCGCAAACGGTTCGTAAGGCCGTGACCGACATCTTGTCGCTGATCCGGCCCGACGACACCGCACCCGTTCCTGGGAAGGATCAGCGAAAGCGCCGCCCGGAGGAGATCAAGCGGATGAAGGAGCTGGCCGAGCTGCCCGAGGATCAGCTCCGGCGGCTGATCGACACCCTTGAAGACGAGATGATGGAGGCGTCGTCAGAACTTCGTTTCGAATACGCCGCCCGCCTCCGAGACGAGATCAAAGACCTCAAACGAGAACTCCGGGAGATGGTGTAGCTTCGCCGCTCAGCTAGTCGGCGGCACTCACAATGATCACGTCGCCGGGGGCGAAATCACTTCGGATCCAGCTCTCGACGGTGTAATGCTCTCGAATCTGGGCCAGGTCCTCATTGGCGTCGTTGGTGAACAACGTGAAGCGGGGCACCTCAAGTTCGTTGAGTCGCTCGGCCAGATTCTCAAGCCTCTCCGGTTCGACCAGAAGCCAGGTTCCGTCGTCGACGATGTCCCACGACAGTCGAGCTGCCGGGTTGATTGTTGTCACCACCACTGGTTTGGACACATCGCCGTCGGCGAAGGCCAAGCCGTTGTCCACGGCGGATTCGAGGTTTAGATTGCGAACCTCGGCCATCGAAGCGGCGATCTCGCTAACCATCGCTTCGGTGGCGTTACGTGAGCCCACCAGGCTTCGTAGACCCGCCAGGTTGATGATGAGTCCGGCCGCCGCGGCAAGGAGCGCGAGTCTTCGGGCGTTCTCCCGATCGATTGGGGCCAGAACCTTGGCCAGGCCCGGTATGGCTACGGCGATGGCGAACGGGATCCCGGCGGCGAAGTATCGCCCTCCCCATTCGGCGACCCCGCCGTACCGATATTGGGTGGCGAGTACCGCCATCGAGAATAGCCCGAATGTGACTGCTCCAAAGAGTGATTCCGGGTTGGTTCGAGCGAGTGGTACGCCCCGGATGAGTCCAACAAGGAGGAGGGGACAGGCGGCAACCAACCCGAAGACCAGCACCGGCTGCTCGGCCACTGCACGGGCCACCGCCAACACGACGGCAACGACCAGGGCCCCGGTGATCGGCTTGACCAGTCTCTGGCTCGCCAGGACCCCGGTGGCGATGACGATCACGGCTATCAGGAGGATGACGATGTCGGCTTCGGTTCGGCCCGGTGAAAGCCAGGTCCGCTGGAATCCTTCGATTCGGCCGATCAATCCACCCCAGCTGTCGTAGCCAGAGGTGTCCACCACACCGGTATTGCCGGGAATCATGAATCGGTCAAGCACAACGGCGGCGACGGTTGACGCGCCGATGGTCAGGACGGCAGCCAACCATCTCACCCGACTCCACCGTCCTATCCCGACAACAAAGGCGCCGCCGGCCATAGCGACCCCGGCCAGTGCGGCTTCGGTGCGGGCGAAGCAGGCAAGAGCCACCAGAAGCCCGGCGACCACGATGATCGCACCATTGGGTCGGGAGCCGATTGGTCGCGGGTCGACGAACTGCAACGTGAACACGGCGGCCCAAATCAGCAGCGCGGCGGCCAATGAGTGTGAGTAGCCGATGAAGGCATCGAAAAAGAGTGGGCTCAGGAGCCCGGTGAACCAGAGGGTCGCAACGGCGAGTGACGGGCGACTTCGAGCCACCAGCCGCGCCGTGCCGACGGCTGCCGCCACCGTCGACAGCGTTTGAATCAGCACCAGGCCCGGGAGGCCGGCGTAGCCGAATACTCCGGCCGTCATCCACACGAGCGCGGGATGTTTCGGAAAGACGATGTACTGGTAGAGGAACGCGGTCGTGGTCGACAGATGGAGTGGAAACAGCACGCCGTCGGGATCGGCCCGAGGCAGCGGATGAGCAACGGTCCAGGTACCGGTGTCCATGAGATGTTGGGCCTGGTAGAGACGGGCGCCAATGTCGGCCGACCACACGGTGTCCTTCACTACAAACGGGAAGATAAACAGCAAAATCGTCAAAAGGCCTAGTGCGTGGGCCGGAAACTGGCCCCCGAGGCCGGAACCTACAACCGCGGTCTGCGCTTCGGAGGCTTGATCCGGATTGCGCAACCTGCTTGACGACGGGACGGTATCCACCACCTGCTAGCCGTCACTTGAGTCGGTCGTGCGAATCTTCACACCTACTGATCGGCCGTGGCCCGCTGCTGATTGAGTTCTCGGCCCAACGTTCCAAGAACGTTCTCCAAGATCGACGAGCTCGGGTGGTTGCGCCGGTCTCGGTGTCACACCGACCGGATAGCATCTAATCGAGTGGCCAACAAGATCGTCGTCAGAGGAGCTCGCGAGCACAATTTGCGGGGCGTCGACCTTGAACTGCCGCGCGAAAAACTCATTGTCTTCACCGGACTGTCCGGATCCGGCAAGTCTTCGCTGGCGTTCGACACCATCTATGCCGAGGGTCAACGCCGTTATGTCGAGTCACTGTCGGCCTACGCCCGACAGTTCCTGGGCCAGATGGACAAACCCGATGTCGATTTCATCGAAGGCCTGTCGCCGGCCATCTCGATCGATCAAAAATCCGCTAGTCGGAACCCTCGATCCACTGTCGGCACCATCACCGAGGTCTACGACTACCTGAGACTGTTGTTTGCCCGGGTCGGTCAGCCTCACGATCCCGAGACGGGCGAACCGTTGGTGCGGCAGACGCCTCAGCAGATTGTGGATCGAATCCTGACCCTCGAGGAGGGCACTCGATTTCAGGTGCTGGCTCCCGTTGTGCGAGGTCGTAAGGGCACCTACGAGACGCTGCTGGCCGACATGGGCAAGCAGGGATTTGCTCGCGCCATTGTCGACGGGGAGCAGATCGATCTCAGCGGAGATCTCCCCGAGTTGGCTCGCTACGAGACCCACGACATCAGGATCATCGTCGATCGGCTTGTTCGGCGAGATGGTATCGAGCGTCGTCTCACCGATTCAATCGAGGCGGCGCTTGGTTTGGCTGAAGGTGTGGCTGAGATCGAAATCGTCCCGCCCAAGGGTTCCGATGAGGAACCCGATGTGTTGGTGTTCAGCCAGCATCTCTCACGTCCGAGTGACGGCAAGAGTTTCCAGGAACTGGCACCTCGCAACTTTTCGTTCAACTCGCCCTACGGAGCCTGCGAGGCGTGCGACGGATTGGGTACCACCTTCGAAGTCGATCCCGAGTTGGTGGTTCCGAATCCCGATCTCACCGTGGGTCAGGGGGCCATCCATCCGTGGTTCTCGCGCCGCAGCCAGTACTTCGAACGCCTGACGATCAGCGTGTGCGAGAAGTTCGGCATCCCCGATGATGTGCCCTGGCACGAACTTCCTGTGAAACAACGAAACGTGCTTCTCTACGCTCGCACCACACCGCGATCAACGCCGTCGAAGAAGTCCCCGGTCAAGGTAACGGTCACCTACAAGAACCGGTTTGGTCGCACCCGCACCTACAACGCCACCTTTGAAGGCGTGGTGCCCTACTTGCAGCGCCGACACCGGGAGAGCGAGTCCGATAGCCAGCGCGAACAAATCGAAGGCTACATGCGTGAGGTGGCCTGCCCCACTTGCGGTGGAGCGCGGCTAAACCCGCTGTCGTTGGCCTGCACGATTGACAGCCGCAGCATCTTCGATATCTGCTCAATGTCGATTGGCGAAGCGGCCAAAGCATTGGAAACGCTGGAGTTGTCCGAGCGCGATCACCTCATCGCCGACCGGGTGGTCAAGGAGATCAACGCCCGTCTCAGCTTTCTGCTCGACGTCGGTCTCGACTATCTCAGTCTGAGCCGTTCAGCGGCCACGCTGTCGGGCGGCGAGGCCCAACGAATCCGTTTGGCCAGCCAGATCGGCTCCGGTCTGGTCGGGGTTCTGTACGTGCTCGATGAACCGTCGATCGGCCTCCACCAGCGCGACAACGCCAAGCTCATCGCAACTCTTTGCCGCCTGCGCGACATCGGCAACACGGTGCTGGTCGTGGAGCACGACGAGGAAACGATCCGGGTTGCGGATCATGTGGTCGATATTGGGCCAGGGGCCGGCGAACACGGCGGCGATGTCGTCTACAGCGGCTCGGTGAAGGGCCTCATGAGGAAGAAGGCCTCACTGACCGGCCGCTACGTGTCGGGGAAGAAGTCCATCCCGGTGCCAGCCAAGCGTCGCCGGCCCGACGAAGCCAAGCTTGTCATCTCCGGGGCTCGTGAAAACAATCTCAAGAACATCGACGTTGAGGTGCCGCTTGGATGTTTTGTGGCGGTCACCGGGGTGTCCGGTTCCGGCAAGTCCACCCTCGTCAACGCCATCCTGCTGCGTTCGTTGATGCAACAGATCTATGGCTCCAAGATTCCTCCTGGGCTGCACAAGTCGATCACGGGCCTTGAGAATCTCGACAAGGTGATCGATATCGACCAGTCGCCGATTGGTCGAACGCCGAGATCTAATCCGGCTACCTACACCGGCGTGTTCGACGCCATCCGCAAGCTATTCGCCCAAACCAACGAGGCCAAGGTCCGGGGCTATCAGCCCGGGCGGTTCAGCTTCAACGTGGCCGGTGGTCGCTGTGAGACCTGTTCCGGTGACGGCACGCTGAAGATTGAGATGCACTTCCTGCCCGATGTCTACGTGCCTTGTGAGGTGTGTAAGGGCGCCCGCTACAACCGTGACACCCTGGAGATCCGGTTCAAGGGCAAGTCGATCGCCGATGTGCTCAACATGCCGATCGAGGAGGCTCTTGAGTTCTTCTCCAATCAGCCCCCGATCGCCCGTCACCTCCAGACGCTGGTTGACGTCGGCCTCGGGTACGTGCGGCTCGGCCAGCCGGCTCCAACGCTGAGTGGTGGCGAAGCGCAGCGGGTCAAGCTGGCTTCGGAGCTGGCGAAACGGTCAACCGGCCACACCATCTACCTGCTCGACGAACCCACCACGGGGCTGCACTTCGAAGACATCCGTCGGCTTCTCACCGTGTTGTCGAGGCTTGTGGATCAGGGCAACACGGTGCTCGTGATCGAACACAATCTTGATGTGATCAAGACAGCCGATTGGATCATCGACCTGGGCCCCAATGGCGGCGACGGCGGTGGCACCGTGGTTGCGGTCGGCTCGCCGGAAACGGTAGTTGGTGTGGCGGCCAGTCACACGGGACGTTTCTTGGCCCCGGTGCTTCAGACAGCAGCCACCTCCGACGACTGAATCTCCGAGGTCTCCGGGCTGAGCGACTCCGCTTTCGGTTTGGGTTGTAGGACCACGATGTGGGAGTTGGAGAACCCAGGGAGCAGACGCACCAGAGCCCGTTCGACAAATCCGATCGCGGGTACGCGGAGCCTCCACCGCACAGGAACAAACGGCACGTAGTCGGTACACCATTGCACGATGTCAAAACCGGCCAATCGACAGAAGTTGGTGAACGTAGCACGGTCCCAGGCATAAAAGTGGCCTTCGTTGACCCGATTCGAGCGAAGCGTCGCGAGGAGAAGGAAGATCGGTTGGTGGGAGTTGGGCACGGCCACAACAAGACGACCGTTCGGCGTCAGCATGTCGGTCCATTGGTTAAGCGCGTCGGCCGGATTCGGCAAGTGTTCGAGGGAGTGCGACGAACACACGACGTCGCAGGGCCCAACGCTTGCATCTGATGATGTGATATCGCCCAGCTTGAGTTCGGCGCTTGGGGCACGTTCGGCGGAAAGATTCAGGCACACCTGATCTCCGTCGACGCCGACGAGGTTGAGATCCGGCCTGAGTTCGGCGATACGTCCTAACGTCTGCCCGGGCCCACAGCCCAGATCAGCGACAGTGCCGCCGGCCGGTGCGAGCTCGGTCACCAGCTCGGCGATGATCTCGTGGTAGCGGAGCACCGGTTCGTCGTAGTTGAGGTGTTTGGTCATGCTGTTGCCTTCGACGTCGAAATTCAGGCTGAGAGCCTTCTAGAGCTATCGACTACTCGGCGGCAATCGTTGAGTGATAGGACCGTGGCCATGCGACCGACGGCGACGGGTCAATAGCAGGAGGTCGAGGCCGACAGGCCATCTGAGGTATGAACCATTGGGCGTTGAACCCACAAATCATCGGTGGCGACAGTCGCTGAGGCGCTGGTCGGCGCCCGTCGGCTGGTCGGCGCTGTCACAGATCGCTTCCAGTGCCACGAACTTTCTCCTGCATGTGGCGTTGTTGCTGTCGGTTGACAGCGACCGCTTCGGGCGCCTGGTGGCCGTCCTAGCCTGCTATCAGCTGGCACTTACCGCGTCACGCTCATTGATCTCGGAACCGCTCGTAGCGGCACTTGGGGTGTCGGATCACTCGAATCCGGACGACCCTCGGGTCAGCGCCGTCGGTCGGCGGGCCCGCATCAGATTGGGTGGCTTGGGGATCCTGGGTCTCGCCGCCACCTTTGTGTTGGGTTGGCAGCTGGACCTTGAGAACTCGATTCTGGTGGTCCTGGCGATGGCCCTGCCGGTACTGCTCTACCAGGATGGGCTTCGTCACTGGGCCTGGGGTCTCGGCCGACCGGCTGCCGCGGTAGCGCTGGATGGGTGGTGGCTGGCTGTTGCGTTGATCGCTTTCGTCGGTCTGCAGTTGGCCGGCGTCGGGAGCAACGGGGTTTCGTCGCTCTGGGCATGGATTGGTGGCGGATTGATGAGCGTTGTCGTCGGCCTTGTTCTGCTACCGCGACTTGGCGGCGCTGCGAGTGACGGGGCGAATCCAGCTGAGTTCGGCGAATCCTCAAACCAACTCGACCGCTTGGGCCAAAGCCACGCCATACAGAACGTCGCCTTCAGTCTCTTGCCCATCTTGGTAGCCCTGATCGTGTCACCAAGCGCTGCCGGTTTGCTCAAGGCCGGTCTTCTGCCGTTCACTCCGGTTCTCACGATCTTCGCCGGCGCTCGCCTCGTCAGCCTTCCAGCAATGAACCGGATCGCTTCCAACGCCGGCATTGCGGAGACGACTGACGAAGCGGATGATGTCGCCACGGATTACAGCGCTCGGGCGGCGCTCGATCGAGCCACCGAGCAGCTCCTCCTGGTGGCAGGCACGGTGTCCTTGGTTGCATCGCTAGCCGTTGTCGGTGCCGTCGCCTTGCTACGTCCGTTTCTTCCCGGTTCAATTCCAGCGATGTCGGTGCTGCTCTGGGCGGCCGTCGGCGGCGTCTGCTCGATTGTGGTCAAGATCCTGGTCGACGGTCTTGCGTTCGGCCGCCGCGACGCCGATGTGGTCGGCCGCAGACTTTGGGCGGTGGCGGTCGAGTGGGCGGTGGTCCTAGGTGCCTCTCTTCTCGTGTCGGAACACAGCGTTGTGGCCGGGTGGACGGTCGGAACAGCGATCGGAGCCGTTATCTGGCTCATCCCGACGCTGGACTTCGGATCGAGGCGAACCCCCAACGCCGTCGGCTGAGACCCTAGCCCTCAAACGGTCCTGGGTACCGCCGATGGAGAGGGATGTTTGACCCGACCAGGCTGGCCCGCCTTGTCTACGTAGCGGGCGTCGCCGCCACCGTCTTCGGCGCCGCGAGCCTCCATGCTCGGATATTGGCCCCCGAGCCCTACCCGCTGTCGTCGGGCGATCGGATTTGGTGGTGGACCGTTCTTCTAGTGGCGTGTCTGGTGACCGGCTACGCACTGGGGATGCCGGAGCTGCCAACCAGTCGCTGGGCGGCACTGATGCGAGGCGGAATTGCCACCGCAGCATCGTTGGCGGTGATCTCGATAGCTCAGCTCGCCATCGCCACGCCGTTGTTGCCACGCTCGGCGATGTTGCTGGTGGCCCTGATCATCCCGATCTGGGGGTTGTTGACATGGAACCTGTCGGTTGACACCAACGACTGGGCCGCGGCCAAGGATCGGGTGTTTCTCGTTCTCGAAAGTGAAGACGACCTTCACCAAGTAATCGATGACCTTGAGCTTGCCCCGGAGCGTCCGGCGGTTGTTGCCGGATGGGCGTCCCTTGACGAAGTTGGAGCCGACCGTTCCAACCGACTGTTCGCCCAGGTTGCCGAGGTCGAGGGAACGGTGTTGGTTCTCGACGCCGCCGCCCAATCCAACCCTCAGGTCATCGATCAGGCCGCGGCCTTGCACGAACACGGCGTGCGGATCAGAAGCCTCGCTTTGTTCTACGAGGAATGGTTGGGCAAGTTGCCGCACCGTGAGTTGGCCCGGATCTCGCTCCTATTCGATATCGGAGAACTTCACCGGCTTCAATACGTGCGGGCCAAGAGGGTGCTCGATATCGCGTTCGGCCTGGTCGGCGTGGTGGCCCTCCTACCGGTGATGGCGGCCGTGAAGCTGCTGAACTTCCGGTACAACCCAGGGCCGCTGTTCTACAGCCAGCCTCGTGTCGGCCAAGCGGGCAGCGAGTTCACGATCTACAAGCTTCGCACCATGACCCCGAGCTCCGGGTCGAGTGAATGGACCGCCGACGGCGACTCTCGGATCACGCCCTTAGGCGCATTGCTGAGGCGCTCACATCTCGACGAGCTGCCGCAGGTCATCAACATCCTCCGCGGCGATCTGGGCTTGGTTGGACCACGGCCGGAGCAACCTCAATACGTCAGTGAGCTGAAGGAGAAGATTGCGTTCTACGACGTGCGCCATCTTGTGCGCCCTGGCCTCACGGGATGGGCTCAGGTAAAGCAGGGCTACGCATCCACGGAAAGCGACGCCTTTGAGAAGCTGCAGTACGACTTCTACTACTTGCGACGTCAGGGTCTCACTCTCGATGGTCGAATAGTCTGGCGAACCATTCGGGGGGTGGTGGGTGGCGATGGCCGCTGACAAGACGCCCGGACTCACCGTGGAGTCGACTGAGGCCGCACCGGCCATGCCGAAGGCGGCGGCCAGAGAAATCTCGGTGGCACAGTTGGTCACGACCATGGCCAGGGGCGGAGCGCAACTCACGGTTCTGGAGTCAATCGATGTCGGAGATCACGAAGGCCTCAACTCGTTTTCCATGACCGTCTTGGCCGGAAGTGATCGCCCCGACGACGGTGACTTCTGGACCGATGACCGACTGGCCGGCGCTACCGTGGTCGAGGTTCCGCCGCTGCGCCGACGTGTGTCGCCCCGACATGATCTGGCCGCACTCATCTGGCTGATCCGCTGGCTGCGACGTCATCGGCCGGATGTGCTCCACACCCATTCCACCAAGGCCGGGGTTCTGGGACGACTGGCTGCGGCGATCACCAGAACACCGGTGGTTCACACGGTTCATGGTTGGTCTGGGCCCTTCTACCGAGGTCACCCGGTGGTTCGGCGCGCCGTGGCCTTGCTGGAACGATTGCTGGCCCGGCTCAGCTCCGCGCTCATCGTGGTCGGTACCGGGGATCGTGAGATCGGCCTGCGCAACGGAATCGGCGACGTCGAGAAGTATCGGGTCGTGCGTAGCGGGATTCATCTTTCGCAGGTGACGCCTGATCGAGATCGCCTGCGGAGAGACCTTGGTATCCGGCCCGATGACCTGATTGTCGGCATGGTGGCCCGCTTCGCCGAGCAGAAAGATCACAACTTGGCACTGGAAGCGATGTCACACCTCACAACCTCGTTTCCCTCGGCCAAGCTGGTTCTTGTCGGGGACGGTCCGACTCGGCCCGATGTCGAACGACAAGTGGCCGAACTGGAACTCGACGATGTTGTGGTGCTGGCCGGGCACCGACCCAACGCCGGTGAACTGGCCCATGCCTTCGATGTCTGCCTGCTGACGTCGTTCTGGGAGGGAGTGCCCAGAACCCTCGTTGAGGCCGCAGCGGCTGGTGTGCCATTGGTGGCATCCGACGTTGGGGGAGTGGCCGACATTGTCGTCGACGGCGAGACGGGATGGTTGGTGCCGGTTGGTGATCTTCACACCGTGATCAACCGGCTGGAGCGCCTGCTGTCGTCGAGCGACCTTCGAGAACAAATGGGTCGAGCCGCGGCCAATCAGGCCGCTGGATTCTCGGTTGAGCAGATGCGGCGCGACGTGCAAGCGGTATGGGCTGAGGTTGCTCGAATCGACACGTAGTGTCTTATCGCGGACCTAGTCTGGAGGGGTGCTCAAGCGCCCCGCCACCAGCGAGATTCCAGACACTCCTGGCTCCTATCAATTCAAGGATGTGGATGGCCGCGTCATCTATGTCGGCAAGGCCTCGTCGCTGCGCTCTCGACTGACGAGCTACTTTCAGAACCCCGCCGCCCTTCATCCCCGAACCGCACAAATGGTGGCGACGGCCGAGTCGGTGGAGTGGATTCAGGTCAATAACGACGTCGAAGCCTTGATGCTCGAATACAACCTGATCAAGGAACACCGGCCCCGCTTCAATGTTCGGCTGGTCGATGACAAGTCGTATCCGTATCTGGCGGTGACCGCCAGTGACGAGTGGCCTCGGGCCCGGGTGATGCGGGGCGCTCGTCGTAAGGGAACCCGTTATTTCGGCCCGTACGCCCATGCCTACGCCATCCGGGAAACGCTCGATCAGTTGCTGCGAACCTTCCCGATCAGAACGTGTTCCGACAACAAGTTCGATCGTTACCACCGCCTCGGAAAGCCGTGCCTCGAGTTCCATATCGAGCGATGCTCCGGACCGTGTGTGGGTGAGGTGAGCGCCGAGGACTACGAAACCATGGTCGATGAGCTGTGCCAGTTCCTCGACGGTGACACCGAGCCTGTGCTGCACAAACTTGAGGAGGAGATGACCAGCGCGGCTTCCGAGCTGGAGTTTGAGAAGGCGGCTCGGGTCCGCGACCGCATCGCCACCGTCCGGAAAGCCATTGAGAAGCAGCAGATGGTGGTGGACAAACGTGAGGATGTCGACGCCATCGGTCTCGCCGTGGATGATCTGGAAGCGGCGGTGTTCGTCTTCTTTGTGCGCAAGGGTCGGGTAATGGGGCGGCGGAGTTTCATCGTCGACAAGGTTGAGCCACTTGATGAACACGAACTGGTCGACCGGGTTTTGGAAGGCCTGTACGACGAAGAGCCGGTTCAAGGCATGGCGAAGACGGTGCTGGTGCCGAACATGCCAACCGACCCCGACCTGTACCGCGAGTGGCTTGGCTTGCTGCGAGGATCGAAGGTTGAGATCCGGGTCCCGCAGCGGGGAGCGAAGCGGGAGCTGATGGCCACCGTCACCCGGAACGCCGAGGAGGAATTCACCCGGCATCGTTTGAAGAGGGCCACCGACCACAACAGTCGAGCCCGGGCTCTTGAGGAACTGCAACGGTGGCTTGAGCTGCCGCAGTCGCCGCTTCGCATCGAGTGTTTCGACATGTCGCACATGCAGGGCACCGACTACGTCGGCTCGATGGTGGTGGTGGAAGACGGCTTGGCTCGAAAGTCGGAGTACCGCCGGTTCAAGGTGCGGACTGTTGACCAGAACGATGATTACGCCGCCATGGAGGAGGTGCTCACCCGCCGTTTGCAGAATTACCTGCGTGATCAGGCCAAGCCGATCGCCGAGAGGGGTAAGTTCCAGTACCCACCGCAGCTGCTGATGGTCGACGGCGGTAAGGGGCAGCTCGGGGTGGCGGTTCGTGTGCTCGAAGATCTGGGGCTCAGCGATCAGATTGCGGTTTGTGCGTTGGCCAAACGGCTGGAAGAGGTTTTTGTCCCCGGCCAGTCGGAGTCGATCATCATCCCCCGGCGATCGGAAGCGCTGTATTTGCTGCAACGGTTGCGCGACGAGTCGCACCGTTTTGCCGTCACCTATCACCGCTCCTTGCGGCAGAAGCGGATGACCACTTCGATTCTCGATGGCATCAAAGGCCTTGGGCCAACCCGCAAGAAGCGATTGGTAAAGGAACTTGGGGGTATGAAGGCCGTTCGTCAGGCCGATTTGGCGACGTTATACGGATTGTCGTGGCTGCCGGATGAGGTTGCGACGGCCGTGTACGCCAAGACCCACGGGATGCGTCTGGATCCGAATGGTGAGTCTTCATGATCGATGAGGGCGCATCCGAACTCAGCCGCCATCTGTGGGAAGAACACGCGCAATGGTGGCAGGACGAGTTCACCGACGGTGTCGATCCCGAATACACCGAACAGATTCTTCCTCTCACCAGTGATCTGTTGGCTAAGGGAGGGGTGGGTCCGGAGTCCGGACCTCTGGTTGACATCGGAACTGGTGAAGGCCAAGTCGCCCGCTACCTGAGCGGTCAAGGTTATGACGTGATCGGCGTCGATCCGGTGAAGGCCCAGATCGATGAGGCCCGTCGTCGAGGCGGGGCACCTCGTTACGTTCGGGCGGGAGCTGATCGGTTGCCGTTGGCCGATGATTCATGCGCCGCGGCCGTGGCCAGTCTCGTTTATGAACACATCGACGCTGTCGACGCCGCCATTGCGGAGACGGCCAGGGTGCTTCGCCCGGGTGGGATTTTCGTCTTCTTGCTCAATCACCCGTTGCTGCAAACACCGGGGAGCGGCTGGATCGATGATCAGATGATCGACCCGCCGGAGCAGTATTGGCGGATCGGGCCGTATCTGGTCGAGGCCGACACAGTCGAAGAGGTACAAAAGGACGTCTACATCCGTTTCATCCACCGCCCGTTGTCGCGTTATCTGAACACGCTGGCCACCAACGGACTGCAGCTGGTCCATATGGTCGAGCCGGCCCCGCCGGCGGGGTTTTTGGCGCAGGCGCCGCAGTACGAACACGCGTCAACGGTGCCTCGCTTGCTTGCATTGCTTTTGAGAAATGGCGCCGGCGGTGCCGCTCCAGCGTCGTAGCTCAAGAACCTCGACTGATCAGACCTAACTACGGTGTGAGCCGCTAGTGTTGGCGACGGCAACAAACCAATACACAAAGGATTTCAACCAGCATGGCTATTCGTGTCGGTATTAACGGGTTTGGTCGGATCGGGCGCAACTTTTTCCGCGCGGCCAAGGCGGCGGGAGCCGATATTGATTTCGTTGCGGTCAACGATCTCGGTTCGCTCGACACCATGGCCCATCTGCTGAAGTACGACTCCGTGCTCGGGCAGCTCCCCAACACCATCACCGCGGTCGAGGGCGGCATTTCGGTTGACGGCGACGTGCTGAAAGTTCTGAGCGAACGCAACCCCGACGATTTGCCCTGGGGCGATCTCGGCGTCGACGTGGTCATCGAGTCCACCGGTGTGTTCACCTCCCGCGACGGTGCAGCCCGTCACCTCGAAGGAGGGGCGCCTTTTGTCATCGTGTCCGCTCCTTGCGGCAATGCCGACGCCACGTTTGTGGTCGGTGTAAACGAGGACACCTTCGACGCCGACCAGCACAAGGTCGTGTCGAACGCCTCGTGTACCACCAACTGTTTTGTCCCAATGGTGCAGGTGCTCGATGACGCGTTTGGGGTGAAGCAGGGCCTGATGACCACCATCCATGCGTATACCGGCGACCAGGCACTGGTCGACGGACCCCACAAGGATTTGCGCCGGGCCCGCGCCGCGGCGATCAACATCATCCCCACCTCCACTGGTGCAGCCCGAGCCACCGGTCTGGTTCTGCAATCGATGCAGGGCAAGCTCGACGGCACGTCGTTGCGAGTGCCGGTTCCAACCGGCTCGATCACCGACTTTACCGCCGTTGTCGACGGCGAACCGTCGGTCGAGGAAGTCAACGCCGCGTTCGCCGCTGCCGCATCCGACGGTCGTTTGGCCGGCGTGCTCGAATACACCGAGGAGCCGATTGTCAGCTCCGACATCGTGACCTCGCCGGCTTCGTGCACCGTTGACGCCGGCATGACCATGACCCAGGGTTCGCTCGTGAAGGTCTGTGGTTGGTACGACAATGAGTGGGGCTACTCCAATCGTCTCGTCGATCTCACCATGATCGTCGGGGCCGCCAACCAGTAAGTAGCCACAAAACCCCAACAGGAGTAGGCCGAACATGATCTTTGGTGTGCCTGAACTGGAAGACCTTGGCGACGTCAACGGAAAGTCGGTCCTGGTGCGGGTCGACTTCAACGTCCCGCTGTCCAACGGTGAGATCACCGACGACCTGCGTATTCAGGCAGCGCTGCCGACCCTGCGCTACCTGGTGAACAACGGCGCCAAGGTCACGGCCTGCTCCCACTTGGGGCGTCCCAAGGGCGAAGTCAAACCCGAATTTTCGCTCGACCCTGTGAAGGAGCGCTTGGCCGAACTGGCTCCTGAGGTCACCCTCATGGAGAACCTGCGGTTCGATCCGGGCGAAGAAGGCAACAGCGAAGACACCGTGGCCAAGCTCATCGCCGGGCACGACCTGTACGTCAACGACGCCTTCGGCGCCTCCCATCGGGCGCACGCTTCGATCGTCGGGCCCCCAAAACATCTGCCTTCGGCCGCAGGGCGCCTGCTGGCCAATGAGGTCAAGGTGCTGCTCGGCCTGCGGGATCAGCCGCGGCGGCCGTTCATCGCCGTGATGGGCGGGGCCAAAGTGTCCGACAAACTCAGCGTCATCGAATCTCTGCTCGGCATCGTCGATGGAATCATCATCGGCGGCGGCATGGCGTTTACCTTCCTGAAGGCTCAGGGCTACAGCGTCGGCTCGTCGCTGCTTGAAGAAGACATGGTCGACACCTGCGCGGCTTTGCTGGAAGGCCCGAACCAGCTGTATCTCCCCGAAGACGTCACCGCCCTCGGCCCGGGAGGCAAACTGTTTGATCCCGAAGCCGGGGGAGAGGTTCGCCAGGTCGGCACCAACGTGCCCGACGGCTGGATGGGAGTCGACATCGGCCCCGGCACTGCCGCCGTGTTCATGGACGTGATCAGCGAAGCCGGCACCGTGCTCTGGAACGGACCGATGGGCGTGTTCGAAGATGCTCGGTTTGAGGCCGGCACCAAGGCAGTCGCACTGGCGATCGCCGAGACCCGGGCCTACACCGTGGTCGGTGGTGGCGATTCGGCCGCTGCAGCCAAACAGTTCGGTGTTGACGGCGACGTCGATCACGTCTCCACCGGCGGAGGCGCCTCGCTCGAACTGATCGAACAGGGCGACCTTCCCGGCCTCGAAGCGTTACGTGAATCAGCGGGACGGTAGAGGGTACTGGGCCTACTGGCCACCCAGCCCCCGACAGCAGTCTCCATCAACTACCCTGTAAGACGATTCAACGGCCCCGGCTCCGGTGGTCGTTCCAGCCACGAAACGAAGGTCCATGAGCGAACGACGTCCTCTGATCAGCGGAAATTGGAAGATGAACCTGAACCACTTCGAGGCCCTGCGCCTGGTTCAGGAACTGAGTTACGAGCTGAGTCGTGATGACATTGATGCCGTCGACATCTCGGTCCACCCGCCGTTCACCGATATCCGCACGGTTCAGACCACGCTTGAATCCGACAAGATCCCGTTTTTTCTCGGTGCCCAAAATTGTCACCAGGAGGCCTCTGGCGCCTTTACCGGTGAGGTGTCGGCGCCGATGCTGGCGAAGCTCAAGGTGAGCTACGTGATCGTCGGCCACTCGGAGCGCCGGGAGATCTTTGGCGAGACCGACGAGATCGTGAACGCCAAGGTCAAGGCGGTGCTTGCGTCGGCGATGACGCCGATCCTGTGCTGTGGTGAGACGCTTGAGGAGCGCGAGGCCGGCGAAGCCGAGACCAAGGTCGAATCCCAGATTCGGGGCAGCCTCGCTCGGATCAAAGCCGAAGCGGTGGCCGAGATGGTGATCGCCTACGAGCCGATCTGGGCCATTGGTACCGGCCGTACGGCATCGGCTGACGACGCTCAGGCCATGTGTGCCACGGTTCGTTCTGTGGTTCGTGACAAGTGGGGCGACGACGCGGCCGACGGCGTTCGTATTCAGTACGGCGGCTCGGTGAAGCCGGTCAACGCCGCCGAATTGATGAACCAACCCGATATTGACGGTGCGCTCGTTGGAGGCGCCAGCTTGGAAGCGGCATCGTTCGCCCGCATCGCCCAGTATCGGCTTCACGAGTTGTAATGAGGTTTCCTCGACCGGGCGATTCGGCGGGCAGTCGTCGACATCTGCTGGTCGTGATCATCTGGGCGTTTGGCGCGCTTGCCCTTCTTGGGGCGTTGGGCGGGTGTAGCAGCCCAGCAACCTCCGCGGTCGAGGCCGATCCTGATGAGGAGTCCGACGCCGACACTGGGTCGAACGAAGCCTTCGAGGCAACCGAAGAGGAAGCGGAGGCGGCCGCAGCGGCCCGGGCCGCCGCGGAGGCCGCTGCTCAAGCGGAAGATGCTGCGGCCGAGGAAGCCCAAGTCGGGTTCCCTGCTCCACCCGACGGCTATCTGGTTTGGGCCCACCCAGTACAGCCAGTTGGTCTTGCCGTGGCCGACCAGGTGAACGGCGGCCTCAACACCACGTCATGGATTCGGGAGGGGCTCTGGGAGAGCCTCTACCGGGTTAACGCCGACCGCGGCTACGAGCCCGAGCTGCTCGCCGAGGATGCCGTGGTGACCGACAACGACAACGGCACGGTGTCGATCGCCTATCGCCTGCGCTCCGGCCTGCAGTGGTCCGACGGTGAGCCGCTCACTTCGGAAGACGTGGCCTATACCCACGACATCTTGATGGAGGGATGCCTGAAGGAGGCCGATGGCTCGGCCATCGATGTGTCCAACGAAGGCTGCGAATATCCACTGCGGGATCGTACGGGGTACGACCTGGTCACCGGCTTTGACGTCGTCGACAACACCCGCTTCACCGTGACCATGGCTGCCTTCTACCCCGATTGGCGAGCGCTCTATCCTCATATTTTCGCCGCTCACGCCTTCGGCGAAACGGCGGTAGAGGTTGCAACGAATCTGGATGGTTTGGCTTCCGGTGGTGAGCTGCCGTCGTCAGGACCGTTGGTACTGGCCGAATGGGGAGATCGGTGGATAACGCTGGCGGTCAATGATGGCTACCACGGATCATCGACAGGAGGCGAAGGTTCGGGTGTCGCTGGGGTTCAGATCAACTTCGTCGGCAGTGCGTCCGACGCCGTCGAGGCCGTGAGTTCGGGAGAGGCCGACATTGCCCTTGTCGGTCCCTCTGTCGATCTGATCTCCGACCCTCCGGACGGTGTGATGGTGACGGCCCAACCTGCCCTCGAATACGAGCACCTGGGACTCAACCTCCTGAACCCCAATTTGTCTGACCCGGCGGTGAGGCAAGCCGTGATCAGCGCGATTGGTCGGGATGATGTCGCCAACGCCTTCGGTGGCCTGGTCGGCAACGGCGTCACCGCAGCGGGTGTCGGCAACGCGTTCTGGCTCCCAGGCCAGAGTGGCTACCAAGACCATCAGCCTGGAGCCGCAACCGCCGATCCGACCGCAGCCGAAGGCCAGTTGGTGGCGGCCGGCTACACCCGGGGGAGTGATGGCGTGTTTTCTCACCCCGACCGGGGTCGCCTGTCGCTTCGTCTCCTCACCAATAGTGGCGACACCATTCGTCTCGCTATGCAGCAGACGCTGGTCGAACAGTTGACCGAGGCCGGATTTGATGTCGATGCTGTAAGCCGTCCGGGCGGTGCCTATTTGACCGAGGGGCCGTTCGCCTCGTCGGCGCTGGAGGCGGCTCACTCAGGAGGGGCTCAAGGTGACCCCGACCGTTGGGACATGGTGATCTTCGCCTGGGCTGGCGGTCCGTGGCCTGGCCTGCAATCAGGGGCCTTCCGATCCAAGTCAGGCGCCAATCCCTACGGCTATTCCAATCCCAAGTTCGATACCGAGTCGAGTCGGTGCGACGGGTTGGTCGACGACGCCGAGCGCGCTACCTGTTATCAGGATCTCGACCTGTACATCACCGGCCTCGAGAAGACCGAAGACGGGATTGTCGTGATTCCGTTGGCCGAACGCCCGCAGTTGGTGGTGATGAACGGCGAGCGGCTCGAATCGGCCCCGTCGGTGCTCGACGGCCCAAGCGGCGGTCCGTTGGCCGCGATCGCCGGGTTCAAGCTCAGGTAGCCGTAGCACGTCTGGTGCCGTCCGGGCTGGAGCGGAAATTGACTGTTGGCGAGATAGTCTGAGATGCCCCCTAAGGTTCGATAAAGGTTTACCTCGACATGACTCTGGTCCTCGGAATCATCTACGCCATCGTTGGTGCGATTACCCTCACGCTTGTGCTGCTTCATAGTGGCAAGGGTGGCGGCCTTTCCGACATGTTCGGTGGTGGTCTCAGTGGCGCCGCAGCCGGTTCCACGCAGATGGAACGGAACCTCGATCGGTTGACCGTGTTGTTCAGCTTGATCTTCGGCATCTTGACGCTGGTTCTGGCCTTCACCATTAACGCCTGATTCGGACTCCTGGAGCACCGAGGATCGACACTCATGTCGGTCGGAATCGGTGTCGATATCCAGGGTGCAGGGAGCAAAAAACCTGTTAGGATTCGATCCTGAAAATAGTCACGTCGGAGTGGCGGAATTGGCAGACGCGCTAGCTTGAGGGGCTAGTGCCCGCAAGGGCGTGGGGGTTCAAGTCCCCCCTCCGACACACTCGTCAGTACACCGCATCGGGCGTGCTGAGACTAGGTGAGTCCAAGAACGGTTATGAGTGCGTCATCGATCGACCACAGCTCGTCAGGCGAGAGGTACCCCACTCGGTCGCCAAGCCGCTGAGCGTCGACAGCTCCGAGCTGTTCGACGAGGACGCGCGTGGTGTCGCCGGCAACGGCTATCTCGGGTCGGAACGAGGCGGGTCGGGCGCTGCGTGAGGTTGGTGCGACGATCACTACTGAGCGAGGAAGCAGTTCATCGGCTTGGACCACGACGCCGTAGCGCACGCCCTGTTGCTCGTGGCCGACGCCCTTCGGGGCTCGGAACCGGTAGACCTCACCCCGGCGCACGCATGGACTCCATGAGGGAGGCGACGACGAGCATCTCTTGCCGGTCGGTCTCATCGGCCTCGAGTGCCGCTGCTTCGGCGGCGAGATCCCGCCCTCGCCGGAGCCGAGCTGCAGAAGCAAGTAGCGACGATCGGATTGCCTCGGATCGGGTCAACCCGGACGACTCGAGCGTTTGTAGGGCGCGTTCGGTCTCCTCATCGAGTCGGACAGAGATTGCTTTGGCCATGTCTCTAGTATGACGAAACGTGATACAAAATGCAATGCGGCTTAGGCAGCATCAAGCCGCCGTTGGCAACCCGATCCACGGCTCCGGTGGCGTGGGTTAAGGGCTGTATTCGCCCCTCCGGCACCAACAAGTGTTCGATCAGCTTCGGCCCGGTCCGTGCGACGGGGGTTGTTGGCCGCTCAGCCGGTCAGTGCAATGGCCGCTCCGGCGATGATCATGAGGGCGCCGGCAACTTGGTAGAAGCCGTGGACTCGGTCGCCCCAGAAGACTCGTGAGCGGGCGACGAGGAGTTGGTAGAGGCCGAAGTCGGACTTGGTGCGACCCCAGGTGATGAACAGCGCGCCGACCGCCGCGATGATCAGGCCCCAGACGACGTTCATGGTCGTTCTCGTCCGTGATCCAGCGGTAGTTCGGGCCGTTGTCCGTAGTCTCCCCACGGGCGGTCTCGGTCGGCGACGACTTCTTTGAGGCCGCGTTCGGCTACGTCTTCACCCCACTGGAGTGCTTCTTCGGTGTGGCGAGTCATGCCGTCGAAGAATGTGCCGAGCATCTGGGTGGTGCGCAGGCCCATGTTTTCGTAGGCCTGGTTGATCAACATTTTGTTGAGCGCCATCTGGTTGCCGGGAATCGTGGCAAGGCGCCGAGCCTCAGCCTCGGCTGCAGCCGACAGCTCGTCGGCGGGGTGAACCTCGCTGACCAGCCCGATGCGCAAGGCCGTTTCAGAGTCGATGGCCCGGCCGGTGAGCAGAAACTGTTTCGCATGCTCGAGGCCGAGACGATGCACCCACATCATTGTCGTGGGCGTGCCGAACATGCGGCTCGGTGCATAGCCGATGTGGGCGTCGTCGGCCATGAACAACAGGTCGGCGCACATGACCAAGTCGGTCGCACCGCCCACCGCCCAACCAGCCACCTCGGCAATGACCGGCTTGGGGCACTCCCACAGCGACATGAATCGACGCACGTTGTTGTTCATGAACTGGTAGTCGCGCACCGGATCCCAGTTGCCCGGCCGCGGCCTTGGGCCGCCGCCGTCATAGGGCTGGTCCCACGACGTCGGCGCGGTGGACTCGGAGTATTCGTGCAGGAAGCTCAGGTCGTAGCCCGCGGTCAATGTGCGGTTCGAGCCGCGCAGCACAATCGCCCCGACATCGGGCGACGCTGTCGCGGCAGCAACCGAATCGGCCACACCCTGCACCATTTCGTTGGTGAGTGCGTTGAGCTTTTCGGGCCGGTTGAGCGTGATGATGCCGAGGCGATCGACCTCGTCGTAGAGCACCTGTTGATCGGTCATGACGTGATGGCTCCTGTGAGTTGTTGCGGTCGGAACGAGGCTTGAATCTGGTCGGCAACGACGCGTTGTAACGGTTCGTCGAGTGTGGTCGGGTTTTGTCGGAGCACGTAGGCCACTCGGGGGAGCGCAGGTAGCTGCGGTGTGCTGGTCGTCGCGATGTTGGTGCCAGCGAGCAGGCCTTCGTTCACTAGGGCGACGCCGGCGCCACTCGTCAGCGCCGTGAGCACGGCAGCGCTGGTCGGCAACTCGAAGCAGATGCGGTGTTTGATACCCGCCGAGGACAGCGTGCGGGTGGCTAGTGGGGTGAAGAGACACCTGGGGCCCCAGGTGATGAGGGGGATCGACGCAAGCTCGTTCACGTCGATGCCGGCGCTGTGGGCCCACACGAGTTTGTCGATCGACAGCACGGCATCGTCGGGCCCGATGTCGGCTTCGAGCACCAGTGCCACGGCCACGTCGATGCGACCCTCGTCGAGCCATTCGTCGATCGTGGCGGGCTGGTCGATGCTGATGCGAAGGTCGATGTCTGGGCCGTGCCGGCGAAACCATGGTGCGACGGTGTCGAGCAGCGGGGTGGAGCAAGCTCCTTCGGTTGCGCCGACTCGCACGATGCCGGTGGTGTCGAGCGGGAGGAACCTGCGTACCGCGGCGTCGTGCGCGTCGAGAATCTGTCGGCCATACGCGAGCAGTTCGCGCCAGTCGTCGGTGAGGCGTAGGCGACGCCCTTCTTTACGTAGGAGCGTGCAGCCGGTTCGTTCTTGGAGTCGTTTGAGTTTCCACGAGACCGCCGAGCGCGACAGGCAGAGCTGGTCGGCGGCGGCCAGGAGCGTGCCGGTGTCGGCGACGGCACGGAGTGTGCGCAGCGAATCGATGTCGAATTTCATAACGTGACAGAGTTTGCCACAAACAACACTTGGATTGTCACTTGTGTCACCTTGAGGGTCGCTGCAGAATAGCGGCATGTCGCACTACCGCTATGCCGTGAAGGCGATCCCCACCGAACACCGACCGCCAACGGAGTTCGCTGGTTCGATGGCTCCGCATCCGCTCGACTATCTGGAGATGCCCCACGACCCGGAATACATGCTGTACAACGACCGCCTCACCCCGTCGAAGTTCGCTGATGTGAACGACGAGGAGATGTATTGGAAGGTGCGCACCGAGGTCATTCTTCGCAACACCGGTGAACTTCCGATCGAGATCGTCGGCCCCGACGCCGAGCGCCTCCTCAACAAGGTCTTTGTGCGTGATGTTTCGAAGGTGCGAGTCGGTCGATGCAGCTACCAGTTCGCCTGCTACCACGACGGCGGGATGATCAGCGACGGCGTCATGTTGCGCCTGGCCGACGACCGATTCTGGATGGCCCAAGCCGACGGTGACCTTCTCAACTGGTATCGGGCCCACGCGGTGAACGACGACGGCACCCCCATGGACGTGCAGGTCTTGGACCCCGATGTCTGGGTTAGCCAGGTGCAAGGTCCTCGCTCGCTCGAACTGCTCGAAGCCGTGATCGACGGGCCGATGCCGGAGAAGTTCAACTACTTCGACATGGCGACCGTGACCATCGCCGGCCAGCCGGTCGTAATCGGTCGGTCGGGTTTCACCAACGAGCTCGGCTGGGAGTTCTACATGACGCCCGACATCGACCACGCCGCGGTCGGAGACCACATCATGTCGACAGGAGCAGCATTCGGTGTGATCATCACGGGCACTGGCGTGTTCCGGGCCCGCCGCATTGAGGCGGGGCTCCTGAATGCCGGATCAGACTTCGACGCCACGACGACTCCGTTCGCCGCTGGGCTGGGTGGGTTCGTCGACTTCGACAAAGGCGACTTCGTTGGTCGAGCCGCGCTCGTCGACGCCGATCGCTCGTGTCGCACGTGGGGCATGCGGACAGCCGGCGGTGTTGCCCAGCTTGGAGACACGATCAGCATCGATGGGCTGACGGTCGGCAGCGTTCGAGGAACCGCTTGGTCGCCGTACCTGCAATGCGGTGTGTCGATCGTGAGGATGCACTCGGCCGAACATGGGCCATCGACCAACATCTCGGTCGAGACGGTCGACGGCCGTATCGCCACCGCCGTACTTTGCACCATGCCTTTCTACGATGAGGAACGCCTGATCCCGAGAGGGAAGTTGGTCGACATCCCGGAGGTCGCTTGATGTTGACGACGCTGCCTACCTCTCACGCTGCAGGTCCGAGCGAGCCGGCCGTTCGCGAGCTCACGTTGGGCGAGGCGTTGGCCGAGGCAGCGGGAGAGTGGCCCGATCGGGTGGCCCTCGTCGAAGGTCGTCTCGACGGCGCGCAAGGTCGCACCTGGACCTACGCCGATTTCCAGAACCGATCCGAACGGGTCGCCCGAGCCCTGCTGTCGCGCTTCGAGCCGGGAGATCGCGTCGCGGTGTGGGCCCACAACATCCCCGAATGGGCGCTGCTGCAGTTCGGCGTGGCCAAGGCCGGGATGATCCTGGTGACCGTCAACCCCGCCTACCAGCAGTCCGAGCTCGAGTACGTCCTGGGCCAATCGGGCGCCCGAGCGCTGTTCACGGTCGACGAACACCGCGGCAACCCGATGCTGGCCATGGCCGAGGCCGCACAGCGGAGTTGCCCGGCGCTCGAGGCCGTGGTCCGTTTCGCTGACTGGGAAGAGTTCTGCGCCATCGGCTCTGACTACTCGGGTGAGCTCCCGCACATGGCGCCCGGCGACCCGGTGATGATCCAATACACGTCGGGCACGACAGGCTTCCCCAAGGGGGCGGTGTTGCATCATCGGGGCCTGGTCAACAACGGCCATCACTATTTCGACCGAATGGGCGTGAAGCCCGGCGACACCTACATCACCCAGATGCCGCTGTTCCACACCGCCGGGTCGGTCATGTCGATGCTCGGGTGCATCGGTATGCGCTGCACACAGGTGCTCGTCGACCAGTTCGACCCGGGCCTCGTCTTGCGGCTCTGCGAAGAACATGGAGTCAACGGCTTGCTCGGTGTGCCAACGATGCTGATCGCCATGCTCGAACACCCCGACTTCGACACCACCGACCTGTCGGCGATCACCGCCGTCAGCTCCGGTGGTTCGGTGGTTCCCGAACAGCTGGTCCGCACCTTCGAAGACAAGCTCGGCGCGCCGTTCACGATCCTGTTCGGCCAAACCGAGTGCTCGCCAACCGCCACCATGAACTTCGTCGACGATTCGATCGAGGACAAGGCGCGCACGATCGGCACTGCGATGCCCAACACCGAGGTCAAGATCATCGACCCCGACACGGGCGAAACCACACCGATCGGAGAGGTGGGTGAGCTGTGCGTTCGGGGTTATCACGTCATGTTGGGCTACCACGAAATGCCTGAGCAGACCGCCGACACGATCGACGAAGACGGCTGGCTGCACACCGGCGACCTCGCCGCAATGGACGAACGCGGCTACTGCACCATCGAGGGCCGCCTCAAGGACATGATCATCCGCGGTGGCGAGAACATCTACCCGAAGGAACTCGAAGAGATGCTGCTGGCGCACCCGGCGGTGGCCGAGGTAGCGATCGTCGGACTGCCCGACGACAAGTACGGGGAGGTCGTCGGCGCGTTCGTACGTCCTGCCGCCGGCGCGACGATCGACGAATCCGAGCTGTTCGCCTATGCCCGGGAGCGGCTCGCCCCGCACAAGACGCCCAAGCACTGGATGACCGTCGACGAGTTCCCCCTCACCGGCTCCGGCAAGATCCAGAAGTACGTCCTTCGAGAGCGTTGGGCTGGCAGCGAGGGGAATCGCTAGGTGAACGACCTGCTGACCAGGTCAAAGGGTCTGCCCCTGGTTTGGTTGATGTTCCTGATTTGAGGCTTGGCCTCGGTAAGGATGGACATCATGGGAAAGCCGTATCCGAAAGAGTTTCGTGATGATGTGGTTCGTATCGCTCGACGGGGCGAGGTGCCGTTAGCTCAACTCGCTGTCGATTTCGGGATCTCGGAGGCGTCGATCTACAACTGGTTGAAACAGGCTGATATCGATGACGGGGTCAGACCGGGACTCACTAGCGAAGAAGCTGAGGAACTCCGCGAGGTCAAACGCCGCAACCGGATTCTGGAGGAGGAGAATCTGATTCTGCGACGTGCAGCAGCGTTCTTCGCGAAAGACATCTCCCCAAAATGATGTACCCACTCGTCGAAGCCCTGGCCGCCGAGGGTGTGCGAGTGGTGTCATCGTGTCGGGTCCTGGGGTTCAGCCCGCAGGCTTTCTACCGGTGGCGACAACAGTGATATTGTGACCGGGACTGGGACGACGCTCACCTGGTGAACGCAATTATCGACGTCCACAACGATGACCCCGAGTTTGGTTACCGGTTTATCACCGATGAGCTCCTCCGGGCTGGCTGGTGTGTGTCGGAGAACCGGGTGCAGCGGTTGTGTCAGGACAACAAGATCTTCTCAACAACGTCGAAGAAACGTGGGCTGAACCGCAGGGTGGGGCCACCGGTCCATGATGACCTCATTGAACGGGACTTCACCGCGGCTGGGGCGAACCAGCGCTGGGTCGGCGATATCACTGAACACCGCACCGGCGAAGGCCGACTGTATTTGTGCACGTTCAAAGACCTGTGGTCGAACCGGATTGTCGGCTACTCCATGGGCGACCGATTGACGTCAGCTCTTGCGGTCGCAGCGATCCGTAACGCCGGGCTGCGACGCCACGGCGCTGGTGTAATTGTTCACACCGACCGCGGTGGCCAGTTCCGGTCACGAGCGTTCGTGTCAACACTCAACGAGCTGGGCATGATCGGGTCGATGGGCCGGGTTGGAGCTTGTGGTGACAACGCTGCTGCGGAGTCGTTCTTCTCGCTGCTACAGAAGAATGTGTTGAACCGGCAGCGCTGGGCCACCCGCGATGACCTCAGGGTGGCGATCATCACCTGGATCGAAACGACCTATCACCGCCGGCGAAGGCAGCGCCGGCTTGGCAAACTCACCCCAATAGAATTCGAAACAGTCAACCAACCCGCCCTCCGGGCGGCCTAACAATTTCTAAACCCGAACAACAACCAAAGTCTGGGCAGACCCAGTGTGTGGTAGGCGGTTTGTGGGGTGCGGTGGTTGAGGGAGCTGTGGGGGCGTTGATTGTTGTAGTAGCCGACGAAGGTGTCGCACAGGGCCTGGAGTTCGGGCACGGTTGTTGGTTGGTTGGGTTGTGCTCGTAGCCATTTCTTGATGGTTTGTTGGAATCGTTCGACTTTGCCGCAGGTGGTGGGTTTGTAGGGTCGTGAGTGTTTCTGGGTGATACCAGCTTGGGTGCAGAAGGTTTCGAACGCGTTGGGGCTGTCAGAGACGAACCTGGTCGTGTAGACAAACCCGTTATCGGTGAGGATCGAGGCGGGGAAACCGTGCTGTTCTCCAGCTGTTTTGAACGTTTGGACCACGGTGTGGCCGTTGACGGGGAGATGCGCTGTTACCGATAGTGCGTAGCGGGAGTGATCATCAAGCGAGGTGAGGATTTCGGCTTGGTTGTCTTGGCTGTTCGGGTCCGGTGGGCCTAAGAAGTAGTCGGTGACATCGGACTGCCAGGTCTCGTTAGGAAGGTCAGCCTCGAATCTGATGTAGCTGCTGCGTGGCCGTTTCTTCGGTTCTGGTTTGATGCGTGCGCCCTTGATCAGGTGCCGGCGGATCGTGGATGCCGAAACGGTAATGTTGTGGCTGGTGTCGAGGTGCCATGCAATGGTCTCAGGCCCAGCGTCATACCCGCTACTCGTCAATTCATCACGTAGTTTCACGATGAGTTCAATCGTGTCGGTCGGGGTTTTGTTTGGGCTGGTGTGGGGCCGTCGAGAGCGGGGTTCGAACGCTTCATCACCGAGGGTCCGGTACTGAGCCATGAGTTTGGAAACCCAGCCCTTTGACACCTGGTAGCGTCTGGCCGCTTCGGCCTGAGAAACACCCTCGAGGGCTACAGCAGTAATGATCGCACGACGCTTTGACACCCCATCCAGAGTTTCCTATGTCCCGACACATAGGGTTTCCAATGTGTTGAACTCACACACCCCCTCCGACACGAACAGGTGTAGCATTCGTCGAAGGCGTCGCTGGTCAACTCGGCGTCGCGGTCGAAGAGCCGCAGGCGCAGATCGGTGTCTGCGAAGACGGTACCCTGCGTTGCAGCGAGGTCAGCGGTCGACCGGCTGTGGGGTGATCGTCGTGTGCTGGTAGGCCCAGATCACCAGCTTAACCCGGTTGTTGGCGCCGGTCTTCTGCATCAGTGTTCGGATATGGCCCTTGGCCGTCGACAAGGACATGTCGAGGTTGCGGGCAATCTCGTCATTCGTGAGGCCGTTGCAGACGGCACCGAGCACCTCCTGCTCTCTCGGGGAGAACTGATCGAGCGCTGTAGAAGTGCGCGGCCGTTCCAGATAGGTGTCGATCAGGCGGTTCGTGAGCCGAGGGCTGATCAGCGTTTCTCCCGTTGCCGCAGCGTGGATGGCCCCGGTCAGGACGGCCGCTGAAGCATCCTTCAGGACGAAACCGGAAGCGCCGGCTTGCAGAGCCTTGAAGAGATACTCCTCCAGGTCGTACGTCGTGACGATGACGACGGCCGGAGGCTCGGGGTCGGCCGCCAAGAATTCGGTTACCTGAAGTCCGGTCAGCTCTGGCATCCGAACGTCGAGGGTGCACACATCCGGTCGAAGCTCTCTGGCCAACTCGAGTGCTTCTCGTCCGTCTCGCGCAACTCCGATCACCCGTAGATTCGGGTCGGCGTCGATCATCTGCTTGAGACCGGTCCTCACCATCTCCTGGTCATCGGCGACGAGCACATCAATGCTCATGTCAACCGTCTCCTCGGTTCAGCGGGAGCCGAGCAGAGACCAGCCAGCCGCGATTGGGGATCGGCCCTGCTGACAGCTCGCCGCCGAGAGCTCGCGCTCGCTCGGCCATCGATCGGAGACCGTGACCCTTTGCGAGCCGGGGACGAGTCGGTGTCACCCCATCGTCGGTGATGGTCAGATCCAAGAAGCGATCGTTCCCCCTGGCTCGTACGGTCGCGCTCGTCGCTCCGGTGGCATGTCGGCTCACATTTGTCAACGCTTCGCGGGCGATCCAGTATGCCGTTGCTGACGTGCTCACCGGGATCAGCTCCGGATCGACATCGATGGCCAGATCCACTTGGAGCGACTCGCTGCTCATCGCGCTGGCAAGATACTGCATGTCGCCGAACCCTGGAAGGGGCCTGGTGTCGTCGTCACGGGCGCGTAGCCCGGCCACCAGGTGGCGCATGTCGGCCAGCCCGGTCGAAGCGCTGCGCTTGATTGCCTTCAGCGCCTCGTCGAGGGCAACAGGATCGTCGAGCTGGCGGGCGGCTTCAGCACGAACCGCGATGGCGGACATGTGATGGGCGAACGAATCGTGGATGTCGTTGGCCAGGCGGTTGCGTTCTTCCAGAGACTCGGCCAACTCGCGCTGCTCCTTTGACTCGGCCCGTGCTCGGACCAGCAGCCCGACGACGATGACCACGACGACACCCAGCGCGTTGAACGCGACGAAGAGCAGCCCCGGCTCGTTGTAGGGGTTGGCCTGTGCGGCCACAGGAAGGATCACCGCGCCGAGCAGCAGAGCGGCCACTGCTGTTCCGGCCGATCCCCAGCGGCCTGAGCTGTACATCACAGTCAAGAACAGGACGCTGAAGACGGCGGCGGGCTCGATCGCTTTGTCGGCAAGACCGGCGCCGAAGTCGGCCGCCAAGGTCCCGACGCCAAGCGCCAGCAGCGCAGAGGACGGCTCGACCCGGCGCCAGACGAATGCCCCGACAGCGATCAATCCGAGTACGGCTGAGGCGGCGACACCGGCAAGGTCGTCGAAAACGACCTCGACTACCAACACGAAGGCGAAGAGGCCGCCGATCACCAAATCGACTCGGCGCGGCTTCGAGGGACGCACCGCATTCGCCGGCGTGGTCAAGGCCGCCAGTCGTTCTGCGAGGGCCATGACTGAAGTGTACGGCCTGCTCGAAAGCTAGCCGCCCGGTCTTTCGATCGTCCATCCATGACCAAAAGTACGGGGTGGGTTCAGTCGAACGGGTGGTGTCGGCGGGCCACCGAATCCACCAGCATGGTGCGGTGCCGAGGAGGCCTGCCATGATGACGATGCAAACGAACCAACAGGATGTGGCGGCCCGGGCCGACGAAGCGACCAAGACGTACGGTGAAGGCGAGGCGGCGGTCCACGCCCTCGCCGGTGTGTCCGTGGCTCTTCCCACCCTGGCGGTCCTCACGGCCAAGCTCACGAGGCCGGTCATGTCCCGAATCGGTCTGGAAGGTCGGCTGGCCTCGGACAACACCGTCCGAAACCCTCAGCGAACCTCCATCACGGCCAACGCCCTCCTGATCGGCGTCTTCCTGGTGACCCTAGTCTCGGTCGCCGGGACATCGATCAAGGAATGGGTTGTCGCCGAACTCGACAAGATCGAATCGGCGGACTTCTTCCTGGCCAGCAGCGGTGGGTCGCTCGACGACGAACTCATCGGTGGCATCCGGTCAATCGACGGCGTCGAGGTGGTCGAGTCGTTCCGTCGGGAATCGGTCATCGTCGACGGCCGCGCTGCCCTGGTCTCGACAGCCCAGGTTGACACGCTGCTCGATATCACCGACATCGAGGTTGCCGCTGGTTCGGTTGACGATCTGGCGAGCGGAACGATCGCGGCCGATGTCGACCTGGGGGTGGATGTCGGCGACTTGATCACCCTCAGCGCTCCGTCCGGTTCGGCCATCGATCTGGAGGTGGTCGCCGTACTCGAACTGACCCAGGATCTGGAGTACGTCGGCAACCTGATCGACGAAGACGACTTCGACAAGCTCGTGGGCTCGACCGCGCCAACCGTCGCGTTTGTCGACGTGGCGACCGGAGTCAAAACCGAGTCGGTCGAAGCGATCGAGGCTCGCACCGAGAACCGGCCCGACCTACAGCTGATCGATGGGAACTCCTTCGGAAAGCTCGTCGGGCGAATCTTCGACTTCATCATCAACGCGGTGAACGGACTGCTGGGAATGAGTGTCGTCGTCGCGGTGATTGGCATCGTCAACACCCTGAGCCTGTCAATCTTCGAGCGCCGCCGCGAGCTCGGCCTACTCCGTGTCGTCGGCATGCTCGACCGGGACGTCCAGCGTATGGTGCGACTCGAATCGGTCCTGATATCGATTCTCGGGACGTCGGTCGGTATTGCCCTGGGTCTTTTCTCAGGCTGGACGCTGCTGCGCTCGATCCAGCACCAGTCCGATGTCGTCATCCCGATGAACTGGGCGGCCGGCCGGGTCGGGCTGATCCTCGTTGTCGGGATCGCGCTCGGCCTGTTAGCGTCGGTCATCCCATCCAGGCGCTCTACGCGCCTCGACGTTCTCGACGCTGTCCACGCCAACTGAACTGGTTGAAAGTCGAGTGCGAGGTTCTAGAGCAATGTTGATCCAAGAAAGGCAAACGGAATGAATAGTGAGATTGCGAGTTTCGGCAGACGGCTTGGAGGGTTTCTGCTCGACCGTCTGATCTACGGTGTCCTTGGCGGTGTCTTGATGGTGCCAGGGGTCGCGCTGATCGCCTCCCAGATGAATGACTGTCCGTCGAGCGAGCCGGACTGCTTGCTCGACGATCAGTCGGCAGCTCTTCTCTTCGGCGGTGTTGCCCTCGTCGCTCTCGGTGTGGTTGCGGCTTTTGTTCTGTATGTCCGTGCGCTCGGGTCGACGGGGCAGACCTTCGGTCGGAAGATCGTTGGCGTGCGGGTCGTCGACGCGCAGTCGGGCACATCAATCGGGGTCGGGCGAGCGGTCGTGAGAACGTTGTTTGCGTGGCTGATCTCGTCCACGCTCATGTTTCTTGGCTACTTGTGGATGATCTGGGACGAAAACGGTCAGACGTGGCATGACAAGGTTGCGGGAACAAGCGTTCTGAAAGAGTGAGCCTGACTGGGTGTGGGGCTCGGAAACTCTGTCGTGCCTGGTCATGCGGCGTTTCGGTACTCGCTGATCAGGCCGTTGCATCGGGTCGTTCGGAGCACCGTGATGGTCGCTGGTGAAGGGGTCGGGGAGTCGGCGTGCGGGGTCGGTGCGCGCTGGCCGAGCGAGCGGTGTGGCCGGTGCTGGTTGTAGTGGTCGATGTAGTCAGTGACGAGGCGCTCGAGTTGGCGTCGGTTCCAGATGATGGTTCGGTCGAGGAGCTCGCGTCGGATGGATCCGATCCAGCGCTCGGCGAAGGCGTTCGCGACTGGAGTGCGGACCGGGGTCTTGAGGATCTTGAGGCCTTCGGTTCGGAAGATCTCGTCGAAGCTGTCGACGAACTGGCTGCCGCGGTCACGCACGAGGGCGCTGGCTCCGGCAAGTTGGTCGCCGTGGCGCAGGAACAGGTTCCGGGCTGCCTGGGTGGTCCAGGCGCCGGTCGGGTTGGCGGTGATCCCGGCGAAGAACACTCGGCGGGTCTCGATGTGGATGAAGAACAGGACGTAGTAGCGGCGCAGGGTGGCGGTGTCGATGGCGAAGAAGTCGCAGGCGACAGCGGCTTGGGAGCGTAGGAACTCGTTCCAGGTCACCGCCGAGCGCACGGGTGCGGGGTCGATGCGGTGGTTCTTGAGGATCTGCCAAACGGTCGAGGAGGTGATCGAGTGGCCGAGTCCGATGAGTTCGCCGTGGATGCGCCGGTGCCCCCAGGTCGGGTTCTCCTTTGCGAGCCGCACCACCAGCTGGCGTAGCTCGGCGCACGTTGGCGGTCGTCCCTGACGTCGGGTCGGGGGTTGGGTCCAATGGCGGGCGTTGCGTCGGCGGTGCCATCGCAGCAGCGATCGCTCCGAGGAGGCTGCGGTCGTGATCGTTGAGTTCGGGCCGGTCGATCTGTCGGCGGAGCACTTGGAGTTGGTGGCGCAACACGATGATCTCGAGGTCCTTGGACCGTCCAGAGCGGACGAAGAGCCGAGCGAGTACGGCGAGGATTCGGTAGAGGATGCGGAACACAATGTGCCAGGGTGGCGGCATCGGGGCTGGTCAGCACCCACGCGCGAGTTTCCGAGCCCCCACAGGATTGCTTGAGTCGAGCGCCACCGGGTTGCAGACAGATTCCGTCGCCGTGCCGCTCGGGCTGGAGCTGGTTGACCGCGGATGGCTGGTCGACAAAACAGGCCAGCTGCTGCGAGCGCTTCTCGGAAGCAATCGACGACGTAATCCGTGCCGTTCTTGGTCTGTGACGACGAGATTCAAATCATCCCACCATCAACTCACCGCTCCAGGGGGCGCGTGTACTCTGAGTAGAATCGCCCCTCCGACACCATTGTGATGTTGTGACTAGGCGGGGTCGGTAGCTGATTTCGAGGTTGAGTTTTCGCCGCCGGCATCGGTTCCGGCTCTGAGCCCCGATGACCAGGCTGTCAGGCCCAGAAGTTCTCGAGCCGTTCGATAAACCGGTCAGGATCAACGAGGTGGGGGTAGTGGCCGGCGTCGGGCCACACGTCGAGTGAGCTGTTGCGAATGAACCCCTGCAACCAGTCGCTGTATTGCGTCCCGGGGTCGACCCCGAAGACGGAGAGGTACGGCATGGTGCTACCGGCGTACCCCGCAAGTGCGCCCTCGACCACACCGTTGATCTCCTCCACCGATGATGAGAAGAAGAGCTCCCACACACCGAGAACCACGTCTTGGTCGGGGCGCCGCAACGGTGATGCGTGCGAACTCGGCGTCCGAGAGTTGGCCGCGCATACCCTCGAACAGCTGAGAGATAACGGCCGGGAAGGTCTCTGGATCCCGCAGCAGGGGTTCGGCCGGGCTGAGTTGGTCCTTGAACGCTCCGAGCTGAAGCGATTGATCCACGTTCACCACCGACTCGACCGGAAAGGCCGCTCCCACCGCAGTGACCACGGCACCTCCGAGCGAGTGGCCCACGAGCTTCGGGCGTTCGAGTCCCGCAGCCATGGCCACCGCAACAACGTCGCCGGCCATCGCCTCAAGGTCGTATCGCTCGGCCGTGCCCGACTCACCGTGGCCCCGCAGATCCATGGTGATCACGTGATGGTTGGGCGCGAGGCGTTGGACGATCGGATCCCACGTGGCCGCCGACTCGGTGATGCCGTGCATGAGCACGACCGGGTCGCCGTTTCCGGAACTCCATGCGACTACGGTGCCGTCCTGACTGTTGATGCGCTCTGAGTGGGTCATGGGAGCGAGCGTACCAAGTGTGTTCGCGGCGAAGTCGACCCTGCCGGAGTCGTTCGACGAAGCGGCAACCCTCGCCTCGTGGCCGGCGGGGTCAACCACGTCTGTCAGGATGCCACCGTGGTGGCGGCCCTCGAACGCGGCCTCCAGACCATCGAGCCGATTGACGCTTGCGGCTCGGAGGATCCACTCAAACACTGGATGTTCCTCCACAATCACGGCCTGTTCCGGAGCACCTTGTGCACGGTGGACACGCTCGTCGCCGCCATAACTCGCTGAGGCCCGGCCGCATCGGGCCTTGGGCGGTGAGCGCAGGTCGACCCTGAGGGGCCTATAGGATTGCGCCACCGACATGGCATGCTGAAACATCGACCCGCGCATGAAAGGCGGCGGATGAAGAAATCGACTGTGCTGATCCTCGCCGGTGGCTCACCTCATGCTCATGACTTCATCGCCAACGGCGCAAGCGTGGCGACGACGGTTGCCGATGCCGGACACGAGGTCTCCCTAGTCGCCCATCCGGATGAGGCTGCTCCACGGCTTGAAGCGTCGGTCAACGGATCCAACGAGATCGATGCTCTCATCATCAACGGATTGTGGTGGCGTATGCAGGGCGAAGCCTACGATCGCTGGCGCCCCGACCACGGCTACCACACCAGCCAAGCGTGGATGTCGGCCGTCTCACAGTTCGTGTCATCGGGTGGCGGGCTGCTGGCCATGCACACCACGCCGATTTGTTTCGATGATTGGCCGGAGTGGCGGGAGGTGGTCGGTGGCTCCTGGCAGTGGGGTACGTCGTCGCACCCGCCCCTTGGTCCGGTTGAGGCCGAGGTACTCCCTGGTCATCAGGTGGTAGCCGGTCTACCTGACCGGCTACGGGTCGTCGATGAGGTCTACGGCGACCTCGACGTGTGTCCTGACGTTGATGTGTTCCTCCAGGCCCGTCGCAGTCCCGACGATGAGCTGCAGCCGATCGGCTGGACCTACCACTACGGTTTGGGGCGGGTAGTGTTCGATGGACTCGGACACAACTCCGCCTCGCTCGAGAACGCCGACCATCAACGGCTCATTGTCCGGGCTTTGAACTGGGTGTTGGCAGGTCGCTGAGTCTTTTTCGTTCGAGCCCTACCCGGGCAACGGAATGTAGTTCTGGCTTTACCTGCTGCGGCTTTGGTGTAGGCCGGCCTCACGCATCACCGTCAGCCAGCGTTCCATTGCCGTCAGATGATCGTCGACGGTGCGGCACCCGGAATCGTCGACGCCGACAGTCGGCATCGTCCTGATGGAGAGATGTGTACCGCCGGCTCCACGCCAATCGCGGGCTCGGTCGATCCACTCGTTCTCGGGAGTTGACACATCGGTGATCGCCTCAATCCCAAAACCTTCGGCGTCGCGTCCCAGATCGGTCACCATCGTCTGGAGCCGTCGGGCGTCGTCGATGATCTGAGGTCGCAGATGACCGAACAGGTGGCCGGCTCCAAGCGCGGCCGAACGCCGGTACGCCGGATCCGCGTACCCGCCGAACCACAACGGAATGCGATGTTGAGGCAGGGGCGCCAGGCCGGCCCGGTCGATGTGGTGAAACGATCCGTCGAAGGTCACGAGCGGTTCGCTCCACAGCCGGCCGAGCACCTCCACCTGTTCGGATAGCACGGATCCCCGCCGATCGAAGTCGGCCCCAAGAGCGTCGAACTCGACCCAGTTCCACCCGGTACCCAACCCCAACCGGAGTCGGCCTTCCGACAGCAACTGCACTTCGGCGGCCTGCTTGGCCACAAGGGCGGTTTGGCGCTGGGGTGCCACCAACACGCCGACGGTCAACTCAAGCTGTTTCGTGACCGCGGCCAAGTATCCCAACAGCACAAATACTTCGTGAAACTCGTCGTGCTCGTCGTATGGCCCCCGCAATGCCCGATGGCGTCGGTCATGAGGGGCACCAAGCACATGGTCGTAGGCGATGAGATGGTCGAACCCAAGACCCTCCAAACCTTGGGCGAAGGCCCGGATCGCGCCGACGTCGGTCCCGATCACCGTTGTTGGAAACACAGCTCCCAGACGCATTGTCGTTACGAGATTCCAGCGGTGATGAGCGCCTCGGCCAGTGGGTTGAGCACCGCGGGGTCGTGAGGAGCGGGCAGGTAGATGATGGCCAAGTCCAAGCAGTCGTCTCGGGCTGCCAACGATTCGGCCAGCGCCGCTGGTCCGGCCGCCGGGTCGAACATCACATGTTGGGACGTGATGATTTCTGCAGGATCGCGCCCGATGTAATGACACGCGGCGTCGAGTTTGGCCCGGGTGGCGACCAGACCCTCGATGTCGGTGCCGGGGTAGTTCCAGTGCTGGGCCCAGCTAGCTACAGCCGGAAGGGTGCGACGTTCGCCCATCCCGCCGATGCAGATCGGAGGGTGTGGCTGCTGGATCGGCGGAGGATTGTTGCGGGCGCTACGAAGTTGATAATAAGTGCCGTTGAAATCGGTGGTCTCCTGGGTTAGCAGACCGACGATCACGGCGAGCGACTCGTCCAACCGGTCGAACCGTTCGGTCAAGGTGCCGAGTTCAATCCCATAGGCGTCGCACTCCTCCTCGTTCCATCCAGCGCCGAGACCCAGTTCGAGGCGGCCGCCCGAAACGATGTCGAGAGCCGATGTCATGTTGGCCAGAACTGCGGGGTGGCGGTAAAGGATGCCGTTTACCATGCAGCCGACTCTGATGCGCGACGTCGCCTGCGCCAACGCCGTGAGGACCACCCACGATTCCATACACGGTCCGGTGGTATCGGGGACGTTGATGGGGTAGAAGTGGTCGAAAACCCACGCTGATTCGAACAGGTCGATCTGATCGGCCTCGGTCCATGTGGCCAGCAGATCCGGCCACGTGGTGTACTGGGGAGAGGTCTTGATGGCGAAACGCATAGGTGAACAGTAATGGTGGGCTGATGACGCTGTCCTTCCCAGCCCGATCTTCAACGCCGCGTAGCCGAGACCGCGGCTCGAAGCCTCGATCCACCACGGCCGTCTGCACCGCCGCCATCGGCGTCGGCGCCGCACTCGGCTTTGTCCCCGGGTACGTTTCGGTCGCTCTGCAGGACGACCTTGGGCTCACCAACGCCCAGGTGGGGCTGCTGGTGTCGCTCTACTTCGGGTCCACCGGTTTGGCCTCGATCACGGGCGGCCGACTCGCCGCCCGGTTCGGAGCTCGGACGGTGGTGAGCGCTGACATGATCCTTGTGGCGGTGTGTGCGGCCGCCGGAGCGCTCATCGGCCGCTACGGGATACTTCTGGTGTCAGCTGTGGTTGCCGGTGCCGGGTACGCCTGGGCCAACGCCGGTACCAACGACGCCCTGGCCCGGCGGGTCCGACCCGAACGTCGAACGCTTGCTCTGTCGGTGAAGACCGCCGGGGTTCCCACGATGGCGGCTCTGTCGGCAGCACTTGGAGCGCCCGCAGCCGCCCGCTGGTCATGGCAGGCGGTGTGGGGTGGGGTTGCCGCGGTGGCTCTCGTGGTGGCCATGTTGAGCACTTCGGTTCTCGACAATGATCGTGTTCGACCGGCCACGAGCCCGGAGAGTGACTCAACGGGATCCACGGGAGCCACCACGAGAGCCCCCACAGCGGGTGATGTCGACCTGCGGGCATTCCGCTGGTTCTCTTTGGCCAGCTTCCTGTTCGTTGGCGGGTCACAACCCATCTTTTCGTGGATCGTGCCCTATCTGCAGGACCACCTTGCCGCGTCGCCTGCAACGGCCGGGGCGCTGGCCTCGGCGGCCGCGGGCCTGGGAGTGATCGTAATGATCACCAACGGCCGTCTGGCTGATCGTGCCGGTCCTGACGGTCGCGTCCGCCGTCTCATGGCTATGGCCACCGGATCGGCCGTTGGACTGGTCGCCATCCTCGCTGGTCCTCTCACGGGGAGATACGCGCTCGGAGTTGTGGCCGTCGGTCTCGTCATGGCCACAGGAGTGCAGCTGGCCACGATCGGCACCATGCATGCCGCGCTGGTGGACCGGGCCGGCTCGATGGTGGCCCAGGCCACCGGGATCACGATGACCGGTTACTACCTGGGAGCCCTCCTTTCGCCGGTCGGATTCGGTTGGCTTGTTGACGTCACGGGCAGCTACTGGCCGAGCTGGCTCATGACGGTGGTGATGGTGGTGGTGTCGCTGCCGGTGTGGGCGCGGGCCGGCCGCATTCCCCGGGTCGTCGATTCCTAACCCGCCATGCCTGCGTTGCCGGGCCTGGCAGACCTATCCGGTTCCATCCGGCCGAGTAGCAGAGTCCTGGGGCGTCAGTCGGGGCCACCAATGCCACGCGGTGCCGTCGAAGCCTTCGACGATGCTGACCTCGACCCGCCGCCGGGCCAGCAGCCACTGCCCGTTGACGTGGGCCAGACGATCCACGTAACGCAGAGCCAGAAGCTCCCGATCTCCGTTCCAGCGTTCATGCCAGGTCAGGGCGGCGGTGACGGCACTGGCCTGATGAAGATCACCGTTGTCGAAGGTAACGGTGCGGTGGCCAAGTTGATGGTGGGTTCGGCGGAAGGCCGCTTGGCCGGACCGGATTCGTTCTTCGATTGCGGCCCGTCCTACCACTTCACCGCCTCGGCCCGGTCCGTAGTCGGTGACGCCATCGACGGTGAAACATCGGGCCACGGCCGCGATGTCGTAGGCGTCGAGACGATCACAATAGTGAGCCAGGAGATCGTCGATTCTCTGGCGGGCAAGCAACTGTTCGACGGAGCGGTGCCGGTCCGAGGTCATGGGTCAGGAATGGGAATCAGGGATGGCGCTGGGCAGAGGGGAGGGGCCGGGAGCAGAGGAAGTGTCTGCTCCCGGCCGAGACCCGCTCAAGTGGCGTCAGTCTTGAGGCTGGATGAAGTCGGTGATGAACACCCACTCACCCCCGGTGTACTGGGCGATTCGAGCACCGGTGGTGCCGCTGTGGCCGCCCGGTAACGGTCCGAAGCTCACGGGAGCGACCAGGCCGGTCTCGAAGTTGTCGAGCGACTCCAACGCGGTGTGTAGGGCATCCCAGCACAGATCGTCACCCAGGCCCTCAAGCACGCTGTAGAACACGATCGAGTGGGCGTAGGCCTGGAGACCGAACGCATTGTCGGCTACCTCGGAATGGCCGGCAGCGTCCATGGCGGCCCGGTAGGCCTGCACCTCAGGGGCGTCGGAAGTGGTGAAGGCCAGAATGGCGGAGCCGTAGAAGCCCTCGGCCGCCTCGGGAGCTGCGGCTCCAACGGTGCCGACGGCGCCAGGGCCGGCGGTGGAGGAGTTGCCGATGATGATCGGGTCCCAGCCAAGGTCAAACGCCTGGTCCAGCAGAAGCGCGGTTTGGGTGTTGTCGGCTCCGGAGATCACCGCGTCCGGTTCGGCGCTTCGGATGTTCAGCACCTGCGCAGCCACGTCGGTGCTTTGAGGTTCCACCACCTCTTCGGCCACGATCTCGATGTTGTGTTTGGGTGCCTGTTCCTCGAGTCCGGCCTTGAAAGCAGCTCCCAGATCGTTGTCCTGACGGAGCAGACCAATCGAGGTGACTCCCTGCTCGGCCAACCAGTCGACAATCAGGCGAACCTGGTCGGAGTGGCCGGTTCCAATGAGGTAGACCTCCTGCTGATCAGGGTCCGGTGGCAGCACCGGAGCGAACAATGGAAGACCTTTCTGACCCAGGTATTCGTAGCTTCCAGGAAGGTTGGCTGAGCCCGCAGGGCTTAGCACGGCGAAGACCTGTTCCTCATCACCGAGGCGACGGACGTTGGCCACCGAGCGGGCGGCTTCGAAACCGTCGTCGAGGATGGTCAGTTCGATCATGCGGCCGTTGATACCGCCGGCCCCGTTGCGTTCTTGAGCAGCGGCTTCCAGTCCGGCCTTGAACGCTTCACCGGCGGTGGCGGCGCCACCCGACAGTGGTTGCGTTGAACCGATCTTGATAATCCCGTCTTCGATGCCCTGGCCCGGTTCGGCACAGACACCGGCAGCGGCCGACTCGTCATCGGCTTCGTCGTCCGTTGCCTCGTCGACGGCCTCTTCGGCTTCTTCGGCCGCTTCTTCAGCCGCGTCGGCGGCGTCGTCGGCCACCTCCTCAACCACATCCGCGGCGTCGTCGACGGCGTCGTCAGCCCCGCACGACGCAGCGATGAGCCCTGCCGCCATGATTAGGGCCAGCCAAAACCGGCCGAGTGGAGTCTTCGTTCGTTTCATTGTTTTCCTTCCCCTCTTGAGATTGTTGCTAAGTGGTCTTCGTTGAAGAATCTGATGGCGCCAAGGTGGCGTCGTGATCGCCTAAGTAGGAGCGAACAAGCTGCTCGGTGTCGACTTGATCGGCAGCCGACTCCAAAATCGTCTTGCCACCTGATACCACGTACACCCGGTCGGAAATGGCGACCGCTCCGGCGTGTTGTTCGACCAGGAGAAACGTGGTCCCTTCATCGCGCAGGTCGCCGATCATGGCGAACAGTTCCTTGACAAGAAGTGGGGCCAGGCCAAACGAAAGCTCGTCGATCATCAGCAGCTTCGGCCGGCCTATGAGCGCTCGACCGACAGCCAACATTTGTTGTTGGCCGCCCGAAAGCTGGGAGGCCGGTTCGCCAAGCCTGCCCGCCAATGGCTCGAACAGTGTGAGTACCCGATCCAGGTCGGCCTGGACCGCCTTGGCACCATCTTTCCGCAGGGTCGCCCCCAGTTCGAGGTTCTCACCGACGGTAAGAGTGGTGAGGATACCGCGCCCCTCCGGTACGTGACCCAACCCATAGGATGCGCGCTTTTCCGGAACCTCGTTGACAAACGTGTTACCGGCAAAGCGGACGCTGCCCTTCCAAGTGGGGATGATCCCGGAAATCGTACGTAGGGTTGTGGTCTTGCCGACACCGTTGGCACCGAGGATCGACACGATCTCGCCTTCGTCGACGTGAAGGTCGATGCCTCGGAGAACCTGTACGCGCCCGTAGCCGGCTTCAAGTTCGGTGATCTCAAGCATGGCCATCTGAGCCCTCGGTTTCACTCTCTTCGCCTACGGCGGCCGTGGTTGTGCTGGCGGGTTCGGACGTCGCCGCGACCGTGGACTGTTCCGCCATGTCGAGGCCAACGTAGGCCTCCACGACATCCGGGTCGCTCATACAGTGCTCAGGTGTGCCTCTGGCGATGATGCGGCCGAGGTGAAGCACCGCCACGTCATCGCAAAGATCCTTAACCAACTCCAGGTCGTGCTCGATGATGACCACGACGGTGCCATGCTCGGTGATCCAGGACTTGAGCGGTTCAACGAGCCGGTCCACGTCATCACGGCCGAGGCCGGCCGCCGGCTCATCGAGCAACAGTAGGTCGGGATCCGAAACCAATGCCCTGCAGACTTCCACGATCTTTTGGCTCCCGAGCGGAAGTGAGCCGGCCTCGGTTGTGGCCACCTCGGCCAAGGAGAAGGTCTCGATTACGCTCATGGCCCGGTCGATGTTGGCTCGTCCCCGTCCTCGAAGGCTGATGGCCTCACGTACCTGATCCAGCAGGGTCGAGCGCCCATCGATACCGAGCAACACGTTCTCCAGAACGGATATGTCGCCGATCAGCTTCGGGGTTTGGAACGTTCGGCCGACTCCAGCCCGACCCACCACGGTCTGCGCCACGCCGGTGATGTCGCGGCCGGCGAGCCTCACTGCGCCTGCGGATGGGGAGACGTAGCCCGAGACGACGTTGAACAGGGTGGTTTTCCCGGCACCGTTGGGTCCGATCAACCCGGTGAACGGGTGAGTGACATCGAAGTCAACACCAGTGAGAACGTGGTTTCCACCGAAGGAAACGGCGAGGTCTTGCACCTCCAGCACCGGCGTTTGGAGCGTTGGGTTGGCGGTTGTGGAGCGCTGTGTGGTGCTCATGTAGTGGCCCCCTGGGTTACTCCGGCCAGCGACCGGGACGACCGTAACCGCGACCAGAGCGACGTAAGGCCCCCTGGTAGGAAACGCACGGCCAACACCAGAGAAAGCCCGAAGACAAGTCGCTGCCAGTCACCGACATCTTGGAATAGCTCCCGTGATACCACCACGAAAATGGCGCCGACAACGGCGCCCGACAATCGGGTCACCCCTCCTACGAACACCACCACGAGAAACTGAATGAGCAGAGCGGTGTGAAATGTGTCGGGAGTGAGATAGGTGAGGAGCTGGCCGAACAAGCCGCCTGCCAGCGCGGCGATGAACGCCGACAAGGCGAAGGCCAAGAGCTTGTAGCGGGTGGCGGAGATACCGAGTGAGCCCGTGGCGATCTCGGCGTCACGCACCATACGAAGGCAGCGACCGAACGCGGTGCGGCCAAGTCGGTCGACCGAAATGAAGACCACTGCCGCCAGCATCAACGAGATGTACCAGTGGCTCCGGTCGGGCGACATGCCGAAAAGTTGGATGATTTGGATCGGTTTGCCCGAGATGCCGCCGGTGACGGTGTCGACCTCGACAAAAAACCTCACGATGAGTTCGGCGAAGGCCAGGGTGGCGATGGCCAGGTAGAAACCTCGTAGTCGAGCAGCCGGGAATCCGATAAGCACGCCCACAACCGAGGCCACAATGGCCGACAAGATCAGGGAGAGCAGCCACGGGATCCCCACATCGCTGAACAGCCAGTTCGTTCCGTAGGCCCCGATACCCATGAAGGCCACATGAGCCAGCGCGATCTGGCCCGTCCACCCCATGATGATCACGAGACCAACGGCGGCGGTGGCGAAGACCACGATCAAGGTGGCCAGAAACATTCGGTACGGATTGATGAAGCCGGGCAGGGCCAGAGCAACCGCGATCAACGCCAAGCCGATCACGGCCTTGAATGGTCCAAGCCGGCGGCGGGATCCCCGGCCTTCGGTCGAAGGTTCGGTTGACGGTTTGTTGGTGGCCATGCCTACACCTCCCTCGGTCGGGCCTTCGAGAATAGACCCTCCGGTTTCGCCATCAGGATGATGACCACGAAGATCATGGCTACCGCGGCTCGGCTACCTGTTCCGATGTACAAGCCGGCCAGATTTTCCATCACCCCGAGCGCCAACCCGCCAAGGAAGGCACCGCGGATGGATCCGAAACCACCCATGGTCGCGGCAACGAAGGCCTTGAGGATGAGCGGGGCGCCGGCGCTGTCGGTCAGCACCGTCGACTGGGTGTGAAGCGTCATGGCCAGGGTGGAGATGGCGGCGGCCAGCGCCCATGAGATTGAAAACACTCGATCGACGCGAACGCCGAGCAACCGTGGCGTAACCCGATCCTCGGCGATCGCCTGCATCCGCACGCCCCACGGGGATTTGAAGAAACGAAGCAAAGCGAACGTGAGCAGGGCGCCGAGCCCAATTGTCGCCAACTGGTCGTAGGTGACGAAATTGCCGGCCACCTCGAAATTCCCGCTGAAAGGAGCGTCGATTCTACGGGGCTCGGAACTCCAGATGAGTTGGATGACTGCGCTCAGCACCCAGAAAATCCCGATGGTCATGAGCACGGTGGCGAAGTGTGACTCGGCCAGGATCGGCCGGATGGCCAGCCGCTCGATGACCAGGGCGAGGCCCATTCCGAAGATGATGGCGGCCGGAACGGCCAGCCAGTAGGAGAGAGCGAACGAGTCCATCAACTGCCATGCGACGTAGGTGGGGACCAGGCCCATGTCGGCTGTGGCGAAGTTGGGGACGTCGGTGGCCTTGAGGATGAGCACCACGGCCAGGGCGAGCATGGCGTAGGTGCTGCCGGCGGCCAAACCGGCAATCACTTGCTGGATCAAGTCTCCCCCTTGATGTCCGTCGTTAGGTAGTTTGCTACTACCAACGGCGAGCTTAGTCGTGCCAGCGGCTCGTGTCGCAATCTTGGGCCGTGTGCTCGGAAGTGATCTCTACGGGCGATCTGCTACACGGCGTTGGCGGCCCAGCCCCCGTCGGCGTACACGATCTCCCCCGAGATGTACGAGGCTCGATCGGAAAGGAGGAACTCGGCTAGCTCACCGATCTCGGTAGGCTCACCGATCCGGCCGAGCGGTACCCGGCCGGTGAGCCATTGGACCTGGGCTGGTTCCTGTAGCCGTTCGGCCGCCATCGGCGTACGGATGGGGCCGGGCGCAATCGAATTTGCCCGAACCCCGATCGGGGCTCCCTCCAGCGCCGCCGCTCTGGTCAGCGCGGCGATTCCTCCCTTGGAGGCTACGTAGTGGGCCTGCCCGGGAACGGCGATGGTGGCATTGACTGAAGCGATGGTGACGATCGCCCTCGGTTTCGGCTGGGCGTCGGCGGGAATCGCCCTCAGGAACGCGCGGATGGCCAGCCAGGTTCCGGTCAGGTTCACCTTTAGGTGGCGTTCCCATTCTTCGAGCGACGTGTCGACGATGTGTCCCCGGGTCCGAATCCCGGCGCTCGTGATCAGCCCATCGATCGGGCCGAGGTCGGCCATAAGTTCGGCCCAGGCTTCTTCGTCGGTCACATCGACGGCTCGAATCCACCGGTGATCGCCAGGGGTTCGGTCGACGCCTATGACCTGCCACCCTCTGGCGGTCAGCACTTCGGCGCAGGCGGCCCCAATGCCCGAGGCCGCTCCGGTTATCAACGCTCGTCTGGTTGCAGGTTGTTCGTCGGTCACGGTCGTTCCTTTTCGTGGTGAGGTTAACGTTGTCGGATCACCAAGACGAATCTGAGGTAGTTGCCATCTCACCCGACCCGACGTTCCTATCCGCGTCGATCGACACTGGGCTCACTGGTGCTCAAACCTGGCCGTGCATGTGGCCAAACGGTGTTCGGCGCTCCAAACTGAAGGGGTGCGACGAACCACTGTTGACGACATCGCCGATCTGCTCCGAGGGCGGATTCATCGCGGTGAATTGAGTCCAGGCGATCGGCTTCCGGCTGAACGCGATCTGTCGTTGTCGCTTGAGGTCGGCCGTATCACCCTTCGGGGCGCCTTGGCCAAACTGCAGGCCGAAGGGTATCTGGAGGTTCGCCGCGGAGCCGCCGGCGGCAACTTCGTCACCGGGCTCGACAAGCCGTACCGCCGCTGGCTTCGCCGGATGCGGGAGAATCAGGGCGATCTCGAGGATCTGATCGAATACAGAATGGCAGTAGAACGGAGGGCGGCCAAGCTTGCCGCTCTGCGGGCCGATGAGACAGACCTCGAGCGTATGGCGGCCGCCATTGGGATGCTCGGCGAAGCGCACGGAGCCGAGGCCTTTCGTCAAGCCGATTCTGAATTCCACAACGCGCTTGGAGAGGCCTCTGGTAGTACGCGGCTGATCGCTGCGATTGAGACGGCCAGGGGAGAGCTGTTCGCGCCGACTGACCAGCTCCGGTTCGACGCAAGGTCCGACAGCTCTCGGGTGGAGCATCTGGCGATCTACGAGGCGGTCCGCATCGGTGACGCTGACGCCGCGGCCGATGCTGTTGAAGCCCACATCGAGACGACGCGACGGGAGTTGCTGGCGATGCTGGCCAACGACCGACGACCCAGCGAACCGGCAGACTGATCAAGGCTCGACGAAGCCAATGGTTCTGTGGTAGAACCTTTGGGTGACGTTTCGGGCACTACTCGTCGATCAGACCTCCGACGGCGTGAGCCGTGACATCGTTGAACTCGAAGAAGATGTGTTGCCCGACGGTGAGGTGCTGGTAGCGGTCGAGTACTCGTCGCTCAACTACAAGGACGGGCTGGTGCTAACCGGCAGCGGCCGTCTCGCCCGTGACCACCCGCATGTACCCGGCATCGACCTGGCCGGTGTGGTCGAACACAGCGACGACAGCCGCTGGCAGGTCGGAGACCGGGTGGTCTGCACCGGCTGGAAGGTGGGCGAGATCTGGTGGGGAGGGTACGCCACCAAGGCCCGGCTGCGACCGGAGTGGCTGTCGCGGCTACCGCCGAATCTGACAGGCGCTCAGGCGATGGCCATCGGCACAGCCGGGTTCACCGCGATGCTGGCCATTGACACTCTCGAAAGCGGGACTGCTCAGCAGCCGCCGCTGGGCCCCGATCGGGGTCCGGTGGTCGTCACCGGCGCCTCCGGCGGCCTCGGCGGTATGGCGGTGCATCTGCTTGCCCGCCTCGGATACGAGGTGACGGCCTCGACAGGAAGAATCGACGAGCACGGGTCGGCACTACAAGCTCTCGGCGCCACGGAACTCATCGACCGGTCGGAGTTGGCCGTCGAGACCGATCGGCCGATGGCATCGGAGCAGTGGGCCGCCGCCGTCGACTCGGTTGGTGGCACCACGCTGGCGTCGCTACTGGGTCGGATCCGCTACGGCGGGGCGGTGGCCGCGTGCGGCCTGGCCGGCGGCGACCGGGTGCCGATGAACGTCACCCCGTTCCTGCTGCGAGGTATCGGCCTGATTGGTATCGACTCGGTCTTGTGCCCGGCCGAACGTCGCGCCCGGATCTGGGATCGGCTGGCCGAGACCGTCGAAGCCGACGCCCTCGACGCTCTGACCACAGTGGTGACGCTGGAGGAGGTGGCCGAAATGGGGGCCGAGATCCTGGGCGGTCACACCCGGGGTCGAACGGTGGTGACCCTCCCATGAGTGTCAGCGGCTCTTCGCCCACCCTGCCTGATCCGTGGACGGTCACAGCCAGAAACATCGCCGCCGAATCGGGCAACGCGGTTCACGATGACGCCGCGGCCAAGAGCCTCGGCTACGAGAAGGCCCTGGTCGCCGGTGTCACCACCTACGGCTATGCCCTTCGCCAAGTGGTGGCCGCCCTTGGCACCCCCTGGCTTCGCCGGGGCACCCTTGACGTTAGGCTCCGGCGGCCCGCCTACGAGGGTGACCGCTTCACCGTCACTGCGGCAGCCGCTCCGTTGCGTTCGGTTCGAGCGGCCGTCCGTCGAGACGACGGCGAGTTGGTGGCCACCGCCGACGCCACCCCAGGTGCCCCTGGTCTGCTGCCCCCGCGAGCCCACCCGGTGGTCGATCCGATCGACGGCCGGTATCCGGCTGAACGCCGGGCCCTCGAAACAGTGAAGGCGTTGCCGACGATCACCTACACCATCAATCAAGCCTGGCAGGACAAGCTTCTCACCGATATCGGCAACGACCTCGCGGTTTTCGAACGCGAGGGTTTCGTGCATCCGGTGATCTACGGCGACCTGGCCAACATTTCGTTCATGAACGCCGTGGAACTGGGGCCGTGGATTCACGCCTCGTCTCGGGTTCGCCATCATCGGGCGTTGCTGGTCGGCGAGACCGTCTCAGTTCGCCCCCGCATCGCCGAGCTCTCATCCAACAACGGAGCGGAACATCTGGTGCTCGACACCGCCGTCGTGGTCGACGATCTGGTGGTGGCCCGCATCGAACACGCCGTGATCTACGCCTTTTCCCGGAGACCCTCATGAGAAACTTCCCCGATCCCTTCGTAGCCGCCGCTGTCCAGTGGGCGCCTTCGATCAACGATGCCGCTCTTGGCACCGAGAGAGCCTGCCAGGCGATCGGCGAAGCGGCCGGACTCGACGCCAAGCTGGTGGTCTTCCCCGAGTCCTGGCTGACCGGCTACCCCTATTGGGAAGGGGTGGGCCCGATGCCGGAGTACTTCGAGATCTGGCGCCACTTCGTCGACCAGGCCGTGACCGTTCCGGGCCCGGAGATCAGCCGGATCGCCGAATGCGCGGCCGACAACGGGGTGCATGTTGTGCTCGGAATCAACGAACGGGACCCCGTGAGTGAGGCGGTTTACAACAGCCTGGTCTACATCGGCTCCGACGGCACGCTGCTGGGCCGCCACCGCAAGCTGCTGCCGACGATCACCGAACGCCTGGTGTGGACCAACGGCGACGGCTCCGACATCGACGCCTACGACACGCCGCTCGGTCGCCTTGGCGGCCTGATCTGCTACGAACATCAGATGGCCCCGGCCCGCTACGTCTGCTGCGATCTGGGCGTGCAGGTGCATGTGGCTGTCTGGCCCGGCCACGCCTTCCTCGATCCGTCGGTCGACGCCGCGGTGCGGCATCTGTCGTTCGAGAACGCCTGCTTCGTCGTGTCGGCCCGTGAGGTCATGAGTCCTGATCGGCTGCCCGCCGGTCATCCGTTGGCCGATGTGCCCGGCGTCTGGGACGCCCATGGCGGCAGCGCTATATCCGGCCCAAACGCGGTCTATGTGACCGAGCCGGTGTTCGATGTCGAGACCATCGTCACCGGCGTGGTCGACGTGGCCCAAACGCTCGACACCAAGTGGTGGGTCAACGGAGTCGGCAACTACTCCCGGCCCGACGTGTTCCAGGTTGTGTGGGACCGTCGTCCGAAACCGGCGGTCACTCGCATCGAGTCCGGCAATGAGTGATCTCAGGTCCGGGTCGGACGACCCGTTTGCTCTCGAACGACGCACGGTCAACGGTTTCGACGTTCTGGTCTATTCGACCCCGGCGATCGCCGATCTGCGAGACCTGTTGCTCCGTTCCGTCGATCACCCGCCGGATCACCCCTATCTGATTCACGATAACCGGACCTTGACCTACGGCGAACTGGTGCCTGCGGTGGGCACGTTGGCCTCGGTACTGGTCGATGAGTGCGGGCTGACCGCCGACGACCGGGTGGCGGTGTACGCCGCCAACAGCATCGAGTGGACGCTCACGGCGTGGGCCGCGGTGGCCACCGGTCGGATCGTCGTCGGGGGCAACGCCTGGTGGCACGCCTCCGAAGCCATAGCCGCCCTGACCGCCACCACCCCGCGGGTGCTCGTGGTCGATCAGCGTCGCCTCGACGGCTTGGCCGAGCGGCTCGACGAGCTGCCGTTCGTGGAGCACATCCTTGTCATCGACGGTGACGGCGCGGCCGGCGACGGAGACCTGGGTGACCCCCGCTGTCGGCCCTTCCCCGATCGGACCGCCGAATCGGGCCCCCTGCCCGAGGCCGACATCGACCCCGACCAGCCGGCCACCATCTTGTTCACCAGCGGCACCACAGGCAATGCCAAGGGCGTGATTGGCACCCATCGGGCCGCCACCTCGACCCTGCAAAACCTTATGTGGGCCGGACTGAACTACTTCCCATCGGTGGCCCTCGCCCCACTTCCGTCCGAGCCGCCCGGCCCTCCGTGCACCGTGTTGGCGGCCCCGATGTTTCATGTAGCCGGACTCCAGTGGGGCATCATGTTCCCGGTCGCCACCGGCGGCACCGTCGTGCTTCACACCGGCCGGTACGATCCGGCAACGGTGATGGCCATGGTCGAACGGCACCGTTGTGACAGCCTCGGGGGTGTGCCCACGATGATGACCCGGATCGTCGATCATCCTGATCGTCACAGCTTCGACCTGTCGTCTGTTCGGTCCGTGTCCTGGGGTGGGGCGCCACCGCCGCCGACCCTGGTCGAGGATTGTCTCGAGACGTTCCCCAATCTGCTGTTCATCGGGACCGGTTACGGACTCACCGAGACGTGCGGCCTGCTCATCTACGCCACCGGAACCGACTATGTCGGGCGGCCCGGCACGGCGGGGAAGGTGTTTCCCACCGCCGAGTTGCGCATCTGCGGCCCCGGCGACACTCCGGTTCCAGCGGGGGAGGAGGGTGAGGTGCAGCTTCGAGGGCCGATGGTCATGCCCGGCTACTGGGGCGACCCCGAGGCCAGCAGCAGCGCCTTGACCGATGACGGTTGGCTTCGTAGCGGAGATCTTGGCATCGTCGACGCCGACGGTTTTCTCACCCTCACCGGTCGCAGCAAGGAGCTGATCATACGTGGTGGGGAGAACGTGCATCCGGTGGAGATCGAAGATGTGCTGAGCACCCACGAGTCAGTGCTCGACGCCGCGGTTGTCGGCCGACCTCACGCCGACCTCGGTGAGGAGGTCATCGCGGTGGTGCAGGTGGTCGATCCCGAATCGGTGACAGCAGCCGATCTGCAGCGACACGTGGCCAGTCACCTCGCCGCCTTCAAGGTGCCGGTCGACATCACCGTGCAGGCCGACCCGTTGCCCCGCAACGCCGCCGGAAAACTCCTGCGCGATACGATCGCGGGCGGAAGGCTCCGGCTGACCGAGACCCTGTAACCAAGACTCTGTAACCAAGACTCTGTAACCAAGACTCTGTAACCAAGACTCTGTAGCCGACGCCCGCCCTATTTTCCCTGCCCGATTTCCCCTGCCCCGACACACCAGCCCGATGGGAGGGCCATGACCGAACTAGTCACCATCGACCTCGTGGAGGCGGCGGCGGACCGCATCCGTCCCCATGTCGTGCGCACACCCCTGCTGGCGAGCCCGTCCTTGAGCCGGCGGTACGGGGCTGACGTGTACGCCAAGGCCGAGTTGTTCCAGCCCACCGGTAGTTTCAAGGTGCGGGGTGGATTCAACAAGGCGCTGTCGCTCACCGACGCCGAGAAGGAACGAGGGTTGATAGCGTTCTCCGCCGGTAATCACGCCATGTCGGTAGCCCATGTGGCCGGACAGATCGGGGTGCCGGCGACCGTGTGTATGCCGGCCGCGGCGGTTCGGTTCAAGGTTGACGCCGTCCGCGATCTCGGTGCCACCCTGGAGCTGGTGGAGGGCAACCTGGTGGAGCACGTGATGCGTCGCCGGGACGAACTGGGCGCGACCCTGGTGCACCCCTTCGACGACCCCGCCATCGTCGCCGGTCACGCCTCCGTCGGCCTTGAGATCGTGGAGGATCTTCCCGACGTCGACACCGTCATCGTTCCGGTTGGAGGCGGGGGCCTCATCAGCGGGGTCGCCGCCGGGGTGAAGCTCCACAATCCAGGGGTCCGCATCATCGGCGTTGAGCCCGACAGCGCCGACGTGGTGAGTCGGAGCCGGGCCGCCGGGGAGCCGGTGCCCCATCCTGGTCCACGATCGCTGGCCGACGGGTTGGCCGCACCCGTGACCGGAGCCGTGAACCTGGCTCACATCGAGGCCTACGTCGATGAGATGGTGGTGATTCGGGAATCGTCCATCCACCCGGCCTGGCGAGACCTGCTCTCCGCCACGAAGCTGGCCGGTGAGCCGGCGGCCGCCGTTGGTATCGCCGCCCTCGATGCCGGGTTGATCACCGTTGAGCGCGGGGAGAAGGTCTGCCTCATCATCTCGGGCGGCAACGCCGATTTCGAATTGCTATCGGCCAGTTGATATGACCTACCACTTGACGCAATGGTAGTGTCATAGGACCATTGGGATCTCGTACGGGACGGCGGTTTCCCGATGATCCGTAACCGAGGGGGAGAGGACCCAACCATGACCGAGATTGAACGACGGGAGTTTTTGCGCCGATCGCTGCTTGCCGGAGGAGTTGTCATCGGAGGGGGTTCCTTCCTGCTCGCCTGTGGTGGCGACGACACCGAAGCGGCCGACACCGATGACGCAACACCGTCCGCCGAGGCCGACACCGGCACTGCGGAGTCAAGTGACGACTCGACGGCAGCGGAAGAGGGGTCGGCCGACGGCGGCGAGGAAGCCGCCAACGAGCTTTACCAGATGCTTGGCATCACGGCCGAGGAAGCCCTGGTCGGCCTCACCCTGCCGATCGGAGCCGTTATCCCGCTATCAGGCGGGGGCGAGCAGTCGTACGGCAAGTCGATGGTCGAAGCGATCGATCTCGCCGTTCAGCAGATCAGCAACGGTGGCGGTCCGGCCATCGAGCTGACCACGAAGGACAACGTGACCGGAGCGCCCGAACCCAGCGTTACCGCGATCAACGAGCTGGGCAACGCCGGAGTCGGGGCCGCGTTGACGTCGCTGGTGAACAGCTTCGCGGCCATGAACGAGGGGGTCGAGCAGTTCGAGATCCTGAGTCTTGACGGGGGAGGGGGAACCGCCACTTGGAACAAAGGCGTGCCCTACTTCTACGGCACCCGAGCCGTCAGCCCCGACGACACCCTCAACGGTATGGCCCAGTATCTCCAGGAGACCTTCCCCGACAAGAAGACGTGGGCCGCCGTCACCTGGGCTCTGGCTCCCGAGCTGAACGAGCTGGACAAGAACAACATCGTCACCAAGCTCACCGATGCCGGGCTGGAGTTCTCCGGTACCTACGAGTTGGTGGCCTTCGGCGAACAGGACTACTCGGCTGCCATCGCCAAGCTCAAGGAGGCCAACGCCGACTACGTGCTGGTCGGCGTATACGGACCGGACCCCGGTGTTTTCGCCTCCCAGTCCAAAGCGGCCGGACTGGAATCGATGCTGGTCGGGTTCGAGTACACCGAGGAGGGGGCATCGGCTGCTCGCGGTGCATGGGACGACGGCTGGTTGTTCATCCAGGATTTCTTCGACGCCGAGCGCGCCGAGAGTCCTCTCGGCGCCCATTTCGCCCGGACCTATCAGGAGGCGTACGGTCGGACGCCCGACTTCTATGCCGCTAACTACTACGAGAACGTGTTCGTGCTCTACGAGCTGGCCCGCCGTGTCAACGCCTCCGGTGGCGACATCACCAGTGGGGCCGATATGCTCGCCGCGCTGGAGGAAAACCCCACCGTGATCAGCGTGTACGGTGGGGACTCGGCCGCCAACGGCTCCTACACCCTCGACCTGGAGAGCCACTCGGTGAAGGATCGCAGGATCGGCGTGTTCGAGTACGCGTCGGGGTCGATCACTCCGAAGGCCTTCTTCAACGTGGGCGGAACCGATTACCGAACCGTCTGAGCGGGCAGAAGAGGCATGCTGGCAGTCTCCGCATCCCTCCTCTGGCAGTTGACGGCGGACGGGGTGGTGACCGCCGCGTTCTACACCGTGATGAGCATCGGCTTCGGCCTCATCATGGGGGTGACGGGCCGGTTCCATTTCGCCTACGGCATCGGCTATGTCCTCGGTGGATTCGTGGTCGCGATGGCCACCGAGGACTGGGGCTGGGGCCTGGCCCCGGCCGCCCTGTTGGGTATGGTCGTGGTGATGCTGTTCGGCGTGGTGGTTGAGGCCTTCCTCTACCGCCCGCTGGAGCGTCGGAATCCGAACCAGGCCCTGTTGGCCATTTTCATCACCGCTCTTGGTCTCGGCATTGCCGGGGAAAACATCCTCAAGCTGGTCTGGGGGCCGACCGACCGGACGTTGCGGTCGATCCCGATAACCACCCAATCCTTCGGGTCGGTGACCCTGCAGCGTTTCGACTTCGGGCAGCTGATCACCGCTGTTGTCGTGGTTGCCGTCACGACGATGGTGCTGCGGTATTCCGACATCGGACGTCGGGTACTGGCCGTCAAGGTCAACCCCGGGCTGGCCGAGACGATGGGCATGAACACCCGGGCCGTATTTCTCGGGGTGTTCGCCATTGGCTCGGCATTGTCGGTCGCCGCCGGCGTCTGGCGGTACGCCAAGTTCACTGTGTCGGCTGGCATGGGCTTTGCCCCGACCCTCACCGCCTTCGTGATCGTGTTCCTCGTAGGCCTGGAGATCCGTCCGATCGCCATCGCCGGCTGGAGTCTGGTGATCGCCCTGGCCGAGCGGTACACGACCATATGGTTTGCCCCGACCTGGGGACGCCTTGTCGTCCTGGCCGGCCTGCTGGGCTATCTGCTCTATCAGTCCGGCCGTCAGTCCGGATTCTTCGTTGGACGGGGGCGGGCCCGCTCCCGTCCAGCCGTGGCATCGGGGGCCGGCTGACCGTGGACGTCTGGCTCAACCACGTCGACCTGATCCTGATCTTCACCATTTTCGCCGTGTCACTCAATCTGTTGCTCGGCCACGCCGGCGTGCTGTCGGCGGCCCACGCCGCCCTCGGTGCCATCGGCGGCTACACCGTTGCCTACCTCACGCTTGACCGGGGGGTGAACTTCTGGGTCGCTCTCGCTCTCGGTGTTGCCTTGGCCTACGTGTTCGGGTTGATCATGGCCGTTCCGTCATTGCCGCTCAGTCCGGAGTACCTCATCCTGCTCACCCTGGTGGCGGGCGAGGCGCTCCTGGCCGTCGTGGAGGTGATCACCCCGCTGGGCGGTCGGTTCGGGATGACCAATCTTCCCGATGTGACGCTGTTCGGCTGGCAGCTCGACCGGCCCCGAGATTGGCTGGCTCCCCTTCTGGCGGCGGCCGGTCTGACGGTTGCCGTCTGCTGGCGTATCGGTGAGTCACCCTACGGTCGGGTGCTGCGGGGAACCCGTGAGGACGATCGGGCTACCGCGGCCCTGGGCAAACACGTGTTCCGGTACCGTCTCGTGGTGTTCGGGATCACGTCGGCTCTGGCCGGTCTGGCCGGTGGCCTGTACGCCGGGTATCTCCAGGTGGCCAGCCCCGGGGTATTTGCCTTCGCAATCTCCCTCTCGGTGTTTGCCATGGTGATCGTCGGAGGTATGGGCAACATCGCCGGTTCGGTGTTGGGTGCAGTCATTATCACGCTCAGTCGGCCGGTCCTCGAGCGCCTCATCGACATCAGCCCCGAGCAGGCATCGTTCGCCCGCACCGCCATGTACGGCCTGTTGCTGCTGGCAGTCATCCGGTTTCGTCCCCAGGGTCTGCTTCCCGAGGGCGGTGGGCTGCGGGCGGCGGTCGCTACCGGTGGTAGCGGCATCGGCGATGATACCGATCCATCGGTCATCGGTCCATCGGCCAACGTCCTGGCCCGCATCGCCGCAATCACCGACGTTCCCAATGCCTCCTGGAATGAGGCCGACACCGTGTTGCGGGCCAGCGGCCTCACCAAACACTTCGGCTCGGTGGTCGCCGCCGAGGACCTCGCCATCGAGCTGCGGAAGGGTACGGTCACCGCCTTGGTCGGCCCCAACGGAGCGGGCAAGACGACCGTGTTCAACCTGCTCACCGGATTTCTCCGGGCCGACGCAGGCGCCGTCGAACTGTCGGGCCGTGACATCTCCGGCCTGCGCCCCGACGAGATCGCCCGGGCGGGGCTGGTTCGCACGTTCCAGGACGTGCGATTGTTCAACCGACTGCCCTGCATCGACAACGTGGCCATGGCGGTGCCGGGCCAGGACGGAGAGCGCCTGAGCGGACTGCTGCCAGGCGGCGGACTGGCGGCCGGAGAGGCTGCCGTGCGGGTCAAGGCCTTGGAGTGGCTGGCCTTTGTCGGTATGGATGACCATGCTGATAAACCGGCCGGCGACCTGAGCTACGGTCAGACGAAGCTGATCTCGTTGGCCCGGGCGCTAGCCACCGAAGCCCCGGTACTGCTGCTCGACGAGCCGGCTTCGGGTGTCGATACCGAGTGGGTGCAGGTCATGCTGGCGTTGGTGGAGGCCATCCGCGACCAGGGACGCACGATCTGTATCGTCGAACACAACCTCCATGTGGTCGAGCGTCTGGCCGATCACGCCTATTTCATGGAGCTGGGCGTGGTGACCGCCGAGGGAACCATGGCCGAGCTCATCTCGTCGCCCCGCCTTGCCGCCGCATACTTCGGTGGTGTGGGCCAGGGTGGTCGAGGCGCGAGTGGTGGTGAGGTGGAGTCGTGACCGCTCTCGACGTGCGCTCGCTGTCGACCGGATATGGACCTAAGCAGGTGGTGTTCGATGCCAGTCTCACAGTCAGTCCTGGGGAGATCGTGACCCTGATGGGCCACAACGGGGCCGGGAAGTCAACCATCCTTCGGGCCGTTCACGGCTTGCTGCCCGTTCGGAGAGGATCGGTCAGCTACTTCGGTGACGACATCTCGTCGCGATCCCCGGCACAGAACGTGGCCGATGGCATGGGCCTTATTCCGTCCGAGGAGTTTGTCTACGACGCCCTGTCGGTGGCCGACAACGTTCGTCTGGGCGGCATTCATCTGCCCAAGTCGGAACGAGGCCTCCGTCAGGAGTTCGTCTATGAGCTGTTTCCGATCATCGGAGAACGGGGGGCCCAGGCGGCTGGAACCTTGTCGGGCGGGCAGAAGCGCATGCTCAGCCTGGCCATGCTGTTGATGGCCAAACCCCGACTGATGATGCTCGACGAACCGTCGCTCGGGCTTGCCCCCAGCATCGTGGAAGATCTGTTCGACCTGTTGCGCTCGCTGGCCGATGAGCAGGGCATTGCCGTGTTGCTGGTCGAGCAGAACGTCACGCAGGCATTGCGCGTGGCCGACCGGGCCTACGCCATCAGGACGGGTCGTATCTTTCTTGAGGAGTCGGCCGAGACCTTACGCGAGCGCGACGAGTTCTGGGACCTGTTCTAGTTCACCCTGTCCCGGTCGACACGGCTTGGGGAGGGACGACGCGGCATCGCCGTTCCTGGTCCCCCAATTGCTACAAACTGGGGACGATCCGGCCCTGCTCTGTAGACTGTTCCCCAATTGTCCTAAATTAGTACCATTAGCGTTTATAGCCGATTTCGCTTGACCAATAGGGGGTCTAAATGACAACTCGTGCTCTCCTCCGCAGCCGACTGCTGCTCGCCGCATTGCTGGCACTTGTTCTCGTCGCCAGCGCTTGTGGTGGTGGCGACGACGAAGGCGCAACCGTCGACGACACGGCGGCCGATGAAGCCGCTGAAGAAAGTGCCGACGATCCTGAACCGGTCGACGAGGAACCGGTTGATGAGGAACCGGTCGAAGAAGACGACGCCGGTGATGACATGGCCGAAGGTCCGGCCGCCGTCGTGCTAGCGGCCATGGGCTTCGACGAATCTGAAAACCTTGGTGCCGGCGAAACCTGGAACATCGGTGCCACCCTGTCGTTCAGCGGCCCGGGAGCCGCCTCGGCCGAGGCCGAGAAGAACGGTATTGAGCTTGCCGTAGAGCACATCGCCGCCGCCGGCGGGCCACAGATCGTGGTCGAGTATGGAGACAATACGACCGGCGGTGACCCCGAAGCCGCGGCCAACGCCAACGCCAATCTCAACGAGAAAGGCATCGGCGTAAAACTGTCCGACTTCGCCGACGGTCTTGGCGCCGGGTTCCCGACCCTGGCCGAGTTCCAGATTCTGACCCTCGACGCGGCCGCCGGAACCGGCACCGGACCTGGTGTCGGATTCGACCTGTACTGGGGCCCCCGAGCCCTGACCCCGTTTGACGGCTTCCCCGGATTGATGGCCTACATTGCCGCCACCAACCCTGATGCGGCCACCATGGCCGTGATCTCGAACGACGCCGGTCCGGCCAACGAGCTCAACGCGGTCTTCTTCAAGGATCAGGGAGCGTCAGTCGGACTCGACCTGAGCTTCGTGGAGCTGGTGCCCTTCGGGGCCCAGGATTACTCGGCTGCGGTGGCCAAGGTTCAGAGTGAACAGCCAGACGTCATCCTGCTCGATCTGCACTTCGGCGCTCAGGGCGGCTTCACCCGCCAGGCCATCAACTCCGGCATCGATCCGGCCACGATCTACTCCACCGACCTCGATGCCTTTGCCATCGTGACCAGCCAGGGAGCCTACGACGAAGCCCCGGCCGTGTTCGCCGGCGACTTTGTTCCCCAACTCCAGCCCAACCCCTTGGCTCAGGCGGTCGGTGCCGACTATGAGGCCGTCTACGGTGCGCCGCTCGACGATCAGGCGGCCCGTTACTACCAAGCGACCCTGGTCCTTTGGGAACTGTACGTCCGCACCCTCGCCAACGGCGGTGACGTGAACTCGGGCCCCGACCTCCAGGCCTCTTTGCTCGAAGACCCGACGTTCGTCACCCTCTGGGGTGGCACCGCCGATGCCGCTACGACCTTCACCATGGACCCCGAGCAACATTGGGTGAACGGCTACCCGCTGGGTGTCTACCAGTACTTCGGTGGGGAGTACAGCCTGCTGGCAACCTACGACATCGCCATCGACGCTGAAGGAAACCGCAGCGCGGCGAACTTCGAGCTCGCCGGCTGAGACCGGCAATGACCTCAAGGGGGGTTGTCCGGTGATCATTGGGATCACCGGACAACAAGTCGGCCAGCTGACCGCGAATGGACTGATCAACGGTGCCGAGTTCGGGCTGCTTGCGGTCGGGTTCGCCCTCATGCTCGGTGTCGTCGGCCGGTTCAATTTCGCATACGGCTGGATCTATGCCCTAGGTGCCTACTTGGCCTACACCCTGGCCAATCCTGAAGGCGTCGGCGTCAACATCTGGCTGGCCATGGCCGTCGGGGTTCTCGGCGCCGTAGTTGTCGGTGTCGGCACGGAGGCAGTGGTGTTCGGTCCGATCGCCCGGCGGGCCGGAACGGGCGCCTTGATGACGGTATTCATCGCCTCGCTCGGCTTGGCAGTTGTCGGTGAGAATCTGATCCGTCTGCTGTGGGGCTCGTCGCCGCTCAACTTCTTCCCCGCCCTTCAGGCGGTCGGCTTCAAGGTGAATCCGATCCGGCTTGGCGATGTGGTGATTACCAACGTCAAGCTGTATCGGGCACTGTCGGCGCTGGCGTTGGTGTTGGCCATCGCCGCCGTCATGCGCTGGACTCCTCTTGGGCGTTCGATCAAGGCCACCCGTTCCAACCCGGAACTGGCGGCTGTGCTTGGCATCGCCACCCGCCGCGTCCACCTCGCGGTGTTCGCCATCGCCTCGGCTGCGGCCGGGCTGGCCGGCTTCTGGTCCGGCGTGGAGTTCTCCCTCCAGCCGATCATGGGCGGGCAGGCCCTGTTCTTCGCCGTCATCGCCGCCTTCCTTGCCGGCCCAAGCCGGTCACCGATCAGAATCTTCATCACGGGTGTGCTATTGGCGCTACTTGAGCAATACGCGAGTCTCTGGATCGATTCCCAACGAGCCCAATTGGCCGTCTTCGCCCTGTTGCTGGTCTACCTTGTCGTTCAGTCGTTCGATCTGAAGACCAAGATGGTCGATCGTGGATGGTGGAGGGCGGCGTCGTGACGGTCTGGCTCAACTACGTCGACCAGGTGCTCATCTTCGCGGTCTACGCCCTGTCGCTCAACCTGCTTCTCGGTTATGCCGGGCAGGTGTCTGTGGCTCACGCCGCGTTCGGGGCCGTCGGCGGCTACACGGTTGTCCACTACACCGCGACCCACGGGATGGGCTACATCCCGGCGTTGGCCGTCGGGGTTCTGCTCGCTGCTGTCCTTGGCGCCGTCCTGGCCTTGGTGTCGATGCGACTGTCGGTCGAGTTTCTGGTATTGCTAACCCTGGCGTTGGGTCAGGTGCTGGTCGGGTTGATCGCCACCTACCCGTGGTTGGGGGCCACGTTCGGGATCACCACCGGCGTGCCGCCGGCCTCAATCCTGGGTCGGGAACTGACCACAGCAGAATCCTGGCTGATTCCGTTGCTGGTGGCGGTGGCGATCACGTTTGCCCTTTGCTGGCGCATTGGTGAATCGCCCTACGGCCGAATCCTGCGGGCGCTTCGGGAGGACGAAGCGGCGACCCAATCACTGGGTAAAAACGTGTTCCGGGCCAAAGTGATCGTGTTCACGGTGTCCACCGCCTTGGCCGGTCTGGCCGGTGGTTTGTACTCGGGCTACTTCCGTCTGGCCAAGCCCCAGGCGTTCGAGTTCGGCATCAGCATCGCCATCTTCACGATGGTGGTCATCGGCGGCCAGGGGAACCTCTGGGGTTCGCTAGTGGGGGCGATCCTGGTCATCTTCGCCGAGCCCTTCCTCGAACGAGTCATCGATCTGAGTCCGGAGACGGCGGGCATCGCGCGCCTGATTCTGTACGGCGTGCTGCTGCTGGTGGTGATCGCCGTTCGCCCCCAGGGCCTTATCCCCGAGGGGCTGCGGTTGCGTCGTTCGGCCCAATCGTCGTCGGTGCGATCACTGCGGGTTCGGGCCGATGACGAATCGACCTCGACCCCTACCTCTACTTCGACCTCTACTTCGAACCGCTCGTCGTCGGCGCCGCCGGTTCTTGAGGTCTCGGGTCTGTCCAAACGGTTCGGCGGCATTGTGGCCGCGGAAGACCTCGCCATCACGCTGCATCCAGGTGAGATCACGGCCCTCATCGGACCGAATGGGGCAGGCAAGACCACCGTGTTCAACCTGCTCACGGGGTTCATCAAACCCGACGACGGCCAGGCGCTCCTCAACGGCGCGGAGGTGGTCGGGCTGACTCCCGACGCCGTGGCCCGTTCGGGGATGGTGCGCTCATTCCAGGACGTCCGTCTATTCCAACGTTTGAGCTGCCTCGACAATGTGGCCCTGGCCGTTCCCGGTCAGGCCGGAGAGCAGTTTGATCAGCTGTGGTGGAATCCGGGCGCCGTTGGCGCCGACGGCCGGGAAGCCTATTCCAGAGCCATGCATTGGCTCTGGTTCGTTGGCCTTGAGGACCGGGCGCATACCCTGGCCGCCGACCTCGGATACGGGGAGGCGAAACTGGTCGCGCTGGCCCGGGTCATGGCCACCGAAGCGCCGGTGTTGCTGCTCGACGAGCCGGCCTCGGGAATCGACACCGAATGGGTTGAGCGGATGAAGGAGCTCATCGCCCGGGTCCGCGACGAGGGTCGCACGGTCTGTCTGGTCGAGCACAATCTGCATGTGGTCGAAGCGCTGGCCGACCGGGGCTACTTCATGGAACTCGGCCGGATCACCGCCGAGGGCTCGCTCGATGAGCTGATGGGTGATCCGCGGCTGGCTGCGGCCTACTTCGGAGGCGGCTATGAGTGATCCGGTGCTTGAAGTTCGAGGTTTGAGAGCCGGCTATGGCCGCACCGAGGTGGTGTTTGACCTTGATCTCAGCGTGTCCGCCGGGGAGGTTGTGAGTCTGATGGGTCACAACGGGGCGGGAAAGACCACAACGCTACGCACGATACTTGGTCTGCTCCCGGCCCGGGCCGGCACCATCGTCTTCGACGGGCGCGACGTCACTTCGGTATCAAGCAAGGGGAATGTTGACGCCGGCATGGCACTCGTGCCCTCGGAGCGGTTTGTCTTCCCGGACCTGTCGGTGCATGACAACTTGTTGTTGGGTTTGGGGAGGCTGCGGGACAAAGCCGAGCGAGCCCGGCGGCTCGACGCCGTGCACGAGCTGTTCCCCATCCTTGAAGAACGTCGAGATCAGGCGGCAGGCACGATGTCGGGTGGCCAACAACGTATGTTGTCGCTGGGGGTGTTGTTGTCGACCTCGCCCAAGCTGCTCATGCTCGACGAACCCTCGCTTGGCCTCGCCCCGACCATTGTCGAGCAGATCTTCGCCGTGGTACGGCGGTTGGCCGACGAGCAGGGTCTGGCGGTGTTGTTGGTCGAGCAGAACGTGCCGGCCTCCATGTCGATCTCCGATCGGTTTTATGGGATCCGCAACGGCCGGATCTTTCTTGAAGAATCCATCGAGCAGATGCGGGCCCGCGACAGCTACTGGGATCTGTTCTGAGCAGGGGTTGCGGTGGTCGGCTGTCCACCCGGTCACGTGTCACGCCGGTCGGATGACAACTCGGTGACCCGCTGCAACTCGGCAACTCGTTATCCTGGCGCATCGTGATCCGCGTCGAGATTGCGGTCGAAGATCTGGAAGGTGCGCGCCGGGCGGTGGATGCTGGTGCTGACCGGATTGAACTCTGCGCCCAGTTGTCCTGCGGCGGCCTCACTCCTACCCCGGCCCTGGTGGAAGCGGTTGTGCGCTTGGCGGGGTCGGTGCCGGTTCGAGCCATGGTCCGGTGCCGAGCCGGATCGTTCGTGTACATACCCGATGAGGTGTCCGTCATGGAACGTGAGGTCGAGGCCCTGCGATCGGCCGGCGCCGCCGGACTGGTGTTCGGCGCCGTGACCGAACGGGGTCTAATCGACACGGCGGCCGTCAAACGACTCATCGAGGCCGCCAATGGTTTGCCGATCACCTTTCACCGGGCGTTCGACGTCGCCGGCGACTGGCGAGAGGCGCTTGCCCAGGTGGCCGATCTAGGGGTGGATCGGGTGCTGACCTCCGGAGGTGCCAATCGGGCTGAGGAGGGCCTCGACCGCATCGCCGCGCTCGTTTCAGCCCAATCCGGTGTCGTCATCATGGCCGGTGCCGGAATTTCGAGCGGGAACGTCGAACGGATATGCGCCGTCACCGGAGTGTCCGAGGTTCACGCCAGCGCCCGCAGAAACCCTCACGAGTTTTCATCCCAAACGCGCATTATGCGCGAGTTCCATGAAAGTTCGTGGGGAGTTCGGACGTTGCCCGACCCCGACGAGGCTCGGGAGCTGATTCAGCGGGCCCGGTCGACCAAGCGGCCGACGTAGGCGTGGGCGGAGGCGGCGAGGCGGTCGCCGATGACCCTGAACCGGTCGGCGGCGACGGCCCCGCTCCACCGCTCGGGCAGTAGATCGGCCGGCAGTCCCGGGTCGAGATAGGGGAACTTGCGCCAGCCGTGCACCACGTCGGTGTAGTCGACGAAGGCTCCGACGTCGGCGCCTCCCGGAGCGGTTGGCCACCGATCGAGGACCTCGTCGCACGTGACGATGAAGCTCTTGTATAACGCATCCAGTGCGTCGAGATCCCAAGCCCGGTCGACCACGGCGCCGATGTCCGGGGCCCCCAGATAGTCGCCGGCGAACACGGTGACCAGATGATCGAGTCCGGCGTCGACCAAGGTCGCCCACAGGTCATCAGTGGCCCGGTGGGGCACCAACCAGACCGCGTTGCCAAGGCTCCCACAGCCCAGGCGGCGGAGCTGGTCCCGCAATCGGTCGCGGCTCTTGCGGTTGTTCTCGGGTATGGAGGCGATGATGATCGTCCAGCCGTCGTCAATCGAGGCCGGCGTGAACGGCTCCATGATTCGCCGATCGGCCCGCACCATCCGGGCTTCTGCGGAGGGGGCCACCCGGTAACCCTTGACGCCCTGAACCTGATGGCGTTCCAGGAGGCCTTTTCTGACCATGCGGGATAGGGCCGACCGGGTCGCTCCTTCATCCACGCCGAGATCGGACATGAGGGCGACCAGCGCCGCGACCGCAATCCAGCCGTCAAAACGTCGCACGTAGAGCCCGAACAGATCGAGGATCAGCGATGATGATCGCCCTCCCACGCCGCCAACCACAGTTACCGCAGTGTCGTTGTCGGGTGTCTTTGGCACATGTTCTCCCGAGAGTTCGGACCTGGTCACCCGATTATTCAAGCACGACCAGGGCGTCAAGCACGACCGGCTGCCCGTCCCGGATCAGCACCGGGTTGCAGTCGACCTCGACCACGGTCGGGTCGGACTCGAGTAGTTGTGACACTGTCATAACCAGTTGTTCCAGAGCGGTAAGGTCGACAGGGGCCCATCCTCGGAAGCCGTTGAGTAGAGCGTGTCCTTTGAGTTCGGTCAGGGCCGTTGCCAGCTCGCCGGGCTCCGGTGGGGCCAGCAACGTGACCGCATCGGCGAGCACCTCGGCGGTCACCCCACCGAGGCCGACGGTGACCACCGGCCCGAAGTGAGGATCGCGCAACCCTCCGACAATCAGCTCCAAGTCACCCGACACCATCTCGGCGCACAACACGGTGCCGTCGCCGGCGCCGGCCAGCTCGGACCAAGCGTCGGCCACCGCCGCGGCGTCGAGACCGATGCGCACCAGGTTCCGTTCCGACTTGTGGGCCACGCCCGAAGCCTTGAGTACGACTCGACCCCCGTACTCCTCACAGGTGGTGACGGCCTCGTCGACGGATGTGGTCAGCGTCTCTCGAGGGGTGGGCAGATCTTGGCCGAGGTGCCGCTTCGACTCCCACTCGGTCAGTTCCCGCTGCTCCTGATCGTTGCTCGGTACGGTCATGCCCGACCTCCTGCGGTCAATAGGTGGTTCGATTGGGGCCTGAGGCCCAGGGCGGCCAGTCCGTTGGCCGCTCGCTCCGGTGAGGGGAAGAGGGGGATGCCGCCATCGGTGAGGAGAGAGGCAACGGTCGGAGCGTCGCTGACGAACCCGACGCTGGGTTTGCCGGTTCGGCGGGCGGCCGCGGCCACTGCCCGGCCGAAGGGTTCAAGGTCGAGACCACAGTTGATGGCGATCACCCCATCTATCTCGGGGTCGTCGAAGACGGCGTCGACTGCCGGTTCGTAGGCGTCGAGCGCACATTGGGGGGTCAGGTCGACCGGATTGCCGGTGGCGGCGAAGTCGGGCACGACGGCTCGAAGTCGGGCCACGGTTTCCGGGCCGAGTGCCCGCACGTCGAGCCCTGCCGCGGTGGCGGCATCGGCGGCGAGCACCGATGGGCCGCCGGAGATGGTGACAACGGCGACGCGGGAACCCGAGGGGCGAGGTTGGGGTGACGACACGGCGGCGAGCACATCGAAGAACTCGTCGGAGGTGTGGGTCTCGATGGCGCCGGCTCGGCGGAGGGCGGCGCTGACGGCCCCGTGTCCACCGGCGATGGAACCGGTGTGACTAGCCGCGGCCCGCGTTCCGGCCTCGCTGCGGCCCGACTTGAGTACGACGACGGGGCGTTCGGCGGTGATGGAGCGCACGACTTCGACAAAGCGGCGGCCGCCGGAGATGGCCTCGGCGAACAGGGCGATGACGCCGGTGTGTTCGTCGTCGGCCAGCCATTCGAGCATGGCGGTTTCGTCGAGGTCGGCGGCGTTGCCCAGGCTGGCGAAGCGCCGAAATCCGAGCCCTCTGTTGTCGACCTGCGACAGAAACATGCCGCCGAAGGCTCCGGATTGACTGAGCAGGCTGATGGGTCCCGGGCGGAGCGTTATTCGCCAGAAGTAGGAGCCGTTCAGCCAGCGGTCGCCGCCGAGGTGGCTGACCACACCCATGCAGTTGGGGCCTTGGACCCGCATCCCGGCCGTCGCCGCCCGTTCGACGATACGTCGTTCGACTGCCTTGCCGGCTTCGCCGGTCTCGCCGAAACCGGAGGTGAGGATCACGGCGCAGCGGGCGCCGGCCGAGGCGGCGTCGTCGATGGCGGCCTCGACGGCCCGGTCGGGCACCGAGATCAGGGCCAGGTCGACCGGGTGGTCGAGGGAGGGAACCGTGGTCAAGCCTTCGGCTTCTCCGGCGCTCGGGCTGACGGCAACGATCTCGTCGAGAGCGCCGGCCTTGGCGTTGCGCAGCAGGGAGTTGCCGAGCTTTGAGGGGTCGCGGGTGGAGGCGCCGTAGACGGCCACCGACGATGGGAGGAAGAGGTTGTCCAGTTGGCGTGGATCCGACATGGAAGAAACATATCACGAAAATCTGGCATTCGTGAGAAAAACGACATATGATGAGGGTTCCCCGAGCCAGAGGAGATCTCCGTTGACCGTGGCCGAACAACCCGCCCCAACCTCCGACACCGCCTATTCGGTTGTCGGCAAACGGATCGCCAAACTCGACGCCCCCGAGAAAGTGACCGGATCCACGGTGTACGCCGACGATCTGCGCATACCGGGGATGCTGACGGCGGCCATCAAGCGCAGCCCCCACGCCCACGCTCGAATCGTCTCGATCGACATCTCCGAAGCCGAAGCACTGCCCGGTGTGCACGCTGTGATCCATGCTGGCAACGTCACCCAACGAAGCTTCGGATACGGCCACGACAACGAGCCGCTCAAGAGCACCAAGGTCCGCTGCATCGGCGATGAGGTGGCGGCAGTCGCGGCCATCGACGCCGAGACCGCGGCTCAAGCCCTCGACCTCATCAAGGTTGACTATGAGGTGCTCCCCGAGGTCGATGATCCGTTCGCCGCCATGGAGCCTGGCGCCCCGGTCATCCATGACGAACTCGACATCGAGGGCAACACCTCGATGCGGTGGGACTTCGAGACCGGCGACCTGGCCGAGGCCGAGGCCGCCAGCGCGGTCATCGTCGAGGGGACCTACGCAAGTCCGCAGGCGGCCCCAGCCCCAATCGAAACCCACATCTGCATCGCCGACTTCGATCCCACCGGCCACCTCACCGTCATCTCTCCGGTTCACATGGTGTTCATGTACCGCAAAGAGCTGGCCGACTGCCTCGGCCTCGACTGGCGCCGGATCACCATCAAACAACCGCCGGTTGGCGGCAGCTTCGGTGGCAAGATCGACATCGACACCCACGACTTCATCACCGTCCTGCTGGCCAAGGCGGCCCAACGCCCGGTGAAGCTGGTGATGACCCGTGAAGAGGAGTTCATCGGGGCCCGCACCCGTCAGCCCATCCACTTCAAGCTGCGCACCGGGGCCGATGCCGAGGGACGCATCACCTTCCGTAACGCCGAAGTGGTGTCGGACAACGGGGCCTACAACGCCTGGGGCTCCCACGCCATGCTGGTGGCGATGAACACCGTCACGTCGCTCTACAAGGTGCCGGTGTCGCGGGTGTCGTGCGCCGTGGTCTACACCAACAAGAACTACGGCGGCTCAGTTCGTGGGTTTGGCAACCCTCAAGCCACCTTCGCCGTCGAACAGCAGACTGAGGAACTGGCCGACGCCCTGGGTATTGACCCGATCGCCTTCCGGTTGATGAACGCCAACACCGAAGGTGAAACCACCACCCAGGGCTTGCAGATCACCACCTGCGGGCTGACCGAATGCCTGGAGGCCGTGCGCGATCGCTCCGGATGGGACGAGCGGCGAGGTCAACAGCGAGGCAAGCTGCGGGGCATGGGAGCGGCCACCTACATTCATGTCGGCGGCGGCGCCCGAATCTACGGTTCCGACGGCTGCGGTGCCATGATCAAGATCGACGATTCCGGCCACGTGGCCCTTATCTCGGGCTCATCGGAGTTGGGTCAGGGTTCGGAAACCGTGCTGGCAATGATCGTGGCCGAGGAGTTGGGCGTGCCTCTCGATGCGGTGTCGGTCACCAACTCCGACACCGACGTCAAACCGTGGGACGTCGGTGTGCATGCCAGTCGCACCACGTTTGTCGCCGGTAATGCCGCCCGAATGGCGGCCCAGGCGGCCAAAGCCAAACTGCTGGAAGCCGCAGCCGAGGCCTTCGAGGTGCCGGTGGGCGAGCTCGACCTGCGAGACGGACTGATCACGCACAACGGCAATCTCGACACCGCGATCCCGTTCGCCAAAGCGGTGCGCCGTCGCCTGCTGCGGGAGCAGTCGTCGATCATCATGGCCTCAGCCTTTTACGATCCGCCGACCGAGAATCAGGACGAGGGGTTTATCGGCAACATTTCGGCCACCTACGGGTTCGGAGCCCACGTGGCCGAGGTCGAGGTCGATCCCGAGACCGGCATGATCCGGTTGCTGAATCTGTGGGCCGCCCACGATGTCGGTCGGGCCCTCAACCCCATGAGCTGCGAGGGGCAGATCGAGGGTGGGACCGTGATGGGCATCGGCCTGGCACTGACCGAGGAACTACCGGTTCAGGACGGTCGTTTCCTCGCTCCGAACTTCCACGACTACGGCATGCCCACCACCGTTGACCCGCCGCGTATCGACGTGACCCTCGTCGAGACTTTCGATCCCAAGGGGCCCTATGGGGCCAAAGGAATCGGCGAGGGCGGCATCATCCTCCCACCGGCCGCTATTGCGAACGCCGTGGCTGACGCGATCGGCATCCGGCCTCGGGAGTACCCGATGCGACCGTGGAAAGTCGTCGATTGGATCAACAACGGCGAGCGATCGCACGTGATCGACAACCGCCAGGCTGGCGTCCAGGAGGAGCAGTCATGACCATCGCTCAAACGTCAACGTTCCCGGTATCCGCCGAGGTCTACCGAGCGACCGACCCCGCCGACGCTGTTCGGGCCCTGGCCGAACATCCGGGAGCAGCTCTGATCGCCGGTGGCACCGACGTGATGCTCGACCGCCGACTTGGGCGACTCAGCGCCGATCTGCTGATCGACATCTCCCGGCTCGACACCGGTGGCATCACCTTCGACGGTGATCACCTCGTTATCGGCGCCACCAGCACAATCCGTAGCATCGAGATCAACGAGCGGCTCCTGTCCGCCGCTCCGGCGCTGGTCGAGGCGGCCCGAGTGCTGGGCAGCATCCAGATCCGCAACATGGCCACGCTGGGCGGCAACCTGTGTCACGCCACCCCGTCGGCCGAGATGCCGCCACCGCTCCTGGTGCTGGACGCCTCGGTCCGGGTAGTCAGCCCCGACGGTGAGCGTTCCTTCCCCTTGACCGACCTGGCCACCGGGCCCGGCTCCACCAGCATGAACACCGAGGAGCTGATGCTCGACGTGACCGCCAACGTCGCCGAGGGCACGGGTTCGTGTTACATCCGCCAGACGATCCGCTGGGCCATGGACCTGGCCGGTGTCGGCGTGGCCGCCTCGGTGCAATCCTCCAACCCCGAAACCGGAGAGGTGGCCGCAGCCCGGGTGGCTCTGGGGGCGGTCAGCCCGACCCCGATCCTGATCGACGGGCTGGACGACATCATCGTCGGCCGACCTCTCGACCCCGATGTGCTGGAAGCGGCGGCCGAAGCGGCTCGCAACGCCTGTTCGCCCATCAGCGACGCCCGGGGCACCGCCGATTACCGCCGCCACGTGGTCGGCGTGCTGACTCAGCGGGCTCTGCGCATCGCCGACGCTCGAGCCCGTGGCCTCTGGCCCGAGGGGCGCCTGGCGCCGCCGAACGGATTCGATCTCGAACTACTACCCAGTATGGGGAATGGAGCATCCCGATGAAAATCACCCTGGAAGTGAACGGCGACCCGTATCGGTGCAACATTGAGCCGAGCGAGACCCTGCTCGACGTCCTTCGGGTGGAGTTGGGCCTGACCGGTACCAAATGGGGTTGCCTCACCGGCGACTGCGGTGCCTGCACCGTCATGGTCGACGGCCGCACGGTCGTGTCGTGTCTTCAGATGGCGGCCCAGGTCGACGGCTCGAAGATCACCACGATCGAGGGCATGGCGGGACGGGGCAACACGATGAACGATCTGCAGGAGGCGTTTGTTCGCCACGGTGCCGCACAGTGCGGTTTCTGCACGCCGGGCATGATCGTGGCCGCCGAACAGCTGATCCGCGACGGTGTCGAACCCGACGAAAACGCTATTCGTGAGGGTTTGAGCGGCAATCTCTGCCGCTGCACCGGCTACAACAAGATCATCGACGCCGTGCTCGACGTCGCCACCAACCGCTGAGTCGACGGCTCGTCGAGTAACTCAGCCCCGTCCGGCCTTGGCCTGGGCCATGACGGTTTCGAGATCGGTGATGCCGAGGCGTTCCATGGTGCGACCGGCCGCGAACGGGTCGAGTTCCAGCGCCACCCCGAGGAGGGTGAGGATGGCCTCGGACACCGGCATCGGGTGGCCGGCCAGGTGGCCGATCGACACGTTTTGGACCAGACCCAACAGGACGTCCTCATGCAGGTAGCGGTGGTCGAGGCTGATCGACTCCCGCCACAGGTTGGAGGCCACCAGCTTGTCGTGCCCGTCGGGTGGGTACATGCCCAGCGGCGATTTCTCGTAATGGGTTGAAAGTGGCCAGTGTTCGGCCGGGATGCCGAGCCGTTCCCGCAGGGCGATGCGTTCCTCGTCGAGCGCCGCCGTCGTCCGTTTCACCACCGGGGCCGAACCCTCGGAGTGAATGTCGAACCGGTCGCCCAGCGAGGCGATGGCGCCGAGATTGTGGACCAGGAGCGGGGGATGGATCACTGGGCCCCAGTTGGTCAGGGCCGCGTCGAAGCCGCTGGTCAGCCGAACCGCGGTGGGGTAGGCCTCGGCAAAGATCTCGTGGGCCCGGTCGGCCTCCGGTCCCTCGCCGGGAATCGCACCAACGGGCAGCCGCGACGCCACCACCGGAATGGCGATGTGGCCCGGTTCAGTGATGCGGGCCAGATAGGGGAGGGTCCCGGTTTCCATCCAGACCGTGTCAGGCCTCAGGCCGGCCCCGATCCAGGTAACGAACGTGCCGGGGGTGAAGGCCACTACCTGACCGGCGGAAAGCACGTCGGCCAGGCGCGGGACCAGATCGGCCTGCACCGTGCCTGGCAGCGGGGCCAGCACCAGGTCGGCACCGTCGACGGCTCGGGCCAGATCGTCGGTGGCGAGCGACGGTTGGGCGGTGCCCTGGCCGAAGTCACCCGAGTAGGAGATCGCTCCTGAGGGATCGGCGAATTGTGACTGGTCACGACGCCACCAGCGAACGTTGTGTCCGGCTCGGCACAGGTCGGCCACGGCGGCGTGGGAACCGTTTCCCCCGCCCAGAACAGTGATCTCAATCGTCACGACGAACTCCTTGGTTGTCTTGGTGCGGCATTCGGGTTCGGGCGGTTCACCGCTGCGAGTCCCGACGGCGAGCGATCTCGGTCCCGATGATGTCGAGGGCCAAGTCGGTGTCGGGCCCGAGCGCGCCCGAGAATGACACGGTGTTGAAACCGGCCTGCTCCCAGGCGTCGAGCCCTCGTCGCAGATCTTCGCCGTCGCCGGCGGCCATGAAACGATCGACGGTGGCGTCGCTGATCTCGGCCGCCCGTTCGGGTTGACCGCCCAGGGTCACCGCCCGGGCCGCCTCCACCTCGCTCTCGGGGATCTGGTAAAAGTCGAGCATGGCCCCCAAGTAGGGCAGGAAGTTGCACAACAGCCGGCGGGCCTGCTGCCGGGCCGCCTCCCGATCGGGATGGAGGAAGGTCCAGTTCTCCACGATCAGATCGATCGAGTCGGGATCTCGTTCGGCCCGCTCGGCGGCCTCGGACAGCCAGTCGCGGAACTGGACCATCCACGCCGGATCCCATTGGGCGGCCGCTCGAACACCGTCGGCGATCCGACCGGCCAGTTTGGCCCCCGTCGGTCCGTAGACGCCCAGGTACACCGGAATGCGCCTTCGGGTACCGAACGTCAGCGCCTGGTGAGGAGCCAGGGAGAACGTCTCGCCTTGTGCCCCGGCGGTATCGCCCTCCAATAGGGCGCGGATGACGGCGACCGCCTCGGCCAGCGACTTGTATCCCGGTGGCATCTTGCGCCCGACAATCTCATAAAGCGAGCCTCGTCCTATTCCCACGACGGCCCGACCGCCCGACACCTCGTCGAGATGGGCCATGTTGGTGGCGATGAAGGCCGGGTGTTGGAGATGAGGGTGGGTGACATTGGGGCCGACCAGCATCCGTTCCGAGGCGCTGGCGATATCACACAGCACCGGCCAGACCGGCCGGCGGAGCAACACATCGTGGACGGTCAGATCGTCGAAGCCGATCTGCTCGGCCCGTTGAGTGAGGCGTGGATAGGCGTCGAGAGGGAGATTTCCGTGAAGCTGGAGAGCGAAGTGCACAAATGGTATCGTAACCAGATCTTTAGCTCCGCTGTCAATGGCAGGCGGCCAGTCCTGGTCCGCTGGGCCGACCACGCCCGCTCGTGGAGCCGCTATTGTGAACGGCCCACATCGCAGGCAGAAGGGGGAAGCGAGGATCACCATGTCGTCAATTGATCGCTGGGTCCACTATTGGGCCGACCATTTGGGAAACCGGCCGGCCATCGTCGAAGGTGACCGCACCGTCTCCTATCGCGACTTGTCGCAGTCGATTCTGACCACTACAGCTTGGTTGGCCGGAGTCGGTGTGGGCCGAGGGGATCGGGTCGGGTTCTGCGCCCTCAACCGGGCCGAGCAGATCTCGACGTTGTTCGCCTGTGCCCGCCTGGGCGCCATCCTGTTGCCCCTGAACAATCGGCTGTCGGCCGGTGAGCTGGCATACCAGCTGGCCGACGCCGAACCGAGGGTGGTCTTCGTCGGCGACGGGTTCCAGGAAACGCTGGCGGCCATCGGATCCGATGCCGAGACCAACAACATGCAGCTTGTCGATCTCGATCACTGGCAGCCCTCACCCACCGCGATCGGGGACGCCCCAAAGGCGTCCGGCGTTGGCGACGATCCGGTGCTCATGGTCTACACGTCGGGGACAACCGGGAACCCCAAGGGCGCGATTCACACCCAGAGCTCGCTGCTGCACACCATCCTCAACGCAGTGGCCCACCAGGACCTCGACGCCGACGACGTCATCTTGACCTCCCTGCCCTTGTTCCATGTGGGCGGCCTCAACATCCAAACCCTGCCGGCGCTCTACGTTGGCGCCACCGTACACCTGCAGCGGGCGTTCGATCCCGGTGATGCGCTTGAGATCATCGCTCGCCACCGGCCGACCCAGACGCTTCAGGTACCAGCGACCATGACCGCTCTGCTGGCCCACCCGGCGATCGCCGACACCGACCTAAGTTGCCTGAGGGGCATGAACTCCGGCTCCTCGGTTGTTCCCGCCCACCTGATCGACGGGTTCGTAGAACTCGGCGTGCCCGTCGGTCAGGTCTACGGCGCCACCGAGACCGGCCCGACCGCCATCGTGCTCCGCTACGACGACGCCGACAGGATCGGGTCGTGCGGCAAACCGGCGCTGCACACCGAGCTGCGCATCGTCGACGGTGACGGCGTCGACGTGGCCCCGGGGCGGGCCGGCGAGGTGTGGCTCCGTGGCCCGAACATCTTCGCCGGCTACTGGCGAAACGACGAGGCCACCGAACAGGCCTTTGCCGGCGATTGGTACCGAACCGGCGACGTCGGCCATCGCGACGGCGACGGCTTCGTTCATATCGAGGATCGACTGAAGGACATGCTCATCTCCGGTGGCGAGAACGTCTATCCGGCCGAGGTCGAGAACATCCTGATGGCCCACCCGGCGCTGGCCGAAGTGGCGGTGATCGGACGAGCCGATGAGAAATGGGGTGAGGTTCCGGTGGCCGTTGTCGTGGTTGAAGACGGTATGGAGGCCCCGTCGATCACCGAGCTGCGGGCCTGGTGTGAGTCACGGCTGGCCCGCTACAAACAGCCGAGCGACATCGTCGCCGTCGAGTCCCTGCCCCGCACGGCGCTGGGCAAAGTGACCAAACACCTCCTGCGGGACCAGGTCCTGGGAGGTGGGTCGTGACCGACGAGATCGCCGATATCGGCAGCGGCAACCTGCTGGTGTTGTCGGCGGCCGATGTGGAAGTCTGCCTGCCGATGGCCGACTGCATCGAGGCGATGAGCGCTGCCCTCCTGGCCGTTAGCGCCGGTGAGGTGCACGTGCCGCTTCGCACCAGTGTCATCCCTCCCTTCGACGGCGCCCCCGGGCTTCTGGGTCTGATGCCGGCCATCCGACAAGGTGACCCGTTTCTCTACGGGCTGAAGGAAGTTTGCGTCTTCTTCGGCAACCACGCTCTGGGGGTCGATTCCCACCAGGGTTCGGTGCTGTTGCACGAGGGGCGGACCGGTCGGCTGGTCGCCATCATGAACGGCACCACCGTCACCTCCATCCGCACCGCCGCCGCCTCGGCCGTGGCGTCACGGGCCCTCGCCCGGCCCGACAGTCGGACTCTGGCCCTCATCGGGGCCGGTCATCAGGCCCGCCGCCACCTCGAAGCCCTGGCGCTGGTTCACGATCTCGACGACATCCGGGTCTGCGCCCGCCATCCTGACCGAGCCCAAGAGTTCGCGGCCGAGTGGTCCGACCGGTATCCGGTACGGGCGGTCGACACGGTCGCCGAGGCGGTCGACGGGGCCGACATTGTCACCACGGTAACCAATGCCGCTGAGCCGGTGCTGACCGGTGACCTCGTCGTTCCCGGCGTGCATATCAACGCCGTCGGCTCCAGTTTCGCCACCAAGCGCGAACTCGACGGGGCTGCGGTGGCCGCTTCCCGGCTGTTTGTCGACCGGCGGGAATCGACGGTGAACGAGTCGGGCGATTATCTCCTCGCTCTTGATGAGGGTCTGATCGGACCCGACCACATCGTGGCCGAGGTAGGGGAGGTGCTGGCCGGTCTGGCTGATGGCCGAACCGACGACCGGCAGGTCACCCTGTTCAAAAGCCTGGGCCTGGCGGTTGAGGATCTGATGGCGGCCGAGGTGGCCTACCGATTGGCGCTCCGCCTCGGGCGGGGATCGATCGTCGAGTTCTGATGGAGGCCTGATGCCGATAAAGGCTGTGCCCGCCACGCCGCCGGGCCCCGACACCGTCATCGGGAAGGTGCGCCTGATACTCAACGCATTGGCCGACGAAGGTGGTGTGCTCGGCCTTTCGGAGTTGACCCGCCGGACCGGCTTGTCGAAGGCTTCGGTTCATAGGCTTTGTGGTGAGTTGACGGCTTGGGGCGTGGTGGAACGGGCTGGCGATGCATTTCGTCTCGGGCCGCGGCTATTCGAGTTGGGCAATCGGGTCCCCGGTCGACGGATGCTGCGTGACACCGCTCTGCCCTTCCTCGAGGATCTGTCCACTGCCACTGGAGCCACTGTGCACCTGGCCGTGCTCGACGGACTCGACGTGATCTACCTGGAGCGCCTTCCCGGTCGTTCCTCTCGCCAGGTGCCATCGGCTGTTGCCTCCCGCCTCCCGCTGCATTGCACTGCCACGGGGCGCTGTCTTCTGGCTTTCGGACCCCCCGAACTGTTTGACGCCGTTTGCGCTGCCGGGTTGAGTGCCAGGACCCCGGAGTCGGTTGGCGACGTTGATGAGCTGACCAGGCGGCTCGAGGCCGTTCGCTCCGCCGGGCTGGCGGTTGAGCAGGAAGAGGTGTCAGTAGGATTAATGTCAGTCGGCGCTCCGGTGTTTGAACTGGGTGACAAACTCGTCGGAGCGGTTTCGGTTACCGGGGCTGTCGACCAGATCGATGTCGACACGATGGGCCCGCTGGTCAAGCTGGCGGCCGCCGGTTTGAGTCGTCGGCTTGGGGCCGGTGGTCATGGCTGATCTCGATCTGGCGTTCAGCAGCGCCATCGATCAGGCCCGGCTGGTGGCGGAACGTCGAATCTCACCAGTCGAACTGGTTGACAACGCCCTGGCCCGGATCGACCAGGTCAATAGCGAGCTCAACGCCTTCTGTTTCGTGTGGGCCGACGAGGCCCGTTCCGCCGCGGCCCGATCGGCCCAGGCCGTGGCCGACGGCGAGTCTCTCGGGTCCCTACATGGAGTCCCGGTCGCCCTCAAGGACACGACCCCGACGGCCGGGCATCGCACCACCCTCGGCTCCTACACCCACGAACACTGGATCCCCGATCACGACGCCCGTATCGTCGAGGTTCTGCGGAGAGCCGGGGCGATCATCATTGGCAAGACCACCACCCCGGAATTCGCCCACACCCTCGTCACCGAAAGCCCGCTGTGGGGAGTCACTCGCAATCCCTGGAACCTCGATCGAACCCCGGGAGGCTCTTCGGGTGGGTCGGCGGTGGCGGTGGCCACCGGTTGTGTTGCCCTGGCCGAAGGGTCCGACATGGGCGGCTCGGTTCGGATCCCGGCCGCCTGGTGTGGCGTGGTCGGGCTCAAACCGGGAATCGGCCGGATCCCGATGGACGTGCTGCCCGGATTGTTTGACTCGCTGTCGCATCACGGGCCGTTGGCCCGCACCGTCGACGACACCCGCCTCTTTCTCCAGGTAGCCCAGGGGCCGGACGACGTCGACATCTTGTCAACCCCAGTTCCGCTCGACCTGTCATCGCCTCTCACCGGTGACGTGACCGGCCTGCGGGTGGCGCTGAGCACCGATCTTGGAAGCTGGGCTGTTGATCCGACGGTGGAGTCCGTCGTCCGTCAGGCGGCGGCGAACCTGGCCGGTGCCGGGGCCGTTGTCGACGAGGTCGACCTACGATTCGATCCCGGTGACGTTGCGGTTTGGGACGATCTCTGGTCGGTGTTTATGGCCACCTACTACGGACGTTTCCTCGACGAGTTCCGAGACCGCATGTCAACCCGGGTGGTCGAGCTGATCGAAGCCGGAGTGGCAATGTCGGCCGTCGATCTGAAACGTACCGAGTTGGTCCGGACCAGGTTGTGGCGAGCGCTGGCGCCGGTGCTGGCCACCCACGATGTGCTCGTGTGCCCGACCATGGCCACCGGCCCGCTCCCGGCTTCGATTCAGGGACTGAAACCTCCCGAACCTCCCGACGACGGGCGCCCTGCACTTCCCTGAGATGACATCGGTGTTCAACCTCGTCGCCCCCTGCCCGGCCCTCAGCGTGCCCGGCGGGTTGGACGCCGACGGGCTTCCGGTCGGGGTGCAGATCGTGGGACGCCGCTGGTGTGATGATGTGGTGCTGAACATCGGGCGGGCCATCGAGCGGCTCACGCCACCACTGGGGCGCCCGGTTCGGTGAACGGACCGATGGTCTGGCCCGTGTGCGGGCCGGTGGACGACAATGTTGGAGCCGCTGGACAGATGCGGCCAGCGCGATCTGAAAGGTTGACATGACAAGCGAGGACACCGACACCCGGACCCCCGACGTCAAAGATCGGCTGACCGCCGTCATGGCCCGCCGCGGTGGCACCTCCGACCGTGCCGACCGAAAGGAACGGGCCAAGACGGCCAAGGGTCGAGCCGATTGGACGTCGTGGCCGGCCTACGACGGCGCGGCCAACGGTTTGCGCAACTATTGGTACCCCGTTTACTGGTCGGCCGAATTGGGCCGCAAACCCGTCGCGGTCACGGTGTGCGGCGAGACGGTGATGCTGCAGCGTGGGGCCGACGGCAAAGCCTACGGCCTGCACGACCGCTGCCCCCACCGAGGGGTGCCGTTGTCAATGGGCAAGGAGGAGTTTCCCAACACGGTCACCTGCCCCTATCACGCCTGGACCTTCGATCTCCGTAACGGTGAATTGGTGGCCGTGATCACCGACGGGCCCGACTCGCCGATGTGCGGCAAGGTCAAGGTCGCCTCCTACCCGGTTGACGAGGCGGTGGGGCTGGTGTGGGTCTTCATCGGCGACCGCGAACCCCATACGCTGCACAGCCAGCTACCAGAGGAACTTCAGGATCCGCCGCCCTACGCGGTCGGTGGCCGCATCGAGGACCGCGACGGCGACTGGCGGCTCTACGCCGAGAACGGGTTCGACGAGGGACACGCCAAGTATCTCCACCGCACCTCCTACTGGCGGACGTTCAAGACGATGCCAACCTGGAACATCGTCCACATCGAACGTCACGGGCGCTGGATCTACCGCATCGAGGACGAACGTCACTGGGAGGCCACGTTCCCCGGCTTGGGCACCTGGACCAACTATCGGTGGTGGAAGAAGAAACCGCGCCAACAGCAGGGCAAGATGCTGGGTAACACCGGCGGCGCCAAGAAGAACGACCCCTACATCGTGGCCCAGGACCTCCCCGGGTTCGCCTCGCTGAGCATGCCCGGAGTGCTGCGCATCGCCTACCCCCAGTTCATCCACTACGAGTTCTACGTACCCATCGAAGAAGGCCGCACGAAATACGTCGGGGTGATGGTGCAGTTCAAGACCGGTCTGGCCCGAGCCGCCTTCTACGCTAAATACCTGGGCGGCATTCGCTGGTTGTTCCATGGCGACTTCTCGGGCCAAGACGGTTGGATGGTGGAGGCGACCGACGCTCCGCCGGAACGGCTGTACCGCCCCGACATCTCCCTGCTCGAATGGCGGCGCCTGATCGAGGAGGGCAACCCGTTCGATGAGGACTACGTGCATCCCGGAGATTCGGTGACTGCGGCCGATCACACCGTGGGGGTGGATGACTGATGCCGGTCGAGATTCAACCCGAGCCGGCAGGCCGCATGGTTGACGCCGCCGGTCTCGGCTACCACGTGATCGAAATGGGGGAGGGGGTCCCAACCTTTTTCCTGCACGGAGGCGGGCCGGGCTGCACCGCCTGGACCGATTTCGGACCCGTGGCCCCCTTGTTCGCCGCCGACCGGCACTGTCTGCTGGTGGATCTGCTGCAGTACGGCAAGTCGGAGAAGTGCACGATCAGCGGACCGATGTGGGACTTCCACTCCCGCACCATCTGCGACCTGATGGACGCGCTGGAGATCGAGCGGGCCGACTTCATTTGCAACTCGTGGGGCGGCACCATCGCCCTCAACCTGGCCGCCAATTATCCAGAGCGCACCCGCTCGCTGGTGGTCACCGGCTCCATGCCGGTCTTCTACGGCCCCCTGGCCCCTCTGCCCGAAGGATCCCGCCGCGGTCGCAAAGCGCGTGACCGTTACTTCGGGGGCGATGGCCCGACGTGGGAAAAGATGCGGGAGCTGATGGCCGACCTCGAATGGTATGACGCCGACGAGATCCCCGACGCCACCGTCACCGCCCGATTCGAGCAGTCGATCGATCCTGACGAGATGGAGCTGGCCGCCCGCTCCGACAACCCACGCGGCGACTGGCAGGACATGACTGCGGAGTTGGGTCGAATCCGCTGCCCGGTGCTGTTCGCCTGGGGCATGTACGACGACTTCCTCACCCCCGACTACCCGTTGATGCTGGCCCGCATGATCGAGCACGGTCAGCTTTACGTTATGGACAAGGCGTCCCATCATCTTCAGGAGGAACGCCCCCAGCACTACTACTCGGTGGTGACCGGCTTCCTCAACCAGACCGAACGGGAGACCGCCCGATGACCCAAAACACCACACAGCGATCGGCCTCGAAATCCAAAGGCTTCCCGCTCATCGGCCCGTTGGGTCGCAAGCTCGTTCATCTCCTGACCCGGTTGACCGGAACCTGGGTTGGATCGCCGAATGACTGACCTGCTGAATGCGTGATCTCGCGAATGACTGAATCCCCGACCGCGGTCGAGGTGATCGAAGCGGCCGAGGCGACCTTGTCGTCGGCTCGGCTGATTGAGCTGTGTTCGATGATGGTCGATATTGCCTCGCCTACGGGAGAGGAGGCCGACCTGGCTCAAGCTCTGGCCAACGAGATGACCAACATTGGGCTGGCCGGTCGGGTGCAGACGGTGAACGGCGCGATGGCCAACGCCCACGGCCGCCTCGACGGAACGGGCAACAGGCCTTCGCTGCTCTTGTACGCGCCGATCGACACCGTGACCAGCGGTGTGGCGGCCGAGGATCTTCCGTGGGCCGGCCCGGAGCTGAGGCCCGACATGATGCCATCGGCCCGCGTCGACAACGGTGTGGTCATCGGACTGGGGGCGCAAAACCCCAAAGGGCACGGAGCGTGCGTCCTGGCCGCGGCCGAAGCTCTAGCGGCAACCGGCGTCACCCTCGACGGTGATCTGCTCCTCGGGTTCGGCGGCGGTGGCATGCCGACCAATCGGCGCCGCCCCGATCTGCCCGACGGACACGGGGCTGGCTGCGCCGCTCTGGTCGAGATGCTGCAACCGGATTGCGCCGTGATTGCCAAGACCGGCTGGGCCATTTCGTGGGAGGAGGTCGGACTGATGTGGTTCGAGGTCGAGGTTGGTGGTAGCCACACCTATGTCGGTAGTCGCCACCTGTTGCCCTACCGCAACGCCATCGCCGACGCCGGCCACATCGTGGCAGGGCTGGAACGATGGTTTCCCCAGTGGGCCGAAGACCACCGTGATGGCTTGGTAGCCCCTCAGGGGGTCGTGGCCGCGATCAACGGAGGCTGGCCCAACATGGCGGCCTTCACCACCGCGTTATGCCGCTTCCAAGTGGACCTTCGCCTTAGCCCCCGAACCACCCAAGCTGAAGCCGCCGCCGCCTTCTCAGCGGAGCTAGAACGGCTGGCGGGCCGAGATCGGGGCCGCCGTATCCTGGCGGACGATGGTGGCTATCGATGGCACCACAACCGATCCGGCCGACGAGGTCATCACACGATCGATCGCTTGTTGGGAGCATCTCAACGGACGGGAGCACCACCCGATCGCGGGGCTTTCCGGTGCTACCGACGCCAACATCCTGCGCGGCCACGGATTGCCGACAGCGCGGGTCGGGTTGCCCAAACTCGATCCGGCCCGACTTCCGGGACACGACATCGACTTCCAACTCGGCATGAACGCGGTTGACGTCGAGGACATACACCGTTTGACCCGTCTTTTGATCCGTATCGCCGTAGATCTTTGTGGGGTGAGCCAATGACCAGCCGAATAGTGGGCGGAGTGGGAGCCTCCCACACCACCCTGATGAACACCCGATGGGATGAGGTCGATCACCTCGACCGGGCCCACGCCTTTCGCGACGGCTCTGGCCGAAGCCAGCGCGTGGCTGGAGCGCCTCGCCCCCGACCTTGTCGTCATCATCGGGTCGAACCACTTCCGGGGATTCTGGCTCGACCTCATGCCGACGTTCACGATCGGAGTCGACCAGGTCATCGGCGCCGGGGAACACGGCACCCCGTCGGGCCCCCTGTCCACCGACGGAAACGCGGCGCTTGGTCTGTGCCAGGGTTTGCTCGATCGTGGTTTCGACATGGCGCTGTCGACCGATCTGCAGGTCGATCACGGCATCACCCACGCCATCCAGTACCTGGTACCCGACGGCACGCCGATCGTGCCAATCGTGATCAATGTGTTTGGGCCACCACTGCCTTCGCTGGCCCGCTGCCTGGCGCTCGGTGAAGCGGTGGCGGGTGCCGCCACCGGTCTTGCCGATTCGCGGCGGGTGGCGGTTATCGGCACCGGAGGCCTGTCCCATCAAATCCCGTTCCCCGACTGGCGGAACCCGGTCGGCGACGACGAGGAGTTCCTGGCCCAATCGTTCCGCCAGGGCCGCGGTCGCTGGGAGGAGTTCGAACCGCGCCGCCGCCCGATTGTGGTTGGGGCTCAACCGCAACTCAATACCGAATTCGACCTGGCCCTGCTGGACGCCCTGGAAGCCGGCACCCTGGCCGAATTCGCCTCCCTCTACGAGGGTGACAACCTGGCCGCAACCGCCGGGAACGGGGGCAACGAGATTCGGGCCTGGTTGGCCATGGCGGCTGCCTGTGGACACCGGCCGGGACGACGGATCTGCTACTCACCGATGCCGGAGTGGCTAACCGGAATGGCGGTGGGCTACATCGACCTCAAACCAAACGACCTTTCTTGAACGCACCAACCAAGGAGTAAACCTGTGACCATTTGGACCGACCTGACCGGAATCCCGTTCCGACTCGACTACGTCGACGCCGGCGGCGTGTCGACGAGGGCCCTCATCGCCGGTCCCGACGACGGCCAGGACGTGATTTTCCTGCACGGCACGTCGGGCCACCTGGAGGCGTTTAGCCGCAACTTCGTGCCCCATGTCAACGCCGGTTTCCGATGCCACGCCATCGACATGCTCGGCCACGGCTACACCGACAAACCCGACTACAACTACGAGATTCCCCGCTACGTCGAGCACTTGGTGGCCTATCTCGATGCCAGTGGCATTGACGCCGCCCATCTTGTTGGTGAATCACTGGGCGGCTGGGTCTCGGGTTGGCTGGCCAGCGAGCAGCCAGAACGGGTTCGCAGCCTGCAGATGGTGGCGGCCGGGGGAACCAAGGCCAACCCGGAGATCATGGAACGGATCAAGAATTCCACCACCAAGGCGGTGATGGAGGACAACATCGACTTCACCCGGGCTCGCCTGCATCTGCTCATGTTCGACGGGGATAAGGACGTCAGCGATGAGCTGGTCGACATCCGCCACGCCATCTACCATGCCCCCGACTTCGTGGCCAACCTCGACAATCTGCTCTGCCTGCAGAACATGGAGATCCGCCAGCGCAATCTCATGACGCCCGAGCGACTCAACTCGATCACCGTGCCGACTCTGGTGGTGTGGGGCAACGAGAATCCGTTTGGCGAGGTGCCGGAGGCCACCGCCATGCATCAGAACATCGCTGGTTCCCGCCTCGAGCTTCTGGGAAAGTGCGGTCATTGGCCCCAACACGAACAGGCTGACACCTACAACCCGCTGAGTATCGAGTTCCTGCGTCAAAACTCATGACAATCGGGACCGCCACCGAGGCCGGCCGGTGTCGGGCCGAGGTTGCCCGATGATCCGCTTCGGCTACGCCGACACGTCGTTTGGTCAGATCCACTACGCCGAGGCTGGAGCAGGCCCGACGTTGCTGTGCCTGCATCAGACCCCGCGATCGTGGGACGAATATCGCGAGCTGATTCCGCTGCTGGCGCCTTCGGCCCGGGTCATCGCCATGGACACGCTTGGCATGGGTCGGTCAGCGCCGCCACCGGGGGAGGCATCCATCGAGGTCTACGCCCAGGGCGCAGCCGCTCTGCTGGAGGCGCTCGGGGTCGATCGGGCCGACGTCATGGGGCACCATACCGGAGGGGTGATTGCGGTGGAGCTGGCCGCCTCGCGCCCTGATATGGTTCGACGGCTGGTGCTGACCTCAACCGCCTGGGTCGATGCCGCCTCGCGGGAGCGGCGCACGTCCCGCCCGGCCATCGATCACGCCGAAACGATGGCCGACGGTTCGCATCTGATGACGCTGTGGAATCGTCGACGGCAGTGGTATCCGCCCGACCGGCCCGACGTTCTGGAACGGTACATTCGCGACCTGATCGACGCCCGCGATCCCGAGGAAGGGCATCTTGCAGTCGGTCGGTACCGGATGGAGGACCACATTGGCTTGATCGACGCTCCGACCCTGGTGGTCGGGGCGTCAGCCGACCCCTACGCCTTCGGTGAACTCGAGCCCGTAGCGTCTCGTATAGCTGGGGCGACAACGGCGGTGGTCGAGGGCGGTACCGTCGGTCTGTTGGAAGACAAGGCGGCCGAGCTGGCCGAGCTGGTCCAGCGGTTCCTGGTTGGCGGGAAAGATGAACTTGATGCGCAGGGAGAGATGCCATGAATGACGTAGTTGTGGCCTCAGGTCTGATCCAATTGACCGTTGCGGTCTGGATGGGATGGGCCATGTTCGGGTTCGTGTTAGGGAAGGAGTCGGTTGGGCCGTTCAAGGACAAGCGTCGCACGCTGCAGTGTCATCTCGACAACATCATGATGGGCACCATTCAGATGGCCCTGGCGGGGGCCATCGACCAACTGCCGACCGTGCCGACCGTTCTCATCCTGATCGGGAGCTGGCTCAACCCCCAGTTCTTTCTCCTGATGGCGATCAAGCCCGATCTGTCGCCCCGAATCCAAGCGTTCGTCAATCCGCTCGTACTCGCATCCTTCGTGACGCTGTCGATCGGCTACCCGTGGTTGACGATGTCCACCGTTTTGGGCTGACGACCGCACCTGGATCAGTTCCGTGGCCCGGGTCGGCGTCACCCATGGAGATCAGGTCCTTGGCTGCGATCTTCATGCTTCACGAGGAACGGCCAATCGCTAGAGCGCGTAGCGTCTCCTCAGTGCTGCGACCGTCTTCGGTGGCAGCGCCTTGGCTTCGAGCAGGTCTTCGATCGTCGCTGACGTGAACGTCGTGTGATCGACGAGCAGCTCGCGGTACTCGTCGGTGGCACTGTTGACGTTGGTGTTGGCTCGGGCGTGGACCACGACGTAGCGGCCCCATGTCCAACGGCCGCTCTCGTGCTGGAGCATTGACAGCAGAAGCAGGTGTTCCAACCAGACCATAGAGAGTCTTGACGGACCGAGCACGTCGACCGCACCCGGCGCGAAGGCGCCGGAGCGATCGTGGATCTGGGCGAACCGAGGCAGATGGGCGGGCTTGACCCCCTTGCGGTCAAGCACCTCCCGGTACGTGACATCGACCGCCAGCGCACCACTGGATCCATCGGGGAGTTCGAGCACGAACATGGCGTCGAAGTAGCGGCGACTATTGGAGTAGCTTGGGTCGAGACGGCCGGGCGAGTGGGCGAATCGCACCTCGGTGACTCGGCCCGGCGTCGCTGGCCACCATGCATGAACGGCTCGATCGGCTCGATCCAGATCGGCCGCAAGGTCGCCGAACAGATTGACCGCCAAGGCTTCGGAAGACAACAGATCGGCCCAGAAGTTCTGCTGATTGAAGATCTGGTGTGGCTCGACGAGTGATGCCCGAGCCTGGGCCGCGGTGCGTGCCTTGGCGGTGAGGAACGTTGCCCCACTTTCCCGAGCGAAGTGGAAATCGAGATGGCTGCCGATCAGGCGTGGTGGCGTGCCCGGTCTTACGCGATGGGTGCCGAGCGGGTAGCCGTTTTCCTCGCGCCACATCGCATGGTGGTAGCGCACGCTGCGCCTGAAGTCGGTCAACTCCGGGTCGCCACGGACATGGTCGTGGTCCAGCCAGCAGTAGGCGCCCTCAAGCGCTTCGCGGGTGACCGTTCCAACCATCGTCGACCATCGTAGTAGCCGGTTCCGGAGCACGCTTTGCTTGCACTGTCTGAAGGCACCGACGAGCGGCCCGACGGGCCGGTCCGGCCCGGACTCAGGCTGGATCGATGTTGATCGGTGCTACCTCGGGGTCGCCGAATCCCTGATGGCCGTCACGGCCCCGGGCCACGTCCAGCGGGTCTCGCATGTCGTCGACGTAGCCATGCCCGTACGAGGTTCGGGCCCAACCAAGTAGGCGGGCCATGTCGTCGTCGATCTCGGCCAGCACGTCGGGCGTGATCGACAGGTACTGGTTCTCCTCTTGGCGGATCCAGCCGCGGGTATAGCCGAGGTTGAGGCCCCAGCGGGTCTCGTCCGAGGTGGTGTTGGGCCCGCCGCCGTGGAACAGCTTGCCGGATCAGGGGGCCACCGAACCAGTGTCCATCTCCATAGGGGTGCATGTCGGCAACCTCGCCACCATCGGTGCTGGGCTTCAGGCGGGGAACGACATGCTTCGTCATCACTGGGCTCCTGTTTGCTCGAGCTAGATATCAGCCTTGGGGTTGTCGACACCGACGATCCGGCTGCCCCGGAACAGCTCGAAGACGGCGTCGTCGCCGTGCCCACCGATTCCGCTGCAACCCCAGAAACTCTGCTCGGAGTCACCACAGAGATCGAACAAGCCGGTCCCATTGACCTTGATCTCGCCGGCCCGAATCCGGTGTCCCATGTCGAGGGCCTTGTCGATGTCGGACGAGAACACGTAGCCGGCCAGGCCATCATGGCCGGCATTGGCTCCGGCCAGCGCCACCGAATCATCCGGAGCGGCATGCACAGTGACGGCCGGGCCGAACACCTCGTCGGGGGCGTCAAGCGGATCAAGGCCTTTAATGATGGTCGGCTGCACGAACCAGCCGGACAGTTCCGGTAGCTGGCCGCTTCTCAGGACCGAGTGGCCGGGGCTCGCGGCCAGATCGGCAACGGCTCGCATCACCTTGTCGTAGTGGGCCTGGTGCGACAGCGGGCCGATTCGAGTGGCCGGATCAAGGCACGAGCCGATCCGGTAGGTGTCGAGCTCGGCCCGGAGGCGTTCGACGAGCTCGTCGGCGATCGAATCGTGAACGATGATCCGCCCGGGAGCCTCGCACCATTGGCCGTTTAGTTTGGTCATTCCGGCGGCGAGGCTGGCGGCGGTGGCGTCCAAGTCGGCGTCGGCGCACACGATGGCCGGATTGTTCCCGCCCAGCTCGAGTTGCAACCGGGTGAAGTTTGGGGCCGCCGCCGCGGCGATGGCCCGCCCGGCTGGCTGGCCTCCGGTGAACGAAACGACACGGACCCGGGGATCGGAGACAAGCTGGGCGCCAACCGCCGGACCGCCGTGAACCAGCTGGAAGGAGCCCACCGGGAGGTTGGCCTCGGCCGCCGCTTGAGCAACCAGATCGGCAGTACCCGGCGCCCACTCCGATGGTTTGACGATGACCGGGCAGCCGGCGGCCAGTGCCGCTGCCGTGCGTCCGACGATAGTGGGCGACGGGGCGTTCCACGGGGCGATCACAACCACCGGTCCAAATGGAAGACGATGGAGAACGGTCGGTCCGTGCCTACCGTCCTTGGGCTCGGCGGCCAACGTCCGGGTGCGGTCGGCCGCCCCGTGCAGGAATCCGGCAAGTCCTCCGGTCATAGGTTCGGTCACCCCGATCGGGATTCCGGTGTTGAGCGACTCCGGTACCGCAAGGTCCGCGCTGCGAGCCTCGAGGGCGTCGGCGAACCGGAGCAACACCGCGGCCCGACCGGTTGGCCCGAGATCCCACCACCGACCATCCCGATGGGCGTCGTCGGCAGCGGCGATGGCGGCCTCAACAGCCGCGGACGACGATGACCTCGAAGGAGCCAAAGGTGCCCCGGTGTCGGGGTGAGATAACATCAGCCCACCCTCGCCGTCCGGCTGTTGAGGTGACCCGGCAATGAAGTCCATCTGAACGGGCAGGAGGGCGGTCACGTCAGGATGATCGGCTGGATGGTTGTCAGCATTCGCCATAATGGATCTATAATAGAACCATTGTGGGTCTCTTGCGCCAGGGCATGAAACGATGACTATTCCCCTCATCGGTATCACCGGACGTCGCGTACTGGCGTCGAAGGTCGCCGGAGTGCCCGACCCGTTCCAGGATGCGTGGTTCGAGCTTCACTTTGCCGAGTACGACGACAAGGTGGCGGCGGCCGGTGGCATCCCCGTCCAGTTGTCCAGCGCTGCCGAGCCCCAAGCGATCGTTGAGCACCTCGACGGAATCGTACTGAGCGGCGGTTCCGACATCGATCCCCGCAGCTACGGCGCCACGCCGGGCCCTGGCAAACCCGTATACGACCGCGACCGAGACCGGTTCGAGCGGGGTCTCCTATCGGCCGCGATCGACCGTGGTGTGCCGGTTCTCGGAATCTGCCGGGGTGCTCAGCTCATGAACGTCCACTTCGGCGGCACGCTGATCGCCCACCTCCCCGATGATGAGGGCGAGGCCCATTCGTCGTACGCCTACCGCCGTTATGAACGAACTCACGCCATTGCCATCGAGCCAGGCACCCGGCTGCACGATCTGTACGGTGACAGCGTGAGGGTGAACAGCTTTCATCATCAGGCGGTGGATCAGGTGGGCCAAGGCCTTCGGGCAACGGCTCGGGCGGCCGATGGAGTCATCGAAGCCATTGAACATCTAAATCTCGATTTGGTCGGGGTGCAATGGCATCCTGAAACCATGCGTGACGTGGAGCCGTGCTTCGACTGGATCGTCCAACAAGCAAAGGAAAGACGTTGAGCTTCAACCACAGTGACAAGGTGGCGTTCATCACCGGTTCCGGTTCCGGGATCGGTCGGGCCACCGCCCGGCGGCTGGCATCGGAGGGGGCGTCGATCATCGTCGCCGATCTAAACCCCGATGGAGCGGCCGAGACGGTCAAGTTGATCACCGACGGCGGTGGTGAGGCGATGGCGGTGAGCTGTGACGTTACTGATCGAGCCACCATTCAAACGGCCCGCGACGCTGGCCTCGACCGTTTTGGCGCCATCCACTATCTGGTCAACAACGCCGGCGTTGTCACGATGGACAGCCTCGACGATCTCACCGAGGAGAACTGGGACTTCGTCGTTGATGTCAACCTCAAGGGTCCGTACATGGTCACCCAGGAAATCAACCCGGCCATCGAAGACGCCGGCGGTGGTGCCATCGTCAACCTGTCGACCGTCGAGTCGATGGTGGTGGTGTCGAGCCAAGGCTTCTGCCAGGTGCACTACAACGCATCAAAGGGCGGCATCCCCAACCTGACCAAGGCCTTGGCCGTTGAGCTGGGCCGTAAGAACATCCGGGTCAACGCAGTGGCGCCTGGCCCGATCGCCACCGATTTCGTATCGATCGACGAGATCACCTCCGAGGAGGCCATGGAATTCATGAGTCAGCGGCTGGTGGTCAAGCGTGTTGGGCAACCGGAAGACATTGCGGCCGCCATCTCCTTCCTGCTTTCCGATGAGGCGTCATGGATCACAGGCGTACAGCTACCGGTCGACGGCGGCTGGTTGACAAGGTAGCCGGTCGGGGTCATGGCACCCGTTGAACTTTCCGACGGCACTGAGACCGTCATCGTCGCTACTCCCGACGCTCAGGGGCGCCTTGTCGGGCGTCGGGTTCCAGCGTCCACCTTTGAGACCGTCGTGGCCGATGGGGTGGCGGTGGCGTCGTGCGTCTTCGCCTGGGACATTGCTCAGAACTCCGACTTGCTGGCAAGCGAGGCCCTTGCGTACACCGGCATGCACACCGGAATGGGTGATCTGTTGCTTCGGCCTGACCTGGCGACGCTGCGTCCTGCCGGATGGCTCGACAACAGTGCGATCGTGTTGGCTGACGCGGTGGAAACCGACGGTACACCGACCCACGTCGCCCCTCGCACTATCCTGGCCCGCCAGCTCGACCGGCTCGCCGGCCTCGGTCTCACTGCGTCGGTCGGCACCGAACTCGAGTACTCGCTGTTTCACGGCAGCCCGGCCGAGCTGTTCGACGCCGACTACCGCGATCTTCGGCCGGTAACCCGCCGGCCCGCCGATTTCGCTATCCTCGACGGTGACGAGCTGGAGCCGTTCCTTGCCGATCAGCGCCGCCGCCTCCTGCAATCCAACATCGCGGTGGAAGCGTCGCAGATCGAGTGGGGGCTTGGCCAGATCGAGACCACGCTGGTTCACACCGAGCCGATGGCAATGGCCGATCAACACGTTTTGTACAAGCTGGCCGTTCGTAGCCTGGCCGCCCGCAACCAGATGACGGCTTCGTTTATGGCCAAACCCCGGGATCGACAGCCGGGCAACTCCTGCCACATGCACCTGTCGTTGCGCGACACCGTCGGCAACCCGGTGTTCTGGTCCGACGACACCGCTGATCATCTGTCGGATCGGCTGCGCCACGCAATCGGTGGTGCCCTTCAGCGCGTGCCGGCGTCTATGGCCTGGTACGCCCCGACGGTCAACTCGTACCGTCGGGTCCGGGGCAAGGATGCCGCCGGATGGGGCCAGACCTGGGGGATCGATCACCGGTTTGTCAGCGTTCGAGTGGTCGGCCACGCTCCGTCGAGTATCCGGATGGAGTTCCGCCTCTCGGGGGCCGATGCCAACCCCTACCTGGCTCTAGCCGCCCTGATCGCCTCGGTCATCGACGGAATTGAGAACCAGACCGATCCCGGTGCGCCGGTGGTCGGCAACCCGTTTGGCCACGACCCCGGTGACGTACCCCGCCACCTCGGAGAGGCCGTCGACCGCTTCGCTGCCGACTCGTGGGCCCGGGAGGCGTTTGGTGAAGACGTCGTCGACCATTACGCCACCCTCGGTCGCTTCGAATGGGACCAGTTCCTCGATTCTGTGGCCGACTGGGACCGACGCCGCTACTTCGACACGATCTAAGAAGCGATACGGGCTACGTCATAGCGGCAAGGCGACAAGACGCCGAAACGTCGGTTACCCGTGGTCCGTTGGCTCCTTGGCCCAAGGTGGGGTGATGGATTCGGGGTCGGCGAACCAACGGATTAGGTTCTCGGTCATGCGGGAGACCTCGTTGTCATCTCCGTTATGGCTGAGCGACCCGGACCACAGGATGGTTGAGGCCGAGAACACCGCTCCTCCCGCAGCGGTTTCGAAGAACACCATGTCGGCCCGCAGCCTGGATTGTGCCGTTTCGCCCGACGGTCCGGGGAACATGCCGGGAGCGAACGCCCCGTAGCCCTCTGGCAGCTCGGCCGTGGCCAGCACCAGGGCATGTGATGGAGTGCCGAGGAAGTGGTTGGCCAGGTCGGTTTCGTAGCCGACCACGGCTCCCTTCGGGCCGAAGGCTCCGAGGACTTCAGCATCGACCCCGTCGAAGATTCGAGCAACCCTGGGATCATTGCTGGCCGGAAGTCGCCGATACGGCACCCCGTTCGCGAAACCCATCGCCGTTGTCGCCACTCCGACCAGCGCAGCCTCTGAGCGACCGACAACCCGACACAGTCCGGCCGGTCGGCCAGTGAGTTGGAAGTGGTCCTCGCCGCCTTCACCGTCGAGTGGCACGTTCTCGATCTGGCCCCGCCGCATTTCGGCCAGCCACGGCCGCTGCCGGTCGACGGCAACCGGCCACACAAAACCGTTGCCTCCGAGGTAGGCCAGCCTCCCGCCGACGTCGAGGAAGTCCTCCAGTGTCGTCACCATCGCATCGGTCCAGTACTCGGGGTGACCACCGGTTATCACCAGTCGGTAGCGGCTCAGGTCGAATGACGGCTGGTCGAGAAGATGGTCTGTGATGATGTCGTGATCGATGCCCCGTCGTTGCAGCCAGCCCAGTAAGGCCAGGTCGAAGGACAGGCCATGGGCCGCTCCGAGATATCGGAACTCGTGGTCGGGTCGCACGCCCATCAGAGGCCGACGGGTGGAGGCGAACACCACTCGGCTGCCATCGCGGTGCCGGTCGTACCAGCTCAAGAGCCGGTTGTGGCGCCCGAACGGAGCCGCCACCTCGTTCGACAGCTCCTCCAGCGGAGGCTGGGCCTGTTCGTTGGCGTAGGCCAGGTAGGTCATTGTCGGCAACAGGACCGCTATCCGACCGGCTGAGTCGGCGGAGTAGGTGCGGGTCGTCGGGTTGACGAAGAACGGCACCAGGTCCGCTCCGGATTCGGTTTCGATTCGCACGGCGTAGGCGCCGGACGTCAGGTCGGCCGGTGCCTCGACGGTGAAGGTGGTCGGCCACCGGGCATCGATGAGGTCGTCGGTGTGGAGGTGAACGGCGTCATAGTGTTCGAGGGCGTAACGCCAGTCGTTCTGCGTGCCGTTCCAGCCAGGGCCGGGGACCGCTCGCGTCGGCCCCTGGTGCATGGTGCCCGGGTAGCGACCCGGCACGCTCTGAGTGGGGATGCCGGAGGCGAGGTCCCAGGTGGCCACAACGTCGGCGGACGTCTCGTCGGGCTTGGCCGCCAGCGATTCGAGTAGGGCGGGGTCGAGCCTCCGATGAACCGCCGGTCGGGCCACCCGTCCGTCGAGACCGCGGCCGAGGTTCACCTCGACCAGCCGGCTGCCTGCCGATCCATCGTCGTCGATTGTTCCGGTCACCAAGGTGCGGGGATCGGTCGTATGACCCCGCTTGGCCTTGACCGCCACCCAGCCCTTCCCGCCTGCCACCAGGTACCAGCGGTTGAGGTCGAGCGGCGCCGACCGAGTATCGGTCGCTCCCTCTCCCGAGCCCAGGCGGCCCTCGGCGTCGATGGTCAATCGGAGATCTCCCTGGGTGATCACGTCGGCCGAGTCGTCGGGGTATCGCCCAAGCCAGAGCCAACAGCTCAGCGCCCCGCCTTGAGGCACGGCCGGGAACTCCACCCATGACCCCAGCGGCAGACGCTGGTGGGGGATCGTCACTTCGATGGAGTCGCCGATCGGGCTCTCGGTCCAGGTCGTCCCGTCATGGCCGAGTCTCACGACGGTAGCGGTGGCTGCGGCCGCGGCGGCGATCGAGCCGTGGCTGTCGGTGGTCGCGGCGCTGGCCTGAATCGCCACCGAATCGCCGGGATCGACGATCAACGGATCTGCGTAGCCGACAACGGGCGCCGCCTTATGATCGACCAGTGGCTCCCCAAACACGCGATCCTTCTCGGTCACGCGACCGGGGTGAAGCGGATCGGCAGGGTCGATGGGGTCCAGGTGTTCGAGAACCCGGTTGGCCAATCGGCCGGACCGTCGGCGGCAAGATCGGCCATCGTCTCGCTCATCATCTCCAAGGCGACTGACATCTCGTTGCGGGCCAGACCGGCGCCGAGGCAGTAGTGCATACCTCCGCCGAAGGTGAAGAGCTGACTGCCCTTGCGGGTGATGTCGAAGGTATTCGGGTCGTCGAACGCCGCCGGGTCGCGGTTGGCGGCCAGCACCGAGAGGAGCAGATGGGTTCCGGCCGGAATCACCACGTCCTTGTGTTCGATGTCCTCCTTGGTGACCCGGAAGTTGTCCGAGATCGACGGTCGGTAGCGCAGAACTTCGTCGGCGGCCTGTGCCGCCAGCTCGGGCTCATTGCGGAGCAACTCCCATTGGTCGGGGTACTCGCAAAACAAGGACAGCGCGTTTACAAGATGCATCCGGGTTGTGTCGGTGCCGCCAAGGAGGATGGCGCCGGCCAGCATCACCAGTTCGTCATGGCTGAGTCGATCGCCCTCCTCCTCAACTTCGATCAACCTGCTGAGCAGATCGTCGCCCGGATCGGCCCGCTTCGACCTGAGTAGTTGGTCAAGATAGTCGTTGATCTCGATCAGGGCCCCTTCGATCTCGGCCAGGTTGGCGGCCAGGTCGGGGTTGAACAGCTTGAGGATCGAGGGCGCGGTTCGGGAGAACAGCTCCCAGTCCTCGGATGGGGCCCCGAAGAGAGCGCAGATGATCGGAATCGGATACTCGGCCACGAGCTCGACCGCGTCAGTCCGACCCTCCGTCAACACTGGGCCGAGAAGACTCCCGAACACCTGGCGCATAGTGGGATCGAGCCCGGCGATCGCCCGTGGGGTGAACGAGCGCGACACCAGTCGGCGCAGCCGGTGGTGCTCCTCTCCGTCGAGGCTGACCAGTAGGCCACGAAAGAAGGTGTGGAGCGGTCCGCTCGTCACGCCCTGGGCCTCCAACATCTCGATGCCTGGAGTGCGGCACCTCCTATCGGCGATGAAGACCCGGTGATCGGCATGGGTCAGCACGGTCAACCCGCTCGGCGTTCGGGCCAGCCAATGACGGTCGCGAAGCTCGGCGAGCATTCCGTAGGCGTCGTCGCCCCAGCGGGGATCGGTGACGTCCAATACGTCAAGGTCAAGGTCGTCGACATGTGTGGCCATTGGCGGGCACTCCTCACGTGGATGGCATCCTGGTCATGGAGCGGTTGATGCGCTCGTTTCCCTAGGACAAACCAAAAGGTTCTATCTTGCTACCATTATCGTCCATGAGAGTGACGTCGTGCACGGTTGAGTTGAGACAATCAACAGATATGCGATCCAACGATGGCTGCTAGCCCAGGTGAGTGGGGCTCTGTGGCGGCTTGGAAGCGGGCCTGTCTCGACCTGATGGTCGGGGCTGATGGTCTCGAAATCGATCCCCTGCGTAGTGCGTTGGTGGTGGTAGACGTAGCTAATGACGTGGCTCATCCCGACGGGGCACTGGCCTCCAACCCCGACCTCGACACCACCACCTACCGAGACAGCCTCGAACCGCTGACGCAGCTGGTCGACACCGTTCGCCGTCTAGGCATGCCGTGGATCGCTGTGGAGTCCGCCTACGACGCGGCTTATGTCGGTCCGCCGATGCGGGCCAAACTCGAGGCAATGGGCATACTCGGGCAGGCATCACCAAAGGGGGCCTGGGGCTCGACCGTACTTCATCAGCTGATCGAGCGGAATCCTGATTACCGGGTACTCAAGAGCCATTTCTCACCATTCGCACATCGTGCGGTGTGTTGGAAGCCCGGCGCCTCGGCCGACCTTGACCGCTACCTGGCCGCTCCGCAGATTCACGACGACGATCGGCGGGCGGCCGGGAAGTCGACCCTGTCGGAGTTGTTCGACGAAGCCGCGATCCTCGCCGCTGGTCCCGTTGATGCGGTGGAGGCTGTCGGCCATGGTCGGGCCTGCACCCTCGACCATCTCCTGCGCTCGCTTGATGTCGACACCCTCATCGTGGCCGGCGGGGCCACCCACGTCTGCCAGGACGCCACGGTGGTGGCGGCCTCCGAACGCGGGTTCCAGACCGTCGAGCCGATTGATGCGTGCGGCTCGGAGGATCCTCTCAAGCACTGGATGTTCCTCCACAATCATGGCCTGTTCCGGAGCACCTTGTGCACGGTGGACATGCTCGTCGCCGCCATAACTCGCTGAGGCCCGGTTGCTGCCGGGAGCTTGGCGGCGAGCGCAGGACGACCCTGAGACGCCTATAGGATTGCGCCACCGACATGGCATGCTGAAACATCGACCCGCGCATGAAAGGCGGCGGATGAAGAAATCGACTGTGCTGATCCTCGCCGGTGGCTCACCTCATGCTCATGACTTCATCGCCAACGGCGCAAGCCTGGCGACGACGGTTGCCGATGCGGGACATGAGGTGTCACTGGTCGCCCATCCGGATGAGGCTGCTCCACGGCTTGAAGCGTCGGTCAACGGATCGAATGATGTCGATGCTCTGATCATCAACGGATTGTGGTGGCGTATGCAGGGCGAAGCTTACGATCGCTGGCGCCCCGACCACGGCTACCACACCAGCAAAGCGTGGATGTCGGCCGTTTCACAGTTCGTGTCATCCGGTGGCGGGCTGCTGGCCATGCACACTACGCCGATTTGTTTCGATGATTGGCCGGAGTGGCGGGAGGTGGTAGGTGGCTCCTGGCAGTGGGGTACGTCATCACACCCGCCCCTTGGACAAGTTGAGGCCGATGTACTCCCGGGTCACCAGGTGGTAGCCGGTCTGCCTGACCGGCTGCGGGTCGTCGATGAGGTCTACGGCGACCTCGACGTGTGTCCTGAGGTTGATGTGTTTCTCCAGGCCCGTCGGAGCCCCGACGATGTGCTGCAGCCGATCGGGTGGACCTACCGCTACGGTTTGGGGCGGGTGGTGTTCGATGGGCTCGGGCACAACGTCGCCTCGCTCGAGAACGCCGACCATCAACGGCTCATTGTCCGGGCGTTGAACTGGGTGCTGGCAGGTCGCTGAGTCCGGCCGACAGCAATTGCACTTCGGCGGCCTGCTCGGCCACGAGGGCTGTTTGGTGCTGGGGTGCCACCAACACGCCGACTGTCAACTCAAGCCGTTTGGTCCATTACGCCGAGCAGGCGACGTTAACCTCACCACGAAAAGGAGCGACGGTGGCACGTGCGATGTGCAGACAGTGTGACGGCAAGAAGAAAGACTGAGCGACGACGTGGCGCGACGGTGGCTCGCTGAAGTAATATGCGTAGTTAGAATTCTGACGACGTTCACCGGCCGACGTCGATGAAAGGGACGATCATGGTCACGCCGACGCCCGCGTTGCACATTCAGAATGGTCTGCTCGTAGACGGCACCGGAGTCGACCCCGTAGCCGGAACCGACGTAGTTATCCAGGGCGACAACATCGTCGCGGTCGGCCCGACCGGCTCCTTGGGTGACAAGATCCCCGATGATGCCACCGTCATCGATGCTTCCGGCTCCACGATCATGCCCGGCCTGATCGACGCCCACTGCCACATCACGTTCGACGATGTGCAGTCCAACGACGAGCTGTTCTTTCATCGGCCGCCGACCACCGCGGCCATGGTCACCCTGTTCAACCTGCCGAAGCTTTTGCTGTCCGGTGTCACCTCGTTCATGGATCCCGACACGGTTATGGGCATCGGCCCCGAGATCCGCGACGTCGTTAACTCCGGCGCCTTTCCCGGCCCTCGTATCAGCACCGGCGTCCAGGCCCTGCTCACCGCGGTGGGCGGCACCGCCGGCCGGTTGATCCCCGATCAGGGTGAGGTCGGCTACGCCGCCGTCGTACACACCATCGACGAGATGGTTACCGAGACCCGCCGTCAGATCAAAATGGGGGCCGACTGGATCAAGATCCACGCCACCGGTTCCATCCCAACTCACAAGGGTGAACTCCAGGTTTGGACGTTCGACGAGTTGAAGGCGGTGTGTGACACCGCCCACGATCTGGGCGTCCCGGTCACCGCCCATTGTCGCAACGCGTCGTCCACCCGTGATGCCGCCCTCGCCGGGGTCGACCTCATTCTTCATGCGTCATTTATGGACGACGACGGGCTGCAGGCCATCATCGACAATGGCTCGGCGATCTGCCCGACCTTCACCTTCCTGGCCAACCTGGCCGACTACGGGGAGCGGGTGGGCGCCGGTATCGGCATGCAGGACATCTTCCGGGGCGAGATCAAGGCCACCGCGGCCATGATGCGCAAGGCCTACGACGAGGGCGTGCCCATTCTGTGCGGGTCCGAGAGCGGTTTTGCCCTCACCCCGTACGGCCACTGGCACGCCAGAGAGCTTGAGGTCTTTGTCAACGAACTGGGTCTCTCGCCGGTGGAGGCAATCAAATGCGCCACCTCGTCCGGCGCGATCGCCATGAAGGCGGAAGACGAACTGGGTGTAATCGAGTCGGGTCGTTGGGCCGACGTGCTGGTGGTCGACGGTAATCCGGCCGCCGATGTCACCGTGCTCCAGGACCGGCGCAACCTTAAAGCAGTCATCAGCCGTGGCCAGCAGATCGACCTTTCGACCCCGTGGCCCGAGCGTCGGTCCATCCCCGGGGAGAAGGTTGCCAACTGGGCCGGTGAGATCCTCACCTACGGCCGGGCGGTTGATCTGCCGTAACCGGTGGTCGACGTGCAGGGTGCGCGGGTGAAGTAAAACAAGAGGGTTCAGATGAGCCCGTACATGGGAGAGAAACAATGAAAAAGTACTTGTGGCGCCACCTGTTGGCGTTGCTAGCGTTGGCCCTGGTGGCCGCTTCCTGCGGGAGCGACTCCAGCGAAAGCGACGACAGTGGCAGCGACGCAGCTGAAACAGTTGAAGCCGACGAGTCCGAGGACGATGACGCCTCTGCTGACTCTGAAGAAGCAGAGGCCGATGAAGCCGATGAGTCTGAGGACGACGGCGAGGAAATGACCGAATCAGGTCCTGACCTGGAAACGGCCACCGCCAGGGTGGAGGCGTTCCGCCAGCCGCAGGGCGCTCTGCCGATCAGCGAGCCTCTGGCTGAGCTGCCCACCGGAAAGACCGTGGCCTACATCCAGTGCGGCGTTCCGGTCTGTGCCGAGATCAACACCGGCATCGAAGGTGCGGCCGCCAAGCTGGGCATGGTCCTCGAGGTCTACACCCACGACGACACACCCGAAAACGTCGCCGCCGCCTGGCAAGCTGCCGTCGACAGCAGCCCCGACGTGGTACTGGCTTCGGGCAACCCCCGCGAGTGGTTCACCGACCAGTTGGCCGCGCTGGAAGCGGCCGGAACCCCGGTGATCGTGTGGTCGTTGCCCGAGGGCTACGAGCCCGGAGCGGGTCTCACCGCCAACCTGCTGAGCGTTGATGACTACTATTTCTATGGAGTGCTGATGGCCGACTATGCCGTCAGTCAGACTGCGGGTGAAGGCACGATCGTGTTCTTCGGCCTGCCGGCATTCCCCGTGCTGGCCACCCTCGAACAGGGTTTCACCGAGGAAATGGCCCGGGTTTGCCCCGACTGCGCTGTGGAGAACATCAGCGTCGACCTGGCCGCGCTTGGCGCCGGTGAGGTTCCCGGTCAGGTCGTATCGACCCTGCAGGCCACACCCGATGCCTCGCACCTGGTCTTCGCCTTTGGTGGCATGATGTTCGGCGTTCCCGAAGGCATGGCCGACGCCGGGATCGACGTGCCGGCCGTATCCCAGGCCGGTGGGCCGCTCAACTTCGGCTTTATCGCCGCCGACAACGTCCAGACCGCTGAAATCGGTCTGGCGTCCGAGTTCCTCGGTTGGCGAGCCATGGACGCGGCCGCTCGGGCGTTGGCCGGGCAGCCGGTCGGTCGGGCCGCCACCCCTGACGTGGCAGTGATCGACGGTCATCCCGACATCCTCAACGCCGGTCTGCCGCTGCAGATCCTCGAGTCCGACGACATGGGCTTCATGGCCGACAACCCTGGGGCGCTTTGGCCTGGCGTCGAAGGTTTCCAGGACCTGTACGCCGAACTCTGGGCCGGCTGAGCGGATTCGGAAGCGCGTAGCTCGTTGCCCGAATCAACACCGTCAGTAGGAGCCGGCGCGTCAGCGCCGGCTCCTGGGTCGGCCGAGCCCCTACTTCGGGTTCGGTCGTTGAGTAAGACGTTCCCCGGCCAGGTGGCCTTGAGCAACATGGCATTCGACGTGCGCCCCGGCGAGGTCCATGCCTTGGTTGGTCAGAACGGCTCGGGCAAGAGCACGTTCATCAAACTGCTGTCGGGATACATCAAGTCCGACCACGGGGCCGATGTTGAGCTGTTCGGTCGACCTGTCGACCTCTGGCATCGCGACGCTCGCTGTGAGCGCATCCGGGTTGTCCACCAGGACCTTGGGCTGGTGCCCACCCTTTCCGCCACGGAAAACCTTGGGCTTGGGGTTGGCTACGCGACCGGTCGTTTCGGCCGGATCCTGTGGAGTGAGGAAAACGCCCGAGCCCAGGAGTTGCTTCTCGAGTTCGGGGTCGCCCCCGATGTCCGCCGCCCGGTGGCCACCCTGAGTGCAGCCGAACGAACCGCCGTTGCGGTAGTGCGGGCCACCCACGGCCTCACCGACGGTAGAGGCATACTTGTTCTCGACGAACCAACTGCGGCTCTCAACCAGACCGAGGTTGAGGCGTTGTTCCGCGCCGTGCGAGTCGCAACCGAGAAAGGTGTTGGGGTCATCTTCGTCTCCCATCTTCTCGATGAGGTGCTTTCGTTGGCCGACCGGGTCACCGTGTTGCGCGACGGTGAGGTGGTGGTCGCCGGGCAGAGCGCTGCTGATCTTGACGAGCAGGAGTTGGTGCATCACATCGTCGGCGATCGCGTCGATCTTGGCCGCCGGCCCGACCGCAGTCACCGGCACGGGCCCTTCCGGCTTGAAGTGTCAAACCTGTTCGGTATCACACTGCGGGGCGTCTCGTTCAAAGTTCGGGCCGGTGAAGTTCTTGGAATCAGCGGGTTGATCGGGTCCGGACGCGACGAAGTGGCCGGTGCCATCTTCGGGGCCACGCCACGATTTGTCGGCAAGGTGCTCGTCGACGACACCAAGGTGTTCACCGATCCTCGCGAGTCGATCTTGGCCGGCATGGCGTATGTCCCGGCCGAACGAAAGTCCGAAGGTTTGCTCCCTCGGCACCGGGTTCATGAACATGTGACCCTTCCCCGACTAGGACCGCTTCAGCGGGCGTCGAGGCTCATCCGGTCAGCGGAGCTGGCCGACTCCCGCCGCTGGAGCGAAGAGGTCGACCTCCAACCGCCTGACCAGTTCCGGCGAATGGAGAAGTTCTCGGGCGGAAACCAGCAGAAGGCGGTGTTGGCTCGATGGCTGCGCACCGATCCGAAAGTGCTCCTTCTGGCCGAGCCGACCCAAGGGGTTGACGTTGGTGCCAAGTCGACCGTCTACGACCTCATTGATCGAGCCGCTGACGACGGAGTAGCAGTCGTTGTAACCAGTTCCGACAGCGCCGAGCTTGTTCGGTTATGCGACCGTGTGCTGGTACTGCGAGGCGGGATGGTAGCAACGGAACTCAGCGGTTCTCGACTCACTGAAAGTCGGCTTTTGGCCGAGACCGTGGGAACAACAACAAGACGTCGAGGTCAGCGGGTCGTGGAGCGGCCGGTTGGCTTTGTGGTGAAACGGAAGGCCGACCGATCGGCCGATACAGCGGCTGATGACCGGGAGGAGAGCGATCGTGGCAACCATTGATCCGAAAACACGTGAAGTTTCCAAACGACTCACGATGAAAAAGCGTTGGTTTGGACGCTACACAGTTCAGGAACGTCGCATCGATCTGCTGGAGAAACGCAAACGCGACACCCGTGAATCACGCTTCGAGACGAGGCGTTCGCCGTTCCGGTGGAAAATGCTCCATCCTCGTAACATCAGCGTGATCTACCTGTTGGTGGCGTTGGCCGTGGGGTTCGCCTTGTGGATTCCCGAAACCTGGTTGGTGTGGAACACTCATCGCTTCTACCTGAACAACGAGGCTATCCGGGCCATCGTGGCCATCGGCCTGATCGTTCCGTTGTCGGCCGGAGTGTTCGACCTGTCGATCGGCGGGGTAATTTCGGCGTCGGCGGTAACGACCGCCTGGGCCATCGAGCTCCAAGGATGGCCATGGCCGGCCGCCGCCTTGTTGGGCCTGTCCCTTGGAATGGCGGTAGGTGCGCTGAACGGCTGGTTGGTCGTCAAGATCAAGATCGATTCGTTCATCGCCACCCTGGGTATGAGTTCGGTACTCGCCGCCTATTCGGTCTGGCTGGCCAAAGGCCAGTCGATTCTGACGGCCAACGAATCCTTCAAAGGTCTCACCGGTGTCGCCCTCTACGGCTTCAAGTGGACCTTCGTCTACCTTGTCGCCCTCGGCCTTATCGTTTGGTACACGCTGGAACACACGGCCGTCGGGCGGTACCTCTTCGCCACCGGCGGTGGACGGGAAGCCGCCCGCCTGGCCGGTGTGCAGGTAGACCGCTACGTCGTGGGTTCGCTGATGGTGTCGTCCACCGTGGCCGCCCTTGGAGGAATTCTGTTCGCCAGCAACTTCTCCTCGGTTCAGGGGTCGGTGGGGCCTCCCTATCTGTTGCCGGCATTCGCCGCTGCGTTCTTTGGGTCCACTCAGTTCAAAGACCGGTTCAATGTGGCCGGCACGCTGATGGCGGTGTTTGTTCTGGCGGCCGGAGTTAAAGGTTTCCAGTTGGCCGGATGGGGTAAGGAAGGGTGGCTCGACGACCTGTTCTTTGGCCTGGCCCTCATCGCCGCCGTCGGCTTCTCCACATTCCGGCGGAAGGTCTACGGTGGCCAGCGACGGTGGTGGCGTCGGGAGGAGTCAGGGCCCGACCGATTTCTCGGCCGCTTGATGGGCTGGGGACGCCCGACCACAGACCGGTCTCAACAGAACGCCGAGGAATGGTGGTTCGACCCCGAGGATCGCCAAGGCCATCACATTAAACCTCCCAAGGACTGATCTGTGTCTGAAGCAAGAAACAGGAGAACAACATGAGCCTGGTCGGTGCGAAGGTTCTACGCAAGGAAGACCCCAACCTGATCGCCGGTCGTGGACGGTACGTCGACGACATTCAGCCGTCCGACGCAGCATTCATGGCGTTCGTCCCGGCGCCGGTCGCCCATGGTTGGATCCGCTCAATCGACGTCTCCGAAGCTGAGGCGCTCGACGGGGTGCTCGGCGTGTGGACCGCCCATGACTTTGCCGACCACCCTGATCTTCCCCAGGGGATGGAGGGATGGGACCGCCCGGTTCTGGCTCGGGACAAGGTTCGCTGGTATGGCGAACCGGTCGCGGTTGTCGTCGCCGAGGACCGCTACGTCGCCGCCGATGCGGCGGAGCTCGTGGTCGTCGACATTGACGAACTACCGTCGGTCACCGACGTCGTCGCCGCCGCCCATTCCGACAGCCCGCTGTTGTTCGACGAGCACGGCAGCAATGTCGTGATGTCGGTTCCGACCAACGACGACGCTGAGCGGGAACTTGGGGCGAGCAAGCATCGGGCCCACTTGACGTTGCGCAACCAACGGTGCTCGGCCGTGCCGATCGAGACGATGGCGGTGTTGGCTGATTGGGCGCCGGATGGGCTGACGGTTTGGGCCTCGGTGCAGGCTCCGCATCATTATCGGAATCAGCTGTCGGCCTGGCTTGATATCTCACAGTCCGAGTGCCGGGTCATCGCCCCCGATGTCGGCGGCGGCTTCGGGTCCAAGATCGTCTGGTACCCGGAGCTGTTCGTGGCTCCGTTGTTGTCGAAGTGGCTCGGTCGCCCGGTCAAATTCACGCAAACCCGATCAGAGGCCATGGTGCAAATGGCTCATGGCCGAGACCAGGCCCACGAACTCGACGTTGGGTTCGACGACGACGGAACGATCCGGGCCATCCGGATGGTTGTCAGCCAGAACCTTGGCGCCTATCCCGATCCGACCGGCCTTGGTCTCGCTGTCCTGACCACATGGATGGCCGCTGGTTGTTACCGGGTACCGAAGGTGGCGGTGAGCTTCCGCAACGTGGTCACCAACACGTCCCCGGTGGCGGCCTACCGCGGAGCCGGTCGGCCCGAAGCCTCCTATTCAGTCGAGCGACTGGTCGACCTGGTGGCCCGCCGTACCGGCCTCGATCCGGCCGAGGTTCGCCGCCGAAACTTCATCCCCCCTGGCCGGTTCCCATACGAGGTGCCGCACCAGGAGGCCGTGGTCTACGACGCCGGCAACTTTGGGGCTGCTCTGGACAAGTGTTTGGAGCTGTTCGACTATGAGGGTCTGAAGGCTGAGCGCGACCGTCGACGCAGCGATCCCGACGCCAACCTGCTGGGTATCGGCTTCTCGTCGTGGCTGGAAATCGCCGGTTTCGGGCCCAACGGATCGCTAGAAGGATTCGGCCATCTCGGCTCATGGGAATCGAGCCAGGTTCGCATCCAACCCGACGGATCGGCCGTGATCTTCATCGGCTCCTCGCCCCACGGGCAGAGTCACGAAACGACATTCGCCCAGATCGCCTCCGATGTGCTGGGCATCGAATACGACAACATTCGGGTTGTTCACGGCGACACCGAAACGGTGCTCCAGGGCATCGGCACAATGGGTTCACGAGGCGTGACCACGGCGGGAGTTGGCGTTCACAACGCATCGTCGATCGTGGTCGAGCGGGCCAAGAAGATCGCGGCTCATCTGCTCGAAGCGAACCCGATCGACATCGAAGTCCGTGACAACGCCTTCAATGTGAAAGGCTCACCCGGCAAACAGGTTTCGTGGGGTGATGTGGCCTGGGCTTCGTACCAGCCTCTACGTCTGCCCGAGGAACTGACGGCCGGAGCGCTGGAGGAGCGGCTGTATCAGGAGACCCCGAACTTCTCCTATCCCTCGGGCTGCTACGCCTGTGTGGTCGAGGTCGACCGATTGACCGGCGAAATCGACATTCTTGACTACATCGTGGTCGACGATTGTGGCACGGTTATCAATCCGATGCTCGCGGAAGGCCAGGTCCATGGCGGAGTGGCCCAGGGCATCGCCCAGGCCCTCTATGAAGCCGTGACCTACGACGACAACGGCAACCCGACGGCCGGCAACCTGATGACCTATCTGGTTCCCTCCGCGGTCGACGTCCCGTCGTTCACCACCGGCCGGATCAACACGCCCTGCCCAAACAATCCTCTTGGGGCCAAAGGCATCGGGGAGTCTGGGGCCGTCGGAGCGCCGCCTGCGGTCGTGAACGCCGTGGTCGACGCGCTCAGCCCGTTTGGGGTTGAACATCTGGATATGCCGCTCACCCCTGAATCGGTGTGGCGGGCGATGGCAGGGGAGGAGCAGTCATGAGCAGCCATATTGTCGAGGTAACCATCAATGGTCGAAGCCGCCGCGCCGAGGTCGAGTCCCGACTGTTGCTGGTTCATCTGCTCCGCGAGAAACTCGGATTGACCGGTACCCATGTCGGCTGTGACACGTCGAACTGCGGAGCGTGCACCGTGCTGCTCGACGGGGAGTCGGTGAAGAGCTGCACCGTGCTGGCGATTCAGGCCGATGGTCTAGAGGTCACCACCATCGAAGGGATCAGTGGACCCTTTGACGGGTTCTCGGCGGTGCAGGAAGGGTTCCGCCAGTGCCATGGCCTACAGTGCGGCTATTGCACACCTGGCATGATTCTGGCCGCCACCTCATTGCTGGCCGACAACCCGGATCCCGACGACGCCGAGATCCGCCACGGCCTCGAAGGTAACATTTGCCGATGCACCGGCTATGAGATGATCGTGCGTTCGGTGCGCTGGGCGGCCGAGCACGCTGACGGCGGCGCCTAGGTCGTGTCCCTCAACCCATTCGGCCGGTGTCCCAGGCCCACGCCGCCAACTCGACGCGGTTGCGGGCCCCGATCTTGTTCGAAAGATGGTTGAGATGTGTCTTGACAGTGGCCAACGAGATGAAAAGGTCTTCGGCGATCTCGTTGTTCGTCTTGCCCGTTCCGACGAGGCGAAGAACCTGCTCCTCCCGATCGCTTAGAGCCTCGATCGGCTGAACCGGCTCGTCACGGTCGAGATTGGTTCCGGCCAGCTTGTCCAGCAGGCGCACGGTGATCGAGGGGGAGATGAGCGCATCTCCTCTGGCTGCAGCTTCCACGGCCTCCACGAGAAGTGCCGGTCCGGCGTCTTTGAGAATGAAGCCGCTGGCGCCATTACGCAGGGCCCGATGGACATAGTCGTCCTGGTCGAAGGTTGTCACGACAACCACGGCGATCGGATTGGTCACGTCGGGGCCCGCCAACAACCGGGTGGCTTCCAAACCGTCCATACCCGGCATGCGGATGTCCATCAGGCACACATCGGGTCGTAGCTCAAGCGCGAGGTCAACCGCGTCGCGGCCGTTCCCGGCCTCGGCCACGATCTCCATCCCGCCGGCCTCCAACATCACCCGGATCCCGGCGCGCACCATCGGCTGATCGTCAGCCAGCATGACCTGGATCGAGCCAGTGTTGTTGTCGCTGCTGTTGTTGCCTGATCCGTCATTCCTCATCCGTCACTCCTCGCGCTTCTGCTTCTCCGATGCCGCCCTCGGCCGCCGACAGCGGGATCACGGCGCCCACCTTCCAACCTTGCCCGGGCGCCGGTCCGGCGAAGAACGACCCGCCGAGCGCCTCGACTCGCTCCCGAAGTCCGATCAGACCGAACCCGTTGCGTGGCTCGGGGGTCGACGGTTTCCCATCGTCGACAACGGTCCAGATCACCGACGAATCGTCGGTTTCGATCAGGACCTCGATGGAGGTCCCAACCGGGGTGTGTTTCCGACAGTTGGTCAACGCTTCCCGAGTCAACCGAACCAGCGTCGACCCCAGCGCAGGCGGCAGTTCGGTGACCGTGAGATCGACCTCGTAGCCGACCGCTCGGATGTTGGCCGCCAGTTCGTCGAGCTCACCCCTGGGGTCCATCGACACGAGCGCATTGTCGTCACCGGCCCGCAGTGAGGCTACGAGCCGACGCATCGACGCCATGGCCTCGCTTCCGGCCGCCTCGATCTCGGCGAACATCTGCTCGGCCCGTTCCGGATCGCGCTCGGCGATGAGCCGCCCGGCCTGGGCCTGGACCAGCATGCCGGTCACGTGGTGGGCCACAACGTCGTGGAGTTCTCGGGCCATCTCCAGTCGCTCTGAACTGCGGGCTTCGTCGGCCATGCGACCCCGCTCGGACGACGCCATCCGTAGGAAGAGTCCGACGCCGGTGGTGAGGGCGGCGCACGTCCAGAACAACACGGTGAGGACCAAGGTGCCGGTTGGGTCGAGAGTAGTGGCGTTGGAGTAGAGGATGGCGGCGAAGATCGCCGGGACCAGCACGAGGGCGCGCCGTCCGCTGGAGCTGTAGGTCACCATTCCTGCGAGCAGGATCAGCGCTCCCGCCTCCACCATGCCGGGCGAGAAACTCTGGTCGAACAAAAACGAGTGATACGACGAGATGACCACGGTCAGCGCAATGGTCATTCCGGCGGCAGCATCGAGGTGGCGCCGGGAGAACTGAAACACCCCGACGAGCAAAGCCTGACCGAGAAGAAACAGCTCCTGACCACCCACTCCGCTCAGCACGTCGACCAGCAAGGCCAAAACCAGACCGACGTTGGCCAGAGCCATGAAGCTCCGGCCAAGACGTCGGTACCAGAGTGAAGTCGCCTCGCCGTCGAGTGCGGCTCGGAGCCCGGTTGGTTCATTAGGCGTCAAGAACAGTCCGATCATTGGTGTAGCGGTCGAGCAGAGGACGGGTTGCCGTCTCGGCCAGGAGCGTCATGGCCAAGGCGGCTGCGGTAACGGCCAGGAGCTGGACGAAGGGTCGTGGCGTCAGGTCGATGTCGGCGAAGAATGCCCCGGCCCAGACCCCGAGGCCGCCGGCTCCCAGCGTGGCGAAGATCACCGGAACCATGACCGCCCTGCGCCTCGACCGGGCCAGAGACGACACCGAGACTCCGGCCATGCGTAACGCGGTGAGCCCTTTCTGATTGTCGATGATCGACGTCGCCAGCTGGGCGGCGACTCCTACCGCGGCGGCCACACCGGCCACCACCATCATCCAGAGGGAAGCCTTCTGGAAATCGGCGATCAAGCTGTTGAAGAGTTTCATCGCGTCGGCGTCGGAAGCAGGGATGGCCGTGGGAATGTGATCGAAGATCACCTGTCGAACCGCCTGGTCGGTCGCCGCATCGGCGTCGTCGGCCAGAACCACTGCGCCATCGCGGGGAAAGTTCTCGATTGGTTCGGCGATGCTCACCGACTCCGAAAGAGGGGCAAGATCAGCGGTCAGCGCTTCGATGGTGGCAGCCGGCGTGTCGACCGGCACGCCGAAGGTCAGCGTGTTTGTGTCGGTGATCGGGGGAGAGGAGATGAACGAGACGGTAGCGGCAAGAACGCCGGCTATCAGGCTGGCCAGGGCCAAGCCGCCGACCTGGCGGTACACGCTACTCGGGTCGTCGAGGAGGCGTCTGGCGGCCAGTAGGCCGGTGCCGCCCCGCGACATCCTGGCCCAGATCGAACCGATGATGCGCACAAGTAAGGGTCCGACAACCATGGTCGATGCCAGGAGAGCGGTCCACGCCGCGAACAGCATCAGCCTCGTCGCTTCGCCGGTTCCGACGATCATGACGAACAGACCGACGGCGGCCACGAGGGCGAGGAGGCGGAACCAGCTGGCCCGACGCGGCTCGTCGTTGGTGACCACACCGAGCGGGCTGATGCTCACTCGGCGCAGCGTGGTCAGCGTGGAGACCAGGGCGATGGCTACCACGGCCAAGCCGATCAGGGCCAGCACACCGGTCCCGGGATACAGGTCGGAGCGATACCATGCCCCGCCGCCAACCGAAATCCGGGAGAAGAACGCCAGGCCAGGCAACGACAGAACGATTCCGATGAGGGCTCCGGCGGTGGCCACCCACAAGGAGTCAAGCAGAGCGAGCCGTCCGACCTGCTGGCTGGTTGCGCCCACAAGTCGCAGGCGAGACAGTTCGGTGGACCGGCGCGACGTCAGCATTCTGACGGTTCCGCCGATCATCGACGCCGCCGGAACAAGGAGCAGTACAGAACCGAGACCGCTGAGCGCTCGATAAATGTTCAGCGGAGAATCGATGGCTCGAGTCGGCAGTTTGGTCATGAACGCCGGGCCGTTGACCTCGTCGAATCGCCAGATCGGCACACCAGGGACCTGACTGAATACGGGGTCGTCGCCCGCTCGGCCAACGACGGCCGCCAACTCGTCGGCATGCATCAGGCCGGTGTCAGCAATCAGCCCGGTCGGATTCTGGTAGGGCCGGAGCTGGAGCGGCAGTTGGCCATTGGCCGACGGATTGGCGTCGGTCCAACCTGCGACAAGATCGGCCAGTGCCGGTGAAACGAACACCTCACCGGGCGCTGGACGGCGGTCGATGCCTGGTGGCTGTGGGGCCTGGCTATCAACCGCCCCGTAGTCGGTGCGAATGATGGTCTCGTCATCGAGGTGGGAGACGGTGCTGACCACCCAAGCCCCACCGGCCCGGGAGGCCTCCTGCGTCTGATAGTCGCCGTTGAGCAGGGCAGACAAAGCCGACTGCGGGTAGCGCCAGGCGGTTCGGGCTTCGCGATTCACGAGGCCGACATTGGCGGCGACCGTAAGTACGGCGATCAAGGTGGCTGTGGCGATACCGGCCATCATCAAGATGGTGGGCAGGCCCTGAGACGAACGGCGCTGGCTCATGAGAGCCCAGATGCGAACGGCTGCGGTCATGACCGTACCCCCAGGGTCGACCGGTCCTGGCCGGGCTGATGGCCATCACGGGTGTGACTGTCGATAATGTGGCCGTCGACGACGTCGATACGTCGTCGACATTTGGCTGCCACGGTCGAATCGTGGGTGACGACGATGAGGGTAGCCCCGATCTGAGAGCAGATTGAGGTGATCAAATCCATAACGACCGCGCTGGTTGACTGATCCAGGGCGCCGGTCGGTTCGTCGGCGATAACCACGCCCGGACGATGAACGAGGGCTCGGGCGATGGCCACCCGCTGGGCTTGACCGCCCGAGAGTTGGCCGGGCCGTCGGTCGCCGAGGCCGTCAAGGCCAAGGGGTTGGAGCCAGCGCCGGGCCTCAGCCACTGCGCTACGCCGGTCGGTGCCGGCGAACATCATCGGCATGGCGATGTTTTCCGCTGCGGTCAGGTCGCCGAGTAGGTGCCCCGACTGGAAGACGAGGCCGATGTTGCGCAACCGGAACTCGGTACGACGGCGTTCGTTCAGCGATGTCAACTCGGTCCGGCCGATCCAGACCTCGCCGGTATCGGGTTCGAGGATGCCAGCGGCGCAGAGGGCCAGGGTGCTCTTGCCGGAGCCGGATGGGCCCATGACGGCGATTGAGTCGCCGGCTGCGATTGACAGGCTCACACCGTCGAGAGCGACTGTCTCGCCATAGGTTTTGGCCACGTGGTGGAGGCGGATGTCGCCAGCTTCGGTTGCGGTTGTCGTGGTCACGCTACACCCGCCTCGTTGAGGTCGCTGACAGTAGTGAGGATGGACGTGGCCACCATAGCCAGCAGGCCGATGGCTCCGACAACGGCGCTGAGGTACACAAACCCGCTGCCGATCAGGGAGGCGATGGTGGGGAGAAGTTCTGCTGCGTTTTCCATATCGTCAGTTTCCTCCCGTCGCTCGGCGGCCACATCGCCCAACCGATTGGTCGACTATCAACCAAAGGATTGATTTGTCCACCAGTCGGACGGGAACCAGCAGTGCTGGACGGGTCAGGAGTTCGTCGCTAGACTTCTGACGACGCAACCGTCCAGGGATGCCGGTCTGCGCAACGTAACTCCGTCGATAGCGACGTTGATCAGAGAAGGGGATCTGTATGTTTCCTGCTGGATTCGAGTACAGCAGAGCGGCCAGCGCGGCCGAAGCGTTGGCGCTGTTGGCCGAACACGGTGATGAGGCCAAGCTTCTGGCCGGTGGCCACAGTCTGTTGCCGTTGATGAAGCTTCGGCTGGCTCAACCGGAGCGGCTGATCGATATCGGCGATGTCGCCGACCTCTCCTACATCAACGACGCCAGTGATCATCTTGCCGTCGGTGCCCTCACCCGCCACCGTGATGTGGAGCACTCCGACCTCCTTGCCCAACATCTGCCACTCTTGGCCCATGTGGCGGCCCACGTCGGCGACCCCCAGGTGCGCAACCGGGGTACGATCGGAGGATCCCTGGTCCACGGCGACCCGGCCTCCGACCTGCCGTCGGTCGCCTTGGCCACCGGCGCAACGATGGTCATCTCCGGTCCCTCCGGCGAACGCACCGTGGCCGCCGCCGACTTCTTCACAGGGTTCCTCGAAACCGCCGTCGGAGCCGACGAGCTCCTCACCGAGATCCGCTTCCCCAAGTTCACCGGCGCCGGCTGGGGATTCCAGAAGTTCAACCGGCGAGCCCAGGACTGGGCCATCGTCGGCTGCGCCGTTCAAGCCTCGGCCAACGGCGACGGCTCCGGAGGAGTGGCCCTGGTCAACATGGGGTCAACTCCGATGCTGGCCGCCGCAGCCACCGACGCCCTGCGTTCTGGATCGTCGGCCGCCGACATCGGCTCGGTGGCCGCCGAGGGCACCGAACCAACCTCCGACCTGCACGCCCAGGCCGCCTACCGCCAACACCTGGCCCGAGTCCTTGTCCAGCGAGCGGCCGCATCGGCCGGCCGATAGAACGCATCAGAGCAGAAGAAAGGAACGACGATTATGCCAACCATGGTTGGAGCCCGGGTCATCCGCAAAGAGGACCCGAACCTCATCACCGGTCGGGGCCAGTACGTCGATGACGTTCAGCTCACCGGCACCCTCCACGTGGCCTTCGCTCGCAGCGTCGAAGCCCACGCCGACGTCACCTCGGTCGACACCTCAGCCGCCGCCGCGCTACCGGGCGTGCGAGGCGTGTACACCATCGATGACTTCGACGGCTACGGCAACGTTCCGGGCATCCCCGGCATGGACCGCCCGATCCTGGCCCGAGGTCGGGTCCGGTTCGTTGGCGAGCCGGTTGCGATCGTGGTCGCCGATTCGGCAGCCATCGCCGTCGACGCCGCCGAAGAGATCATCATCGACTACGGCCCGCTTCCGGTGGTCACAACCCCGCAGGCGGCGATGGCCGAAGGGGCACCGGTACTGCACGAGGCCATCGGAGCCAACGTCCTGCTCGACACCCCCTTCGCCGACAGCCTCGACGATGTCTTTGCCTCGGCACCGCACACCGCTTCGCTCAGCATGTACAACAACCGGGTTCACCCGGTTCCCATGGAGACGAGTGTGGTGCTGGCCGACTGGGGTCGCGACAAGCTCACCGTGTGGGCCTCCACCCAGGTGCCCCATGCCCTGCGCAACACCCTTTCGAGTTACCTCGGCATCTCCCAGAGCGCTCTGCGGGTAATCCAGCCAGACGTCGGCGGCGGGTTCGGGGCCAAGGTCCAGTGGTATCCCGAGCTGTTGATGGTGCCGGTGCTGTCGAAGTGGTTGGGTCGCCCGGTCAAGTACGTGCAGACCCGCTCCGAGTGTTTCCTACTCATGTTCTCCGGGCGAGATCAGCATCATGACATCGAGGTCGCCTTCGACGACGACGGCACGATCCTCGGTCTGCGCTCGATGGTGATCGGTGACGTCGGCGCCTACCCCGATATCCCGGTGGCGCTCGGCATGCCGACGTTGACCAACTGGATGGCCAGCGGCTGCTACGCCATTCCGGCGATTGCCGCCGGCCACAAGGTGGTGGCCACCAACAAGACGCCGCTGTCGTCGTACCGCGGTGCCGGTCGGCCGGAGGCCACCTACATGATCGAGCGGGTGCTCGATCTGGTGGCCGACGAGGCCGGGCTCGATCCGGCCGAGGTTCGGATGCGCAACTTCATCGCCGCCGACGCCTTTCCCTACAAGACCCCGCACGCCGAGGTCTACTACGACTCGGGCGACTATGCTGCCACGCTACGTACCGCTCTCGAACTGTGCGACTACGAAGGGCTCAAGGCCGAACGTGACCGTCGCAACGCCGATCCCAACGAAAAGCTCATGGGAATCGGCCTGTCGACGTGGGTGGAGATCGCCGCCTTCGGTCCTCGAGGAGCGCTCGAAGGTTTTGGTCATATCGGGTCCTACGAGACGGCCCAGGTGAAAATCCAGCCCGACGGCACCGCCATCATTGCCACCGGAGCGTCTCCTCATGGTCAGGGCACGGTGACCACACTGGCCCAGATCGCGGCCGACGAACTGCAGATGGACATCGACAACATCAGCGTGCGCTACGGCGACACCGACACGGTGCCCCAGGGTGTCGGCACGATGGGTTCCCGCATCGCCGCCATCGCCGGCATGGCCACGCAGCAGGCGGCGGCCAAGGTGGCGGCCACGGCCAAGTTGATCGCGGCCCACAAGCTGGAGGCCAACGCCGACGACATCGAACTGGTCGACGGTGTGTTCTCGGTGGCCGGCACGCCGGCCAAGTCGGTCACCTGGGCCGAGGTCGGCTGGGCCTCGCTGTCGCCGACCCAGCTGCCCGACGATATCGCCGCCGGTTGTCTTGACGAGGTGGTGTTCGCCGAACCGACCGGGTTCACGTTCCCCAACGGGGCGTATGTGTGTGTGGTCGGCATCGATCGTGACACCGGAGCGGTTGAGGTCGAGAAGTTCTGGACCATCGACGATTGCGGCACCGTGATCAATCCGCTGCTCGCTGAGGGCCAGGTGGAGGGTGGCGTGGCCCAGGGTGTGGCCCAGGCCCTGCTAGAGGAGATGGTCTACTCCGAAACCGGCCAACCGTTGACGTCGACCCTGGTCGACTATCTGGCCCCGTCGGCCGCTGATGTGCCCGACCTGTCGCTCACCGGGCGCACCACCACCCCGACCCCGCACAACACGCTCGGGGCCAAAGGCATTGGTGAGTCCGGGGCCATCGGTAGCCCGCCTGCGGTGATCAATGCTGTGGTCGATGCGCTTAGCGGTTTCGGCGTCAAACATGTCGACATGCCGGCCACGCCGGAGAAAGTGTGGAACCTGATGAATGGAGGTGCGGCCTGATGAGCGGCTTGTACAACGTGGACGTGACCGTGAACGGAACGTCGCAAAGCCATGAGGTCGAAGCCCGAACCCTGCTGGTGCACTACCTGCGTGAGCAGTGTGATCTGACCGGCACTCACGTTGGCTGTGACACGTCGAACTGTGGCGCTTGCACCGTGCACCTCGACGGCCAGGCCGTCAAGTCGTGCACCGTTTTGGCCGTTCAAGCCAACGGCCACGAGGTCACCACGATCGAAGGTATGGCCTCGGCCGACGCCGAAGGCGACGGGTTCCATCCGGTGCAGGAGGGCTTCCGTCAGTGCCACGGGCTCCAGTGTGGCTACTGCACGCCCGGCATGATCATGGCGTCAGCTGCGCTGTTGGCCGACAACCCGAATCCGTCCGACGATGAGATTCGCCTCGGGTTGGAAGGCAACATCTGTCGTTGCACCGGTTATCAGAAGATCGTCGACGCGGTTCAGTGGGCCGCAGCGAACGGTTGACATAGCGTTCGCTGCGGTGTGGCCGGAGGTTATCGACCTTCGGCCACACCGTCGGCGCCCGGGAGCCAGGCGGCGACTCCCGAGACAGGTATGGCGCAGATCACTGCTTCAACGATTTCGGCTTCGGAAGCGCCGACGTTTCGGGCGCCGTTGGCGTGCACATTCACGAATCGAGACGAGAACTCGGCGGCGTTGATGGTGCACAGCATCAGCTCGACGTGTTTGGGGTCGAGCAGATTTTCGGCCAACGACCATTGCCGCATGAGCACGTACCCTTCGAGGGCCCGGGGTGCGTCGTCGGCCATCAAGGTGACGTAGTCGGGCACGAAGCCGAAGTAGCTCTCGAAGTAGTCGAGGGCGGCTTGCCGGTCGAGGCTGTAGTCGGGGGCGGAGGGCTCTGCCGCCGGTCGTTTCATCGACAGCGCTTTGTCGACTGCCGAGCGGAACCGTTCGTAGACCGCCTCGCCTCGTGAGATCAGCACAGCCAACGCGGCGCCCGCGGCGTCGTCGGCGCTGAGGCCGAGGGCGGTGGAGCGGGACAGTTCCCGGCGAGCCATGTCGTCGTGACCACGAACCGAGGCGGCGGCCGCCATGTAGAGGGCTTTGGCCCAGGCGGGGCAGGCTCCGTCGCGGTCAGTGACCTCCCGGATGCGGGCGTAGCCCTCGGCAAACTTCGGGCCGATCGCCGCTAGTTCCCCTGACTGAAGGACTGGTGATGACGTGGCACGGTGGTCGGCGTTACTCATGACATCCTTGCTCCTGTTCTAGCCGGTGGCCTGGTTGACAGGCGACAGTAGTCAGCGTTGCCACGACTATACAATCGGTTCTACGATCGGACCATGGCCACCAGCGATCGGCAGTTGCGCGAGTTGACCGGCCGCCTCGTCGAACTCTGGCGGGCGGGTACCACTGCGATGGCCGCCGACGTCATGCGACAAGACGTCGGCGCCTACCTCGACCAGGATCGGTTCGAACACGAAGTGGAGCGGGTTTTCAAGCGGTTGCCGCTGGCCTTGGCCCTTGGCTCTGAGTTGCCGGGCCCGCGAACCTACCGGGCGCTCGACGTCATGGGGGTCCCCGTTCTGTTGACCCGGGCCGACGACGGCACGGCCCGGGCCTTTCTCAACGTGTGCAAGCACCGGGGGGCACCGTTGTGCGAGCCTGGTCAGGGTGAGGCCCGTCGGTTCACCTGTCCTTACCACGCTTGGGTCTATAACCCCGAGGGCGACCTGGTGGGAATGTTTGGTGCCTCCACCTTCGGTGACGTCGACCCGGCCGAGCTCGCCCTCACCCCACTGGCCTGCGCTGAAGCGGCCGGATTCGTGTTCGTCTGTCTGACCCCTGGAGTCACGTTCGACCTCGACGAGTTTCTGGGCGACTTCGGCCCGTTGGTGGCCGACCTCGAACTCGATCAGTGGTACATCTTCGAACAGCGTGAGCTCGATGGGCCCGGCTGGAAGGTGGCCTGGGATGGTTACCTCGAGGGCTACCACCAGCAGGCCCTCCATCCCACGACGGTGGGACTCAACACCATCGCCAACCTCATGGTGCACGACACCTGGGGCCCACACCAAAGGATTGTGTTCGGCCGCAAGTCGCTGCCGGAGCTCGACAATCTGCCTGAGGATCAATGGCCGGTCGACGCCCATATTCGCCTCATCCACTCGATCTTTCCCAACGTGTCGATTTCGGGCATTCTCGGCGATTTCGCTCTGGTCTCCCAGCTCTATCCCGGCCCGACCGTCAACTCGACCCGCACGGTTCAAACGGTGTTGTGCCGCCACGAACCGTCGACCGACGACGAGCAGGCGGCGGCCCGGAACTTCAGCAATCTGGTGCTGCAGGCGGTGCGGGACGAAGACTACTGGATGGGTTTCCAGATCCAGGAGGCCCTCACCAGCCAAGCCACCGAGGTACTGATGTTCGGCCGCAACGAACCGACACTGCAGCACTATCACCGAGCGGTTGCCCGCTACGCCGAGCTCCCGGCGGAAACCTAGCTAGACCTCGGCGGTCGACGTCGTCGAGGGTGATCGGGGTCGACGCCAATCCATAGTGTGTTTTCGACGCGTTTAGAAATCGGCGGTGTTCAGCTCCACGGTTTGCTCCACGATCCTGCCACTGTCGACCACGTAGATATCGGAGCCGGAGGCCACGACGGTGTTGTCGGAGTCGGTGATTTCCCAGCGAACGGTCATCGGATCCGCCGGCGAACGCTGGTAGGAGAACCCGAGCCCGTCAAGACGCGCCGGCACGGAGTCGAAGTAGTCGGCGATGGCCCTCCATCCCTGGTGTCGGACGCCTGCCCGGTGTAACACCGCATCGGCGGTGTAGTCGGCGGCCATGGCCACCGGATCGCGGTCAACCACCGCGGCCATATGACGAGTGATTACCTCGTCGGCTGATCGAGCGGCCATCGCGGCCAGCGCCGGGGAGACCCGGGTCCGCCACTCGCCAAGGTCGACGTAGTCCCGTACCGACACCACCGTCTCAGCGATCGGGTCGACCTCGAAGACCCCGTGGCACAACACCGTGTGCTCGACGCCGTCGATCCAGAACCGATCGGCCCGCTCCAGCCAGGCCGTCGCTTCGTCGTAGGCCGCCGAGGCCACATCCCACCGCACGCGGTCGGACCAGGTGACGATCGGTCTCAACACGGCCATCACCGCTTCTCGCCCTTCCGCTGGTTGATGGGGAACGTTCTGCCACACCGCGTCGGGAGACATGGAGTCGGCGATGCGGCGCAGGTCACGCGAGGCGATGGCGGCCAGGAGCTGTTCGGTGATGTGCCGGGCCGGATCCATTCCGGTGTCAGCCGACCTGGCGGAACGGCATGTTGATCGTGGTCGAGGAGTCCCTCAGCGCTTCGAGATCAGGGTTGTCGATCCAGAAATCGCCGAGCCCGGCTTCTTCGAGGCGGGCCGCGACCAACTGCAGTGCGATGTCGTGACGGACGTGTTCGGCCGCCACCAGGGCCACCACCGGATCGTCACTCCAGATGCCCCACACCACATCAGGGGTTCGGCCGGTGATCACCACCTGGCTGTGATCGGCCACAACCAATGACAGCCGGCACCCCACCCGATCCTGTACGACCTCAGGTGAGCTGAACCGGTGTTGGTAGACCCGGCCGGGCAGTTCGCCGATGTCGCCGTAGCCGATGGTGAAGACGTTTACCCCGCGATCGGCCGCCGCTTCGGCCGCCCGGCGGTAGGCCGGTACCTCGTCGGGCCAGACCGACAGCCAGGCGCTTCGCTTGGCACTTTCGATCACGTCGATGGCCCGCTCGACCGCCTGGTCGGCGGTGTGAAGATGTTGCACCACTCGGGCGTCGAGCGCTTTGCCGATGGTGGGCAGTATCGACTCCAGGCCCTCGATTGTTTGCTGGGTGTCACGTCGGATACGGCCCAGTAGAGCGTCGGAGGGAAGGGGTACGTAGGACACGTTGTCGTCCTCGGCTACTTGGAACGCGGCACCGCGGGCCACCAGTTTGCCCAACGTCTCATAGACCGTCGAGCGCGGTACGCCCGACAGCTTCGCCACTTCGTACCCGTTGAGCGGCTCGCCAGCGCCGAGCAGGGCGGTGTAGGCCTTGGCCTCGTAGCCCGACATGCCGGCCTGTTTCAGTAGTTCCAGTGCCTTGTCGCTCATCATAGTCAGGCTACCGGCCGCCCAGTTGAGGCGAACAGCACCGGATAGCGGCCCCACATGTTGCGGGTCGTGTGGGGGTCAAGCCTCGGAGGGTCGTCGGGGTCGGGTCTGGCGCCGTTTTCCAGCATCGCGCCGGCCATCAGTGTCACGGCTCCCAGTAGGTGATGCTCAACCGCGTCCTCCGGTTCGAGGCCACTGGCCAACTCCTGGCCGAGGCAGGCGTGGGTGCCGGTCCCGAAGCTCAAACCCCACGGGGGCACGCCGTCGGCTCGCTCCCGGTCGGGGTTGAACCGGTCGGGATCGGGGCCGAACGCGGCGAGGTCTCGGTTGGCCTGTTCCACCGAGATCGTCACCGGCGTGTCGGCAGGGATGTGGCGACCGGTCTTGAGCTCGATATCGACGGTGGCTTGGCGGGCTGCGACCGGGCTGGCGGGGTGGAGTCGCATCGATTCGTGCACAAATGCCTGGCGCCGGGCGTGGTCGTTGATCAGCAGGTTTCGGTCACCGGGATGGGCGTCGAGCCATTCGAAGATGTGGTGCATGGCGTGCACAAGCTGGGCCGACGTGGAGTGCGAGCCGACCCAGGGAAAATAGGCGATCTCTCGCAGGATGGTGTCTGGCGGAAGGTCGAGTTTGTCGGTGTTGAGCAGCAACGTGGTCAACACGTCTTTAGGGAGGTCGTTGGCGTCGATGTCGCCGCCTGCGGCCGCTGAAACCAAAGCTTGGCGCCGGGCCAGCGAATGCTGGTAGAACTCGGCGTCGAAGGCTGCCAGGGCCTGGTTGCCGTCGGCGATGATGGCCTCCTTGTCGCCGGTGGCGTGGGCCACGGTCGACGCTCTGGCCAGGCGATTCATGATGTCGTACAGCCGCTCGAACGAGGCGTCGGTGTCATCGCTTGGGAGATCGACGCCCGCCACGTCAAGCGAAAGGGTCATCATGGTCCGTCGGGCCAGAGGGAGGAGGTCGCCGCGGCCGACGGTCAGCGCCGGGGAAAGCACCTTGTCGATGGTCGAGGGAATACTGTCGGTCTCATACCAGGCGAAGGTGTCACGGCGGAACAGGCGATTCTCCAGGCGGCGACGGGCCACATGGGGTTGGCCGTGTAGATTGACGATGACGCCGTCCATGAGACGTACACCCTCGTCGTAGAGTGCTTGCCGGAGATCACGGTGGCGAAAGCCCTCCCTCGCCTCCTCATACGTCGTTAGAACTATCACCACTAACCTCCTCGGGTGTTAGACTAGTCGCTTGATGACAAGGGTTGAAGGGGAGAGTCGTATATGAGCGCCGGAAACCGTTCAATGCTGGTCACCGGCGCCGCTCGCGGGCTTGGGGCGGCCATCGCCCAGACGGCGGCGAAGAACGGTTACACCGTTGCCGCCATCGACGTTGCCCGGCCCGACGAAAGTGACCCGGCGGTCAACGGATCGTCGAACCTGATCACCTACTATCAGGCGTCGGTGTCCGACCCGACGGCCGTTGATGCTGTCCTCGATGGTTTCGGCACCCCCGACGTGGTGGTCAACAACGCCGGCATCGTCCGTTTCGGCCCGCTCGTCGATCAATCGGCCGAAGACTTCCGCTCGGTGCTCGACGTGAACCTGGTTGGCGCCTACGTGGTGGCGGCCGCCGCCGCCCGCCGGTGGATGGCCGAGGGGCGATCCGGTGTGGTCGTCAACGTCACCTCTATGAACGGCGTCGCTGCTGGCCCAAATGCCGGAGCTTACGGAGCATCCAAGGCCGGGCTGGCCATGTTGACCTCCCAGATGGCTTTGGAGTGGGGTGCCTACGGGATCCGGGTCAACGCGGTAGCTCCTGGGCTCATCGACGCGGGAATGTCGGCTCCGATCTACGCCGACCCAGCCACCCGTCAAGCCCGTGAATCGAAGGTGCCGCTCGGCCGTCTTGGCACGGCCGCCGACATCGCCGACATGATCTTGTTTCTCGCTTCGGATCGTGCGGCCTACGTCCACGGCCAAAACATTGTGGTCGACGGCGGCGTTACCGGTTCGGTGATCGCTCACCTTCCACGGCCGGCCTCGGTCGACTCGGTTGGCCATGGGGCATCGGAGGTGGGCTCGTGAGGCCGCTGGAAGCCATGTCGGTGCTGGTCACCGGTGGGGGGTCCGGCATAGGTGAGGGCATCGCCCGTCATTTCTGTGCAAACGGGGCGCGAGTCACGATCTCCGGTCGACGCCGGCACAAGGTGGACCAGGTGGCGACGTCGATCGGCGACGGCTGCAACGCTGTGGTTGGAGACGTCACTGACGCCGCCGACCGCGAAGCCATGGTCAACGCCGCAGTCGAGCACGGTGGAGGCCGACTCGACGTGCTGGTCAACAACGCGGGGAACATGTATCGAGGGCCTCTCTCGGAGCTCGAGGAAGACGATCTAATCGGAGTCTTTCACTCCAACGTCGTCGGCGGGATGATGTTGGCCCAAGCCGCCTTGCCCCATCTCGAGGCTTCATCCGGAGCCATCATATTCATGGGTTCGGTGCACTCCCAGCGGGCATTTCCTGGCGCGTCGCCGTATGCCGCGACAAAAGGGGCGGTGGAAACGCTCACCGGCGTGTTGGCGGCCGAACTTGGTCCCAAGGGAATCCGGGTGTCCTGTGTCCGCCCCGGCGCCGTGTTCACCGAGATCAACCAACGGGCGGGCCTGTTTGATGACGACACGGCCAAAGCCCGGTTGGAGAGTCTGGCTCCGGCCCACGCCATGGGGCGTCTTGGCACCGTCACCGAGATCGCCGAGGCGGTCGAGTACCTGGCCCGAGCCGAATGGACGACCGGCAATGTTCTAACCGTCGACGGAGGATTGGGCTTGGGCGTCACCAACGCTTAGGCCATGACCGCAACTACCCAAGGGGGATCGATGACCGATACCGACACCGAACCACAGGTGATCACGATCACCGGTTATGAGGAGGCCAAGGAGGTCTACCGGCAGAAGGCACTACGCCAGGCGTTGTACGATGCCGGAGAAGTGGTGATGGGGGATGTGCTGGTCAACCTGCACGGCACCGAACACCGCGATCGTCGACGGCTTGAGAACCGCCTGTTCCGCAGGGACACCTTTGAGCTGTATGAACGTGAGCTATTCCCGCCGATCATTGCCGAGACGCTTGCTCCCGACGTCGAAGCCGGGCGTACCGAGCTGGTCGATCTTGGCCATCGAATGATGATGAACCTGGCCGCTCTTACCGCCGGTGTCGACCGGCCGTTGGGCACTCCCGAGGAGTCGCGGCACCTCTACCGGTATCTCATGTTGTTCATCGAGGGGGCGACGCTGGCCCACTACACGGGCGACAAGGACGCCAAACGCGATCAGATTGCCGGTGAGCTGCACAAGTTCGACACCGAGTTCGTCGCGCCATCGCTGGAGCGGCGCAAGGCAATGATGGACGCAGGGGAGGAGCTACCCCGCGACGTGCTGTCAATCCTGATGGCCAACGAGGATTCGCTTCATCTGCCGCACGACGTGATTGTGCGCGAGGTTGCGTTCTATCTGCTGGCCGGCGCTCACACTTCGGCCACCGCGTTCACCAGGGTCTCACACAACATCTTCAAATGGCTGGAGGCCCACCCCGAAGATGGCGACCTGGTCCGAACCGATCGGCTCTTTGTTCAGCGCTGCACTCATGAAACCATCCGTCTTCAACCGTCGTCGCCAGTGGCGATGCGCTGGGCGCTCGACGATGTCGAGCTCAAGTCGGGCACTTCGATCCCGAAGGGCTCGAAGGTGGTGATCGATCTGCTATCGGTGAACCGGGATGAGTCGATCTTCGGCCCTGACGCGGCCGACTTCAATCCTCACCGAGAGACCCCCGACGGTGTGCCCGCCTATGGTCTGTCGTTTGGCTCAGGCATGCATGCCTGCATCGGTATGGATCTTGCCGCCGGCCTTGTGGTCCACGAAGACACCGATCTCAACGACCATATCTTCGGCCTTGTGCCCGAAGCGGTTCAGGCCATGTTTGACCACAACCCCAAGCCCGATCCCAACGATCCACCGGAGATGGACGAGTCGACGACCCGTCCGTACTTTGGTCGTTACCCCGTGCTGCTGGGCTAGCTCCGCCCAAGCGTCCGTCGAACGGAATCCCAGAGCAGCCGCGCCCGCTCGTCGGGACCGAGGGAAGCCAGTTCATCGCTTTGCACTTCCACGCTGAATGTCACGTTGGGTTGTCTCGACGCCATCACGGGTGCCAGCAGGTCGTTGATGGGCAAGACCCCGGCTCCCGGAGGAAGGCGACCGTGGCGGGCCTCATGGATGGTGGCCTCACGGTCGAAGCTGTCCAAGTCGAGGGTGGTTGTCGAGGTGGCGTCGCAGAGTTGGATCCAGGCCAGCTGATCGGCCTCGGCCATGGCGGCGATTTCTTCTGACCCGGCTCCCAACCGCACATGATGGAGTAAGTCGATGATCACCCTGCATCCAGTTTCGGTCGCGAGCCGTTGGGCCGCCGTTGGTGTCGACGGTGTCGTCCAGGCCATGTACTCAAGACCGATCGCTAGCCCAAGAGGTTTAGCCAAATCAACCAGGCTCGCCACCGCATCGGTGGTTAGCTCCTCGTCGGTGGAGTCCGACACCACGAGCACGGAGGTGGCTCCCACTTCGGCCGACAGGTCGAGTAGTCGCGTGGCGTCATCGGACGGTGACGCAGGGCGCCAGTCGGAGGTAATCCGGATCACCTCCGTGTCATGAACGGCGACGCCAAGATCGTCGGCCAGAGATGCCAGTCCGCGAGCTTCCTTTTCGTTGTGAACCCCATGTTCGGCCGACAATCGAAGACCGGCACCGTCGAAACCGGCGGCCGCGGCGGAACGTATCAGGGTCGGGCCGTCGTGATCAAGCATCGACCCGGCGGCCAGCATAAGCCCAGGATGTGTTGGGCCTCCGATGTTGGTCACAGAACTCCAGACGTCGCTAGGTTTCCAACTACTATGGTCTCGTCCGGGCCCGATAGCCACTCGTTTCAACCAGCAAGGGATGCCAGATGATCGACGTACACGCCCATACGGTCTTGCCAGGGGTCATGGGATGTGCCGGCGAGTATGGCCCGGAGCTGGGGACCGGCCCCGAGGGGCGCCCCCGATTCCGTGTCGGCAACTATGTGCTCGACGGTGTGGACTACTCGGGAACTCCGTTCATGGACCCCGATGTTCGGCTGCGGGTCAACGATCATCTTGGAATCGAACTGCAGGTCTTGTCGCCAAACCCCATCACCTACTTCCATCACATCGAGGCCGAGGTGGCCGCCGAGTTCTGCCGCTGGCACAACAACGAGCTGGCCCAGGTGGTGGATGGTCACCCCGATCGGTTCCGTGGATTCGCCCAGCTGCCGATGCAGGACCCGGTGGCGGCGGATACCGAACTGAGGAGGAGTGTCGACGACCTGGGTCTGGTTGGCGCCTATATCGGCACGGACTTCGGTATCGATTTTGACGATGAGCGGCTTGACCCGGTGTGGGCGGCCGCCGTTGAGCTCGACGTTCCGATGTTTGTGCACCCGGCGCCGTGGGGCATCGATGGTCCGCTTCGTGACGAACGCATTCGCAAATACGATCTCGACCTCTCAGTCGGGTTTATGTTCGAGGAAACCTTGGCCCTCGTCTGCCTCATCTACGGTGGCGTGCTCGATCGCCACCCCAAGCTGGATGTGTGTTTCTCCCACGGCGGTGGAGCGGCCGTCTACATGCTTGGTCGCTTGGAGCATCAAGGTCGCACCAGGCCTTGGGCCCGCGAAAACCCGGTCGACTTCTCCGCAGGGCTGAAACGCCTGTGGTACGACAACCACGTGCACGACGACGATTCATTGGCGCTGCTTGAAAAAAAGGTCGGGCAGGATCGGATCGTGCTTGGGACAAACTTGGCCGGCTGGGACGCTCCAAAGGAACCCGAGGAGATCCCGCACGTGGCCGCCTACGACCACAACGCCCGCCGCCTCCTGCGCCTCGACCGATGATCTAGATGTCGAGCTCCTCGCCATCGACAAAGAGATGGATCGCTCCGCTGGGGCAAGCCCGCGCCACTCGGAGCAACGTTTCGTCGTCCGGCTTCGGTCCATCGGGATTGACCGCCACCAGCTCATCGTCATCGAAGTCGAAGTATCCCGGAACCGAAGCCACACATTTGCCTGCGCTCACGCACTCGTCCGGGTCAACTGTCACGTCGTAGGCCATGACCGAAATGATAGAAGAGCGAAAGGGAGATTATGGCAACAGCAGTGGTGACCGGTGCCGGTAGAGGGATCGGGGAAGCCATCGCCGATCGTCTTGGCGCCGATGGGTTCGAGGTGTATCGGCTTGATGCGGAACCTGGCAATGGCGTTGAAGTCTGTGACGTTTCCGACCCCGAGGCTGTCCGAGCCCTTGCCCGTGAGATCGGGCCCGTCGACGCTCTCATCAACAACGCCGGAATCTGGCGGTTCGCTCCTTTGGCCGAGCTTGACGTCAATGATTTCAACGAAGTACTGGCGGTGAACCTCGGCGGCACGTTGAACTGCACCCAGGCCTTCGGGGCCTCGATGCTCGACCGGGGAGGCAGCATCGTCAACATCGTTTCGATCGCCGCCGCCCACGCCAGTCCCGGCGTCGGCGCCTACTCGCCGTCGAAGGCCGCTGTGCTGGCTCTCACCCGCCAAACCGCGATGGAATGGGGACCCCATGGGGTACGGGCCAACGCGGTGGGTCCTGGTTTGGTGCCAACCCCGGGTTCACATGCCGTATACCACGACGAGCGGGTTCGGGCCGTTCGAGCCGCTGCCGTTCCGTTGCGTCGGCTTGCCGAACCGTCCGACATCGCCGGTGTGGTGTCGTTTCTGTGTTCGGACGATTCGGCCTATGTCACCGGCCAGGTGATCTACGCCGATGGCGGTATCGGGCAAGGCCTGATGACCTTGATCCCGCGTCCGGAGGAACTTCCCGGACCTCATCTCGACTAACCATCCGAATCTCAGTACCGTGAGCGGATCAAATCCAGAAGGGAGACCATCGTGTTTCATCACGTGGTGATGTTCAAGTGGGATGAAGATGTAACGGCGGAGCACGTCAGTGCCGTGGCGGCAGCTCTCGACGGCCTGGTTGATGGCATTCCCGAGATCAAGGGGTACAAACATGGACCCGACGCCGGGCTGAGCGACCAGAACTTCGATTATGTGGTCATTGGTGACTTCGACTCGGCCGACGACTACATCGTGTATCGCGATCACCCCCTGCACCAGCAGATGATCGCCGAACTCATCGCTGGTCGCATCGTCACCCGATCCGCGGTCCAATATCTTACCGATTGAGGTTTGTTCGACGCAGACAAAGCGACGTAGAGCAGATGTTCGACGAACTCTGAGCAGCCGTCGGAGTTCAGTTGGCGGTTCCGGGTGGGGCAGGGTGATAAACGAGTGTGCGGTTCCATGGTTCGACGTTCAAGCATGGCTACGACCAATCGACCGTCCTTCACGCCATCGAGTATGCGATCGTCGTCGTGGACCATGACGCTGACGCCGACCAACCGAACGTGCTTCAGTCGGTGCCGACCCTGCTGGAACCTGCTGGAGGTCGATCTCGTGATCCACCCGATGCAGCTCCGACCCATTTTCTACGACCCGCTCCCGAAGAGGATAAGACATATGACCACCCACAAGACGAAAACGGGACGGATCCTGACCGACGCGGACCCTGGATGCGCTGGCTGACGAAGTCGAAACGGCCGAGTACGATGTCGAAGATCTCAAGACCCGTCGCCGTGGAAGGCCAGCAATGGGCGCTGGCCCGGCCGACGTTGTACCGGTTCGGATCGATCCAGAGTTGAAGGCCGCTATCGAGGCCCGAGCCGAGTCCGATGACACCACGACCAGCGAGATCATTCGGGAAGCGCTCCGCAGGTTCCTCGAAGTCGCGTGACGGTTCGGTTGGGGTGTCGCGTTGCTAATGGTTTGCTAATGGCATCTGGCGTCCTGGAGCGGTAACGGGCGGTAGGGAGCGGACTCGGCGGGCGGGGGATGCCGCCGTAGGGTGCTGGTTACCGCAGGACGACGCCAGGTGCCGTGTTGGGGTGGTTTGTTCAAGTCCCCCCTCCGACACAAGGTTCGATTCGACTCAGCGGCGTTGGCTCACCGAATCGACTTCGTTGCGGTGCAGCAGCGTGCTCCTCGCGATTGTCGCCGTGGTCCCACGGCCGGTCCGGCGACCTGGAACCGGTCGGACTGCGTATGGTTGATTCGCGTCGGTCGCTCGCGGCTATGCGGCTTGGTGCTCGACCTCTAGGAACTCTTCAGGTTTCGTCCAGGAAGCCGACAGGCGCGAGTGAGAGACTCTATGGATGGCTCGTCCAGTTCCAGATGATGGTGCGGTCGAGCAGTTCGCGGCGCAGGGTGCCGATCCAGCGTTCAGCGAATGTGTTGGCTACCGGCGTTCGAACTGGGGTCTTGAGCACCTTCATTCCTTCGGTGCGGAAGATCTCGTCGAACGAGGCGACGAATTGGCTGCCGCGGTCACGAACCAGAGCGCGCGCGTATTCGAGCCGGTCGGAGTGGGTGAGGAACAGGTTTCGTGCGGCTTGGGTGGTCCAGGCGACGGTCGGGTTCTTGGTGATCCCGGCGAAGAACACCTCTCGGCTGGTCACGTCGATAACGAACAGCAGGTAGTAGCGGCGCAAGAACGCTGTGTCGATCGTCGCGAAGTCGCAGGCCACGGCGGCTTGGGAGCGCAGGAACCGGGTCCATGTCACGTCGGCACGGTTGGTGGATGGGTCGATGTTGTGTTGTTTGAGGATCCGCCACACCGTCGAAGCGCCGACCGTGTGGCCGGCTCGTTTGAGTTCGCCGGTGATGCGCCGGTAGCCCCAGGTTGGGTTGTCGGTGGCCATCTCAACGATCAGCGCGACGACTTGGCCGTTGGTGGAGGGTCTGCCTGGGCGCTTGTGGGGCCTTCGAAAGCAGACCGCCTGAGGGGTTTGTGACTACGCGCCCCCCGTAGGTGTTGTCGCCGTCGGCGATGAACTTCTCGGCGGTGCCTTCGGGCGTCAAGCCGAGCGCTTCGTAGCTGAGCAGTTCATTTGTGGTGAAGCAGTCGTGCAGCTCGACGACCCGAACGTCCTCGGGGCCGACGCCAGACGCTTCGTAGACCTGCTGTGCCGCGGCCTTCGACATGTCGTAGCCGACGATCTTGCGCATGTCCCGGTCTTCGAACGTCGACGGGTAGTCAGTGGTCATCGCCTGCGCGGCGATGCGGACGTCGCTGCGAACGCCGTGCCTGCGGGCGAAGTCCTCCGAGCACAAGACCGCCGCCGCAGCACCACACGTCGGGGGGCAACATTGCAGGCGGGTGAGCGGGCCGAAGATCGTCGGCGAGCTCAGCACCTCCTCGACGGTCACCTGGTCGCGAAAGACTGCGTACGGATTCCTCGCGGCGTGTTGGCGCGCCTTGACCGAGATCTTGGCCAGCGTGTCGTCGGCGAGCCCAAACTGCTCGGCATATGCGAGGCCGGCACCGCCAAAGTACTGAGCCGCGAACGGTGCGTCACTCTCACCCTGCACGGCGTGCGCGACATCGTCGAACCGCGCAAACGGGCTCGTTCGGTCCTGCCACAACATGTCCAACGCGCCCCGTCGCATCTGCTCGAACCCGAGCACCAACGCGCACTCGACTGCACCGTTCTCAACAGCTTGGCGAGCCAGGTACAGAGCCGACGATCCCGTCGAACAGTTGTTGTTCACGTTAACGATCGGGATCCCGGTCTGACCCAGTCCGTACAGAGCGGCCTGCCCACACGTCGAGTCGCCATACACGTAGCCGACGTACGCCTGCTCGACGTCGACGTAGTCGACACCCGCATCGGCGAGAGCGGCGCGCGCAGCACGCTCACCCATCACGTCGTACGTATCACTCTTGCTCGGCGTCGAGAACGGAATCATCCCCACACCGGCAACACACGTGCGTGCCGTCATCGTTCTTCTCCTTCAACCGATGGGCGGGCAACCAGCCGTCCCGCACTTTACAAACAGATTGTTCTGTTTGTCAACCTCCGGGAAACGGAACGTTCGGTATGTAGACTGGCAGGGTGGAACTCGACGTGAGCACGCCCAGGTCGCGGACGCAAGACCAGAGGTCCGCAGAGACGAAGCTGTCGATCAACGAGGCGACAATTCGATGCCTGTTCGAGGCCGGGTACGCGGCAACCACGACGGGCGCTGTGCATCAACGAGCCGGCGTGTCGCGAGGCGCGTTGACCCACCACTACTCGTCGAAACAGGACATGATGATCGCAGCCGTGCAACACCTCGCCTTGGTCAGCGAGCGGGAGTTGAGCCGGGCGGCGAAGAAGCTTCCGCCCGACGCAGGACGGGTTCGTGCCGTGATCGAGTTGTTGTGGGGAACGTTCAAGAGCGATCTGTTCTACTCCTCGCTCGAGCTGTGGAACGCCGCGCGCACCGATGCGCCTCTGCGCGACGCGCTCTATCAGGCCGAACGCACCCTCGGCGCGCGCCATCGGGCGCTGGCCGCAGACATGTTCGGACCTCCGATCGCTACGCATCCTGGATTCGGGCGGGCCGTGGACATGATGTTCCGGCTACTTCGCGGCGCCGCAGTCACACGCATCTTGCGGCAGTCTCCAGAATCCGAGGACGCGGTCATCAATGACATCGAGTTCCTATTCATGGCCATGTGCGCTGACGACCACTAAGCGCACTTCAGAGTCGAACAATGCCTTGAGATTCGTCGCCGACTATTGATCCGTCGGCCCAACTCGGAGGGGTCATCGTCGTGTATCCGATCACGTTCGACGGTCTTGTGTAATCTGCGAGTCGCCTACAATCGAGCGAGGATCCCACGGCGCCAGCCCACGCATATCGCCAACCGATCGCCCGGCGACCGGCCACTCGGGTACGGCACGTACGAGCGGGGGCGCTGACCGGGCTCCGGTGGTCGGCAGCCGTTCGATATCACCGCTCGGAAACGTCGATCAGCCGCGCTCGAGTACCGGCGCACTGGCCCGGGTTGAATGCGCGATAATCCCGGCACGCAGAGCCCGATGTCATCTCCTCGTGGTCACTCACTGCGCTCGGTGCCCCGGCGCTCTACCACACCGATTCGCTTGTGACCGACGACGGCTCGCCTCGAGCGCTGGATCCTGCCCATCTGCTGCCGACCCCGCTCAACCTCTCTTAACCCGGTTTCCTGTTCCGTTGCTACTCGGGCCCCGCGATCCGGCTGCGGGTGGTCCCTTGAGGTGCGGTTCGCTCAGCGGACTTCAGCCCTGGCGACAGCTCGGATTATCATCGCTCGCATGCTGAACCGAGGCGGGCCCTGTTAGCGATCCTCGGGTGGGTGGGTTTCGTACATGCGGGCGATCACCACCAGGCCGGACACCGCGGTGAGGGCGGCGACGGCGTAGATGGCGGCTTCGACGGAGACGAGGTCGGCGAGGACACCGGCCAGGAGGGCGCCGACGGCGAACCCGGCGTCGCGCCAGAGCCGGTAGATGCCGACTGAGCGGGCTCGCCAGGTGGGGTGGGCGACGTCACCGATCGCGGCCAACAGGGTGGGGTAGACCATGGCGGTGCCGGCGCCGAGCACGGCTGCGCCGGCGGCCCAGGGCCAGAACCCAGAGGTGGCGGCCATCCAGGCGATGGCGGCGGCCTGGGTCAGCATGCCGGTCGCGATGAGGGGTTTGCGGCCGATTCGGTCAGATAGGCCACCGGTGTAGAGCTGGCCGAGTCCCCAGATAGCCGGGTAGATGGCGGCCAGGACACCGATGCGACCGACCGACAGTCCGTCGGCGGCGAAGAAGATCGGGAACAGACCCCAGGCGAGACCATCGTTGAGGTTGTTCACCAACCCGGCCTGGGAACAGGCCGACAGGGCCTTCTCCCGGAAGCTCGTGAGAGTGAAGATCTCCGCGCCGGTGAGCTCGTGGTGGAGGGTGTCGCGGCGGGGGGTGTGGTTGGCGGCCTCGACCGCGACGTGGTGGCGGGTCTCGCGCACGAACAGGGTCGACAGGGAGAGGCCGAGGGCGGCGTAGGCGAGACCCAACAAGAACGGCTCGGGGCGTAGGCCCCATTGTTCGGCGATGTAGCCGGTCGCCAGGGCGGTGATGGCGACAGCGCCGTAGCCGGCGGCTTCGTTGAGGCCCATGGCGAGCCCACGCCGTTGGGGGCCGACCAGGTCGATCTTCATGATCACGGTGGTGGACCAGGTCAGCCCCTGGTTCACACCGAGCAGGACGTTAGCGAAGATCACCCACCCCCAGCTGGGGGCCCAGATCAACAACAGGGGCACCGGGATGCCGATTACCCAACCGGCGACCAACACCGGCTTGCGCCCGTAGCGGTCCGAAAGAGTGCCGGCGAAGAAGTTGGTGGCCGCCTTCACGACGCCGAACGCGGCGATGAACGTCAAGGTGGCGGTGAACGCGGTGAGTCCGAACTCCTCCTCGGCCAGCAGCGGCAGAACGGTGCGTTCTTGCCCGATCATCCCTCCGACGAGGGCGTTAACCGCTACGAGCAGGCCGAACTGGCCCAGGTTCTCCCGCAGCCCGAGGCGCACCCCTCCAGGCCTGGCTCGTTGACGCGACACACCCATCCGGCTCCTCAAGTAGACACTTGAATAATGACGGTGGCCGGAGTATGTTGTCAAGCATCAACTTGAATACAGCCATGGGGGAACGGAGGTGCAAGATGGGTGTCGGCAATCACGAGGCGAAGGCGGCGCTGTTCGACGGGTTCGCCCAAGTGGCCAAGGCGCTGTCGACAGGGAGGCGCATCGAGCTCATCGACATTCTCGAACAAGGCGAACGCCACGTCGATGAACTGGCCGCCGAGATCGACCAGAGCGTCGCAAACACCTCCTTCCACCTACGGGCCCTCGCAACGGCGGGGCTGGTGCGTACCCGGCGAGACGGCAACCGGATCTACTACCGGCTCGCCTCAGACCACGTCAGCGAATTGTGGACCGTGCTCCGCTCGGTAGCGGTGGCCCACCACCACGAACTCGACGCGCTCGCTGCTGACTATCTGGGTGGCCGATCGGGGTTCGAACCGATCGACCGGGCAGAACTCGCTCGCCGCCTCGTTGCCGGCGATATCATCGTCATCGACGTCCGACCCGAACGCGAGTACGCCGCAGGGCACATCGCCGGAGCGCGCTGCATCCCGATCGACGAACTCGACCAGCGAGTCTCCGACCTGCCCGACGACCTGGAGATCGTTGCCTACTGCCGGGGCCCGTTCTGCGTGTACGCCGACGAAGCCGTCCGGCGTCTCACCAACGCAGGCCGCCGCGCCCACCGCCTCGAGGATGGCTACCCGCAATGGCGCCAAGCTGGCCTGCCCGTAAGCATCGGCGCATCCTAAATACCTCGCCGGCGGCGGATTGACCTCGACGCGCCCACCTTGACCTGCCCGGTGTCACATCGATCCCGGCGAAGCAGCTCGACGCCTGCGCAAGGCTCGCGCCCGGTCGGCGAGTGGGCACCTCCTTTAGACAGGCCAATCAGCCGTAGCTGAGGATCCAGTCGGCGAAGGCCTGCGCGGCATCGGAGCGATGGCGTTCGGGTTGTTCGACGAGCCAGTACGACTCAGCGACTGGGCAGACGTGATCGAACGGCTGGGCGATGCGGCCCTCGGACAGTGCGTTTGCCGCGAACACGTCGAGCATCATCGACAGGCCGGCGCCCCGTTCGGCAGCAGCGAAGCCGACGGCGTAGGTGCTGGCGAGGTGAACCCGTTGTCCTTCCGGTAGTTTTTCACCGATTCCGTGCAGCCACGTGCGCCAGCCGACCGACATAGCGGTGCAGTCGAACAACTTGTCGGTCCGCCAGTCGGCTCGCGAAGCCAGCTCAGGTGCGCACACGGGGAACGCCCGTACTCGCCGGAGCAGGGTGGCGCCGACCATGTCGCTGGCGAAGCGAATCTCGACATCGGCGGCAGCTGCGGTCCGTTCCGGATCGTGGATGACGGTGACGAGGTCGACCACGATCTCCGGATGTCGCTCGAAGAATTCGGGTAGCCGGGGTGTCAGCCAGTAGATGGCGAACGACAGGTTGACCTGCACGGTTAGGTGGAGTTCGTCGCGGCGACCGAACACGGCCTGGGTGCCCCTTGCCAGCGATTCGAGTGCATTCTGCACGATCGGCAGGTAGGCAACGCCGGCTTCGGTCAAGTCGAGCGCCTGATGTCGTCGCACGAACAGAGGGCGCCCAGCGTGCCGCTCAAGTGCCTTGATCTGCTGGCTGACTGCCGGTTGCGACAAGTGGAGCTCGTTGGCCGCTTTGGTGAACGACAAGAGCCGCGCCGCGGCCTCGAACACGCGCAACTGGTTCAACGGTGGCAGCGGTTCGAACCTATCCATAGGTTCATCATAAGTCTGACTTATCCATCGGCGGTGAAATGGTTGTTTGCGGTACGTGGCCGCATAGGGCAAAGTTCGGGCCATGACCGCACCTGCAGCCCCGAATCGCACGCGCATGGAGCGTCCCAAGGGATACGACCCCGAACCAATGGATGTGCCTCCACTGTTCCAGTCGCCGCCTCGGCCAGTGGCGATGTTCGGGTGGTTCATCACGAAATACTTGTGGCCGCAGTCCCTCGCCTGGATCGGCCTCTCAGCGATTGTCTACCACTTCTTCACACCGGCGCTCGATCGGTTCGCCTCGCTCAGTGTTGATGATGTCGCGTTGCTGTGGCTGCGCAACGCCGTGCTCATGTTGGTCGTGATTGGGGGACAGCACTGGTGGCTGCACATCCGGAAGGCGCAGGGCACGGAGTTTAAGTACGAGTCACGGTGGCTGGCGACGAACCGCAAGTCGTTCCTGTTCAACAACCAGACCCGCGACAACATGTTCTACACGCTCGTCAGTGGTGGCGGGATCGCAGCGTTGTACGAGGCGATCATGTTCCGCCTCTACGCCACCGAGTCGATCCCTCAGTTAAGCTCGCTCTGGGCCATCGCTCTCATGACCCTCGCAGTCTTTTGGATCGAAGGTGTGCACTTCTACGCCAACCACCGGTTGTTGCACCTCGACCCGCTTTACGGCTGGTTCCACGCTCTACACCACCGCAACGTGAACACCGGGCCGTGGTCGGGCATCTCCATGCATCCCGGCGAGCACGTGTTCTACCTGTCGCTGCCGTTTGTGTTTCTGCTGATTCCCGGTTCGCCATTTATCGCTACGTTCTGCCTCGTGTACCTGATGATCTCGCCGTCGCCATCGCATTCCGGGTTCGACCGGTTCAAGCTCACCGAGGGTCGCGACTTTCACGGCGGCGACTATTTCCACAACCTGCATCACCGATACTTTGAGGTGAACTATGGGATGTTACTGCTGCCGCTCGACAAATGGTTCGGCACATTTCACGACGGCAGCATGGAAGCCCACGAAGAGATGAAGAGCCGCCGCCGGGCAAGTGCCGAGGCAGGCGACACTGAGTCGGTAGCCGAATCAGTCACCGAATCAAACAGTGGAGGAGACAGTACGTGAGGCCTCGACGCCGTTCGTCAGCAGCCAGTTGCTGCCTGGAGTGTTCGACATGCGTCGGCTAGTCGGGCTGGGGAGAGCCTGGCCACCTTCCTGCGAAATGTCGACCTAGGGATCGTGTGGATGTTGTCAAAGTTGACCACGCTGTCGGTTGGAACTCCGTCTGCCGTCGTCAACATGAGTTCGGAGACCAGCCCTCGTTGCGTCCGTGTGAGTGCGGCGACAACGACTGATCCGATCCTGTCGGCGACAGGGTCGCGGGTAAGCACCAACACGGGCCGATCGCCGCCAGGTGTAGCGGCGAACCAAATCTCACCTCGCTGCATCGGTTGCCCAATCTGACCAGTCTTCGGCGGGTCCCCAGTCGGCGATCTCAAGTAGGGCTTGCTCGCCCTCTTCGAGAGGTGCATCGGCCCACCGTTCGTCGTCACCTTCGGACGCGAGCTGATCGAGGTGGCGTCGAAGTGCATCTCGCAACAACTCCGAACGGTCGATACCGAGCGCATCGGCCCACCGTTGAACATCGGCGGCGTCCCGTTCGTCGACTCGAAAACTGAGCATCGTCATACAGCGATTGTAGCTCGTATGACAGCTGTCCGCAGATTCCGCAGATGTCGGCAGTGGCTCTTGGACTCAGAGCGATTGATCTGGCATCACCCTTCGACCAGACTCCAGAAGAGCTCATCGGTTCCGTATTCAGCAAACATGCAGCCGCATGAGAGCATCTGTCCACCACAGGCCGGACAACAGGCGATGTCGCACCCGAGGTGATGATGTCCGCCGCGTTGCACTCCGCAGTCCCCACAGCGTGGTTGCTTCGTGCGCCATCCTGGCTCTTGGCCAAACGGCTTCCTCGGATAAGAGTTCGGCCCAAGGGTCAGGGTCGTCACGGTGCAGCTTGCAGCCGTCAACATCTCCTGGTCACAATCGATGCAAATCGCCATGTATGCAGTATTGCGAAGGACTATGACAGCGTGGCGGGGCGTAGGTGGTCGAGCACAACAAGGCCCGGCAGTTGCCGTACATAGGTAACGTTTGGCCGGCGAGCTGGTCGGCCTGGATGAACAGAAAGTTCGGCGAGGTCGTGCTTCAGCTTCACATTCTTCGCTCGACAGCCGTCGGATCCACATCCGAGAACCACGTCCCGCCGTAAGTGACTCGCAGACGTGGTGATGTGCTAGTCGATGCTGTTGCGACGCCCTCATGAAGCTTTGGGGCGCTGACCTCAGTTCGCTCCAAGGGGAGTTTTTTTTCAAGTCCCCTCTCCGACACGTAAGTAATCCTTCGCCGTACAGCGAGGTTTTTTGTCGTTAGAGTGTTCTGCCCGATCGGAATGTCGGCCTGATCAAGCAGTTGGAGATCCGTGCCGAGTTGGGCCGGCGATGTTTCACTCACCGAGCAATCAGTACGACATCCATAATCCGCTTCTCAGAGACGGCTGAAATGAGCGACCAACCTACAACCGACCACTCCCGCCGTCGGCTCGGCGCGATGCTTAAGCGTGAGATCGCCCCTTCAGATCTCGTCGAACACGCACAGCGTCATCAATACCAGTACGACCAGCTCTGGGTGGTTGAGGACCTGCCCTACACGGGCGGAGTAGGTCAGGCCGCCGCAGTGCTCGGCGCGACCGAATCGGTCGTCGTCGGCCAAGGAATAGCGCCAGCCCCGTTCCGAACCGCCGCTGCGCTTGCGATGGAGTGGGCGACGATCGCCGCGATCTGGCCTCACCGCTTTATCGGCGGAATCGGGCACGGTGTCCAGAACTGGATGGAGCAAATCGGAGTGAAAGCCGGATCTCCTCTCACACTTCTGGAAGAGACGCATCACGTCGTCGCTGCGCTCCTTGAGGGTCGCATCCTCGACTTCGCCGGCCGATACGTAACTGCGCGCGAGGTTGGGCTCGTGTTTCCACCGGTTGAACCGCCGCCCGTCTTCCTCGGTGTGACCGGGCCTCGCTCACTTCATCTCTCAGGAAAAGTCGCCGCAGGTACGGTGCTCTCGGAAGGACACGGTGCCGAGTCGATCCGCGCCGCCCGCAAACGCATCGCCCAGGGTGCCAGCGAGTCGAAGCGTGATCCAGTTCACCACCATCTCGTCGTGTTCGTGTCGTTCAACATTGGCGACCCGGCGAACATCACCAACCGTAACCCCGACGCTCCGTCGGATTGGGAAGCACTCGCTGATGACGTCGACCATTGCGGTCACCTCCTCAGACAGCTCTACGACGCCGGAGCAGACACCGTCGTGCTCAACGCCATCGGCGCCGACATCGACGAACAACTCGACCTCGCTGCGCAGGTTGATATCCAGTAACTCTGGAGACGCTGCGGGATCGGGTTGTTCATTGGCCTGATTGGAAGAGATTGCGATTGAGACGTCGCTGGGATGGGTAGTACCAGACAGTGACTATCCAGTCGACCGGCTGGTTGGTCCACACCAGCCGTGCAGCGGTGTGGTGTTGGAAGGAAGGATACGAAGATGGCGACATCGGTAATTGAAGACGAGCGCGTCCGATGGCGTCGTGACGTCGACCCGACCGGCGGAGAGCTTGTTGTGTACTGGATGCAGCAGGCCCAGCGAGTGCGTCACAACCCGGCGCTTGAGTATGCGGTGCAGCAGGCAAACCGACTGGAGCTGCCCCTTGCGGTGGTGTTCTGTGTCGTGAATGACTGCCCGGACGCATCGGCCCGTCACTATCGTTTCATGTTGGAGGGTCTGGCCGACGTCGAGGGCCACCTTAGGGCCCGCAACATTGCGTTCCAGGCCATCGCCGGACAACCGGAGTCGGTAATCGGCGATCTGGCCGACGTTGCCGCCATGCTGGTGTTTGACCGGGGGTATCTACCGATCCAGCGGCGATGGCGAGACAGCGTGGAAGAGGTGTTCCCGGGTCCGATCGTCGAGGTTGAGACCGACGTGGTGGTCCCAATTGAACTGGTCTCCAACAAGCTGGAAACGGCGGCCCGAACGATCCGACCCAAACTCAAGGAGCACATCGATCGGTTCGTCGTTGAGCTTCGGACGACAGCCCTCGATGATCGCCTCGGTGACGATGACTTCCCACCAACCGGTAGCCTCCAGAGAATAGATCTGAGGCATCTCGATGAAGCCCTCGATGGGCTCGGGGTGGCCGCTGAGCCCGGTCCGGTCGAGCACTGGCAGGGAGGGACCAACGCCGCCACTCGGATCCTGGATCGGTTCATCACCGACGTGCTTCCCGACTACCAGGCGATGCGGAACCGCTACGACGTTGAGCCCAGCTCTTCCCAGTTGTCGCCCTATCTGCACCTCGGGCACATCTCCCGGGTTGAGGTTGTCCGCCGGGTGAGGGCCTCGTCGGCCGCTGCCGACGAGGTTGACGCCTTTGTCGAGGAGCTGATCGTCAGACGTGAGTTGGCCATCAACTACGTGACGCACGAGCCTGCGCACGACCGATTCGCCGGGCTCCCTGAATGGGCCAAGACCACCCTGCGAGATCACCAAGACGATGATCGTGAGGTGGTGCTGACAGCGGCCGAATTGGAAACCGGGGAGACTCCCGATGATGTTTGGAACGCCATCATGGCGCTCATCCGTGAGCAGGGTTGGGTCCACAACCAGCTTCGAATGTACTGGGGCAAACAGGTCCTGCGCTGGACCAACACTCCGGGCCACGCCTTTCGTACGCTACTCGACCTCAACAATCGTTATTGCCTCGACGGCCGAGATGCCAACAGCTACGCCAACGTCGCCTGGTGCTTCGGCCGCCACGACCAGGGTTTCCAGGAGCGTGACGTGATCGGCAAGATCCGACCGTTCACGACCAGCGCGCTGGAGCGTAAGGGCGACCTCCAGGCCTGGCTGGAGAGCGTGGAGTCCGGCGATTAATGATGGCATCATTGCGGAACCCGCGAAACACCGGTTGGCGTCACTTGGACCGCACCACCTAACGTGCGAAGCTGGGTGGTCGAGAGTCCAGATTGAAAGGTGCTGATGCCAGACCGAGGGGTGGCCGTTCTTGGGATGTTTCTTGAGAGCAACGCGTTCTCCCGCCCTGTGTCCGAACGCGGGTTCCGGGCTTCCGTCTACCTTGAGGGTGACGAAGTCAGCGCCGACGCACTTGCCGGACATCCGAGGGTGATGGGGGAGGTAACAGGCTTTCATCGGCGTATGGCCGAGCTCGGTCCTTGGCAGCCGGTTCCAATTCTGTACACGATGAGCGGGGGAGGAGCAGTCGAGCATTCGTTCTTCGAGTCGACGTTGGCCAACGCCGTCGAGGGTCTCCTCAACGAAGAGCAGCTCGACGCCGTCTACCTGTGCAACCACGGTGCCATGGTCACGACCGAGGAGAAGGATGGTGACGGCGTGTTCGCCGCGGCGGTACGCGCTGCGGTCGGGCCTGACGTGCCGATAGTTGCGACGCTCGATCCACACGGAAATCTTTCCGACTTGTTTCTCGAGTCGGTGGACCTGGCTGTTGCCTACCGCACCGATCCTCACGTCGACCAGGTCGAACGCGGCGAGGAAGCCGCCGATCTCGTGCACGAGCTGTGGTCGGGGATGCAGCCAAAGGTTGTCTCGATACGCCTTCCGATCGTTCCGCCGAACGTCTCACGGTTCACCGACGAAGGCCCGTTTGCCGAGTTGATCGCGATGGGCCACGCTGGGCGCACGGCCGACATCGCAAACGTCTCGATCCTCGGTGGGTTTGCGTTTTCCGACACTCCTCACAACGGCCTGACGATCATCGTGACCGGCCGCGACGACGACACCGATGCCCGCAGGCTGGCCGGTAACCTGGCAGACCTCGCCTGGGCGAACCGGGATCGTTTCGTCTGCGAACCCACCTCGCTGGACGAAGCGGTGGAGCGAGCCGTGGAAGCAGGCGACGATCCATCGCTCCCGGCAATGGTGTTCTCGGACCTTGGCGACAACTGCGGTGCCGGCGGACCGGTCAAAACCCTCTGGATGCTCGAAGCGCTCCACGGCGCCGGGGCGAAGGGCGTTCTGATCGTGAACTTCCGAGATCGCCGCCTCGTTGAGGCGGCGCAGACGACCGGCATCGGCAACACCATGACAGCTCGATTCACGGGAGACGACTGGGATCGCGACGGTGAGGCCACCTATTCCGCCGAGGCAACGGTGCTGGCGCTCAGCGACGGCCATCTGGTGGGCCGACGCGGGATCGTTGCCAGCAAGAGCCTCTACGCCGGACCGATGGCGCTGCTCGACCTCGGCGGCGTGCAGGTCGTTGTAACCAGCAGGGCCGCGGTGGGAAACGATCCCATCTACAGCGAAGCGCTTGGGGTCGACCTGGGTACCGTGCGCACGATTGTTGTAAAGGTCCGAAGCTCGTTCCCGCCGGCGTACGACGAGTTCGTCCGCCCCGAGAACATGTTGTTTGTCGACACCCCAGGGCGCACATCGCCGGTGTTACATCGCATGCCGTTCATGCATCTACCGCGCCCCGTCTACCCGCTTGACCAAGGGTTCGAGTGGGAGAACCCACTGTCGTCGGCGGGTAGCTGAGGCTCCGCTCCTCAGCTAGAGAGGCCCATCAGGGGAGCCGACTATAGTCGGGCGGGTGATCTCGATGGTGGCTGGTCCTTACACGTTTTCGGTGGAGCTGGAGGAGGAACGTGCACCGGCAACGGTTGCTGCGTTCGTACGGTTGTTGCCATTGACCTCGCAGATCATTCACGTTCGATGGAGTGGTGAAGCGGGCTGGATTCCGATGGGTGAGCTCGACCTTGAGATTGGGCCGGAGAACGCCACGTCGTACCCGCACCCGGGTGAACTGCTGCTGTATCCCAAGGGTGTAAGCGAGACCGAGCTGTTGTTGGGGTACGGCTACGTCAAGTTCGCCTCAAAGGCCGGCCAACTAGCTGGGAATCATTTCGCAACGGTGGTTGAGGGCGGTGAGAACCTTCGCCGACTCGGCGAGCTGATCTTGTGGCATGGCGCTCAGGACATCACACTAAGCCGAGGGTAGAAGCTCGGATAGCCGAGCGACAGGGCCATCTCGAAGTGTGGGGTTCTCTTGCGTAACCGTCGTACCAGTGTTTAAGTCCGCCCAATTCACGGGCGGGAACAGCTTGAGATCGGCAACGCCACGGGTGCTGGCAAGCTGAAGCTCCGATGGCGTCGCAACGCCGGGTAGGTACGGCACATGTAGAGCCTGAGCGTGATCGACAAGATTGAGGTCGAGGCCGGGGGAGACGACAAACGAGGCGCCGCAACTTATGGTTCGATCGAAGTCGTCGAGTGAGGTCACGCTTCCGGCGCCGACCAGTCGTTTTGATTCGGCGCCGATAGCGGCAATGTGCTTGAGGGCGTCGAATCCAGCGGCGTCTTGAACGGTGACTTCCACGAGGTCCACCTCGCTAATCCAGAGCTGTTCCGCTGCGGTGCCTGCCGCAGCCGGCGTTAGTCCACGCAGGATCGCGATGACGGGGCATCTAGCGAGGTGGGTGCGAAAGAAGGTCATGTGAGGTCCAGGGTGGTTGCTGCCCACTCGTCGGTGGACATGGCCAGGAGGCGACGGGTGGTTTCTTCGTCGGCGATTGTTCCCACGTCGGTGTGCCTCGCCAGGGCACCCATCGCGGTGATGTGGCCGAGACGTAGCGCTGATTCGACGTCGTCCCGATAACGAATGTGGCCTGTCAGAAAGCCGGCTGCGAACGCGTCGCCGGCGCCGACAGTATCGATGATCGGTCCTCGGAGCGCAGGCACCTCGTGCCATTTGTTGGCGGTGTGGGCGTGAGCTGCGTCGGCACCGTCTTTCACCACGATCATGCCGGGCTGTGGCAGGAGATCTCGGATGGCGTGAATCGTTTGCAGGCCCCACAGCTCTTCAGCCTCGTCGAACCCTACGAACACAAGGTCGCTTCGGTTGGCGATGGAGCGGAGAAGCTCAGCCGCGTCAGGGTCGTGCTCCCAGAGTGTGGGTCGCCAGTTGATATCAAAGGAGACGATCGACGCCCGGGTTCGATCAGCAACCAGCGACTCGACGAGCTCCTGGCAAGTGGGGGACAGGGCAGGTGTAATCCCGGTCAGGTGGAGGATCTGAGGTCTGTCTGCAAACTCGAACGTCGTCGCCGTCGACATTGCGGCTGCGGCCGACTCCCGCCGGTAGTACCACACCCGCCGTTCTTTGGGGTTGGTCTCCTTCAACATCAGCCCGGTCTGACGATCGGAGATGCGATGGACGTTGCTGACGTCGACGCCGGCGTCGCGAATCGTCGACAACACGAGGTCCCCAGCGAGATCCGTTCCGAGTTGACTAACCCATGCCGTGCGAACGCCGAGGGCAGCGCAACATCGAGCAACGTTGGACTCGGCCCCGCCCACGTCCCAGGCGAAAGTATCCTGATCGACTCCGGGGCGAATGGTCAACATGGTCTCGCCGAGCGTCACTATCTCAATTGGTTCGATTAGATCTCGGCTCCTCTGGACAACAGCGGTATCGACATCGAGACTATGGGCATATCCGAGGGAGGAACAACGATGGGACTCGATCGTTTCGAGTGGCTAGCGCAGACCAACGAAACCGCAATCGATCCGCATCGAGCGATCGTCGATGCTCACCATCACCTATGGGATCGCGGTGGAAGCACGTATCTCGCTCCGCAGCTCTGGGTGGACGCGACCGGATCGCACAATGTCACTCATACCGTTTTCGTAGAGTGCATGTCGAACTATGACCGGGCTCGGCCTGACCACCTATCGCCGGTCGGTGAGACGGAATTCGTTAGGCGGGAAGCCTCGGCGCTCAAGGAGATGGGCGACGAGATCAGCCAGGACGGCCCGACGATCGGCGCCATCGTTGGGCATGCCGACATGATGCTCGGAGAGGCCGTCGAGGAAGTCCTGGCGGCTCACGTAGAGGCCGGTGATGGCTTGTTCAGAGGGATACGGCACGCCACGTCGTGGGACGCCAGCGACAAAATCCGTGAGGGGCACAGCAAGCCGTTCGAGAAGATGATGCTCACACCTAAATTCCAGGCCGGGGTGCGCACTATCGCAGCGATGGACCTGAGCTTCGACGCTTGGTTGTTCCACCGTCAGCTCGACGAGTTGTGTGCGCTCGCCGACGCAGTTCCCGAGGCCACGATCATCCTCGACCATCTGGGTGGCCCGCTCGGAATCGGGCCCTACTCGGGCGACCGCGATGCTGTTCGCTCCGACTGGCGGGGCGCTATCGCCCGGGTCGCTCAGCGTAAGAACGTCACGATGAAGATCGGCGGCATCGGCATGGAGTGGTATTACGGCATGGGGTGGGCTGACCGGCCGGCCCCGCCGGGCTCCGAAGAGGTCGCAGCGTATTGGTCCGATGACGTGCGCTACTGCATCGACACCTTTGGCCCCAATCGGTCGATCGCCGAGTCGAACTTTCCGGTCGACAGAGCAACCCTGCCCTACTCGGTCTTGTGGAACGCCCTTCAGATCATCTGCAGTACCTACTCAGATGCCGAGCAGGATCGCATCTTCTCCGGGACGGCCACCGAGGTCTATCGACTCGGCTAGGGTTTACGGGCTGTATCTAGCGCCGATGGAGAGCGTGACGAGCAGCTGACGAGAGACTAGAGAGACGAGGCTTAGGTTGAAGGTTGCTGCAGATTTCATTTGTGAACACGGGATGCCACAGCCCTGGGCTACATGCACCGAATGCATGCTTTTGCCTCGTGACATGCAACCAGAACCTCCGGCTCCGAAGCCGCCACCCAAGCCTGAGCCAAAGAAGCGAGTGTCCCGAGCCAAGTCCTCCGGGCCCACGACACCTCGACGGTCTTCGTCGAAGCCTGCGCCTCCAAGCCATTTGACGAGGCTGCCTCGAACCGACACCGATGAGCTGCCGGTGTTGTTCGGCGAGAAAGATCTGGTCTACGAAGTGCCGGAGGAGAATCTGCGGTTCCACCGTCGAGGGCCCGACAGTGGGTGGCTGCCAATCTCGTCGATGCCGAAGGAACTGCGGCCGAACGGTTTTGTCTATCTCATGGTCGACGACCGCTTGGCCGCTCGGTGCCGGGTCAAGGGCATCGGATTCCGGCGGTATCGGTGGAGCCATGAAGCTCCCGGGGACACATCCGATATCGGACCTGGCGCGACGCTTGAACTCCACAAGGACGGTTGGGAATACATCTCGGAAGATCTTGCGGCCGATTCCGAAGAGATCGGCGGCTATCGATACCTCGCTCCGTCCGTTGACTGACGGCCGGGTGTGAGTAGCTGCCGGAAATCGGCTCGCCCGGCCGCGCTGTGCCCGAGCTCGGCCTTGAAGGCAGCAAGTGGGGCAATCCGTTCATCATGGTCGACGACAGCAGGCGGAGAGGGAGCGCGCAGCATCATCGTCGCGCGCAGTGGTCCCAACCGCAGGCGGTGGTCGCGACGTGTTTCTCGGACGGTACGAGTTGTTTCACGATGGCTCAATAATGAAGGCCATCATCTTCAACTACCGGAAGACCTTGCCTTGGCAATAGATGGGTAAAGCTAACGACTTCAGACGGGAGCGATCTGTAAGTTTGGCGAATGGTGTGGCGGGATCTGAGGAGCACGAGTGTCGTTGGGGTATCGGGCGTCGCCTTTTTGCTAGCGGCTTGCAGCTCGGCATCCGCCGAAGGGTCGCGACTGGAGGCCGATGCCGCGTCCGAGCCACTAGAACAACACAGCTCACCCGCTACAGGGTCCGAGGGTCAGGCGGCGCTTGTCGTGGAGGCCGACGCCCAGGCCCCGGCCCCGGGCCGCTCACCCGACAAGCCTAAGGTTGGCAATGGCAAGGGTCGCGGCAAGCCGACGACCACGAGCTCGACATCCACAACTCCAACGTCCACCACAACGCTGCCGTCGACCACCTTGCCTTCGACTACCACGACCACGACGGCAACCACGACCACCACAACCACCGTCGATTCGGGGTCCGAGCCATGTTATGTGGAGCCTGGAGGAACAATCTCGGGAGCCGATTATGTGGCGATGGCCGCCGCCGGCAAGAACGCCGCCGACCTCAACGGATCCAACGAAACACCCTTCCGCACGGTCTACGCACTACCGGTGCCTGAGGAGATGGCGTACGTCAACGACGGTTTACGTCTTCGATTCGATGTGGCCGATCAGCCTTCAAGCGGTACCTGGACCAACGACCAAAGCCGATCCGAGATGCGAACCTCTACGATCGACGTCCCGCCGGTCGAGGGATCCACCGTGGCCTACTGCATGTACTTCGATGCGGACCACTCGGACCTCTACGGACCGGCAACCATCTTTCAGGCGTTCAGCCGCGAGCTCGACGGGCCGGCGTTGAACATCGAACTGACCGGCCTCAATCAGTTCAGCAATGCTGTGGCCAACGAGATCCAGGTTGTTGCGTACGGCCAACGGCATCGGATCTCAGGAGCGCAACTTCGGACCAATGGCTCGAATGCGCTTCAAGTGGTGATCCACTACGGATCAGGCTCGAGCGGTTCCTATCAGGCGTCGCTGAATGGCAGGAAACTGCACGGCGCCACCGGTTTACACACCATGTCGGAGCAGGGAGTTTGGTGGCAATACGGTCTCTATCTGCACGGCTTGAAGAGCGATCCGGCAACCGATGATCGTCACCGCCGGCGAGATCAGCTTGCCTCTGGAGAGACCTTCTTCGAGTCGACGTATCGTCTCGTGGAACGCGTTGTGTACCTGCCCGGTGAGCGTTCGGGCGGTTCCGACCTGTCCGGCTTCGGAACCAACGGCTAGGTCTCACCGGCAGGCTCAGCCGCTTTCACCACCCGGCGTTGGACTTCTGACCGGCGATATCGAGCAGTACACCGGTGACCCGTAGTCGGTCGCGTAGGTTGAACGACGGTGAACTTCTCGTGGGGATGCGCGGAGTGAGAACTCACGGCAGTCGGGTTGAGCCAACGCATATGATGTACACGATGTCTCTCTATCCGCCATTGAACGTTCGAGTTGCAACTCCACAAGTCGAATTACGCGGCGCAACAGACGATTTACTCGAAGCGCTCGCTCCGCTCGTCGCCGCCGGCAAAGCAATGGCTGATCCGCCGCCCTGGGATGACCCTTGCTCCTTCTACGAGCCTGATCCCGGCACTCGGGTTCAGCGATGGATGCAGTCGGTGTGGCGCGGACGAGGCACAGTCCGCCCGGATCTCTGGCGCCTTTACTTCGTCGTGCTCGTTGGCGGTGAACCTGTCGGCCAACAAGATCTCACTGGTAGCAACTTCGACGCATTCGGCACCGTCGAGAGCACCTCTTGGGTCTCGACAGACTTCCGACGGCGCGGCATCGGCACTGAAGCGCGACGGGCTATTCTCCATCTCGCGTTCGACGGTCTTGGTGCCTCAGAGGCGCACAGTCAAGGCGCTGTTGACAACGTTGGATCGAACGCCGTGTCCGAACGCCTTGGGTACAAACCCAATGGCACGGCGTGGGCCACACATGAAGGCAAGCCGGTGCCAGGACAGCGATGGCTCCTGGACCGTGCAACATGGCAGACTCAGCCATGCGACGACATCACGATGACCGGGATCGCAGAGTGTCGCAAGACTCTCGGGATTGACACCTAGGAGCCGACGCATCTGCGGGTTGTCGAGATCACTTTGGTCTGAGGTCAAGGCGGCGTAGGAGCTGTGCATTTGTGGCGACGATGATCGTGGAAAGGCTCATCGCAACAGCGGCAGCAGCGGGCGGGAGCGTGAGACCGGCGAACGCAAACACCCCGGCGGCGACAGGGATGGCGATGAGGTTGTAGGCCGTTGCCCACACAAGGTTCTGGATCATCTTCTTATAGGCGGCCCGCGAAAGATCGATAACACCGATGACCCCTCGAGGATCGCTGGAAGCGAGGACCACACCGGCCGACTCCATGGCAACGTCGGTGCCGGCTCCAATGGCGATTCCGACATCGGCCCGGGCCAGCGCCGGCGCATCATTGACCCCATCGCCGACCATGGCGACTTTGAGCCCACGTGCCTGGAGTTCGGCCACCTTGGCGTCCTTGTCTTCGGGTAGGACCTCGGCGAACACCTCGTCGATGTTGAGCTCCGCGGCAACCCCGTCGGCGACCTGCCGGGCGTCGCCGGTGATAATCACAACTCTCGCTCCCCGGTCGTGAAGGGCATCCACTGCGGCACGGGACTCAGGCCGAATCTCGTCGGCGAGAGTCAGTGCCCCGACAATCGCCGAATCGTCGACAACCCATAGCACCGATCCTCCCCGGTCCCGCCATTGGCTGGCCGTGTCCGCAAGTTCGGCAGGCTCTTCAAGATCCAGCTCCCGAATCAAAGCCGGTCCGCCGACCTGCACGACGCGGCCATCGACAACGGCTCGTACACCGCGCCCGGTGAGCGCCTCGAAACCATCGGCAGTCGGAATCCCGCCTTTGGTATTGGCGGCGTTGACGATCGCGAGGGCAATCGGGTGTTCGCTGTCGGTCTCGGCGGCTGCGGCCAGGGCGAGCACGTCATCGGCGTTACGGCCATTCACGGCGACGTAATCGGCCACAGCGTGGTTGCCTTTGGTGAGAGTGCCGGTCTTGTCGAACAAGACGGCGTCGATGGTGCGCATTCGTTCGAGCGCCAGACGGTCCTTGATGAGGATTCCTGCCTTGGCCGATGTAGCGGTTGAGATCGAGATCACCAGTGGGATGGCGAGGCCAAGGGCGTGGGGGCAGGCGATGACCAGAACGGTGATGGTACGGATGATGCCTTGGGCCGGGTCGCCGAGTAGCAGCCACACGAGCATCGTGAGAATGGCCGACCCGACCGCAAGATAGAACAACGCGGCGGCGGCTCGATCGGCAAGAGCTTGGGTTCGCGAGTTCGACGATTGGGCTTCGGCGACCATGCGTTGAATCCCGGCGAGCGCAGTGTCATCACCGACGGCGTCGATCTTGATTCGTACCGACGAGTTGGTCGATACCGTGCCGGCGACAACATGCTCGTCCTCGCCGCCATCGACGGGACGGGACTCCCCGGTAATCATCGACTCGTCGAACGCTGCCTTGCCAGCGGCAACGGTCCCGTCGGCCGGCACCCGACCGCCGGGCCGAACCAGAACCGTGTCACCAACTTCGAGCGAAGCAATCGGCACCTCCTCAATCCGGTCGCCGCTGACGCGTTCAGCGGTGTCGGGTAAAAGCTCGGCCAAAGCGGCAAGAGCTCCATGGGCCTGACCGATGGCTTTCATCTCCTGCCAATGGCCGAGCAGCATTACCGAAATCAGTGCTGCGAGCTCCCACCAGAAGTCCAGGTCGGCCCATCCCAGCGACGACAGAAGCGACGATATGTAGGCGACTGTGATGGCCAAGGCGATGAGCAGCATCATTCCCGGCTGACGGTTGCGGGCCTCGACAACGCCACCCTTGAGGAACGGCTGCCCGCCCCATAAGTAGATGACGGTGCCCAACACCGGCGCGACCCAGGCGGCCCAGGCTCCGTTTATCGAATAGCCGAACCACTCTTGGATCTGACTTGAGAAGACCAGCACCGGGACGGCGATTATGAGGTTCCACCAAAAGAGCCGGCGAAACATCTCCGGGTCATGACCGGCGTGTTTGTCGTGGCCCCCATGGTGGAGATGCTCATCGTGTTGGGGGTGCGAATCGTGATCTGTGTGCTCGCCGTGCTCGGCCTGGTTGACCATGGCTTCCTTGAGTTGGTTGGGTCGGTGTCGCTCTACAGTCTGCACCTTCCAGTCGACTGGAAGGTCAACTAGGTCTCTTGTGAGTGCTCATCGTCGCGAGTCTCGACCCTAAGTGGCAGCGAGGCCACGGAGTTCGCAAGAAAGGTGGCGGCGTCTCCGCCCGGGATGGCGCGGGGAGTGAACCGCGGGCCGGCTGGTCGGACGCCCCCGATCCTGTCGAGCCGGAAGGTCCTCCAGTGGGAACGGCGTAGGTCCCAAGCAATGAGATACCACAGGCTGCCGGCTGAGAGTAGCTGGTGAGGCTCGACGAGGCGTTGGCCGGGTTCCCCATCACGGCCTTGATACTCGAAGCGAACTTCCTCGTGGTTTCGGCAGGCTACGGCAAGCATGCTCAGAGCCTGCGGATCGACAGGGCCGCCACCTCCCGATCGCTGTAGCGACACGACGCTCTGATTGAGAGCGGACACTCTACGTCGAACGTGGTCGGGCAGTGCCTGCTCCACCTTGGCCAAGGCCCGAAGCGAGCTGTCCTCGATGCCGGTGATCGCCACGCTGGCCGCAGCTCGAAGCCCTACCGCCACCGCCACCGCTTCCTCATCATCGAACAGCAACGGAGGCAGGTGGGCACCAGCAGCCAGTCGGTACCCGCCGTCGCTACCTGGTGTGGCGTCGACTGGGTACCCGAGTTCTCGCAGGCGATCAACGTCGCGCCGAACCGTTCGCTCGGTGACGCTCAGACGCTCAGCCAGCTCCGCCCCGCGCCACAGTCGATGTGTCTGCAGCAGTGAGAGAAGCTGCAGCGCTCGTGCTGTTGGATCGTTTCGCATTTCTCAAGCTTCGCACGTATTGCGGACTAGATCTGTCCGCAATGATCCCTAGCGTCGTCGATACGAACGCAACAGCGAAAGGATACGACAATGACCACGACAACGCAGCCGAGCTATAACGAGCTACCCAAGCCCACGCTCATTCCGGTTAACGGCATTGAGCTCGAGGTATACGAGGCAGGCAAGGAGAATGTGGGGCGGCCCATTGTGCTGTGCCACGGGTGGCCCGAGCACGCCTTTGTCTGGCGCCATCAGATACCGGCACTGGCCGAAGCGGGCTATCACGTGATCGTGCCGAACCAGCGAGGGTATGGCAATTCATCTCGCCCAACGAGGGTCGACGAGTACGGCATCGAACACCTAACAGGTGACCTCGTGGCGCTTCTCGACCACTTCGGATACGAGAAGGCGACCTTTGTCGGCGAAGACTGGGGCGCCATGGTTGTCTGGGGATTAACGCTCCTTCACCCGAGTCGGGTGGAAGGCATCGTTGCGCTCAGTGTTCCGTATATGGACCGTGGCGATCAGCCCTGGATGGAGTTTCTTGAAGGCATGCTCGGGGGTGACTACTACATGGTGCACTTCAACCGGCAGCCAGGTGTGGCCGACGTAGTGCTCGAAGCGAACACGGCTCGCTTTCTGCGAAACCTGTTCCGCAAGAATCTCCCGCCCGCTGAGCCACCGCCAGGCAACGTGATGATCAACCTGGCGAAAGCCGAGGCCCCCATGGGTGATCCGATGATGAGCGACAGCGAACTTGCGGTGTTCGTATCCGCCTTCGAGACCTCAGGGTTCACCCCGAGCATCAACTGGTACCGGAACCTCGATCACAACTGGCACGTGCTAGGCGACGTGGATCCGATCATCCATCAGCCAGCGCTGATGATCTACGGTGACCGCGATCTGGTAGCACGGAACGAGCGGCTTTCGGAGTCTGTGCCGAATGTAGAGGTGGTTTCGCTGGACTGTGGCCACTGGATCTCACAGGAACTCCCGGACGAAACCAACCAAACGATTTTGGGATGGCTCAAACGTCAGGAGGCGACTTCCTGACCGAGGACCCCGGCGCGTATGCTTGCGGGCAGTGATCAGAGATTTCGGGAGCCTCGCCAGGAGTGGCCAATGACGTCGTTGCCGGTGTTGGACATGGAATCTTTTCGGGCCGACCCGAGTTCTCCCGCTGCCGTGCGGTTCGCGGAGGACTTGGGTCGAGCCGCCCACGAAGTGGGCTTCGTGTACCTGACAGGCCACGGAGTCGACCCCGACCTGGACGACGGGATCTTTGACGCTGCTCGTGAGTTCTTCGCCTTGCCTGAGACCGAGCGTCGATCGCTGGCTATTGAGAATTCTCCTGCCTTTCGGGGCTACACGATCCTTGGCGATGAGGTGACGAACCATCAACAGGATTGGCGCGACCAGCTGGACCTCGGGCCGGAGGAGGACGCTCCCGTACTTGGCGCCGGCGATCCAGCGTGGCTGAGGCTACGCGGTCCCAATCAGTGGCCTCCGACGCTCCCAACCATGGCACCACGAGTGCTGGCTTGGATGTCGGCGATGGAAGCCGTTGGGCTCGACGCCCTACGAGCCCTGGCTCTCGCCCTGGGCCTGCCAATAAATCAGTGGGATCCGGGATTCCTACCTTCAAGTGACGTGCATCTGAAGATCATCCGCTACCCGGGTGTGCCGGATCGACAGGGGAGCAGCCAGGGTGTCGGCATGCACTCAGACACCGGATTGCTGACATTTATCCTGCAAGACGATGTGGGGGGTCTTCAGGTGAAGATCGGTGACGCGATGGTTGATGCTCCTCGGGTCGAGGGCGCGTACTTAATGAATCTCGGAGAGATGCTCGAAACCGCCACCGACGGGTACCTGAAGGCCACGCCCCATCGTGTTGTCAGTCCACCTGCGGACGTGGAACGAATCTCGATTGCCTTTTTCTTCAACCCGCGCTTTGAGATGCCGTTCCATGCGGTCGAGCTTCCGAAGGAGCTTGCTGCACTGGCCCCGGGAGCGAGCCACGATGGTGTTGGACTAAAGGTCTTCGGTGAGAACAATCTCAAGACCCGTCTCCGCTCCCATCCCGATGTGGCTCGACGCCACTACGCCGATCTCGACGTCGGACTTTAAAAGCCGTCACCTCCCCGTGAGCCGCACGGGTGTCTCGGCGTAGGTCCAATCGGGTCGCTTGTGTGGTGCCTTCGGATCGAGCTGAGCAACGCCGTCGACAATATCGACAAGCTTCGGGAGCGGAACGTCGGGATCGCCGGGTTTTCCGGCGAGACGCTGTTCGAGGTCTTCGGGATAAGCACGGAGGAGGCTGGCGATAACCTGCTGTTCTTGGGTGGCGAGGTAACAACGGCTGGCGTCGGTGACGGTCTGCATTCGTCGTTCGATTGTGGCGATCGAATTGGCCGGAGACCCGGTCCCCAGTACCAGATGCTCGAGTGCGGCAGAGATGTCGTGGGTGCCGATCTTGCAGGGATTGCATTGGCCGCATGACTCGACATGGAGGAATCTTGAGATCTGGTAGGCGACATCGATCATGTTTCGGCTGTCGTCGTACACGATGAAGCCGGCCGAGCCCATACCGGCTCCGGCCGCGGCGAGGGTCTCGTAGGCAACCAGGGACTCCATCCGGTCGGGTGTGAGAACAGGGTTGGAGACCCCGGACAACACGGCCTTGATACCACGCCCGCCCAGCGGTCCGCCGGTGAGCTCGTAGATAAGGGACCCGATCGGTTGACCAAGCTCCACCTCGGCGACAACAGCACGTTGAACGTCACCGGTGATTGTGACAATCGTAGGACCGGGGGACTCCGCAGTACCCATCGTTCGGTACCAGTCGGAGCCGTGACGGCACACCAACGCCGCGTGGGCGTAGGTCTCCACGTTGTTGACCAGAGCAGGGCTATCGCTAGGCTCGGCCGGTCCGCCCGGTGAGTCGTCGGTGCCGGCTGACCATCCGAGCTGGGGTGATGTGGTGAAGAGACCGTACTGATACGGCGGAAGATGGCGGGGGAGAGGATCCTCGCCCTCGATCACTTCCAGCATCGCGGTTTCCTCGCCGTAGAGGTAGTGGTCGGGCCCTTCGACCAAGCTGATCTCGATCCCTTCCGTGATCCCGGCTCTGGTCAACTCGTCGACGGCGGTGCGGAGTCGGGCAAGCTCGGGTTGGTAGACGGCCTTGGTGGCGGCCGTGATCCGTCGGGCTCCGATGCAGTGGGCCGCGATGAGTGCCCCCTCCAGCACCACATAGGGGTTGGCTCGCAACAGCGCTCGGTCCTTGAATGTTCCAGGTTCGCCCTCGGCTGCGTTGATGACGACGAAGGCGCGGTCGGTGGTGGAGGAGGCAGCCAGACTTCGCCACTTCCGTCCGGTGGGGAACCCGGCGCCGCCTCGACCGCGCACGCCGGCGGCGACGATCAGATCGATGACGTCTGATGGGGATTGCTGCCGAGCCGTCGACAGTCCAAGCAGTCCGCCTCCAGCTACATAGTCTTCGAGCGTCTCAACTGGCGTGTCGGGGAATACGTGGTTGGTGCGGCGAGTCATCGTTCGGACGGCCTGTCACTCGTTCGGTCGAGTAGGTCACAAGCATCATCGGCGAGACCCTGACCGGCCTCGCCGTACAGATTGCGGGCCACATCCACGCCGGCCTCCTCAAGTTCGATGACGTCGTCGGAATGAGACGCCGTGGCCGCAATCCTAGCCCCGGGAACGAAGTCGTTTACCCGACGTACGGCTTCCACGTTGGCGGCGTGGTCGCTCATGGCCAGAACGATGAGCTCGATACTCGGATTCAGCTGGAGGCGGGCCCAGAAATCGCTGTCGAGCGCGTCGCCCCGAACAACATGGCGTCCGGCGTGCTCGTGTTCACCGACCACAGCTTCAAGCCGCTCAACGCCCATAACGATATGACCCCGCCGTATCACCAGCTCGTCGTAGGCTCCGGTGCCTACACGGCCCATGCCGAACACCATGATCTGCGCTCCACGGGTGTCGATCAGGGCATCATCGGGTTGTACCGGCGATCGTTCGAGGCTGCCCAGCGGCTCGGAGAATCGCTCGTAGATCCGGTAGCGGGCGGTGTTGAGGGGTGCCGTCAACGCAAACGACACGGCGACGGCAACGGCGATTGCGGAGGTCCACTGCTGGTCGAGCAGGCCGCGCTCGACGCCGACCACGGCCACGATCAGGCCAAACTCGCTGTAGGTGGCCAGGGTGATCGACGAGTGCAGTGCCGTTCGGGCTCGAAACCGGAACCGGCTCACCAGGACAAGGAATCCAGCCGCCTTCATCGGTAGCAGGATCACGACTGCCAGTGCTATGACGACTGCCGCCGGTCCCGGCGTGCCCCCAAGGCCGATCGACAAGAAGAATCCGATCAACAGGATGTCTTTGAACCCAAGCAATGTCGTCGCCAACTCGGCGGCTCGAGGATGGTTGGCCAGTGTCAGGCCGACAACTAGAGCTCCGAGATCAGGTTTCAGGCCGACCTGGCCGAAAGATTCGGCTCCGACGCCGATGGCCAGTGTGAGGCCGAGGAGCAAAAGCAACTCGCCGTGGCCACTGCGATCGAGCAGCCATCCATAAACAGGTTTTGCGGCCAGGACTGCGGTCACCACGGGCACGGCCCAAAGCGAGGGCAGGGTGTCGGCCGCTGCTGCGGTGAGGAACACGACGGCGAAGATGTCTTGGACGACGAGGATGCCGACGGCGATCCGGCCCTGCAGCGACGCCGACTCGTTGCGCTCTTCCAGAGCCTTGACGGCGAACACCGTGCTGGAGAATGAGAACGCGAAGCCGGCGAGAGCGGCCTGCCCGATCGACAAATCCGAAACCAGAGGCAGCCCGAGCGCCCCAAGGCCCAGAAGGAACCCACCGATAATGACGGTCGTGGCGGCGGCATGCATGCTGGCACCGGCCCACACCACCGGTCGGGCCAGGGTGGTAAGCCGGAGCTTGAGGCCGATGCCGAACAACAACAGGAGCACGCCGGCATCGGCAACAAGCTCGATGCCGTCGGTCGTCTCATAGCCGAAGGCGTGCAACACGAATCCGGCGGCGAGGTAGCCCACAAGGGGCGGCAGGCGAATCGTACTCGCTCCGAACCCGAAGGCGAAGGCGACCAAGACAAGGGCGAGGTCCACGTGTTACTCCCTGCCGGTGTTCTTAGTCACGTAACGTAGCGGCGGCCGCCGAGTCCAGGTATTCGTCGCCTCGGATGATCTTGCCCTCGCTGTTGAACTGCAAAACAACGCAGATATCAAGTCTCACCACCCGGCCGTCGGGCTTCGTGAAGACCACGTCGTGCATCTCGGTGGCGCTGTCGGTACCGAGGAAGCGGCGTACGTTCTCGTAGCGCAGTGTCGTGCCATCAGCTGTGAGCAGTGGTAGCCGCTCCAACGCCTGGTCGACCGTGATCTCGGGACTCACGTTCTGCGCAAGCACTGCATCGTCGGCGAAGACCGAGCGCCAGGTAGACCAGTCGCCGACCTCGGCCGCTCCAAACATCTTGTCGAGTACCTCGTTGTAAGACACGCTCCCAACAGTAGCTGTCCCAGGATCCGGTCGCCTTGTAGGCCTCGTCACCGGCTCCGATCCACCCGCTTACGCCAGGCGCTGAACGACTTCACGCTGCCTCGACGTGGTACTCGAAGCCACGGCCAGGGGTGGGTCTCAACGGGGTGCAAAGCCGCGGCTCGGGTTGCGAAACCAGGAACCGGAGCGTGAGTGACGGCAAGCGAACGGCCCTGCAGCACGACGACAGGATCTCCGAGATGAATCTCCAGGGCGCGAGTCTCGGCCAGTTCGGCGAGTGTCTCGGTGAGGAACACGAGACGTTTGGCTGATAGACGGAGCCGAGCGAGCAGAGGTTCGTCGAAGACGAATACGGCGGGAAGGTCGGGCCGCGCCACCAACGCCGGATCTTGATCACCCAGCGATTCGGCCGTCAACCAGACCGTGTCGGGCTCACCGTCTGCGGTCGCCACGGTCGGGCCGGTGAGATCGATCTCCTGGGGCCAGTTGACCGGGGTGGTGGATCGCTCTTCAGGCCAATCCTCGATTGGGCAGGCTCCGCGGTGAGGGCACTGTCGGCACCAACCCGGGGCCCGTCGTTCCACCTGGTATCGGCTGAAACCGTAGGACTTCGAGGAGCCCAGGCCGGTGGTCCATTGCCAGCCAAGGCGATTCGCCGCCCTTGAACCATCGAGGAGATGCCGAAAGAAGTAGTTCTCGCCATGACGCCAGTCCTGACCGTTGCGGACAGTCCAGTCGCTGGCCAACCACATGCGCGTCTGGTTCACCAACCAGCCGTGCTCTTCCAGTTCGCTTAGGGTGGCATCGAGGCAAGGCAGCGACCGGTCCCACCGACCCCTGGGCTCGATTGCATCCATCTGTCGACGGAGCGGCGAGGCCGTTGAGCGGCCTAGCCGGGCGTACCAATGGCGGGCGTACTCCTGCCAAAGAAGCTCGTCCCGGAACTTGCGCACGTCTCGCGCCGGGCCGCCGGCAACGGAGTCCCACACTTCCGTGAGAGTTAGGAGACCATGGCGAATGTAGGGCGAGAGTTGAGACGCACCACGTCGCTCGGGCGGCGCGACCTCGTTGCGCCGGGCGGCGTAGCCCGCTACGTCGAAACCGGCGAGTGCACGGTCAGCCGACCGTTGACCGCCTCGGATTGAAGGCGAATCGGCGACGTCGCCATCGACAAGGTGGTCCAAGTTGTCGGCGACGAACCGCTCGGCTGCAGTCCGAGTTGAGTCAGGAACTTCAAGGCGGGTCACACTGGACAGTCTGGCGAATCGTCAGACTAATCCGACGTCTCAGCAAAGCTCCACTTTGTCCTGGAAAGCTACGCTATCAGCCATGCGTTCATGTAATCGCGCCCCAGACATCTGTCGAACGGTGGATCCGAAATGAACGCGACCACCGAGGTTGCGAACGCGAGCTTCCGGAACATCGACTCGATTGAGATCGCAACGTCGCCGGATCGAGTGTGGCCCTGGCTGGCTCAGATGGGGTCCGGACGGGCCGGTTGGTACAGCTGGGATCTGATTGACAACCTCGGTCGCCGCAGTGCGACAGAGCTGCATCCAGAGTGGATGGTTCAGCAAGCTGGAGACCGGATTCCCGGCGGCCCGATCGAGTTCGACACACCAATACTTGAACCACCGAACAACGTCCGTAGTGAGCCGATTGTCGACCGGCGCCGGCGGCGATAATCAGAAAACCCAGCGCGTCGAGCGCCCGACGCTGTTCTCGCCGCTGCTGATGGCGTGCACCGTGGTCGGAGTGATTCTAAACACGTCATACGGCGGTGGTCCTGCAGTCGGTGCTCCGTACGGTGCTGTCAACGCTCCGGCCTCCAGGTCGATGTGGACGTTCCACCCGTAGGTGGTTCGGTAGGCGTCGGCGACCGTCGCCAGCTGATCGGGGTCGCCAACGGGTGCCGGGATTCCGGTCCAAACGACATCGATCCCGTCGGCGCCGGTGGCAATCGATGTCGGGCTTCCTGACCGAAGGTGCGTCGTTTTAGTGGCCATTCGCGATGAGGCCGTGACGAGATGGCCGTCGGCGACTACGGCGAACACCGGACGGGTGTGAGGTTTACCGTCAGAAGAGACCGTGGTGAGCCAAAACGTGCCGCCGCTTCTGATCGCAGCAATGAGTTCTGACCATTGCAGTGTGGCCGACGGATCGTGAGGCTGCAGGCGGCCCTCGTCGAACTGATCTGTTATGTTCACAGCCCCTGTGGGCTTTGGCTGGTCGGTTTGGCTCATGGGAGCGATCGTTCGACTAACGGACTCTGTCGTAGACGATGCGAACAGCGCCCGAGTCGTGTGTTGCTGCTAGCGGTGCTCATCGGCGAGCCGATCGCCCGTAGAACGCCAGCACTTTCGTGGTTGGGTCAGCGTCGGCGGCAACCGCCACACGTGGGCCGAACATGCCACTTTCGCGCATCGCTGTGTCGACCTCAGGGGGGAGAACGTCGAGCCCTTCCGCCTGACGGCCGATTTCAATCGCATCGAGCGTGACATCAAGGCCGGCGGCCTGAGCATTATCCCAGGTATGGATCAGAACGTCGGGCGTACACGTCATGTCGACAGCGGCCGAGAAGGACATAGGTCCGAGCGGGCCGCAGTTTTCAATGCGCCCGGCCACGTTGGGGTCGTCGAGGCCGGACTGAACCGCGCTGGCAACGGACGCCCAGGCCCCGGCGGGATCGGATTGCACCGGCGGGATCGGATCGGTGGGAATCCCGAACGTGCCCAGAAGGAATCCGGGACCGGGAATCCACTCAATAAGGTGGGCGAGCACATCTTGAGCGGTCCACCCCTCGCACGGGGAAGGGTTTGACCAGGCGTCGGGAGGAACGGCCGCGATCAGATCGGCGAGATCGCCCGCCACCCGTCGAAAGCAGCTCGAAGACTCGGACATCTTGCGAACCTATCGATTGGTGGGGACGTTCCCACGGCGCGGGGCTACCCCGTCACGAATCAGTCGCAGCTAGTCGATCTCCGCAACGGACTTCAACACCTCATCGCCGTCGTCCTGTTCGATCAGGAACGCAGGTTCTTCCGAGGTTGCGTCTCGTGTTATCTCCGTGCCTTTGATAGTGCGGGTCACTCGCTCCGTGAAACGCTCTCCAACCGTGCCGGTTGCGGTGCCGGAGCCCCATTCCCAGCTAACGGTGTCACCGATTTCGATGCTGTCGCCTGTACTTGCCGTCATGCTCGTTCCTCTCAAAGAAGGTCGTTGATTCGGTAGTCGATTGGACAGTCGATAAGGGTCAACCCGGCCGTTGATTGCGCCCAATCCAAGGCCGACCTGAGGTCATCGACGGACTTCACTTGTCGACCCTGGCCGCCGAACGCCTTGGCCAGCATGACAAGGTCGGGATTGCCAAGGTCGACTCCATGGAGAACCCGGTCCTGTTCATCCTGATGCCACCCGATGAATCCGTAAGCGTCGTCACGGAGGACAAGCACGGCGAGGTCGACCTTGAGCCGGAAGGCCGTCTCTAGATCACCAACATTCATCAACAGGCCACCATCGCCCACCACCGCCGTGGCGCGATGGCCAAGCCGGGCCGCCTCCGTCGCTGTTGCCAGGCCGGCACCCATCGAAGCCGTGGCGTTGTCGAGTACCAGGCTGGTCGACTCCAGCGACGGATAGTGTCGAGCGAACCAGATCTTGTACACACCGTTGTCGAGCGCTACTACATCGCCTGGCCGCTGGCGCTCGGCCAGCACCCGGACAACATCGAGAGGATCGACTACATCGTCGGGGCCATTCTCATCGGCCAGGAGGCGCTCGATCTCGCTGCGGGAGCTATCCGACCAGTTGGTATCTGCTTTGATGTTGGCTGCGGTGAGAGCTTCCGCAAGCTGCCCGAGCGTGTTGGCCAGGTCACCGACGATCTCCAGCTCCGGTTGATAGCCCGCCTCTCGTCGAGCCGGTTCGGCGGCCAAGTGGATGACCGGGAGGTTGCGACCCTGCTGCCAGGCAAGGGGAGGGTGTTCCGATGGGCGATAGCCGGCGGCAATGACGAGATCGGTCTCGTTCAACGCCAGGTGGGCGTGATCGGGTCGGTGAATACCAAGTGAGCGGAGCGATCGAGGGTGCGTCTCAGGAATGGCGCCCTTTCCCATCTGCGTGGCCAACACGCTTAGACCGGTCGATTCGGCCAGATGGGCGAGGCCTCGAGGTACCTCGCCTTCGGCACCACCACGACCCACCAAGAGCAGTGGACGTCGGGCCTCGGCGATGCGATTGGCCGCCGCTCGGATGGCGGTGTTGGACGCAACGGTGGGGAAGCGATCAACCACAACCGGCGAAGATCCGTTGACCAGCGCGGCGGCAACATCTTCGGGGAACTCGACGAGAACGGCGCCCGCCGGGGGAGTGATGGCGGCGGACCAGGCATCGCCGACCGTGACGGCCGCCAACTCGGGATCGGCAACCGCCGTTGACAATGCCACCATCGGCCGAGCCGATTCGACTACGTCGATCATCTGGAAGGAACCTTCGTCGTTGTCACGCAGCCGCTTCTGGCCGGTCAGGGCCAGTAGCGGAACGCCCATCAGCTGGGCTTGAGCCAGCGGGGTGAACAAGTTGAGGGCGCCCGGGCCCAGCGTGGCGAGGCAGACCGCTGGTTTATCTGTTAATCGTGCGTTGGCCACGGCCATGAAGCCGGCGTGCTGCTCGTGTCGACAGACAATCAGAGGAACTTCGGCCCGACGGAGAGCGGAAACAATCGGTAGGTTCTCCTCACCAGGCAAGGCGAAGACTTCAGTAACGCCGTTGGCCACCAACGTCGCTACTACGGCATCCGCAGCAGTGGGGTCGTCTCCACCCACAGTGGTTGGCTTGCGGCGCTCACTACTGGGATTTTGATCCGATTCAGACACGACAGGTTTGTACCCCGTCGCCGGGGTGGTCAAACCAGGGGACTCCCGTTCGCTTGGGCGTCGATGTTTCTTGACGCCATCTGCGGGGTACAAGGCAGTCAACAAAGCGTCAACGAGGCGCAGTGGGCAACACGTCAACCCTCCGTAGAAATCGAACTGGAGAATCCAACATGGCGAAACTAACCGGGCCTGAGGTGATGAGCGAACATCATCGCATTGCAGGGGTCCTGATCGTCGGCGGTGGTTATGCCGGGCTCCACGCGGCCAAGGCCGTCGCGGATATGGATGTTCCGGTAACGATCCTCGATGCGGAGGGCGTACACGGTTTCACGACTCGTCTTGCCGCAGTTGCCGGCGGCTCCGCGCCCCCTGGCGACGCCTTCGCCCCCCTCGAGGCCTTTGGCCATTCGGTACTGCTGGGCCGGGCCGAGGCGGTGTTCGACGGAAGCGTACGCTCGAACGGCGACAGAACGATCGAAGCCGACGCGGTGATCGTGACGGCGGGAGCAAAGCCGCTCACCCCCGAGCTTCCGGGCTTGGACAAAGCGTTGATGCTTAGGACACCGGCGGATGCACTGGCGATTCGCCGGCGTCTGGCGACCACCGATCGTGTCACCATCATCGGTGCTGGTGCGACCGGCCTTCAGTTGGCCGGCGCCATAGCGGCAACCTTTCCGGAGATGACGGTTCGGGTCGTCGACCAGCAGTCAAAGTTGCTTCCAATGATGGACTCGTCGGTCGGCAAACATGCCCATCGAGTCCTCGAAGACCGTGGTGTGCTCTTCGAGCTCGAAGCCAACGTCGAAGAGATTGTGACCGACGGCGTGCGTTTGAAAAATGGCCAGGTGGTTGACGGAACGGTTGTCTGGACTGGTGGCTACGAGTCGGTGGTCGACGATCTTGGAGCCGATCTTCCGACCGTCGAGGGTCGAATCGAAGTCGGTGCCGACCTTCGAATTCGGAACTATGAAAAAACGTTTGCCGCTGGTGATGTCGCGACCCACCGTGACCGGCGAGGCGACGTTCTACCTATGGCAGCCCAGGTGGCGGTACAAGCTGGTGCGGCTGCTGGAAGCAATGCGGCGCGGCTGGCCCGCGGCATTGATCTGGAAGCAGCCACCCTCAGCCACCGCGGTTGGGTGGTTGATCTCGGTGGGCTCCAAGGGGTTGCTCAGATCGGCCCGATCCCCCTGGCCGCTCCTCTTCTCGACCGGGTGCCGCCGATTCTCCACCACGCCATCGACCTCAAACATCTTATGGATGTCGGCGGCCCTACGGCGCTGCGATTCTCGCCCGGGTGTCACCAACCGGCGGATGAAACCCTGGATCGTTTCATGAACGCTTCGACAGCTGGTGCGGCATCGTGAAATCCGCTACCCAGGCGGAACCCGGTGGCGCTCCGAAGCCCAGCCGTTCGGATCGTGACGCGCGCTCGTTCGCTGGCCTTCTCACCGATCGTGTCTTTGGGAAGTTCTTCTACGCCAACGCACTGAGCAATATCGGCAATTGGTTTCAGAACGTCGCCGCCGGCATCGTTGTCTACGACCTCACCGGCTCCAACACCGCGGTCGGTGCCGTGTCGATTCTCCAATTCGCGGCAACGATGATCTTGACCCCCTGGATGGGCGGGCTATCGGATCGGGTCAACCGACAGCGAATGCTTCTCGTGGGCCAGACCATCGCCTTCGCCGGCGCTGTTGCTCTGGCTGTTACCGTGTTCGCCATTGGCATCGACGGCCTGCCCGGCGTCTGGCCCATCTTCGCCGCCACCGCCGTGATTGGGCTGGGAGCGGCTGTGATTCTTCCCTCGCTGCAAGCTTTGGTGCCTGCGCTGGTTCCCAAGCCGGATCTCAGTCGAGCGATAACGCTGAACTCGATGACCTTCAACATCGCCCGGGGGATCGGCCCGATTGCCGCTGGAGCCGTGATAGCGGCCTTTGGTGCTCGGTGGGCGTTTGGCATCAACGCTTTGACGTATGTGCCGTTGCTCGTCGTGCTGTTGATCATCTCCCCGCGCGGTTCGGTCGAGCCCGAAGTCGAAGAGGACGAGTCGGTGTTCAACAGTGTGGTCGACGGTCTGAACTGGATTCGCGATCACCGTCAGGTTGTCCTCGTCCTCTCGGCGACACTCCTAGTTGGCTGGACGTCTGATCCACTGAGCACCCTCATGCCGGCGCTCGCCGAATCCCTGGGCGGCGGAGAAGCCACGGTAGGTCTGCTTGTCGGCTCGTTCGGCTTCGGAGCCGCCGCAACTGCACCGCTTTCGGACAAGGTCCGTGAGTGGGTTGGGCGTGATCGTTATATCCCGCTCGGTCTGATCGTGGTTTCGCTTGGGCTGGCGGCACTCGCAGCGGCTCCGGCCACAGCTGTTGCGCTCATCGCTTCGGCGCTGACCGGCTCCGGCTTCCTGCTTGGTGTCACCGGCACCAATACCGAACTGCAGCGAGCCCTTCCCGAGGAGCTTCGAGGGCGGATTATGGCCTGGTGGTCGGTGGCCTTTCTGGGGTGCCGACCTGCGGCGGCCGCCTTTGACGGGATTGTGGCCGACTTGGCCGGCGTCCGCGTTGCGATCGCCGTTGCGGCGGCGGTGGCGCTGGCCGGTGGTGCCGTGTATTGGCGCCAGGGCCTGGCGACCTCGACCAACGCCGCGTAGTGGCGACTGCCCGTCCCGGCTTCCAGCGTCGGTCGCAAAGGCTCCGCAGCCACCCGACCGCCAGCAATAGCTATTGACATCAATGTTCGGGTGTTGTTGAATGAATTGATGCAACTCCAAGGCACGCGAACAGCTCGGCATGATACGAAAGCCGTGTCGACGATACGCCCCGGACCCTCGCCAGATCTAGGCGTCGCCCGGCATCGCGGTCCGAAGGATTATCAGTAATGCCATCGACGTCGGAGCCGGCGACGGACAGTCCACTCCCGGCAAAGGCAACCAAAGCGGCAAAGGCAACCAAGTCGGCAAAGGTAACGAAGTCGGCAAAGGCAACCAAGTCGGCAAAGGTAACGAAGTCGGCAAAGGCAACCAAGTCAGCTGAAATCAAGTCGAAAAAAAAGTCCCAAAAAGTACGACGCCGACGTACCCGACGTCCTCCAGTGACAATCGGCTGGCGGGAGTGGGTCACCCTTCCCGAGTTCACGAGTGTGCCGATCAAAGCCAAGATCGATACCGGCGCTCGGACCTCTGCCCTTCATGCGTTTGGTCTTGAGATAGTAAAACAAGACGGGCAGGACGTAGCTGTGTTCGAGCTGCATCCGGTACAGCGCTCAAGCGAAGACATGTGTCGTGTCGAAGCTCCGATTCTCCAGTACCGGAAGGTGCGGTCTTCCGACGGCAGAGTCGAAACCCGCCCGGTCGTCAAAACGACGATCAGGCTTGGCACGGTCGAGTGGCCCATTGAGGTGACGCTGACGTCGCGTGACACAATGGGTTTTCGCATGTTGCTCGGCCGGGCGGCGGTTCGGCGTCAGTTCTTGGTCAACCCGGGCCGATCGTTCCTAATCGCACCATCGGAGGATGTATGAAACTCGCCATTCTGTCGCGGGCGCCGCAGGCCTACAGCACGAAGCGTCTGAGAGCCGCAGCACTGGAGCGTGGCCATCAGGCCGTGGTACTGAACACGCTCCGGTTTGCCATCGATCTATCGGGTGAGGAACCCGACCTGACCTACCGGGGCAAGCGGCTCTCACACTACGATGCGGTACTGCCTCGCGTCGGTGCATCGATTACGTTCTATGGCCTCGCCGTGGTTCGCCAGTTTGAGCAGATGGACGTCTACACGCCAAACACGGCGGCCGGCATCGCCAACTCGCGCGACAAGTTGCGAGCTATTCAGATCTTGTCTCGCCACGACATCCGCATGCCGGCAACGATGTTCGTGCGCGACCGGGCTGACGTACTCCCGTCCATCGAACAGGTGGGCGGTGCTCCGGTGGTGATCAAGCTGCTTGAAGGCACCCAGGGGATTGGCGTGATTCTCGCTCCCGACACCAAGGTCGCCGAGGCAATGATCGAAACCTTGCAGAGCACGCGCCAGAACGTGCTCCTCCAGCGATTTGTCAAGGAGAGCAAAGGCCGGGACATTCGTGCCTTCGTCGTTGGTGACCGCGTGGTTGCGGCAATGCGCCGCAAGGCGGAGGGCGACGAGTTTCGCTCCAACGTGCACCGGGGCGGAAGCACCGAACCGGTGGAGCTGGACGAGGAGTATCAGCGGGTTGCCGTCCAGGCGGCGCAGATTATGGGCCTGCGGGTGGCCGGGGTCGACATGCTGGAGAGCGATGAAGGTCCTTCGGTGATGGAGGTCAATTCGTCTCCCGGACTCGAAGGTATTGAAAAGGCAACCGAACTCGACATCGCCGGTGCCGTCATCGACTACATCGCCAGCCAAGTGGCGTTTCCGGAGCTCGATGTGCGCCAGCGGCTTACGGTGTCGACAGGATACGGCGTTGCTGAACTACTGGTCCGGAGTGGCTCTGACCTCGTGGGCCACACCATCGAGGGCTCCGGACTTCGTGACCGCGACATTACCGTGCTCACACTGACGCGGGGAACAACCGTGATCCCCAACCCTCGGCCTGAGCGTACGCTCGAGGCTGACGATCGTCTGCTCTGTTTCGGCAAGCTCGAAGCGATGCGCGACCTGGTGCCCGAACGACGGCGACGTCGAGCTCGTCCGCCGGTGAAGCCCCTCCCCGAAGATCCGATTCCCGACGAGTCACGCGATTCCAATCCCTCATAGGGATCGGGAAAGCTCCGTAGGGACGCGAAAAATGCAATCTGCCCGGTGGCCTCCAGAGGAGAGGGGGCGCCACCGGGCAGACTGCATTGGGAGGGACGACGGGATTCCGTCGTTGTTAGGGGAGAAGCACGCTATCGATCACGTGCACCACGCCGTTGCTGGCCATCACATCGACGGCGGTTACGGTGGCGTCGTTGATCATCACGGTGTCACCATCGACCGAAACCATGACCTCGGCTCCATTGACGGTGGCGACGCTCTGGCCGTCAAGCTCGACGACATCGGCGGCCAGCACCTCGCCGGAAACGACGTGGTAGGTGAGAATGTCGGCCAGGTCATCCGAGGCCAAGAGCTCCTCGGCGGTCAGACCAAGGTCGTTGAGGGCAGCGGCGAAGGCCTCGTCGGTGGGAGCGAAGACCGTGAGCGGTCCGTCACCCGACAGGGTTTCTACCAACCCGGCGGCTTCAGCTGCGGCCAGAAGAGTAGTGAACGAGCCGGCATCAGAGGCGACGTCTACGATCGTTCCCATTTCGGCTGCTGATTCGGATTCATCGACAGCTGCGGTTTCTTCGGCAACGGCGGTTGCTTCTTCTTCGGTGGCGTCGTCGGAACAGGCGGCCAGGACAAGTGTCAGGGACAGCGCCAGGGCGATTCCACGTGCAGCGAACTTCATGTCAGTTACCTCATTGATTTGAATAGTCTCCGGCTGTCGGAGATTTAGATATTGATTGGTTACCCCTCGCCGGATGAGCTGAAACATCTGCCTGAAGGTTTTCCGATCGGCCAGTCCAAATACTGTTGAGGTCGTGCCGAACTACGACTTTGACAGGACCGAGAAGCGGATCGGAACGGATTCGATTAAGTGGGATTACGCGTCGAGTGACGGCGTGTTGCGTCGACGGACCGAGGCCGAGGACCCATTGGTATCCGGGGCGCTGATCCCCATGTGGCTTGCCGACATGGACTTCGCCCCCGCGGAACCGATCGTTAAGGCGCTCACCGATCGAGCGCGCGGTGTGCTTGGCTACACCCGCCCTGGCGAGGAGTACTTCGACGCGATCCGAAGCTGGGTCGGCAGCCGCCACGGTTGGGAGATCGAGCGGGACTGGATCTTGCCGACCGTTGGCACGTTGCCACTGATCAACATCGCGGTTCAGAGCTTCACCGAACCGGGCGACGGAATCATCGTTCAGCCACCCGTCTTCTACCCGATACCCAACGGAGTGGAGAACAACGGGCGGATCGCCATGCGAAACCCGTTGCTGTACCGCAACGGACGCTACGAGATCGACTTTGACGATTTCGAGGCCAAGGCCGCAGATCCGCGATGCAAAATGATCATCCTCTGCAGTCCTCACAACCCCGTAGGGCGGGTATGGACAACGGAGGAATTGCAGCGAATCGGCGACATCTGCCGGCGGCACGATCTGCTGATCGTCAGTGACGAGTTACACGCCGACCTGACCTACTCGTGGGCCCGATTCAACTCGATCGGGGCGGTCGACGCCGACCTGCACGATCGCATCATCGTCGCCGGCGGCCCAAGCAAGGCGTTTAACGTTCCGGGGCTGAAGGCGGCCTACTGCATTGTTCCCGACCCGGAGCTGAGGGCTGCCATAACCGGAGCGCTGCAGCGGCTCGATCTACTGTTCAGTGTCGACGCCCTGAGCACGTTGGCCCTCAAGACTGCGTATCGGGAAGGCGCAGACTGGCTCGCGCAGATGACCGCCTACCTTGAGGGCAACGTCGAGTATCTGAAGCAGTTTGTTGCAAGTGAGCTACCTCAGGTCCGACTGGTACATCCCGACGCCCTTTATCTGATGTGGCTCGACTTCGCCGGCCTGGGGATGAACGGCGATGAACTCCGTCAACTCTTTGTCGACAAGGCCGGGGTGTACGTGGAGATAGGGAACTCGTACGGTGCCGAAGGTGACGGCTTCGTGCGGCTGAACATCGGCTGCTCACGGCAGCTTCTCAAAACGGCTCTGGAACGGTTGAAATCAGCACTCGACGCCAAGCGATCCGGCTGACCCCGGTCGCCGGGACTGTCTTTTACCTTGTCTAGATGATCAGCGCCGCCAGCACAGCGATGTCGTCCCCAGGATCCTCTTTCAGCCGGTCTTCCACCAGCCGGTGGCACAGCTCGGACACGCAGTCACCAACCATGGTTTCCACTGCGGAGACAAGACCGGCGAGGCTTTCGTCGATTGGTTCGTCGGCTCGCTCGATCAGACCATCGGTAAACAGCAGCAGAGTCTCGCCCGCCGTCGCATCGATGGATGACACCGGGTAGACGGGCTCGCCACCAATACCGAGAAGTGGGCCTGGCGGCACGGTAGCCAACCTGGCTACCGAAGAACTGCGAACAATCGGCGGCAGGTGACCGGCCGATACCGCTGTCACCTCGCCGTTGGTTTGATCGATCGTCACGGCTAAGGCCGTCCCGACAAGATCCTCCTCAGAGCAGAATCGATTGAGCACGGGAAGCACCTCGGCCGCGGCGGCGCCTTGCTGAAGCAGCGATTTGGTAAGCACCCTTACCCGGCCCATCTCGGCTGCTGCTCGGATCCCGGACCCGGCAAGGTCACCCACCACCAGAACGACGCGATTGTCGTCGGTCTCGATCACGTCGTACCAGTCACCACCGACGTCGGTGAGGAACGCGCCCGGCTCATACCGGGCACTCAGGGAAAGGCCGTCTACGACCGGTGTGTCAGCCGGCAACAGGTTGCGCTGCAGTTCAACTGCTGTCAGTCGTTGTCGTTCGTACTCCGCCAAGCTGCTGATGGCCCGCTGCACACCCTCGGAAGCTCGTTGAAGGCTTTCCACGTCAACGAAATCGAGTTCGGGGCCGCTCAGCGCCTTGACCACCAGGGCACCGTCCACGCCGGCTCGCTTGTCCTCGAGACTGCACCCGATCCACAGTCCGTCGACCGCAGTGCCCGACGTAACCACCCCGCCTGCCCCGGCGATCCGATCCATAACGATCTTGTGGATCCCGTTGGGCTTCGACCTGAAGGCCGAGGTTGTCGCTCCGAGCATCGCGGACCCGACGACGACCGTCTGGCCGTAGCCAACGAGTTCGGCGACCGCTGCTTGCAGCTCATCAATCAACCCGCCGAAGTTGTCGGTTCGGTGCCCGGTGTCGCTGAGGAGCTTCGACACCGAGTGGTCGATTCTTCGCTCCGCCTCCAACAACCGTTCCGCCCGGCGGAGGCGGGTGACGTCCTGCTGAGTAGCGATGTAGTGGGTAGTTTCACCTGACGTGTCAACGACCGGGTCGATTCTCCAGCTGATCACAAACGGAGTTCCGTCCAAGCGGTAGTTGATCGTCTCGCCCACAAATGGTCTGCCCGCTTCAAGGTTGGATCGGAGGCGATCAAGGGTGCCTCGGTCTGTGAGCGGTCCCTGCATGATCCGGGGAGTGCGCCCGATAACGTCGTTCTCGCTGCGACCGGTCATTTCACAGTACGCAGGGTTGACATAAACAATCGTCGGGCCAGGACAATCGAGATCGGCCGTGGTGATACAGGCCGCGGACCGCGTCTGATGGAGCGCTGCTGCGAGCACAGGGAGTAGGGCGTCATCAGACTTTTCGGCCACTGAGTAGATTGTAGGTCCCGGCACCACAATCTGGTTGGTTGACGGCGAGTTGTGGACCAAAGTCCCTTCCGACAGTGATTTCGATACGGCCGACGACACTTCTGGCCTGCGGCGCTAACATCAGATTTGTGACAAAGGCCGAAAATCTGAAACTGGATGTCAGCGAGAATCCGGCTGTGGTGTCGGCCGACGGCCAGATTGATGCCCATACGGCTCCGAGTCTGGAGGAGGCGCTGGACGGTATGGCCGCCGAAGTCACCGTTTCGCTCGATCTTTCCCAGGTGACGTTCATCGACTCGTCCGGACTTCGGGTGATCGTGCGAACCCACAAACGGTTGGCGGAAACGGGCGGACAGCTTGTGATTGCCGAGCCCAGTGAGCCGGTGATGCGATTGCTCGATATCACCGGACTAACCTCCGAACTCGAGATTGAGTCCGTGGCGTAGTCACAGGAATGGCCGAATAGATCGATCCGTCGCTGGTGGTTCCCGCCCCTGGCACGTCGTCAACCGAATAGAGATTGCATGTCTTCTGACAATTGGCGGGTTCACTTGACCGTTCCCGCTGAGAACCGTCACCTCCACATCGTCCGCCTCACCACTGCGGGGGCGGCGGCGGAAGCCGGCCTCGACGCGGCGGAGATCGAGGACGCCAAAATCGCGGTCGATGAGCTTTGTTCGGTGACGATCGCAGGCGCCCACGCCGACGCAGCTTTGAGCATCGAGTTTGTGGCCACCGACGGAGGTCTTACGGTGGAGACGTCGTGTCCGGCCGACAACGAGCCGTCGCTGGACGAACTTGCTCAAGCCATCCTCGACGCAACCGTCGACACGATTGAGTTCGACCATGGGTCGCTCGGTGGTGGCTTCAGGTTCACGAAGTCGCACCGTGTCATCTGATTCGTCCTCGAGGAGTGCGTCGACCGACGCATCCAACTTTGTCGACTACCAATCCAGTCGCGACGTGGATCTCCGCAACGAGCTTGTTGAGGAGCATCTTGCTCTAGCCCGCGCTTTCGCTCGACGCTACCGCAATCGAGGGGTCGAACTGGAAGATCTCGAACAAGTGGCCCAAATGTCTCTCATTGGGGCCGTCGAACGTTTCAATCCCGAAGTTGGCGTCAAGTTTCAAACGTTTGCCGCCCGCACGATCGATGGTGAGTTGAAGCGGTATTTTCGGGACAAAGCATGGTCGGTTCGGGTGCCCCGGCGCTATCAGGAGCTGGGAATCGCCGTTCGCTCGGCCCTCGATTCGTTGACCAAGGAGCTTGGTCGAAGCCCGTCGATCACTGAGCTTGCCGACGCCGTGGGGGCCACAACCGATGAGGTCTTGGCCGCAATGGAAGCGTCCCAGGCCTTCAGGGCTCAATCGATCGATACCGATGCTCAGGACGACGAAGCGCCCAGCGCTTCGGTATCCAAGTCGCTGTCCAGTGTCGACTCCGGGCCTGATCTCATCGACGACCGAGCCCTGGTGGGCGACCTTTTGGCCAAACTCCCCGAGCGGGAGCGCCGGATCGTCGAACTGCGCTTTTACGCCAATCACAGCCAGCGGGAAGTTGCGGAACAGCTGGATATCAGCCAAATGCACGTATCGCGACTCCTCCGGAAAGCATTGACAACTCTTCGGGAGGCGGCCGACAACGTCGGCTAGATCTTCTCGGATCGGCACCGGCCGATCCGAGACGCTCGGATCAAGCGGTTTCACCTCAATCAGCGGTGGGTAGGCAACATGTACGTTGTCGTTCTTTTGGAGGTCCAATGAATCCCGCTGACCTGATCCGATCTCGCGTGAGTGCTTCCACGACCTCACTTTTTTCGCACGCCGAGGATCCGCTGGCGAACACCGAGGACTATCCGGGCGATCCTGGTCTGCTGGGTCCGGACTCGGTGTCCTGGCCCGTTATCGGCGACGTGGCAGCATTCGTCGCCGGTATCCGGGCGCTCTTAATTCAGACGGTCCACCCGGAAGTGGTGGCCGGTGTCATGGATCACTCGTCGTTTCGCAACGACTCGCTGGGACGGCTGTCGCGAACTTCGGCCTGGGTGACGGCCACAACATTCGGCGCTGAGCCAGAGGCGCGTCGAGCGGTATCCATCGTGAAGGCCGTTCATGGCCGAGTACAAGGCACGTCGGAAAGGGGTCGGCCCTACAACGCCGCGGATCCCGCTCTTGCCGCCTGGGTGCAGAACGCATTGACCGACTCATTTCTCACTGCGTTCCAGGTTTTCGGACCCCGACCGCTCACCGAAGCGGAGTGCGATCGTTTCGTGGCCGAACAGGCGATTATTGGCGGGCTGCTGGGAGCCAAACCGTTGCCGACAACGGCCGCCGAACTCCACCGCTGGCTTGTCGACCACCCCGACACGGCGCGGTCGGCGGCTCAAGTTCAGGCGGTTGAATTTCTCGCCAACCCACCGTTCCCAGCGCCGGTCAAGGCCGTTTACAAGGTGCTTTTCAATGCCGCAGCGGCCACTGTTCCGGAGCCGCTTCTGGATTTGCTCGGACTCGATCCGCCACAGGCAAGTCTGGCCGCCGGCAAGGCGGTTTCGGGCACGCTACGTTGGGCGTTGGGTTCTTCGCCCTCGTGGGCACGCGCCCAGGCACGGGCCGAAAATACAAATTTGGGTTTCGCGTTGGCGGCCCAAGGGTAAGGCACAGACATGGCTCGTTTCGTAACAACCGTACAAACTCCGTGGCCGTCCGAAAAGGCCTTTGATTACATGGCGGATCTCACCAACTTCGCCGAATGGGACCCAGGTGTTCGGCAGGCCGAACAGGTCTCCGGCAACAGTCCTGCTCTCGGGGCTGAGTACGAGGTGGAAGTCGACGGCGTCGGCGGTCCGCTTCCGCTCGTCTACCGGCTGATCGAATATCGCCCCTCCACCGAAGTTGTGGCTGAAGCCACCACCCGGTTCCTGCGCTCCTACGACCGCATAACCGTGTCGCCGTCCGCCGACGGCGGCTCGATGGTCACCTACGATGCCGAACTGACCCTCCGAGGCATCTTCGGCTTGGCTGATCCGCTCGTGGCCATTGCCTTCAACCGAATTGGCCGGAAAGCGGAGGAAGGTCTACTCGAGGCCCTCGACGGCGAGCTGGTTTCACCAGGAAAAGATCGTTGATGAAAGGCCTGATTGACACTCTCCTGGAAGCTCCGGTTGTCCCGAGCTTCACCCGTATCGGCTACGGCGCCAGGAAGCGTTTGGACGGATGGGCCGACCTTGACTCCTACGACCTCGATGGTCGAGTTGTGGTCTTGACCGGCGGAACCTCCGGGCTCGGCCGGGCAGCGGCGGAGCAGCTGGCCGAGTGTGGGGCCACACTGACCATCGTCGGCCGTACAGCCGAACGGAATCAGCAGATCGTCAACGAAATCACCGCCTCCACCGGCAATACCAACGTGGATCAGATTGCCGCCGATATTGGTGACTACGATCAGGTTAGGTCGCTGGCCGACAGAGTTCTGGCCCAGCACGAGCGGCTTGACGTACTCATTCACAACGCCGGCGCGCTGACCGACAAGCGCCACGATGCTCCCGACGGCACCGAAGCCACCGTGGCCAGCCAGGTGGTTGGACCATTTCTCTTGACCAACTTGTTGCTCGACCGGTTGGCCGCGTCGGCCCCGAGCAGAGTGCTCACGATGTCGTCGGGAGGTATGTACACAGCGGGACTCACCGTCGGCAATCTGCAAATGCCGGCCGAATCCTACAAGGGGGCCGAGCAATACGCCAGGGCCAAACGAGCTCAGGTCACGCTTAATGAAATGTGGGCTGAGCGATACGGTCATCTCGGTATCCATTTCCACGCCCTTCATCCCGGCTGGGCCAACACTCCAGGTGTGGATGATGCCCTCCCCCTTTTCTCAAAGGTCCTCGGGCCGCTCCTTCGGACACCCGAGGAGGGTTCCGACACTCTGGTCTGGCTGGCCGCTGACGATAGAGCGGTCGAATCCAACGGCCTCTTTTGGCATGACCGCGAGCCTCGGTCGACTCACAAACTGTCGACCACTCGCCGCACCGATACCCCGCAGCGACGCAACGACCTGTGGGAGTGGGTAAGTGAAACGTGCAAGCTCAGCTAGCGACTGCCGGTATACACATCGAACCCATCTCGGTTGATCCTCCCAAATGGGATCGTCGGTCGATACTTCAGCAGAAGTGGATTGAGCTGGCGTCGTTTCACTGGCGCTACGATCCGGCCGTCGTTCAGCAGATGCTGCTGCCCGGATTGCAAGTCGATACGTTCGACGGATCGGCCTGGGTTGGTCTCATTCCGTTCGAGATGCGAGATGTTCAGCTCGGGGGCACGCCGCCGGTTCCATGGTTTGGAACCTTCCTCGAGATCAACGTACGCACCTACGTCGTTGACGAACACGGACGCCGAGCGGTTTGGTTCTTCTCCCTCGATGTTCCCCGCTCGGCGATTGTTGCCGTGGCCCGAACCGTGTTTGCCCTTCCGTATTGTTGGGCCGAAGCATCACATGAACGCTCGGGCAACACCCACGTTTACCGTATGCGCCGCCGTTGGCCCCGGTCTCACGCCAACCGATCGGCCGAGATGACTTTCTCCGTCGGCTCCAAGGTTCTGCCTTCTGACGTAACCGAGCTCGATCACTTTCTGAGCGCTCGCTGGGCGTTGATCACCCGACGAGGCGATGACCTTCTCTACGGTCGGGTCAATCACCCACGCTGGCCGATACATCGAGTTCACGATGTGGAGGTCAACGAGGACGTTATTCAAGCCGCCGGCCTCCCGCGCCCCGAAGGCTCACCCCATGCATTCTTCTCGCCTGGCGTCGATGTGGAGGTTGCGTGGTTCGACCCGATCGAACGAGCCGACAGGTGGGGCGAGGAGCAGTCTCGATGAACGGGCGCTCGATTCTAATAGCCGGCGCCACCGGTGGGCTGGGATCGGCCATCACCGCCAATCTCGCCGAGCGGGGCGCCACGCTGACGCTTGTCTCTCGGCGATCTGATCGGCTCGAAGCAATGAGGCCTCTTGGGCATTGTCTTCCGCTCGACTTACGTACGGCTACGGCGTGTCGGGAAGCGGTGCAGGCCGCCGTTGATCACGGCGACAGCCTCGACGTTGTGGTCAATGCCGTGGGTGTGGTGGCTTTTGGACCGGTGTCCGAACTCACTGTAGACACCATGGAAGAGCTGTTCCTGACCAACACCTTCATCCCGATCATGTTGGTCAAGGCTGCGCTTGAGCAAATGGATAGGGGAGGAGTGATCTTCAACATCTCCGGTGTCATTGCTGAGCAAAACCTTCCGGGAATGGCCGCGTACGGCGCCTCGAAGGCCGCCGTGCGTTCGTTCGATGAGGCCGTTGGCCGGGAAGCCCGCCGACGCGGTGTCCGGATTATCGACGCCCGTCCGCCTCATACCGAAACCGGATTGGCGTCGCGTCCGATCGAAGGCGAGGCACCGACGATGCCCACCGGACTCGATCCGGCTCACGTGGCGCACGTCATTTGCGAGGCCATAGGCGGCAACGTAAAGGATCTGCCCAGCGACGCGTTTGCCCCATGAACCTGGTTTTCGTGGCCGGGCTTGTCAGCACCTGGGCCATGGTCGGCCTCATTTGGACGATGCAGTTGGTGCACTATCCGATGTTGGCCGCATACTCAGCCGTTGAACCGGCCACCGCCGTGGCAGATCATCAGCGACGCATCACACCCATCGTCGGCCCGTTAATGGCAGTCGAGGCGGTCACCGCCTTAACGCTGTTGGTATCCCGGCCGAAACACTAACGGTTCTGTCCGCCTGGATTGCCGCCCTCCTTCTCGGTGTCGCACTGCTCAGCACCGCGGTGATCCAAGTTCCGTTGCACACGCGCTTGGCCGCCGGCCATGACCGGCGAGCCGCTAGCCGCCTCATCTCAACCAACTGGATCCGAACCGTTGCGTGGACCGGACGCGCTGTGGTGTTGGCCATGGCCGCCGCAACCTAGCTCTTTCACGAAACGGGTTTAGCGGCCCGAAATCGGGGTACATCAACCAGCAAGGCTTTGGTCACCACCTCTGCCGCCCACGACCCTAAAGGAGTTTCCAATGGTCAACGCACTGATCGTCTTGGCCGTCATCCTGGCCGCTATAGCAGTCTTCGCACTGGTAAGACGTCGACAGCGCGCCGGCACGGTAGCGGCCACGGCCAACCCGGCCTCAAGCCGCCACTACGAAGGAGGATCACAATGAGTACGCCCAACCCCCAACATCGACTGATACGTGGAGCTGACATCTCCGGATTGCCGGTTGTCTGTATCGACAGTGGAGACGCTGTGGCCGACGTACGTGATGTGGTCTTCGACGGTCACAACCACAAGCTGGTCGGGTTCACCCTGAACAAGCGAGGCTGGTTTCGAGGAACGCTGAAGAAGCAGCTCGACGCGACCGATGTCCATGCCATCGGACCTGACGCGGTGGTCGTCGGTACTGAGGCGGATCTAACCGAAGACGCCGATGCGGCACCCGCTCTCGTTGGCGACGCCGAAACCCATGAGGTCATCGGCAACCGTGTGCTCACCGCTGAAGGCGTAGACTTCGGGCAGGTGTCGGGCGTCGTGGTGTCAACCAAGTCATCGCCAAAAGCCGTCGGCTACGAGATCGCAACTTCCGACGGTGATGTCTTTGTGCCGATAACGGCCGAGCTGGCCGTGTCAGGCGAAAACCTCATGTTGCCGGCTTCCGCCAGTGATTTCATCGACAACGACCTCGTTGGATTCGGGGCAGCCGTGAGCCGATTCCATCCCGAGCTTGCAGAAGGAGTGCAGTAATGTCCGCCATCTTGACCCAAATTGAAGGCCTCCCCGCCGTAGCCGCCGAGACGGCGGCCGAGTTGGGAACCGTTAAGACGCTCAAGTTTGACCGCACCGGTCGCTCGATTACCGGTATCGAAATCTCCGATGGCCTCCTCAAGAGCCATAAGGTGCGTTGGTCGGCGGTTTCCGCCATCGGTCCCGACGCTGTCATCCTGTCCGTTCCGGAATCGGAGGAACCACTCGCCGACGAGTCACTCGTCTGGTCCCAGGACCGCGAAGACGAATCCGAGATCGACTTTGTCGGCTCGTCGGTTCTGACCACCGACGGCTTGTTGGTCGGAACGGTGAACGACGTCCATCTCGACGCTGAAACCGGTTCAGTCAACGCGTTGATGACCACAAACGGTCGCATCGGCGGTGAGCGAATTCGCAGCCTGGGGACGTTTGCCGCCGTGGTGGTGCCCGACTAGCTGAGGGCCCGTGCCGACCGCCGGGCATAAGCGGTCGGCACAGAAAACTGGCTTCTAGTCGGCGGCAGTCGACTCGGGGCCGACATCGAGCGCTCCGGGCGCAACATGCACAACTCGCTGCGGGAACGGGATCTTGATGCCATTTTCGGCAAACGCGTGGTTGACGGCAACGGCCACCTCGTGGCGGGTCTGCCACGTCGCCGCAATGGTCGGTTCGTGCCAGTAGCGGACCGCCAAGTCGATACTGGAAGCACCGAAGGTGTGAACCAACACTTGAGGCTGTGGCGTGTCGGATACTCCGGCGACGGTACTCATAGCGGTGAGCGCAACCTCAACGGCGGCTTCGAGGTCGGTGCCGTAGGCGACTCCGACATCGATTGTTGTTCGTCGTTGTCCTTGTTCGGTGAAGTTGGTGATCGGGTTCTTGATGACCTCGGCACTCGGGATCCGCACAATCTGCCCGTCCGGTGTCTCAAGGGTGATTGTTCGGGTTTCGACGCGGACGATTGTGCCGGAATGATCGGCCACATCGATTTCGTCGCCGGCGCCGAAAGGTCTTTGTAGCTGCAGAATTACGCCGGCGACGAAATTCTCGAGCACGTCCTGCAGCGCAAACGCCAAGGCGATTCCGATGACGCCGAGAGCGCCCAATACGGGCCCGATGGCAATGCCTACCTGATCAAGGGCGTACACGACTCCGAACGTGACAGCCACGTATTGAACGATTCGGCCGATGAGGTCGCCGAGAAGTTCATCCGTGCGGCCACGGGCCAGCGCCCGTTTCACCGCGATCCTGAGGATCTTGGCTGCGACGATCGACAGCAGCAATATGAGAAACGCGACGCCATAGTCGATCCAACCGAGGCGGCGGCCGGAGAGCGCATCGGTCAGGCTCTCGAGTTCTGTTGATGACTGCATCGTTGTGGGTCGCTTCATTCTTATGGCATACCACGGGCGTGGCGCTTCAAACATCTTCTGATCGCCGGATAGGTGACAGCTGACCAGTGCAGGGGACAAATCTCGTGTTCCAAGGTTTAGATCCGGCCAGCTTGGGAATACCTCTATACAGACACCACACTCGCCAACTCATGAAGGAGCTGAATTCATGTCTTCTGGAAACGACAACCCCGTACTACCAGGTGTGTCGGTTTCCTCCCTACCGGAGGCTCCTACAGCCATCGACCGCCTGTCCACGATATTTCGCAGCGCCGGGCCATTCACAACCGTCTATCTGATCACGGACACGCTCGCAGGCAACACAGAACCTATCGACAGCCGTTGGGCGGAGATGCGCACCAGGCTGTCAGAAGATGGCGCTCCGCAGGCGGCACTGGATGCCATTGAAGCGCGTCTCCAGCTGCCAACCCCGGGTGACACCAGCGCTGTCTGTGTTATTGCCTCGGCCGACGGAACCACCGTCGTCGACCACGGACAAGAGCCGCTTCATCATGACCTGGCGGTTTTCGACACCCTTCCTTACGCGGCACCTTTGCTGGAGTGGGATCAGCGCCGCGTGTCTCACCTGTTGGTAACGGTTGACGATGCGGGAGCCGACATCGCCCTTTTCGGTCTCGATCATTTCACCAAGCTGGTACGCAGCGATCGATCTGGATCCGATTTGGCCGATGACATCGGGCGGAAAGCGGCTGCTGTACGAGCCGAACTGATTGTCATCAGTGGAGAACCCGGTACAACCGGTGAGCTGATGGACCATCTCGCTTCAATCCTTCCGGTCCACTGTCGTGTGGTGGCCGAGCCGGCCTACACCGACGTTGACGACCTCGTCGACGCAGCAGTGCGGCACCTCAGCGACGTTGTGGCCAGGGCCACCGTGCTCGAGCTTCGTGAGCTTCGATTCCTCGAGTCGCACGGGAAGGCCGTCGATGGGCGGAAAGATACCGTGCATGCGCTGGCTCACGGAACCGCTGAGCGGTTGCTCATCCACGATGATCCGGCTGATCAAGAGCGTATATGGGTCTCACATGGAGCTCACGACCTGTCCACATCGGAGCGCTCCGGGTTTCACCAGGCCCGGGCAGTGGACGCTCTAATCCGGAGTGCCGTGATGCAGGAGATCCCCATCTGGATCATCCCCTCCACCCAACGGGGGCCGGAGGACGATACCGCCGCTGTTGTCGACGACATCGCCCTGAGTCCTCTCGAGCCGTAGCTCCGGCCACGCCTCGCCTATCAAACGAATTCACCCATCAAATCCAGGAGTCAATGATTACCATGTCACGCTTCGAACCCAATTCTCTCGACGCCGTTGCGGTCAAAGAAACCATTAGCCGCCTCGATGATCGCCTCGTCGGCCTTCTCGATCTCCAGCTTGCGCTCAAACAGATTCATTGGAACGTTATTGGGCCGAACTTCATCGCCGTACACGAAATGCTTGATGAGCAGGTCGCAGCGGTGCGCGAAATGACCGACGATATTGCTGAAAGAATCGCCACACTCGGCGGAGAACCCATCGGAACTCCCGGCCATATTGTCGAGCAGCGGAGCTGGAACGACTATCCGCTCGGACGGGCATCGGTGGCGAACCACCTCGAGGAACTCGATCAAGTCTACGTCGGTGTGATCACCGACCACCGTCTGGCCATGAAGGTGTTGGCTGATTCCGACCCTGTGTCAGAAGACTTGCTGATCGGCCAAACGGCAAAACTCGAACTCTTTCAGTGGTTCGTGCGTTCCCATTTGGAGTCAAACGGCTAGACCGTCACTCAGGGATGCGGGCTACTCAAGTCCGAAGTATTGCAGCAGCCCGGTTATTTCGAGAACCCGGCGAACTGCTGGCGTGGGATTACGAACTTCAAACTGTTGACCTCGGCCGGTGACGGTCTCGCTGATTGTCAAGAGTTCGCTTATCCCCGAGGAGTCGAGGAATGTCAGCTGCGACAAGTCCAGCACCACGTTGGACGAGGCCACGGCTGGCTCAAGCACTGCGGCCCGCAATGCATCACAGTTATCGGCGTCAACTTCACCGATGATGTTGGCGACAAACGTGTCTTGATCTTGGTTTACTACGACATTCATCTTGTAACCGGCCGCTGATAGAGGTGTGCGCAGTTAGGTTAGCCGCCGCAGCGGCAAAGCTGCCGACTTGGAATCACGTCACGACGGATCAGTTCTTACCTAAGCTCCTGTCGAAGCTCTTCGAGGATTCGTCGTAGTAGGCGGGAAACGTGCACCTGGCTCACACCAAGTTCCCGTGCAATCTCCTGCTGCGACTTTTCTTGACGGAACCGCAGATCGATGATGGTTCTGTCTCGTTCGGGGAGATCGGCAATTAGCCGATCGAGGGTCACAAGTACGGCGGTCCGTTCTAGTCTGCGGTGCCGTTGTCCCAGCCCGGACATCTCCGAAGGCCCGGATTCGTCCTCGAACGTTGGACGGTCCAGGCTCTGCGGCCGTAACGACGCTCGCACATCAAGCGCTTGCAGTACGACATCGTCGTCAAATCCGGTCCGTCCGGCAATCTCGGAAATCGTCGGCGCACGGGCTAACTCAAGGGTCAACTCATCAACAACATCTCGAACCTCGATAGCTGCCTCCTGCAAGCCACGAGGTACCCGCATGGTCCACGTGCGATCGCGGAAGTAGCGTTTCAGTTCTCCGTTGATCGTTCGGCCGGCGAAGGTGGAAAACGCCACGCCGTATTCGGGGTCAAATCGATCAACCGCTTTGATCAAGGCCAAGTTGGCCACCTGGCGAAGGTCGGCATCATCGGAGCCATGACCGCTGTACCGATTGGCGAAATAGATGGCCAATGGCGCGTAGCTTTCGACAAGCTCGTTCCGGACCTCTGTCGATCCGGTCGCTCCGTACTCTTCGAACAGCACTTCGCGGCGCTGCTCATCTCGCTCAGGCATCGCCTACTGTCTGCTTTACCAGCGAGATGAAGCGGTGGCCGTCGGCGTCGATGCCAGTGTCGTAGCTGTCTACCGTGGCGCCCAGGATGGCATGAACCAACTCGTCCATCTCCGGTGCGTCGAGTCGACGATCGGAAAAGTGGTGGCCAACAATATCGAGGCGGCCCGGCTCACACGTCATCGTCAGCTCCACAGAGCCATCGTGCTGTAACCCCGGTTCTTCGGTTTCCGTTTGGCCGACCAACCACGTCACCGCTTCGTCGATGGCCAAACGAAGATCGTCGAGATCATCCACGTTGAAACCGTTTGTGCTGGCCAGAGCAGTCGCATTTAGCCGGCTAATGGCCAGATACCCGGGACGAGCCGGAAAGCGAACTACAAGATGACCAGGCTTCGCAACATCCACGCGCTGTTCCTTCCGGAGAGACTAGGTGTCAGCGTGATGATAGCGAGGTTGCCGACCGCCGGCCGGATGGCAACGACGCGGCCGATTCGGAGCGATCCCTTATCTCATCAAGCATTCGGTTGAAAACGAGACCATGAAACGGCAAGACCGCAAACCAGTAGAGTCGGCCGGTCAGTCCTCTGGGAACGAACCGGGCTCGCAGCGTGAGTTTCGACGTGGCTGGGTCGTTTGTTGTCTCGCTAGGACGTACGAGCCATTCCAACCAGCCGTAGCCTGGTAGCTTCATCTCCGCTCTCAGCAGGAGTCTGGAGTCATTCAGATCCTGGACCACGAACGCATCCACGATGTCACCGACCGCCAGCTCCGACGGATGACGTCGCCCTCGCCGGCCCCCGACGCCGCCGATCAGAGCGTCGGCCGTCGATCGAAGCGACCACAATAGGTTGTAGCCGTACCAGCGCTCATCACCGCCCACTCGTCTCACCTGATCCATCACCATGGCCGGTGGGGCATTGACCGGAACCGAGCGGGTGTCGTCGAAGACGGTGCCGCCGGACCAGTCCGGGTCCCAGGGGCGAGGGATGGCCGCAGAGCGCGCCGTGGGGACGGCGGCCCACCGGGTGGGGATATCGAGATCCTGAACCGCCGACAGCGCCGCCTCCAGAGCGGTTCGTATGTCGAGAACGTCCCGGGGAATCTCCGAGCTGATGGGTCGGTCGGTTACCACCACATCGTTTTGGAGCCCCAGAACAAGCTCGGTGGCGAGCGAAGCCGGGAGTGTCGTAACCAGATCAACCCATTTGGCCGACAGGCCGGGAGAGAGTACGGGCACGGGGAGGATCACTCGGGACCGGAGGCCGGCTACCTCAGCGAAAGCCTGCATCATCTCGCCGTAGGTCACGACGTCGGCACCGCCTATCTCGAACACACCGTCGAGATCATCTCGACCGAGAACGTCGGTGAGATAGGCCAAGACGTCGACAATGGCGATCGGCTGGCAGCAAGTCTTCTGCACCCAGCGAGGAGTCACCATCATGGGCAATATCTCCACGAGCCCCCGCAGCATTTCGAATGATGCACTTCCTGATCCGAGAATGACCGCGGCCCGCAATTCGGTCACCGGCGTTGGACCGGATGCCAGCTCACGGCCGACTTCATGTCTACTACGTAGATGCGGCGACAGCGATCCATCGTCCTCTCCTAGACCGCTGAGGTAGATGATGTGGCGGACTCCCGCGACTTCGGCTGCTTCTCGTGTGTTGGCGGCGCACCGCCGCTCTCGCTCCTCGAAGCCAGGACCGGTGCCAAGGCTGTGTACCAGGTAATAGACCGTGTCGATGCCGGCGAAGACATCGCCGAGACTGTCCTGCTCGAGCAGATCAGCTTCGTGAACGTCCACTGCGGCCGACCAAGGTCGTCCAACCAGAGTCTTTGGGTTCCTGGTTACGCAGCGAACCCTGTGACCGCCGTCGAGTAACTCCGGGATCAGTCTCCCTCCGACGTAGCCGCTGGCTCCCAAGACAAGAACAGTCTGGGTCGAATTGGGTGATTCCGGTTTACTTGCCGAGTCCATATCAGATACGTACCCCGGCGCCGGCACGCCTAAACTCAGCGCGATCTTGGAAATGTTCGCGCTGGTTACTGTGATCGGCTCATCCCAACCGACGCTTGGGTTGAATTTCTACGTTTAGATCGGAGAGTTCGGGGTAGGCCTCAATTGCGCTCACTTCGTATCTCAACGTAAGGGAGGAGATTGGTAATGAACAGCAACCTCTTCACTGAGGCTGAGACCGAACTCAGTACAAGCTTGCCGTTGACCAGCTCCAGCCGCCGTAGGGCAGCTGCGATCACCCCAACACCCGTGGAGTCAAGAAAATCCAGCTCGGTGAAGTCCAATTCGACAATGGATGTATCTTCACCAAGTGTGTCTATCACCGCTTGCAGCTGGGGCGCGGTCACCGCATCGACGTCACCGCGCACAATGACGACAACTCGGTCGGAATTGGTGACGGTATCGAGCCTCAATGATGATGAATCAGTCAAGCCGACTCCATCTCCACTGGATTATCGGCCCCTCAAGGTCCGCGAAGCCCGTGTGCACTCGATTAGTGTATGCGCTCGGAACGCTTTGCGCTGCGAAACCCGAGGGGCGGTGAGATCGTTGTGACCACGCTGGATGAGCGGGATTGGACGTCGGTTTTTGCGATATGTGCTCGCCTTCCCTTGTCCGATGCTCTTTCCGCCCTTCGTCAGCTGCTACCCGATCAATGGATTCTCGATGTCTGGCTGTGGGACCATCAGCGCCGCGTTTTGACCAGAGTCGGCGACGGTCGGAGTTTGTCCCGTTCCGACCTGCGTGTCGATATGGAACGACGCCAATGGAAAGAAGTTCGTCTACAGGGTGACGACCTTGGGATAGCTGTTTTGGATGCGCCGGGGGAATCGGTGCCTGGCACAACCCTCGATCGTCTAGCCAACGCACTCGCCGGCGCCGTGCGGGCCAGCGAGGCCACCACCGACACGGTCTCGGCCCGACAGCGGACCGAGGCAATGTCACTGCCGGCGGAGATGCAGTGGCAGCTTTTGCCGCCGAGTCAATTCCGCATGCCGGGCTTCACCCTTTCAGCCGCCGTCGAACCGGCCTACGACACCGGCGGAGACGTGTACGACTATTCGCTAGACGGAAGATCGCTGTTTCTTGCCGTCGTCGACGCCAGAGGACATGGTCTACAGGCGGCCACGACGGCGACCGTCGCCTCAGGAGCGATGCGACGGGCTCGTCGGAACGGCCAAGACCTTCGAGCGATCGCCGACGAGGTGGCGCGAGCTTTGGGTGCCATCGGGGCCGAGCATGATTTTGTGAGTGCCGTGATGGTGCAACTCGATATGGACTCCGGCCAAGGCGAATGGCTATCGGCCGGCCACCTGCCACCACTCGTCATCGACGACACTGGTGTGTCCGAGTTACAGCTCACTCCGGCTCTCCCTCTTGGCCTCGTCCTGAACGGAAACGGAAGTGAGCCTGTAATCCGCTCCTTTACGCTCGAACCAGGCCAGTCGATCGTTCTCTATAGCGACGGTATCGTGGAGAACGCGGCGGCCGACAGCGGCTTGGCCGTCGGTGAACAACGGTTCCAGGACGCGCTAGGTGAACGACTTCGCCAGAATGTCGGCCGTGAGCACACGGCCCCAGGTCATGTGGCCCGAGATCATGTGGCCCGAGATATTGTCGAGGACCTCCTTGCCATAACCGGGCCCGACCTTCGAGATGATGCAACGCTTCTGGTGGTGAGTCGGTTGGAGACTGCTCCGGCCGACTTCGGCTGGTTGACATCGCGAGATGTGTTGTGAGGTTTATCTCGTGCGCCTCGGGGGTACCAACGTGACATGATTGATCTCACCGACGTTCAACTCGATCGCCTGGCCACTGCGGCGGTGTCCGCCCGTGACAACGCCTACGCCCCGTACTCCGACTTTCTGATGGGTGCTGCGGTGCTGGGCCGCCGGCGTCGATTGGACGAAGACGACGTAATCGTCTCGGGCGTCTTGGTGGAAAACGTTTCTCTAGGTCTGGCGATGTGCGCTGAGCGAGTAGCGCTCTTTTCCTCCGTGACCAATGGCGTTGAGCCGTTGGCATTGGCCCTGTGTGCGAAACGAACCGAAGGCGAATTGACCTTCCCCTGTGGTGCGTGCCTGCAGGTGGCTCTGGAGCTGGCCGATGAGAAACTGGTGATCCTGGCGATCGATCCTGAGGGGAACCGGGAGCAGGTCCGCCTTGGATCACTGCTGAAGCGGGCGCCGAAGCGCCACACGCCGACGTACTGATCGGGCAGCTCAGCTCTTTGGCTGGTTGACGGTCATCAAAAGCAGGGCCACGTCGTCTTCGTCGTCGGGGGCCATCGCCGACAAGATTCGATCACAGGCCGCGTTGCCATCGGTGGGATCGACTCCGGCGAGCGCCACCTCAAGACGCTTGAGCCCCTCATCGATGGGTTCTGAGCGCCGCTCAATCAGGCCGTCGGTATACAGGAGCAGTGCGTCACCCGCACTAAGCGTGCTCGTCACCACGACTCGGTCTTCGCCATGAACGATGCCGATCGGTCGGCCGCTACCGCCGAGTCTCTCAATGGTCCCGCCTCGACGGCGAATGAATGCCGGCGGGTGACCGGCGAGAACGGCGGACAAAGAACCGGTCTCCGGTACAAACTCTGCAGCAACCATCGTGCTGAATCGGCCGCTGCCCATATCGGACGCCACGTTATCAAACCGATCTACGAGGCGACCAAGGTGAGCGGTGTTGTGAGCGGTTACGGCGAATGCCGTTCGTAATCGGCCCATCACGGTGGCAGCGTTGAGGCCGCGTCCAACCACGTCACCGACGGCGAGAACCCAGCGGTCTCGATCAAGTGCTGCTACGTCGTACCAGTCGCCTCCGATGTCGAGGCCCGAGCCGCCCGCTTCGTATCGAGCGGCCAGTGTCACCCCGGGAATGGTGGGTAGCTCAACAGGAAGCAGGCTGCGCTGTAAACGCTGCGCCACCCGTCGGTCACGTTCCTGATCCGCGGCCCGCTGCAACGCGTTGCCCACCAGCTCCGCGATCAGTTCAAGGGTGTCAACTGTCGTGTGGTCGAACGTCGTGTCGTCGCTCCAGGCGAACCCGACCGCTGCGCCCCCTTGCGGGATCGGGATCGCTGCGGCCGACCTCAGGCCCACCGTCTCGAACTCGCACGTGACGGCTGGAAACCGGACCCGGATCTGGTCAAGATCGGTCAGTAGTTTCGGTTCGGCGTCAACGACGGCCGCACTCAACGGTGTGGAACCGTCGCAGGTGGTAGCGGCCCAACGGCTTGGCTCGGCAGGATCAAGGCCCCCATTTGAGCGAACGTTCAGGACGGTCTCGTCTTCGGTGACACCTAAGCTGCAAGTGCCGGCATCAACGATTCGAGCTCCAAATGACACGACGGCATCGCCGACTTCGTCAACATTGGCGGCCGAACTTAACGATCTCGTTAGAGCAAGAAGATCCTCCGCTCGTCGGCGATGGCGGGCCTCAATGAAGGCCATTTGCTGAAGCTCGCGCTCGGAGTGTTTCCTCGCCGTGATATCGAGCGCTGACGGGATCAGCCGAACGACTTCGCCGTCTTCGGTTACTGGCGCCAGCTGGAAGTCCACGGTCACGACACGGTCGGCTGACAGCCGAAGTTCAGTGTCGAATCGGCAGAGGTTACCGTCGGCGGCGTGTCGGACGGCAGCGTGAATTTGCTCCTGGACCGAAGACGACCACGACCACCAGTAGCAGTCCCAGAAGCGTGCTCCCAGGACGTCTTCGCGTTTGAGACCAGCCGAATCGAGCAGTGCGGAGTTCGCCTCCAGTACGGTTCCGTCGGTATCAAGAAACCCGGCGAAAATCGACAAACCATCCATCATCGAGCGAAGGCGCGATTCGCTGCGGGCTAGGAGCGCCGTGTGATCTCGCCGCTCATGAAGAACCTCACGTAGCTCGATCTCAGCCATCACCGACGCAGCCAGATCGGCCATCACGGAGATGTTTTCCTCCGTCCACTCGCGTGGGCTGGTGTCAATCACGCAGAAGCTACCGAGGATTTCGCCGCCAGGTCCCAGCAACGGAATCCCAAGGTAGGCCGCAGCGGCGAGTTCGGTGACTGCGCCGTTGTCGATCAATCGAGAGTCGGTTGCGGTGTTGGAGATGACCAGAGGCTCGTGGCTGTCGAGCACAAACTGACAGATTGAGTGCGAGAGCGGCGTCTCATTGGCTTGGTTCCATGGTTCAGGCAGCCCGAGGCAACACTTGAAATGCTGCTTGTCGGCGGCGACGAGGCTTACCAACGCCGCTGATGCACCGGTCAAACGTTTGGCCAATGCTCCAAGCCGCTCGAACGACTCTTCCGGACCGGAGTTGAGTAGGCCCGTGCGGTCCAACGCCGCCAACCGACTCGGATCCCCGACCTGCGACCCTCTCGGGCGGGCGACACCCATGGGCAAAGCTTAGGCTATCTCCGGCCTCACAACACCCGTTCCATAGACAGCTTATGTTCCGTGGCAGTCGAGTGATGTTTAACCCATCCGGCACAGGGGTAGAAACTGAACAGCGGGGTGGTCTCGGAGCCCGATTGACCGAGTCGGCCCAGTTACGGTCCATTTCACCTGGTGGATCAAGGTCGGAACACATGCATTGATATTCTGAACAAGGAAGCTATGGGATCTGAAGACGGAGTCGTCGAGCGTCAACAGCGCACATCGATCACCGATCAAGCCGATCGGTCGTTTCTCCTACCCCCGGACGTCGGTGAACTTGCACCGCTACGGGATCAGCTGTCCGTTGCCCTTGCAGATCGTCTGAAGCCCGACCGCCTCAGCCTGATTCTTGTGGCCGTCACCGAAGCAGTGACAAACGCGATCGAAGCCCACCATCGGCTCGACTCCGATGAACTGGTCGTTGTCGGGCTGGATCTCGATGAAGGCGTCCTCACGGTTGACGATGTTGGTGGTGGGTTCGACTTGTCCGAGGCACAGTCAACGAGATCTCATCTTGATGAGCGCGGCCGGGGCTACATGATCATGAAGGGCATCTGTCCCGAACTTGAGATCGAGTCGACCGAGCGGGGAACCCGGATCGTCCTCCCGCTGACGTAGAGCCGCCCACCAGGAGTCGGCAGGAAATCCTGCAGACTGATGCTGTGACTCTTCGAATCTGGCCAAGCCGACAAGACGCGAAGTGGCTGGATGCGCCAACGGTAAGGGAGGATCCCGGCACTTCATCACTGGAATCTCCGCCGGTTCTCGACGGCGACTGCACACTTGCGGAGCAAGCAGTCGCACTGGCGGCGGCTCATGGTCTTGCCGAGCCGCCACCACTCGCCGACTTTGTGGTTGATCTGCTCGATGCCGAAGATCTGCTCCACAAACGCACCTGGCACTTCAGTCGCGGTGAGCTTCAGATTGCCGGGCTTGTCCTCCTATTCTCTCGCCCGTTCTCGCGGCTCATTCTGATCGAGCCGACAGCCGGACTTGACCCGAGAAGAGTCCGACTAGTGACGGACTTTCTTGCCGATCTTGCGGAGGAGTTCGACGTGGATGTGATCAGTGCCTCCGAAGCTTTTCGACCCTTCCGGTGAGGTGCGGTCTCCGCCTGCGCCTGGGACGGTCACATTGCACGTCCTCGGAACGCCGTGCGAGAATCGCTGATGACCACAGCGCAGAAGTTCTCGGACTATCTTGCCGACGGTGAACGTCGGGCTTTGGCTCTTCCCAATCGAGGTCCGTTGCGCTTTGTGGGCAGCGGCGCTCTTGCTCCGGACATTCGGGAGGCCTACTGGCGTTACGGCTTCTACATTTTCGAGAGCGTGCTTGAGGACGACGAGCTCGCCGAGATAAGAGCCGACCTTGAACGCCTGCGCCGTCGGCTTCCTATCCGGCGCGGTGCCGACGTCGATCACGACGGCAACCAAGCCATCGGGGTTGGTCTTCAAGGTCAAAATGTGGTTTGGGCCAGGACACTTTCCGATCCACTCGGCGGAACTGCCCGCGCTCATGGCCGTCATCCGGTGAAGATGCATGAGCCTGAGGTTGCGGTCGACGCGCCGAACGAAGTGGTGTACGTGATCCAAGGATCTCTGCAGTTCAGCGATGCCTGCCTCCGGGTGTACGGGCATCCGGATCTCTTAGCCGTGGCTGCCGCCATCAACGGAAGGGACTTCACGCCGTTCAACGAGGTGCTGTTCATTAAAGATCCGGGCGTTGGACCATCCGTTGCGTGGCACCGGGACGGGGTCACCCACTGGGAGTCTCCCGACTGGGATCAGGGGACCCACGGCTTCAATCTCATGGGTCAGGTGTTTGGCTGTACTCCGGCCAACGGGGTGTGGGTGCTACCGGGTACTCATAAGATGCGAACAGTTGACATTGCCGGAATGGTGGCCGACGCGGGGTCGGATCTACTTCCCGAGGCCGTGCCCCTCGTCTGTGCGCCGGGCGACGTAGCCATCGTCAATCGCCAGGCCGTTCATGGCTCGTTCGCCAACACCAGCCCTGACACCCGCGTCACCATCAATATGGGCTTTCACCGTCGAGCGGCGGTGCTCGGACAGATCGGTAGTGGCATACACGGTGACGTTGGGTTGCTTGACGAAGACCGAATCGCCCAGCGCGCCCGTGTTATCGGGTGGGGGATTGATGCTCGACGCCAGCGTTATCCCGAGGAGATCTCGTTCGTCTACGAACCGCTGGCGGGTCAGGACGTGCGATTCGATGAATCAGCGAGGCGTGAACTCGCCGACTACAACCGGCTGGATCTCAGTATCTAGCCGGCGGCCGAGGGCCCGCTTACTTACGTGTCACCTTGACCGGCAGATAGGTGTAGCCCTTCACGAAGGAAGACAGGGTTCGTTCCGGTTCGCCCTGCACCTCGACTCGCTCAAACCGATCCAGAATCTCTTCCCACAGAATGCGAAGTTGGAGTTCGGCTAGCCGGCTACCCATGCAGAAGTGGATGCCGTAGCCGAACGACAGGTGCCGGTCGGCGTTTTCGCGCTCGATGTCGATCTCGTCGGCGTTGGCTCCGAACATGTCTTCGTCGCGGTTGGCCGAGACGTACCACATCAGAACCTGGTCATCCTTGCGGATCTGCTTGCCGCCGATCTCGGTGTCTCGCGTCGCGGTGCGGCACATGTAGGGGAGTGGTGTTTGCCAGCGAATGATCTCCGGCACCATCTTGGTCACAAGATCAGGTTGCGCTATGAGCTTGTCGTACTGATCGGGGTATTTATTGAGTCCGTAAACACTGCCCGACATCGTGTTGCGTGTTGTGTCGTTGCCGCCGACGATCAGGAGGATCAGGTTGCCAAGGTGTTCCGACGTCGGCCGGTGTTTCGTGGCCTCGCCGTTGGCCAGCATTGAAACAAGATCGAAGCCGGGATTCTCTCTTCGTTCCTCCCACAGCCGTTCGAAGTAGCGAACACACTCCTGGAACTCGGCCTCGCGTTGTTCGTGCGACTCCACCAGGCCTCCCGGCTCAGGAATGGCGAACACGATGTCGGACCAGCGAGTCAGCTTGCGACGGTCCTCAAATGGGAAGTTGAACAATACGCTGCTCGGTGTGGCTCGGCGGATCCATCGAGATGAACGAGTGCGTCCGTCTTGATCCCTCCGGAACGGGTGAACCTTTCTTGTTACGCAGGGCAATGCCCTGGGCGGAGGAGAAGGTCTTCCAATCGCCGTCAACAGCTCGCACGTCGTCGTACTTGGTTATCGACCAGTATCGACCGGCGGTTTGGATCTCGTTGAAGTGGACTGGATCTTCAGCTCGGAGGCGCGGGCACGTCGGCGCCGTTCTCAGCCTGCTCCTGTTCAGGCGATCGGTACTCGCTGAGTGAGATCGTGTGGGGCTTTGAGTCACTCATCACTGTCGTCCAATTCGTTCGTGTTCAAACCGTCTATGACTCAACATTCTTATCACCCAATGCCGGCGCTCACGGCGTGGGTCAACCGATATTCTTAGGCGGGTCGCAGGCGCACCATGGCATGGGTTCCTTTTCCGACAGTGCTTTGGAGCACAAGCGAGCCGCCCATCGCGTCGGTAAGCCGTCTGGCCAGTACCAGTCCAAGCCCGGCCCCTCCTTCTCGTCCGGCATCGGCGCCGAGGCGGTCAAAGGGCACGAATAGACGATCGAGCAGCTCGCTCGGGATACCTGGACCTTCATCGACGACGTGAACGACGCCAATGGACGGCTCCCGCTCCGTACGGATTTCGACCGATGCCCCGGCTGGCGAAAAGCGGATTGCGTTGGAGGCCAGATTCAGGATCACTTGTCTCAGCCTCTGTCGGTCGGCATCAACCAAGAGAGCAGGACCGCTGACGACAAGATCGATCGAACGTTGAGCCGCCAGAGGCTGCAGAAGATCGATGCCTGCTCGGGCGACATCACGGGCATCCAGTTCTTCAAGTTGGATCGGCATAGCTCCGGCCTCCACCCGGGCTAGGTCGAGAACGTCATCGACAATGGCGAGGATGTGACGGGCGGCGCCGTCGATGCCGTCGAGGGCCTTGTGCCGCTGCTCTGGAGACAATTCAAGGTTCTTCAAATTTTCCGAGAAGCCCGTGATCGATTGAAGAGGAGTCCGTAGCTCGTGGCTGAGCGACGTTACGAACTGCGACTTGGCGTGGTTGGCCGACTCGGCTGATTGCCGCGCCAAGTCGGCTCGGTGGTGTGCCTCGCGCTCCCTAGCGGCTCGGTCGTGGTCCACGGCGATGGAAGCTAGGTGGGTGAACCGACGTACCAGCTCCCGTTCGCGGCGATCCGGTTCATGGGGTGAGCGTTCATACACCGCAAATGTTCCGACGATTTCTGATCGGGAGCGGATCGGGCTCGACCAACAGGCGCCGATGCCGTGAGTTGTAGCCAGGGGTCGGAAGTCGGTCCAGCGGTGGTCGAGAAATACGTTGGCCGCGACCACCGGCTCTCCCAGATGCACTGCGGTTCCACACGAGCCGGCCAAGGGTCCGGGCGCAAGACCGTCGATGGCACTGGAGTACTCCGGCGGGAGATTCGGTGCCGCCCCGTGACGCAGCACACCGTTGTTATCGAGTAGAAGAACCGAGCAGCGGCTTCCGGGAATAAGCTCTTCGAGGGCGAGGACAATGGTTTCCAGGACCTGTGAGAGAGGTGCGTCGGATGCCAACTTTTCCATCACGGAGGTCTGGTGATCGAGTACGGCCGTCACGTCGTGTTCGGTGAGCACGCCTAGGACTCCCACCGATAGCCCACAGCGCGCACCGTACGGAGATGGTTTGGTCGACCCGGGTCGGCCTCGATCTTTTGGCGAAGTCGGTAGACGTGCTCGGTAACCGTGGCCGGAGTCTGCCAACCGGCTTGACTGCCCCAGACCGCATCGAGAAGCTCGTCCCTCGTGAAAGCACGGCGGGGGTGATCCATGAAGTACGCGAGAAGATCGAACTCCTTGGCCGCCAATTCGACAGGTGTGCCGTCGACCCAAACATCGCGAGCGACCGGATCGATTTCGACGCCGCGACCAGCCGGCGTCAACGGGGACGGATCGATCGTGGCGTACGCAGTCGCTCGGCGAAGCAACGAACGGGCTCGGGCGGCCAATTCCGCTGGTGAGAACGGTTTGACCAGATAGTCGTCGGCCCCCAGATCGAGGCCGATGATACGATCCGTCTCGCCGTCGCGGCCCGACAAAACAATGACGGGGAGTCGGGTGCATTGCGCCTGCTCCTCACCGCTTCGGAGCCTCCGCAGAATGTCGAGTCCTCCCACGCCGGGCAGCGACAGGTCGAGTATGACCAGAGACGGCGGCGAGGTTTCAAGTACGTTTAGCGCCTCGACTCCGTCACCCACGGCGTCAACAGCAAAACCATCGGCTTCCAGCGCCCAGGTGACCCCGGTGCGCACCCCTTCGTCGTCGTCTACGACGAGCACTCGACGTCGCTCGTCCATGAATCGAGCTTAGTCTCCGACGGCAAACCGCTTCCTATCGTTGATCGAAAATTGAGACGACGTTGTTCGAAGCCCGAGACTCGTTCCCTAATGTCTCCGATGTGGCGCCGCCGCTGGCGCCACACCAAAGATCTCACCACAACCTCAGAGGGGGAACCGATCATGGCCGACATGAAACTGGCGCTGTACCTGCCGAACTTCCGGGACCACGTAACCGTGAAGGAACTAGAGGACCTCACCGAGCTGGCGGAGGAACTCGAGTTCGATTCGATCTGGACGCTCGACCGCATCGTCGTACCTGAAGCGTCCGATCGCGAGGAGTTGCAATACTCGTTTGGGATGATGGAACAGTTCCCCAAACAGCTTCCGGTTTCCGCCCGCGGGCAGTGGTACCAGGGATGGCCCTTGATTCCGTGGCTGGCGGCCAAGACCTCGAAGTGTCGAATCGGGATGAGCATCACCGACACGCCCTATCGCTCGCCCGGCGTGTTCGCAGCCGAGATCGCCACCGTTGACCACCTTTCAAACGGCCGGGTAAACGTCGGTATCGGATCGGGATGGATGCCCGAAGAATTCGCAGCGGCGAGCGCGGCGCACATCTTTCCAAAGCGACACAAGCACGTGCGCGAGACCATCGAAATCTGCCAAGGAATCTGGACGAACGACCTCTTCGAATACCACGGCGAGTTCGCCGACTTTGACGCCTGCGGATTCGGGCATAAGCCGATTCAGGACCCTCATCCGCCGATCTTCATGAGTGGCCTACGAAATCCGGAGATATCGGCGAAGCGGGTTGCCAAATACAACCTGGCCGGCTGGATCGGAATCCAGGACACGCCGGAGGAACTTACCGAATGGGTGACGGCGATCGGTGAGGAACTCGACAAGCTTGAGGGGTCCCACACCGTGGACGACCTGGAAATCTCCAGCATGTGCTGGTTCGTCATCACCGACGAGCCCACCGATCAAACCCGAAACGGTAAGCTCACGAATCTGCTGGCCGGGACGGCCGATCAGATAACCCAGAACCTCATCGACCTGAAGGGTGCCGGGATGACCATGCCGTTGATCTGGCCGCCGTTTGCCGACGTGCCGACTTCCAAAACGCTGGAAGATCTGCGTCAGCTCAACGACGAGATTTTGCCACAGGTGAATGCTGCGTAGATTGGAGGGGCCCGAGCCGTACGTCGGCGGGTCGAAGACGGCGGCGCCGGCACAGCGATGACCTGGCCGACCGCCGTGCCTCCGATTTCGAGCGATATCAAGACAAACCGTTTTCATCGATAATCGTGTTCGAGGTTGCGCAAACCCCGGGCTGGGTCATCACGGCGAAAGTTGTTGAATGAATCTTGCACTCTGGATCGAACGCAACGCCGTGCGCCTGCCGAACCATCCTGCCATCGCCGACGGCGACCGAGTTCATGCCGACTGGCGCGAACTGGCTACCCGGACGGCTGCCATCGCTTGCGGACTCCGCCACGAATTCCAGCTTGACGTTGGTGACCGGGTCGCCATCGTGATGGACAATCGACCTGAGTACTTGGAAGCCTTCTTTGGGATCTGGCATGCGGGGCTGGTGGCCGTTCCCATCAACGCCCGCCTTCACCGCGACGAAATCGCCTACATCCTCGATCAGAGCGGATCGACGGTGGCGGTTGTCGATGACAAACACGGCGACGACGTTGAATCGCTTATCGGAACGGTGCCGGGCCTGCGGGCCGTGATTTCTGCGCCGGGGGAGCGGTGGGCTCGGCTCCTGACTGCTTCACCCATGGCCTTGGTGGATCGAGCACCGCAGGATCCGGCCTGGCTGTTTTACACTAGCGGTACCACCGGACAGCCCAAAGGAGCCACCCTCAGCCACCGAAACCTGCTCATGATGTCCTTGAGCTACTTTGCCGACATCGACCAGGTCGACTTCGGTGACAGCGTCCTGCATGCCGCCCCACTGTCGCACGGCTCAGGAATGTATGGATTACCACATGTAGCTCGTGGAGCCACGAGCGTCATACCCGGAAGCGGTGGTCTCGACAGCGACGAGATTGCGGCGCTGATCGAACACTGGTCGGGCCTGTCGTTCTTCGCCGCCCCGACAATGGTCAACCGGCTGGCGGCTTCGGCTTCGGTCAAGGCGGCCGATCTCTCAAAGCTCAAGACCATCATCTACGGCGGCGCCCCGATGTATGTTGCCGACCTTGAGGTGGCACTCGACGTATTCGGCCCCCGTCTCGCCCAGATCTATGGGCAGGGTGAGGCGCCAATGACCATCACTGCGCTTTCGAAAGCCGACCACGCCGACACCGATCATCCTCGATGGCGGGATCGTTTGGGAAGTGTCGGAACCACTCGTACCGATGTGGATGTACGAGTGGTCGACAGCGCCGGCCGTGTCGTGCCGACAGGTGAGCTTGGCGAGATTACTGTTCGTGGTGACGTCGTAATGTCCGGCTACTGGAACCAGACCGATGCTACCGCCGACACGTTACGCGGTGGTTGGCTTCACACCGGCGACATAGGGAGTTTCGACGACCATGGATATCTCACGCTTCATGATCGATCCAAGGACTTGGTCATCACCGGAGGAATGAACGTATATCCCCGCGAGGTCGAGGAAGTTCTTCTTCAGTCTCCGGCTGTGACAGCAGTATCTGTCGTGGGCAAACCCGATCCCGAATGGGGTGAGGCCCTTGTCGCGTTCGTTGTGGCCTCGAACCCCGCGGACCCGCCCGCAGCCAGCGAGCTTGATCGGCTCTGCCTTGATCGCATCGCTCGATACAAACGGCCGAAAGACTACAGGTTTGTCGATTCGCTTCCGACCAACAACTACGGGAAGGTCGTCAAGCGAGAATTGCGCCAACGGTTGCAGGCCGAAATCACTGACGATCTCGGTTAGGTAGGACCGCCAAATTATTGTCGGCTGTCACCGGGTAGCCAGTGACTTCTTTGGATCAAAGAACGGTCGCTCGACCACCGTTGCCGTGATTGGACCCGAGGCCGTCACAACCTCCAGCTGTGTGTTGATCTCGCTGCACTCGTGCGAGACCATGGCAAGCGCGATGTTCTTGTCGAGCCGGGGTGAGTACACGGCCGATGTGACCTTGCCGACGGTATGGGTCCCTACCGTAATCGGCCAGAAGGATGTATTCGGACCACTTAATGGCGAGCCGCCGATCTCCAACCCAACCTGTTTTCTGACAACCCCCTGACGCCGAATGCGCTTCAGCGCCTCCTTGCCGATGAAGTCGATGTCGGTATCGAGCGAGACCAATCGGTCAAGTCCAAGCTCAAATGGATTGGTGTGGATATCGGCGTCGGCATGGTACGAGAGCATCGCACCCTCAATGCGTCGGATCGACGAAGTGTGGCCCGGTTGCAGGCCGAAGGGTTGCCCGGCTGCCATGATTCGCTCCCACAGTTCCTCACCACGTGATCCGTCCCGTAGATAGAGCTCGTAGCCCAATTCGCTCGACCATCCAGTCCGGGAGATGACCAGCGGAATATCGTCGAGCACCAGTTCACGCAGCCAGTAGTACTTGAGATCGTTGATCGATGGTCCGAACAATGCCTCCATGATCTGCCCGGACTTCGGCCCTTGGAGCTGAAGAGGCGATACATCGGGCTCGACGATCGTTGCGTCCATTCCGGAGTTCACGGCTACACCTTGAGCCCAGAGCAGCACGTCGCTGTCGGCCAGTGAGATCCAGAAGTGGTTTTCGGCCAGTCGCAGCAGCACGGGATCGTTGATGATGCCACCCTCGGCGTTGGTGATCAGAATGTATTTACACTGGCCGACCGCCATCGAAGACAGATCACGGCACGTCAGCATCTGAGTGAATCGGGCTGCATCAGGCCCCGTGATCTCCACCTGGCGTTCCACGGCCACGTCGCACAGGATGGCGTCGTTGACGAGGTTCCAGAAGTTCTGGACCGGATCGCCGAAGTCTCGGGGGATATACATGTGGTTGTAGACCGAGAATCCGGTCGCCCCCCAGCGGACGGTGGCGTCGAAATACGGTGATTTCCTTATCTGGGTGCCAAAGCCAAACTCTTCCGGCGTCTTGGTTGCCGGAACGCCATTGGTCATGCGGACTCCTGTGCTGTGTTGTTGGTGTCGGTGTTGGTTTCGGCCCATCCAAGCCGATGAGCTAAATCGTCGGCCAAACGGATCAACAGCTCGCCGGTGACGGCCCGAAAGTCCGGTGTGAACACTCGGGTGGAGCCGGTGGCGCCGATCGAGAGCGTCGGCGGTTCGCCGGCCGGTCCGACCGGGGCCGCCACCGAACAGATGCCGCGCTCGATCTCCTCGACGCACTCGGCGTAGCCTCGTTTCCGGATCAGTTCAAACTCGGCGTGAAGATCGGACGGATCGGTGAGGGTGAACTCGGTGTAGGCCTTCAGCCGCCCGGTCACTGTGGTGCCGACGTCGGGGGAGAAGGCAGCCACCGCCTTTGAGCAGGAGCAGGCGTGGAGTGGTCGTCTGCCCAAACCGGGATGCAGATACGACACGCCGGTGTCGGGTGTTTCGGCATGAATGATCTCAACTGCCTTGCCGCGTTGGCGAGACAGGAAAAACGTTGCCCCGTGTTCCTGGGCCGCTTGACGAAGAACAGGCGAGATGGTGTCGAGCAGGGCCTGATCGGACTGGTCGGCTTCGGTGATTCGCCGAAGACGATTGCCGACGGCGTAGCGACCTCGACCAACCGGGTCAAGCAGTCCGGCGTCGGATAGGTCTCCTACCAGACGGTATGCGGTGGGCTTGGGCAGGTCGGAGTGAGCGCAGATGTCGGCCACGGTCGCTTCGCCCATGTGCCCCACGATCTCCAAGATCAGCGTCAGCCGTTCAAGGTGCACTGGTGTCTTGGTCCTTTCTATATCACTCGTCGGATCACTCGTTGGTTCTCTCGTCGGAGTCTCCAGCTCGCGAGTTGGAGTCTCACTTTACGAGAGCTGCTGTGTCATTATACGATAATCTTCGGGGAGCTCGAAAGTCGAACGCCAAGCATCTGGAAGGCAGAAACGTTGGAAACCGAAAGCAGCTGTTGCGGCCCGGGATACGCCAGTCCGTCCGATGCCATACAGGGCCCGAGGGAGACCTTGCTCTACACCGTGGCTCTCTACACCGGCACCGGCATACAGAAGCCCGATTACCTGGCCACCGTCGATGCCGATCCGGAGAGTCCAACCTATTCGCAGGTCATTCACCGCCTCGAGATGCCCGGTATCGGCGACGAGTTGCACCACACGGGTTGGAACGCCTGCTCGTCATGTCACGGCGACGCCTCGATGAGCCGCAAGTACCTGCTGCTGCCCGGCGTGCGCTCGAACAACATCTACGTGGTCGACACCGCCACCAACCCGCGCGCACCCCGCCTACACACGATCATCGACGGTGACGAAATCAAGGCCAAGACCAACCTGTCGGGTCCCCACACCGTGCATTGCCTCGGATCGGAGATCATCATCTCGTTCCTTGGCGACGCCAAGGGCGACGCTCCGGGCGGCTATCTCCACGTCAACGAGGATTTTGAGATCGTGGGACGTTGGGAGACATCGATGGGAGACATCCCGTTCGGCTACGACTTCTGGTATCAGCCCCGACACAACGCCATGATCAGCTCAGAGTGGGCGGCGCCAAACACCTTCATGCCGGGTTTTGACCTCGAGGAAGTGGGACACCTCAAGTACGGGCGCCGCCTGCACGTTTGGGACTTTGAGAAGCGCGAGCCCATCCAAACTATGTATCTGGGTGAGGATGGACTACTGCCGCTTGAGGTGAAGTTCCTCCACAATCCCGACAGCACCCATGGTTTTTGTTGCGCCGCGCTGAGTTCAAACATGATCCATTTCTGGAAGGGCGAGGATGATGTCTGGCAGTGGGAGAAGGCCGTCGACGTCGACAACGAACTGCACCCGGAATGGCCGATCCCGTTGCCCGGCGTGATGTCGGCGCTGCTCGTGTCGATGGATGATAAGTACGTCTACATCAACAACTGGTTGCACGGTGACATGCGCCAATACGACATCAGCGACCCCCATAACCCGGTGTTGACCGGCCAGGTGTGGATGGGCGGTCTCCTCGGTAAAGCCCCTGTGGTGAACGGCGTTGAGATGGCCGGCGGCCCGCAGATGTTCCAGCTCTCGCTCGACGGCAAGCGGCTCTACGTGACCACATCGTTGTTCTCAACCTGGGACAACCAGTTCTACCCCGAAATCCGTACCAAGGGAGGGGTGATGGTGATGATCGACTGCGACGTGGAAAACGGCGGAATGACGATCAACGAAGACTTCATAGTTGACTTTGGCCAGGAGCCCAACGGACCGAGCCGCTGCCACGAAACCCGGTATCCGGGCGGCGACTGCACCAGTGACATCTGGCTCTGATGGCCCCCTCGACCGTGACCGTCACCGTGGCCAATCAAGGCGGGCTCAGCCTCGAGGTTGACGCCGATCGGCCGCTGCTCGACACGTTGGAGGAGCACGGCGTTGATCTTCCCTACGGCTGCCGCTACGGCGGCTGCATCACCTGCGCCGCCAAGCTCACAGCAGGCAAGGTGGATCAGTCGGAGCAGGTGGCGTTGAACAACAGGCAGATCGCCAATGGCTACGTGGTGCTGTGTGTGGCTCGACCGCTGTCGGATTGCACGCTGGAAGTCGGAGTCGAAAGCCACGACAAGCTGTACCGCAATCCGTTCTTCGATCCACTCCAACCTCACGAGCTGAAACCCGACATCGCCACTCCGCTTGAGTCGAACAACCAGGAGAGTTCCAATGGCTGAGGCCGACCTTGAAATCGCCGAGGAAATCGAACACCGCTATCACTACGAGCCCGACTACCTGGCGGCAATACTGCGCTCGGTGAAGACCATCGCGATGGTTGGAGCCAGCGCCGACAAGACGAAGTTCAGCTACGGCGTGCTCCGTCAACTAAGCGAGATCGGGTACGAGATTCTGCCGGTGACACCCAACCCGAAGACCACCGAGATTCGAGGCCTCAAGGTATATCGCTCGCTGGAAGAAATCGACCGGCCGATCGACATGGTCGATGTCTTCCGCCCCAAGGAGGAGCTCTACGGTATTGCCGAGCAGGCGATAGCCGTTGGGGCGAACGTCCTCTGGGGCCAGATCAGCGTCTACGACGACGCCGCGGCGGCGTTGGCCGAGGCGGCCGGGCTCAAAGTGGTGATGGATCGGTGCCCCAAGATTGAACTCTTTCGGCCTTTCTGGAAACCACGCCTCGATCTTGAGCTCAACCTGCCCGCCAAGCCGGGTGCGCCGATCTAAAATCCCCTTGATCGGCACTGAAGGACTGGGGGCTCGGTGAGCACGCTCAATGCAAGATGGGTCCAGGCTGTGATCGACATTCCGGCTCGGGATTTCGCCACGGCTGCTTCGTTCTGGGCACACATAACCGCGTCGGAATTAGGCCCGCAACATCCAGATCACCCGGAGTTCATCCACCTTCGACCGGCATACGGTGACATGCACCTCGAACTGCAGCGCATCGAGAACGGCCCACCGTCGGTGCACCTCGACTTGTTGGTTGATGACATAGCAGCTGCCACCGAGCTAGCTCTGGCGGCCGGCGCCGAGCTGGTTGCCAATTCCGGTCACGCGGTGCTGCGAACGCCCGGCGGTGTGCCCTTCTGCCTGGTGCCGTTCTCCGGTGAGTCGCAACGCCAAGCTGCTATTGATCCCGACCTTCCTCACATGGTCGACCAGATCTGCCTCGACGTTCCGTACAGCTCCTTCGATGACGATGTCGCGTTCTGGTCGCAACTCACCGGATGGGCCGTCAACCCGCCACAACTCCCCGAGTTCAGGTCATTCGCACAACCTGGTCAACTACCGTTGCGGCTACTCATCCAGCGGCTCGGAGCGGATGACGCCGGCGGCGCTCGAGCGCACCTCGACATCTCATGTGGTGAGAATGTGGCGGTGCTTACCGAACGGCACATCGCGGCCGGAGCGTCGTTGGTTGTGACCCATGAGTTCTGGACCGCATTGTCGGATCCAGCCGGACTCCACTACTGCCTCACCGGAAGACAACCGTCCGACGCCTGACAACTCGACGGCGGCGTCAACTGGAGTGCTTGGCGGGCACGCGGTACGTTGGGCTCTGAGGAGGTCCGAGATGACGGGAACGATCTTTTCGCCGGAGCGATACGAGGAAACTCGTAAGCCAATCGAGCAGGCGTCTCCTCTGCCGCCCGAGGTGTACTTCTCGCAGGAGTGGTACGACCGCGAGGTCGAAACCATCTTTCGGAAACGGTGGTTGGTGGCGACGCGCGAGGAGGAGATTCCCAATCCCGGCGACTACGTGCGGCTCGACATCATCGGAGAGCCGCTAGTGATCATCCGGGGCGATGACAATCAGGTCCGGGCGTTGTCGGCCAGCTGTCGTCATCGCGGCTCGGAGTTGATGGCCGGCCCCGGCAACTGCAAGAGGATCACCTGCCCGTATCACTCCTGGACCTATGACCTCGAAGGTAAGCTGCTGGCCGCGCCCTCGATGCAGGAGGCGGAAGGTTTCGACAAGTCGCAGCACAGTCTTCCGTCGGTACGGGCCGAGACATGGGCCGGATTCGTTTTCATCAACTTCGACGCCGACGCCACCCCGCTACTCGAATCACTGGGAGGCTTGGTCGATCGGCTGGCCGGTTATCGCATGGAGGACATGAAGGTCACCAAGAAGTGGGAGAACCACTTCAACGCCAACTGGAAGATCTGGGTTGAGAACTCCCGGGAGGGGTACCACGTGCGCACTGTGCACCGGGAGTCGCTGGATCGCTTCTACCCCGGAGCGGTTCGCACCAAGTTCCACGCCGACGGTGAACCAATGGTGTACGCCATCAACAGTAGCGACAACGAAAACGGCCTCTACGTGCCTCGCAATCACACGCTGCCCTTCGTAGAAGGGTTGTCACCGGAAGACGAGGAGATGACACATTTCATCATCCATTACCCGCATCTGTTACTGAACGTCCCGCCCGACCGAATCACCTTCCACCAGTACTTTCCTGAGGCGCCGGAGTGGACCAGGATCACGTCGTGGTGCTGTTTCCCTCAATCCACAATCGATCGTCCCGATTTTGAGACCGAGGCCGAGGAGCGCTACTACCCGTCGATGGATTTGTTCCTCGAAGAGGACAAGGGAGTGTGCGAGCTCGTGCACCGGGGCCTACGAGGTCGTCTGTCGAGCCTCAGCCGCTACTCGCCAACCGAAGAGCGTACGGTTCACGAATTCTCCAACTACGTGCTCGACCACGTTATCGGGCCCCAGTAGACCGACAGCCACAAGTCCATGGCGACAACGCCGCCAGAAGGGTGCCAATGAGCAAACGCGAAAACATCTCGATTCCCAACGTTGCCGAGCCGCCCAATACCGCCGCCGGATCACAATGCATACGTAAGGGAGACTGGATCTTCATCTCCGGCCAGATCTCGATGGACAACGGCGAACTCGTCGGGCCTAATGATCCGTTGGAACAATGCCGCCAGTGTCTGCGTCACATCGAAAGCTACGTCACCGCAGCCGGGGGCACCCTCGATGATGTGGTGGCCCTCGACATCTTTCTCACCGACATCCGTTACCGCCCGGCGGCAGGTCAGGCTCGCGAGGAGTTCTTCAGTGCTCCCGGGCCGTCGGCCACCGTAGTCGGGGGCGTCGATCTGGCCTTCGAAGGCCTACTGGTCGAGATAAGCGCTCGGGCGGTACTGTCCTGAGCGCTCGGGTGGAGGGGCAGGCCCTGCCAGGGCAGGCGATGACCGTTCTGGGTGCCGTGGACGCGTCGGATCTCGGTATCACGCTGGCCCATGATCACGTGTTGATGGACGGATCGTTCATGTACGTCGATCCACCATCGGCCGCCGATCAGCACCTGGCCGATGAAGCCATCAGCCTTGAAAACCGCGGATGGGTGGCCTATCACTGGACGTCGAACCACCACAACGTCCACCTCGACTCGGAGGCAATGGCGATTGCCGAGTTGCAGCGCTTCGCTGCTGCCGGTGGTCGAACGGTTGTCGATCCGACCAGCAACGGCCTAGGCCGAGACGTTGGGCCACTGGTCCGCATCGCCGAGGCCACCGGACTGAACATCATCATCGGCGCCGGTTATTACCTTGGCGGTACCCATCCCGATGACATGGACAGCCGTACCGTCGACCAGGTCACGGCGGAGATCGTTGCCGACATAACCGTTGGCATCGACGGCACAGCGGTTCGGGCCGGGTTGATCGGCGAGATCGGCTGCACGTATCCGTGGCTCGACAACGAGAAGAAGAGTCTCAGGGCTGCCGTGGCGGCCCAGATCGAAACCGGCGCCCCGCTGATGGTGCATCCCGGTCGAGACCCGAAGTCGCCGGAGGAAATCGCCGCGATCGTCGATGAGGAGGGTGGTGACCTCATCCGCACCGCGATCTGCCACATCGACCGAACCTGCATTGATCGCGGATGGTTGGCGGAGATGGCATCCACCGGCGTGTACTTGGAGTACGACCTGTTTGGAAACGAGAGTTCGTGGTACCCGCCGAACACACAAGTCGACATGCCGTCCGACGCCCAACGGATGGACGTGGTCCTGTGGCACTTCGAGAACGGCTTCGAACGACAGATACTGCTCTCACATGACATCGCGACCAAACATCGTCTGCACGCCTACGGAGGCCTTGGTTATGACCATCTGGTGACCAACGTGATGCCTCGTCTGCTGGCCCGAGGTTTGAGCGACGCCGACGTCGAGTTGCTGGTGGCGGAAAACCCGGCCCAATTCCTGGCCTTCGTCTGACCGGCAAGCTCAGTCCATTAGGGCATCAGCTCGCACCGGAGCGGCCGCCGCCGCTCGGTGCTCTTCAGTTACCTTGCCGTACAACGATCGGATGCGTTGTACCGAACCGACCGATCCTGCCTTCTCACTGAACGACATGATCAAGAGAAGGCGAGTTGTTGAGCCGGTGTTCGGCGTGACCCGGTGGAGCGAAAACCGGCCGAGGAAGAACTTTAGGTCCCCAGGGCGGAGATCGAGTGTGCGAACTCCAGTCCGGTCGCCATCAAGGATCGCTGAGACTCCCGCTTCGTTCTCGTCGGTCGGCGTTCGGAGGTCGGGAACATAATCGAATCGTCCGCCGTCGTCAGCAGGCTGCAGAAGCATGGTGATGGTGAACTCGTTGGTGTCGAAATGCCAGTTGAACTCCTGATCGGTGCGTTGCACGTTCACGATCATGTTGGAGACGGGATCTTCGTAGACGTGTAGCTCATCTTTGCCGAGGCAGTCCTGAAGGAAGTCCTTCAGAGGTAGCCAGTCGTAGAGCTGCCTTGAGTTAGTCGATTGGTCCCACTCGTCGGCCCGAACAAAGCCGTTGGTCCGCGGGAAGAAGCGGTTGCGGGGGTGATCGTTCGGCAACGTTGGATCGGCGTCGCCGAGATGGACGTTGGCTTGATTCGCCGGGTTGTAGTAGGCCAAATGCTCACGTTCTACGGCCTCGGCGAGAAGGGCAGCATGCCCCGCTGAGCTGAGGAACCCGGGGAGAACCGCGCATCCGTCGTCGTTCTGCGAGGCCTGAACGTCAGCGACAACCTTGCGCCGCGGGTCACCGTCGACGGTGATCGGATACCGGTCATGGTCAATGATTTCGAAGGGATCCAGGCGAACCATGGATCTACTGTACGTTCGTCCAGTCCACAGGAAAAGCCCTCACCGAAGGGACCCAAGTCCCTATCACCACCTGTTCCCCGAGACATAAGGTGCAGGCTGAGGTCGAGTTGAATTGCGGTTCACTCGATGCCGAAACCCCGAAAGGAAAGCGATGTCAGGAAGAGAAGATACTCCCGAGATCACGGCCATTGACATCGTCAGCCGGATGGGTGTGATCGAGCGCGATGACTGCATAGAACTTATGCGGACAACCCCTATTGGGCGGGTGGCCTTTGTTACCGACAGCGACGAGATCCTTGCCCTCCCGGTGAACTTCAAGTGGCATGAAGACTCCATTGTCTTCCGCACGCTGGAAGGACAGAAGCTGTCGGCCGCGGTCGAAGGCAGGCCGGTCTGTTTCGAGATCGACCAATGGGATCCGAAAGACCGATCAGGTTGGAGTGTCGTTGTGCAGGGCAACGCCAGGGAGGTGACCAACTGGGCCGAGGTTGAGCAACTTGAAGGAATCGGTTTGGTTCCCTGGGCCAAGGAACGATGGCGACGAATGTGGGTTCGTATCGAACCGACAAACATCAGCGGCCGGATTCTGAGCTGACATCCACAGTGACTCTCGATGACCTATTCACAATGACCTTCTCACGATGACATTCGCCACGATTGACGGCAACGAAGCAGCAGCCCGGGTCGCCCACAAACTATCGGACGTCATAGCGATCTATCCGATCACTCCTGCCTCTCCGATGGGGGAGCTGGCCGACTCGTGGTCGCAGAGCGGAACCCCGAACCTCTGGGGAGCGATCCCCGACGTGATCGAGATGCAGAGCGAAGCCGGCGCCGCTGGCGCAGTTCACGGCGGACTTCAGGCCGGCGCGTTGACGACCACGTTCACCGCCTCACAAGGCCTGTTGTTGATGATCCCGAACCTCTACAAAATCGCTGGGGAGTTGCTACCGGCGGTGGTTCACGTGGCGGCCCGATCGGTGGCTACACACGCGCTCAGCATCTTCGGCGATCACAGCGATGTGATGGCCGCTCGTCAGACCGGAATGGCGATGTTGGCGTCGGCTTCGGTGCAGGAGGCGCAGGACCTGGCTCTGGTGGCCCACGCCGCGACGCTTCGATCTCGAGTCCCATTCCTCCACTTCTTCGATGGCTTCCGCACCAGCCACGAGGTGGCGAAGATCGAACTTGTCGATGATGAAGTGATTCGGGCCATGATCCAAGAGGACGCGGTCGTGGACCATCGGCTTCGGGCCCTCGATCCGGATTCTCCCGTGGTGCGCGGAACAGCACAGAATCCCGACGTGTTCTTCCAAGCCCGTGAGGCCGCCAACCTCTACCACCTAGCGGTGCCCGGGATCGTTCAGAGTGATCTGGATCGGTTCGCCAAGCTCACCGGGCGGCAGTACAACACGATGGAGTATCACGGCCACCCGGATGCCGATCGAGTGGTGGTGATCATGGGCTCGGGCGCCGGGCCGACGGCTGAGGCAGTAGATGCGATGACAGCCAGCGGTGAGCGTGTCGGGATGGTCATCGTCCGGCTCTACCGGCCGTTCGACGTTGAAACCTTCCTCAGCGTGTTACCGGAGTCGACGGAGCGCATCGCGGTTCTGGATCGCACCAAGGAGCCGGGAGCTACCGGCGAGCCGCTTTACCTCGACGTAGTCGGCGCGCTAAACCGAGCTGACCGGCCCGCCTCTTCGAAACCAGTGGTCGTCGGCGGACGCTACGGCCTTTCGTCGAAGGAGTTCACCCCGGCAATGGTGATGAGCGTGTTTGACCACCTCGCTCAAGACCACCCGCGCCACGAGTTCACCGTCGGCATCGTCGACGATGTTACCGGTTTGAGCCTGCCGCCGGCACAACCGTGGCATGAACCGGAGTTTGTTCGGCGGGCGGTGTTCTACGGCCTCGGATCCGACGGAACGGTTGGGGCCAACAAGAACTCGGTCAAGATCGTCGGCGACCACACGCCGTTGTACGCCCAGGGGTATTTCGTCTACGACTCCAAGAAGTCGGGATCGACCACCGTCTCGCACCTCAGATTCTCGCCCGAGCCGATTCGCTCGTCGTATCTCATTACCGAGGCCGACTTCGTCGGGGTTCACTACTTCGGGGCCTTCGAGCGCTACTCGGTCCTCGACATTGCGGCCGAGGGAGCAACGGTCCTGATCAACTCACCCTACGGAGCCGACGGTACCTGGGAACAGCTTCCGGTCGAAACGCAGCAGGCCATCGTCGACAAGAGACTCTCAGTTTGGGTGGTCAACGCCAACAAGGTGGCCGCCGAGAACGGGCTCGGTGGCCGGGTCAACACCGTGCTTCAGACCTGCTTCTTCTCGCTGGCTGAACTGCTGCCCGCCGAGGAGGCGGTAGACGCCATCAAGACATCGATCGCCAAGACCTACGGACGTCGTGGGTCGCCAATCCTCACCAAAAACAACTCAGCGGTCGACGCGGCCGTCGCCGCCATGGAACGGATGCCCGTACCGAGCACGGTGACATCTGATAGCGGTCGACCTCCGGTGGTTCCAGCCGGCGCTCCTGGGTTCGTGCAACGAGTCACGGCCACGATCATGGCCGGTCACGGGGACCAACTGCCGGTCAGCGCCCTCCCGGTCGACGGCACATTCCCGACCGCCACGACCCAATGGGAGAAGCGGGCCATCGCCAGCGAGATTCCAATCTGGGACCCGGAGATCTGCATCGATTGCGCTCGCTGCGCCCTCGTTTGCCCCCACGCCGCCATCCGTCTGAAAGTCGTTGACCGCCGCGATTTGGACGACGAACACAACAGTGGCCAACCAACTGGGTTTCAACACAAAACATGGAAGGACCGAGCCGCCCAGGCGGCCGGAATCGAGACTCGAGCGATTATTCAGGTGGCGCCCGACGACTGCACCGGTTGCGGGGTCTGCGTCAACATCTGCCCGGCAAAAAGCAAACAGGAGGTGCGTCACAAGGCCATCAATATGCGACCGGTGGCCGACCACGCCGAGCAGGAACGGGCCAATTTCGAGTACTTCCTCTCGCTTCCTGAATACGATCGCAGCAAGCTCCGGCTCGATACGGTCAAAGGTTCGCAGCTGGCCCAGCCGTTGTTCGAATTCTCCGGCGCCTGCTCTGGCTGTGGCGAGACTCCGTACCTGAAGCTGTTGTCTCAATTGATGGGTGACCGGCTGATTGTGGCCAACGCAACTGGCTGCTCCTCGATCTACGGCGGCAATCTGCCCACTACTCCCTGGGCGGTCGACGGTGATGGCCGTGGCCCAGCGTGGGCGAACTCGCTGTTTGAGGACAACGCTGAGTTCGGCCTCGGGATCAGAGCCGGAGTGGATCAACATGAGGCGACGGCCCGACATCTTGTGTCCGAGCTGAGCGACACGTTAGGGCCGCTGGCCACCGAACTGTTGGCAAACGACCAATCAACCGAGGAAGGCATCGCCGCTCAACGGGCGGCGGTGGCTCAGCTTGATGATTGGCTGGCCAAGAACCCCGGGCCACTGTCGGATCGTCTCAGGACCTTGAGCCGCTACTTGGTGGAGCGGACGGTCTGGTTGGTGGGTGGCGATGGTTGGGCCTACGACATCGGATTTGGCGGGGTCGATCACGTGCTGGCCTCCGGTCGAGACGTCAACATCTTGGTCCTCGACACCGAGGTGTACTCCAATACGGGAGGCCAGACGTCCAAAGCCACGCCAAGAGCGGCAATCGCCAAGTTCTCAGCCGGCGGCAAGACAACGGCCAAGAAAGACATCGGCATGATCGCGATGGCCTACGGAGACGTGTACGTGGCCCAGATCGCGATGGGGGCCAACATGACCCAAACGGTCAAGGCATTCAACGAAGCTGTGGCCCACAAGGGCCCGTCCATCATCATCGCCTACAGCCCGTGCATCGCTCACGGAATCGACATGTCGAACATGATGGGCCACCAGAAGATGGCCGCCGAGAGTGGCTACTGGCCGTTGTATCGATTTGATCCCAATCGGGAGGCGCTAGGCGACCATGCTCTGCATCTCGACAGTAGAAAACCGACAACGTCGTTCAAAGAGTTCGCCATGACCGAAGCCAGGTTCTCGATGCTGACCCGTACGAATCCGGAAGCTGCCGACGAGTTGATGACCAAAGCCCAGCAGGACATCGACGACCGCTGGCACCTGTATCAACAAATGGTAGAAGTTGAAAGATCGGCCCGGTTCGGCGAGCTTCACGACGGCCTGGATCATATGAGTTCGACGGAGGCGACCTCATGACCGATCTGAGCACCAACTATCTCGGGTTGTCCCTGCGCCATCCCATTGTGGCCTCGGCCTCGCCGCTGACCGGATCACTGGACAGCCTTGCTGAACTGCAAGACGCTGGGGCAGCGGCAGTTGTCCTACCCTCGTTATTCGAAGAACAGGTCGAACACGAGAGCTTGGCCTACGGATCTCTTTTGGCCGATGAGGCCGCCTTCAATCCTGAAGCCCACGGTGGCTACTTTCCCGATCTTGACGCCTACAACACCGGTGTCGACGACTATCTCGATCTGTTGGCGGCGGCCAAACGGGAACTACAGATTCCGGTGATCGCGAGCCTTAACGGAACCTCCGAAGGTGGTTGGACCCACTACGCCTCGGCGCTGGAAGGCGAGGGGGCCGACGCCATCGAGCTAAATATCTACCACCTCGCCGCCGACCCCGACCTGACCAGCGATGACGTTGAGTCCAGGTATCTCAGGTTGGTGGAACAGGTTCGGTCGCAGATTGCCGTTCCACTGGCGGTGAAAATCGGCCCGTTCTTCAGTTCGCCGGCCAACATGGTGCGTCGTCTTGAAGAGGCAGGGGCCGATGGCGTGGTCATGTTCAACCGGTTCTATCAGCCCGATCTCGATCTCGACACTCTCGATGTGGCGCCCAATCTGGAGTTGAGCACGCCGGCCGAAATGCGTCTGGTCCTGCGATGGATTGGAATCGTCTACGGCCGGGTAGGGGTAGACCTAGCGGCGACGACCGGTGTCCACAACGGCGACGGCGTGGTGAAACTCATCCTGGCCGGAGCGTCAGTGGCCATGATGGCCTCGGCTCTGCTGCACCATGGTCCCAACCATCTTCGCACGGTCCTCGCAGATGTCGAGAACTGGTTCGCCGAGAGGGGATATACATCAACCGAGGAGGCCCGAGGCAGCGTAAGCCAGCGGTCGGTAGCCGACCCATCCGCCTACGAGCGGGCCAACTACATGCGCACCCTCACCTCGTATCGGGTCGGATGATACCGGCCCAGCCAGCGACAGCAGCCAGCATCCGCCTTTGTTGGAGCGGGTGCGAGAACGTTGAGCGGTGCAAGCTACTGTCGGGGAGGTGAGCGAGGAGCAGACAAGCGCCACCATTCGGCGCGCCGCGAAGGTCATCATCGTTGATCAGGATGATCGCGTGCTCCTGTTCCGCGGTGGTGATCCGGTCCGACCTGACGGTGGATCCTGGTGGTTCCCGCCCGGCGGTGGGGTCGACGAAGGTGAGACAGTGCAGGAGGCGGCTCGACGTGAGGTCTTCGAGGAGACTGGCCTTGTGTTGGGAGTGTTGGGACCGGTTGTGTACCACCGCAGTACAGAATTTGCGTTTAACGGCCAGGCGATCTTAAGCGAAGAGGACTACTTCGTGGTTCGGGTCGAGCCTTTCGAGATCAACATCGATGGTTGGACCGACCTGGAGCGAGTCGTTGTTGAAGAGCATCGCTGGTGGACAGTGGCGGAGGTGGCCGATACGACGGAGATCGTTTACCCGGAGTGCTTGGTCGATCTCGTTCGAGACTTTGCATAGATGAGTGGGGAGCGTCCTCAACCTCCGGAACGGCACTCAAGCCGTGTTGGCAGTACTCACGACCAAATCATTCGGCTCGCCTGCACACCCGTCACTCGGGCCGGTCAGCCCTCTGACTTCAGTAGGTCGACCACGTAGTTGACCAGCGGGACTATTGGCAACGCCAAGATCGAATCGAGTTCAACCACATTGCGGCGTCTGTGGTCCCCTCACCGAATTCGGTTCTCAGCTCACATCCAAATTCGGCGGGTGACTCGACCCATTCCATTGCCCCACCGGGCATCGTCCACATCGCATTGTCAGGACGGGAGTCCGAATCGTGTTAACAGCAACCGATCCGAAGCATCACGACATATAACGTAGGCAGCTGCGCGGCGCCACTTGACCTCCACGACTGAGAGTTTAGGACGAGTGGAGCGCCGAGGTCGCCCCCTGTGACAAGCCTTTCGTAACCGAGGGCGTGGCGCAATAGATAAGGGCGGTCTCGTTATTCGAGCACTGCTGTCGTGAGCGTGACTACCAGCGGGCGGGCCACGAACCCATTGAACTCGTCGCGAACGAAAGACTCGATGTCGTCGAGGAGACCTTGGCGGGCCTTCTCTTTCGTCATCTGTGTGCCCGAGTCGGAGAGCATCAGCAACCGATATTCTCAGTCGTATGCGTGCACATTGACGGAATGAAACCGGGGGTCTTCCTCCAGCAGAATGCGAATTGGTGGGTTGACTTCGTGATGGGGGTTGGGGAACATCCGAACGAAAAGTCCCGCTAACGATCCGCCCGGTGTCAGAAACCGCCCTTGCCAAGTAGGTTCTCAGCGGCTGGCCAGCCCACGCTGTTCGGCAACGGGGGAACGCATTACACAGGAGCGGGCACGAGAAGCGCTACACGATTCCGCCGTGTTTCTCGCTGCTCATCCGTATGTGCCATCGTTTGACTAACGCTCGGTGTTCATAGTGCCGATATGCGTGGCACTTGGGGCCTACCAGATTCTCGGAAGGAGCCGCTTTGTGCGTGCTTGGTAGGCCGCGTAGCTGGTGCCCAGGTGGCTCTCCAACATGGACTCCTCGACTGCGATCCGACGGACGAGGGCGGCTGCTGGAAGTCCAGCCGTGGCAATGCTGACCCAGTTGCCGAGAATAGCGCCGATGCCGACGAAGGCTGAGGCGGTGGCAAGATAGAGCGGGTGCCGGATGAACTCGTAGGGTCCGGTGTCGACAAGCGAGTGATCGTCGTGCACGGTGAGGTCATCTCGATGGAAGCGCCCAAGATGGCGCCGGGCCCAGCTGCTGAGTGCTCCAGATCCGGCGAGCAGGGCCAGACCGAAGGCGAACACGGTCCGCCGCGCTCGCACCAAACCTGAGGGAAGGAGGCGGGAGGCCAGGAGTCCGGCTAGCAGGTGGACTAATGCGGCTGCGTCGAACACGCGGCTGGTGGTTGTGTCGACGACGGTCTCTCGAGTGTTGTCATGTGCAGCGGCGTTCTTCGAAGCCGTGCGTGAACTGCCAAGCTCGATTGAAACCAACCAGGCAAACACGGGCAGGACGAGACTGCGGGCGAGGCGACTCGACCAGATGAGCGGCTGCATCGACCTAGTGTGGCATGCGAGGCAGCCATGATGCAGCCCCGACGTCGATAGGGAGTTGGGCTAGCCGCCATTCGGGGAAGCCGTCTTCAAGCCGACTCGCCGTTAGGCCGAGGCGACGCAGGAGCCGCACAGCGTCATCGGCAAACACGCAGTACGGCCCTCGGCAGTACGTGACCACATCAACGCCAGATGGGAGTGCTTTGATGCAGTCGGCGAGATCATCAATCGGGATCGATAATGCGCCGGCGATGTGGCCGGCCGTATACTCTGTTGCGGGTCGCACGTCGACGACCACTACGTCTCCGGTCATGATGCGCTCCGCAAGCTCGTCGCGGCCGATCTGGTCGAGTTGGCCACGGTCACCGAGGTAGGCGACGGCGAGCTGATCGAGCTGATAGTGATGGGCAGCGGCAACATCGCGCACCGCAGCCCAAAGATCGGCGACCCGGTCGGAGGCGAGACGGTAGTAGATCCGCGTTCCGTCGCGTCGGGTCGTCACGAGCCCGGAGGTGGCGAGCACACGCAGGTGAAATGACGTGTTGGCGACGGTGTGGCCGATCTCGTCGGCGAGTTCGTCGACGTGGCGTTCGCCTTGAACGAGCACGTCGATCAGCTCACCGGGGGCATGCTCACCCAAGCCGCCGCAATCGCACTCATCGCCGCCACCACCGGGTTCTGGGCCTGGGCCGGCGGCGCCGCGCTGCTCGGAGCAGGCACCGCCATGGTGTACCCGACGTTGCTCGCCGCGATCGGCGACGTCGCCCACCCGACCTGGCGTGCCCGCTCAGTCGGCATCTACCGGCTGTGGCGCGACGCCGGCTTTGCCGTCGGCGCACTGCTCGCCGGTATCCTCGCCGACCTCGTCTCGATCGAAGTTGCGATCTACGCAATCGCCGCCCTCACCGCACTCTCCGGGCTGATCGTCATCGGCCGTATGTATGAGACCCACCCGCCCCAACACCGCTGACACCATGAAGCGCGGTGGTCCGCGAGCTCGTCGACGAACCACCTTGTCGACCACCCGGCTTCCGCCGCCCTCCCTGACAACCTTGGCGCTGAAGAACCCGGGGTCGGCTTTCGAAACCCGTCAGGTGTTGTGATGACCGTCAGTATCGAAGGACGGAATCGGTGGGTGTCGGCCAGCGGCCACGCTCCGTGTAGATGAGGCGTCCCCGGACGTCATACCTAGCCGTTCGTAGGTGCCGATCTCGCTCGAACCAGAAGACTTCCTATCAGTACTCATCGGGGGTGATCCTTCCAGACCCACAACCATCGGCTGTAGGTCAATCAGGACAACCCCCACAAGCCCAGTGCTGGACATTGGGACCGAAGGCCCTGGCTGCAGTCAACTAGCCCATGGATGATCGTGTTATGGAGACGATCATTGTTGGAGTTGACGGGTCGGAGACGGCGAGACGAGCTATCCAGTGGGCGCTGGATCATGCAAAGGTCGATGACACTGTGGTTCTTGCCAACGCATGGTCGATCCCGGCGGCCGTCGGTTTCGAGATGCCGGTGGCCAGCATCGCCGACTACGAGGTGGCCGCCCATCGAATGGTTTCTGAGCTGGCAGCTGAGTTCAATGTCGGCGACGACGGCCCAGACCTCACAACCCATGTGGGTTCCGGGCGGGCCGACAAGATGTTGACCGACCTCTCCACGTACGCCGATCTTGTGGTTGTCGGGAGTCGTGGTTACGGGGAGGTTCGCAGCATCCTGCTCGGCTCGGTCAGCAATCACGTTGTGCACCATGCTCATTGCCCGGTGGTTGTGGTCCGTCCCGCCGAGCTGGTCGAAACCGATGACGACTGATCAAACGGACCAACACCAGAGAGTCGCAGGCCCTCAGGCCGGTGATGTAATGTCCGACAAACCGCCTGGGGTGCATACTCGGGCGGCCCAACACAAGGATCCGCTTATGGCAACGACACCCCGATGGGCCTATCGCTTCGACGATCTTGCTTCGGTCAAACAACACGTTGGTGGGGATTGGGACTCCGTCAGAGCGTTACTGGGAGGCAAGGGCGCCAACCTGGCCGAGATGGCGTCAATGGGCATACCAGTCCCGCCAGGATTCACGATCACTACCGAAGCGTGTAATCAATACGTAGCCGATGGGGCGTTTCCCGACGGGATGTGGGATCAAACGCTTGAAGCCATGGCCGCTGTGGAAGCGGCCACCGACCGTACATTCGGACACGGTGATCATCCTCTACTGGTGGCGGTGCGGTCCGGGGCCAAGGTGTCGATGCCAGGGATGATGGACACCGTCCTCAACGTCGGCCTCAACGACGACACAGCCAACGCCCTCATCGCTCGCACCAACGATCCTCGATTCGTTTACGACTCATACCGTCGGCTGCTTCAGATGTTCGGAAACGTCGTAATGGGAGTGGATACCGACCGGTTCGAAGCGGTGTTGGAGCGGACTCGGCATAAAGCGGGCGTGTCAAGTGATGCCGATCTTGATGCCGAGACACTGGCCGTTCTCACCGAGCAGTTCAAGGCCATCATCCACGCCGAGAGCGGCCGACCATTTCCCACCGATGCCCACGAGCAGTTGCGAGGGGCCACAAAGTCGGTGTTTAAGTCGTGGGACTCCAACCGCGCCCGGAGCTACCGGGAGGCAGCTGACATTCCGCACGATCTCGGAACCGCGGTCAATGTGGTTGCCATGGTGTTCGGCAATACCGGCGAGCGATCAGCCACCGGCGTGGCGATGTCGCGAGACGGCACAACCGGAGAGCCACGTTTGGAAGGTGACTTCCTGGTCAACGCCCAGGGAGAGGACGTCGTCGCCGGGATCCGGCCAACACGCCCCATCGAGGAACTCAGCGACGTGCTGCCCGACGCCGCCGCCGAGTTCGCCGAGATCGCCAAGCGGCTTGAAACCCATTATCGGGATATGCAGGATCTTGAGTTCACCATCGAGGATGGTCGGCTCTGGCTGCTTCAAACTCGCAACGGCAAACGCACGGCACAGGCCGCAGTGCGGATAGCGGTGGAGTTGGCCAACGAAGGTTTGATCAGCCGCGAGGAGGCCGTGAAGCGGGTGGAGCCTTCGCAGATCGAGTTCTTTCTCCATCCTCAATTCGACGCCGAGTCGGTCGCCGGTCGGGAGCCGATGGCCTGGGGGTTGAACGTGTCTCCGGGTGCCGCGGTTGGCGTCGTCGCCTTCGATCCCGATTTGGCGGAGCGCTGGGGTGGTGAAGGGCGACAGGTGGTTCTGGTCAGACAGGAGACCAAGCCGGATGATGTCCACGGCATGCTGGCCGCCACCGGCATTCTCACCTCAAGCGGCGGGCGGACCAGCCACGCCGCACTGGTGGCCCGCCAGTTTGGCACCCCCGCGGTAACCGGGGCGACCGATATTCATATCGACATGACCAGTCGCAGTTTCACAGTCGGATCCACGGTGGTGGAGGAGGGCGACTGGATCTCTCTCGACGGAACCACCGGAGAGGTTTACCTGGGCCAAGTCCCCACGGCCGAACCCGATCTCGACAACGAGTGGCTCAGCGCCTTGCTCGGCTGGGCCGACGAGTTCCGCACGCTCGGCGTGAGAGCCAACGCCGACGATCCCGACGAAGCGAAACGTGCCCGGGAGTACGGAGCCGAGGGCATCGGCCTGTGCCGCACAGAACACATGTTTTTCGAACCGGAGCGTCTCCCGATCGTTCAGCGGCTGATTACCGCCCCCAACGTTGTTGAGCAACGAGAGGCGTTGGCCGATCTGCTACCCATGCAGCGTTCGGACTTCGCCGGCCTTTTCCGAGCGATGGACGGCCTGCCGGTGATCATCCGTCTACTCGATCCTCCGCTTCACGAGTTTCTGCCAAGCTGGTCGCAGCTGCAGCACACGGTGGCCGACCTGAAGATCCGGCTGCAGTCGGCCGGCGATCTCGATGCCATCGACACAATCCTCAGCGAGCTCAACTCGACCAGCGCCATGCTGGAGCGTGTGGAGGCCCTGCAGGAGTCGAACCCGATGTTGGGATTGCGCGGCGTCCGTCTGGCCAACAAGCTCCCCGACCTCCCACGGATGCAGGCTCGAGCCGTGTTCGAGGCGGCCTGCGATGTGATTGAGGAAGGTCTGCATCCCAAGCCTGAAATCATGGTTCCCCTCGTGAGTCACGAAGGCGAGCTGCTACGGCAACGAGAACTGATCGACGAGATCGCCGCCACGGTTCGAGCCGAACGACGCATCGACTTCAACTATCAGGTCGGCACGATGATCGAGGTGCCGCGCGCCGCGGTGACCGCCGACGAAATCGCCGAACACGCCGACTTTCTCTCCTTTGGAACCAATGATCTGACGCAGACGACCTACGCGATAAGCCGCGATGACGCCGAGGAAGCATTCCTCCTCGACTACATGTCGATGGGCCTGCTTCGACGTAATCCGTTTGCCACCATCGACATCAACGGCGTGGGCCAGCTGATGAGGTTTGCCCTCGACCGAGCCCGATCCGTCGACGAAGCCATTGAGACCGGTGTGTGCGGAGAACACGGTGGTGACCCCGACTCGATCCGGTTCTGCCACGATCTCGGGCTGAGCTATGTGAGTTGCTCCGCCTATCGAATTCCGGTGGCTCGGCTGGCGGCGGCCCAAGCTGCACTCGCAGCCAACGGCTGAGATGTGGTATCACGGACCTGGCCCATTCATCCCATTTTGCTTTGATTGATTCAAGGAGTTCTACAACATGCGCGCAGCAGTGTTGACCGCAGCCCCCGGCGAGCTTGAGATTTGCGATGTGAACATCGACGGCCCCGGGCCCGATGAGGTTCTGATCCGAACCGCCGCCTGCGGTCTGTGCCACAGCGACCTTCACGTGATGGAGGGGCTCCTTCCGGTTCCGCTACCGTCGGTCTTGGGCCACGAGGCGGCCGGAGTCGTCGAAGCTGTTGGATCCGATGTCAACGAGTTCAAGCCAGGTGACCGGGTGGTCTCCTGCCTCTCTATGTTCTGCGGCAGCTGTTCGGAATGCCAGATTGGCCGCACCTGGTTGTGCGAAATGCGAGGGTTCATGGGCCGCCCCCAAGACGCCACACCACGACTGTCGAATGAGGACGGTGCTGTCAACCAGATGACAGGTCTCGGTGGGTTCGCCGAGCAGATGTTGGTGCACCGCAACGCCGTTGTCGCTGTTCCCGACGAGATCCCCCTCGACTGCGCCTCGCTACTCGGCTGCGCCGTGGTTACGGGCGTTGGATCGGTCATCAATGCCGCGAAGGTCGAGCCAGGATCGACAGTCGCCGTAATCGGCTGCGGGGGAGTGGGACTCAACATCATCCAGGGCGCGGTGTTGGCCGGCGCAAGTCGCATCATCGCGGTTGACATCCAGCCCGACAAGTTCCCGCTGGCCCAAGAATTCGGAGCAACCGATGTGGTCGACGGCAACGGCGATGATCCAGTGGCGGTCGTTCGGGAAATGACCTCGGGCGGTGTGCACTACGCATTCGAGGCGATCGGTCTCCCGCAGACCGCCCAACAGGCCGTGATGATGGCCCGACCTGGACGGACCGGGTATTTGGTTGGAGTGCCCGCTGTCGGTGCGACTATTGAGCTTCCAGGCACGTTGATGACGCTGCAGGCTCGAGCACTTCAGGGCGTGTTCATGGGGTCCAATCAGTTCAAGCGCGACATCCCGATGCTGGCCGATCTCTACTTGCGAGGGCGTTTGAAGCTTGACGAGCTCGTGTCTCAGCGCATCCCGATCGAAGGAGTCAACGAAGGCTATGACCTGATGCGAGCGGGATCGGTGGCGCGGTCAGTCATCACGTTCGACAGCTGAGGGCGGAGCACCGCTTGCGGCCCAACCCGTCACGGCTTCGATTCTGAACGTCAAGATCCGGGCGAACGGCCGACCCTGATATTGCGAGTAGCGGTCAACCAAGGCCTCGGCCAACGATTCACGCAGTTCCGTCGACGGCTCGGCAAGCCACAGAAGTTGGGCCCGCACCCACCACAACTGTGACCAATCGGCGCGGTCCCAATGGTCGAGCAACAAGCTCGCCCGGGGATCGCCTTCGAGATTTCGTTCGCGCTGTAGCCGAGTAGCAGACTTGGGCTTCACCAGATCCACGGGGATTCCGAGGTGATCGCCGTCGACCCCGTAGACAACCGGTACTGAGTCAGGCCCTCGCGTGGAGTGAAGGGTCGACAGGACGCCGTGGCCGTGGTGGCGGAGCCGGTGCCATGCCTCATCCTCGTTCAGCCTCACCCTCCGACCCTACCCAAGGAGTCGTTTCGGTGAAATCGTGATCCGCACCGGAGATGAGGTATTACTTTCGTATGACCCTCGCAGAAAAGAAGGGAGACCGATGGTGAACGTATCGGAGCCCGAGAATCAGCCGGTGAATAAGCACGGTGCCGAAATTACCGGCCAACGCATCTTCAGTTGGGCCGATGTCGACACTGTTCGCTTCGACGACGACGGGTGTGAAGGTCAGCTTCTGACCGGTGAGCATATGCACCTCATACGTGCCGTCTACGACCCAGGCGCCATCTACGAAATGCACAGCCATCCGCACGAGCAGTTCAGCCTCCTACTCTCCGGACGGCTGCTCTTGACGGTAGGCGACGAAACTCGGGAGATCGGGCCCGGTGATGGCTGGTATGCGCCGGCGAATGTGGCCCACGGCGGCGTTGTGCTCGGAGACGAGCCGGCGGTCTTCATCGATGTGTACTCGCCGGCTACCACCTGGATTCTTGATGTCTTGTCGACCGGCCGCGCCATATCAGCTGACGGGTCTAGGACTCGGTGAATCGGCCGTCCCGCAACTGAAGAACGGTATCGGCGACGGCCATCATCGCCGGATCATGGGTGGCGATCACCGCGGCGATGCCCTCGCGGCGAACGGTCGAAACCAGAAGCTCCACGATCTCGCGTCCGGTGTTGGAGTCGAGCTGTCCCGTCGGCTCATCGGCCAACAGAAGGGCCGGTTCGTTGGCCAGTGACCGAGCGACGGCCACCCGCTGCTGCTCGCCGCCCGACAGCTCGTTTGGTCGATGTTTGATGCGATGGTCCAGCCCAACCATCGAGAGAAGCATTTCGGCACGATCACGGCGTTCAGACGGTGCCCGTCTCATCATTCTCATAGGGACTTCCACGTTCTCGGCCGCCGTCAACATCGGTAGCAAGCCGAAGGATTGGAAGATGAAGCCGATGTTGTGTCGTCTCACCTTGGCCAGCGCCCCTTCGGACAGTTGATCAAGCCTGTTGCCCGCTACCTCCACCGATCCTGTTGTGGGTTGATCCAGCCCGCCGAGAAGGTTCAAAAGCGTGGTTTTCCCGCTTCCCGAGCGGCCCCGAATCACCACCACCGAACCGGGACGTACCGCCAGGTCAACGCCGCGCACGGCCTGAACCAGAAGATCTCCCTGACCGTAGTCCTTGGTCAATCCGGTTGCCGACAACACGAGTTTCGGGTCGGTGCCAAGGTCTGATGAGGTGTTGAAGTCCATTAGCGCTCCTTCTCCACGCCCTCGGTGAACGTTGATCGGTCGTGGTCGTTTCGATCGGGCCACACGTTGATGCGGTCGGGTTCCAGCGTGAGCCGCACTCGCTTGGAGAGTTCCAAGGCATCGACGTAGTCAGGGGGCAGCTGCAGACGACCCACCCGATCGAGCACGGCAAACTCCTCGGCGACGAGTTGAGACCCACCTATCCCGTCGGACTGCGATCGACGCAGAACCTCGCTGCTGGTCCGGCCGTCCCGGATCGCCACCGTTCGACTCACGTGGTCGGCGATCAACGGGTCATGAGTAACCACCACGATTGTGGCACCCTGCTCTCGGTTCATCTCCTGAAGCAGGCCAACGACTTCGGAAGCGGTATCGGAATCGAGTTCACCGGTTGGTTCGTCGGCTAGCAGCACCTCGGGGTCGTTGGCCATCGCCACGGCGATTGCCACCCTTTGCTGTTCACCCCCCGATAGTGCGGCCGGACGGTTGTTGGTGCGATGGCCAAGTCCGACCTGCTCCAGCAGTTCAGTGGCACGGGAGCGAGCAGATCGTGCCGACCGGCCCTGCAAGGTCATCGGCAATTGGACGTTCTCGACCGCCGACAGGTAGGGGAGTAGGTTTCTGGTTGTCTGCTGCCAGACAAACCCGACAACTGAGCGTCGATAGTGGACTCGCTCCTTACTGGTCATCTTCAGCAGATCTGCGCCGGCCACCGAAACGTCGCCGGCGGACGGGGTGTCAACTCCTCCCAAGATGTTCAACAGCGTTGACTTGCCGCTTCCCGAGGCTCCCACGATGGCCACCATCTCGCCGGTTTCGACCTGCAGATCGAGACCTTGGAGGGCTACAGCCTCAAGTTCGGCTGTCTTGTAGATCTTGACCAGATTCTCGCAGTGAATGAGTGCACTCACGAGTGACCTCCCATGTTCAACGTAGTTGGAGTCGCTTTGGGCCCACCAAAACGACGTTTCCAGATCGCGGCCACCGACACCGAGACCACAAGTCCGAGCACCACCGCCAAGCCGACCACGAGCAGCCATCGCGTGGATGGGACAAGAGTCACCGCCAGCAGATCACCGGTGAACGGACCGAAGTCGAGTACCGGGTCCAGCAACATCGCCAACTCGATCGAGAGCGCAATACCCCCGGCAACAGCGAGCAAGAACGGCGCAAACTGTTCCATCGCCGAGAGCATGGCGGCTTGCCGCGGGCGCAGCCCGATGACCGACAGCAACCCGATGTTGCGACGACGGGACGGCGCGGTTATCGCCAACGATGACAGCATCGCAACGACTCCGATCAACAGGCTCAGCGCAGCGAGCAGCCGAAGACCCAAGACCGACCAGCGGACAAACGGATCGCTCTCGAACGAACGCAGAACCGCGGCGCGGTCAACAACCCTGGCGCTCGGATCAAATTCGGCAACCGCTTGGGCCAGCGCTCCGGCGTCGTCGGAGTCACCGACAGACACGAACAGTGCGGTCACCGACGGCATCGCGATGCCTAGGACCTCGGACAAGGATTCTCGATCAGCAATGACAATCGGACGATTGGCAGGGGTGGAGGGCAACTGTGCGATGGCTCCAAGGATCTCCACCTCGACTTGTTCGATTCCGATCTGGAAGACCATCTCGGTTCCCGGGGACGGCCTGGCCGAGTCGGCCCATTGCCCGCTAATGAACGCCGGCAGCTTGTCAGCCGATGTGGTCGGTTGCAACGGAGACAGGTCGACCGCCGGCAACGGACTCTCGGAGAGTAGATCCTGCATCAAGCCCGGGTCGATGGCCATCAGTTGCACGGCTGGTGTGCCGGAGGGCGACACAACCACGGTCCCGGTGCGTTCCACGGCGGTGACAACTGCTGATGACCGGGATCGAACCAACTCGGCGACACCTTCGGGAACGGCCACTCCATCGGCGTGAGCCCGCACCACAAGATCGGATGCTGCCAGTTGCCATGCGTGATCTCTCTGCCCGTGCACCACGGTGCGTTCCACGCTCGCGGCCAGGCCCGACACGGCCACAGCGACCCCGACGACTACCATCGCGGCGCGAGCTGAGCGGTCTTGGTCGACGAGGCGCCGAAACCCGATCAGCGACACGGGCCCGCGCATGAACCCTGTGGCCTTGGCCAGGAAACGAAACAGGGGTTTGGAAAGCCGCAACAACACGAGCCCACTTGCCAGCCCGACCAGGGGAGCGACAACAGCCAGCAGCGGATCGACATCGGCACCTAAAGATCCGGTTTCGCCAACTTCGGTGAGACCGACGGACGCCCGCTGCCGAATCAACACCGCAGCGGCAACAGCGAGGACGACAACGGTGGCGTCACGGATCACCCGTCGTATCCCCGAGGTGGTGAACCGTCCGGAGAACCAGGCTTCGACCGCTTCGGTGCGAGCTTCGTTGCCGGCAATCGTGCCGTCGCTGGCAACGGTGGACGCTGATCGGACGGCCCAGGCCGTGACCAGCACGACACTCACCGCGACTACGACCGTGCTGGCGAATTCCCAGGTGATGGCCGCTTCCGGTACGGCCGAGATTCCCAACGTCAGCCCGGCGATGGCGGCCGGGACCGCCAGGACCGTCCCGTGCCATAGTCCAAGGGCGCGGACTGATCGGATGCCGACACCTCGGTTCATGACGAGGCTCATGGCGTCGATCTGCCTCCGAGCCGCCAGCGACGCCACCACGAACACTCCGGCTGCGGAGATCGTGACGAATCCGCTCAAGAAGATGGACAGCAATGAGGCCGTTACGCTTCGCTGCCGTTTGTGGTCGCCGATCAGCACCGGCAGCTCGCTCAACACATCGGCGTCCGGGGTGGCGAGCTTGTCAACGTCGAGCGCCAGTTGGGCGGCCTCATCGGCGTTGACGAGGTCGGGGTCGACCATGTAGCGCCACGCGTAGTCGAGATGGACATCCGGCACATCGCGAAGCAGCCGACCATAAACCTGGTCGTGCATGACTCCGCTGGCGAAGATGAATCGAACGTCGGGATTCTCGCTGATCCTCGGCCGATGCAGCGTGTTGTCGCTGAACCAATAGGGGTCGGTCACGTCACTCAGTTCGGTGATACCGACGATGTCGACCACAATTCGGTCACTCAACCGGTCGGCCCGGATGGACGCCCATAACGGATGCATCGGCTCCGGCCGTAGGAAGATGGTGTCGCCGAACTCGACCATTAGATCCGTCGCCGTCTCAGCCGTAATCGCCACCTCATAGACCGGCACATCGACCACCGAACACAGTCGTTCGCCCTCGAGATCTTGGTCGGCCGCGAGCTCCTGTTCAGCCTCGAACTCTTCGACGGCCGTGATGTCCTCAGGACATTCGGGGCCAAACAGTAGCGGCATCCGGTCTCGGGTCTCCGGAAGCCGACCTTGCACAATCGTCATCTGATCATCCAGCCCGCTCTGATAGCGGAACCTGAGTGTCCTTACGAAGGGCCCATCTTCCGACTCGGGAAAGGAACTGACCCTAAACGGGGGCGACTGAAGCACCCACTCACGTCGGTGGATGACGGACCTTGTCAGATCGGACATCTCCTCTTCGAAGAAGCGCTCCCCTCGGCGTTCCAGCTGGTTGAACGTATTCTCACCGGAGCCGGCTCCCAAACGAGTATTGGTTTCGACGCGGATGCTCCGTTGTTCAGGCTCACTCGTGACCAAAGCCTGTCGAAGATCTTCACTGGATACAGAGTCGAACAGTCGAATCCCTGAAGCGGTAACGGCCGCGGTCACAGCCGTGACAACAAGGATCGTCACCGCAAGTGCAGGTTCGGAGCGAACGATCCGGAACCAGATGCGAAGTGCGGCTCTCATCGCTCACCGTCACGAATCCGACTTCCTAGCGACTCACGCTCCGGCCGTAGGGCGATGAGCAACACGACGGTGGCCAGCGCCACGATCGGCGTAGCAACAACAGCGGCGATGGTTGGCCACGGGTAGTGCACTTCCACCTCGGGTACAGCGACCGCACCCTGTCGCCCGACCGCAATCAAGGGAAGTACTGAGGCCGAGAGCACAAACCCGAGCCCCACTCCGAGTACAGCGCCCACCGCAACCAGGAGCAGCCGTTCGACTGCCGCCCAACGCACAAACTGTCGAGGTGTAAGACCGAAGGCGCGTAACAATGTGAACTCATTGCGGCGCTCCCGCGCTGAGACCGTCGTCGTGGCAACGAAGACGACAATGGCGAAGACAGCGGCAGCCATAAATCCGACGGTGTAGGCCCCGATGGTGGCGAGTGCTGCCGGATCGGCGGTGAACCGACGATATGTGGCGTCTCGGCCAATCACCTCAACCGAATCGAATGGTGGCTCGGTCAAGAGGGTGGCGATGTGGTCGGGGTCCGCGGAGTCCGCCACGTCCAACCAATATTCGTCAGCGCTGATAAGGGGGCGTCCCGTCTGGTAATCATGGAGCTGGACGGTGGCCAGATCCATGATCACCGCACGTTCGGTCGTCGGATCGATGGTGGGAAAGAGGTCGACGGCCCCGACAACGACGGCCTCGTCGTGCCCAAACGGCAGGTTTTCGAAATGAAGCTGGTCGCCGACGGCCGTCGAGCTCTCGGCCAACCACGCAGTCGACGCGATGGTTGGCACCGTTTCCGGAAGTCGCCAGACCCCAGGGCGCACGCTGAAAAGCACCACCGGTTGGGTTGGCCCGGCGCGGGCTGCAGTGGCCAACTCCAGTCGAAGACCGCCATCGGTGGTGACGACGGAAATTTCCGGAACCTCGGCGGTCCGGGCGGTTATGGATGTCGATCCTGTCCAGACGTGCTCTCCACCGGAGGCGTCGAATCGGAGGGAAACCGCGGTTGATCCCTCGTCGTCGACGACAATCAGGTTTGGCACCTCGACGGTGACCTCTCGACTCCGAGATGCGGGAGCGGGCGCTCGAAGTTCAAGATCCACTATCCGCAACGGGAATGCCGGCCGCAACGTCGCCGTGTTTCCGGCGTTCGCAGAGTTGAGCTCAATAGTGAAGAGCTGCTCCTCGACGCCGGCCTCAAGCCATCCGGCATCGAATCGATGCAGCAAGCCGTTGACGTCCTGAACGACCACATGAACGGCGGCGCTGAATCCGGGTGGGAGATACTCCGGTTCATCATCCTCAACCGGTGTCTCATCATCGGAAGCCTCAGCGTCGTCGCCTTCTTCGGATTGCGCCACCTCCGAGCCGCCGGACTCCGCGCCACGGGGAGACGGGGGAGCTGGGATCGGCTTCTCGTCGATCTGCAGGGTGAATTCGATCCTGGTCGGGGTGCCGGGGAGATCCAGACCGGGCACCTCAGGGCGCGGCAGATGCAGGAGGTCGAGCAGCTCACGAAGATTGGCTTCGTCGTCGCGCTGCTCGATGATGTCCGCCGCCCGGCTGGCGTCGAGGAGCAGGAACGCACCTAAGGCTGAGGAACCTGGGAGAGGGGCTCCATGACGCACCACCGGCATCGACCCAGCGATGCCGTCGACGTTCTCATGGGCGTTCAACAGATGAAAGTCGACGATCGACGCGCCAACTTGCCGGTTCGGCAGCGTTCGAACATCCGCTCCGGTCTGGTGTTCGGCCTGATCAAACTGGCTTGCGTCCCAGGTTGCGGTGTAGGTAGCGGCGAAGAATCCCAGGCTCAGAGCCATCACCAGAAGAAACGCAGTGCGGGCCTGGCTACCGGGGCGACGCGAGTGCTCCCATCCTGTCAACGCCGCGATGATTGATCTGGTCCGGTGGACAGCACGCTCGCCGATTCGTGCGGTCAACGGCACGATACGGAGTGTGAGAACGGCACCGGCGGCAAGGGCAAGAGCGGGGGTGACTACCAGCACCGGGTCAACACCGCCGCTCCCGGCGATGCGACTGATCTCACCATCCTGCAGCGCGGTGAGCTGCCAGAAGGCCACGATCGTCAGCACCAGCAGCGCAATATCTACGCCGGCGCGATCGGTGGCCTGACGAAGCCGCCGCCGACGATGGCTGGTTGCAGTGTCAACCGACTGTCGTGCCGATCGAATGGCCGGCCAGGCGAGCAAGAGGACCGCGGCGACGGCGGCCGTTGCCACGGCTGCAACCGCGCTTGAGTTCACTGCGGGCTCAACTTGATCGGCGAATCCCTCCAGCAAGCCGGTGCGGCGGAGCCGATTGATCAACGCGACCGCCAGGAACGGAGCGGCCACGGCAGTGGGGCCGACAAGGACCATGGCTTCCAACACGGCAAGCCCGGCTAGATGGCCCCGGCCTGCCCCTCGCGCCTGCAACACTGCGATTCCCTGTCGCCTGACTTCGACCAGCAGAGCGGCACCGATTCCGATGGCCAACGCGGCGAGGATGGCCAGTTGCCCGACAACGGCATACACGCCGGATCGGGTCACGGCGAGCGCCTGGTTTGTGATGGCCAAGAGTTCGGGTAGTCCTGTGTCCACCTCAGGTGCCGACGTAACACTCGTGATCGAGCTGTCCGATGTCGTCAACTCGTCAACAAGCTGGTCCTCCAGAGCGGCGATGGGCCGCTTCAGACGATCGACGTCGGTGACCGTGATTTGCGCAAAGTCGGGCTCAAGGACCCACGAGGCGGAAAACCGGTTCACGCTCGACAGACCGGCGATTGTTTCGAGAGAGACCACCATTGGTCCGACAGTTCGGAACGACGGACTTAGGCGCACCGCATTGGTCAGCAGCGGATCACCGGCCCAAAACGCATCGTCGGGATCAGGCACCGTGTAGATCGCCGCCAGCTCAACCGTCGGCCGATTAGCCGCGCCGGACGACGGGCGGGTTGGCTCCAGTTCGATCCGGTCGCCAACAGCAAGATCGAGTTCGGCCGCGGCGCGAGCATGCATCGCCACGGCGACCACCCTCCCGGCATCGGCATCATCTGGTTCGAGAACCGGTTGCCAGGTTCCGTCGAGCAACTCTGCGTGACGGTCGATTCCGCTGAGAGCGGTGAACATGGTCAGCGTTTCACGTTGGTCATCGGCGCTCGACGGTACGACGAAATTCGAAGCTGATTGAACCCGTCGATGAAACTGCGCCTCAACGCCACCCGAAGCTTCCGAGGCCGCTGAGGTGACCAAGGCGTTGACGTCGTTGTATGTCTCGGGTGCAGTCCTTACCGATATGTGCACCGAAGACTCCGCTGCGGGAGCGTCGGCCAGAATCTGACGCAGTGCGCCGACCGTTACGGCGTCTTGGTAAATCGGAGCAGCCGCAAGCTGCACCATCGCCGCAATAACCGTGAATGCGAGCACACCAAGCATCAACCAGTCGTCCAGAAGACGACGGAGTACTATGCGGACCGCGCTCGTCAAAAATGCAAACATGTTTGGTGGCGCCAACCTATACCCTCATGCGATCCCTGTGCTGTCGTTTCCGTGCCGAAATGTGGGAAGCCAGTGCCCTCGACCCTGGACGACACTGTGGCAGGCGCGGCTGGTCGATGTTGACGACGTACAGTTCACGCAGGAAAATCGACTGCTATGACACTCGATCTGTCGCCCCAAGGAGTCGCACTCGTCGACCAGCGGCTTGCGAGCGGCTACAACCTGCCGGCCCAGTGCTACATCTCGCAAACCTGGTTCGACATCGAAATGGACGCGGTGTTCGTCGACTCCTGGCAATACTTCGGGCCGGTACACAAGGTTGAGCAGCCTGGAGCGGTCTTGGTTGGCGACGTCGGCCGTACGCCGATTGTCGTCGTGCGAGGTAAAGACGGGAAGCTACGTGGCTTTGTCAATGCGTGCCGTCACCGCGGCTTTACCGTGGTGGCCGAAAGCGGACGGTGTGCCAGGATGCAGTGCCGATATCACGGCTGGATCTACGATCTCGACGGCACATTGGCCCAGGCCGGTCGGGCGGGCGGCGACCCGCTGGTGGTGAAGAACCACATCGGCCTCTGGCCGGTCTCGGTCGACACGTTTGCGCAGGGCGTATTCGTGAACCCGCGACCCGATGCCGGTTCAATGTTGGCGGCTTTTCCTGGTCTCGAGCAAGTGGCCGATGAAATCGGTATCGATCACGATCTCCAGCGTTACCGGCCCTACGCCACCTATTCTGTCGAGCAAGCGTCGGACTGGAAGCTCTGGTACGACAACGGCACGGAGTGTTACCACTGCCCGCTGGTTCACGGCCAGTCATTCGCCGCGGCGTATGACACCACCGATGGCGTCTACGACTTCGTCACCCACACCACGTTCTCTCACTCCCACTTCGAGCCCTCGGCCCGACCCGCCGGTCTGACCGGAGGCGGGTACCGGTCGGTTCAATTGTTTCCAGGCACTCAATTCATCCAGCAGGATGATCTGATGGTGGCCGGGCGTGTCATTCCAACCGGCCCCGGAACGTGTCGCTTCGAAGCCGACTTCTACGCCGAGGATGGCGCCGACCCTGATCGGGTGGACGAATGGATCAAACTGTGGACTCAGACCTACGACGAAGACGCAAGTATTGTTGAATCGATCCAGCGAAACCTTGCAAGCGGTCGAGTTGAGGAACTCATCTATCTCGAACAGATCGAACATGTCTCGCGCTTCTTCCATCGGCTGATCTGGGACCGGTGCCGCGGCCGGATTGTCGACGGCGATACCTGGAAGTGACTCGGACCGTAATTCGTTGGATCCCCGCGAACCGACTGTGCAACACTGCCTCAACAAGCAATCGAACCAAGAGGTGCCAACTGATCCGAGGAGGTGACGACCATGACCGGTGATTCTGTATTGCTTCTGAACGCAACATATGAGCCGATTGGCCTGATCTCCTGGAAACGAGCCATCACGTTGGTTTTGGTTGGGAAGGGCGAGCTGGTTGAGCAGAGCGGCGATCGGGTTGTGCGCTCGGCCGGTGGCCAGTCGTTCCCGTTTCCGTCGATCATCCGGCTGGTCGAGTTTGTTCGCAAAGCTCGGCGTGATCCAAGCCGGCTAGCCCCGAACCGGCGCAATCTCGCGGCCCGCGATGACGGCGTCTGCCAGGTGAAGGGATGCGAGCGTCGTGGTGACACAATCGATCACCTCGTCCCCCGAAGCCGGGGCGGAGACACATCGTGGGAGAACTGCGTGCTGATGTGTAGCCGCCATAACTCGGCCAAGGGGGATCGAACCCTCACCGAGTCAGGCCTTCGGCTTAAGAAGACACCGGCTCGTCCGAATCGAGACAAGCTGCTGGCGGTCGCTCTGGTTGGTAACGACCAGTGGGCCCAGTTCGCTCCGGCCTGACCGGCAGCGTCAGCGCTCAAGCCTGATAAAGGCGTTCAGGTCGAAGCCGTATCCGGCAAAGGCCGTGTCACGATCGTGGCCGGCCAATGCCGGGTCGAACACCCAAACATCGAAGGCCTGGACCTTGGTGTTGTTGCCATACAGCTTGTAGATGAAGGCGTACCAGAAGCCTGTGACCGGGCTGGCTTTGGTCCCGCTGGCCGGCCAGTCCAGGATGATGGGAATGGCGGCGAAGCGAGTGTCTTGAACCATCTCCGGCTCGAAGATCGGATCGACCATACGGGTTCCGGGTGCGGTCTGGTACTGGTAAAAATCGATCACCAACGATGAGCTTTGGAATGTGCCGAAGCTGCTGGCGTCGCTAACTCGCCGGTACCGGAGGAAGATGCTTGATGCCCCTCCAGTGTCGATCTGCACGCTGTGTTCGATCAAGCCACCGGTGGTCACATCGGCAAGAGTGTCCCAGGTCGCGTTGTCAAACGAATACTCCAGCGCAAAATGATTGGAGCTGTCGAGAAACAGGTGGCCGTGGACGACGATGGCGTCTGTGCCGGCCGGGAGGCTGACCTCTCGCCAGATCGAATCTGTAATGGACACCCGCTTGTTGATGAAGAGGTGCTGCACCCCGGGATCCAGCTGGAAGTTACCCTGGGTCTCGCCTCGGTCGCCGGTTGGTTCGGTCCACGGACCACCTAGCGCCGGGGAGCCGGGATCGGTGTACGACGTGTAGCCTGCATTCCACGACGACTGGTAGACCAGCGTGCGGTTGTCAGGCAGGAACAGGCCGGTGTGCGTGCAGTCAGGCACCGTTTCCTGCCCTGTCGACACGTCCATGCGATAGCTGGTGAGGAAACATTGCAGCCGAGCGTCACCGGCTGCGTACACCGGATCGGTCAGCACCGGGGCCAGTCCCGTAATCGGGTCCACGGACACCTCGGGGTAGAACATGTTTCTGGCGGCCGGCGTCATCCAGTGGTAGAGATGACGTCCGTTGATTGTGTAGCCGATGTGATCGATGGTCGGCTCACCGGGGCTCTGGCAGTTGTCGGGTAGCGGATCAAGCGCATTCACCGCGTTGAAGTCGGGTCGGGTGAGGCGGCCACAGAAGGTGACGTCGCCGAAGTCGCTGGTGGCGGCGACGCCACCTGTGACCAGACCTTCGGTCACGGGAGGCACGGAGTTGCCGGTGCTGATGATCAGATGGTTGGCCCGTAGACCTGAATTGTTGATGTTGCTCGACGAGCACGGGCTCCAGATAGCGCCATCGCAGGTGGCCGGATCGCTCAGGTCGTAGGGGATAATGTCGTGATCGAGGTTCAGGGCGAAGTTAAGGGCCTGAGCCTCGCCGTCGTAGTTACCCGTAGATGGGATGAACTGATAGAGCCGGGGACTCAAGATCGATCCGAAGAAGCCGTCTACGTGTGTGGGGCAGCCGGTGTTGGCGCCGCTTGTTTCCACACATCGTTGCCCGGGATCCACATTGGCGCTCACGGTCGCAGGAATGATCCGGTTGGATCGAGCCACGATGGCGGCGGCTTCCGCCGATGTGGTGAGACCGAACTCTTCGATCCCGATCACACCACCAAAGTAGGTGGTGACCAGTTGCTCGGGCAGTGTGACCCGAATAAGGGTGAACTCTTGATTGAACGAGATGCAGTTGGAGCCGTTGATATCGGGCAGTACAACGACGTTGACCAACGCATCCGGGTCGTGACATCCATTCCAGGCGGACCGGTTGATCCCGAGATTGAGCTGAACCGAGTCGAGAGCGGCCACCGTGGCGTCGCGCCCACTGGGAAGATCCTGCGCGCCGGCCAGAGCGGCCAAGTCGACCACAGCCTGAAGGTCGACCTGGCGCTGACGAACGTTGCCAAGATCCACGGCAAAGGCGGCGACGATGAGTAGAAAGACCATGAGAAACGAGGCGGCTACAAGCACCACCCCTTTCTCTCCGTGTCGTTCGTCAACCCGACTATGGGAATCGGCCGATCGTTGAAGCAACAGCTTTCTTGACGTTATGTGCACCATGACCACGTATGACCTGCCGGGAGAGTGTCGGAGTAGGCGACGAGCTCAACGTCGCTTGATTCGAGCCGGACGTGGCGAGCGGATCGGAGCATCAGGTCGTCAACGAACCCTCCGCTGACCCCGCTGACGCTACGCGCCGGGGTGGCAAGACAGATGAGCACTTGCTCACCTGCGCTCGTGGTGGCTGGTGGTACGACGCGCACGTAGGTGGACGCCAAAGGTCGATCGGAGTAGTTCCGCACGTTGCAGACGAGGTTCTCGGTGTCGGTGGCCAGAGCCGGGTCGCCTACACATCCCGTTGAACCGCGGTATTCGTCGACCGCGAGCTCCCGGGCGGCGCGAAAAGTTGCGTTGTTCACCTGCTGCATATCGTTCATCACAAAGCCAAAGTCAACGATTCCTACAAAAAACAGGACCAAAACGGGCAGGATCATCGCCGCCTCGACCAGGGCGGCACCGCGTTCGTTCGAATGGGCCTTGTGTCTCACCTCCTTGCGATCGTCGAATATTTGAAGATGCTTTAGTGGTGTTGATTCAATGAGATCAGGTTCCCGGGTGATGTCGCCCACACTGTGATAGTCGGCGGCCTAGGTCGGCAGACAAGCTTTGGCCGATGAACTCGACGGCGGATCTCTGAGCGGCCACGATGGTGCCATGTCATCGAGTAGGTCAACGAGTAGGGAACAGCATGCTGAGGTGTCGACCAATCCGGGCTCACCGGAAGAGCCCGAAGGCGGGTACGACTGGGGCCGGTTGACAGCCGATCTATCCCGATTCCTGCGACTTAAGACGACCGCCATCGGCATGAAACTGTTCGACACGGTCGAGGAGATGGAACAGATTCCGAGGATCCGTCGACCGTCGGCGATCCACACCGCCGACCAGATCGTGTCGATGGCCTCTCGACTCAACTGGACGGTCGGTATCACCAATGATGATCTGGTCGGAGACCAGTGTGGAGCGGTCCTAGGCCTTAGGCCCCAAGACAAACAGTGGTTGAGCGGCGCTCACATGGCTGGAGTCTGGTTTGAGACGATAAACGATTCGGCGGCCCACCAGGAGGCCATGACGGTTGTGCCCGGAGGTACCTATCGAGCGATGGCGGTGTCGCCTCTGGTGAGTGGGCGACTGGATCCCCCCGATATCTGCATGATCTACGCCAACCCGGCCCAGATGATTCTGCTTGTCAACGGTCTTCAGTGGAGCGGGTATCGAAAGTTCGAGTGGGGATGTGTCGGTGAGTCATCCTGCGCCGACTCGTGGGGTCGAGCACTCTCGACCGGCGAGCCGAGCCTGTCGATTCCGTGCTTCGCCGAACGCCGCTACGGAGGGGTACCCGACGACGAGTTGTTGATGGCCATGCCGCCCCGGTTTCTGCCGAAGGCGATTGCAGGGCTACAAGCGTTGTCGGGCAACGGACTTCGTTACCCGATTCCTCCCTACGGCATCCAGACCGACGCTCGGGCCGGTCTCGGGGCTTCTTACGACTGACCGCCCGTGTCCTGCCGTGTGGATGGTGGTGTCAACGCTGCGTCCAGGTGCCCCCGGCGTCTTGAATCTCGGCTGATAGAACGTCCAGCTCGGCCAGCGTTTCGTTGATCGCCTGCCGCACTTCCTCATAGGCCGTCTCTGCTCGGTTGACCGCTTCGACCTGGGTATCGGTTGGGGCTTGCGTGGTGAACCAATGGAAACCCGCAACGCGGTTGATCATCGACGAGATTCCCTGATCAGCGGGATCGCCCAGCCGCTCCTTCACCGGGTCGCCGACAAGCGATGTCCAATGTTGCTCGAGTTGTCGATGCAACGTTTCCACGCGACTCAGCAGGTCTTCGCCGCCTGGTGTCTGCAGTGCGGTGCGCCGAAAGAGGGGGAGTTGCCGACGAGCCGATTCAAGTTGCTTGCGGGTTCCGGCCGCGAGGCGGGCCAGCCGGTCGAGTCGCAGATCGAAATCGGAGTCCCCGGAATCATGGGCGATATCGGCCGCAATCACCTCAAAGGGCTGCGATGGTGACAGGCTGCGTACCTCCCCGTTCTCGACCGCCACCAGTTCGGCGGAGTATCGACCCGGCGGGGCCAGCGGTCCCTTCTCTTCGACATCCCATGGGGCCTTGAAGCCGGGCTTCTCGGCCGTCAACGGAGTAGGTCCAACTCGTCGCAGATCCCAGCTGACCCGGTGGAGGCCGGCCTCGTTGGGCACGTCGAAGCGGCGTACTGGATTGCCGCATTCGTCGGAAATCAGAAGCGCCACGACCGGGTCGGCCGATATCTCCTCTTCCCGAAGGTTGTCCCATCCCGGAAATGCGATGTCCTGTCCAGCGCCGACGTCTTTTTCGGCTTTGCGGCGCGCGCCCTTTGGGCCTTCAAGCTTTTCTCGGAGGTGATAAGTGATGGTGGCGCCGAAGGCGGGGTTGTCGGCTTTGAAAGCGGTCGAACCCAGGGTTGGCTGACCTTCGGCCTGTGCGGTGTTATGAGGGATGTACCAGATGGCAGCGCGGACGGGCAGGAGGGCTGCCTCCTGCTCAACAGTCTCAGAGGTGAGCGAACGTAGGGGGCCATAGTCGTCGAGAATGTAGATCCCGCGCCCGAAGCTGGCGCCGATGAGATCGCTGTCCTCCCTGTGAATGGTGATATCCCGGAAGGCGATGGTCGGCACGTCGCCACTGAGTTTGTGCCACTCATCGCCTTGGTCGAGTGAGGTGTACAGGCCAAACTCGGTTCCGATGAACAAGAGCTCGGGATTGGCGTGGTCCTGCTGGAGGGCCCAAACGATCGTGTGCTCCGGCAGCCCGTTGACAATCAAGTCCCAGCTCGAACCTCGGTCGCGGCTGCGATAGAGCCGGGGCGTGAAATCGCCGTGTTTGTGATCATCCGCAGCCAAGTAGACGGTGTCGGCATCGTGGCGGTCGGCGCGGATGTTGTTGACGAACGCGTCGCCGGGGAGACCTGTTGGTCGGGTCAACTCAACCCAGTTTGATCCTCCGTCGTCGGATCGGTGGATCCGTCCGTCATCGGTACCGACGTACAGTAGACCGTCGTCCAGTGCCGACTCGTCCACGTGGCTGATTGTGCTGAACCACGACATGGCCAAGTGGTCGTAGAGACTGTCTACCGACGGAATGGCCCCAAAGGAGGCAAGCTCATAGCGATTCCGGTCGGTCGTGAGGTCAGGACTGATCGCTGTCCATGACCGGCCACGATTATCGCTACGCCACACTCGCTGCGAGGCGAGGTACAGGCGGTCAGGATCATGGGCGCTGACCACGATCGGCGTGTCCCAGTTCCATCGCTCCGGGGGCTCACCCGGAGCGGGCTGCGGTTGGATGTCTTGGATTTCCCCACTGCGTCGATCGAGACGCGTGACGTTGCCAACCTGCCACTCGAGATAGCAGACGTTGGGGTCGGTTGGATGGAACGCCACGTGGTAGCCGTCCGCTCCAAGTGGCACCGTCCAATCCTGGTTGCGCACCCCTTCAACGCTGGTCGTCCTGGACGGCCCGAGGAGTGTGCCCAAATCCTGTGCTCCGGCCATAACCGCATAGAAAGGCTTGTCGGTGCTGACCGCGACCCGGTAGAACTGCGACAACGGCAGATTGGACACATGCCGGAACGTCAGACAGTCGTCGAAGGTCTCGTACAACCCGGCATCGGTCCCCACCAGCAGATGTTTGGGCCGCTCGGGGTCGATCCACACCACGTGATTGTCGCTGTGTTTGTTCTTCGCTGTCTCGACGATGTCGAACGTCTTCCCACCGTCACCGGTGACGTGAAGGAAGACATCGACCTGATAGATCCGTTCGGGATCGACGGGAGAGGCGAAGATCTCCTGGTAGTAGTGGGGCCCAGTGCCGCCGGAGATGTATTCATTCCGCCGCTCCCAGCTTTCCCCTCGATCGATGGAACGGTGGAAACCTCGCTCCGACTTCTCACCCTCGATGGTGGCGAACACAAGATTGGGATCAGCAGGCGTGACCGCCAGCCCGATCTTTCCCATCGGTTCCTTGGGAAGCCCCTGGGTCAGGCGTTTCCACGTGGTACCTCCGTCACTCGACTTGTAGATGCCCGATCCCGCACCACCGCCAACGAACGTGGCGACATGGCGACGTCGCTGGTAAGCCGCGGCGTAGATGATGTCGGGATTGTCGGGAGCCATGACGAGGCTGGTTACGCCCGTGTCGTCGTCAATCGAGAGCACCGACTGCCAGGTGGCGCCTCGATCATCGGTGCGATACACACCACGTTGACCCCCGCTGGACCACAGCGGTCCCTCTGCGGCCACGAAGACGCGGTCGGAGTTCCGGGGATCCACCGCAATCGTGCCGATGTGCTCCGAACGATTGAGACCGGTGTTGGTCCACGTCGAACCGCCATCATCACTGCGGTAGACGCCGTCACCCCAAGCGACGTGACGACCGCTGACACTCTCACCGGTACCGACCCATATGACGCTTGGCTGTTGTGGGTCAACGGCCAGACAACCAATCGAGTACGTGCCCTGATCCTCAAAGATCGCCGTCCAGGTGGTGCCGGAGTTCGTCGTCTTCCACACCCCGCCGGAGCCGGCCGAGACGTACCACGTGCTCGGCTCGTCCGGATGAATTGCGATGTCGGAGATTCGTCCGCCCATGAAGGCCGGGCCAATGCCTCGTAGCTTCAGCGCTCCAATCGCTTCGTCGATGGTGGGTGTGTCGTCGGACATTGCTATCGCTTTCAGTCGAGGAGATCGGGCTGGTCGGCCACGATCTTGTCGTAGAGGGGCTGAAAGCTGAACCAGCCGGCGGCGTGGGTACCGACCACACTGGCGGCCTGCTCTTGACCGTCGGCGTCGATCTCCACCGGTTTGCCGGCGGCTTCGGCCAGCAACTGAACCTCACACGACCGTTCCATTGTGATGTACCACCACGCCGCCTCGTCGACGCTATGACCAACGGTCAGGAGGCCGTGGTTCCGAAGAATGGCGGCTTTGTTTGTGTCGAGGGCGTGGGCGATTCGTTTACCTTCTTCCAGATCGAGGACAACCCCGGTGTAGTCGTCGAACACCACGTGATCGTTGTGGAAGGCGCACGCGTCCTGGGTGATCATCGACAGCTCGCGTCCGAGGGTCGACCAGGCCCGACCAAATCGGGAGTGGGTGTGGGCGGCGGCAACCACGTCGGGCCGGGCCTGATGGATCTGCGAGTGGATGGCAAAGGCCGCTCGGTTGACCGGCCAGTCACCCTCGACAACTTCGCCGGCATGATCAACGAGAATCAGATCCGACGTTCGGATCAAGTCGAAACTGAGACCGAACGGATTGACCCAGAAAAGGTCGGGATGCTCCGGATCCCGAGAGGTGACGTGCCCGGCGACTCCTTCGTTGAAGCCAAACCGGCCGAATAGGCGAAACGTCGCCGCCAGTCTCTGTTTGCGATGAAGCCGCTCATCTTCAACCGAGTCGAACTCAGGCTGTTTGTGGGGGCGAGGGCGAGGGACGATCTGTTTCATGGGAGGTTGCCTTCCGTACCGCTCAGATTGAGCCGTGAAATCCCGACACTACCAGTCGCTTCAGCCCAGTCGGGAATTGCAGTGGCAGCCGCTCGCGTAAGGCGCACTACTGTTGTGACTTCTATTCCTGACGCCGACTGCCCATGATCCGACTACCCATGATTTGAGGAGCAACGATGACATTCTCGGTATCACCGGCGGCTTGGGACGACGTGGACTCGGCTGACATCGACGTGAGCACGCCCCTCGGAGCGTGCTGTCACGGTTCGCGCCTTATTGGCCGGGAAGCCAGTCTCGTTCTACACGGCGGCGGCAACACCTCGGTCAAGACCCAATGGGCCGACATCACCGGCCGCACGGTCGATGCCTTGTATGTGAAAGGGTCGGGTTGGAACCTCGCCACCATCGAACCGGCCGGCTTCACGCCGTTGGTGATGGAACGACTGTGGCAGTTGCTCGACCTTGACCGGCTTGCCGACGAGGACATGGCTCGAGAACTCGCGGCGGCCAAGCTCGACCCGGCGGCCCCGGCCCCTTCGGTTGAGTCACTCCTTCATGCCTTCCTACCGTTTGACGCGGTACAGCACTCTCACGCCGACGTAATCGTCGCCCTGACGAATACCTCCGATGGTGAGGCCAATGTCCGTGAAGTCTTTGGAACCGACGTGGTGGTGATCCCGTACGTCATGCCAGGGTTCGACCTGGCCAGGCTGGTGAAAGGAGAGTGGCCCAAACAGTACAGGCCTGGGATCACGGGCATGGTGTTGCTCAATCACGGTCTGTTCACGTTCGGGGAGAGCACCGAGATTGCCTATCGCCGTCACGTCGAGCTGATCATGCGGGCCCAGGAGTGGCTCAACGCGAAGCCGGTCTCGGCCGAGACAACCCATCGATCTCCTGTCTTTCTGCCGGTCGATCCGGTCGAGAGAAGCCACCTCCGCTCACTCATCAGCGACGCTGCCGGGACTCCGATGATCGTTGCCGGTCATCGCGACGACGCCGTGGCCGACTTTGTTGGCCGCGATGATATGGAGTCGTTGGCGAGCCGCGGACCGCTCACCCCCGACCACGTGATCCGAACCAAGAGGCTGCCGCTCATTGGATCCGACGTCAGCGGCTATGCCCACGACTACCAGCGCTACTTTCGCACGAACAGCGCCCACTACGATCGAGAACTCACGATGCTCGATCCTGCGCCAAGGGTTGTTCTCGACCGACGACTCGGGATGTTGACGGTTGGCCGTACGGCCGGCGATGCGTCGATCGTAGAAGATATCTACCGCCACACGATGGTCACGGCGGCTGCGGTTGAAGACCGGCTCGATGGATACCACGCGCTGTCGGCGGCCGAACTTTTCGACGTGGAGTACTGGGATCTTGAACAAGCCAAGCTCCGAAGGTCAGGCAACCCGCCTTCGCTGACCGGGGAGGTGGCTCTTGTAACAGGAGCCGCATCGGGAATCGGGCGGGCTTGCGTCGCCCGTTTGCTGGAAGAAGGAGCTGCCGTCATCGGGCTCGACAGGTCGGAGGCGGTGGTCGACGCCTTCGACAGCACGGGCTTTCTCGGCGTGACATGCGATGTCACCGACACGGCCACGACGGAGGCCGCAGTCGTCAATGGAGTCGAGCGTTTCGGCGGAATCGACATGGCCTTGATGGCCGCCGGTGTATTCCCTGAAAGTCGGCCAGTCGCCGATTACGACCATCACAGCTGGCGGGAAACGATGGCCCTCAACATCGATTCCGTTGCTGCGTTGTTGAGCCGCCTCCATCCGATACTGGCGAACGCTCCCAACTACGGGCGGGTCGTGTTGGTGGGCTCGAAGAACGCTCTGGCCCCAGGCCCAGGTGCCGGAACCTATTCGGTGTCGAAAGCGGCTCTGACTCAGCTCGCCCGAGTGAGCGCGCTGGAATGGGGAGCGGATCACATCCGGGTGAACGTCGTGCACCCCGACGCCGTGTTCGATACCGGCTTGTGGTCACCGGAGCTCATCGAGGAACGAGCAAGACACTATGGGTTGTCGGTTGACGACTACAAGACCCGCAATATTCTCAAGACCGAGGTAACGTCGGCCTCGGTCGCTGAACTGGTGGTGGCGATGTGCGGCCCGGCCTTCGCCGCCACGACGGGGGCCCAGGTACCGATCGACGGGGGCAACGACCGGGTGATCTAGCGGCCGGGGTGATTCAGAGCGTCTCGCCCTGCCGAGGTCTGATCACACGCTGGTCGGTGACGATCGCCGTGATAAGCGACGCCGGCGTCACGTCGAATGCCGGATTCATCGCGGGCGCGTCGAACGGCGCCGTGCGGGCGGCACCAAACCCACCGACCTCAGCGGGGCCACGGTCTTCGATCTCGATGTCGTCGCCGGTCCGGGTACTCATGTCGACTGTGGATTCGGGAGCCACCACCACAAACGGAACCCCGGCGTGCGCTGCTCCAAGGGCGAGGGCAAACGTTCCAATCTTGTTTGCGGTATCGCCGTTGGCCGCGATCCGATCGGCTCCGACGAGAACCACATCAACCTGCTGTCGGGCCAACACCATCGGGCCTGCGGAGTCGACCAGCAGTCGGTACGGCGCTCCCATTCGTTCGAGCTCCCAGGCCGTTAGCCGAGCGCCTTGAAGCAACGGCCGGGTTTCAACCGAAAGCGCTTCGCCGAGGGACCCGCGATCATGCAGTTCGTGGATCACCGCCAATGCCGTTCCCCGCTCCACCGCCGCCAATGTTCCTGTGTTACAGATGGTCATCGCCGTGACCGGCCGGTCGGCCGTTGCCTCGATGAAGTCCGCTCCGCGACGGCCCATCTCAAACGAGGCCACGATCTCCTCGTCGCGAATCTCCAGCGCCTCGGCCAACACGGCATCGAATCCATCGTCGAGCAGCGCGGCGGTTCGATCGACCATCCGCGCAAGGTTGACCGCTGTCGGCCGGGCGGTCCTGAGTGCGTCCACCGCATCCGACAAGCGGGCTTGGTCGGACCCCAAGGTCTGCAATGCAACGGCGACACCAAACGCCCCGGCTACACCGAGCGCCGGGCCCCTCTGATGGACAGGCGCTTTATGGCGGCCACCATTTCTTCCACAGTCTCGACCCGCAAGGTGATCTCCTCGTGGGGAAGCCGGGTCTGATCAAGCATCTCCACCGCCCCGTCGATCCAATCAAGACTTCTGAACGGCTGCGTGGTCATGAGATCGACTCCTAACTGGCCCTCGATGTCAGGCGAATGGTAGTCACCGGGCCGGAATGGGTGCAATGATGAGCGAAGTAGGGAGGACAACCAATGGAACCGACGCTCAACGACCGCCTCGATGTCGCTGCGGCCGCACTTACGACCGCAACAGGACGTGATGGCCACGATGTTGCCGTTGTCCTCGGGTCGGGCTTGTCTTCGTATGCGACCCGGCACGGAGAGGCCACTTCAGTCGACGTGGCCGAGCTGCCCGGATTCCCCGTGCCGGGAGCAGCGGGGCATTCGTCATTGGCCTACTCGACAGAGATGGGAACCAACCAGGTGCTGCTGTTGGCCGGTCGGGCCCACGTCTACGAAGGCTACGACGTCAGCGAAGTTGTCTTTCCGGTGCAGGCAGCAGTCCGCCACGGTTGTCACACCATCGTGCTCACCAACGCCGCGGGTGGGCTGGGGGAGGGGATTGGCGTCGGTGATCTGGTGGCGGTCACCGACCACATCAACTTGGCGGGAATAAGCCCACTCCGCGGGATCCATGATCCGCGTTTGGGTCCTCGTCATCCCGACATGACCGATGTATACACGCCTTCGCTACGGGAACTAGCGGCCGAGGCCGCCGCCTCGGCGGGCACGGAGCTCAAGGAGGGCGTCTATGCATGGTGTCAGGGGCCTATGTTCGAGACCCCGGCCGAGATACGAATGCTGCAGGTGATCGGCGCTGACCTCGTCGGTATGTCGACCGTGCCGGAGGCAACCGCTGCCCGACATCTGGGTGCTCAGGTTCTTGCCGTCTCGCTTTGCAGCAATCTCGCCGCCGGGATCTCAGCCGGTCGGCTGACGGCGGAGGAAGTGGCGGAAGAGGGAGCCCGAGCCGCTGACCGGTTTGGCCGTCTGATGGACGAGCTGCTGCCCCGGATCACCGACTCCCGATCGCAGGCCACCCACCCTCGTTCAGCATCTCATTGATAGCGGCGTGCAGATGGATTAGTGGCGGTTCGATCCGGCCGTACACCACCTCGGGAATGGCGCCCGAGCGAAGGTTCCGTTGGACCTGCGCCATCAACGCGAAATCTTCGTTGTCGGTCACGTCGAGCAGTAGATCCAGGTTCTTCACATAGTGGTTGTGCTCCTCGTCATCAACCGGTTGGTGAGGGGCGTAGAGCGACACGGTGGCCCTGGTCTGATCAACCGCCAGCGGCTCGAGGCGCCACATCTCCACGTGATCGATCTGGTGCACGATCAACAGGTTGGGCACGATGAAGTATTGAATGGTGCCGTAGGGGAGCAGCGAGCGTTGCTCGGCCGGCTTGTCGAACTCCCGGTCGATGGTGTTCCGGAACCCACAGCTCAGCTGGTTGGGCCCGAACGACTCATGCACGATGCAATTCGAGTCGAAATACGGAGCGAGCGTGTTCTTGTGCAGGGTGCGGATGTGATACGACTCACAAAAGGTGTCGAGAAGGAGCTTCCAGTTGATGGGCCGCTCGATCACCCTGGACTCGATGTGCACATAGTCCTCCAGACCGAAACTGCCCAAATCATCCTCGGCGCCCGCGAGCACGGCGTCGACGTCGATCGGTTCGTCTCCTCGGGGACGGACGAAGATCATTCCGTACTTCTCGGCCGCGACCACAGGGTGGAGATCACAGTCGATCGCCACATCATCAAATGCATCGGAGGCTCCGGGGCGAGCCCGCAGCTTGCCCTCGAGGTCGTAGGTCCACGCGTGATACGGGCATTGGACGGTCGACTTGTGACCGGACGCGCCGTCGGACACCAACGGTGCCGCCCGATGGCGGCAGGCGTTCACCATCGCCCGCAGCGAACCGTCCGGCTGTCGGACGACGAGGATCGGAATATCGCCAAAGATCTGCGCCTGATACGAGCCTTCGGTCGGCAGCTCACAGCTCAATGCGAAGACCACAACGCCTCTTCGATACAAGATGTCGATCTCAGCGGCGAATCTGCCTATGTCGGTGTAGGCGGTTGCTGGGGCGACGGCGCTGTGCGGATTGTAAAGACCGGTGCGTCGCGGTCCGGATCTCTCGATGCGCTCGAGGATCTCCAGTTGACGTTCGTGGCGCATCTTTGGTGGCTCCCACCGGGTTCGCTGTGACTCCGAGTTGACGGCTGCTTCGGGCCCAGTTTACGGTCGGCACAGCGTCGGAATAAATCCGGCTGCCCCTCAACACGAATGGGTTCTCAGTGAGCGAGTCTGATGTCGAAGATGCAGTCCTAGTAGAGCGCCGGGGAAGGGTGATGATCATCACGCTCAACCGCCCCGATGCCATGAATGCGATCAACGGGGCATTGTCGCATGGCTTGTGGAATGCGGTTCAGGAGCTCAATGATGATCCGGGACTCACGGCTGGAGTGCTGACCGGCGCCGGAAGGGGATTCTGCTCCGGCATGGATCTGAAAGCATTCGCCCGCGGCGAAGACATCGGCCCCATGGGTACCTTCATCCGGGCCGGCTGCGAGAAACCGCTCATTGCCGCCATTGAAGGCTTCGCCATCGCCGGCGGATGTGAACTGGCTCTCACGTGCGACCTTCTTGTAGCCGGCGCCGGGGCCAAGATCGGAATCCGGGAGGTCAAGGTCGGGCTGTTCGCGGCCGGTGGAGGTCTCTTTCGACTACCGAGTCGAGTCGGATACGCCAAAGCCATGGAGATGGCCATCACCGGCGACCCGATCACAGCCGAGGAGGCCCACGCTGCGGGCATGATCTCCGAAGTCACAGAGGCGGGTGGAGCTCTCGATGCCGCTATTGTTTTGGCCGAACGGGTGGCCAAGAATGCCCCCCTCGCCGTCGCCGCTTCCAAGAAGTTGGTACGGGCCGCGGCCCAGGCCTACGACGAAGAGGAGCTGTGGAAGATGCAGGAACCTTTGTTCAAGCAGGTCTTCACCTCCAACGACGCCAAAGAGGGTCCGGCGGCGTTCGCCGAGAAGCGCGAACCTGACTGGAGCGGTACGTAGCGCCTACGGACGCTACTCGCCGAGATCTGCCACCGACCGCAGCGAGTCGATGTCGATATAACAACCCTGTAGGTGGCGGCCCGATCGGGCGTCGAAACCCGTCCGGGCATGAAGGATCCGTCGGTTGTCGAACACGATGGCTTCGCCGTCCGCGAGAGTCAGTTCAACGGTGAAGTCTCGCAACGTCTCCACGTAGGCGGCGAGAGCCCTTCGCATCGGTTCAGTTGTGGGCGTCTCCATACTGCGATGGTTCAAATAGATCCCCTCGACCGATCCGTCGGGCCGACAATCAATGATCCTGCGAACGGCTCGCAGATCAACCGTGGCGTCGTGGAAGCGGTAGTCGACGGCAACGGTCGATAGAAGGCGAAACGCTTCAAGATTAGATCGGCGCAGCTCCTCAGCCGCCGCAAATCCATCGGCTAGAAGCGTTCCGCCACCTTCGGCTGCGGCCTTCAGACAGTGGAGGATCTGCACGGTTGGAACCGGGTCCCGATACGGGTTGTCGGTATGCAGCGGAAGGGCCAGAGGCGTGTAGGCGAGGTTGATGGCGGACGGTTCGGTTCGAACGTCGAACAGTGTCCCGTAGTTGGTCTCACGCACGAACCCCAACATCGAGGCAAAGTCGAGCACCGTGCCTTCGACGGTTGGTAGTGCTCCTACGTACGCCAGACCGGCATCGGCGACATCGGCGGCGATGGCTTGCGTCTGTTCCGGTCGCCGCCTTCGGGAGATCACGTCGAACGCATTTGTCCAAAGGGTCGGAACGCTCACACCGGCGCAGGTCCGAGGGATCTCGGCTCGGTGGATCTCGGCGCCGCGCTGGAGCTCGACCGTCAGCCGACCGTCTTGACGGCTGGATCCCAACACTGTCCAGCCGTCGAGATCGGAGACGTCGAGCAAGTGCTGATCCGACGTTTTGTCACGGCATTCCGGACAGCGACAAGCGTCTCGGGCCCACGTTGGATCAACCGGACCCCGGGCTAAGGCCGCAGCGAGGAGATCTCGATAGGACCCAAGCCCAGGCACCATCTGGCCCGGTCGTTTCCCTTCGTCATCGCAATTGCGGAGTTTCATCGCACGTTCTGCTTGAGGGTCGGCAAGAAACTCTCGCGATTGCTCACTGGTGAAGGGGCCACCTTGTTCGTCCAGCGTGATCTTCGACGCCTCGCTCAATCGGTCGTAGTAGTCACCGTCGGTGGCGACCAGATGGCGCTTGGCGGCCACGTGAAGGCGGATCGGTTCGACGATGGGGGCCGGAAGCCAAGGTCGGAGAAGGTTGGCAGCGGCCTCGGCGTGGTCGTGGTAACCATGTTTGCCGGCCGGCCCAAGAAGATGACCGATGTCGTGCATGAGGGCCGCAAGGATCAGATCGTCGTCAGCGCCGAGCTCCGACATTCTGGCCGCCGACTGCAAGCCGTGGGCAAGCATCGACACATCCTCGCCGTAGGTGTGCTCATCGGTCTGCTGCAGCAAGCTCATCAGATGATCGAGAAGCGATTGTTCACGACCGAGAAGCGACCGGCCCTGCCAGGACCCGTCTGCTGGGAACCCGGCAAGTTGGGCCACCGTCGGAGCAACGTCCAACACCGAGGCTGAAGTCCAGAACGAGCTGGCGTTCAGGAGCGGCGACCGCACGGCGATGAACGTGGTCATCACATCATCAGAGGAGGTCATATGGCTGGTGCCGACGCCGCCGTGGTCGGTGGTCACGATGAGATCAAGGTTCCCGGACCCCACCACGATCCGGCCCAGATTCGCGTCAGCCTTGATCAGCGCTTCGAAGTAGGCCTCACTGCCCCAGCCGGCGCTGTGGCCGGCCAAATCAGGTCCGGCCAGGTAGAGGAAGGCGACCGCGGGGCACTGCCGGGAGTCGACTCGGGTCCAGAGGTCAACCAGCAGATCGTCCTCGGCCGGGTCATAACCGGCATCAAGAAAGACCCGATTGGTGGCCGCCTTCGGTTCGATGAGTGTGTCCATCGGAAGCCAATTGGTGAAGCTGGCGGTATCGAGACCAGCGTCTCGCCCGACCTGGAGAAAGGTCGGGGCCTGACCGGTGATCGGTGCGATGTTGTTGTCGGTCTGACCGTGGTGCAGCGGCTCGACCCCTCTCAACATCGATGCGTGGGCCGGTCTCGTCAAAGGTGGCTCCACCGTGCGGGCGGTGAAGCAGCCACCACCTGAACGAGCCAAGGCGGCAAGGTTCGGCATTCGTTCCGGCGTAATGAACCGAGGGGCCACGCCATCGATGGATACCACGAGCACCCGACGAGCATTTCGCGGGCTGAAAGTGTTGTTGAGGGTCGCCGACACCTGGGCCTCGTTGCTGTTCATCGCAGGATGATAGCCATACGATCGAGCATGTCAATAGCGCTTGGTCGGGCGACGAGCCACGGTCGGATTCGATGCCGCGACACCCGTGACCAGCGACCCTACGATGTCAAGGCAGCTGCTCAAAGGCAGTCAGCGCACACGCAGAAATGGGAACAGGAGTGCACATGAACATCGAGCTGGATGGCCATGGGGTATCGATCGCCGAGGTTGTTGCCGTCGCCAGGGACCACGCCAATGTGGACCTCACCGCATCCGCAGTCGACCGGATGGCGACACGACGTGAGGTGGTCGAACGGTTGGCCGAGGGGGAGCCGAAGTATGGCATCTCAACCGGGTTTGGCGCGTTGGCCACGGTGTCCATCCCACCCGAGCGGCGGGCCGCCCTTCAGACTGCCCTTGTGCGATCCCACGCCGCGGGTATGGGGCCTGACGTCGAGGTCGAGGTTGTGCGAGCAATGATGCTGCTTCGGGCTCGCACCCTTGCCATGGGTTACAGCGGAGCCCGACCTGTCTTGGCTCAGGGCTTTGTCGATCTGCTTAACGCCGGTATCAGCCCGGTGGTGCCCGAGTACGGCAGTTTAGGCGCCAGTGGCGACTTGGCCCCGCTGGCCCACGCAGCAATGGCGCTACTTGGCGAGGGTGAGGTTGACGTCCACGGCAAACGTGTTGATGCGGCCGAAGCTCTAGCCGATGCCGGGCTGAACCCGGTGTCTCTGGCCGAGAAGGAAGGCCTCGCCTTGATAAACGGCACCGACGGCATCCTCGGGATGCTTTGCCTGGCCGTGCACGACGCCCAACGTCTGCTGGCCACGGCCGATCTGAGCGCAGCCATGACGGTTGACGGATTGCTGGCCACCGATCGTCCGTTTGCCGCCGATCTTCAGAACCTGAGGCCGCAACCGGGCCAGGCGGTCAGTGCCGCAAACTTGAGGCGGCTACTGGACGGCTCGGGCATCCTGTCCAGCCATACGGTGGATGATCCACGAGTTCAGGATGCATACAGCATTCGCTGCACTCCGTCGGTTCACGGTGCAGCCCGCGACACCCTCGACCACGTGCGAAAAGTCGCCGAGTTTGAGCTTGCGGCCGCGATCGACAATCCGATGGTCTTGCCCGACGGCCGAGTCGAGTCGTGCGGAAACTTCCATGGGGCGCCGCTTGGATTCGCCGCCGACTTCCTGGCCATCGCTCTAGCCGAGGTGGGAGCCATCGCCGAGCGTCGCCTGGATCGTCTCCTCGACCGGAATCGCAGTCACGGTCTGCCTCCGTTTCTGGCCGACGAGGTCGGTGTTGACAGCGGCATGATGATCGGCCACTACACGGTGGCGGCAATGGTGGGGGAGAACCGGCGTCTTGCCGCCCCGGCATCGGTCGACTCCTATCCGACCTCCGCCCTCCAAGAGGACCACGTCTCCATGGCCTGGGGAGCGGTGCGGAAACTTCGGCGTATCGTCGACAATGTCCGCCGGATCCAGGCGGTCGAGATTTCCGCCGCGGCCAGGGCCATCGATTTGCGACGCCCGCTCGTTTCGTCGGAGGCGATCGAGGCGGTGATCGCCGAACTCAGACGCCACGTTGCCGGTCCGGGCCCCGACCGCTTCTTGTCCCCGGAGCTGCAGCACGTGGAAGATCTGCTTGCTGGCGGCAGTATCTTCGGCGCGGCAACCTCGGCCGGCCTTGAGTTGGTCTAGGCGGTGGGCCACGCCGATCTTGAGACGAGCGTGAGGCAGGTTGTCGAGGAGCGAGTCGCGCCCGTGTCGTCGCTCACCCCAGTTGCGGGCGGCGACGTCGCCACCGCCTATCGAGTGACCATGGCCGACGGCTCGTGGGTTTTTGCCAAGACACATCCCAACCCGCCACCGTTTTTCTTTTCGACCGAAGCCACAGGCTTTCAATGGCTTGGCGATACGAAAGCCGTGAACGTTCCGACGGTATTGGCCGTGGACGATACGAACGCGGTACTGGTGCTCGAATGGATCGATCATGCAGGTCGTGTTGAATCGCGCGACGCTGACTTCGGTCGTTCTCTTGCTGCGATGCACGCAATGCCGTTCCCGGTGTTCGGTCGGCCGGACCGAAGAACCACCGGCAGCCGGCGTCTACCGAACGAGGCCTGTCATCGATGGTCGGACTTCTACCGAGACCAGCGCCTGATTCCTCTGGCCGAATTGGCGAGCCGGTCTGGAGCGCTCGATCCAGCCACCGTGGCGAAGGTCCGCCTGCTGTCGGAGCGACTAGATGACTTTGGTGCGAGCGAGGAGCCCCCTGCTCTTCTCCACGGTGACCTTTGGGCTGGGAATCGGCTGGTCGATCAGGCTGGACGAAATTGGCTAATCGATCCAGCAGCGCATGGTGGTCATCGCGAGTTCGATCTGGCGATGATGCGACTGTTCGGCGGTTTTGGCCCTGATGCCTTCGCTGCCTACAACGAGGTCCTGCCCTTGGCCGACGGGGCCGAAGAACGGGTTCTTCTCCATCAGGTCGCACCCCTTGTTGTGCATGCGATCAAGTTTGGCGGGCCCTACGTGGAGGCGACGGACTCGGCGGTGTCACGGTACCTCTGACAGCAGCACCCAGAAGTTGTCACGTGGTTGTCGCACAGCTGGTTGGTGATCTCCGCGCTTCCGCCAAGTCTGGCACATTTGCAACGCATGTAGCCGTGAGGGTAGATGAATATGTCCCCAAACATCGAGTGAGGCGAAACACCAACCCTTGCCAGGCTTACATTGTCCGGCTAGGCTCCCTGTTGACATTTAGGCGACATGACTTCGAAACGAAGCCGTGCGTGCCCATGGGGGATTAATGAATTATGATGCCTGCAACGTCTAGACGACCGGAGTGGAGTTGAGCGGCATAGAAGCGGTTCTCGAAGTCTCGAACCTGGCAACGGAGTTCCACACACCAGACGGCGTGGTCTACGCGGTCAACGGTGTCGACATAAATCTGCGAGCCGGTGAGTTTCTCGCGGTTGTTGGCGAGAGTGGATCGGGCAAGAGCGTCACGATGATGTCGATGCTTCGACTCATCCCAATGCCTCCCGGAGAGATCGTCTCCGGCGAGGTGAACTTCGAAGAACGAGACTTGCTCCGGCTCGACATCGACGATCTGCGTTCGGTGCGAGGTGGCAAGATCGGATTCATTTTCCAGGATCCGATGACATCGCTCAACCCCGTGCTCACCATCGGCAAGCAGATCACCGAGTCACTTGAGCTGCACACCGATCTGAGCGACGCCGAGATCAAGGCCCGAGCGGTTGAGATGCTCGACTTGGTCGGCATTCCCGATGCCGCCGCTCGACTCAAGAACTACCCGCACGAACTTTCCGGTGGTATGCGCCAACGAGTGATGATCGCCATCGCCTTGGCCTGTTCCCCCAAAGTCATCATCGCCGACGAGCCCACCACCGCTCTCGACGTGACGATCCAAGCCCAGATCATCGAGATCGTCCGCGATCTACGTGACAAGCTGAACACCGCTCTCATCTGGATCACCCACGATCTGGGAGTCGTCGCCGGCCTAGCCGACCGAGTGGTTGTGATGTACGGCGGCAAAGTCGTCGAACAAGCTCCGGTTAAAGAGCTCTACGGCAAGCCCCAGCACCCCTACACCAAGGGCCTGCTCAGCTCATTGCCTCGGCTTGACCAGAAAGGCCAGGAGCTGACCACGATCGAGGGGCAGCCTCCAAGCCTTCGCCAGAAGCCGACCGCATGCTCTTTCGCTCCGCGGTGTTCCTACGCCCACGACCGTTGCTGGAATGAGATCCCAACACTTGTTGAGGTCGGGTTTGAGCATCAGACAGCCTGCTTCTGGGACATGGACAACGAGAGGCCTCGAAATGACAGCTAGCGTCACCGACAACGCCACCGAAGCCGCCATCAAAGATGGTGAGGTCCTTGTCAGCGTCACGGGATTGAAGAAACACTTCCCGATCATGAAGGGCGTCTTCCGCCGCCAAGTCGGTGCTGTTCGAGCGGTCGATGGCGTGAGCTTCGATATATATAAGGGTGAGACGCTTGGATTGGTGGGCGAGAGTGGTTCGGGTAAGTCGACCACCGGCCGCGTTATGCTGCAGCTCGATCCGGCCACCGAAGGCTCGGTGAAGTTCGAAGGCATCGAGCTCACCAAAACCACCGGTTCCGCCTTGCGAGATTTGCGGCCGCGTATGCAGATGATCTTCCAGAATCCGCATGCCTCGCTGAACCCTCGAATGACCGTTGCGTCGATCATCGGTGAACCCCTGAAGGAGCACACCGACCTGGATTCCCGGGGTCGACATGATCGGGTGGAGGAACTGCTGAGACTGGTCGGCCTTGATCCATCTCACGCCAACCGCTATCCGCACGAGTTCTCGGGTGGCCAGCGGCAGCGCATCGGCGTTGCCAGAGCCATCGCCCTGAATCCAGACTTCATCGTTTGCGACGAACCGATCGCCGCTCTCGATGTGTCGATTCAAGCTCAGGTGGTCAATCTGCTGGAACAGTTGCAGGAAGAGCTTGATCTCACCTATCTATTCATCTCACACGACTTGAGTATGGTGCGCCATATCGCCGAGCGTGTGGCGGTAATGTACCTCGGCCATGTGGTGGAGCTTGCCGATTGCGATGCTCTTTACGAGCATCCGCTTCATCCCTACACCCAGGCCTTGAACTCCGCCGTTCCGGTTCCCGATCCGATGGCAGAAGAAAGCCGCAGCCGGGTGATCCTTGAGGGTGATATTCCCAGTCCGTCAAATCCGCCGCCCGGGTGTCCGTTCAGCACGCGATGCCCCGTTGTCGAAGACCGTTGTAAGGTCGACGAGCCTGAGTGGCGCGAGATCATGCCCGGCCATTGGGTCGCATGTCACGTGGCGGAAGCAATTTCGCGATAGCGGTTCACGTTGAGCCGCAATAGCCTATTAAGACCTTGAAATAAGGAACAAGTATCTCAGAAATTCCGAGGATACTAACTGAGTCGGCGCCCGCCGACAGGGAGGAATGTTCAAAAAATGAATCGAAAGCTTTTGCTGAGGCTGCTGGCGTTGCTGGCAGTTTTCGGCCTGATTGCCGCCGCGTGTGGTGGTGACGACGAAGCCGACTCCGGCTCCGATGACGTCGCTGCCGACACGGAGGAAACCGCAGACGATGCGGCCGATGATGAAGCCGACGAGGAAGAGCCCGCGGACGACGAGCCGGCAGCCGAAGAAGGCAGCACGGATCTTCTCTTGCTCCAGTGGCAGGCTCCCTCACAGGCCAACGTACTTCTGTCCAGTGGCACCAAGGACGCCCTCGCTGCGTCGCTGGTTATTGAGCCTCTGGCCAAGTTCGACCCGTCAGGCACGCTGGTCCCGGTTCTCGCCGCTGAAGTCCCGACCGTCGAAAACGGCGGCGTTGCCGAGGACTTCTCGTCGATCACCTGGACGCTGCGTGACGACGTCATGTGGTCGGACGGCACCCCGTTCACTTCGGACGACGTGCTGTTCACCCACGAGTACTGCTCCGACGAAGCCACCGGTTGTGGTGTGGATCTCTCGACCATCGACAGCGTGACCGTCGACGGCGACCACAGCGTCACCGTTACCTTCACCGATCCGCAGCCGTTCCCGTACACCTACTACGTGGGCTACCTGCATCCGATCATTCAGCGGGCTCAGATGGCCGACTGCGTCGGTGCTGCTGCTGCCGGTTGTAGCGAGCAGAACTTCGCTCCGGTGGGTACCGGTCCCTTTATGGTGACCGAGCTGAAGCCGGAAGACACCGTCACCTACGTGGCCAACCCGAGCTACCGCGAAGAGGGCAAGCCCTTCTTCCAGAACGTCACCATCAAGGGTGGCGGCGACGCTGAGTCGACTGCTCGTTCGGTCCTCGAGATCGGTGAAGCCGACTACGCCTGGAACCTCCAGGTTGCCCCTGAGATTCTGTCTCAGATGGAAGCTGCCGGTAACGCCACACTCGTCTCCGGCTTCGCTGTGAGCACCGAGCACATCAACCTCAACCAGACCGATCCCTGGGACGACACCCCGTCCGAGGGTGAGCCGCACCCGATCCTCAACAACAACGGCGAGCTGGCCCGAGCCCTCTCGCTGGCGATCGATCGTGAAGCTCTGGTTGCTGTTGGTTACGGCGCTGCTGGTCGTGCCAGCTGCACCCTTTGGCCGGTCCCCGGTCAGGCCACCACGGCCAACGACTGGTGCCTCGAGCGCAATGTTGAAGAAGCCATCTCCATCCTCGACGGCCTCGGCTATGTCGACACCGATGGCGACGGCGTGCGTGAGACCGACGACGGCCTCCCGCTGAGCTTCACCTACGCCACCTCGACCAACGCTGTGCGTCAGTCGAACCAGGACATCATCAAGGCCAACTGGGCCGAGATCGGTGTTGAAGTCGAGATGCTGAACGAGGACGCTTCGCTGTTCTTCGACGGCACCTGCGCTTCCGATGCCTGCATCTGGAAGTTCTTCAACGACATGGAGATGTTCACCAACGGCGCCTCCGTGCCCGACCCGGTTGGCTACCTCAACGGTTGGACCACCGACCAGATCCCGACGTCGGCCAACGGTTGGGGCACCAGCAACATGCCTCGCCTGTCCAACGCCGAGTACGACGAGCTTTGGCTCAAGACCTCGACGCTGGCTCCGGGCACCGACGAGTGGACCACCAACGTCCAGCGTATGCAGGAGATCATGGTTGAGCAGGGTGCGATCATCCCGCTTATCCACCGTGCCAACGTGGCCGCTATCGCCAACGACATTCAGGGCTTTGGCGAGCTGAACGGCTGGGATTCCGAGTACTGGAACATCCAGGACTGGACCCGCTAAGCAATTCAGCGGTCTAATGGACCGTAGTTACTGAGCAGGGGCCTCTCGCGATGTACGTCGTGAGAGGCCCCTGATCTACCCGGCAAGGGTCCATACCCAATCCGGACATACAGGAATCGACCAAGGGGACAAAGGGGAAGCGACAGAGGTCATGTTTCAATTCATCATTAGGCGGACGCTCTTCGCCTTTCCAACGCTGCTGATAATCAGCCTGATCATCTTCGCGATCCTTGACTTCGCCCCTGGCGACCCGACCTCGCAGGTGCCGTTAACGGTGCCTCAGGAGGTCAGGGAGCAGATGCGCGAAGCCCTCGGTCTTAATGATCCGTTCTTCTTCAAATGGTGGAACTGGACGAAGTTGATGTTCATCACCGAACCGCTGCATCTATTCGAGCAGTTCACCGGCACATGCTTCGGTGACTGTGAAGGCCGGGTTCGTATCATCTCATGGTCGTCCCGCTCGCCGGCGATGGACGTCATCTACCAGCGCCTGCCGCAGACCATGTGGGTCATGGGCGCTTCGTTCATCCTTGGCTCGCTGCTGGCCGTTCCGATCGGTGTCTACTCGGCCTACAAGCAGTACTCACTCTTCGATAACGTCGGAACGCTGGTCACCATGGTCGGCTTCTCCGCCCCCGTCTACTTCACCGGAACCCTCGCCATCATCGTGTTCTCGGTGTGGCTCGGATGGTTCCCGTCGCTCTACGACACCACGCATGACATCGATTGGACCAGCTGGTCAAGCATCTGGTTCCAGATCGAGCAGATGATTATGCCGGTGGCCGTGTTGACATTGTTCAACGCTGCCGCCCTAAGCCGCTTCACGCGAGCGTCCGTACTCGACAATCTTAACGCTGACTACGTGCGGACGGCCCGCTCCAAGGGCCTGCGCGAATGGCTGGTTGTCAACCGCCACGTGATGCGCAACAGCCTCATCCCGGTAGTGACCCTGATCACCCTCACGATCCCCGGTATCTTCACCGGAGCGATCATCACCGAGACGATCTTCCGTATCAACGGCATGGGGCAGCTGTTGATCAACGCCATCGGACAGGGTGATATCCCGATGGTTCAGACAATCACATTCTTGTTTGCGGTGCTGACGGTCCTTTTCAACCTGATCGCCGACATCATGTACGGTCTACTTGACCCCAGAATCCGGTACGACTGAGGGGCTGGCTAGAAAATGACAATCACTGAATCCACTGAGTCTGCGATTTCAGAAGAGGTTTCGGCCCTCGACGCTGCCAACGAACTTGGCGAGCACCGCTCACTTTGGGGCGACGTTTGGCGCCAATTTCGTCGCCACAAGGGCGCGTTGATCGGTCTCTTTCTCCTAACCGTGATCGTGCTTGCCACGCTGATCGGTCCGTTGGTCTATCCCTATGATCCGTATGCGCTCGACATCGAAAGTGCCAACCAGGGCGCTTCGTGGACCCATCCGATGGGCACCGACAACCTTGGCCGCGATGCACTGGCCCGTCTGCTGATCGGCGGTCGTATCTCCCTTTCGGTCGGCTTTGCCGCCATGATCGTCGGCTTGATCATCGGCACCTTGGTCGGGGTTGTTGCCGGCTACTTCAAACGTCTCGACGGACCGTTGATGCGGTTGACCGACCTGTTCTTGTCGCTTCCGCTTCTGCCGCTCCTGCTTGTGGTGATCATGCTGTTCCGTGAGCCACTCAAAGACACGTTCGGCCCTAGCCTTGGCATCTTTCTCCTCGTGGTGTTCATTATCGGCGCCACCAGCTGGATGCAGACGGCCCGTGTGGTGCGCGGCGACGTCTTGGCCATCAAGGAAGAAGAGTTCGTGCTCGCCGGTCGCAGCATCGGCACAAGGCCTCGCAACATCGTTACCCGTCACATTCTGCCCAACGTGTTGAGCCCGGTGACGGTGGCCGCATCACTTGGCATCGCCGGCGCCATCATCACCGAATCGGCGCTGTCGTTCCTTGGCCTGGGCTTCCCGGCCGACTTCCCCACCTGGGGTCGTTTGCTGGCAGACGGCGACGACTACCTGCAGATCAACCCCTGGCGGGCGATCTGGCCGGGCGTGCTTATCTCCACCACGGTGTTGAGCGTTAACTTCATCGGTGATGGTCTGCGCGACGCGCTCGATCCGAAGCTGCGCTCGAAGGGCTAGAAGAACACCCACTGATTCTCCACGAAGTCCAGCCGAACCAACACGGGACTCTGCTGGACTTCGCCGCCTTGCGGTTAGGAATCGCTGTTAGCCCGATCCCGGTGGCCTGTTGGCGAGACGTTGCCGACCGGCTGATTAGCCAAGCTGCTCCGAGTACGAGGACGAGACCTGCACTCTGGATCGGTCGTATCGATTCGCTGCGGAGGGTGGTGCCGAGAGCGATCGCAATGACCGGGACGAGAAAGGTCGTAACCGATCCTCTCGCTGCGCCGGTTCGACCAGCCAGCGTCGCGTTGAGTGAGCGGGCGATGCCGGTGCCGCCGATACCGAGCACGGTGACAGCCATGATGGCGTCGGTCGTGAACTTGGAGTCTGCATGGTCTGCGATGCCGATTGGGGCAAGAAGAGCGGCGGCGACCGTAAGGGAGCGAGCGGTGATGGGAACAGCACCGTATGACTGTTGCGGTTGCACGATGATGTTGTTCGAGATCCCGTAGCCGAGCACGGAGACCACCAGCAGTACGATGCCGGTGAACTCAGCGTCAGCACCGACCAACGCTGGTGCAGCAATTGCAGCAACTCCGACGAGCCCGATTACGGTCCCGGTGAGCTGGCCAGATCGGGGTATGCGTCGGGCCAGCGCCACACCGGTAATGACGACAGCGATCGGTGTTGCCGAGTTGACCATCGCTGCGACGGAGGAGTCAACCCATCGTTGCGCGTGGGCGAACAGGATTGCAGGAACTGCGTTGCCTGCTACCGCGATCACGACGATTCTAGGCCATACCGACCGGGAAACCGGCCGTCGGGCCGACGGCAGTATCCAAAGTGCAATAGCGCCGAGGGCGACGCGGGCAAACGCGATTGTTCCTGGGGCGAGGAAGTCGAGTCCGATCGCGATCCACAGAAACGATGATCCCCACAGCGCGGCGACGGAGCAGGTAAGCGCCCAATCGGTGGTGTCGAATGCCGCGGTGTTCGTGCCCTCGACAGCAATACGTCGAAATGGCAGCGAGTGGCTCACGTTGAGCGTTCGGCCATCCAGGCACTACTGACCGTCGCTCCGACGGCGATATTGTCGACAGCGACGATGAGCTGATGGTCATGGTCGCTGTAGAGGACCTCAATGTTGACACCCGCGCTAGCCAATGCCCGGCAGAACGCGCCGAGCTGCCCCGGCCGCTCCTGGTCAAGGCGCTGCACGAGCACCTCTCGGGATCGCACAACACGCATCCCTGCTTGTTTGAGAGCCTCCTCGGCCACTCTCGCATCGTCAACGAGGAAGTGTGCCACGCCGACGGTCCCGACGAGCCACATACCGCCCCCTTCAACGCTGACACCAGCCGCTCCAAGCGTCTCGCCCATCAGCGCAAGTTGTCCGGGCTCGTTGGTCATATGAATCTCAAGATCGAACATCGATCAGGTCCTTTCGTGATGGGCATTGCTATCGGAGGGTGCGGAAGCGCGACTGTTTGGTCCGTAGTCTCTGATCAAGCTGGCCATTCGCAGCCGGTAGTTGGTGAAGTAGCGACTTCGGCCCAGCTCTTGGGCCCGCCGATGCATCGGATGGTTACGCCACTGCGCTACGGCGGCTTCGTCGGCGAAGAATCCAAGCGCCACGAACTTGCCCGGCTCGGTGCAGCTTTCGAATCGTTCCACGCCGGCGAAGGCATCGATGTTGACGACCACGCTTCGCAACTCCGCCGACATGGCCGAATACTCGTCAAACAGGTCGTCATCGGTCGAATCCATCCAGAACTCGAAAATCATCGCAATCACGTAAGGGCTCCAGCGGTGCGCTCGTTGTTTTCTTCAACAGTACGCATCAACGTTTCGGCGAGTGCCGAAACGTCAGCCTCTACACTGGGACCATGGCAACCGTCACCACCACCTCGACTGGTATTGCAAGACTCGGGGCCCTCCTCGCCGATGCCACCCGCGCCGAGATTCTCTGCGCGTTAATGGACGGTCGCGCCCACACTGGCAGTGAACTTGCCCGCCATATCGGTGTCGCTCGATCCACGATCAGCGAACACCTTTCCAAACTTCTCGATGCCGAAATAGCCGTAGTCGAGGCACAGGGCCGGCACCGATATTGGCGCCTCGCCGACTCCGGCATCGCCGAACTCCTGGAGAACCTCGGAGCCAACGCCACAACCCCCGACGACCCCAAAGCGCCGGCAGATCTCGCCCATGTCAGGACCTGCTATGACCACCTTGCGGGCGAACTTGCCGTCAGAATCTATGAGCAGCTCGTCGCCGACGCACACCTCAGCGACGAAGACGGACAAGTCATCATCACGAAGAGCGGATACGACCTTTTCCGATCGGTCGGTGCTGACGTCGAGGCCATCGTCACGGCCAAACGGGCCAAAGCCCGACCATGCCTCGACTGGACCCAACGCCGCCACCACCTCGCCGGAGCCGCTGGCAAAGAGCTTCTGAAGGCGTTCATGAGCAACAACTGGGTCAGGCCCGGCAACAAGCCACGAAGCATCCGGATCACCGAAACCGGCCGCTCCGGTATCGTCAAGGCGTTCAAGCTGCCCTGTTTCTAGCCATCCGCTCGGACGGCCTAGAGGCCCTTCCATCTGGGATCGCGCTTCTCCGCCCAGGCGGCCCTACCCTCGGCGGCATCGTCGGTGGAAGACGCCACCTTACGCATCGTTTCGCCAAATCGGACCGCCTCGATCCAGCCCATGTCCTTGCTACGCCACGCCACCTCCTTGGTGGCTCGTTGGGCCAGTGGGGCCGCTTGCACCAGCGTGTCAGCCCAGGCTCGGGCCTCCTGTTGGAGATCGTCGTGCTCAACAAGGCGCCAGACCAGCCCGATTTCTTGAGCTCGGCTAGCTGACATCGGTTGACCGGTGAGGAGCAGCTCCATCGCATTCGCCCAGCCGACGCGCTCCGGCAGCCGGATGGCTCCAACGATCGTTGGCGTGCCGATGGCCACCTCGGGGTAGCAGAACGTGGCTCGGTCGCTGGCAATCACGAAGTCGGCGAACAGTACCCCGGTAAGGCCGTAGCCGATGCACGGGCCGCCAACGGCGGCGATGACCGGCTTGAAGAGCTCCATTCCGCTCTCGAACGAGTTGATCGTCGGCTTCTCCCAGAACGTTCCACCGAAGGTTCCAACGGCACCTGCACCATCTTTGAGATCAGCGCCGGCACAGAACGTCGGACCGGTGTGGGTCAAGATGCCAACCCAAGCTTCTTCGTCGTCCCGAAACCGGTCCCAGGCGGCATTCAGCTCCCTGCGCACAGCACCGTTGATTGCGTTGTGTTTGTCGGGCCGATTGAGGGTGATTGTGGCCACGTGGCCTTCACACTCGTACAGAACCAGATCCATGGCGACAGCTCGACCTTAGTTTGGGTCGTAGGCCCGGTTGGCCTCTGGGTCCTCGGTGGAATAGGGGATGGTGGCCAGTTCTTCCCACAATTCGTCTGGAATGGCCATGGTGGCCCACTCAATCGACTGCGTGACCCGTTCAGGCTTTGACACTCCGAGAATCGTCGAGGTGATACGAGGATCCCGTATCGAGAACCGGAGAGCGACCGCACCAAGCGGCACACCATGGCGGACACACAGTTCCTCCAAAGCGATAACCGGGGCCATCGATTCGTCGGTGGCCTCCTGATAGGTGACCATCGTGGCGTTGGCCGAGCCTTTCGCCAGAACACCACCGGCGTACGGGGCGGCATTAAAGATCGCCATTCCCTGCGCTGCGGCGTAGTCGTACATCTCATCGGCCTGACGATTCAGCACGGTGTACCGGTTGTGGTTGAGGGCCACGTCAAACGGGAACTGCTTGAGGAGCCGAAACATCAAGTCGATGTTGCCCATGGCCAACCCTACTGATCCGGCCAACCCCTCGTCGCGGATCTTGAACACCTCGGCGATCGCTCCACCGTCATCAACGATCTCGTCGAGATTGCGGCCGTATTCGGGGTCGTGCAAGTGGAGAATGTCGACCGACTCAACTCCCATGGCATCAAGACTTTCTTCGAACGACTGTCGAACCCGGGCCGCATCGAACCTAAGCGTGTCCATGTCACGATCGACCTTGGTTGACAACACCAAATCAGCGGTGTTGCCTTCGTAGGACGCAAGCGCAGCACCAACCCGTTCTTCACTACGACCGAAGCCGTAGTTGCGGGATGTGTCGACGAGGTTTACCGGACTGTCGAAGATCGTGTGCAGCGTATCGATGGCCCGCTGCTCGCTGACTTCGTACCCATAGGTGCCGGGCATGTTACCCAAAGGAGAGGTGCCGAACCCGATCGGTGACACCTCAAAGGCTGTTGATCCCAGTTTGCGTCGTTCCATAGACGTCAGTCCTGACCGGCCGCGGGCTGGATCATGTTTTTGTAGGTGTCGAGATAGGTGATTTCGGCCACTGGGGGCCGAGACGCAGGTTTGAAGTCGGTCCCAATCGTGTACGCCACCGGCAGTAGGGCCGCTTGGGTCATGTGGTCGGGGATCTCAAGTAGCTCAGCGGCTTCCTTTTCAAGGCCGAGGTGAAGAGTGGTGAGACAACTTCCCAGCCCACGGCTACGAAGGGCCAGTTGGAAGCTCCAGACCGCCGGAAGGATGGATCCAAACAAACCGGCAGCAGAGTTGACATTCTCATCGTCGAGGCGGCCAATGATCATCGGGATCACCATGACCGGAACCTTCTCGAAGTTCTGAGCCAGGTAGTTGGCGGAATCCAACACTCTCGACGTTTGGTCCTGTCCCTGGGCGTCGAGGGCGGCTTGCTTAAGGTAGTCGCCTCCGGCTCGACGGTAGAGGTCGGCTAGACCTTGTTTCTTCTCGGGGTCACGCACCACGAGCCAGCGCCAGCCCTGGCGATTCGATCCAGTTGGAGCCTGAACAGCTAGCTGGAGACACTCCAGCAGTACATCATCGGGCACTTCGCGTTCGAGGTCGAGCCGCTTTCGCACCGCTCGTGTTGTGGAGAGGAGAGCGTCGGTCTGGCTGAGATCAAAGTCCATGGCCAATAGTGTGGACCATCTGGCCGATGATTACCTACCTCGTGTCGGCTTCTTGGGCGTTCGACTCGTCGAGAAGTAGCTCGTAGGTTGTGGAACGGCTGAACGACTCGAATCCGAGGCTCTGATACAAGGTCTGGGCGCCCGTGAGGCTGTCGCTGTCTACGCCCAGGCAAGCGTGGGTGAGGCCCTCAGCGGAAAAGGCCCGCAACGTCTCACCGATCAGGGCAGAGGCGATTCCGAGCCCGCGATACTCCGGCAAAGTGCCGATGAGGCTAATCCACCCTTCCTTACGGTCGCTCAGCTGGTCATCGGCGGGGAAACGCTCGTTCAGGCATAACGCGACGACTTCACCAGCCACGGTTTCGACCACGAAAGACAGGTCGGTTCGTACGGTCTCCTCCTCCATCCCTTCCGCCCACTGTTCCGGTGCGGTTGGTGTGGAACCCCAGTGGTCGGCAAACGCTGCGTTCTTGACCTCGCGGATCTCGTTGTCACGTTCATTCGGCCACGGAATGAGACGAAGATCATCGGGGAGTGGAGCGACATCAGGAACCGGCTGGGACGGTCGCCGCATCTCGTTGTAGTAGCGGATCGGCTTGAGACCGAAGGACCGGAAGAGCTGTGCTACCCCGTCGACAAAGTCGTAGTGATCAGCACGAATATATTTGGGCAAGGCATTGCCCGACGATCGGAGCTGTTCCTCGGCCCGCGCCATTCCCCACTTAACCATGGCCGACCCGACCCCGGAACGGCGGTAGTCGGGATCGACGAGGCCTGTGATGTAGCACCGTTCAAGTCGTATCTCGCTGGGAAGATGAAGGGTCCAGAGGTAGCCGACGATGCGATCATCGACCTCGACAAGCACGGTGTCGGTGTCCAAGACCGTGCGCGAATTGTTAAGCATGTGCTGCAGTTCGGACATCACCAAGATGCGAGGTATACGGTCGTGGGCCTCCGACCTCTGATGGAGGTCGAGGACCGCGGCGAAGTCGTCGGTGGTGATCGGTCGGAGGCGCACCGCTACAGTCTGGCCTTAGTCGTAGCCCGGATGCGAGCGAATTTCACCGTTTGCGGCATTCAAAGGGCCAGAGGTTTTGGGTCCGACGGCCACGATCGGCTGAACTGGTGAGGGAAATGGGCAGCCATCTGGAGTTGGAGAAGGTAGACAGATGCACCAATTTGACCTGATCGTACGCAACGGGACCGTCGTGACGGCGACCGACATCGTCCAATGCGACGTCGGCGTGAAGGAAGGGCGGATCACGTGCCTCGCCCAAGGTCTTTCCGATGCCGCCGATGTGATCGACGCCGAAGGCAAGTTTGTGCTGCCGGGAGGTATCGACGCACATGTGCACCTCGACGAACCACCGTTTTACGGGGTCCTGCTCAACGACAGTTACGAGACCGGTACCAAGGCCGCGGCTCACGGGGGCACTACCACGATCATCTCCTTCGCGATGCAGAAGAAGGGCCTGCCGCTCAGGGAATCAATCGACGCCTACCACACAAAGGCCTCGGGCAAAGCGGTTGTCGACTACGGCTTCCACGTGATCCTCAGCGACCCGAACGAACATGTCGCCAACAAGGAGATTCCGGCCCTCATCGCCGACGGATACACGTCTTACAAATGTTTCATGGCCTACGACGGCTTTCTTGATGACGGTCAGATTCTCACAACGCTGGAGGTGGCGAGACGTGAGGGCGCCATGGTGATGATCCACGCGGAGAACGAACACTGCATCCGCCATATGGCCAAGAGGTTTGTCGATGCCGGCCAGACCTCGCTCCGGAAGTTTCCGACGATGGCGCCAATGTGTGTTGAGCGTGAAGGCACCCACCGCGCCATCTCGATGAGCGAACTGATCGACACTCCGATCCTGCTAGTGCACGTGTCGGGCCGAGAGGCGATGGATCAGATCCGCTGGGGCCAGGATCGGGGCCTGAAAATCTACGGCGAGACTTGTCCGCAGTATCTTCTCTTTTCCGATGCGGTCTACGAAAAGGAAGGATGGGAGGCGGCCAAGTATCTGTTCGCTCCGCCTCCCAGGGACACGGTCAACTCCGATGCGCTATGGAAGGGGATAGCCAACGGAACGTTCCAGGTGATCTCTTCGGACCACAATGCGTTCCAGTTCGACAGCCCGCGTGGGAAGAAGGCCGGCGGGCCCGAGCCTCACTTCCGACGGGTCGCACCGGGAGTGCCCGGAGTGGAAGCGCGCCTGGCTTTGATCTTTTCCGAAGGAGTGTCACGGCGTCGTATCGACATAAACACATTTGTGGCGACCACGGCGACGAACCCGGCGAAGATCTACGGTCTCTATCCGCGCAAGGGCACCATAGCGGTCGGTTCCGATGCCGACCTGGTGATCTGGGATCCGGAGCTGAAGCAGACCATCACTCATGACCTTCTTCACGAGGAGGTTGACTTCACCCCCTATGAGGGGCTGGAGGTCAAAGGCTGGCCCATCAAGGTCATCTCTCGCGGCGATCTGATTGTGTCCGACGGGGAGTTTGTGGGCAAGGAGGGAAGAGGCGAGTTCATACGCCGCGACCGGGTCGACGTACATCCCGGAGTAGGGGAGGCGTTGCGCGAGGTGTGATCCAGCGGGCGATTGCGGCGTGATGGCGAGACAGGTCAGACTTGGTGATAGCGCCTGATCTTGCTTGTGCCGACCTGGTACCGCACTAGACCCGTGGCCACGATCAGGGCGCAGACCACCCCATCGAGAACCGGTACCCCAAGCGCCGACTGAAGCTTCTTGTCGAGACCGGTCATCCCGGCGCAGCCAAGCACAATGACCTCGGCGCCATCTTCTTCGACCGCAGCTCGTGCAACCTCCCGGTACAGCTCCTCGTCGCTCTGATCCACGCGGTTCAAGGTTTCGGCCGTTGGATACCGAACGGAGGCCAGCGCATTCTCAAGGTGATAGCTACGAATCAGCGCCTCCTTGTTGGGCGCGGATCGCTGATCTGTTGACACCACCGAGAACCGATGTCCGAGCATTGAAGCCATCTTCATAGACGCTTCACCGATTCCGACCATCGGCTTGGTCGTCGATTCCTTCATGACATCGAGGTTCGGGTCGCAGTGACACGCGATGATGAATCCGTCGTAGGACGATTCGTGCCGAGCCAACAGCTCCCTCATACCTGGTAGAGCATCGGCGGTGTCGGCATAGGTGTCGATGAATGTCGGCGCCCCCGGGGTTGAGAAACAGTCGACCTGAATGCCGTCGTCACAGAACTCGCGTGCCGTGGCGAGTATCGCGTTGGTCATGGAGTCATCGCTGTTGGGATTGATGATCAGAATCTTCACGGTGACCTCCCTGGAAACCTGCTTCCGACATCTCGGATTTCGTCGACCGTTGCCAGCAGATCGTCAAACCCGACCCGATTCGACATCACCAGGATCCGCAACATGTTGTTGCCATTGAGCCGGGTAGTTGAGATAGACCGTTCTCCCGAACCGAGGATCGATTCGTAGACAAAGGTTTGCAGCTCATCGTGCCGCGATTCCGCGACGTGATCGGGATGGTGACGGAAGCAGAGGATGCCGGTATCGGGAGTGTGGGAACACACGAAGTCGGGCTGCTCGCTGAGGTAGGTGTGCAACCGTTCAATCCGATCGGCGATCTGGGCGACCTCGGCTGCGATGTCATCGATTCCTCGATGGAGCAGAGAGGTCACCAACGGAAGAGCCGACATCGGGCGGGTCGAGGGTGGCGACTTGAGGCCTGGGTTCGGTTCCGTGCTGGCTTCGCGGTTGAAGTAGTGGCTGTAGAGCGTCATTCGGCCAAACTCGTTACCAGGGTTGACGAAGAGCACGGAGTTGGGAACCGGGATGGCCAATTGTTTATGAGGATCCCAGGTGATCGAGTCGGCCTTTTCGATACCGCGAAAACGCGCCGTGCGGCCGGAGTGAAGGCTAAACGGCAGACCGTAGGCGCCGTCGACATGCAACCATGACTGGAGCGTCTTGGCCTCGTCGGCCATTGCTTCAACGGGGTCGATGGCACCCGTCGAGGTGGTACCGGTGGTGGCGACGATGCAGAAGACGTCTCTGGTCCCCGCCAGTTCCGACGCCGTGCGACGAAGTGCAACGGGATCAACGCGATGGTTGGCGTCAACCGACAATGGAATCAGACACTGCTCGCCGAGCCCCAGCATCCTCACCGCTTGCCGTATCGAAAAATGCGCATCTTCCGAGGCCAGCACGGCGAGACGCTCTGGCGCCGCGAAGCCGGCAATACCTCGCTCTCCCAGATTGAAACCAGCACGCTCGGCATGACGGTGAAGGGCCATATAGAGCGCCTGCTGGTTGGCGTAGGTGCCCGAGTACATGAAGGTCGCGTCGGCATTGTCGGGGAGACCAAAGAGGCGACAGAGGCTTCGACAACACGCCTCCTCCAGTGTCGCTCCGCCGGGCGAGACCTGCCAGTTGGTCACACCTTGGTTGTAGGCAAGGGCCACGCCGGCACCGAGAGCGGCGCCCGCATCAGGAACGTTGTTGAACATCGACTGAAAGCCGGGAACGTCGTATCGCATGAGGTGAGGGACCAGGTGGGTTTGGATCAGTTCCTCCACCTCGGTCAACGGCTTGCCCTTGGCTTCGAACGCGACAAGCCGTTCGACGTCACGGCCTACTTCCTCAGGTGGTGCACCCGAGAAGAGTCGTCGGCTCCGACCGGTCATGCCATGTACTCGCGAAACTCCGACTTGCGACTACGCCGATTTGCGGGCCGGTGGGTCGCTTGGCGGGCCCGCGAACAACTGCGCTTTCAGGAGCCAGTCCCGGGCAAGATCACCTTCGATTTCCAGGTCGGTGTCGTCGAGGTGCCGACGTTGGCTCGTGACCAGACAGAAGTCGAGGGCCGAACCGGAGACGGTGGAAGCGGCCTCGTCGGACGGCGGCCCGAACTTCCACGTGTCCCCTCCGGGTGAACGCAGGTGCACGGCGACTTCACCGGGCGGAACGTCGAGCCCACGGTTGACGTAGGTCCACTTGCGGGTAATGAAACCCAGCTGGGCGATGTGGGCCAGTCGGTCGGTTGGTCGTCGGTCAGCGCCGACGGTATCAACGATGTCTTGGCCGTGGGCCCAGCATTCCATCAACCGGGCGGTGAGAAACGACTTGGATCCCATCGAGGGCCCGTACCATTCGATTCGAGTGTCGTCGGCAACCGATGCCGAGGCATCGGCCAGGCGGCGGCGGCATGTACGCCAATGATCAAGCAGCTCGGCCGGGCTCATGGCCCTGGCCGCGCCGAGAGTCAGTGCGTCGACGTCATCATCAGGGTCGTCGGAGACCATGGCCTGCACGAGCTTGTCCCGTGCCTCGACGAAGTCCGCCGGCGCAGCGATGGCCATCGCCGCGGTGTCGTCGAAATAGGCCAAGTGGCCGATTTGATCTCTTACCCTCCAACCAGGGCTCGGGGTCTCGAGCTCCCAGGCACGGGGCGCAAGGGTGCTCACCAAACGGTCAAGCTCGGCTTGTTCATCGAGAAGGTCCCGACGGACTGCAGCCGCTGTCACCACATTTTTGGCCATCCGGCCACACTAGCCTGGATCCGTTGGACAGCCGGATTGCTGAACGTCTACTTGCTGGCTGCCGTGGCCACCGGCCTTGCTATACGCCCTGGTGGTACCGAAACGGGCGAACGTTCCACCTCGATGACAGGCACGGAAACCGGCTCGGGTTGGGTGGCCACGACTCCCGGCTTGTCGTCTTTACCGGCGTAGCTGTTCACGTAGGTCTGTCCGCTCAGCTTGGAGATCTCAAACATGATGGCGTCGGTGAACTTGCGGTAGATCCGGGGATCGGATTCGGGGTCGCCCCAGTCGTTGATGTGCATGGGTTCGCCGAACCGCACGGTCACCGGTAGCCCGGTTTTCATCGTGAAGGTGTCGGGCGGTTGCACGTCTAGTGTGCCGATGTGGCCAACCGGTATTACCGGGGCGTTGCATCGGGCTGCCAGCCGGGCCGCTCCGGTGCGTCCTTTGTGGAGGTTCTGGCTGCGGGAGCGGGTGCCTTCGGGATAGATCATGAACAGTTTGTTGGCCCCCAACACTCGGGCCGCGGTGTCCAAGGCCGCCTGAGCGGCGTCGCCCCCGGACCGGTCCACCGGGATCATCCCCATTGCCGGAAAGAAGTGTTTGGTCTTCCAATCGTCCATGTATTCGCCCTTGCCGACGGCCCAGATGCGGCGGTGCAGGCTCACCGGAATGAACACCGAATCGCAGAACGAGAGGTGGTTAGGCGTCAAGATGGCGGGCCCTGTGCGGGGTACATTGTCGAGGCCTTCGATGTTGAGATCCCACAGTTTGCCGACCAGGCGTCGAACGCCGGCGGTGAACACTCGGGCGAAACGGTCAGCGCCCGGCAGTTCGGGGGCTTCCTCGAAATTGAACTTCGGTAGTGAGCTCATGACCGCAGCTCCCGACGTATCAACTTGCCCGTGGGGGCCACCGGCAGCTGTTCGACAAACTGGTATTGGGACGGGCATTTGTATCGGCTGAGCCTGGCTCGACAGAACTCATCGAGATCCTCGGCCGAAGCGGATCCCGACACGTGGGCCACGATGGCCTCGCCGGTTTCACCATGCGGTGTGCCGACTACCACGGCGCCTCGAACGTCGGGGTGATCCATCAGGATCGACTCGACCTCCGACGGGTACACGTTGAAGCCCGAGACGATGATGATGTCCTTGATGCGGTCGACCAGATAGAGGTAGCCGTCGTCGTCGAGAACACCCACGTCGCCGGTCCAGAACCAGCCGTCGGGTGTCAGCACCGAGGCGGTGATGTCGGGAGCGTTGAGGTAGCCCTGGAACACGCCGGGTCCTCGGACCACGATCTCGCCCGAGTCGCCGGGATCCACCGGCATGCCGTCGGGTTCCACAAGGTAAACCTCGACTCCTTCGAGAGGCTTTCCGACCGACGTCGGCTTGATCGGATTGCCGCGGCTCCAGGTGACAACTGGTGAGGTTTCCGTGAGGCCGTAGCCTTCGCCGATCTCGATGCCGAAACGATCCTTGATGGCGGTGAAGACTTCGAAAGGCAGAGCGGCGGCGCCCGAGGATGCGTGGCGCAACGACGACAGTGAGTCGTCGGGAGCGTCGGCCACCGACCAGCGTTGCCACATCGGCGGTGCTCCGGATACTCCGGTGAGCTGATGTTGGCGGATGAGGGCCAGGCTCTCTTCGGGGTCGAACCGACGTTGGGTGACAACCAGTGCGCCGAGGCGTAGCGGGGTGAGCAGCGACACGTTGAGCCCGAAGATGTGGGTGAACGGCAGGACGCCGAGGATGCGGTCGTCGGCCCGAACCCCGGTCTCCGGGTTCGAGCTGATGGCCTGTTGCATCCACGACAAGTTGTGGTGGCTCAGCATGGCGACTTTGGAGTCGCCGGATACGCCGCTGGTCAGCATGAGGAAGGCGGTATCGGAGTCGTCACGGTCGACAATCGCCGGCACATCGGCTTCGGCCACCGGTTGGGTCGCCGTGAGGTCGAGAAGGGGAGCGACCAGGTCGCCTTGATGGGGTAGAGCCCACAGTCCTTCCTCGCCTAGGAGGAGCACGTCGGGATCAAACGAAGCCAGCTTGCGCTGCAATTCGGGTAGCGGACTGGTTGGTCGGACGGGAACGGCGATGCCGCCCACGCCGAGGGCGGCCAAGATGCCGACAGCGAACGCTGTCTCGTTGCCGGCCATCACTCCGATGCGAGAGTCGGGACCGTATCCGGCTGCCGCCAGACGATGTCGGAGGCTGCCGACTTGCGCCCGCAGTTCGCCGTAGGAGATTTCGGTGTCGCCGTCGAGAATCGCGGCGCGATTTCCGTCATGATCTTCAATGATCGTCGCCAGATTTGTCACGACAACAGCATGTCACACCGGCTGCAGTTGGTCGAAGCTCTCGGCCGGCTAGGTCTGGTGGCCGCCCAGATCCCCCAAAGACCCGATCGCGTCGACGGCGTCGGCGATAAGGGCCACGTAGTCGTTCCTACCGCCGCTCTGGGTCCACTGTCTGGTGGCGATTCGGATGGCCGACATGGTTGCACCGGCCAGGATTTCGGGACGGGGATCGACCAGTGGGTCGACGTTGAGTCGCGCCGCCACCGCCGAGATGATCTCCTTCTCCCACGCGGCTTGGACGGTGGCCCGGCTATAGGCCGACACGGAGGGATAGGCGGCGGCCAGCCGTCCCTGGAGTAGACGTCGATCTCGGTTGCGTTCGAAGTTGTCGGCCAACGACAGCATCGCCTCTCGAAGGCAGACCAGGATTGATTCATCGGCGGGTCGGGCGGCGAGGGCGGCTGCGAGCTCGAGCCGCAGCTCGTCCATGTCGCCGTAGAGCAACGCCTCTTTGGTTTCGAAGTGGCGAAACAGCGTGCGCTGTGAAACGTCGGCCAGCTCGGCGATGTCGGTGGTGGTGGTTTCGTCGAAACCTCGTTCAGCGAAGAGTCGGGCGCCTGCTTCCAAGAGTTCGGTGCGGGTGCGAGACTTCTTTCGTGTGCGTCGAGTCGGTGTTTCGACAGCCGTCATGGCGGTCAGTGTAGGCCATATTCGGCGATATGTCAGCCATTGACTTATGTCAGTCGCTGACATAAGCTGGAAGTGTGAAGCACAGTGCAGCAATCTTCGACCTCGACCGCACCCTGATCGCCGGGTCTTCCTCACCAATCTTTCAACGCCACCTGGTGGCCGCCGGCATCGCCGACGAGCGGGACATTCCCTTTGCCGATCTGCTGATGAAGTACTACGAGCAGTTTGGTGAGAACTGGCTTATGATGCAGCCAGCCAAGCTCGGAGCGCGGGTGTCGCAAGGTTGGAGCGTCGAGGCCGTTGAGGCCGCCTGCAGAAAGGCTTCAGCTGAGATCGCGGCCGACCTGCAGCCGTTCGCCCGAGGTGTGATCGACGAGCATCGGGCCGAGGGCCGTAAACTGGTTCTGGCCACCACATCCCCGGAGGCCTTTGTCGGGCCCCTCGTCGAGGCGCTTGGGTTTGACGCCCTGGTCTGCACCAAATGGACCACCGACGGTGGCAGGTACACCGGTGAGCTCGACGGTCCCTTTGTGTGGGGCAGGGAGAAGGCCAAGGCGGTTGAAGCCTGGGCCGAGGTCAACGGCGTGCGACTGTCTTCCAGCTACGCCTACAGCGACAGCTACTTTGATGCTCCGCTGCTCGACCTGGTCGGCAACCCGGTCGCGGTGAATCCTGACCCCCAGCTGACCGCCACCGCGGTGGTCAAGGGTTGGCCGATCAGACACCTCGACAAATCCGAGGGCGTGGTCAAAGTTGCCGGTCGAGAGATCCAGGATTGGGCCCGGCCTCTGATGCGGCCCGAGCTTGTGGCTCCCAACGTCAAGTTTGAGTTCGAGGGGGTTGAGAACATCCCCGCCCAAGGTCCGGCGTTGGTGGTGTTCAATCATCGCTCCTATTTCGACCCGACGGTGATGGGCCTTGTGGTGGCCAAAGCCGGGCGGTCGGTTCGTGGCCTGGGTAAGAAAGAAGTATTCGACGTGCCCGTCGTCGGCCGGTTCCTCAAGGCCCTCGGCGGGGTCCGGGTGGAGCGGGCGTCGGGGTCCGATGAACCGCTGGAAGCGGCGGCCAAAGCTCTCCAGGGTGGGGAGGTGGTGATGATGGCCCCGCAGGGCACCATCCCCCGAGGCCCCGCCTTTTTCGATCCCGAACTCAAAGGCCGATGGGGCGCCGCTCGTCTGGCCGCCATGACGGGGGCACCGGTGATCCCGGTTGGTATTTGGGGGACCGAACACGTGTGGCCCCGCAGTTCCCGCCTACCCAACTTTTCTTTGAGCCGTCCGGTGGTGACCGCCACGGTGGGCAAACCGGTGACCATCCACGGCCGAAGCCCGAATGCCGACACCAAACGGATTATGCAGGCACTTATGGATCTGTTGCCCGAGGAGTCGAGGGAGCACCGCACCCCCACGGCCGAAGAACTTGCTCGAACCTACCCGCCCGGCTACGACGGCGATCCTGAAGCCGAAGCCGACCGCCGTCCCGGCACCGACACCTGAGGAGCCACAGTCATGGCAGCAGCCGAACGAGAAGTCGATCTGTCGGATCGGATGTCAGAGCACGAAGCGCTCATGTGGAACATCGAAAAAGATCCCTGGATGAATCCCAGTGGGGCCAGCGTGGTGGTGGTCGACAAGCCGGTCGACATGGATTTGTTCCGCCGTTATCTGCGCCACGGCATCTCCAAGATGCCCCGGATGTACCAGCGGGTGGCGCCCGGTTTTGGTCGGCTGTCCACACCGTCATGGGTGCCCGATCACGAGTTTGATCTGAACTATCACCTTCGGGAGATCGAACTCCCCGGTCCTGGCAGCGAACGTCAGCTGCTCGATCTGGCGGCGAAACTCTACGAGGAGCCCCTCGACCGCACCCGTCCGCTGTGGCGGTTCGTTTCGATCCGAGGGCTCGAAGGTGGCAAGGCTGCGCTCTACACGTTGACCCACCACTCGATCGCCGACGGCGTAGGCCAAATGCGGATGGCCGAGCTGTATCAACAGATCAGTCGGGATGAGGAACCGCCTCCGGAAGTCGACCTGGAAGCCATCATCGCTCAAGCCGTGGCCGACCATGGATCGGCCGGCGGCGGCAAGGATGGGGCTGGAGATCTGGCCGCAAGCCTGCTCAATACCACAACCAGCACCGCCTCCCACCTGCTCCGTCGTCAGGTGAGGCTAGGCCGTCGGCTGATTGGCGAAACGATGTTGTGGGGTTCCGACCCCCGCCGCATCCCGGAACGAGTTGCGGATGTGTACGAGACGGCCAAGTCGGCCACCGGCATGCTTTCCGGTGGAGGCCGCGAAGTGCCCGGTGGATCCCCGCTGTGGACGAATCGCTCGCGGCACCGCCACCTGGAACACGTGCGGGTCTCACTCGACGAGCTCAAGGCCGCATCCAAGGCCCTCGGCGGCTCAGTCAACGACGGCTTCATGGCCGCTCTGACCGAAGGCGCCTACCGCTATCACGCGAAACGTGATGCCGACGTCGAAGCCTTCAACACCAGCTTGGTGATCAGCACCCGCTCCGACAACAAGATCGGCGGCAATTCGTTCACCCCGGTGATGGTGCAAGTGTCGGGCAAGGAAATGACGTTTGCCGAACGTATCGCCGAGCTTCATCGAGTTTCCGGTGAGGCCAAAGAAGAAGCCACCCGAACGGGCGGTATGGGCGGCATGGCGGGGCTGATCAATCTCCTGCCCACATCGGTGGTCACCAGCACAGCCAGAAGTCAGGCCGCTCACATCGACTTCGCCACGTCGAACCTGCGCGGCGCCCCGTTCACCCTGTACTGCGCCGGGGCCAAAGTCGAGACGATCATCTGCATGGGTCCGGTCGCCGGAACGGCGGCCAACATCACAGCCATGTCGTACGACGGAAACTTCGAGATGGGCATCTTCCTGGACCCGAAGGCCATCGATGACCCCGAAGACTACCGGCGTTGTGTGGAGGAGGCGTTCGCCGACCTCCTGCTCGCCGGAGGCGAGTAGCCCTCTCGTTACCGTCAAGTGAGCCAGGCGAACCGGCTCGAGACTGAGTAATCTTGACAACAGAATATTACCGGCCCTACCGTTCGACCATGAGTCGCACCCTTCTGGCCCCACCGCTGACATCAGCGGTCGATCCTCAATCCGACGCATTCATGCAGAATCGGGCCGATGTTCTGGAGCAGCTCGAGGTTCACGATCAGCTGTTGGAGCGCGCTGCTGGAGGCGGCGGACCCAAGGCCATGGAGCGTCACCGGTCGCGGGGCAAACTGCCGATTCGGGAACGAATCGCCAACGTACTCGATCCCGACACACCGTTCCTGGAAATCTCGCCGTTGGCCGGCTACGGATCCCAATACGCGCTCGGTGGGGGAATGGTCGCCGGAATCGGAGTCATCGCCGGAACCGAATGTGTGATCATGGGCAACGACCCCACGGTGATGGCCGGGGCCCTCACCCCGTACGCATCGAAGAAGTGGATGCGGGCGTTGGAGATTGCCCGCGACAACCGCATACCGTATGTAAGTTTCGTGGAATCGGCCGGCGGTGATCTTCGCATCGGCGGCAAAGGAAAGAAGGGGCAGAACGGTTCGGCCGACGACGAAGACGACGACCTTGGCGCCGTGGGAAGTGCCGTCGTGCCCGAACACTTCGCCGAGACCGGACGTTTCTTCTATGAGATGATCGAACTGTCGAAGCTGCGCATACCGACGGTCTGTGTGGTGTTCGGTTCATCGACTGCCGGTGGCGCCTATCAGCCCGGGCTGTCCGACTACAACATCTTTATCAAGGAACAGTCCCACGCCTTTCTGGCCGGGCCGCCCCTGGTGAAGATGGCAACCGGTGAGATCAGCGACTCCGAGACGATCGGAGGAGCTCAGAAACACGCCGAAGTGTCAGGCCTGGCCGAGTACTTGGCTGAGGACGAGATGGATGCGATCCGGCTTTGCCGTGAGGTCGTCTCGCATCTCAATTGGCGCAAGCCCGAACGAAGTGTGATGGCTGGAGGCGACGAGCCCGTACTCGACTCGGAGGAACTCCTGGGTTTGGTGAGTCGAGATTTGCGGTCGCCTCTCGACGTGCGCGACGTGATCGCCCGCTGTGTCGACGGATCCCGTTTCGAGGAGTTTAAACCTCGCTTCGGTTCCTCGATTGTGTGCGGCTGGGCTTCCATCCATGGCTTTCCTGTCGGCATCGTAGGCAACAACGGCGTGATTTATCCCGACTCAGCCCAGAAGGCGGCCCATTTCATCCAACTCTGCAATCAGATCGACGTTCCCCTCGTGTTCCTGCAAAACATCACCGGGTTTATGGTCGGTAAGGATTATGAGTCGGACGGGATCATCAAGAAGGGTTCGCAGATGATCAATGCCGTCACCAATTCCACGGTTCCCCACTTGACGGTGATCCTTGGGTCGTCTTATGGAGCTGGAACCTACGGCATGTCGGGACGAGCATTTGGCAACCGCTTCACATTCCTCTGGCCCACGGCCAAAATCGCCGTAATGGGCCCGAAACAGATTGCCGGCGTGATGTCGGAAGTCCGACGGGGCCAAGCCAAACGCCGAGGAATCGAATTCGATGAGGAGGAGGACGCCAAGATCGTGGCCATGGCCGAGGCGGTTCAGGAGGCCGGATCACTGGCGTTGCGAGCAACCGGGGCGATCAGCGACGACGGCATCATCGATCCTAGAGACACCCGGACGGTATTGGGTTTGTGTTTGAGTGTTGTGGGTAATCGCGAAGTCGAGGGAGCGCCGAACTACGGGGTGTTCCGGCTGTGATGTCTGACTCGTCCACACAAACACACCACCTGCGGTCGGTCCTGGTGGCCAACCGAGGCGAAATCGCCCGTCGAATCTTCGCCACCGCCCGATCGATGGGGCTGGCAACGGTCGCCGTGTACTCGACCCAGGACTCCGATGCCCCATTCGTCGCTGAAGCCGATTCTGCGGTTCATTTGCCGGGCGGCTACCTCGATATCGATGCCGTGGTTGAAGCGGCCGCGAGGGCCGGAGCCGATTGTGTACACCCCGGGTACGGCTTTCTTAGCGAGAACGCCGCCTTCGCCCAAGCGGTCATTGATGCCAACCTCACCTGGGTCGGACCGGCGCCCAAAGTCATCGACACCATGGGCGACAAGATCGCGGCCAAGGAGGCCGCCGATGCCGCTCGTGTGCCGGTGCTGCCCTCGACTACCGACCTGGCCGAAGTCGACAACGTCGGCTTTCCGCTACTGGTCAAGGCCTCGGCCGGCGGGGGTGGAAAGGGCATGCGGCTGGTGGAAAACGCCGATCAGCTGAATGATGCCGTGGCTGCCGCCCAGCGCGAAGCCACCGGTGCATTTGGCGACGATCGGGTCTTCCTCGAACGATATGTGCCCCGATCCCGCCATATCGAAATCCAGATCCTCGGCGACAAACACGGCAACGTGGTTCATCTGGGCGAGCGTGAGTGTTCCATCCAGCGCCGCCACCAGAAGATCATCGAAGAGTCGCCATCGGTGCGTCTCAATGAAGCCACCCGGCAGGCCATGGGCGAGGCGGCGCTTGCGCTGGCCCGTTCGATCGGTTACGAGTCGGCCGGCACCGTGGAGTTCCTCCTCGACGACGAGACCGGCGACTTCTTCTTCCTTGAGGTGAACACCCGGCTACAGGTGGAACACCCCGTAACCGAAGAGGTGATGGGCGTTGACCTAGTTCGCCAACAACTCCGCACCGCCGCCGGCCACCCGATCTTCGACGGAGACGGCTCGTATGAAGCCGCCGCAATGGCCGGGCACGCGATCGAAGCCAGGCTGTACGCCGAAGACCCGGACAACGGCTTTCTTCCGGCAACCGGAACCGTCGACATCTGGGATCCTCCCGAAGATCCGGCGGTTCGTTGGGACTCCGGTATCGAGACCGGCTCAGTCATCGGAGTCGACTACGACCCGATGCTGGCCAAGGTCATCTCTCATGCTCCCACCCGAGACGAGGCTGCGGCCCGTCTGGCCCAAGCTCTTGAGCGCCTGCATCTAGGTGGACTTGTCACCAACCGCGACTATCTGGTGGGAATCCTTCGAACGCCCGAGTTCCTGGCCGGCGACACCACCACCGATTTCATCGATCGTGTATCTCCGTCGACATCGGGACGACGGTCCCCGGACGAAGTCGTTCAGGCCGCAGTGGTGGCCGCTCTCTGGCAGCAAACCACGAACCGTCAAGCCGATGGCGTTTGGGGTTTCGCCCCCTCAAACTGGCGCAACGGCGGTCTGGCACCGTCTGAGATCGCGTTCAGCCATACAGCGCTCGAGACACCAATTCGGCTCACCTACACGGTCGATCGCACGGGCACCGTACATCTAGAGGGCGGTAATGGGCTCACGTTGGCCGCTCGCATCGAGGGCAGCGGCCGCGATCACGTTGTGGCCGTGATTGACGGAGTCCGTCGCCGCCATCAGATTACGTCGAGCCAGTCGACGGTGTATGTCCAGATGCCAAGCGGCACCGTGACCTTGACAAGGCTGCCCCGGTTCACGTTGCCCGGATCCGATCGGCCCACCGGAGGTCTGGTGGCCCCGATGCCGGGGGTGGTGGTTGATGTCCGTTGCCAGCCGGGCGATTCGGTGTCGGCCGGAGAGGTTCTCGTTGTGCTCGAGGCGATGAAGATGGAGCACCATGTGCAGGCCCCGGTCGACGGGATCGTCACCGACGTGCTGATTTCAGTCGGCGAGCAGCTTGATACCGGCGATGCGCTGGTGATCATTGATGATGGATCACTGGCAGAGGGCGATACCGATGGCTGATACAGCGACTCCAATCCGGATCGCCAACTGCTCCGGGTTCTATGGCGACCAGATCGACGCCGCCCGGCGGATGGTCGAAGGCGGCCCAATCGATGCCCTCACCGGCGACTGGTTGGCCGAGCTCACCATGCTGATCCTGGCCCGAACCAAGGCCAAGCGCCCCGGCGGCGGTTACGCGAGAACGTTCGTGACCCAGATGGAGCAGGTGATGGGCACCTGCCTCGATCAAGGTATCAAGGTCGTGTCGAATGCCGGGGGCCTCGACCCCGATCACTGCGCCGAAGCCGTGGCCGACGTGGCCGACAAACTTGGCTTGAGCCCCACGATCGCCTACGTAAGCGGTGACAACATCCTTCCTCGGCTCGATCAGCTACGTGAAAGCGGCCATCCGATTCGCAGCTTCGAAACCGGAGAACCGGTCGCAGAAATCGACTACATCTCGGCCAACGCCTATTTCGGCGCATGGGGGATCGTCGAAGCATTGAGGATGGGGGCAGACATCGTGGTCACCGGTCGCACCACCGACGCGGCCATCGTGTGCGGTCCGGCAGCCTGGCATCACGGCTGGGGTCGAGGCGACTGGGATCAGATGGCTGGAGCGGTTGTGGCCGGTCACGTGATCGAATGTGGCACCCAGGCCACCGGTGGCAACTATTCGTTCTTCACCGAAATTCCGAGGATGGACAACGCCGGATTTCCTATCGCGGAGATCGCCGGAGACGGCTCCAGCGTGATCACCAAACACCCAGGGACCGGGGGAGCGGTCACAGTTGGAACGGTGACGTCGCAAATGCTGTACGAAATCGACAGCCCGCGCTACCTGGGACCCGATGTCACCGCCCGATTCGACACCATAGAGCTGCAGCAACTGGATCAGGACCGAGTGCAGATCTCCGGCGTTCGGGGCGAACGACCACCGGAGACGTTGAAGGTGTCGATGAACAGCTGGGGCGGCTACCGAACCGACCTCAGAGTTGCGCTCACCGGGCTCGATGTGGAGCCGAAGGCAAAGCTACTTGAGCAGATCCTTTGGCGATCGACTCCCTACGAACGCGCCGACTTTGACGCGGTGTCTATTCGCGTCACTCCCACAGCCAAGCCCGACCCGGCCAGTAACGAAGAGGCCATTGCGGCATGGGAAGTCACCATCAAGGACGGCGACGAGCGCAAGACGAAGTCAGTGGCCGGCGCCCTCAACAACATGGCGCTGGCCTCCATTCCGGGTTTCTTTGGTCTTCCCGGCACCGCCATCGGCAAGCCCTTCGGCGTACACACTTCAGGGCTCGTGAACGCCGAGCTGGTTCCCCAGCACGTGCAGATCCTCGGAGGTACTGCAACCGTTGTCGAGTCGCACTTCCACATTCTTGGATCGCAGCCGGACAACTTGGGTCCGGTGGAATCCGCTGCTCTCAGCATCCCGGCGCCGCCTGCGGGCCCGACACGGCGGGTGCCTCTCGGTTCGATTGTCGGCTCGCGGTCAGGCGACAAGGGCGGCAACGCCAACCTGGGCCTCTTCGCACGATCCGAGGCGGGATATTCGTGGCTTGCGTCGTTCTTGACCACCGAGCGTTTACAGGAGCTTTTGCCGGAAGCAGCTGATCTTGAGGTTGATCGCTATGAGTTGCCGAATATCTGGTCACTTAACTTCTTGATACACAGGATCCTTCAGGAAGGCGTGGCGGCGTCAACGCGACTCGATGGCCAGGCCAAGAGTCTGGGGGAGTGGGTGAGAGCGCGTGAAGTCGATGTGCCCGAGTCGCTCCTCGGCGGCGCAGACCCCCGCAGTGGTTCGGCAGGTCATCGATGACTGCCCGATCCGCCAACTCAGTGGCCGCCGACAAGGGCGCGGCCGAGGTCCGAGCGGTGATGCGTGCCGTTTCGGCGCCGCCACCGATTCTGGAACGTGAACGTGAGGCCTCACTTTCTCAGCGCCAGCTTGAGTTACTCGACTCTCTCGGCCACATCTTCGCTTCAGGCTTCATCGATCTGACAATGGCCGATCTGGCTCAACAACTGAACTGCTCGCTACGCACGTTGTATCTCCTGGCCGACAGCCGCAACCGGCTCGTGGCCATCGTGATCGATCGCACCCTGCGGGCACACGGCCGAAGCGCTCACGAGGCCGTAGATCGGCAAACAACAGCTCTAGGGGCCCTACAGGCCTACCTACACGGGGCCAACAACGCCGTTGCAAGGGTGAATGAAGCATTTGCCGCCGACATGGCATCCATTGCGGAAGGGGTGGCGCTGAACGACGCCCACTCGAACTACCTGATCGATGTCACTCGGGCTCTGCTCGATCTTGCCATTGAGCGAGATGAAATGGCCTATGCCGACACGGCGGCGTTGGCCCGCATGTTGGGCGGTCTAGGCCGAGATTTTGCCCGCCCCGAGGTATTGCCAACGTTGGACAACACTCCGGCCGATTCAGCCAACGCGGTGGTCGACCTGGTGGTTGCCGCCTTGCGAGGGACCAAATGACCAAATCCGATCAACAGCCTTTGGTGCTCTCAAGCGTTGATGCCGGCGTCTGCACGATCACGCTCAACGACGAGAAACGACGCAACGCGCTGAGCCGCCGTTTGGTGGCCGAGCTCAACGCCGCATTCGATGCAGCCGAGGCCGACCCCGACGTTCGGGTCATCGTCGTCACCAACCACGGCACCGTTTTCTGTGCCGGCGCTGATCTCTCCGAACGTTCAAGCGGTGAACCCGACCAAGACCCTGGGTCCACCGATCCTGCGGCCCTCTTCAGTCGAATTCCTCAGTCGAAGAAGCCATATCTTGGACGGATCGCAGGCCACGCGGTCGCCGGTGGAATGGGCCTGGCCGCCGCCATGGACATCTCGATCGCCATCGAAGACGTGAAGATGGGGTTCACCGAGGTTCGCATCGGGGTGGCACCAGCGATGATCTCGGTTCTTTGTCTGCCAAAAATGAGTCGTTCCGATGCCGCCGATGCTTTTCTACGGGGCCGCAGGTTTCCAGCGTCCAAGGCGGCGGAGCTTGGTCTGATCAACGAGGCTGTCCCGGCCGCCGAACTCGATGCCGCCGTCAATGCTGCGGTGTCCGATCTTCTTGCCGGCGGTCCCAACGCCCTCGCTGCCACAAAGCAGCTACTGGCCCGCGTTCCGGGCATGGCCATGGACGATGCGTTCCAGTGGACGGGTCGGCTGTCCGGGGAGTTGTTTCGGTCCGACGAGGCCCAAGCAGGCATGAAGGCTTACCTCAGTAAGCAACCGCCTCCATGGGTTGCCAACCAGTCAACGGAGGAGAACTGATGGACTTTGACTTTCCCGCCGACGACGACCCTCGGCGGATCGCTGTGAGAGAGTGGCTGGCCGCCAATCCGGAGCCAACTCAGCAGGATCTGGCCGACGCCGGTTACGTGGTGCCTCACTGGCCCGAGCCCTGGGGATTGAGCGCCGACCCGGTGCACCAGGTGATCATCAGCCAGGAGCTCCGTGGCGTACGGGTGCGGGGCAAAGGCGGCTCGATGTCGAGCAACGCCATCGGGATCGGTTGGGCGGCACCTACGATCCTTGTCGCCGGGACCGAGGAGCAGAAGCAGCGATACCTGCCGAAGATCTTCAATCACGAGGAGATTTGGTGTCAGCTGTTCTCCGAACCTGATTCAGGCTCGGATCTGGCCAATCTCGGTACTCGGGCTGTCCGAGACGGTGATGAGTACGTGATCAATGGGTCCAAAATCTGGTCGAGCGGGGCCCATCACGCTCAGATGGGCATCTTGATCGCCCGAACCGACCCTGACGCGCCCAAACACAAGGGTATTTCCTATTTCGCGTGCCCGATGGACACCCCCGGCATCACCATGTCACCGATCGTTGACATGGCCACTGCGCACTCGTTCAATCAGGTGTTTTTCGATGATGTGCGGCTTCCTGTGGACGCTCGGATCGGGGCCGAGGGTGACGGCTGGCGCCTGGCCAAGGTCACACTGGCCAATGAACGAGTTTCACTATCGGCGGCCGGTTCGCTGTGGGGTGAGGGACCGTCGGCCGAAGGCTTGCTGGATCTCGTCCGCTCCGCCGGCGGCGAACCTGACCCGGAGCGGCGTCAGAGACTCGCTCGCCTGCACTGCAACGCTGAGGTTTTGCGCCTCAACCGCCTGCGAACACTCAGCGCCAAGCTGCAGGGGCGAACCCCTGGAGCGGAGGCATCGATCCAGAAGTTGATGGCCGACGAGCACGGTCAGGAGGTGATGGAACTGGCCAAGGACCTCCAGGGAGCCAACGGGATGCTTGAAGGTTCAGGTCCTAGCGGCGAGTTGCCGAGCGATATGCGTAGTGGGATCACCGAGATCAACTTTCCTCGGGGCGAGGAGAGCCAGTTCCCCGCCACCGACCCGGTTTGGCATTACGGCTACCTGGTCTCGCCTGCGCTCACGCTGGGAGGCGGCACGTGGGCCATTCAACGCAACATCGTGGCCGAGCAAGTGCTGGGTCTGCCACGGGAACCAAATGTGCAACAAGGCATGAGCTGGACCGAAACCCAGCGGGCCTACCTTTCGGGTCAATCCGACCGCTGAACTCCGCTCGTTCCGCATCCGTTTCCGCATCTGTTTCAAGGAGAAACAATGAAAACCAGGGTCACCGATCTACTGGGAATAGAGTTTCCGATACTGGCCTTCAGCCACTGTCGCGATGTCGTCGCGGCGGTGTCGAAAGCCGGCGGAATGGGAGTATTGGGCGCCGTGGCGCACACTCCGGAAGCGCTGGAAACCGACCTCAAATGGATTGAGGACGAAATCGGCGATCAACCCTACGGCGTCGACCTGATTGTTCCCGCCAAATACGCCGGCGACGACGGCGGTGGCTACACGGTCGAGGACATCCGCCGGTTGATCCCGTCGGAACACCTTGACTTCATCGACGACATCTTGGCTCGCTACGACGTGCCGCCGTTGCCGGTCGACGACACCGGCTCGGCCAACGGCGTACATCTCGATGCCAATGATGCTCCGTTTTCGGCTAAAACAGCGGGTCCACAGCTCGATATCGCACTGGCCCACAAGACCGCGTTTGTTGCCAACGCGCTTGGCCCTCCACCGCAGTTCCTGATCGAGCGTTGTAAGGAGGAAGGGCGCCTCATCGGGGCGCTGGCCGGCCGTCCATCACACGCCGAGCGGCACCAAAATGCCGGTGTCGACTTGATTATCGCCCAAGGTTCCGAGGCCGGCGGGCACACCGGGGAGATCGGCTCGATGGTCCTGATTCCAGAGATCGTTGATTCGGTTGAGATCCCGGTGCTTGGTGCCGGTGGCATCGGTCGCGGCCGGCAGATGGCCGCGGCGATGGCTCTTGGTGCCGAAGGGGTCTGGTGTGGCTCCGTGTGGTTGACCACCGACGAAGCAGAAACCCATCCCGTGGTCAAAGAAAAGTTCCTCGCCGCCACGTCGGCTGACACTATTAGATCACGCTCACTTACCGGTAAACACGCTCGAATGCTCAAGTCGTCCTGGACCGAAGAATGGGATCGCAGTGACACGCCGGATCCGCTGGGCATGCCGCTACAGCCGGTTCTTACCGCCGAGGCGCAGCGCCGAATCTCGCGAGCTGCTCATACTCAGGGGTCGGGAGCTGAGAAGCTGGCCAACTACTTTGTTGGCCAGATAGTGGGAACCATGAATCAGCGAAAGTCAGCTTCCCACGTGGTGTTTGAGATGGTTGACGAGTTCATCGAGGCTGTCGAGAGCCTCAAAATCCAACTCGAAACATAGAAGCAGGCGGCGTCTACCAGCTCAGGCGCTCGCAACCGTTGTGGCTCTCCGGCTCAACCTGAAATGTGGCGTGTTCGATGCCGTACTCGGCCTCGAGCAACTCCCGCGCCTGATCGAGGACGGAATGGGCGTCTGTGTCATCGGTGGTCATCAGATGAGCCGAGGCAGCTTCCATTTCCGACGTCAAAGTCCAGACATGCAGATCATGTACGTCGACGACACCATGGATGCCGGCTAGTTCTCGGCTAAGACGGCCCAGATCCACGTGTGCCGGCGCCGCCTGAAGGAGAATCCTCACGGCACGCGTGCCGAGACGCCAGGTGCGAGGCAGGATCCAAAGCCCGATGAGGGCGGCAAGCACAGGGTCGATCCACTCCCAACCGAGCCACCGGATCAAAAGAGCAGCGATGACCACACCGACCGATCCAATGGTGTCGGCCAACACCTCAAGGTACGCACCTTCCAGGTTGAGCGACTCCTGCGCGCCGTCTCGCAACAGCCAAAAGGCCACCAGATTGGCGGCCAAACCCAGGACCGCCACTACCAGCATCGGGCCATCGAGAACGTCTGATCCCGACCGGAGCCTCGATATTGCTTCAATCAGAACCCATATGGCGACCGCAAACAGGATAAGCGAGTTCACAAAAGCGGCAAGGATTTCTAGTCGATACAAACCAAATGTGTGATGAGTCCCGGCCGCAGAACGACTCTCAAATCGATTGGCGAGCTGGATGGCGGCCAATGCCATCCCGAGGCCGATCACGTCGGTGAGCATGTGGCCGGCGTCAGAAAGCAGCGACAATGAGTTTGTCCAAAAGCCCGCTACGGCCTCGACAACGAGAAACACTGCGATCACGACGAACGCAAGGGCCAACTTTCGCTGATGCCGCGCGCCGGCCCGCAAGCTGGGGGCGTGGCTGTGCTCGTGTCCCATCGGCTCCAGGGTAGCCGACCCCAGGAGAAGGGCTAGCCTCATCTGGTATGACGGCGACGTCGGATGGCAAGCCAGCCTCCAGGGTCACCCGCCAACAGATGGTGGAAGACTTTCATGGAAGCCTGAAAGAGCTGCGGGCCATTGCGCCGGCCGTTTGGAGTAGCGAGCTCGAAGGGTGGATCGTTACCCGGTACGACACAGTCGTCGATATTCTCCGCGACCCTGTCCGATTCACGGTGGAAGACGAGCGATTCTCAACGGGGCGAGTCGTCGGGCCGAGCATGTTGTCGACCGACGGCGACCATCACCGAACGCACCGCAAGCCATTCGAGCCAATGTTTCGGTCGAAACCTGTGGCCGATGGTCGAGGAAACGTTATTGGCGCCGTCGATGCCCTTCTTGAGACGCTAGGGCAGGAATCCTCCTGCGATATCCGAATTGATTTCGCCGCGCCGTTGGCCGTGAAAGTCATTTGTGATTTTCTCGGACTGACGGAGCCGTCCATGCGACCTGGTTCGGAGGTTGAACTCTCCCTGCTGGCCGCCTACCGCCGGATCGTCGCGGCCGTCAGCGACCTACGGGCCGATTCGCCGGTACCCGACGATGCGCGAGAAGCCGTGCAGGAACTCAATCGACTGATCCTGGCCCAAGGTCCGGAGATGGTGATGCAGGCTGCCGGCGGCGTCGCCGATGGCGCCCTGTCGGAATCACAACGGCTGTCGAACCTCGCGGTGATCCTTTTTGGGGCTATCGAGACATCGGAGGCGATGACGGCGAATGCCGTCTATCACCTTCAACAATGGTCTTGGGAGGACGCCCTGCACCGCGCTACGCAACAGACTCCAGCTGATGCAGCCAGATTTTACCGAGCCGCGGTTACCGAATCGTTGCGTCTGGAACCGGCAGCAGCGGTTGTTGATCGCTATGCCACGATTGATCTGGAGGTCGGAGAGTCGCGTATCAGCGCCGGTGAGTTGGTAATCGTTTCCCTTGCCGGCGCCAACCGTGACCCTGAAGTGTTCGATGATCCAGACCGATTCGACCCGGATCGAGCCAACTCCAGCAAACAGCTGGCATTCGCCCGGGGACCTCACACGTGTCTTGGCATCCATTTGGCCAACATGCAGACAATCCTTGCCGTCGAACGTCTAATCAATCGATTCCCTGGCATGCGAATCGATTGGGAACGCTCAAGCGGACCTTCCGGCCTGGTATTCCGTAAGCCGGAACGCCTGTTGGCTTACTACTAACTCCGGTCAACCGAACCTCGTAAGCCGCAAGCAAGATCCAGCTGCTTTGAAAGCGGTTTTGTTGCGCGTGCCCTAAAGCAATCGACCTAGGCGTTTCGGCTCACAAGCTTGGGCTAACGGCCGACGGGAACGACATCCCTCCACCACACCGGGCCGCGGTATCTGATGCCGGGCCCTCTCTTCATGCCAGGGCGTCGATTGGCAATGCCACACAACCCATCAACGAAATCGAGTCTTCACCGCCGGCACCGAAGCAGTCGTCGGCACACAGATCTTGGCCATTTCCAGCGACTGCTGGTCGGCTTTGTGGCAACGCTGGTTATCGCGGCCACAACCACTCTCATCACCACGAGTTCAATTGCCGCCGCGGCCACGCCGCTGTCGCCGCGTTTGTCATCAACCATTGTCGGCGATGTCTTCATGACCGGAAACGCCGTCGTCACGTGCCCGGTGGGCGACACCGTTTGCACCACGGCTCAAACCGACGGGTCTGCCAACGGCAACGCCCGCAACATGCAATACATCGATGTCGATGCAAACGCCGGAACGTTCAACTCGAGTTCGGCCGACCTTGTTCTTCCCGCCGGATCGGCGGTCTCCTGGGCGGGCCTGTACTGGGCTGGAACAACGGAGGGTGGCACGCCGCCGCCAAATCTAGCGGCACGGAACCAGGTGCTCATCGACACTCCAGCGGCCGGTGGCTACGTGACCATTTCCGGCGCCGAGTTGGGTTCTTCGACGCTTAATGACGACAGCTACGGCGCCTTCGCCGATGTAACGGGGCTCGTCGGCGGTGCAGGGACCGGTACCTACACGGTTGCCAACGTACAGGTCACGAGCGGCCCCGGAAGCACGGGGGCCTGGGGGGCCTGGGCCATGATTGTGGTGTACAACGACCCTGCAGGAATGTTGCGCCACGTAACGGTATGGGACGGCTACGACGAGGCCTTCTTCGAGTCGTTGACGTTTCCAGTCAGCGGCTACGTGACTCCATCGGTAGGACCGGTACAGGCTGACGTCGGGGTTTTCGCCGGTGACGGCGAACCTGATGTCTCCCCGGATTCACTGATTCTCGGCGGCACGCAACTGTCCGCCGGTGCCCTCAACCCCACAACCAGTTTCTTCAACTCGACGATCAGCCAGAACGGTTCCAACATCACCGCTCGGAACCCGAACCCGACCTACAGCCTCGTGGCCGACATCGACACGGTGAACGCCGATGGGGTACTGCCGCCGGGGTCTACCGCTACGTCGGTAACGATCGACACCGAGGAAGGAATCTGGCCGGTTGCCCTATGGACGTCAATCGAAGTGGCCGAGACGATGGAGGTTGACAAAACCTCAAGCGCCGACGGCGGCCCCGTGTACCCAGGAGACACGATCACCTACACCGTCGAAATCACCAACAACAGCAACGTGACGATCGACGACGTGTACGCAACCGACACCCTCCCGCCGGGGGTGAGCTACGTCGCCGGCACGTCCGAGATCACCTCCGAGAGCCTTCAGGCAGGTACATTCAGCCAAGACCTTGGTTCCGCAACATTCGACACCGGTGGCCTGACCCAGTCGTACACGGTCACCACAGCCGATATTCCAGCCGGTTCGACGCTGACGTCATACGGTCTCCGGACCACCGGGTCCTCGGCTGACTGGTTGTCGGACATCTCGATGCAGGCCACCTACCCCAGCGGAACGGCCTTCAATCTCGGAGCCGGGAGCTTTGGGGGGAACGGACCTGGAGGGTTTGACGTGAGTCGTGGACCCACGGTTGTTGGAGGATCGGCGCTCGGGTCGTACGCGTTTCAATGGCAAGACGGCTTTGACGGCGTGGCTGGTGCCGACAACACGGTCAACGCGGCGATCATCGACCTCGGTTATGAGTATCCGGTTGCCACCACCACCCCGGGCAATGCTCCGCCCGATTTGCTTACCGCTGCTGATGGCGTGTCCATTCCGCCAGGGTCCACGATCACATTGACCTTCGACGTAGTGGTCGATGACCCGCTTACCTTCACTGGTTCAACGTTGACGAACTCCGTCGTCGCCGGGGCCGCCGGACTCGAGCAGGTCAGCGACAGCACGACCGATGTGGTGTTGAATCCACCAAACCTCTCGATCACCAAAACCGACGCCCCGGATCCGGCGTTGATCGGTGAGGAACTGATCTACACCCTCGATGTGAGTAACAGCGGGGGTACGGCCACCGATGTGATCATCACGGAGACATTGCCTGACAACGTAACCTTCGTCTCAGCGAGCTTCACCAGTGGATCCGGAACGTGCGCCGAGTCAGGTGGTGTGGTTACCTGCACCATCGGGTCAATGGCACCTGGAGCTGCCGCCGCGATCGAGATCGCTGTCATGGTCGATGACGTTGCCGGTGGCCAGGACGTTCCGCTGTTCAACACCCCTACTCAAATCACCACCGATGGCTCGGTCTTCGGCGTTGCCTACCGTACGGGCGATTGGGCCGGAGACAGCTCAACGGCAGGTCCGCTCACAGTAACCGCCGCGGCCTCCGACTTTGTTGGCGATGCCACGTTGCTGACAACGCCGACGGGGACGACAGGCATTGTCGATGCGTACGATGATCCCTACGGTCTCGGATCTGCGGCGCTCCAGCCGTCGTTCGACTTTGTGTTCGATTGGGACAGCACCCCTGAGGGAGGCCTGAACTCAGCCGAAGATGACAGCGGCTCAGCGATCCTCACGTTCACGTTCTCCGAGCCTGTAACCGATCCCGTCCTTCACGTTGACCGACTGGGTGGTTTCGGGACGATCAACAACAGCGGCGACGTCAGTTCCTCGATGTTCACCCTTCTCGACGGTCTCACGTTGACAGAGCTGTCGGGCGTTGACCACTTCGCAACCACAGACACCACTATCAGCCGGGATATCGGCGTGCCGGTGACCGGAAGTCCAGCGGTGGAGTGCAGCGAAAGCACCTTCCTCGGAACAGCTTGTGGCACGATTCAGATCAACGGCACTGTCAGCCAGGTTCGTTTTCTTCTGGAAGCGGCACCAGGTTCGATTGAGGGATCGGGGGGCGATGGTCTAGAGCTGATCTGGGATCTCGAACCGGTGTCTGAACTCTCCGCAATCAAGACCTCTTCCGATATCACCGTCTTTCCCGGCGACTCCTTCACGTACACCGTCGCCGTCACGAATGATGGACCTAACACCGAGTACAACGCCGTGCTGACCGAGACGTTGCCGGCTAACGTGACCGTTGTTTCGTCCACGCCAACGGCTGGTTCATTCGATGGTACAACGTGGCAGATCGGGGAAATGGCGGTTGGAGACACCGAAACACTCACGATCGAGGTGGTCAACGATGCCGACGCCGAGGTCCTCTTCGAGAACGTGGCGACAGTAAGCGGAGCCAACTCCGATCGATCGCTGTCCGACAACACAGCGGTTGCGCCAGGTTACGTGTGTCCAGACGGAACGTTTTCAAACATCGCGGCGTTGTCGGCAGGTGTCGACGAGATCGACATCTCCGACAACGCCGCGCAGGCGTGCACGCAGGTTTCGGCGTCAGTTGTCGTTTCGAAGGTCTCACTTGGTGACGTCGGAAGCTTTGACTTCACGGGCACAAACCTGACCGCCACGATCGACCCAATCACCACAACAACATCCGGCGTCAAAGAAAGCTCAACTCGTATCCAGGTACAGGATCTGACGACCGACGTCACGCTGAGTGAAACCTTGACCGGCAGTTGGACAATCGGATCGGTCGAGTGTGTCGACAACAACGCTTCGATCACCGGCAATACCGGTGTTGTCGCATCGGGCGACACGGCCGACATCACCATTCCGAATGCCGTGCTGGTGGCGGGCGCCGAAATCGAGTGCACCTTCACCAACCATGCTCCGGCTCAGCTCACGATCGTCAAGCTCGGCGTCGGCGGTGGCGCCGGATTCGACTTTGAGATAACGGATTCGGGCGGCTCGTTGATCGATGGCTTCGAACTGAACCCGAATCCTCCGTCCACTCCAACGAGCTCATACGACCTGACGACTCCACCGCTGTTGGAGCCGCTTACCATTGCCGAGCTTGCGGGTAACAACGCCGGGTTCCTGCTGGTGTCGGTGTCGTGCGTCGACGAGCCAACCGGAGCGACAGGCAGTACGTTCTCTGGCACCGTTCTCAACGATGGAACCATCAACGGCGAGGCCACGGTCAGCTTGGTTCCGGGCGCCGACGTTACCTGTACGTTCACCAACGTCAAGAACCCGGAGATCGTAGTCACCAAGAACGTCGTGGGCGGCGACGGTACCTTCGAATTCTCCATTACATCTTCAGCAGCCGGAACGTCAGCCGACGATCCGGCGTTCAGCCTGTCGACCGTCGGTGGCACGGCATCGTCCAACACCGGAATCAGTGGGCTGCGCCCGAATGGTCCGACACAGACCGATGTTGTCATCACCGAGATCGACCCATCGCCTCTCGGCTTCGAGCTAACTGATTTGGTGTGTACAGATGTGTTGACCGGCAGCGACATCGGCACCGCTGATCTTGGCGCGGGTAGTGTGACCCTCGCTGGAGTCGAAGCCGGCGACGTGATTTCGTGTATCTATACGAACGTTCGCAGACCCCAGGTGACGATCGTCAAGGCGACCGTCGGCGGAGCGGAAGCCTTCGACTTCGCCGCAACCAATCTTGATGCCTTCCCGGCTCCGCTGACGCTCGATACCTCGACATCAAACCCGGTGTCGTCTTCGGCCTTCAACGTCCAGTCGCTGGGCGATGACGTCACGATTACCGAGACGCTCACAGGGGAGTGGCAACTCACCGACGTTTCTTGCGTGGACTCCGGTGGCACTGTCGTCGTCACCACAAGCGGCGGTTCAGGGATCACAATCCCCAACTCAGCCCTCGCCGCTGGTCGCGACATCACCTGTACGTTTAACAACGAGGCGCCCGTCGTCGATCTCGTGAAGACCGCCGGTTCGGTGGTCGCAGGCTCCTACGCCGCGGGCACCTATACGGTCACCTACAACGTGACAGCGACCAACTCCGCCGGAGTTCCAGGCACCTACGGGTTTACCGATACCCCGAGCGCGCCTTCCGGAATGTCGGTCTCAAGTGTGGTCCTGACCTCAAGCGACTCCGACGTGACAACCGCACCTACCAACGGTGCAACGTCGGCAGTCGTCGCTGCCGAGCCGATTGAGGCCGGAGACTCGGAGACCTGGCTCGTAACGGTCGTATACGTTATCGATGACCCACTGGCCGTCTCGGCCGGCGACGGAACCTGCGACGAAACGTCGGGTACCGGTGGTTTCGCCAACTCCATCGCAGGTGACGACGACGGCTCAGATAATACGGCGTGTGTCGACGTTCCGGCCGAGCCCTCACTCGCCGTTGACAAGAGTGTCACCGACGTCGATGGGACCGCCGGCGTTTCGTATTCCGCGCTGGGACAGATCGTCAACTACGAGATTGCCGTCGCCAACACGGGGAACACTCCGATCTACGACGTCGTGGTAAACGATCCAAACGCCAACACCGGATCGATCCTCCTTTCGAACGGTGATGATGGCAACGGAATCTTGGATCCCGGGGAGACCTGGATCTACACCGCTGCTCACACGGTGACTCAGGCCGGCCTGGACGGCGGACAGATTGACAACACCGCGTCAGTGTCGGGTTCCGCAGATACCGATGGCGACGGCGCTGGTGATACGCCACTGGCAGAGGTCGACGATGCGACAATCACCGGCGATCAGAACCCGGCAATCGAGTTGTTGAAATCAGCGGGCGCCGTGGCCGACACCAACGGCGATGGCGTCGAGGGCGGTGTCGGCGACACCGTCAGCTACACATTTACCGTCTCCAACACCGGCAACGTCACCCTCACCAACATCACTCTTGGCGATCCGCTGGTGGCCGTTGATGGAGGCCCGCTCGCCAGTCTCGCTCCCGGAGGTGTCGACACATCAACATTCACGGCGAGCTACGTGTTGACCCAGGCTGATGTTGATGCCGGCTTGGTGATCAATTCAGCTTTGGTGAGTTCGACGGATCCGTCCGGACTGAATGTTGCCGATACATCCGACGACCCATCCGATCCCACTAACGCCGACCCTGACGGTGACGGTGAGCCGGACGACCCCACAGTGGTACCGCTCCAGCAGTCGGCCGTAATCAGCCTGCTCAAGTCGGCCGCTCCGCTCACTGACAGCAACGGTGATGGTGTTGTCGGGGGAGTAGGCGACACGATCGACTACACGTTTACGGTCACAAACACCGGCAACGTCACGCTGACCGACGTATCGATCACTGATCCATTGGTCGCCGTTGTTGGCGGGCCGATTGCCACCCTCGCACCGGGTGACAGCGATGGCGCGACCTTTACGGCAACCTATGTGATTACCCAGGCCGACGTCGATAGCGGCGTTGTCATCAACTCCGCTGTGGTTGACGCGACCGATCCGAACGGTGATCCTGTCGTCGATACGTCGGACGACCCGAATGATCCGGCTGACGTTGATCCTGATGGTGACGGCGATCCCGACGATCCGACGGTCGTGCCCTTGGACCAAACCACTGACCTTGATCTGTTGAAGACCGCCGCGGCGCTGGCAGACACGAATGGTGACGGTGTGGTCGGGGGAGTGGCCGACACGATCACGTATGACTTCACAGTCACGAACACGGGTGTGGTCACCCTGACCGATATTGCGATCACGGACCCGCTCGTCGCCGTAGTCGGCGGGCCAATCGGAGCACTGGCCCCCGGCGCAAGTGACTCTTCGACGTTCACTGCAACGTATGTGATCACCCAAGCCGACATCGACACCGGCGTGATCACGAACTCAGCGACAGCCGATGCGGTTGATCCGAACGGTGACCCTGTCACCGACACCTCCGACGACCCAACCGACCCCACAGATGCCGACCCCGACGGCGACGGCAACCCCGACGACCCCACCGTCGTCACACTCGACCAAACCGCCGACATCGACCTGCTCAAGACCGCTGCGCCGCTGACGGACAGCAACGGCGACGGCATCACCGGAGGAGTGGGTGACACCATCGACTACAACTTCACCGTCACCAACACCGGCAACGTCACAATCACCAACATCACCATCACCGACCCACTCGTCACCGTCGTCGGTGGCCCAATCGCATCGCTCGCTCCCGGTGACAGCGACACGGCCACGTTCACCGCGACCTATGTGATCACACAGGCCGACGTCGACGCTGGTCTGATCACCAACTCAGCGACCGCCGATGCAGTTGATCCGAACGGTGACCCTGTCACCGACACCTCCGACGACCCAACCGACCCCACAGATGTCGACCCCGACGGTGACGGCAACCCCGACGACCCAACCGTCGTCACCCTCACCCAAACAGCCGATATAGACCTACTCAAAGCGGCTGCCGCTCTCGCTGACACTAATGGTGACGGCGTTGTCGGTGGTGTCGGCGACACCATCGACTACACGTTCACGATCACAAATACCGGCAACGTCACGCTCAACAACATCACCATCACCGATCCACTCGTCGCCGTCGTCGGTGGCCCAATCGCGACACTTGCCCCCGGCGACACCGACAACGCCGCCTTCACAGCAACGTATGTGATCACACAGGCCGACGTCGATGCAGGAGCCGTGACCAACACCGCTGTAGTCGACGCCACCGACCCGAACGGCGACCCGGTCACCGACACCTCCGACGATCCCAACGATCCGACCGATGTCGACCCCGACGGTGATGGAAACCCCGATGATCCTACGGTTGTCACTCTCGATCAGTCGGCCGACATCGACCTACTCAAAACAGCCGCCGCCCTCGCTGATAGAAATGGTGACGGCGTTGTCGGTGGTGTCGGCGACACCATCGACTACACGTTCACGGTCACCAACACCGGCAACGTCACCCTCACCAACATCACCGTGAATGACCCACTGGTGGCTGTGGTCGGTGGCCCAATCGCGTCGCTCGCCCCCGGTGCAAGTGACTCTGCGACGTTCACTGCGACCTATGTCATCACCCAAGCCGACATCGACACCGGTGTGATCACAAACTCGGCAACCGTCGACGCCGCTGATCCGAACGGTGACCCTGTCACCGACACCTCCGACGACCCAACCGACCCCACCGACGTTGACCCCGACGGTGATGGAAACCCCGATGATCCTACGGTTGTCACTCTCGATCAGTCGGCCGACATCGACCTACTCAAAACAGCCGCCACCCTCGCTGACACAAATAGCGACGGTGTCGCTGGAGGTGTCGGCGACACGATCGACTATTCGTTCACGGTTACCAATACCGGCAATGTCACGCTCACCAACATCACGATTACCGATCCACTCGTCGCCGTAGCCGGCGGCCCAATCGCCACACTCGCCCCGGGTGACAGCGACACAGCTACCTTTACGGCAACGTATGTGATCACCCAAACGGACGTCGATGCAGGAGTCGTGACCAACACCGCCACCGTCGACGCGACCGGTCCGAACGGCGACGCGGTCACCGACACGTCCGACGACCCAACCGACCCCACCGATCTCGACCCGGACGGTGATGGAAACCCCGATGATCCTACGGTCGTCACTCTCGATCAGTCGGCCGACATTGATCTGTTGAAGACCGCCGCGCCTCTGACGGACACCAACGGTGACGGTGTCGTCGGGGGAGTAGGCGACACCATCGACTACACCTTCACCGTCACGAACACAGGCGTGGTCACACTGACCGATATTGCGATTACGGACCCGCTCGTCGCCGTGGTCGGCGGGCCGATCGGAGCACTAGCCCCCGGTGCGAGCGACACGACCACGTTCACCACGAGCTATGTGATCACTCAAGCCGACATCGACACCGGTGTGATCACAAACTCAGCGACCGCCAACGCTGTTGATCCGAACGGTGACCCGGTCGCCGACACATCCGACGATCCAACCGACCCCACCGATGTCGATCCCGACGGAGACGGAAACCCCGACGACCCAACAATCGTTACCCTCGACCAGACTGCCGATATTGACTTGTTAAAGACCGCTGCTGCTCTCGCTGACACCAATGGTGACGGCGTCGCGGGCGGTGTCGGCGACACGGTCGACTACACGTTCACGATCACGAACACCGGCAACGTCACCCTCACCAACATCACCATGAATGACCCACTGGTGGCTGTCACCGGCGGACCAATTCCGACCCTCGCTCCAGGCGACAGCGACACAGCAACCTTTACGGCAACGTATGTGATCACCCAAGCCGACATCGACACCGGCACGATAACCAACACCGCACTGGCCGACGCCACCGACCCAAACGGTGACCCGGTCGCCGACGCCTCCGACGACCCGAACGACCCCACAAATGTTGACCCCGACGGCGACGGAAACCCCGACGACCCGACCATCGTCACCCTCAACCAGGTCGCAGATTTGGACTTGTTGAAGACCGCCGCCTCCCTCGCTGACACAAACGGCGATGGTGTTGCTGGGGGTGTCGGCGACACAATTGACTATTCCTTCACAGTCACCAACACCGGCAACGTCACCCTCACCAATGTCACGATCACCGATCCTCTCGTCGCCGTGGTCGGCGGGCCGATCGGAGCGCTGGCCCCGGGCGCGAGCGACACGACCACATTCACCGCGACCTACGTCATCACTCAAGCCGACATCGACACCGGCACCATAACCAACACCGCAGTAGCCGACGCCACCGATCCAAACGGCGACCCGGTCACCGACACCTCCGACGACCCCAACGACCCCACAAATGTTGACCCCGACGGCGACGGAAACCCCGACGACCCCACCATCGTCGAACTCGACCAAACCTCCGACATCGACCTACTCAAAACAGCCGCTGCCCTCGACGACACCAATGGCGACGACATCGCCGGTGGAGTCGGCGACACCATTACCTACAACTTCACGGTCACCAACACCGGCAACGTCACGCTCAACGACATCACCATCACCGATCCACTCGTCGCCCTCGTCGGTGGCCCAATCGCCACGCTCGCTCCGGGTGACAGCGACACAGCTACCTTTACAGCAACGTACGTGATCACACAGGCCGACGTCGACGCAGGAGCAGTGACCAACACCGCTGTAGTCGACGCCACCGATCCGAACGGCGACCCGGTCGCCGACACCTCCGACGACCCAACCGACCCCACCGACATTGACCCGGACGGTGATGGCAACCCGGACGATCCTACGGTTATCACTCTCGACCAGGCGGCCGACATTGATCTGTTGAAGACCGCTACGCCTCTGACGGACACCAATGGTGACGGTATCGTCGGTGGCGTTGGCGACACCATCACCTACAACTTCACAGTCACCAATACGGGAGTCGTGACCCTCACCAACATCACCATCACCGACCTTCTCACCGCCGTCGTCGGTGGCCCAATCGCGACACTTGCCCCGGGTGACAGCGACACTGCGACCTTTACGGCAACGTATGTGATCATACAGGCCGACGTCGACGCTGGTGTGATCACAAACTCCGCGACCGCGGATGCTCTTGATCCGAACGGCGATCCGGTCACCGACACCTCCGACGACCCAACCGACCCCACCGATTTCGACCCCGACGTCGACGGCAACCCCGACGACCCAACCATCGTCACACTCGACCAGACTCCCAATATTGACTTGTTGAAGACGGCGGCCGCCCTCACAGACACAAACGGTGACGGCGTTGTCGGTGGCGTCGGCGACACCATCGACTATTCGTTCACGGTCACAAATACCGGCAATGTCACGCTCAACAACATCACCATCACCGACCCACTCGTCGCCGTCGTCGGTGGCCCAATCGCCACGCTCGCTCCGGGTGACAGCGACACAGCTACCTTTACAGCAACGTATGTGATCACACAGGCCGACGTCGACGCAGGAGCAGTGACCAACATCGCAGTAGCCGACGCCACCGATCCAAACGGTGACCGTGTCACCGACACCTCCGATGATCCCAACGATCCGACTGACATTGACCCGGACGGTGATGGCAACCCGGACGATCCTACGGTTATCACTCTCGACCAGGCGGCAGATCTCGACTTGTTGAAGACCGCCGCGCCGCTAAACGACAGCAATGGCGACGGCGTCACCGGTGGCGTCGGCGACACAATCACCTACAACTTCACCGTCACCAACACCGGCAACGTCACGCTCAACGACATCACCATCACCGACCCGCTCGTCTCAGTAGCCGGCGGTCCGATCGCCACACTTGCCCCCGGCGACACCGACAACGCCACCTTCACAGCAACGTATGTGATCACTCAGACCGACGTCGACACCGGCACCATAACCAACACCGCAGTAGCCGACGCCACCGATCCAAACGGCGACCCGGTCACCGACACCTCCGACGACCCCAACGACCCCACAAATGTTGACCCCGACGGGGACGGCAACCCCGATGACCCCACGGTTGTCACACTCGATCAGGCCGCTGATCTTGACCTGTTGAAGACTGCCGCGGCTCTGGGCGATACCAACGGTGACGGCGTCGCCGGCGGCGTTGGCGACACGATCGACTACACCTTCACGGTCACAAATACGGGAGTCGTGACCCTCACCGATGTCTCCGTAACCGACCCGCTTGTAGCCGTGGTCGGCGGACCAATCGGAGCACTCGCCCCGGGCGCGAGCGACGCGACAACATTCACCGCAACGTATGTAATCACCCAGGCGGACATTGACGCCGGTGTGATCACGAACTCGGCAAGTGCCGACGCCATCGATCCGAGCGGTGACCTGGTCACCGACACCTCCGACGACCCAACCGACCCCACCGATGTCGACCCCGACGGAGACAGCAACCCCGACGACCCAACCATCGTCACCCTCGATCAAGTGGCAGATATGGACTTGTTAAAGACTGCCGCTGCCCTCACTGACACCAATGGCGACGGTGCGACAGGGGGAGTTGGCGACACGGTCACCTACAACTTCACGGTCACCAACACCGGCAACGTCACACTCACCAACATCACCATCACCGACCCACTCGTCACCGTAACCGGCGGACCCATTACCACACTCGCTCCAGGCGATAGCGACAATGCGACGTTCACCGCCCCCTATGTGATAACTCAGGCAGACGTCGACGCAGGAGGCGTGACCAACACCGCACTGGCCGACGCCTCCGATCCCAGTGGCGACCCGGTCACCGACACCTCCGACGATCCAACCGACCCCACCAACGTCGATCCCAACGGCGACGGAAACCCCGATGACCCAACAGTTGTCGCCCTCGACCAAACCGCCGACATCGACCTCCTGAAGACTGCCGCTGCCCTCGCTGACACCAATGGCGACGGTGTCACAGGGGGAGTAGGCGACTCGATCACCTACAACTTCACGGTCACCAACACCGGCAACGTCACCCTCACCAACATCACCATCACCGACCCACTCGTCACCGTCACCGGCGGACCGATCACAACACTCGCCCCAGGCGACAGCGACAACGCGACCTTCACCGCAACGTACGTCATCACCCAGGCTGATATCGACGCTGGTGTGGTCACGAACTCGGCAAGCGTCGACGCAACGGATCCAAACGGTGACCCGGTCACCGACACCTCCGACGACCCAACCGACCCCACCGACATTGACCCCGACGGCGACGGAAACCCTGACGACCCCACCGATGTCACCCTCAACCAAACCGCCGACATCGACCTCCTGAAGACTGCCGCTGCCCTCACTGACACCAACGGCGACGGTGTCACAGGGGGAGTTGGTGACTCGATCACCTACAACTTCACGGTCACAAACACCGGCAACGTCACCCTCACCAACATCACCATCACCGACCCACTCGTCACCGTCACCGGCGGACCCATCACAACACTCGCCCCAGGCGACAGCGACAATGCGACCTTCACCGCAACGTATGCGATCACACAGACCGACATCGACACCGGCGCGATCACCAACTCGGCAGCCGTCGACGCCGTCGACCCGAACGGCGAGCCGGTAACGGACACCTCCGACGACCCGAACGTTCCAGCCGATGTCGATCCCGACGGCGACGGCAACCCTGACGACCCCACCGTCGTCGCACTCGACCAAACCGCCGACATCGACCTCCTGAAGACTGCCGCTGCCCTCACTGACACCAACGGCGACGGTGCGACAGGGGGAGTAGGCGACACGGTCACCTACAACTTCACCGTAACAAACACCGGCAACGTCACCCTCACCAACATCACCATCACCGACCCACTCGTCACCGTCACCGGCGGACCCATCACAACACTCGCCCCAGGCGACAGCGACAACGCCACGTTTACCGCGACCCACGTCATCACCCAAGCCGACATCGACACCGGCACTATCACCAACACTGCCACCGTCGACGCCGTCGATCCGAACGGTGACCCGGTCACCGATACTTCCGACGATCCAACCGATCCAACCGATGTCGATCCCGACGGCGACGGCAACCCTGACGATCCCACCGTCGTGGCTCTCGATCAGAGCGCGGACCTTGACCTGCTGAAGACCGCGGCCGCCCTAGCTGACAGCAACGGCGACGGTGAAACAGGGGGAGTTGGTGACTCGATCACCTACAACTTCACGGTCACAAACACCGGCAACGTCACCCTCACCAACATCACCATCACCGACCCACTCGTGACCGTCACCGGCGGACCCATCACAACACTCGCCCCAGGCGACAGCGACAATGCGACCTTCACCGCAACGTATGCGATCACACAGACCGACATCGACACCGGCGCGATCACCAACTCGGCAGCCGTCGACGCAACGGATCCAAACGGTGACCCGGTCACCGACACCTCCGACGACCCAACCGACCCCACCGACATTGACCCCGACGGTGACGGCAACCCTGACGACCCCACCATCGTCACCCTCAACCAAACAGCCGACATCGACCTCCTGAAGACTGCCGCTGCCCTCACTGACACCAACGGCGACGGTGTCACAGGGGGAGTAGGCGACACGGTCGACTACAACTTCACGGTCACCAACACCGGCAACGTCACCCTCACCAACATCACCATCACCGACCCACTCGTGACCGTCACCGGCGGGCCCATCACAACACTCGCCCCAGGCGACAGCGACAACGCGACCTTCACCGCCACCTATGTGATCACCCAAGCCGACATCGACACCGGCACCATCACCAACTCGGCAACCACGGATGCGGCCGACCCCAACGGCGACCCCGTCACCGACACCTCCGACGACCCAACCGACCCCACCGACATCGATCCTGACGGCGACGGCAACCCCGACGACCCAACCATCGTCACCCTCAACCAGGTCCCATCGCTAGCACTGACCAAGCTCGCTGACCCACAGACCTACGCCGCCGCCGGTGACGTGATCTCCTACACCTACACCGTCGCCAACGATGGAAACGTCACGCTGGTCGATCCGTTCGCCGTGTCCGACGACCGGATAGACCCTGCCGACATCGACTGTTCGACAGCGCCCGTCGAGCTGCTTCCTGGTGAGACATTCGACTGCAGCGCGACATACACAATCACCGAGGCAGATATCGACGCCGGCCTTGTCACCAATACCGCCGCCGCTTCTGCCGAGTCCACCGACGGCACCCCCGTTGCCTCGCCACCGGTTGAAGAAACGGTCACAGCCGACCTGACCTCGGACCTGGCCATTGTCAAGACCGTTACCGACGGCTCCGTCACTCACACTCCGGGCGGATCCATCAGCTACACACTGACCGTCACCAACAACGGGCCATCTACCACGACAACCACGACGGTAACCGACGTCCTACCGCCCGACACCACCCTCGTTTCAGCCACACCGTCTGCCGGGACGTGCAGCGAAGCCGGAGGCGTCATCGAGTGCGAACTCGGCGTGCTTGCCGTCACGGATACCGCGACCATCGAGGTGGTGTTCGCCATCGACTCCGCTGCCACTGGCGTTCTCACCAACACAGCCTCTGTCGACTCCAATCTGCCCGACAGCAATCTCGCGGACAACAGCTCCACCGTTTCGACGACGGCCCAGCCTGAGGCCGATCTCGCTATCGACAAGATCGCGCCGGCGACGTATGTGCCCGGCCAGCCGATCACCTACACACTGATTGTGACCAACAACGGACCGTCGGTTGCCACCGATGTGGTGGTCAACGACTCGCTACCGCCTGGTGTCATCTTCGACAGCAACGCATCCGACACTCGTTGCACCGAGTCGGCAGGGGTCATCACGTGCCAGCCCGAGATAATCGTCGTCGGAGGCACGGCCCAGTACACCATCGTGGTGTCAACCGCTTCAGACCTACTGGTGGATCTCACGAACACCAGCAGTGTCCAATCGCCCCTTCCAGATCCCGATAGCGAAAACAATCAGGACAGCGAAACCAGCGCCGCCGACCCACAAGCCAATCTCGTCGTCGACAAGACGGGCCCCGTGGATCCAGTGGCGGCAGGTGATCAATTCAACTTCACGATCGCCGTCACCAATGCCGGTCCGTCCGAGGCCGGAGACGTTGTGCTGACCGACCTGCTACCGGCCGGCTTGACCTATGTCACCTCAACGGTCACCGGAGGGTCAGGAACTGAGGTCTGTGACGCAACCGTTGTCTGCGATCTTGGCATCATTCCCTCCGGCGCCACCGAGACCATAACGATCCTCGTCCAGGTGGGCAGCGACATAACCGGAGACATTGTCAACACTTCCACCGCTGACACGTCGACCCCTGGCGATGATCCGACCGACAGTACCGACGACCATACGGTGACCGTCGTCGAGGAGAGTGACCTGGCCATAACCAAGGTGGACTCCACCGATCCCGTCACCGCCGGCGAGTCGTTGACCTACACGATCACAGCGGTCAACAGTGGCCCCTCGCAAGCAACCGGCGTTACTGTAACCGACATCCTGCCGACCGAGCTGACGTTTGAATCGGCACCCGGATGTAGCTACGACGAACCGACGAGGGCCGTCACATGCGATCTGGGAACCGTTGCGGTCGGCATTCCGATCGTCCTTACGATCAACACGACGGTGAACTCCGACGTCATCGACGGTTCAGTGATAACAAATACGGCATCGGTCGAGGCCGCTTCCGACACAGATCCGTCGAACAACTCGGCCACCGAGAATACCGACGTTGTCGCCTCTGCCGATCTGGCGGTCATCAAGACCTCGAGCCCGAACCCCTTTGTTCCTGGCCAAGAGCTCACCTACACCGTCAGCGTTATCAACATCGGACCGTCAGACGCTCAGAATGCCCAAGTGGTTGACACACTTCCGGCGGACTTCTACTTCACCAGCGTCGATCCGGCCGCTGATTGCGTCGAAGATTCCGGAGTCGTGACCTGCGACTTTGCCGTGCTCGCCGCCGGTGAGGCCGAGACGATCACAATCGTCGGTCAGACCAACCCAGCGGCGACGGTCATGAACAATACCGTTTCGGCCACCTCCGACACGACCGATCCCGACCCGACCAACAACACCGACACCGATATCAACAGCGGTGATCCGGTTGCCGACCTCGTGGTGTCAAAGACCGACTCAGCCGACCCCATCCCGGCCGGAGCCGAGCTGACCTACACGATTACGGTGACCAACAACGGCCCCTCGGACGCCATCAACGTTGTCGTGGCTGACACTCTGCCGGCCGGCTATTCCGCCACCACGGTCGACCGCACCGAGTGTGACCTCGCTGTTAGCTGCCTGTTCCCGGTGATAGGCGCCGGACAAACCGAGCAAATCGTGGTTACAGGCGCCGTTGACTCGTCGTTGACCGATACCGGCGACCCCAACAGTCCTGAACTCGCCAACACGGTGACGGTGAGCTCGGACACGGTCGACGGTGACTCGACCAACAACTCCGCGACCGAAACGACCGACGTTGTTGAGTCGGCCGACGTGGTGCTCACAAAGATTGGGCAGGGTAGTGACATTACTCCTGGCGAACAAGCGACCTTTAGCGTCGAGGTTGTCAACGTCGGGCCCTCCGATGCTGACGCAGTGGTTGTGACCGACACGCTGCCCGCCGGGCTCACGTTCGTATCCGCGAGCGGCGCAAGCTGCGATGTCGACCCTGTCGACGCAAGTGTCATCCATTGCGATCTTGGGACCTTGGCCGCCGGCTCACCCGCAGTCGTCATCACCATCATCGTCGATGTGGCTCCGGACGTGGCCGGAGACGTGGTCAACGAGGCGGAGGTGGTTTCGGCCACCCCGGACCCCGTGCCGGAGAACAACGGCGACACGTCGGAAGACCCCACATCACCCGACGCCGACCTGTCGATAGAGAAGGTCGACCTTGTCGACCCGGCACTCGCCGGTGCTCCGCTCACCTATCTGTTGACGGTACGTAACGGAGGACCCTCAGTCGCAAACAACGTGCTGATTACCGACCAGCTGCCAGCCGAAGTCGGCTTTGCGTCTGCCACATTCACAACCGGAACCGGCACATGTAGTCACGATGGGTCGGCTACCGGCGGAACCATCGACTGCCTCGTGACGTCAATGGCTCCGGGCGATGTGCTGGCCATCGAAGTTGTGGTTGACGTGCCTGCCGACACCACCGACGCTGCGATCCTGACCAACTCGGCGACCGTCTCCAGCGACAGCAACGATCCCAACCCGGGCGACAACACCGACACCGAGGACACCGTCGTCGAGGCCATCGCCGACGTCGCCGTCACCAAGGTTGCATCCGTTGGCACCGCCGTCCCAGGTGAAGCCATCACCTACACAATCCGCGTGCGCAATAACGGTCCCGCAGTGGCTGAGGATGTTGTGATTACCGACGATCTTCCCGCTGGTGTTGTGGTGACCGGGGCAACCGGCGCCACCTGCGTCACGAGTGGACCGGTAACCTGCCAACTCGGCACCCTAAGCCCGGGCCAGGAAGTTCTCATCTCCATCGACGCCGATATCGACCCTGACGTGGTTCAGTCGCTGTTCAACACCGTTGAGGTGACCACGTCGACCGAGGACGCCAACCCCGATAACAACATCGCCGACACCGAGGTTCCGGTGGAGCCGGCGGCCGACCTTACGGTGGACAAGCTTGGACCCGCCACCGTCGTTGCCGGCACATCGATGACCTACACGGTGCTCATCGCCAACGGGGGGCCATCCGATGCGCTCGACGTGGTCGTTACCGACACACTACCTGCAGGCGTCACGCTGGTTGACGCTTCGGTGGTGGCCGGCACCGGATCCTGTGCGGGAAGTGTTTGCACATTCCCCGTTGTCCCGGCCGGCACGTTCGCCAGTGTGGAAGTCCAAGTCGATGTCGACCCATTCCTGACAAGCGGCACGACGCTCACCAACACCGTCGACGTCACCAGTTCCACACCGGATCCCGACCCCACAACCAACACCGACGATCACGTCACCGATGTCGAGCAACTGGCCGATCTCTCAGTGCTCAAGACGGTCTCGCTCGACCCCTTTGTCCCCGGACAACCGCTGACGTACACGATCACCGTCACCAACAACGGGCCTTCGGCCGCGATGAACTCGACACTCGACGACCAGATCCCAGCCGGTCTCACGGTCACCAACCTGCAATCGCCGGTGGGGACCTGCTCCGAGGATGGAGTCGCCATCACATGCGGGTTTGGAGATCTAGGTCCGGGACAATCCTTCGCCGTGGTCGTCGAAGTCAACACCGACCCCTCGATCACCAACACGGTGATCAACACCGCCATCGTCGATAGCGATACCGACGAGGCAACGCCAGGGGACGAAAGCAGCACAGCAACAACCGAACCGCTGCCAACCGCCGACCTCGAAGTCACCAAGACGGCGTCCCCCAACCCGGTGGTTGCCGGCGAAACACTTAGCTACACGATGCAGCTCACCAATCTGGGGGCGTCCACGGCACGTGACGTCGAATTGGTCGATACTCTGCCGCCAACCCTCACTTACATATCCCACACAACAACGTCGGACGCCACGTGTGGCTACGAAGCCGCTCTCGGCACCGTACGGTGCTCACTCGACGCCTTGCTACCTGGAGAATCGATCGATCTCGAAGTGATGGCCACGGTTGATCCCGGTGTCGTTGACGGGACGTCCATCGCCAACACCGCTGGTTCGTCGTCATCAACTCCTGACCCGAACCCCGACAACGACACGGCGACCGAAATCGCTGACGTCGAGGCTGTCGCTGACGTCTACATCGTCAAGTCGTTGACCAGTGAGCCGTTGGTCCCGGGCTCGTCAAACCAGTATCAACTCGTGATCGGCAACAACGGTCCCTCAAGTGCGGTCGACACCACTGTGACCGACGTTGTGCCCGACGGCCTCACAGTTAGAGGTGTCACGGCCACGGTCGGAACATGTCAACACGACGGAACGAGTCTCAACTGTGACTTGGCAACCGTGGCACCCGGCCAGATCATCACAATCAACGTCGACGTCGAAATCGCCAGCGCGATCGTGGACGACGTGGTGAACACCGCCGTTGTCGCAACCACCACCACCGACTCCGACATGTCGAACAACACCTCGACGACGACCCACAGCCCAACCCCTCTGGCCGATCTCGTGGCCACAAAGGTCACGCTCAGTGATCCGGTCGTGCCGGGCGAGACCGTCGAGTACCTGATTTCGATCAGCAACGCCGGGCCCTCCGATGCCACCGGCGTGACAATGACCGACGCCATGCCGGATGGTCTCACGGCGGTTTCCGCAACGCCACAGTCCGGGACCTGCGTTGTCACGGCCGATCTTGTGACCTGCGACCTCGGCGTTGTGCCGGCCACGTCTTCGGTGAACGTGACGATTACTGCGCTTGTCGCCGCCGATATCACCGATCCGGTGACCAACACCGCTACAACGATCAGTGACGTGGAGGACCCGGACACCACCAATAACTCCGACGACGTCTCAAACGATGTGGAGCCGAGCGCTGATCTCGAATTGATCAAGTCGTCAACCCCGGATCCGTTTACGCCGGGGGAACCCATCATCTACACGATCACGATCCACAACCACGGACCGTCCGACGCCACCAACGTGACGATGATCGACACGTTGCCGGCTGGGATAACCGCAATCACCATCACCACTAATGCCGGGTCCTGCACGGCCGATGGACAGACCGTGGAGTGCAACTTCCCGACGATGCCGTCGGGCGAATCATTTACCGTCACGGTCGAAGCCGACACGGCCCCCGAACTTATTGACGATGTTGAGAATTCGGCTGTCGTCGAAAGCGAAGTTGACGATCCCGACCCGACTAACGACCGCGACAGCGCCACCAACTCTCCACGTCCTCAGGCCGACGTGCAGATCATCAAACAGGCTCCCGCCCAGGTGACCGCTGGAACGGCGATCACCTACGAACTCACCGTGATCAATGACGGACCATCCACGGCGATGGACGTCACGGTGACCGATGAATTGCCGGTCGGAACGGTATTCGCCGACGCTGTCACTCCAGTTGGATCCTGTGGCCACCAGGCGGGAACGGTCAGCTGCGCTCTTGGCGACCTCGAGCCGAACACCCAGGTGACCATCACGATCACAGCAACCGTAGACGAGAACGCCGACATCACATCCCTGACCAACACAGCTGTAGTCGATAGTTCGACTCCAGACCCAGACCCTGACGACAACAGCTCAACCACCGAGACCACCGTCAATCCGGCACCGATCGATCCAGCCACGCTCAACGGTGTCGTCTGGTACGACGCTGACCGCGACGGCGTCCTCGATCCTGATGAGGTCGGCATCCCCGGCGTAGCCGTCACCGTGACCGGTGACCCTTACGGAGACGGTGTCGAGGAAACGTATCAGTTGACTACCGACGACGATGGCGCCTACACCATCGATCTACCACCCGGCGAGTGGACGGTCGTCGTCGACGAATCCACAGCACCCGGAGGTATGGGCCCAACCACCAACGTGGTCGACGTGCGAACTCTGCAGCCGAATGAGGTGGCGACGATTGAAACCGGGCTTGGTATGGGCCAAATCGACGGTGTGGTGTGGGTCGACAGCAACGGCAACGGCCAGATCGACAACGGCGAGGCTGCTATTCCGGGCGTCACGTTGACGGCGACGTTTGCTGGTGACGACGGCATCATCGGCACGAGTGACGATCTGACGTTCACCACCACGTCACCCGACGGTTCGTACAGCTTCGATCAGGTTCCGATTGGACAGCCCTACGAGGTTGCAGTCGACCCTCAGAGCCTGCCTGACGGTTACACCCAGACCTACGACCGCGACGGTGTCCTCGACCACAGAACGACAGGCCAGGTCGACGATCCAATGACGGTGGATTCTGCCGACTTCGGTTACCGAGCACCGGCGCCAGTCACCCCGACGCCGACACCACCTCCGGTCCTTGCCTTCACCGGCTCCGAGATCGGCATGCTACTCCTGATCGCCCTCGCGCTATTGACCGGCGGCGGCGCTCTCATTGCCCTACAGATCCAGACCCGGCGGAATCGAATTATCGGAGGAAACAAACGATGAACATCCACCCGCCCACGTCCAGGTATCACGTCCGCACCATTGCGGCGGCCGCCGCTTGCGTTCTTGCTTTGGCCGTCACCAGCTGTTCCAGCGCATCAACGTCAGATGAAGCTGCGGTAGAGCCGATCGCCAGCGAGGTTGCCGCCGAGGCGGCCGAGGCCAATGAGCAGAATGTCGAGTCAACCGACGCGACCGATGAGGAGCCGCAGGCGCCGTCGCGACTAGCTTTGGTCGACGAGTCGGAGTCGGTCCTGGCGATCATCGCCGAGCACCCGGACCTCACCACCTTCGCCGAATTGGTGGCCGACTTTCCCCACCAACAGGTCTTCACCCAGGCCCGTGGCGTAACGATCTTCGCCCCATCAGATGATGCGTTCTCAGCCCTGTCTGCGGAGGAACTGGCAACGCTGACCGAAGACACCGACGCTTTCACGTTGTTCCTATCGGCCCATATGAGCATCGGTTCGTTCTCCCTCGATTCCCTGTCGAGCACCGGCACGTTTGTCAACGCAATGGCTGAAGAGGTGACGGTTGAACGCACCGCAGGCCGGATTGAAGTGGCGGCCGCAGAGGTCACCGATGCCGATCTGACGGCCGCCAATGGTGTGATCCACGTGATCGATGGCACGATCGGTGGCTAGGTTCTGCCGCCGGCCACGGCAGTGGGGGTAGACATCAACACTGATAGACAGACGGTATGAGCAGTTCCGAACCCAGCCATCTGGCGGCAGCCTTGCTCCACCATCGCACCGAGAGCCTGGGGCAGGGCGATCCGATACGGCCGCCGATGACGCCGGCCAGCGTGTACAGATTGGCGGGCGAGCCTGAAGGGGTGTACCAGTACGGTCGGGTTACCAATCCAACCTGGACCCAGACCGAACATGCCCTCTCGGTACTGGAGCAAGCACCAGTGCTCACCTTTCCGTCGGGAATGGCGGCCATCGCCGCCGTGTTCCTGTCGCAGCTTCGAAGCGGCAACCGACTTCTCATACCGTCCGATGGGTACTTCGCCACCCGGGAACTGGCGGAACAGTACCTCGTGCCGAACGGCATCATCGTCGATGAACAGCCAGTGATCGAGCTGGCCGAACACGCAGGTAATGGCTACGACATAGTGTTCATCGAAACCCCGTCGAATCCGGCCCTGACAATATGCGACCTGGCCACGACGATTGCCGCCGCCAAGGCGGGGGGAGCAATGACCGTTGTCGACAACACGACCATGACCCCGCTTGGCCAACGTCCTTTTGACTACGGAGCCGACGTGGTTGTCTCGTCCGACACGAAGGCTCTGAACGGGCACTCCGATGCCTTGTTCGGACACGTGGCGACGGCCAACGACGAACTGCTGGAAGCCATCCATCAATGGCGAACCTTGTCGGGTTCGATCCCTGGACAGTTGGAGTCATGGCTCGTTCACCGAGGGCTTGAGACCCTCGAGGTACGATTCGCTCGGATGACCCAGACGGCCGGCGTTGTTGCCGAACGGCTCAACGGCCACCCAAATCTGCGAGCTGTGCACTATCCGGGGCTTCCAACCCACCCTCAACACAAACTTGCCATGGATCAAATGACCACTGGTGGCACCCTGGTCGGCCTCGAGTTCGTGTCGACTAAAGCGGCCGACCAGTTCGCTGCCGTCTCGCGTTTCACGGTTGCCGCCACCAGCTTTGGGGGGACCCACACCTCAGCCGACCGTCGGGCGAGATGGGGCGATGACGTCGGCCCCGGCTTCGTTCGGCTGTCGGTTGGCTGCGAGCCGACCGAGGAATTGGTGGACGATCTGGTCGCCGCCGTCGATCAGGTCTAGACAACGCAATCAAAACGGACCGGCTACATGGCACGGGCGTCATTGTCGCGACTTTCGTCTGCCTTCAGCCGTCAGCAAGATACCCCAGTAGCTCGAAATTGAACTAGTGCGACCATGACTCCGATATCCGCCAGGCGCCACCAGCGCCGCTCCCGCTCACCGCTGTGGTGGCTGGCCGTCGCCCTTTGGGCGACGCTCGGCCTCGTCCTCGGCGCCTACGCCGTGAGAAATCACGATGTCGCACCCGCATCGGCGGCAGTCGACAACGAAAAGGCCGTCGGCACGATCACGAAGACATCTGAGCCTTCGACCTTCCTGCTCGGCGGGCGATCACAAGGGGAGATCTCCGGAGCTACGACATCGGAATCAAGGGAGACCGAGCCAGCCCCGGCTACGAGTTCCGATCGAGGCGGACAGGCCTGGGTTGAGGCCGGTGCGAGTTCCGACTTTCGCACACCGAGTCAGGGGTGGGGGAGTCACGCTGCATCCTGCCCAACCGATACCTTCCTCGTCTATGGAGCCCGGACTGAGCCCAGAAAGTACGAATATGTGTTGTGCTCGGCACCCGATGGTGAGTTGCTCTATCACGGGATCGACGTTGACAGCGGCGCCGACATCCGGCTTCGAGCCTGTGCCGAGGACGGTGGGGTGTATGTGGCCGAGGCATCGGCCGACTATCGCTACGTTGTGGCCGACCGACGACCGCAACCATGGGAGTCCTCGGGTGTAGCCGGCTACGCACCATCGGTATCAGCCATCACGCTCTACAAGTCCGAGACCGATGTTGACTGGAAGTACGGCGTCGCGAGCGAGTGGGGAATGCAAAATCTCCCTACAGAATTCGTCAAGTGCTAGCACTTCACATATGAACGTCGTAACATGGCTGCAACACAGCTAGGCTCGAACCTCGATAGGGCAGGCAGAAGGTTCATTGGTGCTGACAACACGGGAAGAAACCTACGGCAGCGAGACTGCCGAGCACGTCGACACCGTCGGATTTCCGGCTAACGACCTTCCTTTCCGCGCCAATAGTGCTGTCTTGTCGACCCCCGACTGGCTCGCCGACGATCTGCCGGTCGCCGACAACGCGTTCGACGTTGAGCGCTCGTCGATCTGGAAGTGGCGACGACGAGCGGCCATGGTGGTCTGCATCGCCGGCATCGCCCTCGCCGGTGTCACCTTTTCGTTAGGTTCACCGATCTCGGACTATGCGCTCGTTTCCAGCATCGAGTCCGATGACGAACCGAGCACTGACGCAGCCGCGCCAACTGCGACGGAAACCGATGACATGGCATTGATGGCGCTCTCATCGGGGAGCCAAAGCGATCTTCGACTGTTCGGCTCCGATGGCTCTGATTCTCCGTTGGCGGCCAACGGCGTGGTGTCCACAACCACGACCACCGCTCCAACCACCACGGCGGTGCCATGGACGGAGCCCGTGATCGAACCCGAGTCGCAGTGGGTGAACGCCGGCAACGGAGTCGCCGTTCCCGATGTGCTGCTTCGAATTCGGTTCTGCGAGTCGACCAACAACTATCAGGCTGCCCATGTTCGCTCCAGCGCTCGTGGCGCATACCAGTTCCTCGCAGGGAGCTGGTCGTGGTACGGACACGCTGCCCGATACGGTGCGGCCACCGCCGACCTGGCCACTCCGGCTCAGCAGGATGAAGCGGCGGTCTTGACGCTCAAACAGGACGGCACGAGGCCCTGGAAGGCGAGCTTCGGTTGTTGGGGTTCAGAATCCATCAGCCCCAACTACGCCACTGCACGCCCTCCGACCACAACCACCACTTCGGCACCTTCGACAACAACAGAGTCGACCACCGACGACAGCTCGACGACCACCGCCAACACAAGCACCACAGCGGCGACCAGCACCACCCAGCCGACAACCACCGCATCAACCACAACCACCGCTCCGTCCAGCACCACGACGTCGACCACCACCGCTACAACCGGATCCACGGACACGACGGCGGCCGATGCAACGGCCACAACCGCCAACGGCTAGCTCCTAGGTTGAGCCAGCTCCCCGGTCCAATACTGTTTCTGTGCACAGGCAACGCTTCACGTTCGGTGATGGCCGGCGCCGAGCTACGCCGACTCCGATCCGACGTAGCGATCATCACCGCGGGCACACTGGTCATCGATGGACTCCCGCTGAGCGTTCGGACTCGCGCTGCTCTTGAGGCCGTGCAACTCGACTGCCCCCAGCATCGCTCCCGACAAGCCACCACTTCCGACCTCGATGAAGCACGGGCCATCGTGGCCATGGCCCCGGAACATGTCTTCTGGGTCCGGCGCACCGACGCGGCAGCTGCGGCCCGCACCACCACGCTCGTGCATCTCGTACGTGAGCTTGAACGGCACGACGCCACCCTTGACACGTGGCTCGAGACCGCCCGGCTTTCCCACCACGTTCCAAGGGCCGATGAGGAGATAGTCGACCCTGGTGGGGGAGAAGTTGACGGTTACATCAGCGCCGCAAAGCAGATTGTCGATCTCATCGGCCGTGTTGCCGATCGCTTCTAGCGGCCCAGAGTGTAGAACTCATCATTCGGGCGCATCGCCGAGAGGTTGGCCAACCGGTTCGACATGGCGAAGAACGCAGCAATGGCGCCGATGTCCCAAATCTCTTCATCGGTGAAACCGCTGCGCCGCATGGAATCCAAGTCGTCGTCGGTGATCGAGCGGGAATCGAGGGCGACTTTCAGGCCGAAGTCGACAATTGACCTCTCCCGATCACTCAGATCGGCCTTCCAGGGATTCACGGCCAGCTGATCGGCGATCAGCGGGTTCTTGGCCCGAATCCGCAAGATGGCTCCGTGAGCGATCACGCAGTACAGGCAGCCGTTCTGACCGCTTGTGGCGACCACAATCATTTCCCGTTCGGCCTTGCTCAGCCCTTCACTTTTGTCCATCAAGGCGTTGTGATGATCAAAGAAGGCCCGGAACTCGACGGGTCGATGAGCGAGAGCGACGAACACATTGGGCACGAACCCTGACTTTTCCTGTACCTCTTCAATCATCTCCCGGATGTCCTCAGGAAGGTCGGCCAGGTCGGGAATCGGAAATCGTGAAATGAGATCGGACGTCATGACGCCAGCATGCCACATCGGCACAGCCGATCATGAAACTCGCGGCAGAGGCCAACTTCCTCAAGGCAGGTTGCGACTGCGTCGAAAACAGTGGCATGCAAATGGCGTCACGGATGCGGGTGAGCACGTTTCGTGCTGTCGTACTTCTCGTGGTCATTGCGATCTTGCCGCTAGCAGCGTCGCTGGGACCTGAGGTGCTCAAGCCCTCAGCGTCAGCCGGATTCAACTGCCCGCCGTACAATCCGGTTCCGCCAGTCGGCGGAGGTACCAGTCGAGGCGTCTCGAACCAGGTCGAGCTGGCTGCCGCCCTCAAGGCGGCCCAGCCCGGTGACACGATAAACCTGGCCACCGGAACCTACGAGGAGATTCAGTTCCGCGCCGAATACGGCCACCGGTCGGGAACCGCCGATGCTCCGATAACCATCCAGGCCGCCCCCGGGGCAACACCCGTGATCGACCCGGGCGGTGGCAGTGTTTCCGATCGCTACGCAGTGGCCGCCATCAACGTCAAACATGTTGAGATCAGGGGTCTGGATATTCGCCATGGTGTCTTCGGCGCCCTTTCGTCGGGATCTCGTGGCGTGGTCTTCGCTCACAACGACATTCACGATGTTGGTCTTGCCGGCGTCGTCGTCAATAGCTCCACGGTGAACGGCACGCTCAGCCCTTCCTCACAGGTGACGATTCGGTGCAATCGGATACACCACACCGGTCGTTCTGAACCGGAGTATGGAGAAGGCATCTATCTCGGCTCAGGCAAGACCGGAGCGGTCGACGCGACCACCGGCGTTGTGGTCGAGGGCAACGACATCTTCTCGATCGCCAACGAGGCCATCGACGTCAAACGCCACGTCACAGACGTAATCATTCGCTACAACCACATTCACGATGTGTCGCCGTACTACGGCGGAGCGATATCGATGGGACTAAATAAGAACTCCTGGGGTCCCGCCAACTACCTGGTCGAGCACAACCGAATCTGGAATGTACGTTCGGGGCTCTACTACGCGCAGGCGATTGCCGTGGCCCACGGCCCAACCACAATCCGCCACAACGTGATCTGGAACGTCGAGTCGAATCCATCCGACTCCTGGCCTTGGACCGCTCCAATTCAGGTCCACGGCGACGACAATACAGCCGACTGGGCTTATGGGTTCGGTAATCCCGCAGCCAACGAGGTGACGATCGAGAACAACACCATCATCGGGTGCCGGGAATCTTGCATCGACAGCTACACCGAACCCGGGGAGATTACGCCGCGCCTGATTGTGGTGGACAACATCGTCGACCAGGTATCCGGTAACGACGCCGCGAATAACAGCGACGTGCTGGTTTCGGCTGCCGATCTTGTCGGGCCGACCGGTGGAACGGCCGATGCCGGAACAGGTCCTGGATCAGGTCTGGTTCGTCGCCAGACGCCTGTCGCCAGTCAGCCGTCAACATCAGTTCCTGGACCGACTTCAACCATCCCCACCGTCGAGACCTCAACGGTCCCCAAGCCGGTGCCATCCACAACAACCCTCCAACCGTCATCATCCCCATCGACCGAAACGGTACCGACTGTCGATCTCGATCAGGGCACCTCACCCTCGTCGACTTCTACAATCAACGCCACGACGTTAACGTCGACCGCGGCGCCCACATCAAGCCAGTCGACTCCCGTGAGCGGAATCGAGCCCACACGCGAACCTGAGCGGCCTCCCAAGGGTGCCGAGGAGCCGCCGATTCCCACGACCCAGCCCCGCCCCTCCGTGTCGGCTCAAGACAGGGCTGACCGCCTCGGCCCCGCTCCGCGCCAGGCAAACCAATCCGACCGCCAACAGAAGCCGACAACCGGTGGTGAACTCCAACCCCATCCGACGGAACCGATCACCAAGCCGGGTGGCCAACAGCAGCCGACGAATCGACCCAAGTCGCAGCTGCTGGCGCTGTTCGGCTCAGCCCTCGCCGACCACGAGCAACCGGCGGAGCTCCCGCTCGGTCAACGATTGGCGGTTGGACTACGTGCGGCCGAGAAGATCGGATCCGGCCGGACCAACACCGTGCAACGTCCCCGACCCGCCAGCACGTCCTCCCATACCGGCGACGGTGCGATAGCAACCGGGAGACCCGTGTCGACCACAACCACGACCGCCGCTTCGAGTACGACACCAGCACAGACATCGGTGGAGGGCCGCCGCCGGTAGCATTCTCGGTGTTGCCCGTCGAGAATCTCTCCGGCTTGGTCAACTTCACCTTATGGTTGCCTACGACGTCCTTAGCCTTGTTGATCACCTCCCGGACCCACTGACCGGAGAAGAGGTTACCCAGACCACCCGTCTCGAGGAGGTGGTGGCCAGTGCTGAGCTGTGCGAGCAACTGGGGTTTGCCGGCTTCAACGTTGGCGAACATCACTTCGATCGCTACATCATGCCCGCACCCGAGCTTGTGCTGGCCTACATCGCGGCGCGCACCACACGGATCCGATTAGGAACATCGGTTTCGCTACTGGCCAATCTCGATCCGGTCCGTTTCGCCGAGCAACTGGCTGTGCTCGACGTCCTCAGTGGTGGCCGGGTAGAGGTGACGTTCGCCCGGGGAGCGTCGGAGTCCACAGCTCGTGCCTTCGGGTCGGAGAGCTTCGAGGAGCTCCGGCCCAAGTTCGCTGAGTCGCTTCGCCTGGTGCTGCGGCTTCTCACCGAAGACCGGGTTACCTGGTCTGGAGAACACCGCACACCACTTGAAGATGTGCGACTTGAGCCTCGGCCGCTGCAAAGCCCTGGTGAGCTCATATGGGTGGGTGGCGGCCTCTCGACAATCTCGGCCGATCTCGCCGCCGACCTTGGACTGCGTTTCATGTTGCCAAGTCTTTTTCGTTGGCCGGAGGACTATCGGGAAATCGTTGCCCGGTACCGGCAACGGGCCGCCGACAACGGCTTTGCCGACCAGGTTCAAATCGCCTTCCCGACCTACATCCATGTGGCTGCGACCTCGCAAGAAGCCAAGAAGCGATGGGAACCGTATCTCACCGGCTACCGCGACTTCGCACTTCGGCTCCGAGGTGGTTTCGGACGACCCGTCGATTACGACTCTTTGCTGGCCGGGCCGGCGATCGCCGGCAGCCCAGCCGAGGTGGTGGATCGGATCGGCGAAATCAACACCATGCTCGGTCTCGACCGGCAGCTGTTTCTGATGGATGTGGGCGGCATGCCGGCCACAATCGTCAACGAGTCGATGCAGTTGTTGGCCGAAGCCCTTGGTCTACAGGGCTGACATATTGTTGTTAATCGACGGCTAGCCGATCGAGCGTAGATCAACGGTGAAGATCAGCGTCTCGTTAGGACCGATGACGCCACCGGCGCCGGCAGCGCCGTAACCGAGGTGAGGCGGAATGGTGATAGTGCGCCGACCGCCAACCCGCATACCGGTAACTCCCTGGTCCCAACCGGCGATCACTTGGCCCACCCCGAGCGTGAAGTCGAGCGGTGCACCTCTGTTCCACGAAGCATCGAACTCTTGGCCGGTGCTCCAGCTGACGCCAACATAATCGACCGAAACCTGGCAACCGCTAACGGCCTCGGCTCCGTCCCCAACCACATGATCCTCGACCACCAGGTCGTTCGGCGCCGCCGATTCGGGGACCGAAATCTGTGGTCGTGCGTACACGTCGACTGAATCACTCATGGTCGAAAGCGTACCGTCTCGACTGGTCGGACCAGTGGAAACCAGCCAGAGGACAACGACGAAAACGGGCCGAAACGAGCGGAAGTTGTCGAAGATACAACAGGCTTCTCAGCTTTGGTCCGCCCATCGGGGCTCGAAACGGCCTAATCTCTCTCGCCGTGAGCGCGTATGTGATCGAGGAGTTCACTCCAAGCGAGCAGGACATACTCCGTAGGTATTTCACCAACCTGGATCGACCCGTCTTCGCCCTGGTGAATTTGCCCGAAGTCGTGAAGGGTGCACTGTTCGCCCGATACTCTCGGTCGCCCAAAAGTCTGCGCCGTCTGTTCCTGGATGAGTTCGTGGGCGAGCTCGACATCGAGGGTGATACGTCAATCGATGCCACCGTCGGATTGGCTCAAGCCGAGAAGCTCTATGACCGGGTCTTCTTTGAGTACGGCGACGATTCGGTGGCCCAGCTCGGCGGCATCCATCTCGCCTGCGAGCAGGCCTCGAACCTTCTGACCAAAATCCTGGAGTGGGGTCGACTCGCCGCCTATCTTGAGCAGTCGACGCGCTACATCGCCTACGACAGCCGCCAGAATGGCCGCTACCGATACTTCCGTGATCCCGACGTGCTCGGTTCAGATGTCGGGGCCCGCTACATCGGCGACATGGATCGGCTGTTCGAGATCTACAGCGGATTGATTCCGGTGATGATCGAACATCTCAAACGCACCAACCCAAAGTCGCCAAACGACAGCGACTTTGTCTATCGCTCCGCCATCAAGGCCAAGGCTCTCGACTCCATCCGGGGAATCCTCCCGGCGGCCGCCCAGTCGAACGTCGGCATCTACGCCACCGGCCAAAGCTACGAGCAGATGCTTCTCCGGATGCGTGCCGATCCGCTCCCAGAGGCTCGGATGTACGCGGATCTGATTCTGGCTGAGCTTCGAAAGGTCATACCGTCCTTTGTGAAACGGGTAGACCTGGAGGATCGGGGAGAAGTTGTTTCTCGATACATGGCCGACAATCGGGAGGCCATGGAAGCAATGGCCGAGGAGATCCTCGGTCCGGTCGATGTGTACGACAATGACGAGCGCGTCGAGTTGATCGACTTCGATCCCGACGCCGAGGTGAAGATGGTCGCCTCGATGCTCTACCCCTACACCCATCTTTCGGAGGCCGACATCGAGGCCAAGGTGGAACAGATGAGCGTCGAGGATCGAATTCGAGTAATCCGGGCCTACAACGGCGATCGGACCAACCGTCGTCACCGCCCGGGCCGGGCGTTGGAGCGACCCTTCTATCGTTTCGACATTCTGGCCGACTACGGAGCGTTCCGAGATCTACAGCGGCACCGCATGCTTACCGTTGAGTGGCAACGCCTGAATCCTCGCCACGGTTACACCAGGCCCGATTTGCTTGAGGAAGTAGGGGTTGCCGATCAGTTCGACGATGCGATGGAGCGATCGGCCGATCTGTATGACGCCCTGTACGAGCGAGGATTCGAATCCCAAGCCTCGTATGCCGTTTCACTGGCCTATCGTCTTCGGTTCAATCTGAACATAAACGCTCGCTCGGCGATGCACACCATCGAATTGCGGTCAACGCCGCAAGGGCACCCGGCCTACCGGGCGGTGGCGCAGCAGATGCACAAACAAATCGAAGAAAGAGCAGGTCACCGAGCGATTGCGGCTATGATGTCGTTTGTCAACCACAGCTCTGAGGCGGAGTTGGAGCGGTTGGACGCAGAAAGACGGGCAGAAGCAAAACGGACAGGTAGCGCTGTCTAACCCGGTCGACTACTCCGTCGACCGGCAGCAATCCCCGAGTCTTCGTGGACTCGCCGTCGTTTTGCAGGAGGGGCAATGGCCCGCACAACCGCATTTTCGCCTACCGGTTACCCAACCAGGGGACCGGCCGTCGGCCGTCAACCGTGGACGGTCGCCAAACGCGGCGCAGCCGAGTTTATTCTTCGGCCCTTGGCGATGCTGGCCGTCGTCGGTGCAGTCATTTTGCTGACGCCGGCTGTTGCCGGTGCCCACGTGACGTACGAAGTGAAGCCGGGCGACAGTCTTTCCGTCATCGCCAAACGCCACGGCGTGTCGGTTTCGGAGATCGCCTCCGAGAACGGGATCAGCGACCTTCATCTCATTCGGGTCGGACAGATACTCTCGATTCCCGGCGCCGGCCCCAAGACCTACAAGGTGAAAGCAGGTGACACACTTAGCGAGATCGCCGTCTCCGTCGGGCTGTCAACCCAGCAGCTTGTGGATGCCAACAACTTGGTTAACGCCAACCGAATCAGAGTCGGGCAGCAGCTTGTGCTGCCGGCCGGGGCATCGGCCAGGCCCGCCAATCCGGCGGCCGGGTACAACAACCTTCCCTCCCGGCTTCAGGCCAACCCATCACGTTTGACCCTCATCCCGTCTTTTGAAAAGTGGTCGAACCACTACGGAGTCGACACCGCTCTGCTGATGGCAATCGCCTACCGTGAATCCGGTTGGCAGAACGATGTCGTGAGCTCGAAGGGTGCGATGGGAGTCGGACAGCTTCTGCCCCGCACAGCGGAGTGGATTGCCCAGGATCTGATTCAGATTCCCGAGCTTGATCCAAAGAACCCCGATGACAACATCAGGATGATGGCGCGATTTATGGCCTGGTTGATCGGCTATATGGGATCGGTGGACGCAGCCATGGCCGGCTACTACCAGGGTCCCGGCTCGGTCGGAGCCCGAGGCTACTTCGACGACACGAAGGCCTACATCGCCAACGTTCACCAGATAAAGGGCATGTTCGCCAAAGGCTAGAGGCGGCATCCAGAACACACTCGCTGCACTGGCCAATCGATCGAGCAGCAGACGAAGCCAACTTTGTTGCCGATTTGCCACGCGTTCAGCTGACCAACAGGCTACGGTGGCGACCAGCCGGCGAGGCTACCCGCCTTGTTGGCGACTTGCGCCGTATCTTGGTGATCGTCGCTCGGTGGTCTGCGGCCGGTAAAGCCGGTCGATGGCTTGACCGTCCTCGCCGGCCGGCCCGTTGACAAAAAGTGACAAACGGGAATGAGCCGGCCACTGATTCGGTTGTCCGAATTCGATGGATGGGCCTGCGGCAGGTCTATCCCGTGAAACGAGTACAAAAAGAAAATCCAGAGTGGTACGAATTGCGGAATCTGAGGCTACATTTCGGCGTGTTGACCGAAACTTGGTGCGAGACGCCAGGCGTCCTAGCCGCTAGAGTCCGTCCGTCGTACCCAACGTCCATGGTGAGGCACATCGATGCTTGACGATCTTGATGATGAAATTGAAGAGACCGAAGACTTCGAAGAAGAGGTCGACGAAGATCCCGATGACGAAGATCTCGATCTAGACGATGACGACCTCGAACTCGACGACGACGAGTCTCTCGACGAGGACCTCGACGATGTGTTCGAGGAAGAAGAGGACGAGGAAGAAGACGACGAAGACGAACCTCGTCCCCGCGCTCGTAAGGTCTCAGGCGACGAGGACGACGATGATGACGACCTCGACCCCGACGATGTCGAGGCCGACCTGGATGCCATCCTGAAGGACCGGCTGGCAGCATCGGATGACGAAGACGAAGATGGCGAAGAGGGTGCCTCGGCATCATCTCCGTCGGGCCCACGAGGCGAGGAATTCGCGTGCCCCAGCTGCTTCCTCCTGGTAAACCGGACCCAGGTCAGCAGCCAAGCGGAACCACGGTGTCCCCATTGTGGTGAACTGATCGATCTGGGATAGCCGATTGGCGGACGAGACCTTGGCAGCCGAGTCAGACGACAACCCGCTGGAACAGCTGGTTGAGCTGCTGGTGTACGCTCCCATAGGCCTGATCTACGAGTATCCCGATGTACTGCCGAAGTTGATCAAACGAGGCAAGAGCCAAGTGCAGTTGGCCAAGTTCGCCGGGCAGATGGCAATCAAACAGCAGCAGGCCAAAGGACAGAGGGGCGGAGAAAGCCCAGTCCCATCGGTTCCATCGGAGTTACTCGTCGAAACTCTGGCAAAACTGATCACCGAGGTTGGAGCGATGGTCGGACTTGCACCGCCTCAAGGCAGTAGCTCGGGCACGCCTCCTAAAGAGAGCGCCCCTGTTGCCGTTGTCAAGGCGGAGCCTTCCGATCAGCACACTACAGCTGGAACGATCACAACCCGGCTGCCTATCGATGGCTACGACGAGATGACGGCCAAAGAAGTTCTCTCGCTGCTCGAAGACCTCACCCGACCGCAACTAGCACGCGTTCGTGATCATGAGCAGAGCAACCGAAACCGAAAGACGGTTCTGGCCAAAATCGACCGACTTGTCGAGCCGTGATCCACAACCGGGCGGAGTTTGTCCAGTGACTGACAGCAACGATTTCGACGACAAAGATTTCGAGGGTGCCCGGCTGGCCTCGTCCGATGACATCGCTCACCTTGTACCGATCGCCGTGGCTCAGGCCCAGTCGATCGATGGCCAGCGCGGGGCTGACATGCTTGTTCGAAGCGAGCTGCCGTTCACGGCCGACTCGCTGACCGTCGCACTAGAGCAGGCCGTGGCCGACCCCGATCAGATCCTGATTGTGGGCACTATTGACGACATTCCGTTTGGTTACGCCCATGTTGTGCTGGAACGCCTGAGCGACAAAAGTCGCGTGGCAAGGCTGGAACAGCTTCTCGTCGACCCCGAAGCCCGAGAGGTCGGCGTCGGGGAGATGATGATGAACATGGTCATCGCTGAGGCAACCGCTCATCAATGTTTCGGGATCGACTCCAGAGCTCTGCCAGGAGATCGAGAGACAAAAAACTTCTTCGAGTCGTTCGGCATGAAAGCCCGGCAGCTGATCGTTCACCTGCCGCTCGTTGATGAATGAGCGCCCTGTACTAGCCGTCGGCGCGGTAGTTGTAGTTGATGGGCACCTTCTCCTCGTGGAGCGGGCCCGACCTCCGGGAGTCGGGCTCTGGACGGTGCCTGGTGGACGAGTTGAACCGCTGGAGACGATTCAAGAATCGGTTGAGCGAGAAGTTCTGGAAGAAACTGGTCTCGTGGTCTCCTGTGGGCCGCTCATCGGTTGGGTCCAGAGGATGGCGACGGACTACAACTTCGTGATCATGGACTTCAAGGCAATCGTCGGCGAAGGCTTCACGGCCGATGAGCGAGGCCTCCCGGTTCTGCGAGCCGGGGACGACGCCGCCCGGGCCCGATGGGCCGCGAAGCAAGCGGTGCCCTCATTCGACCTCGTTCCCGGGCTATTGGAGTTTCTTACCGAACATGACGTGATGTCAGGCTGACAATCACTCTTCTTCGTCAGCGGCCTCTGTAGATGCAGCTTCCGACTCATCTGCGCCCTGCGGAGAATCCGATTCGGACGACTCCGCAGTGCCGGCCTCTGCGGCTTCGGCCGTCTCAGCGCCGTTCTCGTCGGCTGCGGGCGAACCTGATTCCGCGCTCTCCGAAGATGGTGCTTCGGTGTCGGCGTCGGATCCGGGGGAGGTAGCTTCCGCTTCCGGCTCAGCCACATCAACATCGGGCTCAGCGTCTGTGGCCTGATCCTCAACGACTACCTCAACCGCATCTGCGGGCGCCGGCGTCGATGCGGTTTCGGCGACGTCGGCGGCCTCAACGGCTTCAGTCGGCTCGGCTTCAGGGGCCGGCTTCGCCGCCTCTGCCTTAGGCGACTCGTCAACTTTGCGCTCGGTTTTCGGCTTATCGCCGCCGCCCCGCGGCTGCTTGTCCTTCGGCCGTGAGCGCTTCTCAGCCCGTGGGGGTCGACGACGCTTGATACGCTTCGGCACCTCTGCCGGGTCGATACCAAACAGCGCGGCGATTGCCGGCACACGGTCTGACAGACGCTTGACCTCGTCGATCAGCTCGTCTCCCGGTTCAGCCGGGATTCCCGCCGGGGTTACGGCTCCGCGAACAGGGGAGAAGGCCAGCGCATCGAGCACGACGGCCCATCGGCTAGGCTCTACATCCGCCGCAAGTGCCGTAGCGGCCTGACGGGAGAGTTCGCCGGCCAACTCGGTCGGTAGGGGAGCGCCGGCCTTGACCGGCCGCGACGAGAGACGAAGGGCGCGGACCACCCGACCGTCCGAAACAGCATTCCGCAGATCGGAAAGCCATTGCTCGTGGTCACGTTCCATACGGGAGTCGAGTGCCGACTTCAGCTGCTCGGAGATAGCTCGCGATTCATCATCTCGAGCGATGTCGTTGCCGACGACAACAACCGAGCGAAGGTCGCGCAGGTCGAGCTCATCAATGTCGCCAAGGGCGGCATCGGCTCGATCCCGCCACTCCGCCAGGCGGGCGGCGGCCAAATGACGCTCGGCGATGGCGACGACCGGTCCGGCCTCGATCTCGGGCTTGCCCGAGGCCTTGGCCTCTGCGTTCTGCTTGTCGATGGCGGCCCTGACACCCGGCATCCCATCACGAATAAGCTGCTCGACGATCGGCTGATGTTCTTCACCAACCGAAGCCAACAAGGCATCCCTGTGTACTCGTTTGGGCCGAAGTCGCTTTGGCTTCGGGCGTTGCGGACGATCAGGACGAGGGGAGCGGCGTGAATCGGCCCGGTCCCGTCGATCGCGATTCGGACGATCGCCTCGACGACCTCCCTTGCCACCCCGCCCGCGGGCGACCCGCTGGGTGGTGACCAACTCGTCGTCTCGGAACGGCCGGGACTTCATTTCCAGCAGGTTCGATCGTTCCTTTTTGGCCTTCGGGGTGAACACCTCGACGACCTCGATGCCATCGATATGGAAGTCGGCCTCGACCTTGACCACGTCGCCAACCTTGGCCCCGTTGTAGAGCAGATCGCCCGACAACTCACCTTTAGGTTGTTTGGCTCCGGCGGCTCGCCACGTCCAAGACCCGTCGTCTCGGGTGCTGGTTAGTTCTACTTCGATCCTGCGGCCCACCCTGGAACCTACCTTCTTGTTTGTTACAGACGACGCCCGACTGTCGTTGGCCCTGCCGTTTGGCAGGCCCTCAACTACGCGGCACCGACTGCTTAACCGGTCGTGGCGAGTCTCCAACCAGAAACAAGCCACCTCTCAAGTTTGATTCGACGAAGAGTCGTGTCGAATCGGCCTCACGCGAGGCGCTAGCCCGACAAATCGTTGGACGGACAAAGCCTATTGGGCCAACACTACCGTTCGCTCCTCAGCTACGAGCTGAAATGGAGGTGACATAAGCCATTGAACCACTTTGCGTACCGCTACAGAGCGCAGACTTTCGTGACCGGTACCGGGCCCGCTCAGCCTTCGACCGCTGCCGATTCCTGCTCCATTGCTCGCAAGGAGCGATAGGCGTCGTTGGACCTGGCAGCGGCACGCACCTCACGAGCCGTGGCATCGACATACCTCTGTGTTGTGGCCAACGACTCGTGACCGAGGAGTCGTTGCAACTCGGTACCGGACGCCCCGTTTCGGGCCAAACTGGTGGCGAAGGTATGTCGCAGTGCATGCACCAACGCTCCGGCCGGGACCTTCGTGCGAATACCGGCTTCCCTGTAAAGCTGGTCGATCAAGTACTGCAGACCCCCACGTTTCATCGGCTTGCCATCGTTACCGAGGAAGAGCGCGTCATCGCTGTGAATCCGTCCGGGAAAGCGGCGAAGTCTGCTTTCGATGTACTCGACCAGAATCTCCTCGACCTCGGGTTCCAGTGGAACAGTGCGCTCTTTGTTTCCCTTGCCGCGCACGCCTATCACCCGATCCCCGGCGGGCCCGTCCAAGGAGGTGATGGTCAGATCCAGCAGCTCCGAGAGCCGCAGCCCGCACGTGAGCAGAGTAACCACCACGGCGAAGTCCCGCTCGGGCCAGGGATCGCGGGCCCCTTGGCGGCCTTGTGAAGCGGCTCTGATAAGCCGGTCAACGCTGTCGTCTCCCACAATGGCCTTCGGCCGGCTCTTGGGAACCCTGGGCTTGTCAACAGCCGCCATCGGATTCCCAGGAATGGTTTGTTCGGCCACCAGGAACGTGAACAGTTGGTTCCACGTGGACCAGGTGCGGGAAATTGTGGCCGCCGACTGATGAGAGATGCCGGCGAAGGCTCGACGTAGGGTGCGGATGTCGAGTTCTGAAACGGTGAGCTGCTCGATGGGCTTGCCGGTGAGTTCCGTCAGCTGGTCGGAAACTGACGCCAAATCACGGCGGTAGGCGTCGAGGGTGTGTTTGGAATGCTTCCGCGGCATCCGAGCCAGGAAGAACTCGTCAATCGCCTCTTGCAACGACGTCATGCTCCGAGAGTAGTCGAGCGGCCTGGTTCGACAGGCGACACCGCGGTCGAGCTATCAACCACGCCAAGGATTTGTTAGCCTGAGAGAAGTCGGGCTCTGGAGCCCGATCACTTGGAACTGGCCTTACAGCGGCCACAGATTCAGGCGTCGGTTGATGTCCATGATTTCTGGTGTGGTGGTGCTAATCGTGGAGGAAGTGTGACCGTATCCGTGCGGCAATTGGCGACTTGGATGGGGCTGTTCGGCGTGGTGACCGTCGGCTTGTTCCTGATCGACGCCGGTTGGCCGGCCAGACTGGCGGCTCTGGTCCAGATGGTGGCCTTCGCCGGGGCGCCCCTCGCCATGCTGCTGGGAGATCATCTACGATCACGGGCCGTAGTAGCGGTCTTCGCTGTTGCCCTTTCACTGGCCATCAGCGCAATTGCCGCCCAGTCGCTCTATCTGCTCGGTCTCGCAACGTCCGAGGCGCTTGTTCTGCTCACCACGGGCTACGGCTTTGTGATGGCTTGGTTACTGTCGAGCTCAGCGGTCACTCGCGGAAGAATGCTCGATCCTTTGGAGCGAAGCCCGATCCAGTGATCACACAAACTCAGCCTCAAGAAGAATACGTCGAACAGTCGACGACGGCCGGTCTGACCAGCTCAACGATCGGCCTGGTGTTGTCGGTCCTCGCCTGCCTTGTCGCCCTCTGGTCGAGTTTGATGTTCGACGCCGAAAAGGTCGACGGCTACGGCCTGATCAGCGCAGTTCCACCGCTGTACTGGTTTGCCGTTGCCGTTGCCGTTGTGGGCGCCGGATTTCTGCTGTGGAGCGCGAGCGAAGTCGCCTCCCGGCATGTTGCCATGGTTCCGTTCACCTGGCTGGTGCTCCTACATACCGTCCCTCACCTGGCTCGTCGGCACCCCCGGGGGAGTGAGGTGTGGCGAAACCTCGGTTTGATAGACCTCGCCGGCGTCGGCCCCGAAGATTCGGTCGACGGTGCGCTCGCATGGCCCGGCTTCTACGCAACGTTCCTCGCCCCGCTCAACGAACTCGATCCCGGCGCCACCGACCTGATACTGCGACTTTGGCCAAGTGTGATCACCGGCGGTGTAGCCGTTCTTGTGGCTGCGCTGGCCCGCCGGTCCTACCCAACGCTCCCTGCCGTCGGCTCGCTGTCGGCGTTGATCTATGTGTTGCTGGCATGGCCCGGGCACGATCACTTCTCGCCTCGTAGTGTGGGTGTGCTGATGTTTGTGGCGCTACTGGTGGTCGTTGAAAGTGGTCCGCTGCGAAGTCGCTCGGCCTGGAGTGCGTCGATACCGCTATTACCACGATTCTCGGTCTCAGGCGGCGACCGCCCCGATTCCGAATCAGCTGTGGTCTTCGCCGCGATGATTTTGGTCGCCCTCGGCGCTGTTACCACTCATCCTGTGGCGCCTTTCTATATGATCACCGCCCTTGCCGTCCTAGGCCTGTACGGCCGCCGGGTTGCCTGGCGGCTTCTATTGCTCACCGCTGCGGTGACAATTCTCTGGCTGCTCCTCGCAGCCCAGGATCAGCTCGACGGGTCCCTTACCGGCTTCGCGTCGCTGTTCGGCGCACCGACAAGTTCGCCCGGATCCGGGGAAGCCACAAATTTGTCTGCGGAGGCCGGATTGGTTGCGAACGCCAGGCTGTACATCGGCCTTGCCGCCGTTGCCGGCGCCGTCCTCGTTGGCTTGGCGATGTCGCGGGAGGCAAACCGCCACCTGCGTCCGACGGTACCCCTCGTACCTCTCGGCCTCGCAGTCGCGGCGGGCCTCGCCCTCGGCGGGCTCGACGGACCATCGCTGGTGGAGGTGTACACGTTTGCGCTACCGGTCGCTGCGGTGCTGATTGGCCGAATACTGGCCGGTCTTCGCCCCCAGACAATGCCAATAGTGACCATGCTTGCAGCTATCGGGCTTACGCCCCTGCTGCTGCTCGCTCGCTATGGGGGAGAGAGTTACGAACGGGCCTCGACGGCCGACCGAGCTGCAATCGAATCCGGGTACGCCCAAGCCAACGCCGACACGTTGTTCGTCGCCGACAATCGGTTTGTGGCCTGGGGTGACCATGATCGTGCCGGAAACGGGTTTCTCATAGAGCCCGTTGTCTCCGACGAAGCCTGGCTGGAATCGATCAAGACCTCCGCGGAAACGGATGGTCACTCCCGAATCGTCGTCGTTCTCACCGAATCACAGCAGGCGTGGCGTGTCCACGCCAGTGGAGACAGCGCCACTTCTCTCAACGACTTCGCCGCATGGCTTGCCAGTCGCCCCGATACCGCCCTCCTGTACAACGAGGGGGCCGCCTGGGCAATCGAGGTTCAGCCATGACAGTGTGGAAACGAGGCCATAGTGGCTGATCTGGGAAAGCAGCTTGTGGGCCTCTTGGTGTTAGTTCTGCCATTGGTAGCAGTGCAATGGAATCTGGGACGCACGAGGCGGCGAGTGCCACTCGTGAATCCAAAGAAGCAGCAGCGATGGCGTCTGGAGATCTACTCAAGCCAGCCGACGCTGGCCGACATTCTGGCTAATCGAGCCGACATTCCGTTTCCGATCAAGCAGGTTCAGTCGGCCCGAGGCCAGTTGGCGGAGACGGCAGGGGCCAACGCGTGGACCCTTCCTCGTTTGGAACTTGAGGTCGACGTCGAGGACCCATTCACCGACGACGTTGTGTCGGGACTTTTCGGCCCCGATCACCACGTGCGGTACGTATCTGGCAATGAGGCGATGATCGATCTCCCGGCAAGCCCGCGGCTTCGAGTGCGAGCACTCCCGTTCCGATAAATTACGGCAGCACTCTGGATCCTGAGACAGTCGTCACGACGGGCCATTTCGGCGCCCGCGCTCAACAGGAAATTGATAGATTGATCGCCGTGCCCAGCGGAAGTGTCGTATCGGACAGCGCAGATCTGACTCTCGACTTTGATGCGTTTCATCGGCATGGTCTCGACAATCCCGCCGCTCACTTCGAACGCTGTGGCTACGTACCGCTGAAAGGTCTCGCTCCAGAACCGGCCATAGCGGCTCTCCGCGCCGAGATCGATTCGATGCTCATGCCACTGGCCAAGCGCAAAGACTTCCAGATGGAATGTATGGGCAACACGCCTCGGCACATGACCACCATCAGCGGATTGGCCATCGCCGAACGAGCCCAAGCGATCGTCAATCTGTACCACGACGCCCAACTGATGCAGGCCATCTCCAGCCTTCTCGGCAAGCCGCTGCGCGCTGCCGATGACCCGGTGGAACGTCATGTGCTCAACATGTTGCACGAAGGCGGCGACACCCATGGGTTCCATGTCGACGATTACCCGATCGCCATGGTGCTGTTCATCGAAAGTCCCGACTGTCCTTCGGGCTGCGGTCGGGTCGAATTCTGTCCGGTTGATGACGTGCACAACGCACAATCCAAATCGCACAACGTGGGCGATGCCTACCTGCTGCGGTCGGATCAGCTACAACATCGGGTTCAGCCGATCCATGACGGCTGCCGTCGAACCGTTTTGAATTTCGCCTACGCGGTCGAGGGTGAAGAGGTGCATCACACCCCGTCGGCATCGCTTCTCTACACCTAAGCGGACAAGCTGCACACCTACCTGTCGTTCAACCAACATCAATGTAGAAAATCGTCTTCATTGACTGGCATTGGATGCCGATCCGTCATAGGGTGCCATTTATAAACCAGCGATCCACGTACGTCCTAGACACCTCAGTGCTTCTGAGCGCGCCGACCTCGCTCGACGCTTTCGGCAACAACGATGTGGTGCTGCCGATCATCGTTCTCACCGAACTGGAAGCAAAGCGGCACCACCCGGATCTCGGCTGGGCCGCCCGCTCCGTTCTGCGGCAGCTCGAACGGGTACGGGAAGACAACGGCGGGCTCTCGGAACCATCCGTCATCAACGACGACGGCGGCACGGTGCGCGTCGAGCTGAATCACCGAGCCGAGGGCTTGGTCCCGGAGGCGATGAAGGACGACGGCAGCAATGATCACCGGATCCTGATGGTCGCTCTTAATCTTCAGGCCGACGGTGCGAAGGTTGTCCTCGTCACCCAAGATCTACCTATGCGTCTGCGGGCCGGCGTGCTCGGTCTACCTGCCGTCGAGTACCGGCACCACAGCGGCGCCGATTTGGAGTGGCGCGGCATCATAGAACTCTCGGTTCGTGGCGATGAGATCGACGATCTATACGAACGGGGCGTCGGCGAACTTGAAGCCACGATTGACCTACCCGCCAACACCGGGCTGATTCTGGAGAGCTCCAACCAGTCGGCGCTGGCCATCTCGGCCGGTGATGGGAAAGTTCGACTCGTCACCGACAAATCGCTGTTTGGTGTCCGAGGCCGTAATGCCGAACAACGCCTGGCCTTGGGCCTACTCGCCGACGACAACGTCGGAATCGTGAGTATCGGCGGACCGGCCGGCACCGGCAAGTCGGTTCTGGCACTGGCCGCCGGGCTGGAATCGGTGATGGAGAGAAAGTCGCATCGGAAGGTCATGGTCTTCCGGCCGCTGTATGCCGTCGGTGGCCAAAACCTGGGGTATCTGCCGGGCACCGAGGACGAAAAAATGCGTCCATGGACCGACGCCGTCGGTGACGCCCTGGCGGCGATCGCCAACGACAATGTGCGTGAGGAAGTGGAGCGTCAAGAACTGATCGAGGTTCTTCCGCTCACCTACATCCGAGGCCGCACCCTGACCGATGTGTTCGTCATCATCGATGAAGCGCAGAATCTAGAGCGGAGCGTGCTGCTCACGGCACTGAGTCGGCTAGGACCGGGATCGCGGGTCGTTCTCACCCACGACGTGGCCCAGCGAGACAATCTGCGGGTAGGCAGGCACGACGGCATAGCTTCGGTGATCGCCAGCCTTAAAGGTGATCCGCTCTTTGCGCACATCGCGCTGAATCGCAGCGAGCGCAGCGCCATCGCTGCTTTGGTCAGCGAAGCCCTCGACGAGGGCTAGTGTCCGAAGGATGCGGCGTGCTCGTGTCCGAGAGCCGCTTGAGACGACTCACGGTGACTTGGCGGAGGTGCCGGAGGAGTTACGTCGGCGGGAATCGAGTAGTCGACCTGCTCGGCGCGTTCCTCCTCGTAATCCGGCGGCTTCACGAAGCAGATGCCGGCAACCCGGTCGATGAGCGCCCGGTCGAGCACATACGGCAGACCGTCGTAGCGGCACATGCTTATCGCCAGCTCACAGAAGTCAATCGCGACGTAGGGCCGCAGCTCACCTAGGTGAGCGCGGGTTACCTTGTTGAGATAGGCCGCCGACTCGGCGGTCACCTCCAGGCCATGGCGTTGGGCGGCCCGCACCAGGATCCAGTTGAACGCTGTGTCGGTCACCGGTCCGACGTAGACCTTGTGTTTGAGCCGTCGGAGAAACGCATCGTCGCCGAGCGCGTGTGGTTCGAGGTTGGTGGACACCACGAGCTTCAATTCGAACGGCACAGTGAACTTGGTGCCGGAGTTTGGCTTTAGAAAGTCGACACCGCGCGAAAGCGGAATGATCCACCTGTTCAGAATTTGTTCGGGCGAGGTTGTCTGACGGCCAAAGTCGTCGACCACAAGAATGCCGTTGTTGGCCAGCATTTGGATCGGTGCGGTGCTCAGGCCTGAGACCGGGTCGAACCGGAGATCCATCATCTCTAGGTTCAATTCACCGCCGACCATGATCAACGGACGCTCACACAACACGTAGCGGGGATCGAGACCAGGTGGTTGCTCGGGGACCGCCTGGTGAAGGGCCGGGTCATAAACCGAAATCAACTCACCGTCGACGGCGGCGAACCGGGGGATAAGTACCAGATCGTCGTAAAACCGGCACATACGTTCCGCCAGGCTGGTTTTGCCGGTTCCGGGAGGGCCGTAAATGAAAATCGCTCCGCCGCTCACAAAGGCGGGACCAATCTGGTCGAGAATCGAGTCTTCGACCACCATGTCGGAAAACGCCTTTTTCACCAGAGCCCGATCGAGGTGGATTTCGTTCTGCTGAAGTTTGACGATCGTCTGATAGTCCTCAATCGGAATTGGCATGCTGGCCACGTGCTGGCCGGACTTCATTCGCTCGGCAGTGGTTCGGAAGCCGAGTTCGGTGAGCGTGATCCTGTAGTCTCGCCCGTCGAGTCCCTGATATTCCAGAAGCGCCTTTTCTCGCAGCAGAGCGGCGATCTCGTTGGCGACGGCATGTGACACGCACAACGATTCGGCCACCCGGCCGATGGTCGACGTGCGTTCTGCCAATACTCGTCGAGTGAACAGATCCTCAGCCAGCCCCGGCGAGACCCCAAGGTCTCTCAACTTTGCCGGTGCCTGAAGTTTTGTGAGTGCTTCTGGTCCTAGGCCCATGTAGACCTATCGGTCGCGCCAAGGCGATTCCTGACCATTTCTCAAGATCTCTGCCGATTCAAGAATCCAGGCTAGACCTGCGACTGGCGAGCCAGCCGCAACTGTTCGGTCAGGATGTACTCGGTTGCCGGATCCTGAGGCCCGGTGCGCCGGTGAAACAGAGCCAGCCGGGCCAAGGCCGAATGGACTTCATCAAAAGCCCGACGTTGCGACCGTGGCAACCGGCGACGGCCCGACAACACCGTTTTCCAGCTCCCGAAGACCTCGATCTCCTGGCTCGACATCCCATACCGCTGCGCGAGAAACGGCACCACCTCGGTGAACCGGCGCTGATCATGGCGTCGGATTCTGGTCACGGTTATGGCCGCCGCAACGAACAACAGAAAGAAGCCAATGGCGGCACCGACGATGACCGTGATCGATTCATTTTCACCGCTGAACGCCAACGATCCGTTCCACGCAGCATGGCAGGCCACCGCCAAGCCGTAACCCCACGCGGCGTTCACGAGCAGCGACTGCTGCCGGGCGACGGCAAGGCCAATACCCAAGCCGATCCAAGCTGTGAACAGCGGATGGGCAAACGGCGTCATCAACGCACGAACGATGAATACCTCCCGCCATTGCCCGGCCTCCACCGCCGTGGTGAAATAGAGAAAATCCTCCACAACGGCGAATCCCAGAGCGACCCAGCCGGCGTAGACAATGCCGTCCATCACTCCATCAACCTCTCGCCGACGGACGGCCCAATAGATTCCGAGCCCTTTCGTGAACTCTTCGACGATGGGTGCGGAGGCGACAGCGGCCCATGTGTCCCCCAGCCGATAGGCCACAAAGGAGTTGATGATGCCTGAGGTGAGTCCCGCGACCGTGGCACCCCATAGAACGGCGTGAATCCTGGACCTAACCGGCTCCGGCTCCACTCGATCAAGCCAGGCGAGAACCGGCAAGACCAGAACCAAGGGCACAAGGCCAAGGGCAATTCCAAGTACGGCAGCGCGGGTCGAAACCACGAGCAGGGCAATAAGGGAAAGAATTGTGCCTGCTCCGGCGACCGCTACCGGCCAGCTGAGCCATCCGCCGAGACGAGGCTTGTGGTCGGTGGCCTGACTTAAGTGAGCCGTCCACCGGGTGCCATCCCACCAACGCCATTGGGCCTGTCGCCACGGGTCGAGGTACCAGCCGGCGTTCGACGGAGGACTGGCGGATTCGGCCGGAGCTGTCACCCTTGCATTCTCGCCCCAACATCGCCGTTTCGCTAGGAGCGTGCGAAATCTTCTGGGTTATCCAGTTGGAGGGTGATGGCTACGGTGCGGACGCTGTCAACCGGCATCCAGAGCAAGCACAACGGGGCTGCGAGGATGCCCGTCATCCCAGTCGACAAAGGCCGAAACGACAAGCGCGGCCGTTTCCGACTCGGCGTCGGGCTTGACGTCAAACTGGAAAGGCAGATCCGCCGATTCCGCGACCACGGCGCCATCCACCAGCGCAACGATGGATACGCCCTCAGAATGCGTTTGGAGCGGATCGGCAGCATCCACTTCGACCGTCCAGCCATTATCGGCCACCGCTGCGGTGAGCGCGATTCGACCGTCGGCCGAGAGCACTGGCCCGACCGGCACGCGAGAATCGATGTCGCTGCTGGGATCGACGGCTACCGAGTTAATGGTGTCGTCAGAAGTCACTGCCTGCCCCGACAAACCATCGGCCCGTGCGTCGGGAAGGTCGATCATCGTGCCTGTTGATCCGCTGAGGGCGTCGGCCAAAAGCCATACGCCAACCCCGAGTACGGTAAACGTGGTGATTGCGACAGCGTTGCGCCTAACCCTGGGTAGGAATAGCCAGTCGAGAATCCGAGATCGTGAGTCATCAATTTCGGCGGGTGCATAACGCGGCTGCGATGACGTAGAGAGATCACCATCCGGCGACCGATGACCGGGCGGATCGAACTGTCTCGGCGATGTGGGCTCTCCAGGCCAACGGCTAAAGTCTTTAGCCGAGTCGATGTCCGGTATCTGATCGACGTGATTGGTCCGCTGGCTCATGAAGCCAGAATAACAACTCATTCAGATCTAAATCAGGATGGTCGAGGGTGTGCGGACGGTCGCTGAACTCTGGGCATAGGTCCATCGTTAACTCGTGTGGGGATCATTGCCTTATGGTTTTGGCCACCCGAGCGGATTCTTGGCGATCCGACGGTTCTTCACCATTACAGCGGCTAGGCCGCCCACCGACGATCTAAGAAAAGGTCCCTAGGGCGTTGTGACAAACCGGCGTTCTCAGCCTGGAAATGGCCTAAGGGTTTCGCCGCATGAACTCTGGAGGTAACGGAGGTGCCATTGCCGGCTGGTCGTCGTCAACATCATCACCTTCCACTTCCTCATCGCTGTCGAGACGATGCTCTTCGCCGGGGAGGGGAGGACCACCCGATGGCGGAGTTGACGGACTCGAAACAGATGGGTTCGCAGAAGACGTCATCATCGACGGCGGAGGCAGCGGTGGAGCTGACACGACGGTTTCGGCTGGGCGCAGCTCGCTGTCAGCCCCAAAAAGCCCACCGACTTCCTGAGTCTCCGCAGTCCCCATTGAAGGGGGCGGCATCGGCGGCGTGAGTCGTGTCGGTGTCTCGAAGTTGTCAGCCGTGGGCATCGCTTCATCACCCATCACGGTCGATGTATCGGCAAAGCCGACGAGGCTGTCATCGTTCTCGGCGGACTCATCGAGCAGAGCGATCCGCTGAATGTCGGCTGGGAGATCCTGTGTGACTTCGCCAAGGCCGGGCATGTCGTCGGGTGCCTCCAGAGCAGAGCTGGGGGGCGGCATCGGGGGCACTGTCGGCACTGCCACTGGGTCCGGGGGAGTTGCTTCCGGTTTCGGAAGGACCGCGGTTATCGAAGCGGCCGGTAGCTGGTTGTCCGACTCCTCGTCGCCTGACCCATCTACGCCATGGTCCTCCAGCTCCTCGGTGAGCTGGGTAGCCGACACGGACGGTTCGAAGGTAGCCAGATCCTCAGGGTGATCGAACCCATCGCCGCCGATGTCGAAGATCGACGCCGATCCGTCGGTTGCGTCGTCATCGGGAACGTCGCCGTCTTCCAAGCCTTGGGCGAGCTGATCGCCCGAATCATTCTCTACTTCGCCATCGAGATCATCGGCGCCGTCGTCGGCCCCATCCTCGACGCCGTCGTTAAGACCGCTATCGGCGGAACCCACAGCATCGGGGCTTGTTATGCCGCCGAGACCGTGTTTGGCCAGTAGACCCAGGGCACTAACACCTGCTGCCATCGCAACAACCGCCGGAGGGTCGGTAACGCCGGTCTCGTCAGCCTCTACACGATCATCATCGTGATCAACTTCAGCCGCGGTGACCGGCTCGTCGGCATCGGACACAGCATCCAGCTCAGAATCGAACTCAGCATCGAACTCAGAATCGGAGAGATCGGTGGGCAGCTCGTCGGAATCGGCGTGGGCGACGGCGCCACCGCCGAAGGCCCGCATCGATTCGTCGTCGATCTCAAGAGGTGCCGTTAGATCGTCCGGCCCGATTGGATCTCCCACAACCTCATCACCATCATGCTCGGCATCGAGATCGACATCGGCGTCAACATGGGTCGACTCACGAATATCGCTACTCTCGATCACGACGTCTTCGACCGGTGTTTCCTCCTGGTCGACGTCGCTTACGTCGACGTCCGCTACCAGCATGTCGTCGGACAGATCCTCGTGATCGGCCTCACCGGCCTCAGGAACAGCGTGTTCAGTGCTCAAATGGTCGTGATCGTCGTGATCTGATCGTGTCACCGCGCGGAAAGCCACTGATGCCGATGCGAGACTCTCCGAGCCGTAGTCGGCGGCTAGAGCCTTGCCAATCAGTTCCGTCTGCATCTCGGTGGTGCCGTCGACATAGGCCGCGACACGAGCTTCTGTGAGGAGCCTGCCGGCCTTGTTGTTGGTGCGAAGACCGTTGGCCCCCATCGCCTGCATGCAGGTACGCAACGATGGTTCAAGAATCTCCACTGCAAATCGTTTGGCGTGGGCGGCGGCCAGGCCTACATTTCGGGCGTCAATGCCGGTGCCCTCTATTCGTTGGGATACGGCGTCGACAGATACCGCCGTCAAGGCTTCGGCGGCCTCGAGCTTGTTGGCAACGTCGGCCAGTGACCAGTTCAAGCCCTGATGATCGAGCAGCGTTTTGCCGAATGTCTCCCTGGATCCTGCATAGTCGACCGCCTCGGCAAGGGCTGATCGGATCATGGAACAAGCCATCGCCGCCACATAGACCCGGGCGCCGTTGAGTAGTTCGAGTGCAGCCTTGAAGCCCTCCCCGGGCTCGATCAAAAGGTCCGCATCGTCGACCTCGAAGTCTTCAAGAGTGAATCCGCCGACTCCGATGCCGGAGCCACCGGTGAGGGAGTAGGGAGAGTCGGCGACGAACCCGTCTCGTTGACCGTCAACGAGGAAACAGGCGATGCCGTCCCGTCCCTCGTCAGGATCGGTCTGGGCGTAGCACAATACGACGTCGGCAATTGCTCCGTTGGTGATCCAAGCCTTCTGCCCGTTTAGCAGCCAACCACCGGAAATCGGCGCCGCCGAGGTCTTGATGGCTGCGAAGTCGCTGCCGGCGTGCGGCTCGGTTAGTGCCGTAGCTCCAAACCGACGGCCCGATAGCAGCGACGGAAGTAGATCCGATCGATGCTCGTCGGTTCCCAGCCGGTCAAGGTCGGCAGTGACATTCTGCGTGTTGATGAGCGAGAAGGCGAAACCCATGGATGATTGAGAGAGGATCTCGGCGATCCGCACCTTCTCCCGGAAGCCAAGGCCGAGCCCTCCCACAGACTTGTCGACCTCGATACCCGTGAGACCAAGACGGGCGGCTTCTCGCAGTGCCTCGGTGTTTACGTGGCGGTCGACGAACTCCCAGGTGGAAGCCTCCGGCTCCAGGGTCGTCGTCCTGAACTTGTCGGCCCGGGCGAACACCGCAGCTGCCTGCGGCGACAACTTCGCAAGGTCGATCGAGTTTGTCCGCAATGCATTGCCTCCTAAACCCACTCACCCACAACATCGACCAACGATAGTGGTCGAACGTCAAGCATGATAGCGGGTCGGTTGTTCGAGCTGAGAATACCAGTCGGCCACAATGTCGCAGCCAAAAGAAGTTGGGGTCTCAGCGGCGCCGTATGGTTAACGCTCGATGTCCATTCTGACAGTACTGTTCGACGTCCTCGCCCCGGTTGTGCTCGTGGTGGCCACCGGCGCCATCGTCGGCCACAGAATCAATGTGGACCTCCGCTCTCTGTCGCGGTTGGCCTACTGGGTCCTTGGTCCGGCATTCATGTTCGACGTGCTGGCCGGAGCGGAACTCGACGCAGCAGTGGTGCTGCAACTCTCTCTGGCCGGACTCGTCGGGATGGCTGCGGCCGGACTAACGGCTGCGGCGATACTGCGCATCAGTGGTTGTGGTGGCTCGGTCATCGCCGCCGAAACGCTGACGGCCTCATACGGCAACGTTGGGAACGCCGGGCTGGCCATATCCGCGTTCGCCTTCGGACCTGAGCTTCTCCCTGCGGCCGGCGTGTTCATGCTTGCCATCAACACAACCGGCATGATGCTGGGCGTGGGCCTGGCCCATGGACGAGACGGCTCGATCATCGACGCGCTCCGCCAGGCTTTGCTGGCTCCTATGACCGTTGCCAGCATTCTCGGGCTGCTGGCCAACTCATTCAGCGTTGACGTTCCGGTGGCATTCGATCGGAGTATCTCGCTGGTTGCCGCTGCCCTCATTCCCACAATGCTGTTCACGCTTGGGATGCAACTGCGTATGACGGGCCGAGTGCGGATCGAGACCCCGTCAATCGTGTCGGCGGCCTGCAAGCTACTCGTCGCGCCGGCCGCCGCGACCGCTGCAGCCATCGCTGTGGGGCTTGACGGTGATCTGGTTGGGGTGACTGCCGTTCAATCCGCCATGCCGCCTGCTGTCTTCTGCATGGTGATCGCCTTGGAGCACGACTTGGAGCCCCAACGGGTTACGGCAACCCTGGTACTGGCGACAGTGCTGTCTTTGCTCACGCTTCCGTTGGTTTTGCTACTCACGACCTGAGACAACCGGTCGAACCAGAGGAAGCGGCGCGGCGAGCTCAGCGCTACAGCGACCTTAGAAGTTGCGGCGACCTTCGAGGTAGACTGTTAGGCACTACTGTCAGAACAGGCGCACGCAAGACGGCGGGGGCGACCTCCGCGGGCGAGAGGCGAGATGGTAAGCAACAAAGACAAGATTCCGACTTGGGTCGGACGAGCCGTGGCGACCGATGAACTCTCGATCATCGAGCTCGAAGCTGACGCAAAGCCGCAGGCCACGGTCCCGGACGGCACATCATCGGGCACTGGGGCCGCTGTTGACGCCGCCTCGAACAGCCACCGGGTGGCTGATCCGCAGATTCAGCCGAACGATGGGGAACAGGCTGCCTCCGCAGCGGCTGCGAGCGCGGAAATCAACGACGTTTTTTCGAGTCGGCCGAGCATCATCGCATCAATAGTGGGCGTGTTGGCTGCGACCGTGATTCTGGTCGGACTGGCGTGGCTCGTGCTCTCGGGTCCCGACAACGACGATCCTGGAATCGCAACCAACGCCCCGACGTCGGACGAGGCCACCGAAGCCGACTCATCCGAAAGCACTTCGGCTTCGTCGAGCGTCAATCGCTCCAACGACGCAGGCACCGCCGACGTCAGTGACGAGGACGCCGCGACTGAAGATACCCGCGGCTCATCGAGCTCGGCTCCCACATCGGAGAACGAGACTCACGAAGATGACGGGTTGATTCCCAACGTGTCTGGACGAGCGCTTGAAGCGCATCGCGAGACGGCGCTGGCCGACGGACAGTCGGCATGGGCGATCTACTCCGACGGGCGCATATACCTCCAAGGCACAATGCCCAACGACACGCTTGCGGAAGCACTGAGTGGACGTCTGCAGGAGCTTTTGGGATCCGGCAACGTCATCGAGCAGTACACGATCGATGAATCGGCACCGCTGCCGACCAATCCTCCTCTTTTCATCAAAGAGACCGTGGTATTCGAGCCCGGCGGTGCGGCCATGCCTCCGGGATCCGATTGGATTCTGGTTGTCGCCGACGTCCTGATGACGCGGTTCCCGTCCACCGATATCACGATCGTCGCCAACGGGGCTGATGAGGAGCAGGGCATCAGTAGTGACCTTCAGATGGAGCGCGCCGACGCCATCATTTCGTACTTGTCCGACCGCGGTATCGACGGGTCGCGTCTCGACTACACCTTCGTTGCTGATGGCGAATTCGGGGGCAACACCGGCAACAAGCCGATCGAGTTTGTCGTCCGAGGTCTGCTCAGCTGACGGCCTCGGGCAGCCCGATGATCATCTGTAGATGCCAACCAAGGTTCTAGAGCGAGGCGCTCACCATGGGCCAGATGACCAGCCCGAGCACGCCGATGCCCACGCCGATGAAGGCCAGTTTGGCCACCTTGCGGATGACGCCCGAAACAATGACAAACAGACCGAGACCGATCAGAAGCATCGGCCAGTTGTTGGCAAACCAATCCATAACCCCGCACTGTAGCGGAGCGGCTCGGTCTACGTACCTATGGTTGGTGGAGCGTTAGGAGTCCGGGCTCAACAACACGAGGTGTTCTCCGCGCTGTATTGCATCGAGCCGGCAACTCGAGATCTCAGCATCATCAGGCCAAGGTTCTGGGATCACGGCGCGATTTTCACCGGCCCGTAGAGCGACCGCTTCGGCAATCGCCGTTTGGGCGCGACCATTGCCGTACAGGACGGTCACTTGGGCCGTGTAGTCGGCGGTGACGGTCGTGTCATTGATGAACGTGACCAGCAGGGGAGTGTTGTCATCGGGCGGGATATCACACGACACGGCGACCGGACGGCCGCTGTCATCGACGATGATCGTCCGATCGGGCTCGGTCGTGGTCGAGGCATTGTCTTCCTCCTCGTCCGATTCACTCTGGATACGATCGGAGATCGAAATTGCGAGAATGGCGGCCAAGACGACGACAATCAGCACAGCGAGGGCCAGGGCCACCTTGTTCAGCACCGGCCTCGCCTTTTGAAATTGATCAACACAGATCTGATCGGGATCACCGCAACCGACCCTAGCCCAAGAGAATCTGGCGAGAACAGAAAGCGATCAGGAAGGCCATACAGCAAAGAATCAGAATCATCGACGGAATCATGTCATCGAGCTTCGAGTTCACCAATCGCCGATACCACATCGACACCGTTCGCACTCCTATCAGCGCCAGCACACAGCCAAGTCCGATGGGGAACCACACCGGGTGATGAAACAACGAGGGCCAGGCCCCCTCGGGCCCGTATAGCGTCGCCAAAACCAATCCGGTACCGGCGGCCACCTCGGCCCAGGCCAAGAGGCCGAACACGTCATCATCGATCCCGAGACGATCCTTCCGTTTCATCATCTGCTCGTCGCCGCTGAATCGGGCAATACCGTTACTGATGAAGCCTATTCCCAGGCCGATGCCCCAAATCCATGACACGACGACAAAGAGCAACGTCTCTCTTTCTCCTTCCATCTAGTTGTGGATGCTGGATACTGTCTACTTGAACTAACTATGCTGGTGCGGTGGCACTGGCGAGTACCGGAAGTTATCCAAGGATCTTGATGGGTCCCACGGCGTCTGATGACAAGATCATCGACTTGGCACGATCGCTTGAGGACGACGGTTGCTCAGTTCACACGTTCGACAAGATGCCGGTCGAGGTCACCATGACCAAATTCGACATGGCGGTTCTCATCGTCACCGATCTCGATCCACTTTCCACCGAAAGTACTGACCATCGTATTCAACGCATCCTCCACGCTGCGGGATTTCTTGAAGCTCGGTTAGCGCCCGACCGGGTTTGCCTGCTGGTGGAGGATTCCGTGAACGAGCTTCAAGCTCCGCCGGTCACCCAAATCCGGTACCCAACCGGAAGGCCGGAAGACAGCCGAGTCGAGCTGATCAAGTTTATTCAGAGCCAGTACCCGAGGGTCAGACGGGATCTGCATAGGCAGATTCCTTTTCGGGAGCAGGCCCAGTCCACGGAACTGCGGGTTCCCTGGGCGATGTTGATCGCTGCCGCGTTGGCCGCACTCATCCCGATTGTGCTGGTTGCCCGCAGTTTGTCAGGTGGTGACGACCAGGTCGAAGCCTCCGATGTTGGGGTCGACGGCGATGTCGCCGGCCCGGAGATTGGAGAAAGTGCGGTTGGGTCGGCAACCGCGGAGTCAGATGGGCCCGCGGACGACGGCTCGGAGACGCAGCTGGGTGAACGCGAAGACGGAACAGCGGCGGCCGGTAGTGGGCAGCCCGCGGCCGATCAAGCAGCCGACGCCAATCAGCAAGGCACAGGTCAGGGCACATCGACAACTGGAGGAGGGAACACCTCCACCGGCGTTGACAACGATGGCAACGATCCAAACTCACCACGCCTAAGCGTCCCACAAGACGGTCAGACCACATCAACCACGGCGCCCCAAACCCAGGATCCGTCGTCGCCGAGCTTGAGTGTTCCCGGTGACGGGTCAACGTCTAGCACCGTCGTTGAACCAGTCCGTTTGCCCTCAACCTGTGTCGTCGATCTTCGCAAGACGTTGACGGTGCCAGCAAGCAGTCCGTGTAGCAGCGGAGGCCGCCTTGCCTTGGAAGGCTTTGAGGGACCATGGCATAACGAGATCTCCGAAATCGCAATTTCCACGGGAACAACCGGTTCAATCACCTACGAACCCGGATCCGGTCGCGGCGAGGTCCCGATCTCTGCTGGCAACCTACGGCTTGATCAAGACGCCGCTCAATTCGGTGTCGACACCCTTACCGTCACCTTCAGCGCCGACGGCCAGCACGTTCACCTGTACCAAGCTCCAGCACGAGGTGGGGCAACGGCCACGCTGTTCTTTAGTCTGGACTAGCGATGCCTATCGAATCCCCATTCTCAGGCCCGATCGTCGACGCTGCCTGGTTGGTCGAACACAAAGACTCGGTCGCCGTGGCCGACGTACGTTGGTCGATTCCCGACGGCCCGAAATATGACGACTACCTTGTTCAACACATCCCCGGCGCTGTGTTCGTCGACCTTGATGTCGACCTGTCCGACCCGCCGGGCAGTCGTGGACGCCATCCTCTTCCCCCTGTCTCCGAGTTTCGCACAGCCTTGAGCCGTCTGGGCCTCGCCGATCAGCCCGTTGTCTGTTACGACGACCGGTCGGGAGCCACCGCCGCCCGGATGTGGTGGATGTTGACCGCTTTGGGGTTGCCCGCCGCGGTGCTGGATGGCGGAATCGACAGCTGGCCCGGCCCGTGGGAATCGGGTGTTGCCGCCAAACCCAATGCCTCGGCACGAAGCGACCACGGCACCGACGGCGATCTTGAGTGGCCGATGGAGGGCCATGTTTTTGTCAACGATGTGTTGTCGGCGGTCGATCAAGGGCTGCCGTTGCTCGACGCTCGGAGTCATGAACGTTTCCTTGGCACGCCGAACCCCATCGATCCAACGCCAGGCCATATACCAGGGGCAAGCTCACGTCCCTGGACCGATAATGTCGGGCCCGATGGGAGGCTGCTTCCGCCGGATGACCTCCGCGCGAGTTTCGCTGCGCTCGGCGTCGACGAATCAACACCGTGGATCGCCAGCTGCGGTTCCGGTGTTACCGCGTGCCACAACATCTTGGCCGCAACAACTGCCGGTTTACCCAGGGGAATCCTCTACTCCGGATCATGGTCGGAGTGGATCCAAGATCCGGCACGACCGGTGGCCACAGGCGATTCTGAGTAGCCAATCTGAGCGGGCGGCGACCGGTTGCCGTCAGAGAGCGTTGGACTGCGGGCCCAGCAGAAGCCCGGCCTCCACCAAAGCCTTTCCTTCGAGCGGCAGTCGTACCCCAGTGCCGTCGTCGAGCGTCAAGTGCCGATCCAGGCCCGAAAGGTCGACGTCGGTGACCCTCGATCGCTCATAGCTTGTGGCCCGACCACGACGAACAACGGTGAATTTGTCGCCATCGATTACCACCGAGGATCTTCGAGCCGACCAAAGCGCCCAGAGTCCAACAAGCGCGGCCACCGCACCAAGAATCAGTGAAAACGCGGCTACGGCGCCTCCGAAGACCAACGACTTCACAATGAAGTACACAAGCACGACCGCCGAAGCCATGGATAGAAACGGCACCGACCGGCTCTTCAGAACAACCGGACTGATCGACATGACGCCTCCTACGGAAGACTAGGCTGCCTTCGCTGTGGTGGCCAACCGCAGCAGCTCGTCGGCGGCCTCATCCGGCCGGGCCCCAAAGATGTCGCCGAAACGGTCGACAAGGCCCTCTCGCAACAACGTCTGCGCCTGAGGCGACATCCCAACGGCAGTACCGGCAATGCGGTGGGCCAGCGTGAGGTACAGCTCAGCATCCTCGTTGAGTGGCACCACGAAGCCGCTGAGCGACTCCATGGATGCTGCTGGTGCCTTGCTGGACATATTCTAAGTATGAATTGCCAGTGTGACAGAATCGTGGATACTGAGGTTCAATAGCGGGTCAGCGTCCACACGTGTCGCTCCGAACTCAATCTGCTTGGCTATTCTGCCGACATCGATGCAAGATCCTCGCTCGCGGTTGGGCTTGAGGAAAACTGGAAGGGAAAGCGCGATGTTTTATGGTTGGGGCAAGAACGTGGCGGAGTTTCCGATGCCCGATGGCCGGTTGGCCGTCTGTGTATATCGGTATCTCAGCGTAATGTTCATCTTCAAGTTGGCGATGAAACAGCGTTGGTATCTCGTTGATACCAACGCCGCAGCTCAACAAGGTTCGCTGGTTGCGCAACCGGCCAGCCCGCCACCGGCGATGCAGTATGCCGACGAGAATGCTGAAAAGCTAAGTCGGGCAATGGGTGGTGTGCCGGTCACGCCGACTACACGAGACGAGTTGGCCACATATTTCTCGCCCGAGGACGCGCCTAACATCAGCCTTTGGAACCGGTTCAGTATCGTTTTGGCTGCGTTGGGTTTGGTGGCACTGATCGGAATTGTTGGCTGGACTCAACGAGGAACGACGTCGGCAGCACAGATCAACCGAGCCGATTGTTTCATCGAAAGTGAGTCAGTTGAGATCGATCGTCTGACCACTCCCGACTGCGCCGAACCTCATGATTCACAGGTGGTCGGTCTGATCGATCTGGCGAACGCCCCAGAGGATCGGCCGGCCGACACGGACGACTTCTGGTCCGGAGTTTTCGACCAGTGTTTCGATCTAACCGATCAGCGAATCATGCGGTTCAATGCTCTGCCCGAGGACACCGAGGTCTGGTTCCTCACACCCGACGAACGGGGTTGGGACCGCGGCGACCACGAGGTCATCTGCTACATCTATAGTGCCAGTGGACTCGACGGCAGCTTCATTACCGACGGTCCGGACGACTAGGGCACCGAGGATTCTGTTACGCGATCCCGGTCAGATCTAGACTTGCCGGCATCGACAACATAACCACACTCACGCAACCTATTCGCGCCCTGGCGGCCCAACTTGAATCCGGCACGACGACGGCCCGGGAACTGGTTGAAGAAGCCATTTCAAGGGTCGAGGATCCGGCAGGGGAGGGGAGGACCACCTTTGTCTCCTATGCCGCTGACCGAGCTCGGGCTGAGGCTGACACGATTGATCGATCCCGTAGTGACGGCAGACCTAGCGCGCCGTTCGCCGGGATTCCGGTCGCAATCAAAGATTTGGCCGATGTCGAAGGAGATATCACAACAGCGGGCTCGGTGGTACTGGCCGACAGGGCTCCAGCCGAGTCCAACGCACCAGCGGTCCAACGGCTGCGCGACGCCGGATTCATTGTGATCGGTCGCACCAACATGACCGAGTTCGCGTTCTCCGGATTGGGGTTGAATCCGCACTGTGGAACGCCTCGGAGCCCGTGGGACCGCACGAACGGACGAATACCCGGCGGCTCATCTTCCGGTACAGCGGTGGCCGTCTCCGACGGCATGGCGGCGGTCGGTCTCGGCACGGATACAGGAGGGTCTTGTCGCATTCCAGCTGCCTTCTGCAACATCGTTGGCTTCAAGCCGACGGCGCATCGCGTCCCGCTCGACGGCATTGTGCCCTTGGCCCCCTCACTCGACTCTGTTGGGCCCCTGGCCAATTCAGTGGACTGTGCTGCCGTCATCGACGCCGTGATGGCCGGCGAGCGGATTCCGTCGAGCGACGAACTTGGCCAACGTCCAATTGGCGACGTCAAACTCGGCTTGGTCACCACCATCATGCTTAGTGATCTCGATGACGTAGTGGCCAAACGTTTCGAAGCGGCCCTTTCCCGACTGAGCGCCGCCGGCGTCACGATCACCGAGATCGAGTTTCCGGAGTTAAATGACCTCTCGCACATCAACCGTGATGGTGGCCTGGCGCCTGCCGAGGCTCTGGCCTGGCACCGCAATCTCATTGCCGAACGTGGCGATGAATACGATCAGCGGGTTCGGCGACGAATCCAAGGGGGCGCCAACGCCAGCGCCGTCTACTACCTCGAGGTTCTTGAACACCGCAAACGATTGGTGTCCAAAATGGGGGAGTGGGGCGCGAGCTTCGATGCTCTCATCGCCCCTACCGTCGCCATTCTTCCGCCTCCGATTTCCAGCTTTCCGCCTGATGGAGACGCCGGTGACCCCGACGATCGCTACTACAGCACAACAAATATGAAAGCGCTCCGCAACACATCGATTGGCAACTTCCTCGACACCTGTGCGATCAGCCTCCCACTGTGTGAGGCTGGGGCTCGGTCCGAGGCTCCAGCCGTCGGTTTCATGATGATGGCGCCCGGAGACTCCGATCGCCGGCTTCTCGCCACGGCAGCGTCGCTGGCGCCGATCTGTGCCTCAGTGCCGCATTAGGTTTGGGCTTGAAGACCCTCAACTGAGAATGCTTGCATTTGCAAGCACAATATGAGATGCACCGGGGGAGTGGTCGGCTCAAACAGGACACCAAGGCCGCCTTGAACTGAGGATTGGCCCTAGGGTGAACGTCATGCTTGAGGAAAAACTACGAACGCTTTGCCAGGGTGCGAACTTCGCCACATTCACCACGTTGTTCGAGTCCGGTCAGCCGCAAACCCAGGTCATGTGGGTTGGCTGCGACGACAGTCATCTCTACATCAACACCGAGATCCATCGAGCCAAGTTCAAGAACGTAGAACGTGACCCACGGGTCACGGTAACGGTTTGGGACAACGACAATCCGTATTCCTACGTTGAGGTGCGAGGGCGAGTGGTGGACACCATTGGGGGCCAGGCCGCCGTCGACCACATCAACAAACTGTCGCAGCGCTACACCGGCAACGACTACAGCAATCCAATCACCTCGGAGCGTGTGATCTTGAAGATCTCCGCCGACCGCCAGGTGATCTTCTAGACACGCCTAGCGGAGCCAGAATAACCATTGGTTTCAGACATAAGCGTCATTATGCATGAAACATTGATTTGCAGACTGCCCTCCTCTGGAGCCCTGGCTGTGCGATCTCCTCGAAGTAGACAGAGAAAACCGCACAGCGATGGGAGCTCGGCTACGACGCGAGCATCACGGCAGAGACGATCGAAACCAATACGTCGGAGTCGACCGACGCATCGTCCACAATGGCAGCTACGGCGTAAACGTCATTTTCGAAAACGACCCAAAGTGTGGAGCCTCGGCTGCTCCCGCCTGTGACCGACGAAAATCCGTCAACCAGGAATGCCTCATCCCCTATGCCCGGGACCGGGCGCCCGTCTTGACGGAAGTACTCCGACACTTGGGCGTACGCCTTCAGCGGCCCGGTTTGGAAGGCCAAGCTGTCGTCGCCGACTTCCCAAAGGCAGCCTTGGGCTCCCAATTGGTCTCGGTGCTCAGCTGGAGGCACCTGGCCTAGCACCGACTTGATGAGGTCGATTGGAACCCGATCACAAATGGCCGGATCGGACGCTGGCTTGCCACAGTCTTCGATGCCAAGTTCGACAGAAAGCCGGTCGACTTGCATCGTGAGCTCCGAATCAGGGCTCATGAGATCGACGACCGCCTCCGTTCCCGATTCGGTGTGGACGGCCAAAATGTGGTCGAGGTGGCCGAGCAGCTCATCGACCTGGCTTTCGAACCCGACCGGCATGGGCAGTTGTCGGATTCCGTCTTGCCTAATCTGCAGCGATTCCACGGCCGCTTCTGTCCATGCCACCTGATCAAATGGATTGACGCCCAACATTGCGCCCAAGGCGCTGTCGCAGGTCTTCTCTAGTTGCGACTGCCACTGTTCAAGTGGAATCGGGGATGCATCGGGTTCGCTCGTGGATTCGATCTCGCCTGACGAATCGTTCTTGGCCTGGCTGGACGAGCTTATGGAGGCATCGTCGGTTGCTGCTTCAGCGTTTGCGACATTGTCGCCGTCGTTGTCTCCGGCGTCTCCCCCAGAATCGGATTGAATCGGCTCGACGGTCGCAATTGTGCGGATTTTTGGTTCACCAAGTCCGCATCCGGCAGCCAGCAAAATGATCGCCGCTGCCACGACCAGCCAATGTCGATGCCGCCGCCCTCCTACCGCTACCATCACCCTTGTCCCTCCCCGAATCCGCCGTGATCCAATACTGTAGCGGCCGGCTCAGCCGCCGAACGTTCGACTACGCCAGCTCTTTGAGAATTCGAATCTGTCGAATCGTTCCGGTAAATCGATCGTCCTCATCGAGGGTGCCATCGCCACACAGCGGTTTGTTTCCGATCGCCAACTGATTCGCAGCGTTCTCCCAACACGACGCCGCTGAACCCCGAGGAGCCACATCGCCGAATGATTCGGTGGCCTCCGCGGTGTCGACATCGCCGGCATGCTCATTAACCACGATTCGAAGCTTGTTGTTGAGGTCATCGACCAGGCAGCTGATCGCGGTCACGAGGTCAGGCTGGAAGTTAAAACGAGAATGCACCAGCAATCTCTCCCCTGCCTGGTCTCGCACAACACACTGTGCTTGAACCTCATCATCTACGACGACAAGCGACATCTTCCATTGCCCACCAGGCGCGTCGGCGAAACCTCGCTGCATCACGTTCCACGACGGCTCATCCGCAGCCTGTAGCGCTGCCAGCTGATCGTGGCTCAGCGTGACCCATGCCTGATAGACGAACCTCGATCCGTCAGGGTTGAACAAGTTCGTCTCGTCTTGGCCGATCTCGGTGACTACAACATCACTGTCGGCGCCGGTGAATAGGCGCCCACCATCAACCGGACCATCGTCAAGGCCGTGAGCGACCTCGACGCCTCGGACCTTGTCGACCAACGGGCCTGGCTCGATCAGGGAAACTACTCGATATGGGCCACATTCGCCCTCCGAACGTTCTGCGTCGAGCATCGAACAGATTTCAACCGAGGTCGCATCATCGCCAGGCCCCGAAGCCACCCTCTGATCTTGAGCACAAGCGGCCGTTACCACCCCAGCACTCAAGAAAAGCAATCCGAGGAATGGAATACGACTCTCCAGTGACACCCTGGCCTTTACTTCTGACATGGTTCCCAGTATCGGGCCTCTTTCCCCCGATCCTCTATCCTGGACGAGATGTGCAGACAAGTGAGTTGCCCAAGTTGTGGGCGTCCGACGTGGGCCGGCTGCGGCCGCCACGTCGAGCAGGTTCTCGGTCACATCCCCACTGAAGATCGATGCCAGTGCGCAGCGGAGGCAACCGCCAATTCCGCGGCGGAGACCGGTAGCGACTCGTCGTGGTTCAGCCGTCTGCTCGGGCGCTGACCCTTACCACCACTCCCCTGCCACTGACTCCCGCCGCTCCAGGCTTGACGCCAACTGCGAGACACCTAGGCTGAGCAGGTGCAAGACTTTCCCACTGACTTCCCTTCGGTCATGAATCTCGAAGCCCATGGCCCCGACACCTGGATCGGTGTCGGCCCTCGCTATCCATGGGGTACCCGCATATTTGGCGGCCAGGTAGTGGCTCAGGCCCTCAATGCGGCTCTCAGAACGGTTGAGCGGAAGTTCAATCCTCACTCGTTCCACGCCTACTTCATCCGACCGGGCGACGTCGAGGAACCGGTTCGTTTCGAAGTGGACCGCTTGCGAGACGGCCGGAGCTTCTGCACCCGTGCCGTGGTCGCCCGACAAAGTGGTGGAGCGATCTTGCACCTTTCCGGCTCGTTCCAGGTCGACGAGGACGAGCCCGAGGTCCAGACTGCTCGGATGCCGTTGGTGCCGGCTGCCGAAAACATTGCGGTCGACCAGGCGCACCAATGGCCCTGGATGGTCGATCGCCGCCAACTCCCGAGCTACACCGGCGCCGGCCGATCAATCGGATGGGCTCGAATCACCGACGAGATGGACGACGACCCACGGCTCCACTACTGCGGCTTGGCTTTCACGTCCGACATGTTTCAGTTCACCGCGGCCCGGAGTATCCATCCCCTGCAGGTCCCTCCCGAGGAGTATGGGGAGAAGTTCATGGGCGCAAGTCTGGATCACGCGATGTGGTTTCATCGTCCGTGTCGAGCTGACCAATGGCATCTCTACGATTGGGACTGTCATGGCCTCATCGGCGCCCGAGGAATGACGGTCGGCAACTTGTTTGCCCCGGACGGCTCACAGCTGGCAACCGTGGCCCAGCAGCTCCTGCTTCGCCAGAGAAGGCCAAAGTAGACGTTCCAGGCTCACGTTCGCCGGCTACGTTGGACGCCTGCGGCCGTCGTCGGTCTACCCAGAGGTCAGACCGACGGTTCTGAGGTGAATCTCCGCGGCTTTGTCGTCATCCATGAACGATCGCAGCATCGCGCCGCGTTCGATTGTCGGGGCGACCCGTGGGCGAGCGGCGGCAACGGCGACACGAGCATCCTCCAGGTTGATCCGAGCGGCACCGAGGGTAGCGATGTCGTCAGGGTTTCTCGGGGTGTCGTAGTAGCGCTGCGCCGCGTTCAGAAGTCGCCGCAGCGCACCTTCGAAATCTTTGCGGATCATAGATCCAGCGTAGTCGAGGAAGCTCGGTCGCCATAGTCAGGCGTGCGGTATCATATCGCCGACATTCGGGCCCGGAGGTCGGCGGGTTCCTCAAAACGACCGCTGCTTGCCGGTTCGAAGTCAACCACATCCACGATCGAAGCAAGATCAATCGGACCGTACACGTGCGGAAACTCCATCCCCGACTCATAACAATCTTCATAGATCAGTTCGGAGGTCAGCAAGGCGACATCGACGACAAGTAGCACGAGGCCGTCCCGGCCCGAGAATCGTTCGTTGGCCGGCAGAAGGAACTGATCAATTGTTGAGCAGTGAATGAAGCCCTCGGCCTCAAGTGACGGATCAACAAATCCCTCTCCTCCGGCGGTGCGCTGACGGGTGTATTCCGAAGCCTCTGTGATGTGCAAGATCTTCGCCGGGCGAAGGCCTGCATCTTTCGGTTCAGATATTGTCACCCTGCCTCGCTTTCCTAGTTTGGCTTGCCACAATGGGTAGCTATGGCATCCAGCCAGTCGCCGACATACTACGAGATTCTGGGTGTGGCTCCCGATTGCTCGTTCGACGAGATCCGCACGGCCTATCGGCAACTGGCGTGGCAACGACATCCCGACGTCTCCCCCAACGGTATCGGGCTCGCCAACATGGCCGAGATCAACGAGGCCTGGAGGATCCTGTCCGACACCAAGAAGCGGGCGCTTTATGATCAGTCGGTCAGACTGACCGACCGGCCTAGTCCTTCGATATTCGTCCGTCCTCACCCGAAGCCTCGAGCAGCCGGCACCGGAGCGACCCGCCGACAGGCCTGGGTGGCCGGCGTACAGGCCCAGATGGCTCGCTTGGCCCGACAAGCAGGCCGGAGCGCCACGCAGACGCTGCTAATACGCAACGCCCGAGCCGATCGGGCCCGCTACGACGACGTCGTCGATGAACTGATCAAGCTGCTGACCGACGACGCCGAGTCGAGGATTCGTGCCGCCCGGGCCGCTGGTGCCGCTCCGCTTGATCTGGGCGTCGCAGCGACGCTTGTGGGAGTGAGGACAGTAGCCGATTCGGTTCGTCGGCAGGCTTCCCTGGCCGTCACAACCGAGCTCTTGATGAAAGCCGAACTTCTGGATCGCATGTGGGACGTAATGGCCCACGAGCTACCTGCCCCCCTGGCGGTGGCTCTCGGCGGCAATCCTCAAGTGGCGAAAGCCGTCTACCGGTTCGACGCCGGGTAGCACCAGGTCTCGTTTGTTTCCGTTGAGACGGCACGGCTAGTTTCATTGGGGACGTGAACTCGTGTTCTTATGTCAAGCGACAAGCGAAGCGTCGGAGCCGTTCACCAGTTTGCCGAAGGCAAACTGCAAGCGAGACGCTCCGCGTCGAAGCCGCTAGGGTCTGATCAGCATTTCGAGCCTTGGAAGGGTGCCCTTATGGACGTCGGCGTTTTCATATTTCCGACCGACCAGACAATTCAGCCGGTTGAACTCGGCCAAGCGGTGGAGCAGCTCGGCTATGAGTCGCTCTGGTTTCCCGAACACTCCCATATCCCCGTCTCACGCATCACGCCGTGGGGTGGCCGGAAGGGCGCTCCCCCGCTCCCCGATTACTACTGGCGCACCCACGATCAGTTCGTGGCCCTCTCAGCGGTGGCCGCCACCACCTCCACGCTGAAGCTCGGTACCGGCATCTGCCTGCTGGCCCAACGCGACCCGATATGGACGGCCAAAGAAGTGGCGTCGGTGGATTCGATCTCCGGCGGCAGATTCCTATTCGGTATCGGCTACGGCTGGAACGTCGAAGAATACGAGGAACATGGAGCCGTGTTTTCGGAACGGCGAGATCGGCTCCGGGAATCGGTTCTGGCGATGAAGGAGCTATGGACCAAGGACGAAGCTTCGTTCAACGGCGACCATGTCAACTTCACGCCGAGCTGGGCTTGGCCCAAGCCGGCGCAGTCGCCCCACCCTCCAATCGTGCTGGGTGGCGCCGCCGGCCCGAAGACAGCCGCTCACATCGCCGAGTTCTGTGATGGCTGGATGCCAATTGGGGGTAGCAACCTCAAGGGTTTGGATATTGTGCACGACGCCTGTCGAGCCATCGATCGCGATCCGGACAGCCTGGAAATCGGAGTGTTTCGGGCCCAAGCCGACGCCAAGGCCCTCGACGAGCTTCAGGAAATGGGTGTGAAGCGAGCGCTTCTTGAGCTTCCTCAAGGCTCGAGAGATGACGTGCTTCGAGCCCTCGAAGACATGGCAGATCTGGTCAATCGGTAGCTGATCGACAATATCGCCGACGGCTAGATCGCCAGGACGTCGGTTCGATTTCCGCCGCTGATTACCGCCCGATTTGCCGCTGCTTCAAGCAAGGCGAGAATTCGTTCGATCGACGGCCGCTGGTGAATGATGGAACCAACCACCACGCTTGCGGTGAACGACACCAGATCGTCGTCGAGTTCAACCGGAAAGGCGATCTCATCCCGCAGCCGCTCGGCCACCTCCGTGAGCTGATCGGAGCCCGAGTCGGTGGTCATCATGACCAGGAATCCGGCTTCGTCGAAACGCCCAAGAACGTCGGGAGCCCGCAGCTTGTTCTGTATACGCCCGCCGACTTCCTTCACGACCCGCTCGATCGCGCGATGACCGTGGATGTCGGCCAAGGTCTGTAGCTCGTCCACCCAGAGGCACATGATGGCCAGGGGTAGGCGTTTGGGTGCCGTCAGGCGTTGATGCAACTGCGATAGCACGTGGTAGTGGTTGGGCAAGCCTGTGACGGTGTCGTGGGTGAGGTCTCCACCGGCCAGGGCCGAGTACATGTGCTCAGCCTCCATATCCCGCACACTTACGATCAGCTTTCCGTCGGGCAGACGACGTGCGCTCAATTCAATCGGTATAAGCCCGGCGGCCAGCCGAACCGCCGCCGTCGCCACGTCGCTGGTGGTGCTCGGCGAGCTTTCATCGGCACCATTGGCGTTTTGAAGGAACGTCAGAAACGTGTCTTCGTACTCGGGAACCAGCAGCTCGGCCAGCGGAACCCCTACGAGTCGATCTCTCGGGATACCCATAGTTGTGATGGCGAGGTCGTTACTTGACAGAATTACGCCGTCGTCGATCACCAAACACCCGATTGGTGCGATGTTCAGTAGGTCACTGTGGACGTCAGAATCACCAGGCATGGCCGCTCCTCATAGATTCTGTTGTACCTCGATGTGGTAACACCTAGTGAGAGCGACGTCACCCACCCACCTAGGACTGTCGGTCTAGGGGCTGGCCGAAAGCGATTTTCCGACCACCGTTGGACCTATTTACGGTAGGAATTGGGGGTTTCTAAACCGCTAGTTTCCTAGGGCATTCGACCGACTGTTCGCCCGGATCAGGCGGATCGAGATCTCGTATGAGCCGATGGTCAGTCGGCCAGCTGATCCAGCGCGTCAATCAGGGCGTTTTCGACAACCTCGGTCAATGCCGGATGCACGTAGAACGGCGACCGGGCCAGCTCATCGGCGGTTTGACCAAAGGTCATGGCGTTCACCACCAGCTGGATGAGCGTAGCTGCTTGAGGCCCGAGAATATGAGCACCCAGGATCTTGTGAGTTGATCGCTCGACGATGATCTTGGCGAACGAGGTCTCGTCCTCCAGGGCCCAACCGAAGGCCGTGCCCCCGTAGTCACGTTTGCCGACCACGACGTCGAGACCCTTGGCCCGAGCTTCCTGCTCGGTGAGCCCGACAGCGCCGATCTGCGGATCGCTGAAGACGGCATACGGAAGCACGGAGCGGTCGATTGACCGCACAATCCCGTCGTCGTCCATATTGGCGAAGGCGATCGCCGCCTCCCGGTTGGCCAGGTGTTTGAGTTGGTGACTGTTGGTCACGTCGCCAATGGCCCAAACACCTTCGCAGTTGGTCGCCATCGTGTCGTCGGTAACGATACGACCATCGGGATGAACTGCGATCCCGGCCGCGTGGACATCTAGATCGTGGCTGTTCGGCGCCCGACCTATGGCAACGAGCAGCTCGTCGACCTCGATGACTTCATCGTCGTCGCCGTTGCGCACGATGAGCTCGATCACGTCGCCGACCTGCCGCACCTCGTGCGGTACTTGGCCTCGCCGGAGGTCAACTCTCGACTGGAATACCTCACCGAACCGTTGCGATATCTCCTCGTCGTGGTCACGCAACAGGGTTCCGGACCGGCTGAACATCGTGACTTCGCTACCGAACCCGGAGAACACGTGGCCAAGCTCCACGGCGATGAATCCTGCGCCGAGGATGGCGAGACGCCTCGGTAGCTTCTCCACCCGCATCAGAGTGTCCGAGGTGTGATAACGGACCTTGTCAAGACCGGTGAGCGCTGGGATGGCCGGACGGGCACCGGTGGCGATCAGCACACGGTCGGCGCCGTAGGTGGTGCCGTTGACTTCAATCCGTCGGTGTCCGACGAAGCGGGCCGACCCTTCGATCAGAGTGATGTTCGGATGACCGCTTCGGCGGTACTCCTTGCCGCCGTTGGAAATCGGATCGATCCGGCCGAAGACCCGGTCGCGGACGGCGGGCCAATCGACGTCGTGAAACGACGTGTTGACACCGAGCCTGGGCGCGTGCCGCGCCTGTTCGGCCATATCGGCCGGCAGAACAAACATCTTCGACGGAATGCAGCCGACGTTCAAACAGGTGCCACCGAATACGCCCCGCTCGATGATGGCCACCTTCCATTTCTCGGCCAGGGCGGGCGGGATCGCATTCCCCGATCCACTGCCAATGATGATGAGATCAAAGTGTTCCATAGGATTTGTGCTCGCTGGTTCCTACTCGCTATTCATGGTCCATATCGGCGCTGGATCCGACGCTGTGCAGCACCGTAGCCCAATCGACTTCTTCGGGCCCCAACGGCCTCATGGCAATATCGATGCCCGTCCACAACATCCGGCTCAGCGGATAAAACACGATGGGTGCCAGAATCGCAACCGCTGCGTTGATCGCAATCAGCCGGCCTACCGGGATGTCGGGGAACGTCACAGCGATGGTAACTACCAATGAGACCATAAGAATTCCCAGGCTCATGATTGTGTTCATTCCCACGGCGCCGACGAAGTGTCCCTCAATACGTTCGAATTGGAGACCGCAGCGATGACAGTTCGAAGCCACCTGCACGAACCAGCGATACTGACCCCGGGAGCCACAGGCCGGACAGCGACCTCGCACTCCCCTCCACAACAAGCGTTTTGTGGACGGAATCTTCGTATGTCGGGTGGCGGGTGGTCGCCGGGCACCGGTCATCGTTGGGGTTCACTCGGCGAAGTCTCCGACGCCACGCTCGTGGCCGCCTGGACCCAACCGGCCAGCCGAGACATCGCTTCAGCCATGTCGGCGGTGGCGCCGGCGTAGGAGAATCGAACGAAGTCTTGGCCGCGGACCTGATCGAAGTCGATGCCCGGAGTGGCGGCGATCCCCAGCTCATCAAGCCAGATCCGACAGAGGTCTTGGGCGGTACCGCCGACCAAGGGAACGAGATGGCTCACGTCGGCCCAAATGTAGAACGCACCATCGGGAGGCGCGATCTCAACAATCCCGGCATCACGAAGGCCATCGATAAGCACCTCCCGGTTCCTGCCGTAGCGCTCGACGTTCAAATTGAGTTCCTCGGTGCAGTCGAAGGCCGCGAGCCCGGCGATCTGGCTCACCGTCGGAGCGGAGATCGTCAGGCTTTGAGCGAGTTTCTCAATTGCAGCCGCCATGGGCTCAGGGGCCACTACCCAGCCCAACCGCCAGCCGGTCATGGAGAAGTACTTTGAGAAACTGTTGAAGACGATGAGTTCCGAGCTGAACTCCAGCGCCGACGGGCACTCGACGTCGTAGGTGACTCCGTGGTAAATCTCATCGACAATGAGCCGTACATCGTTGGCTTGACACCACCCGACAACCGACTGCAGCACGTCAGGTGGTAGTACCGTGCCGGTTGGATTGCTCGGCGAGGCTACAACCAGCCCGTCGAGTGGAAGCACGGAATCCAGCAATTCGACCGCTGGCCGGAAATTGGTGTGGTGGGTAACAGGGATCGGCACCACCTCAGCCCCGAACGCCTCCAGGTCGTTGCGATAGCAGGGATAGCCGGGCTCCAGAACTCCCACCCGATCACCGACGTCAAAACAAGCCAGGAAGGTGAGAACACAGCTCCCGGAAGCGCCCGTGGTAACCACGATTCTCGCCGGATTGACGTCAAGGTCGTACTGCTGCCGGTACCACTCGGAGATTCGATCTCGGAGCTGTGGAAGTCCAGCGGCACCGGTGTAACCCAACGGTTCGGCACGAAGCGCCGCTTCAACCGCTTGAAGGGCTCCTTCGGGAGCGCCGGTCGACGGTTGCCCAACCTCAAGATGCAGGACCTCCTGGCCGCTCAACTCTCGCTGCTCGGCGGCCCGCATCACCTCCATCACGTAGAACGGTGCGATGTCACTACGCCCAGACGGCTCCATCATGTCTGCACCCTAGCGCCTGATTACTTGTGCCTCACGGCAGAAGTTGGCTACGTTCCTCACGTGACTATTTCCCTGGGTGCACACATCGGTCAGCAAGGTTTCACCATGGACGAGATGCGATCGTTATGGCGCTGGCTCGATGACAACGGCTTCGACTGGATCTCGGCGTGGGACCACATCTACGAGGCCCCAAACGAAGGTGGTGTCACACCTCATTTTGAAGCGGTGGCGACGCTGGCCGCACTCGCCTGCGACACCACCAACGCCAGGCTCGGCTGCCTCGTGTTTTACGTCGGCTATCGCAACCCTGGTTTGTTGGCCAAGGCTGCCATCACCATCGACCACCTTTCCGACGGCCGGTTCGAACTTGGGCTAGGCGGGGGTTGGCACGAATGGGAGGCGGCGGCCTACGGATACGACTTCCCGAGAGTCGGCGTTCGCCTCGACATGTTGGAGGAGGCGGTTGAACTTATCTCCGGCCTCAATCAAGCCGGCACCGACAATGCCGAGGAAGATGGCCCGGCTCGGGTCTCCTTCACCGGCGATCACTATCGGCTCGACAATGCATCGTCCCTTCCCGGTCCGGTATCGGGACCGATGCCCATCTGGATTGGCGGAGTTGGCCGCAATCGCACACTTCCCATGACCGCAAAGTGGGCCGACGGATGGAACGCAGCGTACGTCTCTCCCAAGATGTACGGCGAACTCAACCAGCACCTGGATCAACTTTGTGAGGAGAACGACCGCGATCCCGCGGAAATCGAACGCTCGGTGAATCTGCTGTTCGGTATGGGACTTGACGAGGCCGACGCCAAGGCGGCGGAAACCCGCACCCTTGAACGCTGGGGGGCGATGGCGGAGCGAGTACGTGGCGGCGCTCTGCTGGGAACCCCCGAGCAGGTGGTAGAGCAGCTTATGGCCTACCGCGCCGCGGGAGCCGACATGATCAACATTGCGCTACGGCTGCCGTTTACTCAAGAAGCTCTCGAGGCCTACCGGGACGTCGTGATGCCGGCGGTTCGGGCCGAGGTCGCCTAGCTAGACCGGCGATATCGGCAAAACCAAAACCGGAGGCGGTTTAAGGCCGCCTCCAGTCTTGTCGAAAGCAAAAGTAGGTTGGCTCCACCCGCCAGGAGAGCCAAACTCGCTGCTTCCGTCTACCCGCTGACAGCCCAACTTAGGGTGCCCCTCGCATGGCGGCAATGGGCCGTTGGCATCATCGTTTGCGGCTACAGCATCCGAAGCTTGACTTCGGCCACGGAATGGTCGGATCCCTTCACTACGATCAGGTCGGCTCGCTCCCTGGTCGGTCGGATGTTCTCTATGAGGTTCTTCTCATTGATCCGCGTCCAGATGTCGGTTGCGGTGGCCACCGCTTCCTCGTCGCTTAGATCTCCGTAGCGATGAAAGTACGAACGTGGATCCTTGAACGCCGTCTCCCGTAGGGTTAGGAACCGCTCGACGTACCATCGTCGGATGTCATCCACCGCGGCATCTACGTAGATCGAGAAATCGAAGTAATCCGACACGAACACCGAGCCGTCATGATCAACCCCACCGGCCTGCAAGACCGTCAATCCCTCAACGATCAAGATGTCGGGCTGGCGAACAACCACCTCTTCCTCCGGCACCACGTCGTACACCAGGTGGGAATACACCGGAGCCCTCACCTCCGCCTGCCCGGACTTCACCTCCGACAGAAACTGAAGCAGGCGGCGTCGGTCGTAGCTTTCGGGAAACCCCTTCCGATCCATCAGGTCCCTATCCTCAAGAACCTTGTTCGGGTAGAGGAATCCGTCGGTGGTGACGAGCTCAACCCGAGGGTGGTTGGGCCAACGGGCCAGCATCTGCCGCAGAACTCGGGATGTGGTTGACTTCCCCACCGCTACCGAGCCGGCTATCCCAATCACGAACGGGGTCTTCGCCGGCAGTCGACCGAGAAACGTGTCGCTCGCTCGGTACAACTCCTGCGAGGCTCCGACATAAAGATTGAGCAGCCGAGACAGCGGAAGAAAGAAACGCGCCACTTCATCAAGCGAGAGCGCAACGTTGAGACCGCGCAGCTCCTCAAGGTCTTCCTCGTTAACGGTGAGAGGAGTGTAGGCCCGTAACGCCGACCACTGATCGGAGGAAAAAGACATGTAAGGCGAGTGCAGTTCAGCGGTCATGCTCTGCTCTTTCAATCATTCGCTGCCGGCAGCCGCCGCTACGACGGTAGAGCAATGTCGATAGGCGGATCAGGCAGCTCTCCAGCGGCAATCGGCGGAAGCAGGCCGGGTAGGTCGGGCGGCAGGAACGCCTCCTCAGCCCCTGCCAACTCCCCCACCGGCCACCAGCGGGCGCCCCGGTAGGCCAGCGCTTCAAGTGCCTCAAGCCCTTGCGGCTCACGAATCGTGCGCTCCTTGGTCCACGCCACGTGGATCACCTCGTCCTGGTCGAAGTGGTAGCCGCCGTAGTCAAACTCAACATGCTGGGTCCAGATCACCGGCCCAACATCGGCATCGGTGATTCCGCCCTCCTCCCACAACTCGCGGCGAACGGTATCGGCCGAGGCTTCACCGGGGTCGATACCTCCTCCGGGGAGTTCCCACCACGATCCCTTCGAAGCGTCAGCAGGATCAACGCTCTGGATAAGGAAGATCTCCTTGGCATCGTTCAACAGAACAACGCGGGCCGACTTGCGTTTCAGTGTCCAGAGCGACATGCAGAGTCAAATGTACCTGATCGCTCTTCTCGGCGACTCATCTGGCACGAAAGCGTCTCTGAGGTGCACGCCTGGAGATTCTGCTCCGACCTTAGCGGCGACGGTTAAAGGGCAGCGTCGTTGCCGAGCACCACGACCACGTCGGCGCCATCGAGAGTCACACCGATGTCGGAGGTACCCAACTCGAGCACATTGCCTTCAGGAATATCGAGAACAGCGGCCACCTGCCGAGCGTCGAGTACAAATCCGTCGACGTAGTACACGTAACTCTGGTCGCTTGGATCGCCCACCTTGTTCTCGGCCGGCAGGGTGCCGTATCCCACCGCACCAAGTCGCTCGGTGGCTCGGCCGGCCAAACCGGTACGGCCATCGGATCCGTTCCCCACTCGCACACTGACCTCATTGGGAGGCCGCGAGCCGTTGATGAGGATGGCGGCAATATCAACCGCTGACAGATCGTCGTCGGCAACCTCAACCTTTTCCGAGCGCCACAACCCTTCCTCCATCGTCAGGTCGAGCACACCAAACCATCGCAACGCCAGATATCCGCAAAACAGCAACGCCAAGGCCAAGGCTGCGGCGTTGACGATGTCGTGGCGTTCAATCAAGGTTTGGGTCTCCAGACCAGATGGCGATCTCGCCGAACAAGGGTAGAGCAAGAACGATCAATCTTGGTGGCAGAAACGCCGTTCAAGACGAGAGCAGGCGGCCGCGTGTCAAAAAGCCGGTGTGGGCCACCATACGATGATCGGGACGCACGGCCTTGCCGTCGATGTGCCAACCCCGATTGAGCACCTCCGTAGTGGAGATGTCGGAGAATCCGACCGCCTTGAGCGCCTCCGTCACCCGCATGACCTGCGTGATCGACGGGCTGTAGCTCACGAGTAGACCACCGGCACCCAGCGCGCTTGGTACATGGGGTATCACTCGCCACGGCTCTGGAATGTCGAGCACCACCCGATCGAAACCGCTGTGGTCGATGCCCTCGTAGCTGTCACGGAGATGAATGTTGTATCGGTCGAGCACGTCGCTGCCGAGGAACATCTCCACGTTGTTGCGGGCACGGGCGGCGAAATCCTCCCGTAGCTCGTAGCCGACGATGTCGGCGCCGGCCCTCAGCATTGCCATCGACAGAGCGCCGGATCCAACACCCGACTCGAAGACCTTCACGCCGGGTCCGATGTCGGCCATCATCAGAATCGGACCGATGTCTTTCGGGTAGATGACCTGAGCACCACGCGGCATCGTCATGATGAAGTCGCTTAGCGTTGGCCGGTAAACGGTGAACTTCTGGCCTTTGGTGCTGGATAGGCCGTGGCCTTCGGATTGGCCGATGATCAGACGGTGATAGAGCGATCCGGCGTGGGTTTGAAAGTCGCCGTCCGCCTCCAACTTGATCACATATCGGCGGTCCTTCTGGTCCACCAGCAGAACCAACTCTCCCTCGGCCAGCGGCCGCTTGAGCTGTGTGTTCTCGGCTGACGACGTGCCGTCTTGTTGATCACTGTCTAGTTGATCACTGTCTTGTTGATCGTTCCCGCCGACCTCGGTTGTTGTCATCGGCTCCACCCTATTCCCTTGAGGGCGCATGGAGGCCGGCAGCGTCAACCGAGGACGCCGGAGCGACAGCCTTGGGACCTAGGGAAACGGGCTGCGGACCGGTCCCCGGATCCGAAGCCCTGGCGACGAGCCGGCAGAACGCGCAGACTTCGGTGTCGGTGGGCGCGCCGCACTCCGCACAGCTGCCGACCGGATCCTCCCCATCGGACTCCTCGAACTTTGAGGCGGCCCGCTTCAGAAAGCCGAAGTAGAACTCAGCTTTCGAACCTGGCGATTCCGACTCAAGCGCGTTGAGCGTTTCTTTGAACCCAATGTGTTTGTTCCCGCCGGCCATCGGGCATTCCTCCACCTGGTAGTCAATGCCTCGCAAGACGCAATAGGCGGCCGTTTCGCGCTCGGTGAGACGGACCAGCGGCTTCGCCTTGCGAGGAAAGCCAAGCCGCGCCTCCAGCAACGGCCGCTGGCGGCCAAGGTAGTTCACCTGCCAGCGAAGCACGTTGCCATACAACACCGCGGCCTCGTCATCCAGATTGTGGCCCGTGACCACGGCGTCGTAGCCCCCGTCGACAGCTGCCTGATCGAACACGTGACGTTTCGACAGGCCGCAGGCCGAACACGGAACTCGACCGGTTGTGTCGGCAGCCTTCGGCACATCGAAGCCGTATGTCTCGGCCAAATCAACGGTGATCAGGGTCAGCTCACGTTCGTCGGCAAACCGCCGGACGTATTCGTGGGACTTGTCAGAATACTCGGTGATCCCAAGACCTATGTAGAGCCCGTCGACCGAATAGCCCAGCTCGACCAAAAGATCCCACAACGCCAGGCTGTCTTTGCCCCCGGAGACGGCTACCAACACACGATCATCAGGTGTAAGCATCTTGAAGTCGTGGATGACCCGTTCCACCTGTTGCCGGCAGTAGCGGAGGAAGTGCTCCGTACAGAAGTTGGCATTGTGGCGCCGAAGATCAATGATCGCCGGTTCACGACACACTCGACATTTCACGCCACAACCTCCTGATCGACGTGGCCTCGGCCCCCAAGAAGGACCCTGATCAGGTCAGCCGCCACTGATGACGGGGCGGATCTCAACTTCATCATCGTCATCCAGAAGTGCGTCACCGGGGATGAGCGTCCCACCCCCGATAACCAATACGGACTCGCGATTCATGTCCAAACGCCGAAGCAGTTTCACCACCGAAATCGGACCTTCGATCTCGATCTCTCTGGTCGGGTTGCGAAGTAACACCTTCATGACGGCCCCTAGCCGGCTGACCGCCATCGGCGACGACCAGCTCGCTTTGCCCTTTTCTTGGCCTTCCTCTCGTCTTTGATCTGCTGCTTGTGGGACACCGGGAGGTGCTCGATTACGATCATCTCCCCCGGCTTGATGCTTGAGACGTCGATCAGTTCGCGCCGACCGACCGTTTTGCGGACCATTCGAAACAGCACGGTGGCGACGGTGCTGATCACCCACGACCGCGCCGGACTCTTCAAGTAGTAGTTCAGGCCCATTTGGACCAGCCGGCGCATCATCAGAGCCGACGAATCTCGAGTACCGAGCTTTGTTTCTTCCCGGCCTTGCGACCGAGAACGTAGATCAACAGCAGCAAGACGACGCCGACGACACCTCCGACCAACGCCACCTTCTTCTTACTGTCCTCGGCCACGACATCGACTTGACCCTGAAAGTCGCGGAGCTTGGCTTCGATATCTCCGGGGGTGATCCCTGTGGTTTCAGTCATGTGTACACCTTCTTCTTTGCCCTGCTCAACGCCATGATCAGTACGACCGTTACAAGCAACAACACACCCAACGCCATTCCGTAGGGAGCAAGGGAAGCCCACGACGAGCCGGTGAAGACGTCGAGGCTTTGACCGAGACGGAGGGTTCCAACGCTCAAGAACATCGTGCCGAGGAACAGGCAGAATGCGCCTGACAGGCCCCAGGCCAGATATGTGCCGAGACGCTTCAGCGGCTCCACGGTCTCCTGGCGGGCGTATCCGACCACTAGCTCTCGAATTTCCTGTACTCCCTCGAGCGGGTTGGGTGTCGCCATCGTTCTCCGTTCGGACTTATCGTGCTGATGGTTGATGCGCTTCGGGGCCTTAGACCTACGAGCGCACTATTGCAAAGTGTAGGAGACGCAGAGTCAAAAGTGCCGGCCTTGGCGATGTAGAACGCTCGCATCTAGGGCGCCAACCGCAGCCGCGGCCGGGTATCGGAATCCATCTACTGCTCACGGATCCGATGATGGAGGATTTCAAGGGCTCCGATGGCGGCATCGACAAAGACAGACGCGGCATTGGCAACCGTCTCGGAGGCCAGCATCTGATAGCGATCGAAGTCGGCCACCGGTACCATCGCCGCCATTTGGTAGAGGGCTAGCGAAGGCTCATCGGCGACCGTGATGCCGCTTACGTCGTGGCCAAGCTCACCGACCAGAGCGAGAAACTGATCAAACTGGCCGTGCGCTCGATCCATCAGCTGGTCGAGGTCGGCACCGTCGAGTTGCCGGTCCAGCTCGATTTCAGCTTGCGGATACGGATTGTCGCCAAGAGGAACCAAGACTCTGAAACGGTCGGTTCCCACGGCACGAACCGTCCAGCGCCCTTCATCAACTTGCTGTTTCTCGATGATCTCGGCCATCACGCCGATATCTGAACGCTGATCCTCACCTCCGACTTCGGAACCGTGAGTAATCATCACCACACCAAATCGATTGCCGCGCGACTCGACGTCGTCCAGCAGTTGAAGATAACGAGGTTCAAAGATCTGGAGGCCGAGCGGCATGCCGGGTAGCAGCACCGACTGCAGGGGAAAGAGCGCCAGTTCGGTCATGGCCTACTCGTCGGCTGCAACCGCAGGAAGCGGCGCCAGCTCAGCCGTTCGGGGGCCCTGGGGATAGTCGACAAGACTTTCAAGCAACTGCTCCTGGGTTTCGAGCTGCGGGTCCCCCACCGACAACTGCGGGTCGTTGATCAAGTAGGCAAAGGTCACCGGGGCCTCATCGTCCATGTCGGCATAACCGGACAGCGCCCGTACCCGTTGCAGAGTTCCCGTCTTGGCCAGAATCTCACCGACCAGCTCCGGACTGTCGAACTTCATCAGCAGCGAACCTCGGGTGCCGCTGATCGCCAGCGATTCCACAAACGCCGGTTCGTCCTGTGCCTCCAGCAATAGAGCCGCCAGCAACGAACAGGTGAGCCGATTTGACTCCGCCAGTCCCGATCCATCGTCGATGATCACGTCGTTCATCGGTAGGCCGGCCTCAGCCAACGTCTGACGAACGTACTCGGCGCCGGCCTCGGTTGACCCAACGCCCAGCCCGATGTGACCAAGACGTTTCAACAACAGCTCGGCGCCAATGTTGGAGCTGTGGCTGTTGATATGGGCAAGAGTCTCCGGCAACGGTGGCGAGTCGATCGACGCGATCACCACGCTCGCCGACGGTGCCGCCCCGGCCGAAGGCGAACCGCCGACGGATACGCCCCGCTCCTCCAAAAGGTTTTCGAACACCGCAGCTGCGTCGACCGGAGGATTGTTGGATTCGGTTCTCGACCGCGATGAATCGGCAAAGCGATCGGGCCAGTCGACAAACCCTTCGTTGACGGTCAAGGCCGACATTGGCCCCGATTGCTTCTGATTTATCAGGCGGGCGGCCCACGGCCCGTAACGATCGCTGTCGTACAGGCTTTCGTCACCGATCACCGAGCCGGTCATTTCGGTCAGGCCAAGATCGACGACGGCGTCGGCGAGATCCTCCAGCCGCGTGCGGCTACGGGCGTCGACATCTTCGAACTGAGCCATCCAGTCATCGGTATTGAGGAAGGGATCGCCGTCGCCGACAAGATAGAGGTCGCCCTCCACAACCCCGTCAACCGGCTGACCACCGGCTTTCACGGCCGTGGTGAAGACGAACTCCGGGCCAAGTCTTTGAGCGGCGACGAACGTGGTTAGCAGCTTTTGGTTTGACGCCGGGATCAGACCACCGACCGGATCTATTGACGGACCGACTTGCCGGTCGCCGACCAGAACCGTGAGGCAACTACGCCCTTCATAGACCTCGGCCGTCTCGTCGAGCGACGCAGCAAGAAGATCGTCGTTAACCGGTGCCTGAAGACTCTGCGGAACCCGGCGCGCCGATAACAACGCGCTGCTCGTGCGACTGTCGTAGGCCACCCGCTCACCAGAAACCGACTCGAAGTCGAGGTTCTCCGCCGCTCGCCAGGCCCCAAAAGCGATGGCCAGCAGGAGCGGGGCGGCGGCAAGTCGAAAGAAGCGACCGATCTCCATGAATCACCCAACCTAGCGGACTGAACGCCCGGCCGTGTTGCATGCCCGGCCGGATCCGCCGGATCCGATCAGGGCTTATTGCTGCTGACCCTCAACGGGTTCGAGGGCTGCCCGTACAAAGGTCCGCATGTGCTGGAACCTGGCCTCCAACGCTTCTTTGGAGAAGGGATCGTGATCGAGAAGCCCGTTGAGCATGGCGTGGTCGGAGAAGTACGTGAGGAGAGCGCCGTAGCCGGTCAGAACGAGGTTTTCGGCGTCGTGATGACGGAAGTGGCCGGCATCCATTTCCCGCTTGAAGAATGCAACCGAGCGCAAGAAGTATGGTCGCAGGGCGGTTCCCAAATCGAAACCAAGATGACCGGAGTCGGTTAACGCCTCGCGCCGAACGATCTGTACGATCTCCGGATTGGCCCGGAAGAATTCGAAGCTGACTTCGAGTATCCGGTCGACCAACTCCCACCCGTCGAGGTCGACTTCGCGAGCCCGTTCGATCTGGGCACTCCAGTCGAGAAGCGCTTCTTCCAGCACGTGACGATAGATCGCCTCCTTGGAAGGAAAGTAGTGCAGCAAGCTCGGACGCCGAATGCCAACGCCTTCGGCGATGTCATTCAGTGAAGCTCCCTCAAAGCCTTGGTTGGCAAAGCACCGACGGGCTTCACTGACGATTCGATCCTTGGTCGTCCGATCTGCCACCGGAATCAAACATAGCCGCTGACCGCCTCGATTCTTCGCCAGAGCACTCATCGCTGAGCGGCCATCACTCGATAGCGTCGAGTTCATGGAGATCATTGCAGCGTTGTTCATGGACGACATCGAACTTCGGTCGGTTCCAGGCCCTTCCACCCGGATCGATTTGGCCGGCATCCAGTTCTCCGCCCCGGCGCCGGCTGTCCCACCGGTCACAGTGGCGCCTCACCTCGTCGTCCTTGTATGGAATCCACCGGATGGTAAGGAATTCGGAGCCTTGGAAGTCACGTTCGACTACCTCGGCGAATCGACTGACGCCGATGAGTCCGAGCAAGGCGAACCACTGGCCCGAAACGTTCAGCCGCTACAGATCGAACCCGGCAAGTTCAACTACCGGCTGGTGCGGGCCGACCTCGAATTCGACGACTACCGCACCGTTTTGGCCACTTGCCGTATCGACGGCGGACCAGCTCAGGTGGTGCCCTACACCCTGCTACCTCCCGTCGAGTAAATTAGCGACCGATCGTGGCCCCCGACGCTCGATTTGCCACGGCCTCCACTCAACATCCCGAACCGGTTCACGGACTGGCTGAGATCGTTGGCCAAATCGCCGAAGATCAGATGGTTGCGCCCACGCTGCTGCTGGTTGCCGCCACCGGCCGTTACCAATACGGAGCTGAATCGGTCGTCGCCGGGATGCACACACTCCTTCAAAGCGACATCACGGTCTGCATGTCAGTGCCTCAGATCTCGGGCGGTGGGCGGATTCTTGATCCCACCGGATCCATGACGGTCTGCTCACTCGCCGACGTCGCCATCGACGTAAAGCCTCCGGTTGATTCGCACGCACCAGGGCTCATGGAGGGAGACCTCCCCGTAGGTTTCTCGGTGTCGGAAGTGGACGCAGAGTTTGTCTTCGGCGGCGCAGGCTCCGGCTCGAGCGTGTTGACGTTCGAGCATGAGCGCATCACCAGGCATGATCGGATCCGGGTGGTGTTGCACGATGTGGACCCCGTATTGTCCACCAGCATCGGAGCGGCTCCTATCGGCCTTCCGACCTCGATCACGGCCGGCAGCGGTTCACAAGTGTTTGAACTCGGAGGCCTACCCGCACGTCAGCTGATTATCGATCATTTGGAGATGACCGACCACGACGGCGATGGCCCATCCCCCGAGCTGCCTCGGCTGATGGTGGAACTGCTCGACGAGGCCGCCGAAACGAGTCGATTCGTTCAGGTGACGTCGTCGGATCCCGAAGACAACAGCTTGCGACTCGAGCGGGCGGTGCCGACCGCAACCCGGGTCCAGATTCATCGACACGATCCGGAGACCGCAATCGGTGACGTCATCGCCGGTCAGCACCAAGGCCGACTTCGCTCACCTGGTGTCATGATTGTCGCCACCAACCTCGGTCTCGGTGCGGCCGATGATCTGGTGAGCGCGGCGTCGGAGATGTTGACCCCCAACTCGCTTGGTCTTGTCTCACCACCGGCTCCCTATTCAGGCGGTCGATGGCCCTCGACCGCAATCGTGACCCTCGCCTGAGCAGCCGGACAATGGATTCGGACTTGCCGAGCTATCGACTATCAGCCATCTCCGGTAACGTGGCCTAGGTGGAACCACAGGAATCGCATATCGACCTAGAGCGCCCCTTCTCCCCGGAAACCGAGGCGCTCGGCATCAACGTTATTCGGGCGCTGGCTCTCGATGGCCCGATGAAGGCCAACTCCGGCCATCAGGGCACGGCGATGGCGATGGCACCCCTTGCTCATGCGTTATACACGCGGGTTCTTCGCTACGACGCCAATGATCCTCAGTGGGCCGATCGAGACCGGTTTGTGCTGTCCATTGGACACGCGTCGATCCTGCTCTATTCAATGCTGTACCTCACCGGCCACGGGCTGGAGCTCGACGATCTCCGGGACTTCCGCCAGTGGGGCTCGAAAACGCCGGGGCATCCCGAGGCCGGTCACACCGCCGGAGTTGAGGTCACCACCGGCCCGCTCGGGCAGGGATTGGCCAACGCCGTCGGCATGGCCGTGGCGGAGCGCTTTCTCCGCAACAAGTTCGGCTCGGATCTGTGTGACCATCACGTCTTCGTGATGGCCGGAGATGGCGACCTGTCCGAAGGAGTTAGCCACGAGGCCGCTTCGCTGGCCGGCCACTTGGGGCTTGGGCGACTGATCGCCGTCTATGACGACAACCACATCACGATCGACGGCGACACCGATCTCGCCCTCTCCGATGATGCTCCTGGTCGATTCCGGTCCTACGGCTGGGACGTGGTTGACCTTGGCGAGGCCGCCAACGACGTCGACGAATTGACCGCCGCCCTTGAGCAAGCAAAGACCGACGAAGACCGCCCCACGCTCATTGTGGTTCGCAGTCGGATCGGCTTCCCGTCGCCGAATCTCACGGACCACCACTCGGCCCACGGCAATCCGTTCGACGCCGACGAGATCGCAGCGACGAAGCGGGTCATGGGACTGCCGGAGGACCAGAACTTCTACGTGCCCGCCGAGGTTCTCGATATGTACCGGGCGGCGGGAAGCCGTGGCGCCGACGCCCGTCGGGCTTGGTCCGAGAGGCTCGAAAGCTCGCCGCTTAAGGATCAGTGGACGGCGGCCATGGCCGGAAGCCGAGCTGGTTCCGGCTCAACCGCCCTCGCCGCGGCAACCCAATTCCAGCGAGGTGACAGTGTGGCCACACGCAAGGCATCACAGACCGTTCTCACCGCTGTGACTGAAGCGTCGCCAACCGTCATCGGAGGCTCGGCCGATCTCACCGGAAACACCGGAACCAAGATCAGCGATGAGGTCCAGAGCCGGGAAAACGGCGGTGGCGCTCAGATCTACTTCGGGGTCCGCGAACACGGCATGGCAGCTGCGCTGGTAGGCGCAGCCAAACATGGCGGCGTGCTCCCCATTGGTGGAACGTTCCTCGTCTTTTCCGATTACATGCGGCCTTCGGTTCGGCTGGCCGCCATGTCGCACGCCCGTTGCGTATTCGTTTGGACCCACGACTCGGTTGGTGTCGGAGAGGACGGACCGACGCATCAACCGGTTGAACATGTGATGAGCCTTCGGGCAATTCCCGACCTGCAGGTCATCCGCCCGGCCGATGCCATCGAGACGGCCGGCGCCTGGGCCATGGCCGTAGACCACGACGGCCCCACGGCGTTGATCCTGAGCCGTCAAAATCTCCCGGTTCTTGCCGGCACGGATGCCACCAAGACAACCCAGGGGGCCTACGCCGTTGTCGACGTTGAAGATCCGGCGCTGGTTCTGATCGGCACCGGTAGTGAGGTCTCAATCTGCGTCGAGGCCGCAGCCAAACTCAGCTCCGATGGCGTCCCGACTCGGGTGGTCTCCATGCCGTGCTGGAATGCATTTGAGTCGCTCGGCCGAGAAGCACAGGCAGCTGTGTTGCCTGATGCCGTGCCTACGGTCTCCGTTGAGGCTGGAGTGACCCTCGGGTGGCACCGCTACGCCGACGCCGCTGTTGGAATAGACCGATTTGGTGCCTCCGCACCAGGCTCGACGGCCATGGCCGAACTGGGGATGACCGTCGATAACGTCATCGCCAAGGCGCGAGCACTCCTCGACTAGACGTCGGCTACGAAATATCCAATCACTCAACAAGGTTTCCGCGGGTACTACCTTCCACGAAGATCACCCGCAATAAGACGCACACCTTAGCACCCCTTACAAGGAGAAACAGATGGGCCGCTTGCATGAGCTTTACGACGTATACGGCCAGAGTCCGTGGCTGGACAACCTTCGCCGCGGTTGGCTGACCGGGGGCGAGATGCAGGCTTGGATCGACCGCGGCGTTCGCGGGCTGACATCCAATCCGTCGATCTTCGCCAAGGCCATGACCGACACGAACGATTACGACGATGAGCTACGATCGCTCGTCAAGTCGGGAGCGGAGGTTGAGGAAGCGTACTGGCGGCTTGTCGTCAGCGACATCAACCGAGCCCTTGAACACCTAACGCCGGTGCACGAGTCGTCCGGTGGAGAAGACGGCTACGTCTCGGTTGAGGTTTCACCGTCGCTGGCCAACGACGAGGCTGGAACGGTCGTGGCCGCTCGGGATCTTGACGACCGTATCGACGCCCCGAATCTTTACATCAAGGTTCCCGCCACTGCCGAGGGCGTTCCGGCTATCCAAACCCTGGTTGGCGAATCCCGCTCGATCAACGTCACTCTCATTTTCGGGCTTGAACGCTACAAGGCGGTTATGGAGGCCTACCTCAGTGGCTTGGAGGCGTCCGGCGATGATCGGCTCGACTCGATTTCCTCTGTGGCGTCCTTCTTCATAAGCCGGGTCGATGTTGAAGTCGACCGAAGGCTGGAGGAGATCGGCACCGATAAGGCGTTGTCGCTTCGAGGAAAGGCCGCCATTGCGCAGGGCCACCTGGCGTATCAACTGTTCTTGGATACCTTCTCCGGCCCCCGTTGGCAGGCTCTCGAAGCCCGAGGGGCTCGTTATCAGCGTCCTCTCTGGGCCTCGACCTCAACAAAGAACCCGGAGTACCCCGACACCCTGTATGTCGACACGTTGATCGGGCCCAACACCGTCAATACCCTGCCCGACGCCACACTCATGGCGTTCGACGATCACGGCACGTTGGCCAGGACGGTCGATGCCAATCCCGACGAAGCCCGTCAGGTGGTTGAAGATCTTGGCGAGCTGGGCATTGATCTTGAGGAGGTTGCGGTCAAACTCGAAGACGAGGGAGTGTCCAGCTTCTCGAAGAGCTTCGATGAGGTGCTCGACACGCTCGAAAGTCGCACCAAAGCGATCTAGGCCATCGGTATCAGCCCGTTAGTTGGCGTCGGTATTGACGACGGCGATCATCGTGGCCAGCGGAATGTTCGGCCCGATCGATTTGCCGGGCGTCACTCCGTCGAGGCGGGCCAAAGTCCCATCAAGATAAAGAAGGTCGACCGCGCCGAGTTTCAGCCCTTGATCGGCCAAGGCACGCATCGTCACCGGTTTCACGGATTGGATGAGCAGAACTCGTCCATCAGCCGAAATCCCGACGGCGTTGCGGATCTTGGCCGAGTTGGACTGATGGGTGAACAGCTCATTGGCCTCGCCGGCCACAACCAGCATCGGACCTGACTGCACCGCGTATTGGACCTCCGACGTGACGCCGGCAGCCGAACTCCGAGAGACGAAGCCGGCTGTTGTCACGACCATCGCTTCGCCGTCGGTTACGGCAAACACACCGTTCGGCTGAAGATGGAAGTTGCCCTCACCCTTGTTTTGGTTGATCGGCGACATCTCCACACCATCCTCGACGTAGAGTCCCGCCGGGATCAGGCCCGGCCGGAAGATTCCACCATTGCCGATGGCCAGGACAGGGGGGCCGCCTTCCTCCAATGCCTGTCGGGCCGACTCGAGCTGGCTGTAGGGAACACCGTCGCCGTCGGCCCATACCATTCTGATCGCCGACGGATCGGCCCAAAGCCAGCGATACCGATCGTCGGCCTCGAATGGGTCGATCAACGGAACGTCATCCGTTGAAACGACTTCGTTGATGTTGGCGTTGTTGTCTTCTAACTCCCCCACGGCGTCACGTGGGTCGCGTTCATCGGATACAGCGAATGCCGGAGAGTCGTCAACAGCCGAAGCCGGGTCCTCTCGACTCAGCCTGACGAGTGTGCCGGACACGCCAAGCGTGACCACGAGAATCGCGGCAAGAACAAACGCCAGTGATTTGCCGTGCTCGGACATGGTCCACGTCATGAGGGGTAGAACGGTAACAGGTCACCCTCGATTCTGTTCCCCACCCCGTTGCCGCTAATCTGCTACTTCTCACCTAGCGGCTACCAAGGACACCTCCCTTCAGTGAATGTCACAACAATTGTGCCCGTAGACGGGCATGCCCTCACCCGGATGGCGACCAGCGACTTGCTGAAACGGGCAGTGGCGGTGCGAGACGCCGCTTTCGGTCGGAGGGTGACGTATTCGCCCAAGGTGTTCATCCCGCTGACGAAGCTATGCCGTGACCAATGCGGATATTGCACGTTCGCGCAACCACCGGCTCGCATCGAACAGCCGTACCTCTCCGCTGCCGAGGTTCTCAGAATCGCTCGGAAGGGTGCGCGCCTCGGATGCCATGAAGCTCTATTCACCCTTGGAGAACGCCCTGAGCTTCGATATCCGGTGGCGGAGCAATGGTTGGCCGACAACGGATACGAGTCGACTGTCGACTACCTCGTGGCAATGTGTCGTCTGGTCCGCGACGAGACCGGGCTTCTACCCCACGCCAACGCCGGTGCCTTGGACAAGGATGAGCTGGCCGCGCTTCGCTCGGTAGCGCCAAGTCAGGGCATGATGATCGAGTCGTTGCGGGGCGACCTCGACTGCCACCGCAATGCACCCGACAAGACTCCCGACCGACGCCTTGCCACTCTGGAAGCGGCGGGCGAGCTCGCCATACCGTTCACCACCGGAATACTGGTGGGCATCGGCGAAAGCGAGCTTGATCGGGTCGAAGCACTTCAGGCGATCGCGTCGAGCCACGAGCGTCATGGTCATGTGCAGGAGGTCATTGTTCAGAACTTCCTGCCAAAGGCTGGAACGGCCATGTGGAAATCGGATCCGTGCCCGGAAGAGGAGTTCGTTCGAGCTATTGCGTTGGCTCGGCTGATATTGCCTGCGAACATTCACCTCCAGGCGCCGCCGAATCTGTCTGACGATTTCGGGCCGCTAATTGAAGCCGGCATCGACGACTGGGGCGGCGTGTCGCCGGTGACGGCCGACCACGTAAACCCGGAGCGTCCCTGGCCGAGCCTTGACCGACTGCGCGAGGTGACCGAAGCTCACGAGTTCGCTTTGGCTCCACGACTGACTATTTACCCGGAGTTCGCTCTTGAACCATTCCGGTGGCTCCACGCTGACAATCGATTTCCCGTGCTCGACCGGTCGGATTCCGAGGGCCTGGGCCGCGACGATCCAGGCGCAGTGTTCCCGGAGAAGGCCGAGTTCGTCAAGAAGGGAACCGACGGGGCCGACGTGGTTCTCACCGGTGATCGCTCCACGCAGTGGTACTCGGGCGCTCCGGTATCGCCAATCAACCTGATCGGGCGACCAGAGCCGATATCAGGCCCGGTCAGCGAGGTGATCGAAGGCGTCAGGCTTGGCCAGGAAACCGGCTTCGATGAGCTGCTCACCCTGTTCCGTGCCCGCGGTCCCGAGGTAACGGCCGTTGCAGCGTTGGCAGACGAGCTACGACGCGAAGCCGTCGGCGACACGGTGACCTACGTTGTCAATCGCAACATCAACTACACCAACGTCTGTACCTTCAAGTGCCGATTCTGCGGGTTCTCGAAGGGGCCGCTCAGCCTCAATCTGCGAGGAAACCCATATCTGCTTTCGTTGGAGCAGATGCAGGAACGCGTGATCGAGGCGTGGGAAAAAGGAGCCACCGAGGTCTGTCTTCAGGGTGGTATTCACCCCGACTTCGACGGTGACTACTACATCGAGGTTTGCCGGGCCGTCAAAGAGGCCGCTCCCGGCATCCACATCCACGGCTTCACCGCGCTCGAGGTGACCGAGGGCGCGAAACGACTTGGCGAGCCGCTTGAAACCTACCTGCGGCGATGTGTGGACGCAGGCCTACGCTCCCTGCCCGGCACGGCGGCCGAGATTCTTGATGACGATGTCCGGGAGATTCTCTGTCCCGACAAACTAACGACCGAGGAATGGCTCGAGGCACACCGGATCGCTCATTCGGTCGGCCTCCGGTCGAATGTCACCATGATGTTCGGTTCGGTTGAGCAACCCGAAAGTTGGGTTCGCCATCTCCTGCTCACTCGGGATCTCCAGCAGGAGACCGGAGGGTTTACCGAGTTTGTCGGACTGCCGTTTGTGCACATGGCCGCTCCCATCTACCTCCAGAAGAAGGCCCGTCGAGGCCCCACGTTCCGCGAGAACCTGCTTGTCCACGCCGTGGCCCGTATCGCCTATCGTGGGGTCATAGACAACATCCAGTCCGGCTGGGTCAAGATCGGGTTCGAAAGTGTGGCTCAGCTGTTGCAGGCAGGCTGCAATGATGTTGGCGGAACCTTGATGGACGAGAACATCTCTCGCGCTGCCGGTGCCGACCACGGTCAAGAGGTGGCGGTGGAGGACTTCCACCAACTCGCGGAATCGATTGGTCGGACCGCGGCCCAACGGACAACGCTGTACGAGCTGGTCAACTGAGCGCCACCTCGCCTGCGGGTCATCGTTCCGCCGGTAACATCAGGTACCGCGCCAGTCGATAGGGAATGAACGGCGCCACCGAGACGTTTCGAAAGCGAACCATGAACCCACCAAGACCACGAAGAACCTTTGGCGAAGAGACAATTGATCAGCAACTCAGTACGCTCATCGAGCTGATCGGGACCGACAACAACGATGATCTTGTCCGCGCCCTCATGGTCAGTGTGCTCGACATGGATCGGGATGACGTTGATCGACTGGAGCTGAAAATCGCCAACCAGTCGATCGCCGAGATGTTGAACGCTTGGCGAATCTTCTCCCCCTACGACCAGCAGCCGAAGGTCACCATCTTCGGCTCGGCCCGCACCAAACCCGATCACCCTGATTATCAGCTGGCGTCGGATTTCGGGCGGCTGATGACTGAACGCAACTGGATGAGCATCACCGGGGCCGGTCCCGGCATCATGCACGCCGGTATCGAGGGAGCCGGTCGCGAGAACTCGTTTGGCGTCAACATCGTGTTGCCCTTCGAGCAGGAGGCCAATCCCGCCATCGCCGGTGATCCGAAGTTGGCAAGCTTTCGCTACTTCTTCACCCGCAAGTTGTCATTCATGAAGGAATCGGACGCGTTCACTTTGCTTCCGGGCGGGTTCGGCACCATGGACGAGACATTCGAACTCTTGACGCTCGTCCAGACCGGAAAGAGCTATCCGGTTCCGATTGTCATGTTGGATCACAACGGCTCCACCTATTGGGACGGCTGGCGGGAGTTCGTCGGCAAGGAGCTCGGCGAGCGGGGAATGATCTCCGATCACGACAGTGATCTCTACCTCCACACCCACGACGCGACTGAAGCCGTCGACTACATCTGTCACTTCTACTCCTGCTATCACTCCATTCGGTACGTCGGCAACAGGCTGGTCGTGCGGATGCAGAACTCCCTGACGGATGACGCGCTTGCAACCCTGAACAGCGAGTTCAGTGACATTGTGGCCGAGGGCGCGATCGCCCCGATCGAGACCACCAAGGCGGAACTGCGGGATGACGACAACGTCGATCTGCACCGAATCGCCTTCAGGTTTGACAACAAGAGTTTCGCCCGCCTTGTCACGTTGGCCAAGCGGATCAACCAACTGAACGGAACTTCCGATCGCCAGGTGGCCACCGGCCTGCTTCACGATGTTGGTCCCGAGCCCGACTCGTCAATCGCCTAGTCGAACCCGGAGCGTGACCGAGCAGTCGCCCTAGTGCTCGCTGCCCAGTAGATTTGCCGCCTTGTCAACCGAGCGCCGCGCTCGGGCAATGACCTTGTCGAGCGGTGGGCGCTGTGTCGCTCCCGCCTCCATGGCCTCCCGGAGCAGATCCAGCGAAAGGTCGCCCAGCTCCTCGCTTATTCCCTCCAACCGCATCTGAATGTCTTCCAACCGATCGTTCACAACAGTCCTCCACACCGCCAAGCGTTTGTTTGCGTAGAAGGAGGATATTTGGCCCCGGCAGCCGCTACTCACCACCAACTTTGCGGTAACCTCATGCGGTGGATCATCCCGAAGACGGACGTGTCTGGTACTCGATCGAGGACACGGCCGAGAACACCACCTGGCTGTTCGACACCACGTTCCTTCTGTCGTCTTATTCGTGCATCTACGGTCGCGGCTGTCGTTCGATCGATGTCGAACCCGACCACACCGAAACGCTCGGTTGTTGCACACACGGCGCTCACCTAATCGATCGCGAGGACCGCACCAACGTGGCCGGGTTTGCGAGCCGCTTAACTGAGGACGACTGGCAGTTCATGGGCCGGGCCGAGTCCAAGGGCGGCCCGTTCAAGAAGAACAAGAACGGCGACTGGATCACAAGGAAAGTGAAAGGCGCTTGCATCTTCTTGAATCGTCACGACTTCGACGGTGGTGGCGGCTGTGCGCTTCATCGCGGTGCGCTGGCCGCTGGTGAACGACCGATGGATTGGAAGCCCGACGTCTGCTGGCAGGTTCCGATTCATCTTGACATCCACACCGATGAATACGGTCACGAAACTGTTCTCGTCCGGGCATGGCAACGACGCGACTGGGGCGCCGGCGGCAATGACTTCAATTGGTGGTGTATCGAGGAAGACGAAGCCTATGTGGCCGCATCACCGGTATTCGAGACGCTGGCCGATGAACTCACCGAGATGGTTGGCCGCGACGTCTACCAGCAGCTGTCGGTGGCCATGAAAGCCCAGATGGCCGCCAACCGCGTGACGCCGGTGACCATCACCTAGTTACATGGAGCTGGTCACCCACGTTCGCCGGACCTTGCCCGAGCGCCACGCCAGCCAGCTTCTGGCGGTCTCGATCGGCGTGGGGATTGCGGTGGGTCTGCTCGTCGCCTTGTTCGACGCGTTTGTGGTGGAGCTTCTGCTTGAGCCACTCTTTCACCTGCCCCTGGCTGCCCAAGCGGTCGCTCCGCTGATTGGTCTGCTGGCAACGGTTGCGATCCTGCGATACGCCGGCGGCGGCTGCAGTCCCTCCACCTCAGACGAGTACATCTACGCCTTTCACTCCCACCGCCCCGAGATCGAAGCCCGACCGCTGCTGGCCAGGCTCGGTGCCGGTGCCGCAACGATCGGCTCCGGCGGCGCTGTCGGCCTTGAGGGCCCGTCGGTCTACCTCGGGTCCTCGATCGGTCTGTGGACCCATAAACGAGTCGAACGGTGGCTTGGGCGGGGTAGCGCCAAACTGCTTCTTACCGCAGGAGCGGCGGCCGGAGTATCGGCGTTGTTTCAAGCGCCGGCCACCGGCCTGATCTTCGCCCTGGAGTCGCCCTATCGAGATGACGTCGTCCATCGCGCCCTTCTCCCCTCCTTGATGGCGTCGGCCGCCAGCTACCTGACCTTCGTGCTGGTGCCGTTTGTCGAAGCCCACTCCGCGTTGGGCTTCACGATCGAAGATGACGTCGGGGTCGGCGACCTGCTGGGAGCCGTAGCCATCGGAGTAGGGGCCGGGTTAGGTGGACGGTGGTTTGCCTGGACGATCCGGTGGGCCAAAGGCTTGCGTACGCAGTATTCACCCTGGCATCTGGCTGTCGTCGGTGGGGTTCTGTTGGGCGTGCTCGCAGTTCTGTCCGACATCTGGTTCGACGTGCCGCTGACACTAGGTCCGGGTCTTCGTATTGTCGAATGGCTCGAGGAAAGCCCGGCGCTGCTTCTGATTACGGCGGTTTTCTTTCTTAGGGGAACGGCCACACTTGCCACAGTTGGAGCCGGTGGCGTCGGAGGCCTCTTCATTCCGTTGGCCATTCAGGGGGTACTCTTCGGGCGCCTGGTTGGCGACGGCCTCCAGGATCTTGGCTGGGCCCACAACGCAACCATCTGGCCTTTCCTCGGGCTGGCCGCATTCCTGGCCGCCGGGTACCGCACCCCCATCGCCGCGGTCATGTTCGTCGCCGAATCAAGTCGTGGCGCAGCCGTGGTTCCGGCGTTGGTTGCCGCAGCCGTGTCCCAGCTCGTGGCTGGACCAGCGTCCGTTTCCTCAGGCCAGCGGGTTGAGCGACTTGGTCACTTGGAGGAGCGCCTGACCCTGCCGATAAGTGCCGCCCTGACCACCGACGTCATGACCGTACCGTCCGACGCAACGGTGTCGGAGTTCATGTGGGTACACGCCATCGGACGCCGTCAACGCGCTGTACCGGTGGTTGACGGCCCGGACTATCTCGGTCTTTGCTCTGTTGAACTGGCCTCCCGGGTGGAACGGGACGAGTGGGAAAACACACCGATATCCGAGGTACTCAACGGTGATGCGCCTATCGCAAGACCAAGCTGGAGACTGCGCGACGCTATGGCCGCCATGGATCAGATAGGCGCCGATCAACTCGCCGTCGTCGATCAGTCAGGCACGTTCGTTGGTGTGGTCTATGAATCCGAGATCATCAAACTAGGTGAGATCCTGGATCAAACAGAGAAGTGAACCGATAACCGCGGGCATGAACCTGAAGGCAGCCTCGACGAGGCTGAGATGCCCTCAGACATGTCGAGGTCTAGTCGTACGCCTCCACGTCGTCGCCATTCAGCACCTGTTCGGCCTCAGCGGTGGTCGGGAGATCAAAAGGATCCTCATCAAGGCGATCCATCAACGACTCGATGTCGTCTCCATCACGGGAACGCTTCAGCGCTCGCGCCTCTTCATATCGACGATGACGCCCCTTCTTCATGGGACACTCCTGAAACTCTCGAATTGCGGGACAAATCGGTATGTTCGATAGGCCCCAGCTCTATGATCTACCGTTCAGTCTACGCTGACTTCTTGATGTTGGCGAAACCTTCGCCCACCCATTCTAGTCGAAATTCACGGATCTATTGGTCATCCCGCTGCACCAGTGGCCGTCCGCTTCTCGCCTCCAAGACCAGGTGACCGTCTCCGTCGAACGCCACTGCGGCTTCTCCGGCGACCAACTGGGCGATGGGTCTCCCGACCAATTCCTGTCGCCAGCCCTCGTGAAGCCTACATTCGGGATCTCCACGCAACAGGCCTTCCACGTCTGACCTGGTGGCGAGCAACGCAGGGTCCAATCGGTTGTCGCGAGCCAGCTGCGAAACCCAAGCTGTTACCAGCGTGACCACGGGCCGAAGATGGCGCGGAAGCTCAGGTGCTCGCGCAGACCGCTCCTGCGTCTTCTTGGACTTGATGCCGACCTTAACCGCATCGAGGATCTCGGTTGGCGCTCCATTGCGCAGATGCCGATTGTCGACCCCGCGCAGCATCTTCAGCTGCTTGACCGTTTCCGGAGCCTGTTGTGACACGGCCACGACGCCAAGATCGGAAAGCACCTGGCGAGGCGGAACGTTCAGCTCGGCGGCCTTGCGCTCCCTCCAAGCCGCCACCGCCGTGGCCACTCGCATCGACTTGCCTCGGAGCCCACGAGCCTCCTTGATCCGAAGGACCGCCTCATCCGGAGCGCGACGGGTACGCGGCCGAGAGAGGAGCAGGTCGCACTCCTCGGTCGCCCAATCCACACGACCAAGTTCCTCCAGCTGCGACATCAAGACATCGGTCAGCGGCAGCAGATACTCCACATCGGATGCGGCGTACCGCATCTGGTCATCGGTCAGCGGACGACGCAGCCAGTCGGTGAGACGATCGCCCTTCGGAAGATCAACGTCGAGGAATCGATCAAGGATCGACGACAACGAACCTGTCGCAATGCCGAGGAAACCGGCTGCGATCTGAGTGTCGAATATCCGTTTCGGGACTGTGCCGCAGGCCAACTCGAGCACTTCCAAGTCCTGCACCCCGGCGTGGACGATGCAAACACCGTCGCTGTTGAGCAGCTCCGCCAGCGGCGCGAGGTCTACTTCGAGCGGATCGATCAGCCAAATAGCCTCGCCAACAGTCAGCTGAATCAACGCAACTTGGGGGTAGTAGGTGCGTTCCCGGTGAAACTCGGTGTCGATCGCATAGCGGTCGCCGCCGACAGCGATCTCCAGCGCGGAGGCAAGCTGAGGCGTCTTGGTTACGAGTTCAATCACGGAGGGAAGCGGGATGGGGCCCGGCAGTGCGGGAGCGAAACATCCCAGAAGTAGTCAGCTCAACGCTACCAGTTCGACGCTGAACTTGTCGGACCTGACTCAAGTTAGTCGCCGTCACCACGGTCGTCAGACGGGGCGCCGGAGGCCCCCGTAGGCAACCCGCTCTCGGAGCGATCAAGCAGCTCACCCAACTGCTGAGGGGTGTCGGCGTCATCCAGTCCCGCCGGCAGCACTTCCACGGGCGCCCATCCAATTACATCGAGGGCGGCCCGAAAACGCCGCTCTCCATCGTCGACGAGACGACGAACGGTCCGAGCCTGCCCCGCAGGCCAGATCGCCAGTGAGTGGCGGGGCTCCCCGTCAACCGCGGCAACGATCGCCTGCGCCGCCTCCGGGCCAACTTGTTGACGTATCCTCCTTCGCGCTTCAAGTAGCCGCGAGACGGTCTCCTGGTCGAGCAACGGCAGATCACACGGGACGACGAGCACATCTCCTTGCCGAGCCCAACGAAGAACGGTGGCCAAACCCCCAAGAGGGCCCAGCCCCGGCCAGCGATCGGGCACCGTTATCAAACCAAGAGCCGCGCCGGCATCCCCTCCGACAGCCACCACCGGATCCACACCGGCGCCACGCAAAGCGTCAACCACACGTTGGCCCATGGTTCCATCGCCGGTCGGAGCAAGCGCCTTGTCGGAGCCGAACCGGCTGGAGCGACCACCACACAGAACCGCGCCAACGACTCCCGGCTCAAGGTGGCCGGCCTCGGTCACAGAGTTGCTTCGACCTGATCCCAGGCCGGATCCAACTGTCGCAGAAAGATGGAGCAGCGTTCGGCTTCCTCGGTTTCGCCTATCGCCGCAGCTGAGCGCGCCAATCCATACAGCGACCGCAGAAAGCCACGGTTCGTTGGGTGCTCCCAACGCACATGGCCGCTTCCCCTCCAGCCGTTCTGCCGCAGTCGATCAAGCCCACGGTGATAGCCGACGCGGTATGCGGCATACGACTCGATGACATCCCGACCCAAATCGCCGATCTGGGCCCAGGCGTCGAGGCTCGCAGGATTATCAGCGACCACTGCAGCCACCGCCTCCCGTTGCTGATCAAGCGGCAAGGCATCGGCGGCCGCCAATCGCTCAGCCACGGTGGCCGGTTCGGCCGGTAGGACGGTCTCCGGCAATCCACCGGGGGAAAGGTTCACATTCGACATAGAACAAGGTTATCGATCCAACACCGAGCCGTTCACCGAACGGTGCGGGTCGACCCTTCGCAGCCCGCCGGCTAACAGCGGTCCCGCGGAGCGGAACTGAGTTTGACAGGGACAGGTGAGCTTCTTACATTTTGGCATTGCTCTCATTTGATACCTACTGTCGCGGCGTATGCGAAGGATCGGTATCAATTCGAGCAAACATACGACTGAGTAACCAGGTACTGCTAAGTTTGGCTGCGGCCGGGCAGGCCATGTCGAGGGGAGGCAGAATGACATTGGTGGAGGAAAATCCGGCGTCCAGCACGTCAGGATCCAGCTACCGCACCGTTGCGGCCAGAGCCAAGGAATGGGCAACATCCGACCCTGATCACATTGCACTGCGTGAGAAGGACTACGGCATCTGGCAGGAGTACACCTGGGCTGAAACGTGGGAGCTCATCGAGCTCGCGGCGCACGCCCTTCTTGAGTTTGGCGTTGAGGTTGGTGACCGGGTCTCGATCCACGCCGAGGATCGGCCCGAATGGATCATCCTCGACTTGGCCACTGTGGCCGTTCGAGGAATCACCGTGGGCTTCTACCCCACCAATCCGATGGCTGAAGTCGAGTACCTCCTGAACGACTGCGGCGCGGTTGTACATCTCGCCGAGGATCAGGAGCAGGCCGACAAGGTCTTCGACATGGATCCGTCGCAGATCCCGAACGTTCGCAACCTCATTTATTGTGAGCCGCGCGGTTTCGCCGGGTTCGAAGACGAGAGGCTCGTGTTCTGGGAGAACTTCCTGGAGGTCGGACGCAAACACCGGGAAGCCAACCCGGGTGCTGTGGCTGCCCGTATGGCCGCCGCCGAAGCCGACGATGTAATGACCCTCGTCTACACGTCAGGCACCACCGGGCCGCCCAAGGGGGCCATGCTCACCAATGCCAACGCCGACTACGCCATTGAAAAGGTGATTGGTGAGGTCGACGCCTACCCCGACAAGAAACCGCCGAACAAGAACGATCAGATCCTCACCTACCTTCCACTTTGCCACGTGGCGGAGCGCATCTTCTCCACTTGGACGATGCTCGCCGGTGGCCCTACGCTCAACTTCGCCGAGTCGATCGAGACCGTTTCGCAGAACCTGCGTGAGGTTCAGCCCACGTTGTTCTTCGCGGTGCCGCGCATTTGGGAGCGTCTGCACGCCGGCGTGATCATTCGTGGCGGCGATGCCAGCCGCTTCAAGAAGGCCGTTCTCGGTACCGGCCTCAAGGCAGCCGACTACATCGGCAAAGCCAAGGTGGAGAACGGCGGCAATCACACCATGGCCAGCCGAGCCCTCCATTGGCTCTTCTACCCCCTCGTGTTCCGAGCGCTGCAGGAGCGGGTCGGGCTTCGGCATTGCCGACGGGCGTCGAGCGGCGCCGCGCCGATCGCCCCCGAGGTACTTCAGTTCTTCATGGGCATCGGCCTTGAAGTCTTTGAACTCTACGGAATGACCGAGAACAGCGCCGTCGCCACCTGCAACTATCCCGGCCGGCTGAAACTCGGCACCGTCGGCGAGCCCTACGAGGGTATCGGCCTCCGGCTCGAAGACGGCACCAACGAGATTCAAACCAAACACCCCGGTGTGTTCAAGGGCTACTGGAACAAGCCCGACAAGACAGCCGAAACCTTTACGGAAGACGGCTGGCTCAAGACCGGCGATGTCGGCGAGTGGGTCGGCGGCACGCATGTCAAGATCGTCGACCGGATGAAGGACATCATCATCACGTCCGGTGGCAAGAACATCTCACCATCGGAGATCGAGAACAGTCTGAAGGCCTCGCCCATGATCAAAGAGGCGATGGTCGTCGGAGACGCTCGTAAATATCTGACCGCCCTCATCGGGATCGAGCTCGACACCGTCGGTGACTGGGCTCTCCGCAAGAACATCCCGTACACCACCTACCGAGACCTCACGGAGCGACCCGAGGTTATCGAGTTGGTGCAGAAACTGGTCGACGAGACGAACGAGAAGTTCGCCCGGGTCGAGCAGATCAAGAAGTTCCGCATGATTCCCAAGGAACTTGATCATGAGGACGGCGAGCTCACAGCAACCCAGAAGCTGAAGCGCTCGGCGATGATGGACCTGTTCGGCGAACTCGTGGAGTCGATGTACTAAATGGACTTTATTGTTGCGGCGACTTTCGCCACATTCATCCAGACCTTCGTGAAAGCGATCGCCCTCGGAGCGATCTACATCATGATGGGGCTTGGATTCGTGATCATCTTCAAAGGCACTCAGGTGTTGAACTTCGCCGCCAGTGCGTTGTCGATGGCCGGAGCCATGTTCATGTCAATCCTGATCAGCGATCGAGGTCTTCCGTTCCTGCCGTTCGGTAACCCGCTGGCCGGCCCGGAGACCGATGGCCCACCCAGCTGGTGGATCTGGCTACTCAACTTGGCCTTTACGCTGATCATTGCGGCGCTGTTGGGATTGGTCATCGAGAGGCTGACCATTCGCCCAATGATCGGCCAACCGCTCTTCGCAATGGCCGTGATCACACTCGGTATCGAATTCGCGATTCGCCCCTTCAACATCGACGCCACCGCCCTTGAGGGTCGTAGCCTCGGCGTCCCATGGGGTGCGAACTCGTGGACCTGGCAGGAGGCGTTGATTCCGAAGTCGTATGTGGCGGCGCTGATCATGGCCTTGATCTCCGGTGTTGTGGTGTTGGCGTTTTACCGATCGCGATTCGGTGTAGCAATGCGGGCCGTGGCGTTCGATCAGGAAGCGGCGATGGCCCAGGGAATCAATGTTGGACGAGTGTTCGCCATTGCCTGGGCGCTTGGTGTTGCTCTCGCCGCTCTGGCCGGCGTGGCCTACGGCATGGCCCCGTTCCCACCTGGTGGCTCGGTCAGCCAGGAGATTCACCCGATTCTCGCCTTCCGTGTGTTGCCGGTCATCGTGCTCGGGGGTCTCGACTCCGTGGTAGGAGTGATCTACGGGGGCATGATGATCGCAGCAGCCGAAGTGTTTGCCGGGCAGTACCTGTCGCAGTACAACAACGTGCTCGGCTCGGGTTACTCCACGATCGTTCCATACCTGGTGATGTTGATTGTTCTGGTGGTCAGACCCTACGGCCTGTTCGGCACACCTGAGATTCGGAGGGTGTGAGCATTATGTTTAGACGACCTCTACTTCGTACTGCCTACGAACAAGATGCAGCCATTCTTCCCACCTACTTTCAGAAGGTGGCGATGGCGATCCTGCTGTTGTTGACCACGCTCACCGTGCTTGGCGCTCCGGTCCTGAGCGCGATTCCCGAGTTCTTCCTCGGCGGAACCTGGTTGAACCCGGTGACCAACATGATTCCACTGGGCATCGCTGCCCTGGGCTTCACCATCCTGGTTGGTGTAACCGGCCAGGTGTCCATCGGTCACGCCTTCTTCATGGGGGTCGGTGCCTACACCGCCGTCGCCCTCGGCGGCAATGGTGACGGCCTCGTCCAGTGTGTGCCGTTCCACGACAACATCGGTCTGGCGGAAGACGCCGGCCAATGTGGCCTCGGGTTACCGATGTGGATTTGGCTTCCGGCTTCGGGCATTGTGGCCGCCCTCGTCGGAATGCTCGTGTCGCCGGCTGCGGTCCGAGTACGTGGCCTGTACCTGGCGATCGCAACAATCGGCCTTGTGTTCATCGGTCTGCACCTTGGGCGAATGCTTCCGGAGTATGCCGGAGACTTCGAGTCGGGCCGCAAGTGGCCACCGTTGGAGTTCAAGTTCTGGAAGGAAGAGGTGCCGCTCGTCGACATGATGGAGGACGGCACCTGGTTCGGGCTGATTCATCTATCCGAAGAGCAAAAGCAGTTCTTCTTCCTGATGGCGCTGTTCATCGTGTTCGCCGTGTTGGCCAAGAACATCATCCGGTCTCGCACCGGGCGGGCCCTTCAGGCCATCCGCGATCGCGACATCGCGGCCGAGGTCATGGGTGTGCCGGAGTTCCGCTACAAGCTGATCGGGTTCGCCATCAGCTCGTTCTACGCCGGCATCGGCGGTGCGCTGTTCGCCTCCTACAACGGACGGGTGGCACCTGTGCAGTGGTCGCTGTTCTTATCAGTCGACTTCATCGCCATCCTCCTCATCGGAGGAGCCGGAACAATCGCCGGAACGATCCTGGGCACGATCTTTGTGGAGCTCACGCCTGAGGTGGTGAAACGTTTCACCGAATGGCTGGGCGAGCAGGTAACCGGCGACGGCGTTGTTGCCGCATTCGCCAATTTGATGTTGACCGAGGGCTCCGGCGATTTCGGCCCGATTTCGTTAACTCCGGCCTCACCTGGATGGCCGATGAGCGTATTTCTCTGGAACTTCGTGATCTTCGGTTTGTTGATCATTCTGTTCATGATCTTTGAACCGCTAGGTCTCTTTGGTATCTGGATCCGAATCCGCAACTACTGGAAGGGCTGGCCCTTCAGCTACTAGGGGTGCCACCCATAAGGCACCAAGACCTGGTAAACCAACTGATCTGAGGAAGCGAGCACAGTCTCTGTGCTCTGATATCCCGGAAGGGGAGAAAGAAAACCAACTATGAAACTATTCCGATATTTGCTAACACTCTTCATGGTGTTCGCCATGGTCGCTGCCGCTTGCGGCGGTGGCGATGACGAAGCCGATGAAGCTGACACAAGCGCCGAAGATTCTTCCGAGGATGAAGCCATGGAAGAAGACGAAGACGCCATGGAGGACGAGGAAGATCACTCCGACGATGACGCCATGGAAGAAGGCGGCGAAGTAGCCACCGACTTCGGCGTCGACGCTGAGAACAAGGTCATCCGAGTTGGCCTCAACGCCGACCTGTCCGGACCGTTCGCCTCGCTCGTCTCCGAGATTGTGGCCGCCCAGGAAGTGTACTGGGAGGTCTTCAACGAGGCCGGAGGCTATCAGGGCTGGACTGTTGAGCCCGTGGTCATCGACTCCGGCTATCAGACCGACATCGGTATCCAGAACTACGAGACTCTGGCGCAGGAGTCCGAGGACGGCGTGCTGATGATCACCGAGAACACCGGTTCTCCGATCACCGCCGCCATTGCCGAGCAGGCTGCCGACGACAACGTTCTCACCATCCCACTGAGCTGGGCCTCACTGTGGCCGGATCCCGAGTTTGGTTCCGCCATTCTGGAGAAGCAGACCACCTACTGCATCGAGTCGATGAACGGTGTGGAGTGGCTCAAGGGCTATGTGGAAGGCCAGGGCCTTGAGCCGTCACTGGCAATTCTGTCCCGCCCCGGTGAGTACGGCGAGGACGGTGCCGCCGGCGCCGAGCTCGTCGCCGAAGAACTGGGTATTCCCATCGTGTACGACGGCGTCAGCGCCGTTGCCGGTGACGACCGAACCGGTGTGATCGCCGAACTCGTCAGCTCCGGCGCCACCATGGTGTGGACCACGCTCACCCCCGGTGAGACGCTCGATATCTTCGGCAACGCCGTGTCCCAGGGCTTTGAAGGCTACTGGTCAGGCAACAGCCCGTCGTTCAACTACCTGGTCCACCTCTCCAGCGACTTTGCTGCCGAGTTCGATCAGTACTACTTCCAGTCGCAGTATCAGGCACCGTGGGCCACCCCGGGAATTCCCGAGATGGAGACTCTCGTTGCCGAGATGTCAGCTCGTCGTCCCGATCTGAACATCTCCGATGTGTACACCACCGGCTGGATCGAAGGCATGATGGCTGAGGCGTTGATCACTGCCGCCATCGACCAGGGTGATCTCACCCGAGCCAATATGGTGGCACTGGCCACCTCCGGCCTTGAGGTCGACTTCGGTGGCCTGTCGGCCAACCAGTCATGGCCAAACGACTACAACGAAGCCGTTGTGCGCTCCAGCTGGATCTACGACGTGGACGCCACGGCGTTCAACGTGATCAGCACCGGCGAAGCAACAGCCGACAACCCCGGCAGCACCGGCATGATCCCGCTTGAGCAGGACTACGTCGGCTCGGTTGCCGCCGGCTACGAATTCGACGGACCCTGCATCACCCCGAGCGGTTGATCGTAGACCCGTCTAACCAGTAATTCGGTGGACTAGGGGCGCCCGACCACACTGGTCGGGCGCCCCCGGCCACCACCCACTTGAGGAGAACCCCGTGCTCGAAGTCGCCAACCTAGAGGTTGTCTACAACGAAGTCATTTTGGTCTTGAGGGGCCTTTCGATCGAGGTGCCCGATGGTGACATCGTGGCTCTACTTGGGTCGAATGGCGCAGGCAAGACCACCACGTCGAGAGCGATCACCGGCCTCCTCGATGTTCATGAAGGTGAGACGACCAAAGGCTCGATCACCTGGAAAGGCAAGGACATCACCCATTCCAAGCCATCCGACATTGTGGCCAATGGGATCTCACAGGTGATGGAAGGACGCCGCATCTTCGCCGAACTTTCGGTTGATGAGAATCTGGCAACCGGCGCCTTCACCAACCGAAGTAATGAAAAGAAAAACTACGACCGGATCATGGAGCTGTTCCCGGTCCTCAAGGAGCGGCACAATCAGACCGCCGGCTATCTGTCCGGTGGTGAGCAGCAGATGCTGGCCATAGGTCGTGCGCTCATGGCGGAACCGAAGCTCCTCATTCTCGATGAGCCTTCCCTCGGCCTCGCTCCCCTGCTGGTGGAGCAGGTACGCGATGTGATCCGGGATATCAACTCTGAGGGCACCAGCGTTTTGCTCATCGAGCAGAACGCCGCCATGGCCCTATCAATTGCCAACTCCGGCTACATCATGGAGACCGGCAAGATCGTGATGGACGGCGACGCCGAGAAGCTGCGCAACGACGAAGACGTACAGGAGTTCTACCTTGGCCTCCACTCACACGAGGAAGGCGAGGAGCGCAAGAGCTTCAAAGACGTGAAACACTACAAACGAAGGAAGCGGTGGCTGTCGTAATGCCGGAGGCATTACTTACCGAGGTTCGGCCTTCGCCGAAATATCGTCCGCTCTCATCTGCTGTCTGGGACAGAAGGGGTTCGAAGTGACAACAAAGATTCTCGAGGTTAATGGCATCACTCTCCGCTTTGGCGGTGTGACCGCCATCAACGATGTCTCCTTCCACGTGAACGAAGGTGAGCTGTTCTCCATCATCGGTCCAAACGGCGCCGGTAAGACATCGATCTTCAACACCGTCTCCCAGGTGTATCGCCCTCAGGAGGGCGACATCTTGTGGAAGGGTGAGTCGATCATGGGTATCCGGCCCGACAAGGTGGCCGAACTCGGAATCGCCCGTACCTTTCAGAACATCGAGTTGTTCCCGCAGATGACGGTGCTCGACAATCTGCTGCTTGGGCGCCATATCCGGATGGAACGATCCTGGCTTGCTGGAGCGTTTTGGCTCGGGCCGGCGAAAAAGGAGGAGATGGCCCACCGCCGACAGGTGGAGGACATCGTCGACTTCCTCGAAATCGAGTCATGGCGCAAACATCCGGTGGCTCTCCTCCCCTACGGCATACAAAAGCGAGTGGAGCTTGGACGGGCATTGGCCATGGACCCGGAGTTGCTGCTTCTCGACGAGCCTGTAGCCGGTATGAACCAGGAAGAAACCGAGGACATGGCCCGGTTCATCCTCGACATCCGACGTGAGCTTGGCATCGCAATGATCATGGTCGAACACGACATGGGTTTGGTGATGGACATCGCCGATCGCATCATGGTGCTCGACTTCGGCCAGAAGATCGCGGAAGGCGTGCCTGAAGACGTTCAGAAGAACCCCGATGTCATTGCCGCCTACCTCGGTGGTGAGCTCACCACCAACTAGTCTGCCGGCGCTCGATTATCCGAGGGCGCCGAACGCATCGAGATCGGTCTGATCGGCGAACTGCCCTTTGATGTCATCCTCGGTGGGCTCTTCGACATCGGCCGAACGAGGGCCGCTGACCGGCCGAGGGGACATTCCCGTCTCGAGGAAACTCTTGCTGGCCTCGTAGGCCAACTCGATTAGTTCCGGGCCCTTCGTGAAATCGTCAAACCGCAGCATCGGGCTGCTTCCTGCCGGCATGTTGTGCACCCGACAGGAATCGGGTAACTGGCGTACATCTTCAGCGAGGCGGAAACGCCGAGCGGTCCAATAGGCCCGCATCGCCGCGTCAAACGGGCGTTGAACGTCCATGCCTCGCCCCTGCAGGTGACCAACATGGAGCAGGTATATTTCGGTCGCACCCAGGGCGACCGCCTGCTCGGTATGCACCTCTCGCAGCACCCCGCCATCAATGAGCGTGCGTCCGGCATAACTTCTAGCCGGGTACACGGCAGGGAGAGCCGCAGAGGCCAATACGGCCGGGATCAATCGGCCGCTGTCGAACCACACTTCGTCAGCGGTTTCGATGTCGGTGGCCACGCAACTGAACGGAATCGTCAATTGGGCAAACGTGGTGGCGGCCAGCTCTTCGTTCAGCAGCTGTTCCAGCGCACCTTGATCGTGAATCGACTCGCCTTTTCGCGCCATCTGCACGGTTGGATGGGTGAATCGTGAGGACGGCATGAGGTCGGGTTCACCGTCGGCCAGCCGGGTCCAGATCCTCGTCAATCTCTCGACACCTCGTCCATCGGGCTCGGCGGCATAGGCTGCGCCGTTGATTGCGCCGACCGAACAACCGACGATGAGATCAGGACGGACGCCATGTTCACTCAATGCCTGAAGCATTCCCACCTGGACGGATCCGAGATTGCCGCCGCCAGACAACACAAACGCAGTGACCGGCCGGTGCCGCCAGCGGTCAAATGCGCCTATGGCCCGCCCGACCAGGCCGAGACCACGGTGGTTCCTGTCGGACGGCAACGGCGGTGACATCAGGTATCAGATCCCCATGATCGTTAGGCCGATCAGGGGCACCTGACCATGCGCAGCGAGTCGGTGGCACCGATGTTCGCTGTACTGCCGGCGAGAACCGCCACAACGTCACCGGTACGGATATGGCCCTGGGCTTTGGCCAGCTCCAGAGCCTTCGTGACCGATGTGGCGTTGTCGTCGATACGGTCGATCTTGATCGGTGTGGCCCCCCAGCTCATCGTGAGCTGACGAATCGTTCGCTCTTCGGGACTGAACCCGAGGATTGGGGCTTCGGGCCTGAAGCGGGCTATCGCTCGCACGGTAAAACCAGAGCGCGAAATACACACAATGGCCTTGGCCCCGATTTCCCTGGCTGCCTGCCAGGTGGCCATCGTCATCGTGTCGGTGACCGCCGAGTCGGTCCCCTGCCGTTCGGTGAGATGCTCGCGCCGCAGATCCTTGCCCCAATGGTCGTAGTTGAACTCCTGATCGGCGTGCGTGGCGATTCGGGCCATCGTGGCCACCACGTGAGCTGGGTCGGCACCGATGGCGGTCTCGGCCGAGAGCATCACCGCGGAGGTGCCGTCGAACACGGCGTTGGCGACGTCGGACGCTTCGGCTCTAGTTGGGGCGGGCGCGGTGATCATCGATTCCAACATCTGGGTCGCGGTGATCGCAGGGCGACCAAGAGCGATACAGCGGGCGATGATCTTTTTTTGTAGGTGAGGCAGATCTTCGATGCTGCACTCGGTTCCAAGGTCGCCTCGAGCCACCATGATGGCTCCCGACTCGGTGATGATGCCGTCAAGATTTTCGACTGCGGCCCGGGTTTCGATCTTGGCCACAACAAGCGGACCGCGAGGTGCGGGCTCGAGACCTACTCGCCGCACGTCGTGAGCCGAGCGAACAAAGGACAGCGCGACCATGTCAATATCGTTCTCGACCATCGCGTCGAGTAGGCGCAGATCGTTGTCGGTCGGCGTCGAAAGCTTCAACCGGTCTGAGGGTATGTGGAGGCCGGGACGACCTTGCACGTTGCCACCGAACATCACTCGGGCCCGAAGGCTGTTGTCGAGATGGTCGACCACATCGAGCACGATCGAACCGTCACCCACGGCGAGCCGGTCTCCGATCTGGATGTCCTGGAGCAGGCTTTCATAATCGACGAAGAACCGTTCGTCCGACGATGTGCCGGTTCCCGGCTCAAGAAGAATCTCGTCGTTGATGTTGAGCTGGGTTGGTTCGGCAAACGACCCAAGGCGTACTTTCGGGCCCGGAAGATCGGCCATAACACCAACCGGACGGCCAACTACCTCGGCGATCTCGCGAAGCTGCTTGAGGCGGTTGATGTGCTCGTCGATGGTGCCGTGCGACAGGTTGAGCCGAGCAACATCCATCCCGGCCTCGATCATGGACTTGATCGTTGTGCTGTCGGAGCAGGCGGGGCCGATGGTGGCGATGATCTTCGTACGTCGTTTCACGTCACTCAGTGTAGGTGTGGTACGGCTCGATTCGAGGTTTGACCGATGGATGGCACGGGTGTTGAACCGGGAGGTCAGGTGTCCAAGCGAGCCAGCAGCTCGTCGCGGACCGAACGACCTTTTTCGCGCGCCGACTCCCCTGTTCTGCGCCAACCGTGTCGTGATGAGTAAAGCAACGGCGGCTCCCCCAGTCGCCCCTCGACAACATCGGTTACCCGGGCGAAAACGAGGTCGTGATCGAACCGCTCGATCCGGTCGAACACTTCACACTGCAGCCAAGCGATGGAGTTCGGAACAAACGGGTTGCCGTTCTCATCGTGATCGATGAACTCTTCGGCAACATAGGCGAACTTGCGACCGGGGTACGAGAAGTACTGGCCCTCGGCGACCTGGTCGGCGGCCAGGATGGAGACGGTGAATCGCCCTGACTCGACTATCAGCGGATACGTATCGTGTTTGGGGCTGATCGAAGCCATTACAATCGGTTCCTCAAACGAAACCTGACAGACCCAATGCGACGTATACGCCCTGGTCAGCCCGTTGTGGTGGGCGGCCACCACCTGTACACCTTTGATCATTTGGCCAAGCGAACGTTTGGTTGTGGGGTCGATCATCATGTCTCCTTCGGGGCTACGATACGGCGATTAGTTGCGGTGGGCGATCAACCGATGCCGGATCTGCTCGTACTCCTCGGCGTTTTCGGGATCGGATTCGCTCAGCTCGGTGAGAACTTCAACCGCTCTGAACGGCCTGCCGGCGGCAATCAGCATGTGGGCGAGCTGCCGCCGTTCTCCATCTCCGGATTCCGGTAGTGCCAGCCGCAGCTCGGCGATGTCAACCAGTCGAGCCAAATCACCGGTCCGACGATACGCGACGTCTAGATTGTTCAGTATCCGGGTTGCGACGTCGCCCGGGCTCGCAGGACTCACCATCGACGGGTGGAACGCTTCCCCTGGATGCATGCGGGCCAACAGACTACGACATCCGGCGAGATCCATGGCGGCGCCGCCGAGGAACGGATCGAACCAGCGCGTTGGGTGTTTGTCGTCACCGATCAGAACATGACCGGGAAAGCCGACAACGGTCATCGCGCCACCGGTTCGGCGGGACAGCTCAGTGGTCACGATCGACAGCGACAGCGGGTTTCCCAGCCGTCGCTCCAGGACGCGGTGGAGTAGCGAGTTGGAAGCCTGATAGTAGCGGCCCATATTGCCGGCGAATCCCAGCGTGCTGAACACGTAGCGAAGAATGCCGGCGGTGCTTGTGTCGGAAACGTCATCCGCCAGTCGGTCGAGTTGTATCACCAGCTCGTCGCTAGGAGGTGCGTTCCTGTCGATACCGGCGATTGTTCCGGCCACGCGATCAAGCCCGGCGTCGGCCGCGATGGCCTGGCGAAGCTGGTCGGTGTCGGCCGGACCCATTGCTATTGACCGGAGAACCTAGGCTGTCGCTTTGCCAGAAAGGCTGCCACGCCCTCCTGATAGTCGGACGACTCGATGCAACGGCGCACAAGCTCGTCGATCGCTACATCATCGCGCCGATCTGCGGGTGCAAGATGATTGGCAATGGCCCGTTTCGCTGTGAGCTGGCTTAGTGGAGCCCGCTCGGCCATCGTTGCCACCATCCTCGCCGCTGCAGCGTCGAGCTCGGCCGGGGGAAAGATGTCGTTGACCAGGCCCCACCGACGGGCCTTGTCGGCATCAATCCAGTCGGCGGTGAAGATCAGTTCCTTGGTGGCGGCCGGACCGATGAGATCGACGAGGTGTCCGATTCCCGTCGGCGAATAGCCGATGCCGAGCCTGGCCGGCGGAAGGCCGAACGTGGATTGGTCGGAGGCCAGGCGGATGTCGGCGCTTAACGCCAGGGCCAGACCGCCACCAATACAGAATCCGTGTATGACCGCTACCAGGGGCTTCGACAACGTCGCCAGCGCGTCGGTGGCGGCCGCCGTCATCCGGTCGTAGGCCTCGCCTCCGCTCCCCTGGCGGATATCTCGGAATTCGCTGATGTCGGCCCCGGCGACGAACGCAACATCCCCGGCACCTCGGATCACCACGACTCGGACACCAGGTGTTTCCTCCACCTCGGCGCACAACGCAGGAATCTGCTGCCACATTTCCTGGGTCATGGCGTTCCGGCGCTCGGCATGATCGATGACAATCGTCGCCACCGCGCCGTCGACCTCAAGCCGAACCTGTGCTGTCACCTGCGCTCCTTTGCCTTGCCGGATAGCGGCTATCGGCGTTGTCCGTACGATACCGCTCCGCCAACCCGAAGGCCTCATGCGCCTCAGTTCGGTTCCTCGGTCGCAGGCCAGTACTCGGAAGAAGTAGGTTGTACGGATGGCCTGGACATATCTCGACTCTCCGTCACCGTTTGGAATGGCCCATCGAGGCGGTGATTCCGGTGGACCCGAGAACACGCTGGCATCGTTTGCCCGGGCGGTCGAGCTCGGGTACCAATATCTCGAAACCGACGTTCATCTCTCAGCCGACGGGGTCCTCGTGGCTTTTCATGATGACGATCTGACCCGACTGGTCGGACACCCAACGATGATCGGCGAGCTTACCTGGGACGAAATCAAACAGATCGAGCTCGAAGGCGGGCATCGAATCCCAAGGTTGGAGATGCTCCTTGACGCCTTTCCTCAAAGCCGGTTCAACATCGACCCCAAATCCAACGCCGCCGTCGACCCGTTGGCCAAGACGATCGAGCAGTACAAGATTGTGGACCAGGTCTGCATCGGATCATTTGAGCAGGCTCGTATCGACAGGGTTCGAGAGCTCCTAGGGCCCGACCTCTGCACCTCGCCGGCTCCTCCTGAAGCCTTGAAGGTTGTGGCTGCCGCGTTGTTTTGGCCTCGCTGGAGATCGCCATACGGCTGCCTGCAAATCCCACCGGTTTGGAACGGCCTACGGTTGGCCAACAGCTGGCTGATCCAACGGATTCAGCAGCTGGGGATGCAAGTCCACTTCTGGACCATCAACGAGACCGACGAGATGCATCGCATCCTCGACGCCGGAGCCAACGCCATCATCACCGATAATGTCCACGGCCTCAACGAGGTACTCAACGAGAGATCCGACGCATCCAGTGGTCCGATCAGAGAGGTCTGAAGTGTCCAATCCTCGATTCGAGCCGACCCGCCGAGCAGCCAGAGGAATGGTGTGCACCGTTGATCACATCGCGTCAGGAGCCGGTGTGCAAATGCTGGCGAAAGGTGGTTCAGCCGCCGACGCTGCGGTTGCCGCATCGGCGGTTCTGGCGGTGACCACCCAGCACATGTGCGGCATGGGGGGCGACCTGTGGGCGTTGGTTCACGACGGTAACGGTGCCCCGACCGCCCTCAACAGCTCGGGCCGGGCCGGCTCCGGGTCCGATGCCGGGCAGTTACGATCCGAGGGTCACTCGACGATGCCGTTTCGAGGCGACATGCGATCGGTGCCGGTGCCGGGCTGTGTCGACGGCTGGACTTCACTGCACGATCGCTACGGTCGTCTCTCACTGGCTGAAGTTCTTGAACCCGCAGCTCAGATTGCCGAAACGGGTTTCGCTCCCACCGATCACCTCGAGTCGGCGATTCCTCGTGTGCTCGATGTCGACGGAGCCGCCGACTACATTCGCTACAGCAGCGAGGGCGGGTTGTTGACACGGCCAGGGCTTGCCGAGGCACTGCGTTCAATCGGTGAGGGAGGCCGCGACGCATGGTACGGCGGCCGCTTCGGCGAGGAACTGACCGAGAAGGGAGCCGGGCTGTTCAGCGAGTCCGACCTCGCGCAATCGTGTGCCGACTGGGTGGATCCGATCCAAGTGGATCGCTGGGGCCACACCCTCTGGACCGTCCCGCCAAACTCTCAGGGCTACCTAACATTGTTGGCGGCCGACATCGGCGCCGAGCTTCTAGCCGATGATGTTGACCCGGACGATCCGCGCTGGGCCCACTTGCTGATCGAGGCCTCCAAACAGGCCGCAGTCGACCGCTCGGCCGTATTACATGAGTCAACGTCGGTCGAGGAGGTATTCGCTCCAGCTGAAGTCCAGCGCCGACGGGCGGCCATCGATCCCGAGCGGGCCTCAAAGCTGACCGCGCCAGCGGCAGGAGGAGGCACGATCTATCTCTGCGCGGTGGACGACAACCGAATGGGCGTTTCGCTCATGCAATCCAACGCGGCGGGATTCGGATCTCACCTGGCGCTTCCTGGTGTCGGAGTGTTCCTTCACAACCGCGGCATCGGCTTCTCTCTAGAACCCGGTCATCCAGCGGAGCTGAAGCCTGGCGGCCGCCCACCGAGCACGTTGTGTCCGGCCCTGATCACCACCGCGAGCGGTCAACTGCACACGGTGCTGGGCACGATGGGCGGCGACGGTCAGCCCCAGGTTGTCCTCCAGCTGATGGCTCGCACGCTGCAGGCCGCCCAGGACCCCGGGACCGCTCTGTCCGCTCCCCGATTCACCTTGACCGTGCCCGACGCCGTCGGCTTCGACACCTGGGCCAAACCCGACAAGTTGACCGTGGCGTTGGAACAGGGCTCGGCTTGGGCCAAGGGCCTTGAGAGTCGAGGCCATGACGTGCAGGTTCGACCCTGGGGGGCGGGCCTGTTCGGACACGCCAACATGATCTCGGTTGATGGCGAACGTCTCCTGGGCGTCGCCGAGCCTCGACCCGGTTCGTCGGCCGCCGTCGGCCTCTAGCTCGCCGGGTCCTGGCCGCCCTCGGTTCCCTCAAACGGGCAGTGACGGCAACCGCGGTCACAGCACCAGCCCCGGCCGGCCAGATAGCCTGCAGTCATCACAAACAGGCCGGTGGCCGGATCCAAGTACCCGTCCTGACCCGCATCCAGAGCCCGGCGATGAGCCTCCATGGCAATGGCGAATCCCGGAGCCGCGCTATCAAACCGCTCCGGCTTCGGGGTGGTTGACCAGTCCTGGCGAAGCCGATCTGAACGTTCCATGCTCTGACACACGCTATCGGACCCGTCGGCGCCAACATCGGCGCCAATCTGTGGATAACTTTCGATATCCACAGGCTTTCCCCTCTAGCACCTCACAGCCACAACGAGATACGTTCTTCCTAGGGCATCCAAACCCCCAGGCAGAAGCCATCTGGTTCCCACCAAGAGCCTGCCGGCCAGTAACGACGAAGGAAGGAGTGTCACCATGGCCTTGTTTGCAATCACGCTTACCGATCAGACCACCGATTTTGTTGAGGGAGCCGACGCGTACCAACAGGAGGGTCCGCTCACGACATTCTTCGCTTTTTCCGAAAACCGAGCCGTTATCGACTCTTGGAGTATGCGTTTGGCCAGCTATCGCACTTCCGACATTTCAGCCATTAGGCGAAGCCGACAGGGGGCGGTTGAGTCGGGTGACGCCACCTCGGCGGCACAGGTGGCAATTGCTAGTTGAAGAACGGCGGATGGGACCAAGCGAGGCGCTCTGCGCCGAAGCGGCCGGCGGTCTCGGTGTCGGGCTGTCAGCCCACCGAGGCCGCGGCCAGGCTCATCGCGTGTCGCACCAATGACACCATCGAATCGCGGACCGCGGCGCGGTTGCGGGCATCGGTGACAATAACCGGCACGTATGGCGGAATGTCCAGCGCCTCTCTAACGTCTTCGGGGTGGTGGCGAAGGATGCCGTCGAAGGCATTGATCGCCACCACAAAAGGCACCTCGGTCTGCTCCATGTAGTCGACGGCGGGGAAGCAGTCGTCCAAACGGTTCGTATCGACCAGCACGACAGCGCCAATTGCCCCCCGTACCAGCTCATCCCACATGAAATGGAAACGATCCTGGCCGGGAGTGCCGAACACATAGAGCACTAGTTCAGGGCTCAGAGCGACGCGGCCGAAGTCCATCGCCACGGTTGTGCCCTTCTTGGAGGTGGCATCCCCAAGGTCGTCGACATCCTCGCTGACCTTGGTCATGGCTGCTTCGGTCGTCAGCGGGTCGATATCGGAGATTGAGGTCACAAACGTGGTCTTGCCGACGGCGAACCCACCGGCAACGACGATCTTGACTGGAATCGGAGTACTCACTTCGACCTCCTACAGACTCTGCAGGCCCTCAAGGACCCGCTCAAGAAGCTGGATATCAGGACGCCCACCGGCTTGGTTGACCGTGGCGGAATGGCTTTCTACGTCACCGCTGGTGATCAGATCACCAACGAGGACCTTGGCCACTTGCAGTGGCACGTGGAGGTGAGCCGAGACTTCGGCCACTGACAGAGGCTGACTACAGATCTCGACGATGTCTCGGAGCTCAAGGGCGAGAAGGTTTGCTCGCCGCAGCCCCTGATCGGTGGTGCGAACCTGGGTTTCAAGTCCGAGCTCGACGTCGGTTCTGGTCCGGCCTCCGGTGAGAGTGTACGGCCGCACACGAAACGCCGGCGACGGCGAGGCCGGAACCGATGTCTCGAGGTTGGCCGGGTTGGGAGCGCCGGGAACGGTCATTGCGGAAGGGCCGCCTGAAGTTCAGCTCGAAGTTCGGGGGTGAGAGCCGCCCCGGCCTTTTCAACCAGCACGGCCATCTCGTAGCCGATAAGGCCGATGTCGGCTCCGGCATCGGCGACCACGGCTAGAAGCGACCCGTCGCTGATTCCGGTGACGAAGAGAAAGGCTCGTTCCATCTCGACGATTACCTCGGTTACCGCCCCACCGTCAAAGCGGCCGGCGGCACCGTAGCTCAGACCGATCAGACCCGAGGCTACAGCGGCGAACCGGTCAACCGAGTCTCGATCGAGCCCTCGGGAGGCCGCGATCGGTAGCCCATCGGATGAGACCACCACAGCCTCGGAGGCCCCGGGAACCTGGGTGACAAAGTTGTTCACCAGCCAGTTGACGTTGTTTGCTTCTTCACTAAGTCGCGCCATTACCCCTCCTCACTCGGGTCGACGTCTGAGGATGGGTTTCCCTTGATGCCATCCCTGTATCGGGACAACATCGAGCGAATCTCCTCGGGCTTGCGGGCGCTGGCCGCTACAGGACGACCTTCACCGATTGGAACCTTCGACTCTCCACGACGGCGGCGGGTCAAGCCCGATGACGTCGATGCTGAGTCGTCTGGTCGGAGAGCCTCAACGGCTTCGGTTGCCGCCGCAGCGGAAGGTGTGTTGGACACAACACCTGAGCTCGCAGAGATCTCCGATGGACTTTCGCCGATGTCGGTGTCTTCCAACAACGAGGCCATGCCGGACTCGAAGGCGTCGCCGGTCGGGATCGCCTCTTCGAGATTCGAAGGCGCTTCGGTTTCGGCCACGGGCTTGACCAGCGGAGGAGCACCGGGAGTCACCTCTGGGGGAGTCCACGCCGGTTCATCGTCGAGCGATGCCGAAATCGGGCTGGTTTCAGCTGCTCCCTCCGGATCGAGGGTCTCAGCCACCGGCAACGTATCCGCGGCCTCAGCCACGGGTGCAACTTCGTCATCAGTGTCAACGGGAGCGTCCTCAGGCGTTACGGCCGGGGGCGACCATGTGGGCTCCGAGTCCTCCGCTTCCGGCGTAACCGGAGGTGGAGACCAGGTCTGTTCATCATCGCCGTCATTTACGGCCGCGACGTCGTGTTCCGCGACAACCTCAGGGTCTCGGCTTGAAATATCATGGTCCTGGGTCGCGGTTGCCAATGCCGGATGAGGAACCGTTTCAACTTCGGCTTCGGCGGCGTGATTGATCGACGGTTCATCCGCCCCAGGTGCGTCGGGGGTGACCGGGGGCGGGGTCCAGGTCGGCTGTGCTTCAGCAGCCGCTGCGGCCGATGAGGCCGGGATCGGAGCGTCGGGAGTAACTGGAGGCGGGGTCCAAGACTCCTCTTCAGCAACCGCCGGCGCTGCAGCGGATTCAGCGGCTTCGGCCGACCCATCGAGCGTGGAGGTATCCAAGCCAAGCAACTTGGTCAGCGCCGGGGAACGGGAGGAATCCTCGCCTGCGCCATCGGGTTCAGGTGCGGCGGCTTCCGGAGCGACGATCGACCGGCGAACACCGGAATTGTCGCCGACCTTTGAGAAGACCGATGTAGGCACCGTGATACTGGCGGTTGTACCCGAGCCTGGTGTCTCGCTGAGAGCGACCTTGGCGCCGAGACGCTGCGCGAGTCGCCCAATTACCACAAAGCCGAGCGAACGGCCCATGGCCAAACCGAGTTCTGGAGGATTGGCTAGAACCGAGTTGGCCTGCTCCACCTGGTCGACCGGCATGCCCATACCGTGATCAACGATCGAGATCAGGTAGTGCGAACCATCCAGGCGGCCTGAGACCTCCACCGGAGCCTCCGGCGGAGAGAATTGTGTGGCGTTCTCCATCAATTCGGCTGACATGTGAGCCAGATCGACAGCGGCTTGGGACGTAACCTGACCAGGCTCAACCGAGGTCAGTTCGATGTGCTGGTAGTTCTCGATCTCCCCCATTGCCACTCGAAGTACGTCGGCGATGTCGACGGGGCCACCGCGACGGCGTCCGGGATCGGCCTCGGCCAGGACCAAAAGGCTTTCGGCGTTGCGGCGCATGCGGGTGGCGAGGTGATCGACCTTGAACATTTGCTCCAACCGCTCGGGGTCTTCCTCCGAGCTTTCCAGAGCGTCGATGTACTCAACCTGGCGGTCGAGCAGCGTCTGACTCCGACGGGCCAGATTGATCACGATGTTCGAAATGCCCTGCTTAATCGACTCATTCTGGTTGCGATCGACCTCGACCGTGTTGGTGTGCATCGAATTGATGGATGCAGCCAGTCGACCCAGTTCATCGTCGGTGTCGGTCGGAAGCGCCTGCCAGTTCTCGATTGGTTCCGAGTTGTTGTCGAGAAGCGCGTGCTGCGCATCGACAAGAACCTCGGCCGAGCCGGCGACACGCCCGATGGTGTCGAGTATCGAGGCGATCGTCTTGAACGCGACGAAGATCGACAGAGCAACGCCTAAAAGGGCAAAGATGCCAAAGATACGAACGCCCGTTGATCCCTGCAGGAAGATCAGTCCCCCTGCGGCCAGCACACCCAAACAAAGAATTGGAACGTAGGCGATCAGGGCAAGACGATTTTGGAGATCGGAATTAAACCGTTGGCGGATAGTTGGTTGGGATTCCATGGTCCTCTCGCTGTTGTTGAGCCACGATTTAGGATCGGCTCCGATCTGCAGGTCTTAAGCATCAGGCGCGGATTGGTCGACTGATTTGTAGGGAGAACCTCGATGGGCGAACCGGCTCCGGCCTAGTGCTCAACTCTTGGCCTGGATTGGCGATAGAACTTCTGTGTCTGCCGTTGTTTCAGAAGATGCCCTTCAGGGCAGTTTGCAAGAGTTCCCACTGGCCGCTCTGTTGCAGAGCCTGGCCAACCGCCGTCGTACCGGTGCGCTGACCCTTGAAGGTGGCAGCGAAATCTGGTTCTCCGAGGGACAGATATACCTGGCCACCAGCGCCAAGGGCTCGCCAATAAGTGCCGTACTGTTTGGCGCCGAGGCCGGTTCGATGCGCGACATCGAGTCGATGTTCGCCTCCGGTGATACCGACGGCACGGTGATTGATCAACTGATCGAGAGCCGACCTCAGGCTGAGAGCGCAATCCGCCGCCTCCTACACGAGTACAACCTGAACGCCCTGTTCGAGATGCTTGTTCCTTCCGAGATCGGCTTCAGCTTCGAATCGAACCGCAAACACAAACTCGGCGATCGCTTCTCGCATGACACCGCAACCCTTCTGGCGCAAGCACAGCAACGACTCGATATCTGGCGCAAGATCGCCGAACGTATCCCTTCGACCAATGCCGTGTTTCGGCTCTCGTCGCTGTTGCCCGACGGCAACTTCGAACGAACCGTGTCGGCTGACGAGTGGCGTTATCTGGCCATCATCAACGGTCGCAATACCGTGGCCGACATCATCACCGAGACCGGGGAAAGCGCCTTCCGCGTCTGCTCAACCCTGTACCGGATGCTTCTCGAGCAGCTTGTGGTCGAAGTTCCGAAGGCCGAAGCCCCGGTTCCACGCCAGTAACAACTATGTCAACGGCCGATCCGTCGGCCGCACGGGATCGGGCAGCAACGTCGAGCCCATGAGGTCGGCGTCGACGGCGGCAGCACAGGAACGGCCTTCGGCAATGGCCCAAACGATCAGGCTCTGACCACGGCCCATGTCTCCGCAGGTGTAGACCCGATCTCGTGACGTCCGCCAGTTGGCATCGCGTTTGACCCGACCGCCCTCGACCTCCAGGCCAAGCTCTCCCACCACCGCGGTTGTCTCCGGTCCCACAAATCCCATCGCCAGGAACACCAAGTCGGCCTCCAGCTCAAACTCGGAGCCTTCGACAGGGGTGAAGGTCGGGCGTCCGTCTTCAAAGACAACCTCGACCTCGTGGCCTCGGAGATGAGTCACTTGTCCGTCGGCACCAACCAACTCACTGGTCGACACCGAGTACAACCGCTCCACCCCTTCCTCGTGGGCCGAAGCGGTTCGTAAGACCAATGGCCAGGTTGGCCAAGGAGTCGAGTCGGGACGTTCCAGCGGCGGCTGCGGCATGATCTCGAGTTGATGGACTGAACGCGCCCCCTGCCGGTTGGCGGTGCCAAGACAGTCGGCTCCGGTGTCACCTCCGCCGATGATGACAACGGCCTTGCCCTCGGCGTTGATCGGTGACTCGTCAAGATCGCCTTCCTGCACTTTGTTGGCCAGAGGCAGGTATTCCATGGCTTGGTGGACCCCATCCAGCTCCCGACCCGGAACCGGTAGATCGCGCCAATCGGTGGCACCTCCGGCGAGAATCACGGCGTCGAACTCATCGGCCAGGTCGGAAGGGGCCACACGGTTCGGGTGGTCCTCCGGAGCACCGACATAGGCGTTGGTCCGAAACCGTGTTCCTTCGGCCTCCATTTGTTCGAGGCGTCGGTCGAGGACCCACTTCTCCATCTTGAACTCGGGAATGCCGTAGCGAAGGAGGCCGCCGATCCGGTCGGCCTTTTCGAAAACGACTACATCGTGTCCTGCTCTTGTGAGCTGTTGGGCGGCAGCAAGCCCGGCCGGGCCGGAGCCGACAACGGCCACCGCCTTACCCGTCTTCTTTGATGCCTTGATCGGCTGAACCCAACCGTTGTTCCAAGCCGTTTCGATGATGTTGAGCTCGACGTTCTTGATGGTGACGGGCTCGGTCGAGATGCCGGCCACACAGGCTGCCTCACACGGAGCCGGACAAAGCCGCCCGGTGAATTCGGGGAAGTTGTTGGTGGCGTGGAGGGAGTCGATCGCCCGCTTCCAGTCGCGGCGGTAGACGAGCTCATTCCAGTCGGGAATGAGGTTGCTCAGCGGACAGCCGTTGTTGCAGAACGGAATGCCACAGTCCATACAACGCGACGCCTGATCGGTCAGCTCATCGACTGACATCGGTTCGTAGACTTCATTCCAATCCTTTAGCCGCACGGCGACTGGACGACTGCTAGGGGTTTGTCGACGATGTCGCAGGAATCCCTTTGGATCACCCATGTGAGGCCTCCATGATGGCTTCGATCGGATCCTGGCCCGACTCCTCGGCAGCGCGTCTGGCGTTGATAACCCGGCGGTAGTCGCTCGGCATCACCTTCACGAATTCGGTCAATGAATGATCCCAGTCGGCGAGGAGCCGTTGCGCCACCTCCGAGCCCGTCTCATGCTGATGCTGTAGCACCAGTCGCTGGAGGCGCGCTCGATCGTCGTCGTCGAGTGGTTCGAGATCGACCATTTCGGTGTTGAGTCTTGCCGCCAGGATTTCGGTCGGGTCGTGCACATAGGCCACCCCGCCCGACATACCGGCCCCGAAGTTGCGGCCGGTTGGGCCCAGAATCACGGCTGCTCCTCCGGTCATATATTCACAGCCGTGGTCGCCAACACCTTCCACGACCGCCTCGGCCCCGGAGTTTCTCACACAGAACCGTTCTCCGACACGGCCTCGGATGAACGCCTGGCCACTGGTGGCACCGTAGAGAATCACGTTGCCGGCGATCACATTTTCCTCGGCGACAAACGTGGACGACGCCGGCGGCCGAACGGAAAGCCGTCCGCCCGACAGGCCCTTTCCGAAATAGTCGTTGGCATCGCCCTCAAGCCGCATGGTGATGCCGCTGGGCACGAAGGCACCGAACGACTGACCGGCTGATCCGTTGAAGTCGATCACGATCGTGTCATCGGGTAGACCGGCGCCACCATGTCGCTTGGTGAGTTCATTGCCCAGCATGGCGCCGACCGTGCGGTTGATGTTGGAGATCGGGTAGACCAGATTGACCGGTTGGCCCAGCTCGAGGGCCGCCGAAGCGTCTTCGATCAACTGGTTGTCGAGGGCCTCGCTTAAGCCATGGTCTTGGTCGCGCACACACAGCCGGCTGGCATCGGGGGCGATCTCGGGTACGTGCAGGATGGGAGAAAGATCCAGTCCTGACGCCTTCCAGTGATCCACCGCATTCGCGGTGTCGAGACACTCAACCCGACCGATGGCTTCGTCGAGTGAGCGGAACCCGAGTTCGGCCAGGTACTCCCTTACTTCCTCGGCGATGTACTCGAAGAACGTTTCGACGAACTCGGGCTTGCCGGTGAACTTGGCTCTGAGTTCGGGGTTCTGGGTTGCGACGCCAACCGGGCAGGTGTCGAGATGGCAGACCCGCATCATGACACAGCCCGACACAACCAGTGGAGCGGTGGCAAATCCAAACTCTTCGCCACCAAGCAGAGCGGCGACGATCACGTCGCGGCCGGTTTTGATCTGGCCATCAACTTGGACCACGATCCGATCTCGCAGATCGTTCAGCAGCAGCGTCTGTTGGGTTTCGGCCAGACCCAATTCCCAGGGACCGCCGGCATGTTTCAGGGATGTCAACGGCGAGGCTCCAGTGCCACCGTCATGGCCGGAGATAAGCACAACATCGGCCTTCGCCTTCGAGACACCGGCGGCGACAGTGCCAACCCCAACCTCGGCCACCAGCTTCACATGGATGCGGGCGTCACGGTTGGCGTTTTTAAGGTCGTGAATCAGCTGGGCCAGATCCTCGATCGAGTAGATGTCATGGTGCGGAGGCGGTGAGATCAGACCCACACCGGGGGTGGAGTGACGGGTCTTGGCGATCCACGGGTAGACCTTGCTTCCCGGGAGCTGACCGCCCTCGCCAGGCTTGGCTCCTTGAGCCATCTTGATCTGGATGTCGTCGGACTCCGACAGGTACAGCGACGTGACGCCAAACCGACCGGAGGCCACCTGCTTGATCGCCGAACGTTTCGAGTCGCCGTTGTCCATGGTCTCGAATCGCTCGGGATCTTCGCCGCCTTCGCCGGTGTTGGACTTGCCGCCCAAACGGTTCATTGCGATGGCCAACGTTTCATGTGCTTCGGCCGAGATCGATCCGTAGCTCATCGCTCCGGTGGCAAACCGTTTCACAATCTCCGAGATCGGCTCGACCTCATCGATCGGAATCGGTTGGCGATCCGACTTCAACGTGAACAAGCCACGAAGTGTGGCCAGTTGTCTCGCCTGATCGTCAACCAGATTGGTGTATTCCTTGAACACGTCGTAACGCTGAGCCCGGGTCGAGTGCTGCAGTTTGAACACCGTCTCGGGATTGAAAAGGTGGTACTCCCCCTCACGCCGCCACTTGTATTCACCACCGGCGTCAAGTGTTCGATGAGCCAACATCTCAGGACGATCGGGAAAGCCCCGCTCGTGCCGCTTGGCCGACTCGGCGGCGATCTCTTCCAAGCCGATACCACCCAGTTTCGATGTGACTCCGGTGAAGTAACGGTCCACAACTTCAGCACCGAGGCCGATGGACTCGAATATCTGGGCCCCTGTATACGACGCCACGGTAGAGATGCCCATCTTCGACATCACCTTGATCACACCGTTGGAGGCGGCCTTCACGTAGTTGAAGAAGGCTTGATCCCGATCGACGTCGATGATCCCGCCGGCGATGCGATCCTGGATGGTGGCGAACGTCAGCGACGGACAGATGGCGTTGGCTCCAAAACCGAGCAGTAAAGCGAAATGGTGGACTTCTTTTGCATCAGCCGCATCCACGATGATGCCGACCTGAGTTCGGAGCTTCTCCCGCACCAGGTGATGATGAACCGCTCCGGTGAGAAGCAGCGATGGGATTGGAGCGAGATCGGCTGTTGCCCCTCGTGTGGACAGCACCAGGATGGTGGCTCCGTCGGCAATGGCCTGTTCGGCTCGATTGCAAACCTCGTCAAGCGCGGCCTCAAGTCCGGACGCGCCATCGTTGACCGGGTACAGCCCGGTGATGTCGGCCACAGTGAGTTCGGTCCAACCGGCGAGGTCACCGGCGGCTGTAATTCTTGCCATCTCCAACGGAGTGATCACCGGGTACGGCAGCTCAAGCTGGCGACACCAGTCGCGGCCAGGTATCAAAATGTTGGCTTGTTCCCCCAGCAACACACGATGGCTCGTTACGAGTTCCTCGCGAATGGCGTCGAGGGGTGGGTTCGTTACCTGGGCGAAGAGCTGGCTGAAGTAGTCGAACAGCGACCTGGGGCGATTGGAAAGCACAGCCAATGGCGTGTCGGTGCCCATCGAGCCGATGGCTTCCTTGCCGGCCACGGCCATCGGGTCGACCAGCAAGTCGAGCTCCTCGAGTGTGTAGCCGTTTGCCACCTGCTCGGGCAGAAGTTCCTCGGCGTCGGGCCATGTGCTCTCCGATTCGATCAGTTGCGGCAAATCCGACAATTTGAGCCGGGCGGTGAGCCAGTCTTGATACGGGTACTGCTCAGCCAGTTCGGCCATGAGCTCACCGTCGCCAACGATGCGACCTCGGGTGGTGTCGACCAGGAACATTTTGCCGGGTTCGAGGCGCCCCTTGGAGACAATCTTGGACGGGTCGAGGTCGATGACGCCGACCTCGGACGCCATAACCACCAAGTCATCGTCGGTGACCACGTAGCGACTTGGTCGCAGACCGTTTCGGTCGAGCACGGCGCCAACTACGGTGCCGTCGGTGAACGTAACCGAAGCGGGACCGTCCCACGGTTCCATGGCGCTGGAGTAAAAGTCGTAAAAGGCCCGAAGTGACCCGGGCATCTCGTAGTTCTTTTCCCAGGCTTCCGGGATGGTGAGAAGCACGGCGTGGTGGATTGGAAAGCCACCGAGGTGGAGCATCTCGATTGCCTCATCGAGGCTGGCGGTGTCGGACGCGGCGGGCGTACAAACCGGGAAGATCCGCTCGATTCGGTCCCCCCAGTGATCGGCGGCCAGCAAGGTTTCCCGGGCTCGCATCCAGTTCCGGTTGCCCATAACCGTGTTGATCTCCCCGTTGTGGGCCAGGAATCGGTAAGGATGGGCCAAGGGCCACGAGGGGAAGGTGTTGGTGGAGAACCGGGAGTGGACCAGCGCGAGGGCACTTTCCATTCGATCGTCGTTGAGATCGGGGAAGAACGAGTAGAGCTGGGGCGTGGTCAGCATGCCCTTGTACACCATCGTGCGAGCGCTGAGGCTTGCGAAATACACGACGTCACCGGCGAGGCCGGTCAGTTCGTGTTCGATCCGCTTGCGGGCGATGTACACCTCGCGGTCGAGATCGAGGCCCGTCAGGCCACGGTTGCTTGTCACGAAAATCTGCTGAAACGAAGGCATGACCGAGATGGCCTGGTTGCCAAGGTCAGACGGATCGGTGGGCACCTCACGCCAACCGATCACCGTCAACTCCTCGGCGTCCATGATCTCGGCGATCGCAGCTTTGACCTTCGTCTGGACAGAAGGATCGGTGGGAAGAAATCCGATTCCGGTTGCGTAGCCACCGGCTGATGGGAGGCCGTCCACAACCGACCGGCAGAATTGGTCGGGGACCTGGATGAGAATTCCGGCGCCGTCTCCAGTGTTCGGCTCAGCGTTGGTGGCGCCGCGATGCTGCAGGCAGGTCAGAGAGCTCAGACCTTGACGGACTATCGCATTACTCGGACGACCATGAAGGTCGGCAACAAACGCCACTCCGCAGGCATCGTGTTCGAATAGCGGGTCGTAGAGACCCTGTGCTTGAGGTCGTGCTTGAGGCGTTGAGGGCAAGGATCGTCTCCAGGCGCGTAGGGCATTCACTGAGCAACTCGAAGTCATCGGCGCGGCGGCGACCTACGTGAAATAGGAGACGCCCGATCGCTGCTGGCCGGCGAATGTTGAGTCGGGTTTCGGGACGTCACTGGCCCATCAGCTTGAGAGCGGCTTCGGTACCGATGGATCGTTCCGGGCCAGCAGGGATGGAGCGGAACGGCGAGCGGCCGGGTTCACCTCAAGGCGTGACCGTCATCCTATCTCATCCAACGGTCGACGACCTAACCATGAATCTACATTTCAGATGCTCGCACGGTGGGGTGATCGTTTGATGGTGCGGAACACGGCCCCTTCGCCGCCCAATCGCTGGTATTCCGCGCCACGACTGCCATGATGTTGTCCATGCCAGATTCACCCAATGCCGAAGCAACAAATGGCCCAACCGGTTTCGATCGCACAGCCATGACCTTCGTCGACGCCGTCTTAGATGACATCGGCGCCTCGCCGACCCCGTACCACGCTGTGAACCGTGCTCGACAGCATCTGGTCGAGGCGGGCTTCACCGAAGTGAGCCTTGCCGAGGAACTTCCTTCGGCTCCAGGTGGATACCTGGCGGCTCAGGCCGGAACGCTCCTGGCGTGGATCGTGGTTTCCTCCGATGAGCAGCCAAAGCCCAACTTCACGGTGGTAGGGGCTCACACCGACTCTCCGAACTTTCGTGTTCGCACCAACCCCGATGTAGTGAACGCCGGTTTGGCTCAGATCGGGTTGGAGACGTATGGGGGCCTGCTGGTCAACTCCTGGTTGAACCGCGATCTCGGGCTCGCCGGCACGGTGTCGTTAAAGGATTCCGCCGGTACGTCGGAGCGGCTGGTCGATCTGGCCGAACCGATCATGACCATTCCCCAGCTTGCCATTCATCTCGACCGTGAGATTTCCAACAAGGGCTTGAACCTCAACAAACAGACCCAGGTCAATCCGATGTGGACCGTCGCCGGAGACGACGACGAGAAGGCGTCGTTTGTCAGCTACCTGGCCGAGCAGATGGACACGGATCCCGAGTCCATCCTGTCCTGGGATCTCATGCCCTACGACCTGCAAGCGCCAGGTCGCTTTGGACGCGATGGGGAGTTCATCGCCTCGGCCAGGATCGACAATCTGCTCTCGAGCTTCTGTGCCGCTCGCGCGCTGGCCACGCTGGCCGGGTCAGCTGAGCAATTCCACAGCACTCCGGTGCTGGTGCTCTACGATCATGAAGAGGTTGGTTCGGAGTCGGCCACCGGTGCGGCCAGCAACCTTTTGCTTTCGGTGCTCGAACGTATCGCCTACGCCCAAGGCCTGGATCGCAATGGGTTCTTGACGATGATGTCACGCTCGATCGCCGTCTCGGCCGACGGTGCCCACGCCACCCATCCGAACTTCGTCGACAAACATGAGCCCAATCACCACATCGCTCTAAACGCCGGCGTTGTGATCAAGCGGAACGCCAACCAGCGGTACGCCACCGATGCCATGAGTGAGGCGTTTCTCGTCGAAGTATGCGAACAGGCCGGGGTGCCTGTTCAGCACTACATCCACCGCAACGATCTACCGTGTGGTTCGACCATCGGACCAATCACGGCGGCCCGCTTGGGCATCAGCACCGTGGACGTCGGCGCGCCCATGTTGTCGATGCACAGCGTTCGGGAAACGGCCGGAACCGTGGATGCCATCTATCTCGCCGATGTGCTCCATCAGGCATGGTCAACGGATCGTTGTTGCTAATTGGGCACAACCACCCGCCGGTTGTTGTAGTCGGCAGCAAACCCAACTACGGTTCACCGGTCGTCGCTGCGCGAATCTTGGCACTGGAATCTGAATCAATGGGATCTGAATCCAACCGCCGAGATTGCCTTGTCCTGGCGGCCGTCACGCAATCCTTCGGAGGAATTTCTCGTGGGCGCAGTTCCCTACTTAGCACTAGTTTCCGCCCTGGCCGCCCTTGGCCTCGCCGGTTACTTCTACAACGATGTCAAAAAGGCCAGCCCCGGCAACGAGCGCATGGTCTTCCTGATGACCGAGATCCAGAAGGGGGCTCGCGCCTTCCTTCGCCAGGAATACACCTGGGTATCGATCTTCGTCGTGGTGCTCGCCATCTTGATCGCAGCGGTGATTGCACCGTTGGCGGCCGTTAGCTACGTGCTTGGAGCGGTGCTCTCAGCTACAGCTGGCTACGCCGGTATGACGGTGGCCACGATGGCCAACGCTCGTACCACCGAAGCCGCCAAAGACGGTCCGGCCAAAGCCCTCCCCATCGCCTTCCGAGGCGGAGCGGTGATGGGCTTCAGCGTCGCCGGTCTGGCGCTGCTGGGTGTCAGCCTTTGCTACATCCTGTTCGTGCTTGGCACCGGCGGCGAAGACGCCTTCGAGATCATCACGGCCTACGGTCTTGGTGGATCATCGATCGCCCTCTTCTCCCGCGTTGGTGGCGGTATCTACACAAAGGCGGCCGACGTCGGCGCCGACCTCGTCGGTAAAGTCGAAGCCGGTATCCCCGAAGACGACCCACGTAACCCGGCCACCATCGCCGACAACGTTGGTGACAACGTCGGCGACGTCGCCGGCATGGGCGCCGATCTGTTCGAGTCATACGCCGGCTCGATCCTGGCTCCCATCGCCCTGACTGCGTTTGCGTTGAGCATCAACGCCGACGCCATCGATCCCGATCTCCACACGCCGCTGCTCATCTTCCCCATGGCCGTCGCTTTCGTCGGCATGATTGCCTCAATAATCGGCTCGTTCATGGTTAAGGGCGGCGACTCAACCGACTCCTCGGCCCTGAGCAAAGCCCTCCACATGGGCACCAACGTTGCCATGGGCATCACCGTGGTAGGCACGCTCGGCGTCTCCTTCTGGCTGTTCGGCGGAGATCTCTTCGACAATCCGCTCGGTCTGGCCTTGGCCGTCATCGGCGGGCTCATCGTCGGGTGGGCTCTCGGCAAGTCAGCGGAGTACTACACCTCGGATCACTACGGTCCGGTCAAGAAGATCGCTCAGCAGTCTGAGACCGGTCCGGCCACCACAGTTCTCGGTGGCATCTCATCGGGCATGGTGTCGGTGGCGGCCTCCGTTGTTCTCGTGCTCATCGGCGTGGCAGTCGCCTACTGGGGTGGCGAAATGACCCTCAAGGAACTGGCTGACTCCAACGACGCCGTTCCCGTCGGCTTCGGTGGCATTTATGGCATCGCCGTGGCCGCTATTGGCATGCTGGCCACCACTGGCGTGGTGGTGTCGGTCGACGCCTACGGCCCCATTGCCGACAACGCTGGCGGCATCGCCGAGATGGCTGAGCTTGACCCATCAGTTCGTGAGGTCACCGACGCTCTCGACTCGCTTGGTAACACCACAGCTGCCATCGCCAAGGGCTTCGCCGTCGGCTCGGCAGCCCTCACCGCTCTGGCCCTGTTCAAGAGCTTCGAATTCGCGGTCCTGGAGGCCGGCGGATCGCTCAATCTCAACGTCGGCAACGTCGGCGTGTTCATCGGCCTGTTCCTTGGCGCCGGCCTGCCCTTCCTCTTTGCCGCACTCACCATCGATGCCGTTGGTCGTGCCGCTCAGGAAATGATCGAAGAGGTTCGTCGCCAATTCCGAGAGATTCCCGGTCTTCGTGAAGGCAAAGAGGGCGTCGTTCCCGACTCAGCCCGCTGTGTTGCCATCTCTACCGAGGCTTCGCTCAAGGAGATGATCGTCCCGGGCGCACTCGCCATCGTGGTGCCGCTCGTTATCGGCTTCATCGACGTGAATGCATTGGGCGGATTCTTGGCCGGAGCCCTTGTAACCGGGTTCGCCCTGGCCATCTTCATGGCCAACGCAGGCGGCGCCTGGGACAATGCCAAGAAGTACATCGAAGCCGGCAACCACGGCGGCAAGGGCTCCGAGCCCCACAAGGCCGCCGTCGTCGGCGACACCGTTGGCGATCCGTTCAAAGACACCTCCGGTCCGGCCATGAACATCCTGCTCAAGGTCATGACCATCGTTTCGCTGGTGTTCGCCGGAGCCTTCGTGTCCGGCCCCTTCGGCTGATACAAGCAATCGATCACCGCGCGATAACTCGCCAGTGACAAAACCGCAAAGCCCGGCTCGCCCCTCACATCGAGGTGGTCGAGCCGGGCTTTTGCGTTGGCGGAAATGCCCTCGATCTTGGCTAAAAGAAACTTCCCGCCTCTGCGCCTCGTCCGCTAGCGTGGGGCGATCATGGCTGTTCGCAAACTTTCCTCGACCGACGGATTTGTTGTTCACGACTACCCCGACGCTCCGTCGTCCGGGCTCGTACGGATGGGCCGAAAGATTCTGCAGCGCAGTTCGACCGACCTCGCCCGGTCGGCCACCTATGCATTTGCGTTCCATCGCATCAATCGCGGCGGCGCATCGGCCGGGCTCAACGCCGAGGGCGACGCCACCGGCCCCGCCATCGAAGCGCTATTGGCCGAACTGTCGGATCCGCTGAACGACGACAGGCTCGAGCTTCATCCGGGTAAAGGTGTCACGGCTTCAGTTCTTAGCGCCGATGACGCTGCCAATAACCAGCTGCTCGGATCCGGCGCTGTCGCCAGTGCCAGGTGGGCGCTTGGCGGCGAGCTCGACGGAGCCTCCTTTGCGCTCGAAGGTTTCAGCACCGATAACCCGTCGGCGGTCGCAGTTGCTCAGGCCTTTGAAGACGCCGGAGCCCGGCAGCTCAAAGCCGACCCGGGAGCGAAGCCCTGGGAGATCTGGGGTTCCGACGTAGATATGTTGCTGACCGGATCAAAACCGGGAGCCATGAACCATCAGGGCGCGGAGATGGTCAAGGCCAAGGCGATCGTGCCGTGGGGCCCGATTCCGATCACCACCAAGGCCTTGGCGGTTATGTTGTCGAAAGAGATTACGTACATCCCCGACTTCGTCTCGGCCAGCGGGCCGCTCGTCGCCCACCATCTTGTGGCCAACGGGCAGTCGCCGGAGCAGGCGTTGGCCAGCGGTATCGCCGACGGATTGGACCGGGCGGCTCAAACAACCGACGAATCGTTGTTTGTGGCCTGTTGTCTCGATGCCGAGGCCTTCCTCGACGACTGGCAGGATCATCGACCGTTTGGGCGTCCGCTAGCCGGCTGACAGCCCTCCGCAGCCGGTATCAGCGGGAGCAATGTCTCGGCCGGTACAATATCTGTGGAGTACGTCCCCGGATTCGACGGAGATCAGGCAGCTCCACCCGGGTGACAGGGAGAGAAACGTAGATGGTTCGTTACGACAAGAGCACGGCGGAGAAAGGCTCGCGTTATGTCCAGGACCGACGCACCGGCGGACGCCGCCGTGGCGGCGGAGGACGGGGAGGCGTGGCCGTCGGTGGCGGGTTGATGGGTATCATCATCGTCATCCTCGGGCTCATCTTCGGAGTTGACCTCACCGGCGGCTCAAGCAGTTTTGACATCGGCACCCAGGGCCTCCCCGATTCGGGTCCGGTAGAAGCGGGCATCGATCAGACCGTTGATCCCGATGCCGACACCGTCGAGTTCATGCAGGCTCTGATGTTCGATATTCAAGACACCTGGGACCTGTATTTCGATCAGGCCGGCATCACCTACCAGCCCACATCTCTGGTCATCTTCGATGATGTGGTCGACACGGGCTGCGGTCGGGCTACGTCGGCCGTCGGTCCGTTCTATTGCCCCCATCCCAACGATCAGCAGGTCTATGTGGATCTGGGCTTCTTTGACGAACTGAGCCGTCGTTTCGGCGCGCCGGGCGACTTCGCTCAGGCGTATGTGATCGCTCACGAAGTCGGCCATCACATTCAGTCGGTCGTTGGTATCAGCGATCAGGTTCGCAGCGCCCAGGCCCAGGATCCGGGCAACAAGAACGAATATTCGATTCGTCAGGAACTACAGGCCGACTGCCTGGCCGGCGTTTGGGCGTTCTCCGCCAACCAGCGTCTTACCCGTGACACGGGTCAGCCGATTATCGAAGCCGGTGATATCGAGGAAGGCCTGGCCGCCGCCGCCTCGGTCGGCGACGACCGGATTCAGGCTCAGGCCGGAATGACCGTCGATCCCCACACCTGGACCCACGGCTCCTCCGAGCAGCGGATCCGATGGTTCAAACAGGGTTTCAACACCGGAGATCCCGAGCAGTGCGACACCTTCTCGGTATCCAACCCATAACTGGCTTGTGACGAGGATTGGTTCAGGATCCTGAATGGTGCGTGGCTTGGGGATCAGCCGCCTTCGACATTGACTAGTTCTTCCGCATCGTTCAGCCAGAGGATGAGCGTGCCGAATCCAACGCCTTCTCGTTCATTCGGGACGGGGTGTTGGCAACAAATGTCTCGCGTAGACGACTCAGATTGTCAGTCGTGCACCTTGAGATTGCCGAAGCTCAGCGGCCAGGTGCGGGCGTCGCCCTCCGGCCACGGTTGTGCGTCGCAGTACTCCTGCGACGTGTCGAAGCCGCCACCACCCTCGAAGCCGACGAAGGTGGAGCGATCCGGAAGAGCATTGGTGCCCTCGCCGTAGTCCACGACGCGGAACCAGATGTCCTTGCCGACCTCGTGGCGTTCTTGGAGAAAGGCGGGGTGCTCGGAGTTGTTCGCCGTGACCACGCCGCCGATCCAGGCGCGATGGTTCTCGGCGTCGATGGTGACGCACGTTACGCTGCCGTCGAAGTCGATGAGCTGGCCTTGAAACTCCACGGAGTGGGAGAACCGGCCCGTCGCCGAGCCGTTGGCGTGGGAGACGGCGTTGAAGGAGAACGAGGCCGGGAGGTTCCCGAGCAGGGCATAGTCGCCGCCGCCGGCCGCGGATGCCGTCACTCCCCCGCCGAACGCGGTCCCTAATGTCAGCGCGCCGATCAGCGCAAGGCCCGTCACGATTACCGATGTACGTCGGATCTTCCCCATGGTGGTTCCCTCTCCTCTCGGCCGATGCCGTTACGCTAACTGAGTGATAAATCTAATCGATATTCGAATATTGTCAAGCCTATTCGACATTTCTCGAACGTAGGGAAGGGCGAAGAATGATCTCGTTGCACGTCACCACCAAGCCGGCGTACGAAATGCTGCTCACCTTGGTCGCTTACCTGACCCCCGGCCGCGTCGACTCGTATGTCGCGGGTGCCGAATGGTTCGCAGAGGTCGACGAACGGCTGGACGAGCCGACACGCGATGCGGTACATCTGCTCTTCGCAGGCTGCGAGCATTTCGCCGTTCGCCTGCTGGACGTCGCACGGCGCCTTCCCGCTCCGGGCAGCGCCGAGGCGCTGATCGAGCAGGTTGCCGAACTGGATCCACGGAGTGTGCGGCTGACGCTGCTTGGCTATCACGCCAACCGAGCGCGCCGGCGCGTCGCTCCATCGGTCATACTCGCGGCCGCTGAAGGTGATGCGGCCGCCGGCCTGAGCGTGGTCGAGAACGTCGCCGAGGGGCCGGAATGCGAGCGGGCGCTGGCGGGCGTGTTGGCAATGAACGACCGTGAGGCCGCGGACCTGCTCGTTTCGGTGCTGCGGGCGTGGAACGAGCGTGTGTTCGCGCCGCACTTTGCCCGCATCGGCCCGCTCCTCGAGCGGGAGGCGGACCGCCTGCGCGGGCGGTCACGCGAGCTGACGACGGAGGAGTTCCTCTCCGAGGCGGCCAACGGCGCCGACGTCGTGCCCGCTCCGGGCATTGAGGAGATCGAGGTCTTCCCCACGTGGGTGCTGCGCCCGTGGGACGTGTTCTGGGAGAAGGATGAGACGATGCTGCTCGGGGTCGGCATCCTTGATCGCGAGCCGTCAGATGATCCCGAGGCGCCCCCGGATCGGCTGGTTAATCTGGTCCGTGCCCTCGGCGACGAGCGGCGACTTCGGATCCTTCGGCGTCTGCTGGCGGCGACCTACACCCTCCAGGAGTTGGCCGAGCACTTCGAGACGCCGAAGACGACGCTGCTCCACCATCTTGTAATCCTGCGCTCGGCCGGGATCGTGCGTGTCGAAGCGGGGCCCCAGGGCCGATACAGCCTGCGCCCGGGTGTGGCGCGGGAGCTCTATCGGCTGCTGGACGACTACCTTCCCCTGGTACCACCCGATCGTGGCGCCGATGTGAAACCGTAAAGGCCTCTTCGAGGCTCCACTTCTCCCCGGCACGTAGCAGGCCGGGCAGGTGCTCTGAAGCGTGCCATCATTTACCTGTCCGGGATCGGGAGGATCCTGAACGAATCCTCGTCACAGGCCTACCTCGGAGCCACAACTCTGGCCGGGCTGCCAACGGCCACAGATCCCGACGGGATGTCGTTGGTGACAATCGACCCGGCACCGATAATCACCCGCTCACCGATGGTGACTCCGGGGAGGACAACCGAATTGGTGCCGATCCAAGAGCCGGCACCAATTGATACCGCCTGCTCAGGGGCACTCTGGTGTCCGATCGGTAGGTCGGGATCGTCGGAGCTATGGTTCTGGTCGGTGACATAGACGTTGGGCCCGAAATAGACGTCGGCACCGATCTCAATGCTGAAGTGGCCGACGATGCTCGAATTCCGGCCGATCAGGCAGCGGTCGCCGATCACCACGATCCGGTCACTAATGAGTTGCTGACCGGGAGCCATGCCCGCGCTCAGCGACACGTTTGGACCGATCATGACCTCCGAACCAATCGAGATCCCCGCCTCACCAAAGAGTGCAGCGGGCGGGAAACAAATGATCGATCGATGGCCGAACGCAGCGAAGCAATCGGCTCGGGCGCTCCCTGGGCCGATGGCGGCGCTGCGCAAGAACCACGTGTGTAGTTGAGCTAGCTTGTCGCCAAGCCGAGCGCGATTGAACATTAGTTTCTAGGCACCAGGGTGCGTGGCCAATGCGGCCGAGATCGACGCCGCCACTCGAGCGTTGTTCTCGGCAAGGGCGAGGTTCGCTTCGATTGTCCGGCCCGCGCTGATCTCGGCGAGCGCGGCCAAAACAGCCGGAGTCACGTCGTTGCCGCCTTGCTCGGACGCCCCAGTTCGAAGCAACGCCTCATCCACCCACGAGTCGAGCTCCTCCCGGTCGATGGCCGCATGCTCCGGAATCGGGCAGGCCACGACGATGCCTCCACCTCCCAGCCCCCAATGAGCCCTGGCCAGGGCCGCAACTTCAACCGGGTCCGACGATGACGCGGAGAGGCCGACCCCGCTGCTGCGGGCGTGGAAGGCGGGGAACTCGTCTGTGCCCCAACCGATCACCGGCACGCTCAGGGTCTCGAGGTACTCAACCGTCTTCGGGAGATCCAGGAATACCTTCGCTCCGGCTGTAACCGTGATTACGGGATTTCGTGAGATGGCCGACAGGTCTGCACTGACGTCTCCGGTTACCTCGGAGTTACGATGCACCCCTCCAATTCCTCCGGTGGCAAACACAGGAACCCCGGCTACGGACGCAATGGTGACCGAAGCCGAAACCGTGGTGGCGCCATAGGGCCAGCGTTGGGCCAGCGCCAGCCCGATGTCTCGGGCCGCAGCCTTTTGAGCGGGCCCGCAGATCAGTTCAAGCTCATCGTCGGCAACACCACACCGCAGACGCCCATCGGTGATCGCCGTCAACGCCGGAACGGCACCTTCGTCGGCGATCGCCCTGCTCACCATGTCGAGCGCCCTCGTGCTGTGAGGACGAGGGAGCCCAAGTTCGGAAAAGATTGTCGATTCAAGAGCGACAACTGCGCTCCCGGACGCCTGCGCATCCGTTACCGGCTGGCTTCTTTCAACCTCAAGCATGACCATGGCCAACGACACCTTTCGACCGCGAGCTGGCGACTGTATCAGCCAAGCTCATTCAGTGGCTGAATCGGCGCAGACGATGGCCGCTTCATCAACAGCTTGGCCGATGTCATCGGCGTCGATTACCAGGATGCTGGGATTGTCGAAGTCCTCGGCCAACCCGAGAAGCGTCTCTTCGCCTAGGCCGCTGTTAAGCAGTTCGTCGGCCATGCAATCGGCTTGCGCTTCGGTCAAGCTGATGGCGTCGTCAACGGCATCGCTACGAAGAATCGAGTCGGTCAGCTGTTGCGACGTCACCGGCTCGGCACAGGCGGTTATCAGTGCCGAGAGAGCAAATACGCAGACAATTGCTACACCCAGCCTGGCGACAGCGCGTCGACGCAACGACCCGTTGTCTCGACGCCCTGAAATCCGTGCCATCGCCTCTCCCACTTCAGCGCCAATCCAGATCGGCGGCGAACCCAATAGTAGGCTCGGCGGCTCTGCTTTGGATGGACCTCGGCCGATTGGAGCGAATCCACCAACAACCCAGCGGTTGGGAGCCCTTGAGATACGGCCGGTAGGGTTTGGTCTACGAGTTGCGACTAAAGGAGCCCTTTTGACCTCTGCCCTGTCGGTGCCCCAAAGTCAGGACGATCTCGCCTACTGCTCCGTGATGGAGCTGATGAGCCGACTCAATGATGGTGTCGTGTCGTCGCGAGAGATTCTCACAACACTGCTGGCCCGGATCGAAGAACGCGACGGTGCCACCAACACCGTCGTAATGACGGATCCGGATCGGGCCATGGCGAAAGCGGCGGAATGTGACGAGAAAAGAGCAGCCGGGTCGACCGAAGCTTCTCTACCGCTGTTCGGTCTGCCGATGACCGTGAAGGATTCGATGATGGTCGACGGCATGCCGACCACCTCCGGGGCACCGGAGCTGGCCGACTATGTAGCCGATCGCGATGCCGATTCGGTAGCTGGGCTTCTCGATGCCGGGGCAATCGTGTTCGGAAAGACCAATCTGCCGATATACGCCGGCGACGTCCAGAGTTTCAACGACGTTTTCGGGGTGTCCAACAATCCCTGGGATCTGACGCGAACGGTCGGTGGAAGCTCCGGAGGTTCGGCGGGTGCCTTGGCTGCGGGATTCACTCCGTTGGAGGTTGGAAGCGACATTGCCGGGTCGATTCGCAACCCGGCGGCGATGTGCGGGGTGGTTGGCCACAAGTCGAGCTTCGGCATCGTGTCCGGCCGGGGCCAGATTCCCGGCCCGCCCGGCACGTACACGGAGGGCGACATCGCCGTCATCGGTCCGATGGCTCGCTCGGTGGCCGACTGCCGGCAGGCCCTGGATCTAATGGTGGGACCGAACAGCTGGAACGCCCCCGCCTGGTCGCTCAGCCTGCCCCACGCCCGCACCACGAACCCTGCCGAATTGCGAGTCGCCGTCGTAGCCGATGATCCGTACTGCCCCGTCGATCCCCAGATTTCCGCCGCGATCGAAGACGTTGCTCGGGAATTGGAGGCACGCGGAGCCGCCGTTTCGGCCTCGGCTCGTCCCGAGCGATTCGACTTCGCCAAGGCCGACCGCACCTTCCAACATCTGCTCGGAGCAGCCCTCTCGGGTAGCTGGTCCCCCACCGAGTTGGAGGAAATGGCGGAGGCGCTCAAGGAGGGTAAACCGGTGGAGGGCGGGCTCGGCGTCGAGGGCGCCACCAGTCGTCACCGGGCCTGGTTGTCCGCAAACGAGCGACGTCTTCAAATGCGAGCCCGTTGGCTCGACTTCTTCCGCTCGTGGGACGTGGTCTTGGCCCCCATCTCGCCAACCGTGGCCATTCCGCACGACCACACGCACCCGATGTCGCAGCGGACCATCGACGTGGCGGGCCAAACTCGCCCTTACACCGACCAGATGCGATGGATGGGCCTTTTCGGCGTGGTGTATCTGCCGGCCACCGCCGTGCCGATCGGTTTGCATTCCACCGGCTTACCGATGGCGGTCCAGGTTGTCGGGCCCTACCTCGAAGATCACACGGCTCTCGCCGCAGCCGAGATGGTTGAAACGATCACCGGAGGTTTCCAACGGCCGCCCGGCTGGTAGCGAGTCCCTCAGGCCGCCTGTTCTCGGAAGAAGCGGGCCAGGGCCTTTTGAAACCTTCGCTCAAAATCGTCATACTCCCGTCGAAGCTCATCAACGACCCACGACTTTGGCAGCAACGCAGCCGGCAGCCGGGGTTCGCGAGCTAGAAACCTCACGACGTCGGCGGCGGAAACAAAGGCCGCAACCAACCACTCGTGGTTGAGGTCATCGACCGTGTGTTGCGCCAAGAGCTGGTTCAGGTCGCCTCGAAGCTCGGCGGCCCTGCCGTTGATCTCATGGATCGGCCAAAGCTGTTGGACGAGATCGACCTCCACATCTCGGCCCGAGAGGCGGCCCTGAACGATAAGTAGATCGAACTCGGCACCAAGATCGTCGATCGACTCGACGTTCACGTTTGCCGGACGCAGCCAGAAGTCCGGGCGGAGCTCGCCGAAACAACGATCTGTAAGCTGCCGACGCAACTCCCGTCGCTGGTCCAGAGGTCGCGACCCAAACCGTGGAGTTATCGTCACCCAGGCTCGGTCCCAGCCTTTTGGAGCGATAATTCGACCGCTGTCCTGTCGCACCTGCCGGTCGACCATGGAACCGGCCAACCGATACTCGCCATCTTCGACCGTCACCTCACCGGCGGCCGCCATTCGCGACAGCGCCGTTCGCATCGTGCCACCGGCGACACCGAATAGGTCTCCGGCAGCAACCAAAGACGAGACCGGAAGTCGAGGCGGCCTCGTGCCCAGTAACAACGACAACGCCAGAGAACGAGCGCCGAACGGCGGCGTCGTCACGCCAACCCGGTCGACGGTGTTACTGGTGATATTACTGATATCGCTCATATCGATCACCGAATGTAGCACGCATGTCGGGGTTGTGATACTGTTTTTGCATGAGTGATACCGCCGAATCGGCATCGGCGAAACCCATGCCCAAAGCTCGAATACCACGAGGCGCCATGGTTCCGGGTGCCGCGTTGCTGCCCGACGTACTCCCCACCGACCGCTTGAACGAGAAGGCCAAGCCGGCTCGGGAGATCCGCGATCGATTGCGGACCGTCAACAACAGCGCAAACGTCGCAACAGTACTTGGCGCGCTGGCTCAAACGTTCGGCGTAGTCATCGTGGCCGGCGTAGTAAACACGTGGTGGACCTACATCCTGGCCTTTGTCTGGATGTTCCGCGGCCACGCGCTGCTCAACATCTTGGCCCATGAGGCCGCTCACCGATTGCTGTTCACCAACCAGCGGGCCAACGACTTTGCTGGCCGCTGGCTCCTGGCGTATCCGTCGTTGCAGGCCATGCTCGCGTATCGGCGGGCCCATTTCGCCCACCACCGCGACGAAATGGGTCCCAACGAACCCGACTACTCGCTGTACGACGGGTATCCGGTGGCGAGATCATCGCTGAAACGCAAGCTGGTGCGCGACGCCATCGGCGTCAGCGCCTATAAGAACCTCAAGAGCCTCTGGTTCGCGATCAAGCGACGTAAGCCCGAGGCGCTCCAGATCCTTGCGGTGCAAGTGGGGTTCCTCGCGGTCAGCGTCGCAACAGGTCGGCCGTTGCTCTACTTGGTGTGGATCGGCTCGTGGTCTACAGGCTGGAAGGTTTCCAACCGCCTGCGGGCGCTGGCCGAACATGGCGGTCTCACCCGGTCCAAGGACCGGAGGGAGACCACCCACATCATCCGGCAGACGTGGCTGCCCCGGCTACTCATCGCCCCGTACAACACCGGTTGGCACCTCGCCCATCACGTGGATATGGGCGTGCCGTGGCGAAATCTGCCGGCTTTGCATCATGAACTCGTGAGTTCGGGCTGGCTGGTACCCGAGATCGAATATCCGAGTTATCGGGCGCTGTGGCGAGCGCTGTCTTCGGCTCCGGAGCCGTCGGACGCCACAAATTCACCTTCGCAGCAAGCCACGACGAGCAGCTTCCTCGACTTCTCCGACTAGCCGCTCAGGGCCGTGTCAGGAGGCTGTGTCGAGCGCTCCGAGTAGGCGGTCGACGAGTTCAGTGGCACCGCCGGCAAGGTCGTTGCGTTTGATGGCGAACCCACCGAGAACGTCGCCCCCTCCCATTCGCACGATCCGAGCCAGCTTTTCCAGGGTTGGCCCTGAGTTGATGGCGTAGGTGCAGTACACCACGGCCTTCTTGCCGTCGATGCGAGGGAGATTGGCGGAGATACGTCCTGCTCGGCCGGGACGCTGTCCGAAGAACACGACACCGTCGGTCCAGCTGCCGACAACCACGAGATCGGCATCGGAGAGCGCTTGCAGATCAACCTTGGTGATGGGACACGCGATTGTGTCGATCCCCTCACTTGAGAGCTGGTCGGCAATCAGGTGTGCCGCCGCCTTGGTGTTTCCAGTCAGACTCTCGTAGATGACGATCCCGTTCATAGCGGCCAATCGTAGTACTACTGCCGTCGGGCCACACGCATCAGGTGGCTGCTGTGCGACCGCGAGGCACAGCGACTGCGATTTCGCAGCGATATCGTGGTCGCCATGAGCGACAAGACCTACAAGATCGAGCTGACCTACTGCGTCCCTTGAGACTATTCAGAGCGCGCCGTGAGCGCGATTTCAGACCTGCTGACCAACTACCAACATGTGATCGGCGACATGACGGTCATCACCGGCGACAAAGGCGTTTTTGACGTCAGCGTCGACGGCGACCTGATCTACAGCAAGGCCGACACCGGCCGCCACGCCGAGCCGGGCGAGGTTTTGGAGCTGTTTACGGCTCACGTCGGCCCCGACGTCAGCCGCTATCCACGCGGTTAAGTAGACCTACTGTTGCGTATTGAAATCGAAGACCCTGAAGACCCTCGAATCGAGGTCTTTCAGGGTCTTCGTGATCATGTCCTCCGTCGGCGGCGAGAGCAGCCCGGCGGCGACATGGCGGGCTACTTCATCTCCGAAGGCGACTTGGTGGTGGAGCGGGCTCTACGGGCGGGGTTCGAGCTTGAATCCATGTTGGTGGATGCGAAGCGCACCAAACCCCTGCCCGACACCATCGCCGACTCCGTGCCGCTGTACGCCTGCGGCCCTCAGGTCCTCCAGCGAATCACCGGCTATCACCTTCATCGAGGCATGCTGGCTTGTTTCGTCGGCGGCCTTTGCCGTCTTTCGACGACGTCGCCCAATCGGCCAAGACCGTTGCGGTTATGGAGAACATCAACAATCCCACCAATCTCGGCGTCATCCTCCGTTGTGCCGCAGCACTTGGTGTTGATGCGTTCTTTGTCGATCCGACGTGCAGCGACCCGCTGTACCGCCGCTGCGGGAGGGTATCGATGGGTGAGGCGTACAGCACCCCCTACACCACGCTGGCGCCGCTTCCTGTTGGCCTCCAGCCTCTCCGAAAGGCCGGCTATCGGCTCATCGCAATGACACCGGCGCCGGGTGCCATTGCGCTCGACGAGATGAAACTGGCGGCCGATGAAAAAGTTGCCATTCTCCTCGGCGCCGAGGGTCCGGGCCTGACCGATGAGACGATTCAGGCCTGCGACCTTGCCGTCCGCATCCCGATGTCGGGCCAGGTCGATTCGATCAACGTCGGCTCGGCTGCGGCGGTGGCATTCTACGGAATCGCCCAGGCTCGCAAACAGCGCTGATCGGCTACGGGCTGTGGGTGAGTCCACCGCCGCTGTCGACCAATACAAACAACGCGATGGTGCCAAGTACCGCCAGCAGCCCAAGCATGGTCCACTGAAGGGTTGCCCAGCGGTTGTGTTGCCTGCGCTCCGTGGCGCTTCGTCTTGTCCGAGATGCCATCTGTGTCCCCTTCCTGCACCGGATGCGGCCATAAAGCCGTCCACTAGCCTATCGGCCGAACTGAGACTGATCGTCCATCCAATCAGCCCATCAGTTGGCGAGCAACATTGACCCAAAGACGGGTGCTCAGCTCCAGCGATTCGACGTCGATCCGCTCGTTGTGGCCATGGAACCGGCGGGAGAACTCGCCGGCGTCGATTGACGGGCTGAACAAACCCGCGCCGTAGGCCACCGATCCCAAGGAGCGGTACACCCGAGCATCAGTGAACCCCACGGTCATCGTCGGCTGCAGCCGCGATGAGGGGAACTCCATGGCAACCGAGCGGGTCAGGGCATCCCAGAGCGGGTTGTCGGTCTGAGATATCGACGCCGGATCGTTCATGATGACCTCGATCTCGACCTTGTCGGCCAGGTCTCCCAGAGCGGCCGTCAAGTGGGCGTTGACCGACTCGGCGTCCTCCCCTGGAAGCGTGCGCACGTCAACCTCAAGTTCGACGGTGTCGGGGATCACGTTGGTCTTCATCAAGCCGCCGTCGACAACGTTGGCTGAGAACGTGGTGTGGGTGCAGGCATGGAGATAACCCGCCGATCCGGCGTTTGGCATTGCGGCCAGAAGACCATCGATCTCTTCAGGGTCACGCAACATGGCCTTCGTATCATCGTCGACGGGTAACGTGTCGACCTGGCTGGACCAGAGCTCGGTGAACCGGGCCGGAGGGCGGTAATCGGCCAAACGTTGAACCACGCCAGCGGCTTGAACCAACGCGTTGTCGCTGCGGAAAGGCATCGATCCATGGCCTGGTGTTCCTTTGATTCGGAGCCGACGCCAGGCCACACCCTTTTCGGCGACATTGACCGTAATCGTCGGCGCCGCCTCGCCACCACCATGAAGACCACCGTTTTCGGTTAGCACGTAGTCGGCATACATGGCATCGCGGTGGTTATCGGCCATCCACTGGGCGCCATAGGCCGAACCGGCCTCTTCATCGGCGACACCGAAATAGATCAAGTCGCCCCGCGGCTGAAACCCGGATTTGGCCAAATGAACAAAGGCCACGGCCATGGACGAGGTGATGTTCAGCATGTCAACCGCACCCCTCCCCCAGAGCTCGCCGTCTATCAGCTCGCCACCAAACGGATCGTGCCGCCAACCGTCGGCGTTCACCGGCACGACGTCGGTATGGCCCATCAGGCAGAGACTCGGAGCATCCGGATCGCGGCCAGGGATTCGGGAGATGACCGAAACCCGGCCAGGATGAGCCTCGTACCGCTCAACCCCGAGGCCGTTCTCCTCCAACAACGACGTCAACGTGTCGGCGTTCCGAACTTCCTCCCCGGAGTCGGGCCGCCCGTCGTTGACACACGAATTGCGAATCAGCGCCTGCAGTAATTCGATCGTTTGACCGGTGTTCGGTTCGCTCATACGACCAACTGTTGCACGCCGCCGACCCGGCAACCAAGACCTGACGGGCAAGAGTTGAATGCCACGCGATCCAACGGATCGTTATTCTGCAAATCGAAACTGTTTGCGACCGGTTCGGGTAGATGTTCCCGCAACGGCGCCATAAGCGGGCGCGTCGTTGTCGAACCTACTAGATTGGCCATTGACGGCGGTACCTTTCGCGTTGCGCTGTCTTCGACCACCTATGGCTGAGCCCGCCCGCAACCTTGAAGAACTGGATATGAATCGGACCGAGTTTTGGTTACTCGGGCCGATTGCCGCCTGGGTCGGTGACACACCGGTCCCGGTCGGCGGGCCGCGCCAGGCCGGAGTGTTGGCCCGTCTGCTTCTGACGCCCCGTCAGGTCGTGTCGCTTGATCAGTTCATCGACTGCATCTGGGATGATCAGCTCCCCAACCGGCCCGAGGTCGCCATCCGCAGCTACGTTTCCAACCTGCGACGGCTACTCGAGCCCGAACGGAGAGATCGAGGATCAATCAGTTCGTTGATGAGTGTTTCCGCCGGCTACCGTCTCGACGTCGACCCCGATCAGATCGACTGGATGCGGTTCGAAGCGGCGGTTAACGAGGCGCGGGGGCTCCTCAAAGAGGGAGCCGTTGCCGAGGCATCGTCCAATCTCAAGCTGGCGCAGGGTCTCTGGCACGGCGAGGCGCTGTCAGGCGTACCGGAATCACCGTTCTTCCTGGCCCATCGAACCCGATTGGAAGAGCTACGGGCCGTGGCCCAGGAGCTCACCTACGAAACGCAGCTGGCACTCGGCGATCATCTTTCGGTGGCCGCCAACATCGATCAAGCCATTTCCGCCAACCCCTTCCGGGAACGCCTAACCGAATTGGGCATGATCGCGCTGTACCGCTCGGGGCGTCAGTCGGCGGCTCTCAATCTCGGTCAGCAGCTCCGCGAGCGGTTGGTCGACTCACTTGGCATTGACCCCGGCCCCAGAATCGCCAATATCGAGCTTCAGATTCTGAATCACGATCCAGCGTTGCGGGAGCAGCCGAATCCGCCGAGCCCGCAGACCGAATCTCCGATTCAGGCCCAGTCGGAACGTTCCCGTCCTACCACAACGGCCGACATCAACATCGATGCTGCAGACGAAGCAGCTGAAACCGAGGGCAGCTCGAGTCGAGTGCGACGCCCTGGCAATGGCCACCTGATCATTGGCCGACGATCGGAACTCAGGGAACTTCATTCGCTCAGCGAACGGGTGCAGCGCGAGCTGCTGGCCGTGGCGGTTCTCACCGGGGAGCCCGGAATCGGTAAGACAACACTGCTGGAGCGATCGGCCGTCGACCTGGCCGGACCCGACGGCCTCGTGCTCAAGGCATCCGGAAGCGACATCATCCAGACCGATTTCTGGCTTTGGCGGCAGATAATCGAAGATCTCGTTGATCCCGCCCGAACCCAGCCGGGTCTCGCCAGCTACGCCGGCTTGGAACCACTGCGGGCTCTCGGGTTTGTTGTTGGGCCCGACGGGATGCGCCCCGATCGCTCCGACGTTCCCCGCCCGACCAAAGATCCCGACGAGGACATAGTGATCTCAGCCATCGGCGATCTGGTCCACCGTCTCGCCATCCATCATCGCCTCGTGTTGATGTTCGACGATCTTCATCTGGCCGATCAGCGCTCGGTGGATGCCTTGCGTCACCTGGTCACCAAACCCGTGCAGCCGCCGGCCACCGTTCTCATGGCCTGGCAACAAGCCCTCCTTCCTCCGGAACAGCCCCATGGTCTCCGTGAGTTGTCGGTCCTACCCCACAGCCTGCGAATAAGCCTCAGTGGCCTTGACCTTCCCGCCACTCGCCAGTTGGCAACCGCTCGCGGGCACGATCTTCACGACGAGGAGATCACCCGCCTACACCGCAACAGCGGAGGTAACCCCGCCCTAACGGTCGAAATTCTGGCCGACGGAGGAGCCCACCAGGCCGAGCAACCCGTGGGCTCATCCCCGAGCACCACCGAGGCGGTTGTTGGGCAGGCGGACCGTCTAGGTCCCGACGCAGCCTGGATCCTGGCCGTCGCCGGCACGTTCGACGGACCCTTTGCCCTCAACTGGCTGCAAGAGGTTGTTGAAAATCCCCCAGACGATTCGCCGCAGGAGCGGGCGGTGCAACCCGGTCGGCCACACACGGTGGTGCGTGATGCGGTTTACCGGGGCTTGATCACCGAACTGCCCGAATTCGGCTGGTTCGCCTTCCGCCATCAGGCCGTACGACGCACGCTGGTAGAGACTCTCCTCACCGTCGATCGAGCCTGGTACCACGGACACTTTGGTCGCAAGTTCCTCGTAGCCGGTGACAACGGCCATGCCCTCTACCATCTGGCCCGAGGAGCCGAACAGGACGATCGCCGGAGGGCTCTCGACATCGGACTTCGGCTTTGCAGCGCGACCTCGAGAGAGCTGCTGATAGGTGACGCCACGTTCAAAACGCTCGATGGCCTGGCCCGAGAACAAATCCAGGTCCAGAAGGGAGCGCGGACAGTCAGTCCGCTGGCCTGCCGCTCGGCGCTGTTCTTGAGCTGGCGGGCCAATCAACGTGGCGACCGGGCCACCGGCCAGCGTTGGACTCACACTGCTTTGGAGCTTGCTCTGAGCCGAGTTGAACGACACCGTAAACAGGCAAGCAGAGGCAATGAACCTTCGGCGGCAGCTCTGGATGATCTGGGGGCTGCGGCATTGAACCTCACCGGCTTCTCCCCACATCCTCAACCTGGTGGGCAGCTGGTGGTTGAGCGCGATGACAACTCTCTGGCATTGCTGGAAAAGTCGGTTCTTTTGCTCCCGGAAGACGACAAAGCGCTACCGGTCCTCGAGATCGAATTGGAATGGCTGAGCGGTTCGCTGCTCCCTAGTAACGCTTCACTCAAGAAAGCCAACAATCTTCTCGAACAGGCCATGAAGGGTTCCGACTCCTCGGTTGCCGCCATGGCCGCCACCACCTTCCTCCGTCGTTTCGGTCGGGCGATTCCGGCTGAACGATGGGTTGAGGTGATCCACACGGCGATCTCCGTTCACACCACGCTAAGCGAACGGTTGATGTTGGCCTTTCTCGAGCACCGAGCCATGTTGGAACAGGGCTTGGTTGAGGAGGCCGCTGGGCTTGTCCGAGCAGTTCGAGTGGAAAGCAATGAGGCCGGAAGCCCCGCCGACGCTTCGGCTGCTCGCACTCTTGCTGCCCGCCATCATCTCTGGACCGGTGACCTCAACGCAGCCCAAGCCCTGCTCGACGACGAACGTTTCGTCCGGCCGGCTGAGGCCGACCTCGTGGCCGTTGAGGTGGAGCAAAGGGCAGAACTCGGACGTCTGCTGGCCCGCGGCGACTTGCTCGACGCCGCCACCGAAGAGCTTGGCCAAGCCACGATCGATCCCGCCACATGCGCCGCCTTGCTCAGTCAGGCCGGGCACTACGACCGGGCGACGGAACTTCTTGAACAGGCGGTGGAGCGCATCTCAACCGGCCGCCAGCAGCAGGTGGACGAGTCGATACTGGCTCGCATCGCGATGACCGCGAGCGCCTTGTTCCACAAGCCTGCCGCTGCGGTTGTGCTCGAACCGCTCCGTAGTCTCGGCGACCACATGTTGGTCTCCAACAACTCGGCCATGTTATTGGGGCCCGCCAGCTTCTACACGGGATTGGCGGCTGCAACGGTCGGCGATACCCAACTGGCCAATGAATCGTTCGACAGCGCAGTAGCCACTGCCCTCTCGCGGGGCGGCAAGCCTTTGGCCATCCAGGCCTTGGTGGCTCAGGCGAAACTGGCCGCCGACTACACCGAACGTGATGATGTGGAAAGCCTTCTCCGCCAGGCGAAAGAACTCGCTGTCGGGCTGGAAATCAGATGGCTCGACGCTCAGGTCGTATAGCGGAACCGTAGCGCCGGATTTGCACAACGCAGGCTGCTTGTCGGTTGTGGATAAACGCTCGACGTGCTGGGCGAAAGTACTCACAGCAGATCCAATACGGTTCCAATCAATTCCTAAGGCCCCTGCGGCATAGTTATAACCAAGCGCAACGGTCCAATCCGCCTGCTGGATCAGAACGGGCTAGTCGAGATCCGCCGCACTATCGAATGCCCTGCGCAAAGCCGGACCCAGTTACTCGCTCCCATTGGCTAGTAACTGGGTCCGGCTCTTTTTGTTTCAAACCCTGAGTTTGTGCCTTATTCGGCCTCAATTCGTCGCCTGACCAGCCGAAGAAGATAGGAGCGTTGATCAAACCTTCTACCGGTGGAAACCAGCATGTCCGACCCGACAAGTCAGCCTGTCCGGCCGCTCAAGATGCGCAACCTCCGTTCGGGGGCTGCGTCACCGAGGCGATCCAGCGTTGCTGACGAGCCGCCGATCAGCAGGGGTATGGCCGGTGCCGTTGAGGAGTTCGACCGTGCACTCGACTTTGCCATAGACCAGCACAATGACGGCAACCGGGCCGTCGTGGTCTTCCGCCTGAGGGTACGGGCGTTGGCGCTGACCGATGCCGGCGTTGAACGTTCCTCGTCAGGCTCTGATGCCATGGAAAGCGTGATGGCGATCCTGGATCAGCACGAGACCGACATCGTCTTTCACGTTCTGCAGTCAGGCGAGATGGTCGGTTTTGTTTCCCACGCCGACCAGGTTGAAGCAGAACGGATTCTCGGTCGTCTCTATTCCGCGCTGTCTGGAGTTCTCGCATCGGGTCCATCGACAATTAGCCTCGCACCCAAGCTGGGAGCCGCATTCATCGGAGATCAGATCAACGACACCGAACGGGCCAAAGATGCGGCGCGGGTCACTGTTGGGCAGACGTCGGTTTCAGCACCCTTCCTTCTCTACAACGACTATGTCTACCAGCGAGGCGATCGCCAGTTTCAGATTGTGGATGCGCTTCCTCGAGCGGTGGCCGCCAACGAGTTCGACTTGCAGTTCCAGCCTCGTGCGGCCACGAAAGGCAACCACGTCGCCGGACTTGAGGCCTTCGCCCGGTGGGTACATCCAACGTTAGGCGCGGTGACCCCACGTGAGTTCCTGGCCAGCGCCGACCGCCTCGATCTGATGTCCGAACTCGGCCGACGGCTACGGGATCGAGCGGTCGGGTCGGCGGTCTCCTGGTTTCGGGAAGCTTGGCTCCACGAAGCCAGCCTCTGGCTCAACGTGTCATACAGCGAGCTGTGTCGGCCGGGTTTCGCCTCATCACTTGGTGAGCTTCGAGAGCAATACCCCGACGTTCGCTTCGGAATCGAGGTCAAGGACGGGCCCCTCCTGGATGAGCCGGTTATTGTCCAGCAGCTTGAACCGGTGCGACGCCTTGGCATCGATATTGTCCTTGACAACGTCGGAGCGTCGGCCATCTCGCTAGGGCGAATTCAGCGTCTGCCCCTCGCCGGCGTCAACCTCGACGGATCGATTGTCCACTCACTTGTGAGCGACCCCTCCTACCAACATCTGGCCGCGGCAATCTGCGAGGCGGCCCACAGCCGAGGGCTGCTGGTGACTGCGTGTCAGGCCGAAACCCGGGAGCAGTTGACCACGGTGCGCTCGCTTGGCATCGATCAGGTCCAAGGACAAGTGCTCTCGGCCCCGATTCCGGCCGGAGAGGTCCGTGATCTGCTCTCCGCCGGTCTATCTTCCGCCTTGGATCGTCGAGGGCGCTAGAGCCTCGATTCATCGCTCCTGGAACTGATAGTCTGCCGGCTCAAATCTGAGCGATGACCAGAGTAGGAGAGCCCCAAGCAGCTGAAGTCCGCCGGCCACGGCAAACGACCAGCGAATTGTGACCAGTTCGGCAACAGCCCCGATAAGCAGCCCGCTGACCACAAACGAAGAACGGGAGATGGTTCGGGCCGCAACGGCCGTCCGGCCGAGACGATCATTTGGCGTGTGACGCTGCACGAAGCCCCGCCCAATCGAAAGCAGGGTGCCGGCGGCTGCACCATTGACCGCCCAGATGACGAGCAGGTGCCATAGCTCTGTCGCTTGGCCGGCCGCCGCAAGGCTGGCCGCAGCCACGACGGCGGCCACGCTCATCACCGTCCGGCGAGAAAATCGGTCGACGAGCCGAGGGGAAACGAGGCCCGCCAAGGTGGCGCCTACCGCCGCCATCGAAGTCACAACACCAAACACGAAGCCCGAGGCACCCAAAATGGCCGTTGTCAGCAAGACCAGCTGACCGACGGCGCCGGCCGTTCCGAGATGGAACACGGCGATTGCGATTGTGATCGACCGTAGGAAACGATGGTTGGCTATCCATCGGATCCCGTCGCCCATCTCCGCTCGAATCGACCGAGGTCCCCCGGCGGCGGCATGCTCGGGACGTAACGGTGGCAACTTGGAGAAGGGAACGACGGAGGCGAGGTAGGTTGCGGCGTTCAGTAGAAACGGCAACGAGTGAGCGAGTCCGAAAGCGGCGCCTCCGATCGGCCCGCCGGCGAACTCATTGGCCACCACCTCGACGCTGGTGATCCGCCCGTTGGCCTTGTCGAGATCCTTTCTCGGCACGAGCGTCGGCACGGTGGCGACGACCGAGGGATCAACCAGGATCTCCCCTGCCGTTATCAAGAACGCGACCACGAATAGCTGCCATACCTGGACGAGATCCAGAAGTACCAGGCAGCCAAGAACGGCCATCGCCAGAAACCGCCAGGCTTGAGTGACCATGATGAGGCGTCGCCGGTCGGAGCGGTCGACGATGACGCCACCGAACGGAGCGAAGGTTGTCCAGGGCAGGTACTGCGCTGCCGTCAACGCTCCAACCACGAACGGAGACTCGGTTAGCGAGGCGGCCAGAAGCGGCAGGGCCACTAGGCGAAGCCCATCGCCCGAATTGGTTATGACGGCCGCCACCAAGATGGCGTTAAACGCCGATGTTGATGACTGCGGCCTGGTAGTCGTCATTCAGCTCGACCCGAAACCGCTAGGCCGTCAATCCGTTAATCGCCGGTCAACTCGTCCGCCTCGAGAAGATCGCCGGCGGCCGCCAATGCTGCTCCAAGGTTCACGGCTCGGTCGTACACAGCGGTGAAATAGTGTTCGGAGGCATGTTGTTGACCTGAGAGCGGCGGCCGTCCCAAAGACTTGACCACTGCGACGGGATTAGTAGTGATGTGAACAGACTCCGAATCGACCTCGGGAAGCTTCTCGGGATCGCCCCAAAAGACGGCCGGGTCAACCTGATTCTTCGGACCCTTACGTCGACGATTCTGTCCTCGCCCCTTGGACTTGTTATTTCGATTTGATCTAGCCATATTCCTGGTTCTTCTTGATTGGCCGGTCAGCGTGCGCCCACGGATTCAGGGCTGGGGTCGGGAGACTCGGACGCCGCAGCCTCTCCGCTTTTACCGGCTTCATCCCCGGCATTCGTTCCGTTGCCGGACTGGCCGTCAGCCGGTGGACCCGACCCCTCGGGACCATCGGCGCGATCGTCGACCAAGGCCGGAGATGGTTCAATCTCTTCGGCCAGGAGCAGATCGGGATTGAGACCAAGAGCAACCTGAAGCTGCTCGGCATCAAGGTCGCCAACGGAGCTGGACTTGGGTAGGACCATCTCGGCGATGCGCCGCTTGCCGGCGACAACCTCTTCCACCCGTTCGTCGACTGTGCCAGGGCAAACCAAACGATGGCAGATGACGGTGCTTGTCTGACCGATTCGCCAGACTCGATCCCGGGCCTGATCTTCAACCGCCGGGTTCCACCAGCGGTCGTAGAGAACAACGTGGCTCGCCGCAGTAAGGTTAAGACCGGTACCTCCGGCCTTAAGGGACAAGACCATGGCGCCGGCCTCGGTCTTGGCCTGGAATTCCTCGACCATGCGATCGCGTGCGCCTCGGCTCAGCCCACCGTGATAGCAGTGGATCTGCCGACCAGTCCGTTCGGTCAGATACTCGGCCAGGCGTTCACCCCAGGTCGCGAAGTGAGTGAAGATGAGAACCCGCTCATTGGCGGCGAAGACATTGTCGACAATCTCGTTGAGCCGGGCCAGCTTGCCCGACCGCCCGTCGAGGGGTTTGTCGTCGTCTTGGTAGGCCGCCGGGTGGTTGCAGATCTGCTTGAGGGCGGTGATGGCGGCCAGCACGGCACCCTTGCGCTTCGGGCCTTCTTCGTCGGCTGCCTCCACCACCAAGCTGTCGAGCACGGCTTGATAGAGGCCGATCTGTTCGGGCGTCATGGCGCAATGGTCGAGCTCGTCGATGCGATCGGGCAGCTCGGCCGCGATCTGCGGCTCGGACTTTGTTCGACGGAACACGAGAATTCCGTTGAGCGCCCGCAAGGCTCTCTCGGCGCTGTCTTTGGCGTCGCCTGCATGCGACAGCTGAGCGATGAAGGCGGAACGTCCTCCCACCAAACCGGGGTTGGTGTAATCCATGATGGCCCAGAGGTCGCCGAGTCCGTTCTCGATCGGCGTGCCGGTCAAGGCAACCCTGGTGCGAGCCGAAAGGCGCCGAAGCTGCTGGGCGGTCTCGGAAGCCGGGTTCTTGATGGCTTGGGCCTCGTCGAGGACGACTTTGTCCCATTCGATGGCTTCCAGATACTCCATATCGCGAACTGCGGTGCCGTAGGTGGTGATGACAAGATCGACCTTGCCGATGGCCCGGGCAACCGCCGAGCCGGTGGCCCGGCTCGGACCGTGATGAACCAGAACGTCGAGATCGGGCACAAACTTGCCTGCCTCAGCGGCCCAGTTACCCACGACCGCGGGTGGGGCGATCACAAGGGCCGGAGCGTCGGACTTCGAAACCTCGATGTGAGCCAGCATGGTCGGCGTCTTACCAAGGCCCATGTCGAGGGCCAGGCAGCCGCCGAGACCTGCACTGTCGAGGAACTCGAGCCAAGTACGAGCCTCGGCCTGGTAGCTGCGAAGCTCTCCTTCGAATCCGTCAAGAGTCGTGGGAGGATCCTTAGGCAGGTTGGCCGCGTGTTGCAGCAATTCGGCGGCCCAGCCTTCACCGGCGAGCGAAACGCCACCGGAGAACGGTGAACCATCGAGCCCAAGAGCATGCCGCAGCATGTCGGCGCCGCTAAGTCTCGTCTGATCGGCTCGTTCGGCCAGAGCGGCCGCCGCTTCGGCCAGGTCGGCCTGATCGAGTTCGACCCACTGACCACGGGTTTTAACCAAGGGCCGGGCCTGCGACGCAAGGTCGTTGATGTCATCGGCGGTTAGCTCGATGTCGTCAAAGACCACACTCCATCGAACGTTGGCCAGCTGCTGGGCGCCGACGACGCTCTCCTGGGTTTCCTCCGAAGTGAGTCGCAGTGTCGGCGACGGCTTCTTGCGCGACAACGCCGGAGCCCGGACGTCGTACCCGGCGGCGATGAGCACCTGACCCTCGCGGGTCATAAGCTGCCATGCCTCCTCTTGACTGAGTACGACCTCACCTCGACGGCGAGCACCCGGTCGAAGAAGTTCCGGATACAACCTTTCGAGCCTGACCAGCTCGTTCTCGACTTCTTTACGCCTGGTGTTGGACGAGTTGACCATCACCTGCTCAACGGGCAAGAGGCGATCCTCACCGTTGGGAGCAAGCACCGCGAGGTACCAGGCGTTGGACTCATCCGGTGGGTCGAGTTGGATCACCAGTTTGAACTTCTGATTGCCTGTGACCGGCTTGGCCCACTGATCGATGCGTCGGGCCAGCTCGGAACCCAAGCGGCTGGGAGCCAGGAACGGCGTGCCGTCGAGAAGGGCCAGGAAGGTTTCGGCCACATCACCCTTCGATGTTGCGTCGGGAGGCGGGGCAGGCACATCAAGCCGGCCGGCCGCTTCGTGGCAGATCGCCGTGACAAGATCGTGGAGAATGGCCGAGGTCATGGCACCGGAATCCGGGCGGCTCTCAATCACGCCGACGGCACCAGGCAATGCTGCGGCCAAAGCTTGATGTTCGGCGTCGTCCACCAGAGCAGGAGACCAACGAACCTCGAATGGTGAACTGGTTTCGGTGCCCTTCGGGGTTTCGACGGAACGTCGGGCCTTTTTGACCACCGGCACCATGCGGCCCTGAATGACAAGCCGGATGGCCAAGGCGGTCACCAGACCAACCCACACCGCGCTCGGGCCGAGCAGCGCTAGTGTCGCTGTCGGCCGACTCGACGTCGCGATCTGAACTGTCTGCGTCGGGTCCGGTCGACAGGGCGGCCAGCCAGCCAAGGCAGGATCCGATCGGGGCCCAAACGGCTTGGGCTCGACCTTGGTCCCGGAACCTTGACAGGGTTGTAGCTCTCCCAGCCGACGGTTTCGGCACCGGCCTTTTTCAGCAACGCCAAGAAGATCTTCACTGGAAGCCGCCTCGGCCTTGTGGCCTGAGGCCCAGGCCACAACCCGCCCAGGGGTCCAGGACAACTGGATCTGTGCCTTTCCCTCACCGGAGACTGGAACTGCCGACACTCGGTGTTCTGCTTGGCCTGTTTTTGAACCCCCGGCTTGCCGGATGGACCAACCAGTTCGGTGAGGACCTCGTCGATCCGCTTCCATTCCCGCTCGAAGTCGGCCACAACGAGAGCTCGCTCAGCCCCCTTGAGGTCACGGTTGGCACGGTCGATGGAATGCCCGGCATCGTCGAGCAGCCGCAGCAGTGCGGCTGTCCACGAACGCTCATGGGCCTTCAACATCGCTATGTCGTCTATCCGAAGCCAGGCCATCGAGATGGGCCTGAACAACATCGAAAAACTCGCTCGACGAGACCGGCAGTGTTGCCGCTGTCATAGTGGTCTTCGCTTTCTCCAAAATCCGGTAGCGCTGCTCCTACGTGGAAACGCTACAAACGGGCCGCATTGTCTGTTCCGCTTTGGCTCTGTTGCCGTGTTTGTGCCGCTCCGCCGGTGCAGCGCTTACGCATTAACCTGCCGCTCAGGCCCTGCCGATTCGACACTGCCGTTTCTACAGTGCTCCTCAGGCATTGCTCTCTTTGGGCATTGCTGCACAAACTTCGACGCACTAACTGCCCGCCCCTCGGCGTGGCGTACCAACCAACCGGTGCCACTTGCCTGCCATCTGGCAGGTGGGGCAAGCACGTTCAGCTTGCGACCATCGGGGCGCATCGGCGCGGCCCGTGGTACTTAGCCTAGCGTACGATTACATCGTTCGCCACGACTGTGGTCGTAGCGTCCACCAATCGTTCGATCCTTCCCAATCGGACGATTCCCCTCGTATATGAGATGATAGCGCTCCTGCCATCGGATGGCTAAACCCGACTACAGGTTGATTTCGTGACCTGCGCTACGCGCTGTCCCCCAGATCCACTTGGTATGCCTCGTACACGAGGTCGGATCCTCGTTGTCGATGACGGGCGATCAGGCCCATCATGTCAACAGCCTTCTGTCGGACCTCAACGGCGGCCTTTTCCCAATCACGATCATCCACGAATTCGAGCTGGGACACCGCTGTTCGGAGGCTGTGGGCGGCCTTCTCCAAGTGCTCGTGGTCGAGCAGCATCTGAGATACTCGCTGATCAAGCCTCGGAGCTCGAGCTCGAATCTCCTCAAGGATGTTGCCACAACCTTCGGTCTGGGATATGTGTTCGTCGATCCGCATGGTGGCGTGATCGGTGGCCATGGAGACGCGCAAACACCACCGATGCTGATCCCCCAAAGGACTGGCAAGCGCGTCCTCAAGGCCGATGGCGGCTCGCAGCAGAGCCTCACGCCTGTGGCGTATCGAGGTGACATCGTAGGATTCCGTCATTGCGGCTCTCCCCAACTTGGGCGGTTATGGGTCGATTGCCAGCGCTGACCCGACGCTACCACACGCGCCCTCGACCTTCCAGAGGGTTCGGCTCCAAGCAACAGCTATCGGTCCGAGCAGTCTCAAGGTCGGTCTATTGGTTCAAACTGACGACATCTCCTATTGTCCGGGAATGGAGAGATTCACCGACAAGATCGCTGTGATCACCGGGGCCGGCTCCGGAATAGGACGTGAGTTGGCGTTGAGCCTCGCTCAAGATGGCGCTCATCTGAGTCTGGTTGATATCGACCGACAGGCCGTCGATGCCACCGCCGAGAAATGCACGACTCACACGTCAAACATTTCGGTCCATCAGTGTGACGTCACCGATCAAGCGCGAGTCGACGAAGTTGCCGGCGAGGTTCTTCGCCACCACGGCAGCAGCCATGTAAACCTTCTGTTCAACAACGCCGGGATTGGCCTGACCGAGAGTTTTCTGACCGGCGATCGTGAATTGTGGGAAAAGACCTTCGACGTCTGTTGGGGTGGTGTCTACAACTGCTCGCGGGCGTTCGTGCCGTTGGTCGTGGCCTCCGATGAAGGCCATATTGTCAACGTGTCGAGTGTCAATGGTCTCTGGGCTTCACTGGGCCCGAACCGCACCCACAGCTCGTACTGCGCCGCCAAGTTCGCGGTCCGGGGGTTCACAGAAGCGTTGGTCACCGAGATGCGTCTGGAGGCCCCTCATGTGGGGGTTTCGGTGGTTATGCCGGGCCACGTCGGCACCGACATCGTCCGCAATTCGCAGCAGGCGGCTGGTAAAGACCTGTCGGCAGCAGCTGTGGCCCGAGCTGACGGGTTTGTGGCCGCCGCACCGACCACACCGGCACAGGCAGCGGCCATCATCCTCGAGGGGGTGCGCCGCAACCGCTGGCGAATACTCGTCGGTGAGGATGCGGCAGTCCTCGACTCAGCCGTTCGTAACGACCCCGATGGGGCCTACGAGCCGGAGTTTGTCGAACACCTACACCAGCTTGGCGTTTTCCAGGGTTTGATCGACTAGACCGATCCGGAAACAAGCCCCCATGCCTCCGCTACCAGCTCAAAGCTTCGAATTCGATCGGCCAGGTCGAACGTGGAGGTGAACAACATAATCTCGGAGGCCGTGGTCTTCTCGGCCAACTCCACTAGACCCTTTGTAACGCTGCCCGCGGTGCCGAACAGCGCAGCAGTATCAAGCTGGGAGGCCTGCGGGTACAGAGGATGCTCAAGCGCCGTCTCAGGGTCCATCAACGGCATCAGTCTTCCCGTTCTGAGGCCCAAACGCCGAAGGCGGTTTGGGGCGGCCAAGCGCACCGCCTCATCGTCGGTATCGGCGGCGAGCACTGACGCCGTCACCAGGGTGTACGGCGCATCAAGAATCGGTGAGGGCTCGAAGTTGTCGTGATAGATCCGGGTGGCCTCGACGGTGCCGCCCATGTCGAAGTGATGGGCGAAGGCAAACGGTAACCCGAGGATGCCCGCAAGCTGGGCGCTGAACCCGCTGGACCCCAGAAGAAAGATCTCAGGACTGCTGTCAACAGATGGTGCCGCTCGGAACTGATCCCACAATCCCGATTCGCGCCGTGGGTCGCCGAGTAGGCCCATGAGATCGATCAGATGATGAGGGAAGTTGTCGTCGTCTCGATTGTCGGGGCTTCGGCGTAGAACGGTTGCGGTTGCTCGGTCGGTTCCAGGAGCCCGCCCTATACCAAGATCGATTCGACCGGGATGAAGGGCCTCCAGCAGCGCAAACTGCTCAGCCACCACCAGCGGTGAGTGATTGGGGAGCATCACGCCGCCGGAACCGACTCGGATCGTGGACGTGGCCGCGGCCAGGTGAGCCATGAGCACCGCCGGGCTGGTGCTGCCGACCGTGGCCATGTTGTGATGTTCGGCCACCCAGATCCGGGAATAGCCCAAGGTCTCAACTGTTTTCGCCACCTGCTCGGTTGCGAGTAGGGCATCTCGATTCGTCTGGCCTTCGGATACCAACGCGAGGTCGAGGACCGATAACGGCAAGTCTTGTTGCGAAGCGCCCTGTTGCCCAACGTCGTCGATTTGAGTCACGGGTACCAACGTAGTTTCACCATCGGCGATTTCGACCATCGGCGACGAAAGCGGTTTACTGAAGCCATGACGACTGATCGCCAATGGCCTCCTGAGCCCGTGAGTCCGGTGTGGGTCCTCCCCTGCCCTGATCTCGATAAGGCAGTGGCCGACCTTGTCGACGCCGGGTTTCGCACTCATTCGTTGGGACCGGCCGATGATCCCAGTTATGCGGTGATGATTCCCAACGATCCGACCGCGTCACCGGCGATACGGCTCGAAACAAAAGGCTATGGCAACGGCCGACGTCAAAGCCACCTCGTCGTCTCCCCCGAGAATCCGCTTTCCGGCGTCCGGTGGGCCGTCGAGGACGGATCCCTTGCCGTAGACGACCACGCGGCGGCCGCGAGCTCCGAAGTCGATCGACCCGATTCCGAAACGCTGGTTTTCGGGGCGCTCGATTCGGACGAGTGGGTGGTTGGGCGCGCCGGAATGCGCTATCGAGATCTACTGCCCGGTCGCTGGGGCGACCAGTTCATCGCCTCTCATATTCACATTCCCGACGGCGGGCCGGTTCCGGACTACGTTCATTTTCACGATGTTGAGTTCCAGCTGATCTTCTGCCACCGAGGATGGGTCAGGGTGGTCTACGAGGATCAAGGCGAACCGTTTGTGCTGAACCCCGGTGACGCCATTCTCCAGGCCCCGGGAATTCGGCACCAGGTGCTTGAGTCGTCCGACGATCTCTACGTGGTTGAGATATCGAGCCCGGCCGAACATCCGACATACGTGGAGCCGACACTACGCCTCCCGAACCGGAATCCGGTTAGGCAGCGATACGGGGGCCAGGACTACGTCCATTTCGTGTTCGACGAGGCAACTTGGTCCGGCGATGGACCGGTTCGACAACGGTCGCTTCTGCTCGAAGCTGCCACTGACGGCCGGTACGGAGCACGCGTGATCGAGATCGACGAGCGATCAGCCAGCGTCCCCAACATCGATTCAAGCGACTTCACGCTCCTCGTCGTGCTTGAAGTAGGAGTTACAGTCACCACGGTCCAGGGCGGGTCCCAACCGCTGCGGGCCGGCCAATCGTTCGCCGCCGGTAGCGCAGCGATGGCAGGGGTGACCATTTCGACCGATTCCACCGATCGTCCGGCCCGAGCCCTGGTGGTCCACCGCTACAACCTTCGCTGAAAACGGCCAGGGCGCCCATCGAAACCGATGGACGCCCCCGTTAAGTCGAATTGAAATCGGTGTTACGCCGCGTCGGTGTCAAGCAGCGAACGATGGATGATCCCACCGAGGATGCCACCGATAATCGGCGCAACCCAGAACATCCAAAGCTGGCTGACCGGCGTGGTGGCGCCGTCGCCGAAGATGGCCGCAATTACGGCTGATGCGGTGGATCGGGCCGGGTTCACGCTGGTGTTGCTGATCGGGATCGAGATCAGGTGGATGAGGGTCAAGGCCAAACCGATGGCCAGTCCACCCATGGCGGGCGCAGCGTTCTTGGCCGTTGCCCCAAGAATCACAACCAAGAAGATGGCGGTGAGGACCACCTCGGCTACAAACACGGAGGCCAGGCTGTAACCACCCGGCGAAAAACTACCGTACCCGTTGGTGGCAAAAGTCCCGGCAGTGTTTTCGATGGCAAAACCGTCCTGTCCGCTGGCGATCAGGTAGATGATGAACGCACCGACGACGCCACCTACAACTTGGGCCACGATGTAGGGCACCGCCTTGGCTGAATCGAACTTGCCGCCGGACACGAGACCCAACGTGACTGCGGGGTTGAAGTGACCGCCGGAAACGTGGCCCAACGCGTATGCTCCCGTGACAACAGTCAAACCGAAGGCCAGCGCAACGCCTAGAAAGCCGATTCCGAGGTTGAACGCACCCCCACCCAAGTAGACGGCAGCGAAGACCGCCGATCCACAGCCCCCGAGCACCAGCCACAGCGTTCCGAGAAACTCCGCTGCTAATTCCTTTGTCGAATTCATTCCTTCTCCTACCTGTATCGCTTCGTGGGAATGAAGACGTTCCGGCAACGACATACGTCGCGAAGGTTTCCGTGCCGCTAGGACATCTCAGTTAAATTCCAGCCAGAACTCAAGCCAGAACTCAAGGTGCAAGCCAACGGGAGCCTGAGCACGGTGATGTCGCTGCTGAACACCGAAATCACAAGGTGGTCCCCCTATTTCTGCTCTCGCCGCCCTACTGGAACATCGCCATCCACCCAAGACCGTCTTCGGTCTTGCCTGATGGATGATACTCGGCCCCGAAGTACCCGTCATAGCCTTTGGCCACAATCTCCGGCAACAGCCGCACGTAGTCCACATCGCCTAGGCCCGGTTCGCTTCGGTCCGGAACCGAGCTGAATTGCACATGTCCCAGTCGATGTCCCAACAGGTCGACTACGGCCAACACCTCTTCACCAAGGTTGATGGCATGAAAACAGTCGAGGAGGACCTTCACGTTCGGTTCGGCAATTCGATCGATCAGATCGACGGCCTGGTCAAAGCCATTGAGGAAGTAGCCGGCGTTGGGTGGACCCGACAGTGGCTCGATCAACACTCCGATTCCGAACTCACGCCCCCGGGCGGCGGCATAACGAACGTTCGCGATGTAGGTCTGTTCGGCTTGGGCGCCGGAGGCCAGGCCCGCCAGCACGTGAACATTCTGCGCTGAGGCATCAGCGGCGTAGGCGAACGCTTTGTCTATCGCGCTCTGCGCATCGTGCTGACGCCCGGGTATCGCGGCCAACCCGAATTCTCCTCGGGCCAGATCCCCGGCCACCGTGTTGAGCGAAAGAAGCGGCAGCCCCGTCTCCTCCAACGTGAGCGCCACGTCGAGCGCGTGGGTGATGTAGGGCCAATGCACCTCGACTGCTTGGAATCCGGCGGCCTTGGCCGCTCGGATCCCGTCACACAGCTCAAGGTCGGTCCACAGGAATCCGAGGTTCGCCGAGAGTCGCACCCCCTCACCTTGCCTGCCTCGCCCTAGCGGTTCAAACCCTTCAACACAATCCTTCGATCTGTCCTTCGATCCGGTCGACGACCTCGGCTGCGTGCTTTTTCGAGCACGGGCCGGTAGTTGTGGAGAATGGCATCAAATGCTGACATCGCGGCCATGCTCAACGAGCTCATCACGCTCACGACTCTGGAGGAGGAAAGCTCCCAGTCGTTCAAGGTGAGGGCCTACGAGAAGGCCAAACTCGGACTCGAGGCCTTCGGCGACGACGTCACGCAGTTCTCGGCGTCTCAGCTCACCGCTATCGACGGTGTTGGCAAGTCCACAGCAGCCAAGATCCGGGAGTTCCTCGATACCGGCACGGTGGCAAAGCTCGACACGCTGCGCGAGGCGTACCCACCGGAGTTCGTTGAGTTGTCGAAGATCCCGGGCGTCGGTCCAAAGAGTCTGAAGCTGATGCGACGTGAGTTGGGCATTCAAAATCTCGACGACCTCAAGCGAGCCTTGGAGAATCAGGAAATTCGAAATCTTCCTCGCATGGGCGCGGCCAGTGAGGCGAAGATGGCCAAGGCCATCGACCGGCTCGGTCTCACCGGAAAGGATCGGCGCACCCCGATCGCCGACGCGCTGCCTCTCGCTCAGCGACTAACCGATGACCTCGCCGCTCTCCCGTCGGTTACCGCCGTTCAGCATTGCGGGAGCTTGCGACGGATGTCGGAGACGATCGGCGACATCGACATCACGGTTGCCTCCAAAAAGCCTGCTGAGGTCATGGACTCGGTGGTCAATCATGCTGAGGTCAACGAAATCGTGGTCAACGGTGAAACCAAGACCTCGTTCCTCACCAAGTCCGGTTTGCAGGTGGACGTTCGCGTCGTTGAGCCGTCCCAGTTCGGTGCCGCCACGCTGTACTTCACCGGATCAAAGGCCCACAACATCGCTCTGCGGCAGCGTGCGATCGACCGAGGCTGGCTCCTCAACGAGTACGGCTTGCTCGACGGCGACGACGTGATTGCCTCGAAGACCGAGAAGGCCATCTACAAAGCGCTCGACCTTCCGTTCATCCCACCGCCGATGCGGGAGGCCACCGGCGAGATCGACGCTGCGGCCGGCGAAGACGGATTGCCCAACCTGATCCAGCGAAAGCACATCAAGGGCGATCTGCACTACCACACCGACCGTTCTGGTGACGGTCGATCGTCCCTACCCGACATGGTCAAACAGGCAGCCGATCTGGGCTACGACTACCTGGCGATCACCGACCACGGTGAGGATCTCGCGATCAACGGCTCAAACCGCGAGGAAATGCTGGAGCATCGCGATCGCATCCGGGAGTTGCAGCACACTTACCCCGACATGATGATCATGTACGGCTGTGAACTCAATATCGGTGCCAAGGGCGGGCTCGATTACGACGAGGAGTTCCGTCGCCTGTTTGACTACACCGTGGCCTCGGTCCACTCTCACTTCGATCAATCGGTTGAGGACCAGACTGCTCGGCTGATCGCCGCCATCGAAGATCCGACGGTCAATTCGATTGGACATCTCACCGGCCGTTACATCGGACGCCGCCCGGGCATTGAGCTCAACTACGACAAGGTGATCGATGCGTTGGTTGCCAACGATGTCGCCCTTGAGATCAACGGCGCGCTGCAGAGGCTCGATGCCGCCTCCGACGTGGTGCGCCGAGCCGTCGACAAAGGCGTCAAGTTGGTGATCAACACCGACAGCCATCACGTTTCCGAGCTTGGCCGAATGGAATACGGCGTGTTAACCGCTCAGAGAGGATGGGCTCCGAAGGAACTTGTGGTCAACTCGTGGCCGATCAAGAAGTTCACTCGCTGGGCCCAGAGTCGCCGCTGACCGTCTGAGCGATCTCCGCCACCAATTCCGCGATCTGGGAGGCGTGACTGTCCTCGTGCATGGCGTGTTCGCCGCCCTCGATAGCCACAAATCGACAGTCCGGCATCTTGCGCTCAAGGTACTGTCCAGCACCGCTGTATTCAGGCCGATCGGCGGTCCCCGCCAAGAACAGCGTCGGCACTTCGATCTCCGCCAGCTTTTCCATGACCACGCCGTCGTGCTGGAGATTGATCTCGGCTGCTTGAGGCGAGACGCCAAACCGGTGAGCGTTGCGGCGCGACCGTTCGTTCCATGCCTCTCGCTTCTCCGGATCTCGAAACCCTGGACCGGTATTGAGCACCACGAGTCCTGATGCCGTCCCCATTCGGGTGGCCGCGTGAGCAAGGGCGAGATAACCCCCAAGGGAATGACCAACGAGAACCACGGGCTCGCCGAGCTCGGCGATGAGATCATCGATGTCTGAAAGGGTGGCGTCCCGGCTGAACAGCTCAGGATCCTCCGGCGTGTCCGACTGACCATGGCCAAGGAGATCAAATGCGGCTACCAGGTACCGATCGGCCAGCAGAGCCATCACCCTCGACCATGTCTCCGATGACGAGCCAACGCCGTGCAGGAAGATCAATGCCGGTTCGGACTCCGACTGTCTTGTTCCTTGTACGACGGTATGCACACGCATCAACTCACGCTCCCGGATCTACTTGGTGCGCCGCCGAGCCTTATCAACAGAGCCGCCATCGGAGCAATCGGGCCCACCAGGCCAAACGCCAATACGAGCCGCCCGCACACCTGAGCTACATCGTAAACGCCAGGTTCGAGGCCGCCTTTCGGCCCCATTCGTCGTCACCACGCCATGAGATTGCTCCTGATTCGATGCTGCCCTGCGGATCGATTCGCCCACAGGCCAGTTGCATGAAGGTGAGGCTGTCGGCAGAAACGGTCACCGTTGCCGGCTGTTCGAGCGCGGAGACGACTTTGGCTCGGCCGTCGACGTTGACGTACATCGTTCGGTCAACAGGGCCGGTTACTTCGAAGCCGATCGACATCCCGTCAGGCAGGCCGATCTTCTTGCCGACGATGTAGCCCAACGAGTTGTGCACCTGATCGAGAGCCGCTTCGGCAGCCGGTCCTGCATCGTCGGATGTGAGGCCCAGAGGCGTTGTGATGTCGCGGTGGTGGACCCAGAAGTCAAAGTTCCGAATATCCATGAATTGCCCGTAGGTTGCCGGACCGACGGGGCTCATACACCGGCGATCGAGATCAGCGTCAGAGAGTTCGTCGAGGTAGGATCGACGGCGGGCGAACGTTTCCGCCATCACCGCCTTCACCGACTCCGAGTCGCCTGAACCATGTTGTTCGATAAAGGCACCAATCGCAGCAAACGGCGGTGCCTCGTCGTCGGACTTAGGCAGCCAGTCGACGAGAATGTGCTCGATACCGACGACGTGGAGAATGACCCCCTTCACATCCCAGTCGGGGCAGAGCGATTGCACGCTCATCTGATCATCGGTCAAAGATCCGACCAGCGCCTCAAACGCGTCCATGCTGGCGCGGAGGTTGTTTATCGTCTGATTGGTGCTCATGACTCCCCTTGCTGGCTGCCGCCGCTGCGATGGCAGAACTCGTATGGTCATGTGATAGCGGCCGATCGGCCCCAACAGCAAATCTCGCTTGCTAGCGGTAACCGGCGCCACCATCGACGGTGATGATCGTGCCTGATAGGTAGCTGGCGCGGTCGGACGCTACAAACACGACCACATCGGCGATCTCCTCGGGTCGGGCCGGCGGCGGCCCACTGAGCAACAAGTCATCCCAGCGATCCGGGTTCCCAAACCGCGCCGTGGCCTGCTGGCGCAGCAGAGACTCCATTCGATCGGTGTGGGTTAGGCCAGGACTGACACCGACCACCCGCACGCCGTCCATGAACACTTCGGCCCCCAACCCTCGGCTGAAGTTGGCCAGCGCGGCGTTTCCCGATGCACCGGCCAGATATCCGCCTCGAGGAAACTCGGCGGCCGCACCAATGACGTTGACCACCACCCCCGAACCCCGCTCTCTCATGGCCGGAAGCAGAAGGCGGGTGAGATTGATGGTGCCAAAAACCTTAAGGTCCCAGGCATACCGCCACGTCTTCTCATCGACGGTATCGAGGCCACCTCCGGGGATGGATCCGGCGTTGTTGACGAGGATGTCAACGTCGCCGACCACTTCAGCCAACGCAGCCTGATGTTCGGGCCGGGTTAGGTCACACGAGTGGCTGCTGACCTCCACACCAAAGTCGTTGCGGAGCTCTCTGGTTGCTTCCTTGAGTGGTCCGACCTCGCGTGCCGCTATCGCAAGATTGACCCCCTCGGCGGCAAAGCCATAGGCGCAAGCAAGACCGATCCCTTTCGACCCGCCGGTTATGAGCGCTCGCTTGCCCTCGAGATCAAGTTCCATCGCCGCTCCAAGCTACCGCCAGGTGAGGATGATGATCCATCCGGCGATAGAACTACGGCAATGAGTGGACGGTCAATCGTTGGAGCAGTGTTGGCGGTTTGTCTGGGACCGGGTGTTCACGGGTGTCGGGCGGTTCGATCATGACCGTTCCGATGATCTCGTTCGTCGCCCCTTCGGGCACGGGAAAAACCACAATGCTCCAGGCCGTGATCGCCGCCCTGACCGAGCGCGGGTACCGGGTGGCGGCGGTGAAACACGATGCACATCGCATCGAGCTCGATACCGAAGGCAAGGACTCGTGGCGACTTCGCCACGCCGGAGCCTCCGACACCCTTCTGGTTGGCCGCAACCAGATCCTCTGGATGGGCTCGGACAATCACGAGTTCCAGCTGCATGACCTCGTCTCCTTTTTTGGTCGAACCGCCGACATCGTTCTGGTCGAGGGATACCGGTCGGCCGGTCTCGACACGGTCTGGGTTCAACGAGATGAAGTCCACGATCCAAGCTGGCACAAACCCGACACTCGTAACGTGATTCTGCAGGTGCACCCTGACGACGTTGACACCGTCGTTGACACGTTGGTGAACCGCTACCTGAAGCCGTCCTGATCGACCGAACCGCCGGCTATCGACGCGGCCTTTGCGGCCGGTACGCCGACCAGCAGGAATCAAAAGGCCCATAGGACCCGGGTAACCCCATACGGATGCTCAAGAATTGCTCAACGGCGAGCAAAACGAGTCGATGTAATTCCTATGGCTCAGCACGCCGAAACATCACCGGCACCGCTCTTTCGTCAGCGCCTCGAAGAGACGCTTGAGGAACCGGAACCCATGTGTCTGGCCATGGTCCGGATCGACATGGACGCCGTTACCGCCCATGGGTCTGGCTCGGCCCGCACAATCGATCGGCCTTCGGTGGATGACGTGATGGCCGCGGTGCAGTCTCGGCTCACGTATCAACTCCGCCGCTACGATCTGATGGCCCGCGTCGAAGACGACACGTTCATGCTCGTGGTAAAGACGCTGGCCGATACCCGGGTACTCGACGCCCGTATGTACCAGCTGTACGGCGCACTGTCCGAGCCCTACGCGTTCGGCGACCGAAACCTGATAGTGCCTCTATCGCTGGGAGCCGCTGTTCGGCTTCCTTCGGAATCGGCCGCAAGCCTGATTCGTCGGGCTGATCGAGCCCTGGCTGTCGCCACCGAGGCGGGCGGCAAAGCCCCGGTACTGATCTGACTTCCTTAGTCTGGCGGTATCGGCCCGAACCTGCTTCTAGCGGCCCTGAAAGTTCGGCGGTCGCTTCTCCGCGAACGCCGCAATGCCCTCCTGGCCGTCAGCCCCTCGCATGGCCTGAGTGATCATCTGCTCCTCGAATTCGCCCGCTTTCTCCAGCGGCGCTTCGAACCCCTCATAAACAACCCGTTTGGCCGCGCCGGTGGCCCAAGGGCCTGAGGCAAGTTCGGTCGCGAGATCGGCGGTTGCCTTATCCACGTCGTCGTCGGGAACCACTCGGTTGACCAGGCCCCAATTTTCGGCTTCCTCTGCCGACAGCACGCGGTTGGTCAATGTCAGATCCAGCATGCGCCGTAGGCCGATGTGGCGGGCAACGAAATAGCTAGACGTACCGTCGGGGGTAACGCCGGCTCTGGTGTAGGCCATGGTGTACTTGGCTCGATCACTCGACACCACGAGATCGAACGCGCTCATCAACGAAAGACCGGCTCCGCCGGCCGCGCCACGCACTCCGGCCACAAACGGCTTCGGAATACGGTTCATCTTGTAGATCGCGCCGTGGAAGTCAACAAGCATGTCGGCCGCCAGTTGGGCCACCCCGTCGCCGGCGGCATGAAACTGCTTGAGATCCCCACCGGCGCAAAACACTTTGCCTTCGGCAGTGACCGAGGCGGCACGCACATTGTCGTCGAACTCGACGGCCAGCATCACCTGTCGAAGGTCACGGGCGAATTCGGGCGTTACGGAGTTGGCCGACTCCGGCCTGGTGAACCGGATGTGGGCCACCGAGTCTTCCACCCGGTAGGACAAGGTCGTTAGGTCCATGGTTTCTCCTGATCTCCGTTTTGGCCCAGGGTGCGTTCCCTCTTCGGCCGGCGACACAACCGCCACTGAGCATAGGGGTCCGCTTTCGACGCGTCGAGACGTAACCCCCGGTTGGGGGGACCTAGGTGTTGATCAGATGGTTGGCCGCCATCCGGAAGTATTCGATCATGGCTACCTGCACGGCCTCGTCGGCTCCCTCGGTGGCCATGACAGCGGCCTCCATATGGCCGAGCCAGGCTACTTTGGCCGCCTCGTCAACCGGAAAGGCGGCGTGGCGCATACGAAGTCTAGGATGCCCTTTGCGATCGCTGTACTCGGTGGGTCCACCCCAGTACTGGCCAAGGAACTCCACCATGTTCCGGCGGGCGTCGGAGAGGTCGTCGGGATACATCGGACGCAGCAGCTCGTCGCCCTCAATACCGTCGTAGAACACATCGATGAGTCGCTCAAAATAGGGGCGACCGCCCACGGCGTCATACACCGAATCCGGGGGCCGGCTACTGCTGATCTGCATACCAAATCCGATCTGGCGTGGCCTTCAGTCCGAATCTCCAAGGTAGCGGCGGTGGTAGCGCTTGCCGAGGCTGGTGAGCACTTCATAACCGATGGTGCCGGCGTCACCGGCAACATCATCGATCCCTCGATTCGAACCGATCACCTCGACCATCGTTCCCTCATCCATCGCACCCTTGTACTTGGTGACGTCGATCGTCACAAGGTCCATTGAAATGCGACCGATCACGGGCAGCCGCTGACCGTTCAGTACCACCGAGCTTCTGTTGGAGCCGGAACGCAAAAATCCGTCGGCGTACCCCACGGCCAGCGTGGCGACCTTGGCCGGTCGGTAGAAGCGATGTGAGGCCCCGTACCCGATCGTCTCGCCGGCAACCGCCCAGCGCAACTGGAGGACCGGAACTTCAACGGAGACCACCGGCTTCATCGGGTTGGGATGGCCGAGCAACGGTTGGGGGTGACCGCCATACAGGGCATATCCCGGACGCACCACGTCAAACCGGAAATCAGGGCTGCGGTGCAGCCCCGCGGAATTGGCGAGGCTCGCCCTTCCCATTGGCAAATGGCCCCGAACCCGACCGAACGCTTCAAGCTGCTGTTCCGATTGATCGCTGTCGGGTTCATCGGCCGACGCCAGGTGACTCATCACCATCACAACATCGAGACCGTCTAAACGATTACGTTCACGGGCGATGGTAACGGCATCGCCAGGGGTCAAACCGAGACGAAGCATTCCAGTGTCGACATGGAGCACGGTGGGAAGACCGTGATCGCGATCGGCCGCTGATGTCTGCGCAGTTGCCGTTGCCTGCCAGCGCTGCAACTGATCAAGGGAGTTGACGACCGGAACAAGACGATGCTCAAGGAGGGTCTGCTCGCTACCGGGCGTAACGCCGTCGAACACATATATCGACGCCTCGGGCACGATGGGCCGAAGTTCAACGGCCTCGTCGAGTTTGGCCACAAAGAAGTGACGGCAGCCGGCCCGCTGCAAGGTGCGGGCGACGGCGTCGACACCCAGGCCGTAGGCGTCAGCCTTGACTACTCCGGCCACGTCAGCGCCCGAGGCGACTTGCTGCAACGTTCGATAGTTATCTTCGACCGCATGGAGATCGACCGTGAGCTGGCCACGTCCCGCGTGCGGTGTTGTCATCGTTGGAGGCGTCCAGACAGTTGCCGAGCCGTTGTCGGCTGACTAGCGCAGCGCAGCATCCAGTGTTTCAACGAAGGTCGCAATCTCGGAGTCGGTGATTATCAAGGGCGGGCAGAAGATGATACCTTCGCCGACTCCTCGGACCATGACCCCCCGGCCCAACATGTCCATCTTGACCGGCGTTGAGTCACGGGCGATATCGGCCGCCCATATTGCTCCAATCCCCCGGAACCCACGGATTGTGCCGTCGTCGACCAGCGCCTGGAGACCCTTGGTGGTTTCGGCGCCGATGTGGTTGGCTCTCTCGACCAAACCCTCCCGCTCAATGAGGTTGATGTTTGCGATGCCGGCCGCACATGAGGCGGGATGGCCGGAGTAGGTGTAGCCCGTTCGTAGCAGAACTTCCGGTTCGGTCAGCTCGTCGGCGACGGCACCGCTGACGATCACCCCGCTAAGCGGAAGGTACCCCGAACTCACTCCCTTGGCGAACGTGATGAGATCAGGTTGCACGCCGTAGGTCTGGCACCCGAACCAGGAACCGGTGCGACCGAACCCACAGATGACCTCATCGGAGATGAACAAGGCGTTGTACTGATCGCATAGCCGACGCAAACCCTCCAGGTATCCCTCCGGCGGTGGCCAGACACCGCCGGCGCCCTGTACCGGTTCCGAAATCACCGCGGCAATACGGTCACCGTGTTCGGCGAAGACCTTCGAAACCTCTTCGATGTTGTCGTTCGGAACCTCGATGAAGTGTGGCACCAGATCGCCCCAGCCTTCTCGGTTGGCCTCGATTCCCTGCGCCGTGGTGCCTCCGAAGTTGGTGCCGTGATAGCCGTGGGTTCGTCGGATGATGATCTGTTTGTCGGCCCGACCCCGGCGCTGCTGCACCATCCGGGCGATCTTCAGCGCGGTATCCACGGCCTCGGAGCCTGAACAGCCAAGAAACACGCGACCATCGTCGAACGGCGACTTCTCGGCGATGAGATCGGCCACTTCTCGGGCCCGATCGTTGGTGAACGGATCGAAGATGTTGTACGAGTCGAGCTTTGAGAACTGCTGGGTAATGGCGTCGATGATTTCGGTTCGACCGTGGCCCACCTGGCAGTACCAGAGGCTGGCCATTCCATCGAGGTACGTCTTCCCGGAGTCGTCGGTGAAGGTGGATCCTTCGGCACTGACGACGTTGATGAACTCCGACTCGGCTTTACCGACCTCGGCGAAGGGGTGCATGAGACTGCTCATTGCGGTCGTCGTTGCGTTACCACCGTTTGACATGGCTGATCCGATCCTTCACGAATGATCTGCTCGGGCCGTAGCGGCCCGAGTCAACTGGTTGTCGATGGGCGCCAGGATAGATCAGCCCACCAGCCATCGTCACGATCGCGTGCGACCGATGTTTTCGGCTCTATCCCAACGTGTCGCTTAGGCGACGCCGGGCACCTGCGACGGACGACTGAAGACCTCCTCCAGCGCCGGCATAAAGGCCTCGATCGGGAGATTGTCGTAGTCGGGATCGAAGCAATTCTGATCGTATTCGTGGCAGAACCGCTTGCAGGCCTCGTAGTGCACGGAGTCCGCGTACATGTCCCGGGCGTCACGGTTCCCACCCAGATGATGGAAGTAGTAGTAGCCCTGGAAGATCCCGTGGTGTTTGATCACCCAGTGCACCTCTTCGTCGACATACGGTGCCAACAGAGCGGCGGCCGCCTCGGAGTGGTTCTCCGGCGCGAACGCATCACCGATGTCGTGCAGAAGGGCACCGACAACCCAGTCGGCCGACTCATCGGCCCGAAGCGCTCTTGTGGCCGACTGCAGCGAATGTTCGTAGCGGTCGATCTGGTACCCAAGTTTCGGACCCTTCAACACGCCGAGGATGTTCACCAGGTTCTCGATCAAGTGGCTTCGGAAATGCTCCTCGAACACCGCTCCCAAGTGCCGATAGTCGTCCTCGGTCCCGTCAGCCATGTTGGTCCATGTAACAGTTCTCATACGGCTCAAATAAACACCAGTGACCGGTGCTACGCAAGAGGCCTTGTGGTCGGCACGGCTGTGCCAACCGGCCATCGCCACCACCGCGGATCCGCGTCCCTGGTGATGGGCCGGAACGGCCTCACGCGGTAGGCTTCGAACCTGTCGGGCGCGGCTACCAACTTCGGGCCGAGCCAAATCGACTTGCGATCCGAATCTCCGGGAGTTCCACTGACAATGCCTGCACCGACGATTATCTACACTCACACCGACGAAGCGCCGGCCCTGGCCACCCGTTCGTTACTGCCGGTGATACGGGCCTATGCCGCAGCGGCCGGAATCGAAGTGGAGACCCGCGACATCTCCTTGGCGGGTCGGCTCTTGGCCGCCGCCTCCGATTACCTTCCGGCCGACCAGCAGATTCCTGATGCCCTCGCCGAGCTCGGGCGCCTCGCCAAGACCCCCGACGCCAACATCATCAAACTGCCCAACATCAGCGCCTCGATTCCGCAGATGAGGGAAGCGATCGCCGAGCTTCAGGCAGCCGGCTATCCCGTGCCCGACTATCCCGATGAGCCCGAAAGCGACGAGCAGAAGGCCATCAAGGCGATGTACGACAAGGTCAAAGGCAGCGCGGTGAATCCGGTGCTGCGTGAGGGCAACTCCGACCGCAGAGCTCCGCGGGCCGTGAAGAACTTCGCTCGAAAGAACCCGCACTCCATGGGAGCATGGTCGGCCGACTCGGCCACCCATGTATCCACGATGTCGTCGGGTGACTTCCGGTCAAACGAGAAGTCAACCACCATGGAGGCAGACGACACCCTGGTCATCGAGCTCGTCACCGACGACGGCACTGAGACGCTGCACCCTGGTGTGGCCGTACTGGCGGGAGAGGTTGTAGACGGAACATTCATGTCCAAGGCGGCCTTGGTCGACTTCCTTACCCAGCAGGTTGCCGACGCCAAAGCATCCGGCGTCCTGTTCTCATTGCATATGAAGGCGACCATGATGAAGGTTTCCGACCCCATCATCTTCGGCCATGGTGTGAAAGCCTACTTTGCCGATGTATTCGCCAAATACGGTGATGTCCTCGAAGCAGCCGGCGCCAATCCAAACGATGGCTTGGGCGACGTGCTTGCCGCCGTGGCCGAGCTTGAGCCGGCGACCAGGGCCGAGGTCGAAGCGGCGATTGCCGAGGCCTACGCCAACGGTCCCGGCCTGGCGATGGTCAATTCCGACAACGGGATCACGAACCTCCACGTGCCAAGCGACATCATCATCGATGCGTCGATGCCGGCCATGATTCGGGCGTCGGGCCAGATGTGGAACGCCGACGGTGAACAGCAAGATACCAAGGCCGTGATCCCCGACAGCAGCTACGCCGGCCTGTACCAAGCCACCATTGATTTCTGCAAAGCCAACGGCGCGTTCGACCCGACCACGATGGGGACGGTGCCCAACGTGGGGCTTATGGCCAAGAAGGCCGAGGAGTACGGCTCACACGACAAGACCTTCGAGATTCCGACGGCGGGGACGGTCCAAGTGAAGAGCGGAAGCGGCGAAGTGGTCATGTCCCACGCCGTCGAGGCCGGTGACATCTGGCGTATGTGCACGGTGAAGGACGACGCCATTGCCGACTGGGTGAAGCTGGCCATCGGTCGAGCCCGGGCAACGGCCACGCCGGTGGTCTTTTGGCTCGACGCCGACCGTGCTCATGACGCCGAGCTGATCGCCAAGGTCAACGCCTACCTGCCGGATCACGACACCACGGACCTTCAGATCGAGATTCTCAGTCCGGTGGCAGCCACGCGGTTCACTCTGGATCGGGTGGCCAAGGGTGAAGACACCATTTCCGCCACCGGCAACGTTTTGCGCGACTACCTGACCGACCTGTTCCCAATCCTTGAGCTTGGCACCAGCGCCAAGATGTTGTCGATCGTTCCGCTGATGAACGGCGGTGGCCTGTTCGAAACCGGTGCCGGTGGGTCGGCGCCGAAACATGTTCAGCAGTTTGAGCAGGAGAATCACCTTCGGTGGGACTCGCTTGGGGAATTCCTCGCGCTGGCGGTGTCGCTGGAACACCTGTCGGAGCAAGCCGACAATGCCGAGGCCCAGATCCTGGCCGATGCGCTGGACGCCGCCACCGGCCGGGTGCTTGACCAGGGCAAGTCGCCCTCTCGACGGGTCCATGAACTCGACAACCGGGGAAGCCATTTCTACCTTGCTCTCTATTGGGCCGAGGAGCTTGCGTCGCAAACCGACAACGCCGATCTCGCCGCCCGTTTCGCTCCTCTAGCGGAGGCTCTGCGCAGCAACGAAGACACCATTGTCGGTGAACTGAACGAGGTGCAGGGCCAACCGATGGACATCGGGGGCTACTACTTCCCCAACGAGGAGTTGGCGGTTCCTGCAATGCGTCCGAGCGCCACCTTCAACCGGATTCTTGACGAGTTCGCCGGCTGACCTGGTACGAGTGGTTCCCACCCCCAGGCGGCTGGTGGGCTAGAAGCCGCCGTCCCACTCGTCTTCGGCGCCGCCCTGGTACTCAGGCAACGGCTCCGATGGGTCGGAGGGTGGTGCATCGTAACCACGCGATGGACGGCGCCGAGGTGGAGCGCTCTGCCGATCGTTGTTTTGCCGAGAGCGGGAGCCTGAGCTGGTGGAAACTCCACCTTGGCTCTGATCAGAGTTCGAGTCTGAATCCGTTTCGGTGTCATCCGGCCCGTACCCGTAACACATCTGCACGCCGTCAACGTCGAAGGGTTTACCCAGGGACGCAACGCGGAAGGTGGACCAATCACCCGACCGTTTCTGAACGTCGATCTTTCCGCCTTCGGCCAAGGCCTTCTCCAGATCCTCAACCGGCGCCATCACCGCCCACTTGTCCGACTTGGTTTTCCGAAAACGTGGTGGAATCTTCTCCGACACCGACATGGCCCTTTCTCGTCTGCGTGTCCGGTCGAGGCTATCAGGCGGAGAAGATGTCGACCTCCGCTCAAGCTTCCGTCGAGGAAGGCGCCGCTTGGCACCGAGGACACCAGTAGGTACTTCGACCAAGGCGGCCGCGATAGTCACGCTCAATCGGGGTCTGGCACTTTCGGCATGGGGCCCGCCATCGCCGGTAAACGTAGACTCCGCCGTGCAATTCCGACAACGAGCCCGAAAACGGCATGGTGGTTCGTCGCGAGTCAGGACGCTGAGAGTTGATCCACAACAGCCCGCTGGCCGTCTCGAACAGCTGCTCGACGGTGGCGTCGTCAATCTTGCCCACAGCCATGAACGGCCAGACCCGGTGGAGGAACAAAACCTCCGACTTGTAGACATTTCCGATACCGGCCGCCACCTCCTGGTCGAGTAGGGCGTCGGCAATCAGCTCTGCTGAGGAGGTCCGAGCCCGGAGCCGCGCCACCGCATCGGCCACCACTTCCCGTCGGAGATCGGCATCGACCCGGAGGTCCGGTCCGAGATTCGATAGTGGCGTGATCTGGTCGGGCACAGCACCGACCTGCTCCCCTGCTTGCCCTTCGCGAATGAACGTCTGCACCGTCGGAGCGCTGTAGCAAGCAGCCGCCCCTCGATCAGTCGACAGATAGAGACGAAGCCGCGGATTTCTGCGAAGTTGGTCGAACAGCAGCGGCTCGTTGTGAGGGCTGTCGTGGGTCTGCCACCATCCCCCTAGTCCTAAATGGACCTGAAGGGTTAGGACCGGCGTGAAGTCGAGCAAGAGGTGTTTGCCGTGAACTCTGATCGACTCGACGACCTGCCCTTGTCGAGGCCGATGACCACGGATCTTGCGGGCCCAGAAACGATTCACCGATGCACCTTCCAGGATCGGCTGGAGTCGAAGCCGGGCCTGATGAATGGTGTCGCCTTCAGGCATGGGTCCACGGTACCGGCCCCAGCCGCCGCCACCAGGATCTGCGCTGAGGCGGCACTCATCGGACCTGCCACCCGCTTTACATCATCGTCGGTAATACTGGGATCTGTGAGTGTGACCGTTTACCTTTGGCCCAGTACCGCAGGCGGTGCATCTGTCTCCGGTCGGGCCCAACGAGCCGGCCGTTGAGTCTTGTAGTCGCGGCGGGTCTGGCCAAACAATACGGCACCGTGCCGGTACTCGACGATGTCAGCTTCACCATCGAACGTGGAATCACCGGCCTACTCGGTGCCAACGGTGCCGGCAAGACCACGATCCTCGGGCTGATTCTCGGACTACACAAACCCGACGGTGGCCGCCTCGAGGTGCTGGGCCATGATCCGTGGAAGGCCGGTGCCGAGGTTCGCACCCGGGTGGGATACGCGCCAGAGCATCACACGCTGCCCCCGGATCTGCGGGCCGCCGACTTCGTGCGTCACGTCGCCGAACTGCACGGCGTTCCGCCTGAGGAAGCCAAAATTCGGGCCAGCGATGCTCTATGGCTGGTTGAGCTCGGCGAAGAGCGGTTTAGGGCCATGGGTACGATGAGCACCGGCCAGCGGCAGCGGGTCAAGCTCGCCCAGGCCATCGCCCACGATCCTGAGTTCGTGCTGCTCGACGAACCAACCGATGGGCTCGATCCGAGCCAGCGGGAGGTCATGCTTAATCTCATCCGGTCCTTGAGCACGGAGTTTCAGATGAACATCGTGCTGTCATCACACCTCATCGACGAAGTGGAGCGGGTGTGTGATCGAGCCGTCATCATCGGGCAGGGCAAGACCTTGGCTCAAGGGACGGTCGCCGAGCTCCGAGGTTCCGGAGCAGCTGGGATCGTTGCCGAAATCGATGGCACAACAGACGAGATCGATCGTCTAGTTGCTGATTTGGCCGGCCAGGGCATCGCCGCGCATCGAGATGGACGAACGGTAACGCTCTCCCCCGCTGACACAGACTCGGACGGTGGATCCGAACAACAGCGTCAAGATGTCGTCTTGAACCGTTTCCGGGACGCGTGTGTGGCCCACGGCCTCGGGCTGGTGCGCCTTGACCGGCGGCGTCACCGTTTGGAAGACGTGTTTCTGGAGCACCTCCTATGACGGCCGCCGAACCCTCTTCGCCGTCATCTTCACAATCTCCACCGGGGCCGATCCCGTCGACGAGCCGACGGCCGAGCTTGGACGGAGATGAAGCCCGAATCTACGACCAGGGTTTTCGGCGCTACGACGGACCTCGCACCGGGACGGTCGGGGCGCTTCGGTCACTCGTTAAACACAGCCTTCGTCAAGCGTTGGGCATAGGTCGCTCGGCCCGATACAAGATGGTGCCGCTGCCGATTATCTTCATGGCCTTTGTTCCGGCGATCGGGCTTATTGCGTTCGCGGCGATCATTCCCGTCGGCACAGAAGAGTTTCTTCCCACCTACGCCGAGTACTACGCCCTCGTGGTTGCCGCTCTGTACTTGTTCGCAGGTTTAATCTGTCCAGAAATGCTGTGTGATGACCGTCGAACCGGGATGCTCGGCGTCTATCTCGCCTCGCCGCTTGACCGCCTCCGCTACCTGCTCGGCAAGGCCACCGCTGTGCTGCTTCTGCTGCTCGTGGTCACTCTCGGTCCACCACTGCTTGTCCTGATCGCATTCAGCCTGCAAAACGAAGGTCCGAGCGGCTTTTCCGAGTGGGTGACGGTGTTCTTGCGCATCGTGGCCTCATCCACCGTCGTGGGGGCTCTCTACGGCGCTGTGGGCTTGGCCATCAGTGCCTCCACCGATCGTCGGACTGTGGCCACCGCCGCCATTCTGTCGGTCATTCCAGGCTCGGCGATTGTCACCGACATCCTGGTCAACGACGGCGGTATGAACCCGGTTGTTCGGTTGGCCAACATCATGTTCCTACCCCGAGCCATCGTGTTTCGGATACATAGGGAGTTCGGGGCCTGGCCAATCAACGACAACCCGACCTGGACTCTATGGGTGGCGTTCGCCGGTTGGCTGACGCTGTCGGTGGCTTGGATTTGGTACCGCTACCGCGACATGTTGGTGAGACGATGACGACAACAGCGGTCTCGGAGTCCTCACGTGTTCCCCCACCTCCCCGCCCTGATGCCTCGGTGGTACTGAGAGACGTGTCGAAGTCGTTTGGCCAACTGGTGGCGGTTTCCGACATCGATCTCGCCATCCGGCCCGGAATCACCGCTCTGTTGGGACCAAACGGGGCGGGCAAGTCAACCCTCTTACGGCTGATCTGTGGTCTGGCCAAACCTTCAACCGGCTCGGTGTGGGTGGCCGGCGGCGATCCTCGTTACGACGTCAACGCCCGCAGCCACATCGGGCTGGTGCCCCAACAGGACGGGGTGTTTGAACATCAGACGGCGTTGCAGACGGTGACGCTCGCCGCGACGTTGAGCGGGCTCTCCGAGCCGGAACATCAGGCCGAGAGGGCATTGAAGACCGTGGAGCTCGATCCTGGCATGGAGCGCCCGGTGGGCACGTTCTCGAAGGGAATGCGTCAGCGGGTCAAGGTGGCCCAGGCTTTGGTTCACGATCCATCGGTGCTGGTACTCGACGAACCTCTGAACGGCCTCGATCCCCGTCAGCGCCGCCACATGATTCAACTGTTTCGTCGGCTGGGTGACGCCGGGCGAACAGTAATCATCTCGAGTCACGTTCTCGACGAGGTGGAACGATTTGGATCCCACGTTGTCGTCGTGGCCAAGGGGCGGCTCGTGGCCGAGGGAGACTTCCGTGAAATCCGGACGTTGCTCGACAACCAGCCCCATCACTTGCGCGTGGAGGCTGATCAGATCCGGCAGCTGCTGGCGGTTTTGATCACAAGCGAATCCGTTGTCGGCTGCCGGATCACAGGTGACCACGTGGCCGAATTCACCACCGATGACGTCCGCTCCTTTCGGCGAGAACTGCTTGTGGCCTGTCAACAGCTCGATCTGACGCTCGGAGCAGTGACACCACTGGACGACAACTTGGAGAGCGTGTTCCGGTATCTGGTTGGTGATCGCCCATGAGTTCCGCCCGCCAGATCGGTGCCCTCTATCGGGCCCTACTCGATCAACAGCTGACCAAGAGCCGTCTACTTCTGGTCGGGGGCTTCAGTGTTTTGGCCTTGGTACTGGCGGTTTCGATCGGGGCTCAGGTCGAGGCCGAGTTCCGGATCGAGGCGGTGGTGGGATTCCTATCCGTCTATGGACTCGGGTTCATGGTGCCGATCCTGTCTCTTCTCTTCGCCTCGTCGACCCTCGGCCAGCTGGTGGAAGACGAGACGCTGGTCTATCTCTGGCTGAGACCAAACCCACGCTGGCATCTGGCACTGGCGGCATGGGCCGCCGCGGCCACGATCGCCGTTCCGGTTTCGGTCATCCCCCTGGCCGCTTCCGCCGCAATCGGCAGTGACGGTGACGGATCGATTGTAGGAGCCACCGCCCTTTCCATGTTTCTAGCCTCGATCGGCTACAGCGGGCTCTTTGTGCTGCTTGGGCTGATGTTGCGTCGGGCGCTGCTATGGGGTTTGGTGTACGTATTCATCTGGGAGCTGTTTGTGGCCAGGGCCGGAGCCGGGGCAGCCCGCCTCTCCCTCAACACCTACCCGCACTCGGTTCTGGCCCGTTTGACCGAAATCGAGCTACCGCTCGCCGAACGGTCGATGGCGGCCGGGCTCATCGTGCCCGTCGTGACCGCCGGGCTGGCGGTTGCAGCGACCTCATGGTGGCTGAGCAGAGCCGAAATCGCCTAAAGATCGGGAGGGTCAGCCGGTCTCATGCCGGTGTGCTGCCGGCGGGAGATTGTGAACGCCGATCCCGAACCACTCTTCCAGCAGTTCGAACCAGTCGGCACTTCCCTGCTCAACCGGCCGATCCTCCATCGCCCCGACGGCACCGTCTTCGCCAGGGCGACTGAAACGCAGCCGGTCCGTGGTCAGTGTGACGCGTGTGGCGCCATCGCCTGTCAGGCGCGTGGCCAGCGGGCCTTTCCTGAAGTTCGACTGGTCATTGTGGTATAGCGCGTCCGACGCTGGACTGAGGTCTTCCAACGTTAACGACACCCGCCGAAACCGATATTGAGGCGCCGGTCCGCCGCCGTCGGAGTCGTGACGAACCAGCGTGGTGCCCTGGCTGCTCGGCATGAACCCGTACGTCCCCGTGACCGCGTCAATTCGCTGCTCCGGCGCGGAGTTCAAAGGCAGTGGACGGGCGAAGCCGTCGCCGAAGCCGACATCGACAAGGTGCGGTGCTCCCTCCACATCGACCTCCAGGGTCAGATGATCTACCACCTTGTTGGGTCCGCCCAGCAGAACTGCGGCTCCCAGGAGTCGAACGCTGTACCCGAGCTCGACGAGGAGACGGGCAAACGCACCGTTTAGTTCGAAACACCATCCGCCTCGGCAACGGTCGAGGATCTTAGCCACGCTGTGGCCGGCGTCGGTGGCCACCGGGGTCTGCCAGTACACGTCGAGGTTCTCGAACGGCACACTCACCAGATGAGCGACCATCAGTTGCTGTAGACCATCCACCGTTTGAGGTGGGGGCTCGGCCAGACCCAAACGTGCGAGGTATCGGTCGACGAGGCCGGGGGCTTCGGCGATGCTGTGACCGGCAACCTCCTCCATCAGTCGTTGCCGATGGCCGAAAGCGACTGGAGCAAGTCGTTGTGCAGATCGTCAACATCTTCCAGCCCGACGGAAACCCGTACCAGGCCGTCACCAATCCCCACCAAAGCTCGGGCTTCAGGCCCCAGCCGGCGATGCGTTGTGGTGGCCGGATGGGTTACCAGCGTCTTGGTGTCACCGATGTTGTTGGATATGTCGCACAGTTCGAGCCGGTCGACAAACTGAAAAGCCCGGTCCTTATCACCCACGTCGATGGTCAAGATCGTGCCGCCGGCCTTCATCTGGGCTTTGGCCAGATCGGCTTGGGGATGCGATGGCAAATAGGGGTAGCGCACCTGCCATCCCTCGTTATCAAGGCGTCCGGCCAGCTCATGAGCAGCGGCCGTCTGGGCATCAACACGGAGGCGTAGGGTTTCCAGGCCCTTCGACAGAACCCAGGCGTTGAACGGGCTCAAGCTCGGCCCGGTATGACGCATGAAGGGTACGAAGTAGTCGTCAATGAAGTCGTTTCCTGCCAGCACCGCTCCACCGAGGGTTCGGCCCTGCCCGTCGATGTGTTTTGTGGCCGAGTAGACCACCACGTCGGCACCGAGAATCAACGGTTTCTGAAGAATTGGAGTAGCAAAGACGTTGTCGACTACAACAATCGCTCCCGCCGCGTGCGCCATCTCACATACGGCCGAGAGATCGATCAATTCCAGACTTGGGTTTGATGGCGTCTCAAGGAACACCACCTTGGCCCCGCCATCGAGCGCCTGCTGCCACGCATCGAGCGAGGTTCCATCCACCAGCTCGGTTTCAACACCGAGCCGAGGGAGGATCTCATCAAGGATCACGAAACACGATCCGAAGAGGGCCCGGGAACCAACCACGCGATCGCCAGCGTTCACATAACACGCCAGTGCGGCGAATACGGCGGCCATCCCGCTCGCCGTTGCTCGACACGCCTCGGCTCCCTCAAGTAAACGCAACCGCTCTTCAAACGTGGTTACGGTCGGGTTGCCATAGCGAGAGTAGATATAGCGCTCATGTTCGCCGGCGAAAGCGGCCTCGGCTTCGGCCGCCGACTGATAGACATAGCCCGAGGTGAGAAACATGGCCTCGGCCGTCTCGTCAAAAGGTGTGCGATTGAGCCCGCCCCGCACCAGTTTCGTGGCTTCAGCCCAGTCTTTGGTAGAACTCAGCTCTGAAGCCACGGCAACTCATCCTTCCAGCCTCCGCCACGATGCCGCTCGGAATCGAGATCACCCTCAAACCCGGCGGCGACGTTGTGCACGTTGGGGAATCCGTTGCCCTGAAGCAGCGTCGCCGCGGCCTGCGACCGGGCCCCGGATCGACAGAGCAGCAGAATCGGCTGATCGGGTTGCAGACCGCTGGTTGCCTGGTTCAGGAACTCGGGGTTGGCTTGTCCGGTTGGGTACGTGGTCCACTCGACCAGGCGGACGTCCTTGTTCACCGATCGAAGGTCAGGCACGCCAACAAATCCCCACTCCGCTTGGGTTCGGACGTCGATAAGAACGGCGTCAGGATCGGAGGCCAACATGTCCCATGCCTCGGCCAGGCTTCGTTGCGGAATTGGCTCAGCGCTCATTTGGTCCTCACTCTCGGCGTTGGGCACCGCCCGGGATTCGGAACGGCGGTGGCCCAGCCGAAAGCCGACCAAGCCACTAGGGAATGGCCGTCATCGTATCCGATGCCTATGTCGTCGCGAACGTGATTTATCGCCGGTTATGCGAACTCAGCTGCCGCGTCGAGGAGACTCTCCTGGAAGTACTGGCCCCAGGACCGGCCACAGATCAGGAGGTAGCGGCGTTGATCGCCGTCGTCGGCTCGGATGACGTCGGCCGAGATCTTGGCCACGCTGGCCGAGCCACAGGCATCGTTTGGCATCATCTCGTCACTCCAATCGAGTGAACAGACCTTTTCAAGAGCCTTGGCCGCCTGCGGCCCACTCACGCTGATCACAGCCCGACTATGGCTGATGTCGACGGTGCCGGGTCGGTCGGTGTTCATCGCCGCCACCTGGGTGGCAACGGCCTCGGGAGACCCGATGACCATGGTCTCCCCGGGACGAATTCCGCATACCAGGGCGTCTCCGGCTGCTCGGCTCGTTCCAAATTCAATGGCGTCAGCGTCTCCGGCCGGAGGTCGCATCACCACGACCCCGTGTGGGAAGTACGGAGTAACGATTACTCCAGCGCCGGGCGATGGCGGGCTGGATTCGGGTGCCGAACCTACTCGGACCGGCTTCTCGGCTGATGAATCACCCACGGGCTCGTACCCCCTCATGATCGAAATGGGCATGGTGTTCTTGCACAGTGGCCGTCACCCGCTGACCGTCGATCAGCAGTACGGTCACCTTTGTTCCGGCGGCGGCCAGGGATTGATCAACCTGCCCAAGGCAGATCGACCGCGCCAGGGTCGGCGACATTCGTGACGAAGTGATTCGACCGACGATCTCGTTTGTTCCCGGGCGCAGCAGCTGGCAGGCTTCGGCCGGAACGATGTTCGGATTCTCGGTCTGCAGGGAGACCAACTGCGGCTGACCATCTGTGCCCGCTTCCATTTGCCAGGCCAGCTCGGTCTTGCCTACGAAGTCGTCCTTGTCGAGTTTGATCAGCGGATTCAGGCCGATGGACGTGGCTTTGGTCAAGCCGTCGGTGTCCTGGCCAACAATGAAGTGCCCCTTCTCCAGGCGCATGATTCGCTGGGCCTCGATACCAAACGGCTTGATCCCGAGATCCTTGCCGGTCTGCATCAGCGTGTTCCACACGCCCAACGCGTAATCGGCCGGGATATGCAGCTCGTAGGACTGCTCACCGGTGAAGCCGATACGCCAGACCACACAGTTGTCGACCCCGGCGACCGTGCCGGTGCGCACCTGCATGTATTTGAAGCTGTCGGGCGACAGGTCGATGCCGTCAACCAACCGGGAGAGCAGCTCACGGCTTTTGGGGCCGGCAACGTTGATGCTGGCGAAGCCGTCGGTGACGGCGGTGACGTGCACCTCCCAGTCGGGACGCTCGGTTTGCAGCCAGTTCTCCATCCACTCCCAGATGGCGCCAGCCCCTGATGACGTGGTGGTCATCAAATAGCGACCTTCGGAGAGGTGGCCGGTAACCCCGTCGTCGAGCACGATGCCGTCCTCGGCACACATCACGCCGTAGCGAACACCCCCGACGGGCAGCTTCGACCACTTGTTGATGTAGAGGAGGTTCAGCAGTTTGGGCACATCAGGACCCTGCAGGTCGAGTTTGCCCAGCGGGCTGACGTCGATGATGCCGACATTGTTGCGAGTGTTGTTGACTTCGTCGGCCGGATCGCCGTAGTGCTCCGGTCGGATCCATTGGCCGGCAAGCAACGGGGTTGCTCCATGGGCAACGTGCCAGTCGTGCATCGGTGATCGACGGGTCGGTTCAAAGGCCCGCCCGCCGAGCGCTCCGAGTGAGATCGGCGCATAGGGCGGACGCCAGATGGTGGTGCCCACCTCCTCGATCGTTTCCGAGCGGGCTTCGGCCAGAACGGCCACGGTGTTGACCGTTTCCAACTTGCCCTGCGATGGGCCCATCGTTGCGGTGGTGAACCGCTTGAGCAGTTCGACCGAATCGAAACCTTCTTTGCTGGCCATGACCAGATCCTTGGACGAGACGTCCTCGGAGAAGTCGACCATGCCGTGGGTGCTCGAACGATACAGCTCTGGATGGCTATCCCGCCCGAGGTCGGCTCGATCATCAGCAGGCCAGGGCGGCTCGGCGCCTTCGACAGCGGCGGCTCGAGCCGTCGCCTGACGGATTCGGTAGGCCGTGGTCGCGGCCCGTCCTGCGGCAAGACGACCGGTTGCCTCGCCGTGGGCGACCAGCTCCTCAAGGGTGCCGTCACCCACCAGTCCACCGGTTGCCAGCACCGTGTCGGGTGGGTCCGTGGGATGGAAACGGGCGGTTGCGGCGTCGTAGGTCGGCCGGTCGCCCGCCATGTTCAGCAGCGACGTCGGTGCCGTCCACCCTGCAGCCACAACCAGGAGGTCGGCGTCGACCGTCGAGCCGTCGCCAAGCTCCACATTCTCCAGTCCGTCGGTCGCTCCGCCCGCCGAGACGATGTTGCCACCGTTTCGCCCGTCGACAACTTTGGCGACCGTTACCCCAGCCGACTCAAGATCGGCCGCTGCCTGGTCGCCGTCGCTGTTGGCGGTGAAGACCACGGCTCGTAAGCCTGGCTTCACCGCATACATGTTGATCATTCGCCGTACCGCTCCCGACAGCATCACGCCTGGTCGGTCGTTGCCTGCGAACACATATGGTCGCTCGATCAGACCGGGCGCCACGACCAGACTCTTGGCTCGAGCTTTGATCAGTCGCTCCACGGCACGAGGGTGGCTGCGTTGGTTGATTGAGACCCAGTTGTCCTCATATCGACCGGTGACGGTCGAGTCGAGCAGAACCTCAACCCCCAGAGACTCCAGACGCTGCGCCATTTCGGCAACCGCGGCCCGGTCGGATTCCGAGCCCCACCGCAGATGGCCTCCCAAGGCCGGTTCATGCTCAACCAACATCACCGAGGCGCCGGCTTCAGCGGCGGCGATAGCCGCGGCCATACCGGCCGGGCCACCACCGGCGACCACAACGTCGGGGTGGGCGTAACGCTTGTCGTAGTACCCGTGGTGGGAGTCAAGGTCGATGACCCCTCCGGGAGCAAATCGCTTCAGCACCTTCTGGTACAGCGGCCACAAGGTCTGGGGTCGAATGAAGGTCTTGTAGTAGAAGCCGGCGCTGAGGAAACGTCCTACCAGCTGGTTGGCCGCCTTTACGTCTCGCTCGAGCGAAGGCCATACGTTCTGGGCCGAAACATCCATCCCGGCCTCAAGCAAGCGATGGGCCGACCGCACGTTGGGCTCGTCGCCAACCTGCAGCAGACCATTGGGATCCCAGTAGTCGAACGACATGTACGAACGTGGTCGGTGATATTTCATGCTGCGCGAGATGATGCGCTGATCGTTGGCCAGCAGGGCCGAGGCGATCGTGTCGCCCTCGTAGCCGCTCAGAGTCTTGCCGTTCCACTTGAACTTAAGGGATCGGGATCGGTCGATGACTTCACCGGGGCGTTGCGGTAAACGGCTCATGCTTTTCCTCCCCGCTTGTTTCCGGGCAATGGCGGGTTGCGGAATTCGTTGGTGCCGGTGTGCCGCTCAAGAGAGAAGTAGCGGCGACAACCGGACCGGCAGTACCAGGTTTCCTTCAACCAGTCGGCAGGGTTGGTCTGCAGATACAGGTAGTCCCGCCATTCGGCCGGTGTGGTCGAGTTCGGGTCGGGACGTTTCTTCGATTCGCCGACGTAGCGGAGGTCGGACGAGTTTCTTGGCCCGCAGTTCGGGCATGGCACGAGAAGCATTATTGTTTCCCACCCTTCGTGGATGCGCCCTCAACAGCGGGGCGGGCCGGGATCTTGATCGAGACGGGGGTTCTAGTGGCCAACTGCCGCCGCTCCCTTCTCGCCCACGAGTTCGCCGGTTTCGAATCGGTCGAGCCCGAAGGCTTCGATGAGCTTCGGAGTCTGCCCAGTGGCCACGGCTTCGGCCATGGCCTCACCCGAGCCTGGAGCGGCCTTGAAGCCGTAGGTTCCCCAGCCAACATCGCACAGGAACCCGTCCACCTGGGTAAAGCCCATAACGGGCGAGTAATCGGGGGTCATGTCGCACAGCCCCGACCACTGCCGCAGGAGGCGCATCTTCGAGATACCAGGCATGAGCTCGAGGACGTGGCCGGCCAACTCCTCGGTGAACTCGAGAGAGCCTCGAATCGAGTAGTTGTTGTATGGGTCGACCGAGGCGCCGAACACAAGCTCGCCCCGATCGGTTTGGCTGACGTAGACGTGCAGGCTGCCCGAGACCACCACGGCCGGTAGGAATACCTTGACCGGCTCGGTTACCGCAGCCTGCAGGGGTCGAGTGTTGATCGGAAGTTTCACGCCGGCCATGTCGCCGATGAGGCTGGCCCAACCGGCGGTGCAGTTGACCACCACAGGAGCGGAGATTGCCCCCTTGCTGGTCATGACACCGGTGACCCGGCCGCCGCGACCTTTGCCTTCGGGCCCATCGCCGCCTTCGACCATGATGTCGAGCACCTCGGTCTTCTGGTGGATCTCAACACCAAGCTCGTCGGCCGCTCGGGCGTACCCCCAGACGACGGCGTCGTGGCGGATAATGCCACCAGGCGGATGATATAGCGCTCCGAGGATCGGGTACCGCGTGTTCTTGGAGACGTCGAGGCTGGGCACAAGCTTCTTGACTTCGTCCGGATCGATGACCGATGAGTCGATACCTTGGAGTTTGTTGACCTCGGCCCTCCAGTTCATCGTGCGCAAGGCACCATCGGTGTGGGCCAAGGTGAGGTGACCTCGCTCTGAGAACATCACATTGATGTTGAGATCGACCGCCATCGAGTTGTACAGCTGCAGAGAGCGGTCGTAGAACGCCACACCCTCAGGGGTCAGGTAGTTCGATCGGACAATCGCGGTGTTTCGACCCGATCCTCCAGACCCTATGTACCACTTGTCGAGCACAGCGACATTGGTGATGCCGTGATTCTTCGCCAGATAGTAGGCCGTGGCCAAGCCGTGCACGCCGCCACCGACGATGATGGCATCGTAGGTGGAGCGGAGCGGATGTTCCCTCCAGGCCCTGGGCCAGGGTTCGTTTTTGAGGCCGTGTTTGACCAAACCGAAAGCCGAGTAACGGCCACCATTTCGACCAAGATGATCGCGAATAGCCAAGCTCTTTCCTTTCCCCTCTTGCGCGCCACGATCCCTGCGGATCGACAGCACTGATACCTGCGATGTCCCGCCTCGTATGTTAGTTCCCGGTTTCTGACAGTGGTGTTATCAGTTGTAGCGTTATTTGTACTCAACCAATATCAATCATGTGATGGCTAGTTCGAATCCCAAAGCAGACCGCACCGCGGCGCCGGTTCAGACCCGATCTGATGATGCCTGGCCGCCATTCGACGGTTCGAAGGTGAACGTCCAGCGGCTGCGCTACTTCTGCACCGTTGCCGACGAGCTGCACTTCGGCCGGGCCGCCCAGCGTCTCCATATGGCTCAGCCACCGCTGAGCCAGCAGATCCGGCTACTCGAAACCGAACTCGGCTTCGATCTCTTCCGGCGGACCACACGCAAAGTCGAGCTGACAACCCGCGGACACCAACTTCTCCCCCATGCCATCGAGCTGTGCCGGGAAGCCGATCAGTTTCTGAGGCGATCTCGGGAACTCCGAACCGGTGAAGGCGGCTTGCTGCGCCTTGGCTTCGTCGACTCGGCCAGCTACGACATCATGCCCCGCTTCCTCCACCGCTATCGCCAGCAGTATCCCGCGGTCGACTACGAGTTGCGATCGTTGTCGTCGGATCAACAGGTGGAGGCACTCAACGACGGGACAATCGACATCGGGCTTTGTCGTACCACGGCCGCAAACTCGCCTGTGGACGCCTCGGTCATTGCCACGGAGCCGTTGTTGATCGCTGTTCCGACCGACCACCAGCTGTGCGGGAAGAAGCAGATCTCGATCGCCGACCTGGCCGAGGAGAACTTCATCGGATTCGATCGTTCGGTTTCACCGACGATGCATCGAGATTTCGTCGGCCTGTTCGAGCAGCGAGGCATCGTCTACGACCCGATTATTGAGGCAACCGAGTACACGACGATCCTGGGCATCGTCGCTTCTGGTCAAGGTCTGGCCGTGGTGCCCGCCGGCGTCCGAACGTTCAACCCACCGACCCTGCGTTACCTCGATCTCGCCGATGACGACGCAACGGCCAACCTTCTTCTGGTCACCCGAAAAGGCGAACAAGCACCCGTAGTCGAACGCGCCGTTGACCTGGCCCGATCGATGTTTTGAACGGGGAAAGCCGGCGCGTCACGGTCGAGGTTCACGCGGTAGCCCGAGCACCCGCTCACCCAAGATGTTGCGCATGATGTTCGACGTGCCACCCATGATTGTGTAGCCAGGGGCGTACAACAGGCCGTGAGTCACGTCGTTGAACAGCGTGGCCTCGGGGCCCATCACCTTGGCCACGAACTGGGCGACCTTCCATTCGTGTTCGGTGCAGAAACATTTGGTGGCGGCGCTGAACCCCTTCGGGGCCTGCCCGAGCACCTCGCGGTAGACCAGCAGCCGACCGATGCGGTAGCGCACTTCCAAGTCGGCAATCGCCTGACGAATCAGCGGATCTGAGCGATCGGCCTTCTCAACGGCAATGTCGAACAGAGCTCGGTTGGAGACCAGACGGTCGATGCCTCCTCGCTCATGCTCCAACTGTCGCATGGTCTGTTTGAAGGCATCACCCTCGACTCCAACCATATTCTCAATCGGAACCCGCACGTCGGTGAAGTAGACCTCGCAGAAATGTCGATTGGTGGTCATGTCGGTGATCGGCCTCACCTCGATGCCGTCAAGATCCATCGGCACGATGATCTCGGAGATTCCCCGATGAGGAGGGCCCTCCGTCGACGTACGACAGATCAGGTAGCAGTAGTCGGCGACATCGCCGAAACTGGTCCAGATCTTTTGGCCGTTGATCACCCAGTGATCGCCGTCGCGGATGGCCGACGTCTTGAGCGAGGCAAGGTCGGATCCGGCATCCGGTTCGCTCATCCCGATGCACCACGTGGTCTCACCGCTGAGCATCTCCGGTAGATACTCAGCTTTCTGATCGGCGCTTCCGTAGGCAATGATGGTGGGCCCGAACTGTCGATCGGCGAACCACATGGAGGCGATCGGAGCTCCGGCACCGATCATTTCCTCGGCCACAATCACCCGTTCAATCGGTGGCCGCGCATGGCCTCCGAACTCCTTCGGCCACCCCATCCCGATCCAGTTGTTTTCGGCCATGACCTGGGCAAACGGGCGAGAGAATCCGTTGATCCAGCTGTCGTTGTGGCGTCCGAAACGCTCTACTCCGTCGGCGGCCACCTCACGGGCCCGGCCGCGAAGCTCCTCAAGGTCGTCGCTTAGTCGAAAAGAAAGCACCGCTTACCTCACCGGTGATCGTGGTCGGACAGTCTGTGGAACCTTTACCGGCGATCCACTGTATGCGCTGAAGCGGCGACCTTACCAAGCGCGCCGAACAACTCAGCTCACTCCTGACTTCTGTGCTCCACAGCGACGCGCCCGACGTAGTGGCCCTTAGGACGAAGTCGTAGCGGCCGTTCCTGATACTCCTCCATGGCATGACCGATCCAACCAGCCGTCCGGCTCACCGCAAAGATCACCTCGCCGGCGTCGGCGCGCATTCCGGATAGATACGTCAGGAGGCCGAGCCCGAGATCGACGTTCGGTGCCGCCTCGGTCCGCTGGGCCACCATCCGCTGATAGCGGTCAAGGTTCAAGAGGCGAGGGTCGCTTGACCAAGCGTCGGTCACCAGCTCGACAAGCAGGTCGTAACGAGGGTCAACCTTGCGGTAAATGGTGTGACCAAAACCGGCCATGGCTCCCGATGATGAGACGGCAGCCACAAGTCCGGCTTCAGTATCACGATGTTCCTCGAACAATTTAAGCGCAGCGTGCACACCTGCTGACGCGGCACCATGCAGCGGACCGCCCAACGCCCCCAATCCGGCACTGACAACCGAGTACGGATCAGCTCGGGTCGACGCTGCCACCCGGGCGGCGAACGTTGACGCCGCAAGCTCGTGGTCGGCCAACAGCGCCATGGTGGCATCAAGACACCGGACCTTTGCCGGTGTGGGCTCTTCCTCCGTCAGACGCGCCCACAGCGAGCCCGCCACGACCGAGCCCGATTCCGATTCGAGCGCCGTGCGGGTCCGCGAGGCAGACATGGGCAAGCCGTCAATCATCGACTTGATCAGCCGTGGTCCAGTTCTGCGGACCACGGCCGGGTTCAGGTCGGAACGAAAAGGGTCGGCGCTCGATGCCAGCGCCACTGCAACACGCAGGCGGTCAAGCGGCTGCAAGTCCAAAGCCGCAGCAAGCTCAGGTTCACTGCTGCAATCGCCAAACAGCTCCTCCCAGGCGGCGGTGTTGTCTGATTCCCAGATCCGATCGGCAACGTCGGGGAAGCTCGCTCCGCTCCTCACATCAGCAACCAGATCACGGCCCCGGAGCAGCACCTTACCCTCGGCGATCTTGGTGATCGACGTGGCCAGAATCGTGCGCAGCTCCCCAGGGGACCCGGGCTTACGACCAAGTCGCAGTTCCTCCACCTGGGCCCGCTCGAATAGGCTCGTCCTGCCGTCCATGGCCACACTTCGCTGAAGCAGACCGCGGCTCACGTACGCGTACACCGTGGCCCGTTTGATGGAAAGAACCTCGGCTACCTGGTCGGCCGTGAGCCAACCTTCATCCCCGCCGAAATCGACGCGTGAGGGATCTGATGAAGATGCCACGTTGCTCCTTTGCTTCCACCACATGCTGCGGCGAAGCAGACTTTAAATCCATGTTGATACTGGATGTTGATGGTACGTGTTGATATTGATCAACATTGATCATGTCAACATTGAGAGTATCAAGATTGATCAACCTCGGACCAAGCCGCAGAGTGGCCTCATGGGTTATGTTTCCGGTCCGACGTCCTTCTCCGCTCAAGACGGCTCCGAGATTGTGCTGAAGGCCCCTCCGGGCCTGAAGAACCTCGAGGTGAGCGAGACTCGTGTCGGCACGGTGAGAGGAGACCTCGGCTACTACCACTACCGCGGCCACAACGCGGCGGATCTGGCGCAGTGCCGGTCGTTTGAACATGTGGTGGCCTTACTCCACGATCTCGGGATCGACGATGCTGCGGAGTCCGATCTTCGTGACCGGTTAGGGCGAGCTCGAGCGTCGATCAGCCCCGACCAGGTGGAATCCTGGCATCGAATGCTCGTCGGTGAGGCCGATAATGCCGAGAGGGCGGTCCAGCCGCCCGTGACGCCTCTCATAGTGGCGCTCCTGGCTACGGTCGACTCTCGCCCCACCACGGATATGACGGCGGCTGAACGGCAGCAGGCCTGCCTCCGAGCGGTCGGGATCGCTCCGACGGTGCTGGCCGGTTCCTGGAGAGTTGCCAACGGGCAGCGACCTCTTGTGGCCGATCCCAAGGCCGGTCATGCCTTTGACTATGTACGTATGGTCACGGGCACCCAGCCAACCGAGGAAGCAGCCAGGGCAGTTGAGCTCTATCTCAATCTCACAGCCGAACACGGGTTCAATGCCTCAACGTTCACGGGGCGGGTCATCACGTCGACCGGGGCGTCGGTTCCTTCGGCGTTGGGAGGAGCGGTGGGTGCGTTGCTCGGTCCGCTCCACGGAGGCGCTCCGAGTCGAGTGCTCGACATGATCAACGCCATCGGAGACCCGGTCAACGCCGAGGCCTGGGCTCAAAGGGAACTCGATGCCGGACGCAAGCTGATGGGGTTTGGTCACGCCGTGTACCGCGTGACTGATCCGAGATCGGATGTGCTGAAGGAGATGGCGCGATCGCTCCCCGGAGATGAAGCGATCGAGCTTTTGGCTCGAGCTGAGGAGATCGAGCATCGCATCCACGCCGTCCTGCAGCGGCATCGACCAAATGGCCGATTCATCACCAACGTCGAGTACTACGCCGCCGTGGTGTTGGCGCTGGCCGGAATCCCCCAGGAGATGTTCACCGCAACGTTTGTGGTCAGCCGTCTTGTCGGATGGACAGCCCATATCTTGGAGCAGGCGGATAACAATAAGATCATGCGGCCATCGGCCCGCTACGTCGGTCCGATTCACGATGCGCCAGAGCTGGCAGGAGCCTCGACGTAGCAAAGCGGCTGGTCACGGCAGTTGGACAGCGGCCCAAGGTAGCTGGTCGAGGTCAACGTTGCCCCCGGTCAGAATTGCCACCACTCGCTGTCCGGTGAACTTCTCATGATGGGCCAGAATCGTGGCCACCGCTACAGCCCCTGACGGCTCAACCACCAGCTTCGTCCTGGTCAAGATCAATCGCATGGCCTCGATGATTTCGGGATCATCGACCAACAAGATCTCATCGACATGGGATTTGATGATGGCGAAGTTCCGTTCGCCCAGCGAGGTCAATAGGCCGTCGGCAATCGTGTCAGGACCGGTCTGCGGGATGATCCGACCCGCGGCGAGGCTTCGGTACGCGTCGTCAGCACCCGCCGGTTCGGCACCGACAATACGACAGTCAGGCCAGGCCGCCTTTATGGCGATCGCCACCCCTGATAACAGGCCTCCCCCGCCTACTGGGATCACCACGGCATCAGGCTGACGACCGGTGGCGAGGCTTTGTTTGATGATCTCCAAACCTACGGTGCCTTGTCCGGCTATCACGTCGGCGTCGTCGTACGGGTGGATGAGGGTAGCCCCGGTCTCGGCCTGAATCGCCGCCACGGAATCCTCCCGGGCCGCGAGTGTCGGTTCGCACAACGTGATTGTCGCCCCGTAGCCGGCAACAGCCGCCTGTTTGACCGCAGGCGCATTTGACGGCATGACCACATGGGCGCCAATACCTCGGTTGCGAGCGGCTAGCGCCACAGCGGCTGCGTGATTACCTGACGAATGGGTGACTACGCCGCGAGCGGCATCCTTGTCGCTGAGGGAGAAGACGGCATTGTGAGCTCCGCGAGCTTTGAACGCTCCAACCTTTTGCAGATTCTCGGCCTTCAACCAAAGATCGCAGCCGGCGATCTCGCTGATCGCAGTTGTTGAGACCAGTGGAGTCTGATGGACATGGGGCCCGATTCGGTCGGCGGCCTGGCGGACGTCCTCAATTGAAACGTCGCCGGCGGCTATGTCCGGGTCACGGCGACTGGAACCCATCGCAGAACCTCGGTTTGTTCAGTGTGGGGCCCCGCCGTTCCCGAGGCCGGCCGGTTGGCGTAGCCCGTTGTCTCGTAGGCCCGCAATGTCATCCCGCCGTCAGTCCGGTGTTCAGCCAACAGCCGGTGCTCGAACGACAACAGATCTCCCTCAAACGCCGGAGCAAGGTGACTACAAGCATGCCAGGCAACGATGGTGCCAAGGGTTGGCTCCATCCGAGTGAGCGAGGCCTGGGCCAGCGCCTGAACGTGGCCGCCGTAGACCAAGCGGGTGTCGTAGGCGGTGGCGTCAACATCGCGGTGCACGATCGCCCGATTGTGGGTAAGCCGCACCAGACCAGTGGCCTCGTCGATGATGTCGCGGGTGATGTCGGCTCGAACCTCGTCGTCGGCCCACGAGCCGGACAGAGGCATTGCCGACGCATCCCAACCCGATGGCACCAAGTCGAGGTAGTCCGCTATGGCCGGCGCGTCGGGGGCCTTACCGGTATCACCACTGTGGCCCGGCATCGAATCGCCACGGGCCGGCAGCAGCGCACAACGCTGATAGTCCATCACAATGTCGTCGTCGGCCGTTGTTTGCATGCCGAGCAGCACCTTGCCCCGATTTGGGCGATCTGGCCGCGGCGTGGCGTCAGCCATATCGAGGATGTGGATTCTGGTGTGCAGCGTCTCGCCGATATGAACCGGACGGGCGATCCGCATGTTTCGGTAGAAGAGATTGGCGATGGCTCGGCGGGTGGCCACAGTCGACTGGCCGACCGACAGATTGGCCACCAGCCCGGGCGAGGCGAGTGGTTGATCGGATCCGGTGATCGCCCTGGCCAAACGATGATCGAGGCACACCGGCAACACTTCGCCGACGATCGACTGGTACCAGGCGGCCAAGCCCAGGTCGAGCGTGACAGCCGGTTGGGGCTGCAACTCCATTCCGGGTTCGAGATCATCGTAGAACGGGCCATCGGCGGGAACTGCGGTACTCATAGGGGCGAAGCGTACTGCCGAGCGACACGGGGACACCCAATCAGGCGGATGCGAGACGTTCTAGGCCGATCGGACCTCGTGCCAAGACGCAATCACTGCCTCGGCGGCGATGTCGATGTCGGCTTCGGTGGTGGCCACATCGGAAACGCTGACTCGCATCGCTCTCCGCCCCTGCCACGTGGTTCCACCCATCCAGCAACGACCGCCGGCCGCCGTGGTGGCGATGACGGCGTCGGTGACGGCGTCGTCGTCGAAGCGGACGAGGACCTGATTGAGAACCACAGGCGCCAACACTCGAGCACCGGCGGCCTCAACCTTTGCCGCGAACCGTTGACTCAGACGACAGCACCTGTCCACGATGTCGGCGATTCCCTGCCGTCCATTGGCCGCCAGCATGGCCCAAACCGGTATGGCCCGGGCAGCTTGTGACATCTGCAGGCCCAGGTGCATGGGTGCCCGGTTGTCATCGACGCCGTCAAGATACGCCGCGTCAGCCGCCATCGACCGAGCAAGGTGGGACCCCCGGGCCACAGCGACCAAGCCGCTGTCGTAGGGCACGTTCAGCCACTTGTGGCAGTCGGTCGCCCAGGAGTCGGCCTGGTCGACTCCGGCTACCTCGTGCCGATGACGTGGCGAGGCAGCGGCCCAGAGGCCGAACGCGCCATCGACGTGGACCCAAACCGGGCCTGGCCCGTCGGTCGGGGCACCGGCGCCACCGGCGGCGGCTGACATCCGGCGTTCGGGTCCGACACGAGCCATGATCTCCTCAAACGGATCGCTGTGCCCGGTGTTGACGTTGCCAGCCTGGCAAACCAGCAGGGTGAGAACCTCGGGCAGGCCGAGAAGCGCTGGATCAATTCGGCCGCATTGGTCAACCGGGGCGCGTGTGACGGCGTCGGTTCCGATGCCGGCCAGCCGCAGAGCCTTATCGACCGACACATGGGCCTCGTCTGAGATCACCACATGAAATTCAGGGGCGCCGCCGAGCCCTTGCCGGTTGACATCCCAGCCGACACTTTGTAGCAGCGCATCTCGTGCCGTGATGATGGCGGTGAGGTTGGCCACACTCGCCCCGGCGCAGAATGCCGCAGTGGCGCTACTCGGGAGGTCCAGGAGATCTTTGAGCTGCTCACACGCTTGCCGGTCGACGGCGGCGGCCAGAGGGGACATCGCCGGCAGGGCAGCATTTTGGTCCCAGGCGGTGGCCAGCGTCGACGCTGACAAGGCCGTTGCGTCGGTACCTCCGGTGACAAAGCCGAAGTACCGTCCTCCGGTGGTTCGCACGGCATGCTTGGAGCCCAACTCCGCCAGGAGTTCGATCACGTCTGACGCAGCCATTGGCTGATCGAGACTCGCTTTGTCCAACGTCTCTGCGATGGCCGTCGGTGAACTGCGGTGGACGGCACCATCCCGCTCGGCGGCCAAGTAGGCTACCGCTGCTTCCGAAGCCTGCTCAAAGAGGGACAGCTTCGAAGGTATCGCATCGTCGCCGTGACTCACGCCGCGCCAACCGACGTCTCGCTCGCTTCGGCCAGCACGTCGAGTCCGCGGGCGAGCGGTGAGGGCAGCTCGTGAGCGTGGACCACGGTCAGTGCCTGGGTAGCCCTCGTAACCGCAACGTAGAGAAGGTTCAAGCCGTGATCCTCCTCGGCGATGTGCGCAGGTTCCAGCAGATAAACCGCGTCGAACTCCAAACCCTTGGCCTCGCGGGCGGTCAAGACGGCGATCCGGTCGTCGAGTTCGTGGTTAGCCGATTCACCCGGAACAATGCACGCAATCCGCATGTTGGGATTGGCCGCGAGGTCGGCCTCGGCCAGCCGAACCAACTCAGCGGCCGGATCATCGGTGCGTACGACCCGAGGTGGATGGCCGGACCAGCGCAACGACCGGGCCAGCGGTAGTTCCGGCGCGATCTCGGAAAGCAACGAGCCGGCCACGGGATCGAGCTCCGCCGGCGAGCGATAGTTGATCGTCAGCTGCCTCAGATCGAATCGCGACAGCGATGGAGGCACCAGCTCGGCCCAGGAAGCGACGGCCGGCCCTACGCGCTGAGCCAAATCGCCAACCACCGTCAGCGCACCACCGCTCGATCGTCGGGCTACCATCCGCCACTGCATGGGGGTCAGGTCCTGAGCCTCGTCGACGATCACGTGGCCGAACTGCCAGCTTCGCTCCTGGCCGGCCAGCTCGAGCACGGTAGCCGACTCTTCGTCGGCCGCATCGACGGCCTCGAGGTCGAGTGCTTCGGCCGGGGCTCCGTCGTATTCCGGTGCCGGGCGTCCTTCTGCCGCCAACGCCGTCTCGATCGACGTGCGTTCCCGCTCAGCGCCTGTGTCCTCAAGTTCCTCCGAGGCCAACACATTGAGCGACAACTCAGCGCCCGACTCTGTTTGTGACAACGAACCGTCGGGCGAGATGACATCGCCCAGCCCAAACTCCGATTCATCGTCGATGCCGTCAAAGTAAGGATCGTCATAGGCGGCGGGGCCATCGAGGTCGGAATCTGTGCGAGCCCGTTCGAAAGGCTCAATTGACGGTAGTGGCTGATCACCGACGGCTTCAGCGAGCTCGAACTCATCGGCCTCATCCCGCACCACCCAGGCTTCGTCGGTCTCGACTTCCTGGCCCGACAGTCGCTGTCCGTCGGCCAACACCGGCCCCAATCGAGCCAGCAGCTCGTCTAGCAAAGCGGCATCGGCGTTGGACCATTGCCGAAACTCAAGCCGCCGCTCGCTGGTGCGAGGCTGGTGGAGGGTCACAAATCGTTCCGGTTCCAATCCTGCACCAGCAGCGGCAGTAGCTAGAAGAGCCTTGGAACCCAACAGGTCGTTGAGTGCCTGCTCGGGGGTCAGAGATGGGAAGTGCCGGAGCAGATACTCGGTAACCTGCTCGCTCTGCTCAAAGGACGCCCGAGCATCATCGAGGTTATGAAAGGCCGGATCGTAGACCTGGTAGACCAAGTTGTCGATCACGTCACGACGGAAGAGAGCCGCGCCGTCGTTGTGCAGGACTTGCCTGGTGGCCCGGGCAAAGAGCCGTTTGATCTCGGCTTCGTCGATTACCACCCGGCGGGATCCGTACCAGGTCACGAATCGTTCCTGCGGTTTCCGCTGCCGGGTCTTGATGGCGGCGGCCAGCAGGGGGACCATGTGTTCGCCCGACTTCAAATCCGCCACCGCATCGGACTCGGTGGCGCCAAGACGGACGCCACGATAGAGACGAGGCACTGTCACCGAGACCACGCCGCTCTCCCCCAGTGACGGCAAGACCCCGGAGATGTAGTGAAGGAATTGGTTGCTGGGGCCGACGATCAACACTCCGGTGTCGGCGAGATCAACACGTTGGTCGTACAGCAGGTAGGCGGCACGATGGAGGGCCACCACCGTCTTTCCGGTGCCCGGGCCTCCCTGCACGATCAGCATGCGATTGCCGGCGGCCCGAATGACGGCATCTTGTTCGGCCTGAATGGTCGCCACAACCGATCGCATCTGCTCGCCGGTGGGAGCCACCAAGGTTGCCAACAAGGCCGCCTCGCCTCGGAGGCCGGCAGCCCCGTCGTCGGACGAGAGCTGGTCAACATCGAAGATCTCGTCGGAGTAGTCGACGAGGTCGGCGCCACCACCGCTGTCAGCGCCGTCGGCGTAAATCAAATGCCGTCGTTGCCGAAGGCTCATAGGTTCGAGCGAGGTCGCCCGGTAGAACGGAATAGCGGCCCGAGCTCGCCAGTCGACCAGCAGGGACTCATCGCCATCGAACACGGTGCGGCGGCCGATATACATCACCTCGCCGCTTTCGGCCACGGTCTTGCCAAAGGCCAGGGCATCGCCCTGCGCCTCAAGGTCGGCGACGCGGCGAGCGGCGTACATCGCCCGTTCCGATATCTGTCTGACGAGTACGGCCTGGACGGCCGCGTCGGCCTCGGCATCCTCATCTACGATGTCTCGGATCCCATCCTCAAGCGCCTCGGCCGCCTCAGCCGCCAGACCGGCTGCCACTTGCCGGGTGTGCTCTAGATAGGCGTTGTGAGCCTTCCCGATGTCGGCGATCGCAGCCTGTTCCAGAAGCAGCTCGTCGGCAGCGTCCAAGCGCTCGGTGGCGCTACGGCTCGATGGGTCAGCCATCAGGGTTCCGTAGCATCAGAGCCGATCTGGTTGCCCGGCAACAGAGGTCGTTGTGCTGGTTGTAGCCACGATGTTCGAACACCACGATGCCCTGGTTCGGGCGAGACTTCGAGGGGCGAGCTTCTTTTACCTCGGTTTCGACCCTCAAGGTGTCGCCATGGAACATCGGCTTGGGAAACGACACCTCGGAGAATCCCAGGTTGGCCACCGTCGTGCCCAGGGTTGTTTCGTGGACGCTTATGCCAACGACCATGGCCACGGTAAGCATCGAGTTCACCAGGGGACGACCGAACTCGGTCTCGTTTTCCGCGTAGTCGAAGTCGAGATGTAGCCAGGCAGGATTCATGGTCACCGATGTGAACAGCACGTTGTCGGCCTCGGTGATCGTCCGCCGCAATACGTGATGGATAACGTCGCCCGGCGTAAGTTCTTCAAACCATCGCCCTAAGTGGGGACGAGGATCGGGAGCGGTCATGATTGGTCCTCCGTCGGTTCCGATTCCACTCTCTGAAGCAGTCGCCGGGCCTGGATCGCCAGCGGCTCATCAACCATCTGGCCTTCGAAGTCAATAGCAGCCAACCCGTCGGCTGCAGATCGCTCGTAGGCGTCAAGTAGCCGGCGGGCCCGGTCGACTTCGTCGTCCGACGGGGTGAAGGCCGAGTTGGCCAACTCCACTTGATTGGGGTGGATGCAGAGCTTGCCGCCGTAGCCCATGTTGCGGGCCTCGACGGCCTCGCGGCTGAATCGTTCTGCGTCACGAAAGTTGGTTACCACCTGGTCGATCATCGTGACGTCGGCCAACCGTGCCGCCATGACAACTTGAGCCCGTGCCACCGCAACCTCGGCGTTCGATTCGGTACGCACACCGCCCATATCGGCGATCAGATCTTCGGCGCCAAAGTACGCGGCCACCACCCGCTCGTGGGCCAAAAGCGGCCGTGCGTCCAACACTCCTAGCACCGACTCAAGTCCGGCGAAAATTCCCACGTGTGTGAGGCCGGCGGTATCAAGAAGCGATGCTGCGTGATCGAGGTCGGCCATACGTTCAATCTTGGGGATCACCACCGCGGAGACCGTAGGGGCGAGCTCCTTCACATCGTCTTCGAACCACTCCGATCCAACCGGGTTGCAGCGCACCACAACATGACAACCCTGCTCAACGAGTTCGGGAACCGACCTTCGAGCAAGTTGGCGAGCTTCGTCCTTGGCATTGGCGGGGACGGCGTCCTCGCAGTCGAGGAAAAGGACGTCGGCCCCCCGAGATGGCAGCTTGGCGATGAAATCAGCCCGAACCGCCGGCGCGATCAGTACCGACCGAAGTCGCGGCATCGTTTGGTGGGTCACGAGGCTCTTCGCTCCTTATCGTGATTGGTCCGACGGCCGCCGCAGCTTTTGACCATGGCCGACCTAGTCAACATGATGGACCCCATGTTCCATCGACACGAAACGGAGCGGAATGATTTCAAATCCGACGATTGATGTGATCGGCTTTGCCGCCACGTTGGGAGAGTGCCCCATATGGCATGGCGACCAGAACGCTCTGTACTGGGTCGACATCGAAGGGCGAGCCGTGCATCGTTGGAATCCGTCGACCGATGAGTCATCTGTACGCAACCTACCAGGCCGACCGGGTTCAATCGCCTTTACTTCCGATCCCGACGTGGTACTTGTCGCCACCGAGCACCAGTTGTGCTGGTTGCGTTGGTCGACGTCGGGCCTGACGCCGTGGATGCCGTTGGAACCGGCGGGTACCGGGAACCGTCTGAATGACGGGCGCACCGACCCGGCGGGACGTTTCGTGGTGGGCTCGATGTTCGAAGACGTGGCCGCCGGCAGGAACAGCGGCATTCTCCACCAAATCGACGGCGATGGAGCTGTGGCCGAACTGCGCACCGGGATCGGCGTAACCAATGGGATTGCGTTCGATCCGGTGAACGAGCGGGCGTTCTTCGCCGACAGCCCGACGGGCAACGTATGGGTTTGGGATTACGACGTGGATTCCGCCACCCGGTCCGGAGAGCGGGTGCTGTTTGACTATCAGTCCGTACCAGGAGCCCCGGATGGCGCGTGTGTCGATAGCGAAGGATGTTATTGGTCGGCCTCCGTCCACGGTTGGGCCGTCATACGTCTGACCCCCGAGGGTGTGGTCGATCGCCGCATCGAGGTTCCGGTCGAGCGCCCAACAATGCCTTGTTTCGGCGGGGCAGACCGCCGGACGCTGTTTGTTACCTCCATAGGCGGGCCCAATCGGACCGAGCCCCCTGACGGGATCGTGGCAGCAGAGCCCGGTGTGTTGCTGGCCATTGATCTGGATGGTCCAACCGGTTTGGCCGAGACGCCGTTCGCAGGTGTGCCACCGACGTAGCGACCGAAGCAACTCGGTTAAAGCACTCCCCCGAGGGTCGCCACCCAGATGGCCAACACCGTGATCACCGCGCCAAGCGCGGCAAGCGACAGTGCCTGGGATCGGCGTTTGCGCAGGAAGAACTGAATACCAAGGCCTGTGAGGGCGATGACCACCAAGGCGACACCCGACACATCGATGACCCAGCTCCATGCTGTGCCGGAATCGCGACCTTGGTGGAGTTCGTTCATCATCGCGATGAATCCCTCCCTGGTCACCGTGAGGTCGTACGTACCGGCACTCGGATCGAAGAACAGTTCGGCGCTGGAGCCCGGTCCTCGGTAGGAGATGGTGCCGGGCCCACCTTCGACCGGCGCCGAAAAATCGGTGACCTGCCCCGAAACCCCATGGGTCTCGCGCATGTACTCGCTGATGGTAAGCAACTCTGTCTCAATAGCACCGTCGACCCTGGTTGGCAGTGTGCCTTGGACCGACTCGACGGACGGCTCACCGACACCCCAGGTCGGGTGGTTGAGGGTCACTCCGGTTACGCCGAAGAACAGCATCACGAGCAGACTGAACATGCTGATGTACACGTGCAGCCACCGCAACCAGAAGTGCCAGGTTCGCTTCCACGACGACCCTCCCGTTGGCGAAGCCGCTCGAGCGCGCGCCAAACCGTCGGCTCGACCCTGGGCCGACGACCTGGACGCCCTCTCGGAGCGCTCTGGCGGTTGAGTCACCATGGGATTCCCCGGCGGATACACCGATGAGCCCACAGGTTGATGTACTGGCTCCACTCGACTCAAGGTATCTAGCCGACAAGCGGCAACACAAGCTCAAAGGCATCCGGAAGCACGGTCACCTTGAACCAGCGCCAGCGGCCTCTAGACTCGCCATCGACATCGAGATCCAACGCCGTCGACGACGAGAACTCGAAGTCCGAGCGGCGCACCATGGTCAAATCGGGGTGTGGGAGATGGCTCCCAGAACGTGCACGCTCGCGGGCCTGACGGGCCTGACGCCACGGCAACCGGCCGGTCGTGATGTCGAGAACACCATCGTTCGGGTGCGCTCGTGGCCCGAGCCGTAACTGGCCGGCCAACGGAGCATTCATCACTATCAACTCAGGCCACGCCCACCTGTTCGAACGGCCGACGACGTGGGCGGCGAACGGGAACGTTACTTCGGGCTCCCCCGCCCTCGGTCCGGCCTCAACCAGACCGAGATCCATCGGAAAGACCAAGCTGTCCAGCGCGGTGCGTTCAACGTCGCTTGGATCGCCGAAACCGAGTGAGACGACAACGTCGCCGGTGCCGACGGTAAAGAAAACCCCATCAGCACCGCCGTCGTCGAGCGCTCGATGAACCTTGTCGGCCAGATCGGCGTCATCAGAGGCAACAACGATCGGACGGTCACCTTCATAAGGTCGCCCCCAGTCGTCTCCCTTGTTGATGACCATCAGTCGACGGGTTCCGCCGCTCTCTCCAGCTGAGCCTCTTCCTCCTCCACTTCAATCATGGAGGAGGCGGCAACCAGATCGCGGTGCACGAGATCACCGGCCGACCGAGCTACAGCCGCGGTCTTCGGATCGGGGGCCAGCTGACCAAGTTGGCGCAGGAGGTCGATGAGCTGTTTGGTGGTTCGGATGAAATCGCCGGCGGTTATCTCGTCCTCGCCAAGGATGTCGTCGAGATCCACTCCTGAGGCCCATCCGTGGGCCACCGCGATGAATCCAGGGTCAGGAGCCACAACAGAGCTTAGATCTCGGTCGGCTTCATCACTGCTGAGATCCATATGTCGGGCCTGAATTTGGCGGAAACGGCGTCGAAGATCCGATGATGGATACCACGGCTCCACCGGCCCGGGGCTGCTGCGGCGTTCCTCGTAGACGAACACCGAGGCCAACGCCGCCAGCTCGGGAGCGGTTAAGCCGTCAAACACGCCGATCTCGAGGCACTCGACGATAAGCAGGTCGCGTTCGTGGTAGAGCCGGGCCACGCGTTCACCGCTGCCGGTCAGGGTCCACCCGTCAAGGTGGCCTCTGTCCTCCAGTAGGCCGACGACTCGCTCGAACTGACCGGCCAGGGAGTCAGCCCGACGCGATGCCTCATCGCGAGCCTGCTGAAGCTGGCGCTCGACCTTCTCCAGACGTTTGAGTAATCGTCGAGCCTCCGGTGTAACGTCCGCCTTCGACATCGGCTGGTCGGCGCTGCGGCGGCCCTTCTTCGCCGATCTCTGCTTCGCTGACTTGTTCTTGGCTACTCGTTGATTCTTGAGCTGTCCGGCGACCTCGTGGATGAACGACACGCTACTGGGTAGATACGGCTCAGGCAGGTCGATCCGACCGACGATCTCCGGTGGTTCCAGCAGCTCACGGGTGACCAGCTCATAGCTGTCGCCTTCACTGTCGACGACGGAAACCCGGATTCGCCCCTTTCGACGGAAGGCGACCGACAGGACCGCGGCGGTGAATCGGTCGACACCGGGCTGACCTTCCGACGCTGTCTGGTAGCGGATGATGTCGCCCGGCGACAGGTGGGCCAGAGCAAAGCTGATGGCCTGCTCATCGACGGTTGCCCTGGTTGGCGTCACCGTTGCCGCCCGAAGGCTGTCGACAGGACCAAAGTCGGCCTCGATCCGACCAATCAGTTTTTGCCGACGCTCTTCGAGCCGCTCAATCCGGTGTTCTTTCTCAACGACTCCGGAATCGATTCGATACTGGGCGAACGACAGGTTCAACAACTGCCGAGCCCGGTCCGGCGAATACCGCCGAACGAGATTGGCCGCCATGTTGTACGTCGGTCGGAACGAAGACTTGAGCACGTATTGCCGGCTCAATGCCAGATCGGCCACCTGCTCAAAGGCCACATAGGGCGACCACAACACCACTGCTTGGCCGTGGCTGTCGATGCCCCGCCGTCCGGCTCTTCCGGTGAGCTGGGTGTATTGAGCCGGCGTGAGGAACTCGTGGGTCTCACCAGTGAATTTGGTGAGTTTGTCGATCACGACCGTTCGGGCCGGCATGTTGACCCCGAGGGCCAACGTTTCGGTGGCAAACACCACTTTGATCAATCCGGCGATGAAACACGCCTCCACCGCCTCTTTGAACGGCGGCACCATTCCGGCGTGATGGGTGGCGATACCGGCCATCAAACCCCGCCGGAACCGGTCGAAATCCAACACCGCCAGGTCATCAGCATCGAGCTGGCGAACGTGATGGTCGACGATTGCGGCGATCTCCTGGCGTTGCTCCCGATTGGTCAGCCTGAGCCCGGCCGACACGACGGCCTTGGCCGCGTCATCACACCCGGCTCGACTGAATATGAAGTAGATGGCCGGGAGGAGATCACGCTCACGTAGCTCCTCGACAACCTCAAGTCGTCGGGGAGTCGACCATTTGGGGCGTGCACGGCGGTCTTGGCGGGACGATCCCCGCTGCTTGCCCAGACGCGGGTTGTCGTATCGATAGCCCTTGGGGTTGGGCTCTCGATTCCGAGCGGTCGGCATGATGTGCACCCGCTCGCCCGATCGCTCTCCCACCATATAGAGATTCGTCAGCTCAACAGGTCGCTTGTGTTCGACAACCAGGCGGGTATCGCCTCGAACCGTTTCGATCCAGGCCGACAGCTCATCGGCGTTGGAAACGGTGGCCGACAGGCAAACCAGCTGAATCCGACGGGGCAGGTGGATGATGACCTCTTCCCACACCGGCCCTCGGTACGCGTCCTGGAGGTAATGGACCTCGTCGAGCACCACGGTTGTTAAGGCATCGAGGTTCGACCCGGCGTAAAGCATGTTACGCAGGACCTCGGTTGTCATCACCACAACACTGGCGTCGCCATTGATGGAGTTGTCACCGGTCAGTAGCCCGACGTTGGCCTGACCGAACCGATGCCCGAGATCGAAGAACTTCTGATTCGACAACGCCTTGATCGGCGTGGTGTAGAACACCCTCCGTCCTTCCGAAAGCACCTTGTCGATGGAGTAGTCGGCCACCAAGGTCTTGCCCGCCCCGGTCGGCGCGGCCACGATCACATTCTCGTTGGCGTCGACGGCATCGAAGGCCTCAAGCTGAAACCGGTCGACCTCGAAACCGAGATCGGCTACGAACGCCTTTCGACGACCTTGACCATCCGACATCAGCCGGTGACGCCGGCGCTGGTCGACGCCGTGTTGCGACGAGACCGAGTCAGGCGGCGACCGATGATGATCGACAACTCGTAGAACAGGTACATCGGTATCGAAATGATGGCGAGGTTGAACGGGTCACCGGTGGGGGTGATGATCGCACCCAGGATCACGACTCCAACCATCGCAAGGCGCCGGTTGGACGCCAGCTGATCGGGGCGCACCACGCCCACAAGCTGGAGAAAAACCAGTATGACCGGGAACTCGGCGGCAAAGCCGAAGGCCAGCATCATCTTTACAAAGAACCCGATATAGAAGCCCGGGGTGAAGAAGGCAAAGAAGTCGTCGGTCCCGAAGCTCTGAAGTACGTCGAGCGACCGGGGCATAAGTAGATAGGCCGAGACCATCCCGCCCAGAAGAAGCAGCACCGATACGAGAAGAAACGGGATCAGCATCCGTTTCTCGTTGGGATACAACCCGGGCATCACAAACCGCCCGAATTGATACATGATCACCGGCAACGCCACCAGCAGACCGCCGTAGCCGGCGAGAGTAAGCGATACCGACAACGGTTCAAGCGGGTTCTGGATGAGAAACCGACACTCGTCGATGTTGTTCTTGGCCAAGAAGTCACAATATGGCTGGTTCAGAAAGTCGAGAATCTGGACTCTCAGGACAAATACCACGATTGCGCCAATGACGATTGCGACCACAGACCGGATCAGCCGCTTACGAAGCTCGGTCAGATGGCCAAGAAGCGTCATTTCCGACGGGTCGACTTCGGCTTCTTTGGATCGACGAAACGGGATTTTCATGCCTCAGACTCGCCTTCCTCAACCAATCCGGAATCTACGGCCCGCTCCGCTTCTTCACTGTCGTCGGCGAAGTCATCAACGAGACTGTCGTAGGCCGAGTCGGTCGTAAGGTTGGGCTCCTCCGGCTCCTCATCGACATCAACATCGACAGCATCCACGTCGGGATCGAGGTCGGGCTCGGAGCCATTCTCAGAACTGCCTGCCACTTGCGCTTCAGATGAGGACCGCGGCGAACCGGGATCAGCGGCACCAAACCGCTGCGGCTGGTCGGAGTGGTCGACATCAAGGTCTGATTCGGCCCACTTTCGAGGGTCGGAGGCCCTTTCAAGCTCATCCATGCTTGACATCAGGTCACGGCGCAGACCCTCGCTCATGGCTCTCATCTGTCCAAGGGTGCGACTCCCCCGCCGGATGAGCCCGGGTAACTGCTCGGGACCGACGGCGATGAGGAGAACCAAGGCGATAAGAATCATCTCCCCGCTACCGATGTTGAACACACCAAGTAGGCTAGCGCCTCGTCTTGGTAGCCGGATACGGCAACGGAGACGGCGAACAGGCCAGCCTTGCGGCTGACCTGTAGGAGTTGGGTTGGCTTGTTCTCGACTGGGTGCCCAGGCTGGTGCCGGCGCTCTTCGCCGAGGACGCTAGCGGTTTGTGAATTCGGCCAGCGCGGCGTTCAGACGGTTGTCGTCCTGAAGCAGATGATGGAAGTCCAGCAGATCGTCATGATTGATCGGCTCCCCGGCGTGGACCTCGTTGAGCTCGGCCGGCAGCTTCCATGTGGTGAAGGCAACTCCAGAGGCGACCAGGAGATCAATGGTCCTGGACTCGGCCGGCTTTACCACCATCATCGAGCAGTGGGGGCAGCGGAATCCGTAGGTGCCGGCATTGTTGTCGTCGCAGATTCGCACATGCACGTCGTCTGTGGTGAGTTCAACATCGCCGCAGTCTCCACAGCTCGCTCGTATTGTTGCCATCGAAGAGGTCCTCCCGACCCGTTGGAGAGTTCGTTCCCCATTAGATTCGGCACCACCCCGCACCCTCTTGAGGATTCAAGACAAGTACCCAGGAATTCCGGCAGTCTGGATCCATTGCGACCGCTCTGCTCGCCGTAACCAGCGACTTATCGCGCAGATACCTTCGCCTGGGGCACTTGACTGTTCGCCGGTTGATAGTCCGTTTGCCCTCCCCTGAGGAACAGGACGACCCGATCATCGGCGACCGATTGTCGGTGATGACGGCAAAAACATCGCCGGGCGGGCATTATGGAGACCGTGAGTTCTCGACTCCCATCCCTATCCGGCACCATCATTGCGTTCGGCCATCGGGGCGCTGCCGCCCACGCACCCGACAACACCGTCGAGTCGTTCCGCCTCGCACTCACGTTGGGCGCCACCGGTTTGGAAAGCGATGTCTGGGTGACAGCCGACGGAGTGCCCGTCCTCGACCACGATGGTGTCATCGGTCCGCGGTTTCGTCGCCGACGGATAGCCACGCTGAATCTCAATGAGCTGCCCGATGAAATCCCAACACTGGCCAATCTGCTCGACATCACCAACGGCAACGTCCCGATCTCTCTCGACGTGAAAGATGATTCGGCCTTCCAGCCGGTTGTCGAGACTGCTCGGGAATGGGGCGAGAAGGCCGAGGAACAACTGTGGCTCTGCCACCGGGAACTTGATGTTCTGGCTGAGTGGCGTCCTCGGACAAGCGCAAAATTGGTCAACTCCACTCGGCTTGGCCGAATCAATGAAGGCATCGAGCGCCGGCTGGCGCTTCTTCACGAGGCTGAGGTTGAGTCACTGAACATGTTCCATAGCGACTGGTCGGGTGGCACTGTGGCCCTGGCCCACCGGTTCCAGGTTTCGGCCTTTGGGTGGGGAGCAAACCACGAACGGGAGCTGGCAGCCGTTATTGATGCCGGTATCGACGGGGTCTACTCCGACTACGTCGACCGGATGGTCTCGGTCATCAACGAGTTCTACTAACGCGGGCCTTCAGCGATGAACAACAACAAGGCATCGATGCCCGTCTGGGCCCTGGCACTGATCGTTCTGGGCGTGGTTGGTTTCTACGTCTTCGGTGGAGCCGACCTGTTGGCTTCATCGTCGGATGACTTCGCAGCAACTGAGAGCGCCTCGTCGTCTGCGGATCTTGTCAGTGACGAACCCGCCGAAGAGGTTGCCGCCCGCCATTCGAACCTTGAGCCAATCAGGGTCGGCCAGCTTCCTCCGGAGGCGAGCGACACGTTGGACCTCATCTTTTCGGGAGGCCCGTATCCGTTCAGTCGTGACGACACCGTCTTCCAAAATCGGGAAGGCCTACTTCCAGACCGCAATCGCGGTTACTACCGCGAGTACACCGTCATCACCCCTGGTGAAGATGACCGAGGGGCTCGTCGAATCGTGGCCGGCGCCGATGGCGACCTCTATTACACCAGCGACCACTATCAGTCGTTCAACGAGATAGTCGGGAACATCGTGGGGGCGCGGCCGTGACCCCACTGCTGGCTCATCTGTTGGCCGGTGGCCCGACCGGGATCCGCCGTATTGATGAGTTCGACCGTGTCCAGGAAGATTTGGCAAGGTCGTTTGACCGTTCCGTGCTGGTGGTCGAGTTGGTCGCCGACGACTCGGCGGCGATTTTTGCCGAGTTCGCCGGTCGGTTCAGCTTTCCCGAGTGGTTCGGCCGTAACTGGGATGCCCTGTACGACTCGTTGCTCGACCTGCCGCCAGAGCGATGGCCTGACCTGACGGTGATCCACCTGTCGCAGGCGCACTCCCCGGAGGCAGCCCGAAACATCACCGTGCTGGCCGATGTGGTGGCCGACGTGGTTGAAAGCCGTGGTGGCGGGGTGCTGTTTGTCGGCCCGAAGCCGGCGGATATTGCCCTGCTTGAAGCGACGATCGACCCGGGCGAAGCGTCTGCCTAGAGGCGTCCGAGGCGGTTCAGAGGCCAGAAGAGCACAAACGCTCGACCCACTATCCGCTCTTCGTCGATTGGCCCCAATTCACCTCTGGAATCGGACGACAGATTGCGATTGTCGCCCATTACAAACACGGTGCCTTCGGGCACGGCGACAGGACCGAAGTCGGCCATCACCAGATCGGGGTCGAGATAGGGCTCAACCAACTCCTGGCCATTGATGTGAACCGCGTTGTTGCGAATCTCGACGGTCTCGCCACCGAGGCCGATTACCCGCTTGATGACGTCGCGGGGCTGGTTGGGGCCGGCAGCGGCAATCTCCTCGTCGGTTCGGTGGAAGACGACGATGTCACCTCGGCTCACGTCGCTGAACTGGTAGCTCAGCTTGTTGACCAGCACGCGATCTTGCACCAGAAGCGTGTCTTCCATCGACGGTGAAGGAATGAAAAAGGCCTGCAGGACAACGGCGCGGAGTACCAGAGCCAGCAATACCGCAGCAACCAGGACAACGGCCCACTCAATCGCATTGCGCCGAGCGGCCGCCACCGTGGCCAGTTCGTCGTCGTCGATTGGGAACTCGTCGTACTCATCGCCGACCGGCTTGACCACAGGCACCTGGTAGGACGGCGTTGGATCGGAGTTGACCGGCTGTTCGTCAATGTCGAGAAGATGAGCGTAGGTCAAGCGATTGCCGGGGTCGGTGTCGAAAAACCTTGTGCTGGCCTCCTCGAAAGCGGCGTCGTATTCGCCGCTGCGGGCCCATGCATCGTCGATGCCGGCTTCAAGCTCCGGGTCGGCTCCCCAGATTGCGGGCTCCTGAGGCATCCGATTGCTCGTGACGGCGAGCTGAGTAGTGGCCTCATCTCGGTACGGAAGCCGGTTGGACGCAGGCTGTTGGATCGGTTGCTCCGCCTCGGCCACCACCGGCATCGGCGTCCATCGGCCATCGTCGAGCCGAAGCAGCTGATCGGCAGCCGACGGATGTCCGCCGGTTGCGCCTACTTCGGGCATGGGGGCAACGTCGTGCTCCCACCTGGTTCCGTTTGAAAAGGTCATGTATTCACCAAACGTAATACTGATCAAGCCCGCCGTGATGTTCGTTTCAAACCGTTGCGATCGTGTATCGGATCGCTCGCTCACAGGGAGGCGCCGCACCTGATTTTGTGTGGCTGATCCCAAATTGTAGACCAGCTCTGTAATGAAACCTTAATTTACCTGATATCTCTTTAAGATCCGGGTCGCAGCAGCACTCGCCAGTGAATCGGCGTTGTCGATGCCGGTGGCCTTGATCAACTCGGCGTCGGGGCCCAGGCGAATCAACAAGCGCTCCAACCAAGGAACCTCGCTGATGGCCAACGTGGCGAGGAGACGACCGCCATCCTGTTCGGAAACCTCCTCGACCGGATAGGCGTCGACCACCCAGCCTGCCCCGGGATCGAGCAATAGCGTCACACGCGGATCCTGCTCTCGAGTAAGCAACACCTGGTCCCGTTCCGCCTCCATCTGGACTTGAGCCGGTCGGTCGAGGGGCGTCAGCTCTTCAATCCGGTCTACCCGGAAGACCCGCTCCCCCTCTGCTACATGACACCACGCGTGTACATACCAATTGCCCGACTCGGCAAACACCCGCCACGGAGCGATCTCGCGGGCCGACGTGGCATCGCGGTTGTACGAGTAGTAGACGATCTCCACCTCGGTGCCGGCTGAAACCGCGTCGCGGAGCTGATTGAGCGTCGTGTCCTCTGCGGTTCCAAGCCGGATGTCAACAGCGTCGGTGTTCTCGACACCCACTGCGGATGCGAGCTTGTGTAAGGCTTTGGCCAACGCGCCATTTGGATCGGTGCCCGGTACCGACAGTAGGGCCTCCGATGAGGCCAACAGAGCCAGGCCCTGAGCCGGAGTCAGGCGGAGGGGCCGGGAGAAGTAATCTGCCAGTTGGATGGTCACACGACCCTCGTCGTCGATCTGCACGTCGATGAGTGCATCGGGTGAATACGGAGGGAGCCCGACCATGAACACAACTCCAAGGTCGGCCAACAGATCCGATTCTGAGAGCCCGAAACGCGCCGCTACGTCGGAGACGAGGTGGTCGGGATTGGCCACGATCCACGGCACAACGGCAAGTACTCGACGAAGCCGATCGGCGGCGGTGACCCGGCTCACGCCGACGCCTCGATGTCGCGATCCGCGCTCGCCGGGGAGTCAACGATCTGACGCAGCCAGCTGATGAGCTCGTCGCGCCATTCAACCGGCTCAAGAATCTCCGCATGTTCCAGGAAGCCGAGCACAAAGGCCCGGAAAGCCTCCGGCTGTACAACCGGGACGTGGAAAATCACCGCACCGTTGGCTCCCTGTTCGCTGACGACATCCGGCCCCAACTGCCGGGAGGCGGCCACGGCATGACTGCCATCGACCAACAGCTTGGCCACGATTTGCTCGTCATCACCCATCTCCCAAGCCGGCACCGGGCCCGACGTTGAGGGACGCGGGCGAGCAGTTTCAACCTTGTCGCCGGTTCGCAAGATCTCGCCGTCGATTCGGTCGAGTCGGAAATTCCTCTGATCCTGGCGAAAGTGGTCGAAGCCCGTTAGGTACCACCGACCGCGGTGAAAGTCGAGGCGCCAGGGGTCGAGGGTGCGGTCCTGGCCGCGATAGGAGAAGCTGATGACCTCGTTGGCGGTGATGGCCTGAAAGAGCGGGACAAGCGCAGGATCTGTTGGAAGGTTGGCGACCACACCCTGCATCAGGCCGTTGTCACCCGATCCGTTCAGCGAAGCCAAGTCCGAACCAGACGCCGAAACTCCCCCCAATTTCCAGAGCGCCTCCTGGTCGTCAAGCCCGTCGAGCCGTACCGACAATGATGCAAGGTGAAGGGCCGCCAGTTCCTCCGGCTCAAGGCCCGGATCGGGAAGGTAGTACTCATCCGGATCTATCCGATAACCGTCGATCGGTGGGTCGGTGGCCTTGACCCGCTCCACGGTGAGTGGAATCCCAAGCACCCGAAGATCATCCTTGTCGCGCTCAAAGGCCCGATGAAAGGCCGAACCAGCCGGAGGGTAACCCTCGACCTTGGTGCGAATCTGTTCGGCCGTGAGTGGGCGCGAGGTGTCCAGGAGCACCGCGGTGAGATTGAGGAGTCTCTCGAGCTTGTTGACCGACATCGTTCACCACACTAGTCAGATTCGGAGGTGGAAACGGCGCAATCCAACACGCAAAACGGTCGTTGAGCCGCCCAGCCTTCCGGTTCGATGCCCCCGTCTACAAGCTGGCAATCAGCTTGGCCACGCGCTCATCTTCACTCTTGAACGGATCCTTGCACAACACCGTGCGTTGGGCCTGATCGTTGAGCTTCAGGTGAACCCAGTCAACTGTGTAGTCGCGCTTCTTTTCCTTGGCCCGGCGAATGAAGTCGCCGCGCAATTTGGCTCGGGTTGTTTGAGGCGGCTGGTCGATCGCGTCGAACATCTCACCGTCTTCCAGCGTGCGTTCGACCATGCCGCGATTCTGCAGCCGGTAGAAAACTCCGGTTTCACGACGGATGTCGTGATATTGCAGATCGATTAGAGCGACCCGCGGGTGGCTCAGCGAAAGAGCGTGTTTCGTGCGGTACGCCTCGATCAGGTTGTGTTTGATCACCCAGTCGAGTTCTCGATCGAGTTTGAACGGGTCGCTCTCGAGTTGCGTCAGCACGTGCTCCCACATGCGAAGCGCCTTCACCTCGTCCTCAGGGAAGCCGTGGGTGGTCTCGTAACGAAGCGCTCGTGTGAGATACTCCTGCTGAATCTGCAGAGCCGTGGCCTCCCGGCCGTTGGCCAGGCGAACCTTGCGGGAAAGATCGAGATCGTGGCTGATTTCGCGGATGGCCCGTATCGGGTTTTCCAGCGACATGTCGGGCAATACGTAGCCGGGGTCTTCCACCATCCTCAGAAGCACCGCCATGGCACCTACCTTGAGGTAGGTGGTGTACTCGCTCATATTCGAATCACCCACGATCACATGCAACCGGCGGAAATGCTCGGCATCGGCATGCGGCTCATCTCGGGTGTTGATGATCGGCCGGGATCGAGTGGTGGCCGAGGAGACACCCTCCCAGATGTGCTCTGCCCTTTGGCTTAACGCGAACATCGGACCCCGGGCCGTTTGCAGCACCTTGCCGGCGCCGGCGTAGATCTGCCTGCTCACCAGGAACGGGATGAGAATCTCGTCGTAGTGATTGAGATCATCGGTGCGGGCGGTGAGGTAGTTCTCGTGGCAGCCGTAGGAGTTGCCGGCCGAATCGGTGTTGTTTTTGAACAGGTGAACCGTGCCCCGAATGCCTTCATCGAGGAGACGTTCTTCGGCCGAGCCGAGCAGCTCTTCCAGGATCCGCTCACCGGCTTTGTCGTGCACCACAACTTCACCGACCGAGTCGCACTCGGCGGTGGCGTACTCGGGGTGAGAACCCACATCGAGGTACAGCCTGGCGCCGTTGACCAGGAATACGTTGGACGACCGACCCCAGGAAACGACTCGCCGGAAGAGGTACCGGGCCACCTCATCGGGGCTCAAGCGACGCTGCCCTCGGAGGGTGCAGGTTACGCCATATTCGGTCTCAAGTCCGTAGATTCGGCGGCCTACCACCTGAACAACCCTAGCCGCGTTCGTGGATGGAGGCAGATCGCCATCAAGCGACCGGCGCTGGCTGCAGAGGGCATCGAGGCGATCAACCGCCGAGCAAGGATGAGATTTCGCCGTTCTCAAGACGGCGGAAACAACGACCCGAGTCGAGCCGATCGAGCACGGCCACCTCAAGTTCGTCGCTGCCCAGCGTGCGGTCTTCACCGGCCAACGCCGAAGCGGCTGCTTGCAGCCCGGCTCCTAGATCCATATCGGGATCGTAGGCCGAGCCGAGGCGCTCCCTGATGGCATCGGCCTCTCCCCCGAGAACCGCGAAGCCGTCTTCATCAGTGACGGAGCCGTCGTAGCGGACGTGGAACATCCGGTCGCCTTCACGCTCGAAACCGACCGAAGCCACCAAAATCTCCACCTCAAGCGGTTTGGTCTCGTGAGTGAAGATCTGCCCGAGCATCTGGGCGTACTGATTTGCCAGCGCCTGCGAATCGACGTCGTCTCGGGAGTAGGTGTAGCCCTTCAAGTCTGCGTGCCTGATGCCGGCGATTCGCAGCTGGTCATACTCGTTGTACCGACCAACACCGGCGAAGGCGATGCGATCGTAGATCTCCGAGACCTTCCGAAGGTTCCTCGACGGATTCTCGGCGACGAGCAGCAAGCCATCCGCTACTTCGACGGCGGCCAGGCTTCGGCCTCGGGCGATGCCCTTTTGAGCAAAGTCGGCCCGATCCTTCATCAACTGTTCGGGCGCTACATAGAAGGGCATGTTCATGCTGACTCTCCTCCTTCATCGGAGGCCTCGACGGAGGCGCCGGTGGCACCGCCGTACTGTCGAGCCCGGAAGTCGGCCAGCACTCGCTCGAAGCGGCCGGCGATGTTGGACTCATCGAGCTCGTGATACCCATCGGAGTCGATGGTGGCCACGATCGGATAGATCCCACGCATACTGTCGGGACCACCGGTGGCTGAATCGTCGTCGGCGGCGGCGAACAACGCAGTGATCATGAGATCGACAGCGGAATCGACATCCATCGCCTCGTTGCGGCCCATCTTGATGACCGTGCGGGCGAAGAGGCTACCCGAGCCGGAGGCCACGAAGTCTTCCTCTTCGTAGCGACCACCGGTTACGTCGTAGGCGTAGAGCCGCCCGTAGCCACGGCGACGGTCGAATCCTGCGAACAAGGGGACGACGACCAGGCCCTGCATCGCGGCCGGCAGATTGCCTCTGAGCATCTGGGAAAGCTGATTGGCTTTGCCCTCTATCGACAGGGCGTGGCCTTCAACCTTCTCGTAGTGTTCCAGCTGAAGTTGGAACATCTTGACCATCTCCATGGCCGGACCGGCGGCACCGGCGATGGCGACGCCGGACCATCGATCAGCTGGGAACACCTTGCGCATGTCGCGGTGGCTGATGAGATTTCCTGAGGTGGCGCGCCGATCGCCGGCGATCACTACGCCTCCGTCGAATCGGGAGGCGACAACGGTGGTTCCGTGAACGAAATCCAAGTTGTGCTCAGCTGACTGGCCTGTGGATCCTTTGGCCAGAACGTTTGCCGTGGTTGGCGTGTGCGCTGTGCCGATGTGGTTCAGCAGGCCGACAAAGTTCGGACCGGGATCGCTCGATGTGTCGAATACCGGAAGGTTCATACCGCCCCAAGTTTAGGTGTGCCGGCAGCGGAAACCCGCGACCGTTCTATCGTTCGAAAGCTCCCCGACGTGAGCGCGAGTCCGAGCCACGTGCCCTCCGCCCAAACAGGCGGTCGACATCGCGAAATCAAGCCTCTATTCGCCGCCCTTTTGGATATAACTCTTCACGAAATCCTCGGCGTTGGTTTCGAGTACATCATCGATCTCGTCGAGCAAGTCGTCGAGTTCGGCCTTCAAAGCTTCACCCTGTTCGTTGGTGGGCAGCTCCTCGGCCACCTCTTCCTGCGGTTTGGGTGCTGGTTTTTTGATTTGCTCCCGCTCAGCCATTGTGGCGCCTCCTCAAACGATGCCGCCGGTTGGGGGTATGGGGGCATCGTAGTTCGTTCTGTTCCTATGCTCCTAGTTTGGCCAGAAGCTGTGACGCTGTGTCGCTTTCATCCAGGATAGTTCCTACGTGGCTCCGTGTGCCGCGACCGGGCTCCAACATCGGGACCCGACGAAGTGGATCTTCACCGACATCGAACACGATTGAATCCCAGTTGGCGGCCACCACGTTGTCGGCGAACTTGTCGAGGCAGCGGCCTCGGAAGTAGGCCCTGGTGTCTTCCGGTGGGGTGGTGACGGCCACCGCCGCATCGGCATCGTCCACCAGCTTTTCCAAGCCGGCACGAGCGGCCAATGATTTCGTTGGCCGAAGATCGTGGTACTGCAAATCCAGGGCTCGGAGCCTGGAATCGTCCCAGTCGCATCCATGCCGGTCCATGAATCCTTGCAGCAGCCGCTGTTTGGCCACCCAATCGACCCAGTGGGCGACCGACTGCGGGTCGCTCTCCAAACCGGTCAGCACCTGCTCCCAACGTTCGAGAACAAGCTTGCCGCTGTCTTCCCCAACCGCCTCGAGACCGTGACGATCAGCCCAGCTGCGGGCTCGTTCAAGAAGCTGCCACTGAATCTCAACCGCCGTTGCGGTTGAGCCATCACCGAGACGAAGAGGCTTCTTCAACGTGACGTCGTGACTGACGGCATGCATCGAGGGAACCGGGCTGTCGATGATGATCGGATCCTCGTAGGCACCGTCTTCGAGCATGGCAAAGATGATGGCCGACGTCCCCACCTTCAGGAGCGTGGCGTTCTCGGACATGTTGGCGTCGCCGGCAATCACGTGCAGTCGACGATACTTCTGGCTGTCGGCGTGGGGTTCGTCGCGAGTGTTGACGATGGGCCGTTTCAGCGTGGTCTCCAGGCCGACTTCCTCCTCGAAGTGTTCGGCCCGCTGAGTCAGCTGGTATGGAATCTCATCGCGGCTCATACCCGGCAGCTCGCTACCGACCTTGCCCGACCCTGTGAAAATCTGCCTGGTGATGAAGTGGGCGGTGGCTGCGGTGACGATCTGACCGAACGGAAGGCTACGGGCCAGCAGGTAGTTTTCGTGACAGCCGTAGGAGTTGCCTTTGCGATCGCTGTTGTCTTTGTAGATCACGATCTCTTGGCCCGGCGGCAATGCGTTGGCCGCCGCCTTCATCGATTCGATGAGGATTAGCTCGGCCGCACGGTCGTAAAGCACGACAGACATCGCGTCACGACATTCAGGGGTGGACAGCTCCGGGTGAGCATGGTCGACGTAGTATCGTGCGCCGTTGGTGAGCACCGCATTGACCAGGTGGGTTTCGACCTCAGGCGGCATCGCGTAGTCAGGAGCCAGGCCGTCGCGAGCGTCGCTACCTGGGGACTCATCGATGAAGTCCCAAGCCACTGGCATCGTTCGATCGTCGAGGCTGCCCACGTCGGATCCGACGTACGCATTGATCAGCAACGACGAGGCCGAGACGGGATTCCACTCATTGGTGCCGCGCACCATGATGCCGAATTCGGTCTCTATACCGACAATCTTTGGAATCGCCATAGATGTCTACGTTAACGTGCCTCAGCTGCGGCAGGACGGGTCCCACCGATCGAATAGCGGATCATTACCTTCCCGATCAGTGCCCGGCTACAGGTACTGCCCGGTTGCCACCTGTTCGATGGCACGACCGCCCGTCTTATCGCCACCGGTGGGCCCCACGAGAGTGCGAACGTACACGATACGCTCGCCCTTCTTGCCTGAGATCTTGGCCCAGTCGTCGGGGTTGGTGGTGTTGGGCAGGTCTTCGTGTTCCTTGTATTCCTGGGTTACCGAGGTGAGAAGGTCTTCAGTCTTGATGCCCTTCTCCCCTACATCCAGGAATCGTTTGATCGCCAGCTTCTTGGCCCGTCGAACGATGTTCTCGATCATGGCGCCGGACGCGAAGTCCTTGAAGTAGAGGATCTCCTTGTCGCCGTTCTGGTACGTGACCTCCAGGAATCGGGTGTCGTCATCGGCCCGATACATGAAGTCGACGGTCTGGCTGATCATCTGCTGAAGGGCTTCCTCCAGCTGCAGACCAGTGCGCAGCTCACCATCGTGAATCGGCAACTCCTTGGTGAGGTAGTTGGCGAAGATCGACTGGGCGGCACCAGGGTCGGGCCGTTCGATCTTGATCTTCACATCGAGGCGGCCGGGCCGGAGTATGGCGGGATCGATCAGGTCCTCGCGATTGGATGCACCGATGACGATCACGTTCTTCAGTGATTCAACGCCATCGATCTCGGCGAGAAGCTGCGGCACGATCGTGCTCTCGATATCAGACGAGATCCCGCTACCGCGAGTGCGGAACAGTGATTCCATCTCGTCGAAGAAGATGATCACCGGCCAACCTTCTTCGGACTTCTCCCGAGCTCGCTGGAAGATCAGACGGATCTGGCGCTCGGTTTCGCCGACGTATTTGTTAAGCAGCTCGGGGCCCTTGATATTGAGGAAGAAACTCCGCCGCTCGTGATCACCGGAAATCTCACTGACCTTCTTGGCCAGGGAATTGGCGACCGCTTTGGCAATCAGCGTCTTACCGCAGCCGGGAGGCCCGTAGAGCAGGATGCCCTTCGGGGCGGGTAGATGGTGCTCAGCGAACAGGTCGGCGTGAAGGAAGGGCAGCTCGACCGCGTCGATAATGGTCTCGATCTGATCGTCGAGGCCGCCGATATCGTCGTAGCTCACATCGGGAACCTCTTCCAAGACGAGATCCTCGACCTCGGCCTTGGGGAGCTTCTCGATAAGGACTGACGAACGGGCATCCAGGAGGACCGAATCACCGGCTCGTATCCCGGTGCCAACGAGGTGGGAGGCCAGCTCCGCAATTCGTTCCTCATCGGCGCGACCGACGATGAACGCCCGATGACCGTCGGGCAACATCTCTTTGATCGTCACCACTTCGCCGGCCTGTTCGAAGCCACGCACCATCACGATGTTGAGCGATTCGTTGAGAACGATCTCGGCCCCGCGCTGCAGCTCGTCGAGCTCGAGCGCCGGATGGACTTCGACCCGCATCTTGCGACCGTTGGCGTAGACGTCGGCCGAGCCATCGTCGTTCACCCCGAGCATGGTGCCGTAAGCGCTGGGTGGTTGAGTGAGTTTGTCGACCTCTTCCCGAAGAGCGGCAATGTGATCGCGGGCTTCCCGGAGGGTATAGGTGAGCTTCTCATTTTGGCTGACGGCCTGAGCCAGCTGGCCCTTGGTGTCGAGCAGCCGTTCTTCCAGCGTGCGTACCCGCTTCGGGGCATCCTGTAGCCGACGGCGGAGAGTTACTACCTCTTCCTCCATCGCCTGGAGCTGCGTTTGCAGCTCGGCCAAACCGGTTTGATCCTCGGTCAGCTTCCTCTCGTGCTCGGGAGTGTTGACGATCACCACCTCCTGGAAATCTTCTTAGCCGGACCCTACACCTACCGTCGGCAAAACACCGAATGCTTCAAGCAAGCCGGCAGGTGAGGTGGATCCCGTCGAGCCATTATCGCCTCGACGAGTGACAGTACTTATGCTTCATCTTGGAGTGCTTGTGCTCCATTATGGACCGCCCTGGGTCGGCAATGGTGGCGCTCCGAAACTAATCATGGTGCGGCACATTCGCGGCGGGCGGTCTACGAGTGTAAACCCACCGCTCCCAAGATGTATGCCAATATTCTTGCTTCTTCCCGCCACGAGTCGTAGCGGCCGGATGGTCCCGCATGCCCCGACTCAAGGTCGGTCCACAGCAGTATCGGGCCGGACCCCGTCGACTGCTGCCGTAACTCTTGCACCCATTTGGCCGCCTCCCAATAGCTGACCCGGGTGTCGTTGAGACCGGCGGTGGCCAAGATCGACGGGTATGCGAGCGGCGCCACATTGTCGATCGGCGAATAGTCCTTCATCGTGGCCAGCACCTCGGGGTCATCGGTCGGGTTACCCCATTCCTCCCACTCGGTGACGGTCAAGGGCAACGCGGGGTTGGAAATGGTGGTGAGCACGTCAACGAATGGGACCTCCGCCACTGCCCCGGCGAACAACTCGGGACAGCGGTTGAGCACCGCCCCGACAAGCAGCCCGCCGGCCGAACCGCCGCGAAGAACAAGTTGGTCGGCGGCGGTGACACCGTCGTGGATCAGCATCCGAGCCACCGCCTCGACGTCGACAAAGGTGTTGACCTTGTTCAACATCTTGCCGTCGCGGTACCACCGGCGGCCCATCTCGCCTCCGCCCCTGACGTGGGCGATGGCGAAGACGACCCCTCGGTCGAGGAGCGATAACCGAGCGGAGGAAAAGCCCGGATCAATCGAGGATTCGTAGGCACCGTAGCCATAGAGCAGGCATGGCCCCGGCTCGCCGAGGTCACGGCTGCGGTGCCAGACCATCGAGACCGGAACCGCCGTGCCATCAGGTGCCCTTGCCCACCTCCGCTCGGTCCGATAGTCGGATGACTCGAAGCCGCCGAGCACCTCCTGCTGCTTCAACGTCAATCGTTCGCCGGCCTGAGGGTCGGCCAGGAACAACGTCGACGGTGTAACCATCGATGCATACCCGTACCGCAACGTGTCGCTGTGGTAGTCGGGATTGGCCCCCGGCCACACCGTGGAAACGTTCTCCGGCTGTTCGACTTCGACATATTCGCCGTCGGCCCATCGGCGCAGACGTAGTCGAGTCAAACCGTCAGCCCGTTCGAAGAGCGTCAAGAACGCCGATGTGACATCGATGTCCATGATCGTGACCGTCTCCTGGCCCGGGATCAACTCGACCCAGTTGTCAGGATGAGAATCATCGTCCGGAGCCGACATCACACGAAAGTTCTCGGCCCCATCGTTGGTGAGAATGATGAACTCGTCGCCGTGGTGACAGACAGAGTATTCAACTCCCTGGCGACGGGAGGCCACGACCCTCGGCTCGGCCGTCGGCTCGGCGGCGGGGATGACCCTGACTTCATCGGTGACCTTAGACGAGGCGGCGATCTGAATGAAGCTGTCGTCCTTTTCCCGACCAATTCCGACAAAGAAACGTTCGTCCGACTCCTCATACACGAGGTCGTCTGTCGACTCGGTATCTGCCGTATTTCGCCGCCACACCTGAAATGGCCGATTCGCGTCGTCATTGCGGAGGTAGAAGAACGTCTCGCTGTCGAGAGCCCAAGCAGATCCGTATCCGATCTCGTCGAGGCCAAGCCGATGGTCACGGCCGGTTTCCAGATCGCGCACAAACGCCTCAAACCGTTCATGACCATTCTCGTCGAAGGCCCACAACAGACGTTTGTGATCGGGCGAGACTTCGAACACGCCGATCTCGAAGAAGTCGCGCCCTTCGGCTTCGACGTTTTCGTCGAGCAACACCTCCTCGTCGGCGCGGTCACTTTCGCTGGTGAGCCAGCCCGCCACCGAGGCGACGTCGTCGAGGCCGGGAGGCTTCGGTCGACGGCAGTGAATTGGATATGACTGGCCTTCGACGGTACGCCCGTAGTAGGCCCAGCCGTCCTTGATCACCGGCACCGACAAATCGGTTTCCTTGACCCGGGATTTGATTTCTTGAAAGAGTTGCTCTCGCAAATCAGACAGAGGAGCCATTACCGCTTCGGTGTAGACGTTCTCGGCTCGCAGATGAGAAATGACATCAGCGCTGTTACGATCCTCGAGCCACTGATAATGGTCGATCCAAGAGTGACTTTGCACGTGACGGTCGTGAGGCTTACGTGGTGCGACCGGCGGCGTCGCCGCGGCGAACAACCCACCACCGTCACTTGGCGATACGTCCGATGAAGAAACAGAACTTGCGTCAGAGCTGACCATCAAGCTGATCCTACTTTCACGATCATGCTTTCACCGGAGGCCGCCTGTCCCTGATCCGTGGTTGAATTGCCGTTGAACGTTTGGAAGACGACACTATGAAGGTCCCACGACCGGAAGGCTGTAGCAATGCCCGACCATGAGCCTGGCTCATCCGAAACCTCTTCAGATCATGGTTCCGATTCCGAACCACGCTCCTTCCCGCAGGGCTTCTTCACTCCTGCGCCGGGAGCCAGGCAGGTGTTGTTGATCCGACACGGCCAGTCGGCACCGTATGTCACTGGGCAACCGTTCCCTCTTGTTGATGGACACGGAGACCCGCCGCTTACCGAGCTCGGCCACTTCCAAGCCCAACAGGTTGGACTGAGGTTGGCCAAGGAACCGATTTCGAAGATCTACGTCTCGACCCTCACAAGGACTCACCAGACGGCTGCTCCGCTCGCCTCGGCGCTTGGCCTCGAACCCGAGGTCGAGCCCGACACGCGGGAGGTCTACCTCGGTGATGCCGAGGGGGGCCTCCTGAGGGAGTGGTTCGCCGATGACCATCCGGCCACGAAGGAACTGCGGGCCACGGGCGAATGGAGCTCGATCCCCAACGCCGAGACCAACGCCGCCTTCACCGAGCGAACCGTCGGTGCCGTCTCCCGCATCGCCTCCCGCCATCCCGATGAGATGGTCGCAGTGTTCTGTCACGGCGGGGTGATCGCCGCCGTGCTGGCCTACGCCGCTCGCACCATGCCCCGCTCGTTTGGCGGAGCCCGACATACCTCGGTCAACCACTTGGTCATTCAGCGTTGGCCCGATGCCCCACCGGCCGCCAACAATGGATCGGACAACAAGCTGGCCGGCGAGTTGAGCGACCACGATTGGGTGATTCGTTCGTTCAACGACGGCTCACACGCCGGCCACCTGACGGGCGATCATCAACCCTGGCAGTAGTTTTCAACATCCCACCAGCAAGCCAGGATTATTGACTACTCTAGTGCCACGGTCACTTAGGGTATTCTTAGTAACACACCGGGTGGTCACGGGCTACGCAAGCCAAAGCCTAAATCCAGACACGAATTGGTAGCGTCACTGGTACAGCCAGGACGCTGTAGGAGTAGGGGTCGTAAGCAACCAGTGCTGTGGCGAGAGCGATACAAGATGGCATCAGCGGCGCTGCTGTTCTGTGCTGCCTTGCTTGCCGTACTCGACTATCTGGCTCGAACCCCGGAGGACCGTGGGCCCTCGATCCTTTATCTGGCACTGGCGCTCGTCTTTGCCGGCATCTATGCGTTCTTCACCGATTGGGTTCGACTGCGCCCGACGTTTCGACTGATCCCGGCCATCTTGGTGTTGGCGGCCATGATGGCCTCGATCTATTGGGCCGACAGCTCGGGCACACCCCATGCCGTCATCGGATTCGCGGCTGCCGCCGCGCTGGTCCTGTCCTACGTCGGATTCGTGTTGCCACCGGGATCGGCGCTCCTGTTCAGCCCCTTGGTGGTTGGCGTTGTACTAGCGGCCAACAGAGTTGACGAATTCAGGGTTGGTCTGGCTGTCCCGCTCATTGGTGTGCCCGTGGCCGCCGCGATCGGTGAAGTCATCTCGGCTCTCGTCGACCGCAGCGTACGGACCGCTCGATGGTTCACCTCCCGCAGCGAGCGTTTGGCCCGTCTCGACGATGTGCTTCGCCGATTCCGCCGACCGTCATCACTCCAGCAGGCGGCCCATGAGGTGGCCTTGGCGGCCCAGGAGATCTTTCAGGCCGAGCGGGCCACTGTTGTGCTGCGTGATGTGGTCGGCGGGCTGATCCCGGTCACTCTGGGCCCCTCCAGTGACGAGACCCCGAATCACGAAACCGCTCAGTTGGTTGCCGATGCCATCGGTGGCGACGAACCCCGGCTGGTTCCGAGCGGGCGCAATACCATGCTCGTGCTGCCGCTTCCGGCCGCCGATGTACCAGCCGGCGCGGTGGTGGTGCACCCGGTCCCCCAGGAGGATCCGGCGTTCACCGTCGATCTGGCTCGGCTGTTTGGCACGCAGGTCGGCATCGCCATCGAACACCTTTTTGTGATCAATCAATTGCAGCGGGCGTCCACTCGCGATGAGCTCACCGGGATCGGCAACCGTAAACACGCCGACGCTCTAATCAACTCGCTGGAAGATGGCGACGCGTTGATTCTGCTCGACCTCGATGGGTTCAAGGCAGTGAACGACACAATGGGGCACACCGCCGGCGACCAAGTTCTGCAGGACCTCAGCAACCATCTGCAGGCCTGTCTCCGAGACTCCGACACGTCGGCTCGTTTGGGTGGCGATGAGTTTCTGGTGGTTGCTCGGCGAGCGTTCGCCGATCCCGTTAAGGTCGCCCAGCGAATCCTGCGGGGTTGGGCCGAGCGCGACGGATCAACCACGCTTAGCGCAGGCGTGGCGCTTCACGAGGCCAACGTCGATGTGTCAGAGACCTTCGATCGGGCCGACCAAGCCCTCTACGCGGCAAAGGCGGCCGGCAAAAACAGAGCCCAAATGTGGATCAACCCGGCGGTTGGCCACTAAACCCTGGCGGCTAGATCGCCTCGGTTTCAGCCACAGGATCGCTGACGGCAGGCTTCGGTCCGCCCGGCTGGAGCTCAACGATTTTGGCGTCGACCTCGTCCTTTATCCCGGCCAGCGGCAAGACGTTGAGCACACCTTGGCCCTTGCGAACGAGGTCGATCAGTTCCTCACCACTGCGAGTGAGAACCGACGTGGTGCCATGGATGACCAGGTTGGCTGATGCGATGTCCTCACCCATCTGTTCGCGCATGTAGGCGAATACTTCACGCACCGATTCGAGCTTGATACCGGCGTCGAGAAGAGTCTTGATGGCTTTGAGCTCCAGCAAATCCTTGTAGGAGTACTGGCGACGGGTGCCGGATCCGCTGGCGTCGGAGACTGAAGGTCGAAGAAGGTCGGTGCGAGCCCAATAGTCGAGCTGACGGTAGGTGATTCCTACGATCTCAGCTGTGCGCTTTCCTGAAAAGCTCGCTTCTACCGACATGTGGTGGTTCTCCTCTAACTTCTTCCGACGACAATTCGACAAGTTCCGTCGAACACGGGCCGCGCGATAGCCTGACCTCCTTGATTCGGCCGGGGATTCCCTGGACGTAATTACGGAGGAGACATTTAGCCTTGTCCAAGATGCTAGTAAGCTGCGCGCGTAGAGTCAACGATTCGCGCGAAGAGCGCTCGTCGGTCACGTGTCTGTAAACTCGCCGACCACGCTCTGCGGTACTCCCGCACTGAAACGGCTGGTACAAACCGCCTTCGGTTCGTCGGCGGAAATCGTCGAAGCCGAAGAAGTCGGCATCGGCAAAGGCACGTTCAGTGACGTCTTTCGCGTGAGCCTGCGAGCCACCCGAGGTGCAGATGAGTCCACCCCATCGACGGTGGTAGCCAAGCTCCCCACCGAGTCGGCCAATCGCGACGCTGCGGCAACATCGGGGGCCTACCTTCGAGAGGATGTGGCCTACCGGTTCATCCTTCCCGAATCGCCCATCGCCACGCCACGGTGCTACGCCCGCCTTGCCGACGGCCCGACGGCGGCCTTCCTGCTTGAGGATCTGACCGTCAACCGATTTGTCGACCAACTTGATGGCCTCTCCCCCGCCGATGTGATCGCCGTGGCCCAGGCATTGGCCCGTCACCATCACTACTGGACCGCGGCTCTCGGCGACGCCAACAATCCTGTGGCCGCCCACAAAGTCCGTGAAGCGACAGTCGCCCTGCTGGCACCGGAACGGCTTCAGACCGGCCTGAGCTGCCTACGAGATCAATGGCCCGAGGTTGAACGAGATGCGGTCGACGCCTTCGCCGGCGTCCTGGCCAACCGCGAGCGGCTTGTCGATCTCTTCACTCGGGCCGGATCCAGATCATCAGGTTTGGCGACCTTGTGCCACGGGGATCCACGAGCTGACAATCTCTGTTTCGCCAACAACGGCACGCCGGTGCTTTTCGACTGGCAGCAGATCGCGGTGCAGTTCGGCGAAGCCGACTTGGCCTGGCTGGCCGCCACGAGTATCACACCGACCGTCAGACGGCAGTGCGACGATGACCTGGTCGCGGCCGGCGACGGCGACTGGCGACGGTTCCGGCTTGGCTTCGTGCTACCGGGATTGGCCGCCTTGATGCTGGCCCAGCGGGTGGCTGACCATCCTCGGGCCCGCACCTTCATCGCGTCCAGCTTGTCACGCATCGGAGCCGCCCTTGCCGACTACGACGTGGCGGCCCTGTAGATCAGGCCCCAATCACGTTCGCAGATCCGGCGGACTATTCCGGCATGAAGTCTTCGGGCTTGACCTCGTCGAGGAACTTACGAAGCTCCTGGATCATCTCTTCCTCGTCACCCGCTTCGTCGGGCTCGGACTCTTGGATGCCCGCCTCGTCGATGAGAGCTTCTTCGGCGAAGATCGGACTGCCGGTGCGGGCGGCCAAAGCGATGGCATCGGACGGCCGCGACGAGATGACGTGGCTGCCGCCGGATCCATCTCGCAGGTGTAGCTCGGCGTAGAACGTGCTGTTTCGAAGCTCTGTCACCACAACACGATCGAGAGCGGCGCCTAGGCCATCGAGCACCTCGGTGAACAGATCGTGGGTCATTGGCCGTGGGGTTGGCTCACCCTGCAACGCAAGATCGATCGCGTGGGCTTCCGGGCCGCCGATGTAGATGGGCACGACTCTGCGCCGTCCACTTAGTTCGCGGAGCAGGAGGATCGGCGTGTTGGTGGGAAGTTGGACTCGGACTCCCACGAGCTCCATCTCGACGGTCATGGTTTTACCGTAGCCCACAACGACCAGCTTCGTCCCGCCAGGGTCGGCGGAATTTCGCGGAATCGATGCGCCGGGCTTGGTTATTGGCCGCGTTCGCCGAGAGCCAGATAGAAGAGCTTAAATTTGCCGATCTGCACTTCGTCTCCGTCGGCAAGGCGGACGGACTCAACCAGCGCTTGGTTGACATATGTGCCGTTGAGGCTGCCGGCATCGGACACATGAAACTCCGTGCCGACCCTACGCACCAAGGCGTGACGACGGGAAACCGTGACGTCGTCGAGGAAGATGTCGCTGTCGGGGTGACGGCCAATGGTCACCTCGTCGGTGTCGAGGGCAATGCGGCTACCGCGCTTGGGCCCTTGCCGAACGACAAACATTCCCAACGTGCCTTCGGGTAGCTCGGCACGACTGATTTCGATGTCGACGGCATCGTGGTCGCCAGTGGGTTGGTAAGCGATGGTTTGTTCAGGGCCGGTGTCGGCTTTCAACGCCGTGCCGCACGAGCTGCAAAACCTCGCCGCCAACGGATTCTCATATCCGCAGGATGGGCAGCTTGAGCGCATTAACTAGCCTTCCGTGAGCTCACCGTAGGCGGCGGAGTCGAGCAGCTCGTCAAGAGCTGATGCGTCGGGAACTTCGACGACGAATATCCAACCGTCGCCGTAGGGATCATTGTTGAGCTTCTCCGGCTCGTCATTCAGGTCGTCATTGATCTCCACCACAGTGCCGTTGAGTGGAGCGTAGATGTCTGAAACCGACTTGGTCGATTCAACTTCGCTGATGCTCTGGCCGACCGTGACCTCCGCGCCCACCTCGGGCAGGTCGACATAGACGATGTCGCCGAGTGCATCCTGGGCGTAGTCGGTGATACCGACGCGAGCCCGGTTGCCGTCTTCAAGACGGATCCATTCGTGGTCGCTCGAATAACGAAGATCTTCCGGAATCAGCATGACAATACGTTACCTGTTCTCGCCTCACTCGCCGCTTCGTGGCGGTGTTCGGATGGACTGTTCAGATGGGTACGGCCAAATTCAGGGTGGTATCGAGCCGGGATGCTGAGACAGTCCCCTGCCAGCCCCAAAATCGGTGCGCTGAGAATCCTAGCGCAGGTTGCGGCTGACGGAGCGAAATCGCACCAGCATCAGTACCTGGGTGCCGGCGCTAACCCAAAAGGCGGCGGACAAGAGGTAAGTACTGAAAGGCGGTGGCATACCATCCGTAGGCGATACCGGGCACCGCGAACAGCCAAGCCAGAACACCGAGCAGTCCGGCATACGACAGCGTGCTTTGAGCGCCGAGAAACATCGGAACGGCGAACATCAGTAGGAAGGCGCCGGTCTTACCCTCCCAGGTGACAGCCAAACTATGTGATGCTCGGAATTGGGCGAGCAAGGCCAGCACGGCGGTGGCCAGCTCCCGAGCCAGCGCCAATCCGGCGACGATCAGGGGGATGGAGCCATCGATGATCAAACTGGGCACGGCAACAAAGAACAGCAACCGATCGACGGTCGGGTCGAAGATCGCCCCGAACTCGCTCATCTGATCGAACCTACGGGCCAACCAACCGTCGACCCAGTCGGTGGCACCGAGCCCACCCAACAGCCACGCCGCAGCCGCTCGGTTCTCCCGGCTGAACAACAACCAGACAAAGACGGGAATGCAGAGCAACCGAAGCAGAGTGAACAGATTCGGCCAGGTCAGCATCTGGTCGCGGGTGAGCAGTTGAGACATCGGCAGTTGCGCAGCAGCGTTACTGTCGGACATAAAGCGTCACTCCGTTCGACCTATCGTCAAACTCAATTTCGAAGCCCACCAAGGCCATGTTGTTGTCGAACTGCTCGCGCTCTTCTTCGGTTCGGGTCGGTATCTCCCTCTCCACCACAAGAACCGCCCGAACAAAGTCGGGAACCGACATGTTGACGGCCGATGGCACGCGGTCTTCCGACAGCGAGTACAGCCACGGTCGGTCCGACAACTCGGTAAGCGCCGAAGGCGATGCCCGGACGGGCACATCGGGCGCGAGGAGATCGACAGCGCGGCTGATGGCCCGGTCAGTACTATCTCGATCGGACCACTCCCATGGTTGGGCGTAGGGCGACGTCGGGGATGCGGCCACAAACAACAACACTGCGGCAGCCGCCAGAGTGGTCAGCAACCGGATGTCAAGAAACACCCGATCAACGCCCATGTTGCCCAGCCGGTTCAACGCATAGGCCGCCGCAATCATCACGAAGGCCAACAACATTGCACTTCGTTCGGCGTACGGGCTCCCATCCGGGCCGGAGAGAAGCAGAAGGCCGGCCAGCGGTGCCGCCGGCAGCAAATGTCGGAGCGACAGCAGCGGCAGAAAGATCACCGGCGTGAGCAAACCGATCACCAGTAACAGGTTGTCTTGGGTGAAAAGGGTCTGCAGCGCCTCCACCGGATCGCGCAGCGAGGCGAGAGTTACATCTCCGAGCGTCTGACCGGCGTAGCCGTTGCGGGCGTCAGGACCACCGGGCTGGGCGATGATTGGCTGAGCCACGAGCAGAAGGCCAAGAGCCCATACGAAACCGGTGGCCATCGTCCACAAGCCCGCCCGACGCTCGCCGTCACCAACGAGAACAAAACCCCAGAAGCCAATCGCCAGACCGAGGTCGGCCCGACAGAGCAGGGCGAAGATCACACACAACCAGTACCAAACCCACTTCTTTGTGGCACCAAAGTAGGCCGCGGCCACGATGGCCGGCACCGCCAACGCGACTGGATGGAAATCCTCGACTCCAATCCGATGGGTGGCCGGATGTACGGCATAGGCCGTGCACAAAGCAGTGGCAGCGCCGATCCGCAACTTGGCCCGGCGTCGAGCTAGATTCCACAGCGGGATCACGGCCAGACCGAGGGCAAGGCTTTGTGCGACGATGAGGATCCGAGGTGGCGACACGACCGTCGCCCCTAAGGCCAGCGGGTACAGGATGAACGACCACCGCAGCTCCAGAAGGTGCACGTCGGTGCCGAACAGCGACGCCCGCGGCACATTGCCCTGAGCCAACAGCCACAATGTCTGGCTGTAGCCGGCCAGGTCCACGCCCGTGTCCAAGCCCTCGATCCTGCTGAGTGCGGTCCAGGCCAGGAACGAGGCCAGGCCAATCCCGATCAGCGTTGGGATCCACCGGTCGCCGGCACCAGCCTCCAAGCGGGCTTGAAAACGAACGATTGCTCGCCGCAAGCGTCGTTGGAGCGGGAGCTCACTCACCCGGCGGTGCCGTCCGTGGCATCCTCACCCGACTCGGACGGGTCGTGGCTTTCGGCCACCAGCGGCGCCGGATCGGGTTCAAGTAGGTGGGCCCCGTTGTTGCGAACATTGTTTACCGACGTCGACACTGGACGGAGCTCGAGGAAACCGTCGGGGGCGGGCTTGAGCAACGACTCAATCAGTCCCAAATCGGTGCCGGGCGACAGCCAGTCGTCCCAGACCGCCGGAGGCAGAAGCACAGGCATCCGATTGTGTACAGCCGACATCTCTTCGTTGGGACCACATGTGAGGATGGTGCAGGACTCAACGAGCTCATCCTCGATGTAGTTGCCATCCTCGTCCTTGGGGCGCCAGCGCTCCCACAACCCGGCGAACACCAACGGCTCTCCGTCGGGCCGGTAGATGTAATACGGCTGCTTGGTTTTGTGCCCCGGCACCTTGGCCCATTCGTAGAATCCGTCGGCCGGAATGAGGCAACGCCGACTCTGGTAGGCCTTCTTGAAGGCCGGCTTTTCGGCCACCGTCTCTGATCGGGCATTGATCATTTTCGACCCGATCTTCAGATCCTTGGCCCAGAACGGGACAAGTCCCCACTTCATCGTGGTCAGCTGCCGTTCATCGTCGGAAGCCTTGACCGTGTACACCTCGGTGGTGGGAGCGACGTTGTAGCTGTCGTCAAGGTCACTGTCAGGGACGGCAGCACCGAAGTAGTTCGCCAACTCGTCGGCGGTAGAGGCAGACACGAAACGACCACACATACGCCTAGAAACAGTACTCCAATCGCACTCGGTTGACTCGCAAGGCCTTCAAGACGAGGCGGAGCGAGCGCTGCCGGAGTCCTCTAGGCCTCGTGCTTGGTGATGGCCCCACTCGGGCAACGATCAATTGATATGTCGGCGCGGCTCAGCGGAAGGCTCGATCCCCCGATCACTTGAGCCAGACCGGAGTCGTCGTCAATACGGAACACATCAGGCTCAAGCAGCTCGCATTGACCGACGCCCACACACAAAGCTTGATCCACCACAAGGGCGACGAGCGGCTCGTTATCGGTGCTAGGCCGATATTCGGATTCTTCAACAGCCATCTGATTCAACCTCCAAGTGCGGTCTCAACAGCGACCGGAAGCGACAGGACTCCATTCACGAAATTGGATCGGGTCCTTGTCGGCTCACCAGCCGGCTGAAGTTTGATTCCCCGGGCCAGCATCTCCTCAAGAACCACCCGGATTTCCATTCGCGCCAGGAACGCCCCTAGGCAGAAATGGGGTCCACCGCCACCAAAAGCCTGGTGCGTCTGCCCATCGCGGCCGATGTCGAAGACCTGTGGCTCCGGGAACGCGTTCTCGTCCCAGTTCGACGCCGCGTACCACATCACCACCTTGTCACCGGCGGCCACCTGAGTGCCGGCCAACGCGGTGTCTTGAGTTGCCGTTCGCCGCATATGCAAGACCGGGGTGGACCACCGAAGGATCTCCTCAACGGCGCTCTCGACGAGTTCGGGGGCAACGACGAGCCGCTGCCATTGGTCTGGGAACCGGGCCAGAGCCATCGCCCCGTGGCTCAGTGCGGTGCGGGTTGTCTCGTTGCCGGCGAACACCAGAACGTGGAAGAGATTCCGGTACTCGTCATGGCTGAGGCGATCCCCATCGTCCTCGGCTTGCACGAGTTGTGTCACCAGATCATCTTGAGGTTGGGCCCGTCTCTGAGCGCCGATCCGCTCACCATATTCAAACAGGGCGTGGCTGGCCGGACTCGAAAACGGCAGCAACCGAACCGGGGTGCGATTTCCAAAGGCATCGTCCGGCAACGTCGGGCGATCGCCCGTCCCTTCCACGAGATAGTTGGAGAGCTCCACCAGATGATCGGCCTCGTCATGGGGAACACCGAGGATCGACAGGATCACCCGTATCGGCAGGGGTGCCGCCACCTTGTCAACCCAGTCGCCCCCGCCGTTGTCGACAAACTGATCAAGCAACTCAGCGGCAATCGTCCGGGTGGTTTCCTCCCATCGAAGAAGGTTGCGAGGAGTGAACGCCCGGCTCACAAGGCGTCGAAGGCGGGTGTGGTCGGGGGCATCGGTGTCGATGATCGAACGCCGCGCCTCAAGGGCATCGGCTTCGAGGTCCCAGAGATTGGTGTGTCCAACCGCGGAGGAAAACACGTCGGGGCTTTTGGAGACGGTCTTCACATCGTCATAGCGGGAGACAATCCAGAAGCCGTTGGAGAGATACGGCTGCCAGACCAACCCTGGATGCCGCTGGATGGCTGTAAAGACGTCGTGTGGGATCCCGTCGCAGTACAGATCGACGTCGGTGACATCAACCATCGATGTCGCCCGCCCGTCGACGGTTGCGATCACGAGTGCTCCAGATACCGATCTCGCTCCCAATCATTCACGTCATCACCCTCGGCGCCTTCGGCGGCCGCCAACTCGCCATCGGCCGCAACGAGGCTGGCGAAACTTCGGGAAAACATGTCGCCGAGCTGCGCTGCCAGCGCACTCCCGTTGAAAGCAGCGAGGCCTTCCTCCACCGTGACCGGCAAGGCAATAGAGTCTCCCGGGTCGGTGTACATATCGCCGGTGCTCATCGGGCCGGGATCGAGTTGACGCTCGATGCCGTCGGCGCCTGCGGCCAGGATGGCGGCGATGATGAGATAGGGGTTGGCGTTGGCGCCGGCCGAACGGAATTCCACCCGGTTGGCCGAGGAGCCGGCTTCGGTGATGCAACGTGCCAGAACGGTGCGGTTGTCACCACCCCAATGAATGTGAGTAGGCGCAAACGTGTAAGGCCTGATGCGTTTCATCGAATTGGCGTTGGGGGCGCCCAGGATGGTCATGGCCGCGGCGTGCTCAAGCAGCCCGGCCAGCCACGGCCGCATCAAATCGTTTGGTGCTCCGTCGGATGAGGCGAAGCCGTTTGCCCCGTCAACATTCAGGCTGGTGTGAATATGCATACCGGATCCTGATTGCTCGGCGTAAGGTTTGGCCATGAACGTGGCCAACCACCCGTGCCGAGCAGCGATCTGTTTGACGATGCTCTTGTAGAGAACCGTGCTGTCAGCCGTACGCATGGCGTCGGCCGGGCCGCAATTGACCTCAATTTGCCCTGTACCGTATTCGAGGTTCGACGACTCGACGGTCATACCAGCGCCGGCCAACGCATCACGGATCTCATGGAGGGCCACCTCAACGTCGTCGGCGCACGTGAGCGAGCTGTATTGGATGTAGTCCATCACCGGGGATCCGTCGGGCTTGGTGAAATAGCACTCCATCTCGGTGGCGACCACTGGGTCGAGCCCGAGGTTCCGGCATCGTTCGACCTGCGCCGCCAGCACGGAACGAGGCGCCAGAGGATGTGGGGATCCATGTTCATCACTGGCATTGGCGAATACGATTGCGTAGCCGGGCCGATGGCTCAACAGACGCAGCGATGACAACTGCGGCATCAGCTTCATGTCGAGGTAGCCGGTTCCCATGTTGATGAACTCGTTGTCGGGCAGGTCGTTCTGGATGTCGAACACGAAGATGGCGTCGGCGATGTTAGCCCCGGAACCGAGCGTCGAACCAAGAAACTGTTTGACCGGGATTCGTTTACCCCGCAAATGGCCCTGGGTATCGACAATGGCGAGCTCAACGGTGTGGATGCCGTTTCTGTCAAACAGGCCGGCCAGCTGTTGAGCGTCGGCACCGGTTGCGTTGCCTCCGATCATCGATTCGGTCATCGTCATCTCCCTCTTCGCTGTGTTCGGTTTGTACGACTTGTTGAACGCCGCCGTTGCTATTTCGGCAACCCCGCCGGGAACGCCACGGTGTCCAGAAACCAGTCGACCAGTCGATGACAGCGCTCGGCCGACCGCAGTTGATTGGCTGCGGTTTCCTCACGCAAACGATCTGGGTCGATCCTATGTTCGGCCAGGTAATCCTCATCCGACGTCGAAAGCCACCCGTCAAGAATCTCGTTGGTTATCTCAGGGTGAAACTGGGTGCCAACGGAACGTCCGACCCTGAAGAGTTGCTGCCCCACGGCGGACTTTGCCATCACCTCGGCCTCCGGTGGCGCGGTGAACCGATCGTGATGCCACTGCATCCACGGGCCAGGCTCGACCGGACAGTCTGAACCCTCGACGGGCTCGATTTGAAACCAGCCGATTTCGCTACGCGGTGCGGCCTCAACAACCCCACCCAACGCTTCGGCCAGCAACTGGCCTCCGAAACAAACGCCAAGGATCGGCACACCGGCATCGTAGGCGGATGAGATCTGCTCAAGCTCGCCATAAATCCACGAATCAACTTCGGATTTTCGAGTCAATGATCGAACCGAGCCCATGATCACCACAAGGTCGTGATCACCGAACGGCGGCAGCGGACCAGTGGTGAGCTGCGGCTCTTCATACACCTCGGTAATCACGTGATCGACAAGGTCGAAACCCCGTTGGCGCAGCCGCTCTCCGACCTCGCCCGACGGTCCGTCCGGTTCATGCCAAAGCACCAGAGCCTTCATAGTTCGAGCACCATCGCCGCCACACTAGTCGTTCGGCCCCAAACGACTCAAGAACCGGCAGGCCGCAGGGCCGCTGGATCGACGACCAAGTTCCCACTAACATCACCGTTCGATCGCGAACAGATAGGCAAAGGGGACGGTAGTGAGCGACTACGAACGAATCCGGATGATGTGGCCCGACCACCTCGGACTTGCGAGGGGTAAGTACCTTCCGGCTGCAATCGCCGGGCGAGGAACGGGACACTGTGTCACCACCTTCGCCATGGGTTACGACCGCAGCCTGATTCCGGCCCCTGGCTCCTATCTTCTGGAGGGCCTGATTGACGTTCATGCCACCTACGACGACGGCGCGGTCCGGCCGGGTTGGGAAGACGACATCACCGGTGTTGTTGTCGGCCACCTCGACTTGAACGGCGAGCCCTACAGCTTCGCGTCACGTCATGTCCTCCAGGAAGCCATCAACGCCTGGAGCGAGATGGGCTACAGGGTCAACGTCGGCATCGAGCTCGAAGCCTATCTTCTTGAGCCGACCGATGACGGCGGCTGGAAACGTTTCCACAATCCCCGGGCGTTGGTCTACGGCACCGGGCCGTCGAATGATCCCACCGGCGTGATCGACGAGATCATGGCCCGGTCGGTCGTCTGCGGGTTCCGGCCTGAGTCGATCAACGCCGAGTTCGACGAATCCCAGTACGAACTAACCCTCGAATACGACGATGCGCTCACCACCGCCGACAATATCTTCCTCTTCCGGATCATGGCCCGAGAGGTGGCTCTGATGAACGGTCTTGACCTGACGTTTTTGGGTAAACCGTTCAACGAGCTGAGCGGCAGTGGCCTCCACGTGAACTTCTCGCTCCTTGACGCCGATGGCAACAACGCGCTCGCCGACGCCTCGGCAGAGGACGGTCTGTCCGATCTGGCCCGCAGCTGCATCGCCGGTCTCTGCACCCATCACCAGGCACTTACGGCGCTCAGCGCGCCGACGGTCAACGCCTACCGACGGCTGCAGCCGGCGTCCCTGGCGGGCTATTGGGCCAACTGGGGCTACGACCATCGCATGGTGGCCAACCGCGTGCCACCGGCTCGAGGAGCAGGGACGAGGATCGAGAGTCGCGTGGCCGACGGTGCCGCCTCGGTTCACACCGCCATCGCTGCGGTGCTCACCGCGGCACGGCTCGGAGTGGCCAACGGCTACGACTGCCCGGCCCCAGAAACCGGAGACGGGATGGACGAGGTCAACACCGACGTGGCCGCCGCCACCGACCTGTCAACCGCCCTCGATCAGCTCGAAAATGATTCCGTCTTTGTTGAGGCGCTGAGCTCGGATCTGGTGGCGAACTTTGTGGCCATCAAGCGGGCGGAGTGGGATCGTTTCATTGAAGCCGAGGGCTCCTACGACCTCGACGGTGGCGTCAGTGAGTGGGAGCTGAACGAGTATCTTCCCTACCACTAGCGGCTTCGACGCGGAGCGTCTCGCTTGCAGTTTGCCTTCGGCAAACTGGTTACCTTGGCACAAATCACGAGTTCAGATCCCCACGGAAACTAGGCCGTGTAAGTCGCCCCGGCCGCTAGCCCGTTATAGATCAAACCAGATGTGAGCCTGACCGGTGCCGGCCACGGCCTCGTATTGCCCAAACTGCGTGCCCGGAGCGGTGCATGCCGCCCCGCCGATGGCGCCGACCATGGTCAGGTAGTGACCGAAGAAACCTTCGGGCGAATGACTCCGGAACTCCGGCCAGAAGTCGATGACAGCGGCGTGATCGCCGGCTTGGAGCCTCTCGATGACATACCGGTCGGCGGCTGCGGCCTCCGGGCTGCGGAGGTGTAGATCAGGGTCGGCTGCTTCATGATCGCGGAACTCTCGGAGCGGCCAGAATCGATGGCTCAATCCGCCACTCGCCAGAACCACCACGCGGCGGTCGAGCTCGGCCACAGCCTCGGTCAGAAGCCGGCCAAAAAGCAGAAAGTCCTCGGGCGTTGCCGTCTGACAGATACCGACCGAAACCCAACGCTGATCGCGCTGCAGAAAAGGCAGGAGGTTGATTGTGGGATAGTGCACCGGGAGGTAGGGATCGTCGATCGACGTGATCCACGTGTCGTCGCGATCGCTGGCGGTTGCGGCCCAGGCCTCGGCCAGTTCGGGGTCGCCGGCAAAGTCATACGGCATCTGGCTCATACCGCGTGGCAGCTCTTCCGAGGTGAACTTGCCCGACCGCCGCTCGTGGCCGGCCACAATGTGTTCGATCGTGGTGAACCAGTGGGTGTCCACAACCACGACGGTGTCGGCTGCGGTTGGAAAAAGCTTCTCCTCTGCCAGTTGATGTAGCCCGGCGAACAACGTGGTGTCATCGCCATTGTTCATGGCCCGGCGGTCGGCTTCGGGCATCACCAGTGGGGGGACGTGGGAAACCAGCGCCGCACCAACAATCTGTCCCATGTCAGGACTCCTTCCCTTGATCTATGGACGAGGTTGGCATTACCTGAGGTGCACTCGCACCGGCAGCCGTTTGATCCCGGCGATGAAGTTCGACCGCAGCCGGTCGATGTCGCCCGCCGGCTCGAAGTGATCCACTCGTTTCATGAGTTCTTCGAACACGAGACGTAGCTCCATCCTGGCCAGCCACGCCCCGAGGCAGAGATGGGGGCCGTTCCGACCGAAGGCCATGTGATCATTCGGATCGCGAGCGAGATCGAAGCGGAATGGGTCGGCGAATCCGTCGGCATCGTGGTTGGCCGAATTGAACCAGATGACCACCTTGTCGCCGGCTTTGATCTGCTTGCCTCGAATCTCGACATCACGAGTGGCCGTGCGCCGGAAATGCATGGTGACAGAACTGGTGCGCAGGATCTCCTCCACTGCGGTTGACGTGAGTTCGGGATTGTCTCGCCAGGTGTTCCACAAGCTTGGGTGGTTGAGCATGGTCCAGAGACCGTGGGTCATTGTGTAGCGGGTCGTGTCGTTGCCGGCAGCCACCAAGAGCGTGAAGAAGTTGTTGAACTCCAGATCGGTCAGTGGATCGCCGTCGATGGTCGGCGCCAGCAGCTGTGTGATCACATCCTCGCGCGGACAGCTTCGTCGATCGGCCGCCTGTTCCTGGGCGTACTGGAAGATCTGAATCGACGCGGGGCTCCGGAAGGGCACCATACGGAACTGCTCCGTATCGGTGAGATCAACCGGGTAGTCGGTGAAGTCGGGGTCGGTGTTGCCCAACAGCGCATCACCCCAGGCCACCAGCTTGTGGCCGTCGTCATCACTGGTGCCAAGAAGCCGACCCAACATACGCATAGGAAGCTGCTCGGCCACCTCCTTCACGAAGTCGAACTCGCCTTTGGGCAGCGCAGCCTCAACGACCTCGGCGGCCAACTGCCGAATTGCCGCCTCATAAGACTCGACGGTTCGCCGGGTGAAACCTCGGTTGACAAGGCGGCGGTACCGGGTGTGCTCAGGAGGGTCGAGCTCCATCATGGTCTGGCGGGCGGCCAACTCTTCGTCGTCCATTTCCTCAAGTCGAATGCCCCGGCTGGAGGTGAACGTCTCGACGTCTCGGCTTACGGCGAGCGCATCGTCGTACCGCAGAATCGACCAGAATCCCGAGCCATCCACCTCGTCGGTCCAGTGCACCGGATCGTCACGGCGTAATCGCTCGAATGTGGCGTGAGGCACGCCTTCGGTGTAGGTGTCGTGGCTCGTGATGTCGGCATCGTCGCGGCCTCGATCGCCCAGATAGTTGTCGACGTAGGTTGATCTGGTCACGAGTCCTCACCTTCCTGGCTCCCGGGCGCCATCGGGTTCGGCTGGGCCATGACTGTTGTGCCCGGCCCCATTGAGGTTCCGACCTGCCGGTAATAGCCACCGATGATCTCGAATGGTTGGAGTCGTGTGAGTTCTTCGGTGGGGTTGTCAGGAAGGACCAGCTCAGCGTCACCGGAGTAGACCGGACCGACATCATGGTCGAAGCCTCGCATCGTTACCAGCTCGTCGAGCGAGTCACGGCCGTCCATCTCGATGGCGGGCATCTGACGGCTGTGCAGCATCGGGTGTCCGTTGACGAAGCCGGCCGAATCGGCTGTTCCGGTGATGGTGAATCGGGCTTCGGCGATCCGCCGCCCCCAGGTACTGAGGGTTGCACCAAATCGACCACCCGGTTCGAGCCGGGGGCCGGCCCGGCCATGGGTCACCGGCCTTGTCATCCAGATCTCCGACATCTTCTTCGGATAGCCCTGCAAATGGCCGCGGGCCATGGCGAAATCTTTGTCGACCCAGATGTAGGGCGCCCGGCTGTAGACCTCACCTTGGTACTGGCAGCGGATCACGACGAAGGCTTCCTTGTACTGAGCCCGTGCGGGATCAAGAAGCTCCTCGAAGGAGTTGCTACAGGACTGCCAATCGGCCCAGATGATGGCCACGGCTCCCGGATCCACGTCGGCCAGTTCCAGTGGGGCGGGCAGCAACTCGGCGACGTTGACCGGATCTGTTCTGAATTCAACCGTGAGCATCTCGCCGCTGTAGTGCCACGGCGGCCCGGGGAGAATCGATCCGGCGCCGGTCGGGGTCCTGGGATACATTAAACCTTGAAGGTCCTGGCCTGACGGGTCGGTCATGGCGCAAGCTTAATCGTTTGGTACCAAACGAATCAAGGTTTGAGGTTTACTTTGGGCACACCGGCCGGCGAGACGGCGCTACTGGCTGTCGCCGGCGTTGGCGACGACCTTGCGCAATAACCGCGCCAGCTCTCGACGCTCGTCGGCGCTCAGACCTTCGGCCATCAACGATTCGAAGTTGTTGAACCTGGGAAACACATCTTCGATTGTCGCTACTCCGACCTCGGTAAGAGCCACGAGCACTTGCCGCTTGTCGGTCGGCAATCGAGTACGGGTCACGAGGTTCCTTTTCTCAAGGGTCGTGAGCATGCCGGTGAGCGTGCCTTTCGAAAGGTCGCACTCGGCCGCCAGGCGAGCGGTTTTCATCTCGCCCCAGACCCAAAGCACCCACAGAATTGTGAAACCGCCCCACGACAAGGCAACCGGAGCCAGCACTTCACGCTCTGCCCGACGGCGGACTGCGGCGGCAGCACGGTAGATGTTGGAGATGGCCAGCATCGCCTCAAAGTCGAGCGACTGGTCCCCCAGCTTGGCCTGCACATCGCGTTCGGCATCAAGCAACCGGTTTTCTGGCCCTTGTGACATGATGACCTACAACCGTATCCACCTGGTCACCCGCTCCAGCCAACGACAGGGCCGCCAACGCCGGATCTGGTTGAATATCGTTTGGTACCAAACTAATCTGACCCCGACCGACCGCAGCATCGCAGGAGACGCACGTGCCCGAGTTCCGACGAATCCTTCTCGACGGTTACCCGACCGAAGCTCAACGAGACGGCGAGCTACTCGTCGCCCCCGACGGCCGCAAGATCGGAGTTGAGGACGCTGTCCATCTCGCTCCGAGCAATCCGTCGAAGATCATCTGCGTGCACCTCAACTATCGGAGCAGGGTTGACGAGTTCATGACCAAGCTCCCCCCGGCACCGACGTATTTCCAAAAACCGGTGTCGGCCCTCAGCGGGCACAATGCCGATGTGGTCAGGCCAGAGGGCTGCAAGTGGCTCAACTACGAAGGTGAGATCGCCATCATTATCGGGCGAACGTGCCGCAACGTAGCGCCGGACGATGTTGGCGACTACATCGCCGGCTATTCGGTGGCCAACGACTACGGGCTGCATGACTTCCGGGATACCGATGCCGGCTCGATGCTCAGGGTCAAAGGAAGCGACACCCTGTGCCCCATCGGTCCGGGGATTGTGACCGATTGGGACTTTCGGAACAAGCAGATCCGCACGTTGGTCAACGGTGAGGTCCGCCAAGACGGCAATACGTCGGAGATGGAATGGGACATGAACTACCTGGTGGCCGACATCGCCCGCTCGATAACCCTTGAGCCCGGCGACGTGCTTCTCTCCGGCACCCCGGCCAACTCCCGTACCGTCTACCCGGGCGATGTCGTCGAAGTTGAAGTCGAGGGCTTGGGCACGCTGAGCAACACGATCGTTTCCGGTCCGGTGCCGGTAGCCGACGGCTACGGTGCCCAGCCAAGCGAATCTGAGGAGGTCCTGTCCACGGCCCAAGGCGGCGACTGGGAGTTCCGCGGAATCCGACCACCGCGGAAAGGCTGACATGAGCAACACGGCAACAGTTGGCGGAGTAGACGTCGCCACCGGCCACTTCATCAACAACAGCTGGGTCGATTCGCTCGACACATTCACCAGTCGATCACCCCTCGACTGGGACGGCGCCCCTCTGGCCAAGGTCTCGCGTGGCGACCGATCGACTGCCGCCGCCGCGGTTCGCTCGGCTCAAGACGGGTTCGACCAATGGTCACGTTTCACTCCGGCCGAGCGAGCCGAGGTGATGCACCGGATGGCCGACCTTATCGAGGCCAACAGCGACGACATCGCCATGGTCGAAACCCTCGACATGGGTTTCATGTACGAGTCGATGAAGCAACGCCTGGTTGCTCGAGGTGCCACCAACTTCCGGCTCTACGCCGACCTGATCGTCAACCATCAAGAGCGGGCCTGGGACGCCAAGAACATGGCCAATCTGGTTCAGCGGATGCCTGCCGGGCCGGCCGTCGTGATCACACCGTGGAACGCCCCGTTCATGTTGGCCACCTGGAAGCTCGCGCCCGCCTTGGCCGCAGGGAACAGCGTGATCCACAAGCCGGCCGAGTGGTCACCGCTTTCGGCGGCGCTCCTGGCCCAATTGGCCGACGAAGCCGGGTTCCCGCCCGGTGCGTACAACTTGGTCCAAGGCATTGGTGAAGAGGTGGGGGCGGCACTTGTCTCCAATCCTGGTGTTCGTCGAATCACCTTCACCGGATCTCCGGAAACCGGACGAATCATCGGCAAGGCGGCCGCCGAGAACCTGGTACCGTTCACGGCCGAGCTTGGCGGTAAAGGTCCGCTGCTTGTGTTTGCCGACGCCGATCTTGAGGCTGCAGCCCACCGGGCGGCGTGGCAGTTCGACGACTCAGGTCAGGTCTGTTTGGCCGGTACCCGGTTGCTCGTCGAGGAGTCGATCCGTGACGAGTTCTTGGAGCGGTTCAACCACCACGCCGACCAGCTGGTTCTGGGTGACAGCCGTTCGCCTGATACCGATATCGCTCCTCTGGCCCATCCGGATCACCGAGACGTCATTCACGGATTCGTGGAACGGGCGCGGGATGCCGGCGACACAATAGTGCGAGGGGGTGCCCCCGTCGACGGCAGCCTGCACTACCAACCAACCCTGATCGAACCGGCATCGAACAACAGCGAAGTTGTGCAGCGGGAGATCTTCGGGCCTGTGCTTACGTTCCAAACCTTCAGCGATGAAACCGAAGCGATCGGCCTTGCCAACAGCACCCAATACGGTCTCAGCGCCATGGTGTTCACCACGTCTCGAGATCGAGCCGAGCGGGTAGGGCGGGCGATCCGGTCGGGCCTGGTATGGGTCAACACATTCCTGGTCCGAGATCTCACAGCGCCATTTGGTGGATGCGGCATCAGCGGGATGGGCCGTGAAGGTGGAGACCACGCTCTCGACTTTCACAGTGATCTGAAAACGCTCATGATCCTCAACAACTCAACAACCTAGAGCGCCTAGGCTCGTCTCCGTGGACCGACCGGATCGACTTAGGGTAGTGCTTGTCGGCGGATCTGGATTTCTGGGCCAGGCTCTTCGTTCCCGCCTCGTCCACGAAAAACATGATGTTACGGTTATCGGCCGCGGTGCGGACGCCGTTCATGACGGCTGGCGTCACGTCCACTGGGACGCCAGCATCGAGGGCGACTGGACTCACTGTCTAGAAGGTAGCGACGTCGTCGTACATCTGGCCGGGAAGCGGGTTGACTGTCGCCCAACCAAATCCAATATCGACGAGTTGATTCGTCTCGCGAAGGAACCGTGCAGCTTGTGGGCTCTGTAGTTCGGGAGCTCAACAATCCCCCGAAATCGTGGATCCAGTTGTCGTCCCTTGCCATCTTTGGAGACAGCGGCGATCTGCTAATCACCGAATCCACGCCAACACCTGAGGTGGGCCCAGCACAGCAGGTGGAGGTCTGCCAACGGTGGGAGGCTGCCTATCGTGAGGCGACGGTTGGGATTCCGAGGGCCGTCCTACTCCGGCCGGCGATCGGGATAGGAGGGTTGGGTGATCCCGCAACCAGGCAGCTCAGTCGCCTCGCCCGACTGGGGCTCGGTGGCAAGGTGGGAAGTGGTCAACAGTGGGTCTCTTGGATTGCCGCCGGCGATCTCTTCGCGCTCCTTCACCGAGGTGTGATCGACGATACGATGCGCGGGCTCTACCACCTGACATCTCCAAACCCGATCCGGAACAGCGAGTTTATGGCTGCGTACCGTGACGCGGTCGGTCGCAGATTCGGGATGGGCTCGCCGGAGTTCATCACTAGGATCGGGGCTTGGATCCTCGGGTCCGACCCGGCTTTGGCGTTGACCGGGCGGCGTTGTGTGCCACACCGTCTCCAAGCCGAGGGCTATCGATTCGAGACCAGCGACATAGAAACAGCGGTCCGGAACGCAGTTATCCCGATTGCCGGGATTACCTGAAGGCCGCCTGTCGGAGAAACTAAAGGCGACACCCGAAGGTGTCGCCTTTAGTTTGTCGGGCTGGGGAGATTCGAACTCCCGACCTCTTGACCCCCAGTCAAGCGCGCTAACCAAGCTGCGCCACAGCCCGTGGCGCTCTGATCGTACCCGGCCTGACCGCAATCTGGACGGGATTTTCCGACTTTTCGACCGAGCCTGCGGAGCAGGGTCGAATCGGCTGGTTAGAGCCGCTGAATGAGCCAGTCGATTCCAACAACGAATCGCCAGCCCAGGTACGCGACGAGCGCTACAACGACAACCCAGAAGTGCCAGGGAACCGGCGTGTTGGTTTCGGACACCTTGTCGGCTTGATCAACCGGCTCATGGCACGTAGGGCAGGTACCCGCTTCCTCAACCGTGTTCGGGGCTAGATAGACATCACAGGTGTCGCACCAGGGCATTCGATCTCCGGATCATCGATCAAGGGTGGTCCTCCGGCGGATTCACAACCGACGACGACCATCTGCTCGTTAGATTCTACGGAGAACCAAGACCGCCACATCGTCGGCTATTGGTCCGCCGGCAAAATCTCTGGCCGCTTCAACCAAGACCTTGGTCAACACATCGGGTGTGGCGGTTGGGTCGCGGCGAATCATTCCGGCGATACCGTCCTCGCCGAACAACACCTCACCGTTACGGGCCTCGGCCAGCCCGTCGGTGTAAAGCACGGCGACGTCGTCGAGCTCCCATGCCATTTCCTTTGAGTGATACGGCGCGGTGGGGTCGAGCATCAACAGCGGACCCGTGGCGCCCAAGGGGCGAACCTCGCCCCCATGCCACACAAAAGCGGCGGGGTGGCCGGCTGACGCAAACCGTAAGGTCTCTGCTTCTGTGTCGAACACCATGATGCAAAGCGAGATGAATTCCTCGCCTCGCTCCAACACCGACATCTGGGCGTTGAGTTGTTCGAGGGCCTGACCGGGATCGCGGAACTGGATCAGAAAGGCTCGCAGAAGGTACTTGGCTTGCAGCGCCGTGATCGACGGCTCGATCCCGTGCCCGGTCACGTCACCAATGACTGCTCCAACCCGGACCTCGTCGATCTTGAAAACGTCGTAGAAGTCGCCGGCCATCGCTCCGGAGCCGGCCTGATAAGCCTGTCCAATCTCGAAATTAGGAAGCTCGGGCAATTGTGATGGAGCGAGACGAGCGGCCCACTGCAACGGGGCCAGATCTTTCTGGGTAAGCACCTCGCGCGCCTTCCTCTCCACCTCGACACGATCGGCGGAGATGCGGGCGATCTCGGCTTGAGCGCTGCGATTCATGAGAGCTACCGCGGCTGGAAGCCCGAGCAGGGAAACGAGGAAGGACGGCCAAAAACCGATACCCACGATGGCCACAACAACCAACGCCAGCGCCGCGAGGCCGGTGAAGACCGCCATTTGCAGATCGCGACGGTAGTCGTTTTGCGCTAGACGCCAGAGGTTAGGATCGACTTGTTCACCGGCGAGACGCGACGAAACCTGGTGGCGGCGCACCGTCGCTCTGATCCAGGCGACGGCGGCCAAAGCACAAACAATGGCGGCGAGGGCCGGAAGTAGCCTCTCCATACTCTTACCATCGTAGCCGACGGCTGTGTCACCGTGTCCGGCCGGTGAATCTCAGGGCCGATCGTTGGCCATTCAGCGCTATTCGCTGCGGCGCCGAACCCGCATCTTTATCGGCGTCGGGCCGAAATCGAACTCCTCCCGAAGCCTTCGCTCCAGGTAACGCAGGTAGTGATCGGGGATCGTCCGGTTGGCGAAAAGGGTGAAAGTTGGAGGGTCGACGGCACCCTGGGTGGCGTAGAGAACGCGCGCTCCTCCAGGCCCCGGCTGAGCCTGTTGGGCCAAGCGGATGACGTCGTTGACCTTCCTGGTGGGCACTCGGGTTTGGTAGGCCGTGATTGCCGAGCGAAGCGACGGCAAGAGCTTCTGCACGCCTCTGCCGCTTAGCGCCGAGACACGGTGCACGCCGGCGTCGGGGAGAAAACTCAACTTCCTGGCCATCTGCATGCTCAGGTCTTCCCGCTGCTCCGTGTTCAACTGATCGATCTTGTTGAGCACAACGACGATCGGGCAACCGGCAGCATCCACCCTTTCAGCCAGACGCTGATCCTGTTGGGTGACACCCTCGCTGGCGTCGATCACCAGCAGCGCCACATCGGCGCCATCCACCGCCTTGAGGGAGCGCACGACGGAGTAGTACTCGGTGTCCTCGGAAATCCGAGACCGGCGACGCATCCCGGCCGTATCGAGGAACCGAACTGCGCCGATCTCCGTCTCGACCACCGTGTCGATGGTGTCGCGAGTGGTGCCCGGCATATCGTGCACCACGGAGCGCTCCTCGCCAATCAGGCGATTGAACAGTGTTGACTTGCCCACGTTTGGCCGACCGACCAGGGCGATGCTGAACACCCGCTCCTCGTCGGAGCAGGCATCGTCGCCATCGGCCCACTCTGCGTCGTCGTCTTCTTCCTCTTCGAAGTAGGAGATCACCACATCAAGTAGATCCCCCACACCACGACCGTGGATCGAGCTAACAGGGTGGGGCTCGCCCAACCCGAGGCGGGCCAAATCCCAGATCGCCGCCTCATGGGAGTCATCGTCTACCTTGTTGGCCACCAACAGTACCGGCGTGTCGATCGAGCGCAGAAGGCGTGCGGCCTGGGTGTCTTCATCGGTAACGCCGACCATGGTGTCGACGACAAACAATACGACGTCGGCCGAGCCCAACGCCTGTTCGGCCTGGCGTGACACCTTCTGATCGAGTTCGGTGCCTTTGGCCAGCCAGCCTCCGGTGTCCACCAGCCGAAACTCACGACCTAGCCATTCGGCCTCCACCACCTTACGATCCCGGGTGACGCCAGGGCGTTCCTCGACGATCGCTTCGCGCCGCCCAAGAATCCGATTAAGCAACGTCGACTTGCCAACGTTGGGGCGGCCTACGATCACTACTTCGGGCAAATCGCTCACTGTTCGACCTCTCCTGACGCGGTTCCGTTAACCAGAACCGGGGTACGTTTTTCGAGGCCCAACGCCTTACGCAGAGACAGGCCGTCGGTCCCGATGACCTCTACCGGGTGAGGTAGATCTTCCACGGTGGTGCCGTCGAGAAATCGATCTGACTGTAGGCAAACATCAGGAAGGAGATATCGATGGCCTTCGGGCTGCTGGGACAGCACCCGGACGAGATCCTCACCCACCATGAGGCCGGTGACGCCGATGTTGCCACCGAAGAACTGATTGTCGACCACGACCATGCGAACATCGATGTCGGTGCCGGCCACGGCTTCAGCCACCAGCGGTTCGAGAACCCGGGCGCCGTATGAGCCGGTGACGATGCCGATCGGCGCCTTTCGGGACGGCCGCAAGGTCACGGGCGCTTCGGTCCGGGGCGCTCGATATCCCTCGGCCGGGGCACCATCGACCCAGGCGAAGAATCCCGAGGCCGTGCCCACCACCGTGTCCGACTGGCCGGTGAACTCAAGCTCGAAGGTACGAGCCATCCCGATGCCGTCCTCGTGCATCGCGAAACCTTCGTAGGTCTCCGATTGAGGGAAGGGCCGGTTGGCCAGTAGGTAATACTCGTCTGCCGCGAACACCAGACGACGACCGAGAACATCGAGATAGGTCTGCTGCCAGGCCTCCACCAGATCGACCACGGCCGCGGCCTCCTCGACCGAATGGGCCCGCATGTCCGGTTCGTTCGAGTGATCGCTTATGCCGAGTGGGACCACAGCAAGACTGGCCAGCTCGGGGTATTGATCCAAAACCCCGAGGAGCGTGTCGGCCAATACATCGCCGTCGTTGATACCGGGACAGACCACAACCTGACCGTGCACCTCCACACCGGCGTCGAGAAGTGCCGATAGCCAGCGCAGGCTCGTGGCGCCGCGGCGATTCCTCAACATCTCCACTCGCTTTTCCCGATCGGTGGCGTGGATACTCACGTACAAAGGCGTCAGGCCTTCGGTGATCACTCGTTCAAAATCGGCCTCGGTGAATCGGGTAAGGGTGGTGAAGTTGCCGTAGAGGAACGACAAACGGTAGTCATCGTCCTTCAAGTAAAGGCTTTGACGCATTCCAGGCGGGAGCTGATAGATGAAACAGAAGCCGCAGTGGTTGTCGCAGGTTCTGACCTGGTCGAAGATCGCCGACTGAACCTCGATACCCAACGGTTCCCCGTCGGCCTTGGCCACCTCGATCGTGCGGCGCATCCCACCACGGTCGATCTCAAGCTCCACCTGGGGTTCATCGACCAAGAGCTGGTACCGAATGACGTCGCGTGGCTGTTCGCCGTTGATCGCACATACGACATCACCGACAACAACCCCGGCCGCATCGGCCGGAGAGTCGGGGCGCACCGAGACGACTAGGGGCAAACTCACCAGTTAAGAATAGTGCCTTTCACACCCTCAACGGCGGCTGCGACTCCGCTATCTCGACCGGTAGCCTGGGCTTGTGACCGACCTTCAATCAACTTCGGAATCAAGCGGGATAGCGCCGATACCCGACCCTTCCGGCCAGCGTCGCTCCAATTCGGTCGACAAGGTGCTGCTCTGTAGCCCGCGAGGATTCTGTGCCGGCGTCGAGATGGCCATAAAGGCGCTGGCCTGGATGGTCCGTGCCTTCGAACCCCCGGTCTACTGCTACCACGAGATCGTGCACAACAAGCTGGTGGTCGACCGGTTTCGAGATCGCGGTGTGGTCTTTGTCGACGACATCAGCGAGGTCCCGGTCGGTCGTCCGATCATGTTGTCGGCTCACGGGTCGGCCCCCGAGGTTGTGGCCGCCGCCCGGGATCGCGGCAGCTATGTGGTCGACGCGGTCTGCCCGTTGGTGACCAAGGTCCACCATGAGGTGAAGGTCAGGGCGGGCAAGGGTTATCAGATCGTCTACATCGGTCACGAAGGCCACGAGGAGGCGGTTGGGACCATGGCCGTTGCGCCGGAGGCCATCCACCGTGTTGAATCGGTTGAAGACGTGGCCGCTCTGCCCGACTTCGATCAGCCCACGGCGCTTCTGGCCCAGACAACCTTGAGCCATCGTGATTGGGCCGATGTGGCCGAGGCCGCCACCGAGCGTTACCCCGACCTGTTTACCCCCGGTCGTTCCGACCTTTGTTTCGCCACCACCAACCGCCAGTCGGCGCTGATGGCAGTGGCCGACCGGTGCGATGCATTCGTGGTGATCGGGTCGGCCAACAGTTCCAATACCAATGCGTTGGCCAAACTGGCTCGAGAGGCCGGCTGCGATCGGGTCTTCCGAGTCAACGGACCCGACGAGCTCCCGGCCGATCTCAACGGCACGGTCGGACTGACCGCCGGGGCGTCGGCCCCTGAAGACGTGGTTCAGGCGGTGATCGACTTCCTATCGCCGACCCAGGGGGTCGAGGAAGTGAGGATCACCGAGGAGGACGAGTACTTCCCTCCCCCGCGCAACCTACGTGAGCTCCTGAGTGCGATCGACGTCGTCGCCACCCTCGCTGCCGGTGGACCTGTCGGCTCGCAAACCAAACTGCCCGATCGTCTCGTCGATGCGTCGGACGTGCTCACCGGGCTGTAAGCCACAGGCTCAGGGTCGGTTTCAGATCCCGGCTCGCTGCTGAGCGGTATCAAAAAGTCGCTGCAACTCGGTTCGTAGCTGCTCGGTCAACGACTTCACCGCCGAACGTTTAACCCTCGCCTTGCCGGTCGACCCCTCTTCCGGAGCCGGAGGGTAGATCGGCTCGCCGACCACAATGGCGATTCTGGTCGGCCGGGGCAACCGGCGGCCCTTCGGCAACGAGCGATCGGCACCACCAATCCCAACAGGAACGATCGGAACCCCGGCCCTACAGGCCAGAAACGACGCGCCCTCTTTCATCTCTCCGATAAGGGCACCCTGCTGTCGTGTGCCTTCGGGAAAAACCACCAACGGCTCGCCTCGCTCCAATACCGCTTCGGACGCTCGCAACGCCGCCCGGTCGGTGAGATTGCGTTCTACGGCGAACCCTCCCATCGCCCGTAGAAATGAGCCGAACACCGGAATGTTGAAGTAGTTTTCCGCCCCCATGTACCGCAGGGTTCGGGGCCCGGCCAACGCGGCCAGCGGCGTGTCGAGAATCGATCGGTGGGCACCAGGAGCCAAGATGTAGCCGCCCGTAGCCGGGATCTTCTCCGAACCCTCCACCGAAATCCGGAACCACAGCCGACACGCTCCGTAAAGCAGGGCTCTCAGCACTCGGTAGGCGGCCCTCGACCCTCGACCCATTTCCAGCCCCGCGTTCGAGACCACGACCTCGTCGACGGTCATGACCGCCCGGCGCCGACGTCAACGAGTAGGTCGGCAAGCAGGGTAACCACCTGGTCGATGGTGAGGTGGCTCGTGTCGACCACGGTGGCGTCGTCGGCTTGTCGCAGCGGATCGACGGCCCGTTGGGAGTCGAGCTGGTCTCGACGCTCAAGGTCGGCGGCCACCGCACCAACATCCTGCTGACCGCTTTCACCGGCCCGTCGACTGGCCCGCACTTCAGGCGAGGCGGTGAGGTAGACCTTCAGATCAGCGTCTGGAAACACCACGGTTCCAATGTCGCGACCTTCCAAAACGCCTCCGCCGCGGATCCGGGTCCATCGCCGTTGCCGCTCGACCATCTCGGCTCGCACATCGGCGTTGGCGGCCACCGCTGAAACCGACTTGTTGACGTCGTCGCCACGGATTTCCGCCGTCGAATCCAGGCCATCCACAAACACCGATCCGTCACCCCGCAGGTCGATGTCAGCGTTTCGAGAGACCTTGGCGACTGCGGGCTCGTCGGCGGGGTCGACCCCGGCTCGAAGTACGGCCAGCGTGGCCGCTCGATACATCGCCCCCGTGTCGAGATAGTGCAGTTCCAACTTGTCGGCCAACCGGCGGGCAACCGTCGACTTGCCCGATCCTGCCGGGCCGTCGATCGCAACAACCACAATCGAACCGTCGTCAGCCATCGGATTCCGCTTCTCCCCCGAGTGCCCGCCGAACCGACGGGTGATAGTCCCTGACCATGAGCCCGCCAACCAGACGCTCAGCCAACTCGGCGTCGACCACTACGGTCAAAAGGCCACGGCGACCCTCGCCCGAGTGGCTGATCTCCAGGTCGAGGATGTTCACATCGAGTTCGGCGGCCAGCGTGGTGATCGCGGCCAGCTCACCCGGTCGGTCGGGAATCGGCACCACAACTTCGGCAACCTCGGTTGTGGTCCCGTAGCCAACCGGAAGGTTGAGGCGGGCCACTCTCGCTCGATTGAGCATCTCGTACAACCCGGTGCGATCACGCGAGTCGACAAGAGATTTGGTTCGCTCCAAACGGTCGATCAGCTCGCCCAAAGACTGGGAAATGGCGGTGGCGTTGGCGACACAAATGTCGGGCCAGATCGACGGGCGCCCGGCCGAGATTCGAGTCATGTCTCGGAAACCACCGGCGGCTAGACGCAACAGCGCCCGATGCTGGGTTGAACCGCTCGCCGCCAGGTTCATCAGCGATGCAGCAGTGAGATGGGGCACATGGCTGACCTGAGCCACAAGTTGATCATGAACTCCGGGGGCCAGCGAGATGGTCTCGGCTCCGAATCCCCGAACAATCGCCCGCACCACGGCGAACGCTTCTTCATCGGTGGTTTCCGCCGGGGTAAGCACCCACATAGCGCCGGAGAACAGGTCGGCGCGGGCGCCGTGGATCCCGTCTTGTTCCGATCCGGCCATTGGATGGCCGCCGACGAATCGAGGATCGACGATGGCATTGCAGATGTCGGCCTTGGTCGATCCCACATCGGTCACGATGCCACTTGTCTTGTCGAGGATCGTGGTCACAAGTTCGGAAACAGCGCCGACCGGTACGGCAACAAAGGTGACGTCGGCCGCCGGGTCGACCCCGGTGCTGTCGGCAGCGCCTCGTTTAACCGCTTCGGCTTCGGCCCCGCCGTTCAAGTCGCTCATCGACACGTGCCAACCCTGCTCCCGAAGGGCCATCCCAACCGAACCACCGATCAGGCCGGCCCCAACAACGTTGGCCCGGCCGGGCACGATTGTGCGGGCTTGAGGCCGCATGGAGCCTGGTGCCGTCTCGTCGATCATGACATCGACTCCTGTCCCCCATCGTGGGTGGCACCAGGATCGGGTTCCACAAGATCAGGACGAAGTACGGTGGCGCCACGCATAAAGAGATGCCGCATCTCAGACCGAGCCTTGTCGGTCTCGACGTGAAGCATCAGCCGAATACACATCTCCAGGCTTCCATCAACAACCATCTCGGTGGCACAGAGCAGCGGCACCTCGGTGATCCCAATCTCTCGGATCCCGGCGGCGGGAGCGACCGAAGAGATGTCCGGGGTGGCGGTGAAAAAGACGCTGATGACGGCATCGGCACCGAGGTTGTTGCGTTCCAGCAACCCGGTCATAAGCTCGGCCGCCCGTTTCTTCACTTCTCCAGCGGAGTCGCTGTCGACCGTTGTAGCTCCTCGCAGCGCTCGCACAGGCATCGAAAATCAGCCGATCTCGCCTGTTGCCAGCCAGCAAGGCGTCACGCTCTTACAGACCACGTCTTCAGTCAACACTACGATCACCCCAGGAATCTAGGTTCGCCGACCCTGTTGAGGTCGCATCAGGATTTCGTTGGCGCGAAAGTTTGTCACAATGTTCACCGTTTCGAAAACCTCATTCGAAATTGTCGGCCTCGCAGTCGAAGTTGTCGTCCGTGGAAGGTTCGGGCTGACCAACGGCCCTCTGCAGCGCCAAAAGCTCTTCTTCGCTGAGTCGGCGGGACTGCCCCGGCTTGAGATGACGGTCGACGATTGGGCCGATTCGGGATCGGACCAACCGAATCACCGGATGGCCGACGGCATCGCACATACGGCGGACCTGCCGGTTGCGACCTTCGTGGATCACAAGCTTGATCACACCCGGTGAAATCGCCGACGCCTGTGCCGGAGCGGTAATGCCGTCGTCAAGCTCAACGCCTTCCCGAAGCTTTCGGAGCGCGCCGCGCCCTGGGCGCCCTTCCACATGCACGATGTATTCCTTGTCCACGCCGTACCGCGGATGAGTCAAGCGATTGGCCAGATCACCATCGTTGGTCAGCAAGAGCAGACCTTCGGTGTCCATGTCGAGGCGCCCGACCGGGTAGACCCGACGGTCGGCCGGCACCATGTCGACTACGGTTTGGCGTCCTTGTGGGTCTGAGGCGGTGCTCACCACTCCGACAGGCTTGTTCAGCAGATAGGTGACCGCATCAGGTTTGGTTGACAACACCGAACCATCGACGGCCAGCTCGTCGTCCTCAGTCACCTTGTCGCCCAGCGACGCCGGCCGGCCGTTGATGGTAACCCGACCCTCTCGAATGAGGTCCTCACAGACGCGACGACTCCCAACACCAAGCCGGGCCAAGACCTTATGGGCCCGTTCCGCCTCCGCCACCCTTATTCCTCTTCTTGGTCTGCGCCCGGGCCGACCTGGCCCTCGCCATCGTCGGACTCGGACTCCACCGGCTCCGGTTCACCGTCGATACGAAGGGTCTGCTCCAGAGCCTCAAGTACCTCGGCCGACGGTACGAAGTCGCCCAGCGGGGGGAGGTCGTCAATCGACGGAAGTTCCAGGCGCTCCAAGAAAAAGCTGGTGGTACCGAAAAGCGAGGCCTGACCAGGGCCCGAATCTCGCCCGACCTCTTCGACGTAGCCCCGCTGCTCCAGCGTCTTCAGCACGCCATCGGCGTTGACGCCGCGGATGGCGCTGATCTGAACCCGCGAGATCGGTTGTTTGTAGGCCACGATGGCCAATGTCTCCAAAGCCGCGCTTGAGAGCCGGTTGGGTAGTCCCTCCATGGCGTAACGCTCAACATACGGGTAGGCATCAGGGTGGGTTTGGTACCGCCAGCCGCCGGCCACCTCTATCAGCTGAAACCCTCGCCGGGAGTCCTCGCACTCCTGGGACAACTCCTGGCACAGCTGCCGCACCGCCTCCGGCGCGAGCTCCAGAACTTGAGCCAAGAGGTGTTCGTCGGTGGGCTCGGATGCCACGAGCAACATCGCTTCGATGGCCTGCCGGGCCTCGACAAAAGGATCATTAAGTTCAGGCAAGCCCCCTGGCACGTCGGCGGGCATGGCGCCGCCACCGGTTTCGTCGCTCAACATGGCGCTCCTCGACTATCCCTCGTAGGTATCCACCGTGGCCAGCGCCAACTCGGTGATTGAGGTGATTTCCTCGTCGCCTTCGAAGGTCCAGGTGACAACAAGTTCGCCAAACGACCGCGCCTGATCGAGATCGACGAAGCCCTGCTTGAACAGTTCAAGCACGGCGAGAAATCGAACCACAACCTCAAGTCGCTCGTCTACGTCAGCAGTGAGCTCACGGAACGTTGACGGTCCTCGGTGAGGGAGCTCCTGCAGGAAATGCTGAATGGCATCGGTGACGTTGGCCTTGACATCGGCCACGTGGAAAAGCGAGAGCTCGTCTTCCTTCGGCCTTTCGGCGACAAGACGAAGAAAGGCCCGCCGGAGCTTGGGTGCCGTCATGCCGGCCAGAGGATCCGGGGCCAGGGCCAGGAACGGCTCTTCGAGCCCGAACTGGCGCGGTACCGACCGGGACGCCGTCTCCATCATTTCCTGCAGCGTCGCCGCCGCATCCTTGAAGGTCTTGCATTCGAACAGGCGAGCCAGGAGAAGGTCCCGTTCCTCCCAAAGGCCAAGTTCCTCGTCGAGATCGAATTCCTCGTCGACCGGCAACAGCCGGCGACATTTCAGCTCGACCAACGTGGCGGCGATCAGCAGGAACTCGGTTGACACTTCGAGGTCACAGGCCTCGATCCGACTAATCTCTTCGAGGTAGGCGTCTACGATCTCGCCCAGCCTCACCTCGTACAGATCCACGTCATCCTTCAGGATCAGATGCAGCAAAAGGTCGAACGGACCTTCAAAGCTGGGAGTCTGGACCTGGAATGACATCGGTGTGATTCTATACCGAAATTCGGCTGCATCTGCGACACGCCGGCCCTAGCCTGTTGTCATGGTTGACCAAACAACGCGCCCCAGAGCATTCAGCGGGATCCAGCCGACGGGCACTATCCAACTCGGCAATTACCTCGGCGCGCTGAGGAATTGGGTGGATCTGCAACAAACCACCGACGGCATCTACTGCGTGGTCGACCTTCACGCTCTCTCCGTGCCTCGTGATCCCGGCGTTGTCAGAGCCGCCACCATCGAGATGGCCCGGATTCTCCTGGCCGCAGGTATCGATCCCGAACAATCAGTTCTGTTCGTGCAGTCCCGAATCCGTGAGCATTCTGAATTGGCGTGGCACATGCAGTGTGTCGCCGCCTTCGGCGAACTACGTCGCATGACGCAATTTAAGGAGAAAAGCGAGGCCAACGAGTTCGTTTCCTCAGCACTGTTCACCTACCCGGCGTTGCAGGCGGCCGACATCGTTCTTTACGACACCGACATCGTGCCCGTGGGCGATGATCAACGTCAGCACGTCGAACTCACCCGCGACATCACCCAAAGATTCAACAGTCGCTACGGCGACGTGCTTGTGGTGCCCGAGCATCACATCCCAGACGTTGCGGCCCGCATCATGGATCTGCAGCACCCGGAAAACAAGATGTCGAAATCAGCCGACTCCCCACAAGGCACGGTTTTGCTCACCGACACCGACGCGGAAATCGCGAAGAAGTTCAAGCGGGCCGTCACCGACAACGACGGTGAGGTTCGCTACGACCCGGCCAACAAACCGGGGGTGTCAAACCTGCTGACCATCCTTGCCGCAGCCAATCGCACCGACCCTAGGGACGAAGCCGAGAAGTACACCCAGTACGGACCGCTCAAGACCGATACCGCCGAGGCCGTCGTCGAGCTACTCCGTCCCGTCAGAAAGCGATATAGCGAACTCGACGATCAGACGGTCGGCGAGTTGTTGAGCATCGGTGAGAACAAAGCCAAGGCAAAAGCGGCGGAAGTTATGGAACGGGTTCGATCGGCCGTCGACCTCTTCTAAGCGAGCGGGGCGAACAACAACACCTACTGCGGTTGGCCAACCCACCCGCACAGCCCAAGGATGACAATCCTTTCCTCCATAGCGCCACCGCGGAACGCAGCCCCTATACTCCGTGAATCGTGGAGGGGACCTGGAGCGGTGAAGGGAAGCCAAAACCAGGCTCGCCTCGATGCCAAACGCGATTTTGATGGAGCCACAGGGGGTCGCAATCAGTGAGCAGTAGGTGTCGGCGCTTGGCGCCGTGGTCCCGTAGATCGGGAAAGGTGGTTCTAGGAGGGCTGGTCGCCGCCGTGGCGATACTTTTTGGGCTGGCGCTTCCGGCGGCAGCCCAAGACGACGGCGAGTCGGGCCTGGAAATCTCGGGAACAAGCCGGGCCGACGGCGTACCCGTCGAGGGAGTGCGATATACCGTCACCCTTGACGGCGAGACCATCGGTGATGGTGTAACAGACTCGACGGGCGAATGGGCGGTCGCCATTCCGGGGCCGGGGACCTACCTCGTCAGCATCGATGTCGACTCGATACCCGAAGGGGTCGCATTGAGAGACCCGTCGATCACCGAACGTGAGGTCGAGATCACCAACCGGTCCAAGGGTGCCTTGTTCGCCCTCGAAGGCGCCGTGGCCGGCGCCGATGGCGATGGCTCCTCCAGCGGCTCGGCTACGGACTCAACCGGCGGATCGCTGATACTCGACCGGGCGATGTCAGGACTTCGTGTCGGCGCACTGGTCGCTCTGGCTTCAGTCGGCCTGTCGTTGATCTACGGAGTCACAGGGCTCGTCAACTTCGCCCACGCCGAGATGGTCGGATTTGGCGCCATCATCGCTTGGACTCTTGAAAGTGTCACCGGGCTGCCCCTGCTGGTGGTTATTCCGTTCGGCATCCTCGCCGGCGCGCTTCTGGGATATGTCTTGGAGCAAGGCCTCTTTGCTCCGCTGCGTCGCCGCAAACTCAGTGTCATCTCGCTGATGGTGGTGTCGATCGGGCTTTCGTTTTTCCTCCGGTACCTCTATTTGCTCTACTTCGGGTCATCTCGTCAGTTCTTCCAGGACTATCGGATCCAGGAGAACTACGACATCGGTCCGCTGTCGCTGCCACCCAAGGACTACATCATCATCATCGTTGCTCTGCTGGTGCTCATGGGCGTTGGACTCTTTCTCCAGCGGTCGAAGCTCGGCACGGCAATGCGGGCGGTATCCGACAACAGGGATCTCGCCGAGTCCTCCGGTATCGACGTCAAACGTACGATTCTTGCGGTCTGGGTCACTGGTAGCGCCTTGGCGGCGTTGGCCGGGATCATGATCGGCGTCACCCAGCAGGTGAGCTGGCAGATGGGCGAACGCCAACTCCTTCTCATCTTCGCCGCAGTCACGTTGGGTGGTCTTGGTACCGCATACGGAGCGATGGTCGGCGGCCTCGCCATCGGCCTGGCGAGCGAGATGAGCACGCTATGGCTCGACAATGATCTAAAGTTCCTGGTCGCCCTGACCGTGTTGATCCTGATTCTCATTGTCCGCCCGCAGGGCATCCTCGGACAGCGGGAAAGGCTCGGCTGATGAGTGCCACAACAGATCAACCGGAAACCAACGAATCTCCCAAGACCAACGCATCCCAAGCGCACGAAACGTCGTCCCGAAGCTCGCTTGCCACGACCGGCGGCGTCGTCGTCGCGATCATCGTGGTGGTCGCCCTACTGGGTGCCGCCGGGCTCGACACCGTCGGTGTTCTCGTCGATGCTCTCCGGAGCGGCCTCGGTGTGCAGGGAGCGGTCTTCGCCCTTGCCGCCGTCGGACTGAATCTCAACTACGGCTACACCGGCCTCTTGAACTTCGGTCCGGTGGCCTTTCTGGCTGCGGCCTCCTACGGACTCGGCATCACCATCACCAGCGGTGGCTCGTTCTGGTTGGGAATACTGGTCGGTATGGGCGCAGCGGCAGTACTTGCGTTACTACTCGGGCTTCCCACGCTTCGACTTCGCGGTGACTTCCTGGCCATCACCACCATCGCCGCCGGCGAGGTGCTTCGAGTGGCGCTACGTAGCGACAACTTCTTTTCGATGTTGATCATCCTCGTTGTCGTTGTGGGCGTGACCGGGCTTCTCACCTGGGGTCTACCAAAGGTGTCAGAATCCCGCGTCGCTCAACTCGGCGCCGCTGGACTGGCCGTACTTGTGCTCGCTCTCGTCTCGCGGTGGATTTGGCAGGCGCAGATCTGGTTCGGCCGCACCGGCGGACCCTTCGGCGTCCCCCGTCCGGATGAACCATCGATAGTCGACACCTTCTATGGCCTGAATCCTGTTCCTCCGGGAACATACTTCCTGGCCGATGTGCCGGTCATCGGTTCGATTCTGAGCGCCATCCCCTGGGTGGGCGACTTCGCCGAACGAATCGGCTACAACGACCGCCAGCTTTGGGTGATCCTCGTCACGTGGACACTGGTGGCCATCACCAGCGCTCTGGTGTGGCGACTGGTCAACTCGCCGTGGGGCCGGGTGCTCCGGGCCATCCGCGAAGACGAGGACGCGGCTCGGGCCGTTGGCAAGAACGCTTTCTCGTACAAGCTGCAGAGTCTGCTCATCGGAGGGGTGATCATGGGTCTGGCCGGTATCGCCAGAGCCATGGATCAAGCGTTTTTCAACCCGACATCGTTCTTCACTCAAACCACGTTCTTTATCTGGACGGTGCTCATTCTCGGCGGTGCCGCCACCATCCGAGGCCCGATCATCGGCGCAATCGTATTTTGGAGTGCGGTGCAGTTTCTGGAAGGACTCCTCGGTCAAATGGTCGAACGGGATTGGATCCCGGAGGCCATTCTGGATGCAAACGAGGTCTCAAGCGTCCGATTCATCCTGCTGGGCGTGACGCTGGCCGCTCTCATGATCTGGCGACCGCAAGGAATTCTCGGCAAGAAGGAGGAGGCGTTACTCGATGCCGCCTGAGGTACATTTCGACGCTGCTCCCGAGCCCGGCTCGGCAAAACCGGATCCGATACTGGTCATCGATGGTGTGAGCCGGGCCTTCGGTGGCCTGAAGGCCGTCGACGTCGACCATCTGGAGATTCAGCGAGGCACGATCACCGCTCTGATTGGCCCAAACGGCGCCGGCAAGACCACGTTGTTTAATCTGATCTCGGGTTTCGACACGCCCGACACCGGGGAATGGTCACTTGACGGCACCCCGCTTCGCGGCGTTCCGCCCTACAAGCAGACCAGGGCGGGAATGGTTCGCACATTCCAGCTCACCAAGTCGCTGGCCAAAATGACGTGCATGGACAACATGCTGTTGGCCGCCCCCAATCAAGCCGGTGAGACGTTCTGGAAATCGCTGATGCCGGGTTTCTGGCGGCAGCAGGAAGCCGACGCCACCAAGCGGGCCGAGGAGCTACTTGAACGCTTCAACCTGATCCACATGCGTGACCAGTACGCCGCCACGTTGTCGGGTGGCCAGCGTAAGCTACTGGAGATGGCCCGGTCTCTTATGACCGAGCCGGAGGTGATCCTTCTCGACGAGCCCATGGCGGGGGTGAATCCGGCATTGGTCCAGTCGCTCCTGAAACATGTGGTGGCACTTCGCGACGACGGGATGACGGTCGTTTTCATCGAACACGACATGGATGTGATCATGGGCATCTCCGATTGGATTACGGTGCTGGCCGAAGGGCGAGTCATCGCCGAAGGCACGCCGGCACAAGTTGGACAGAACCCCGTGGTGATCGAGGCCTACCTCGGCGCTCCTGACGATGCGGAGGTGCCTGATGAGTAACGGTGATCTGCTGGTGGCCACCGACGTTATCGCCGGCTACCTACCCGGCGTAAACATCTTGACCGGAGTCGACTTTCGACTCGCCCAAGGGGAGATTGTCGGCATCATCGGCCCCAATGGCGCGGGCAAATCAACCCTCGTTAAGGCGATGTTCGGGTTGGTGGAGATCCGAAGCGGATCGGTCAAACTGTCGGGCGACGACATCACGAATCTCGAGGCCCATGAACTGGTGAGTCGCGGTGTTGGATTTGTGCCTCAGACCGAGAACGTTTTTCCGTCGCTAACGGTATTTGAGAATCTGCGGATGGGGGCCTACCAACTCGACGACTCCGTCGTCGAGGAACGGCTCGAACGCCTGGCCGAGATGTTCCCCAAGCTGAGCGAGCGCCGTAACCAACGGGCGGGCTTGCTGTCCGGCGGCGAACGGCAGATGGTGGCCATGGGCCGGGCGTTGATGATGGAACCATCGGTTCTCCTGCTCGACGAGCCGTCGGCCGGCCTTTCGCCCGCCTTTCAGGCCGACGTGTTCGCCAACGTTCGAGAGATCAACGATTCCGGGGTTTCCATCGTCATGGTCGAACAGAACGCCAATCGCTGCCTGCGAATCTCCGACCGCGGTTATGTACTCGACGGCGGACGCAACGCTTATGAAGGCCCCGGGCAGGAACTGCTGAAGGATCCGAAAGTTGTGGAACTATATCTTGGCACTCTCGCCCGCCGTCAAGGCTGATTACTTCAGTCCTGCGTAAGCCAAGTTAATTTAAGGTACACATCGTGTAGGAGTGATGTCGTTTGAGCATCATCCGGTATTCATTTCGCGCCGGTGAACGTCCACCCGCCAAGTTCCATGCATACACTGTCGAGGTTGTCGGAAAGGGAGATTACCGACACTTAGGTCTCGAGGCCTAACTAAAAGAAAGAAAGGCATCTATACCAATGAGCAAGTTTCGATTCATGCGATTGCTGGCCGTGCTGCTGGCATTCGCATTGGCCGCCGCCGCTTGCGGTAGCGACACGGCCGACGATGTCGTCGACGCCGCCGAAGATGCGGCTGAAGACGCGGCTGAGACTGCTGAAGATGTAGTCGACGAAGCCACAGACGATGACGACGCCATGGAAGACGAGGAAACCACCGATGACGCAATGGAGGCCGTCGAGGCCCCTGAGGTGTCTCTCGGCACCCTGTTGCCGGAAACCGGTCCTCTCGCCATTTTGGGCGCCGGTATGGTTCCCGCCGTTGAGTTGGCGGTTGCCGACATGAACGCCGCCGGAGCCAAGATCAGCCTCAGCACCGGCGACTCCGGCACCGACGCCGATATCGCCAACGGCACCGTAGACCGGCACTTGGCCGACGGCGTGCAGGGCATCATCGGCGCCGCCTCATCCGGCACCTCGGCTTCGGTCATCGACAAGGTCACCGGCGCCAGCGTGGCCCAGTGCTCGCCGTCTAACACCGCTGCCGGCCTCGGCACCTCCGGTGACAACGGCTTCTACTTCCGTACCGCTCCGTCCGACGACCTTCAGGCCCCCACCCTGGCCGATCTGGTCGCCTCCGACGGACACGCCAACGTAGCTCTCGTATCCCGCTCGGATGAGTACGGTGTTGGCTTCAACACCTTCTTCATCCCCGCCTTCGAGGAAGCCGGTGGCACCGTCGTCTACAGCGAGCCCTACGCTCCGGAAGCCGAGTCGTTTGACGATGTTGTGGCCGACGTGGCCGCCACCTCGCCCGACGCCGTCGTTCTGATCGCCTTCGAAGAGGGCATCCAGATCATCATCGACATGGTTGCCGCCGGTCTCGGACCCGACCAGGTTCAGATCTACATCACCGACGGCATGGCCAACGAGACGCTCGGCGAGCTCATCGACGAGAGCAACCCCGGCGTGGCCGCCGGCATCAAGGGCACGCAGCCATCATCGGCTCCGGCCAGTGGCGCCGCGTTCTTCCCGGACGCCTTCGCCGCCGCTGCTCCTGACACCCCGGCGATCTTCGCCGCTCACGCCTACGACTGCGCGATCATCTTTGGTCTCGCCGCTCTGCAGGCCGGTAGTGGTGTTGCCGCCGATTGGGCTCCGCTGGTTGTCGACGTCACCCGTGGTGGCGAGGTCTGCAACTCATACGCCGACTGCGCCGCTCTCATCGCCGAGGGTGCCGACATCGACTACAACGGCGCCGCCGGCCCGTTGGAGTTCATCGACGTCGGCGAACCGGGCGCCGGTACCTACGACATCTACGAGTTCAACGCCGAAGGTGTCCAGGAAGTACTTGAGCAGGTCGACGTCGGCTAGCTCTACGATGCTGAGCAACTTGGGCTCAGGCCCACTGCGCTAAGCGAACCCCGTAACGAATGAACGGCCCGGAGCAGATCCGGGCCGTTCACCGTTTTGCCACGGCGACCGCCAAGCCGACGGCAGCATACGTCTGTCGGCCCAGGCCGCTGTACTAGATCGGGGCGGCCCGTCGGACCGGCGCTACCACTACTTCCGCGATGGCGTCAGCCAGAGCCTCGATCTGGTGATCGGCGAGCGTCGACGTGGATACTCGCACCGCCGGGGCTGAGCGAATACGCCACGGTTCACCGGCGGCCACGGCATACCCACGTTCGGCCAAGGCTTCAACCACGGCTTGTTCGGCTTCGACCGGAAGCCAGATGTTGAATCCCGACCGCCCCATGGCGGGCACGCCACGTTCTTTCAATCGATCAAGTAGCGCCGTCCGTCGCCTGACGTAGGCCGATGACGCCTGGGTGATCTGGGCCTGCACGTCATCGTCAGTCAACATATAGGCCACCGCCCGTTGCAGCACATGACTAACCCATCCGGGCCCATTGCTAATGCCGACGGATATGCGGTCGATGGTCGTGCGATCTCCGGCCACCAAGGCGACTCGAAGATCGGGACCGAGCGACTTGCCCAACGACCGGACCGTCAACCAGGACTTACCGGCGACGGAGATCTGATGGTAGTCGGTGCCGGCGATCGGACCGGCATGATCATCCTGGATGACCATGACATCGGAGGCGGCGGCCAAAACCTCCGAAAGTTGAGCGGCACGATCGGCGCTGAATGCTGCTCCCGAAGGGTTCTGGGCCCGGGGCGTGGCGATTATGGCCGACAGCTTGGATGCCATCGCATTGCGGAGAGCATCGGGCTGCATGCCGAATCGGTCGACCGGAATCGGGATGGGAACCAAACCTGCGCTACGAACCAGCCGGTGAACGGGCACATGGCCTGGATCCTCGACACCAACCCTCTCTCCGGGCCGCAGCCGAGCTCTCAAGGCCCGGTCGATTGCGTCCATCGATCCGTTGGTCACCACCATCGACTCGGAAGCGATGCCGTCGGCTTCGAAGGCGGCGGCGGCAACGCGGCCCAACTCGGGATGGGTCAGAACCTCCCCGTAGCTTACGTCAAGACCGGTGGCCGCAAAGCTCAACGCCGCCGAAAGCGAGGGCAGGAATTCGGCATCGGGAGAGCCGCTGCGGACGTCGATGAGGTCGCCGCCAACGGGCAGCGGCCCTGTCGGAAGACCCACGGCCTGATCGGCGAATGCCGGGGCCACGCGAGTGCCTTGGCGACCGCGGCCGGCCAAGACCAGCCCGGCGCCTGCTAGTTGACGGTAGGCCGACGCCACTGTACCGGGAGCGGCTCCGTATTTCTTGGCTGCCTCTCGCACCGGAGGGAGGCGGGCGCCGACCGGGAGCTGACCGGAAATATCTTGCGCTCAATATCAGCTCGAATGTCTGTTGCCGTTGCCACAGTGATTCCCCTACAATCCAGGAGTTCAAATTGTATCATTTATTTTGATAATTGTATCAATACATAATGAAGTGGTGGCTCGGCCCACCTGGGGAGAATGATTGTGACTTCGCAGAACGCACCGTCGGAACGGACCACACTGCGGCGAGGTGTTGGCAACGCCGAGTACGACGCCAATGCCATCAAGGCCATTCTGAAAGTCGGCCTGGTCGCTCACGTCGGCGTGACCACCGACAGCGGCCCGATCGTGTTGCCGATGGCCTACGGCGTGGACGGCGACCAGTTGCTTTTGCATGGGAGCGTTGCCAACGCCATGATGCGGGCCGGCTCCGGGCTCGATGTTTGTGTGACCGTTACCATCGTCGATGGGCTCGTGGTCGGGCGTACCCCCCTCCATAACTCCATGAACTACCGGTCTGTCGTGGTCCGCGGTAAAGCTCAGCCCATCAAGGAGCCCACAGCCCATAAGGCCGCGCTGAAGGTCATCAACGACCATGTGGCTCCGATCTGGGACACGGCCCGCCCTCCAAGCGACGGCGACTTAAAACGCACGATGGTCCTGTCCGTTCCGCTGATCGAAGCGTCGGCCAAGATCCGCCAAGGTGGCCCGATCGACGAACCGCAGGACCTGGACGGGCCCCACTGGGCCGGTGTGGTGTCAATCCAGTCCGCTTGGTCCAACCCCGTCAATTCCGAAGACCTAGCCAACGACATCGAGGTACCGGAGGCGTTGCGGGCCCTGGCCGGTCGCGATCCCTATCGGGAGGGCGGAGGCAGCCAATGACCCAGCCGCCTCCAGCGGCACCGCTGCATTCGCCAATCTGCGGCAGCAGCCTACCTAATCGTCGTCGCAGTCCCGGAGGATCACTCCGCAACCGTGGGGAACAGTCCAGCGAGACTCCGGCCGGTGATGTTGGCCCGCCCACTCCCATACCAGCCGATGAGATCCAGCTTGGCGAAGGGCATCACGGCCAAGTTCGGGGTGACGCCAGTATTGCCCGAACCGAGCCCCAATCCCCGAACGGGAGGCCCACTGGTCGATTCGTGATCGGCTGACAAATGGGCGGGTCACCGTGGCCAAGACCCGGGCCGGCGTACGCAAGCCCGAGACGACCTTGCCCGAGTCGTGCATCAGCGCCGCCTGAATCATGGCCAGGCGCATTTCCTCGACCGACGCAAACCAGTCGCCTGGAGGCGAATCGCCTGACAGCCCGATATCGGCGGCATCCAACGCTTCTGACACCAACTTGGCCACGTAAATCGAATGCCTCTTGTCGGGATTCCGCATCCGCTGCCAGATGGCCCATTCCGACAGGGTCAGTACCTCCCCAGCCCAGGCAATGTCGACATCCGGGGGTGGCCCGGGCCGCAGCGATCCAAAGAATCGTTTTATTAGGTGGACCGAACCTCCCACCGTAGGCACTAGCGCAGCCGGCGCACGGCCAACGCAAGAATCCCGATCAGGGTTTTCGAGTCGGTGATCCGACCGTCGAAACACATGGCGACGGCATCGTGCAGCGGCACGGCGTGCACGGTCATGGCCTGTTCCTCTGGCCCTTCCCGAGATTGCTCAGCCGCTTCAAGGTCGGTGGCCAGAAAGATGTAGCCGTACTCGTCGCAGAACCCAGGCGAGTGGTGCATGTTCGCGAGCAACTCGATGCTGCCGGCTTTCATACCGATCTCTTCCGCCAGCTCGCGGCGAGCGGTGTCGACGGGTGGCTCGCCGGAGACGTCACGTTTACCGGCCGGGATCTCAAACAAGTCACCATCGATGGCGGCCCGGTATTGCCGCACGAGGATCACGTTGACACCGTCAAAGGGGACAATCGAGACGGCACCCGGGTGCCGAACCACATCGCGCTGGTGGTGGTTCCCCGAGCCATCGGCGATCTTCAGGTCGTAGAAGCTGACCACGGCGCCCTGATGAACCAATTCCTCGGAAACCGATTTGAACGAGGTACTGCCCATCCGACCGTTCATCGTTGCCAGGTATTGAGCCAGCTGCCGGCCATCACCATCAGTCACCGGCGAGCTCCAACGGGGCATTGGCGTCGATTACCCCGTTGCCACCGTTGCCGTTTGCTTCGGCGGAGAGCGTGATCTCGCTTGGACGAGCCATTTCGAAACGGGCCGGGTCCAACTTCATGGCTCGTTCGAGCGAAGCCGCAATGAAGGCATCGAATAGTGGTGCGGCCCGATCAGGACGACTCTTCAACTCGGGATGGGCCTGCGTGCCTACCCAGAAAGGATGGTCGTCGAGCTCGATGAACTCAACCAGCTTCCCATCGGGAGACGTTCCGGAGCACCGGAAGCCCTTCTCCTCGAACCGAGCCATGTACTTCGGATTGAACTCGTAACGGTGTCGGTGACGTTCACTGACGACGTCCTTGCCGTAAATCGTCGCCACCTGGCTCTCGGGGCGGAGAACGGCCACATAGGCGCCAAGGCGCATGGTGCCACCCATGTCGGTCACGCCTCGTTGAGCATCCATGAGATCAATCACCGGATGAGGGGTGGTGACGTCTTGGGTATCAAACTCGCTGGAATGTGCTCCGGCGAGGCCAAGCACATTTCGGGCGAACTCGATGGTCATGACCTGCATGCCGAGGCATAGACCGAGACACGGGACGCCCTGCTCACGGGCATAGCTGGCGGCCTCGATCTTGCCTTCCACCCCTCGCACACCGAATCCGCCGGGCAGAACGATGCCGTCGAGGTGGCCAAGCTCCTCCCCTACCAGGAGGCCCTCGACATGATCGGACATAATCCACTCGATCTCAAGATCGACCTCGTGATTAAACGCTCCGTGACGCAGGGACTCGGCCACCGACAGGTAGGCGTCGGGAAGAGTTACGTATTTGCCGACGATGCCGATGCGCAACGGCTTCCAGGCGCGTTCAACCCGATCGACGAGAGCTTGCCAATCGCCGAGATCCGGAGCGGCATCACCTAGGCCGAGCAGCTTGCACACGTTGGCGTCAAGCCCGGCGTCGTGCATTACGAGAGGGATCTCGTAGAGGCTTGAGGCATCGGGAGCGTTGATCACCGCTTCCAGCGGCACGTCGCACAGATTCGAGATCTTGTGGCGAAGGTTATCGGTGATCGGTCGGTCGGATCGGCAAACGATCACGTCGGGCTGAATGCCCCGGCTGCGAAGTTCGGTGACCGAGTGCTGCGTCGGTTTGGTCTTTTGCTCCCCCGCCGGACCGATGAACGGGACGAGGGTGACGTGAACGTAACAGACGTTTTCGCGGCCGACATCGAGCCTGAATTGCCTGATCGCCTCTAGAAACGGGAGAATCTCGATGTCGCCGACGGTCCCACCGACCTCGGTGATGACCACATCTACATCGTCTCCGCCCAGGTTGGAGATTCGGCGTTTGATCTCGTCGGTGATGTGAGGGATGACCTGAACGGTCTTGCCCAAGTAGTCGCCGCGCCGCTCGGCGGCGATCACCGAAGAGTAGATCGAGCCGGTGGTGGCGTTTGACGCCCTGGTCAGGCTCTCGTCGATGAAACGCTCGTAGTGGCCGAGATCGAGATCGGTCTCACCCCCGTCGTCGGTGACGTACACCTCCCCGTGTTCAAACGGGTTCATGGTGCCAGGGTCGACGTTGATGTAGGGGTCGAGCTTCTGCATCGTTACCCGCAGGCCTCTGGCCTTCAACAGTCGCCCCAATGAGGAAGCGGTCAGACCCTTCCCCAGAGAACTCACCACACCACCGGTGACAAAGATGTGCTTGGTCATAGCGCTCCTCTATCTCCCAGCCGCAACGTCGAACTGTATGGCCTTCGACGAACAGCTGAGTTCGGATGCCCGGCAAAGCCGACGTGCCCGACAACGATCACATGCTTACATGGGCTGGTTTCCCAGCTTTCAACACGAATCATCAACGTGGCGCACCCTAGCTCAACAGCCGTAGCTGTATCGGTCCTTCCCAACCTAGCGCGGCTGAGGCGCGACTGGGCGACACAATTCCACCCAATCTTGCGACGATGCCATCCATCAGCGCTGGGTCGGTGTGGGAGGGCTCGCCGAGAATCCACGTCGTCGATGGCTATTCCGAAGCGTTGTGGTTGTAGCTTCTTCACTATGTCTTTTGATGGGTCCTTTAGTGCGCTGGTGTTGACCGAGTCCGAGCCGGAGGAGGGCGAGCGGCCCAAGGTCGTTGCCGAATTCACCCAGCTTGAGTTGTCCGACCTCCCCGACGGCCCAGACGACAATGTTCTGATCAATGTCGAATGGTCGTCGCTCAATTACAAAGACGGCATGGTCCTGAATGGACTGGGACGGCTTGTGCGGGAATATCCCCATGTCCCGGGAGTCGACATGGCCGGTACTGTTCTTGAGTCGAACGATGACCGCTACTCGGCCGGCGACCGGGTGGCGCTGACCGGTTGGAGGGTGGGAGAAATCCACTGGGGCGGCTACGCCGAACGTGCTCGGGTCAATGCCGACTGGCTGGTTCCCCTGCCCGACTCGATCTCGACCCGTCAGGCCATGGCCATCGGCACAGCCGGGTTCACAGCGATGCAGGCGTTGCTCGCTCTCGAGGCCCATGGCGTATCGCCGTCGGCCGACAACCCGATTCTGGTCACTGGCGCTTCGGGAGGGGTAGGCAGCTCCGCCATTCAGTGGGGAGCGGCCCGAGGTCACCATATTGTGGCCTCCACCGGCCGGGTCGAAAACAGCGATGAGTTACGAGCGCTTGGAGCGGCCGAGGTGATCGATCGGGCCGAGCTGGCAGAGAATCCTACGCGGCCGCTGCTAACCGAACGATGGGCCGGATGTGTCGACGCCGTCGGGGGTGACACGTTGGCTCACGTATTGGCCGAAGTGCGCTACCTGGGCAGCGTCGCCGCCTGTGGCCTGGCCGGAGGCAACAGCCTCTCCACCACCGTCATCCCCTTCCTTCTACGGGGCGTCAACCTGCTCGGCATCGATTCGGTCCAGTGCCCGTACGACACCCGGATGAACGTTTGGTCGGCCTTGGCCGATGCCATCGACGGCGACAAGCTCGAGTCGATGACAACGGAAGTGGCGTTGGCCGACATCGCCTCCCTGGCGTCAGACATTCTGGCCGGTCAGGTTAAGGGGCGGACCGTTGTCCGCTGTCAGAGCTGAGGCCGCGATGTTCGAACAAACCGACCCGTCAGAGCTCGGATTCGACGCCGGGCGTCTCCAGTACATCGATCAATTCGTAAACGAGAACTACCTCAAAGCCGGCCGCTACCCGGGCTTCTCGTGGTTGGTCGCGCGAGGTGGCAAGATCGCCCACCGTTCGGTGGCCGGCTACCAGAACGTGGCCGACCAGGTGCCGATGGAAGACAACACGATCTTCCGGATCTACTCAATGACGAAGCCGGTTACGAGTGTGGCGCTCCTTTCGCTGTACGAGGAAGGCCTGTTCCGGCTCTACGACCCGGTGAGCAAGTTCATCCCATCATGGGCCGACCTTCGGGTGTTCGGCGACGGAACCGCTTCCAACTACTCCACCAAATTTCCGGAACGGGAGGTCACGATCCACGACCTGCTGACCCACACGTCCGGATTGACCTACGGGTGGATGGCACGCCACCCGGTTGACAGCCTCTACCGGCGTCGCAAGATCGATCAAGGGATGGCTCTCGACGAATACGTCGAGGCGTTGGCCGAGGTGCCGCTGTTGTTCTCACCCGGCACCCAGTGGTCGTACAGCGTCGCAACCGACGTAATCGGACGCCTCGTCGAGGTTATCGGCGGCGGTACGTTTGACGAGATTCTCCAAGAACGTATCTTTGACCCTCTGGCTATGACCGACACCGGCTTTTGGGTCGACGATGATCGGTCCGAGCGGCTCGCCGCGAACTATGCCCTACCGTCGGCGTCGCCGTTTCCCCTTCCGAACGGCATCGAAGGCGACAGCATGGCCCTGATCGACGACAGCGGCCCCAACAGCCCTTTCCGATCTCGACCGGACTTCCTCTCCGGCGGCGGCGGATTGGTTTCCACTCTCGCCGACTATCTCCGGTTCTCCCAGATGTTGCTCAACGGCGGCCGGCTCGATGGCCAACAGATCCTGGGCCGCAAGACGATCGACGTGGCGACGTCAAACCATCTTCCCGGTGGCGGCGATCTGGCCTCGATGGGACAGCCCGTGTTTTCCGAGACGCCCTACGACGGCGTGGGATTCGGCCTCGGGTTCTCAGTGGTGCTTTCACCGGCCGCTCGCAAAACTGTGTGTTCGGTCGGCGAGTTCGGGTGGGGTGGGGCAGCCTCGACCTTGTTCTGGGTCGACCCGGTGGAAGACCTGATTGTGATCGGCATGACTCAGCTGATGCCCTCGTCGGCCTACCCGATCCGCGAGGAACTCCGAGCCCTCGTCTACGGTGCCTTGGTCGAATAGTGAATTTCGTCGGCCACGTCCACATCGCTCAAGCTTGCCTCGACCACCACGGCGCACCGGCGACGATTTCCGATGCACGCAGCAGCGAAGCACCGCCGGCCACACTCCGCTACCTGCTTGGGACCGCACTGCCCGACTTTGCCGCCATCGGACGGTTTCAGACGCGGTATCCACCGGCTGATGCGGCGGTGAGAGTGGGGGTTGCCGCCCATCACGCCACCGACGGGGCGTTTCACGACAACGACTGGTTTATCGCCCAATCAAAAGCCCTGTCGACGGATCTCCGGGATCGCGGCATCAACCGGGGAGCGGCTAGAGCCTGTGGCCACGTGGGGATCGAGCTGCTGGTCGACGGCAATCTACTTCTCCAACATCCGGAGCTGGCCCGTCGTTCGCAAGAGGTGCTGAAAACGACCGCTGTCGCCGAGCTTCAACTCGACGAGCTCGTGGACGAGACCGATCGCCATCGGTGGCAAAGCCATCTCCGCCGCATCGGCGACTGGACGGTACCAACCGATTATCACCAGCCCTGGGCCGTGGCCGAACGCCTTGAACGGATTCTCTCCCACCGTCCGCGTTTGGCTTTCACGATCGACGAAGTGCCGATCGTCAGCGATGCGCTACAGGCCGCGTCCGAGCATGTTGTCGCCGGACTCGAAGAACTTGTGGAGTCCGTGTCACAAGAGGTTGCAGTCGAACTCTCGGACCTAGGTGGCTAGCCCTCAGCCTTCGTTGACCGGCGTGTCCTGGCTGAATACGTTGACCCATCGCCCATCCCGGTAGCTCCACAGCGAGCTGATATACATCGCCTTCCATGGATCGTCGGGGCCGGCGACGTGTGGCTGGTAGTCGGCTCGGTAGGCCAGTAGCACCTGGTCATCCCCGAGCGACATCAAGCGAGCTTCGCTCAGCTCAAAGGCCGACATCGACGGGCCGTCGGCGAGCTGGGCCACATGGCCGAGTCGATCGGAGAACCCACTGGGATACACGCCGAGAAAGTCATCGGACAGCATCTGGCGATCCAGCTCGGCGTCGCCGTCGACCAAGGCCTGCCACACTTTTTGTTCGTGCTCCAAGATCAGAGCCAGCGAGACCGGGGGTTGGCTCATCAGCGGGGTGGGCGGTTGGCCACCGCCTCCGTCAACAGCTCCTGGGCATGCTGGCGGGCGGTGTCGGAGTTAGGCTGGCCCGATAGCATCCGAGCCACCTCGGTGAGCCGTTCATCTTCGGTGAGGATTCGGATGTCGGAGACGGTTTCGTCGTCGCCTTGTTTCTTACTCACGGCCAGATGCGCATCGGCAAAGGCCGCAACTTGAGGTAGGTGGGTGACCACAAGCACCTGATGGCGGTCACCCAGATTGCTCAACGACCGACCGACGGCGAATCCTGCCTCGCCGCCGATGCCGGCGTCGACCTCATCGAACACGAGGATCGGCGGGGCTTCCGACAACACGCTCCTGAGGGCCAACATGGTTCGGGCCAACTCGCCGCCACTGGCCACCTTGGCCAACGGTTGGAGCGGCGATCCGGGGTTGGCGGCCAGTTGGAACGAAACGGCAGAGCCATCGACACCGTCGACCTCGACGGCTACACGCGCCTTCGCCATAGCCAACTCAGGAAGCCTCGACTCGATCGCCTCGGCCAGGTTGGGGGCGGCGGCCAAACGTTCGGCCTTGACCTTGTCTTGCTCGGCGGCCAGGGCTTCCAAAGCCTGGGCCCGCCGCTCGTCGAGTTCGGCGGCGATGGCATCGTGGTCTTCCAGCTCCTTGAGCCGAGCCTCCAACCGATCCCGCTCGGCCATCACTTCGGACAAGTCGTCGCCGTACTTTCTCTTCAAGTCGTTCAGCAGCCGTCGGCGAGCCAGAATTCGCTCCAGAGCCTCGGGATCGGGCTCGATGTTGTCGCCGATGCCCCTGACCGCATCACCGACATCGTCGAGCTCGGCCATCAGCTGGCGAAGGCGTACGGCGATGTCTTCAAACGGGGCGCTGTTCTGCACTCGCGTGAGCGCCAAAGCGAGAGCGTCACGGGCACCGCCCTCGTCGAGCAGAGAGACCAACAGGGAATCGGCTGATTCCTGATGAGCGACGGCATTGGCCAGCAGCTCCTCGGCCTGTTCGAGTTCCGCCTCTTCACCGGGGTTGGTCAGCTCCGCTTCGCGTAGCTCGTTAACTTGAAATCGCACAACATCGAGCTCACGGGCCCGCGCTCGTTCGTCACCGCCAAGCTCGGCCAGCGAAGCGTCGATCTCGGACAGCGTCCGACGTGCGTGATCAAGACCGCTCAGATCCACCGAGCCGAAGGTGTCGAGGGCGAATCGCTGGGCCTCGACGCCGAGTAGCGACTGATGAGCGTGCTGGCCATGAAGATCGACCAGGCGAGAACCGATCTCGGCCAGGTTGGATGCGGTGGCGGGCCGGCCGTTTACATAGGCTCGGGATCGTCCTTGAGCGGCGACAACCCGACTGAGAATGATCTCCTCCCCATCAAGCAGGAAACGGCCGTCGACAGTAGCCTCCTCGGCGCCAGCGCGGACCAATCCGGGTTCGGCTCGGCTGCCGACCAACAGGTTCAGCGCATCAACCAAGAGCGTCTTGCCGGCGCCGGTCTCGCCAGTCAGGGCGATCATGCCTTTGGGCAGAGTCAGCGACAGCGAATCGATTACTCCGAGATTGGAGACCGTCAGTTCAAGAATCATTGACCTATCCGTTCATCGCCAATCGATCAGATGGAATTTCTCTTTCAGCACCGTATGGAAGTCGCGTTCGCCGGTGACCAGCAGTTTCACTTCAAGATCGGCCGATCGGCAGAAGACCGACTGACCGGGAGCGAGTTCAAGGCTGGTGCGGCCGTCGATGGAAAGCACTGCGCCTCGATGCCCCTGAACCGTGAACATTACCTCCGTTGTGGGTGCCAGGATCATTGATCGATTGAAAACCATGTGGGCGGCTACGGGGGTGAGGATCAGCGCGCGAAAATCCGGTTCCACTATAGGTCCACCCGCTGACAGCGAATAGGCGGTGCTGCCGGTTGGGGTGGCAAGGATGACGGCATCAGCCAAATAATTGCTGAACGGCCGCCCTTTGATGGTGGCCAGAACATCGACCGTCCGGCCGCTGTCAACTCGGCCAACAACGGCCTCATTGAGTGCCAGCTCCCGAAGCGGCGAACCGTCGGGTGACAGCGCATCGGAGGTGACTTCGATCATCATCCGAGACTGTTCTTGAAGCTCACCGGCTCGCCACATGTTGAGGATGTCGGTCAGATGACTCGGCTCAACCTCGGCCAGGTAACCGAGGCGTCCCGCGTTCACGCCGAGGATTGGCACACCGTCTCTGGCCACCAACGCGGCCGCTCGCAGCATCGTGCCGTCGCCGCCAAGGCTGACACACACATCAAGATCGTGCCCGAACAGGTGCTCGTCCTGCCCAAGCTCAGGGCGGTCGATCAGCTTGGCATCAGCATCGGGCAGAAAGACCTCCACCCCACTGCCGGGTTCCTGGTCGATACACCACTGCAGGATTCGGTGGGCGATATCCCGAACTTCGGATCGATGGTGGTGGAGAACTATGCCAAGTTTGCTCACGTCTGCTGCCGTTGTTCGGGATCGGTCGAAACTCGATCGATTGCGTCCTGGATGAGCTGATCGACGTTGCGGTCGCTCGCCGTTATCTCATCGTCGGTTTCCGATTCGATGGTAAAGCCTGGGCCGGTCAGCCAGGCGACAAACTCCACATTCCCTTGTCCGCCTCGGATGCTGGACGGGACTAGGCTTCGAGTTGCCAGACCTACCTCGGCGGCCGTGGACAGTACCTCAGCAACCGTGCGACGCCAGATTTCCGGGTCGGTGATAACTCCCTTGCCCTTCGAGGCCTCGACCCGACCAGCCTCGAATTGTGGCTTGATCAGCATGATCATCTGACCTCCACCAGCCAGCAGCTTGACGAGGGCCGGAAGCACGAGTCGAAGCGAGATAAACGACAAATCACCGACGATGAGGTCGAAAAGACCAACGATGTCGCTACCCAGCGTGCGGACGTCGGTTTGTTCCCGTACGATCACCCGCTCATCGCGGCGAATCTTCTCATGCAGTTGATTCGTGCCCACGTCAACGGCTGTTACCCGACGAGCGCCTCGCTGCAATAGGCAATCGGTGAATCCGCCGGTTGACGAGCCGGCGTCAAGGCAGTTGAGGCCGGCCGGGTCGATGTTGAACTCGTCGAGGGCGCCGGCCAGTTTCAGTCCGGCACGGCTGACAAAGGGTGGCGGAGGATTGACGAACACGATGGCCTGACCAGGATCGACCATCCGGGCCGGTTTGTCGGCAAACGTGCCGTCGACCAACACCTGACGCTCGATAATCAGCCGCCGTGCCGACTCGCGGCTGGCCACCATTCCCCGACGCACAAGCTCAGCGTCCAACCGACGTTTCACCGACATTCGTGTTAGTCCTCGGCCAGCTCGGCAACCAGTGAAGCCACATCGGCCGCCGTGTGGTCGGGAGCTGGGTCGACCGGGAGGTCCTCCGGTTGCGTAACTCCCGAAAGCACCAGGGCGAATTCATAGCCAAGCGCCTTCGCAAACAGCCCGTCGGTTTCAGGGCGGTCACCGATCATGACACCCTCGGAGCCTACGAGCTCACGGACCAGTTTGGCTTGCGGGCCGTGGGGTTTCCCGCCGACCACGGGCTGCCGATCGGTCGAGTAGCACACGGCCTCGACGATCGCTCCGCCCCCGGGAAGGAGGCCGAACTCGGAAGGAAAACTCGAGTCGGTGTTGGTGGCGACGAACCTCGATCCGTTGCGAATCGACAACACCGCTGTCGACAACCGCTGGTAGGTCAAATCCCGGTCCAGTCCGACGATGACGGCATCGGGTGGGTCCGCTAGAGCTTCGTTGTCCTCCACGACCACAACGTCGCGGGCCTTGAGGGCTTCAACCACTCCCGGACCGCCTAGAACGTAAGCCCGCTCCCCCGCCTCGATCAAGGATGCACCGGCCATCGCCGACGTAACCACACGCCCCTCAGCCGAGATCCCGAACGAGGCCAGCTTTTGCTCCTGATCAGCGATGGTCGAGTATGCGTTGTTGGTCACGAACACGACCGGCTGTCCGGCATCGATGAGCTTCTGTACCGCTTCGGCGGCCCCAGGAATCGGGTCCCTTCCGGTCCAGATCACCCCGTCAAGATCAAAGGCCCAGGCTCGCGTCGAGCCCGGGCCCTTTGATAGTTCTGTCATGGCGACAGCTGTGTCATGGCGATCGCAGCGTCACTCGGCCTCAGGTCTGCGAGGCGGCGAAGATGGCGTCGATCGAGCCGGCCAGGGTGCTGTTGAACTCGTCATCGGACTGCGTGGCCGACAGCCCCTCGGCCAGTGCCCGGGAGAAGCTTGCGATCATTCCGTTGTTGCGGCTCAGTCGGGCGTTGGCGTCCTCACGGCTGTAGCCGCCGGAAAGGGCAACGACTCGGAGAATGCGGGGGTCATCGATCAACGGCTTGTAGAAGTTGTCCTCCGACGGGATCGTGAGCTTGAGCATCACCTGTTGACCGTCGCCAAGGTTGTCGAGCTGAGCGGTGATGGCGTCGCGAAGCAATCCTTCGGCTTCCGCCTTCTCCGGGCTGTTGATATCAACCTCGGGCTCGATGATCGGCATAAGTCCGGCAGCCAGGATCTGGCGGCCGACTTCGAACTGCTGGTCAACAACCGCGCCGACGCCGGCCGGGTTGGCCAGCTTGATAACCGATCGCATCTTGGTGCCGAACACACCCTTGTCAACGGCACGGGCCAACAGCGCGTCCAGGCCGGGATTGGGCTTCATGACCTGGGCTCCGTCGACCTCGTCGGCCAGACCCTTATCGGTCTTCAGGAACGGGACAACACCACGCTCGGACCAGAGATAATCAGCGGAGCCCTTCCCCTCGATCTCACGGTCCATGGTCTGCTCGAACAGGATGGCACCGAGGATCTTCTCGCCGGTGAAGGCGGGGCTGGTGATGATTCGAGTGCGCATCTGGTGAATGAGATCGAACATCTCATCCTCACCGTTGTACTCCGACTCCTGGACGCCGTACTGGAGCAGCGCCTTAGGGGTGCTGCCACCGCTCTGATCGAGCGCGGCGATAAACCCGTCGGCCGACCGGACTTTGTCGAGCTGTTCAGTGTTCATTCGTGGTTCAACCTTCCGTCGTGACGAAGTGTGGTTCATGTCTGTCGCCCTCGGCGATCGACCGTTGGCCAAGATACAGACCGTCCCGGCCCTAACCTATCGCCCGGGGATACCAAATCTGCAGCCAAAACAGCGGGTTATCAAGGCGACGAATCGGGGCCAGCAATTGTCCTGATAGAGCTATCGGGCACGATGGGCCGAGCGTTGCTCAGGGAAGCTGACTACAGACCGGCGGCGCGCTCAGCTGCATCGCCAAATTGTGGATCGGCATTGGCGATGTCCAGGAAAAGGCGACGGGCTCGGGAATTGTCGCCGGCCCGCTCGTAGAGATCAGCGGTTGCATACCAACGACGGAGGTGGTGCACGCCAGGACGGCCCTTGACCTTGGGGGCCTTTTCAAGAAACCGGATGGCCTCACCGACGTTGCCGCGGTCTGCCAACATCCCAGCCTGAACGATCCGGCCTTCCTCAATGATCTCCGGCGTCGGCGATGCCGCACCAAGCTCCAACCAAAGATCCTCCGCCTGGTGCCAGTTCTTCAGGGCACGGTGGCAGTCGGCCAGAACCGGATGTTGTTCAACCGATCGGGTGAGCGCGTGGAAATGCTCGAGTTCGGTGATGGCTTTACGCCAGCGCCCCAGCCGGTAATACGTCAAACCGAGGAGCTCGTGTACCTCGGCCACATCGGGAGCCAGCCGCTGTATCGACAGCAACAGACGTTCGGCCTCCGAGAACCGTTCCGCTTCAAACGCCGTGGCCGCCTCAGCAAGCCTGTTGCGGAGCTTGTTGGCTGTACCGGACGCCAGGTTGCCCATGTTTACGTCGTCAACGTAAACCCGATTACTGCGCCGAGGCCGCTTCTTGCCCTTGTTGCCGGTGTTACGACCACGACCGGGCCGATCCGACCCGGAGCTGTCAACTCTTTCTATTCGCATTTCCGGCCGCTCCTCTCGATCGCCGTCGAGAGCGTCTCCGGATTTACGGCTCAGATCCGGAGGCGCCGGAATACGCTTTGGCCTGCCGGAATTGTCCGGGCGAGAGTCGTCGTCACTCGGTCGGCGGCCGGCACCGGGATTCCTGCTGCGGCCGCGTTCGTTTCCACGTGATGTTCTATCGGAACGGCCGCTGCCACCACGGCCGCGACCGCGGCTTTGGTTACCAGGACCCCGGCCGCGACCATTTCGATCTCCACCGCCGGATTTGGACTCACGGGAATTTGACACTGAACCAACGCTACCTTTACGAACTCGTAGTTGGTTGTTGCGGACACTGTTTCGGTGGCGCTGTTTCGGGAACTCCGCCAGCAAAACGCGACAAGAGGCCCGGATCCTAGGATCAACGGGCCTCTTGCTCAATCGAAATCCGGCGGCGTCCTACTCTCCCAGGTCGTCTCCAACCAAGTACCATCGGCGCAGGAGGGCTTAACTTCCGTGTTCGGGATGGGAACGGGTGTGACCCCTCCGCAATAGCCACCGAAACTTTGCACACAATCCGGGAGAATTGCTCCGGGATTGCTATGTCTTAAATCTTTGATTCCGAAGAACTGAATAGCGAGTACGAACATCATTTGAGTTCCGCGATGTTTCGACAGAGTCGAAACTCGGGGTCGAAGCAAAGCTTCGACACGAGTTCTTGTGTTGTAGTAAATGTCAATGATAAAACACAAGCCCTCGGCCTATTAGTACCGGTCAGCTGAACACATTACTGTGCTTACACATCCGGCCTATCAACCTGGTGGTCTACCAGGGGCCTTACCCGCATATGCGGTGAGAGATCTCATCTTGGAACGGGTTTCCCACTTAGATGCTTTCAGCGGTTATCCCTTCCGCAGGTAGCCAACCAGCCATGCTCCTGGCGGAACAACTGGCACACCAGAGCTGCGTCCATCCCGGTCCTCTCGTACTAGGGACAGATTTCCTCAAATCTCTTTCGGCTGCAGAGGATAGGGACCGAACTGTCTCACGACGTTCTAAACCCAGCTCGCGTACCGCTTTAATGGGCGAACAGCCCAACCCTTGGGACCTGCTTCAGCCCCAGGATGCGATGAGCCGACATCGAGGTGCCAAACCTTCCCGTCGATATGGACTCTTGGGGAAGATAAGCCTGTTATCCCCGGGGTACCTTTTATCCGTTTGCGATGACCCTTCCATACGGCGTCATCGGATCACTATGCCCTGCTTTCGCACCTGTTCGACTTGTAGGTCTCACAGTCAAGCTCCCTTGTGCCATTGCACTCGACGACTGATGGCCGACCAGTCTGAGGGAACCTTTGGGCGCCTCCGTTACAGTTTGGGAGGCGACCGCCCCAGTCAAACTACCCACCTGACACTGTTCCCGAACCCGATCAGGGTCCTAGGTTAGATGATCAATATTAACAGGGTGGTATTTCAACGATGACTCCACCAGTGCTAGCGCACCAGCTTCCTAGTCTCCCACCTATCCTACACAATTAAGATCAAGCACCAATATCAAGCTGTAGTAAAGGTCCACGGGGTCTTTCCGTCCTTCTGCAGCTAACGAGCATCTTTACTCGTACTTCAATTTCGCTGGGCCTGTGGTTGAGACAGTAGGGAAGTCGTTACGCCATTCGTGCAGGTCGGAACTTACCCGACAAGGAATTTCGCTACCTTAGGACGGTTATAGTTACCGCCGCCGTTTACTGGGGCTTAAGTTCGCAGCTTCGACCGAAGTCTAACCGCTCCCCGTAACCTTCCAGCACCGGGCAGGCGTCAGAGCGTATACAGCGCCTTACGGCTTCGCACGCTCCTGTGTTTTTAGTAAACAGTCGCTTCCCTCTGGTTTGTGCCACCTCATCAAGCTCGGGGAGCAAGTCCCGTCACCATAGAGGCCCTCTTTGTCCCGAAGTTACAGAGGTAATTTGCCGAGTTCCTTAACCACAGTTCACCCACTCGCCTTAGTCTTCTCGACCTGTCCACCTGTGTCGGTTTTGGGGTACGGGTACTACAAGAACTGACTAGAGGCTTTTCTCGGCAGCATAGGATCAATGACTTCGCCTAATTGGCTCGGTGTAACGTCTCAGGCTTCATGAGAGTCGGATTTGCCTAACTCTCGCCCTACACGCTTACCCCAGGTCAACCAACGCCTGGGTTCATCTACCTTCCTGCGTCACCCCATCGCTAGCCTCCTCTATGTGGGTCGTTTCGTTCACCCGAAGGTGAACAGCCACTTAGCAACAATGAATTGGCTGGGACGTGCTTGTAGTAGTACCGGAATATCAACCGGTTGTGCATCGACTACGCCTCTCGGCCTCGCCTTAGCTCCCGACTAACCCTGGGAGGACGAACCTTCCCCAGGAACCCTTGGACATCCGGCGGAGGAGATTCTCACTCCTCTTTCGCTACTCATGCCAACATTCGCACTCGACCACGCTCCACGTTGGGTTATCCCTTACGCTTCACTGCAAGATCGACGCTCCGCTACCACTCCATGAACTCCGTAGAGAACATGAAATCCGCGACTTCGGCTCTGGACTTGAGCCCCGTTACATTGTCCGCGCGAGATCACTCGACCAGTGAGCTATTACGCACTCTTTAAAGGGTGGCTGCTTCTAAGCCAACCTCCTGGCTGTCTAAGCAATCTCACATCGTTTACCACTTAGTCCAGAATTAGGGGCCTTAGTCGGCGGTCTGGGCTGTTTCCCTTTCGACCACTGAAGCTCATCCCCCAGGGTCTCACTGCTGCGCTCTTGAACCATGGCATTCGGAGTTTGGTTGGGGTTGGTAAGCTTGTGGGCCCCCTTACCCATCCAGTAGCTCTACCTCCATGGTTGAACACGCAACGCTGCACCTAAATGCATTTCGCGGAGAACCAGCTATCACCGAGTTTGTTTGGCCTTTCACCCCTAATCACAGGTCATCCCCCCAGTTTTCAGCCTAGGTGGGTTCGCGCGTCCACGGGGTCTTACCCCCGCTTCCCACTGCCCATGACTAGATCACTCGGCTTCGGGTCTACAGCATGCGACTCTTCGCCCTATTCAGACTCGCTTTCGCTCCGGCTTCCCCTCACGGGTTAACCTCGCCACATACCATAACTCGTTGGCTCATTCTTCAAAAGGCACGCTGTCGTGGTTGCAAGCAACCACTCCAACTGATTGTAGACCAATGGTTTCAGGTACTATTTCACTCCCCTCCCGGGGTACTTTTCACCTTTCCCTCACGGTACTCGTTCACTATCGGTCACCTACGGATACTTAGCCTTACGAGATGGTCCTCGCAGATTCACACCAGGTTTCACGGGCCCGGTGCTACTCGGGTGCCTGTTCAGAGATGCTTAGGTTTCGTGTACGGGACTATTACCCCCTACGGTGCGCCTTTCCAGAACGCTTCCACTACCCAAGCACTTGGTAACTCTGTGACACTTCTAGCGCAGTGTCTTACAGGTCCCACAACCCCGAAACAGCAACGCCGCTAGGCTTTCCACTGTCTCGGTTTAGGCTCTTCCCATTTCGCTCGCCGCTACTCAGGGAGTCGTTGTTACTTTCCGTTCCTTGCGGTACTTAGATGTTTCAATTCCCGCAGTTCCCTCTACCTACCCTATGTGTTCAGGTAGGAGTGACACCCCATGTCGGGTGCCGGGTTTCCCCATTCAGACATCCTCGGATCAATGCTTAGTCGGCAGCTCCCCGAGGCTTATCGCAGCCACTCACGTCTTTCATCGGTCGTAGGTGCCAAGGCATCCACCATTGGCCCTTAGTAGCTTGTGGATTGTCATTTACTACTTATTACTAAGGTTGTCTCGTCTCTAAGGAAATAAAGACAAGACGTTTAGTTGTGTTTGAACTACAAATCTTCGACGCAACCTCTCCTGGTGGGGAGGCCACGTCTAGATGCTCGTGCTCGCTATTCAATTCTCAAGAATCAGATGTCGTGAGGGGTCAAACACCAAGGTGTTCGGCACCTGGACAAAGCAGAGCGGGCCAACCCTTTCGGGTGGCCCGGATGCTTGGATAGTTCCAGCTCACTTCAAAGCGGAAGAGAGGAAGACGACGACTTCCGAGGAAGCCATATCAACGTTCCGAAGAAAGTTGATCGCGTGTGTCAACTAGGTTGATCCGACCTCGCCATCAGACATTCGCCAATGGTCGATTTCGGATACTCCTTAGAAAGGAGGTGATCCAGCCGCACCTTCCGGTACGGCTACCTTGTTACGACTTCACCCCAATCGCCAACCCCACCTTCGAACGCTCTCTCCCAAAGGGTTGAGCCACGTGCTTCGGGTGTTGTCGACTTTCGTGGTGTGACGGGCGGTGTGTACAAGGCCCGGGAACGTATTCACCCCGGCGTTGCTGATCCGGGATTACTAGCGACTCCAGCTTCACGAAGTCGAGTTGCAGACTTCGATCCGAACTGAGACCGGCTTTAAGGGATTCGCTTCATCTCTCGATGTCGCTGCCCGTTGTACCGGCCATTGTAGCATGTTTGCAGCCCTGGGCATAAGGGGCATGATGACTTGACTTCATCCCCACCTTCCTCCGAGTTGACCCCGGTAGTCTCCTGCGAGTCCCCAACATAACTTGCTGGCAACACAGGACGAGGGTTGCGCTCGTTGCGGGACTTAACCCAACATCTCACGACACGAGCTGACGACAGCCATGCACCACCTGTGTACCGGCCCGAAGGAGACCATATCTCTATGGCTGTCCGGTACATGTCAAACCCAGGTAAGGTTCTTCGCGTTGCCTCGAATTAAGCAACATGCTCCGCCGCTTGTGCGGGCCCCCGTCAATTCCTTTGAGTTTTAGCCTTGCGGCCGTACTCCCCAGGCGGGGCACTTAATGCGTTAGCTTCGGCACGGAAACCGTTGAAAGTCCCCACACCTAGTGCCCACCGTTTACGGCATGGACTACCAGGGTATCTAATCCTGTTTGCTACCCATGCTTTCGCTCCTCAGCGTCAATACCAGCCCAGAGTGCTGCCTTCGCCATAGGTGTTCCTCCTGATATCTGCGCATTTCACCGCTACACCAGGAATTCCACACTCCCCTACTGGATTCAAGTCACCGCAGTATCGGATGGCGTCTCAGGGTTGAGCCCTGAGTTTTCACATCCGACTTACGGAACCGCCTACGAGCTCTTTACGCCCAATAATTCCGGACAACGCTCGCCCCCTACGTCTTACCGCGGCTGCTGGCACGTAGTTGGCCGGAGCTTCTTCTGCAGGTACCGTCAATTTCGTCCCTGCTGAAAGGGGTTTACGACCCTAAGGCCTTCATCCCCCACGCGGCGTCGCTGCATCAGGCTTTCGCCCATTGTGCAAGATTCCCCACTGCTGCCTCCCGTAGGAGTCTGGACCGTGTCTCAGTTCCAGTGTGGCTGATCGTCCTCTCAGACCAGCTACCCGTCGATGCCTTGGTGAGCCGTTACCTCACCAACTAGCTGATAGGCCGCGAGACCCTCCCAAAGCGATAAATCTTTCCTGAACAGACCATTCGATCCGGACAGGGCATTTGGTATTAGCTCAAATTTCTCTGAGTTATTCCAAACTTTGGGGCAGGTTTCTCACGTGTTACTCACCCGTTCGCCACTCACTCATGTGACCCGAAGGTCGAGTTCGTTCGACTTGCATGTGTTAAGCACGCCGCCAGCGTTCGTCCTGAGCCAGGATCAAACTCTCCGTTAGAGAATCTGCCACTCACCTGGGAAGGCGGGTGGCATAGATCCGATTGCCGAATCGTGGCTGCCAAGCCACACTCGGCGGACTTACCGTAGGAAACCGGTAAGTCCAGGCTTTTGGTTAAAAGTGAGAGACCTTTGGGAGGTCTCTCCTTGTGACGGGGTATCAATACTTGTTCGTCTAGAATCAGAGCCGAAGCTCATCATCCATCGGAACGTTGGCTGTACAGATACTCCGCACACGCTGCGTACATTCCTCTCTTCCGTTTTCAAGGAGCTGGAGAATCAGACCGCCAGTGGCGGTGATTCCTTCCCCACATCACAAACTGACTCGGTGCAGCAGAGCGACGAACGCTCTGGTGTGCCGGTGATACCAGCTTGCCTGGTGGGCGCTTGCCTCAGAGCGGTTCCGGTTGAGTGGACCCCCTTGGGAGTGACTCTGCCGTGCCGTTGAGGCGAAGATCTACGTTAACCAGGATCCCACAAGGCGACAACCCGGCGCCACTGCTTTTTCGTCGTTTTTTTGGATTTTCTTGAATCGCTGGGCTATCAGGCGCTTGCGGGGCGATCGCGCCGCCAAAATCAGGCACCGAAGTCGAGTAGGAACACCGACTTCTTGCCTTTGTGAACGAGGCAGTAGCGGTCGTGCTGGAGGTCGCCGGCCGACAGGGCGGCCGACACGTCCACCTTGCTTCCGTTGATCGAAATCCCGTTCTGCTTGAGCAGGCGCGTCGCCTCGCCCTTTGAAGCCGTGACTCCGGAATCGGCGAGCACACCGGCCAGATTGTCGGGCTCGTTCAGGACCGAGCGCGACACCGCTGCCGTTTCGATCTCGTCGGCCAGAATGGTGAAGGTCGATTCTGGTAGGCCGCTTACGTCGGCACCTCCGAACAACACCGCGCTTGCCTGCTTGGCCCCTTCGGTCGCCTCGGCACCGTGAACGGTGGTGGTCAGCTCGTCGGCCAACCTCTTCTGTCCCAAGCGCAGGTGTGGCGCTTCGTTATGCGCGGCCACCACTTCTTCGATCTCGGCGATGCTCAGGAACGTCAACCACTTCAGCAGCTTGTCGAGCTCATCGTCCTCAACCTGAATCCAGGCCTGGTAGAAGCGGTACGGGCTCATCTTGTCGGCGTTAAGCCAGATCGTTTCGCCGCCGGCGGTCTTGCCGTATTTGGTTCCGTCCTTCTGCACAAGCAGGGGCCACGTTAGAGCAAAGGCCTTCTCCCCCGTCCGGCGACGAATCAGGTCGACTCCGAGCGAGATGTTGCCCCACTGATCGGAGCCGCCAATCTGCATCTCACAGCCCTCGTTCTCGAACAGCCAGAGGAAGTCGTGAGCCTGCAGCAACATGTAGGAGAACTCGGTGAACGAGATTCCGTCCTCACCGTCCATCCGATTCCGCACCGACTCTTTCGCCACCATCTGGTTGACGGTGACGTGTTTGCCGACGTCGCGCAGGAAGTCGAGCAACGAAAGCGAGACCGTCCACGCTCGGTTGTCGAGCAACTTGGCCGGATTGCCGTCGGCTTCGAAGTCGACAAACTGCCGAAGAATCGGAACGATGCCGGCCAGGTTCTCGGCCAGCGAATCATCGTCGAGCAGATTCCGTTCGCTTGACTTGCCCGACGGATCTCCGATCATGCCGGTAGCGCCGCCGGCCAATGGGAGCGGACGGTGCCCGGCCCGCTGGAATCGTGCCAACACCAGCAAGCCGATCAGGTTGCCGACGTGCAGGCTTGGTGCCGTTGGATCGACACCGTAATAGACCGAAACCGGTTCCTTGAGTCGCTGGGCCAGGGCGTCAAGATCAGTCGTGTCTTGCACCAGGCCACGGGCCACCAGGTCGTCGAGCAGGTTTGGGTCAGTAGACATACGGCAAAGATTCTACTTACTAGTGACGTCGGCGGCGTCTGATTTCGATCTGTCTCATTTTGAGCTGCCTGAATTCGACCTATCGCCGCGCACTGGCGTGGTGGCAATCGGTAGAGTCAACTCGTGATCGCCCAGGTTGGAAAGTACGGAAAGTACCTTGCCATCGTCGCCATGTTCGCCTCGTTCGGTGTATGGGTTTACATCTTCTCCGGCGCCGCCGACCGGGAGCCGCCCGACCTTCTGTCCGACAAGGCGTGGACGGCCGACGCCGAAGCGTTGTGCCTCGATGCCGTTGCCGATGTAGCCGAACTTCCCAGCGCCCAAAACGCGGCCGATCCGGCGGAGAGGTCCAGCCAGATTGATGCGAGCACGTCTCGCTTCCAAACCATGGTTGATGACCTTCGGCAACTGTCGCCCGAAGGCGAACGCGATGCGCAAATCACGACGGCCTGGCTTGACGACTGGCAGGTTCTAATCGACGATCGGTTCCGCTATGCCGACCGCATCGTGGAAGACCCCGACCAGCCCTTCACCATCACCGATACGGGCGTGAGCGAGCGGTTGGACAAGCGAATCACTCGCTTCGCCAATACCAACGAGATGTACTCCTGCGTCTCCCCCACCGACGTTTGATCAGCTGCCTGTTTGACTAGCTGCTGTTTGATTAGCCGAGCGCCGCAGCCAGCTCGACAGCCCGCCCGGCGGCACCACGCACCGCTACCCCGTCGTTCATGCGTGCATCACCCAGAGGCACCCATCCCGCGTCGTTCGTTTCATCGTTGCCGGTGATGTCGGGAGTCCCGTCGGCCAGCGCTAGGAACCGAAGATCAAGATGATGATGGGCCGGCACTTCGCCTCGTTCCGGAATGGCGTGGATGTCGATATCGAACGCCGGCAAAACAAACGACAGCCCGCTCAGCCCGATCTCCTCCGCAACCTCGGTGGCGGCCACGAGCAGCAGGTTTCCTTCCCCATCGGCATGACCGCCGGGCTGCAGCCAGCGATCGAGCTTGCGGTGGTGAATCAGGGCCACGGAACTCGAGGTCACGTCGACCACAAACGCCGACGCTGTGAGATGACCGGTGAGCGACGACCGGTACAGGGCGTCGTTATGAGCCTCGCAAAACCTCAATATTTCGTCACGACTAGATTCCTGGGAATGGGGAATCACGGCCGCTTGGAGATGCGAAACCGCCGTGTCGAGCCCACCAGCGGCTGATTCGAAGCGGCTCGGATCAGTGGCGACACGAAACGGCGAGGCTGACGATTGGTCCATCCGGCTGATGGTAGCCCTACGACAAATCCTCAAGGTGGGTCAAGGCCAATCCGATGGCCTGATTACCACTCAAAACCTCTCCCCACTCGATGAGAACCTCCTGGCACGGTCAGCTTCGGCAATGTCCGATTCGGTTGTGCCGGCCAAGATGTCCTTGCAAGGACCCTTCAACCGCATTCTGCGCATCATGCGGCTGGGCGCGTGAAGGACTCACGGACCGGTGGTCGGACCATGCCCCGAGGTGTGCCGTCCGACCACCGGCTTCCGATCTAGGCGGTCCGACCGCAAGCGGCTCGCTAGAGAAGTGAGTTCTGAAGACGGGCGACGGCATCGGAAAACCATGACCAACGGTTGACAACCTCGGCTCTGACCCCCAAGTAGATCTCACGTCGGAAGATGGGACCGTCCTCGATCACGTGAAGCGAGCCTTCCTCCAGTTGTGGTCTAACGAGGCGGCGGGGAATGTACGCCGAACCCTCCTGGCCCTGGCTGATGCAGGTCATCAGGTAGGCCAATCCCTGAGATGCTGATCCAAGACCCACACGGGCAATGCCGGCATCGGCGTAGGTGGCGTCATGCCAGAGCGCGAACTCGTCGCCGGCGGCCACCAGGGCGTAGCTGGGATTGAACCGGATTGGGGCATTGACGTTTGTGGCCACCAGGATCAACTCGTCGGCTCCCAAAGGAAAGACCTCGATACCGGCGCTCGATGGCGGCGGGCGGTAGGTAATCGACACATCTGCCGCGCCATGGGTAAGAACGTTCGCACGATCGTGACCCTCGTAGAGACCGGCCACTGCCAGCGCCGCCGAGTTATCGGCCGCCAACTTCACCAGGAGTGATCCCAACTCCGGCCAGAGGTCCGGATCACATACCACTCGACAGATATCGGTGACGGCGTCGGGTTGGGAGGCGTCGCGTCGGGCTTGGGCCCACAACTCGATCATCGTTGCCGCGTTCCGTTGCAGTCTTTGGCCGACGGCGGTGGGGGCGGCCCCGGATTTGGAGCGGTGAATCAGCGACTGGCCGACTTCTTCCTCCAAGGAGCGCAGTCGTGTGGTCACAGTTGATTGGCTGACGTGCAGCCGACGGGCGGCTTTGACGAGGCTGCCTTCCTCAACGATTGCCAGGAAGGTTTCCAGTGTCTCGAGTTGCATCGGTGACTCTTCTTTTCCAGTCCGCTTGGTCTATGGAGCCAGCGAATCAACTTCAACAATCCCGAATCATAACTGCAGATAGTTTCGATTTACCAATAGTAGGCCCCTGCCATACAATCCGATTAATGGCCGAGAACGACAACCGCTCCGAACTGGTTCAGCTGGAGATGCTGATCGATGGCGAGTGGAGCGCTGCCAGCGACGGAGCGACTTTCGTCAGCTTCGACCCATCCACCGGCGAGGCTTGGGCTTCGGTCCCCGAGGCCACTGAGTCCGACGTCGATCGGGGTGTGCGTTCCGCCCACCGAGCTATGTATGAGGGGCCATGGTCGACGTTGACCCCCACCGAGCGGGGTCGGCTGGTTGGTCGACTGGGACAGGCGGTCGCCGACGCATCCGAACGGCTTGGCCAAATCGAAACCAGGGACACCGGCAAGCTGTTTAAGGAGACCCGGTGGCAGGCCCGATACATCGCCGAGTACTTCTCGTTCTTCGGTGGAGCGGCCGACAAGATCAACGGCGAGACGCTCCCTATCGACAAACCTGATCTCATGGCATTCACGCTGCGCGAACCGGTTGGGGTGGTCGCGGCCGTCGTGCCATGGAACTCGCAGATGTTCTTGAGCGCCACCAAGATCGGCCCGGCCTTGGCCGCCGGCAACGCCATTGTGTTGAAGGCCTCCGAGCATGCTTCTGCTCCCCTACTGGAGTTCGGCAAGCTTGTGGCCGAGGCCGGGATCCCCGACGGCGTGATCAATATCGTCACCGGCCACGGCGAGGTGTGCGGCCGAGCGTTGACCAGCCACCCGTTGGTGGCCAAGGTGGCCTTCACCGGAGGTCCGACGGCAGCTCAGCACATCATCAGGAACTCGGCGGAGAACTACGCTCAGGTGTCGCTGGAGCTTGGCGGCAAATCGCCGTTCATCGTATTCGACGACGCCAATCTCGAAAGTGCTGTCAACGCCTCGGTGGCCGGGATCTTTGCCGCCTCCGGCCAAAGTTGTGTGGCTGGATCACGCCTCTACCTTCAGGAGGGCATTGCCGACGCGTTCCTCACTCGGATGCGGAAGGTTGTGGCCGGGATCAAGGTTGGCGCTCCGTCGGATGAAGGCACCGACATGGGTCCGCTATGCACCTCCGGGCAGCTCGCCCACATCGAAGAGCAGGTGGCGTTGGCGATTGAGGAAGGCGGGCGCCTTCTCACCGGCGGTGAGCGCCTGAGCACCGAGGTACTGCCGCCGGAGCTGGCCGACGGTCTTTTCTATCCACCGACCATCATCGAATGTCCTCGGCAAGACATGACGATCGTCGACACCGAACTGTTCGGCCCGGTGCTCAGCGTGCAACGATTCGCCGACGAGACGGAGGCCGTCGAGCTGGCCAATGACACCAGACACGGACTGGCCGCCGGAATCTTCACCACCGATTCCGCTCGCTCACTACGCATGTCGCGAGCGATCAGGGCGGGCATCGTCTGGGTCAACACCTACCGCGTCATCTCGCCCATCGCCGCCTTCGGAGGCGTACAGATGAGCGGCTACGGCCGCGAAGCCGGACTCCAGGCGATGTACGACTACACCCGCCCGAAGACGGTGTGGATGAACCTGTCCGACGAGCCGATCGCCAGTCCCTTTGTCCCTCGCTGATCTGCTGATCAGCCCGACCAAGATCAGAACCGAACGGAGAACAGCATGAAGTTTCATCTTGCGGTCAACATGGAACGTGTTTCACCCGACACCGACATGATCGCCGTGCGGGATCACACGCTCGACATGGTCAAGATGGCCGACGAAGCGGGATTCGAGGTTGCTTGGGCCGCCGAGCATCACGCCATCGAGATGACCATCGCCCCCAACCCCTTCCAACTGCTGACCTGGTGGGGTGAACACACCAGCAACATCCGGCTTGGCGTCGGGGTGGTCAACACCGCCTACTGGCATCCGATCAACCTGGCCGGCGAGGCGGCCATGACCGATCTGCTCTCGGGTGGCCGCCTTGAGATGGGCGTCGGCTCGGGGGCCTATCAACGCGAGTTCGACCGGATGAAACCGGGTCTGCAGCAACCTGATAGCTACCGCTACACCCAGGAGATGCTGCCGCTGCTGCGAGAGCTCTGGAAGGGAGACGTGGAGCACGACGGGGAGTTCTGGCAGTTCCCGTCGGCCACATCGTGCCCCAAGCCGATCCAGAACGAGGTTCCCATGTGGGTGGCGGCTCGTGCCCCGGTCACCTTCGACTACGGCGTGGCCAACGACTGCAACATCTTGAGCTGGCCGCTTACCCATCCGTTCTCCGAGGTGGAGGAATACCGAGGTCGGCTCGACTCGGCGATCGAAGCCAACGGCGGCAAGTTCGACGGCCGCTGGGCGGTGATGCGTCACGCCGCGGTCTATGACAACGAAGCCGACCGAGCGGCGGCCATGGCGGCGGTCCGCAACATCCTCGGACTGTTCGGCAACCTCATGCTGAAGAAGGGCGATGTGGTCAACGGCTTCCCCGAGGCCGTCGCTCCCGAACAGCTGGAAGGCAACTTCCGCTACGACCCCGACATGTTGGAGAAGAACCTGATGTTCGGCTCTCCCGACCACGTGATCGAGAAACTCAAGGCCTACGAAGGGCTTGGGATCGACTCGTTCATCTACTATGCGTCGATGGGACTCGATCATGACGTGCAAAAGCGTTCCTTGCAGCTGTTCATCGACCAGGTCTTGCCTGAGTTCACATGAGCGGCGATACTCCCAGGCCATTTTCAACCGGTAGGGCATCCGACGGCACAGCGTTCAGGGTGTTCGGGCCTGGTGGCGATGCCGAAACGCCGGATGATCCCGTCGTGTTAATCCACGGTCTTGGGCTCAGCCAGGAGTTGTGGGACCACGCATTAGCTCCATTTGCCGAGCGTTATCGCACCATCACCTACGACCTCTATGGGCACGGCCACAGCGCCCCGGTTCCGGCCGACCTGGAACCGGCATCGCTGGAAGGTTATGCAATCCAGCTGGCCCAGCTCCTAGACGAGCTCGGCCACCACCAGGCCCACATCGTCGGATTTTCAATCGGGGGCATGATCAACCGCCGGTTTGCCCTGGACTATCCAGAGCGGGTGGCCTCGCTCGCGATTGTCTCCTCACCCCACGACCGGGGCGAGAAGGGCCAGGAGGCTGTTGAGGCCCGAGCGGCAGCGGTGCGGGATCTAGGGGCAATGGCCACGATGGACGCCGCCCTGGTGCGCTGGTTCACGCCTGGTCACCTGGCCGAGCACCCGGAACAGGAGGACCTGGTTCGCGCTTGGCGGCTACAAGCCGACCCCGAAAGCTACGCCCAGGCCACCTGGGCTCTGGCTCACGGCGTGCGGGAGCTGATCGAGCCCGATCCCGCCGTGGTCGCTCCTGCGTTCGTGCTGACCGGGGAGAACGATTCCGGTAGCACGCCGGCGATGAGCCACGCAATTGCCGACGAGATCGACGGAGCCTCGGTCCTCGTGGTCGAGCGGTATCAGCATCTTGGGTTGTTGGAAGATCACCGGGCCTTTGTCGATCCCATCATCAACTTTCTCGAAGGAATCATCAATGGTTGACCCCTCCCAGCACGGCGAGCCGCGCACCACGATGTCGGGGGGCCAGGCCGCCGTTGAGGCCCTTCGGGCCGAGGGTGTCAGCCACGTGTTCGGGCTAATCGGGTCGGCGACGATGGAGATATTCGACGCGCTGTATGACGCTGACGACGTGTGTTTCATCGGCGTCCACGACGAACGAACCGGCACCCACATGGCCGATGGTTATGCCCGGGCCAGCGGCCAGGCTGGTGTGATTCTGGCGGGCCAGAACGGGCCCGGAGCGGCCAACCTCATCACGGGTTTGGCCCAGGCCAAGGCCGCCTACTCCCCCGTTGTTGCCATCGCCGGAGCATTGGCTTCCGGGCACGTCTATCGAGATGCGTTTCAGGAGATCGATCAGCAGGCGTTGTTCGCCCCTGTGACCAAGAAGGTATGGACGGCGCCGTCGGTCGACCGGGTGCCGGAAATGGTGAGGGAAGCCTTCCGGGTGGCACTCTCGCACCGTCGAGGGCCAGTGCAGCTCAACCTGCCGCGGGATGTATTGTCGGCTCAATCCTCGTTTGCTCCGATGCAAACCCCGGGTCGCTATCGAAACCAGTCTTTGCCAGGTCCTGATCCGGCGTCGATTACCACTGCCGCCGAGCTACTGGTTCAGGCCGAGCGCCCCGTGATTGTCACCGGCGGTGGCATCAAGAACAGCGGACCAGGAGCGGCCGAGGTTGCGCTGGCTCTGGCCGAAGCCGTCGGCTGCCCTATCGTCACGTCACCCGGCCACGGCGATGCCATACCGCACGGTTATCGACTCAACGGTGGTCAGATGGGGCCACGCGGCAACGTGGTGGCGTCTCGCCAGATGCAGGAAGCCGATGTCATCCTGGCCCTCGGCACCCGCATGGGTTTCAACTCCACGTTCTACTCCTACGACAACGTCAACCCCGAGGCCAAGATCATTCACGTTGAGCTTGAGCCCACCGCCATCGGACGCTTCTTTCCCGTGGAGATCGGTATCTGGTCAGATGCGGTGGCTGCCGCCCAAGCCTTGACCACGGCTCTTCCCGAGGCCCGTGAGCGCCTGGCTCTTGGATCGCAAGCCGACGAAGCTCGGGCTGCCTGGACCGAGGAATTCGTGGCGGAACGAGCTCAGTATCTCGCCGACCGTGACGCCAATGCGCCGGCCAGCGACCCGGCTCAACCTGCTGGAGTTTTTAAGGCACTGCGGTCGGTCCTGCCCGCCGACGCCATCATCACGTTGGACGCCGGCACACTTTGTCTCCAAGCCCACGATGGGCTCGACTATCACACACCGGGCAGTCTGTTCACGCCGCTCGACTTTGGTCTCGTGGGCTTCTCATTCGCCTGTGGGCTCGGGGCAAAACTCGCTTGCCCCGATCGGCCGGTCGTGAGTCTCATGGGAGACGGAGGGTTCGGTATGACCACCTCGGAGCTATCGACCGCCGTCGACAACGGGATCAGCACCGTGACCGTGGTGTTGAACAACCAGTGCTGGGGTGCCGAGAAGGCCTACCAACGCGACTTCTTCAACGGACGTTACATTGGTGCCGACGTCTCCAGTCCACCATTCGACAAACTGGCCGAACTTTACGGAGCAAAAGGCTTCAGAGCCGACAAGCTCGCAGAGGTTGCTCCCGCGGTTGAGGCCGCCTTGGCTTGCGGCGCCCCAGCTGTTGTCGACGTCGCCGTCGACCCCGACGCTCTCTACAGCTTCCGTCGCGACAGCTTCAAACACCGCGGCGGCTAGCCGATGGCCCTGCCGCAACCGCCTACAACGCCGTAAGGGTCACGTCACACGCGGCGAAGGCGACGTTCATCCAGTCAATACTGAACGTCCGGTTGGGAACCACATCGACTAAACCTGAGCCGCTGGCCTCACATTGGCCTGCGGTCGGGCAGGCGATGGTTCCGAAGATCGCATACTCCTGGGTACCGGTCAGCACGTCTTGCATGGGAAAGGTGTTCCCGGCCGGGAGCACTGTCTTGTCGCCGATCGAGACCGAGATCGAGAGGAGACAACCGTCGAAGTCACCGCCATAGAAGAGGTTGACTGGCGCTCGTTCGGGGGCGGCCACGGGCTGTACCTGGGTCATTGCGGGCTGGGACGACGCTGTACCGGTAGCCGGCGTCGTGTCCACGACAGTGACAGTCTGTTCAGGAGCCGAGGTCGACGGCGCCGACGTGTCGTCGAAGTACCCGATTGCCGTCAGTGCTCCGATCAACGCAGCGGCGCCGGCGAGAACTCCACCAATCGCCTTGAGTAGGAGCGTCAGCTTGTTTATGCCGTCGGCGTTCTGTGATCCTGTCATGCGAAACCGTCCCTGAGTTTGGCCATAAGAAAGACGCCAAAACGGAACGGTTGATACAAGATTTCATGAGGTGCGGGGCCGGCTCGGTCAGGTGAACGGGCGGGAGAGGTGAGCGCTGGAAGCCAGGCCAAATCGCCAAGGCCGATCCACCGCCTTCGAGATGCCGATCCGAGGACCGGTGACCAGGTCATCTGCGGTCGGCCTCTGAGCGCTCCCGCTCAGGCGAACCTCAGCCGAGCGAGCAAGGAGGTCGGTGGCGTTGTGGTCCTTGACGATGCCGAGGGCGGCACAGAGTTTTCCTGGACCCGATCCGAGGTCGGTTGGTTTCTGGGCTGCTGGACGGTCAGCCCACATGTCGTCGATTCCGGTCAGCGGCTCAATGGCTCGCAGCAGCACGGCCCCAGCCGTGCCCTCACCGTGACACACGATGTTGGCGCACCAGTGCACCCCATAACTCAGATACACATAGAGGTGCCCCGGTGCCCCGAACATCACCTCGGTTCGCGGCGTCGGGCCTCGGAAGGCATGACTGGCCGGATCGTCGGTTCCTTCGTAGGCCTCAACTTCGACGATGCGACCACTACGATCGCCAACGGCAATCGTGGCCCCGAGCAGTCGAGGAGCCACGGTCGAAGCGCGTCCGGTGAGCAGCTCGCGCCACTGTCCGGCGTTCAGCGCTGCCATCGAACCCCAGAAGGCAACCGGTCAGTCATCAAGCGACGACGCCACGGTGCGAAGCCGGGACTGGGCCCGTTCAACCTCGGCATCGAGCTGTTTAAGCTGATCGGCTACAGGCCCGAGACCGGCGCCACCAGGGCTATTCCGTCGCGAAACCGCTGCGCCGGGGGCGAACAGGAAGGCCACGGAATCGGGGAACGCCGGATGGCCGCCCACCAAGTCCGACAGAGGAACCCCTCGGCTCAACGAATCTCGCACCAGGCCGCCGACCACACCGTGGGCCTCCCGGAACGGCATACCACCCTCGACAAGGATCTCGGCTAGATCGGTAGCCAGCGCCATCTGATCGTCGGCCGCCTCGGCCATCACGTCGGTGTTGAAGGTCGACGTTTCCACCATCCCGCCGAAGGCCAGCAGAGCGAGGCGCACCTGCTCAACCGAGTCAAACAGCGCCTCTTTGTCTTCCTGGAGATCGCGGTTGTAGGCCAGAGGCAGTCCCTTCAAGGTCACCAAAAGACCGGTGAGATTGCCGATCAGACGGCCGCTCTTACCTCTGGTGAGCTCGGCGATATCGGCGTTCTTCTTCTGCGGCATCATCGAGGAGCCAGTGGCGTAGGCGTCGTCGAGAGTGACGAAACCAAACTCCTGCGACGACCACAACACGTACTCCTCCCCCATCCGGGACAGGTGAATACCGAGCAGAGCCAGCGCGAACAGTGCCTCGGCCACGAAGTCCCGGTCACTGGTGACGTCGAGGGAGTTGGTAAACGGTTGAGCGAAGCCCAGGTCGACGGCCGTACCGGCCGGATCAAGCGGTAGCGATGAACCGGCCAGCGCCCCTGCTCCCAGCGGCGACACGTCGAGGCGATTGACGGCGTCGATCATCCGGTCGACATCGCGTCCGAAGGCCCAAGCGTGGGCGGCCAGGTGATGGGCCAGCGGTACCGGTTGCGCCCGCTGCAAGTGGGTGTAGCCGGGCAAGTATGCGCCGCCTGCTTCTTTGGCTTTGGTCACCAGCACGGCCTGGAAGTCGAGCACGCGTCCCGCGGTTTCGATCAGGGCCTGCTTGACCCACAACCGGAACGCCGTGGCCACCTGATCGTTGCGGCTACGTCCGGTGTGCAGCTTGCCACCGACGTCACCGGCGATCTCCGTGACCCGACGTTCGATGGCGGTGTGGATGTCCTCATCGCTCTCGATCAGGTTGAAGGACCCATCGGCCAGCTCGCCTCCGGTCTGTTCCAGCGCGGCCAGGATCGACTGAGCCTCGTCCTCGGTCAACAAGCCAACTCGAGCCAGGCCACGGACATGGGCCATCGACCCCCGCACGTCCTGGTCAGCCAGTTGGATATCAAACGGGATGCTGGCAGTAAAAGCCATCAAAGCCTCGGCTGGGCCGTCCTCGAACCGGCCATGCCACAGCGTTTTCCCGGGTTCACCCGGCGGGGCGCCGTTACCAGAGCCGCTCATGATCCGGTCCTCAGGTTATGACCGCCAACCGACGCCGGACCACGTTTGGCCGCGAGCGTGCGAAGTCGCAGCGCGTTGAGTTTGATGAAACCTTCGGCGTCGGCCTGGTCGTACGCTCCACCGTCGTCCTCGAAGGTGGCGATGTTGGCGTCGAACAACGAATCGTCGGACTTGCGCCCCGCGATGTCGATGTTGCCCTTGTAGAGCTTGACCCGCACAGTGCCGTTCACGGCCTGCTGGCTCCAGTCGATGGCGGTCTGCAACATCTGCCTCTCCGGGCTCCACCAATATCCGTTGTAGATGACGGTGGCGTACTTGGGCATCAGCTCGTCCTTGAGGTGAGCCACTTCCCGGTCGAGCGTGATCGACTCAATGGCCCGGTGGGCACGCATCATGATCGAGCCACCGGGTGTCTCATAGGCGCCGCGGCTCTTGATGCCGACATATCGGTTTTCGGCGATGTCGATCCGACCAACGCCGTTGGCCCCACCCACCTCGTTGAGGTGCATGAGCACCTGGGCGGGAGTCATCTCCTGGCCGTCGATGGCCACGATGTCACCGGCTCGATACTCCAGCTCCAAATAGGTGGGATCGTTCGGAGCGTGTTCGGGCGATACCGACCAGCGCCACATCTCCGATGGCGGCTCGGTCCATGGATCCTCGAGCGGACCACCCTCGTAGGAGATGTGCAACATGTTGGCGTCCATCGAGAACGGCGACTTGGCCCCCCGCGACATCTCGATGGGGATGTTGTGTTCGGCAGCGTAGGCCAGGAGCCGTTCCCGGCTCATCAGGTCCCACTCCCGCCAGGGGGCGATGATCTTGATGTCGGGATTGAGGGCATAGGCGCCCAACTCGAACCGCACCTGATCATTGCCCTTGCCGGTAGCGCCGTGGCTCACGGCGTCGGCGTTCTGTTCGGCCGCGATCTCCACCAGTCGTTTGGCGATGAGCGGGCGGGCGATCGACGTGCCGAGAAGGTATTCGCCCTCATAGATCGTGTTGGCCCGGAACATCGGGAACACGAAGTCGCGCACGAACTCCTCACGCAGATCGTCGATATAGATCGACGACTCGGGGATACCCATGGCCAGTGCCTTGGTGCGAGCCGGCTCCAGCTCCTCGCCCTGGCCAAGGTCGGCGGTGAACGTAACCACCTCACACTCATACTCTTCCTGCAGCCAGCGGAGGATCACAGAGGTGTCGAGGCCACCGGAGTAGGCCAGAACCACCTTCTTCACTGATTCCCGGCTCGTAGATTCAGACGCGCTCATCGGATTCGACTTCTCTTTCTCTAACTTCTCTTGGACTTCTCTTGAACTTCTCGATTGACTGCAATTGAGGGCTACGGCTAGGTGAGACCGGCGGTCTCGATGAGATGTTTCACCAAAGCCTCGCCCCGGCCCTCGGCGGCTACCGCCAGCAGAGTATCGTCTCCGGCCACCGTCCCGATCAGATCTTCGATCCCTGATCGATCGAGCGCCGAGGCCACTACGTGGGCCGAGCCCGGCGGCGTACGGATCACCACCAAGTCCCCGCTGCGGGTAACCTCGGCCAGCCACTCCCCCAGCATGCGACGAAGGTGATCAACGGGAGCGAGCTGCTCGGTGGGGAGTTCGGGAATGGCGTAGACCGTGGCTCCCCCGGGCACTCGCACCTTCACCGCGGCCAACTCGTCGAGATCACGAGAAACGGTGGCCTGAGTGGCGGTGACTCCGGCCCCCTCAAGGAGCTGAACAAGCTGTCCTTGACTCGTGACCTCATGGTCGGCCAGAAGCCGGGTAATGCGATGTTGTCGTTGGGCCTTGCTGACGGCCATGATCGGTCCCTCCTACTAGGCCCTGGGCTTTGGTCCGCCATTGGCGGCGATCAGCCAAGCCAAGACTGCACGAGCCGCCGAAAGCCGGTTGGCCGCCTGCTGCCAGATGCGGCTCTGCTCACCATCGAGGACGGCATCGGTCGCCTCCTCGTTGCGGTGGGCCGGAAGACAGTGCATAAACACCGCGTCGGGGTTTCGGTCCATCATCTTCTGATCAACCTGAAAGCCCTCAAAGGTTTGCAGCAGCCGCTTGCGGTCGTCCTCCTGGCCCATCGATATCCAGGTGTCGGTGTAGACGACGTCGGCGTCGGCAACGTTCTCGGGTCGGTCGAGGTAGAAGAACTCGGCGCCGGCCGCCGCGATGCGGTCGGTGTCGATCTCGTTGAAGCGTCGATCAGGAGGGGCGGCAACCGTCACCGTGCCGCCCAATGCGCCAACGGCCAGAACTAAGGAGCGGGCCACGTTATTGGCATCGCCGACATAGGTGATCTGCTGGCCGCCGATGGGGCCCATGATGGCCTCGATGGTCAATACATCGGCGATCGCCTGCAGTGGATGTCCGCCGTCGGACAGTAGGTTCACAACTGGAACCGCATCAAGGGCAGCCATGCGTTCCAGCAGGTCATGGCCGAACACCCGAGCACAGATGGCTTGGTGGTAGCAGGCCAGCGTCCTGGTGACGTCTTCGGCCGACTCCCGCTTGTCGATCCCAAGCTCATCGGCGGTGATGTATACCGGGTGGCCACCGAGTTGAACCACGGCCATTTCGGTTGAGTTGCGGGTTCGGGCCGATGGTTTGGCGAAGTAGGCGGCTACGCCATGTCCGGCGAGGACCGGATCGAGGTCGGCCACCGGTGTGACGGCAAGGTCAAGGATCTCCCGTAGCTCCGTGGGTGAGACATCGTCGATCTCAAGGAAGTGTCGCATGATCGATCAGGCCTCCCGGGAAGCAGCGGCCTGCTCAGCGACGGTGTCGATCGAGCTGGAGAGTTTGTTCACTGCGGCCGCGATGTGGCTCTCGTCGATGATGATCGGTGGTGCGAGTCGGAGCGCGGTCGGGGTAACGCCGTTGACCACCAAACCTTCCCGCATGCATTCGGCGGCCACATCGCGAGCGTCGACACCGTCGAGTTCGGCCGCAATCAACAGACCCAGGCCCCGAACCTCGGACACCGCCGGGATCTTCTTCAGGGCGGTCATGAGTGCCTGCCCCATCTCGGCCGCCCGTTTCGGGGCGTCGATGGCCTGCATGGTCGAAAGCACGGCTCGGGCCGCCGCCGTGGCCAACGGCTGACCACCATAGGTCGTGGCGTGATCGCCGGGCTTGAAGGCGGAAGCCACGGAAGCTTTGGCCCAGCAGGCGCCGATCGGCATGCCATTGCCCAGCGCCTTGGCCATCGTGACAACATCGGGTGAGATGCCGAAGTGCTGGAAACCGAACCAGCGACCCGTGCGAGCCAAGCCGGTCTGAACCTCATCCACCATGAACAGGATGTCTCGCTCCTGACACAGTGCTTGGACGCCGGAGAAGTACTCCATTGTTGCCGGATTGACCCCACCCTCACCTTGAACCGGCTCGAGAAGCACCGCAGCCACGGTTTCGTCAAGATTGGCCTCAAGCTCGCCGAGATCGTTCCACACGACGTGGCGGAACCCCTCGGGCAACGGCTGGAAGGCCTCCCATTTGTTGGGTTGGCCGGTTGCGGCCAGCGTCGACAGGGTGCGCCCGTGGAAACTTTGGTAGGCCGACACCACCACGTGACGTCCGTGCCCGCCATATCGACGGGCCAGCTTGATGGCGGCTTCATTGGCCTCGGCGCCGGAGTTGCAGAAGAACACCTGTCCCCCGGCCGGCTGACCATCGCCGACCAGGCGGTCGAGCGTTGTGGCCACCTCGGCGTTGTGTTCGGTGGCGTAGAGATTCGACACATGCAATAGCCGCTGGGCCTGATCGGCGATCGCCGCAGTGACGGCCGGATGGCTGTGACCAAGTGAGGTGACGGCCAGCCCGGACAAGAAGTCCAGGTAGTTGGTGTCCTCGCTGTCCCACAGGTAGGGGCCCTCGCCGCGGAGGAACTGCACCGAGGGAGGCCCGTACGTGGGCATCAGGGGGCATCGATCGAGACCTTCGGCTGGTTTGACGGCGTCAACATGCTGCCGCGCCGGGGATTGGCTGTTGGATTGGCTGGACAAGAACTCGGCTCCAGTGTGAGGTGGGAAGAACGGGCGAATCTAGTCGGCGGGCGTGATCATCGTGCCGATACCGGCATCGGTGAAGAGCTCAAGAAGGATGACATGCGGTACCCGCCCATCAAGCAAGTGGGCGCTACGGGCCCCGGCGTTGACCGCGTCGATACAGGACTGGACCTTGGGGGCCATACCCCCGGAGATCTGCCCTGAATCGATTTGGGCTTGCAGGCTGCGGACATCGGAGCGAGCGACAACCGACGAGAGATCGTTGATGTCGCTGAGGAGTCCAGGGACGTCGGTGAGGTACACGACCTTCTCGGCCTGTAGCGCTCCACCGAGTGCTCCGGCCACGGTGTCGGCATTGATGTTGAGCGGCTGGCCGTCGGGGTCGACGCCAATCGAGGAAACCACCGGGATCAGATCCTCGGCCAACAGGCGCTCCAGCATCTGGGGGTGGACCTCCTTCACGTCACCTACCAGGCCAAGTTCTGGATCGCGTTGGTTGGCCACGATCAGGCGACCGTCTTCACCCGACATGCCGACGGCGTACGCACCGTGCATATTGATATGACCGATGATGTCGCGACCAACCTTGCCGACAAGAACCATCCGGGCCACCTCAAGGGTCTCGGCGTCGGTGACTCGGAGGCCGTTGCGAAACTCGCTTTCCTTCCCCAGTCGGGAAAGAAGATCGCCGATCTGGGGACCGCCGCCGTGGACCACCACCGGTTTAAGGCCAACTGACCGCAGCATCACGATGTCTTCGGCAAAGGTGCGCATCACCTCGTCGTCGACGATGGCATTGCCACCGAGCTTGACCACCATGATGGCGCCCCGGAAACGCTGCAGATACGGCAGCGCCTCGATAAGGGCCTTGGCTCGGAGCTCCGGCGAGAAGCCCCGCTCATTTGGAGCGCTGATCTTCAGAGCTGAGTGGTCGGTGTCGGATGAGCTCATGGATACACGCCGATCGTGGACAGTCCAGCGGTCTCAGAGACTCCGGTGGCGATGTTGGCACACTGTACGGCCATGCCCGAGGCCCCCTTCATAAGGTTGTCGAGCACCCCGATACCCATCACCATGCCGGTTCTCGGATCGACGCGAGCCGTCAGATGCACGGCGTTCGACCCGGCCACGGCCTTCGTCGACGGGCTGCGCTCATCAACCAGCACAAACGGCTCATCGCGGTAGTAGTCGGCCATGGCCTCCAGCGCCTCTTCGGAGCTGATAGCCCGGGTCGGACGGCCGTAGCAACTCGCCAAAATGCCTCGGTTCATCGGAACAAGATGCGGCGTGAACAGAACCGAGACTTCCTGGCCGGTCGAGGCCGTCAGGGCCTGTTCGATCTCGGGGGTATGGCGGTGAGTCAACAGACCATACGCGGTGACGTTCTCGTCGACGGTACAAAACGTGGTGTCGGGTTTTGGTGGACGCCCGGCCCCGCTCACGCCGGTGATGAGGTTGATCACGATGCCATCCGGTTCGATCAGCTCGGCGGCCAGAAAAGGCGCCAGGGTCAAGGTTGCAGTGGCGGCGTTGCAGCCCGTGGCTGCGATCAGTCGAGCGGCGGCGATGTCGGATCGGAACAGTTCAGGCAGGCCGTACGCCGCTTCGGGGAGCAGCTCGGGAAAGGTGTGCTCGGCGCCGTACCAGTCCGGATACAGCTGCTCGTCCTTCAACCGAAAGTCGGACCCCAAGTCGACCACGATGCCCACGTCGTCGATGATTTCGGGGATGACACCCATGCTCACCCCGTGGGGAAGTCCGCAGAACACCACGTCGAGACCGGCTACAGCGTCCGGGCTATAGGGCTCGAACAACCGGTCGCGATAGGCGACGGCCAAACTTGGGTAAAGATCGGCGATGGCGGTGCCGGCCTTGGAATCGCCGGTGGCAACCTCAAGGGCGAAGTTGGGATGACCGGCCAATAGGCGCATCAGCTCGGCCCCGGTGTAGCCAGAGGCTCCAACCACGCCGACCCGAAATTGAGGACCGCTGGAGCCAGTCGAAGTCACATTGCCGTCGCTTCCGCTGTTAGACACCCCGCCAACGATACTGCAGAGTCATTCAAGTGTCTACATATTTATGCAGCCGGCCTTTTTACTCAGCTGTTCGGCTGTCTACTCCCGCAGTTGCGGCGCCGACAACAACGACGGGCTTGGTGGCCCGCTGAACCAGGTTTTCGGGTCGATGTCCTGTCGAGCTCGGATGTCGGCCTTTATCTGACGAGCGCTTCCGGCAGGATAACCGGCCAATCGAACGGCCTGAGCGGTGGCTGAGGCAATCACCTGGTCGTCGGGCACAACATGATGAACCAAGCCGAGATCGCGCATTTCAGCCGCGGGAATCCGATCACCCATCAGCGCCATCCTGGCCAGCACGTTCTCACCGGCTTTTAGACGAACCCACGCGGCATTCATTGGAATTCGAGCCCCCATGGCGATCTCTCCCACCTGCACAAAGGATCCTTCCCCGGCAACGACCAGATCTCCCGCCATCGCCAACGCCGCGCTAGCGTTGATGCCGTAGCGTTCGAGGGCGACCACAATCGGACAGCGGCACCGGTAGAGCGCCACGTGGGCCCGCTGCAGACTCTCTCGGAAGGTTGGCCCCCAGGGATGGCCGGCCTGAAGCTCGGTAAGGTCCACTCCGGAGCTAAAAGCGCCATCGGCGCCTCGTAATACGACAGCGGCCACGGCTTCATCGTCGCTGGCCTCGTCGATGGCGTTGCTCAGCGCATTCATCATCGGCCCGGTGATCGCATTGCGACGATGGGGCCGGTTGAGAGTCACCATCACCCAACGAGCATCCCCTTCGCCGTGGTTCTCGACCAGCACCGAATTCCCGTCTTGCTCACGACCTGCGTTCGACATGGCCCCATGGTTGCAGACCGGATCGATTCACAGCAATCTCCGGACGTAGGCCGGTCTAGGCCGAAGGAATCTCAACAACCACCTGACCGCCAGGGGCTCCGTCGATTCGGATTGTGCCCCGATGAGCTTCAACGAGACCCTTGGCGATCGCCAACCCCAGACCTGCCCCGCCCTGGCCTCGCGTACGGCTGGCGTCGGCCCTGGCGAAACGATCAAACGCATGGTCTTTGAACTCGTCGGGAAACCCGGGGCCGGAGTCGACCACCCGCACCGTGGCGGTTTGACCGGGGCTCACGAGAATCTGCACCGCCCCACCATCGGGGCTGTGGCGTATGGCGTTGTCGACCAAATTGCGCATCACCCGCCCCAGAGCCGCGGCGTTGCCTTGTACCGGCACCGCCTTCTCCGAGTGGAGCTCGACGCTGATCCCGCGGGAGTCGGCAACAGGAGCCAAGGCTTCGGCGGTTTCGTCGGCCAGCTCGGCCAGGTCGACGAGTTCCGGTTTGATCTCGAGAAGCCCAGCATCCATCTGCGAAAGCAGGAACAGGTCGTCAACCAGAGTCGACAGGGCCACCAAGTCATGACTCATCGACTTGAGATACCGCTGCGGATCGGGAGCCAGCCCATCACGCATGGCCTCCACGGCCGCTCTTAACGCCCCGATCGGCGTTCGCAGGTCATGGCTGATGCTGGAAATCAAGGTGCGGCGCTCCAGATCCATCCTGTTGCGGTCCTGTTCGATCTCGGCCCGTCGAACCTCCAGTGCCTCCAGTTGACAACCGAGTTGATCGAGTGACTGAGCCACCCGGCCGAACTCATCCGACCGGTTCATGTTGACCCGGGCCGAGTGATCACCCGCCTCCAACCGATTCAGAGTGGATTCGATTCGAGCGGCCGCCCGCCGTAGTGGAGCGGTGGCCACCACCACCAAGGCGATCACAAACGGCACGATGAGTAACAGGACCGCCAGAACGGCGCCGAGAGCGTCGCTGCCAAGGATCATCAAACGCCCAAGACTTACTGCGGCCAGTACGCCGATCGAAAGGGCAACCAGGGCGATCACAAGTACCTGGGTTCTAAGCGACGGCAAGCGCATGGCCAGGCGCTGGAGCACAACGCCGGCACCGGCCGTCAACGCGGTGAAAACCACCGCCACGAGAACGATCGACCATGGGTCGGTCATGTTGAACTGAAGAGGCATACCGTAAAGACCGCCGCGATCTAGGGTTCGAAGCGGTACCCGACCCCGCGAGCCGTGGCGATCCATCGGGGGCTGGCCGGATCCGTCTCGATCTTTTGCCGCAGCCGACCAACATGCACCGTCACGGTGGCTGGATCTTGGTACTCGGGAGCGGAGTCCCACACGGTTTCCAGTAGCTGTCGGCGGCTGAAGACTTGGCGCGGTGCTTCAGCCAGAACCACCAGCAGGTCAAACTCCTTGGGCGTAAGGTCGACCACGTCGCCGTTGACACTCACTTCACGGGCGGCCAAATCGATGTCGAGCCCGTCAAACGAGAGCAGCGTCTGCCCCGTTGTCTGGCGGACCACCGACCGGCGCAGAACATTGCGGACACGAGCCACCAGCTCCCTCGGCGAGAACGGCTTGACCACGTAGTCATCGGCACCCAATTCAAGGCCCACAACCCGGTCGGTCTCGTCGGCCCTGGCCGTCAGCATGATGACGGGGATGTCCCATTGCGAACGAATGAAGCGGAGGAGGTTGAACCCGTCGATCTCGGGCAGCATCACGTCGAGAACAACCAAATCGGGGCGATTGCGTTCCAGCCATTGCCGGGCGTCGGCCCCGTCGGACTGCTCGACGACGCGGTAATTCTCCACCTGGAGGTAGCGGGCCACCACCTCTCTGACCATCGGTTCGTCATCGACGACCAGGATGGTTGCCGTTGCGTTCTCTACCACGGTGTTTTCACCACAGTGCCAACCATAGTGTCCTTACGAGCCAGGTCGATGTTTAGCGGCCGGCCGCCCCGGGTCCGCAGCATGCCCCGGGGGCGATCACGGCCGCTACACGAACGTCAACTGCTACTTGACCGGGAGGAGCGGGCAGGAGAAGTAGACGCCCGCCTCGTGCGTCGTCAGCTTGCCGGCGGCGACATACGCGTCCACCTGATCGCTGCTGGTCAGGAGAACCGGTTCAACACCGTCGGCCCAGGTGATCTCGACCACGGCCCAGCGACCGCCGTTGTAGTCGGGACCCGGCGCAGCCTCGGCCACCGGCATCTGGCCTTCAACACCGTTGGTGGCCACGTAGAGGTCGTCGAATGAGTGACGGTTGTTGGCATTGGGGGCAGGCAGCGGACCGTTGAGGTTGGTGCCGTAGACCTCACCGTCGGCGTACAGCGTCGGGGTGAAGATTGCGGGGCGACTGGCCTGCTCGCCGTTACCTTCGGCTGCGGCCGGGGCCAGGCCGAGAAACGAAACAGCGACCATCGCCGCAGCGGCGCCAACCATCTTGGGGCGTGACAACATGAGTACTCCTCTTTGTTAGGTCGCACCGGGATAGCGATGCGGTTGTGACTTGAATGTTGTGACAGTGAAAGTACGAACCGCTGGTGTCAGCTCGTGAACGGTTTACGAACAAATCGCGAAACTCTCGATTCCACGAAGGTCGGCTACCATTACCTTCCCGTGGACGAGGTTTCGGGTAGCACCATCATCGGCGTTTGCGGCGGCAGCGGTTCAGGCAAGACCACGCTGGCTCGAGAGCTCAGCAAACTGTTCGGCGACTCTCGGTGCAAGGTCATCAGTTTCGATTCCTACTACCACGACCTGTCCCACATGACCACCGAGCAACGGGCCCTCGTCAACTTCGACGCCCCCGACTCGCTCGACGTTCCCCTCTTGACCTCTCATCTCGACGGTCTGCACCGGGGAACTGAGGTGGCGGTCCCGGTGTACGACTTCACCACACACACCAGATCCGGCAAGATCGACATCATCGAGCCAACCGACTACATCATCATCGAGGGCATCCTTCTCTTCTCATTCGCCGAGGTTCGCGATTCGCTCGACTATCGGGTCTTTGTGGATTGCCCGGCCGACATCCGCTACCAGCGTCGCCTTCGACGCGACATCGACGAGCGGGGCCGAACCGAGCAGTCGGTATACGAACAATGGACCACCACCGTGGCCCCGATGCATGACCTTCACGTTGAGCCCTACGCTCACCACGCCGACTTTCTGGTCACCTACGGACGACCGGCGGCGGAAATGGCCCAGGCGGTGCTCGGTGACCTCCAGAGTTGCCGTCACGGGTAGACGAACTACGTAGGCAGCGTGTTAAAACGCGTAAAATGGTCCCATGAAAATCGGGCAGCTCGCTGACCAAGCCGGCGTTTCCACCAAGACCATCCGATACTACGAATCGATCAGTTTGTTACGCGAGCCGGATCGCACCGAAAGCGGCTATCGGGCCTACGACGTTGCCGCACTGGAACGGCTCCGGTTCATCCGCGACGCCCAGCAGTCAGGTTTGTCACTGGCGGAAATCGCCTCCGTTCTGGAACTGAAGGATCAAGGCGCCACCTCCTGTGAACACACGCGGTCGCTGCTTGAGCGGCATATCGCCGACGTTCAACAACAAATCAGCCGCCTCCAGGAGACTCATCGGGAACTGCGGCGCATGGCCGACCGGGCAGCGTCACTCGATCCAACGAATTGCACCGATCCCGACCGATGCCAGGTCATCGCTGTCGACGACGACACTGAATCTCCCTAGGCACCTCCTTAGGCCTTGACCTTACAGCCGACTGGAAGGTCTAGAATGGTAGGTATGACTGATACCGGCATAGTTTCCGACGAAACCGCCATCGCCACTTCTCAATCGGAGCTGCTGATTGACGGCATGACGTGTGCCGCATGTTCCAACCGTATCCAGCGCAAACTAACGAAGCTTGAGGGTGTCGACGACGCCAATGTCAATTTCGCCACTGGTCGAGCCACCGTTCGTTTCGATCGCCAGCAGGTTGGGGCCGACGAGTTCCGCAGTGTCATTGAGGGTCTCGGTTACGACCTCGTCGACGACGGCACGGCCGACGAAGCGGCGGAGAAACACCTCGCCGAAATGGGTCGACGCCTGGTGGTCGCCGCCGCGTTCACCGTTCCGCTGGTAGCAATCTCGATGATTCCGGCTTTCCGGTTCGAGAACTGGCAGTGGGTGGCCGGCGCGCTGGCCACCCCGGTTGTGTTCTGGTCAGGACGGGACTTTCACGTGTCGGCGCTCAAGAATCTTCGCCACCGATCGTCGAACATGGACACGTTGGTATCGATGGGTACGTTGTCGGCCTGGGGGTGGTCGGCGGTGCAGCTTGCCCGTGGAGTGGAGAGTTCCGATGGTCACGGCGCGATCTACTTCGAAACCGCCGGAGTCATCATCACCTTGATCATGCTCGGCAAGTGGCTGGAAGGCCGAGCCAAACGACGATCGGGAGACGCCATCCGAGCCCTGGCCAAGATGGGCGCCAACAGCGCCACGTTGGAGGACGGTACCGAGATCCCACTTGAGCAGCTAGCCGTCGGACATCGATTCCTGGTTCGCCCGGGCGAGAAGATCGCCACCGACGGCATCGTGGTCGAGGGCCTCTCGGCCGTTGACGCTTCCATGATCACGGGAGAGCCAGTTCCGGTCGACATCGGCCCGGGCGACGAGGTGGTCGGTGCCACCGTCAACACCAACGGGTCGTTGGTGGTTGAGGCAACCAAGGTTGGGGCCAACACCGCCCTCTCACAGATCATTCGACTGGTCAACCAAGCGCAAGGAAGCAGAGCCGAGGTTCAACGTCTGGCCGACCGTGTGGCCTCGGTATTCGTTCCGGTTGCGATTGCCATCGCCCTCGTGACCCTCCTTGCCCATCTGCTTATTGGCGGCGAGGCGGATCCCGCCTTCACCGCCGCTGTCGCGGTACTCATCATCGCCTGCCCTTGCGCTCTCGGACTGGCCACTCCCCTGGGCATCATGGTCGGCACCGGCCGCGGCGCCCAGTTGGGAGTGATCATCAAAGGCGGCGAGGTTCTCGAAGACACCCGTTCCATCGATGTGGCCGTAGTCGACAAGACCGGCACCATTACCGCGGGCCAAATGACCGTGACCGGGTATCAAACGGCCGATGGTTCACCCGACCCTGAGCTTCGTGTGATGGCCGCGGCGGTTGAAAGCCGCTCCGAACACCCGATTGCGCAGGCCATCGCCTCCTACGAGGAAACCGACTCGGCCGACGAGACCTTCCCCTCCGTCGGCGACTTCGTGAATCATCCCGGTGTCGGCGTGAGCGCCACCGCAGAGTCGAAGAGCGGTCCGGTTGCGGTGCGAGTCGGGCGACGATCCCACTTCACCATGGTGCCCGACCAGCTTGAGACCAAGGCTCAACAGGCTGAAGAATCAGGGTCAACCGTTGTATTCGCCGGCCGGGACGACAGCGCTCAGGCGATCTTTGTCATCACCGACAGAATCAAGGAGACCTCGGCCGATGCCATTGCCGCCCTCCATGATCTGGGCCTTTCGGTGACGCTTTTGACCGGCGACAACGCCCAGACCGCCCAGGCGGTGGCCGACTCCGTCGGAATCGATCGGGTGATCGCCGAGGTGTTGCCCGACGAAAAGGCCGACGAGATCCGACGACTGCAAGCGGACGGTCACCGCGTTGCCATGGTCGGCGACGGCATCAACGACGCCCCGGCATTGGCTCAGGCTGATCTGGGCATCGCCATTGGAACCGGAACCGACGTTGCCATCGAAGCCTCCGATCTCACTGTGGTTTCCGGTGACCTCCTGGCTGTTGCCGATGCGGTCGCCCTGGCTCGTCGTACCCTCGGTACGATCAAGGGCAACCTGTTCTGGGCCTTTGCCTACAACATGGCTGCCATTCCGTTGGCTGCGGCCGGTGTGCTTAACCCGATGATCGCAGCCGGTGCCATGGGCATGTCGTCGTTGTTTGTTGTATCCAATAGCCTTCGTCTGCGGGGCTTCAAGGGTTACCGCCGATGAGGCCCCGCAATTGCTGCCAAGGAGATCGATCATGACCAACACGACCTCGGACACCAACAGCCGGACCTTCACCGTTCCCGGCATGAGCTGCGGCCATTGTGTGAGCGCCGTGACCGAAGAGGTTTCCGCCGTTGAGGGCGTCTCGTCCGTCGATATCGACCTGGAAACCAAGCTGGTAACCGTTGTCGGTGGCGATCACGACGCGATCGTGGCCGCCATCGATGAAGCCGGTTACGACGTCGCCAACCAGTAGCAGCCGGCTGCGGCCGGGGCTTCTAGACCAGCCCGGCCGCTTGGGCGGCTTCCTCCGTCTTGGCCAGCTGAGTATCGACGATGGCGAGACCGGCATCCCAGAACGCCGGATCGGCCAGATCACAGTCGACGATGGCACCCAGGTCCTCAGGCGACATGGAGCCCCCCGCCCTCAGTAAATCGAGGTAGGCGGGCACAAACGTGTCACCACGCTCTTCGTAGCGGGCGTACACCGAGAGCGCCAGCAGTTGGCCGTAGGCATAGGCGTAGACGTAGCCGGGACTGCCGATGAAGTGCGGTATGTAGGACCACCAGCTGGCGTAGTTGTCGGTCAACTCAACCGACTCGCCCATCATGTCGGCCTGCGACTCGAGCCAAAGCTCACCGAATCGGTCGACCGACAGCTCACCGACATCTCGCCGCTCGGTGTGGCAGGCGTGCTCGAACCGATTCATCGCAACCTGTCGGAATACCGTGGCCACCGAGTCATCCACAACCGAGGCGAGCAGAGCAAACCGCTCAGCCGGATCGTCGATCATCGACAGCAGGCGATTGTTGGTCACCGTCTCACCGAAGACCGATGCCGTCTCGGCCAACGTCAACGGTGTCGACTGATGAAAGATTCCCTGCTCCCGAGCCAGATACCCGTGAACCCCATGGCCAAGCTCATGAGCCAGAGTGAGAACGTCTCGGGTTTTGGACGCCCAGTTCAACAGAACGTACGGGTGATGGTCAGGCACCGAGTAGGCACAGAACGCTCCAGGCTGTTTGCCGGGACGGATCGGGGCGTCGATCCATTGCTCATCGATGAACCGATCGACGATGTCGGCCAACTCAGAAGAAAACGACCGGTATGAGTCTCGGACGATCGACGTGGCTTCGTTCCAACCGACCTCCTGCTCGGTGTCGGCCATCGGAGCCATTCGGTCGTAGTCGGCCAGTTTGTCGACCCCCATCGCTTTGGCCTTCAGCCGGTACCAACGCTGAGGGATGTCGTAGCGGCTGACCACGGCCTGGACTAGTGCCTCCACCGACTCGTCGCTGGCCTCGTTGGCTACATTGCGGCTGGTGATCCATGTCGGATAGCTACGCAACCTGTCCCGCACCGACTTGTCGAGCAACAGCGTGTTGTACACAAAGGCCCGAGTCTTCAACCCAGGGGCCAAACCATCGGTGACGGCCTGGGCGGCCTGAGCCCGAGCCTCACGATCGGGGTGGGACAGCATCGCCAAACCCTGCTCCAGGCCGACAGTTTCGGTGGCTTCACCTGCAGCGTCGTTGTCGTCGGGCAACTCCACCCCAATCACCGAGGTGAGTTCTGAGAACAACCGAACCCAGGCTGACGGCCCTGACACCGAGGTCTCCAGCAGGATCGTCTCCTCCGGTTCGGTTAACAGATACGGCCGATTCCGCCGGGTGTTTTCCAGGTGGTGCCTACAGAAACCAAGACGATCATCAGCCAGCACCGCAGCGGCGTGATCATCGTCGGCGGCGGCAAACTCGAGTTCGATGAACACCAACTTGGATCCGATGGCGGTGGAGCGCTCATCAAGGCGCTGCATCATCGCCGCAACCTCGGCGTCCTGTGTGTTTTCCGCGAATCGGAGGCCCCCGTAGTGTCCGGCCCTACTCATCAACTCGCTGATACGGGCCACCTTGGCCATCAGCGCGGCCAGGGATTCAGCGTCAAGCGTGCCGACGGTACCGCGATACGACTCAAGCTCGTCGGCCACCGTCTCCGCTTCGTCGAGCAACTGGTCGGCGGTTTCAGCTCCGTCGAGCAACGTCTCCAGATTCCAGGTGACGTCGGACGCGGTCAGATCGATATCGGATGCCGCTTTTTCGGCGAGACTTTCAGTGACATTTCCAGGGGCGGTCATGCCACTAACGTAGCTGAGCTCCATGCCGTTTGGTCACCGCATTAATGCACTGCTGCCGCGCCTCGGCCACCTCATCGTCGGTGAGGGTCCGGTCGTCGGCCTGGAACCGAAGTCGATAGGCCAACGATCGTTGTCCATCACCAACGCTCTCGCCTCGATAGACGTCGAACAGTTCCACCGACTGGAGCAAGGATCCACCGGCCTTGTTCAACGTGTGGATCACGGTCGTGGCCGGCACATCGTCAGCCACCACAAAGGCCAGGTCGATGTCGCTCGACGGGTACAGCGAGATCGGCTTGTATTTGGTTACCGATTCCAGCGCAGCGAGGATCGGATCGACTTTGAGCTCAAGCCAGGCCACCCTCCCCTGCACGTCAAAGTTGTCGAGCACTCGAGGATCAACCTCGCCGACGGCACCAATGTCGCGGCCACGGAACTGCACAGTGGCAGCCCTGGTCGGGTGCAACCCGGGCACTTCGGCGTTGGTGATTCCGAGCCCCTTCAGGCCAAGCTCGTCGGTGATCCGGTACAGCAGCTGGACCGCCGCCTCGGCTCCGGTCTCCCCTGCGCCTGAATTCTCGGCGAATCCGGAGCGGCAGGCGGCAATGACATCGTATTCGTTGGGCAGATCACCGTCGGCCGGAATATACACCCGACCGACTTCGTAAAGGCGAACAGCCGGGCTCCGATGGGACTGATTCCGCACCACCGATTTGAGCATGCCGGGCAGAAGTGAGGTGCGCAGCACGGACTCCTCGGCGACCAACGGATTGGCCAACGTGAGCGCCTCTGACGACATACCCGCCCTTTCCAGGTCGTCAGGGGCCAGGAACGGCATCGGCATAACCTCGGAGTAGCCGGCGCCGAGCAGTACCCGCCGAATGCGTCGACGACCGTGCTGAGCCGGGCTGAGCCGACCGGCCTGAGTTGGGGTCGGAACCCGACGACCGGACTTGCCGTAGCCGTTGTGACGGCCGACCTCTTCGATCACGTCTTCTTCGATGGCCGAGTCGGGGCGCCAGCTCGGGATCGTCACCAGCAGCGTGTCGTGTTTGTCGGCGACAGGTTCCGACGTGAAACCGATTGGATCAAGCAATCCCGAGATCTCTCCTGCCGTCAACGATGTGTTGAGCAGCATGTTCACCCGATCGACGCGCACCTCAACCGGTGGCGACATCTTGTGTTGCCCTTCGGTGATCATGGCCCCGGCAGCGATCTTGGCGCCGCAAATCTCAACGGCCAGCTCGCAGAATCGATCCAGTGCCCGCTCAACGCCCATGGGGTCGACCCCACGCTCGTAGCGGGTCGACGCTTCGGAGCGGAGGTTCAATCGACGGGAGGTTTTGGCGATGGTCATTCGGTCCCAGATGGCGCCTTCGAGCAGCACGGAGGTGGTTGAGTCGCTGATTTCGGTTGAGGCGCCGCCCATGACTCCGGCCAGACCGATCGGTTCGTCGTTGACGTTGACGATCACCGCGTCGGCTGTGGTGACGGAGCGCTCGATATCGTCGAGCGTCGTCAGTTTCTCGCCGTCGCGACCCATCCGCACCCCAAGATGACCGTCGGGCACGAGATCGAGATCGTAGGTGTGGTTGGGTTGACCCAGCTCAAGCATCACGTAGTTGGAAATGTCGACGATCGAGTTGATCGGACGCATGCCCGCGACCGTCAGACGAGCTGCCATCCAGGACGGAGAATCTCCAATCGTCACGTTCTCCAGAACTCGAACGCCGAATCGCTGGCAGATTTCGGGGCTGTGAAGGGTCACGCTGGACCGTTCGGTGGTCGGCGGCTCGACCTCGACCAGGCTCGGGTTCCGGTTTGTAAAGGGAACACCGAGGCGGGCCGCCAGATCACGAGCCACACCGACCACGGAAAGTGCATCGGGGCGATTGCCTTCCACGTCAATATCGAAGACGATGTCGTTCTCGGCGTTGAGCGCGTCGGCCAGAGGCTGGCCGAGAGTCAGGTCACCGGGGAGGATGTGGATACCGTCGGCGTCTTCGGCCACCTCGATCTCGGCGGCCGAACAGAGCATGCCGTTTGACCACTCACCTCGCATCTGCCGACGGGCGATTTCGATCCCGCCGGGCATCACGGTGCCCAGCGTGGCCAACGGAACCAGATCACCAACCGCCATGTTGAAAGCGCCGCAACAGATCTGCAGCGGCTCGCCATCACCAGCGTCGACATCAACAAGCTGGATCCGATCGGCCTTTGGGTGCGGGCGTAGGTCGAGAACCTTGGCCACCACGATGCCATCCCATGACGGACCCGAGGTGGTCACCTCCTCGACCACGAGGCCGAGATCGGTGAGAGTGGCGGCGAGGTCTTCCGGGTCGCCCGTGATCGGGGCGAACTCCTGCAGCCATGACAACAGAACTTTCACGTGCTTCTCTTCTTCCCTTGATGCTTGCTAACCGGCGGTTCTCGAAGACGCTAGAACTGGCGCAGGAACCGGATGTCGTTGCTGTACATGTCTCGCAGATCGTCAACGCCGAACTTCATCTGAGCGAGGCGATCGATGCCGAAACCAAAGGCGAATCCCGACCATTCTTCGGGATCCACTCCCCCAGCCCGCAAGACGTTGGGGTGAACCATGCCGCAGCCTCCGAGTTCCAGCCAGGACCCGTCGGGCCGTTGAACGTCGAACTCGGCCGAAGGTTCGGTGAACGGGAAGTAGTTTGGGCGCAACCGCGAGGAAAATCCAGGACCGAAATAGCGTTCGGTGAACGCTTCGATGGTTCCGGCGAGATCGGCGAGTGAGATACCGCGGTCGATCACAAGCCCTTCGATCTGATGAAAGACCGGCATGTGGGTGGCATCGGCGGTGTCACGGCGAAACACCCGCCCTGGAGCGACGATGTAGATGGGGGGCTCGTCCGCCAACATGGTGCGGATCTGAACCGGCGAAGTGTGGGTTCGGAGCAGCGTCGATCCGGCTTGGCCGTGATTGACGTAAATGGTGTCGAAACCATCGCGGGCCGGGTGGCCGGGGGGAATGTTGAGAGCATCGAAGTTATGCCAGTCGGTTTCGACTTCAGGCCCTTCCGCCACCTGGAACCCCATCCCGACGAACACGTCTTCCAGTTCTTCCCACGCCTGGGTCACGATGTGGGCGTGGCCTGTGTCGACCGCCGATGGCACCTCGGTGAGATCGAGCCGCTCGGCTTGGAGCTGAACTTCGCGCTCGGCGGATTCCAGCTTCTGCCGCCGTTCGGCTATCGCCGCCTCCACTCGTTGTTTGGCCTCATTGAGCGCCCGACCGGCCGTCTTGCGGTCTTCAACCGGGATGGACCCCAGCTCACGCTTCAAGACGATGAGCGCTCCCGATTTACCGAGTGCGGCGGATTCCGCCTGGTCGAGCTCGGCCACCGAAGTGGCAGCAGACACGGCCGACAGCGACTCGGTCTCGTGGTTGGCGATTTGTTCGATCATCTTCGTTGTGTGTCCTTACCAGCTTCTCATGTTCATGTTTAGCGAAATCCGTGTTGATTCGCTGCCAATTTGTGAGTGATTTAGAAGTAGACGGGCGGGCGGATCGGTGAAGGATCCGCAGGTGACCGTGAAATCAGTTCTGACGACGCTGCCGGGCCGACTCAAATGCGAGGATGGCGGAGGCCGCCGCAACATTAAGCGATTCGACGCCTTCGGCCATCGGGATCGTCACCGCCGTGTCGGCGAGCGCCACGGTCTCCAGCGACAGACCGTGAGGTTCATTGCCGACAAGGATTGCCGTCGTCCGCAGATCAACCTGTTCGTATGGCAAGGCATCGGATCGCACCACGGTGGCAACTATCGATCGGCCGCCGGCCCGAAGCTCTCCTACGAGCTCCTCAACATTCGGGCGACTCATGACCGGAATCCGAAACAATGAACCAGCCGATGCTCGAACAGCCTTTGGGTTGAGGTAATCGACGGCGTCGCCTGCTGTAATCACCGCACCGCAGCCGGCGGCTTCGGCCGATCGGATGATGGTTCCGATGTTGCCCGGATCGCGAAGCTCCACCGCGATGAGAACCGGTCGGTCATCGGCAACATCATCCACGCTCCAGTCGGGTGCCTCAACCACTGCTGCCACCGGCCTAGGGCTGACGGGATCAAGGATGGCCGTTAGCACAGACTCATCGACCTCGTAGATCGAAGCCTGGGCCAGCTGCTCCGCCACCCGGGCATCAGAACTCGCATCATTAAGATGTTCCATGCCATCGCCGGAACCGACGAAGACGGCCTTAACCCGCAATGCCGACCTAAGGGCGTCAACAACGAGGGTGGGGCTGTCCGCGACAAAGGCCCGCTCGGCCGAGCGGACCTTTGACTGACGAACCAGTCGCCGTAGCTGCTTCAGCTGATCGTTTTTGGAGCTGAGAGCAACCGGGGCGATGCCGGACATCGGGTGGTGGCGAGTTGCGGGCCGCGACGGCTAGGCCGCCTCAGCCGCTCCTTCAGCCACCTTGACCAGTGCGGCAAACGCCGCCGGATCGGAGACAGCCAGCTCGGCCAGGTTCTTGCGATCTACCTCTACCTCGGCGGCCTTCAGGCCACTGATGAAACGGCTGTAGGTGGTGCCGTTCTGACGGCAGGCGGCATTGATGCGCTGGATCCAGAGGCGACGGAACTCACCCTTGCGAGCCCGACGATCACGGAATGCGTAGTTGCCGGAGTGCATGACCTGCTCATTGGCGGCTCGCACGCTGCGGCTCTTGTTGCCGTAGTAGCCTTTGGCCTTTTTCAGGGTGCTGCGGCGACGCTTCTTGGAATGCACGGAGCGTTTTACACGTGCCATTTAACTTCTACTCCTAGGACGAAAGATCGGACGGTGTACTTCGATTGACAAACCGGCGCGTGTCGGCAGCGCCGGCGAACGTACGTCAGCTCGAAAGGAGCTTCTTGATACGTGGCGAGTCGGCCTTGGAGAGCTCAAAGTCTCCGGTAAGACGACGCTTACGCCGGCTCGACTTCTTCTCGAGGAAGTGATTGAGGTTCTTGCTCCGACGGGTGACCTTTCCCGTGCCGGTGACCTTGAACCGCTTCTTTGCGCCCTTGTGGGACTTCATTTTGGACATTTCTTGACCTCGCAGTAGATCTGAGGACCGCGTAAACGGTGCGGCTGTTGAGGGTGAGTCGCAGGTTCGATCGACGTTGATCGAGGACCCTTGACCGCGAACCTGGCCCGCGCCGCTCGAAATGAGGGCGAGTCGGGCCAGGATCAGGACTTGTTATTCGGTGCCTGCTGATTCGACAGCTACCGGCTCCGGTGTTTCGGTGCTCGTGTCGCTGGCGACCTCGGCCTCGGTGTCGGCTGCAACAACCTCTTCCGCTGCGTCGGCTTCGCCGGCCCCGGCCTCTCGGGCTGCTTGTTTCGCTTCCCGAGCCTCCTGAGCCTTTCGGGCCTTCACCTTCTTGGTGTCGGGCCCCAGCACCATCGTCATGTTCCGTCCGTCGAGCCTTGGATAGGCCTCGATCTTGGCGTAGTCGTCGACTCGCTCAGCGATGTCATCGAGGATTCGCCTACCCAACTCCGGGTGGGTCACCTCACGACCTCGGAACATGATCGTTATTTTGACCTTGTGGCCTTCTTGTAAGAACTTTTCGACTTTGCGCGTCTTCGTGTCGAAGTCACCCTGCCCGATCTTGGGCCGGTACTTCATTTCCTTGACGACAACGTTGCTTGCCTTCTTGCGAGATTCCTTGGCCCGCTGGGCCGCCTCGTACTTGTATTTGCCGTAATCCATGATCCGGCAAACAGGCGGGTTCGCTTTATCGGCGACCTCGACCAGGTCGAGATCCATCTCGCGTGCCATCGAAAGGGCCTTCGGAATCGGCATGATTCCCAACTGATCACCAGTTGGCCCAATGACACGGACTTCTCGAGCCCGGATCTTTTCATTGATCCTCGGCTCAGGCGACGCTGCTATTGTCGATCACCCCTCATATGGAGCTTCCTCTCGTTGCTGACGACGATTCTGTTGACGAAACGCCATCGTTGACAGTTGGTCGCACAAAGAGGTTGACCGGAGCAGCCTCGACGACCGCCAGCAATGCTGGCCAACGGGTAGGTCTGAGATAATCTCTCCGACCAATTCCCGGCTTCGCCGATCTGATTCGATTTCATCGCAGACCCAGACGCACCAATATGAGTGGCTGGGTGGGGCGGTGAGCCCTCTTTGTGCTCGCCATACAGGCTAACAGCGCAACCAAACACATCCCCCTCACCGACCGCCATTCGTCATCTTCACCAGGAACAACCGCTTTGGCGTTCAACGTTCAATTGTGCGCCGATTCCACTAGATTTCAAGCCATGAACACCCTGTGGACGCCCGACGGAGATCACAACGTGCCTAAAGCCGACGAACAGGCGGCCAAAGACACAGCCGACGATCAGGCGGCCAAAGGTGGAGCCGACGAAACGTCAGCCGAGGCTGCAGGCGCCGCAGGCGGAGATGCACCGGATCTCACGCCGGAGCAAGAAGAGCAGGCCCGGGCCATGGCCAAGGAGCTGGCTGAAGCTCGAGCTCGGATCCTTGCCACCGAGGCGTCAACGGTTGTGGCCAACCACGCCTTCGGAATCTATGAGCTGGCGGCCATTCATCTCACCGCCGACGATCCGAAGCTGTCTGAAGCCCAGGTGGCCATCGACGCGCTGGGTGCCCTGGTCAACGGCCTGCAGGGTCGATTGGGCGAAAACGAGACCGTCCTCACCGATGCCCTGCGCCAAGCCCAGATGCTGTTTGTGCAACGTTCGCAAGCAGCAGCGGAAAATCCAACTGACTCAGCCGACTAACCCGAGATTCAAGCGGTTGGTGTCGACGTCTCGCCACCGGAGCTGTCGGAGGGCGACGTTTCGAGTAGAACGTCGGCCACAGCGGCATCAAACGTCTCATCGTCCACGTCGGTTTCAGGCCCATGCTGGAGGCGGTGTAGGTGCCGAACCATGGTGTCAGCCGGTCCTGGTCGCTGGTAGAGAAAGCCCTGCTGCAACCGAACGCCCAGCTCCCGCAACACGTCGGCTTGCTCAGGTTGCTCGACTCCTTCAGCCACGATTGACATACCGATGTCTTCGGCCAACGACACGATGGCCGTGACGACGTTGCGGTCTATCGACTCGTTGGCCAGGCCCTCCACAAACACCCGGTCGATCTTGAGGGTTGAGACCATGGCCAGATTCTGTAGGCGAGCCAACGACGCCTGACTTGTTCCGAAGTCATCGATCACCAGCTTCACGCCGGCCATCTCAAGTTGTCGAAACACCAACAAGGCCCGATCATGGCGCTCCATGATGAGCTCCTCGGTTACTTCAAGCTCCAACTGTCCCGGCGCCAAGCCGCTTTCAGCCAGCGCTCGTGTCACCAGACCGACCAAGCCGAGATCAAGCAACTGCCTCTCGGCAACGTTCACCGCCACTGTGATCGGACGGCCGGTCATTTCCGTCCAGCGAACAGCCTGGTGGCAAGCCTGCCGTAGGACCTGGTCTCCGATATCGACGATCAGGCTTGATTCAGCGGCAACCGAAAGAAAGTCAGCCGGATGGATCATGCCTCGTACCGGATGGTTCCAGCGCACAAGAGCCTCGTAACGTACGGCGTCACCGGAAATGACATCAACGATGGGTTGATAGTGAACCACCAGCTCATCGTCTTTGATGCCACGGCGGAGGTCCTGCTCAAGTTCAAGGCGAGCCACGGTTCGAGCCCGAACCGACGGGTCGAACAACGAAAACCCGGCACCGCCCTCGACCTTCGCCACCTGCATCGCGCTGTCGGCATCGCGTAACAGCGTCGCCGGACGCTCGGGATCGGCGGTTTCCTTGTCGTCGGCTGACCAAGCGATCCCGACGCTGGCCGACACCACCTGGGTCGATTCGTCGGCTAGAACAGTCGGCTCCGACAGCGCTTCCACCAGTCGACGGGCGAGAACCTCAAGGTCTCGGGGAGTACGCAAGGCGCTGGTAACCACAACAAACTTGTCTCCACCGAATCGACCGATCGAGTCATCAGCTCGGATGACCCGACGTATCCGCTGAGCGGCAACCTGCAGTATCTGATCACCAGCTTCGTGGCCCAACGAGTCATTCACGACCTTCAGGCGGTCGAGGTCACAGAACAACACGCCAACGAGATACTCCTGCGACCGGTCCGCCAACCGCTGCTTGATGTCGGCCGAGATTGCGGCACGAGCCATCAAGCCGGTCAGAGGATCAACCGAGTGTTCGGCTTGGACGACTTCGATTCGCGCCCTCAGATGATCGATGATCTCCATCGCCTGGGCCACCAGCGCGGCGGAGATTACCAGCAACAGGCCGAAGGCGAGCGCCAATGCCGAGCTGAGAGGCCGCACGGTACCGCTTCGTTCCATTGCGGCAACCGTGATCCAGGCCAGCATGGCGACGGCAGCGACGTTGATCGGGAGCATCCATCGTGGAACCGTCGCCAAGGCACGGGCAATTGCGTCAAACGCCCGTTCCAGAAAGCCGGGAGTCTCGACCGCGGTTTCACGCGAGGAAGCAGGCTGCGCCTTGTCGACACTGCAATACTCAACGCTGCCGTGATCCTCGGGCCGGCTGTCATTGTCCACGTAATGCCATCGGCCAAAATCCGGCGAACGTTACCGCACGGCGGCTATGAGAAGTAGGTCATTTGCCCTACCGCGCCGCAATCATGGAGTCGGATGTGGTCGTTGGCTTGATCAGTGGACGATCTTGGCCAACGGGAGCTCAATGATGTCGCTGGCTCCAGCATCTTTCAGTTCAGGGATCAACACGTTGATATCCGACTTCGGCACAACGGTTTCGACAGCGAATCCTGCGCCTCCGTGAAGCTCGTTGACCGTCGGGGCCCTCATCGACGGCAGAAGGCCGATCACCTTGTCGAGCGAGATTCGGTCACCAACATTGAGCTTCACCAGAACCTGGGTGCGAGCCTCAAGGGCACCCTGCAGCAGAGTCATGAGCTGCGTCATAGCGTGGCGCTTTTCTGGATCATCGTAGGATTCCCGGTTGGCCACCACCTCGGTGTAGCTCGTGATGATCGTGTCGATGATGCGAAGACCGGCGGCGCGCAGAGCCCGGCCGGTTTCGGTGAGGTCGACGGCAACGTCGACGATGTCGGGAACCTTGGCTTCGGTGGCCCCGTAGGAGAGCCGGACGTCGGCCTTGACGCCCTTCTCGGCGAAGAAACGTTTGGTCAGCTCGGGGTACTCACTTGAAACCCGCACACCGTCGGAGAGATCGGCCACCGACTGGAGAGGTGAGTCTTCCGGCACCGCCACCACCAAACGCACCGGGTCGGACGTGGCCTTCGAATAGCGGAGCTCACCCAACGAGACCACATCGGAGTTCGTCTCCTCGATCCAATCCCGACCGGTGATGCCCATGTCGAACAGGCCTTCGGATACATAGACCGGTATCTCCTGGGGCCGGAGAATCCGGACCTCGCCGACCCTGGAGTCGCGGATCGACGCCGAGTACTGCACCGATGAACTCCGGCGAACCGTGAGATCAGCCGATTCGAATAATTCCAGCGTCGGCTTTTCCAGCGAGCCTTTGGGCAGGACGATTTTGAGCATGTCTCAACGGTACCGGCGCCTAGACGTGGCCCGAACCGAATTTCCGCCAATCACGGTCGATTGCGAGCCACTGCGCCTCTCAGTGAGGACGCTCCCCCGCCAGCAACTCAATGGCGTGGTGGGCCACATCGAGCACCGCCGACACCGTCTCAACCGCTCCTTTGGTCGAGCCGGGGGTATTCAAGATAAGGCACTGACCTCGTGTGCCGGCTACGGCCCGGCTCAAGCGACCGAGACCTCGGTCGTTACAGAGTCGCATCGCCTCGGCCATACCCGGCGCCTGGCGTTCGAGGATCGCCAACGTGCCCTCGGGTGTGAGATCTCGGGGCCCGAAACCGGTACCTCCGGTGGTCACAACGAGGCCGACGAATCCGTCCGACATTTCGGTCAGCGCCGAACTCACCGACTCCACCCCGTCGGCCACCTGCCGACGTTCGATCACCGACCAACCCTGCTCCCCTAGAAACTCCTCCAACTGCTGGCCGGACTTGTCTTCCCTGGTTCCGGCGATCACACCGTCGGACACGGTCAGGATTTTGACCTGGCGGAAGGCATCCGGACCGGCTGCGCCATTCGTCTCGCTGATATCGCTCATGTCTCAGTCTGCCGCCATTCGGTATGGACGCAGAACCAAACTTGCGTTACGTTCTAGACAAGGTCTCAAGACCGGCGGCGGCTCGCACCATTACGGTTCGACCACCACATTCCTACCCCGACCCCAACATCCGCGCCAGCCGATGTCGGGCCTCGATTCCAGGAGAAATCGTGAAGATCCTTTACGCCGACTCAGTCGACGAATCCGCCCTTGACTCCCTGATCGATGCGGGCCATGAGGTGAGCGTGCAAGCCTCTCTCACCGCCGAGACTCTCCCTGATGCGATCGCCGACCACGACGTGCTTGTGGTGCGCAGCACCAAGGTCACGGCCGATACCATCGGCGCCGCCGAAAAGCTCGGCCTCATCGTCCGTGCCGGTGCCGGCACCGACAATATCGACAAGGCTGCGGCCTCAGCCCGAGGTATCTACGTGTGCAACGTGCCCGGTCGTAACGCGATCGCCGTGGCGGAGCTCACGATGGGTCTGCTCCTTGCCGTCGACCGCCGCATTGCCGATAACACCGCTGATCTCCGTGAAGGCCGCTGGGACAAGAAGTCCTACACCAAGGCCGACGGTCTCTACGGCAAGCAGATCGCCATCATCGGACTTGGGGACATCGGGCTGGCCGTCGCCGAGCGAGCCAAAGCCTTTGGCCTTGTGGTCGTCGCCGAGCGAAAGAACGACCGGCCCGCCCGAGTCCAGTCGTCCATCCGCAGCATCGGGATCAGATTGATGGACTCGGTGGACGACATGTTGGCCACCTCCGATATCGTCTCGATCCACGTGCCGAAGTCCGACAACACGACAGGCATGGTCGACAAAGCCTTCCTGTCAAAGATGCGGGATGGATCGATCCTGCTGAACACCTCGCGAGGCGATGTCGTCGACGAGGCGAGCCTGATCGAGGCCCTCGACAGCGGTCGCCTCCGGGCCGGCCTGGACGTTTGGGACTCCGAGCCAGGGACCGGACAGGGCAGCTTCGACTCCACGCTGGCCAAACACCACGCCGTTGTCGGCACCCACCACATCGGTGCCTCAACCGAACAAGCACAACGTTCGGTGGCCGAAGGAACATTGGAAACCATCGAGGCGTTCTTGGCCGGCAGTCCAATCAATTGCGTGAACATTCGCCACGAACCCAGCGGCGACGCGTGCTTGACGATTCGCCACCTCGACCGGGTCGGCGTGTTAGCCCAGGTGTTCGCCGTGCTTCGAGCAAACGGCCTCAACGTACAGCAGATGCAGAACCAGGTCTTTCAGGGTGGTCAAGCGGCTGTTGCATCAATCTTCGTGGGCAACTCGGTCAGCGATCAGATTGCCGATGACCTAAAGCAGATCGACGAAGTGCTGAGCGTCAGCTTGGCGACGTCAGAACAGTAAACATCCATCCGAGTGACGTAGCAGTTCACCAACAAAGGACGAAAAAGATGGAACGCGTACACAACTTCTGCGCTGGGCCGTGCACCCTTCCGGTTTCGGTCATCACCGAGTTGGCCGACGAGCTGCCGAATTTCAACGGCAGCGGTATGTCGCTGATCGAGATGAGCCACCGGGCCAAGGACTACGACGAAGTCCACATGGAGACCCTGCAACTCCTGCGGGATCTCACCGGCGCTCCCGAAGACTTTTCAATCCAGCTCCTTCAGGGGGGAGCGTCGCTGCAGTTCGCTATGGTGCCGATGAACGTGCTTGGGCAGGATGCCGAGGCTGGATATGTCGTAAGCGGCACCTGGGGTAAGAAGGCCTTTTCCGACGCCGGCAAGATCGGCAAGGCCTACGCCGCTTGGTCCGGCGCCGACGGGAACTTCACCACCATGCCTTCGGTTGATCAGCTCGATATCCGAGGCGGTTCGCGATACCTCCACATCACCTCCAACGAGACCATCGGCGGAATTCGGCTTCCCGAGTTCTATGACGTCGACCTGCCGATGGTGGGCGACATGTCGTCCGACTACCTGAGCCGCCCCATTCCGTGGGAGAAATTCGACTTGGTCTACGGCGGCGCCCAGAAGAACCTCGGACCGGCCGGGATGGCCGTGGTCTTCGTCCGCAAATCGGTTATCGAACGTGCGCCCGACAACCTGCCCGGCTACCTGAGCTACGCCACCCACGATGAGGGAGACAGCCTCGCCAATACCCCCCCGATGTTCACCATTTGGGCCACCAACAAGGTTCTCAAGTGGATGCAGGACAACGGCGGTGTCGCCGGTATGGAGCAGCGGGCCCGTGAGAGGTCAAGTCGTCTCTACAGCGCCATCGACGGCTCCGGTGGCTTTTATCGAAGCCCGGTTGATGCCGCCGTACGTTCCCACATGAACATCGTGTTCCGGCTGGCGGCCGAAGACAAGGAAACGGTGTTTCTCGCCGAAGCCGAGGCCAACAACCTGGTAAACCTGGCCGGGCACCGCTCCGTCGGTGGAATTCGGGCCAGCTTCTACAACGCCCTGCCGGATGAGAGCGTCGATGCCCTCATCGATTTCATGGCCGACTTCGCCGCCCGAAACGGTTAACCGACGCTGATGCCAAACGTTCATCCCCTCAGCCTCGACCTGCTGCGCAGTGAGTGGCTAAATGACGTGCCGTCTCCCCCGCACGATGCCCTGACCCCTGAGCAGAGAAGGGTTCATCTCGAGAAGTTCCCGATGTCGTACCTCGGCGTGACCCGGGCGCCGGAGGATTTCGACGCCGACGCCGGCCAGACTCCACACGACCTTTTGGTCGCCGGGCGGCGTTCACTCGATCATCTGCTCAACAATGATGTGTTCGAGCCTTCCGTTGAACCGCAGTACTTCATCTACCGCCTTTCGGTCGAAGACGGCCATCAGCAGACCGGGGTGGTCTGCGGCGTTCCGGTGGCCGACTACGACAGCGGCGATGTTCGCATTCATGAGCGGATCAAGACCGACCGGGCCGAGCATCTGGCCAACCATCTGCAGGTTGTGGCCGCTCAGTCAAGCCCTATCGCCCTGGCATCACGGGACGCTGATGGCTCGCTGACGGAACTGATCTCGAAAGCCTCCTCCGGAGAGGCCGACCTCGACTTTGTCACCCTCGACGGTCTCCATCAGCAAATCTGGCGGGTGACCGACCAGGAAATCGCCCGGCAGCTCACCGTGGCAACCTCAGCCGAGCCGCTGTACCTCATCGACGGCCATCATCGGGCCGCCGCTGCTGCCCTCCACATTCACCGTGACGGCAACGACACGGCCGCGCCCGATCGACCCGGCGACAACTTCATGCTGTCGACCATTTTCCCAGCCGGCGAAATGCGCAACAAGGCCTTTCATCGCGTGGCCAAGGTCGGGTCGACCAAGGAGTTTGTCGACAATCTCAGCCGAAGGTTCGAAATGCAGCAGGCGGAGTCGCTGGACGACGTGGCGGACCGCGACGAGAACGTCGTCGGGATCGGCTGGTCGGAAAACGGATCGATGACCTGGGCTCTGTTCAGGCTTCCTCCGCCGGCGGCAATCCTGAACGTCGTCGAGCGTCTCGATCCATCGCGGCTGGCGGAGAACGTGTTGGACCCACTGCTCCAGATCGACGAATCGAATCCCAAAGGCCGACTGCGTTATCTCCCGGGCCTCGGCGACGCCGAAGCCTTGGCGGAGCTTAAAGTCGATAACGACGAGGTGGTCTTCGCCATGCGGCCGGTCAGCATGGATCAGCTGTTCGCCGCTTCGGACGAAGGGTTGACGATGCCACCCAAGTCAACATACTTCGAGCCCAAGGTTCGGTCGGGTCTCTTCCTTCACTTCAAAGAGCGCGTCTAGCCGGCGAGCCTCACGTGGGTTTGGACAGGCGGGCCAGCATCATGCCGTCGTGTTCGGCGGGCAGTAGCGCGGCAACCGGACCCATCGACTGCCATGGTTGACCGGGCAGGTCACCGATAACGACATCGGGACGCTGAGCCGTAAACTCCGCAACCACATCGGGCCCTTCGGCTCGATCCAACGTGCACACGCTGTAGATCAGCTCACCACCGGGTCGGAGGAGCTCATAGCCGGCCATCATCAATTCCAGTTGAAGTTCGGCCAGACGGGACGCGGCTTCCGGCTCAATGCGCCAGCGAGCATCGGCCCGACGGCGGAGGCTGCCCAAACCGGAACAGGGTGCATCGACCAGCACTTTGTCGACGCTGCCCGGTCGAATTGCCGGATGACGGCCGTCGGCTACGACGATTGGCATTTGCCGATCGAGACGGTCGAGGTTGGCCGCGATCAGTCGGGCCCTACTGCGGCGGCGGTCGGAGGCGATCACGGTGGCTCCGGCGGCAGCCAGTCCAGTTGCTTTACCTCCGGGAGCGGCACAAAGGTCGACGATGACCTCGCCTGGTTTCGGGTCGACGATCTCAACCACCATTTGAGACGCCGGATCCTGAACGTAACCGTCGTCGCGTACATTGGTTCGAGCCGGTTGGTTCATCGCCCGCAGCGCTTGCTCGGCCGCTTCCGCTCCAACGGCCGCCCTCAAGCGCTCAACCAGCCAATCGGGATAACTGAGTTCCGTAGCCAGATCGGGATAGCTGACCGGCGCTTCGGCGACCTTTCGCAACACGGCGTTGACCAGAGACCGCCCACGTCCCCTGACCGCTCCGACGGTGGCCGAAACGGCGGCATGGGCGGGAGTGCGGAGAAAGGCCAACTGGTAGGTGCCGATCTGCAAGGCGGCCCGGACCTCCTTGTCGACTTCTCCGATGACAAATCGATCGGCCAGGTAATGACACGCTCGACGCATGCGGGTTGACCCGTAGACCAATTCGGTGACAAACCGTCGGTCATCATCCGACAGGTCGGACCGTTCAATCATGTCGGGTAGCACGAGATTGGCGTACGCCCCATCCTCGTTGATTCGAATTACGGCGTCCATAGCCAAACGCCGGCTGTCGACGCCCGCTGCCGGCGTCTGGTCGGCCTGTTGCGTCCGACGTGTTCCCTGTTTGTCGCGGTTTCTTTTCTCATTACGAGCCAAGCTGCTCACCTTCCCGGGGTCGAGCACCGTTCCACCAGTCCGTCGCCTTCATCGCCCGCCGGCCTTCGGGTTTAACCTCGATGAGGGCCAGCGAGTTCTCGGCGCTCCCGACGGCAACAACAGGGTCGCTCAACAAGTCGCCGCGCGACGTGACGACATCTGTCGTTTCAAGCAGTTTCAACTCACCGGGCGCGAGCTGCACGTCGATCGGAACAACGTCTTCCACGCCAAATCGAGCGCCACGAAACGTCGTCCAGCTCCGGCCGATCCGAACTCGTCGGTGGATGTCGGATGCCGACTGGGTGAAGTCGAGCTTGGCTTCGGCTCGGTCAAGTTTGCGGGCGTAGGTCGTGTCGCCATTCTGAGGTCGCGGATCCGTCAACCCATCTCGTATCGAGTGCACCAGGAGTTCAGCCCCGAGGGCAGCCAGGCGGTCGGTCAGCTCCGACGCCGTCTCGTCGAACCCGATTTCGACCTCGGTGGTGGCGTATACCGCCCCTTCGTCCAGGCCTTCGGCGACCTGCATGATGCAGACTCCTGTGATGTTATCGCCGGCCAGGATGGCTCGTTCCACTGGCGCCGCACCGCGCCATCGGGGCAACAGCGAGAAGTGAACATTGATCATGGGGACCTGCTGGAGGATCGACCCTCGGAGGATCCGGCCATAGGCGACCACCACCGCCAAGTCGAGGTCGTCAACGTCCAGCAAAACCTCGGGATCGTCGGCGACTTCGAGTCCGAGTTCGATCGCCGCCTCCTTGACCGGAGACGGGATGAGCTTCGAGCCCCGCCCGCGACGACGGTCGGGTTGGCTCACCACTATCGGAACATCGAATCCGGCTTCAACCAGAGCCCGCAGACTGGGTACGGCGGCATGAGGAGTACCGAGGAAGGCGACCCGCCTGATGTCAGCCGATGGTGTGGCCAGTTCTATGTCGGTCACGGAAGCTGGAGGCCCCCGGCCAACTTGCTCGAGGCCGATGCGGCGGGAGTGAAGACGTTTAGCTGACTGTCGACATACCGCTCACGCAGCTCCTTGAGAGCCAGCTTGCGTTCGTCTTCCTCCAAATGGTCGATCAGAAGAACCCCGTCGAGATGATCGAGCTCGTGCTGGATCAGCCGTGCCAAGAGTTCATCGGCTTCCAGCTTGACGTCGTTTCCATCGAGATCCACGCCGGTTACGTACACCTCTTTCGGCCGCACGATTTCCCATGACAGACCGGGAACCGAGAGGCATCCCTCGAAGTAGCCCCACTCCCCCGACGACTCGGTGATCACAGGATTGATGATGGTTTCCGGACCATCGCCGACGTCGTAGACGAACATGCGACGCTGCACGCCGATTTGAGGAGCGGCCAACCCGATACCAGGTTCGGCGTACATGGTCTCCAACATGTCATCGACCAGCTTGACGAGCTTGCCGTCTATGTCGGTGATCTCTGAAGCCACCTTTCGGAGAACCGGATCTCCGAATATTCGTACCGAGTAGGGCGATGCCATGGCCCTAAGGCTACCGCCGCCAATCCCCCTAAGCCGCTCCTCATTTCGACCGCTGGGTTCGTGATTTGTCGATCTCGAAGCAACCTCCGCAACTTGGGTCTGGTTCGCCTATCGTGACCAACAATGGCCGATGATCCGCAGCCCGACGGGCACTATTTCAGCGAGCGTCCTTCCACTCCGTCGGAGCGACGGCTGGTGACCTTGCACCTGCCGGACCTCAGCCTGAAATTGGAGACCGACAGCGGCGTCTTCGGTCGGTCGGGGGTCGATCCGGGATCCAAGCTCTTGTTGTCCGGCGGCCCGGATCCCACCGACGGCGACCGTGAGATCCTCGATTTGGGCTGCGGCTATGGTCCCATTGCCCTCACGTTGGCGATCCGGAATCCTGAAGCAAGGATTTGGGCGGTCGACATCAACGAACGAGCCCGCGAGTTGTGCCGCGACAACGCCCAACGGGCCGGGCTCCAAAACGTCATCGTGGTTCCTCCCGACGGGGTCGACGAGTCCGTGTCGTTCGACCGGATCTGGTCGAACCCCCCGATCAGGATCGGCAAACAGGCCCTGCGTTCGCTGCTAACGGAGTGGCTCGACCGCCTGGCACCCGACGGCAGCGCTCACCTCGTGGTGCAGAAACATCTCGGGTCCGACAGCCTTCAGCGCTGGCTCAACCAGTCGGGCTGGCCGACCACGAGGCGGAGATCACAGGCCGCCTACCGCCTGCTCGATGTGAAGGGTCGAGCTGCCAATGCAGGCCGGACCGACCGTGACAACCAAAACAATGCGTGGACTCAAGAACAATGACCAGCCAACAACGAACCCATCAAGGGCCTCTTTCCCCCACTGATTTGAAACGACTTCACCGGCATTGGCGCCGCCTGAACGACCAGCGGCTCGCAATCTTGTGTGACGGCGTGCAAAACCCGTACAACCTCGGAGCGATTCTCCGCTCGGCGGCGGCCTACCGGGTTGAACACATCTGGATGGCGCCGCCGCTGGTACCGGTTCACCATCCGAAGGTGGCGAAGACGGCACTTGGCTGCGAGCGGCTGGTTGAGACCTCCGAGGTTGAGAACGGGTTAGCGGGACTGGCCAAGGCCCGGTCGACAGGAATGACCACCGTGGCCCTCGAGTTGACCTCGGATGCGGTTCCGCTGTCGGAGATCGACCTCACCGGCGACATCTGCATCGTCGTCGGGCATGAGGAACGGGGAGTACACAAAGACGTCTTGGGCGCCGTCGATCACATCGGGTTCCTCCGCCAGCGGGGTAAGGTCGGCTCGCTCAACGTTGCGCACTCGTTGACCACTGCCTTGTACGAGGTAACACGACAAGGCTGGGGTTAGATCCCAGCCTTAGATCCGAGGCGGATCGACGACTACTCGGACTCGCTCCTTCGGCCGGGGCACTGTACTCAACAGGGTGGCGAGAACGTCGTCGGGGTCGTCGTCGCCGGGTGAAACCGACAGCAGGTAGTGGCCGTCATGGCGGGGACCCATCATCACGCTTCGTGCCCTCAAAGCGGCATCGGCCTCAATGGCTTCGGCCAGAGCCTGGGCCCAGGAGTCGGCGCCGGCTCCACTGATCTCGGCCAGTGCCCCGAACGGAGGCCAACCTGTAGCCGCTCTTGTCTTCAACTCCGTCTCGATGAAGGTTCCAACGTCGGCGGCCACGGCCGCTCTCACCACCTCGTGGTCGGGCATCCTCGTTTGGATCAACAGTTTGTGACCGCTCCCCCGCCCTCCGGTCAGTCGGGCTGCTCGGGCCAGCAGGCCCTGGGCTTGTTCACCCGATCGGTATCGAGGAGCGAGCAGCTCCTGGTCGAAGTCGAGGAACACCACCAGATCACAGCCTCGCACCGCCCGTAGGGCCGCCTCGGTTCCAAGAACCAACGTTCCATCCCTGTTGACGTCGTCTGCCGTTGGGGTCGATCGGCTGTCGGAACTCACCTCCAACACCGGTTTGTCAACCAGGCGAGCCAGTTCTTCCGCCGCTCGGGTCACACCCAACTGAAGCCGTTTGAGGGTCGTGCCCGAGCAAACCGCACATATCAGCGGACGACGTTCACCGGTGCCGGGCGCAACCAAGCCTCCGTCGTCTTCGATCATCGTATTGACGCCGTCTTCAGTCCGAACCAGCTCTCCGCAGGTCGAGCAGGCCAGCAGTCGGGCCCGGCCCTTACGATTGAGAACTGCCACCGGCTTTGCGGCTCGACGCATTGCGTCAACGGCCTGCGAGCTGAACAGGCTCTTGAAACCAAGGTCGTCGGACCGACGGTCGACCACCTCAACAGCAGGCCAACCTTGACGGATCTCCTGACGAGGTCCGACCACTAGCTCGGTTGCTCGATGGACAGCCGCCAGAGAGGGGGCAGGGCTCACGAGTACACACCGAGCGTTGGCTCGCCTGGCTCGCTCAATAGCCACATCACGGGCGTGCCAGGTGGGAACCCGCTCCTCCTGAAGGGATTCATCGTGTTCATCGAGTACGACAATTGCCGTGAGATCGCCTAGCGGCGCCCAAACTGCGGAGCGTGATCCCACAACCACTCCCCCGGTGAACCCGTCGGCCCACTGTTCGGGGTGATGGTGAGCTCGGATTCCGGCCCGGCGGAGTGCACCGGCGAGCCATCGAGATCGAGCAACATCGGGTTCGATGACGAGGACATCGCCGGACTCGGCCAGGGCGGCGATCAACGGTCCAACCTTGGTCAGCGGACTCGACTGCAGGGTCAACACGGTTCCGGGATCAGCAGCGAGAGCGGCGGCCGCCATCCAATGTTGATAATGCTTCGACGCGCTCGTCTCATCCGCTGCCGGGGGTCGCCGGGCCGCCGGACGGACAGGGACCATCTTGGGCGGCGATGCGGCTTTGAGTATGGGAGCGAGCCGACCATGCCAGCGATGAGCCGCCCAACGAGCCAACTCGACAACCTCGGCCGGAGGACCCACCGATGAAACCTTGGTGATCGGGGTCAGGGCCACGCCAGCCGGCGGTTCCACATCAACCTGGGTTACCCACCCGGCGATCCGGCGGCCGTTCAGGTCGGCTCGAACCAGGGAGCCAACGGCGACATGTTCGGCCCACTTTGCCGGGCAGATGTAGTCGAATTCGCGGGTAAGCCCGGACACATCCGGCAGTACCCGGACGACGCGATCGCCGTCGGCCAGCTCGGTTGCGGACGGCTCGCCGGCTTTCGAGCGTCGCTCCTCAAACGGGGTGCTGTCGAACAGCCGGTTGTCATCGCCGGTCATGTTGCCAGGTTCCGGCGTGTCATCGGATTGGGCGAGGTGCCCCGCTGTTCGTCCGTCCCCGGCCCAGTGTCGATCTAGAGACCGAGGGCCGACTTCAAGTCGCCAACCTTGTCGGTTCGCTCCCAGGTAAAGGAATCGCCGGCCTCTCGGCCGAAGTGGCCGTAGGCCGCAGTGGGGCTGTAGATCGGACGACGCAGGTCGAGGTTGTCGAGAATGGCGCCTGGGCGCAGATCGAAGACGTCTCGCACCGCGGCCTCGATCTTGTCGACGGCTACACGTTCAGTACCAAAGGTCTCAACCATTATCGACACAGGATGGGCGACACCGATGGCGTAGGCCACCTGCACCTCGCATCGTTCGGCGGCACCGGCGGCCACCAGGTTCTTGGCCACCCAACGGGTGGCGTAGGCGGCTGACCGGTCGACCTTCGATGGATCCTTGCCCGAGAACGCACCGCCTCCATGGCGAGCGGCTCCACCGTAGGTGTCGACGATGATCTTGCGGCCCGTGAGGCCGGCATCGCCGACCGGACCACCGATCACGAAACGACCTGTTGGATTGACGAGGACCTCGTAGTCGTCGTCGGCAAACTGCTCCGGGATCACCGGGCGGATCACGGTCTCAATGAGATCGGGACGGATCATGTTGTCACGATCGATGCCATCGTCGTGCTGGGTGGAAATCAGTACGGTCTTTAGCCGGCTCGGACGACCGTTGACGTAATCAAAGGTGACCTGGGTCTTGCCGTCGGGCCGGAGGTAGGGCACCGTGCCGGCGCGGCGAACCTCGGCCAGCCGCTCGGCCATACGGTGGGCCAAATGAATAGGCAGCGGCATCAAGACGTCGGTCTCATCGCAGGCGTAGCCGAACATCATTCCCTGATCGCCGGCACCCTGTTCGTCGTAGGCGTCGCCGGTGGCACCGGTGGTTCGCACTTCCTCGGCTTTATCGACACCTTGGGCGATGTCGGGTGACTGCTCATCAATGGCGACCATGACGCCGCAGGTGTTGCCGTCGAAGCCGTAGCTCTCCTTGTCGTAGCCAATCCGAGTGATTGTGCGACGGACAACCGACGGAATGTCGACGTAGCCTTCAGTGGTGATCTCGCCGGCCACGATGGCCAGCCCGGTGGTGACCAGAGTTTCGCAGGCAACCCGGCTGTTGGGATCGGCGGCCAAAATGGCGTCGAGGATGGCATCGGATATCTGATCGGCCATCTTGTCGGGGTGGCCCTCGGTAACCGATTCCGAGGTAAAGGTGAAGGCGTTGCTCACAGTGGGGCTTTCCTAGTCTGGCAATCGGTTGACTACGGCGGCCAGGACCGCCTTGGCGATTGCGTGTTTGCTTGCGAGCGGCACATCTTCGGCTGATCCGTCGGAGCCAAAGAGGGTGACCGCGTTTGTGTCATGGGCGAATCCCACGCCGGGAGCTGACACATCGTTGGCGACAAGGATATCCGCCCCCTTACGTTGCAGCTTATCCAAGGCATTCGCCCGTAGATCGTTGGTCTCGGCGGCGAAACCAACGAGCACCTGACCCGTAGGCTTGGCCGCTCCAAGCGCAGCGAGGATGTCGACCGTGCGCTCGAGCTCAACCGAGGGGATTCCATCGGCCTTCTTGAGCTTTCGGTCGGCGACGGCCACAGGCCGGAAGTCGGCAACCGCGGCCGTCATGATCACGGCATCGCTTTCGGGTGACCTTGCCATGACCGCTTCGTGCATTTCCTGCGCCGATTCGACGTCGACCCGATCGATTCCCGGGGTCGACTCGATCTGTGAAGTGGTGACCAGCACGACCGACGCTCCCAAGGCCAACGCTTCTTCAGCGATGGCGTGACCTTGTTTACCCGAGGACCGGTTTCCGAGGAAGCGGACCGGGTCGATTGCTTCCCGGGTTCCTCCGGCCGTGACCAGAACTTTTCGGCCCCGCAATGGACCGTTCACCGCTGTTTGGTTGGCCGTGCCGTCCAATGTGGCGGCAACTGCGGCAACCACCACTTCGGGCGATGCCAGACGGCCCTTGCCGATGTCACCACCAGCCAGCCGTCCTTCTTCGGGGGGAACGATCACCACACCACGGTCGGCCAAGACCTGCAGGTTCTCCCGGATCGCCGGGTGCTCCCACATCTCGGTATGCATGGCGGGGCAGATTACCACCGGAGCTTCGGTGGCGATGAGGGTGGCCGAAAGCAGATCGGCTGATCGACCGGTGCGATAGTCGGAAATGATTCGGGCCGTGGCCGGACAGACGAGGATCAAGTCGGCTTCCTGCCCGAGTTTGGTGTGGGGAATCGGATGACTGTCGGAAAACATCGACGTCTTCACCGGTTCCGACGCCAGCGCCGTAAACGTAGTCGGGCCCACCATGTTGTGGGCCGCGTTGGTGAGAACCGGTACGACGTGGGCGCCGGAGGTGACAAGCCGGCGGCAAACCTCGATCGATTTATAGGCGGCTATTCCGCCTGTGACCCCCAGGACGATGCGCTTACCCTGGAGCATGGTGAATTAGGCGGCGTCGTCGCCGTCGGCCTCAGCCGATCGCACCGGAACAATCTTCTCAGCGGCGATCTCTTCAAAGGCGATCGAAAGAGGCTTGCGGGCCACGGAGGTGACCTGCGGGGGCACCATGGCGCCGAGCCCCTCGCCCAACTGCCCGAAGTAGGCGTTGATCTGGCGGGCGCGGGTAGCGGCAATGGTGCATAGACCGAACTTCGATCCGGCCATGTCCAGAAGCTCCTCAACCTGAGGGCTCATCATTGTGTCGTAAGTGTCGGCCATTTGGGCTACCTCCACTGAAAAGTGTCGAACTGAGAAAGTATAGGGCGGCGGGGTCGGCCTTCCTTGTTCCCAAGGAAGGCCGGGTTGGATTAGGGCGATAACCGCTATAGGCCGGTACGTCCTGTGGCGGCTCGGGCCTTTTCGATAACGGCCCACATCAACTCGACTGTCTCGTCGATGTCGTAGTTGGTGATGATCTGGGCCCCCAGCTCACGGCCGGCGTCGGCCTCCTGGGCCGCTTTCTGCACCCGCTGGGCCACCTTCTCCTCGGGGTCACCACGCCGACGCAAACGAGCCTGCTGTTCGCTTTCCGAAGGTGCCTGCAAGAAGATCAGGACCGCATCGGGTTCCTTGTCGACCACCTGACGTGCACCTTGAACATCGATTTCGAGAATGACGTCGCGCCCGTCGGTATTGTCGAGCGCCGGCGTGCCGTAGTAGTTGCCGAGAAACTCGGCGTGTTCAAGAAAGCCGTCGTCGGCCAGACGTTTCTCGAACTCCTCGACCGTGGCGAACACATAGGCATCGGATGACTCCGACGGCCGACGCTCGCGGGTGGTCCACGATCGGCTGAGCCAGAGCTCCGGATAACGTTTGACCAGAGCCTTGACCACCGTGCTCTTGCCAACGCCACCGGGCCCGGAAACAACAACCAGGAGTGGATCGGGGTGGGGAGAAGTGGTCAGGAAAATGCCTCCAGTAACGCTTTACGCTGCTGAGGACCGAGGCCGGACAAGCGGCGAGACTCGGCAATACCCAGCTGCTCCATCGTGCGCCGTGCCGTCACCTTGCCAATTCCGGGCAATGACTCCAACGCCGCAAGGGCCTTGATCTTCGCCACCATAGGCTCCTCATCGGCCCGAGCCAACAGCTGTTCAAGGTTTAGAGACCCCATCTTTAGCTGGTTTTTGATATCAGCCCGGATCTGACGGGCCAGCGCCGCCTTCTTTAGCGCCGCCTGACGCTGCTCTGCGGTTAGTTTCGGAGGATTCGCCATAATCAGTTACCTGCTGCAATGAAGTTCCGCTGCAAAGAGATACGAGGTGACAGCAACACCGAGCGAGTGGTCGTCGCATAAGAGAACGAGCCGAAGCCGGCTGAACCATCCCATTGCCTGTGGGCCGCACACGAGCTATCACCTAGCGGTCGAATCAACACTACAGCATTCCTAGCAACGGGGCTCATGCACCAGAAGCGGCGACACGAGATCAGTGGTCTTCCAGGCCGGCGAACAACTCCGCCGCCGCGACCGCCGGATCCTCGGCGAGTGTGACGGCGCGGCCGACGACAAGCAAGCCTGCGCCCTCCTCGAGTGCCCGCGTCGGAGTGAGAGGGTACGGCTGATCGTGATTGTCGGCTCCCTCGGCCCTGATGCCGGGAACAACCCGTAGGGTGCGAGGCGACAGCTCTCGTGCTTCGCGAACGTTGGCGCCCGAGCAGACGATTCCACCACAGCCTGATTCCACGGCCAATCGCAACCGATTGGGCATGATGTGACCCGGCGCACTTGCATCGCTGGTGAGCACGGTGACGGCCACCGCGGTTGGCTCGGGAAGCTCGGCGTTTCGGGCACCCGTGTGGAGTCCTTCCACACCGGCTCGAAGCATTGCTTCCCCGCCGTGGGCGTGCATGGTGAGATACTTGGCTCCGAGCGCTCCAACAACGCTGGCCGCCTTGCCAACCGTGGTCGGGATGTCGTGTAGCTTCAGATCAAGAAACACGTCGAAGCCATTGTCGAGCATGGTGCCAACCGCATCGGGACCGGCAGCGGTGTACAGCTCAAGCCCAACCTTGGCCACACCGAACCACGGGGACAGCTGCCGGGCGATTCGTACCGCCTCGACCAGATCGTCGACATCCAAGGCCAAGGCCGTTTTGGCCCGTAATTCCGGCGAAAGGCCTTCGCTCGCCGTGGTGGTGGTGTTCGCCACAAATCTCTCCTGTACCTGAATTCTGGGACTGATGATCCGAACCGAATGGTCGGTTCAAGCGCTCAAACTAATGCGTTAGATCTCCGCTGTACCGATGAGGTCAACGAATGTGCGTACCTTCTGCTTAGCACACCAACGACGAAGATCGGTGACCAACCGGCCAACGATCCGTGGGTTGGCGAACGTTGCGGTTCCTACTTGAACCGCATTGGCGCCAACACGAGCAAATTCAACGATGTCGTCGGCGCCGGCGATTCCTCCAACGCCGATTATGGGCAGATCCGGGCACGCCGCCCGAACGTCGGCGACGGCTCTCACGGCGAGAGGTTTGATGGCCGGTCCGGACACCCCTCCCCCACCGTTGCCCAGAACTGCCTTTCCACTGATCGGGTCGACCACCAAACCAAAGTAGGTGTTGACCAGCGTGACGGCTTCGGCACCACCGTCGTGAGCCGCCTTGGCGATCTCGGGTAGGCCGACGACTCCGACGTTCGGGCTCAGCTTGGCCCAGCGAGGACGGCGACACCCCGAGGTTGCCGCGATCACCTCATTGGTCATGGTCGTCGAGTGGGCGAACATTTCGTTTCCGGCTTCGGTGTTGGGGCAGGAGATGTTCACCTCGACGGCCACAACGTTGTCGGGTGCATCGGCCAGCATCACGGCGGCCTTTTCGTAGTCGTCGATGCTGCGCCCCCAGATCGACGCCACCACTCGGGCTCCGGTGGCGGTGAGTTCCGGAAGTTCGTTCTCCATCCACGCTTCGACTCCTGGGCCCTGCAGCCCGACGGCGTTGATCATTCCAGCTGCCGTGCCGTGAACCCGGATCGCCGGATTGCCGTGCCAGGCAAACGGGGCAAGCGATTTCACCACAACCGCTCCGATCGACGAGAGGTCGAAGTAGGCACCGAGCTCGGCGCCATGCCCGGCGGTGCCGGCCGCGGTCATTATCGGGTTCGGTAGTGTGACCGAACCGACGGTCGTCTCCAACGACACCGAGTCCCGGCCCACGGCTAGACCTCGCCACCTCGGCCGTGAATGGCCTGCAGCGGCCGAACCGAGAGCCGCTCATCGGCCAGGTCCGCCATACCTCTTGCCGCCGCCAGTGCGGCCGCCACCGTGGTTACCAGGGGCACCCCGTTCTGGCCCGCCGCTTGACGAATGTAGGCACCGTCGGCACGAGGTCCACGGCCCCGCGGCGTATTGATGACCATCGAAATCTTGCCCTGCTCCAAGAGATCAACAGCGCTGACCCCGGTCTGATCGGTGAGCCGATCGACCACCTGGCGAACCTCGATTCCCGCGCTCTCCAGGTGTTCTGCCGTGCCGGTGGTGGCGACGAAACAGAACCCAAGCTGGGCCAGATGTTTGGCCACCTCGACACCGTCGGCTTTGTCGCGGTCGGCCAGCGACATGAACACGCACGAGCCACCCGGTTGGGGCAGGTTGGTGCCGGCGGCGAGCTGGCTTTTAACAAACGCGACCCCGGGGGTGACGTCGATTCCCATGACCTCGCCGGTGGATCGCATCTCGGGCCCGAGTAGAGCATCGCTGGCCGGGAAACGGTTAAACGGCAGCACGGCTTCCTTCACCGCCCAGAACCCCTCGACGGCCACGTCGGTCAGCGATCCTTCCGTCCGCAACTCGGCCAGCGTGGCGCCGGCCATGACCCGAGCGGCAAGCTTGGCGAGCGGACGACCGGTGGCCTTGGCCACAAACGGCACGGTTCGCGATGCCCTCGGATTGGCCTCGATTACGAAGACGTCTCCGTCTTTGACGGCGAACTGGACGTTTAGCAAACCGCGAACGTTTAGTTCAGCTGCGATCTTGGCCGTATGTTGAGCCAATTCGTCGATGACCTCGTCGGACAGCGAACGAGGTGGCAACACGCACGCCGAGTCGCCCGAATGGACCCCGGCTTCTTCAACGTGCTCCATGATTCCACCGATGACGACTTCGCCGTCGGCGTCACGAATGGCATCGACGTCAACCTCGATAGCACTCTCAAGGAATCGGTCGATGAGCACTGGACGCTCGGATGACAGGCCACCTTCCCGACCCAGGGTGCCGGTATCGGCCATTGCTTGCATGGCGCCGGCGAGTTCGGTGTCGTTGTAGACAAGCTCCATGGCTCGCCCACCGAGGACATAACTCGGACGGACGAGAGCCGGATATCCGACCTCTTCAGCCACGGCGATGGCGTCGGCAACCGAGGTGGCGGTTCCGCCAGGAGGTTGTGGAACCGCTATTCGGCTGCACAGCTCGGCCCAGCGGTCGCGGTCTTCTGCGGTGTCGATCGAAGACGGAGCTGTGCCCAGTACCAGTTCGGGGGGGAGTTGATCGGCCAGCTTGAGCGGCGTTTGCCCGCCCAGTGAAACGATGATCCCGACAAGAGGTCCACCGCCGCTGCTCTCGGCCTCAACGATGTTCATCACGTCTTCGTAGGTGATGGGCTCGAAGTACAGACGATCGGAGGTGTCGTAGTCGGTGGAGACCGTCTCGGGATTGCAGTTGACCATGATCGTCTCGAACCCGGCGTCACGCAGAGCAAAGCTGGCGTGCACACAGCAATAGTCGAACTCGATGCCCTGACCGATCCGGTTCGGGCCCGATCCAAGGATCATGACCTTGGGACGCTCCGATGGGGTTACCTCGGATTCGTCTTCGTAGGTGCCGTAGTGATACGGCGTGTTGGCCTCAAACTCGGCGGCGCAGGTGTCGACGGTCTTGAACGTCGGCGTCACCCCGGCAGCAACCCGGGCGGAGCGAACGTCGGCCTCCGTTACTTCACCGGCCAACAGATAGGCCAGCTGAGCATCGCTGAAACCGAGCTGCTTGGCTCGACGCCAGTCGGGTCGGGTCAGCGACTCAACGGATCGACCTTCCAACGCTTTCCGTTCATCGACGATGATTGCCATCTGATCGAGGAACCAAGGGTCAACACGGCTGATCTCATACAGCTCTTCGATGCTCACCCCTCGGCGCAGCGCTTCCTCAAGTTGGAAGATCCGGTCGGGGGTACCGACGGCCACGGCCTTCCGCAGTTCGTCGTCACCAAGCTCGGCGAAACGAGCTTCCGCCGCCGATCCGTTCAAGCCCGATTGGCCGATCTCCAGCGACCGACAGGCCTTCTGCAACGACTCGGGAAAGGTTCGGCCGATGGCCATAACCTCGCCAACCGACTGCATTGAGGTTCCCAGGACGCCCGTGGTGCCAGGGAACTTCTCGAAGGCCCAACGGGGAATCTTGGTGACGACATAATCGATGACCGGCTCAAACGACGAAGGCGTGACCTTGGTGATGTCGTTGGGGATCTCGTCCAGCGTGTAACCGACGGCCAACTTGGCCGCAATCTTCGCGATCGGAAATCCGGTGGCCTTGGACGCGAGCGCCGACGAGCGGCTGACCCGGGGGTTCATTTCGATGATCACCACGCGCCCGGTCTCGGGCTCAATGGCAAACTGCACATTCGAGCCTCCCGTTTCGACCCCTACCCGACGAAGGCAGGCAAACGCCGCATCTCGCAGCACTTGGTATTCGACGTCGGACAGCGTCTGAATTGGAGCCACCGTGATGGAATCACCGGTGTGCACTCCCATCGGGTCGAGGTTTTCGATCGAGCAGATGATCACCTGGTTGTCCAGGCGATCCCTCATGACCTCGAGCTCGAACTCCTTCCAACCGGCGATCGACTCTTCGATCAAGATCTCCGATATCGGGCTGGCGGCCAAACCGTCGGCGCATACCTTGGTGAATTGCTCCGGGGTGTGGGCGATGCCGGTACCTCGTCCACCGAGGATGTATGCCGGGCGGATGACCACAGGCAAACCGATGTCGGCGATGATCTCCTCGGCTTCTTCGAGGGTGTGGGCCACACCACTGCGGGGAACCTCAAGGCCGATTTCGATCATGGCCTCTTTGAACTGTTGTCGATCCTCGGCGGTGGCGATGGCCTCGGCGTTAGCCCCGATCAGCTCGACACCATGCTGTTCGAGTACACCGGCCTCCACGAGCTCCATCGCCAGGTTGAGAGCCGTCTGGCCGCCAAGAGTGGGCAACAAAGCGTCTGGCTTTTCTGCCTCGATGATGCTGGTGAGAACCTCAAGGGTGAGGGGTTCGACGTAGGTGGCATCGGCAAAGTCGGGGTCGGTCATGATCGTGGCCGGATTGGAGTTGGCCAGCACCACCCGGTAGCCGTCCTCTCGCAGAGCGCGACAGGCTTGGGTTCCGGAATAGTCGAACTCGCAGGCCTGACCGATGACGATTGGGCCCGATCCGATCACCATGATCGTTTCAATGTCGGTTCGTCTCGGCATCAGTTGGTCTCCTTGCCAGGGTCATCGGCCTGGTGGTGGTCCGTGCTGCCAGTGCTTGGAGCGGCCGGAAGCCGCCCGTCATCGATCAGGGTGGCGAAACGCTCGAAGAGGTATGCACTGTCGTGAGGTCCGGGGCTGGCTTCAGGGTGATGTTGCACGCTGAACGCGGTGCCGTCGTGAAGCTGCAAACCTTCACAAACCCCGTCATTGAGATTCACGTGTGTTACTGCTGCTCGCTCCTCGATCGACCCGGCGTCGACCGCGAAGTTGTGATTCTGACTCGTGATCTCCACCACCCCGGTGGTCTCATCACGCACCGGATGATTTGCTCCGTGATGGCCGAACGGCAGCTTTACGATCTCCCCGCCGATGGCCAGGCTGAGGATCTGATGGCCGAGGCATATGCCGAAGATCGGCACCCGTCCTAGAAGATCCCGCACGGTATCGACGGCATAGCCGACCTCGTTGGGGTCACCAGGGCCGTTGGAGAGAAACACCCCGTCGGGTTGGCGGGCCAGAACATCGTCGGCCGACGTCGAGGCCGGCACTACCTCAACGGTGCCGAGTTCCGCCAGTTTGTCGACGATGGTCGATTTGATGCCAAAGTCGAAGGCGACGATCTTTCGGTCACCAGAACCGGCGTGGTAGGAAACGTCGGTGGTGACCTGGGCGACGAGGTCGATCCCGTCGGTGCCGGGTTCATCGATGGCCGCTTGTTTGAGCTGTTCCAGGGTCACCGATCCCGGGCCTTCAATTGGGCCGAACGCGCCGGGCATGGCGCCGTGGTCGCGGAGCCGGCGAGCAAGCCGTCTGGTGTCGAGTCCGGCGATGCCCGACAGCTGGTGGGAGGCGAGAAACGCTTCCAGAGGCTGTTCGGCTCGCCAGTTCGAATGGCGCCGGGCCAGATCACGGATGATCACGCCCCGTGCGAATGTGCCGCGTGACTCGTTGTCGTCCGATGTCGTGCCGTAGTTCCCGATATGGGGATAGGTGAAGGTTATGATCTGACCGGCGTAGGAGGGGTCGGTGATGACCTCCTGATAACCGGTTAACGCGGTGTTGAACACCACTTCGCCCGACACGTACCCGACTTCGGGAACAGCGCCGATGTGCTCGCCCTCAAAGGTCGAACCATCAGCTAGCACAAGCGCCGCGGCCCGCGGCCGGTTGTTGGGTGGCCCGTTGCTGTGAGAGCTGTCGCTCAAGGATTGAGTCACCGTGTTGCCTTTCCGTCCTGTACCACCATCTCGCCTTCGAACACGGTGTGCTTCACTTTTCCTCTTACCGTTTTGCCGTGGAACGGCGTGTTGATGGCCAAGCTGGCCAGGTTGCCACGGTCGATCACCCACTCGGCGTCGGGGTCGACCACAGCCAGATTTGCCGGCTCGCCCGGTTGCACCGGGCGGCCGTGGGTAGCGGCCAGTCCGGCAATTTCCGCCGGGCGTACCGACATGACCTGCACCAAATCAACCAAGTCAAGATCCAACTCCGTTAACGCCACGGCCAGTGCGGTTTCGAGGCCAAGCATTCCCGGAGGGGCCTGATCAAATGGAAGCTCCTTGGAATCGGGGGTGTGAGGAGCGTGGTCGGTGGCGATGGCGTCGATCGTTCCGTCGGCCAGGCCGGCCTTGATTGCGGCCACGTCGGCGGCGGTACGCAGTGGAGGGTGAACCTTGAAGACCGGGTCGTAGGAGGTGCAGGTCTCGTCGGTGAGGCTGAAATGATGCGGGGTGGCTTCAGCGGTCACAGGGTGCCCGGCGGTCTTCGCCGCCCGCACCATCTCCACACTTCCGGCCGTCGACAGGTGTTGCAGATGAACCCGCATCCCCGTCAAGCGAGCAAGGGCGATGTCGCGCATCACCATCAGCTCCTCGGCTTCGGACGGCTGCCCGCCGAGTCCGAGTGAAGCCGACACCCTTCCCTCATGCATCACACCACCTTGCGATAGCGCGTTGACCTCGCAGTGCTGGGAGAGCACAACCTGGGTTCCGTCGTCGGGAGTGAGGCTCGACGCGTACTCAAGCGCGTTGCGCATCAGTTGATCGTCTTGCACGCCGGTGCCGTCGTCGGTGAACATTCGCACACCAAGCTCAAGGAGTTCACCCATTGGGGCCAGCGTTTTGCCTTCGCGCTCCAAGGTGATGGCGGCCGACGGCTTGATTTCGCATAGAGCGTTGGCCCCGAAGCTCATGACCTCGCTGACCACGGCGGCCGAGTCCATACAAGGTGTGGTGTTGGGCATAGCCACCACAGCCGTGTAGCCGCCAAGAGCGGCGGCACGGGATCCGGATTCAATCGTCTCCGCCGCCTCGTTGCCGGGTTGACGTAGATGCACGTGAAGATCGACAAATCCAGGCGTGATGACACACCCGGCAACGTCAATCCGCTCGTCGGCTTCGACCGGATCGAGGTCGATGATCCTGCCTGACTCACGGTCGATGACCACATCTTGGCGGCGTCGGCCCGCTCCATCAACGACATCGGCTCCGACAAAGGCAAATGTGGTCATTTCACTTCCTCCAATTGGCTGGATCGGGGTGTTGACTTTGGCTCAGGGGCCGATGCCGATCGAACGACCTGATCACCAGGCGCTTCGGCCGACTCGGCGTTGACGCTGGTGGTCGTGGCCGGTTCAGGATCCGGGGTATCGAACTGGCCCGGGCCAAGAACTTGATAGAGCACGGCCATGCGAATCGGAACGCCGGATGCAACCTGTTCCAGCACCACGGAACGGGTGTCGTCGGCAACCTCGGGGTCGATTTCCACTCCCCTGTTCATCGGTCCGGGGTGCATGATCAAAGCGTCGGGCTTGACCCTTGCGGCCCGGTCGACCGTCAGGCCCCATTGGTTCCGGTACTCGCGAACCGACGGGAACAGGCCGGCCGAGAGCCGCTCCTGCTGGATTCGCAGAAGGTAGATCACATCAAGCTCAGGAAGAATCGCATCCAAATCGGTGGTCATCTGAGCCGGCCAGCCGGATACGTCGGCCGGCATCAAGGTCCGAGGCCCTACCAGGGTGACGTTGGCCCCCAACTTGGCGAACGCGTCGACGTTGGAGCGGGCGACTCGGGAATGGTTGATATCGCCGCAGACGGCAATGTTCAGTCCGTCGAGGGAGCCGTAGTGGTTGCGAATCGTATAGGCATCGAGCAGGGCCTGGGTGGGATGTTGATGCCACCCGTCTCCGGCGTTGACCACCGAAGCGTCCGTCCATTGAGCGATCTGCTGAGGAGCGCCCGAGCTGGAATGGCGGACGACGATGGCGTCGACCCCCATGGCGCTGATCGTCTCCACGGTGTCGCGCAGGGACTCGCCCTTCTTCGTCGACGACTGGGAAACGGAGAAGTTGACCACATCGGCTGACAGACGCCGAGCAGCCAAGTCGAACGACGTCCGGGTCCGGGTCGAGTCCTCGAAGAAGGCCAGCACAACGGTCTTTCCCCGCAGCGCAGGAACCTTGGGAATCGGTCGGCTGAGCACACTGGAGAAGTTGTCGGCAAGGTCGAGCAGCTGTTCCAAGTCGGCGCGGTCGAGATCGTGGATGGAGATGAGATGTTTCATCGGGTCATCTCCCCGAGCTCCACACCGTCCAGTGTGGCGTTCACCGCTTCGGTCCTTCGGGTGGGGAGGTTCTTGCCCACATAGTCGGGGCGAATTGGCAGCTCACGGTGACCGCGATCAACCATGACCGCCAGCTGGATGGCTCGAGGCCGACCCTGGTCCATAAGCGCGTCGAGGGCGGCCCGGATGGTACGGCCCGTGAACAGCACGTCGTCGACCAGCACCACAATCTTGCGATTTAGGTCGCCCGTCAGGTCGGTGTCGGCTTCCGGGAGAACAGGGCGGAGGTTGATGTCGTCCCGATAGAAGGCCACATCAAGTTTGCCGACCGGAACCGTTACCCCCTCGATTTCCTCCAAAGCCTCGGCGATGGCTTCGGCAAACGGAACTCCGCCCGTCTGCAAGCCAACGAGCATCACCTCGGCCAAACCTTGATTGGCTTCCACAATCTCGTGGGCCATTCGTTTGACCGCCCGGCCCACGGCGGCTTGATCCAGAACCTCACTCCGGGCAACAAAAACGCCCCCATACGGGGGCGTGCGTCGTCGTTCGCGTTCAGCCATATCGTGACTCCTTCCGTCTGGGTCTCTCGGTACCCACTTCACGGATCTGCCACTTGACGACTGTAGCGATCGCGCGTCTGACGCGCGCCGATCCAACCCAAAAGAATCGGCTGTACGCGGAAAGAAATCAGGTCACGAGTCGTTTGACGTGACATCAACCACAGATGTGGTCGCGGACACGGGTCGCCAGAGCTCCTGTAGCAACGACGGGCTGAGGTCCCGACCGATGATCACAACTCGATAGCTGAAGCTGCTTGAGCCGTCTGGCTGTTGCACGAGCCTGCCATCACCGTAGGCTCCCACCTGATCCGGTGTGGAGACCGCAAGAACACCGGGCTTGGCCCGATCGTCGGGATGTACAACCCCGGACACCGTCACGACCACACCGAGGTCCGTACCGAGATCAGCCACATTGAGATCCGGTTCCCAGACAATCACTGAAGAGGGTATTTCGCCGTTCTTGCTGATCCGGGCCACAACGTCGAGGTCGATTGACTCGCCGGCCTCGGTTGTCATCGTTACCCGGGCGTTGGAGAAGTCGGCCTCCTGCAACGCAAACGACCACCGGGGGTAGACAACCGGGGCGGGAACGAAACCACGAGGTGGCCAGGCAACAAACCGCTCCGGCTCTCGAGTTTGGTAGTCCTTCTCAAACACATTGTCATCGAAGACCCAAAGGGCGTTGGCCGGGTACCGCTCATCGGAGCCGGCGACGTGGCCAATGCCCATCGTGGCCGTGGGTGGGTGAAGAATGGTTGACCGATGACCGACGTCGATATTGTCTTCTCCCGGGTCTTCGATGTAGCCATCGATGGCGCGGGGGCCGGTACGGCCGAGATAGAGATTGCTGTTGGCCGCTGCTTCCTGGCCGGCCGAGCTGTAGCAACCGTAGTCGGTGCCCGGCGAATGAGTGAGGCGCCCCTCAACGCTCATCATCAGCGCGGCCGCCTGAGCCTTCGCCGACAGTGCAGCGTCCTCACTGACCACCGCCGGAACCCCGGCCATGGCCCGGTAGTACTCGATCCTGCCCAGCGTCTCTTCACGGAGCCGGTCGGAGCTGTCACCGGCGGCGCACCCTTCAACCGCTCCCGTCCAGTTCATCGCGGGAACGTCCCGGCCAAAGGCCGCCTGATAGGCCTCGATCACGGTGTCACGGTCGGACGTGTCCAGCCAGGGAGCAAAGTCGGGCAGCGCGGAAGGTTGACCCCCGTCGGCGGCATTGACAAACGACGTGGAAACCATGAGGGCCAGAAAGATCGCGACAAGAGGCGAGGCGACGCGCTGAAACACGCCTTCCTATCGACCAGCCGGCCCCCAACTTGAAGCCCCGACGATTGCGCACCGATAACGGCAGAGTTGCGCTACCGGTTTGCGCTATGTGTGACCAAGCTCGCCGGCGATAGCGGCCAAGACGCCGTTGACAAACCGACTCGACTCGTCGGTTGAGTAGCGACCCGCCAACTCAACCGCCTCGGCCAGAACCACTCCCTTCGGAGTAGTGCCGACCAGCAGCTCCGCCGTGGCCAGCCGCATGATCAAGAGGTCCATCACCGGCATCCGTTTGATGGTCCAACCGGTTGCTTTGGCCTCAATCAACTCATCGGCTCGCGTTTGGTATTCCTCGGCCTGGCGCAGGAGGTCGATCGTGAACGGCGGGGCCGGAAGCACAAGCGTGGCCAGCATTTCGTCGACATCAAGGCCTCGAGCGTGTGCCTCGTAGGACAGTTCAACCGCCCGCTCACGTGATTCGCGGCGGCTTCGGGTGGCATCGGGATGAGCGGTCACGCGCGGGTCTGGTATTCGCCGGTGCGGGTGTCGACCTTGATCCGGTCGCCCTCATTGACGAACAACGGAACCTGTACGACCAATCCGGTCTCCAGCGTTGCCGGCTTACGAGCACCCGAAACCCGGTCGCCCTGAAGGCCCGGCTCCGTTTCTGTGATCGACAGCTCCACCGAGGCGGGGAGGTCGGTTCCGATGATCTCGTCGCCGTACATCAGGAACGTGATGGTGGCCCCCTCGGTGACGTAGTTGCCGGCGTCACCCATGGCCGCATCAGCGACCGTTATCTGCTCAAACGTCTCGGAGTCCATCACTGCGTAACCATCGCCGTCGCGGTACAGATACTGCTTCTCACGCTTCTCGATGAAGGCGCTCTCCATTTTCTCACCGGCTCGGAACGTGCGATCGATCACGGCTCCGGTGCGAACGTTGCGCAGCGTCGACCGCACAAACGCCCCTCCCTTTCCCGGTTTCACGTGCTGGAAATCCTGGATCTGGAATAGTCCGTCGGAGAGTTCGACGGTCATGCCGTTCTTGAAGTCGTTGGTGCTGATGGAAGCCATGGAGAGTTCTTCGTTCGGGTCGTGGTTGATTGACGTCGGCTGCGGTGACGGCTGGAGCCGCGGTTCACCGAGCGACCAGTGGTTCTTTAGGGCTCAGGGTAATTGGTTGGCAACCATCTGCGGTCACGATCACCGAGTCTTCGATTCGCACTCCACCGACGCCTGACCGATAGACCCCTGGCTCGACGGTCACCACCTGCCCGGCCTGAAGGGGAGTGTTCTCACCGGTGGAAGACAGGAACGGGATCTCGTGAATCTCCAGGCCGATCCCGTGGCCGGTTCCATGGGTGAACTCGTCGCCCATCCCGGCATCGGTTAGCGAGTTCCGACACGCTGCGTCGACTTCCACTGTGCCAACCCCGGCGACCACGGCGGCCACACCGGCCGCCTGGGCGGCTTCCACGGCGCGATACATATCCTCGGTCTGGGCCGTGAACGAGCCAACGGCAAACGTTCGAGTCATGTCGCTGCCGTAGCCATCCACTCTGGCTCCAATGTCGATGATCAGGAGATCCTCCGGAGCCAGCGGCCGGTCCGACGGAACGGCATGGGGCCGGGCCGCGTTGGGCCCCGCAGCCACGATCGTGGCGAAACTCGGCTCGTCGGCACCGGCGTCGGCCATGACCGCCTCAAGCTGTCGGGCGATCTCCCGTTCGGTGACGACGCTCGGCAGCTCGGAGATCACCACCGACAGCGCGTGATCGGCGATTGCCGCCGCCCTGCGAAGGCGGGCCAACTCACCGGCGTCCTTAACCGATCTGAGCTGCTCAACAACCCCTTCGGTGGCGAGCAGTTCCGCCCGATCGTCGACAAGGTCGACAAGTGAGCGTTGCTGGCTCCAGGTGATGTGATGAGACTCCACGCCGAGGGTTCCGGGATCGGCGGCATCGAGCACGGCTTCGGTCACAAGACGGATGACGTCGCGCCCGACGATGATCTCCGCGGCCACCCCCGTTGACTCCACGTGCTGTTCCAGCGCCTCGCTGTAGCGGCGGTCAGTGGCCACCACGAGGGATCCATCGACCATGGCCGCGGCCATGTTCGAGGCTGCGAAACCGGTCAACCACGTGACATTGGCCGGCTTGGTGACCAAAAAGGCGGCGGCCTGACTTTCGGTCAGTGCCACCGCCAATCTCGCGGCCCTTCGCGAGAAATCGAAGGAGGCGAGTTCATCGGTGGAGGAAAAGGTGGTCATCAGGAACCGGCGGTCACTGTTGTGAGAGTGTCGAGCAGTAGGTTTCTGTCGTCGATGCGAACAGGCTCCACGCCGTCGGGACCGTCGAGCACAAACGTGATCCCGTCAACGGCCTTTTTGTCGCGGCTGAACAGATCAACGATCTCCTGGTGGTCCAATGACCCTCGGAATGTCGACTCAAGGCCGTAGCGGGCAACAACCCGACGATGTTCGAGAACCCGGTCGGCGTCGATGCGACCTAGACGATGGGCCAGTTCGGCGGCGTAGATCAGCCCGACGGCAACAGCCTCGCCGTGACGGAGGTCGTATGCCCCTACCGTCTCAAGAGCATGAGCCAGCGTGTGACCGTAGTTGAGAAGCGCCCGGCGACCTCCCTCCCGCTCATCGCCTGATACAACATCGGCCTTGATCCGGGCGGAACGGGCGACCCGATCGGTGATCGACAGGCGATCGAGCTCTCCGCCGCCTAGAAAGTGGTACTTGGCCAGTTCACCCATTCCCGAAACGAACTCTCGGGGCGGGAGAGTGCTCAGCGAATCGATTTCACAGAGCACGGCGGTTGGTTGCCAGAATGCTCCGACCAAATTCTTTCCTTCAGGAAGGTTCACTCCGCACTTGCCGCCGATGGCGGCGTCGATCTGCCCCAGCAGCGTGGTTGAGACGTGAATCACCGGAATACCGCGGTGATAGGAGGCGGCCAGGTAGCCGGCCAGGTCCGACACAACTCCCCCGCCGATCGACACCACAACATCGGCTCTGGTCATCTCCCACTGGGCCATCGATGACGCCAAGCGGCCGACCGTCTCGAGTCGCTTGGCCTTTTCACCGTCCTCGACGATGAAGGTTCGCTGCTCTCGTCCGCAGTCGACGTCAAGCCCGATGGACTCCTGGGTGACGATGGCAACCTTTCTAGCCCGCGGAGAAATCAATTCAGGAAGGAGATCGACCACGCCACGGCCAATCTGGATTGGATAGGAGCGGCCGTCGTCGAAGGCAACCGTCTCCACCAGCCGCCTCGATTTGAGTGCCGCCGCAGGACCGGCGGCGCGGATCTCGTCGGCAACCACTGCTGCCACGTTTGAAGGCGTCTGATTCACGTCGATCTCGACGATCAGGTCGGCAGCGGTGGTGAGCCGGCCAAGATGTTCCTGACGTAGGGTGTGGAGCTCGTGCGGAGTGAAAGCGGCTGCGTCCGCAAGATCGCCGTCGGCTCCATCAAGCCAAACGATCAACGCGTGCTCACGGAGAAGCCGTCGCCGATCTGGATCGGCGAGGTCGGAAAGGGAACACGCGACCACGACCGCAGAGCCCGCCGAGGGGATCTGATGGATATCGCCCGGTTGGTGCCCGAGTTGTTGCGACAGCTCGGTGACCAAATCGGGCGAGATGACACCAGGCAAGCCAATGAGGGCAACCGACATGGAGTTCACCGCTTCAGAGTAGCTGTGATCGACTCGAACGATCTGCGGATTGCCGGGTTCGATTCGCGGGAGCCGCTACGGGACGACCGAGGCCGCGACGGCCGGTGAGATCAGCACAATCACCAGGCTGGCGACCGCCAGGGCGGGCCCAAATGGAATCTCGGCTCGCCCTTTCCGCCTAACCACGTTGTACACCAGGCCGAGAATGCCGCCACCCAACAACGCGAGGAGGATCGAATACAACACCAGGCGGGTGGCGTCCACGAGGCTTGGCTGGATCCAGCCAACAAACAGTCCAAGTAGAACGGACAGCTTGACATCTCCTCGACCCATGCCCTGCTCGTAGACCACGTGGGCTGCTCCGATGAAACCGCCGAAGATCGCGGCTCCCAGCAACGCCGAATTGATGCCGTCGATGTAGTCCAATTCGCCCGACATGATGAGAATCAGGAACAGTCCGGCGAATATCGATGGCCACACGATGATGTTGGGAAGCAGGTGGGTTTCCACGTCGATGACACTCAGAATCACCAGAACCGTGCCCAGGAGCAGATACGGGGCGAGCATCGGAGAAAATCCGAACCGTATACCGAGCGCCACGAAGACAACGACCAAAGCGGCGTCAACCATAAGGTACCGCCGCCCTTTGTGCCGGTCGCAGTGCTCACAGTGATCGCGCCAATGCAGGACTGGGAACAAACTGTGCGAGCCGAGCCCGGTGCGACAAGTGACGCACCGATGCTCGGCTCGTAGGGGATCTCTTTCAACCGCCCGATCAACGATGATCGAAGCCCACGGTCCGACCGCTAGCGCCAACAGCACCAGTGTTACAGCGAGTGCAACAGTCATCGTTCTCGTGGACTTTCGCTGTCGAGTAGACGGTCAGGCAGCGGCGTGAGGTGTACTACTCGTCGCCCTTGATGTATTGCATCAGCAAACCGCCATCCTGGCTGCCGTCAAGCAGCTCCGAGGCGTCACTCAGGCCGTCACCGAACTCGGAAATCTCAGCCGGCGAAGGCGGAGCGAGATCATCAACCGTTGGTGTCGGCGGCATCGGCGGGCGGCCGTCGTCAGCCGGAGCGGGATTCCCGGCAAGAGCCGGAGGAGGACTTGCGGCGGCAGGAGCGGCGGCAGCGGCGGGGCGACCCCGATATCCGCCAGGTTCGCTGATCACCACGAGCTGACGCTCGGCCAGGTTCTTAATCTGGCGGCTACCTTCGACTTCGCCGAGGTGCAGACGCTCACAAACCGTGGAAGCCGGGCATCCGGCACCGATGGTGGTCAGAGCCGACCACTCGGCCCGGGTGATCGTGATCTCCTCGGCCGGAAGGTCTGCGGCCGGGGTGACCATGTGGTTGAGTGACGGAACAACCATCTCGATCGAGCGCCAGTCCATCAACCGGTTCTCGGCAGCACCGAGGACGGTCACGACGTTTTCGTCGTACTCGCTCGGTTCCACATCGCGGGCATTGAACGTGAAATTTCCTTCGCTGTAGCGAAGCAGTTCGAACATTACGTCTTCAATGGCGGTGCCGTTGGCGGTGAAACTGGCGTTGCCGTCGACCAGCCGACCATCCCGGAAGACCAATGCGCCGTTGCCACGGTCGCCTTTGATATCCAGCTGGCCGGTTTTCGACGTACTCGACAGCAGTCCAAGCACCTCGTCGAGCGCAAAGTTCTCAAGCGAACCCTGGAGCATCTGATTCTTATCCTTCCTCATCGCGCCCGACACAAACCGGGAGGCGAAACATGACTACACCAGTTCCTTCGGCCTGCGTAGCGAGGAGTTGAGATATTACAGGGGCCGATCCGGTCGGGCTTGCGACGTCTACCCCAGATGTTCGGCGACGGCCGCGATCATCGCTTCGATCGGCGCCGGTTCACCGGTCCACAATTCGAAGGCCAACGCTGCCTGATGCACCAACATCGGAACGCCACCCTGGGTCTGTGCCGACGCGGCTCGGGCCGCCTTGAGGAGTGGTGTTTCGGCCGGGTTGTACACCACGTCGATGACGGTGTGATCGCCATGGATAAGCGAGACATCAAACGGCGCTTCACCGGGTGCCGGGCCACCATTCATCCCCACCGACGACGCGTTGATCAAGATGTGGGCTTCACCGATGTCGGACCGTTGCCCGGCACGAGCCTGCGGCGCGAGATCTATCGCCGCCTCCAGAGGCCCTGGGGAACGGTTAAACACGGCGATTGAAGCGGCATCATGGCGACCGAGGGCTTCGATGATCGACTTCCCAGCGCCGCCGGCACCAAACACGGCGACGGTCTGGCCGCTGACCGGTCGGTCGAACTGGTGCTGATAGGCGGCAACGAGTCCATCACCGTCGGTGGAGTCGGCAATGATCCGCCCATCCCTCCAGAAAAGGCAGTTGGCTGCTCCCAGCCGTTCGACGGCGACCGTACGCTCGTCGGCGGTATCAGCAACCGCGGCCTTGTGCGGCATGGTCACCGACATCCCGGCCAAGTCGAGAGTGCGCATCGCATCAACGATCTGGCCGGCCCGATCAGGGGCGACATCAAGCGCCAGGTAAACCCAGTCCATGCCGGTGGCCTCAAACGCGGCGTTGTGAATTCGTGGTGACAGCGAGTGCCGCACTGGATGACCGACAACAGCGGCAGCCCTGGTGGCGCCGCCGATAGCCGCCGTGAGCGGTTTAGACATCAGCTGTCGAGGAACCCGGCGGCGTCAGCCTCAGCCTTTAACTGATTGAACTCATCAAAGTCGTCGGTGAAACAGTGGGAACGGTCGGCCCGACAAAGCACGTACCACTTCCACTCCCCTTCGGCCGGATTCATCGCCGCCTCCAAAGAGGCGCGCCCCGGCATCGCAATCGGTGTGGGAGGGAGTCCGGCCCGGAAGCGGGTGTAGTAGGGGCTCTCATCGGAGTTCAGCAAGCTGGAGGTCAGCTCAGCCTGACGATCACTCAGCGCAAAGTAGTATGTGGCGTCGATACCGATTGGCTCATTGTCCCGGAGCCGGTTGTAGATGACCCGAGCGATCTTGGCCCGATCCTGTTCGACTCTGGCCTCGGCCTCCACCAGCGACGCCACGATGATCACCTCGTAGGCCGACATACCGTGCACTCGTTCGGCCGCGCCGTAACCCAGTTCACCGGTCACCCGCGCGAACTCATCGTTCATTTTGGCCAGAACCTCAACCGGGGTGACATCTTCCTCGATGAAGTACTTCGAAGGGAACAGCAATCCTTCCCAGCTGGACTCGCCGTCAGGGCGATATCGGGGGGTCAGCTGCCCGCTGTCGAGCACCGCTTGCAGCTGAGCGGCGGTGATTCCGTTGATCTGAGAGGCAATTCGCTCGGTCATCTCGCTGACCCAGAGACCTTCGGGCACCACGAATTCGCCATATTCGATTTGTCGAGGTCCGGCGAGCAGAACGTCGATGGCCTCGGAAGCCGACATGTTCTCGGCAAAGGTGTATTCACCGGCCTGAAAGTTGCCCTGGTCCTTCCACTGCGCGTAGTAGCGGAAGAAGGTGCTGTTTGGAACAACATCGTTGCTGGCCAGAATCGACCCGATGTCGGCGGTGGTTGCCCCCGTCGGCACCTCTACCTCGACTGCGGCGCCGGGTTCCCCGGGTGGGTCAATCTGCCCGGCAAACCAATCGCGGCCGGTCGTGTACACCACGTAGGCGATCGCGGCCAGGATGACCACCGCCACAAGCGCCCGGATCACCCTGAAACCAGCGGGCCGCGCCGTTACAAATTCGGACTCGTCGTCCCAGTACACATCGCCGCCGCCAGGCTGTGTCTGGGCACGGGTGTCATGTTGGTCGACTGCACTCACCTGATAAATCCTAGGGGGCTTGGCCCGATCCGCGGTGTCAAGGCCGCCATCTCCTGGTCGAGAGCCGCAAACGCCTTGGCCGATCAGTTGTGAGCTCGACCTGGGCCGTCTATCCAGGCTTGGAGAATCACGGCGGCGGCAACCTGGTCGATTACCGGCCGGCCTCGCCTCGAATCCACTCCGGAGGCGAGTAGTGAATCGGCCGCTGTTGCGGTGGTGCTCCGTTCGTCGTGAGCAACCACAGCCACCCCGAGGGGCTCGAATCGCTTCCGTAGCGCCTTGATCTCCGATCGCGCCTTCCGTGCCGCCGGCCCGATGGATCCGTTGAGAGACAACGGCATTCCGACCACGATCACGGTTGCTTTGGTCTCGGTGACGATACGTTCGATCTGCTGATGTTCCTTAGGTCGGTCGCCTTGCCTCTTCACCGTTTCGTACGCCGTGGCAATCGAGCGAGCGGCATCACAGACCGCCACCCCGATCCGGCGCTCACCGAGATCAAGGGCAATCGCTCGCCCTTCGATCGGAACCTCCGACTCGCTCATCGGCTCATTGCGATTGTCGCTCAGCCTGGAACCCCGGCTGCGGTGCGGGCCAGGGAAAGTGCGTCATCGATACCTTCCGGGTCTTTGCCACCGGCCATGGCCAGATCGGCACCCTTGCCTCCGCCGCCCTTGATCGACTTGGCTCCTTCGGCGATCAGGTCACCGGCGCCAAAAGACTGCCCCGGTGAGACCGCGGCGACCAAGGCCGCTCCCCCGCCGTCGGGCTCCCCGCCGAGAACAACCGCCGTGACATCGTCACGGTCACGAAGCTTGACGGCCAGATCCTTCAGCTCGTCACGGCTGACGCCGTCGACCCGAGCCACGACAACACCATCTACCGCAGCACTCGCCAGCTCCGAAGCCATGCCCTGAGCCAGCTTCGACTGCAGCTGCTTGATCTGATCTTTGAGGTCGCCCATTTCGGCCAGCCGTTTGGTGAGCCCATCGATCATGTCGGTTCGAGGCACGTTCAACATGTCGGCCGCCGACGACACCGTCTGCTGTTCGGTACGGAGCAGATCGACGGCGCCGGCGCCGGTGACCGCTTCGACTCGACGCAGGTTCGAACCAATCGAGCCTTCCGACACGATCTTCAGCAGGCCGATGTCACCCATCGCTTTCACGTGGGTACCACCACAGAATTCGAGCGTCGGGCCGGCTTCGAGAACTCGAACCCGCTCGCCGTACTTGTCACCGAAGAAGGCGATGGCGCCCTTGGCCTCGGCCTCGGCCTTGGTCATCTCTTCGTGGGACGCCACCGTGTTCTGCAGCACGATGCCGTTGACCAGATCTTCGATGGCCGCGACCTGTTCGTCGGTAACCGGTTCGAAGTGACTGAAGTCAAAACGGAGTCGATCAGGGGCCACCAGTGAACCCTGTTGCTTGACGTGATCGCCCAGCACCTCACGAAGTGCCCAGTGGAGCAAATGAGTACCGGTGTGATTACGTCGGATGGCGTCGCGACGCTGAACATCGATACTCAACTTGGCCGACTGGCCCGGCCTTATCTCACCTTCGATCGAACCGATCACGTGGCGATGAACTCCGGGGACGGCATACACCGTATCGATCACCATGGCGGTGCCCGATTCGGTGGTGATAGTGCCGGTGTCACCGATCTGACCACCGGACTCGGCGTAGAACGGTGTGCGATCGGTGAAGATCGAAACCGTCTTCGAACCAAGGCCGGTCACGAGCAACACGTTGGCGTCAACGTCGACTACTTCGTCACGGCCGACGAACTCGGTCTGGCCGTTAGTCTCCGTGAGCGACTGAACCTGCTCAAAATCCTCGGCCTGGACCACACCCTTGCGAGCGTCCTTGGCTCGCTGGCGCTGTTCGGCCATCGCCTCTTCGAATCCGGCGCGATCGAGGCTGTAGCCTCGCTCGGCGGCGACTTCCTCGGTCACCTCAAACGGGAAGCCGTAGGTGTCGTGCAGGAGGAACGCCACCGAGCCGGGAAGCTCCCCGCCCTCGGGTACATCGGCCAGGCGGTCATCAAGGATTGATGAGCCCGTGGCCAGGGTCTTGCGGAACTGGATCTCTTCCCGTTCCACGACGGAACGGACTAGATCGTGGGTGGTGGTGAGCTCCGGATAGTCGCGGCCCATGATCTCGACAACGGCGTCGACCAAACGGGGGGTTACCGTGTCTTCAACCCCGAGAAGGTACGCGAAGCGGATGGCCCGTCGCATGATTCGACGCAGCACATAGCCCCGGTCTTCATTCGACGGGAACACGCCGTCGGAGATCAGGAACGTCATCGTCCGGGCGTGTTCGGCCAATACCCGCAACGCCAGATCGGACTTGTCGTCCTGGCCGAGCTTGTAACCGGTGCATTCCTCGGCCGCCGAGATCAGCGCCGCCATCTCGTCGATCTCAAAAACCGAATCCTTCTCCTGAAGCACCATCAGGATTCGTTCAAGACCTGCTCCGGTGTCGATCGACGGCTTCGGCAAGGCTTTCGACTTGCCGTCCTCATCGGTTTCGAACTGCATGAACACGAGATTCCAGATCTCGATGAAGCGATCTTCGCCGCCGAACTCCGGGCCTCCGTCTTCACCAAATCGCGGCCCCATGTCGTAGAAGATTTCCGAACACGGACCGTTGGGCCCCGTGTCGGCCATACGCCACCAGTTGTCCTCGTCGAGGCGCTGGATGCGGTCGGCTGGCACTCCGACCTTTTCTTCCCAGATGGCAGCGGCTTCATCGTCGCTGAGATGAACGGTGACCCACAGGCGATCGGGGTCAAGGCCGAACACCTCTGTGACCAAGGCCCAGGCCATCGGGATGGCCTCTTCTTTGAAGTAGTCGCCGAAGCTGAAGTTGCCCATCATTTCAAAGAACGTGAGGTGACGGGTGGTGCGTCCAACCTCGTCGAGATCGTTGTGTTTGCCACCCGCCCGCACACACTTCTGGACTGTGACCGCCCGCGGCTTCTGCGGGATCTCCTCACCAATAAAGTACGGCTTGAACGGAACCATGCCCGAGTTGACGAACAGCAGCGTCTGGTCGTGCGGAATCAGGCTGGCCGAAGCGAGGTACTGGTGGTCGCGTTCCTCGAAGAATTCAATGAATTTTTTACGGAGCTCTTTGGCTTTCATAGGTGATTCCCAGGCTATCGAAAGGCGAAAGCGCCAACCTCGCAATAACCGGCTTGTAATCTCGACTCGATCATCAGAAGATCTACCACACCCGAATCCACGATTTACCTACTCTGGTCCCGCGCTCCTCGAACGCCGCTTGGGTGCGTTCCAGCGGGTACTCATCGGTTACCGCTATGCCGGGGGCCAACTGCCCGTCACGGATTTGTGCGATGGTTTCAACAAAGTCGCCAGGGTGGTCGTACGTCAAAGATCCCCTGAGAACAACCTGTCGTCGAACGAGTCGCTCAGCATTGAGATCCATTGGCCGGTGGTCCAGCCCGAGGCAGAGCAAGGTGCCACCGACCTCGACATGGTTGAGAGCCACCGCCATCGACTGCGGTGATCCGACCGTGTTCACCACGAGTGAAGCCTCGGGCTCGTCGTCGCTCTGAACCGGCTCGGCGCCATGGGCCGCCGCGAAGGCGACTCGATCAGTATCGGTGTCAACAACGGCAACCGAGATGCCCCGACCAAGAAGGGCCAGTGCCATCAACATACCTTGGGCTCCGAGACCGACAACGAGTGCCTGCTCGACCGATGGTTGGCCAAGGCGACGGAGGGCGGCACAAACAACAGTCATCGGCTCGACACACAGGCGATCGGTGATAGTCAGGCCGGCTGTCGACCATGCGAATCTGCTTGGCACAACCAGCCGCTCACACAGGGCTCCGGCACGATTCATACCGAGCGATTGTCGTAGCTCGCAAGCCGAGGTCCACCCGCGGCGGCATTGGCGACACGACAGGCAAACGAGGTTTGGTTCGACTGCAACCGGCTCGCCGAGCCGGGCGGTGGAGACGCCCTCGCCGACGGCGTCGATCACACCAATCGCTTCATGGCCCATGATCCAGGGATAGCCCGGCGGCGACCAACGGCCGGAGAACACAGCGGAGTCGGAACCGCAGAGGCCAACGCCATAAACGGCGACCCGAACCTCACCGAGGCCCGGAACCGGATCGGGGACGTCATCAACCTCCACACGTCCTGGTTCAATCAACAACGCTGCCTTCACTGCAACCTCACGAGATCAATGAGGTCATTCCCAGGGTTTGCGGGCTCGGTGATAAGTGCGCTGTACCCGCTCGACAACCCGCCGTTGAGACGCGGTCATTCGCCGAGGACGGCCTGATGCCACTGGCGGCGGCACATCAGGAATGGGATGATGCCGGGACGGCCCGGATCGGCGGTGAAGTAGCGCCTCGTCCGCGGCCTCATGATCACCCATCGCCCGGTGATAGTCGGCCCATAGTTCGTTTCTGGTCTGAGCCGTCTCCCCCGCCCACTCAGAACGAATAGCGTCGACCGAAGAGCGCCACTGCCCGCCGCGGAACCGGCGGCTGAGTCCGGCAGCACGCTTGGTGGCACCTCCGACGTGGCGCCCGGCATTGCCAAGTTGTCTGGCCTGACGACCGGTGGCGACCACCCGCCCACCGTGGCGCAACAGGTCGCCGGGAGCGGCCTCGGCGGCCTTGACCACCGAGTCGGGCAGCCGCTTGGTTAACTCATCGGTGGCGTTGTCGACCGAACGTTCCCGGGTCTGTCTTGTAAGGGCGCGCACAAGCGCACCAAGAGCAACCCAGCGGAACCGGCGGAAAAGAAAGGCGACCAGCCAGCGAACGAGCGTGATCATCGTTTCCGCCTGCCGTTGCTCTCTATGGAGGCCGGGCGCTCGACCGTGTTACCAGCAGAAATCTCAGGGCTACGTTTGCGCCGCAGACTCATCCACCTGCGAGCAACCCGACCTGAGCCCGACATCAATGCCAGCGATCGGATTAACGGATCCTGAGCCGCCTCGTGTGTTCGTTTTGTGGTTTCCGAGATCGCAGTGGTGGCCTGGTCGGCCCTGTCGAGAACGATGTCGACTTTGTCGAGTTCCGCATCGGCATCTGCGATCAGTTGGCGCAGCTCCTGGAAGGCGGAGATACCTTCGCTGCGCAGCTGGTTGGCGGTGTCTTCCAATTTCGCCAACGTGTTGTTGAGATTGTTGACGGCGGTGACGAGAAACGTGGCAGCAACGACCACCGCGATGGCCACGATGACAGCGGCAAACTCGGTTAGCTCCATTGTTTCGCTCCCTTTTGGCCCGGGAGGCCGATGTTTGCGTGGCGTCCGGCGACGCTACGTCTCATCCCCGGTGGTCCCGTACCAATCATGGATGGCGGCCTCGTCGCCGTAGGGTTTTGGATTGTAGTAGGCCCGATCCGAAAGGTGGTCGGGTCGGTACTGCTGTCGGGTTCTCGCCGCCGTCCATCCTTCCGTGCCATCGTCTGCGTCATCATCGGAATAGTTGTGGGGATACTGGTAGCCCTCGCCATGGCCGAGCGATGCCGCTCCTCGGTACGAGCCATCACGGAGATGCATCGGCACCTCCCCCACCTCAAGGTCTCGCACGTCGGCCTGCGCCTTGTTGAGGCCGGCGTAAGCCGAGTTCGACTTCGGCGATGTGGCCAGGTGCACGGTGGCGTGGGCGAGGTTGATCCGCGCCTCGGGTAGTCCGACAAAATCGACGGCTTGAGCGGCGGCCACGGCCACCAACAACGCCCGGTGGTCGGCCATCCCCACGTCTTCGGAAGCGAAGATCACAAGGCGCCTGGCGATGAAACGCGGATCCTCGCCCGCTTCCAGCATCCGAGCCAGCCAATACAGGGCGGCATCAGGATCAGTCCCCCGCATGCTCTTGATGAAGGCACTGGTGACGTCATAGTGCTCGTCTCGGCCGTACCGAAGCGACTTCAGATCGGTGGCGGCCTCGGCGTGGGCCAGTTCCACATGGGCTACATCGCTTGAGCTGCCGACACCGGCCTGTTCCCGAGCCGCGTCCTCGGCGGCAGCGAGGGCGATGGCCACTTCGAGCGTTGTTAGAGCCTGTCGACCATCGCCGGACGCCTTTCCGGCCAGGTGAGTGATCGCCTCGTCGGTTGCGGTTGCATGTTCGGACTCCAGGCCCCGCCGTAGCAGCGCCGCCACGGCCTCGGTGTCCAGACTATTGAGACGAAAGAGCGTCGAGCGACTACGCAGCGGCGCGTTCACTTCGAAGAACGGGTTCTCCGTGGTAGCTCCGATAAGGGTCAGCACACCGGATTCAACCGCCGGGAGAAGCGCGTCTTGTTGTGCCTTGTTGAAGCGGTGCACCTCATCGAGAAACAGGATCGTGCCCTGGCCATGAGCGCCAAGTCGTTCTTCGGCGTCGGCGATTACTTGCCGAACGTCTTTTACCGAGGCGTTAACGGCCGATAGTTGCACGAACTGTTTCGAAGATGCCGCGGCGACAAGACGAGCGAGGCTGGTCTTGCCGGTGCCGGGTGGACCCCACAAGATGACCGACGATAGACGATCCGCTTCAACCAAACGCCGCAGTGGCCCGCCTGGACCAAGCAAGTGGTCCTGCCCGACGACCTCGTTCAGATGTCGGGGCCGCAGTCTGGACGCTAAAGGTGATCGGGCCTTGAGCCGTTCTTCGGCTGCCGCGGCAAACAGGTCGTCAGCCATCCCAGCCTCCGTGCGATTGCCAACCAGTCTGTGTGCTGTTTCGGGGCGAGATGCTCACTGCTGCTTGAGCCTACCGGACCACGACAGGCCAACCGGCGGGTGGTCGAGGCGACCCTGCCCGCTGTCAGCAGACCGTGCTACGACCCTGGAGAAACCATGAACACATTGTTTGAGATTCTGGTGTACGTCTGGATCGGTATCAGCGCAATGATGGTCGTCACGCTCTTTCTACGACGACGATCGATGAAGGCCGAACGGGCCGCCGATCCCGAGGCCGTCAAGCTCAACCTGCCCGAGCCCAAAGCCGGTGCCGATGAAGAGAGCGCCGAGACGACGCCGCACCCAGCCCTGGTGGAAGCTGATGCCAAAAAGACCGGCGCCTCTGACATCAACGACGCTGACGCCGGCGACGACGAGCCGACCAACCTCTTCGCCACGACGACAACGGACACGCTCGACGTCGTTGTTGCCGACGACGAGTCCACTGAAGTCGCCGAACCTGAGCCGGCAGCCGAATCTGAAACAGAGCAGTCAGCGAGCGACAAGTCCGCCATCGACGACCACAACGACAACTACAAGGACGACGCCAGCGACTCCGAAGCCCCGGATCAGCATCTTTCCGGCAACGACGAGCTGCCACATCTCGAGCCACGCACGCTCATCGACATGCTGGACGGGATCGAATTGCCGTATGACCTCACACCTGTCACGGTCGCAGTCGAAGATCCGGATCGTCACCTGATTTTTCTGACCACCCATTCCAATGCCGAAGAGGTGGGCACCCGCTTCGCCGACGAGATGATTCGGCTCGGATACGAATTTTCACCCGTGGGTCTCGACCAGGCCATCGCGAGCCGCAACGGCGACATGATCTCCATGACCATTGTGCCGGAAGCGGCCAACGTCGATGAGGGCAACGGCCCTCGTTACGGCGCTGCCGGGCAGGGTGACGTGGCGTTGGAGCTCTGGGTTGGTGATGCCCCGACCCCTCCGCGCCGATGATCAGCAGCTAGAACCACCAATCCGGTTCGATCGGTCAGTCGACAGGCGGTGGGAGAATCCGAATTCCAAGTTCGGCCAGCTGGTCGGCATCGACCTCGCCGGGAGCGTTGGTCATCGGGTCCAGGCCTGACTGGGGCTTGGGGAAGGCGATGACCTCCCGGATGTTCTCCTCGCCGGCCAGGATTGCGCCGAGACGTTCAAGACCGTAGGCGAATCCCCCGTGGGGCGGGGCCCCGTACTTGAACGGGTTGAGGAAAAAGCCGAACCGAGCTTCGGCCTCGGCTTCGTCGATGCCCATGAGATCGAATACCCGCTGCTGCAGTTTCGGATCGTGGATTCGGATACTGCCCGATCCGAGCTCCCAACCGTTGAGCACCAGGTCGTACGCCCAGGCCCGCACGTCCATTGGGTCGCTTTCGAGCTTCTCAATGTCTTCAGGGTGCGGGTGGCAAAAGGCGTGGTGTCCTGGACGAGGCCGCTTGGAGACCGGATCGATGCCGACGAACAGCGGGAAGTCCACTACCCACACGTACTTGTACGGGCCTTCGCTGACCGGCGGGCGACCAAGGCGGTTGCGGAGCTCACCGAGAACCTCGCAAGTGGTGTGCCAGTCGTCGGCGATCATAAGCAGCAAGTCGCCGGGCTCAGCGCCAAAGGCCTTGGTGAGGCCGGCGATCTCATCGTCGGACATGAACTTCGCCACAGGTGAATCGAAGGAGCCGTCTTCGGCCACCTTGATCCACACCATGCCCTTGGCACCAAACGACTTTGCGGTGTCGGTGAGACCGTCGAGCTTGTTGCGACCCCAGTCGCCGGCGGCGCCCTCGGCCCGAATGCCTTTAATGGCTTCGGCGCTGGAGAACGCCTTGAACTTCGTGCTGGCAAACACATCGGTGACGTCGACGAGTTCCATGCCAAACCGCAGATCGGGTTTGTCGGAGCCGAATCGGTTCATCGCTTCGTGCCAGGTGATGCGGGGAATGGCGTCGGGCCGCACCCCGGTCACGGCTTCGGCGGCGTCGAGCACCGAGATCTCGACCACCGAGAGCACGTCTTCGACTTCAGCGAAGCTCATCTCCATGTCGAGCTGCATGAACTCGTATTGGCGGTCAGCGCGCAAGTCCTCGTCTCGCAGGCAGCGGGCGATTTGGAAATAACGATCGAGACCGCCGACCATCAGCAGTTGCTTGTAGAGCTGCGGCGACTGCGGCAGAGCGTAGAACGATCCAGGCCGTTGGCGGGACGGCACGATGAACTCCCGGGCCCCCTCGGGGGTGGCCGGCATCAGCATGGGGGTTTCGACCTCGACAAATCCCTGGCTGACCATCGACGAGCGAATGGCTGCGTTCACCTGCGAGCGCACTCGCAGGTTGCGCTGCATCCGGGGACGGCGCAGATCAAGATAGCGGTGGCGGAGACGCACCATTTCGTCGACGTCGTCGGCGCGTTCATCAAGTGGGAACGGTGGCGGCTCAGCCGCCGACAGGATCTCAACCGAGGCGTCGGTGATTTCGATCTCACCGGTGGCTAGATCCTCGTTGACGGTTCCCTCAGGACGTTCGGTGACCGTGCCGGTTATGGCCAGCACATACTCGCTGCGGACATCTACCGTGTTGTCGACCACACACTGCAGGATGCCGGAGTGATCTCGAAGGTCGACGAAGGCAAGGTGTTCGCCGTGCTCTCGGCGCCGATTGACCCAACCGCAGACGGTGACCGTCTGACCGATTGCATCACGGGTCAGTTCTCCGCAGAGGTGGGTTCGCATCATGACAACATGGACCTAACTGTTTCGACGAGTTGAGCACGGTCAACCTGGCGCTGTTGGCTACCGGGTTGGCCTTCGGACGATCCGAGGGCCTGTTCGGCACCGGATGAGGATGCAGACGCCGACGGTGAGGCCGACCGCATGGTCCGGACAGAGACGGTACCAGCAGATATCTCGTCTTCACCGACGATTACCGCAATTGCCGCCTCGGAACGGTTCGCCGCCTTCATCTGGGCCTTCATCGAGCGGCCTCCATAGGCGCGATCGGCCGAGATGCCGGCGGCCCGAAGCTCCTCCACCAGCTGCACACCGTCGGTTCCCGTGGTGGTGGAAACGACCCAGACGTCAACGGTTTGCGACGGCGCCTCGAAGACGCGCTCCGCATCGCAGGCCAGAAGTGTGCGGTCGACGCCGATGGAGAATCCGACGCCTGGTTCGGTTGGTCCACCGAGGGCCTCGACCAGGCCGTCGTAGCGGCCGCCTCCGCCAATGGTGCTCTGAGCCGCATCTAGGCTGCCGGAGATGAACTCGAACGTGGTTCTTGTGTAGTAGTCGAGCCCTCGAACCAATCTAGGGTTGACCACAAACGGGATGCTCAATGCCGTCAAGCCGGCCTGAACGCGGTCAAAGGCTGACGATGCATCTTCGGACAAGAACTCCAAGATCGTTGGCGCGTCGGCCGCAACCGCGGCGTCACCGGGGCGTTTCGAGTCGAGCAGGCGAAGAGGGTTGACCTTGAGGGTTGTCTTCGCTTGGTCGGAGAGCTCGTCGAGACGTTGCTCGAAATACTCGGTTAGCGCTGCCAGGTACTGCGGCCGTTGTTCGAAGTCGCCAAGGGAGTTGATAACCAGCGTGTACTCGGCGAGGCCAAGTCGTTGGAAGAACCGCTGGGCCAACGCGATGATTTCGGTGTCGATGTCGGGATCGTTGGAGCCGATGGCCTCAACCCCAACCTGGTCGAACTGGCGGTAACGGCCCTTCTGCGGTTTGTCGTAGCGGAAGGCCGAGCCGGCGTACCACGTCTTCCAAGGAATCAGCGGCCGGTTCTCTACAAATGAGCGACAGACCGACGCCGTGAACTCCGGACGAAGGGCGATAGTGCGTCCGCCTTTGTCCTCGAACGAGTAGAGCTCCTTTGAAACCACGTCGGAGGCTTCGCCGAGGCGAACGAAGACTCCAACGTCCTCGAACATCGGCGGCACGATCTGTCCGAACCCGGCCAGCGCAGCCTCTTCACCAAAGATCTCAACCAGATGACGGACCCGGGACGCGTCGGGCTCTCTGATGTCTCGGGTTCCGGGTAACGTTTGGAAATCTGCGCGGGCCATAACGCAGGTGATCGTATCTGTCCTAGCTCTCAGGAGCAGGGAATTTCGGCAGTTTCATACGATCGATCCGAAGTCCCCAGCGGTCACCTCGCGCCGTATTGATGGCACTCCAATACGAGTGGCCGGCTCTCCATGTCGTAACCTGGGTATGTGCCCGGTGGACTCAATCGCACGCAGGCGTTGATCATTGTGTTGGCCGTAACGTCGGCGGCCGCCGTGCTGATCTTCGGCCGGGATCAATGGCTGTGGCTATTCGATGATCACGAAGGCCACGACCACGACACCGCAGCGGAAACGTTGGAGTCGGTCGAAGGGATCGACGCCACCAACGGACGCCTGTACCGCATCACTCCGGGTAACGGCTCCGAGGTTTCCTACCTGGCCAACGAGCGCCTGGCCGGACAAGAGCAACAAGTGCTGGGGGTCACCTCAAGCATCGCCGGTGATATCGCTGTCAATCTCGACGATCCGGCGGAGAGCGTGATCGGCGAGATCGTGGTGAATGTCGAGATGCTGCAGTCGGGATCCAGGCTCCGCGACATCAGGTTGCGCCACGACTACCTCGAGTCGGAGCACTTTCCTTTCGCCCGCTTCGAGGCCACCGATATCCAAGGACTACCAACGTCGTTCGAGGACGGGAAGGAATACGACGTAACGCTCATCGGGAAGCTGACCGTGCGTGACATCACCAGCGAAGAGACGTTCTCGGGAATGGTGAAGGTGGACGAGGACAAACTTGAGGCCGACGTTTCGGCCACCGTGTTGAGTTCAACGTACGGTGTTGGACCAATCAACGTGGCCCGGCTGGCCCAGACCGACGATGAGGTTGTTCTCCGGTTCCAACTCGTAGCCGACCGTGCCGAGTTCGGGACGGACATCGAATCCGACATCACCACCGCACTGCCGGAGTTCGAAGCGGCCGTAGGGGGCACGTTCTCCCAGGATGTTCAGCCGATCATCGAGGCCAACTGCGTCTCGTGTCACCGCAGTGGCGGCCCGGGATGGGACACGCTTCCCTTCGACAACGCCGGACAGGTCGCCGAGATCGCAGCTGACGTGGCGATCGCCACCGAAAGCCGGTTCATGCCGCCGTGGCTCCCGGGCGAGAACAACCCGGCCTTCGAACATGAGTGGCGGCTGAGCGACGAGGAAATCGCGGCGATCGTTTCGTGGGCCGACGAGGGTGGCCCCCTCGATGTGGATCCCGACACCGCTCTGGCCGCCAGCGGGGAGCCGGTGATTCCTATCCGCGAGGATCAGGTGATCGGCCCGCGTGATGGCTTCTACTTCGGTGCGGTGGACGATGAGCTGAATCCCGTCTTGAAGGACGACTACCGATGCCAGGTGCACATCGTCGACGATCCCGAGGGTAACGGCACGTGGCTAAGCGGCTATCAATTCCGCCCCGATGAAACCCGAGTTGTGCACCACGCGATCACCTATGTTGTTCCGCCCGAGGCGCTCGACGAGATCAACGAGAAATCCGGGGCCGACGGTCGCCCCGGCTGGACCTGCTTTGCCGCATCCGGCCTTCAAACCGAGGGCATCTGGAGGATCGGAGGATGGGCGCCAGGGCGTCAAGCAACCGTGTACCCGGAGGGTTATGGGCTGTTCATCCCCGCCGGCTACATGATCGTGAACCAGATCCATTACCACTTCGATCACGACGCCCCACCCGATGCCTCCAAGCTTGTCCTCCAGGAAGCCACGGCGGAGGAGGTGGCATCGATCGTGAGTATCGCTGGATCGAGTTATCTAACCCCGGCCGAAGTGCCCTGCACGCCGGCGGAACAGGCATTGGCCGACGAACGAGAACGCACCATCGACGGATACCGCAACCTCTGCAAACGATCGGAAGTCATCACCGAGGTCGGTGAGAAGTACGGCCTCCGGGCATCGTTCATTCCTGATTTCATGATCAACAGCTGCGGTGGCACCCTGGACGACTATGACAATCTCGACGGCACCGTCGGTCACAGCTCCTGCGATTTGGCGGCGAGGAATCCGGGCACCATCTTTACCGTCGCAGCTCACATGCACGAGTTTGGTCACGCCTACCGCATGACCCTCAACCCCGACACACCCAACGAGAAGGTCCTCCTCGACATCCCTGACTGGGACTTTGAGTGGCAGCTGGCCTACGACCTGGTCGAAGACATCTCCCTTGGGCCCGACGACAACATCCGCTTCGAATGCTGGTGGGATCGAACCCGCGTCCACATGCCCGAGCCTCGCTACATCACCTGGAATGAGGGCACGTTCGACGAGATGTGTTTCTCGACCATCATCGTATTGCCCGATCGTTGAGCCTCTAGCCGACGCTGAGGGCGGGGACGAGTTTGGGGGCGCCACATTGCCAACGGCGATCGATCTCGGCAACCAGATCAGCAAGCACGGGAGCCGCTGGCGCGCCCGTCGGCCAGCGCTCGGTGAGGTTGAAGCTAACGACGCCCCGGTCGCCAAACGGCGTCCAACTGATCTCGGCTACGGCATCGGTGGCATCCTCGACGATCGAGAGGTCGCCGCCGGAATCGGTGACCGCCGCAGCCTGCAGACGATTTGCCGGTGGATTGTCGGTGATCACCGAACAGTGACCAGCCCGAGTGTCGTCCAGCAGAGGTACCAGCCAGTCTTCGAACCGGTCGGCGTCGACATCAATTACCTCGTCGACAATCGCCATGTTCAGGATGAACATGCTCAGGATGCCGTCCGACGTCGGCAGGATCGACCTTAGGGCTACGCCGTAACGCGGGTTCACCTCCGTGGGACGAAAACCCTCGCCGGTCATCACCCCATCAAGTGAGAACACGCCACGGAAGCCAACCGCGGCACGAAGTTCTTCGCCCACGGCTATGGCCGCCGAGACCATTTCCTCTCGCTGATCGGCCGCCGGGTCCCAAAACGTTGCGGCCTGGGCGTAGCGGAAACGTCCGGCTTCTGGGTCAACAAAGATCAACATCTCGTTGGGTCGGAGCCCAACCGTGCGCTCCGCAAGAACGACGCCATGAATGCTGCACGGGGTTCCGATAAGAAACGGCTGGACGCGAACGCGATCATGTCCGGCGGTGCGCAACTCATGTGCCGTCGAAGCGACAACAGACTCGTCTCTCACCCAGTAGGTGCCGGAGCCTCCCCCATGGGCTCCGGGCTTGTTGTCGGCGGCCCAAACAGATCCCTGGGAGCCGCCAACTTGCGTATGGGCACGATGCAACTCATCGATGGCATCGAGCGGTAGATCTCGGCTGGGGGCGATGTTAAGCCCGGCTCGCCGCCAGATATCAACGATGGCAAGCTTGTCCTCGAGTGCCACCCACGAAGCTGGGCGGCCGCCAAAAACCTGGCGACCGGCAATCGGCTCACCCGGCATGAAGGGCGGAACTATTGCCAACGCCGCTTCGTCTGGATCCCATTGATCCACCGAGTGTTGGATCTCGGCCGACAGATCAGTCAGCAAACGCGGCATCATCACGGTATCGGCCACAAAGTCGTTGGTGCTGGGGAACCCAAGCTCCACCACCGGGTAACGAGGGTCAGGCTCAGGATCATGACCGTAGGTGGCCAAGCCGAGATGGGGTGATGGCTGCCCGCCGGATGGGCGATCAACATCAACCATCTCGTCGATCCGAGTAAGCATCTGTACGGCCCCCGGTGCGGAGGTTCCTACGCAGAGCCACCGACCCTCGGCCAACACCCTGGCCAGGTCTCGTCGCAGCTCGGCTCCATAGTCGGACATGAACCCAATCGTAGGAGCATGACTTTCGACCGGCCGGGCATTTCCTGGTGGATTGCGGCCGTCTTTCGAATTCGTCGGTTCTACCGGCGACTTCCGCCGGGAACGATCCGGTACACGTCGTAGACCCCGTCAACGGCTCTGACGCTGCGCATCAACGACTGCAGATGGGCCGGGTCGACGATCTCGAACTCGAACGCCAACCGGGCAATTCGTTCATCGGTCGTGGTCGTTGAGCAGCTGATGATGTTCACGTGCTGCTCGGAAAACGCCCGCGACACGTCGGAAAGTAGATGGGACCGGTCGTAGGCCTTGACCTCAAGCGAAGCGACGAAGTGATCAGCCTCCATCGCTGCATCCCACTCGGCATCAATGAGACGATGGTTCTGAGCCGCGGCCAATGATTCGGCGTTGGCACAGTCGGTGCGATGGATCGACACGCCGCGGCCCCGGGTGACGAATCCCATGATCTCGTCGCCTGGAACCGGGGTGCAACACCGGGACAAGCGCACAAGCACATCGTCGAGGCCCTCAATCCGTACCCCAACGGCGCCAGGCGGTTCGCGACGGGCGGGAACCATATCCGACTTGCGTTCGCCAGGAGGAGGATCGGAGGTGAGGTCCTGTGGCTCACCGGACTTGATCTTCATCAGGCGAGCCGCCACCGTTTGGGCGCTGGCGTGGCGTTCCCCGATGGCGGCGTATAGCGAATCGGCATCGCTGTAGTTCAGCTCGCTCGCAACGTTGATGATGGTTTCGCCGGCCCGGGATCCAAAGTCGGCCAGGCGAAGCCCTTCGCGCTTGAGGGCCTTCTTCAGTTCTTGTTCCCCGGCGGCGATGGCGTCTTCGCGGCGCTCACGGCTGAACCACTGCTTGATCTTGCTGGCGGCCCGATGCGACGAAACGAAGTTGAGCCAGTCTCGCGACGGTCCGGCGCCCACCACTTTCGAGGTGAAGATTTCAACTGTCTCGCCGGAGTTGAGCGGCTCGGAAAGGGACACCAACTTGCCGTCGACTTTCGCACCGACCGTCCGGTGCCCGATGTCGGTGTGGATGGCGTAGGCGAAGTCGATCGGCGTGGAGTTGGCCGGCAGCGTCGTGACTTGTCCCTGCGGAGTGAACACGAAGATTTCCTCGTGGTCGAGATCGACCTTGAGGTTCTTCATGAACTCGTCGGGATCGGAGGTTTCCTTCTCCCAGTCGATGATGCGGGTCAGCCAAGGAAGATCGCCGCCGGAGCCATTGGACTTGTCCTTGTAGACGTAGTGAGCGGCGACGCCCGACTCGGCCCGCTCGTGCATCTCCCGGGTACGGATCTGCACCTCGATCGGTTTTCCCTGCGGACCAACAACCGTTGTGTGCAGAGACTGATAGAGGTTGAACTTGGGCATCGCCACGTAGTCTTTGAAGCGGCCTTGAACCGGCTTCCAGGTGGCGTGAATCGAACCCATGGCGGCGTAGCAGTCACGTACGCTCTCGACGATCACCCTGATGCCGACCAAGTCGTTGATCTCGTCGAACGTCTTGCCCTTGATCTGCATCTTTTCGTAGATCGAGTAGAGATGCTTTTCCCGCCCGATCACGGTGGCTTGAATACCAAGTTCAACAACTCGATCGTTGACCTGCTCCAGCACCTGTGTGAGGTAGAACTCACGCTCGGGGGCGCGCTGGGCCACCATGTGTTCGATCTCGGCGTACCGTTTGGGATGCAGAGCGGCGAAGCTCAAATCTTCCATCTGCATCTTGACTTCCTGCATGCCAAGACGATGGGCCAGCGGAGCGTAGACCTGGAGCGACTCCAATGCGATCCGCTCCTGCTTCCAGCGAGGCAGCGCGGCCAGGGTTCGCAGATTGTGCAGCCGGTCGGCCAATTTGATGATCAGCACCCGCATGTCGTTCGACATGGCCACCATCATCTTGCGCATCGTGGCGGCCTGCTGGGCCTCTTTGGAGTCGAAGCGGACTCGATCGAGTTTGGTGACACCGTCGACAATGGCCGCCACATCAGGACCGAAGGCCCGATCGATGTCTTCCAGCTCGATTCGCGTGTCTTCCACCGCATCGTGGAGAAGCGCCGCTGAAACGGACACCTCGTCGAGCCCGAGCTCGGCGATGATCCGAGCGACGGCCAACGGATGAACGATGTAGGGCTCACCCGACTTGCGACGCTGGGACGAATGGGCCCGAGCGGCGGCCTGGTAGGCCCGGGTGACCATTTCGACCTGTTGGTCGCGGCGTTCTCCGTCGAACCGCTTTAGAAGCGGCTCAACCTGTGCTTCGATGGTGCGCCGCTTGCGGCGCCATGGAAGTACACGTTCGACCGTTACCACGGGGTTGTTGTCTTTCGGTAGATGGGCGTTTTCAACAGAGACCTACTGAAAACTATAGCGAACCACCACCGGGCAACTGAGGTCGAATTGTGCTTCCGAACCGAACGATTACCGTCGTTTGCCCTTCTTGCGGCCCCGTGGTGCTCCACCGCCAGGTGTTACCAGGCGGGTGTCGTAACCATCGGTCGACAGGGAACCGGTGTTGAGCCCGGCTTCTGCCGCGTCGTCGATGTGGTCATCGTCAACGTCGGGAGCCGCCGCCCGAGCCTTCCGGCGTGCTTCGATCTGGGCCGCTCGCCGCGCTTCCGGTTGGCGCTGCTTGAGCCAGACCAACAACGGAGCAGCGACGAAGATCGACGAGTAGGTGCCGGAGATGAGACCGATAAAGAGGGCCAAAGCGAAGTCTCGTAGGCCGGTGCCTCCGAGTAGGAATCCGCCGATGACCAACATCGAGAGCACCGGCAGCACGGTGGTGATCGTGGTATTGATCGAGCGCATCAACACCTGATTCATCGACGCACTTACCAGCTCGGCCGACTCCATACGTTCGCCCAAAATGCCGCGGTCGTTTTCCAACACCTTGTCGAACACCACCACGGTGTCGTACAGGGAATAACCGAGAATGGTCAACAACGCGATGACGGTGGCCGGGCTCACCTCGAATCCGAACAGCGAATACACCCCGGCCACAATGACCAGGTCGTGAACCACGGCGGCCAGAGCACCGATGGCCATGCGCCATTCGAGGCGCCATGCCAGGTAGAAGGCCACAGCGATGAAGAAGAAGACCAAGGCTCGAATGGCCTTCGACGTGATCTGATCACCCCATGTCGGCCCGATCTGGGAGACGTTCACGTCATCGGTGGTTACGCCACCGAACGCGGCCAACTGGTCGGCGATCTGGTCGCTGTTGGTGAGCGCCTCGGTGCCGGCCTGGACCTGCATCAACCGAGCGCTCTGAGTGTTCACGACCGTGAATCGGGCATCGGCACCGGCGGCGGTGACAGCATCTCGGGCATCGCCAACGGTGGCATCGGCGGCGACTGGAGCTTCCCAGATACCACCGCCTTCGAAGTCGATGCTGAGGTTCAAGCCTCGCAGCAGCAGCAACAGAATTGAGGCCACGACCAGGAAGGCGGAAACGGCGAGGCTGATTCGCCACTTGGGGCGAAAGTCGATGTCGGATCGACCGGCGAAGATCTCGCGGATCGTGCTCATTGGGCACCTCCTGCCATCTTGGGCAGACCGAGTAGGGTCGGATTCTCCTCCACCGCCTTGCGCCGAGCCAGCCAAGCCAGCGCCGGGCGCATGAACGACCAGGAAATGATCAAGTCGAGAATGGTGGCCAGGCCGAGGTAGAAGGCAAAGCCTCGAACTGCGCCGACGGTGAGCCAATACAGCAGCACGGCGGCGATCAGGCTGACCACGTCGGCCTTGACGATGGTGGAGATGGCGCTTTGATAGGCCCGCTCCACGGCGGTCGGAACCCGGCGGCCCGACATGTACGACTCTTTCACGTTCTCGAAGTAGACGATGTTGGAGTCGGCCGAAACACCGATGGCCACGATCAGGCCGACCACACCGGCCAGGCTGAGAGCCAGTCCGTAACGATCACCAAACCAGGCCACAATGGTCCAGAGCAACGCGCCGGAAATGATCAGGCCGCTGATGGCGACCAAACCGGCCAGGCGGTAGTAGGCCATCAGATAGAGGGCGACGAGGGCCAACCCGATGAGACCGGCGATGACGCCCGATTGCAGCACGTCCTGACCGATACTGGCCGAAACGGTGCGAATCTCCTGAGCTTGAAGCTCAAGCGGCAGGGCGCCGAACCGGAGGGCCTCGGCCAACAGCCGGGCTTCCTCCTCCTCGAAGGCGCCCGAGATCACGATCTGATTCCGGGCGAACGATTGGGCGTTGATGCTCGGAGCGGAGATGACCTGGTGGTCGAGCACGATGGCAAGGCGACGGGTGGGACACACATCGGGGTCTCCAGCGAAGCAAGTGGCCGCCACGGCATTGAACTGATCGATGCCCTCGGCGCCGGCACGAAAGGTCGGATTGACCTCCCAGCCCGATCCGGTGAAGCCAAGCGCAACGTCAGCCGTCTCGACGACCTCACCTGTCAACAGGCTCGGGCCGAGGCAAAGTCGGTTGCCGGCACGATCGGCGAGGACGACATAGTCCTCGGCAAGGTCTGCGTCGTTGGGAGTGACGCCGGCGATGGAGCAGGCGTCAATGGCGTCGAGTTGAGCCGGCGTGAGAGTGCTTGCGGCACCTGCTGCTGCCGGGTCGACAGCCGGGGTATCGGCGTCTTCCTCGGTCGCGGCCGGATCCGTGGCGTCACCGGTTTCGGTGCCTTCAGTGTCGTCGGTGCCATCACCGTCGCCGCTGTCTTGAGCCGGAACCGCAGGGCTGAACCGGCCGGCCTGACCGGCCATCGAGTCTTCGTCGCCCTCAGCACCGGATTCATCGGCGCCGGAATCGTCGGTGTCGACCGTGATTCCACTGTCTTCAAGGTCGATCGGGTTGCCGTCGGCGTCGGTCAACGTGATGTCGCCGTCTCCGCTCTCGGCGATCAGCGAGCTGAGGTCAGGACCAAGGTCGACCAGCACGGGGCGGAACCGCAGTTCGGCCGTTTGCTGCAGACGATCAAGCGCCTCCTCCTGGTCTTCGACCACGCCGGGAAGAGCGACGACGATGTTGTTGCCCTGGCGAGAAATTTCCGGCTCGGCGACACCGATCTCGTCGATACGCCCTCGAAGCAGCTCGACGGTGAGGTCGAGAGATTCGTCGGTGACATCGTCTCCGTTGGCCGACGTTGGCTCCAACACCACCGAAACCCCACCTTGGAGGTCGAGGCCGAGTAGTGGCTGATTGCCGACGATCAAGGTGTAGGCGATTCCGGCGACCGCGGCCAGGACCACGGCAAAAGCCGAATAAATGGCTCCACGTGACATAGTTATGCGTTACTTTCCTCGTCGTCCGAAGACGGTTGGGTGACCTTGGAGGCCACTGCGCTCTTGGCGATCCGCAGCTCCACTCCGTCGGCCACATCGAGCCAGATCACATTGTCGTCAATGGCGTTGACGAACCCGTAGACACCGGCGTTGGTCAGCACCTCGTCCCCTTCGGAAAGGGACGCCAGCAGCTGATTGTGCTGTTTCGTTCTGCGCTGTTGTGGAAAGACAATGGCGAAATACAGAAGCAGGCCCATTGCCAAATAAATCAAGAGTTCCATCGTGGATCACCTCCAGCCAGCAGACGCTAGCGCGATCAGGTTGAGATTCGGTGTCAACCAGCGGGTAGTAACAGCTCTGTATCCAAACTCCGTTAGGCAGCGGTCTGAGCCTTATCCCTCCGGCGACTCGCCTGGAGCCCAGGTGGCCCAGACCTTTCGCCTCAACTCTTCGAAGGTACCGGCGGCAATCGCAGATCGCATCTGTGCGGTGAGATCAGCCAACCATGCCAGGTTGTGAAGGGTGATGATTCGACCGGCCGTCGGTTCGTTTGTCACCAGCAAATGGCGGATATACGCCCGCGAGTACATTGCTGAGAGCGGGTGGTTGCATGCCGGATCGATTGGGCGATCATCACGGGCGAACTTGAGATTCCTTAGATTGAGGCGCCCTTCAGACGTCAGGGCGGTTCCGTGCCGGGCCAAACGGGTGGGTAACACACAATCGAACATGTCTATGCCGTTGTGAACCGCCTCGATCAACCCGACCGGGTCGCCGAGGCCCATGAAGTAACGGGGCCGGTCCGCGGGGAGATGAGTGGTACTGGCGGCGAGGGCAGGAACCATGGATTCCCGGCTTTCGCCAACCGACAGGCCACCGACGGCGTAACCGTCAAAGCCGATCTCCACCGTCCGCTGCGCCGATTCGGCCCGAAGGTCGAGGTCGACGCCACCCTGCACAATGCCGAACTGCGCCTGATCCGACCTGGTGTGGGCCGCCCGGCACCGCTCGGCCCACTTGAGGGTTAGATCAAGATCCTTCTGGAGCTGTTCTCTTGGGGCCGGCAGGGTTGAACACACGTCGAGCACCATGGCGATGTCGGCCCCGAGCTTCTCCTGTACATCCACGGCCTTCTCAGGCGAGAGTTCGACCAATGAGCCGTCGTAAACCGACTTGAACACCGCTCCCTCAGGCGTGATCTTCGGGTTCAACGAAAAGATCTGATAGCCACCGGAGTCGGTCAGCATGTGCCCGTCCCAACCCATGAACCGGTGTAGGCCACCCATTTCGGCAATGAGATCGGCGCCGGGTCGTTCCATCAGGTGATAGGTGTTGGCCAGCACGATTGGTGGGCCCAACCGATTCAGATCCTGGGTATCAAGAGTCTTCACCGCAGCCCGGGTGCCGACGGGCATGAACACCGGGGTCGGCACCGTGCCACGCTGGGTTGTAATGGTGCCGGCTCGGGCGGCTCCGTCGGTGTGCTCCACCGTCATACTGGTCTTGGTATCAGTCGCGCTCATGTGTTCTCAGTTCAGGAAGTCGCAGCGATTGAAGTCACCGGGTGGTTGCACTGCCATCGCGGCTGAGCAGCATACAGTCGCCGAAGGAGAGGAACCGATAGCCGTCCTTAAGAGCCTCGTGGTAGATCGCGCGCCACCGATCACCGACGAAGGCGTCGACCAATACCAGCAGCGACGACCGAGGCACATGGAAGTTGGTCAACAACACGTCGACCGCCTTCCAATCAAATCCTCGTTTGATGAAGAGATCGGTGGTGCCCTCGAACTGACCAGTGGCGGCCACGGTTTCCAGCGTTCGAACCACGGTGGTTCCAATGGCGATCACTCGTTCAGCCGCCTGGATCCGTTCCCAGGTCTCGGATACCACATGAAATCGCTCGTGATGCATCTCATGGTCGGCAATGTCGTCGACCACAATGGGCCGGAACGTGCCGAGGCCGACAAACAGCTCAACCGTCTCGACCGGAATGCCTTTGGCGGCCAGACCTTCGAGTACTTGATCCGACAAATGGAGACCGGCAGTTGGTGCGGCTACCGAGCCTAGGCGGTCGGCAAAGACCGTCTGATAGCGATCCGGATTCGCCAATGGTTTGTGGATGTACGGCGGCAGCGGGATCTCACCGGCGGCCTCTACAGCGGCCGAGTCGACATAGACCAGGCGACGGCCGTCGCCCAACGCAGGGCCGACCTCAACCAGCTGTTGTCCATCCCGCTCGAGCTTCGTGCCGTCGGCCACCCGTCGGCTTGGACGAACCAGTGCCTGCCATTCATCGCCGTTACCCGTCGGTTCAAGCAACAACACCTCAACCGCTCCCCCGGTTGGCTTGAACAGCTGCAGGCGTGCCGCCAATACCCTGGTGTTGTTCACAACCACCACATCACCCGGCCGGAGAATGTTGGGAAGATCGGCCACCGTCCGGTGCTCCAGATCGGGGCCAAGCCCGACCACCATGCGAGCATCGTGGCGAGGCTCGATTGGGCGTTGAGCGATCGCTTCGGGGGGAAGCTCGTAGTCGAAACTGTCGGTTCTCATCGGGGTTCCAGACGCAAATGAAGGCGCTGCAAAGGTCTCGGTTGGGCCAAACGGCAACCACTGACCGGGATTGGATCAGTCGAACAGCGTGGTGACTTCCGGCGCCGATTCCGACTCAGGCGGAGGGGCCAGTCCAAGATGTTGCCACGCGGCACGGGTAGCCACCCTACCCCGCGGCGTGCGCAGTAGTAGCCCCTGCTGGATCAGGAACGGTTCGATGACTTCCTCAACCGTTTCGGTTGGTTCGCCAACGCTGATGGCCATCGTCGACAGTCCGACAGGACCACCGCCAAACCTCTCACAAAGATTGCTCAGGAGGATACGGTCGACTTTGTCGAGTCCACGGTCATCGATTCCGAACACCGCCAGGCCATCGGCCGCGGTCTCCTGGTCGATCACACCATCGCTTCGCACCTCGGCAAAGTCGCGAACCCGACGGAGAAGTCGATTGGCGATACGAGGAGTACCACGACTCCTGGTGGCGATTTCGGCCGCGCCACCTTGGTCGATCTCCACGTCATCTAGCCCAGCGGCCCGAGTGACGATACGTTCGAGGTCGTCGGTGTCGTAGTAATCCAGGCGAAATGCGAACCCGAACCGGTCGCGTAGAGGCCCGGTGATCAAACCGGTTCTGGTGGTGGCACCGACCAACGTAAACGGCTCAAGGTCAAAGCGGATCGAGCGGGCCGCCGGCCCCTTGCCGAGCAGAACGTCGAGTTGAAGATCTTCCATGGCTGGATACAGAACTTCCTCAACAACCCGGGGAAGGCGATGGATCTCGTCGATGAACAACACATCGCCCTTTTCCAACTTGGTGAGGATCGACGCCAGATCGCCGGCCCGCTCTATGGCAGGACCGGAGGTGATGTGGAGGTGGGCGCCGAGTTCGTTGGCCACGATGCCGGCAAGCGTCGTCTTACCCAGTCCGGGAGGGCCGGCGAACAACAGGTGGTCGGCCGCTTGTTGGCGAGCGCGGGCCGCCTCAAGAATGATGCCCAGCCGTTCCTTCAGCTCCCGTTGGCCTACGAACTCTTCAAGGCTGCGCGGCCGAAGATGCGTTTCGTCGGCCTCGATGTCATGGTCGAGGTCGGGCACGGTCGTCGGATTGAGAAGTTCGTCACGTGGCATGGCTGCCTACCAGGTTAGTTGGCGGATGTGTTGTGGTGGTCAAACCCTGGGCTCAAGGGTCAGACCGCCGATAACTTCAGCAGAGCCTTCTTCAGAAGCTGCCCGGAATCGGTCTCCGGACCGATATCGGAACCCAGCGCAGCAATTGCGGTTCGGATCTCCCCGCTTGAATAGCCCAAGTTGACCAATGCCTCCCGAACATCGACCAACGGTGAATCCGAGCCAACGCTGGCGCCCAGCTCGGCTCCCCCGACGGTGGCTTCCCCATCGAGAACCGGCAGCACGACGGTGCTCTTCAGCTCCACCAACAGGCGTTGGGCCGTCTTCTTGCCAACACCTGGCACCTCGCACAGGGCGGCGAGATCGTCGTCGGCGAGGATCCGCGCCAACTGTGGCACGGAGTGGGTTGAGAGAACCGCCAAGGCCAGTGCCGGACCGACGCCGTGGGCCGACAACAGGGCCGTGAACGCTCGACGCTCGTCTTTCGACAGGAAGCCGAACAGCCGCTGGTTGTCTTCCCAAAAATGGTGATGGATGAAGACCACGACATCGGCGTTGGGCTCCAGCCTCGACAACGTGCCCGGGGTGGCCGTGACGGCGTAACCGACGCCGTTGACGTCGATCACAAACTCGGCCGACGACGTAGCATCGATCGAGACGTCTCGGTCGATGATGGTTCCCCGCAGTCGTTCGATCATGCCGTTGTCCTTCCCAGTCGAGATACCGGTTTCCAGGCCTCGCCCGCCACCGATTCAGCCATCATGCCGTGATCGCCCCTAAACCCGTCTTGGCCGTCGAACGAAGCCCGGGATCATGGGCCAGGTGGCACAAGGCAAGCGCGGCGGCGTCAGCAGCATCGGCCGGCCGGGGTGGGCTCTCGAGGCTTAGCAGCATTTGCACCATGGCTTGAACCTGCTTCTTGTCGGCGCGGCCGTCACCGGCCACCACCGCTTTGACCTCCGACGGGGAGTATTGGGCGACGAGCATTCCTCGCTCGGCCCCGAGTACAAGAGCCAAACCTGAAGCCTGAGCTACGCCAACCGCCGTTTTCGTGTTGTTTTGGAAGAAGATCCGCTCAACCGAGATCACCGCAGGGCGGAATTCGTCCAAAAGGTCGGTGAGATCCCTCTTCAGCTCCACCAGGCGATCCGGGGTCTCCATATCAGGTGAGGTCCGAATTACTCCCAGGGCGTGCGCCCGCCCTTGGCCGCGGCGACTCGGTTCGACAACGGCGTAGCCGCAGCGCGAGAGACCCGGATCAATGCCAAGAACGAACACTCGTACGAGAGTAGCGCCATTCGAATCTCAACTGGCCGATAGCGCCCTTTGGCCGACACTATTTGGAAGTCACTGTTTGAGTTCCCGCCCCAGATGCCGATAGATCACTGGTGTCCAGTATTCGTCCAACGTCCTCCGTCGAACCTGTCGACGAAACCACCGTCGAGCCGATGCCGAACCAGCATCAGGACGCTCCCGTTGCACCGCCCACAGCGCCATCGGCTGCGGCGGTTGGGGTGTCGATTCTCGAAGATCGGCGCAAGCGCAACCTAACCGCCATACCCCAGCAGCAGGGCCCGGCCGGCTCTGTCGTCGAGATCGAGAACGCAAGCAAGACCTTCGGTTCGGTTGAAGCGCTCGGCTCGCTCACCTTGAGTGTTGCTCAGGGTCAGATCACGGTGCTTCTTGGGCCGAACGGTGCGGGCAAGACCACGGCGATCAGGATGATCACCGGGGCATTGACGCCGGACCAAGGACAGGTTCAGGTTTTCGACCGCAACCCATCCGGTCCCGACGGTGAAGAAGTGCGACGCCGCTGCGGGGTGGTCTCGGCCAAACCTTCCCTCTACGACCGGCTCGACGGCTTCGACAATCTCCGGTACGCCGCCCAGCTGTACGGGTTGGGACGAGGCCCGGACGTCGACAAAACCATCGTCGAAGCGGCCGATCGGTTCGGAATCGCCGGCGATCTTGAGCAGCAGGTTGGAGGCTACTCCACCGGAATGAAGACTCGCCTGGCCCTGGCCCGAGCGGTGCTACATCAGCCCACACTCCTTCTCTTGGACGAACCAACGTCGGGTCTAGACCCTGAGTCGGCCGTGGCCGTGCTCGGAATGGTTCGGGAGATGACGGCCGACAACAAGACGGTGCTGATGTGCACTCACCTCTTGCTGGAGGCGGAACACCTGGCCGACAAGATCGTGGTTATGGACAAGGGCAACGACCTGCTGGCCGGACATCCCGACGAGCTGGCCAACCGGTTCTGGCCCTACCCCACCGTGGAGATCACCGCCGCGGAAGGCGACACGCTTGATCTGATCCGGTCGAGCGAAGGTGTGATCGACTACCAGCGACATGACCGCACCGCTGTGATCCGGTTTGACAACTCCGAACGGACGCCGGGTGTGGTGGCTCAACTCATCACCGCAGGAGCAGCCATCGAGTCGGTTGTGCCGTACCAGCCCTCGTTGGAAGATCTGTACTTCGCCATTCGTCGCCAGTACGGCAAGCTCGACGAAGACTGGATGTCGGCGGCGACAGACCAGAACCACGTCTCTACCAACGGCAACCGGAGTCCCAGGCCATGAACGTTCAGCGAGTCCTCACGGTCGCCCGAACCGATCTGAAGCAGCTGATTCAAGCCCGGGACTTCTGGATACCCATGACCATGCTCGGCTCGGCCTTTTTCGTGCTGGTGCCTACTGTGCTGCTCCTCACGATCACCAAGATCGGCGATGTGGAGACTGTCGACCGGGTGGCGCAGACACTCGACGTTCTGCCGGAGTCGGCGCGTCAGCAGATTCGCGGCAGCACCCCCCAGGGCCAAACCGGCTACGCCTTGGCCGTGTTTCTGTTCGCCCCCGTAGCCGTGATTGTCCCGTTGACCATTTCCACCGCGGTGGGAGCCTCAGCCATTGTCGGCGAACGGGAGCGGGGCACCGGAGAGTTTCTGGCCCACTCACCGGCCAGCGCCCAAGAGATCTACATCGGCAAGCTGCTGGCCAGCATCGTGCCCGGATACATCACCGTCGCCGTCGGATTCACCGTCTATTCGATGATTGTGAATCTGCTGGTCGGTCCCGAAGTTGGGGGCTGGTTCTTCCCGACGAGGGAATGGTGGGTCATGATCCTTTGGGTCCTGCCGCCGTTTCTCGCCATCTGTCTCTCGCTGGTACTGCGACTTTCAGCCCGGGTGAGCTCAACGGCCGCGGCCCAGCAAGCCTCCGGTCTGGTAAGTCTGCCGCTGATCATGACCGCCTACAGCCAGGCCACCGGCTTTCTTATGGGCGGCGGAATTGTGCCGATCGTGATCGGCGCACTGGCTTGGATCGTGGCGTTGTTCTCCTTGAGCAGAGGAGTGCGAAGCGTTACCCGCTCCAGGCTCCTCGGCGTCGCAGGAACTTAACCAATCGATCTCCAGCGCACCCCGCCCGGACCCAAGAGTTGCGGGACGCAACTCGGTAGGCCGATGCTCCGCATCGGCGACGCTAGGCGTCTAGCGCCTCCACCACGTCGTCGTCGATGTCGACGTTGGAGTGCACGTCTTGCACATCGTCCTGGTCATCGAGAATTTCCACCAGGTTCATGATCGACTTCACTTGGCCGACGTCGGCCAGCGGAACCATATTGGTCGGCATCATGGTGGTGTCGGACTCAACCACTTCCATTCCGGCTTCTTCCAACGCGGCTCGTAGCGAATTGACGTCACTCGGTTCGCAGGTGACCTGCCAGACTTCCGCCAGATCGTCGAGATCCTCAGCACCATTGTCGAGCCCGATCATCATGACGTCGTCCTCGTCGGCCGACTTGGCGACCTTCACGATGCCCTTTCGCTCGAATTGCCATGCCACTGCACCAGGCTCGGCCAGCGACCCACCGTTTTTCGACAGCAACGACCGAATCTCGGACCCGGTGCGATTGCGGTTGTCGGTGAGCGTGTCGATCAGCAGGGCGACCCCACCGGGGCCGTAGCCTTCGTAGGTGATCGGCTCGTAGTTGACACCCTCAAGCTCGCCGGTACCCCGCTTGACCGCTCGCTCGATGGTGTCGAGAGGAACCGAGTTGTCGCGTGCCTTCTGGAACATGGTCCGCAGCGTCGGGTTGGAGTCGACGTCGCCGCCACCTTGTCGGGCCGCAACCTCCACCTGTTTGATCAGCTTGGCGAACAGCTTTCCGCGCTTGGCGTCAGCCGCACCCTTCTTGTGTTTGATCGTTGCCCATTTTGAGTGGCCGGACACCTGGAGCTCTCCTGATCGTAGGTCTGCTTCCCCGCGAGCCGGGCTCGCAGCGGTCCTATTCTACGGGGCAACTCCGTGGAGGCGGTGCTCCTGCGCTTCAGGCGGCCGGTACCGCAGCGGCAACGTGCTCCAAGAAGTGGCGATGGAGACGAAGGTCGTCGGTCAGCTCGGGGTGGAAAGACGAAACCAAGATGTTGCCTTGGCGACAGAGGACGGGCTTTCTGTCTACGGAGGCCAGCACTTCCACCCCATCTCCGACCGACTCCACAACGGGAGCACGGATGAACACGGCAGTGAACGCGTCACCCTCGAGCCCTTCGACGGCCAGGTCGGTTTCGAACGAGTCGATCTGGCGGCCGTAGCCGTTGCGACGGACCGCGATGTCGATGGCGTTGAAATTGACTTGATCGGGTCGACCGTCGTTGACTTCGGCGGAAAGCAGAATCATCCCGGCACATGTGCCGAAGACGGGTAGACCATCAGCCAGCATCTTCTTCAGGGGTTCAACCAGGTCAAACGTCTTCAAGAGATTCGACATCGTGGTCGATTCCCCGCCGGGAATGAACAGGGCGTCGCACCGGCCGAGCTGTTCCGCGGTTCGAACCTCGATCGCGCTGAACCCGAGAGCCGACACGGCCTCAACGTGACGGGCGAAGGCACCCTGTAGCGCCAATACACCGATGGTGGACTCGGCGACGCCTTGGCCGGTGTTCGCCCCTGAGGCGACGGCCATCTTGGCGTCGTGAACGCCGACCTCGGAGTCGGTGGTTACCAACCTCGCTCGGCCAATCGGACCTCGACATCGTCCATGTCGATGCCGGTCATCGGTGCCCCGAGACCGCGGCTCACCTTGGCCAAGATGTCGGCGTCGTTGAAGTTGGTGGTGGCTTCGACAATGGCCTTGGCCCGAGGAGCGGGGTTGCTGCTCTTGAAGATGCCGGAGCCGACGAAAACGGCTTCGGCTCCGAGCTGCATCGCCAGGGCGGCGTCGGCCGGGGTGGCGAGACCGCCGGCGCAGAACATCGGTACCGGCAGCTTGCCGGTCTCGGCGATTTCCTGGATAAGTGGCAACGGAGCCTGGAGATCCTTCGCCCACTGGAACAGCTCGGCGGAATCGGCTTGAGTGATGCGGCGCATGTCGCCGATGATCGAACGGAGGTGCCGCACGGCTTCCACAACGTTGCCGGTGCCGGCCTCGCCCTTTGAGCGGATCATGCAAGCGCCTTCGCTGATACGGCGCAGCGCCTCGCCAAGATTGGTGGCTCCGCAGACAAAAGGAACGGTGAAGGCGAACTTGTCGATGTGGTGGGCCTCATCGGCGGGGGTCAACACCTCGGATTCGTCGACGTAGTCGACGCCGAGGGCCTGAAGAATCTGGGCTTCAACGAAGTGGCCGATTCGGGCCTTGGCCATGACCGGGATAGTCACGGCTTCTTTGATTCCTTCGATCATTTCCGGATCACTCATGCGGGCGACGCCGCCGTCTTTGCGGATGTCGGCCGGCACACGCTCAAGGGCCATCACGGCCGTGGCGCCGGCGTCCTCGGCGATCTTGGCTTGTTCAGGGGTTACAACGTCCATGATGACGCCGCCCTTCAGCATCTCGGCCAGACCACGCTTCACCCGAACCGTTCCATCGGTCCGTGATCCGCCTTGGTCGGCGCCCTGCCCTGCGTCCTGCGCGATGTTTTGAGCCATGAAACAAGTCTACGTGAGGCCAACCGTCGTGCCGCCCGATTTGTGGCGGTGGGGCAGCAATTTCAACGGGTCTCAACACGCCGAGCCGAGCCTCGATTCGGCACCCTTGCCTGGCGCCGCGCTACCAGCCTTGGACGGTGATTCCCGGTGGCAGGCTGACCTGCCCAGGTTCGGGCATCAAGACCCAGGTTCGACCCGGAGTCAAAACGATGGTGTTCCCATCGCTGTCGGTCAAAGTCGGCTTGTCCTCGGCGGTCGGCCGACTCCATTCGCCGGCAACGGCCTTTCCGCCACTCAGGACCAGGACCGGCCCCGATCCGGTCGACCGAACCTCGGGGGAAATAGCGTCGGCCGGTGAGACCGAATAGTCGGTCACCATGATCACCACGTTCTCGGGGGCCAGCTGATCCCCGTTGGCCGTGGTGTGAGGGTTGCTGTCCTGCGTTCGCACCCATCCCTGCCGCGACTCGTCCCAGGCGTGGGTGACCGTCGGGCTGCCCGTGTAGTCCACCGTGACCGGACCGCTGACCTCCACCGCGAGTGGCGATGGGCCGCTGTTCCCGTAGTCATAGCTGAACCACGGGGTTGGTGCGGACAGATCCTCGGGAGCCAGCTCGTACAGATCCGACGCGTTGACGTAGAGGTTGTGGGGTGCCGGTCGGGAGAAGTCTCGGAAGTATTCGGTTCTGGTGAGATTGGTCAACTCGACAATCGGCAACGCCCGCAGATTGCGAGCCACATAGTCGTTGCCCCCGGACGACGCGTACAGAGGTCGCTCGAAGCCGCGGAGGATGTTGAAGTCGGACGTTCTGCTCGACCGCACCGGCCCAACAGGGTCGGGTATCGAAGAGTGATAGACCGCGGCGAACCGGGTCACCCCTTCGGCCCTGACGTCGAACACGATGTCGGCCTCGTCGAGACCGGTTTGGGGACGAGCACGGGGGTGATTGTCGATCTTGACCACTAGAGCGGCTCGAGCGTCGGCACCTCCGTCGTCGGCCAGCATCGGCAGACCGGTGAGCGGGTAGACGGGGCCGGACGGCTTGTCGGCGTCGGCTGCCGCCAGCTCGTCGGGCAGCTGCCCGAGAGCATCGGTCTCGACCGATCCACCATCTTCGTCATCGGCCTCGATGAAACTGGTGGCGTCCTCAACGGCCGAGCTCGACATCACCCCCTGATCGTCGCCGCCAACATCATCAGATGTCGATCCACAGCCAGCAACAAGCAACGTTGCGGCAGTTGTGGCTACGATCCAGCAGCGGGATCGCAGCCGGAGACTCATAGCTCGGTGAGAACGTCGATTCGTAGGTCGAGAGCGGACCGGATGGCCTGTGAATGATTGGACGAGTTGTCAGCCGGGTCGACAAACCACAGCAGGTCCAGACCTTCGTCGACACCGGCCACCCGATGGGATGCCTTGCGGGCCTTGGTCAGCGCTCCGAGGAGACCGGGTGGATAGCGGGTCACCCCAACCGCCTCGATGTCGGCGCTGACGTAACGACCGTCTTCAAGGAGACGTTCCTGCCCGAATTGGGCGATTGGGCCGATCATGAGCATTGAAAGAGGGCCAAGGATCGGTAGACGGAACAGGGCCGACCCGATCGTTGCCGCCTCCGCGTCGCCGTTGCGGACTCGCACCAGAAGCTCGGCCACTACACCTTCCAACTCAACAGGCTCGATGGCTTCCATCAGCCCGCTGGTCACGGCGATCGTCGACTCGTCGTTCCGGGCTACGACAACAGCGTTGAGGGCGGCGTCTTTGATGACGAACGCCTCCGGCTCTTCCACCCCGGCCGCCAAGGCCAAGCCACGAACCATGTTGGAAAGCCGCACCGAGGTGATGGTCGATGTGGTGTCGGTAAGGCGCTCGGCTACAACCGCATGAGCTCGCCGCAAACGGTGGAGCACGAGAGCGATGGCGACGCCCAATGCCAGTAGGAGTCCGACCCACCAGGCGATACCAGGGAGAACCGCAGCCAGAACCACGCCGACAACCGCTAGTGGAACAGCCAAAGCGACCACAGCCGCCACGGCCGGAAGCATCCCAAGGGATACGTCGACCGGGGCATCGGGACGAGCCCGACGGGGGCGATCAAGCTGGTTCGGCACGGCGTCCATCGTACGCGGTTTTGAACGTGGTTTGGTGATACCGGCCAAAGCGATATTGCTTCTCGTCCCGGAATCGCCGCGGATCCGCTTACAGCAGGCGCTGGTAGCGGTTGGTGTAAGCCTCTGCCAGCCGATTCATCGAGTAGTCGTTGGCTCGGAGTCGGGCACGGTCGATCCGGTCGACTACTGGTTGATCAGCGTCGAGTGCGGTGAGTAGCGCCTTGGCCATGGAGTCAGGGTCGCCGGTGGTAAACAGCTGGGCGTTCGCCCCGTCTTCAGCCACGACTCGGTAGGCGGGCAGGTCACTGGCCACGACGGCCGTTCCGGCCGCCATACCTTCGAGCAGAACCACACCGAAACTCTCGCCCCCCAACGACGGCACGCAGAAGACGTCGGCCGCCTTGAGGCGCGACCATTTCTCCTCGTCGGTTATCGGTCCCAACCATTGGAGTCGAGAGTCGTGGCCAAATCGACGCCGAAGTTCCTCGGTCTCGGGGCCGTGGCCGCCGATCCATAGAGTGATGTCGGCCGGAAGTTTCTGGAACGCCTCAAGCAGCACCCCGAGGCCCTTGCGGGGTTCATGACGACCGACAAAAAACACCGTCGGCCCTGACTTCTCCGACGGCACGCAGTCAGCGAATCGTTCAATCTCGATGCCGTTGAACAGGATCTCGTAGTTGCCTTCGAGGTGACGTTTCGCCATCCCGGCCGCCTCTGGCGAAACCGCAATTCGGCAGTCAAGACGGGCAGCCAATCGGCGAACTCCAAACCGGGCCCATCGATAGGCGGCGATGTTGCCGCTGGCGTGGAACGTACCGAGTAGCGGGACGGGCTTCACCATCACCGCGGTGAGCGTAGGTCCGGGAGCCAGAGGCTCATGTAGGTGCAACACATCGAACCGCTCGTCCCAGATGGCTGCGAGCACCCGCAGCTGTGCCGCCGGATCGGGAGCCAACGGAGCGAAGGATCCGTTCTGAGCGTATGGAATCGAGTTGCCGAGCGGAGTTACCCAGGGTTCCGGTGGAGGGCCGTCGCAAGGAGCAAGCACTTGGGTTGTAACCCCTCGGGCTCGCAGGCTACGGGTCAATCCCAGAACCTGGGACTGAACCCCTCCCCATACCGCCAGGCTGTAGGGGCAAATCATTCCGATTCGCACGCCTACACGGTACACGTCGGGAACCGGAGCCGGGCTTCGTCCCACTCGACCTCACCGGTGGCGACCCGTACGGCAATGTTCCGACTCGACTCTTTAGGCCGACCCGTGATCCGACGGCCAGTTGGGCTCCAGGAGGTGCCACTGCTCCGGAGCATCGGAAATCAGACGTTCAAGCTCGGTTGCGAACTGTTGCGTGAGCGCCTGGTACCGCTCTCGCGGTCGGCGTCTAGTCGCCGCGTTCGCCGAGTCGCCACCGCGATCACCATTCCGTGCACGATCGGGCCAGATCGGACGTCCAACGCGGCATATTCGCTGATGCCCGGAGAAATAAACCGCCGTCGGCAGTATCGGCGCACCGGTCCGTGAGGCGAGTACCGCAGGTCCCACGGGAAGTTTTGTCGTTTCGCCGAAGAACTCCACATCCACTCCGGTTTCGCCGACGTCGCGGTCGGCGAGAAGACAGAGGATGTTTCGGTTCTTCGCCGCCGTGGTCAACCGGGTGAACGCGTCCGGGCCGAGAGGCACGACGTCAACCCCCCATGACGACCGGAGATCGGTGAACCACTCGAAGACGTCGTCCGGTTCGAGACGCTCGACCACCGCGGTGACCGGCACCTCGGCCACACGACCGAGCCAGGCCGCGGCCCACTCCCAACCGCCTAGATGAGGAAGCACGAGAATCGGGCCGATCTCCTGCGCCCTCACCTCCTCGATCCGGCCGTAGTCGATGAAGGAAAAACCGCGGTCGATCTGGCGGTTCGACAATGAGGGCAGCCGAAACGACTCAACCCAGTAGCGGGCGTAGGAGCCAAATCCAGCCGCAGCCGCGTCCCGCGGCGAAGCAACATGTTCCATTCGCGACAGATGCCGCTGCAACATAGCGGCTTTGTCGGCCATGAGCCGGGGACCGATGACCGACCCGACAATCTGAGCCAGCGGATTCAACACCGACAACGGCAGCATGCGAGAAGCCGCCGAGGCAGCCTGAAGCACCCGGAGAGGCCTGCTGGTCACCGACAGGGCCGGGGCGGTTAGACGTTGTTGCGGCGGCGACGAGCCTCGGCCCGAGCCTGAGCTCGCTGCCGGAAGTCAGCCATCGAGCGACGGTTGCGCCGCCGCGAGCTGCCCGAGCGCAAGCGCTGCGTGGGCTCGGCGATGGGGATCGTGCCACTGGCCTGTCCCCAAACCTTGTAGAACCGATAGCCGGCCGTGGCCACAGTGAGGGCCAGCATGATCCACAACACCGGAACGAACACGACGTTGAACACGAGGCCGAAGCCGAGGGCGATGAATCGTTCCGCGCGCTCCATAAGGCCACCCTTGGCCACGAACCCAAGCGACTCGGCCTTGGCCCGTTGGTACGACACCAATGACGCGGCAATGAACAGAGCGAACGGCAACATGACCATTCGAGGATTGACGGTGCCGGCGAGGTACCAGCCGGCGCCGGCGAACAGCAGACCGTCGCTCAAACGGTCGGAGACCGAGTCGAGGTAGGCCCCTCGGGGCCCGGCCCGACCGCCGGCCTTCGCTACGGCGCCATCAAGAGCGTCGGGCAAGCCGGTGAGAGCGAGCAGCAGCGCCGCCAGCCAGAATCGGCCCAAACCAATTGCCACGCCACAAGCCCCGGCCATGAGAATGCCAAAGACGGTGATGATGTCGGGCGAAACGCCCATCCGCTGCAGGCTGCGTCCGAGCGGCGCCACCAGCCGGTCAAACGCGGTACGAAAACTTCCGTCGAACATTGCGATCCTTTCCGCAGTTCAGGTTCCCCATTGTAGCCCTACCGCTCAGGGCCCAAGCCAACCATCAGTCAAGGCCGCAGCAAACGGGGTGTTATCTATATGGACGCGATCCGATCACGACGGGCTGATGGAGCAAACCATCACGCCGTTCGACGTTCTCGAAACCAATCTCAACCAGCAACGAGGTCAGTTCGCGGATCGGTAGAGCAAAATATCTGCTACGACCGGCCACGACGTGTGCCGACCGGGTTGCTGTGACCTCTCGCACGAAATACATGGCTACGTGATAGCTGTTGTCGGCGTCCCAATCCCTTGATTGGAAGATGTAGTACCGCTGGCCGTCGTGAACTCGGAAACCGTAGGGCCAGATCTGAGGCGAATCCCGATCATCGTCGGCTTCGTAGTCGCGTAGCCCGATAACCACCAGGCCGCCCGGGCGTAGGCAGGCGAAAAACCCGCTCAAAGCGCTCATGAGATCAGCGCCTGTCAGATGAGGCAGTGAGTTGTCGGCTGTAAGAACAACGTCGAACCCACCGCCGTGATGGACGAAACAGTCGCGCATGTCCGCCACGGAGTAGTTGATGTCCAAACCCATTCGTTCGGCTTCACGGCGCGCTCGCTCGATCGCAGACGACGATAAATCGGACGCGGTCACGTCGTGCCCCAAAGCGGCGACACCCAAGGCCTGTGTGCCGATTCCACATGACACGTCCAAGACCGAGCCTCGCCCGCCGGTGGTTTCGCAAATCAGCTGATCAATCGCCGCACCTTGGGTGGACACCGCGCGTTCCCAATCGGTGTAGATCAGGTGATACAGCTCGGCGATCTGGTCGTACATGTCAACCCTCCCCGGATCGAACCTGCGAAGCCGGCCTCTCGCGAGGTGATACCGCTACCCGGTCGTGGCTTGACTATCCCGGGCCAAGGTCGGACCAATCCTCGGGATTGGCCTCGACGAAGGAGTCGATGACGGACCCATCAACGCCGTCGACCATCACAAACCCTCGTTTGGTTGGAGGCTCATCGGCCGAGTAGAGCAGGATCCGCCAAACCGGACGGCTCAACCACCCGCGCCAACCCATCTGGGCTGATGCGTGGCCAACCGGGAAGCCGACTTCGGCCACAGCGGCAACCAGAGCGTCTCGCTCGTCGACGTCGAGATTCCAGCCCGAGATGATGCAGTAGAGTCCGAACAGACCCAGCAGCACAGCAGCCCACAGATAGCCTGAGCTGACAAAGACGCCATCTCCCCAAACGAAGTACGCCACTGCCAGCAATGCGGCCACGGCAAGATACATGTAGCCGGGAAGCCGCCGGCGGTTGTTGTTGGGAAAGATGTATTCCTCGTGATCGACGAGGTCGGGCTGCAGGTCCTCCGGCAGCTCATCGCCGGGCTGACTGTTGAGGTTGATGTCGACCGGTTTCAGGTTGTCGACATTCATGTCATCAACACTGACATCGTCAACACTGAGGTTGTCAACCGTTCCATCGACTGGATTGTTGTCAGCATCACTCACCGCGATCACGGTAGCCGGTTGAGATCCTCATCGGTCGGCCACGACTCTCGAATCCGGTTCCAGCTGTCACCCAACGTCATAGGAAGGATCCGGGCATCGGCGATCGAGGTCATGAAGTTCGTGTCGGCGCTCCAACGAGGAACGATGTGCACGTGCAGGTGCTCCGGTTGGGACCCTCCCCCGGCGGTGCCCTCGTTGATGCCGATGTTGAGGCCCTGCGGCTTGAATGCGGCGTTGACCGCGGCGGTGGCCGTGCGAACAAGACGCCATAGGTCGTCGTAGGCATCGGCCGAGAGATCGAGCATGCTGGGCACCGCCCGACGGGGAAGCACCATCACATGCCCTGGGGTGTACGGGTACACGTTGAGCAGCACAAAACTGTCGTCGGTGCGATGGACAACGTAGGTGATCTCGTCGGGCAAATCGGCTTGTTCAATCGTCTCAAACAACGATTTGCCGTCTTTTGGTTGGAGATGGGCGTGTGGCAGCCCATCACCACCGTGTTCCGGCGGATGGGCTAGCCGCCATCCCGAAAACAGGTAATCCACTCGTTACGATCCCAGGCCCAATTCGGCCAGCCCTTGCTGTGAGAGCTCGGCATCGAGTCGCTCGATAAACGCGTCGAGGGGCACATCGCGCTCAACCTCACCACCTCGTGGATTGACGCCGACGGTTTTGGCCGCCGCGTCGTCCGATCCGACCACCAGGACATACGGCAGCTTCTGCTTCTTGGCGTTGCGTATTCTTTTGCCCAGCGGATCGTTGGCCGCCGTCGATTCGACTCGGTAACCGGCATCGACGAGAGCATCAACAACAGACGCCGCATAGTCGGCATGTTCCTCCGCCACCGGCAACACCTCGACCTGCACCGGGGCGAGCCAGAGCGGGAAGTTGCCGGCAAAGTGCTCGATGAGCACGCCGAAGAAACGCTCGACTGAGCCCAACAGAGCCCGGTGGACCATGACCGGCTGCTTGCGGGAGCCGTCGGCTGAGACGTATTCAAGTCCGAAGCGGTCGGGGAGGTTGAAGTCGGCCTGAATCGTGGACAGCTGCCACGACCGTCCGATGGCATCTCGAACGTCAACGTCGATCTTGGGGCCGTAGAAGGCGCCACCGCCTTCGTCGAGCGTGTAGTCGAGGCCGGCGCCCTCAAGGGCGGCCCGGAGACAGTCGGTGGCGTGATCCCAAATGGCATCGGATCCAACCGACTTCTCAGCCGGACGGGTGGACAACTTGGCCTGGAAGTCGTCGAAGCCGAAGGCGCGAAGGACGCTGAGCACGAAGTCGAGCAGGCTTTGCAGTTCCTCGGCCAATCCTTCTTCCGTCACGAAGATATGCGAATCGTCCTGCGTGAATCCCCGGATGCGCATAAGGCCGTGCAGCGTTCCGGCTCGCTCGTAGCGGTAAACGGTGCCGAGCTCGAACAGACGCAGGGGAAGTTCGCGGTAGGACCGCTGACGAGATCGGTAGACCAGAACGTGCATGGGGCAGTTCATCGGCTTCGGGTAGTACGTGCCGTTGTCCATCTCCATCGGCGGGTACATGCCGTCGGCGTAGAAGTCGAGGTGGCCGGACGTCTCGAACAGCCGGGCGTTGGCCAGATGAGGCGTGAAGGCCATCTCGTAGCCGCCGGCGAGGTGCCGTTCCCGGGAGTAGTCCTCCATGATCTTGCGAATAACCGAACCCTTCGGATGCCAAATGGCCAGACCGCCGCCCAGCTCCGACGGGAACGACAGGAGATCAAGCTCGTTGGCCAGCTTGCGGTGATCTCGCTTGCCCGCCTCCTCAAGGCGATGCAGGTGCTCGGCCAGCTGCTTTTTCGTAGCCCAAGCCGTGCCGTAAATCCGCTGCAGCATCGGCTGCTTCTCATCACCGCGCCAGTAGGCCCCGGCAACGCTCATGAGTTTGAAGTGACCCAGCCGCCCCGTCGACGGCACGTGAGGACCTACACACATGTCGATGAACGTGTCGCTGTTGCGATAAAAGCTGATGACGTCGCCCGATGCTTCGTTGGCCAGCTCGCTGTCGCCACTATCAGCGTCTCCGGCCGTCACCCGCTCGATGATGTCGCGCTTGTACTGATGGTCCGACATCAGCTCAAGCGCGTCGGCGGCAGGCACCTCGGACCGAACAAAAGGCTGGTCGGCCGAGACGATCTCACGCATCTTCTCTTCGATCCTGACCAGATCCTCGTCGTTGAACGTCTGACGGTTGCCGTCGCTGTCAAAGGGCAGCTCGAAGTCGTAGTAGAAACCGTTCTCGATCGGCGGCCCGATGGCGAACGTCGACCCCGGCCAGAGTTCCAGCACGGCTTGAGCCAGGACGTGAGCCGTGGAATGGCGAAGGATGTGGAGACCACGTTCGGAGTCGGGCACCACGATTTCGACATGCTGGCCGTCGGCCAGTTCGGCGTTGAGATCGACCTCGTTTCCTTCGACAACGCCGGCGATGGCGTCTTTGCCGAGACGAGAGCCGATGGCAGTAGCAAGATCACCAACGGTGGCGCCGCTGGCTACGGGCCTCGATGATCCATCCGGAAGCACTACTGCAATGTCACTCATGGTCGAAGTTTAGGCTTCTGAGCGTCACTTCGAGCGCCATTTTGGTGCCGACTCAGCCGATCTTGGAGCTGAGGGTTGGGCCTCCGTCGGAACGGCCGGGATCTATCAGGATGATGAGCCGGCCAAGACTTCTTCGAGGGGACGCATCGGCCGATGTCCGAGGCTGGCGGCGGCCGGTTGACGATCGACCAACGTCTCGTCGGACTCGATGTCGGGCGGGCGAACCACAATCTTCGGCGACGGCTCCGGTTCGGTCACCGGCCTTGTCGGAACGTCCTGGGTCTTCTCGACCTTCTTGGCCCCGGCGTACTCGTGGACGTACTCAAGACCGGTCATCTCCTGGATCTCGAACATGACCTCATCGATCAGCTCCCGGTACATGTTGCGATCGCCAACGCGATCCTTATAGCGGCCGACGTCGATTGGAGCGCCGAATCGCACCGAAACCGTGCGGCCGAACTTCGGCATGAACGTATCGGGAGGTTGGATCTCGGCTGTGCCGATCAGACCAACCGGAATGAGTGGCGCCCCGGTTTCAACGGCCAGGCGAGCGGCGCCCGTGTGCCCCTTGTGCAACTTGCCGCTGCGACTTCGTGTGCCTTCCGGGTAGATGCCGAAAAGCCCGCCGCTCTCCAACACTCCCCTGGCGGTGTCGAGGGCGGCCTTGGCGTGGTCGCCTCCACGGCGATCGATCGGAATCATGCCCAAAGCCGGAAACAGGTGTTTGGTCTTCCAATCGTCGAGGTACTCGGCCTTGCCGACGTAGGTGATGTTGCGGGTCAGCACTGCAGGCACGAACAACGAGTCGATGAATGCTGCGTGGTTCGGGCACAAAACGGCGGGACCAAACGTCGGGACATTTTCGAGTCCTTGGACGTCGAACTTCCAGAGCCGATTTACGATCGGCTGCAAAATGCGGCGGGCCAGCGGTTGATACCGGCCAATTCCCTCAGGAATCATCCAGTAACCCTAACGCTTTCTCACTTGAGTCTCACGACGGTGGCATCACCACAGATCTCAACCACACATCACCAGCTTCCGCTCTTCGTGGAACAAGAGAATAGCAGATGAGATGTTCGGGTTTCAGCTTGTCGTCGCGACCCTCAAGGCAATCGACGGCTAATCGACGATGGCCGACGGGCGAATGGTGATCGGTCCGGCGTTTAGATCGATGCCCAACAGCATCGCCGCCTGGTTTACCGGTTCGCCGCGCTCGACCGCGGCATCGATCGCGGCGATCGCACTCGGGGTGTCGAGATCATTGTCAAGAGCCGCCCGCACCTCTTCCAAAGCGCCTCGGCCCTCGTCGGCGGCAACATCACCGCTGGTCTCCAGCCAACGGGCCAAACGCGCCGCGGCCGCTGGCATGATGCGGTCGTTCCATTCCCAGGAATCTCGATAGTGGTGGCCCACGATTCCCAGACGAATTGCTCGAACGTCGTACTCCTTGCGGAGGTCGCTGATGAAAATCAGATTGCCGAGCGACTTCGACATCTTCTCCCCGTCCATCCTCACCATCGCCTGGTGCATCCAGTGCCGCACAAACGGCTCACCGGTAGCGGCCGACGACTGGGCTGCTTCACATTCGTGGTGGGGGAAGATCAGGTCACCGCCGCCGCCGTGCAGATCGATGGTGGTGCCGAGTTCACGAAGAGCGAGGGCCGAGCATTCGATATGCCACCCCGGTCGGCCGGGGCCCCATAGCGAATCCCACTCTGGTTCGCCTTCCTCCGAGGGCTGCCACAACACAAAATCGAGCGGGTTGCGCTTGTTGGGATCATCGGGATTGCCGCCGCGCTCGGCCGCGTATTCCAGCATAGTTTCCTGGTCGTATCCCGAGATCGATCCGAACTCAGGCCAGGTGGAGATGTCGAAATACACCGCTCCCCCGGCTTCGTAGGCGTGGCCGTTGTCGAGCACCATGCCGATGAACCCGCGGATGTCGGCAATCGCCGAGGTGGCTCGGGGCTCACTCCATGAAGGCAACATGTTGAGCGCTTCCATGTCGTCGTTGAAGCGGGCGACCTCAGCCGCGGCCAGGTCGAGGTAGTGGACGTCGATCTCGCGGGCTTTGGCCAAAATCGAATCGTCGACATCGGTGATGTTACGTACGCACCGGGTCTCGTGGCCGAGATCGCGCAGCCGGCGCTGCAGCACGTCGTAGGCGACGTACACGGCGGCGTGACCAAGGTGGGTGGCGTCGTAAGGCGTGATACCGCAGGTATACATCGTGACCACAGAGCCCGGTTCGAATGGAACCACGGCCTTGCGGGCGGTGTCGTACAGCTTCATCACGTTATGGTCACTCCTTGGTCGACGCTGAGTCATCAACCTTGATTCGTCAACGCTAGATCATCGACATCAACGCTGTGCCGAGGCTGAGGCTTCGGCAGGGAGGCAGATCACCCGACGAAGGCCAGCCTGGTTCAAACTAGCGCCAACCGCCGGAGCCATGACAAACCGGTGGGAGTCACGAGAGTTGGGCCACGTCGGGTGTAACCCGAGCCCGATGCTGGTAGTCAGAGAAACTATGGCCCTACTTGAGAACAAGAAGCTCCTCATCACCGGTGTGCTCACCGACGACTCGCTGGCATTCGGTGTGGCGAAGCTGGCCCAGCAGGAAGGGGCCGAAGTTATCCTCACCGGCTTCGGTCGAGCATTACGCCTAACCCAGAGGACGGCTCGCAAACTCGATCCGGTGCCGGAGGTCTTTGAACTCGATGTCACCGATCCTGAACACGGCGCTGCGCTCCACGAGGTGCTCAAGGAGAAATGGGGCCGCGTGGATGGAGTGCTCCACTCGGTCGGGTTCGCCCCCGAGACTTGTCTCGGCGACGACTTCTTCGCCCCCAGTTGGGACGACGTCTCCGTGGCTGTTCACGTCTCCGCCTATTCTCTTCGCAGCCTGACCGACATCGTCACCCCGCTTATGACCGACGGCGGTTCGGTAGTGGGGCTCACGTTCGATGCCACCGTTTCCTGGCCGGCCTACAACTGGATGGGCGTAGCCAAGGCCGCTCTCGAATCGCTCAACCGATATCTGGCTCGTGAACTGGGACCGAAGGGCATCCGCAGCAACCTGGTGGCCGCCGGACCGATGCGCACGATCGCCGCCAAGTCGATCCCCGGATTTGCCGCGTTCGAGGACGAGTGGGTGAAGCGGGCTCCCCTCGGCTGGGACGTAAACGACTCCGAGGGTGTTTCGAAGGCCTGTGTCGCGCTGCTGTCCGATTGGTTCCCGCAGACCACCGGGTCGATCATCCATGTCGACGGTGGCTATCACAGCATCGGCGCCTAGCGGCAAGGCCGCCTGAAGATCGAGCGAGCCGTCAGCGGCCGCGAGCGCCGGAGCAAACCGCCGCAGAGTCGAGATAGGGATTGATTTGATTCCCGCGACGACCGGGGTGAATTTCGAAGTGCAGGTGCGGTAGGCCGGCCGCGTTTCCTGAGTCACCGACGTAGCCGATCACCTCGCCCGCCTTGACCTCACCCGATTTGCCGTAGGCCGACAGGTGGGTGCCGTAGAAGTAGTTGCCGAAGTCATCCCAGAGGTGGAACGACAGACCGCCGACCCGGTTGGATCGATGTTCGACCCGGCCGCTGACCGGAGCGACAATTTCGACACCGGAGTTGGCCATGATGTCCACTCCCTTGTGCCGTCGACCACCGGAACGGGGAAAGCCCCAGGAGTCGATGAAGTTGTGCGGTCCGTTGACAGGACATGTCATCAGATAGAACCCGACCTTTCGCCCGCGGTTCTGAGCCCAGGTGGCAGCTTTCACCGAATCGCGACGGGCCAGGTCCTGGATATTGCGTTCCTCCATTTGAGCCAACCAGTCGTGCTCGACCTCAAGCGACTCCTGTAGGTCGGCCATACGGGACGCGAGTTCTTCGTTGATCTCGGTGCGGACGATGAGATTCGTCTCGGCAAGGTCGAGGTCACGCTGTTTGGTGTAGTAGCGGTTGTAGAGGTCGGTGTCGGCCAAGAGGGCGGCGTCGCTCAACGTGTTGGCCCGCAGGCCCGAGTTGAGGTCGGAGATCTCAAACACACTCTCGTCCACCCGGTTGTGCCGATAAGCGCTCACCGCACTTCGCACCGTGTTGTCGGCGATCGATCGCGCTTCGTCGCGAATTTCCTCCACACCGAGTGCGGTGTCGTTCAGCCGTCGATCGTCTTCGCGCTTTTGGCGGGTGGCCAGTTCCAGCGCCACCTCGGTATCAGCCACCCGCTCTCGGGCGGCGTCGAGGCTGACCGGGCGTGACGATTGCCCGCCACGGTCGCCGTCCTCGGTCTCGGCCTCAACCTGGGCGGCGAGGGCATTCATCGAGGAAACATTACGGCTGGGCGCGCCAAGGGCAGCGTTGGCGTGGAGCTGGGAGGTATCCCCCACCAGCAGCCACAGGGCAAATACCAGCCCGACTGCACACTGAGCGAAGCTTCTCCGCACGACAGAAAAGATTATCGCGCCGAAAGCCCTCTCCGTTGTGCCATCGGTCCAACCAAATCGATCGCCCCAGGCCAAAAGGCCCAGTTTTGGCCGCAAACTCACTGTCACTCGGCCGACAAGATTTGTCCCAAAACGTCGAGTCGGTCGGCTTCAGAGCCATGTTCGCTGCGCATTTCGGCTCGATCCCCAGCCACACCATCCTGCTCGGACTCGGTGCTGGGCTCCACCAAGGCCCTCACGACCTCCTCGACCGAAACCACGCCTGAATGTCCGTCGGGCGATTCGACGACAGCCAGCTGGCGTCGCACGCGGCGAAGCATCCGTAGAACCTGAATCAGCGATCGATCGCCCCGGACAACAGCGGTTTGGCGAACCAGCGAGGCTGGCACCGGCGCCCCGCGACGTTCCGCCGGAATCTCCAGAAGGTCACGGGCGTGTACGTAGCCGATCGGTTGTCCGCTGACCGGCGACAGAACGAGGATGCGGTGGAAACCGGTATGGGCGACCATGCGCTCCAGCTGCACCGCTGTGGCCCCCAGGACCACTGATGCGTGATCGTCGATTGAGGTTGAAATCTCCGACACCGGACGCTGCGCGAACTCCAGCGCTCCCTGCAGAAGCTCGGCGTCGTCTTCGTCGATCGCTCCGCCTTCTTGTGAGTGGTGAACGATCGCCGCCAACTCCGAAGCCGAATGGACGGTCAGGATCTCGTCGCGAGGTTCGATCCCGACAGCCCGGCACGCACCGTTGGCGATGGCGTTCAGCAGGATCAACACCGGACGGAAGATGAACAAGTACAGCCGGTACGGCAGCACCGACCACCGCATCGTGGCCTCGGGCACCGACAACGCGATGTTTTTCGGCACCATCTCGCCGAATATCAAGTGGAGGAACGTGAAGACGGCCAGAGCGGTACCGAATCCAATCGCCCGAGCCACCTCAGGGGAAACAGCTTCCCCGAGAATCGCTTCGACAATGGCTTCCAGCGCCGGCTCACCAACACGTGCCAAGGCCAACGAAGCCATGGTGATACCGAGCTGAGCGCCGGCCAGCTGCAGCGAGAGGTCGCTCATGCTTTCGCGCACCGCTCTTGCCACCGGACCGTTGCCGGCCTGCTCCTCTTCAAACGCCGACCGGCGGGCCGCGATGACGGCGAACTCATAGGCGACGAAGAAGCCGTTGAGCAAGATCAGCACAGCGCTCGCCACCAAGCCGACGACGATCGCCCCGGTGCTCATGTGGGCTTCAGCGGCCAGAACCACCCCAATGACGGCCACGACGGCGAACACTACCGCCATCACTTAGGGACCTCTTCCGATCCGACCACAAGGTCGTCCGGGGGTGCGACCATACGGAGCGACGCGACGCGCCTTTTGTCCATCTCCCCCACCTGGATCTGCCAGCCCTCGTACACGAAGCTGTCGCCGGCTTCAGGTATTCGGCCGAGCCGGTCGAGCACGAAGCCGGCCACGGTTTCGTAGTCTCCGTCGGGCATTTCGAACCCGCACGCTTCCTCGACCTCATCGGCGTGGAGGGTGCCGGCCAGCAAAAACACGCCCGGTTCTACACCCGAGGTCAACGGCACAGGATCGTCGTATTCGTCCTCGACCTCGCCAACGATCTCTTCCAGCACATCTTCGAGGGTGAGGATTCCGGCTGTGCCGCCGTGTTCATCGATGACAATCGCCATTGGTGACGGTGACGGCTGGGATCGGAAGTCGGCCAAGATGTCGACGAGGTCTCGTGTTTCGGGAACAACAAACGGTTCACGAACGATCTCACTGATGGGCCGGGCTTCCCTATCGGCGACGTCGAGTTCGAAGACCGAGGCGACCTCGACGATGCCACGGATGTCATCGATGTCATCGACATAGATCGGAAACTGCGAGTAGCGGGAGGCGCGGGCCGTGGTGATCAGGTCGCCTACGGTTGAATCGCTTGGCAGCGCCTCGATGTGAACCCTCGGGGTCAGTGCTTCCGCCGCCGTCTTGTCACCGAACCTGATCGTTCGGGTGAGGAGATCTCGGGCGTCTTGGCCAATGGCTCCCGACTCGCCGGAGCTGTTGATCAGGTACTCAAGTTCTTCGAGTGAACGCAGCTCGGCGAGCTCCTCTTGAGGCTCAAGGCCGAACTTTCGCAGCGTCCAGTTGGCCGTGCCGTTGAACAGCGAAATCAGGGGTCCGAAGATCCGATGAACAACAAGAGCCGCCGGCGAAAGGGCCATGGCGACCGACTCCGGCTTTGAAATGGCCAATGACTTCGGAATCAACTCACCGACAATCATCTGAACGGCACTAACCAGAGCCAGAGCTATCAGAATCGACATCGTGGGTCCGCTGAGGAACGGCACCGGCTCAAGCAGGGGTGCGATCTGCGGTTCAACCAGATCTTCGATCAGGAACCCCAGGATCAGGCTCGTAACCGTGATGCCCAGCTGGGCTCCGGACAGATGAAACGACAGGCGTCTTCGAGCGCTCATCGCTGCCCTGGCCGACCACTTGCCTTCGTCGGCCAACCCCTGCAACTTCGAACGATCGGCGGCTACCAGCGCAAACTCGACGGCGACAAAAAACCCGTTACCGGCGAGCAGGACGACGATGGCGAGAATTCCGACAGAAAGGGGCATGGTTGGAACAAAGATGACCGGCTAGCCGGACGGAATCCAACTCTACCTGGTCGGCCCCAACCGATGCTGATCGGCGGCAAGTCCTATCGGCGTTGAATGACCACTAGATTCGATGCCATGGAACGGCGCAACGACAATCCCACCGACGGTGGGCGTGACGATGCCACTGCGGGTGTAGGAGACGATGCGGTACTCGCTCTGCATGGCATCACCGTGGTCGTTGACGGTTCCAAGATCTTGGGGCCTTTGGACTGGGATGTTCGAGCCGGAGAACGCTGGATCGTCATCGGGCCCAATGGCGGCGGCAAAAGCACGTTGGTCAGGGTCGCATCCCTGGCTCTGCACCCCACCGAAGGCGTCGTTCGTGTACTCGATGCCGAGCTCGGCAAAACCGACCTTCGGCAAATGAGATCCCGGGTCGGATGGGCGTCGGCTGCGCTGCTCGACCAGCTTCGACCTCGTCTAACCGCCAACGAGATCGTGCGTTGCGGCATTCATGGAGCACTTGAACCATGGTGGCATCAGTACTCGGAAACTGAGATCATCCGAGCCGACGAACTCTTGGCCCGTGTGGGCCTGCCCGGCTACGGGGAGCGAACGCTGGCAACCTTGTCGAGTGGAGAACGGCAGCGCACGCTGTTGGCCCGAACCCTCGTCAATGATCCCGAAGTGTTGTTGCTCGACGAGCCCAACGCCGGCCTCGATCTCGGTGGACGAGAGGCATTGGTCGACTCACTCGACGAGTTGTCAACTTCAGGTCCGCCCACCGTGCTGGTCACCCATCACGTGGAGGACATTCCGCCCACAACCACTCATTTGTTGGCACTCAGCAACGGCCGAGCAGTCGCCCAGGGCTTGATTAGCGACGTTCTCTCAGCTGAGCTTCTGTCGGACCTTTTCGGGGTGAACGTGGAGTTGAGCCACAGCGATGGGCGGTGGTCGGCCCGGGCCAGGCCGTAGTCTCGCCTACGCGGGATCAGCCTGACGCGGCGGATTCATCGGCGGTCGTTGCGGTAGTTGACGCGCCGCCTGTACCCGGATCGTCGCCGTCGGACCCTGGATCGGTGGTCGAAGGTTCGCTGGTTGACGGCTCGGTTGCCGAGGGCTGGGTTGTCGAAGGCTCGGTTGTTGAGGGCTCGGTGGTTGCCGGAGCTGTGGTCGACGATGACGGTGCTGTCGTCGATGGATCTGTCGAGGTCGGCGCGGGATCGACGGCGGTGGTCGTCGGATCGGCGTCGGGCTGTGGCTGTTCTTGAACGACGGCCTGATATCGGAAACCCGGATGGGTCCCCTCGACAAACGACTTGAGATCGAGATCGGAAACCACCTTCAGCAACGGGTACGGATTTACAGCCGCGCCCCCGTCAGGATGTATCTCGAGATGGAGGTGAGGTGGTGTACCGACGGCGTTGCCCGTGTTTCCGACGTAGCCGAGAAGCTCGCCGGCCTCCACCACCTGACCGTTGTGCAGGCCGGGAGCGAAACTATTGAGGTGGGCGTAGTACCAGTCGGCTCCGCTGGCTCCTCGAAGCCAGAATTTGAGTCCCCCTAGACGCCCATTGCCGATCCGCCCAATCACGCCACGCTCGGCCGCCACGAGCGGTGTTCCGCGAGGGGCGAAGATGTCGATGCCTTGGTGCGAATGAGCGTCGGGAGTGCCGGGCATACGAGGAAAGCCAAAACTGTTGATCAGCGGCACCGAATACGGGCCGGCGATAGGAAACACCACGCCGTCGATGTAGATGTCGCTTCCGGCTTTGAACGCTTCCAGTTCGATCTTGGCCTGGTTGATGTCGTCGTCGAGTTCGAGAGCCGACAGCTCGGCCCGCCGTAAAGAACTCTCGACCACGGCCGATCGCTGCACCAACTCGGTGGCTGTGGCCCCTAAACGCTCACGCAGTTGGTCGAGATCACCAAGGCCAAGCTGGTCGACGTCAACAACAGCGTGAATCAACTTGGTCCGACGCTGGCTGAGAAGAAGATCTCGCCCCTGGAAGATCACACTGGCGACATCGGTCGAAGCCTCACTCTCGGGCCCCAGAAGATTGCCGTCGGGGTTTCCACTTGAAGTCTGGATGAAACCGAGGACAGCCCGCTTTTTGAGCCGTTCGGTGGCCGCAGCCAGTTCCTCGATGGTCTGTTGGGTTTCACCCTCAAGCTGGTCTTGCTTGAGATCAAGCTCCTTGGCCCGCAGGCGAAGCGACCGCACTTCGTTGATCGCTTCAACTTTGGCCGCCACGGCCTCAGCCCATTTCTCCTCCGCTTCTCGGATATTCCCCCACAGCAGCGGGACGGGCGCGAATTCCATACTGGCCGCAGCCCCGGAGGGGGGCGGCACCGTGATGTTCGGATCAAGCGGGTCGTCGGCCGGGGCTTCATCGACCAACGGATCGACTACCGAATCGGTCGGTCCACTGGTGTCACTTGTATCGGTGGATTCGGGAAGGGTGGTTGTCGCCTCCACGTTCGAGGTCGGCGCGTTCTGGTCATCACCGGTGCTCGTTGTGGTTGTGGCATCGGCAACGGACGACGTGGTTGAGTCATCAAGCGTGGTCTCGGTCGTGGCCGGCTCAGCGGTTGTGCTTTGGCTCGTTGGGGGCTCGGTCGTCGGTGTTGTTGTGGACGCCGTGGTCGAGCCCTGCCCGTCGCCATCTTGGGCCGCCGCCGATGGCGGTGACACGGCCGTGACCGCCGTAAGCGATAGTGCCAACAGCACGCCGGTTATTCGCCGGACGACACTCCCAAAGGACGTTAGGCGGCTGTCCTCACTGGCTCTGCCGGGCACGGGAGCCCGACGCTGAATCACCCGATAACGCATAGACGATCCAATCGGCATCGATCCTGAACCTGTGAGCGTTACCGTCTGGTCATCGACTCGGCGCCGAGTTACGGGTCACTCCTGACGGGGCCGGGAATCGGCTGGTGATGAGCTTCTCCGGCCACCAACCGATGTTTCCTACCGGCCGCATCAACCACGATGAGCTCACCCGCCGGGCCGACCGATTCCGCACGGCCTGTGACCGTGGCCGGGGTGGCGAAGCTCACCGTCCGACCGATCGTCAGGCAACGCCGGCGATAGCGATCAAGTGTGGTCTCCGGACCCGCCGGCTCGGCCAGGGTGGAAAGGTTTCTGTCGAGAGCCAACAGATACTCCACAAGCAGCTCGTTGCGAGCCGACGGCGCCAATGACACCTGATTACCATCGCCGACAGCCCTCTCGTAGTCAGCCTGGATGCGCTCAAGAGTGACCCCTCGGGCCAAGACCTCCGCCGGCGGTTCCGTGCTCCAACGGACGTTCAGTCCCATCCCAATTACCACCATGAGCTGCGAGCCGCCGCCCGGTCGGGTTTCGTGATCGGTGCGGGCCTCCACCAGGATGCCGGCCAGCTTTGAGTCGGACCCATCGGCAGCCAGCACATCGTTCGGCCACTTCAATCCAACAGGTGATGGCCGCCCCGCGACCCCGAGATACGCATCCACCGCCTCGACGGCGGCCAGGCCGGTGGCCAGCGGAATAAGAGGGGCCCAACCGACCTCAGCCGGTGTCATTGCCGAGACGAGCAATGAGTCACCAGGCTCGTCATGCCAGCCTCGATTCTGGCGGCCGCGACCTGCGGTCTGATGATCGGTGAACAACACCGTGGCGTCACGGCGACCCTCGGCCGCCTGCCGCAGCAGGTCGGCGTTTGTCGATCCGGTCTCAGGCACCCATCGCACCTCGGCGAATCGAGTGGTGGCCAGACAACCGTTCGCGTCGTCTGGCCAAGGGGTTGTGGAAGGGTTCGTCGGCCAAGGTTCCACGTTGGGAGTCATATCTGTCTACATTAGGCGTGTGTTCAGCAAAGTCTTGATAGCCAACCGCGGGGAAATCGCCGTTCGGGTCATCCGAGCCTGCCAGGAAATGGGCATCTCCACCGTCGCCGTGTACTCCGAACTGGATCGCAACGCCCTCCATGTTCGCCTGGCCGATGAGGCCTTCGCTCTGGGAGGGCAGACGGCGGCCGAGAGCTATCTGAATACCGACGCCATCCTCAACGCCATCGAGCAGTCCGGGGCCGAAGCAGTGCACCCCGGCTACGGCTTCTTCAGTGAGAACGCCGACTTCGCCCGGGCGATCACAGAACGAGGTGTGACCTTTATCGGACCGCCGCCGGCCGCAATCGAAGTGATGGGCGACAAGATCAGCGCTCGCGCCGCGGCCGAAAAGGTCGATGTACACGGCGTGCCGGGCAACACCGAGTTCCTCAACGATGCCTCCGAGGTAGTGGCCTTCGGCGATCAGCACGGTTGGCCGGTGGCGATCAAGGCGGCGTTTGGTGGCGGTGGCCGAGGCATGAAGGTGGTGGCCAAGGCCGAAGATGCGGCCGAAGCGTTGGAGTCGGCACAACGAGAAGCGCTGGCCTACTTCGCTCGTGACGAGTGTTACGTAGAGCGGTATCTCACGAAACCTCGCCACGTTGAGATTCAGGTTCTCGCCGACCAGCATGGAAACGCCGTCTACCTCGGCGCCCGTGACTGCTCGGCCCAACGCCGGCACCAGAAGCTGATCGAAGAGGCACCGGCACCAGCCATGCCCGATGAGATCTACCACGCCATGGGTCAAGCCGCGGTGAAGGTGGCCAAAGGGTGCGATTACACCAACGCCGGGACCGTTGAGTTTCTGTACGAAGACGGCGCGTTCTACTACCTGGAGATGAACACCCGCTTGCAGGTTGAACATCCGGTCACCGAGATGGTCACAGGCCTCGACCTGGTGGCGCTCCAGCTACTCGTGGCCTCCGGTGAGCCGCTTCCGTTTACACAAGACGACGTGACCCTCACCGGCCACGCCATCGAAGTTCGCATCAACGCCGAGGATCCCGCCGGTGGGGCGTTCCTGCCCTCCCCCGGCCTGATCACCACGCTGGTCCCCCCGTCGGGATTTGGTGTCCGCTGGGATGGCGGCTACCAGTCAGGCGACGAGGTTAGTCAGTTCTACGACAACCTCACCGGCAAACTCATCTGCTGGGGTGAGAACAGAGACGTGGCGATCGCCCGAACGGTGCGAGCCCTAAAAGAGTTCAAGATTGATGGCGTCAAGACCACGATTCCGGCGGATCTCGCCATCCTGGAACATCCCGACTTTGCCGCCGCCGAGCATTCCACCAAGTGGGTTGAAGACCAGCTCGATCTGTCACACACTGCGGCCGTGGCGGCTCCGGCAACCGATGACGGCGAGGAACCAGAAGCCAAGGTTCGCCGCGATGTCGACGTCGAGGTCAACGGCAAACGATTTAGCGTGTCGATGTGGGTACCCGAATCGGCGATGGCGCCGGTCGGCGGAGCCCCGGCCCGTAAACCGCGGCGGCGCTCATCCGGAGGCGGATCGGCCGGCGGTAGCGGATCGGGCGACGTTGTGGTTCCGATGCAGGGAACGGTGGTGAAGGTCTTGGTCGAAGTCGGCCAGGAGGTTGAGGTCGGTGAAACCGTCATCGTGCTCGAAGCCATGAAGATGGAAAACAACGTCACCGCCGAGAAGGCCGGCACCGTCAAAGAAGTCCGGGTCGAAGCCGGCCAATCAGTTGGCGGCGGCGACGTGGTGGTTGTGATCGAGTAGCCGCAACCGGCCAGATCGATTAGGCCTCGTCGGCATCGATGAGAGCCACCGGCACGGCCACCCGACGCTCAATCTCCGCCAACAGCGCCTCAACCGAGTCGTGTCCGGCCAAGGGCACAGGAGCACCGATAATGACCTCGGTCTCGTCACCAAGCGTCTTTACCGCGGCGGCGACTTCTTCGGCCACATCACCGCGGTGGATGAGGATTCGAACCGGAACATCGTCAGCCGAAATCTGAGACTTGGCCACCTCAAGTTGGGCTTCGAGCAACCACTCCAGCTCGTGCTTGACCACCGACAGGAACTTGTCGTCGAGGTCAGCGAACGAGCCATCGTCGAGCACGGCCAGATAAACGAGACCCTTCCCCTCGGCCGCGGCCCTGGCCACGGCCGCCCGCAGTGTGGTACCTCGCCCGGTTCCGCCCCACGAGACGTACACAAGTTCTTCAGATGTGCTCACTGAACGCCCCCGTTGCTCTCGCTCTCGACGAAGGTGGGCACCGGATCGGTCTCCCACCGTTCTTCCAGAAGGTCAAGGGCAGCCATTCGATTATCGAGCTCGACGGTCATGTCGTGGGCGACCTGGGAGTCGATCAAGCCTGAGAACACGATCTCATTGAGGGCCGAACGTTCCACCACCAGGGCGTCGCGCCGGGCCTGAAGCAACATGGCCACCTCCAGCTCGGGATGGCTGGTGAAATGGTTTCGAAGATCGGCCACTTCTTCGTTGATCTCCCGCTGATAGGTGCGACCCAGGGAGGTTGCCATGTCGTTGAAGAGCACCCCTTCGGCTCCAAGTCGGGCCATCTCCGCCTGCCCCGCTCGACTCATGTAGATGCGAGCCTGATGTCGCTGCTGGGTCAGCTCGGTCTGGATCTTGTTGGTCAGACCAAGCCTCTCCATGAGCGCCGAAATTGTGGTGCCCTGGATCAGCAAGGTGAACAACACCACGCCGTAGGTCATGACTTGCAGAGAGGTGACGGTCTCCTCGTCGAAAACGGCCTCATCCAGGGTGAGAACCAGCGCCAGCGAGATGGCACCTCGAAGTCCGGCCCAGACCATAACGTTGCGATACGCGGTGCTGATCGCTCGATTCGGCTGGGCCCAACTGGCCAGCGCGGCCAGAGTATGGATTGTTACCACACGAAGCGCCAGAACCGCGCCGATGGCCAAGAGCACGGCGAGGAAGTGGTCCACCAGATCATCAAGACTGATGGCGAGGCCGATCACCAGGAACACCATCGAGTTGACCAGGAACGTCAGCAACTCCCAAAAATGTTCCAGGGTGAGCCGGGTCGATGGCGATGTGTTCTGCATACCCACATTGCCGACCATCAGCCCGGCGGCAACCACCGCCAGGATCCCGGAAAAATGGAGCTCCCGACCGACGATTATCCCAAACTCCTCGGCAAGTAGGAACGAGCCGTAGGCCAAGGCCAGGGTGGTGGACGTTTCGATAAGCGGATCATCAACACGGGCCAAAAACACCGAACTCACCAGATAGCCGAGAATGAGGCCGATACCCAGGCCGCCGGCCGACACGACTATGAAGTCGGAGGCGGCGTTGCCGAGCGTGAACGGCTCTGTTCCGGAAGCGACGGTGACGGCCAAGCCGAAGGCCACGACGGCGACGGCGTCATTGAAGAGGGACTCGCCCTCGACCAGCACCGTCAGTCGCTTTGGAGCGCCCAAGGACTTGAACAGTGCGATGACCGCCACAGGGTCGGTGGCCGATATCAGGGCGCCGAAGGCAAAGGCGGCAGCCCATGGGATGGACACCGCCCAATGGACCAGGGCGCCGATGGCCAACGTGCCGACAGCGGTGCCGACCAGCGCGAACAACAGGATCGGAAACAGGTCGGCCCTGAGCTTCGGCCACGGAAGGTTGAGCGTGGCCTCGAAGAGCAGCGGAGGAACGAGAAGAAAGAGGATCACCTCGGACGAGATCTCCACCGCAACAAGCTCGCCGAGCGCCGACGCGAACAACCCGACCACCACAAGCGCCACCGTGAAAGGGAACCGGAGACGATTAGCGATGACGGCCACCAAGGCGGCGATCGTCAACAGCACCACCACAGCCGACTCCTGGGCGATGAACTTGCTGACACCCTCGCCATTCTCGGTCGCCAGCACTAATGCTTGAACCACAACTGACCTCCCCCAAACATCTTGTTATCGATCAACAAGTTATCGATCAACAACCTACTCGGCGGCTTCACTCAGCACCTCGGCAAGCGCCGGGTGGACAAACAGCGACTCGACGAGATCGGAGACCGTCAAACCGGCGGTTACCGCGAGGGCCAGAACCGATATCAGCTCAGCCGCGTGACGGCCGACGATCGAACCCCCCATCACAACTCCGGTTGCCGGATCGGACACGATCTTCACGAAACCTCGGGGGTCATTGTTGATCAGCGCCTTGGCCGACACCGAAAACGGCACTTTGGTCACACGGATCTTCCGCCCCTCGGCGAAGGCGTCGGCCTCTGCCACTCCGACGTCGGCGATCTCCGGGTCGGTGAAGATGGCCGAGGCCGCCTTGTCGTAGTCGAGATGGCGGTGAGGGGCGTTGTGGAGACCCATGGCGTGCTCGGCGATCTTGCGACCTTGCATTGAGGCCACCGAGGAAAGGGGGAGCTTGCCCGACAGATCTCCGGCGGCGTAGATGTGCGGCACGCTCGATTTGCAGTTGTGATCGATGTTGACGTAGCCCCACTTCTCCTCAACCCCGGCGTTCTCCAGGCCAAGGCCGTCGGAGTTCGGAATCGAGCCGATGGCCAGGAGCACGTGGCTGCCGCGGGCGATCCGCCCATCGTCGCAGTTGACCGTTACCTCACTGCCGTCAACCGTGATCGCCTCGGCTCTGGCCCCTTTGTAGAGCTTGACGCCCCGGTCGAGGAAGCTCTGCTCCAATACCGAGGCCACCTCGGGATCCTTGTCGGGCAGCACCTGCTGTCGAGAAACAATCAGGGTGACGTCCGAGCCGAACGAGTTGAACATGTGGACGAACTCCACGCCGGTGACGCCGGATCCGACCACCACCAGATGTTCAGGCAACTCCGGAGGTGGATAGGCATCACGGGTGGTCAAGACCCGAACGCCGTCAACAGGGGCCCAGTCGGGGATGCGGGGGCGGGATCCGGTGGAAAGCACCACTACGTCGGCGTGGTGGACCTCGGTTTCACCGCCCGATGTGGCGACTTCGACCTCGTGGGGGGAAATCAACCGGCCGGTGCCTTCGATCAGCCGAACGCCTTGTGACTCAAGCAGGTTGGTGAGAGTCGATTCGAGGCGGCCCTCAATGTCGCCGATGCGGGCTCGCAGAGCCTCAAAGTCGAGCTGTACGTCGACGGTGGCCAGGCCCATCTCGGCGGCCCGCTTCATGGCCGACATCGCCCCGCCGGTGGCGATCATCGCCTTCGACGGAATGCAATCGAGTAGGTGCGCGGCTCCCCCGACGATGTCTTTTTCAATAAGGGTTACATCGGCCCCGAGACGAGCGGCATGGGTGGCACAATTCGTGCCCGCCGGACCGCCTCCGATAATGACAAATCGTTTTACCGTGCCACCCTTTTGGTCGCGTACGTGCATCTTTCGACCCAATCCTCACAACTCTGCTCGACAAACCGGCTCGCAGTCTTGGTTCACCGGTCCGGGACCAGACTAGGACCCTATCGGACGCTGTGGGTGCTATCCGAGAGAAACAAGCCGATGGTACAGATCCGCCAATTCCGCTGCGGCGTTATCCCAGGAGAAGTGTCCGCAGCGCTCGATGCCTTTGCGCCTAAGGTGGCAGCGAACCTGACCCTCAACCAACACGGTTGAGATCGCCGAGGCGAGGGCCTCAACATCGCCGACCGGCACGAGGACGGCGGCATCTCCTGCCACCTCGACGACGGCGGGTACCTGGGTTCCGACAACGGGCAGGCCGGCGTCCATGGCCTCCAAAACCGGCAGTCCAAATCCCTCATAAATCGACGGGTACGCCAACAGCTCGGCCCCGGCCAGCAGGTCGGCCTTGAGGTCATCGGAAACGTAGCCGCAGCGAGTGATGCGGTCGGCGACTCCGAGCCGCGACACGGTTTCGTCGACCTCCTCCACTCCCCAACCGTCGCCGCCCACGATCACCAACTTGACGTCGGGTTGTGTTTGCCAAACCAGGTTCATCGCCGAGATCAGGGTCACGTAGTCCTTTCTCGGCTCGATCGTTCCGATGGCCAGAACGTAGGGTGCGCCAACGTGATCGCGGCCCCGTTGGGCATCGCCTGCAGGTCTTCGGTCAAAGCCGTTGACCACAACGTGTACTCGCTCGGGATTCACGCCGAGTTCGGAGGTGATTTCGTCAGCTACTGCGTGGGCGCCGGTCACAATGTGCGCTCCCCGGTCGAGAGCTCGCGCAAGCAGCTGAGGATTTGCTCGGCTGTAGCCGTCCACCAGCTCCGGATAGCGCCACGACGTCAGGTCGTGGACCGAGATCAGGCTTGCCGCCCCTGGACATGGGGGAACGGCATAGTTCGTGCCGTGCACCACGTCGAATCGGCCCGGAAGCCTCGGGGCGTCGACGTGTCGCCACATGCGGTGACAGAGCCGAGCCGGCCATCGCATGGCGAGAGGGCGGGCTCCATCAGGCAAGACGTTGTCGAAATCCTGGGCCCGCCAGCTGGCCACATATCCCGTAAGGTCGATGTCGTCGTTGGCGGCAAGTCGCTCGGCGAGGGCGGCCACCAGTCCCCCAATTCCCGTTCTGGGCCCAAACATGGGCGTGGCGTCGAAAGCGACCCGGACGGGTTTGACGTCAAGCGACCGGTCTTCGGCGTTGGCAGCGTCCCGAAGACCGAATCGTGTTGCGGCGTCACGATTCATACGGAAAGGATAGTCGGCCAACCAGGTGGCTCCGGGCTCAAGCGCCGGCGTGGGTTCGCGATGGGGAACCACGAGGCGAAGTTCGTCTACGTTTGTTGCCATGACGAACGAGTCACTTGATAGCTGGGAGACGATGGCGGCCAAGGAGCTCCGAGGCAAGCCCTTGGATGATCTCACCGTGCCGACTCCGGAGAAGATCGACATCAAACCGCTTTACACCAGCGGAGACCTTGAGAACCTGAGCCACCTCGATTCGCTTCCCGGACAAGCCCCTTTCGTGAGGGGACCCCGGGCCACTATGTACACCAATCGGCCTTGGACCATCCGGCAGTACGCCGGGTTCTCCACCGCCGAGGAATCCAATGCGTTCTACCGCCGGAACCTTGCCGCCGGTCAGATGGGCCTCTCGGTTGCGTTCGACCTGGCCACCCATCGAGGTTACGACTCCGATCATGAGCGAGTGGTAGGTGATGTCGGCAAAGCCGGTGTGGCCATCGATTCGGTGGAAGACATGAAGATTCTGTTCGACGGCATCCCGCTCGATCAGATGACCGTTTCGATGACGATGAACGGAGCGGTACTGCCGGTAATGGCTTGTTACATCGTGGCCGGCCAGGAGCAGGGTGTCGACACCGACCAGCTCGCCGGAACCATTCAGAACGACATCCTCAAAGAGTTCATGGTTCGCAACACCTACATCTACCCGCCTGAACCAAGCATGCGGATCGTGGCCGACATCATCGGCTACACCGCGGCCAACATGCCCAAGTTCAACTCCATTTCGATCTCGGGCTACCACATGCTCGAAGCTGGAGCGCCGGCCGACCTTGAGCTTGGGTACACCCTTGCCGATGGGCTGGAGTATGTGCGCTCGGCCCTGGATGCCGGGCTTGATGTTGATGCCTTCGCCGGGCGCCTCAGCTTCTTCTTTGGCATCGGTATGGACTTCTTCATGGAGGTCGCGAAACTCCGGGCGGCCCGCCTCTTGTGGGCCGAGTTGATGTCGCAATTCAACCCGCAGAATCCTCGATCATCGATGCTGCGAACCCACTGTCAGACCTCCGGCGTGTCGCTCACCGAGCAGGACCCCTACAACAACGTGATCCGAACCACAGTCGAGGCGATGTCGGCCGTGCTCGGAGGTACGCAGAGCCTGCACACCAACTCATTTGATGAGGCTCTCGGTCTACCGACCGACACAAGCGCCCGTATCGCCCGCAACACCCAGTTGATCCTGGCCGAGGAAACCGGCATTACCCGAACGGTCGATCCGTTGGCCGGAAGCTACTACGTCGAGTCGCTCACCGCCGACCTGGCCGACCGGGCCCGGGCCGTAATCGCCGAAATCGAAGAACTTGGCGGCATGACGGCGGCGATTTCGAAGGGCATCCCGAAGCTTCGTATCGAGGAGGCGGCCGCCATCCGACAAGCTCGAATCGATCGAGGTGCTGACGTAATCGTCGGCGTTAACAAGTATCAGATCGACGAGGACTCCACGATCGACGTGCTTGACATCGACAACACCGCAGTTCGGGCCCAGCAGATCGAGCGCCTGAGACGCGTGAAGGCCGGCCGGGATCAGACGGCATGCGACGCTGCGCTGCGTGCGCTCGCAGACGCGGCGCGGGACGGGGGCAATCTTCTCGCCGCATGCGTCGAGGCTGCCCGGCACCGAGCCACCGTCGGCGAGATGTCCGACGCCATGGAAGAGGTTTTCGGACGACACCAGGCTCAGACGGCCACCATTTCCGGCGTCTACGCCGGGGCCTACGAAGGAGACGAGAACTTCGCCCAAGTCCAAACCGAGGTCAGCCAGTTCGCCCAGGATTATGGCCGCCGACCCCGAATACTGGTGGCCAAGATGGGTCAGGACGGTCACGACCGAGGGGCGAAGGTCATCGCCACCGCCTTTGCCGACCTCGGTTTCGATGTCGACGTCGGGCCACTGTTCCAAACGCCGGCCGAAGTTGCCCACGATGCGGTCGACAACGACGTGCACATAGTGGGTGTGTCGTCGCAGGCAGCCGGGCACAAGACACTGGTTCCTGAGCTGATCGCCGAGTTGGCCTTACTAGGAGCCGATGACGTGATCGTCGTCTGCGGCGGGGTCATTCCCCCGCAGGATTACGACTTCTTGGCCGAGGCCGGTGTGGCGGCGATATTCGGCCCGGGGACCAATATCAACGAAGCGGCTCGTGAGGTACTTGAGGCCACCCGAGCCCGGGTCAGCTGAGATCTATTGAGCCGGACTCGCCGGGACTCGATTTACGACCGACGAGCGCTCCGGCCATAATGGCGAGCCGCTCGATCGTGCTCGACGGAGCATCCCAATACTCCGCGGTTGACGGCGTCAACTCAAGAACCCGCAGGTTGGGATCGTCCAGTCCACCGGGGAAGAAGGCTTCCGCCGCGGGATTCCAGAGGCGATGGGTGGTGGCTTGATCTTCGCTGATCGATGCCTCGCCTGCTATTGACACCCATACGCTGTCATCGTTGTTGGTGACGGCGAGATTCATGGAGTCGCCGTGGCGTAGTCCGGCCACCCAGGAAGCCTGAGCGTCGACCAGGAACCGCACCGTGCCGTCGTCGTCGATTGAACCGATGGTCAAGGGCCTGCTGTGCAACTCGCCGGCCGGGGTTGCCGTGGTGGCCATAGCCACTCGCACCTCCCCAATAAGCTCACGGAGTTTAATAATTGCTTCAGCGGTAGTCATGATCGAGCAGTACCCGGCCGCTCTCCGATCTAAACATCCTTCAGGCGTTCAGGGGTCATTTGGAGCGGCCGAGATCAAGCGACGTTTAACGCCAGCAGTTCGGGGTACATATCTCACCGAGTCGGGCTCGACGGCCGTATGCCTCGGCACGTACACCCGCCAGATCAACAGACCAGATCACGAAACCGAGGTTTCCATGAACTTGATAAATGACGCCAACGACAGCGCCAACGAACTCCTTGACATGGCCGGCGACGTCACGGCAGCAGCTGCCGACCTTGCCATCGAGGGTGTGCAATCGGCCCTAGGTGGCCGAAGACGCCTCCGGGCCAGTGGCTTTGCCGCCATAGTGGCTCTTGCCCTTCTCGCCGTGGCGTTGCGGAAGTGGCGATCGGGTGGAGGCGGCAACGATGCGGAAAATACAAGCAGTCGAGCCGATGGCGGCGCCGACAACAACGCCACAACGTCGAGCGCCGAACGAGCCAGCTCCCCGGTCTAGGCCGACGAAGACGTCGGTCGGCGCATCCCGCCCTCTGCGCCGGCCTACGTCCAGTCCGCGATCACCCGCCCCGTACCACGCCGCGTACGGGCTGCTGGAGGGCGGCCGGGGTCACAACAACGATCTCGGCACCAGTGGCCACACCGAGGGCAACCGCGCCGTCGGTCCCAGGGCACAAGGTCCCTTGATTCGATGACGATGGCGACAATACGGGCACGGCGAAATCGAATGACGCGTGCCAACGGTCGGGGCTCGCAGCGTCGTTGGCGATGTACAGTCGTTCAATACGGCCTTGACCGGCCAATTCAAGGGCCTCCAAGCCCGAAACGGTTTGATCGGTCGCCCTCGCGTCCTTCATTTCCTCGATGGTGTCGGCCATTCGGCCGGCGGCAACTGTACGGATGGCAACATCGGCGTTGTCGAGGAAGGCCTCGGCTCCGGCGGCTCGTGACCCGTCGATGATGATTACTTCTCCCAGGTGTTCCGGAACGTGGTCGGTGAAAAACCCAACGGCTCGCACATCGCCTCCGACAACGATCACCTCGATGTCGATGTCATCACCCTTGGCCGACTCGACCACCGTGTCCACCACGGTCGCGGCGTTTCGTTCCCACGTATTCTCCGCCACCTGCTGAAATCGGCGCTGTGACCAGCCACCTGGATGGCCGCGGTGGATGTGTTCGGTATCGCCGGTAACCGATTCGACCTCGACTGCGCCACCGAGATCATCCCGGTACCAGATGTCGGCTCCCTCGCGATCGATCAGAACGGCGGCGTGAGCAATATCGCCTTGGGTGGCGGCCAGCAAGGGCAGGAGCGCCGGCGTCGGAGCCAGCGAGACGAAGAGCCGATCAACCGGACGGAACATCGGCTCGGCCAGCACCACGCCGTCTCCGTTGGCCACCAATGCAAGGGCGGCGCCACTGCTGTGGTCGAAATCGTCCAGTGCGGTCTCGACTATGGCCAGGAGTTCGGCATCGGCCCCAAGCTCGGTCAGCTCGCTGATGGCATTCTTGGTTCGGATGTCGAAACGCTTCGCCGCATCCTCCACGTCGCTTCTTGCGGGAAGGAAGATCGTGGCCGTTGGGCGACCCACGTTTCGATAGCAGTCTAGGAATCGTTGACGTCGAGTTTTTGCGTTGTCCATAGGTCTTTGCTGTACCCACGATTGGACCGTCTAAACACTGGCCTGGGAACCGGAGGCGTTTGGCGGCCGACACGGCTGGGTAGAACTGAGCGATGGCTCGTGTCGAGAAATCAGAAAAGACAGGGAACCGACGATGACAGGGACAACAAAGAAGACAGTTCTGATCTTCGGTGACCAGCTGAACAGGCGCCTGGGGGCGTTGGCCGACGCCGATCCGGACACCGCTCAGGTGCTCCTCGTGGAGAGCGACGCCCAGCTCAGCGCTGGTCGTCATCGACAGCGCAACCACCTGGTGATCACAGCCATGAGACGATTCGGCCAGGAGCTGGCCGACCTTGGCTTCGACGTCGATCGGGTGCGCTCGTCAACATTGCGGGCCGGGATCCTCGACCATGTAGACCGCTACAAACCGGCCGAGATGGTGGCCACCGAGCCCAACTCCCGGGCGGCCCGCGCTCTTTGCACCGAGCTTGAAATCGCCCAAGTTCCCAGCAACCAGTTTCTCTGTCATCACAGCGACTTCGCCGATTGGGCCGAGTCGAGGGACACACTGCGCCTTGAAGATTTCTACCGATGGAATCGGACCCGTCACGGGTTTCTCATGGACGGTGACGATCCGGTGGAGGGGAAGTGGAATTTCGACGCCGACAACCGTGAGCCGCCACCGGACGATCCATCGATTTTCACCTCGCCGCCGACGTCCAAACTCGACGACACCGACGACGAGGTGCTGCAGTCGCTGCCGGAATCACACGGCGAGCAACCGGCCGGGATTTGGGCCACCTCACGACGGGCAGCTCTGGCCCGTCTCCGACATTTTCTCGACCACGAACTTGAGCGGTTTGGACCATACGAAGATGCGATGACCACCGGCTCCTGGCATCTGGCCCACTCGATCCTCAGCCCCTACCTCAACCTGGGACTTCTCCTTCCGGACGAGGTGTGTGAGGAAGCCGAGAAGCGGTATCGAGAGGGAACGGCGCCGATCAACTCGGTTGAAGGCTTCATCCGTCAGATCGTCGGGTGGCGGGAATACGTGTGGGGTCTCTATTGGCTTTGGCCTGATCACGCGGAAAGCAACGTGTTAAACCATCGGCGACATCTACCTCCGATGTTCACCGGTGAGGCCGACACCAAGATGACCTGCTTGTCACAGACATTCAAGGATCTCAGCGAGCGGGCCTGGGTTCATCACATCCCACGGCTGATGTTGTTGTCGAACTTCGCCAACCTCTACGGGATCCACCCCCGCCGGTTGATGGACTGGATGTCTGATCAATACATTGATCGCGCCGACTGGGTCATGGTGCCAAACGTCATGGGGATGGCGCTATGGGCCGATGGTGGCCGGATGGCGACCAAACCATACGTCTCGGGAGGCGCCTATATCAATCGGATGAGCGACTACTGCAAGGACTGTCGCTACAACCCCAAGAACCGGGTTGGTGACGACGCCTGCCCCTTCACCACCCTCTACTGGGACTTTCTCGCCGAACACGAAGAGACACTGCAGACCTCAGGGCGAATGGCTCGCCCGCTGGCCAATATGAGAAACCTCTCAAATCTGGCCGACGTGAGAGACCGGGCGGAAACGGTTCGCCGAATGGTCCGAGACGGAACCGTGTAGGGGCTCGGCACACGGCGGTCGCAGATTGTTGTGTGGAGGAAGCAATGTTTTGTCCGTAGGCATTCTGGGTAAGTCAGATGCATGAATTCGACATCAACAATCTCATCACCATGTCTTCCCGCCAACAGCATCAGATCGCTCGTCGTTGACATCGAGCGCCTTGGCGTCGACGCCTCCCGAATCAGTGTGGAAGCCGAACCTCCCCGTACTACGGCCGAGATCGGCGGCGTAGACGGCGCTTCAGTATCAAGGCCCGCAAGTCGCGTGGCAATTGCCGCTGCCGCCGGTGTCGTGGTCGGCATACTCATCGCTCTCGTCATCGTGGGCGCCGCCGACGTGCCAGCGGCGCCGACCCTGTTAATCGCCGTACTGGCCGGCGCCATCCTCGGTGGGCTCGCTGGGCTGTACTCTCGCCTGGCGGTCAACAACGAGGTCAGCGACGTAGACACCGGACAGCGGTCGTTCATCAGCGTCGACACCGACGGACTCAATCACGACACCCGGTCGGAGATACTGGCCCTGATTGGTCGACGCAACTGATCACAACCCGTCCAGCGAATTCTTGTGATCGGGTACCCTGTAGCTGGCTATGGCTGCAACAGGGTTCGACCATATTGACGACTTGGCGGCCGCCGTGGTCGACCAAGACCGCCGAGCCTTGGCCAAAGCCATTACCCTGGTCGAGTCAACCCGACCCGAGCATCGCCGGCAGGCTGAGACGCTCCTTGAGCTCCTGCTGCCGGCGTCCGGAAACTCCGTCAGGCTTGGAGTAACCGGCGCTCCAGGGGTCGGGAAGAGCACCTTCATCAATCGTTTCGGAGCCGAGTTGGTCGAAGCCGGTCACCGTCTCGCCGTACTCGCCGTTGATCCATCGAGCCGATCGACGGGCGGCTCGATTCTTGGTGACAAGACCCGCATGGCCGACCTGGCCGGTAGTAGCAAAGCCTACGTGCGCCCGTCTCCGTCGGGTGGCATCACCGGAGGTGTCGCCGGGCGCACTCGAGAGTCGATCGTGGTCTGCGAAGCGGCAGGCTACGATACCGTCATCGTCGAAACGGTGGGTGTGGGCCAATCGGAAACCGCCGTGGCCGGCCTCACCGACCTGTTCCTACTCCTCGTCGGTCCTGGCGCCGGCGACGACCTCCAAGGCATCAAACGCGGTGTACTCGAACTGGCCGACGTGGTGGCGGTCAACAAAGCCGATGGCGACCTAGCCGGGCTGGCAACACGCACCGCCGCTGAATATCAAGCCGCTCTACATCTGGTGCGCCCCAAGCGAGCCTCGATGCCACCGGCGGTTCTAACCTGCTCGGCTCTTACCGGCCACGGCCTTGGCGACCTGGAAGAACTCATCTGGAGTCTTCATCGGAAACTCTGTCAGTCAGGCGAACTGGAACAACTTCGCTCCGGTCAAGCGGTGGATCAGCTACACCAGCAGGTTCGGGACTTGATCTTCCAGCGTGGAAGCGAGAGCCTATCGTTCGTCACCCTGCTCGCAGACCTCGAACGTGAAGTGGCGGCCCATCGCATCTCGGTTACGACGGCGGCCCAACGCCTGGCTGAAGCAGCTTTCCGATAGAGGTGCCGCTACGGAACAGGTGGCATCGGGCCGTCTGACCGAGAAAGCCCTGGTCAGCGGGATTGGACAGCGGCATGGTATGGACCTTCCTCTACAGGCATCAGCCGGCTACCGGCATCGAACGCTCACATTCTCCACGCTTGCTGTCGGCTCTCCCTTTGCGTTGATCGTCGTGCTGATGGTAGTTTGGACGAGGAAACTCGTCGCACCACCCTTGCCGATGATCTTGAAGCTGTCCATCGAAAAGAAGGTGGCCGCTCCGTTCTCCACTGGCTCGCTGAAGTGGGACTGGAAGTTGCCGGTGCCGACATATTCCTGGCCGCTGGCATCGACCAGTTTGGCTCCCTGCGGGTTGCCGTGGACAGTGCCGGAGACGCGATTGTCGTTAACTGTGAACGTGAACACGATGTGCAGAGAACCGCTTGTGTGGACGAGTTCCTGGCCACACAGGTCTTCGAACACGAATCCTTCGATCGGGATGGTCTCCCGAATTTCGACGGCTGCGGCCGCACCTGACGCGGACCAGAGCATCATAGTGAAGGCGGCGAGGATAGGGATCGCGACTCGGGTGAGACGGCGGTGATCAGCGTGTGTGTGTGCATCTTCGACTCCTTGAAATACGTAATGATTGTCGGGGTAATGACTGTCGGGTGAGCGACCGTCGGCCACCCGTCAACAGAAGCGACTCCGGCGGCGGCGAGAATCTGTCGCGGTTACAAAAGAAAGCTGCGAACCTAACGGTGACTAATCGGCGCTCAGGGTTGCGGTGTTCACGACCCCGGCCGCGAGTCGTGTAAGTGGACCGGCGAAGCGTTGGGACGTTTCGATGGCCAAGACCACGGCGTCGTCGGTGCGGCCGATTTCCAGGATCCGATTGTCGGCCCCAGCCCAGAGCGCGGCGGGCCCGGTGTCCGGCCACCCGGCGAGCCGAAGACACGGTTCGCCGACCGAACACGTTCGGACCAACGCCGCCTGATCGGTGACCGCGACATCTCGGCGGATGGTCGGTTGCCCGCCTACTGTTGCCGCGACCTCCTTGATGCTCACGTCTCCTGCCGTCTGCAACGCTTCAAGCTCGGCCTCCCATTCCAATGGCTCGACTTCCACGATCACGATTACCCCCGAGTCGTCACCCGGACTGTCGGCGACGGTTAGAACGATCAGGCCATCGTCCTCGGTGATCACCGCGAGGCCGTCGGGTGCCTCGAAGCTCAGACCCCCGGCGATGCGGTCTGTTGTCTGGGCCCCGGACAACAGTCGCGCCGGAAGTTCGGCACCATCGACGGCCAGCCGCTGCTCTCCGACCGTTTCGGTGTTGGTCGGCTCCGCCGTGTCGAGTCGCTCCCACCCCAGCGACACGACCACAAACATGAGCAGGATGGCGGCGGCCGTCGCCATCCAACCGATCACTCTCGTTTGCGGCATCCGTATTCGACGATCGTCGACGGATGAATCGAGCTCGATGAGGTTCGGCGGCTCCTCTTGCTCGGTCGACGAACCGAAGGCCTCGTCGAACGTGGCGAGGACGGACCTCTTGATCCGGTCGCGGTTGGGTGATGTCCTCGTGCTATCGGCCTCGACCGCTTGAAGGAGGGTACGCAGGTCTTTGTCCGGCGAATCAGCTGACATCGGTGTGCTCCCATGCCTGTGCGAAACTTCGGCGGGCTCGAGCAAGCAATGACTCGGCCGCCTGATACGTGATGTCGAGCTGGTCAGCCACCTCCGAGACGGAGTACTCGTCGAGGTACCGGAGTGCTAGTGCTGCCCGTTGCCGTTCTGGAAGTGAGCCGAGGGCGGCCAGCACGTGGTCGGCCAGGATCGACGTGGCCTGCGGCTGATCCCGGGTCTCGGGTTGGCGCTGTTGCGCCAACCGTTCGAGGCGCCGGTTGTGGCGTTTCTGGGACCGCCATTGGTCGGTCATTCGGTTCCTGGCTACGACGAACAACCAAGGTCGGTCGATTTCATCGCCCCGACCGGTAGCCAGAAGCCTTGCCGCGGCTGTGAACGCTTCGGACGCGGCGTCGTCGGCTGCGGCGGTGTCACCGGTTCGGGCCAGACAATAGCGATAGAGAGCATCGAATTCCGTGTCGAACAATCGGGTCAAGCGGTCCCGGTCGTGCGTGCGTGACGTGTCGACCATCTCACCGTATTCGCGGACGCCGTCCATGTCTCTAACTACGATACTGAAGCTCCAAATCCGTCGCGGCTGTATGCTCTCACGAAATCGTGCCCGCCGGCGACAGATTTGATGGCGACGCGACGTGGACAAAGCTGTGGGGGCAGGTTCTCGAAACGTGGGAGAGGAGACCGGGAGATGAGCTTCAGGACGAGCGGTGTAGCGTCGGCGATCGGCGTGACGGTGGCTCTCGGCCTTGTGGTGGCCGGTTGCGGATTCGGTGATGACGCTGAAATGGTCACAATCGACGGGACGGAACGGCGACTCGTGACCATCGAACCGGCAGCCGAGGGCACGGACCTGGTCGAGTACACGACCTCGGCGATGGGCGGCATACGATTCTCAATTGATCCAGCTCATCACCTGTACACGCGAGGTGATTTGATCATCGTTTCCGTTGTCGATCCGACGGGTGAGGACGGTTGGGAGGCCGCCTCGGTTGGCCTCGTCACTCAGACGGCCGACGGAGTGCGGATCGACTCAGTCGACGAACTCATCGACTTGATCGCCGCCGTGCCAACGGCTGAAGTCACGGCGACGGATACGGCGATCGAGGTACTCGGATATCACCTGGCCGGCTACGAGGTTCGAGCCGACCAGTCGACACGCGAACACCAACTCGTCGCCGCCGACCGGTTCGGCAGTCCGCCGTTTTCCTTGGTTGCCTACACGCCGAACGCTCGGATCTTTCTTGCCGAGACCCCGGCCGGCGTGCTGGTGGCCGGAAGCTCGCAAGCCGACGACGTCGACGGCATCGAAGCGATCGACGTCGCACTCGGCACGCTGGTGGCGACGATCGAGCCGACAGGCGATGGTCTGGACACGGCCTTGCCGGACGGCGAGATCCTGGAGCCTGACCAGATTCGGGACTTCGAAGCGCGAGGAGAGATCGATCCTGATGGACCACCGGCGCTCGACGCTCCGTTTGTTACCGTTGAGCCGGGTGTTTACCAGATCGCCAATTTCGGGCCGACGTTTACCCTCGATATCGGTGATGGGTGGTTCACCCAGCCGAATTTCCCGGGTTTCGTTGTCTTCACCGGCGCCACCAGCAAGGGTCCCGGTGATCGTGATCTGCTTTTCTTGACCGGCGTTCTCGACGTGCTCCCCATCGGTCCGGCGCAGGTGGCTGCCGGTAACCCGGTACCGGTTGTCACCGCCGGCGACGTGATCGAGGCCATCGGAACCGATGTCGAGATCGTGGACATGGCGACCGTCGATCTCGACGGGCTTGCGGCCACCCGATTCGACGTGCAGATTCCGCCCGATGCCTCATGCACAGCCGCTGAACCATGTGAATACGCGTTCCGCATGTCGTCGGGCCCTGTGGTGTCGCTTCGCTCCACGCACGATCATCGCATCTGGTGGATCGAGAATGGCGCCGACGGTCCATCCATGATCCTCGCAATGGCACCCCAGGGACACGACTTCATCGATCGGGCAACGGATCTTCTAGCCACGATGTCTTTCAACGATACTCCCCGCTGAAGTGGGGTTGAGGAACATCTCCTGGAAGCTGGTGATCGTCTGCGCTGGTATCGGGCCATCTGACCAGAAGCCCTGGTCGGCGGACTAGACCAGGGCATGACATGGAACTTCCTCTACAGTTTGACGGAAGCCGACAGATGCCAACGAATCAGCGGGTTTCTCGGACCGTTCAACCGCAGGTCGCCCAAACCGTACCTTCTGTGACGGACGGCCCGATGGCGGCTACGTCGGTCATCGCCGGCAGCGGCCAGTATTGAGCAGGTTGCCAGTCGGACACCTCGCTCATCATGTTGGCCTTGGCCGACAACGGCAGTTCTTCCGAGAGGGCAGCGTCATGAGTGGGGTTGTCGAACGGATCGTTGTTGAGCCGCCAGCGCCAGCGGTCGTGAAGCGCGGCCATGTCGCCGTGGTCGATACTGGGGTCTCGAGTGCTGGCCTCGTAGTGATGAAGTCGAGCTCGAGGTTCCACCACCGTTCTCCACCCGCGATCCAGTAGTTTCAGACAAAGGTCGACGTCGTTGTAGCTGTTGGGGAAGATCGGTGAGAATCCTCCAACGGCTTGAAACTTCGAGCGCTCGACGGTCAGGCATGCTCCGGTGACGGCCAGACAATTCTGAGCGACCGTGAGCGCGCCGCGGTAACCACCGTTGTCGGGGTGGCCTTCGTAGCGATGAGTGGGATGCCCGCCCCTGCTCCATATCCCGGCGTGTTGGATCGTGCCGTCCTCATACAGCAGCTTGGCCCCCACCGCCCCCACCTCAGGGCGGAGCGCGTGTCCAACAAGCCACTCGATACACTGCTCGCTGATGACCTCGGTGTCGTCGTTGAGGAAAATGAGCACCTCACCCCGAGTGGCCACCGCGCCAACGTTGCACACATTGCTGAAGTTGAACGGGCGGTCGTCGTGGACAAAACGCGGGACCGCACCGTGGCCATCGATCAAGGCCTCAAGGCACCCCCTCAATTCGCGCGGTGTGCCCGGCGTGGTTACCACCACCAGTTCAATGGCGGCGTAGGACGAGCGCGACAGTATCGACTCGATGGCCTGCTCCACGAGAACAACCTCTTGCCCACGAACCGTTCGACGTCGGCCTCGGGTGGGAATCACAATCGAGACCAGAGGTTGCTTCGGCTCGGGGATCATGGCGATGCGGGGCTCAGGGCGGGACGGTATAGCCCTGCCTTCGATCGTGGTGTACAGCCGTTCCGGGATGTGTGCGGCCGTTGCCGCAGCCCGAGCCTTTTCGACCGCGGCGTCCCAATCCGATGTTGGAGCCGCATCCCGGCGGCTGCGACGAAAGGCCAGCATCGGGCCGAGATACATCTGCTCGGCCAACCGGTCTGGTGAGTGTCCAGGAAGAATCACAGCCTGGCCGTTTACACCCGCGCCATCGGAGTAGCACAACTCCAGATCGGTCCGCTGGTTGAATTCGGCCATGATCCGGTTCAAGGCGTGTTCGGCCAGAGTCACCCCGGCCAGAACGTGAACCTCAACCACCGGTACCTTGGCGGTACATCCAGGTTGTTGGCCGGTTCGCACAAGGGCCTCGACCCCGGCCGCTCGACAGGCGTCGGCTGCCCGCCGAGCGGTCTCGATGGTTAAGGCCGTGCTGTCGGCGCTGCTGGATTCGGCGTCTGTGCTCGGGGAGTGACCGTTCACTGGCTGGTGCACGATCACCTCGATGCCTGCGATTTTGTGACGTTCTCTGATCCCTGCTCGTACGGTTTCCGGCACTACACGTCGAACCAAAGCTCGTAGAGCTGCTACTTGGAGTTTCATCGAGCCCTCGGTCGCTGCTCCAGCGTTGAGAGCACATCGTCGAGTGGAGTCTCCAGCTCAAAGCCGAGAAACTCTTTGAGTCGACGAAGTTCACGTTCCCGAATGTCGAGCCGGTGAAAGTACTCCTCGGCGTCGCGTTTGGCCTGAGCGGCCTGAGCCATCGCACCATGTACCGCATCAACGGCGTTGAGACATCGTTCTTCCGTCTCCATCAGCCGTCGACGGAGCTCGGTCAGTTCACCATCGGATCCGCTCATCGGCGACTATCGGAACTCTCGGCTGCCGTATCGGGCTCCGGAGAATCTGCGGCCATGGCTTCGAGCCTGGCCTCCATCTCCACAACCGCATCCAAAGTCGCCTGCTGCAACTCACAGATACGGTGGTACATCGGATCAACCTGCCAAGCCGTGGCCCGCTGTATGGCGAGCTTGACCGGGGCGACACCCGGTCGGGCCGAAACCGGCTCCGGGCGGCTCAACGAACCCAGTGCCGCCAGCCGACGAGATGGACCGGACCCGCCGGACTGGCTGTTCACGACTCCGCCCGATCCGCCCGGCCTAACGGCTGCTGGGTCGGGGGCATCAAACGTCGGCGAGCCGACATGGCGGCGCCCCGCCCTGGCCGAGATTTGAGCTTGAATCGAAGCGCGGTCAGGGTCCTGGTCATCAACCTCCCAGGCCTGCGCCCGCCCAACTCCGTCGGAAGCTCGACGCAACGGGTGGCCCTCGCCGTGGCTATCCGCCGGCGGGGCCATCTGATGAACGGCGCTGTGTGGGGACGCCGACCAGACCTTTTCCATGGCCATGGCCATTTGACCAATGTCGGCACAGGCAAAACCATCATCACCGAGCTGATGTCCAAGCTGATCGAGGTCGGAGGCGATCACCGGTTTCTCGAAGAGCCGAGCCCGCTCCACCACACTGGACGACCAAATCTCGCGATACGGCAACACCACCGCATCGGCAGCCTGAAGCCACAGGTCGAACTGGTCGTCGGAGACAAACCGGTTGTGAATCTCAACACCTTCGGTCGATGCGCAGACGTCGGTCAGATCGGCGACGTAGGCCCCGATCTCCGGATGGTCAACCCGACCGGAGCCGACGATGTGCAGTCGACTCCCAGGCAGGCCGGCGGCGGTGAAGGCCTCAACCGACCGATCGAAACCCTTGTGACGCTGAATGAAGCCGATCGAGAGGAAAACAAACTCGTCGACGGCGAGGCCGAGTTCGCTTTTGGCTTCCTCGGTGGTGCAAGAAACCGCAGGTATGAAGTTTCGACCGTGATCTATTACCACGATCTTGTCGGCGGCTTCGTCGCCCAGCAGTGGACGTAGGAGTTCCCGCTCCGGCTCGGTGTGAACCGTGACCTGATCGGCCAGGCGGAACAGGAGCGAGACCAACCGCCGCTCGGCCGGATTGTCGGCCAACGGCTGATACATGATTTCGTGAACACGAAGCTCCACCGGCTTGAGGCGAGCGAGCGCGGTCATCGATGACCAGACGGTGCTCCGCTGCCCTGCGCTACGACAACGACCGAGTAACAGCTCGGGACTGTATTGCACAACCACCCGCTGGTAGGAGCGAGCCAGGTTGACCAACATCGCCGCTCCTCGCACGCCGCCCAGCGGGAGGTGGTGATGAGCGGCCGACGGGGTCGGCGACACCAGATGAATCTGTTCACCTTGACTACGGCGAGCCCGCAACTCCTGAGCTGCGTAGGTGGCAATACCATCTCGATACGGAGCAAACGGGGTGACCATGAGCGTGGTCATCGGGCAACCACCTCACCGGCCGGGGTCCGCTCCCGCAAAGGGAACCACTGGTCGAGCGTTTCCTGCATCCGATCGAAAACCACGTCGGGTCGATAGTTCGACTCAACGTAGCGGCGACCGGTTCGGGCAAGGGCCCGAGCGGCGTCAGGACGTTCGGCCACAAAGGCCAGACACTCCACCAGTTCGGAGCGACTTCCAAAGGTCAGACCGGCCCCGGATCGGTCCAGATGCCAGCTGACTACGTCGCTGGCCCGGTTGGCCAGCACTGGAGTTCCGGCCATCATGGCCTCGAGCACGGTTAGCGAGAACGACTCCAACGCCGACGGCTGAACATAGGCGGTGGCCGCCGCCATGGCGTCATCCCGGTCACGGTTATCGAGCAAACCAAGATCGATCACGTCGGCTTCGCAGCCCAGCGGAGGATGAACCTCGCCCACTCCGGTCGTGACCAGCTTGAGGCTGGATGACCGACTGTCGTTCGCTCGGGTCCGTTTGTAGTGGGCGAAGCCGGCCAGGAGATCATCCCAGCCCTTGCCCCACTCCCGTCGTCCGGCGTAGTACACAAACGGTTCATCGATCCCGAACTTGGCTCGAAATCGAGCGGCGTTGTGCTCGGCGGGGATCGTCACCGGAGCGCCGATGACGTCGTGACGATGAGGCAGACTGTAAAGCCGGGAAGCGAGCTGCTGTTCCGGTTCGGTCAGGAACCACAGCGCCCCGGCTCCCTCGATCATGGCTCGGAAGATGTCGAGATAGGCCGGGGGCTCGTCGTGCAAACAGGGCATCACGATCGACCGGCGGGAGTGAATCTGGGAGACGGCGTATGTGGTCCAGAACATGTACGGAGCAAAGATCAGAGCCCGGTAGCGATGCCCGTGGTCAAACACGTGGTGCCACAAGCCACTGCACCGAAGGCTGGAGTTCACCCACTGCTGCTGATCCTGGATGGTGATGCGTTCACCGGCCAAAATCCGGGCCCCAAGTCGATCACGGACAGCGGTGGATCGAGGCGTCTCGGTTGGAAACCGTCGCACGGTGACGCCCCGGTCGGTGGTCGAGACTCCCGGCTCGAATTCATTGGCCCAAGTGAAATGATCGCGGGCACAGGTGGTAAGAATCTCGACAGGTATACCTCGTGCCGCCAATCCGGCGACCATGTCGGCCATGACCGCCTCGGCCCCGCCGATGACTCCGGCTCCGAATCGAGGAGGAACGAAAGCGACCGTGCCGGGGGCGATATCAGCATTCAGTGCGTCGAACACTCCGGGAGGGTTTGCATCGGTTCCAACGCCAAACCTCCCCTTTATCCCGTCGACGACAGTACTCATCAACGTGTTGACGACAGGGTCGATCACAGCCCCACCTCGGCCTTCTCGGTGGGCCTGTCGGCTGCCCCATCAGCAGCCCTATCCGCAGCCCCATCCACAGCCCTATCCGCGGCCCTATCCGCACCGTGCGCCGACGTCCGGACCAGACCGTGGTCCAGCTGGTCGAGATACCACGCATAGGTGCGGGCCAGGCCAACCTGCAAGTCGGTCGAGGCAGTCCAGCCGAGGCTGGTCAGCCGCTCAACGTCGAGCGATCGCCGGGGCATACCATCGGGTCGGCTACTGTCCCAAACAATCTCGGCGCCGGGGTGCACCAGTTCTCGGATCCGTTCCGCCAGTTCGGCGATTGACGTCTCAACGCCGGTCCCGACATTGACATGACCGGAATCGTCATAGTGGTCCATCAGGTAGAGACAGCAGGCAGCGAGGTCATCCACGTACATGAATTCCCGACGAGCCGACCCGGTTCCCCAGACCTCGACCTCACTCCGGCCGGCCTCCTTGGCCTCATGAAACTTGCGCATCAACGCCGGAAGCACATGACTCGACTCAAGGTCGAAGTTGTCGCCGGGTCCATAGAGGTTGGTGGGCATGGCGGCGATGAAATTGCAACCGTATTGCTCCCGGTAAAAGTCGCACAGTCGGACACCGGCGATTTTGGCCAACGCGTAGCCCTCATTGGTCGGCTCCAATGGTCCTGCGAGAAGTTCCGATTCGTTGATCGGCTGTCCGCTAAGTCGCGGATACACGCAGGCGCTACCGAGATACAGCAACTTTGTGACTCCGACCCGACGGCTGGCTTCGATCACGTTGGCGTGGATCATCATGTTGTCGTAGAGAAACTCGGCTTGCCGTTTGGAGTTCGCCGCTATTCCGCCCACGGTGCCGGCGGCAAGATAGACGTACTCCGGACGGTTTTGCTCAAACCAACGCATCACCGAAGCCTGGTGACGCAAATCGAGCCGGGAACGGTGTTCGGTCAGCACCCGGCGGTAGCCCTCGTGCTCCAACCGCCGACATAGAGCCGATCCCACCAAACCTTGGTGACCGGCAACAAATACGGCGGCGTCGTGATCGACAGTCATGTATGGCAATTAGCCCTTCAAGTACCGCCAACTGCTTTTCTGACGTGCCGCCGTCAGATCAACTGATCTGACGAAAATCCTAGCGGCGGTCGACCGCCAGTTGTTCGATGGCGGGTAGGCAGTTGATCCCGGAGTTGCCAAAGGGCAGCCCGATAACGGCGCGCCGCCGTTTCGGACGAACCCAACCCGGGGAGAGAGCGCCTTAGGGCTGCAGTCCGGCTCCATACCGGGCCGCCAGTTCAAGATCGCTCATTGTTTGCAGTAGCTCCGCGCCATCGGCAACCTGAGCGCTGCTCGGCTCTCGACCGGTCGCCAACAGGTGCAGAGTTACCGCTCGGCCGCGACGTGACTCGTCGGAGCGATAGAACCAGGTGACGACGTCGCCCGTGGAGCGGCGATCGAGAATGTCGAGCCAATACTCAACGCCCGCTTCATCAGCCTTTCGTTGCAGGAGATCGCGGTAGAGGTTGGATACGAAACCCGTATCGGTTGCCCCTGATCGACGGTAGTACTCAGCTGACCCGAAGAAGTACGTGCCGATCTCCTCGTAGGTCAGTGCGTCGCTGCCCTCAGCCGTGAGACGACCGATCCAATAGGCCCGGCCTTCACTGTCGGGATTCCGACCAAACGTTGACCGATACAGGTCCTCAACCAACCGGCCTGCGAACACATCTCCCGAAACCAGCTCACGGGCGAGGGCCATACGAGCTTCGGTCTCATCGTCATCGAAGCGGGAAGTCCAGATCGACAGCTCGTTCTCGGCCGGCGAGCGGTCAGCAAGCTGCTCGAACATCTCGCTGATGACCGGTTCCCAGCTGACGGGCTCAGCGTCTGAATCCGGATCTTCCTCGGTGGGTTCCGGCGGGTTGTCTTCGGTCGGAGGTTCGGGTTCAGGTTGCTCGTCTTCAGGGCCGTTCAGGATCGGACCGAAATCGAAGAGGTCGGACTTCAATCCGAAGAAGCGACGAATCGATGATCCCGACATCGTGCGAGTGCCATCACGGAACGTGACGGTTACCAGTTTGGCCCGTCCTCCAAATCGACCGTGGCCGTCTCGTTCGGTGACTTGAATGGCGGTTACCGGCCCGAGCCCGTAGCTATTGGCCAAGCCCGACAGGCTTACCGTCGTAGTCCAGGTGGAGTTGGGGTTGGCCGGGGTCGCATCGCCGAGATCCTCGACCGCCGTGAAATCGCCTCCGGCGGTATGACCACCGGTGCTGGACGAGAACTCGGTACGGGCTACTCGTCCCGACGACGTGAGTCGAACTTGGCCTTGTGTCGCCTCGATTGCGGCATCGGTGCGGCTGTGGGTGGAGGTCCTGGTTCCGCCCCGGGTGGTGACTCGACCGTCGTAGACCTGGCAGTAGGTGTTGTCACAGGTGTTGGCGTGGCTGCCCCACCTGGTATCACCGGCTAACACGTAGGAACGCGCCGCCACCGCCTGAGCTTCAAGTACCGCCTCGGGCCAGCTGGCCGGAACCTCGTTGGGCACGACGCCTCGAAGGTACTGATCAACGTTGACCACGTTCACCGTCCTCTGCCCGTAGGTGGTCTGGTGAGACCAGATCTCGCCGTCGTACCAGGCTCGCACCGGTCCACACACCCCTAGCAGGGTTTGAGAGTCCTCTCCGATGACGGCTTCGTCGTCGGCCGGATCGTTGGGATCCAGTTCGACGCTCACCCCGATGGCGGAGCCGGGAATTGTCGCTTTGGCCGTCCAAGGACCACTACATCTGTCGGCGAGCTGCAACTCGAAGCCTCCGGAGACGATCGCCAAACGGGCCGCAGGCTTGGTGACGGTATGAAGCCGTTGGCCGTCGGCACCGTGAATGACCATTCGCCCCTGGGCCAAGGTGACAGCGGTTGTGTGACCGTTCATCGACGCCAGCTGAACTCGCAGCCGCTGCGGATCGAGGACATCGGTTACCGGGGCTGGGCCTTGTGTTGTCCCACCGTAGAAGTGGTCGAGAATCTGGCGGGAAGTCCAGCCGTAGTCACGGGCGTAGCCAAGGGCGCCGTACTGCCCCATCCCGCGCCCGTGGCCCCAACCGCCCCCGCTGATCTCAACCTTGGGGTAGGTGTGATGGGCCGCAGCGGAACCGGGAGCGACGACAATCAGAACCGACGCCAGCAGCGAGGCCGTCAATGCATAGGCGACGAGCCGAAGTACACCCGATCGACGCCGAGCGGTCCGCTTCGACGTTTGGGTCGCGTCTGATGGCGACACATCCCCGGTCTCCCAACCGATATCAATTGAACTCATGGGCTACCAGATCGGCCCATAGGCCGAATTATTCAGTTGTCGGCCAAGATTTTCGTTGGCGGGCCCGCAGCCGTGTGCCTATGACGGTTGGGCCATGGCCGGCTGACAAAGCCCGTCGAGCTCGACGATCTCCACTCGATCGCGCTGCTCGTAGGTGACCGGATTGGTCGGATCGACGTTGAGCTTGAACTCCCGAAAGCTGAGATCAATGGCATCGAATACCAGCAGCCGCCCGCTCAGCGTTTCTCCGAGGCCCAGAACGATCTTGATGGCTTCCAGCGCTTGAATTGAGCCGATAATTCCTGGCAACACGCCGATCACTCCGGCCTCGGCGCAGTTCGGAGCCAACTCGGCCGGGGGTGGCTTCGGCAGCATGTCGCGATAGGTGGGACCCGACTTGGGGTCGAACACCGTGACCTGCCCTTCGAACCGGAAGATCGATCCGTGCACCACGGGAACACCAAGTTTCACTGAGGCATCGTTGAGGAGATAGCGACTCGGAAAGTTGTCGGCCCCGTCAATCACCACGTCGAAACCAGACACGATCTCGAGCACGTTGTCGGCACCGAGTCGGGTGTCGAAGGTGATGATCTCGACGTCGGGGTTGAGCGCAGCGAGGGTCTCTCGGGCCGAGTCGACCTTACGGGATCCGACCCGGTCCTGGTTGTGGAGGATCTGCCGCTGAAGGTTCGACGCATCGACGGTATCCATGTCGACGATGCCGATAGTGCCGACCCCGGCCGCGGCCAGGTAGAGGGCGGCCGGGGATCCGAGCCCACCGGCTCCGAGAAGAAGGATCCGCGAACTCAGCAGCCGCTTCTGGCCTTCCTCCCCGACCTCGGGCAACAGCAAGTGACGGTGATAACGCCGCCGCTGCTGCTCAGTCAGGAGTTGTGGCACATGCCAGCGGCGACCTTCGTCCTTCCAACGGTTGAAGCCGCCCTCAATCGACTTGACGTCATGGTAGCCCAGGTCTTGCAGTGATTTCGCCGCCATGACCGATCGGGTACCCCCGGCACACATCACCAGCACGGAGGCGGACTTGTCTCGCAATCGGCTCTCCACCTGCGGTTCAAGGTTGCCACGGCTGATATGGACGGCTCCGGGCACCATTCCCTGAGCAATCTCATCCGACTCTCTCACGTCGAGAAGAATTGCGCCGGCCGCCAAAGCCTGCTCGGCGGCGGCGGGATCGACCTCGCCGACAAGTGCTTTGGTGGCGGCCAACAGATCTCGGAATGTGGTCATCTGAGCCTCCGCTCCAAACCGACACAGTACGTCACGCGGAATCAACGGTAGCGGCGTCTCCCCGCTTCCTAGCCAAGCATCTTGGGAAGAAGGTCACTGATCGACCCTCGCACGACGACATCCGCCAATTCGTCCATTTCAGTGGCCTCACCGTTGAGAATCACGACAGGAGCCGTCTGCTTGGCCAGCGGAACCACTCGGGCAACCGGGAATACAGCCAGGGTCGAACCGATGGCCAACATCAGATCACAATCGATTGCGGCGTCGAACGCCCGACTCAGGTCGGCCTCGATCAGGCTCTGGCCGAAGCTGATCGTGGCCGACTTCAGAATTCCGCCGCACTGTTTGCATTCCGGATCGTCATCGCCTTGACGCACTCGATCCAGCACCACCTGCATCGGATCCCGGTAGTCGCAGCTCAAGCACATCACCTCACGGGCCGTCCCGTGGACTTCGACGATCTTGTCGGGATTCGAGCCGGCGGCATGATGAAGACCGTCGACATTTTGAGTGATGAGGAGATCAAGTTTGCGGCGCTCTTCCAGCCGGAGAAGAGCGAGATGCCCCCGGTTCGGCTCGGCGGCCCACATCGGGCTGTCGAGCCGGGTTCGCCAGGCTCGCCGGCGGATCTCGGGATCGGCGACATAGTTCTGGATTGTGGCTGCCTTCTCGGCTCCGGGGTTCTTGGTCCAAACGCCCTGGGGTCCACGAAAGTCGGGGATTCGTGAGTCGGTGGAGATACCAGCGCCGGTTAGAACAACCACCCGCTTGGCTTCGTCGATGAGGTGGGCTGCCTCCTGCACCGATTCAGAGGCGTCTGACGAACTGTTCTCGAAAGTCACCTACCGTACGGTATTACGCCCACTTGGCGGTCGCTATTCGACCCGTCCGTCTGCCTTTCGTAGGAATGTTCTTTTAAATACGTTTGTTTTCTTACATTGACTGATAAAGTTATCGTATTCGGTTGACGGCGATCCGTCATTTTCCGCCACCGTTTCTCTTCCCCGCTCGCCGGCACACCCGGCCCAAGGCAATTGAGCACGTCATCGACACCAGGAGGAGACCATGGTCACCAAACACGTTCCCAGTGCGGCATGTCCACCGCCACCGCCATCCCCGAAAGCTCTTCAACGAGTCGCAGCGTCGGAACCGCTAGCCGTCGTGGAGACCGCGGCCGCTCAAGTCGGCGCGGCAAACCCGGTAGGGTCCGATCCGGCATTCCCTCACGATCGACTCTCGGTGCAATGTTGGAACGACCCGGTTCTCGATTATCTCGGTCATGATCCCCGCTCCCCTTATGTCGAGCAGTTCTGGCTCGCCGTTCTCGGTCCTTCATGCCTTTTCCTGCTCCGCCGGTTGGCTGCTCGGCTGGAGCAACAGCCCGAGGGCTTTGAGATTGTGGCCCAGCAGTGGGCCGCCGAGCTCGGGTTGGGAAGGAAGGGCGGCAAACACGGGCCGTTCTGGCGCTCGATCGAACGAGCCTGTCGGTTCAATGCCGCCCAGCGAAATGGAGCGCGCCTTGTGGTCAGGCGTCGGCTACCGCCCTTGAGCTCACGCCAGGTGTCACGGCTGCCCGACCATCTCAAGGAAGCCCATCGGATATGGGCCGAAGCACAGCAGCAACGGCCACGACGAAAGACCATCTCGGTTTGGTCCGATCAACATGGAACAACCGTGGCGTAGAGGTCACGGCCGAGCGCGTAGGCCTAGTACGCGCCTTCACTCCGGAGAACGGCGGGGATTGTTCGAGCCAATATCGAGAGATCAACCAACATCGACCAGTTGTGTACGTAGTACAGGTCGAGGCGGGTGTACTCGGCAAACGTGGTCCCACTCCGGCCCGATACTTGCCACATACCGGTGATGCCCGGCTTTACATCCAACCGGGCGTAGAGGGCGGGTTCCCACTCCGACATTTCGGCTCGCAGCGCGGGCCGTGGCCCAACGAGGCTCATCTCGTTTCGTAGCACGTTGAGCAGCTGAGGAAGTTCGTCGAGCGAACTCTTTCGAATGAACCGACCGATGGATGTGACCCTCGGATCGTGTTTCATCTTGAACAGTGGCCCAGCGCCCTCATTGTCGATTTGCAGCTCGCGCAATAACTCCTCGGCGTTCACCACCATAGATCGGAACTTGAGCATGTCGAACGGTTCGCCGTATCGGCCAACTCGCTCCTGGCGGAAGAATACCGGGCCCGGCGATGTCACCTTGATGATCAGTGCGATCATGGCGAAAACCGGCGCAACCATAACCAGCACAAGGCCGGCAACGGCCACGTCGAACAGTCGCTTGGCCCTCCCCCGCCACCCCGACCGAGGGCGGGGAGCGATCCAGGTGACGATGCCGGAGCCAAGGGTGCGGGTGGCCAACCGGTCGGCCGAAATGTCAACCAAACTGGACGCCAAATCGACGTAGAGGTGGGCCTGCAACAGTCCGCGAACAAGGGCGTTGGCGGTCTGAGCGTCGATAAGGGATTCGACGACTATGGCACCCTGAGCCCCCGAATTGCGAGCCGCGGCCACCGTCTTGGTCAACAACTCCTCCACATCGTTGCAGGCGGATGGGTCCACATGGGCCAGTACTGTGTGCGGACTGGAGGTGTCAGCCTCAATTCGGCGCCTGAAGTCAACAGCCTCGGACTCAGCCGCCACCAAAACCGAGCCCCAGAGACCTTGACCGGCTTGACGTCGACGGGAAAACCACAGCCGCCAGGCCTCACGCACAACCGCCACCGACCCAATCGACGCCACCAGCAATACGGTGGCCGAACGAAGTGAGAGCTCACCGCCGGAAAGCAGCGTCACCGCCCCAATGGCCAGCAACGCTCTCACACCGCTGCGTCCCACCCTCAGCATCTCTTCGTTGCGGTTGCTCGCCAACCGCGAGTTGTAGAGGTTGGCGGCAACAATAAAGAGCCAAAACAACGCCGCGAAGGCCACGATGATGGGCCAGGTCAACGCCTGACCACCGGCATTTTGGCGAGCCATCAACCCACCAACGGCTAACGCAGCGACGTCACTAATGATTACCAGCACCCGTCTTCGGAGGATCCCCTGGCGGCCGGTCGGACCATCACCGACGTCAGGTCGGCTTCGTGTATCGCTCGATTGTTGCTCGACAGTGGTCATGAACACCTTCGAAGCCGCCTATGGGCAGTCGGGTCTGCCGCCTGAGAGGTGGTTGAGGCGGGATCGTAGATGTTCTATCGGCCGGGAGCTTCGCGGATTAACCAACCCAAAGCAGCGACGACTTGCCTGGCGAGAGGCGACGGAGCTCTAGCCCCAGTGTTTGACCACGTCGACCAGGAGCCGAGTGCCGTATCCGGTGGCACCCTTCACGTTGATTCCCTTGTTGGCGTCGGTGTAGACGGACAGACCGACGTCGATATGGGCGAAGGGCTTGTCGCCGACGAACTCTTTGAGGAAGAGGCCGGCCATCAGCGCCCCGCCGTAAGGCGACGTGCCGATGTTACGGAGGTCGGCCACAGTTGAATCGAGCATCGGGCGGTACTCCGCCGGCAGTGGCAACCGCCAGAGGCGCTCGCTGGTGCGTTCCGACGAAGCCTGAAGCCGCTCGGCCAGCTTGTCGTCGGTGGCCATCAGCGCCGCGTATTGGGTGCCAAGGGCAGCCGTGGCGGAGCCGGTGAGGGTGGAGATCTCGATGATTGCGTCGGCGTCGGATTCGGCGGCGAGGCTCAGGGCATCGGCCAGGATTAGACGACCCTCGGCATCGGTGTTCAAAACCTCCACCGTCTTACCGTTGCGGGCGGTGAATACATCACCGGGGCGCTGGGCATCGGGACCGGTCATATTGTCGGTAAGCGGAATGTATGCCTCGACCTGCACCTTGACCTGGGCGGCCTTCAGAGCACACATGGTCGACAAAACAGCGGCGGCGCCTGCCATATCGATCTTCATCGTCATCATGCCGGTAGAGGTCTTGAGCGACAGACCGCCGGAGTCAAAGGTCACGCCCTTGCCGACGAGGGCAACCTTGGCCTTGGGCTTACCTTCAGGGCGATAAGAGATGCGAACGAGGCGCGGTGGATGTTCAGAACCCTGATTCACCGCCAACAGACCACCAAGCTTCTCTCGCTTGATCTGCTCCTTGTCCCACACCGAAACCCGTACGCCCTTGCCGCGAGCAGCTCGACGGGCCCGGCGCACAAACTCTTCGGGGGTAAGGGATCCACCAGGCTCGTTGACCAGATCCCGGGTTAGCTCAACCGAATCCACGATGGCATTGGCCATACGGACCTCACCGGCCAGGCCGCGCCCCGAGCCGATGAGGGCCACCCGACTCAGCGCCACGGTGTTCTTGGCTGCGCTGGTGTTGCGAAGTTCGTTGTATCGGTAGCTGGCCAGCCGGAGACCTTCGACAATGGCTCGGACAGCTTCGCCTTGGTCAAGGTTCTCGGCCTGTGACAACAGGTTGCAGGCGACGTTTTTGTGTTTGGCCACGGCCTTGGCATAGGCCGCAGCCGCCTTGCGCAACTTGTCGGCCGACAGTTCCTTTCGAGGGCCGACTCCAACCAGAACCTCAACCGCGCCATCGGCGCCGGTGAGCACCAACGTTTGACCGGTCTTTCCCTCGAATTCCTGCCGCTTGGCCGCCAGCTTCTTTCCCGACGGCAGTCTGGCAACGTCGGCGGTTGTGACCGGAGTGTCGCTCGCGGTGGCGTTCTTCGGGGCAGTGCTGGCAAGTGTTACGGCAGGCATAGCTGCCAAGCCTAGACGAGAACCAAGTTTTTCAACCGAACCCTATTCGGCTCCAGGCATCGTCTGTATGAGCGTGACTACGGGACCAAACAAGTCGCCATGGAGCTCAACCCGCTCCAATACCTCGTCTGCTTCAAACGCCATCACTGCGCCGTCAGCCCCGCTCTCCACCTCATCCCAGCTCAGCGGTGTCGAAACCGTCGGCGTTGGGCGAGCGCGAAGAGAATACGGCGCAATCGTCGTTTTATGACGAGAGTTCTGTGACCAATCGACAAACACTTTGCCTTTACGCAGTGACTTCTTCATCTCCACGACAACAAGCTTCGGCAGTTCCTTCATCGCCATCTGTCCGACGGCCAACGCGAATCGCGAGGCGTGGTGATGACTGTGGGTCGAATTGAGTGGCACATAGATCTGCAGCCCCTTGGATCCCGACGTCTTGGCGAACGACTCCAGCTCGACCGATCGCAAGATCTCACGGACCACGAGAGCCACCTCGCAGCACTGCGACATACCGGCCGGCTCGCCAGGATCGAGGTCGAACACAAGAATCGTCGGCGATTCGATATCGTCGCACTTCGCCATCGGACTGTGGAGTTCGAGCGCGGCAAGGTTCGCCGTCCACACCAAAGCGGCCTGTTCCTCAATCCGGCAGTAGTCGATTCCGCCCCGACGGTCGCCGGGACCCAACCCGACGGGAATCCAATTTGGACGGTGTCCAGGGCAGCGCTTTTCGAAAAACGATTGCTCGTCGACGCCATTGGGCCAACGTCGCAGTGTAAGGCAACGGCCGGAGATATGCGGCAGCATCACCTCGGCGATGTGAGCGTAGTAGTTGATTACCTGCGACTTTGTGTACCCAACCTGGGGATAGAGCACCTTGTCGAGGTTCGACAAGCTAAGGGTCCGGCCACCAACCGCAACTTCAACTCGCTCCGGCGAACGCGGTGTGCCCATCAACCAATACCTGCAAACCCAATACCTACGAACAAGGCCTAGGCCGACTTCTTCGCCCTCTTCGATGCCTTCTTGGCCGGCTTCTTGCGAGCTTCTTTCGCCGCACTGACGCTGGCCTCCAAGGCCGCGAGCAGATCGACGACGGCCGCTTCGTCGGCGGCCGGGGCCGCTTCGATCGACTGGATCTCCCCGGAAGCCTTCTGTTCCAGGAGGTCGAGCACCTGCTCCCGGTAGCTATCGCGATATCGGTCAGGTTCGAAGTCATTGGCCAACGACTCGATCAACTGTCCGGCCATCGCCATCTCGGCGTCGGAGATCTCGATGTCGGCCAGCTCCTCCAGACCGGGAATCTCCTCCGGAGCCACCAGCTCGTCGGCATAGACCATGGTCGACATCATCAACCGACCCTCGGTTGGGCGGATTGCCACCAAATATTGTTTGGTTCGCATCACAAAGGTGGCGATTGCCACCCTGCCGCTCTCCTCCATCGCCTTCGACAAAAGGGTGTAAGACTTTCTCGCCAACTCATCAGGCACAAGAAAGTAGGCGGCGTCGTAGAAAACCGGATCGATGTCGGCCTCGTCGACGAAGTCGGTGATGTCGATCATGCGCGACGCCTTCGGGGCAAGGGCCGCCAGCTCGTCTTCGGTGACGATTACGTATGAGTCCTTTGAAATCTCGTAGCCCTTTACGATCTGGTCGTAGGAGACCTCCTCGCCGTCGGCGTTCACCCGTTTCTGCTTGACCCGGCTGTTGGTCTTGGAGTCGATCTGGTTGAAACGGACGCTCTTGCGGCTCACGGCGGTGTACAGCTTCACCGGTACCGACACCAAGCCGAAGCTGATGGCGCCACTCCATATTGCACGAGGCATTAGCTGTTCCCTTCGCTGGTCGAATGACGTTGGATCGTGGACAGGCCGACGAGGCCCAACGTGCCTTTCGGCCGGAAATCCCGAAACCGAAGCCCGACAAGGTAAGGGTAACCGATCTCCGGCGCTGGCCGTTTAGTTGGGGACGAGAAGGGCCCGAGCCACCAGATCGGTGCCGAACGCCGTGAGGATGGCGAGATAGAGCAAACCGGTGGCCGCCATCACGGCCGAATACTGACGCTCCTTGAGGGCGGCACGGGTGGCCACCACCAAAATCAGCGTGGCGACGGCACAAGCAACCCAGAACCAACCGAGAAGTCCTCCCCAACCGTCGTCGATGTTGCCGGCCAGAACAGAGAACATTCCTGTAGGGATCAGCAGTAGCACGACGACAGGGAACAAGGAACGACCGGTCCAATCGACGAGTTCTTTGAGGTAGTCGCGGCTGAGGCCCGGTTGCACCAGATACCAGTGACCTAACAGCATGGCGTCGCTGACGGCGCCCAGAAAGACGGTGCCGGCCACCAATCGGGCCACGGCCAGCCACGCCGGGTCACCACCTCGTCCAGCCCAGATAATTCCGATCATCCCGATGATTGGCGCAACTAAATCGAGCCGGGGATCAAACTCGGCGCCCGACAGATCCTTGCTTTTGGCTTCACGGTCGATTCCGGTCATAGCCGCCACCCGAGCGGTTCTGGCCTCGGCTAGTTCGCGCTGATGAGTCACTCCGGCCGACCGCCGCAGCACCGACTGAGCCAGCGCGACGGCAGCGGCAACGGCAACCAGCACCGCGGCAATGTCGCGACCGGGATCGGCACCGAACCGCAAGCCGAGTACCGCGGCACCGGCGGCCATCAAGCCGTACACGGCCCGGTTCAGCCAGCCGTATCCGAGGCCGACCTGCCGGTGACGGGTGGTTACCCACGTGAACAGCAAGCCGCCGGTGGCCCATTGGAGAAGAACTGTTGCGGCCGCAAGATCAATCACTGGAACCGAGCAGCCTCAGGCCTCGACGACGGCCAAGTTGTGATCGGCCTTGTTCAGTGCCCGCGGTCCGATGTTCGTGCTGACCACGATGTCTTCGATACGCGCCCCCCACTTGCCACCGATGTAGAACCCCGGCTCGACGGAGAAAGCGTTGCCTGGTTCAAGTGGAGCCCCATTGCCGGCCACCAGGTACGGGTTCTCGTGGGCCTCGACTCCGATGCCATGTCCGAGGCGGTGCACAAACCACTGGTCGAGATCGGCCTCGGCCATACGTTGGCGAGCAGCCCGGTCGACGTCTTCGGCCGCGGTGCCGACCTGAGCGGCCACCACGCCGAGTTCTTGGGCTTCGAACAGCACCTGGTACTGCTCAACAAACTCGGTGGGAGGGGTTCCGGTGTACACGCACCGAGTGATGTCGGAGCAGTAGCCGGGCTCGCCGTCGGGTTCGTCAGTGGTGCCACCGAAGTCACACAGAACCACCTCGTTTTCCCGGATGACACGATCACCGGGATGGTGATGCGGGCTGGCAGCGTTTTCTCCCGCAGCCACGATGGCGAAATTGACCTTGGCGTGGCCCTCGGCCAGGATGCGGCGACCAAGTTCGGCCGACACCTCGGCCTCGGTTCGGCCGACCAGTTTGATCTCACCCGCCTGCAGTGCGGCGGCCACTCGGTCGACACCCGATGCCGCGGCTTGCAGCCGGTTGACCTCATGGTCCTCCTTCACGGCCCGTAGTGGCCCGACCACTTCACCAGCCGTGACCCATCCGGCGTAGGGCATCTCCTGCTGGAGTGCCACCAGGAACCGACTCCACGTGTGATCGCCGATGGCCACCCGACCAGCGGACCCGAGCTTGTCGGCCACCAGACGTACGGGATCCTGGGTTTCGGTCCAGCCCTGGACCTTAAACACGTCGGGGCGCTCAGCCACCCTGGGCACCTCAAGCGCGGGGATGAACAATTCGGCGTCGCCATCGACGGGAACGACAAGCATCGTCAGACGCTCCATCCCCATCGCTTCATAGCCGATCAACCAAGGCATGTCGGAGCCGACTGACAGAGCGATGGCGTCCACTCCCTGTTGCCGCATGGCGTTTCGTACCCGTTCAAGGCGTTGGCTGAACATGGCCAGAATCGTAGCGTCTACACACCCGTCTCGGTCCGTTTCAGCGGCGGCCAAGAATCGAATAGGAACCGAAGAAGGATCGAATATGGACCGTTCGACTCTTGCCGAGTGGACCATCACGGCCGACAGAAGAAACATCCCCTTGAAACCATCCGACCCGGTTTCGCGAACACGGATGTGCGGTCAACACCAAATGTTTGATGACTCAGACCTCTCACCAACTCAGGAAGAAACGGCTCGCTTCTCACCTCGCCGCGGCCGACCCCCGGCCCCGGTCGGTATTGAAGTCCCGGTGCACCGGTTCGAACGACGCTGTGAGTCGATCGCCACCCTCCTGCGGCGACAGATGGAGGCCGCAGCGTCTTTCCATGACCTTTCCCGGCGCCGGTTGCGCACATCACATCGGAGTGTTCTCAAACTCACCTCCGGAGGCGCAGTCCCAACGCCTCAGGAGTTCTGGGAGCAAACAGCCCAGCCCCAGGCCCGAAACCTGTTCGACGCCGTGACCACGGCCATAGACGCCGAAACCGCCGAGTTGACCAAAGCGCTACAACAGTTCGCCACCGGTGTACGGCTTGAACTTCGAGCCTCCGGGGGCCGACTGGAGGAGGGTTGGACGATTGAGGATCTTCAGGCCGTGGCGGACGCCGGCGTTCGCCGGGTGGCGGTCACGGTACGCGGATTGGACGAGATCGACGAACTCGGCCACTGGTGGCAGGCCCGACTCCGGCGAGCGGCAATGAAGGCCACGGCGACCAAACTGTTGATGGCTCCGCTGCGCGAGTTCGAGCTTGTTGTTGCCGCCGCTGAGATGCGGCTACTGGAACAACCTCCTTGGAGCCATGACGATCGCCTTTTGTCGGCATTCGAGCTAACCCACAGCGACATCCGGGACTACGCGATGACCGTCGAGAGCCGTATGCAGCGACAGGCTCGGGCGATGCTGGAAGCTGTTGCCAACGAGGAGTTGATCGACGGGCTACCGAGCAACATCGGCTCCGCCCCGCGCCTTGACTCTGCTTCCGGCTCCGCGTCGGGCAAGGAAGGTGTGCAGAGCAGTTCCGCCGACGGGACGGTTCAACCCGTCGAGTCACCGCAGATCGGTCATCGGCCACAGGTACCGAGCAGCGGATTCTCACAAACCATAGAGCTGCAATAGCCTTCAGCCTTCGCTCGGCGGCACACTTGCGTGGTGCATCCGCTTTCGACAGCTCTCCTACTGGTGGGATATGCGCTGGCCTTGCCGCTGGCCACCAGGATGCCGTCGATCGTCGAGCGCCAACAGCGCCTTGCGTTGGTCGGCCATCAGGCCGGGATGATGATCGTCTTGATTGGATGGCTGACCCGCGGTGCGTATACCGTTGCCGCGCTCCACGCCCTGGCGATGATCGCCGTCAAAATCTGGTTCGACCTCAGCGGCCGCCGACAAGGTCGGCAACCGATCCAGCATGATGGCTTGACCGGGTAAGAGGGCTCGACTCCACATGGGCCAACCCGATCTCCTGTTCGCCGATCCGTTTGAGCTCGTCGAACTCCTCCGGAGTCCACCACCGAGAAATCGGTAGATGGTTGGAGGTGGGCCGCAGATACTGGCCGATGGTGACGATGTTGACGCCAACCTGTTTGAGATCACCCAAGGTGGTGACAACCTCGTCAAACGTTTCACCCATACCGACGATCAGGCCGGACTTGGTCACCAGCCCACGATCAGCGGAGCGAGCGAGAACGGTGAGGCTCCGGGCGTACGACGCAGACGGTCGCACCGCCCGCTGCAGCCTGATAACCGTTTCGATGTTGTGGTTGAGAATGTCGGGCCTCGCTTCGATCACGGTGTCGAGGCTCGCCGACGATCCCGCCAGATCCGAGATCAGCACTTCGATCCCGGTGCCCGGGGCCTCAACACGAATCTGCTCGACGGTTTCGGCCACGATTGCCGCTCCCCCGTCTTCAAGATCATCGCGGGCCACCATCGTGAGCACCGCGAAATCGATCCCAAGATCGCGTACTGCAGCCGCAACCCGACCCGGTTCGTCCTGATCGACGGCTTGAGGTTTGCGAGTGTCGACCAGGCAGAACCCGCAGGCTCGGGTACACCGTTCACCGAGGAGCATGAACGTGGCGGTTCCCTCGTTCCAGCATTCGAAGATGTTCGGACAGCCTGCTTCCTCGCAAACCGTGGTGAGGCCCAACGATTTCGAGGTGGATTTCAACCGCCGATAGTTGTCGCCGGTCTGCAACTTCACGCGCATCCACGGTGGCTTGCGCCAGCCGATATCGGCATCAGGGTCGACACCGGCTTCGCTCAAGCGACGACCAAGGCGGACGGGCACCGCGTTGGACGACGGTGCCGTCGACTGAGGCGCGGGCTCGCCGTTGGCGCTTATCGGATCGCCCGGGCCAAGACCTCGGGTGAAGGCGGCCAGATCGGACTGTTTTTGGCGAAACACTTGAGCGGCGAAGCGGGTTTCGGCTCCTGGTTGGAGTAGGCCGGCTTTGCTCACCATGACGTCGACCACTTGCTCTGTCGAGTAGTTGAGCCCTTCCTCGGCCAACGACGTGATGCCGAACTCGGTAATCCCGCACGGCACGATCCGCGAGAACCAGCTGAGGTCGACGTCGACGTTGAGGGCGAAGCCGTGCATGGAACGCCCCCGAGTAAGGCGTACTCCTATCGCCGCCACCTTCCTGGGATCGCCGCCCGCCTCGTCGTCGAGACCAAGCCAGACACCGGGGTATCGATCGATCCGCCCGCCGCCGGCCCCCAAGTCGGCCAGCACCTCGATGACAAACTGTTCAACCCGCTTCACATAGGCCGCTGTGTCGGCCATGCCGCCGCCACGTTTGCCGGCCACATTGAGGATCGGATATCCCACGATCTGCCCCGGGCCATGAAACGTAACGTCGCCGCCCCGGTTGACCTTGATGACATCGGCTTCCGACTCGTCCACCGCAATCAGGTTGGCCGGATCGGCGCTGGCTCCCAGCGTGTAGACGGGGGGATGCTCAAGCAGGAGTAGGTAGTTGCCGTTGCCTCGGTGCAGTGCTTGTTGGAGATCCCAGGCTTCTTCGTAGCCGACGCGGCCTAACCAACGGATCTCAAGCGGCGAGTTTGAAGGTTTCATGTGACTAACCGAAGGTCACGGTCCGGCATTTCGATGTCCGCCATGGTTGGGGACCGTCGACAGGGCTAAGCCAGTTCGGTCGACCAGTCTCGAGTCTCAATGATTTCCTTGATCCGAGCCATGAAGGCCGCGGCATAAGCGCCATCAATCGCCCGATGATCCCAGGCCAGCGCCAGAACACCCACCGAGTGGATGGCGATCGACTCGTTGCCGTAGTCGTCTTCAACGACCACAGGCTTACGCTTGACCGCGTCGGTCGAAAGGATCGCCACTTGCGGCTGGTTGATGATCGGGAACTGCATCATCGTGCCGTAGCTGCCGGCGTTTGTGAGGGTGAAGGTGCCTCCGGAGAGCTCATCGGGTGATAGCTGCTTCGATCGGGCCCGACGAGCGATGTCTGAAATATCACGGGCGATGGATCGCATCCGTTTGCCGTCAGCGTCTCGGACAACCGGTGCGAGGAGGCCCTGGAAGTCGAGGTCAACGGCGACGGCCAGGTTCACGTAGTTGTGAACAACAAGCTCCCGGTCCCCAACTGAAGCGTTGAGGTGGGGGTACTCCCGCAGCGCATCAACGGTGGCTCGGGCGATGAATGGAAGGTAGGTCAGGCTGAAGCCCTCGTCTTCTTTGAACTTCTTGCCGTTTGCCTTGCGGACTATCTCAACGCCCTCGTAGTCGATCTCCATGGCGGTAAGCGTGTGCGGTGCCACCTGCTTTGACATGACCATGTGCTCGCCGGTTCGAAGCCGGATGTTTGAAAGCGGCACCACAACGTCACGAATTCCGGCTTGGGCTGCTGGAGCCGGAACCGGAGTGTCGGCCGACGCGGCGGCCGGAGCTGGAGCCGGGGCGGCTGGTGCTGGGGTGGCGGGAGCGGGTGCGGCGGCGGCCGGAGCCGGCTCGGAGGCGGGTGCCGGAGCAGCACCGGAATCGTCGGCGGCCAGTTTGTTGGCTTCGATGTAACGCTGAACATCGTCGCGGCTGATCCGCCCGCCAAGGCCAGTGCCCTCAACCTGATTTGGGTCGATGCCGTACTCACTGATGAGGCGCCGGACGACCGGCGACAGGACCTTACCCTCCGCGGCTGAAGGCGCGTCCGCAGCAGCAACTTCCGTCGGCTCGGCGTGAGCCGGTTCGGCAACCGCGGCAGCTTCGGGAGGCATCGGCGGCGTGGCCGCTTGCGCGGCCGCCGATTCGGTGGCCGCCGGCTCGGCGACCACAGGTTCAGGGGCTGGCGCCGCGGCGGCTGGGGCCGGTTCGACCGGCTCGGGAGCAGGCGCCGGGGGGGCGGCAGGCTCGGCCGGAGCCTCTTCGACAGCCTCCGGTGCCGGGGCCGGGGCGGGAGCCTCAGCCCCATCGGAAACCACGGCGATCACAGTTCCGACCTCGACGGTTTCGCCCTCGGGCACCAGAATCTCGGTGATGGTCCCGCTGGCCGGAGACGGCACCTCGGAGTCGACCTTGTCGGTTGACACCTCGAACAGCACCTCGTCTTGGGCGATGGTGTCGCCCACCGATTTGAACCATCGGGTGATGGTTCCTTCGGTCACGGTTTCACCCAGCTGGGGCATCTCGATTTGGGCCACTGCTCGTCGACTCCTCGATTTGTCGGTGGATTGCTTGTTGATGGATTGATGCGGTTATCAGGTTCAAACAACCAGGCCGGACGTCGATTGGTTCGACGAGCGGTCCGGATGGCGGGACTAGTGCTCTACTGAGACTAACACCGTCGTGCTAATGCAGAGAACGCCCGGTTAGCGCCAGTACTGACTCGCCAAACAGCTCGCTCATTGTCGGGTGAGGCTGAATGAACTGGGCCACCTCATCGACGGTGGCCTCCCAGTTGACCGCGAGGTATCCCTGACCAAGCTGTTCGGTAACCCAAGGGCCCACCATGTGCACCCCGAGGATCTGGCCACCGGTTCCATCGGCGTTGCGTTCGGCGATGATCTTTACCAGCCCTTCGGTCTCCCCGACGATCATGGCCCTGCCGTTGCCGGCGAAACGATGTTTGGAGACCACCACGTCATATCCGGCTTCTTTGGCCGAATCTTCGGAATGACCGGCAAACGCGGCCTCAGGGTGGCAGTAGATGCACCATGGCACCTTTCCGTAGTCGACCGGCACCGGGCTCTCGCCAAGGATGTCTTTGATGACCATCATTCCCTCGGCGAAACCGACGTGAGCGAGTTGGGCGGTGTTGACGACGTCGCCGACGGCCCACACACCCGCAACACCGGTGCGGCAATACTCGTCGATCTCGATGTAGCCACGCTCGTCGACCTGAACCGAGGTGTTTTCCAGCCCCAGGCTGTCGGACGCCGGACGTCGACCAACCGACATGACCACGGTTTCGGCGGTCAACTGCTCGCCTTCGCCAAAGGTGACGGTCACGCCGTTCTCATCGGAAGTTTGGCTCTGAACCGAAACGCCGGTGCGGATATCGATGCCCCGCTTCTTGAACGAGCGTTCCACAACCTTGGTGACGTCGACATCACACCCGGGAAGGATCTTCGGCATGTACTCGAGGATCGTCACCTTCGTGCCGAGGTCGCTCATCATCGAGGCGAACTCACAACCGATGGCCCCGCCACCGATCACGATGGCCGACGACGGAAGGTTCGGTATCGACAACAACTCGTCGGAAGTGACGATACGCTGACCGTCGATCGGAAAGCCGGGTAACGACCGGGTGAGCGAACCAGCGGCGAGAATCACATTGTCGGCTGTGATCGAGACCTCGCCCGACTCACCACCGGCGATCGTGACCGTTCGATGGTCGGAGGCCAGACGACCGGTGCCGTTGAACAACGTGACCTTACGCCCCTTCAAGAGGCCGGTGAGGCCACCGACAAGCTGGTCGATGATGCCCTGTTTGCGCTGGAGTGTCTTTGACCACTCAATGCCAAGCGGCTGAACGTTGACGCCGAAGTCCGAAGCATGCGAAACCGTGCGAAACACGCTGGCCGTCTCAAGCAATTCTTTGGCCGGGATACACCCGACGTTGAGACAAGTACCGCCAATCTTGTTGTGTTCGACGAGTGCAATGTTCAGGCCGGCCGAGGCCCCGTAGAGGGCCGACGCGTATCCGGCAGGGCCGCCTCCGATAACGGCCACATCAAAGTGCTGAGTGCTCAGTGGAATCACCTCCGTGGATTGTCTCCGAGCCTATCGCCTGGAACCCCCGGCGGGCCGGGACCCTCGGACCGGCTCTCGGGACTTACCGAGCGACCAGAACCTGAAGCGAAAACGCCCCAAGAATGGCCAAGGCGCACAGCAATGACAGAACCAGCAGCATTCGTGTACTCACCTCGGCAACCCTACCCCGTAATCTCACACCGTGATCCCCCTCCTGATCCCGGCGCGGCAGGATCAAACGCAGCTCCATTCAAGGGTCCGGTAGGCTGACTTCGCCTGCTGCGGCGGAAGTGGCTTGCGAAAGAAGGACGGATCCATGAGCGAACGAGTAGTTTCAGTAGCCCGAGAGGTGGCAGCTGATGCCGCCATGATCTTCGATGTCCTCACCGACCCGGCCAACCACAGCTTGATCGACGGTTCAGGCACCGTGGTGGCGGGCCGCGATGGCAACACCACTCGCCTCACTCTCGGCTCCAAGTTCAACATGGACATGAAGATGGGCATCCCATACCGGATGCGCAACGAAGTTGTGGAGTTTGAGCCTGACCGCCTGATTGCATGGCGGCACTTCGGCCATCACATCTGGCGCTACGAACTTGAGCCGCTGCCCAACGGCAACACGCTGGTCACCGAATCATTCGACTGGGGATCGGCCCGGGTTCCCAAGATCTATGAGCTGGTCGGGTACCCCGACCGCCATGTGATCAACATGACCAAAACTTTGGAGCGACTGGCGGCCGTGGTCGAGTAGCTCAGCTGCGCCGCTGGACAGCCGACAACCTAGGTCGTATCACCCAGCTGCGATCAAACTCGCACGGATCGAGAGTGCTGCGGAGACGCGCCTCATAGGTGATCCTCCTCCCATGCTTTCATTCACGACCTGCATCAGCCAGATTGAAGGCACTTGATCAACGTTTTGTGATGGGCATCAAGTTTGAACGGGCTACCGACCAACAGAGTTTTGTTGCGTTGGTTCAAACAAAGTAAATGCAGGCGAGGACATACAAAAACCATGACGTTTGAGAACGCCATCAGCGACCACCTACGGATTCTCGGATTGAGCAGCTCAGCAAGCTGGGACGACATCACCCGTGCTCACGCCCGGCTGGTGTCGGATCTGACCCCGGGCCCCGGTGCTGCACATCGAAACGTCCACTTGGCCCTGTCGATGTTGGATGACGTGAACCGGGCGTTCGATTCGCTTCGGGTGCGAATGGTGGCATAGAGGCGCAACCTCAAGCCGACGGCTCGGCTTCGATCTCGATCACCCCTAGACCCATCTCTTCAAGCTCGCCGACCAGGGCCGGGTCGCCGACGACCATCGCTCCGACCACGGAAGATCGCAGCCAGTCGTTTCGCTTTTTGACCGCTAGACCCGGTTTGGCCTGGTCGCCGTCGAGGGTTACCACCCACTCGGCTCCTTCCACGCAGGAATCAAATCGAGCCTTGTCGGTTACCGGCCAGCGGCTGGCCGGGTCGGCGAAGGGCAGAACAACACCAACGGGCACACCATGACGTAGCGCCGCTTCGGCCCCGGTGAGTTCGGCACCTCGACGTAAGCCGGAGATCACGATGTCGTAGCCAGGGTCCAGTCCCTCAGTGGCTTCCTCCAACGCCTCGACCTGATCGGCATCGATATCGGTCGGGCCCACTACGGCAACCGCTCGCTCGATCGGCCACGGAACGACCGGACCCGACGCAGAGTCGCCGGCGTCGGTGGAACTGCCTGGCGCCGGCCGGACGCTCTCGATTTCGGCAACCGCCATTTCATCCACAAGATCGTTCATCGGATCGCCGGAGTGCCCTTTGACCCAGACAAACCTGAGGTCGTCTCCTCGCTGCTGGAAGATCTCAACCAGTGGTTCCCAAAGGTCGCGATTGGCCACCGGTTTACGCTGGGAGTTGCGCCAGTTCTTGGCCAGCCAGCCTTCGTACCACCGGTCGTTGAAGCAGTTCACCACATAAGTCGAGTCGGAGTGAACAACCACGGGACCGTCGATGGCCTGCAACGCTTCCAGGACCGCGGTCAGCTCCATTCTCTGATTGGTGGTGTCGGCGGCGGCGCCGGAAGCCCGGGGCCCGCCGACGACCGCCCAGGCCCAGCCGCCCGGACCAGGGTTGCCCGAACACGCCCCATCGGTGTAGACGTGGGCGGCATCGCCCGAAACAGGTGCAGAACGGTGATCGGAAGTTGACTCGGATGATGACGGCGTAGTCGACACCCGCTAGATGCTACTAGGACACACTGTCACCGGACCCCACTTGCCAAACCCACATGGCAGCGCCGAAACGACAGCTCGGCGGTACCTGGGCAATAAGGTTCAATTTTCTCGATCAAGCGGTGCACAATAGGACCTATGACCAACGGCTTCTTAAGTCAGCTGCCCGACATCGATCCGGAGGAAACCGCCGAGTGGATTGAGTCCCTTGAGGCGGTGAACAGTGCGGCCGGCAAAACAAGAGCCCGATACATCCTCGGTCGGCTCAACCAGCACGCCCGCGAGCTCCAGCTTGGCAACGCCGAAGATATCTCCACCGACTACCTGAACACGATCCCCACGGAGCAACAGCCGTTCTTCCCCGGCGACGAGCACATTGAGCGCCGCATCAGGGCGTTCATCCGCTGGAACGCTGCGGCGATGGTCATCCGAGCGAACAAGAAATCCGACGGGATTGGCGGCCACTTATCGACCTTCGCCTCCTCGGCGTCTTTGTACGAGGTCGGTTTCAACTGGTTCTTCAGAGGCAAGGAAGACGGCACACCGGGCGACTCGGTCTACTTCCAGGGTCACGCCGCCCCGGGTGTCTACGCCAGAGCCTTCCTTGAGGGCCGCCTCGACGAGCGACACCTCGACAACTTCCGGTTCGAGGTGGATGGCCACGGACTCTCCAGCTATCCCCACCCCCGGCTGATGCCGGAATTCTGGGAGTTTCCCACGGTCTCGATGGGGCTCGGCCCAATCAATTCCATCTATCACGCTCGCTTTCTCAAGTATCTGGAAAACCGTCGTATCGACGACACGCAAAACTCACAGGTCTGGGCCTTCCTGGGTGACGGCGAGACCGACGAGCCGGAAACCCTGGGATCGATTTCTCTGGCCGGCCGCAGCGGACTCGACAATCTGACCTGGGTGGTCAACTGCAACCTGCAGCGTCTCGATGGTCCCGTTCGGGGCAACGGCAAGATCATTCAGGAACTGGAGGCGGTGTTCCGCGGCGCCGGCTGGAACGTGATCAAGGTCGTTTGGGGCTCACGCTGGGATGAACTCCTGCAGCGCGACGTCGACGGGGTGCTGCTCAACAAGATGAACACCACGGTCGACGGGGAGTTCCAGCGCTACGCCGTTGAAGAAGGCTCCTATATCCGGGAGAAGTTCTTCGGACCCGATCCGCGACTGCGCAAACTCGTCGAGCACCTCAGCGACGACGACCTCCGCAGCCTTCCTCGCGGTGGTCACGACTACCAGAAGGTTTATGCCGCCTACAAGGCCGCAACCGAACACGAGGGCCAGCCGACGGCGATTCTCGCCAAGACCGTGAAGGGCTGGACGCTCGGGCAGGGCCTGGAGGCCCGCAACGCCACGCACCAGATCAAGAAGATGACCCGGCAGCAGATGCTTGAGCTCAGAGACCGGCTCTACCTGCATGAAGAAATCCCCGAGTCATCACTCGAGGAGGGAGTGCCGCCTTATTTCCGCCCCGCTCCCGATTCACCCGAGTACCAGTACATGATGGACCGGCGTCGAGCGCTCGACGGCCCGCTCCCCCAGCGCATCACCACAACACGCCGTCAGCTTGCCGTTCCCGGCGAGGGCCCGTTCAAGCCGGCAACGGAAGGGTCAGGAGGCCGTGAGGTCTCAACCACGATGGCCTTCACCAACCTGCTGCGAGACCTCATGCGGGAAGAGGGCTTCGGCAAGCGAGTTGTGCCTATCGTGCCCGACGAGGCTCGAACGTTCGGCATGGACTCGATGTTCCGTGAGTTTGAGATCTACGCACCGTTTGGCCAGCTATACGAGCCTGTCGACCACGAACTGTTGCTGTCCTACACCGAAGACACCGACGGTCAGATCCTCGAAGAGGGCATCACCGAAGCCGGTTCGATGGCGAGCTGGATCGCCGCGGCCACGAGCTATGCCCACCGTGGTGTGCCGATGGTGCCGTTCTACACGTTCTATTCGATGTTCGGATTCCAGCGAGTCGGCGATCTTATCTGGTCGGCTGCCGACTCCAGGGCCCGGGGATTCCTCATGGGCGCCACCGCCGGTCGAACCACCTTGGCCGGTGAGGGTCTGCAGCACCAGGACGGCCACAGTTTGATCATGGCCAGCACGGTGCCGGCCTGTCAGGCCTACGATCCGGCGTTTGCCTACGAGCTGTCGGTCATCATCAAAGACGGCCTCAAGCGGATGTATGTCGACAACGAAGACATCTTCTATTACCTCACCCTTTACAACGAGAACTACGACCAACCCCCGATGCCCGATGGTGCGGAGGCCGGCATCCTGGAAGGGCTGTATCGGTGGGCCGACAGCCCGGAGGGGGTCGAGGCCAAAGCGTCAATTCTGTTCTCAGGAACCAGCCACATCGCCGCTCGTCAGGCCCAAACCGATCTCGCTGAGCGCTGGGGCGTCGGCGTCGATCTCTGGAGCGCCACCAACTACAAACGTCTGCGGGAACAGGCGATCGAGATCGAGCGATGGAACCGGCTCCACCCCGAGGCTGTGCCCCGGGTTCCGCTGGTTACCAGCCTGCTTAGTGATGCTCCGGGCCCGATCGTTGCCGTGAGCGACTTCATGCGGCTGGTCCCGGAACAAATCTCGCGTTTCGTGCCCAATCGCTACATGGTCCTTGGCACTGATGGCTACGGCCGATCCGACGACCGTGACACGCTGCGCTCGTTCTTCGAGACCGATGCGGCCAACGTCGCACTCACGGTGCTCACCGAACTTGCACAGGAAGGCGCGGTTGACCGAAGCGTGCTGGCCGAGGCAATCGCCCACTACGGACTGAATCCCGACCGCCCGGCCTCCTGGCTTGGGTAGGCGCCGCGTGCCGGGTCCCACACGACAGCGGCGTCGAAATAGGGAGCAAGGTCCTCGGGCCGTTCCCGGAGGGTGTACCCGTCGACCGACAGGCGCTCGAAGACAACGTGATCGCCTCGGAAGTCGTATGTGACTCCTCCGCCACCTATCGGGAAGTACGCCTTGTAGCCACCCTGCTCCACCAGATGCCGCATGTATCGGTGGTCGGCCGGTAGATGGAATCCGAACGGTGAGATGAACAACTCCGTTGGTCCGACGACGGTGCCGATTTCGCGCGACCAGTTCGACGTGTCGAAGCTAAATCGGCGCATTGACATCGTTCCATCGCGCATATCCCCGTGATGGGTGTAGCTGTGGCTGGCGAACCGCCAGCCGTCGGCCTTCAGTGCGTCCACAACCTCGATGGCGGCGGCCATCCGGACCGCGTAGTCGGGATCGTCGACCTGGTCGCGGCTGATGTCGTAACCGAGAGCCCCCTCGTAGCCGGTGAGCGCGAGAATTCCGCGAGCGCCGTCAATTGAGAAATCGGGATGGTCCTGGATGAACGACTCGAGGATCGGTACTACGTCGCCGTCGAGGGTTGATTGCTCGGTTCCGTCTTCGATCACCACAGTCCGAATTCTCCCGTCCGCCCCCACTTCGAGACGATCGGCGAAGCCATTGCCGTCCATGTAGCTGTAGTAGCTCACATCATCGACCGACAGTACAAACGGCTTCTTCCCCATCGGCACCTGCAATACCGCCCGTTCGACGGACCCACCGTCGACCACTTCGTACAGTTGGTGCACATCCACGAGCGCCCAGCCACCGGCGTGCATCTGCTCGAGGATCCGCATGAACTCGGTGGCGGTGATCATGTGGTCGCGGTAACCCTGATCTTGATAGTCACCGTCGAAGGCCCTCTCCGGATGGACGATGAGGCTATGGGTTAAGAGATGAGGAACCGGCCCGTCCCAGACTTGGTGTTCCGGGATCGGGGGACCTGTCGTCGATGTCGTAGTAGTCAAGGAGCCAATCGCCATGCCGTCGTCGGCAGAAGCCGCTGTGGTTGTCACCTCGGCCACCGCCGACGGCGATGTCACGTTAAGGGAACCGGTGGCATCTATCGCCGGGCTGCAGGCGGCGACGATTACGCCGACGGCGAGAACGACGCACAGGAGCGCCGAGCGTCCTAAACGGTTTAGACAATGAGAGCCAACTACCTGATCGCGCACGTCCTAGAGACGCGCGAAAGGCTTGATTGGTTCCACTTCTAGTGTGTTAGGACGGTGTGTCGTCGAGTGAGTGACGATCGAGCCATCCCAGAAGAATTGAAATGGCTCGCGGATCATGGCGAAGGTGGTGGCTTCCACCTCGGATGAAACGCAGATCAGCCTGCCCGTGAGCGTCGGCGAGCATCCTGGCGTCGAAATGAGGTACCGCTTCGTCGTCGTAGCCGTGAAGCACCAGCAACGGGCGGGGCGGGAATCGTTCGGCGGCCTCAACAGCACGGACCTCACGCAGCTCAGCTTCCCATCGCTCCCGGTTCTTGGGGAAGTCGCCCGATTTGATCACACCGACCTCGCGGGAGTGCTGAAGTAGCCGCCCAGGGTCGGCCGCCCAATCGTCGAAGTCCGCCGGGGAACCCAGCACGGCGGCCCCGGTGACGTCGGCCAGCTCGGCGGCGGCGACAAGGCCGACCGATCCGCCGGTTCCGAAGCCGATGATCCAGAGACAGTCGGGCTGGGTTTCGGCTCGGAGGTGTCTCGCCGCCGCGGTGGCATCATCAACCCAGCGACTCAGGCTGAACTCACCAGTGGACTTTCCGCAGCCTCGGAAGCGGATCGACATGGCATTCCAGCCCAGATCGGTGCGGATGCGTTTGCACAACTCCGGCATGTCGATACCGATGACGTTCGCCCTCACATCCCCGTTGGGAAACCCGTGCAGGACGAGCGCGGCGTTGACCTTGCGGCGATCGCCGGCGTCGGCCCGGGCCAAGGTGGCTTCCAACTCGGCGCCCCCGCTCGACCGAACGGTTATCGATTCGAGAACGTCCTCAGCGGTATCCGATGCCATCTACCAATACCTCTCCTCGGTACTCGGTCGCGCCGTCAGTCGTGTCCAACGCCGTTAAACGGCCGATAGCCGCGATTGCGGGCCTCGGCGAGGGTGTCGGGACCGAAGCAGATGTAGGTTTCGGCTTCCATCAACTCATCGATGATCGACGTGTCGGTCATGTTGTCGATGTCGTAAACGGTCTGGGTTCGCTTGTCGCCAACCCAGCGGAAATGTTCGAAGTTACCCGGTCGTTCCACGGCTCATACGGTACCGGAATCGGCGAGGCGCGCCTTGCGTTTACAAGGGCTTTGGCGCCAACGCGTCGGCCAAGCGACGGCAAACGACAAACGCCCGAGCCGTTGAAGGCCCGGGCGTTCGCCAGTTCTTTTGCTGGAACAACCAATCAAGATCATTCACTCGACGATGGCCACCACGTCTTATGATGTGGCGCCCTTGCGAACGAGGGTGATATCAAGCGGGACGTGCTCGACGTGATCGGTTGCCGGTGGACTGGTTGCGATTCGCAAACGGTCCAGCTGCCCGTTAACGGCCAGCCACCTCCAAAGTCCCAATTCGTATTCCGTGCAAGTTGGACCACCTCCTTCCTCTTGGTCCGCACAGTATTGCATACTGGATGGGCAACAAGCCATTGATTATCCGGTGCGGCCCTTGACGCCTACCCTCACAATAGTTAGTTTATTAAACATGCAAATGGTCTTCGCAGGAAAGGAACGCCACGGGCACAAGCCTCAGAAGGCCTCGCGTTCGCATTCGAAGACCCACAATCTCCGAATTCTGGTCCAGACGATAGCCGAGCACGGGCAGATCAGCCGAGCAGACCTGGCCCGGGCCACAGGCCTCACGAGAGCCTCCGTCTCAGCCTTGATCGCCGAACTCATCGAAACCAGATGGGTGACCGAAGCCGGACTTGGGGAGTCGGTTGTCGGAAAACGTCCAACGATGCTTGAGCTCGATCGAGACAGCCGCGACATTGTCGTCGTCGATCTGAGCGCCAAACCGTTTTGCGGGTCCGTCGTTGATATCGAGGGCCAACCCCGCTTCTCCCCCATCTCCGCACCATCGGCCGGAGACGAACCCGGTGTTGCCGAAGCAGTTGAAGGCGAGCTGGCGGCTCAAGCAGTGGTTGATCTGGTTGTCGAACTACTTGATCGAAGTGACCGAGAACTCGTTGGAATCGGTATCGCCTGTCCTGGCGTCATCGATGACAACGGTCGAGTGCGTGAGTCGGTACCGCTTGGGTGGGAGAACTTCCATCTGGCCGATCTGGTCCAGCGCACGGTCAACGATCACCTGAACTCCGCCGGCACAAACCGGCCCGAATCCCAGCAGCCGCCGGCTGTTCAGATCATCAATGACGCCCAGGCCGTGGCGCTGGCCGTCCATCGTCGGCTTGCCGGCGACGACTCCGACATTCCGGTTGACGACCTTATTGCCGTCCGTCTGGCCAGCGGTATCGGTGCCGGCATCGTAATCGACGGCCAGCTCCACCTTGGCCACCGTCGAGCAGCGGGCGAAGTCGCTCCGCTCGTCAAGGCCCTAATGGGACGGGCGATCGAGTCCCCGCTTGATCTGGGAGAGACCAACACCGTGATGCTCACGCGCGAACTCGGTTCGGCTATCGGCTCGGCGGTTGGACACCTCGCCAACGTGTTCGACTTGTCCAACGTTTTTCTCGCCACGGAGCCCGGTGCCGCTGATCCCGACTTTGAACGAGCCACCGCCCTTGCGGCCGACAAGTCGATTCTGTCCTCCATGCGCTCCGAACTTCGCTTGGAGTTGATTGAAGACGACGGGCTCGCTCTCCGGGGCGCGGCGGCCTACCTGCTCCAAGCGGAAACGGGATTGGCCACAGGATGATGAAGGAGCGGTTGCAGTCGAGGTTCTCCCCTAAATAGAGCGTGTTCGGCGACGGTCGGCCCTGGGACACCAGCAGGCTCCGGCGCCGCCGAACACCTCATCTCATGCGACTGGTTGCCCTCACCCTCTGAACCTATCGATGGCCAGTGAACCCATGTCGAGCCCATGGCCGGCGAAGCTTGGGCCCGGTTCGCCTTCCAGAATCAGATCGGCGATCAATTGCCCGGCCGCCGGCGCGGTCTGGATCCCCGTGCCTCCCTGGCCTACACACCAGACAAACGAGGGTTCACCTGGATCGGCGCCCATCACCATCGACCGGTCGGGCGAAAAGGTTCGTAGACCGGCCCAGCTGCTGGCCACGTGACGAATCTCGAGCGTCGTTGCAGTGTTGATCCGATCGATGGCGATGGCCACGTCGATCTCCTCCGGCTTGGCGTCACACGGCTCGGACACGTGTTCGTCGGCCGGCGAACACAGGAACTGGCTTCCGTCCGGTTTGATGTACCAGCTGTGATCGACGTCGGCCACCAACGGCCACGCCGCCGAGTTGTCGAAGCCGCTTGGCGTCATGAAGGCTGTCCGCCTCATCGGCTGGAGGCCAACCGGAGTGACCCCGGCTCGTTCGGCCACCACGTCTCCCCAAGCTCCGGCGGCATTGACAACAACGTCTGCGGCAAGCGTGGCAACCGTGTCGCCGACTGCAAGCCCGTTGTCGGCAACATCAATTGACCATCCGGCACCGCTGCGTTCCAGCCGTACCGCGGCACACGTGGTGCTGATCTGAACACCATTGGCCTTGGCGCCACGCACAAACGCCTGGTGCAACGCGGCGACGTCGATGTCATAGGAGTCGGCTTCCAGAATGGCTCGATCCACCCGTTCGGCCCGCAACGGCGGAAAGAGGGAAACGGCGACGTCGGGCGAGATTTCCTCCACCGACGGGTTGATCGCTTGGCCCTCGCGCAAGCTGGAGTCGATCGACGGGCCCTGATCCTCGGTACCAACCAGTAAGACCGACCGCTTCTCCAGCAGCGGACCGTCAACCAACCGCTCGGGCGGGTTGTGAAAGAACTCCAGACCGGCCGTTGTGAGGCTACGTATGGCAGCAGCGCCGTAGTTGAGGATCAGCTGAGCTGCTGAACGGCCTGTGGTGTGGTGGGTCAAAGTCGCCTCGGCCTCGATCACCGTCACGTCCACGTCGGCCCCGAACGTGGCCAGCGCGTAGGCCGTCGACATGCCGGCGATGCCGCCTCCGATAACTACAATTCGCATTGGTGAGCTCCCGAGTCGATCTGGTTACGTCACCGTAGTCGAGCACCTGCCGCCACCTTGAAACGCACCAGCGCCACCAGGATGGGTGCAGGATCTCCGTCCGGCGGGATCCTCGATCAGGAACTACTCGTGTGCCTCGACGAGGTCGAGAAGCGCTTGGCCGACCAATCGGGAGGCGCCAAACGTGGCAATGTCCACTTGGTCGCAGTGGGCGAAACCCATGTCGACGATCACGGCATTGGTCCTGCCGGCAATGCTTGTCGCCGCATCCAACGCTCCTTCGTCGCGGTGGATCTCTCGTCCGACGATGACGGTCAACCCATCGGGGTCGGCAACGTAGTCGTCGGCCAGGCGCCGGTTCTCGATGGGAACGATCATTGACGGCTTGGCGCCGCCGTCAAAGAAAGGCCCGAACGGAGTAACACCGATGGCGAAGTTCGACGTGGGTTCGATCATGACCCACTGCACCGGTCGACGGCTGGTGTCAAGCACTTGCTTTGCGTGATCGGAAAGGGTGAACGATGCGGCAACCTGACCGGGACTAAGGGCCGGCCTCTGCGGCCCCTCCACCTGTTGTGGGTTGCCGCTGCGACGCTGGTCGGCCAGCCATTGGGCCAGTGCACTGCAGCGGCCCACTGCATCGGCGAGACGGCCAGGTGACAGCTCACCTATGTCAACGGCGTTCACAAGCGCGTCGGCCACCGCATTGATCTCGCTTTCGGGATTGTTTGACCCGAGGCACAGGAGATCAGAACCGGCGGCGACAGCGGCAACTGCGGCGGCCGGGATACCCCGCTCGCCGGAGGCCCCAATCATGTCAAGCGCGTCGGTGACCACAACTCCTTCGAATCCCAAGTCTTTGCGTAGAACGTCGCCAAGAATGGTGGATGAAAACGTGGCCACAGCGTCGGGATCGAAGGCAGGCACCCGGATGTGCGACGTCATGATCGTCTTGGTGCCGGCATCAATCGCGGCGCGAAACGGCACGAACTCACGGGCCGCAAGGGTCGCCGCGTCGGCGGTCACGACGGGCTCGGCCACATGGGAATCCGATGACGTGTCGCCGTGCCCAGGGAAGTGTTTGGCACAAGCGCCGACACCGGCCGCCTGAACACCCTCGATCCAGGCCGCCGTGTGGGCCGCCACCGCATCTGGATCAGCACCGAAACTTCGAACACCGATAACCGGGTTGTCCGGATTGGAGTTGACGTCGGCGTCGGGAGCCAGGGTCAGGTAGACCCCGACGCCGGCCAGCTCGGCCCCTACCCCGTGAGCTACGGCGCGGGTGATCTCGATGTCGTCGAGGCGCCCAAGCACGGCGTTGCCCGGAAAGGGAGAGCCGGCGTGTTGATGCAGGCGGGACACGTCGCCACCCTCTTCGTCAATCGCCACAATCGCCTGGGGGTTCAGTTCATAGATCGCCGCGGTCAGCTCGGCTACTTGCTCAGGTGACTCGACATTGTGGCCGAACAGACAGACGCCGCCCAGCCCTTCACGCAGGAGCGCCCCGAGCCAGTCGGGCAAAGTGGTGCCGGCAACACCGGGCATCAGCAAACTGAGCGCGTCGCGCCGACGTGTTGCCGAGACGGTTGAGGTCATCCCTTCACCGCGCCGCCGACAAGACCCTGAGCCATGCGGCCCTGGATGATCACGAAGAAGATGATCACGGGTACCGCTACAAGCACAGATCCGGCCATGATCTGCCCCCACTCGGGAGCGCCGAGGTTCGACTGCTGTGCGATGTCGCGCAACCACAGCGGGAGGGTCTGGACGTTGTCGTCGGTGAGAAGGACCGAAGCGAGGGCGAACTCGTTCCACACCTGGATAAAGGCGAACACCCCGGACGCCACAAGGCCGGGAGCGATGAGCGGGAAGGTGATCCGCCGGAAGGCTCCCATGCGGGTGCAACCGTCGACCATCGCGGCCTCCTCAAGATCGATCGGGACACCGGCGACAAATCCCCTCAACATCCAGATCGTGAACGGAACCACCATGGCCACATAGATGATCGACACGCCGGCGAGTGAGTTCAGCAGGCCTAGGCCTGCGATCATCTTGAATTGGGCGATGAACATCGCTTCAGCCGGCAACATCTGCACAAGGATGATGGTGAGCACAAAGGTCTTGCGGCCCCTGAAACGAAAGCGGGAGATGGCAAACGCCGCGAGTGTGGCGAAGGCGATGCAGATGACAAGGGCGATTGCGACGGCCAGGAGCGACATCTTTAAGGCTTCGGGAAACGGGGTCTCGGTTGTGACCGCGCGATAGTTCTGCAGGGTGCCACCAAAGGGCACAAATGTTGGAGTGAGCCGACTGATGGTAAGTGGGGTCAGAAACGATGAGTTGATCATCCAATAGACCGGAAACGCCCACACGATGGCGATGAACACGGTCACCATCGCAGTCAGGAATCGGCGAAGACGTTGTCCCACTAGCTCGCATCCTCTCTAAGTAGTTCTCGCACGTAAAACCAGCTCACGCATAATGTGATGCCGAGCACGATCATGGCCGCGGCGGCCGCCGTACCGAAATGACCTTGACCAATTCCGAGGCCGAAGATGTAGGTGCCCAGCAGGTCATAGGCATCGCCCTTCGGGCCGAGATCCTGCAGCAACTGAATCTGGGCGTAGACCCGTAGATCCCAGATGAACTGCAGAAGGAGCAGGATGATCAGCACCGGTCGAATGATCGGCATGATGATGTACAACAGCGCCTGGCGACCCGTTGCGCCGTCGAGTTGCGCCGCCTCAAGCACATCGGTGCTCACCTGGGTGAGTGCGGCGTAAACGGCGACGGCGACAAACGGCACCGAGGCCCAGGTAATGATTGTCGAGGCCACAAAGAAGAAGCTCAGCGGCTCCTCAAGCCAATTGTGACCGATCATGTCGACACCGGGCAGCAAACTGAGCAGGTAGTTGAGCACGCCGTTTCGGCTGTCGATCAACCAACTCCACACGGTCATCTGAGCGACGATCGGCATGGCCCATGCCAGTAGCATCGCCGACTGGAGGGTGATCCGTGACCACGCCGGTGCGGCCTTCATCAATAGCGCCAGGAGAACGCCGATGACCATTGTGGCCGCCGCGGTGATCACCATAAAGAGAAGCGAGCGTACGACAACCGACCAGAAGAACCCATCGGTGAGCAGCGTGGTGTAGTTGTCGAACCACACCCACGGGGCCGGTTCGCCGAACTGCTGACGGAGACCGAACTCGCGCATCGAGTTGATGATCTGCCATCCCATCGGATAGCCGAGCCCCACCACGAGTGTGGCGACAGCCGGGACGACCAGCGAGTAGGGCAACGTCGCCCCGCGTCGGCGTCTACGCCTGGAGTTCGGTGAGACGGCGTCGGGCGCCGCACCGCTTGCGATCGACATGTCAGGCCTTTCTCAAGGGTTCCGGATTACGTCGGTTGAAGAAGGGTCGAGTGTACGAACGCCGTGCGGCTTGGGTGGGACCAGGCCCTCCTCAAGCCACACGGCGACCGTTGAATCCGTTGGCGACTAGCCGTTGATCACGGCGTTGATCTTGTCGTCGAATTCGGCAGCCAGCGTGGCGACATCGCCACCCTCGGCCACGGCCTGGAAGTACTGCTCAAGGAGCTGCTGTTCTTCCACTGCGATCCAACCTGGCGCGGCCGGGGTCAGCTTGGCCGCAGCTGCAGTGTCGAGTGAGATCTGGGCGATCGCCGGATCAGCCGCCGAGTCAACGTACACCGAGCCGAAGTCGGTATTGGCCGGTCCGAGGCCGTTCTCGGCAAGAATGGTCTGATACTCATCGGAGAAGATGATCTGCATCAGTTCGAGTGCGCTCTCCTGCTTTTCGGAGGCGGCGGAGATACCGATGTTCGAACCACCGGCGAAGACCGGAGCAACACCACCGTCCACGCCCGGCAGAGCGTAGGCACCGAACGTGTCGGGGTTCCAGGTGGCCACGGCGTCGCCGTCGTCGTTCTCCGAAATGTCGCCGAGGCTCCAGTACGCCCAATTCGGGGCGAGCGTGGTGGCTACTGCGGTGTTCGGAAGGAACTCGTCGTTGATCGCCTGGTAGGCGGTGGCGTCGGTGTCGGTGGCACCGGCCACCGAGGCCGTCGAGAACAGCTCCTGCCACATCTCCATGCCGGCAATCGACTCGTCCGACGACAACGCACCGGTCCACTTGCTGCCGTCGTAGGATGCGAGGTCACCACCGTTGGCGAAGATCCAGGCCACACCGTCGCGCCAGTCCTGACCGGGGATGTAGGCGCCGGAGCCGGCGGCCTTAAGCGTGGCGTTTACATCGGTGAACTCCTGGAGGGTGGAAGGAACCTCGACGCCGGCGTCGGCGTACAGATCCTTGCGATACCAGGCAAACCGTGAACCGAAGTAGTACGGCAGCGAGTAGACGCTGTCACCGATGGAGCCGACTTCGACAAAGCCAGGCAGCAGCGAGTCGCCACCCAGGTCGTCGTAATGCTCGGCGAGGTCGCTGTACGCGCCGACAGCGGTGAAGGTCACCGTTTGGGTGTTGCCGGTTTCGAACACGTCAGGCGTGGTTGAGGAATCCGGCAGCGCTGCGGTGAGCGACGGAATCAGGTCGCCCCAGCCGATTTGCTCGATTGTCAGCTCCCCACCGTTGGTCGATGCGTACGTTTCGGTGAGATACGTAAGCGCCGCCTCGGGGGTGTCGGTGCCGGCAAGCCACAGCGTGATGTCTTCACCACCGGCTGCTTCGTCTTCGGTAGCCTCGTCGGCCTCTTCGGCTTCGTCTTCAGCCGGAGTTTCGGATGCCTCGGTGTCTTCGGCTTCGGTTGTTCCGGCATCATCGGTGGCGTCGGTATCGCTTGAGCCGCAGCCAGCCAGAATCATCACGGCCAGGGCCAGTCCAGCGACCCATCTCATCTTTCTCATGGAATCTTCCTTACGTTTCGTTGGTATTGATGTCCGAAGTCGAGCTGACTTCGGACGGAACGGGATCAGAAGACCCCCCGATCGGACCATCAGGACCGACACAACGGCTGAGTCCGATCAGTTCGCACTCCGACGTTGTTCACCCGTAGCTGGAACATCCAGTACATCTGTTAGTTAAGAAAACAAACAAACTATGGGTCAACCGGACAGGGCTAGCTGTAACCGAACTGTCACCAACGAGCTCTCAAATAATGCGGGGTCTGGCAATGGCCAGATCAAGCCCTCACCACTAGCGGCTTCGACGCGGAGCGTCTCGCTTGCAGTTTGCCTTCGGCAAACTGGTGAACTTGACACGAAATCGCAAGTACACGCCCCAACAAACTAGGGTTCCCTGGATGGAGCTGAATGATCGAGTTGTAGTGGTTACCGGAGGCGGGTCGGGCATCGGTGAAGCGCTTTGTGTGGCCGCCCATCAGGCCGGAGCACGCCACGTTGTCGTCGCCGACCTAAACGGCGACGAGGCCTCTCGAGTGGCCGACGCCGTCGGCGGTAGCGGTTACAGCATCGATGTATCCGACGAGGCGGCCATCCAACATCTGGTGGCCGAGACCGAGGACGCTCACGGACCGATCGACCTGTTCTGCTCAAACGCCGGTTTTGTCACCGTCGGCGGGATCGAGGAGTCGAACGAAATCTTCAACAAGATGTGGGAAGTCCACGTGATGTCTCACGTCTACGCCGCCAGGGCGGTATTGCCGTCAATGATCGCCAAAGGTGAGGGCTATCTCCTCAACACCGCTTCGGCCGCCGGCTTGTTGACCCAGATCGGTTCGGTCTCCTACGCCGTCACCAAACATGCTGCGGTGTCGCTGGCCGAGTGGTTGTCGATCACTCACCACCATCAAGGCATCGGGGTGTCGGTGCTTTGCCCGCAGGCGGTGAGAACAAACATCATTGCCAACAGTCCGAATCATCCTGGAGCCGAGGCAGACTTCGACCTCGACTCCGGGGTGGCCGCCGCCGACGGCATCGTCGAAGCCGATGAGGTGGCGCGCCTTTGCCTCGAAGCCATTGGTGAGAATCGATTCTGGATCCTCCCCCACCCTGAGGTCGCTGAGTACGTGCGCCGCAAGGGCAGCGACGTGGAGCGATGGCTCACCGGCATGCGGCGATTCCAGGATGCACTCTACCCCGAAGGTCCACTACCGGGCGACGCCATCGCCCCGAAGCTTTAGCTGGCAATAGCGCTCTAGGCCAACAGCCCGTGTGCCGTAGCCGCCGACCCGGCTTCGACGATTTCGATGCCAAGATCAGCGGCGGCGGCAACTTGACGGTCGTCGAACGTTAACAATCGCACGGGCCGCGGCAACCGGTCCATGGCCACCAGATGCAAAGCGTTCGCCAGATTCAGGCCGTACTCGGCACCGACCTCCGCCGCCCGCACACCATCCACCCCATCAACGGCCACGTCGACGATCCAGAACCGACTCCAGTCGGCGGCCAGCTTCGCCCAGACTGCGCTAGGCATGCCCCTCACGTCAGCTGTTCGCCGGGCCGCCAGGTGAAGGCCCATCGCCACCTCCGTCCTGGCCAGTGAGGTGACCACCGGATAGCGAGCGGCTCCGACCATTTGCTCAACCGCCGCCCGCCGAGGGTCGGAGAGATAGCGGCACAACAAGGCCGAGGTGTCCACCACCAAAGGCACATCGAACGCTTCACCCGACGGACGGATCATCCCCGCACCTGCCGCAAGATTCGATCAACCCGCGTGTCGATGGCAAACGCCTCAAACCCGACCGGCTGGTCCTCGTAGTCCGCTTTGGCGGAGCCAACGGCAGGACGCCGCACCAGTCCCACGCTTGCCGCGTCTTCAAGACTGAGCGGACCAGACGACGGCGGATCGATCGGACCCAACTGAGCCACTGGCTTGCGGTCGACGGTAATCACAAACCGTTCGCCGTCGGCGGCACGACGAATGTGCTCGGCCAAGGCCGACCGAAGTTCGCGGGTTCCGATTGAGAGCATTTTTCCATCGTAATCCCAACACAGCCTTGATGCGTACTCAGGTGTACACAGTGTGATTTGGCCGGTTGACGACCCCGGGCCTACAGTGACCGGCTATGAACTTTGCCTTCTCAGAAGAACAAGAACAGCTGCGCCAGTTCGTGCGCTCGTTCCTGGAGGACAAGTCGTCCGAAGCCGCCGTTCGGGAGCAAATGGAAACCGAAAAAGGCTACGACGACGCCGTCTGGTCCCAGATGGCTGAACAGCTCGGCCTCCAGAGCATGATCATCCCCGAGGAGTTTGGTGGACAGGGCTACGGGTTCGTCGAACTCGGAGTGGTTCTCGAGGAAATGGGACGGGCCCTGCTGTGCGCTCCCTTCTTCTCCGGGGTCATGGCCACCGCCGCCTTGCTCAACTCCGGAGATGATGATGCCAAGAAGGCTCATCTCCCTGGCATCGCTTCCGGAGAGACCATCGCGACCGTCGCCTTTACCGAGGAGAACGGCCGTTGGGATGAGTCGGGCATCACCATGGAAGCCGCTTCCGCCGGCGACGGGCACACGCTGTCTGGCACCAAGTCGTTTGTAATCGACGGCCACGTGGCCAACTTGATGCTTGTCGCCGCTCGCACCGGTGCAGGAGTGAGCCTGTTCGCCGTCGACGGCGACGCCTCGGGCATCACTCGGGAATCGCTGGCCACCATGGATCAGACCCGCAAACAGGCCAAGGTCACCTTCGAGAACACGCCGGCCACCCTGATCGGCACGGACGGAGACGGCTGGAACACCCTGTCGACGATGCTGGATCTTGCCGCCGTTGCGCTGGCCGCAGAGCAGGTGGGCGGCGCTCAGTTCGTGCTCGACATGGCTGTTCAATACGCCAAGGATCGTGTGCAGTTCGGTCGGCCGATTGGTTCGTTCCAGGCCATCAAACACAAGTGTGCCGACATGCTGCTTGAGGTCGAATCGGCCAAATCTGCCGCCTACTACGCAATGTGGTGTGCGTCGGAGATGAACGACGAGCTGCCGTCGGTCGCCTCGCTGGCGAAGGCCTACTGCTCCGAAGCCTACTTCCACGCCGCAGCTGAGAATATTCAGATCCACGGCGGCATCGGCTTCACCTGGGAACATCCTGCTCACCTGTACTTCAAGCGAGCCAAGAGCTCTGAGCTGATGTTCGGCGATCCTTCCTACCACCGAGAGCTGCTGGCCCAGCGCATCGGCTTGTAGCTCCGGTAAACCGAGCCTCCGGCTCGGTGACAGCCTGACACGCAACTCGGTAAACCGAGCCTCCGGCTCGGTGACAGCCTGAAGACCACACGATCGATCTCCAGGTACAAAACCCAAACCACAGGAGTTGCGGAACGCAACTCGGTGACAGCCTGAAGACCACACAATCGATCTCCAGGTACAAAACCCAAACCACAGGAGTTGCGGAACGCAACTCGGTAAACCGAGCCTCCGGCTCGGTGACAGCCTGAAGACCACACAATCGATCTCCAGGTACAAAACCCAAACCACAGGAGTTGCGGAACGCAACTCGGTAAACCGAGCCTCCGGCTCGGTGACAGCCTCCCCAATAAGGTAATGAGGATCGGCTCCCGGCGTCTTCGACAGACTCGGGAGCCGGTTCGCGCCTGGAACGCCAGGCGGTAGTTGACGATAGGTTTGACGTAGTGGAAGTCGCTCTGATCGTTGTGGCCGCATTGGTGGTGATCGTCGTGGCATTCGTGGCGGTCGGGCACGCCGTCGGCACCACCGAGGCCATGCCTGCTCAGGTGATCATTGACGGCCACGAGGCCATCGAGTTCTGCGCCCAGGCTCTCCCCGATTGGGCCACAGCGTCATTGAGCTACGACGACTTGCGTCGCCTGCACCGGCTACACCTGGAGTGGGTGCAGGCGTATCACTGGGCACCGGCTTCGTCGGACTCAATCCCGATCATTTTCGAGCAGTTCGATCCGTTGGCCTATGTGCAAGAGCGATGCGAAACCATCGGTCTTGATGTCACCACCCAGGAGATAGCAGCCGTGATCCAGGCCCACACCGACTACCTGCAGGTGATCGGCGCGCTCCACCTCGACGATCCAGTTGATGTCGAGGCTGACCTGGCTCGTATGCCGCTACTCGATGGCGGCGACGCCGCCCAGTTGCTTGAACCTGCGGTGGATCCGGTCACCGACCCAGCCACCACCGATATCGACGACGAGCAGTTGCCCTAATCACTGGGGCAGGCGTTGGTAGACCTGCTATCGATCGGCATCACTGCCGCTGTAGGCCAGGAGCCGCTCCAGCTCCTTCTCCTCCCGTTTGGACACCGAGTACGTGCGCCCGTCGATGGTCCAGTCGCTTATGGCGAGATTGCCACCCAGCTTGCGAGGCGCCGCGTCATCGGAAAGCCGGGAAATGAGCTTGGTGGCGACGTTTCGGATCGGTGATCCCGCTAGCAGAACAAAACCGTCGTCGGTCAAGGCAACCACCCGAGAGTCGGTGAGCAGCACGCCGACGCTGACAGCCAGGAGCAGCGACCAAGCGGCCGTGGCCTCGATTGGAATATCGGCCACGATGCCCAGCGTGATGAACGTCATGAGACCTCCGAACGCTGCTCCGAGCATGGTTCGAATACTCACCGTCCACACCGAGACCGCGCCGATCAGCCGTTCGTCATCGGGCAAATGAGGTAGAACCGACTGAATGAGAAGTCGCCGTCGCACGTGTTGCATCGTAGGGCTACGGTCGAGAAATGCCCGTTGTCGCTCGATGTCTTGTCGCTGTGCTGCTGCTTGGCTCGTGCCAGTCCGCTCCGCAACCCGATGGTGAGATGGCAACCGAAACCTCGAGGCCGGCGCCTTCAAATCCTGACCCGGCAGTCGCGGTTGCCGTCGTCGCCTCGGGATGTGGACATTCCTCCGACGCCATCGGATCCGGCGTGCTTTTGGCCGATGGTCTTGTCCTCACGGTTGCTCACGCAGTGGCGGGCTCAAGCCACGTGAACGTGATGCCGCTCGAGTCGTTGCCAACAACCCGACAGTGGCCCGAGTTCTCCGCCACCAGGCTGCTGGCCACAGCTGATCCGGCCAGTCGGGCCACCGTTGTGGCGTTCGACACGAGAAGCGACCTGGCGTTGCTCTCGCTCACCAGCACCACGAACCAGGGCAACTCGGAGGCGCCTTTCAACGTTTCGTTCACCGCTCCGGAGGTTGACATGCTGGTTGAGATCCGGGGAGTGGCCAAACCGGGAATCACGAGCGGGGTGATAACCCGAACGGCCACGATCGTGACCGACGAGGTGCGTCAAGCCGACCGGGTGGAGCGCCTGGGCTTTCTGATCAACGCCGTCACGGAGGTTGGCGACAGCGGAGCCGGCGTCTGGAACGGCGTCGATCTTGTTGGTCTGCTCTTTGCCGTGACGGCCGACGACAATGGCGAGAGCTGGGCCGTGTCCGGTACGGAGATCGAAACCTTCATCGCCGACTGGACCGAGCAACCGGCGCCGCCAAGTTGGGCGTGCGACGAAGACCAGTCAAAACTGGTACCGAGCGAAGGCTGAGAAGCGTCGGCCGAATCGCTAGACCGGCATCGCTCCAACCTCATCCACGGCAAGCTCGTGCACAACCCCGCTCTCGGCCAGAGCGTTTGTCACGGCTACCTTGCTCGCATCGTCGACCACAATTCCGACGGTTGGACCGGAGCCACTGAGCCACGCCGCCGCAGCACCGGCCTGAAGGGCGATTTCGTAGGCCTTGGCTGCCGGCTCACAGTCGATGAATCGAGGTGGCTGGTGGAGCCGGTCCTGGGTTGCGGTGGCCAGCAGATCGAGACGCTGCTCGTAGACGGCAGCCATCAATAGACCAAGACGGCCGAGGTTGAAGATCGCATCGGCCCGGGGCACCTCGGTGGTCAAGTTGAGTCGTGAGTGATCGGTTGACGTCTCAAGATCGGGCACCCAGAAAAGCAGGTTGCCGGGGAGCACACCTGACAACCGGTGATAGACGTCGCCGGCAATGATGAACATGCCGCCAAACACGCAAGGTGCGGCGTTGTCACCGTGACCCTCGATTTCGGCCACCACCTCGTAGGCCCGATGTTGTGCTTCGGCCACGTCGTAACCGGCCTGCAGATTGGCCAGCATGGCCCCGGCGGCTCTGGCGGCAGCCGAGAAACCCAGTCCTCGGCTCGGTTCCAACTCGAAGTCGAACCACAAGTCGCCTTTGCCGCCGGCTTCCTCGTACGCAATCCGGGCGATGTGCTCGGGCCAGCAGTGCGTACCCTCACCGTCGTCATTGGCCCACACGTATCTCGCCACCGACAGGCCGAGTACGTCGAAGCCGGGGCCGATGTTGGCTGAGGATCCTGGAGCACGCACGCGCATGGTTTCAAATCTACCGCTCGGTTCGGGCCCACCGGCCACACTCAGTGATGCACCCTGATGATGGCCTTAGTGATACGGGAGGTAGGTCTTGGTCTCCCACTCGGAGAACTCGTCAATCTTGTCGGCCCATCGAGGCTCCGAGTCGACGAAACTTTCCCACTCTATGGACTTGAGCTGACAGTAGTTGTCGACCAGCTGCGACCCCAGGGCGGCTCTGAGTTCGCCGTCGTTTCGAAGGGCGTCAACTGCGGCCAAGAGTGTTTCGGGAACGGTGCGGCCGTCGTCACCATCTTCTTCTCGGTAGTCGTTGAGGCTCTTCCCCGGGTTGATGCGGCTCTTATCACCGATTCTTGTTGCCTGGAGCAGCCCGGCAGCCATGAGGTAGGGATTGGCCGATGCGTCAGCCAGTCGATACTGGATTCGAGTGTCCTGATTTCGCAGCGGCGGCACCCGTAGCGTGGCGAAACGATGGTCGTAACCCCACGACGGTTTCATGCCGATGATGTCTCGACCCCTGAACCGCTTGTAGCTGTTCACAATCGGGCCGGCCAAGGCCGTTAGGGCTTCGTGATGTCGAAGCACACCACCCATGGCCGTTCGACATAAGGCCGATAGGCCGTCCGGCGCTTCAGGATCGGAGAAGCGGTTGTTGCCGGATTCGTCGTACAGAGCCATCGACAGGTTCATGCCGCTACCGCCACGGTCCATCAACGGCTTGGGCAAGAACGTGATCTTGAGATCTCGTTCGTTGGCCATCTCCCGAGCCAGTTCCCGGATCAGAAACAACGAATCGATCGTTTCGACGGCATCACCCATCGGTAGGACGATCTCGAACTGCGGCGTGTCGAGGTCGGTGCTCACCGACTCGATGGACAAGCCACATGATTCCGCAGTATCCATGATTTCATACAGCAGTCCGCTGGGATCAGCCATGGCCCCCGTGCCGTAGAGATACGCCGATGTTGTGGGATAGGGCTCCCAACCGCCAGCCTCATCCCGAGCCGGCTGCAGGATGTAGCCACTGATACCGGCACCCAGCGTCGGATTCAGCCGCTGATCGTGCCATACCTGCACCGCCGATCGGAGCGCGTGGCGAGGTGACAGCGGATACGGCTCCTTGCCGTAGTACAGGTCAGCAACGAGAACGCCGGTTTCCGGCTCCCACCCGGGCCGAGCCTCTCCAAGTCGACAGTAGGCCTGAAGATCGGGCAGCCCACCCGGCCTTAGCCCGACTTCCACCCCGTAGAGGTTCTGGTCGTAGCTCTGCATGAATACTGCGGAACTGAACCAGGTTCCCTGGCGAGCCGATTCGAGCGGCAAGTACTTGCCCCGAGGCAGCCCGAATTGGTCGGGCCAAAGCACTCGATATCGACGATAGGTGTCAGTCACCGGGGAAACCTCCAAGCTGAACCACTCCGGGTTGCGACGAGAGAATCGTCGAACGTGGGGAACGGGCGGCCGGGTACGGGGATTGGAATCTCACGACTCTCATCGGCAGCAACGCCGCGAACACAAGCTCCTTTAGGCTGTTCCCCGCTGCCTCAAGCCCGGAGACAAACGCTGGAGAGGCAGTAGATCAACTGTGTTTGCTATTCGAAGAAACCGTCGGCATTACGTCGATGGCCACCATTACACTCCCAGCTATGGTTGCGAGCGTAAAGACCCGTCCTCTCATCGGCCTGCCGGGACGTCGTCGCAAGGTGTCGGAGCTGGCTGGTACGGCCGAATCGATGGGCGATGTTGAGCTCGATGTCTATTTCGCCGGGTACGCGCAGAGTGTTTTGAATGCCGGTGGTCTTCCAATTCATCTTCCCATCGATGCCAACCCAACCGAGTTCGTCGCTCACCTCGACGGATTGATTTTGACCGGGGGCGCAGATATCGAACCGGAGCGCTACGGCGCCGAACCCGACGGCAACGGCGAGTACGAACCCGCCAGGGACGAATACGAGATTGCCCTATTGGGCTCGGCGCTGGCCCAGGACCTGCCCGTCCTTGGCATCTGTCGAGGGATCCAGCTACTAAACGTGTACGCCGGTGGCACCCTGCAACAGCATCTACCCAGCCACGCCCGCTACGACGTGGAACCGCACGTCAAGGTTCACCGGGTGACCGTCGAGCCCGGAACCCTGTTGAGCGAGATCTACGGTCAGGATCTTCTTGAGGTGAACTCGCTACACCATCAGGCTGTCGACCGAATCGGACCTTCCACCATCATCAGCGGACGGGCCGAAGACGGCACGATCGAAGCCATCGAAATCGAAGGCCATCAGGCTCTGGGCGTTCAGTGGCATCCCGAGATGCACAACCAACACGAGCTGATCTTCGATTGGCTGGTTAAGCGGGCCTCCGAACCGCAGACCGCCAAAACAGCCGAGTAAGCGGCGGGTGGTAACCGCCCGAACGGCGCCTGTCAGGCCAGTTCAGCCCGATCGGCAAACAACTCCAGGGCTTCCGGATTGGCCAGAGCTTCGCGATTCTTCACCGGCCGGCCGTGCACCACTTCGGTGACCGCCAACTCCACGATCTTGCCCGAGCGGGTTCGGGGGATGTCGCCGACCGCCAGGATCTTGGCCGGGACGTGACGGGGTGAACCTTTGGTGCGAAGGTCGCTGCGCAATGCTGCCACCAGCTCGTCGTCGAGATGGTGCCCATCGGCAAGCCGGACAAAGAGAACAATCCGACTGTCGTTGTCGTATTCCTGGGCGACAGCGATGGCCTCGATGACCTCATCGCGCTGCTCGACGATCCGGTAGATCTCAGCCGTGCCGATCCGCACTCCGGAGGCGTTGAGGGTGGCGTCGGACCGTCCAAAGATGATCATGCCCCCTTCCGGAGTCCAAGCTGCGTAGTCACCGTGCGCCCAGACATCGTCGAACTTGTCGAAGTAGGCGGCGTGATAGCGTTCCTCGCCTGGGTCATCCCAGAACTCAAGAGGCATGGAGGGGAAAGGGTTCACACAGACAAGCTCGCCCTTCTCCCCCGGTCCGACCGGGCCTCCCATCTCGTCGTAGACCTGGATGTCCATACCGAGGCCCCGGCTTTGGATCTGACCGGCATATACCGGCTTTGTGGGGTCACCGGTTACGAGACATCCGCACAGATCGGTGCCACCCGAAATCGACGCCAGGTGCAAATCGGCACCGATGGCCTCATAAATCCACCCAAATCCTTCGTGGCTTAGCGGCGAACCGGTGGAACAGATGCTTTTGATGCTCGACAGATCGTGGTGTTCCACAGGCCGGTAGCCCGATTTCATCACACTGTCGATGAACTTGGCCGAGATCCCGAACAGCGTGACGCCGTGTCGCTCCGCCATTTCAAACAAACGGGCCACCGTCGGGTAGGCAGGGTTACCGTCATACAGCACGATGGTGGCGCCGGTGCCCAGGCACGAGACGAGCCAGTTCCACATCATCCAGCCGCAGGTGGTGAAGTAGAACACAACGTCGCCGGCGGAGATGTCGGAGTGGAGGTGCTGCTCGGTGGCGTGTTTCAGCAACACCCCGCCTGTCCGGTGAACGATGCACTTGGGTTTGCCGGTGGTGCCGGAGGAATAGAGGATGTAGAGCGGATGGTTCGCGGGCAGAGAGGCGAAATCCGGTTTTGCTCCGGCGTGACGGTCGATCAAGTCAGCGAACAGATGGTGCCCGTCGGCCAACTCCGGAGATGAGCTGAGGTTGCCGACGACAACCACATTTTCGACGGAGGGTAACTGAGCGGCGATTTCGTCGAGGCGGTCCAAGAGCGCAAACTGCTTCCCGCCGTAGCGATAACCGTCGGCGGCCAACAGCACCTTCGGTGTGGTCTGCCCGAAGCGATCGAGCACACCGTCGACACCGAAATCACTGGACGTCGAGGTGAACACCGCACCGATGGATGCGGCAGCCAAGAACATCACGATGGTCTCCACCCGATGAGGCATCCAAGCGGCAACACGATCGCCGGCCACAACTCCCATTTCCTTCAGGGCCGCGGTCATCGCTGCCGTTTGGGATCGGAGCTCGTCCCAGCTCACCAGGATCTCGGTGCCGTCCTCGTCGATGGCGATGATCGCGTGCTCACCGGCGCCCGCCCGATCGGCCAGGAGATTCTCGGCGAAATTCACTTCGGCGTCAGGTAGGAATGTGGTGTGCCGGAAGAGATCTCCAACTTCGACATCGCGTTCCCCCGGATCGCCTACCAGACCGCACCAATCCCAGACCGACCGCCAGAAGCGGCCTGGCTCATCCACCGACCACTGCCAAAGCTCATCGCTGTCGGCGGCTTCGGGTCTTACGGCGCGCCGAAATCGGTCGATGTTGGTAGTACGGATTGCTTCCACCGATGACTTCCACAACCACTGGGTTTCTTTGGACGGTGATTCTTCAGCCGGGATTTCTTGAGACATTGCCGTTGAAGATAGTCCCCATCCGACAAGCTTGGAAGTTACTGTTGAACGAATGAGCCGAGAATCACCACCAGCATGAAGTCACCATGAAATCCATCTTCAAGGAACTACTCCGGCGGATCGGTGCCCACAATGTGACCGTCACAGCCGCCGGGATCGCCTTCTACGGCATGCTTACGTTGATTCCGGTGTTGACGGCGTTGGTCGCCACCTACGCGTTGGTGACCAACGACGCCTCCCAGATCGAGGAACAGGTTCGTGAGGCCGCCGGTGCGCTCGACGACGACACGCAGGCGTTGATCACCGATCTGATCAGCGACATCGTCGACAGCATGCAGGGTTCGGCACCACTCGTCATCATCGGCTCAATTGTGGTTGCGCTGTTTTCGGCCTCAGGTACGGTGCAGAAACTGCTCGGCGCCATTGGCCTGGCCTACGAAACCGTAGAAAAGCGGCCGGGATGGCTCGTGCGAATCATCAGCTACGGCTTCACGGCGGCCGCCATCGTGTTGCTGGCGGTGACCATGTCGCTTATCAGCGCGGTGCCTATCGTGCTCGATGAGTTCGACCTGGGCGGTGGCGTTGAGACGGCCATCGGCCTGCTGCGCTTGCCTCTGGCGGTTGCTTTGTTTACCGCCGGAGTCACCGTGCTGTACCGCTACGGGCCCCGCCGCGAGACCCCCACTCCTTGGCTGAATCCAGGTTCGTTGGTGGCAGTCGGCCTTCTGGTTCTCTTCAGCCTGGCGTTGAGCCTTTACACGTCAAATGTCGGCGAGCTTCCGCCCTCCTACGGTCTGCTTGGCAGTATCGCCGTGCTGATGGTCTTCATGCAATTGGCTGCTCTGGCTGTGATTGTTGGTGCGGAGGTGAACGCCGCAGTCGAGACCCCGGCGGGCGATGGTCCTGATTCAGGCCGTGAATCCGACGCCAACCCGGTGGCGCGGATCGAACCGCTCTCGTCCGGCAAAGCGCTCGCCGGGTTTGTTGCCATGTGGCTCGCAGGCCGCGGGCCTAAGAGCCAATAGCGCCCAGTGTCACCCAGCAACTCCTTGCCCCGTCCGCGCTACTGTGCCGCCAGGTCGACGGCACGATCCTGAGCCTTCTGCAAGTTCTCCCGTAGCTGTTCTGTAAAGGCTTGAAGTTGCTCGCGATTGGCCCGGCGACCATCGGTCCCGGTCGGTGGGGCCATGGGATCAGCGACCGAGATCGCCACCGTGGCTCGTTTCGGCATGTTCGATCCTTGTGGCAGCACGGCTTCAGTCCCAGCGACGCCTATTGGGATGACCCGCGCTCCCGAGCGAGCGGCCAACCAGGCCGCGCCGTCGAAGAGCTCTCCGATCTCGTTGCCGTACTGCCGACCGCCTTCGGGAAACACAATCATCGTCTCGCCATCATTCAGGAGGTCAAGAGCCGCTTTCATAGCGTCTTTGTCGGCATGGCCTCGTTTGACCGGAATGGCTCCCAGGGCGGCACACACGTATGACACACCGGGGGTGGTGAACAGCGACTGCTTTCCCAAGGCTCTGATCCGGCGAGAGCTGTGGGTGGCGATCAACACGCTGTCGAGATGCGATCGGTGAACCGGAGCCAGGATGGTTGCGCCGGGCAGATCGAGGACATCGGTGTTTTCGGACCGCATTCCGACAAACGGGTTCACGACTCGACGCAGGAACCCTCGAAAGGTCCGATACATCATCAACGACGACCGGCGGCGACCTCGACGCAGCGCAATTTCCCGAAGATCAGCACTCACGGCAACAAGTACACCAGATCATGGTCCGCTTGGCACCCTTGGAACTCAGTCGGGCTGACCGACCGTGGCCGGCGAGGTCGACTAACGAACGGTCCTGGCGGCTCGCATGAGGATGAGATAGTACATACCAGCAGCGATCGACACGGCAAAACGGGCCAGCGTTCCGGCAACGTCACCGGCCATGACCGCGGTGGCGGTCCACCAAGATCCGAGACATAGAGCTAGGACCAAACCTCCGGTTGAAAGTAGCGATCCGGTGGGCGAATTGTTTGGGCGATAAGCCATCGAAACTCCTCGGTTCATGACCAACTGCCATCACGGTAGAACTGGAGGTGTCGCTCCGATAGAGCACACTTGTCGACTCTCAGCCGCCCGCTGGCCCAGCGGCTTTATAGGCAGATCTCACCGGCACCTGGGGTCGTCGGCCCACGCCGGCGTCCAGCGTCAACGTCCGCACTATCACACGTCCCGTCGAGGGAACTAAGATCGATCAGATGGTTGACGTGACGCAGACGTTGCATTGGAACGATACGGACATCGAGGTCCACAAGGTTGTGGTGGGGCCCTACGACAACAACGTTTTCGTTATTCGTTGCCGCCATACCGGCGACGCCGTTTTGCTCGATGCCGCCAACGAACACGAGATGTTACTCGAGCTGTGCCAGACACTGGGAGTTCGCACGGTGCTCGAAACCCACGGTCACTGGGATCACATCCAGGCTGTGCCTCAGGTGCGGGACGCCGGCTACGAGGTGGGGGTGACGGCTGCCGATGCCGCCATGCTGCCGTCGTACGACTACCTGCTCGAAGACGACACGATGATTCAAGTTGGTCGGTCCCGCCTACACACGATCACAACTCCCGGACACACGCCCGGATCGATTTGTTTCAAGCTTGTCGACAAGCCGCTGCTGTTCAGCGGCGACACGTTGTTCCCGGGAGGACCAGGGGCGACCAAGTTCGAAGGTGGAGACTTCGCCACCATTATCGACTCGATTGATCAGCGTCTCTTCACCCTCCCGGCCGACACGTTGGTGCTGCCCGGGCATGGCGACGACACCACGATCGGCACCGAACGTCCGCATCTCCAGGAGTGGGTTGACCGGGGCTGGTAGGCCCGCCTGCCAAGCTGAATATTTTCCACTACGGAGATCGTGTAAATAGGTCGGGACCTCGTACCGCGGTCGTACACTTGAGGCCATGGCCGATGCTCCGTTGTTCGAGATTGAAGACCTCCACGTCTCCACTCCCCCAGTTGAAACCGATTCGGGCGAAGAGCCCGGAATCGAGATTCTCAAAGGTGTCTCGCTGACCATTAATCCGGGCGAGATTCACGCCCTCATGGGTCCGAACGGGTCCGGCAAGTCGACCTTGGCCTCAGCCTTGCTGGGCTCACCTGAATACGAGGTGACCTCGGGACGAATCGTCTTCCGCGGCGATGACATCACCGATTGGGACACCGACGTGCGCGGCAAGGCCGGGCTCTTCCTGGCCTTTCAGTACCCGCAGGAGATCGCCGGCGTTTCGGTGCTCAATTTCCTCCGACAGGCGCTCAGCGCCCGGAAGGGTATGGAGATGAGTGTTCTAGAACTCCGCCTGGCGTTGATGGAGTGGATGGAGCGCCTCTCGATGGATTCCTCGTTCATGGAGCGTTACGTCAACGAAGGTTTCTCCGGCGGCGAGAAGAAACGAAATGAAATCCTGCAGATGGCTGTACTCGAACCCGAGATGGCCATCCTCGACGAGACCGACTCCGGCCTCGATATCGACGCCCTGAAGACAGTGGCCCAAGGTGTTCGGGCGATCAAGCAGGAGCGACCCGCACTCGGCACGCTGGCCATCACCCACTACCAGCGCCTCCTCGACCACCTGCAGCCTGATTTCGTGCACGTGCTGATCGACGGTCGGATCGTCGCCTCCGGCGGCATGGAACTGGCGGCTCAACTTGAGACCGACGGCTACGAGAGCTTCAAGTGAGCAGCGCGGAGACAGGTTCGCCTGTCAAACAAACGGCGGAGTCCGCCGAGCACAAGCTCGATGTGGCGACCATTCGCAAGGACTTCCCGATTCTCGATCAGGTCCAGAACGGCCGCCGCCTGGTGTTCCTGGATTCGGCGGCCTCGTCGCAGCGGCCTCGCCAGGTCACCGATGCCATGACCGACTTCTATCACTCCAGTTACGCCAACGTGCACCGAGGCGTGTACCAGGTCGCGGAGCGGGCAACAAACGCCTATGAACATGCCCGCAATCGGGTCGCTCAATTCATCGGTGCCACTAGCGCCGACGAGATCGTCTTCACCAAAAACGCCACCGAGGCTTTGAACCTCGTGGCCGGCAGTTGGGGTCGAGCCAACCTTGGGCCCGGCGACGCCGTCGTGCTCACGATGCTTGAGCACCATGCCAACATCGTTCCGTGGCAGATGCTGGCAGCCGAAATAGGCTTCGAGATTCGTTGGATCCCAGTGACCGACGACGGCCAACTCGATCTCAGCGATCTGTCCACGATCGTCGACGGAGCCAAGCTGGTGGCCTTCACCGCGATGTCGAACGTCACCGGCGCAATCACGCCGATCGACCAGATAGTCGAAGCGGCCAAAGCGGCCGGAGCGATCACCGTCGTCGACGCGTGCCAGTTCGTTCCCCACCTTCCCACCAACGTCGCCGACATGGGAGCCGACTTCGTGGCCTTCAGCAGCCACAAGATGCTCGGGCCTTCCGGTATCGGTGTGCTGTGGGGCCGGTATGAATTGCTCGACTCGATGCCACCGTTCCTTGGTGGCGGCGGGATGATCCTCAACGTCACTACGGAGGGGTTTACCCCCACTGCAGCACCCGGCAAGTTCGAGGCCGGCACTCCCCCGATTGCCGAGGCCGTTGGATTGGCCGCCGCCATCGACTATCTCGACGCGATCGGGATGGACAACGTTCGAGCCCACGAGGTTTCCCTCACTGCCTATGCCCTCCGAAAGCTTACGGCCGAGCTCGGCGACGATTTAACGATTCACGGTCCGGCAGAGCCCGCATCAAGGGGCGGCGTTCTGTCGCTCGAACTGGCAGACGTGCATGCCCACGACATCAGCCAGGTGCTCGATGAGCACGCAGTATGTGTGCGGCCGGGCCACCACTGTGCCAAGCCGTTGATGCGCCATTTCGGCGTGGCGGCCACCGCCCGAGCCAGCTTCTACGTTTACAACGACGAAGAAGACGTCGACGCCCTGGCCGAGGCCCTGAAATCAGCCCGAGACTTCTTCGCCCTCTAACCGACCCTCTTTCGAATCCCGCTCGATCAGCACCGCCGATCAGCACAGAAAGGCCACGATCCATGTCCAGCCTGGAAGATCTGTACCGCGAAATCATTCTGGACCATTATCGGAACCCCCGGAACAAGGGCGAGCTCGAAACTCCCCCTGCTCACCGCAGTGAAGGGTTCAACCCGCTATGCGGGGATGAGATCGTTGTCTACGTCGACGTGGCTGACGACGGCACCATCGCCGACATCAAGATCGGCGGCCAGGGCTGTTCGATCTCGCAGTCCTCGGCGTCGATGATGTCGGCCGCCGTCAAGGGTAAGTCGATCGACGATGCCCGAGCATTAACATCTCAGTTCAAGTCGATGATGTCGATTCACGAGACCGAGATCGGTGGTGACGGCTCCGAAGCGGAGGCTGACGAGGCCGGCGTTGCCAATGCCGAACTTCCTCTCGGCGATCTGGACGCGCTACGGGGTGTGGTGAAATTCCCGGTGCGTATCAAGTGCGCCACACTTAGCTGGAACACCCTAAGTCAGGCGTTCGACGAGCTGGCAGCAGCAGACGTATAGATTCAAAACAAATTTCCGTGCTGGGGTGAAATCAATTCCCCAAATCTCTGTTGTACGATCCTCTCATCCCATCTGACCGATCTCAGTGTAGATAGGGCACATGGAGGGAAGTACCAGTTACAAAGCAAGCTTCGGCCAACGTGGCCGAGCGATTGCGGATGCTGACGTCCGGGCCGCTTGGACCTTGTTAAGATTCGAACTTTTTGCCCTGATTTGACGCGCCCGTCATACCGGATCAAAGGAGCAGTAAATGGTTCGTCGAATAGCAGTATTTGTCGCGCTCATTGTGAGCATTATTGGTTTTACTACCGTCCCGTCATCGGCCGGCAGCAAGTTTTTCTCAAAGTCGACAGGCACAGCCGTTGACGCCTATTGGACCCAGATCGACGGAACTCCCGTCGGTTCCAGTGAGTTCGGCAACGTCCACATCGGCTTCCTCTACGCCTATGAGCAGAGCGACGACTACGTCGACGTGTTCGCGTTCATCGACGATTTTGATTGCGAAGAGGGTCAGACGCCATACGGGGGCGGACCTCACGGATTCGTGGAGGAAGCCGCAGCTGATGACGCAGTGGAGGAAGAAGAACCGTTCGAGGAGGAATTCGGCTGCATCTACATGGGTAGCCGATTCGGATACGGCCAGGACATGGTTCTGACCATCGACAAGAAGCTGAGCAGCGCAACGCTGACGGGAACGCTCGTCGTGGAGTCGGGCGGGTTCCACGGCGAAGGCGGAAGTGTGGTCGGAGAGCCCCCGGTTGAGATGACCTGGACCGGCGTGGGTGATCTGGCCAAGCAACGTCAGACCTACCGCTACAGCGAAGACGGTGTGACTTACTCCTTCAGCGAGCGTTCCACCTACCGCCAGGCTTCGGTCGACGGTTTCATCGGAGGAATGACATTCGATCCCGACCTGTCGGGAGGCTCGATGTCGAACTTCAGCAACACATCCAAGGAACGAATCAAGTGACCGACCGACTAGGCCGTCGAGAGTTCCTGAGCCGCACGGCTCGAATATCCTCGGGAGGCTTGGTCATCGCTCTGGCCACGCCGGCATTGTCCGGCGTGGCCTCGGCGGCTCCACTCCCGATTACGGCGAGCGATCCTGGTTTGCTCATCGATCCGGCGTCTCAGGCCGGCGGCGGCGCATTGCCAAGATCTCTCGCCTCCACCGAACTATTGGGCTGGGCCGACGTCGTCTACGACCAGGTCAAGGCCGAACGGTTCAGTCCACCGTCGGCGGCGCGCGCCTACGCCCACGTTTTCCTAGCCGCATATGAGGTGGTGGCCGCGGGGTCGCCGCATCTCCGTTCGATCGCCGGCCAACTGAACGGATTTCTCGCTGGCTCGGCCCACATTCCTCACAGCGGAAAGGCGGTCTCATGGCCGCTGGCTATGAACGAAGCCATCGCTGTTGCAGCCACAGGCGTGTTCAGCGACCGCTCGGATGCCTCTCGCCAGGCGTTGACCGCTTATGCCCAAGACCGTCGCCTAGCGCTGTCACATGCGCTGGCCGAGCCGATCCAGCGACGATCAATCGCTGTCGGCCAATCGACGGGGCAACGGGTGGCGGCGCGGGCCGACGGGGACGGCTATCTCAACATCCTCGGACGGCCGTACATCCCACCAACCGGCCCTGACAAGTGGGTCAGGACTCCGCCAAACTTTGGCTCGGCCATCGAACCGTACTGGAGCGAGGTGCTCTCGTTTACGCTGGAACGCAACGACGAGTGCAAGCCCATCCCACCGGTTCCGTACTCCGAGGAGGTGGGTTCGGCATTCTGGAATGAGGCCAACATCGTGTACGAGACGTCGTTCCTGGCGAGCGACGAACAGCGGCTGTTGGCGCTGTTCTGGCGCGACAATCCCGACGGTTCCACCGGCCTTCCCGCAGGCCACTGGATTCGCATTGCGGCCACGGTGATCGGAGATCAGGGCATGGCGTTGGACAGGGCGGCCGAGGTCATGGCGCTCACGGCTATCTCGACCGCCGACGGTTTCACCTCATGCTGGACCGAGAAGTACGACACCAACCTGTTGCGGCCCGTCACCTATGTGCAGAGGCTCATTGACAGCAACTGGAACACGTTCGTGAACTCACCGGCTTTCCCCGAATACACCTCGGGCCATTCGGTCGGTTCAGCGGCGGCGGCCGGCATGCTGACAACGTTGCTCGGCGACAACGTCGGCTTCCTCGACACCGTCGGCCGCCAAAACGGCTACCCCGACAGATGGTTCAACTCATTCTGGGAAGCAGCCAATGAGGCTGCGCTATCGCGGCTGTGGGGCAGCATCCACTATCCGATGGGGATCGACGAAGGCGTCGCCCAAGGGGCGAAGGTCGCCGAAGTGGTGGCCGCTCGTATTCGTACTCGCTAACAAGCGTTAGCGCCTCGACAGGTCGTTCACGGATTCGTTCCGTGGACGACCTGGCGGGGCACTAGACCGTGTGTCTAGGCCAGCGGGTCGGCAAACGGATCGAGTTCAGCGGCTGATGGAGCGGCGACCGGAGCCGGAGCCTCCTCCACGTAGCCGGCATAGCCCGACTCCTCGAGTTCGTCGGCCAACTCGGGACCGCCCGATTTCACGATGCGGCCACCGGCGAGCACATGTACGTAATCCGGCTTGAGTTCTTCGAGCAGGCGGCTGTAGTGGGTGATCACCAATACGCCGAGGTTGTCCTCTTCGGTGGCGGCCTCAACACGTCGGGCGACGATACGTAGAGCGTCGACGTCGAGGCCTGAGTCGAGCTCGTCGAGTATGGCGTAACGGGGTTTGACCACTCCGAGCTGCAGTGTTTCGTTGCGCTTCTTCTCGCCACCGCTCATGTCGACGTTGAGGGCCCGGCTTAGGAACTGATCATCGAACCCGATGCGTTCAGCCTCTGAAGCGAGGATCTGATCAAGGTCATCGGGTGTGTGCCCTGCTGCGTCGCCGGCGGCCCGCAACACGTCGATCAACGAAACGCCCGGCACTTCAGTGGGGTATTGCATGGCCAGGAACAGCCCGGCCTGTGCTCGCCGCCAGGTCGGCAGCTCAAGAAGTTCTTCGCCGTCGATCGTGACCGAGCCAGCAAGAACCTCATAGCCGGGCTTGCCCATGATCACATGCGAGAGAGTTGATTTTCCGGCACCGTTGGGGCCCATGACGGCATGAACTTCGCCCGGCCCGATTTCGAGATCGATGCCCTTCAGGATTTCCTGGCCGGCGACCGAGGCGCGCAGACCACTGATTCGGAGTTTGGATTCGCTCATTCTGACCTATGCCTCGCTAGTAGTCGCACCGGATTCGACGCTGACCTTGATGATGTCGCCTTCCACCGTGGCGGTGTAGACGGGGACGGGTTTGGTAGCCGGGAAACATGTGGGCTCACCGGTCTCAAGCGAGAACGCAGAGCCGTGTTTCCAGCACTCAAGAGTCTTCTCCTCCGCATCGACTTCACCTTCGGCGAGGGAATAGTCGGCGTGGGAGCAGCGGTCGCCGATGACGTACACGTCGTCACCGAGGCGAACCACAGCCAGGCGATGGCCGTCGACGTCGACCCTACGGGCCGAGTCGGGAGCGAAGTCGCTCAGCGGCCCAAGTTCGAATTCGTGGCTCACTCCGACACCGTCCGGTGGTCGAGTTTGGCCGCAATCATTCGTTGAAGTTCGGGGCGAACGGCGGCAACCGGCATCCGGGCAATCACCTCGTTAAAGAAACCAGCGACGATCAGGCGGTCGGCCGGACCCGGTGGCACTCCCCTGGCTCCGAGGTAAAACCGTTGGTCGTCGTCGACTGGACTCACGGTGGATGCGTGGGCGCATCGCACATCGTTGTTCTCAATCTCAAGATTGGGTACCGACCAAGCCCATGCGTCATCACTGAGTTTGATGTTGCGGTTGGTCTGGAAGGCGTTAGACCCGGCACCGTCGGGGTGAATGTGGATCAGACCGGTGTAGACCGAGCCCGACTTGTCGTCGAGGGCACCCTTGAACAGCAACTCGCTTCGAGTGTCACGAGCATCATGATGCTGGAAGGTTCGGAAGTCGTGGACCTGATCACCGTCGCCGTAGTACACCGTCATCATGTTGGCCGACGAGCCCCGACCAACAAGACGAGAATCGGTTCGAGTACGAGCGTACTTCCCACCAAACGAGGCGATACCGGTGGTGAGGGTGGCCTGAGACCCGGCGGACGATCGCTGGCGCCCTAGTGACCAGAACTGCTCACTGGTTTCCTGAACGGTGAGGTAGTTGAGGCGCCCGGCGGCGGCCACATCGAGTTCGACGATCGGCACGCTTACACCTGGGCCCGAGACCGATGTCTGCCATTCCACAACGCTCGCCTCGCTGTCGGCGCCGGCCTCCACAACTATGTGCGGGAAACGCTGTAACCTCATCGGTTGCGTGATGGTTGGCGATGACGATTGGCTGGTCGACGGCCAGGCCGTCGGAAACCCTGATCACGACTGCGCCGGGAGAGAAGGCCTGATGGAGTTGGTCGAAGATGGTCGGTTCGCCGTCGCCTACGGGAGCGACCCTCTGATCATCAACTGAAACCTCCAGACCTTTGGCCGCCCAGCCTTCATCGACCTCGACGGCTACAGGGAACCCGTCGAGAACAACCACGGTGGCCGCCCGATTGGCAGCAGGGATGACCGAGTCGACGCGGCGTACCTGCTCGGCGGCGGCGGGAGCGGCTAGCGCCGGCCGCGTTGACTCGAGTGGCAGCTCACCGATCGGGCTGTAGCGCCACTCCTCGATCTCGGTGCTTGGCACGCTCATGGCGGCAGCCTTTTCGGCTGCTTCCCGGCGCCCAGGGCGGGATTTGATGCCCGGAGAATCAGCGAGGACGTCGGGCGAAAAGTGTTCGGTCACGTAGACCAATGCTATCGGCCAAATGGCCACCATCGCCGTTTGCCGGAGCCGCCTCTGCCCTCTTTCCAAGCCTGTTTTTCCCGCTCCCGTTCAACCTCGGCCCTAATCTCAGGACCAACGCTGTTGATGATGTCTTCGGCCTCGTCAAGTAGGGCCGAAATCGACCCGTCTTCGCCGACACTGGAGGGCGCGTCGGGGGTTGGCGGAGTCACCAACGAGCCATGGCGCCAGTTGACGTCGGCCATCCGCCGCTCGTACGAAGCGCAGTCGGCCGGGCAGTTCCACGGTGCCTCGGGAGCCAGATCGAGAACACACTTTCGCATCGTGTCTCCACTGGGGTAGCTTCGGCTCTGGAAATGTTTGCAATCTTGGCGCATTGCCATCCGACCATTTTGCCCTCTAATCTGACCGGTCCAACGTCACCGAGCGAGACGGCGCCAACCACGTCCATCTGGAAACGGAGTCCAGCAATGAGCACGATCCACCTCGAAGCACCTGAAGGTGCCTACGCCCCAACTGTCTTGATGCCCGGTGACCCTCTACGGGCGAAATACATCGCCGAGAACTACTTCGATGATGTCGAGCAGGTCAACGGTGTGCGCAACATGCTCGGCTTCACCGGGACCTACCAGGGCAATCCCGTATCGGTTCAAGGCTCGGGCATGGGCGTTCCCTCGATTCAGATCTACGCCACGGAGTTGATCAAGGACTACGGGGTGGAGCGCATCGTGCGGGTCGGTTCGTGTGGAGCGCTGCACGAACACATGAACCTCGGTGACTTGGTGGTCGGACTGGCCGCCGGAACCGACTCCGGCGTCAACCGGACCCGATTCCAGGGTCGGGACTTCCCAGCCGTTGCCTCGTGGGAGTTGATCGAGGCGGTCACGGCGCAGGCCAAAACCCACGACTTCACCACCCACGTCGGTTCGATCTTCACCGCCGATTTCTTCTACGAGCCCGACGGCTCCGACCTGTTCCCGATGCTGGAGCGATACGGCTTCCTCGCCGTCGAGATGGAAGCCGCCGGCCTCTACGGAGTCGCAACCGAATACGGAGCCCAAGCTCTCACGGTCGCCACCGTCAGCGACCACATTAAACGCCACGAAATGATGAGCCCCGAGGACCGGCAGACCACGTTCGACAACATGATCGCTCTGGTCCTCGGGGCTCTGTTCCCGTAGTTCTCTTGGGACCTGGAACTCATGACTTTGTGTCAAGTTCACGAGTTGCAGTAGGCAACTCCAAGCGAGGCGCTCCGCGCCGAAGCCGCTAACTGTCCGGAGGCCATGAGCTCCCTCAACCCTGATCTAGCTCATGGCAGGGTGAGGACGGCTGCTAGGAGAGGTCCCGGGCGATGTCGACCAGGCGGGTGAACTCATCAACCTGGCCTGATCGGTTCGACAAGGCATCGGCTTCGGCATGAATCTGTGAGAGGCTGATGTCGCCTCGGTGAGGGCTGTCCCGGAGGATCTCGGCAAACGAGGCCACCGTTACTGCCAACCGGAAGTCGTCGGTGGTGGCCGACCAGCGATCCTCGATGGTGTTGGCGGTCAGCTCAAGGCGGGTCTCCCGCACCGTGCGCTCCTCGGGGTCCTCCCAGCGGAGTTGGGCGGTACCAAGACGGTCTCGTCCTCGAACGCCCGAGCGAAGGGTCAACTCGTAGATTGCGGTGACCTGATGGCCGGCTCCGAGCTCGCCGGCGTCAACGTCGTCGTTGCGGAAGTCATCGTCGAGCACGGCTCGGTTCTCGAAACCGATCAAACGGTACTGGTCGACGGTCTCGGGGTTGAATTCAACCTGGATCTTGCCGTCGATGGCCACGGTCACGAGGGTCGACACCAGCTCATCACCGAACAACCGCTCGGCTTCGGCCACATCATCGACGTAGGCGTAGAAGCCGTCACCTTGATCGGCGAGTTGTTCCATCAACACGTCGTTGAAGCCATCCATACCAACGCCGACCGTGACCAGGTGAATACCTTCGTCGGCATCGTCACGGATCATACTCGCCAGGCCGTCAGGGTCGGTCAGGCCGACGTTGGCGATGCCGTCGGAGGCCAGAATCACACGGTTCACGCCACCTCGGATGAACTGCTCGTTGGCCAAGTCGTAGCCCAGCAGCAGCCCGGATTCGAGATTGGTCGAGCCGTTGGGGCGAAGGCGGTCGATGGCTTCGATGATCTCGTCCTCGTCGGCCACCGACGTTGGAGGCAACACCACGTTGCCCCCGTCGGAGTAGGTGACGATGGCGACGGAGTCGTTGCGGTCAAGTTCTCTGGTCAGGCCGATCAGGGCCTCTTTCACCAGGCCGAGACGGTTGGGGCGATCCATTGAACCGGAGGTGTCGATCACAAAGGTCAGAGCAGCGTCGGGGCGTTCGCTGTTGGAAACCTCTTCGGCCTGGACGCCGAGTCGGAGAATCACGTTGTCACGGTTGTACGGCGACGGGCCACCGTCAGCCACCACGGTCAAGCCGTCCCGGGGCGCCGGATAGTCGTAGTTGAATGAGTTCACATACTCCTCAACTCGCACCGACTCGCGGGGCGGCAACTGCCCACTCTCCAGCCACTGGCGGGCGATGCTGTAGGCCCCGGTGTCGACGTCGAGAGCGAACGTCGACAGCGGATCCCGGTCGGTGGCGATGAACGATCGGATGCCGTAGTCGGCGAAGTTGGCGTCGACATCTTCCTCGGCGTCGGGACTCTCCTCGGTGAAGAACCCACCGTCGGCGGCCGGGCTGGCAGCCAAGCTCTCGCCGTCGGCCTCCGCCGTTGCCCGGTCAGATCCTTCTGCGGAGTCGGTTGCTTCTTCCTCCATGGCGTCGTCGGCCATGGCGTCCTCTGCGTCCTCGGCTTCATCCACCACTTCCTCCGCGGCGTCGGCCACCTCTTCGGCGGCCTCCTCGGATGTGTCGGCGCTGTCGTCGCCGTCGAATTCGGTGGCTTCGTCATCTCCGCCACAAGCCGCGGCAAGGAGTGCGAACGCGGCCAGCAGGGCCACGAGAATAGTTCGGAGTCGGGTTGTGCTGCTCATGTTCGTTTGGGCGATGACGAAGCCGGCCTGGTTCCCACCGTCACTGATTTGTCACATCGCAGGCGGGCGGTTGCCGCGGGCGCCGGCTAAATATCGCGACAAATCACGCCGATCAGCGTCATACGTCTGAAACTTCTGCAGCTCCCAGACGCCGAATCTCGATGCGCCTAGGCTGGAGATCGCAACCACCATCGCCCTCTCGTACCGCCAAAGGTTCCGACGGGCGTCGGGTGACACAAACAAACAAGGAGAGTTCCAACATGGGAATCATGGACAACGCCAAGGACATGCTTGGCAAGGCCAAGGACGCCACCGACCAGGCCAAGGAGCTGGCTGACGAGCACGCCGACAAGCTGCCCGGCGACATGGGAGACAAGGCCCAGGAAATGGCCGACAAAGCCGCCGACATCGCCGACAAGATTCCCGGCGAGATCCCAGGTATGGGTGGCGGCGAGTAATACCGCCCCTACAAAGTCAAAGCGATCTCAGATCCCGGTTGTCCCTCCGACCGGGATCTGTCGCGTCCGACCATCGTTCTGAGGTAGCTCGACGTGACCGCACCCGTCAGGCCACCTCAGTTCAGGGCGCTCAAACTCAACTAGCCGACCTAGCCGACCGAACCCTCCATCTGGAGTTCGATGAGACGGGACCACTCGACGGCGTATTCCATCGGAAGTGTGCGGGTGACCGGCTCGATGAAACCATTGACCACCATGCCTATCGCCTGTTCCTCCGACAAACCTCGGCTCATTAGGTAGAACAGCTGCTCATCGGCCACCTTCGACACAGTGGCCTCGTGGCCGATCTGAGCGTCGTGAGAACCGATCTCCATGTATGGATAGGTGTCGGAAATCGAATCTTCGTCGAGAATCAGGGCGTCACACTGCACATGGCTCTTGCAGCCATAGGCGTCGTCTTCAACCCGGATCAGACCGCGGTACGACGAACGTCCGCCATCCTTCGAGATCGACTTCGATACGATCTTCGACGACGTCTCGGGAGCGGCGTGCACCATTTTGGCACCGGTGTCCTGATGCTGACCGGCACCGGCATAGGCCACGGAAAGAACCTCGCCCGTGGCTTTGGGGCCCACCAGCCACACGGCCGGATACTTCATGGTGAGACGCGAGCCGATGTTGCCGTCGATCCACTCCATGTGGCCCTCGGCTTCAACCATGGCCCGCTTGGTCACCAGGTTGAACACATTGGATGACCAGTTCTGGATCGTGGTGTATGTAACGTGCGCGTTGGGCTTCACCACAATCTCGACCACAGCAGAATGCAGCGAGTCGGACGTATACACCGGAGCTGAGCAGCCCTCGATGTAGTGAACCTTGGAGCCCTCGTCGGCAATGATCAGCGTGCGCTCGAACTGACCCATGTTTTCGGCGTTGATGCGGAAGTAAGCCTGCAGAGGCATCTCCACCTCGACACCGGGTGGCACGTAGATGAAGGAGCCTCCGGACCAGACCGATGTGTTGAGGGCCGAGAACTTGTTGTCGTTCATCGGGATGACCTTGCCGAAGTACGGCTTCACCAGCTCGGGATACTCCCGCAGCGCAGTGTCCATGTCGCAGAACACCACACCCTGACGCTCAAGATCCTCGCGGTTGCGGTGGAACACCACCTCGGATTCGTACTGCGCGGTGACGCCGGCCAGGTACTTTCGTTCAGCCTCGGGGATGCCGAGTTTCTCGTAGGTGTCTTTGATCGCATCGGGCAGATCGTCCCAATCGTTGACCTGACCCTCGGTCGGCTTGATGTAGTAGTAGATGTCGTCGAAGTAGATCTCCGACATGTCGCCACCCCAATTGGGCATGGGCCGCCGATCGAAATGCCGCAACGACTTCAGCCGCATGTTGAGCATCCAGTCGGGCTCACCCTTCATCCACGACATCTCGCGGACGATGTCTTCGTTGAGGCCCTTCTTGGGCTTGAAGACGTAGTCTTCGGCATCGCTCCAACCAAGCTTGTAACGTCCGAGATCAAGATTTTCAGGCGTGACCGTCATCCACACTCCCAGGTAGTTGGTGGGTGTATTTCCACTACCTACATAGTAACAATTCGAGCCGACATTCCCGCAAGCGATCAGGGCGGAGTCGGGCATCTCCAGCGGACCCGAGGACCCTCTCGGCGAGCAACTACTAGGCTTCGAGAATGAGCAGACCGACAACCGACCCGAAGATGGTTCTACTCGATGGTCTGGACGCCGGATGGCATCCGTTCCGCCAGCGACTGGAAGGGCTCGACCAAACCGAGTACCTGTGGGAGCCGGTGGCCGATGTGTGGACGATACGGGCGACCGAGGAGGTCGGCGGAGTTACCGCTGACGGTCTGGTCGATCGAGATATCGACCCGGCCCCCGTGACGACCATAGCTTGGCGCATGTGGCATATCGGTCGTGATTGTCTCGACAGCTACTCCGACCGAATCGACCAGGTGGATGACGACCTCGACGGGTCATGGTACCTCGAGCCTGAGGAGGCGTTGGCCCATCTCGATCGATCCTGGGAACGTTTTCGTCTGCTGTTCGAATCTCGCTCAACGGACCGGCTGTGGACCACTCTCGGTGAACACTGGGGTCCGTACGCCAACCATTCGCTCTACGACCTTGGCCTGCATGCCCGGCGCGAGGTCATCCATCACGGCGCGGAGATAGCCCTCCTGCGAGATCTGTATCGGGCAAGCAGTGGTGTGTCGATCGGCTGAGTTCAGTCGAGCCGTCGAAGCTGCGACCTGAACAGTTTCGCCTTCCTGACGTAGGCCTCCGAACCTTCGAGAATCATCTCCCTGGTGACCTTGTCAAGCCTGAGCTTGGCGGGGATCCCCAGCGCCATGGCACCCGACGGAACCTCCATGTCGTTTGGAACCACAGCGTTGGAACCGACCAGCGCATGGCTTCGGATGATCGCCCGATGCAACACCACAGACCCGTTGCCGACAAGGGCCTCGTCCTCCACGGTGCAACCTTCAAGATGCACGATATGGCCGATGGTGCAGTCGTTGCCAACGATGGTCGGGTGATCGGGGGTGGTGTGAATGACCGAGCAGTCTTGGACTGACGTGCGGTCGCCGATCGTGATGTACCCCTCATCTCCCCGCAACACTGCGGACGGCCAGATCGACGACTCGGCTCCGATCTCCACGTTGCCGATCACGGTCGCCTGGGGATGGATAAAGGCGGTCGGATGAATCTTCGGTTCGGCCCCTCCGAGGGCGTATACAGCCATCGGCTCACGCTAGCCGATTCGTCGGATCCCGATAACTCCGGCGGCTACGAGGTCAAATCCCGAATGTCCAATACCAAGGCCGTAAACGACAAAGCCACCAGAACGCCAAGCGTGGCATAGGCGACCGGCACCAACTTCTGCACATTGAACGTAATCGAACGATCGCGTCGAACTTTCTGCGCAATCCACTCAACGACCGTAGTGAGAGCGTGTGAGCCGTCGAGCGGTGGTAGCGGAAGCAGGTTAAGCGCTCCGAGGGCGCAGGCGAGGATGCCGAACCATTGCAGACTGGCACCAACACCCTGCTCGACAACGTCGGCACTGATCGTGGCCTGACCGACCGGCGACAGAAACCGAACAGGCGCTTCGGTGGCACCAGAGGTGTCGAGCACCGCCCCGACGTAGGCCCCCAATTGGGCGAACAGCCGACCGAGTGCAGCTCCGGTGGCCACGATCACAAATCGGACCAGACCAAACGCGATGGCCAACGACTCTCCGACCCCAACTCCTCGCCGCATCTCAACCGCGGCGAACGCCAGCAACGCTGTGGCGATGTTGACAAACGGACCGGCCAGGATTGTAAAAAGACGTTTGCCGTGGGACGCGGCGCGATAAGTACCGCTCTCGGGAAAGCCCGGCGGTAGTTCCGACGTTGGTGTCATGCCCTCGATCTTCACGTAACCACCGAGAAAGACCGCCTTGAGTCCGTATCGGCAATCACCCACACGAAACGAAAGCACTTCGGGACCGAACCCCCAGAAGAATTCGGTTGGACGCATACCCGACATCCACGCGGCCACCAGGTGGCCGGCTTCGTGGGTCAGGATGATCACCCCAAGAAACCCGAGCAGATACAGACCGCTTGGAGCCAACATCCCCATCGCAACAACCGAGCCGACCGTCGCTCCGAACCATCGAGGATCGAACCTCAGCCCTAGGCCCTCGTGGTCTAGATTCCCACTGTCTCTGATTTCGCCTGCCTGGATCGCCAAAATCCGGCCCACCTTTGCCACTACACCCGATTATCACCACTCCGCCGATTATCGTCCCGCCGCTAAGCTGCTGCGACCGGGCGATGTGTCAGCAGATCTTCAAATCCATCTAACCAGGTAGAGATGGGCCTCAGGCAGTGGTCATCTACCCGGCGAATGATCCGTATTGCCCCTTGTAAAACACCATCGGTGGGTGTTCGCGCTTGGTGGTCAAGCTTTGCACACGGCCGATTACGAGGTTGTGGTCGCCGGCCGGAACCACTTGCTCGATCACGCAGTCGATCACCGCGTGGACGTCAGGCAGGATTGGAGCTCCGGTGTCGCTCGTCTCACACTCAACCTCGGCGAACTTGTCGTCCGAGCGCGATGCCATGAGGCCACAAAGCTCCTGCTGATCCTCGCACAGAACGTTCACACAGAAATGGCCTGAGGCCTCCATGGCCGGCCAACTGCCCGATGCGGTACCGAGAAAGAAACCCACCAACGGCGGATCGAGTGAGATCGACGCGAATGACCCGATGGCTATTCCAACCGGGCGACCCGACCCTGGTTCACCGGCCGAGGTAACCACCGTGACTCCGGTGGGGAAATGTCCAAGAACGTTCCGGAAGTCTCCGCTGTCGATCTCGGGATGAGTGTTGGCACCGTCGGACATTCGTATCTCTTTCTGATCGGACTTGGATCACTACAGGGTTGGTTGCGACCACTCCGAATGTAGTCGTCACGGCGCTCGGCGTGGCAACCGGCGCAACTCGACCCCGGTCGACGGGCGGTTCTAAGGTGGGCGCTATGACATCCCCGGAACACAATCAGGATGCACCGCCCATACCCGATGGCCTCGTGGCCGTGGTGAAGCGTGATTGCCCAACGTGCGAGCTGGTGGAACCGGTGCTTCAGCAGCTGGCGGGAGGACCATCCCCGCTCACGGTCTACACCCAGGACGACATCGGGTTCCCCGCCTCGGTCGATCCGGTTGACGACACGCAGTTGGCCTTCTCGTGGCACCACGACATCGAGACTGTCCCCACTCTGATCCGAGCCGAGGGAGGCAACGAGCTGGGGCGCATCGTCGGGTGGTCCCGCGAGCAGTGGGAAGAATTCACGGGACTGTCGGAACTCGGAACCGATCTGCCGGCTCACCGACCCGGTTGCGGCTCGCTATCGGTCGACCCGGTGCTGGCCGAAGATCTTGCCGTGCGCTTCGGAGCCTCCACGCTGCGAGGACGCCGGGTGGAATTCGCCGCGTTGGAAGACGAGTTCGAAGCCGCCTTCGATCGCGGATGGACCGATGGCCTACCCGTAGTTCCTGCCACCGAGAGACGTGTTATGGCCATGCTCGAAGGAACCACCCGAGACGGTGACGAGATCGTGGCCGAGATTCCTCCCGATCTACATCCGGCCACCGTGGAACAGGTAGCGGTGAGTGCGGTCATGGCCGGGTGTAAACCCGAGTACTTCCCCGTGGTGTTGGCCGCTGTAGAGGCCGCCTGCACGTCCGAATTCAACATGCACGGCCTGCTGGCCACAACCTACTTCTCCGGGCCCATCGTGATCGTAAACGGCCCCATCGCGGAACGCATCGGCATGAATTCGGGCAACAACGTTTTTGGTCAGGGAAACCGGGCAAACCTGACCATCGGCCGAGCTCTTCAGCTGGTGGTTCGCAATTTGGGCGGTGGGCGACCAGGAGAGGTCGACATGGCCATGACCGGCTCGCCCGGCAAGCTGAGCTTCTGTTTCGCCGAGCGGGAACGGGATTCACCTTTTGAGCCGCTGTCGGTAGAACGCGGATTTGAGCCCGGAGCCAACACCGTCACCCTGTTCGCCGGGTCGGGGCCTTCGCCGATTATTGACCAGATATCCCGTACCCCCGAGTCGCTGGCCCGTTCCATGGCTGCTTGCCTTCGAGCCAGCGCTCATCCCAAGTTGGCCATGGGATTCGACGCCATGCTGGTGGTCTCCCCCGAACACGGCCGAATCTTTGCCGAAGCGGGATGGGACAAGGCCCGTCTTCGTGCTGAACTTGATCAGCTGTTGACAATCCCCGGAGCCGAAATGGTCCGTGGCGCCGACGGAATCGAAGAGGGTCTCCCTGAAGCCTTTGCCGAATCCGATATCCCCAAGTTCCGACCAGGAGGACTGCAGATCGTGTACGCCGGAGGCGAGGCCGGCCTCTTCTCAGCCATCCTCAACGGATGGGTGGGCGGCAACATCGGCTCCGAGCTCGTCACCGTGGGGATCGGCTCGTAGCTCCGCAATCTGGAGCGGCCATGATGACCTGTTCTACAATTTTCCTACCAACCTGCTCGACCCAAGGACTTTTCCCAATGGCAACCGTGAACCAATCCGCCAACGAAACTGTTGGTCGAGCACCGCTGGTGGTTCTCGATCCAACGGCGGGCAAGGCCGCGTCTCAACTTCAGGCGGCCAATCGTCCCGCCAGTCTTAAAGGCCTGACTGTCGGCTTACTCGACATCTCCAAAGCACGCGGGGATGTGTTTCTCAACCAGGTTGAGCAGCACCTGACCAAGCTTGGAGCCAAGGCCGTCCGGTACCGCAAGCCGACATTCGCCAAGCCGGCGCCAGTCGATCTCCGGCATGAAATCGCAGTCAACTGTGATGCCGTGATCGAGGCATTAGCCGATTGAGGCAGCTGCACGTCGTGCAGTGTGCATGACTCCGTAGACCTGGAACGCCGTGGTGTGCCAACCGTGTTCGTGGCCAGCGATGTCTTCATCGACGCCGCCGAAATCCAAGGCGAGGCATTGGGATTCCAGCCCGAGCGGGTGTTCATCAAACATCCGATTCAGGACCGAAGCGACGAAGAGATGATGGCACTCGCCGACGATGCGATTGATGCTCTCGTCAGCCGTCTAACCAGCAGCTGATAGCTCACCGGTACCTATCCAATCAGTTGGGCAGGCGGTAACCCTCGACGGTTTCGAGAGCAAGGCCGTCGCCCACGAGGGAGCGAGCCACCCGTTCGGCGCGCTCGGGCTCATCGGGCCACCCCATCACGGTCGCCAAATCGCCGCTCGAAACCGGTCCGGAACGAAGTGCCTCGACTAAACGCCCGCGGCCCTGGCGGTCGGAGCCGTCAAACTTGGACTGTCGGGTTGAGACGCCGGCGGATCCGCTTGCCGGGTCCTGCTGCTTGTCGAGTCGCTCGGCCTTCCATCGGCATCGCCCGGCCAGCGGGCACAACTCGCAACGAGGATTCCGAGGACGACAGAACGTGGCACCGACATCGAGCAGTGCTTGATTCCAGCTCCACGGATCTTGGCCGGCAGCCCATTTGTCGGCCAGCTCCTGTACCTCACGGCGACCCAACTCTCGATTGTGCACGCGAGCGAGAATCCTGGCCACGTTGGTGTCGACCACCGCCTCGGCCGACTCGAAAGCAAAGACGGCGACGGCTCGTGCGGTATAGGGCCCTATCCCGGGCAAGGTCATCAGCTCGGCCACCGTGGAGGGAACCTCGCCGTCGAATCGATCAACAATCTCTCCAGCGCAGCGGTGGAGGTTCACGGCTCGCCGGTTGTAGCCCAGCCCCGACCACTGCTCGATAACCGCCGATACAGGCTGACGAGCCATCGCAGTCGGCGTTGGGAACAGCTCAACGAAGGCGGGCCACCGTTGAACGATGCGGTCGACTTGGGTTTGCTGCAGCATGATCTCCGACAGGAGGATGGCCCAAGGATCCCGAGTCCGTCGCCACGGTAGGTCGCGTCCGTTGGCGGCAAACCACGTCTCTAGCTTCGAGTCCGCTGGGCCCTGAATGTCCACGTTGACAGCCTGGTCCGATGTCTCGCCCGATCACAACCGGGCCTAATCTTGATCGTCATGCCTGGACCCGACCTTCAGCAAGCAAACACCGCCATCGACGCCGGCGACGCCATTGTTCGCAGCGCGGTGAAGAACCTGGCCGAGACCGGTTCGGTCGACGCCGACCAGGTGCTCGCCTACGACGTGGCCCATGCCGCGGCCGCCATCGAGACCGCCCGGTCCATGATCGACTACGGCGCCAAAGGCGATCTTGAGGCCAAACTCACGTGCGTCTTTGTGGCCGACGTGATCGCCGACCTGGCAGCCAAAGTGTGGGGTCGGGAGTCGCTGTGGGGTGCGGGGCCGAACGCATTGGCCTCCGCTTCTGAATTCGTGACCACGTGGCGCGATCCGAAGGTACTGGCCGATCTGGCCTTCAACGATGGCCCGCGCCATCTGGACGACGACTTCGAGCTGGTTCAAGACACCTTCCGGCGTTTTGCCGAGGAACAGGTCGCTCCTCAGGCTGAACACATCCACCGTTCCAACGGCGACATTCCGGAGTCACTCATCGGCGGGCTGGCCGAAATGGGTTTGTTCGGGTTGTCCATTCCGGAGGAATTCGGTGGCTTTGCCGGCGGCGGCGAATCCGACTTCTACGGCATGGTGATCGCCACCGAGGAACTGAGCCGGGCTTCATTGGGAGCCGCCGGATCCCTCATTACCCGACCCGAGATTCTGGCTCGGGCTCTCGAGGCCGGTGGCACCGAGGAGCAGAAACAGACCTGGCTGCCACAGCTGGCCATGGGTGAGATCATGAACGCCGTCGCCGTGACCGAGCCCGACTACGGCTCCGACGTGGCCGGCATCAAGGTCACCGCATCACCAACCGAGGGCGGATGGCTCCTCAATGGTGTCAAGACCTGGTGCACGTTCGCTGCTCGAGCCGACGTGCTCATGGTGCTGGCCCGAACCAACCCCGACCGATCGCTTGGCCACCGCGGCCTGTCGATTCTCATCGTGCCGAAGGACCGGGGTGATGGCCACGGTTTTGAGCTGGCCCAGCCCGACGACACCCCTGGCGGAGGCGGCAAGATGGAGGGCCGCCCGATCGACACCATCGGATATCGCGGGATGCACTCCTACGAAGTTGCCTTCGACAACTGGTTCGTACCCGCCGAGAACCTCATCGGCGGCGAGGAAGGCGAAGGTCGTGGGTTCTACTACCAAATGGCGGGCTTCGAAAACGGTCGGCTGCAGACCGCAGCCCGGGCGATTGGTGTGATGCAGGCGGCCTACGAGGCGGCGAAGGCATACTCCGAGGATCGCAAGGTGTTTGGTAGCCCGATCGCCGACTACCAGCTGACACGAGCCAAACTCACCCGGATGGCGGCGCTGATTCAAGCCTCACGACAGTTTGCGTATTCGGTTGGCCGAATGATGGCCAAGGGCGAAGGCAAGATGGAAGCGTCGATGGTCAAGGCTTACGTCTGCAAGGCGGCCGAATGGGTCACCAGGGAAGCTATGCAGATCCACGGTGGCATGGGCTACGCCGAGGAGTACGACGTAAGTCGGTACTTCGTGGACGCCCGAGTCCTCAGCATCTTCGAGGGCGCCGACGAGACCTTGTGCCTCAAGGTCATTGCCCGCACGTTGGTTCGCCAGGCCGGCGAGGGCTAGCGCACTCGGTCGCCAGTCGATGAAATCCCTAGCTGGCGAGCGGCTGAGGCGGTTCGGCGAGAAACAGGTCTGAACCGAGTTCAGTCCACTTCTCACCGTCCCAGTAACGGTAGACGGCGTGATCGTCGGGATCGTAATACCAACCGGCGCCGGCGCCGGCCATGGAACGATCCGATCGCCGAAGCGGCTCGGAAATGATGTAAAGCGGCGGACTGGCCACCGGCTTTGGCGCCTTTTCCTGCGCCACCGATGTTGTACCCATGAAGCAGAGGCTAATGGGCGCCGGTGACAGCGACGCGGATCATGTCGACCCGATAACGGCTGAATTACGGTTCCGGACGCTGGTTGTCAGCGAGCTGGAACCAATAGCTCCGACGCCACGGCACAATCCGCCGTGGTCGATGTCAGTTGGGAGGCCGGCGTCTCGACGTCGGATCGAACAATTCGATCAACCAATCCAAGGCCAACAATCTCATGCGCGGCCAGAAACGCCGGTTGGTCAGGCTCGGCGACCCTCTGCACGATCTCCTGCCAGTACGGCTCAGGGACCAGAGATCCGGTGGGTACCAGCAGCCAAACCGGTCGACCCAGGGTGCGAGCGGTCGCCGCCAGGGCCAGGCTGCCAATGTCGACCAACGCCGCCGAGGGGCCACAAACGGCTGCTTCCAACACAATCACATCCGCTTCGGCCACCAGACCGGACAGGCGAGCTCCATCGACGGCCTCGGCTTCAACGTCGGCCCGCTCCAAGCGACGAACCACCGAGCCTCCCAAACCGTCAACGTCGACCACCAGCGCCGAGCAGTCACCCCGCCGAATCAGTCCGTCAACCACCCGATCAGGCCACCCGGTGAACCCGACCACAGCATCATCAGGCAGTGATCGTGCCAACTGTCTGCCGGTGTGGTCGGCCCGAAGCTCGTCAACCACCGAGCGACCCTCCCGGCGTGGGTCACCGCTCAAAACCAGCCGCGTACACAGCCACCAAAGCGGCCCGACCGCAGGCTGACGGGTCAGCAATCTCTTGCACGCCGTGAGCAGTCCGGCAGGGTCGTTGGCGAAGACCCGCAGGGCGGCGGCCGCCTCCTCAACGAGCAGACCACCGTCGGCACCACCGGCCCGGGCTACGTAGCGGAGCTGCTCGATCGGATGCATCCTTCGAAGCTACCAAGTTCGGCCGCCAGTGGACCCAAAGCCGAACGATCAGCCCGAGGGACGACGTCGGTACGGGTCAAACCCAGGATTTTTGGGTCGATTCCAAAAATTTTTGCCATTCGGAGCCGTAAGACTTCGTCGCGGCCCTGATCCTGCGCTAGTCTCTGCCGCCGTGGCCGTTGCTCCAGCTGAACTGGTTTTGGATTCACTTAGAGGCGAGGGATATTCCCTTCGTGATTGGCTCACGTCGTATCCGTTCATGCTCGTGGCCATCGATCCGTACACACATGAGAGTTCGTGGATCCTGGAAACAGCAGGTCGTCTACTCGACCATTACTCCCCCGCCGATGTTCGAGTCGGCTGGCTTGCGACTACCGATGAAGAGGGCTGCCGACAGTTTCTCGGTCCCTGGAGCGATTCCTACCTGACCTTCCCCGACCCTGATCGCACCGCGGTCAAGGCTCTCGGAGTCGAACGTCTGCCGGCTCTGGTATTCATCCGCAACGACGGGGCGATGGAGGTTGTCGACGGGTGGGATCCCAACGGTTGGCGTCGAGTGGCCGAGGGTGTTTCGGGTTTGCTGTCCTGGAGCCGTCCGATCGTACCCCGGCCCGGCGATCCGACGCCGTTCAACGGCACTCCGGTCGACGGCGAATAGACCTCCCGGGTTTTCGGCGGCATCGACGTCTAGATCGGTGTCGACTAACCGGAGAGGTGGATCGGCCGAAATGATATTGGCCAATCGTTTCCGGTATGGCGATCTGCCGGACATCCGGCTGAGGCCGTACTCTTGAACGGCGGCAAGACCACCCCGTCAGCGCTAATCGCCGGCGGCAGATGCAAATTGTGACAAACAAACAGTGACAGGTGAACAGTGACAACAGTTACCTCTCGAGTCGGGCGACTTCTGGCCGGTGTACGACGCTGGAGAAGCAGCGCCGCCGACGGACCCTTGTCGGTCGATGCCGACTTGCCCGATGGCGACTTGAAAAGACTCACTCGTCTCCTCATCGACATCGTCGAAACCAGAGGAGGCGAAGTCGCCTCCAGACGCCGAGCTCGAGTGGTCGGTTTGACCTACGCCACCCTCTCCCCGGCCGGGCAGCACCGATTTTTCACCATGTTGGCCGAAGAATACGGCCATGATGACCAAACCGTCGACGACACCATCGACCGCGTTCTTCACGCCCGCAACACCGGCGAACGCCGCGAAGCCGAGTCGGATCTGCGTCAGGCGCTCAAGCCACGTCGGGAAATCCTCTTCCGCCGATTCGTGGGGCTTGAGGGTGGTCTTCCGTTCCTGATCCAGATGCGGGAGGACCTCCGTCGACACGTGAAATCAGCCGACAACGGCGACGACCTCGCCAGCCTCGACAGCGAGCTTCGAGCGATGCTGGCGCGATGGTTCGACGTGGCTCTTCTCAGTCTTGAGCAAATCACGTGGAGCACGCCGGCAGCCTTTCTGGAGAAGCTGATCGAATACGAGGCCGTCCATGCCATCGATTCATGGGCCGACTTGAAGGCTCGCCTTGGCCCGGGCCGTCGCTGCTACGCCTACGTTCACCCGGCGATGCCCGACGATCCACTTATCTTCGTCGAGGTTGCGTTGACCAACGGGATGGCCAATGCCGTTGGTCCGCTGATCCACTTCAATCCCGGGGAGCCCCGAACTCAGGATGACAAGCGGGCCGTTTCCGAGGAGGAAAGTGGATACGACACCGCGATCTTCTATTCGATCTCCAACTGCCACCAGGGCTTGGCCGGAGTCTCACTCGGCGACTTTCTCATCAAGTCGGTGGTCGAGGAATTGGCCACCGATCTACCCAACTTGAAGCAGTTCGCTACGTTGTCACCTTTACCAGGATTCCGGAGCTGGCTACGTTCCGAGCTGTCGGACAACAAGCCTCTGCTTACTGCCGGCGAGTCGGCGCAGCTGGAGTCAGCGGGCTTCAGCCCCCCGGTTGAGCATCTCACCGCGCTGGTGAACGGCGACATGCCCCTGGTCGGTGATCCACTTCTTCAAGCAGCCGAGGACGCATTGATGAGACTGGCGGCTGAGTACGTCACAAACCAGCGACGTGGGACATCCAGTCGCGCTCTCGATCCAGTGACCCACTTTCACCTCTCAAACGGGGCGAGGGCTGAACGTCTGAACTGGCTGGCCAATCCGAGTGACGTCGGCTGGGACCGAGGGCTGGCCATGATGATCAACTATCGCTACGAACTCAAATCGATCGAGTCGAATCACGACCGTTACGTGACCGAAGGGGTTGTCAATGCTTCGGACACGCTTCTCAAGATGCTTGAAAGCACGGAGAGTAAGTAGCCTGGATAGCACGGTGCGGGTACGCAAAAGGCGGGCCGCCTAGGCGACCCGCCTTCTACATAGCGTTATTAAAGAACTGCCGAACTACAGGGCTCGGACGTTCTTGGCCTCCTCACCTTTACGGCCTGGAGCTACTTCGAACTCGACTTGCTGACCCTCGTCGAGAGTCTTGTAGCCGTCGCCGACGATGTTCGAGAAGTGAACGAACACGTCATCAGCGCCGTCGCGGGAGATGAAACCGAAGCCCTTCTCTGCGTTGAAGAACTTCACTGTACCTGTAGGCATGGCATTACTTTCTTTACCGGATCGAACCCTTGTGGCCCAACCGCATGCCCTACACACTAGTTAGCCAGCCAACAGAACCGTCGCTTTCAGGCCAACAAGCTCGATGTTTGTCAATCGCAACTATTCGGCGTTCGAACGCCACTAGTCGGAAATCAGCAGCGCCAGTTGCCTCGATTGGGCCACCAGCACTCCGGCAGAGTCCCACAACAACCCGTCTTCGACCAACATGCCTGAGCCGATATCACGAGCCCGGAAACACGCTGCGATCCAGCCCGGCTGCGGTCGGGCGCGAACGTGGACGGTCAATTCCACCGTCGGGATCCAGCCGACTCGGCCCAACAAGCTGAGCGGTGATGGTGGAAACGCGTCGGCGAACAAGGGAAGGCTCATGACCGAGGGTGCGGTGCCGTCGGCCAGTCGGATCCATCCCGCGATCAGCGCCTCGGCGGACCCGCCAGGCTCCACCGTGTTCGGGTCCAGCCTCACATCGACACGCGAAAGGATCGGAAGATCTACTCCCTGAGGCAGGGTTGAGCGGTCGACACAGTCGTCTGGTTCCGGCAGCGAGCGGGGCGGGATGGTTAGATGCCGTGGCCCGACCCACTGGCTCAAATCGCTCATCGTCACCAGCGAGGTCACCCGTTCCTTTCCCGCTTGGCTCATCACGGAACGCAAAGTCGAGGTGCGGCGGCCCTGGCGTATCATCTCCACATCAATCTCGGCCTCGGCGTTTGACTGGCTCGGACGCAGATAGTGCGTGGTGACCGTAATCGGATCGGGGTGGGCGGGAGTCAGCGCTCCGATGGCCCTCAACGACGAGCTGACGGCATAGCCACCGTTGGGATTGCCGGCGATGTTCCACCGATCGCTCAGGTTGGTCACAAACCGATGCCCCGGCGAGTTCTCGGTCCGTTCAACTCTGCTCTCCTGCTCAAACACACTCACGTCATCACTCATATTCTCATCAGGGCTACTGTTACCTGTCATGCGGTTCGATCTCGACAATCTCGGTCCCGACGTTGAACGATTTCTAACCGAGCGCCACCTGGCCACCCTAACCACCATCAACCGGCGCGGTCACCCCCAGGTCACACCCGTCGGTGTCACCTATGATCACGACTCCCGGTTGATGAGGGTGATCACGTGGGCGTCGTCAATCAAAGCCCGCAACATCGCCGTCGATCCCGGGCAGCGCGTCGCCATCTGTCAGGTGGACGGGGGTCGCTGGCTGTCGGCGTACGGCCCCGCCACGGTCAGCGACGACGCCGACGCTGTTGCCGAAGCGGTGACCCGCTACGCCGCGAGGTACCGGCAGCCGAAGGAGCGCGATGACAGGGTGGTGATCGAGATCGAGGTTGACATGATGGTTGGTCGAGCCTGATTAACTCAACACCGGCGACGGCGATAGCGGCGGTGGGCGATTTGCCCTGGCTTGCAGGCCCAAAAGCCCACGCCGGTGAGACCGGCCGGCCTACCGCTACCACCACGGCGAACATTGTTCGCGATGACCCCGGCGGCTTGCATCAAAGGTGACGATTATGGCTGGGCGAATCCGCCGTATCGACCCCACAGAGCTCGAAGCCGTTGTATTCTTGGCTCCATGTCGCTCAACGATGCGCGACACAGCAGGAGAAGAACAGCGTTATGCAGACCTCGACAAACCCAACAACGATGTTGGGACGTCATTCACGGGTGCAGACCACGGGCGGCACCATTCTAGGAACCATTCTTGCGGTCGGAGAAAAGGGCATCTCGGTTGCCATCGATCGCCAGGTAGTGCGGATTCCATCGGGGGATATTCAAGACATCGACGTCGTTTGTTGATCACACCAACAACAAACAACTGAGGTCAAACCGGCCATCCAAAGGCCGGTTGATGTAGTTGATCGTACAAGCCCGTCGCCCGTCGGCAGGCCGACTGCATCCACCCAGTGCGTCAACTGTCGCGACGACCGAATCTGCGGTTAACTTGGAGCTGTGCGGTCACCACCGTCGACGGACTGGCCGTGGAGTCGAAACACATGCATGACCTAGAAATCACATGGAGCGGTGGACAGATCAGGTTCAGCCCTGAGGATTCACCCGTTCTCATCGGTCGCTCATCCAGCGCCGCTGTTGTGGTTCCCCAGGGCACGGTGTCACGCCGGCACCTGATAATGACCTGGAACGGACGCTCCTGGTCGGCCGAAGACCTGTCGACTCATGGCACCTTCGACCCCATAGGCGTTCGCCTCGCCGCCACCTGGACGGTCGGCACCGACTTGGTGGTGCGTCTCGGCAGTCCTCGAGGAGCCGAGCTCTCGATGAACCTCTTCACGAAGGCGCTCGACGAGAACACGGCGGCCAGCCCCTTTGCCGACCCTGAGTCGCCACCCACGGTTGTCGACTTCGGCCCCCCACCACGTCCCGATCAGGGTGGCGAGGGCTCCGATCTTCTTCATGTCGGCGAATCAAGCAGTGAACCTGGCTTTGAAGCGCCGTTTCCCGGCGCCGGCCACTACTCCGAGCCGGAAGTTCCGACTTTTGCCGAGCCTATGGCCTCGGCTCCGGCCGAACTCGACCTCCGCAACGAGACTCCGGCCGGCGATCAACCGGGAGCCACCGCCGTTCTGGGCGCCGACCCGCCCAGTTTCCGCCCCGAACCCGTAGCATTCGAGCCTCCGCCCGAAACGGCGGTTCTCGGAGCCGATCCGCCCAATACACAAAACACGTTGGTCGAGGCCGAAAGCGGCCCGACAATCGGTGCCGCTCCAGTTGATCAACTCGTGTCGGAAGCCACGGTTGATTCCTCACCCCATGACCCGGTCAGCGTTCAGTCGATGCCGGGCCCAATCTCAGAGGGCGCGCCGATCGACGCCGGCGATCCGGTTGTGGTCGGTGAACACGCCTTCGGATCCGCCGAAAGCACCGGCATCGACGAGTACCACATGGCGACGGCCAACCAAATCGATGACGGTAATGGTTCGGTGGCAGCCATGCTGGGGGAACCCGCGGCGGCCGCCGACGCCCCGGCCGCAACCTTTGTGGAGAACGACACCCTGCGACTGCAGATCGATGGCGAAGACTACGTGTTCATGCCCGGTCATGAGGTGACCGTAGGTCGCGACCCGCGATGCACGGTCACGGTCGACGAACGACACTCTCTCGTCTCCCGACGCCACCTGCGGTTTGTCCACGCCGAGGGGTCTTGGTGGCTCGAAGACGCTTCGTCCAAAGGAACCTACGTAGCCGGTCGGCGACTTAACCGCCCGTATCGCTCCGAAGGAGCTTTCATCGCTCATCTGGGTGACGGCTCAGCCGGCACCCAGCTTCGGGTCGTCACCTCCGGCCAGCATCGCCAACCAACCGATCGGGCAGGTCTGGCCATCGCTGCGATCGCGGCCACGGCCTTGCTAATTGCCGCCGCGGTCGCCTGGTTTGTGTTCGGCGGTGGCGACGACGATGCGGCCGCTCTGTCGACGGCGAAACGGTCAACGGTGATGCTGCTATCCGACTCGGGCCACGGGTCCGGTTTCTTCGTGAGTGATTCGCTGATCATCACCAATCAGCATGTGGCGGCGATGTCGGACCAGCTGGTCGTCGCCGTGTCTCCGCAGGAAGATGAGCCGGCCGAGATTCAATACGTGGCGGCTCTGGTTGAGAACCATCCATTCCTCGACATCGCCGTTGTCCAGATCACCAACCGAGCCGAGTTCAACGACCAAGGCACTGTCACCATCGGCGAGGCAATCAGCTCAGCCGACGTTCCGCTCCTGCAACTCGGTGACTCTTCGGTCGTCACCATCGGCGACCCGGTAACCAGCACCGGATTCCCCGGCCGATTCTCGGTGTCGAGTTCGGATGAGAACGGACAGCTTCGTTTGGCCGCGGTTTCCACCACCGGCGGTCAGGTTGCCAACTTCACGCCTTGGCCGGGCTGCTCCACCCCTGATCTGTCCAGCTTCATTCCCGAAGATGCCCCGCCAACGGTCACCTGTTCGGCCGACGGCAATATCGACAAGGGCGTATTGTTGGCCTCACTACCCAGTGGTGAAGGGGCCTCGGGTAGCGCCATCATTCACGGTGACAAGGTGGTGGCGGTGCTGTTCGCCGGCGACACTGAGAATGCCACGGCCAGCAGGAGTATCGCCACAAACGCCTTCTCCGATTGGCTTGGTCAGGTTCTCGCTCGAAACGGCTGAGAATCCCTTATTCCGACACAAGTCACACCAAGGGACACATCACCCACCGAAATGGGCTCTTGGCCCTCGTACTGGCGAAAAACCCTCTGGTTGAGCGGGTTTGTCGGCCCACAGGTCGGTCTTCGAACCAGACGTTGGCTCCTTAGGTCCTGGCCGGAGGTCGATCCGACTGCAGCCCGGCCAAGAGTCGGACTACCATGGTTTACAGCTGTGAGTGAAGGAGCCGGGCGCTGAGCCTTGCCGATCTAGGCATCGACGGTCTTGACCATCTGGAGCAGATCGGTACAGGAGGGTCTTCGAGGGTTTATCGCGCCCGACAATCCGACCTCGACCGAGTCGTCGCGGTAAAGGTGATCAACTCGGGCCACGATCCCGACGTTGCTCGTCGCTTCGACCGCGAACGAAAGGCCATGGGTCGGCTCTCCAATCACGAGGGCATCGTGCCTGTCTACAGCAGCGGAATCACGTCACTAGGTGAGCCGTATCTGGTGATGCCGTACTATCCCAACGGTTCGCTTCAAGATCAGATCGATGCCGGTCCACTCGACTGGCGAAAGGCCGTCACCTACGTTGACTCCGCAGCCGACACGATGGCGGCCGCTCACGAAGAAGGTGTCGTCCATCTCGACATCAAGCCGGCCAACATCTTGCTGACCGCAGCCGGGGCACCGCGAATCGCTGATTTCGGTATCGCCAAGCTGGCCTCAGGAAGTGGCGTTGCCGCTCGAACCACTGGAACCGCCTTCACCCCGGCCTACAGCGCACCGGAAACGTTCCTGGATGGTCAGGCGACGCCGGCCGCCGATGTCTACGGACTCGGCGCCACCTTGTGGGCCAGTCTCGTCGGCCACCCACCTTTCCTTGGGCCCGACGAAGACACCAACCTGATGGCCGTCATCGGTCGAGTTGTCAACAACCCGCTCGGCGACGTGCGGCATCTGGCGCCTGATCCAATATGCCAGGTCATCAACCAGGCCATGGCCAAGGATCCTCATCACCGTTACCGCACTGCCCGCGAGTTCTCCCACGCGCTTCGGGAGGCGATGGCCCAGGTTGGGCTGGGACCGGCGGTCGCCGCCGCGCCTCTCCAGCCTGCCTCCGACCAGACCGCCGTTCACCAGTTCACTCCCCCGGTTCCATACGGAGTAGGGCCTGAGCCTCATCGGGTTGATCAAACCCAGGTGTTCACCGACCCACAGCCGGCAGCGGCTGCGATGGCTCCGGTTCGGCCGCCGGCACCGGCTCGAACGGTGGAAAGAGGTCCGGTGCTGGTTTCAGCCGAGCCGGCTCCGGTGGAGAACTACGGAGGCCGTCCTCTGCTTCAACAGACGGCCGATGTCTCACAGTACCGAGGCGGCCCGCCTCCTATCGTGGAACGCACCCCGTTGGTCGATTTCGACCGACTTGGTTTTGGCCCGATCGTGGCCGGGCTTCTGGCCCTCATTGGCGTTGGGCTGCTTGCCGGCTGGGCGCTGACGCGCGACGGCACAACTCCCGACAGTGGTGTGGCCTCGACCGGGCAGCAGACCGCTCCGCTGGGGCCGGAGACAGAGGCCGATTCTCAGGTTGGCGACTCGATCGATCTGTCGCTCAGTGGCTCCTCGACGACAACGACCTTGACCTCAACCACGGAACCAACGACCGAGTCCACAACGGCAACCACCTCGGCGACCACTGGATCGTCAACCACCGCCGCCACCACCAGCTCTGAGAGCACAACAACCACCGCAAGCACAACGACCACCACCGAACCCACCACCACAACCTCGACGACCACCACAACCACCACAACAGTCGTCGTGGGAGACCTGATGCCTCCCGAGGACGTCACGGCGGTGCTGGTCGACGGTGACGTTCAGCTCTCGTGGTCGGCTCCGAGCAGTGGCCCTGCGCCCACCTCCTACATCATCTATCGGGACGGCGAGCTACTCGACAGTGCCACCGCTTCGCCGTATGTCGACGCCGCATTGGCGCCCGGAACGTATCGATATCGAGTGGCGGCTGTCGGCGAGAACGCCACTGAGAGCGACTTGAGCCTCCCTGCCACCGTCGAGATTCCCGAACCTCAACCGTTGACCGTCACAGCCTCGGCCCTTCCGAGCAGAACGGGCCTGTCTCTCAGGGTTACGTCGGAGCCCTGTATGGCCAGCATCCGGGTGAGCTACGTGATCGAGGATTCCGGTGACACCCCGTCGGTGGAAGTTGTTGATCACGATCCTTGTGTCGACGAAGACACCATCATTCTCACCCGGCTTCGGCGGGGTGAAACATACCTGGTCAACGTGACCGCAACCGGCGTCGACGGAGGCACCGGAGCGGCGCTTCCGCTGAGTGTCACGCCGAACTAAGCACGTTCACCTGTCGGTAGGCGAACGACGTTAACAAAGGCGCGCCGTTAGTTTGCGGTTGCGTTTAGGTTCTCACATCATCCCAGACGCAGGAACTACAGTCGCTTTTGGCAGAGTAGGTCGTGAGAAGGTGAGCCAATAGGAATGGGATCAACAACGGCATCCATCGTGTACTGCGAGCACGAGGAGGTCCAAGCAGCCTGTCTTGAGTGTTTGGCCATGCCGAAAAAAGTGACCCCACCGAAACCAACCACCCCTCGGGCCACCAAGAATCCAAGTTCGGCGGCCGACAAGATTTCCCCGCTTGCCGGCGATCTCGACATGTCGATGCCGGTCATCTCGGTGGAGAAGCTGCTCGGATCGTCAACCCTCGCTGCTCGGGTGTTCCCTCACTACCTTCGCAAGGGCGGCTGGATCTATCTTCGTTGTGAAGACATGCTCCAAGCCCGCGTCAAGGCCGTCAAGGTCATCTGGCAGGACGAGCGCACCGACTTGGTCGATCCGGAGCGAGATCTCGGTGGTGGCCTCGCCATCGAGGTCGACCCCAAAACGTGGGATGACGCGATCAACATCGATCTTGGTAAGTTGGCCCGCCGTCAACGCGACGGCTTCCGCTACCTGAAGACCAACGATGATGACACCGTCGTGCACTACCGAGGCGGCCGTCCGGTGGCCGACGTCGACGAGATCGATCTTCGCGACTGATACAACCCCGGCCGAGGGGTCTTAAGATTCTCCTGGCCGGCCTTCGCTTCCCCCATTGAAAACCCTTTGTCTTTTCGAGCACACGCTCGAGGAAGGGCAACCATGGAACGGGAAGCGTCAAGCGGCATCGCGCCGCAATCTCGGTTTAACCGAGATCATGATTCATACGGACCCGGCTGCGATGAGCGGAGTTCGTGGACGAAGCTCCTTCGCGTTCGACTGAGAGCACCCACCAACGCCTACACCGGGCTTGCGTCGACGAGTCTAGATGCGCACTGCTGGCAAGTGGTCGTTGATCGGGGCGACATCGTCGAACCGCTCAGATCGAGCGCTGTGACGGCGACGATCCTCCGTTATGCGGTGCTTCAGTCGGCTGCCGAAGCGGTCGCCGGCGTGGCGGTGCTTCCCGCAGCATTGCTGGATCCATGCGTCTCTCGCTGTCGTGCGGCTGTGATCAGCGGGCCGTATGTATCTTCGCTCCTACTACTCCCATCAGCGCTGAAAACTGTGCTCCACCGCGCATCGGTGGGTGCCGGTGAAGCGTCTCAACTGGTCTGGGTGTTCTCGAATTCACTGTTGCTCACCGTTGGTCAAGGCGCGGCTAACCACCACGCCACCGCCATTCTCGTACAGTCTCTTGAGAGGTTCGAGGGTTCACGCTCTTTCCAATTCGAGCCGGTGCTCGTCGATTTGAACGGATAGGCGAACCTTGCGGGTACGACAGCACGCCGGCCCGCAGAAATCCACCGTTTGTCAACTCGACAACAATGATCGAGGTCCAACAACCGGGACAGAAGCGGGCGCGCTAGCCTTTACCGTGGCGAAATCACATCGATCGGCTGGGTGCCGATCCGGTTGGACCCCCTTGGGCACAATGTCGATCGACGTGACTTTGACTGGGCGGAGAAGGCAAAAGACGTGGACCACGAACGTCAAACATTGATACCGGGCGCTGAGCTGATCGAGGTTCTGGACGAGCGACGCAGCGTGGTTTGGCGTGCCCGGGATTCCGCCACGGGCGAGGAACGGGCCATCAAGCTCGCTGCCCCACCGTATGAACCGGTCCTCCCCCGCCGCCTCGGCCGCAGAAACCGTCAACTCACAAGAGTTCTCGGCGCAACAACCGGCTGGGTTCCGGTCCTCGCCACCGGATATGCGAGGAACGGCTCCAACTATGTGGCCATGCCCTACTACGACATCGGAAGTGCGGCAGACCAACTGAACCAAGGCGGCATGCCATGGTTTCCTGCGGCCAACCTGGCCACGAAGGTCGCCACAACCATCGGCTCGGCTCACGAGCTTGGCTGGTCGTTCGGCTACTTGAGACCCTCAAACATACTGTTCCACGGGCCGAAGACCCCGCTCGTTTCGATCTATGGGTCCGCTACCCGCCACTTCGACGATGGAACGGCCCAATTCACTGCACCAGAGGTCGACGAAGTACGAGACGTCATTCCCGCATCCGACGTCTTCTCGATTTCGCTGATCTTCGCCTCGCTGATTGCCGGTCGGGAAATCGACCACAGCGAGTCAGCGCAGGACGTGTTGGACGAGATCGAGCCAATGGCACCGGGCCGCGTGCTTGAGATCATCGATTACGGGCTCTCACCCCAACTGGAGAATCGGTTCGCCGATGCCGCCAAGATGGCCCGAGCCTTGACAGCGGCATTGGCCGACATCGACACCATCGGCCAAATCGAAGACGGCGACGTCGACGACTCGATCAGCGAAACCAATGTGCTGGAGGAGCTCCTGTCCCATGAGCCGGCGCCGCAAGTGGCCTCGCCACGACCACGGTTCAGCGGCACTGATGAACCCGACGTGGCGACCAATCATCCTGATCTTCCGGCGGCCCTTCAGGACATAACCATTTCCCGCCTTCCAAGACCCACCCGCGCTGCGGGCGTCAACAACTCCGAGTGGTATTCGGGCCACTCCGGCGAAGACGGCCCCGAAACCGATCAGCCGTGGGAACCAGACGATGCCTCCGACCAGGTCACCGTCGACGCCGCGCTCGACGCACCGACCTCGCTCCCGTTCCTCCCAACTGAGCACGACGCCGGGCCGCTCTCGGATCTGCTCGATCCGATTTCAGACACGCCGTCGCGACCGGTGGACCCGTTCGATCCCGACCCGACCATGGATGCCCGCCAAGCGCTCCAAGCCCGACACGAGATCAACGAACTCATCGCCGAGTTCGGTTACGAGGGTGCCGTCTCCAGATCGTTGACGAACTCCGCTCCCGGTTCTGATGATGACTCAGCTGAGAAAGAGGTCGTCAGCAGCGATTCGGAGGACCAAGTGGATTCAATCGCAGGTGACGAGTCGGCGGACACCGAAGCGGATTCGGTGCTTGAAGAAGCAACCATCGAGGATGAGGCGCCGGACAATGACTCGTCAATCGACAATGAGGCTCCCGACGACGACTTCGATCCGCCTCCAACGGTCACCAATCCCGAGCAGTCCGCCGTCCCGATTGACCTGAGGGAAGACATCGAGTCCGACGCGCACAAGCCCGCCCGACCACACCGAATGGCTCGCCTCGTCGATTCCGTCTACGGCCTTGCTGGACAGCGCCGACGGTACGCCCAATCGTTGGCGCTGCTTGGGACCTGTTTCATCGTCGGCGTCGGCGCGGTTGCAGCCATGACGTCGATCGGGCCTACCGACTCCGTTGTATCCGAAGGCACACCATCAGGCGGCACGCTGATCGCCGACCAAGCCGACGCCGACTCTCAGACCGACTTCCGCTCGCCACTCAATGACCTGAGTCACCTTGATGACGCCGATGAGGCGGTCGTCGACACCGATATCACTTCACCACCTCGCCGACTCCCACGAGCCGATACCAACACAACAACTTCGATTGTTGACAACGCATCAAACACGGAGTCGACCACTGAATCCAGTGACACCACGGATACGGCGAATCCCTCCACCACCGGTGACGTGTCCACTAGCACCACCCTGATCGACGAGTCCACCACGTCAAGCCCTCCTGGTCGTCCAACCACCGAGCCGACGACGACAACAACCGAGCAGGTCACCACATCGTCTGAGCAGACGACCACCACGACGGTCAGAACGACCACGACCGACGAAGCCACCACAACAACCAAGCGTCGAGGCCGACCTCGACCCTAAGAATGCTCCTAAACGAGTTGCTTCAACATCCACCGGCACTTCCGATAGGTCTGCTGTACTCATAGGCCGTGTCGCCCCACACCTCTCTTCTCATCGCCGCGGGAACGATAGGAAGCATCGTCGTCGGCCTGTTCGGTTTGATCCTCGGGGTCGGCACCTCATCGACCGAAACAGCACCGACCCCGACGCTGATAACGGACACCGTTGAAGTCGCACCACGACCACAATTGAGCGACGTCCAGCAAACCGCGGTTGTACCCGTGGGTCGCACGCCCATAGGAACAATTCGACTGCCAGGCGTGGCACCCGATAGCACGGAGTAGGCCAAACGTTGGCACGGCTCGGCAAACTTGGTTCGCCGTTGTCTCTTCGCAACATTTCCAGCCCACCATTCTGGATAAATCATCTTGCGTGTTTGAGTTCCTGTGAAGATGATTGTCCAAAGATCGCCAATCTTCTGCCACGCATGTAGTATTTGCATTGGTTCAAGGCGAACAGTCAACTGACTGTTTCCAGGCGGACAACTTGCGAAGCTGGGCGAAACGGCTACCAATGAGGCAAATGGAGGGTTCTTTGTTGCACCCATCCAGGCTCAGTGGCCGTTCTCGGCATTCAAGATGGTCCAAGCTCGGGGCGTGGTCGATGCGCGGCGGCACGGCCACGCCCCTCTCTTCTGGAGTCGGAGCCGCATGGAGACCGCACGGCGAAACGCGTCTACCGAGGCTCGCTCGTTGCTGCCCGCAGAATCGAACGGAAGATTTCCGCTCGCTCGAGTTTGATCTCCTCGTAGCCGCGAACGTCCATCGCCGCCGACGCAGTCTCGACGACGCGGCCAAAGCCGTCGTCATCAATACCGCCAAGAAGGGCGGAGATCGCTGTGCGATACTCGTCGATCAGCGCACGCTCAACCCGACGAACCTCGGCCCGCCCAAACGGATCAAGAGCGGTTCCTCGAAGACGTTTACCCCGTGATAGGGCTCGCATGAGCGGACGCCCGACTCGTTGGTCGATCGAGATCTTGGAGTCCATCCCCAGAGCGCGAAGCAGGGGCGGGTGGAGGCGCCAGGAGACTTTCGCTCCAGGTCCTCCCACTGCTTCGCTGGTCACCTGCGCCTCCGGTGCAATCAAAAGGCGAGCCACTTCATACTCATCCTTGTAGGCCATAAGCTTGTGCAACCCGAGGGCAACGGTGGAGGTCAACTCACCGGCTTGACCCCTCAGATCCGACTCGACTTTAGCCACCTGATCGACAAAATCGACAAAGTCCAACGCATAGGCCACATCCTGATAGGCGACGAGATCTGCTGCCAGCAGCTCCACCTTGTCACTCACGTCGTCGGGCAGAGAAGCCTTCTCGATGGCCGACGCCAGTTTCGGAGGTACCGGCTCCACGATGATCGACCCCGATATCGAGGTCTCCTGGTTCTCACCCAGACCGGCGGCGGCCTCGACCCCACGTTCATCGACGACCCACCGTCGCCCCCATTCGAAGGCATTGAGATTGGCTTCGACGGCAACGCCATTGAGATCGATTGCCCGCTCGATCGCATCGGGCGACACCGGCAACACGCCTGCCTGTACGGCAACGCCAAGCATGAAGACGTTGGCCGTGGCGCCATCGCCAAGTAGGCCACGGGTAATGGCACCTGCGTCGGCAAAGCGATTGTGCGCCGCTAGAGATGCCTGGGCCACTCGCTCCTCAAGGCTGACCTGGCTTGGATATTCGACGTCGGGGCGCCCAATCATCTCGCCTGTAGGGGTTGGACTGGCACTGGCCACCACAACGGTTCGGCCGGCGTCGGCGGCCGCCATGGTGCGATCCGAAGCAGCCACGATGAGGTCGAACCCAACAACCAAATCGGCCTCGCCCAGGCCGAGCAGATTCGACTCGGCCGACTCATGGCGACCCAACCGCAGATCGCTTACGACCGGACCGGCCTTTTGGGACAAGCCGGTCTGATCAAGGCCTCGAACGTTCCAACCATCGAACATGGCGGCTGTACCTAGAATCTGGGCGACGGTCACCACCCCGGTTCCACCGATTCCAGCCAGGCGAATGTTGAATTCTCCGTTGTCGGCCGCCCGCGTAACAGAATCGGACGGAGGCTCGGGAAGCGACCAGCCTGAGGCGTCTCGGGAGCGGCCAGGTAACAGATCGGTGATTCGCCGCCTTCCGTTGCCTCCGCTCTTACCTCTGCGCCTTTGCCCACCGCTATGGCCAGGGTCGACCTCGACGGTCATGAAACTTGGGCAATCACCCTCCATGCAGGAAAAGTCGAGGTTGCAACTGGTCTGATCGATCATGGTCTTGGGGCCGAGATCGGTGTCCATCGTGTGAACCGACAGGCAGTTGCTCACCTCACCACAATCACCACAGGCTTCGCATATCCGGTGGTTGATGGCGACCCGATGGCCGGGCGTGATCGCCTGGCCACGTTTGCGTAGTCTCCGGGTCTGAGCGGCACAGGCTTGGTCGTGGACCAGAAGCGTTACTCCCGGCCTCGACGCGAGGTAGCGTTGTGCCTCGACGATCCGGGTGCGGTCCCAGACGCGGGTGCGGGTGCCGTCGGCGCCGACGGGCAGTTCGACCCCGTCGTAGCGTGAGGTGTCATCGGCGGTGATAATGGCCTCGGTGACTCCGTGGGCCATGGCGATGCGCACGATTTCGGGCACGCCCACCTGCCCGGCCGGATCCTGTCCGCCGGTCATGGCCACCGTGCCGTTGTACAACAACTTGTAGGTCATGTGGGCGTCGGCCGCGATGGCGGCTTGGATCGCAAGCTGCCCGGAGTGGAAAAAGGTTCCGTCACCCAGATTCTGCACGTAATGGTCTTGGTTCAGGAACGGCTCCATGCCAATCCATTGGGCGCCTTCGGTCCCCATACACGTGATACCGGTGATGTCGCCGACGGTGTCGGCGTCCATCAATAGCGCCATGCCGCTACAGCCAATCCCGGCACCGACGAGCATGCCGTCGGGCACCTTTGTGCCCCAGTTGTGAGGGCAACCGGAGCAGAAATACGGCGATCGTTCGGTGGAGAGCGGGATCAATACTCGTTCTCGAGGCTTGGGTGGTTCGGGGGTAAGGCGATCCCCCAGCCGCGACGACAGTACGAAGCGGAGGCCGTCGGTCATCTGATCGGCGGCCAGAAATCCATGGCGCTGGAACAGCGGGCTGGAGCTGTCTGGTCTTGTGGAGACGATTTCAGGCCGGTTCGACATGTTGTACAACACATCCTTAACCAGCCACTCGAGTGATGGGCCCTTCTCCTCCACGACCACCACCTGCTCAAGGCCATTGGCGAACTGGCGAATCGGCTCAGCCGGCAACGGAAACGGATTGTCGACCCGTAGAACCCGAATGCCGGCTTCGGCCAGGGCCTGTGGCCCGTCGAACCCGAGGCGCCGCAGCGCTTGGAGCAGTTCGCGATACGTGTAGCCGGTGGCCACGAGGCCAAGCCAGGCGTCAGCCGGATCAACGGTGACTCGATTGAGGTTGTTGGCCAGGCTGTAGCGCCTGGCCAATTCGAGTCCGGCCTCAACCATGTCCTGTTCCCGTTCATTCGTAAAGGGAGCAATGAGGTTGGCACTCGGAACAAAGTTGCGAGCCTGTCCGTCTATTGTCGAATCCGGGATGATCGGTTCGACCCGATCCAAGGCGAGATCCACCGTTCCCGAACCGTCGGCTACCGCGGTCACGATCTTGAAGCCGGTCCACATTCCACTGAACCGCGACATCGCCACGGCGTGGCGACCGAGATCGAGAATGTCCTGAACATCACCCGGGTACAGCACCGGCATCTTCAGGTTGATCATCGTCAGGTCGGACGACGACGGCAGAGTCGAGCTTTTGCAGGTCGGATCATCTCCGACGAGAGCAACCGCTCCCCCGTTCGGATGGGATCCGGCGTAGACCGCGTGTCTTAGGGCGTCGCTGGCCCGATCGATACCAGGAGCCTTGCCGTACCAGTAGCCGACAACGCCATCGAAACGACTGCCGCTGATTGTCGACACCACCTGGCTTCCCATGACCGCAGTCGCCGCCAGCTCCTCATTGACCGCCGGCTGGCACACGATTTCGAGATCCGGCACGCGGCGGACCGCCCGGGCCATCTCCTGATCAAACCCACCGAGTGGCGAGCCTTGATAACCCGACAGGAAGGCCGCGGTGTTGCGGCCTGCAGCGGAATCGATGCGAAGCTGCTCCATCGGCATGCGGGCGAGCGCTTGAATGCCCGTCAGGAATACCCGACCCTCGTCGTTGACATAACGATCATCAAGGGAATAGTTGTCGAGCGACGTCACCGTAAACCTCGTTCAGCCGGAGAGATAAGGGGCTGGGGAGTCCCAAGCCAACCTTTCAAACTGTAGTGGCAATCGGAGTCGGCTAACCAAGACGTAAGGGCCGTGAATCGCCATACGCCCGGGGGCATGCTGCTTCGATCGAAACTTTGTTCGGTGACGGCGGTGGCGACATAATGGGATCCGATACTCCGGCTCGGTCGACGTCAGAACCCGTTCGACCGCCAACGTTAGGAACCTCACGTGACATCCGAACCAAAGACGGCCGAATCTTCCTCCGACGGTGAGCTCGACGCTGATGAACTGAAGAAATTCGGATTCCGAGTTTGGAGCTACCGGATGGGAGAAGTTGTGGCGACCACGATCCACCTAGGTGATCGTCTGGGCCTCTACGGCGCCATGCAGAACGCCGGGCCGGTCACCGCCGAAGAGTTGGCACAGACCACCGATCTTCACGCTCGGTTTGTTCACGAGTGGTTGATGGGGCAGGCCGCAGCTCGATTGATCGACCGTCATGACGACGGGCGTTTTGAGCTGAGTCCGGTCCAGGCCGCTTTGCTGGCCGACGAACACGGTTCGGTGCACTTTGCCGCCGGATCGTTTCAGGGTGGCCACTCCCCCGAGTTGATCGACCGAATGGTCGAGTCGTTCCGCACGGGCCAGGGCATCACCTACGAGGATCAGGGGCCTGCGGCGGCCGCCGGCCTCGCCCGAATGACAGCCCCTCGATCACGCCATCACCTCACGTCCACTGTCATACCCAGTATCGATGGGTTGGCCGACGCGTTGGAGAGCGGCACGAAGGTTATAGAAATCGGATGTGGGGGTGGAGTGGCCCTGCGGGTGCTGGCCGAAACGTACCCGAACTCGACCTTTATCGGTGTCGATCCGTCGGCTGCCGCTCTCGAGATCGCCCGAGCGCAGGCGGAGTCCGATGGCCTTACGAATATCACCTTTGTTGAGGGCTTCGCCGCTGATCTCGAAGCCGATGGCGACGCCGGTCTGGTTATCGCGTTTGACTGTCTACACGACATGCCCCGCCCCGATGAGGCGACCGCAGCAGCCCATGGGGCGCTTGCCGACGATGGAGTTCTGCTCGTGAAGGAAATCCGTAGCAGCGGCGATTTCCAGCGCGATGCCAGAAACCCTCTCTTGGCGATGTTCTACGGATTCTCAATCACCTCATGCTTGCAGTCGGCCATGTCCGAACCCGACGGAATGGGCCTCGGTACGCTCGGTCTCCATCCAGAAGCGATCGCCGCGTTGACGGCTGAGGCCGGCTTTACCACCTGCCAAATGCACGATCTTGAGGATCCAGCGAATCTCTATTACGAGATCCGCAAGTAGGGTTCACTGGGAGGAGGACGGCCAGGCTCTATGGCTCGAATTGCGTGCGGTCACTGCGGAAACGTTCATAGCTCGGTCGCCGAGGTGCGGGAATGTTCCGCCGGCGGCGTCGGCCGGCCACACGCCGTCACTCATGCCACAGCGGCACCGCAGACCGATCATCGTCCTTCGGTGAGTCGATCCCGGTCCGCTACCAAGCCACCCGCTCTGGAAGTCGATCCCGAGGACCTAGCGGGGCCCGAATCCCTCGGTCGAAGCCTGGTTATCGGCGAGGATCAAACTATTCCAGTGCCATGGGCCGAATGCCCGGTTCTCGAGATCGATCTCAACCAGGCCGTTGAACGTCATCTGTTGGAGGCTCTGCAGGCGGCCTGGTCACTACGGCAACGAACGGTTATTCGCCTGACCGGTGGGGGTGTTCCCGACGTCGTCGATACCACAATGAACCTGGGCATGTTGTCACCGACCACCGAGATCGAAGACGAGCGGTTGCGGTTTCTGCTCACCGCCAACGCCATCGACGTCTCGTCCGGTGCGACTCGTTTCGATCCGCTGCAGCGTGCGCTGGCCGCCGGGGCTGAGTTCCGCGCCGGTGATGGCGATGGGCCCGGTGAGGTGACCCTGACCGATGGGTCGTCGGCTTGGGTAGACGGCGGCCCACTCGACTTGACCTTGGCCGACCACACCGACCTCGGTGCTGCTGCCCTCATTCCCCGTTGTCACCTGGTTGCCGGCCTGCTCAGGACGCTCCGGTCACCCGCTGTCGAAACCGCAGGCACTCTGTCGGAGCTGGCCCCCGACCAGCTCGCGGCAGTGCAACATCAAGGCGGGCCGGCTCGCATTCTCGCCCCGGCCGGCTCGGGCAAGACAAGGGTTCTGACCGAACGAGTTCGGTATCTGGTCGATCAATGTGGGCTCGACCCCGACGTTCTCGGTCTCGTGGCCTACAACCGCCGGGCCAAAGCCGAGATGGCCGGGCGGCTGGCCGGCACCGGTCGCTACAACCTCGACGGCATTCGTACGCTCAACAGCCTGGCACTGGCCATCGCCACCGGCCGATCCGGTTTCACCGGGGGCTCGCCTGCTACCACAATCGATGAGCGGGAGGTTCGCCGCATTCTCTCCGGCATGATGCCCCGACAGCGCCGCCGCCAACTTAACGATCCACTTGAGCCGTGGGTCGACGCCCTCTCGATGACCCGGCTCGGGCTTCGTGATCCCGAGGAGGTGGCTGATCAGTTCAGTGGCGATCTCGACGGGTTCCCCGATGTCATGGACCGATACCGCCGCCACCTCGCCGACAACGGTCTGCTTGATTTCGACGAACAGATCGTTCGAGCCTTGGAGATTCTGGCCTCCAGCCAATCGGCCAGGGCCCAGGCCCGCCGGCTGATGCCCCTCGTGCTCATCGACGAGTTCCAGGATCTGACACCGGCCCACCTGCTGCTTATTCGGTTGATTGCCGGGCCGGCAAGCGAAGTGTTCGCCGTTGGTGACGATGACCAAACCATCTACAGCTATTCGGGGGCCTCACCCCGGTGGCTTATCGAGTTCGAGCAGTTCTTTCCTCACGCCTCCAGCCACTTCCTCACGATCAACTACCGATGCCCCGCCGATGTTGTGGAGGCGGCCGACAATCTCCTGTCGCACAACCGCCACCGGGTGCCGAAGTCCATCGCCGCCGGCGGCGAGGCGGAGAAGCCGGTACCGGGCGTCGAGCCGCTGCATATCTACAGCAAGGGTGATCCACAGGAGAACCTGGTGGAGCACGTCACGAGGCTGCTCAACGATGGCGTGGAACCAGGCCACATCGCCGTTCTGGCTCGGGTCAACGCCGCCCTGATCCCGGCGCTCCTCTACCTGAGCGACGCAGGCCTCCAGGCCAATCGACCACCCGGTGTCGACGTGTCGATGCTGGACCGGTCAGGGGCCGGCGCCGCCCTGGCCTGGCTACGACTGGCCACCGCACCGACCAGCGGCCTACAACCAGACGATCTTCGTCTGGCGCTTCGACGACCTCCGAGGTCGGTTCATCCTCGAATTGTCGACTGGATCTGCGAGCAATCGTCGGTTTGGCATCTGGAGAAACTGGCAGATCGTCTCAACACCGAGCGAGACGCCGAAGCCGTTGAAGGCCTCGCTGCGGACATTTCCGACCTTCAGGGAATGGTCACCGGCTCCACCCCGGCCGATACGGAAACGGTCTTAAACCATGTTCTGCACGAGATCGGACTGCTGGGGGCGGCCGGACAGCTCGACGGATCGCAACGTACCGCTCGACGGGCGGCCCACAGCGACGAGCTACTTGCTCTCCTCTCCGTGGCGAGGCTACATCCCAATCCTGAGACGTTTGAGTCGTGGCTGCGTCAACGGCTGATGGCCGCCCCCGTCGACGGTGGCACGGAACTGGCACCGGAGGGCATCACGCTGGCCACGGTCCACACGACGAAGGGGCTCGAATGGCCTCATGTGATCGTCCACGACGTACGCGACGGACTGTATCCCCACCGTTTGGCCGAAGATCAGGAAGAGGAACGACGCATCTTCCACGTGGCGATCACCCGGGGGCGCCATTCCGTTGCGCTAACCGGCTCGGGTCCACGATCGCCGTTTGTGGCCGAACTCGATGACAAACGAACCGAACCCTGGCCCACCGAACCTGTGGTCAGCCGTTCCGAGGCCGCCGTCGCAGCGAAGGCGAAGCAGTCCAAGAGTAAACTGACCCGAGCTGAGCCGGCCAACGACAGCGAGGCCAAGCTACGTGATCTTCTCACCGACTGGCGAAGGCAACGGGCGAAAGACGATGCCGTCCCGGCCTACGTGGTGCTCAACAACAAGACGCTCGACGCCATCGCCGCCAGCGCTCCAACATCACTGATCGAGCTGAGTGCGGTGCCCGGCATCGGTCCGTCCAGGCTCGACCAGTACGGCGACGAAATTCTCGGGGTCGTGGCGGCGGCGGGTTGACCTCGATTCCCCGTCGGTTTGAGTGTCACACCACCCGTTCATAGTTACAGGCATGACATTCGATCACCTGTGCCCGCGGCGGGTGGCGGCCATGCAGGCCGCCGTCGAGCTTGATGTTCACAAAGAAGAATTCGATTTTGACACCTCTGAAGAGGCTCTGCTTTGGGATGAGCTGGAGCAGGAGTTCACCGATCTCGTTGCCCGCATCGGCCGAATCTGGATCGCCGACTAGGGCCATCACCCACCCACCCGGGTAGCGTGATCGGTATGGCTCACGACGGACCCGAGTTCACCTACACCGACCTACTCCCCCTGGGCGAAGACAACACCCCGTACCGGTTGTTGACGACCGAAGGGGTCGAGGCCATCGACCTGGGCGGCACGCCCTTTATCAAAGTCAGCGACGAGGCCCTCCGATTGCTTTCGGCTGAGGCCATTCGCGACATCTCCCATCTGCTTCGCCCCGGCCATCTGCAGCAGCTGCGCAACATCATCGACGACCCGGAAGCATCGTCCAACGACCGGTTCGTAGCCACCGAACTCCTGCAGAATGCTTGTATCGCCTCAGGATTTGTGCTGCCTGGCTGCCAAGACACCGGCACCGTCATCATCAAGGGTAAGAAAGGGCAGCACGTTCTCACCGACGGCGACGACAAGGTCGCGCTGGCCCGGGGAGCCTTCGACACCTACCAGAACTCCAACCTCCGCTATTCACAGATGGCGCCGCTCTCAATGTGGGAGGAACAGAACACCCGCACCAACCTGCCGGCGGAGATCAAGGTCGAAGCCATCCAGGGCGATGCCTACAAGTTCATGTTCATGACCAAAGGCGGCGGGTCGGCCAACAAGAGCTACCTGTTCCAGGAGACCAAGGCACTCCTCAACCCCACCAGCCTGCGGGCCTTCCTCAATGAAAAGCTTCGTCTCCTTGGCACCTCGGCCTGTCCGCCGTACCACCTCGGCATCGTGATCGGTGGCACGTCGGCCGAGTTCGCCGTGGAAACGGCCAAGTTGGCCTCCACTCGATACCTCGACAGCCTGCCGACGGAAGGGTCGGTACTCGGTCACGGATACCGCGATCTGGAGATGGAAGCCGAAGTTCTGAAGCTCACCCAGGAGTTTGGGATCGGAGCTCAGTTCGGTGGCAAATACTTCTGTCACGACGTGCGGGTCATCCGTCTCCCTCGCCACGGGGCCTCGTTGCCCGTTGGAGTGGCTGTAAGTTGCTCGGCCGACCGTCAAGCGCTGGCCAAGATCACAGCGGAAGGGGTGTTCCTGGAGGAACTGGAGCGGGATCCGGCCAAGTATCTCCCCGACGTAGCCGAAGGTGAACTTTCGTCCGATGTGGTCAAGGTCGACCTCAACCAGTCGATGGACCAGATCCGGGCCCAGCTCACCCAATACCCGGTCAAAACCCGCCTGGCCCTCAGCGGCACCGTTGTTGTCGGCCGTGATATCGCTCACGCCAAGATCAAGGAACGCCTCGACGCCGGCGAACCGATGCCGGAGTACCTGCGTGACAATCCGATCTACTACGCCGGTCCGGCCAAGACCCCCGAGGGTTACGCGTCGGGATCGTTCGGTCCAACCACCGCCGGCCGTATGGATCCTTACGTCGAGCAGTTCCAGGCGGCCGGTGGTTCCCTGGTGATGTTGGCCAAGGGCAACCGCAGCCAAGAGGTAACCGATGCCTGTAAACGCCACGGTGGCTTCTATCTCGGTTCGATCGGTGGCCCGGCCGCCCGATTGGCCAAAGATTCCATTCGCCGCGTCGAGGTCTTGGAGTATCCCGAGCTAGGCATGGAAGCGGTCTGGAAGATCGAGGTCGAGGATTTCCCAGCCTTCATCGTGGTCGACGACAAGGGCAACGACTTCTACGCATCGACGGCTCGACCCGTCGACCTGAAGCTCTAGCCTACGGCACCCGGTGTCGGGTGCCGCTTGCGCAAACGCTACGAACGAAGCTTGAACCGCTGAATCTTGCCGGTCGCCGTCTTGGGTAGATCCGAGACGATCTCGTACCTCTTCGGTCGCTTGTATCCGGCGAGCCGGTCCCGACAGTAACCGGTGAGTGACGCAGCAAGACTGTCGGCCGTCGCCGACGCGCCGACGGCGGGGATCACATAGGCAACGGGACGCAAAACTCCGTCGCCGTCGTGTTCCCCAACCACAGCGGCTTCCAGCACATCGGCATGCTCGATCAGCGTCGCCTCAACCTCGGCCGGTGAAACCCATTCGCCGCCGATGCGCATCATGTCGTCAACCCGACCCATGTAGGTGTAGAAACCGTCGTCGTCCACGTCGTAGAGGTCGCCGGTGCGCATCCACTCACCCTGGAACGTCGCCCGGTTGGTTTCGGAACGGCACCAGTAGCCGGTTGTCATCGACTCCCCGCTGACGAGAAGCTGGCCTGGTTCTCCAGGTGCCTGGTCGTTGCCGTGTTCATCAGCGAGTCGAATCTTGTATCCAGGGACCGGCCGGCCAGTGGTACCAGGCCGAATGTTGTCGACCGAGTTCGACAAGTAGATGTGCAGCATCTCCGTGGATCCGATCCCGTCGAGCACGGTGACGCCGAACCGACTTCGAAACCGCTCAAACGTTTCCGGTGGAAGTGACTCCGCCGCCGAGGCCGCCAACCGAACCGAAGCAAACGTATCGTCCGCCAGGTCGGAACCGTTGAGGGCGGCGTAAAACGTCGGGATGCAGAAGAAAAGGGTTGGCTTGTGAGCCACCACAAGCTCGGCAACCCGGCTTGGACTCGGAGGCCGGGTAGGTTCGAGAACTGATGAGGCCCCCACCGAGAACGGGAAGGTCAGCGAGTTACCAAGCCCGTAGGCGTGAAACATCGGCCCGACCGAGTAGCAGCGATCCTCGGGCTGTATCCGAAGGATCTGGCCCGCGTAGGTCTTGCAGGTGACACGGATGTCGACATGGCGGTGGACGGCCAACTTAGGCCGACCGGTGGAACCCGACGTGCACAACCAAAAGCCCGGAGACTCAGCCCACGTGGCATAGGCCGAACCATCACCGCCTGCCGCCATCGATTCGAAGTCGGACCAAAGAACGATGTCACACTCGCCGGCCACATCGGGCGTCTCGGTCCCTGTGACGATGACGTGGCGCAGTTCGGGGGCGCCGCCACAGAGATCGGTCACCCGATCGGCGACGTCGCCCGAGACCACCGCCATCTTGGCCCGGGCGTCGGCCGCGATCACGGCGAGATCTCGCCCTGGGAGCAACGGGTTCATCGCCACCGGAACGGCACCGATCCGCATGGCGCCCAGGAACAGCGCAACGAAGTGAACGTCGTCAAGCATCGCCATCGCGATCCGCTCCTCCGGGCGAATCCCAAGCTGTCGCAGCGCGGCCGCAACGGCGGTGACTTTGTTGGCGATGTCGTGGTAGGTGTACTCGTTTCCTTGGCAGACGACGGCGACTCGGTCGCCGTTTCCACTCTCGACATGGCGGTCGACCAGCCATGTTGCAGCATTAAACGGTTCGTGCATGGGCCCTCTCGCAGGAAGGTCTCGAACTGGCTTCGAGACAAGAATGGGTTAGTGAAATCTTATGATCCCGACTACAGCCGGACGTACTCGAAGTCAACCGGCTTCTGATTGATTCCCTGGGAAGGAGGCGCCACCCACCCCGCCATTTTGCCCGGCTCGGTCACCCCAACCTGGAGCGACTTCACATGTTCACGGTCGGCTTCACTCGGAATCCAGCTGAGAATATTCTTGTGCCAATCCTCGTCGGACACGAGGCGACCCTCGGGTGACACATGTCCACCACGGAACGTTCCAACCTCACGATGAAATCCGATGTGCGGTAGGCGCAGTTCAAAGTCCACCCCGGCCTCACTGATAGCCCGGTTCCAACGCACCAGACCCTTAAGGCAGTCTTCGGTGTAGTCTTCCCGCAGCGTTTCGTTGAGCGCCGCCAGCTGGGTTACCTCCCGCTCACCAATACCGCTCTCATCGGTGACCTCCGGCACGGTTCGGTACGACTCGCGTAGCACGTGGTCGTCGTCACGACGTTCCTCCTGGAACCGCCCTTTGAGACCGGCGGCGAAGTAGTTGGCGGCGTTGGTGGAGGTTTCAGCCCCGAACAGATCAAGCGACACCGAATAGTGGAAGTTGAGGTACTTCTGAATCAGCGCCAAGTTGACGCCGCCGAAGGGGTGCACGTCATCGGTGTCGTGCTCGGCCATGAGTTCCAGCGTGCGCTGCACAACACGGCCCACACCGGTGGCCCCCACAAACATATGATGGGCTTCTTCCTTGAGCATAAAATCGCAGGTTCTGCTCAGGGGGTCAAAGGCCGACTCCCGGAGTGATGCGAGCTGATACTTGCCGTCTCGATCGGTGAAGTAGGTGAACATGAAGAACGAGAGCCAGTCGGGGGTCTCTTCGTTGAACGCCCCCAGGATGCGGGGGTTGTCGGCGTCGCCGGAGTGACGTTCCAACATCTCGTCGGCCTCATCGCGCCCGGCCCGGCCGAAATAACGATGTAGGAGGTACACCATGGCCCAAAGATGTCGGCCTTCCTCGACGTTGACCTGGAACAGATTGCGCATGTCGTACAGCGAAGGAGCGGTCAACGACAGGTGCCGCTGCTGTTCCACCGACGCCGGCTCGGTGTCGCCCTGGACCACAATCAACCGTTGAAGATCGGCGCGGTACTCGCCCGGCACTTCCTGCCAGGCGTCTTGCCCCTTGTGATCGCCGAAGGCGATTTTACGATCGGCCTCGGGTTCGGCCAGAAAGATCCCCCACCGGTACTCGGGCATCTCGACGTGGTCGAAGTGGGCCCAACCGTCACGGCCGACGTCCACCGCGGTGCGAAGAAACACCGGGTTGCGCTGAAAGGCTGACGGACCAAGATCTTCCCACCATCGAATGAACTTCGGTTGCCATCCCTCCAGCGCTCGTTGAAGGCGGCGGTCGCCGGCCAGATCCACATTGTTTGGGATCTTGGCGTTGATGTCTACTGCGGTCATTGTTGTACTCCTCAAGACTTCCGGGAAACTTCTGGGGGATGATGGCGATGGCAGCTAGGTTCGTTGGCTACACCCGTCGCCGGTCGTAACTTGGGCGGGAACCGGTGCCGAATCGTTGCAGAGCTCCCTCGGGACCGACTGCATTAGGCCGTTGGAAGATCCAGTTCTGCCAAGCGGTTAGGCGGGCGAAGATCTTGGTCTCCATGGTCTCCGGGCCGACGAATCGGTGATTGGCTTCCATACCGGTCAGAGCATCAGGAGAGAAGCTGGCCCGCTCCTCGATCATGACCCGGATCTCGTCGCCCCAGTCGATGTCGTCCATAGCCGCTGTGATCAGCCCCGCGTCGTCGGCCTCAGGCCCGTCGAGCGTCTTGCCGACGAGCCCTACAGCGACCTCCAGTTGATCGGGGTTACCCCAGAACCGGCTCTCCAGCCGGGACAGTTTGTTACTCATCGGGAACCAGCCCTGATTGGCCTCCGACAGCTGGATGATTGGAGGCGGCAGTTCGGAGTCTTCCCAAGTGCCTTCCAGCATGTACGAGCGATCGGCGGCAAGCGCCAGCTCGGCCAATAGGCCGACGAAGCAGCTCCCCGGTTCAATCAGGGCAAACAGTGAGCGAGCTGACACGTCAAGGCGTTTGAGCACCCGGGTCCAGAGTAAACGGACTTCACGGGTGAGCCAATGGTCCACCGCAAGTACAGCCTCGGCCGCCAGCACCTCGGCGACATCGCAACCTGTGCCATCTGTCTTGAGCAGCCACGTGCCGATCTCCGGTTCGTTGAACCGCAGGTGCAGAATTGCGTCGTCCAGCTGACGGGCGGCCGCTACGACCCACGCGTCGGCGCCCGCACTCAGTAGCTCCTCCGCCGATGACGGCTGCGACCCGACAGGCCCGGCCACCGTGATGGTGGCCGCTCGCAGGTCACGGTCGATCTGCACGGTTACCGATCCCTGCGGCCCCCAGGAGAGATGGTCGCCGTCGATCGTGCGTTCCAAAGGTGTGAGCTCGATCCCGGGCCCACCGTCGGGACGATCAGAAGCCTCCGCTCGTTCGGCAACCCGCTCGGCGATGAGCGCCTCAAAGGCCGATGCCGGAGCGATAGCGTCGACCAGGCCCCACTCGACGGCCTGGCGACCTCGTATGCCCTCGGTTCGAGTGGCGAACAAGTCGGCCCGGTCTTTACGCACGTGACGCTTGTCGACCACTCGGGTCAATCCGCCGGTGCCGGGGAGAACGGCAAGCAGTGGCACTTCTGGCAGCGACACTGCCGACGCTCTGTCGTCGATCAGCAGAATCTCGTCACAGGCCAGGGCCAGCTCATAGCCGCCACCGGCTGCCGTTCCGTTGACCGCGGCCAGCCACGTCTGAGCGGAATTGTCGGTGGCGTCTTCAATCGAATTGCGGGTCTCGTTGGTGAATTTGCAAAAGTTCACCTTGTGGGCATGTGACGACGTCGACAACATCTGGATGTTGGCACCGGCGCAGAAGATCTTGTCGAGACCGCCGGTCATGACCACAACCTTGACCTCGGGATGCTCGAATCTAAGTCGCTCCACAATGTCTCGCAGCTCGATGTCGACACCAAGATCGTAGGAATTGGTCTTCAAATCGTAGTCATCGCCGCGTAGGCCTCCGCTGGGGTCGACCGCCATGGTGACAGTGGCTTTGGGACCGTCGTAGTCAACCGACCAGTGCCGGTAGCTCTCGGGCGTGACGCGGAAATCGATGAACGGCTCGACCATGAGCGACATTCTACATCTTTTACGTCATCCGTCAAGCAGAGGTAGAACGTTGACCATGCGGACGCACCGCATACTCCTCACAACCACAACGACCGTCACCGTTCCGTGGTACGTTAACTGAGGTGACCGATACCGCATCTCCCGCAAGAGGACCGGCGCCGACATCGCTGGCATCGGTTCTTGGGGCCAACCGGGACGGTACAGCGGCGGCCAGCTCCAGCCGCGGACTGCTGATCACCGTGATGGGCGAGTTCGTTCTTCCCAACGGCGCCTCAGCGTGGACGCAATCGGTCATCTCGCTTATGGAGCTACTCGGAGTCAGGAGCAAGGCGACTCGTCAAGCTCTCCTACGGCTCGAAACGCAGGGCTGGCTACGACGCGAACGTATCGGCAGACAAACCCGGTGGGTGATGACCGATACGTTCGCTCGGCTTCTCACCGACGGCGCACAACGAATCTACGGTTTCGGGACGCAGCCGGCCACCTGGGATCGACGATGGCTCATCGTGTACGCCAGCGTCCCGGAGCGGGACCGTAACATTCGATACCGTATGAGCCTCGGTCTCGGCTGGGCCGGACTGGGCTCGTTGGGAAACGGTGTGTGGATCGGACCCTGGACCGACCGTGAGCAAACGGTCGTCGAATTGTTGGCCGAACTCAAGGTTGAGGCGACATCGTTTCAGGCTGACCTAGGGACCCTCGGGTCGGCCGATAGTCTCGTGGCCACCGCCTGGAATCTCCCAGAACTGGCTGAGCTGTATCAAGACTTCGTGCGGGAGACCGAAGCTGCAGCGGCACAGGAGCGCACGTCGAGCGTCGATAACGAGACGGCACACGCAGCAAGTGCGGCGGCACGACTCACCGACCTGGTCCACCGCTGGCGTCGTTTCCCTTTCCTCGACCCCGGGCTGCCGGTGGAGTTACTCCCCGACAACTGGCCCGGAGCGGAGGCAGCAACCTGCTTCTCCCGTTCTCGCGCCAAGCTCCTCCCGGTGTCACAGGCCTGGTGGCAGACAACCGAGGACGGTTTCAGCCGCCGGTGACCCACCGGCGCGTCGTTAGGCCGAGCCTCTGCGGCGGGTCGAGGCGTGAAGTACGTCGGCCAAGCATCGAGTGAGGGTCTCGGCGTAGGCAACGTCAATGAACTCGTTGGGCCCGTGGGCGTTTGAGCCCGGACCAAGAACTCCGGTGATCACGAACTGTGCCGCCGGGAACTTCTCCCCCAGCATCCCCATGAACGGGATGGTGCCGCCCTCGCCGTAGAGCTGCATCGGTTGACCAAAGTTTGTCTCGGCCGCCTCGTTCAACGCGTTGATCAGCCAGGGAGCCAGCTCCGGAGCGTTCCAGCCCGGAGCCCAGCCGACCTCGTTGAACACGACCGTGGCGCCGTAGGGCGGGTCGGCGGTAAGCGCGTCGGCGAGCTGTTGGCTGACCTCTTCGGGGTCGGCGGTCGGGGGAACCCGCAGCGACAACTTCAACGTGGTGGAGGGTCGCAGTACGGCTCCGGCGTCACCGGCCGGCGGAAGTCCGTCGGCGCCCACGTAGGAAAGGCTGGGCTTCCAGGTCTTAGCCAGCAGACCGTCGAGCACGTTGTCGACGGCGGGCCCCGCTCCCTCCACGAACGGTGGACTTTCAAGAGCCGACGGACCGAGGAGCTCGGCGGTCGACCGCGCTTCGGCAACTCGATGGGCCGGGATCTCGACGTTGGCGGCGTCGATCAGAATCCGTCCGTCCGCTGCGTCCTCGACCCGATCGAGCAGCTGCCGGATAATCCTGAACGTCGACGGCACAATGCCCCCGTAGCCGCCGCTGTGGAGGCCTTGGGTGACAATATCGACCTTGAGAGAGCCGGCGACCATCCCTCGCAAAGACGTTGTCAACCACAGCGTGTCGTAGTTTGCGCAACCGGAGTCGAGACATACCACCAAACCGACGTCGCCGAGTCGGCCGGCCAGGGCATCGACGTGGGCCGGCAGATCGGAGCTGCCCGACTCCTCCGAAGCCTCGATTAACACCACAAGTCGTCCGTGGCTCCCGCCGGCAGCCTGAACGGCGGCGATGGCGGCGAGGCTGGCGAACGCAGCGTAACCATCGTCGGCTCCACCGCGTCCGTACAAGCGGGTGCCCCGCATCACAGGCGTCCACGGACCAAGCCCCTCGCTCCAGCCGACCATCTCCGGTTGTTTGTCGAGATGGCCGTACAGCACCGTGGTATCGGCGATATTCTCGCCGTCGGACCCGAACGGAGCGATTTCGGCCAGAACCAGCGGGGTCCTGCCCTCTAGGGTGCACACCTCGACCGACATGCCCTCGATCGGTTGGCGTTCCATCCACGCCACGACCAATTGCACGGCAGCATCGATATGACCTGACTGGGCCCAATTGGGGTCAAAGTTCGGCGATAGAGCGGGGATCTTGATGTAGTCGTGAAGCTGAGGCACGATCTCATCGGCCCAGATCTCCGCAATCATCTTGGTGCTGACGGAACGGTCCACAGGTGATCTTCTCCTTCGTTGAGCGAGGAATCTATCGGAAAGCCATTGCGAGGTTATTCCACTGCGCCGCAGGCTTCCATGGCGGCGAAGAACTTGGCGTAGAAATCGTCGGTGATCTCACCGGAGAGCAAGACGTCGATGTCGCTATCGGTCATCTCGCCGACCAAGCGCTCCGACACACAGGGTGCGTCCTCAGCGGCAACACCGTTGGCTGTGAGTTGTTCGGTGATCTGTTGCCCGACGTCGCCTTCAATTCCGCAGACGAACATCGAGCGGAACTGCGCTTCCTCAAACGACGGGGCGAGGACGGCGGCGGTCAGCTCGACCTCCAACTCGGACAGGTCGTATTGGCCGATCAGTCGGTCGACCACACACTGAGCCTCGGCGGTGGAGGCATCGGGGTTGTTCTCAACGAACGCCGCCACCAGGTTGTCTCGGGTAACCCCCTGGGCACACGACGTCAACATCAGAGCAGCAGCGATACCGGTCAACGCGGCAATCAACAGACGCCGAAGGTCCAGGAAGTTGCGCATCGATGAAGTGAGACCGAGGATCCTTGATCTAGTTGACGAGCTTGTCCCGGCCCTCCCAATAGGGGGCACGAAGCTTGTACTTCTGGAGTTTCCCGGTGGCGGTTCGAGCCAGCTCATCGCGGAACTCTACCGAAGTCGGGCACTTATAGTGGGCCATTCGATCGCGGCAGTAGTCGATCAGGCTTCGTTCATCGGCATCGGAGCCGTCGCTCACCACCACCAGCGCTTTCACCGTTTCGCCCCACTTTTCATGGGGCACTCCAATAACGGCTACCTCGTTGACATCGGGGTGCGAGAACAACACGTCTTCAACCTCAATCGAAGACACATTCTCACCACCGGAGATGATCACATCCTTCTTACGGTCGGTGATGGCGAAATAGCCCTCATCGTCCTCGAATCCCCCGTCACCGGTATGAAACCATCCGCCCTCAAGAGCCTCATCGGTGGCCTCCGGGTTGTCCCAGTAGCTCTTCAACACATGGTTGCCACGGGCCAACAGTTCACCGGACTCGCTCACCTTCATATCGATGCCCAGAGCTGGGGCACCGGCTCGGCCCAACAACTTGGCCCGATCACCCGGACTGAGATCGTCCCATTCCGACCGACAGCGACTCATGGTGAGAAGCGGCGAGGTTTCGGTCAGTCCGTAGATCTGGATGAACTCCCAGCCGAGCTCGGTTTCCATCGCCTCGATGGTGGCCGTTGGTGGCGGAGCTCCGGCCACGATCATACGCACACGATCTCGGCCCGGGATTTCGCCGTCCCACTCCTTGGCCGCGTCAAGCACTGCTGCGCACACGGCGGGAGCGCCGCACATCAGCGTTACGCCATGGTCGCGCACCCGACGCAGAATCTCGGCGCCGTCCACCTTGCGAAGCACCACGTGTTTTACACCCATGCCGGTGACGGAGTACAACATTCCCCAACCGTCGCAGTGAAACATCGGAAGCGTGTGGAGGTAGACGTCGCGGTCGGAGACGCCGGCCTGCCAGCCGAACGTCACGGCGTTGGTCCAACGGGCCCGGTGGGTTTGCTCCACTCCCTTCGGCCGTGCCGTTGTTCCCGAGGTGTAGTTGATTGAGGCGGTGGCGTTCTCGTCGGGCTCCCATGCGGCAGGAGTGCCTTCCTGCCCGTACCAGACGGCATCGGAGTCGGCGCCCATGATCCACTTGTGTTTACATTCAACCGACTTGAGGGCGTCCTCCAGCTCAGGGTCGATAAGGAGAGCTTCGGCGCCGGAGTGTTCGACGATGTAACGCACTTCGTCGGCGCTCAAACGAAAGTTGACCGGTACAAAGATCCTGCCGTTGCCGGCGACGCCGAAGAACGAGGTGAGCAGCCGAGCCGAATTGTGGCTGACCATGGCCACTCGGCCACCCATCGGGATTCCGAGAGCGTCCATCGTTACGCCCATTTGGCGTCGGATATCGGCCAACTGCCCGTAGGTGATGTCGGGCAACGGCGGGGCCGGCTGATCCGGCTCATCGACAATGGCAACCCGGTCGGGGTAGACCTTGGCCGCTCGATCTAGAAAGTCGTTGACCGTCAATGGGACGTACATGGTTCTCCCTTGTTTGCCGTTGCTCGTTCGCGTCTCAGCGTTGGCGAGAGTAGTCGCGAGCGGCCCGTCCTGGCGCATCTTGTCTGCTGGCCAACAAATCTAGCCTCTCGTCGGGTTCGGCTTCCAGAACTTGGTGCGGCCAACGCCGCGGGCGATGTTCCGCTTGGTAAATGATCACCGTAGTTAATTTGGCCTATGTCGGGCCGACAGAATCTACATGGGACCAACCGCGCCGCCAATAAGCGGACAAACATGGATGAACCATCCCGAGATATCTACCGAGCAGCTTCGAGGACGAGTGGTGGTCCTTGTGTTTTGGGCCGCCAGCTGTGAGGCATCGCTGCGTCAGATCCAACGGGTTCAGGAGCTTCTTGACCAAGTCGAGCCCGGCGGCAACGATCTTGACGATCCGGAGGTTGTGGCCGTCGCCGTCCACAGCCCTCGAATGCCGATCGACGACGACGTAGAGCGCCTGGAGCACGTTCTGAAACGACACCGAATTCAGCTCCCGGTGGTTCATGATCCTCGTTTCGAGACGTGGAACCGGTATGAGCCACAGGGATGGCCCTCCACCGCCGTCATCGACCGCAACGGCAAAGTCACCGGAATCACCGCTGGGTGTCAGGCCGATGATGTGCTTGCACCAGCGATCACCGCCGCACTCACCACCCCGCGAAAGCAACGACGCCGGAGACAGGATCAGCGCGAACCACTCCAGCGGCCCTCTTCGTCGACGGGACGGAACCGTCGACCGCAACCGACGGCCCGAGCACTGCGCTACCCCGAGGGTGTAGCCGCGCTTCGAGCAGATCAGCGCCCCGACGGACTGGCGGATTCGATTATCGCCATTGCCGACACCGGCAATGACCGGGTTCTGATCGGACGGCTGACATCTGCGCCGACCACCTTCATGACCGCGGTTCAGATCGCCGGGCTGGATCAGCCGACAAGTGTTGGTTTCCTTGATCATCACAGGATCGCCGTGATCGAACGAGGCTCCAATACCGTGTCGGTTCTGGAGATCGCCTCTGGGCGCCGCACCGTGGTCGCAACGTTGCCTGTCAGACCGACGTCGTTGACCGTGGATATCGACGGTTCTCTCGTGATCTGCGACGGCGGCGGCGATCGAATCTATCGAGCCGTGGCCAACAGCACCGACACTGGATATGCGGTCACTCCGATCGCCGGCTCGGGAGTGGTCGGCACAGGTGACGGGCCGGCCGGCGAGGCGGAACTTGCGCAGCCCTCCGGCATAGCCCGAACCAACCTTGGGCTGGTCTTCAGCGATGCCGCCTCCAGCAACATTCGAATCCTCACCGACAACGGCGAGGTGGTGAACATCACCAACAGCGACCTGTTCGACTGGGGACTGATTGATGGACTCGCTCATCGAGCCCGACTCATGCGACCTTCAGCAGTCACCGCCCTCGACGACGGATCCGTCATTGTCGTCGACAGTGGCAACAACCGACTCCGGCGCCTCCATCAGCGGCACCTCTCAACTCTCGGGCTAGGCGGACTGGCCTGGCCGAGTGACGTTGCGACGGTTGATGGTTCGACGGTTGTCGTCACCGACAGCGACAACCACCGGCTGTTGCTCGTCGATCCGGAAGGGCAACGAGCCGAAGTGGTGGCTATTGAAGTCGCCGATGTGGTTGATGCTGACGACGGAGACGTTCACGTTTCAAGCGGAAGCGCCGCCGCGGCAACCTGATCGAGTTCATCCGACCATGACGACGGCTCGACGGTCGGAACCAACACGAACTTCGAAAACCCCACAGAGACAAAGTCGCTGATGACCGACGGAAGATCCGCAAGCTGCGGAACCACCTGATCAGCGTCGGCGCTCGGCGTTCGCTCGGCCAGAACTCGTTGCATGACCTCGGGAACCGGGGATCCATCAGGTCGATACGGGATCAGCGCCCCGTAGTGTTGGTGGTCGATTTCCCGATCGTGGGATGACGCCGTCGCCTCGATTCGTCGCCTTCCTTTGGCGACCTGTTCGGGGGTGCAGACGGCCGGCAGCCACCCGTCGCCGTGTCGACCCACACGATCCAGCTCAAGGTCGCTTCGGCCGCCGAGCCAGATTTCGAACGGATCCTGAACTGGCTTCACCTCCAGCGAGACTTCATCGATGTCGAATCGTTTGCCCCGATGCTCAACCGCATTTTCGGTCCAGAGCCGCCGCATCAGCGGAAGCGCCTCGTTGAACCAGCCGCCCCGATCCCTCCGTTCCACGCCGAATGCCTGATGTTCCGCAGAATTAGCAATACCTAGTCCGAACGCCGGCAACACACGCCCCTGCGAGAGCACATCAAGGCTGGCCAGAGTCTTGGCCAACACAACGGGGTTACGGCCCGGCAAGACCATCACGGCGGCGCCAACCTTCAGCCGTTCGGTACGGGCGGCGGCAAAGCTCATGGCTACAACCGGGTCGGGACAATTGGTTCCAATGCGTTCCGACACCCAGAGAGAATCAAATCCTCGGCTTTCCAGCCCATCGACCAGCTCGGCAAAGCGGCCGATCTCATTCGAGGAGGTTCTTGTGCCAAGGCCGTATCCGATTCTGACTTTGAGAGTTGCTGGATCAGCGCCAGTGCCAGGCTGATCGTCGGGTCTGTTGGAAAGGCTCACCATCCCAGATTGGCAGTGTCGGAGATATGACTCAATAACATCACCCAATATTGACCGGCAGGGATCGGTACCATCGAAACCAACTACCAAACGACCGTCGGACCACCACCCGTGGTCGACCAACAAAGACGGGCACTCAAGGAACCACATGGCCACCGACAACCTAGGTGAACTGGCAGAACGAATTCGACAGCTTTCCCGAGTCCCCAACCTCATGGTGGCGTGTGATTACGACGGCACGATCGCTCCCCTGGTCGACGATCCTTCCCAGGCCGCCCCGATTCGCGACGCTGTGGCGGCCATGCGATCGTTGGCGGAACAGGCCAACACCAATGTCACCGTGGTCTCCGGACGGAGCCTGAGAGATCTGGCCCTGCTGTCCCGGCTTCCGGAAGAAATCCGGCTTGTAGGCAGCCATGGCAGCGAGTTCGACCTCGGCTTCGCATCACAGCTCGAACCCGAGCTGGTCAAACGGCGTCAGATCATCACCGAAGAGGTGCGGGAGCTGGGCGACCGGTACTCGGCATTGATCGAGGAAAAACCCACCGGTGTTACGTTCCACTTGCGAGGCATGAGTGAGGAGACCAAGGAGGCGGCCCGCCACGACCTGATCATGGGCCCGGCCGGACACGATTGGATTTTCGCTCGGAACGGTCACGACATCATCGAGTTCTCGGTAATCGACACCAACAAGGGAACTGCTCTGGAGACAATCCGCCATCAGGTTGGGGCTTCAGCGGTCATCTTCTTCGGCGACGATCTCACCGACGAGGACGGATTCCGAACCCTTCGAGGCCCCGACGTCGGGGTTAAGGTCGGCGACGGACCGACCCAAGCCCAGTTCCGGGTACCCGACACCGACACCGTCGCCCGATTGCTGGCCCTTCTAGCCGAAATGCGAGCCAAGTGGCTTCGCGGCGACGGGCTGGTACCGGTGCAGAACTATTCGGTGCTGTCGGATCTTCGCACTGCGGCCGTGATCAGCCCTCAGGCTTCGATCAGCTGGTTGTGTGTTCCTCGAATCGACTCGGCGGCGGTGTTCGCCTCGCTGCTCGGCGGGCCGTCGGCCGGCCACTTCTCCCTCTGGGAAGGTGAGAAGCGCATCGGACCGGTAAACCAGCAGTATCTGAACGACACCATGGTCCTGGAAACTCGGTTCCCGTCGTTCACGGTCACCGACTTTCTCGACAGCTCCAGCGGCCGCACCCGCCGCCTGGCCGGGCGCAGCGATTTGCTGCGGGTGTTGGAAGGCTCAGGAGACGTTGGCATCGAATTCGCCCCTCGCCTCGACTTCGGCCGCACACCCACCCGGCTGGAGGAAAAGGAAGACGGCATCGCCGTGCTGGGAACCGCCGATCTCATGGTTCTTCGGGCTCCCGGCGTGAAATGGGAAATTGTCGACATAGGACGGCACCAGACGGCGCTTGGGCGCATCACTCTGGAGCCCGACGTGCCGGTATCGCTTGAGCTTCGGGCCGGAACCGGTACTGTCAGGCCCGACGCCCGCAGTGAGCAGGAGCGACTCACCGAAACAGCCCGATTCTGGTCGAATTGGGTTGGCAAACTCGACTTACCGGCCACCGAGCGCGAGCTGGTGTCGCGTAGTGCTCTGATCCTGAAAAGTCTGTGCCACGGACCAACCGGGGCAATTCTCTCAGCCGCCACCACCAGCATTCCCACCCATCTCGGAGGCGTGCGCAACTGGGACCATCGGTATTGCTGGCTTCGGGATGCCGCGATGGTTGGCAACGTGCTGGTGCGGCTTGGAGCCAGGGCCGAAGCCATGGCGTTCCTCGATTGGGTGCTCCAGTTGCTGGAAACCCGAGCCGAGCCGGAACGGCTGGCACCGGTGTACAACGTGACCGGCCGTCACCTACCGCCGGAGGCCGAGATCGCCTACCTTCCCGGCTATGGCGGAAGTCGACCCGTTCGAGTTGGCAACTCGGCCGACGGCCAGCTGCAGCTTGACTTGTTCGGTTCGGTCGTCGATCTGATCCACGTGCTTCTCGAATCAGGCGAAGCGCTGTCGGCCGAACACTGGCGCCTCGTCGAAGCCATGGTGCTCGCTGTGTCTCACCGCTGGACCGAACCCGATCACGGCATTTGGGGGATCCGGAAGCCGCCTCGCCAACACCTCTATTCAAAGGTGATGTGCTGGGTGACCGTCGACCGGGCAATCTCGATCGCCGATCAGTTTCTCGACCGGGAACCTGCAGCCTGGGCCGGGCTTCGCCAGGAGATCGCCGACGACATCCTGGCCAACGGTTGGAGCGAAGAACGGCAAAGCTTCACAGCCGCCTACGGCAGCAACGATCTCGACGCCTCGGCCCTCTCGGTCGGGCTTATGGGTTTGCTTCCACCGACCGACGAACGGTTCCTTAAGACCATTGAAGCGGTCGAGGGGGCGCTGCGCGATGGTTCGACCGTACGTCGCTATGAGATCGACGACGGTCTACCTGGCCGTGAGAGTGGCTACAACCTGGCAACCTCTTGGTTGATCGACGCCCTGTGTTTGGTCGGTCAACGAGATCGAGCGGCCGGCCTGTTCACCGATGTGTGTGAGCTGGTTGGCGACACCGGCATCATGACCGAGCAGCACGATCCTGAGGACGACCGGGCGCTCGGGAACATACCGCACGCCGCATCCCATATCGGATTGATCGGCAACGTTCTCTCGCTCGACGAGGCGTTCTAACCGAGGGCGTTTTCCAGTTCGGTAGCCGCCTGCTCCCACTCGCTCAGTAGACGTTCGGCCTTTCGCTGGGCCAGCTCGTATTGGTTGACGAGATCGTTCATCAACGCCTGATCCTGGAAGACATCCGGGTCGGCCAGCTGCTTCTCCAGGTCTTTGACCACGGCGTCGGCATCACCGGCCTGCCGCTCAAGTTTGTTGACCTTCTTGCGCAGGCCCCGGGCGTCAACCTGACCTCCGTTACGTTGCGACTGCGCTCCCGCCTTGGCTTGTCCGCGTTGTTTGCCACCCGATTCCTTCTTCTTGGCGGGCGGACGAGACCCGCCGCTGGAGCTCGTCTTCGCTATCGAATTCACATCGCCGGGTGACAGGACCCGCTCGTCGACATCGTGGTGCTGGGTCACCCGCCCGTCTCGGACCTCGACGAGTTGCTCCACAGTATTGCGGATCAGGTGACGGTCGTGGCTTACGACCAGAACCGTGCCTGGATAGACCCGGAGAGCGTCCTCCAGAACGTCGCATGAAGGGAGATCGAGATGGTTGGTGGGCTCATCGAGCACCAACAGGTTCACCGGATTACACATGATCTCGGCCAAGGCCAGCCTTGTACGTTCACCACCTGACAAGTCGCCGACCTGGCGGTCAACGGCCGAACCGGAGAAACCAAACGACCCAAGCACGGTCCTCATGTTGCGGTTCTTTGGCTGCTCCCCCACGGCGTGGCGAAACTCCTGCTCCACCGTCTTCGAAAGGTCGAGCGCGTCGACCTGATGCTGAGCGAAGTAGGCCACATCGACGTTGGCCCCAAGCTTGGCCATGCCCGACAGCGGCTTGAGTTGGCCCATGATGACCTTGAGCAGCGTCGACTTGCCTGCCCCGTTGGGGCCCACCAATGCCAGCTTCTGACCCCGTTCCACCACCAGGTTCACACCGGTGAGAACAGCCTCACCGTCGTAGCCCATCGAGGCATCTTCGATCTCCACAACAACCCGGGACGACCGAGGCGGTTCGGGAAAGCCGAAGGCAACCCGCAGATCCTCGTCCTTCGGCACCTCGATTCGTTCCAACTTCTCCAACGTTTTGATCCGGGATTGCACCTGCCGGGCCTTGGTCGCCTTGTAGCGGAACCGTTCGATGAAACGCTCCACCTTCTCGATTTCCTTGGCCTGACGGTTGGCAGCCGCCTGAAGCGAAGCCAGCCGTTCTTCGCGAGCCACAACAAACTCGGCGAAACCGCCCACGTACTCGAGAGCCGAACCCCAGGCGACCTCCACCACCCGTTCGGCCACGGCGTCGATGAAGTCGCGATCATGGGAGACAAACAGGATGGCCCCGGGCCAGGCCGCGAGTTGAGCCTCCAGCCAGGCAACCGAGTCGACGTCGAGGTGGTTCGTGGGCTCGTCGAGGATCAATGCGTCGGGCTTTTGCAGAAGCAACCGGGCTAGAGCGGCCCGCATTTGCCAGCCTCCGGACATTTCCTTCAATGGCCGGTCCATATCTTCGGTGGTGAAGCCAAGCCCGCCGAGGATTCGCCTGGCCTCGGCTTCCATCTGATAGCCACCCAGCGTTTCGAATCGGGACTGCAACTCGCCGTACCGCTCAACCACTGCATCGTGTTCGACGCCGGTGGTGGCGCCCATCCGCTGTTCCAGTGCGCGCATCTCCTTCTCAAGATCGACGATGTCGCCGACCCCGCGCAGGACTTCCTGGAGAACCGATCCCTCCCATGACTCCAAGAGCTCTTGAGGGAGGTAGCCGATGCGGTAGTCGTTGGGGCGGGACACCTCACCGGAGTCGGCGTCCTGGATTCCCATGATGATCTCGAGGATCGTTGACTTCCCAACTCCGTTGCCACCGATGAGGGCGATGCGACGACCCGGCGAGAGCCGAAACGTGACGTCTTGAAACAGAGTCCTCATCCCATGAGATTTCGACAGGCCGGAAACAGTCAGCACCTGGTCAGGCTAGCGAGGGGCCGCCCCATCAAGGTCGGGGCCGGTGGTTGGTCGATCCAGAACCAACGTGACCACACCAACCATTTGATTGAACTCGACCGGGCCCCAAGTCCGGCTGTCGGTTCCTTCCGTCGGGTTATCGCTTACCAGGAACAATCTTCGGTGTTCGAACGCCTGGAGCCGCTTGACCACCAGCAGGTCGTTGCGGTGGGGATGGTGGGCCACCACAATTTGACCTGGTCGGGGTTGGCGGGCCCGGTCGACCAAAACGAACTCGCCCTCGGCCAAGGTCGGCTCCATGGATCGGCCGACAACTCTGACCCGTTGACGCCGGCCGGCCATCCACGCCACGCCCTCCCTCATGGCCCGCAGCAGGGCTTGGCTGATGATCATTGCTCACAGCCTGCGGAAAACGGCCGCCGGCCAGGCTCCGGCGATTTCGCCGTCGACCTGGCCAGTGGGCGCATTTCTCGAAATGTAGTTGTTGGCTTACCGAAGCCGACTAGCTGGCGGTGTACCAGGGGATGTCACGGCCCTTGGTGGCCCAGAAGATGTTGTGGATGTTCTCGATCATGCTCATCAGCTCGTTGGCGGCGTCGAGACTTACCGAGGTCTTGCAGGCCGAGGCTTGCTTGGCCGCATTCCAGAAGGTGGTGTGGAGATCGGGGTATTCCTCAAGGTGATTTGGCTTGAAGTAGTCATGCCAAAGAATGTTGAGCTGACGCTTCACCTCTTCGGCTTCCTGCTCCTTGATGGCCACGAAACGGATGTAGGTGTTGTGGGCACCATCGGCCGACATGTCGAGATCGAGCAGCTTTTTGGTCATGGACAGCACGGCCTCGCCGGCGATCCGGGCACTGGCCGGGTCGTACACGCCACAAGGACCGTCACAATGGGCCGATGCGGTGGTGGCCGGACGAAGAGCGTCAAGACCACGAAGCAGACGAGCGGTGATGTTCATGAATCCTCCTGGATTGTCCGCCGACCGCCACCGAGGGGAGACGGAACGCCGGGATAAACGTCGTTTTGGGGCAGGGTACCGGACCAGACCGGCCTCTCCGCCACTGTAGTACCCCGAATCGAATACCTGGCGACTCAAGTGCGGGCTCGCCGCAACTCCAAACCGGACGTTACGGTGATGCCATGGATGTTCCCGCTCGCGATGCCGCCGAGTCGATGTACGCCGACGACTCGGCATCGAAGACCTTGGGTATGGAAATCGTCGACGTCACCTATGGCGGTGCGGTGGTGACGATGACGGTAACCGAGACGATGGTGAACGGCCTGGACATCTGCCACGGTGGCTTGATCTTCTCACTCGCCGACTCGGCGATGGCTTTCGCCTCAAACTCCTACAACCAGTACGCCGTGGCCACCCAGGCCGAAATCGACTGGGTGCGACCGGCCAAACGAGGTGACGTCTTGACCGCGCTCGCCACCGAGCGCCACAAGTCGGGGCGCAACGCCATCACCGATGTGGTGGTCACCAATGACGCAGGAGAAACGGTGGCGCACTTCAGAGGACGCACCCGTTGCATCGAAGGTGAGCACATCACGACCGAAGAGATCTAGTAGCCGGCCTCAACATCGATTCGGCCATCCAGGTCTTCGCCGGCCACGAATCGCCGGACGTTGTCTTCGATGTGGCTTGCCAGAAGTGGGATCCCCATCTCCGGGGTGTTGCCGACGTGCGGAGTGATCATCACCTTCGGGTGGGTCCACAACGGATGTCCGTCTGGGAGCGGCTCAGGCTCCGTCACGTCCAAACACGCACCACCCAGCTGTCCCTGGTCAAGGGCGTTGAGCAACGCGTCGTTGTTCACGTGCCCGCCTCGGGCCACATTGACCAGCCAGGCGTGGGATTCCATCGCCGCGAATTCGGCCGAGCCCATGAGTCCTTCGGTCTCGTCAGTGAGGGCGAGTGCCAGCACAACCAGGTCGGCCCCGACGATGGCCTCCAACCGTTGGTCGAACGTCATGGTCCTCGCCACACCGGGCATCGGGTCGGCCCGGCGACGAACAACCGTCACCTCACAATTAAAACCCTGGAGCAGATTGAGCAGCTCTTCGGTGATGCCACCGGCGCCAAACACTGTGATACGCCCGTCGACCAGGTTCGTGCCTTCGGGCGCGGCCCATGATCGGGCCCGGGCGTAGGTGGCCATCCCCCGCAGGCCGGCGAGGCCAAGCATCATGACATGCTCGGCAACCGGTCGGGCGTACACCCCACGGGCACAGGTCCAAACCCGATCGTGATCGAGGTAGGCCACGTAGGGCTCAATTCCCGCAAACGGTAGAGCGACCCACGAGATTCTCTCGTTCTGGGCGAGCACGGTGGGCAAATCGTGAGGCACCGAAGGATCGGCCCAGATGAGCGCCGTCGCCTCCTCAACGGGAGCCACGACCGCCCCGCCGGCCACGACCGCCGCCTCCAGAGACTCGTACCGGCCGGCTTTGGGTTCAACCGCGATCTTCACTGTTCTCGCCTAAATGTGATCGAGGGCTTGGGAGAGGTCGGCCAATAGATCGTCCTTGTCTTCTATGCCCACGGACAGCCGGACCAGGTCGTCGGGCACCTCAAGAGGCGAGCCGGCGGCGGAGGCATGGGTCATGGCACCGGGGTGTTCGATGAGGGACTCCACGGCCCCAAGTGATTCGGCCAAAGTGAAGAGCTCGGTGGCCTCGGCCACCCGCATGGCTCCGTCGCGACTGCCGGTAAGGAAGCTGACCATGCCGCCAAAGCCCGACATTTGTTTCAACGCCGCCTGATGTCCCGGGTGGCCTTCCAGCCCGGGCCAGAGAACCGATGTGACTTTGGGATGCGCGGTCAATAAGTCGACCACAGCGGCGGCGTTGGTGTTGTGTCGGTCCATGCGGACTGCCAACGTCTTCGTGCCCCGAAGCGTGAGGTAGCAGTCCCAAGGGGCGGGCACTGCGCCGACGGCGTTTTGCACGAAGGTGAGGTGATCGTGCACCTCACCTTCGTTGGTGGCCACGAAGCCGCCGACCACGTCGGAATGTCCGCCCAGGTATTTGGTGGTGGAATGCACCACGATGTCGGCGCCATGGCTCAACGGCTGCTGAAGATACGGCGTGGCGAACGTGTTGTCGACGACAAGCCGGGCCTCCGCGTGCTGAGAGACCACCTGAGCGACGGCACCGATGTCTACCACGGTGAGGAGTGGATTGGTGGGAGTTTCCACCCAGACGAGCTTGGTGTTTTCCGGCCAGTTCTGCTTCAGAGCGGCCACATCGGTGAGATCATGGGCCGACCAGGTGATCCCGATGTTGCCGAACACCCGGGCGATCAAGCGGAACGTACCGCCGTAGGCGTCGTTTCCTAGCACGATGTGATCTCCGGGCTTGAGCATCCTCAAAATGGCGTCCTCAGCCGACAGTCCGCTGGCGAACGACACACCAAAGGCGGCGCCTTCCAGGGCGGCCAGAGCGGCCTGAAGCGCTGTGCGAGTGGGATTTCCGGTGCGGGCGTACTCATAGCCGGAGTGTTTGCCGACGGCCTCCTGGGCGAAGGTCGAGGTCTGGAAGACCGGTACCGTCACAGCCCCGGTTGTGGGCTCGGGGTCTTGACCGACATGAATGGCCTTGGTGGAGAATCCCCAGCCGTCGGCGTCGCTGCCGTTGGCGGGATCGGTTTGATCGGTCGCTGTTTGATTGTTAGCTGTTTGATCAGTCACTGTTGGCTCCTGTGGTGGACGGTGAAGCGGTGCCGCTGCCGCGACGGGCGTCTTCGATTGGCTGAGACGAAAGGAATGAGAGCACATCCGAGCGGGCCAGGATGGTTCGTGGTCGGCCGCCATCCAGAACCAGCAGGGCCGGGGCCAGGTCGAGCAGCTGCACCGCCAGTTCCACGGTCTGCCCGATGCCGATGGTGGGCATTCGGGGGCTCATGACGTCTTCCACCGATCGGTCGAGGACCGACGGGTCACCGAAGGCCGACTCCATGAGGCGAAGCTCGTCGATGGAGCCCATCACTTCGGCTGCGGCCAGCGGCATGGCGCCCTTGGCCACCGGCAGCTGGGAGACGTCGTGGGTGTGCATCAAGGCCACGGCGTCGCGAACGACATCGCCGGGTTGGACATAAACCAGCGGCGGTCGCTGCGTTCCCTTGGCGTTGACCACGTCGGCCACGGTCGGCCCATCGGAGACCACAAAGCCGAATCCGGCCATCCATTCGTCGTTGAACACCCGACTGAGGTAACCCCGACCGGAGTCAGGAATCAGGACGACAACCAGGTCATCGGCGGTGAGGTTGCCGGCTAGCCGCAAGGCGGCGGCCACGGCGGTGCCACCCGACCCGCCGATCAGGAGGCCCTCCCGACGGCTGACATCGCGAGCGGTCAAGAACGAATCATGATCGGAGATCGCAATAACCTCGTCGACCACCGACGGATCGTAGGTGGTGGGCCAGAAATCCTCTCCAACACCTTCAACCAGGTAGGGTCGGCCCGATCCGCCCGAGTACACCGATCCCTCGGGGTCACCGGCCACAATCTTGACATTGGGGTTCTGACTCTTCAGATAACGACCGACCCCGGTCAAGGTACCTCCAGTGCCGGCACCGGCGACGAAGTGGGTGACGCGGCCATCGGTTTGGCGCCAGATCTCAGGACCCGTCGTCTGAAAGTGGGCTTCGGGATTGGTGGGGTTGGCGTATTGATTGGGCCGAAACGCCCCTGGGGTCTCGGCGACCAAGCGCTCGGCCGTCGAATAGTAGGAGTTCGGATCCTCAGGGGGCACGGCAACAGAACAAACCACAACCTCGGCTCCGTAGGCCTTCAAGAGATCTACCTTCTCGGGCGCAACTTTGTCGGTCACGACAAAGATGCAGTTGTATCCCCGCTGGGCCGCCACGATGGCCAAGCCCACACCGGTATTCCCCGACGTTGGCTCGATGATCGTGCCGCCCGGCTTCAGCAGACCGTCGCGTTCGGCCTGATCGATCATCGTGACCGCCGGGCGGTCTTTGGAGCTCCCGCCAGGGTTGGTGGTCTCGAGTTTGGCGACTACCGGACAAGCAAGATCAGCGCCTACTTGACGGAGCCTGACCATCGGCGTGTTGCCGATTAAATCGAGAACGGAGTCAGCGATTTCCATGGTTGTCCTCACGAACGGGTCGACTACCAGTGCACTGTAGCGATGGCTGAGCAGGAGCCCTCAGGGCCCGGAGGCGCTAGCCGACGACGCCTGCCACCTCGGGCAAGGTTGTTGACGCAGCATCAAGATCCTGCTCGTCAAGAGAAACCGTCCCGAGCTCGATCGACTCGGCAATACGGAACTGACCGGGCTCGGGCGACACCACCCATAACATCGTCGACCGACGCTCCGGTTTGCGAACCCCGTGAACAGTGCCGGTCTGGTCGACCAGCTGCCGTTCCGGATGATCGACGGTTACCGACAGCACACCCGACGGAGCCTCACGATAGGTCTCCACCGTGCGCAGCTGCGGAGCCAGACCGGTGACCCGCAGATGGGCCGAATTGAGATTTCCGTGTTGCTCGGCGGCCTGACGGTAGAGCGGTGTTCCATCGAGGAACACCTGATCAAGGTTTCCCGACTCGGGATCGGTCTGAAGGCCGAACTCCGCTATCAGCAGGTCGTTCACCAGGCGTCGCCACTGTGGATCATCGACCGAAACCGGTTTACCGGTCCGGCCATACTGCATTGACTGAAGGCTCGACCGGAACGGCCGGGCCAGCGTGTGGTAGACGGCATCCTCACCAAACAGCAGCGGCCGGAGAACCATGAAGCCGACCACGATCTCAATCAACAAGGCGACGGCGACGGCGAGGCCGAAACCGCCGGCTGTCGGCCAGGAACCGAAGAGAGCGAGCAGAGCGATCGCAACGGCCGCCAGTGCGGCGAACACGGCGCCGCCGAGAGCGGAAAGACCCAGAGCCACTGTGGCCGGCCTGCCGTGGCGCAAGCGTTGGTTGAGGAACTCCAGCTCAAACAGGCCGACAAATATGGCGACCAAGGCGAGCGCGGCCATCGACTCTCCGGCCGAACCGCCGGGATTCACCAACCGGTAGATCCCGATGGTGGCGGCGCCACCAAGCAAGCGCAGGACGAGGCCCGTGGCGGCGAAACCCGCGTTTTCCGTCTCGACAAATACCGTTCCGGCCCCGACCAGCGCGAGCAGTACGACGGCCAGCACCACAAGAGCCGTGGAGCCGCGCTGGATCGAGTTGGCCCCTTCGGTGAGGTCGAGGTTGCCGTCGGCGAGAACGGCCAGATTACCGATCAGGTCGGCGCCCTCACCGCTACGTATTGGCACCGAGGGCACAACCACCGCAAACGGCTCGGCTCGAGTGCCGAGGTGTTCGACGGCGGCGAGCGACTCAACGACGGAGACGTCGCCCGGACCGGTGCCGGTATAACGCCGGTCGGGGGTGTCGACCCAGGCGACGTCGGAAAGAGCGGCAGCGGCTTCAGCGAAAGGTGCGAGCGCTTCGGCTGGTCCGGTGACAACAACGGCGTCGGAAGGATCGCCGGGGCCGTTGCCAAGTCGGTCACCGACGACATAGACGGCATCGGTTTCGTCGAGTACACGGTGGTCGAGGAGATCAGCTCCTGCGCCTCGGAACAGGAAGCTACCGAGAATGGCGAGGATCGCGACCAGACCCAAGACTGGAAGCAGCGCCAACTGACGGCCGTCGGGCAGCTCGGAAATCATGCTGCCTCCACCTCCCGCTGAGGTGTTGACCAGGGCGAATCCTGGGGCGACCACTGCGGCCGAGAAGGCTGCCCCGACCAGGCCGCCTATCACCACGGCGGCCAAGGGCCGAATAAGCCCGCCACCTATCCAGAGGATGCCAAGCACGACAACGACCGAACCAAGTACGAGGATCAGATCGTTGATGATTGAGAGCAGGCTTTGAGTTATCAGATCGGCACCGTCGCTCGCACCAGCATTGTCATCAGGCGCTCCGTCCGGACCCAAGGACTCTTCCTCGTACCAGTGGATCAGTCGAAGGGCGACAACGCAGGCCACAGCGAACCCGGCGAGCGCTCCAAGCACCGGCGTGGTTGTGATCGATCCGTCGAAACGCTGGAAGGTGTTTTGCACGACCTTGGATCCGAAGTAGATCGAACCGACAAAGGCCGCCGCGATCAGAGCAACCCGCCGCCAATCAAGCCAGCGAAGAAGCGCAGCGGCCACAACCAGGGCGAACAACGCGAGCCAATGCACCAAGCTGTCGTAGAGTTCGGTGATGCGGTGATCAGCGACCGCACGGCCGCCAACGACTACTTCGGGGGCGAGAAGGTCGCCTTCGATCAGCGCCGCTTCGGAAACAATCGCCTGAACGTCGGCGGCGATCTGTTCCGGGGGTAGCCAGGCCGGTCTAGGGTCCACGAGCCACAGATGGAAGGCAGTTTCATCGTCGCCGACAAACTGAACGGCCACGGACTTCACGCCGTCGTAGTCCAACAACTCGGATCGGGTGTCGGCGACCCAGGCGGCATCGACGTCGCCCGGCCTGGCGACTGTGACGGTCACATCGATGGCTACATCAACCGGATCCAATGTCTTTGACACCACAGGACCATCAATAGCCCCAAATCGGTCGAGGCCGACATCCACCTCATCGGCGCTGTCTTGCCTATTGGCTCCCGTGAGGGAACCGATGAGTATGGCGAGTCCGAGCGCGACAATAACGACGCTCGCCCCGGCAACCAACAGCCACTTTGGCGATCGCATCTACGTCCTCGGTCGGGTTCTTGATCGCTCCACCGCACCTAAGGGTAGCGCAGGACGATCAACAGGTGGCGCCGTCACCCTTGCGGCCTCGCATAGCGTGGACTCGGCAACCATCGCAGATTCGATCCGTCGGTGGCCGGCGCTCTATCGTGTGCCCCAGATGTCCCTTAACCCCAACACTCCTGTAATCGTCGGCGTCGGCCAGCGACTTCAACGGCCAGCCGATCCCGCCCAATCAGTTGAGCCGTTTCGCCTTATGAGCGATGCCGTAGCGGACGCATTCGAAGACAGCGGGGCTCGAAACCTCAGAGCGGCCGTTCAATGGTTGGGCGTGGTTCAAGGCGCTTGGCGCTACTCCGACCCGGCCCGGCTGATCGCTCAGAACTTGGGCCTCGGCCCGGTGACAACCGCCCTCACCACGGCAGGTGGCCAGGCTCCACAAGCGGCGCTCAACACCCTGTGTCAGCGCATCTCGGATGGAACCCTGGGTTGTGCGATCTTGACCGGCGGCGAAACCATCTGGAGTAGACGCCGGCTCCGCCGTCGCGGTGAGCGGTTGTCGACCACCGACCAGGAATCCGTCAGGCCTGAAGAGACGCTGGGGCATGAGCTGGAAATGTCAACCAGCTTCGAAATCGACCGTGGCGCCGACCAGCCGATCGTGATGTATCCGATCTTCGAATCCGCCATCAGGGCCAGCCGTGGGGAGACAATCGATGCCCATCGAGATCGCATCAGCCGACTGTGGCACCGGTTCAATCAGGTGGCGGTCGGCAACGAGTACGCCTGGCGCCGTGATTCGCTGACCGCGGAGCAGATTCGGGAGGCAAGTGCCACCAATCGTATGGTCGGATTCCCGTATACGAAGGCCATGAACTCCAACTGGGATCTGGACCAAGCGTCGGCGATCATCGTGTGCTCGGCCGAAGTTGCGGAGTCGGCGGGCGTTCCGCGGGATCTCTGGGTCTTTCCCTGGGCCGGGGGTTCCGCCAACGACACAGCCCAGGTGTCGAATCGTCGCGATTTGCATTCCTCACCCGCCGTCGAGGCCATCGGACGGGCCCTTTTCGCCGCGTGCGACCTCCACCCCGGCGACCTCGATCACGTAGATCTGTATTCCTGTTTCCCATCCGCAGTGCAGATCGCCGCCGGGGCACTCGGACTTGATTTGGAGCGTCAACTTACGGTCACCGGCGGGCTTACCTTTGCCGGTGGTCCGCTCAACAACTACGTGGGCCATTCCATCGCCGCCATGACCCAGACCATCCGAGCCGAAGGTGGCACCGGTCTCGTTACCGCCAACGGTGGCTACACCACCAAACACGCGTTGGGCCTATTTCGATCGGATCCACCCGAGATCCCCTTTTGTGACCTCGACTGCCGGGATGCGGCCAATGACGTTGCCTCGGATACGGCGCCACCAGTGGCCGCCGATACCAACTTCAGCGGTCCGGCCACGATCGAGGGCTACACGGTTATGCACGACGGCGACGGCCCGACCGACGGGGTCGCCGCCCTCCGTACTCCTGAACAGGCCAGGACCTGGGCCCGCTTCACGGTTCAGGCCGATCTCTTGTCGCTCATGGCCGACGAGGGCGTTGGGCGATCGGCCGAGATCGATACCGACGGCCAGGCCTTCCTCTGACGATTCGCCTTCCTCTGAGGATTCAACGTGAGACTAAGCCCTCGGCTCCACAATGGGACTTGCGCACCAGTTCCAAGCGTTTGGCCTCGGGCACAAGTACGGTGAAGCCGTGACTGAGGAAGATGTTTCGCTCCAACAACTCGTCGTCGTGGCGAACCGACTTCCGATTCAACTTCGCCAGGGCGACGACGGAGAGCAGTTCTGGGCCACCAGCCCCGGTGGCGTCGTTTCCGCCTTGACCCCGGGTTTGGCCGCGTCCGACCGCGGTACCTGGGTCGGCTGGGCCGGCGCATCGCAGTCGGACTCCTCCGCCGGTGAGCCGATGCTTGAGATTCCGGCTTCTGTGGACGGGATCGAGTTGGTGGAGATCCCGATGACCGACGACGAGCTCGACGATCACTACAACGGCATGTCCAACGGCACGCTATGGCCGCTGTACCACGACAAGATCGGCGCCGTTGAGTTCCATCGCACCTGGTACGACGGCTACCGCCGAATCAACCATCGATTCGCAACCGCAACGTCAAAAGCCGCCGACCACGGGGCGACGGTCTGGATACACGACTACCAGCTTCAACTGCTACCGCAGATGTTGCGGGAGATGCGGCCCGACCTGACCATCGGTTTCTTCCTTCACATACCGTTTCCGCCACGTGAACTCTTTCAGCAGCTTCCATGGCGTTCGGCTTTGGCCGAAGGCATCCTCGGAGCCGACCTCATCGGTTTCCAGACCCCACAGGCCATCGCCAACTTCCACGGTGTGGCCACCCATTTGGGCCTGGCGACGTCAATCGATGATCACCACCTAGCCGTCGGCGGCCGCACAGTGACCACCAAGGCCTACCCGATTGGCATCGACGTCGACCGCTACCAGGACGCAGCGTCGAGCCACGATGTGATCAACGCCAGCCGCGACCTTCGGGCTCGTCTGGGCAATCCTCGAACGGTGCTGTTCGGAGCCGATCGGCTCGACTACACCAAAGGCATCGATGTGCGTTTGCGGGCATTTCGAGAACTGTTGGCCGATGGCGAGCTCCACCCATCTGAAGTCACGATGATCCAGGTCGCCGAACCGAGCCGCGACAGTGTCGACGCCTACGTTGACGTACGCAACCGGGTCGAGCGACTGGTCAGCGAGATCAACGGCGACTACGGCCGCGTCGGTTTCCCGGTGGTCCACTACATTCACCAAAGCCAATCGTTTGACGAGCTGATGGCGCTATACCGCACGGCCGACGTGATGTTGGTGACACCGTTCGCCGACGGTATGAACCTCGTGGCGAAGGAGTACGTGGCGTCACGCTATGACGAGACCGGGGTTTTGGTGCTCTCCGAATTCGCTGGGGCCGCTCATCAGCTCACCGAAGCAATCCTTGTCAATCCTTACGACATCGACGGCCTGAAAGCGGCCATCGCCAAGGCGGTTTCGATGTCCCATGAAGAGCAACGATCCCGCATCTCGGCTCTCCGCCAAGTCGTCGTCGAAGCCAACGTCAACCAGTGGTTGGCCGACTTCAGAGCCGATCTCCAGGTCTCCTCCAGCCGTCAACAGAGCTAGCGGCCCAACGTCAGTCGGGTCTGAACAAGACCTTGGGTTTGCCCACCCGAACCTCGGACTGTTCAGCGAACACCGAATCCAGCTCTGAGAATCCGACGATCCGGTCGTAAAGGCTCGATACCCGGAAGCGGTCGTCGGCCATCAGGTCCAACGCCCGATGAACGTCGGCCACCGTGTATCCGAGCGACGAGGTGACCGTTACTTCACGGTTGAGCAGTTGACCCGCCGGGATCACGGTCTCGTCGGGAGTGAACCCGACCAGCACCATCAAACCGCCACCTCGCACAGCCCTCAGAGCGGCCGACAGGGCCTCTTGGCCGCCGGCACAGTCGAAGACGATGTCGGCGCCGAGGGTGTGCCCCTGGCCGCCAAGCCAACGCTCCAGATCGTTCGGATCACCGAAGGCGGCGTCGGCGCCAAGGTCACAGGCCAGTTCCCTTCGCTGTCCGTCGAGCTCAAGTACGGCTACTCGACTGGCACCGGCCAGTCGGGCCAATTCGGCCACCAACAAACCGACCGTTCCAGCCCCGACGACAACCACCACATCGCCCAACGACGGCCGAGCCCGCCGAACAGCGTGGGCCGCCACCGCCCCTGGTTCGGCCAAGGCTCCGTCGGCGAAGTCGACGCCTTCGGGGAGGCGATGCAGCCGACGACTGTCGACCCTAATCACCTCAGCAAACGCTCCATGATCCGAGGCCAGCGTGTCGGTCCCGACGATCATGTCCATGGTCAGACGGCAGATAGCTCCGATCCCGGCGCGACAAGGCAGGCAACGACCACACGGCGGGCAGACCGCGCCAACCACCCGTTCGCCGACAAATCGATCGATGGGGGTCTCGCCGGGATCATCGGGATTCACCGAAGGGCCGACGGCAACAACCCGACCCGACCACTCATGCCCGAACCAGGCCTGGGCCGGCAGCTCACCGGTCGACCACGCAACCAGATCCGGCCCTCCGATGCCGCAACGTTCGATCGCAACCAAACACGAACCGGGCAACAACTCAGGCTCGGGGCGTTCCACCACCTCGATCCGGCGAGGGCCGGCCAAGATCGCCACCCTCATGAAAGAGAACCGAGCACATCAAAGAAGTTAGGAAACGTTTTGGCCACACAACCGGGATCGGCGATCCGAACGCCCGGGTAAACCAAACCGAGCAGCGCGAAACTCATTGCCATGCGATGATCCTCGTAGGTGTCGACGGTCGCCGGGCGGACGGCGCCGGGACGAATAATCATGCCGTCGTCGGTGGCTTCGGCATCAACCCCGAGGCGCTGCAACTCGGCGACGGGAGCGGCGATACGGTCGGTCTCCTTATGGCGGATGAAGCCAACTCCGGTGATTTCGGTCGGCCCGTCGGCGCAGGCGGCAACGGCGGCCAGGGTCTGCACCGTGTCGGAGATGTCGGCCATGTCGGCCGTGATTCCGTTGAGCTGCCCTGTGCCGGTTACTTCGGTGGACCGCTCCCCCACGGCAACCTTGGCCCCCATTTGCTCAAGCAGGTAAACAAACTTCAGGTCACCTTGAATCGTTGAACGACCCAAGCCTTCCACCCGCACGGTGCTCCCGGTGATCGCGGCAGCGGCAAAGAAGTATGAAGCGGCCGACGCGTCGGGCTCCAGATCAAGTGTTGCCGGCTGATAGCGACCGACCGGAACCACAAATCGACCACCTTCAAGATCGGCGTTGACGTCGATACCGAACGCACCCATCGTCTGAACGGTCAGTTCGACGTAGGGCTTTGAAACCAGGTCTCCGTCCACCTGGATCTCAGTCGGCTGTGAATAAAGCGGCGCAGCTAGTAGTAGCCCCGACAAGAACTGGCTGGATATGTCGCCAGACACAACGACCTGCCCGCCGCTCAGGGGCCGGCCGTTAATGGTCAGCGGAAGCGACGAACCGGCTACGTCGGCACCGAGGACTCTCAGGGCATCGAGCTGAGGGCCGAACGGCCGAGCGCGCATCTGCGGATGGCCGTCGAGTACAAACCGGCCCCCATCGATCGCAGCCAAGGTCGGCAGAAGAAATCGACTGGTGGTACCCGACTGGCGAACGTCGACCGCGATCGGCTGACCGCCGCCGTCGCCGAGCTTTTCCGGATCTTCGATCCCGCCGTCGACCACGGCGGTGGCACCAACCGGGCTCGACCGTTCCAACGAGATACCCACGCCCAAGGTCTCGATGGCCCCGATCATGGCTTCGGTGTCATCGGCCAGTAGTACTCGAGAAAGGGTCGACCGACCCTGAGCCAGCGCGGCGCACAATACGGCCCGGTTGGTGTGGCTCTTTGACCCTGGAATGTCGACCGTCGCGTCGAAAGGCTTCTTCAGAGGTTCGACGACGTAGGCCCCGCTTTGCTCCGCTGCGAGGTTGGCCAAGACCAGATCGGCCCGAGCCTGGTCGTCGGATCGGACCAGCAGCGCCGTGCCGCTATCGGCTGACTGAACTCGAATGCCGGCGTCGGTTAGCCGACGAGCCGCTTCCAAGGCCTTATCTCGAGTGGGAAAAGGGATTTGGGAGAAGGAGACCGGACCCACCCGGCCAGGCTACTCCCCGACCGGAGCTTTGGTCGGCACGTCCTGGGTGACCGAAATGATGTCACCGACGTTTTCCTGGCCCTCAAGCGACATTCTGATCTGCTTCACTGCGGCCCGATATTCCGTTAGCTTGGCTTCTCGATCCGCCAGCCTTGATTTGGTGGCCTCCAAGGTCATTCGAGCTTCCGACAACTTCAACAGTGCATCGTCGCGTTCGGTCGACACGAGGGTGAGTTTGTCTTCGATGCCTTCGAAGTGGGCGTAGTCATCGCCGTGAGCCGGCCCAGGCGCGGCTGTGGCCGAATGAAGCTGATGGCGGAGACGACGGTTGTTCTCTTTGTCTTCGGCCAGTTCTTGACGGAGATCGATAATCGTCTCCTCCTGGGAGATCAGCCGCTGTGCCGACTGCTGCCGGGCCCGCCGAACGGCGACATACATGAGGACGCTGAGCAGCACGACACCGACGGCAAAGCCAATGACCAAGCCAGTGACCATTTCAGTCATGTGTCTAGCGCCTCCTCGCAAATCCGCCTTCGCGACCCAAAGGTATGAGATTTCCCTCACGTCGCCACGTGTGGCAAAAGGATAGCGGTTTCTTGGCCAAACGGTAAAGCTCCGTATCGGGCAAAACTGCTGAACGTGAAGCCTTTTCGCCCCAACATCACCACCGCTGGTGATCGAATACCGAAAAAGCCGCTCTGGGTGATTGTGCCCAGAGCGGCTCTTAGGTTGATTGCGCCTCTGATGAGGTACGTAATCCGTATTCGTAGTTGTACTTCTAACGTTGCCGGTGCTCGGCTATTCGGCTATTCGGCGTCGCCTCGGATGGCGAGGCCGGTCTCCGGATCGAAGAAGTGCATGCGGCTGGTGTCAACCGCCAACTCGACGGCTTCGCCGATTCGGGTCCGTGACCTCGGGTTGACACGAGCAACATAGACGTAGTTGCCGGTCTCGTCGGTGGTGGCGGCGACAGCGTCTTCGCCCTCGAACTCCTCATCCATGATGGCGAAGGGCTCCACCGGCATCGGGAAGTGCACGATGATTTCCGATCCGAGTGACTCCACCAGGGTTGTGGTCGAGCGGAGTCGACGATCATCCGGGGTACTCGGAGACAGGGCGGCATCTTCGATGTCTTCGGGACGGATACCAACCACCACGTCGCGGCCGACGAACCCGTCAAGGGCCGATCCGTGACCATTGTCGGCTCCAAGCGAAAGGCTCTGCTCGCCTAGGCGAACAACGAGTCCACTATCGTTGCGATCAAGACGGGCGTTCATCAGGTTCATTGATGGCGAGCCAATGAAGCCGGCCACAAACACGTTGTCAGGGGCGTCGTAGAGGTTCTGAGGGGTGTCGCACTGCTGAAGGATGCCGCGCTTGAGAACAGCTACTCGGTCACCCATCGTCATGGCCTCGACCTGGTCGTGGGTCACGTAGATGGTGGTTACTCCGAGATCACGCTGAAGACCGGCGATTTCGGCCCGCATCTGAACCCGCAACTTGGCGTCGAGGTTGGAGAGTGGCTCGTCCATAAGAAACGCCTTCGGCTGACGCACGATGGCTCGCCCCATGGCCACACGCTGCCGCTGACCGCCCGAGAGCTGGCCCGGCTTGCGGTCGAGCTGCTCGGTGAGGTCGAGGGTCTGCGCCGCCTTGCGCACACGCTCTTCGATCTCGGACTTCGGCACCTTGGCGAGCTTGAGTGCAAAGCCGATGTTGTCGGCCACCGACATGTGAGGATAAAGAGCGTAGTTCTGAAAGACCATGGCGATATCGCGGTCCTTGGGGTGGACATCGTTCACCACACGATCTCCAATCGACATCTCGCCACTGCTGATGTCCTCCAACCCGGCCACCATCCGAAGGGCGGTGGACTTACCACAGCCCGACGGCCCGACCAGTACCAGGAACTCACCGTCCTCGATGTCGAGCGATAGGTCGTGAATCGCATGAAAGCCGTTGGGATAAACTTTGTTGACGCCGTTGAGTGTCACTTGTGCCATCTGACGAATTCCCCCGTGTGGTTCCCCGCTTGCGCGGGCTCGGTTTAGTGTTGGGTTGGTTAACTGTGAGTTTGGTTTTCGTTGGGCGTCACGCTAGTCCGATACCGACCAGCGAGGAAGCATTCGGGACGGCCCCGTCCCGGATTATCCGATGAACCAGGCGACGCCACTAAGACGACAGCAGGAAGACGGAGAGAATTCGATGGACACCCCGAGCGGTGAGAACCAGCCAGCCACGATCGATGCCGATGTGCCGGCTGAACTCGAGTTCACCTGCCCCCGATGCCAACAGACAGTGCAACACCGTTACTACGGTCCCTGTGCCGACTGCACGCAACAGCTACGGTCACAGTTGGTGGGCGAGGCCTCCGACGTTGACGCCCCCGAGTATGAGCCGAAGATGAACGTCACCCCGAATGCCGTTGCCCTCAAGGAAGACTGAACCACCAGCAACCGAACGTCATGGCTGACGTCCCGAACCTCGCCGATGCCGACGGTGGCGAAGAGACAGGCTCGGGCATCGGCACTCTCAACGAGAGCTCGCTCCATGCCGGCCTGAAGGCGCTTTTGACCGAACCGGGCGATGAGACCGAAGTCCCGCTCGCGGGTTTTGTAATCGACATTCGTCGGGCCGACCTCTTAATAGAGATCCAAACACAGTCGTTTGCAGCAATGGGACGCAAGCTCGATCGTTTGCTCGACGACTACGACATTCGGATCGTCTATCCCGTCGCCACCACCACGTACCTGGTCCGGCCCGACAAACAGCCCCGTCGATCCCCCAAGCGGCTCGACATCTATGCCGTTTTGGACGAGCTGGTCAGCGTCCCAACCTTGATCGATCACCCTCGCCTGGCGCTCGATGTGGTTTTGCTTGATATCGACCGACATCAGCGCCACGACCCCAAAGCCCGGCGGGGCCGCGGCGGCTGGCGGACCACCGACAAACGAATTCGCCAGATCCACGGGTGGCGGCGTTTCAGTTCCGGTCACGATGTGCTCGAACTCCTGCCAAGGGGGCTGCCCGAGACCTTCACCACATCCGACATCGCGGCGACCAAAGCCACCTCACGCAGCGGGGCACAGAAACTGGCCTATGTGCTGAGAGCACTCGAACTCATCACTTTGGTCGACAGCGACCGTCGCGGGTATCACTACCGGCTCAGCGACGGTCGTGCATAGCGGCCGATCGCAGCCGAAAGCGATGTCGTAAGGCGATGTGGTTAGGCGATGTCATAAGACGATGTTGTGAGGCGATCATGGGCGGACGATCTCACACCTGAAAGCCGACCGCCCCACCGCCAGTGGGCGAATCTCCACAACTTGGCACCTGCATCAACAATGATCGACCTCAGATGGCACAATTTTTGCCATTGGTTATCGACTACCACGTTCATAAGTTGCTACCTTGGTCCCGTGGCAGCCAAAGGGGCGTATAGGTGTCCGCTGCCGTACCTAGTTACGAAAAGCTTCAAGAGTCAGCAATTCGGATTCGGAGCTGCTAGTTTTCGGCCTGCGTGAACGTTTGCGCGGCGTCGGCGGAGGTAGACAGTGAATACACATGACGAGACGGCGGAAGGCTCGGTAACCACTTCTGTCAGCGGGTTTGAGGAACTCGTGCTGGCAGAGGGTGAGAGCGCCGTCAAGGTAACCATCGGGTCTTCGGACCGGTGGGATCGCTCTCATTTGCGACGCCTGCGTCAGTCGGCCGATCTCCCCGGCCTCGTTCCTGTTATCGATAGCGACTTTGCCAGTGACGGTAAGGCCTTCGCTGTTACCCCCGTAATAAATGAGCCGACACTTGCCTCTCTGATTCCGCCGATCGGCCCTGCCTGGCAAGACTGCGCCGCCATCACTGAAGCCGCCGCTCGCGCCACCCACGAAGCCCACCTCCGCGGGCTCTTCCACGGCGCCCTCTCTCCCGACCAGATCTACGTTGTCGGCGACGATGTCGCCGTTGGCGGCATTGGCCTCGGACTCGGCGGCACGCCCGATGCCGACTACCACCACTGGGTGGCGCCCGAGGTCCTCGACGGTATGGACGCCACCGAGCGGTCCGATGTCTACTCATTGGGCAAAGTGCTCGAAGCCTCGCTCGGCGATTCGCTTGAAGACGTCCCCCGGTCCGTTCGTCGCCTGATCATGTGGTCGGGCTCCGACACCCCGGAGGCCCGCCCGCCATCAGCTCTCGAATTTGCCAGCATCCTCGCCGAGGCGCTCGGTGATGACCGCAAGACTTACAGCCCCGCCTTCATCCCAACGGCGGAGGCCAACAGCCTCGCCTCCACGGCCTCAAGCATCGTTGCCGCCCACACGGCCGGCGAGACCGACTCAGGTCTCGGCCTGGGAACCGCAGCCGCCGTTGGCCTGGGAGCCGCAGGTGCGGCCGCTGTCGCCTCTCAGCTCGACGATGTGGTTGAAGCCGACGTTGATCTTGATGCCGTGGCCGAGACCGCTGTCGACGACGCTGATCTCGACATCGTCGATGACGTTGTCGACTCCGGCATCGATGTGGTCGACAACGACGTTGATGTCGACGTGGACGAGGCCACCAGCTTCGAGGTTGTCACCGACGAGTACGAAGGCATTCCGGAAGACGCCATCGTCACCGGCGAGGTCGATGTCGACGACGACGTTGATGTAGACGTCGCCGCCGATGCAGCGGCCACCACCGTCTTCGAGTCCGACGAGCTTGACGTCGAGCCTGTCAGCGCAACCGCCCCCTTCGATTCACGCGAATACAGCGAGGGCATCAGCGAAGCAGCAGCCGAAACCAGTGATGAGTTCGAAGTTCCTGCAGCGCAAACGATCGAGCTCGATCGCAATTACGACGATGATGATCGCGGCAACCGGGCCGGCATTCTCGTCGGCGCCATCCTGGCCCTTGGCCTGGCGCTGATTGCATTCCAGCTTCTGCGCTCCGGCGATACGGCAGACGACGAGGTCGCCGAAACCGACGAGAGTTCGGAATCAGCGTCCCCGGTTACCGAGCCCGAGCCTGAAGACAACGGGACCGCCGACGCCAACGACACTGACGACGAGGATCCGGCCGCCGAGGAAGACGCAGTCGTCGAAGAAACCTCTGAGGAAGACACCGAGACAGCCGCCGAAGAAGACGATCCGGTCACCACCACTACTCAGCCGCCATCCACCACGACCACCGAGCCTCCGGTGGAGGTACCTGAGGCTGTTGCCCAGGTACCGCTCAGCGAAGGTCCGGTCTCGGCTAACTCCGCCGGTCTCCAGATCGTACATGGCATTCCTGGTACCAATGTCGATATCTATGTCGACGGTGAAGCGATTCTTCCCGCCTTCTCAGCTGGTAAAATTGCCGGCCCGATCGATCTGCCCACTGGATCACACGTGATCGACGTCTATAGCGCGATCGAGGGAGCGCCGGCCCAGGCCAGCGACCGCACCGACTCCCCCGTCACCTCAAAGACGGTGACCACGGGTTCTGAGGCCGCTTCGTTGTTCGCTCACCTCGATGCCGATGGCGTCGCCACACTGTCAAGCTTTGCCGACAATCTCACCGCCACGGAGCCGGCCAGTGGTCGTCTCGTGGTTCGCCACCTGGCTCAAGCACCCGGCGTGACCATCACGGTCGACGGCGAGGCCGTGGCCAACGGCTCAATCGAGAACGGTGAACTCACCTCGGTGGCCCTGTCGGCCGGCGAGCACATGATCGCTGCCGTCGCTGCCGACGGCAGCACGATCACCGAAGCTCCGGTGTCAATCGGCGACGGCGAGATGGCCTCCATCACTCTCTTCGGTGCGGCTGCCAACAACACGCTCGACGCCATCGTCCAGCGGTTCACCGGTCTCGCCACGGCGCCCGCTTCGGTGCCCACCGGTAACAGCAACCTCCTCGGCATGGAAGAGGATATGACGAGCCTCTACATCGTCGGCGTCACCACTCTGGTGATGGCCCTCGCCGGTGGCGTCGTCATGACCCGCCGTCGTCGCCTGCTGTGAACAACAGGGTACTCTCGGGCATTCTCGTACTCGGGAGTACGCTGGCCACCGTCGGCGCGGCGGTAACCGCAGATTCCAGCAGCGACTCCGAGATTCAAGCTGCTCCGATAACCAGCGAATCCAGCACGGTCGAATCTGGAGTAGACGACGGCCAGGCTCAAACAAAGGTCCCAGTGCGCGACGGCCTGCTGGCCGACGATGCTGCGCTGCCGCCGTCACAGCCCACCCCCGTGTCGGTCCGTATCGGCGACATCGGGCTTGAGGCTCAGGTGCTCTCCGTCGGGGTCGACGAAACAAATCAGCTCGACGTTCCGTCAGCCGACAAGGTGGGCTGGTACCAGCATTCCTCCCGTCCCGGCGAGGCCGGCTCGACGGTTCTTGCGGCCCACGTCGACTACGGCGGCGTTCCCGGCGCCTTCTTCAACCTCGCCGACCTCCAGCCCGGCGACGCTATCGAGGTCGAGATGTCCGACGGATCGGTGGCGATCTACGAGGTCACATCCAACACCGAGTACGCAAAGACCGAACTTCCCGCCGAAGACGTATTCAGCAAGACCGGATCGGCTCAACTCAAGCTGATAACGTGCGGTGGCGAGTTCGACCCAGAGGCCCGCTCCTACTTGTCGAACGTGGTTGTGACAGCCGTGCCCAAAGGTCTAAACACGTTCTAGTCGGACCTCCATGAACCGGAGCTTTATGAATAAAGCGCCACCAGGCGACGGCTAAGGCCTTCGTGTCCCGGAACTGCCCGTAGACCCATCTCACAAGCCCAGCGAGCTTGGTCGACCCGTTCCGTTTCCTCGGCACGATCGCACATCGACTTGGCAAGATCGATCACCTTCTGTTGCACACGAAGCTGATGATGAAAGTCGTCATCGAGCCAGCGCCAGTACTTGCTGCCTGAGCGGCCCAACACTTCGCCCGTAATCGATGAGAGCGCAGTTACGAGTTCGTTGATGTCGCCGGTCAGCGCCGGCAGCGCCTCAATGTCGACGTCCACTTCGACGAGGCGGTAACGACCATCGGTCTGGTGCACAAGTCGATCTCGTCCCAGCACACCACGCACCTCTGTGACGAAATTGGCGAACCGACTAGTGGAGATCTGGCGGCCGTCCCACAGGGCGTCGACGATCTGATCTCTGGTTAGCGGCCCCCTCAGGGCAAGAAGAGCGACCAATGCGGTTTGCTGTACCGTGAACCGCTGCTCGACACCCTCGACCACAATCGGACCGAGCAGCCGCAGGAGGGGGTTGGACTTTTTCGCCGGTGCGACTGCCTCGGCCACCGGCTTCGACGGGGAACGGCGGAGCAGACGCACTGTGGTCTCCCTGCCTTCTCGACCGTCGGGGTGGTCCCAGGGGCTCGTGCGGCGGATCCACCGCGTCTGAAGCTGGAACTCTCGCCAAAGTCGGAGTCTACTTAGCGGGTCGATCACAATGGGCCCAGCCGCCTGTGCGATCCGCTCTGATCTGTCCAGCGCCTGTTCGGGAGACTCCTCGACGGCAAGCGCCAGGGTTAATACCGATAGATCGGGCAGACTCCGCTCCGCCCGAGCCACGTCGGCGATCCGGATCCGCACCTCGTCTGGGCCGGAGATGGCCGACCGACGCCTCCAGTCCCAAAGAGTTGCGAGCCCAGCTGCGCCAACGAAAACCACCAATACAACCGCCACGATCATCTCTATCCGCCTTGATTTCCAGCCGGCGGCCCGATACCGCCAACGCTCAACCGCAGCCGGCGCTACGACCGGCTGCCCAAGACCCTACTCGAAAACTGCGGCGCGACGCTACGAAACGACCGCGCAAGTGGGGACTCAGCAGATCAAGAAGAGATCATCAGGATCGGATCAAGGAGAGACTGTCAATCGAGGATTGCATGTCAGCAAGAACTTGCTCCAGGCGGGTTAAGAGAGCGATACCTTCGTTCAGCGATTGCAGATCCACCGGTTCACGTGGTGTATCAGCACGGCGAGCGAGAAGGTCGGCGGCGGCGTCACGACTCATGCACTCAAACTACCACAAACATTTGGCCTAAATATTGATGACGAGGCTGGTCGATACACCTAAAAGACAGCCACAATATTGAGCAACCTTGTTGCTGGAGTTAGGCCTCGATCTGGTGACTAGGGCTAGATGTTCAGAGCCAGCTGGCGAAATCGGAAGCCATCGCCCGTCTCTGTTCCCTCCCAATTCGAACAAGGGTAAGCACGGTGCCACCGAAGCCCCTCACCAGAGGCCAGCCAGTCGGCAATAGACGCCGCGACCAGGGAAAACTCACGGTGTGAGGTAAACACTTCCAGCGCCAGTTCCCAACAAACGGAATCGGCATGCTCGGCCGCAGACCTCCACACCATTGGCATGATCAGACGGGCCGCATCCAGTGCGGATGCTACGGTGAGCCCAACAGACGAGTGGAATGATGCGTCAAGCACAGCGGGACACACGACAAATCGAAGCTGGCCGGCAGCCCATAGCTCCAACCGGATTCGCTCTGTATCGGCCGTAATATCTTCCGAATACTCCTTGTGACATCTGCGATGCCAACCACCTTCGGAGGCGCGGCTCCCACGTACGATTACGTCGCCGAATTGTTGACTTACAATTCTCCGGAGCTTGAGAAGCTGCGCCCACGATTCGGGGTCGATACCCAGGTTTCGCAAGCCCAGTTCGTGGCAAAGAGCATCAACGGTGAGGAACTGAGCGGGGCTACCGCCAACCACGAGGTCGGGCAACGAAGTTTGCCGGCCAGCTTCCGATACCAGCCAGTTCCATGGCGCCACCGGCACGCCTACTGGCCACCCGGCCGACGATACGTCGTCGTTGAACAAGTTGATTCTGGCCCGGTAGCTGAGAAGTTCCTGGTCCCACCACACGAGCGCAGCCCGACCGCCGGCGCGCGCCTTTACCATTGGTCCGCCTGTTTCCGAGCTGCTTTCCATGCTCTTCACATGCGCGCTCAACGACCATTCCATTGCACGTTTCTCAGCCGAGCGTTCTGATTCCCGTCGTAGCCCATTCCTCAACGTCAGACTCATGCCAATGACCTGGAATCTCGGTGACGTCTCCGGTCCGGTGTCGGCTACGCTCGGCTGTGTGTCAAGCCTTGAACCAGTCAGCAAGGAATCCATCAGCGAGGAAACAATGAGCGCGTCCAGCCAGTCAAGCGACCGATACAGGCTGCCCCGCACAGTTGTTCCGTCGGCCTACCGGCTGAGATTGGAACCCGATCTTGACGCCGAGACCTTCACTGGTTCGGTGTCGATCGATGCCCTGGCCAACGAGTCCGTCGGCGAGATCGTCTTGAACAGTCTCGATCTCACGATTACCGACGCCACGGTGGAGCAAGCCGGCAACGTCATTGCCTGTTCCACCGAGACCGATACCGACCTTGAACGCCTCAGCCTCCAGCTTGACGGCACCATCGCTCCCGGCCCCTTGACCATACGGATCAACTTCACCGGGCCGTTCAACGAACAACTGGTCGGCCCTTATGTGAGCCGATTCACCGACGGTGACGGCAACGAACTCAAATTGGTTACGACCCAGTTTGAGGCCACCCACGCCCGTCAGTGTTTCCCGTGCTGGGACGAGCCCGATCTGAAGGCGGTGTTTGAGATCTCCTTGGTGATCGACGCCGACCACGATGCCGTGTCGAACGGAGGGGAAATCAAGCGAACGGCCCTCGATGGCAAAGTTGAAGTCGACTTTGCTCCCACCCCGGTGATGAGCACCTACCTTCTGGCTTTTGTCTGCGGCCCGATTCGCAAGACCAAGGCGGTTGACGTCGACGGAGTCGACCTGCGCATCGTGCACATTCCGGGTAAGGAAGGGCTGACCGACTTTGCGTTGGAGGTCGGCCAGTTCGCCCTTCGCTACTTTCAGGACTACTTCGCGCTCCCCTACCCCGGCACCAAGCTCGACCTGGTGGCCATTCCCGACTTTGCGTTCGGGGCGATGGAGAACCTGGGCTGTGTAACGTTTCGGGAGTCAGCCCTGCTGATCGATCCGAGTCGGGCGTCGCAATCCGAGCTCCAATTGGTGGCCGACGTGATAAACCACGAGCTGGCCCATATGTGGTTCGGTGACCTGGTCACCATGAAGTGGTGGAACGGCCTCTGGCTCAACGAGGCGTTCGCCACCTTCATGGAGATGCGTTGCACCGACGCCTTCCGTCCGGAATGGAACCGCTGGACCAACTTCGGTCTGTCCCGGAGCCAGGCCTTCGCCACCGACTCTCTCGGCAATACCCGGCCGATTGAGTTTGAGGTTGTAAGCCCGGCCGACGCCGAAGCGATGTTTGATGTGTTGACCTACGAAAAGGGCGCCGCCGTCGTCCGCATGCTTGAGCAGTATCTGGGGGAAGAACCGTTCCGTGACGGCATCCGCCGCTACATGGAAAAGCACCAGTTCGCCAACGCCGACACCCCCGACTTGTGGGATGCGTTGGAGGACCAGACAGGCGAACCGGTACGTCAGATCATGGAGAGCTGGATCTACCAGGGGGGCTATCCGCAGATAGTTGCCGAACGAGCCGCCGACAATTCGCTCACCATCAGCCAGCAACGTATGAGTCTGATCGGCGGCTCCGAAGTGGAGGATCAATCGTGGCTGGTCCCGCTTCGTTATCGATCCGTTGTCGATGGCAACAACCCACAACCGGTTCAGCGTCTGTTGCTTGGAGACGAGCAGGTCAAACTCGACGGCTCTAGCGACGCCCCGGTTGTACTTAACGCCACCGGGAGCAGTTTCGTCAGGGTCGCGTACCAGCCCGACGATCTGAGTGATCTCGCCGACCGGGCTATCGACTCTCTCAGCCCGGTCGAACGCTACGCGTTGATAGATGACACCTGGGCCGCCGTCGGTGCCGGGCAGACGAACTCACTCGCCTTTCTCAATCTGCTGGAGGCCATGACCGGCGAGTCCGACCGGTCGGTGTGGCGACGCATCATTTCCGGATTCTCCAGCCTTCGTCGCCTCATCGATGGCGAGGCCCTGGAGAATCTTGAAGAGGTGGTCCACGATGCGCTCGCGCCGGCTCTCGCCGGTCTGGGTTTGACCCCATCGGCCGACGATGGTGACGAGCAGCGCGATTTGCGAGCCGACCTCGTACGAGGTCTTGGCATCATCGGCAATGACCCCGACATACAGGAAGAGGCGAAGCGAGCGGTCGCGGCCGGCCTACGTGATCCGGAGCTTGTCGACTCGTCTCTCCTAGCCGCCGCGATCGACGTGGTCGCGGCCTGCGGAGATGAAGCCGACTTCGACGATTTCGTCACGGCCTGGAAAGCGGCCACCACTCCGCAGGAGGAACTGCGGTTTCTTGGAGCCCTCACCGATTTCGACGACCAGCACCTTATCGATCGCGTGCACTCAATGGTGCTCGACAATTCGATTCGCACCCAGAACTCCCCGTTCCTGCTTCGCCGGGCGTTGACCAACCGGGGCCAAGGTCGCCATACGTGGAACTTCATCACTCACAATTGGGACACGCTGCTGGAGATGTTCGCCACGAGCCATATCGTTCGGATGGTTGATGGCATCACAAGTCTCGACACTGCCGCTGATGCCGAAGCAGCCCGCAGCTTCTTTGCCGAGCATCCGATCGTAAGCGGTGAGAAGACGCTGCAGCAGATACTCGAGAAGCAGCGAATCGCCGTCGCTCTGCGAGAGCGCGAGGCCGATCTGCTTTCCCGATTCCTCACCTCGTGACCCTGGGTCGCCCCTGGAGCATCGCCCCACCCTCTTCACCCCCTCAGGTCTGGGCCGCCGACCACCAGTCGGCCCAAATCACCTGGGGTTGGCTGCCGTACGGGTCGATAACGGTTCGCTGCGGGCCAACGGAGATCGAGGTCAAGCAACTTCCAGGACCAGGAAGCGTTCGAGTCGAAGGCCTACGGGCCGACACGACGTATCAAGTCGAATTGATCGGTGAAGAGCGGCGTTCGCTCACAAACCCGCCTCTGAGCTTCCGAACACCGCCCAAGCCACCGGGCGAGTTGTTGTATCGCATCGCCACCGTGAGCGACATGCACCTGGGTTCCAGCCGGTGGGGTTTCTTCAAGACCATGGCTGAGGTTAGGGCCCCTGACCGAAAGGCCGACGATGGTCAGGCCTGGCGGGCCGTCGAGCAGGAGCAGGAGCGGGACGAGGTCGGGTACGACCGACCGATCCTGCCCGGGCGCCGACCAGGGCCCTATTCGGATTTGTACCCGATCCGCTGCGCTTATTCCGCACTCGCCGACGCCAAGAGTTGGGGTGCCCAGCTGCTCGTGGCCAAGGGTGACAGCGCACAACACGAAGACGAACGCTGCTACGGCCTGTTCGGGCAGTGGGCCGACTCGGCCTCCGACCTCCCGATGATGGCGATGCCGGGGAATCACGACGTTGATGATGAGGGCCGGTCGATCCCCGATCATGTCGGGTGTCGTAAGTTGCCCATCTGCCGCGACACCTCCTACCAAGATCTACCAGGGGTTCGGGTGCTGGTGGCAGACACGTCGATTCCAGGGCGGGGAAAGGGCTCGATCAACCGAGTCGCCGACGATGTCCTCCAGGCGGTAACCGAGGCCGATCGCCCGGTTCTGCTATTGACCCACCAGCAGTTCCAACCGGGCAAGGTCGCACGACACTGGCCGATCGGTATTACCGCCCCGGAGTCCACACGGTTTCTGGACCGGCTCGATGCGCTTGGCCATCCCGTTGTGCTCAGTTCCGGTCACACCCATCGCAATCGGATTCGGCATCACCGCTCGCTGCTGCTCACGGAGGTGGCGTCGACCAAAGACTGGCCCTGTGTTTGGGCGGGTTACAACGTGTTCGAGGGTGGCCTTGAGCAAACCGTCTATCGGGTTTCCGAACAGTCGGCCATGGCCTGGGCCGAATACAGTCGCCATGCTGTTGGCGGACTTTGGTCAAAATGGTCACCAGGCGGCTGGAGGGACCGCTGCGTCCAACAGATTTGGTAGGTGCCAACATTAGGTCGTCAGCGGCTCTAGACCACCGCTTCGCCGGCATACTCGGCAGCTGACTCTCCGGGAACGACGGCCACGACGCCGGTAAGCCCGTCGACGTTGACGATCGAGCCGGTTTTGATCCGGCCGCTGGCTTTGGTGGCTCCCACAACCATCGGGATGCCGAGTTCCCGAGCCACTACAACGGCGTGACTGAACGTTCCACCAACGTCGGTAACAACCGCTCCTGCGGCAACAAACAACGGTGTGGCGGCCAGCAGCGGACGGGCCAGCACGATCACCTCGCCCGGCTCAAAGGAGGCCAGGTCATCATCGGACTCGATGACCCGGGCCGGCCCCTGAGCCATCCCAGGGCTGCCGGGGAATCCCAACATGACGTCGCCCGGCATCAACTCCGCGGTGTCGGTGAACACCTCGATGCGTTCCGATAGTTCGCCGTGCTCGGCGCTGTTGTCGGTCTTCGGTAACACAACATAAGGAGGCGGTTCGGCCTCCCGGTGTTGATCCTGTTCCAGTCTTCTCGCAGTCGTGAGGTCTCTGACATCGGCCAATCCACCATCGGCGTAGTACAACAACTCCTCGAATTGAAGAAGCCACACGTCGGAAACGTCGCTGAAGTCGTTTCGACGGACGCCACGATGACCTAATTCGCGAACGAGCGTGCGCATCCGATGAATGACGTGCATCATCGCGGTCCGCGACCGCTCACGGCCACGCAGGAATGTCGTCGACGAACCAAGACCCTCAAGGAACCGGGTGCGGTCGTCCTCTTCGAGGGCGCCGGCGATCTCCACCGCCAGTCGATAGCGGTCATCCTCAAGTTGTTTCCGACGCCGCCGAGGTGCGTAGTCGTTGTTGCAGCGGCGCATCGAGCTGATCATGGCCAGGACAACGTCGGGAGCCACGTCCCACGTTGGTGACATGAGATCCCACTCGTTTGGCCCTCGAAACCCGATCTCGGAGGTCAAGGCGTCGACACCACCCATAAGGGCCTGGGCATCGGCCTGGGATGCCGCGCGAAGGACCTCCTCCATTTCCGACGGCCGGAGTTCGAAGTAGCCGTTCAGAAGCGAGGATGACCGCACCAGTCTCGATAACTCCCACAATGCCAGCGTGGGCGAAACCGACTCGATACGCCCTATTCCACTCAGCAGTCTCAATGTGTGTGCCGGTTGCCCGACCGCCTGACAAGCCTCGTTAAGAATCCGTGGCCCGATCAGTGCGGCCAAGGTCTGATTGAGATGCTGTGAGAACAGCTCCCTCAACAACGGCTGTAGGTTTTGGGCCTCCGCGACAAGGTCGAGGTCGGAGCATTCGACGAGATCGACGGTTTCTCCAACCGTCTCCTCGACCAGCTCGATCTGCTGGTCAAGTTCGAATTGATTGCGGCTCGTCACCACCCACTCCCGCCACTGTTCCAGCATTCGCCTGGTGACGCGATCGGGCCCGTCCCAGTCGGGGGCCTCATGAGCTGGGAGGGGCCGAGCTCCGGCTATAAGCAGTGAGTCAATGTCATCAACGGATGTGCCTGGCAGCCAATCAGCCCATACCCTCAGAAGGGAAGCGTTGAGATACACGTAGCCGTCGATAACGGCCACCGTCTCCGGCCGTTCAGCCGAGAGTTGCTGATCGTCAAAACCGAACCGTTCGATCATGCAATCGCGCCAGCCGAGCGCCGCACCCGGCTGCCAGACCATCGTCCAGGAGAGTGGACTGACAGCATCAGGCAGCATCTCCTCAACCACCGATCGAGTCCAGATCGGTAGCTCAGGGTTATTCGGTTGTGCGCCACTCAGCCAGCTCGGCTCGTCCATTGCCTTCCTCAGACATCCACCCATAGGCGTGTGGCGTTGACCGACGTGAGTCAGCTCTCACCACACGCACCTACAAGGTAGTTCAAGTCCGAGGCTATGAGGTAGCCAACCGAGCCAAAGTCCCTGCGTTCTTGAACGCAGGTTCCTCGGAATATTTTGTGGCTACAGACTCTTGACCAGCTGGTAGTAGTTGGCGGCACGCTCCGCCCGCATGTTTGAGCGCCGTTTCCAACCTTTTGTCTTCCACACCTTGAAACGGCGTTTTTCGATCTCGGGTTCGAGGCGATCGTTGGGATCGACCTTGCGAGAGGTGTGGACCGGCCGGGGGATGACGTAGTCCTCCGGCTCAACCAGCTGGCTCAGCTCGACCTGAGCCGCTCGCCGTACTCTTCGATGCTCCGTTCTTCGATCAAAGCGGCCTGGCTTGTGGGTTGAGGCCACTCCGGGATTGCGGAGCCGATTGGAGCGTGTACGTGTAGACATTCAGCCCTTTCTGGTTCACCGCCATGGGGAACCGACAGACTTCTTGGTCGTTTGTACTCACCTATTCTGATTCAATCCGACTGGACCCGCCAGGGTAACTTGGCCCAAATTTTGGCCAAGGACCCGGAACAGTTTGCGGCGGGGGACGCACGATGCCAGCACAACGTTTGCGAGCAAACGATCTCCGCCGTGGAACCACCAGCCGACCGCCGGCCACTACTGTTGGACATCGTGGATGAACTTCCATCGATCGTTGTCGATCCAACGCCGGAGCAGCTGTCGACCCTCTTTTGGGTCGCCGTGGCCGTGAGTGTCATCCTGCCCCGGCTTCCACTCGGACGCCAGATGATGTATCCCTTTGCCCTGCTCGGAACCTGGGTCCACGAAATGGGCCATGGGCTGGCGGCGGTTGTGGTCGGCGGCCGATTCCGCCGCCTGGAGATCTACTCAAACCTCGGCGGCCAGGCCTTGTCGTCCGGGGTCTGGGGCGCCCGCCGAGCCATTGTTTCGGCCGGTGGTCTTCTAGGACCGGCCCTGGCCGGAGGATTGATCATCGTCACCGGTTCAAGACAGGAGACGGCGGGCTGGGTTCTTACCGCCTTGGCGGTCGCCATCGCCCTTTCGCTGCTGGCCTACGTGCGAAACCTGTTTGGTTTGCTGGCCCTCGGGGCCATTGCCGCCGTGTTGACCCCGGTTGCCCTTTACGCGCCGGAAGGTCTACGGATCTTCCTGGCCCAGCTCATCGGAATCCAATTCTGCTTGGCCTTTTGGGGGACCCTCGACTACATGTTCACAAAAAAGTTCGTTCGCAACGGCCGCCTGTTCGACTCCGACACCCAGGAGATCGCCAACGTTCTGCTACTCCCCTATTGGTTCTGGGCCGCCCTCATCACGCTGTTGTCGGTGAGCCTTCTGGTTGGCGCCTTCTATCTCGCTTGGATGCTCCCAACCTCCGGCCAGTGATCTCAACCGGCAACTTCAACCAGCAACGTCAACCAATCGATCCAACGGCCTCCGGGGTCTCACGGCCTCCGTCGGGACGTAGCGCAAATCGCCCGGCGTCGACAGGGTGGACGGGATCGTCACGATCCCAAGGCCAGCCGCCAAACTCGGTCGATCGATAGTCCAAGAAGGCCTGTTCCAGACCCTCCCTGTCGTTCATAACAAACGGTCCGTACTGAGCTACCGGTTCGCCGATAGGCCGGGCTTGCAGAATCATCACCAGCGCATCACCGTCGACAGCCCGCAGCTCGGTCACGGTATCGACGACTTCGAGCCCGAATCCGGACTCCAACGTCTGATGATGATCCGGAGTGCCAACATCGAGCCTTTGGCCTCGATAGAAGTAGATGGTCCGGTCAACCCCTGGGGTCAGCTCAGGGAGCTGCCAGCGGTGCCCCGCTCGCAGCTCCAGATGAAGGATGGCCAGATCCGACTGAGGCGCACTGGCCCAGGAATCAGGCGGTGGAGGCTGGCTTCTGCGGCCATCAACCTCTCCGGCGAGAATGGACAGCTCCGATAATGGCTGACCGTCGGGATCCATGTCCACAGGTGATTTCGACCGACCGTCGAAGGTGATCTTCGGAGTGTTCTCGCCCCAGAACATGGAGAAGTGGGGCTCGGCCATCTTGGAGGCACGAGGAAGGTTGACCCAGATCTGGAACAACTCCAGCGGATTGTCGCTGGTTTGCGACAATAGTGGGAACATCTCCGAGTGAACGATGCCGGCACCGGCGGTTAGCCACTGAACGTCTCCGGATCCGTACCTGGCGGTGGCGCCCAAGGAATCGGAGTGGTCGACAACCCCGCTACGAAGGTAGGTGACCGTCTCGAATCCCCGATGAGGGTGCTGAGGGAATCCGGGGACCTGAGAACCGTGATACATATTCCAACCGTCGATCGAGGCGAAATCGCTGCCGATCGGGCGGCCCTCCAGGTCGTCGTCAGGACCGAGGTCCGGGTTGCCGGTCGGATAATGGTCGACGTGGTGAGCCACAAACAGGAACGGGTCCTTGGTTGGCCACTGCGGGCCGAGCGCAAACGGAGTCACGCATCCACTCTATGCCTTGGTCGCCGCATACCCCGCGCTGGAGAATTGCCGACCCTACAGACCAACAGACTGGATCAGCCGATGGGATCAGGCTCCCGACTGCCGTCGAAACCAGCTAATGCGGCGGCGCCCACGATAAGCATCACGCCGACCACCATGGTCCCAAGCCCGACGGGAACCGCATCACCGAGGTGGCTGTCGTTCAACGAAGCGGTTCCGTAGCCGGCACAAAGCACAGCGACGCACATCGCCGCCGTCATGCCGATCGTGCTCTGCTCGATCCAGGCCATAAAGGCCAGAACCGCCGCCATGGCGAAGACAACGCTCACAAGAATCCAACCCTCGACGGTCAGCAACGTGAGCAGCACCGCTCCCGATGTTGCCCCGGCGAAAATGCCGTAATAGGGGCTTGCGTCGCGGTCCGCACCGACGCCGCCATAGTGGCGATGGGCTCGGACGAGGCAGACGATACTGACGACGGTGACCGAGGCCAACCAGAGCCATCGTTCGGCCCCTTGATCGGCCTCAACCTGGTTTCGAACCACGGCGGCGAGGCACAACAACACACCCAGTGTGACCAGCCCGAAACGCTGGTGACGGGCCTTCGCTGCGGCCTGCACCTTCATTTCAACGAGTTCTGATTCGGCGGCGTCGTCGGCTTCCACAAGCGGCGGCTGCGGCAGTGAATCTATTTGAGTCCCCATACTTGACCCCATTATTTGACCTACAAAGATTGCCGGGACCTCTCCCGGCGCTCCGCCGCAGCACAGACCTTAGCGGTGCCGTTGTCATCAGGCGTGGACGGTCTCGAAAGATTCCAGGCTGGGGATGCCGCCGCTTGAACGTCGTTCCAGGGAAGCGTCAACGGCTATCCGTTGCCTGGATAAGACGGTCGAGAACCGGCGGCACGAAGGCCAAGGTGTCGCCGCAGATTTGGTGGCTGCCGCACCACGCCGCCAGTTCGCCAATCGAAATCTCATCGACGGCAACCACCTCACCATCGTTTGGCACCGGCTGCTGTGTGGTGGGGGTCAGGAAGAGCCCTCCCATGATTACGTTGCTGTCGTCGATCCAGCGACCGGCGCCGACCGGGATAAGCGGTACATCCACCAAGCTGGCCTCCTCCATCAGCTCTCGCCGGGCCGACGATCTCCACATCTCCCCTGCTCCGCAGACGCCACCAAATGCCAGATCCCAAAACCCCGGAGCCACGTCCTTCCAGTCAGCCCGCTTGTGAACCACAACGCGGGAATCGAGGCCAACCGACAGTAGGTCCGATAGGTCGTGACCTGGACCGTCGTAGTAGCTGAAACCCTCGGACCACACGACCGAATCGAACCATCGCTCCACCTGCTCGTCAAGGTGCCCGTTTCCCACCCAACCGTGGCTGTGCGGTTCAGCGTCGACGGGGTCGACGAGCAGCTGCACAACATAGGTGGCCCGATGGGGTAACGTCTTGGCCCGCATCTCGTGACGGGGCACTTGGCCGACGATGTTGCCGTCGAGATCGGTGATGTCAACAAGCTCGTCGCCAGGGTTCATCGCGCTCTCTAGCCGCCTAGGCGCTCCAGCGCGTCACCGACAGACGTTTCCTGGTCGATGAGCTGACGTCCGATGATGGCTTGCCGAGGACGGTTCCAAGCCAGAACACCGCAAAGAACCTCGTCGACGTGATAAAGGCGCACAAACATCTGCTCGGCAAAGGAGCCTTGGGCCATTACGGCATGCTCGGAGCGGACGCCGGCCAGCTGGATCTTGCGATCGAACTGATCGCTCCAGAACCATGGAACCGGGGTGAACGCATTCAGGTCGCCCTCGTCGCCGCCCTCCAAACCCGCAAGAAGGTTGTTGGCCGCAAACCGGGCCATCTCAACAGCGTTGTCCCACTGCTCGATTCGCATCATCTCACCATCGAAGCGATCGTTCGGGAATCGGGCCACGTCGCCGGCGGCGACGATTCGGTCGGCCGCCCGACAATACTTGTCGACCACCAATCCGTTGTCGACGGGAAGGTCGCTGCCGGCAAGCCATTCGGTATTCGGAACCGCTCCGATTCCGACAACCACCACATCGGTGGCAACTTCGGAACCATCGCTGAGCGTGACCGCTGTGACTTTCGAGCCATCGTGCTCTACCGAAGACAACGACGTTGACAACCGAACATCCACGCCATGGGAGCGATGAAGATCGACCACGGCCATTCCGGCCTCAGCGTCCAGCACCCTGGTTAACGGGGCATCCGCCGCCTCCAGCAAAACAACTTCACAGCCGAGCGACCGGGCCGAGGCTGCTACTTCTCCTCCGATGAACCCGGCTCCGCAGACGACAACCGGTTTCGACGTTGCGCTCAGCGCAGCCTTGAGCCGCTTGGCGTCGTCGAGGCTACGTAGTGTGAACACACCGCCGATTCCTTCCCGCTCGCTGCCTTCGGTTCGGTTGAGAACAGAGTCGGGCAACGTCCGGGCCCGAGCGCCGGTGGCCACGATTAGCCCCTCGAAAGGCACCTCCTCCACCGGCCCGGAACCACGTTCAGCGGCCGAATCCTCGACCTCCAGGACCGAGCGGCTCACGTTGACCGCCGTCGCTCGACGACCGGTGACAATCGACAGATCCAGCTCATCGGCCTTGCGGGCCGGAGCCAGCGTTATGCGGTCTAGATCGATCGAGCCGGTAAGAAACTCTTTGGACAGCGGGGGCCGGTCGTAGGGAAGATCGGGCTCGTCGCCAATCACGTCTATCGGCCCCGAGTAGCCGCTCCGCCGGAGCACCTGGGCCGCATTCATGCCGGCCAGTGACGCACCTACAACGACGATGCCCGTCACTTCACCGGACCTGCCGCAATCCGTCATCGGAAACCGGCCTTGCCACCGATTCGCTGCGACCATCGGAGTTGACGGACGGCAACGACGAGCGGCGACTATCCCTCAAGAGTGATGGCCTGCTTGGGGCAACGCTCGGCCGCCTCGCGAACCTTGTCGTGCAACGACTCGTCGGGATTCTCCACCAGAAGGTAGAGGAAATCATCGTCTCGAACCTCGAATACCTCTGGGGCAACCGCCATACAGATGGCATTGCTCTCGCACAGATCGTAGTCAACCACTACCTTCATCGAAGTTCTCCTTAAATCTGAATCCGGATTCTGAATCCGGATTCACGCTAACCAATTACAGCGGGTTTGACCAGCCATCCCGCACCGCGTTTGGTCAGAACCGGGTGTACCCACCGTCCATTACGATCTCGTCACCAGTGTGATACATCTGTGTTGGGTCAGCCAGGAACGCGCCCAATGCCGCGTAGTCCGAAGGCAGACCCCAGCGACGAATCGGCGTTCTGTAGGTGGTGTTGGCCAGAAACTTCTCGTTCTGACGGCCCGACTCGGTCATTTCGGTCTCGGTCCAGCCCGGGATGATGCTGTTGCAACGGATTTGGTGGCGAGCCAGCTCGACCGCCAAGCCTCGCATAACCGCCAGCACCGCCGCCTTGCTGGCGGCATACGGTTGAGCCATCGGAGCGCCGTGAATTGCCGATACCGAGCTGACGCCGACAAGCGATCCTCCCTCGCCGACGGCCGCCATGTGTCGCGCCGCTTCGCGCAACGTGACAAAGACACCTTCAAGATTGACCGACAAGACCCGCCGCCACTCATCCAACGTCTGATCCAGGAACGAGCCGCCGCCCGACACGCCGGCATTGGCGAACACCGAATCGATCCGACCTGCGGTCGAGACGGCCTCGGCGAAGGCACCAACGACCTGGTCCTCTTGCGAGACGTCTACCCGCTGCGCCATTACTTGGCCGCCGAGCGCCTCCAGCTCGACCTTGGCCGCATCGAGTTTGGTCTGGTTCGTTCCCCAGATCACCAGATCGGCTCCGGCTTGTGCGCAGCCGGTTGCCAAACCCAGGCCGATTCCACCGTTTCCACCGGTTACCAACACTGTTCGTCCGCTAAGGGCTTGCGCTGCCATTTGCGAAACCTAGTCGCTACCGGACGGAGGCACCACACCTGCCGTCACTGAACCCGACCTCAACCAACATTCACCAGGTTCACAGCGACACCGCCCGGTTTCCGTTTGGTCACCTTTGTGCCCCTGTTTATCAAATTGTGATTCTTTGCTGCGACCATAGAGGTATCCAAAGAATTGGATGCATCGCGGAGCCCTCAAGGCAACGAAGGAAGATTATGGCTCTAACCAACGAATCCTCAACCGATTCACCCCGGACCAGCGGTCTCCTGGCGGCGGTCGCCGGGTTACTCGGTGCTGCCGCGGCTCTGGCCTTCGGCGAACTAGCAGCGGCCTTGGTGGCACCTAATCCCAGTCCGGTAATCGCCGTCGCCAATCGGGTTGTCGACAACGCTCCAAGTTGGTTTGTCGAATTCGGCAAGTGGGCGTTTGGGCTCGCCGACAAGCCGGCGCTGATCGTCGGGACGGTCATCATCTCCCTCGTGCTCGGTTGCGCGTTTGGTCTTGCCGCCGCCCGTCGTCGATCAGTTGGTATCGCGGCGTTCACCGGGTTCGGGGTGCTCGGGCTCCTGGCCATCGCAACCGACAGCCAGGGGGGTTTCTGGGCCGGACTCTTCATCAGCGTTGTGGCCGTTGCCGCCGGGCTGGCGGTGTTGTTCCGATTGCTGAGCCTGGCACGGGTGGAGACCTCCGAGAAGTCCGAGGTTCTAGATCCGGCCGCCACGGAGCAATCGTCTACCGAGGTCCCGTCGCAACTCCAACCGCCGCTCGACTCGCCGACCACCCCGGCCGTTTCCCGTCGGGCCTTTCTCAACTGGGCCGGCGCAGCCGGTGTGGCCAGTGCCGGTGCGGTTGCCGCCGGACGGGCTATTCAATCCCAGTCGGCGGTCACCTCGGCTCGAGAAGAGGTGGTGCTTGGCGAAGCGGCCGAAACCGAGGCGGCCGAGGTCTTGGCTGAAGCGGAGCTTGGAGATCTCGCTTCCACTCCCGGGCTTTCGCCGCTTGTTGTTCCCAACGACGAGTTCTATTTGATCGACACCGCACTCGTGAAACCGAGGGTCGACCCCGACAACTGGTCGATGAAGATCCACGGCATGGTTGATCAAGAGTTGACTTTCACCTACCAGGACCTCCTCGACAGAGCTGAAACCGTTGCTCCGGTCACCCTTTCGTGTGTGTCGAACGAGGTCGGGGGCACGTTGGTTGGCAACGCCGTTTGGCAGGGAGTCCCGCTACTCGAGTTGCTTGACGAGGCCGGGGTGCAGCCCGAGGCCACTCAAGTGGCCAGCCGCAGCGTTGACGGTTGGAGCTGCGGCTTCCCAACCGAAGCACTTCAAGACGGTCGTACCGCTCTCGTGGCGGTTGCGATGAACGGCGAGCCACTTCCCGTGAAACACGGATTCCCTGCACGCCTGGTGGTGTCTGGTTTGTACGGCTACGTGTCGGCGACCAAGTGGTTGCAGGAAATCGAGCTGACGACGCTCGAAGACTTCAATGGGTATTGGATCCCGCGCGGCTGGTCGAAACTCGGTCCGGTCAAAACCCAGTCTCGGATCGACACTCCCGGCCGTGGCGACCGAGTCGCAGCCGACACTCCGGTTGCGATCGCCGGTGTGGCCTGGGCTCCGGCCAAGGGAATCGATCGAGTCGAGGTTCAGATCGACGAAGGCGAGTGGCAGGAGGCCGAGCTGGGTGAATCACTCGGCCCCGATGCGTGGCGACAGTGGATGTTGGCTTGGACCCCAACCGCCGGTGACCACACCATCAAGGTGAGGGCAACCGATCTCACGGGCTACACCCAGACTTCGGACCGGTCCGCCCCGGCTCCCGATGGGGCAACCGGCTGGCATCAGATCAGCGTGAAGGCCGGCTGATCGACCAACGGCCCGAAGGCAACATCCGATCACAGGATCGCCTGGGAACTCCGCCCTGAAATCTGCTACGGCAGATAGTTACGAGGATTGGTTGGTGAGCCGTTGACCCGCACCTCGAAGTGCAGGTGGTTACCGGTAGCGGTACCAGTGGCGCCAACAGAGCCGACGTTGTCGCCCCGGTCGACCAGCTGACCAACCGAGACACCCAAACGCGATTGGTGGGCATACAGGGTCGTGATTCCGCCCCCATGGTCGACGATCACCGTATTGCCGTAACCACCCCGCCAGCCGGCGAAGATCACAACACCACTGCCTGCCGAGGAAATAGGAGTGCCCGATGGGGCGGCGATGTCCATACCGGCGTGTAGCCGCCGGGTGCCGTACACGGGATGGATTCGATAACCAAACTCGCTGGTCACTCGAGCATTGAGCGGCCATTGGAATCCGGCGGCCGACGGAGTTGTCGGGTTGTTGACCGCCGTGGTCACCTCGGCTTTGTTACTGCTCTCGGCAATAACCTGCTGGATCGCCGCATCCTCACGGGCGTAGGCCGTCAACTCGCCCGCCCATATGTCGATTCGCCGTTCGGCCTCGGCCTTCAGCTCAAGTTGTGAAGCCTGTTGCTCCTGTAGACGATTGAGCTCATCTTCCAACACCTGTTGAGCGTTCTCCGCCTCACTCTTGGCCTGCTCCGCTTCGGCGTTGGCCACCCGCCGCTCTTCAAGCAGTCCCCGCAGCTCCTCGAGCAGATCGGCGGTGGACAGACTGGCTTGGGCCAAGAGGCTGTGTTGCCGCAGCGCCCTGGTCACATCCATGTCGGTGAGAATGGGATTGACCTGCCCCAGGCTTCGAGTCTTAAAACCTTCAACCGCCTTCAATCTCAAGTCGGACTCGATGTCTTGCTGACGATTGTCGGACTGACGAAGCTCGTCGGTGGTCCTGGCCAGGACCGCGTCGGCTTCTTCGATCCGCGCGTTGGCCTCGTCGATCTTGTCAAGGGTGGCGTTGGCGGCCTGATTGATCTTGTTGAGCTCCCGGGCGATCTCCACATCGGCGGCCTTGGCCAGGTTGAGGTTGGCGGCGGCGCGGGCTCGTTCAGCGCTGTTGGAAGTGGTCGAGGTGGTTGCGGAGGCATCAGCCGCCGTGGTTGTGGATGTCGCTTGGGTCGACGACGGTGCCGCCGTGGTGGACGATGCTGCCGTTGTGGGTGCCGCCGTGGTGGTCGGCTCGGTTGTCGCCGTGGTTGTGGTCGTGGTGTCGTCTTGAGCGGCGACGCTCACAGACGAGGCGACGATGGCGACGGCCAACATAGCGCCGACGACGGCACGAGTCGTGGAAAACGACCGCCACCAGAAGCGACTGGAGATCTTGGCGGGCCCATCGTTACCGCTTCCGAATGGCATGTTCATACAAGACTCAACCTGTGGCCTGACGGCTACAAATCGAACAGGTCAGCCGAGATTCCGCAGGAAACAGAATGCCGACATCTTTGTTCAAACAACGACCATCAACTTTAACGGGTACAACCGCAAAAGGATGACGATCGAAGGGCATCGAGCAAGAGTACCCGTTCACTCGGGCGGATTGGCCCACCCCGGCATTCGACAAGCCACCCAGGCGAGACGCATTTTGACGCCACGGCTCCCACCGGAAGCTCGGCGCCACGACACGCCGTGGCCCTGCGGTCCGACCGACGTCCCAATTCAGCGTCAAAATCCCGCCGTCGGGTTGGCTCCCCGGCTGGACATCTGTAGAAACTCAACAGCGGAGGCTGTTCTTTGAGATCTGGGACGGCCCCGGGGCAACCGAAGGAGCAGAAATGAGCGAGCCATCCGGGCAGCGCGAAGAAATGACCTGGGACATCTACGGTCGAGCGGCCAGAGAATTGGCCCAAGAGGTGGCCGACAGCGGTTTTCAACCCGACCTCGTGTTGGCCATCGCCCGCGGTGGCCTGTTTGTCGCCGGCTCCCTCGGATACGCACTGTCGGTGAAGAACCTGTATGTGATGAACCTTGAGTTCTATACCGGCGTCGATGAGCGACTCGACGTCCCAGTGATGCTTCCCCCGTATCTCGACAAGTTCGACCTCAACGACGCCCGCATCCTCATCGCCGACGACGTGGCCGATACCGGCCACACGCTCAAGGCGGTGCACGAGTTCTGCCAGGAAGTGGTAGCTGAGAGCCGCACGGCCGTCCTCTACGAGAAGTCCCACTCACTGGTCAAGTGCGACTACATCTGGAAGAGAACCGATGATTGGATCAACTTCCCGTGGTCGACCGAGCCGCCCATCGTCACACCCGACGGCTCCCCCACCGTGCTAGATGCATAAACAAGTAACTACACTTTTCTCGATGGTTATTTAGTATAAATCAAGGCATGCACTCGGCCTTCATTCCATCTATTCTGTGTGGTGGAGGTTTGACCCATTATGGCCAAGCGCATTGTTTCCGGCATCTTCCTGCTCACCGCCCTCGGGGCGTTGGGCGTGATTCTGGCCGGCGCTCTCACCAGTGGTGAGCAACTCATCGTTCGGTTCCTAACCGCCGTCACGGTGGCCGCCTTGGGCTTATACGTGATCAGTGATCTCCGTCTGCAGAACGAGTCGGCTGACATGACGGCAAGTGGTCGACCAGCCACCCGAAGCGACGCCCCTTCACCAACCACCACGGTTGGCTACATGGCCACAGTGACCGGTCCCCAGGCTCGGGTCTCGACGGTGCCCGATGCTCTAGGAACCGCGGCGCCGAAGAGCACCTTCGAGGCACTTGAGCCGGTGACAGGGGTCCCATCGCCGCCGCCCATTCCTGATCATGCGGGCCCGGCGATCCCGCCGCTCGTGCCGGTCGCCAACCAAGATGCGGCCCACCCCGGACCGGGACCACTGGAGCTAACCAACTCCCGACTGATTGAGCCCCCACAGAGTTCACCACTCCGCTCCGTGCCTCCCCATCCCAACACAGCTTTGTCGCGGCCCGTCCAGCCGAGCGAGGCCCCAACAGAGCCGATTCTCGGCTCCCATGATGACACCGCGCCTTTACCGAAGATCGACGCCCTCGGGCTCGAAACCGTCGATACTGGCCTCGGCAGGACCGACCTTGCTGATCAGAGCGTCGGCGCCGGTCTTGTCGGAGACGGCCACGAGAATCCACCGAGCCTCGACGGGCCGGGTTACTTGGGGCCGCTGCAAGCAGCCGATGTCGTATGGCCTCCGCCCTCCGCTGACGAAGTTGACCACGACGACGAACTAATGGTCCTCTCCCCGCTTGCTGACACCGCTCCGACGCCGATTGTCTTCGAAGTCGACAGCGATATTGATATCGAGGGCGACAACGGACTCGTCGAGGAATTCGAGGTCGATGAGGAGTTTGGGCCGGTGACGGTCGACGAACTCCTCAGTCAGCTCGATCATGATCATTCGACTCCCCGGATGAGCATGGAAGATGCCCGCCTTCTGAACTCGGAAACCGACGGCGATGAAACCGTCGCTCCCGACGCGATCCAAGCCGACATCTCCGACCAGGCAGACCCCCCGTCCCGACCTCACCTCACCCTGATCACCTCTGCCACCGTCTCGCGCCGAATCGAGGCCGCCGAATACGTTGACCCGGTAAGGGCTGAGCTCATTGATCTTCGACCACAACCTCCGGAAGAACCGGCGCCCGATGACGTCCAGGCCTCAACCGGTTCCGAGCAGATCGATGCCGGTGCCGACTTCGACGACGAGCGGCTCGACACGGCGATCCGGTCGGGTGAGATCCAGGTGATCAGCACGCTGATTCAGCAAGGGATGTTGACGACGGACGGCCCCATCACCGACCGCGATGTACGGACAATGGTCTACGTTGCCTTCACCTCCAACGAGCTACGGAAGCTCATAAAGTCGGGCGGAACACCAGATCTGGTCCGGGCCGGCGATGTCGACCTCGGCCCGGTCGAGCTGTTCGATGAGAGTCGCTATGCTCCCCTCCCGCAGCGGGTCTACGATCCAACGACCAACAGCCTGGATCCGGCGCCCGCTCTCGCCGGCGGAGCCCATTCCGGCCGCAACGTCGTCCCGCCCATGCCTCCGGCGAGCGACATGTTACCGCCCAAAAACGCGGCGATTGACCTAAGCGCCGACGGCGGAGACGCCGGAAGCGATCACAGCTCGGATCCGGCCGAAGGTGCGTCTACTGCGCTACCACCGATGCCAACTCCGAAACACGTCTACCGTAAGTCGGGAATCGACGCCGTCGCCGAAAGCTGAGAGCTATCCAACCACTGGCGAAGAGTACTAGCCGTAGAGAATCTCGGCGGACGGTTTCACAGCCGTCGCCGGGTCGAACCGGTCCTTCATCAAGCCGGCTCGTTGAGCTGCTAACAGCCCGAGATAATACGGATTCAGGATGAGGTAGCGGCGCCACAGCCGCATCGGCTCTTTGAACAGGCGGTAGGCCCATTCGAGACCGTACTTCTGCAGTACGGGAGGAGCCTGATCGAGCTCACCGGCGTGGAAGTTGAACGCAGCGCCGACTGCCAGCACCGGCATACGAATGTGATCTTTGAATTCGTAGGCCCAAATTTCCTGCCGAGGACAACCGAGGCCGACGCAGATTATCGAGGCTCCACTGCTGTTGATGTCGTCGATCAGCTCCTGCTTCTCGGCCTCGTCGAGCGTGCGGAACTTCGACGCCCTGGTTCGGGCTATCTGCAGATTGGGGAACTTGGTCTCAACTTCGCTGTGCAGTTTGGCCAGAAGCTCCTCGCTCCCACCAAACAGATAAACCGGCAGGCCGTTGTCAGCGGCCATTTCCAGCGTCTTCAGCATGAGGTTGGGTCCGTAGACCCGGTCGCTGAGGCCGGCACCGTGCATCAGGTTGAGAGCCCACCTGACCGGTTGGCCGTCGGGCACGACAAGCTCAAGCTGGTTGAGCCGATAACGATGCTCAGGGTTGGTAGCACCTTCCATCAGCCCGTGAACGGCCGTGGCGGTCACCGCGAGCGGCTCGCGGTTCTTGGCCGCATCGAGGATACGAGCCAATGCTCCGTCGTAGTCAATGGCGTCGATGTGAACACCTAGAAGGTTTCGTTTTCCTGCGTCGATCATGGCTGAACCTCGAGGTTGGGTGGTGATAGCCGGGTCTGGGATGGCTAGGCCGAAGCCTCGGCATCCCACCGTTCCTTATTGGCCTCGTAAATCTCGGTGAGAATGTCGTTGACGTTGCGGGTTAGCTTCCAGCCGGGATAGTGCTCCTGGAACTTGCCGACGTCGCTGACATACCAAATGTGGTCGCCGATGCGATTGTCGTCGGTGTAGGTGTGATCCAGCTCCCTACCGGTGATCTCCTGGCACATGTCGACCGCTTCGCGCATTGAGCAATGGCTGAAGCGGGCGCCGCCGATGTTGTACACCTCGCCGGAACGGGGAGCTTGGAAGAAGTGGTCAAACGCTTGGATGAGGTCGGCGCTGTGGATGTTGTCACGCACCTGCTTGCCGTTGTAGCCGAACACGGTGTACGGACTCCCGGTGGCGGTGCACTTCATCAGGTAGGCCAGGAAGCCGTGAAGCTGGGTGCCGCTGTGGTTCGGCCCCGTGAGGCAACCACCACGGAAGCTGGCCGTCTTCATGTCGAAATAGCGACCATACTCCTGAACCAACACATCAGCCGCCACCTTTGAAGCGCCGAAAAGACTATGCAGGGTGGAGTCGATCGACATGTCTTCACGAATGCCTTCCCAGTAGGTGTGATCTTTGGCGATCTCCCAGCGGGTTTCGGTCTCGATCAACGGAAGGCGGTTCGGGGTGTCGCCGTAGACCTTGTTGGTGCTGGTGAAGATGAACACCGCATCGGGGCAATGATCGCGGGTGGCCTGCAGAACATTGAGAGTGCCATTGGCGTTGACGGTGAAATCGGTGTGAGGATCCGAGGCGGCCCAGTCGTGTGATGGCTGCGCTGCGGTGTGGACAATGAGCGAGATGTCGGAACCGTATTTGGAGAACAGATTGTCGATGAGATCGGTGTCTCGGATATCGCCGTCGACGTGTACGTAGTTGTCGCCCAGCTCGCTCTCGAGCTGGCTCTGCTGCCAGCGGGTGGAAGCCTCGGCACCAAAAAACTGCTGCCGCATGTCGTTGTCGACTCCGACGACGGTCATTCCCTGCCCGGCGAAATGCCGACTGGCTTCGGAGCCGATCAAGCCGGCCGAGCCGGTCACAATGGCGATGCTCATACTGTTGGACTCATCCTTTGTCGAGACGGACCGTGAGAAGTCGGGTTAGGCGTTTGTGAGCACATATCGCTGCCACGGGGCCTATCACGGGAAGCGCGACCGGGGTCGTAGCCATTGGCCGCCCTGCCTGCCACCAAACCGTCGGGTTATCCGACCATTAATTATACGAGCTTACGCCGTTCGCTCCATTGGGTGATCCCCTTCCTTGCCAAACCTGAACCACCCATCAACAAGCGATCGTTCCGGGTGACGGATGAGGCTATTGAGCCAGGTGCCGGGATAGGCGGGATCGCAGCATGCGATTAACCGGATGGCGAGGCTGTTCACCCCGGGCGACGGACTCGGTGGTCATCTCGATTCGCCGGGCCATCGTGGCGAGGTTGCGACGATGAATGAGACGGGCGACGGCTGCCCCGCCAGCCAACCCCACGGGTACTACCAGCAGGGCGAAAGGGCTCGTCAGCACCGCTGCGGTGGCCACAATGACCGTTACCCCGCCCGCCACCACGGTGCCGCCTGCCACGGCTTCCATCCGCTTGTTGCCCACGTCGGCCGCGACACAAAGGGTGGCGACGCCGTCGCTCGAAGCGGCGGCCGCTCTGACCCGCCTGGCCCCTTCCAGGCCAGGCTTGCCTTCAAGCTTGCGAATACTGCTGGAAACAGCCCCCGCTAGCCCTGACTTAGGTTCGGCGACCACCACTCCGTCGGGCTGCACATGGGTTTGCATGCCCCGGTCGATCTCCAACCACCGACGCAGCGCTTCGGCAATATCGTCCTCAGTGCCGGTCACCTGGCTGGTCGACCATACGTGGCGCGGACCGACAACTCGTCCAAGCATGGTCTCCTTCTCGCCCATCCCGGCCCGACGCTCGGCCAACGCGGTGAGGACAGCCGATCGAGAGAGTCCAGCCTCATCGGCGACCGCCAACAGATCGTCGGGACCAAGTTGATCATCGACCACCTGTTCCCAGTGCATGACCTCGGCTGCTCGCCGGATAATCGCCGACACCTCGTCACGATTGAACCGCCGCTCCGAGGGCATGGCTTCGGGGTTCAGTTGGCGATCACGTTTGGAATTGTTCACAGCAGGGCCTGAAGACGGCGAGGAGCAGGCTGCTTCCCGCATCCAAGTGTAGGCAACGTGCCGACAGCCGTGCAGTCGGCATTGAGCCCTGAGGAATCCGACCGCCCTGGGAGCTTGTGCTTTCCTGTTGGCAAATCCGGCGAAACTGGATTGGCGGCACGCTATCCTGTGAGTTCCCTTCGGGGCTGTAGCTCAGCTGGCTAGAGCGCCTCGGTCGCATCGAGGAGGCCAGGGGTTCGACTCCCCTCAGCTCCACAACAAATGTTCTGATCACCACGGTTCCAGCTCTGCTGCGCCGAGCTCACGTCCGGCGGGGCAAGGGCTAGCCATGATCGAACCTTTCAACGGGGGGCGTGCCAATGAATGCCACCAAAAAGTTCGGCATCACCACCCTCGGCTTCGTCTCCGTTTACGCCAGAGACCATGCGCAAGCCGAGGCCTTCTACAGCTCGGTTTTCGGCCCGGCGGAGCAGGTGATGGCTGGGATCGTCGGCTGGAAGCTCGGCGACACGTGGCTGACCCTGCTGGAAAGCCGCATGGGCACACAGCCTGACAGCAATCCGCGCAATGCCGAGTTCGCCATTGTCGTGGATCAGGCGTCCAAGGTCGACGAGCTCTTTCACGATCTCGTAGCCGCCGGCGCCACCCCGCTCACCCATCCGGAGGACGGTGAGATGTATGTTCCAATGCGATTCGCCGCCGTGGACGACCCGTTAGGGGTGCGGATCGACGTCGTCCACCTAACCGCCAACTGACCCTGCGCCGTCAGTCGTTCATGGCCCGGCCCTGGCCCTCTTCCTCGTCGAGTGCCGATTCGATGTAGATCGGTCGAGCCCGACGGCGTTTGTTACGACGGGCCCGAGCCGATGCCTGCCGAGGACCAACCTCCGGAGCGGCCTCGAACCGTGGGTTTTCCAGCGCATCAAGATCAAGCTCCAACTCGGCCACAAGATCTGGGTCAACCGGAACGTCGATGTCGGATTCCGGCGCTGGGACGTCACCGGGGCTGATCCCGTCCAGGGCCTCGTCAAGATTGAGCGGCGGAAACATGAATCCGCTGCGGTCAGGTGTCCGAAACGCCTCACTGATCTCGGCGATCGTGGGGATGGTGAACTCCCCGTCGGGGTTCTGCCACGGATTGGCCGTTGGCACACCGTCGACTTCATAGTCCATCTTCTGGCCGGAGACCTCCCCGTCAACCAACGCCTTCTGTCGATCGGGCCTCGACCGATCCGAGAGAGGGCCGGCCACCTGACTTTGATTTCCTGCCACTTGCCTACGAACGTGATCGGCCACCAGGCGGCGATGCTCCCGGGATCCGATTACCACTCCTGCCACTACCAAAATCAGCAGGGCACCTGCCATCAGGCCGAACAGATAAACAAACAGCCCTCTCAACGCGATGGCCAGGAACATGGCCACCACGGTGGCCAGGGCAACGCCCATCAGAACTTGGAGGCGGCGCTCCGCTACGTCTTGGGCTCGCCACGCTTGCAGCGGACGGGGTCGACGCTGCCAGCCGGCCCCGATAGCCGATCGCATCCGTTCGGGAGTCGAGCGATCGTCCGACGGTGCCGACGGACGATTTCTGAGCCACCGCAGCAGGTCGGCCAGCAGCGGTACTCCCAGCACCACCGCCCAGACCGCAGCCAGTGCCCCGACCACGATCAGCTGCCACGTCGACAGGGTCACATTGATCCGCTCCGGTCACCACTGTCGGCGGCCTGGGCGGCACGACGGTAGGGACCGGACTTTCCGCCCGTCTTCTCCCAGAGGGCGACCTCACCGATCACCATCGACTTGTCGGCGGACTTACACATGTCGTAGATGGTGAGAGCGGCAATGGAACAAGCCGTGAGGGCTTCCATTTCGACGCCGGTGCGGTCGACCGTGTCAACCGAAGCCTCGACCTCGATGAAGTTGTCTTCGATATCGAAGTTGACGATGATCGCTCCGATCATGACGGAGTGACACAGCGGTAGTAGATCGGCGGCCCGCTTGGCCGCCTGAATCCCAGCCACCCTGGCAACAGCCAGGACATCGCCCTTTACCACCGCTCCCCTGGCCACCAGAGCGGTGGTCTCAGGTTCCATGTACACCCGTCCTCGGGCCACGGCTCGGCGGTAGGTGGGGTCTTTCGGGGTTACATCCACCATGCGGGCACGGCCCAGGGGATCCAGATGCGTCAGTTCTCGGTCAGCCACATGCCAAACTTAGTGGCTATCGCCGCCGAGATGTTGGCTGGTAGGCGATCTTTCTGCCCCAACCTGGTTGTTGCATGGACTGGAAGGTAGATCGTGCTTCTCGGGTGTGATCAGCCGCCAAGCTGGCTCATCGACTTTGTTGGTCGCAGGAAGTGAACCTGGCCAATGGCGTGGCCGGCCCATTTGCGGTCGACCTCACCACTGATGGCGGCCAGGATCTCCTCGTCGCTGGATCCGTTGCGCAGAAGTTCTCTCACGTCAACATGGGTGAGCGAGAACAGGCAGTTACGGATTTGGCCGTCGGCGGTGAGACGCATCCGGTCGCAACTCTCGCAAAACGGCTCGGTAACGGAGGCGATGATCCCAAACTCACCCTTGCCATCGCGATAGCGGAACCGCTCGGCCGGGCTGCTGCCCCGCTGTATTGCTTCGAAAGCATGATGGCGAGACACAAGCTCGAGGATCTCGTCGTAGGGCACCACCCGGTCGGCCGACCAATCCCCCTGAGCGTCGAGCGGCATGAACTCGATGAACCGAACCGTTACACCTTTACTGCGGCCGAGATCAAGGAACGAGAGGACCTCGTCGTCGTTGATGCCTCGCATCAGCACGGCGTTGATCTTCACCGGGTCAAAGCCGGCGGCTAGAGCAGCGTCGATGCCGTCTAGAACCCGGGCCAGTTCATCACGGCGCGTAAGTTCGATGAAACGATCGCGGTCGAGGGTGTCGAGGCTGATGTTGATTCGCTTGAGACCGGCGTTGCGTAGGTCCTGGGCGTGTTGAGCCAACGTGGCTCCGTTGGTGGTCATCGACAGGTCGACACCAAGCGCCGCCAGTTGCTCGACGAGCGTTGCGAGCCGGGCCCGAACCAAAGGTTCTCCACCTGTCAACCGGATCGAACGGACACCGGCCCGTTCAACCAGGATTCGAGCCAGCCGCTCTATCTCCTCGAACGTCAAGACGTCGGATCGGGGCAGCCAGACCATGCCTTCGGAGGGCATGCAGTACTGGCAACGGAAGTTACATCGGTCGGTGACCGAAATCCGCAAATCGGTGTGGACCCGGCCGAAGCCGTCCACCAGCTGTTGGGTGTCGTTAGTCGCCAAGCTGAATGACCTCCACCTGGTCGCCGGCCTCGATTCCGCTGCCGTTGGGAACTACTGCCAATCCATTTGCCGTGGCCATGGCCATCAGCTGATGTGAACCCTGACCGCCGCTCGATCGGGCCCGCCACATACCTTCGTCGTTTTGCTGGAGACTGACCCTGATGAAGTGGGTCTTGCCGTCGCGGTGGCGCAGGAGGGGTTCGTCGGCCACAGCCACAACCCGGCGCCGCTCGGCGTCGAGGCGGCCCATCATCCGACGTAGACCGGCTCGTGCGAACAGCTCGAAGCTGACCATCGACGAAACCGGGTTGCCGGGCAAGCCGAATATCGGGACGCCCTTCAGAACACCAAATACCAGCGGCTTGGCCGGTTTGATCGCCACCTGCATCCAGGAGAAGTTGCCGAGTCTGGTAAGCACAGCCTTTACGTAGTCGAAGTCGCCCATGCTCACCCCACCGGAGGTCAAGATGGCGTCGCAGCTGGCCAGTCCCTCACGAAGTTTGGCCTCGATCGCCTCTTCATCGTCGGCGACCAGCCCGAGGTCGACCGGTGTGAGGCCGGCCTCTTCCACCAACGCCAGCAGCATGACCCTGTTCGAGTCTCGGATCTGACCCGGTTTGAGAGGCTGGGAGCCGACGACCAGCTCGTCGCCGGTGGACATCACCCCTACCCGAGGTCGGCGATAGACCCTGATCTTCTCCCGTCCGAGGCTGGCCAGCACACCGAGGTGAGCAGGCCCGATGACGGTCCCAGGGTGCAGAATCTCAGTACCCTTTTCGATGTCGTCGCCTGCCGGGCGTACGTGATTGCCGACCGCGACCTCGGTCATGACGTCGACATCAAATCCGTTTGGCCTCGTGAGCTCCACCATCACGATGGCATCGGCTCCCGGTGGTACTGGTGCCCCGGTCATGATGCGCATGGCCTCTCCGGCTTCCAGCGGCCGCTCGGCCACGGAACCTGCGGCGATGGTGCCGACCACCGGCAGTGAGACCGGCGCTTGTTTGGTGGCGCCGATGGTGTCGGCGGCCCGGACGGCGAATCCGTCCATGGCCGTGTTGGCGAACGGAGGGATGGCTTCGTCGGCGACGACGGTCTCAGCCAGAACCAGCCCGACGGCCTGCGAGATTGGGATCTCGGTTGTCGGCAGCACCGTCAAAACCCGATTGACTCTGGCCTGGGCTTCTTCCAACGACATCATCGCCTATAAGACTAACGACGAAGCGCTCTGTCCCGGTAGCCGAGGGCACAACTATCGACAGTCGAAAAGGTGGCGGTCTGGAAACGCCTGCTGCTCTCCCCCGACGTGCTATGTCACGAAGTGCTGCCGCGCTACAACCGTCCGGCTAGTCGGCAGGCAGGCCTTCCCGCCGGGCGATATCCGACAGAATCGAGCGGAACTGGGGGCCCAGGTCCTCACGCTCGAGACCGAATTCCACAACCGCCCTGAGGTAGTCGATCTTTTTGCCGGTGTCGAAGCGGCCTTCGGAAAAGGTGAAGCCCAACATCTTTTCCCGCTCCATGAGGCTGACCATCGCATCGGTGATTTGAATCTCGCCACCGACACCGGGGGTTGTCTTGGCAATGTCATCGAAGATGGACGGCGTGAGCAAGTAGCGGCCCATGACCGCCAGGTTGGAGGGGGCATCCTCAACGGCCGGCTTTTCGACCAAGCCCGTGACTTCTCGCAACCTCTCGCTAAGCGGATTGACCGATGCGCACCCGTAAGACGAAATGTCCTGCGGATCAACCTCCATCAACGCCACAATCGAGCAGTGATGTTCGTTGTAGGCGTCGATCATTCCTTTCAGCACGCCGGCCGTCCGATGCATGATGTCGTCACCCAGAAGTACCACAAAAGGCTCGTCACCGACGTGGTTGCGGGCGGTGCCGATCGCGTGGCCCAGACCGAGAGCTTCGCCTTGGCGGACAAAGTGGAGTTGGGCGAGGCCGTTTAGGTCACGGATCTCCGCCGCTTCGGCGGTCTTGCCTTTGCTGTCGAGGTGGTGCTCCAGGTCGAGAAGCCGGTCGAAGTGATCCTCAATGCTCTTCTTGTAGCGCGACGTGATGATCAGAATGTCTTCGATTCCGGCGTCGACCGCTTCCTCAACCACGTACTGGATGACAGGTCGATCGATTACCGGCAACATCTCCTTCGGCACCGCCTTGGAGAACGGGAGAAATCGTGTTCCCAAGCCCGCCGCCGGGATCACGGCCTTACGTACCGGTTTCGGCCGGCTCATGGATGAGTCGCTCACGAGTATTGATCCTCTCTGGTGGTTGCCCCGCAGTGCTTTTGTTACCGAACCAGTCGGCAGACGGCCAGAACCTTTTATGTATCGGATTTGGAGCCCATCGCCTGGTGGCTGCTATTCGGATCACTGCCGGATTGGCGCTACCCTACCAAGCTGGATCGGTGAGCGGCGACCGAGAACGTCCAGCTCTTATCGTCCGCTCGGATCCGTTTCGCAGGTTCGTCCTGCCTGTAGCTGTTCGTGCCGCAGCCCATGTCGAAACAGGGTTCCGGTTGTGTCTTGGAGTATGTGTCGTGCCCATCTATGAGTACAAGTGCAAAGCCTGTGATCAGTACTTCGAGGTGGAGCAATCGTTCAGCGACGACACGCTGACCACAATCGATGGTTGCGAAGTCGACGAATCGGGGCGGCACCCCGTGAAGAAGGTTTTCGGCGCCCCCGCAATTTCATTCAAGGGTGACGGCTTCTACCGCAACGATGCCCGTTCGCCGGCCAAGTCCAGCTCCTCCACGTCGACATCGTCTTCGTCGACCTCGGATTCGTCCAGCTCGGATTCGTCATCGTCGAACGGATCGAGCGATTCCGGATCGTCGAGTTCCGACTCATCCTCGTCAACATCGTCGAGTTCATCGACCAGCAGTTCGTCATCAAGCAGCTCCTCCTCGGGCTCTTCGTCTGACAGCTAGCCTTGCTGTCGGCCCAGCCACCGGCGGCAGTCCTCGATCCAACTTCCCCCACTGTTACCAACCGATTTTGGGCTGCGTGCTCTTCATCGAAAAAGGAAGGGAAGTTCCGTGTTCGAAAGAACCCACCCGGTCGACGTACCCGAGTCGAGCGAGAACGCTCCTCGGCCATTACCGGCTCGGCCTGGCCGCAGAGTTCGCGCCGGCCTGAACCTCGGCCCAACGGTCAAAATCTACCGCCGCCAGCTCCTGCACGTACTGGTCGTCGCCGCGGTGGCCGGGCTGGCCACTGTCAGTGCCGTAGCGGCAGCGGCCCGCAGCAAACCTGCGCTCGATACCCCACTCGATTCCCCACTCGATTTCCCGGTCGGGGCCGATGGGCCGACCGACCCAACGGGTATCTCCCAAATCAATCAGGCTGCGGGGTCACAACCGACTTCAACCATCACCGGCGATTCAGACGGTCGGATCGTGGCCGTCGATCGGTCAGCGGTCGGCGTTCCGGCTCAAGTTGGCGACCGGGTGGAGCTGTTGGGCTTGAAACCGACGGTGGATGCCGTCGAATCGGTGGTGATCGCCAACGATGCCGTGGTGGTCGGAGGCGACGACCGGACGCTCCTTCTGATGCTCGACCGGGAGGACGCGTACTACGCCATCGAGCTTCAGGCGGTCGGCAGTTTGGTTGTACTGGGCCTCGGCTGACGGCAAACGGCGCCTAGTTGGCTCCCGACAGCATCACGTCGTTGATGATCATCGACGGTGTCGACGTGCCGCTGGGAAGATGTTTCACATCGTCACCCACTCGGCCGATGTCGAGCATCATCCGCTGCAACGTGGAGGCCAGGGTGCATTCGCTAACCGGTTCGGCCAACACCCCGTTTCGGATCATTCGTCCGGTCGCGCCCACGGAGAAGTCGCCCGAGATGGCATTGACGCCGGAGTGCAAGCCGTCCAGGGTGTAGACCATCAAACCAAGATCCACGTCGGCGATCAGATCGTCGAGGGAGCCATGCCCGGGGGCGACGTGGAGTGCGTGCAGGCCGGGCGAAGGCACACCTCTGGTGCCCCGAATGGCCGAGCCGGTGGAGGCGGAACCGTAGCGCCGACCGGTGTAGCTGTCGTGGAAGAATCCTTGCAGTACCCCGTGGTTGACCAACGGGATGTGGCGGCAGGCCAGGCCTTCGCCATCGTGGGAGTCGGCGCCAAGCGAGTCGGGGTCGGTTGCATCGTCGTAGAACGACAGTGCGGTTGCTGTGATCTCGTCACCGACCCGGTCGGCGTATGGTGACCGCCCTTTGATCACCCGGGATCCCGACAGCATGTTGGCCACCAAACCGACGATGGTGGCAGTGCCGTAGGGATCAAGTACCAGCGAGATGCGGTTTGACTTCGGTTTAGTTGCTCCAATGAGATCGACGACCCGGGATACCGTGCGGTCGACCACAAAGTCGATGTCAAGATCAGCCGGTTCGCGGGCCCCGTCATAGGCCGCCGCGGTCTGCGTACGATCACCGTCGTCGGCCAACGCTTGGGCCGATATTGAAGCCGACGTTCCAACCGTTGTGGCTTCAATCCCTGATGTCGATACCAGCGCAAACCCACCGGTGCTATCGCCGTATCCGACCGTCCGAACCCCCTTGATCCGAGGGTCGGCTCCCTTGACCTGCCGCTCGACGTCGAGCGCCATGGCGATCTTGGATTCGATCGGCGTGGCGTCCACACCGTCACGCCACAGGGAAATCTCGGTGGCCTCGACACCGTCGGGTTCTGCTATACCGGCGTGGGTGTCGGCTTGAGAGAATTGGGCGTTGTCTCGTGCTTCGGCCAGCGCCCGTTCCACCACGTCGGGGTTGTGGGAACCGGCGCTGGCGAATCCCTCTCGACCGTCGATCAGCACTCGCACGCCAACGGCCAGATTCTCGGCCGTGGTCAATGACTCCACTTCGCCGTCGTAGACCTTGATGCTGGTCGAGCTACTGCGGGAGCACGCCACCTCCATCTGCTCGTTTGGTTTGGCCTGTTCCACAACCTTGCGGGCCAAGGTCAGAAGCTCATCGGCGTTCATCCGGCGGTTCCCCCGATGGTCATTTCGGCCACTTTGAGCGTCGGTACGCCCATCCCGGCCGGCACCCCTTGACCGTCTTTGCCACACGTGCCCGGGGAGCCCATCTGAAAATCGTTGCCGACCGCCTCGATATCGGTGAGCACCTTCGGTCCGTTGCCGATCAACTGACCTTCCCGAAGCGGTGCGGTGATCTTGCCGTCTTCGATGAGATAGGCCTCGACCATGCCGAACGTGAAGTCGCCCGAAGCGGTGTTGACCTGCCCACCGCCGAGCCGGGCCACGTAAACCCCGTAGTCGACGTCGGCGATGATGTCTTCCGGATCGGACTCACCGGGCGCCAAGAAGGTGTTGGTCATCCGGACCATGGGAAGGTGGCGATAGCTTTGCCGCCGCCCGTTGCCACTGCTGGTGCGGCCTTCGGCCCTGGCTCGGAGGCCATCCCACATGTAGTCGACAAGGACACCATCGTCGATGAGCACGTTCCGGGCAGCCGGATTGCCCTCGTCATCAATCCTCAGATGGCCCCATTCGTCGACCATCGTGCCGTCGTCGACCAACGTTACCAGTGGTGAGGCTACGGTCTCCCCCAGGCGGCCCGCGAACGTGGAGGCTCCCTTGCGCACCAGGTCGGCCTCAAGGCCGTGGCCGCAAGCCTCGTGAAACAACACTCCACCGGAGCCGGGGCCGATAACCACCGGCAGCGCTCCCGACGGAGCGGGGCGGGCCGTGAGCTTGGTTAAGGCCCGGTTGGCGGCCTTGCGGGCCAGCGACTCAACGTCGTAGCGGTCGAAAAGTTCAAAGCCGACCGTGTGGCCAATCGTCTCACTACCGGTTTGCATACCGGTGTCGCCGGTTGCCACGCAGGAGACCGAGAAGAGGGTTCGGGTTTGATCGCTGCCGGTGTACACCCCGTCGGAGTTGGCCACCTGAATGCGCCGACGGCTGTCGCCGTATCGAGCGCTTACCTGGCTGATCGCCTCTCCGGCTGATCGAGCCGCCTCGTTGGCACGGCCCAGCAGTTCCACCTTCACCGCCTTGGCCACATCCTCAGGATGGATCTCTACGGTGGATGGGGCAAAAGAGCCCTCGGACAGGCGGCTCGAACAGCCGGAGTCGCTGCCACCGGTGGCCGCAGCAGCCGCCCTGGCCGCCTTGACGAGACCTCGTTCCGAAAGATCAGAGGTGTGGGCAAAGCCTGTACTGTCGCCGTGGACCACCCGAATACCGGCGCCACGGTCTCGGTCAGAAGACAGGCTCTCGATACGACCGTCGTCGAAGAAGGCTGAACTCCGTTCCACGTCCTCGACGAAGACTTCGGCGAAATCCGCTCCCGAATTCAGCGCCACCTCGAGGACCTGTGCAACCGCGGCCCGGTCGAGAACCCCGTCTCCGGCTGTGGCACTCGCCGGATTGGAGTCGGATGACGGCGGACGATGGTGCGTGGCGCTCATCTTCCAATGATAGACAGGCCAACTCTTCTAGCGATAAACAGGCCACTGACATCCCAGCGCCGGGTTCGCACACGAGCCGTCCGTGGAATAGACAGCAGCACCAGTGGCCTCCGATGGCCACTCACTGATCTGGGCCGCTACCGTAGATGGAAGTGAGTAACGGCAGCATTCTCGAAGAACTAGACAGCCTCGACGATCTGAGGGCTCTGGATCATCAGGCGCTCGATCAGTTGTGTGACGAAATTCGCGCCTTCATCGTTGAAAAGGTCACCCTCGGAAAGTCCGGTGGCCATCTGGGCTCGAACCTGGGCATTGTCGAGCTGACGGTGGCGTTGCATCGAGTTCTCGACTCCCCCAACGACGTGATCTTGTTCGACACCGGCCACCAGGCCTACGTCCACAAGATTCTCACGGGCCGGGTCGGCGAGTTCGACGACCTACGCCAGGCCGATGGTCTCTCCGGCTACCCGAGTCGAGCCGAATCCGACCACGACTGGATCGAAAACAGCCACGCCTCGACCGCCCTGGCCTACGCCCATGGTTTGGCCACAGCGTTCGCCGCCGACAGTGAGCAAAGCGGGCGGCGAGTGGTTGCCGTCATCGGCGACGGCTCGATGACCGGTGGAATGGCCTTCGAGGGTTTGAACAACCTCGGCCACTCCGGCAGCAACGTCACGGTCATTTTGAATGACAACGGTCGCTCGTATGCCCCCACCGTGTCTCTATTGTCCGAGAGCCTCGTGAAGATCCGCTCAAACCCGGTCTACATGAAGCGCCAGCGTCGTTTCGAATCGTTCACCGCCCGACTTCCCCTGGTGGGCCGCTGGTCGCAAACCGGAATCCGGGCCTCAAAGGCCGCCATTCGTGAAGCGCTTGAGCCTCAAGCCTTCTTTGAGCCGCTTGGCGTTCGCTATATGGGTCCTTTTGACGGCCACGACATCGCCGAGATCGAAAAGGCCCTCGTGAACGCCGGCGAGTTCCCCGGGCCGGTGGTACTGCACGTACAGACCAGCAAGGGTCGCGGCTACGGACCGGCCGAGAACGATCCGATCAAGAACATGCACGACATCGGCGCGGTTAAGCCCGGCACCTACACCGCGGCATTCTCCGAGTCGATCGTGAAACTGGCTGAGGAACATCCGGATTTGGTGGCCATCACCGCCGCCATGCCCGACTCAACCGGACTGCTTCCGTTCCGAGACCGTTTCCCCGACCGCCTCTACGACGTCGGCATCGCCGAGCAGCACGCTGTCACGGCAGCGGCCGGCATGGCCATGGGTGGCTTGCGCCCCGTGGTCGCCCTGTATTCCACGTTCCTCACCCGGGCCATAGATCAGGCCAATCTCGATGTCGGTCTTCACGGACAGCCTGTGATCTTCTGCCTCGATCGGGCCGGAATCACGGGTGATGACGGGCCGTCGCATCACGGCATCCTCGATCTTGTCCTGATGTCGAAGATTCCCAACATGACGATCTTCTGCCCCTCGTCGTATCAGGAACTCCAACAGATGTTTGCCGACGCCTACGAGATCACCACCGGTCCGGTTTGTATTCGCTGGTCCAAGACCCCGGCTCCATCCGTCCCTGATGAAGAGGTTGGGCACGGCTTGAACGCCCGCCGAATCAGGGAAGGCAGCGATGTCTGCATCATCGGTGTCGGCAAGATGGCGACCGCGGCCCAAGAAGCCGCCGAGCTGTTGGCGGCCGACGGAATCTCCGCCACCGTGTGGGATCCGCGGGCGGCCAAACCTCTCGATCCCGTGATGCTGGCCGATGCCGGCAATCACGATCTCGTGGTTACCGTCGAAGACGGTCTGGCCGACGGCGGCATCGGCACCGATGTCAGCTTGGCGTTGGCCGAACAGGCCGCCGACGGACGAGGCCCCCACGTTCGGGTTCTTGGTGTGCCAACCAGATACATCCCACACGGCAAAGCCGCCGCCATTCTTGCCGACCTCGGGCTCGACGGCCCCGGGGTTGCGGCCAGCGTTCGAGGCCTGCTCGGCCGCTAGCCGCCAAAATGGCTACGTGGGCTTGGGAGTTCAGCGGGTAGGTGGAGTGCGAAGCTCCGAACACGATGAACTCCAGGCCAAGAGTAGGCGCATGAGGTGCCTACTCCCTAGGCCCCTTGTTGGCCCGTTCCCGAATTAGAACCTCCTGCACGACGGTCAGTGCGTGGACTCCAGCCTCGGTGAAGGCGTCGACCACGACCACCCCGCGGCCCCCAACCAGACTGTGGCACCGCGCGTCAGCCAGTAGCCACCGATGAGGATCGGCCGGTCGGTGGAAATAGACGACGTGATCAAGGCTGGCACTGGAGAAGATGCGACGAGCTTCGGCCAGCGGCAACTGCTTGGGGTGGGTTGCCCGAACCGCTCCCGTCGGCATCGAGTCGGATAAGAACGCCAGCCCGCACGACTGAAGATCCGGCCGGCCGAGAGCCGCACCACCCAGCCGCAGCCAAGACACAAACCGGGCCGGCCCCGATTCAACAACCCGGCGGTCGACCATCCCACTCCCCCATCCCGTCGGCTCCCCTTCGTCGGGGGCGCCAATGCTTGGCGGGACTTCGGACGGCTGGACGTCGGGAGCATCCTCGGGCCGCTGGAATGATGCCGACAGGTTCAAAATCGCCCCGCCGGACTGTCGAGCCACGACCCGACGGGTACAGAACGAACGGCCGTTGCGGATGCGCTCCACCTCAAACCGGACGGGCTCGGCCGAGGTTCCGGCCCGAATGAAGTAGGCGTGAAGCGAGTGGATACCGAAGTCGGGATCAACCGATAGCTGGGCTGCTCGCAGCGCCTGCGCCACCACCTGGCCACCAAAGATCCGGGGCATTGGGTACTGCGGGGCAATACCGAGATACGTATCGGTACCGTGTGGTTCCAGAGTCAGCAACTCGACCATCGAGACGTCGTCGATTCGGCGCACCTCCTCGCTCGGTTCCGGAGGCAGGGGCGTCGCCGCCTTCTGCTCGCTTCGATCGTCGTTCAATCCGTTCCTCGCTGGTCTACGTGCTGTTGTCTTTGTGTTGTGGTCTAGCCGCTGTGGTCTGCGTGGTGTGACCGGCGTTCGTGGGGTGCCGGCGTACTGCGGCGACCGCTGAGCCACGGTAGCCGACCGATGGTCGGCTACCTGCCCAACTCGGTTTGGCAACCCGGGCCGGCAGCGGACAATATGGCGTGATGCGCGCCTGGACGATGAACGAGATGGGTAACCCCGAAGATGTACTGACCTTAAACGAGGTTCCCGACCCAGAACCGTCGGCGGGAGAGGTGCTGGTCAGCGTCGACTCGGTGGGCTTGAAGTTCCCCGACATTCTCCAGATCCAGGGAAAGTATCAGGTCAGGCCCTCAATGCCGTTTATCCCCGGTGGTGAGATTGCCGGCACCGTTGTGAGCCACGGGCCGGACTGTGATGATTCGGCCCCGGCTGTCGGCGATCGGGTTCTCATGATGTACGACGGTGGACTTGCCAACCTGGTCGCAGCTCCGGCCAAGGCCTGTTTGCCGATTCCCGACGGGATGTCGTCAGACCAGGCCGCGGCCATGCTCGTCAACTACGGCACAACCGTGTTCGCCCTCAAGAATCGAGCCAAACTGGCCGCAGGCGAGAGCCTGCTGGTAACAGCTGCGGCCGGCGGGGTCGGCTCGGCCGCCGTCCAGTTGGGTAAGGCGATGGGGGCCACCGTCTACGGTCTGGCCGGCGGGCCGGAGAAGGTCGAGGTTGTGAAGTCGCTCGGCGCCGACGATGCCTTCGACTACCGCGAGGTTGATATTGTCGACTCGATCCGGGGCGCAACCGAGGGTCGTGGCGTCGATGTGGTGTACGACGCCGTTGGCGGTGACACCTTCGATCAGGTTCGAAGAGTGGTTGCCTGGGACGGCAGACTTCTCATCATCGGATTCACCAGCGGCCGGATCGCCGAGGCTCCGACCAATCACATTCTGCTCAAGAACTACTCAATCGTCGGCGTGCACTGGGGTGCCCATCTGGCCCGACGTTCCGAAGCTCTCCGGGAAGATTGGGACTCCGTGGTCGATCTGTTCGGCACCGGCAAAATCGATCCGCTCATTTCGTCCGTCCGCCCGCTCGACGAGGCGGTCCAGGCGTTGAGTGACATCGGGAGTCGCAAGACCGTCGGCAAGGTGATCGTTCGCCCTAACGATTAACGAGGTGGGTCGGGGTCTCGCCTCGTAGTGCCATCAGCGCCTGCTCAACCGCCATCGTCAGCATTCTCTGCCGGCCGACGACGGTTGACGATGCGACGTGGGGGGTGACCACCACATCGAGACGATGCAGCAGCGGATGGTCACCGGGCAGCGGCTCGGGTTCGGTGACGTCGAGGCCGGCCGAGCGAATCTGACCGGAATCAAGAGCCTCCACCAAGGCGTCGTGGTCGACGAGACCGCCGCGGGCGGCGTTGATGAAGATCACTCCGGGTTTACAACGGGCGAACATGTCGGCGTCGAACAGCTGCGCCGTGTCGTCGGTTAGCGGACAGTGCAGCGAAAGCACGTCGGAACGAGAAAGCAGCTCATCAAATCCCACCAGCTGGACCGTCGCCTCCGAACCGCTGCCGTTAACGCCGTCGGCGTGGAGAAAGGGATCGTGGGTGATGACGTTCATCCCGACTGCTTCGGCGATTCGGGCGACTCGTCTCGCTATCCGTCCGTAGGCCAGGAGGCCGAGCGTCAGCCCGTCGAGTTCGGTGGCGCTGCTCGCGGCCGTGTAGTCCCCGGCTTGGCGCCGCAGACGGTCTTGATTCGGTTGTAGCGTCTTGGCCACCGCAAAGAGCAAAGCGATCGTGTGTTCCGCGGTGGACACGGTTGGGCCGTCGGGCGTGTTGGTCACTTGGACCCCACGGCGAGTGGCCTCATCGAGATCAACGGTGTCGACCCCTATACCGGTGCGGGAGAGCACCTGAAGGTTGGGAGCGAGGTCAAACCGCTCGGCATCCCAGCGCACCGCTCCGGCGATGGCAGCCGCCGCCTGATCGAGACGGGCCTCGTCCGGTCCCACAACGGTGATCTCGTCGCCGAGGAGGGGCGAGATCGATGCGATCTCGAAAGGACGATCTATGTGCATGACAAACTCGGACACGTTCAACCTCGTTTCGACCAACCACGTGTTTCGATCGGGCTTCCAGTTTGCTTCATCGCGTGACACTAGCCCGCATCGGTTGCCCGGTACCCTCCTTGAACATGGCAGCCAGGCTCAGGCTAACCAACATCGTCTGTAGGCCGCCGTGGAGGCCTGTCTTCATCGTTGTGATACTTCTGGCTCTGGTCGGCTGCGCCTCGAGCAGCGGCAGGGATGGGAACGAGTTTGGCGGCGATGTATATGGCGATGTCTATCAAGTAACGCCGGTGGCCTGCATTGGTGAGATTCACGTTCGGGCCACCGCCATGGCTGTCACCGAGGATCTCGTCGCCACGGCGGCGCACTCGTTCGAGGCGGCCGTCGACGCCAATCTCTTGGACCGTGACGGAGAAGAGGTGGAGGCGGAAATCGTCTACGCCGATTTCGACAAAGACATTGCGCTGCTTCGTATTTCACCCGATAACAACGCGGTTTTCAACGGGGCCGAGCCGGTGGCTGACGACGAGGTCAGCATCGTCAGCTATTTCGACGAGGAGGAGGGGCCGCAGATCAAAACCGGTGGCGTCCTCCGCGTCGTGAGGGTGACCCTCGACGGCGAGGGTAGTCGGCGAGCCCTTGAACTGGAAGCAGAGATCGAGCGCGGTGATTCCGGCGGACCGGTTCTTGACCACGACGGCAACGTCGTCGCCATGGTGTTTGCCTCATCCCGAGGCAAGACTCGCGGCTGGGCCGTAACCTACGACGAGTTGGAATCGGCTCTCGCCGACTACGAGGCCGGAGCCCCGTTGGAGCTACCCATCAGCTGCGACCAATAGTCGCCAAGGGCTGCTAACCCAGTTCGCTACCTACGATGCTCACAAAGCTGACGCACTCCCCCGGTGCGCCACCGAGGTTATGGGTCATGCCCAGTGTCTTGCCGCCTTCGGTGACCGACGAGATTTGACGTTCCTCGGGAGCCTCTTTCCGCAGCTGTAACCAGCACTCGAACAGCATCCGCAGACCGGATGCGCCAATGGGGTGGCCGAAACTCTTCAGACCACCGTCGGGGTTCACCGGCAACTCGCCATCCAGGTCGTAGGTTCCGGCCAGCACTTCTTTCCATCCCAGGCCGCGGTCGGCAAACCCAAGATCTTCCATAAGTACCAGTTCGGTCGGGGTGAAACAGTCGTGCACCTCGGCCATGGCAATCTGACCTCGTGGATCGGTGACCCCGGCCTGCGAGTAGGCATCGGCTGCGCTGGCCACCACCTCGTTGAATGTCGTGTAGTCGTAGTCGGGGTCGATGGGCCCGGCGGCCGGCCCGGCGGCGAAACCAAGCCCCTTCACGTACAGCGGGTTGTCGGTGTACTTGTGAGCGTCCTCAGCCCGACACAGAATGGCCGCGGCCGAACCATCGGAGACCCCTGAGCAGTCGAAGATACCGAGCGGCCCGGCGATCAGCGGGGCGTTGCAAATGGTGTCTTTGCCAACCTCTTTGCGGAACTGGGCTCGAGGATTGCGGGCGCCGTTGTAGTGGTTCTTCCAGGCGATGCGGGTGAGAACCTCTTTCATCTCCTCGTCGTCGACCCCGTACTTCTTGCTGTAGGCCGGGGCCAGGAGGGAGAACATGGCCGGTGCGGTGAGGTCGGGACGGGTACCGTCATCGGGTGGTCGATTGGAGACCAGGCCCGACATGCCGTTGTCTTTGAGTTTCTCCACCCCGACGGCGGCAACCAGGTCGTAGGCGCCGGAGGCGACGGCGTAGCAGGCGTTGCGAAACGCTTCGGAGCCGGTGGCGCACATGTTTTCGACCCGGGTGACGGGTTTGTAGTCGATCTTCAGGGCCCGACTCAGGGTCAAGCCCGACACCCCGGAGCTGAGTGTGCCAAACCAGAAGGCATCCACGTCGTCCTGGTTGATTCCCGCCGACGCGTAGGCCTCGGTGGCGGCGTCGACCAGCATGTCGTCGACCGAGCTGTCCCAGTGTTCGCCAAACGGGGTGCATCCCATTCCGACGATGGCGACCTGATCTTTGATTCCCTTGGATCCCATTGGGCTAGTCCTTTGCGTTCGAGGGTTGGAGGAGGCGTGGATAAGAGAGCGAGACCGAGAGCGTCAGCGATCCGCTGGTGTGGCTTTCCAGAAGTAGTTGTGGATTCCGTCAGCGGTCAGCATCTTGCGGAAGGTCATGGTTACACGGTCGCCGATCTTGACGTTGTCGGGATCGGCATCGGTCAATTGACATTGGAATCGGCCACCACCGTCGAAATCGATGACGACGGCGATGACCGGTGGCGAAAGCGAGTAGGCCAGGCGATCGATGGTGAACGTGGCGACCGTTCCCGGCACATCGGCCATCGGCACCGGCTCCATGTCGTCTACGGCGCCGCCTTTCACCGAGACCCGCTGAGGCGGGAGGTGAACGGTGCCGGTCGATCGATCGCGAGAGCCCACAAAGGCGTATTTCCATCGATCGGATCGCAGCGACGGTGGTGCCGCAGGAGGCGTCGGGTCGGGTCGACGAGGAGGCTCGCGGTTCAGGAATCCTCGCCAGGTCAGGAAGGAGTTGTAATCAACGGATCCGGTTCCGGCTTCAATCTGGGCCGCAACCGGAGAGTGATTGACGTAGCTGCTCACGTGTTCGGTGGTGCGGATGATGCCAACATCAACGCCGTCGGCCAGGTGGATGAGCATGATGGTTTGGTCGGGCTCGGCGTTGTCGAGAGCGTTTGCGGTCATCAGATGAAGATGTGGCGTTCCGGTATTGCCGATCGTGGTGGTGAGATCATCGATCGTCTTGACTTCGGCCAGTCCGGCCGCTCGCAGAGCACCTCGAGTGGCACGGGCGTGAAGGCCGGCAACGGCCACCAGGTCGATGTCGGAGGCTTCGATGTTGGCCTGCTTCATTGCCCGGCCCACGGCCTCGCTCACCAGTGGGAGGTAGGCGTGCTCGCCAAACCGTTCCTCCCAGACTCTGGAGTAGGACCATTCGGGCAAGCGCCAGCGGTCAAGAAACTCTCTGGTCGCCGAACCGCCACCGACCGGATAGGCCAACACGGGAGCATGCTCGTCGCTACCGATCATCAACGCCACCGCGGCATCGCCGGTATTGGCTTCGTCGGACGATCCGGGACGGCCACTGCGCAGATCCGAAGCGACCACCAGCACGGGGTCCTGTAGGCCCATCGCTGCTCGCAATGCACCGCTGACCGACCGGGGCGAACCGGCCATGTCGGCGGCGAACGTGGTCATCGGCATGTCGAGCGCAGCGTGGATGACGGTGGCGTTCGTCTTGTCGAGATACGGCGGGGTCGAAGTGGCGAAGAAGATATCGCCGACTCCAATTCCGGGGGTGTTTTTTAGAGCATTCCTGGCTGATGCGACCGCCATCGAAGTGGCGTCCTCGTCGTAGGAAGCGACCGCACGAGTGCCTCGCCCAGCGTTGGTGCCGAGGGCGGTCGTGATGGCCGAGCGCTCAAGCCGGTGGTACGGCACATATGCGCCGTAGCCGATAATGCCTCTCATAGAACCCCCTGAGACGGAGATGGTTAGAGATCCATAGTACCTCTAGGTCCGTTGTGGGGCCAGACCACCTGGAACCGGTGGCAGGGGGTCGACAGCTAGGCCGGCGCCTCGGTGTAGAAAGGATTCTCGCCGGCAGCGTGATCGGTTGCGTCAACCACGTCGGTGATCTCCGGCAGCGCCGACATAAGCATCTTCTTGATGCCGTCACGCAGCGTCATCGCGCTGGCCGCACACCCCTGGCAGCCGCCACCCATCGTGACGTGGACGACCGACCCTTCGATGCTCACCAAGGCGGCATACCCACCATGAGAGGCTAGCGCCGGGTTGACGGCCTGATCGAGAACGGCCTGGACCTTTTGCGGCAACTCGCCTTCAAGCTCGATGTCGAACCCAGCCAGTGGATCCGGCGGGTTGGGGTTGCGAATCACCAGGCCGCCACTGCCAACAGCGGCCACATCGAGGGTAGCGCCCGTCATGTTCTCGACTGATTGGGTTGGCACGATCATCGACAGCTCGCCGTGTGAACCCTGGGTGTACACCAAGTCGTCATCTGTGGCTTCTGAAACCGAGACAAGATCGAGGGCATAGGTGAAGTCGGTCATGTTCGATCCGGTGATGGCCACCCGCAACGCGGTATTGGCTGGATCGTCTTCAGAGGCTCGCACATCAAGTACAACCGCCAGCGCCGCCTCGGACACGGTGAGGGGCTGCGACGGGTCGCCGTGTTTAACTTCGCCGTTATCGGCTTCCGTTGAACTCATACCGTCAAGGATACGACCCGGCGGCCTCTCCCCGACAACGAGGGAACCTCCGATTGCAACAAACCTGAGGCCCGGGACCGCTAGAAAGGGGGATATGATCGGCTCTGCGCCTTTCCCGCCTTCCGCGGCTCTTCGCCTTGCCGTCATCCTCGGGGTCGTCGTGCGGATCGTGGCGGCGGCGATCCTGCTGTTCGGGCCGTGGGCCGACAGCGCGCCGGAACTGGGGGGATGGGACGTCGAGCGGTTCACGATCATCGCCACCGAGGAGGGGCGACCTTGGCGTGATCATCCAGTTGAGTATCCGCCGGGGAGCGTTGTGGTTTTCGAGGCTCTACTCGCCGGCAGCGATGGTGGCGGCCCCAACGAGGCGGTGGTGGGGGCCCATCAACGTCTTGTTGTTCTCGGGCTCTTCGCCGATCTGATCATCGCCTGGCTACTGTTCCGGCGAAGGCCTCAGCTTGCAGCCGCCTACCTACTCATTGGGTTGCCGTTGGTTCCAATGGGGCTGTTGCGACTCGACGTAATCGTCAGCCTGTTGGCGCTCGTCGGAGCCTTGCTTGTGGTTGAACCACGCTTGAGCCTACCCCCGGTGCTGTCGAGCGCTCTCGGCGGCGTGGCTACGGCCGCGGCGATTTTGACCAAAGTGTGGCCTGGCTTGCTGATTCCCGCCTACTGGGCGCTGCGCCGAGATCGTCAAGCAGCAGTTTCAATCGGCGCCACCGCCCTAGGGGCCGCGTTCTGGTTGTGGTGGGCCGACGTAGGGCTCGATGCCGTGCGACAAGTCACCGAACTGCGAGGTGCCACCGGCTGGCACGTCGAATCCACCGGCGGGGTGATCACCGCGTTAGGCTACGCCACCGGCCTTCTCGTAACCGACGGCGAATCGCCGGTGTCGCTACAGCTGAACGCTTTCCGAATCGGAGACATCTCACCGCTTGTGGTTACCCTCGGCCGAGCCGTCGCGGTTGTTTTCGCCTGCATCTTTGCCTGGCGTATCCGGCGCCGAATCGGACCGGCCGCTCCGGGTTCGTCAGCCAACCCGACATCATCCAACACAACGTTGGCCCACCTCGGTGGGTTCATGTTGGCCACGATCTCGCTGCTGCTGGCCACCGCTCCCCTGCTCTCGCCTCAATTCATCCTGTGGCTGACCCCTTGGGCCGCCCTGCTGCTGGCGGTCGATGGTCGGCCAGAACACGCCGGCCGAGTTTCCATTCCGGCGCCACTCTTGATTACCGGGCTGATCTCGGCGATAACCGGACTCACGTTGGCCGTCTTCGGACCGCCCCGAATGGGAGAAACGATGCCGGCGCTGGCTATGGCGCTGCGCAACGGACTCCTGTTCCTTCTGCCTCTCAGCTGTTGGCGATGGCTCGACCGGATTGATCGTAGATCCGCTGGCTGACGGAAGCACCTGCCCACCAACGGGTGGTGCGAATGCGCAGGTCGAACATGTGGCCAAAGAAACGGGTGCCCTCAGCGGCCGACGCCTTGGACATGCCCTGGACGCGACCCGCGAACTCGAACGGAACCTCCGACACTTCCGCGTCGGGGTGGGTGGCCAACAGCTCGGCCAGGATCTTAAAACCGTCGGGATAGAGCGTGTTTAGATCGACCTGGGCCAGATCGACGGCGAAGAAACCCGACATGGGATCGGCCACCCGACCGACCCGGCGGGGAAACATCGTTCGAGCCAGATGTGCCGCGGCCTGCGACAGGAACCACCGCACCGGGGTGAGGCCCTCGCCGTCGGATCCTCCTTCGATTCGACGACTGGCGACGACGATGTCGTTCCCGGACGCCACGTTGGCCACGAGGCGCGTGACGTCGGCGGCCGGATGCTGCAAGTCACCGTCCATGACCACGACGGTGCGGCCCTTGGCTTTTGCCATCCCGTCAACCACAGCACCGCTCAGGCCGCCCCACCGCTGTTGACGATGCCGATGTAGGAGCGAAACGGTTAGGGGTACCGGACCGTGTTTCAGCGCTTGGGAGAACGCCCCGTCGTCGAGGTCGGCCGCCATTCGTTCGATCACCGCCGGTGTGTCGTCGTCGCTGTCGTCGACATACAGAATCTCAACCCCTCGGGCCCGCAACGAGGCGTCGGCATCGATGGCCAAACTCATTTCGTAAACAAAGGGGACAATGTTGAGCCGCTCATGGCGGGTCGGGACCAGCACGGTCACCAAATCCGGATCGAGATCGGAGCGAATCCGAGGGGTGGCGTCGGGCCGAGGACTAAAGGTGAGCAGAACCAGAAGCCCGGCACCGATGATCAGCCGACCAACACTGCTGTTGTCGAGCAACACCCAACCGAGCTGTGGGCCGATGGGTAGCACCGCGAACACCGCGGCGGCACAGACGGCCACAAAGCCGCGGTTGCGGTCTCCCGCCGAGGTGGCGGCCAGAAGGATGAGACCCCACGTGAGATACCAAGGCTGCGTGGTGGGGTGAAGTACCGCCCAAAGCAGAAAGCTCCAGGCCAGCGCGGTCGGCCAACTCTGGTGGCGCCGGAGCAGCAGCACGCCAGTGACGGCCGCGGCAAACGCCAGGCCGAGCACACGGGCGGCAGCCAGTACAAGATCGGCCTCGATACCTGTGATCAATGAAAATCCGCCACCGAACAGGCGGGTGATGCTGAGGTACGCATTCACCGGTCGGCTGTTGGCGAGCGCCGACAACCATTCCCATCCCCAGCCGGTTACGCGGCCGGCGACCGCCATGACCAGCAGCGCTTCCGCTCCCGCAATCGCCGCCCTGGCGATTCTGCGGGGCCAACCGCTCGCCTCCATGGCCCAATGCCAGCCCAGGAACGGCACCGCCAACATGGCCGGGATCTTGATTGTGGCAGCAAAGGCACACAGCACTATCCCGACGTGGATCCAAGATCCATGCCGGCGGCCGAGAGCCACGCCTGATACCAGAAACGCCAACATGATCGACTCGTTGTGAGCACCCGAGACCATGTGAAAGAGCACGAGAGGATTGGCGATCGCCAAAATAAAGGCGTCAATGGGATCACGATTGAGCCCGCGCGAAAGATCTAACACCGCCAACGCCGTGATCACAAGCCCGATCACGGCCATAAGCCGAAAAGCGAACACCGCGGCCACCACATGGTCGCCGGTCAATTCGGCCACCGTACGTGACATCGACACGAATACCGGGCCGTAAAGAGACGGTGACTCCCAGTACAGCGGGTCGACCGGGGCCAACACCGGGTCACCATCGCCGAGTTCGGCCGGGCCCTGGTCGTAGACGTCCAGCCCTTGGTCGGCCATACGACCTTGGGCGGCGTAGGCGTATACGTCGCGACTACCGAGCGGTGGGCCGAGCAGCATCGGGACCGACCACACAACGACCAGCAAGGCAACGGTGGCCAGCCGCAAACCGTGGCTCAGATGATGGCGACGCAGGAGTAACCAGGCCCGGACCAACAGGATCAAGCCGCCGTAGTACACCAGTAATGCCGGGAGCAAGCTGACCGTAGGACGCACCGGAACCGCAGGCACCGCCCACATTCGGCCACCGCCCGGACCGGCGGCGCCGGCCATGATTCCGCCAATGACCACCAGAACCGAGGCAAAAAAACCGAGCGCGCCGATCACGTAGAGCGACGTAGCTCTGCTCGGTCCCTCAGTACTGCGCTCACCGCTCAAGCTTCCATTGTGCCTCAAATTCCGCGCCGGTCAGGCCTAATTGGCCGGTTTGACCGTCAGACGCCGCTTGGAGTTCGAGTTACGGTCGGTGAGGCGTCAATGCCGTGACCAGGCGATCGAGCGCCACGTCGACGATTTCCTCCGAAGTGGCGAAGTTGAGGCGAATGAAACCTTCTCCGTGAGGGCCGAAATCGGTGCCCGGGTTGCAGGCCAACTCTGCGTCGTCGAGCAACAGCTTCGACGGATTCGCACCCAGGCCGAACGCCGAGAGGTCGAGCCATGCCAGGTACGTGGCCTCGGGAACCATGAACTTGACCTCGGGCAGTTCGGTGGTCAGCCGATCAACCACCTGATCGCGTCGGGCGGTGAGATAACGCTTGGTGTCGGACAACCACTCGTGCCCTTCGGTCCAACAAGCCAGTGACGCGGTGGCCCCGGGGATGCTGACTGCTCCCAGGAAGTGTTGAGGGAGGGCCTCGAACTTCTTACCAAGGCCCTCGTGTCCATTGTGGGCGATGGCACAACGCAATCCGGCGAGGTTGAACGACTTCGAGGCCGAGCTGATGGTCAGGGTTCGATCGGCCAGCTCGGGCATCAGAGCCATCGGCTTGTGGGTGAATCCAGGATGGAGAAGATCGCCCCACACCTCGTCGCTGATCAGTAGAAGATCGTGTTCAACAACAGCGTCGGCAATTGCCTGGCGCTCATCGTCGTCAAAGACCCGGCCCGTGGGGTTGTGGGGGTTGCACAGCAGCAGGACTTTGGTGCGCTCGTCGATGGCCGCCTCAAGGGTGGACGCCGTGAGTCGCCACCCGTCGTCCTGGCTCAGCTGCACGTCGGTGATGTGACGGTCGACGCCGGTCACAGCGGTGATGAACGGCGGGTAGATCGGTGTCAGCAGAGCGATTCCGTCGCCCGGTTCGGTATGCAGCCAGATTGCCACATCGATGGCGTGCAGGACGTCACAGAAGAGCTGCAGACGTTCGACGTCGGGGCTCCAATGGTGATAGTGCTCCTGCCAGTTCCGGAAGGCCGACGGTAGCTGGTGTGCGGCCACGAAGTTGTAGCCAAAGTCTCGACCGTTGGCGAACTCGACGAGTGCGTCGACTACAAAACGCGGAGGAGCGATGTCCATATCGGCGACCCAGACCGGGAGCACTGAGGGTCCGTAGCGAGTCCATTTGGCCGACCCCAGACTCCTGAGTTCGTTCAGGGAGCGCAACTCCGGTTGCCCGACGACACCGCTTGCACTGCCGACACCGCTTGCACTGCCGACACCAGATTCTGTTTCAGTCATCGTTGTTCCTGCTCCTCGGCCAGCATCAGCCACTCTTCTTCCGTTGACTCAAGTTCGGCCACCACCGCGGCCAAGTCCGTGCCAATGGTGGCAAGGAGATCATGGTCGCCGCCAGCCGACGCCAATTTTTCCTCCAGCTCCGCCCGTTTCTTCTCAAGCCTGCGCAACTTCTTTTCCGCTTCACGAAGCAGGTGCCCAAGGGTCGAAGTCGATCGACCCGACCGTGATTTGGCCGGCCGATCCTGCTTGGTCGACTTTCCCGCCCCATCGCCCGATCCGGCCTTCGCCGTGGCCTGTTGCCGATCCACGAGCGATCGCACCGAGCGCTTTGCCCGACCTTCGGATCGGCGCTGCTGATCCCAGGCCCCGAAGCCACCAGGCCAACGACGGGCCGAGCCGGTGCCGTCAACGATTAACGCGTCGGCGACCACCCGTTCGAGAAACGCGCGATCGTGGCTCACCACCACCACTGCCCCGGGCCACTCATCGAGAAAATCCTCCAACGCCCGCAGCGTCTCAAGGTCGAGATCGTTGGTCGGCTCGTCGAGCAGCAGTACGTTGGGCCGCTGCGCCAGCACCTGAAGCAACTGAAGACGGCGACGCTCCCCGCCGGACAGGGTCGAGACCTGGGCCCATTGGGCATCGGCATCAAACCAAAAGGCCTCCAGAAGGCGGGCGTCGGTCCAGTCAGGTTGCCGGTGGGGACCGGCCACGACCTCTCGCACTCGAGCGTCGCCGTCGAGCTCATTTCCAAGCTGGCTGTAGTAGCCGATCGACACCGTGGAGCCGAACGTGGCCGTGCCGGCCAATGGCTCGGCGCGGCGGCCAAGCACGTTGAGAAGAGACGTCTTTCCGGCACCGTTCGGCCCGACGATCCCCAACCGTTCCCGGGGATCAAGCTTCAGTTCGACATCGGAAAGCACCGGTGAGCCACCGGGATCGGCGACCGTCACCGAATCGAGTTCGATCACCACGTCGCCAAGGCGGGGCGTTCCGAACTCCAGGTACAGGTTGGCCGGTCGGGCCGGGCCCTGAGGACGACCTTCGACCAACTCGATTGCTCGTTCGATGCGGGCCTTTGGTTTTGACGTTCGGGCCGGAGCACCTCGGCGTAGCCAGGCCAGTTCCGTTCGGGCCAGGTTCCTTCGCACGGCCTCCGCTGTCGCCGCATCTACTTCACGCTGCTGCTTGGCTTCGAGATAGTCGGCGTAACCGCCATTGTGCACGTAGGCCGTTCCCCGGTCGAGCTCCACCATTCGGGTGGTCACGGCGTCGAGGAGGTGACGGTCGTGGGTTACAAGCAGCAGGCCTCCCCGATAGTTCAGGAGGCGGTGCTGTAGCCATTCGATGGAATCGAGATCAAGATGGTTCGTCGGCTCGTCTAGCACAAGTAGGTCGCTGGGCTGAACCAAGGCCCGGGCCAAGGCGACCCGCTTCTTCTCCCCTCCGGAAAGATCCGAGGTTGAGCGTTCGAAGTGCCCTCCCATGCCGAGGCGATCCAACACCGCCTCCCCTTCCCAGCCCGACCAGCCACGGTCACCTTCGTCGCCGCTGGAGAGGTCTTCGTTGTCCTCAAACGCAGCGGCCACTGCTTCCAACACGGTGCCGGGCGGGAGCGGAGCGTCCTGGTCGAGAATCGATACGGTCACTCCACGACCTCGTCGGACCTCTCCTCGCTCGGGACTTTGACCGCCGGCCAGCACCCGTAACAATGTGGACTTTCCGGTGCCGTTGATACCGACGAAACCAATCCGATCGCCACTCTCGATCGTCACCGACACATCCTGAAAAAGCGCCCGGTCCGGCCGGGTAACGGTGAGGCCAACGGCATCAATAAGAATCACCGGGTTCAGAGTATTGGTTCGAACCTCTCACCGGACTCGTGGCGTTGCCGTCGGAACGTGCACAATGGGCAAGAATGCTCCACCAAATCCCGACCCTCGTTGCCAAGCAGCCCGGACCTGCAGTTCGACTAGCCGGTGCACTCTCGCCTTCGGTGAGATCAGTGGTCGACCAAATCGACCCGTACACGGAGTGGTGGAATGAACGGAATCAGGAAGCTTTGCACGACACGGGTCCACTGATGGTCGTGATCGGCGACTCCAGCGCGCTGGGAATCGGTGCCAGCCACCCCGGCCGGAGCTACGTTGGACGATTGGCCGCCGCTCTGTCGATGCCTCCTGAGAATAACGGACAGGATGAGGCTGATCGCCGCCCTACTCCCGGCCTCGTGGGTCAACCTTGGCGGGTGATAAACCTCAGCCAGTCCGGGGCCAAGTTCGAGGATGGGCTGAGCCGACAGGTGCCTATTGCCGAACAGCTCCCGGGCATCGATCTCCTGGTTTGTTGCCTTGGGACCAACGATCTTGTCTGGGGATTGAACACGGCCTCACTCAACAAGAAGGCGACCCAGCTGGTCACCACGGTAGGGACGCTGAGCGCTCCAGAAAGGCCAGGTGTCGTCTGCTCCGTGGCCGGCGGGTCGCCCCGAGCCCGTATGGTCAACCGCACCCTCAAGACCACAGTCGGGCAAAACAATGCCGAGGCGTCCAACGGTGGGTTTCTGATCTCGGTCAACCCATGGAAAGAGCCGGGCCCGCGGTACTCCAGTCGCCTGGCTGCTGATCGCTTCCACCTCAATGATCTCGGCTACTCCCTGATGTCGAAGGCGGTTGGCCGTAGTCTGGGAATCGAGTCCGGCGAGGCGGAGTGGGTCAAGGTTGACGGCCACCCGGTGTAGCCGGCTTAGAGTTGACCCGTCGCACTGACTAATCAAGCCGTCAAGGAACACCCATTTATGCTCTTAGACCACCCCCATTCGACTTTTGCGAGCCGCTGATGTCGGGCATCCTGAGCGGCCCGATCGACGACGATCCCCGAGCTCGACGCCGTCCCTCATGGCCTCAAGTGCCGGCGGAAAAGGGTTTGGTTGTTCGACATCGCACCACCGGGGTTGTTGGCAAGGTAGTGAAATTCACGCCGCGCCTCGTCCGTCTCAGGGATCAGGCCGGGCGCGAGCACGACATACCGGTGGCAAGCGGGGCGTTTTCGATTGGTGGTTCCACTGTTTCCCTTGTTGCCGCCCGTCCGGCCAAAACCGTGGACGGCAACTCGCCAACGCTCACCGCCTCCGGATCCATCGCTCCGAAACAGACCGGGGCCCGGGTGGCCGTTCCCAGCCGTCTGTTGGTTGAGGGCCTGCACGACGCCGATCTGGTGGAGAAGATCTGGGGCGACGATCTTCGAGCGGAGGGTGTTGTGGTCGAACCCCTGCACGGCGCCGACGACCTGGCCGCCATCATCAAAGAGTTCGGACCGACCCCATACCGTAGGCTCGGCGTGCTGCTCGATCATCTTGTGGAGAACAGCAAGGAATCTCGGATCGCAGCCGAAGCAGCCCAGAACAACGTGCTTATCTGCGGCCACGACTTCGTCGACATCTGGCAGGCCATCCGACCGTCGGTTCTCGGCATCGCCGGCTGGCCTGAGATCAGCCGCGACGTCGAATGGAAGGAAGGCGTGCGACATTGGTTCGGCTTCGACGGCACCACCGGTGAGCTCTGGCGCCAGCTGCTAAGCCGAGTCAACAGTTACCGGGATTTGGAACCATCGCTGGTCGGCGCGGTCGAGGAGCTCATCGATTTCGTGGCACCCCCGCCCGAGGACTTCGACGACTGAGCCGAGCGTCCGCTGTTAATACCCGGCGTTGTGGGTTTGGAGTGATTCGGCGGTCGGTGCCGCCTCTATCGACGGTTGACCTGACTCGTCGGGAACCTCCGCGTTGCGCGATCGAGGGTCGACGTAATCAGGATGGCCGGGGGCGTGCCTTCCGGTCCTGGCCGGTGGGGGCGACGTAACCCCGGCTGCCGGGAACCACGTGAGCGGATCGACGTTCTCGGCAGAAATTGGCGGGCTGAACAGGTAGCCCTGGACCAGGCTCACTCCGAGGCGGTGCAGCTCCTTCACCTGTTCCATGTATTCCACGCCCTCGGCGACGATCGACAGGTCAAGTGCCGTGGCCATGGCCACCACGGCTTCCACGATGGCTCGATCAACGTTGGCGCTGTGCATTTCGTCGACAAAGGCCTTGTCGATTTTGATGGTCGAAACCATGTCGAACTGTTTGACGTACGACAGCGATGACTGACCGGTACCGAAGTCGTCGATGGCCAGGGCAACGCCGAGGTCACGTAGGTGACGAAGCACCGTCAGGCCGTCGAGATGGTCAACGATCACGTCCTCGGTGATCTCAAGCACCAACTGGCTCGGATCGATTCCCGACCAGTCGAGAATCTCGGCGACCTCACGGGGAAGGTCGGGGTCGACAAGCTGTTGCTCAGCCAGGTTGACTCCCATCCTGACCCGATTAGCCGTCGGCGAGAGATGATTCCAGACCGCAGCCTGGGCGCAGGCCTCGCGCAGGACAACCCGACCGAGTCGGGCCATCATGCCGGCCTCCTCGGCAACACCGAGGAACTCTCCTGGGCCCAACAGCCCACGCTCCGGATGTTGCCATCGAACCAACGCCTCGAATCCGTAGAGCTGGCGGCTCTTGGTGTCGATGATCGGCTGATAGTGAACCACGATCTCGTTGTTGTCGATGGCAAGGCTCAGCGCTCGTTCAATATCGAGCCGATCCCGGACCTGCTGGCGTTGCGCCTCGTCGAATACGGCGTAGCCGCCCTTGGTCTCCTTGGCCCGATACATCGCGGCGTCGGCATCGCTCACCAGCTCGTCGGGTTCACGGTCGTCGCCGGCCTTGGCGATGGCGATTCCGATGCTGGTGGAAACGATGTGCTCTTTGTTGTTGAGCGAAATCGGCTCACGGAACTTCTTGAGGATCTGACGAGCTGTGGCCACCACCGAATCGCCGTGAAGCAGGCCTCGGCAGAGGATGACGAACTCGTCACCACCGAGCCGGGCCACCACGTCGGTGCTTCGAACCGTCGAACGCAGCCGGTCGGCCACGATCATCAACAGTTCGTCACCAACTTCATGGCCCAGGGAGTCGTTGATCGCCTTGAACCGGTCGAGGTCAAGGAACAACACGCCGAGAACGAGATCGTTGGCGGTTGCGTCAACAAGCGAGTCCTCCAGCTGACGGAACAGCTCCGAGCGATTCAGCAGACCGGTGAGCGGATCGTGTTTCGCCCGATGTTCGGCCTCGTCAAAACGGTCTTGGGCCGTGCGGGCCGCAACGGCCAACAGCAAGCTGCCGAGGGACGCACCGACGGCCCCCATCGCCCCGGTTGTGAGCACATGAACGATCTGTGCGGACGAAAATTCCCATACAAAATTCAGACCTCCGGCCCAAAGCACCGCAGCGACTACGCCCGAGAAGAGAACAACCGCGGGAGAAGAGAGGAGGCGAGGATCACTCACTTCTATACAAACGGCATCGGCGGGCGGAAATTGAGATATTGGAATATCGGGTCGCCTGCCGCAATGTGGGCCGTCGAAGGCTTAGCTTCGGACGAGTTTGGCCGATAACCATGGCAATACCGGAGGGAAGATCACACGCCCGAAAGTCGTCGGTGTCCGGCCGATGCAGAACGCCAAGGTCCGCCGTAACCCAGAATGTCAGCTGAGACTCCCAACGTGCCGAATCTGGCGGTGAGCCGTCACGGTATCGTGGCCCAGGCCTTCGAGATCATGGCCGACGTTTTGGGTCCCTTTATCGACGTTCGGATGGCCGAGTACTTCCAGGACGAACCGTCGTGGAGCGAGGCTGCCGCCAACCGCTTGGGCCGTCCAGCCGAACATGGTGCGACCGACCCTCTCTTCCAGCTGTTGGTTCTCCGCCGCTTCTGGGGCCCTGTGTTCGCCGAGTTCTTTGGTCAAGACCTACGAGGCCTGGTTGGTGAGCTGATCGAAACCCGCAACCTATGGGCGCACTTCAGCCTGCCGGAGGAGATCGAGTTGCTCGACCGGACCGTTCTCGGCGTCGAACGCCTGCTGGCTCCTATCGAGCCGGAGGCCACGGGCCGGTTACGACGGCTCCGCGGCAGGCTACGTAACAGCGCATCCGAGGGCCCGAACGCAGAAGACGACGGATCCGACTCCGGACCCGAGGAAGACGATTCAATGACCGTCAATGTGGCTGAGCTTGAGGCCCAATTGTCGGAAACGGAGTCGGTCTTTCAGGATCTTCAGTCGCGCTACGTCGACCTCGCCAGCAAACTTGACCAGTCGAGACGGATATCAGCCAGCAAACACCTTCGGCTGGTTGAGTTGGAGCGCCAGCTGCTGGAGATCGAGGGCCGAAGCCTCGCCGCCGAGGCGTTCCTCGTCGAGGAACGATCTACTCGGAATCGCATCGAGTGGCTCTTTGTCGCTCTGCTGGCCACGCTGTTGCTGTTCATGGTTTTGGCCAACACTTGAGGCGGATCGTACAGTGGCGCCCATCTGAAGTGAACCAGATGGAAGGAGCCAGTGACCATGACTCTCGGCAGTGCGGGTCTCAACAGTGGGCGTCTCGACAACAAAGTTGCGTTGGTGACCGGAGGTTCGCGCGGTATCGGCAAAGCGATTGCATCGGCATTCTTGGAGTCGGGCGCAGCGGTCATGCTTGTGTCTCGCAAGCCGGATGCACTGGAGGAGGTGGCGGCCGAGATCGGCCAAGGCCACGACGACCGATGTCATTGGGTGGCGGCCAACGTCGGCGACGTGGAAGGCGCTGAACGCGCTGTTGCCCAGACCATCGAACGATTCGGGTCGATCGATGTGCTGATCAACAACGCGGCCACCAATCCCTACGCCGGGCCGACGATCGATGTTGATCTCGCCCGCTGGGACAAGACCATGCAGGTAAACGTGACCGCTCCCCTGCTGTGGACCCAACAAGCTTGGCGGCAGTGGATGTCCGAACACGGTGGCTCAGTGGTCAATATCGCTTCGGTGGCGGCGCTCAAGACGAGTCCGATGCTCGGCGTTTACGGAGTGAGCAAGGCGGCGTTGGTCCACCAGACCAAACAACTGGCGGCCGAGCTGGCCCCCAAAGTCAGGGTCAATGCGATTCTTCCCGGTCTGATCAAAACCGACTTCGCACGTGCCCTCTGGGAAGGTGACCGGGGCGACGAGGTGGCCCGATCGTATCCACTCAAGCGGCTCGGGGAGACAGAAGACATCGCCAAGGCCGCCCTCTACCTGGCATCGGACGCGTCGTCCTGGGTGACCGGGCAACAGCTCGTACTCGACGGCGGTGGATCGATTGCCTTCCCGGGTCCCTAAGAGGATCGCCGCACAACACACTGGTTGGAACAAGTCGGGCGCGGCGCTGGTTAACTAGCGCTATGGATTCGGCAAACTCCCAGATCGTGATGTACTGGCGCCCCGGATGCGGGTTTTGCGCCATGCTCGAACGAAACCTCCAGGTCAACGGACTCGCCTACGAGAAACGCAACATTTGGGATGACCCCGAGGCGGCGTCATTTGTGCGAAGTGTGGCCAACGGCAACGAGACCGTGCCCACCGTCGTGATCGGCGAGCGGGCGATGGTCAACCCTTCGATCAACGAGGTTAAGGCGGCACTACAGGGTTGATGATCGGCGCCGATTTGGGTTCGCTCGTTGGGCGGAACTATCTGGCATTTGTGTGACAGGGAACAACTACCTAACGCCGTTCGCCACATCGTTGTCGATTGCTGTTGAACACTGGCGAACACTCCAGAGACATGCCAAAAGTCACTGTTTGAGCTGCTTTTTCGCGGTTGACAACGAGTGCTGTTGATGCTCGCACCTACTTGCCGGCGGCACCCGACAAACGGGCTGGGAGATTTCTCTAGTGGCAACCCTTGAGATTGCACATTCCCGCCGCTACTGTCCATCTGGCTGGCCCCATGATTGGGGCAGGAGGAACCAGCACCGCCGCCTGAAACTGATGAAGCAATCGCCTGGTCGATTCCTCTGTCACTTTCAACATGCGATGCCCACCTGCATCACAGCAGCCAGCACATCCGCCGCACTTGAGAAACAAAGGTGAACCATCAATGTCTGACGACAATGGTCGTAAAGCCCTGCACGCTTACGTATCCGACGACGCCCACGATCACTGGCACGGCTTTGCCGCCGAACAGGGAGTGAGCGTTAGCGCCATCCTCGAAGCTCTAGCTCCGGAACTGAGCCTCGACGCACCCATGAGCCACGAACAACTTGGGGCACGGTTGAACACCGTGATCAAGTCGGCTCGCAAGATTGACGCCCAACGTCGCCGTCGTCGCCGCTAGGCGACAACGAAACGACTAGGCCTCCAATCACACTGGAGCAAGAAAGCAATAGACCAGACCCGACGACTTTGCTCGGGTGACAATGCGGGCGTTCGGGCCTTCTGCAGGGCATTTCATCGCTAGGTGGACCCTGCGGAAGGAACACGCCGCTCCTCTCCACGCCGCCGTCCTCAGCAAAAGACGGGCGGCTTTTCTTGTTTTGAGCGGGCCCTACTTCTTGTCGGGGCTCTTGTCCAACAAGCCGGCGGCTTCGCTCAGGTCCGTCGATGAAATGGTGATCACGGCCTGTCGATCGAGAACGTCGATGTCATGATCATGCGAGAGCCGTAGGGCCTGGCGGTTGATGGCCTGCTCGAACAAGGTGCGGGCGTAACGGCCATTTCCGAATCCGGGGGCCTGCGATGCCACGGTGAAGATACGCTCGAGCGTGACCTTGCCGTCTCCGTCGAGCCGGTAGTCCGCATCGCCGGCCATGTTGACAAAGATCTCCACGAGTTCCTCCGGGCTGTAGTTGGGAAACTCGATCTCGCGAGAAAAACGCGACCGCAAACCGGGATTCGATTGCAGGAATCGCTCCATCAGCTTGGGATAACCGGCGACGATCACCACCAGACGGTCACGATGATCTTCCATTCGCTTCAGTAAGGTCTCAATCGCTTCAGGCCCGAAGTCGTTGCGGCCAATCCCATCGGGCGACAATGCGTAGGCCTCGTCGATGAACAACACACCGTCCAGGGCCTTCTTCACCGCCTTGTTGGTGCGGTTGGCGGTGTGGCCGACGTATTGGCCGACGAGACCGGCGCGATCCACCTCTACCAGATGTCCCTTTTTCAGCAGGCCAACCGACTGGTACATCTCCGCCAGCAGCCGGGCCACAGTTGTCTTTCCGGTGCCAGGGTTTCCGAGGAAGACCAGGTGATGGCTCGAGGCCACCTCGGCCAAGCCGTGTTCCTTACGCCGTTCCTGAAGCTGCAGAAAGGCAATCTGGGTTCGAACCTGCTCTTTGACCGTGTGAAGGCCGACAAGGCGATCGAGGTCGGCTTGCACCTCTTCAAGAGGGCGAGGTTTCGGCGTGGTCGGAATTGGTAGATCCTTGAAAACCTCGTCAAGGCCCCGGTCGGCGGCCGCGGAGCGCACTGCTTCGCCCGCCTCGAGGAGCTTTTTTCGAAGTTCATCACGTCCCGATGGCACCTCATCAGCGTAGAGGCCGCGAGCGGCGTATCCTTGTTATGAGGGCCGGCTGACAATGCCGGTCCCGACGGCTCCACCGCTGAGCAACAACGGCCTGAATCCACCACAAAAGCAGGGCTGGCTAACGTTGTAAGCAGCAGAGCGAACCTGCCAACCGTCCACCATTCGCGGCTCCGAACTTGGCATTATCAATAGGTAGGCATGTCCGCTCGTCTGATCACCTGGTGATGGGGCCACGATGATGGTCAAACCCTGAAATCCCCTTCATTCTGCTGATTTGACGAGTGTCAGGCGCCGGCGGCTCGGGAAATCGACGCCCCGATGCGGACACCGGATCACAATCCGGAGCCCCACGAAGTGCAACCAAACGGCCAGCCGTGTATCCGATGCTGTTGGCCCAGCAGTCATATCGAAGCAGCAGCACCAACAACCCAGTCAACACAGCTTCGGTCAACCCCGGCGAGGCACCCTAAGGCAGTGAAGAACTAATGGCCCGCAAGTCAAGATCAACATCCAACGGAGTCCAAGGCGAGCTCCTTCCGTTTGCTCGTGAAGTGGTCGACGTCCCGGTCGATGAAGAGCTCGGCCAGTCGTTCCTGGCCTACTCCCTGTCCGTCATTACCGCTCGTGCCATTCCCGATGTACGTGACGGGCTCAAGCCGGTTCAGCGCCGCATTCTCTACTCGATGCGGGAGATGAGGCTCTATCCCGATCGACCGCACCGCAAGTGTGCGCACGTGGTTGGTGACGTGATGGCCAAGTTCCATCCTCACGGCGACTCGGCCATCTACGACACCTTGGTCCGAATGGGTCAGGACTTCTCCCGACCGGTCACCCTGATCGACCCGCAAGGCAACTTCGGCAGTCTCGACGACCCGCCGGCCGCCTATCGCTACACGGAGTGCCGGCTGACCGATGCCGCCCTCGATCTGCTCGGAGAGATCGACGAGGAAACCGTCGACTTCACCCCAACCTACGACGGCGAGTCAACCGAACCGGCCTACCTCCCCGCTCTGCTACCGAACCTGCTGGTCAACGGCACCACGGGAATCGCCGTGGGCATGGCCACCAACATGCCCACCCACAACCTGGTCGAAATCTACGAGGCCATCAAGCTGGTGATGACCAAACGTCGTCCCAAGCCAACGGTCGATGAGCTGATGAAGGTCGTACCGGGCCCCGACTTTCCATCGGGCGGCCTGGTTATCGCCGACGGGGTGCGCGACGCCTATGAGACCGGGCGCGGCACGGTCCGCATCCGGGCCAAGGCCGAAGTCGTCAACATCACGAGGGCTCGCAGGGGCATCGAGATCACCGAGTTGCCATACCTTGTCGGGGTGGAGCGGGTGGTCTCAAAGGTCAAAGACCTGATCAACGCCAACAAGATCTCGGGAATCTCCGACATCAAGAATCTGTCCGACCGTAAGTCGGGCATGCGGCTGGTGATGGAGTGCAAGACCGGTGTCAACCCCGAGCTACTGCTGGAACAGCTCTACAAACTCACACCGCTGGAAGAAACGTTCGGCATCAACAACGTGGTGCTGGTTAACGGGGTGCCAACAACTCTCGGGCTTTACGACCTTTGCCGCCACTACATCGAGCATCGTCTCGACGTGGTGGTTCGCCGCAGCGAATACCGGCTTCGGGTGGCCGAGGAGCGACTGCACATCGTCGAGGGGCTCCTGATCGCCATCGACAACATCGACGAGGTCGTCCGAATCATCCGCACGTCGGCCGACACTCCCGAGGCCCGACAGCGGTTGATGGACAAGCTCGATCTATCGGAGATCCAGGCCAACTGGATCCTCGACCTCCGCCTCCGGCGGCTCACGGCGTTGGCCTACGACGAACTGGTGGCCGAGAAAGAGACCCTGCTGGAGACGATCAAAGACCTGAAAAAGATTCTCGGATCCGAGCAGCGGCGGCGCACGATCGTGTTGAAGGAGCTCGAACGCATCGTCGAGGACTACGGTCGTCCTCGTCGCAGCAAGATCATCTCATCCGACGACATCCCCGAGATCGAGGCACTCGAAGAGCAGGTTCTGGCTGAGATTCCCGACGACCCGTGCATCGTCAGCCTCACCTCATCCGGACTTCTGGGTCGTGAACCCCAAGGCACATCCAAGAGTTACAGCCCTTCGCGCCATGACGTGCTCGACTCGGTTGTGCTTACCACGCTGCGTCAACCGGTCTTGGTGATCACCGCCGCCGGAAAGCTGCTGAGCATCCTTGCCACCGATGTTCCCGAGGTCGGTGGTCGAAGCCGCGGCAAGGCGGCCGGGGATGTGATGGGCGCCGAACGTAACGACTCGATTGTCGCCGCGTTCGCCTCCACCGGCGACCCGATAATGGTGGTCAGTGCTCAGGGCATGGCCAAACGCCTCGACCGTGCGGTGCTGGCCGAACTCAAGTCGGGCAAGACGATCATGAAACTGGCCAATGGCGACCGGCTGGTCGCCGCGTTCGCGGTCACGGAGACCGAAGAAGTCGTGTTTGTCAGCTCAGACGCTCAGGCCCTTCGAACCCAGGCCGGCAACATCAGCCTTCAGGGCGCCGGCGCCAAAGGAGTTGCCGGTATCAAGCTGAAAGGCAAGGCCAAAGTGGTGGCCGCCGGCGTTGGAGGCGACGACGAGTTGGTGGTCACGATCACCGACGCCGGAACCGCTAAGGCCACCTCGGCCGCCGAGATCCCCAGCAAGGGTCGAGGCACTGGTGGAGTTCGCATCACCAAATTCAAAGACGAGCAACGTATCGACTACGGCTGGGTCGGATCAGGTGATCGCATCATGTGCATCGTTGGTCAGGCCGACGCTCCCACCAAACCCGACAACACCCCCGAGCCGTTGAAGGTTCGCCCGACTCGTCGAGACGGCGTCTCATCGAGCACCGCCAAGCGCATCCTCGCCGTTGGCTCGCTCCGATGGTGACACAACCGTCACTCCCACCATCCTCACCCGACCGCCCCTCAACCAGGTAGAAACACGTGGCCAAGAAAGCGCCTGCAAAAAAGACAGCGAAGAAGTCAACCAAGGCGGCAAGCCGTTCAGCTAACGGCACGGCGACCAAGAAGTCGACCGCAAAGAAGGCGACGAAACGCGCCACCAAGAAGTCCGGGTCGGGTCGGCGGGCCTCCAACGGCTACGACCAGTCGCAGATTCAGATCCTCGAAGGACTTGATGCCGTACGGAAACGTCCCGGCATGTATATCGGCGGTACAGGCAACGATGGTCTTCATCACCTCGCCTGGGAGATCATCGACAATGCGGTCGACGAGGCCGCGGCGGGCTTCGCGTCCAACATCGATGTGATCCTCCACAAAGACGGTTCAATCGAAGTTTCCGACGATGGCCGCGGCATTCCGATCGGTCGCAAGGAAGACGGCCGCACCGCACTTGAAGTGGTGTTCACCGAACTTCACGCCGGCGGCAAGTTTGGATCCGGGGCCTACTCCTCATCCGGTGGCCTGCACGGCGTCGGCGCCTCGGTGGTCAATGCGCTGTCGTCGAAGCTCGTGGCCGAAGTCGACCGCGACGGTGCCACTTGGCGCATGGTTTTCCTGGAGCGGGTTCCCGGCAACTACCTTTCGTCGGGCAAGTTCAAACCAACCAACAAACTGGCCAAGGTCAAGAAGATCCCACCCAGCCGTACCGGCACCCGGATCCGCTACTGGCCCGACCGCGATCTGTTCGACGCCGATGCCACCATCGAATACGAGAAGGTCCGAGATCACGTGGCCAGGGTCTGTTTCCTGGTGCCCGGCCTACACGTAAAACTCGACGATCGCCGTAACCCCAACCAGAAGCCGGAAGAGTTTGTGGCCGCCGGCGGCTTGGCGGATTACGTCGACTACCTGTCGATCGGTGAAAACGTAACCGACGTGCTCACCATTTTCGACGAGGCGACCTTCGAAGAAAAGGTGCCGGTCGACAACAAGATGACCACCGTGACCCGCCCATGCACCATCACCGTGGCGGCTCGCTGGGTGAAAGGCTTCGACACCACCATCGTCAGCTTCGTCAACACCATCCCCACGATCAACGGCGGCACCCACGTGGCCGGGTTCGAACGGGCTCTTTCGAAGGTGGCCAACGACGAGTTGCTCACCGATACCCGCAAGCTGAAGAAGCTCGCCAAGTCAGGCAAGGACCGGGCCACTCCCTCCGACATTCAGGAAGGCCTGGTGGCTGCGGTCAAAGTCACCTTCCCCGAGCCCCAATTCCGGGGTCAAACCAAGCAGGAACTTGGCACTCCGGCCATTCAGAATCTGGTCTACGAAACGGTCAAGAAAGGTTTCGCCGACTGGATCGCCGGGGGCGGCAAGAAGTCTCAGATCAACGCCTTGCGAGACAAGATCGCCCAAGCCGTATTGAACCGGGTGGCGGCCAAGCAACAGCTTGACGCCAGGCGCAAAGCTGCCAACCTCAGCTCGTCGGGCATGCCCGACAAACTGGCGGATTGCCGAGTTCACGGACCCGATTCCGAGCTTTTGATCGTGGAGGGCAACTCGGCCGCCGGCCCGGCCAAGAACGGCCGTGACGCCGAAATCATGGCGGTATTGCCTCTACGGGGCAAGGTTGTCAACGCCGGCAAGGCCAGCCTGAAACAGGTTGTTGAAAACGCTGAAGCTCAGGCCCTGATCACCGCCATCGGAGCAGGTTCAGGCCGAGACTTCGATGTCGACTCCTGTCGATACGGCCGGATCATCATCCTCTGCGACGCCGACGTCGACGGCAGTCACATCCGATGTCTGCTGCTGACCCTGATACACAAACACATGCGCCCTCTGCTTGAGCACGGCATGGTGTACGCCGCCCAACCACCGCTGTTCGCCACGAAGGTCAAGGGCGAGCTGATCTATGCCTACGACGACGAGGAACGGGCCGAGCTCAGCGACAAGCACAATGTCGGCCTTGAGAAATGGAAGCGGTTCAAGGGCCTCGGCGAGATGAACGTCGATGAGTTGGCCGAAACCACACTCAATCCCGAGACCCGTGTGCTCAAGCGGATGACGATGAGTGACGGCACCAAGGCGGCCAAGTTGTTCGACGTGTTGATGGGCAACGATGTCGCAACGCGCAAGGACTACATCGTGTCGAACTCACGATTCGTCGACGCTGAACTACTCGATATTTAGGTTCGCAGAGTCCCTGCGCTCAATCAGCGGTGATATCGAAGCGGTCTCCGTAGAAGGCGACGTATCCCGCGATCGGCTCAAGCGGCGACAGTGGGTCGGCGTAGAACCACACCGAGTTCTCAAGCTCGGCGTCGGAACCGACGGAGTAGTAGTCGGCCTCCCCTTTCACGGGGCAAAACGTGTTGTGACCGGTCGGGCCCTGCAGATCGGCGATCACATCCTCGACCGGGAAGTACGGGACCGGGTCGAGCGTCCGACCTTGGTATGACTCGTTGACCATCATCACGGAGCTGGACTGAGCCACGATCGTATCGTTGTGGGAGACGGTCCAATGTTGATCGGACGCGTTGGTGTTGGCGGTGTGGGCATCGGAGTTCTGAGACGTTTCGGACATACCTCCAGTCAACCAAGACCCTCACCGAAAGCTTCCCGGGAGTGACCGAGCGTCTTGGACGGCACACTGGGATCATGGGAATTCTCGACCGGATCATGTTTTGGAAAAATGAGGCCGACGACCCCATCGCCGATACCGAGGGATTCGAGATCGACGGCTGCTTCACCCTCCCCGCCGATGATGTCTGTGCTCCTGAAACTCAGGGTGAGTCGGCGGCCGAGGAATCACCGAGCCCTGCCGATCATCAACGGCCACCGGCTATGTAGCCAGGTCCAACAGCTCCGGCAGCGGTTCCGACGACACCAGTGCGAGATACTGAACCGGGCGGGTCATCGCTACATACAGGTGACGAAGTCCTGACTGCATTTCCGCGATCCGGCCAGGCTCGACCACCACAACGGCGTCGAACTCCAGACCTTTGGCGGCCAACGGATTGAGCACGGCAACAGCGTCACGCCCAGGCAGCCCTGATCCACCAACCCGGTCACAAGCGACGCCGGCCGCCGAGATCGCTGCGACCAACTCCTCGATCATCACCTCAGGTACGATCACGGCCACGCTCTGGGATTGCTCAACCAGCAGCGACACCTCCTCGATCACCGAGGTGGCCACCTCGCTATGGCCAACTTCGATCACGTTGGGAGGACGACCGCCGGGGCGGACCGATCGGGCCGGCGTCACCGTTGGTGCGGCTACCGGCAGAAGCCGGTTGGCGATCTCGAGAATGGCGGCGGGCACCCGGTAGCCAACGGTGAGCTCAGCCAGTTCCACATCAAACTCAATTCGGCGGTCGGTGGATGCCGTGTCTGCCCCGTCAGGCCGTCCTCCGGCTCCTGCCACCAAGTGGTCGACGGTGGTCTCCCATGATCCAACGGCTCCTGGCATCGTGGCTTGAGCCAGATCACCCAGAATGGTCATCGAACCGCTCGGCACTCTCCTGCCGACCATACGAAGAGCCATCGCCGACAGATCCTGAGCTTCGTCGACAATTACGTGTTCGTACACCTGAGGTACACCGTTGCAACGAACTTCACACTCATCGAGAAGGGCCAGGTCGGCAACGGTCCACGGATCACCGGCCGGCTGTTTTGATTTCCCGGCCGACTTCACCTTCGGGCCTCCGCCCGACCGGCCTCGGGACAGCAGGGCTTGCTCCTCCGAGGTGAGCAATCCCTCCGATGCCGCTTTGAGACGCCGAGGTGAGGTGTAGAGACCTCCGATGATGGCCACCGGACTCAGGCGGGGCCACATCTTGTCGATGGCCTTCTTGAAGTCGTCGGACCGACGCAATCCTGCGGTGAAGGTCGGTTCGTAGCCCGGATCGACGTCGGCGCGGGCCGAGTATCGGCGCCAGGCTTCGGCCATAACCATGCGGCGAAACACATCCCGCCCTTCGTTGACCGGCACCGAGCGCCCGAGAATCGACTTCATCATCGCTTCGAGGTCGGAGGCTTCGAACCGAACCACCGCGACCCCGGTCCGAGCCTCGAGGCCTTCGTCCGGCGGAGAAATCCGGGCGCGAATCGCCTGTTCGACAACCTGAGCCATGACCGGGCGACCTTTCAACTTGGCCGCCTCTTCGGAGTCGGTGGACCTAACCCGGTATTTCGCCGCTACCAGTCCTTCGAGTGTGGTCTGCCGAACCGATGACTCACCGAGTGATGGCAGCACGTCGGCGATGTACCGCAGGAACAGCGGGTTTGGTCCTAACACCAACACGTTGGAGTCGAGGAACTTGATTCGGTGCTGATAGAGGAGAAACGCCGCTCGGTGCAACCCCACCGCCGTCTTGCCGGTGCCGGGGCCTCCCTGCACGATCAACAGCTGTTCCAGTGGCGCCCTGATAATCACGTCCTGTTCGGCGGCGATGGTGGCAACGATGTCGCCCATTTGACCTGAACGTGATCGGTCGAGCTCCGCCAGCAACGGATCGGGGATTCCCGATGCCGTGATGTTTTCAGGGTCGGAAAGATCCTCGTCGAAAATTGCCTCGATCAAGTTGTCGGCCACGCTGAATCGACGGCGGAACGTGAGGCCAAACGGATCAGCGGCGGTAGCGCGGTAGTAGGCGGCCGCAACCGGCGCCCGCCAGTCGACCACAACCGGAGTGTTGTCCTCTTCCTCGACATGGCGCCGGCCGACGTACCATCGCTGGGCGTCTTCGTTGTCGATGCGGCCAAAACATAGTGGTCCCGCTGCCTGCTCAAGCGAATCGACCCGCTTCCCGAGGTGATGGCGGGTGACGATCGCGTCCACCGACTGCTCGTCGCGCACGGCCCGGTCGCCGATTCGGATCATGTCCTGGGCCCGGCTCTTCATCACCTCCAAACACTCCAAGGCGTAGTCGAGGTAGGCCTGTTCACTGGCCAGCTCGGGATGGGTCCCGCTCTCGGCGGTGGCCGGTTCATCATTCATGGCAACACTGCCCTCCAGCTTTGTTACGTCGAGTTGGAAGGACCAAGGGGTGACAAATCCGGCTCGCGAATAAGCGGCCGACCTATGTGGTCATTCCCCGGTCCGGACGCTGTCAGAGAGGCGCCGGGCCGATGCGTCGAGGACGACGGTCGGGGCGACGCATGCTGCAGGTGGGCTAGCCAGTGTAAGGAGGCCGGCCGAAACTCCCACCGTACCTCCAGCTAGATTCGGCCAAATTGGTGGGCGACCAGCGTCCCCTAGGAGTTCAGCGGGTAGGCAGAGTGCGAAGCTCCAAACACGATGAAGTCCAGGCCAAGAGTAGGCACATGAAGTGCCTACTCGCTAGGGCCCCCTTAGGCGCCGTCGTTTGCCGCAGGCTCCCGATCATCGAGCTCTACCAACACGCCGTAGTGGTCGGAGGGCACCACCGGATCGGCTTCGACGCCGACCAACTCCGCCCCGATTGGATTACAGAACGGCTTGTTCCTAGGCCAACTGACCAACACGTAGTCCAATCGTCGTCGAGGCCAACTGGCGTCGGCGGCGTTTGGATTTTCTCTCGTCCACGTGTAGCCCGGCCCGTCTCCAACCGCGGCCCAGGCGTCTGTGAAAATCAGCCGCGGGTGATAGCCCGGCTCCAACCCGGTCAACCGTCGGAGCTCCTGGGTTTCCGGTTGACCGTTGAGATCGCCGGTGATGATGATCGGAACAGGCTCCTCGCCGAAGCCGGACCTACGGTGACGATCGGCGGCATCCACGATCGTCTGGAGCTGTTGTTGTCGAACGGCGCTGGCCCAATACTGCCACTCCAGGTGGGTGTTGATGTACAGGCGCGGCCCCGGAGCACTGTCCAGCAGAGTGATCAGCGCGGTTCGTGGGCTTGGGTCGCCATCAACCCCAGGCAGCCATATCTGTTCGAGGAGATGCATACGATCACGGCTCAAGATGGCGTTGCCAAATTTCAGTGGCCGTCCCGAGCTGTTGCGCGATCGGATCAAGTGATAGCCCAATCGATCAGCCAGGCGTTCTGCTTGGTCGACATCGTCATCGGCCCAAACCTCCTGCAGTGATACCACGTCGGCATCGGCACTGCTGAGCGCTCGGGCAATGGGCTCCTGGCGGTCCTCCCAGGGGCCGAACTTCCACCAGAGATTCCAGGTCAAGACGCGCACCTTCCGATGCTGCCAGTCATCAACCGGCAATACGCGCATTGTTGTGTGATCGTCGCTGGATGGTGATGCCACCGCATCCAACAGAGGTCACTGCTATCGCTCTAGTGTTGTGGACGACCGATCGCTAAAGGCGATCGACACCAGTGCCGAACATCTCAACGACGTGACCAACAACACAAGTGAAAGCTTTGACCGATCGCTCAGCTTTCACGTAACCTCATCGCTGTGGCAGGGCCGGAATCGCCGATTTCGGCCAGAGGCGATACAACCCGACGGTGGAACCAAATGATGGATTCAGATTACGCACTTCACCCCGAAACCAATGTTGATTGGACTGAGCTGGGTGTGTGCAAGGGTCTAACCCATGTGTTCTTCGGTCCGGCGGCCGAGCGGCCGGAGCGGCGGGTTGAGCGGGAAGCGATCGCTGCCGCCTATTGCCAATCGTGCCCGGTCATGGTGGAGTGTCGAACGACGGCTCGGCTGAACCGGGAGCACGGCTTCTGGGGATGCGAAAACGACGAACAGAGGGCCGCCGCCGGATACGCCCCTCGCTCCCCCAGCCGACGTGCCGTGGTCCAGGCTCGAGACAAAGCCCGTCGCACATTGCAGGTTGCCGGCGCCGAGACCCCGGTCGCAGCCGCCAGCTAGCACTCAGCGGCCTCGCCAATGGGATGCGGCCGGAAACGACCCCCGCAGATTCGCCGTTACGCTGCGGATAATGGATCAGACCAGCCCTCGACAATCCTCCACCGCACCTCGCCCGGTTGACGCTCTGCTCATCATGTCGTTTGGCGGGCCCGAAGGTCCCGAGGATGTGCTGCCGTTTCTTCGAAACGTCACCCGCGGCCGTAATGTTCCCGACGAACGGCTGGCCGAGGTGGCCGAGCAGTATCACCTTTTTGGCGGGCGCTCACCGCTGAACGATCAGTGTCGAGCTTTGGCCGACGCGGTACGCCTCCGATTGAAGGAACGGGGACGGGATCTACCGGTGTTCTTCGGCGCACGAAACTGGCACCCGTTTGTGTCCGACACCGTTCAGACCATGGCCGATGAAGGCGTTGGTCGGGCGGCGGTCTTTGTGACCTCGGCCTTCGGCACGTACTCCGGTTGTCGGCAGTACCGAGAGGATCTGGCGGCAGCCGAGGCGGCCACCGACGAAGCGCCTGCGCTGGAAAAGCTGAGACTGTTCTACAACCATCCCGGTTTCATCGAACCGATGGTTGATTCGGTGGCGGCGGGCCTTGCTCAACTGTCGCCGACGGCTAACACGAGGGTTCTGTTCAGCGCCCACTCCATTCCGAACGCCATGGCCGACGGTTGCGACTACCAGGACCAGCTGGCCGAAGCTGCTCGGCTGATCATGGAGCGGATTGACAAGAGATCCGGCGCAGCCGACGACCGCCTCGGCCCCGAGAACCCCGGGCATGAAATTGTCTTTCAGAGTCGGTCAGGCCCACCCCAGGTTCCGTGGCTGGAGCCCGACATCAACGATCGTATTCAGAGCCTGGCGTCTGAGGGTGTTGACGCGCTGGTAGTTGTTCCACTCGGGTTCACGAGCGACCACATGGAAGTGATGTTCGATCTCGACACTCAAGCTTCGGAGACCGCTGCTGCGCTCGGCCTCCAGATGATACGGGTCCCAACGGTGGGAACCGACCCTCGCTACGTCGACATGATCATTGATCTCATCGAGGAGATCTCCGACGGCGCCGTCCCGGTGGCGATCGGCAACCATGAGCCCTGGCCGAGCCCATGCCCCGAAGGCCACTGTCCGCCCCCGGCCCGGCGACCCTCAGGTGCGCCGGCGAGAGTCTCCTGAACCCATGTCAGAGTGCGTCGGATACTCGCCGTCAACCAGCTGAACGATCACGATCGGCGGCCCATGCCGCGATTTCGTGACCCATCGGGGTAGAAGGCGGGGCGCCGACAAACGGCCAAAGCTCCCGAGAAATGGCCTGCCAGTTGGCGGTCGCCTCGAGTCGGGCGAAGAGACCCATTAGGCCGAGCGTGATGCGCTGCACCACCACGAAAGCCGGTGGCACATTGAGCTGCTTCATAACCTCGGCGTAGGGTCCGCCGGTGTTGAACAATCGATCGACCCCGTCGGTGGTGTAGCTGGCATCGATCGTGGTGGGCGCGTCATTGAGCACATAACGGTAGTAGTAGCTGAAGTAGTCGTAGATCAGCTCATCTTCGAGGCCGCTATCGGGGGCCAGGATTCCAAGCTTTTCCACCATCGCCCGGAAACCGGAGGCGCTGTTCTTTAGAACCATCTCCACGATCAGATCCTGGAAGAATTGAGTTTCCAACGGAGTGAAACGTTTGACCAGGCCGAAATCGAGGAACGTGACTTTCCCGCCCGGCTGAAAAAGGTAGTTTCCCGGGTGAGGATCGCCGTTGAACGCGTTCAGTTGATAGATGGCGCCGAAGGAGAACCGAAACAGCGTTTCGGCCGCCAGGTTGCGTTCGTCTTCGGGCCAGCCGACCACCTCGTCGAACCGATGCCCAATTGCCAGTTCGGTGGTGAGGACCTCATCGCTGCAGTACTTGTCGATAACCTCAGGCACGGTGACGTAGGGATGGCCCCGAAAATACTCTGCGAACGCCCTCTGATTGCTGGCTTCCAGACGGTAATCGAGTTCCTCGTTCAGACGATCCTTGATCTCGTTCACGATGGGGTCGGGATCCACCCCTGGGAACATCGTGGCGAGACCACCAAAGATCCATCCGGCGTTGGCCAGGTCGGATCGCACCGCCTCGGCCACGCCCGGGTACTGCACCTTGACGGCAACGGCTTGGCCTTCCCGGGTAATAGCCCGATGCACCTGTCCGATCGATGCCGAGGCCAGAGGCTGAGGATCCCACTCCAGAAACAACTCGTCGGGGTGAGCGCCCAGGCCGGCCATGATCTGCTGCGCTGCCAGCTCGGCCGACATCGGTGGGGCGTCACTCTGCAGTGACGCCATCGTCGAACGGACGTTGTCGGGGAGGCCGGTGTCGAGATAGCTGGCCATCTGGCCCAGCTTCATCATGGCGCCCTTCATGTTTCCAAGCTCGTTGGTGACATCTTCGGCGGTTCGAAGTTGAAAGTCTGTGTCGAGCTCGATTTGGCGCTCGGCCGAGGCGAACGTACGGCGGGCCCTGTGTACGGCATATCTTCGTCCCGACCGAGCCCCCAAGCGGGCCAGGCGGAGGTTGCGGGCCACCAAGCCGATGCTGCTGACCGGACCCATACGACCCCGCTCGACTGGTGGCGCGGCCGCTTCGGCACCAGGAGTGCGACGACGCCGGAGCGCCGCAATCACCCCGCCTACCACCGCCAGCACAAGGGCAGGGGCCAATAGGCGGCGTAGCCGTCGAGGTAGTTTGTTTGAGTGTCGGGGTCCGACAACCATGTTTTGATTCGGTGTCACCATGTCGTCTCGGTCATCTAATCTAAGGGGCGTGAACCACCTTGGTAGATCACTCACCGAACAGGAGATCGACTCCTACGATGTGTTGCCAAAGTATTTGGCCCGAAAAGTCCGCGTTATCTCGGTTCCGTCGCTGCCAGGCAGCTACCAGGGAATGACCATCGGCTTCAAGGTCTTCCTCAAGCCGACGATCCCCGATGATGGCTCCAGCTCGCTGTTAGCCCATGAACTGGTTCACGTGCGACAGTGGGCCGAATGGGGGGCCGTCGGATTCTCCCAGCGGTATTTACGTTCGTTTGTCTCCGGTCTACTGACACATCGACGATGGATGCCGGCGTACCGAGCGATCGAGGCCGAGTATCAAGCCCGACTTGAGACCACCGACTGGCTGCGGCGTAGAACAGGACAGAGGCGGTGACGGAAACCGGGCCGCTCGACGCGGCGGCTGGGCGCGGCTGACCTACCACGAGTCGGCACCCGACCCCACGCCCCGGCGGTAGGATTGTTGACGTGATAAACGATCAGTACCTGGCGACGGCTGGTCAAACAGTCAAGAACCACCTCCGGCGACGTCATTGGTTCGGGCTGTTGGCCCTGATGACCTCGATTTTGCTCGTCACTCCAAACGCCGCGGCGGCCCAGAGCGTTGTGGAGATTGTCGAGGCGATCGAACAAACCGGGTCCTATGTCGAGCCCGGGTCCGACGCCTCGCTCGACGCCGCTTTGTCGGATGCCGAGCAGGCCGGCGTGGCCTTTGTGTGGCTGAATGACAGTGGTGGCGCTCCAGAAGCCACAGCTCTGGCCGAAGACATCTGGAATGCTCTCGACGCCCGCAATTCGCAGTACCGGATCGTGCTGGTGCTGCTCGACAACGGCTACAACGCCTATGGGCCGGTGCAGCTAAGCGCCGAAACGATGAACGACGCTCTCGACAACGCTCTGGCCGGGTTCGGCAGCGGGGCTGAAGGCAACGGGCTCAGCGCCTTCGTGCAAACCCTCAATCAGGCCACGTCTTCGGCCGGTTCAACCACTCCCACCACCACAGGAGGCGGAAGTTCGGGTTCTTCAGGTGGCGGATTCAGCCTCGGCTCGCTGTTGTTGCCGCTCGTCCTTATCGGGGGCTTGTTCTGGATGTTCCGCAACTGGAGTCGCAAACGTAAAGAAGACAAATCTGCGGCCGCCGACCTTGAGGCCGACCGCCTTGAAATCAAAGAGCAGCTCCGCGACAACGCTGATCGAGTCATCGATCTCGGCGACCGAGTGGTCCTGTCGGAGAACCGGGAGCTCATCGATACATACGAAAAGGCCAGCCGGAGTTATCAAGAGGTCAGCCAGAGCGTCGACACGGCCACTACAGCCGAGCAGGTTGACGAACTCGACGACCAGATCGATCAGGCCGAGTGGGAGCTTGAGATGATCGAGGCCAAGCTCGACGGTCGGCCGGTTCCACCCTCGCCTGCCGAGGTCGAAGCGGAAGAGGCCCGTCAGGCCGAGGAGGAGGCGAGGGCCGCAGCGCAACGCAAGGCCGCCGACAACAGCCGGCCTGCGCTCGGTCGCGACGAGTCAGTGGTACGACAGGCTCCACGGAATACTCGGTCCTATCCCCGGAATCCGGTTCCAACCGGCTACGGACGGCGCCGCGGCGGAGGCCTCGGTGGTGGCCTGGGCGGCGTTCTCGGATCGATCATTCTCGGCCAAATGGGAGGCCGGCAACGAAGCCGCCGTACGCAGCGCCGCACCTCATCGTTACCCGGCGGGTTCGGCGGATCGGGTGGTCTCGGTGGTGGGGTGCTACGCCCGGGCGGATCGAGTGGTCGCCAACGCAGTGGAGGGCGCTCAGGAAGCGGCCGAAGCACCGGATCCGGTGGTCGGGCCGGCGGTGGCCGCAGTGTCTGAGCAGCGAATCCAAACTGCGAATCTAGACAGTGACTGTGCCCCACCATCCCCCTGATTGTCACAGCGTTCGGCCAGGATGGTTCTGATGGCCGAAATACCCCCCTATCTTTCGCCGTCATCGGCATCGGCCTTCACCGGCTGTCCGAGGCGCTGGCGCTTCAAATACATCGACCGTTTGCCTGATCCTTCAGGGCATGCGGCGCTGGTCGGCACCTTTGCCCACAGAGTGTTGGAGCTACTGTGCCAAGACGAGCCCAACAAGCGCACGATGGATCAGGCCAAAGACTTCGCCCGCAGCGCGTGGGACGAGTTCGCCGCCACCGAAGACTACGTGGCTCTCGAGCTCAACGACGACGAAGCCCGGGCCTTCCGCTGGCAGGCGTGGCTGGCGATCGCCGGGCTCTGGGATATCGAGGATCCGTCCACCGTTGAAGTCGTGTCCACCGAGCAGAAGGTTCAAGTCGAGCTTGGCTCGGTTCCGTTCGTCGGAGTGATCGATCGGGTTGACCGAATCGGTACCGATCTTGTGGTTAGCGACTACAAGTCTGGAACCCTTCCCGCCTATCGGTGGCGCCAAGACAAGATCCAACAAGTCATGCTTTATGCCGCGGCGTTGGCTTCACATACCGGGCGGCAACCGTCCCGAGCCCGCCTCCTGTACCTGGGGCAAAAGATTCTCGACGTTCGGGTCACTCAGAGCCGCATTGACAACGCCTTGACCATGCTGTCGGAGGCCTGGGTGGAGATCGACAAGGCCTGCTCCAACGATGAGTTCGAGCCCCGGCCCACCGTTCTGTGCGGGTGGTGTCCATTTGTTACCCAATGCCCTGAGGGTCGGGCAGAGCTCATTTCCCGAGCCGACAGCGGGCGTCTTCCGGCTCACGCTCCCTCGGCCGCGTTGGTGGCCTAAAGGCAATCAGCACAGCGGGCGAGTCGGCCGCGCCCTTAAGTATCCCCAACGGCATCCCGATGGATTGTCAGGCCACCGATCGCGCGGCCACCAAGGGATTACGACTGTCGACTAGGACATGGCTACCGCACAACCAGACGAAGCAGCCAAAACGGCTCCAACTTCTTCCGCTACGCCGGATGCAGGACCAGGATGGTATTCCGATCCGGAGAATCAACATGATCTCCGGTACTTTGACGGCGACACGTGGACTGATCACGTTACTCACAACGGCCCACTCCCCTGCCAGAGCTGCCACCCCGAAGCAGAGCAACCGCGCCGAGGCGGACGGGATCGTCGGGCGTTTCTCAGCGGCCCGTCAAACGGTTCGAGCGGATTCGGGTGGGGACGGCTCTGGTTGGAACGGAACAGAACGGCGGAAAGGCGATCGCCGCCAGGCCAGACCGGGAACGACGCCGTCAGATGGATCATTAGCGAACCCGTAGTCGGGCTATCACTTCGTATAGGGAGGAGGCGGCTCTGCGTTTCTCGGCACATCACCGATTCGAGCCCGATCTAGCATCTCCTCAAAGCCGGACGACGTGTTGGCGTGAGGGAACGCGGCGTCGGGCTCGGGCACTCCAAGCCCCTCGCACAACGGCTTCCAGCCATCGCCGGGGCTCCACTCAATCAGCCGATCAGGTTCAATCGCCGATCTCACTGATTCGATGTGCGTGGAAAACGCCTCGATGCTGCCATCTCGATCATCCATGTCGACACCCACGTGGTGGAAGAGGTCGAGCAGATACTTGCGAAAGGGGTTCTCCTCGTCGATGGATCGGGCAGCGGGAAAGATGGTGCGGTTGGCGCTCTCCCACCAAGACCGGGGCTCCCTGATCGACAAGAGCACCTTGGCCTCCGGGAACGCAGTGGCCAGTTGCCTCCACAGTGAACACCCCGGCCAGTCGACGGTGGCCGACCAACCGTCGAGGAAATCGGCCCACTTGATTTGTTCGCCTTTGAGTCCGGCCCACCAGATCGGCGCGTCCTCGCGCCGGTTCATTTGCTCGGTCATGTGATAGCAGGGACCGTCAAGAAGGCGCTCCAGCGCCAACTTGAGTGACACCGTACCGGTCCGTCCAAATCCTGCCCCTACAACCCTCACCATGTCGCGACAGTAGCAGGTCTGCTCGATGGCCAAACGCTAGGAGTAGTGAGGGTCCACCAGTTCGCGAACCTCGCCTATCGCCGACGCGAGGTCGGAAATCGGTAGCTCAACCGCGTGGCCAGGGCGTAGAAGCAACAAATTGGCCGAATGCACCGCTTTGCCGGTCATCGTCGCCAAGATCAACGCGTAGCTTGCCAACTGGGGCCGGTATTTGGCCACGAAGGGATCGAGGCCCTCATCGGCGACCTTGTCGGTCTTGTAGTCGACGATGATCAGACCCTCGGGGCCTTCGATACACAGATCGATGAACCCCTCCACCATCCCACTGCTGGTGGGGATGCCGACATACAACTCCCGCCAATGACGATACTGTCCGGCGGCTACAAAGAGTTCGCTCTCGAGTGCCGCGCCGGCCCGGCTCCTGGCGGCGTCTTCCAGCTCAGCTGCGACGTTGGGATCGGGAGCCAACACGGCGGCCCAGGATCGAGCGAGCGAATCCACTTCCACCATCTGCTGAGCGAGCGTCACGCTCGGACCAAGCGAAACCCGCTGTAGCACTTCGTGTACGAGGGTGCCGACCAGGGCCCCGGCAACCGGCGGACCCGCTTCGACGCCGCCGTCCACCCCTTCTCCCAACGACAACCCCAAGTGGGTTCGGACGCTGCCAGGATCCAACGCAGAGCTGGCGGCAACAGTCGTGGCCGACCAGTCTCGCCGCCCGCCGGTAGCGGCCAAGATCCGATCCTGATCCAGCTGCCATTCGCTCAGATCACCGTCGAAGCCACCTCCAGCCAGCCGAAGCTGAGTTGTCGGCTGCACGTCATAACGCTCGTCACCTTGCCGCTGGAAGGGCTTCCATAGGTCTGTTCGGCCTTGGATGACCTCCCACGTGCGTCGACCAAGGCTGGCCAAACCTTCCTTGTGGTGTGCACTCACAATCAGGTGATCTCGGGCTCTGGTGGCGGCGACGTAGTGAAGGCGAATTCGTTCATGGACATCGAGAATTTCCTCCACGCTGGCCCGCACGTCGAAACCGCTGGTGCGCTTTTCTTTGCCCAGCTTCACTTCCGGCCAACCATCCGGGTTGAACAACACCTGAGGTCCCGACTGCCGTTTACCTTCCTGCGACGGAGCACCGGCCAGGATTGTGATCGGGAACTCCAACCCCTTGGCCCCGTGAATGGTCAACACCCGCACGGCATCATCATCGGGTTCCGGCGGGACCGGCTCGGTAACTCGGGCCAAATCGCTGGCTTGGATCTCCACCCAATCAACGAAGTCCTGAAGGTCGCCTCCTTGGGATTGCGTGAACAGCCGGGCCTGTTCGATCAGGAATCGGTAACGACGCCAGCGGTCGCGAGGCCGGGATTCAGCGAGCGCCAGCTCGCGAAGACGTCGGTCTCGAATCATCTGATCGAGCACGGCGGAAGGCTCGGTCCACCAACGTTGCTGATGCCACGCCCGCAGCTGCGCAAACGCCTGAGCCACCGGGGATTGGTCAAGCTCGTCGGGCCAGGGCTGCCGGTAGTCCCAACTCTGGTCGGCCAACTTCCAAGCCAACAGCTCTTGATCACCGATGGAAAAAAGGTTGGAGCGAATGGCTGCGACCACATCGATCGAGTTGCTGGGATCGACGGCGGCTCGGATCCCGGCCATCAGGTCGCGTACTTCCTGGGTGGCGTAGACCAAGGAGCTGGTTTCGGGTCGGAACGGAACATTGGCCGCCGTGAATGCCGACTCCATAGCCGGAAGGGACAATCGCGACGGAATGAGCACGGCGATGTCGGACAGACGAGCCGGGCGCCATCGGTCGGATTGAGCGTCGCCGGTCGGACCTTCGGCCTGAACCGGCCATTCTTCGCTCATCGCCCGACAAACGATGGCGGCGACGTCGGCCGCCTCCAGCTCCCGAATCTCGCCAACTCCGACCGATCGCTCGTGCGGTCCACCTAGGACGGTGACTGGCACGTCGACGTCGGGATTGGCCTCCCGAATCGCAGCCAACGGCGTATACGGAGGCTGGGCCCCTTCGACTCCTTCGCCAATGGCGACACCGAACATCTCATTGACCCACGCCACCACGCCAGGCACCGAACGAAAGTTGGCCACCAACTTCGTGGCCTCGTCGACCAAGACGGACTCGGTGTCGGAGTACACGCCGATATCAGCCCGCCGGAACCGATAGATGGCCTGCTTGGGGTCACCGACGACCACCAGTCGGCCCGGGGGAAGCTCGGCTGCCAGCTCCTCCCAGTGCCGATCATCCACCGGACCTGGATGAGCGAGCAAGACCGCCAGTTCGATCTGAATGGGGTCGGTGTCTTGAAACTCATCGAGCAGGATTCGGGTATAGCGCTGGTGCAGACCGCGGCGCACCACGTCATCACGTCGAAGGAGGCGACGAGCCAACACCAGTAGATCGTGGAAGGACAGCTGGCCTGATTGTTGTCGCTCCGCAACTCTCGTCAAGACATGCTGGGCCACGAGGCCGGTCAGCTGGGAAATCACCTCGGCCCGAAGGCCATCAACAACCTGGCCAACCTCGGTTCTGAGTGTCTCGATTTCGGCTCGAACGTGATCGACTCCGGGCCCACGCCAACTGTCTTTGCGACCTCGGCCGCGCGGAGGCCAGCTCAGTGACTTCAGACCCTGTACCACCAACAGCGGATCTTCACCGAGCAAGGCATTAACCGACACCACGAAGTTGCGAATGCCGACAGCCAGTAGATCCTCGTCACTGATGCAGTGTTCGTTCAGATCACCAACGGCGAGCAGCCGACGCAACAGATCGTCGAAATCAAGCGCCGACAAGGGGGTCAGAACGCCGTTGACCAGATCGTCGAACCGTTCGAGTAGATCCCAGTTGTCGTCGAAGCTCTTGGCCACAGATGAAAACGCGTCGAGCTTGATGTCGAGCGCAGCGGCCCGCTCCTGGAGTTCGAGGAGATTGAGGTCATCGCCGATCCGGCCAACAAACAACCGCCACTCCCGCTCGAAATCGAGAGCGCTGGTGATCTCATCGACTACACCGAAACCTGGTGGAAGTCCGGCCTCGATGGCGTGATCGGACAAGATACGGAGAGCAAAACCGTGGACGGTGGTGAAGGCCGCCGACTCAACATCACCCGCTCCTTTCACGCCTCGTTGCACCATGGCATCGCGCACCCGGGTGCGCAGCTCTCTGGCCGCCGCTTCGGTGAAGGTGATGGCAGCCACCCGGTTAACCGGCACCCCACCTTCCGACACCAGGTTGACGATTCGGCCGACCAGTGATGACGTCTTGCCACTACCCGCTCCGGCCTCGACAAACAGTGTTTCACTGAGAGAGCCGGTGATCCGCTCTCGCTGTTGCGCGTCGGGAAGGGTGGCTTGGGTGCTGTCTTGAGTAACGGTCACTCCCCTACTCCCGCTCCGCGATCTTCACCGCAACCTCGATCGGCTTCAGCTCCGGGTCGTTCTTGATCCGCTCCCACTCACTTTGACGATCGGTGGGACACACCCGTTCGAAATCGCAGTACTTGCAGTTCTCAAAGGTGAGGTGGGGCCAACTGACGGCGCTACCGGGAACGCCCGGGAACAGGCCCTCTCCAATCCCGTCAAGGGCGGCCCCTACCGCTCCTTCGAGGTCGGTGTTCAAATCATCGTCAAGCTCGATCGGGCGGTGTTCACCACGTTGGGTCAACCAATACAGGCCCACCTGTCGACCGGTTCGTTTCAGGCGCTCAGCCACCGCTCGGGCGTACAACGGGAGCTGTAGACGTCGACCGTCGTCGAGCGGGTTGCTCTCCAGCTTGTCGAACTGGCGCCCGCTGCCCCCTTTGTAATCGATGACCACAAGACCACCGTCATCGGTGAGGTCCACCCGATCCACCGATCCTCGCAGCCGTAGATGGCGGCCGGCATACAGACCTTCCAAGGCCGGGCTGTCCTCGAACCCGAAGTTGTACTCAGCAGCCCATGGAGTCGACTGATAGTTCTGGCGAAGCTCGTCGTCCTTGTCAAGGAAGCTGTGCATCTCGGCCACAAGCCATTGCCGTAGCAGTCGAGTTCTAACTTCACCACCGGTAACACCACGAGCTTGAGCCGCCTTGATCTCCTCCTCAAGGAGATCGAACAGTCGGGCCTGACGTTCGACCGACCATGGTTGCCCCGGCGCCGGCACGTCATCGTCGTCGAGGGCCTCCTGCAGGAACCGCTCCAGGATCTTGTGCACCAGCTGGCCGCGATCTCGCGGCGTGATCTCGGCAATCCGCTCCGGACGTTCATCGTCGGAGAGGCGAAACACGCGCTGCAGCAAGTATTTGCGAGGACAGAGGGCATAGGTCTCAAGGGCCGTCGGGGAAAAGAGATGTTCGGCCGGATCGATCATGTTTCGTCGCACCCGCCCGGTGTAGGTCGTCAACTCATTTCGGTTGCGATCGATGTGGCGGCGCAGTCCGGCGGCAAGCACATCATCTCGAGCGGCGAGCGCATGGGTGTGAACCAGGTCGCCGCCGTCGACATGACTCATCAAGGCCCGCAGGCTGAAGTCTTCGACCGAGGCGGCTCGACCGTGACCGACCAGTCCTTGGTAGTGCGATGCAATCACCTGAACCGGCTCATCGACCAGAGCCTTCAGCTGATCAGGCCAAGCCCGTGACCGGTTGCTCCGAAGATCCCCCCTGGAGGTGTAGAAGGTGGTGGTAGCCGTCGACGATGCGGCAGCGATAGCAGCCCAACGCACGTCGACATCGGTGATCATGCTCTTCTCGATCAGCAGGCCACGGGCTCGGGCCCGTACCTGATCGGGAATGAGGCTGTCCTCCCTGGGCACCCGGGGGAACTGGCCTTCAACGGCGCCTACGATGCTGATCCGGCGGTACGGAAGGCCGGCGGCGGTGGAGAGCTGCGCCACATAGACGCCGTCGCCGTCTCCCGACCGCCGGCCGGGCATTACCCGATTGCTCAGCTCGGATCCGACGGTGGCCTCAAACATCTCGAGTGTCGGTTGGTGACCGAGACCATCGAGCCCGGCGATTGTGGCCAGCAGGCCACGGACCATCTCATGGGCGGTGATCTCCTGGGCCGGCCAAGCATGATCCCCGGCCTGGGTCCCCGACAAACCAGCGGAGGTCATTAGATAGCGATCGAGAAGCTCGTCGGCCCATAGGCCCAGTGCTCGCCAACTTCCATCCTTGGGCGGGGCCAACCTCTGCTGTAGTTCCTCGACGAAACCGGCCAGCTCCATTACTGAAGAGCGCCCGGTGTCTTCGTCGGGTTGAGATCGATCGAGCGATCCGGCCAGCTCGTTGAGCCGAGCCTGCCAGTGGTCACCATCAATCACACCGGCTTGGCGGGACACGCGGTCCCAGAACAAAGCCGGCACCGCCGTTTCATCGCCCTTGTCGATCGGAGCCGAACTCAAGAAGGTCATAACGGCCTGTCGATCCAACCCGGTGCTGGCGAGAGCCAGCAGTCGACGCAGTGTCCGCCCGGCGAGCGAGGCTGATAGCGGACGGTGGCCAGGCCCGTGGAAGGGCAGCCCCGACGCCGCCAACTGCTCGGTGAGCAGGCTGGCATAGGGGTCGGGGTAGGCGTAGAGAATCGCCATCTCGTTCAGCGGAATACCGGCTGCGGCGTGAGCCGATACTTCACGTATTGCAGCTCGCACCTCCTCGTCGGGCGCCGCCACTTCAACCAATTGGCCGCGGCCAGGAGCGGGAACCTCGCCATCAGACCCATCATGGTCATCGAACTGGATGCTCCAGGCGGCGAGTCGTCGGAGGTACCGTTCGTCGATCTGGCGATGGCCGGTTTGAGAAATAATGACCGAGGCATCGGATCTACGAGCGACCGCCTGTACCAGACGCCCCTCGTAGGGTCGTGTGGGCTCCGGGTTGAACAGAATCAGCGGACCCCGAACGCCATCCGGGGCAAGACTCAACTCCGAGACGGCGAGATCGATTAGACGATTCTCATCAACGGCTCTTGTCATGGATGCCGAGGCCTGGCGCACCACCCGGAACGCGTCACCAGCTAAACCGGGGGCGGCTCGCTCCAGCTCGTCGAGCAGCTCCGCAGGTAGACCACTGACCTCGTGATAGAAGGCCACGAGCCGTTCCTCGGTAGTGCGGTGGTCGGCCACCGAACCGAATCGGCCGGGCTCTTGCCGAAGGGCGTCACGCACGGCGGCGAGTAGTTCGATACGGGTGGCGACGTGAGCCTGCTCAGCCACCAGGGCCGGCTCGGCCAACCGTTCGGCCAGCCGATTCAACGTCATGAACTCGACGCCACCTAGACCAGGAAGACCTACCACCGCACAGCGCCGAACCGCCGCCCGGCGCAGAGTGACGGCAAGCACGGCGTTGGGGACGATTACAACCGCCGGAGCCAGCGCATCACCATCTCGTCGGCGGTCGAGGTGCCGCAGAAGGGCATCAACCGCAGGCCATCCGGACGCGGTGGTGACGACTGAACTCATCCTCGTTCAGACTAGCTTTGCGCCGCCAGGCTTTGGCTCCTAGATCCGTGTTAGCTCGGTGGTTGGGAACTATGACCAGAGGTTGTCGACGACATCGAGCCAAAGCCCAACGGTGAGCCGCAACGATTCGACGTCAATCCGCTCATTGTGGCCGTGGAATCGTCGAGAGAATTCTCCGGCGTCAACGGCCGGGCTCAGCAAGCCGGCGCCGTAGGCAATGGCTCCCCGCTCCCGGAAGAACCGGGAGTCGGTTCCCCCCGTGATCAGTGTCGGCACCAGCGTGGCATCAGGGAACGGCTTGGCCGACGCTTTGGCCAAAGCGTCCCACAGCGGGGTGTTGATCGGCGACGCCGTGGCCGTGCCTTCCTGAATCTTTTCCACCTCCACGTGGGCCATCATGTCGCCAAGGGCGGTGGCGATGTGGTTGTCGACATCTTCACTGGTCTCCCCCGGAAGAACTCGGATGTCGACCTCGATGACCACCTCGTCAGGAATGACATTGGTTTTCACGCCGCCGGAGATCACATTTGGGCTGAAGGTCATATGAGTGCAGGCATGAGCATTGCGGGCCACGTTCGGGGGCATCTCGGCGATCATGTCGTCGATGTAGGCCGGGTCAAGTAACTTCACCGCCTGGTCGTCGGGCAGCCCGAGGGCCCTGATTCGGGCGGTCCACAGATCATCGAGCCTCGGCGTGGGCTGATACTCACCAATCCTGCGCACCACCTCGGCGCCTTTGATCAACGCATTGTCGGCGCCGTAGGGCATCGAACCGTGACCTGGTTGCCCTTTGACCTTGATTCTCCGCCAGCCGAGACCCTTTTCCGCAGTCGCAATCATGAGGCTCATACCGGCGGGTGTGGTCATCGGAATCCCGCCGTATTCGGTCAGCACGTAGTCGCACCGCAACGCATCCCATTCGGAGTCGATCAGTGGCTTGGCCCCATGGGTGCCACCCGCTTCCTCATCGGCCACGGCGAAGTAGATGATGTCACCGGGATATCGCCTCCCCGAGGTCACGAGGTGGCGAAAGGCCACCGCCATCGAGGACGTGAGGTTGAGCATGTCCACTGCTCCTCGACCCCACACTTCACCGTCGATCAGCTCGCCGCCGAATGGATCGTTGATCCAACCGTCGGGCGAAACCGGCACCACATCGGTATGACCCATCAAACAAAGCGCAGGAGCATTGGGATCGGTGCCCTGCCACCTTGATACGAGCGACGTGCGGCCCGGCAGCACCTCAAACAGCTGCTGGTCGACACCGGTCGACTCCAACTCATCACGCAACAAGCGAGCCGATGAGTCTTCCTGACCCGACTCCGGTGTTCCGTCGTTCACACACCGATTGCGGATGAGGGCCTGCAGCACCTCAACGGTTTCGTTGGTCAATCGGTCGAGAACTGCGTCAGCCATCCGGAAAGCCTAGTGCCGTCGCGCGGCTAGCATCCCTCAAACTTTGTGACATCTGCGCCCCACCTCCGCCGAACTTTGTGACACCTGCGGCCCACCTCGGGGGACGCAAACCGCACAAAGTTCGGCGGCCGGGGGTCCTAGCGGTTGGAAAGAGCCTCGATGAGTTGCGGCATCACCTTATGTACATCACCAACGATGCCGAGATCGGCGATACCGAAGATCGGGGCCTCCGGATCCTTGTTGATAGCGATGATGTGTTTTGAGCCCTTCATGCCAACGAGATGCTGCGTGGCACCGGAAATACCGGCGGCGATGTAGACGTCGGGCTTGACGACCTTACCGGTCTGGCCCACCTGGTAGGAGTAGGGCACCCAGCCGGCGTCGACGATCGCACGTGAAGCACCAGCCGCTCCGTTGAGCAGCTTGGCCAGATTTTCAACCATCTCGTACTTCTCGGCTTCGCCAAGGCCGCGACCGCCGGAGACGACGATGCCCGCTTCATCGAGCTTGGGACCATCGGACTCTTCGGCGTGGACCTCGGTGACCCGGGCGCCGCCGGCACTTCCGAGGTCAGGAACATCAAGATCCTCGACATCGGCCTCGGCACCACCGGAAGGTTCGGCGGCAAACGACTTCGGCCGAACCAGCGCGATGTAGGGACCCTCACCCGTGAACTTCGTCTTCACGTCGGTCATGCCGCCGAAGATCGGCTCGGTACCGACCAACGTGTCGCCGTCGACCTCAACATCGACGACGTTGGTGATCACTGGTCGATCAAGACCGACGGAGAGGCGGGCAGCCACGTCGCGACCGTCGTATGAGGTACCGAGCAGAATGGCATCGGGACCGTCACCGGCCTCACAGGCGCCGGCAATCGCGGCGGCCACAGGTACACCGACCAAGGCGCCATCAAGGTCGCCGGTCTGGTGAACCGTCTCACAGCCGTACTCACCGAGGGCCTCGGCGATATCGTCGGCGTCATCTCCGGCGTAGACACACTCAACGGTGTCGGCCAGGTCACGAGCCTTGGTGAGCAGCTCCAGAGTGGTGGAGGAAACCTCACCATCGGCGGCTTCGGCGAATACCCAAATCTTTGACAGTGTCATGATTCCTCCTAGATGACCTTGAGCTCTTCGAGGAAGGCCACGATCTTGCCGTAGGCCTCACCATCATCTTCGAATACGTCACCGGCTTCGCGCTGCGGAGCCTCCGTGATGTCGACGATCTCCTGACCCGCACCGGCCCAACCGACCGAGCCTGCGTCGAAACCGAGATCACCGGCGGTCTTCTCGTCGACCGGCTTGGACTTGGCGGCCATGATGCCCTTGAACGACGGATAGCGGGGCTCGACCACACCGGCGGTCACGCTGACCACACACGGCATTGGGCACTCCACGTCGTCGTGACCGGCGTCGGTCTGACGAGCGACTTTAATGCCGCCACCGTCGACGGTGATCGACTTGGCGGCGGTCACCGATGGCAGACCGAGCACGGCGGCAATCTGCTCCGGCACCGTGCCGGTGTAGCCGTCGGAGCTTTCGGATCCGGCGATGACCAGATCGGGGTTGCGTTCCTTGATTGCCGCGGCAAGAACCTTGGCGGTGGTCAAGCTGTCGGACCCCTGGAGGGCCGGGTCGGAAATCAGAGTGGCCGACGCTGCTCCCATCGCCAAAGCGGTGGAGAGACCAGAGCGCTCATTGTTGGGCGCCATGGACACCAGCGTCACTTCACCTTCACCCGCGGCGTCGACCAACTGCAGCGCCATCTCGACGCCGTACGAGTCGGACTCGTCAAGGATCAGCTTGACGTCACGCTTCAGGGTTTTGGTTTCCGGATCAAGGGCTCCCGGATCAGCCGGATCTGGGATCTGCTTTACGCAAACAACGACATTCATAAGAGCGCATAGTAGGCCCATTTTTTGTCTACGGATCGAATCGGGCGGCAAACGTCACGTAGTGCCTTGGCCCGTTCTGGTCGCGGGCTTTGATCGTGATCTGACTTCCACCGACTTTCGACCGTGGTAAACATGCTGAAGTGACATTTTCGACGGGATGTACGCAGCTTCCACCAAACGGTGAGACCCGATGACCAAGGCGGTGACGCTGCTCGTCAACCCGTTCGCCTCGTCGGTGACGGCTCGATCCCGGATTGAGGTGCAGCGCAAGCTGGCTGAGCACTTCGATCTCACGGTGATCGATACCACGAAGGGTGGACACGCCATCAGGCTGGCCCACGGAGCGAGTCAGGCCGGAGCCGATGTTGTCATCGGTCTCGGGGGTGACGGCACGATCAATGAGGTGGCCAACGGCCTCCTGGGTTCAACGACAACTGCGGCCGCCCCCCTCCCCGGTGGATCAACCAACGTGTTCGCCCGAGCCCTGGGATACCCGAACGAGCCGGTGGCCGCCACCGAGATGCTCATCGACGCCGTTACGCAGGGCTCGAAAGTACGAGCGGGGGTGGGACTCTCCGGCGGAAGAGCGTTTCTCTTCCACACCGGCATCGGGTTCGATGCAGCGGTCGTGGAGAGAGTTGAGAATCGGGGCACGGTCAAGCGCTATGCCGGTCATCCTTTTTTCGTCGGTGTGACGGTGGATACCTGGCTGCGACGAATCGACCGGTCCCGGCCATGGTTCGAGGTGCACGATCAATCCGGAGCCAGCCTCGGGCACTTCCACATGGCGGTGGCGCTGAACTGCAACCCCTACACGTTTCTCGGTGACCGACCTCTCGACCTCGCACCCGAAGCAACCATTACCGAACCGTTGTCGCTGGTCGGTCTTCGTTCCATGGCGCTCCCCCGGCTTATGGGAGCCGCACGCCAGGCTCTTAGCAGCAACTCCGGGATGGGCAACTCCAAGTCGACAGGGCACTGGAGCGGATTGGATTCCATCACGATCACCGGAAGTCGGCCGTTCCCGTATCAGATGGACGGGGAGTTTTGCGGCTGGGTCAACCAGCTCGAGGTTCGCCACCGACCGGACGCTTTGACCGTGATCGTTCCCCCGCCCGGGGCCATTTCCCCCGGCGACTGAAACCTCTACAACAGCCCAGCCTCGGCCAATGCTTCCGAGGCCTTGTCCGGCGTGTTGGTGATAATACTGTCGACACCGAGTTCAGCAAGCTCGACGATCCGCTCGGGCTTGTCGACGGTCCACACGTTGATGGCCAGGCCGGCCGAGCGACTGCGATCAACAAATGCTTGGTCGACCATCAGGTCATGAGGGTGAATGGCATCGAATCCATGCTCTTCGGCCCGACCGATGATGGATGCCGGGTCGACCTGACCCCAGACCAACATCCCTAGAGGCATGATTGGTTCGACGGCTTGAATCCTGGTGATGCTGTCGACGTTGAACGACGACACCAGTACTCGCTGCCGATAACGCTCAGCTCGCTCGAGATCTGAATCGTCAAGGGCCAAATGGGCTTCCACGAGCCCGGCAACTGCGATCGAGATGGTGTCCTCGGCGTCATAGTCCGGCTCGTCGGGTGCGTTCTTGATCTCGATGTTGAGCCACATGTCCGACGTGACGTCAAGAACCTCGGCCAACGTTGGCACCCATTCCGGCAACTTCGAGGCTTCCTGCTCGGCGATCAACCGACCGTCGGACAAGTGGGCATCATGGTGCACCACCAACACATGGTCCTTGGTTCTCCGCACGTCGAGCTCGATTCCGTGTGCGCCTTGCTGCCTGGCGGCCTCGAAGGCAGCGATGGTGTTCTCGTGATGAGTTGCCGAAGCACCTCGGTGGGCTACAACCATGACCATGGGCACAACTTAGTTGAGACTGGCTCCACTGGCGACCAGCACCCAAAACGCGCAAGGTTCAACATCATTGCGGTTTCGTGGCGACGGATGTCCCGCTATGCGGGACAAATTGACGTCATTCGTATCAAAAACGCAACATTGTGGCCGAAAACCGTCATAGAAGGGGTGAATTAGTCAGATTTGTGTCACATAAGTCTTTACGAAGTTCTAAGTAATCGTCTAATGTTTCCCCATCGACTCAGTCCGATCAGCCGCTTCACCTATGCCGCTGTCGGCCCGGAGTCGACCGAAATCCATCTCACTCATACACATCGACCATTCACGGTTAAGGGAGGAAACGTGACAGTCGTTAGTTCTCGAGACGGTACCCCTGAAGTTGCCTTCGAGGAATTTGAGCTCATCGCCCAGCGTGTTGCCAATGGCGAGTACATCGCCGACCCGGAACTCACTTGGCGCCGCGATGCCGCATGCCGCGACACCAGCCCGGAGCTCTTCTTTCCTGTCGGCACAACAGGCCAAGCCGTCGAACAGATTGCCGCCGCCAAGGAAGTCTGCACTGGGTGCCCAGCCCGTGTTCAGTGCCTCGAATTCGCCTTGGCCACAAATCAAGACTCCGGAGTTTGGGGTGCAACTTCTGAGGAAGATCGCCGCCATCTGCGCCGCACCTACATCAGCCGCCGCCGCCTAACCGCCGGAAGCTAGAGCCGCACAAACCGCCGCCGTTCAGCGGCGATCACCAAGCCGCACGATTTTCGGACGTTGTTATCGACCAGTTAGTCGCGATCCTCGTCTAGGCGAACCACCACCTGGGCGACGGTTCCGCTCTGGGATCCCTTGGCCTGGTTGATCGCTAAGTCGCCGCGTAGCTCACCGGTGACCAACGACTTGATAATCGTTAGACCGAGACCGGATTGACTGTCGATGTTGAAGTCCGGGTCGACGCCAAGTCCATCGTCGTGGACCCTCACCACGAGTTCATTGGGCCCGGTCTCCAACTCAACGGTGACCGATCCTCCTTCGGATCCCGGTGGAAACCCGTGCTCAACCGAGTTCTGGAGCAGTTCGGTGACCACCACGGCGAGAGAGCTGGCGCGGCTGGCCGACAGGGTCGGCCCGTCACCAATCAGCCGAAACGAAATCGGGATCTCGTTGCTGACCAACGTAGAACTAACGGTGTCCATGATCGGCTGAAACACCTCCCGCAGAACAACCTGATCGCCACCGCTGGCCGCCAGCAACTGGTGAACCACGGCAATGGCACTGATCCGCCGGACGGACTCCTCAATCGCCGCCTTGGCCTCGGCCGATTCCAGCCGGCGACCTTGCAAACGAAGTAGAGAAGACACCGTTTGCAAGTTGTTTTTGACCCGATGGTGGATCTCCCTGATTGTCGTGTCCATCGAGACCAGAAGCCGATCACGACGACGCAGCCCCGACACATCACGTACCAACACAATGGCACCGGTCACCTGATCCGACTCGATCAGGGGCAAGATCCGAGCCATGATCGTGACCGATTCGCTGCGCTCGATCTCTTCGATTACCGGAACCTTGAGCCGGTAGGCGCTGGCCACCACGTCGGTATCGAAGCCCAGATCGTCGATTCTCGCTCCGACGATGCGGCCGTTGTAGCCCATGCGGTGGAGAGCCGAAACGGCGTTTGGCGACGAGAAATCCACCCGCGAGTCATGGTCGAGAATCAGCGTCCCGTCACCCACCCGAGGAGTCTCCTCGGTGATCGCGCCTTCAAACGGAAACGGAAAGGTGCCATCGTTGATCATCTGGGCCAATCGGGCGAAGACGGCGTCGTAGGCGGTTTCAAGCCCGCTGCTGGCATCCTTGGCCTTGAGCTGCCGGTACGAGATCACAACGGCGATTAGGCGACCCTCATGATGAACCGGTACCGCCATCACTCCGGCCGAACGTCCGTCAGGTAACTCCACTTCGCTGCCGGTGATCCGCCCGGTCATCATGGCCGGATGAAACCCGTGAACCTCATCCGACGGAGCGACAACCCCTACGAGGTCGTCGACAAAAAGTGTTGGCGCCGTGGTTGGCCGAATCTGGCCAAGAACGACGGCGCAGTCAAGGTCCTCGTCATCGACCGGTGCACAGACCACAAGATCGGAGAAACTCAGATCCGCGACGGGACCCCATGAGCCAACCAATCGACGAAGGTGGGCCCGGCTTGCAGCACCGAGCGCGGTGTGCCGACGGGCCAGGTCACTAAGAGTGGCCATATGTTCAGACTAGCGGTGCCGCGGCAAAGCCTGGGCCGGCGACGGAGCTAGGCGCCGAAACCGATCCTCCGCTCAGCGTCGCCACTTCCAAGCTCGACAAACGAAATGCGCTTGCCGGGGACCATCCAGTCCCGACCACGGCGGTCGACGACGGTAAGAACGTCGCCATCATTGATCGCGGCCTCGATTGAGGCCTTCAGGCCATCGCGGTCGACGCCGTCGTCAAGCTCAATCTCAACTACCTGGGGGCTCTCAGAGATGCCAATCCGAAGATCCATAATCACAACCTAGCCCGCTGCTTCTTCGTTGGGCCGATCATCTTGAAATTTGTGGCGGGCCGCCGTCAGATGATCTTCAGCTCCGAGCGGTATCTCTTCTTCGGAGCCAACTCCACGTCAACCCGCTCGGCCAGCTCGGCGAACACGGTGGCAGACTCGGTGCCTTCCTTATTGGCGATCGGACGCCCGGTGTCGCCGCCTTCGCGGAGCGCTTCAACCAACGGCACCTTGGCCAGTAGTGGAACCTCAAGCTCGTCGGCCAGTTCCTGGCCGCCGCCGGAGCCGAACAACTCATAACGTTTGCCGTCGTCACCGGTGAACCAGCTCATGTTCTCGATGACTCCGGACACCGTGATGTGCACCTTGTGAGCCATATAGGCCGCCCGTTGGGCAACCTTTTGGGCGGCCGGCTGTGGCGTGGTGACGACAAGGAGTTCTGAACGTGGGAGGAACTGCGCCAACGACAGGGCGATGTCGCCGGTGCCAGGAGGGAGATCGACAAGAAGGAAGTCGGGTTCGTCCCAGAAAACGTCTGTCAGGAACTGCTGCAACGCTTTGTGCAGCATGGGACCACGCCAGATGACCGGCTGGTTCTCCTCGACGAAAAAGCCCATCGAGATACAACGAACTCCGTGCGCTTCCGGCGGCACGATCATCTCGTCGATCACCACCGGTTCACGATCGACCCCCAGCATGCGGGGAATCGAGAATCCCCAGACATCGGCATCCACAACGGCGACCGAGCGGCCCCGATTGGCCAGCGCCACCGCCAGGTTCGTGGTGACCGAGCTCTTTCCAACACCGCCCTTACCCGATGCGATCAGGAGAACGCGCGTGCGGTTGTCTGGATCGGCAAACGGAATCGGAGCCTGTTCGGCCTGCCCGTGCTGATGACCGCCGGCGGCACCGTTCGAGCCCTGCAGCTGTTTACGCAAGGCCTCTCGCTGCTCATCGGACATCACACCAAATTCGATGACAACGTCGGACACACCGCCGAGGCCGACGACAGCCTCCCGTACTCGTCGATCAATCTCGGCCCTGAGGGGACAACCGGCGATTGTCAGATCGACGGCAACGGTCACTTTGGCGTGACCTTCCGGACCGGCGATGTCAATCGAGCGAACCATGTTCAGCTCGACAATGCTTCGGTGCAACTCTGGATCCTCGACTGGACGTAGTGCCTCCAGAACTTGATCGTTGCTAATCGACACGTGCACTCCTCGTGGTCTCAGTGGCGGCCGGTGCCTGCGGCAGAAGCGAAACTCGGGCAGCTCGGCTGAGATCGGTAGACTTGACGTCATACAGCCTAACGGCCCGCATCTTGTTCCTGCTTTGAAGGTTCCAGCGACAGCACTGTGGTATCAGGCACACCCCTGAGCCATGTTGTCCGACGCAATCCCAGCAGGGATCTCCGAGCGGCCCAAGGCGCCGAAGGACAGCAACCGTGGCCCAGCGCACTCTCAATCCCACCGAATTCGCCAATTTGGTCAACGCCATCACTTCGGCCTTCGGCGACCCTACTCGTCGCAACATCTACCTGCTCGTTCGAGAACACCCCGACGGGCTGACCACAAACGAGGTCGCCGAGGCAACCGGCGTACACGCCAATGTCGCCCGCCATCATCTGGAGAAGCTCGCCGGCGGAAGCTACCTGCAGGTCAGTCAGCGCACGTCGTCCGGCGCCGGGCGTCCAGCCAAGATCTATGCGGCGACTGCTCCAGAGCTCACGTTGGAGTTCGACGTCGGCCACGATGACATCCTCATCACGTTGCTCGGCAAAGCGCTATCCCGCCTACCCGACAACGAAGCGGCTGAGCTGGCCGAAGAAGTTGGTGAAGAGTTCGGCAAGCGAATGGCCCGCGACATGGGCAACACCGAAGACTCACAGAAGTCGTTTCGGGCTGCGCTTCACATGGTTGCCGACGCTCTTTCGGCTCACGGGTTCGCCGCTCATGCCGAACACGACGGCAAAGAACTCCGCATAGTGTCGGGGCACTGTCCGTTCGGCGACGTGGCCATCGAACATCCGGTGATTTGTGCCGTCGACCGCGGCATGGTGAAAGGTCTCTTGGGCTCACTCTATGGAGCTACGGAGGTTGAACTCTCATCGTCGCTGGCCTATGGCGACGACACTTGTGTCACCGATGTCAGCGCGGAGCCCATCTCCAACTAGCGCCAACCGCTTAAGCCGAGATCGCCCCCGTGCCGATAGCACAACATGGCATCAGCGACGGAGGGTAGACCAGGCGAACCCCTCAACGCGACCGAGCAAACCGCACCGCGACGTACGCCCTCCACCCGAACCCGAGCGAAACTCGCCGGCATTCTCTTTGCCCTTGTGACAACCAGCCTGATGATCATCGGCAACCTCCATCTTCGCGCCGACCCGCCCTTAGGAACTCCGCCACCTGAACTGAGCTTCGATAGCGTCACAGCTGAACCCAGCCGAACCACCGGTTCCTTCGCTGCGTTGGCCGTAGCGCCCGTCAACTCGTCGTTCATCTCCCGCATGGTGGCCGGCGAACCTCCTTTACTCTTTCCGATCGAGGTGGCGGAGGCGATTGGCCCCGACGTTTACTCCTTTCGCAGCTCCTCACTTACCGGCCCGACGCAGTGGTTTCCGAACCCGACCCAGTTTGGAGGACCGAGGGTCTTTCGGGTGCTCGACTCCACGTCGAACCCTGATGCCATCAAGGTCTCGTTGCCATTGAAGCCGAACGGCCAGGTCGGTTGGGTCGCCCGAGAATCGGTTGAGCTGAGCACCATCAAACATCAGGTACTTGTTGACCTCGACGACGACACCGTGACGGTCTGGGACGGCTCGAACGTCTTAAGCCAGTCCGAGGCGGTCACGGGCACTCAGTGGACACCCACACCTCCTGGCATCTTCTTCATGCGCGATGTGATCCAAACCGGCAATCCAGGCGGGGCCTACGGTACGCACATCCTGGCGTTGTCGGCCTTCTCCGAGGTTCTCGACTCATTCGCCGGTGGGCTGCCGGCCATTGCCATTCACGGAACCAACCAGCCCGACACCATGGGCCAGGAACGAAGCAACGGTTGTGTCCGGCTGCCAAACGAGATCATCGGGTTGCTGGCCGACGAGCTTCCACTCGGGACACCGGTGACGGTGGTTCGATCCAAGTCGCTTCCAGGGTTCGTTTCCTCTGATGAGCCGAATCCCCGCGGCGGCTTCTACTGATTGGTGGCGGGCGTCTTTGATGGCCGGTCGAAAGGGTCGATCTGTTATCGAGGCGACCTAGACGCCTGGAGTCGTGACCTGGAATGAGGTCGACGCCTGTCCCGATCCGGTCGGCAGCGCACCGTTGGAAGGTTGGCCCTCAACCGTGATCTGTATGCGGTAGGTGGTGTCGGGTTCGAGGGTGACGTCGGGCCAGCGAGAGTCACCATGGTGGGTTGGACCAAAGCACCCGCGATCGCCGATCCAACGTCCTGCCGATTGCCCGGTGGCGACATTGATGTAGGTGAAGCTTCCGGTCCCACACACATCGTTGGTGCGGTAGGCGAATACCAGACTGGTTGCTGAGATCGACACGACATAGGGTGACGTCACAATGGAAATCGCCGCCGCGGGTTTAGTGGTTTCCGTAGTCGTCGTCGTGATCGTTGTGATTGTCGTCGTCGTGTTTGAGGTCGTTGCGGTGGTAGCCGTTGTTGGCGCTTCGGTTGTTGTTGAGCGCTGGGTTGTGTCGGCACCATCGGGTTCGACGACGTCGCCGTTGCCGTCCTCGCCGTTTTGGTCGTCATCGATGTCGAGTTCGTCGCCAACGACAAGTCGACCATCGACGGTTGTCACCACTCGAGCCGAAGTCGTGGTGCGCCGAGTCGTCGGTGTGGTCGATCCGTTCACCGCCAACTCAAGCACGGTGGCCGGCGGTTCCTCAGGCGAGCTGTCCTCGGCCTCAGGCGCAGGATTAGCCACGCCACCGGTGGCATCGGCGGGATCAAGGGCTCCATCGGCTCCTCCACCGGTGCGGCCCCCAACACCATGACTGATCCCAGCGTCGCCCTGAGCCCCTAGTCGTGAGGATGTGGAACTTTCCGCCACGACCAGAGCCGAATCCCCGTCGGACCCATCACCCAGGATCCGGCTGAACAGCCACCAGGCCGCGAGCAACAGAACAGTCGTCAGCAACGCGGCCAAAATCACCTTGCCCAGCCATCGGGGCTGAGTTTCCGCATCGATCTCCACAACCTGTATTTCGGCAGGGATCTCTGGTGTGCCGTCGGCTTCGGAGTCGAGACTCGTGTCTGGAACCGACACGTCCTCGACTTCTGGATCGACATCCACATCGTTAACATCGGCGGTCGCCGCGATCGGATCGACGATCGTGGCCACGGCGTCGTCATCGTCGGCTCCGAAGGCCTCAACGTGGAGACTGATATCGTCGAGATGGAGGTCGGCGGACACAAGGGCGTCCCACTCCGGATCGAAGTCGGTGCCACCGCGGTCGTCGCTTCGGCCGTCGACATCGACGGTGCCTTCACCATCGGCGATGCCCCCTTCGGTTGGCGGGCCGAAGGCCATTTCCGGATTGATCGTGGTGTCCTCGCCAAGCGCAATCGTGTCGGCTGGACTGTTATCGAGCGGATCGGGAATGCCGAGTTCCTCAGGTTCGACCACTGCGGTGGCCCGGGCACCGTCGGTCAGGTCGATCACACCGTCGGCATCGCCATCGGGCGCGGCGCCGGCGGACGCAGCATCGGCATCGACAACGGCAACGGAACCGTCAGGATCATCGGCAACGGAACCGTCGGCAGACGGATCTTCACCGCCTTCCAGGTCGGGCAGAATGATAAGAGGGTCTGCTTCCAGCCGTTCCGCCTCGACACCCCGGTAGGCGTCTTCCCGAGCCGCCCTCAACTCATTGAGGAAGTCGGTCATCGCTTCGGGTCTGCTGTCGGGGCGTTTTGCCATCGACCGCTCGATGAACTGGCAGATCGGGCTGGGCACCCGGTCGCGGAGATCACCGACCTGATGCATGGCGACTCGGCCGAAAACCGTCACCGGGGCCGGCCGCTCGCCCGGATCCTTGAACGGGGCGTGGCCGGCCAAGATCGCCCACAACGTTGCCGCCAAGCCGTAGATGTCGGTGGTGGCGACGGGCAGGAGGCCTTCGGTGAATGATTCAGGAGGACTGTAGGCCGGGGTGAAAGCTGCAGTGGAGGCAGCCCGGGACGCGGCGTCGTCGGCAATCAACGAGATGCCGAAGTCGGCCACGTGAGGCCGACCGGCCTCCGACAGCAAGATATTGGCCGGCTTGATGTCGCGGTGGAACACATCGAGTTGGTGGGCTTCGACCAACGTCTGGGCCACCTGCTCCACCAACCGGACCGCCCTCGGCCAGCCAATCGGACCGTTGCGGGCAATCCGCTGTTGCAGCGAACCACCTTCGTAATAGGGCATGACGATGTACGGAGAACCGTCATCGGTCTCACCGGTTTCCAGAATCGGCACGAATCCCGCCGTGTCGGAAAGCCGATCCATCACCCGTTGCTCGCGCTCGAAGCGACGGCGGGCGGCGCTGTCCCACGAGGACCGTAAGACCTTGATCGCCACCGTATCCTCGACGGCAAACCGGCCGGGAACCTCTCGGACAGCCTTGTATACGATGGCCGACCCACCGGATCCAATTACTTCTATATTGCGGAGACCTCTGAGACCGAGATCGATTGAACTCGTAGTCACTGGTGATCTTTCACCCTCGCCCTGACAACCGAACTTCGACGTTCATCGTATCCAACGTGTAGGCCAGGATCGAATACGGACAACAGCCAACACCATTGTCGCTCCTTTTGGTTCACATATGAACTACCCGGAGAAACCCATGCCTCGCCGGATCACGGCCACCGCGGCGGCGGCCATCGCCAAACCAACAACCAAGATAAGCCAACGGGGCACCAATGTCGGGGACCGCATGCCGGCATTTATCCAGCCTCGCTGCCCATCCTGGTAGGCACCCACCAAGAGTTCGACCGGATTCTGACCATCATCGGCATCGACCGTCACGGTCAACAACGTCGACGGCGAGCGCCCATCGCCGTCAGCCGGATGAGCTACGGCCAAATGGGCGAACAACGCCGTCTGGTCTTGGGCACAGTCGATGTCACCGCCGGCCGACGAACCCGACTGGAGACCAAGCGTCAACGACTCCGCCAACGACAAACCCTCGTTGCGGGCAGTGGAGAACGCCCGGAGCGCCTCATCGACAACGGCTTGATCGACGGTTCGCACTCCGACCGCAACCACGTCGGTCCCCGACACGGTATGGGAGATCTGATCGGTCAGATCACCGTTGTGAGACGCCACCCGATCGGTCCCGTTGAGGAGAGCCAGGCCGTACTGGCGGACCTCAATTAGATCGGGGTCATCCTCGGCGGCGAGGAGCGACTCGATAATCGCAGTAGCCGAGGGGCTGGCTCCCCCGATGAGGGCTTCCATCTCGGCGATCGACTCCGGTCGAACCACGCCCTGTACAACTCCAACTCCACGACCGGGCACCAGCACCGCTGGTCCGAGGACCTGATCGGCATCTCCCAGAACGGCCGCCGATCCGCAGGCGGCCATAGCCACTCCGACCTCGCCCGTGCCTTCGTCGACGGCGACCAAGGACCACGTCGCCGATGCCGATGCCGGCAAGAGAAGCACGATTCCCAGAGCGAGCAGTACAACCATCAACGGGCGCCTACGCGACAGCACCCTCGGCTCAGCACCACTGCGACGACGGTTGGACCTGATCTGGAAAAGGCGGGTCACGAGCCAAATACTGGCAGTATTCAAGACATGACCGAACCCTTGCCGCCGTCATTTCATCTGACCGACAAAGTTGCGATCCTCACCGGGGCGAGCTCCGGCCTGGGGCGACGCTTCGCCGAGGTGCTGCACGGAGCGGGCGCTCGCATTGTTATTGCAGCACGGAGAGCCGATCGGCTCAACGAGCTGGCCGCTGATCTCAACGGTGGAACTGCAGCTCAATCAGTGGTTCCAGTGGCGTGCGACATAACCGACGCCGATGCCGCTGAGTTGTTGGTGGCGGCCGCCGTGGAGTCCTTTGGGGCCGTCGACGTGGTGGTCAACAACGCCGGGATCTCCCGGGTCCTCCCGGCCGTGGACGACAGCCGCGATGGCTTTGTCGGGGAGTTGACAATCAATCTCGTTGCCCCGTTTGAGCTAAGCCGGGCGGCGGCCAGATGGATGATCGACGCAGGACGCCCGGGTTCGATCATCAATACGGGCTCGGTGATGGGTGTCGGCGGTGGAGGGAGGCTTCGGGCCGCCGGTTATGCAGCTTCAAAGGGAGGCCTGCACAACCTCACACGAGAACTGGCCTCACAATGGGCCCGGAAGAACATCCGGGTGAACGCCCTTGCTCCGGGTTGGTTCGCATCCGAGATGACCGATGAGATGTTCGAGACCGAGTCGGGTCGAGGTTACATCAACTCGAACACACCGATGGGACGTCCGGGTCAACATCATGAACTCGATGGGCCGTTGCTGTTTTTGGCCTCCGACGCGTCGAGCTACGTGACCGGGCAAGTGCTGGCCGTCGATGGAGGCTGGACCGCAATCTAGCCTTCGAGACCACCTTCGGATACTGTTACCGCACGATGGATGTCTTTCTCATCCGCCACGCCCATGCCGGCTCACGTATGTTCGGCTCGCACGACCGCTACCGGCAACTCACCGATGAGGGCAGGGAGCAGGCGCATGAGCTGGCCGGATTTCTCTCATCTACATCCCTGGCCGCCTTGTACTCGAGCCCGGCCACCCGCTGCGTTCAGACCATCGAACCGGTGGCCGAGGCTATCGGTTTGTCGGTGATCGAGCACGAGGATCTTTGGGAGGACGTGGGCCTGCCGGAGGTGATGTCGGTGGTTGAGGAGGCCTGTGACCGCCACGACGGCCATGGGAACGTGGCCGTTTGTTCTCACGGCAATCTGATTCCTGCGATCGTCGAGCATCTGGCCCACCAGGGCATCCCGGTTTCAGGGCGCGGGTGTGAGCGGGCGTCGATCTGGAAACTCACCCGTGATGGCGATCGTTGGACCGAGGCGAAATATCTGACTCCTCGGTCGTCGTATCAAGGCTGATCGACGTCGCTCGTGACCGGAGTTGTGAGCGGCCTCAGCAACTGTTGCGATCGGCGATCGGCTGTACCAGATCGAAGAAGAACGCCGGTGGGTCGACGGCGGTGAGATCGGCGATCTGTTGACAGACGGCATCCGGCTGACCTTGCCGATCGGCAACGATGGCCCGGAACGCTTTGGCATCGGGATAGTCCGCGTCAATGGAGATCGCCTGGTCGAGGTACACGGCGGCAGCGTCAAGCAGCTCGGTTTGCCGTTCGTCGGTGACCTCCGAGCCGGCATTTGAGGCCAAGACGAGGAACCAGGCTCGATAGCTGAGCGCCTCGACATTGTCGGGATTATCGATCAGCACATCGTCGAAACACTGGATCGCCTCAAGTAGAAGCCCTTGGGTCGAGCCCAGCTCCTGACAGTCGACAACCCGTTGCCGTGCCGATACGTCTATGCCTCCGGTCAGAACGTCGCCGATGCCTCGTTCGCCCGCCGATCGGGCCAGCAGCCATCCAGCTCCAATCGCAAACAACAGCAGTGTGGCCACGATCACAAGGCGTCGGCCGCTGCCGCCAACTGCAGCCGGGGACTCAGCGGTCTCCGAAGATGACCGTTGGCGGGCCCCCTCTGTGCCCGCCTCAGCTTGGCCACTGGCCCGAACGGCGTCGGCAACCCTGACTGTGTAGTCGTTGCGTAGCGCCTCATAGTCTTCGGGCTCGAGATCGCCGGCTTCGAACTCAGCGTCGAGGTCGTCGAGCGACGTGAGAAGCTGCTGAAGATCTTCGTTCTGCATGTTGGTCATTGGCTACTCACGACCGCTTGCCGGATTCGGCGGTTCCGGCCGCGAAACTACGGCGGGCTTGCTCAACAAGACGCCGGTCTTCGTCGGTTGCCTGACGATCGGCTCTGGGACCCGCCCGGGTAAACGCCAAACCGGCGGCCATCGAGCTGAAAACGAGCACAATCACCGGCAGGATCCACACGAGGGCGGCAAAGCCGTCGGCTGGTGGGTTGAGCAACACTTCGGTGCCGTAGTTGGTCACAAGCTGGTCTCGGATCTCCAAATCATCGGCTCCAGCTGCGACCTCTTCACCGATGAACTGTCGAATGGTGGCCGACACGGCGTGGTTCGACTCCGCCACGCTCTCACCGGAACACTCGGGGCAGGCAAACGACTCGTTCAGCCGCTGGATGCGTTCGCTGTCGGTCTCAGCGCCACCGGTGTCGAGGACCGATACCGCCAACAACGCAATTACGGCAACCACGATCCCGATCCAGGCAACCGGACGGGACACCCTGGATTTGGCGCCGGGCTTCGGGGAGGGTGTCGATTCCACCACTAGCCATCTCCTGTCTGGGATCCGGCTTGTTCGAAAGCCTCGATGATCGACTGCAGCTCGGCCTGCGTGGTTTCACCGGCGACGTGAGCCACCACCTGGCCCCGGGGCGAGACGACAAAGGTCTCCGGGATCTGGGCCACCTGGAAGTCGATCGGGATTCGAGGTGAGCCATAGATGACAGGCCAGTCGCCACCTCGGTCGGTGAAGAACTGCCTAACCGGTCGGGGATCAGGTTCGTTGAACACCACCGAAACCAGTTCCACATCGCCGCGGGCACTCCCCCACTCCGATGTCGCCAGGAGCTCCGGGTGTTCGGCCACACACGGTGGGCACCAGGTGGCGAAGAAGTTGACGACCACCCACTGACCGCGCCTGTCGTCGATGTCGTAGAAGTCGCCTTGTAGATCGGTTCCGGCCACCGCAGGGACGCGTTTGCCGATGAGGGCCGAGGTTTCGGAAGTGTCGTCACCACCACCTAGCGCCAGGACGACGATCAGCGCCGCCACCACCAACCCGACCGCAATCGCCGTCTTGCGAGCGGCGCCCGATCCGGCACTGGCCGGCACGGGGATCTCGTCGAGGAAATCAACCTCGCTGTCGGAGATGACGGATTCGACCTCTGCGGGTTCTTGAACGTCAGACACCGGCGATCTCGTGTTCATCTTCGGCGTCTCCGGGTTCAGCGACTTCGTTCCCAGAGTCCTCGGCTAACTCGGCCGACGAGTTGGCGGCATCCGAGCTATCGCTTCCAGGCTGGGCGTCAGCCGAGGACTGCGATCCTGAAGCCGGGCCGACGTTGGCCGACGTGGGCTCGGTACCACGTCGCCGACGACCTGGGAATACGGCCAGAATCGTGCCGAGGGCCATCAGGATGCCCCCGGTCCAGATCCACGCCACCATTGGGCGGATAATGATACGAAGATCGATGGAGTCGTCATCGGGGTCGGGTGTTGTCGCCAGCACGAGGAAGATGTCTTGGGTGAATCCCGAACGGACCGAAGGTGTGGGAACCGTCATCCCTGTTTGCCGGAAGTTCGTGGTGGCCGGATGATTGATCTTGTCTCCGTCGATCTCGATGGTGGCGAACACTCGAAGACGACGGTCGTTGATATCAGCACCGGGTTCGAGATACCGGAACTCATGCCCTTCAACCGTGACCGACTCTCCAACGTTGAGCGAGACCGTGCGCTCGGCCTTGTAGGCCTCACTGGCGGCCAAGCCGACGGCAAGCAGCACCACTCCGAGATGAACGACCATGCCACCATTGGTTCGCCCGACCAATCCCCGCCACCCTTGGCGGCGGGTGGCCAAGACGATTTGGCGCAACGCCGCGCCGGCGGCAAACCCTCCAAGGCCGAAGGTGAGCACGGGATAGAAACCTCGAGCGCCCAGAATGAGGGCCAACGCCATCGAGGTCACCGCGGCCACGGCGGGCCAGAACAGTCGCTCGGAAAGCACCTCGGTGCTGGCTTTGCGCCACGGCAAAACTGGAGCGCTGGCCATAAGAAACAGAATGACCATCGCGATTGGGCGGGCCATCGAGTCGAAGTACGGACGTCCGATGGTCAACCGGGTTCCGTCCCAAGCCTCAATCAATAGTGGGAACACCGTGCCAAGCAGCACCACAAAGGCCATGGCACCGAAGGCGACGTTGTTGGCCAGGAACGAGCCTTCCCGCGACAACGGAGCGTCGATGGCGCCGGAGGATCGAAGCTCGTCACCCCGCCAGCCGATAAGCCCGATGCTAACTCCGGCGACGATGGCGAAGAACACGAGCAAGGCCGGACCAACCGCACCGGCCGTAAAGGCGTGCACGGATTCAACGGCACCGGACCGAGTAAGGAAGGTGCCAAGGATGGTAAGCGAGAAGGTGGCGCACACCAGCGAAAGGTTCCAGACCCGAAGCATGCCCCGGCGTTCCTGAACCATGACCGAATGGATGTAGGCGGTGCCGGTGAGCCACGGCAGCAGCGAGGCGTTCTCAACCGGATCCCAGGCCCAGTAGCCACCCCAGCCCAGCACCTCATAGCTCCACCACGCCCCCAGCACGATTCCCAAAGTGAGGAATCCCCAGGCGATGACCGTCCAGCGGCGGGTTTCCACCAGCCAGCCTTCACCGATCCGGCCGGTGATGAGAGCACCGATGGCAAAAGCAAAAGGCACCGTGAACCCTACGTACCCCAAGTACAGCATGGGCGGGTGAATCGCCATCAGGACATGGTTCTGCAGGAGGGGGTTGGGGCCGGGGCCTTCGAATCCGGCAGGGATCTCAACGGATCCAAAGGGATTGGCCGGGCCGACCAGCAGGCCAAAGAAGAAGGCCGACACGATCAGCAGTACAACCAACGCCCAGTTAAAAAGCGGATCGGTGTGCCTCGCCCGAAACTTGACCAGCACGGCACCGATGTACAGCGCCAAGACCAGAACCCAGAGCAGCAACGAACCTTCGAGCGACGACCATAGGGAGGCGAAGTTGAACAGCGGCGGCGTGGAGCTACTGCCGACCTCGCTGACGTAGGAAACGCTGTAGTCGCGCTGGAAGAGAGCGATCTCCATCACAACAAAGGCCCCGACTGCGGCGGCAATAGCGAGCCACGTCCACTGCCGAACGGTTCGTAAGAACTTCGGCCGCCTGGCGTCGTCGAGCGAGGTGAGTGCGTAGGTGCCTCCGGCTGCTCCCAACACGGAGCCGGCCAGACCCAGGGAAACGAAGGCGAACCCCAGTATCGAGTTCATTGACCCTGTTCGGATTGGGCGGGATCGTCTTCGTCGGCGTCGTACTCTTCAACATCGACCTCTTCAACACTGTCGAGACGGTCGCCGTTGTCTTCCACGTACTGCTCGGAGTGTTTGATCAACACCTGCTCGGAGACGAAGACGTCACCTTCCCAGCGGCCCTTGGCCACGACGGGTTCGCCGACGCCAAACAGGTCGGTCGGCTCATCGCCGATGTGTCGAATCGAGGCGTCTTCGCCCCCAAAGGTGATGGTGAACAGCATGGAGCCGTCGGCTGCGGTGGTGGGTTCGTCGATGACCGTTCCCTGCATGTTGAACGTGTCGTCACCTAGTTCGCTCTGGCGCTCCACCGCTTCGTCGACGTTGAGAAAGTACACCCGGGCGCTGGTCAGAGCTTGGTAGAGCACAACAGCGCCTACCAAGGCAAGGGCCCCCATGATCAGCCAGTTACGCCAGGAACGTTTCGGCGTATCGGGAATTTCCCGGGGAGTCAGATCGAGGTCAGTCAAGGAACCGGCGCCTTTCCTCTGGCACCTCCGACGACAACTTTCGACCCCGGGCCAGGACCCAGGCCGAATAGCCGGCGAGAACGACCGCCACGATTACGTAGCCGGCGATGACAAAAGACCAACCCATTACGCCATCCCCCAATCGGCGTTGGCGTTGCCTGATTCGGCCCGCCGCTCCACCAGAGCCCGAGCGAGGCGCATGTCTTCAACCTGGCGTTCCAGCCACGCAACCCGGAAACGGTGGATAAGGAGCCAGGCTCCGAAGATGATGAAAGCAATCACGGAGAGGAAAAGGGTGAACAGCATCAGCCCGTCGATCTGTGTGTCGATGGCATCGATCGTGACCCCTTGATGGAGGCCTCGCCACCACTGGACCGAATAGCGGACGATGATCAGGTTGATGATGCTGATGATGCCCAGAACCGCGGCCCGTCGAGAACGTACTTCCTGCGGAAGCTCCAACCGGCGGATGGCCAAGTATCCGATGTACATGATGAACATCACCGTGGTGGCGGTGAGGCGGGGATCCCACTCCCAATACGTGCCCCACGTTGGTTTACCCCAAAGCGCTCCGGTGATCAGAAGCAGGGCAGTGAACAGCACGCCGACCTCGGCTGCGGCTCCGGCCAGCAGATCCCAGAACACACTACCGTTGCGGAGGTAGATGACGCTGCCGAGAAACGTGATGCCGAAGCCGATGTAGGAGACGGCGATGGTTGGAAGATGCAGGTACATGAGCCGGACGGCATCACCCTGATTGACCTCGGGTGGCGACAACCAAAGAGCGAAGGCGGCGGCGATCACCAAGGCGATGACGGACGCCCAGCCGACCACATAGGTCGCCCTCGAACTGGTGTTGGTCACGACTCCTCCATTATCGGCGCGAAGGCCAGCATTCCGACCCCGGCATAAAGTAAAGCGAAAACGCCCAGCAACATGGCCCAGGACCAACCATTGTCGATCGGTCCGAACAGGGCGGCCTCAGTGGCTTTTGTAGCCGCCAAGAGCACCGGTGCCAGTACCGGGAGCACGAGTAGCGGTACCAAGGTATCGCGAACCCGTAAACCCGAGGCTACCGCCGCATACACGGTGCCCGCAGCCGTGATGGCCAATGTGGCCAGGATCACAGTGGTGATCAACAGAACGAAATTGCCAAGCGGCGGGCCGTACAGCAGAAACGCCCCCAGTCCAAGCAAGACCTGCAGCACAAAAAGCTGGGCGGCCACCGCAGCCGCCTTGCCCATAAAGATCCCGGCCGGGTCAAGACCCGCCATCTTGAGGGCATCGAGGTTTCCGTCGGTCGACTCCACGGCGAACGAACGGCCAAGGGTGAGCAACGCGGCGAGAAACACGGTGATCCAGAACAGGCCGGGGGCGATCTGTGCCAATACCGAGCGCCCTTTGCCGACAACGGCCAGATCGGGATTGATCGCCAATCCGAATAGCACGAGGACCAATGCACCGAAAGGAAGGATCTGGCCCAGCCCGACCTTGGTGGCCAGTTCGATCCTGATGTCTTTTGAAGCCATCAGCCAGGCGTCACGAAACATGGTTCCCCGATTCGCTGTCGGCCGTAAGGCCAATGCCGCTCTCGCTCTCGTCGGCATTACCGGCGCCGGCTTCGCTCTTCGTCACGGTGCTTTTGGTTACAGTGCCGCCGACAAGCTCAACCGTGTGGGTGGCCAGTCCGGAAACTCGCGCATGGTCGTGGGAGGCGATGATCACCGTGGCCCCGAAACGCACGGCATGACGCACGATCTCGTCGATGAAATCACGGCCGGCCTGATCGAGGCCGGCATGAGGTTCGTCGAGAAGCCACAGCTTCGGACGCCGACAAACCATCACCGCCACTGAGGCTCGGCGCCTCTGTCCGGCGGAAAGCCCGGAGATCTTGACCGTCCGAAGTCGGCCGCCCAAATCAAGCCGATCGAGAATCGGGTCGACGGTGCTCAGGTCGGCCCGATTGGCCTCGGCCCAGAACATCAAGTTCTCCTCGACGGTGAGCTCGTCGTAGAGAAACGTCTGGTGAGCGAGAAGCCCGGACTCGCGCCGAATCCGTCGCCGGGCGGTTCGGCTGGACAAGTCGTGGCCCATGATCGTTCCGGACCCATCGTTCAACGGGGCCAGACCGGCGCAGAGCCGCAAAAGGGTGCTCTTGCCCGCCCCGTTCGGACCACGAAGTACGGCGATCTCGCCATCGTTGATGCTGAGATCCACGCCTGCCAGCGCGGGAAAGCCACCAATCAGACTAATCGCCCCCGATAGCTCAACAATCGGCTGAGGGAGCGGCGTCTGCAAACTGGACTCAGGATCCGAATCTCTCACCGCCTTCCACGATACGGGGCGAACGCCAGCCTTTGGCCGAAGCCGACCGGTTTCGGCCGCCTTTGCCAAAAGCTAAACAGAGCCCCGTTTCAGCTCTTGCGGCCGATAGGCCGAATGGCTTAGGTCAACGGCCCAAATCAGCTGCCGATGGAACAACGATGGGGTGGCCCTGGTTGCCCCACTGGAACGGGCCTCGCTGTCCCGTTGCTAAATGCGGCTCTGATATGTCTTCACTCCTAGCTCGAATCCTCGGCGGCCTCGGCCGGATACTGATCACCCTCGGACTCCTTGTGCTCTCGTTTGCCGCGTTTCAGTACTGGGGCACGAGCCTGGCCGAGGCTCAAGCTCAAGACGACCTGGACGCCGAATTCCTGTCCCGGCTCGCGGCGGTAGGTGGAAGCAGCGACGAGGTTCAGACGGCGTCTGACCAACTGGTAGGTACGTCCGAATCAGGCCTCGGTGGGACCGTCGCCGACACGGTATCGACCCATTCCGGCACCGTGCAGCCGGCCATGCTCGACCTGGAAGACATCCCAAGGCCGGGCGAAGCCGCGGGACGAATCATCATTCCATCCATTGGGGTTGACAAGACCTACCTTCAAGGAGTCGATCGGGACGACCTGCGAAAAGGCCCCGGCCACTATCCCCAGACCCCTCTTCCGGGCCAGCCCGGAAACGCTGCGATCGCCGGTCACAGAACCACCTACGGAGCACCATTCCACGACCTCGACCAGCTGCTACCCGGTGACGAAATCGTCGTCGACACGCTCCAGGGTCGGTTCACGTATGTCGTCGAGGCCCACGAAACCGACGACGGATCCTCAGTTGGGCACTTCATAGTGCATCCATCGGAGACTTGGGTTCTTGACGACAAAGGTGACAGCCGACTCACGTTGACCGCGTGCCATCCAAAACGATCGGCCGCCCAACGGATCATCGTCACTGCCGTCCTCGACTCAGCGCCGGCTCCGGCGACGCCGATCCCGGCCGACATTGAGCCCGAAGACTCCTCACTCGAGGCGACGGCCGAGGTCGGTCTCGACAACGCGGCAGACGATTCCTTTGAGGAATCGCTGGGTTGGCAGCGGCAACACACAAACCCGACGCTGATCTGGGCTGCGGTTACTTTCGTCGTAGGTCTTGCGGGTTGGGTGCTGGGCCGCAAGTGGCGCCCCCTGCCGGCGTATGTCCTGGCCGCTGCGCCCTTCGCTGCCAGCCTGTTCGCCTGTTTCACCTATCTCAACAAGCTCCTGCCGGCGTTCTGATCAGCCGTTGGACCGCAGCGGCTCACCGTCGGGCCGCTATCCTGGCGCCATGACCACGGCGATGGTGGGGGCGAGCGTTGCCCGACGTATGAGCAAGACCCTCGTTGGGTTCACCCGATGACAAGCCACACCGTCGACGAATCGGCTGATGGATCGGCCACCGATCCGATCTTGGCCAAACGGGCCCGTGTCGCTCGATTGGTGGCCAACGCCATGCGGGTGGGCTACGGATTGTTCGCCGTCGCGATGGTGCTGTTTTTTGTCGCCCTCTTCACCCGGTTCAGTCCGGCTATGGCCACCGCGCTGACGGTCTGTCTCATTGGCGGTTCGTTGATCCTGGCTCCTGCCATGGTCATGAAGTACGCCATCAAAGCGGCCGACCGGGCCGACAGGGACGGCGACTGGTGAGCGGGCGCCTTCCGGGGCCGGAGCGCAAACGCCAGCTGCTCACCGTGGCCCGTCGAGTGATGGCCAAGAACGGATATCACCAGACCACCATGAGCGAGATCGCCGCGGCGGCCGGGGTGACCAAACCCGTGCTGTACCAGCACTACAAGTCCAAACGAGATCTATATCGCAACGTGTTGGAAGACATCGGGGCCCGCCTGCAGTCGGCCGTCGTGAATGCGGCAGCCGATTCAGACTCGCCCCGTCAGCGGGTTGAGTCCGGCATCGGCGCCTACGCCCAGTTCGTGGAAGAAGATCCCGACGGCTTCCGTCTGCTTTTCAGCGGGGCCAATCGCCAGGATCCGGAGTGGGCGGCGTTGACCTCCGGCGTCGAACGATCATTGGCCCAGGCGATCTCCACATTCATCGACGTTCCGTCGGTTGAGCAGCGGCGCCGCCAGACCATGGCCTACGGGGTGATGGGTCTGGCCGAAGCGATGATGCGCCATGCCAAGACCGACCCGGCGGCTTCCATCAGCACTGAACGGTTGGCGGCCGACATCACCAACCTGCTGTGGGCCGGGCTTCGAGGTATCGACGTCGAACATTAGCGGCTTCGGCGCGGAGCGCCTTGTTTGGAGTCCGGCGCGGCTACCGATTCAGGAACTCCAGGGTCGCAGCATGAAGTGAGGCGTTGGCCGCAGCCACGACGTAGCCCCCGTTGAGCGGCAGGTTGCCCTCAAGATCGGTGATCAGTCCGCCGGCACCCTCGATTATCGGAATCAGCGGAATAATGTCGTACGGGGCGAGCTGATTCTCGACGACCAGATCGGCGTCGCCACTGGCCACCAAGGCGTAGTTCATGCAGTCTCCGCCGTACCGATGAAGCTTCACCTTGCGGACAAGCTCTGCGAACCGGTCGAACTCCGGGCCGGCCGCAAACATCGAGGGGTCCGTGCTCAGCGCCACGGCGTCATCCAACTTCGACGTAGAACGAGACTTGAGGGTGATACTGGTTTCACCGGTCCCCGCAACCATCGATGCGGCCGGGACTACCAGATCGGTTCGACCAGGCAGGCCTACATAGGTCTCACCAAGGGTTGGGATGTGCATCCAGCCCGCCACGGGCGAGCCTTCGGCAACCAGGCCGACAAGCGTCCCCCACATCGGCTGACCCGAGATGAAGGCCCGGGTGCCGTCGATCGGATCGATGAACCACTCCCTTCGCCCTTCGCCTTCGGTTCCAAATTCCTCGCCGGTGATGGTGTCCGCTGGGAAGAGCTCGGCCAGGGCATCGCGTATCAATCGTTCGACCGCGCGATCGGCTTCGGTTACCGGATCGAATCCTCCGGACTGAGCCCACTTGTTTTCAACCGAGAGCTGACCGTCGGATGGCACCGCTCCGGTTGTGCGGGGCCGAAACCATCGCAACGACTCTCGGCTGGCCGCGGCCACAAGCTCGGTGACGGCCGAGATCTCGGTGGTTGTCAGCTCGGCATCCGTTGACGCCGCGTTTCCTCGATCCATGGGAGGCGAGGATAGGCCCGGCGACGGCGGCCGCGGTTATCTCTCCGTTAACAAACATGACGGTGCCGGGGTAAAGGCGCCGACGGCGCCTATGGTGTCGGTCGATGTTAAGTCGACTCTTCGACAGCGCGGCAATGAATGGGACCCCAAACCGCTGGCGCGGCCATGAAGGCGCGCCGGCATGGAGCACCTCCGGCATCGTCCGGCTGGTCGTGCTCGGCGCCGCCGTTGTCACCTTTGTTCTGACCGCCACCCAACCGGCCTTGGCGTTTTGGTTGCCTGCTCAAGAGGCCGACGTCCCCACCCTCTCGGTGTTGTCGGCGGTCATCCTGGGACTGGTGGAGGGGCTCACGGAGTACCTTCCGGTCAGCTCAACCGGCCACCTGTTGGTCACAACCGAACTGCTGGGCTTGGCGACGACCGAGGAGGCGGAGGAGGCGCTCGACACCTACGCCATCTGCATCCAGGCTGGAGCCATTCTCGCCGTATTTGTTCTCTACAGAGAACGGGTGGCTCAGATGTTCGACGGGCTCCTCGGCCGCAGCGAGGACGGGCGCCGTGTGTTGACGGCGGTCATAGCGGCCTTCATCCCGACAGCGATAATCGGGCTGCTCCTGGTGGAAACGGTCCGCTCGCGACTGTTCGGCGTCGAACCGGTTGCCATCGCCTGGCTCGTCGGCGGTCTGGCCATCATCGCCCTTACCCGCAGCGGGTTGCTGCAGCGGGCCGGAACCGAACTCAGCGCCATATCCGCCCGCCAAGCCGTGCTGATCGGGATGGCCCAAGCGATTGCGCTATGGCCGGGCACCAGCCGAAGTCTCATCACCATCGTGGCCGGAGTCTTGGTCGGACTCTCGCTGTCCGCCGCCGTCGAGTTCTCCTTCCTGCTCGGCCTGGCCACCCTCGGCGCCGCCACCATCGTCACCGCGGCCGAGGATGGCAGCCAACTGATCGACCTCTTCGGCTGGTTCACCCCACTGGTAGGTCTGGTCGTGGCGTTCCTGGCGGCGTTGGCTTCCATCCGCTGGATGGTGTCGTGGCTCCAAGATCGCAGCCTCGACGTCTTTGGCTACTACAGGATTGCCATAGGACTGCTGGCCTTCGGTCTCGTTGCCGCAGGCCGCCTGTAGGCTCTTGTCGGCGGCTTACGTAATTAGGTAGGCCGTCTTTCGCAGCTCGCGAAATCTGCTCCACTGGCGTCCACAGGAAGTAGTCATGCGAATTGGCGTACCCCGACAAGCGCAAAGCCGTGAGCGACGGGTTGGGTTGACCCCGGCCGGTGTCGCCAAGCTGGTTGCCGACGGGCACGAGGTCTTTGTCGAGGTGGGCGCCGGGCTGAAAGCCGGCATCTCCGACGCCGACTACCGGGACTCCGGCGCCATCGTCGAACAGCAGGGCTCGGTTATTGGAGACGGCGGTGTGATCGTGCAGACGGTCGGCCCCGCCATCGACGAACTCACCCAGCCCGGCTGGTCTCGGTTGACCAAGAACCACGCCGTTATGGCTCTCCACGATCCGCTATGGGATCCGGGGCGAGCCGAAGCGCTCGCCGCCACCGGCGCCACCATCGTGTCGCTGGAGCTGATACCCCGCATCACCAGAGCCCAGAGCATGGACGTGTTGTCGTCGATGGCCACGGTTGCGGGCTACCAGGCGGTTCTCCTCGCCGCGAGCCGGTCGCCCCGATTGTTTCCCATGTTGATGACGGCCGGCGGCACCGTACCCCCCACCAAAGTCGTTGTGCTTGGCGCCGGTGTGGCCGGCCTCCAGGCCATTGCCACGGCCAAACGCCTTGGTGGCGTGGTTGAAGCCTACGACATTCGCCCGGCGGCCATGGAACAGATCGAATCCGTTGGCGCCAAGCCGATCGTTCTCGATCTCGAAACCGGTCAGAGTGAAGACGCCGGCGGCTACGCCAAAGAACAATCCGACGATCTCAATCGCCGCCAGAACGAGGCGCTCCTACCCTACGTGGCCGACGCCGACGTGGTGATCTCAACGGCTGCGATCCCCGGAGCCGCCAGCCCCGAGCTCATCACCACCGAAATGGTTGATGCAATGCGGGCCGGTTCGATCATTATCGACCTGGCGGCCGAACGAGGAGGCAACTGTCGTCTCACCGATGCCGACGGCGAGGTCCAGCACGACGGCGTTTTGATTCTCGGCCCCACCGATCTTCCGTCTCGAGCCGCAGCAACGTCGAGCCTCATGTTCTCAAACAACGTGGTGACACTTATCCGCCACCTGACCGGCGACGGCGGCCGCCTTGAAATAGACATGGCCGATGAGATTACGGCCGGAACCGTGGTCGGGCTCGACGGCGATGTGGTTCACCCACGGGTTCGGGCCAAACTCGGCCTGGCCCCGCTCGAAGGCTTGATGATCGACGGGGATGAAGACTCAATGATCGAAGGGGATGAAGAAGAATGACCTTTCTCCTGGCGCTTACGCTATTCGTGTTGGCGGTGTTCTTGGGGGTGGAGCTGATCAGCAAAGTGCCACCGACCCTACACACACCGCTGATGTCCGGATCCAATGCCATCAGCGGCATCACATTGATTGGAGCGCTCGTTGCCGCCGGCTCCAACCACTCCGTGCTCACCACGGTGCTCGGTTTCGGAGCGGTCACCTTGGCGACCATCAACGTGGTCGGCGGTTTCCTTGTCACCCACCGCATGCTCAGCATGTTCAACCGTAAGCGCTGATCCGTGGACACCGTCATTCAAATCGGCTATCTCATTTCGGCTGCGCTGTTCATCCTTGGGCTGAAACGACTCTCCCGACCTCGCACCGCGGCTCAGGGTAACCTCATGGGCGCGACCGGCATGTTCATCGCCATCGTCGTCACCCTGTTCGATCAGAACATCATCGACTATTGGGTTCTTACCTTCGGGGTGGTCATTGGCGCCGGCATCGGTGCCGCCTTGGCCACCTACGTTCAGATGACCGGCATGCCCCAGCTCGTGGCGCTGTTCAACGGCTTCGGTGGCATCGCTTCGCTGCTCGTCGGCGGCGCTTCTCTGGAACAGGCATTCGACCTCACCGATGGCGCGAGCGGGGCTCCAAGCACCGACTTCCTGGCCGCCGGAGCGTTAACGATTCTCATTGGGTCGGTCACCTTCACCGGCAGCCTCGTGGCGTTCGCCAAGCTCCAGGAAGTCTGGAACGTCAACATGGCTCAACCGGTGGTCATGCGGGCGCTTAACATCGGCCTCGTCGCCATTTCGGTGGTCTTGGCCGTGATGTTGACGACCGACGCATCATCGCTGTGGTTGTGGCTGTTGGCCGCGGTCGCGCTGATTGCGGGTGTGACTCTGGTTGCCCCCATCGGCGGTGCCGACATGCCCGTCGTCATCGCTCTCCTAAATTCGTTCTCAGGCCTGGCCGCGTCGGCCGCAGGTTTTGTGCTCGGCAACTCGCTGTTGATCATCGCCGGTGCGCTGGTCGGAGCCAGCGGGCTCATCCTCACCCTCATCATGTGTAGAGCGATGAACCGCACGTTGATGAACGTGTTGTTCGGCGCAATCGACACCAGTGGTCTGGGCGCTGATGCCGACGACATCTACACCGGTCGAGTCACCAGCTCATCGGCCGACGAAGTGGCCATGATTCTCGACACCGCCGAGCGGGTGACCATCGTGCCCGGCTATGGGATGGCGGTCGCCCAAGCCCAACACGCAGTGCGGGATCTCACCAAGTCGCTCGAGAGCCGCGGGGCCCAGGTCAACTTCGCCATCCACCCGGTGGCAGGTCGCATGCCCGGCCATATGAATGTGCTTCTGGCCGAAGCCGAGGTGCCCTACGAGCAGCTGAAGGAGATGGAGGTCATCAACCCGTCGTTCCCGCAGACCGACGTGGCCATCATCATCGGCGCCAACGACGTGGTGAATCCCGATGCCAGAGAAAATCCGGAAAGTCCGATCGCCGGCATGCCCATCCTCGATGTCGACAGGGCCCGCACGGTTGTTGTGATCAAACGATCTCTCAGTCCAGGGTTTGCCGGCATTCCCAATCCGCTCTTTGCCCTCGACAACACGTTGATGCTCTTCGGCGACGGCAAGGCGGCCGTGGAGGACATCAGCTCAAGTCTGGCCGAACTCTAGGTCAGATCTGGGGGCCTTTGAGGAAGAGGTTGTAGGCCTCGTTCTCGGTCTCGTCCCAGAAGCGGTAACCCAAATCATCGAGGTGTCGATTGAATTCGTCGCTCGTTTCGGGAGGGACTTCAACGGCCACCAGGACACGCCCGTAGTCGGATCCATGGTTGCGGTAGTGGAATAGTGTGATGTTCCAATCCACACCCACCGATTCCAGGAACCGCAACAATGCTCCTCGCCGCTCGGGAAACTCGAACCGATAGAGCCGTTCGTTTCTCACGTCGGTGGCCGGGCCGCCCGCCAGGTGCCGTACGTGCAACTTGGCCATCTCATTTTCAGTGAGGTCGGTTACCGCGTAGTCGGCCTGCTCCAGATGCTCGATCAAGCCGTACCGGTCACGGGCACCGGGCAAAAGCTCCAGGCCGACAAAGATTCTCGCCGTGGCGCTGTCGTTGCGACGATAGTTGAACTCGGTCACGTGGCGGGCGCCGATGGCTCGACAGAAATCGAGGAAGCTGCCCTTACGCTCCGGGATTTCAACCGCCAGGAGCGCCTCACGCCGATCACCGACGGCTGTTCGTTCGGCCACGTGGCCCAAACGGTTGAAGTTCATGTTGGCACCGCAGTTTATGGCCACGAGTTTCCGGCCGGTCAGGCCGGTCTCCTCGACATATCGACGGATGCCGGCCACAGCAAGGGCACCGGCCGGTTCGACGAGGGTCCTGGTGTCGTCGAAGATGTCTCGAATCCCGGCACAGAGTTCATCGGTGGTGACGGTGATGATGCCATCGAGGTGTTGTCGGCAGAGCTCAAACGTGATGTCCCCCACTCGTTTCACCGCGACGCCGTCGGCAAACGTTCCGACCGCATCCAGCGTGACGGGGACACCGTCTTTCAGTGCCGCCTGCATGCTGGCGGCATCGACCGGTTCCACCCCGTAGACCCGAATACCGGGGCGACGCACTTTGAGATAGGTGGCGATTCCTGCTGCCAGCCCTCCCCCGCCGACGGGGATGAACACGGCATGGATGTCGTCGGGGCCCTGATCGAGGATTTCTCGGCCGATGGTTCCCTGACCGGCGATCACATCGATGTCGTCGAACGGGTGAACGAAACAGAGACCTTCGGCTTCGGCTCGTTCGTGAGCCAGCCGTTGGGCGTCGTCGTAGGAGTCGCCGTGGAGCTGCACTTTGCCACCAAGGGCTTCAACGGCCCGAACTTTGATCTCGGGGCTCGACTCCGGCATCACGATGTGAGCGGGCACAGATCGACGGGCGGCGGCCAAGGCCACGCCCTGAGCGTGGTTACCGGCCGAGCTGCAGATGACGCCACCGGCCACATCGGACTCAGGTAGACCAAGAATCTTGTTGGCCGCGCCCCGCACCTTGAACGAGAAGGTTGGCTGTTGATCCTCTCGTTTCAACAGCACATGGTTGGCCATGCGCTCGCTGAGAATCGGCGCGTGGTGCAACGAAGTCCGAAGGGCTACTCCGTAGATTTCAGCCTCTTCGATTCGGGCCGCCAGATCGGCGGAGCGATAGTCCATCCTGTCAGGCTAGGCGGCAACCGAGGCCGAGGCGTCCACCAGCTCACCGTCACGACCGAGATCGGCTTGCGTCGAGGTGCCGCTCAAATTGATCGACCGACGAATCAGCGAATAGGGGCCCCGCTCCCGTGCCGACTCGATGCACACGTAGTAGGTGCCCGGGGCGACGGGAGAACCGTTGGCTCGACCGTCCCAGCCGACCTGGAACCGTCCGGGGCTACGCGTCGGCCCTGAGATGGCGGCCACGGTATCGGAGCCACCATTGGCGAGACGCTGCTGGTCAACGCTGTACCACCGGCGAAGATCGGGCAGCCACCGCTCGCCGCGCCCAAACTGCTGATACCAAAGCTCAACCGTCTGCACCAGATTGCCACCGCTGTCTTCAATCCAAACGGCGATGTACGGCGGAACGTTTTTGCCCCCGGACTGCTGTTCGTAGGTGAATGCGATCGACATTGTGGCGCCCGACGGCAGGGCGGTTGTGGAACCCCCGGACGTGGTTTGGGTGGTGGGCTGTGTTGTGGCTGTGGTCGATTGGGGTGCGCTGGTCGAGGTTGTTGGATTCGAGGCCGAGGTCGACGGCGCCGTTTGGGAACTCGTGGTCTGACCGGCCGAGTCAGTGGCTGACGTGGTGGATGATCCGGTTGACTCGCCGGTCGACGAATCAACGGACAACGAGGAGGCGGTGGTGCTGCTCTGCTCCATGCTCGCCGCCTCACCGACTCGGAGGGCTGGAGCATCAGCCGACGAGGAGGCGGCAGCTCCCTGCGTGTTCTCTGCGACTGTGCCATCGGCGGACAGATCAAGACCGTCGGCGAATACATCGGCGTCGTTGGTGCAGGCCGCCAGCGCCGCGGCGAGTCCGGCCATCGATGCGGTCCTAAGGAAGCGACGACGATCGAGCTTGGCCACCTGGGCAAAGCGCGACTCCTCGGGAAACTCGAAACCACCGTCTTTCATAGGTTTCCGCGTACTTTCAACCAATCCACGGGCCTGCGGGGCCTCCACCTACCAACATCAAAGAGGATAACGTCACCGTCGTAACCATCGTTAGTGGCCAGTCCAAACCTTAAGAGAGGCTTGGCGGCAAGTTTCCCGTAACCCGCTCCCCGAGGTAGGCACCGAAAGCACCAAATCCAGCGGCGAGGAAGCCGGCCAACAGGAGGCTCGGGCCACCGTAGCCCAGGTACCGGAAGGGCACAAAGATGGTCAGAACGGCTATCAGGACCATGGCGGCAAAGCCTGCGACTGCCGGTTCCGCGATCCTGCGGCCGGGTGATATCACGCCGATGGCAAAGCCACCAATCACAAACCCAGCAAGGTTGAGTAGGCCTTGCAGTAAGAAGCCGGTGTTGATCGACAGCATGCGGCCCATGATCAGTTCACCGAGGAATCCGCCAACGATGATTTCAGCCGCGATGAACGAAATCATCGAAATCCACACCCAGTGGCTCGAGAACTGGCGGTAGGCGTGATCGGATCTGGTCGAGTTGGCCATCGGTAGAGGCTAGCGGTACAGGGTCTTGACAGCAGCGACTCTCAAACGTATGATTCAATCAAGCGTTTGATTTATTGCTTGACTGAGTGTTTGATTTACTGAACTGCCCACTCGATTAACAGCGACAGAAAGCGGAAGGCGACCCGATGACAACCAAAGAAGACATCCTTCAGGCCGCCGAGGTCCTCTTCGCCCGTCAGGGGTACGACGGCACCTCCCTACGTCAGATCACCGATTCCGCCGGTGCGAACATCGCCGCCGTAAATTATCACTTCGGAAGTAAAGACTCCCTGCTGGCGGCGGTGCTCGACCGAGTAATCAGTCCCATCACCGCTCGCCGTCTGGAAATGCTCGATGAGGCTGAGCAGCGCTCGGCGGAGGTCAACTCGATTCCCGATACCAAGGCCGTGCTTACCGCCCTCTTGCTCCCCGATCTCGAATCAATCGCCGAGCTGCGTCAACGCGACCCGGAGCTGCCACGGTTTGTGGCCCGCATGTACGGCGGCGGTATCGATGCCGGCAACCAGCTCGTCGTGAACCAACTGATGGTCCGTCAATTCGCCGAAACACAAAAGCGGTTTCTCGCCGCCCTCGAACGGGCGCTGCCGAGCATCGACCGCAAGGAGTTGCTCTGGCGTCTCCACTGCGTTGTCGGCGTAATCGTCTACATGTTCTCCGGAGTCACCGATCACAGCGAAACACCGTTGATATCGGGCGACATCGACAAGGACCTGACGAAACTGCTGGCCGTCACCGAAGCGCTTGTGGCCGCCGCTCCCCCACCCGAATAGTTCCCAAGAAAACCAGGCGACCCTCCGCCTGATCTGCAAACCCGACGGAGGGCCCGCTGAACCTACGCAGCGATGCTGCATCCAGCAAAGGAGATTGTAATGAGTTCAACCGACACCGCACAGAGGGCCGTCACTCGGCCTGATTGGTTGACCACCGAGGTTTGGCCTCACGAGGTCAGAACCGCCACTGTCGCCGGTAACCCGGTGGCCTATACCGACGAGGGGCAGGGCCCAGCTTTGCTCCTCGTTCACGATGGAATGTGGTCCTACATTTGGGGCCAGTTGATAGAGCGATTGAAAGCCGACTTCCGGGTGGTGACGCTTGACTTCCCCGGTTCCGGCCTGTCACCCGCCGTTGGCACCGAGCCGGCAAGCCTCCGGCGCGACGCCGATCTTTTGGAGGAATTCGTTTCCACGATCGGGCTCGATCGCTTCACGCTCGTGTTGCACGACCTCGGCGGTGGAGTCGGATTTCATCTGACCACTCGTATCCCCGAACAGGTGGTCGGCACGGTCTTCATGAATACGTTTGTGTGGCCCCCGGAAGGGCGCGGGCTGCGGACGATGTTCGCCGTGATGACAAGCGGGGCTGTCACCCGGTTCAACGTCGCCACCAACCTAATCCCTCGTCTCACGTCAGGGGCGGGTGGGATCGGACGGCATCTTGATGGCCCTACCCGGTCGGCATTCGTCAACGGGTTTGACGACCGCTCGGCCCGACTCCGCTTCCATCAGTTGATGGCATCGGTGAAAGGTGACGGATCGCAGGTGCTCGGCGACACGCGCTCAATGCTCGACAGCGGCTTCGGAGGAAAGCCGGCGCTCACGATCTACGGCGAGAAGAACGACCAGTTCGGCTTCCAGGCTCGGATTCGTGAAGCGTTGCCGCAGGTTGAGGAGATGGTCGTGCCCAAGGGCAACCATTTCCCGATGTGTGATGATCCTGATGGGGTGGCGGAGCGAATCGGCGCTTGGCATCGGCGACACCTGAGCTGACTACGCCTACTGCATTCCCGATCCCGACACATTGCGTTGGGAGACTTCCACAAGCTCTCCCTTTCGGATTTCGTACGACACCACTCGGTCAACCGAGTGCATACCCCGTCGGGCCTTTCCCGATACCACGTCAAGTTCCATCCCGGTGACCAGCGGCAGCAGGGCTACGGCCTGGAAGCCGTCGTCGGCACCGGGATTGGAGCGTTTGTCCTCCCGGATGAGTTCCGGGGACTCCCAAATCCAGATGTTGTTGACCGAAACAAAGCGGCACCGATGATTGGTGCGGGATTTCGACACCAAGCCTCCGGGGCATACCACCACATCGCCTTCGACCCAGGGGAGCATCCCCAGACCATCGGTGCCGAAACCGCTTTCGAAAGCCGCGGCCAGAATGGCATCAAGGTCACCCCGAGCCACCGCCCGCTCCCGCTGAAGTTGCCGGGCCGCCTCCGCGACGTTGGCCAGTTCAGCACCGTCTAAGCGATCGAGCACGCGGACCACATCGTCGGGATGACCGGTTAGCAACTTGGCGGCGGCGTTGACCCTCCGGGTGGAGGGCGCGTCGTCGCGGGCCTCGATGGCGGCCTTGGACACCGCCCGAGGCGCCGATTTGTATCGGCCGGCTGTGGATTTTGACATGACTTCCCTTTGTAGCACCATCCCGTCGTCAGGCGAGATGAGCAGGTGAACTACTGATTGCGGGGGAAGCCGAGATCTACGGAGCTGGTGCCGGGGTCGGGCCAGCGGGAGGTGACCACCTTGGGCCGGGTGAAGAACTTGACACCCTCGGGCCCGTACATCGTGGTGTCGCCGAAGAGTGAGTCGTTCCAGCCACCAAAGCTGTGGTAGCCGACGGGCACCGGGATCGGGACGTTAATGCCGACCATACCGGCTTCAACCTCTTCCTGGAACCGTCGGGCCGCTCCCCCATCGCGAGTGAAGATGGCGGTGCCATTGCCCCACTGGTTGTCCTGGATGAGTTTCACGGCGTCGCTGTAGGAGTCGGTGCGGACGACGCTGAGCACGGGACCGAAGATCTCGTCCTGGTACACCGACATGTCGGTGGTGACGTTGTCGATCAGCGAAGGAGCGAGGAAGAAGCCGTCGTTGTCGAAGCTTTGCTCACGGCCGTCCACGAGAATCGAAGCCCCGGATTCCTGACCTTGATTGATGTAGTCGGCCACCCGATCTCGGTGTTCACGGGTGATCAGCGGGCCCATCTCCGAGGCCGGGTCGGTGCCGTCGCCCACCTGCAGTTTGGCCATGCGGTCCTTGATCGCCTCGAGCAGCGGATCGGCCACGTCGCCAACCGTTACCAGAACCGAGATGGCCATACACCGCTCGCCGGCCGAACCGTAGGCAGCCGAAACCGCGGCGTCGGCGGCCAGGCCGATGTCGGCATCGGGCAGCACGATCATGTGGTTCTTGGCGCCGCCGAGAGCCTGAACTCGTTTGCCGTTGGCCGTGCCGGTCTCGTATATGTACTTGGCGATCGGCGTTGAGCCCACGAAGGAGATGGCGGCCACATCCTCGTGCTCGAGGAGTCGATCGACGGCAACTTTGTCGCCGTGCAGAACGTTGAGCACCCCGTCGGGAAACCCGGCCTCATGGAATAGCTCGGCGATGAACATCGGCGCCGACGGATCACGCTCGGAAGGCTTGAGCACGTAGGTGTTACCGGCGGCGATGGCGTTGGGAATCGTCCACAGCGGCACCATGGCCGGGAAGTTGAACGGAGTGATACCGGCCACCACGCCGAGCGGCTGGCGGATGGTGTACACGTCGACACCGGTCGACGCGTTGGAGCTGTAGCCGCCCTTCAGCAGCTCGGCGATGCCACAGGCGTACTCGATGTTCTCAAGGCCCCTAGCCACCTCCCCCTCAGCGTCGCTGAGGACTTTGCCGTGTTCGGCGGTGAGCCGCTTGGCGATTTCCTTGGTGTTGGCTTCCACCAGGTTGCGGAAGTTGTACATGAGCTTCGTTCGCCGGGCCAGGCTCTGCTGGCTCCACTCGTTGAAGGCGGCTTTCGACGATGCCACGGCCAAGTCGACGTCGGTGACCGACGCCAGGCCCAGTTCGGCGGTCTGTGTGCCGGTGGCCGGGTTGTAGACGGGCGACGTCCGGCCCGACGTTGCTTCAACGGCGGCGCCGTTGATGAGGTGATGGATGCGGTTCACGTTCAGGACTCCTTGGGAAGGGTGAAACGGTGTGCGATTTTGGCGATGGACTCGATGGCTGGGGACAAGCTAGTCGATGGCCGCCGCGGCGGTGCGTAGAGCGGCGAGACCTTCGTCGATCTCGGCCTCTGTGACGTTGAGCATCGGCGCCATGCGGACGACGTTGCCGTACAAGCCACCCTTGCCGACGAGCAGACCGGCGGCCTTGCAACCTTCGAGCATCGCGGTTGCCCGAGTGGGTGAAGGTTCAAGCGATCCCGGTTCGACGGTTTCGATGGCCTGCATCAGGCCACGGCCACGAACTTCGGCGATCCACGGGGTCTCGGCGGCGAGGGCGTCAAGCCCGTCGCGGAACCGGCGACCCATCTCGGCGGCATTGGCCTGCAGGTTGTTTTCAACGACGTAGTCGATAGTGGCACTACCGGCGGCGGCAGCGATCGGGGTTCCGCCGAAGGTCGAGAAGTTCAGCACGTTGATCGTGTCCATGATCTCGGCTCGGGCCACCACACCGGCCAGGGCGAGACCGTTGCCAACCCCCTTGGCGAAGGTGAGCATGTCGGGCACGATGTCGTGGGCCTGATAACCCCAGAAGTGATCACCGGTACGCCCCCAACCGGTTTGGACCTCGTCGGAAATGAAGAGGATGCCGCGGTTGTCGAGTTCCTTCTTCAGTGAGCCGAAGAACCCGTCGGGAGGGGTGGCGAAGCCGCCGACACCCTGAATCGGTTCGGCGATCATGGCCGCCACATCGCCGGCTGAGGTCATCGACAGCAGCTGGGTGAGGTCGTTGACACAAACGTCGGTGTAGTCCTGCTCGTCGAGATCGGCGAACGGTGTACGCAACTGGTAGGGGCCCTGCACGAAGGTGACCTGAAGGCCGGTGAAACTCGTGGACGACCATGAGCTGTGGGACGTGATGGCCTGCGCGCCGAACGAACGACCGTGGTAGCTGTTGCGCATCGCCAGGATCTGATTCGACTTGCGATACGAGGTGGCCAGCAGCAGCGCCGTCTCATTGGCCTCGGTGCCCGACGGGGTGAGGAAGACCCGAGCGTCGGGGATGCCCGACAGGCGGGCAATACGTTCGGCGCACGCAATCATCGGCTCCGACAGATACAGGGTTGAGGTGTGAATGACCTTGGCCGCCTGCTCCTGGACGGCAGCGGTGACCTTCGGATTGTTGTGGCCGACCATAGTGGTGAGCACGCCGCCGAAGAAATCGAGGTACTTGGTGCCGTCGAAGTCGTAGACGTAGCCACCCTCACCGTGATCGAGGGCGATCGGCTCGGCGTAGTAAGGCGAAACAAACGACGGCAACACCGCCCTGTACCGCTGATGGAGATCGGCGCTGGAAGCCATGGCGAGTGTCCTCTTCTTCGTCATTCTTGTGGGGTTCGCCGGCGCTGTGCTTGAGCAGGCCAAGCGGTGAAATCGGCCCTGGGACCAACTATGAACTTATGTGGTTTTTTGAACAGCTACAAGGGATACTTTGTTGTATGCAAAGTTTTTTTGCGGGCATTGAGGAGCGGGCCAAATCGCTCGACGCCGACTCGATGGCCAAGGCGGTAGGCGCAATGGTGTCGGACGGAGAGCTCCAGGCCGGCGATGCGCTACCCCCGATCCGCACTGTGGCCAAACACTTCGGTATCAGCTCGTCCACTGTGTCGGCTGCCTGGACCATCATGCGCCGCCACGGCATCATCCACACCGACCGCCGACGCGGCACCACCATCCGACCGTTCGCCTCACACGGCCGGAACCGATATTGGCAGGTGCCGATCACCGGCCGTCGCCTCGATCTCGACTTGAGCACCGGCACTCCCGACCCGGAACTACTGCCGCCGCTGGAACCAATCTTGGCCAAAGTCCAAGTCGACCTTGAGGTCATGTCGTATCTCGACCCGCCGGTGCTGCCTGAGTTGGAGCAGGAGCTTGTCGCCCGCTGGCCCTATCAGCCCGAGGCACTCACTGTGCTGGACGGAGCCAATGACGGACTCGACCGGGTGATCTCGTCGGTTATACGCCTTGGCGATGTGGTTGTGGTCGAAGACCCGACCTATCCCCTGGTGCTCGATCACCTCGAACAAGCCGGCGCCGAGATCATCGGCGTGGAGGTCGACGATGAGGGTTTGAGCGTCGAGGGCCTAGCCGCGGCCCTTACGCGCAAGCCGCAGGCGGTGGTTCTTCAGACAGGAGCTCATAACCCAACGGGGGTCGCGCTGACCCGGCGCCGGGCCGATGAACTCGCCCAACTGTTGGCACCGACGGAGGTGATGGTGATCGAAGATGATCACGTCGAGTCCTCCGACCACCGATCCGATGTAAGCCTCGGGACATCCATACCCGACCGGGTGTACCGGATTCAGAGTTTCTCGAAGACCTATGGTCCCGACCTGAGGATCGCGGCGCTGGCCGGACCCGAACATGGGATCGACATCATCCAGCAGCAGCGGCAGATGGGCCCGGGCTGGACCAGTCGCCTTATTCAGCGGATTCTGCTGGAGATGCTGCGAAGCGAAGAAGTGGCCAAGATCGTTGACAGTGGCGCTGCGGTCTACGCCGAACGACGGCAACATCTCGCCGACGAACTTCGTCAACGCAACATTGCCTTGGCCACCGGTCGTGGACTGAATCTTTGGGTGCCGGTACAGAGTGAGCAACTGTCGACCGTCGCCTTGGCCGCCTCCGGCATCGGCGTTTCGCCGGGGCAACCGTTTCGGGTCCAAACCGATGCTCCCCATATCCGGGTGACCTCGGCCAACGTACGCCAGGACTTCGGCCGCATCGCCGACGCCATCGCCGCCGCCGCCGACAATCGGTCAGTGCGGTGATTGGCAGCTCGATGATTGATGGTCTTCGAGCGCAAGGTGTTCTCACGTCACTGGAAGTCGAAGACGCCCTTCGAACCGTGCCTCGGCACCTGTTTGTGGAGAGCGTCGACGAGGCGGAAGCCTACGCCAACGTAGCGATCACGGTTAAGACCGACGCCGACGGAACGGCACTTAGCTCCATATCGCAGCCGACCATCGTCGCCCTGATGCTGGAGATGGCTCGCTTGAGCGGCGGCCAACGGGTTCTCGAGATCGGCACCGGAACGGGCTACAACGCGGCGTTGCTTGCTCATCTCGTGGGTTCGGATGGAGCCGTGGTGTCGGTCGAGCTGGAAGCCGACCTGGCTGCGTCAGCTCGCCGGCGGCTCTCAGCGCTCGACGTCTCCAACGTCGAGGTGGTGCACGGCGATGGGGCCCAAGGCTTCGCGGCGGCCGCCCCGTACGATCGGGTGATCGTCACCACCGGCGCTCACGCCGTGGCTTTCGCCTGGATCGAACAACTTGTCGACGGCGGATACCTCGTGACACCCGTGGTCAACTCGGGAGGCATCGGCTTGATCCATTGCTATCTCAAACGCGATGGGGAGCTGCATAAGATCTCGACGACACCGTGCGGATTCCTCCCGATGAGATCCGCAGAATAACCACCACTCGGCTCACTTCGTCAAAAGACAGGTATCGATTCAGATCAGACAAGCGACATTGTTTGCTGCGTTACGACCTTGGCTTTAACTGCGAAGGAGGTCGGCGATCTGGATCGAATCCGAACGAGGCCAGAACATGCCGATCCCACATTCGAGGCTCGCCCGGGCGAAAGTGATCGTCATCGAGATTGACCCCACCTTCCTCTACAGCAACAAGTCCTGCCTCAGCGATACGGCGACAACCGTCGATGAAGTCGACGAGTGATTCGTGATAGTAGCCAGAGCGCACCTCGTGGTTTTCGGCGTCGAAACTGGAGGCTCGCCCAGTATCGATATCGACAAGCAGTACGGCGCCAGACTTTGACTGATCAGAAACGATTGGCACAAACAGCTGAGGTGCCAGAGGGTAGAGACGTGCTCTCTCGGGATCCCACTCTTCCAGCCAGTCAATACATTCTGAAACCGATCGAGGCCACAAGTTGGGAAACAGATTGCATGATCGCCACTTCAGCCCCACACACTTCTCGAGGTCGAGGCCGTTCGCGATGCTGAACCAGTCACGCACCTGGTTCGGAATTGGTTCTCCAAGAAATGTCTCTAGCCGATCGATTTCGCTGGCCGATGCCGGGGGTACCAACCGTTCGCAGACTGTCGCACCAATTGCTTCGATGGCTACCCGATAGCGGTCAAATGCTTCGGCTACCGCAGTGCTCATACGTTCTGAGTGTAAACGTCACCCCCATAGTGACGGTGAACTGGAGTCGTCCGCTGTCTTGAACTATTGGTGGCCGATCAACCACACTTCGCGGTCAAGACGTGTCCGCGGGCGGATCTTCGCCGCCACCGGTGACGTTAGCCACGGGTAGTGGTCAAAAATATCCATGGACGAAAGTTCACGCTGCGCCAACAGAGCACCGCGAAGAGCACCCCTGCCCTCAAGCGGCCCGATAGCCGCCTGAGGGCAGAGCGAGGCACTGCCGAGGCCAAAACCGTTAGTCGCCGCCCTCGTTTAGGGTGACGGTCACCGGCGTCCATGAGTTACCTTCGACGTCGAGATCGCCGAGCAGCGCAAGAGCATCAACTGCGTACTGCGTGGCGTAGGCGTCGTTGTCGGGAGCCGAGGCAAGCACGCCCTCTGACAGTGACACATCGAGGGTCTGTACCCAAAGCTCCGTGTCCATCACACCGATGCGATTTGGAGACGGCCAGATCAGCTTGTTTATTTCGTTGAGCTGCCAGGCCTGGTGTGACTGCCCGAGGGTCGAGCCGTTGGCCAACACCACGTCGACACAGGCGTCCTGATTGTCTCGACACCAGATCCAGCCTTCCATCGACGCCGCGACGAACCGGGTGGTCTGATCGTCATACGCCTCGTCGCCGAGCCTGGTCCCGTCGGCCCAGATGGCGTCCTGCAGCATGGCGGTTCCGACCTCGTTCCAGTCGATCACGGTGAGATCATCAGCGGTGTACAACTCGCCAGTCTCTTCATTGATCGTCTCCAGAACCTGGGCGTATTCGTTGTACGTCATGGCCTGGGCGGCATCGATTTCGCCGCTGATCAAGGCCAACATGTCGAAGTTCTGTTGCACGAGCTCATAGTCGGTCCCGGGCTCAAGTCCGGCCTGACGGGATCCGGCCAGCAGCTCGAACTCGTTACCGAAGCCCCAGTTGCCCACCTTCTTCCCGGCGAAGTCCTCCGGGCTGGTAATACCGCTGTCGGCGAACGACACCTGCAGCGTGCCCGACCGTTGGAAGATCTGAGCGACGTTGACGATGTCGATGCCCTCCTCACGTGAGACCAGAGCCTTCGGGACCCAAGAGATGGCGTAGTCAACCGCTCCTGAGCCAAGTTGCTGCTGTGGCACGATATCGACGCCGCCTTCCACGATCTCCACGTTGAGGCAGTGAGCTTCGTAGAAGCCCTGATCGACGGCGGCGTAGTAGCCGGCGAACTGAGCCTGAGCAAACCATTGGAGCTGCAGCTTCACATCGTCGACAGTGTCGCAGTCAGCGCCACCGGCGGCGGTGTCCTCGCCGTCGTCTCCGCAGGCTGAAGCAATCAACGCTACCGCGAGCACGAGCCCTAGCAGGCGCCACCATCGTCGCCCGGATCGTTGGTTTGGTGTGGATGGATGGGTCATGATTCTCCCTCTTGGTTATGCCGGTTGTTCATTAGAGACTTTCAGTTTCGGCCGTAGCCGCCTACATGGGCTCGACCGGTTCGCGCCACGGCATGGCCAGCCGTTCGATGCTCACGGCCAGCACAAACAGGGCCAAGCCGACCGCACTCGCTACGACGATGGCGGCCCACGCCACGTCGTAACGGGCAAAGCTGGCGTTCTGGGTGATGACCGGGCCTAGCCGATCCTGGGGCCCGCCGAAGTACTCCGCCACGATGGCGGCGATGACGCTTAGTGGCGCAGCCAGCCGAAGCGATGTGAGAAAAAACGGTGCGGCGTTTGGTATTCGCACCTGACGAAGAATGCTTAGCGGCGATGCGCCGTAGGACCGCATGAGTTCGAGCTGATCCGGCTCGACCTCCAGCAGACCTCGGGCGGTGTTGACAAAGACGGGGAAGAAGACCACGACGACCACAACCGCCTGGTTGCTGACCGGGCTCGTGAGCCCAAACCACGCGTTGAAGATCGGGGCCAGAGCCACGATCGGAGTGGCGTTGGCGGCCACGGCGAACGGAGTAACCGTGCGGCCCAGCTTCGTGAAGCGCGTGACGAGCAGGGCCAACAGCGCACCCAACACAACCCCAACGACCAGACCGGAAATCGCGATCTTGGCCGTGTTCCAGCCGGCCTGACGGAGCGACACGGTGCCGACCCCTTCGGTGCTGCTCCAGTTGTCGCTGAGAGCCTGCACGATCGACGACGGCTTCGGCAACAGGAACTCCTGAATGCCCAGCAGGCGTACCGCCAACTCCCAAAGGCCGAACAACACGACACCGGCGATCGCCGCCGGAATCAAGCTGTTGAGGCGTTGACGAGTTCGGCCTGATGCGGACGGGGCGGTCACGACCCATCTCCAACGGCACGGAGCGCCTCTCGAATCTCGGTGGCGCACTTGAAGAAGGCCGGGTCCTCCCGAGTGTCCTCATCCCGGTTTGACCCGAGGGGAACGTCGACCGTGGCGTGAATTCGACCTGGCCGAGGTGACAACACCACAACCCGGTCGGAGAGGAAGGCGGCTTCGGAGATCGAGTGAGTCACAAACACCACCGTGGTGCCCAGCTCCTCCACCAGGTCGAGCAGCTCGTTCTGCATGTGCTCTCGGGTCATCTCGTCGAGGGCGCCAAAGGGCTCGTCCATCAACAGCAACTTGGGCTTGAACGACAACGACCGGGCAATCGCCACCCTCTGTTGCATGCCGCCCGACAGCTGCCAGGGATAGTGGTTACCGAAGTCGGGGAGCTGAACCATCTGCAGGATCTCTGCGGATCGGGCCTCCCGTTCGGCTTTGGTCCAGCCCATCAGCTCAAGTGGCAGCTCTATGTTGCGGGCGACCTTGCGCCACGAGAACAGACCGGCTGACTGGAACGCCATGCCGTAGTCGCGATCAAGGCGAGCTTGGTTGGCCGACTTGCCGAAGACCTCGATCGACCCGGCGGTAGGCGTGACCAGGTCGGCGATCAGGCGAAGCAGGGTGGACTTGCCGCAGCCCGACGGCCCGATGAGTGAGACAAACTCACCCGCCGATACGTCGAGATCAATCCCGGTGAGAGCCACTACTTCGTCGGCCGTGCCCGGGTTGAAAACCTTGTCGACCGACCGGACGGAAATGGCCGGAGCTGATGTTGACTCGATGTTGTTGTCCACCGCTACTCCCCCATCTCGTTGGTTGATTCCTGGCCTCTCACCAGACGAGTTTCGGCCATGTTGGCCATTCCAAACACGAACAGGCCAAGTAACGCAGCGAAGAGCACTGCGGCGTAGAGCTTCTCAGGGCCGGTGGTGTACCGACCGGCGAAGTCGAGGATCACCCGCCCCAACCCGCCCCGAACGCCAGCCGAGATCTCGCCAACGATCGCCCCCACGACACTCAGAGTGGCCGCAAGCTTAAAGGCGGGAAACAGGTACGGACGAGCCGCCGGGAAGCGCAAGATCATGAGCGTCTTCGACCACGGAGCGGCATAAGAACGCATTAGCTCAACCGACTCGGCTGGGGGCGACTTGAGTCCGGCCAGCCCGTTGACCGCTACAGGAAAGAACGTCAAATAGGCAGCGATCAGCGCCACCGACACCGTGTCACCCAGAAACGTTGTGCGGCCCCAGGTCACCACGATCGGGGCCAGAGCGATCAACGGAACGGTTTGGCTGATGTTGATCCACGGCACCAGGGCTCGATCGAGCCACGGCGAGCGCAGCATGGCCACAGCGAGCCCAAGACCGACGATCGCGCCAATAACGAAGCCGAGCGAAGCCTCCCACAGCGTGAACAACGCCGACTTAAGCAGCGATACCGCCAGGATCTCGCTACTGCCCCGTTGCACCGGCTCTATCAAGGCGCCGAATATCGACCAACTGTGAGGCATGGTCAGGTCATCGGGGTTGATCGGCAAGTCAACGTCGGTTCCGGGCCAGGTTCCGCCGCTAGCCGATCCGAGGGCCTTATAGCCCTCCCAGAGCAGACAGGCGGCCACGATTCCCACCACTGCCAGCAACGCCGTCTGAACGAACCGGCCTAGACCACCGGTTCGACCGTCATCGAGTTTCGCCACCGCTGTCACCTTGTTTGGACCGTCCTACCCCATACGATTCCCGGACCGCAGATGCGGTATCACCCGCTGGCCGTAGGCATTAAGCGTTTCATCTCGCTGGTCGTGCATCAAATAGATCGCAAACTGATCGACCCCCAGGTCTCGCAGTTCTTCAAGCCGGGCGATGTGCTGCTCCTCGGTGCCGAGAATGCAGAACCGGTCGATGATCTCGTCGGGAACGAAATCGGTGTGGTCGTGACCGGCCTTGCCGTGGCCGGAGTAGTCGTAACCTTCGCGGCCTTTGATGTAGTCGGTGAGGGCCTGCGGGACCATTCCCGAGTCGGATCCGTATCGTTCGACGAGATCGGCGACGTGGTTGCCGACCATGCCTCCGAACCAGCGGACCTGATCCCGCTGATGCTCGATGTTGTCACCGACATAGGCCGGAGCGGCCACACAGATATACAGCGAATCGGGGTTACGTCCGGCCTCCTCGGCCGCCCGACGCACAGCTGCGATCGTCCACTCGGCAATCTGTCGGTCGGCCAGTTGGAGGATGAACCCGTCGGTCTCGGAACCGCAGAGGTGCAACGCCTTGGGGCCGTAGGCGGCCATGAGGATCTTCAACTCCGAAGCGGAGGCCCAGGGGAAGTGCTGTTGGGTGTTGTTGTAGGTGACCTCCCGCCCCTCGGCCAGCTGCTTGATCACGTGCATCGACTCCGACAGCGTGGCCAGCTTGCACGGCTTCTTTCCGATCACGCGCATGGCCGAGTCGCCTCGTCCGATCCCGCAGATCGTGCGGTTGCCGTACATGTCGTTGAGGGTGGCGAACATCGAAGCGGTGACCGTCCAGTCCCGCGTGCCGGGGTTGGTCACCATAGGCCCGACGATCATCCGGTCGGTGGCGGCCAACATCTTCGGGTAGATCACAAACGGTTCCTGCCACAACACGTGACTGTCAAAGGTCCAGCCGTAGTTGAACCCAAGTGTCTCCGCCGTACGGGCCAATTCAACCACCCGAGAAGCTGGTGGGTCTGTTTGAAGTACTACGCCGAAGTCCACTGGTTTGCCTTTCTGAAAGGAGCCGATGTGAGGGTGGCCAAAACAAGGCAACGTGAGTTGGTAGGGATTTGCCCTGCGGGTTGCGGAGGTCCGGGCTGCCGGATCTACATCAAGTACTGGGTGAGGCCTCGGCGGACAAACCGCCCGTCACCCTTCGAGCCGAGATACTGATCGTTCTCGATCACAACCTTGCCTCGAGAGATCACGGTGTCGACCTTGCCCTGGATTTCGAAACCTTCGAAAGCCGAGTAGTCCATGTTCATGTGGTGATTCTCGACGCTTATCGTCCACGAGGCGTCGGGATCATAAACCACAATGTCGGCGTCGGCACCAGGCTGAATCACACCTTTGCGGGGGTACATGCCGAACATTCGGGCCGGGGTGGTGGAGCACAGCTCGACCCATCGAGGAAGCGAGATCTCGCCCTGCAAGACGCCCTGATAGATGAGGTCCATGCGGTGCTCAACGCCGCCGATGCCGTTGGGGATGGCCCGGAAGTCGTCGAGACCAAGTTCCTTCTGATCTTTCATACAGAACGGGCAATGGTCGGTGGACACAACCGACAAGTCGTCGGTGCGCAGGCCTCGCCAGAGATCGGCGTGATGATGTTCGTGTTTTGAACGCAACGGAGTGGAGCAGACGTAACCGGCACCGGCAAAGCCGGGGGCTCCGAGATGATCCTCCAGGTTCAGGTAGAGATACTGGGGGCAGGTTTCGGCGAACACGTTGGCACCGGTGTCTCGAGCTCTCACCACCTCTTCGAGGGCCCCGGAGGCCGACAGGTGCACGATGTAGAGCGGGGCGGCGCCTACCTTGGCCAACTGGATGGCTCGGTGGGTGGCTTCGCTCTCAAGCTCAGCCCGGCGGACCCGTCCGTGGTAGACCGGGTCGGTTTCGCCGCGGGCCACGGCCTGCTCGGCCAGCACGTCGATGGCGATGCCGTTCTCGGCGTGCATCATGATCAAGCCGCCGCTCTCCGAGGCATTTTGCATCGCTTTCAGAATCTGGCCGTCGTCGGAGTAGAGCACGCCGGGATAGGCCATGAACAACTTGAAGCTGGTGATGCCCTCGTCGACCAGGACCGACATCTCCTTCAACGCGGCATCGGTGACGTCGCCGATGATCATGTGGAAGCCGTAGTCGATGGCGCAGTTGCCCTCGGCTTTGGCCATCCATTCGTCGAGGCCCTCCCGGACCTGCACACCTTTGCTCTGTACAGCGAAGTCGACGATCGTGGTGGTGCCACCCCAGGCGGCAGCTCGGCTGCCGGTCTCAAACGTGTCGGAGGCAAAGGTGCCACCGAAGGGCAGCTCCATGTGGGTGTGTACGTCGACACCGCCCGGGATCACGTACTTTCCGGCGGCGTCGACGACTGTGTCTGCTCCAGCCTCTGCGCTTTCGGCCAAGGTTGATCCGGGTTGATAGAGCGCGGCAACCGTCTCTCCGTCGACCAGGATGTCGGCTGGGCTGGCACCGGTAGCGCTGATCACGGTGCCGTTCTTGATGAACATTGTCTTGTTGGACGCTGTCATGTGGTCCCCCCCCTGTCATCTGGGTCCGGTTTGGATTCGTTACGAGCTGATCAAGTCAAACTAGCCGAGCGTTCGTGCCGGTGCTGGCGCTGCCACATTGAATGCCTGATTGATCGACCGATTGACTAAAGTTCGCTGATCTTTCCGTAGAGCTCAGGTCGGCGATCTCGGTAGAACGCCCACTGGTTACGCACCTCTTCGATCAGGTCGAGATCGAGATCCCGTACCACGAGCTCAGCCTCCTGATCGGAGGCCACATCGCCGACGAACTGGCCCCGCGGGTCGCAGAAGTAGCTGGTGCCGTAGAAGTCGTTGTCGCCGAGCGGTTCGACGCCGACACGGTTGATCGCACCGACGTAGTACATGTTGGCCACGGCCGACGACGTCTGCTCCAGCTGCCACAAGTATGCCGACAGCCCTCGACTGGTGGCCGACGGGTTGAACACGATCTGCGCGCCGTTGAGACCGAACATTCGCCAGCCCTCGGGGAAGTGTCGGTCGTAGCAGATGTTGACGGCCACTCGGCCGACGGCGGTGTCGAAGACCGGATAGCCCAGGTTGCCGGGCTTGAAGTAGAACTTCTCCCAGAAGCCCTTGACCTGAGGAATGTGGATCTTGCGATACTTACCGAGGTAGCTACCGTCGGCGTCGATCACGGCTGCGGTGTTGTAGAGAATCCCCTCTTGCTCCTTCTCGTACATCGGGAGCACAAGGACCATGCCGTGTTTGGCCGCCAGCTCCTGGAACCGCTTGGTGGTTGGGCCATCGGGGATGGCCTCGGCGTAGCTGTAGTACTCGGCCTCCTGGACCTGGCAGAAGTACGGCCCGTAGAAGAGTTCCTGAAAACACATGACCTGGGTACCTTGGGCGGCAGCCTCGGCCACATACTTTTCATGTAGCTCGATCATCGACTCCTTGTCGCCGGTCCACGCCGTCTGGACGATCGCTGCCTTCACGTTTGTGGCCATCTGGGTTCCCCCTCGTCGGTGATTCTGTTAGTTCTTGTTCGGAGTGCCAACTCCGTCGCCCTGGGTACGAACCTATGTCGTTATTTGACCGGGTACAAGAGGTACTTTGTCATTTACAAAAGAATTCGATCGGCACGAAAACCCGATGAGCCTGGTAGTCCACAACATGGCTACCAGGCTCATCGCGTCGATTCTTGGAGATTTCAATCGCTTGAAATCACAAGCTGTGCGGGGCTAGAGGAAGTCGCTAATCCAGTCGAGGTTCTCGGCGAAGTCGATGCGGTAAGCACCACCGACGCCGGCGCAGTTGCTGTTCAAACCAAACGAGTTCACGGCGACGACGGTGTCGTCGACCAGCATCGGACCACCCGAGTCACCGAAGCAGGTGCCGCCGTGTTTGGCGTCACCGCTAAGGAGGATGGAGTGGGTTCCGTCGATGCTGCCGATGCCGGCCACGCCACGGCGGTCGACGACCATCAGGTCGGCCTGGTAGCGGATCTTGTCGGCCTGGGTGAAGTCGACCTGCTCGGATGGGTTGTTGCCGAGAATGCGCTGAAGGCCGTAGCCGACGGCAGTGACTCCGTCGCCCTTGCGGCCAGGCTGGAAGGTGTCGACGACACCGATCTCAGGCAGCGATGCGTAACGAGGAAGATCAACGCCATCACCTTCGAGCACTACAACGCCGAGGTCGTGGGTGTAGAAGGCGGCCGGATCATAATCGGGGTACACGTAGGTGGCACCGTCGTAGGAGGTCTCGCCACCGAACGGGTAGCCGAGCTCGTCCTGCTGTGACTCAATGTCGGTCTCAAACCAGATCGTGGCCGAGGCGGCCGGCGATTCAACGCAGTGACCGGCAGTGACATACACGGTGGGTGAGATCATCGTTCCTGAGCACCGCCACAACGGGTTACCGTCGGCGTCTTTGGCAATCATGAGGCCAACGTAGGGATGATCCTCGCCGTCAAGCGTACCGTCGGTGATCGCACCGGCCGGTGAAACAGTTGACATCAACAATGCTGCGATCGCAGCAAGAAGCACAAAAAACCTCTTTGATTTCTGCATTCTTATTCGCCTTCTTCTTGGTTTCGATGAATAAACGTCTTGTCTCGACGTTAGCGAGGGCCGCCTGCCGAGTAAAGAGTCTGGGCAGAGTTTCGCACCAACATGAGTTGGATATCTCAGACGCCGGTTACAGGTGGGCATGAACACGGCGCTCGATCTCCTCGGTTGCCCGCCATCGACCTATCCTGGTGAACCGTGCTCATAAACGCCGATCGTCAGCTGTGACGACAGTCGACTCCACAGTCCTCTCGGAGGCGGAGGCGCATGATCCGAGGTACCAGCGGGTTCTGCTGCTTCTCGTTATGGGTTCGGTAATGGCCTTCGGGTCGCTGATGACCATTGTCACCATCGCCTTAGGCGAGATCGCTGACGACCTCGGCTCAACCCGAGCCACTCTCACGTGGGTGGTGACAGGTTTGATGTTGTCGATGGCGGTCGCCACACCGCTTGCGGGCAAGATCGGCGACGTTCGAGGGCACCGCAACATCTTCCTCATCGGCTTGGCAGGAATATTGGTCACGACCATCGCATGTGGTCTGGCATGGGACGCGGCATCACTCATCACCTTCCGAGTGTTGTTCGGCCTCGGCGGCGCTCTCGTGATGCCGAGCTCGATGTCGCTCATGATGCACGCTTATGGACCGGAACGCCGGGCCACCGCCATGGGTTGGTTTCAGTTCGCGATGACCGGAGCGCCCACCATCGGCTTGGTCATTGGTGGTCCGCTGATCGACTACATCGGCTGGCGCAACATGTTCTTCGTCTTCGCCGGCGTGACGGTCGTCGCCCTGGCTGCCGCCGTTCGTTTCCTCCGCCCCACGCCCAGACAGGATCAAACATCGGTCGACTACCTGGGTGGCCTGACATTGGCCGCTGCCGTGTTGGCCGCACTGTTGGCCATCACAAGAATCACGACCTTGATTCGGGATAATGGCGGCGCTTCGCCGTTGTCGGACCTACTGAGCTGGGCCTTGGTCGCCGGGTCCGCGGTTGGATTGGTCTGGTTCATTCGAACGGAGCGTCGAGCTCCGGAGCCGATGCTGCGTCTCGAGTACTTCTCACGACCGAACTTCACCCTTCCGATGGTGTCGGCGGCCATGGTCCAGTTCGCCTATATGGGTGGCTTCGTGGTCATTCCCGCCCTGTTGACCGATCAGTATCACTGGTCGCTCGGAGCAATCGCACTGCTACTCGCACCCCGGCCGGCAGCGTTCAGCCTGAGCTCCCCGCTAGGTGGCTATTTGCCGTCCCGCACCGGACAGAAGCCACCAATCGTGTTCGGCGCCGTGGCCATGATCCTTTCGACGCTCGCGTTCGTTTGGGCCAGCGGCTACAGCTCGGGTTTTGGTATCGCCTTGATACTCGCCGGGTTGATCCTGGCCGGAGTGTCAGCAGGTATCTCCCAACCGTCGGTGATGGCCATGGTGGTCGACAACGTCGACGACAGCGACATGGGAATCGCCAACGGAATGGCCCAGCAGGTTATGTTCATCGGCCTCGTCACCGGAATCCAAACGATGAACGTGCTGGCGGGCGACAACGCCACGCCGTCCCGGTTCGCCTTGACGTTCCTGGTGGGCACCGCCGCCGCGGTGGTGGGGCTGGGCACGGCGTTGGCTATTCGAAAGCCCACACGACCTCCGGCCTAGCGGCCGTAGGGTTGAGAAATGTCACTATCAGCGCAGGTCCGCGAAGCTTTTCAGCTCGGGGGTTCAGTGCCGCAGCCGCTCGAAGGTGGCGACGAGACGTCTCTGCTGGTTGGCGACGTGGTGGTGAAGAAGGTTCTTGATCCCGACGTCGGCCGATGGCTCCAAGGACTTTCCGACCGGACCCAAAGCGAGGGTGATCTCGGGTTTCGTCTACCTCGGCCGGTTCCAACCACAGACGGAGGTTGGATTCATGACGGCTGGATCGCCTCGGAATTCATTCCCGGCCTTCGCTCGCTCGCCCACGATCCGGCCGAAGTCATCCGGGTTGGGCGACTGTTTGCCGACGCGGCGGTGATTCACAAGCCAGCCGACCTGAGCCCGGTCTTGAATCGCACCGATCGCTGGGCCCGAGGATTTCGGGCAGCGATGGGGACTGAGGAAATTGGACTCGATCCTCCGGCCGCATCAGTGGCCGGTCGTCTCCGTGCCCGCGTCGAACGTCGCCGAGACGACCCGGCTTCACGGGTCGAGCTGATCCACTGTGATCTGACCGGAAACGTGTTTCAGGATGGCCAAGGCATCCCGGTCGTGCTCGACATCTCCCCCGGACTGGCCGAGGTTGAGATGGGGAGCGCCATTGTCGTGGCCGATCACCTGCTCTGGCGTGACGGATCTCCTTCATTGGCCGCGCTGCTCACCGGACGTGAAGATCTGCTAGCCAAGGGTCTGCTGTTTCGGCTGTACTCCGAGCAGTTGGCGTTGTTGGACGGCCAGAAGCCTCGCCACGAGGGAAGGCCCGACGATTATCGCCGCGTGCTGTCGTTGCTTGGCTGGTAGCAGCGGACCATATTCGGCACTTGTTTGGCTCCGCCACTACCATCGAGCCCCGAACCAGTCCGTCAATACCCGCAAGCCGAAACAAGGAGGCTCAAGATGATCAAGGTAAGCGTGATGTACCCCGACGGCGAGGGCAAGACCTTCGACATGGACTACTACATGAGCACGCATATGGAAATCGTCAATCGGGTGATGCAGCCGATCCGAGGCGAGGTGGACAGACAGATCAACGGCCCATACCTGGCTGTGGGCCACTTCTACTACGAATCGATGGATGCGATGAAGGCCGGCATGGGCAACGCCGGCGAGGCACTCGCCGATCTCCCCAACTTCACCAACTGTGAACCGGTGGTGCAAACGTCGGAGATCGTCGAATAGCGCCGGGCAGAACCGGCCGTCGACCTAGCGTGTAGCCGTGGCCAACGAAACCCTCCCGATCAAAGATCCCGATCAAGAACATCCCATCCCCGGTGTATGGCGAGACACATTTCGCGTCATCGTGGCGCGTATTGTTGCGGGTGACTACGAACTACGCGGGCTTCCCGGCGTTAAAGCGTTGTCACCGGACGAAGGACTCGATGTTCTTCGCGACCGCATCGAGAACTACGGCGACGTCACCTTGGTCGAGCTACCGGATGCCACATGGGAAACCTCAGTCGCCATGTGGGGAGGCACCGACTACTGGGATGTTCTGGTAGATCTCCACACGGCGGAGGAAGGGCGCAGCGACCTCGTCCTTGGTGCCCGCGTTGTCGAGGCCGGGGATGGCTACAGCTACGAAGTCCACATGATCTACGTGCCGTAGATCGTTGGTCGCTCGACGTTGCCGAATGTCGACTTCTACGAGCCGCATCCTGCGATAGTGGAGATGTGTCCTTCGACGTTTTCTTCCGGTGTCTCAGCGATAGTGCTGCTTCGACGGCGGACGTAGGCGCAGCATCGGCCGTTCTAGCGCCATACGTCGCGGCGGGAGAACCTTCAGGCTTCGGCCGACTCACGACCGCCGACGGCGGCGCCGACCTTTACGGCTACGACGAGCTTGAGTCGGGCTTCATGGCGAATCGCATCAGTGGAATCCTCGCGTGGGACCTGTTGGTAGATGCGGCCGCCGCGTCTGCTCACGTAATCATGCCGGTGGGCTGCCCTGTAGTTCTGACAGACGTCGGCTCCTTCGAGCACCTACCAGCGGAGCTTCGCTCCGGCGAGGTAGCCATCGTCAGGTCGGGAACTCAGCTGCTTGACCTGATCCAGGAGCGTGTATGGGCCTGCCCCGTGTGCTTTGAGCCCGTCCTGTCCGCTCGCCCCTACGAGCGGTGGCCGCCAGACGATCTGCTCGCACTCACCATCCCATACGTCGACTCACTCGGGTCCCCCAGCTACGAGGTCTGTCCGAGTTGTGGCTTCGAATTCGGCTTCGACGACGATCCCGGTACCGCGCCCGGAGTTTCGTTTCAGGAGTACCGCGAGCAATGGGTGGATCAGGGACGACCGCTCTTCGCCGGCGGTGAATTCATGCCAAACACATCAAAGCCAAAGCACAACGAAGGCCTTGGGCGACACGGCGACCGCCCGAGGCTGCAGAGAGGTGACGACCAATGATCTACACCGTTGAACGGGCAGAGCTTCTCGCTGAGCAACTACGCCGATTTCACCATGGCCAGGCGCACCATCTCGCCGGACAGTTCGCCAACCTCGACTTCTGGATGAGCGAAGTCGCAAGCGCGCTCGCAACGCTTGACGGTCACAACAGTCGTTTCGAACGACTGCGTGACGCCCAGAGCGCATGGGTCGAAGCACACCGAACCCAGGTTCCGGTCCATGGGTTCTGCGGAATCTGCAGGGGCAAGTGTGAGTTCGACGACGGCGAAATGCAGTCTCCGCGACCACCGAAGCGGCTTGCTTCACGCGAGAGGACCGAGGCACGGCGAGCGCTGGTCGACGCCACCTACCACCTGCTGACACGGTTCTTTCGAATGGGCCTGCTCAATGAGACCGAGCTTCGCGCCCACTGCGAAAAGGTTGGCACAAGCATCGACCCTGCCGACATCCAACGCAGCTGAGCGGGATGGCCGGAGGAGCTACTCGATGCGCATACCCGAGATGGCTCGGCTGATCACCAGCTGCTGGATCTGTTCGGTGCCTTCGAAGATGTCGTAGATCTTGGAGTCACGGTGCCAACGCTCGACCGGGTACTCGGTCACGTAGCCGTAACCGCCGAGGATCTGCATCGCCCTCTCGGTGGACCACACGGCGACCCGACCGGCCTTTAGCTTGGCCATCGATCCCTCGGCGTTCTTGAAGGCTCGCTGCTTGCCGAGCCATGCCGCCCGGTAGGTGAGCAGGCGAGCGGCGTCGATTTCGGTGGCCATATCGGCCAGCATGAACGCAATCGACTGGTTCTGAATGATCGGACGACCGAAAGCGATCCGCTCCTTGGCGTATTCAAGTGAGTACTCATAAGCGGCTCGGGCGATGCCGATGGCCTGAGCGGCGACAGCCGGGCGAGTGGCCTCGAACGTCTGCATGGCGGCCTGACTGTTGCCCGACTTGCCCTCCCGGACACGGGCGAGACGATCGTCGAGCTTCTCCTTGCCGCCGAGCAGGCACGATCCCGGTACCCGCACATCGTCGAGAACAACCTCGGCGGTGTGGCTGGCCCGGATGCCGTGTTTCGAGAACTTCTGGCCTTGTGAGAGACCAGAGGTGTTAGGCGGCACGATGAAGCTGGCCTGGCCCTTTGAACCAAGCTCCGGATCGACAACTGCCACCACCACGTGGATGTTGGCGATGCCGCCATTGCTGATCCATGTCTTGGTGCCGTTGATGACCCACTCGTCCTTAGCTTCGTCGTACACAGCCCTGGTGCGGTAGGCCGACACGTCGGAGCCGGCATCAGGCTCGGAGGCGGCGAAGGCGCCGAGCTTCACATCATCGGCGGTGCCGTAACACTGCGGGACCCACTCCATCACCTGCTCCTGGGTGCCGCTGGCCGCGATACCGGCGGCCGCCAACCCGGAACCCATCAGCGACATGCCGATGCCGGCGTCACCCCAGAACAGCTCCTCGAGGGCCACCGGCATGGAAAGCCCGGTGGGGTCGTTGAGCATCAACTCGGCCATGAACTCCCATCCATAGAGACCGATCTTGGCCGCCTCTTCGATGATGGGCCACGGCGTCTCCTCACGTTCGTCCCACTCTTGGGCGGCGGGGCGGATGACGTCCTCGGCGAAATCGTGCACCCACTTCTGCAGGGTGATCTGGTCTTCGTTCAGCTGCGGGGAGAACTCGGGCATTTGTTTACCTCTGTCGTCGTGCGATGACGAGTGGCCGGAAGCCAGACGTGGCTCGGTTCTTCACTGTCGATCGCCAATTGTTGCGAACTTACCTACCAGTAAGTTACCAGAGAGTAACTGAAAGGGCAAGCCGCAGGACATCCACCCGGCTAGCAACAGACCGCAGATTCTTGAGAACGTTATGGACGCGGATCCTCGTGTTGGCGAACAAGCTCGCCAAGCTCGGCCATAAACGCATCGACGTTGGCCTGATCGTCGTCACCGGTCATCTCCATCGGGGCGCCAAACCGGAGCTTCACCGTTGGTCGAGGCCACTGGGGCCGAGGCATCGAGCCTCGGGGCCAAACCTTGTCGGTGCCGACGAAGGCCACCGGCACAACGACCGCACCAGCCCGACGAGCGATACGCGACAGGCCAGGGCGGCCTGGACCTACGCCGGCCTCAGCCCGTTCCGAGGGCGGGACCAACCGGCCTTCCGGCATCATCGAAACCGTCTGCCCGTCTACCAGCGCCGCCACCGCCGAATCCTCGGCCTGCTGCCTCATCTCACGAGAAGTGGCGATCGAGCCGAGACGGCGGAGAACCACACCCGTCGCACCACTGTCGACGAGATCGGACCGAATCAGAATCCGGCTCGACACGTTGAAGCTGCCGAGCACGGTGAGGGCCACGAAGACGTCGAAGAGACTGCGATGGTTGCCGGCGAACAGGGTGGGCCGATCCTTGACCAGGCGGATCGTCGACGGACTGTCAAGCTCGGCAAGCGGCTTGATCAAGCCTCGGCTCCATCGGCCGGCGGCCAGAAATCGGTCGTGATAATCAGTTGGCCGCACCGCAGCGGGTTCCTTCCTGCTGGAACGCTCGGCCGCTGTTTGGCCGCAGATTTACGTTCGTTAAATTCTACCGGCCGCCATCTAGAGGCAGCAGATACGGGCCGGGGTAATTCTGTCGATCATTCAACCGCGCAAACTGTCGGTCGGTACCCGTTTGGCCCAGCGAGCAGTTCCGAGCACTGGCTAGACAACTCTCGGTCCAGAGCCGGACTGCCTCTTCGTTCCACCCGCCGAACCAGTCGGCATGAAGGCTCCCACCGGGAGGTCCGTCGCCCTGCTCATGGCCATGTCCGTCGGCCGACAGATGCCACCCATCGATCGAACTTTGGCCTGGGAAGTACAGCAGGATGCTGATCTGAGGCAGGCGCACCGGATGACTGGCCGGACACGGCTCCTTGGCGCCGACCATCAGCAGATGGGAGCGATGATTCGGTGAGTCGAGGTTGACGCCGTCCCAGCATTCCGGAAACACGATCGACGCGTTGATCACATCGCCCCCGCAATCGGGAATCCGGTTGGTCTTGTTGTAGGCGTGGCCGTTCTTGCCACACGACCAGTGCAGATGGTTCGACGTGGTGAACGAGCCCGAGGTCGATCCACTGATCATCTTCAGGCCTTGAGGAAGGGCCTGTACTTGATCGGGAAACTTGGTCTTGTAGTACAGAATGATTTTCTCCGGCACCACAACGTGCCCCTTGCCGTCGAGCAGAGCGGGTACCCAGTAGGCCGACCGATTCAGCTCGAAGCCGTTGCAGGTACCACCACCGTGGTTGAGCAACTCGGCGGCCGTGGTGTTGGCGTTCGCCGACGTGTTTCCAAAGAACATGTGCAGATGAGAGCGTCCCGGCTGTCCGGGAAACACGATCGGATCGTCATAGGCGAAGTGGGAATACTGGCACGCAACACGGAACTGCCCGTCTCCGTTGGAGCCGTTGTCCGGCCGATTGGCCGGTTCGGTCAAAGCGCTGAGACTCAGCTGGTCGGAAGGCACCGAAGCGAAGCGCGAGAACAGAGGATTGTCGTTTCGGAGCGCAGCCAGAGCCCCTGACGACGCCACCGTCGTGGATGGGTGCGAATGATGTGTTGTCGTCGTCGACGACGAGGTCGATGCAGTAGTGCTCGGCGCGGAGGTTGCAACCGCCTTGGTCGTCGGACTTGAAGAAGCTGTGTGATTTGAAGAGGTTGTCGGGGTTGAAAACGTTGCCGACGTTGAGCGGGACGCCGTCTCGGTGGTGGCGGGCGACGCATCGACCGAGGGCGTAGCTGTCGTCTCCAGGGTTGAGTCCGCGGCGGAGGAACTCGATGTGTTCGTATCGTCCACCAAGGACTTTGCCGAGGTCGGAGCTGTGTCAGCCACTGACGTCTCGCCCGCGCTCGAGGTGGTGCTCGACGGCGCCGCCCAGGGTATCGGCCACTCATCGACGACCTCCGTCTGCTCGCCGACAGCTGAGATCGTCTGTTCGGCCGCAATCCAATCACCTAGGCTGTCGCCAGCGGCGGCGTCGAGTACCGGCACGGCCGCCATGGCCGCGACAGCTAGAAAGCCGTACAAGACGGCTTTGCGCCCCCAACGAAGGGGGTCCGCTGGTGAAGAGCGGGTACGGGCCATCAGTTCTCTATCGACACCATCGGCCCCACGACTTGACTCTTTGCCATCGGCGATCGAGTCGGGCTCGTCAACCTCGATCTAGGCAGCGACAGGAATGGCTTGGCGGAGGTCGACCCGAAGCTGCACCACATCACCGACTCGCCGTTCGACATCGTCGGTGAACACGACCTGCGCCAGACTGCCCGACGAGGCCGAAGACCCAATCAGCCCTTCGCCGTGGACAGTCACCCGATGACGATAAAGGCCGCTGCCAAACCGAGAACCGTTGATTGTCCCGCTCAACAGTCCGTTCCCACCCCCACGTTGCTGACCGGCGGCGCTGATGGCGTCGACCGGGACGACTGCGTGCCCATTGATCGCGGGAGTGGCGCCCGCGTGGCCACTGGGTATCGGCAGGTGAACCCCGGCCTCAACCCAATACATCCGATCGGTTCCAGCCGGACGCAACGTCCAGATGTTTGGGCGCCCGAGAAAGTGAGCGACGAATCGGATTCGGGGATTCTGCCAGAGCTGCCTCGGCGTTCCCAGCGCCACCAGCGCACCGTTGGCCAGCACGGCCACCCGATCGGCGAGCGCAAACGCCTCTGTCTGGTCGTGGGTTACGTGCAACGAGGTCTGGCCCATTTGGTAGAGCAGGACATCAAGGTCATCGATGAGTTGGTGACGAAGCACTCGATCCAGGGATCCCAGGGGTTCGTCCAACATCAGCAGCCCGGGGGTCGGGGCCAATGCCCGGGCCAGGGCAACCCGCTGGGCCTCGCCGCCCGACAAGCGATCCACCGTTCGCTCGCCAAAACCGAGCAGTCCCACCAGCGTGAGCATCTCCTCGATTCGCGATTCTCGCTCAGAGCCGACCACACCGCTTCGATCGAGGCCATAACCGATGTTGTCGGCCACCGACATATGGGGGAAAAGGGCGTGGTCCTGGAACATCAAGCCCATTCCTCGACTGTGCGGTGGGACCGAAGCCATGTCTCGCCCATCGAGCACTATGCGGCCGTTGGTCAATGGCTCCAAGCCGGCGATGGCCCGCAGGAGCGTCGATTTGCCCGAGCCGCTTGGCCCGACAACGGCCACAGTTTCGCCGGCCGCAACTTCGAGGCTGAAGTCGTCGAGAACGACGGCATCGCCGTAGGCCACGGTTATCCCGTCAACCACCAACTTTGGATTCGTATCGCTCATACTGGCCCTCATCACAGCAGCGTCACGCTCCCCTGGCGGCGCCGTTCCATGGCCAATGCCACCCCGGCCACGACGATGCCGACAACGACGCTCAAGGCCAAGGCCTGTCCTCGCAGTGCCTCGCCCGGAGTGGACAGGAGACGAAAGATCGCCAGTGGCGCCGTAAACGATTGTTCACCGCGGGCCAGGAACGACGTGGCGCCAAACTCGCCGATACTCACGGCGGCGGCGAATCCGGCGCCGGTTATCGCGGCCCGCCGGACGATCGGCCATTCAATCGTTCGCCAAACTTGTGATGGGGAAGCACCCAGAACAGCGGCAGCCTCTCTGATCTTGACGCTCACCGACCGAGCGGCGGGGACCATTGCGGCAACAACAAAAGGTAGTCCTACGACCGAGTGCGCCACCGGAACCAGCCACGTCGACTGGCGTAGGTCGAAGGTGGCGAAACCAACCAGGTAACCGAATCCGAGGGTCACCGCTGAAACCCCGAGGGGTATGAAGGTCAGAGCTTCCAAGGCCCTACCGATGTGACCACCACGGGTTATGGCCACGGTGGCGGCGATTCCCACGGCGACAGCGACGACGGCGGCTGCCGCCGCGAACATCAGCGAGTTTCCGATCGCAGCCAGAGCGGAAATCGGGAGTATGTCGACTCTCACGGCGAGCGCCATGTAATGGTCGACGCTGAGCCGGCCGTTTACCAGCAGCGACTGTGCGACCAACAGCAACGTGGGAATCCCATGAATAACCACAACAATAGCCAGCGCCAGAGCAACCAGAATCCGGCTGCGGCCGGCAAGGGAGCCGGCACTCATCGGCCGGGCTGCTGAACCGGCAACGGTATACCGCCGCTGGGTTCGGGCCGAGAAGATTGACAGTCCGATGACCACCACGATTTGGATCAGCGCCAAAACGGCTGCCGTATCGAACTCGGCCCGAGCGATTGCGTAGCGGTGGATCTCCGTTTCCAGTGTCGTGGTGCGAAGTCCACCAAGCACTCGTATCACCCCGAAGCTGGTGAACGAGAACAGAAACACAATCAGCCCGGAACCGACGATTGCCGGACGGAGTTGTCGAAAAGTGATGGACCACCAGGCCGAGGCCGGGGATGCTCCGAGTATCCTTGCCGCCTCGACCTGGCGACGATCAAGACGAGCCCAGAAACCGCCAACCAGTCGAACGACCACGGCCAGGTTGAAGAACGTGTGGGCGTAGATGATCGCGGCCAACGAGATGGTGTCGGAACGATCTACTCCGGAGGCGAATCCCATCTGGTCGACTACGGCCCCGACCGCAGCCGCAACCACCACGGTCGGCAACACAAAGGGCACCACTACGGCCGCCCGCAACAGCGACTTGCCGATGAAGTCGTACCGGGCCAGCAGGTATGCCACCGGAAGCCCAAGAACCAATGTGACCGCCGCCGACAACAGAGCTTGACCCACGGTGAATGCCACCACCGACCCGACCGAAGGCCGCCCCAGGATCTCCAGTAGACGTGATGGTCCGACGTCGCCCAAACTTCGTTGGAACACGGCGGCCAGCGGCCAAACCACCATGGCGAGCAGGAACCCTCCTGCGAAAAGGGCCGCCACGCCGGTCAAGGCGGCCGCGCCAAAACCTCTCGGTCGCGACCGGCCGCCAGATCGGGCCGCTACCGAAGAACGATCTCGGTCCACTCTTCGGTCCAGCGAAGCCGGTTCTCCTCAATCTCCGACGGGCTGAAGGTGTGAGGGTTCTCAACCACCGTGGCCCACTCGGCGAACGACGGCGGCGTGTCGAGTGTGGAGTTCACCGGAAATACAAACATGTTCAGTGGGATATCGGCCTGGAACCGGTCGGACAGCATGAAGTCGATCAGTTTCCCGGCGGCGGCCTCATTCTCCGCGCCGGCCAGGACGCCGGCGAATTCGACTTGGCGGAAACAGCTATCGACGATCACGCCGGTCGGCGGCTCGTCGATGTCGCTGGTGGCAAAGATCATCTCCGCCACCGGGCTGGTGGCGTAGGACGTGACGATGGCCTTTTCACCGCCCCCGGCCACGAACTCACCGAAATAGGCGTCGGACCAGCCGGCGGTTACCGCCACTCCCCCGTCGCTCAGCTGCTGCCAGTAGTCCTTCCAGCCGTCCTCGCCGTACACCGCAATGGTGGCCAAGAGGAAGGCAAATCCGGGAGACGACGATTCAGGGTCTTGGGTCACAAAGGTTGACGCGAACTCCGGTTTGGTCAGATCGTCGATCGAGGTAGGCACGGCGCCGTCGAACCGGTCGGTCCAATAGTTGATGCAAACGTCGCCGTAGTCGATTGGAGTAACCCGGTTCTCGGGGTCGATCTCAAATTCGTCGGGAACCGAGCTCAACTCGGGCGAGGTGTAGGGGCTGAAGATCCCGGCGTCCAGCGCCCGTTGCAAGAACGTGTTGTCTACCCCGTAGAGCACGTCGGCCTCGGGCTGCCCGGCCGTTAGAACCGCCCGCGATACCAACTCACCGGCGTCGCCGGCCTGCACCACCTCAACGTCGATTCCGGTCTCAAGCGTGAAGTGATCGAACAAGCCGTCGCTCACGGAGAAGGAATCGTGGGTCATTAGCCGCACCGTGGTCCCCGGGGCGATGGCCTCGGGTGTTTCGGCGTCGCCGGTGGGGCTGGTTTCGGTCGAACTGTTTTCGGCGGATATATCTTCATCGCCGCCTTCAGCCGAACCTTCCTCGCCACCAAGGCCACATCCGGTGGCCAACAAGAAAAAGGCCAGTCCAAAAACAAGGCCGAAGATCGTTGCGAAACGCTGTTTCATGTATTGCTCCCTTTCGCTGGCATTATCCAGATCAGGTCTGCGGGTCGACGGCCGGTTGCCGTCCTCTCAGCCCGGTCGTTTCCGAGCTCCCCGGTATGGGTCGAATGTCAGTATACCGTCAAGGCCTGTCGGGGCCGGGCTGTTGACCCAACCCGCCATACTGGATGGCGATGACACCGGCTGTTGTGCTGTTGGAAAAAGCAAAGATCGCCCACGAAGTGCACAGCTATGAGCACGACCCTTCAGCTGACTCCTACGGCCAAGAGGCGGTCGATCAGCTTGGCCTCGATCCGGCCTCGGTGTTCAAGACACTACTTGCGGTCATCGATCGAACCGAAACAGTGGTCGCCGTGGTGCCCGTGACCGGCCAGCTTGACCTGAAGGCCCTGGCCAAGGCCGCCGGCGGCAAGAAAGCGGCGATGGCCGACGTATCTGAGGCCGAACGCATAACCGGCTACGTCGTCGGAGGGATCTCGCCGCTCGGACAGCGTAAGAAGCTACGAACCTTCATCGACGATTCCGCAAGTGCACTAACCCAGATGAACGTGTCGGCGGGCCGACGGGGGCTGGAAGTTCGCCTGGCACCGGCCGACCTGGCCCAGCAGACGAACGCTCGGTTCGCGCCGCTGGCTGCGCTCAGCTAAGTCATTCGCCAGGAGTGGTTGATTTGTTCGCCAGGAGTGGTTGATTTGACTGTCAATCCAATCGCCGCAGTACCGGCCCGTCGGCTGAGTCTTCAACCGACCACCCGGCGGCGGTCAACTCGTCGCGCAGCTGATCGGCGCGGGCGAAATCACGATCGGCCCTGGCCAGTTGCCGCTCATCAGCCAGCGTTTGTATGTTTGCAGGGACCTCGTCACCCTCTGACTTGAGATCCAAGCCAAGAACCTCGGCGATGGTCAACGCCGCACCGGCGGCCGAGGCAGCCCCAGCCTGATCACCGCCATCGAGCAGTGTGTTGGCTTCCCGCACCTGCCGGAATAGAAGATCGACGGCTTTGGCCGTCTCAAGATCGTTGGCCATGGCTTCTCGGAACTGCTGCATCACGTCGGCCGATGGCTCGGAGGCCAGGCCCGCAGTGCGGCGGGCAAAGGCGTCGAGACGGCTCATTGCGGTGACAGCGTTGCTCATCGTGGTATCGGTGACTTCCATCGGTGAGCGGTAATGAGACTGCAGCACCAGCAATCGGTAGGCCCGGGGATCGTACTGGTCGATCAGGTCGAGCAGGTTCTTCACATTGCCCAACGACTTCGACATTTTCTCGCCCTCAAGCTCGACGAAACCGTGGTGCATCCAGTGACGCGAGAACTCGCGGCCAAGCGCAACGGCCTGCGCCCTTTCGTTCTCGTGATGAGGGAACGTCAGATCCAGCCCGCCGGTGTGAAGGTCGAAACCCTCCCCTAGCAATCCGAGGCTCATCACCACGCACTCGGTGTGCCATCCGGGGCGCCCGTCGCCCCACGGTGACGGCCACGAGGGCTCACCGGGTTTGACCAGCTTCCACAGCACGAAATCAGCCGGGTGTTTCTTCTCCGTGCCAACCAGCTCCCGCTCGCCGCCGCCGGCCCGAAGTTCATCGAGACTTTGATGGGCAAGAAGCCCGTATCCGTCGACCTCTTCCACCGATAGGTACACCCCATCGGAGGTGACGTAGGCCTTCCCGGAGCCGACCAGATCCTCAATCAGCTCGACCATCTCATCGACGTATTCGGTGGCATGCGGGATGTGATCGGGCCGGGACACGTTGAGCGCGTCCATGGCCTGGAACCAGACCGCCTCGCACTTGACCGCTATCTCGGCCCAGTCCCGACTTTCGTCGTTGGCCCGGTTGATGATGTTGTCGTCGATGTCGGTGATGTTCGACACGAACGTCACGTCGTAACCGGCCCAGCTCAGGAATCGCCGCAGCACGTCGTAGGTGAGGGTGTGGCGGCCGTGACCGATGTGCGGCGGGCCGTAGACGGTGGGACCACAGACGTAGATCGACACTTTGCCTTCGTCCCGAAACTGAACGGGGACGACTTGTTGTCGAGCCGAGTCATAGATCCTGATCATGGCAATAACACTACAGGCCGCCATCACGGCTCACGATCGAATTTCACCCGCAGGCCCTACCCTGATGCAGGTGGGTAACGAGGTGGGTTATCGCAGCCGGATCACGCTGGTGGAACTGGTCTGGTTTACGTTGTTCATGTTGATAGTGGCTGCGCACACGCTGGCCGCCTGTGCGGGAGAATCCGACCAGGCGGTAGTCACCGTGTATGCTGCGTCCTCGTTGACCGACATCATGGCCCAAGTGGAAACCGATTTTGAGCAGGCCAACCCTGATATCGACATCCGGGTCAACCTCGCCGGTTCCAACACACTGGTCCGGCAGCTGAACAACGGAGCCCCGGCCGATCTCTTCCTCGCCGCCGACGTCTCGGTACTCGACAACCTGACCGAGCCGCCACTAGCCGAGCCCACGCTGTTGGCCGTGAACTCGTTGACGTTGGTTGTACCGGCGGTCAACACCGCTGGTGTGGCCGGGCCGGCCGACCTGGCCAAAGCCGATGTGCTTACCGCCCGCTGTGCCACCGGTGTGCCCTGCGGCAACGCCACCGACGAGTTTCTCTCCCAGAGCGGCGTGGAATTGGCTCGATCAACCGACGAGCCCAATGTGCGTTCGGTCTTGGCCAAGGTCTCGGCCGACGAAGTCGATGCCGGGTTCGTCTATCGCTCGGATCTCACGGCCGCCGTCGACGTGGCCGAGATCCCGCTCTCCGATCCACCGCGCGTCACCGTGGCCGTGGCCCAATTACGCGCCGGGGCGGAGGTTGATGCCGTGTTGGCCATGATCACTTCTGAGCCGATAGCCGACCTGTTTGACCAACTCCGCTTTGAGCGGCCCGACCGATGACCGAACTTCGCCGACCGCCAAAGCCGGTTCTACTCCTCGCAGCCATCGGCGTCGTCCTTTTCGCGTTGCCGGTCTTGGCTCTCGTGTTGGAAGCACCATGGGGATCACTTCGGCAGGAACTTTCGAGCTCACACACCCTTACGGCGGCGAGGGTCTCCACCGTGGTCAGCTTGGCCGCAACCGTCATCGCCGTGGTGATCGGTGTTCCTCTGGCCTTTGCGTTGGCCCACCTGAACTTCTGGGGCAAGCCTCTGATTCGGACCATCATTACAGTTCCTTTGGTGCTGCCCCCCGTGGTCACCGGCGTGGCGCTGGCCTCCGCGTTCGGCCGCCGAACTCTGTTTGGCGACTTGTTCGGATTCGGCTTGACGGCAACCACCGCCGGCGCGGTGATCGCCGCGGCCATCGTGGCCACCCCATTCCTGGTGTTGACCGTTGAGGGCACACTTCGGTCAACCGATCCCGACTACGAGAATCTGGCGGCCACACTCGGCGCTCCCCCGATGGCCCGCTGGTGGCGAGTGAGCTTGCCACTGGCCCGCCCCGGGATTCTCGCCGGAGCGATCCTGGCCTGGGCTCGGGCACTCGGCGAGTTTGGCGCCACCATCACCTTCGCCGGCAACACCGAGGGCACCACCAGAACCCTCCCGTTGGAGATCTCCATCGCGCTGGAGAACCCGGCCAGTCGAGACCGGGCCATCGCCATATCGATCTTCATGCTGCTGATTTCGTTGACCGTGCTCGTGACCCTTCGAGACCGTTGGATACCACGTCGATGACCGGACGGGACGTCGTGGAGAATGGAACCAACGACCTCGCGGTTGAGGGACGATCAACAGTGGACGACTTCGCCCTCGATGTTTCCTTCACCCTCAAACCCGACACCACGGTGGCGATCGTCGGCCCTAATGGAGCCGGCAAATCCACTCTGCTGAACCTGCTGGCCGGACTACGCAGGCTCGACCGTGGCCGGCTGAGCTTTCGAGGACTCACATGGGATGATCCGAAGGCCGACGTCTTTGCCCCGCCCGAATCCCGTGACGTGGCCCTTGTACCGCAGGACGCGCTGCTCTTCCCCCATCTAACCGTGGCCGACAATGTAGGGTTTGGCCTGCGCTACCGGCGGGGCGATCTCTCCCGACATCAGCACCGCGAAGTCGTGACGAACGCGCTTGACGCCGCCGGGCTTGGTGAGCTGGCGCAGCGTAAGCCCGACCAACTGTCCGGCGGCCAACAGCAGAGAACGGCGATTGTTCGGGCTTTGGTTACCGAGCCTGGGCTACTGCTGCTCGACGAACCGTTATCGAATGTCGACGCCACCAATCGACAGGACCTCCGCCATGCCATTCAGGCGCTACGCCCACCGAACCAGATTCAAGTGGTGGTCACCCACGGCCACGACCACGCCGCGGCCGCCGACTTTGTCGTAGCGCTGCATCATGGCAAGATCACGGCTCTCGGTTCGCCGGCCGACATCGCCGCCTCAACGGAGATTTCGTGGCTCCGTGACCTGTTGACGGCCTAATCTGCTGTCAGATCAGGGTCCAGGTGGCGCCTAGCGTGCCTTGGCCACGATCGTCGTGGGAGGAGGCCTGCACTCGCTTTTCCCGCTGCAACGCCAACAGGTGGGAAAACACCGAGTTGGCGGCTGCTCGCCACAACCGCTTGTCGACATCGGCGTACATACGGGGCACCAGATCTTTGATGGTCGCCGGATCGTTGGCTAGTTCACCGACAATCTGATTCTCCCGTCCTCGGCGGTGAGCGACAAAACTCCGCACGTACTCATGGGGATTGTCGATGGCCGGACCATGGGTTGGCCAATAACGCTGATCCGGCCTGGTCAACAACTTCTCAAGACTGGCCATGTAGTCGAAGAGGTCGCCGTCGGGAGGAGAGATCACCGATGTTGCCCATCCCATGACGTGGTCGCCGGTGAAGAGTAGCGCCTCCTCCTGGAGCCCGAAACAGACATGGTTCGAGGTGTGACCGGGGGTGTGTACTACCTCCACCGTCCAACCGTCGCCAGCGATCACATCACCATCGCCGACCACATGATCGGGCTCGAACTCAAGGTCGGGGCCCTCCCTCTTCAGCTCATCGGGAACGTCCTCCCAGGCCTTGGCAAACTCCTCTTTCTCCTCCTCGGTGAAGTACTCGTCGAACGAGATGCGGTCGAGCACATCGCCTTCCTCCGGAAGGTCGCCGTGGGGCCCGAACCCGAATGTGGGCGCATCGGTGCGAGCCTGCAACGATGCCACTCCTGCCGTGTGGTCAGTGTGGGTGTGGGTGATCAACACCCGATTTATGCGCTCACCGGACTCAAGAGCGCCTTCCACGGCGTCGAGGTGGGTCTCGAGATCGGGTCCTGGGTCGACCACGGCCACGTCACCGCGGCCAATCAGATACACGCCGGTGCCGGTGAATGTAAACGGATTGGGGTTGTTGGCCACTACTCGTCGAACCAACGGCGACAGCTGAACGACGGCGCCGTAGTCAGGTTCGAAATCTCGGTTGAAGTTGATGGCCATCTGTAATGCGCTCCTTGCGCTGGATTTACGGATTGCTTGGGGGCGGGTGATCTAGAGCGGACCATCGGGGTCGAGCACACCGGTGAACATGAGGCGCCCCCGGCGGTCCACTTCGACGCGATAGCTCCGCTCTCCCACCACGGTTACCCCTCCGTCAGGATCGAGCTGCACGTCGAACGGCCCGATCTCAGACTCGATGCTGTGGCGATGTTCAGCCAGGTAGGCGGCCAAGGTTTCGCTCTCGGAGCGCTCTAGAGCGTCGAGGTCGATCTCAACCCAGTCCTGATCGCCGACACCGAAAAAGCTCACCCTTACGTCAGCTTTCCGGTTGGATGCCGTCGGCCGGCTCCAACTTTGTGAAGGCGTCCGACAACCACATGGGCGGTCGAGTGGGTTTGCCCTGCAGGTCGGTGACCGCGATTCTGATGTCGCCTTCGACCAACACCTCATCGGCCTCAGCTTGATCAACAGCGGGTCGTACTACTTGCTGTCGCCAGATGTGACTGGCCCGCCGCGACTCGGCCAACCAGGTGACCACGTCAAGTCGGTCCCCAGCGAGGGCCGGACTAATAAATCGAACGTCCACTCTCGTGATAACCAGTTGGAAGCCCTCACCGGCGATCTGCTCTATCGGAATACCGGCGGCTTCCAGGGCCTCGGTGCGGCCCTGCTCAAAGTAGGTGAGGTAAACGGCATGGTTGACATGGCGGTATGGATCAATCTCGTTGAACCGAACCTTGAGCGACGTGCGATGTACCATATCGCCCCAACCCTACGCGGCTGGGGCGTCGGCCTCAACCCAGGCCGTGGCCCGGCTAAGCTCTGGTCGTCCATTCCTATTCGCTTGCGCGTGCATGGTGCACGGCAGCTCGAAGGATCAGCGTCTGTGTCACCAACGTCGTCACCATCGACAGAGAAGGCCACCGGAGGCCAAAACGTTTCCAGCCTGCGAGCGGGCGGCGATCAGCCCGGCCAATTGGCCCAGTTTTTCGAGCCCAGGAGCCTTCTGTCCCGCCTTGTCAATCTGGTACGGAGCAATAGCTCCGTGGTTGGGACCATCGTTGTCTTAGGAGGTCTGTTCCTGTTGCAGGGGCGAGTAGTCGACTGGGTCACCGACGACGAAACCGTCGATGAGGCCGACATCGTGGCCGCCAACGATGACGACGTGACCATCCTTCCAGTCGAGAATTCCTGCGATCCGTGGCTGCCCACCTTCGAGGAAGACTTTGAAGGAGACAGCATCGACGGCAACAGTTGGATCGTCTTCAATAGCCCGGCCGCCAACGGCAACGGTATGCGGTCGGCGGAAGCGGTTACAGTGGCGGACGGCACGCTGGTGATAACCGCGCAGATGGTTGACGGTGAGTTGGTCACCGGTGGCGTGGCCAGCAACCACCAGCAGACGTTCGGTCGGATCGAAGCGAGAGTCCGAACCGAAGTTGATCCGACCGAAACGATGACCGGCACGATCAGCTCCTGGCCGGCAGGGAATGATCATCCTGACGGCGGCCAGATTGAGATCTATCAAAGCCCACCCGGCGGTGACCGGGAGCCCTTTTACAGCTACGTTCATCAAGCGGACAACGCCCCGGAGGAGTTCACTCACCGAGCCGCCGCAACCGACTGGCAGGAATTGGCGTTCGAATGGGACCTCGACCAGATCACGGTGTATCGCGACGGCCAGGCCCTCGGCACCGTCACGAACGACGAGGCCGTTCCCACGGTTCCCCATGTTCTCACGATTCAATTGATCGCCGATCAGGCGGCAATGGAGGAGGCCGGCGAACAGCAGGTGCGAATGTTTGTCGACTGGGTTCGTTTCTTCCAGCAAAACGAGTCCCCCGGCAGTAGCTGCTAAACCGGCCGTCTACTACCTACACTCATTCTCGACCGGGGCGCGCCACGCGACCCCAGGACCTACATCCACCTCACCGTTCAGAGGAACAAATCATGACCCTAGCTGTTGGCGATACTGCACCCGATTTCACGCTCAAAGACCAAGACGGGAACGAGCACACCCTTGCGAGCCACCAAGGCGACAAGCCCGTGGTCCTGGTGTTTGTGCCGTTTGCGTTCACCGGCGTTTGCGAGGGTGAATTCTGCCAGCTCAGCGAGAATCTCAACCAGTTCGAGACCGCCGGGGCCCAGCTCTACGGAATCTCCTGCGACCGGCAGTTCTCCCTGAAGGCCTGGAGCACCCAAGCCGGAATCAACTTCCCTCTACTGTCCGACGGATGGCCCCACGGCGCCGTGGCGCAAGCCTACGAGTGTTTCAACGAAGATCTGGGTTGTGCCATGCGCCGAACCATCGTGATCGACAAAGAGGGCAAGATCGCCAACATCTTCGAAAGTGGCGGCCTCGGTGAGCCTCGTGAAAAGGCCGCCTACGACGAAGCGCTGGCCGCTCTCACCGCCTAGTCGCGTTCGGCAAATCGAAGCGAGATCGCTAGGGATAACCGTTGCGCTGCTCCTCACGAATGACCTGTACATCGTGAGGGTGGCTTTCCCGTAGCCCGGCTGAGGTGATCTTGGTCAAGCGGGTGTTGGTTCTCAGATCCTCAAGATCGCCTGCACCGGCGTAACCCATGCCCGACCGCAAGCCGCCCACAAGCTGGCCGACCAGTTCGGCCAGCGACCCGGCATAGCGCACGCGGGCTTCAATACCTTCGGCCACATGTTTGCCCGGGGCTTGGCCGCTGCCGTATCGGTCGGCGGCCCGGCCCCGCATGGCCCCTGATGAGCCCATGCCTCGGTAGGTCTTCCACATGGCACCATCAACCAGCTCAAGGTCGCCGGGGGCCTCATCCACACCGGCCAAGGCGTTGCCCAACATCACCGCGTCGGCCCCGGCCACAAAGGCCTTGACGATGTCGCCGGAGGTGACGATGCCACCGTCGGCAATCACCGGAACACCATGGTCGCGGGCCACCAGTGAGCATTCGTAGACGGCAGTGAGCTGCGGCATACCGGCGCCGGCCACGACTCGAGTGGTACAGATCGAACCGGCTCCGACACCAACTTTGATGATGTCGGCCCCGGCGTCGATGAGGGCCATCGCTCCCTCGGCCGTCACGACGTTGCCGCCGATCACCGTGACCTGGGGCCACTTCTCCTTGATCGAGGCCACCGTGTCAACCACGCCCCGGGTGTGACCGTGAGCAGTATCGATCACCAACAGATCGACCCCGGCTTCGACCAGGGCTTCCGATCGGAGTGCTGCATCGGTCACACCTACGGCAGCACCGACCCGCAGGCGGTCGTCGGCGTCAAGCGAGGCCTTGGGATTCTCAATCCTCTTGTCGATGTCCTTGACGGTGATCAAGCCGACCAACCGCTGCTCCTCATCCACCAACGGAAGTTTCTCGATCCGATGTTTGTGGAGAACGGCAACCGCCTCGTCGAGCGACGTACCCTTCGGAGCGGTGACCAGCGGCGCAGGGGTCATGAAATCGGTGACCGGACGATCCAGCTCGGCGTCGGTGCAGAAGCGCACATCGCGGTTGGTCAGGATGCCAACAAGGTGTTGATCGTGGTCGACGATGGGCACGCCGGAAATCTTGTGGAAAGCCATCAGCTCCTCGGCATCGGCCAAGGTGGCGGCTGGACCAAGGCTGATCGGATCGGTGATCATGCCGGCCTGCGCCCGCTTCACCTGGGCCACTTGAGCGGCTTGATCCTCAACGGAAAGGTTGCGGTGCAGGATGCCGATTCCACCCTCCCGGGCCATCGCAATGGCCAGTGGCGCTTCCGTCACGGTGTCCATGGCTGCCGACAAGAGCGGCGTCTCAAGGGTGATACCGGCAAGGTTCGTCCGTGTCGACACCTCGTGCGGCAACATCTCGCTCCAGCCGGGGACCACCAAGACATCGTCGAAGGTCAACGACTCGAATCCGGTGAGCAACTCATGGTTTCGGGATTGGGTGGTTTCGGCCATTTCAGCTCCGTACTAGATTCCTGACAGATTGATTATTGGGTGACCGGCGGCCTCGCCGACGGCATCGCCGACCACCGTGCTGATCGCCTGGACCAAGAGGCGGCGCTCAACCTCGTGGACTCTCCCGGCAAACGATTCCAGCGTGTCGCCGGGTTCAAAAGGCACATCCTCGGTGACGATGATCGGCCCGTCGTCGACACCTTCGTCGGGCACAACGTGCACCATAACGCCGCCTGACGTCACCGTGCCGTTACGCCAGCCGTCATAGGCTCGTTCGATGGCCCCAAGCCCAGGAAAAACCCCGGGTTTGGCCGGATGGAGGTTGATCACCGGAAGACGGCCGACGAACTGCCGGCCTAGGAGACGATCCCAGCCTGCCAGCACCACCAGATCGATTTGACGGTCGATGAGCAGTTCAGCAAGCTCGGCGTCATAGTCGGCTCGGGATCGTCGACCTTGCACGGAAACCACGGTCTCGACTCCGGCCCGGTCGGCCCTGGTGAGGGCGAAGGCCTCCGGGTTGTTGGAAACCACAACCACTACGTCGACATCCAGACGACCGTCGACCCGGGCATCCAGTACCGCTTGCAGATTGGATCCGTTCCCGGAAACCAACACCGCCAAGCGGGGACGCACCCGCTCTCGTTCAGCTAAGGGCGACATCACGCCCGGTTACCACTCGGCCCATCACCATTGTTGGCTCCGGCACTATCCGTTGGACGGCTTCAACCTTCTCGGGAGCCACGACCAGCACCATCCCGATTCCGAGGTTGAGAATCTGATGAGCTTCGACCCGGTTGAGCCCGCCCAGTGCCACCAGCCGCTGGAAGAGCGGGGGCCAGTTCCATGCCTTCGTGTCTACAACGGCACCACATCCATCGGGAAGCACGCGGGGGATGTTGTCGATCAGGCCCCCGCCGGTGATGTGAGCCAGACCATCAACCAGATCGGCATCGAGAACGGCTTGTAGCGGGCCGAGATAGCTACGGTGCGGCTCGATCAACGCCGAGCCGATGGTTCGTTCCTCAGCAGGGTCGGCACCGTATTCCCCTTCCGTGTACGGCAGGATCTCGTCCAGATCGGTGCCCGAGAATACCTTGCGGGCTAGCGAATAGCCGTTGGTATGCAGTCCGGACGAGCGGATTCCAACCAGAACATGCCCCGGGGCAATCGTGGCTTTCGGCAACAGCTTCGCTCGTTCGACAACGCCGACCATCGTGCCCGAGACGTCTACCGCCCCGGTGGCCAGCACATCAGGCATCTCGGCCGTCTCACCGCCGAGAAGCACACAGTCGGCGGCGCGACAGGCCGCAGCCATGCCGTCGACGATCCGACCCACGGTCTCGACATTAAGCGACGCGGCCGCCACGGTGTCGAGAAAGAACAAGGGCCGGGCGCCTTGGACAAGCACATCGTTCACACCATGGTTGACGATGTCGGCACCAATCGATTCCCAGCTGTCGAGCTGTTGGGCCAATATCGTCTTGGTTCCGACCCCGTCGGTTGAGGCAACCATCAGAGGATCGCTCATACCAACCACTGCGCCCAGATCGAGCACGCCGCCGAATGAGCCAAGCCCGGCCACCACCCGAGTGTCGTGAGTGCTCACGACAGAATCGACGATTCGACGGTTGACTTCCTCGGCGCTGGCGAACGAGACCCCGGCCCGGGCATAGGCGTCGCCCGGAGCGTAGCGTCGCCCGATATCCCGCCGCGCAAACAGCTGCTCTCCGACGAGATCGGAAACCACCGGGTAGACCTTCGTGAGGGCGTCGGCCAGATCCTTGCCGGTGCCCGTTATCGACAACACCCGACCGCTGGAGCTCACAACGGTGCCGTTCTCGTCGACTGCCGTACCGGCATGAATGACCGACACGCCCTCGGGACAATCGATCTCCGGGATCTCAACCCCGACGGCCGGTGAGGCTGGGTAGCCCCGAGCCGCAACGACTACGGTGGCGGCACTCTGGCCGGTTACACGCTCAAATCTCACTTGGTCCAGTCGGCCTCCGGCGGCGGCGTCGAGCAGCTCAAGCACGTCGGACTTGATCAGCGGGAGGAGTACTTGGGCTTCCGGGTCGCCGAATCGGCAGTTGTATTCGATCAGCTTGGGGCCGTCGTCGGTGAGCATGATGCCGGCGTAGATGATGCCGACGTAGGGTGTGCCCTCCTCGTTCATGCCATCGACAACCGGTTGCAGGAACCGTTTGGCCAGCTCATCCTCGATCTCAGCCTTGCCTGGGACCGGAGCAAACGCGCCCATACCTCCGGTGTTGGGGCCGGTGTCTCCGTCGCCCACTCGCTTGTGGTCCTGAGCGGTACCGAGCAGGATCACCTGGGATCCATCGGCAATGCCGAACAAGCTCAGCTCTTCACCCTCAATACGTTCCTCAAGAAGCACAGTCGCTCCGGCCTCGCCTAACGTGCGGGCCGACAGGAAGTCATAGATGGCCCGCTCCGTCTCCACCCGATTCTCGGGCACGATCACACCCTTGCCGGCCGCCAAGCCGTCGGCTTTCACCACCACCGGTTCGCCAAATTCATCGAGCCAGTCGAGGGCAGGGCCAACCGTTTCAAATGGAGCCGATCGGGGGCCGGGGATGTTGTAGCGGGCGGCAAATGATCGGGCAAACGACTTCGATCCCTCAAGCTGTGCTGCGGCCCGACTCGGACCGAGGCATCGAATTCCCGCTGCCGACAAATCATCGGCCAACCCGGCGACGAGGGGACCTTCCGGACCGACGATCACGAGATCGACGTCGTTGCCGATACAGAACTCGACCACGGCGTTGTGGTCACTGGCATCGAGATCGGCGTTGTGAGCCTGGGTACCGGCGTTGCCGGGGGCCACCCAAAGGCGGCCGAGGAGCGACGAGGCTTGGACGGCGCGGCTCAAAGCGTGCTCGCGACCCCCGCCGCCGATAATCAGAACGTCGAGCTTCGCCGTCATCGCAGCACCCCATCAAATCGTTGTTTGCTTGTCGCCAATGACAACTGAATCGGAACCGGGTATTCGCCGGTGAAACACGCGTTGCAATAGCCGTCGTCACGACCCAGCGCTTTCATCATTCGATCGACCGAAAGAAAGCCCAAGCTGTCAGCACCGAGATGATCGCAGAGTTCCGGAATCTCCAACTGATGAGCGATCAACTCGTCGTAGGTTCCCATGTCAACCCCGAAGAAGCAGGGATGGACGATTGGCGGGCAGGTGATTCGAACGTGCACCTCGGTGGCCCCTGCCTCTCGTATAAGCCGAAACAGCTGGCCTGTCGTCGTGCCTCGGACAATCGAGTCATCGACCACAACAACTCGGCGGCCTTCGATGTTGGCCGGGAGAGTGTTGAACTTGAGGGCTACACCTTGGCGTCGCAGTTCGTCGGTGGGCTCGATGAACGTTCGACCGATGTAGCGGTTTTTTACGAATCCTTCGTTGTAGGGAATTCCCGAAACGTTCGAAAAGCCGATGGCGGCCGGCATCGAGGAGTCTGGAACAGGGATCACCACGTCGGCTTCCGCGGGGTGCTCACGAGCCAGTTCCTCGCCTAAACGCTGGCGGGCTTGGTGAACCGACAATCCATCCCAGGTGGCATCGGGACGAGAAAAATAGATGTGTTCAAAGGTGCAGCGAGCCTGAACTTCCTTGGGCTGAACCGCCTGATGACTTCGGGCCAGGCCGCTCTGCATTACCACGATCTCTCCTGGCTTGACCTCGCGGATGTCGGTACAGCCGACCGTCTGCAAAGCACCGGTTTCCGATGCCGCCACGTACCCACCGGTTGAGAGTTTGCCCACTGATAGAGGGCGGAACCCCCAAGGGTCGCGGGCGACCACGATCTTTGTACCCGACAAGATGACGAGGCAATAAGCCCCGATCCACTCCGGCATGACCTTGGCCAGCCGATCCTCCCAGGAGGCGCCCTCGGTAGCTGCGAGCATCAACGCCAACACCTCGGAATCCGACGATGACTGCAGGCCCGCCCCTCGCTCCAGAAGCTTCTGCCGTAGGATGTCGGCGTTGGTCAGATTGCCGTTGTGGGCGAGAGCCAGCGGCCCGTGCATGGTTTCCACCACATACGGCTGAACGTTGCGTTCACTGTTGGCCCCCGTGGTCGAATAGCGGGTATGACCGATCGCCATCGAGCCGACCAGGGGATCAAGCGTTCCTGGTTGGAAGACTTGGCTTACGAGCCCCTGCCCCTTATGGATTCTCACGGCCCGACCGTCGGAGACGGCAATACCGGCCGCCTCCTGTCCCCGGTGCTGCAACGCATACAAGCCGAAGAAGGCGAGGCGGGCGGCGTCGTCGTTCTGGGTTGCAACAGCCAGAACGCCGCACTCCTCGTGCGGCCGGTCGAGGTCGAGTTGATCCGTCACTAGAGGATGATCGGGTGTTCCAGTGTGATTCATCATGTTCTTGCACCTACAACATTAATCAACACGTTCGACTCCAACCGGGAGACGTAATCCCGAAGTAAGGTCCGGATTCTGTCTTAATCACTGGTGGATCGCAGGGTGATCGGCGAGATATCGGCCAACCGCGGCCTCGATCCGAGATTCGATCGGCCGGTCGCCCGGCACAAACGCCAAGCCGGTTATGGCCTGATACAACGCGACGTAGCGTTCCGACGTTTCCTCCCAAGTCGCTGCTCCCAGATCGGGCACAGGACCGTCGCCGGCGAACCCGGCGGCCCGAAGGGCAAGCCGCACCGGCTCTTTGTCGAAGCTCTCGGGTTCAAGCCCGGCCCGCAAACGCTCGTCAAGCGAATGCAGTTCCCAGAACCGCGACGAATCAGGCGTGTGCAGTTCGTCGATAAGCAGCAGCGACCCGTCGGGAGCGAGACCGAACTCGTACTTCGTGTCGGCGAGCACAAACCCGGCGGCGAACGCCAATTCGGTACCACGCTCAAATAGGGCGAGCGCCACTTTCTGCACCTCGGCCCAAAGACCCGCCTCAACCAAGCCGCTCGACGTCACCTCGTCACAGCTCACCGGCTGGTCATGGCCGCCGTTCAACGCCTTTGTGGTCGGCGTGATCAGCGGTTCGGGCAGCGGACCGTGCTCGGCCAGGCCATCAGGCAACTGATAGCCGTAGAGCAGGCGCTCCCCTTGCCGATAGCGGGGCAGCAGAGCAGTCGATGTGCTTCCGGTGAGACGTCCCCGAACAACAACCTCAACGGGTAACGGGCTTGCATCGACGGCCACGGTGACATTGGGATCAGGAGTGGCGATCAGATGGTTGGCGACGATGTCGGAGGTCTTGTCGAACCACCAAGCCGATAGCTGATTAAGGACTTGGCCCTTGTTCTCGACCAAACCGACGATGCGATCCAACGCGCTCAGACGATCGGTGGTTACCAGCAGCCGTCGCTGGTCTCCAATGGTCCATGCCTCGCGGACCTTACCTGAAACGTGCTCAGGCAGGCGTAGCCGGATCGACTCCAGCGTTGCGGCTGCACCCATATTTCAATAATGGCCCCAACCGATTCAATTCACTGCCCGCGACCATTATTTGAACGAAAAATCAAGCGCCACCCGCTAAGGCACTGGTTTGGATGCACCGCTATGGACTAGTTGCGTCCTCAGTTGCCGTTCACAGCACGCACCCCAGCCTCAAACAGCGGGAGGCAGCGAGCACCGTTGGCCCGCCGACGATGTAGGCGCTGACGCACAAACACGTGGTCTTCAGGGTGAGGCATCATGCCAAGCACGAGTCCGCTCGGGTCGCAAATTCCGGCCACATCATCGGTCGATCCGTTCGGGTTCGCCGGGAACTGGCCGGCGGCCGGGGTGCCGTCACGGTCGCAGTAACGGAAGGCCACTTGATCGGCCTCGGCAATCGTGGACATGCCGCTGGTGACGAATCGACCTTCACCGTGGGCGATCGGGCACCACAACGGCTCATCGAGTTCGGCGGTCCAGACGGATTGTTTGGAGCTCGGCTGTAGCCACACCCAGCGGCATTCGAACCGCCCGTGATCGTTGTCGACCAAAGCGGCTTCGACGCCGAGCGGTCCTGGAAGCAGCCCGGCGTGAACGAGAGCCTGAAAGCCGTTGCACACCCCGATGATCGGCTTGCCGGCGTCACGGGCTTCATGTAGCTGGTCGGCAAACCACCCCTGAAGGTCGAGTGCCATCAACCGCCCCGCTCCCAACGCATCGCCGTAGGAAAATCCTCCGGGAAGGGCCAGGATCTCGTGCTGGTCCAGAGTCGTCTCACGATTTCGCAGTGCCTCAAGCGGCACCTGAGCCGTGACCGCTCCGGCCGCCTCAAAGGCCAGCGCCATTTCGTCATTGCGGTTGGTTCCTGGAGCGATCGGAATCAACACCGACGGTTTCAAACCCATTCCGTCATTCCTCTCCCCCATCGTCGTCCTCGAAGTCAAGCTCGGCCATGGCGTCTTCGGAATCTTCGACATGCTCGTGCTCGGCAGGAGGTTCAGAATCAAGCAGTTCAGCGTCGATCGGCCCATACTGGCCAGGCTGCTCGTCGTCGACAGGTTCGTCGTCGGTATCCAACGAGTCGACGTCGACCTTGAAGGCAGGGGTTGAGAACGCCAACTCCGAGAGCTCGAAGTCGGGTGAGACGAAGGCCTTGCCGATCTGTTCGAGCGAAACGTCGATCTCAACTCCGATGCGCACGTGGCCATCGGAGGTAACCCAACCGATGCGGGTTGCCTCCGGTACCTGATCGGCCAACTGGTCGGCGTGTTCCGGCCTGACTTCGAGCAAGTAGCGTCCTGCCGCTTCGCCGAACAGCTCGGCCGGACCGTGGCTGGTGTCGACCGACAGGGTGAGGCCAAGACGTCCGGCAAAGGCCCACTCGGCGGCGGCAACCGCGAGCCCGCCGTCGGAGATGTCGTGAGCGCTTTGAACCAGACCCTGTTGGATTAACCGATGAACCGCCCGATGGTTGGCCACCGTTGTGGGGTCGGGTGCGGGTACCGGACCTCCGGCATCGACACCGACCACATCGTCGAGGTAGGAACCACCGAGTTCACCTCGGGAACGCCCGATCAACCAGACGTCATTGCCAGACTCGACGACGCCGGTACTGGGAACCGTGCTGATGTCGGGGACAATTCCTACGGCGGTGATGATGAGGGTCGGCGTGACCGGATCGGTTTCGCCGTTGTCGTGAACAAACTCGTTGAACAGCGAATCCTTGCCCGACACGAACGGCGCCCCGAACACCACGGCGGCGTCGTGGCAACCACGACATGCAGCCACCAGGCCGGCCAGAGCCTCAGGTGTGTGGGGATTCCCCCATGCGAAGTTGTCGAGCAGTGACAGTTGGTCGGGGTTGGCGCCCGCTACCACGGCATTACGGATGGCTTCGTCGATGGCGGCCCAGGCCATCGCCTCGGGATCGTGGCGGCCGACCAGCAGTGCAGCACCGATGCCGATTACCGCACCGGCCACTGCCGCGTCGGCTTCGGGCTCGAGGATCCGCTCACCCGGACGAGGTATGGTGCCGGGCGGAACGATAACGGTGCCGTCGGCCGGACCGTCGAGAGCGGGACCGCCGTACGGGCGGACCACCGTGCCACCGAGGACCTCGTGATCGTAGCTCCGGATTACGGATTCGTTTGAGCGGATCGACGGGTGAGCGAGTAGAGCGAGCAGCGCGTCGTCAGCCGACATCTCCCCTGGGATAACGTCGGCTTCGTTGCGCTCGGGCCGGCTGTAGTCGACGGCGGCCGCGTGAAGTCGCAACGGAGGACGGCCATCGTGAAGGAACGTGGTGTCGAGCTGGATGACCGGGTCGTTTCCGTCGACAACGGTGAGAGTCCGATCTCCTGTGAAGTGCCCGATAACCGCCGCTTCGACCTGCCAGCGGCGGGCCAGCTCGAGTAACGGACCTGGATCGGAACAAGCCACGACCATCCGCTCCTGGGCCTCCGACAGCCAGACCTCCCACGGGGCCAACCCCGGGTACTTGCGGGGCACCGTCGACAGGTCGACCCTGGCCCCAAGTTGTTCGGCCATCTCACCAACGGCGGACGACAAGCCACCGGCTCCACAATCGGTAATGGCGTTGTAGAGCCCGAGATCTCGGGCTTCGATCACAACATCGATCAGACCCTTCTCCACCACCGGATCACCGATCTGTACCGAAGAACCGGCGATATCGGCGGTCGACGCACTCATGGTCTGCGACGAGAATGTCGCACCGCCAACGCCGTCTCGACCCACACGGCCACCGAGGACGACGATGGAGTCGCCGACCTGAGGTTGGGTGGGGTTGGAGCCCCGCGGCAGGAGCCCGATACATCCTGCGAAGACCAGTGGCGTTGTGGTGAACGACGGATGGTGAAACACCGCGCCGGCGATGTTGGGGACGCCGATCTTGTTGCCGTAGTCGGCAATACCGGCCACCACACCCGAGCGCACGGCGCGGGGGTGTAGCACATTGGGGGGCAAGAAGTTGGAGTTGAAGTCTTCGGGACCGAAACACAACACGTCGGTGAGAGCGATCGGCTTGGCCGAGACGCCGAGGATGTCGCGTACCACTCCGCCAACACCTGTGTTGGCACCTCCAAAAGGCTCAAGAGCCGACGGATGGTTGTGCGTTTCCGCCTTCAAAGCCAAGTCGTAGGTCTCGTCGAAGTGAACGATGCCGGCGTTGTCGACAAAGGCACTTTCAACCCACGGCGCATTGATGGCGTTCGTGGCGGCCCGCAGATAAGCATCGAGCAGACCGTGGATCAGCTGTCCATCGGGCATCTCGATGGTGGCCCTGAACGTCTTATGAGAGCAGTGCTCGCTCCAGGTTTGGGCCAGGGTTTCGAGTTCGGCGTCGCTCGGATTCCGGCCGAGCCCGCTGAACCATTTCTGGATTGCCGCCATCTCATCGACGGTCAGGCCGAGGCGACGATCGGCTGAGACGGCGGCCAGACCGTCGGCGTCGAGAGCCGAGAGGTCGATGTGGGTCACGTGAGGCGAAACGGCCGCATCGTCGGTGAAGCTAGGCGCAAGCTGATTGAAATTCCAGCGCTCAATCACCTCATTGTGCAGGACCCGAGTCATCAGCTCGTAGATCTGGGCCTGAGGGATCTGACCGTAGACGAAGTACCGACGAGCGATTGTGGCCGCCGTGACGTCGTATCCAAGTTCATTGGCCGCTCGAACCAGCTCGGCGCCTTCCCGGTCGGTAACACCTGGCCGGAGGCCAACCTCGACCACCGAGACCTGCCCCAGCTGCGACGGCGGTTGATGTTCCTCGCGCATCATCCACCACTGGCCGACGGAATCAACCAGCAGACGGCCGGCCAATTCCTCTATCTCATTCGGCTCAAGGCGACCCCGCAGATGGACCAAGCGGTAGGTAACCACTTGATCAATGTCAATCCCGAAGAGCTTGGCCTTCTCGACCGCTCCCTCGGACCCAACCTCGGTATCACCTGGACCGATGACTACGGCGTAGTTCGAATCCATTCCCACTACCTAACAGGATGTCGGGATACCGACGCCGAAGACACTTGCATACCGAATTTTTTGCCCAATTTTCTTATCTCGGTCTGGTGATGGTGGTCGGGCTGTCATCAAGAGTGGGGGCCGAAACAGCCTGGTGGCTGTTGTTGACACCGTCTCTGCCGACAGGACCCCTAGCCTATGTTCAGAGGGCAGGAATGGAGGTCCGACGGTGGAGAGGGAAACGACCGGATGAGCGAAGAGTTTGTTTTCGGCGTCGATCTCGACGGAGTTTGTGCCGATTATCACACCGGATTTCGAGATGTGGTGGCCACCGAACTCGGCGTCGAGCCTGAATCCCTGGCCCGACCAACCGAATGGGGCTACCACCATTGGGGCTTGTCGGACGACGATTTCACCCGGCTCCACAAGCTGGCGGTGAGTGACAAACGAATGCTACGTGACCTGCCGGTGATGGACGGCTGCCCCGATGCGTTGTGGCGGCTGTCCGACCTTGGTGTGTGGATTCGGATCATCACCCACCGGCTGTACGTCAACTGGGGGCATGCGGTAACCGTGAGCGACACCGTCACCTGGCTGGACGAACATCGCATTCCGTACCGGGATATCTGTTTTCTGGGTGATAAACCTCAGGTCGGAGCCGACGCCTACATCGACGACGCGCCGCACAACATCGAGAAACTACGTAGCGCTGGAAACGACGTCATCGTGTTCGATCAGCCCTACAACCAGGAGTTCGACGGCCCCCGCGCCCACAACTGGGGCGATGTTGAGGAGATCGTGAGCGAGATGGCGTCTCGGAAGGTGGCTCGCCAACCCCAACTGCCGGGAATCGACGCCGGCGCAGAACGGCTCGACAGAAATCAGTCTCGCTAACCGAAAACCTACTGCTCGGGCCTGATGCGCTTCGGCAAAGGGGTCCCGGTACCGCCTTCGGTGGCTCGTTCGGGACCCGCCGATGCGGTCGTTGCTGATGATCCACCGGCCCGACTGGCCACCATGGGTGGGTTGCGCCAGGCGCGCTCGATATCGGCCAAGCCACCAAGCCACCAACCGTTCGGCACGGTTGTTTGACCGGGAAGGTCGGCCAACAGCGCATCGATGGCGGCCACGACGGTCGGGTTTGACCGGGCGGCCAGCCTGAGATCCAGAAGGTGGTCAACCACCTGGCTGCGACTGGACAGTTCCCCGCTCACAGAGCTTCTCAATTCGGCAATTAGCGTTTCAAGCACCCCGCCATGTTGCACCATCAGCGGATGTTTGTGGTGGCGTCTGGGTGAACTCTCTTACCAGAACGGGTCGCCGGGGACACGTGAAGCCCCACCCGGAGGCGAGGGTGCTCATCGTCGCTGGTCAACCCGACTCTGGCTCAGAGTGAAGCAAGTCCGCTGCAGCCTTCTACAGTCGGCAGGGTTAGTGGAACGGTGATGAGGCCAGCGATGGAACAATGACGGAACAATGACAGCTGCAGTATTTTCCGATCTAGGATCGGCGACTGCCACCGGAGCGGCAGTCGTTTTGGCGGTTGCGTTGGCCTGGGCCGCCGTCGCCAAGCTCATGTCGGCCGATAAGACGACCGAAGACTTCGCCTCCCTTGGGCTTGTTCGTCCTGACCTTCTCGCCCGACTCACTCCCCTCGTCGAGCTTGCCGTTGGAGCCCTGCTTCTGGTCGCCCGACCTCTTGGAGGCATGGCAGCCACCGCTCTGCTTGTGATGTTCACAACCGTCATCGTGCGGGTTCTGAGGGACCCGCAACGCTTCGGAAACCCATCGTGCGCTTGTTTCGGCGGAACCTCACATCAACCACTGACATGGCGGTCCGTAGGCCGCAACGCCGCGCTCACGCTCCTCGCCGTTGTGGCGACCCTGGGCTAGCGGCTCCCGGGTCGGGCGACGACCCGGGTCGGCACACGACTTCTGTGCTCTAATGGCCCGATGCACACACCTGATCGCCAGTGGGGTTTTCGAACACGGGCCCTTCACGCCGGAGGCCAGCCCGACAGCGCCACCGGAGCAAGGGCGGTGCCGATCTATCAGTCGACCAGCTTTGTATTCGAAGACACCGACGACGCGGCCGATCTGTTCGCCCTTCAGAAATACGGCACGATCTACTCACGGATCTCCAACCCGACAACATCGGCGTTCGAAGAACGGGTTGCGAGCCTTGAGGGTGGCATAGGTTCCGTAGCCACCAGTTCAGGGCAGGCCGCAGAGTTTTTAACATTTCTGACCCTGGCATCGGCCGGCGACCATGTTGTGGCCGGTTCAAGTTTATACGGCGGCTCGTACACTCTTTTGGCCACAACCTTGAAACGGCTCGGAATCGAGACAACGTTCGTAGCCAACGACTCCCCTGCCGAATTCGCCGCCGCCATCAACGCCAACACCAAACTTCTGTACACCGAAGTCATCGGCAATCCGACGGGAGCGGTTGCCGACCTCGAGGCGTTGGCCGACATCGCTCACAGCCAAGGTCTCCCGCTGGTCATCGACGCGACGTTCGCCACCCCCTATCTCTGCCGACCCATCGAGTTCGGCGCCGACATCGTTGTCCACTCGGCCACCAAGTTCATGGGAGGACACGGCACAAGCATCGGGGGCGTGATCACCGAGGCCGGCACCTTCGACTGGTCGGCATCCGGGCGGTTTGAACGCATGACCGAGCCGGTTGAGACCTACAAAGGTCTGACCTGGTACGGCAACTTCGGCGAATACGCATTCTGTACCGCACTCCGGGCCGAGCAGCTCCGAGACGTAGGGGCATGTTTATCGCCGTTTAATGCCTTCATGCTGCTCCAAGGCCTGGAGACCCTGCCCCAACGAATGGATGCCCACGTCAACAACGCCAAGGCCGTGGCCGCTTGGCTGGCCGGTGACAACCGAGTGTCGTGGGTCGCCCATGCCGATCTACCCGAATCTCCGTACCACGATCTGGCCTGCAAGTATCTGCCGAACGGAGCCGGTGCGATCTTCACGTTCGGAGTAAACGGTGGACGCCGAGCCGGACAGCGCTTCATAGAATCACTGGAAATGATCAGTCACCTCGCCAACGTCGGTGACGCTCGAACGCTGGTGATACACCCGGCGTCCACCACCCATCAGCAGATGACCGACGAGGAGCTCGAACGAGCAGGCGTGGGGGCCGACATGGTGCGGTTATCAGTCGGGCTGGAAGACCTCGACGACATCATTTGGGACCTGGACCAAGCGCTGAACGCAGCCGGGAAGGACTAGGGGCAGATACATGACGGTTCTCGACGTACCGGGCTGGACTCCACCTTCCGCCCTCGAACGAAAAGCCATACTCGACCAAGCCCAAACCATCGCCGTGGTCGGGGCGTCATCGAAGCCGTCCCGGGCCAGCAATTTCGTGATCACCTATCTCCTCTCGTCGGCGTGTGACTACACGCTGTATCCGATCAACCCGACGGAGTCGGAGATTCTCGGAGTCGATGTCTACCCCGACCTTGAGTCGGCGCCGAAACCCATCGACATCGTCGACGTGTTCCGCCGGGAGGAGGACTGTCCCGATATCGCTCGCCAGGCGGTGGCGATCGGGGCCAAGGTTCTATGGCTGCAACTGGGTGTGTGGAGCGTCGAAGCGGCACAGATCGCTCTCGACGGCGGCCTGCAGGTCGTGATGGATCGATGCACCAAGATCGAACACGCTCGCTTCGCCGGGGGCCTACACCTCGCAGGCTTCGACACAGGTGTGATATCAAGCCGCCGCCGCTGATCCGGAGGATCAGCTAACCGAGTTTGCGCCGCTGATCCGGAGGATCAGCTAACCGAGTTTGCTCCGCAAACTCCCGGCTAAACGGAGGTGCCCTGGAGATCAGTGGGAACTCCGCACACTCCCTGCCAGCGGACTAAATGACCCGCGAGTAGCCTCGGGGCCAGTCAAGGTGGAAACATGGTCGCCGGACCGCCGGGTTCGCTCCCCCTGGACCACCGGCGGTCGACCTAAGACCTATCGCCATCTATTGGAGGCAAAGAAATGGCAGAAGCCGTAATCGTCGCAACCGCCCGCAGCCCGATCGGCCGCGCATTCAAGGGCTCGCTCAAGGACGAACGACCGGACGATATCACGGCACAGATCGTCAAGTCGGCGCTGGATCAGGTACCCCAGCTGGACCGAACGGAAATCGACGACCTGATGCTCGGCTGCGGTTCCCCTGCCGGAGAGCAAGGATTCAACGCCGCCCGTGTCGTGGCTGTGCTTTCCGGGCTCGACAACGTGCCGGGCGTGACCGTCAACCGCTATTGTTCATCATCGCTGCAGACCATCCGGATGGCCGCGCATGCCATTAAGGCCGGTGAGGGCGACGCCTTTATCGCCGCCGGGGTTGAATTCGTAAGCCGATACGGCAACGGAGCGTCCGACAACGGAAACGCCGTCAACGGCGTGTTCGGTGACGCCATGGCCCGAACCGCCAAACGAGCCGAGGGCGGTGCCGAAAGCTGGACGCCACCCGAAGGGCTTCCCGACGTGTACATCGCCATGGGCCAAACAGCGGAAAACGTGGCCCAGCAGGAAGGCGTGAGCCGCGAAGATCAAGATGCCTGGGGTGTCCGATCGCAGAACCGAGCGGAAGAAGCAATCAACCGCGGATTCTTCGAGAAAGACATCACACCGGTGACACTGTCCGACGGCTCGGTCCTGGCCAAAGACGACGGCCCTCGGGCCGGAACCACCATCGAAGGTGTGAGCCAGCTGAAGCCGGTCTTCCGCCCCGACGGCACCGTCACCGCCGGCAACGCCTGCCCGCTTAACGACGGCGCGGCCGCCGTTGTCGTCATGAGCGATACCCGGGCCAACGAGCTCGGTATCAAACCACTGGCCCGGATCGTTTCCTCCGGCGTGACCGGACTCAACCCCGAGATCATGGGGCTTGGCCCTATTGAGGCCTGCCGTCAGGCGCTAGGCCGAGCCGGCATGACGATCGATGACATCGACTTGGTGGAGATCAACGAGGCGTTCGCCGCCCAGGTTCTCCCATCGGCGGCTCACCTCGGAATCGATCACGACAAGCTAAACGTCAACGGTGGCGCCATCGCCATCGGCCATCCCTTCGGCATGACCGGAGCTCGCATCATGACCACGCTTCTCAACGGCCTGGAGGATGCCGACAAGACCATCGGGCTCGAAACCATGTGCGTCGGCGGGGGCCAAGGCATGGCCATGATCGTCGAGCGCCTGTAGTCGCCCACCACGGCCAGTGTTCACATCGAGGCGATCCCTAGGTGGTGATACCTAGATGAGAAACTTTTGTCCAAAACCTGTAACCAAATGACAGGGTGCGGCGTCTAACAATCGAACACTCTCCCCTGAAGCCCCGGCCATTGGTCGGGGCTTCGAGGTGTCTGGCTACATGCCCGATCTTCCCGGAGCGGGAATCAGGCTCGCCCACACGAGACCGGTCGGTTTGAATCAGCCGTCGCTAGGGCTCGGGCCGGCGGTCACACAGCCCGTGACCACGTCGTCGAAAAACGGTCCGAAGCCATCGACACCGTCTTCACCCAGCAGATACTCGTAGCTCTCGGCACCCGAGATCTTCTGCAACGCGTCGTTGTCCTCGCCGTACTCATCAAACACCGCTTCAGCGATGCAATCGGCTTGGACCTCGTTGAAGTTGTCGTTCAACATCAGCACTTCAACAAATTCGGCCTGAGTACCGGGCCCCCCGGTGCAGCCCGACACCACCAGCGCCAGACCCGCCATCGCGGCAACCAGCGATACTCGTGCGCCCTTCTTCTGCGTTCGAGGGCGATCCAACGAGATCGAGATTGAGGATGCGTCGGAGAATGTCTGAGAAGTGTTCATGGCCGTCTTCTTTGTCGATAGGCGGTTTCACGCAGGCCCGAAATGAGAACGAACGGGCTGCGACCAGCCAGCGCTCAAGGCTACTTAGGCCGAACTCGGTTGCCACCCTCGCGAAAGGCGGCGACACCACGTTTGTCATGCTGCTTTCGGTTGACCACCCACCGACTGCCAGACGACAACCGCGGCCGGAGGGTGCGGCCTACAATGTCCGGCCTATGGCATTTCCGGGCGCGGCCGACTATCTCGACGCTGACAAGCTCGACCGCAACCCAAAGCTGGACCAGGCGATGCTTGCCGAACTGCAGCCCGAGATCCACCCAAGGTCCGATTGGGCCGGCAACCGGCAGCCGACCGGAACGATTCTCGGCGAACGCGATGTGCGGTTTCTCCTGGTTCACCACACCGCCACCACCAACGACTACCTCGCGGAAGAAGTGCCCGATCAGATTCGGGATTTCTACGATCTTCACACCGGACCGGAACGAGGTTGGCCCGACGTCGCCTACAACTTCTTAATCGACCGCTACGGCGGGGTCTGGGAGGCCCGAGCCGGTTCCTTGGAGGCGGCCGTCCGAGGCGACGCCACCGGCGGTTCCCAAGGATTTGCCCAGCTGTGCAGCCTGATCGGCAACCATCATCAGGCGCCCCCAACCGGTGAGGCTCGGCAATCGATGATCGCGCTGCTGGCCTGGCTTGGCCACCGATTCCGAGTTGACACCACCCCAGGATCCACGGTTGAGTTCGCATCACGAGGCTCGAACCGATGGCGACAAGGCACTCAAGTCTCGGCCCGCACAATCTCGGGGCACCGCGACATGTCGGACACGATCTGCCCCGGCGACTTCGCCTACGGCATGCTTGCAACAGCGATCCCCGAAGAGGTGACAGCCCGGCGGAAGGATGCGTGGGAAAGGGTGCTCGCCCGCATGACACCCGAAGACCGCGAAGCGGCTACAGCCGACGACACCTACGATCCAGCATCGATCGGGGCCGAGTCAACGTCGATGTCAGAGCAGCCCCCGCTGAGTTCGGAGACCGGGCCCGCCACTGTTACGGCACAAGACCTCGCTGTCGGAGACGCCGGTGAGCAAGGTGCGCCCGCAGAGGTGGTCGTGCCGGTGGCCGTCACAGCAGTCGGGGCCACCGTGGCCGGTTTGATCGCTCTACGGCGACGGCGCAGCAACTAACCTCGCGCCCGGTCAAAGCCGATAGGAAGCTGTGGCCAGTAACCTCTCACCGAATCGCGCACCCGAACAGGCGGTCGACGAACCGGAGCTTAGCCCCGAGGCTCAGGCTCGCTGGGATGCCGAACTGGCGAGGATCAATGACCGGCGTCGGGCCGAAGCCGAACAGGACGCGTCGAGATCTCGGGCTCGTCGATGGTTCTGGCTTAGTCACCACTGGCCGGAGCACTATGCCGAACGGTGCTTCAAGGTGGGGCGGCTGCACCTGTGCCGTCGATGCAGTGCCCTCTATCCGTTGGGCTTTTTAGTGGCAACTGCAGCCGCACTGGGGTGGCCGATCTGGCCGGAACAATGGGATCCGGTTGCGATATGGATCCTCTGCCTGCCTCCAACTACTGCTTTTGTGGGCGAGATGTTGGGCTGGTTCCGCTATTCAGGTCGCTGGCAAGTAGGTACAACGTTGCTTGCGGGCCTGGCGTTCGGCAAGGCACTTGGCTATGAGCTCGTGTCTCGATGGTCATCGGAATTCTGGGGTCCGATTGCAGTGTTCGGTGGGATCTGGTTCTTCGCCAGCTACGCCGGCCATCGGAGGCGATTCCGAGAAGCCGAGTCCGCCGCTGGTTGAGATCAATCGAGCTCGTCGACAAGTTCTTCCAGCATCTCGCCCAGCCGATGGCCCCACGTCTTCTTTTTCCGCTTCTTTTGCTTCTTCCGTTTTTTGTCCGACGACTCTTTGTCCAACGATTTCTTATCCGACGACTTCTTGTCTTTCTTTCTGTCGTTTGAGCGCTTTGACCGATGATCGTTGCCTGAGTCGAGCGCTACCGAAGCGATAGCCTGACCTTCGTCGGCGACACGGTCGGGATCGTATTGGTCGGCGGGAATCGGAGCGAAGAAGCTCTCGGGCTCCGGTTCGATCAACTTGTCCAGCTCGCCTCGATCAAGCCAGATGCCGTGACAGTTCGGACAGTAGTCAATTTCGAGCCCGGAGCGAAACGTGGGCTGAAGCTGGTGGCTACGACACGAGGGGCAGTTCATCCTCGCAACCCTAGTCGGAGCTCCAAGCAACCCCGGCTGCCAGGCTTCGAGATGGTTGGACGAGCCGTCCTAGGACAAAAACAAAGATGGACCCAGCCATTGGAGGGAAGTAATGGCTGGATCCATCCGAGGAACATTGTATACCATCCCCAACCGAAGCAAACGCTGTAAGCCACTCTGTACTTACATATTTTTCCTACCAACCAGCCGTGCTGGTTGCGGTTGAAGCGGTAACCCGTTCTTGGTCGGATTGTAGCCGACCGCTTGCTGCTTAGGTGTCGCCCAGCTCCCCACCGCCGGCACTTGCAAACCAGCGGTGAGGAGCTGTGAAGGTAGACGCCGTTGGCAACGCGCGAGTCGCGAGAAATTCGAAAAAGTTTCTGTGCGGTTGACGGACCGATCGTTCCCGGCCCCAAAACCGCCGATCGCTGCCTAACGACCTACCATCGAGGTGATGGTCTCGCCGATCACCACGCTGCTGGCGTCTGGACTTGGGAGTTCAGCAGCCAAACCGATCTCCGCGGCGACCATTCAGCGCGTCGAAGTCCGTCTCCTCCAGCTCCCCATCAAGGAGCAACTTGTGGCCAGTCACGGTTCACATCAGGTTCGTGAACTGACGGTTGTTCGAGTTACCGGTGACCTCCACGGCAGTCTCTCCACCGGATGGGGCGAGTGCGCCGCGCTTCCCACTGCCGGCTACTGGCCCGAAACCGCAGCGTCAAGCTTCGACGTGATCCAGAGCCGGAGCGCGGAACTTCTCGGCCGATCGTTGACGGATATCACCGCCGCTCCTGGCTCCGCTACACCGATGGCTGATGCCGCGATTGAAATGGCGATAATCGATGCGGCTCTCACCGAGGCCGGCGTGTCATTGGCCGAGTGCCTCCACGTCGACGCAGACACGGTGGCCGCCGGGGCCACCATCGGTATGGCCGACCCTGCCGAGGTTGCCGCCAGAGCCGAGGTCATGCAGCAGGAGGGTTTCCGTCGAATAAAGATCAAGATCGAGCCCGGCCACGATGTTGCCGTCGTCAGGCAGCTGGCGGACCGGCTGGGACTTGGCCGAGACGGGCAGAGGCCCTCCTGCCTTTTGCAGGTCGACGCCAACGGCTCCTATACAGCAGAAGGAATCAAGACGCTGACAGAGCTGGCGGACTGCGGCGTGCACGTGATCGAGCAGCCATTCTCAACCGAGAACCTCCAGGCCGCCGCCGACCTTCGTCGCCAGCTTGCCGAAACGGGGCGCTCGACGCTTGTCCTGGCCGATGAGTCGGCGACAACGGTCGATGCTGCGATCGCAACCGTGGAAGCGGATGCCGCCGACGGCGTCGTGGTGAAACCGTCGCGACTCGGCGGCATCGCTCCCACGATGCATCTGTTGGCGGCGGCCGGCGGTGCCTCGTCTGGCGGCAACCGATTTGTTGTGAGCATCGGTGGCATGTTGGAGTCGGGTCTGGGGCGACACGCTCTGGCCGCCATCGCCGCTGCGGCTTCTGAACGGTGCGAGACGACTATCGGCGACCTGTCTCCGGCACGACGTTGGCTGGCCGATGACCCGTGGCCCGATCTTGATCTGAGGACCACGGCTAATGGATGTGTGGTAGCAGTTCCGGATGGGCCCGGTGTGGCTCCAGACCCCGACCCCGACAAACTCGAGCGTTACACGATCAAACGTCTAACCATCGAGTAATGCATTCGGCGGTTTCGCTGGGCCGCTCCATGTGAACAGCGTGGGTTCCGGGCAGTTCAGCGATACCAACGTCGGCGTCCGGCCGGTCGGCCACGATCACAGCGGACATCTCCCGAGCCAGCGCCCCGAACTTGGCATCTTCGCTACCCGTGATGAGCAAAACGGGCATCTTCAGTTCGTGCAGACGATCCCACAGCGGTTCCTGCGATCCGGTTCCACAACATTCCAGGCTGCTGGCCAGACCCTCCGAACGATTGGCCAACCGGGCCTCCTTGGCCGCTGCTTCGGCATCGAGGCCGGCGAACAATGGTTGCGCCAACCAGCGATCTAGGAATTCACCAATCGGTTCCTGACGTATGCAATTGGCCAGATCTGCGTCGGCCGCTCGACGCTCGGCCCTGGCAGCATCGTCAACGATCCCAGGCGAAGCGCCGATGAGCACAAGCCCGGACATTGAGTGCGGATGGGCCAAGGCGAGGTGAAGGGCTGTGCGTCCACCCATGGAGTAGCCGATGACAATCGGAGGGGCGACGGACTCGTCGATTGCTTCGGTTCGGATGAGATCAGCCGTCTCCCACAGGTCAGCTCGGTCGTGGCTCGGATCGCTCAAGCCGTGGCCGGGGGCGTCGATTGCGACAACCGGAAAGCGCTGGGCAAGTTCGTCAGCGAAGCGGCCCCAGCAATTGCTGTTTTGGGTGAACCCGTGCAACAGCAACAATGTTGTCGACGTTTCCTGGCGTGCTCTGACATCAGCGGCGTCGCCGTCAAACCACCTTCGAAGATGAAGTGCCACCAGCCCATCATGGACTAGGTTGGCTACTAATGACGACGATCGCAGCAACGTTTTGTGCCACCCTCGTCGATGAATGGGTCCGGGCTGGTGTCACCGACGCCTTCGTGTCACCGGGTTCGCGCTCCACTCCCCTGGTACTGGCGCTGGCCAACGACGAGCGGCTGAAAACCCACCTATTCCACGACGAACGGTCGGCGTCGTTCGCCGCTCTCGGACATGGGCTGGCTACCGACTCTCCGGCTGTGGTGGCCGGAACCAGTGGTACCGCATCGGCACACTTCCATGCCGCTGTGATTGAGGCATCACTGTCTTCGGTGCCTTTGCTGGTGTGTACCACCGACCGCCCACCCGAGCTGCAGTCGATCGGTGCGCCACAGACGATCGATCAGGTGAAGTTGTACGGTGCCACCGTTCGCCACTTCGAACAGCCCGGAGTTCCTGACGAGGCGATGAGTGGCTCGTGGCGGTCCATGGCCTCCCGCTTGGTGGCCGAGGCTCGAGGGTCGTCGGGAGAACCGGGTCCGGTTCACCTCAATCTCAACTTTCGTGATCCGTTGGTGGGAGATCCGGGGGACTTGCCGCCTGGTCGACCAAACGGCGCGCCCTGGCACGTCGACGCCAGAGGCCCGCTCTACGGATCCGAGTGCTCCCAGGGGGAGATCACCGAGGTCTGGAACAGAATACGGGGCCTCGACGGCATTATCGTGGCGGGCGCCGGCACCACAGAACCATCAGCGGTCCTCAACCTCGGGCGCACCCTCGGCTGGCCGGTTGTCGCCGACCATCGATCGGGCTGCCGGGCCGAAGGCCGAGCCGTTGTTCACGCTGACGCACTGCTGCGTAGTGAGGCCTTCACATCGGCCAACCCTGTTGACGTCGTGCTCCGATTCGGTCGCCCGCTGTCGAGCAAAGCCCTGAGTCAATGGATGACGGCAGCCGACCCCGAGGTCATCGTGGCATCACCGCCCGGCCGATGGGACGACCCGGAACGACTGGCCGCGTTGACGGTTACGGAGGAAGGTCTGGCGCGGGGTTTGGTCAACCATATTCCGAGCGACTATTCGCCGTCCGACATCGGTCGTCAGTGGCTCCACGCCGACGTTGCCGCGCAACAGGTGGTGGCCGAGATGATCGATGGGGCCGGACCGGGTAAGGCCTTGGAGGGGCTCACCGAGATCGGGGTGGCCCGCCACGTGGTGTCGAACCTCACGGCCGGCGGGGCCCTGGTGGTCGCCTCGTCCATGCCGATTCGCGACGTCGAGTGGTTTGGACCAAACAGGCGCAATATCAAGATGTACGCCAATCGGGGAGCCAACGGAATCGATGGTGTGGTCTCAACCGCCATCGGCGTCGCGCTCACCGGAACATCAACCACCCTGTTGATCGGCGACGTGGCATTCCTGCACGACTCGGCCGCTCTGATCGCACTGGCCAAACGGCGTATCGATCTCACTATCGTGGTCATCGATAACAACGGAGGAGGGATCTTCTCGTTCCTGCCCCAGCGTTCCTCAGTTGAAGCCGATACCTTCGAGAAACTCTTCGGCACGCCCCACGACACCGACATAGTCGCCCTCTGCACCGCTCACGGGGTGCCGGCCATCAGCTGGGTTCCCGGCGACGAGACGCCAGGCGATGTCGGCACCCGGGTTTTGGTGGCCAAAACTGACCGGGCCGACAACGTGCGGGCTCACGACAAGGTCAACGCTGCGATCGCCAAGGCCATCACCGACTAGCCGCCGTAGAGTTCGCGCCGTTCATTCAAGACGATGAACTTCAGCTCGGTGCCCTCATAGGACCAAGTCAGGTGATCGCCATCGACCGCTACCTGGAACCCGCTTTCATGGGTCAGAAACCGCGAAAATGCGCCCGGTCCAATGACACCGACCAACCGTTGATCCCGACCAGCTCCCATGATCCGTCCATTTCGCGTGCGAGATCGTTGCTGTTGGTTACCAGGCCGAAAGACAACCCGACCGCCAGAACGATAGCGAGTAGAGGAACCGCCAATCTGCTCGATGGCTCGCCCGACGATCCAGTATCTGGATTCTCGTTCGCGTCGTCGTCCATGGAGAACCCATCGACAAGATGGCGTCGCCTGTGAACCCGTTCCCCTACTCGTCGGCAGCAAGGTCCATCGGTAATCGCACCGCAAAGCAGGTCCGTCCGGGATGCGACTCGACCGACAATTCGCCGTGGTGTTTCTGCACAACGAGATTGCGAGTGATTTTCAATCCAAGGCCTGCGCCCTCCCCGGGGCCCTTCGTGGTGAAGAAGGGATCAAAGAGCTTTGACTGGTTCTCTTCGAGAATGCCTGGGCCGTCGTCCTCGATCTCCACAACGATCCAGTCATCCTCCTGACGGGCCCGCACCTTCAAGGTGCCCTCACCATCCATCGCATCGATTGCGTTATCGATGAGATTTGTCCACACCTGATTCAGCTCACCGGCGTAGGCATTGATTTCCGGTAGATCCTCGGAGTATTCACGAATCACGTTGACGCCACGTTTGAGTCTGTTCCGAAGAATGATCAACGTGTTGTCCAAGCCTTCCCGGACATCGACGGCTTGCGCCCCGACCTGATCCATATAGGTGTAGGTCTTAAGCGCCTTGACAAGGTCGGCGATGCGATCGGTTCCGAGACCGATGTCGGACACCAGGCTGTACATCGTGTGCGTATAGCTCAGCCAATCGAGCACCACCGCCAGCATCGGCTCGGGGTAGATCTCGGCCAGGTCATCGAGCTCATCCGTGCCGTAGTCGACCGCAACGAGGGACGACGAAACCAGCGCGTCGACGGCAAGATTGCGATCACCAAGCCAACGTTCGATGATTTCCTCCCGGTCGAGCCGTAGGAGAGCGTCGAGCCTTGGGGGTTTCCGTGTTGCTTCCTGTGCGACCTGGTCGAGCACGGTCAGATGATCAATCTGCTGGTCGTTCAGCTTCAAGGTCACCATCTTCATCTGGACTTGCTGACCATCGGCAAGCGCAGTCTGCAGCTGCTCGGCTCCACGCTGAACCGACGCTGCCGGATTGTTCAGCTCGTGAGCCATGCCGGCGCTCAGCCGACCGAGCGAAGCCATCTTCTCCTGAATCATGAGCTGGTCGTTTGCCTCGTTTAGACGATTGAGGGTCTCCTCCAGCGCGTCGTTTTTCCTCTTCAGCTCACCGGTTCGCTCTCGCAGGGCCTGTTCGCTTTGCCTGAGCGCTTGCTCCGCTGTCTTGCGCTCGCCTATGTCTCGAATGATCCCGGTGAAGTAGCGATCCTCGTGAACCGTCCAGGTCGAGAGCGAGAGTTCGATCGGCACCTCCTCGCCACTTTTTGTGCGCGCCGCCAGCTCAACCGTGTTTCCGATGACCTTGGGCTCACCGGTCTCCATAAACCTCGCCATACCGTTGCGATGGGCTTCGTGAAAGCGCTCGGGAATGATGAACTCAAGCCGTTGGCCGATCGCCTCCTCCTCGTCGTAACCGAGAATGTCGGACGCCGCCCGGTTCCAGCTGATGATCTCGCCGACATGGTCGGCTGAGATGATCGCATCGACGGCCGACTCGGTGACAGAGCGAAACTTCTGCTCGGCTTGTTTCCTTTCGGTGATGTCACGAATGATGCCGGTGTAGTACCGCTTCTCATCGAGGAACCAGGTGGCCAGGGAGAGCTCAACCGGGAACTCGAAGCCGTCGTTGCGCACCGCTGCCAGCTCAACGGTTGTGCCAATGACGTGGGTCTCCCCGCCGGAACTCACTCGGTGGATTCCAACTTGATGCGGCTCGTGATAACGCTCGGGGATGATGATCTCGATAGGGCGGCCGATCACCTCGCTCTCAGAAAATCCGAACAGAGCGGTGGCGGCGCTGTTCCACGAGCGGATCTTGCCGTCGGCATCGGCGGAGATGATCGCGTCGATGGCCGATTCCATAACCGATCGGAATTCGGCCTCGGACTCCCGTAACGCTTTGCGAACCTTCGATACGGTTACCTGGCGTTCGATTCTCGCCAGGTCCTCTCGAGCGTCAATCGGTCTGATGATGAGGTCGTCCCCGGACTCAAGTCCCGGCGGCGGACCGTCGGAGGCATCCGCGCTGATCAGGACGATCACCGGGACGTCTCGAGTTTGCTCGCCCCGCTTCAGCTCATCCAGAAGCTCGATTGAATTCTTGTCCGGTAGATCGGCGTCCAGCAGAATCAAGTTCGGCTCGGCACGGGTAACGGCATCAGGCACCCCATCCCCGGTGGCGGTGATCGCGACGTTATAGCCTTCGCTTTCCAAAAGCGCAGCCATCTCACGGGCGCTGGAGGCATCGTGTTCCACGACGAAGACGAGACCACGATCGGGTACCCCTGATCCTCTGGCTTCACGGCCCATGACCACCGGGATTGTAACACAGGCACCCTAGACCGACAGCTCCGACAGCGATGGCTCGGCGGCTGACCGAGGTCGCAAACGCCGTCGGGATTGAGTGCCTCGCTCCTAGGATTGACTGCCATGACCGAGCAGGTTTCCGAGATTTTTGATCCGACCCAGTGGCACCCGGTTGATGGGTTCGACTTCACCGATATCACCTATCACCGGGCCAACGACGTCGGTGCCGTTCGCATTGCCTTCGATCGTCCGGAGATCCGCAATGCCTTCCGGCCTCACACCGTCGACGAGCTCTACACTGCCCTGAACCATGCCCGGATGTCGTCCGACATTGGAGCCGTGTTGCTCACCGGAAACGGCCCATCCCCGAAAGACGGTGGGTGGGCCTTCTGCTCCGGCGGAGATCAGCGCATACGAGGCAAGGACGGCTACAAATACGCCGAGGGCGAGACGGCCGACAGTATCGATCAGGCCCGAGCCGGGCGCCTCCATATCCTCGAATGCCAGCGACTTATCAGGATGATGCCGAAAGTGGTGATCTGCGTGGTGCCGGGATGGGCCGCCGGTGGCGGACACAGCCTGCACGTGGTTTCCGACCTGACCTTGGCCAGTCGCCAACACGCCCGGTTCAAACAAACCGACACCGACGTGGCCAGTTTCGACGGTGGCTTCGGGTCGGCCTATCTCGCCCGTCAGGTCGGGCAGAAGTTCGCCCGGGAGATCTTTTTCCTGGGCCGAACCTACACCGCTGAGGAAGCCCACCAGCAGGGCGCGGTCAACGCGGTGATCGACCATGAGAACCTCGAAGCCGAGGCGCTGCAGTGGGCCAAGGAGATCTGCGGGAAGAGCCCGACCGCGCAGCGCATGGCCAAGTTCGCCTTCAACCTCATCGACGACGGTTTGGTCGGCCAGCAGGTGTTTGCCGGTGAGGCCACCCGCTTGGCCTATGGCACCGACGAAGCACGGGAAGGTCGCGACGCCTTCCTGGAAAAGCGCGACCCTGATTGGTCCGACTTCCCCTACCACTTCTAGGCACTACTAGGGCTGAATCAGCGCCCCTAGGATCGCTTGGAACTTGGCCCGGGTCTCATCTAGCTCGGATTGGGGGTCGCTATCGGCCACCACACCCACTCCGGCGAACAATCGCACCGTGCTGTCGTCGACAAACTGAGCCGAACGAATGCTGACGGCAAATTCACCGTTGCCCGCACTGTCGACCCATCCCGTGGGGCCGGCGTAGCGGGCGCGGTCGGCCCGCTCGATCTCGTCGATGAGATCGAGCGCCGTCTTTTGCGGATCGCCACCAACGGCGGGGGTCGGGTGGAGGGCGTCAATCAGCTCGAGTACCGATGCCGACGGCGATGACAACCGGCCCTCAACCTCCGTGCCCAGATGGTGCACGTTGGCCAGAGACACGATCGACGGCTGGGGCTCGGCGTCGACATAGGAGCAGAAGGGCAACAGGTTGTCGAGAAGCCAGTCGATGGTGATCTGATGCTCCCATCGATTCTTGTCGGACGACATCAGCTCCAGTGCCAAGGCCCGATCACGGTCGGGATCGGTTGATCGAGGCAGCGTTCCGGCCAGCGGATGGGCATGCACCACGTCATTGCGGCGGCCGATCAGCAACTCCGGCGAAGCGCCGAAGAAGCCGTCGACCATTAAGATGTTGGCCGTGGGAAACGTGCGACTGAGGCGATTGATGATCGTCGGTGCGTCAAAGGCGGCGTCGGCGGTGACCACAAGCTCACGGGCCAGCACACATTTGTCGAGCTCTCCCGACTTGATTGTGGAGATCGCCCGAGTGATGACCTCGTCACGCCACACCTCGGGTGTCAGAACGGATTTGAGTCTAAGCTCCGTTGGTTCGGCGTTGGCAGCAGAACCTGCAGGGCCCACCTGTTCGGTGACACGGGCAAGAAGAGCCGCCACCAAGTCGCCGGCCGCATCATCGCTATCACTGTGGATGTTGCCGTCGGAATATCCGGTGACCCATACCTGACCATCAGGCGCTGACGAAACAACGAACTCGGGAACGATCAGCTCGCCATCGGATTCGATATCGAAGTCAAGTGCGGCGAAGGCGACGGGACCGGACCCGGGCTGCTCCACCTCATCGACGCCGACAAGCTCGGCCAACTTGGCCTGGGCATCGGCAAACCCGCCTGGCCTCGCCAGCGGGATCCGGCAGTGCTCCCCCACTCCAGCCAAGGTTCTCCCTTGGCCATGCCACAGCAAACCCGACTGGGCGCCGATCTTCAGCGGGTCGAGCTCAGCCATCTGTAGCGAAGGACGATGGTCGATTCGGACCGTCAGAGATTTCTTGTCGGCATGGTCTAACGACATGGAACCAGATTACCGCCATCCGGTTTGCCGACGGATTCGCCGGTAAAGACCGGCACACTGATCTGGTGGAAAAGATCTTTCGGGTCGAAACGACGGCATCGCCGGATCAGTTGTTTGAGATCGTTAGTGATCTTTCGACGTTCCCGCAGTGGATCGAAGTAGTTCACAAGGTGGATCCAGCCCAGGGCGAAGGTTCGGGTGGTGAACCCACATGGTGGGTCATCCTTCGAGCCCAGATCGGGCCACTGGCCCGTTCAAAGCGGCTGAGAATGAGCCGAACCGTGAACCTCGCCCCGGCAGTCGACGCTCCCGGCCACGTTCGGTTCGAGCGGTCTGAGACCGATGGCCGCAACCATGCGGACTGGACGATGGAAGTCACCGTCGGCCCGTCGGAGACCGCCGGCACCTCATGGGCGGAGTGTCGCCTGTTCTACGGCGGATCGTTATGGAGCGGGCTGCTCGACGGTCAGCTCGACGCCGTGGCTGATCGAGCCACGGAACGGCTTCAACACCTTGCTACTGCGGCCTGACGCCGAGTCAGTTCGACAGCAACGGCTCCAACGGCGTCATCCAACGGCTACTGAGGTCGTGTTGACTGCGGAGCATGGCGTTCATCACGTCGGCTAGCTTGGCCGTGACCGGACCAGGAGCGGGGATCAACCGGTCATCAAGCTGTTCGATCGGGCGCACGATGTTCGTCGTCGAGGTGAGCAGCAACTCATCGGCGCTGGTCACCTCATCCCAGCGGACCGACTGCACCCGATGGGGAATGCCAAGCGCCTGGGCGGCGTCGAGGGCAGCCCGACGAGTGATACCGTCAAGCACGGAGTCGACCGGGGGCACGGTAATGCGGCCGTTCTTGACCACGAAGTAGCTGGAGGTCACTCCTTCGGCCATGTCACCGTCGATCGTTCGAAACAGAACCTGATCGAAACCTTCGGCCGCCGCCTTGAGCTGATGGCGAAGCCCAGGTGTGTAGGCGGCCGCCACCTTCATCGATGGAGGCAGGATCGACGCCGGGATCTTCGGCATCTCGGCGACCTTGACCTTGATCGGCGCCCCGGTGAGCTTCGGGTCCGCCGCCGTGTCCTCGTCGGTCGTCCACGGTGACACGACGACGTAGATGGTGGGAGTCGTCGTCTCGGGAACCACGCCGTTGGCCAACCCATCCCAGGCTGCGATCAGCTTCACCACCATCGGGGCCGCCTTCTCCGGCTCGATAGCGGAGTCGGCAAGATTTGCCCGCACCGTGTCGGCCACGGCCGACTCGATCGCTCCGACGTCGGGCATGTTGGTCATGCCCATCGTTTCGGCCGACTGTACAAACCGGGCCACGTGTTCCCGAAGGCCGAACGCTTGAGGTCCATTTGGGCCGGAGACAACAAGGAGCACATCGAAGATCTGGGAGCCTCGCGCCGACATGTGAGACAAGACGTGGGTGGTGGCGTCGGCGAAAGGAACGAGCTCGCCGTTGCGCCATATCCGGGACGGCTCAACGATGAGGGATTGCGGAGAGGAAGCCATTGGCACGATGCTAACCGAGTTGACGTTCGGCCGGAGTGAGCACACTCTGTCGCTCGCTGGAGGGCACACTCTCGACCACACTATCGACCACACTGTCGGGCCTCGACGCAACCGGCAGTAGCCTCGGTTCATGCCCGATCTGATCGCCCTCGCCGTGCCTCCAGGCCTTGGTTTGGTCGACTTGATCGTTGAAACCTGGGACCAGGGAAACGCCTTTGCGCCCCTAGACTCTCGGCTGCCGCTCGACCGCCAGGAGGAGCTGATCAAGGCCCTCGCCCCAAGAGAGATCGTGTATCTCGACAACGATGGCGAGATAATCCGAACCCGCAACGATACTCATCAGCCGGTCGACGAAAGAGATGCGCTGGTGCTGGCCACCAGCGGCACCAGCGGGCAGCCAAAGGCCGTCGTCCACACCCACGACTCGATCGCCGCCTCAGCTCACGCCACGAGCAAAGCATTGGCGGTTGATCCCTCGACCGACAAGTGGCTGGCCTGCCTGCCTGTGGCCCACATCGGCGGTCTTTCGGTGATCCTGCGATCACTGGTCACCGGAACCAAACTTGAGGTGCACGACGGATTCGACGCCACAAATGTCATCGAATCGGCCGAGCAACGAGGCGTGACATTGGTTTCGCTGGTAACCAGAGCGCTCAACCAGGTGCCGGCCTCGCTTTTTCGAACCGTGCTGATCGGAGGAGCCGCTCCGCCGGCCGATCTCCCCGCCAACGTGATTCCCACCTACGGGATGACGGAAACCGGGTCGGGAGTGGTGTACGGATCACTGGTTCTCGACGGTTGCCGCATCGCAATCGTCGATCAGGCGGGACACTCAATCGACGCCGCCGGCCAGTCCGGGATTATTGCTTTGCAAGGGCCGATGCTGTTCCGCGGCTACCGGTCACCAGATGGATTGGTGAACTCGCCTTACACCGATGACGGCTGGTTCCTCACCGGCGACGTCGGCCACTGGCGAGACGACGGATCGTTGGCCGTCGAAGGCCGCGATGGCGATGTAATCGTCACCGGGGGCGAGAAGGTCTGGCCCGGCCCGATCGAACAGCTTCTAGCCGAGCAACCCGATGTGGCCGAGGCTGCCGTGGTCGGACGCCCCGACGACGACTGGGGCCATCGGGTTGTGGCCGTCGTCGTTCCAACCGATGCCGACACACCTCCCACCCTCGACGCCTTAAAGCAGGCCGTCACTGAACAACATCCGCCGTGGTGCGCGCCCAAGGAACTGATCATCAGAACCGATCCGCTTCCCCGAACAAGCCTGGGCAAGCTGCGCCGCAACGCAGTGTTGTGATTAGCAGGCTACTGCCCTGAGAACGCAGCCTTGGCCAGTTCCAGGTCTTCTGGATTGGTGATTCCGATCCACTGCTCGGGCGAATAGACGACATCGACCACCATGCGACCGTCGGCCATCAACTCCCCAACCACCGTCGGCAACTGGGCCTCAGACTTGGCCTGATCGCGATTGGCATCGAGGAAGGTTTGCCAGCGTTCGTTGAAGTCGTCGATCACCGAATGATGGAAACACCACATGTTCATCGACACCGGCGTGTCGGCCGGCACCTCGACGCCCCCGGCTGAGAACGTGCCATCGTCATTACGCTGACAATCCTCGGTTTCGACGATGGTGGTGAGACGGCCGTCGACCACCTCACACACGCCTCGGGTGACCGACCCCGACGGGGGCACGGTGTTGCCGATCTCAAACACGACGTTGGCCGACCGGCCCGGCTCAATTCGCCCAAGAAAGTCGACGGCCTGCTTGAAACTCTGGGCGCCGTAGTAGTCATCGGCGTTCAACACGGCAAAGGGCCGATCGATGGCATCGGCCGCGCTCAACACGGCGTGCAGCGTGCCCCACGGCTTGTCCCGGGGCGGACCCAGCTCGTCCTGGCGGGCGTACACGATGTCGAGCCCGGGATGCTGTCCGTTGATGTGGTCTTTGACGTCGTCTTCAATGTCGGTTCGAACGATCATGACCACCCGGCCGAATCCGTGCTCTTGAGCCTGTTTGATCGAGAAGTCGAGAAACGCCTCGCCGTTGGGCCCGACTCGGGCCAGCTGCTTCACGCCGCCGAATCTGCTGCCGAGGCCGGCGGCCATGATGACCAGGAGTGGATTGGTGGTTCCGTCGTTGTCGCTCACCAATTCTGTCTAGCGACTTATCGGCTTAATCTCAACGACGTTCTCAGCGGCGCACGTTGTCGTCCGACTGACGAGCCCGGCTGCGGACCGTGAACACGCTGTCGCCCGAAAGCACACCGCCGCGGCCGAAGAGGCGACCGAACTGCCAGTTGGACAAGCCGAGTTCGGGGCGGTTGAGGGCGTACTGTCCGTCAACCCAACGAGTGAAACCGTCGCCGACAAAGGGAGCGTCGATCGACGACCAGAACCAGTCTTGCTGGGCGGCGTCGTCGCTGATCAGGCTGGCCACAAACCGTGGTGATTGTGCATTGAATCGCTCCACTGCATCCTCTACCGATTCGACCACGGTCAAGGTCACCTCCGGCGAGGCCTCCCACTCCCACTCATGACCCAACTCGCTATCAGCGATCAGTTCGGCCTTTGGTTCAATCGACGGCCCCGATGCTCGTCCGATCTCCACCTTGCTTTCGAACCACGGCCGATCGACAAACGGTTCCGCCGACGCGGTCACGTGGAGTTTGGGGTTGACGCCAAGGCGGTCGGCGGCCGTCTGCAGGCCCTCGAGCACCCGAGGAACTAGGCGGGCCGCATCGGCGGCGGGGATACAAATCGTGTTGGCTGTGTTGCAGACCTTGCGGTCGAGTGAGCAGTTGATCACCGACGCCAATCGATCGCCGCTGCAGTTATTGCCGGCAATGACCCACGCTCCCCCCGTGCCGTGAAGGCTGACCGAGGTCCCGGCCTGGCGTGCGACCGCTCCGAGCTGAGCGACGGCGGGGCCGCTGCCTCGGGCGACGGCCAACGAGAGTCGTGGGTCGCTGAACATCGCCCAGCCGGCGGCGTGGGCCGAGCTGTCGACCAGACTGGCCGATCCAGCCGGGAGTCCGGCCTGCTCGAGCGCCGGATCGAGGGCGTGTTCAACGATGGCCCGGGCCGTGCCGAGCGCATCCGAACCGATGCGAAAGACAACGGTGTTTCCTGATCGCAGTACGCCACACGCGTCGGCAAACACGTTGGGACGACCCTCGAACACAAAGCCCACAACGCCTAGACCCGCTACCCGCTGTTCGAGAATCCAGCCTTCGTGTTCAATCGTCTTGAGCACACTGTCGCGACTGGAGGGGACATCACGCCACATCCGCAGGCCGGAGATCATGTCGGCCCGCATCTGATCGGAAAGGATGAGTCGTGTGGTTGATCGTCCACGTTGTTCGGCCCTGACGACGTCGTCGGCGTTGGCAGCGGCGATCGGGGCGAAACGAGTGTCATCAGCCAGGTTGTCGGCGAACAGGTCGAAGAACCGGCTGATGTGTTCGTCGGATACCACACCAAGCTTGCCAAACGCGTCGTACGCTCGACCGACGGCACCCGTGGCGATGTCCCATTCGTCCGCCGGGATGTGAAGAAGCTGGCCGCTGTCGTTGACCACCAGAAGACGATCACCGGCGGTGAACGCGGCAGCCAGCTCTGCCGACACTGAAGTGACCCGGTTGCCACCGAAGATGATCGGTTGGCCCGGCTGCAATCCGGTTAGAGCCTGCGGTGTATTGGTGTTGATTGATTCCGGTGCCGTCACGGCCTTCAGCCTATCGTCGGGCTGATCCGGCATCGGAAGCTAACGAGCCGACACTTCGCACCGTTGCCTTCACAAACCCGCCACGGCAAGCTTGGTTGTGCCAACCGGACGATTTGCACCTTCCCCCACCGGGCGCCTCCACCTCGGCAATCTGCGCACGGCGTTGTTGGCGTGGCTGTACGCCCGGGAACACGATTCGACGTTTCTCCTCCGGTTCGAAGATCTCGACACCGCCGCCGTCCGCGAGGAGCACTACCACTCTCAGCGTGACGACCTCACCGCGCTCGGCCTTGACTGGGACCCGCCGATCGTCCAACAGTCGGACCGTCTTGATCTCTACAACCAAGCGCTGGCCGATCTCGAAGCCAAGGACCTCGTCTACCCGTGTTTCTGTTCTCGACGGGAGATCCGAGAGGCGGCGAGCGCACCAAATCAGCCACACGCGGGCCGCCACTATCCGGGTACTTGCGCTGAACTCAGCACAACTCAACAAGCCGAGAAGGCGCTCAACCGGCCGGCGGCGCTCCGCATCCGAGGTGCTGGACAGAGCCGGACGATTACCGACGAGCTTGCCGGAACGGTCACGGTCGAGCTCGACGATTTCGTGTTGCGCCGTAATGACGGCACACCGGCCTATCACCTGGCCGTTGTGGTCGACGACGCAGCCCAGGAGATCGAACAGGTGGTCCGGGCCGACGATCTGCTGGAATCGGCCTGTCGTCAGAAACTCCTTTACGACCTCCTGGATCTACCCTCGCCGATCAGCTACGTTCACGTGCCGTTGGTCCTCGCACCTGACGGAAATCGCCTGGCTAAGCGGTACGGCGCCGTCAGCCTGCCCGACCGGCTGGCGCGGGGCGAGACCACAGCACAGGTGCTGGCACTGCTGGCGTCGACCGTCGGACTGTGTGCGCCGGATGAACCGGTTACTGCCCAATCGCTCCTGGAACGCTTCGACTCGTCACAGTTGGCCGCGGCGGCGCCGTTGGGGCCAACCACCCTTGATGAAGGATTCTTGACCTGATCAGGCCAGGAACATTTCCGAGAGCGTGTAGATCAGCAAACCGGCGGCACCACCGACCAAGGTGCCGTTGATGCGGATGAACTGCAGGTCCCGTCCGACCTGGAGCTCGATGCGCTCGGATGTCTCATCGGTGTCCCACCGTTGAACGGTGGTGGCGATCAAGTCGGCCACCTCGCCCTTAAACTGTTCGGCCACGTAGCCGACGGCATCCACGATCCACGTGTCGATCTTGTCTTGGAGCTCGGGGTCGGATTCGAGTGACTGTCCGGCTTCGACCAGCGCCTCTTCAAGCCTTAAACGCAGCTCCGATTCGGGAGAGTCGGCCGCTTCAAGCAGCCCGGTCTTGATGCGCTGCCAGAGGGTGGCCGACCAGGCTCGAACCTCGGGATGGTCGAGAAACTCCTGCTTGAGTGCTTCGCCCCGTTCGATGAGCGCCGGGGAGTTACGAAGCTCCTCGGCCAACCGTGCGGTTCGCCGATCGATATCGACGCGCATCTCGTGGTTCCGGTCGCTGCCGATATCGGTGAGGAAACGTCGCACACCGGTGTAGATCTTGTCGAACACCGCGTCATCAATGGGTTCAGGCACCCACCACGGCGACTCCTGTGTGAGGCGATGGCGAAACGTCTCGCGGTTTTCCTCCATGAACTTCCCGAGGCCGCTCAACACACTTTCCAACATTGACTGATGGTGATCACCTTGGATCGCCGCATCAACGACGCGGCTCATGATGGGCGAGATCTTCACATCTCGAGCCCGATCGACCACAACAGCTTCGAGGCCCGATTGGATGACCTCGTCCTGCAGCACCTCGGTGACACCCCGAACAACGGCGGCACTTTGAGAGCCGATGGTTCGAGCATGGTCCGGTTGACCAAGCCAATGGCCGAGCCGCTCGGCGAGATTGGCCTCGCGAAGTCGTTCGGTGATGACCGACCGGGTCAGGAAGTTGTCCTGCACAAAGCTGCCGAGGCTGGCCCCGATTTCGTCTTTACGTTTCTTGACGATCGCGGTGTGCGGAATCGGGATGCCGAGCGGATGTTTGAACAAAGCGGTCACGGCGAACCAGTCGGCCAAGGCACCAACCATGGCGGCCTCGGCAGTGGCCCGAACGTACCCCCAGTTGTTGCCATCACCCTCCAACGATCGGGCAACGGCAAAGATGATGGCGGCCACAACAAAGAGCGATGTTGCCACCACCTTCATTCGCCGAAGGTCGCGACGCCGTGACTCGTCGTCGAGGCCAGGTGGTGGATTGGACCGCCGGCCGGTTTGGTTCTTCATGGCTTCGGATGTCGCCTGTTGAGTCGCACTCACCGCCTAACAGGATGCCTGATTTCCGATCGAATGACTGCGATCCGGCTCTGCACCGGCTGCGGCCGGCGGATACGGCGATGCTACCGTGGAAGCCATGACCAGCCAGCCTGACTCTGCCACCAGCGATCGCACAGCCGAATGGGATCGCATCCGAGCCCAGCACTTGCGAGCCAAGGCTGACCGACCGGAATCATCGGCGCAAGGTTTGCATCACATGGCGTTGCTGTGCACCGACGTCGAGGCCACGATCGACTTCTACCAAGGCATTCTGGAGTTCCCGCTCACCGACCTCTTCGAGAATCGCGACTATGAAGGATCAACCCATTTCTTCTTCGACATCGGCAACGGCAACGGTTTGGCCTTCTTCGATTTCCCCGGTTTGGATCTGGAACCGTACGCCGAGGTCCTGGGCGGACTGCACCACGTGGCCATCTCGGTTCCACCCGACCGCTGGGCGTATCTTCGCACCAAACTGGAAGCCGCCGGCGTTGAGATTGCGTTTGAAGACCGTTCGTCCATCTATTTCATGGGTCCGGACGGTGAGCGTCTTGAGCTGATCGCCGACGACCTGGGTCAGATGTACGGTGCCGAGGTTCTCTAGCCGGTCGGCTGAGGATCTCTAACGAGGCCAACACGGTGACCGACCGGGTTCGGATCGCCTCCGGTGGAGTTGGTTCGAGCGCCGGCCGATTCCTCTGGCAGGCCGCTCTCGGAGCGATAATCGTGATCGTCTGTTTCCGGTGGGGCCTTCCGGCGTTCGCTCCCTATGCCGAGATCGGCGATGTTCTCATCCAGGCCAGAGGTGAGCTTGGTGCCGCTACGGCATTGGCGTTGTTCACTGTGGCACTGTTCAACCTCGTAGCTCCTTCAACTTCCCAAACCGCAGCGCTTCCAGGGTTGTCGTTACGGCAAGCCGTATGGGCCGATTGGTCGACCACGACGATCACCAACATGATCCCGGGCGGAAGCGCCCTGGCCATCGGACTGGTTTGGAGCATGTACCGTTCGTTTGGGCTGGCCCGAGCCGCGATCACCCGATCAATCATCGTCACTGGGGTGTGGGACGTTCTCGTGAAGCTGGGCGCCCCGCTTCCGGCGTTGCTGTGGCTGTCGACGCAACGTCCGGTGAGTTCCACGTTGGTTCAAGCGGCGCTGATCGGAGCCGCCTTGTTCGCTGTGGCGATGGGTCTGGGTGCGGTGTTGTTGACCGGCGACCGAACCGCCATCCGACTCGGAGGGTGGATGGACCGGCTCCCTTTTCTGGGAAACGGCTGGGCGCAGCGTCTTAGCGAGCTTCGATCCGAGACCGTGCAGCTGCTGGCTGAACGAGGGTGGTGGCTGACCGCATGGACCGTAATCGGTCACCTCAACCTCTGTGTTCTGCTAGTGCTCTGCCTGCGAGCGGTTGGCGTGGAGTCCGAGGTGCTCGGATGGGCGGGAATCCTGGCCGCTTTTGCATTCGGGCGACTGGTAACAGCGCTACCGCTCACCCCTGGTGGGCTAGGTGTCATGGAGCTGGGACTCACCAGTGCTCTGGCCGCCGTGGCCCAGACGTCGAACGACGGCGCGACGGCAGCGCTGGTTGCGGGGGTCCTCCTGTTCCGGTTCTTCAGCTTTGCCATTCCAACTTTGCTGGGAGGGTTTGGGCTTTGGCGATGGTGGTCGTTTCGCCAACGTGGCCGCGCTGCCCCTGACTATGAGGCCAGAGCCGACATCACCTGAAGCAAAGTGTTGGCCCCCGCTTCCAGATCCTCGGTATCTGTGTGTTCCGCCGGGTTGTGGCTGATCCCCTTTTGGCTCGGAGTGAAGATCATGGCAGTGGGGCAAATGCGGGCCATCATCTGAGCGTCGTGTCCGGCTCCCGATGGCATTCTCAGGGTGCTGAGGCCGAGGGCAGTGGCAGTTGATTCCACCAGGTCGACCACAACCGGATCGAACTGCACCGGGTCGAATCGTGCAAGCGAACGGGTGGAGATCGTGACGCCCTCAGCTGCCGCCACCTCATCCAAATGCGCCTGTAATCGCTTTTCCGACTCGATCAGTATTTCGTTGTTGGTGTTGCGGAGATCAACGGTCAGTTGCGCCTGCGCGGCCACCACGTTGACCAAGTTTGGGTGGAGATCGATCATTCCCACCGTGCCAACTTGCGGGTGGCCGATGTCCAGCACCATCTCGCGCACGAAGGTGGCAACCGACGCCGCCGCAAAGCCGGGATCGTGACGAAGGCGCATCGGGGTGGTGCCGGCGTGATTCGACTGTCCTTCGATGGTGACCTCGGTCCAGGAAATCCCCTGCACGCTCTCCACCACACCGAGCTGCACACCTTCTTCCTCCAGCACCGGGCCCTGTTCGATGTGCAGTTCAACAAAGGAGTGGGGTACAAGCCCCGGGCAGGGAGCGGTGCCGCGATAGCCGATCCGGTCGAGCTCGTCTCCGACGGTGGCCCCGTCGATACCAACCGTGTTGTGGGCCTGTTCCAAGCCGAGGCCGCCGACGTAGACCAACGAGCCCATCATGTCGGGAGGAAAGCGGGCTCCTTCCTCGTTGGAAAAGAAGGCGACGGCCAACGGGCGGGCCGGAACGATGTTGTGGGTGGCCAGGGTCTCGATGACCTCAAGGCCGGCCAACACGCCGAGGTTTCCGTCGTAGCGGCCGCCCGTCTTCACCGTGTCGATGTGGCTGCCGGTCATCACCGGCGCCGAGTTGGCCGCCTCGTGATCCATGCCGTCCGGGCGCCACACCCCGACGGCATTGCCGATGCCGTCAACAGTGATATGGAGTCCCAGCTCGGTCATCCAAGTGACAACCAGGTCACGGCCGGCCTTATCGGCATCGGTGAACGCCAGCCGGGAGGATCCCGTGGTGCCTTCGATCGAACCGATATCGGACAGCTCGGCCAATCGTCTCTGCAAACGGTCAATGTTGATACGCAGGTCTGGATGGGTCAGCACCGAACTACTTCTCCTTTGATCCCTCAAGATGGACTGACTGGCGATGCAGTTTATTTCGAGGCTTGCTTGATCGCCTCAAATCCCTGTTCAACGTCCCAAAGGTGATGAACCGGATCATGGAGAAGGTAGAGCGCAAAGCTGGCAACGGTAAAAGCCGATCCATCAGACCTCATACCCGAGCGTTCCCACTGATCGCCCCGAACCTTGTCGAGTAGATCAGCGAACTTGCCGGCGTTGACTGCGAGATCGTAGCTGACCTTGTTCGGATCCTCGGAGCGATAGTCGCTCTCCAGCGCCGTCTCGTCCTGATCCCAGTTGGCGAAGACCGGTGCGTCCTTCTTGAGCATCAGCATCAGACGCTCCACAGCCAGGGCATAGACGTCTCGCACATGGGCCCCGTATTCGAGGGCCGACCACACCGGCGGCTGTCCGGCCGGGACCGGCGGGCGCTGATCGACAAGCGAACCGCGTTTCAGCACACCTCGCCACGCAGCGGCGTTGGAGCGGACTCGACCCGCAACGTCTTCGGGCTTGATCGACGAGGCGTCGAAGCCACATTCGGGGCAGGGTTCTGAGAGGACCCAAGTCCAGTCTTTGGTGTCGGGTAGTGGATGCTCCATGCCTTGACCTTAGCGGTCACTCTGATCCGCTGGTAGGGAAAAAAGGGCCGAGCCTCCCGGCCCCTTTGCAGGAGCCGAGAGACTCGGCCAGTAACCGCTGAACGTATCTGCAATCGTTGGGTTGACCTAGGAGCCGACGACACCACCGTCTTTGCGGGTGATCACCACAGTGCAATCCCTAGGCACAGGAGCACCATCCAGGAACGGGAACAGCGAGATCGCTGGGTCACCATTTCCGGGGTGCTGAATATTGATGAACATCGTCTTGCGGTCGGGGGTCACGGCGATGCCCGTGACCTCGCAGCCGGCCGGCCCGGTGAACATGCGACGGATCTCGCGAGTGCTGGTATCGGCCACCAGCATCTGATCGTTGTTGCCGCCTGGCTGGCGACCGTCGGTCTGGATGAACAAACGACCGTCGGGATCAGCCCAAATGCCGTCGGCCGAGCCCCAGGCGTGGTCGGTGTCGGCCAGCTGAGAGGCGATGGCGAAGAACTCCCACTCAAAGCTGGTGCCCACGTGATGGTCGGAGTCACGCCAGCGGATGATGTGCCCGTCGAAGTTTGGTGCCTCCGGGTTGGCTGGATTGGGTTCGGTTCGACGGGAGTTGTTGGTGAGCGTGCAGTACACATCGCCGTTGGGAGCCACTGTGGTCCACTCGGGCCGGTCCATCGGTGTTGCTCCGGCCAAATCGGCGGCCACACGGGCGAAGGTCACCACTTCATCCATGCTGGAGAAGTGGGCGGCTACGGCCGGGTTGTTCAGGCTGAGTTCAAGCCATTCACCCGTGCCGTCGTCGTCGAACCGGGCAACGTAGAGCGTGCCATGATCGAGCGGCGATTGGCCCTTGGCCATCATCGACTTGTAGTTACCGGCCGAGACGAACTTGTAGATGTAGTCGAACCGCTGGTCGTCGCCCATATAGACGACAGCTCGACCGCCCCGACCGACGGTGGTGGCCGCACCCTCGTGCTTAACTCGACCCAAGGCCGTGCGCTTCACCGGCTTGCGGTCGGGACGGTTGGGGTCGATCTCGACCACCCAACCGAAGCGGTTTCCTTCATTGGCGTAGTCGGCATTGCCGAGATCGAATCGTGGGTCGTGAAGATGCCAGCCGTATCCGAATCCGGTGGTGGAGAAGCCATAGCGCTGCTGGTACTCATCGCCCACCCAGCCTTCTACCTCGGTGCCGAAGTAGCCGTTGAAGTTCTCCTCACAGGTGAGGTAGGTGCCCCAAGGGGTGTACCCATTGGCGCAGTTGTTGAGCGTTCCAAGCGTGTCGTTGCCTGCAGCATTTGCCAGCAGTGCGCTCCCCGCTGCTGGGCCTGAATACTCGACCGGCGAGTTCACGGTGATGCGGCGTGAAACATCGCTCTGAACCACATGCCAAACACCATCGTCGTCTCGCATGATCTCGATGGCTGAGCAGCCATGGGCGTTTTGGGAGATCGCGACCTGCTCGGCATTCGTAGGAACAGAGACCCCGAGCACGTGAGGGTTGGTTCCGAACTCGTGGTTCATGACCAAAACCCCGTGATCGTTGGCGCCATTGGTTGCGAAGAACCACATGCCGTCGTGACCGATACCGACCTGGTCGGCTTGATCGGCCGCTGATGTTGGCGGCCACGAGAAGTCCGGCGTGCCAGGCGACAGCGGAGTGCCCCAGGGAACCAGAATGTCGAATTCGTACTCTGGCGCGATCGTGGCCTGATCTGAGGCCTGAAGCGGGATCGCGGTGAAGTCCATCAGATCCTTCGGAAAGGGTCGTCCCGATTGGTTCTTCGAGCCATTCATCACCCGGGCCGCGGCGTCGGCCGGCGAAGCCATGAACGCGGCACTTAAGGCACCGGCCAAGGTGCCGCCCAGCACGGCGCGACGGCCGATTCTGGCGGCAAGAACATCTTCGAAGGGGCGGTTGCCGGATTTGTTGGTCGCCGGCGCGGCGTCGTGAATTGCCTCAGGATCGTGCATCGCGTTACTCCAGGTGTGATGGTTCAAAGCTTCCGTTACGGAACCATTTCAACATTAGGCATTCCGCAAACATCGTTCAACAAGAACGCAATATTCGTCGCGAGACGGCGGATGCGAACCACCTACCAGTACTCCTCGTAATGGACGTTTCCCGGCTGATCGCGGCGATTGAGAACGAATCCTTTTTCGGTCAACAACTCAACTACGCCAGCTGGTTCAGGAAAGTGCTCCACACCGTCATCACCCTTCTCAGGCAGTCCGATCATCGACGGATTGCCGCAAAGGAACACATGGGTTGACGAAGGATCAAGTTCGATGCCAAGCTCGGCTTCGAACACATCGTCACGAATCAGATCCTGGATGTATCGCTTAGGAACATCAGGCTCACGGGTGGGCATTGGGAGATAGTGATAGTTGGGATATCGGCTTTGCAGCGAGTCGTGTTTGGCCCGGTACCCGAGATCGGCCCACTGCCTTACCGAGACCGCGGCGACGATCGGACCGTGGTGGCCTTTGGCCAGCAGCTCGACCACCATGGCGTTGTGTGGAGCTTCACCGGTGCCGGTCGACAACAACACCACCGTGGACGCGGGGTCGGTCACCGGGGCCAACGTGTATCGACCGGTAACCTTGGGGCCCAAATAGATCCTGTCGCCCGGTCGTTTGAGGGCCAGCCGGGGAGTTAGCGCCGGTACATGGTCGCCATCGGGGCGGACCAGAACGATATAGAACTCCAGCTCGTCGTCTTGGCCGTCTCGGGCCAGATAGCCGTGCTCATCAAAGATCCGGTTGGAAATCGAGTACGAGCGACGGATCACCTTGAACCATCGATCATCAAGATCCGGCTCGACCACATCGTCGATGCGTTCTTCCCAATAGCCCAGTCCAAGCGAAGCGTATTGACCGGGGATGTGAGAGGTCTTTCCGGTATCGGGCCTCACCCGCAACACCCACAGGTCGGAGTGAGTCGGCTCGAACTTGGTGATCGTGGCGTTGTAGTGCTCGGCCCGCAACTCATCCAGGGCGCCCGGAAGTTTGTGGAGCACGGCGATGGGATCGGGCTCAGGCGTCAACTCGACCTCGCGGAAACACGCGGCAGCCAATCTACGACCGATGTCGAACCCGGATCCGACGGGGAACCGCCCAGCAGCCTCCTCCTCGGTGCCGAGAAACCAGACAAGCCCCGACGCTGCCGCCCGGCCGGTTAGCCCAACCGACTCCGGTTCGACCATGCGGCGCGACCCGGCGATGACCACATGGTCGAACTCAAGGTCCGGGGTGTGACGGTCCTTGAAATAGGCCACGGGGTACCCGTCGACGGTACTCAGGGCGTCGAGAATTCCCCGATACAGAACCGTGGCCACGCGGTCACGCTCCAGGGAGCGGATCACGTTCTCACCCGCAGGGGAAAGGAGCTTAGGATCGAGACCGCTTGCGGCCAGCACCACTCGCCCTCCGACGCCGGCCAGTTGTGACGTGACTTCAACCCCGTGATCGCTACTTCCCACGACCAGAACGTCTTTGTCCTTCACGTCGACCGGAACGGAGTCGACGTGGATGCGCGACCGGTCATCAGGCAGCTTGAAACCAGGATCCCAAGTGGGGTCGGGGCCACGATCGGTCACAGCGGCCGCTCGGGCGCGGTAGGTCCCCTTGGTTGTGCGCACGATGACCTGGTCGCCGGCCCCACTTGGCTCGACGTCAATGGATTCAACCGACTCCATGAAGCCGATATCGAGCGCTTCTCGTCCGACAAGATCAGCGAAGGCCACAGTTGCCCCCGTTTCAACCACTCGGACCCGCAACCCCGAGCGCTGGGATGAAATGGCGAGTGACAGGCCACTGCCCGTGCCGCCGATCACGATGAGGTCGTAGTTGCTCGATTCTCGGGTTGTGCCATCCGGAAGTTGTCCTACTGCAGTGTTCATAGCCTCTCGCATGCTCGTCGACGACCGAAGAGTACCGGTCGATCTCGTTTCCAGGCCCACTCGGACGATCGATCAAATTCAGTGGCCACAGGGTCCGTCTATGCTCAAACAATGGTCGACGGCAGCGGCATTCCCGAACCGAGCAGTGACACTCAGGGCAGCGACACTCGGGACGATGATGAGATTCTCCTCATCGTGGGCTACAGCTGGGCGTCCGGGTCCCCCGAGATACGTACCCGTGGCCTCCGATCGCGTTCAAGCTTGAGCCCTGCCGTCGGATTCACCGTCAACTACCAAGTCGGGCCCGAGGCTCGGTGGCACTGTCCGGGTCGGGTGCCATTCCGGGCCAGACAGAGCGATTATGTCGACTGTTTCGGCGTGCCTCAAGCCCGATCCAAAACCTGCGTCAACTGCGCAGTGGCCGAAGCCACCCTCGCGGGAAGCTTGCACCACGCTCATACCCGTGACCCTGAGGAGCTGGACGAAGATGTGGCCGCCCACCTGTTGCAGCCCAACCATCTCTACCTGGCCGCGTTCCGAGACGGCTCGATCAAGGTGGGTACCAGTTCGGCAAGACGTCTCGAGAAACGCTGGCTGGAACAAGGAGCGTGGATGGCGGTTGCGGTGGCCGACGCCACCGACGGGATCGTGGTGCGACGGTTGGAGGATCTGGTTACCGAGCGCCTCGGGATCGCCCAATCCGTGGCCAACCGCCGCAAGTTGGCCGGCCTGATTTCTCCGCTCGAAGATGAGGTCTTGGCCGAACGACTCAAGAACAGCATCGTCGACGTGCACCGACTGCTCGCCGAAACATCGATCCCAGGCATCGACGCCGGCGAGCAATTCTGGTCGAACCCTCTTGTCGGCGATCCCGTCATCGATCGGATCCGACCCTACCCGGCCGACCTACGACGCGACGCCCACCAGTTCACCATCGAGGCCATGGTAGGTCGGTTGGCAGTCATCAGACGCAACGGTCTGGACGCTACGTCGGATCAAGACAGATTCGCCGTCGACATCGGGACGCTGTTTGGGCTTGAGCTCCGTCAGGGACAGTTCCAGCCGGTGGAACTGGCGATCCAGGACTCACTGTTTTGAGCAGCGGCCCGATCGACTCGACGGCGATTCCCAGCCCGGCTCTGGTGGTACTGGTCGGCCCGTCGGCCGCCGGGAAGTCGACCTGGGCCCAAGAAAACTTCCAGCCCGGCCAGATCCTGTCGACCGATGACTTCCGGGCGTACTGCGGCGCAGGACCCGATGATCAGACGGCAGGCACCGAAGCCTTCGCCCTTCTGAATCAGCTCATCAAGATTCGGTTGGGCAAAGGGCTGACCACTGTGATCGACACTCTTGGGCTCGACGACAAACAGAGGGCCGAATACCGGTTGGCGGCCGCTGAGGCGGGCATGACCTGCGTAGCCGTGGGTTTCGACACCAGCGCTGCGCTCTGTCATGAACGCAACGCCCAGAAGAGCCGGCCACTGCCCAAAGGAGTGCTCGATCGGCAACTGAAGCAATGGCGCCAGACCCGGTCAGATCTCGACGACGAAGGTTTTGATCTCGTGTTAATCGACCCTGGTCCCACCCACCAGGTGCCCCGAACGATGAATCCTTCGTTCGGAACCACGGACCCGGTGGGCCGGCGAACTGATGCCCAGTCGTCCAAGCCGAGACTTGAGATCGACCTGGTCGTGTCCCGGTACGAATTTGGTGACGCCGACATGGGTTCAACGTTGGTCGCCATCGCTCAGGCCGCGGAGCGAGCTGGATTCCGCGCTCTCTGGGTTATGGATCACTTCCGACAGATCCCCCAGGTCGGTCGAGCCTGGGAGCCGATGCTGGAACCCTACACCGCCCTCGCGTTCGTAGCGGGCCAGACTGAGCGGATCCGTCTCGGGACGCTGGTGACCGGTGTTGAACATCGCAACGTCGGCCTCCTGGCCAAGATCATCGCCACGCTCGACGTACTGTCGGGGGGTCGAGCCGAATGCGGGATCGGCGCCGGCTGGTTCGACGCCGAACAGGCGGCGTTCGGATATCCGGTGAACCCCACCAAGGTTCGCCTCGACAGGTTGGAGGATGCGGTGCAGGCACTGCCAATCCTTTGGGGGCCGGGAGCCAAGTCGTTTGAAGGAAAGCTCGTCTCGATACCTGAAGCCTTGGCGTACCCTCGCCCGATTCAGGATCCGGTTCCGATTCTGGTTGGCGGAGGCGGTGAGCAGAGGACCTTACGTATTGCTGCCGCTCACGCCCAAGCCTGCAACTTCGCTGGAAGTGACCCTGACACCGTGGCCCACAAGATCGAGGTGGTGAAGCAACACTGTGTCGCCCTTGGGCGTGATCCCCAGGCGCTGACCGTCTCAACTCTCAATCCGCTCATCCACGCCGAAACCGGTGCCGAACTCACCGACCTGGTGGAGCGGCTGCGCCCAAACAACCAGTCGTGGGAATCATTCGCCAACGCCAACCAAGCGGCCACAACCGTGGAGCACACCGCCCGGTTCCAACAGTTGGTCGATCTCGGTGTCGACCGGGTCTGTGTCTCGCTGATCGGCGACAACGGACCTGAGCGAGTGGAGGCATTTGGTTCGGTGATCGAGGGGTTCCGGTAACGCGTCCAAATCGTTAGGTGTCAAGTGGCACGTTGACGAACTGGTGAAAGTCTCGTCGCCACCTTCGCCCACGAATTAGGCTGCGGGCATGACGTCTTCGAGCCGAAAACATCTCAAACTCTCCGTCCTACTGTTTGCCGTTCTGGCGATGATCGCCGCAGCCTGCGGGAGCGACTCAACCGAAGCCGGCGGCGACGGCGAGGATGTGGGCTGTGACCCGCTTCCCACCAAGGTCGATGGCACACTCACGGTGGCTACCGGCGAGCCGGTCTTCCCACCGTGGATGATCGACGACGATCCCAGCAACGGGCAGGGATTCGAGAGCGCTGTCGTCTATGCCTTGGCCGACGAACTCGGTGTTGAAACGATCGAATGGGTGCGAACCACCTTCGAAGAGGCCATCACCGCAGCGGAGAAGGATTACGACTTCAATATCCAGCAGTACTCGATCACCGAAGAACGGGACGAGGTTGTTGATTTCTCCGACGGCTACTACCAGGTCGAACAGGCAATCATCGGCTCCGCCGACAGCCCGGCCGCCAGCGCCGCAACCGTTGGCGACTTGGCTGCCCTCCGCCTCGGTGCCGCCAGCGGAACCACGAGCCTGAACTACATCGACGATGTGATCAAGCCCGAGTCCGACGCCGCCCCGTACGACGACAACGCCACCGCCAAGGCGGCATTCGACGCCGGCCAAGTTGACGCCATCGTGTTCGATCTCCCGACCGCGTACTACATCACGGCAGTGGAAATCCCTGAAGCGTCGATCATCGGTGTGCTCCCCCGCAGTGGTGACCCCGAAGAACTCGGCATGGTGTTTGAAGAGGGCAGCTCGCTGGTGGCCTGCGTCAACGAAGCGCTGGCCACTCTTCGTAGCAACGGGACCATCGAAGACATCGAGGAGACCTGGCTCAACGACGGCGGCAACATTGCCACCATCGGCGAGTAGGCCAAAGCCCTACTCGTGCTAAAGCGGATCTTTGACGAGGAGGGGGCCAAAGGCGCCCTCCTCGCCACCGTGTCGACGTTGGTGGTATTCGGGCTACTGGCGTGGGCCATCATGTCTAGCCCCAACTGGGATCTGGTGCAACGGCAGTTCTTCAGCGCGGAACACTTCTCGGCTTCCTGGCCTCGAGTGCTCAAAGGATTCTGGATCAACATCCAGCTGTTCCTCATCTCGATGCTGATCATTCCGTTCGTGTCGCTACTGATAGCGGTAATGCGCTCCTTGCGAGGACCGGGCTTTTTTCCGCTTCGGCTGTTCTCACTCGTGTACGTCGACTTCTTTCGCGGCATACCCCTGTACCTGCTGATCGTGTTGCTGGGCCTCGGTGTGCCGACGCTGCGACTGCCCGGTGTGCCCAACTCGGCCCGCTTCTGGGCCGTGGCAGCGCTGGTGCTCTCGTACTCGGCCTACACCGCTGAGATCTACCGATCAGGTATCGATGCCGTGCCGGAAAGTCAGCGAGCCTCAGCGCGGGCGCTTGGGTTGACCCAGTGGCAGTCGATGCGTTTCGCCATCCTGCCGCAGGCGGTGCGTAATGTGGTGCCGGCGCTGATGAACACGGTGGTGTCGCTGCAGAAGGACGTGGCCCTGGTTGGCATCGTCGGCGTGCGTGACGCGCTTCGCGAAGCCGACATCTACACCGACCGGTTCTTCAACTTCAGTTCCTATATGGCGGCCACAGTCTTGTTTCTCCTGATAAGCGTGCCGTTGACCCGCGTGGTCGACTGGTTCGTGGCCAGAGATCGAGCCCAAAGGGCCCAGGTGATGGCATGACTTCGCCCTCCGCCAACGGTAGCGCGCCCAAGCTGGAGCTTCGTGGTGTTCATAAGGCCTTTGGCGACAAGTCGGTGCTCAACGGGCTCGACCTGGTCGTCAACGAACACGACGTGGTCTGTTTGATTGGCCCGAGCGGCTGCGGCAAGTCGACGATCCTCCGCTGCGTCGATCTGCTCGACGGCATCGATGAGGGGCAGATCCTGCTCGACGGGGTCGACATCACCGTGCCTGGCACCGACGCCAACCAGCTACGTCGACGGATCGGCATCGTGTTCCAGTCGTACAACCTGTTCCCTCATATGACCGTGCTCGACAACGTGACGCTGGGCCCCCGGCGCGCCCACGGCGTCGACCGGCAAACCGCCGAGGCCAAGGCCCGAGAGCTTCTCGCTCGGTTCGGACTGGGCGACAAGGCCGACGACTACCCCAACCGGATGAGCGGCGGGCAGAATCAGAGGGCCGCCATCGTGCGGGCGTTGATGGTCGAGCCCGGAATTCTTCTGCTCGACGAGGTGACGTCAGCCCTCGATCCCGAGCTGGTCGGCGAGGTGTTAGGCGTGATCCGAGAACTGAGCGCTCAGGGTCTGACCATGGTGCTCGCCACTCACGAAATGGGCTTCGCCCGTGATGTGGCCACCACGGTGGCCTTTCTGCATGAAGGCACGGTGTTGGAATCTGGCCCGCCCAGCGAACTGTTCGACAACCCGCAGAAGCCTCGCACTCAGCAATTCCTCCAACGCGTCACCGAAGCCGGGCGGCTGTAGCGCTGGTCCTGACTAGGTAACTGGCAACTCAAGCAAAAGGCTCAAGGCTAGGTACCACGTTTACCTCGCTGCCGATCACGTCGTTCCTGTCTGAAATTGCGTAGCTGGGACAGGAAGAATTGGTCGTAGCCGTAGCGGACGTCGGTGTGCTCAGGTCTCCAGTTCTTTGAGGCGTGATGAATCGGTTCCTCGATGTCAAGAACGCTTTTCATCAAGGCACGAAGTTTTTCCACGCCGATGACTTGGTCTTCGACCTCACCGTGGACCTGGTCCAGCCACCGATTCGGAAGGTCGTCGATGCCAAACAGCGCGCCCGCGAGACCACCGGCAAGTGCTGCGACGGAACTGGAGTGTCCGCCCGCATCGCAGGCCCGACGCATGCACTCCTCAAAACCATCGCTAAGGCGGACTGCGGTCACGGCGTCGCGTAGGCAGCCCCAAACAGTTCCATTACCCACGGTGGCCTGCAGGGTTCCATTGAGAGCGCGAGCGAAGACTTCCTTGTGCCCAACCTTCAGGTTTCCAATAGCTTCGTCCGTGTCATCGAACGGGTCTCGCCCTCTTACCGCCTCGGACACCAACATGTGATACAGCGCTCGACCTTCCGATGCGGCGGGATCACCATGCGTTACCACCGATAGTCGCCGACCCACTTCGGCGGTGCCGAGCAGGTTCGCGAATGACCAACGGCCGGCGGCGAAGGAGGAGCGCATGACAGATCCGTTGCCGGCAGGCTTGTGTGGATTCGCCCTTGCGTACTGGATGACGGCTTCCGGCCATCCGGCTTCGCTTGTGAGTACATGTTCGATAGATGTTCCTACCTCGTTGGGATCGGATCGATACCACCCCTTAAATCGTGCAAACAGGTCGAGCTCATCGATGCCGTCACACGCAACAAAAGATTGCGCTTCCAGTATCGCCATCTGGGTGGCCTTCGTGAATTCACCTGGTTCCCAGGGGTGTCCTCTGGAGGTCTCGTTTCTGGAAGCACCCTTTGATGTAGGTCCGACGGGGCCTGACTCAAACCGCGCCCCTAGGGCGTCCCCGACTGCCGACCCGATCACCACTGCGACAGAGTTGTTCAGCCACCGGTCTTTGAGATAGGGACTACGGAGCCAGAAGCCGGCATTCGGCCGCGGACCCGTTGAAGGCTTGTCGTTGGCCCACCGCAGGTGGATTCTGGGTTTGTCTTCTGGAATAACTCAGCCTCACACTCTGGTATCTCCGGAAGTGCAACTCTAGTCGCGGTCCTGCCAGGTGCAGACGCAGCACTCGTTGCCGTCGGCGTCGGCAAGGATCCAGAAGGCCTTGGCCCTCTCGGCCGACACCAGCGTGCCGCCGGCGGCGAGCGCTCGTTCAATGCGAGCCTCGGCTTCCGAGGGCGGCACGGTTATGTCGAAGTGAATTCGGTTGCGCACCGGGCGGGCTTCCTGGAGTTGTTGGAACCAGATCGTCGGACTCTGCCCTCGTGGATCGACGAGAGCCTGGAACCGCTCGACGTAGCGGTAGTCGAGCACTGCCTCCCAAAACGGCCAAATCTTGTTGAGGTCCAAGGTGTCGAAGGCGATTTCCATCTGCTGAACCGCTCGGTCGGTCGCGACGGCCGCTCCGACCTCCGCTGCGAGTGCCGACACGGCTCGGGCTAGATCCACATCGAGATCGGTGACCTCACCTGCGGTGTGAGTCTGCATCCGTACGAGAACGGCGCCGGGATAGCGCAGGTCGACGTCAGGATGGTGATCGGCTCCGTCGGAAGCCTCGGCGATCGCCGCCATCAGGGCCGCCCCGTCGGTGAACGTCGGACAGCGGAACTCGGCCTGCAGGAAACCGAGCACATAGGTCCAATCGTCGAGGCCATCGAGTGCGGCAATGTCGGAGGCGGTCAGCGGCGTTGGCTTGGGTCGGGCGGATTGGTCGGTCATTGCGTTCCTTCGGACACTACGGAGCGAGGTGGTTGGGCTTCACCGCGACTATAACGGAGGGTCATGAGGCTGATCTCTCGCACCCTCGACGTGCCAACATCTCCTATTGCCGACGCTCACCGTTGGGTGGCCCACCGAAACCCTGATATCGAACTGCTCGACATGTCGCAAGCGGCTCCGAGCTATGCGACGGCCCCGGTTATTGCCGAGAAGGTAGCCGAAGTCTCGGCCGACCCCGATGGTGGACGCTACGCCCCTCCACCGGGGCTCCCAGCCTTGCTCGATGCCTTTGCTGACGATCTTGCCCAGTCTTACGGCGCGTCGTTCAGTCACGACCACCTGCTGCCCACCGGCGGCTGCAATCAAGCCTTCTGCACCGTCACGTCCACCATCACCGAGCCGGGCGACGAGATCATCGTGCCTGTGCCCTACTACTTCAATCACGACATGTGGCTGAAGCTCGACGGCGTGGTGCCCCGCTATCTGATTCCGGACGAGCCCTTCACCAGCCTGGTTCCCGATCCCGACAAGGCCGCCGAGCTCGTAAACGAACGCACCCGGGCCATCCTGCTGGTCACCCCCGGGAACCCCACCGGGGTCACCATCCCGCCGGAGATCATCGAGCAGTTCCATTCGTTGGCGGTAGCTAATGACCTGGCGTTGATCATCGACGAGACCTACCGCAACTTCAGATCGACCGACGATCCACCTCACACGCTCTTTCAACGCCCTGATTGGAGCGATCATGTGATCTCGCTCCACAGCTTTTCCAAGGATCTGGCGATTCCCGGCTACCGGGTGGGGGCGATCGTGGCCTCACCGGAGGTGAAGGTGGAGGTGCTCAAGTTTGTCGACTGTGTGCAGATCTGCGCACCTCGGATCGGCCAGGAGGCAGCTGCCATCGGACTGCGTTTGGCCAAGGAGTGGCGAGCGGAGAAGGCAGCCCAGATCAATGAGCGGTTGGCTCACTTTCGCTCCGTTATGGCAGAGCGCCCCGGTGGCTTCGCCCTGGCGTCGTCGGGTGCATACTTCGGCTGGGTGCAGCATCCGTTTGGAGGGACTGCCACCGACGACGTGATCCGAGACTTGGTCGTCGACCACGGGGTCCTCGGCATCCCCGGTACAGCCTTCACTCCGACCGACGAGCGGTGGGTTCGGTTCAGCTACGCCAACCTCAGCACCGATCAGCTCGACGAGTTCGCCCGTCGGCTCGCGCAGGCCGGGGCCGGGGCTGACGCCGGATAGGATGCCTTGCATGGCCAAGGTAACCATCTACCACAACCCCCATTGAGGCTCCTCCAAGAACGCCTTGGCGGTCGCCGAGGATCTGGGTGTGGAGCATGACGTAGTCCTGTACATGAAGGAGCCGCCCGATCGGGCCACGCTTGAGAAGATCGTGGCTGGGCTGGAAGATCCGGTCGAAGATCTTGTGCGTAAGGACTCCAAGTTCAAGAAGCTTGAGCTGAATCCCGACGACTATGTCGGCAACGCCGAAGCCGTGATCGACCTGCTGGTTGAGCAGAAGGCATTGATGCAGCGACCGGTGGTGGTGAAGGGGAAGAAGGCCATCATCGGCCGCCCCAAAGACCGCATCGCCGACTTCCTGAGCTGAGACCTATCCGGCGTCACCTGCCGGCAGCAACTCGACGACCAGGCCGTCTCTGATCTTGAAGCTGAACAAGAAGAGGAAGCCTCCACCCCCGTCGTCATAGCCGAGTTCGCACCACTTCTCGTCAGGCATCATCGCCATGCACGTCTGCGTGCCCGGTGGCCCGTAGACCACGCCGGAATCGGTCGCCCACTCTTGTGCGACCGCCACAGATGCCTGGTCGGCAACGGTACTCATAGCGGCCCAATCCCTTGCGTTCCACGCCGTCACGAATCGAACGAGCGGATCACCCGTCGTTTGAGAGTCTTCGTCGCAGCGCGATGGCCACTGGATCGGGGCTAGAACTGCGTCCGGAGCCCCCACCGACGAGAGGTCAGCCGGACAATCGCCGGTTGGGAACGACGTGGCGACCAGCCAGACGCCATCTTGTTGCCGGACGATCATGCGGCCATCAGCGCAGGGATCATCGGCCGAGTCGCCGCAAAGATCGATCAAGGCCCAGCCTTGTTCACAGACCTCAACATTGACCGCGGTGTTGAACCCGAGATCGTCGGAGAACCGCTCCGGCCGGCACTCGCGGGGCCCGGCCCCGTCGAAGTGCACCGAAATTCTTCCTTCGGCGGCGTTGTCGAAGATGGTGTCCCAACTGTTGACCGTGGCGTCGACCAGTATCGTTCCTTTGCTGACGAGCTTGGCCGCCGGGGCCAATGCACCGACGCCTTTCTTGGCGACGCTGACAAACCTTGCGGCGTCGTCAAACTCGAACTCAGCCACTACCGCCTCGACTATTCTTCCCGCCGACTCTTCGTTCTTGAGAATGTCGACCACGCAGCCGAACCCGGCCTCCAGCAGCTCGGTGGCCGTCTCCACAACGGAGCCGTCGAACGCTCCCAGGTCACTAACACAGCGGAAGGTCAGGAGGAGTGTGGCTAGCACAATCTCGTCGCTGTCGACGCCGCCAAGTAAAGCCAGGATTCCGTTGAAGACAATGATCCTCTTCGATTGGTAGACCGCGATTGGAAAGTCCATGTCATCGGGCCGCTGTCGGAATCCAAAGCTTGTCTGCTTTCCTCCGCGCAACAGTACATGGGAGCCATCGGCGCCAAGATAGGGGCCGACGAGGTCGCTGAACCAGAAGTCGTCCTCCACCCACACGAACTCCGCCGTCGTCGGCTTTGTCACGATCTGGTAGGTACTTCGGTTCGACTTGAGCAAAACTTCAGCCCGGGGATCTCCGCCGTCTTCGTTCGACTGTAGACACACGTGGGCCGAACTCACCTCCGTCACCTCGACGGAACCCCAGTCGACGTCGTCACGACATTCGGGAGGATCTGTTCTCCCGGTGAAGTAGTCAACCACGGCGTCGAGCGGGCTGATCAATGACACCGCCAGGTCGGAGACGGCGTCGACCCATACCGGGAAGATGGACGAGAAGTCCTTTGTCCAGTAGGTGAGAGTCGCCGACTGTTCGTCCCACGCCGCGAGTAGCAGCGAATCCCGGCCCTGATCGTCGCGATGGAGTATTGCGGGTATCGCATCTTGGGCAGGTGGTTGCTCCGGAACTACGAGAGTTGCTTCGACGGGACGATCCAACCTGCCGGCAACTCGCACCTCAAGGCCGGTGCCAACAGCAAGTACCCCGGCGGGCAGATTACCGTCGTAGCGAGCCGTGGAGATGTCAATCGTCGGAGGCTGTGCCTCATCCTCCGACGATCTGATTTGGCCAACACCGTCAACGAAGGCGACACCGTCTTCCATGGTGGCGACGACTGTCTCAGCGATTGTTGTGGTTTCCAACGATGCTGAATCCACCGTCGTCGACGACTCCGCCGCTTGACCTTGCGAGTCAGCCCCGATCCCTCCTCCACAGCTGGTGACCAGCACCAACGCAGCAGCAAACGTTGCACCCAACCTCGGTGACCTATACATCTGTGACCCCTCCGTCAAAACCAGAAAATCTAGCCTAGCGAACCACCGGCAACGAGATCGGCCCGACAGTCCAGCTCATCAAGTCGCCGTAGCAGACCTTCAGGAAGGGGTTCGCCGATGGCGGTGAAGATGTCGCGCCAACGGTGGCTCCAATCGTGCCGTCGGCAGGCCAGAGCCATGTTGCGAACACGTTGTTCGCGCCCGGCACCGGCCTCCGTGTAGGTGTCAAGCAGAGCCTTGAGTTCACCATGATCGCAGGAGTTGACCACGACGTCACCGACGATCTCTCGTTGGTTGGTTTCGGACGGCGGTTTGCCCACCAGGATGGCACCGGCGGCCATGCCTTCGAACAGCCGGCCCGGCACGATACGGAGTTCGCCGGTTTCCTCCGGTCGATCGTGTTTGCCATAGTTGCAAATCGCCACTCGGGCTTGCCGGTACCAGCCGGCCAGGTTGCGCCGGTGTTCCGCCCATGATGGTGCCCGTCCGGACACCGTGTCGTACAGATAGAGCCGGCCTGTCCGCTCAGACCACTCAAGGAGCTGTTGATGCTGCTCGGCGTCTCGGCGTCCTACTCCCAGCACGGCGATACTGCGTTCGCCATCGGCCGATGACGGGCAGAAGCTCATCACATCGGTGGCGGGCGGTACACACGATACCTCGGCGTTCCGGGCGATCGACTTGAAGTCACCGACTACCTCAGAGATCCCGACGAACACGTGATCAACCATGCCGTAGCTCTCGTAGTTGATCCGGTCGTCGAGTTCGCTGGGCCAGACCTCGGGCATCCAGACCGAAACAGTCTTGGCCGTGGGTCGAAGCTGACGGAGGCGTTCAACCAAAGGCAGATCCCAGGCTCCATAAGCCATGAGAACAAGGTGATCGGCGGGCTCGACCTGGTTGAGCAGGCCGGAGCCAATCGCGGGCAACGATACCGACTTGCCGCCTACACGCCGAGCCGCCCGACCGAGGATGCGACGAGCCTTGACCCGTCGGTTCTGGCTGTGTTTGTCGAGCAACCCAAGTGTGGCCCCGCCAAACTCGACGGCGATGCCTTCGGCCTCGTTCCAAGCGCCATAGGCCAACTGCTGGGCCAGGCCGCCGGCGGTGTCCCGCTGCGACAACACGACGACGCTCATAGGATCGCTTCCACCATCACAGCATCGTAGACCCGATGTCGGGAAGTGCAGCAGCGTGAGGCTGATGGGACGTTGTCACGAGGCGTTGCGGAGCCACTCTCGAAGCGCCGACACCCGAGCCGTCTGGTCGCTGCCCTCAGCTCCCGGTCGTTGCAGAATTGGGAACGGCTGACCGGTCTCGATCGGATCCGAAAGGGCAATAAGCCGTTGATCGTCGAGCAGCCGGGTCACGATGTGCAGCCAGCCCAAAGCCACCCCTTGGCCATCGAGAGCCGCCTGGAGGACGAGCGAATAGTCGTTGCTTCGATAGCCCGGAAGCGATGCCGGCGGTTCAACATCGTTGTCTCGAAACCAGCGGCTCCACTGATACCGAGGGGCATAGCGTTCCTCCAGATGGATCAACGGGGCATCGACTAGACGTTTCGGCACGAGGGGCGCGCCGGCCAACAACTCGGCCGCCAATTCCGGCGCCGCCACGGGCACGATCCGCTCGGCGCGAAACAGTGCGGTCTCCAGATGAGAAGGTTGTTCGAGCCCAAGCGGAATCCAGAGATCGGCGTCGTCATGACCAACAGACTCATCGGAGTCGGTGGTGATGACCCGTAGTTCGATCTCCGGATGGAGTCGTTTGAAGTCGGGCAGCCGCGGCAGCAACCAGAAGTTGGCAAGTGATGTCGACACTGAAAGCGTGACGACATTGGACGTTGGGGTCCCAACTACGGCTCGTACTGCGGCGTCGATGTCGGTGAAAGCGGCCGAGAGTCGCTCGTGCAGGAACGCGCCGGCCGTAGTCAGCGTCGGACCCTTGGTCGAACGTTCCAGCAACGTGACCCCGAGGGCGGCTTCCAGCCGGGACACGGCATGGCTCACGGCTGGTTGCCCGACACCCAACTCGCGGCCGGCCGCCGTGAAGCTGCCGGTGTCGGCCACGGCCATAAACGTACGCAGCCATCGGTCGGATACTGTCATGCCGCTCAAGGCTATTGCTCCCGCTCTGCCGCGGTCTGATCATCATGAATTTTTTTGATGGACCGATGACCGAAATCGCCAATTGACGGCCTCCAGGTGGGCACGTATCGTTCCGGTCAATGACCGATTCCAGCAGTTCTTCTGACACGCCCGAACTCCCGACCATTGCCTTCATCGGTTTGGGCAATATGGGCGGCCCGATGGCAAAGCGCCTGGTCGAGGCCGGCTATTCGGTAACCGTGTTCGACATCGTGCCCGAAGCGGTTGACCGTCTCGCCTCCGAGGGGGCTAAGCCCGCAGCCTCAGCATACGAGTGCGCCGAGGAGGCTGACGTCGTGCTCACCTCGCTCCCCCGCCCGGACCACGTACTCGGGCTCATGGCGGGCGACGAGGGCCTACTGGCCTCGCTGGCCGCCGGAACGGTTTGGGTCGACCTCACCACCAACCGCAAAGAACTGGTGGCCGAACTGGCGGCCGCAGCTCCGGAAGGTGTTTCGGTTGTTGAGTCACCGGTCACGGGAGCCGTCGACGGCGCTCGAACCGGCAACCTCACCTTGTTTGTCGGCGGGGAGATCCGTGATCTCGACCGCGTGACCCCAATCCTCGATCACCTTGGCAAAGTGATCCGCTGCGGTCCACTAGGCACCGGCAACGTGGTCAAGCTGGTGACCAACCAGCTGTGGTTCGTGGCTGCGGCTGCCCTCGGTGAGGGATTCGCCGTCGGCATGGCCAACGGGGTTGAGCTATCCACGCTTTGGGATGCCATCCTCAACAGCGTGGGCGATTCCTTTGTGGCCCGCCACGATGCTCCGTCGATCTTCGCCGGCCACTACGACCCATCGTTCACGCTGGGTCTGTGCCTGAAAGACCTTGGCCTGCTGGCCGAGTTGGGCGAGAACGTGTCGGCCGATCTGCCGATGACGGCCGCAGCCCACGGAGCGTTTGCCACCGCGGCCGAGCGTTACGGCGAAGACGTCGGCGAGCTTCACGTGGCCAAACGAATCGAAGATGACGCCGGGCTGTCCATGCGTTTGGACGGCGACTGGGTTCCCCATTGGGAAAAGTAGTCAAAGGAGACTTGCCATGACCGCAGTTGACGCCAATCCGTATCCGGCCGGAACCTTCAGGCTGGCCGAGCTCATCGATCTCGACACCTACCCGATCGACCAGCCCGATTCCGATGGATACCGGGCTGCCGTCGAGGCTGCCCGTGTCCAGCTTCGAGGCGACGGGTGCGCCATCATCAAAGATCTGGTGCGGCCCGAAGCCTTGCGAATCCTGTCGGAAGAGATCGTGGAGCGAAAGCCAACCACTCATTTCTCCACCCAGACGATCAACCCGTACTTCCATACCGACCACAACGCCGACTTCCCGGATCACCATCCGGTCAACACGTTCCTTGAACGGTCGAGCGGGTTCATCCCGGGCGACTCGTGGGATTCGGGTTGCGCCACCGATGTGATCTTTCGCTCCCCTGAGCTGGCCCGATTCCTGGCCGAGTGTCTGGAGATTCCCGAGCTGCACTGCTACGCCGACCCGCTCGCCGGACTGACGGCCAACATCTTGGATCCCGGTCAGCAGTTCACCTGGCACTTCGACACCAACGAGTTCGCCGTGACGGTTCTCGTCGACGAAGCCGACGAGGGTGGCCTGTTCGAATACGTGCCAAACATCCGCAACCATGAGGATGAGGGGTTCGACCACATCCAGCATGTGCTGGAAGGCGGCCGCGACGGCGTGGTCACGCTCGATCTACGGCCCGGTGATCTGCAGATCTTCCGTGGCCGCTATTCGCTGCATCAGGTCAGTCGAGTGGCGTCCGACTCCAAACCTCGTCACGCCGCCATCTTCGCCTACACCGAGCAGCCGGGCGTGATCGGTCGTGTCGTCCGCACCCGCCAGTTGTTCGGCCGAGTCCTACCCGAACACGAGGAAGCCGAACGGGAGCGAGTCCGCTCCGATCAACTCATCGACTAACCCCCACCGAACTTTGTGACACTTGCGCCCCATCTGGCGGGACGCAAACTGAACAAAGTTCGACGGCGGCGACGGCGGCAGCGACGGTCCGGGGGTTGTTAGGCCGAGACGCCGCCGTCGATGACAAGCTCCGTGCCCGTGATGTAGCTCGACTCATCCGAGGCGAGGAATAGCACACCGTTGGCCACGTCGCTCGGCTGACCGAGCACACCGGTAGGTACACCAAGGGCGGCCCGTTGCTCGAGATCAATGGCCACGCCGTCGGTTCGCAGACTCTCGGGCACCACGGTGTCCCAGATCGGCGTGTCGATTATGCCGGGATGCACCGAGTTGACCCGAACGTTCCAGCGTTTCTGCGCGGACTCCAAGGCCACTCCCTTGGTGAGAAGCCTCACCCCGCCCTTGGTGGCGTTGTACCCGGCGAGAGTGGCGTAACCCCTGAGCCCGGCGACCGACGAGATGTTGATGATCGACCCGCCGCCCGTGTCACGCATTGGAGGGATGCAGTGTTTGATGCCCAGGAATACACCATCGAGGTTCACCGCCTGTTGACGCTGCCAGTCGGCCAAGGGCATCTCGATGATGCTGGCCCCGATACCGATGCCGGCGTTGTTGACCAGCACGTCGAGCCGCTCGTACTGATCTATCAAGCCGCCCACTGCGGCGATCCATTCGTCTTCGGAGGTCACGTCGAGGCGAACGTATTCGGCGTGACCACCGGCGGACTCGATCTCGGCCACAACCTCCTTACCCAGTTCATCCTGAATGTCGGCGACGACGACCGTGGCCCCTTCGGAGGCGAAGAGGTTGGCGCAGCCCCGACCGATGCCCGACGCTCCCCCGGTGATCACAGCCACCTTGCCGTCGAGCCGACCTCGCGTCTCCTCGTTCACGTTCATTCTTCTCCCGCTGGGTTTGCGGCCTGGTACACCAAGCCGTCGTCCAAATCGATGGCCGGGAACTGTTTGTGTTCGTTCCAGTAGTCCTGCGTGTGGCGCCAGGGATCACGATCACCCTGTTTGGGTAGCAGGTGCAGGCTTCGGGTGATGTAGCCGGGGTTGAAGTCCTCGGGATCGACCCAGGGCAGCCGTTCCATGTCGGCGTCCTCGGGCCGTAGCTCCGGCGTGACAACTGCGGCGTCGTGTTTGTCCATGTGATCGAGTAGGCGACAGATGAACTTGGCGATCATGTCGGATCGAAGGGTCCATGAGGCTCGGAAGTAGCCAAATACCCAGGTCAGGTTGGGGATGCCGCTGAACATCGTTCCCCAGAAGGCCACCCGATTCGGCCAATCGAGCGGCTCACCGTCGATGTCGAACTCGACGTCCCCCAGCACGTTCATGTTGAACCCGGTGGCGGTGATGATGATGTCGGCCTCCAAGTCCTGACCATCGACGGTTCGGATTCCGGTCTCGGTGAAGGTGTCGATCTCGGCGGTCACGGCCGACGCCTTCCCGCTCTTGATGGCATGGAAGAGATCACCGTCGGGCACAAACGCCACCCGCTGTCGCCACGGCCTGTAGCTGGGAGTGAAGTGGGGCGAGAGATCGTAGTCTTCGCCGAGGATCTCCTTGATCCCGTTGCCCAGCTCCTGCTTGACCATCTCCGGATGTTCCTTGGCCATTTTGGAGAACATCGTCTGGTCGTGGATTCGTTTCTTGCGCACGATCTCGTGGATCCAGTCGGGATTGATTTCAAGTTCACGAAGCTGGTCGGCCAGCTCGTCGGCGTTTCGACCGGTGATGAAATAAGTGGGCGACCGCTGCAGCATCGTGATGTGGTCGACGTCGGGAGCCATGGCCGGGATCAACGTGGCTGCGGTGGCACCGGATCCGATGACCACCACCTTCTTGTCTTGATAGTCGAGATCTTCCGGCCACAGCTGAGGGTGCACGATTTCGCCGGCGAAGCGATCCATGCCAGGCCAGGTAGGGGTGTAGGGCTTTTTGTGGTTGTAGTACCCCTGGGCCATGTAGAGGAAGTTGCCGGTGAGGGTAACCGTCTCGCCGGTGTCGGACCGATCGACCGTGAGAGACCATCGCTGATCCTCACTCGACCACCTGGCGTTGGTCACTTGATGGTTGTAGCGGATGTATTGGGCCAGATCGTTCTCCTCGATCACCTCCCCCATGTAGGTGAGAATCTCCTCGGCCGTGGCGATGGGCGGCCCGGTCCACGGTTTGAACTCGTAGCCGAACGTGAACAGATCGCTGTCGGAGCGAATGCCGGGATACTTGTGGGTTCGCCAGGTGCCCCCGAAACCGTCTTGGTTCTCAAGCACCACAAAGGAGGTGCCCGGCCGTTTATCGAGCAAGTGATAGGCGGCACCGACACCCGAGATTCCACCGCCGACAATCAATACATCGAAATGTTCCGGCTCGTTGACAGCCATTCCAATCCCTTCAGGAACGGTGGACACGATGGCGCCCACCGGGTTGGCCCTTCGGCCCGCTATTGAGCTTCTCATCTTCGGGCGCCAGGCAACAAACCGGCAAAGTACCATCGAAGTACGATTTAGGGGTGAGCAGCCCGTATGACCCGGACGACTTCAGTCACACCGATCTTGACGGCCGGTCGGTTCCCGACGTGGTTGCGGCGCTCGGGGCCCGCGCCGAGAACCTCGAATGGCGCAACGAAATCGAGGGTCTTACCTTCAACCTCGGCGATCGCTTTGTGAAGTGGAATCCCCGATCAAGCGGTGTCGACCTTGAGCTGGAATGGCGTCGCCTGGAATGGTTGGCGCAACGCCACCCGTGCCCCCAGCCGCTCCTGTGGGATGAAGATGACGAGGCCCAATGGATGGTGACGAACGCTCTGCCGGGCGGTGCCGCCGTGGGAGAGCAATGGCGAGCACAAACCGACGAGGCCATCAGGGTGATAGCGGAGGGGCTCCGAGTCATTCACGCCGTTCCGGTTGAGGACTTTCCAGTCGAGTGGGTAGGTGAGTCCTGGGCCCATCGACATCGACCGTCGGTCGGTGCCCGCCCGCCAATCGATGAACCGGTTCTCGTCCACGGCGACGCTTGTGCACCCAACACGTTGATCAACTCGGCGGGCGAATGGGTCGGCCACGTGGACCTGGGTGATCTCACGGTCGGGGACCGATGGGCCGACCTCGCCATCGCCTCGATGAGCCTCGATTGGAACTTCGGCGAGGGACACCAGGAGAAGCTCTATCACTACTACGGCATCGAACCCGACGCCGAACGCATCCACTACTACCGAGAGCTGTGGCACCTGGAGTCCTGACGATCCGACCCGGCACCCACGACTAAGGTGGCCCGATGGCCGACATCTGGATTCAGAACGTGAACACCGACGAGCGTCCGTCGGGCGACATCGTGATCGTCGACGGACGAATCCAATCGATTGGAAGCGGCCCGGCCTCATGGTCCGGTGAGGTGCTCGACGGAGCAGGGCTCCTCGCCCTTCCCGGACTCGTCGACGGTCACGCTCACCTGGACAAGACCCTGTGGGGCCTGCCATGGCGGCCTCACAGCGCAGCGCCTGGCCTGCCCGGACTGATCGCCAACGAACGATCGTCAAGGAAGGAACTACCTCCTGTCGTGGAGCGGGCCGGAATCCTTCTTGATGCCTACATCGACCAAGGAACCACGCTGATCCGTAGCCATGTCGACGTCGACCCCGACAACGGCCTGAGCGCTGTAGAGGGTGTTCTCGAAGCGGCAGCCGATCGGGAAGCCGCAATCGATGTTCAGGTCGTGGCCTTCCCCCAGAGTGGCATGGTGGTCGAGCCGGGAACCGCAGCGCTGATGGAATCGGCGATCTCGGCCGGGGCCCACCTTGTGGGCGGGCTCGATCCGGCAGGATTCGACGGCGACCCGGTGCGTCATCTCGATGAGATCTTCGGAATCGCCGAACGACAACAGTGCGGAGTCGATCTGCATCTTCACGACCGCGGAACCCTCGGACGGTGGGAGCTTGGCCTCGTGATCGAACGGACCAGAGCCCTCGGCATGGCAGGTCAAGTGACGGTCTCCCACGCCTTCTGTCTGTGCGACGACGACCCGTCCATCCCAGCGCTTATCGAACAGCTCGGCGAAGCCGGCATCGGCCTGGCCACGGTGGCGCCAGGCAGCGTCGGTCCCCTCCCCCTCGATCTTCTGGCGCAACACGGCGTGCCCGTCTGCCTCGGTCAAGACGGCATCCGTGACCTTTGGTCGCCCTGGGGAGACGCCGACATGTTGAGCCGAGCCGGCCAGTTGGCTTGGCGGTCCGGCTATCGCCACGACGCCGACATTAAACGCTGTGTCGACATGGCGACCTCGGATGGCGCCGCAGCCATCGGCGTTGCCGATCACGGCTTGAAACCCGGTGCCCGGGGCGATGTGGTCCTCGTCGATGCGGCCGGTGCGGCCGAAGCCGCCGTGGCCTGTCCTCCGAGGTCGGTGGTGATCAAGAGCGGCGTGGTCATGAAGAATGAACTGGCTGCCGGACCATCCGCCTAATTGGTGGCGTCGGCCAAGAGTTCTTTTTGATCTGCAGGTAAACACATCGGCCTCCTGAGGCGTGTGCATACTGTGAGCGCACCAGGAGGTTGGAACGTAAGCGACACCGACACGCCGATCGGGCCGCAACCGGTACCGAGTTTCGACGCCCTCTTTGTTGAGGAGTATCCGAAGATGGTGGCGCTGGCCGCCGCCGTTTCGGGTCGCCGCGACTTCGCCGAGGATCTGGCCCAGGAGGCGCTGAGCCGACTGCACAGGAACTGGTCACGTGTGCAGGGATTCCAGGCTCCGGGGGCCTGGGTTCGCCGGGTGACCATCAACCTCGCGCTTTCCCACCGGCGGCGGCTGGCTAATGAAGCCAGGGCCCTTCTCCGACTAACCGACCAGCCGGCCCACCTACCCCCGATCGCAGCCGAACACCAACCGGTGTGGCGGGCAGTGGCTGCGCTACCGGGAAAGCAGCGAGCTGCCGTCGCTCTTCGGTACCTCGAAGATCGAACGGTGGATGAGATCGCCGACGTGCTCGAAGTCTCGCCCTCGACTGTGCGAGTTCACCTTCACCGGGCGTCACAATCGCTCCAGGCCTCCCTTGCCGACTTCGACCCTCGTCCGCTTGCCAGCCAGATCGCCGACCCGATGACCGGGCGGCCCTCGAAGGAGGCGACATCATGACCAACGAACCGACCGATACCTCAAGCGGCGGTCGGCGCCAGGACAGCTTGGCTACCGCCTTCGACCAACTCAAGACCGACAGTCAAGGACTCGACACCATGGAACCACTCCGTGACACAACCTCCCGCCACCGGCGACGGCAACCACTGCCCCGACTGGCCTTTCTTACCTTTGCGGCACTCGCCGTTTTGGGCGTTGGGGGATGGTTTGTCGGGAACACGCTGTCGAGCGACGGTCCCGATGTGGCCGCCACTGCGGCCGATGAAGAAGCAGTCGATGGAGATGCCGCCGACAGAGATACGGACGAAGAGGCCGGAACGACCGACGACGGCGAGCCGGTTTCGCTCGACGCCGATGCCCTGGTCGACTCATCGTGGACGTTGGTTGCCGGCGGTGGCCCCGATGGGCCAGTACCAATGGTCGACGGCTGGCCGATAACACTGACGTTCAGCGAAGGCAATCTTGGGGGCACGGCCGCTTGCAACGGCTACGGAAGCAACTACTCGCTCGACGGGAATCAGATCTTCCTGGACGGCATCGGCCAAAACGAGATGGGCTGCGGCGACGAGATTCGGGAGTCGGAACAGACCTATCTCGCTGCTCTGGCCGATGTCAACGAGATCAATCTGGTCGGTGACGAGCTGGCGCTCGGCGGCCCGTCTACCGAGCTGATCTTTCGCCGCAACGACCCCGTCGCCGCCGGTGAACTGATCGGAACGTTGTGGCAGCTCGAGTCCTACGTGTTCGACGGCGCCACCATCGCAGTTGCCGGCGATCCGGCGACACTGCTTGTCAATGCCGACGGCACGTTCTCGGGGAGCACGGGCTGTCGGGGTTTCAGTGGCCGCTATCAGATCTTTGGCAACTCCGTGCAGTTCAACGAATTCGGCGCCGACGGCACCACTTGCCCCGACTCCCTTTGGCGACAAGACGGACAGGTTTTCGGAGTGTTGGGCGATGGGTTCACCACCGAGATAGGCGACGGTCGGCTGATCGCCACGTCGTCAGGCAACGAGCAGCTGCACTATCGAGCCATCACCGAAGACGAGCTGGCGGAGATTCCGACCGTTCCGGTTCAGTCCGACGCCGAGCTGCTGAGCAGGTCCATCTGGGCGTTCGTGGCCGGGTATGACGACGTCGACAATCCCGGCGAAGTCACGATGGTCGACCCGGAGTCGATTACCCCCGGACAGCTGATCACCTTGATTTTCGACGGCGAGGGCGGCTTCTCCGGGGATGTGATCTGCAACAGCTACGGCGGTTCGGTCGAGATCGGGTCCGGGTCATTTGTGTTCGATCCGGCGATCTTCTCGACAAGGGTTGGCTGCCCGCCTGAGTTCAATGATCTCATTGAGCGCTACGGGCGGGCGCTGCCGCTGATGACCGAGTTCGGTGTTGAGGCCGATGGAACACGGTTGGTGATGAACGGATCCGACATCGAGCTCCACTTCGTGCGGTTGGAGCGCTAGACCAAGTGACGCCGTCCCGAAATCCTGGCTGTCACGGGGGTCGGTTAGGATGGAGCCTATGGCCAAGCGGGAGCAAAACGCCGAGCAACGGCGTGATCAGCGCACGGCCACCTCATCATTCGGGGTTGGTCGCCGGGAAGGGCACGATTCGTCGTCGTTCTACGCCCGCTTTTCGCCCCCGATCCTGTCTGCCGACGAAACCGTCAATCGGCCCAACGACCTGATCGAGGAACTGGGTGAGGCCCGAATCTTTCTCGGCGACGGGGCCAAGATGGATGAGCTGCCCGACAATTCGGTGGCCCTCGTCATCACCTCACCCCCCTATTTCGTGGGTAAGGACTACGAGCTGGCAGTGGCTGACGGCAGCGACGATTCGATCCCAGCCACCTACGTGGAGTTTCTCGACAAACTGCGAGACGTTTTCGCCGAGTGTGCTCGGGTGCTTGAGCCCGGCGGTCGGATCGCCGTCAACGTGGCCAACCTCGGGCGCAAGCCCTACCGCAGCCTCAGCGCCGACGTGATTTCCATTCTTCAAGACGACCTGGGGCTCCTGCTGCGTGGTGAGGTGATTTGGGAGAAGGCCACGAACTCCTCCGGCTCGTGTGCCTGGGGGTCGTTTGCGAGGGCGTCCAACCCGGTGCTGCGTGATCTCACCGAGCGGGTGATCATCGCCTCGAAGGGGCGATTCTCCCGAGCAGTGACCGCCACCAATCGCAAGAAGCAGGGTCTCCCCCACCGATCCACGATCACCAACGATGAGTTTGTCGACGTCACCCGAGACGTGTGGCGGATCGACCCCGAGTCGGCCACCAAAGTGGGCCATCCCGCTCCCTTCCCAATTGATCTTCCCCGGCGTTTGATCGATCTCTACACCTACGAGGGCGACATTGTGCTTGATCCATTTGTCGGGTCAGGCACCGCAGTTGTGGCCGCCCTGCGCACCGGGCGCATAGGAGTCGGCTACGACAACGAGCCTGAGTACGTCGAGTTGTCGGAACAGCGGATCGCAAGCGAAATTAAGCGGATGCAACGCCTGGAGTCGGCTTCTGACCCTGTCGGAGAAATCAACACCGCAGCCAAGTCGCTTGCCGTTGACGAGCGCCAAGATGTCATCCGCGACTCGGTGGTGGCGGAGCGTAAGAAGGCGAGTGATATCGCTGCTCGGCACCTCACAGATGCCGGATTCACGGCATTGAAGTCCAAACCCAAATTCCCCGGGGGGCTGATCGACATCGACTTGTCGGCGCAAAGCAAGGGCCGCCGTAAGTGGTGGGTCAGCGTCGCCGGAGCGTTCACCACCCACAAGCCTGGTCTCCAACGCATAGAGACCGTTTGGCGCCTTTTAGGTCAGGCGTCGGTCAACAAGACGGGCCAGCCGTTACTCGTGATCACGCCTAGTCTGCCCAAGCCAGGCTCGCCGGCCGACAAGGCGTTGCGAGCCGCAGGCCCCGGGCTGATTTTCGACGTCATCGAGATGTTCGATCCATCAGGCGAAGAGCGTTTGGCCCAATACGCAGCGTCTTCGACCAAGATTCCCGCCGTCGGATTCTGGACCGACGACGATCTGGCCGAATTGGCCGGCAAAGGCTGATCCCAGTAACCAAGCGGCTCAGCGCAACTTTGTTAGCTGCAGATAGGCCAAACGGCCCACTTCTGGCCACCAAACCATTACGAACCTTAACCTTTTTCCGCTAAACCTGAGTCGTCACACTTCCGACACAACTCCCTATGGAGCGGAGGTTTCGGGATACGGCGCACTTGTTCAGTCGCGCCGGGTTCGGCGCAAAACGAGCGGAAGTGGTGGCTCACCAGGACAAACCCTGGGCGGAGCTCGTCGACATGGTGCTCGACGCCTCACAGGCCCCAGGGCTAGGGCCGAGTCCCAACCTGTCGGAGAGTCGCGGTTGGTACGACCGCTACGTCGACATGGTGCACTACTGGCTCGACCGAGCCCGCCGCCCGGTAACCCAGGCTCCGGTGGTGGAGAAGATGACCTTGTTCTGGCACGGGTACCTGTGTTCCTCGCTCGACAAGATCGACTACCACTCGATGATGTTCGAACAGAATCAGCTCTTCAGGGCCCGGGGCATGGGCAACGTCGAAGATCTCATGTGGCGGACCTTCATCGGCCCCGCCATGCTCCGCTACCTCGACAACCATCGCAACAAGGTTGACTCTCTCAACGAGAACTTCTCCCGTGAGTTCATGGAGCTGTTTGTGGTGGGCATAGGCAACTACAACGAGCGAGACGTGCGAGAGGCCGCCCGATCATGGACCGGACACGGTCTCGACGACAACGGGCGGTACCGGTTTTCGTCGGCCGAACACGACGGTGGCACCAAGACCTTCCTTGGTCAGACCGGCCGCTGGGACGCTCGAGACACTCTGACCCTGCTGCTGCGGCACCGACGCAGCGCCCACACCCGGCTCTTCGCCCAAAAGCTCTGGTCGTTCTTCGCCTACCCGGTTTCGCTCACCGATCCGGTGGTCAACGACATCGCCGCCACGTACAACCGAAACCTCAACGCCACCGAAGCGCTTCGCGCTGTGTTCATGCACTCGCAGTTCCGCAGCGATAAGGCGTTCAACGGCCTGGTGCGCTCCCCCGTCGAGTTCGCCGTGGCCGCCATGCGCCACACCGGATTCGATTGCGCCACCGCCCACCCCGAGTGGTATCTGCCGGCCATGGGCCAAGAGCCATTCAAGCCACCAAACGTGAGCGGCTGGCGACAAAACGAATACTGGGTAACCGAGTCGGCCATCTGGGCTCGTGGCGATATGGCGGGCTACCTCCGGTGGCGGGCCTACAACCGCGGCGACCTCGAAGATGTTGCCGACGTGACCAATTGGAACCCCAAGACCTACCGGTACTCCGTCGACCAAGTCGTCAACCGGGCCCTCAACAACTACGGCATCGTGCTGCGCAGCGCCAACAGTCGCCAGGCACTCATCGACTACGTGAAGGCGGAACGCAACTCCGAAACGTCCTGGGGTCAACGGGCCGGGCTGCTAATGCTGCCCCTACTTACTCCGGAGATGCAGCTGGCATGACTCCTGCCTCGACTATGAACGCCCCCCCATCGTCGAGACCGGAGCGGGACCTCATCACTCGACGCCTGTTCCTGCAAGCCGTCGCTGCCGGGGTCACCGTTGCTGCCCTGCCGACCTGGTTGGCCGAACCGGCGGCTGCGGCCGCTCCCCTGGGGCCCGACGATGGCACGTTGGTGCTGTTAACGATGGCCGGCGGAAACGACGGTCTCAACACGTTCATCCCGGTGACCACGGGCGCCTACCACGATGCTCGACGTTCCCTCGCCCTCGGTTCGGATCAGGCGATCCCGATCACCGGCGACAGGGGTCTGCATCCAAATCTCAGCTATCTCAAGCAGCAGTGGGACCAGGGCAATATGGCCATCATCGACGGCGTGGGCCAGGCCGGCCTCACGATGAGCCACTTCGACTCGATGGCCCGGGTCATGATGATGGCGAACCCGGTGAGCGGCGGCGGCACCGGTTGGCTGGGCCGTTACCTCGACGGCCTACCTCGTGATCCGTTCAACGGCATCAGCCTTGGCCCATCGGTACCTCTCCTCGTGAAGGGCCGCGCTAGCGACGCCATCGCGCTACCCGAGTATCGGGGCAACATCTTCGACGTCGGCGACCCTTCGAAGACCGAATACCGCCAGTATCAGGCCTTGCGAGCTATGGGCAGCCAACCGACAGGACTCGGGGCCTTGGCCGACTCGGTAGCCACCACCGGAGTCCGAGCCGTCAACCTGGCCGGCACCGTGCGGCCGCTGGTCGAGGAACAGAGGGACGAAGCCAAGGTTGTCACCAAACTTCGACTGGCCGCCCGCCTCATCAACGCCAACCTGGGGATCCGGGTGATCTCCATCGTGTTCGGCGATTTCGACACCCACGCCAACCAGCGTTACGAACACGGCGAACGAATGAAGGAACTCGACGCCGGCGTGAAGGCGTTCTTCCAGACCTTGAACCCATCGTTCCTGAGTCGAAGCCTCATCGTCGGCACATCCGAGTTTGGCCGACGGGTGGCGTTCAACGGCAGCGGCACCGATCATGGTCAGGCCAATTCGCTTTTCGCCATCGGCCAGCAAGTGAACGGCGGCATCTACGGCGAAATGCCGTCGCTCACGCAGCTGAGCGAGTTCGGCAATCTCAAACCGACCGTGGATTTCAGCCAGTTCTATGCCAACCTCGCCACCACCTGGTTGGGGGCCGACGCTCGCCAGATCCTCGGCCGCGACCACGGAGACATCGGCTTTCTCAACAGTCCCGGCTCATCCACCGCTGGCAAGAGCGGCCCGGTCGCCGTCGGGTCTTCGACCATCGTGCAGAAGCGGGCGCAGATCATCAGACTTCACATCGCCGCCTTTGGTGTCGATCCTGCCGACGGAGCGATGGACCAGTGGTCGACACCGTTCGTAGGCGGTTCAAGATCGCTGGTAGCGATCGCCAACAGCATGGTTCAGTCGGATCGGTTCCGACAGACTCACGGCTCGTTAACCAACGCCGAGTTTGTCAAGCTGCTGTACCGCAACATGTTCGACCGTGAACCTGGCTCCTCGGCACTAACCCACTGGACCAACACGATGAGTCAAGGAACGTCTCGTGGAGCGGTGCTCGCCGAACTCTCCCAGTCCGAGGAGTTCCAGAAGGTGTCGGCCGATCGGGTGTGGCGAGTGGAGCTGGTTGGACCGGTGGGGCGGTTGTACCGGGCCTACTTCCTGCGGCGGCCCGACGATCAGGGGCTCACTTACTGGATCAATAGCCGCCTGCCCTTGAACACCGTCAGCGATGAGTTCGCTGCCTCGAAGGAGTTCACCAACCGCTACGGATCTCTCAACAATGCTGAGTTTGTGGAGCTGGTCTACCGGAACGTTTTGGCCCGCCAGGCGGAGAAGGAGGGTTTCGATTATTGGCTTCGTCTGGCCAATCGAGGCACTCCCAGAGGCGACATCATGACCGGCTTCAGCAACTCCGTGGAGTTCATTCGCAAGGTTAAGGAGCTGACGCGCTAGAGGTGGTGCCGTTGTAGATCGGAGCGCCAGAGCTGCGATAGTCGAGCAGAATCTGTGCAGCTTCGTCACGGCGCACATCGCGAACAACCTCGATGCCGATGCTGTCTAGGTGCTCGATCCAGTCGGCCGGCTTGTTGCCTTCGTCGAATCCGGCAGCTCTGGCATCGACATCCCGGGCTCCGACCACGAGGCGACGTACCCCTGACCAGGGGACGGCGCCAAGACACATCGCGCAAGGTTCGGTGGAGCTGACCAAGGTGTAGTCGCCAGCGGATCCGAAGTCCCAGCGGCCAATATTCTGACCGGCACCGGCAATGGCCATGATTTCAGCGTGAGCAATTGGAGCCATGTCGGGCACTACCCGGTTGACGCCGATGGCAACGACATTGCCGACGGGATCAAAGACAGCAGCGGCAAACGGGCCGGATTCGTATTTGATGTTCTCCGCCGCGAGCTCAAGCACGAGACCCATACGCTCGTCGTCGTTGTCGAGAACCTTGCCATCGCCCACTTTGTCGCTTGCCCACGCTGGTAGATGTAACACCACATCTTGTTTCATGGTTCGCCACCCACCTTCCTAGCTTCGAATTCTCGGGTTCACGGCGATTTGAGCCTTGGCGAATATACCATCGACCCCGGTGTCCCCCATACGAGATCATTGGCTGAGTGTAAACGTCGTCGAGGAGCATCTCAGTAGTCGCGCTCACCGCGTCCGGTGGGCGACGGCCGTGACCATCGTGGTCGCCCTGCTGGGGGCCGGTTGCGCCGCTGCCGAAACCGCCTCGGGCGACGACATTCCGGACAACTATCCCACAATTGCTCCGACCTCGGTCCAAGGTCGTTTTGAAGTTGTCGAGATCGTCGTCGGCGCCGAAGCCGTGGCCCTCGAGGCGGCAGTTCCTCCGACAGTCTCGTTCGACGTGGTGACTGGAGAGCTCCAAGTCGAGCCCGACTGCAACCTGTATTTAGGATCGTTCACGCTGTCACCCGACGGAACGGCCTCGATGACGGTTACCGGCGGCACCAAGGTCGACTGCCCTTCCGGGCCAGACCATGAGGACCGCGTACTCGCAGCATTTGCAGCGATTGATCGATGGGTCGAAACCTCAGGCGGAATCGAGCTGCGAGGCTCGCAGTCGACGAGGATCCTGCTACGTCGGATCTGAGGACCGGTCAGCCGCCGCGGTTGCTTTCCGGTGGTAGAGCTTGACCGGGAGGCCACCGTGACGGAACGATGCAACCGGCTTGAGCGTCCCGTCGGCCTGTCGGGCGAGCTTGGCGTGTGAGGTGATCAGCGCCAGATCGAACTCCGGGAGACGCTCACGGGTCACCGCACCCAAGCGACCGTAGAGATTCTGCAGTTTGGCCGAACCCATCCGCCTGCCGTAGGGAGGATTGGTCAGTAACAGGCCAGGGCCCGTCTGAGCTTTCAGATGAGAAACCACCCTGTTCTCAATTTCAAGAAAGGAGCTCACCTCGGCCTGTTCAGCGTTGGATTTGGCCGCAACCACCATGTTCTCATCACGGTCGGTGGCGATAATCGGCGCAATCGACGCCGACCGCTCACCCGCCTCGTGATAGGCCTTGGCCACGGTTCCGGCCACACTGGCCCACGCGCCGGTGTCGAAGTCGGGCCAATCGTGGAAAGCGAACGCACGCTCACCACCAGGCGGTAGCCCAAGGGCCATCAGCGCGGCCTCGATCGGGATGACCCCGGATCCGCAGAACGGATCGACGAGCGGGCTCGTGGGGTCGTAGTCACACGCCATCAACGCCGCCGCTGCCATGGTGGCCCGCAGCGGAGCGTCGCCAAGTTCGGTCCGCCATGGGCGGTGATGGAGCGCAGGCCCTGATGAGTCGGCCGAGATGGTGACCGTGTTGCGGTGAATCCGCACGATGAACAGCTGCTCAGGCTCATCGATCGATGGGGGCAGGCTCACTTGATGGAGTCGCTGGGCGATGGCCTTCGTGTGATAGAGCTTGGATTCGGTGCTGGTGATTCGAAATGTCGGGGCAAAGCCCGGCGGTACCCAGCGGTGCCAGTCGATCTTGCCTGCGTGGTCCTGAAGGTGGATGAAATCGGTGGCCCTGAACGTGGCGACCCGCACCACGACCCGACCAGCAGTGCGCAGCCAAACATTGGCAGCATAGATCTGGCGGTTGTTGGCGTTGAATTCCAGCACACCCGGCCCGGCCGGCTTTGGCTTGATCCCGAGTGCCTTCAGCTCCTGACGGCAGAAGTCCTCGAGGCCGGGCACACAAATGGCAGCGGCTCGATGATGGTTGCCGGATTTGGAAGCTGTGGACACCGGTTCAGCCTAACCCGCGCTCTAACCAGCGCTGCTCTAGTCGAATCGACGACGGCCGAGGGCCGTTCTACGCTGGAACAAAGGGCAAAAGGGGTCGTCATGTCATCATCCGCCACAGCCATCAGCATCGATCCGATCACACCGACCGTTGGCGCCAACGTCACCGGCGTCGACCTGAACACGCTCAACAACGAGCAGTTCGCCCAGATTCATCAGGCGCTCCTGGATCGAGGGGTGTTGGCATTCCGGGATCAGTCACTCGACCCGGAAGCTCACCTGGCCTTCGCCAGCCGTTTTGGCGAGATCGACGAGTACCCGTTCAAGAAAGGCAACGCCCACTTCTCCGCTCATCCCGACGGGATCGACGGGCTGGTTCGGCTGGAACACGACGAGGCCAATCCCGGAGTGGAGAACCAGTGGCACATCGACATGACCTGGCGGGCCGAGCCGCCACTGGGGTCGATTCTCAAGGCGGTTGAGCTACCGCCTTCCGGCGGAGGCGACACGATGTTCTCGTCTCTCGGCGCGGCTTACGAATCGCTCGATGAACACAGCCAGGAAATGCTGCTGAGCTGCACTCAGGACCATGATTGGTTGCGGGTTTTCGGTCGGCGCCTCGATCCGAGCGATCTGGCCCGGTTCCGGGCCGATCTTCCCGCCGTATCGCATCCGGCGATTCGAACCCACCCCGAAACCGGCCGCAAGGGCCTGTTTGTCAACAAGCCGTTTGGCATCGGGTTGAAAGACATGCCGCTGGCTCAAGGTCGGCTCTGGCTTGATCACCTCTATGGCGTGATCGCCACGCCGGAGTTCCACTGCCGCATCAAGTGGGAGCCGGGAACCGTTGTGATGTGGGACAACCGGGCCGTGGCCCACTACGCCGTCAATGACTATTACCCGGAGCGTCGGGTGATGGACCGGGTCACGGTGGCGGGCGACAAGCCGTTCTAGGCCCGGAGCGACAGACGGAGGCGGTGGCCTAGGCCGCCGTTCGGCGAAGGGCCCGTTCGAGAAGTTTGGCGTCGCCGAGTCGACGACGAAGTTGTCGTTCCAACCCCGCGATCGGATAGAGGTTCTGCGGAGCGCGAGACTCTTTGTGTTCCTCACTGGCGAAGGCCGGCAACGCCGCTGAGACCTGATCGGCTCGATCGGCGGCTGTCTCGGCGTCGCCCAGACCGGGGAGTTCAAGCCGCACAACACCGCTCAACCCGTGACTAACCGGCCCCGGAAGGCGCAGATACCACGACCAGGTCGGCCATTGGCTGTCGACCCGGAACAGCGGACTTCGCTGACCCGGGCCGAGGCGGGCGATCACCAGCTGGTGATCCGCGCTCAGATAACTGACGTGATGGGTCTTGACATAGCCGACGGCATTCACCGCGTCGCGTCGACCCAGCGGCCCGTCGAACACCACGAGGCCCGGTTCGTTGAGTTCGTCGGCGAGGTCGGCCTCGATCGAGGTCATATGACGGTGCACCCCGAGGTAGAGCGCTTCGTCGGAGTCATCGCCAACCGGTCGAAGCTCGTATCCCCGGCCGAGCTGACCAAGCGACTCAATCGACTGAGCGTTTTCTGACGCCGTGTAGAGGCCCCGCTCGACCACCACCTCGCTAAGTTCTGCTTTGCCCGGTAGGCAGCGAACGGCACCGGCGGCCACCGAGGCGCACACTCCAGGTCGGGACCGACCGTCGGGTTCGGCGATCCAGACCCGAGCGTCGATCCGGCGAACACCGTCGACAAAAGTGATGGCGTCGGGAATGTCTCCAGGCTCAGGCCTGAGGGAGCGCCATTCATGGGCGGGGAGTTCCACGTTGACGTCAACGGTTTGGCTGGTCGGCTCCAAGCCCGGATCCTGCACCGAGGAGCCGTAGGCGGGGTCCCACGTCTCGATCACGAAATTCACGAACACAAACCTCGGGTCTTGCACAATCGAATTCGCGCCCTTCTCATAGCGCGATGGTAGCCGTTGCCGTCACAGCGGTGGGGTAAGCTCGTCGCAGCGCTCCGGATCGTAGGATTCCGGATCGTTCTCAGCTCCGCTGACGGCACTATCGAGCTTCGGCTCCATCAATGTCTTTCACATCAGGAGCGCCACACAGTGACCACTGGCAGCACCACAAACAATCACAGCACCAACCTCTCCGGCACAGGAGATGGATCGCACAACGGCCGCGAACGGATCGTCGATCGGGTTCGAGCGCTGTTGGCCAAAGCCGACAGCACTGACCATGTGCCTGAGCGGGAAGCATTCCTGGCCAAGGCCCAGCAGCTCATCACCCGCTATCACATCGAACAGGCTGAACTCACCGAGCACAGTTCCGACATCGATGAGACGGAAGTGCTGATCACTGATTGGGGCAATGCCACCCGCGGTGTCGTGCGCTTATACGGTGCGGTGGCTGAACTCAACCGCTCCTACACCGCTCACCAGATGACGAGAGGTGCGGCCAAGATCATCCTGTTCGGCACTGAGCTTGACTTGGAACTCACCACCACACTGGTCAACCATCTACTTCCGCAGCTTCGTCACGACATCCTGAGGGATCGGCCACGGTCTCGAATGAGTTACGCGATGGGCTGGGCGAATCGAGTGGCGCAGCGGTTGAGCGAAGCGCAGATCAGCGAGGCCGCTCGGTCGAACTCCTTGGTGCCCACCAACCACGCGGCTGAGGAGGCTCTCAACGACGCCTACACGGTGCGAGCGGCTCGAATGGCTCGGGTCGACGGCGTCGAGTGGCTGCACGGAGGGCAGGCAGCCGAACAGGTCGACATCGGGGCCACCAAACTCGGCGCCGGGTAGATCGCCGCTCGGCTACGGTGACCGGATGGAAACCGGCCATGAGTTGAATAACGCAGAGATCGAGGCAGGGCTGGCCGAAACACCCGGGTACCGCTACGCCGACGTGGTGGGGCAACAGCTGTTTGTGGCCGGCCAGGTACCTCTCGACGGCAACGGTGAGTTGATGGCCCGAGGCGATGCGGCGGGCCAGGCCGTCGCATGTCTCGACAATCTGCGACTCGTCGTCGAAACCAACGGCTTCGCGTTGGACGATGTGCACCAACTGGTGGTGTACGTCGTCGGCGAACATCAGAACCTGCTCCACGCTTGGGCCGCCGTGACCGAATGGTTCGGCGGTAACGTCCCCCCGGCGACGCTTCTCGGGGTAAACCTCCTCGGCTACGCCGACCAACTCGTCGAAATCGATGCCACTGTCGTCAAGTCTCCCTTTGGGAACATTTGATTGTGCAAACCGAGCTTTCCCGAGCCGCGGACCGACGCCCGAGGAGGATGGAACTACTGCATTCGAGGCCAGACGTCTGCTACAGCTGCACGAGCTCAACCGAAGACCCGGCGGTGGATTTGGTCACCTCGAAGCGGGCCGGGAGGCGTTCAGCCAGGTCTCGCACGTGGGTGACGATGCCGATCATTCGACCGGTGGACGCCAGTTCTTCGATCGCCGAGGCAACGACGTCGAGGGTGGCCCCGTCGAGAGTGCCGAAGCCCTCGTCCAGGAACATCGACTGCAACCGCGGCGCGTCGATCGGGGCCAGTTCGGCGATCGAGTCGGCCAGCGCCAACGCCAACGACAGTGACGTCAAGAACGTCTCACCACCCGACAGCGTGCGAACGTCACGCTGCTCATCGGCGTTGTTGTGGTCAATGATGGCGAACTCACGATTGTTGACCGCCAGCGAGTAGCTACCGCCCGACAAGTCTCGAAGCCAACCGGTGGCTCGATTCACAATGTTGTCGAGCGCTTCATTGAGCAGCCACCCTTCGAACCCCGACGCCGACAGATGCTGTCCGAGCGCCCGGTTGATCTCCCGATCGGCAGACAACTCATCCACCTTGGCTTGTAGTCGCTTCTGATCATCGCGGCGAGCTTCGGTCGCCTCCAGTTCGCCGGCAACCTGCGATCGGGCCACGGCCAGAGACTCCAGCAGGCGGCCCGGATCGGGGTCGACCCCGAACGGTGCCGCCAGTTCACCAAGATCGGACAACAACTGCTTTCGCCGTCCGACTAGATCCTTGCCCTTCTCAGCCAGCGCCACCCGGCGTTCACTCAAAACCTGCTGCTGCTCACCCGCCCATGAGCTCAGGCTCGCCCAATCCTCCAACAGTGACTTGTGCTCCGGCGAAGGCGGTTCGAGTGACGAGACAGCGTCACGCTGACGACCGAAGTCCACATTCCACTTCTGCGTTAGGGCCACAAGTTGATCGCGATTCGACCTGAGTTGCTTCAGCTTCTGCTCCAGGCCCGTCATCGTGTCGTATGCAGCCTTGGCGGCAGTGGCCCGCTGTTCCAGATCGCCGAGCGTCTTTGTGAGATCCTCGGTCTTCTGGCCCCCGATTGTGGCCTGAAGTTTCTCGGCCTGCGCTGCCGTTGTCTGTTGTTGATCGACCGCAACCCGATGGCGTGCCTCGACCTCGGACAACTTCCCGGCCAGCTCGGCAACGGTCGCCGTCACTGCAGCCACCCGAGCCTCGGCGTCAGCCAACGCTCCATCGGCGAGATGATCGGGCACGTTCTCCACCGTCTGGCGACAAATCGGACACGGCTCTCCAGCCTCGAGCTGGGCGATCCAGACCTCGGCGTCCGCCGATCGACGAAGGTCCGTCAACGCCTTTTGGGCCAACACCGCCTCAGACTCGGCCGACTCCTTCTTCGCGGCCAGATCAGCCCGGTCTTCTTGCAGCCCGGTCACCCGATCGACCAGCGCCACTCGATCGGATTCGATCGACGCCAGCTGCTCAATAGCGTCCAATGTTCGCTGCAGCTCCGCTCGATCAGGACCGGATTGCACGGCATCCTGCTCCCGCTCCCACACGCCGCGGGCCTCAGCCAACTCGGCCTCAAGTTCCATCAGCCGGGCATCGGCTTGGGCCAGCGACCGATCGGTCTCGGTCAAAGTCTCGGGAACCGAGATGCCCTCGAGGCCCTTCAACCCGGCGTCGATCTCGTTGACCTGCTCCCGCACGGGGTCGAGTTCAGCATCCAGGTCGGCCAGCGATTTAAGCTGCCCGGCCGCTGTCTCCCGCACGGCGGCCAGAGCCTCGACCAGGCTCGCCAGATCTTTCAGCTGGGTGTCGGTCACCGGCTCCTGACGGGTCAGCTCCGATTCCAACGCTTCACTCTGCTGACCGGCCTTCTTCGCCTCTTCTCTGGCAACCACGCCCATCCGGTGGTACACGTCAAGGTCCAAAAGGCTGCGCAGCAACTTCTGCCGACTCGACGGCTCGTCCTTCAGAAACTGGGCGAACTGGCCCTGGGGCAACACAACGGTTCGGGTGAACTGACCAAAGTCGAGCCCCAATAACCCGGCAACCGCCGAATCGAGTTCTCGCACGTTACCGGCCAGCACCTCAGCCGATTCTCCACTGACCAGCCGCTCAAGTCGAGCCTCCTTGGTGGAAGCACCCCCGGAACTGGCGGCCGAGCTGCCACCGGTTGCAGCATCGGTGGCCGCCTTCGACCGTGAACCTCGGCGCCGCACAACCCGCACGGCCACGTAGTGCTCGCCTGCCACCTCGAAGTCGAACCGAACCTTGGCCTCGGTACTGAGTTGGTGGATGACCGGCGCCACCACGTTGGCGTTGTCGTAGCGGGCGACGGAGCCGTAGAGGGCAAAGGTAATGGCGTCGATGATTGTCGACTTTCCGGCGCCGGTCGCTCCGACGAAGGCCACGAGATCAAGATCACCGAAGTCGAGCTCGGTCCGTTCCCGGAACGTCGCGAAGCCCTCCATCTCCAGTCGAATCGGCCTCATTCGTCCGCCCGAAGAGTGCTGTCGGTCAACTGGTCATGCAGCTCCGCAAACCGTTTCTCGACCGCCGGGTCCTCAACTCCACGCTCGGCCAAGTAGTCACCAAACAACTCACGAGGTGAACGCTGCGACCGTCCGGGCCGCTTGGCCGCCACAACCTCATCGTCTCGCTCAACCCGAATGTCGACCACGGTGGGGCCGATCAACTGCCGGACCTCCTCGGCCAATCCCGCTCTCGACGGTTCGTCGAGGCGAACCCGGAACCAGCTTTCGGCCACCGCATCCGGCTCAAGACCTTCCACCTGGGCTCTCACGTCAGCCAACGTGCCCCGGAGCGTGCGCAATGCCGCCCCGGACTGCAATACCACCGGCTTCACCTTGGCCGGCAGGCCGGGCTCCAGATCAACCACGTTGACCTGCTTGGCTTGGCTCGACTCACCGAAATCCAGTTGCAGCGGTGAGCCACAGTAGTGAATGGCAGTTGCCCCAAGCATCTGCTGAGCCCGGTGCAGGTGACCAAGGGCCACATACTGAGCCGTCGGCGGAAAGTCGACAGCGGACACGCCGTACTCGTCGGCAAGGTGAGCCTGCCGTTCCCCTCCCCCGCTGTTACCACCGTGTACAAACAAGTGGCCGACCACAAGATTCACCCGGTCGCCACCGAAACCGGAACACATCGCAGCCAAGACCCGCCGCATCCGCTCGGCATAGGTCTGTGCGTTTTCGAAGGCCGCATTGTCCATCAGCTGCTCGGCCCGAACCATGCCCCGTTGCGAAACAAAGGGCACCAGTGCGATATCTACCTCTACCCCACCGGCGCTCACCGACACCACGCCCCCGTCATCAGGGCTACGAGGTTCGGTGGCCATCGTGATACGACCGAGTCGCAGCAACGGCGCAATTGCCCGCAGCCGACGAGGGTTGTCGTGGTTACCGGCCACCGCCACCACCGGAGCCACCTCAGCCAGCGCCAGAAGCGCCTGGTTGACGATCATCTCGCTCTCCGCCGACGGCGCCGCCGTCTCATACAAGTCACCGGCGACCACCACGAGGTCAACGGCCTCATCGGCGGCAACCGAAGCGATCTCGGCTAGCACCGCCCGATGTTCGTCGGCCCGACTATGCCCCCTGATCGACTTACCGACGTGCCAGTCGGAGGTGTGCAGCAGCTTCATGGCGGGCGACTCAGGTCAGCCCGGAGAACAGATCATCATCACCCGTCAGATCGCTACCATCCTCGGTTTCGTCAGATGACGCGCCGCGGCCCGAATCGCCGGCCTCGGCGGGACGAGTGGCCCACGACGGAAACGGGAACTCGACGAGCAACGGCACCGGAAGCCGAGGCTGTGCGAGATACATCGATCCAGGCTTCAGGATCGTTGCTCGTTGACGAGCGACGGAGGGCAGGAATCCGTACTCGTCGCGCCGGGCCTCCGCCGGATCGAGTCGACCCACGATGCGAATAGCGCTGTTGGCCACGACTCGCCGTTCCACCTCACTGGCCGTCTGCTGAGCGCCCACCAGGATGATGCCGAGCGAACGGCCTCGCTCGGCCACGTCGAGCAGGATCTCCTTGATCGGGCTCGACGAATCCCGAGGGGCGTACTTGTTCAGCTCATCCAACACCACCACCTGAAGTGGGCGAGCCGTGCCGCTGGCTTCCTTGGCTTTGAATGCCTGGCGCAACACCACACCGACCACAAACCGTTTGGCCCGATCATGAAGCGAGTGAATGTCGACAACAGTTACCTGATGCTGGTCGAGATTGACCGAGTGGCGGTCGGCGTTGGCGATGTCGGCCCGCACCAGATGCTCGACATGGGAGCGGGCCGAGGCCAAACGGCGGATAAAGGCGTTGATGGTGCCGGAACCGACGGCTCGGCCGGCCCAACGAGGATCAGGGCCCTCGTCGGGGTCTGATGGCAGGAGCTTCTCCTCGATCGCCTCCACCAGGTTGCGGAAGGTACGGATCAACCGCCCGTCGAGCGAGACCGCACCCCCGCCGGCGTCGGCCAAACGAGCGAGCTGTGCAGTAACAGCCTGCACCACAATCGTGTATTGCTGACGCTCATCCTCGGCGTCGGCGAACAGGAATGGCAACAGCTCTTGCTGGCAGAAATCGGCGATCGTCCAATAGAACGGCGAAACCCCAAGGTGGCGCGAGCCGGTGGCAGGCGTGGCGTTGGGATCGCCCTTACGGGGCGGAGCCAATATGCCGACGTCGCGGAACGGGCCAGGCGTCAGACCCAACGGCTTGTAGCGGGCCGCCTGTTCTTCATCGAGCGTGTTGTTCGGGTGATCGAGGAACAGCAAGTCCTCACCCTTGACATTGAAGATCAACGCCTTGGTGTTTGCCGCTTCGGCTCCCAGCGCCCCCGAGCCGAACATCGAGTAGAGCAGAAACGTGGCGTAGCTCGTCTTGGTGGCGACACCGGAGATGCCGGAGATGTTGATGTGGGCGCCCTTGGTGCCGTCGATGAAATCGAAGTCGAGAAACACCGGCTCGTTGCTTCGGGACAGGCCGGCCGGGAGCCGCCGGTCCCGAGCCACCGTATCGAACGACAGCGCAATGTCACGCTCAACGTCGACGGCCAGACGTACCGGTGATCCGGGCAACGGCGGGAGAAGGATCTCGGGTTCGAACCGAGTGGGCTGGATGAGGGCGGCTTCGCTGATCTGGGCCGGTAGCTTGCCGTCGTCGATCAGGAACACGTCGCTCTGGTAGTACGCCCCTTCCTGGCGAGCCCGGATCTGGCTCACGACACCGTAGATCCGCACCACTTGGCCGTCGGGAAGCGGCCGTTCCAGCGCCACAACATCATCAAGCTGGAGCGTGTGGCCGGGAGCAACGGCCACCCAGAATTCGAGTGGCGTGGCATCATCGACACCGATGACAAGACCCTGAGCACCACCCGTGGGGGTCGGCTCGGATTGCGGGAACGACTCAGCCGCCATGGGTTCAAATCTAGTGCCCACAACGCAGGCGCGCGCTGACCCCGCAGGCTAGACCGTCACCTCACCGGTCACACACGACGCCACCCGGCCACCGACCCAGATCTCCCCATCGGAGTCCTGTGTGATCGACACCTGTCCGGCTCTACCCATCGCTGTGCCCTGGGCTACCTGATACGGCGGCACCGCCCGACCCGAACCCACCAACCACTGAGCCACGGACGCATTCAAGCTCCCCGTAACCGGATCCTCAGCGGGTGAGCCATTGGCTGAGAAGAACGCCCGAACCTCAAAGGCCACATCGCCCTCGTCGTGAGCGCCGGCCACTCCGAGGTACGGACCGACCACGCCCAGTTTGGAGTCGACGGCGGCCAGCTCAATGTCGAGCACCGCCTGCGCATCGGGCAGTAGAAGCGCAGCCCAACCGGGTCCATTGTCGACCCAAGCGCCGTCGACCACAATCGACGGATCGATACCGAGTTGCGCGGCGAACATGGATATCTCGTCGGCGCTCAACGGTCCGGAGCGCAGCATCGGCGGGGCCTTGAAGGCGAGCGCGTCACGATCGACGGCAATCGGAACCAGACCGACGCCACATTGCTGCACGACGACGCCGGGATCACGAGGCACACCGCCGTTGTCGAGCCAAACCCGACAGGTGCCAAGTGTGGGATGGCCGGCAAACGGCAACTCCACCGACGGGGTGAAGATCCGGACCAGATAGTCGGCGCCCGCCTCAGCGGCCTCGGCAGTCGGAGGGAGCAGGAACGTGGTCTCTGAAAGGTTCATCCAGTTTGCGAATCGCTGCATCTCCTCGGTGGTGACATCTTCGGCGCCGACAACAACAGCAAGCGGGTTGCCGTAGTAGGGGCGGGAGGTGAACACGTCGACCAGATGGAAGCGGTAAGTCATGCCTGCACCGTAGCCCGGTACTGTTGGCACCATGTCGGCACTATCCAACCCCTCAAGCGGCCAATCCGATCCTGCGGTGTTCGTCATAACCGGCGGTGGGCGAGGCATTGGGGCCGCCGTGGTGAATCGACTGGCTCAGGACGCTCGCCGGCCAATCCACCTGATCGTCAACTATGTCTCGAATCGAGGCTCGGCGCTATCGGTCAAGGACCAAGCCGAGGAAGCCAATGAGCTGGTGACCGCTGAGGCGATCCAGGCCGACGTCGCCGAGGCCGACCAGGTGGCTCGAATGTTCCAGGCCGCCGACGCCGCCGGGACGCTTGCCGGGTTGGTCAACAACGCCGCCATCACCGGCAAGATCGGTTCGTTCCTCGACCTCACGCCCGAGCGTATTGAACGGGTCTGGGCTATCAACATCACCGGGTCATTCCTGTGTGCCCAGGAAGCGATCAGACGGATGTCGACCAACCACGGAGGTGCCGGAGGCAGCATCGTGAACGTCTCGTCCCGAGCAGCCTCGTTCGGAAGCCCCAACGAATTCATCGACTACGCCGCGTCGAAAGGAGCGCTCGACTCACTCACGAAAGGACTGTCGACCGAATTCGCCTCCCATGGCATTCGGGTCAACGCCGTCCGGCCGGGACTGATCGACACCGACATTCACGCCGCCGCCGGTCAGCCCGATCGGATCGCCGCCCTGGCCAAGAATGTGCCGCTGCAGCGGGGCGGCAAGGCCGAGGAAGTGGCCAATCTTATTTGTTGGCTGCTGTCTGAGGAGTCCTCCTATATGACCGGTGCCTTGGTCGACATCGGTGGCGGCCGCTAGCAATTCGGAGGCCAATAGAAGTGGTGCGCAGCCAGCGCGTCCGCGAAGATTGGTTCCCGATACTCCTCGACGGCAACGATCTCTCGAAAGGACGAGGATGAACCTGACTGACAAGATCGCCCTGATCACTGGCGCCGCCTCCGGAATCGGGCGGGCGACCGCCGAAGCCATGGCTGAACTTGGAGCAACGGTGATCGCCACCGACGTCAACGAGGAGGCCGGTGCTGCAACGGCGGCGGAACTGAACAACGGCGACCTGAGCGGTTCCGTGCGCTTCCTCCCTCTCGACGTGATCGACCGGGCCGCGGCCGCAGCGTTGGCCGCCGACGTCGAAGGCGAATTCGGGCGACTCGACATTCTTGTCAACGCCGCCGGGTGGGATCAGATTCAACCCTTCGTCGATAACAGCGACGACTACATGGACAAGATCGTCGAACTCAACCTGGAGGGCCCGATCAGGGTTACCAAGGCCATGTTGCCGCTGCTGATGGCCTCAGGCTCCGGCCGGGTGGTGAACGTGGCCAGCGACGCCGGCCGCGTCGGCTCGACCGGCGAAACGGTTTACGCGGGAGCCAAAGGCGGTGTAATCGCGTTCACCAAATCGCTGGCTCGGGAGATGACCCGCCACAACATTCGGGCCAACTGCGTGTGCCCTGGCCCCACTGACACCCCGCTGTTTGCGGGGCAACCCGACAAGATGAAAGCGGCGCTGGAACGAGCGATTCCCATGCGTCGGGTAGGTCAGCCTTCGGAAGTTGCCGACGCGATCGTGTTCTTTGCCAGCGACCGATCAAGCTATGTCACCGGCCAGGTGTTAAGCGTGTCGGGTGGCCTCACCATGGTCGACTAGACACCCCGTCCACAAACACGCCTCTACAATGGCGCCGTGGCCGATACCAGTGAGATTCAGCAAGACCACGGGGCCGCGTCGGCCGCCCGCATCGTGCTCACCGGGTTCATGGGAACCGGGAAATCCACCGTCGGTAAGCTGGTGGCCGGGAAGCTGGGATACGACTTCGTTGACACCGATGTGCTCATCGAATCGCGGTATGGACCGATCCCCGACATCTTCCGAGAGCACGGCGAAGCGTACTTCCGCAAGGTGGAACATGAGATCGCAGTCGAGCTGGTTGATCGATCAGCGGTTGTGGTGGCAACCGGCGGGCGAATGATGCTCGATCCGGCAAATGTTGCCACGCTCGGCGCCGACAGCCGGATCTTCTGCCTGGTGGCCACGGCCGACGAGATTCTAAAGCGTGTGCTGGGTGACGAATCGCCGATAGAACGGCCGCTACTGGCCGGGCCTGATCCTCGTCAGACGGTCATTGATCTGTTGGCCGAGCGGTCGCCCCACTACCAACAGTTCCTTCAGGTGACGACAAGCAACCGGTCCGCCCACGACGTGGCTTCGGAGATCGTTTCGCTGGCCACTGCCTCTCCCCCTCCTTAATCGGCCACATAACCGGGCCGTCGAGTTGCCGCCCAAACCATCGAGCGGCCTATCTTTGACACGATGAGTGCCTCCAGTTCAGCGTTTAAAGCCGCCTCCGCCCGCTATGGGGATCAATTTGACCAAGCCGGGCTCGGAGCACCTCCGAGCCGCCAGGTAGCGGTGGTCACCTGCATGGACGCCCGGCTCGACGTCTATTCGGCCCTCGGGCTGGAGTTGGGGCAAGCTCACGTAATCCGAAACGCCGGCGGTGTTGTCACCGACGATGTCATTCGCTCACTCTGCGTCTCTCAGCAAAAGCTGGGCACCAATGAAGTGGCCGTGATCCACCACACCAAGTGTGGGATGCAGGGTCTCGACGAGGCCGCGTTCCGCGCTGAGCTGCAACAAGTCACAGGCTCAGAACCGCAATGGCCGATCGGCTCCTTCGATGACGTCGCCCAAGATGTGAGGGACTCCATCGCAGCTCTGATCGCCAGCCCGTTTGTGGTCAACGACGGCGCTATCACCGGATTCATCTACGACGTTGACACCGGGCGTTTGGAAGAGGTTGCCGTCTAGCTCAGTTCGGGACTGTCGCCCGGCGCGGCAGCCGTCGACCGGAACTTCTCCATCAGATGAGCCCCGGCCAACACCGGCTCGTAGAGGGGCTCCTCACCTTCGCCAACAAGACACTCAACCCTGGCATCCCAGTTGGCGTTGTGAAAGAACGGCATCGTTAGTCTCGAGCGGGTGTGACCACCATCTGGAACGACAACCCGGTGCATCGTCGACCGCCAACGGTCATTTGTCCACCGTTGCATCAAGTCACCGAGGTTCACCACAAATGCTCCCTCGGGAGCGGTGATACCCCGCCACTCGCCGTCGGCAAGCTGCACCTGCAAGCCAGGCTCCTCGTCAAGACGGAGGATCGTGAGCGTGCCGTAGTCGGTATGCGCCCCGGCCCGCATACGATTCGAACCCGGTGGCCGATCAAGCGCTGGATAGTGGGCGAGACGCAAGGCGGAACTGTGCTGGTTGATGAGGGGGCGGAACCAATCGACGGGTAGGCCGAGGGCAACGGCGAAGGCATCCATCAACGCTGCCGCCAAATCGGACATCGCCAGGTAGTACTGCTCCAGTGCGGGTCGCAAAGCAGGCATGGCTTGGGGCCAAATGGTCGGGGCCCAGGCCGCCCGCTCGTCAAGATCGGTCATCTGATCGCGAGGGCGCGGCGGCTCCCCCACCGGCCCTACGTTGTAGGTTTCCTTCAGGTCGGGGCCGCCCTGACCTCCGATCGACTGGTTGAGCGCTTCGGCCGAGAACGGCACGTAGCCATACGGGTAGGTGGGATCAGGCCTGGCCGCGGTCATTCGATCAGCCAACGGCAGCTGGAAGAAGTCTTGCGCCGCGTGGTGGGCCGCGTCGACAATTGCCGGGTCGATCCCGTGCCCGACAATGGCGAAGAAACCGATGCGTCGACAGACTTCGTCGATTTCAGCGCCCAACCGATGGACCTCGGCACCGCCCGAGTTGCCAACAGCCTCATCAGAATTTCGATCCACCCGTAGCATCGGGCTGAGGTCGATCATGGGAACGGTCATTGGTCAGCGAGCTCTCATCTATCCGGTGTTGCGCATGCCGGCGGCGATGCCGTTGACACTTAGCAGCAGCGCCCGGCGCACCCGGGCGTCAACATCCACTCCGGAGCGATTGCGAGCCAGCAGGTCGATCTGCAGCACATGAAGTGGATCCATATACACCGCTCGGGTCTCCAGCGTTCGCCGCAGTACCGGCAGGTTGCCGAGCAGACCCCGTCCGGTGACCTCGGTCAGCTGAGACACGGTGAGTTCGTGTTCGATCTTCACGGCCTCGAAGAGATGTTTGTGTTCGTCGGGAACCAGCCGGTCAACGTAGGCCGCCGCCACCGTCAGATCGGTCTTGGCCAACGTCATCTCCACGTTGCCGAGGAACGTCGTGAAGAACGTCCACTCATCGACCATCTCCTTCAACAGATCTCCATGGCCGGCTTCGGTTACAGCCTTGAGTCCCGACCCCACACCAAACCAACCAGGAATGATTTGGCGTCCCTGCGTCCAGCCGAACACCCAAGGAATGGCTCGGAGATCTTCGAGGCGGCTCGACCCCGAGCTGCGGCGAGCGGGCCGGGATCCGATGTTCAAGGCTCCCAGCTCCTCAACCGGCGTTGACGTCTCGAAGTAGCCGGGAAGCGAAGGCTCGTCGACAAAAGCCCGGTAGGCCGAGAACGCCGCGGCCGACATCTCCTCCATGACGTTGTCCCACAGCGTCCGCCGCGCCGGATCGTATCGACTGGCCCGGTGAGCCACCGAGGCCTCCAGAACCGCGGCCAACGCCAGTTCAAGGTTACGGCGAGCGATCTCCGGCTGGCCGTACTTGTCGGATATCACCTCACCCTGTTCGGTGATCTTGACCTCGCCGTCGATGAGACCCGACGGTTGGGAGAGAATCGATTCGTTGGTTGGCCCGCCTCCCCGACCTACCGTGCCACCACGACCGTGGAAGACCCTGATGGTGAGTTTGTGCCGCTGGCCGACGTCGCGAATGGCTCGTAGCGCTTTGTGGATCTCCCACTGCGACGTTGTGATACCGCCGTCCTTGTTGGAGTCGGAGTAGCCGACCATGACCTCCTGCATGCCACCGCGCAGCTCGACCAGCCGCCGGTAGCCGGGCACGCTCAACAGCTCTTCGAGTACATCTTCCAAACCACGGAGGTCTTCGATCGTCTCGAACAGCGGCACGAAGCCGATACGGGCGATGTCTCTCGGCAGATCCACCAGGCCGACCTCGCGAGCCAGCAACACCGGGGCCAGGATGTCGTCGACCCCCTGGGTCATCGACACGATGTAACTCTCGACGAGCTCGTCACCGTGGCGATCGAGCTGATCCCGCAGTAAGGCGAACAGAGCCAAGGCATCGATGTCCGCCCCGCGTTCGCCGTCTTTGTCGGTGTGAGGGGGCTGAGGCGGCGGAGCCAACGGGCGAGAAATATTGAGCTCTTCGGCCAACCGCTGAATTCGCTCACCTCGCTCCTCCGGATAGGTCTGGCCCGCGGTCTCGAACAACCGCTGCAACGTCTGGTGATGAACCTTGGCGTGCTGCCGGATGTCGAGGTGAGCGAGGTGAAACCCAAAGGTGGCCACCATGCGCTGGACCCGGGCCAATCGCCCACCGGCGAGAAGTTGACCGTCTTGGGCCCGAAGCGATCGCTCGATCACTCGCAGATCATCGGCCAGTTCATCTGGCGTCCGGTAGCCTCTCCCGCCGGCGAGTGAACCGCCGCTCTGTTCCCGCTCTGGGCGTGGCATCGTCTCGTCGATTCGTTGGAGAATCACGGCCAGCCGTAGCCGGTACCACTCCCCCTCGTTGATCCGGCCCACTGCGGCGAAAACGTCGGGGAATCGTTTCTGGTCGCTCTCAACCTGGTAGCGCAGCTCATCGGACGGCATGCGGATTCGCTCCGAGGCCGAGAGCTCAGCCCGTAAACCGGCCAGTTCGGAGCGAAGCATCCGCAGAGACCGTTGTCGCTGCAGAGTCAGAACGTCGGCCGTGGTCTCAGGCGTGACGTTCGGGTTGCCGTCGCGGTCACCACCAACCCAACTGCCGAAGCGGATAGGGGCCGATTCGGGAGCCAGCGAACGCCCGATCTGGGCCAGCTCGGCGTCGAGATCGGCCCACAGGTCTGGAAGGCCTTGGGTCGCCAGCTGCTCCAGGTAGTACAGTGCCGTCCGTGCTTCATCCACCGGCTTCGGCCGTTCCCGCCGAATCTCGTCGGTCTGCCACATGGCATCGATCAGCTCGTCAATACGGCCGTCGATCCGGCGGGCATCGGATTCGGTGGTCCGGGCCAGCGACCGCTGCTCGGTCAGTTGGCTGATTTCAGCCAGCTTGTCGAGCATTGACCGGCGGGACGCCTCGGTGGGGTGAGCGGTGAAGACGGGCTGAAGCCGCAGCCGCTCCACCGCATTCTCGATTTCGTCGGGGCTATGGCCGGCCTCCACCAACCTGGGCACCGTGTCGGCTAGGCGCCCCGCCACCGGACGGCGACGATTTAGATCTTCGATGCGATGCACTTGTTCGACCACGTTGGCCAGATGAAAATAGATCGTGAACGCCCGCACCAGGCGGATGGCGTCGAGATCATCAACATTTGTGAGGAGGTTGGCTAAGTCGGCGCCTGCTGCATCTCCGTCTTCCTGCCGTAGCCGCCGAGCCAAGACCCGGACCCGCTCGACCATGTCGAGAAACGCCTCACTCTCCTGGCGGGCGATTGACCGGCCCAGTTGCTGGCCAAGACGACGAATGTCGTCTCTGAGGTCTCGATCACGCTCATCCCAATCCATATTCGCCACGGTAGCGGCTGACATTCCCCACGATCGCTGGGATTCAGCGGTCGCTCGTCGCAGATCCGGCCACGGATGCGGTCATTTCCTGGTTAATTTTTCTCCGGGGTCCGAGCCGGAGGTAACCGCCCCCCAACCAGGGCGGTAGAGTAGTGTGTTAGGCGGTACCCACCGGGCCTCGCCCCAGGCGTTAAAGACATTGTCCGAAGCCCCGAAGTGTGTTGGCTGGCGCCCAACCGCTGCGCACCAGGCCAACGTCTTCCCGGAACCGAACTGTAGAAGTGATCATCCCGACATCGGAATCGACAAAGAGGTCCGGGGACCGAGTTGTCGGCGTGAGCAGTGAATGACTAACGAACATCGAGAGGACATAGCCGAAGCGGCGCCTGAAACCGATGACGGTCCGCTCGATCCATCGGTGTTCTTTGGCCTGTTCGATGATCTCGATGACTCCACCAATGGTGGGCAACCGGCCGAGCAAGAACAGGCTGAGGAGCCAGATCAATCCGGCGGTGAGGTACCTGATCAAGAGCCATTTGGCGAGCCGGAACTCCAGGCCGAGCCAGTGCTTCAGTCCAAGCCGGAACTCCAGGCCGAGCCAGTGCTTCAGGCCGACGATGGCCACCATGTCGACGACGCCCCGCCCGCCGCAGAAGATGACCAGGTGGAACAAGGGCAAGCTACACCTGAGCGAGCCTGGGTCGACCAACCCGAACAACCATCGCCCGTTCCACAGGTTACTGAACCCGCTCCGAACGGCGCCGGTGGGGCTGCTCAGCCGATCGCCGCCGCGGCCGACCCCACGCCTTCTCAACACTTCGGTGAGACCGGCCCCCAGCAAACCAACGGATCCGTCTCGCACGGCGCCACGGCACATGTGATCCCGAGCAGTCCCGCAGCCCCCCAACCCACGCCGGTGCCCACATTGCCGGCAAACGGGGCGAACCCGATCCACGGCATAGTCAGCAATGGAGTGGCCAACAACCGCGCAGGTACGATCGCCTCCCCGGCTTCGCAACCGGCTCAGGCGAATCCAGGGCAACAGCAGCTGTTCGCCCAACCCGCAGCCCCCACCAATCAACCGTTGGCCACCACGCCTGCAACACAGCAAGCCACAACTGCGGCCACGGCGATCAACGTTGCGGCGAAGCAGCGGGATGTCGAAGCCCAAGCTCGTCCTTTGGTCATTCCGGTTCAAAGTGAGCGGTCGGGTGGCACCGTTGCCAAGGCGGCGTTGATAACCATCGCCGGCGGCCTGTTCGCCGGTTTGATTCTGGCCTTCATCGTCTCTCTCAGCACGCCGGAACCGGGCTCGTCCGAAGATCAAGCCACTCAGCAACAGGCGGTGGTCGACGGAGATCCGGCCGCCTCAACGGTTGTCGAAGCGTTGTCGTTGAACAACGTCAGCGACAGACTTGAGCAAGGCACCGTATCCACTGAGGAGGTCGGCGATCTTTTCTCCGAAGAGATCACACGCCATATCGCCGAATCCCGTCTCGATCTAACCGGCCTCGCTTTTGAGCCAGGTACAACCAATCTCAGCCAGGCGAGCAGCGATATTGTGGCGAAGGTTGGTGGTGCGCTGGCGGCGAATCCCGACGCGCCGGCGGCCATCACCGTCCGGACGTATAGCGAGCGCACTGCGACGGCGAACCTTGAGCTCAGCCGCCAACAAGCCGTTGCGCTGGTGGAAGCGTTGGAGGCGGCCGGCGCCGCTCCCGGCCAAGTGCGAGCCGTCGGCCTCGGTGCCCCACCCCTCAGCCCGGCTCAACCGGTTCCGGGGTTTGTGGCCGTGACTCCGGAATTTGGAACGTCGCTGCGATCAGAAACCTTAAGCAACGGCCCGACATTCATGTTCGGCAGCAACCTCGTCGACAGTGGCAGCCAGTCTTGGCCGCTCCGGGTCGAAGCCTTGGTTCCGCTCCAGGAACTTGGCCAGGCGCTACAAGCAGACCCCGACGGCTCGATCGGACTGGCCGGATACTCGTTCCTGGCCGACAGCGAGGAACGAAACCGAGCTGTGGCTGCGGCCACGACCGAAGCGGTTGCCGGACTGCTTGCCGACGGATTTGGTTTCGATCAAAGCCGAGTGTCGGTCGTGATTCCGGGCACAGCACCATTTGTGCCAAGCCCCGACGTCGGCAACCTTATTTGGCTCGTTGCCGGGCCGGATGCCGCGGCAACCTACGAGGTGGCCGGGATCGACATAGACGGCATCGACTTCGACGGCGATCGCCTACAGAACGAATCCGTCCCGACCGTGGAAGCGTTGGCCTCTGTGCTGTCTGAGACCGGCGCCTCAGTCGTGATCGACGTGCGCTCCTACGATGGTGGCGGCGTGGCCGCCAATACCGGCCTTAGCGGCGCACGGGCCGAGGCCATCGTCGGTGCGTTGGTCGACGCCGGAGTGCCGGCGGAGCAGGTTCGAACAGCGGCAAGTGGAGCGTCGAGCTACCACAGCGCCGATGGGCCACTGGTCACCGTCACCGTTCTCCCCTGAACCGAGCCGGCCCACACCCGGCGTTTCCGAAGAGAACTCTGGCGTTACGCCAGACGCCTGGCTACTGACCGTGGACGTAGGTCCAGCCGAAGCGGCCCTTGATACAAAGGTGGCCCGACGTAACGCTGTGATCATTTGGCGACGTGACCTTGACGATCGTCTCATCCTGGACGTGCAGATCGAGGTTGCAGCCAACACCACAGTATGAGCAAACGGTTCTCGTCACCGATTGTTCCTCCGGCTTCCAGTTGTCGGCCTGACGCAGATCGAATTCCGTCTTGAACTGCAGCGCGTTGGTGGGACATACGGCGACGCAGTTGCCGCAATACACACAAGCCGAATCGGGCAAGGCCGTGTCGAACTCTGTGCGGATGCGGGCCCCAAATCCGCGGCCGGCCACAGCGATGGCAAAAGTGTGCTGAGCGTCGTCGCCGCAGGCTTCGACACACTTGTAACACAGCACACACTTGTCGTAGTCACGGATGTAAAGATCGTCCTGGACCCGGACCGGTTCGTCGATGGCGGTGGCATCGTCGCCGTAACGGTCGGGGTCGGCCTCGTAGTGCTCCATCCACGGAGCGAGATCATCGGCCTGGCTCAGATCAACACCGGAGCCGAGAAATTCAAGCACCATCTTGCGGCTGTGCCGAACACGTTCGGTGTCGGTCTGGATCACCATGCCGTCTTCGGCCTTGCGGCTGCACGACGGCACCAGCGTTCGGGAACCCTCCTGCTCGACCACACAGACTCTGCAGGCATTGACCGGGGTGAGATTCTCGGCGTAACACAGTGTTGGCGTGTCGACACCGGCGGCAGTGCAGGCGTCGAGAACCGATGCTCCCTCCGGCACCTCAACCGCCTGGCCGTCGATGGTGAGTTGCACTGCGGTTTCGAGCACCGTGGCTTGAGAATTCTGTGCGGTCTGAGGATTCTGTGCGGTCATGCCTGCTCTCCGTTTCCGGTTAGACCGAGGGCTATTGCCGATCGGACTGCGGTAGCTGCGGTGTGTCCCAAGCCGCAGATCGACGCGTCTTTCATTGCCTGATCAATCTCGCCGAGCAGGTTGACCTGAGTTTCAGCCGGGCGGCCGCCGCTGCGAACCAGCACTTCATGCTGGCGAACGGTGCCGACACGGCAGGGCACACATTGGCCACAAGACTCGTTGCGGAAGAACTCGGCCAAACGGGTGAGCACTGCCCCAAAGTCGACGGTGTCGTTGAACAACATCACGACACCCGAGCCAAGAGACGCTCCGGCGGCCCGTGACCCCTCAAACGAGAGCGGCATGTTGAGTGCTTCGTCGCCGGCGACGAAACTACCGGCCGCTCCGCCCAAAAGGATGGCTTGCAGGGAACCTTGTGCTCCACCGGCCATCTCGACCAGCTGCCCCAATGTGGTGCCGAACTCGACTTCATAGACGCCGGGTTTGTTCACGTGGCCACTGAGGCAGAACAGCTTGGTTCCCGAGGAGTTCTCCGTGCCGGTGGCGGCGTAGGCCGCTCCCCCGTCGAGCACGATGTCGAGAACGTTCACCAGTGTTTCAGGATTGTTGATCGCCGTGGGCAAGTCGAACAATCCGTTGGTGGTGGGGAACGGCGGCTTCTGGCGGGGTTCACCGCGGAAGCCTTCCAGTGAGTTGAACAGTGCCGTTTCCTCGCCACAGATGTAGGCGCCGGCACCCCGCCGAACCTCAAGATCAAATGAGACGCTGGACCGGGCGATTCCGTCACCGAGATAGCCGGCCTCCCGGGCCTGGCCGATAGCCGACTCAAGCCGCTGGGTGGCGAGCGGATACTCGCCTCGAATGTAGATCCAACCCTTGGTTGCTCCGGTGGCGAACCCGGCAATCGTCGCCGCCTCAACCACCGCAAACGGATCGTTCTCAATGAGCACTCGATCCTTGAACGTGCCCGGCTCGGACTCGTCGGCGTTCACCACAACATATTTTTGGACAGGGTATTTCTGATCGGCTTCAGTCTCGGCGACCGCACGCCATTTGATACCGGTGGGGAAGGCGGCCCCGCCGCGGCCCATCAGCCCGGAAGTGACGACCTCTTCGACAATCCCGGCCGGACCCCGCCGGAACGCTTCGGCCAAGGCCTTGTAGCCACCATGGTTGATGTAGCTCTCGATACTTGTGGGATCGACCCGGCCGGCACGCCGCAACAGCTTCAGCGTCGGGTCACCCGCCTGCGGGACTGCCGCCACCGGCTCAATCGACTCGTCGGCCTGCACCCGATCGGGCTTGGCCCGTCCCTGGATGAACTGGGCGACAGGTCGCTCACACTGGCCCAGGCATGGGCTGCGGTGAACGTGTTTGCCTTCCGCTTCAAGCGCCGCGATCACGCTCTCGGAGTCGGCGATCTGGCACGCGGCGTCGACACAAACGTGCACCACGTCGTCGCTGTGGCCTGGATCATCGACCCGGAACATTTCATAGAAGGTGGCGACGCCATAGCCTTCGGCCGGCGGCACTTGAAGCTGGTGACAGGCGTAGTTCAGACCGCCTGGGCTGATCCAGCCGGCCTGTTTCTGCAAGGCATGGAGTACGGGAAGAAGAAGATGGCGCCGTTCGTGGCGCCGTGTCTGACCACCACGAACCAGTCGTTCGTGCTCGGTCACCAGCGCCGGGCCCATGGTGTCGGCCAATACTTGGTCGACCGCCTTCTGTTCCTCGCTGGTTGGTTGGTCGGGACCAAAATGCAGGTCAGCCACGCAGGTACTCCGAAAGATTGATGTTTGTGTGTGTCATGATCCCGAAAGCTCAGCCGGTGATCTTCTCAGCAATTTTTTCAATGCGGATGGACGCCGCCTTGAACTCGGCGGTGCCGGAGCGCCGATCCCAGGCGTCGCTGGTCAACACGTTGACATCGACCAGGTCCGGGAAATGGAAGGTGGTGAAGGTCAGACCCTCGGCCAGGTCGGGCATGACACGACAGGGCATGTCAACCGAGCCTCGGGGAGAGAAGACCCGTACCACTTCGCCGTCGGTGATACCGAGACGAGCGGCATCGACTGCGCTCACGTCGATGGCTTCGCCGTAGCGGATCGGCGATTTCATCGATCCTGATTGGACTCCGGTGTTGTACGAGTCCAAGGCTCGCCCGGTCGTAAGGCGAAGCGGGAACTCGTCGGTTAGCTGCTCCTTCGGACCTTCGTGTTCTACGGCACTGAAGGGGGCCGGTTCACGTCCACCGAGATCCTCTTCCCACAGCCAACCGTGAAGGAACGGACTACCGGGATGATCAAGGGACGGGCACGGCCACTGCAGACCACCCTCGGCTTCAAGCCGCTCCCACGTCATACCGCCGTGCATCGGCGACAACGCCCGCAGCTCCTCCCACAACTCGGCCGGAGTGGGCGATCCCCAGTTGAAACCCATCGCGTTGGCCAGCGCCGAGATGATCTCAACGTCATCGCGGGCGTCGCCGGGAGGTGGTACAGCGGCTCTAACTCTCTGCACCCGACGTTCGCTGGACGTAACCGTGCCGTCGGACTCGGCCCAGCCGATGGAGGCCGGGAACACCACGTCGGCCATCTCGGCGGTACGGGTCATGAAGATGTCCTGCACGATCAGCAGATCGAGGTCGGAGAGCATCTTGCGAGCGTGGGCCACGTCTGCCTCGGAATCGGCCGGGTTCTCACCGATGCAGTAGATGGCCCGGATCTCTTTGCCCATCGCCTCGAACATCAGCGTGAGGTGTTTGCCAGGTTCGGCGGGAATGTCGGTGCCGTAGACGGCTTCGAATTTGCCTCTGGCTTCGTCGTCGACGATGTCTTGGAAGCCGGGGAGCTTGTTGGGCAAAGCGCCCATGTCGCCGCCGCCCTGCACGTTGTTCTGGCCTCGGAGCGGCACCAGGCCCGAGCCCCAACGACCGATGTGCCCGGTGAGCAGTGAAAGGTTGCAGAGTGACAAGACGTTGTCAACCGCGTTGTGATGTTCGGTGATCCCTAGCGTCCAGAGAATCTGGGCCGTCTCCGCTTTGGCGTAGGCCTCGGCCAGTTCGGCGATGGCTTCAGCAGGCACGCCCGTGATCTCAGAGGTGACCTCAAGGGTGTAGGGCTGAACCGACTCGGCATAGGCCTCAAAGCCCGACGTTGAATGAGCGATGAAGTCTTTGTTCTGCCAATCGTTCGTGATGATGTGGCGGGCTATGCCGTTCGACAGCGCGATATCGGTGCCCACGTTGAGCCCGAGCCAAACGTCGGCGAACTTGGCCGAGGATGTGCGGCGAGGATCGACCGAGTACATCTTGGCCCCGTTGTCGAGGCCCTTCATCAGATGATGGAAGAAGATCGGGTGCGCTTCCCGGGCATTGGAACCCCAAAGCACCACCAGGTCGGTTTCTTCGATTTCGGTGTAGGACGAGGTGCCTCCACCGGCTCCAAATACTGTCGCCAGACCGACGACGCTAGGAGCGTGTCAAGTTCGATTACAGGAATCGATGTTGTTGGTGCCGACCACCGCGCGAGCGAACTTTTGCGCCGCGTAGTTCATCTCGTTGGTCGACTTTGAGCAGCTGAACATGCCGACGGCGGTTGCGCCACTTTCGTCGACAATGCGCTTCAGACCACTGGCCGCCCGCTCGAGCGCCTCATCCCATGTGGCCGGACGAAGCTCGCCGTTGTCGCGGACGTACGGCGTGGTGAGCCGTTCTCGTTGCCGGGCCAGCCGGCGTGCTCGTTCGAGCTTTGGGCTGGCAGAGCTTGTGGCGGTCATAGTCGAACCTCGCTGTGGCTGCTGTTGAGACTGAGATCGGATGATTCCAGCCGACTCCTCAAACATTCTGGGAAATACTGTGACAAGTGGTCCGCCGAGGCGGACCACTCAAGCTCCTGCATTCGACCACGGTCCAGCCTGTCGGCCGAACCCTTGTTTGAAGCATGCGCAAGACCCCTCTTCACGCTTGGTTGTGGCACCAAAATGGACCACAACTCAGTAGCAAATCATAATGCCAATTTGAGTCGGACACCCACCCGGCACCAATACGACCATGCTGTAATGTGGTTACACAGATAGCCCGCACGAGTGAACAGACTCGGCCCCGACACCCAAGCGGCGGCTGGAGTACGCTGATGCAATGTCCGACGCATCGCCGACGCCAAACCCGGGCTGGTATCACGCTCAGGGGGATCCCCCTGGCACCGTTCGCTACTGGGACGGCAATCTTTGGCAGTCTGAGCCCGTGCCGGCACCAGCTGCGTACCCACCCCCTCCTCCAGGATCACCCGGCCACACGACGTTCGCCCCCGGCATGGCACCGGCCGATGCCGGTTCACGCATTGGAGGCAGAATTCTGGACGGCATCCTGCTGTTCATCGTCGGGCTGCCGATCTCCGCCTTCATTTACGGCACGATCAACATCTTCGAAATCGAAGAAATCCCAAGAACCAGGGTGATCATTGCGGCGGTGGTCTCGTTTGCGATCACTGCAGCCTACGAAGGCTTCATGCTCACCAGGTTTGGGGCAACACTCGGAAAGATGGCCGTCAAAACCAAGGTTGTGATGGCCGATACCGGTGCCCTGGTCCAGGCGAAGGATGCGTTGGTTCGTGTGGCGGTGTACGGGGGATTCGGGTTCCTTGCCGCTCTCACCGCAACAACCGTGTGGTCAACAGTGTTCCAGGGCGCGTCGAGCATCCTCTCGATAGCCGGGCTCGTCATGTTGTTTACTCAAGCGCGACGTCAGACTCCTTGGGACTTGGTGGCGAAGACCATCGTTGTTCCGAGGTAGCACCCACCCATCCTGACGGGCGACATTTCCGGCTCAGAAATGGTTAATCGTCCCGAACGGTAGGAAAACCCGGTTAACTTTGGCTCATGCGTTGGTCAAACCTGTTTATTCCCACCCTTCGAGACGCTCCCGCCGACGCCGAAGCCGCCAGCCACGCCCTTCTTATCAAGGGCGGGTTCATCCGGCAGCTTCACGCCGGCCATTATTCTCTCCTCCCGCTGGGATGGAAGGTGCATCAGAAGGTGGCCAAGATCGTGCGAGAGGAAATGGACGCCATCGGCGGCCAGGAGTTCCTGCTCCCCACGATGCACCCGGCCACCGTGTGGAAACAATCAGGCCGTTGGGACACGATGGGCGAGATCATGTTCCGGCTAACAGATCGCCGCGACAACGACATGGCCTTGGGCATCACCCACGAAGAGATCTTCGCCACGGTGGCCCAGGAACTCTCGTCGTATAAGGAACTGCCCCAGCTCTGGTATCAGATCCAGACCAAGTTCCGCGACGAGGCCCGCCCCAAGAGTGGGTTGCTGCGGGTGCGTGAATTCGCCATGAAGGACTCGTACTCGTTTGATATCGATTGGGACGGTCTCGACAGGCAATTCGAGACCCATCGAGCCGCCTATATCCGGATCTTCGAGCGACTTGCCCTTCCCGCCATGCCGGTGGAGGCGAGCAGCGGGGCAATGGGCGGCGACGATTCAACCGAATTCATGGTTCCTTGCCCCGCCGGTGAGGATGATGTGATCACCTGCCCCAACTGCGACTACGCGGCCAACATCGAGAAGGCAACATCCCGACTCGCCGAGATAACCGACGAGGCTCCTCCAGCCGAACCGGAACGCTTCCCCACACCGGGGATTCGAACCATTGCCGCGCTTGAAGAGGCGGGAGCTCCTGCCGATCGCCAGATCAAAACCATGGTGATGGTGGCCGACGGTGATGTGGTTTTGGCCCTTGTTCGGGGCGATCACCAACTCAGCACTCAGAAATTCCTCGACGCCACCGGCGCCATCGAGCTCCGCCCGGCCACCGCCGACGAAGCTCAAATTGCTCTCGGTGCGCAACCGGGGTCACTCGGCGCGGTCGGTGTTTCCGACCTCAAAGTTGTGGCCGACGAAGCGCTGAAGGGCCGCACCAACATGACAACCGGAGCCAACGAAGACGACTGGCATTACCGAGGCGTCGACATTGAGCGTGACATTAAGGTTGAACAGTGGGCCGACCTCCGCGAGTCTTCCGCCGGCGAAGCCTGCATACGGTGCGGATCAGAACTCACCGTGGTGCGTTGCGTCGAGGCCGGTCACATCTTCAAACTCGGCACCATGTACGCCGAAAAGTTTGGCGTTACGGTCTCGGATGCCGAAGGACAGCAGCGCCCCGTGGTGATGGGTAGCTATGGCATAGGCATCGGTCGCAATATGGCCACCGTGGCTGAAACACACCATGACGACAAGGGTCTCATCTGGCCGGTGTCCATTGCCCCGTATGAAGTGGTGATCACCGTACTCAAGCTCGACGAACCCACAATGGCTGCGGCTGAGGAGATCTACAACGGCTTGCGCCGACGAGGCGTCGACGTCTTACTCGACGATCGCGATGCTCGGGCCGGGGTCAAGTTTGCCGATGCCGAACTCATCGGCATCCCATATCGGATTACGGTCGGCCCTCGCGGTCTCGCCGACGGCGAGATCGAGTTGGCCATTAGAGCAACCGGCGATGGCAAGCGGCTTCCGGTGGCGTCCGTGGTCGACACCGTCTCCGATGACGTGATCGCCGCCCGCTAAGAGGCCGTCTCGTAGCCAAGGCTTTCGCAGCGTTCAATGCCGCGTGCCAATGCCGTGAGATCCGCCTGATCGCTTGACGCGACATCGGCCACGATTGATTGAATCGCGCGGTCGCCGACAGCATCTTGATCGACTTGTCCCGCCAATCTGGCGGCGTAGGCGAGGTCACCGTCTTGGGCGCCGTCTCGGCCGATTTCGAGCGCCGCGCACGCTAGCGCTGACCCTGGATCCAGGGGATCGACCGTCTGGTCGGCTTCGTCGACGACGTCCGACTCAGGCTCGGTAGCGATTGGAGGAGGTTCCGCCGCATCTTCCGAAATCGGCTCATCACCGGCCAATACCACCGTGCCTTCGCCGCTGCCTTCACTGACGACGTCAGCTGCGCTGTCACTGACCTCGGGCTCGTCCTCGCGATCGGACTCGACGTTCAACTCTGAGCCGGCGACCACAGCTGCAGGGGCTGCCGTCTTGTCGACTGTTGGAGTTCCGGAATCCGAAGCCTCGACATCCTCAGTGGCTGAGATCTCGCCGGAGGAGCCACCGGACGAGCTGAGACTGGAACAGGAGGCCAAGCCCAACACAGCGATCAGCGCCGTAAAAGACATGAGCCGCACTCGGCCTGTCGATAACCAAGCCGTCATCCGGCTAGTCCCAAGAGTTCGAGGTCAAAGCTGAGATCCCGACTTCCCTGATCGGCCGAATGAACCTCTACGGCGACCGTATTGGTCCCTGCCATCAGCATGTCGGAACCAAGCGTGAACACATGTGGATCTCGCTCATCAGTACCCCAGGCGTACGCCGATGCCAGAGTTTCAGCGGTGACCGTTCCATCGGCCATGTTGGAGCGAACAACTTCTAGCCCATTGATGTACACAACCGCGCCATCGTCGCGAATGAGCGAGATCTGAAGTTCGCCGATCTCGGCCGGATCGGACACGTCGAACGAGCCGCGGAAGTAGTAGGAGATGTGGCGGTCGGGCACCGGGCCCTCGCTGATGACGGTCGCCTCGTCGCCGTCGCCGTAGCCGAACTGACCCTCACCGATCGACCACCCGGCATCGTTGAAGTCGGGCTGACGCCAAGCGGTGCCGTTTCTCAACGTGCCGGCGTCGTCGTAACGCCAGGCCGACTGGAAGGCCACGAGAAGCTGATCTTCAGCCGGGGGTTCCACCACATCATCGATGGCGGTGAGTGAGGCATCGAAGGCAAGGTCACCACCTCTGCGCCAATCATTGTGAACCTCGATCGCCAACACATTGGCACCGGGCACCAGCATGTTTGGTGGAACCTCGACCGATGTCCAGGCACGTTCGGCTGCGCCCCAAACCGACTCGGAGGCGTAGGTGTTCTCGGTGACGGGACCGGCAGGCATCCTCAGCCGATGAATCTCTGCGCCATTGAGATAGACCACGGCGCCGTCATCGGCCAACAGCTCAAGTGACAGCCCGGCAATCGCCGCTGGATTCGCGACGTCGAACTCGTGCCGCAAGTAGGTGGTGAGGACCCCTGACTGAGTGGTGGTAACAACGTCGGCGTCACCAAACCCGACAAGGGCGGGGCCGGAGTCCCAGCCGGCGTCATCAAAGTTGACCTCGGCCCAATCCGACCCGGGCATCGTGCCCTGATCCCAGAAACGCCACATGGCGCTGCGGGAGACCAGCTCGCGATCCGGATCCACGACAGGCGGAGGCGACACACCGGGAATGTCCAGAACTTCGACCTCGGCCAACCTGAGCTGGGTCGGGGCGTCGGAGTCAAGCAGCAGCCGTACATAGCGACCCCAGAGTCCGATCGGCTGCTCGTGGAACCACGGCACCCGACCGTCGATCTTGACAACGGCCACTGCCGGATCGGCGATCAGCACCGCAGGATCATTGGAGCTGATCGCGCCTGCGTCATTGGAGACCGCCACCCACACGTCGGCCAAGTCGTTGGCTGCCGGTGTCGAGTACAGATTCCAGACACGTAGGGCGTCAATCTCGCTGACCGAGCCGAGGTCGACCTGCCACCAGGGATTATTTTCAGCTGCAGTAGCGGAGAACGAACATTCCCAAGGGCCGCCGTTGGTCTTCCCGTCGACAGCTGCCTCCGACGGCCCGATGAGCGCGAACCCGTCCAGATTGCAGCGGGATTCGGGGCTGACCCCAACCCGGTCGGGCGGGGCCCAGGTGAATCCCGACTCACCATTGGAGGATTGTGCGGTGGTAGCACCTCGAGCAAGGTTGATCTCGTCGGTATCGGTGCGATTGGGATACACGGCAAATCCGCTCACCGGAACAGTTCCCGACGATGTCGGGTCGCCTCCGGCCCAGAGCTTGCCCTCGGAGTCAACCTCAAGCGCCCATACTCCGTCGGTGGCTCCCATTCGAGCGACCCAGTCCTCAACGGGAGCTGTCGTCTCGGCGTTGTAGGCGGTAAGCCAGTTGACCTGTCGGTACCACGACGAGATGGGTTGGGTGTTGTCGGGCCAATCCGACCAGTCACGCTCCCAGCCGTGGAAGTGTCCACCGGCCCAAACCACCCCATCGTGGTAGTGCACGGCTTGCGGATCGCCGCCGTAGCCGGCGGTGTGAAACGCCTTCTCCCGGCTGAGGTCGCCCTGGTCATAGACATAAAGGAAGTGACGTTCGATCGCCACCCACACTTTGGTTTCGGTGACCGTGAGATCGAAGACCCAGAACCGGCTCAGATCCTGGGGGATCGGATCGGCCATCGCCACAACCTCACCGTTCCCGGTACGGACCATTGCCATCCATCGAGTGTTGGGGGTGAGACCGACGCTGGAGAAGAACCCGCCCAAGTACAGTTCACGTTCGTCGGGAGAGAGACCCATCGCCATAACCCGGCCGCCGCTTACGGGCACCTCAAACGACCAGTCGGTGGCGCCGGTCACGGGATGGAGACGAGCCAGGTTGTACTTTCGCCCGCTGGTTCCATCGGTCTTGTTCATCCGGTTGAACCGACCGGCGATATAGATGCTGTCGGACGCCACCACGATCTCGGTGACGATGTGGTCGCCACCGTCACGGGAAACCGAGGTCACCCAGGCCGGATCAGGAGCACCGGTGATCGGATCGAGGGCGGCGATTCCGGACGTGCCCGGAACCCCGTTCACCGAGGTGAATTCCCCGCCAACCAACAGACGACCATCCGAAGTCGCTTCGAGTGAATAGACGCCATCGTCGAGTACCGGTCGAAAAGATGAAACCCAGTCGCCGGAGGCCACGTCGAAGGCGGCAAGGAACGGCTGGTTGTGTTCGGTAGCCCCTGAACCGCGACGCACGGTCTGAAAGCGGCCGCCAACGTACATGATCCCGTCGATCTCGACGAAGTCCCAGACCAATACGTCGAAGTCTCCAAGCGTCGATTGCTCGGGCGGCTGAAGATCGCGAACCTGCCAGCTCCGCAGTGCCTGTTCCGATGGAAGCATGGCAACATCGATGCCCGCATCAGGAACTTGGGCCTCTGCCGGGACAGCGTTGGCACCGGCCACGCCTGCGAATAGCAGAGTCGCCAGCAGGATCGACGCGACTCCTCGTGTCAGTGGCCTTTGTCCACTCATCAAATCATCTCTCCGCTGTTTGACGGGGCAAACCCCGCCGCCACCTCTTGGCTTCTCCAGATTCAAACGTGTCGAAGCAGCCGCGAGATACCTTTATAGCCACTTGTCACATACATGGTCATCACGGCGGAAACAATCACCCATGCGAACAGTCCGGACGGCCGACGTAATAGTGCCGACTGCAATTTGGCCAGCATGTAGGTTGTTCCGATGGCTCTGTCATTTCGAACCGCTAGGCCCGACGACGTCGAAGAGATTTGCGAAGCCGACGCTCGAGCGTTTGGCGTCGGCCCGTTCGCCGAAGACGAAGTTGCCCGGATACGAGACCAGTTCGATCTCTCCCGATTTGTGGTGGTGCGAGACTCGGACCAGCCAAAGTCGCCGGTCGTGGCTGCCGCCGGCAACTTCAGTCTCGAAGTGACGCTGCCGGGCCCGGCCGTGGTGCCGATGGCGGGTGTCACGTGGGTAAGCGTGGCGGCCACCCACCGTCGACGAGGAGTGGCTTCCAAGATGATGGCGTGGCTCGAACGCGATGCCCGTAAGCACAACGAACCGGTGACAGGCCTAATGGCCAGCGAAGGTGCGATCTATGAACGGTTCGGCTTCGGAGTCTGCACCAGGACCCGGGTGTTCTCGATCGACCGGCGACGGGTGGAGATGCTCGATCGATTTCGGGCCGACACGTCTTCAATACAGTTCGTCGACCACATCGAAGAGTTGCCGACGATCACGCGGCAGTTCGACAAGTATCGCCGCAGTCAACCAGGCGAGGTGTCGATGCCGTCGTGGCTGGCCCGCGAAGTTCTCGCCAAACCGTCCGACTCGCAGCGGGTCGTCTGTGCCCTCCATCCCAACGGCTTTGCCATATGGGCCATCAGTCCGGATTGGAACGACGGCGATCCTCAACACGGCCTCAGGGTCTGGATGGTGTGTGCGCTAAACGACGAGGCCCATCGGGCCCTTTGGACCCTCATCCTGTCGACCGACCTGGTGGGCGTGATCAGCGGCCGGAGCGGTCTCGGGCCCGACGACCCTCTTCCGTACCTCGTTACCAACCCACGAGGGGTCAAGACCACCGATCTGAGCGACAACCTTTGGTTGAAGGTACTGGATCCCGCGGCGGCGTTCGCTGCTCGCAGTTACCGCACCGATGACAGTTTTGTGCTCGACCTCGGAGCCGGCGAGCGAATGCGGGTGTCCCCCGACGGAGTTGGCGCCGCACCGCGCCGCAAATACGCCGACTTGACGCTGAGCCCGTCGGCTGTGGGGCCGCTCCTCCTTGGCAGCGTGTCGGCGTCGGTGTTGTCGACCGGCGGACGGCTGCAAGCCCTTTCGCCATCCACGCTGGCCCGGGCCGATGCCTTCTTCGGTGTGTCGCCGGAGCCTTTCTGCCAGGGCCGTTTCTAGGCAGTACAATATCTTTAGCGTGGTCCTTCCGTAGTACGATCACCTTTCGTCCCTACTACCTAGTCAGGATCCATGTCTGGCGTGCAGTCAATTGAGCGAGCCTTCGTCTTGTTGCGGGCTCTGGCCGTCGGACCGGCCGGGGTTACCGAACTAGCGGAACGGTGCGACCTGCCCAAGAGCACGGTCGCCAGGCTCCTCAGTGCGCTGGAAGAACAGAGTGCGGTGGAACAGGACGAGGTCGGGGGCGAATACCGTCTCGGCCAAAGCCTTGCTGATCTGGCCGGCGCTGCCGCTCCAGGTCGGAATCTTGTCACTGCGGCTCGCCCCCATCTGTGGCAGCTGACCGAAGCCACCGGCGAGACGTCGGGGCTGTCGGTGGCTGACGGCAACGAGGTTCTCTACCTCGATCACTTCGACTCCGATGAAGAGGTGCAAGTGCGTGATTGGACCGGCGAGCGGGTCCCCATGCACCTGGTTCCATCAGGCCTGATCATGCTGGCCGACATGGGCGACCAGGAACTCGAGCAGTATCTGAACCATCCGCTGCTGGCCACTACTGAATCCAGCATGACCGATCCGGCCGCCATCAGATCGCGCCTCAAACAGTCGCAGGCCGACGGCTACGTGTGGGTCTACGCCGAGTTCGATGAAAGCATCAACTCGGTGGCCGCTCCGGTCACCGATGCCTCCGGAGCCACCGTCGCCGCCCTACACGTACATGGCCCGGCCTACCGGTTTCCCGACAAGGCCGATGCCGACGAGATCGCCCATTTCGTCCGCGACGCCGCGGAGCGTCTGTCTCAGCAGCTCACTTACTAACCGCATCGTCCGACCGGGATCTGTGAGCAAATGATTCGGCCGGCAATTCGGTGTGGTGCTCATTGCCGCCGGTCACCTGCCGAATAGGACCATGTGTGTGGTCTCGTGTCCCCGACGAGGGGTCCTCAATTTGCTCGTGTTGCAGTGGCCGTCGCGCTGGCCGGACTCGTGTTTGTTCCCGCCTGTCAGGCGGTTGAGTCAGCCGACACGTCGCCCTCGGATTTGGCCTTCGTGGACGATGAGTCGGCGGACAACGGAACCGACGCCGGACAAGGGTTGCAGTCGCCGTCCACCACCGCTCCAACCACAACAACCACTGCTCCACCCGTGCCGCTGGGTTCTCCCGACCAGCCCTTTGTACCGTTGCCGAGCGAGCCGACGGTTCGAGCAATCCGCACACCAACCGACATCGTGCTTCCGGTTCTCGGCGAGCGCGAGAACTCGTGGAAAGTAATGACCGCCTGCGAAGACATCAACTTCATTCCCAAGGGCGAGGTTGCGGTGGTTCCACGATCCCATATCGTCCTCGATCCCGGCCACGGTGGAACCGAGCCGGGAGCGGTTGGAGACGAAGGCACCACCGAGAAGCAACTCAACCTTCAGGTGGCGCTTGAGACCGCCCGATTGCTCTCCGCCCAGGGAGCCCAGGTCACGCTGACCAGATCAGCCGACCACAATCTCACCACCGGCTTTCGGGGCATGTTGGCCAAATCCATCGATCCCGCTCTGTTCGTCTCGATCCACCACAACGGCGGCGCACCTCGAAGCGGTTCTCAGCCAGGAACCATCGTGTTCACCAAGACCGACGACGTCGAGTCTCGCCGGTTCGGCGGTCTTTTCTACCAGTCGCTCGACGCGACTCTGTCGACGGCCGCAGCGGCCAAGGTGGAGGCTCACGCCGCGTACATGGTCGAGCTGGAGCGCTACGAAGCCTCGGTCGACGCCTACGATCAGTCGGTCAAAGCCCGAGACGAGGCGCTTCTGGCCAACGGGATGATCACTGAAACAACGATCCCGTCTCCGGCTCCCGCTCCGGTGGATGGACTGATCCTGCCCCGAGAGCGCAACCCGATTCCAACAACAACGAGGCCACCACCCACCGTTGCCCCGACACCGGCGTCGGAATCAACGACGTCGACGACCTCGGCAGCGTCGTCAACGAACTCAGCAGTCGAGGGTTCCGAGCAGACCACCACGGTGCCGACGACGGCCACGACCGTGGCCCAGACTGTGACCACGGTTCCGGTTCCCGACACACTCCAGGTGCCGGAACCGTTCGCACTCGAGCCGGTCAGGGCCTTTGAATTCGCCGGGGCCGGCAACCGCGGGGTTCGGTCCTGGACCAGAGCCGACGGCAAGGATTACCTCTCCGTACTGCGTCATAGTGGTGATGTCCCCGCCGTGCTGGCCGAGTTCCTCTACCTCACGAACCCGTCCGAAGAGGAGCTGCTCATGGACCCGGCGTTTATCAGCGCCGAGGCCGCAGCGCTGGCCGATGCCATCGTGAGCTACTTCGCCGACCCCGACGCGGCCGGAACCGGTTTTGTCGACGATCAGTTCGATGATCAGCCGATCGGAGGTGGAGGACGACCGTCGGGATGTGTGGAGCCCGACTACGGGCTCTAGCCGAGCTCCAACCGATCGGAGACACCAATTCTGCCGGCCCCATCAGGGACCGACCGAATCGCTGCAAAATCGGTCTACAGACCTTTACGCTTCTTAATCTCTGCGGTGATGGCCGGAACCACCTTGTGCAGATCACCGATCACGGCGTAGTCGGCCTTGCTCACCATGTTGGCTTCGGCATCGGTGTTGATCGCCAGGATTCGTTTCGAGGCCATGGCTCCAACCCAGTGTTGAATAGCGCCGGAAATGCCGGTGGCAATGTAGATCTCGGGAGCGATGCGGGTGCCGGTCTGACCAACCTGGTCGGAGTGAGGCCGCCAGCCGTTGTTGGTCACGGCACGGGAGCATCCAACCCGACCGCCGACCAGCTCGGCTAGTTCCTCAAGAATTCCGAACCCGTCGGCCGAGCCGACGCCGCGGCCTCCCGACACCACGACCGGGGCGGTCGACAGCGTGATGCCGCCACTTTCCACGGCCCGGTCCTTGATGATGGTGACGGCATGGCTGTCGTCGAGTTCCGGTTCGAACTCTTCGATCTCACCGGAACCACTTTCCTCCGAGGCCGGAACAGCGTGGTGCGCAAACGTCACCAGCTTGCGGTCGGCTTCCAGCGTCGCGTCCTCGAGTAAGGAGCCACCCCACTGAACTCGGGTCATCGACCACTCATCGTCGTCGGATGCGTCAATGGAGTTGCAGTTGGCCACAAACGGAAGTCCGGTACGGGCGGCAATGGAGGCCATAACCTCGTTACCCCGATCGGTACCGACGGTCATGATCGCATCAGCGTCGACTTCGTCAGCCAGCTGCCGTACCGATTCAGCCCAGGCGTCGGGGCCATAGTCGGTGAGGATGTCGTGGGAAACCACATGGATGGTCTCGGCTCCGTGCTCCTCGGCCGCATCGGTGACGTCGTCGGCCCCTTCGCCGATGACCACAGCGTGCATGTCGCAGCCCATCTGTTCGGCCAGATCCCGGCCGGCGGTGAGCGCCTCAAGGGCGGCGTCGGGGACAACACCCTGATCGTGTTCAACGATTACCAGCAAAGCCACTAGAGCACTCCGATCTCTTCGAGCAGGTCGACAATGGCCGGAGCCGCTTCCTCGTTGGTGCCGAGAATGGCGGTCTCTTTGACGGTCTCAGCCGGACGATGAAGTTTCACCAGTGCCTGGCCACCGTTGTCGGCGTCGAGCCCCATGGATGCCATCGCGGCCTTCTTCGAGGCCAAGCGGCCTTTCATGGTCGGATAGCGGGGAAGGTTGATGCCCTCCTTGATGCCGAGCACGGCCGGCCGAGGCAATTCGTAGACCTCGAACCCGGCATCCACTGCCCGTCGAGCAGTGATGGTCGAATCGTCAACGTCGATTCCCTTGATGCCGTTGACGATGGGGCGACCGAGAGCATGAGCTACCCGAACACCAACCTGGAAGCCGCCGGAGTCTGCCGACTCGTTGCCGAACATGATGAGGTCGAACTCCCCACCTTCGGCTTCGAGTGACTCAACGGCCTCGGTGATGATCGAAGCGGTTCGCTGTGGGTCGAGGGCTGATCCGTCGGTTGGCACCAGCACGAGGCTGTGGCAACCGACCGAAGCGGCGTATCGCAGCTGCTCCTCGGCTTCGGGAGGGCCGACGGTCAGAACCGTCACCTCTCCGCCCATACGCTCGGTAATCTGAACGGCTTCTTCCACCGCACACTCCTCGTGCGGACTGGTGGTGAAGCCGAGGTGAGCGGTTTCAACCGACTGACCATCGTCGGTCACATTGATCTTGGCACCCGGTGCGGGAACTCGTTTGACGCAGCAGAGTATTCGCATCTAGTCGCACCTTTCAGCCAGGGACGTTTGGCCACCGGCCAAACTCCAGGCGGGCCGTCCCGCGGCACGCACCTTTACGCAGCAGAGTATTCGCATAGTGATCTCCAGACTCGATCTGCAGTGCCTGAACCACGAAAGCCGGACCCAGGCACTGCAGAACCAAGCGAACTAGGACTTGAGGCGGCTGTCGTCGGAATCGAAGGTGGAGCCTTCGACGGCCGACACCTTGATCGGGAACAGCTCATTCATGTACATGACCGTGAAGTCGGCGCCGATTTCGGCCAGCTCAGGCGGCAGGTAGCCCATGAGCAGCATCTTGCCGACCGACGGGCCGTAGGCCGCGGTGGTCACTCGGGAGGCACGACCGTGGCTGTCGACGATTCGCTCACCATCGGTGGTCAGGATCGGCTCGTTGCCGCCCTGCATCCAACGCTTCCGACCCTGCGAGTCGGTGTTGTCTTCAACGGTGAAGGTGCACATTTTGGCCGCTGGGCCTTCTTCACGGGCCTTGAGGTAGGCCTCCTTGCCGATGAAGTCGGCAGCCTTGACCTTGGGGCGGGCCAGTCCGGCTTCAACCGGGGTGTACTCCGACTCAAGTTCGGCACCCATGAGGCGGTAGCCCTTCTCGACCCGGCCCGACGAGCCGTACACGCCACCACCTGTTGGGCGGAGTCCGTGCTCGGCGCCGGCTTCCATGAGGGCGTCCCACAGAGCGGGGCCGTTGTCCCAGCTGGTGTAGATTTCCCAGCCGGTGTCGCCGACATAGGAAATGCGGAACAGCTGGCAGGGAATGCCGGCGATCTCAACGTCACGGATGGAGCCGTAGGGCGAACCTTCCTGGCTGAGGTCGAAGTCGGTTAGCTTGCCCAACACGGCGGGGGCGTTGGGGCCCCAGAGACCGAGAGTGGTGTACTCCATGGTGCGGTTGTTGAAGGTCACGGAGCCGTCGACCGGCATGTGTTTGCGAACCCAGAACTCGTCACGGCCGCCGTCGAACACGCCGGTCACGACGCGGACGACATCATCGGCCATACGCATCATGGTGAGATCGGAGTGGAAGCCACCTTCGTGGTTGAGCCACGGGGTGTAGGTGGTGGAGCCGACCGGCTTGTCCACCTTGTTGACGGCCAGGTACTCGGCGAACTCAACGGCGCCGGGGCCGGAGAGCTCGTAGATCTGGAAGGCCGATAGGTCGACCATGCCGCAGTTCTCGCGGAGGTTGAGGTGCTCACCGATGGTGATGGGGCTCCACCAACGGTTGTCCCACTCGACCTCACGCTCGCTCAGGCCGTAACGCTCCACGAGGTCAGCGTTGGAGTTATACCACTGCGGACGCTCCCAGCTGCGTGCCTGGAAGAACTCGGCGCCGAGGGCTTCCTGACGGCTGAAGTAGGGGCTGACGGTCAGGTTGCGACGACCGGCCCACTGCTCGGCCGGGTGAACGATGCCGTAGGTCTTGATGAACATCTCATCGGCCCGGTTCCAGATGTGCTCGTCCGACTTTTCCTCGTCGTAGAAGCGGGCGATGTCGGCGCCGTGGGCGTCGATGACCCGGGGGTATCCGTAGGTCATCCACTCGGCGACGACCTGACCCATTCCGGGTCCTTCCTTCACCCAGACGGCGGCGGCCGACCACAGGTTCTCAACGTCAGGGATCTCACCGAGGCAGGGCATGCTGTCGGGGGTGAGCGAGAGTAGGCCGTTGATGGCGTACTTGATCTCGGCATCGCCCAGCATGTCCATCAGCTCGATGGCCTGCTCCATCTGCTCGTCGAAGTCGTCGGGAGTAAAGGGCATCTCCGTCGGTGACAGAGCGGCTTCCTCGTTGGACGGGATCTCGTCGGGGTGATGCAGGATGGCGCGGTGACCGTAGGAGCCAACCTCCATCGAGCCGGCCGATTGCCGCTCGTAGCAGAACGTGTCCATATCACGGATGATCGGATAGCCGATCTCGTTGTTGGTCTCGGCCAACACATCGAGCGGACCGACGTCGGCCATCTGGTGAACGGCGGGAACGAGCGGAATGTAGGTGTCGGCCATGTAGGCGATGCGGTTCGACCACACGCCACAGGCGATCACGACATGCTCAGCCTCGATGGTGCCCTTGTCGGTGACTACGCCGGTAACCCGACGGCGACCGTTGACGGCCACATCACCGTCTTCGGTGAGAACATCAAGGACTTCGGTGTTGGCGAACACCTGGAGGGCGCCCTTGTCGAGGGCCTTCTTACGCATCACGGTGCCGGTCTCAAGTGAGTCGACCACGGAGACGGTCGGGCAGTAGAAGCCGCCCTTGATGATGTCGGGGTTCACGAAAGGCACCAGCTCAACCACTTCGGCCGGTGTAAGCATGTGGGCTTCGATGCCCCACGCCTTAGCCGAGGTCATGCGACGCTGCAGCTCGTCCATGCGCTCCTGGGTGCGGGCGACTTCGATACCGCCACAGTCAACGCTCAGCTCCAGGTCGCGATACTGGTTGGCGCTCTGCTCGCCGAGCAAGGCCATTTCCTTGTTGTGGTCGACCGGGAAGATGAAGTTCGAGGCGTGACCCGTTGAACCTCCGGGGTTCGGCAGCGGCCCCTTCTCGACGAGGACCATGTCGGTCCAACCCAGCTCGGCCAGGTGGCCGACCACACAGTTACCGACGATTCCGGCACCGATGACAACGACCTTGGCGCTGCTCGGGAAGTCGCTCATTCCTTGATCCCTTCGTTTTATCGACGACCAGATTGCGGTCCCCGAAGATCATTTTCGTATAACGGTTCACGTGACAGCGGTCGCAATCGGAGACCAAATCACGTCTCCTGAATTGCAACCGCTGGTGATATATCAGTAGCATATCGTTATTACTGTTGCCGAGCAAGCCTACAAATCGATCAAGAACATGATTGTCCGTCTCGAGCTGGCGCCGGGCGAGGTCATCAACGAGCAGTCACTGATGGACGACCTCGGAATCGGACGCACGCCCATTCGAGAAGCGCTGCAGCGCCTTCGGCGCGACGAGCTGGTCACGATCATTCCCCGACGGGGGGCGTTTGTAACGTCCCTCGACATCGACGATCTGCCGGTGCTGTTCAACTCCCGAGCGGTGATCGAACCCCATCTCGCCGAACTGGCCGCGCTCAAGGGCACGGAGTCCGACTGGACCGAACTCGAATCGATACTGACTGAGACGGAGAATCCCTCGGTGGAGGGTGACACCGAGGCGATGCTGGAGGCGGACAACCGCTGCCATGAGATCGTGTGGGAAGCGGCGGGCAACCGTTTCCTGACCGCAACGGCCGAGATGCTCTACGCCCAAAGCAATCGACTTTGGCATTTATATCTAGCCGAGATCGAGGACATGGCTCCGGCCCTCGACGAGCATCGTCAGATTCTCGCCGCACTCCGGGCAGGCGACAGCGCAGCGGCGGCCCGTCTGACCGAAGACCACGTGAGAACGTTTGAACAGGAAATTCTCACTGGCATGCGCAGTCGGCTCGAGTCAGCCGCCGGCACATTTCGAACCTAGGCCGAACCCACAGCCGCTGACGAATTGATCCCAAGCCGCCCGGCGATTCAAATTCCGGGGCTAGGGTCCAGTTATGGTTTCAATGACATATCGCAAACTGGGACGAAGCGGACTCAAGGTCAGCACACTCTCATATGGATCGTGGGTCACCTTCGGCGGCCAACAAGGCCTCGACCTGGTGACCGAGTCGATGGCGGCGGCTTGGGATGCCGGCTGCAACTTCTTCGACAATGCCGAGGCCTACGCCGGCGGCGAGTCCGAGAGGCTGATGGGTCAAGCCCTGCAGGACTTTGGTTGGGCTCGGGAGTCGTATGTCATCAGCACGAAGTTCTACTGGGGCATCGTCGACACTGTTAATACCAAGTTCACCCTGAACCGCAAATACCTCATGCAGGGCATCGAACGATCACTCGAACGGCTGCAACTCGACTTCGTCGACCTGATCTACTGCCACCGAGCCGACTCCGAAACCCCCATCGAGGAGACGGTGTTCGCGATGCACGACATCATCACTCAAGGAAAGGCCTTGTATTGGGGCACGTCGGAGTGGAGCGCCGACGAGATCCGAGCCGCTTACGAGATCGCCGAGCGCCACCATTTGCACAAGCCGGTGATGGAACAGCCCGAATACAACATGTTGAACCGCGACAAGGTGGAAACCGAGTTCTCCCGCCTGTACGACGACATTGGCTTGGGCCTCACCACCTGGAGCCCGCTCGCCGGAGGTCTCCTCACCGGAAAATACGCCGACGGCATTCCGGACGACTCCCGGGCAGCGATGAGCAACCACAGCTACCTACAACAGCGGCTGGAAGATCCTGATGTTCGGGCCACCATCGGGCGTGTGGTGGAAGTCGCCGACGAGCTCGGCTGCAAGCCGGCCCAGCTCGCCCTCGCATGGTGTGCGGCCAATCGAAACGTTTCAACCGTCATTACCGGTGCCAGCCGCCCGTCCCAGGTGGGCGAAAACATGGGCGCCATCGACGTGATTGATCAGCTCACGCCGAGCCTGGTCGCCCGCCTTAACGGCGAACCGGAGTAGAACTTCGCGGCAATCGGCACAAGTCCAGCACGGCGGTACCAGCGTTCTCACCCAAGAGTGACATTCAACCCTTTACGCGCCCATTCGCGTTCTGTATGATGGAAACGTTCTGCAATGCGGAACGTACTTGAAGTGTGAACGAATGTTTCCCTCAAGGAAAGTTCCTTCACTCGTGTGAAAGTTAGACATGTGCTGCACTAGTCTGCGACGAGACCTCTGTCCTGAGCGCAGACGAAGTAGTAAAACGGTTGCGTCAAGCGTGCAGAGACAAGGGGTCAGCACGCCCGCCACCTAATAGATGGAGAACAAGGTGCCATTTCCTACCGATCTTGAGATTGCCAAGGCTGCCAACCTCAAACCACTGGCTGAGATTGCCGAGTCATCAGGTATCCCCACCGAGATGCTCGAGCCGTACGGCACCGGTGCAGCCAAAGTGAAGCTCGATGCCATCGAGGCGATGTCCGATCGTCCGAGGGCCAAATACGTCGTGGTCTCTGCCATCACCCCAACCCCTCTGGGTGAGGGCAAGACCACGACTACTGTTGGGCTGGGCCAAGCGTTTCAACACATTGGTTCATCAGCCACAATCGCCATCCGCCAGCCATCCATGGGGCCGACCTTCGGCATCAAGGGTGGGGCGGCCGGTGGCGGCTACTCGCAGGTTGTACCTATGGAGCTGTTCAACCTGCATCTCACCGGCGACATGCACGCCGTGACCGCCGCACACAACCTGTGTTCGGCCATGCTCGATGCCCATCTGTATCACGGCAACGAGGCCGGCTTCGACATGCACAACATCACCTGGCGTCGGGTGCTCGATGTGAACGACCGGGCCCTGCGTAATGCAGTGATCGGCCTGGGTGGACGCCTCGACGGTGTGCCCAGGGAGACCGGATTCGACATCACTGCAGCCTCCGAGGTTATGGCCGCCCTGGCTCTGGCCACGTCACTCAAGGACCTGCGAGCTCGCATGGGTCGGATCGTGCTTGGTTACACCAAAGATGGCACGCCTGTCACGGCCGAGGAGATCGGCGCTGCCGGTTCGATGACCGTCATCTTGATGGAGGCCATCAAGCCCAATCTCATGCAGACGCTCGAGAACACGCCTGCCCTCGTCCACACCGGACCGTTTGGCAACATCGCCACCGGAAACTCATCGATTGTGGCCGACCAGATCGGCATCCACATGAACGAGTTCCTCCTGACCGAGGCCGGCTTCGGGGCCGACATGGGGGCTGAGCGGTTCTTCAACATCAAGTGCCGCTACTCGGGAATTGCTCCCGACGCCGCCGTGCTGGTAGCAACCGTGCGAGGCCTCAAGGCCCACTCGGGCAACCATAGGATCGTGGCCGGACAACCGCTGCCGGAGGATCTCCTCAAGGAGAACCCGGATGAAGTGCACCAGGGCGGCGACAACCTGCGCAAGCAGCTGGAGAACATGAAGGTGCACGGCGTCACCCCGGTGGTGGCCATCAACGCCTTCCCTGGCGACCACGACGGTGACATCAACGCCATACGCGAAATCGCCGACGAATACGGAGCCCGCGCCGCTCTTTCCACCCACTTCGCCGACGGCGGCAAGGGTGCCACCGAGTTGGCCACAGCGGTAAAGGAGGCGGCCGAGGAAGAGTCGAACTTCGAGGTTCTCTATCCCGACGACATGCCGTTGCGCGACAAGATCCGAGCCGTAGCCGACAAGGTCTATGGAGCCGACGGCGTGGAGTTCTCCCCCACCGCAAACAAGCAGCTCGACACCTACGAAGCGGCCGGATTCGGCAACCTGCCGGTCTGTATCGCCAAGACCCACCTGTCGATTTCGTCGGACCCCAAGCTCAAGGGTGCACCCACCGGCTGGACCCTTCCGGTCCGCGAGGTTCGGGCCTCCGTTGGCGCCGGGTTCGTCTACCCGATCTGTGGAGACATGCGGACCATGCCCGGCCTCGGCAAAAAGCCGGCCGCCATGGGCATCGACATCGACGAAAACGGTGAGATTGTCGGCCTGAGCTGATCGCTCCCCGACTGACATCAGGAGAATAGGGCGTGTTAAATCGCAACAAAGACCAGGCTGCGCCTGAGTCGGCTGAAGACCGCGAGCACCGCATCGGCTTGATCAGGGACCTCACCTTCGAAGTGATTCCGCTGAAGAGTCTCGACGATGCGGTGGCCGCCCTGCCTCGGAACTCGGAGGTGTCGGTAACATGCTCGCCGGCCAAGACCATCGAAACCACGATGGAGTTGACCGACCAGATCCGGGCGAAGGGCCACACGGCCATCCCCCACATCTCAGCCCGGATGGTTGAGAGTAGGGATCACACCAAGCGGATCGCCGATTGGATGCGCACCGAACAGATCGGTCGTATGTTTCTCGTCGGCGGCGACGCTGATCCGCCCGGGGCCTACACATCGGCGGTTGACTTCCTCCGCGACCTTCTCGAGGAAGGGCCTGAGCTGCACACCGTCGGGGTCACGTCTTATCCCGATGGTCACGCCATGATCAGCGATGAGGCCTTACATGAAGCGCTTCACACCAAACAGGCGATTCTTAATGAGGCAGGAATCACCGGCTACGCCAGTACCCAGATGTGTTTCGATGCCGGCAAGATCATCTCCTGGCTCGATTCAGAGCGACGAGCCGGCTTCTCCCTGCCGATCCACCTGGGTATCGCCGGGGTGATCGACAAGACCAAGCTCATGACCATGGGCACCCGTCTGGGGATCGGCACCTCACTCAGCTATCTCAAGAAGAACCGTAAGGCCATTACGAAGCTGATGACCCAGACTCACTACGATCCGAACGACCTACTCGAGCCGATGTCGGCCGATCTTCGCCGCCTGAACGTGGAGGGCATTCACTGCTTCACCTTCAACCAGGTGGCAGCCACCGAGGAGTGGCGTCAGGCCAATTTGACCTAGGTCAAATTGCTCCACATTCGAGGCAAAACCATGCTCGAAGCTGAACGACGGCGCCACCCGGGCCGATAACGTTTGTGGGCCGGTAATCACACCGGCGACACACGAGTTCGGTCGCGCCCGTCGGGCAGCAGTTAGAAAGCCGGCAATGGTCATGCAATCCCCTACCGTTGATCAGAGCCAAGGGCCGCTGATCAAAGACACCAATCCCGTGGCTGCCGCCTGGGCTCTCTTCACCGGCATCGGCATGATGATGATCGGCAACGGGCTGCAGGGAACCCTGGTCGGCATCCGGTCCGAGCAAGCCGGTTTCGACACGACGGTCATCGGCCTCGTGATGAGCGGATATTTCTTCGGCATCCTTGCGGGCAGCCGTGCCGCCTTCAAGGCTCTGGCCTCGGTGGGACATATCCGGGTGTTCGCCGCTTTGGCCTCAATGGCCTCGGCAGCGTCTCTCATTTATCTCATCACCGACAACGCCGTTGCCTGGGGGCTTATGCGTTTCGCCACCGGCGTGTGCATGGCCGGTCTCTACATAGTGGCCGAATCATGGATCAACGATCTGGCGACGAACGCCAATCGAGGCCGGATGCTTGCCTTCTACATGGTGGTATCGATGGGCGGCTTTGCCGCCGGCCAGCTCTTGCTCAATCTGGCCGACCCTTCGGGTATCGAACTGTTCCTGATCTCGTCGGTGCTGATCTCGCTGGCCCTGGTCCCGATCTCGCTCTCGGCCTCGAGCGCTCCGCCAACACTTGAGTATCAGTCGATGTCGGTCCGCGCCCTCACGGCCATCGTGCCCACCGGCATCGTAGTATCAGTGCTCGTCGGCTTGGCCAGTGGTGCTCTCCTTGGCATGGGAGCGGTGTACGCCACCCAGGTCGGTATGACTCCGAGCGAGGTGTCGCTGTTCATGGGTGCGCCGATGGTCGGCGGCGTTGTCGGGCAATTTCCGGCGGGATACCTGGCCGACCGCATACCTCGTCGGGCGATCATGATCGGGCTGGGCTTCATCGCTGCGACCGCAGCCCTGATGCTGTTCGTCGTTGAACCGAAGTCCGCTCTGGCGGTCATGCTGATGTTCGTAATCGGCAGCTGTACGTTCCCGCTCTACTCGTTGGCCATTGCCTACACCAACGATTGGCTCGGCCCGGAGCAGATACTAGGGGCCAGCGCCGCTTTGGTGACCACAAATGGTGTGGGTGCGGCGGCGGGACCGTTCCTGGCCACGGCGCTAATGAGTCGATTCGGGCCCACCTACTACTTCGTCTCATTGATTGTCACCCACGGAGCAGTGGGCGTGTACGTGCTGGTGCGCGTAATCACCCACGGTCAGGTGCCTAAGCCCCGTGCGTTCCTCCCCTATCCTGCTCGCGCTTCGGCGGTGGCAGCGGTGATGCTGCAGTGGCGAGGCCGCAACGGTCGACAGCCCACAAGCTAGTTGATCCACCCAGCCCGAAGGCCAAATTCGGTCTGGATTCAACGGGCAGTCCATGATACGGTACAGTTCCGCAATGCGGTACAAGAACGAACAACGATCAGCTTAAGCGACTGATCGAAACCGGTGGCAGGCTTCACAACGAAGTGAAGCGTGATGCCGGTTGAGAGCGCGTTGGCCAACCGTTGGTTCAGTTCAAACAACAATGGGCGTGGATCCACTACGCTGATCGGAAATTTCGAAGCATCTGCTTCACTCGTTTGGCCTCACGGGAGAAACCGGTATGTCCGAAGATCAGGTTGACAATACAGAAAACGACGAAGAGGAAATTGTCCTCTCCGAGTTGGACGATGACGATCTCACTGCACAGATGCACGACGATCTCTACGACGGCCTGGCGGACGAGATCGCCGAAGGCACCCAAATTCTTCTGGACCGAGGCTGGGGGGCCGACAAGGTCCTGAATGACGCACTGGTTGAAGGAATGCGTATCGTCGGAATCGATTTCCGAGACGGCATCCTGTTCGTACCCGAGGTTCTCCTCGCCGCCAATGCCATGAAAGCCGGAATGGCCCTCTTGCGCCCGCTGCTGGCCGAAACCGGGGCCGAACCTATTGGCAAAGTGGTCATCGGCACGGTGAAGGGCGACATTCACGACATCGGCAAGAACCTCGTGGCGATGATGATGGAAGGTGCCGGGTTTGAGGTGATCGATCTTGGCATCAATACCGATGTCGACGGTTTCCTGGAGGCCCTCGACGAGCATAAGCCCGACATTCTTGGCATGTCGGCCCTGCTCACCACCACGATGCCGTACATGAAGGTCGTCATCGACACGATGGTCGAGAAGGGCCTGCGCGAAGATTTCATCGTGCTGGTTGGCGGCGCGCCGCTCAACGAGGAGTTCGGCGAGGCGATCGGTGCCGACTCATACTGTCGTGACGCCGCGGTCGCCGCCGAGACCGCAACCAATCTTGTCAGCGCCCGTCGAGCGGCGGCGTAGGAACCAACCCGGCCGGACTGACCATGACGGCTACCTCAACACCGCAGATACTGGTATTGGCCTGCGGCGCCTTGGCCCGTGAACTGTTGGCGGTGTTCAAATCCAACGGCCTGTCAAATATGACGCTCGAATGCCTCCCGGGCGAGTATCACATGCACCCGGAGAAAATCATCCCGGCTCTTGAGGAGCGTTTGGCCGACCATATCTCCGCCGGCACCGACGGACCCGAGGGATCGAGGCAGTACGACCGAGTTCTGATCGGTTATGGCGACTGTGGCACCGGGGGTCAGCTTGATGCGTTCTGCGCCGAACACGGGTTTGAGCGGTTACCGGGGGATCACTGCTATCAGTTCTTCGCCGGCACCGATCACTACCTCGGGCTACAAGACGAGGAGCCAGGTACCTTCTACCTCACCGACTACTTGGCGAAACACTTCGATCTCTTTGTGGTGAAGGCGCTCGGCATTGATCGCCATCCGGAACTGGCTTCGATGTACTTCGGCAACTACCGAAGGATGGTGTTTCTGCAGCAGGTGGCGGATTCCAAGGTCGAGGCCAAAGCCCGCGCTGCGGCCGAGACCCTCGGTCTCGAGTTCGAACTAATTGAGACCGGCTACGGTGAGCTTGAACCTTCGGTAGTCAACGTCGCATTCGGCCGACCGGTCTCTGACCCCGTCGACGCCGTACCAATCGGAATGGAGCTTTCATGAGCCGCCGACGAGCCAAGACCAACGAGCTCGCCACCATCTATTGGCGTGATATCCCGGCCCAGGTCACCGCAACCTTGGATGGTGAGACGTTCAAAGCTCTGCTGGCTCCTCGGTTCCAGGTGGCGATAGACCGGGCCGCCACGGTGGCCGGGCTAACTGAGACGTCGGCCTACGTAGCTCAGTGGCGCCGAGAAACTCAGCCAATCGAGGCCGGTGCTCCCGGTGAAGATCTCGCCAAAAACCAAGCCGAAGAGCTGGAGGCTCAGTACGACCGTTCCCAGCTTGAGGCATTGGTGGCCGCTGGTGGGGTCAGCGAACCCTCCGAATAAGCCGGGCGACGATACCCGGCTACTCGTCAACCCCAAGAACCCAATAGCAGGTGGCTCAGCAACCGGCGACCCACCTCGACTGCTCTGCCCAATCTCCCCCATTTCTAATCAGGAAGTACTTCGACATGAGTGACACGATTATCAGCTCCGCCACTAAAGAAGTGGTCATTGGCTTTGGCCGGCCCTTCGTAATGATCGGCGAGAAGATCAATCCGACGGGCCGAAAGATTCTGGCCGAGGAGATGAAAACCGGCGATTTCAGCCGAGTCGAAAAGGATGCACTCGATCAGGTGGAGGCAGGAGCCCAGATGCTCGATGTCAACGCCGGAATTCCGCTGGCCGACGAACCGGCGCTGCTGGCCAAGGCCGTTGAGCTGGTTCAGTCGGTGACCGACGCCCCGATCTCGATCGACTCGTCGATCATCGACGCACTGGAAGCAGCCATCGCCGTTTATAAGGGCAAGCCACTCATCAATTCGGTGACGGGCGAGGAGGAAAGCCTTGAACGAGTTCTGCCGTTCGTGGCCAAATACGGAGCGGCCGTGGTCGCCATCTCCAATGACGACACTGGCATTTCCGAAGATCCGGCTGTCCGCTTCGAGGTGGCTCGCAAGATCGTGAACCGAGCCGCCGACTACGGCATCCCCAAAGAGGACGTTGTCGTCGATCCGCTGGTGATGCCGATCGGGGCCATGTCGACCGCTGGGCAGCAGGTATTCCAGCTGGTGCACCGTCTCCGCACCGAGCTTGGCGTCAACACCACCTGTGGCGCCAGCAACGTGAGCTTCGGCCTGCCCAACAGGCACGTGGTGACCGGCAGCTTCCTGGCGATGGCCATCTCCCATGGCATGACCTCGGCCATCATGAACCCGATGCACTCCGAGGTGAAAGCGGCTGTGTTGGCCGCCGACGTTCTGAACAACCAAGACGCCAACTGCAGCACTTGGATTCGCACGTACCGTGAGCCCAGCGCCGAGGGCGAGGGCGCCCGTCGACGCAGCGGGCGTCGCCGTCGGGGCTGAGCGGAGGCATGACCGACCAGGCAACGCCGGCGAACGGCGACCAGCGACTTGAGCCCATGGGCTCCTCTTTGGGTACGGTCAGGGTGGTGTTCACGCCGTCGGGCCTGCAGGGCGCGGTCTCAGCCGGATCAACTGTGTTGGAGGCGGCTCGCGAACTTGGCGCTGATCTCGATTCGGTATGTGGCGGCCGGGGAATCTGTGGCCGCTGCCAGGTGACGGTTCCAACCGGCGAATACCCGAAGTGGGCGATATCGGCCGACGCCGGCAATGTGAGTGAACCCGAATCGATCGAGCTTGAGTACCGAGGTGCTCGACCGTTGGTGCCTGGACGTCGGCTTGGCTGCGGTATCAGGTTGCTCGGCGACGCGGTAATCGATGTGCCGGCCGAGAGTCAGATTCATAAACAGGTCGTTCGTAAGGACGCCAACGTTGACGGCCTTGTCGTTGATCCTCCGGTGACGCTGCACTACATCACCGTCCCTGAGAATGAGGAAGGCGACTCTGTCACCTCGCTTATCGCCCAGTCGCTGGCCAGGGATTGGAACATAGCGGAGCCAGATTTCGACTTTGGCGTTCTCGGTGTCCTTCATGCTGCTACGGCCGACGTCGATGCCGGCCTGACCGTGGCCGTCCGCCACACGCCACGAGCCGAAGACTCAGGCCTGTCGGCCGGCAAGCCCACGGTGATTGGGGCATGGGCCGGTTTCGTCGATGAAATCGTCGGAGCAGCGATTGACATCGGTTCCACCACCGTTGCCGGGCATCTGAGCAACCTCGGTACCGGGGAGATTCTGGCCAGCGCCGGCCGAATGAACCCTCAGATCCGGTTTGGCGAAGACCTGATGAGTCGGGTCTCCTACGTGATGATGAACGATGGCGGCGACGTAGAGCTCACCAACGCCATTCGTGAAGCTCTGGCCGAACTCCTCGCCGAGCTTCTCGCCAACGCCAATCTTGAGTGGTCACGACTCGTTGAAGTGGTGCTGGTCGGCAATCCGATAATGCAGCACCTCCTGTTGGGCATCGACCCCACTCCCCTAGGTCAGGCACCGTTCCCGCTGGCCACCGACCGCTCGGTAACGGTGAAAGCGGAACGTCTTGCGCTACCAGCAGGCCCAACCGTATATTTCGGGCCCTGTATCGCCGGCCATGTGGGAGCCGATACCGCCGGTGCGATTCTGGCCGAGAAGCCCCACCAGCACGAGGAGATCCAACTGCTGGTGGACGTGGGCACCAACGCCGAGATCGTGTTGGGGAACAGCGACGGTCTGCTGGCCGCCTCCAGCCCAACCGGCCCGGCCTTCGAGGGCGCCCAGATCTCGGCCGGTCAGAGGGCGACAATCGGCGCCATCGAGCGGGTGCGCATCGATCGAGAAACCTTGGAGCCGAAATTCAAGGTGATCGGATCCGACCACTGGTCGAACGAGCCGGAGTTCGCCGACGCAAAGATCGAGATCACCGGCATCTGCGGTTCGGGCATCATCGAGGTCATCAGCGAGATGTTCCTATCGGGCATCATCGACACCCAGGGTGTCATTACGCCGGCCGCAGCTGAGCGCAGCGATCGAGTGGTACCCGATGAGCGAACCTTCAAGTACCGCCTGGCCAAAGACGACATTTTTGTCACCCAAGGCGATGTGCGGGCCATCCAGTTGGCCAAGGCGGCGCTGCGGGCCGGGATCGACCTGCTCCTGGAGCGCGCGGAGCTGAAGTCCGTCGACCAGATCCGTCTAGCCGGGGCCTTCGGCGCTCATATCGACCCGCTTCACGCCATGGTGCTTGGTCTGATTCCCGACTGTCGCCTGGAATCGGTACGAGCAGTTGGCAACGCCGCCGGATCGGGAGCCGTCCGAGCGCTATTGTCGATGGAAGAGCGATCTGAGATGGAACAGGTCGTAGCGGCTGTCACCAAAATCGAAACCGCCACCGAGCCACGATTCCAGGAGCTGTTCGTGTCGGCTTTGGCCTTCCCCCACCTCACCGCTCCAACCGACAACCTGGCCGCGGCTGTTGACCTTCCAACGCCAACAGCGGCCTCAACCGACAAACCACGACGCAGGCGACGGCGGGCCGCCCAGGCGTGACCGACGGCCGCCAAATCGACCACGTTGGGGTCGCTACCCGCGACCGCAGACTATCAAGGAGACACTCAGCGATGAGCGAAGAAGCTACGGGACGAAGCAGGGGTCGGCGCTCCGGCGGTCGAGCAGGCCGCCAGGCGGCACGCCAGTCGACAGCTCCTGAACGTGAACCGTTCATCACCCGCGCCATCAAGCCCTTCGAAGTCGTCAGCGACGAGGGACTTGAAATCATTGAGAACAATGCCGACACAATCCTCGAACAGGTCGGCATCAACTTCGACGACTATCCCCGAGCCCTACAGATCCTGGCTGATGCGGGAGCCGACGTTCAGGGCAACCGGGTGCGGTTCCCTCGAGGAATGTGTCGGAAGATCGTCTCGGAAAACGCTCCTAGCGTCTACACCCAGCACGCCCGCAACCCGGCCAACAACGTTCAAATCGGCGGCAACGCCACGGTGTTTGCACCCAACTACGGATCCCCGTTCGCGTTCGATCTCGACAACGGGCGACGCTACGCCACGCTGGAAGACTTCCAGAACATCGTGAAGCTGGCCTACCTGGCCCCGTCGATCCATCACTCCGGGGGCACCGTGTGTGAACCGGTCGACATTCCGGTGCACGTACGCCACCTCGACATGGTGTACTCCCACATCCGCTACAGTGACAAGCCGTTCATGGGCTCGGTCACCGCAGCCGAGAACGCCGAGGACTCAATCGAACTGGCCCGCATCGCCTTCGGTGGAGACCTGAACGACCGCACGGTGATGACCAGTCTCATCAACGCCAACTCCCCCCTCGCCTGGGACGGAACCATGCTCGGTGCGGCCGAGGCTTACGCCAAGGCCAACCAAGCCTGCATCATCACCCCGTTCATCCTGGCCGGCGCCATGTCACCTGTCACCGCTGCCGGCGTGGCCGCTCAAACGTTGGCCGAGGCGCTGGCCGGTATGACGTTTGTGCAACTCGTTCGGCCGGGCGCCCCGGTTGTTATGGGTTCGTTCGCCTCATCGATGTCGATGCAGAGCGGGGCCCCAACCTTCGGTACGCCGGAACCGGCTCTGGTGCTCTACACCGTGGCCGCGCTGGCTCGCCGCCTCGGGGTGCCGTTCCGATCCGGAGGCTCGCTCTGCGGTTCCAAACTGCCCGACGCTCAGGCCGCCTACGAGAGCCAGGCCACCATCATCCCCACGGTCATGGGTGGTGTGAACTTCGCCCTCCACTCGGCGGGATGGCAGGAAGGTGGCCTCGCCATCGGCTACGAAAAGTTCATCCTCGACGCCGACCAGCTTGGGATGATGGCCACGTTCGCAAAAGGGGTAGACATGTCGGCCAACGGGCAGGCTCTCGACGCCATTCTTGACAACGGCCCCGGTCAACACTTCTTGGGAACCGCCCACACGCTCGCCAACTTCGAGACGGCGTTCTACCGTTCCACCACAGCCGACAACTCCAGCTTCGAACAGTGGACCGAGGAAGGCGGCCTCGATGCCGCCACCAGAGCCAATGCGATCTGGAAAGAACAGTTGGCGGGCTACGAGGCACCCGCTATCGACGACGCCGTTGACGCCGAGCTCATCGAATTCATCACCAACCGCAAAGAGCAGCTGAACAACGCCCTCTAGGAGGTCTGGGGGCGGGCCCGGCAACCACCTGCCGCCCGAAACCGGCTAGTCGCCGTCGCCGTCACCGGGATCTGGTTGGGTTGGATCGGGATCCGGCGGTGGCGCGGTGGTGGTCGACGTCGTACCCTCCGTCGTGGGCAGCGTCGGAAGAGTAACCGTCGGCACCGTGATCGTGATCAGCGTGGTATCGGTGGTTGGCAGGGTGATCAACGTCGACGACGTGCTACTGCTTGTAGTCGGGGTTGTCACCGACGAAGACGTTGCGGTGGTCTCCGACGTTTCCGACGTTGAACTGGACGAGGTTGTCTCAGAACTTGTGGTGGATTGAACGGCTGCGGTGGTTCTTGGCGATTGGGTACGAACAGCCGGCGTATTGCTCTCATCACTGACAACACCGTCAGGGAGATCTCCGAGCGTTGTGGGAGCGATGCTCACCGTGGCTTCGACCTGGGTTGACGACGGAAAAATCTCGGTACGAACCTCGGAGGAGGATCCTCGCACGCGCGACATGGCCAGTACAGCCAGGACCACAAGCACTGCGACTGGAACCACCTTGTTCAACGTTTGTCTCTCCCGCGCTGCCGACTGGGCGATTTCGGCTTCGCCGTATAGTAAAGCCCTCAATCTCGAACGTCATCGTGGCCTTCATTTGCCTCGACAAGATGCCAAAGCCCCGCACGAGAAGGAAAGAACGACGTTCGCTACTACCTACCACATTAGTGTGCCGGGTTCCGGTTCAAGCTAAAACCATCATCGTCGTGAAAGGCCCATCAAGATGAACCTTGGATCGTGATGCTGGTGATGGGCTCAGCCCTGACGACGTAGCCAGGTAAGGATGGACACGGCCACCGCGTCGGGCTGTTCGGGCAAGAGCGCGTGCCCGGCCTGGGGGATCTCGATAACCGTGACTTTGCCGCCGAGTTCATTTGCCAGCATCCGCGTACTATCGGGCGTCACCATTCGATCTTGCTGTGGACGCACGATCAGCGTGTCGGTGGATCCACCGGTTGCCCAGTCTTTCGTTGGGGTGCGCTGCTGCGCTTCCATCTGCGCCGTTGCCAACAATGGATGCCAACCATCAACCCAGGCCACCGGATCGTTGCCGTCGGCGAAAAACGCCACCGCCACAGCCTCCAGATGCTCCTCCATCGTCAAGGAGTTGATGAACACCCGACGATGAGCAGTGGCGGGCTCAGGCTTCGGCAGCTCTGGACCGGGAGTGGCTAACAACACAAGACTCCGCACGAGCTTCGGGTACTTCGTGGCCGTCGTCCTGGCGATCTGGCCACCGAAGTCGTGACCGACAATCGCCGCCGGACCTTCGTTGTTGTGACGGATCACGGCGGCCACGTCTTTGGCGAGGTCGATCAACGTGATGCCGGCCAGGGCCGATGATGATCCGGTGAGTCCTCTGGGCTCGATGGCCAACGCCCGATACCCGGATGCCGCCAGCCGATCGGAGAGATTGGCGAAGTCGTCAACAGTGCGCCCCAAGGAGGGCAGCAGCACAACAGGAGAACCATCGCCCTGAACTCGAACGGTTAGTTCACAGTCGACGCCATCTACTGAAATCTCGCGTCGATACCCCGAAGCGGTCTCCAGCTGCGCCACCCGGTGGGCAAATCGCTCCATCTCAACCAGCGAGTCGATGCTCTCTCCATCGTCGTAGGCCCTGGAGATGGTTCGACCAATATACTCGAGGGCTTCGATGACTCGCGGGCCGACGGACGGGCCTACGTGATTGGCTCCTCGGGTGAGTCGGAACTCATGAGGCATGCCGATGTCGAACAGGCATCGGTGCAACATCTCGGCGCCATATTGCACGTGCATTCGATCGTCGTCGCCGGCCTCAAGATAGATCGACAAGTCGCTGGCGGCGATGGCCGCGCTGTTATCGATGGCGAGAGCTGTTGGGTGATTGGCCTTCCAGAACTGGTGATCGAGGGGTTCGCCGAACAGCCGGCCTCGGAGTGAGGGCGACATAAACGACTTGTCTCGGCTCGGTACCCGATCCCAGCTGAGAGCTGCTTCAACAGCAGGCTCAACCGCTATCACCCCGGCGAAGCGCTTCGGATGTTTGAAGGCCATCCGGAGTGCTCCAAGCGCCCCGACCGAAATACCGCCAACATAGACGGGCGCCCCGTGACAGCCGGTTAGAGCTTGGATGTGGGGAATGAACTCGTCGAGAACGAAGGTCTCCCAGCGTTCCGCCCCGTCGTGACGGTCGAGATAGTACGACCATCCGGCGCTTGGTGTGGCCACCGTCATCGGCGGGAGGGTTCCGGCCGCCCAGCACCGGTTGAACTGCGACCGACAACTCTCGAGGAATCGCCGGGAGCCTCCACCGCCGTGTAACCAGATCAGGATCGGTTGATCGCTGTGCTGGACCGGCGCGGGAGTGAGAATGGCGTATTCAACCGGTCCGGGAACCAACTCGGTCTCGAGTTCCCCCTGGGATAAACCGCCGTCTGTCTGCTTCCGCTCAGTGCTCGACATGCTTCGTGATGCTTCCGTCGGCAAGGCTAGTCGAAGCTACCGGCACCCGACCACGGCGTGGGCAAGAATACGCAGCAATTACCCAGTTTGGGGGAAAGGCTCCCTCTGATTGACGCCGATGGCACAACCAGGGGGAGCCCTCTGTTGACTACTACGGCAGCTTCTACAGGGCGGCCAGCGCTGCGCTGGGTTCGACGTATTCGAATCCCAGTGCCTCGGCAACCGCCATCTCGGTGATCTGGCCACCGATGACGTTGAGACCGTTGCGAAGGTGGGCGTCGTCGATCATCGCCTGCTTTGCTCCCTTGTTGGCAAGCGCCAGGGTGAACGGAAGCGTTGAGTTGTTGAGTGCGTAGGTTGAGGTCTTGGGGACCGCTCCCGGCATGTTGGCCACACAGTAGTGAACAACGTCATCGACCACGTATGTGGGATCGCTGTGGGTTGTCGCCTTGGCCGTTTCCATGCTGCCACCCTGATCGATGGCAACGTCGACCAATACCGAACCGGCGCGCATCGCCTTGACCATCTCGGCGGTAACGAGACGTGGAGCCCGAGCACCCTTCACCAGCACGGCGCCGATCACCAGATCGGCGTCAACCACCAAGTCGTCAAGAGCGGCACCGGTGGAGTAGACGGTCTTGAGGGCCGATCCGAATCGAGCGGCCAGCTCGTCAAGAACCTCGACCTGACGGTCGAGAACAGTTACGTCGGCACCCATACCGACGGCCATTTCGATGGCATTCGAGCCCACAACGCCACCACCAATCACTACGACTTTGGCGGGAGCAACCCCGGGCACGCCACCCAGGAGCAGGCCAGCGCCGCCCTGAGGACCCTCAAGTGAATGAGCGCCGGCCTGGATCGACATGCGGCCGGCCACCTTCGACATGGGAGCCAGCAACGGCAGGTCACCGTTGTTATCGGTCACGGTCTCATAGGCGATGCAAGTAGCGCCGCTTGAGATGAGGTCCTTGGTCTGCTCGGGATCGGGAGCCAGATGGAGGTAGGTAAACAGGACCTGGCCGGGACGAAGCATGGCTCGCTCGGGAGCCTGCGGCTCTTTGACCTTCACCACCATGTCGGCCCGGGCAAAAACCTCGGCGGCCTCGGCCACAACCTCGGCCCCAACGGCGCGGTAGTCGTCGTCGGACGCACCAATGCCGACACCGGCATTGGATTCCACGATAACGGAATGGCTGTTGAGGATCAGTTCACGAGCACTGGTGGGCGTGAGGCCAACCCGCAGCTCGCGGTCTTTCACTTCCTTAGGAACTCCTACGAGCATCGTTGCTCTCCCCTTTTTTGTCGGACGTGCCGGAACGTCCGGCAGCTCGGGTGGCGGTGGCGTTGCCCTCCAGTGGATCGGAGGTTGGCCCCAGCAGCCACAAGCCCGCGCCAACGGGCTTATCCGCGACTGTAGCTCATCAAATGAAGCTGCCGATTGCAAAAACGTGATCAGAAATGCTTGTTCATAACTCGTTCTGTTGACATCGGACTCTGTTCTAGAAGATTATTGTGCAAACTTCGGATCTAAGGCCACACCCATGCACAACCAGCCCTTTGCGCTCGCCGTTCGGACGGACCAATGAACATCGATGACATCGACCGCCTCATCCTCAACGAGCTACAGACCAACGGTCGACAGACCAATGCCGATCTGGCGGCCGCCGTCGGGCTTTCCCCCTCGGCCACGCTACGGCGAGTTCGGGCTTTGGAGGACGCCCACGTGATTGAGAACTACGTGACGTTGATCAACCGCAACGCCGTCGGCAAGTCAACGACGGTGTTTGTCGAGGTTTCGCTCACAGGGCAATCGGAGCAGGCTCTCGATGCCTTTGAAGCCGCCATCGTTGACATTCCCGAGGTGATGAGCTGTCACCTGATGGCCGGCAATGCCGACTATCTCGTTCAAGTGGCCTGTGCCGACGTAGCCGACTTTGAACGGATCCATCGCACTTACCTCACCCCTCTCCCCGGCGTGACCAGGGTGCGATCGAGCTTCGCTCTGCGAGCGATCTGCCAACGAACCGGCTTCGACCTATAGCCCAGGTGGATGGCGAACCGGCTATCGATACGGCCCTAGTCACGGCGTTCCGTCGTAGCCGTGAGTGTCACAGCTGTTGGTTACGGTCGAAACAGCCCGGAAGCACCTGACGCACAAGCGCACAGATTCTCCCCCGGATCATGGTCACGACCATCGGAGGTTCACCGTCGCCACAGACGGTTCGTCCAAGGAGGCTCGTGTGCCCATCGTTCCTGTTCCGTCCACTGTTTCCAGCTTTCGTGATGCTCTCGGGTTGGCTCTTGAGCTCAGCGACGAGTTCGCCTTCGCCCACGCCGTACTGGTCACCGACCACAACGGTTGTTGTGTGGATTTCGGTGTGCTCACGAGGTTTGGAGAGGGCCTGATTCCGGTGTTGGGATGGCTCTCCGACAGAGTTGAGCGCCAAAACAATCCCAGAAACGTGATCCTGTTTACGGCGCGCACCCTCGACTGGCATGTGGTGGCGGAACGAGACTTGGCCGAGTATCGATTCGCCGCGACCATAGTCAACCGACTAGGCCTTCATCTCGTCGACTGGATCGAGACCGACGGCGAGATTGTGCGTTCCTACGCCTATCTGGCCAATCCAAACACCGGCTGGGCCAACCAGGCAGCGGCCGAAGGGGTCGTAGACGTCGACGAGTGGTAGCGGTCGCCACCGGAAGCGTAGAAATCAGAAAGGACGAGGTTTCCCTCGTCCTTTCCGCCTAACCAATTGAGGATTGTCGGTCGACCGGTCAGCGAAGTGGCCTCCGCAAGTCGGAGTGACGCACCCGGTGCTTCTAGTTCAGCGAGGCGCCGAGATCGCTGTAGCTGTCGGCGGTGGCGTTGCCGAGGAACGTCACTGCTCCGATGCACACAACGGCTATCAACGCCATCAGCAAGGCGTACTCGACCAGCGAGGCTCCTCGCTCGGTCGTCTCCTTTGGCAGCACCCTCGCTGCCAGGTACTCGTGAATCATGGTCACAGTCTCCGGATTCATATCTCTTGTATTCGGTCCCAAAACGGGCTGACCTTAGAACCGTCGGAGAAATCCGTGTTGAACTGCATAGGCGGCAAGGCCCAGCCGGCATGAACAATTGCCCTCACCGACCGCACCGCTCCTAGCCAATTGGACCCCACTCCCTGAGACACCGGGCCGGGGTGTGTAGGTCGGCCGACCTACGGTAGGCCAGCTTGTAGGCCAGAAGGCCCTGCCATCCGGATGGCGGCGCCGGCATCTCCTCCAGCGTCACCAGATCATCCGTTGGGCTGACGAGGGGTCGGAGTAACACCAGGCCATCACCCTCAGAACCGTGCTGGTAACGGAACCGCTGAAGGTTCTCGGAGGGCACTCCGAGACCGGAGTCGACATAGTAGGCGAGAGCGTGGTCTTCGGGTGTCTCCACAACCTCGAACAGCTCCGTCGTACGAGCTGTCGTTGTGCCCGAAAGCACCAGGTGATTCGGCTCGGCCACCATCGTCTCGAGGTTCGAATACATGTTGAATCCGGCCGCAGTACGCACCGTGAGATACGGCGACAATGCGTTCATCACCGTCAACGCCACCACCGGAAAAAGCACGATGGCGAAGCGAAGACCGACACGGTCTCCCCCGAGATCTCCAGAGCCTCGAAGGTTGGCCAGTAGGCGGCTAACGACCAAGCTGATGGTCCCGGTGGCGTAGAGCAGCCAGACGGGGAAGGGCAGCCACCATTGCTCGCCCCCCAGCGACAGGATCGTCGCCTCGAGGCCAACGGCCAGAGCGGCCATCACCGCTACGCCGGACCCTCTGAACGGTGCCGCCAGCCGATCGAGCGTGGCCTGCAGATCAACTTGAACTTCGCCGGCGCTGAACAGGAGGAACATCGGGATCAGCACCGAGGTGAAGTCAAACACGTGGGCCACAGGATCCAACGCCAGGCCCGTATGGAAGACCAGACCTACCACCACCCCGAGATTTCGATAGCGCCGCACGATCAACAGCACCGGAATCGTCAGCTCGACGACCGCAGCGACCACGATCGATGTGCGCGACAGCAGCGAACTGGCCGAGGGCTCAACCCCGATCCACCGGCCCAGCTCATCGCCGAAGAGCACAGCGCAGCTTGACTGCTCGGAGAAGAACCCGGTGTTGAGCTTGGAGATCGCCATAGCCGAGTAGGCGATGACGAAGATCCAGCGCAGGCCGCTCGCGCTCCGCTTGAGCCATTGCTCGTCGAACACAACCGCTGATATCAGCAGCGCCAGGCTGACCAGCGCAAGCAGAACCTCATGGTTGCCGATCCGAGGGGCTTTGAGCCAGGTGACGGTCAGAAACGAGATGGCCAAAAGGATTCCGGTGGTTGGCCGCGGCCGAGCCAGGACCATGAGACACGCAATGGCCACCAAGACTTGGGCTGCGCCGATGGTATTTGTGGTCCCCTGGAAAAGAGCGGCGAGAAAGTAGCTGTTGCCGGCCAGGTGAAACAAGATCGCCACGGGCCACAACCGCGCCAGCCAGCCGTAGTCGAGCTCCGGATTTTCGTGAAATCGGTTTGGCCGTGCCACCACCTCCTATCGGCTAGTGCCGACCAAAGGTGACGATAGGTCAGGTCCCCGCTGTGATTTCTTCCTGCGCTTCTCGCCGGTTCCGCGCTTCGGAAAACACGATGGCCGCGACCAGCAACGCACCGATAATGGCCAACGACACCCACACGTTGAGGTGATACCCCCAGCGCGACATGGTCATCTTTATACCGACGAAGATGAGGATGAACCCCAAGCCGTGATTGAGGTAGTGGAACCGTTCCTTGGCGTCGGCGAGCAGGAAGTACATGGCCCGTAGGCCGAGGATGGCGAAGGCGTTGGACGAAAAGACCAGGAACTCTTCCTTCGACACCGCCAAGATGGCCGGAACCGAGTCGATGGCGAAGATCAAGTCGGTGAACTCAACGACCACCAAGGCCGCCAAAAGAGGGGTGGCTACACGATGCCCGTTGACTCTGGTCAAGAACTTGTGACCATCGAACGTGTCGGTCACCGGAATGAACCGTTTCAGCATCCTCACCGCCGTGCTGGAGCTGACGTCACCCTCGTCTTCGGTGTGGCGCAGGAGCCTCAGGCCGGTAATGATAAGGAACACACCGAATACCACGAGCAGGTTGACAAACTGATCGAGCAGCGCCGCTCCGAGGAAGATAAAGATCGCCCGCAGAACCAGCGCCCCGAAGATCCCGTAAAACAACACTCGATGCTGATACTTGAGCGGTATCGCCATCGACGTGAACAACATTGACCAAACGAAGACGTTGTCGACACTCAGGGCCTTCTCGATGAGGTAGCCACTGATGTACTCGGCGAAGGCCTGATCGCCGAAGCTGATCAGCACGTATACGGCAAAGGCCAGGCCGCAGGCAACCCAAAGTGTTGACTCGGTCAGCGCTTCCCGAAACGACGGTTCGTGATCGTCGCGGTGACGAAACAGGTCGATGGCCAGCAGGACCACTACGATGACACCTAGTACCACCCAGTGGCGTGTGGCCACCTCAAGCGATACGAAGTTGCCGCCGCTGTCTTCGGCCGCAATCACGGCCAGAATCGAATGATTGAGCATGGTAGTTCCGGATCAGCCTTTCAAAACTGCATGACGATCCAATAGCGAAACTATCGTCGACAAGGCGACGACACTGAACCCTATCGGCCCACCGACCCAGTGCGGCATGGAGAAAGCGGGGAGCAATCTGATGAGTGATCTTCCAGGACTTGACGACGCCTACTCCTTGGACGGTCCCGACGAGGTTAGGGCGCTCTACCGGCAGTGGGCCGACTCGTTTGACGAATCGTTTATCGAACGGATGGGATACGTCTATCACCAAACCGTCGTGGCCATCTTCGCCGGACGAGCCGGAGCGGTGCTTGACGACGACGAAGCCGTGCTCGACGTCGGCTGCGGTACCGGTGTGGTTGGTGAGGCGCTGCGTGATCTAAGCCCCGCTCCGATCGACGGTCTCGATCTGTCACCGGAGATGCTGTCAGTGGCGGCCCAAAAGCACAACGACGGCGTACCGGTCTACCGCAACCTCATCGAGGCCAATGTTCTGGAGCCGATGGACATTGCCGACGGCAGCTACGGAGGCCTCATCAGCGCCGGCACGTTCACCCATGGCCACGTCGGGCCGGAAGCCATCGATGGCCTCGTTCGCACAGTGAGAGTCGGCGGCCTGATATGCCTCGGTATCAACGAGGAATTCTTTGAAAAGGCCGGCTTCGGCCCGTGCTTTGACGGGCTCCAGCAGTCGGGAACGATCACCAAACCAGAACTGGTTCAAGTTCCGATCTACGAGGTGGACCCGGCGACCAATCCTCACGGGGCCGACACCGCGCTCGTGGCTTGCTTCGCCCCCACCGGTTAGGAGCGACCTTCCGCTGGGTTGACCTTGACCGCTCAGCTCAGCTCAACTCAGGGAGTGCTGATCTGGAGTTTGGTCCAGGCGCCAACGTAGACGACGCTGGCCGGTCCGATCGGAATGGGGATGCCTTGGGTCACCGGCTCTCCACCGAAATCATCGACGAAGGTGCCGTTGGTCGACCCGACGTCGGTGATGGTGTGCGACCCGTCGAGAGCCACCCGCAGAACAGCGTGTTTGGTGGAAACCGCCGGATCACCGGTGAGAGCTTCGATGTCGATATTGGGATGTACCCCTCGATTGTCGGACGTACGCCCGATGTGAAGTTCCTCACCAAACAGCTCAAGCTCGTGTTCAGGCGGTAGCGGGTCGGGTAACGACACCTCACCCTCGGTGACCATTGCCTTAAAGAACGCCTCGTCGGCTGACACCTTGACCTTGACCTTGGGGATACTGGTGGCCGATGGGTCCACCAGTGACGGAACCGGAGGCATATCAGCGGTGAGACTTGCGGCAACCTCAACGTCGGAGGCACCGTTGACGTCGATCCCGCCAGCGGCGGGACTCTGCGAGTCCTGGGTCGCCGATGGGAGCGAGCCGGTGATGAAGTCGTACCCGCAGCGCTCGCAGAAGAGGTCGTCGGAGTTGCAGGTCTCGCCACAGTTGGCGCAGGTTGTTGCCGCCATCTCGTTCAGCTCCCCTTCTTGTTAACCCGTACCGTGCGGGTCGATCGTACATCGAGAGCCATCTCATCACTCTTTTCCACGTCGCGACGGAGTCGAACGGTCCCGCTGGCGGCGTCGTCAACCTCAACCACCTTCTGGAGGAGGCGGACGGTATCGTCGTTGCCGCCTTCGTGTGCCAACTGCACGGCGCGTCCGAGCTTGACGGTCGCGGTCTTTGCGTCGCCCGACTCACGGGCTGCTAGACCCTCCGCGATGGCGTCGGCCAGCTCGGCCTGGCCCGTGTAGTGTGCGACCTCACGATTGATTCTGGTGGAAAGACGTTCGTCGTCGGTCCAGATGGCCCGCACCAATGCCGCCGGCTGATCGACACCGTCGATGGTGAGCATCACCCGGGCCGCAAGGCGTTCGTCACCAACGGCGCCGACCGGGATGCGGACTCGGATGTGGTAGTCCCGGGATTCCTCTCCGGCCCAGGCTCCCAACGGGTACTCGTTGGTAAGAGGATTCACCGATGACGCCATCGACGTCAGGTCTTCCAGAGTCGGCGACACCTGCTTCACAAACTCGCAGACCGATCCCTTCGGGGTCCACAAGCGCAGAGCCACGCTGCCCACCTGTTTACCCATTGCCGCTTCGGTGAGACGGGTGAATTCGGCGTGCATGTCTTCCGGACGGGGGATGATGTCAACGGTGCCGAGCAGTGCCGAGGCCACCTTCCGCAGCTCGCTGATGTCCCAATCGACGCCCAAGCCTCGAGCGTCGCATTGGAACCGACCAATGCACTCGTTGATCCGCTTGTCCAGCTCGGCCGGTTGTTCGTTCTGATTCTTACCGTCGGTGAGCAGGAGTGCGTGGGCAATGGCGTCGGGCCGCTGGGCCGCTAAATAGGCAGCGGCCCGCAGCCAGCTCCCAATCGCCGTGCCACCTCGTGCTCGAACCCGAGCCACGGCGCTCTTGGCCTCGGCCCTGCTCCGCTGGTCGGCGACGGCCAGCCCGTCGTTCGGATAGATCATGTAGGCACCTGCTGTGCCCCCGACGATGGCGAAATGACAGCCGTCATCGATCGTGTCGACAGCGGCCTGCGTGGCCTCGATGGCCCCACGGAGTTTTCGGCCGCCCTCCTCCTGCATAGAGCCGGAGGTGTCGATGACAATGATCTCAACGGCGTCGGAACGCGGCGTGCTGGATCCCGCCGATGCACCTTCCGCCGAGGTTACGGTCACCACCGCATCAACGGTGTCGGCCCCGGTTGGAAGAAACTCGTTTTGGAATACCTCGGCAGCGAAATCTGTCATTGTTCTGTTTTTCTCCTCAACCTTCTACTGAAGGGTTGGATCCTGTTCAAGCTCACCTGACTGGCCGGTAGCTTGCGAGTCCGGTTCTTGGATGGTCGACGCTGCTTCCGGCATCGCCACCGGCCACAGCCCTACTGAAATATTGTCGTGGCCGCCCCGCTCATTGGCGAAACCCACAAGCGCCTCGGCCAAATCGACACCAGGCAAGCCTCGAAACCTCTCAAGGAGAGACTCGATCGGCTCGCCGATTTCAGTGTCGAAATACCGCCAAAGCCCGTCGCTACACACCACCAGTGTCCCAGAAGAACCACCGTTGTGTTGGTCAGGTGTTGCGCGCGAGAAACGATAGTGGGCCACATCGGGTTGGAAGATCCCAGCGTCCGGACCCAACCAACGGGTTAGGGCACTGGCGATTTCGTGATCCTCGGTGAGCAACTGGGCCTCATCGTCAACCCAATAGGCTCGGCTGTCGCCCAGCCAGGCCACGGAGACGTCCACCACTTCGTTCTCGCCATCGTCAGTCTCACCGTCGAAGCGGGCGACGGCAGCCACAAAGGTTGTCGACGGAGGGTTGTGTTCGTCGGCATCGGCGGTCTCGGCTGCTTCAAGGGTCGCGGCCTGAGCCGCCGCCACAGCGGCCAACATCGTGTCCTCGTCGACCGCGCCGGATTGGGCGTCGTCGTTGTCGGAATCGTCTGCGCCATCAGGTCGCTCATTTTCGAGATGCTCGCCCAGGAAGGTGGCAGCCGCCTCCGCCGCAGCCGCCGAAACTTCGGCCGAACCGGGAGTCGAGGACACTCCGTCGCACACCACGATGGCCACCGATTGTCCTACCCCCCTTATTGCAACGGCGTCCTCATTGTGGTGATGCCTCTTACCCCGATCGGAAACGGCTACCACAGTGCTCTCATTCATCACCACGTGATCGCGGGCCACCGGCTGGCGATGTCCGCACGAATGACAGTAACCATCGTCCTCGACCGCGGCATCTCCACAAGCGGTGCATGCTGGTTTCGGGGCCTCATCGAGATCGTGACCGCAGGCTTCACACCAGCTGAGCGCAGGAGGGTTCGACTCACCGCAGCTTGAGCAAACCACCTGCTCGTTTGCCGGCTCGAAGGCGATCGCCGTCTCGGTTGCTCCGAGGGGGGTGCTGCCGTCGGACTCCGGGCTACTCATGTCTGGATCCACGTTTGACGATGTCATCTCAGAACAGGCTCCACGGGCGAATGCTGTTGGCCTTGTCCAGCAACTCGATTCGAGCCGATTCGTCTGCCGTAAGCCGAGCTTGAATGCGATAGGTCTCCTCAAGGCCACGCCTGAGGTCATCTTCGGTTGCCGGTCGGCCGAGCAACTCGACACTGCCGTGTTTGATGCGCCCGGCCCCAAGCCCGACCAAGGCCTGCTCGTAGATCTCAGCCGAGATCGATGCCCGTTCCGCCGCATCGAGTTCAAGACGATCGATAATTGACGAGGCAATGGCCAGATCGTCAACCGAAGGATGCTGACTGCCGGTGCTGCTCGCCAATGTACGGGCCGCCGCCACTTGGGCGTCGTAGTGGGCCGCCGACGAGGACGGCACACGGTCGAATGCGGCTACCGCCTCGGAGACCTTTGCGGTGCTGATATTGCAGCGGGCCAGCCCGAAGGCAGCGGATACGAAGCCGGCGTCGGAGCGGGAGATCCAGTCGTAGATCTGATGCGCCCTCGGGATCTGCCCGGCTCGCTCAGCGGCCAGCGCAACGCCCATCTTCGGCGCCGTTTCCCCCGGCACCTCGGTCCAGACTCGGCTGAACAGCTCGGCGGCCTCCGGAGCCCGATTGCTCTGCAGGAGAAAGATGGCTCGATACCACCAAGCCCTCCAGTCCCACGGGTCGTTGGCCTCGACCGTGTCGAGCACCGCCATCGGATCGGCGCCGAACTGCAAACGGAACGCGGCCGAGTCCCGCCTATCGGCTCGGCCTATCCACTGAATCAACTCCCAGGAATATCGCAGGAGCAGCTCGTTTGATACCGCCACCTGTTGCGACTCGACCACCGAGGCGATGGCGTTGAGGTTGGGGGCCGGATTGTTCTCCGGCAGATCGAGAAGGAACACGGCCGCCGGGTCATCTTCATGGATTCGAGCCGGTGGCAGGATGCGCCAATCGACATCGGTGGCCGAGAACTGTTCGGCCGCGTCGAGCAACAGGTGGGACAGTTGGTCGGGCTCGAACTCGGTTGATACCGCCGCTCGGGGCTGGGTCTGGGTGATCGCCACGATCTCCCGGAGCACGCCGGTGAGCTGGTGCTGCATTTCCTCGGCTGTCTGGAACCGGTCGTCGGGGTGCCGCGCCGTGGCCTTCAGCAGGAATCGGTAGAGCGACTCCCACTGTGCGAATAGAGGCTCCTCGGCCTGTGACGGCAGGCTGTAGTGATAGGGGCCGGTGTGGAACACGAACCGTATGATCAACACCGCCAGAGTCCGCCCCACGGTGTACAGGTCTGAAGCCACCGACGGGCCGACGTCGGCCACCTCAGGGGCCTGGAAGCCTTCGGTGCCGAAGATCGCAGCCTGAGGATCATCGGCCCTCATTACGGCGCCGACGTCGATCAGCTTCACGTCATCGCCAACAGCCATGATGTTGGCGGGCTTGAGGTCGTTGTAGACCAGACCTAGGTCGTGCAGGTACCCAAAGGCCGGGAGTATGCCGAGGACGTAGGCGATGGCGTCAGCCACCGGCAGAGGATCAGGCACACCACCGTTGCCGGCACGGCGTTTCTTCAGCTTCGCGTTCAGGGATTCGCCGCCAACCATCTCCATCACGATGTACCCCGCTCCCCTATGGGTTACGAAGTTGTAGATGTTGACGATGTTGGCGTGTTCGATCTGGGCGAGAAACCGTCGTTCCGCCACGGCCGCCGCGATCGCATCGGGATCGTCCTCGTTAAGGAGACCTTTCAACACAACCCAGCGGTCGGACACGGCTTTGTCACGCCCGAGGTAAATCCAACCCATTCCTCCGTGAGCCAGCGGTCCTAGGATCTCGTACTGCCCGGCCACCAACTCGCCGTTCGAGAGCCCCGGTGAGTTGGTGACGAAGTCGAATGGGGTACGGCAGTAGCCGCAGAAGCCTTTCACCCGGCCCGGCTGCCCGTCCTGAGCTTGACCCACCGGTTTGCCACAAGACGTGCACTGACGATCGTCTTCGGGAACCTCACCCAGCACGGCCATGATCTCTTGTTCCGACATCACCGCCTGAGCGGGATCGCCGATGGCGGTGGGGGCGACGGTAACCAGACCTAGCCCGATTCCGGATCGGGTTGACCCGGTACGCCGCGAAGTAGAAGTGCGCCGACTGTCGCCGCCTCCCTTCGTCTGCGCCACCCGGGTCGATATCGACGGAGCCACCGGAACAGCGATGGACGGGACGTCACCGTTATACCCGCCTGCACGTGTTGTCGACAGCGAACCGCTCGATCCCGTTTGCGAGGCCGCTACCGCAGCCGCAGCCCCGGAGCTCGACGCCGCCAGGCCGCACGAGTCGCAGTAGCCATCGGGTGCGATGGAACCAGTGCAGCCATCGCGACCACACACTGAGCCAATCGGGATTTCAACCGCGACTTTGGCCGCCTGCGACGACGGCGCGGGCGCGGCGGAAGAAGCGGACGATGGTGCCGCAGCGCTACCGGGGCGGGCACCGCATGTGTCGCAGTATCCGTCAAGGGCGATGGAACCGGTACAGCCGGCCTCGGTGCAGGCCACAGTGGACATCAATCAGGGCTTTCGTAGTTCGGCCGCCAGCTCGGCGATGACCGATTCAGCGTTGGTCAGGTCTGTTGGTGCAGTGTAGAGCTCGGTCCAGGCATCGTCGGCCAGCTTCATCGCCGATGGATTTTCGGCTTTTCCGGTGGCAGCCATCTTGGCTTGAAAGGCGTGCAGGCGACCTCGAAGTTCATCGCGCTGGTCGAGCGGGGCCCGGTTCCGTCGTTCGGCCTCGGCCAGCTGCTGTTCCAAACGATCGACTTTGGACAGCCAGGTATCCAGAACCGCTCGCTGCTGGGTCCACCGAGCCCGGTCCAGTTGGCGGGCCAAGGCGAACACCTCGTCCAGTTGATCAGCCATTCCTCCGTCGCCATCCAAAATGGCTGCTGTGGGAACGGCGGCCATCTCGTGCGGGCCAAGGATCTTGGCGCTGGCTTCAGCCGCGGCGGCTGCAGCTCGTGACCGCATAACCCTCAGGTTTGCCAGCCGTTCCTCGGTCCCGCTCAGGTCGGAGTCGAGATTGTCGAAACCGGACCGCAGGGTGGCCATTTGGCGAGCGGCCTCACTGACCATACGGTCGAGCTCAAGGCCATCACCGTCCTCAACCGCGACCGGATCAGTCATCAGCAGATCGGCCAGCTGTTCGGCCCGATTTTCAACTCGGCCGATTAGGGGCTCCGTCACTCCCAGGTCACGGGCTTCGGTTCGGAGACGAGCCGCTGTTTCCCGCGCCGCTTCAATCCGAGGCAACACGTTCAACCAGACGTGATCCACCTTGGCCACGCCTTGATATAGCGCATCGTGGCGCTGGTGCAGGAGGGCGAGGGCCTGCTGAAATGACATGGTCGTGCCCGCCAGCTTCGACTGGTCGGGAGACGCCGCGACCACAACCGGACGCGCCAGCAACTCCTGGAGGCCTTGTAGCTTCTTCCGATCGATCGACGACGCAGTGAGCTGTTGCTCATCGGCGTACCTACGGGCGATACCAAGATGATTGCTGGCGGCGTCGAGCAGAAACCACAGATCTTGGGCCTCGGCAATCGGAGCAGAGTATCGGCTGGCGGTTGTGGTACCGGGGGCGGCGTCGGACAGCATCAGGTACGAGGGGGATTCCTCCATCTCAACCACCCCGGCTCGTAGCCCGGCAACTGCGGTCTCGCGGCGCTCCAACTCGCCAACTGGAGACAGCGGAACGCTACCGGCCATATCCAACACCCGCAGGGTTTCCAACCAGTCCAGATTCCAACGCCACAGTGCTTCGAGCATAGTTTGTACTGGGCGTTTTAGCCCGGCATCCATCCAGACCGGAAGCCTCGGACGCATCCCCGTAGCGGGATGAAACGCCGCCGCAGCGCCGCCGACCTAAGCTGGTTGTCGACATGACGACCTTCACTCCTCCTCCGCCACCAGGGCGGCCTGCCGGAGAGCACCCGCCCGGTTCGGGTAGAGCAGGTGCAATCGGGAAACCGGTACCAGTAGTCCCCGATCAGGCTGCGCTGGCAACCGCAGCCCGGATACAGCGGTTCGCCGGCGGATCGACGGTGGGTTTCCTTCAACGCTGGACTGTTGTCCTGCCGTTGCTTATCGCTGCCACCGGAGCGCTGGCCGTGCTGGGGAGCTTCGTGGTCCAAGGCGCCGCCCGATCCACAACCGATTCCACCGGTCCAGCGTTGATCGAACTGCAGGATCTGTTCGCCAGCGTGGCCGAGGCCAACACGGCGGCAGCGGCGGCTCACCTCTCGGTCGACGTCGCCGGCGTGGAGGACCGGGTCAATCGAAACCTGTATGACGACGCCCTTGGCCGAGCTCACCAACATCTCGCTGCCGTGTCGGCCGACATCGGGCAATCGGCCGAGGCCCAAAACGAGCTACAAAATATCGGAGCCGCACTGGCGTCCTACAGCGGAGCGGTTGAGTCGGCTCGACTGGCCAAACTCAATCAGTTACCCGACGCCAACCAACGCCTGAGCAGCGCACTCAACATTGTTGACAACGAGATCGCCCCGTCGGTAAACGCCATCACGGCATTCGGGCAGCAGCGCTACACCGACGAGACCGATCAGGGTGAGCTGCTTATCGGACTGGCCCTCCCGGTCGGCATGTTGAGTCTCGCCGCGATGGTGATCATGCAGATCGGCCTGGCCCGCCGAACCCGCCGCGTCTTCAATCCACTTCTCGTTCTCTCGACCTTGGCCTTGGCCGGTTTGATCGGCTTACTCACGTTCGGCAACGCCACCCGGGTTTTGGCGTTGAGCGACGCCGACACCGGAGGTTACGATGCGATCGGTGCCAGTTCCGAAATGCAGAACATCGCCTTCGATCTTCAGTCTCAACTGGCCCTGGCGTTGCTCGACGAACCTTCACAGACGACGGCGAACTCGGCTGAAATCGACGAGCTGATCTCGGCCGGTGACAACCAGATATTGGCGTTGGCCGCCGCGGCCGACTCGGATCGTGAGCAGGCAGCGGCTCGAACCCTCCAGGTGCGATGGAGTCGCTATCTTGCGGTGATCGATGAAATCCGGACCATGAACATCACAAGTGGGCAGACGGCGGCAGCCGCGTTGTTCCAGGGCGATGGTGTGGCCACGTTCAATGGTGTCAACACAGCGATCGAGTCGGTGCTGCTCGACAACCGGGATCAATTCAGCGACGGCATACAGACGGCATCCGATGCAGTTGAATTCAACCCGTGGTGGTGCCTGTTCCTGACCGTGGTGGCGGCCCTGTTGGCCATCGTGGCGATCCAACGAAGGCTGGCAGACTACCGATGATGGATCCACCGCAAATCAGCCGCCGCCGTTTCCTCGGCAACCTGGGAGCAGCCGGGATCGGTGCGTTTGGGTTGGCGGCGTGTTCGGTTTCGACGACGCAACGGACCTCGGACCTGGGGGAGCAGACGAGGCTCAGCGTCTTGAATTGGCCCGAGTACATCGATGCCGATGAGAACGACGACGTCAACTACGCCGGCGGCACCCTTTCGGAGATGGCGAGGGAGCGCATCATCGTCTCCTATGACCCATCGTATGTCGACAACATCACCGGGTTCGAGCTGGTGAAAAGCGGTGCTGTGGAAACCACCCCTCCCCTGTGGGACATTGTGGTTGTCACCAACTGGCGCGCCGCCGAGATGATCGCCAACGGCTGGGCCGAGCGGCTGCCGCTCGAGGTCATCCCCAACCACGCAAACATCGACCCCGCTTTCCTCACCAACGCTTGGGATCGTGGCTGTCGATACCAGATGCCATGGCAAGCTGGAATCACGGGAATCGCCTATGACCCAGCCCTCACCGGTCGGCCCATTACATCGGTCGCCGACCTGTTCGACCCGGCCCTGGCCGGACGGGTTGGTTTCATCGGGGAGATGAGAGAAGCACTGGGTCTGGTAATGCTGCAGAATGGTGATGATCCATCGAGGCCAACCATTTCCGCCGTGGCCACGGCGATGGCGGCCGTCACCAATGCCCGTGACCAAGGCCAGATCGGAGCCTTCACCTACGGTGACTTTGCCGACAAGCTCAAGTCGGGCGAGCTAGCCGCCGCGATGGCCTGGTCGGGCGACGTGGCGCTCCTGCAAGCCGAGCGGCCCGACATCGAGTTTGTCATTCCCGATGAGGGTGGCATTCAGTGGTTCGACACGATGGTGATTCCCACCGGCTCCGCCGCCATCGGTGCCGCCGGCCGTTTCATGAACTTCGTCTACGACCCGATCAATGCGGCCAGAATCACCGAATGGGTTTCGTACATCTCGCCGGTGATCGGCGTTCGATCGGAGTTGGCCGCTCGCGGACCCCTTGGCGCCGAGCTGGCCCGGTCTCCTGTATTGTTTCCCGATAGCGAAACCAGATCTAGATTGTTCACTTGGGGCGGCCTTGACTCGGCCGATGAACAGGCCATCGACGACGAGTTCGCCCAACTTGTCGAGGCCGGATGATCGTCCTTGAACGAGGCCGGACACACCCTGTCACTCAACTCTGTTCCCTCAATTCCTACTGATTTCGACCGCTTGGAAGGATGATGCACGAATTCACCCCCGAAATCGACGCGCTGGCCAACGACATCCTGGCCTACGCCAAAGACCGCGTCTCGCTGGAGCCGACCCCGATGGGCCGTTCGGCCTCGGCCAAGGAGTTGTTTGAGTCGCTCGGCGGCCCAACGATCACCGAAGACGGCATCGGCTCCAACGCCGCGCTCAAAGCATTCACCGACGTGCTGGCGCCGGCCTGTCTCTCGGTGGACAACACCCGGTATCTGTCATTCATCCCGGCAGCGCCGACCGAAGCGGCCATTCTGTTCGATCTGGTGGTCGGAGCCGAGTCGATCTACGGAGGCTCGTGGTTGGAGGGTGCCGGAGCCGCCTACGCCGAAAACGAGGCCTTGCGCTGGCTCTGCGACCTGGCCGGCCTCGATGACCAATCGGGCGGCGTATTTGTCCAGGGGGGCACCATCGGTAACCTCTCGGCTCTGGTCGGTGCCCGCGGATCGGCCGAGGCCCGGCTGCGAGCCCAAGGGCTCGATCGGCCCGACCGTTGGGCCTTCCTCGTCTCCGACACGGCCCACTCGTCGGTTCCGTCCGCAGCCAAAATCATGGACGCCGACCCGATCCCCGTAACCACCGGAAAGGACCGCCGACTCACAGGGGCCCAGATCGCTGCGGCGTTGGACGAACACGGTCATCGGGTGGCCGGTGTTGTCGCCACCGCGGGCTCAACCAACCTTGGGATCATCGATGATCTGCGATCCATCGGCGAGGTGTGCCGGGAGCGCGGCGTTTTCTTCCATGTCGACGCGGCATACGGCGGAGCCGGAATGGCCGCACCGTCGGCCCGTCACCTGTTCGATGGAATCGAACTCGCCGATTCGGTCATCATCGATCCCCACAAATGGCTGTTTGCGCCATTCGACTGCTGCGCGCTGCTGTGGCGAGATCCTGATCAAGCAAGAGCGGTCCATGCTCAACATGCCGAGTACCTGGAGTTTCTTGACATCTACGGCGACTGGAACCCCAGCGACTTCGCCATACAGCTCACCAGGCGACCACGTGGTCTGCCGTTCTGGTTCTCCTTGGCCTGCTACGGCACTCGAACCTACGGCGAGGCGGTGGAACGCACCCTCGAACTGGCGGCCGAGGCGGCAGCCAAGATCGAGGCGGCCGACCATCTGCGGCTGGTCTGGGAACCGGGACTTTCGATCGTGGTATTCGAACGGATCGGCTGGTCCGAGTCGCAATATCAGGAGTGCACGGAAGCCATGATTGCCAGTGGAACCGGCTTCGTGGTCCCCAGCCGTCTCGATGGGAAGCCGGTGTACCGGTTCTGTTTCATCAACCCTCGCACCACCAGCGAAGAAATCGACGCCATCCTCGCGGCGATGCAATAGCCCGATCGCTCAGCCCACCGGCTAGTTAGGACCCGAGAATCTGAGCCATCAGCTCTCGCGTGACCGACGTAGGGGATCGGTCACCAACCTCGATTTGTTTGACCAGGCCGGTGCCCTCGGACGATGCGAGCAGGTCGTCGACCCGATGGATCAGCGCTTGTTCCAGCCGGGCCCGGACCTCGGCACGAATCCGGTTGCGTCGACGTTCCTGCCGTCGACCCGTCGACTCCAAGAATTGGAGGTGATCGGCGATGGCCTCCAGTACGTCGGTGGCACCGGTTCCTTCCAGCGCCGAGGCCATGACGATCGGCGGGCGGTAGCCGACTTCGGCTTCCTGGCCGGTGACCTTCGACAGGTCGAGCATTAGATCGAGATCGCGTCGTACGTCGTTGGCTCCGGGCCGGTCGGCCTTGTTGACCACAAAGACGTCGGCAACCTCAAGTAGGCCGGCCTTGTTGGCCTGGACGGCATCACCCATACCTGGAGTGGCGACGACTACGGCGGTGTCGGCCGCCCCCACCACGTCGACCTCCACCTGACCGACGCCGACGGTCTCGATGATCACCGGATCGAAACCCAGTGCGTCGAACAATCGGACCGCCAGAGGCACGGCGAGCGCGAGACCGCCGGAATGGCCGCGGGTGGCCATAGAGCGGATGAACGGCCGGTGCCTGATAGCCGGTGCTGCGGCTTCATCAAGCGGGTCCTCCGAGGTGGCCCCAACCTTCGAGTCGCCGCCGTCGGCCGATTGGCCGCTCCCCCACTCTGCAGCTTCGTATTCCATCCGGATCCGGTCGCCAAGAATGGCTCCCCCGGTGAGAGGCGACGATGGATCGACGGCCAGAACGGCCGGACGTCGACCCTGCTCCACCAGATGATTCACCAGCTGCCCTACCAGGGTTGATTTACCGGCGCCCGGGGCCCCGGTGATACCGAGAATGTGGGCCCGGCCCGTATGACCGTATGAAAGCTCGCTGATCTCGTCGGCATCGGCGCCACCCCGCTCTACCCGGGTCAGAAGCCGTCCGATAGCAAGCCGGCTCCCGTCACGGGCTTGGCTGTACAACTCATTTACGGTCAGGGAATTCCGGTCGCTCACAGGGCTGATATCCGCGCTCTCCCCGACACTCAGTCGGCGCCGGTCACAGCGTCACGAACGGCTTGGGCGACCTCATCGGCCGAAGCACCAGGTCCTAATACCGTGGCCACCCCGGCGTCAAGCAGAGCCTGCACGTCCTCGTCGGGCACAATGCCACCAACGATCACGGGGGTGGCCATGCCGGCATCAGCCAAGGCTTTGACCATCGCCGGGGCCAGTGTGAGATGTCCGGCGTTGTGCATCGACAAACCGATGGCGTCGGCATCCTCCTGCTCGGCCGCCGAGACGATGCTGTCGGTGGTCTGTCGGAGACCGAGGTAGACCACCTCCATGCCGGCGTCTCGCAGGATGCGGGCGACAACCTTCAATCCACGGTCGTGACCATCGAGGCCCAGTTTTGCGAGAACGATCCGTAGCCGAACGTCTTGCTCGGGAGTCAGAGCGGTGCTGGATTCGGTGCCGGTGTCGATTGTTGCGCCCTCGCTCATGTCAGCTTGCTCTCCCGGTTGATTCAGATCGGTTCGCAGCGATCGGCCAAGAGGCCGCCACCGGAGTGATCTTAGATGATGGCCTTCTCGACGTAGGTACCGAACTCCACTTCCATGGCCTGTACGATCTCTTCGAGCGTGGCGTAGGTGTGAACTGCAGCCAGGATCGGTGGCATGAGGTTGGTGGTTGACGAACGGGCCGCCTCGGTCACGTCGGCCAGCGCAGCGGCCACGGCCTGATCGTCTCGACGTTGTTTGACATCCGCCAGGCGCTTTAGCTGAAGTTCTTCGGTTTCAGCCCCTATTCGAAGGATGTCTCCGCTGCTGTCGTCGCCTTCGGTGAAGGCGTTGACACCGACGATCACCCGTCGTCCTTCATTCACCTCTCGCTCGAAGCGATAGGCCGAATCGGCGATCTCACCGACGAAATAGCCGTTTTCGATTCCGGCGTAGACGCCTTCGAGGATTGATCCGTTCCCCAGCTCGTCGAGATGGGCGAAGATGGCTTCGGCTTGGCGCTCCATCTCGTCGGTCATCCATTCCACAAATGGGGCGCCGCCGAGCGGGTCGGCCACATTGGCCACGCCGGTCTCGTGGGCCACGATCTGTTGCGTGCGTAAAGCGATCCGGGCTGCTTTCTCGGTGGGAAGCGCCAGCGCCTCGTCGTAGGAGTCGGTGTGGAGGCTTTGAGTGCCGCCGAGCGCGGCAGCCAATGCTTGGATGGCCACTCGGGCGATATTGTTTTCGGGCTGTTGAGCGGTGAGCGAGACCCCGGCGGTTTGGGTGTGGAAGCGGCACAGCAGCGATCGCTCCTGTTTGGCTCCGTACCGTTCCTTCATCCATCGTGCCCAGATTCGGCGGGCGGCTCGGAACTTTCCGATCTCTTCGAAGAAGTCGGAATGACTGTTGAAGAAGAAGCTGAGGCGCCCGGCGAACTCGTCGACATCAACACCGGCGGCAACCGCGGCCTCCACGTAGGCGAAGCCGTTGGCCAGCGTGAAGGCCAGCTCCTGAGCCGCCGTGCTGCCGGCTTCTCGAATGTGGTAGCCGGAGATCGACACCGGATGCCAGCGTGGCATCTCGGCGGCGGTGTAGCGGATCATGTCGGTAACGACGCGCACCGAGGGGCGAGGCGGATAGATGTACTCCTTCTGAGCCTGGTACTCCTTGAAGATGTCGTTCTGGATCGTGCCGGCCAGTTGTTTCGGATCGACGCCGTTCTTCTCAGCCACGGCGATGTACATCGCCAATACGATTGCCGCCGGCCCGTTTATGGTCATCGACGTGGACACGGCGGACAAGTCGATTCCGGAGAACAAATCTTCCATGTCGGCCAAGGTGTCAACGGCAACACCGGCTCGTCCAACCTCGCCCATCGACCAAGGGCTGTTGGAGTCCCGGCCCATCAGTGTTGGCATGTCGAAAGCAGTTGACAGGCCGGTTCCGCCCGACCGCAGCAGCTCCTTGAATCGAGCGTTGGTGTCTTCGGCTGTGCCGAATCCTGCGAACATGCGCATCGTCCACAGCCGTGACCGATACATCGACGGGTAGACCCCACGGGTGTAGGGGTACTGCCCCGGATACGGGGCGTCGCCATAGACGGAGTCGACCGGAACGCCCGACATCGTCTCGAAGGGAACGTCGCGCAATCGGGCCGCGTCGTAGGCCTCCTGGTACTGGCCGTATGCTTCGCTCTCGTCACTCACTGTTTCACTCACTGTTCCCAGTATCGCACACCGGCGGGACCGGCTGACAACCGGTGTTACACCGACTGCTGGCGTTGCCGGTGAGCTTCAAGACTCCCAATCAGCTGGCCGATGCTCTGCTCTTCTCGGAGGGTTTCCCGCACGATCTCCTGTTGCGAAGGCGGGGTTAGACCCCCGATGGGCGAATCCTTGTCGAGGTTGGTGGGAAACGCGTAACCCTCGGCGCAGGTGGCCGTGACGTTGTCGAGACCTTCAGGTGAGGCACCGGCTGCCTTGGCCGCCAGTAACGCGGGGTACACGGCCTTCGTCATCCGAAGGGTGTCGATGGTTTCCATGGTTCGCCCAAAGGCCGATGAGATCTGGAGAAGGTTGGCCATTCGTTTGACGTCGGCGGTGTGGTTGCTCCCAGCCCCATGGAACAACGCCGGGTTGAAATACACGACATCACCCTTTTGCAGGGGCAGCTGGGTCTTGTTGGCGTCGAAATACTCCACGAAATCGGGGCGACGCCATGACAGGTATCCGGGCACGTACTTCTGCGAGTGAGGTAGATACATCGTGGGCCCGGTCTCAACCGGCATGTCGCAGTGAGCCACGGCGCCCTGCAGGGTGAGGACCGGGGAGAGCCGGTGGGCGTGAGCGGGATACTGTTCCGCCATCGCATCGGTCATGAAACCCAGGTGATAGTCACGGTGGGGACGCTGCGCCTCACCACCGGGGTTGACCACGTTGACCTGGGCGCTGACTTGATAGTTGGGCCCCAGCCATGCCAGCGCTCCCAGCGCCACCATGTCGTTGGCGTAGTACTCCACAAACTCATGGGGAGCGGCCACAGCCATCTTTTCCAGCGCATTCCAGATCCGATCGTTGGCTCCTGGCTTCGCATAGTGATCACCGGCGCCCAAACCGTCGTGCTTTTCCTGCTCGATGATGGCGGCGAAGGCCTCTGACGCTCGATCGATCACCGGCTCCTCGAAGGCACCCGAGAGCACAAAGATGCCCGGACCTTGATCCAAGACGGCGGCGAGTTCTGCTCGGATCCCTACGGCTGCTGTCGGTGTGACCGCGATCTCCTCTCGCAAATGACCGGAGTCATACACCACCACGTTGTGTTCAACTCCTGACGCAAACCGATAGTCGGATGGATCCGTCTCAACCTCAACGACATCGCGGAAAGCGTGCAACGACGGTTCGAGTCCGGCCGGAGTGGTGGCTGAAAGCTTCATTCAACCAGTGTGACCGCCGGCTGCCCATCCCGCAATGAGCCATGGGTAACAGCGATGGAAGGGGCGAGGAACCGAGACTCGAGCCTGCCGGGTGAGATGGGGCGGCGATGTTGTCGGACCGTTGACAAACGTGGTCAGGTCGACGACAAGTCCTTACCCTACATGACCAGGCCAAGAGCTATTGAAGGGCTGTTCACGGAGGGTGGACAGAGGGCGCGGGGTGTGATGTCGTGAGTGGAAAATCGATCAACCCAGAAGGCCCGCTGACTGGAGCGGTGGTGCTGGCCGCCGGCCGGGGCCAGCGGTTTGGGCGACCGAAGCAGTTCGAGACCATCGCCGGCTTCAGCCTCGTTGACCGAGTCGTGGCCACCGCGGCCGCCACCTGCGATCATGTGGTCCTGGTTCTCCCCACCGACTACGAACCGGCCTCAGGAAAGTCGATCGAAGACCTTGAGCTTGATGCCGTCCATTCCATTGTTCGGGGTGGAGGTTCTCATGGTGAGTCGGCGTGGATCGGGCTCAGCGCGGTTCCCGACGAGGTAGATGTGGTGGTTTTAGCCGCCGCGTCCCACCCCTTGGCCGGACCCAATCTCTTCCGACGAACCATCGATGCCGTAGCGAACGGAGCCGACGCCGCCGCCCCAACGGGCCTCATCGCCGATGCCGTCAAACGCCACCGCGACGGCTGGCTGGTCGGCTCGTTATCCAAGAGAGACCTGATCCTGGCGCAGTCGCCCTGTGCCTTTGACCGCGGCGGTTTGATGGAGGCCTACAGCAAGTTGCGGGCCGTTGATGCTCAGCTTCCTCCCGAGGAACTGGAAATGATCGAGCAGATGGGGGGAAACATTGCATTGGTCGAGGGTGAGCCAACCAACATCCACGTGACAACGCCCCTGGAACTGGAGATGGCCCGGCGGTTGGTTGACCTGATACCCCACGCGGTCGTACCCGACCGAAACGTTTTCGAGTAGGGCTGCGTCGGGCCTATTGATTGATCGCGTTCTACTGAAGCCCTGCCCGCTGCAGTGTCTCGGCCACATCAGTCGCGATGTCGGCCGGCATCGGTTGCCTCGTGGCGAAGGTGGTGGCCGCGAACCACTCTGTTGCCGCGTCCAACCCTATGCCGTAGCGGTCGGCCACAAGTTCAGGTCCGGTCGCACTGGCCATCAGCATGCCGGCCTGAGCGACAACAGCGTCGACCACCCGACCGACTTCGGTGGTGCGCCCGGTGAGGATCTCATCACGGGCCGCAAAGACAAATGACGGCCAGGGTGTTTCCTGCACGCCCAGCTGGCGGAAGCGACCGTCGAGCACAAGCGGCCGGGTCATGAACTGGTCCCAAAGGAAAAGGTCTGCTTCGGCCCGACCAAACGCCTCAATGGCACCTTCGAGGTTGTTGATCACCACAAACTGGTCTTCGGTGAGTGCCCAGCCCATACGCTCGGCCATGATATAGGCCATCAGGTGGGAACCTGACCCGAACCGGGAAATCGCTATCCGAGCGCCGGCTAGATCATCCGGTTCTTGGAACTCCGACGGGCCCGGCACAAACACCCCCCACTGCAACGGCGATTCGACGTAAACCTGGAGGATCGTGACCGGCAGACCGCCGGCGATGGCCTTGACGGTGCCCTCGGTGAGGATGCTCACAAGATCGAGCTCGGAGTCAGCGAGTTTGGCCAGCATCTCGCCGGTGCCACCGCGTTGATCCTCCCACCTGAGGCTGAGATCGGCGAGTCCGCTCGAAGGATCATCGGATTCCATGGCCAGGTGCCACGGAAGGTTGAAGTGCTCGGGTACGCCGCCCAGACGCAACGGTTTCGCTGTCATGCCATGAACATAGCGGGCCGTTGGTTGGCCGCGGGTTACCCGGCTCGGAGCGAGTCCCAGTTGACCTCTGATTCGTCCCAGATCAAATACGACGATTGCCCATCGGCTCGCTTTAGCTCCAACGTGGTCACCCCGGTCTTCACCACCGTGAGGTAGCCATCATCGGTTTCTGGATCGAGGGCATCAAGGTCGATATGACCATCGGTTTCCTCCGATCCGATGGTCGCCTCTTGGTTGGCCGCCCATGATGTTCCGGCATCCTGGCTGATCGTCAGTGCCAGACCGTAGTCCCGGGCCACATAGTTCACCTTTACCGGGACTGGTTCGTTGGATTCGCATGGCCTCATATTTCTACTGACGTATCAGCCGCCGATTTCGTTCATTCTTTTGCGTTACAAACAGATATCAGTTGTCCAACGTTAAACGAGTTTGCTCAATCGGATAGAGCCTTCGGGGCGGTAGTAGAATCTCCCGGTGGGTGACTTTCTTCTGACATCGCTTGTGGCGTCGCTGATTCTGACCGTCGCATTGAACCTCGGACTCCGCTTCTGGCCAAGGCGACCAGGGCCCATCGTCCGGTCCGAAGATGATCCCCGGCACCCTGAACCGCCGACCGACCACGATCGGCCGAGATCGGTACAGGTCTATTTTCCTTGGAAGGCGATGCTGGCCATCTCGCTGTTGCTCACGGTTGTCGTGAACGTCGTAGCGTTCTTGGCTCGCTAACCCGATCAGGCCGGATCGACGTCGGCCGTGGTGACCTGCGGTGTCGGCCGCCAAGGGGTCACCCAAAGATCCCTGATCCATTCCAGGCTCAGGTAGAAGTAGGGGAAAGCGACCAGAACGAGGAAGGTGCTCGACAGCAACCCGAAAATGATCGTGTAGCCCAGGGCCTCCCAGAAGGGATCGGAGAGGGCCAACGGCAGCAGTCCGGCCACGGTGGTGAGTGTGGTGGCGACCAGAGGGCGGAACCGACGGCGCACGGCGGTGGAAATCGCGGTCCGGCGATCAGCTCCCGCTCGACGTTCCTGGTTGGCGAAGTCAGTTAACAAGATGGTGTTGTTGACCGCGATACCGATTAGGCCAAGCAGGCCGAGCATGGCAAAGAAACTCAGCTCGTTGTCGGTCACCAACAGCCCACCGAACACGCCGAAGAGGCTGAACGGGATGGCCAGAAAGACCAGGAGCCATTGCACGGTCGAGCGGAACTGGATGATCAAAAGGATCATCATCAGAACGAGGGCGATGAGAAAGGCCGGGCCCATCGAGGCGAACGACTCCTGGTTGTCGCTTTCCAAGCCGAAGTCGAATACCAAGGCATCTTCTGAGAGGCCTAGGTCGGCCAGTCTTTCAGCGTCGAATGCCGCCTCCAGGTACTCCTGGGTTGAGGCGGTGGTGGTGGTGACATCATCGGCGTCGAAACGAGCCTCAACCTGCACGTAGCGCAGGCCGTCTCGGCGAGCCACCACGTCGGTCAATACCGTGTTGGTCTCGACCACTTGAAACGAGGTGGCGCCCTGGGAGCGCTCGATGACGGCGCCGTCAAGCTCGACAGCCACTGCCTCGGCCGCTGCGGCCAAACGGTCGGCATCTTCATCCTGAATCTGAACCTGGAACGGGAACAGTGCTTCAGGTGGTCCCGCACCGATCTGGTTGAACACCACCCGAGTCTCGCCGAAGTCATCGGTGAGCGGTTCCAGCCGGTTGGCGATGATCGACGGGGCCGCTTCCCGATCGCCAATCGGAGTGAGGCTGAACTGGGTGATCGCCCGTCCGCCATTGCCGATGTAGGTATTGCCTCGCACCAGCGTGTCACCGAGCGCCTTCAACACCTCGGCGTTGATCTCGCTGGTCAGCGCCTTGGCCTCCTCAATGGAGGTTCCGTCAGGGAAGGCGTATTCGGACTGGATCTCCGTGGTGTCCTTAGCCGGTGGGAAGATGTTGAACCCGAGGCGGGGCAAAAAGACGAACAATGCCACCGATAGCGCAGCCAAACTTAGGGCTACGGCCAGGAGACCCGTGACTATTCCCGAGCGGCCTCGACGATTGGCGGCGTCGGCAATCTCGTCGGCCAGATATTCCTCCAGGCGGCCAAGCACTGCGCCGCTCCGGGGGCGGTTCAGCACGATGAAGCGCGACGCAATTGGAATAAACAGCAGCGACAGAATAAGCGAGGTGACCAAGGCGATGATCACCGAAAGGGGCAGTATGCGAATGAACTCGCCGAGGATGCCGCTGATGGCGAGCATCGGGGCGAACACCAAGACCGTGGTGACGGTGCCGGAAATGCTGGCCGCACCAACCCTCTTGATGGCGTGTTTGATCACCTCGATCGGGTCGGACCTCTCCTCTCGGAACGCCTCGATCGCCTCGGTTATCACGATGGCGTCGTCGACAAACAAACCCAAGGCCATGATGAGACCAAAGAGGGAGATGGTGTTGATGGTGATTCCGAACAGGTAAAGCACGCCGAACGACGTGGTCAGCACGGTGGCGATAAACAGTGCGGTGATGATGGACGATCGCCATGAGATAAGCAGCAGAGCGATGATGGTTACCGCGATCAGACCGGTGATCACATTGTTCTGCAGCGATCCGATCTGCTGTCGAATTGCGGTGGCGAAGTCGATCGACACCACGGGCTCGTAGCCTTCGGGCATCACCTCGGACGCCTCGGCCGACGCCAGGCCCCGATCCACACCGTCGCGGATGCCGAGGGCGTCGACGTCGGTGGCACTTATCACGCCGACATAAACCGACGATCGGAACTCCCGGTTTGCCGCGTCGGTGGCCCCTTCGGTGGTTATCTGTCCGAACCTGGCTTCGGTCACCACCTCCTCGCCGGTCTGAGGGTTGATCCCGCTTCGAAGGAGTTCAACCACCTCGGCCTCGGCAACCTCAGGCTGTTCGAGCAGAGACGGAATGAGCGTGCTGGCGGCGTCTTCCAGCGATTGGGCATCAGCGTCGGCCGGTCCGTGCACGCCGACTAGGAGATCGAACCGCTCGAAGAACTTGGACACGTCGAGCGATTCCGCCACGACCTCGGCCTCGTCGGGAAGGTCGATGCCAGCGATGGCCTGGTCGATAAGTTCGGCTCCATCCTCAGAGGTTTGGCTGTCATCGAGGGTGGCCACGATGGTGACGAAGTTTCCGGCCGAAGTGCTGTCGACACTCTCGATTTCCGGGTACTCAAGCAGTGCTTCGACCAGCGGCTGAGCGATGTCTCGGTCGACAACCTCGGCGTCATCAACAAAGTACGTACCACGAGCCAGCGAGATGGGCACGCTGATCGACGGAAAGCCCTCACGGGGAAGCAGCGAGACGTAGGCCAACGTGCCGAATCCGACCAGACCGGCCCACAACAACGCCGTAACCGGGGTGGCAGCGGCAAAAAAGGCGACAAAACGACGCAGCATCATTCTCTCCTCAAAGAACATTTCCTGCAGCAGCGGTTCCGTCTCGGTGCTGCCGAACACAATTTCGCCGGAAATGGGGGCGCCGGATGGATTCGACCGGCTAATAGCACAACCCTAGTTGTGTCCCACGCCGACAAGGCACCATCGGGCTCATTTGTCGGCAGGCTCCCGCTGTGGCATCACAAGTGATGTGCAACAGGCACCTATGCCGATCGCCAGCCGCGTCTCCGGGCGTCAATCGGCTACCTTGGGCAACGGCCTCCACCAATGCAGGAGTAGTGATGGAAGAAGAGGACTTTCTGTCCCGAGTCGGACTGACTGTCGATATGTTGTTGTGCGATTCGGCCCAGGTGGCCGGCGGCAAGCTGTTTGTACTTGGTGGTGGCCTGGCCGTAATCGGCCCGAAACCTCAGCCGCTGGCGATCGCTCTACAGATCACGGTTCCGTGGGATCGGGCCAACATTCCCCACGAGTGGCAAATCGATTTGGTTGACGAAGACGGTCAAGCCGTGGTTGTCAACAGCAAACCGGTGGTTCTTAAAGGGCGCTTCGAGGCCGGTCGACCGGCCGGGCTGCAGCCCGGCACGCCGCTCGGCGTCTCGCTCGCCATCAACCTTTCGCCGTTTGTCATGGTCGGCGGTCGAAGCTACTCCTTCGCCCTTTCGATTGACGGTGAGAGTCGGCCCGACTGGAGGGTCCGGTTCTTCGTCAAACCTGCCCGCTGACCGGCCGCCCCCCTACCCGGGATCAGCCGCTCAAAGCGTTGGCCAACGGCTCCAGTCTTCGATAGTCGACGGCTCCCCGCATCGACCAGACCACGAGATCGACACCAGTGGCGAAGAACTCCGCGGCGGTATCGGCCATTTCGCTTGGATCACCATCCTCGTCGTAGCCGAGGTGAATGCTGCGTTTGATCTCGGCGGGATCACGGCCAACGTCTTGGCAATGGCCGACGAGCACATCATTCAGCTCCGACCAGTCCGACGGTGATTCCGGAAAGGTCATGTCCCACTGATTCGCGAAGCGGGCGGCGGTTCGCAGCGTTCGCTGACGACCCTTACCCCCGACCACGATCGGCGCGTACGGACGCTGGACGCACTTCGGTTCGCAGTAGGCGTCGGTAAGGCTGAAGTAGGCTCCCTGGTGATTGGTGACCTCGTTGCTCAAAAGCTCGATGATCACCTCCAAACCTTCCTCAAGCCGATCCGACCGCTCCTTCAGCGAACCGAGATCCAGTCCGTAGGCGCTCGACTCCATCTCGTTCCAACCCGCTCCGATACCGAACTCGAACCGACCGTTCGAGATGTGATCGAGGGTGGCGATCATGTTGGCCGAAACCGCAGGATGGCGGTGGTGCATACCGTTGACCATGCAGCCGATTCGGATTCGGCTGGTGGCCTGGGCCATGGCCGCCAACATCGTCCAGCCTTCCAGGTTTGGGCCGTCATACGGTGGAGCCAATGGGTAGAAATGGTCCCAGTTCCAGGCCGACTCGAAAATCTCAATATCGTCGGCCGCTCGCCAAAGGTCAAGGAACTCGGGCCAGGTGGCGTGGTGAGGCGGGGTCTTGATGGCGTGGCTTCCCATGCGCGCACCTTAGCCGACCGACTTAGATCAATCGAGCGAGTGGCGAGCCAACCACCAACGGCGACACCGCTACGCTGGCGATAGTCCTACCGGCAGGAGACCCATGAGTGAACGAGACGACCAGATCAAGCAGCGCCGCGGCGGCATCTCGGTAATCGGAAGCGGCTCTGTCGAACTTTCTCCCGACATCGCCATTCTGTCGGTCGGCGTCAGCCAACAAGCGTCCGACCTCGCCTCAGCCCGACAATCGGTGGCGAGCAAGGCTACCGCTGCCCGCGACCATCTGTTGTCCAGCGGCATGGAGGCCAGAGATCTACAGACATCACAGCTCTCGGTACACACCATCTACAGGGATGGCGGCTACCGGGAAGGCGGCCGACCTGGATCCGGAGGGCAACCGGTGAGAATCATCGAGTTCCAGGTGGCCACCACAATGCGCGCCGTCTTCCGATCGTCGATTAGCGACGCCCAGACCGCAATCGATGGACTGTTTGACGTGGTGGGCGAAGGACTCGAACTCCACGGTCTAACGTTCGATTCATCGCAGCGGGCGGAGGCGGAGGTAGAGGCCCGGAGGCTTGCCTTTGAGGACGCCAGAGCCAAGGCTGAACAGCTGGCCGAGCTCGCAGGCGCCAACCTCGGCCCGGTGCGTGGGATCAGGGAAGGTGAATCAGGGTTCGGTCCGGAGCCTCGCCCGATGCGCCGAGCGATGCTTGCGGCGGAAGCGTCGATGCCGATCGAGGGTGGCAGTCTCACCGAAACCGCCAATGTCTCGGTGCGCTGGGCCCTGATATGAACCGCCCGAGGACATGAATCGGCGCTAGCCGGCCGGCTCGATCTCAGGCAGGTCGGGGATGTCGAAGTCCCCAGCCATGAGATGTTCAAGACTGCGGGTTGTCGAGATCGTCATCAGCGGCGATATCCCGAGCGCGGCCAGCATGTCGGTGGCGCTTTGCATCTCGTCGCGACGACGGTGGGCGTGTGTCGAGGTTCCCTGAACAAGTCGACGTAGCCAGTCCTCGTCGGCTCGTTCGATCTCGCCACTGAGGTTCCGCCAGAGCCACGTGAGATCATCGGCCGCGGCCCCGGCTCGCACCGCTTCAAGTACAACGGCGGCGAAGCCCTTCATCATGACGCTGCGAAGTAGTTTGCGGCCGGCGGCCACGCCGGTGGCGGCGGCGAGAGGTTCGACATACCCCCCAAGCTGATTGATCATGTCGGCGTATCGATGTGCACCTGGGCCGGAAGCCAGGCTTGGAGTGGACAGGCCGTTCCCCGGCACCATCGCCAGCAGGGCGACGTCGGCAAATCCAAGGCTCTTTCGTTCGGCCACCGTCTCCAATTCGAGCTTGACCTGCGGCGAGCTGGTTGACAGATCGGCATAGAGAGTACCCGGCCGAATTGCTTCGATGGCCTGAAGCATGGCGAGCTGGGCATCGGCCTCGGCCGTCAACGCCATCACCAAATCGGCATTGCGAACAGCCAGCGCCGGATGCACCGCCCGTTTCACTCCGGGAGGGGTGGATACGTCGGCCGGATCGAATCCGATCACCTCCGCGCCGGCCCTCACCAAATCCGATGCAAAGGCCGAGCCCGCCTCGCCCAATCCAAAGACACAGATCCTCATCGGTGAACAAACTAACACCGTGTGTCTACGAGTGCCCGCCCTTCAGGGGCAAATTCAGCCGATTTGTGGTGGTTTTGAACTGGTTTCGAAACGAGCCAAACCGCCGTTAGGGCCGGAGAAGCAACTCTCCGTTGACCACGGCAAACCAGGCGTCGGGGTGTTGAGACCAACGAATCCACGTCTCGCTCAGTCGCTCCAACTCGGATTGATCGGCAATTCCGTACTCCACAGCCTGCGATGCCAGGGCTGACTGCGTGATGCGCTCGGCCCAAAGTCCTCCCCACCATTTCCGGTCGGTCTCATCGGCGAAACACCAAGTTGAGGCGCCGGCCGAGACCGAGCGGAATCCTGCTTCGTTGGCCCACCTGACAAGGTGTCGGGCGGCGTCAGGCTCAGCGTCGTTGTGTCGGGCCACAGCCTGGTAGACCTCCATCCACCGGTCCAGCTCAGGCAGTGCCGGGGCCCAGAACATCCCGTGGTAGTCCGCATCGCGCACGGCGATAACGCCATCCCGTTTGACGACCCGCTTCATCTCCACAAGTGCAGCCACCGGATCGCTCAGATGCTGCAGCACCTGGTGGGCATGGACGATGTCGAACGAATGATCCTCGACGTCTAGGTGGTAACAGTCGTCGACCCGAAAGCTCAAGTTGTCCAATCGGAGGTCGGCCGTGGCGGCACCGGCCTTGGCGATGATGTCTTCTGCGACATCGATCCCGAGTACTCGTCCGGGAGCAAGACGTTGGGCGAACTCGGCGGTGATAGTGCCGGGGCCGCAGCCGATGTCGAGCAACGAACGGCCCGACGTCAACTCCGGGATGAGGTAGGCCGCCGAATTGTCGACGGTCCGCCACGTGTGCGACTTCAGAACACTTTCGTGGTGCCCGTGGGTATAGGTGTCGGTCGGAAGGTCGTTGGACTGACTCACCCCGGCAACCATACCGGCCAACCGGAACGAGGCTGGCTGTTAACCGGAGTCCGCTAATCCGAGTCCACGAATCGCCAGTCGACAAACGATCCATCAGGGCCAACGAGGATGATCGTCTCCCGGGCGTTTGTCCACACCGGAAATGATTCACCAAGAAAGAGCGTCAACTCGTTGGCGCCGATGTAGCTGTCGTCGGGGTCCCCGCCGCTTCGCACGGTGAGCACGTCGCCGGGCGCAAGCCTGCCCCCCAATGGGAACTGGTGGCCCGTGGTGTCGTCACGCAACAACCAACCATCCAAACTCAGCGTGATGCTGCTCTCGTTGACCACCTCAACCCATTCCTCGATCAGGTTGAACCGATCGTTGCCCGGAGCATCTACCTGGTATTGACCGATCCGAACGGCCGGCGGCTCATCGCTGGTACAGCGACTGCTCCAGACGCCAAGTTGTTTGGTGGCGGCGTCTTGCATCAGCTGCCGAAGATGGGTCGAATCGCCGGTGGCCAGGCCCTCGCCTTGAGCCACCAGCTGTGAGGTTAGGCTCATATCGTCGACCACCACATCCCCGAGCGTGCGACCGAAGCGGTCCACGTCGTTTTCGACAACAAGCAGGGGGCCATCTGCTTCGGCCAATGCGGCCTCCACGGCCGCCCTGGCCGCCGAACCGTTGCAGGTCAGCTCATCCGGTCCCCCGGTGATGGAATCGGCGTAGAGCTCAGGAGCGTTGAAACCTTCGAGCCGGAATTCAATCTGTTCACCATCAACGGCGACCTCCAGCGAGTCGCCATCAACCACACGCTCAACCGTGGCAACGCGACCGGTTGCGATAACCGCCTCATCGACTGGCTCGACTTCCACGTCCACCACCTTGGCGGGAGGCTCGTTTCCGGCTGAGTCCTCAGGATCGACCTGCTCGCTGTTGAACCAACCACCAGAGGGCGCGGCACAGGACCCGGCCAGCACCGCCAGCAATAGCGGGCTTGCCAACCACAGAGATTTGGTAGTCCGTTTCCGCCTGGTGGCGCCCATCGGATGGAAGACTAGCGGGCTCGCTGCACGCGACGGCCATCGAACCTACAATCGAGGCATGCCGAGCTATGAGCGAGTGACCGAATCGGGAATCGTGAGCTTGTACTACGAAGAAGTGGGTGAGGGTTTCCCAATCCTGCTCATCGCCCCAGGCGGCATGCGCTCCACGTTGTCGGCATGGCAAAGCGCCCCATGGAATCCCATCACACAGCTGGCCGAGAACCACCGCGTGATCGCCATGGACCAGCGGAACGCCGGCAGATCCACCGGGCCGATCACCGCCTCCGACGGTTGGCACACCTACACCGACGACCAGCTGGCCCTCATGAACCACCTCGGCATCGGCCGGTTCAACGTGGCCGGAATGTGTATTGGCGGTTCCTACATCGGGGGCCTTCTCGACCGCGCCCCCGACCGGATCGTCTCAGCTGTTGTGTTTCAAACAATCGGGCTCGATAACAATCGCGACGCGTTCTTCGAGATCTACGACACCTGGGTGGATGAGCTGAAGGACAAGCGGCCCGATGTTTCCCCCGAGACCTGGAAACAGTTCGGTCAGAACATGTATGGAGGCGACAAGCTGTTCTTTGCCGTCGACGCTGACACATTTGCCAATGCGACCTGTCCGATCATGGTGTTGGTGGGCAACGACATCTACCATCCCACGTCGGCCTCGATGGCCTTGGCTCAGGCTGCTCAGAACACGACCGTGATCGAAGCCTGGAAAGATGATCCGGCCCGCAAGGTGGCGATGGCCAAAGTCGCCGCCTTCGTGGCCGAGAACTCGCCCCGGTGACGGGCTAGTCGTCGATGTTGGCCACGTGAATGATGGCCTCACCCTGATTGATCAAAGCCGAATGGGTTCGCCCGACCACCACCCCACCGGTGCGAGCGCTGATCTTGCTCAACCTTTTCCCGTAGGGATCATGCAACGCAGCGACCGGGTCGCCTCGCTCCACCCGATCGCCGAGCTCCACCTCAAGATGCAGGATCCCGCTACGTGAAGCTCGAATCCATTTCGACGAGTGCGACACCAGTGGCTCGTCGGCCGGTAGATCTACCGGTGGGGTCATTCCAATATGGGCCAGACAACGCCGGAGCCCGGCGACGCCGACATCGATCGAATGCTGATCAAATCGGTTGGCTTCTCCCCCTTCGAACAGCAGTGCCGTGGTTCCCGCTTTTGAGGCAACCTGGCGAATGGATCCGCCCCTCGTCCTCGCGTTCATCACGATCGGAGCAGCGAAGACCTTGGCCAACTCCAACGTTTGTGGATCATCGAGTCCGGCCCGAACCTGCGGCCAGTTGACACGGTTTCCCGAACCGGTGTGGAGATCAAACCCATAACTGCACTGACTTACCACCTCACGCATGAAGATGTCGGCCAGGCGGGACGCCATCGATCCCCGGCGGGTCCCGGGGAAACTGCGGTTGAGATCGCGACCGTCAGGGAGGGTGCGTTCCCCACCAATAAAGCCGTGCACGTTAACGATCGGGGCGCAGATCAGTGTGCCGGAGATGCGCCGAATGTCGAGGTGGCCCAGGAGCTCTCGGATGATTTCGACCCCGTTGATCTCATCGCCGTGGATGGCCGAGCTGATCCACGCGGTGGGCCCTTCGGACCGCCCGTGCAGGACTATCAGCGGCATGCTTACCGATGAGCCTGACACCAACCGAGCGGTTGGGAGCTCAAGCGACACGCGCTTGCCGGCGGGAATCTCGTGTCCGGCGATTTCAAACGGCGGGCGAGTTTTCCTAGCCACCTATCACCGAATCCGTTTGTTCGCCCCTACCCCACTGCGCCGTTGTTGCACCATCCGATCCACCAACAGCGCCGTTGACAGGGAATGGATCGTCGGGGAGCGGCTTCGGTTTCGGGCGGGCCCGACGGCGTCGGCGTGCCGGAATCAGGGTTCGCATCTCGGAAAATCTACCAAAACACAGAAGTCGGTCATCTTCTTCGAGCACTCGGTCTTCTCGAGGATTCGGGATGACCTTGTCGCCGCGGAACAGCGTGAGCACCGAAATGTCACGGTCGCGCAGCCCTACTCGGATCGTTTCGTCGATGAGTTCGGCGCCGGGACCGACGTAAAGCTCAGCCACGCCGTAGCCCGGCGTGTTGGCGAGCCTCTGTCGAACATCAAGGTCGGGAAAATCAACCTGGCTGGCCACGTAGTCGATGATGGCCCCGGCTACGTCGAGATGGGTTGTTCCCTCAATGCCTTCAAGACCCGGAGATGAGTTCACCTCCATCACCACCGGCCCGTCGGATCCCTCCAGCATGTCGACACCGGCGATACGGAGCCCCATGGTGTGGGCTGCTCGAACGGCGATTTCCTTGGAACTGTCGTCGAGCTGGACCGCCTCGGTGCGACCACCCCGATGCACGTTGGATCGGAAATCGTCACCTTTGCTGATTCGACGCATCGCGGCGATCACCTGATCGCCAACCACAATCGCGCGGATATCCCGGCCTCGACTCTCGGCAATGAACCGTTGGATCAGCACGTTCTGTTTCGTCCACTGCAGGGTCTCGATCACCGTTTCGGCCACCCCCGCCTCGGGGGCCAAAATGACGCCGATTCCTTGCGTGCCTTCGAGCAGTTTGATCACCACCGGGGCGCCGCCCACCCTTTCGATGGCTGGGCGCACATCAGTGCGGTCACGAACAAATGTGGTATCGGGGATCGGGATCGAGTTCCGGGCGAGAAGTTGGATGGCCCTGAGCTTGTCGCGTGAGTTGGCGATGCCGTCGGCAGTGGTCGGGGTGTACACGTCCATCTGCTCAAACTGGCGGACCACGGCGGTGCCGTAGAACGTTACCGACGCCCCGATTCGAGGCAGGATGGCGTCGTAATCGGCGACATGGATACCGCGATACAGCAGATCGTGATGGTCGCCGTTGAGATCGAGGGCCAGACGAAGTGTGTCGAGGATCTCGACGTCATGGCCGCGGTCACGGGCCGCGGCGACCAGACGGCGGGTGCTGTACGACCTCGGTTGACGGGAGAGCACCGCAAGTTTCATGTGTGGGCACCCCCGGATTCGGTTGATGGTTGGCGTAGCTATGGAACGAACGGCTCGAATTCACCCGAAAACGATCTCGAACCGCCAGCGCACCCATCAGCATACGGAAACCGATCGAGTCTCAGGAGGCCGACTTCGTTTTTGGTTTGGAAAGATTCGGTGCTTTGAATGTGAAATCCCCTGCTTCGATGGCCTTGATCCTGGCGGGAAGACCGCGCCGATGGGCTGGTTGCCGCGACCGCCGAGCACCTTTACAAAATGTTAAATTCAGTCTACGTTGGCCTCGTGACCCAGAGCGCCCTGACCAGCAACCACCCCGGCCACGATCACGTTGGCCAAACGGCTCCGCTGACGCCAATGAGCCTTGGCCAGCTCCTTAGCCGAATCAGTCACGAGTTCGATACCAGAAACCGCGTTTTCGACCTCCCCACCGGCCGATTCTGGAGCCCCGATCCAGAGATCGATCTCGGGTTTTCGTTCCTTGGGCGCCGAGCCGCATCCCCGATCGGGCCGGCAGCGGGGCCCCATTCCCAACTCGCACAAAACATCGTTCTGGCCTGGCTGGGCGGTTCACGACTGTTCGAGCTGAAGACGGTTCAGATTCTCGACGAGTTGGAGATCGCTCGCCCCTGCATTGACATGCAGACCATCGGCTACAACATCGAGTGGAGTCAGGAACTGACACTCGGCCAGAGTCTTACCGAGTACGTGAAGGCCTCGATGTTGCTTGACATTCTGGGTCGCTGGGATCCGCTGTTGGCCCATGTTGCCGGGGCCGATGGCACACCCGGGCCTCACATCTTCGACATGTCGGTCGGTTATGACCTGGCCGGCATCTCCAACCCACGGGTCGCCGAATTCATCACCGGCATGGCCGACGCATCAGCCGAGGTCGATCGGCTTCGAGCCGACATCCCCGAGGAGTTCGCCCAGTTCCGTGATCTCGACTTCACCACCTCGTTGTCGGACACATTGACGTTGTCGACCTTCCACGGCTGCCCTCCCGATGAGATCGAACAGATCACCAAACACCTGATCGACGTTCATGATCTCGACGTGATCGTGAAACTCAACCCAACGCTTCTGGGTTACGAAAACGTGAGGAGCATCGTCAACGACGAACTCGGATACGACGACGTGGAGGTCAAAGAAGAAGCCTTCGCCGAGGATCTGCAGTTCGACCGGGGAATCGAGCTGATCGGCGAGCTGAATCAGTACGCCAAAGACAGAGGCCATCGATTCGGTATCAAGCTCACCAATACCTTGGTGGTGAACAACATCAAACAATGGATGCCCGAAGACACGATGTATCTATCGGGCCCGCCACTTCATGTGCTCGCCTCAAGCCTGCTGGAACGTCTGGCCACCGCCCTGCCCGGCACCTTTGACATTCCCGGCCACGACGGCGACGTGATGGTCAGCTTCTCCGCCGGCGTGACCAAAGGCAACCTCGGCGGCACGCTGGCGATGGGCGTCAATCCCGCCACGATCTGTTCCGATCTCCTTAAGCCTGGTGGCTACGGCCGGCTGGCGCCGATGCTGAAGTCGCTCACGGCGGAGATCCGCGATTCGGGCGCAACCGACTTGGCCGGCTGGCGAGCACTTCGGCAGGCCGCCGCCTCCGAGGCCGGCTACCAAGCGGCGGTAAATGAACACGTTGCGGCGATCCGCGGCGAAGACATCGGCGACTATACGAAGGAGGGCAACTCCAAGTTGCCCCGCGAAGTGGACTCCGACCTCGAGATGTTCGGCTGCGTCGCCTGCAACTTCTGCATCACCGTGTGCCCCAACGACGCCTTCTTCTCGATCCCGAGTTTGGAGGGCCAGGAGGGCCGTCAGCAGTATCTCGTTTGGTCCGAGCTCTGCAACGAATGCGGGAACTGCATGACGTTCTGCCCGGAGAACGGCGATCCGGCCATGATCAAACCCCGCCTGTTCACCGACGCCGAGGTCTTCGCCGGCCGAACCGGCCAGGGATTCCTGCTGCAACCCGACGGAACGGTGATCGGACGGGCTGACGATGCCGAGTCGGTCGATGCCGCATCGGTTGTAACCGAATTGCTCACTTCGCCCAAAGGCAATCCGCTTCGCGGCTGAGAGAATCAATTCGGGAAGGAGATTTCACGTGACGAGTCGAGTTCTGCGGGTTGGAGCGGCCCAGTTGGGTCCAATCGCCCGTGAGGAATCACGGGCGGTGGTGGTTGATCGGCTGCTTGCGTTGTTGGACCGGGCGGCCGACCGAGGCGTGGAACTCATCGTTTACCCCGAGCTGGCGCTCACCACGTTCTTCCCCCGCTGGTTCACCGCCGACGTGAGTGGCCACGACCACTACTACGAGACGGCGATGCCGGGCCCGGAAACAAAGCGTCTGTTCGACGCCGCCGCGACCAAGGGAATCGGCTTCGCTCTCGGCTACGCCGAACTAACCGAGGACGGCCACCGCTTCAACACGACAATCTTGGTTGATGGAGAGGGTAACGAGGTCGGCAAGTACCGCAAGATCCATATCCCCGGTCACGAAAACGATGAGCCGTGGCGCCCATTCCAGCACCTGGAACGTCGCTACTTCGAGGAGTCGAACGACGGTTTCTCGGTCTGGCGGGCGTTCAACGGTCTTGTTGGGATGGCCACGTGCAACGATCGACGTTGGCCCGAAACCTACAGGGAGATGGGCCTTCAAGGGGCAGAGCTGATCCTGATCGGCTACAACACTCCCCTTCACTACGCCCCCGATCCGGGTCAGAATCCACTCCAGGGATTCCACAACCACCTGTGCATGCAGGCCGGGGCCTATCAGAACGGTACCTGGGTTGTTGGCGTGGCCAAGGGCGGCACCGAGGAAGGTGTTGAGTCGCTGGCCCAGTCGGCCATCATCGCTCCCTCAGGTCAGATCGTCGCTCAAGCCGTCACCACTGGCGATGAGCTGGTCGTCGCCGATTGCGATCTTGATTGGTGCCGCCAGTACAAGGAGACGTTGTTCGACTTCGCCCGCTACCGCAGGCCGGAAATGTACCAGCGCATCGGCAGCCAAAAAGGTGTCATCGAGCCAGACTAGGCCGCAGGTGCAGTAAGCCGCTGGCGCGGCTAGGTCGTTAGATCGTGCACTGACCAGGGTCGCGGTAGATAACCGCTATCAACTTTGAGCCGAAGAGGCCCTTCTTGGCCACGAGGTGAACTTCCTCAGCCAGCTTCACGATGGTTGGAGCCACCAACACCTCAACGTCGTCTTGACGTACCTTGCGGTACTTCGAGGTGTTCTTTCCTTTGAGATAGGTGTCGACCGCCACCTGATCCACGCCACTTCAACCGTATTTCGGAATCCAGTCCACGGCCACGGTGCCGCCCTTCTTGCGGACCAGGTGTAGAGCATCGTCGGTGACTTCAACCTGCATGCTGCCTCCCATCGAGATAGCGCTATCGACATAGCTCCTATCGGACCAAGGCCCCAGTTTATTCCCGCCGTGCGGATTTTCTTTCGAAGTCCGGCGTCTAGGAGTCGACGGCGCTCGTCAGAATCACGGCGACGAGCAACCACAGAATCACCGCGACGATCCCGGCCAATGCCATCAACACGTAGCTCATGGCCGGGCTCCGGTCGCTCCGTACCAACTTGGTCGACACTCGCCAGGCCACGATGCCAAAGAGTGCACCAACCAGTCCCCCAGGTATCACGAGGGCAAGGGGCCACGCTGCCAGCAGGTGTTCATACCACTTCATCGGCTCGACCGCGAGGTACTTGGCCCCGTCGATTTCGACCGCAGGCACTGGATCAAAGCCAGGACGGAAATAGCCCTCGACCGGCGAGCCGTCGGCTCGGGGCAACACAAACGAGCCCCTCTTGGATCCTTCCGGGGCCGGCTGGCCGTTGACCAAGACCTTGGGCTTCAAGGCGCCGGGTCTGACGGCCAGCTGGACATGGTCGAATCCAGGAACCTGTAGCGGGTAACTCATCTGCTCTCCTCGTGTCGTGCCTCGGTGTCAATATTCAGCGAGGCCGCACCCCTCAGCGACATTCAAAATTGAACTTTCTACGATGCTACAGCGCGCTGATCCACGACCGCATTTCTTCGGCCGTCATCAGCTCGGGATCACCGAGTTGGTTCGGATCGGCACCGTCGAGCTGTTGCGGCACCTGGGTGACGACCTTTTCCAGTGTTTCAACATCGGCCAGATCATCAACCACCGCCGCCATCTCCTCGTGGTGATCGACGCCGCGGGATCGGGCGGCGGCAACCAGCCCGCGTAACAGAGACTCCCAGGTGGTCATTGGACCCTGGGCGAGCGACGCCGATTCGGCAAACGAATCAATGAAAGCGAACGGAACAGCCTCCATCGACTGCCCGCCGGCGATTGAGGCGTACAACCAGTCCGAGTCGAAGGCGAATCCGTAGGTTGATGGAGCAGCCAAAATCGAGTCGAGAGCCGACCGGCCATACAGTTTGAACGCAGCCTGCGTGTCGCGAAGGCCTCGATCAAAAAGCTCGCGCCCAACCATTCGCTGAATATGCCTAAGCGCCACGATACCCGGACCCCACCGGGCCTCGGCTTTCACCAGCACCGAGTCGGGATCCTTTCGATCACCCAACACCACGCCGGCCCCATCGGCGTGAGCGGCCACCAACAGGCCAACCTGAGCCAGGTCAACCGAGTTGTCGGCATCGGTCATGACCACAGCGTCAAATCCATCGGCCATTGCCACCATGGCTCCGTACACGATGGCGCCACCCTTTCGGGAGTCGTCGACATGAGCAAGGTCGGCCAGCGGTCCCGAGGTGGCGGGAATGGCATTACTGAGCCGCAATACCGTCACCTGATCGCCGCGAGCGTGAGCGGCCGCTCGCTCCTCGGCTACGGCAGCGCTGTCTTCGGGATCGCCATCGTCAACGGCGTAGATTCGCCAGCCAACAGCCGTGCCGTCGAAAAGCCAACTCAGCTGGTCGAGCTTGACGTGCAGGGAGTCTTCTCCCGTCGGATTGTTGTCACCGGGAGGACGGAGGCGCCGCTGCTCACCCCACATCGCCATGACGACAGCCACCGACAAACTCGGCTTGGTATCGGTCAAACGAAGTTTGGAGGCGGCCAGCTTTGTCGCCACTCGAAGGTCGAGGTTGTTGGTCTCGTCGTTGCCGATACCCGCCAACTCATCAAGACTCGATCCGGCTTCAAGCATCATGTCGGCCAGTCGGCGAACCCGCTCATGATCTTCCGCCGACGCAATGTTGTAATCCGGTCGACTGGCAGCGTGCACGGTCGCTAGATCTGTCATTGAGAAATCTCCATTCATTGTCCGCCGGACGGAGGGTGGTTTTGTCGCTCCGCTGTCGCCCGAGTGTACGGCCTTCTTCGCAACTGGCTGCGGAGACCGCACCAAGTTCGGCCTTTATCGTGGCCTTCAAGCCACCTTTACAAATTGTTAAATTGCCACTATCTTGACCGCGACGGCGTTCCCGTTGACGCCAATCCACCCGCGACCAGATCGGGGCCCGCATGACCGACTTCATCCTCAATGGCCAGCCGGTATCGGTGGCCTCTCAGCACGATCATCTTCTCGCCGCGCTACGTCAAGAACTTGGCGTGATCTCCCCCAAGGATGGATGCGCTCCCTCCGGACAATGTGGTTGCTGTACCGTGCTGGTCGACGGTAAAGCCCGGGTTGCCTGCCAGACGTCCATGGAAAAAGTGGCCGGCGCCGAAGTGATCACGGTTGAGGGCCTCGACGTCGATGAAGCGGAGAACATGGCCAAGACCTTCGCGGCCCACGGCGCCCTTCAGTGCGGGTTCTGTACACCGGGAATTGTCATGCGGACCAAGGCCATGGTCGATAAGAAGGGGTCGGATCTCACCCGAGACGACGCCTCCCGTCTACTCGGCGCCCACCTGTGCCGCTGCACCGGCTACATCAAGATTCTCGATGCGATCGAAGACCTTGCGGCCGGAGAAGTTCCGGTGGCGTTGAACCCGAAAGGTGTGGGCTCCCGAGGCATCAAATACGAGGCCGAGCCGTTGACGTTGGGCTCTCGACCTTACATCGACGACATGAATCCCGTCGGGCTGCTGCACGGCGCCCCGCGGCTAGCTGATCACGCCCGAGCCAACGTGTTGTCAATCGACACTTCGGCAGCCGAGGCGGTCGACGGAGTCGAGCGGGTCATCACCGCCGCCGACGTACCTGGAGAGCTGCGATCAGGACTCATCCATAAAGACTGGCCGGTGTTCATTCCCGTGGGCGGCCGCACCTCGTTCCTCGGCGACCTCGTTGCCTTGGTTGTGGCCGGCGATCCGTTCACGGCCCGGCGGGCGGCCAAGCTCATCGAGGTTGAGTACGAGGTCTTGGCTCCCATGATCAATCCGATGATCAATATCGAGTCGCAAGACGACGCCGTATGGGAACTTGACGGCAACATCTTGTCCACCTCCACCTACCGTCGTGGGGATCCCGAGGGAGCGTTGGCCGAAGCGGCTCACACGGTGACCGAAACCTTCCAAACCCAACGGATCGAACACGCTTTTCTGGAGCCGGAGTCAACCTTGGCGGTGCCGGTTCCCGCAGGGCAACCGCTTCCTCTGACCACCCGGCCCGGTGACGCCGTCGACTTCGATCGGTTGCTGGTCTTCACCGGCGGCCAGGGCATTTGGGACGACCGCAACGACATCGCCCGGATTCTCGACGTGCCACCGGAAACCGTGGTGACCGAACTGGTCTCCAACGGTGGCGCGTTCGGCGGTAAGGAAGACATGTCCAACCAGGGTCAGACGGCGCTGGCCGCCTGGCTGCTCAAGCGCCCGGTGCGAACCACGTTCACTCGTGAGGAGTCACTGCTGGTCCACTCCAAGCGTCATCCGATCCGCATGACCTACCAGGCCGGATGTGATGCCGAGGGCAAGCTGCTTGGGCTTCACATTCGTATGGTCGGCGATTCCGGACCCTACGCCTCGGTGGGGATGAAAGTGCTTGAACGCGCTGCCGGTCACGCGTCCGGCCCGTACATCGTGCCGAACATCGACGTCCAGGCGATCGCCGCTCGCTCCAATAACTCCGTGTGTGGAGCGTTCCGAGGTTTCGGAGCCAACCAGGCCCAGTTCGCCATGGAAGGCGTGATGGATCGGCTGGCCGAGCAGGTGGGGATCAGCGGCTGGGAGATGCGCAACCGCAATGTGATTTCCCCCGGTGTTGTTTGGGGCCCAGGCCAAAAAATGGACGACGGATGTCTAGGTGCGCAGGCTTGCCTGGATGCCGTCAAACCGCACTACGACCAGGCGGTGGCCGAAGGCAAGGCCGTCGGGCTTGGCCTTGGGCTGAAGAACTCCGGCCTGGGTAATGGCTTCAAGGAAATTGCCAAGGCCGTGGTTCGTTTCCTCCCACCCGACGACTCAGGCGAATCGAGGGTGGAGGTTCGACACTGCTGGACCGAAATGGGCCAGGGTGTACACACGGTGGCTCTCCAGGTGGCGGTGGAGGAATTAGGTGTGGCGGCCGAACGCATCGACGTGATCGTCGACTCCACAAGGGAGTTGGGTGCGGGGCAGACCACCGGCAGTCGGGGAACCCTTATGGGTGCAGGATCGGTGGCCGACGCCTGCCAAAAGGCTATGGCCGACGGTTGCCAAGTCGGCGTCGACTACGAGGGCGAGTATCGGGTCGACTGGACCAACTCCCTCTCCGATGGTGTGGAAAATCCAATCATCCACTCGACGTTCGGTTACGCCGCCCAACTCGTGGTCGCCGATCCGGAATCAGGAGCCATCGAACACGTGGTGGCCGCTCACGATGTCGGTCGAGCCGTCAACCCACTCTTGTGCGAAGGCCAAGTGGAGGGAGCGGTTCACATGGGGCTCGGCTACGCCTTAAGCGAGGGGTTTCCTTGTGACACCGACGGCCGCCCCACCAACGACACGCTGCGCAGCCTGGCCATCATCCGCCCGAAAGACATGCCACCGGTGACGGTCATTCTCGTGGAGTCGCCGGAGCCCAACTCGCCCTACGGAATCAAAGGCGTCGGCGAAATCGGGCTCGTACCAACCGCCGGAGCCGTGGCTGCCGCCCTGCGCCAGGCCACCGGCGAATGGCACAACGAGCTGCCCATACAAAACGAATCGAACCGGGAGCGGGTTGAATCCTGGGGCCTGGAGCCCGTGCGATGACGGCGTCGACAGCGTCAGCCGACCTCGCCCCCAACCAAACACCGGGCCTGGTTTGCGCCCACAACCACTTCTACTCCGCGCTGGCTCGGGGCATGCCCGCTCCCCCACGCACCCCAACGTCGTTTTCAGAGATTCTAGAGCTGGTGTGGTGGCGTCTCGACATGGCCCTCGACTTGGATCTGATCTACTGGTCGGCCAAGTTGGCGGCGCTAACCGCTCTTGAAGCCGGCTGCACCGCGGTCATCGACCACCATGAGTCCCCGAACGCAATCGAGGGTTCGCTGTCGGTCATCGCCGAGGCCTGCACCGAGGTCGGTATCAGAGTCAACTGCACCTACGGCATCACCGACCGCCACGGCGCCGACGGGGCAGCCGCCGGGCTGGCCGAAAACGACCGGTTCCTGTCCGACGGTGGACTGGGGATGGTCGGCCTTCACGCCGCCTTCACCTGCGATCCCGACACGATCAGCGCTGCGGCCGAGCTGGCCGACAGACACGGCGTCGGAGTTCACGTACATGTGGCCGAGGGCGAGGTCGACACCTGGCAGCGGCTGCAGGGCCACACCAACGACAACTGGCTCCTGATCCACGGCGTTCACCTGCCCGATGATCACGGTCTGTCGGGAACCCTGATTCACAATCCCCGGTCGAACATGAACAACAGTGTCGGCTACGCCCGTCCCACCCGATTCAGCAACCCGGTTGGGCTCGGCACCGACGGCATCGGATCCGACATGCTCGACGAGTTCCGGGTGGCGTTCGTCAAGAGCCGTGAACTGGACGTCACGGTTGGTCCCGATCTGGCGTGGGGCTGGCTGGAAACCAACTGGGACCTGTTTCCCGAGGCCCGCAACGACGTCGTTACCTGGAACTATCCGGTTATGGACCCGTGGCGGTTGGCCTACACCACCCAAGTCGTCCCCACCGAGGTTCAGGTCGGCGGCGAGGTTATGTGGGCTGACGGAGTGGCGACAAGAGTCGACGGCGATGAGATCAAAGCCAAGGCGGCCGAAGCGGCTCTTCGCCTCTTCCAGCGGCTCGAAACCATGTGACCGAAACATGTAGGCCGAGGCTCTTTCCCAGCCTCAAATACTGACCTACGATGACATCAATGACCCATTCCCCCGCCCGGGTTTCGGCCCGGCCGGGGGAACCGATCAAACAAAGTGAGAGAGCATCATGTCTACCGATTCCTCAGGTAAGAGCATGTCGCCGGGCGGAACGCTCGACGTCTTCGGCGAATTCGACCCAAGCGGTCAGACGGCCTATGACAATGCCGTCAAACGATTCCGGGAGAACAACATCGTGCTCCCGACCTTCGCCCAGTTGCGCGACCCGTCGACCATTCCTGGGTCCATCCGTGATCAGCTGGCGTCGGTCGACAAAGACGCCGCCGACAATCGCAACCTGTTTCGGGTCCATTGGTTCAACGGTCACGCCGACGAGCCCGGCGTCCCTAACTACCCTGGTTTTGTCGACGTTCCCAACCACGTTGAGCTTCCACCGGAGCTGACCGGGGTCGACGCCCGGATCGTTCTCGCTTTTGGTAACCGCTTCCCCATGATTCGGGCTCACAAGGTGCTCGCCGCCTACTCCTGCCTCGTGGCCCGTCTGGTCACCGGTCGTTTCGACCCCACCGTCGGGCGAGCGATTTGGCCCTCAACCGGCAACTACGCCCGTGGTGGTATCGCCATCTCAAGGCTCATGGATTGCCGCGGCGTTGCCGTGCTTCCCGAGGGTATGAGCCGAGAGCGGTTCGAATGGCTCGAGCGCTGGATCGAACATCCCGACGACGTGATCCGCACCTACGGAACCGAGAGCAACGTCAAGGAGATCTACGACGAGTGCAACCGCTTGGCCCAGGATCCGCAGAACATCATTCTCAACCAGTTCAGCGAGTTCTCGAACCACATGGGCCACTACGGTGTGACCGGCCCAGCGCTGGAGCGGGTCTACCAACACGTCACCAGCGAGCGCTCGGGCCGCTTGGCCGCCTTTGTGTCGGCATCGGGTTCGGCGGGCACGCTCGGTGCCGGCGACTACCTGAAGGATTCGCAGGGAGCCAAGATCGTGGCCGTCGAGGCCCTCGAATGCCCAACGATGCTCTACAACGGCTTCGGTGATCACAACATCCAGGGCATCGGTGACAAACACATTCCGTTGATTCACAACGTGACCAACACCGATATGGCGGTGGCCATCAGCGACCAGTCGACCGACAAGCTCGACGTGCTGTTCAACTCGCCCGCGGGTAAGCGGCTTCTCGAGAACCGAGGCGTGGCCCCCGACGTCGTAAACGCCTTGGTCGACATGGGCTACTCATCCATCTGCAACACCCTCGCAGCCATCACTGCGGCGAAACAGTGGGGTCTCGGCTCCGATGATGTGATCGTCACCGTGGCCACCGATGGGTCCGAGCTCTACAACTCCGAGCGGGAGAAGGTGATGTCGAGCCACTTCGGCAGCGGCTTCGACGAGCCGGAGGCCGAGAAGGTATTTGAGGAGCACATCACGGCAGTGGACACCACTCACGCCATGGAGATGGGTCCCGTCGAGCGTGACCGCGTCTTCAATCTCGGTTACTTCACCTGGGTCGAGCAGCAGGGCATCGACATCAAAGACTTCGATGTGCGTCGTGATCAGAGCTGGTGGAACGGGTTGCGTCCGCTTCTCGACACCTGGGATGGCATGATCGAGGAATTCAACGCCAACACCGGGGCATCGCATGGCTGATCTGTTTGCCCTCACCGGCGAACAGAATCCGTTCATCCGCTACCGCCAACGGCTCGACTCTTATGAGAAGGCCCTTGGTGGTGGCGTCAGCGATAGTGAGTTTGTGGACCTCGTCGGCTCGCTCGACGAGGCCGTTGCCGAGGTTGACGGCCGCGGGTTCCGCATCACTCCGGTGCACGATGGTGCTCGCTTGGACGCCGCAGCAGGGCTCGGCGTGGAGCTCTTCATCAAAGACGAGACCGGCAATGTTTCCGGCTCGCACAAAGCTCGCCATCTCTTCGGGGTGGCCGTACACATGTTGGTCGACGAGCGGCTAGGAGCCGACCCTGCCGGCGACCTGGCTATCGCCAGTTGTGGTAACGCCGCCATGGCCGCCGGGGTGATCGCCGCCGGGCTCAAACGTGACCTGCAGGTTTTTGTGCCGACCTGGGCCGATGAGCCGGTGGTGGAACGGCTCAACGACATGGGCTCGACCGTCAACACCTGCCCCCGTCGTGAGGGCGAGTCTGGCGATCCCGCCTACCTCCGCTATCGGGAGGCGGCGGCCACCGGAGCTCGGCCGTTCACCGTGCAGGGAACCGACACGCCAACCACGTTTGACGGCGGCCGCACGTTGGGCTGGGAGCTGGCCGAGCAGGTTGAAGGCATCGAAGCCATCTACATTCAGGTTGGCGGCGGAGCGTTGGCCACGTCGGTGTCGATGGCGATGCCGGAGGCCACGCTGTATCCCGTACAAACCGAAGGCTGTGCTCCGCTACGGCGAGCCTGGGATCTTCTTTCTCCGGGTTTCGACTTCGACGATGCCGCCACCCATCCTGAGGACTTCATGTGGCCGTGGGAGGACGAACCCAGGAGTGCCGCCACCGGCATCCTCGATGACGTCACCTACGACTGGCTGCCGTTGCTGCGCCGAACTCGCGCTACCGACGGCGAGCCCCTGGTGGTTCCAGAGGCTCGCATCCTTGAGGCCCATGAGTTGGGGCGGGCCAATACCGACATTCCCGCCAGCGCCACTGGCACCTCGGGCTTCGCCGGGCTCCTGCACCATCGGCCGCCGAGCGGCCGCATAGCTGTGGCCTTCACCGGTATCGAACGTTAGCCAAGGTCACCGACCGAGATCCGATGCTCAGATTCGGATATCTCGGTGACCAGCACAACCCGTTGGCCGTCATCGGCCACCCCGACCACTCGCGTGTCGGGCGGGTGCCAGTACCGACCAGACTCACCGGACGCCACATCGATGGCAGCGACGCTTCCGCTTCCCATCAACACAACGGTGGATCCGTCGCCCGACAGTGCAATTCGGTCGGCGGTGGTGAAAGCCGTCACCGGTGTCTCGACGCCCGTGTCGAGGTCGATCACCCGAAGGGCATTGAACGTATCCGGACTGTTGCGCTCGTAGAGAAGCGCCTTCGTGCCGTCATCCGACGCCGAGCCGAGTTCCACTCCGTCGTCCATCGTGTATTCCACGGTTTCACCGGAGGAAATGTTGTACCGAGCCAGGATCGCCTGCTCACCCGGAGGACCCGCCAACGAAATAAGATGGCTGCCATTCCCGGTCAGCTCGAAATCTCGGAGCCATTCGAATCCAAGGGATGTCCTGGAGTCGTCGGCCGCTTCCCAGAGCACCAACGCACCAGGTGCCGGCCACGCGACCGTGACCCGCCCGTCGTCCGACATCGATTGTGTGCCGTCGACTCCTGGATACTGAGGCTGATTTGGATCGCGCGTCCAATACACGGCCCCGTTAAAGCCTTCTCGGATGACTCGATACATCGCCGATTCGGCACCGTCCCCGGCCACCACCGACGTGATGCTGTCGGCCGCTTCGCCGATCAGGGTTGCCGAGCCGGCGCCGACAAGCCGAATGTATGGCTCGAATGCTCCGGCGGACGCCGAGTAGTAGAGAACGGCATCACCATCACCGCTTAGCACCGGAGTTGCGCCAACGCCGTCCCGCCAGAACTCGGCCGATCCGGCAACCGTCCACGAGTCGACAACGTCGATATCGCCCGTGTCCGCCGTGTACTCGAACCAGCCGTTGCAAACCAACGTGTCGTAGCCCCGTGTGGCACGAACGTCGCAGCGCCCGTCGACCCACGCACCGAGACTCAGAAGATCCGTGGCCTGGCGCCGGTCACCACTCACCTCGATCCAATCGATCTGCAGGTTTCGGTCGCCGCCATCGGGGTCGAAACCATCATTGTCGAACACCACCCGGACCTTCACGGCTGCATCGGGGATCGCACCGACGAACTCCGTCCAGTCGGAACCAACGGGTATGTCGGCTGCTCTCTCGCCGTCGACCTCCAAGAACGCCGACTCGTTGCCGGTGTTGCCTCGAAGTCGCACCCGGATCTCACGGTCACCACCAGGCGGCGGAGGGGGTGGAGCCTCAAACTCGTATTGGAACCAGCCGTTGCAAGCGAGGAACTCCTCACCATGTACGGCCACCTCGTTACAGCTGGAGCCGTTCCAGACTCCCTTCGAAAGCAACGTCTCGGCTTCGATGGTCTCACTGCCGATGCGAAGATGATCGACAATGAGGTTGCGGTCGCCACCGTCGGCGTTTCTGCCGTCGTTTCTGAACTCAACTCGAAGCGCTTGAGTGTCGGAGTCGACAAAAAACGAGTAGTCGGCCCAGTCGGTACTCACGTCGGTCTCTCCGACGACCGCTTCGCCGACGGTCAACAGCATCTTCTCTGCGCCCGTCGAGCCTTTGGCTCGAACGATCACCTCAAGATCACCAGGTGGAGGGGGTGGCGGGTCGATAGGATCAACGATGAATTCGAACCACCCGTTGCAGGCGAGAAGTCGCTGCTCGCGGAATCCGATTCCACAGTCGGTCCCGTTCCACACCCCCTTGGAACGAACGTCAATCGGATCGAAAAGCTGATCGCCAACCTGAGCCGACAACACCTCCAGGTTTCGATCGGCGCCGGCGGCATCCAGGCCGTCGTTGACGAAGTTGACTCGGACCTCACCAGGCATGCCGTTGGGCACGTAGTACGAGTACTCCTCTGGAGTGGATGAGACCCGAAACTCGGTGGCGATCTCTCCGTCGACCTCGAACTGCATCAGCTCGCTGCCCGTTGAACCACGGGCCACGACCGTGACATAGGTCGACGGATCTGTTCCGCCACCAGGCACGTCGAAACGGAACCAGCCATTGCAATGCAACGTGTCACTGCCGTTGACGGCTACCACATCGCAGCGTGTTCCGTCCCACACGCCTTTGGATTCGACGGTCTTGGCATCAACCACGTCCGTGGCGTTCCACGTGACGCCACTTACCGACAGATTCCTGTCTTGACCGTCGACGATGGCGTCGTTTACGAAGCCGACGTACACCTGGTTTGCGGATGCCGGGACGGTCAGGGCGACGTCGTGCCACTCGTCCCGTACCACTTGCTCAGACAAGATCTCATCGGTATCGGTGTAGATGCGTACAACCTCGGTGCCGGTCGCTCCTCGAACCCTGACAACCAAGTTGTGATCCGTCTGGGCCGTGGCCGACAATTGCCCAACCAGTACCGTCGCCGCCAAAACGACTGCGGCACTTAACAGGGCGATGAACGACTTGGCCCGCGCCTGCTGAATCATCCGAGGAACACTCGCGACAGCCGGTGGAACTCGCTTGAGACATCTTCGGCCCACAGCTCGTAGGCGGCGTTGTCCGACACGCCCAACAGCAACGTGTTATCGGGTAGCGGTGACTCCCCATAGGCGCCGGTGCTCAACGCCAGATGGCCCACAGTTTGACCGCTGGTGACCGTCACAGCTCCTACCGGTGACGAATACAACACCTTGTAGTTCAGGAATGAGGACGTGTCGAAGGGCACGTCGTAGGTATTTTGTTCAACAGTAAAGATGTCGTAGATGGTGACCAACAACGATCCGTCTCCACTCTTGCGGTGGAACAAGACATCGCCGCCGGAAGCCGGTGGGATCATGACGCCGTCGGGAGCGTCGGGGAACGTGTCGATGACGCCGCTAGCGATCGTCAGTCGGTTGAGAGAGTCCGATCCCTCCTCGGGGCGGAACAATCCGAACACATGGCGACCGTCAGCGGTGATCTGCAAACCCGACCAACCTGGGTCAAGCGGGGTGGCGCCCCCTCCGGGACGCCAAATGAACGGCTCCCCATCTCGTGCCACCACCGGATCGACAACGATCTGCGACAGAGACGAATCGAATGAGTACTGGGCCCGGCCGGTGAACACCACCTCCCGGCTACCGCCGTCAACGGCCTGGCGGATCAGCGAGTCACCTACGAGGTAGGCGACATGCCCTCCACCATCGGCCACGGCTACGGGATCAGGGAACGCCAGTCCCCTGGCCACCACCGACTCTTTTCCGTCGCCCAACATCTTGATGACAATCGCCTGGCTGGCACCGTTGACACCGGACCGGTAGGCGACCGCATCGGCGGCCCGACTCATGGCGGCGTCGGCGAACATACCAAGTTCGTAGGGCTCAAGGTAGCCCGGTACCGCCCAGTCGCCGTCGAGACTGGCCCGGGTTGAGCCGTCGACCTGATATTCGAACCAGCCGTTACAGGCCAGGCCGCTCGATCGATGTAGCGCCACCCTGTTACACCGTTGGCCGTCCCATACCCCGGCCGCCACCAGTTCATTCGATGATCGCTGATCGGCATCGACCTCAATCCAGTCGACGTACAAATTGCGATCTGCGCCGTCGGGATCGCGGCCATCATTGTCGAAGAACACCCGAACCGTTTCAACAGTTTGTGTGGTCAACAGGTTGAACTGAGTCCACGACGGGCTCACCGGGATGTCACCGGACCGTTCCCCGTTGATCTGTAGCCACGCCGATTCGTTTCCGGTATCACCCCGGAGTCGCACCCGTATCACCGAATCACCCGGAGGAGGAGGCGGGTCGGGATCGGGCTCATACCGGAACCAGCCGTTGCAGGCCAGGAACTCCTCGCCATGTATCGCCTCGATGTCGCAGTACTGGCCGTCCCATACTCCCTTGGACAGCAGCGATTCGGCTTGAACCTCCACACCGCTGGCATGATCGGTGATTTTGTCGACGATCAAGTTCCTGTCGGCGCCAAGACCGGTCAGCCCATCATTGACGAACCGCACCAGAATGACGTCGAACCCGGAGTCGGGTAGGGCGAAGTCGTAGTCGGCCCATTGGGTTGTGACGACCACTTCACGCATCATGACACCGTCGGCTTCGACGACCATACGTTCCGATCCGGTGGAGCCTTTGGCCCTAACCGTCAGGTCGGCCTCCTCCGGGGGAGGAGGAGGTGGTGGTGGAGGAGGAGGTGGGGGCGGGGGCGGAGGCTCGGTGCCGACAATGAACTCGAACCAGCCGTTGCAAGCGAGAAGTCGCTGCTCGCGGAAACCGATACCGCAGTCAACCCCGTTCCAGACACCTTTTGATCGCACATCGACCGGATCGAACTCCTCATCGCCTACACGAACACTAAGCACGGAAAGATTACGGTCGGCTCCCACGGCTGTGAGTCCATCGTTGGTGAAGAGAACACGGACCTCGGCCACCTCGTCACCGGAATGGGTGTAGGTGTAGTCGCTGAAACTCGTGCCCACCGTCCAATCGCGGACAACAACACCGTCAACCTCAAGCTCCATCCGCTCGGTGCCGGTCGAGCCGGCAGCACGAATGTTGATCAGCTCGGTGGGATCGCCACCACCGCCGCCGGGAACGTCGAACCGGAACCAACCGTTGCAGTGAAGAATCTGCGAACCGTGAACCGCGACCACATCGCAACGTGAACCGTCGAACACTCCCCTGGATTCGACGGTCTCGGCCTCGACTATCTGGCCATCGGGCCAGGTCACCCGGTCGACCACGAGGTTGAGGTCGAACGAACTCGTCACGCCATCGTTGATGAAGGCGACATACAACTGGCTCGCAGTGTCAGGAACCGACACGGTTATGTCGACCCACTCGGAGCCGACAGTCTGCTCGTTGAGGATCTGACCGCTGTCGGTGTACATTCGCACAACCTCGGAACCGTGTACTCCTCGCAGGCGAACTGTTGCATCCTGACCGGCCTGCGCCGACGCCGGTACCCAGCCGACCGTCAACAGCGCGGCCAAAGCAGCCATCACGGCCACAAACATGGTAAAGACCTTGATGGTTCGGGTAGCCCCGATCCCTCCGCTCATTCGTAATCGCCTCCATCGCCTCTCGGCCCACCATCGAGTTGATATCGATGGGCCTCCCGACCTTTGCCCCGACATTTGGCCCCGACACTTGACTGCCTCCCAACCTAGCAGCCAGCTTGCCTCAACGGTGACCGGACGCCAGACGAGTATCACAGGCGAGCGTCAATGCCTGAACCTGATCAAACGCCATACTCGGCGAGATAGCGACCCATCGCAGCGACCTGAGCATCGTCAAGCCCCGCCGTCGCCATGATGTCGTGAACATCGACGATGGCAAATGTCGGCATCTTGAACTCGTCAGCCAAGGCATCGAGCGCGGCACGGTCATCGTTGCCCCGTTCACACCGGTTTACCGATACAACCAAGCCCGCCAACGTCACGTCGGCCTGGGCTCGCAGCAGCGGAACCGTTTCCCTGATCGCCGTGCCGGCGGTGGTGATGTCTTCCACGATCAACACCCGATCGCCGTCGATCAGTTGGTGCCCCACCATACGACCACCCTCACCATGATCCTTCTCTTCCTTGCGATTGAAGCAGTAGGCCACGTCGTGTCCTCGTTCGGCCAATGCCGCCGCCGTGGTGACAGCCAACGGAATGCCCTTGTAGGCGGGGCCGAACAGCACATCGAAGTCGGTGCCGAGCTTGTCGAGAATCGCGTCGGCGTAAAACTGACCGAGCCGACGGATCTGGGTGCCGGTCCGGTAGAGGCCGGTATTGATGAAGTACGGGGTCTGGCGACCGCTCTTGGTTACAAACGATCCGAAGCGCAAGACCTCGGCATCCATCATGAACCTCACGAACTCGGCCTTGTAGCTCGGGCCCTGCTCACTCATCGCCGGCCTCCTCCGCCAGCACCTTCCGAGCCAACGTCTTCGGTGCCACCATCGTGTAGCTCGTGAGGACCCACTCCTCCAACTCATCCCATCGGTCTTTACTCAGCCTCTTCGGTAGCTCGACCGAGATCCAACCATGGCGCCCAAGGCCATATCCCGTAGGTGAAGCCCCCTCGACTGTGGCCACGACCGCGGCAGCCTCCTCCTTCGACAGTTTCACCGTGATCATGGTGCCCTCGTGGTTGGCGAACACAAAGTTCTTGCCCCGTACCCGAAACGTCGGTTCACCACCCCATGCCTCAATGTCCACCCGCTGAGCTTCCGGCAGGCTCAGCGCCAACTTCTGAATACGTTCGAAGGTTGTTGCCATCACCGGCGAGACTAGCAAAGTTGGGAACCCACGACGCGAGACAGCCGGGGCCCGAAGACCCCGGCTGTCCCAATTACTCAACCAGCGCACCAATGATGCGCTTCAAGGATTCAGTCTTCGCCCTGGGTGCAATAGAACGCACCCTCGGGAGTCACACAGTCGAACGTGAAGATGAACAGACCGGTGTTGCGATCCGAGGCCAGGATGACCTGGGTATCCACGCCGTCGATCTCCATCCGGTCAACGTGAACACCCCAGAAGTTGGAGCCTTCCTCGGCGATCCAGCGGCCAACCTCGTGCACGTTCTGTGAGTAGCTGCCTTCACCGTTGCTGTTGTCGTGGTAGTGTCCGGGGCGATACTCAAGGGCTCTCATGCCAAGCGAGTACCACGACACGAACATCCGAGGACCGGCGTTGAACGAAGGCGTGATGCCCTGTGTATCGGGATCAACCTCAAGGTTGTGCATCGTAAGGTCGCCGAACGCCACACCGTATGGGTTACCGTCGGCGTCAAACTCCTCAACCGCTTCGGCGGGAGCGTAGTAGCCGAGCTCACCACCAGGGGCGACCGACTCAGTCACTCCGCTGAGGCGACCACCGACTGGGCTGGTGATTGCAGCATCGGTGTTGTTGATGACATGCAGGTAACCCCAACCGTCGTAGATCGATCCGGCGCTTACTGGGAGACCAGCGTTATCACGGATGGCCTGGCCGTCGGACTGACCGATGAACACGCCGGGGATGTCGGGAAGCTCGTTGTCGCCAGGCGACATGTTGAGCAGGCCGTCGCCGGCGTTGTTCACGATGATGTAGCCGACGTAGCCGGCAACCTCGGCGTTATAGCCCTTGTCGGAGAAGAAACACGATCCACGATCGATAAGGGCAATCTGGTCGGGGCCGGTCGCCTCTGGAACCTCGGTGCAGCCCTCGGTCATGGTGTCGACCACGGTGCCGGCGAGGTTATTGGCGTCGCCACCGAACAGGGCGACGCCGACGTCATAGCGGACGCCGTCGTAGGTCAGCTTGAAAGCCGCGGGCGAGAAATCTTCGTCGCCGGCGAAGAGGTAGTCACCGTTGCCGCCAAACACAGCAGCGTGGGCATTGCCCTCGTAGGGTTCTCCAAGAATCGGTTCTGGATCCACGTAGGTCGAGTCACGCAGGAACACGGGATTGGCCGGATCGGTGACGTCGAGCGTCACGAAGCCGCCGTCCCAGTACGACACGACGGCGGTGGGAACACCATCGATGATCTCGACCCAGACGTCGTGGTTGAACACACCGGCGGAGGACCCGGTGGCCCCCTGGCCGTCGGTGAAGGCTCCAGCGGCTTCCCAATCAACGCCACCGGTTACATCAAGCAACTGCGGGGCCTGAGGCTTGCTGATGTCGACAAAAAACGTGTCGAAGCCGTCGACCGTGTTGGCGGTACCAATCAGGTAGCTCTTGCCGTCATGTGTCCAGGGGTAGGTGTTGTGAACACCGTCGAATTCGAGGAAGTTCTTCTTCAGCGCCCGAGGTTTGGTGGGATCTGTTACGTCGTAGAGGCTGATACCACCCTGACCTACATTGAACGGCGGATTCAGGCCTGACTGTGGCGCCGAAGGAATCGACATGCCGCACGGCTCCTGAGTGGCGATCAAGACGTCAACGTCGCCAACGCTGTGAACCTTGACATCGTTGATTCGAGTGTTTGGAGCCGACTTGATCGAGGCGACCGTGGCGCCTTCGGTGTTCGGGTAATTGGCGACCGCAGCCGCCATGTCGACAATGAAAACACCGGCTTCGCTACAAGGGTTTTGGAAGGTACCGATGTAGGCGTAACCGTTGTGCGACCACACGTCGGTGTAGTTCTCGTCCACCACTCCATCCAAGGTGTCACGACCGACAACTTCAAAGCCGTAGTTGACATTGGACGGAATGTGGCCGTCGTTGGGACTTTCATGGGCGGCGGCGGGAGCCGTGACGGCCATGACCATCAACAGTGACGCCAACGCTGCAATCACCCGTTTCGATGTGCTCATAGATATTCGCTCTTTCGTTGATTGATATGCGCTTGGATGAGGCAGTGGCGCGTTGACCAACAAGGTCAGCGCCCGAATGCCCTCATCTCACCCGCACCGAACAACGTTAGGTGACAAATCTGTTACGAACAAGCTTCATAGATAAAACATCGCCAAATGCGATGGCGCGTCGAACACTCAACTGTCGAAACAATAGGCCTGTCTCTGAGCTGGAGTTAGATCAGATACGCGGACGGGGACGGCTTCAGTGGACGGGCGTACCAGAACGGTCGTCGCAGCGGCCCGCTAGGCGGACGGGTTTTGCTCAACCAGTCGAGGTAGGCCTCTCGTGACTTCGCGGTGTCAACAACGACGTCACCGTATTCATCGCCTGACTCCGCCGGCGTGATCCGCACCCGCTGGTGCCAGCACTGCATCCCTGAAATCGGGTCGGGCTGAACACAGAAGGTGGCATTTTGATGCACGCCGGTATCGGTCCACCAGATGCGACCGGTGTCCGGGTCGGGTCGTTCCGAGCCGGACGAGTCGTACGGCTGGTTACCGTGATCTCGTTTCAGTTTCCACGTGGTGCCACCCGAGTCGTTGGCCGAGCTGGCGATTTGGACCTTGCCGGCACCCCAGGAGCGAGCCTCGTTTTCCTCCAGCCGCCAGCGGCCCATGTGATGGGACGCCGCTACCACGCCGGGGCGGATGCCCTCGGTGCGCCATGACCCGATCACGAAGTGACCGATCCGAGTGGTCACCCGAACCAAGCCGTTCTCCTCGATGCCGAGCTTCTCCGCGTCTTCGGGATGGATCCACAGTGGATGACGGTGACTGATCTCGTTGAGCCATTTGGAGTTGGCCGAGCGGGTGTGGATCAGCGTCGGAATGCGGAACGTCGGCAACAGGATTCGCTCGTTGCCCGTGCTGCCTTGCCCATCGGGCGCCATATCAAGGTCTTCCCAATGCACATGAGACGGAATCCATTTGGGGGTTGCATACTCGGGCCAACCCCAGTCGGCCAACGTCTCGGAGTACAGCTCAAGCTTCTTCGACGGCGTCGGGAACCCTTCTTTCAGCTCGCCGGCGATCTCCACCGCTGGAGATCCATCGCCCAGTTTGGCGAGAGCAAGCGAGGCCACGTCATCGACATTTCCCGACCAGGCCCCTGACGTGCCCGGCTTGATGTAGACGCCGCGGTGGTCTTTGGTGCAACCTTCGACCGAAGCCGGATCCACAGGCCGTTCATACGGCTCATAGGGATCGGTGGGCACACCGAAGGCCGACCGATCCCGCATGAACTCCAACGGATCCTGACCGGCTTCAGCTGCAGCCTCAGCCAAGCCAGGCACGCTTTCGGAGAACATCTTGGCGTAGTACTCGTCGATGGTGATCGGCTTGCCCGGATATTGCTCACTCTCGAAAAACTTGCGAATCCCTAGGGAGCCATCGGGGTCGATGCGCCACGTGAGATCGATCCAGAACTCGTTCTCCTCCCAGACCTCGCCCGGGTTGAACTCCCACGAACGGGTATCGGGCCCGATCGCCGTGCCACCTTCACGAGCGGCCTTGATCTCGGCGTATCGCCGGAACACTGACTGGCGGAAACCGATCCAACGTCCGGCGTGGGTCTCGTAGGAGTGCACGTCGTGGCGTTCGGCCGATACACCCATCGGCAGCACATAGTCAGCGAACCAGGAGGTCTCCGACCACGTTGGGGTGAGGGCCACATGGCAGCGCACCATCGACTCGTCCTTCAGAGCTTCCATCCACGTGAAGCCGTCGGGGTTGGTCCAGATCGGGTTGTAGACCCGGGAGAAGTACACCTCAAGTGACCCTCGACCTTCCTTCAGGAAGTGTGGGAGGAGAATCGACATCTCGTGGTACGAAAGCGGGAACTCCTTGGGCCACTCCAGCTCGTTCCACTTGGTCAGCTTCTGCGAGCCGAACGGCTGGGCCGGGCTGAACTTGTTCATCCCGTTGCCCGCCGTGCCGCCCTTGGTGGCGACCGAGCCCGTCAACACGTTGAGGAAGAACAGCGTTCGGGCAACCTGCCAGCCGCCAAGGTTTCCGGCTCCGGCGGCCCGCCAGTTGTGGGTGGCGAGTTTGGTGGGGTGAGCGCCGATCAGGGTGGCGATCTCGCGAATCGTTTCGGCGGCCACACCCGTCTTCTGTTCCGCCGCCTCCGGCGTGTACTCGGCGTACTCCCGCAGCATGGCGGTACGGACCGAATCCCATTCGACGGGCAGGTCAGGATGCTGGCGCTCGAGATAGGTTTCCCAGTTGGTCCAACGGCGAACGAAGTCTGCGTTCCAGGTTTCGTCCTCGATGATCTGTCGGGCGATGGCCAGGCAGAGGAACGGCTCGGTGCCGGGCCAAGTGGCCAGCCAATAGTCAGCCTTGGCCCCGGTGTTCGACAGCCGAGGATCGACGGCGATGATCTTGGCCCCGTTCTTCTGGGCTTCTATGATTCGCTGAGCGTGCGGGTTGAAGTAGTGGCCCGACTCGAGGTGAGCCGAAATCAACATGATCACTTCGGCGTTGGCGAAGTCGGATGAGGGGCGATCGTGGCCCATCCATGACTGGTAGCCGATCCTGGCGTTGGACGAGCAGATGTTGGTGTGGGAGTTGTGGCCGTCGACACCCCAGGCCTGCAGTACCCGGTTGGTGTAGCCGTCCTCACCGGGGCGACCAACGTGGTACATCACCTCGTTGTGGCGGTCCTCTTCCATCGCGGTGCGGATCCGGGCTCCGATCTCATCGAGAGCCTGATCCCAGGAGATTCGCTCCCACTTGCCGCTTCCCCGCTCCCCTACTCTTTTCAGGGGATAGAGAATGCGTTCGGGATCGTACACCTGGTTGAGGGTGGCCGGACCCTTGGCGCAGTTGCGACCTCGGCTGGCAGGATGTTCGGGATTGCCTTCGATCTTGGCGATCTGATCGGTCTCCTGATCAAAGTAGGCCACCAGGCCACAACCGGCTTCGCAGTTGAAGCAGGTGGTGGGAACGATGGTGTACTTGCGCTCGACCTTGTCGGGCCATGCTTTGGCGTCGAGTTCTCGCCAATCGTGCCACTGGTCGTGCGGAGGGTAGTTACGTAGATCAGTCATTTTGAGTTTCCTGGATAAACCGTGGGGCGAGCGGAGATCATGAGAGAAACGCAAGGCTGCGAAGCCTCGCTGAGCAGCAACACCGAGGGACGGCGATAGCGAAGCGCTTCGAAGCGACCCCGAACACAGTGAGGGCGAGCGGAGATCATGAACAAGTCGCAAGGCTGCGAAGCCTCGCTGAGCAGCAACGAAGACCGACGCCGATAGCGAAGCGATTCGAAGCGACCCTGAACACAGTGAGGGCGAGCGGAGATCATGACAAAGGCACGGATTGGCCGGCACGGACGAATGAATCCTCGTAGGCGAACATGCCGACGAGTGCGAACAAACCGGCAACGGCAGCCAGGATCGGGTTGCCGTTGTCGAGAATCAGATCGATGATCACCAACGTGGCCGGGATGGCGAGACCAGCCATCACTCCACCCCACCAGAACTGGTAGGCGTACTTGCCTTTGGTCATTGCTTCAACTGCGAGCTCAACGTGGCGGCTGCCGTGGGACGTCAGCTCGACGAAGATCAGTGCTGCGGTGGCAATGACGCCGCCGAGCAGAACCCAGCGAATAGCAGTCGGCTCCGGCACGTCCATGAACAAATCGAGGATTGAATAGGCAGCGCCGCCGGCGGTAACGGCTTGGGCCAGCAGAACCGGGAGTAGGAGCGGCGTCTGCCAAAGATCACGACCTTCACACTGGGCGAAGAGGTAAGCGGTGTAGCCGGCCGTGCCCGCTGCGGTGATCACTGCCGGGATGGCCAACACCTTGATCAAGCCGGTCGACTCGGTAAGGCCACCGATCCACCACAGGCCGCATACTGCTGCGAAGGCCATGAGGATGTAGGCGCCCTTGACAAGCCAGGACTCCCAGTTGCCCTTGGTTATGAGGTAGTGGAAACGGCCGGGCTGCTTAAGGTCGGCGATGAGAAGCACCCCGGTGAGGGCCAGGAAGACGCCGGCCACCATCGGTGGAACAACACCAACGGCGGCTTGGGACCAGTTGTCGCCACCGGCGTGACCCATGAGAACCAGCAGCGAAGCGACGAGCATTACGCCGGCTGCAACGGCCTTGGTCACCAGATAGCCCGAGACCTTTTCCTTCCAGGTCATCTGGTGGGCTGTGGTGTAGGCCGTGCGGGCGACCACGCCGTCCTCGTCGACCGGGCGGGATCCGGCATGAACAGGAATGGTCGGATGATTTGGGGTGGTATCGGCCCAGATCATGCCGTCGTTGGCAATGGCGGTTCGGGTTGGATCGAGCGACGCTTGATCTGCTCCTCGGTAGAACACCTTGGGTTTGGTGTTCTGCTCGGGGGCTCGCACGGCAACGTCGTCGCGGGCGATGATGCGACTGATCTCCGAAGTTGGATCATCGAGGTCGCCGATCTTGATTGCTTCGGTCGGGCAAACGATCTGACACGACGGCAAGAGGTCCACCTCAAGACGGTGGTTACACATATTGCACTTGTGGGCGGTCATCGTCTCGGGGTTGATGTACAGCGCGTCGTACGGGCAGGCGTTCATACACGACTTACAGCCGATGCAGTTGTCGTCCTGGAAGTCCACCACTCCGTTGTCGGCCCGGTACAGAGCCGAGGTCGGGCAGATCTTCATACATGGCGCATCGTCGCACTGGTTGCACCGCATCACGTTGAACTTGCGGGCCACGTCCGGGAAGGAGCCTGTCTCGATGTACTTCACCCACGTTCGGTTGACGCCGAGCGGCACGTCATGTTCGCTCTTGCAGGCAACCGTGCAGGCGTGACAACCGATGCAGCTGTCGCTGTCCAGCAAAAACCCCATTCGGGTCATTCTGTATGCCTTTCCTCACTCAGGCCGCTAAGGCCGGTCCTTACTCAGGCCGTTAGCGGCCGATTGATGTGCCGATTTCCCACACGGCAGTGCCAGCATGGTCGACACGACTTTGTTTGTCGTTGATGACCGTGCAATTTGTCGACTCGACGGCGGTCCCACCACTGTCGACTGCCCGTGGCCCTCACGCTTCGTCTCAGTTAGAGCCACTAACTTAGTCTCCGATCGGGCGGAAAGCCAGGCCCGTCACCAGACCTACGTCACGGCCGACTCCTCGGTTGCCGACTGCCAGGCGCCGTAGCCGCCGAGCAAGTCGGACACGTCAGTGAATCCTGCGGCCGCCATCCGGCTGGCGGCGATGGAAGAACGGAAGCCGCCGGCGCAATACACGATCGTCGGCTTCGACGCATCGAGGCTGGCAAGCTGCTTGTTGAGGGTGGTGAGAGGAACCAGGGAGGCCCCTTCTATGACGCCTCCCGCCGTCTCGCCCGGCTGGCGCACGTCGACCACCTGCAATCCATCCACAGTCGCCATCGCCTCGCGCATTGCGGCGACATCGAGACGGGAACCTTTGGCCACATCATCGGGATGATCGCTGAACGTCTGCAGCGGGTTGGCCAAATGTCCGACGACGTTGTCAAAACCGATTCGAGCCAGGCGGATCTTGGATTCGAGCTCTTGACCCTCGTCGGTTACCAAGACGATGGCGACGCCGGGCTGGATGACGCCACCGGCGAACTCGGCATAGCGTCCGGCAAGTCCGATGTTGATCGATCCGATCAGGTGCCCGGCCGCGAATTCGTTCGGATCGCGGGTATCGAGCACCACGGCACCACGGCGCTGATGGGCCACGACCTCGTCGAGGGTCAACGCCGCCGGAGCCGTGGACTCGTCGAGGATCGGACGGTTCTCCCGATTCAGCACAGCGTCGTAGGCGAAATAGGCGGGCGGGGCCGTCTGTCCCTCGGTGACAACCTGAATAAAGTCGTCCTTGCTCATCGGGGCGAGCGCGTAGTTCGAGTCCCGTTGTTCGCCGATCGTTGAGCTGGTGGCCGTTGACAGATTCTTGCCACAGGCGGATCCGGCACCGTGGGCCGGATACACCCGGGTGGCCGCAGGCAACGTCAACAACTGGTCGTGCAGCGAGTCGTACAACATCGAGGCCAGTTCCTCGCTGGTTACACCCTTTGACGACAGCAGATCTGGACGACCCACGTCGCCGATAAACAACGTGTCACCGGTCAGTACAGCGTAGGGCTCGCCGTCAGCGCCGTTTTCGTAGACCACGATGCTGATCGACTCCGGCGTATGCCCCGGGGTGTGGCGGATCTCAAGCTCAACCTCGCCCAAGCTGATGCGCTCGCCGTGGTCGTACTTGTTTGATTCGAACTCGGTTTCTGCTTTCGAGCCGTACCCGATGGCCGCACCGGTGGCGTGAGCCAGTTCGAGGTGGCCGGAAAGAAAGTCGGCGTGGAAGTGCGTCTCCAACACCAGCTCAATCGTCATCCCGTGCTCTTGCGCCGACTGCAGATACGGCGCCACATCCCGACGGGGATCGACGACCACGGCCCGCTTCGTCGACTCATCGCCGATGAAGTAGGAGGCCTGCGACAGGCAGTCAAGGTAGTGCTGCTCGAAAATCATGATCTCTTTCCCCTGGCTGGTGGCTACTCAAAATGTACGGTCTTTCGGACTGATGGTCAAGAGAACCACCGAATCAGCTGAAATCTTTGGTGTTGGTTTCGCCCGCCTCCTCTCCGCCGGTCCAGACTGTTGTGTGCCACGACGTCGTTCCCCAGATCATGTCTTGGCGCTGACCGCCGTCTTTCTCACGTCGTACGCCACAAACGTGTCGACGCCGTTTCTTGTTCGGTACCGCGACCGGCTCGATCTCAATCCGTCGGAGACCCAACTGGTGTTCGCGGTCTACGTCGCCGGGATCCTTGTCACGTTGTTGATGGCGGGTCCGGTGTCGGATCGCTTCGGTCGCAAGCCAATGTGTCTGCCCTTCGTCGGCCTCGCCGCCGTGGCCTCACTTCTCATCATGATCGGCCGCGACTCGTATCCGATTCTGCTTCTCGGACGTTTGCTCCTTGGAGTGGCGGTTGGTGCCGTGCTGGCCGTCGGCACCGCTTGGGTGCAAGAGCTCATGGGTCCGGAGGGGCGCATGCGGGCCGCCGTTCTCACCACGCTGGCGACGTTCGCCGGCTTCGGGCTCGGACCGGCCGTATCGGCCATCCTCGATCTCGTTGCCCCCGCCCCGCTGGTAACGCCATTTGTACTTCACATCGCAGCGACGGTAGCCGCGCTGCCGTTCATGCTTGCGGCCCCGGAAACTCATCATCCGATTGCGCCCGCTCGGCCGCTACGCCCCGACCTCGGCGTGCCAAAGAACGGCAAGCGGCTGTTTTGGCTCGTTGTATTGCCGGCGGCGATTTGGGTCTTCGCCTTCCCTTCCACATCGTTTGCCCTGTTTCCCGTGCTTCTCAGTGAAGCGATGGGAGGCTACGAGGTGCAGGTCGCGGGGCTGGCCGCGGTTCTAACCGCCTGGAGCGGCATGATCGCCCGCCCGCTACTCCCCCGAATCGGGGCGGCTCGGTGTTTGGCCGTCGGCATGGCCCTGGGGGTCAGTGGATACATCCTCGGCACCAGCGCCTTCGCCACCGGAATCTGGCCCCTGCTGTTTCCCGCCGCGGCCGGCCTGGGAGCAGCGTCAGGATGTCTTACCGCTGGGTCATTGGCGCTGCTTGGTGTCATGGCCGAAGACGATCGACGGGGTGCGCTCACCTCGACGTTCTATCTCATTGCCTACCCCAGCATGACGATGCCCGTGGTCGTCACCTCAATTGCGTCGGTTACCGACGATATGGCGGCGCTCGCCACGATAACGCTGGCGTCAATTGTCGGCTTGCTCGTTGTGGTCGTCGCCGGCCGCATCACTCAAGCCGAACAGAACCGGCTTGCCGTCAGCCCCTAGGATCGAACGGCCAGGGGCTGCTGATGACCCTCTGGTCGACTCGAAGATCGAGCCGACGTTCCCGGCTTCAGGACCGAGGATCAACTGGCGGCGAGCGTCGGCGAAACGCAGAGCGTCGTGACGGGGCATCGCCTTGGCGTACACCCAGCCTTGGATCAGATCGCCCCCGCTGGCGATCGCGAGCTCTTGATGAGCCTCGGTTTCGACGCCTTCGATCACACATTTCATCCCAAGGCCATGGACCAGCTTGACGACGTTGGAGACCAGGTTGAGGTCGTTGGAACGGACAAAGTCGTCGGCCAGCTTCACCTGGGTGAACGGCAGGTGGCTGAGCCGTTCAAAGTTGGATTCACCAGTTCCGAAATCATCAAGGCTGATTCCGATCTCGCCGTCTCGCAAGAAGGTGAAGACCTCGGCCAACTCGTCTACGGAGTCGCTGGTGAGTGCAGACTCGGTGATTTCGATGGCGATCCCTGGGCGACGTCCACCAAGCCGTTGCAGGATGGTCTTCGCCGTATCCGACAGTCGTTCGGCCTTTAGGCCGCTGGCCGACATGTTGACCTGAATCACGATGTCGGGGTCGACATCGCGGAAACGAGCCACGTCGGAGATGGCTTGGGCCAACACAAAGTGATCGATCTGAGCGATCATGCCGGTCCGCTCCGCGATGGGAATGAACTCCGATGGCGGCACCGAGCCCAACTCCGGGTGATCCCAACGGCAGAGCCCCTCCAAAACCTTGACCAGGCCAGATGAAGCCTCGACGATCGGCTGATAGTGAACCGAGAAACCGGCGGCGCCCAAACCGTCGAGGCTGGCCGCCAGATACGACTCGATCTGCCATTCGCGGGCCATCCCGGCGTGAAGTTCGGCCGTGTATTCAACGGTCGTACGAGGCGCATTGGCTCGGGCGTACATGAGCGCCATCTCCGCTCGCTGTAGAGCTTCAGTGGCCGGCGTTGGTTTGTCGACCACAACAAACCCGGCCGAGATGCCCGGCGCGATGAAACTCATACCGAGTGCCGTCGGTGTTGAGAGTAAAACCCGCCGAGCCTCGATCCAACCTCGGTGGTCGATTGCCAACAGAGCCTCGCGGTCAATCGAACTCTGCGAGTCACCAGACTCGGCGTCACGGGTTTCGGCATTACGGGATTCGGCGTCACGCAATTCAATTGGCGAAAGCACTATCAGCTTCGACCCGTCTCCCCGCCACAACCGGTCACGATTCTCACGGAAAGAGCGCCGCACTCGGGCCACGAGGCGACGAACGAATGAATCGCCGGCGTCGGCGCCCACCGAATCCCGCACGCGATCAAGATCATGGAGATAGAAGACGGTCACAACAACGTTTTCAAGATGGCCCTGAAGCTCAAAATCCAGAAGGTTTGGTAGACCGGACGGAATATCGGTTCTGGTTGGATCGCTGGTCGTTACCGGGTCTCTGACCGAGATCAGTTCTGATCCATGGTCATGGCCCGGGTAGGCATGGAGCTCCAACATGCGCCCGCTGGTCAAACCGTGCGGGACCAACTCACCCCTGGCCGCAGCGTCGAGGTAGGGCTGGGCGTCGGAGTTTGTCGGGTCGTAGCCCAGACGTCGGATCACCGGTCCGTGACAGGCCACGATCAACCCGTCCTCTACTTGTAGGTACGCGTCGTCGGGGCCGGAACGGTTGTCGGCAGACGTTGACAGGCCCATCTTGTCTCCGCCCGTTCGATCGGCGGCATGTTGCTCGGCATCAAGATAGTCAGCGAGATAGTTGTCGCCGAGTGCCAATTCCGTCAGGTTCGCCAGATATCGGACGGCCCGCGCCTGGTTGGCCGAAACGGGCTGGCCTGTGCGAACTTGAACATGGCCACTACGCGATAGAACAGCGTTGACCCTGTGGGTCCTGTCGTTCTTCCCGCCGGGCGCCAATCCAGACACGACGACGTCGGCGTCGGGCCCCAATATCTCGCGAGCTACCAACGAAACCCGGTTCATGACGGCCTTCGGATCGGTGCCGGCATCGAGCTCGCCCAGCAAGTTGTCGAAGAGAGTCATGGTCCGGCTGTTCCTGACCAGGTGCCCTGATTGAAGCGCCAGCCTCATCACCGACATACCTCCGACAACTGCGGCGATGATGATCGGAACCACCGAACCGGCCATGGCTGCCATGAACACCGTGGCCAGGCCGGCAGCGGCATAAACAACCCAGCGGTGCTGCAGCTCGTAGGTGAAGGCCAGCGACGGAGGCGGCTCGCTGTTTCCCTGCTCGGGTACCAAGAGCAGCTCGCCACGTTTCACCGAAATCAAGTAACCCAACGCCGGCAGCACCAGCAGTCGAGGAAAAAGCACCTCAAACGCCTGGCCCCTAACCCAGAGGAGAAGTGAAAGCCACACCAGCAACGCCAGGCTGATTGCGGCGACGGCCAGAAAGGTGAGCGGCTGGGCACCAGGCGGTCGTCCGATTATCACCATTACACCAGCGGCGAAGATGAACGATGCCAGCGCACTTATCGCGACGATCGTAAGCTGGCTCTCGATTGAGATCTCGGCCATCGAGAATGTCGGCCAGGCGGTTGCCGCCACCAATGACAACGGCAATGACACGTGGGCGGCCGTGTCGAGGATGTCCTCCCGACGGAACCGGTTGCTGCCGTGCCGGGCCACCTGTAGGAGGCTATAGCCGACAAACAGGTTCAGCGGTCCCGCCAGAATCAGCGTCGCCTGGATCAGGGTTGTGCCGGAAACATTCGTCAGGTGGACCGAGACAAGCAGAAAGAACGACGAGACAAGCAGAGCGCCGGAACTCAAGTGAAGCACTCGGACGGAACCGGCGACGTCAGACCAATCGGGTTGCAGATGCACCGTTGCCGTGGCCCAGAACACCGTCAAGACGGCGATGACAACGCTGGCAGGGGGCGAAAACGGAACCGCGGCAACGACGACGGCAGTCAAGAACGCGCTAGCAATAGGCCAGCTGCCGAGGGCGGCCTTCATAGTTACCCATCGACCTCAACCGTGGCGTTCTTAACGAGGGCCGACGGGTTGACCGTAAAGGCTCCAATCATTCCCTACACCCGTCATGGTGTTCCGGTGCTTCCCAGGCCCGCCCCGGTGGCAATGAGCTAGGCTCGTTTTATGTCTGACCGTGGATCATCAACCGTGTTTCATCTGGGGCTGAATCAGTCCCAACTAGACGGGGCCGGGTTGGCCGTAATCCCCGGCGATCCCGCACGGGTGGCCCGAATCGCCCGGCATCTCGAGGACCCGCAACCGTTGGCCTCACAGCGGGAGTTCACCAGCTATCTGGGTCGGATCAACGGCACGCCCATCGTTGTCTGCTCAACCGGAATAGGTGGGCCGTCCACTTCCGTGGCGGTGGAGGAGTTGGCCCAGCTGGGGGTGCGCACTTTTCTTCGGGTCGGCACCACCGGATCGATTCAGCCCGACGTCGGCAACGGGACCATTATCGTCACCCAGGCCGCCGTACGTCTCGACGGAGCAAGCTTTCACTTCGCCCCAGCGGAGTACCCTGCGGCCTCCGATTATTGGTGCACCAAGGCTCTGACCGAGGCGGCCGAGGAAATCGGGGCCGACTACCGCGTCGGCATAACCGCTTCCAGCGACACGTTTTATCCCGGGCAGGAGCGCTACGACACAGTTGCCGGGTCGGTCGCCCGTCGGTTTAAAGGCTCCTTGGAAGAGTGGCGCCGGCTCAACGTCTTGAACTACGAAATGGAGTCGGCCACTCTCTTCACCATGTGCGCCGCCAATGGCTGGCGGGCCGGCTGCGTTGCCGGGGTGATCGCCAACCGCGCTCTGGAGGAGATTCCCACGGATGAAGACAAGATCGCTGCCACTGAAGAGCAGGCGATTGCCGTGGTGATCGCCGCTGCCGGTCGCCTGATCTAGCCGTTTTCGGAGCTCAGCGTCCCTCATCTTGGCCTCCGAGCTACCAACCGCAACAAAATGTTGTCTTTACCGGTGTTCTAATGCAATCCTTGCAACGTGGAGCTACTCCTTGTTGAAGATGACGCCTCGATCAGCCAGCCCTTAAAGGCGGGCTTGGAACGGGAAGGCTTCGAGGTCCAGCTGGCCACCACCGGCGCTCAAGCTCTGCAAGCCAGCGCTGTTGATTTGGTGCTGCTTGATCTCGGCCTGCCCGATCTTGACGGACGGGTGGTTTGCCAGAATCTACGGGCCGCCAGCAGCGTGCCCATCATCGTTGTCACGGCCCGGGAAGACGAGATCGATCGGGTGATGTTGCTCGAACTCGGGGCCGACGACTATGTGGTCAAGCCGTTTGGGTTTCGGGAACTGGTGGCTCGAATCCGAGCCGTTTTGCGCCGAGCCGCTTCGCGACCTCAAGAAGAGGAGCGGATCGAGTGGGGGCCGTTGACGATCGACCGTCGTGCTCGCCACGTGGAATACGACGGCGACAGGGTCGATCTCACTCCAAAGGAATACGACCTCTTGGCCGCGTTGGCCGCCGATCCTGGAGCGGCCATCACCCGCGAACAGTTGATCAACGACGTGTGGGATGAGAATTGGTGGGGTTCAACCAAGACTCTCGACGTCCATGTGGCCTCGCTACGTAAGAAGACCGATCCGTCTCTGATCCAGACCATTCGCGGCGTCGGCTTTCGTTTGGCCGAATATCAGGAGTCATGACCCGACGGCTTGTCCTTAGCTATCTGCTGGTCAGCCTTGTCGTACTCCTGATTCTCGAGATCCCGCTGGCGGTTTTCTACTACCAGCTCGAGCGGGAACGTTTCATTGCCAACGCCGAGCGTGACGCCGTCATTCTCGCAACGTACTACCAGGACGCTCTGATCAACGGCACTCCGGTTGGGCAGGCCGACATCAACGTCGCTCGCGACTACAGCACCGATACGGGGGCTCGGGTTGTGGTCGTCGATGAGTTGGGAATCTCGGTGGCCGACACAAGTCGGGACCCGGGCCGGAACTTTTCCACTCGTCCTGAAATCGATGTTGCGCTCAACGGACTTCGCGATGCCGGCTACCGCGATTCGGAGACGTTGGGCACCGAGCTCTTGTTCGTTTCGGTACCGATCGCCTCCGGCGGATCAGTCCAAGGCGCCCTGCGTCTCACAATCGATGCCGAGGAGGTGAACAGTCGGGTTCGCCGATTCTGGATCGGTTTGGTGGCGATCGCCCTGCTCATTCTGGCCGCGTTGGCCTTGGTCGGGCTGACAGTCGCCCGGTCGGCAACCGAGCCGATCAAACGGCTGCGAACCTCAGCGGCCCGCTTCGGACGAGGAGATTTCAGCCCACTTGAGGTCGACGATGCCGAAACGCCGGTTGAGATCCAAGAGCTGGCCGAGTCAATGAACGCCATGGGTCGCCAGCTTGAGCAGCTGATTCAACGCCACCGTTCATTTGTTGGTGACGCATCGCACCAGCTCCGCACGCCTCTGACCTCGCTCCGACTACGGCTGGAGAACTTGGAGGCAGCGGCCATCGACGCCACCTCCAGACACGACATCGAAGCGGCGATCGAGGAGACCATCCGGTTGTCGAACCTGGTGAGTGATCTGCTGAAGCTGGCTCGAAACGATGGGCCACCAAGTTTGACCACGGTCGATCTCGGCTCGCTGGCCGCAGACCGGGTCAACACCTGGCAGGCGACAACCGAGCAGCGGGTTGAGTTGTTGCTGAATCGTCCGGCCGGTCCAGTCGAAGCCATCGCTGTAGCCGGAGCTGTGGAACAAGTTCTCGACAATCTTCTCGACAACGCTCTGCACGTGGCTCCGCCCAACTCCCGGATTCTGGTGACGGTGGAGCGGGGCCACATGCACCATCGTCTGGTGGTGACCGATGAGGGTCCGGGCCTATCGGACGAAGAAAAAGCCCGAGCCACCGATCGATTCTGGCGGGCCGATCATCATCGCCCGGGCACCGGGCTTGGTTTGGCCGTGGTCGCATCCCTCATCGAGGCCAGCAGTGGCACTCTGATTTTCGACGACAACCCGCATGGCTCGGGGCTGCGTGTAACAACCGGATGGATGACTCTGTTCCCCACCAACGAGCTGCCAGGCGACTACCGTCCAGCCGACACCATCTACCGAAATACCGTGGAATGGTCGCCTCTTGAGAGTGAGCTGGGATGGGGTGTAGAGCCTGAACCGGAGCCGAAACAACGGCGGTGGCCCCTGGCCCGTCGGCCCCGACAGACCGAGTCGATCACCTAGATCCCGTCTCGGCCGTGGACACTAGTCGTCGTCGTAACGGCCGTCTCCGCCCGGGCTTCGGTCACGGTGATCTTGACGGTTCGATGAGTCGCCGCGACCTCGAGAGTCATCTTCATCCTCGTCGTCGTCATCATCATCATCGTCATCATCGTCGTCGTCATCGTCATCGTCGTCATAGCGGCCTTTGGCACCGACCGTGCCGTCGGCCGATCCGCCTTGCCCGACGCTGGTCTCCGGGGTTGACGTGAGAGATGTCGAACTGCCGTCATCGGCCGAAGAATCGGATCCGCTCGCATCGGACTCATCGGATTGCGCGGTTGCGTCTACGCTCTGATCGGTGGTGGACGGCGCCGATTGGCGATCTTGATCGACGAGGCCTTCGGGCTCGGACCATGAGCGCGGACCGACGATCGGTGCCGGCGCGCCGGCGCTCCACTGTGACTGATCGATCAGGCCCGTGCTACGGAAGACGGGAACGTCATTCCACAGTCCTAAACCGGCGGCCATGGCTGAACTGGCGACGGCCAGGAGCATGGCGCTGGCCAGCACCACAACAAAAGTAGGTTTCCGCCAGGTCAGACGCCTGACCGCACGTAGATCCATTACCGCAAAACTCTCGTTAAACACCCTGAGCCCGTAAGACCAGATCGCCCGCCTCCCACGCTCCAGGTGCTGCGCTGCGCTGCTCTTTCACCAACAGCATGCAACGCCCTAGCAATTTCCGCTGAGGAAAACGTTATCAGAACCTATTGACAAGAAGTTTCATGGATCGGCTAAGAATCAGTCAACGACCTCGTAGTCATCGAGGTCCACGTGACGGGTCAAATGCCAGTAATCGACCATACGAAAGGGCATCGGCGACCTCACTTGACCGTGAGGATTCCGGTAGTAGGTGGATGTACCCGGGTGGGTCCAGATGAGTTCGGCATGCTCGGCGTCGATGCGCTCGGTGTACTCCCGACGACGCTCGGGTTTGACACTTAGCGTCTTGAGACGATCCGAGGCCATCGCGGTTAGACACTTGCTGATGTACCGGGCCTGGGTCTCGGCCACCCACATCCCACTTCCCCCGTGTCCGAGGTTGGTGTTCGGCCCGTACATCACAAAGAAGTTGGGGAAGTCCGGAACGGTCATCCCGAGGTAGGCGGTGGGATTGTCGTCGGCCCAGTCATCGGCCAGCCGTCTCCCATTGCGGCCGGTGATGTTCAACCTCGCGGCCAATGTAGTGACGGTGAATCCGGTGGCGAGCACGATGACGTCAAAGGGGCGATGTCGACCGTCCGCAGTCACGATGCCATGATCATCAAACCTCTCGATCGAGGCGGTCACCAGTTCGACGTCGGGTCGTCGCAACGTTTGATACCAGTTGTTGTCGAGCAGAATTCGTTTTCCGAATGGTGGATAATCGGGCACACATTCCTTCAGCAGCTCGGGCCGCGAACTCAGCTGCGTCTCGATGTGAGTCGTCATCTCAGCTCGATGGCGGTCGTTGATGCGGTTCATGGCCCGATCTGGATACGGCCATTCCGGGTCACGACGCAAGAACCGAAGTAAACCATCGCCATAACGCCAGAACTGAGCGAACCTATACCAACGTCCGTAGAACGGCAGATGTTCAAACAACCATTGGGCGTCGGGATCGACGGCCGCCGTGTAGTTCTCGGTGGGTCGAACCCATTGCGGCGTCCGTTGAAACACAGATACATGAGCGACATCGTTGGCGATCGTCGGCACCAACTGCACTGAAGATGCGCCGGTTCCGATCACGGCAACCCTCTTGTCAGCCAGGTCAAGATCATCGGGCCACCCAGCAGTGTGCACGATTCGACCTTGGAAGTGCTGGTCTCCCTCGAAGCGGGCCGACATGGGCTGATTGAAGTGCCCAGTAGCACTGACAAACACTCGAGCCGTTAGTTCCTCGCTAACCGCTGCCGCACCATCTTCGCCGTGGGTCTTGACCGTGACTCGCCAAACGCTGTGGTCATCGTCCCAATCCGCGTTGATCACCTCGGTGTTGAAGCGAATCCGGGAGCGGAGGTCGAACCGGTCAGCGCATTCGGTCAGATAGGAGAACAGTTCCTCCCGAGGCGAAAAATAATGACGCCAGCCGGGATTAGGGGCGAACGAATAGCTGTAGAAGTGGTTCGGCGTGTCCACGCCGCAGCCCGGATACCGGTTCTCGAGCCAGGTCCCGCCAACGTCGTCGTTCTTCTCGACGATGGTGTAGGGGATCCCCAACTGATCGAGTTTGATGGCGAGGCACATTCCCGACACGCCGGCGCCGACGATGAGCGTCTCGACCGTCTCCGGGGCGGCATCAGCGGCCGGGGGCCAAACGGCGTCCTCCTCGCTGAAACCAAGATCGTCGCGCATCATCGGCACGTATTCCTCGGGAACGTTCTCTCCTAGGCAGAACGACATCATCCGTTGGAACAGTTCCGAGTCGGGGTTGGGCACCATGGGTTTCCGAAGGTCGCCGTTCACGATGGCCTCCATCGCCGCAGCGCGGATCTCGGCCTGAACCTCCTCACTGAAGCCGGCGCTGGGATCGGCGACCAGACGAACGTCTCGTCTCGGAGCGAAGCGCTCGGACAGCCAGCGCTCGTCCCCGGTCAGATGGAACAGGCACAGCACCAAGACTCGCAAGTCGGCCGCTTCCACCGCTCTCCGAACGGTCTCTGTGGCATGCGAGTACAACGAGGGGTTCGCGGTCACCGACCAATGTTGGCCGAAGCGAAGCCATGCGACCAATACGGCGGCCGACTCGGTCAACGATGCGTCCTGGCACGGTGTCCGGCCCGAAACTACTCTTCGGTCAGATGACTTGGGAACCCGAACTGGAAGAACTGCGGCGACGCGAGGCACTGGCCGAACAGCTGGGCGGGCCCGACAAAGTGGAGCGACAACACCATTTCGGGAAGCTCACGGTGCGGGAACGGCTCGACCATGTGGTTGACAAGGGAAGCTTCTGGGAGCTCGGCAAGACCGCGGGGGTTGCATCCTACGACGACGATGGCAACCTGCTTGAACTGTTGCCGTCGAACTTCGTGTTCGGGCTAGCGGAACTCGACGGTAGGCCGGCAGTGGTTTCAGGCGACGACTTCACCGTCCGCGGCGGGTCGAACGATGCGTCGATCTCGGCCAAACGGGAGGAATCGGAATCTTTGGCCCTGGAGATGCGGCTGCCCCATCTTCGACTGCTCGACGGGATGTCGGGTGGAGGTTCGGTCAAGACCATCGAAATGGCCGGCCGCACCTACATACCACTGCTCCCAGGTTGGGACACGGTGATCGACCATCTCAATGTGGCCCCGTCGGTGTCGCTTGTTCTGGGTTCCGTTGCCGGTTTCGGGGCAGCCCGGGCCACCACCTGCCACTACTCGGTGATGGTGGCCGAGACCTCGCAGATGATGATTGCAGGGCCCGCTCTTGTGGAGCAGGCCGGTTTGGGCTCGGTTTCCAAGGAGGAGTTGGGCCACGCCAGGATCCACACCGCCAACGGTTCGATCGACGACGTTGTTTCCAGCGAGCAGGAGGCCTTTGATCGGGCGCTGCAGTTCCTGTCGTATCTTCCGGGCAACATCGACGAACTGCCGCCGATTGAAGATTGGTCCGACGATCCGGGGCGACGCGAAGACTGGCTCATCTCAGCCGTTCCTCGCGAAACGCGACAGGCCTACGACATGCGATCCATCCTCCGGGCCATCGTCGACCAAGGCCCGATCCCTAGCGATGGCGGCGACCCCGAAACAAGTTTCTTTGAGATTGGTCGAGGGTGGGGCACCTCGATCATCACCGGCTTAGCTCGCGTCGACGGAGTTCCGGTGGCCGTATACGCCGAGGACCCCCAGATCTACGGCGGAGGCTGGACCAACGACGCCTGTCGAAAACTCATTCGCTTGGCTGATCTGGCATCGCTGTTCAAACTCCCGATGATCCACTTCGAAGACTGTCCGGGTTTTGTGATCGGCAAGACATCGGAGGAGGAGGGCACAATCCGCTCGGGATCAACCGCTCTGGTTGCACTGCGACAGCTGTCGGTGCCCTACTGCACGGTGCTGGTTCGCAAAGCCTTCGGGGTGGCGGGAGCGTCCAACCGGAAGCCAGGCGCAACGTCGATGCGAATGGCTTGGCCGTCGGCCGACTGGGGATCACTCCCGTTGGAAGGCGGACTCGAGGTGGCGTACAAAGCCGACCTGGCGGCCGCGGAGGATCCCGACGCACTCCACGAGGAGATTACCGAACGCCTTAACCGTCTTCGTTCCCCTCACCGCTCAGCCGAGTTCTACGAGATCGAACAGATCATCGACCCGCGAGACACCCGCCCACTACTGTGCGACTGGGTTCGTCTAGCTCGCCGCACGCTGCGACCCGGCTCGCCGGCATGGGGGTTCAGGCCCTAACCACGGTGAGGCCTTTAGACGTCTTGGGGCCAGCTTGCGTTGCGTTGGCGCCGGTAGGCGTCGCTCGCTTCGGCCGCAGCGTCAGCCTGTGTTTCGTCGGGGTCGACAACCGGTCCCGAACCCAGATCCCACTGCTCGGCGATCTCCACGAAGGACCCGACGCCGGACACCGCCGCCGCCTGAACCGCAGCCCCGGCTGCCACCGTCTCGTCGTCGTCGGGGACGGTCAGGGCTCGGCCGGACAGATCGGCCATGACACGCCGGTAGGCCTGGGACTTGGCACCGCCACCGATTAGAAATGTGCGCCCGTCAACCTTGACGCCGGCGGCTTCGAGTGCACCGACTCCGTCGAGCAACCCGAACGCCACGCCTTCAATAGCGGCTCGGGCCAGTTGAGAGCGGTCGACGTCGGAACGGAGACCGTGCACAGATCCGGAGGCCTCCGGGTGGTTCGGCGTTCGCTCTCCGTCGAGATACGGAATCAAGACAACCCCACCCGATCCGACCGAAGCGCTCAGCGCCAATCTGTCGAACTCGTCGTAGTCGGCTCCGATCAGGCGGCGGAAGGCCTCGCTGACCTTGGTGGCGTTGAGAGTACAGACGAGCGGCAGAAAGTGTCCGGTGGCATCGGCGAACCCAGCCACCAGGCCAGTCGGGTCCGCGCACGGGATCCGGCTGACGGCGTAGGCCGTCCCCGAGGTTCCGATTGATATCGCCAGGTCACCGGGCTGCAGGCCGAGGCCGAGAGCTCCTCCCATGTTGTCGCCCGAACCGGGACCGACCACAACATCGGGGCTGAGCCCGAGCGCGGCGGCCGCGTCGGCTTTAACCGTTCCAGCCGATTCGGTTGGACCCAGGACCGTAGGCAATCGGTCGACAGCGTCGGGAGCGATCTCCGATAGCGCCTCGTCGTCGTAGTCGCCGATGGATGGCGACCACCAGCCGGTGCCCGAAGCGTCGCCCCTGTCGGTGACATGGGATCCGGTGAGCCGCCAAGTGAGGTAGTCGTGAGGCAACATGATCTTGGCCACCCGGCTCAACGACTCCGGTTCGTGTTCCGCAACCCAGGCCAGTTTGGTGATCGTGAACGAAGCCGACGGGACCGAGCCGCAGCTGTCGACCCAGAAGTCGACACCGTGAGCCTCCACCAATCGCTGAGCCTGCGGTGCCGACTCGGTATCGTTCCAGAGTTTGGCCGGCCGCACGATCCGGTCGTGTTCGTCGACGAGCACCAAACCGTGCTGTTGGCCTGCCACCGAAGCAGCCGTTATCCGGCTCTTGACCTCAGGCTCGATTGCTGCGAACGCCTCGACGAGGGCTGACCACCATGCCTCTGGGTCCTGCTCGCTTCGAGGCGGATTGGTTGACGGGTGCGCCGCCCTCCCGGTGGCCACGACGTGGCCATCATCGATCCGACGAACCTCGACCTTCGTCGACTGGGTGGACGAATCGATCCCGGCAACAAAACCTGCGCTCATCTTCACACGATACTTTCACCCCGTACTTCCGCGCCGTGCTTCAAACCGCTGCCACCGAGAGGCCCCCACAAACACCAGACCGGGCCCGATTTCTCGGACCCGGTCGGTTCTATTGGGAGGAGATCTATCGGTCTACCCTGGGGCTACCACCCGACACGTTGATCGGCCTGGCCCTTGTCCATCTCGGCCCTGGCGTCGGTGACCGACTGCAGGTTCGAAACCTCAGGCACCCCAACCTGCCAGAACGAACCACCTTCTGTCCAGCTGTAGGCGTCGACTTTCATGGCGATCACATAGGTCCGATCGCTGGCACGGGCTCGCTCCAGCGCGGCTTCCAGCTCGGCGTAACTCGAAATCGTCTCCGAGGCACAACCCATGGCCGCTGCGTGAGCGGCGAAGTCAACCTCCACAACGTCGCTGGCCAAACGGCAATCCGACAACAGGTTGTTGAACGGCTTGCCTCCTTGACCGGTCTGGAGACGGTTGATCACGGCGAAACCGCCGTTGTCACACACCAAGACCGTCATCTTGTGGCCCGACAGCACCGAGCTGTAGAGGTCGGAGTTCATCATGAGATACGAACCGTCGCCAATAAACACGTAGAGATCACCATTGTCGGCGCGGCCCATGGCGTGGTGGGCCATCGCCGCTCCCCAACCGCCAGAGGTTTCATAACCCATGCAGGAGTAGCCGTACTCGGCGTCGAAGGTTCCAATGCCCTTCGACCACCAACCGTTGTTGACCTCGCCGGGGAATCCGCCGGCCGCGGCCAAGCAGACGTCGTCTTCATTGGCTTGGTTGTTCACCGCTCGCACGACTTGGGCGTAGGTCAGAACGTCGGCGTCGGGGGCGACGACCGCCAGCTGGTCCAGATAGCCGATGAATCCGGACTTTTCCTGCGCGGCCCGTTCCATCCATGATGCAGGGGCGGCCCAATCGCCTAGTTGCTCGGCGATCTCGCGGAGACATTCCCGGGCGTCGCCGACCAGCGGCATCGACCGATGTTTGATGGCGTCGAATCGGGTGGTGTTTACCCCGATGATCGTGGTGTCTTCGTTCTTAAAGATGGTCCAGGAACCCGTTGTGAAATCCTGCAACCGACAACCGACGGCCAGAACCACGTCGGCCTCGGCGGCCAAATTGTTGGCGGCCTCGCACCCGGTGACGCCAATCGGGCCGACGTATTGCGGATCGTCGCCGAGCAGGCAGGACTTACCGGCCACCGTCTCCACCACAGGAATTCCGTGGGTGGAGGCGAACTCGGCCAGCGTGGCTTCGGCAACCGAGTAATGAACGCCACCACCGGCGATGATGAGCGGCTTGCGGGCACTCCGGAGGCGGTCGACGGCGGCCACGAGCTCACTGCTGTCGGGGCGGGGCCGGGGCACTTCGTGGACCATCGGTTCGAAGAACCGAACCGGGTAGTCGTAGGCCATGGCCTGCACATCCTGAGGCAGACCTATGAACGCCGGACCGCGGGTTGCCGGATCGAGCATCGTGGTCAGCGCCGCCGGCAATGACTGCACGATCTGAGCCGGGTGCGTGATTCGATCCCAGAACTTGGTCACGGCACGGAATGAGTCGTTCACCGTGGTCGACGGGTCGGCGAAGATCTCAACCTGTTGCAGCACCGGATCAGGGATTCGGGTGACAAAAGCATCACCGGCGAACAACAGGAGCGGCAGTCGGTTCGCCGAGGCAACACCGGCCGCGGTGACCATGTTGGTTGCGCCCGGCCCGATCGATGACGTCGCCGCCATGATCTGTCGACCCTTCACCGCCTTGTTGTAGGCGATGGCAGCCAGGGCCATTCCCTGCTCGTTCTGACCCCGCCACGTAGGGAACTCATCCTTGACCTCTTCCAAGGCGTGGCCGAGACAGGTCACGTTGCCATGACCGAAGATGCCGAAGATCCCAGGGAACATGGGGGCTTCGGTGCCATCGGCCATCAAGGTTCTCTGAGCCATCATCCAGCGGACGATGGCTTGGGCCGTGGTAAGTCGAGTGGTCTCCATTGAATGACTCTCCAGTCAGATCACAGGTGTTTGCTGTAGGTGTTGCAGGTTGAGATTGGTGTTGTTTATGGGTGGTTCGGCTAACGGGCCCACGGCCAGTCGTCAAGCGTGGGGGCGCTGAACTTGGCGTGCCAAGGTGTGCCGTTGGCGGCAATCGCCGACAGCTTCTCGAAACGTTCGACGACGGTGGTTCCCAGGATCTCGGCTCGGGTCTCCAGTGGAAGCGCTTCACGCCAAAGAGCGCGGCCGACCATGAAACCCGAGCAACCGGCCTCGGAGGCTTCACCAAGTTGATCGGCGAACTCGTCGTAGCCGACACCCCAACTCAGGAGGGCCCAAGGTTGGTCGCCACAGGCCTCGTTGAGAAGGTGGCACGCCCCGACGCCGGGGTAGGGCATCTTGAGGATCATCGGACCGATCGACCGCAGCCGCTCGGCGGAACGAAGAATACAGTCCCGTCGATCCTCGTCGCCGGCCAACCGATACGGAATCGGTTCCACAAGAACCGGAAGCTGAAGAGCGGCACATTCCTGCACCACCCGCCTGATAAGCCGCTCCTGCTTTTCAGCCAAGGCCGCATCGTCGTAGCGATACAGCGCAAACAACTTGGCGGCATCTGCGCCGGCTTCCAACAACTGCCTTGGGGTCCAACCCGGCATGAGCTCGTTGCCGTGTTCGGGGTTGGCCAGGTAGCCCTGAGACTCCAGGGCGCAGATCACACCGATGTTGCGGCCAACCAGTCCCGTGTCGGTCAGGTGAGGAAACGAGAACTCAGGCTCGATCATCGTCGCCGAAGGCTGTTGATCAAGGGCTTGCAGCACCTCGGCTTTGAACGTGGTGAGGACATCGGGCGTCGGCTCTACTCCTCCCCCATGTTCGGTGAACTCGGCCACCATGGCATCCCGGTGATCCACCGCAGCCACGCAGAAGTGCCCATTCTCGGTGGTGAGCCGTTGGAACCTTCGACGCAACCCGTGATCGGGAGATATCGATCGGTAACTTTCAACCACTGCTACTCCCCCGACGATGTCGGATCGATGATCGGCAGATCCCAGCGTCCCTGACCCCAATCGGATTCGATCCACGTGAACTCGGAGTGAAAACACGGCGGGGTTGAGCGCTCCTCGGCGACCAGCTCACCGGCCAGGTAGTTGAGGAAATACATGTTCGCCCCCGGGCACGCCACCGACGAGTGGTACCCGCCCGGCACCAGGGCGCAGTCGCCGTCGCCACCCGACATGAGCTGCTCGTACGGTTCGGGCTGCCCGGCTGGATCGTCGTACCCGGTGCCGTCATCCCAGTTGCGGTGCATCCAGAAGCCTTCAGGACGGTCGAGCCTGAAGTAGTACGTTTCCTCCAGGTACGGGGAGCCGTCGACGCCGTCGTGGCGGTGAGGTGCCCAGCCCGACCAGGTCCCTCGGGGAACGTACACCTCGTAGAGAATCAAACGTTCGGCTTCGATCGGGGGAGCCAGGGTGTGGTTGACCTGTCGCAACGCGGCACCGCCGCCGCGGACCTCGGAGCGAATCGTGGACGGCTCGATGATCCGGGCCGGATAGCGGCCTTCGGCCGGGGCCGATCCGATGGCCACGGTGCAACCTCCGTCGGCGGCAGTGACGGTGACCTCGGTTCCGGGTGGGGCGTAGCCGACCGGGGCCAGCTCCGTGAAAACGGACCTACGCCCAACCTGATAGACGTCGGCACCGAGCTTCAAATCCGCTCGACCGGCCAGCGGAACCACAGCGGTTTCCTGGTCGGCCAGCATGTGTCGGTGGCTATCCCCGGCCGCCAACTCGATCACGGCAAAGGAGAGATACTGCCAGCCGGCCGACTCGGGCGACACCTGCAGTTGCAGGCCGGGGCCGGGATTGTTCTTGATGGTCATGGCCGCTTCTCCTCGGCGTTGGTTCGGGAGGCCAGGAACTCGTCGACCTCGTGGACAAAAGGCATGTCGTCGGCGCACAACAACCGAGCCGCCACCAGAGCACCGGCGGCGTTGCCATAACGGACACACTGCTCGATGTCCCAGCCCGACAGTAGTCCGTGGCAGAACGCCCCGCCGAAGGCGTCTCCGGCGCCAAGACCACATACGACCTCGACTGGGAATGGAGCCACCTCGCTGCGACGACCGTCGGCATTGGCCACCAACACGCCGTCGCCTCCGAGCTTGACCACCGCGGCTTCCAGGCCTAGGGCCAGTAGTCGATCGGCGGCTTTGTGAGGATCGTCGGTGCCGACGGCGACCTTACATTCCTGGCGGTTGCCGATCACGATCGTGAACTGACCGAGAAGGGGCTCGATAACCGCATTTGCGGCCGCCTCGGATTGCCAGAAGTGTGGGCGCCAGTCGAGGTCGAACACCGTATGCCGTTTCCTCTGACGACGATTCAGCACGTTGATGACGGTGCCGCGGCTGGGTTCGGCCGCAAATCGAGATGCCGGAATCCATAGAATCTCGGTGTCTTCGATCGGGACCGGAGCGAGATCGCTGTCTTCGAGCTGAAAGTCGGGGGCGTCGGGGTAGCGGTAAAAGATGATGGATGGTTCCTCCACCGGATCAAGTTCCGCGAAGGCCAGGGGCGTCGGCAACGTTGGGTGGGTGGTGACGTAACCACTGTCCACACCGAACCTTTCGGTCAAGGCGTGACGGATGTCGAGGCCAAACGCATCATCACCGACCTTGGTCACCAGGGCGGCCCGATGGCCGAGGCGAGCGGCGGCCACGGCCACGTTGGTAGCGGTACCGCCGATGGATTTCTGAAGCGACGTGACCGTCTTCATCGGGCCGGTCTGGTGCGGATACAGATCGACCGACACCCGTCCGATCGTGATCAGTTCCGGTGGCAGTGTGTGGTCTTCAGAGCTCGTGGTGGTCATCAAGTTCCTTTGGATTTCAGAGCAGCTTTGGATGTGACCTTCTCGGCCGGCGCCGCGGCCGTCCCACGAACCACAAGCTCGGGGGTCAGCACGTGGCATACCGCCTGGCGGCGGTTGGTCTCCAGCCGCTCGATGGCCACCGTGGCGGCCAATCGTCCCATTTCGAAGCGGGGCTGGTTGACCGTGGTCAGATTGATATGTCGGAGGCTGGCAATGTGGGTGTTGTCGTAGCCGACAACCGACACGTCCTCGGGAACCCGGTAGTCGGCGCCGATCAACGTGTCTATGACACCCACGGCCTGGAGGTCGTTGCCGGCGAAGATGGCCGATGGCACCTGTCCGGTTCGGATCAGTTCGGCCGTCGACTCCACCCCTGATTGTTCGGTGAACTCACCACTCACGACACGCGGCTCCAACCCCCGTTCCTCCATCGCGATCACAAACCCATCGCGCCGCTGAATCGCACCGGCGCCCCGACCACCGTCGATGTGCACGATGTCTCGATGACCAAGACCGGCAAGGTACTCAACCACCAATTCGCCACCGCGGAGGTCGTCGTTGACGACGCCGTCGATCCTGGGAAGCACATCGCCGATGGTTACCAACGGCGCTTGTTTGGACGCCTCAAACAACACATCCTCTGATGCCCGGGCACCTAGCACAAGGATGGCGTCGACCCGGTATTCGAGAAAAGCCTCGACGGCCCCTTGCTCATTGGTATCGGTGAGCCACGACGTGTTCAGCAGTAGCCGGTAGCCGTGCTCCTGAGCGGCGTCGCGAACGCCGTCGACGACATCGGCGAAAAACGTGTTGTGAAGGTCGTTGACGACAACACCAAGCGTGTTCGACCGCCGCTCGGCCAGGCTCCGGGCTGCGGCGTTCGGGCGATAGCCCAACTCCTCTGCCGCTTCGAGCACGGCCTTGCGTCGTTTGTCGCTTACGTTGGGCGCATTCCGCATCACCAACGACACGAGGGCGCGAGAAACTCCGGCCAGAGCGGCCACGTCATCCATGGTCGGCGATCGGGGCTTAGCGCTCGCAGCCGGCGCTTCTTCGGTTGACACCTCTTTGGGGGACATCACCGCCGACTCTACGCCTTGGAGCGCTCCAATTCAAGACTCAAGATACTGGAACGTGAAGAAGATTTTGCCCCGAGGACGGGGGACGGTCGAGTCTGATTTGTGACGAACTGCACGATAATCGATGAAAATCGCGACATTCTTCTTGCTTGGGGATCTGCTTTGACCTACGTTATTGGAGCGCTCCAAGTAAGACGAACGCACCAGCGAATCACTTGGGGCCAAGTAGAAGGGAAAGGACTACAGGGGTTTGGACTCATCGGGTTCCAGTTTCTTGAGCCGGGTTGCCACTGCTCCGATTTCGTGGGGCGTATGTGAAGTTCCCGGCTGGGGTTACCAGCTGTCGCCGGCGCGGGTACTGACCGAGATGAGCGATCTGGGATTTACCCATACCGAACTCGGTTCCGCCGGCTGGCTGCCCGAACAGACCGATGAGCTGACGGGCCTCCTTAACCAGCACAGCCTTTCGCTGCTCGCGGCCTTCATCCCTCTTGTTCTCCACGACGAGAGCCATGCCGACGCAGTGCTGGCCGAGGCCACGACCGCCGCTCAGTTGCTTGAGGCCGCCGGCGCGAGCTACTTCAACACCGCTCCGGTGACTTCAGTCGACTGGAAGCCGCGATATCCGTTGTCGGACGACGAGTGGCAGCACCTATACCGAATGGTGGCCAAAGTCGACCAGATCTGTGTTGACCACGGCTTGATCCAAGTAATTCATGAACACGTCGGCTGCGTGATAGAGACCGCTGTTGAGGTGCAGGCCCTTCTCGACAACACTGCTGCCCGTCTTGTGGTCGACACCGGGCACCTTGCTATCGGCGGATACTCGCCGATCGACCTGGTGGGAGCGCACCCAGACCGAGTGGGATTGGTACATCTCAAAGACACCGACATGGCTGTTGCCGAGAAGCTGAACAACGGTGAACTCACGCTGATGGAGGCGGTTCAGGCCGGCCTTTTCACCGCTCTCGGACAGGGGGACCTCGATATCGCCGAGGTCTTACGACTTCTTGAGACATCCGGCTACCGCGGATGGTATGTGATCGAGCAGGATTGCGCGTTGGCCGCAGAACCCGGACCCGGTACGGGTCCTGTGAGTGATGTGGCCACAAGCCTTGAGTATTTACGAATGGTTGCCGATGCCATGCCCTCGCAGCCGACCGAAGAACTAAGCGCACTCAACATATGACAAGTCGCATGACAGAATGCAACGATTCGACACGGCTAAAGAGGCCGTGAAGTAAGATCCTTTCGTCTGACACCTCGAGGTCTCAGACGTCCGGAAAACATTTCCAGAAAGCAACAAAGGGGAGTACATCTCACTATGAAGTCACTGAAGAGTCTGTTGGCTCTGCTGTTCGCCTTCGCCCTCGTCGCCTCCGCTTGCGGTGGTTCCGACGATCCGGCTGAGGATGCAACAACCGACGACAACACCGAAGAGGCCGCCGAAGAATCATCCGATGATTCCGAAGAAGAGGCCATGGACGACGAAGAGCCGGCCGAAGAAGAGGTCGACCTGACCCAGGGTGGAGATCTCACCTTTCACATGATCACCCACTCCGACGATGGTCCGTTCTGGTCCGTGGTCAAGCGTGGCATGGAAGCCGCTTGTGAAGACGTCGGCGTGAGCTGCGTCTGGCAGGGTTCGGTCAACGACGCCAATGTTCAGGCTGAGATGATCGACGCCGCCGTCGCCCAGGGCACCAATGGCCTCGCCGTTTCACTGCCTAACGTCGACGCCGTTCGCAGTGGTATCGAAGCCGCTGTGGCCGCCGGTATCCCCGTTTACACCATTAACTCCGGTGTGAACGACTACCAGGGCCTTGGCGCCACCACCCACGTCGGTCAGACCGAGGTCATCGCTGGTGAAGGCGCCGGCGCCTTCTTCAACGAAGCCGGCGCAACCAAGATCCTGTGTGGCCGCCAGGAGCCCGACAACGGCGCCCTGATCGAGCGCTGTGACGGTCTTGCCAACACCTTCAATGGTGAGGTCATCTCGGAGTTCATGGATCTTGACGCCGACCAGGTCGCTCAGGAAGCCGCCATCAACGCCGCTCTGGCTGCCGATCCCGACATCGACGGCTTCATGGGCGTCGGTCCGGTTATCACGATGTCCGGTCTGCGAGCCGCCGACGCTCTTGGTCGTGACCTCGCCATCGGTGGTTTCGACATGACTCCGGAACTGCTCGATGCTATTGAGGCCGGAGACATTATCTTCACCGTCGATCAGCAGCAGTACCTCCAGGGTTACATTCCGATCATTCTGATGTACCTCGAGGTCACCAACGCCAACACCCTTGGTGGCGGTCTGCCGATCCTCACCGGTCCCGGCTTCGTCACCGGCGACAACGTGACTGCGGTCAAGGAACTGTCGGCTGCCGGTACCCGATAAGGGGCTAAGCCTTGAGCCCTCACTTGCCAAGCGAACTTGGCAAGCCAAGGGCATGAAGTAGAAAAATGGGGGCCGGGTGCGAATTGGCTCGGCCCCCTTTTTCATACCCCTGGATATCTCAGGGGCAAGCACATCACAGAGAAGAGGTAAGCGGAGGAGCTTGTGACAAATACTGTGAACGAAGAAGAGACTGCAGTCGAAGCGGACGTCGACGGCAAGTCTGAAGCCGGCGAGGGGGTCGTCGTAGACGAGCGGCTGGCATACCGGGGGGTCTTCCAACGCCTCTTTGTCCGTCCTGAAATCGGTGCCATTGTTGGTGCCGGCGCCATCTGGGCGTTCTTTTGGGCCGTCGCTCGAGACTTCGGCACTGCCGGTGGCGCTGCGTCCGTGCTCGATACCGCAGCAACACTCGGCATCATGGCCGTGGCCGTCTCGCTACTGATGATCGGCGGCGAATTCGACTTGTCATCCGGAGCCGCCACCGGGGCCCTGGCCATCACCACCATCCTCCTGGTCAAAGACGTCGGCGAACTTGGCGGAGCCGGCCTCAGCCTCTGGGTGGCCATTCCAATCTCACTTCTCGCCGCCCTCTGTTTGGGTTGGCTCAACGGCACCATGGTCGAACGGACTCGGCTGCCGAGCTTTATCGTGACCTTGGCCACGTTCTTCATCCTCCGGGGTTTCAAGCTCGGCTTTTCGAAGTTGACGATCGACAACCTGACCGTCGGGCCGATCGAAGATGGCGAGGGATACGAGTTCTGGCACCCGATCTTCGCTTCGGTATGGACCCGCACCGATCACCAGCTCGAGATCCGCGATCTGATCTACACGATCGGCGTCGTCGGCGGCTTGGCCCTGATCGCTATTGCCGTCGCCGACCTCAATTTCAGTCACAAAGACCGCCAGAATCCAGCCGGGCTCGGCGTTGCCGCCGCCGGTTGGGCGGGCGTGGTGGCCGGCATTCTATATATGCACAACACGGACGGTGTGGGCGCTAACACCACGGCTGCCATCATCATTGGTATCTCCGGCCTTGTCGCCTTCATCGGCCTTGGAATGTGGCGCTTCCGTCGGCAAGCACCGGGCAGCGTGCAATTCACCAGTGCGGTCGGCCTATTGACGGCCAGCGGTATTGTTCTCACAGGTTTGGGAATGCTGCTCGGACGGATTCTGCGTCCAGGAGGCTGGGCGCTTGAGCTGCTGAACGCCGATTCGCAAGATCAGGTTCTCGACTTCGCCCGTCTTATGAAGTGGCCGATCGTCCTGGTCGTGGGATTGACTGCTGGCTACGTAGCCTTTCGACAGGCCAGCCAAGGCCTCGCTACTTCCCAACTGGCGGTACGAATCGTTTCGGTCATCGCCTTGGCCGCGTTCGCAATCTATGCGTTCATGTTTATGACAACGGTCGAGGGTTTGCGGGCCATCGTAATGTCCGCTTTCGTGCTGGGTGGCTTGATGCTTTTGGCCATCGCCGCAGTCCGGGCTGGACGAACAAGTCCTGTATCACGGGCTGTCGTGCTCATGCTCGCAGCCGGAGCAACCTTGGCGGTTGCGTTCTATGTCCGGAATGAGTCGACAGCCACAAAGTTCCGCAGCGAACTGTTCTCCGTGCTGTTGGTGGCCGCTCTGGCGATCGCCGTTTGGGCGATAATCGCCACCGTGTTCATGACCAGATCCAGTCCGACCGACGGAAACGACCGCTTCGGGTCAATACTCACCAAGATTGGTCTTGCCGCCGTTGGTATCGGCATGCTGGTCAAGCTTCTCTACACCACCGATGCGGAAATCGCCGGTGGCGTGACTCCGGCCAACTTCCGCATCTCGATTGCCTGGTTCTTCGGGTTCACCGTCCTGGCCGTTTGGGTCCTGGGTCGCACAAAGTTCGGCTCCTGGATCTTCGCCGTCGGCGGCAACAAGGACGCCGCTCGGCAGATCGGTGTTCCGGCGGCCCGAACCAAGACTCAGCTGTTCATGATCGTTTCGGTGGCGGCCTGGTTGGTCGGTTTGCTGTTGGCGTTCCGTCTCAGCACCGTGCAGTCGGTAGCCGGCAACGGCCTCGAGTTCGAGTACATCATCGCCGCCGTCGTCGGTGGCACGTTGCTCACCGGCGGCTACGGCTCAGCGGCCGGAGCAGCCATCGGTGCCATCATCATGGCCATGTCCAAACTGGGTATCCCGTCAGCTCGGTGGAACTCCGACTGGCGGTTCGCCTTCCTCGGCCTGATCCTTCTGGCCGCTGTTATCGCCAACAACTTCATCAAGACCAAAGCGGAGGCCAGCGCCCGATGATGCCGTTCACTACGTTCACTAACCGAGTTTCGCCCAACGGCGAAACATCGATGATGCCGTTCACTACGTTCACTAACCGAGTTTCGCCCAACGGCGAAACATCGATGATGCCGTTCACTACGTTCACTAACCGAGTTTCGCCCAACGGCGAAACATCGATGATGCCGTTCACTACGTTCACTAACCGAGTTTCGCCCAACGGCGAAACATCGATGATGCCGTTCACTACGTTCACTAACCGAGTTTCGCCCAACGGCGAAACATCTCGCGGCAAGACGTCGCACGACCGTAGGAGCAACCGCTCATGAGTGACGCACTGATCGAACTCGAAAACGTCGGCAAGTACTACGGAAACATCATCGCCCTCCAAGGCGTGACGACCGAGGTACGAGCCGGTGAAGTCACCTGTGTGCTTGGCGACAATGGCGCCGGTAAGTCTACATTCATCAAGATCCTCGCCGGCGTGCACCAGCACGACGAGGGATCGTTCAAGCTTGAGGGCGAGGAAGTTCGCTTCAACTCACCTCGCGAGGCGCTGGATCGAGGCATCGCCGCCGTGTATCAGGACTTGGCCATGGTGCCGCTGATGTCGGTGTGGCGTAACTTCTTCCTAGGCGCCGAGCCCACCAAGGGGACGTTCCCGTTCCGCTGGGTGGATAAGAAGTGGGCGAAAGCCACGGCGAAGGATGAGATGGCCAAGATGGGCATCGACATCCGTGATACCGAGCAGACCGTCGGCACCCTGTCGGGTGGCGAGCGTCAGTCGGTGGCCATCGCTCGAGCGGTGTACTTCGGCGCCAAGGTGCTGATCCTCGACGAGCCCACGTCGGCTCTCGGTGTGAAGCAATCCGGTGTCGTGCTCCGCTACATCGTCGAAGCGGCGGCTCGCGGGCTTGGCGTGATTTTCATCACCCACAACCCCAACCACGCCTATCCGGTCGGTGATCGGTTCATGATTCTCAATCGTGGACAATCCATGGGCAACTTCGCCAAGGATGAAATCGACCAAGGCGAGTTGACGCGGCTGATGGCCGGAGGTGCTGAGCTGGAACAGCTTCAGGACGAACTGGCCGAAGCAATCAGCGGAGTTAAGAGCTAACCAACACCTCTCCCCTCCCCCGAACTTTGTGACAGCTGCGTCCCTTTAGGGGAACGCCAGCGTCACAAAGTTCGGGGGGTTGTTTCGACCAAGGATCCAGCAATGACCGATCGCCGCCACTTCCCTGCCCTCTCGCTGGCCGACGAGGGACACCTCCTGAATCTGACCCAGCAGACCGCCGGTTGGACCTACACCGGGCTCAAGGTTCTCCATATCGGATCTGGGGAAACCCGCTCATTCCAAACGGGCGAATGTGAGATGGCGTTGTTGCCACTCAGCGGCGGTGAATCAAAGGTCGAGGTCAACCCCGACCAAGGCTCAGCGGCCTTCTTTGATCTGGAGGGCCGGGAATCGGTGTTCAGCCGCGTCACAGACTTCGTCTACGTCGGCCGCGACTCAACGGTGTCCATCACCGTGCCCGAATCTTCTGCCGGCGGCGTCGAGCTGGCTCTACCCCTGTCTCAGTGCGACAACGCTCTTGAACCGAAGTACGGCCCGGCCGAAGAGGTGGAGACCGAAGCCAGGGGCGGCGGACCGGCCACCCGTCAGGTCACCAACTTCCTCACCCCCGATCGTTGGAGCCACGCCGACAAATTGATGTGCTGCGAACTCATCACGCCTGACGGAAACTGGTCAAGCTACCCACCGCACAAACACGACGACTCGCCGGAGTGTGACGTCAACAACGAAGAGATCTACTACTTCCGGATCGGCAAGGCCGGGAGCACCGGCTACAGCCCCAAAGGGTTCGGGATGCATCGAACCTATACGGGCCTCCGGCCGGACCTCGAAAACGACGATCCCCTGTCGTTGTTCGACGAGAACGTGGTCGTACGCGACGGCGACGTCTACTTGGTGCCCCGGGGCTACCACGGCCCGTGCATCGCCGCTCCCGGATATCCGATGTACTACCTCAATGTTCTGGCCGGACCGGGTGGGGACCGGTCGATGGCCTTCTGCGATGATCCCAATCATCACTGGGTCCGTGACACCTGGCTTGACATGGATCTCGACCCCCGTTGCCCGGTCACCTCGGCCGATGGGCCGGTTGAACGGTAACCGGGCAGCAGAAACACCCTCCCCACCCCCCTCATAGATCCCCCATACCTTCAAGGAAGCCTGATCAAAATGACTGCTGATAAGCCGACGGTTGGAATAGCCGTCATCGGTTTCGGCTGGATGGGCCAGGCCCACAGCCGCTCATACGCTCGAATCCCCAGCCTTTTCAGTGACCGGCTGGCCGACCCCGATCTCGTCATCTGTTGCGACAACGTGGAGGCCCGCGGTCTCGACGCCGTCAGCAACTTCGGGTTCGCCGAGTCGACCACCGACGTGATGGAAGCCATCAATCATCCCGACGTCGACGCGGTGATCGTGTGCGGCCCCAACATGCTGCACGAAGAACATTGCGTCGCCGCGGCCAAGGCCGGCAAACACGTCTTCTGCGAAAAACCGGTTGGAGGCACGCCGGAGCAAACGGCCCGTATCGAACAGGCAACCCGAGCCGCCGGCGTCATTACCGGAGTTGGCTACAACTACCGTTGGGCGCCGCTGGTGCAATACACCAAGCAACTCATCGACGACGGCGTCCTTGGTCAAATCACCAACTACCGAGGCCGGTTCTTCTCCATGTACGGAGCCGATCCGCTGGGGCTGTTGTCATGGCGGTTCGAACACGACGGCGCCGGCTACGGGGTCAGTACCGACATCTTGAGTCACAGCATCGACCTGGCCATGATGTTGAACGGCCCGATCGATTCGGTGGTAGGCCTGGCCGAAACCTTCATCAAGGACCGACCGCTACCCAAGCCCGGCGAGGGTACACACTACGACCGCGGCGCCCCCGGCGACCCCACAGGCCCGGTCACCAACGAGGACTACGCGGGGTGTATGGTTCGGTTCGCCAATGGATCGATCGGCAACTTCGAAACGAGCCGAGCCATTGTCGGGCCTCAGAGTCAGATGGCCTTCGAGATCTACGGCACCAAGGGTTCGGTCAAATGGAACCTGGAGACCATGAACGAGATAGACGTGTTTCTCACCGAGTCCGCCGACCTCAGCGGCAATCCCCACCTTCACGTCGGCTACACGAAGGTCTACACCGGTGATCGATTCCCGTTCCAGGCCGCCTTCGTACCGGGAGACGCCAACAGCATCGGCTACGAGGACCTCAAAGTGATCGAGTGTCTACAGTTCCTCAATGCCGTGGCGTCGGGCGAACAACACGAGCCGGGGTTCGACGAGGCGATCAACTATGTCAGCGTTCAGGACGCCCTGGTCCGATCGTGGGAGTCGAACGCCTGGGAGGAGGTCGGCTCCGTTCGACTGCCCTAGCCCTGGCCGGTACTGTGGCACGGAGATCGATCGTCCCCGCTGGAGCCTAGGCGCAGCAGGTGCCTTGCGCAGCGACGGTAGCGTCGGAAACCTTGTTGACGATGACGTTCTCGAATCCTTCGGCGTCGGCCTGCTTCACGTACCACTCCCAGCGATGGCCGTCGGGAGAATTGACCCAGGTCTCGGCCTTTTCGGCGTAGCAGCAGATCGTTTCGTCAACACCAGTGGTGGCCAAACCAGCCTGGCTGAGGCGAGCCTCGGCGGCGGTGACCTCCTCGGCCGTCTCCACCTCGACACCAAGATGATTGATCGTGCCGTTGACGCCGGCGTTCTCGAACAACACCAGCTTCAGCGGCGGCTGCTCGATGGCAAAGTTGGCATAGCCCGGTTTGATCTTCAACGGTTTGGTGTCGAACATCTTCGTGTAGAAGTCGATTGCCGAATCGAGATCATCCACGTTGAGAGCGAGTTGAAGGCGCATTGCAGTTTCTTCTCCTGTGAAGGCCGCCTCAGCGGCACACGGTCTATCGAAGTTTGACTCGGTAAAGTCATTTCGATGAATATCGATATGATAGCCAAACGAATCGATATCTGTCAATATGTTCGTATGGCCAGTGTTACCCCGACCCCCGCATCAACCAAGTCAGGTCCACAAGACCAGAGCGAACTGTGCTGTACACCTCTCTTCGCCGACGACTTTGATGAAGCGGCCGCGGTCGAGGTGGCATCGATCTTGAAGGCCATCGCCGATCCGGTTCGGTTGCGACTGCTGTCGATCATCGGAACCGCCGCCGATGGCGAAGCCTGCGCCTGTGATCTCCCCGCGCTGGTCGATAGGAGCCAACCGACGGTGAGCCACCACCTCCGACAGTTGGTGAACGCGGGAATCCTGGACCGTGAACAGCGGGGCAAGTGGGCCTGGTTCAGCATCAACAATGAGCGGCTGGACACCGTCTGCCAGGGGATCTCGAGTAATCGCTGCTGAGCCCCGCAAATCCGGCTGCGATAACTCCGGGCCAGTAGAATCAGTCGGTGTCCTTGCCGAGTTCAGTTTTGAATCGTGGCGTGCGGGTTCGTTTCGACGAAGGTGCCTCTCTCATGCACCACGGCGAACCGGGCGACGACTGTTATGCCATCGTGAGCGGAGACGTGCTGGTCACCGCCAACACCCGCCACGGATCGCGGGTGGTCCTCAGCCGGCGCGGGGCTGGCAGCATCATCGGGTTGTTGTCGGCTATCGAGCCCGGACGCCGGTCGGCGTCGGTTGTAGCTCGCTCCACGGTTGAGGCGATACGGCTCAGCCAGGATGAACTTGAAGCCATCCTTCGGGAAGATCCCGTGTTCACCTTGAACGAGATGCGTTCGCTCGCCAAAGATGTGCGCACTTTGACCGAACGTTATTCGTTGCGCGGCGATGAGCTTCGAAGCCGTTTGGCTCGCCTTTTGCTCACCCACTTCGATGAGAGTGGTCAAGCCAGCTTTCGGTCGACGCGTCAAGAGTTGGCCGACTGGGTTGGCGCTACTCGCGAGGCTACGACGCGGACGTTGAAGGAGTTGGAGGACGCCGGATTGCTGGAACTGAGCCGTGGCGCCGTGTCGATCCGTGACCGATCCGCGTTGAGCCGCCTGGTCTGAGCCAAAGCCGGACTTTGGCCGGGCGGGCCGGCTGTCGCTCCGATCGCCGAGTGATCGAAGTGAGACAGCCAACCCGTCCCGCCCTCAGATGAAAGCCGAGATCTCAACTGGGGTTTCGGTCTTTCGTTGAAACACTTGGTCGTTCCCTCCGACCACCCTCTAGCCGCATCCGCCGTCGGAGGAGGAACATCGCAGGAAGAGTAGGTGGACAACAAATTTCGATCGTTTACAGCTTCACGATTTCTCGTGTTTGTCTGCATTGTCATCATTTGATTGCCCTAACGATGATCCGTGCCAGGCGGTCGACCGGGTGACGACCAAGTGTTGAAGTCAGTATCCGGCAACGCTGCGGCCACGTCTGTGATCTCGATCACAGAACACGAGAAATTCTGAAGGAATTGTCCGGCAGTCGCCTGTACTAGGCGTTGGCCGCGTTCTTTCGCGCCTTGGTCAAGCGAGCCCTAACGATCGGATCAAGGTCGACCTTACGGAGGCGTATCTGGTCCGGAGTCACTTCCACACACTCGTCGTCGGCGATGAACTCAAGGGCCTGTTCGAGCGAGAGTTCTCGGGGCGGCGACAACTTCACGGTGGCATCGGCGGAAGCAGCTCGATGATTGGTCAGCTGCTTCTCTTTGCAGATGTTGACGTCCATGTCTTCGGACCGGCTGTTCTCACCGACAATCATGCCGCAGTACACGTCGGTCCCAGGTGCTACCAGCATCTGCGCTCGCTCTTGGAGCCCAAGCATGGAATACGTGGTCGCTGGACCCTGTCGATCGGCGACCAACGATCCGGTCCGCCTGGTGCGGATCTCACCAAACCAGGGCTCAAAACCGTCGATGCTCTGATTGACCACGCCGGTCCCACGGGTTTCGGTCAGGAACTCGGTGCGGAATCCGATGAGACCTCGGGCCGGCACCAAGTAATCGAGCCGAACCCAGCCGGTTCCGTGGTTGATCATCTGGTCCATTCGTCCCTTACGACCGGCCAAAAGCTGAGTGACGGCGCCCAAGTGTTCCTCAGGAATGTCGATCGTGACCTGCTCAACCGGCTCGTGAACTTTGCCATCGATCTCCCGGGTAACGACCTGCGGTTTACCCACGGTTAGTTCAAACCCTTCTCGTCGCATTGTCTCGACGAGGACGGCCAGCTGCAGTTCGCCTCGAGCCTGAACTTCCCAGACGTCGGGCTTTTCGGTGTTGAGCACTCGAAGGCTCATATTGCCGACCAACTCGGCGTCGAGACGGCCCTTCACGAGACGGGCCGTGAGCTTTGAGCCGGACCGTCCGGCCAGCGGTGAGGAATTGACCCCGATTGTCATCGACAACGAAGGTTCATCCACCGAGATCACCGGCATGGGGTGAGGGTCCTCGATGTCGACAAGGGTCTCGCCGATCAAGATGTCGTCGATTCCGGCCACGGCCACCAGGTCGCCAGGACCGGCCTCGTCGGCCGGAACCCGCTCAAGCGCCTCGGTGAGATAGAGCTCACTGAGCTTGACCCGCTGAATCGTGCCGTCGACCCGGCTCAGGCCCACAACGGAACCCTTCCTCAGGGTGCCGTTCACGATCCGGCACAGCGCCAGTCGGCCAAGGTAGGGGCTGACGTCGAGATTTGTAACCCAAGCCTGCAACGAGTGACCTTCAACGTAGGTCGGGGCCGGCACTACGGAGGAGATCGATTCGAACAGTGGATTGAGGTTGGCTCCGGCGGAGTCGCTCAGCAGGCCATCCACTGCGCCAAGATCATCAGTGGCCCAGCCGTCGCGAGCGGCGCAGTAGAGAATCGGGAAGTCGATCTGGTCATCATCTCCGCCGGCTTCCAGGACCAGGTCCATGAACAGCTCGTAGACCTCGTCGACCACCTCTTTGATTCGAGCGTCTCCCCGGTCCACCTTGTTGATCACGAGGATTACCGGCAGCTCGCGAGCCAAGGCTTTCCGAAGAACGAATCGGGTTTGCGGCAGCGGCCCCTCGGCGGCGTCGACAAGCAGCACAATGCCGTCAACCATTGTGAGCGCTCGCTCCACCTCACCACCGAAGTCGGCGTGACCCGGCGTGTCGACGATATTGAGCGTCATACCGTTCCAGTTGACCGACGTGTTCTTGGCCAAAATGGTGATGCCCTTCTCGCGCTCGAGATCCATCGAGTCCATCACCCGTTCCGCCACATCTTCGTTGGTGCGGAACACGCCGGTTTGACGGAGCATGGCATCGACCAACGTGGTCTTGCCGTGGTCGACGTGGGCCACGATGGCCACATTCCGGAGATCTTGACGTTCAGCCATGCTGACCCTCGATCGGAGCAGGCTCGGCCGGTGGGATTCCGACCAAAGCGGGGACAAAAGAACGACCCAGGGCCAAAATCAGGGCAGCCTGGGCACAGCGTTCCATTCTACCGACGGTGGGAGGTAACTGTGACGCTTAGGATCGGTGCCAGAAATCCAAGCGGTCAGGCCGGGGTTTGAATCCGGTTGATTCCGCCATTGCCGCCGCTTCTTTGAACCCATGCCCCACCTTCGGTCCAGCGTGGGCGTCGGAGCCAAAGGAAACAGCTTGGCCACCGGCTTCGTGCCACCATTGCACGATGATCGGATTGAGCGGAACCCGGGTGTTGATCTCCAGAACCCGGCCGGATCCGGCCAGTACACCAAGCGTCTCCCGGTAGGCCTCCTCGTAGCGCCGAGGATCGTGGTCACGGCCGGTGGCTACGATCTGTCGGGTCAGATAGTCGATGTGGGCGAACACCTCAAAGTCGTCGTTACCGTTTATCAACTTGATGGATTCGGTGAGGTACTGATGAACCGCCACATCCTCGGCCTCACCGATAATACGTTCCGACCGAAACCACTCGTCGATCAGCCGGTAGTGATCGGGAAACTTAACCGAATGTACAGAGCCGAGAAGGCGGTCGAATTGGCCGCGGCCTAACAAGTGAGCCACTTCGGAGGGGAACCAGTGGGGCTCCCCAAGCTCAAGACCAGTCAAGATTCGTAACCCCGGATAGCGGCCCCGGCATTCTTCGATCATCTCGAAGTAGCCGTCGAGGTTGAAGTCGGGAGCGTGGAAACAGTGGTGATCGTCGAGGCCACCCTGGAAGGAGTCGTCGAACCGATCCTGATTCTCCGGGGCCACAAACCACGGCGTCAGATCGATGTGCTCGGTGAACGCGATCGACGGTAGACCGAGTTCGACGGCCCGAGCGCAGGCGGCCAGCATCGATCCGTTTTCAGCGTCGTAGGAAAACTCGGTGTGAACATGATCGTCGCCCGGCAGATGGGAGTGGCTCACTGTGAAGCGCCGATTGTGGTTCGATGCAGAACCCGCTCATGACCCTCGTATCCACCGGTTGCACGATGAAGAACCGATCGGTTGTCCCACATCACCAACATGTTCGGCTGCCACACGTGGCGATATTGAAACTCCTCCCGGCCTTGCCACCGAAGCAATTCGCTCAACAGTTCTCGACCAGCTTCGTCGTCCACCCCTTCCAAGGCGACGATGTAGCCGTAGCAGCTGAACAGGCCTAGACGACCGGTTTCGGGGTGGGTACGTACCAGGTCATGGGTTTGTGTGGCCATGGCCTCGGCCGACGGGCGGATGGCCATCGAGCGTCCCAGCTCTTGGTCCCCGACGCCGTAGAACCCGTCGGGGGCGTAACCACCACGGGCCGAGTGCACGGCTGTAAGCCCGTCGACCCTGGCCCGGAACTCGGCCGACATTGCGTCGAGCGCGGCATGCTGATTGGCGAACAGCGTGTCGCCGCCGGTCGGGGGAATGGTCACCGCCATCAAGCAGGTCCCGGCCGGAGGTCGGGCTTGGAAGCTCCAGTCGCTGTGCCAGTTCTCGGCGAACAGGGGTGCCGTCTCGTAGGCATCTCGTCGAACCTCGATAATGTGGTAACGCCCAGGAATGGGGGCGATAAAGGGATCATCGCCAAACGGGCCGAAATACAACGTGAATCGTTCCAGGTCATCGTCCGACATCGGCTGGTCGGGGAAGCTCAACACGTGATGTTCCAGCCAGGCCCGGCGAAGCTCCGCTACCACCTCGGGCGAGAGCGGCTGGGTGAGATCGACACCGGTAACAACGGCGCCGCAGGCCTGACCTGATGGTTGAATCTCAAGCATCGACATCCGCGCTGGGCTACTCCGGCCTATTGGTGACGAATACCGGGATCTCCCGATCAGTCATCTCCTGATAGTCGGCGTAGCGAGGAAAGACCTCGACCGCTCGCTCCCACCAGGCCTGACGTTCCGCCCCTTCAACCAGACGAGCCTCAGTATCGAAGGGCTCAGGGCCGTCTTGGACCATCACCTTCGGATCGGCCATCAGGTTGTGAAACCAGCCAGGGTGCGCAACCGCTCCGCCCTTTGATGCCACGAGAGCGTATTCGCCGTCATGTTCCACCCTCATAAGCGGGACCTTACGAACCTTGCCGGTCTTGTGCCCGACGGTGGTCATCACGATTATCGGGATCCCGGTGTCCCGCAGCGTGTTGGCTTCTTGCCCCTTTGAAGCTTCGTAGGCAGCCGCTTGCTCGGCCACCCAGTCCCAGGTGCTTGGTTCGTAGTCTCCGGTGATTGGCATGTTCATGACAGTACCCCACCAGGTGCTACACCGGCATATAGAGATCTACGGCAAAGATTCGGCCTTGGCGAATTCTCAGGACGTGACTTGTCTATTCTGCGATACTGCGAACGTGGTGGACATCAGGCAGCTCACCCCTGACGATTGGCAGGTTTGGCGAGAGGTTCGCCTCCGCGCGCTTGCGGAAGCGCCACATGCGTTCGGGGCAAGACTGGCGGACTGGTCCGGGAGCCGAGATCGTGAACAGCGATGGCGGCATCGGCTGGAAGAAGTTCCCGCCAACTTCATCGCCTACTTTGACTCCAGGCCGGCCGGTCAGATCTCGGGAGCGTTCAGCCAGACGCCTCATCATGTCGCGCTCATCTCGATGTGGGTCGCTCCCGAAGCACGAGGTGTTGGTGTCGGCGACGCGCTGATCCAAGCCGTCGAGGATTGGGCCGACAGAACCGGCGCCGTCTCGGTGGCGCTATCGGTCAAGCTTCACAACGATCCCGCAACCGCTCTCTATGAACGACACGGCTTCGTCCGGACAAACAATCCTGTTCGAGACGGTGAGTTCGAAATGGTGAAGTTAGTGGGCGGTCGGGACTGACCATACGCAGGCCTTGCACCAGCTCATTCGGTTGTCGACAACCGTTGGGGGCTGCCTTAGGGTCACCTGTATCCGACGTGTTCGGCACGGTTGTTGGATCCGAACGACAAATCGAACTTGGTATACCGCCCATCGAGGACACCGAACACCTCGACCGCCGCTGGGCGGTACCAATCCTTTGAGCCCTTCTCATGTTGGATGCTCAGAGGACGGCCTCCCGCCCCGTCGCCGAACGTCTGTAGGGGCGGGAGGCCGAGCTTTGTCCGCCTAGGTCGCCTGCCACGCCGAGGCGACAATGCCGACCACAGCATCGGGATTCTCGTGGTGGAGAAGATGTCCGAGGCCGGGCAGCATCATTGACTTGCTGGTACCGCCAATGGCGGCCGCTGCGGTCCGCACCTGAGCCTCGGTTCCGTATTCGTCTCCGTCGCCCTGCACGATCCAGGTCGGAACATTGATTTGACCAAGGAGTGGCCTGATATCCCAAGAGGCGAAATCATCGCTTTGCCACACTCCTGACCATGCCTCGAACAGCGCCGCCGGGTGGCGATGGAATGGTGCAAGGGCGGCCTCCATCTTGGCCGGCGTTTGCTGCAGGCGAGCAATGGCCTCGCCACAGATCGGCTCGACGAAACTGTGGGCCGCCAACGACACGACACCTCGGCACGAAGGTGGAGCCGCAGCCTCGGCGGCGTGGATCAGGGCAATGGAGGCACCGTCGGAGTGCCCAACCAGAAGAGGCGTGACGGCGTCCCACTCCGTCAAAAGCAACCCGAGCAGCCGAGCTTGATCATGTAGCCATCCGGCGGGCCAAGGTCCTGACGGAACTGGCTCGGATGCGCCATGACCCGGTCGGTTGTAGGCCAGAACCGTTGTTTCGCAGCGGCCGGCGATGCGCTCGGGTACGTCACGCCACTGGGCCACCGACCCCAGTCCGTCGTGCAGCAGAACGATCTGGGGTGGGCCATCACCCCAGACGTCGTATTCGATCCGGTGACGGCTCCCCACGCCGGCCCCGCAAGAGCCGTCTACGTCGAGCACCTCGATCTCTTTCGGCATGGACCGAGGCTAGACAGATTCCAGCCAACGGTCCAAGACCGCAGACTATCGACCCTTCGGTGTTGCCTCTGGCACCTGCCAGTCATCTGGCATGCGACTGAAGTCGAAGAACGGTGCCTCATCTCCGGCGGCCACTGCGTCTTCGATCTGGTCGTAGAAACCCTTGCCGGTTTCTTCCGCGAAGGTGATGGCGACCTCGGCATCGTTGTCGCCCACGTTCGGCCGCTGCACGTACTCGGGGAAGCTGGCTTCGGCGGCGTCACCCTCGGCGTAGCCGCGGGCGAACATCTGCTTAAGAATGCCGAACCCGTCGTTGCGCACGAGGGTCGCCCCTCGGGGAGTACCGCCCAGGCTCTTCATGTGATCGCTGAATTTGTCGAGATCGTGGGTGTCGTAGGCCACGTGCTGTACGGCATGGTCGCCGTGACGCTCCACGAACTTCGTGACCTGCGACTTCTTGTCGCGGTCGATTCCCTCAATCAAAGCGACACCGAAGTCGCCATAGTCGATGCACCAGATCTTCATGCTCGACTCGGGATCGTCGGGCCTCACGTCATCAATTCGGTTGATGAGGGTGCCACCCTCAACCTCGATATGGAACCAAGCCCAACGCTCGATCGAACCTTGTTCACAGGCGTAGGTTACATGGTCGACTTTTTTCAGATGGGACGGCATCGTTGCGCTCCTTGGTCTGGCCCGGTCTGACGGGCAAGCTGTACTCTAAATCAACCAATCTGTTGAGACTTCTGCAATCTGCACTATCAACATGTTCGATTTGTGGATATTTGATCAGCAAATCGAGCAATCGAATTACCAAATCAGTTCAAGGAATGATCAGAATGCCCAGTCGACAATCCAAGCCCAAACTTGATGGTGAATCGTCAACGAGCGCCAGCGCCGCCGCCAGGATCGATGAAACCGATCAGCGCATAATTGCTGCGCTCCGACGGCGCCACCGGGCTACCGTAAGCGACCTTTCCCGGTATCTAGGTTTGGCTCGAGGCACCGTTCACGCCCGCCTCGATCGCATGGAGACCGAAGGCGTGATCGTGGGCTACGGCCCTGAGTTGACACTCAAGACCGCCGGCTTTCCAGTGCGGGCATTTACCACACTGACCATTGCTCAAGGCCAGCACGACGACGTGGTGGATCGCCTCGCCGCCATTCCCAACATTTTGGAGGTCCACACCGTAACCGGGCCCGGTGATCTCCTGGTCAAGATCGGGGCCCGCTCCAACGACGATCTCCATCAACTGCTGCAGACGATCTCGGGGATGAAGGAGGTGGCACAAGTTGCCACCCAGCTCGCCCTTGCCAGCCCGATACTACGAACTGCCGCCGACCTGCTGGTCTCGACCGCACCTTCATCCGACGGGTAACGGCGAGGCGATCAACTACGATCAACTACCATCGGGACGATGACCAACCCAGCAGCCGATCCGGCGATCGCCGAAGCCCTCAGACGCGATATGACCATCGACATCACCACCTACGGGCGCACGTCGGGCCAACCCCGCCGAATCGAGATCTGGTATCTCAATGTCGATGGGCGCATCTTCATCACCGGTACCCCAGGACCTCGCGACTGGATGGCCAACCTCGCAGCCGATGATCGTCTCATCTTCCACCTCAAGGAATCGACGCAGGCCGACTTGCCGGCAACCACGGTAAAAATCACCGATCGGGCGACCAGACAAATGGTGTTCGAACACCCCACGGCCAAGTGGTACCGGGATCAAACGTCAATGGACGATCTGTTGGAGAACGCCCCGATGGTCGAGGTGTTCTTTACTTCCTGAGACCAGGAAGCCGGCGGACCACGCCGCCTACCCGACGGCGAAGATGCCCGGACACATCGTCACCTAGCTCACTCAAGTACTTTTCAACCGCAAAGGTGATCAGCTCGCTGTAGGCCGGATAGGGAATGACCGTGCCGTACCAGCGGTGAAAGGCGATACCCGCCTTCATCGCCAGGGAAAACGTGGTGATGATTTCGCCGGCCCTCGGGCTGACCACAGTAGCGCCGACCACTTCCCCCGTCGGCGGCCGCACATCAACAACCAATAGCGATCTGGGAACCTCGTCGGTGTAGCTTCGATCGATCTCCGAACCATCGACGACAATGCGCACAACATCAGCGGGGGTGTCATCCGGTTGATGTCCGATGATGGCCAACTCCGGTTCGGTGAACACCACGGAGGGCCGAAGCGGTTCGCCACCTATCGGTGCCCACCGGTAGACGATTGATTGGATGATCCGCCGACCCCAGATCGATGCGTGATGGGTTGCTCCACCACGATCGGTCATATCGCCCAAGGCCCAGATGCCGTCGACCGAGGTGCGACCTCGGCTGTCGATCACAACAGCGCCGGCATCGTTAATCTCAACTCCAACGTCAGACAGCCCCAAACCGCGTGAGTTCGCCACCCGACCGACGGCTACAAGGACCTTGTCGACACCCTGAACTTCGGTGTTGTGAACTTCGGTGAGCGAATCGGATCCAGCGCCGTTGTTCTTCAGTACGAGGCTCTTGGTTGCCTCAACGTATTCTGTGGCGAAATGGCCGGTGACGATGGTGATTCCGAGCTCCTTGAGAGACTCGGCGATGAGATCCGACGCCATGGTCATCGCCGTCGGCATGATGTTGTCAGCGGCTTCCACAATCGTGACCTCGGAACCGAGGCGCCTGAAAGCCAACGCCATCTCAAGACCGATGGCCCCTCCCCCGACGACGGCCAGATGTTCCGGCGCCTTGTCGAGCTCGAAGATCTCGTCGTTGGTGAGGTATCGTTCGTCGGGGAGCCCGGCTAGCGCGATCCTTCGGGCGTGAGAGCCGGTGGCCAGGATGATGTTCTCGGCTTCGGCCGTCCAGACCGTGCCATCCTCGGCGGTGATTTCAACCTTCGACGCCGACTTGACGCGTCCGGTTCCGTATACGAACGAAACCCCGTCAGCGCCGCCGAACTCTTCCACCTCGTGGTCTCGAAGCTGATCGCGTCGGGCTCTCACATGAGCCAGAGCCGCTGAGGGGTTGGGCATATTCGAGGAGGCCGACGCGTGCAACAGCGCTTTGGAAGGAACGCAGCCTGTGTTGGTGCATTCCCCGCCCATGCGGTCTCGCTCCACTAAAAGCGCTTCCCGGCCGAAACGCCCCAGTCCCACTGCCGCAGTCAAGCCCCCACTTCCAGCGCCGATCACGATGGCGTCGTAGTGGCGCTTCGCAGGAATCTTATGGGGACGAACGCGGCTCATGGTGCTTGGTAACCCGGCGAGGGTCGGGTTGGATTCCCGAGACCGAACCGCCGCTGTCGGGCCGGCCGGAACTCAGGGCGATCTCGCTCGGATGGACCCAGATTAGCTGGGCTGCGGAGCGGCGCCGGCCATGAGCAGGCCGAGCTCTTCGACGGTGCAATCTTGCCGGTCGAGCATTCCGACGATCCGCCCTTCAAACATCACGGCGACACGATCGGCGAGGGCCAGCACCTCGTCAAGATCTTCGGAGATGACCACGATCGCGGTTCCTTCGGCCCGCTGAGCCACAAGACGCTCGTGGATGTACTCAGCGGCGCCGATATCGACTCCTCGAGTCGGTTGGGCCGCCACCAACACAGCAGGCTCGGACGAGAGCTCGCGGGCCATGATGACCTTCTGGATATTGCCGCCGGACAGAGTTCGGGTGGTGGTATCGATCGAGGGGGTCTTCACAGCGAAACGTTCCACAAGATCAGCGGCACGGTCTCGCAATTCGGCGAGTTTCAGTAGGCCAAACTGGGCGAACCGTTCGCTGTCATGGTCGATGAGCATCAGATTTTCGGTCACCGTGAACGCGCCAACCGCACCATCACGCATACGTTCCTCGGGAACGTATGCCAATCCGGCGGCTCGAACGCTGCGAGGGCGTGCTCCCGTAACTTCAACACCGTCAAGTTTGATGGAACCTGAGGTGACCGACCGTAGTCCGGCCACGGCCTCAGCCAGTTCACGCTGACCATTGCCGGAAACACCGGCGATACCGAGGACCTCGCCTGCCCTAACCTCAAGGTCGATGCCGGATACCGCTACCTGACCCCGATCGCCGTCGACCGTCAGCCCGCTGATCACCAAGCGGGCCTCACCGGGGTCGACCTCGGACTTGTCGGGGGCCAGCTTCACCGGGCGGCCCACCATCATCTGGGCCAGTTCCTCCCGACTGGTTTCCTCGGGGGTGGTGTCTCCACTTACCCTGCCGTCCCGCAGCACGGTGATCCGGTCGGACAACGCCATGACCTCATGCAACTTGTGAGAGATGAAGATCAGACCTCGGCCGTCGTCGGCAAGCTTGCGCAGAGTAATGAAGAAGTCCTCGACTTCTTGCGGGGTCAGCACCGCTGTTGGCTCATCGAGCACGAGGAGCTGGGCGTCGCGGTAAAGCGCCTTGAGGATCTCGACACGCTGCCGCTCCCCCACCGAGAGCTGCCAGATATGGGCCTCGGGGTCGACGTGCAGCCCGTATTCCTGAGCCAGCGAGCGAACGCCGGAGGCCACAGCATCAAGATCAGGCTTAACGCCGGACGAGAGCCCGAGGGCCACATTCTCCGTGACCGTGAGGGTGGGCACCAACATGAAGTGCTGGTGGATCATGCCGATGCCGGCCTCAATGGCGGCCGACGGGGACGAGACGTTCAACGGCGAACCGTTGAACAGGATCTCGCCCTCGTCGGCCTGATAGAGCCCGAACAGGATCTTCATCAGCGTGCTCTTGCCCGCTCCGTTCTCGCCCAGCAGGGTGTGAACCTCGCCGGGTTTGACGTCGAAGCTGACGTTGTCGTTGGCCAGCACGCCGGGAAACCGCTTGGTGATTCCCCGCATCTCCAGCATAGGCACCTCAGGGTCGGTACTCGACGCGGTGGTGTTTGATGCAGTTGATTCGCTGGTCATGTGCAGTGACTCCGAGACATTGCTTCCAATCCGTCGGTTGATTTTGGGAAGGCTTAGCCGTCGACAGTGGTGACGACGTCACCTGCGGTGACAGCAGCCGAGGCGTCGGCAACCGCTCCGGTGATGTCGTCGGAGGTGTCGATGTTGCCGTACTCGATGGCAAGGCCGCCGTTGTCAAGATCGATGCCGTAGACATTGCCGCCCTTGTTGCCGGCCACGATGTCATCCACCAAATCCTGGAGCACAACCTCCCACTCGTAGACCTGGTTGGCGACCACGATGCCGTCACCGGCTGCCGGGGTCTGATTCGACTGGGTACCGAACCACTTCAGGCCTTCCTGTTCGGCAACGCCGATGGCACCGACGGTCATCTGAGCAGTTCCGGTGAGGCAGTCTGCACCGTTCTGGACAAATGCGGTGGCGGTTTCAGAAGCCAGCTGGGTGTCGGAGAACGACTCGGTGTATACCACGTCCACCTCTGCACCGTTGTCTTGGGCTCCGAGCATGAACCCGTCGACAAACAGCTTGGCGTCGCCGACGGCAATTGGACCGACAACGCCGATCTTCGAGCACATTGTGGCGGCCAAGGCGCCGAGTACATAGCCACCTTCGTTCGACTGCGCGGTGTAGGCCGAGACGTTGTCAAGACCGAAGGTGTCGACCGCGGTGCCCCATGCGAACGCCGTATCGGGGAACTCCTTGGCGATCTCTTCAACCGATCCGCCGTACTGCGAGCCGTGGGCGATCACCAGATCAAACCCGTCCTCGGCATAGCTGCGGATAGCAGTGGCCGCGTCTTCCACAACGAAGGTGCCCGGTGTGATGTCGACTTCGCCTACACCGGTCAGGGCATCAACGCCCTCAACGATGCTCTGGGTGAACGCGAGATCATTCTCGGCGCTGGGGGCGACGATGGCAATACGGATTCCGTCGGTGCCACCTTCGCCGGACTCGGTGTCGGTGTCACCACCGTCGTCCGATCCGCAAGCCGCTAGTACCAGCACGAAGCTGGACAGGACGGCAAACAATAGTTTGGCTGTGCGGGTCATTGTTTTCTTTCTCCTTGTTGTAAGGACTTGAGATTGTTGAAAGTTGAGGCCGGGCTTGTCACCCGCTGCGGCTGAACGGTACGGTCAGCGCCTGCGGCTCGTCGGCCGACCGACGGGCGATCACGGCTAGCGCCAAGACGGTCAGCACAGCTGGTGCTGTGGTGGCCAGGCTGGCAGTGGCGCCGCTCACAACACCCAACACCTTGAGCTGGGTGACCGTGGCGGTGACCAGGCCGTAGAGGAAGGATCCGGCGAGCACTCCGAAGGGCCGCCACGCTCCAAAATAGACCAGGGCGACAGCAATGAAACCGATGCCGTTGGTCAAGTTGTTTTGAAACGTGCCAAGCTCGATTGTCAACGCGGCTCCCGCCACTCCGGCCAACATGTTGCCGATGATAATCGTGATTGCCCTGGTGCGGTTGACACTTACACCAAGTGAGTCGGCGGCGTGTGGGTTGTCTCCTACGGCGCGGACATTGAGGCCGAATGTCGTCTTGTTGACCAACCAGGTAAGGAAGAACACCAGCAAGATGGCGATGTAAACCAGCGGACTGTGGTTGAAGAACATGTCGCCGAGGCCCGGAATATCGCCGAGAAGCGGCAGACGATAATCGGTGAACGACCTGATGGGCAGGGGTGTTCCAACCAGCTCCTGAAACAAAAGCTCGCTGATCCCGAGGCCAAACAGAAAGACGCCGATACCGCTGATGCCCTGCTCGGCGTGGAACACAAGCGTGACGATGGCGTAAACCACACCCATGATTGCCCCGACCAGGAGCCCGACCATCACGCCACCCAGGCGCGAGTCCGTTTCCAGCACAGTCCAGTAGGCGAAGAATGCTCCCAACAACATGACGCCGTCAACGCCAAGGTTGAGCACACCGCTGCGTTGCCCGAGCGTTTCACCAAGTGCGGCCAGCAGGAAGGGAATAGCGAGACGTACCCCGGCAGCCACGGTGAGGATGAGTACCGATGTGGTGAAGAACTCGCTCATACCAAGGCCTCCTCGGCGACCGCGTCGTTGTCGGCATCATCTCCGCCGGCCGACACGGCAACCTCTGCGCGATCCCGCAAACGGTCTCGGAGGCGGTTGGAGGCAACCACAAACACCACGACCAAACCATTCAGTCCGACGGCGAGGGCCGAGGGGATCTGAATTTCACGCTGCATGGCGTTGGCGCCCACGAGCAGGCCGCCGAACAGGAACGACGACGGGATCGTCCACAGAGGGTGTAGACCACCGAAGAGGGCGGCGACGATGCCGTTAAAGCCGGCGGAACCGGTGAATCCGGCCGACGAGCCGTCGGTGATGAGGCGATGGGACTGGCTGCCGAAGACCAACACGGCACCGGCCAAACCACACATCGCCCCTGAGTAGGTGAGGGCCAGCATCGTCATCCGTTTAACCGGCATCCCGGCATAGTTTGCCGCCGCCGGGCTTTGGCCGACGGCCCTGACCTTGAACCCGAGAGTTGTGCGCCATAGAAAGGCCCAGGCCAACACCGCGGCCAGAATGGCCACCACGACACCGAGGTGGAGCCGGGTTCCGTCGATCAGGATCGGCAAATCGGCACTTTCCGACAGCCTCTCGGTCTGAGGGATGCGGGTGCCTCGCTCGATCTCCTTGGGATCGATCAACGGGTCTCGCAGCAGGTAGTTCATGATCTGCACGGCCACGATGTTGAGCATGATCGTGCTCAGAATCTCGTTGACTCCAAGGTAGGCCTTGAGGCTGCCGGGAATCGCCCCCCAGATCCCTCCTCCGATCATCCCGGCGATCAATACCAACGGGATCAGAATCAGCGAAGGCAGTCCGGGTACAGCGAGCGCAGCCATCGTCGACAGCAGCGCACCGGCAATGATCTGACCTTCTCCGCCAATGTTGATCACCTTGGCCCGGAAGGCAATACATATTCCGACGCCGACCAGCAGGAGCGGCATGGCGCGAACTGCGGTGTCGGCCAGGGCGTCGCCGGAACCGAACGCCCCATCAAGCAACGCCACGTAGCCATCGATCGGATTCGCCCCGAGGGCGATGATCATGACCGCCCCGATGAGGAGGGCAAAGATCACGGCGCCAATGAGTATGAAGGCACTCGAAAACCGTTGCGTCATAGCTGACGTATCCTCTCCCCCGGATTTGCCCTCTACGAGAGCCCTGTCAGAGTCTCCAAAAAACTTAACACTTTGTCAAGCCGCTAATGCGAAGGATCTAAAGATTCCCGACCGCCACCGGGCCAACTGGCACCGACCCTAGCGCCAACCGCCGCTGTCGTGGCGACCCGCTACCCTACGGAATATGGCTGTAGAGCCCAGCGAGAACTTCCAGCACACATCTGGAGCCCCGGCGATCGCCGACGAGTGCTCTCGCTTTCTGGACAACCTCAAGCCCGTCGTGGAGGCATTGGGTTGTTCACTTGTTATGCCCGAGGATCAGCAGCGAGGCGATATCGGCGTGCAGTGGGAGGGCGAGATGGTCGCCTACGTACGCGGCGCCGAGTTGCACAGCGCGCTCGATCGTTTGGTTGCCGCTGTCGAGCGAGAGTTCGGATCCAATCTCGAGAATATGAGTCGAGCTCAGAAACAGTCGGCGGTTCGGCGCCTCGATGAACTGGGAGCGTTCCTGCTTCGTGGTGCGGTTGAAGACATCGCCAAGATGATGGGTGTCAGCCGGGTCACGTTGTACAGCTACCTCAACGCCATCCGCCCGTCAGACGGATAAGGGCATCCTCCAAAACGAGAAGAGGAGCATGCTGCGGGGCGCAGCCGCCACGCCATATAAGCACCCCAAACGAGAAGAGGAGCATGCTGCGGGGCGCAGCCGCCACGGCTTAAGAGCACCCCAAAACGAGAAGAGGAGCATGCTGCGGGGCGCAGCCGCCACGGCTTAAGAGCACCCCAAAACGAGAAGAGGAGCATGCTGCGGGGCGCAGCCGCCACGGCTTAAGAGCACCCCAAAACGAGAAGAGGAGCGGCTGCGCCGGGCGGAATCGAAATGCGGCGAGGTGGCGCAACAGCTCCGAATGTCCGCCCGACGCTTGACCATGGGTGAATCCCAGGTGCCGCTCCGGACATAGCATGTGCCTCGAAACACGAGGTCAATCAAAGGGAACAGATTTACTTTTGATTGACCCTTGCTACTTTCCACACAGTACTGACCGGCTAACAACAGTTGCCCCAACAAACAGCAAGCGTTTGGTTAAGTGCTAAAGCGCCTGTGCCAGGCCCGATCAGGTAGCGGGCGGATCGGCCTGACCTAGCCACATTCTGAACATAGCCAGATAGAGCAGCTCCGTGGCCTCGTCCATCGCCGGCTCGTCGATCACGTGCACGTCCTCGGCCGTGGCCTGGGCAAAGAGCTTTCCCGGCTCGACGTCAGGAAAGTAGGTGGAGCGCAGCCGCTCGTTGGCCTCAGCATGGTCGTCCATGATCAGCCGCCGCTGCGGGAGGGTGAGGAGTGCAGAACCTCGGTAGTCCTTGTATGCCTTCTCGCCCAGCACTGTTTCAAGGAACGTATAGAAGCGGTGGTCGTGAATCGATTCAAACAAGACGTCGCGGTATTTGTTGGCCAGGGTGTTGAACCGCTCATGCAGGCTCCGGTTGGCTTGGGCTAACACCAGATCTGTGGTGGTACAGCCGATGACATCACAGAAGTCGGCCACAACATCACCTTGGACCAAGGACTCCGGAGCATAGCGACGTACAACCAAGGCCTCGGTGCCGAACCGCGTTCGCCATCGCTCGAGCTGGCGGTGCCAATCGATCTTGCCGCGCTGCCTATGGTAGTAATCCCAGAAGCTGTCGAATTGCTTGAGCTGCCACTGCTGCCATGCAGAGATCATAAAATCGTCTTGGCGACGGACGTAAACCACCACGCGCAAATCGACGTGGTCGGAGAGATCCTCGAAGAGAGGCGGAAACGACTTTGGGTTGATTAGGTTTTCACCGCTGATTACAACGGAGTTCAGGCCCTCCGTCGATGCGGTTCGAGCCAAGTCCACCAGCCGCCGCCGAACCGTTTCCGTAAACGACTCCTGGTCGATGCCGCTCTCGAAGAACCTCAGATGTCGACCGCAGCCGATGCCGTCGTCCTGCAGGGTCTCGCCCGGAACGAGAATGCCTTGAGCCCGCAGCGCACCGACGTTGCGATCAAGGAACAGTTGGATAGCCGAGCTTCCGCACTTTCCCGCTCCAATATGCACATACAGCTTTGGCCGATTACTCATTCCAGCGTCCGCCAATGTTGTAGAAATCGCTGTCGGGCCAGGATCGTCCGGATAGGACAAGATCACCACTACGGGTTTTCATCTCCACAATGTCGATTGGCGTCGGCGGGAACTCGTCGACGCCGACTGCGAGATTGCACGGATTGTCAAAAGGATCGCCGACAAGCAGCGGGCGCCATCTGCGACTCAGGGCATCGACCTCCCACTGCTTGACTCGCGGATCCCGACTGCTGGACTCATGGTGAATCACTTCAGTCGCACAATCAACCACGTTGCGATACCCCTTCTTAGTAAGTTTCAGGCAAAGGTCGACATCGTTGTAGGCCAGTGGAAACTGAGTGCTGAATCCGCCGACCTCGTTGAACCGGCTGCGTTCGATGCCAAGGCACGCAGCAGTCACGGCCAGACAGTTCTGGGGGAGGCGCAAAGCATGAAAGTTCCCGGGATGGTTCCGGCCGAATCCCACATAGCGGTGAGCCGGACCGGTACCTCTTGACCAAACACCGGCGTGTTGGACCCGACCGTCGCCGTAAAGCAGCTTCACTCCGACAGCCCCGATCCCCTGGGTGATCGCGTACATCACTACCCGGTCCATCCAGTCGGGCTGTTCGATCTCGGTGTCGTCGTTGAGAAATACCAGGACTTCGCCCGAGGCCCTGACGGCGCCGACGTTACAAGCGTCGGCGAAACTAAAGGACCGATTGTCTCTCAACACTTTCAGAGGCACGGCCTGGGCCGCGGCTGACAGGCGCTGCGGCAACCCATCATCCGCGTTTGAGTCGAGAACGACGACAATCTCAAAGTCGGGGTACGTAGACCGTTCGACGAGGCTTCGGATTGCGTTCTCCGCCAGCAGGACGTCAACCCCTCGGACAACTCTGCGGGCGCCGCCGGTCGGAATGATAACCGATACCATCGGATGGTTATCAAGCCTGGGGCGAAGGTCGACCACGCCGTGAGCGTCGGATGAGGCAACGGCCTCAGCCGGGAAGTTGGTTCGCCTGAGGTGATCTGCCACCGCTCGACTCCCGGCGCTCCACGCCCAGCCCTTGGAGTCGACGTCGTAGGCGGTCGATCCACTGCTTTCTCGCCAGTGATAGAGGATCCGCGGCACATGCACGATGAGATGAGCCTGCTCGACAATTCGGAGCGCCAGGTCGTGGTCCTGAGCACCGTCGTACTCCGACCGGAAGCCACCAACCGCCAATGCCAGCTCACGACGGAAGACGAGAAGGTGCCCGAGATACATCTGGGCCCGAAGGCGCTCCATGGAGAAACCGGGTTTGTAGAACGGCATCGTCCGCCGGCCGGTGCCGAGTTCCAACTTGTCTTCGTCGCTATAGGCCAGATCAACGGGGCGACCGGCGCGATCCCGAGCGCTCATCAGCTCGGCGGCAAACGCCCCTAATGCGTGAATCGAATACTGGTCGTCATGGTCGAGTAGGGCTATGTACTCCTTGGCCGCCACCTCAAGGGCGGCCTGACTGGCGGCACTGATCCCTCGATTCGCATCCAGACGCAGAACGGTTACTTGGTCGTGTTGGGCTACCTCCTGGAGAATCCGATCGACGCTGCGAGGCTGAGGCCCGTCAGCCACCAACAGCAATTCCCAACCCCCGTAGGTCTGATCAAACACGGAACGGATGCACAAACGCAGATGCTCCGGATCCGGATGATAAACCGGGACAATGATGGAAAACCCAGGGGTTGCGGATTCGTAGGAGTCCGCGTGCGCAAGCTCCGCGTCGCCGCTACGCAACGCCCGACCGCCCCCGCCTCAGCATGGCCACAACCCGACGCACGATTGAGGCGATCCCGAGACCACCGTTCTCCTGCATTAGTCGTTCAACCTCGCTGCGCAGAACGTCGCATTCGGCCTTCAACATATGGTGCTGGTGTTCGAGTTCACGAATTCTGGATTCGGCGGCGCTTCTTTCCGCCTCGGCGCCGACGACGGCGTCAACTGCCGTCATCAGCCTGAGCTGGGCCACGTCGAGTTCTTTGCGAAGCGCACCAACCGAGTCGGCAGGTGGTGCCCCTTGTTCCACCCCTCGACCTCGATCCGGGCCCGACAGATGATCGAGTTCTTCGCGCAATGGCCGGGGCTCAGGGTGTTGAAGCTTGTCACTACTTCTTGAGTCACTTCTCGAGTCCTGCATTGTCTACAATTTACTCCGAGACCATCATCAAATGGTGATTGATGTTGTACATACATACATGTTGAAGGTGCTTAGTCCTTGTTGACACATATAGCGAGTTGGCGACTGGAATGCCTCGCTTAACATCTCAATTTATTGTTGAGCTGCAGTATAAATTTGAGCAAACTTGCTCGACGGGATATCACCCCGACCGCGTAGCACCCTAGTAGATTGTTAGCGATGCCCTATCGTGCCGACCAGCGGCGACCTACCGACATTGAGCGACTGACAAACATCCCCGAATCCGAGCTTGCTGTCTCCGTCAGGTCTGTTTCAAAGGCATTCCGGCTTGGCACCGCTGCCGCAACGTTCAAAGAGCGGCTGCTCCAGAAGGATCCAGCGGTATCGGAGTTCTGGGCCCTTCGTGACGTCTCATTTGACATCCGACGAGGAGAAACGTTCGGCATTATTGGCCATAACGGTTCCGGAAAGAGCACTCTCCTCAAACTCATAGCCGGAATAATGAGCCCAACCAGCGGTGATATCCTCATACGAGGGCGACTGGCTGCTCTTCTCGAGCTTGGCGCGGGTTTTCATCCTGACCTAACCGGAGCCGAGAACATCTATCTCAATGGCTCGATTCTGGGATTCGACGAATCTTATGTCGATCGAGCCTACGACAGCATCGTCGAGTTCGCAGAGCTGGAGGAGTTCATCCAAACGCCCGTCAAACACTACTCGTCGGGGATGCGGGCTCGACTCGGTTTCTCGGTCGCCACCCACTTGGAACCCGACGTGTTGTTGATAGACGAGGTTTTAGCCGTCGGTGACGAGAGCTTCAAACGCAAGTGCATGGAACGGGTACATCGATTTCGGTCTCTTGACCGCACGATGATTTTGGTGAGCCATAGCGCCAGCACGGTCGCCCAACTCTGCGACCGCAGCGCTGTGGTGTCCCACGGTGAACTCGTGTTCGTCGGCGAGTCGGAGCAGGCCATAAGGGTCCACCGTGACGAACTCTCAGGCCGCTCTGCGGCTCGCGCTGACCGGCCGGCCCGCGAGACCCAAGTATCCGAGGCTCCGGTTCGGGTCGTCGGTGCAGAGTTCGAGACGGGCGACATCGAACCTTCGGTTAAACCGGGTGATGACATCACGCTGCTGGCCCGCATCGAGGTAGCCGAACCGACGGAGTTCCGAGTTCGTCTCAGCATGCGCACCGAGGAGGGCCTGGTCCTGCTTAACCGAGCGAGCACCGGGCTGTTGGGCGGTGCACTTGATCTGGATCCCGGTATGTACGGCCTTGCCTTCAAGCTGCATGATCTCCCGCTTCGCGATGGCCTCTACATAGTCGACGTCATTGTCGAATCGACCGACGGCAAAAAGCGCTTCGACCGCAAGGGTGGCGCCGCCAGCTTTAGGATCGACAGCGGCACGAGAGGCCTCGGATTGCTGGTTGTGAAGGTGTCGTGTGAACTGCTCGACGATAATCGAGACCCTGTCGCTACACCAGTCCCGGCCGCCGTGGCCGCGGGTCGACCGGAATCAACGCTCACTCCTCTTGGGCGCGAGCAAGTGGAGAAAACATGACCGCTACCCAACCCAAGTCCGAGCTTGTACCGGTCGGAGCCACAACACGCAGCCAAGGTGTCACCTCCCAGGTCCGCAATGTATGGACTCACAGAGGCCTGTTGAAACGAATCGCCAGCCGCGAAGTGAAGTCGCGCCATAAGAGCAGCGTGCTCGGGTTTGGTTGGAACCTGCTTAATCCGCTGCTGCAAATGAGCATCTACACCCTGGTTTTCACGTATTTCATGCCGGGTTCAACCCCCATGTTTCCGCTCAAACTACTAACGGGAACAGCCATCTTCTCCCTGTACCAGCAGGGGGTGATGGGAGGCACTTCGTCGATCGTGTCCAACTCGTCACTTGTGTCCAAGATCTGGTTTCCCCGGGAGATTCTGCCCGTAGCCAGCGTGTTGGCCAACACCGTTACCTTCGCCAGCCGAGTAAGCATTCTCATGGTTGCGCTACTCATCTACTGGCACCCCCCGGAGTGGGGTCTGTTCTGGCTCGCCCTGCTGGCCATCATGGTGACAATGGTCCTGGCGACCGGCCTGGCGATCCTGCTGGCGGGGATCAACGTGTTCTTTCGTGACGTCCAGCACTTCCTTGACCTGGCGATGCTGGCCATGTTCTGGTTCACTCCGGTCATCTGGAATTACAGTTTTCTAGCCAGTGAAATCTCTACCCGATTCGGACCTCGCTGGGAGAGATTGGCCATGCTCAATCCCATCACTCCCCTCGTGACCACGTTTCAACGGGTGATCTATAACCCGGCTGCGTTACCGGTCGAACAACAAGGTCAGTTCGCACCCCTACTTCGACCCGCCTGGTGGCATGTGCAGAACCTCGGCATATCTCTGGCTTTCGGGCTTCTAGCTCTATACGTCGGGCTGCGGATCTTTGCCCGACTTGAGGGCTCATTCGTGGAAAACCTCTAGCCGCTGCGCCCGGTCGTCGGGGCTTTGGAGGACCTGTGAACGATGAAACTTCGGGCAAACGCGGTGTAGTCCCGATATCGCTCGACGGTGATTCCGGGATTCTCCTCCAGCCACTCGGCCAGCGCCCGGCGCTCCCCCAGTCCGTTGCGGCCACCAAATGCGTGATACTCGTCGAACATGAGAAGCGCACCGTCCACCAGGGCCGGTTCGAGGAAGTTCAGCGCCAGTTTGGCCGCCTCGTACACGTCAACATCGATGTGAGCCAAGACGATCGGTTCGATTCCGTGGGCTGGAGCGGTCGTGTTCACCAACGTCTCCTGAAAGCTGCCGGCAAGAGTTGAAATAGGCAGATCGTCCACACCCGCCACCCGCATGTTGTGCCAGAAGGTCTCCTCGTTCGCAAAGTAACCACCATCCTGATAAAGGATCTGCTCCTCGTCCCGGCTACCGACGATTCCTGCGAAGCTGTCGACAGCGACAAAGTTCGAGCAAACCGACCGAAGCGCGTGACACGCCATGGAGAACGAGCGGCCGTCGAATACGCCGAACTCCACGTAGCTGCCGGCGATCCGAAGTCCCCGAAGATATTGACCGGCCAGATAAAACATGCCACCAAGGTGCAAGTCAACCGACGTCCAGTTAGGGGGTTCAAATGAGAGGCCGCGCTCCTCTCCACCGAACACCACTACTCGCCCCTCGGCTTTCAACGCGACACATCGGTGGTACAGGTCCAACGAATCCGCGGCGCTATCACCAAGCACGATTACGATCTCTTCACTCCCCACCGTCGGTGGACAACCCGTCTCGACCACAGCCCGAGGGACGTCGGGAAATCGGTCGAGCACTCGCTGATGTCTGTGTAATCCCGACTCGGAACCGACGACGATCGCGCTCGTTTCGTGAGATGCAGCGGCTTGCAGCTGTCGTTCAAGTGTTTTCATATCTAACGTCTCCGTGGAGCTCGACCTTCATCTTGACCGTGGCGCAGAAAGTGCTCGAAACCGGAACTGAACCCCTCGGCGGCGACGGCATCGGACACGTCGGGGTTGGTCGCCAGATAGAACGCCTCGTCGAACCACCTCGGGCACGTGGCTCGGCCAATAAACTCCTCGTCGTCGAGAATGGCCCGATAGACGGACTCAAGCTGAGCCGAAACCGAATCGGACCGCACATCGTCGAGCGAGGTCGGCAACGTCGTCGATTGCTCGACCAACCACTGAAAGGCCAACCACAGCCGCGCGTGCTCGGCGACATCGAGTTGATTCGTTCCGTTACCACCTGCCGCCGGCGCCGACTGATGGCCGGTCAGCTCGTGGCGCAGAGCCCGATGTGTCTGGGCCTGCATGACAAGATCGGCGAAACCAGATCCTAGTGACCCTCTCAGATACCGATTTAGAAGTATGGTCCGGTATTCACTGTGCAGATCGCGACCACCAACGACGGAATTGGAGTAGAACGCATCCACCCCGGGCAATCGGTGGTGGTAGTACGCCAACGGACTTGATACGACACCGATGTCGGCAACCTGAAGAAATCTGATGTTGAAGTCCCAGTCACCTAATACGGGCAGGGATTCGTCGTAGCCGCCCAACTTCTCGTACAACGCCCGTTTGTAGACGAATGCGATTGGCGGGAAGGTGTTATCGGACAACATCTGTCGCAGATCGACCTGACGGAGCCACTCGTTGTACGGACTCGTGGTCACGATCTCAACTTGACCGTTTTCGATCGATTCATCGACCCTGACCACCCCCGAAATCGCGCCCCCATAGTTTCGACCGAGTGGAGACTCAAGAAACGAGATCATCGATTCCAAGAAATTCGGATCCCAGCTGTCGTCGTCATCGTGTATCACGACGTAGTCCGATTCAGCCGCTCGTACGCCCAAGTTGGATGCGGCCTCCATACCGACCGACGCTTGGTTTGACACGAGAGTTATCTGCCCCGGGCTCACTTCGCAGCGGTTCAACACGTCTTCAACGGCGGAAACCGAGCCACCGTCGTTGACGACGACCCACTCATAGTTGTCGTAGGTTTGACCCGCTACGCTTGCCGCCGCCCGTTCCAGCAACAACGGACGGTTTTTGGTTCTGGTGCACACAAGTACTCGCCCCGAACCACCACCAACGGCGCCAGTCGTCGTCTGCCACTCGGAGAAGTAGTCGACGGCCGTGTAGGACGAGGTGATCGCCTGCTGGGTAGCAGTGGCCTTTTCGGCACCGAGCTCGACAAGAGCCTGGGCCTGTGGCCACAACGACTGCTCGATACGGCGTTCGACGCTATCTCCTGAGTGGCGGCTCACCGCCGCAATCGTCACACCGACGCCTGACGACTTCCCGAAATCAGAACTGCGTTGCCCGGCCGACAGCACGGCGAGAATGTCGGCGTCGGGTGCAACGATCATGTCTCGTAGCCGGCTCGACGCAGCCTCGAATCGTCGGCTCATTTCGGCCGGGAGTCTCACGTCGGACGCAAGGTAGTCACGAACTCCGACGTACGCCGCATCCAAGCCTCGCTCGGAGTTGGGAATGTCATCAGCAGCCTGCGGACAGACGACTCGGTTGTTGACCTCAACCAACGATTCCGCGCTCTCGACGTTGGCCTCCAGCAGAGCCTCGACGGCGTGGCGGTAAAAGACCAGCGCGGTTTCAGGACGATCGGGCTGATAGTCTCCGCCCTGAAGTATCAGGCCTCGGACGCTGGCGGGGAGAACCGCATCGTCATCAAGTGGCATTGCTCCAAAGAACAGGCTCTCAACGGAAACGGTGGGATGCAGACGTTCCATTAACAGGTGAGTGGTGCCCTGCCACCCCGAGTCGACGAGAAAAAGTGGGCGACCGGGCACAAGGCCGTTGGCCGCGGCATTCGATTTCCACATCTCGCTATACGACTGGAAGTACCCCTCGAGTAGCCGGGCGTTTCGCTTTGACAAGGTGTTGCCTGGATCCGAGACGTCGATGGCACCGACCTCGGCCTTCATACCAGGATCTGTCCAGTCGAGCTTGGCCGCCAGCCCAGGCTCATGTCGCATCAGTCCCGTGAGCACTTGGCCGACGTCACGCCCGTGATAGTTGAGCCGGATTTGGTTGTTCACCACGTCGGGCTGACTGGTGGCAAGGGCCTTACAGAGCAAGATTCTTGAGGTCCAAAGAACCGACGACCGATCCAGGGCACCTGGCAGGCCACGAGTTCGAAGGTACTGCTGATACAGCTCGTGCAAACGCACCCCGGCCCGGGCCACAAACCACACCGCGGCATCACGCTCGGCGGCGACCTGAAGGTGATTGTCAAGCCGATACAGGTACCACTCCACGATCGGACCGAACACATCGAAGCCGACCTTCCGCCGCTCAGCCGTCAGATCAATCGGTTCTGCACTGTCTATATTCTTATCCATCGATCCATCCTGTGACCCCGCCCCAACAACTCCTGCAATACCTCATCGTGACTGGTGGCAATCAGATCGAGCTCCATGTCTGGTATCGGAATAATCGCCGATCTCATTCCATAGCGTCGCGGCATTCGATAATCGGACTTGAGATTGTCGCCAATGTGCAGCATGCGCTCGGCGGGGACGTCATACTTTGCGATTTGAGAACGGAATGCGCTGCCACCGTGCTTGTTGTGAGTGTGGTCGGCTGATGACACAATCGGCACATCAAGATCACATCCGGCCGACTTCAGAAGCGTCGAAATGTGTTCGGAATGGAGGTACATGTCGCTCAAGAAGTGGACCGCGACACCGCCTTCCTGCATCGACGCCAACCAACGGCAAAGCGGCCTGTTGAGATGGAGATGTTCGGCCTCATAGGCAAGTTCCACTTCTAAAAGTCGAGCACCGACTGATTCGTCGAGTCCGAGGCTACCGACGATGACTCGGTAGATCTGCCTGATCGATCCCTCGCGTGTTCCATCACGAGGTTCGGACACCGCATAGCTTGCGTGTGTTGCCTGAAGCCGAGCGACAAGGAGATCATCAGGTTCCAGGATCTCTCCAAAATCTTCAGCCAACATGTCGATCTGACTTCTTGCTATTTGATCGAAACGTCGTAGCTCACATACAGGTTCGCGAATCAGAATTGTGTCAAACACATCCACAGATATAAGGTCGATCGAGCCATTCTCGAATTGTCTAAGATACTCCGACTGATTATCTTCATATTGTTTCGATCCGAGCCGCTCATACCGTAGTTCACCATTCCCAATCCACCGCTGGAATTGGCCGAGATGCCGAACTGTTGTGCCAGCAGCAGGGTCTGGTTGATCGCCGATGTCGGACTCTAGGTTGACCTGGACAGACATGACTCTTGTATATCAGATGGAATAACGTCTGCTGACCATATGAGTCTCGACAACCATCTATCATCAACTACATGAAGAACCTCTCATGTAGTTGAAGCAACATACGGGAATACGATTTCAGGAAGCTTTACACATTTGTCAGTCACACTTTTGATGGCACTATAGTGATCCATTGGCACCGACCGCCTCGCTGTGCCACTTGGAAAGGTAGCTTGGTGAATCGATTGGAGGAAGGTCTCGCCGGCCTGAACGGTGCTCAACGGTCGCTCCTCGCCCAATATGTCGATAGCGGATCAGAGTGGCTGGATATGGGCACGCCGTGGCTGACATCGGATGCCGTTGCCTGGTTGGATCGCAACATCTCCCCTGCTGACACGGTCGCAGAGGTCGGCGGAGGGCGCAGCACCCCATGGTGGGCATCTCGGACCGAAGCCGTCTTCACCGTCGAAACGTCTCCAACGTGGGCGACGATGCTCCTCTTGCATCTATATTCCAAGCCCAACCTCTTGGGCAAGGTGCGGCTGTGGCACGTACCTGCTGATTGGCATCCCAGCTGGCAGGAAGGTCGCAGCGAGTACTGGCGCGACTACAGCTCTGTGTTGAATCGTTCCACCATTGACCGACTGGAACGGGACTACCTGCACACCATCACCCGTATCCCGTCAACGACTGTCCTGGTGATCGACGGCAGTCTGCGGTGCCACGTCATGGTCCTCCTCGACGAGCTTGACCTACTCGATCGCTACGAGATCATTGTTGTCGACAACACCGAATCACGGTTCCACTCGATGTACCTCGACGCCACGAAGATGAGCTCGTTCAGACGTCTCGACTTCGTCACGGGTCAACTTCGACAGTTCGAGGACGAACCCGAGCGTCGTCATGTAACGAGCATCTTTGTTCGGAACGACCGCCACACCAAGACAGTCGCCGTTCCGACTGAGCGGCCTGTCGACTGGACTGCAACCGATCTGGCCGATCATCAGGATTTCTTTCCCGACGACGACGCCCGGGCAGGTGTCGCGGCCTACGCAGACAGTCTCCGAAAACGCCTCGTCGAACTTGGGCTGCTCTCCCAACCCGACAACGATCCCAACGACCCCTCCGACCCCAAGGAGTAGCAAATGTCAGCGTTGCCAACGGTCGCTTTCATGGGTACGAACGGTGGAATCTCGTTCGCTGCCGACGGATTCGAGAAGGCCCACAACCGCATCGGGCACAATCTCGGGAACATGATGTTTCAGTTCGCCATGTGGAGACTCATCGACAATCCCAAGGTTCAGGTGTCGCCTCATTCCGAGCCGTCATTTGTGCGAGACAACTGTGACATCCTGGTCATTCCGGCGGCCAACCAGGTTCACCCGGCATGGGATCTGGGGTCCTGGGCCGACTTCGTTGAGTCGGTCGACCTACCGACTGTGTGTATCGGGCTGGGTGCTCAGACGGCGATCGACGGTCCGGCCAGCCTCGATCTCAAACCGGGCACCGTCCGATATCTCCGTTCAGTTGCTGATCGAACACGTCAGATCGGTGTTCGAGGTCCCTTCACAGGCAGCGTGCTCGCCGCTATCGGGGTCGATAACACCACCGTGACCGGATGCCCCTCGCAGACGATCCACCCGGCCGTCGATGGCCGGGAGATTGAGGCCGGCTTTCAGCGGCTGATCGACCTGGAGGAGAGCGCCTGTATCGGATACGCGCTGGGCACTCTTGAACCAACGGCCCGCGACACCGAACATCGGCTGATGTCGTGGATCCAACACTTCCGACACGAGATCATCCTCCAAACCGATTATCGACTGCTCCGAACCGTCGTCGCTCACTCGGCTTCGGACGAAGACCGTGAATACATCGAATGGGTCGGCCAGGTACTACGACCCGAAACCACTGGGGAATTTACTGAACACCTGATCAAATACGGGCGGCTGTTCTCCGACGCCCGCACCTGGATTGATGCGATGGTTGCGTTTGATCTCGTGGTAGGAATGAGAATCCACGGAGCCGTTGCTGCGATACAGGCCGGTCAACCCGGCCTCTGCGTGGCATTCGATAGCCGAACCCTTGAGCTGGCTCACACCATGGGCTACCCGTACGTTCGCTCCGCCGACGTTTTGAGTAGTGCCAACCTGCGAGAACTGGTGGAGCGGCGAGTCTTTGACGCTGGGCGATTCAATCACCTGAAGCAGATTCATACCGAACGAATTTGCACGCTTTTGGAGACCGCAGGCTGCACCGTCACAAGCGATGTTCCCCGACGTGCCGTCGACGAGCAGCTGCTTCAATCCATCTAGGCCGGCCATCACGTGGCCTGCCTAGGGGCTAGAGGCCGCTTCCCACCACTCGAATCGCCACCGGGCCGAGCAGCACGATGAACAGGGCCGGCAGCATACATAGCACCATCGGGAACACGAGCTTCACCGGCAGCCGCATGGCCTGCTCTTCCGAATGTAATCGTTTGATCTCTCGCATGTGTTCGCTCTGCACCCGGGCGACGCGGGCCATCGGCACACCCAAGCTGTCGGCCTGTTTGATCGCCGATACAAACTGCCGAACCTCCTGGGTGCCGGTACGGGTGGCGATCTCTTCAAGCGCTTCGTTTCGAGGCGTACCAAGTCGGATGCTGTGCAGGGCGCGGGAGAACTCGTCGACAAGAGGGCCGGAAGTCGAGCGGGCGATCTTGTCGACCGCCGAGTTGAATCCAAGTCCGGCCTCAAGAAGCACGGTCAGCTGATCGAGCGTGTCGGGGAGAGCCGAAACGATTGCCCGCTGCCGAGCCTCGGCCCGTCGACGAACATAGGCGTCAGGACCGACAAACCCGATGAAGCCAAACAGCAGGATCAGAAAGATCCTGAACTGGGGTCCCGATCCCAGCGAAACGAACAATCCGAGGAACAAGCCGCCGCAGGTGGTCAACGTTTTGATACTTAGAAACGCCTCGACCGGAAGTCGGTTGCCAAGGCCTGCGTATACGAGCTGTTGTTTGATGGAGTCGCTGAATCCTCTCGGTGTGATCCGGCGGGCCTGCCGAGATGTGGCATCGTACAGCGGCCCGAGAATTCGATCTCGAACCGAAGCTCCGAGCTGCGCGTCGGGAAAGGTTGTGGCTGCCACGCTGAACCGGTTTCCGGACGTGTCACGGCGTTCGGGAATCACGGCGTAGGCCAGAAGTGGGATGGCCAACACGGTAATGATGCTGCCCAGAATGATGGTCATTTGTGCATTCCCTCCGGTTGGTTTGACCGATTGTCAACAGGGTCGTACTTGATGGGGTTGCCAGGCCGAGTCGTCGGCGCTTCTTTGCGCATCGTCCGGCCCTACAAAACTGCGGCGTTGATCATCTTGCGAATCCACAGCCCGCCGGCCAAGAGCATAAACATGACCGAGCCGATCATCCAGTAGGTCAGCGACGTACCCCAGATTCCGTTGAAGTATTCGGGATTGGAGAAGGCGATGAACGCTGCAAGGCCCGGAGGCAACATGAACAAAACGATGGCCGACATCCTCGCTTCAGCGGTCAGAGCCGACACTTGAGCGTTGAGGCGAACCCGGGCCCGAATTGTGGCTGCCACGTTTTCGAGCACCTCAACCAAATCGCCACCCACGGTTGAGTTGATTTCAATGGCATCGATCACCCAGCGTAGATCGGTGCTGTCCATGCGATCGGCGACCCCACGCAGGCCGGTGATGATGCTGCCGCTAACACGCGACTCCACGAGAGCCCGATTCAACTCGGCGCTGACCGGATCCTCATATTCCTTCGCCACTGTTCCCAGACCAACGTTGAGCGAATAGCCGACCCGCAACACGTTGGCGACCGATGACAACACGTCGGGCAGAGCATCGGCAAAGGCGTTCTGACGACGACGGGCTCGGACGTCGACATACACGCGGGGAATGAGCAGCGCCGCGACGATCCCCAAAACCGACCCGACGGCGCCGCGCCAGAGATAGCCAAGACCGGCCAGCAGCAGCACTGTGGCCAGATTCATCATCACCAGCTCGCCAACCTGCACCCGCAGACCGGCACGGTCAAGGCGGCGGGCCGCGTCCTGGCGAGCGTCGGTTCGCATCACCCGCTCAAGCCGGCGAAGCAACGCATCACGCAACGCCTCAACTGCCGTCGGGCCTCGACCCAGCGGGTTGGTATTTGAAACGGCTACGGCGGGACGAGCCCCTGCCCGTCGAGTGAAGATCATCGCCGACACGATTACAACGGCAACCAGTAGCGAACCGGCCCCGATCGCCAGCAGGCTGGAACTCTGCGTGAAGTCGGGCAACGGCGACACCTGCACTTCCTGAGCTAGCACTCCTGACACGGTGATACCGAACGTCATAGTCCTGCCCCTCCTCCGGAGGGGTCGAAGACATGACCGTCGACATGTACGCCGTTCTTTGCCATCTTCTCGAGCTTTCGGGGCCGAACGCCGGTTGGCCGCAACCGCTCGGTACCAACACCGGTTCCAGGATCGAACGTGAAGATCTCATCGAGCGACATCTGGTCGCCCTCAAGCCCTGTGACTTCGGTGATCGAGGTGACCATGCGGCGACCTCCCGGGATACGTTCGAGCTGCACGATCAGATCGATTGCCGCCGCCATCTGCTCTCGAACCGCCCGGGCCGGTAGATCAAATCCCGCGAACATCACCATCGTCTCGAGCCTGCTGGTGGCCTCACGGGGAGCGTTGGCGTGCAACGTGGTCAGGGAGCCGTCGTGGCCGGTGTTCATGGCTTGAAGCATGTCGAGCGCCTCGGCGCCACGGCACTCGCCGATAACAATCCGGTCCGGGCGCATGCGCAGACTGTTGCGCAGTAGGTCGCGACTCGTCACCTCGCCGCTTCCTTCCAGGTTGGGGGGACGGCATTCCAGGCGAATGAGATTGCGTTGTCGGAGACGCAGTTCGACGGCATCTTCGATGGTCACAATTCGTTCGCTGTCGGGAATGTAGCCCGACAACATGTTGAGAAACGTGGTCTTGCCTGTGCCGGTACCGCCGGAGACGAGGATGTTGAGCTTGCCTCGGACCGCCCCTTCCAGGAACGAAACCGCCTCGCGGGAGATGCTCCGCCGTTCAATGAGATCGGACGCGGTGAGGCCCGACTTCATGAACTTTCGGATGGTCAGCGAGGGGCCGTCAACGGCGAGTGGCTGGATGATGGCGTTGACGCGGGATCCGTCGGGGAGACGAGCGTCCACCATCGGCGACGACTCGTCGATCCGCCGCCCAACGCTGGTCACGATCCGGCTGATCACCTGGCGCAGATGTGATTCGGTGCGGAATTTGATGTCGGTCAGCACGATCTGACCTTCGCGTTCCACAAAGATCGCATCGGTACCGTTGACCATGACCTCGGTGACGGAGTCGTCCTCTAGGAGCGGTTCAACCGGTCCGTAGCCAAGGATGTCGTTCGTGACCGACGTGATCATCTGCCGCTGTTCAACATCGTTGAGCGGCAGGTTCTCCTCCCGGATGAGGCGTTCAAGTTCCTCGCCGACAAGGCGACGAAGCTCTTCTTGGCTTAGATCAGCTTCGCTGGTGGCCGAGCCAACCTGATCGACCAGCTTGATCCGCACTTGATCGCCGAGATTGTCCAGGAATCGGCCCGTTTCGGCCGAACTCACGTTGCGGAGCGCCGCCCGCCGTTCGACAACCTGCCCTTCGTTGGACGTCGGCTGATCGTCGAGGTCTGCAAGTAGCTTTCCAAGACTCATCTACCGAAACCAGCCTTTGGAATCGGCCACAGCGGGTTGCATTCCCGCTCCGGCCACAGCACGTGCCAGCGCGGCGAATGTGTTGGTAACCGCTCCTCGTGGTCGAGACTGCAGATACGGCACTCCTTCGTTGGCCGGGGTGGGGATGTTGCGGTCGTAGGGAATGGCGAAATCAATACGCCGTCGCAGAACCGATTCCACGTCCTCCCTGGTCATCGAGCTTCGACGGTCTTCCTTGTTCAGCAGCAGATGGCGATTGGCCCGCTGGAAGCCAACGGCGTCATAACCGTCGAGATGCCGCTCAAGAGTTCGAACACCGCCAACCTCGGGACTGGTCACCGCGATCACGTCAGCGGCGGCCTTAACTGCGCTGACCGTGGCGTCGGAGGTACCAGGACCGGTGTCGATCACGATTGTCTTGAACATCCGGGTGAGTTGATCGATAAGCGAGGCCACGCCAGCAGTTTCCGCTTTGGCCGCATCGACCAGCGAACTCGGGCCGGGCAGCACCAGGAGACCAGAGTTGTGTGACGTCAAGCTCAGTTTGAGGCTGGTGGGGTCGTCAACCACACCCGAACCCACAACGGTTCCGACGTTTGAGCTCGGCTCAAGCCCCAGACTGTCGGCGATGTCGCCGCCGGCCAGATCAAAGTCAACCAGGATCACCGATCCGGGGGCCTGCATGGCCAGCGTGTAGGCCAGGTTGATGGCAACGGTGGTTTTGCCGACTCCGCCCTTGGGGCCGAGCACGGTCACAACCGATCCAAGTTCGGCGCGAGGTTCGGTTTGAGTTGAAGCTCGAATCGAGGCCGCCTCTTGCAGCAAGGCGAGCGACTCGATCAGCTCCTCGTTGCCGTCACTGGGTGAAACAACGTCTCGAATACCCGACTTCATGGCCGCAGCCAGAAAATCGGTGCGGGGCGTACAAATCGCAATGCAGTCGACCTCGGGGCGAGAGGTACGCAGGAACGAGGCCGATTCGAGCACAACATCGGCTTCGATGTCGGGACCGAACACGATTACGTCAACCGGCAGCGAGGCCAGCCACGATGAGCGGTCGCTGGCCGCCATTTCGCTGGTAATGGCCGGTTCGACCACGATCTTGGTATCGGTAGGCGGTTTGTCGGCGACAGCGACGGTTGCCGGATCACCGGTAATGATGGCAACACTACTCATTAGTTGTCCTCCTCGGAACCGGTGTTCTCGGTCGCTTCAAGCTCGGCGACGACTTCGTCCTCCGACTCGGCCAATGTGGAGGCCGCGCTTGCCCGTGCTCTCGCGTCTTCCAGCGCTTGGGCCAGGGCCCCGTCGAAGACCGTCTCGTACGAGACCAACGGTCCGGACTCAACGGCTTCTCCGGCGCTTTCCCGAGCAACCCAGAGGCTGCCCTGTTCGGTAGCGAAGATGAGCCGTTCGGTTAATGCCGGCTCCAGAGCGAGGGTCAAGAACAGGTTGAGGTTCTCGGCAACCTGTCGTGACCGATCCACCTCGCTATCGGCGACCTGAGCAGCAGTGGCAGCTTGAATGTTCGTGACCAGCGCTTGACGGAGGAGCACTCCTGTGACGGGGCTGCCTTCGGCCACCTCGGCTCCGCTGTCTTCAACGCCATCGACGGTGCCGATCTGTTGGAAGGTGGCCAACACCGCAACCTTCTCACCGGGCGTGAGCTGTGCTCCTACAACCCGCTCGGGCGGAAGCTTGATGGTGACCTCCACCAGTCCGGGCGGAATGGTTAAGTCACCGCCCGCTACGGTGCGAGCGTATCGCTCCTCGAAGCGGGCGGCCAGGAGCTGCTCGCCGGGAACAAGATCCACGGTGGTTACCTGGCCTTCAACAGTGCTGAGGTCGGCCAAGGCTCCTGGTGTCTGGCTGGAGACCGGGACCTGCTTGGTCTCGACCACCAACGCAACGTCATCGACGGTAGTACCGGCGTCAACGGCCTCGGTGACCACGATGACGTCGACCAGCTGTTGACCGGCCAAGGCACGGTCCTCGGCCGTTTGCACGTACCGAATGAGCGTGGCCACGCCTACGGCTCCGAAGATCAGGGCCAGCAGCGCTGCCCCTAACCGTCTGGCGTTGGATCTCATAGTTACTCCCTCACAGGTGGTGATTGGTGGTTGACGGGTGGGTGTGATCGAAGTCGACCATGTCGAGTTGCACAGGCGTCTCAGCCGCTGGTCTGAGCGGGCTTCCAACGAGCCTTACGGGCTAGGTCGTTGGGTGAGAGTTCCGTACTCATATGACCTGATCGGCCCATATGCGCTCCGCCTTAACGATCAGGTCGACCCTGGGCGTATCGTCATTCAGCCGGCCAAGCGGGTGTCCTCCGCCGACTTTCAGGCGCGCCGGCAGAAGACCCCCATCGATCAAAGGTCGGCTATGGGCACTCGGTGGCGGTGGCTCCACAGATTCTCACGGCCGGGTCGACAGGGGTCGTGGCGTCGTGGAAAGTGAAGGTCAGAGAACGAAGGTCGGACTGTCCGAGCACCTGGTACGAGACCAGCTCGGCCATAACCAATCGCTCGACCCTGGCTTCGAGGTTCCCACCACTGCCGTCGGTAACCTCACGTACGACCGGCAGATAGCTCAACGTTCCGTTGCCGGTTATCCCGATGAGTTCCGCTTCGACCGACGGGCTGAGAACGCCGGGACTTCCCTCGTAGCAAGCGGCTGAGTCATCGGTGCAGATTGTGGGGTTGTTGGGGCAGGTGACGTCCTGGCATGTCTCGAACGGTCCGGAGTAGCCACCTGCGATCCAGCCTCGGAGTTCGGGCGTGCCGTTGGACTGACCGTCGAAGTCGGCCACGGCCCAGTTACCACCGCCGCCGCCACCTGCTCCTCCTCCACCACCACCACCGCCGCCGTTACCACCGCCGCCGTTGCCGCCACCATTGCCGCCACCTCCGCCACCGCCGGTGCTGACAAGACAGGCGTTGAGATTGTCGGCCAGGATGAAGGTCATGTTGTTGGGCGGGGTCTGGCTGGTTCCGTCGATCCAGTCGGAGAACTGTTGGTTGTAGGAGCGGCAGAGCATAAACGGCCGCAGGCCGGGAATCGTCGAGGTGATGAATTCCGATGCTGTCGACGACGCAGCGGTGCCGGAATTGATCCCGAGCACCGACCCGAAACCAAACGACACGGTCTGTGAGCTTGACACTTCGACCACTCCACCACCCGTTTCGGGAAAGTACTGGCAGCTGAAGTTCTCGTGTCCGGGAGCGTTGGCGTTCATGTACGACAGTGCTTCGTCGCATCCGTCGATTCCACCGGAGGCATAAACCGTGGCGGCGGCTAGAGAGGCGGCGTCGGTGGCGGTGACCATGGCCCGACGCTCCACAACGAGTTGTCCGTAGTCGACCGCCAAGGCGGCAATGGCAACAAACGCCACCAACGATCCGGAGACCAGTACAAGCGACGCTCCTCGCTCTTTGCGCTTGGACCGGCCGAACCATCGTCGCTTGTTCTGATTTGTTTCTTCCACGGACACGATTCCCTCGTTTCTCAGTGTTCCTTGTTTGGAGGTTGTGGTTGCTTTGGTCGTTGTTGCCTCGATCATTTCCGGACTCATCCCAGGTACTCGCACTTGAATGTTCCCTCGCCGCTCAGGTTCACCGCCTGGCCGGCTAGGAACGGGATGTCGAGCACTGCGGCCACCTGCACGTTGACGGTCACCGAGTCGGCACCGACGACGTTCCCGTCGCACGGCACGCCACTGCCGTTGGCAGGCGTGATGGTCACCACCGGAGTGTTGGCCAGGTTGATCCCGTTTAACGCGGTGTTGACGGCGCTCTCGATATCGGCTTCGGTGGCCGACGGGAACGAACCCTGCCGGGCTCCCTCACGGGCGGCGGCGTGGATGCCTTGTTGCTGGTGTAGGAGCAGGCCGAGTTGGACTACGCCCATCATGATCATGATCAGGACAGGGGCCACTATGGCGAACTCAACGAGGGCGGCACCTCGCTCGCTGGAGCGGTTGGTCAATGTTTGAGCAGTCATTTTGTCTTCTGGCTTGGGCGGTTTGGGCAAAACCCAACTGGTCACAGGACTGGCTATCCCTCATCGACACAACGACGGCGTACCTTGAACGTTCCTGTGAGCTCGATTGAAAGCGATGCTCCGCAGCTGCCCGAGAAAGCTTCCAGGTAATCCGACGAAGCAGCCCCTGACGTCGCCTCGTTGATCGTTAGACTCGCGGTCATCATGAGCGAGCGACCGCAACCAGACCAGTACCGATCGCCGGCGCACTTGGCGCCGACGGAAGTCGACTGGTCGGCCTACTCAGCAGTTCTGTTTGACCTCGATGGGGTGATCACCCCGACCGCAGCCGTTCACGAAAAGGCTTGGGCCCGGCTGTTTGAGCCTTGGGGATATACCACCCAGGACTATCTCACCTACATCGACGGCAAGCCGCGCTACGACGGGGTCCGGTCCTTTCTCGCCTCCCGTGACGTATCGATTCCCGACGGAGATCCCGCCGACCCGCCGGGTGACCACAGCGTCTGTGCCCTCGGCAACAAGAAGAACGACCTGTTCATGTCGATTGTCCAATCCGACGGAGTGGAACCGTACCCGGGGTCGGTTGCCGTGCTCGACACCCTCGATCGACTCGGAACTCCTCAGGCCATCGTGTCCTCGTCTCGGAACGCTCGCCCGGTTCTGGCGGCGGCCGGCATGGCCGACCGTTTTGAACACATCATCGACGGTGTTGTCGCGGCCGACGCCGGGCTCGCCGGCAAACCTGCTCCCGAAATGTTCCTGCGGGCGGCCGATCTGTTGGCGGCCGACCCGGCGACGTCGGTGGTGGTCGAAGACGCGACCTCCGGAGTGGCGGCAGGCGTAGCCGGGGGCTTCGGGTTCGTCATCGGTGTCGACCGCGGCGGTAATCGTCAAGCGCTCATCGAACATGGAGCGTCCCTGGTAGTGGACGACTTGTCCCAGACCCTTTCCGAGGCATAACACGAGGAATATCAATGAAGATTCGAGCCACGGCCGAAGCAATCTCCCGCGATCGTTTTCCTATCGAACCGTGGGCCTTAGTCGAGACGGAACCCGGTTTTGACGATCTTGGCCTGACCGAAACCCTGTTCGCCGTGGGCAACGGCTACATCGGAATGCGGGCCAACCCGGCCGAAGGTCGGATCGCGCACAGTCACGGAACCTATGTCAACGGTCTTCATGAAACCTGGCCGATCCACCACGCCGAGAATGCATTCGCGTTTGCCAAGACCGGGCAAACGATCGTAAACGCTCCCGACGCCAAGACCATCAAGCTCTACGTTGACGACGAGCCGCTGTTGTTGGCCGATGCCGAGCTCGACGAGTACCAACGCACGATCGACTTTCGCACCGGGCTCTACACCCGCGACCTGATCTGGCGCACACCGGCTGGTAAGCGGGTGCGGGTCTACAGCGAGCGAATGATCAGCATGGTGCATCGTCATCTGGCCGTTCTGCGGTTTGAAGTCACCATGCTCGACGGCTCGGCGCCGATCGCCATCTCATCGCAGCTCATGAACCGACAAGACGGCGAGGATGAGTACCACGTCGCCGATGCCGCATTGGGTGAGGGTGACGGCGAATCCGAGGGTAAGGACCCTCGTCAAGGTCGATCCTTCGACCGTCGGGTGCTTGAACCGCAGTTGCAAGAACATGAACCCGACCTTGGCGTCGGCGGTCAGGTAACCCTTGGCTACCAGTGCGCATCGAGTCTGATGACCTTGGCCTGCGCATACCGCCACGAGGTGAACGCCACCGAGGAATTCGAAGTCACTACCGAGTACGAGCCCGACTTCGCTAGAACCGAATTCATCATCGACGCCAAGCCCGGCACCACCATTTCTCTCACGAAATACGTGAGCTATCACTCGTCGAAGGGCGTACCTTCCCAGGAGTTGCATAGCCGCTGTTCCCGCACCATCGAACGAGCGGTGGACGACGGCGTCGAGTCGTTGCAGCACCAGCAACGCCAGTGGCTCGACGACTTCTGGTACCGCAGCGATGTGGTGATCGAAGGGAGCCCAGCCGATCAGCAGGCCATGCGGTGGAATCTGTTCCAACTGGCCCAGGCCTCGGCGACTGCCAACGAACAGGGGGTGGCGGCCAAGGGGGTGACGGCCGGGGGCTACGACGGACACTACTTCTGGGACACCGAGGTGTATGTGCTTCCGTTCCTGGCCTACACCAATCCCGAGGCAGCCAGGAAGCTTCTTCGCTTCCGATGGCGAATGCTCGACGCGGCCCGGCAGCGAGCAGTTGAATTGAGCGAGGCGGGTGCGCTCTACCCGTGGCGAACCATCAACGGTGAAGAGGCATCGGCCTACTACGCCGCCGGCACGGCCCAATACCACATCAACGCCGCCGTGGCCTACGCCATCGAGCGCTACCTGACGGCCACCGGCGACATCGAGTTCCTCGAGCAGGAGGCCGCCGAGATTCTGGTCGAGACGGCCCGGATGTGGGCCGGACTCGGCTTCTACAGCAACAACGGAGCCGAGCAGTTCCACATTCACTCCGTCACCGGGCCCGACGAATACACCACGGTGGTCAACGACAACACCTACACAAACGTGATGGCTCGATTCAATATGGGGTACGCCGCATGGGCGGCGCGCACCGTTTCCGAGTCGAACCCTGAACGATACGCCGAACTGATCCGGCGCACCGGGCTCGACAGCTCCGAGGTCGAGGAGTGGAAGAGAGCCGCCGATGCCATGTACGTCCCGTATGACGATGACCTCGGCATCCATCCTCAGGACGTCAACTTCTTAGACCGCGAGGTGTGGGATTTCAAAGGCACGCCGACCGAGAAGTATCCGCTGCTCCTCCACTTCCATCCGCTGGTGATCTACCGGCACCAGGTACTCAAGCAGGCCGACGTGGTTTTGGCCATGTTCCTGCGCCGCAAACACTTCACGGCCGAGCACCGGCGCCGCAACTTCGACTACTACGATCCGCTGACCACCGGGGATTCGTCGCTATCGGCCTGCGTTCAGTCGATTGTCGCGGCCGACGTCGGCTACGAACACCGGGCGGCCGACTACTTCAACCAGTCGCTCTACCTTGATTTGGCCGACTCGCACGGCAACACATCTGACGGCGTGCACATCGCCAACGCCGGTGGAGCTTGGGCCGGCATCGTCTACGGCTTCGCCGGGATGAGGGATCTGGAGACGGGGATGACCTTCAGCCCTCGGTTGCCGGACACCTGGTCATCGGTTCGTTTCCGCCTGCTATGGCGGGGAGAAACGCTCGAGGTCGTCGTCGACAGCGATGGCTGCACCGTCTCGGTGTTGTCCGAAGGTTCGGTTGAGCTTTTCCGGGAGCTGGCCGACGGCACCGTCGAAGCAGTGACCGCTCGCAAGGATCAGCCAGTGCGCTTTCCACGGGAAGTCGCATCAACACGCTCCGAGTAGCAGCGGGTTAGACCGGCGCGATGCCTTGATCTTCGAGTTTGCGCTGCGTTCGCAGAATCGCTTCTCGCAAGCGCGAAACGATTAGATCGATCTCATCGGTGGTGACCACAAGTGGTGGTGACATCACGTTGAGATTATCGATCGGACGCACAATGAGCCCAAGGGCATCGGCCTCGTTGGATACCATCTTTCCGATTCCCAACTCCTCGGGATACTGCCGTTTCGTGGCCCGATCGGCCACAAACTCTACACAGGCCATCAGATGAGATCCTCGCACGTCGCCAACCAGGGGAAGGTCGGCGAGCGTACCCAACTGCTCGAGGAAGTAGGGACCGACCTCTTTCACGTGAGCGAGGAGCTTCTCACGCTCCAGGATCTCAATGTTCTTGAGGGCGGCGGCGCAGGAAACCGGGTGGCCGGAGTAGGTGTAACCGACGGCGAAGTATCGCCCGTGACCTTCGGCCGAGATGACGTCGAAGATCTTGTCGGAGATCAGCAGCGCCCCTAGCGGCAGGTAACCGGAGGTGAGACCTTTGGCCGATGTGATCATGTCGGGCTTAATGCCAAACATGGTCTCGGATACGAACCACTCCCCCAGCCGACCGAACGCCGTGACCACCTCATCGGAGACGTACACGATGTCGTTGTCCTGGCAGAACTGCCAGATCCGCTGCAGATAGTCGGCAGGAGGAAGGATCACGCCGCCCGATCCCATGATCGGTTCGGCGAAGAACGCGGCAACATAATCAGGCCCGCCTAGTTCCGCCACCTTGGCTTCGAATTCGGCCACGAGATCGTCGGCGAACTCCTGCTCGGTTCGATCGCCGCCATAGCGATAGAAATTCGGGGAGCTGAGATGGTGGATGAAGTCGTCGATGAAATCGAAGTCGGGCGGGCGGTCTCCGGGTTTGCCACCGATTGAGACCGAGGCGTAGGTTGAGCCGTGGTAGGCGTCGATCCGGCTGATGATGTGGCGTTTGTTGTGTTTCTCCCTGGCGTGTTGATAGAGCTGCACGGTCCGGAAGGCGGCATCAACCGCCGTGGAGCCGCCGGTGGTGAAGAACACGTGGTTCACCGACTCGGGCGCCAGCTGCATCAGCTTCTCCGACAATGCAACGGCCGGTAGGTTGGTCATGTCGACAAACGGGTTGGCGTAGGCCAGCTTGCGAACCTGATCGGCGATGGCGTCGGCCATCTCGTCGCGGCCCAAGCCGATGTTGGTGCACCACATGCCACCAACGGCGTCAATGTACACGTTGCCCTCGGTGTCAATCAGCTCCGCGCCTGCGCCTCTACTGATGGGCAGTACCGGGTCGGTAAGGTAGGTGTCGAAAATCTGATAGGGGTGGATCAGGTATCGCTGATCGGCATCCACGATGCGGGCTGTGTCGATGCTGTCGATCTCGGCCGCCACGTCGGGGGGAAGCTCCGATGATGGAAGAGACTCAGTACTCATAGCTTCGATTGTGCCAGCTGAACCGTCCCGGTCCGTCTTTTACCGCCGGGTTCTTTCCAAAGCAAAGCTCGATCATCGGGGTCGAGCGCCGGCAGCCCCACGGCTAGGATGTCGCCACTATGAATGAAGATGTTCGGGCCACGGTCTTGTTCCTTTGCGGCCACAATGCGGGCCGATCCCAGATGGCGGCCGGCTGGCTTCGACACCTGTCCGACGGCCGAGTGGGCGTGTATTCCGGAGGGTCGAATCCCAGCGACGACGTAAACCCGGCTGCGGTGCAAGCCATGGCTGAAGTCGGAATAGACATCAGCGGGTATCAGCCGCAGCGTTGGACCACTGATCAGGTGGAGGCGGCCGACGTCATCGTCTCGATGGGATGTGGCGACACTTGTCCTGTGTATCCCGGAAAACGCTACGAAGACTGGGAGTTGACCGACCCGGCCGGGCAATCGATTGAGGTGGTCAGAGCAGTGCGTGACCAGATCAAGTCCCGGGTCGAACTGTTAATGATCGAATTGGGTGAGAAGGACTCGTGATGGACCTGGCGATCGCTCGCAAAGCCACCGCCGAGTTCATCGGTACCGCGTTTCTGTTGGCCGGGGTTGTGGGTTCGGGCATCATGGCCGAGCGGCTGTCGACCGACGTGGGCTTGATGCTGTTTCAGAATGCCTTTGCCACCGCCGGGATTCTTGTCGCTCTCATCCTCGCCCTTGGCCCGGCATCAGGGGCTCACTTCAATCCTGCGGTCACGCTGGCCGACCGGATGCTCGGCGGAACCGACACGCCCACGGCCGCTGTTTATGTGATCGCGCAAATCACCGGTGGAGCGGTTGGGGTGATGCTCGCCAACCTGATGTTCGGCCTCGACGCCGTCAACTGGTCGACCAAGGACCGCAGCGGCGGTGAGCTCGTGCTGGCGGAGGCAGTGGCGACCTTCGGGCTGATCATGGTCATCTATGGGGTGGTACGGTCCGGCAAGCCTACCCTGGCCGCGTTCACCGTCGGCGGATACATCGCCGCCGCCTACTACTTCACGTCGTCCACCAGCTTCGCCAACCCAGCGGTCACCTTGGCCCGGACGCTGTCCGATACCTTCGCCGGCATAGCGCCCGGAGGGGTTGCCGCCTTTATTGCGGCGCAGTTGGTGGCAGCCGTACTCGCCGCCGGAGTGATGCGGTTCCTCTACCCCACCGAATGAACCATCACCTTCCGCTGGGCCGGCCCCAATGACTAGGCTGCATACGTGAGCGACGAGTTGCCGTCCCCGGAAGACCTCGATGCGTTCCTTCGCGACACCATGCCCCTGTCGGTCACACTTGGGATGCGGGTGGAATCAATCGATCCGGAACAAGTTGTCATATCTATCGACTGGGCGCCCGAGCTTTGTACAGCCGGTGGAGTGTTGCATGGCGGCACAATCATGGCTCTGGCCGACACGGCGGGAGCCATCGCCGCCTTTGGCAACCTTCCTCAGGGAGCGGTGAGTACCTCGACGATCGAGTCCAAGACGAACTTCCTTGGCGCCGTGAAAGGCGGGACGATCACGGCGACGTCGACACCACTTCATGTCGGATCGAGCACCATTGTCGTCGAGACCGACGTAACCAACGAGGGCCGCCGGGTGGCCAAAGTGATCCAGACCCAGTCGGTATTGCGGCCTCGACCACCGAGCTAGTCCAAAGATCTAGTCAATCCACTTTGGAATGTACTCGGGAGCCGCTCCGGCGGCGGTGGTCACCGCATCGATGACACTTGAGGTGCGTTGCGCCGAAGCTCCGTGGTGACCTTTCATGAACCCGTCGGTCACGGCTCGGTCGATGAACTCGAACAACGGCTGAAAGTAGTTGTTCACGTCGAGAAAGACCACCGGAGCCGAGATCAGGCCGATTTGATTCCAAGTGAGAATCTCGAACGTTTCATCGAGGGTTCCGTAGCCACCGGGCAAGACCACAATGCCGTCGGCCAACTCAGCCATGCGGGCCTTGCGAGCGTGCATGTCGGGCACAACTTCGAGGTTGGTGATACCCGTGTGCGCCACTTCCAGATCCATGAGCTGTTTGGTGATCACCCCGGTGACCCGACCTTGATTCTCCATGACGGCGTTGGCTACCACGCCCATAAGCCCAACGTCGCCGCCACCGTAGATCAGTTGATGGCCGGCACCGGCGAGGGTCTGACCGAGTTCGAGGGCTGTGGAGCGAAAAGCCGGATCGGAGCCGCTACTCGACCCACAGTACACACAGATGTTTCGCCGTTCATTCACCCGCCTGAGCTTACCCCAGCTGTTACGGCGCCAGCCGTACTACTACCGCTTGGCTGCCTTGCCGAACATCACGCCGGCCACCCTACGCAACTGGATTTCTTCGGCGCCTTCGGTGATCCGGTAACGGCGATGGTGACGATAGATGTGCTCAAACGGCATGTGCCGGGAGTAGCCCATCCCGCCGCAGGTTTGCATCGCCTGATCGGCGGCGTTGCAGACAAGCCGGTTGGCCCGGTAGTTACACATGCTGACGGCATCGGTCACGTCCATGTGATGCACGCGATCCATCTTCCACGCCGTCTGTCGGATGAGCGCCCGCAACATCGCCGCCTCGGTCTGCAGTTCGGCCAGCGGGAACTGAATCGCCTGGTTGAGCCAGAGCGGTTTGCCGAAGGGAGCTCGGTCCTTGGCGTAGGCAACGGCCTGGTTGATGCAGAACTGGGCCGCTCCCAACGAGCTGGCCGCCTGCCGAATACGGTTCTCATGCACGAAGATCTGAGCCAAAGCCAGCCCGGCCCCCTCATCACCGAGGATGGCCGTGTCCGGCACCCGTACGTCGGTGAACCGAACGTCGGGATGATCGGTAGGCATGTTGAATGTCCACCAGAACGGACCAATCTCTACGCCTTCGGCGTCGGTCGGCACCAGGAAACACGTGATGCCGGTGCCGTCGCCGGCCTCCCCACTGGTTCGGGCAAAGACGGCATCGTGGGTGGCGTGATGCATGCCGGTGTTCCAACGTTTGTGTCCGTTGATCACCCACTTGTCGCCGTCAAGGACGGCGGAGGTTTCCATATGGGTTGCGTCGCTGCCGTGGTTGGGTTCGGTGAGACCAAAGGCGACTCGACGTTCACCGGTGATCATCGCTTCACAGAACTCGGCCTTCTGTTCCTCGGTTCCCTTGGCCAGCACCATCAGAACCACGGGAAAGTTGCCGATGATGGACGACTCGTTCTGCAGGTCGTTGTGTAGACCCAGCCCCTTGGAGGCCAGGTGCTCCCTGATCACGGCCATGGCCAGGTTGGATCCGTCGGAGCCGCCCACTTCGGAAGGCAAACCAAACCGAAGATGACCGGCCTCATCGGCCCGCCGACGCATCTCGGCCAGTAGCTCCTCCCAGGCGGGTTGCGGAAGCCCATCGTTGTCCCAGTCGGTACGGGCGTGTTCCCTCCGATGATCGAAGTACTGAATGTTCTCGGCTTCGAGCGGCTTGATGTCCGATTCGATGAAGCGGTCCAGCTCGGCAAGGTAGTCGGAAAGATCTGATGGCAGATCGAAGTCCATGGTTAGCCCTCTCGATGATTGTGGGTTGCCCATCGTTGTTGATCAGGCACGGCGGTCAGATGACCAACGGTTCCAGCAGCTGCAACAGATCGTATTCCAGCTCCACCACTCGACGCCCGCTGGCGGCGTGAACGATTGAGCTCGATGTGCCGTCCATGAACCGGCCGGCCTGGGCCGCCAGTCCGATTCCCCACCAGATGGTACGGGCCATTGACCACCACTCGAAGGCATCTTGACGCCACGTACCTCCAGCCCGTTCATAGGCGGCGCGCAGCTGAGCCAACGTGGTCAGACCTCCGGCTTCGTTGTGATCGATCCCGAACCGCCACGTGCGCAGGCAGAGCCAGGCCAGATCCTCCATCGGGTCACCGAGATGCACAAGCTCCCAGTCGACCACTGCCTTAATCTCACCGTCGGCCACGATGACGTTGCCGTTGCGAAAGTCGCCGTGCAGGAGGCTCGGGACTTTGGGTGACACCGGGCTGTTGTCGGACAGGACGCCAAGAGCGAACCGCAACGTTGGATAACGAGCCGGCAACTCATCAAGACGTTCGGTCAGATGTTGGACGTATCCCGCTGGATCAAACTGCTCCAGCGGGCGAGTCAGCGTGAGTTGATCGGTGTTGATGTTGTGTATGGCGGCGAGAGCACGGCCGAGGCTGGCGGCCATTGATTGCGCTGAGTTGCCTCCACCCTGATCCCACTCCGCCAACGAGCGCAGCACACGGCGAGGAATCGTCTGTCCATCGACAAAACGGGTGATCAGCACGTCGGCCGACAAGCTGGGGCAATAGCCGGCGGCCAACACGGCGGCGACCGGAACCCCGTGGTCGGCCGCTGCTCGTAGCAGCTGAGCCTCGTCGTCAACAGCCACGATCCAGGATTGCCCTTGTTCACGTTCGGCGATCTGAGCCACGGCGTCGGTCACGGAACCATAGGGCCCTTCGACAGAGATCCGTAGCGTCTGCCGATTGGCCCCTGCGCTCAGCGCCGAGGTGATTGTGACCAACGATCCAGCGTGGCCGCCCGAGGCCAATAGACCGGACAGCGCCGCGGCGACAGCGCCCACGTCGCCGGTCGATGCAGGCGGACTCGTGGGCACTATTGAGGCCGTCCGTAGCCGGGTCGTGCGATTTGCAGCCGTCGATCCACATCCCGTGTCAACAGTTCGAACACCGCCCGCCGGTCAAGTGCATCAGGCCGATGAGCCAACAAGTCGTCCAGCGCTTCAACCTGAGCCTCCAGCGATCCCGCTACGCCCAGCAGGAGCTCCAGATCGGCTGACGTTTCGACGTTGGCGACCGACCCGAGTTCGGCTTCTCGGGCCAGGATTCGGCTGAGGTTGCCCACCACTCGGATCCGGTATCGGTCGGCATCGATGTCTGGCGGATTGTCGGCGTCACCACGATGTGCTGCGACCTCTTCGAGAACGCCCGCCATGACCTCCAAGAGCGTCGGGGCGGGAGGCTGGTCGATCACGAGAGCCGCCGGCCGGTCAGGCCAGCACGTCCTTGCTGATGATCGTCTTCATGATCTCCGACGTGCCGCCGTAGATGGTGGTGACCCGAGCGTCGGCGTAGGCCCGGGAGATGGGGAACTCGCTCATGTAGCCATACCCCCCAAACAGCTGGAGACAACGATCGATCACACGATTCTGGAGTTCCGTGCCCCACATCTTGGCCATCGCCGCCTCGGCGGCGCTCAGCTCGCCCTTGTTGTGTTTCAACACCGCGTCTTCCATGAACGACTTCGTTACGGCCACTTCGGTCGCCACCTCGGCCAGCACAAACTTGGTGTTTTGGAAGGCCGCCAGCGGCTGACCGAAAGCCGTACGCTCCTTCACGTAGTCGACAGCCCAATCGACGGCGGCCTTGGCCGCAGCCCAGCCGTAGTAGCCGATTGACAACCTCTCCTGAGCCAGGTTGAAACTCAGGTACTGGAATCCTTTACCTTCCTCTCCCAAGACGTTGGCCGCCGGGACCCGCACGTCGTTGAAGAACAATTCGGCGGTATCGCCGGAATGCTGGCCGAGTTTGTCGAGATTGCGACCTCGCTCGAAGCCATCCATTCCCCGTTCAACCACCAGTAGGGAAAAGCCTCCGTGCCCCGCGTCGGGATCGGTGCGGCACACAACAATCACAAGGTCCGAGTTGATGCCGTTTGTGATGAATGTCTTGGCCCCGTTAACGATCCACTCGTCGCCGTCACGGACGGCCGATGTTCGAATACCGGCCAGATCGGATCCGGTTCCCGGTTCGGTCATGGCGATCGCCGTAATCAACTCGCCACTGGCGATCCCGGGTAGCCATCGGGCCGACTGTTCGTCGTTGCAGTATTCAAGGAAGTATGGCGCGGTCACATCATTGTGGAGAGTCAATCCCAACCCGGCCCCGCCCATACTGGCCGCCGCCAGTTCCTCGGCTATCACGGCGTTGAACCGAAAGTCAGAGGAACCGCCGCCTCCGTGCTCGGACGGAATCGCCATACCAAGGAATCCATGTTTGCCGGCCTTGGCATAAACTTCGCGGTCCATGATCCCGGCCGCTTCCCACTCCTCGTAGAACGGCACCATCTCGGCTTCAATGAATGCTCGAAAGCTCTGACGAAACATGTCATGCGTCTCGTCAAACAGCCTCGATGGTTGTGTCTGTGCCACGGCTCGCTCTCCTTGATCGCGGCTCGATCGGGCTCGCTGCGGCCCGTTTCGACGGTAGCGCATCGCTGCCCTCACCTCCCAGTTCACACGGCCCGTACATCCCAGTTCACACGGCCCGTACATCCGTTGGCCACGGTGGACGAGCGACTGTACTGTCGTCGGCATGCTGGTCGAATCGTTGCTGCCGTTGGGAAAGCTTGATCCTGGGTTGCGTGAGCCCGACAACCCTCTGCGAATCACCCAAATGGCGGAGCTGGCTCAGGTTGCCGAAGATGTCGGACTCGACGCCGTGCTGGTCGAGGAAACGAAAGACGATCCGTTTCAGTTGCTCGCCCTGGCCGCGGGCTCCACCACCCGTATCGGGCTCGGGACGTCGGTGGCGATGGCGTTTCCTCGAAGTCCGACCGTTACCGCTATGTCGGCGTGGTCGTTGCAACGGCTCTCGGGTGGCCGGTTCAACCTTGGCCTCGGTTCCCAAGTCCGGGCCCACGTCGAGCGTCGATTCGGCGTCGACTGGACGGCCCCGGCCCCCTGGATGCGGGACTATGTCAATGCCTTGCGGGCGGTCTGGGACTGTTGGCAGAACGGGACCCGGCTCGAATTCGAAAGTGAGCACTACCAGCTGAACCTCATGGTTCCCCTGTTCAACCCGGGCCCGATCGAGCACCCCGAGATTCCCATCACCGTGGCTGCCATCGGACCCAATATGTGTGCTGTGGCCGGTGAGGTTGCCGACGGCGCGAGACTGCATCCGGTTTGCACGCCGGCGTTCATCGACCAGCACGTGTTGCCGGCCGTGGCCAAAGGAGCGGCCAGGGCCAACCGATCAGTCGACGCCGTTGAGGTGTGTATGAAGCCATTGATCGGCACGGCACCGGATCGAAAGTCGCTGGAAACCGTGACCAAGACGGTCCGGGAACGGGTGGCGTTCTATCTGTCGACGCCGACCTATCGTCGTGCGTTTGCCGTGCATGGCTGGGAGGACACAGCCCGGAATGCTTCCGAGCTTGCTCGGGCCCAACGCTGGGATGATCTGGCCGACCTTGTCGACGAAGAAATGCTCCACACGGTGGCCACTATCGGCACCTACGACGAAATCGCGGCCAAGCTCGTTGATCGCTATCAGGGTCGAGTTGACCGTATCGAGTTCTCGATTCCCATCACCGACGACAAAGACGCTGCGATCCTTCGGGAGTTGCTCGACGCGGTGCGAACCGAAGCGTCCTGATCAACTAGACCGAGGTTGCGGCCAGCTGTTTGCTCGGTCTAGAGCGAGGGTTGGACGACGCGAAGATCCAAAACACCAGCCCGGCCAAGCCCAGGAACGCGGCGTTGATGCCAATGCTGAACGGAATGGAGACCGCATCAGCGATCGCGCCGCTGGCCACCGGTGAGAGCACCACTCCGAGATCACCGGCAGTCCGATAGAGACCCATTGCCTGACCCCGGCGGTCCTCGTCGACCAGGTCGGCCACATAGGCTGCCGGAGCCGGCCCGGAGATCGAGGTGCCAAAGGCCGAGATGGCCAGACCGGCTATCAGTAGCGGCAGAGAATCGGCGATGGCCACAAGTCCGATACCCAGTGAGGCGAGGATGGCGGTGGGGACGATTATCAGTTTCTTGCCCAGTCGATCCGCAGCCCAACCCGCCGGACCGATCAAGACAATTCCGACAATTCCCAACGCGGTGAACAGCGCTCCGAGATCGGCGACTTCGAGACCGAACTCCTGGTTGAGCTGGAGGGGCACCAGCGTCTGGCGCACTCCGGCCCGTATAGAAAAGACGCCAAAGGCCACCAAACCGACGGCTAAGAAGTCAACCGACCGCAGGAGAGCCCAGCGAGAGGTGTCTGGCGACGTCAGACCGGACGCCGACGCCTCCTCCTTAGCCAGGCGTGCCGTAGGATCGAGCGTTTCCGGGAGGCGCAGATAGCTGTAGATCGCGGTGACAAACGCCGCGCCGGAAACGACGAGAAATGGCGCCGACAGACCGTACCGACCGGCCAGGACGCCACCCAAGGCCGGCCCAAAGCTCACGCCTACCAGCAAGGCGGCTTGGTTGGTGGCGATGAAACGGGCCGTCTGGTTCTCCTCGGCGATGTCGAGCAGATAGATCTGGGCTCCGGTCATGTAGAGCCCAGAGCCAAGCCCGGCGATGAAACGGAAGATCAGGAGAATCCAGATCGAACCGGCGAGGCCTGAGCCGAGCATTCCCAGTGCAGTGATCAGCGGTCCGCCCACCAGAAGAAATCGTCGTCCCCGCCGATCGGCAAACATACCGGCCGGGATGTTCGTCACGAGACGCGCCAACCCGAAGGCCGTCACGGTGGCACCCACCATGGCGGTCGATACGCCAAAACTGTCGGCATAGAGGGGCAGGACCGGCGACACGATGCCCTGGCCGGCCATCACCATCATAGTGGAGATGCAGATGGCGATGAGTCGCTCGTACGACCTCAGCTCAAACCGCTTGTTCCCAAACGGCCTCACAGACTAAACGACTTCTTCATCGTGCCCCATGGTGGTCGCTGCCGGCCTTCGCCCCCAAACCGGGCTAGACATAACCTTGCTCGGTGGCAGGCATTCTTCGTACCGCCATCACGAATATGGCGATGGCCGGCAGAGTGGTTACGGCGATGGCGTACCCGACGGAGCCGGATAGCTCAATCACCAGGCCGACCAGGGCCGGCACCGAGAGAGCCGCCAGCCGTAGGCCGGCGGTCAACGCCCCTAGTCCGGCGCCAGGGCGTCCAGGGACCCTCGCCGCGCGGTCGTAAACCTCGGGTAGGAACACGGCAATGCCGACTCCAGCCGCCAGAAAGCCGGCGAGGGCGAGGGCTGGGTTGTCGACCAGGGCAGCTACGGCCAGACCGGCCGCAGTGAGGGCGGCGGCCGCGTCAAGTAGGCGGGCCTTGCCCAGCCGGACGGCGGCCCAGTCACCGGCAAAGCGACCCGCAGTCATGCCACCCGTGACGGCAACAAAGGCCCAAGCAGCTCGCGACGGAGTCTGATCAAGATCGTCGGCGAACCGGAAAGCGGACCAGTCGATCGATGTGGCCTCCACGGCGATCGCGGCGTAGCCGGCGATTACAAACAACAGCAATCCGCCGCGACCGCGTCGGCGTCCGGCAGCGCTCACGTGCGAATCGCGGTCGAACTTATCTGCAGCGACGGGGCCGCTGGTGACGTGCACTTCGTCGGTTGACAGCAAACCTCGGCTGATCACCACCAACAGAATCAGCAACACCACGGCTGCTCCCAACAGGTGGCTACGAACGGGCACCCCGGCCTGAGCCATCTGGGAGGACACCACTCCCCCGACCATCGTGCCGAGACTCCAGAGACCATGAAGTCGGTTCATCACCGGCACTGGTCGACGGGCACTCAACCACGAACCCTGAAGGTTCATGGCAACATCGACCGGCACATCGAAGGACATCATCAGCAACAGCCCGACGGCAACCAACAACGGCCCCTGAGCGAACCCGACCAGAGGTAGAGCCAGCGCCACCACCGAAGCCGAAAACAAGATGACCCGTCGGGTTTCAAAGCGCTCGATTGCCCGCCCGGCGAAGGCGCTCCCTAGGAGTCCGCCCAGTCCGGCGATCGACATCAGCAGACCAACCTGCCCCGCGCTAATGTCGACGTGGTCGCGGATCTCGGGCAAGCGGGGCGATACCGAGCCGAATACGGCTCCGTTTACAAAGAACTGAGCCGCCACCGCCACAAGCGCTCGATTGTCCCGCTGGTCGCCGTCAAGCAACGGCCGGGTCACAACTCATCAACCGTTTTCCGATTGTCCGACCCGAGGGGCACCTGGGTCATCTCGAGATGAAGGCGGCCCCCATCCGGGGCGGGGTTGGCGGCCAGAACATCGTGATCGAGTTCGAATCCGAGTCCGGGGGCCGTCGGCGCGACCAGATAACCCTGATCCCAGGTCAGCGGAGCGGAGATGATCTCCTGGTGGAACGGCGTGTCGATCGTCTCCAACACAAGGAAGCCGGGCGAGGAGAACGCCACATGAGCGGCGGCCGCGTGGGCCACCGGACCGCAGTAGATGTGCGGCGCCATCTGAGCGTTGAACAGCTCGGTCAATACGGCGATCTTCTTGGTTTCCCAGATACCTCCGGAGCGCCCGATATCGGGCTGCACGATCGAGGTGCCGGCCTTGAGGGCCTGGTGGAACTCAACCCGGGTTGTCAGCCGCTCCCCCGTTGCCACGGGGATCGTGGTTGAGGCTGCCACTTTGGCCAGGCTCTCCATCTGATCAGGCGGAACCGGTTCTTCGAACCACAGCGGATCGAATTTCTCCAAACGCCGGGCCAAGCGGATCGCCGACGAGGTGGTCATTTGGCCGTGGGTGCCAACCAGGATGTCGGCTTTGTCGCCCACCACATCCCGCATTGCGCCGATTACGTCTTCGCTGCGCTGCAGCTCCTCAAGGGAAAGCTCTCGGCCTCCCTGGAAGCTGTAGGGTCCGGCCGGGTCCTGCTTGAGGGCCGTCCATCCCTGGGCCAGATACTCGGCGGCACGGTCGGCTGCTTCAGCGGCATCGTGGTAGACATCGGCGGCGTCAGGCCGCAGCGACGGGTCGTGGACGTTACGGGGATACATGTAGGTGTAGGTGCGGATCCGCTCGTGGAATCGCCCGCCGAGCAGTTGATGGATCGGCACACCCATGGCCTTACCCAGGATGTCCCAAACGGCGATCTCGATGCCGCTGAACACACCCATCATGGTCACGTCAGGCCGCTGAGTGAACCCTGCTGAATACACCCGCCGAAACATCGTCTCAATGTTGTGCGGGCTTTCTCCGGAAATGAATCGATCGAAGGTGTCGACCACCATCTGCTCGGCAATCGACGGGGAGAACGGAATCCCGTAACACTCCCCGATGCCGGTGATCCCGTCGTCGGTCGTGACCTCCACCAGGATCCAGAACGAACCTCCGATGCCGCTGGGCGGCGCTACGGCGAAGGTTCTGATCGACTCAAGTTTCATTGCCGACGCGCTCCGGGATCTTGTTGTCCGAGACGTATCAGTCGTCGGTGATGTCGGTCTCGCCGCCATCGACGTAGTCGATGTTCTGGACCGGCTCAACCGCTGTGGTCACAACACCGAGCAGGTTGGCCACGATCCGCTTCCAATAGCGGTACAGAATGGCCCGGGGCACGGCGAAGCGACCCGGCTGGTCGGAGTGCATGTACTCCCGTACCTTGCCCTCGCAGTGATGACGCAGCGCGTCGGCCCGCTCCCGGAAATCGGCCACCTTCTCGGGGTCGGGATCGCTCAGCAGGCTGGCGGCTTCGGCGTACATCTCCGAGATGGTGCTGCGGTCGGCGAGGAAGCCGTCGAGATCTTCGGCCCCCACCAAGGAAACGTCCTCGTCGGTGAGGTCGAGAATGTTCTTGGCCTGATCACCGATACGTTCAATCTTCTTGATCAGAAGGGTCAACCCGAGAACGGTGCCGATGTCGTCGCTGCCCTGAACGGCGACGTGAACCACAAGTTCCTGCCGTAACTGCTGCTCAGCCTCGTTGATCCGGTGATCGGTCTTCTCCACCTCGGTGCGCATCTGACCGGCATCGGCGCCGCTTAAGACCGCAGCGGTGGCCAGGTCGAACGAGTGGCGGGCATCGTTGATCATGGTGGCGACCCGAGCATCGATCTGCTCCATCGCCGAGTCGCCCTTTCGGAAAAAGTCGAGAATCATGGTGGCTCCTTACTTGGCGCAGCCTCTATCGCAGTAATGCGACGCCGATTGCAGGTACGGCGATGAACAGCACGACGATGTAGGCAACAGCCCATTGTCGCCGTTCTACCGCAACGTCAGCCAGCGCTTCTGCTGCACGTATCGGCACGTTTCGGGCAAAGGGCAAGACATACAACAACAAAATTCCTAGCACGTTGAACGTGGTGTGGACCAAGGCCACGGTCAAGGAATCGGTGCTACCAGTGGCCAACGACGCCAACAATGCGGTGATCGTGGTGCCCACGTTGGCACCAAGAGTCACCGGATAGGCGTTGCGGAGGGTCAGCACGCCGGCCGCGGTCAACGGAATCAAGATTGACGTGGTGATGCTGGACGACTGCACCGCGATCGTGATCAGCATGCCGGTGATCATGGCCACGAAACCGGCGCCTTTGCCCAACACGGCATTCAGCGAGCGCTCCACCCGATCGGCAACCAGCTGGCGCATGTTTTTGGTGATGAACGTGAGCGCCAGCAAAACAATCGCCAAGCCGGACACGACCATCAACACACCGAGAACGTTGCCGTTGGCGCCGACGGCCTCCCAGATGGTCTCCAACCACTTGACGGGAGCCTTCACCCAGGCCTTGATCGGACTCTTCCATTCACTTCCGGACGAGCCCACGAGGGTGCCGGAAATGCCGGTGGCGATCCTGGTGATGATCCCAGTGGCCAATTCGAGGGGCAACAGGATGGCCACTGCCATCACGTTGAAGAAGTCGTGCACGGTGGCGGCCGCAAACGCCCGCTTGAACTCATTGGTCGCCCGCAAGTGGCCCAACGAAACCAACGTGTTGGTGACGGTGGTGCCGATGTTGGCACCCATGATCATCGGGACCGCTTGTTCAACGCCGAGGGCCTGGCTCGCAACCAAGCCGACGATCACCGATGTGGACGCCGACGACGACTGGACCAGAACGGTGCCCAGGATGCCTACAAACAACCCGGCGATGGGGTGGCTGACGTTGGAAAACAGCTGCTCCTGGGTGTCGGCCCCCATCACCTTGATGCCGGTTTCAAGTGACGAAACGCCAACCAGGAAGACGTAGATCAGACCCACCACGACAGCCGAACGAACCGGCCCAGGCATGTCAATGCGGGAAGAAGAAGATTTGGCTGCGTTCATGTTGAGCGGGGCGATCTAGCATCTCTCGTGAAACGCTTTGCGACCGCCGACATCTTAGCGGCCGAACACCTGGTTGTTGTTACCAACCACGTCGATCGATTAATAAGGTTGTTTTCGAGCCGTCTGGGCACTGGTCAGGCCGCCAGGTCGTAGCTGGCAATCGTGCAGCCAACGGCGAAAATCGGGATCGGGGCGTAGAAGTGCATGGTGCCGGGAGCGCCTTTGGCCGCGGCGGCCGCGGCGATGTAGGTGCGGATCTCAAACCCGCCTTGACCGGCATCGGCGTAAACGGCGAGATCGTCGTAGCCGAGTAGCTCGTCACGGTCGTTTCGGCACCATTGATCCATGAACCGACGGTCCCAGGCCTCGTTGATTTTGCCTGAGTCCGGTGTCGCGGGCCAGTGCGAAATGCCTCCGGTACCGACCAGGGCCACCCTTTCCGGCACCGAGTCGGCCGCCCGCCGTAGCGCCTCACCCAGAGCCCAGGCCCGGTGGAGAGGGGCCAGCGGCGGGCCCTGGCAGTTGATGTTCACCGGAACCACCGGAAGGTCGAAATCCGGGGTGAGAAAATGTAGAGGCACGGCAATGCCGTGATCGAACTTCCATTCCTCGGCGTAGGCCACATCGACCGTGTTCATCACCTCGGTGATCAGCCGTTGTGACAGATCACGATTTCCCGGCGCCCGGAACTTGTCGATACCGAGCCAGGCGGGATCTTCAATCGGTCCGTCGTAGAAGTCGGCCATCCCGATGGCGAACGACGGCATGTTGTTCATGAAGAAGTTGGCGAAGTGTTCGGCCGCGATCACGATGACAGCCTCGGCCCCGCATTCGACGATGGCGTCGCGCATGTCATCGAAGGCGGCGTAGAAGGCGTCACGGACCTCGGGGTCGGCTTGGTCGGCCCGTCCGGTGATACCTGGTGCGTGACTACAGACCCCGGCATAAACCAATGGCATCTCAGGTTCCTTTCTCTGATGACGACTCGCTGCCGACGGAACTCGCAGCTTGCTGACCAAGGCGTTCGGCGTGGGCAGCGGTGCCTTCATACCCAGTCATGGCGTAAACACCTTCTCGAACCGGTCCGTGTTCGGTGATGCCGTCACGCATCCGTTGTAGGTAATCGGCCCATTCGATCTGGTGGAAGGCGGCGAAGTGCATGAGGATCTGACCGTTGACCCCCAAGTGAAAGAGGAACCCGATGTCGGGTTTGATCAGCGCCTCCACCTCTTCAGCAGTCAACTCGTAGGGTTCCAGCACCGCCGTTCGATTTGCTGAGTACCGCTGCTGTAGCTCCGGGTCACGGTTCAATTCGAACAGGAACTTCTGAACGTAGTAGAGGCTCATTTTGCACTTCCTCTCTCGTGTCCGGCGGCCAGGTCGGGAATGCTGTGAGTGTCAAAGGCGACCGCGATGTTCTTGGTCTCCATGTAGAAGTCGAAGCTCCAGTCGCCACCATCGCGGCCGATCCCACTGGCTTTGGTGCCGCCAAAGGGCGTCGGCAGGTGGCGAACATTCTGCGAATTCACCCAGATCATTCCGGCCTCGAGGGCGTTGGCCACCCGATGGGCCCGACCTACGTCGGAGGTCCACAGATAGCCGGCAAGGCCGTATTCGGTGTCGTTGGCCTGGGCCACGGCGTCGGCCTCGTCGCTGAACGAGATGGCCGTCAGTACCGGCCCAAAGATCTCTTCTCGGGCGACCTTCATCGAGTTGCTGGCGTTCACAAACAATTGGGGGGCCACCCAGTTACCACCGGCCGGGGCCTCGGCCCAACCCGGCCCTTCAACAACCTTGGCCCCTTCGGCCCTCGCCAAGTCGGCGTAGCCACAGACCTTGTCGTGGTGGCGGGGATGGATCAGCGGCCCGATGACCGCTGATGGATCCAGCGGATGCCCAACCGGGATCTTGGCCACCTTCTCGGCCAGACGGTTGGTAAACGACTCATAGATCGACTCCTGAATTAGCACCCGGCTCGAGCTGGTGCATCGTTCACCGTTGAGGCTGTAGATCATGAACGTCACGGCGTTGAGCGCCCGATCAAGATCGGCGTCATCGAAGACAATCACCGGGTTCTTGCCCCCGAGCTCGAAATGTACTCGCTTGAGCGTCGGCGCCCCTTGCGCCTGTATCAGCGCACCCGTCGCCGACTCGCCGACAAAGGCGATGGCTTTGATGGCCGGGTGTTCGGTGAGTGCCTTACCCGCCTGTTCGCCCATACCGTGCACGACGTTAAGCACCCCCGGCGGCAACCCGGCTTCGAGGGCGATCTCGGCCAGCAGATGAGCGGTGTACGGACTCCACTCGGCGGGTTTATGGACGACGGTGCAGCCGGCGGCCAGAGCCGGGGCGATCTTCCAGGTGCTCAACATGAACGGCGTGTTCCAGGGTGTGATCACCCCGACCGGTCCGATTGGATGTCGAGTGGTGTAGTTCACGTGATCGGCGGTCGGAAGCGACAAACCGTCGGCGGCCCCTGGCGCCTGGTCGGCAAAGAACCGAAAGTTTGCCGCACCTCGGAGGGCCGCCGCCGACATAAACCTCATGGTCTGACCGGTGTCGACACATTCGGTGACGGCGATTTCATGGGCTCGCTCTTCGATCAGATCGGCGACAGCATGCAGGATGCGTTTACGCTCGACGCCGGGCGTGTTGGACCACCGAACAAATGCCTCGGCAGCCGCCGTTGCCGCCGCGTCGATATCGGCGCTGTCACCCGCCGCCACGGAGCCAAGCAGCGCTCCGTCGATCGGTGAGTGGTTTTCAAATGTTGCGCCGGAGGTTGATGGTGCCGGTTTGCCATCGATCAGATGGGTTAGAGGTTCGCGACCGAACCGGCTCAGGTACGCCTGGGCGGCCTTGGTGTTCTCATCAAAGCTGTGAGTCTGTTTAGCCATCGAAGTCCTAACTGGATTTGTCCGTGCGCTGATCGCCGGCTAGTCGCTTTGCGACCTCGTTGCGGTTGACACGAAAGTCGGCGTCGATTTCCTGCACTTCCATTGACCATGCGATGGCCAACGGGTGGCCCTCGGCCTTGATCTGGTCCTCGGCCTTGATCTGGCGCTGAGCCCGATCGAGCACATGCTCGATGAACGCCTGTTTGGTGGCGGCGTCGCGCCCCGGGCCGAGACGCGCCGTTATCGCCACAAAGGCCAAGTCGTCTCCGCCATCGGCTACACGAAACATCGAGCGTTCGGCGCCTCTGGTGCGCATGCCGGCCAGCGGACCGATCTCGAAGTCGATAGCGGCTTGATGCACAGCCTCGATCAGGAGATCCACATCGTGGTGATCGGCGACGTTGGCGGAGTATTCGACGGTCAGATGAGGCATGACTCCAATATATTTAACATGTTCAGTAGTTCGTGTAAAGTGTTACATCGAGTAATGCAGGAAGGATCAGCAGGAAGGATCAAACAGTGTCGGACAAACCGGACAGCGGCAAAGCCTCCGGCCTACACCGGACCCAGATCACGATGCGACCGTTCACCGAGTCACTGCCCATGGCGCTGCTACAAGCCCGGGAGAGGGCGATGCAACTCTTTCGGCCGCTGCTGACCGAGCATGATTTGACCGAGCAGCAGTGGCGAGTGCTGCGATCGTTGACGGCCTCGCCGGAGGCAGTCGACGTTTCGGCGCTGGCTCAGGCGACGTTTCTCCTGGCTCCAAGCCTTTCGCGAATACTTGTCAACCTCGAAGGCCGAGGCCTGGTCAGCCGTCGAACCGCCCCCGACGATCAGCGGCGATCGCTCATCGAGCTCACCGCCGACGGTCACCAATTGGTGGCCCGAGTCGCTCCGGAATCGGAAGCGTTGTATCGACAGATCGAACACGGCTTTGGCCGGCAACGCCTGGAGAACCTCTTGTCCGAACTGCACGACCTGGCCTCACTCAATGTCGACACCGCGAAGATCTCATGAAAACAAACACAGAACCCCAAACGGCACTTACCGACCAGCAGGTGCTCGACGAGGCTTATCTACTGGACGAAGCCGAACGGACCGCCGTCCAGATCCGACAGACGACATCGATTTACCCGAATATGACAATCGTCGACGCCTACCGCATTCAGGCGGCCTGGCTTGAGCTCAAGTTGGCACGAGGCGAACGTCTGGTCGGCCACAAGATCGGGTTGACCTCAAGAGCCATGCAAGCGGCGATGAACATCACCACACCCGACTCGGGGTTCCTCACCGATCAGATGGTTTTCGCGTCAGGTTCGGAGCTCGATGCCGAATCGTTCTGTGATCCGAAGCTTGAGGTCGAACTGGCCTTCACCCTTTCGAAGGATCTTCACGGGGCAGACCTCACAATCGACGACGTGCTGGACGCCACCGGATCAATCAGCCCAGCAGTGGAGCTGATCGCCGCCCGGTCGTTTCGACGAGATCCTGAGACCGGGAGAACCCGGACCGTGCTCGACACCATCGCCGACAATGCCGCCGACGCCGGGATCATTCTCGGTGGACAGAGCGTTGAGCCCTCATCAGTCGACCTGCGTTGGGTCGGGGCCTTGGCCTACCGGAACGGCGTGATTGAGGAAACGGGATTGGCAGCCGGTGTGCTTGGTCACCCGGCCGAAGGCATCGTGTGGCTGGCCCGCCGCTACGCCGAACACGGGCAGCGGCTTGAAGCCGGGCAGGTCGTGTTGGCCGGATCATTCACCCGGCCGATCGACATACGTCCGGGAGACGAGTTCACGTTCGACTACGGTCCGCTCGGAACATTTGATTTGCGGTTCAGCGCCTGAGCCTCCGACGTCAGGTGATCCGATACACCGTGTATTCGACGGCACCCGGAAGGATCCGCCCCTTCGCTGCGAACAGCGTCTGATTGACCCAGCCGTAATCCTTGTGTCCACATTCAAGTAGCGGAGTGGAACGGAAGTAGTGATCGTCGTAGCTCGTCTCCCCGCCAGCAAACCCGGCCTGGGCCTTGTCGTTGTACTCCAACAACCCGGTGTAATGCATGTAGATCACCACGCCTTCGTCGGTCTTGATCTGGAAGCGCACATCGATTCGGTTGAAGCCGTCGGCGCTCATGATGGCCCAGTCGGCGCCGGGTCCGACGACGGTGCCGCTGATCCGTTCACCCGAAACCGTGCCGCCGACCACCGGAGCCACGATGCGGGTCCCGGCCGGAACAGCGCCGGCGAGCATTGGCCGATCGAGGTCGGCCTTGATCACAAATTCCTCTACAAGCTCCATAGTAAGTCGTCCTTTCCCTGATGATTCCTGGTCTCTAGTGACGTTCTAGGAGTTCGGCTCTGCGGGGTCGGCGCCGACCACCAAACGGGCCGCCGCCAAGTCGGCTGCCGCAAAACCGGCCGACTTGAAGAACGTGTTCTCTTCTTCACCGGTTCGACCTGGGTGCCGGCCGGAGGCCAGGTCGGCTAGGTCGGCCGCAATGGCGCTGGCAGCGAACAGCCCGGCTTCGATCGGCTGGGCGAGATCGCCGGCCAACACGGCCCCGCCGACCGTGTCGACAAAAACCGTCGATCGGCTGATGGCGTCGTCGTCGGACTCGCGCATATCGGGCCTGAAGCTCCCTACCAAGTCGAGATGGGCGCCTGCTTTGAGCCACTGGCCGCGCACAAGGGGCGACGTCGCCCCGGTGGCACACGAGACGATGTCGGCCCTGCCCACCGCCTCGGCGAGCTCGACGGTTGGGCTCGCCGGCAACCCTTCGTCGCGCAGGCGACCAGCCACTTGGTGGGCAGCGGCAGCGTTGCGCCCCCAGATCTCGATCGATTCCAGATCCCGACCTGCCGCGTGAGCGGCGGCCAGATTCGGAGCCAGCTGCCCGGTCCCCACCACAAGCAGCGAGGCCGCGTCGGGGCGGGCCAGATAGCGGGCCGCGAGAGCCGAGATGGCCGCAGTGCGACGAGCGGTCAAGGCGTCACCGTCGATGGTGGCCACCGGTTGTCCGGTGGCACCGTCGAACATCACGTACACGGCGTTGATCGTCGGCACCTCGGTTCCTGCGTTGGCGGGGAAGAACGTCACCAGCTTCACCCCGATCGACTCAAGACCACGTTCCGGAGCAGCAGCCCAGCTCGGCATGGTGAGCAATGCCCCGGTCGAGCCGTCGGGCTGATCCAGGTCGTGAACCTGGCGCTCCGGGGTGGTGACCCCGCCGGTGCGCAGGGTTTCGGCCAGTGCATCCATCATGGCCGCCCAAGGTGTGGCGGCCACTACCGCCTCTTCGTCGAAAAACTGCATTCGGTTCATCCAATCAGGGCCGGTCCATTCGGACCACCCGGGACGTGAAGTCGTGATTTCACCCTCCGATGGACAAACGTAGCCGATGGCGGAGCCCACGTCGGATTGACCGAAGCGGCCCGACTCTGTGGTTCGCCGACCGGGCCGCGGTCGAGCAAAGGTAAGGTCGAATCATGACTGAATCGGGGCGGCTGCAGCGCAGCCTGGGTGTAAGCGATGCCGTGGTGATCGGGGCTGGGTCGATGATCGGCGCCGGAGTGTTCGCAGCCTGGGCCCCGGCGGCCCGCGCCGCGGGAAACGGATTGTTGATTGGTCTAGCAATCGCCGGTTTCGTGGCTTTCTGCAATGCCACGTCGTCAGCTCAGCTGGCGGCCTTTCATCCCGAGTCGGGTGGAACCTACGTATATGGCCGGCGACAACTCGGGTTGGGTTGGGGGCATCTGGCCGGTTGGGGTTTTGTGGTCGGCAAGACGGCATCATGTGCCGCCATGGCCTTGACCGTTGGGGCATACCTCTGGCCCGAACAACAACGGTTGGTGGCAATTGCAGCGGTGGTTCTCATAGCTGCCGTCAATATCGGAGGCCTGAGCCGAACCGTCGCGGTGACCAAACTTCTCCTGGTGGTGTCGCTCACCTCGATCCTGGCGGTCATCGTGGCCGGATGGTCGGCAGACGGTGCGTCGCTCGACCGAATCACTCCTGTCGAGGGATCGCCAGGCGGCGTTCTCCAAGCGGCCGGATTCATGTTCTTCGCCTTCGCCGGCTACGCCAGGATCGCCACCTTGGGAGAGGAAGTGCGAGATCCTGCCGTCACCATTCCCCGAGCCATTCCTCTGGCGCTGGGTGCCGTGTTGATCCTGTACATGGTGGTCGGGATTACCGCCCTTTCCGTTGTGGACGCCGATCAGTTGGCTGAAACCGATGCTCCGCTACGTGCCGTGGCGGGGTTGAACGGTGGCGACTTCCTGCCGTTGGTGCGGGTTGGGGCCGGAATCGCCTCGCTCGGGGTGTTGTTGAATTTGATTCCTGGCGTATCGCGTACCACCTTGGCCATGGCCCGCAACGGCGAGTTGCCCCGATGGTTCGCTCATGTAGACCAACAGAGATCTCTTCCCATCCGGGCGGAGCTAACGGTGGTGGCGGTCGTAGCTCTGTTGGTCGCCTTGCTATCGATCCGGAGCTCGATCGCCGTTTCCGGCGTTGCCGTTTTGACCTACTACGCCATCACCAACGCAGCGGCTCTGACGTTGTCGGCCGAACAGCGCCTCTGGCCCCGGCCAGTTGCTGCGGCTGGGCTTGTTGGGTGTGTGGTGCTGATCGCTGCTCTGCCGATGTCGGCGGCGGTTGCGGGGTTCGCAGTGCTGGCGGTGGGAGTAGTGGTCCGCCGGTTGCAGCTTCAGCTGACCGTACGCGACTAGCTCGAATCAGCTCACGGGCGGGCCGAGCAAGTCCCACTTGTTGCCGGCGATGTCTCGAAACACCGCAACCTGCCCGTAGGTCTCGGACCTAGGCGCACCGACAAACTCAACTCCGGCGTCGACCATGTGCCGATAGCGGCTTTCGAAGTCATCGACCCGAAGGAAGAATCCAACTCGACCGGCTGTCTGGTTGCCGACCACGGCCTGCTGTTTCGGTCCGTCGGCTTGAGCCAGCAGGAGTCCCGCTCCTTCTCCACCGGGCCGGACGACGACCCAGCGTTTCGGTCTACCGTCGTTTGTGGTCGACGGAGAGTCTTCAACCAGCTGGAATCCCAAGACATCGACGAAGAAGGCAATTGCTTCGTCGTAATCATCAACAACAACGGTCACCAGGTCGATCGCACTCACCGCATCGACACTAGCCATTCCCCGCCGCGCAGTCGTACCGTCACGTGGCAATCACGGGCCTCGCGGCACCCCCGCTACAGTGATCGGCCGTGCAGACCGACGTCACGTTGCTGGTGATTCTTACCATGGCTTTGGCCGCGTTTCTGATCGGTCTCTCGAAAGGTGGGCTGCCGGGGATGGGTCCGTTGGTGACGGTGTTGGTCGCGTTGGTCGTTCCCTCCTCGGTTGCCATCGGCGTGCTCCTGCCACTTCTCATGGTCGGTGATGTGGTGGCGTTGGTGGCGCTGAGGCAGCATGTGCAACGCTTGGTGGCATTCCCCGTCGTCGGCGGATCGGTTGTTGGTGTAGCCGGGGCGTCGTTCCTTTTGTCGTCGATGTCAGCAGAGGCGCTGGAAATCGGCATCGTGGTCATCGTCTTCACCTTCACCGCATACCGCATCTGGATCTTGACCGGACGCGGTGCCGACCTCAGGACCGGCTCGCTACTGGCTTCGCAGCCGGCCGGCGTCGTCGCCGGGTGCGTCGCCGGTGTTACGTCAACCGTCGCCCACGCCGGTGGACCCCCGGTCGCAATTCACCTGCTGGCTCGAGAGCTCCGCCCCCTGCAGTTCGCAGGAACGTCCGCCGCCATCTTCTGGGCCGTGAACTGGCTCAAAGTTCCCGGCTACGCGGCGGCCGGCCTCTTCGAGATGCGGCTGCTGCTCTCATTGGCACCGACGGCGATATTCCTCGCACCGGGCGTACTGGTTGGACGGTGGGCCGCCGGTCGACTGGAGCCCCGGTCTTTCGAACTGTTTGTTCTTGCCGGCCTGATTGTCGGTGCCATTCTCCTGCTCGTGCTTTGACCCTCGTGGGCACCGGCCCGACTGTGTGATTTCAATTCAAATCCGGCAACATTTGTGTATGGCGTCACACATCTTCCGTAGCCCATTGCCCGACCAGGAGCTTCCCGAGGTTCCCCTGACCGAATACGTGCTTCGCCACGCCACCGGTCCTCTGGCCGACCGTCCGGCCATGATCGACGGGCCAACCGGACGCTCCTACACCTTCGCCGAGCTCAACGACCACGTGATGCGGCTTGCCGGTGGGCTGACGGCCGCCGGGTTCGGCCAGGGAGCAACCATTGGGCTCATGGCTCCCAACATGCCCGAATACGCCATTATCTTCCACGCCGTTGCGGTAGCCGGCGGCACGGTCACGACCATCAACCCGACCTACGGCGCGGAAGAGGTTCGGTTCCAGCTCAACGATGCCGGGGCCACCCTGTTGATCACTATTCCCGATTTTGTTGACACCGCCAAGACGGCAGCGGAAGGCACCGGCGTTACCAAGGTCGCCGTCATCGGCGAATCGTCGGACGACACCGTCGCCGAGTTGACCAATCTCTACGGCGACCCAATCGGCCAAGTCGACATCGACATCCACGACCAGAACGTGGTGCTCCCTTACTCCTCCGGCACCACCGGCCTGCCCAAGGGCGTGATGTTGACCCACTACAATCTGGTGGCCAACCTCGCCCAATCACGCCCGGTCTTCGAATACGACGAAGGTGAAGTGGCGCTGGCGGCTCTGCCGTTCTTCCACATCTACGGCATGCAGGTGCTGATGAACGGCCTCCTGGCCGAGGGGGTCACGGTTGTAACCATGCCTCGGTTCGACATGGAACAGGCGCTGCATCTGATTCAGGAGCACAAGGTCACCCAGCTGTTCGCGGTTCCTCCCATGGTGCTGGGGCTGGCCAAACATCCGGCTGTCGACAGCTTCGACATGTCGTCGATGCGAAAGATCTTCTGTGGGGCCGCTCCCCTCGGCGGCGACTTGGCCGAGGAGGCAGCCGAACGAATCGGCTGCCCCGTGGTCCAGGGTTACGGCATGACCGAGCTCAGCCCGATCAGCCACGCCACCGCCGGTGCCGACTCAAAGCCCGGGTCAAGTGGCATCACGGTGCCCAACACCGAATGCCGCTTGGTCAATCCCGATGGCGAGGACGAAGGTGTCGACGGAGAAGGTGAACTCTGGGTCCGCGGACCGCAGGTGATGAAGGGCTATCTCAACAACCCCGAGGCCACCGCAGCCACCATCGACGCCGACGGCTGGCTCCACACCGGTGACGTGGCTCGCATCGACGCCGACGGCCACACCTACATCGTCGATCGAGTGAAAGAGCTGATCAAGTACAAGGGCTTCCAGGTACCGCCTGCAGAGCTCGAGGCGTTGATCGTCACCCATCCGGCAGTGGCCGACGTTGCCGTGATCGGCATTCCCGATGTCGAAGCCGGCGAGCTTCCTCGGGCCTATGTGGTGCTCAAGCCCGGTGCTGAAGCCGAAGCCGAGGAGCTGCAGGAGTTCGTGGCCGGTCATGTGGCCACCTACAAGCAGATCCGCGAGGTGGTGTTCGCCGACGAGATTCCAAAGTCGGCAAGTGGCAAAATCCTGCGCCGCTTCCTTCGCGATCAAGCGAAGGCCGAAGCCAACTAGCGGTGCAGGTCTCGTTAATCGGCGAGGCTGTGCTGGCTCATAAACGCCCAACCGTCTTCGGTGGCTGAGACGTCGTCGGTGGTGAGTCCGACGAACTCGGCCATCAACGGCCCCCACGGTGATCCGGGCCAGGTGTGTCCGCCACCGACAACCTCATGGAAGACCATGGGAACGGCGTCGGTGCAACCAGTGAAGTCGTAGCGCACCACTTCCACCGAGATCTCCGTAACTCCAGCAGTCGGCTCGCAGCCGAAGTCGACGGCGAATTCGGTGAATTCGTCGAACATCACCTGATCGAAGAAGCCGTCGAGCTCAGGCGGTGATTCCGGTGATTCCAGCGACGATTCGCCCCCGGCAAAGGGGACAACGCCGTCTTCGGTGCCGTGGTAGGCCATGTAGGGCACCGGACGATCCGGGGTGCAGCCGTCGTAGTGGCTGATGCCGGCAACCGAGACGGCGGCGGCGATTCGACCGGACAACTCGCATACAAGTCGGGCGGTGAAGAACCCTCCGTTCGACATGCCGGTGGAATAGACCCGGTTGTGGTCAACACAGAACTCGTCAACCAGGAGGTCGATCAAGTCCGAGGCCATCGCCACGTCATCGCGATCCTCAACGTCGAGCTGGGCCAGCTCCCAGCCACGAGCGCTGCCCGACACGCCGCTGGTGAGCCCGGTTGGGTGAACAACAACAAAACCTTCGTCACGAGCTACCCGCTCGTAGTCGGTCAGCACCGCCTGTTCCTGGCCGTTTGAGCCGAGGCCGTGCCAGTTGATGACAACTGGTAGCGGTTCCGCACCGTAGTTGGGCGGTAGGAACACTCTGATCGGATACTGGCCGCCGCCGCTGGTCAGCGATGTGTCTACCACTCCGAGCTCTTGAGCCGGGCAGCCGGGACCTCCACCGGATGTGCTAGGCGAGCTCGCCGTCGTCGAGGTTGTGTCGTTCTCGACCGCCGCCATAGTCTCATCTGGTTGGGAGACCGTTGTCTCTGAGGATGCTGCGACCGAAGTGCTTGCCGACGAGCCGGCCGCCCCTGTGCTGCAGGCGGCACCAAACACGGCAATCGCCAAGGTCAACAGACGTGCTTGACGCGGGAACAGATTTTGTAGGGTGACCGCCACCTGTCCCAGGCTAGTGGTCGGCGCAGGCCCTCAGCCCTCGGCCGGGGCGACGTCGGCCAGCCAGGATGAGGCCATCCGATACCAGCGATCGGCTTGTTCTTCTCGACCGTCACCGTAGAAGTAGGCCCAGATCGACATCTCCGATGAGCTGTCGTCACCCCTGGGCTCGGCGGCGAGAAACGCCGTGCCGGGCAGCGGCTTGGCGACCACCATTGAGATTCGGGTCGGTTCGACGGCCACAACTTCTCCCGCTAGTTCGGCTTCGCCGCCGCCGCTGAGGGTGAGCGTGACGTGATCACCCAACTCGACCGAGTCACCAATCCCCAGCCGGTTGACCAAGCGGCTCCATGCAAGCTCAGGCGGTTCGGGCCACGACGCCGTCGGCAGCGAGGCCGATGCCGAGTCTCCACCGAAATGCTGGAGGTGAAGGCGAAGGTTGGCGAGAAACATCTTCCAGCCTTCGGTCATCGCATCGTAGTGATCGTCCCACTCGCCTCCCAGGCCGAAACCCGAGTTGATCAGGCGTACGATGCAGGAGCCGCCCTGCTTGGCTTCGATAAGCCACTCAAAGGCCAGCCCCTCCACATCCTCTCCCCCATCGAACAGCACTCGTCTTGGAGGATCCCAGGCTGCCACCCGGCCCGGCACGGTCATTTCAGGATCAGGGCCGAAGCTGGCTGAAGCCGCCCCGCCTTCCCGTTCTTCGACTTCATGGGGCACGTACCACGACGAAATGCCGGGACCGGTGGCGATGGCCCGCCACACCTCCTCCGGCGTTCCCGGCACCTCGATTTCCAGCTCGATGGATCGGCCGGCCGGCTCCGACGCCTCGCCGTTCTCATCCAGATCGTTTTCGTGATTCATGATCAGGTTCCTCTCGTGACGGGATAGGCCGCCACCACAAGACGATGCCAACGACCCGATGACGTCGACTCGTTGTGATAGCGAGCAGCTAGATTGCCAACTGCATTAGCCAAGTCGGCTGTGAAATCGGCTCGATCTTGGGCCGACGCGAAGCGAATCTCAGTGTCGATGGTGAGGGTTGGCGGTGCCGCAGCCGTCGCCCCGGAGAACGTTGCAACCTCACGAATGATCCGAGCCGCCACGGCGAGAAGGTACCGAGCCGAAAGACGGCTGTCGGCGCCACCGCATTCGCCTTCCGTCGCGGCCGACGACGGTGAAGCCGTCGCCGTAAGCGCATCGGGGTTCGCAGCGACCGAGCCGAGCACATCGGGCGATACGACGTATGAGCGAGCCGAGGCCACCATCACCCGTTCAGTGAGACCACGACGAGGCAACTCCTCAACCAGCTCAACAAGGCCAACCTCTTCCAAGATTCCAAGGTGATAGTTGATCTTCTGTCTTGTTGTGCCGAGGGCCTTGGCCACGGACGAGGCCGAGCCGGGGTTGACCAGCTCGGCCAGGATCTGGTTTCTGAGCGGATCGAGCACAGCCACCGCCTGAGCGCTGCTCTCGATCACGGCCAACGGGTCGGTTGCCATGGCGACATGCTAGAATTGACAAATCTTTTTGTCAAATAGTCCACCGCTTCGCCCGATCTGCGGGAGCAACAATTACAAGCCCGGCAACGTGCTCTAGATCTCCAAGTGCTCCACGATTTCGACCATCTCCTCGATGATCGTCAACGCCGATACGTCGGGCCCGACCGACTCGTTCCGCTCTTCGACAAAGGCCTGGGTCTTTTCGGTGCGCTCCTCGTCGGCCACATCTCGCAGGAAGGCACCAACCACACGCCGCGGATACTCGTCGATGATCTCGGCGAAGGCATGAGCGTCTTTGAGACTGGTGTCGCCGATAAGCACCACCTCGGCCTCGGGAACCGAGTCGAGGATCCGCCTGATCGAATCGACCTTATGGTTGCGGTGAGACGACCCGGAGAAGGTACGTCGGTTGAGCCCGATATCTCTCAGCAGTAGTGGTCCGGGAGGGAACCGGTTCACGTCGAGGAAGGCTACGAGGAAGTCATAGATGTTCCACGGGCTGCTGGATACGTAGAACACGGGGATCTCGCCTCCTTGGCCCTGTGCCAACCGCTGATAGACGCTGGCTGCGTCGGGCACGGCTTCGCGTGTCAACTCCGATCCGCTGATCGTCGTTAGCACGGTTCGGGCCGCCGCTCCCACGCCGTTCACGAGGATGGTGTCGTCGACATCGCTAACGATCAGCCGCTCGATGCCGGGCCCGATCGTGATGACTTCGATGGGCCACCACGGCCCGGCCCCGAACTCGTCGTGCAGCCCGCGAGCATGGGCCAGCGACCAGTGCAGACCTGCCGAAACTTGGCGGTTGAATTCGAAGTCGGCTTTGAAATAGCCTTCGTCGTCGCTGATCACGGTTCGGGTCTGGCCTAGGTAACAGACCTCGATCACCACGTCGGCCACTTCGGGGGTGAGAAATCTGCTGGCCATTCGCCCGGCGGCCCGGATCTGCCGCTCTCCTTCCTGGGCGGCACCCGGGGGCGGCCCGGCCAGGACCCGGCCCTCGATTTGAACCCAGTCATGACGGCCAAACGATCGATAGCCGTCGATTCGCAGCGGGCCTGACGAGCGAACCCAGTCGGCCACCAAACGGACGGCGTTGGTGACATCGGGAACCGGCCCCCACCCCGAGGCGCGACTGATAGCCCACCCGACCACCTGACGCGGCTGTGATCGCCAGTTGCGGCCATTGCCGCCGGCATCCTCTTCACCGTGTTGGTTCTCGGCGTCAGGGCCTTCCATCCGACTCATTCTGGCCGAGAATCACCTTGAAACGAGATCATGTGGAAACGAGATCATGTGGTGGTGATCACAAATCCGGTTACGTGCTGCCCCTACGGCTTGGCGCTGGTGCCGCGAACTCGGCTGAGCACCAGCAAGGGCCACGGACTCGGCACGTCGCCGGTCTTGATCACAACAACGGCGGGACCATCGTGCGCTATCGCCGCCGAAAGCTGCTTCTCAAGAGTTTTGGCGTCGTCAGCTTCAGCGGCCCAAGCCCCGAAACTCTCAACGAAAGCCACGAAATCCGGATTTTGTAGCGTGCTGGCGATCGTTCGATCAGGTCCGAAACGCTCCCGTTGGATGGTTCGGACATTCCCGTAGGCCCCGTTGTCATGCAGAACCAAAGTGACGGGGATGTTGTGCTGGACGGCGGTGGCCAGCTCAGTGGCGGTGAACATGAATCCCCCGTCACCGATTAGACCGACAACGGGCCGGTCGCCGAGCGCAGCCTGAGCACCAATGGCGTGGGCTACCCCGGCCCCCAACGTGCCTGCCGGACCGGTGGTCAACAGCGATCGCGGATGACGGAACTCGAACAACAGATGAGCGGCGAAACCAAGCTGGGTGACGTCTTCGACGATCACACCATGGTCGGGCAGTGCTCGGCGAATGGCATCGAGCAGCTCCCGTTGCGGTTGGAGGTAGGCCGCTTGTTCGGCGAACTCGGCTCGTTTGGTCGCCACTTCGATGGTTCGATCAGCTGGGGGCGTGCCGCCGGTGGGGAGCCTGTCCAGCAGGGCTCGAACGGTAGGGCCGGCGTCGCCGTGTAGACCAATGGTTCCCAATCCGTGGCGATCGAGCTCGGTCTCGTCGACGTTGATCTGAATGATGGTCATGTCGTCGTCGGTGCCCCAATGATTGATCGGCCAATCCATCCTGGTGCCAACGCCCAGCACAACATCGGCATCACGCCAGAATTCCCGACCGACGGTGAGCGGGCACCACAGGGGATGACGAGCATCGACAACACCGTGCCCCTGACGACGGGTGAAGACCGGGGCCTGGAGCCGCTCCGCCAACTCGCGAACCTCGGACGAAGCGTCGTGGGCTCCCCCACCAACCACGATAAGCGGGCGCTTGGCTCCGGCCAGAGCGGCAGACGCCGCCTCGATCGCCGAAGTGTCCGGTTGCGGCATGACCGCCGCCGCAGGTGATAGGACCGTCGATGTTTCACTCAGCCACCGGTCGACAGGGACCTCAACCGCAACGGGTCGGGGGTGGCCCGAGGCAACGGCATCGATCGCCGTCTGCAGCTGATCTACAGCTTCGGCGCCGTCGACGAGGTAGGCGTGGTGTTTGCTCAGCTGACTGATCACGGCCGAGGGGTCGGGCAGTTCATGCAACACACCGATGTTGCGGCCGCGCTGGAACTCGGGGATGGCACCGATGATGGCCAGCGTTCGACCTCCGGCCCAGTAGGCGCTGGTGAGCGCCGCGCCGGCATTGAGTAGGCCGGGCCCGGGTACCACTGCGAAGGCCGACGGGCGACCGGTTGCCTGGGAGGCCCCCAGAGCCATGTAGGCCGCACCCTGTTCATGGCGGGTAACGATCGGACGGATGTGAGGAGCATCTACCAGCGCATCGAAGAAGGGGTCGTTTTGTACCCCGGGAAGGCAGAACAGTTGGTCGATGCCGAGGTTGGTAAGGGCGTCCACACAGCGGTCGGCGATCGTTGCCGATGACTCTGATATTGGGGTTTCGTCGGACGGCGAGGAAGGGTTGGATTCGGGCACCTGCCAATTGTGCCTGGGCAACACCGCCCCAACCAATCGCCTTAAGATGGGGACGTGTCAAACAGTGCCCCCATCCCACTGCCCGAGCGAGAAGCGACCGCGGTGAACGACACCGTCAGATCAGCAAGTGTTGCCGGGGCGACACTCAACGGACGGCGGCGCCGGGCGCTTGCCATGGCGATTCGTGAGGCTCTCGATAGCAAGGATCCAGCCGACCGAGCTCAGGCGCCCGCTGATTCGCTCGGCGATCAGGAACGAGCGCTTGCAGTGCTGCTCACCAACGAGGCCCACACCATTCGCCAAGACACCGTGGCCACGATTCTGAGCGCGGGGATGACAGCTGAGACCTACGTGGAGATCTTGAGCCTTACCTCTCGCCTCGTCGCCGTCGACACCGCCCACTTCGCGTTGGGACTGGAACCGGCTCCCGTGCCCGAAGCCACGGACGATCCGCCTACAGGCCGGATTGCGCCTGGCGCGGCCATCGACGGAGGCTGGATACCCACCATCGGCACCGCCTACCCCCCGACGGCGCTGTCGCTGCTGCCCGACGAGGAAAAGGCGTGGGATGAACTTCACGGCGCCCTGTATCTGACGATGCCTCAGATGGGCGATTCGGATATCTCCCGTGGCCTACACCGCACTCAGATGGAGCTGGTGGCGGCTCGAACCTCGCTGCTCAACGAGTGTTTCTTTTGACTGCTGGCCCACGCCCAGATGCTCCGTGTGAGTGCCCGAAAGACCGACCGACAAGCCGAACTCCGATCGATCGTCAACCGTTCGGTCGATTCTCAGCTTCCGTCGGGTGGTGAGCTCCTCGACTTTGTGGATGCCGCCATCGCCCGGGACACCGTGCAGATGACTTCCGCCCGGGCTCGCCTCGTGGAAGCTGCCGGCCAGGAGGCGACGATTCGAGCGGCAACCGTTTGCGGCAACTTCCAGATGATGAACCGGCTGCTCGACGCGATCGGCGTGCGCACTTCCAAAGCGGGAATGATGCTGGCCGACGAGCTCGGGTTAACCGTTCCCGAGCACCTTCACCCATGATCCGGAGCGCCGGGATCGAGACGATATGAACGTCGGATCGCCGGTCCCCGACTTCACGCTTTCCGATCACGAAGGTAATCCGTGGCGGCTGAGCGACCTACGGGGCCGAAAGGTGCTGCTGATCTTCCATCGTCACCTCAGTTGACTGCCGTGCCAAGAGCACCTGATCGCCGTGAGCGATCGCCTCGATGAGTTCGGTTCGACAGCGGTAGCCGTTGTTGGCTTCGACGCCGAGCCCGCCGAGTTGGCTGTTCGCCGGGCCCACCTCGGGGTGTCGTTTCCGTTTCTGGCTGACATCGATCGTCGAGTCTATTCGCTGTTCGAACTTCGTCGAGGTTCGCTGCGGGAAGTTTGGAATCCCGGCTCGCTGCGGATGTATGTTGATTTGGTTCGCCGCGGTCGACGACTGCAGCGTCTCACGCAGGACACAAGGCAGCTGGGCGGAGACTTTGTGATCAGCCCGGAAGGCAACGTCGTGGCGGCCTTCCGCCCGTCTTCCCCGGATGCCCGGCCGTCGGTCGAGCAGTTACTGGCCGCCGTGCACAGCTGAATCGCCGAGCCTACAGTTCACCGGCAAGGTCGAAGCCGAGGTCGTCTTCGGTGAGAATCTGATCGGCCGGGGGCGGTTCGATTCCCAGGTCCTGGCCGAAGTCAAACAGCTCCACGTCGAGCGTGATCGTGGCCGCTTCGCTGTCGACCGCCTCGGGTGAATCGAGTACCAACAGGACCCGGCGGAGTTGTCCATCGCCGTCGAGCCAGAAGTCAACCGGAACCTCGGGGTTGAGCTCACCGAGGTCGTCATCCAGGGAGGACGCCTCGTCCTCGGGCAGCATGGCTTCCAGCTCCCGCAGGTCGACCATCATCCGGTAGTGGGTGACATCGGTTCCTCTCACCACATCGGCACCGAGATCCTCAACGTCGCCGGCGGCCGACCGTAACGCGTCGAGCATCTCCATCGGGTCGCCAACACCGGTATCGGCGCCAAGATCGTCGACCATCGCGCTTCCTTGCTCCGACTCCATCTCAAGCCACACATCCCCACCGTCGGACGGCGCGAACATCGCCAGGAGATCCCAGTTGATCCAGCTGGTGTCGTCGATGATGATCAACTCAATCGGGTCGGCGAAGAACATCTCGAAGAAGGCGAGATCGCCATCCTCGTCCACCTCGCCCAGCATTTGCCCCATCCCGGAGAGATCGACGGTCACCTCCGTGGTATTGGCCTGATGATCGTGTCCGCCCTCAAAGACGATGGCGGCAGCAGATCCGGGAATATCGGCGGCCTCGATAGTGAGCTGTCCGGCCACCCGATAAGAGGAGGCTTCCACCGCGGCCTGCATTCCCTCAGCCAGCAAAGACGCTGCTGCTCCAGCGTCACCGTCGTCCTCGTCGGACGCCGGCAGCTCACTGGGACTCGTATCCGCGGTTCCCGACTCGGCGTCACCGCTCTCGCTGGACGCCTCCGAGGTGCCGTCGTCGACCAGTACCTTCTCGGCGTTGTCCAACACGGCCAGATCGGCATCGGCCTGAGGCTCGGAATCGAGAGTCTGGCCGGTCGCTTGGTTCCCGGATCCGCCGGCCTCGGTGGCGGCGACCTCGTCGGCGCTCGACTGGCATGCAGTCAGCACCAAACCAAGCCCGGCAAACACTGCCATCAACGGCAGTAAGGCCGTGCGCACCGTGCCGGAGTTGTTCCTGTCGTTTTTCACGTTTCTCTCCACCCGAACTGTCTGATGATAGTGCGGCTTGGTGTCGGCAAGCCGCTCCCCGTGTGTCGGCACAACGAAGCCGGGGCATTAGCGGATCAGGTCTAGCGACCCCGCCTCGCCACCGACTGTCTCAACCAACCGCCGACAACAGAAAAGACCCGGAACCTAGGCTCCGGGTCTTTCAATTTGGTGGCGGGGGCAGGATTTGAACCTGCGACCTCCGGGTTATGAGCCCGACGAGCTACCTGGCTGCTCTACCCCGCGGAGTAGGTTGTCTATGGTAACGCCCCTGACGCTGCGCACCACCCCGAAATTCCGACAAAACGAGAGCTTCCCCAAACCCCGGCTGCATCGCCCCGATCAGGGAACGGTGGTTGAACGTCCGGCGTTCGAGGAAGTCTCGTAACTCACGCGCTTTCAGGGATATGGAGGGATAGCGAGTGAGTAGACCTGTTCAGTTAGACCAAGGGTGTAACCGTCGCAGCGCTAGGTTTCTGCGACGGTTACACCCAGGTGACCTGCTGCGAGTGTGCCAGCAGGAAGACCCACCTCAGCCACGGCGGAAGAAAGACTGAGATGGGTCAAGAATTGAGCTAGGCCCCGAGGATCCAACCGACGGTGTTGATACCGGGAACAACGCCGGCGACAACCGCAGAAATCGAAGAAGCGAGGACAAACAGGCGACGAGACATTAGTATGACTCCTAAGTGTGAGAGACGATCCGCTGACTTCCGGCCTAGGGAAGTACTGCTTCTGAGTCTGTCCAAGGTCTCTCCGCTGCTTATCTCGGATAGGCAGAAGCTTGAGGCCAAACCATGGGGCCATCACCGTCAAACATGCTCTGACCAGGTCATTCGCGCTGCATCAACAGGGAATAAATTCTCAGATTTTCTTGAATCTGTGGGTATCTTTGCCACCACTGGTCACGATGAGCGTCGAGTTTTGGGTTGTCGACCGCTTGCCCGGAGTTCAGCGAGGTCTCGTTTGATCGTGCGTTCGCTCACCGCCAGCGCCGACGAAAGGTCGTGAACGCGGGCCAGGCCACCCTGTTGAACCGCCTCATCACAGAGCCGCTCGACTCGATTTCTTCGCCGTTCGCCTGCCGAGTCGACCTCCCAGTCCACAGGGTTCGACACGGTCCACTGGACCGTTACGTAATCAGAGGCAACCAGGGGCCTACCTGTCGGCGCAGTGATCGACGGCAGCTCGACCTCCGTCGTTCGTTCCTCGTAGCGCTCGTAGTCCTCGATGATCGCGGCAAATCGGGGCAAACTTCGGGCTGCCGACGCCTTCTCAAGATCGAGCCCATCAAGGTTGGAGTCGAGCAACTGATACGACAGCGTGAACTGGGCCACGGCGTCATCGAGATGACCGAGCCGACGAAAGACCGTGCCGCACCGCCAAGCCGTGATCAGACCGAAGTCTGATTCCGGACCGTTGGCCGGAGCCGCCCGTTCGGCGAACCGCTGAGCCTCCTCGTGCCGCCCCGCCTCCAGGGCCGCCAAAGCCCGATGGGCAAGTGCGTGGGGCAGGACCAGGGCCAGAGCCTGCTCCTCAATGAGTAGTAGCGCCCGGTCGAGATGATCAATGGCGTCTTCGTGTTCTCCAACCGAGGAGGCACACTCGGCGGCAATTCTGCGAGCCTCCAGCTCAACGCGGGCATCGCCCGCTCCCTTGGACTGCTCAATCAGACTCTGTAGACGACGCCGCGCCAGGCGACGCCGCCCGCTCTGCCAATCAATGCCCGAAAGCTTGGCGATTGCCAACATCTCGAATCGACGATCACCAACGCTGCGGAAATACTCGGCCGCCGAGTTGAAGTAGGACGCCGCCTCATCGTTGGCGCCGAGGAAGCTGTGAAGAACCTCTCCGAGGTTAAACCAAACGATCGCCTTCATTCTCGAGTTCGACAGTGAATCGAAAACCTCGGAGGCCTCGGTGAACAGCGGCAACGCATGTCCGGCTCGACCCTGGCTGGCACGGGTCGTGGCAAGATTGGCCAGCGACACGCCTTCGGCATGGCGGTAACCGATCCGGCGACTGAGCTCAAGGCTGGCTTCCATGGCCGATGTGGCTTCGGCGGGCTCACCTCGCCGGAAGGCTGACGCCGACTGGTGAATCAACGCCTCCACCTGACTGCGAACGTCACCTAGCTCCTCAGCTGCCGCCAGAGCCTCGGCGAGCAGAGCATTACCTTCGTCGAACTCCGAGAGGTCGATCAACGCACGACCCAGGTAGTTCTTGATGGCAACCTCGGACGACGGCTCATCCACGGTCTTCAAGGCCTCACGAAGCGCATCGATCGACTCGTAGAGGCTGCCGTGCCAGTAACGAACAACGCCAAGGGCGGTGAGCAGCTGGTGATTCGGATAACCGGCATCGGTCGCTCGATCGGCCCAAAGCGTCGCCAGCGCCGCCGCCTCATCATGCCGGTCGGTGTAGCCCAACAGCCACGCCTGTCGTTCGGCCAGTTCGATACGTGATGCGAACGGAAGATCGAGGTTCTCCAACCGTTTCAACAGGGACTGTTGCTCTTCACGCCGGCCGAGAATGTCGAGCACCTTCTCGTACCGCAGCAGCTCGTCGATCCGGCCGAGATCGGGGATTTGGCCGTTTCCAGCTGCTTCATCGGCCTGCCGGTAGTGTTCCGCGGCCACACCGAAGGCGTTGAGAGCGTAGGCGGCTACCGCGGCGTCGGTGTGCCAGCGCACCGCCTCGTCCCAACGGTGGGCCAGATCGGCATGATAGGCTACTTGTTCCGTCGCCGGATCGGTCGCCGACACCAGCACCTCGAAGATCTGATCATGCCAACCGAGGATCTCACCGGGTTCCATGGCGTGATAGACGGCCCGGCGGGTCTGGTCGTGGCCGAACCGGCACACACCGGCACCAACCTCGACGAGGAAGCCACGGCTGACAGCCTCCGTCAAGCCGGCCAACGTCCGGCGGCGATCAAGGCCGGCGATCTCGGAAACCATCTGAGACGCACACGGCTCGGCGAGGGCGGCCATGGCCTGCATCACCGTGAGAACGTCGGCCGGGAGAGCATCGAGCCGGTGCTGTAAAGCCCGAGCGACCCTCACCGGGAAGTGTCCTCCTTCGGCGTGCGGTTCGGCGGATAGATCGGCATTGAGCAGCGAATCGGGATCTTGCAGCGCCTCAAGCAGGTAGAGAGGGTTTCCGCCTGACTCCTCTACGAGATGTTCAAGCACGCGGCTCGGCAATGCGCCCGGTCCAACCTCATCGGACACCAGCTGACGAATCTCGGTGCGATTCAAGGCTCCGAGAACCACACGGGTTGTTCCGGGCGCCGCCTCCAGAGCAGAGATGCCGGACCAGATGGTATTGGTTTGCTCGGCTTCAAACCGCCGGTAGCTCAAACAGATGAGCACCCCACTCCTCGACAGGCGCTGTCCGAGATTGGTGAGTACGTGGATCGAGTCATCGTCACACCAGTGCACGTCTTCCAAAACAAGCAGCGTCGGACCAAGGCTTCCCTGGGCCAACAGCACCCGGGCCAGGGCCTCGTTGGTCCGGCTCAACTCCTCTTCAGGCCGCAGCGCCAGGAGCGCCTTCGGTCCGCTGGTGTAGCGACGAAGTTCGGGAAAGATCTGGGCCGCGTGTTCAAGCCAGACCTGCTCGATCACTTCGGCCAGGTGTTCACCCCGGAGCCCGGCTGTGGCTGGAGCCAGTGCCGCCTGCAGGCCCTGGTAGGCGCGTAGCCGGCTGACCTCGGTGTGCCCGGCGGCAAGAATGCGGGCCCCCCGCCACTCGGCGCTGTCGATGAGATCTTCCACCAAACGCGACTTGCCGATTCCCGGTTCACCCTCGATAAGAATGAGCCCTCCGCTTCCGGCCATCAGATCATCGACCCGGGAGAGCAGCGATGCCCGCTCCCGAGCTCGACCCACCATCGGGGTGTCCAGCCCATCGAGGGCGGCAAGCGGAGCCGTGGATGCGGATGACTCGGCGCGAATCCGTTCCATGAGCTCGGTCGTTTCCCAAGAGGGCTCAACGCCGAGTTCGTCTTCGAGCAGCCGACAACACACCTGATACTGCCGGTCAGCCGCCGCCGATTGTCCGAGGAGGGCACAGAGCCGCATGACTTCTCGGTGCGACTCTTCAGCCAGCGGATCATGACTCACGAGATCGCGTGCGTAACGAAGGGCGGTGACATAGTCGGAGCGCCCCTTGTGCAGCTTGATTATCTGCAGCAGCGCCCGTGAATGCCGCTCCTTGACCCGGGTTCGGTCCAGCTCAATCCAGTCGTCGTAGTAGCCGGCGAGCAGATCGCCCGGATAGTCGGTGATCAACTCGGTCAGGTTCTCGGCCACCCGGGCCCGCACCTGACCGTGAGACATCTCACGCTCGACGTCGTCGAGCCGTCGCTCGAACTCCTCCACGTCGACCTCGATCGGCCAGTGCCGGGAAACCTGCACCGTAGTGGTGGTGGCCTCCACAAGATCCTCGAGGTCGAGATCGCGCAGCGCAACCCGAATCTGCCACAGGGCGTTGCTGAGTCGTTTCCGAGCTTTGTCTTCGGCCAGGTCGGACCAGAATCGGCCCGCCAACAGATCGCGGGTCTGTGGACGATCTCGGTTCATTATGAGATAGGCCAGGACCGACACCGGCTTTCGGGCCAGCGACGCTATCTCGCCACCCTGATACTGGAGTTTGAAGCCCCCAAGCAGTTGCACGGAGATCTGCGGACGGTCCACATATCTACCGTAGTCAAAACCTGTTCATTTGGCCCAGCAGCGACGAGGACCAACATCTAGCCGGCACCAGCGTTCGCCTGGGCGCTATCCGGTTTGAGTCTCGAGCATCTGGTCGATCTCAACGCCGGACGCCGCTTGGCCGAGAAGGCTGAAGTCGCCGGCGGCGCCTAGGAAACGCCGAGCGGCATCGATCAATGCTTGATGCGTGACCCGAGCCAGCGCCGATCCGATGGAGATTCGAGCCACACCGATTCTGGCGAAATCCTCAACCGTTGTCTGAGCGAATGGCCCGGCGGCCAGGGCGTTCACCGGCAGAGTTGTGGCGGAACAGACAGCGGCCAGATCCTCCATCGTCGGTGGGAGGGGCACGTAGACACAATCCGCTCCGGCGGCCTCGTAACGCTCGACCCGGGCGATTGCCTCGGCCATGTTGTACCGGCCGTTCATCACGCCGTCCGCGCGAGCCACCAGAACAAAGTCGTGTTCGGCTGATCGGGCCGCCTCCACCGCTGCCTCAATCCGGGCCACAGCCTGGTCTTGAGAATACGGAGTTGGATCGGGCAGGCTGGTGTCCTCGATGGAGCAGCCATCCAAACCGGCCTCGGCGGCCATACGAACGGTTTCGGCCACCGCCGATGGGCTGTGCCCGTATCCGTTTTCTAAGTCGCCCGACACCGGGACCGAAACGGCCTGAACCATCTGGTGAGCGTGGTCAAGCGCTTCGCTGCGACTCACGCGCCCCATATCCGGCCGCCCAAGCGTGAACGCGTGAGCAGCGGACGACGTGGCGATTGCCTCGGCACCGAGCGCCTCCAATACCTTGGCCGAACCTATGTCCCAGGCGTTGGCGAGCACAAACGGTTTGCCCGGCCGATGCAGCCGCCGAAACACGGACTCCGATGTGGCATCGCTCACTGGGCCGGAACTGGGTCGTAGCCGATCTGGCAGAACCCGTGGTTGCAGTATCCACCAGGGTTTTTGGCCAGGTATTGCTGATGATATTCCTCGGCGTAATAGAACTTGCCGGCCGTGGCGATCTCGGTGGTGATCTCGCCGTAGCCGGCACCCGCAAGTTGCTTCTGATATGCGTCACGGCTGGCTTCGGCAGCGGCCAGCTGGGCGGGCGAATTAGCGTAGATCGCCGATCGGTACTGAGTGCCGATGTCGTTGCCTTGCCCCATGTATTGGGTGGGGTCGTGGTTCTCCCAGAAGATCTTGAAGAGGGTTTCGAGCTCCACCTGCTCGGGGAAATACACCACCAGCACCGCTTCCGTGTGGCCGGTCTGCCCGGTGCAGGTCTCCTGGTACGTGGGATTGGGAGTGGTCCCCCCGGCGTAACCGACCGCGGTGGTGTACACACCGGCTTGTTGCCAGTACAACCGCTCGGCCCCCCAGAAGCAGCCCATCCCGACAATAAGGGTGTCAGTACCCTCAGGAAACGGCGGCGCAAGCGGGTTGCCGTTCACGTAGTGAGCCGAAGGGATCGGCATCTCCTCGCTGCGTCCGGGAAGGGTGTCCTCCGGCGCCGGCACTCGCAGGGACGACGGATCTACTCGACGGAACATGATGGCAGACTCCTTGGCTGATCGTTCCCTAGAGCGTAACCGCTTGCCGATCGGGCAGCCGAAGTTTGCGCCGCAATCGGGGCCGGGCTCGATCCTCACCACCCAACGTTGGGCGCGAGACGGCCCGACCGGTGCCTGAATAACCTTCCGCCGCGAAGAATTCAAACATCGATCGGGCCTTACTCCGTACAATACCCTGAAGATTGTCGAATCGGCTAGCAGGAATTTGCTTCCGGTCGGGCAACTGAGCCGATCGACCCGGACGGCGTGGCCAGACGTCGCCCCCTATGGGGCCTAGGTATCGCTCGATTCAGCTCTAGATGACTGGGGTGATCCCCCAAGAAGAGCGCCGGCTTCAGTGAGAGCCCGCTGTGCCATCCCACGCAGTCGGGCTGCCTCTTCTGGGTTGTTTTGCTCAAGCTCGTCTGCTGAGGCCAGGAAGCTTTCAGCCTCGCTGATCAGCTCCACAACCGACTTGCCGGTTGGATTGTAATCACCTATATCGGGCGCAGTCCCGTTCTCGGTTCCGGTGTCGACTGTCGGCGAAGCAGCAGTTGGCCGACCGACGAGCTTGTTGATGGCGTCCTCCACGGTGTTGCCCATCTCGATGCGATCACCGTTGACGGCAACAATCCGCTGTAGCTCTGGTACCGCCGTGCCGCTATTGGCCTCCACGTACACCGGTCGGACATACACGATGGTGTCGCCGACGAGCACGATCGCCATGTCGCCAAACTCGACCTTGGCGCCTTCCTTCTCTCGCACGAACTTCGTGAGGTCCTCACTCTTGCGAATCTCGGAATGGACGAGATCGGGGGCGTTGATCTCACCGAGCGGCAGCTCGACCAAAACAAGCTGGCCATAGTTCTCCGGGTCGGAGCGCGCCACCATGATGCCGGTTAACTCGGGCCGTTGAGTGTCGCCGGCCACGCCGGAACGAGGAACAAACGCCCGCTGCAACACATACTCGGGAGTGTCGCTACCGGGTAGGCGCATCATGATGTACTGCGGAGGCATGGGCGGTGCCGCAGCCGGAGTCTGATCTTCCGGCTGTTCGGCCTCGATTGGCGGCTCGGAGGCGATTGACCATGCCAGGTTCCCCTGAATAAAGTCAGTAGGGCCGTCGACTACATAGTCGGACCACATGTCGGTCTGCACGGTGAAAAGATCGGTGGGGTAACGGAAGTGTTCCTGTATCGCCGGCGGAACTTCGCTGCCATCGGTGAACAGGTCGGGGAATGCTCCACGCCAGGCTCGAATGAGCGGGTCGCTTTCGTCGACCACGTACATCTTGACGTCACCGTCGTAGGCGTCGACCACCACTTTGACGGAGTTCCGGACGTAGTTGTAGCCCCTCGTGAGGTCGGTGCCCGATTGACGGGTGGACACCGACTGTGAATAGGGATAGTCGGAGGTCGTGGTGTAGGCGTCGATGATCCAAAAAAGATTGCCATCGGCCACCACGGGGTAGGGATCGCTGTCGAACCGTAGGAAGGGCGCCATCTCCCGAACCCGACGAGTGACGTCGCGGTTGTAGATGACCCTTGATTCATCCGTGATGTTGGATGAGATCAGCGGATCGAGCTGCCGGAACCTCAGGGCAAAGAGCGCCCGACGTGAAAGGGAGCCCATGGGTACGCCGCCCGACCCGCCATAGGTATACAGCTGCGACCCGGAGTTTGTGGGGTAGTCCACTTCTTGTCGGGATGCACCGACGATGGCGTAGCCGCCAAAGCCATCGCCGTAGTAGATTCGCGGCTGGTCAAACGGCTGCTCAAACGACTCGGCTATGTCGATATCTCCGATTCCTCTTACGAGGTAGTCGAGTTCACGAGTCTCCCGAGTGCCCGGAACGCCATCGGTGTCGTATTGGGCGGCCATGGCGACGCCGTATCCGTGAGTGAAGATGACGTGTTGTCGCTCCCAAACGTTCTCGACCTCGTTAATGGCCAGCTCGCGGGCCGAGAGGACCACGGGCCGAATCTCACCATCGATTTCGTACCGACCCACGTCGAGCGGCGAATTGAAGAAGTACTCCCTACGATCGCCCTCGTTGCGCACCACTTCGTCGACGGCCAACTGGGGATCAACGACCGGCACGTTTTGGAGCACGTTGGCGTACTCGTCCACCTCTTCGCCGGTCAGACCTTCTTTGTAGTCGATGTCGACCCGCTCCAAACTTTCGGAGTCGAGACCGTAGGCGAAACGAGTGGCTTCGATATTGCGACCGACAAACTCCGACTCCCGCACCGACTGTTCAGGAGCGACCCGAAGCCGTTGGTAGGCCAGGGGGAAGGCGTTGCCCACGGCGAAGTGACTCACGAGCCAGATCGCCACTGCAACGAGGGGGAGACCCCAACCGGGGCGCCATATGTTGAGGATGATCAATCCGGCGCAGAAGATCGAGATCAACGTCAGCAACCGGTAGGCCGGCTCCTGGATGAGTACGTCGGTGGCCAATGCTCCGTCGAACGCTCCCCGGGTTGAGTTGACGAGATCAAAGCGATTGAACCAATAGTCGGCCGCTCGCAGCAACGCCAGGGTGGCCATGAGGATCGACACATGAAGTTTGATCGATCGGCTCACCCGTTGGTCGAGTACCGACGGCCGAATGGCACCGTTGAGGTAGTGGGCGATGAGGACCACGATGAGGGTGAGGACGAGCGCCGCGAAAAACCAGTCGACGAGGAACGACCACAGCGGCAACCGGAACACATAAAAGCCGGCGTCACGGTTGAAGAGCGGGTCCTCCACGCCGAACTCCTGAGAGTTTCGGAACAAGAGCCAGGTGCGCCAGTGGGCCGAGGTGTTGGCTCCGGCAATGAACGAGAAGAGCAGAGCGAGACCCAGCCGAAGCCGACCAGCCTGAGCTCCCACCACTTGGTGGTACCGCTCGACGAGCTCTTCTTCGGCCGAGACAGGGCGAATCTCCGGCTTGAGCCGATCGGCCAACACGAGGTTGCCCCAAAAAATCACAAAGAAGATGGCACCAAAGACCAATGCCAAGGTGAGCTGGGCCCCGACGTGGGTTACCCAGACCGACCCGATGCCGAGGTTGTCGAACCACAGCCAGTCGGTGTAGACACTGGCGATTCCGTTGGCGGAAAGAAACAGAACGAACGCGGCGCCGGCAGCCAGCGCAACGCCTATTCGCAGGCGGGATGTTCCGGGTCGATCACGAATGATGCGCATTACTGATTGAGGCTAGTCGCCCTAGGCCCCAACCAGACCTCGCTCCAATGGTCAGTCGGCCACTACCAGGCATCGGCAGTTGGGTAGGGCCAACGGCCGTAGGTGCCCGCTGGGGAACTTCTGGCCCTTCAGCACTCCAGTACGCCCGGCGTTGATCTCACAGACCGGATCAGGGTCGTGACGAGGATCAAGCAGCCACACCACCGGTTCATCGGCGGGAATCGCCCCGTAGAGACCGATCGCAAATGACTCGTAGAGCGCGTCGTCAGCCAGATCGAGGAGACCGGTGTTGCGAAAGTCGCGGTAGATCGAACGGATCGGCTCGAACAACTTCTCCCTGTCGTGGTCCGTGGCGTGTTCCACTTCCCGGATGACCGGAATACGAACTTGATCGACGATGTACTTCGCCAACTGCTTGGCCAGGTTGTCGAGGACTCCAGCCGAGATCTCCCGCCGACCTCCGGCCTTGGCGCCGGCCAGCGCGACCGGAGCCAGACCATCTCGCAGCGGCTGGAGATAACGCTCCATCTGGTCGGTGAATCGTGGCAGCTCGGACACCTCGATTGCTCCCCGACCGACTCGTAGGCGGTCGAGGACCTCGCTCTGGTCGTCGTTCAACGCCCGCCTGATCGACCGGTGAAACTCGTCGGCCCGTCCGAGGGCGGCGTCGCGGGCAGCGATGGCCGACGGCAAACGGCCTCGGTACTCGTCGTCGATGAGAAGATCACCGCGATTGCCCTCGATGTGTTCACCCTGCTCCCGTGAGGCCACAGTGGTGATGACCTGGTCGAGTGCTTCGCCCTCGGCCTCTTCCCCTCCGATTCGAGACAGTCCGAGCTCCGATTCGGTCAGCTCGATGGTGTTGAATCCTTCGATCAGACTCAGTTCCGAGTCTGGATCAACGTCTTCCTCATCGTCCTGATCGGTCTCTTCGTCGACAGCATCGTCAAGTTGATCTTCAATATCGGTTTCGGCCTGCTCGCCAGCGCCGTCATCCACGCCTACCGCATCTACCGTGGGATCCCCGTCGTCATTGGTCTCCATAACATCCTCGTCGGATTTGGCCTCGAGGACTTCTGCTTCGACCAACTCGTCTTCGAGAAGATCGGCCTCGTCGATCGGCTCGGCCAACGCGGTGGCGGAACCCGACGTTGTGGCGTCAGCGGCCGGTTCGGCACTCGATCCGGCGCCACGGTTCCTCTTGGCGCTCCTTCTGCTCGAACCGTTGCGGCCACCGGATTTGCTTGATGACGTCCGCTTATTCGAGCGGCGCGGCGACTGACCCGACCGACCCTGGCCGGCGCTGGACCCGGACTTTTTGCCACCGTCGTCTGACGGATCGTCGACTTCGACGTCGTTGGCTTCTTCGGTGAGATCAATCACGTCGTCGGTTTCGTTGGCCTCGCCGCTCCGGCCCTTCTTCTGCTGCTTGGATGCCCGCCCGGATTGTCCTGACTGTCCGGACTGTCGGGTCCTCTTTGAGCGTTTGGCCCGTCCCTCCGTGATAGCCGGCAATTGCTCGTCAAGCTTGACCACGAGCTCATCGACCTGGGCTTGAGCCTCGGCTTCACCAAGATCCACATCAACTGCGGTGTCGGGGCCGTCGGCCAGGGGCTCGGCCACAACGTCGAGCTGTTGCGACATGTCATCGAGTTCCGAACGAGCCACCACAAGGGCCATTACCAGTCGGTCGCGGGCCGAGGTTACCTTTTCGATGTCGGTGCGAACCCGGGTGCGCTCGACCACAAGCTCGGACAGCAGCTGCTGGCGAAGGGCTTCGGCGTCGGCGACGATCTGTTCGGCCCGCTGCTGAGCCCATTTCTCGTCGGCGGCCGCCTGGGCTTCGGCGTCGCTCATGATCTTCTTCGATTCCGACAGAACCATCTCGCGGTGTTGGTCGGCATCGGATCGCATCCGCTCGGCCGCCTCTTCGGCTTCGGTGGCCACCTTCTTGACCAACTCTTCAGCCTCGGCTTGTTTCTCCGCCATCAACCGGCGGGACTTGCGACGGGCTTCGGAGAGTTCGGAGCGAGCGTCCTTCTCAATGGTCTTGGCCTGACGTTCAGCCTTCTTGACGATGTCGGCCGCGGCCGACCGGGCCGATTCGAGCACCCGGGCCGTTTCCTTGCCCAGCAGCTCGATCGCTCGGTGCTCGTCGAAGCCGGATTCGAAGTCGCCGAAGACAACGTCGGCGTCGCCTTCAGCCCTTTCGTCGCCGGGCCCGTCAACGGACCGTTGGACCAACTCCAACTCCAGGTCGCGCACCTCCGAACGGAGAGAGTCGTTCTCCTCTTCCAGCTCCTCGATCCGGTCCAACGTCGTTGTACGAGACAGCGCGGCGAGGGCATCGCCGCCGTTCTCCTCCAACGCCGATGACAGACGGGTCAGATAGCGGCGTACGGCTTCCTGGTCGTATCCGCGAAAGGCGGTGGGAAACTCGACTGCGGCGATCTGGGTAGGAGCGAACTCGTGGTCACTCTGCATAGACATAACACGATGCTACGACGCCCAGCCCGGCAAGTGCTGGACCCCTGGACAATGACGACAAGCAGCTGTTTTCAGCTAGTTTCAGCCAAAACCGCCGATTTGCCGATCAGCGATCGCTTCTGTTGGCGGAGGCGAACTCGTCGACCGCATCGATATCCCCACCCAATGAGTCGAGCGCAACCAGCGCATCCTCAATCGTGGCGACGGGAATTATCTCAAGGTTGTCTCCGGCTTTATCTTCGAGAATGGCGATTTCGGCTTCGCCCAGGCCGGCCGGAACCAGGAAGGCGTCAACGCCAAGATCTCGAACCGCGGCGGTCTTCTGCTGAACCCCACCCACCGGGCCAACGTCGCCGGCTGCGTTGATGGTGCCCGTGACAGCCACCCGGTTGCCACCGGTCAGCTCTCCTTCGGTCAGTTGGTCGAGAACCGCCAAAGTAAAGGCCAGGCCGGCCGAGGGGCCACCAACCGAACCGGAGTCGATGTCCACGACAAAGTCAAAGTCGGTGGTGAAGTCGAGGCGATCGGCCGGCTGGACGCCGAGAAACGCGCCGCCGGGTTTGTCGGGGTGTTCTCCCAGAGTGATGGTGTACGTAGAGGTCTCCTGGGTGGTGAACCGCTCAACAAGGAGGTCGATCTCATCACCAGGCTGATATCGGCCAAGAACCGTGACAAGATCTCCGGTGTTGAGAGTGGGCTCATTGTTGATCGACAGCACCGAATCGCCGGGTTCGAGAATTCCGTCGGCCGGCTCGCCGGCCACGATCGCCTGGATCACTACGGCGTCGGTCCGCACCGCGTCGTACCCAAGTTGCTCGAGGGCAACCGCCACAGCGACCTGCTTCGAGTTGTTCATCAATTCCAGGTTGAACTCGCGATTCTCCTCGGGAGTGCGGTCACCCAGGATGTTCTGCTCCGGAACGACCTCGGCATCAGGATCCAGTCGGAGAATCAGGTACTCCCAGAAGTTGGGTCGCTGCCGCAATCTGACCGTCGTGTACAGCAGCTCACCATCGCTTGGGAACTCGTCGATGCCCTCAACAGTCATCAGCGGTTCCGTATCGCGAGCCGATCCGGGTACCAGGGCGACGTAGGGCACTTTGAACAGAAGTCCGCCAACGACGGCGGCACCGACCACAAAGAACACCATGCCGCCAACCCATTTCAGGATCGATCGACGGGCGTCGTCGAGAGTCTCAACAGCCGCCACTCCGGGCACGGGTCTCCCGTGGGTTGACCTCGGTTCGGAATGGGGGTCGGCTAGACTGCCCTGGTCGTTGTCCATCACTCTCCTATCGGACCTACCAGCACAAAACCTACAGCGGTAGACCGAAAGGCCCCAGAAAATGAGCAACATTCCGGGACTAAGCACTGACAAGCAACGACTACGGCCATACTTGGGCGTCAGAAGGCCGTGAACCAATCCAACAGAATCGGCTGAGATTCGACCAGGAACTCGATCCGTGGCATACCAAGCAGCTCACAACACAACAGCTCACAACACGACAGTAGGTGACACGGTTCTCGACGAGGGCGCCTCCTACGCCAACGTCCGCACCCCGCTGTGGCGCCGGATCACCGCCGTGTTCGCATTGAGCTCGATGGTGGTGCTCGGTGGACTGTTTCTGGCCAGCATGTTCACGTTGACGATCTTGATGGTGCTCTATCTTCTTGAACAGGCAATCGCCTAGTCACTCGTCAAATCGTCAAGCGCGGGGAACCAAACCCCCTGGCCCATTGTTCGCCTGGTTCGCCCTGATTCTTTCTTTCATCGGAGCCCATGGCTCCGTCCCCGTCCTGCCGGTGTGATTCAGCCGCTGACCGTGGCGATCAACCGATGTGAGCCGCAAGCACCACTAGAGGGTGCCTACACAATATTTTGGCGGCCTTCAATGGCCTTCTAGCGGCCGAAGAGGCCCTTCTTGGCGCCGGCGTCGGCGGTGTCGTCTCCAGACTCATCGGAATTGACGGCATCGCTGTTCGATGATCCGTCGCTATCGGAGCTGGAACCGTTGTTGGTCTCGCCGCCATTGTCCCCGCTCATTTCAGAGCCGTTCGTGGAAATCGAACCGTTGTTGTCAGCGGCTTCGGCTGCTTCCTGAATCTCCCCGACGGCTGATCCGGCTTCGGCGAGTTCCACGCGGTAGTAAGGCTTGTACTGGAACACCACCTCTTCGAGGCGGAAGATCCGAGCGTGTTCGACACCCTGTTCGTTGCGCATCTGCTCAACGAATCCGACAGCATCGTGAATGTCGTCGGTTTGGTGGTAGCCCGGTTTACCATCGGACCCACGATAAATGACCATGTGTGACATGGATTCTCCTCTGTTGGCATGGATCAAATTTCACGAAACCAGCAATGGCGGCAGACGCGAAATTCGGCGGTCTTGAAACATGACCGCCTACAGCATTCCAGATTTGAGCGGCAAATAAAAGTGGCAAATAAGCCTGACAACGTAGCTGAATATTGTCGAACCATCGCCGTCGCGGGCCATCGGGGTGATCGTGACACGGTCATTCGGGCGTTGACCGAGCATGAGCATCGGGTCAGAGTCGTCGCGATCGGCGCCGCGGCCCGCCTGGGCATGCTTAGCCCCGCTCAGGTAGTCGGGTTTCTCTCCGACCCGTCACCCGAGGTTCGGTATCGGGCCCTGGAGGTTCTCCCGAGCTTGGATGGCGCGGCCGCTGCCACCGAGGCAGTCATCGCTGCCCTAGATGACCCACACCTTTCGGAGATAGCAGCGTTCACCTTGGGTGAAATCGACATTTCCAGCCCCGGTTGCTCACCGGAAACCCGCTTCGCCGTCGGTCTGGCGCTGGAACAGCAAGCCACAACCCACGATGACGCGTTGTGCCGTGAATCGGCTGTTGCCGCCCTCGGCTCCTTGGGAATCGGGCTCGACTCGATCCTCCAGGCCTGCACCGACGTTGCCACCGTGCGTCGACGGGCGGTGCTAGCCCTCGCCCCGTTTGAGGGAGAAGATGTCGATGCCGCCTTACAAACAGCGTTGCAGGATCGGGATTGGCAGGTTCGCCAGGCGGCTGAGGATCTTCTCGGCCCAGCCGAGAGCGACTAGCGGTTCGCGGGTAGCGCCAAGGCCACTTGCCGATCGGAGCCTCTACGAGAGCTCGTCAACCTCGACGATGTGTTGCGCTTCTCGACCCCAGCTCGTGCCCTCGGCCCAGTCTTCCCGCTTCCAGATCGGCACCGTTGATTTCAACGTGTCGATTCCGAATCGGGCCGCGGCGAACGCCTCCTCCCTGTGGGGAGCGGACACGGCCACCACCACCGCAGCCTCGGTGATCGGAACCTCACCGATGCGGTGCAGAAGGACAACTCGTGCGACGTCGGGCCATTGCTTCCTGGTTCGCTCGGCGATTTCTTCCAGGCGTGGGACCACCTGCGACTCGTAAGCCTCGTACTCGAGCCGGGTGACATCGGGGCGACCGGTGGAGTGATCGCGGGCCGTGCCGGTGAAGACGACCACGCCACCACAGCGAGGATCGACAACCCACTCCGAAGCTTCCGTGACCGGGAGAGCCGCGGCCGACAGCCCCGTCCAGGTGTCGCCTGTTTCCGGGGCCGAAAGCACTTCTGCGGCGGCCGTGCCGCCGGCATCAAGTGTTCCAGCCGTGACGTCGGTGTCGATCTGTCCGCTCACGGCTTCAGCCTAACGGGGTCGAGTCCCAATCTTGGTCGGTTGAGCGGCCACACCCTGGGCTGATAGGACGGCTCCAGGTGGGGAAAAGCTCCCGTCTCCACACCTCACTGCCCGACCCGCGAATTCTCACATGCTACTGAGTAGTACTATGTAGCTCGTGCAGAACAAGGACGACGACCACCACGATGGTGGTCAACTTCCGGATCCGGCGACCCGACATTGGCGACACCCATCGGAACTTGCCAGGCTTTCGGCTACAGCTACGCAGAGTGTCCCCGACCGAGGTCTCGGTGTGGGCTCACTCGCCGCCATTGGGGCCCTCGCCTTTGGTGGTGCCGTCGCCATCCTGCTCTACGCCAGCCTGGCCGGCGTGCCCATTCAGGTTGGTGGCAACCTCTCAACCGACGTGGCCTTCGAGTCTTCTGATCGCGAGGGTGGCGCAACGGGTGATACCCCCGACGGAGCGGCGGCGTCACTGGCCCTCCCCTCCCCCAGCTCGGGCGATGATCTCACAACCTTCAGCCAGGAAAGCAGTGACGAAGGCGGCGAGGCCCCCACCGACCCCACCGCCAAACTGGACGACCCGATAGCGAAGGCTCTGGCCATCACGGGCGTGTTCAGCAACCCGACCAAAGAAGGGCGGCTCGCTTCGTTTCTTGTAGTCGACGGCATGATTCTGACCAGCGCCTCGGCGCTCGATGGAAGGTCAGCCGTCTGGTTGGCGCTGAGCGACCAATGGACCGAGGCCGACGTGATCGGCCGCGACGTCTACACCGACGTCGCCGTGATCCGTCCGTCCCAATGGCTGGACGGGTTGACGGAACTCTCGCTTCACTCGGCCGAAGGTGGAGTCGGGCAAGATGTCGCCATCGATTTGTTGGCCGGTCAACTCGACGAAGATCACCCGGCGCGCTGGACGGGCGCCATCAGCAGGACCAACGACGCCGCTGAAAACGGCGGTGGACGAGCGTGGTTCGACTCCCTGCGACTGTCGATACCTTCACCCCACTCGGCCCCCGGCGCTCCGGTGCTGGCGGAAACCGGAACGGCCGTCGGAATGACGATCAACAGCGATGCGCCGTTGGCCGTGGCGGTGCCCTTGGCCACGGCAGCCGATGTCGCCCGATCCTTGGTCACCATAGGATGCGCCAGCCCGGCGTGGATCGGGGTCGAGGTCGCCACTGACGAGAGCGGCGAGACACGGCTGCTCAACATCGATCCCACCAGCCCGGCCCACGACCTGCTGCAACCTGATGATGTTGTGGTCTCGGTCAATCACGCGCCCCTGCAAAACGCCGATCATCTGGTCTACATCGTTCGGTCAACGGAGATCGGCACCGACCTCGATCTGGTGGTCAGTCGCGGCGGGCTGCGATCAAGAGTTGCGATAACGGTCGGCACCGCCCCGGCCAAGCAGTAGCCACCCTCGGGCGATAGAGCTCAGGGCCGCAAAAATCGTCGGGCCACCCACGCGGCCGCACCAGCGGCAGCCAAGCCGACAACACCGGCAGCACCAAGCGCGAGCTCCTGTCTTTTCTGCGGGCCGAGCGATGCCAGCAACGGCGGTGTGGTACCAGCGATGTACGCCTCCTCGTTGGTGTACTCGGCCTTCCATCCGGTGGCCCGCAGACGATCGGTGGCCACCACCCACGGGTGGGCGACGTAGGGCTGGAGCTGATCCAACAACTTCCGGTCGGCAAGCGCCTTCGCCGCCTGATGCCGTACCCGACCCGCCCGTTCCGGCAAGCGAACCTCGGTTTCTCCTCGCAGAGCCCTGAACGCGTCGGCCCCGATCCAGCCATCGGCAGCCACGTTGAATACGGAACTCAGTCGTTGGTTGACCACGACCGCGACAGCTCGCGCTAGATCGTCGTGATGGACAAACTGCACCGGTGGATCGACCTGTTCGGGCCGCACCGACATCGCAGCCCGGACCGCGCTGGCGATCCAGCTGCTTTCGCCGTCGGCCAGCGCCACCGCGGGCCTGAGGATGGCGAGAGCCACTCCGTTGTCTTCAGCCCAACGGGTGGCGATACGTTCCAACTCGATCTTGACTCGAGCATGGTTGAGAGAAGAAGGTTGGGGTGGTTGAGCCTCGGTTATCGGCACGGGATTGTCGGCATGGGCGCCGTAGACCAGGGCTGAAGACAACACAACGACATGATCGACGTCGGCCTGCTCTGCGGCTTGCAGCACCCGCCGCAACATCGAACCGGCGACCTTGACGTTGACTCGGCGGCTCCGATCCTCGGCCAGATGTACGACCGCATCAACACCTTCGAACAACGGACCAAGGGCGGCGTCGAGCAGATCGGCGATCACCACATCAATTTCAACCGGAAATTCAGGAAACGAAATGGGCTCCCGATCGAGGGCGACAATGCGCCTCTGAACAGGGGTTTTGGCCAGTTCGGCCACCACTCTCCGCCCAACTGCACCAGCGGCCCCGGTTACCAGAATCGTACGCACCCCTCTACGATGCCCTTGTGAGTAGTAGTAATCCACTCGGCGGGCAATTCCCGTTCTTCGACTTCAACGCCTTGTTTGGGGGTCTGGCCGGATCCGACCCCTGGAAGGCCGCCACCGACATGGCAACCGCCATCGCCGGCGACAACGGATCCGAACCGAACCTCGACCCGGCCCACCGCATCGCGGTGGAAGACCTGGCTCGTGTTGCCGAGCTTCATGTGGCCCAAGCCACCGGCGTCTCGTTGCCAAACGACGCGAAGGTTTCGGCTGTCACCAGATCTGTCTGGAGTGCCCAAAGCGTCAACGCGTACCGACCGTTCTTCGAGCGCTTCGGCGAGGCGTTGTCCACCAGCATCCAGGCCCAATCGAGCGACTTGATGGCCGACGAGCAACTTCCGGATTTCGGAAATCTGGGAGACGAGCTGGGCGGCGACATGGGAGCTCTTTCGGCCCTGTTCTCGCCTCAGATGATGTCGCAGATGTTCGCCGCACTCGGCCCGATGCTTGTATCAACCTCGGCCGGTGCCATGTTGGGCCATCTTGGTCAGCGCACGTTGGGCCAATATGACCTGCCGATCCCCCGCTCGTCCGACCAGATTCTTGTTGTTCCCAGCAATATCGATGCCGCCGCCGACGACTGGGATGTGCCGGTCGATGATCTTAGATTGTGGGTGCTGATCCATGAATTGGTCACCCACTCCGTGTTGTCGGTTCCGCACGTGAAAGCTCGGCTCGAGTCCCTGCTGATCGACTTCGCGTCGGCCTTTCGTCCAAACCCGGAGGCCATAGCGGCCGAGTTCGGCGACTTCTCCGACCTGAGCCAGCTGCAGGAAATGTCGCAGGCCATTAGCGACCCCGACGTGATGTTCTCGCTGATGCGAACGCCGGCCCACGATCTCCTGGTGCCGCAGCTCGACGCCCTAGTGGCCGCCATTCTCGGCTTCGTGGATCACACCGTGCGAGTCATCACCGACGGCCTCGTACGCAGTGCCCCTCTGATCGAGGAACGAATGCGGGAACGTTTGGTCGATGTGGCTCCGGCCGACAAGTTCACCGAGCGCCTGCTCGGCCTCGAAATCGATGAGAACACCATGGCCCGGGGTGACAACTTCATCTTCGGTGTTGTGGAACGGGCGGCCGACGAAGGGCTTCGTCGGCTTTGGGCCGACGAACTCGACCTGCCCACCGCAGCCGAAGTCGACGCTCCGGGCTTGTGGCTGGCCCGTATCGGGTTGAGCGACGAAAGCGACAAGCTGGAGCTTGAGGTCCCCGACGATCTGTCGGGTCTTGACGACCTCGGAGACTCCTAGTCGGGATCGGCTCCAGCCGGTTGGGAGCGAGCCCACCGTCGCTGGCGGAGCCGATCAGCCAGCGGTCTCGGTAATCGACCGGCCATTTGATCCAAGCCGTCCTCCACGATTCCATCCGACACGATGGCGGCCGGGTTCGGCGTGCGCCCGAACCAGTAGGTTGCCGCCACAAACGCGGCGGCTGCGGCCAACATCAGGTAGCCGACCCGAGCGGGCAGCGGAATCACCACCGGGATGATCGCCCCAACAACCCAGATCAGTTGGAACCGGCTCTCGTAGCGACTGAAGGTACGACCGAGGTTGGCCCTCGGGGCGTCTCTTTGGACGATGGCGTCAAAGGCCTGCTTTCCACCTTGGGCGGCCAGGGCAATGGCGAAACTCATGATGAAGGCGCCGGCCAATCCGGTTGATATCGCCGCCAACAGCGACAGGGCGGTCAAAGCAATGAGGGCGTAGGCCAGGATACGTTCCTCTCGAAGCCGGGTTCGCAACCTCGGTGCTCCCCCGGAGCCCAGCAAGCCACCGAGGCCCACGCCAACAAGGGCAACGCCAAAATGCCAAGGAGGGGCGCCACCCGAGCTGAGGTCGAGAGCCTCAAATCCCAACGATTGTCGCACTCGATGCCCGATCTCAACCCCAGCGGCGGTCGGACCGGGGTCGATCCCGCCGCGCAGGGCGAAGGCCAGCAGCATGGTCACAAACCCGACTGCGCCTCGCAGAAATCCCATGGCGCTGGACGACACAAGAATTCCGGCGCCTTTGAGCTCTTCCCGCTCCTCCATTCGCTCGGCCACGGGCGCCACAGTGGTGCTGGGGATCGCCGTGGCGGCGACCGCGGCGGCCACAAAGACCACGACGCCGAGGGCCAACACCCAGGGCGCGCCCCCTAGTTGCAGAAGAAGAACACCTGGTATGCCGGCCAGTCCTCCGGAAAGAGCCGAAAGTATCGCCAGGCGGGAGTTTGACCGAACCAGTTCCTCCTCGGTGCGAACCGTGGTGGGCACCACGGCGCTCTTGGCCACGGCGTAGGTCTTACCCATCACCAGCATCGAGAACGCCAACGGAAACAACGGCCAGTCCTGCACGTAGAACACCAGAGCGGCCATGAGCATCGCCCGGACCGATGCCGACAGGATGATCATGAACCGTCGCCCGCCCCGGATCCTGTCCATCCACGGACCAAGGAACGGAGCAACAAAGGCAAACGGAGCGATCGTTAGAAGCAGGTAGGCCCCAACCCGCCAACGAGCGGCATTGGGGTCGACATCGAAAAACAGCGAATCGGCCAGGGCGATCGCCAGCAAGGCATCACCGGCCACCGACAAGGCGTGGGCTCGCGCCAGCCGTTGAAACGGCGTCACCACAAAGGCTTCGGCTCCTGCCGTACGGCTACGTCCGGTTATCGACGTGAGCAGGCCTCGGGCGCTGGTACTGGACTCGGCTTCCTCCGGCCGATGCAGGTCGGTCACCGCCAACTCCCCCGGACGCCGACCTTATTCTTCTTCGCCTGAACCGTCCGGAGCGGCGAGATTGTCGACAACATCGACCAAGGACCGGGCGTGACCGTATGACAGGATCTCACGGGCTTCGTCGGGGCTGAGCCAACGGATCTCGTCGACCTCGTCGTTCGGCTCGAAGTCACCGGCAGTACATCGCATGAGGAACCACCGAACCAACTTGTCGCGACCACGAACGCGGTAGGTGTCCCACTGCAATTCACGCTCGATGACCCCGTCGTAGCCCGACTCCTCCTTGGTCTCACGAACGGCACACTCGAGATTGGTCTCGTTGGCCTCACGCTTGCCTTTGGGAAGGTCCCAGTCGTCATAGCGAGGGCGATGAACAACCAAGATCTTCGGCCCGTCTTCCTCTTGACGGTAAACCACACATCCGGCGGCCAAGATGACGTCGTCGTCCAAGCTTTGGAGCGCCACCTCAACCGACTGGGCGATGTTTTCGTCGGTGACTCCGACGTATCGATCAGTGCTCATGATGATGCCCAGAGTAGGCCAGGGGGCCCGTTGGAGAGATGTTTTGTGGCAAAGATCGCAGCGGTGGCGCCAAGTCAGGCCCGCAAGCGAGACTGCGGTGCTTAGGCGGCAACGGCGTCGGCAGCCAGGATGGCGGCTCCGACTGCGCCGGCGTCGTCGAGCCGACGGGCGAGCACCAGTTCGGTGATCTGTGATCCGTACCCACCAAAATCTGGTGACCGACGAATTTGATCGAGGAACGGCTCACCCAGCCGATCGACGATGCCGCCTCCCAAAACCACCACGGGTAGGTCGAGCACGGTGGCGACATTGCCGATAACGGTGGCCAGAGCGTGGGCCGCCTCTTCGATGAGGGTCACTGAAAGTGGATCGGCCGCCTCCAAGCCGGCAGCAAGATGACGGGATTTGAGCGGCGACTCTCCTACCAGCGACAAGAGAAAGTCATTGGCATCGCCGTCGGACCGACGTCGCATCTCCGCGTCGATGCCGGCCCGCCCTGCGAACGTCTCAAGATGACCCAGTCCGCCGCAGCCGCAGGGACGGCCACCAACCTCAACGGTCACGTGGCCGATTTCCCCGGCGATCCCGCGAGGGCCGGTGACCAACCGGTTGTTCAGCACCAGGCCGCCCCCGACTCCGGTGCCGACAAAAATCGCCAGCATGTTCTCGTGTTCCTGCCCGGCACCCAACCGATGCTCGGCAACGGCGCCGCAGTTCACATCGTTGCTGACGACAACCGGTTTCCGGAGACGGCGACCAAGTTCTTCGGCCAGACCAACAGGCTCATCCCATCCCACGATGTTCGGGCAAGGCCCGGCTGTGCCGTCGGGAGTGACCGGTCCGGGCATGCCGACGCCAACGGCAGCAACCTCTTGCCAACCCTCCATTGAGGTGATGACCATTTCAATCCGCTGGATCACCGACTTCGGCCCGTCGGTAGGCGTGGGCTTCTTCACTCGACCCTCGGCCTCGCCGGTCGACGGATCGACTTTGCGAGCCAGAATCTTGCTGCCTCCGACATCAACTCCGATTATCGATGTAGACATAACCAGCCCGCCTCGGTCGCGTGGTGACAGTGCCCGGACTAGGCGTCAGCCGGTTCGGTTTCAACCTCAGCGGCCTCGACGTGCTCGGCCTGCTCATCGGCCATCGGCTCGTCGGCAACGGCTTCAGCCTCATCGGCAACGACTTCAGCCTCATCGGCAACGACTTCGTCAACATCGGCTGGGTCGGCTTCAGCAGGTATCGCTTCGTCGGGCGTAGCGTCCTCGGCGACGGCCTCGGCTGGAGTCTCGTCGGCGACAGGCTCATCGACAACCTCGGCTGCCGGTGGTTCTGCCACCGCGTGTTCTGCGACCGGCGTGATGCTGGTGTCGGCGTCGTCCTCGCCCAAGTCCCAGTCGCAGGTGATCCGCTCGCGTTCGGCGTCGCGATTCACCCGTTCCTTGTTTCGACGGAACTGCGGGTCGTGTTTCGGCAGCAGCAGCAGGCGGGCGTTGACCCGAGCCCAGAAGTCGTCGACCATCTTCTGATCGCCGTATCGAACCTGGAGGTCCCAATGAGGGGCGACCGGCCCGGTGTAGACGATCGTCACGTGGGCGACTGGTGGCAGATCCTCTTGTGGTTCGATGTCAGTCATGGCGATCCATCCTAGTGCCGGACCGTGCCGAGTCGGACCAGCCACAAGGGCAAAGTTGCCATCCGATCACCGAACAAAAGGCGATGCAGTTCTGCCGATCGGGAGCTGGGTCGAGTAGATGTCAATTCAGACCTGCTGTTCTACGAGCCGGAACTGTTCCACACGGCAGGAAAGATTTCTCAAAAAAAGTCGGCCGCAAGGGAACCATTCGACCCACTCGTACGTCTATAGGGGCATGGAAAGCAATTGGATGGCTATCGGTAACTGCGCTAACAAACCGCCTGAGCTGTTCTTTCCCAGCGACGGAGTAGGCGTAGAAGTGGCCAAGAAGGTCTGTGCCGACTGCCCTTCTCAAGATCCCTGCCTCGAATACGCGCTGGCTCATCGCATCGATCATGGTGTGTGGGGAGGGACCTCCGAGCGCCAACGGCGACGAATTCTTAAGGCCCGCAAAGAAGCCAGGCTTGCCGACGCCAACAACTAGGTCTCGCCACCTGTCGTCGCGCCCAAACAACGTCTCCCTAAACACGTAAAAGCCGACGTCCGATCAAATCGGTCGTCGGCTTTCGAGAATGAAAGTTCTGTTGGGTTGCCGCTGGCCGAATAGCCGCTCGTCGAATGACGAACGATCAGCGCGGCCGCTGGCGAGCTAGGCCGAGGTTTCGGAGGCGTCCTCTTCGGCGCCTTCTTTGAGGCCCTGCTTGAACTCCTTCTGGGCCTGGCCCAAGCTGCGAGCCAGCTTGGGAATCTGAGAGCCGCCGAAAAGCACGACAACGATCAGGACAATCCAGATCAATTCGTTTGGCTGAAGAACTGCGAACATAGTACGTATGCTATCCGGTCACCTTCGGAGCCGCTAGGCAGCCCGCTTCGGATCCGATGCGATTTTGAGGCCGTTGGAAGACCAGCATCGCCGGCTTACTCGCTCGTTTGCCGCCGAGACAGCGCTTGGCTATGCCGATTCCCCTTGATACAGGGCCGCAGCTGCTTGACGCTCCAAGGCGCGCTGGCGGCGGATGCGACGACGCTCCCGCTCACTCATGCCGCCCCAGATGCCAAACTTCTCACCGTTGGCCAACGCAAATTCCAAGCAGTCTTCTCGCACAACACAGCCGCGACAAACCTCTTTGGCTTCCTTGGTGGACGCCCCCCTCTCGGGGAAGAAGAGATCTGGGTCAACGCCGAGGCAGTTGGAGTACTCCTGCCAGCTGGTATCGAGCATGAGGTGCTTTCGCCCTATGCGCATGGTTCCTCCTACCGCCCGATTACGGGACGGCGATTGGTCATCGATCATTCGCAGCCTTCGACTGTCGTTCGCAACCTTGGGCTGCAATTCGCAGTCTTGGACTGGGTCCGCTGGCTCCCGACTTCGAGTGGAGACCGGCACCGACCCCGCGGTCGGATACTGAGACTCACTCACCTAGATAGCCAGTGGAATGTTCTGTGGTTGTAATTACAACACTGTGATCTGCATTGTGGCAACCCCCCAACGGGGGGAAATATCCTAGATTTCACCGCTGTTTAAGCGGATTTCTGCAGCGCCAATCTTGTTGTCATGACTTCGACGACCACCCACCAGCAGCGGCTTCCCGTCCGCTATATGAGACGAAACACGATCAGCGTCGACCGCGGAGAGTGATATTCCATGCGTCCCCTCGCGCGCTCAGTCGCCGCACACAGCGCCAAGACAAGACACCTAAATCCCGCTACTCAAGGCAACTTTCGGCCGACCCGCGGAGCTCGCGCTGCGGCAGCCCGTCACCCAACGTGACCATTTGATCTGGACGCGGGGCCAATTGAAGCTTGCCTCAACCAACGGCTGAGGGCATCCGCGCCCCGAGCCAAGGCCCGTGCTAGCTTTCGATTTATCGCGTCTGGGCGTGGGGTTAAAACCGGGCGGAACAGTTCCAGAATTTTTTTCAGGATCTAGTGACACGCGTCACAAAGTCGATGGGATTCGCCGCCCACGGAGCGAAAACGCAACCTTAGCGGCCGGTGATGAGCGACCGTTTGTGCTCGATGAAGTCGAGCAGAACATAGTCTCCGAGGGTGTGGGGATCGGTGAAAAATGCCCGCCCTTTGTTAAGCGAGGTGAGCCGTTCCACAAAACCTCGCAGGCCGGAATCAGGGTCGAGCATGAAGGTATTGATTCGGATCCCGGCCTTGGTGCATCGTAAGACTTCGGCCATCGTGTGATTCACCGTCTCCTGCGCCGGCGGGTAGTGGAAGAAGTGGCGGCCGTTGGGCAGAAGGTGCGCTGTCGGCTCGCCATCGGTGATCATGATGATCTGCTTGGTTCCGGTCTGAGAAGCCAGCATCTGCCGGGCCAGCATGAACCCGTGATGCATATTCGTTCCGTAGTCGTAATCCCAGGAGACCTCCGGCAGCTCCGAGGCCTTCAGCTTCTGGGCGGTGGCGGCAAAGGTGACAATGCCGAGATAGTCACGAGGAAACTGGCTCGTGATCAGCGAATGCAGCGCCATCGCCACCTTCTTGGCCGGCAAGAAGTTGTCTCTCATTGGCATCGAGAGCGATAGATCAAGCATCAGGACCGTGCTGGATCGAACTTGTTTCTCCGTTCGCTCGATCTCGAAATCATCGGGCGTGAGCCGAACCGGTGTGCCGCCACCGGAGCGACGAATGGCGTTGCCGACGGTGCGCTCGATGTTGAGGTTGAACGGGTCACCGAACTCGTAGGGCTTGGTGGTGTAGTTGCGCTCGTGGCCGATGCCCGACACATCGATGTCGTGTTGGCCGAGTTTGTCGGCCGACAGCTTCTTGAAGAGCTCACCCAAAGCCTGCTGCCCCAATCGACGCAAACCTCGAGGAGTCAGCTCCAGCCGGCCTTCCTTGTTATGCACCAGCCCTTGTTCTTCGAGAATTCTGGACAGCTCCGAAATTCGTTCCAAACTGGCTGCCGACTGGTCGCCGAGGAGCCGACGAACCTGTTCCATGTCGGCTTCCGCCAGAGCTTGAGGCGATGTGGTTTGTCGCAGGAACTGTTCCAGCTGATCGAGCTCACTCAGTTCCCGCATTACGCTCGAAGCGTCGGCGATACCGAGTGGGTCAAAGCCCGAGAAGTCATAACTTTGCTGCCATCCGGCTCCCGGGAACATTTGCTGAAGATTCTGGCCTAGACGCGACATCTCGAAGTTCAGGTCCATGTCTTCGAGAAGCTGGTTCGACAGGTCCATCAGCTGCTGTCGCTGCTCCGGTGTCATCGAGTTGAGCATCGCCTGCATCGCCGCCATTTGCCGAGCCATGTCTTCCAACAGCTCGTCAAGCGTTTCCGGGTTGCTCGGGAAGAAGTCGCCATACTCTTCCATGAACTTGTCGAAGTCGGGTTCTTCGCCGTTGGCCCGTTGCTCCAGCATCTGGTTCAGCTCGGCCATCATGTCTTTGAGCCGACCCATCTCCTCCGGGCTCATGTTGGACATGGCCTCGGACATCTGATTGAACTGCTGCTCGACCAGCTGCTGTCGAAGTTGTTCGACTAGATCATCGAACCTCTGCTGAGCCTGATTCGATTCGAACTCGTAGTTTTGCAAACCTCGCACTTTGCCGGCGAGGTCGTCGGGCAGGAGATCGAGCTGCATGTTCTTCTGACCGGTGGCCCCCTTGGCCATCTCGGCCGCTCGCTGCCGATCGTCGGATAGATCAGGGTCAGCCAGTTCCATATCGGCGAGTGCCGATCGGTCATCCAACGCCTGACGCTCTTGGTCGACGAGCTCGGTTAGCTCCTGGTTGATCTCGTCGTATACACCCCCGAGGTCGTAGTTCTCGAGGCGCTCCTGGCGCTCCTCGCGAAGCCGTTCCATGATTTCGCGAAGCCCTTCGACCCGGTTGCCGTCACGATCTTCGAATCCGTCCTGCATCAGCCGGCGCAATGCCGACAGCGGGTCACCGTGATAAAGGAGATCGTCGGTGAGCTGCTCAAGCAGGTCGAACGCATCGAAATCGAAACCCTGTTGGGTTCCATCCCAGCGGGAATAGCGGAATCGTTGACCGACCATTGCCTCCAGCGTAGTGGACGGCTTCCACCGCCCCGGCATCGACACTCTTGGCCACGCTCACCGACGACCAAGAAGGCTCGCATTCAGACCAGCAACATTGTTAGCCTCAAGCTCACTTTCGGCTGCGTTGGACCGAAGGACCTATATGCGTGCGAATACCAGCATCTTCCGCACAGTTCTGCTCGCGACGACGGTTCTCGTATCCGGCGCCGTCGCAGTGGCTGTGTCCGCCCCGAGCGGGCCTTCGGAGGAGAACATTCGCGTGGCGGGCGATCATACTCCGAACGACGAACTGCTGTCGGCGCTACGAGCCGAACCCCCAGCCGATTCATCGACGGATGTCGCCCTGAGCGCCGACGTTCCACCTCAGGACCCCCGCATTCAACAACCCGCCACCGTTGAAAGCCGACCAGCCGCGTCGCCGGTCGAAGCAACTGTGGTCTCATCGGGCTCCGACACCACCGACACGGTGGGAGGCGACACCTCGAGTCAAAGCGGCACGGTCGTCTCGAACCCGACGGCTCAGACCACCGATCACGGGCAGCCGCCTGATCCCGATGGCGAGGGCTCCGCAGCCACCTCGGCAGCTGACGCGGCCGAAGCCGCAGACGAAGTCGGCAGCCAGGATGCAGGGGGCGAAGACAACCTGGTGGATCCGGGATCCGGACCAGCCGACGATGAGGCCTCGGCCGGTGGCAACGTCCGGGTTGTTGACAACGATGACGGCTGCACCAGCTCGTTCTGCCCGAACGGAATCGGACTGGAGCCGACCGATATCTCCGATACCACGGCAACGTTCATCTTCTTCCCGATACCGGATGCCGAACCCACGTTCACCCTGCAGCAATATCCGCCGTCCGACATCGGCCCGATCCCCCAGCTGCAGGTAACCGACGGCGCTCTGGAGATCTCGGGGATGGCCAAGGGAACGCAGTACATCTTGCGGGCCGACCGGGACTTCGGTTTCGCCGCCGGTAGCGCGTCGGAAACCATCTACTTCCAAACGCTGTCGCCGGCCATCGACCGTTACTGCGATCAGATCCGAGTTTCGTTTGAAAACGATTTGATCATGCAGGCCGGTAGCAGAATGTTTTCGAGCATCAGTCCCGTTGACTTCGATCCCGCTTGTGGCGAGTACGACGTGTGGCTTCACTCGGCCGACTACAACCACACCGAGGGCTACCAGCCGTACCAGACCGGTGAGCAATGGCGAATCGAAGGCATGAACCTGGCTGGTGAGATTCTCTACCGTTCGCCGTCTACGCCGGATCTACCCGAGAACCAGAAAGTCGGGTACTACAAGGTCGACACGATGTACGGACCGGACATCACCGAGGTTCAGGCTTTCCACACCGGTGAGGGCAACATCAATTCGGTGCACGCCGCAGCTTCGTTCCTTCCCGTTGTACCCAACCCAAGGACTCCCAATCTTTGCGGAACGATCGATGTGTTGTTCATCAACCCCGGTCTGGTCAACGGAGCCGACCTGGTGGACAGAACAACGGTTGGTATGGAGATTGACGCCGCCGGCCGGCAATACCAGCTCTGGCTCTACTCCCGGGACCTCGATCACGCCGTCGGGGAATCCGGCGGATCGGCCGAGCAGTGGTTTGTTGAGGGCTTGGATGCCGAGGGCAACGTGGTCTACACCTCGCCGGTGGCTCCCGATTTACCCGACGATAAGGTGCTGAGCCAGGCGCTGGTTGGAGTGGTGACGCTCGATGAGATCGTTTCATTCCGAGGCCGGCACCTAGGCCGCGGAGGCGATAACTCGATTGAGGCCTCAATGGTTCTGGTCCCGGTGGATGTTGCTCTACCCGATGAGCCCTATCCCCTCTGGTGCAAACACCTGAACGTGCAGAGGCCGTAGCACAACAAGAAAACACCACTGAAATCTGCGTTGTTTCACGGGTCCGGCTCCCTACGGGTGGCCGGATCCGGCGTTTTTGCCGGTGGTTTTTCAGAGGTACCTGAACCAGCTACGGCCGGTAGCATGCCGTCCATGGATCTTGCTGCAGTTTCCTCGATTGCTTCGACGGTGCTGTCGACCAACAGCGCTGCTCTTGACGTCGACGCCATCCGAATCGCCCTCCATCTTCTGGCCATGGCGGTATGGATCGGCGGTCAGATCATCATGATGGCCCTTCTACCAATCCTTCGGGAGGTTGAGGGCATGCCGGCCAAAGCAGCACAAGCCTTTGGCCGGGTGGCCTGGCCGGCGTTCGGGCTTGCCGTCGCCACCGGCATCTGGAATCTTCTGTCGGTTCCGATGGCCGACGTGAGCACCGGGTACAACATCATTCTCGGGGTGAAGCTGTTGCTCGTGGTGCTGGCCGGCGCCGCAACCTTCATGCATCAGCGGGCGACCACGCCAGCTCTGCGCGGAGCGACGGCCGGCATCGGCTTTCTGGCCTCACTTGTGGTCGTACTGCTCGGCACGATGCTTGCCCACTAAAAGTGCTCAGCAAAGGCGCTGAGGCCCGGATTGGTTGATGTCGGCACTGATCTGGTAGCAAACAAGGATGCCTAATCGGCCCACTCTGCTTCCCGACAACGACGATCTTGAGATTCTGCACCAGCGGCAGTACGAAACAAAGGTCTACCTCGCCGACCCTGAACACATCATTGTTCGGGGCATCATCGTCGACAACAAACCGCCGGGTCTCTATGTGGAAGCCGATCCCGACTGGCTGGAAATGCATCGGATGGGTATCGAATTCAAGGTCCGGCTCTCCAGCCTTGAGATCGTCGACGCCATCGTCGGTTTCGAGACAAATCCCTATGAGGCCTGCCCGTCGATCGCCGCCTCGTACCGGCAACTGATCGGACTGAACGTGGCCCGGGGTTTCAACCGTCGAATTCGCGAACTGTTCGGCGGGCCGAGAGGCTGCACCCACACCACAGCTCTGCTGCAGGCGATGGCTCCCGCGGTTCACCAGTCAATGTGGTCAGTGGCCATCAAACTTGAACGGATGGGCGCCCGTCCGACAACGGACGAAGATGAGATTGAGGCCGGTCGGAGCAAGGCGCTGCAGGCCAACCTAAACACCTGTCATATCTGGGCCGAGGACGGCACTCAGGTTCAATTGATGCGAGCCGGGCAACATAACCACACTCCCTTGTCGATTCAGCGGCGGATGGAGGAGCTCGGCGTGGAGTCCGACTGGCCGTAGCCGCTGCCAAACGCGTTACCGCTCCACAACAAGTGGCAGCGGCCGAAGCCGTTGTTCTAGTTTGGGCCAATGGAATCAACCCAGGACGCTCCTCCCGCTCGCTCAGACGGCGCGAGCCAGTCGTTGGTGGCCATCGCGGTTGCCGTCGCCGTTGGCGCCGTGATCGCGTGGGCCGGCGCCTCAGGAGGAAAGGCTGCCGCCGGAATCGGCATTCACTGGTGGGTTCTGGCTACTGCGTTCGCCATCAACTGGATTGCATTTGTGCCGGCGTTCATCAAGCAGACCGAGCACTACTACGACCTCATCGGCAGCGTCACCTATCTCACAACAACGGTGCTCGCCGTCGCCTTGGCCAACCCGAGCGGAGCACGAGGTTGGCTGCTCACCGCCCTAATTGTGATCTGGGCTCTTCGGCTGGGAACGTTCCTGTTTCGCCGGGTTAAAGCGGTCGGAAAGGATGGTCGATTCGATCGGCTCAAAACCAACGCCCCACGTTTTGCCATGACCTGGACGCTTCAGGCCTTGTGGGTGGTGTTCACCGCAGCGGCCGCCCACGCCGCCATCGCCGCGGCCGAACCGAAGCCACTCGGAGCGTGGGCCTTCCTGGGCCTTGTAATCTGGTTGATTGGATTCGGCTTCGAGGCTGTGGCCGACAACCAGAAGTCGGCCTTTCGCTCGGATCCGTCCAATGCAGGACGGTTCATCACCACCGGACTCTGGGCCTGGTCGCGGCATCCGAACTACTTCGGGGAGATTGTTCTATGGATCGGTATCGCGGTGATCGCCGCTCCGGTGCTTTCGGGTTGGCAGTACTTGACCATGTTGTCGCCGCTGTTTGTGATCGTCCTTTTGACAAAGATCAGCGGGTTGCCGGCGCTTGAGGCCAGAGCCCAAAAACGTTGGGGAGACGATCCCGACTATCAGCAGTACAAGGCCACTACACCGGTCTTGATCCCCCGACCCCCAACCACGGCCTAGGAGCAGACCAATATGAGCGAACGACACGGCGAGTATTCCATCTCGCAGAAAGACGGCCGCCTATTCATTGTGACCATCAATCGGCCCGAAGTGATGAACTCGCTGCATCCGATGGCCAATCAAGAGTTGGCCGACCTTATGGACGAGTTTCAGTCCGACCCTGATCTGTGGGTTGCGATCATCACGGGAGCGGGCGAAAGGGCGTTCTCCGCCGGCAATGACCTTAAGTATCAAGCCGCGGCCGGGGAGCGATCCAAACACCCGGAAACCGGATTTGCCGGGCTCACCAATCGGTGGGACCTCAACAAACCTGTGATCGCCGCGGTCAACGGAGTTGCGATGGGAGGCGGTTTCGAGATCGCCTTGGCCTGCGATTTGATCATTGCCTCGGAGAACGCGTTGTTTGCACTGCCCGAACCAAAAGTCGGCCTGGCGGCGCTGGCCGGCGGCATTCATCGCCTTCCCCGCCAGATCGGCATGAAACGGGCGATGGGCATGATGTTGACCGGCCGCCACGTGCCGGCCGAAGAAGGTAAGGAATTGGGTTTTGTCAACGACATCGCCCCGGTTGGCGAGGCCTTGGATCGGGCCCGGGAATGGGCCGAGATGATTCTGGCCTGTTCGCCGATGTCGATCCGAGCCACCAAGGAGGCGGCCTACGCCGGGCTCGACGCGGCCAGTCTGCAGGAGGCCTATGGTGGCCGCTACGACGCGGTGAAGGCCATGATCGACAGTGACGACTTCGTGGAAGGGCCGCGGGCGTTCGCCGAGAAGCGGGCCCCCAACTGGAGTGGCCGCTGATGCCAGAGCCCAGGCGAACCACCGATGATTGGGCCGATGCGGTCGACGTCGCCATCGTCGGAGCAGGGTTCGCCGGCATGTACATGCTCTATCGGGTTCGAGAGTTGGGCCTCACTGCGCAGGTCATCGAGCGAGGCGATGGAGTTGGCGGTACCTGGTACTGGAATCGTTATCCCGGTGCTCGTTGCGACGTGGAGAGCCTCGAATACTCCTACAGCTTCAGCGAGGAGCTGCAGCAGGAGTGGGAGTGGACCGAGCGCTATTCGGCGCAACCGGAGATCCTCCGCTACGCCAATCACGTAGCCGACCGGTTCGATCTTCGTGCCGACATCAGGTTCGGCACCACGGTCACGGCCGCACATTGGCACGAGGAGCGACGACAATGGGATCTCCACCTGGCCGATTCCGATTCCAACCGTGACAGCAACGGCGTCGACGTCCTCAAGCAGGCAACCGTGTCGGCCCGTTTCGTGGTGACGGCCACCGGCTGTCTGTCGTCGGTGAACAAGCCGCAGCTGCCGGGGTTGGATCGCTTTGAGGGTCGAGTCTTTCACACTGGTGAGTGGCCACACCACGATGTCGACTTCGGCGGCCGGCGGGTCGGGGTGGTGGGCACCGGATCCTCGGCGATCCAGGCGGTTCCGGAAATCGCCAAGGACTGCAGCGAGCTACTGGTGTTTCAGCGCACGCCGGCCTACTCGGTGCCCGCCCGGAACCGCGCCCTTGATCCCAACTACGAGCGACGCGTTAAAGACGCGTACCATGAGTTCAGGGCCGCCAACCGGCGCCAGCCGAGCGCTTTCGGCGCCTGGGGCGGCCACAACGACAGCCCGGCGTCGGCCTACTCACCGGCCGAACAGGCCGAGCTGCTGGAGGAGGGTTGGGACATCGGCGGGTTCCGTTTCGCCCGGAGCTTCAGCGACACCATTTTGAACGAGGCCACCAACAAGACGGTTGGGCGATTTGTCGTCGACAAGATCCATCAAATCGTTGACGACCCTCAAACTGCGGCTGCCCTCTCCCCCAGCCACACCATCGCCTGCAAACGGCTGTGCCTCGACACCAACTACTTCGAGACCTACAACCTCGACCATGTGTCGTTAATCGACATCGCGACCAACCCAATCGGCTGTTTCGACGCGACAGGCGTCGAGCTCGCCGACGGTCGACATGTCGAACTCGACGACGTTGTCATGGCCACGGGGTTTGACGCCATGACCGGAGCGCTTCTCAACATCGACATCGAAGGGCGGGACGGCCAGACCCTGCGGTCCCAATGGGCCGACGGTCCTCGAACGTATCTGGGGCTGATGGTGCCCGATATTCCAAACCTGTTCATGGTGACCGGACCTGGCAGTCCATCGGTGTTGACCAACATGATCGTGGCGATCGAACAGCACGTTGAGTGGATTGCACGTTGCGTCGGTGATTTGACCGCCGACGGCTTCGACGTCATCGCCCCCTCCGACGAGGCGGCCGATGAATGGGTTGCCCACGTCAACGAGGTGGCCGACCGTACACTCATGCGCTCGTGCAATTCCTGGTACGTCGGCGCCAACGTCGAAGGCAAGCCGCGAGTTTTCATGCCGCTGATCGGTTTCCCGACGTACGCGGATCTCTGTGATGACGTGGCCCACGACGGCTATCGGGGCTTCGAGCGGCGACCGGTCGACGCCGGGCCCGATGACTATGATGCACCGACATGAGCGATCTCCGAGTACCTGATCTCCGAGTACCTGATCTCCGAGTAACCGAACTGTGGCGTTATCCGGTGAAGTCGATGCTGGGAGAACGGCTGACCGAGGTTGAGGTTGGCCAACACGGAATGATTGGCGACCGGGGATGGGCGTTGTTCGACACCGAGTCGGGTTTCCATCTCACTGGCCGTCGAGAACCTGAACTGCTTATGGCCTCGGCCCGGCTGGCCGGGCCCACGGTTGACGACGGCGTGATCGTTACGCTCCCTGACGGCACCGAGACCGACGATGATCAGGAGCTCTCAAGGTGGATTGGTCGATCGGTCACGCTGGCACCGGCGGGATCCGAGATTGCCGGAACGTTCGAGACACCACTTGACGACACCGACGAGGATGGCAGTTGGGGTCAATGGACCGGGCCGACTGGATCGTTCCACGACTCCACCCGCACAATGGTCTCCCTCGTTTCGAACGCAACCATGGGCCGTTGGGACCGCCGTCGCTTTCGGATCAACGTCATCCTCGACGGATCAGACGAGGATTCGCTGGTAGGTTCCTCACTGTCGCTAGGCACCACCCGGCTGGACGTGACCAAACAAATCGCCCGCTGCGTGATGGTGACACGTCCTCAGCCCGCGGGGGACGATGGGCCGGCGTTGGACCGAGATCTCGATGTGCTGCGCACCATCAACCGAGACCGTGCATCGCTGCTCGGCATAGGAGCGCTGGTGGCGAACCCCGGCCGGGTGGTCCTCGGAGACGCGGTAACAGCCGGCTAGGTGCGGCGGGACGGCGGCCGCCGCCTGAAGTTTGGCCTTCGGCCAAACTTTCCTGAGATTTCCACCGCTACAGGCGCCAGCAGTAACTTGGTCCAATGCACGTAGGCATGTCGGTCATCTTTCAAAATCCAGGCGAGGCCGTGCCGGACGCTCAGATCTACGCCCAGGATCTGGCTCTGGCCCGATTGGCAGAACCGCTCGGATACGAGTCGATCTGGAGTGTGGAACACCACTTCACCGACTACACCATGTGCCCCGACGTGTTTCAGTTTCTGAGTTATATGGCCGGGTGCACCGAACACATTCAGCTTGGTTCGATGGTCTGCGTACTGCCGTGGCATGACCCGGTGCGGGTGGCCGAGGAGATCGCCATGCTCGACGTGACCTCGGGGGGACGGGTCATTATCGGCATCGGACGAGGCACCGGACGGGTGGAGTTTGAGGGTTTTCGGGTGAAGATGCCCGAGGCCCGAGCTCGCTTCGCCGAGTCGGCCGACATGATCCTCACCGGCCTGGAGCGGGGTTGGGTCGAATACGACGGCCAGCACATCCGTCAACCTCGTAAAGATCTACGGCCCCGCCCAACCAAGTCGTTCAGAGGGAGAACCTACGCAGCCGCGGTGTCAACGGAGTCGGCGGCAATCATGGCCAAGATGGGCGTCGGCATCCTCATCGTGCCCCAGAAACCGTGGAAGACGGTGCGGGAGGAACTGGCAACCTACCGGCAGACGTTTCGAGAGGCCTCGGGTGAAGAGGCACCGCCGCCCTATGTGGCCGGCTGGACCTTCGTCGATGAATCGGCCGATCGGGCTGAGGAGCTGGGGCGGCGCTACATCGGCGCCTACTGGGATTCGATCATCAAACACTACGAGTTCGACCAGGATCACTTGAAGAACACACCGGGATATGAGTTTCACGGTCAGATGTACGACATGTTGGTCGCCCCGGGCGGCTACGAGCGCATGACCGACTTCTTTGTCGATCTACAAATCTGGGGAACGCCCGACCAGGTCAAAGAGAAGATCTTGTACCTGCAGGACAACACCTACATGGACGGCTTCATGGGCGTGTTCAGCTACGCCGGCATGCCACCGGAGGAGGCCGAACGCAACGCCCGGGTCTTCGCAGCCGAGGTGCTACCGGACCTCAAAGCGCTGGCCCCGGTTCACGATCGGCTCGGCGTTCCGACATAGGGCGTGGGCTGGTTTGGGGCCTGAGGCGCCTAGGAGATGGCCGGGAGAACATCCAGGCCGAAGAGATACAGGCCGCCCATCGCGATGCTGCCGATGGACACAAACACGGCAACCGCTGCGTAGATCTTGAAGTTACGGCGAGCCTCCAGAAGGCCGAGTCCCGCTACGAGCGCCAGAATGCTGTTGGCCAGCACGAGGCCGACACACCAAGCCGCCAACACGCCAAGCGAAGCGCCGTAACCCACAACCGACGTGGAGCCCACAAACACGGCTATCTGAGTGGGGCTCTCGATGCCGACACCGTGCAGCATGCCAATCCCGACGGCGGTCGCCTGACCATCGGCCCTGTTGGGCAGCGGAAGTCGATGGCTGTGGCTGTGAGAGTGGGTGTGGGTGTGGGAACGGCGGAGTCGACGTCGGGTCTTTACCGGCGAGTCTTCGATCTCGGGGCCACCCGCAACCTGTGACGTTTGCTCCGAGGCGTCTAATCGGGCGGGAAGTGAGGGATCATCGCCACCGCCCGAGTGATCGTGCTGGTGATCGGTGTCGTGGTGATGTTCGTGTTCGTGTTCGTGTTCAAGAGCGATCTCGCGCCGGCCGCTGCGGTCGATCACCCGTCGCCAACCGGCGAAGGTGCCGTCGAGTATCAGCATCCAACGGCTGCGCAGACGAAACTCCCGCCCGTGGCGAGCCAGATCGACCAAGACCCATATGCCCAGCCAGATGAGCGTGACGCCTACAAACGCCCCCATCCACGAGTCGAGCGACTCCGGGATAGAGGCTCCGGCAATCAAGGCCAAGCTTCCGAGGGCAAAAACCACGACCGCATGACCAACGGCGTACAGAGTTGACAGCCAGAGCCCTCGACGGCGGTTTGTGGTGGAACCACTGAGGTCGGCGATGGCGGCGATGTGGTCCCAGTCGAAGCCGTGTCGCAATCCGAGCATCAGTGATGTGATTACCAGCCCGACGGTCATGTGTGTCTCCTGATCGGCACTGCTAGTCCTGGGCTTCGCTGGCCATGTCGTCTTGAATCCGATCCCACACGCCGCCCCAGTCGGGTTTGGGTGCCGCCTCATCATTGGCCCGGGCTGCTTTACCGAGTAATCCACCGAGGACCGAAACGTCGCCGTCGCCACTGGCCGAGACCGAAACGAACAGGCCTCCATGACGGCCGGCCATCGATTCGTCGACCATCACCGGCGGAGTGTCGGCAGTGGAACCGCCTTGCACGTCGGTGACCAGCTCTGCCGACTGTGGCCGCGATCCTGCCACTGCCCCGACGATCTGGCCCAGCCCACTCGCCACTCCGGACCAGGCGGAACCCAACCCGGCCGTCGGGCCCCAACCGGCGGCCAGCGCCTGCAATGATCGAAGCCAGCCTTGGCCAAAGCCGTGATCCCCACCGCCGGCTGCTGTGGCCAGCAACCCGGCGTCAACACCCATCTCGTCGGCCAGCTGCCGTAGACGCGACCGAACAACAGCCGAGCGTTCCATCAAGCGAGACGGCGAGAACTCCTGATCGTCGGCGTTGAACGCCGTGGCTTCGAGGTCGGCCTCCAAGCGACGAGCCGTGCGCACCAGTTCCTCGGACGTGGCATCCATCCGCTGGGCAAGCAGGGCCATGTCTTCCGGTCGTAGTTTGATTCTGGCCACTTCGCCGTGCCTCCTCTCGGTCGCTCAATCTCGTAGACAGCCGGCAGGCTTGCGCGGTGAACGCTGCCGTCACACTGCTCAACGCCGCCGGTGAGCCGACGTGACGAAACCTTTCGGAAGTCTACGGCTGCGGTATCGGCACAACGCGCTGGAAACTGCAGGCCCTAGGACCGGGCCCGGTACGTGGCCTGGCCTCCGATACCGGAAACGGTGTCCTTGTTGAGCCGCTTGGAAAGATGAAGCCCTTCCAGCACAAGCTCGGCGGCCGAGGCCCGAGTGCCGGCTGAGGACGTTTCTCCCACCAGACCCGCCACCGAAGTGGCCAAGGCCGGGCTTCGGCCAAGAAGTTCCGCGTAGGCCGAGGTTGGTAGGTCATCGCCGGCGTTGGCAATGAGATCCTCGTCGAATTCGTCGAGGATTTGGCGAATCTCCTCCCCCGACACCCGCTGCTTGAACACCGTCAACACCGCCCCTCGCAGGAGATGGTCAATCACCTCGGCGTCACGATCTTCGTCGAGCGATTCAACCTCGATCTTGCCGGCCGTCGAGGCAATGAGGGCATCGAGGTCACTTACTCGGGGAACCGCCTCGTCTTCACCGAGCCGCAGGGCCCGGCGGAGGGCCGCCGCCATAAGGGTCTCGATGTTGGCAACGGTTAGGCGAACGGACACACCAGACCGTTGGTTGATGTGGCTACTCTGCCGAGCCAAGTGGGTGAAGGTGGCCACAAGGTCTTCCATAAACGGAGGCATGACCATGTCGATCCCCTCCGATGTCGGCGGAACCAGCGCTTCCTGACGGGCAATGCCAACCTCGGTCTCGACCGTGAGTGGATAGTGGGTGCGAATCTGGGCGCCGAAACGATCCTTAAGCGGCGTGATCATCCGACCTCGGTTGGTGTAATCCTCGGGGTTGGCCGACGCCACCAACATCACGTCGAGCGGAAGCCGGACCTTGTAGCCCCGAATCTGGACGTCGCGCTCTTCCAACACGTTCAGCAGACCAACCTGAATTCTCTCGGCCAGGTCGGGGAGCTCGTTGATGGCGAACACACCACGGTTGGTGCGAGGCACCAAGCCGTAGTGCAGAGTCAGCTCGTCGGAGAGATACCGACCCTCGGCCACCTTGATCGGATCCACTTCGCCGATGAGATCGGCGATCGATGTGTCGGGCGTGGCGAGCTTCTCCCCGAATCGACGGTCCCGATGGACCCAATCGATCCTGGTGTCGTCTCCGTTTTCGGCAACCAAGTCGATCGCATACTTTGAGATCGGGTTGTACGGATCGTCATTGATCTCCGATCCGGCCACTATCGGCATCCACTCGTCCAGCAATCCGGTGAGGGCCCGGATCATCCGGGTTTTCGCCTGCCCTCGTTCACCAAGAAAGACCACATCGTGGCCGGCCAGCACTGCGTGCTCAAGTTGAGGCAACACCGTGTCTTCGTAACCGAGTACTCCCGGGAACAGCGGTTCGCCGGAGCGAATGCGGGCGATGGCGTTGGCTCGAAGCTCGTCTTTCACCGACCGTGACTGCCATCCCGAGGCTCGAAGCTCCCCGATGGTCGTCGGCAGGTTTCCGGATTCAAGAGGTTGTTCCACATGACGACACTACCGGGAGACACATCGAGGGACGAAGCCCAGCGGTAGCGACGGGCGCAAGGCGTTCGAAGGCGGCCGCAATTCAGGACTAGCCTCGGATGGTAGGCAAGGCAGAATCAGCAGAAGTGTCGAAGGAGCGTTGGCAGCTTGAACCGGGGACCGATTCACGACCTCAACGGCCTTTGGCATGTGTCCCCGATGAGCCACGAACTCCGACGAATAGGGGCCGACCCCGCCCTGGAACACAACCATTGGCCTGAGGTTCCGGTGCCCGGACATTGGGTTCCGCACCTCGGTGAGACGGTCACGGGACCGCTGGTTTACCGGCATCGGTTCGAGTTGGACGAAAACGAACTGGAGTCGGACCGACACTGGCTCCAGTTTGACGGTGTGATGAGCGGAGCCGAGGTTTGGTTCGACGGACGATTTCTCGGCGATGTGGTGGGCTACTTCGCGCCGCATCTGTTTGAAATCACCGATGATGTAAAGGCCAGGGCCCGCCACGTGATCGCCGTTGATGTTGCCTGCCCACCCGGCGCCGGTCCCCGGATCGACGATCGCTCCAACACATCACTCACCGGCGCGCTGCAAACCGGTCCGTTTGCCGCCACCGCCAGCCCCGGAGGCATCTGGCAGCCGGTGTCGATTAGGGGCACCGGGCCCGTGGCGATTCGCCACAGCCGGGTTTTGTGCACCGAAGCCACCGCCGCCATCGCACGACTCCGAATCAAGATGACCCTCGACACCGTGGAAGCAACGACGGTCGAGATCTCCACGACCGCTGGCCTCAACGGCAAAGAGGCGGCCACAACAACCACCACTCATCCATTGGCCGCCGGTGAGAACCGCATCGAGTGGGAGGTGGTGGTCGAACAGCCGGAGTTGTGGTGGCCGTCTTCTCTTGGAGATCAGCCGCTCTACGACCTCACGGTCGACGTGGAACACGAAGGCGTCCACTCCGACGGCCGCCGATGGGTCACCGGACTACGGCAGGTGGAAATGAAGAACTTCCACTGGTCCATCAACGGGCGGCGGATGTTCATGAAATCGATCGCCTACGGCCCCTCAACGCCGTTCATCGGCGACGAACCGGCAGAGCGAATCATCGGTGACGTCCGCCAGGCCCACCAAGCTGGATTCGACATGATGCGCATCTTCGCGCACGTGGCCCGACCGGAGGTCTACGAAACGGCCGACCGGCTGGGTGTACTCCTCTGGCAGGACCTTCCCCTGATCGGCGGCTATTCGTCGAAGGTTCGTCGAGCCGGCAAGGTCATGATTCAGCAGGCCGTCGACAAGCTGGGCCACCACCCGTCCGTTGTGGCCTGGGGCGGCCACGTTCTACCCAACGGCAACGCCGTGGACGTTCCAACCCATGAGGCCCCGAACAACCGCACAGCCACCAACAATCGACTGGTTCGACGGCTGGCCCGACACGTGACGCCCACGTGGAATCGAGGGGTGCTCGACTCGATAGTTGGGCGCGAGCTGAAGCAGGCCGACACAACTCGACCAGTCATCACCCGATCGGCATCGTTGCCCAGTCCGACCGACCCTGGTGGATCCGACGCGTATCTCTGGTTCGGATGGCGGGTTGGCCTCGCATCGGACTTTCCCGACATGATCCGGCGCTGGCCTCGGCTGGCTGCGTTCCCCGGCGGTATCGGCAGCCAGAGCATGACCATCGCCGATTGGGATCTGAACAGCCCGACGTGGCCAGGCGCCGAGACGGACTCGTTCGATCGTTACGTGCCTCGGGGGGCGTACGCCACCGGCGAAGCCTGGGCTCGGGCCACCAGGGCCTACCAGGCCGACCTATTGGAAGAACACGTACAGTTTCTCCGCCGTCTCAAGTACAAGCCCACCGGCGGGTTCTGTCTCTTTGCCCTCGTCGACAGCCACCCCGACGGCGGGTTCGGGCTGCTTGATCTTGATCGCAATCCCAAGCCGGCGATGGACCGCATGTTCGAAGCGCTGCGACCTGTGGTGGTTCTGGCCGAGCCGCCTCCCCAAACAGTGGTTCCCGGTCAACAGGTCGAAATGCCGATTCACGTCGTCAACGATCTGACCGTCGACCTCGGCGAGGCCACGGCGATAGCCGAGGTCAGCACCGACGAAACATCGCCCGAGCGGAACGTCGTAACCCGCCGAGGGTGGGCCGATAACGTGCCGGCCGATTCCTGTTCCCGAGTCGGCGTTCTGAGTTTCGAGGTACCCGAATTTGTCGGCCAGTTGACGATTGCGGTCACACTCAAGGCCACCCACCTCGGCATGCCGCTCACTAACGAGTCGACGTATCGAACCATCGTGATTCCAGAGACCGAGGCTCTCACCAACTCAGCCTCCCGTCTTCGGTGACGGCCCACCGAGATAGATTTCTCTTCCACCGCCACGAGGTGGACGAGCGACTCGGCCGATTCGTGCGCTCCGTGTGGTACGCCAAGGGCACCATCGCGTACCGTCGGGAACGAATTGCTCCTACCGGTTCCACCGTGGTCGTCGTGATCCTCGGTGATCCGATTCGGCAGATTCCCGACAACGGTAAAGGACAGACGGTCTTCGCCACGGCCGGCTTTGTGGTAGGCCCGCACAATGGCCCCGTGATAAACGAGCCAACCGGAGAAACTCACGCCGTGGGAATCGTCACCACATCAATCGGGTGCGAAGCCCTCTTCAATCGTCGACCGTCCGGCATTCAAGGCAATGTCGTGAAACTCGAAGACTTTTGGCCGGCGGGATTGGAGCTTCGACAGCGGCTTCTCGGCGTGGAGGACCCGGCCACGGCAACGCAGATGGTAGAGGCCCTTCTCCGCTCCACGGTTGACGACCAACCAAATCTGCCGGCCGGCATCGACTACTGCGAACGGGCCGTAGCGGCGCTCGAATCCGACCCCACTCGCCCGATCGCCGATATCGCCGCCGAGGTTGGGGTGTCGCACAACACGCTGAACCGCGGGTTTCGGCGGGTCGTGGGGCTAAGCCCTCGCTCGTTGGCCTCGATTCTTAGGGTCAGACGGTTGTTGACCGACCTCGACGTATATGCCGACCACAACTGGATAGATGTGGCCGACCGGCACGGGTGGTACGACCAAGCGCATCTGATCCGCGATTTCCGTCGCTATACCGGGGCCTCACCGACGGAATACGTCGCAGCACAGAGACACTTTCTCGGCGAGGTAAGCGGCCCCGACGGCGCTGGATTCGTGCCGCTGCGCTGACACCTCGACGACGCTGTTTTTTACGCCGCGATGCACAATTCGTCCAAGACGACCGACCGCTGCTGCAGTAGGTTTCGTTCCGTAAGCGATCAAAGTCGGAGAGGAAGACAGAGTGAGCACAGCGTTCAGCAGCCAAGCAAAGATATCCGAGTCCGCCGACAAGGTCTGGACGATCCTGACGGATTGGGACCAAGCACATCATTGGATGCCGGGAACCGACTGGCTGAGAGCCGATGGGGCCACCGCCGTTGGTACGAAGCTCACCTTTCATGCTCGGGGCAAGGATCGCCCCTCGATGATTGCCGCCATTGATCACGGGCATTCGATAGTCCTGCGATCAACCCAGGGTGGCGTGACCGCCGACTATCGATACCAAGTCGAGGCTGTCGACGAAAACTCATGTGTTGTCGAGCTTGTGGCCGACTGCCGCACATCGGGAGCGTGGAGCCTCGCCGGACCACTTCTGCGCGGCGTGATGCGTCGAACCGATGGTAAGCAGCTTGAACTCCTCAAGAAGCACATCGAATCAGGTCAGTAGCTTACCGAACGCCCGCGGCTCAGCCAGGGTTCGGGGCGATGCTGGACCTGTTTGTGGCTATTTGACGCCAAGATAGGCCTGGGCCATTCCGGAGCGCTATCGTCGAGCCTGAGCCGATTGCATCCTGAGATCGGGCTTCCAGCCGATAGTTGTGGTCGATGCCCCGGAGGATGCTCGGGCTCCGGTGATTCATGGGAATCACTGCACGACTACTTCTGCGGAGGTCGCCCTGCATGGCTGCGCCAACTGCTGCCAAAAAAACCCGGGTTCGGAGTGCTGAACATCCAGTTCGAACCGCCAAGAAACAGCTACCGTTCCCCCTCAACCTGTATCAGACAGCGGTGGGTCGGAAGTGGGTGATGGGGGTCACCGGCGTCATGCTGTTGGGCTTCGTTCTGGCCCACATGATCGGCAACCTCAAGCTCTACCTCGGTGTGGTTGAGCACCAGGGTGAGATGATCTACGACGCCGATGCCTACGCCGAGGCGCTACGCGAGTTGTTGGTACCGATCATGCCCCATGGCGTGGTTCTGTGGCTGATGCGACTCGGGTTGATCGCAGCGTTCGGTCTGCACATTCATTCGGCCTACAGCCTGGCGGCGATGAGCCGGAAGTCGAACCACGTGTACGAGTCGAAGCGAGACTGGCTGGCCGCCAACTTCGCTTCCCGCAGCATGCGCTACACCGGCACCATCGTGCTGGCCTACCTCGTCTTCCACCTGGCCGACCTCACCTGGGGCTGGATCCCGAATACCGAGTGGAAACACGGGGCCGTTCAGTCGAACGTGGTCAACTCGCTGTCGAATCCCATCGTTGCCTTGGTCTACATCGTGGCCAACGTGTTGTTGGCCGTTCACATCTTCCACGGTGTCTATTCGATGTTCCAAACCCTGGGCATCAACAACCCGAACTACAACTGGCTTCGACGGGGCCTGGCCCGAGGCCTCGCGTTGATCATCCTGATCGGCAACGTCAGCTTCCCCATCGCCGTCCTGGCCGGGATCATCGACTTCGACCCCAGCCTCGTAACCGCAGGCCACTGAGGAGACCCAGATGCTTCCTGATTCACACGTACCCGACGGCCCACTCGCCGATCAGTGGGACAACCACAAATTCGACATCAAGCTGGTGAACCCGGCCAACAAACGTAAGTTCAAGATCCTGGTGGTCGGCTCCGGTTTGGCCGGCGCCTCGGCGGCCGCTTCGTTCGGTGAGCTTGGCTACAACGTGGAGGTCTTCACCTTCCACGACTCCCCTCGCCGAGCCCACTCCATCGCCGCCCAGGGCGGCATCAACGCCGCCAAGAACTACCGCTCCGACGGCGACAGCATCTTCCGGCTGTTCTACGACACCATCAAGGGCGGCGACTACCGCTCCCGAGAAGCCAACGTCTATCGGCTGGCCCAGGTTTCGGTCAACATCATCGACCAGATGGTGGCTCAAGGCGTGCCGTTCGCCCGCGAATACGGCGGCCTCCTGGCCAACCGCTCCTTCGGCGGCGCTCAGGTGTCCCGCACCTTCTACGCCCGAGGCCAGACCGGTCAGCAGCTTCTGCTTGGCGCCTACCAGCAGATGATGGGCCAGGTGGCGGCCGGCAAGGTCAAGCTTCACACCAACACCGAGATGCTAGATGTGGTGGTGAAAGACGGTGCCGCCCGAGGCATCGTCTGTCGAGATTTGATCACCGGCGAAATCACGTCTCATTCCGGTCACGCCGTGGTGCTGGCCACCGGCGGCTACGGCAACGTGTTCTACCTGAGCACCAACGCTATGGCCTGTAACGTCACCGCGGCCTGGCGGGCCCACCGCAAGGGCGCCTACTTTGCCAATCCGTGTTACACCCAGATCCACCCCACCTGTATTCCGGCCTCGGATGAGTTCCAGTCGAAGCTCACCCTCATGTCGGAGTCGCTGCGAAACGATGGGCGAATCTGGGTCCCCCGGGATCACGACGAAAGCCGTCGCGCCCGAGACATCCCTGATGCCGATCGTTACTACTACCTCGAGGAGAAGTATCCGTCGTTCGGCAACCTGGTGCCGCGAGATGTTGCCTCCCGCAACGCCAAGACGGTGGTCGACAAAGGTCTTGGCGTCGGCCCGCTTAAGAACGGCGTGTACCTCGACTTCGCCGATGCCATCGCCCGTGACGGGCGAGATGCGATCGAGGAGCGCTACGGCAACCTCTTCGACATGTATGAGCGAATCACCGGCGAGGACCCCTACACCACGCCGATGCGGATCTACCCGGCCACCCACTACACCATGGGTGGGCTGTGGGTCGACTACAACCTGCAAACCACGATCCCCGGTCTGTTCTGCGCCGGTGAAGCCAACTTCTCCGACCACGGTGCCAACCGTCTCGGAGCCTCGGCTCTGATGCAGGGTCTGGCCGACGGTTACTTCGTGTTGCCTTACACCATCGGCAACTACCTGGCGCCGCTGCTCGGCGAGGATCCACTGTCGCTCGACGATCCGGCCTTTATCGAGGCCGAAGCCGGAGTGCAGGGACAGGTGCAACAGTTCCTCTCGATCGGTGGCTCCCGATCTCCTGAGTACTTCCACCGGGAGCTCGGCAAGATCATCTGGGAGCACATCGGCATGGAGCGCAACGCCGAAGGCCTTGAGAAGGCCATCGGTGAGATCCAAGCGCTGCGGGGTGAATTCTGGAAGGACGTCCGGGTGCTCGGCAACAACGAGTCGCTCAACAGCTCGCTGGAGAAGGCCGGTCGAATCGCCGACTTCTTCGAGCTAGGCGAACTGATGGCTCGCGACGGACTCGACCGAGCCGAGTCGTGTGGCGGTCACTTCCGAGCCGAATCGCAAACGCCCGAAGGTGAGGCCAAACGTGATGATGAAAACTTCAGTCACGTGTCGGCCTGGGAGTGGCATGGCCCCGATACGGCCCAGACCAAACACAAAGAAGAGCTCCACTTCAACGAAGTTGAGCTGACCCAGCGCAGCTACAAATAGAGGAAGGTCCCAGAACACATGAGCAAGCAACTGAACCTCACTCTCAGCGTCTGGCGTCAAGACGGGCCGGGCGCCCGGGGCCGCTTCGAGACCTACCAGGCCAAGGGCATCCCCGACGACGCCTCGTTCCTGGAGATGCTCGACATCGTCAACGAAGGCCTGATCGATCAGGGCGAGGTGCCAATCGAGTTCCCTCACGACTGCCGTGAGGGTATTTGCGGCACCTGCGGCGTGATGATCAACGGTAGGGCCCACGGCCAGGAGAAGGGCACGGCCACGTGCCAGCTCCATATGCGCAAGTTCAGCGACGGCGACACGATCGTGATCGAGCCGTGGCGGGCTGCGGCCTTCCCGGTCATCCGCGACCTGGTGGTCGATCGGTCGCCTCTCGACGCCATCGTCGAAGCCGGAGGTTACATCTCGGCCCCGACAGGAACTGCGCCCGACGCCAACGAGATTCCCGTGCCCAAAGAAGTGGCCGACTCGGCCATGGACGCCGCCGCTTGCATCGGCTGCGGAGCCTGTGTGGCGGCCTGCCCGAACTCAGCGGCCCAGCTGTTCACCTCGGCCAAGCTCTGGCACCTTAACTCACTGCCGCAGGGTCAGCCGGAGCGGTTCAAGCGAACCGAGGCCATGGTGGAAACCATGGAGCAGTTCTTCGGATCCTGCACGAACCACGGCGAGTGCACCGAGGCCTGCCCGAAGGAGATCAGCCAGGACTTCATCGCCTACTTGAATCGCGACTACATCAAGTCGAAGGTGGCGAACCGGAGGATGGCTTCCCGAAAGTAGCCGGGCCTTCCACAACCCAAGGTCCAGACAACGTAGGAATCACGGCGATCGGCGCCTCAACCTGGTCGCCGTGATTCGCGTTTTGGCCGTCGGTCGGCCAGCGGTTGACCAGGGTCCGAAGGTTCGACAAGGGGGTGGCCGATCCGGGCCAGAACGCTCTCACGGCTTCGGCGCCTTCGATCGACAGTTCACCGTCGGCGGTGAGAAGGATTCCCTCCACCCGTCCGTTTTGAATGACTGACTCGCCGTTGCGTTGCGCGCTGTCGCCGGCCACAAAGTCCAGTTCCCAGCCGATCGGAACCCGGTGCCCAAATCCTTGCCTCAGAAGCTCGTCGGGGCGGTCGATGGCCAATCCAAACGCCTCGAGTCCGTAGCTCCAGTGGACAAACGGCTGCTCGCAGATCTGCTCCGCCCACAGGCCTGAGGTTCGGAGTTCCCAAGTGGCGCCCACTGGTATATCGAGGGCGCTGATGACGATGGGCAACTCACGGTTGTCGGGTGTTCGCACAACACAACAAAATCCTGCAACCAGGGAAGTCCCAGTACCGACCAGTGGGCGCCCAAGCTCGAACTGGAGTGCCACGACAGCATTGTCGGCACGCACCAAAAGGCGGTGAGAGACTGGTCGGCCATCCGGTTTCGCCGGCTCGATGAGATCGTCGCTGTCGATGGCTGAAGGGTACTGCGGCCGACAAAACAAATCCTCGGCCACAGAAGGTGATCCGGAGGAAGGAGAGCAGGTCGGCGGCCGTCCGGGCGACTGAACCGCCGCCGACCTGCGATCGAGATCGACTTTCCGATATATCCCTCAGTCGATCAGATCTTGCTTGGGATTGTGTTTCCGAGAACTAGCTTGAACATCTCCACGCCATCGGCAGGAGCAGTTAAACTCGCAACTTCCAAGTTAGCGGTGATCCAACCGTTTCACCCGCCAAGCCAGGCTGTTATGCCGTAATAATATTATCTTGTTTTCAACTAGTTTCCACGGCGGCCGGCACAGGGTGACGAGCGACGTTGGGATCCAACCCGAATGACTACGGAAACATGAACTCCGCGGTGCAACCGCGACATCTTGGCTCGTTCAGACGACCATTTCAGGCGGCAGTAGTCAACGTTCCGGACGTTGCGAGCCGGTGTGCGAGGCGTTTTGTGTCACACGCCGGGGTCCTGACCGATGTGAATCTTGCCGCACGGTTCACGATTTCGGAAGAGAAGTGAAACTAGCCTGTGAGTCTGATGTCTACACCACCAGTGGAAATCGCCAAAGCCTTGGACGACCTGGGTATGGCGTTACGCCAGACCGGTCTTGAGCTCGATTTCGGTGGCAATGCCGGTTCCCGAAAGATCCGCGATGAGCTGGCCCACCAAATCGACGACTACCTGCTCCCGCGCCTCAGACGGCTGGATGCGCCGCTGCTGGTTGTGCTTGGCGGTTCCACCGGCTCCGGAAAGTCGACCATCACCAACTCACTTATCGGCGAAGAAGTCTCGCCCGCCGGGGTGCTGCGGCCCACAACCCGGGCTCCGGTCTTGATCTGCAATCCTGCAGACGAAGCTTGGTTTGCCGGCAGCGACGTGTTGCCGGAGCTGCCGCGGGTTACCGGCGAAGGCAATAAAGCGGTCACCGGTGTTGTCCTCCGCGTGGTCACAACAGATGCCCTGAAGCCAGGCTTGGCATTGATCGATGCTCCCGACATCGATTCCGTCGAAGACGCCAACCGGGAGCTGGCCACACAACTTCTGGCCGCCGCCGACCTGTGGTTGTTCGCCACCACAGCCGTTCGCTACGCCGACGCCGTGCCATGGGACTTCCTCCGCCAAGCCCAGTCGAGGGGCACATCACTGGCCTGCATCATCAATCGGATTCCCGCCGGCGCCACCAACGAGATCGTGCCGCATTTCACCTCGATGCTCAGCGAGGCCGGCCTCGACGGCGTCACGGTCTTCGCCGTAGAGCAGCAGGCAGGCGAAACCACCATGTTGCCGCCGGCCGAGGTGGGTGAAATCAAGGGTCTTCTCACCGATCTGGCATCCGACTCCGAACGTCGGGCCCAAGTTGTGCGCACCACGCTCGACGGAGCCATGGACAGCATCGGCCCCCGAACCACCGAGGTGATCGAGGCCGGCATCAGCCAGGTCGCGGCGGTACGGGAGCTGAGAGCCTCGGCCGATCAGTCCTACGACGAGACCGAGAGCCGCATCGATGCCGACATCAAGTCGGGAACGCTGCTACGAGGAGAGGTCCTCGACCGCTGGCAGGAGCTAATAGGAACCGCGGAGCTGATTCGGGCGGTGCAATCACGAATCTCGCTGATCCGAGATCGTATCGGCTCGTTCCTGAGCGGGCGGACCGGCCAAACAACCGAAGTGCAGGGTGAGATCACATCAACTCTGGAACAGCTGCTGATCGATCACGCCGACCGCGCCGCCTCCACCACCGTCGCCGCCTGGAAGAGCCTCCCTGGAGGCCGTCAGGTTCTGGCCGATGACCGGTCGCTGGAGCGGGCGTCGGAGCACTTCCGTCAACAGGTTGGCGACGAAATCCGGGCCTGGCAGGACGACATTCTCGACCTGGTGAAGGAACGCGGTGCGAGCAAACGAACGACGGCGCGAGTTCTGGCCGTCGGCGTCAACTCGGTAGGGATCGCGCTGATGCTGGTGCTCTTCGCCCAGACGGGTGGCATAACCGGCGGAGAGGTGGCCATCGGGGCCGGTACCGCCGGCGTATCTCAGACCCTGCTCAGCGCACTGTTCGGCGAGCAGGCGGTACGAGAACTGGCCAGCGAAGCGCAGCGGCTGCTCCTGGATCGGGTGGTCTCGATGCTCAACAACGACGCGCAACGTTTTCATGAGCGACTGGACGCCGCCGTTTCCGGCGAAGACAATGTCGAGAAGCTCAAGCAGGCGCTGCGAAACTTCGAGCAAGCTCGATGATCTTTCGCCGATCCTCTGCCGACCTTCCCGAACGGCTCGACGCTCTCGGGTCGGCCATCGCCTTGGCCGACGGTCGACTCGACGGAGAACTGGTCGATCAAACCGACCAGGTGGTCTTGAAGGCCCGCGGCCGTTTGCGTCACGGAACCACCCACACGCTGGTAGCGCTCTTGGGCGCCACCGGCAGCGGGAAGTCTTCGGTGGCCAACGTGATCATCGGTAGCGACGTGGCCACCACCGGCGTTCGCCGACCGACGACCTCCAGCACACTCGGTTCCTTCTGGGGAGACGAAGACGCCCAGCCCCTTCTCGACTGGCTCGAAGTGCCGAACCGCCATCACGTTGTGGAATCCGGCGGCACGGACGATCTTGACGGATTGGTATTGCTTGATGTCCCCGATCATGACTCGGTGGCAGTGGCTCACCGTCTGGAAATGGAGCGAATCGCCGCTCACGCCGATCTGCTCCTGTGGGTGACCGATGCCGAAAAGTACGCCGACAAAGCCATGCACGAATACCTTCGGCAGCTCGCCAATCACGGTGCGGTCACAGCCATGGTGCTCAACAAAATCGACCTGCTTGGCGATGCCGAAACGAAGGCCTGTGTAACCGACTTGGAGAGACTGTTGGCCGAAGACCGCCTATCGGGCGCGCCGGTGCTGGCCGTCTCAACCGTCACCGGGGAGGGTGTGCCCGAGCTACGCCGGCTAATGGTCGACACCGTCTCAGCCCAGACCGCCATGGTTCAACGGCTGGAGGCCGACTGTCGGAGCTCGGCCGTCGAACTACTCGAGTCCCTGGGCCCCGAGTCCGGGATGGAGACGGTGCCGAAGAAGATCTCCGGGCAGCTGTCATCGGAACTGGCCGGTGCGTCCGGCATATCGGTGGTGACCGAGGCCGTCGCCGCCGGACATCGCCGAGACGCATCGGGAAAGGTCGGTTGGCCGTTCACCCGATGGGTCCGGGCCCTACGTCCTCATCCGCTACGGAAACTGCATCTCGGCCAGGGGTCGGCTGGACGGTCGTCGCTGCCCGAACTATCAGGAGTACAGCTGGCCCGGTCGGAGAACGCCGTCCGCCAGGCGCTCGCACAGATCACCGCCGATCTTCCCGCACCCTGGGATGACGTGGTCACGGCCGCCGGCACCCCCAACCAGGCCACGCTCAACACCCAGTTGGATAGCGTGGTCTCCGAGTCGGTACGGTCGACCCACGCCGATCGACAACCGGCGTGGTGGACCATAGCCAATCTCCTCCAGTTACTGTTGGCCGCCGCCGTTGTGGCCGGTGCTGTTTGGCTCGGCCTGTTGGCCTTCGGGGCCTATCTGCGTCTGCCCGATGTTCCCACGCCCGACTATCGCGGTATCCCCTACCCCACTGGTCTCCTCATCGGTGGCATCGCCCTTGGGTTGATTCTGGCCATGGTCTTCCGCCGACTTGCCGCCATCGGAGCGAAACGACGGGCCGCCACCGTGCGCAAGAAGGCTGAGGATGCGGTTGCTCGGGTTGCTGAGGATCTGGTTATCAGCCCGGTGGAAGCAGAGCTGGAATCTCGCAACGAACTGCGCCGTTTGCTCACCATCGCGGCCGGAAGACCGGCCTAGCCTGGGTGTGTGGAGGCCAACCGGCCAGGCACGGAACGGGCAGGAGTTCGAGGTGACCGACGAATCAAAGCACAGCGGTGAAGAGCCCGACGTCGCCTACTTGAGCGACGAGTGGATCCAGCTCGCCGACGCTGCGCTGGTGAACGTCACGCCGGTAACGGAGAACGTCGAGGTCGCTGTTCAAATCTTGGGTGAGGACAATCATCCTTCAGCCGGTTATCGGTTGATCTTGGGACCTGATCGAGTCCGGATGCTGAACGACGGCGAACCAGGCCACGTCCGCCTGACCATGCCCTATCAAGTCTCCGCTGCCATCGCCCGCGGCGAAATCGGAGCCCAGCGGGCGTTCCTCGACGGCCGCATTCAGATCGGTGGCGACACCACGGCGCTACTGGGGCATCAGGATCAGTTGGCGGCGGTTGACGACCAGTTGGCCGACTTGCGATCCCGCACCCGATTCTAAGATCAGCCGATCTCAACAACTTGGCCGGTACGAATCGACTCGTCGGCGGCCAGCACGATCCGCATGCTGTCGAGGACCTCGTCGAGGTGGCGGCCAGCAACAGCCTGATCGCGGATCACCCGTAGGAACCATTCCTGTTCCCGTCGGCAAAGCTCGTCGTGCCCCGGTTCGTCGTCGAAGTGCATGAGATCATCGGAGCGAATGAGGCGGCCTTCCTCGTCAACGTCGGAGTGGTGGCGGCGAATGGAGTTGGTGACGGTATGACTGTCGACATCGGCCGACACCCCGTCGTTGCCTTCGAGCCCCGATTCGATTGACAGGGAACCTCGCGGCCCGATCACATCCTTGATGAAAAACGCCGTCTCGCTCATCATCGGACCCCAGCCGGCCTCATACCAGCCGACGGAACCATCTTCGTAGATCACCTGAAGTTGCCCGTAATTCATGGTGCCTTCAGCGATCTCTTCGGTCAGACGGGCTCCAATCGCATGCACTCTGACCGGACGAACACCGGCCATCTGGTTCATGACGTCGACGTAGTGAACCCCGCAGTCGACCAGCGTTGAGGTTGAGGCCAGGATCGATCGGTGGGTCGCCCAGGCGGGACCGTCGCTTTGCTGGTTGAGGTTCATACGCATGACCAAGGGGCGCCCTAGGTCGGCGGACTGCTCGACAAAGGCCTGCCACGACGGATGGTGCCGCAGAATGTAGCCAACCACCAACACCAGGCCCTCCTGGCGGGCCAACGCAACCAATGCTTCGGCTTCATTCATCGTGGCGGCCAGCGGCTTTTCGACAAATACATGACAGCCGGCGGCGAGGGCCTCGGTGGCGAAGGGCACGTGGGTCTCGGTGAACGAGGCGATGCCAACGGCATCGGGCCGAGTGGCAGCCAGGGCTGAGGTGAAATCGGTGAAGTGGGCAACCCCTCCAAGTTCATCGGCCAACGTTGCGCCCGACTCGCCTCGGGTGACGACGCCCACTAATTTGAACCCATCAAGCTCGTGATATGCCCTCCCGTGGGAGCGGCCCATGTTGCCTGCTCCGACCAAAAGCACCCGAACCTTCTTGGCCATCCCCGTCCTCCTTGAGTTTGGTCCTGGTTTCACTTGGGGACTGAAACCTTGAACATCGCGGCAAGTTTTCCACCGTGTGGAGCTTGAGGCGTCCGGCCGAAGGCCGGCGCACCTAGACCGTCTGCCACTGAGGCTTGTTGTCGTAGGCCTCCCGATAGTAATCGAATAGCGTGAGCTTCGATGCCGCCGCCTCGTCGACAACCAGCGTGACTCTCGGGTGCAGCTGGAGGGCCGACGCAGGAACCATCGCCGTCAAGGGGCCTTCCACAGCCGCAGCGATGGCGTCGGCCTTCGACGATCCGGTGGCGATCAACACCAGACGACCGGCATCGAGGATGGTGCCGATTCCCTGGGTGAGAACGTGCCGTGGCACCGCTTCGTAGTCATCCCCGAAGAAGCGGGCGTTGTCGCGTCTGGTCATATCGGTCAGCGTCTTTAATCTCGTTCGAGACCCGAGCGACGACGACGGTTCGTTGAACCCGATGTGCCCGTCACGGCCGATGCCGAGAAGTTGAAGGTGGACTCCTCCGGCGTCGGCGATCTGGGCCTCATAGCGATCGGCGGCGGTTTCGAGCTCGCTTCGGCGTCCGTCGGGGCCGAAGAGCTGGGAGGCCGGAAGATCGATGTGATCCGTGAACTCCCGCATGATGAAGCTTCGGTAGGCCTCGGGGTGGTCGAGCGGCAGACCAACGTACTCGTCGAGCAGAAAGGCTCGAGCGTTCACAAAACTGATCACTCCGCTTCGGTACCGATCGATCAGTATTCGATAGGCCGCCAACGGCGAACTTCCGGTGGCCAAGCCGAGAACCGGTCGCGGTTCGGCGTGGACCACGGACGTAATCGCGTCGGCTACCACTTCGGCGGCGGTGCTGGCATTGTCGGCAATGATTACTTCCATGATGGCATTCCAGTCGTGGTTTCTCTGCGTGTGTGGAGATCGTTAGGTTGGGGGTCGGGGTAACGCCTCGGCCCAGGCGTGCAAACTGGGACTCAGACGGTCGTGGCCGTGATCGGCGATGTAGGCCGCGGCGCCACCACAGATCGTGATCACCACGTTGAGCTCGCGGTCGAGAAGAACGATGTCGGCCCGCGAGCCTACGTTGAGGTTGCCTCGGCGCTCCAGGCCGATCGCTTTCGCCGGGGTGGTGGTGGCGGTGGCCAGAACGTCGGCGGGAGCGGAACCGGTGAAGTCGACCAGATTGCGTACCGCGGCGTCCATCGTCAAGATGCTGCCGGCCAATGTCCCGTCGGGTGTTTGCACCTTGGTGTCGTCGGCAATCACCGTGAAGTCCCCCAGGTTGAATCGACCAGGACCCAGCCCCATGGCCGCCACCGCATCGGTCACGAGCACGATGCCACTGGGGCCTTTGGTGCGCCAGATCATGTCGACGACGGCCGGATCCACGTGGACCCCATCGGCTATCAGGCCGACCGATAGCCTTCGGTCGGTTAGGCCAACGCCGACCAGCCCAGGCGCTCGATGTCGGAGGGGTTCCATGGCGTTGAAAATGTGGGTGATCATGGTGACCCCCCGACCGGCGGCTGCTCTCGCCTCGTCGGCGTCGGCCATCGAATGTCCCGCCGAGACGACTACGCCACGCTGCACGAGCGCGGCGATCACCTCATCGGCTCCTTCGAGTTCGGGAGCCAGGGTCACCAGCCGCACGCCGGCGTCGGCGCTCCAACCCTCGATGACGGAGGGGTCGGGAGCCACGAGGTGCTTGACGCGATGGGCGCCGGCACGACCGGTGTTGAGCATCGGCCCTTCGAAGTGCAGCCCGACAGGGTCCGGCCCGATGTAGTCATTGGGGCGGGCGGCCAAGGCCTCTATTGCGGTCGGGTAGAGAGCCGCAGGCGAGCTGATGATCGTCGGCAGGAAGGCCGTCACGCCGTGCTGGGCCAGCTTGGGGCCGAGGTTCCACATGTTGATTGGATTCTCGACCAGGTCAAAGCCGTAGCCGCCGTTCACCTGAAGGTCGATGAACCCCGGAGCCACCAACAGCCCGGATGCGTCGATCTGATGCTCGGCGATTGACTCGTTGTCGTGAGCGGCGATCACCGAACCGTTGATCTGCAACGTGTCCGGTCCGGTCCGATCGGATTCGGCATCAACAGCGGTGCCGCCGACGATGGCTATGGGCCCGGTCACGATGGTGACCAGCCAAGCTCGTCGATCGCCATGACGGCAGCACCGACCGGGCCGACCGGCCCGTCTGGTCGGAGCGCCAATCGGTCGCCGATTCTCAGGCCCTTCGCGAACGCCGACTGATCACCGATGTATTCAAGCTCGTGTTTGATCAAGGCCATCAGCTCGGGCCCGACCTCGGCTACTCCACCACCGATCACGATGGGATCGATGTCGTAGGCGACGGTAATCAGATAGGCGGCCATGGCGAGATGATGGCCGAGACGCTGCCGCACTGCCATCGCTCCGTGATCGCCGGCCTCGGCGGCAGCAAGTAAACCCGCTGCTGACGACACGCCTCCCTTAGCCGGCCAGTTCCGGCTGATGGCGTTTCCCGACGCCAGAGCTTCGAGACAACCCTTCAGCCCGCATTCACAGCGAGGACCCGAAGGCTCAACCGGGAAATGACCGATCTCGCCGGCAACCCCGGTGCGACCCCGTCGGCTCCTACCGTCAAGGATGATTCCGGCGGCCAAGCCGGTGCCGATGCTGAGGTAGGCCAAGTCGGGCGACAACGGATCGAGAAGTTGGCGGACTCCCAGAGCTCCGACGTTCACATCGTTGTCCATCGTGCAAAACACACCGTGGGCTTTAGCAACAGGCGTCACCAGATCGAGCGGTTCACCGCTGATACCAAGGTTCACCGCGGCCTGAATGGTTCCCTGCTTTCTGTCGATCACCCCTGGGCACCCGATACCGATGCCGGCCACGGGCCGCGACGTGAGATCGGCGAGCCTACCGACCGTCTCAACCACCTGATCCAACAGCGCCTGGCGGCCGTGCGCGGTTGATGCCCGCACCTCGTCAAGCACGCGGATGTCGGGGGTGAAGGAAGCAGCGTGGATCTTTGTGCCGCCGATATCGACGCCGATGACGATGGGCTCATCTCCGGCCATGGTCTACTTCAATGCCCCCGCAGTCAGACCGCCGAGGAACTGCCGGGAGAACAGCACATACAGTAGGACGATGGGAACCATGGCCAACGTCAGTGCGGCTAGCACGGCATTCCAATCGGAAGCGAACTGGCCGAGGAAGGCCTGAGCGCCAAGCGTCACGGTCTTGGTGTCTTCACCAGGGGCGAGGATCAGCGGGAACCAGAGATCGTTCCAGACCGGCATCATCGTGAATACGGCAACGGCGGCCATTCCGGGACGAACAAGAGGAAGCACGAGGCCGAACACCCGGTATTCCGACGCACCGTCCACCCGGGCAGCCGCCTTGAGGTCGGACGGAACTTGACGCATGAACTGGCTCATCAGAAACACGCCGAGCGGGATGCCCATGGCGGTGTACACCAGGATCAGCGCCCAGAGGGTGTTGACCAGATGGAGGCGAACCATCAGATCAAGAAGACTGACGGTTCCGAGGCGGATCGGAATCATGATGCCGATGGCCAGGTACAGGCCGAGGATCGTGTTGCCCCGGAAGTTGTACTCGGCCAGGGCGAACGCGGCCATCGTGGAAAAGAGCACGACCAGAAACAGCGAGGCCACGGTGACGATCAAACTGTTACGGAAGTACAGGTCGAATGACGAGCTCTCGAGAACGGTTTCGTAGCCGACGAGATCAAAGGTTTCATCGCTCGGCAGCGAAAAGGGGGAGTTGAAGATCGCCTTGCGGCTCTTCATCGAGTTGGCGATGATCAGAACGATCGGCCCGAGCGCCAACAAGGTGTAGCCGAGCAGAACGCCGTGAATGGCAAACCCCGACCATCGAACGGGACGTCTGGGCTGATGCGGGGTGCGGTCGGTGGTCATGGTTCTACAGCTCGTAGGTGGTGACTCGACGCTGCCAGGCGAAGGTGTAGACCAAGACGCCAAGCAGGATGATCAGGAACATGGCTGAGGCCACCGTGGCCCCCATGGCCGGACTTCCCGGACTGAGCTGGTTCCCGAAGAACGAGCGGTAGAACAGCGTGCCCATGATGTCGGAAGCGAAGTCGGGGCCGGCCAGGGCCCCCTTGACCGTGAAGATCAAGTCGAAGGCGTTGAAGTTGGCCACATAGGTAACGATGGTGATGATGCCAAGAATCGGCAGGAGCAGCGGAAACGTGACCCGCCAGAACGTCTGCCATCCGGTGGCACCGTCGACCCGGGCCGCCTCGATGAGATCGGCCGGGATGGCGATGAGCACGGCGTAGAAGAAGATCATCGGGATCCCCACGAACTGCCACACCGACACCAGCGAAAGTGTTGGCAGAACCGTCTCCGCCTCACCGAGCAGTGGTGTGTCGATCAAACCCCACAGTGGGCTGAGAATCAGACGCCAGATGAAGCCGACAATGACCACCGACAACGTGGTGGGGATAAAGATTGCGGTGCGGTAGATGTTCTGGCCCCGTACCCCTTGGACCGTGAGCAACACCGCCAACAACAAACCAACTGGGTTCTGAACCAGGAAGTGGAACGCAAAGAAGATGAAGTTGTTCTTCAGTGCGTTCCAGAATTGATCGGCCCACAACGGATCGTTGAACAACTTGTCGAAGTTGGCCATACCGACGTAGGCGCCGACGTCGTCGAAAAAGCTAAGCCGCAACGAGTCAAGCAGTGGGATAACCATAAACAGGGTGTAGATGATCACCGCCGGGGCCAGGAAGACAACCACATGAGTGGGGAACGGCTTCCTTGGCTTGCTGGGTCGACTCACGGCCTGCCGGCCAGGGTCAGGGACCTGCGCCGCAGCGGCAGGTCCCTGACCGGAAATGTCCGGCTCAGGATTCGATGATGGAAAGTTATTCGGGGACATCGGCTCCATCCGGACAACAATAGGAGGCTGGCTATCAGCCGGCCGGGGTGTACCAGGCGTCGAGACCGTCCTGCAGACGCTGCGTGGCGTCGGCCGGACTCAGATCACCGTTGATAACGCCGGCGCTTGTGGCCCAGAGCTCGTTTTCGAGATTGGGCTCACCTCGCGAGAGGATCTGGTACGAGTTACGAATCGTCGACTCACATTCGCCGCGCCATGACACAAACTCCTGAGCCACCGGATCGGTGAGCTCAATCGGCGTGTCCTGCAAGCTGAAGAAGCCGGGCAGGGCATTGGCGTAGAGACCGGCGAACTCCTCGGAGGCCACCCAGCTGAGGAAGGTGCGAGCAGCGTCGGCGTTCGGCGAAGCGGCGTTAAGGCCGATGGCGATATCGGTGTGATCGCTTATGTAGCAGGTGTCGCCGGCGTTGCGGACCGGAGGCTTGAAGGCGCCGTACTCGAAGTCGGCGTTCTCATTGAACCCGCTGATTTCCCACGAACCGGTGGGATAGACGGCAGCCTGTCCGAGGGTGAACAGGTTCTGGGCATCGGTGTAGGCGACGGCCGAGGCGCCGTTGGGCAGGTAGTCCGACCAGCGAGCCAAGGTGGCCATCGTGTCGACGTAGACATCATCGGTGAGCTTGCCCGATCCGTCGATCAACGCCTGACGACCGGCTTCACCGTCCCAATAGTTGGGACCGATGTTCTGGAAGCCCATGGTGGCGGCCTCCCACTGATCGGCGGTGCCCATGCCGAGCGGAATGTACGAGCCGTCGGCAGCGATGGCGTCGAGAACGGCGAAGAACTCGTCTTCGGTTTCCGGAACTTCGAGGCCCAGTTCAGCGAACGCATCCTTGTTGTACATGAAGCCGTGGATCACAGAGGCCATCGGAACGCAGAACGGAGTGGAGCCATCGTCGGTAATCCAGGCGCTCTGAGCAACCGAGCTGAAGTTGCCGATGCCGTCGAGGTCGGCCAGCGAGGCCAAATGGCCACTGTCGAACAGGTCGAGCGACGCATCAAACGGACGGCACGTGATCAGGTCACCGGCGGTGCCGCCTTCGAGACGTGCGGCCAGGGCGGCGTTGTAGTCGGCCGGAGGTGTCGGTGTGAATTCCACGTTGATGCCTGGGTTGGCGGCCTCAAAGGCCGGAATGATCTGATCGTTCCAGATGGCCAGGTCGTCGCTTCGCCAGCTCTCGATGGTGATCGTCACCGGTTCACCGGAGGCGTCTCCTGAATCGCCAGAGTCGGCCTCATCGTCATCAGCGCTGGCGGCGTCATCGTCTCCAGAGCTGTCGTCGGATGCCTCGGCATCGGAATCGGCGGCTTCGGTGGTATCACCATCGGCGCTGTCCGAATCACCATCGTCGCCACACGCGGCGAACAAAGCGGCCATGCCCAACATCAGGGCGAACAGCAAGGCAATCCTTCGGGTCAATCTCCCCATAACAAGTTCTCCTCATCTCATCTCTCATCCGATGGAGCCCAGGGGCACAAATCCGCCTGGTAGCAAGAGATACTTTCCCCACCGGTCTTAGTAATGTTAATAAACAAACTAAGCCTGTTGTCAAGCGAAAACTTGAAATCGTCAGGGGTCGGACTCCGATGTGGCGGTGAAAGCCTCTTGTCAGGCGGGATTCCAGCCCATTACCAGATTCTTACGACTTCGGGAGATGGGGCCGAACACGATGGCTTCGACTAGCCAAGCACCGCCGGTAGATGCCAGGACAACCCGTACTCCTGGTGCAGGACCACTGCGGCGGCGCCGAGGAGCGACAGATCATCACCCTCGACAACGGTCACCTGAAGATCCGGTCTCAAAGCAGCCAGAACTCGCGGCCTGAGCGCGTCGTCGACCGCTTGAGCCACTACCGGCGCAGCCTCCGTGGGTTGCATCGAAATCGCAACCAGTGAGACGTCGAGAGCGCTCACAAGAATGCTGAAAGCGGAGCCGATGGCCGTACCGGCGTCGACCAAGGCCGCCTCGACTGCCTCTTCGCCGAAATCGGCCTTGGCCTGCTCCAGACTCCAGCGGTCATTCTTTGGCTTACGTCCTGCGATGCGATGGTAGATGGCCGAAACCGAAGCCAAGGTCTCAAGGCAGCCGGTATTGCCGCAGTGACAACGCTCACCCAACGGATCGATTACCGAGTGACCGATCTCGCCGGCGGCCCGGTGGCTTCCATGGTGAGTACGACCGCCGAGAATTATTCCGGCGCCGACGCCGGCACCGACGAGTTGCACCAGGATGAGGTCGGACAGAGCGGCCTCGGATTCGTCGTTGGCTCGCTCGGCGTTCAAGCGAATGTAGGTTGTGATGGCGGCGGCTTGAGCGTCGTTCACCACGGTCACGGGGAGCCCGGTGGCCTCTCGAGTGAGCTTGGCCAAGGGATGGTTGTGCCAGTCGAGATTGGATGCCTCCACTACGGTGCCATCCTCGGCGATCACCCCCGGGGAGGCCACGGCAACTCCGATCAGCGGGCTGTCGGCCATTTTCATCAACCGGTTCACCAGCCGTTCAAGTTCGGCCTGATGATCAAGTGTCCGGCCCGACGACGGGTCGGCGGAGACCAAATCACCAACCGGTCGGCCGGAAAGATCCACCACCATCCCGCAAAACGGGTCGGCGCTAAGGTCGACGGCGATGAGTTGCCGACCGCTGCGGTCGAGCTCGATCAGGGTCGGCGGCTTACCTCCTACCGACTCGCCCTTGCCGGCCTCGATGACCAAGCCGTCGTTGATAAGCTCGCCCACCAGCGTGGACACCGTGGCCCGGGTCAACCCCGTGGCCCTGGCAACCTCGGCTCTGGTGGTGGTGCCACCGGCGGCAATGAGGTCTAGAACCGTGCGCAGGTTGATCCGCCGGGTGTCGGCCCGACCGGCCTTGCGAGGGCCCGGATCGGGTTGATGAATCGGAAGCGGACTTTGCACGTCGACTAAACTTACATCTGAGCTGCATGATGTCAACGAATCGGGCTGAATCGCCTGTGAGCCCGGATTCGTCGTCAGCGACAATCCTCGCCTACGCGCTAGCCTTCAGATATGCCGGAGATTCCGGAAGTCCAGGCCCACAGCGAACGAATGACGGCGGCGTTGGCCGGTGCAACGCTGAAGCGATTCGAGCCACTCAACTTCGCGGTGCTCAAAACGTTCAATCCTCCTCCCGACGGAGCGGTCGGGTGCTCGCTGACGTCGGTGGCCCGACGCGGCAAGTACTTCATTCTGGAATTTGACAATGATCACCGCCACGTGGTCCACCTCATGCAGGGTGGCCGGCTTCGGCCTGACGAGAAACGCAGCCGCAAACCACGGTTCGGGGTGGCCCGTTGGATCTTCACCAATGACGAAGGCGACGAGTTGGCGTGGTTGCTCACCGAGGCCGGATCGGAGCGGAAGGCCGGAATCTGGGTGGTTGACGGCGATCCGTTACCTCAGGAGCCGCTGGCCGACCTCGGTCCCGAGGCCGCCACGCTCAACCGCGATGAGCTTGCGGCGCTGCTGGGCCAGCACTCTCGGCGGATCCACGGCCTGCTACGGCAACAGAAGGTGATTGCCGGGCTGGGCCGCATGTTGGCGAATGAGATCTGCTACGAAGCCAAGCTGTCGCCATTCGCCAACGCCGCGAAACTTGGTGATGATGAGCTTGACCGCCTCCACTCGGCCATGGTTTCGGTGGTGGAGGCGGCCACCGATCACGAGCGCACACTCGACGACATCGGTAAGAGTGTCGATCGACCATCCAAAGTGCATAACAGGGCAGGCGAACCGTGCACGGGCTGCGGCGACACCGTGCGGACCGTCGAGTACAGGCGCTACACCGTCTTCTACTGTCCCACCGAGCAGACCGACGGCAAGATCCTCGCAGACAACACCACAAGCAAGTTTCTTAAATAACGGCCCGACGGCCCACGCCTAAAGGTCGACGAAGGTGGCGGTGTAATCGTCGAGCGAGGCCTGAACCACCGCCTGGGCGTGTTCGACGCCATAGGTGTCCAACACCTCGATCGCGTTTGGTTCTTGTCCGGTGATGTCCATCTTGTAGGTGGCGAAGTAGTGCACAATCCGCTGCACGACGGCAACCGGTAGATGTTTCACTTCTTTGGCGTAGTCGAACACCGTATCGCTGACGAGCACACCGATGATCTTGTCGTCGGCCTCTCCCCCATCAAGAACCTGCACTCCGCCAAGCACTCGGACCGGAACCACAATCTCGGCCCGGTCAATTCGCTGTTGGCTGATTACACAAATGTCGAGGGGATCACCATCGCCCCTCTCGGCATGCGGCGTCAACGCAGCCACCCGCTCACCGCAATACGTCTGCGGCACGAATCCATAAAGGCTCGGGGGCAGGGCCGAGGAACCCTGCGGACGGTCAACCCGGAGATAGCCCGTCTGCTTGTCGATCTCATACTTGACCGCGTCGTAGGGCGTGATCTCGATGTAGGCGTCAACTTCGGATGGCGCGTTGTCGCCATAGGGCAAACCGTGCCAGGGATGGGCCCGGAATCGATCAAATCTTCTCATGGTCCGGATCCCTCCCCTGGTTCGGTCTACCTGCTGCTTCAGGCGATCAGCCCAAGGCCTTTCACCGTGTCTCGCTCTTCCACCAACTCGGCCGCCGAGGCATCAATTCGGCCTCGGCTGAAGTCGTCGATATCGAGGCCCTGGACGATGGAGTACTCGCCGTCCTTCACGGTGCACGGGAAGCTGGAGATGATTCCCTCGGGCACTTCATAGGAACCGTCGGAAGGTACCGACATCGAAACCCAGTCGCCTTCCGGGGTGCCGAGGGCCCAGTCGTGCATGTGGTCGATGGCCGCGTTGGCGGCCGAAGCGGCCGAGCTGGCGCCTCGGGCGTCGATGATGGCAGCACCTCGTTTGGCCACGGTGGGGATGAAGGTGTTCTCAACCCAGTCCATGTCGTTGACCGCTTCGATGGCGTTTTGGCCGTTGACCTCGCAGTGGAACAGATCGGGGTATTGGGTGCTGGAGTGGTTGCCCCAGATCGTCATCTTTTTAATGTCGTTGACCGTCGATCCGGTCTTGGCCGCCAGCTGACTCATGGCCCGGTTGTGGTCGAGACGGGTCATGGCGTTGAACTGGCGGGGGTCGATGTCGGGGGCGGCGTTCATAGCGATAAGTGCGTTGGTGTTGGCCGGGTTACCGACGACCAAAACCTTGATGTCCTTGCTGGCGCTGTCGTTAATGGCCTTACCTTGCGGGCCAAAGATCCCGCCGTTGGCCTGGAGCAGATCAGCTCGCTCCATGCCGGCTTTACGGGGCATGGCTCCAACAAGAAGGGCGTAGTCGGCATCGCCGAAGGCCACGTTGGCGTCGTCGGTTTTGACCATTCCGGCGAGAAGTGGGAACGCGCAGTCGTCGAGCTCCATGGCCACGCCCTCAAGCGCGCCGAGAGCGGGGGTGATCTCAAGCATCTGCAGGATCACCGGCTGGTCGGGACCGAGCAGGTGGCCCGAGGCGATGCGGAAGAGAAGGCTGTAACCGATCTGACCGGCGGCACCGGTGACGGTTACGCGTGCTGGAGACTTTGACACGGGAATGGCTCCTACAAGTGATAGAGAACTGAGTAGTGCGGTGGTCCACGGATTGAGGCCATGGCAGCCGAATCGACTTCGGACCAGTCCGAGCGTATCGGGTCAGATCAATGAGCGGGAACCCAGGCCAAATCAGCCGGCGGCCGCCTCACGCTGGGAATTCGGCGATGAGGAGGAGCGGCGACTGCTAGCGTCGCCCCCATGCCTTGGCCTACTGAACGCCCGCCCGCTCAAGACATCCCCAACACAGCCGGGGAGCTGGAGTCACTCACGACCTTCCTCGACTACTACCGCGCTGCTCTCATCGACCGAGCCTGGGGCTTGAGTCACGATCAGATGCAGATCGCCCTGCCGCCGTCGACGTTGACGCTGTCACGTTTGATCGGCCACATGGCTCATGTCGAGAACTTCTGGTTCGCCGACCGGTTCGCCGGTGACGAGCCGGATCCGTTGTACACGGCACTCGATTGGGAATCAGACCCCGACGCCGAGATGACCCACGCTCAGACGTTGGACATCGACGAGCTGTTGGCTCGGTTCCACCAATCTTGCGACGATTCGCGAGCTCGGGTGGCCGCCGCCGAATCACTCGATCAACTCTCGGCTCAGCCCCATCCCCGCAAGGGCCATCATTGGAACCTTCGTTGGATCATGATCCATATGATCGAGGAGTACGCCCGCCACTGCGGCCACGCCGACCTCATCCGTGAGTCGATCGACGGCGACACCGACGTTTGAGTTCAGCGATCTAGGCCTGTTGGGTGCGGGTGTTGCCCAGCCAGGCCTGATAGAGACCGTGGTAGATACCGCCCTGGGCCACAAGCTCCTCGTGGGTGCCGCTGGCGACCAGGCGGCTCTGGTCGAAGACCAGTACCAGGTCGGCCACTTCGGCCGTTGACAGCCGATGAGCGATTGAGACCATGGTGCGCCCCTCGGCCAACCGGCGCAGCGCTCCGGTCAACGCCTGATCGGTTTCAGGGTCGACCGCCGACGTCGCTTCATCGAGGATGAGCAGACCGGGGTCGGCCAGCTGGGCTCGAGCCAGAGCCACCAGCTGACGCTCGCCAACCGATAGATTCTCGCCCCGCTCCCCCACAGGGGCGTTGAGCCCTTGTTTCTTCAACCACCACAACAAGCCGAGCCGCTCGAAAGCCGCCTCAACGTCGTGGTCGGTGACATCATCGGCGCCGAAGGCCACGTTCTCGGCCAACGTGGCGTCGAAAAGGAAGCCGTCCTGGGGCACCATTCGAACGGAACGGATCCTGGACGTGGCATCAACCTCGGTCAGCCCGACGCCGGAAAGTTCGATGGATCCAGCCGTGGGGTCGGCCAATCGGCAGAGGAGTTTGGCGAAGGTGGTCTTGCCCGAGCCGGTCTCACCAACGATGGCCACATTGGCGCCGGCAGGAATCGAGATCGACACGTCCTGCAGGGCAAGGTCACCACCTCGGTAGGCGAAGTCGACATTGATAGCCTCGACGGACAGCGGTCCGGCCGGCAAGGTGACCGCCGTTTCAGGCGTCGGCTCCACGATCTCGATCGGGTGATCAAGGACCTTGAGGATCTTGTTCCAGGCCGCAGCCGACACCTGGGTCTGATCCAGAACCTCGGTGATCTCGGCAATCGGCTCTCGCATCAGGTTCGTGAGAAACAGAGCCGCCACCAGCTCACCGGCGTCGAGCCCCCAGGCCTCACGCTGCCAAAGGCCGACGGCGAGTACCGCGGCCAGCGCAACGGCGCCGAACAAGTCGCCGACAACAAACAAGCCGGCCATGTACTTGTTGGCTCGGAGCCTGGTGCGATAGCGGCGGTCAATGGCGGTTTCGAGAGTCTGACGGAACCTTTCCTCGGCGCCGTAGGCCCGAACCACGGCCATGCCCGAGACCATTTCCGAAAACGCCGCCAACATGTCGGACACGCGATTCCGATACGCGTCGTATACCGCGATCTGGCGACGTTGCATGTAGCGAAGAACCGGAACCACCGGAAGGTGAACGACCAACACGATCAGCGCCAGTTGCCACGAGTAGAACGCCAGCACGGCGAACACACCGGTGAGCACAATCGGGTGAATCGACCAGACGTAGAGGCCCCACTGGGCGAAGCGGGCCAGCGTTTCCGGATCAGAGGTGACCCTGGAGACCAGCAGGCCTTTCCTTGTCTCGTTGTGATCGGCAACGGAGAACTGATGAATGCGGTTGAAGGTCCTGGTGCGGAGATTGGCGATGGCCAGCTCGGCTTGAACGACGAGACGCCGCTGGACCACCCAGGAGACGAGCGAGCTGGCGAGGATGATCAGCATGGCCAGCAACCCCGCCCGAATCACGTAGGACAGGTTTACATCACCGGCCCCGCTGCCCGAGATCCCGATGCCGTTCTCCATGGTCCGCTCGATGAGAATCGGTATCGCCAAACGTCCGGCGGCGACGGCAAGACCCATGAGGATCGTCATTCGCAGGCCGTCGATCAATTCGGGGCTGGCAGCCAGACCGCGGCGGATGAGGGAGATGGCCCGCAGGTCCGACTCGCCGTCGACTGCATTCAGCCCCGACGTGAGTGATGCCACTTCCTCAACCACCGACTCAGCTGCACTGTCGTCGGGCGGCATCTCGTCAAAAGGCAATGACGATTCCGGTTCGAGAGGGGATGCGGGGGTTTCGGTGCCGCTCATCAGCCGACCATCTCGTAGGCCATGACCAACGCCTCGTACTCAGGAATCTTCAGCAACTCCTCGTGGGTGCCAGTGGCGGCCACGGCGCCATCGGCCAGGTAGACAACCCGGTCGGCGAGTTTGATCGTGGCCAACCGCTGGGCGACGACAACAGTGGTGGTGGCCAACTCGGCCCGAAGACGAGCGAGGATCTCCTGTTCAACCTTCGGGTCAACGGCCGACGTGGCATCGTCGAGCAACAAAAGGCGGGGGCGGCGGATCAGGGCTCGGGCCAGAGCGACACGCTGGCGTTGCCCGCCGGACAACGTCACGCCCCGTTCGCCGACCACCGTGTCGAAACCTAGCGGCAGACTGTCGATGAAACCAAGGATTCGAGCGACCGAGGCGGCATGTCGAATGTCGTCGATATCGGCGCTTTCCTCAAGATCGATGTTCTCGCGAATGGATGCGCCGAACAGGAACGTCTCTTGAAACACCAGTGCGATTGCTTCACTACGGTCTTCGTCCGACACGGTTTCGAGATCAACCGAGCTGCCGTCGCCGATCACCGTGATGCGACCCGACGTGGGCGACACCAACCCGGCAAGGAGCGTGCACAGTGTGGACTTTCCTGCGCCCGTGGAGCCCACAAGGGCCAGGATCTCGCCGGGCTCGATGGTGAGATCAATACCGCTGAGAACCGGCGGTTCCTGACCGTACCGGTAGCCAAGGCCGGCGACCTCGACACCAAGCGCCGAATCCGGCAAACGGTCTTGCCGAGCGAGGGCATCGGGAATCGGCTCATCGAACACCATGTCGAGGCGCTCCCTCGACACCACCGATTGAGGAACCATCTCCAGGAAGAACCCGAAGACCCGCATTGGAAACGCCAGCACGGTGAACAGCGAAGCGACTTGCACTAGATCTCCGCGGGTCACGGCGCCGGCATCTACTCGATAGGCGCCGATGATCAGCACCAGCACGATCCCGAGGTTGGGCAGAGCGTCAAACGCCGACTCGAACGCGGCACGCAGATAGCCGATTCGCACTCGCCAATCTCGGAGACGGTCGGCCGCTTCGGCGAATCGAACGCCCTCGGCTTCGGCTCGCCCCAAGGTCTTCACGATGAGCGCCCCGTCGAAACTCTCGTGGGCAATCGACGATACGGCACCCACCTCGGCCTGAGCGGCCGCCGCCGGCCCGCCGACCCTGGCGCTGAACAGTCGGTTCATCACAAAGAGCAGGGGAAACAGGCCGAATCCGACCAGAGCCAACGTTACATCGACAAGTAACAGCGAGATTGACGAGAACAGAGCCAGGAACATCGTGCCCAGCGACAGTGGCAGAGGATGCAACACGTCGGCCATTCGTTCGGTGTCATTGTCGGCATGAGCCAACAGCTGGCCGGTGGGAGTCTGCTGATGCCATGACAGGGGCAGATCAAGGTAGTGATCGGTAAGACGGTTTCGGAACGTGGCCTGCACTCGCTCGCTGGTCATGCCGGCGTAGTAGCGACGGCTGATCACACCGGCGCTTCGAAGCACCGCAACCGCGACGACGGCGAGGCAACCCCATAGCACCGTGTTGGCTTCGCCGGCACCGTCGGCCTGAGTGCCGGTGGCGATCGGGTAGATCACGTCGTCGGTTACGTAGCCCAATACCTCGGTGGACAGAACCGTGGCGCCGGCGAAGACGACGGCCCCGACCAGTGAAACGGCGAACGGTCCCGGATGAAGCCGAAGCTGCTCACCGAGTAGGCGTCGGGCCTCCGACAGCACCACCTGGCGTTGGGGGTCGCCCGATACCGACATCACAGCCCTCCGTTGCTTGTGTCACGAGTCCACGTCACCAGGAAAAGGTAGCAGCGCAATCCCGTCTACGGGCGAGATTATCGATGCGCCACTGAGGCAGCAGGCAACGGGCGGGGCCGGCGCCAGTAGCCTGGGCCAGATGTCAACGGCAGATGGGCACGACGGCGCCCCGAGCGCCATCAGCAACGACGATCAACGCCCCAGCGGGGTCACCGCTGCTCGAGTGATCGTCGCCGCCCTCACGGTCGCAGGTATGGCTGCTGTGACCAGAGCCCACTGGTCGGATCCTGCGGTCGCGGTGGCCTTGGCCGTTCTGGTTGGGATAGCCGGCTGGCTGGCGATTATCGATTTCGAGATCCGTCGTCTGCCCAACAAGATCGTTGGGCCGTTGGCGGCGGTGGTGACGGCGGTAGTGGTGCTGGCCGGGCTTCTCAGCGAAGATCCTGGCCGGTCGGCCAAAGCCGTGCTACTCGGCCTGGCCGCTCTCGGCTTCTTTCTGATCGGCAATCTCATCGGCGGCATGGGCATGGGCGACGTGAAGTACGCCTATCCCATCGGCACAACGCTCGGTTGGTACGGCGCGCAGCCCCTTATCAGTGCGGCGCTCGTAACGGTCGTGGCCGGCGGATTGGCCGCGGTGTTTGTACTGGCCAGTGGCAAAGGACGACGGTACCGTCTTGCCTACGGGCCTTTCATGTCGTTGGGACTCGTCGCCGGACTATTGGTGGCCGCAACGCCCTCGTTGTAAGGGCGCAGCGGCTCAACCGGATTACTGCATCCGGCGCTCGGCGGCGTCGACGGTGTTCTTGAGCAGACCGGCCACAGTGGTCGGGCCGACTCCACCGAGCCGAGGAGTGATGAATCCGGCAACCTCACCGACCTCCTCGGAAACATCAGGCAACAACTTCTTGCCTTCCCAGGTGATTCCACCGCTCACCACCGCTGCGCCGGGTTTGACCATGTCGGGCGTGATGAAGTTGGGAATGCCCACGGCGCCGATGACAATGTCGGCCTGGCGGGTGTAATCGGCAAGATTCGGCACTCGCGAGTGCACCACCGTGACGGCGGCATCAGCCCCGGCCCCTCGATTCGACAGCATCAGGGCCATCGGGCGGCCGAGGGTTGGGCCGCGGCCGACGACGACGGCGTTCTTGCCGGCGACCTCAACTTCGTAGTGCTGGAGCATCCTGATGATGCCGGCCGGCGTACACGGAACGGGGCCGGGCTCCTGAAGAACCAGCCGACCGAGGTTGGTGGGGTGAAGGCCGTCAGCATCTTTCGCCGGATCCATCATGGCCAGGGCTTCGTTGAAGTCGAAGCCGTCGGGCACCGGGTGTTGAATGATGTAGCCGTCAACTTCAGGATTGTTGTTGAAGTCGGCCACAGCATCAAGAAGAGCCTGCTGGCCGGCATCGGCCGGGATCTCGTGATGGAACGAAGTCAGGCCGATTTCTTCACACGTCCGGTGTTTGTTGCGGACATAACTGGCCGATGGGCCATCGTCACCAACCAGGATCGTGCCCAAGCCTGGAGTCACCCCGGCCGCCTTCATCTCGTCAGCTCGCTTTTTGGCTTCGGCCAGAATGGCCTCCGCCACCGGCCCGCCCGGCATCATCTGTGCTGCCACGTCATGTCCCTTTGGTTCGTTGAATCGCGGTTAAGGCCCACGCCTCGCCGCCGACTCAACCCCTAGTGGCGGAACTGACGTTCACCGGTGAAGATCATAGCCACCCCGAGGCGGTTAGCGGCTGCAATCACCTCGTCGTCGTTGATCGAACCGCCTGGCTGAACGATCACCGAAACACCGGCTGAAACGGCCGATTCCAGACCGTCGGCGAAAGGGAAAAACGCGTCGGAGGCGCAGGCTCCACCCTTGGCTCGCCCGTCCGCCTTCTCGGCGGCAAGCTCGCTGGCTTCGAAGCGGTTCTGCTGGCCGGCCCCGATCCCCCACGCCACTCCGTCCTTGGCCACCACAATGGCGTTGGACGACACATGACCGCACACTCGCCAGGCCATCACGGCGTCGGATAATTCCTCGGTGGTCGGGCGACGGTCGGTGACAACGGTCCAGTCTTCCGGAGAGGCTGCGAAATTGTGCGCTTGCTGCACCAGGAAACTGTCGGTAAGTTGTCGCACGGAGTACTCGGCTGCGGTTGGAGGCTCGGCTTTCAGAATGCGGGTGCTCTTACGTTTGGCCTGCAAACGTTCCACCACGCCGTGGCCGTAGCCGGGGGCGATTATCACATCAGCCTGTGCGGCGGCCTCGATCTCCGCCACCGTGGCCGAGTCGATGGGTTCGCTGCAGGCTACGATCCCGCCGAACGCCGACCGAGGGTCGCAGGCATAGGCATTGGCGTAGGCCGACGCCAAATCATCGGACACGGCAGCGCCACACGGGTTGGCGTGTTTGATGATGGCGACCGCGGTGTTCGCGTCGCTCAATGCCGCCAGATCGTGCACGAGAGACCAGGCGGCGTCCACGTCGAAGATGTTCAGATACGACATGGCTCCGCCACCAAGCTGTTCAACTCCGTCCCACCAGCTTGTCGATCCCACCGACTTGTAGTGTGCCCCGGCCTGATGCGGGTTCTCGCCGTAACGAAGATCCTGCAGTTTCTCCAAAGCAAGATGAATGGACGCCGGCTCCTCACCCTCACCTCGACCTTCGTTGGCGGTGAACCAGTTCGCGATCTGGGCGTCGTAGGAAGCGGTGTGGGCGAACGCTTTGCGGGCCAGGCGCTGGCGTAGCGTAGCGGAGGTGTTGCCGGCGTGTCGCAACTCCTCAAGCACCACTGGGTAGTCGGCCGGATCGACGAGAACGGTCACGTATTCGTGGTTCTTGGCCGCGGCTCGGAGCAAGGTGGGGCCGCCGATGTCGATCAAATCGATAGACGGTTCGGACTCGAACGGGTAGAGATTGCCAACAACCAGGTCGATCAAATCAAGGTTGTGCGCTTCCAGATCTCGGAGGTGATCAGGATCACGACGGTCGGCAAGAATTCCCCCGTGAACACGAGGATGCAGGGTCACCACCCGGTGACCAAGCATGGCCGGGAAGCCGGTGAGGTCGGCCACATCGGTGACCGGAATGTCAGCGTCGGCGATGACTTTCGCCGTGCCCCCGGACGACACCAGATCGATGCCCAGGTCATGCAGCTCTCTGGCGAACTCTGCAATTCCGGTCTTGTCGTAGACCGACAGTAAGGCCCTCATCAACTACCTCCCGCCGCCGGACTTCCAACCGGTGTCGCGGCCACACCTGAAGAACAGTTACGACGCTATCAGATGGCCCACCCCGGTCGGTGACCAGAGCTCATATCCGACAATGGCTTGCGGCTAGTCGAGTGCCGGATCGGCGCAACCATCGATGCCACCGGTGGCACCGCTCGGATTGAACGTGCGGTTCTGGGCCACAAACCCGGATCCAGGATCCGCCGTGGTCATGAACCGTTCAATGCCGTCGGCAATAGCCGTTCCGACAGCGGCAACATATTGATCGGACTCCATCAACCTCGCCTCAAGAGGATTGCCAAGGTAGGCGACTTCCACCAGGGCGGAGGGAACCGATGGGCGTCTGTTGATGCCATAAGCGTCCTCACCGGCGGCATTGGTTACCACAAGGACCCCGGCATCGGTTCTGGCCACCCAACGCATGTCGAACCGCTCGAGCCCACTGATGATTTCCTCGTAGATCAGGCCCCCAAGCCGAGATGAGGCGTCCGATCCCGACTGCACGTACACCTCGGTGCCCGGCTTGTCGGATTCCGCGGCCGCCGGTGTGTTGTGGTGGATTGACACCAGCGCTTCGGCTCCAAAGGCGTCGGCGATGGCTGCTCGTTGGCTGATGGGGATTCGGTAGTCGCCGGTTCGAGTCAGAGCCACCGAAACGCCTCGTCGGGTTAGTTCTGTGGCAACTCGTTTCGACACTCGCAGGTTGAGTGACGCTTCGGTCAACCCATTGTCACCCACGGCCCCTTCCTCGTCGCCGCCGTGTCCGGGATCAATCACGATCTGGGTCTGGCCGAGGGGTTGACCCCAGTTGAGGAACGCCTCGTTGCCGCACGGGGTGCTGACCACATATCCGTTGTCGGCCTGCCCAACGACGGGTACCAGCACACCAGTGGGCGAGATCAACGCCCTGAGGTCGCCGCCAGGATCCACGATCGATCCCTCGATGTCATCCTCCCCGGTGGCCGGAGCGGCAACCACGTCGGAGGAATCGGCGGTCGCTTCCTCAACGGGTCCGGCGTTGTCCGCATCGCTTCCGTCTTCAGGAGCGAAGCCGGCGGCGCTTAACAGACTCGTGTCGACCGGCTCCTCGCCTTGGTCGATTTGCGAGCGTTCCAAAAGCACAGGGCGCTCGCCGGCACAGCCGACGAGGATGCTGACAACGGTTATGGCGAAAATACGGAAGGCGACGGTTCGCACGTTCAGACTCAAGATCAAAGTTAAGATCAAACTTAAGACGGGGCGGGCCCGAGTAGGCGGGTCAATGTTACCAACACTGGTCGAGCCCCGTTCGTTTCGGCATTCCGCCGCCGGTCAGGCTCTGATAGCGTTCTTCGATGAGCGACCGTACAGACGCAAACACTTCCGCCGAAAAGCGGCCATTTCGACCGGCCGATATCTACCTCCTCCGCTCGGTCTCCGACGTGACGCTGCACCCCGACGGGGCCACTGCGGTGGCCGTTGTCGGGTGGCCCGATAAGGAGACCGATAGCAACAGAGCCAATCTGTATCGTGTCGACATCGACGGCGGCAACCTCTTCCGCCTGACCGAGGGACACGGTGACCGGAACCCGACCTTCTCCCCCGACGGATCGAAACTCGCCTTTACCCGGTCGGAGCCAAAACAGCCGGGCAAGTTGATGGTGCTCGACTGGCCGATCGGCGAGGTACGGCAGGTCGCCGAGTTTGGCGACGGCGGACCGGCAGAGCTGTCCTGGATCGACAATGAGCGACTACTCGCCCTTGCTCCTCAGAGGCCCGAAGGTGAGGTTGATGTCGATGATGAAGAACTGGCTCGGCGACCCAAGGTCATCACCTCGTTCCAGTATCGATTCAATGGCCTCGGCTACATGTACAACCGGCCCAACCAGATCTGGCTGATCGACACTGCTGAATCCGGCGGCACCGACAAGTCCGACGATGCGGGGAAGGCCAAGGTGGCGCTTGGCAAAGTCGGCGTAGATCACAGCAGCTACGCCCTGAGCCCCGACCGATCCACCGTCGTGGCCGCTGCTCCTCTGGATGACAGCGACGGCATGCGCGGAACGCAACAACTGATTCGCTACGACCTGTCGACCGATGATGACGGCGGCCTGAGCGCGTCGGTGCCGACCACAATCAGCACCGACGGTGGCTGGTGGGGCCACCTACTGTGGCATCCGGGGGGCCGGTTGCTTGGTATCGGATCAATCAAGACCGACACCATTGAGTTCAGCCGAATCTTCGAGATCGATCCCACCCAGCCCGGAGAACCCACGCTGGTGGCCTTCGACGACATCAACATCTCCGGCCGACCTCGACCAATTGCCGGTGGTGTGCTCACCGGAGGCAATCGGAGCGGCCGAGTTGCCGTCGATCGATACGAGCTGGCCGCTGGTTCGCGTTCGACCGTTTATGAAGACGACAACACGGTGCTCGCATTCGACACCGTCGACGATGGTGCCACCATCGTCGCCGCCGTCACATCCACGCAGCGACCGGCCGAGCTTTGGCGCATCGTCGATGGCACCGCTACCAAGATCCTGGCACTCAATGATGATGTGCTGGCCGAGATCGACCTGGCCATCACCGAAGCCGTCACCGTGACGTCGGCCGACGGGACCGAGGTTGAGGCCTTCGTTACCCGACCCCCCGCCTCGGCTCCCGACACCGGTTCACCACGTCCGGGTCTCGTCTACGTACACGGCGGCCCGATGTTCCAGTACGGCCATTTCTTCTTTGACGAGTTCCAGATGGCGGCCGCTACCGGCTACGTGGTCATCGGCGGTAACCCTCGGGGGTCCGACGGCTACGGCGAGGGCTGGGCGCAGGACATCATCGCCAACTACGGCAACCGCGACTGGGAGGACGTTCAGGCCATCACAAGTCACCTCGCCGACCTGCCCGAGGTGGATGCCGACCGAATCGGAATCGGTGGTGGGAGCTACGGCGGGTTCATGACCAGCTGGGCGTTGGGCCACGATGACGCCGGTCGTTACAAGGCGGGCCTGGTGGAGAGGGCGGTCACCGACTTCGTTTCCTTCGCCGGCACCAGCGACATCGGCCATTTCTTTGTGCTCGCCTATCTCGGCGCCACGATCGAAAGCGACCTTGAGAGGGTGCAGCAGCAGTCGCCGCTGACCTTCGCCCACAACATCAAGGCGCCGACGTTGATTTTGCACTCCGAACACGATTGGCGCTGCCCGATTGAGCAGGCCGAGCGGTTGTACGTCGCCATCCGACGTAACGGTACGCCCGCTTCATTGGTGAGGTTCCCCAACGAGAACCACGAGCTCAGCCGAAGCGGCCAACCCAACCACCGAGTCGAGCGTTTCGAGATCATCCACGAGTTCTACGCCCACCATCTCGGCGGTGCCCACCTCGGCACCAACCACTTCGGCTTCGAGTAACGACTGGCTAGGCCGGCTCTGCCGGGCCACCGCAACGTGAAGCGAACCTGCACGAGCATGTGCAGGTTCGCTTCATTTTGATGCTCATCAGCGTCAGATGTCACTGACGTTGGTTACCTTCGCAACATGCAATTCGATGAGGCATCCAAGGCACTCGTCGAGCTTGCGGCCTCTCGACAGAACGCCTTCCACAGCTCCGAGGCCGCCGAAGTAGCCAACATTTCAACTCGTCGGCTCAAGCGAGCGGCCGACCGTGGCGAGTTGGTGCGGCTTGCTCCCAGAATCTGGGCCGTCGCCTCGCTCGGTCAACCTCCCGGCCAGCGTCTGCGGGCCAAGACGCTAACAACCACCGGAGCCGTAGCCGCGCAACGGAGTTCCGGTTGGCTTCATCGCTGGTTCGATGAGCTCCCGACCAACGTCGACTTGTGGGTACCCGGCCATGGCCGGCGATCCGTCACCGGAACGATCCTGCACCGCTGCGCCAAAGTCGATCCGCGCCTCGACGTGACCGTTGTGGATGGCGTCAGCACCTTGAACCCGGCAGCCACGCTATGTCTACTTGGCCGCACCGAACCCGATGACGTTGTGGAAGAATGCCTCGACCTCTTTCGCCGCGACCATTCGCTCCGTTGGCTTGAAGCCACCCTCGAGCGGCTTTCAACCACCACTGGGGCCGGGCCTGCCGCTCTGCGCCGGGTAATGAACCATCCGCGTCGCCAACACGGCGCCGTCGAGTCGATCTTTGAGCGCCGAGTTCAGCGGCTGCTGACCGTCGCCGACTTGCCACCAATCTCCCTGCAGCATGAGGTTGAGATCGGTGGACGTTGCTATCGGCTCGATCTGGCGATGCCGTCAATCAAACTGGGAGTCGAGGCCCACAGCCGACAATTTCACTGGGGACGCCAGTCGGAAGAGGCGGACAACGTTCGCGACATGCATCTAGCGGCCTACGGCTGGCAACTTCTCTACCTGACATGGGATCAGCTCCAAGATCCGGAAGCCGTTGTGACGATGATCGAGCATGCGTCCCTAGCTCGGCGTTCCATTGCTGCGCCAAGCGCTGCGAGGACCGCAAAATGAAGCGAACCTGCACGAGGTTGTGCAGGTTCGCTTCATTTTGGACTTGGGCAAGTGGCCCGACGTTTACAAACTGGCCACGATCTCGGCCATGAGCTCACCGGCTTCGGTCGGGTTCTGTCCGACCCGGACGCCGGCGTCGGCCAAGGCTTCCATCTTGGCTTGAGCCGTGCCCTTGCCGCCGGAGACGATGGCGCCGGCATGGCCCATCTTCTTGCCCGGAGGGGCGGTGACACCGGCGATGTACGACGACACCGGCTTGCTCATGTTGTTCTTGATGAACTCCGCGGCCTCTTCCTCGGCTGAACCACCAATCTCGCCGATCATCATCACGGCTTTGGTCTCGGGGTCGGCTTCGAACGCGGCCAGGCAGTCGATGAAGCTGGTGCCGGGCACAGGATCGCCGCCAATGCCCACACACGTGGTGACGCCGATGTCCTTCTGCTTCAGCTCGTACAGGGCCTGGTAGGTCAAGGTGCCGGAACGGCTCACGATGCCGACCGGACCTCCGGCCTTGGCGATGTGGCCGGCCGTGATGCCGATGTTGCACTTGCCAGGGCTGATGATGCCAGGGCAGTTGGGCCCGAGCAGCTGGGTATTGGGGAAGTCGTTCTTCAGTTTGTTGTAGAAGTACGCCTCGTCGTGGGCCGGTACCCCTTCGGTGATGGCCACGATGAACTCGATCCCGGCCTCGGCGGCCTCCAGTACGGCGCCTTGCACCCCGGGGGCGGGAATGAAGATACAGCTCGCAGTCGCCCCGGTTGCCTCTTTGGCCTCGGCGACGGTGGCGTAGATCGGGACGCCGTCGACATCGGTTCCACCCTTCTTGGGATGCGTGCCGGCAACCACCTGGGTGCCGTATTCGCGATTCAGCTTGCCGTAGTAGCTGCCTTGGGATCCGGTGAGGCCTTGATAGATGACCTTGGTGTTCTCGTTTACGAAAATGCTCATGTCTCTGTCCTCTTCTGAATCAGCCGGCAGCCAGCTCGACGGCCTTGCGGGCCGCGCTCAGCATGGTGTCTTCCATCATTAGTTTGTCGTCGAGGTGCGGGCGCAGAATCTCACGGCCCTCCTCGGCGTTGGTGCCGTCGAGACGGATGACGATGGGAGCGTCGATCTCAACCCGCTTCATTGCTTCGAGAATGCCGTTGGCCACCTCTTCACCGCGAGTGATACCACCGAAGATATTAATGAAGATCGACTCGACTTCGGGATCGTTGTTGATGACCTCAAGCGCTCCGGCCATCACGTCGGCGTTGGCGCCGCCGCCGATGTCGAGGAAGTTGGCGGCCCCTCCCCCAACCTGGTTGACCACATCGACGGTGCTCATCGCCAGGCCGGCACCGTTGGCGATCACGCCGACGGAACCTTCGAGGCCGACGTACTGGAGGCCCTTGGCGTGGGCCGCCTCCTCCCGCTCGTCGCGAGGCTGGGTGGCGTCGTACTGCTCATAGTCGGGATGTTCGTAGGTGGCGTTCCCGTCGAGCGACACCTTGGCGTCGAGGGCGTGCACTTCGCCGGTCGGCTTGAGGATGAGTGGATTGATTTCCACCAGGTCGGCGTCGCCCTCGGTGTAGGCCGTGTACAGCTTCATCAAGATGTCGACCGCACCCTCGGTGGCCTGCGGGTTGAGCTTCGCCGCAAGCACCCACTCGCGACACACCTCTTCGGCGAGTCCGACGGTTGGGTCGATCCAGATCTTGGCGATGGCATCGGGGTTCTCCTCGGCCACCGTCTCGATCTCGACGCCACCCTCGGCCGAAAGCATGCCAAGGTGCTTCTTGGCCGAACGGTCGAGGGTGAAGCTGGCGTAATACTCCTCGGCGATGTCGGACGCGTTCTCGATCCAGATGATGTTGACGATGTGGCCCTTGATGTCGAGGCCGAGGATATTGGAGGCGTGGGTGCGACACTCTTCGGCGTTTTCGGCCAGCTTGACACCGCCGGCTTTTCCACGACCGCCGGTGTGAACCTGGGCTTTGACAACAACCGGATAACCCACCCGATCGGCAATGGCGACGGCCTCGTCGACCGAGCTGGTCGCCTCACCGGCCGAGACCGGAATGCCGTACTGGGCAAAGAACTGCTTGCCTTGATATTCGAGTAAGTCCACGTAAGCCTCCGTGATTGTTGTGGAACGCAGGAATGGAGTTGCCAGCTGGCTGTGCCATCTGACCGGGCCGGGTAGAGCGCCAAGTGATGTTATGGCCCGACACCGCTGCGATACTAGAACAGTAGTGTCATCGACCCCGACCCCGGCGTTGATCTGTAGCATACAGAACGTCTGACAGGCCGCGGAGATAGCTTGATTCGCTCTTAACTATGCCGGTTGCTCAAGGATCCCAGACCAGCGCTCGCCAAGCCGTTCTCATCGCGCTGGGCGCTCTCGCCACGTTGTTGACGTTCGTGTTTCTCGTCACCAGGGTCGGTTCGCTCGGCAACGGAGGCACGGAAGTGCCGATCCAGCTGGGTGAACCGGTGTTCGCCCCCGGCCAGGCCGCCGAACTCGCAGACGTAATCGCCGAGGAGGGGCCCATTCTCCTACCCGACGTATCCCAAGGTGACCGCGACATCATCATCAATCATCTCGGTGATGACCCGCTGTCCGGTTGGGTGGCTTTTGCCGCCCGAGAGCTCACTGCACCCCGGGATTGTTTCGTCGAATGGGTCGAGGATCGAGCGGTTTTTGTCGACTCATGTTCGGCGGCCGAGTTCCCACCGGACGGCGCCGGTTTGCAGGGCTTTGGAATCTCGGTGGACGATGACGGTAATTTGGTTGTGAACCTCAATGTCACGTATGACGCCGCGAGCACCGGTGGTTGAGCGCCGGCCTATGAATCCAGGTGAGTGATGGCTTTCCTACTAGCCCAAATAACCGACACCCATATTGTCGGTCCCGACTTCGACGGCGAGATCTACGTTGACAATAACGATCGGTTGCGGCTGGCTGTCGAACGGCTGATGTCGGAGTCGGTTTTGCCTGACGCCGTCGTACTCACCGGTGATCTCACCGACCTTGGAACCGACAAGGAGATGGATCTCCTTATCAAATTGCTTGAGCCGTTGACGATGCCCATCCTGCCTTTGCCGGGCAATCATGATCGGCGACCGTCATTTCGGCGATGGTTCGACATGCCGTACCAATCCGACGAACACCTGAGTTGGGTTATGGAGTTTCCCGCCTTCACCCTCGTCGGCCTCGACACGCTCACCGATGGTCAGGTTGGGGGCAACGACGAGGTCGATCACGCCGGCGTATTCGACGAGAGTCGACAGGCCTGGCTCGACGACGTCCTCGGATCGACGATCGGCCGGCCCACCGCAATAGCCATGCATCACCCGCCGTTTGTCTCCGGCATCGGCTGGATGGACGTGATGGGCCTCAGAAACCATGAGAGTTTCGCCGAGGTGGTGGCGAAATACGATCACGTTGATCGGATCTTCTGTGGGCACCTGCATCGTCCCATCACCACCATGGTCGGCGGTGCACTGACCACCTCAGGGATCAGCACCGTTCACCATGTGGAGTTGGATCTGCAGCCCAACGCAACCGTCGGGCTGGTCTGTGACCCGCCCGGTTACCACCTGCACACCCTCGCCGATGGGCGGTGGACTTCCCACACCCGATACTTCGATATCGACAACAGCCCCATTCGCCCCAGCTGGGTGTAGGGCTCCCGTCGGAGCTGAGAGGCTAAACCCTTCCGGAATGCATCAGAGCCTGCCCGGACGGTCAATCCACAGGCCCGGGCAGGCTCTGACAAGGGCGGCCGCCTTCCCTCCAGAAGCGGGCCGCCTGCACCAATAAGACGCCGCAGGTCGAGTCGAAATACAGTGATTTTCGTGAAATCACGAAAAATGTTCGGACACCCCGGTTATCTACCGTCTAACGGGCAACCAAGCAGCCGTTGCGCCGCCCTCACTCGACGTCGATTGCGTAGCCTTGGCTAATGTTCGATTCGAAGACCGCCGACGCCAGCGCCACCACGAACCCGACCTTCGAGGCCGCCATCTTCGACATGGACGGACTGCTATTGGAGTCGGAGTCGCTCTGGCGAACCGCCGAGGCCGAGGCCGTGACGCGTCTGGGCCTTCCGCTCACCAATGAGGACTTCGAGTCCACGATGGGTGTTCGCATGCGCGACGTGGCCGGTATCTGGTATCAACGATTCCCGTGGGAGGGGCCGACACCCGATGAGGTCGCAGAGCAGGTGATCGATCGGCTGATCGAGTTGCTCGCCGGACGGCAATGCCTCCCCGGGGTCCTCGACGCGATCCAGCTGTGCGCAGACCAGGGAATGCGGCTCGCCCTGTGCTCGTCGTCCGACGAGCGCATCATCGATGCCGTGTTGAGCGAACTCGACATCGGTCACCGATTCGAGCTCACCCACTCCGCCGAACACAACGAATACGGGAAGCCACATCCTGAACCATTTCTTAGCACCGCTACGAAGTTGGGGGTAGATCCCCGCCGGTGTTTGGTCTTTGAGGACTCTGTGATGGGTTGCGTGTCGGCCAAAGCAGCGGGCATGGCCGTTGTCGCCGTGCCCGACCGCGAAGCCCGGCCCAACCCGGCGTTCGGTATTGCCGACGTGGTTCTGCCTTCTCTCGAACACCTCGCTGAGTCGACGCTGTCGCTGTTGACACAAGGCGTTCCAGTTCCAACCCTGAGCCGGCCACGTTTCCAGCTGACCATTGATGTGAAAGACCTGCCCGCCACCCGGCGGTTCTACGGCGAGATCCTCGGATGCCCCGAAGGCCGATCAGGTGACACCTGGGTCGACTTTGATCTATGGGGCCATCGGATTGTGGCTCAGGAACACGGTAAGAGCGCTGGCGAACAAGCCGATGATGGTGCTGCTCCGATCCGGCACTTCGGCCTTCTCCTACATCACTCGGCGCTGGATGAGCTGATCACGCGGCTGACAGCCCAGGACGTGCCCTCTTTAATCGAGCCGTCGCCGCAGTCCGAAGGTCCCGCCCAGCTGAATCGACGGTGTGTCGTGCATGATCCGAGCGGCAACGTGCTCTCGTTCGAATCAACCAGCGACGACCGACAAGTATTCGCCAAGCCGTAGGAAGCGGGTGAACCGGCGAATCATCGGACTGCGAAATCCTCGACCGTTTCGTCCACGACAAACGCCCCAATACACGAACCTGACTCGCCGACAACCACCCATGGATGAGTCAGGTAGCTGTTGATCTCAAATATCTCATCGGGTCCCAGTACTGCGTAGCGACGACGTTCACCCTCGTAGTCGAGCCAGTAGATGGCGATGCGATCGTCGCGCAGGTTGACTATTCGCAGGAACGACGACGTCAGCGAGTGAAGCGACTTGCTCGTCCCCTCGATTGCGCAGCCGCCTCCACCCAACAAGATGTTGGCCGGAACCGTTGTGGTGGGAGTGGTAGTCGTTGTGGTCGAACGAGCGGTTGTTGTGGTGCGGACCGTCGAGGTGGTCGTTGTTGGTGTAGTGGTGCTGGTGGCAGTCGACAGGGTGGTAGGACCGCTCGACGCCGATGTCGGAGGTCGCAGCGTGGTCGTCGCGGCCCGGTTCGTGGTCGCGGGGCCGACCGTGGTCGAGATCGGATCGGTTGTGGCGGATTCAGCCTTTGTCACGGTCAAGGCGGTAGTAGTCGTGATCTCGCTGAGATCGTCCAGCAGAGTGTCCCAATCATTCTCAGATGAACCGCCCAGAGAGCTCTCGACACGCTTTGGCTCGGCGGTTGGAAGCGAGATGATGTCCTCACCAACGCTGGATGCCGTGCCTAGCTCCTGCGACGCCAACTCCGGTGCTTCGTGGTCTTGGCTATCGCCTCCGCCAAACGAGAATCGGGCCCACGGCGCACCGACATTCACATCGTCAACCAAGTGGGAAACATCCGACAGTTGGTATCCGGCAGCAAGAGCGACCGAAGCGGCGACGGCCAGAGCCATCAGCGCCATCATCGGCCGCCGCAATCGAAAGTCGCCGAATGCCGATACCGCCTCAGCGCGCCGGGCATCTGAGGCTCGGGGCGAGAATGGGATCTCCGAAGAAACGGACGACGCCACGGGCGAACCGGAGTCAGCGGCCGGGGCGTCAACCCGCCGGGTCTCCCCCACGCCACGGCCATCGGCCGAACTTCTCTCCACCAGTGCCTCTCCACCAGTGCCTTACCACTGGTGACCTTGTCTCCCGACCTTCGCTAGAAGGACGACTCCACTGAACAAATAGCCACCCGACCAAGGTCGGGATTTCTGCCGCCCGATTGTAGGTCGAGGCGTTACCTGTGGCCGACATGGGCGGCCGTGGTTAACCAAACCTGAACCTCTCGAACAACAGCAAACGGTGGCGGGATATCCCGCCACCGTTTCCGTGCCCTGGCAAAGTTGGCGCCCTACCAGAGACGATGTTTTGGACGTTGCATCGAACCGTGTGGCTCTAGCTTTCGTTGTTGGTTCCTTCGCTGGCTTCGAGCTCGGGCATCGACGCGGGTGCCGACGAGTCGGACACATCTGCCGCTGTCGCCGCAGTGCGGCTGGCCACAACATCGAGCAGATTGATTCCGGTTGCTGTCTCGAGCTGCTCGGCAATGGAGATCACTGCCGCCGGCATCTGACGTGCTACTCCGCCAACGCCACCTTCGCCGTTGCCGCTGTCGATCACCGTCATCTTCTCGATGTCGATTCCGCTCACGGTGTCGGTGATCAGCTCGACTATCTCGGGCAACATCTTCAGCATCAGGATGTCGCGAGCCTCCGGACCTGCCGCGGCGTATTCGGTCTGCAGACGGTGGAACACCTCAACCTCAGCCTTGCCGTCTTCCACGATCCGAGCGGCTCGACCTTGAGCCTCCAACTGCTTGGCTTGAAGTTCGGCTCGGGCCGGCTCCAGCACGTCGGCCGTGAGGCGACGCTTCTGCAGTTCGATGCGCTCTTCTTCCAGACGCTGCTGAGCTTCGACTCGGGCAAGATCGGCGGCGACGGTTGCCCGCTCCTCTGACGAGTGAGCCTCGGCTTCGAGCTCGGCTCGACGGACCCTGAGTTTGTTCTCCTCTTCGGCGATCGCCAGGTCGGCTTGCACTCGGGCCAACTGAGCTCGCTGCCGAGCTGAAGCTTCGGCCTCTTCGGCCTCGGCGGTCTGGCCGGCCTCGGTCTCACGAGCCTCCCGCAACACATTTGCGGTGCGACGACGACCAACAGCCTCCAGGTAACCCACCTGGTCGGTCACATTCTGGATCTTGAGTACGTCGAGCTCCAGACCGAGGGTGCGAATGTCGTCGTCGGCCTCGTCGATCAGCGTCTGGGCGAACTTGAGTCGATCCTCGTTCACCTCTTCAGGGGTAAGCGTGGCCAGCACACCACGGAGGTTGGCCTCAAGGTTCTCCTTGGCGATCTGCTGAATGTACTCAGCCGGCCGCCCAAGGAAGCGCTCAACCGAGTTCTCAAGAATGCCTTCACGAGAGGAGACCTTGATGTTCGCCACACCCTGCACATCGAGAGGGATCGCGCCTTTCGAGTAGGCGTTGGACACCGACACCTCAATCGGGATTGTGTTGAGGTCCATGAAATCGATCTTTTCGATCACTGGAATTCGGAGGGTACGGCCACCTTTGATAACTCGATAGCCGACCGTGCGACCATCGGGCAGTGCCCGGGTTCGACCCGAAACAACCGCCACCTTGTTTGGTGGGCAGATGACGATCACGCTACGGATGGCCAGGGCGGCCATCGTGATGATGGCGACCAGGAAGATCGCCAATACAACTACAAATTCCATGTCTCCTCCTTAGGAAGAACAGGGCCGAAGAACCTCGGCAGGTGGACGAGTAACGACTTGAGATGGCTCAAATGAACAACGGGTTGACAAACATTCGGCGAACCAGCGGATGACAGCGGTCGGCCGTCAATCAAGTTCGGGAAGCGGGGCGACCACGGCAATTCCGTTTTCGATCTCGACGACAACTACCGATAGCCCGACGGCGATAGCACTTTCGGCCTCCAAGGCCTTGGCGACAAGGTAGTGAGGTTGGCCGGCCAACTCGATACGGATTCGGCCACGATGGGCCGGCTCGATCGGGACCGTGACAATGGCAGGTCGGCCCTGAAAGGTGCGCTCGCTTACCTGTGACGATGACTCCGATGACTTCATCAAGCCCCAGAGGGTTGAATTGGCCATCGCTGCCACCAGACCAAGGGCTACGGCGGTGATTGCCGTGGTGAGCGTGCCGTACCCGAGCAAACCAAAGACCAGGCCGGCGACTCCGAAGAAGGTTGCGAAGAAGACGATCGAGCGGAACGACAGGATGCTGCCAAGAATGGCCTGGCCGGCATCAACTCCAGCCCCCAACGGGGAAACGCTGGACCCGGCCTCGGCGGCATCCAACTCACCCAGGTCGATCTCGCCGGTATCGAAGTCAGTGTCGAAGTCAGTGTCAAGGTCAAAATCAGTGTCGACGTCGGTATCGAAGTCGACATCCACATCGGAGGCCAAACCTCCAAGGATCATCGGCAACAGGAAGCTTCCGCCAAATATGGCTGAAGCGAGATAAATCCATTGCATTTCTCGACTCCTTTCTGCCTCGGTCGAGTAGTTAGGTGTGGTTGGTGGCGAGGACCGTCTCGACACCTTGGTTCACGGTTCGCCAGTCGGCGATCCATTCCCCGAGAACTTCGCGGCCCATCTCCGTGGCGTGGTAGACCTTTCGGGCCGGGCCGCTGTCGGATGCCACGAGCTCGGCTTCCACCAAATCGTGTTTCTTCAACCGTTTCAGCACGAGATAGATGCTGGCCTCGCTCCCGGCCGGCAATCCCGCCTGCTCCAACCGTTGAAGCAATTCGTATCCATACGACGGTGATCCCACGACACAGGCGAGCACACTCATGTCGAGCACGCCCCGCATGATCTGGGCATGGTGCCCTTCTGCACTTAGTACCATGCATTGATTATTACATAGCTTCGCTAAGTAGTCAATAACATTTAGTAGCTAACGCCGGTAGGGTTCTAACGACGCTGGTTGCGCGCCGATCCAGGTCTTGCCCCGTCACCGTTAACGGTTATGGTCAAAGCATGAGCAAATCACGCCCCCGGATTCTGGTCACCAATGACGATGGCGTCGACGCCGTTGGAATTCACGCCTTGGCCAGAGCTATGACCGAGCTGGGAGACGTGACAGTGGTGGCCCCTGACGACGAGTACTCGGGCTACGCCTCAGCCATCGGCCCCATCTGGGATGAGCACCCCCATGTTCACAAAGCCACCATCGATGGAATCGATACCGTGTGGTCCGTGGCCGGACCTCCGGCTCTTTGCGTGATGTACGCCTGTCTCGGGGCGTTCGACTTCCAGCCCGACCTCATCGTTTCCGGGGTGAATCCGGGCGCAAACGTTGGCCGCTCGGTTTACTACTCCGGAACCATCGGAGCTGCTCTGGCCGGTCGCAACTACGGCATCCCCGGAATCGCGGTCAGCCAGGCCGTCGACGGCACCAGCGTTGAGGGTCAAGCTTGGGACGACGTGGTCGCCGGCATCGATTGGTCGGTCTCCACCACGGTGGCCCAACAGGTTGTGAACGCGATGTTGCCCACACTTACCGACGAACGAACACCGGGGCGGGCACCGGTGCTGAACCTCAATGTTCCGGCCACGTCTCTCGACCAGATCAAGGGTTGGGAGTGGGCCGAGATCGGGCAGCTGCCCCGCACGTCGTTGATGACCGTGTCACTCAATCCCCATCCAGGCCACGTAGGCAGCTACCAGGTGAGTTTCAAATACGGTCAGGAGAACAGCCTCGACCCGGCGTCCGACACGGCGCTGATCGCCGAGAACATTGTGACCGTGTCCTACCTCAGCCCGGTTACCGCCGTCGACAACTCGACCGAGAAAGCCGGTCCTGCGGTTGGTTCGGCTCTCGACGCCTTGCTGAACTAGAGCGGGCCGTCAGGACTCCTTGAGCACGATCAACGCCTTGTGGCGACCAGATCCTGAACCAAAGTCGAGCGTGTGCGTGCGTTGCTCGTCAAGGTCATACAAGAGTACGGCGCCATGCTCTCCCGGAGCGACAAGAAAACGGCCGTCAGGCGAGACCGACTCCGATGACACCGACGACTGCTGCGCTCGGACCGCGCTCGAGAACTCGTCGGGCAACATCTCACCGCGAGCCACATCGAAGTATTGCTTGCGCTCAATCTGTTCAGGAATCGTGAGGACGCGGCCGCCATCATCAATCACGAGGCCGAAGTAGCTTTCAACTTCGGGGATGGGACGGTCAACCTCAATCTTTGACCGGCGATCAAACCAGAAGGTCCGACAATCGTCGGGAGCTTCACAGGTCTCGACGAGCATGTAGCGGGCTCCAGCGGCCCGTACACCGCCATGGGTCAGATAGCGACTTTCTCCGGCTGCAAATTCGAAGATCGCGCCTCCCGCCAAACTCAGCAGCCCGAAACGGGAGAAGCTGTAGGGATTGCGCTCCGACGTCACGGCCTCCGACCGAGCGAGATCGGCCTGCGACGAGAATTGGCGAACCCTCGCCCCATCGAACACGTAGTAGTCGAGCTCGACTATGCCGGCGTCGGACATGAGGATCGATGCCAGTTCAGCCCGTTCCTCGGTGTCCGGCGGTGGAATCTCAAGCGCCATCTGCCAGTCTTCAGGATTCCCCGGAGCCACTGCCCAGAGACCCACGCCCTCCTCAAGTGCGATGAGAGTGCCGTCGAAGTATCCGATGATCTGGCCCGGAGCATCGAATTCGACAACCTCACCGCTGGCAAGATCCACCCGCATGAAGTCCCGCGCTGTGGCCGTGATCAGGTAGCTATCGGAGAGCGTTTCCAAACCGGCCACATCGACGTTGTCCATCAAACCGTCGCCCCGTCCAACCTCCTCTTCCAGCACCGACGTCGAACTTTCGGTGACAGCGGTGTCGGGTTCCGCTCTCGTAGTTGAGCTCTGGACCGTGTCCGCAGCCGTGGCCGTGGTCGGAGATGTGCTTCCGTCGGAGGTTGCCGAGTCTTGATCGGGAGAACCTCGGAACAGCACCACGAATATCCCCACGACGGCTAGAACACCAAGCACCCGCAACGCCGTGCGAGGGCGACCGGCGGATCGAGGCGACCGCACGGCTGACGACGAGTGCACAAGCACATCGGCCCGAAGGTCATCGTCGGCAAAGCCAAGGGCGCCTCCGGAGACGTCGACACTCGAGCCGGTGCCGGAGACCGGCAGACCGCATTGCGAACAGAAGCGATCGTCGTCGGAGATTTCACGGCTACAGCCGGCGCATACGTCCACGATGAACGAAACACTAGTGGACCGGGCTGAAGCTGAGAGGTCGGATTTGGCCACTGCGTGATGCTAGAGCGCCAAAATGAAGCGAACTTGTACGATCTTGCGTGTTTTGGCTTCCTTTTGGCGCGACCGGTGAAGCTAGACCTTTTCGAGGGGCGCCCAGGCCAGCAGCAGCGTCTTCTGACCCACGGAGGCGAAGTTGACCACAACCTCGGTCTTGTCGCCGGTGCCGTCGAGGCCAAGGATCACGCCTTCGCCCCACTTCTTGTGCGTCACGTCGTCGCCAATACGCAGATCGAGCTCACCGGCCCCGGAGGCCTGGGGACCCCGAGGTTTCAGGGCGGTCTCGACGAGACGATTGCGGCCGCCGAACGAGCTGCCATACGAGGCCGCAGTGCCCCCGCCGCCCGTGGATGAACCACCCCGACCAAAGACCGACTTCGTGCCCCGTTTGCCGTCGCGGCTGCCCGGCGCATCGACCAGGAGTTCTGATGGCACTTCGTCGAGGAAGCGGCTCGGCGGGTTGTAGTTGGTCTGCCCGAACAGCATTCGCGACCAGGCATTGGTGAGGTAGAGCCGCTTCTGGGCCCGTGTGATACCGACATAGGCGAGGCGGCGCTCCTCCTCCATCTCATCTGGATCAGTAAGCGAGCGCATGTGAGGGAAGATGCCATCTTCCATTCCGACGATGGCGACCACCGGGAACTCAAGACCCTTCGCCGCGTGGAGAGTCATCAGCACCACGGCCGAATCATCATCGTCGGACTCATCACCGTCGGACACGAGGCTGACCTGCTCCAGGAACTCGTCCACGGTGTCGAACTGATGAGCTACACCCACCAGCTCCTGAAGATTCTCCAGCCGACCCTCGGCCTCAATCGACCGCTCGTCTTCAAGTTCGGCCACATAGCCGGTGTCTCGAAGGATCGCCTCCAGCGCTTTGCCCGGACCGGCCTCAAGCTCTTCGGTGAAAGAATCGAGCAGCGACAGGAACCCCGCGATGCCCTTGATGGCCCGACCTGAGACGCCGGCATCATCAGCCCGTCGAAGGGCCTCGATGAACGTCATCGCGTTGGTTCGGGCGTATGACTCCACCTTGCCAACCGAAGTATCGCCGACACCCCGTTTGGGCACGTTGATAATACGTTTGATCGACACCTCGTCGGCTGGATTGGCCGCTGCCTTCAGATAGGCCACCGCGTCTTTGACCTCACGACGATCGTAAAAGCGGGTGCCTCCGATCACCTTGTAGGGAATGCCAACCCGGAGGAAGTACTCCTCCAACACTCGCGACTGGGCGTTGGTGCGGTAGAAGACCGCCATCTCGCCCCACCGGAAGTCTCCGGTGTCGTGCAGTTGAGCCAGCTCCCCGGCGATGAACTGGGCCTCCCCCACCTCATCGTCGGCGTGATACCGCTGGATCAGATCGCCACGATCCTCGTCGGTCCAGAGATTCTTGGGTTTGCGGCCGAAATTGTGGGCGATCACCGCGTTGGCCGCATCGAGAATCACTTGGGTGGAGCGGTAGTTCTGCTCCAGGAGAACCACCGTGGTGTCAGGGAAGGCGTTTTCGAACTCGATGATGTTGCGGATGTCGGCACCCCGGAATCGATAAACCGACTGATCGGAGTCGCCAACCACGGTGACATCTCGATGCTGCGACGCCAGCTTCACCACAAGCTCGTTCTGGACGCCGTTGGTGTCTTGGTACTCGTCGACCAGAAGGTGTTTGAAGCGCCGTTGATAGTAGGCCAACGTCTCCGGTGACTCCCGGAACAAACGAACCGAATTGAGCAACAAGTCGTCAAAATCCATCGCCGCGGCCTGTTGCAGCCGGCGCTGGTACTCGACGTAGATGTCGGCCGCCCGTTTCTCCATACCAATGCCCGATTCGACCCGGGCCTGGAACGCTGCGGCATCGTAGCCGTCGTTCTTGGCGGCCGAGATGATGTTGTGCACCGCCCGCGGCTGATAGCGCTTGGGATCGAGACCGAGATCCCTGATCACATAGCCGACCATGCGGACGGCGTCGGCTTGGTCGTAGATCGTGAAGTTCGAGGGAAACTTGATGATGTCGGCTTCCCGACGCAGGATGCGCACACAGGCCGAGTGGAACGTGGACACCCACATCTTCTCGGCGACGGGCCCGACCAGGGAGGCCACCCGATACTTCATCTCGTCGGCTGCTTTGTTGGTGAAGGTGATGGCCAGGATCTCAAACGGCGAAACACCCTGATCGATCAGCCAGGCAATACGGCGGGTAAGCACCCGGGTTTTGCCCGACCCGGCGCCGGCCACCACCAGGAGCGGGCCTCCGCTGTGGGTGACGGCATCGCTCTGGGCCGGGTTGAGTCCGTCGGTGATGGTGGGGGCTTCAGTCATCTTCCTTCAACACTACCGGAACGCGAAAGGCCCGAGTTCACCGCTGGTTGATACCGCCTATGGCCCGAAATATCCCTGCTTCGTAGTAGTCGGCAAGATCGCCGGAAACGAGTTCCCCCATACCAACCAGCTCCAGCATCACGTAGCCGTGAACGGTGGCGTAGAGGTGGTAGGCCGCTGGTTCGGGATCGTCGATGCCGGCCCGGCCAACCGCCTCGACCAACATCGAGAACGACTGCATCGCCCGCTCACGAGCGGCCTCACTGGGTTCGAAATCCGGAACCGCTCGACCGAACATCACGAGGTAGTGCATCGGGTTGGCCAGGGCCCACTCCCTATACAGCCGTCCGGCTTCGCCGGTATCCAACGCCTGATAGGCGGGCCCGAGCGTTTCGTCGAAGGAGCGGAAGCCATCGAGGTAGATCGCTTCGATGAGCCCGTGCTTACCGCCGAAGTAGGTGTAGATGCCGGTGGTGGAGCAACCGGCACCCTCGGTGATGTTGCGAACGGTCAGAGCCGCCGCGCCCTTCTCCTGGAGGATCGCCAGCGCCGAGCCCAGCAACCGCTGACGCATCTCGGCATGAGCGGCGTCCTCAGAAATAGTTGACGTGTCGTCCATCTGTAACTAAGTTATGGCTATAACAAAGTTACGGCAAGTACCACTCGCCAGATAACGCTCCAAAGATCTGAAGGACCTCCCCAATGTCAACAACACAGACAAGCCTCTATCTCTCGGGCAACTACGCTCCCGTCGCCGAAGAGGTCACCGCCACCGACCTAGCGGTGATCGGCGAGCTTCCCGCCGAACTCAACGGCCGATACCTCCGCAACGGACCCAACCCGGCGTCCGATGTCGATCCAACGACGCACCATTGGTTCATGGGCGACGGCATGGTTCACGGCATCCGCCTCGGAGAAGGCAAGGCCCAGTGGTACCGGAATCGCTACGTCGGGTCGGCGTCGGTGGCTAGGGCCAAAGGCACAGCCGACATTCCCGGGCCAAACTGGAGCGGCTTCGACGTCGGACCAAACACCAACGTCGGCGGGTTCGCCGGAACCACGTGGGCCATGATCGAGGCCGGCGGAACACCGGTGGAGCTCACCTACGAATTGGAGAGCGTGGCCCGTAACGACTTCTACGGCACGCTGCCCGGCGCCTTCACCGCTCACCCGAAATTCGACCCGACCACCGGCGAAATGCACGCCATGACCTACGCCTGGGCTCAGTGGATGGACCATGTGCAGTACGTGGTTGTGGGGTCCGACGGCCGGGTCAACAAGACCGTTGACGTGCCCCTCCCGGGGATGACGATGATGCACGACATGGCCCTCACCGAGAACTTCGCCGTGATCTTCGATCAGCCGGTGACCGTCGACATCGAGCTGGCCATGGCCGGACGTTTCCCCTTCCGCTGGGATCCCGACTACGGCAACCGAGTGGGATTACTCCCCCGCTCGAGCCAATCGGCCGACGACATCACCTGGATCGACGTACCACTCGGCTATTCCTTCCACCCGATGAACTCGTTCGACCGGCCCGACGGCGTGACAGTGGTCGATCTCTGCGTGTTCGACAAGATGTTCGATGAGGACATCCTTGGCCCATTCGAGAACCTCCCCCGGTTGGAGCGTTGGGAACTCAACCCGTCGTTGGGCACGGCGAACGTTTCCGTCGTCGACGAGACACCCAACGAGTTCCCCCGAGCCCGAGGTTCGCTCTCAACCAAGCCATATCGCTACGGCTACTGCGTCGGCGTGTCCAACGAACCGGGTCATGGCTGGACCACCGTCAAACACGACCTCGACACCGGCCGACGGACGGTCTTCGATCACGGCCCGGGCCGAGCGGCCGGCGAAGCGGTCTTCGTGGCTCGGCCCGGATCCGACGAAACCGCCGAGGCCGAGGATGACGGTTGGCTGCTCACCTTCGTGCACGACCAGAACAACGGCAGCGCCGAGTTCGTAGTAATGGACGCCCAGGATCTCGACCGAGGCTACGTGGCCCAGGTTCCCCTCCCCCAACGCATCCCGTTCGGCTTTCACGGCAATTGGGTCAGCGACTCCTCGGTGGCCCCTCCGGCCTAGGCAGGCTGCGGCGCCAGCGACAACTCAAGCTCAAGGAGTCGGTGATCGGAGACCTCTGGCTCTGCTCGAGCACTGAAGGAGACAACCTCGTCAACGTTGGACACCAGCATGTAGTTGGCGTTGCGAACCGGTTTGGCGTATCGACTGGTACGGGTATCCACTTCCCCGACGAGGTCGGTTAAGCCCAGCTCGGCCAGCGCAGTGAACGTCCAGCTTTCGGGCAGCACGTTGAAGTCGCCACAGACAATGGTGAAGTCGTCGGCGTGTCGGAACTCGTCCACGAACTCGGCGAGCCGGCGAGCTTGGGCCAACCTCGCCGGCGTGTCGGCCTTGCCCATCGGATCACGCAGCCCATGGAGGTGGACAACGGCAATCGTGCGACCGCTGAGGTCGTGGCATAGGCGAATCGCCTGGGCGGCCCGGGGGCGCCCATCGTTGGGCCACACATCGTGTTCGACGAAGTCACCATGCACGAACCGTACGGCCCGATCCTGAATCGAGAGGTGCTGAGAGGTGAACGTGGCGATCCCAAACTCTTGTCGATGCGACTCAGAATCGGAAGTCGTTACCGGCCCGACATCACTCGCGGCGAATGCGCCGAGATGCGCTGGCAGGTGCTCGGTCACGTCGTCGAACAGGCTGGCCCGCTGTGGCAGAGAACGGTCGGCGTCGTCGAAGCGCGTCCACCCCCGAAGCCCGGGAGTACGGGTCATCTCTTGGAGGCAAAGGATGTCGGCGTCACACCTGCGGAGCCACTGACGGAGCTCGGGATACATCGCTCCGCCCCAGGCGTTGAGGGACACAAGCCGAAGGCGGTTGGCCGCATTAGATCGTTGGTTCATTCCGGACGCGTCTTATAGCGGCGTGACTTTGCCGTTGCGGCGACGGATCCCAATCCAGTCCTGGGGTTTCAAGTCCTCGGTTGCGGCCCCGGGGTCGAGCTCTCGCACGAGCCGCCACGCTTCGTCGGCCCTGGTTCGAGCATCGACGTAGACCCGCTGAGCCTGCCGCGCCTGCTGCTCGGCGTCGACCAGCACATCGGCCGATACAGATCGGCCCTCCTGCTGTTCGATCCGCAGCAGCTCAGCCGAGACCAGGAGTGTGGCCGCCACCTGGCTGAGATCATCGGCTCGGCTCGACAGCGCAACCGCCCGCTCCTCGGCATCGGCCACGGCGGCCAAGTCGGTTTCGTCGGGCTGTACATCGAGCTCGAACGGCGACGGAGCATGGGCGAACACGGCCACCCCCAGGCCATCCACCAGCTGCTCCAGCGGCTCGGCGCCCGGGCCAAGGATCTGACCGTGGCGTACTCGAGCCGGAGCCAGAACCATGTCGGCTCTTCGATTCAGACGATTGAAGTCGGTGGCCTCGGCTGTTCCAACAACCTCAGCGGGAAGACGGGCGTCGTCGACGACGGCGCGAACTCGGTTGACATCGGCACTGGTTCCAGCCTCGACCAGCACCTCAATGGTCGCGCCCTTCAACACCGACTCCCGGGTGCACATCCAAGCCAGCATCGTCAGCAACTGACCGGTGTGGTCGTCCGACCACCACACCCGGATGATCCGAGGTTGGGACTGGCCGGCCGCGTGATGGATCCGGGCCCAGCCAAGATCGGGGGTGTAGACAACGCCGACGTTGCAGCCATGGCGTACTGCGGTCTGAATCATCGATCCATGACCCGAAGCCTTCTCCGGCGACCAGGCCTCGTCGAACCAGCTCGTCAGCACGAGATTGGGACGAAGCGCTCCAATCCCGTGGGCCTGCAACATGGCGCTGACACCGCCCTCGAGGGTGTCGGCGGCGATAACCCGGCCGTAGACCACGTCGTCGCCTTCGCCAAGTTCGCTTTGGAGCTCAAGATCGATACGGCCGGCAATCTTGCGAGCCATCGGCCCGCCTCCGGTGACGATCCGCACGATGGTGGTGAAACCTGCGCCGCCCTCGAACCAATGTGCAACACCCCGCAGACGGTGACGGCGCACAGGATCCCGGGGAGCGAAGGCCACGGTGACCGGCCGCCAATCGCGGGTGGTGTCGGTCTGCAGGCTGAAGCTCTGCAGGTTCGTCCGCATGCTTGAGGCATGGAAGCCACGGGTGCTGTCGGCCCAGCGAGCTTGCTTCGGCGACCGCGATAGGTATCGGTAGAGCCAGAACAGCGCGGCGCCGGCCATTACACCCGAAATCGGGTCGACCGCTACTACGGCCAGCAGACACAACATCGTGCCCAGCAGGCTCAACCGCCAGTCGAAGAACCGGAACCGAGGGCGGAACGACGTGCTGGCGGCGCGGGCCTCGGAGTAGGTGGCGTAGTTGATCATCCCGTACGAGGCCAGGAAGAACATCGAGATGATCGGGGCCACCATGTCAAGATCGCCCAGCGCCACGGTGGCAAACGCGATGGCCGAGGTCAGCAGCACCCCGCGACGAGGGTTCTCATCGCGGCCCGATCCATGGGCAAAGGGTTCCAGCGGCTCGATCAAGCGGTCGGCGGCGAGACGCTGCAAGACCCGTGGCGCACCGACCAAGGAGGCAATGGCCGACGACAGTGTTGCGGCGATGACGCCCACGTCAACCAACCAGTAGGTCAGCGAAAGATCCCGCATGATCGCCGTGTCGTTCCGCATCTGACCGAGAGGCACCGACATCGAAAGGGTGACGATGACGGTGGCATAAACCACGGTTGACAAGCCGATGGCTCCGAACGTTCCGACGCTGATGCTCCGACTTGGCGTTTTCAGATCACCCGACATGGCCACGCCCTGGGTGAAGCCGGTGATGGCGGGGAAGAACAAGGCGAAACCGGCCCAAAAGGAAATGCCCCGACTTGGCCGCCCGACATTGTCGACCAACAGTGACGGATCCAGGCGTCCGACCACCCCGACGAAGTAGCCGACGATCGCAACGGCCAGACAGGCCATGACCACGTACTGGGCTTTGGTGGCGATATCGGCGCCGGCCCAGGCCACCAGCAACAGCAGCACAATAGCCGCGGCGGCTACCAGACGGGGGTAGAGCGGGTCGGAGTTACCAACAACACTGGCCACCGCCTCACCTAAACCGATGGCGTAGAAGGCCACCGAGATCGACATGGCCAGGTAGAGCACAAGCCCGATTGCGCCGCCAAACGCCGGACCCAACGTACGGGAGATCAGGAAATAGACACCGCCGCCACCGACTTTGAGGTTGGTGGCGAGTGCGGCCAGAGAGATCGTGGTGAGAACCGAAACGGCGGTGGACAGGCCGAGGATCAGAAGCATCTGACCGAGGCCGACCGACCCGGTGACAAAGCCGAGCCGCAGGAACAGCACCAGGCCCAAGATGGTGAGAATGCTCGGGGTGAAGACACCACCGAACGTGGTCAGCCCCGCCCCGTTTTGTCCCTCCACAGATTCCCTAGCGGCCATTCACGCCCCATACCTTGCCCGAAAACGCCCAACAAGCCCGCGTGCCTCTTGCGCATTCGGTAAGCGACTCCGCGCCGCTCCGCAGTAAGTATTGTCCATCGCCAACACAAAAGCCATGGCTCAATGTCACCGGTCACGTCTGTCGATTACGGCTGCGTTGTAACGCGGCATCACTCTTGGCGGCGCCTCGGTTAGTGCCCGGCTCCCCGCAGAAGCCGCGAGATTCGAAACGCCACTTTGGCCTCTCGGTCGGTTTCGAACTCACGCTCGTCGGCCGCCACGAGAATCCGACGACTCGAACGGACGCCGAGCCAACGGGCCGGTTCAGGCTCCCAGCGACGAGAGGTGGCACCAACCCACGGCAAGCTGGTGCGATCGGTGTCACGCTCCAAGATGAGATCGGCCATGGTGCGTCCGGCCAGATTCGACGGAGCAACACCTTCGCCCACGTAGCCGCCCATTGCCCCGATCCCGTTTAAGCGATCGAAGGTCAGCCCCGGAATCCAGTTGCGTGGGATTCCAAGAACACCGCCCCACCGGTGGGTGATTTCCGCACCTGCCACCGCAGGCAACAGCTCAGCCAGTGTCTCGGCGATGAGTTGATGGGAGTCCTGCATCAGCTCGGCGTGTCGGGAAATTCGGGACCCGAACAGATAGGGGACGCCTCGACCACCGAAAGCCAGCCGGTTGTCGGCCGTACGTTGTCCGTAGATGACCATGAATCGGTCGTCGGCAAACGTCGGGCGCTGATCGAGGCGGATCTCCTCCAGCACCTCGGCCGGGAGTGGCTCGGTGGCGACCATCAATGAATACACCGGCAGCAGATTGCGGCGATGGCCCTTGAGGTCGCGGGTGTAGGCCTCGGTGGCGCGAATGATCACGTCGGCTTGCACCGGGCCTAGATCGGTGACGACCCGGTTCGGTTCGAATCCCTCGACCGCCGTTTCCTCAACGATTCGGACTCCGGCTTTCTCAACCACTTCGGCCAGGCCACGCACGAGGCGGGCCGGATCGATGGCCGCGGTGTGGGCGAAGAAGATGCCGGAATGGATCTTGCTGGCCCCGATATGTTCCGCCGTCTCATCCGAGCTCAACAGCCGTACATCGTCTTCAGACATGCCCCAACGCCGGGCGTGAGCGATCTCATCGCGCTGGCGGTGCGCTTGGGGTTTGTTGCGAGCGACCCGAATGGTGCCGCCCTTGGCGTAATGACAATCAATGCCCTCGGCTTCGGCCACCCGCCCGATTTCATCAACCGTGTCGAACACGGCCCGGTTCAGGCGCACGGCTTCGGAATGGGTTGACCGTTTGGCGTACCACTCCAACGGGCCGGCCAGCTCGCCAACGGCCCAACCGCCGTTACGGCCGGAAGCACCGAAGCCACAGAACTCCCGCTCAATCACCGTTATTCGAAGGGCGGGGTCGGCCTTTATCAGGTAGTAGGCGGTCCAGAGTCCGCTGAAACCACCTCCGATGATGACCACATCGGCATCGGCGGCCTGAGGATGTTGAGCCAGATTCCGTCTCCGCTTCACCGGCGGATCCAGGCGATCAAGCCACAGGGCTGTGGTTCGGGCGGTCGACACGTCCATCAAGTAATGCTACCGAGTCGCCTAACTGCCGCTTGCCACCTGAGTGTCGAACTGGTCGATGATGTTGACGATTTGTGAGCCAGCGGTTATTCATATGTGTTGTTAACGGTGTTTGCTGGCGCCTTCTCATCGAGCGGCGGCGATCTCACCACGTTCGGAAAGGGGAGAGTGGGTGGACCGTCCACCGATTCGAATCCTGGATCTCGCCGGCTCGCCGGGGGAAATGGGGCGGACTCACGGTCGCGCCTTCCGTTCCGAGATCCAGACCTATGCAAGTGAACGAATTGACCTCGTTGCCGCCGGAGGCTGGTCGGACGGCCCGATCTCTCGAGTCGACGTGCTCGATATGGCCGAGTCGATGCTCGATTCACATCGCCGGTTCGACGAGGACCTATACGTCGAGTTGGAAGCGATCGCCGAAGGCGCCGACATCACACCGGCCGAGGCCATCGTCGTTGGTGGTTTCACCGACTTCGTCGACACCGTGCGGGCGCAGGTTGGCGGACGCCACCCCGATTCGGTTGTTGAAGACGACTGCACGGCCGTCATTGTTCCGGATGGAAAGGCTGCCAACGGCCACGGCTATTTCGGCCAGACATGGGACATGCACGACAGTGCAACCGACCATGTGTTGCTCCTTCGAGTCCGACCGGATGACGCTCCAGCGGCATTGGTATTCACCACAACCGGCTGTGTTGGCCAAATCGGCATGAACGAGCTCGGCGTCTGTGTCGGTATCAACAACCTTGTTTGCACCGACGGAGTCCCAGGCGTGGCCTGGACGTCGGTGGTGCGGGGCATGCTGAAAACCACGTCGGCTCAGGAAGCTCTCGACGTTTTGATGGATGCCGAACTCGCCGGGGCTCACAACTACTTGATCTTCGACGCCTCAGGCGCCGGGTTCAATGTGGAAGCCATGCCGTCGGTTCGAGAAGTCACTCCCCTCGACCGCTCCGTGTTGGCCCACACCAACCACACCGTGCACGCCAGCACCTCGGCCGTCCAGGCCGACAAGGACGCCGGCCTCCTGGCCAGCTCCTCTTCACGCCTCGCCCGAGCCTACGAACTGCTTTCAGCCGACACCTTGGACGGACAGATCGACGAGCAAAGCCTGTTCGCACTCACTCGCGACGAGCAGGCTATCTGCCAAGTCGCCACCGACCCATTCCACATCGAATCATCGGGAGCCGCCGTCATGCGACCATCGACCAAGGACTTCTGGGCTTGCTGGGGCCCACCCACCCACAACCAGTTCGTACACATCGGGTTTGAGGCCGACAGCGCCGGCGTCGTCGTCGAGGGAGCCGTTCCTCTATGAGCGGGGATGTCACCGGCTCTCGCCCTGGCTCGACTCCCGAGTCGGCCGTAATCGAGATTGCATCCGAACTGGCCGGGAAATCGGTCGACGACCAAGCCGTCGTCGCCATCGGCGCCCATTCCGGCCTCTGGTTCACCAATATCACCCCTAGATGGGCCGCCGACCTGGAAGCGCTGGAGCTGGCCTCCTATCCAACCGCAGATCCTCAAGACCTCTACAGCGAAGCCAGCCTCCGAGCTCTGGCCACCGATTTCCCCGAAGGTTGTTTCGCCGGCTTTGACAGCACCGACAACAACCGCCTCGTGGCCATGGGTCTCGGGCTCCGAGTCCAATTCGACTTGTCGCAGCCCCAGCACACCATCGACGACATCGTGCCTCACGACCCCGATCGGAGCGGCCATGATCCCGAGGGACCCTGGTACTACGGATCGGGCATCTCGGTGCACATCGAGTATCGACGGCGCGGCATTGGCCGCGAGCTCTATCAGCTGCGCAAGTCGGTGTGCAGCCAACACAATCTGAGAGGCATCGTCGCCGGTGGCGTAATGCCCGGTTATGCCGACCACCGCGACTCGATGTCGGCGGACGAATACATCGGCAAGGTTGCGGCGGGCGAGCTTTACGATCCAACACTTACGTTCCAGCAAGGCAACGGGTTTGTTTTGGGTCCGGCCTTGCCCGGATACATCACCGATCCCGCTGTGAACGACTACGCCTCGCTCATCGTGTGGCACAACCCGACCTTCGATCAAACGGCATAGGCAACGAAACGGCCAATCAGCCCGAACCGGAACCGGCGAGAGGACAGAATCTGAAATGACCAAGGAGAGCAGTACCGCGGTGGCGGAGGCGCCCAACGCCGATGCGGTCGACGCCGTGTCAATCACCGGCGTGACCAAACGATTCGGTACCGGCGACAGCACAGTCGTTGCCGTCGACAACATCGATCTGCAGATCGCCGACGGCGAGTTCTTTGCCATGCTCGGCCCGTCGGGTTGCGGCAAGACCACAACGCTACGGATGATCGCCGGTCTCGAGTTCCCCACCGAGGGCAGTTTGAAGATCTTCGGCGACGAGGTGGGCACATTGCCACCAAACAAGCGACCGGTCAACACCGTGTTCCAGAACTACGCGCTGTTCCCGCACATGAGCGTGCTCGACAACGTTGGATTCGGGCTCCGTATGCAGAAAGTCGACAAGGCGACAGCGGCGGCCAAAGCCCGGGAGCTCATCAACCTGGTGCAGCTCTCCGGCATGGAAGGTCGCAAACCCAACCAGCTCTCCGGTGGTCAGCAACAGCGGGTGGCGTTGGCCCGGGCCCTGGTCAACCAACCGAAGGTTCTACTGCTCGACGAACCCCTCGGTGCGCTCGATCTGAAGCTGCGCCAGGAGATGCAGCTTGAGCTTAAGAGCCTGCAACGGGAGCTTGGCGTCAGTTTCGTGTTTGTCACCCACGATCAGGAAGAAGCTCTGACCATGAGCGATCGGATCGCCGTAATGGAGGGCGGCCGGCTGCTCCAAGTCGGATCGGCCGAGGATCTGTACGAACGACCGAGCAATCGATTTGTGGCCGACTTCATCGGTCAGACCAACCTCATCGACGCCACGGTTTCCGACGGCGAGACCATCGTTTTGGGCAACGGATCCAAGATCCGGGCCGAGTCCGATTTCGCTGCCGGCGCCAAGGTGGCGATGAGTCTGCGACCGGAGGCGATCTCCATCGGTCGTCGTGGTTCGGTTCCAGACCAATTCCGAGCCGATTCCCTCGATGGAGTTGTTTCATCGGCCACCTATCTTGGGCATGCCGTTGACTATCACGTGAACGTCGACTGGATCGATCTCGAAGTTCGCGCTCCGGCGATTTCAACCGACGGGCGATTCGACCCCGGCGACGAGGTGTCGGTCTGGTGGAATCATGAATCGAGTTGGGTGGTGGCCGACTAGATGACGGCTGTACTCCCCGATCCCAACAGCGCCGGGGCCGCAACCGCAGCGGAAGCGGCAACCCCGGAGTTTGAAGCGGCCAACGAACGGCAGCGGCGTCGACTCGGATTTCTTATCGCTCTGCCGGCCTACGCCTATCTGATCGTCTTCTTCGCCATCCCGCTGCTCACCGTGGTGTTCTACTCCTTCGCCACCCGTGATCGATTTGGTGGCGCCGACCTGTCGAAGCTCAACATCGACTCCTATCGGGAACTGGGCGACGAGTTGATCCGCACCATCCTGTTGCGATCGGCAGGCTTGGCCATCATCACCACGATCATCTGTCTGATGATCTCCTATCCCTTCGCCTACTTCATGGCCACCCGTAGCGACACGGTTCGCAACGTGATGCTGGTGTTTGTGATGATCCCGTTCTGGACCAACTTCCTGGTTCGCAACTACGCCTGGTACGTGATCCTCGGTACCGACGGTCCGTTCAGCCGCTTCACGGAGCTGATCGGGCTGGGCCCGACCAGGATCCTCTTCACCCAGGCGGCGGTGGTGATCGGCTTGGTCTACGGCTATCTGCCCTTCATGATCCTGCCCCTCTATGCCGCCATCGAGCGCATCGACGGGCGACTGCTGGAAGCAAGTCGCGACCTGTACGCCAACGGGTGGCAGTCGTTCCGACACGTGCTCTGGCCGCTGTCCCTGCCCGGGGTGGTCGCCGGCTCGATCCTGGTCTTCATCCCCTCGTTGGGTGCCTACGTCACACCGCAGATCCTGGGAGGAGCCAAGACGACCCTGCTCGGCTCCTACATCGTCACCCAGTTCCTCACGGCTCGAAATCTGCCCTTCGGATCGGCGTTGTCGACAGTCCTGATGGTGATCATGTTGACCGCCACGATCATCTACTTCCGCAAAGGAGGGCGTACGCTGTGATACCCGTCGCTCTGCCTCCAAGGGAGGCAACGTTGTGAGCACCTCAGCCGGAATCACCGAACCCCGAGGCTGGACTCGCACGGCCCTGCGAGTATTGGCCTGGGGCGTCTTCCTCTTCTTCTACGCACCGATTCTGGTGCTGGTCATTTTCTCGTTCAGCGACAATCGCAACGTGGGAGTCTGGGGCGGGTTCACCACCGCCTGGTACTCCGAATTCGCCGGTGACGAACCACTCACCGGAGCGCTGTCCAACTCGATCCAGATCGCCATCGTCGCCACGTTGGTGTCGGTGGTGCTCGGCACGATGAGTGGCCTGGCTCTCGAACGCTTCAGTTTCCGAGGCAAGCGAGTGTTCGACGCCCTCCTCTACCTGCCCGTCATCATTCCCGACGTCACGATGGCCGTGATGTTGCTGTTGTTCTTCACCCAGGCGGCCAAGTGGTTCGGCTTCTCAAAGGGCTTTGGCACCATCGCCTTGAGCCACATCGCCTTCTGTATCAGCTTTGTGTCGATCGTGGTCCGAGCTCGCCTAGCGGGCATGGACAACAAGCTCGAAGAGGCCGCGATGGATCTCTACGCCTCTCGATGGCAGGCCTTTCGCCACGTGACGCTGCCGTTGATCATGCCCGGCATTCTTGGTGGCGGGCTCTTGGCGATGACACTGTCGTTGGACGACGTGGTCATCACCCAGTTCGTTACCGGTGCCGGATGGAGCACCCTGCCGGTGTATGTTTTCAGTCTTATCCGAAAGGGCGTCACACCGCTGATCAACGCGGTGTCGGTGGTCATGCTTGTGGCGTCCATGGCCTTGGTTGCGTTGTCGCTGTTGGCTCAGCGGCTTCGTGGCGGCGACCCTGCGTGACCACGGAATAGTCAGCCCGGCCCGCAAACGCACCGGGCTGGTCCACATCCTCAAAACCTAGATCAACAAATATCAGGGAGAGAAACAATGAAAGTAATGTCCAAACGATGGCTGGCGGTATTGGCCGTGTTTGCCATGATTCTGGCCGCCTGCGGCGATGGCGAGTCGGAAACCGCAGCCGGCGGTGGTGAGTGTGAGGTCGGTCAGACCGACGGAGACCTTGCGCTGTACAACTGGGCGGAGTACATCGATACCGATCATCTGGCTGTGTTCGCGGAAGAGTTCGGCATCGAGGCCACCATGACCGAGTACGACTCCAATGAAGCCATGCTTCCCGTGGTGTCGGCCGGTAACTCCGGCTACGACGTTGTCGTGCCCTCCGATTACATGGTCGGCATCATGATCGACGGCGGTTTTGTCCAGGCTCTGAACTTCGACGCCATCCCCAACGCGTCGAATATCTCGCCCGACTTCGCCAACCCGTCGTATGACCCCGATCAGGCCTACTCGGTTCCCTATCAGTGGGGTTACACCGGCCTGGCTGTCAACACCGCGGTCCTGGGCACCGATTTCCCCCGGTCGTGGGATCTGGTCTTCGGCGACTCGGTTCCGGCCGAGGCTCAGGGCAAGATCACGTTGTTGAACGACCCTCGCGAGACGCTGGGTGCCGCCTTGAAGGCTCTGGGCTACTCACTCAACACCACCGACGAGGGTGAGCTGGCCGAGGCGCAGGCTCTCATCGAGGCCGCCAAGGACAATGTGCTCAGCTTCAACACCGACTCGGCAGATGAGCTTCTCACGTCTGGTGAGTCGGTGATCGCTCACGGCTACTCGGGCGATATGTTCACCCAGTTCTTGGACACCGACGACCCGTCGCAATGGATGTTCTTCGTACCCGAGGAAGGTGGCACCCGTTGGATTGACAACATGGTCATCCCCTTCGATGCTCCGCATCCGTGCACCGCTCACACCTTCATCAACTGGCTGCTCGACGGCGAGCAGGGTGCGACTCTGTCGAACTGGAACTACTACGGAACTCCCAACAAGGCTTCGATCGATCTGCTCGAGGAGGACCTCAACGTGTTTCTGACCGATCCAACCGTGCTTCCGGGCGGACTCGACAACGTTGAGTCGATCGCCGACACCGGTGACTTCGAGATTCAGTACAGCGACGCGTTCACCAACGCCAAGGGCTAACACCCTCAACGCAAGTACATCCAACCCTGTGGCTCACGTCTGCGGACGTGGGCCACAGGCCGTTTTGCCGACGCGGAGCGGGCCGATTTGCTACGGGTGGTTCAGCAGCTCGTTGTCTTCGCGGCGAGCGCGGTCGGCGAGCTCCTGCAGCAGGTCCGTCTGCCGTGAGTGGTTAATCAGAAACTCAAGTATGAGACGGACCAGAACCAGGCAGAGAAGAGCCATCGGCAGGATCAATACCAGAGCCACAAGGCCGATCAAACCCCGCGAGAGTGCGCCGGCCACCGAGGCGAGCGTGAAGAGACCGACAAGCGCTATGGCCCCGGCGTAAACCCGCGAGATCCCTCGCCCGGTTACAAAGGAGCTGAACGACATGTCGAACAGCGACTCCCAGAAGCCACGGCGAACGGCCCGCCGGCCGGCGATCACCGGCTGGTGAGGATCGGCTTCATACTCTCCATAAATCGACGGATCCACCGGAGCGTGTCCGTTGACATCAACGTTTGGCGGGACCACGCCGGGAGCGGGTGGGTAGGCAACCTCAGGTGCATCGTAATCGGGATAGTAACCCCCCGGCGGGTGATCGACCGGCTGGTGCTGACCAACAGGTGGATCGGGGTAAGCGACACCGGCGTTGTAGCCGTCGACATGACCGTCCGCAGATGGGCCGTCGCCGTGGTAGCCGTGAGGAGGATGGATGGGCTGCCCGTACTGATCGACGACCAGGTGATCGGCCGTGGCCGCCGGACTCGGGGCCATCATGGGTTCCGTCAGCGGAGCCGGACCGGTTCGCACCGCCGACTCGGGGACTCCTGTCGGCGGAACAGGAGTTGGGCTGCCGGCAACAGGCGCCGGCGGCATGCCGTTCTCGACCTGTTCGCCGTTCATGACAGTTGCCGAGGCCTCAAACCGCCGTGGCTTGCCATGCCAGCTCGAACCGTCCCAGTACCGATACGTATCGGCCGGGTCGCCTTCAGCGTGATACCACCCCGATGGTTTCAAGATTTCGGTCATCCGGGATCCTCCTGCCATGTCCGGATCGACGCCTTGTCGCCTCATAGGTCGTGCACGGCCTACATATCGTGGATACCCCAACGGCAACGCGGTATGCAACCCCCATCTTGTAGAAACATCGACATCTATGGCGCCTTTGGGCGGAACCACCTAGACGCCGGCCCCGACGGCCGCCTTTCCGAGGCCGAAGGACCACTCGCACCCGTCTAGACGTGTGAATGTTCAAATAGTTGCCCCGTCTTCGTGGAGCAGAATGCATCAAAGGGAATCTCTTCCTGTTTGATGAATCCACGTTCGGGCAGAAGGCCTTTCTGAACCATCTCGATCACGGCGGCGACCGAGCCGGCCGTCGTCCAGGCGATGGCGGTTGCATGCTCACCGTTGACCGTGATCGGCCGGAACTTGCGCACATACTCCAGACGCTTTAGCTGCCCGCCGATCGTGCCCTCGGAGGCCACGTGGACATAGACGGCGTCTTCGTCGACCGGGGGTTTGGCGTTGGTGAGGATCTCTCCCGCCAACTCTCGCCGGTCCCGCATCAAAAGCTCGTGGAAGAAGAAGTTCATCAAATCCATGTGGCCCGGATAGCGCATGGTTTTGTAGTCGAGGTTCTCAATCCGATTGAGATACGTCTCGCACATCGTCCCGAGGCCGCCCGAAGTTGTGAAGGCCTCAAGGCGGGTACCGGCAACGTAGATGGTTTCCTTCCACTCCATCGGCGAAACCCACTTGTGCACACCTTCCTCAATGACCTCGCAGTCGTTGAGGTACTCGTTGACCACACCTTCGGGCGACCAGTTGAAGGCGTAACCAAGCAGCCCGGTCGGGTGTTCGGGCAGGGCGCCGACCCGCATACGGATCGAGCGACATCGGTCGAACGACTCGGCCTGCGATGCGGCCACGATGCCGACAAATCCTGGGGCGAGGCCACACTGGGGGGCCATGACGGCTTCGGCCGTCTCGGCCAGCTCCCGGATGTGTTGGGTCGTTGACACGTCTTCGGTCAGGTCGAAGTAGTGCACGCCTAGCCGATGGGCCACGTCGGCCACCGACTTGTTGAACGAATAGGGTAGACACGACAAGACGGCGTCGACATCGGCGAGAGCCGCCGCCACCGCGTCCACGTCGGAAACATCGGTTGACTTGACCGGGAACGACTCCTCGGCCTGCATCGCCCGCAGGTCATGGCCGACCACATCAAAACCGCCGTCGACGAGCAGCCGAGCGGCAAGAAGTCCGACCTTGCCCAGACCCAAAACGGCAACAGCGTTAATCGATCGTTGTGTCATCGGTACCTCAGACCTCGAACTTGATTCCTTGAGCCAACGGCAGTTCGCGGGAGTAGTTGATGGTTTGGGTCTGCCGACGCATGTATCCCTTCCAGGCATCCGATCCCGACTCCCGTCCGCCACCGGTGTCTTTTTCACCTCCAAAGGCTCCACCGATCTCGGCACCCGACGGGCCGATGTTGACGTTGGCGATACCGCAGTCGGAGCCGACTGACGAGAGGAACTGCTCGGTCTCCCGCACATCGGTTGAGAAAATGCAGGACGAGAGCCCCTGGGGCACGTCGTTCTGAATCGCGATGGCCTCGTCGATGTCGCTATACGGCATGACGTAAAGGATCGGAGCGAACGTTTCTTCCCGGGTGAGTTCGGTGGGTCCGTCGAGCTCAACGATGGCGGGGGCCACATAGTAGGCGTCGGGCATCAGGTCCTCCATTTGCCGCTGGCCGCCGAACACTTCGGCACCATCGCTGCGAGCCCGTACTAGAGCAGACTGCATCGAGGCAAACGCCTGTCCGTCGATCAACGGGCCGACCAGGGTTCCTTCGGCCAACGGGTCTCCGATCGGCAGACCTTCGTAGACCTTCTTCAGCCGGTCAACCAGATCCTCTCGAACCGACTCGTGCACGATCAGACGACGGAGCGTCGTGCAGCGCTGGCCTGCGGTACCGACGGCCGAGAACACCACGGCTCGCAGCGCCATGTCGAGATCGGCCGACGGGGCCACCACCATGGCGTTGTTGCCGCCAAGCTCAAGAATGCAACGGCCGAACCGTTCGGCCATCGCAGTGGAGACCTGTCGTCCCATCCTGGTTGACCCGGTGGCCGAGACAATGGCCACGTCGGAAGATCCGGTGAGCACCTGCCCCAGTTCGGGACCGCCCACCAGTACTTGCGACAACCCCTCGGGTGCATCGGAGCCGAATCGATCCATGGCCCGTTCCACGATGACCTGGGTGGCCAAAGCGGTGAGCGGAGTCTTCTCCGAGGGCTTCCAGAGGATCGGGTCGCCACAGACCAGGGCGAGGGCGGCGTTCCAGCACCAGGGGGCGACGGGGAAGTTGAAGGCTGTGATGATGCCGCAGACGCCCATTGGATGCCAAGTTTCCCGCATGTGGTGGCCGGGACGCTCCGAGGCGATGGTCAGGCCATAAAGCTGCCTCGAGAGACCAACGGCGAAGTCGCAGATGTCGATCATCTCCTGAACCTCGCCGAGGCCCTCTTGATAGATCTTGCCGCACTCAAGTGACACGAGACGACCGAGCTCTTCCTTGGATGCCCGCAGCTCCTCCCCGATGAGGCGGACAAGCTCACCTCGGCGAGGGGCCGGAACGGCCCGCCACCTGGCGAACGCATCGTTGGCTTTGGCCACCATGGCTTCGGCATCGGCTATCGAATGGGTTTTGAGATTGGCCAACTCGTCGCCATCAACCGGCGAGTTGACGATCAGGCCGTCAACGCCATCGGCGGCGCCGGCCTGCAGCACTGCAACGTCAAGCCCGGCCTGGCTCAGGACGGTTTCGTGCGACGAACCGAGCGGCGAGGCGCCCGAAGTGGGAGAAGAGGTAGCAGCATCAGTCATGTTCAGGATGTTACATGAATATCGATCAAGATGTAACATCTAGTACATGACTGATTTAGGGCAGCGCATTGCCGGGGTTGGTGATGCCCTCACCCCTACCGAACGGCGGCTGGCGGAGCTGGTGCTGAACGACCCCACGATCGTGGCCTTCGGGACGGTGGCCGACCTGGCTGAACAAGCCGACACCAGCGGACCGACCGTCGTACGGTTCGCTACCAAGCTCGACTTCGATGGCTTCGGCGGCCTCCAGGAGTACGTGCGGCAGGGCTTAACCGAGCAGTTGCGCCGCCCGACCGATCGAATTCGACGGGAACCGAATGAGAACCAGGCGGGCTCCATCACATCAAACGGGGCGGCCGCCATCACCAATGTCCAGTCGACGCTCGACGAACTCGACGAATCAACTCTCGAAACAATGGCGGGCATAATCGCCGGCGCCAACGGAACGGTGCTGGTTCTCGGCAACAACATCTCCGCTGCGCCTGGTCGTTTACTGGCCGACAATCTCCGACTGCTTAGATCCGGCGTCAGGCAGCTCGACACCGAGGCGGCCTCGGTGGCGGTTGAGCTGGCCGAGGTCGGACCTGGTGACGTGTTGATCGCGATCGACTTTCCCCGCTACGAGTCGGCCACGTTGGCGGCCGCCGAGATCGGGGCGCGATCGGGAGCCATGATTCTGGCCATTACCGACGGCCCACTATCTCCGCTGGCGTCGTTGGCCGACACCTGGATCGGTGTGGCGGCCAACGCAATAGGTCCATTCGACAGTGTGCTCTCGACGGTAGCGTTGGTTGAGCTTTTGGTTGCCGAGGTTGCCGTTCTGCTGCGATCTCAGGCCACGGCTCGCCTCGATCGGATCGAGGCACTGTGGTCGGCTTCCCGGGCCTTTCATCCAGACCCCAAAACCACCCGACCGGAGGATGGCAGTGACTGAGGAGACGCGGTGACTCAGGTCAACACCCAGATCAGCACCCAGATCAGCAGAGCCGATATCAGCCTTCCCGATGATCTCGACCGGGTGGAGCTAAACCTGATCAACTCGATGATGGATCTCCGACCTTCCACCCTCGAGGCGCCAACCAGCAACGGCGACGCAGGAGCTCCGACAATGACGGCGGATGAGGCGGCCCAGCTGTTCGAAGCTCAGGTCGAATCCCGCCTGGTCGACCACACAGCCCGATGGCTGCGGGCCGAACACCGCGCCGGTTACTACACGATCGGATCAGCCGGCCACGAGTCGAATGCCATCGTGGCGATGGCAATGCGCCCCACCGACCCGGCCCTACTTCATTACCGCAGCGGAGGCTTTTATTTCGGCCGGGCCTCACAGGTGGCCGGACAGGATCCCACCGGTGACGTGCTTCGAGGGATGATGGCGGCCACGTCGGATCAGATCTCCGGGGGCCGCCACAAGGTCTTTGGCAACAAGACCCTCAGCATCATTCCGCAGACTTCCACCATCTCTTCCCACCTTCCTCGCGCCGTCGGACTGGCGGTCAGCATCGGTTGGACCAGGTCCGAGACCGGCCAACTGGCGGATGCCGACCGACAAGATTCGGGGGCGTGGCCATCGGACTCGGTGGTGGTGTGCTCGCTTGGTGATGCCTCACTCAATCACTCCACGGCTCAAGGAGCGCTGAATTGGGCGGCCAACGCCTGGACCAAAGGTGAGGCCGTTCCCTTACTCTTTCTCTGCGAAGACAACGGCCTCGGCATTAGTGTGCCAACACCGCAGAACTGGGTACAGGCATCGACCGAACATCGTCCCGGCCTCCTCTGGGCCACCGCCGACGGTCACCGACCCGACGAGACCTTTGCCGTCTGCCGAAACCTGATCAACCGGATTCGTGCCACCGGGCAACCCGGCCTGCTGCACCTCAAAACCGTTCGGTACCTGGGCCATGCGGGCACCGACGTCGAAACCGCCTACCGATCTCCGACTGAAATCCGTCTCGATCTGAACCGCGACCCCATTCTGGGTACGGCGCAAGCAGTGGTTTCGTCCGGCACCTGTAGCGGCCTCGAATTGGCCCAGTGGTATCTCGACTATCGCATGCAAACCCGCGAGCGGGCCCTGGCAATCATGAACGAGCCGCAACTGGCGTCGGCCGAGGAGATCATGGCTCCGTTGACCGATGGAGACCCCGAACAGGTCACCCAGCGTGCCGTTGAACTGGCACAGCGCTCCAAAGCCAGCGTGGCTTTGGGAGCCGGCCGGGCATCCGATTCAACCAATCTCACGCTGGCCCAGACGATCAACCAAACACTGGCGGCCATCCTGGAACAGAATCCTTCGGCTTTGGTATTCGGCGAGGACGTCGGACGAAAGGGTGGGGTGTACGGGGTCACCCGCGGCCTGCAATCCAGATTTGGAAAAGAGCAGGTGTTCGACACCATCCTCGACGAGCAGACCGTGCTCGGTATGGCCCTTGGAGCCTCGCTCAACGGACATCTCGCCATTCCCGAAATCCAGTATCTGGCCTACCTGCACAATGCCGAAGACCAGTTGCGCGGCGAGGCGGCTTCGCTCAAGTTCTTCTCCAACGGCCAGTACGTCAACCCGATGGTCGTGCGGATAGCGGGATACGGCTACCAGCAGGGGTTCGGCGGACATTTCCACAACGACAACTCGATTGCCGTTCTCCGCGACATCCCCGGGTTGATCCTTGCTTCGCCGGCCCACCCGTCCGATGCCGCCGGCATGTTGATCAGCTGTGCCGCCGCCGCCGAAGTCGACGGTTCCGTTTGCGCCTACGTCGAACCGATAGCCCGCTACCACACCGTCGACCTACTTGATGCCGGCGACGGGGGCTGGACGGCCCCACTGGTAACGAACCCGGTGCCGGTCGGTTCGGCCCGAGTGTGGGGCCGCGGTACGGACGGCACGATCCTCACATGGGGCAACGGGCTGTTTCTCAGCCTCCGAGCCCAACACCGCCTAATGAACGATCACGGCGAACACTGGCGGGTGGTCGACCTGCGGTGGCTGGCTCCACTGCCGATCGACGACATGGTCACCGAGGCCCTGGCCACGGGCCGGGTCCTCGTGGTAGACGAAACGCGGCAGTCGGGCGGAGTTGGCGAGGCGGTGGTGACAGCGCTGGTTACCAACGGTTATCGAGGTGAGCTCTCCCGGATCGCAGCCCACGATTCCTTTGTACCTCTTGGCGCGGCGGCCGAGCTCGTCTTGGTCAGTGAAGACCAGGTCGTGCAATCCGCTGTTGCCGTCGGCAGCTAGCCGGGCTCCGTTCGAGCGGACGGAATCGACGCGCCTGGTGCTGCTTGTTGCGGCTATCGCTAACGCGAATAGCCGATCTGGCTATCATAGTTAGACGATGTTCGGTCTCGAACTATCGCGGCCGCGACCGTAAACTCGCCGGAGCGAATCCCATCGAGCAACGGAATCGTTCGACTCCGATCCAGCCGCCGCAAGCGACCTCGGTTGTGGTTCGCCCTCTCCCCGAATTGAATTTGCGCTGTTTGAGACCACAGACGTCGCGGCGGGCACCTGTGCCAAAGCGGTCAAGAATGGAACCAAACGTGCCCGACGCCCACGATGCCGATCTATCGGTTGATCGATCCCAAAATCATGCCACCGAGCAGACCGCAACGTCTGCCGCCGGCCGTTCCGCGCCCGATGCTCGTCGCCATACCGGCACGACGTCGCTCATCGGCGTGGCGACAATCCTTGTTGTAGCGGCCAACCTTGGGCTACCCGGCCTACATCAGCCGGTGGCGATGTCCATCGCGTTGACCATCGTCGGATATGCGTTGGCCAGAGCCGTTCACCGAAGCACATCGAGCGAGCGGTGGAAACTTCCGTTGCTCCTAGGTCTAGCCGCCCGGGCCTTGCCATCAGTGCTACTCGTTGTGTCGCTGACGGGGCTGTACGGCCTGGTCATTACAGGCGGCCTGGCTCCGTCTCAAACCAGAGCGTTGCTGGCCGGGCTGACCTTCACGTTCAACATCGTCCCATTTGTCACCGAAGCCCGTTTCCTGCCTGTCGGGCATCTGTGGGCGGTCGCGTTGGTGGGACAAATCGCCGTCGTCGCTCCTGTGATGCTGACGGCCGGCGCCCGTCGGATCGACCGCCGCCACCGGGCGTATGCGTTGATCGCCGTGGCCGCGATCCTCGCCGTCGTGCGAGGCGCGACACTGCTCGGCATCGAGGGCTCATCGTGGCTCGCCCCACCGCCGGCAGGCCTCGTCGGGTTCAGCGCCGTCTGGACTTCTCTCGACGGATTGTTGGTCGGATTGGCCGTTGGCACCATTCCGCTGGCCAGCCTGCACCGGCACCCAACCACGAAGATCGTGGTCCCGGCGTTGTTGCTGCTTGCGGCAGTGCTGGCCGTTCCCGCCATCGGACCTGCCGCCCTGACCATCGGCGTACGAGTGCCGCTGGCCGCTGCGCTGACCGGAATTGTCCTGGCCTCAGCTGCGATATTCAGCCTGCCGAGCCGAGTCGACCAGATACTGGCCAACGACTGGCTCGACCGTATCGGCACCAGATCGTTTGCCCTCTATCTGTGGCACATCCCGTTCGCCTACGGCATTTCGTCCGCCGATCCGTTTCACTGGCACGGTTTGGTGGTCTTTGTTGTGACCGTCACCATCTCGCTGGCCGCCGCCACCATCACCTACCGATCAATTGAGCTCCCGGCACAAGCCACGCTGCAGTGGTTTGGCCGCCGCTGGCTGCCGTCAAGCCTGTTGGCGCTTAACGTCCCGGCTCCACAGCGAGACAAATGGCGTCGTTGGGATGAGATATCGCTCGACAATTTGCCCCGGCCGGTGCGCCGAAGGAACAGCTCGGTGTCGGCGGGCCGCCTGTGGCAACACGGCGATCGAAACGAACGAAACGCCGGCTCCGGTGGGGATACGTTCGGCCCCGGAGAAGGATCAGCGATCGCCAGCTGAAGGCGTCTCACTCTCCGGTGACGTAGTCGAAAGTTCCTGATCTTCGCCGCGACAAAGCTGCCGCTCAACGCGCATGAGAGTAGTGAGTGCCGCTCACCCGGCACCCCGGTGCGGGCACCGCTAGGACCCGCACCGGACTCGTGATGGTGGGGCCGTCCCAGGCGAGAGCTTGGGGAAGATTTCGTTTGCGGGGCGGCGCCACCAACTCGGTCAGACCGTGGTTAGGATGCACACTCGTGTTTGGCAAGATAGCGCTCACTGCGGTTCGAGGATTTTGTATGGGAGCGGCCGACATCGTGCCCGGCGTCTCCGGCGGCACCGTGGCCTTGGTCTTCGGCATCTATGAGAGACTGCTCAACAATGTGCGTCGGGGCGCACGAGCGCTGGGCCGCTTGGCCCGCCTCGACGTCGGTGGATTCATCAAACATCTCGGCACGGTCGAATGGCTCTTCCTTATTCCGTTGGCCGTTGGCCTTCTGGCCGCGGTGGCCGTGTTGTCCACACTGATCGAGCAGCTGCTTCACGACCACCCCGAGGCCATGGCCGGTCTGTTTCTCGGGCTCGTACTCGGTTCGATCGTGGTGGCCTGGCGGCTTCTTCACGAGCCCACCGGAGCAAACGTTGGTGTCATGCTGGCCGTCGGAGCCGCCACATTCGCGTTGCTCGGACTGCAGTCGGGGCCGGTGGCCGACCCATCGCTGTTGGCCTACTTCGGGGCCGGGTCCATCGCCATCTGCGCGATGATTCTGCCCGGTATCAGCGGTTCGTTTCTTCTACTGATGATGGGTATGTACGCCGCCCTGTTGGGGGCGGTCCATGATCGGGACCTCTTGGTCCTACTGGTCTTCACGGCGGGAGCCACGGTTGGCCTGGCGCTCTTCTCCACTGCTCTCGGCTACTTGCTCGACCACTATCACGATCTCCTTCTGGCTGCGCTCATCGGCTTGATGTTGGGATCGGTACGGGTGCTCTGGCCATGGCCCAACGGCGTAGGGATCATCAGCGAAGTTGAGGGCGAATCGATCTCGGGCACGGGCCTTGATCTGCCGTCGGCAGACCAGTGGCTCACCCCAACATTGCTGGCTGTCGTGGCGTTCGCCATTGTTGTCGTGGTGGCCAGAATGGCTCCGATGGAGCCCGACCACCAGCACGATGAACCTATGACGGTGTAACACAATCGTCATCCTGTAGCCTTGTTGGTGCATGTTTGGCTCGGGCCGAAAAAGGCGATTGCCCAGGAACCGTTTGGTAGCGGGTGCAGCCACGATTGTCGTGGTGTTTTCAGCGATGACCGCGCTCGACCTATTCACCGGCGTCGAGATCATCGACACCACCGGACGCACCTCATCTGAAACCACTTCGATCAGCCTGAACAATCAGCAGGCATTACAGGCCTTCGGCTCCACCACCCTTCCGCCGCTCGAAGGGCTGTCGGCCTTTGGCTCTACAAAGAACATCGGCGACGCCGCGTCAACATCAGCCCCCGAACCGGAGGCGTCAGAGCAATCGGCACCTCTGAACCGATCCGGATCGCTTGAGTCGATGCGAAACAATCAGGAGAAGTTCACCCGGTTCGCCCATCTCCGATCCACGCAGATGAACCTGAACGATTTGACCGAGGCCACGTCGAAGAAAGACAACGGCGGTGCCTCCGAGGGGCAGTTCCGCCTGGCCTGCGAGTACTCCCACTTCTCCTACGACGACCCGATCATCTACCCGGGGCAGCCGGGCAAGTCGCATCTTCATATGTTCTTCGGCAACACCGAGACGAACGCCCACACCACCGAAGACTCGCTGATCAACACCGGTGGCGCCACATGCCAAGGATTTGAACTCAATCGATCGGCGTATTGGGTCCCGGCGTTGCTCGACGGCAAGGGCAACGCGGTTGCGCCCTACAACATCGTGATCTACTACAAAACCAAAGAGCCCCAAAATGTGAAGCCGATGCCACAGGGTCTGCAAATGATCGGCGGCAACGACCTCCACAACTCGTTTAAGACCAGCAACTCCTTGCACTGGTCGTGCGGTCCGAGCGGCAAACACTACAACATGACCAACCGGATTCCCGACTGCAAGGGCGACGTGATCAACGCCGCCATCCAGTTTCCCAACTGCTGGGACGGGGTCAACTTGTCAAAGCCCGCTCCCGACTATACGTCGCATCTCACGAAGGTCCCTGAAAGCACTCCGTGCCCGTCTTCGCATCCGCGACGACTTCCCCAGATCTCGTTCCTGCTCTATTGGAAGGGTGTCAGCTCGGTCAACGGCTGGCATCTGTCTTCCGACAATCTCGATGCCCCCGACGGCGTTCCGGGTGGATCGCTGCACGCCGATTGGTGGGGCGGCTGGAACGACGAAACCATGAACCTGTGGACCAACAACTGTCTGCGGGCGGCCCGCAATTGCTCACACGGTCAGACCGGCACGGCGCGGGAACTGGCGAGCCTCAATCGTCAGGAGAAATACGAGGGCCCGCAGTTCATTCCACTGCCATCCTGACAATTCAGTCGACTACTCGGCCGACCCAGGTGATCGTCTCGCCGAAGACGAAGAACTGAACGAGCAGCATCACCACGATCGTGGCCGCCATCGCAAACACCACACGAGCCCACCTGGCTTGCCGCTCCGAGAGGGCGACGGCCGTGCCTGCCACTGCCGATCCGAGCGCGGGCACACCCATCAACAAAAGGGTCGGCTCGTAGAGCTTCACCACGAAATCATGAATTCCTCGCTGTCTCAGGAATTCGGTTCCCTCGGCCAGACCGTAGTTGGCGCATTCGGCGCAATCCGACAGAGCCATCGCGGCAACGACCGCCGCCGTGGTGACATAGCCGAACCACAGCAATGGACCACCGACCAGGATGAGCGCCACGGTGGCCAGCCCGGTCTGGCGCTGCCACTCGGCATCGATCGGCTCGCGGCGCAGGGTTGTTGTTGTCATCGGTACCTATTATCCGTGCCGCCCGCCATGCTGTCTAGCATGCCGCCGCCGTCCAGCTGTCAACCGCCCAACCGTCGGGGCCGTTCTCGACATGGATGACGGTGTAGGCAACGTCGTCCCAGACGAGAGCAAAGGCCGCCGTGACGCCGTCGACCACCACCTCGGTGTAGCCGTTGGTGGCGATGGGAGGATCGCCGTGAGGACCCTCGGCGAGGAAGCCCATCAAGGCCTCTTCAGCGGTGGGGTGCACGTCCTCGCTGCCCGATCCGACCTGTGGACCGGCTTCGGGGTCACCATCGCACGACCCTGTTTCGGCGATTGTCGGCACGGCGGCCAGTTCCCTACGTTCGACTATCAGATCCAGTGGTTCGTCGGTCTGCGGAGGCGGGTTGGGGTTCATCACGCTTGCCGCCTCAGCCGGGTCTTGCTCAGCGATGGTCAACGGCAGCTCAAATTGCCATTCGGCCGATATCGCAGTCGACCACCAGGCAGCCACTGCGGCCTCTCCCGGAATGAGAACTTCAACCAGCGAACAGGGGTCGTTTGGATCGTCGGCCACGACGAGAACAACTGTCCCCTCGAATTCCTCCGACGGCTCCTCCGATGACAGGCCGTCGAAGAACGGGTGCCCGCGCTGAGCCGACCTGGATTCCCCCCATCTGTCGCGGTCGAATTCGGTCATCGCCGAGGGCGTGGCCGGCCATCGGATCTCGAGCGACGCCCGATCGCCGAGGTGGTGCCAAACCTGCTGATTGAGCAACGGCTCAGGCCGCCCGGGAGAGATCGGACCGGGTTCAAGCGGGCCGGCGTGGGCCCCGACGTCGATGGATATTGGAGGTTGTGACGAGTCACATGCCGCCACAAATCCAGCGGATCGAACTGCAAACCGGCCGATTTCGTCAATACCCTCGAGGCCGGCGGCGACCACGACGACTTCCGGGCCAACAGGGCGCTCCACAAGATTGATCTCGGATGTCAGAACCTCGGTCTCGCCGATACGACGGTTCGACAACGTCACAAGACTCACCGTGGCCTGGCCGGCGTGCGCTGTCGTCAGCTCTAGCGACAGCTCGTCAACCGTTCGCTCAACCGAGGTGACGTCAACACCATCCACAGTGGTGGCAACCACCACCAGATTGCCGTATTCAAACCGCTGCATCAGCCAGCCACCGAGTTCGCCGCTTTCCCAACGATGCAGCCAAACTCCGTCACGCTGGCCGACCTCCGCAATGTCGACAGCGGCCGAGTCCTCTTCGCCGCTCGGCGGAGGTGGGCCATCCACCTCGGCACCCGACAAGCGACGGGCCATATAGAACTGGGCGGCCGATGAGACATCGTCGGCCATGAACCAGATGTGAACAGCGGGGCTCGACACGGGGTCGAAGCCAGGCGGGAGGCCGGCCAAAGCAGCTGACCATGCTTGATCGGGAGTCAGCTGATCCGCAGCGTTCGCATCGGTCGAGGTTGATGATTGCGCCGAGCCGGTCGGTTCCGGGCTGTCGTTTGACCCGTCGTCGGAGATCTCCTCTACGTCCTCAGCCGCTATGGATTCCACCGCAGATCTCGACCTGACCTGTGTGAGAACGGCGCCGGCGGCGATCAGCAAAACCAATGCCGCCGCGGCCGCCAAGATCCAACGGTCCCAGCCATCGGGCGGGCCGGCATTCGCCGCTCCGACGGCGGCCTCGCCCTCGCTCGGGATGTCGGCGGCCCGCCGCTGCAACATACGTCGGATCTCGTTCTCAAAGTCGCTGCTTGCCATCGCCGGTTCGGCCTGCCTCATCGCTGAATCTCCAACCGCAGTTGCTTCAGTCCCCGGTGGATCGACGTGCGCACCGTTGCCGGGCGGCAGTCGAGTATTTCAGCGATCTCATCGTCGGGAAGATCGAGGTAGTAGCGGAGCACTATGGCAGATCGGCGACGTTCATCGAGGCTGTTGAGCGCGTCCCAAAGTTCATCCGGTTGCTGAAGCACCGGTTCGGGCGGGCTCGGCCGATTTCGTTCAACGACCTGCTGGTGGCGGCCCCAACTTCTGCACCCGTTCACCACCGTGGTTCGGAGATAACTCCAAGGGTTTCTAACCCGGCTGCCCGCCTGGTGAGTCTTGATGAACGCCTCCTGTACCACATCCTCGGCCACGGCTTGGCGGCCTGTCAGCAGGTAGGCCAGTCGAACGAGATCAACGTTGCGGTTGGCGAAGAGATGACTCAGCTCAACCGACCAACCGTTCGTGGACGCCTCACCCTGGCTTGTAGCGGTCAAATCCCCCATCACTATTACGACGCCCGAGCGACCGGTTCTGTTCCCGAGCTACGGCAACAATCTCACGCCGATTCACTCATTCCCGCAGGCTCACGCCGATTCGCTCATTCCCATTCGATTGTGCCTGGAGGCTTTGAGGTGATGTCGTAGGCCACCCGGTTGACGCCGTCGACCTCGTTGATGATCCGGTTCGACATGCGCTCAAGCAGGTCGTAGGGCAAGCGGGCCCAGTCGGCGGTCATGGCGTCGTCGGAGGTCACAGCACGGATGATGATCGGGTGAGCGTAGGTTCGCTCATCTCCCATGACACCGACGGTGCGGATGTCGGCAAGCACGGCAAAAGCCTGCCAGATCTCCCGCTGCAGGCCGGCGGCCGCTATCTCCTCGCGAACGACGGCGTCGGCCTCCTGAAGGATTGCCACCTTCTCGGCCGTAATGTCGCCGATAATCCGGACGGCAAGCCCGGGCCCGGGGAACGGCTGGCGCCACACGATCTCATCGGGCAAACCAAGTTTCGTGCCAACCTGACGCACCTCATCTTTGAACAGGTTGCGGAGCGGCTCGATGAGATCAAACTCAAGATCGTCGGGAAGGCCCCCGACGTTGTGGTGGCTCTTGATCTTGGCCGCATCGGCCGTGCCCGATTCGATCACGTCGGGATAGAGCGTTCCCTGCACCAGGAAATTGGCGTCCTCGATTCCGCCGGAGGCTTCCTCGAACACTCGAATGAACAGCTCACCGATCGTCTTACGTTTGGTTTCGGGCTCGGTAACACCGGCCAGACGCTCCAAGAAACGATCCCCTGCCCGAACGTGGATCAGCTCAATACCCTGATGCCGCTGGAAGGTCTCGACCACCTGGTCGGACTCTCCCTTACGCATCAAGCCCGTGTCGACGTAGACGCAGGTGATTCGATGACCGATGGCGGCATGGACGAGAGCGGCCGCCACCGCCGAATCGACGCCGCCCGAAAGACCGCAGATGGCCCGGCCGTCGCCGACCTGAGCCCGAATGGCCTCGATCGACGTGTCGATCACCGAACCCATTGTCCAGGTCGGCTCACACTGTGCAAGGTCTATGAGGAAACGTTGGAGCAGCGCTGTGCCCTCGGGAGTATGCCGAACCTCCGGGTGATACTGAACACCCCAGATCCGCCGATTGTCGTTTTCCAGCACGGCCACCGGAGCGTTCGGTGATGAGGCGCAGCCAACAAAACCATCGGGCACCTCGACGATCCCGTCGAAGTGGCTCATCCAAACCGTTTGCTCGCGATCAGGGTCGGGGCCTAGAAGTGACGAGGTTTCATCGCCGACGGTCAGGGTGGTACGACCGTATTCTCCCTGATCATTGCGGCCGACAAGGCCACCGAGTTGATGGGCGATCAATTGAGCGCCGTAGCAGATGCCGAGAATGGGCACGTTGAGTTCATAGATGCCGGCATCGAGTACCGGTGCGTTTTCAACGTGAACGCTCTTCGGCCCGCCCGACAAGATGATGGCCGCCGGCCGTCGCTCAGCCACCTCAGCGGCCGAGATGGTGTGAGGCACGATCTCGGAATAGACGTTGAGCTCACGGACCCGGCGGGCGATGAGTTGGGCGTACTGGGCCCCGAAGTCGACAACAAATACGACTTGCTCAGGGGTTGAAGATCCGACGGTACGAGGCTCGCTCATAGTGCGCTGCTACGAACGAGAACTTCCGCCTTCTGCAAGTCCTTGGGGTTCTGGTAGCCGAGGGTGGCCATCGACTGCCGCAGCGCCCCGAATATGTTCAAATGACCGTCGGCGGTGGTGGCCGGACCGGTGAGCAACTGCGCCAACGAGCCGAGCTGTTCCACCTTCATACGATTGCCTTGGGGCAGCGTGGGATGCACCGCGGTGTTGCCCCAATGCCATCCTCGTCCTGGTGCCTCGCTGGCAGCCGCCAAGGCCGATCCCATCATCACGCCATCGGCGCCGCATGCCATGGCCTTGGCCACTTGCCCGCCGGTGCGGATACCGCCGTCGGCGATCACATGCACATAGACCCCGGTCTCGTCGAGATGTCGCATACGAGCGGCCCGAACGTCGGCGATGGCCGTGGCCATCCGAGAGCCAACCCCCGTGACCCGGGTGGCGGCCGCCGACGAACCGGAGTCGACTCCCACCAGCACGCCGGCGGCACCGGTGCGCATCAGGTGCAAGGCCGACTGATAGCCGGCGCACCCGCCGACGATCACGGGTATCTCCAGCTCCCGTACAAACTCTTTCAGGTTCAGCGATTCACCGTCGGTCACGTGTTCAGCCGAGATCACCGTGCCGCGGATCAGCAGAAGATCGAGCTCGGCCCGCAGCAACTGCGGTGCGATGTCGACTACATGTTTCGGCGACACGGCGCCGGCGGCCAGCACTCCCCCGGCCTGGATCTCGGCGATTCGTTTGGTGATCAGATCAGGATCGATTGGCGAAGAATAAAGCTCACGCATCCGTCGTAACGCATCGGCACCCTCAAGCTGTGACAACTCAAGCAACAGATCATCGGCGTTGTCATGGCGAGTCCAAAGACCTTCGAGATCCAGAACCGCCAGGCCGCCGAGCTGACCGATGGCCACAGCAGTAGCAGGGCTGACGACGGAATCCATGGCCGAAGCCAGGAACGGGAGATCGAGCTTGTAGGCGTCGATTTGCCATGAGAGATCAATCGTGTCGGCGTCTCGGGTACGCCGGCCCGGGAGTAGCACCAGATCGTCGAGCCCGTATGCCCGGCGACCGGCTTTGCCCATTCCAATGTCGACTTCTGCCATTCCCGTACCTCCGTACCGAAACAACCCAGGCTAACTGCCGTTGAGGGTCGAGCGTGGTATTGGTTGCCCGCTTTTACCCGTCGACCATTTGGTGCGACAATGGTCGACAAGCGTTTGTGTCGCCGGAGTCGGGCACATTGCGGTGCGCGGGTTGATTGGTCGTCCATGGCGACCCTGATTTGCGACTCCCTGACCACCGGAGTCGACCATGGTGAGACCACTGGCAATTACCACTACAGCCCTTTCGGTGGCGCTGGCGTGGGTGATGATGATGCCGCTGCAGGCAGCGGCGCTCGCCCCGAGCCCTTCGATGGTCGCGCAGCAAGACGAAACATCGGAAAAAGCCGAGACCGCCGATGAGGCCGAGGCACCGGAGGAAACCGAGACGACCGAGGCTGAGGTGGAAACCGAGGCCCAATCGTCCGAAGACGACAGCAGCGCCGAGACCACCGCTGAAACCGGCACGGTCATCGCCAAGCGGGGTGACCGAGGAAATGCCGTCCGCACCCTACAGGCCGCTCTGAACGCCGCCGGATTCTCGGCCGGCCCGACGGACGGAATATTCGGTCGCCTCACCCAGGCCGCCGTCACAGCGTTTCAGGCTGCCGTTGGAATGGAAGCCACCGGGATCTACGACACGGCGACCGCGACGGCACTCAACAGCTACACCCCTCCCCCACAGCCCGACACGCCGCCGGACCCTCCGGACGACACACCGACCATGACGATCCGCGAAGCCCAGCGCCTCCTGGTGGCGGCCGGTTTCGACCCAGGGCCGGTTGACGGCCTGTACGGACCCAAAACCCGGGCGGGGCTTCAGGCGTTCCAACGACACGTTGGCATCGCGGTCACCGGACGACTCGACGCAGCGACGATCAAAGCCTTGCGGGGTGGCCCAACAACACCTCCCGATGAGCCCGACCCCGATCCTGACGAGCCCGATGATCCATCGACGCTTACCCTTCGTGAAGCCCAACGAGCCCTCAAGGATGGCCCGTTCGACCCCGGCCCAATCGATGGCGTCTACGGAACAAAGACCAAGAACGCCATCTGGGCGCTCGAAAAATTGGCAGGGCTGCCCATGGACGGACAATGGGGCGACGCCGAGCAGGCCGCGCTCAATCGGGTCAACAGAGGTGAGATCGGTGGGCCGGTCAGAAGCCATAGCCGCCGCTGGATCGAGGTGGACCTTTCGCAGCAGCTCATCAAGGTCTACGACCCGGGCAACCCGGTGCCGATTCTCGTCAGCCACGTGTCGAGCGGCAGCGGCATCCCCTGGAAACAGGGCCGCTACAGCGGAAAGTCGATCACGCCTGTAGGCAGCTTCACCATCTTCCGTCGAATCAGCGGTTGGCGACAGTCAAGCCTCGGAATCGGCAGCCTCTACAATCCGCTCTACTTCACCAACAGCGGAATAGCTTTACACGGTTCCCGATCGGTTCCCGACTACCCGGCCAGCCACGGCTGCGTCAGGGTTCCGATGCACATCGCTGAATACCTGCCGGGCATGTTGCCCAACGGAACGCCTGTTGAGGTGATGCCCTAGGCCGGCCCTTAGGTCGCCGCTGATAGCCGCGACGCCAGGTTACCTTTTGGCTCAATCACGACCGACTCCAGATCGAGCCAAGCGGCCATTTCTTCGAGCGCCCCTAGCAGCTCTCGGGCCACCTGATCCTGTTTGGCCGGATCGGTGATCTCGTTTTCGATGTGCGATGCCCGGACCAGCAGCTTCCCGGCCTTTCGGTCGGACTTCAGGTCAACGCGACCAACCAGTTCCTCGTCGAGTAGGAACGGAAGAACGTAGTAGCCGTATACCCGCTTGGGTTCGGGCACATAGATTTCGATCCGATACTCGAAGTGAAAGAGTTGTTCGGCTCGGGGACGGAACCACACCATCGGGTCGAAGGGTGTGAGCAACGCCCGTCCGTGGGCCTTGCGTGGTCGAGCCGCCTCGGCGTGAAGGTAGAGATCGTCGGACCAGCCCGGAACCTCCACCTTCTCCAGCACCCCGTCGGCTACCAGTTCCGCCAGTAGTGGGCGAACTTCGGTCACCTTCAGCCGGAAGTAGTCGGCGATGTCCTTGTCGGTTCCGATGCCATGGCTGCGAGCGCCGAGCTCGACTTGGTGTTTCTTCGCTTCCCGTTCGTCGACATCGGGGCGAGCAAGCATCTCGGGTCGGATGACGTTTTCCGGCATGTCGTAGACGGTCACAAACATCGGGGTGCGGTCGGAGATGGAGATCTGCTGGGTGCGGTACAGCCACTCCAATGCAACTTTGCCTTTCGGCATACCCCACCAAGGGCCGCTTCGTTTGCCGGGGTCGGCTAGATCCTTGATGGTGAGCGGCCCGACATCGGCGACCTCCTTGAAGACAGCCTTTACGTAAGCTCGCTGCTCCTTCTCGAACTTGTCCCACCCCTTCCAACGACGAGACGCAGCCCGATAACGCATTACCGGCTGTAAGTCCTGGCTGATGATCGCCGCTTCGTGGGTATAGAGCTCGAAGTGTTCGCCGGAGCGGTACAGATAGCGGTTGAGTTTGTCGCGGTCGTAGGGGCCAAGACGGGCGACACCGGCAGGAAGTGGCTGCGGCAAAGTACGTTCACGGAGTCGAGTTGGAGAACCGACATGCGGTTCATGACCCGCCGAAATTGACGTACGGTTGGGGCATTGGCCGGCTTGGGATCGTTGAACCCCTGGGCGGCCAGCGCTATGCGGCGAGCGCTGGCAAGACTGAGCCGGGCCACCGTGATGATTCGCTTTCTAGGCGGTTGGGCCGTCGGATGACGACGACTCGACCATGTTCTCGAGGATGTCTCGGATTCCGCCGTGTTTCAGATTCTTCATGACTTCGCCCGGGGTGGTGTCACCACGTTCCCATTCCATCCAGTGGGAGAGAAGCTTCGCCGGGTCGGGAGGAGGTCGATCCATGTGCAGCAGCGTATCGGGCGGCGGCGCCGATGGATCTCCGAGGCCGCGCCGATCAACCGCCGATACACCGGCGATAGGTCGGCAATATAGGGTGGTCGCATGGTCGCAGCGTTCATCAAACGACTTCTCCAGGCCGGTGGACTGGAGACCCCTGGCGGTGGGCGGGTGGCGGGGCCGCCAACCTCGTCGAACGGAGCATCGTCGATGCACCTGTTCTGGGAGGTACCCCCGGTTCCGTTGGCGGAGGTGTCGGCCGATCTTGAGATCTTGGAACCACCGACGGTGGGCAAGTTGTATTTCTGGGCGCTGCAGGTGAACTTCGTGTCTTCGAGCGGAGCTGATCGTGGCGGCGCTCACACAGGTTTACAGCATCACCCGGCTTACCCCGGCGGAGGTGCCGTGAACTGGGGTGGCTACCACCCGGCCGGAGGGGGTGAGCTGGATGGCTCGGTCTCCGAACTGCCATCGACGCTTGGCAACATCAACACTAGGGACTACCGATGGCAGCCGGGGAAGGTATACAGATTCAAGGTTTTTGCCGCCGACGCCGGACAGTGGCGGGCAACGGTGACTGACACATCGACCGGCGTCGAAACCGTGATTCGGGATCTGTTGGTGGACGCCGACCATCTTGTCCGTCCGATGGTCTGGAGCGAAGTGTTCGCCGATTGTGACCATCCGTCGGTGACCGTCCGCTGGTCAAACCTCCAGGCCGTTCAATCGAGCGGCGGAACCGTGCGGGCCCTAAGCGTGAGGACCAACTATCAGAGCCACGGCGACGGTGGGTGCGCCAACACCAGCTCCACCGTCGACCCAGCGGCCCGAGGCTTCCTGCAGCAGACAAACGTGCACCGCCCGACCGGAGGCGGCGCCATCCTGACACTCGGCTAAAGTCCCGCGCCCCTTCACCGACCATGCTGGTATGGGCGCAACACCTCGATCCGAAATCCGCCGCCGTTCCATCGGTGGCTGCTTCTCAAACCGGCGAGGTGTCGCCGTCTTGGTCGTGGCCTTGCTTAGCCTGGCCGGAGTGGTCACGCCGGTGTCACCGGCATCGGCGGCTCCATCGACAACCTGCAATATCGTGACCGGGGCGGACGTTCCGTCCCAGCAGGTGGCTCGGTTGTACAAAGCCGTCTTCCATCGACCGCCCGAACCCCAGGGATGGAACTACTGGAAGGGAGTGGTCGCCACAAGGTCGTTGTTCGACATTGCGTCGTTCTTCGTGGAAGCCCCCGAGTTCGTGAACCTCTACGGCTCAGCGTCCAATGACGAGTTTGTTCGCCTCGTCTACCAGAACGTCATGGGCCGCGAACCCGAGCCGTCAGGCTATGAATACTGGCTCGGTGTGTTGAACCGCGGAGAGCTTACGAGAGGGGACATGGTCGTCTATTTCTCGGAGTCGTCGGAGTTCAAACGGCGGGAGGAGAATATCTACTTCGAACGATGCGCCGTCGCCCTCAAGGGGAGCCCGTCGGCGTTGTGGTCGACCGGGTTCAAGGTGGTGCACGAAACCACCCGCGAGGTTCTAACCGAGGTGGAGTACCTTTCGACCTTAGACCGCACAACAAACTCGTCGAGCTACGTAAAGGAACAGATCGTTGGCAGCGGCGACAACTGGCTGGGACATCGATCAGGAGATCAGACGTGTGTGTCTTGGCGGTCGACTGAAGCACTCACTGTTCGGAACGTGCTGATGGGAGCCCACCTGGAGCACGCAAGTCTTCTGATCAACGCTCGGGCCGGCGTTGACTTCTACGACGACCCCGGCCCGCACCGCCAACGGATTGCCAACTTTCAAACGGCTGTCAGAGATGCCTACGGTTTCGGCGTCGATGGATGTGACCCGGACGAGCCGGCGCTGATTCGAACGTCATATCCCAACTACCAACTTCTGTTTGAGCAGCAGGCAGGCTTCGTTGACATACAAGATGGGTTTGTCCGACGTGTCTTCGATCTCAAGATCGACGACATCAGGGCGATCATCAACTCAGGCGACACATCAATCTTCGACCTGGTTCCAACCATTGCCGGTGACCTGGAGGCGGTCGACCAATCGAGGGCTTCGGACGACGGATTGTGGCTCACCGTGCGGTTATGGGAGGACCCAACCGGGAACGTGGTCATGACCCAGTCGGCATATCACGGGCGCCTCACCATCGACGGAGTGCCGTGGATGTGGGACGAGACAACGGTTCTCCATCGGGTCCCAGGCGATTGGTAACACCGAGAACGGATCGGAGATCTCGTGTGGACGAGACCCGCGTGGTAAGTTCATCGCCATGTTGTTGGACTCCGACCAGCCCACCGTTGACGAGTTCGCCCAGGCCACAGGCTGGCGGATCGAGCCACAGGGGGCATGTCGAGGCGACGTGTGTATTCCGTTGCCGAACGACGTCACCGACGCCGACGATCGGGTGAATGTCGATCACATTGCCGAGCTGCTGGGCATGGGTGTGGTTAGAGACGACGATTCCGGGCTCACGGCCGTCGGGCCGGCGTCGAACACCGGGCGAGCGCTGCCCACCACCGAGGCCCCCGAGCTCGTGCTCCCTGATTTCGACGGCAACTCGTTCGATCTACGCTCACTGCGCGGGACCAAGGTCGTGCTTGTGGCTTGGGCCCCCTATTGAGGCTGCGCTCGTGACCTGCCCGGGTGGCAGGAACTGCGAAGTGAAGTTCACCCTCAAGGTGTTGAAATCGTCACCGTGTGTATGGAAACGCTTGGTCCTGAGCCGGGGCGTCCCTACGTCGAGGCAGCGGGAGCCGAGCATCCTTCCTTGGTCGACACCGGGCACGTGGTCGGGAGCCTCTTCGGTGTGGTCAACATTCCCAATGCTGTTTGGATCGACGAGAACGGCATGATTGTTCGGCCGGCCGAACCAGCCTGGCCCAAACCTCGCAAGCCGGGCGGTGCCCCGTTACCCGATGGAACTCCTCAGCGGCTGGTCGACACCATGACCGAAGCCAAGGGCATCGTGGCCTGGACCGCCGACGGCTACGGCGACGCCGTTCGGGATTGGGCGGCCAATGGACCCGACAGCGGATACGTGATGTCGTCCGACCAGGTTCTCGCCCGATCCGGGGCTCGTGACTCCTTCACCTCAACTGCAGCCGCCAACTTCGCATTGGCTGAACACTTCGAACGCCTCGGCGACCACGAGCAAGCCGTCGGCTACTTCCGGGACGCTCACCGCCTCGCTCCCCGCAACTGGACCTACAAACGACAGGCCTGGAGCATCGAAGGTGAACTCGACGGCCCGATGGCCCGGTTCTGGCAAGGACCGGCCGAGGGTGAGGAGGAAAGCTGGCCCTACGAGTCCGATTGGCTGACCGAAATCCGTTCCCGAGGGGCTCGCAACTACTATCGCGAAACTCACCTGTAGATCACGGCCCACCTCTGGATCATTCGGTGTCGAACGTTCCCCCGGAGCGCCAGTACTGGCCTTCGGCTCGATCGAGCATCGACGCGTCGACTAGATAACGCCGCAAGGTGGCGGTGTCGGTGTCGGCTTTCGACAGCATGGCGTTGACTTGACGCTCGCTGTATTTCTCCCCTGGTTCAAATCGCTGTACCAGGTGATCGAGAACCACCAGCTTGTGCGACCACTTGGACGGCATGCGAATCAGCCGCTCTCCATCAAACGCCTGGTCCAAGATCCGTTGCTGTTCGGGCGAGTGGTCGGGGAACTCTGTTGATGGAGTGGGATCGGCTTCGTTTCGAGCCGCCATTTTGAACGCCTGCTCCAAAAGGTGGAACCGTCCCTCGCCCAACGATTCGACGAGGCCTGCGTTGTCGAGGCGGTCGAGGGCATCGACCACCTCACGCTCTCCGACCCCGGACGTTTTGCTGATGTCGCCAAGTTCGGTGGCACCGAGAATCATGGCCGCCACCACACGGCGACGAGACTCTTCAGCGAGCAGGCCCACGATGCGGCGAGACGATAAATCCATTGGGTCAGTATGACAGGCGATCATTTCGATGATGATCAATTTCTCCTTGCGGATTTTCCGGCCGGTAGCCTCAAACGATGATCTTGTTGCCCTGGCCCGAAACACTCCGGCGACTGCCGGCGCTTCTTGTCGGGCTCTACGTGTTTGGTGCCGGCATTGCCTTCATGGTTGAGGCCGATCTCGGTCTCGGACCATGGGACGTGTTCCACCAGGGTGTATCGGATCTGACCGGTCTTTCGATCGGTCGGGTCATCAACGTCGTGGCGTTCCTGGTGGTTCTGCTGTTCATCCCACTCAAGGAAAAGCTGGGATTGGGCACGATCCTCAACGCCCTCCTGATCGGCGTGTCGGCCGACCTTACCTCCGATCTGCTGCCCGAGCTGGTTTCGATGCCAACTCGAATCGCAGCCATGATCGCTGGACCGGTCCTCATCGCCATCGGGTCGGGCTTCTACATCGGTGCCGGGCTTGGGCCGGGTCCGCGTGACGGGGTGATGACGGGGCTGGCCAAACGTGGTATCGACATCTGGAAAGCTCGCTTCGGAATCGAGTTTGTGGTCCTGGTGATAGGGCTTGTGCTCGGAGGCACGATCGGCGTTGGCACGATCTGGTTTGTGGTCGGGATCGGACCGATGGTCCAGTTTTTCCTCAAACGCCTGTCGATGGCGGATCCCAAGGTGGCCGAACCCGCCACCGCGTAGTCAACATCTACGATCAGAAGATGCTGTGGCTTGGTCAAGCAGGAGTGTTGATTCTGACCGTCGGCGCCTTCGGTGTCGCCTTCGCCCCGGCCGGCAAGCGGCCGATCGCCGCCGTGTTTTCCGTAGTCTCCGCACTCGGCGGATCCACCGCCGTTGCGGTGCTGGCCCGAGCTTTCGCCGTCAACGATTGGCGGCTGGTTTACACGGTCGGCCATTCCCGGCCCGACATCGCCTCGCCGCTCCGAATCGCCGGCGTTTGGGCTGGGCCCGAAGGCTCGCTGCTGTTGTGGACCACCATGTTGGCCATGACCGTACTGGTCTTGGCCAGGACACCGCAGGCCTGGCCGTCTCGGTTGATCGGTTTGCTGACCGGGGCCTACGGCCTGACTCTGCTGACCGTCTCCCAGCCGTTTGAACGACTACCCGCACCTCCGGGAAGTGGCACTGGGCTACAGCCGGTGCTCGAACACCCCGCCATGGTCTGGCACCCGCCGATTCTGTACCTGGGTCTAATCGGCCTGCTGGTGCCCACCGCCCTGATCCTCGGAACGCGGCGGGCGGCAGCCGACGGCCAACTGGTTCGGCAGTCATTGTTGCTCGCGCTGGCCGCTCTCACCGCCGGTCTGGCCACCGGTTCGAACTGGGCCTATGTGGAACTCGGCTGGGGCGGATTCTGGGCCTGGGATCCGATCGAGAACGCGGGCTTGATCGCATGGTTGGCCGGTGGCTCGATGCTTCACAGACTCGCTCCGGTGAAATCCACCGATGATCGCGAGGTTGGCTGGTCTCCCGCTGTTCTGGTCCTAGCTGCGATCACGGCGATATCGGTGATTTGGGCCACCACCATCACCCGTACCGGGGTGCTGAACAGCGTGCATTCGTTCGCCAATGAGCCGACGTTGCGGGCGGTTTTGTTGACGATTGCCGGATGTTTCACCGTCGGGGCATTGGTGCTCGCGTTCACAAGCGCCCGGACGCCGTCGGCCGACGGGTCAACAGCCGAGCGGCGCACCGGTGTGTCGCTCCACGGTGCGCTTGTTTTGATTCTCGCCGCTATAGCGGTTGCGGTTGGAACCTACGAGCCGGCGATCGAAGTTCTGTTGAGCTCCAATCCGTTTGAGCTGTCGGGCCGTTTCTACACGATGCTGCTTTGGCCGATTGCTGTGGCCGGGGCCGCTGCTCGTTGTTGGGCCACCGTCAAACGGGCCGGCTGGTCGAACGCGGCTCTCGCTACGCCGGTTGTTGGCGCCGTGACAGCGCTGGCCGGTGTTGGACTCGGCCTGGGTAGCAGCGGCGTCGGCCCGTTTGGGCTGATTCTGGCGGCGGCAGGCGGAGCGGTGATCGGTGCCGCCGGGTTCGACCGTTTGGTCACGGGTCGAAACGCCGCCGGCACCACATCACCCGTTTCGGGCTGGGCTATTCACCTCGGCATCGGTGTGCTGCTGGTGGGTATCGCCGGTTCGATGGCGGCCACCAGCCTCAACGTCGTCGCGTTGGTCGATCAGGAGGCAGCCACCGAGGTTGGCTTGGTTGTCCATCGCGGCGTTGAACTTGAGGCAGGCTCCGGAACCGATGAAGCCGTGGCCACCCTGGAGCTGCTCGAACCGGGTTCCTCAACACCAACCACGTTCCAGCCGCGACTGGTGAGCTACGTGCGGACGGGCGCATCGAGTGCCGAGGTGGCGACCGATCGGGGCTGGTGGGTTGATACCCAGGTGGTGTTACTCGACGCCGGACGAGGCCAGGCCACCTACCGGATCAACCGCCATCCCGGCATGACACTGGTGTGGTTGGGGGCGGCCATCACCACCCTCGGCTTGGCCGTTGAGGCTCTACGCCGGTTTACAGCTCAACGATCTGTAGCGGATACCCCGTCGACGACATCAGCATCGTCGGATTGACCAGTTCACCTTCATCGAGCGGAGCTGCAGCCGCTGCGAGCTTGGCCCGGTTGATCAGCTCCGGCGAAGCCAGCAACCTCACGAGGCTCCGATCAATCGCCTCCACCACCTGGTCGTTCCGGACACGCTTCAGTGCGTCAACCGCCGGCACTGAGCGAATAACCGCGGTGTCAACCTGACCGCCGACGGCTTCCAGCAATGCGACCAAAAGATCGAGCTGGTGGCCATCCCCTGGATAGACGAAGGCCACGAGAGGTATCGGATCGAGTCCGACCAGGGCCCCGTATAGCTCACCGGCTGAAACCGTGGGTGCACCAGTCGCCGACGACTCGTCCAACTGCAGCACGGCCACACTCTCCACCCAAGGGTCGAGGGCGCTCACCTGATCGATATCCAGCCGTTGAATCATGGTCGACTCGATCGCCTACTCATCGCCTCACCCTACAACCGGTACTCTTTGATCGATGACCAATCCAGCTCACAACCCCGACTCGCTCGACAGTCATCTCGACAATTATCTCGACAATCATGCGGTACGAGCCGGGTTCGTTCTGCTGGCCGGCGGCATGGGCTCGCGGATGGGCTCGGGGGTCAACAAGGTCTACCTGCAGGTAGGTGACCGCAACATCATCGAGTTTGCTTTGGCGACCGCCTCGGCGAGCCTTCTGGTGGCCCAGCTCGTGCTGGTTGTTCGCCCCGAAGACGTCAAGCTGGTGGAGCAGTTGGATCTGGATCTCGATCGGGTTCGGGTGATCCATGGCGGCCCCAGTCGTCACCAGTCGGAGTACAACGGGATCAAGGCCCTTCGACAAGAGATCGAGAGCGGGGCCGTCAACGTGGTGGCGGTTCACGACGGTGCTCGTCCGTTCATGACCGCCGAACTTCTCGACCGGGCGTTAACCCAGGCGGCCGCAACCGGGGCGGCCTTACCGGCCTGCCCGGTGAATGACACGATGTACATGCTCGATTCGGAGAGCTTCGTCGACTCCTCCGACTACGCCTGGGTTCAAACTCCTCAGGTCTTTGCGGCCCCGACCCTGATCGAGGCTCACGACCAGGCTGCGGCCGCCGGATTCGAAGGAGTCGACACGGCCGAGGTCGTTCAGCGATTCTCCGACCAGCCGATCAATCTGGTGGCCGGAGACCGAGCAAACATCAAGGTCACCTATCAGCAAGACCTGTCGACGGCCGAGTCCACCGCATCCGGATGGGCTTCCACAGACGATCGGTGAATTCTGCAGCGAGAGCTAACGGCGGCGATCGCGTTTACGGGACAGCATTTGGTCGAGAGATGACGCCGACTCCGAGGTCGAAACGGCTTGTGCCGGCGAATCACTTTCCTCGGCCACAGGTTGTTCGGTTGCGGCGCTGTCCCGCCCGCCTCGGCCTCGAATCCAGGCGCTGGAACCAGATGGTGTCGGAGCGTTGTCGTCGGCAGGCGGTCGAGATTGATCCCTCGGTTCGGTTCGCTGACGAGCCGTTGGATCCGATACGGAGGGGAATGTTCGCCGTAGGCGATCGACGGTGTCGGATGCCTTGCTGGCCGGGATGGCCAGGATTCCGGAGCGCCATGATAGTCGGCTCACGGCCACAGCCAGTGGCCAGGCCAACAGGGCGAACCAGAGCAGGATCCGGGCCAGGTCGTACCATCGACGTCCGCCGATGGTCCCAGCCCGTTCAAACACGTCCGTCGGTGCCGGATTGATCCGACCGCCGGTCAAGCCGGCCAGCCGCTCCAGCCCCGCAACATCAACCTCACTCGGGGCGTATTCCGCGGCGTAGGACCGGGTGCTGAGACCGACCCCGGACCAAGCCACCTCCTCCCCAACTTCGACCGACCCGCCGACGGCATAGACACCGGCTTCATCAACGGCCACGGTCGCGGCGTAGGTGGTGCCATCGAGCCGTTCCAACACCACCTCCTGACCTTCACCGGTCGGGGTGTTAATACGCACGCGAGCCAAGGCGTCGTCGTCCCAGGTATCCGCACCTTCGAGCCGAATCGACATCTGATCCCCGGTTATCGTCACTTCGAGTCCGGCTCCGTCGGTGGCCGACGGGAATGTTTCCTTCACCACTGCGGCCCAGAAATCAGGGGCGCCATCCCAGCCGTTCCATCGCTGAGTCCAACGTTCGCCGGCGTCGGCAGTCCACGAGGTCACGCGACCAAGACCGGTTTGCCACGACGCCAAAAGTGGATCGTTGTCGGGCCCAATCCGCAGATCAACTCGAGCAAGCGGCTTAGCCGAGGTGGCGATGTAGCCATCGATGATCGGCGACGTCTCCAGATTGCGCACGGTGGCGGCGTTGGAGGTGATTGTGGGGAGGAACTCGCCTTCGTTCACGAAACTCCTCGACGCGGCCACCGTCTCCTGAACGATGAGATCCGGAATCTGATCGAGGTTGCGGCCCGGATAGAACCGCCCGTTGCCGGCTTCGGCAATCGGTCGCAAATCTTCGGCGGCCCCTTCGCCGGTGGCCACCACGGAAACGGTGATCCCTTCTTCGGCCAGTTCTTCGGCCTGGGCCGCCATCTGGTTGAGGTGAACCCGGTCGGTGAACCCGTCGGAGAAAACGATCACGTGTTTCAACGCGGCGTCGGACTCTCTGAGTTCCGATGCCGCCGTCTCCAAAGCGGTGTCGAGGTGGGTGGGGCCTGAGGGATTGAGCCTGGACAGACCGTCGTCGATCGTCTCCTGAGATGGATTGGCTTGCAGATCGATAGCCCACTGGTCACTGTTGTCCATGGTCAGCACGCCAACCTCGTCGCTGGGGGCCAGCGCGGCGATTGCCTTGGCCGCCGCCTGCTGGGCTATGGCCGTCTTCACCACTCCCCCGTCGATTCGGCTACCTCCACCAAGCCCGTTTTCGCCCTCTTCGTTGCAGTGACAGGCGGCCATGGACCCACTGGTGTCGATGGCCAGGACCTGGGCAACCGTCTGACGACGCAACGGGTCGGTGATTTCGCTGTCAATCGGCAACAGCTCCTCAAGGTCGGAACCTCGATAGCCACCCAAGGCGTAGGAATGGTCGCCACCGATGGTCACCAGGCCACGCCCAAGGTCTCGCACGGCGGCAACCAGATTTGCCACTTCACCTTCGGCGAGGTCGAGCCGGTTGACGTTGACAAGCACAATCGACACGTACTGCGACAATGCATCGAGCGCAGGCAGGTTGCGCACAGGGATCTGATCGACGGGAAGCCCGGCCGCTTCCAATGCGGCGGCTACCCGAGCGGCATCGGCGCCCGCACCGCCGGTTCCGGTGTCGGCTTGTTCACCATCCACCACCAGGACCTTCTCGGCGCCGCTGACCGGTACTGCGGCAAAAGCTCGGTTGTTGGCCACTTCCCGGTCCCCGGCGGCGTCCACGTCAACCTGGTACCGCATCACGCCCGTTGATCCGGCCACATCGTTGAAGGTCACTCGATTGTCGCCAGGGGTGAGCATAACTGTTTGCTGAGCTACTCGCTCGCCATCACGTCGTAGGGTCACTATCGCTTCGGTGGCGATCTCTGACGTGATGGTGGTGGCCACCGCGAGCCGCTCGTCGATCTGCACGAGCGAAGGCACTTCGATGGAGGAGACGGCGGCGTCGGCCCCTGATGGCGGCTCGATGATCACCACATCCACGGGGACGCCGGCCTCGGCCAGTCGCTCGGCTTCAACCACGGCATCGCCCTTGGTTGCTCGTCCGTCGGAGATCAGTACCAATCGGCGGCGGGCATCTTCGGGAAGGGCGGCCGAGCCGAGTCGTAGAGCGGCCGAGATGTCGGTGGCGGTGGGATCAAGTTCCACGCTGAGGGTGTCGAACAGCGGATCGTCACCCACGACGTTTTCGAGGCGGGCATTCTGACCGAAGCCAACGATGCCGGCCACATCGTCGTTGCCGGCTTCTTGTTTGGCCGACAGCGCATCTCGAACAAAGGCGGCGCCATCCGACACACCACCGGAACCCATGGAGTCGCTGCCGTCGACCATAAACACGGTGGCGACTCGATCGGTGGGGAGCGTAATCCCTGGGTTGAACAAGGCGGCCAACAGCGCGAGTGCGATGGTCGCCCGCATGACCTGGGCCACTCCCCATTGTCGAGCGCCAACACCCACCCGACGACGGGCCAACAGCCATTCGATGCCGATCACCGCCAATAAAACCACGATGATCCATGGACGCAGCGGTATCTCACCCTGCGAGCCAACACCTTCGCCCTCCTTGAAACCTCTGGCGAACGGCAGGTCGATGGCGGGGGCGATGGTGGACTCCGACGCCGGTGGATTTACGGCCACGACAACGGGGACCCGATCCTCCTGCTCCACCGTCCAGAAACCCATCTGGCCAGCAACCGGGATCGTGCCGCCCGCAGGAACCGTGACGCTTGCGCCCCGGGGGTCGGTGATCTCAGCTTCGAGGCGAGGGTCGACGGGCAGACGACCGCCAACCGGTAGGCGGGCCGGGGGTAGGACCGACTGAGCCAGGTCGGTGAGGATTCGCTCCACCAGAACCGGGAACGCCGCCTGCAGAGGCAACGTCGACTCATCGAGAGCGAAGCTCTGGTAGATCAGATCCGCTCCGGGACGGCGCACCGAGAGGAGGAGCGGGCCTTGGTCGCTGCCGAGCACCACCTCGGCGCCGGCTCCTCCGTCGATCTGTTGGGCTCGGGCCAGGAGCACTTCGCTCAGATCCAATCCGGTGACCAGCGGAGAGTCGGGGTTGATCGAGATCAGCGCCGGTCTGTCGATCTCGGCCCCGATGGTCACACCGCCGAGTGTTCGGGCCGGAGGGGCGATGGCCCAAACCGGCAGATCAATCTCGTCAAGATCGACCGTCGGGGCCACCCGGTCAAGGATGAGCGCGTCGTATCCGCTGAAAACGTCGGCATCATCCGGGGTTGGCAACTCGTCGAGGTGATCGACGGTGACACCGGGGACCACGGCCAGCGCAACGTCGAGGAACGTGTTTTCGGGACCCACTCGTAGAACCGATATCTCGGGTCGACGGGCGACGGTGCCGACGGCACGATTATCGAGCAGAAACGAATCGGTCGACTCGAGGAAGGCCTCCACTTTCTCACCGGGCGGCAGACGAACCGAAAGGTTCTCCACATCGTTGCCCTCCAGTTCCACCTCGATCCGCTCGATGGTCACACCGTCGAGGTCCACCCGCACGGTTTCGGTCGCAGCCGGACCGCCGTAGTGGCGCACGGTGATACGAGCCACGAGTCCATCGCTCGACGGTTCAACCGACAGGCGGCTAATACCTCGGTTGGTTGCCGACTCGCCCACCCGCTCATAACGGGTACCCACCGGGGCCAGGGCGAGATCATCGGCCGAGATCCCGCCGTCGGATATGAACACGACCCGGGTCGGCCGGTCTCCGGTGTTGAGCCCCGCGGCCAATGCAAACGCCGAGTCGAAGTCGGCGGCTCCGTCGTAGGGTTCGATCGTTGTCAGCGCATCGTCGAATGCGCCGGTGTCGGTTGAGCTGGTAAGCAAAGCTCGGGCGTTAGCCCCGGCAACGACCAGCGATGCCTGACCCCCGGCTGGCACTTGACGCCGCAGCTCCGACGCCCGATCCACGGCATCGCTCAGGCGATCGGGTGAACCGTCGGCCGACTGCATTGAGGCTGAGGCGTCGACCACAAAGATCGTGTGGTCGGCCAGCGCCAGCGGCGTCAGACGAGCCGGCCCCGCCATGAGCAGCGCGAGCAGCAACGCCGCCAACACCTGGGCTGCCAGCAGCCAGCTGGGGATGAGCCGTTGCCAAGGGCGAGCGGCGGTTACCGGCTTGGCCACCTGCCGCCACAGGAAGACCGCAGCCACCGTCTCCTGAATGCGCCGGGGTTTGAGAATGTGGAGGGCGATGATCGGCAACGCCAACAGCGCCCACCACAGCCCGGCCGGATTCGTCAGCGCCCATGAACCAAAACTCATTTGGCCCCCTCAGCCAACCCAAAGCGGGGGATGTTCCGCCGCCGGCGGAACTCCGTAAGGACCGGCTCCGTCCGGTCCGGCGCCCAAGAGCCGAGACTCACTTGGCCGCCGTCATCTGAGAACCCCGGAACGAGTGAAGGTGTCGAGGATGACCGTTTCGATCTCATCGTCGGTGAAGACGCGGGCGTACCCGGCGCCGCTACGGCGCACCCGTCCGGCCACCTCATCGAGCCAGGCCTGGGCCAGGCGCGTGTAGTCCTCGGCCACCGCCGCCGAAACACTCACGTCCACTGTCGTGCCGGTTTCGCTGTCCACCAGTTGCACGTCCCCAGTGAGGGCCGGCGTGATGTCGGTGGGGTCAAGAATTTGCACGACGGCTAGATCACCCGACGATCTTGACCCGGCGCTTGGCAACCGCCGTAGACCGGCATCCCATTCCTCGGTTAGGAGATCCGATAGGACGACGGTGATCCCGGGCGGACCGGGTCGAGCGAGCATCGCCGAAGCCGCGGCGGCAAATGGTGTGGCGCCTTGAGCCTCAAGGGCTTCTAATCGATCGAATAGCTGAGGTATCGCCGCCTTCCCCAACAACCGCGGCCCCTCGTGACGAACCGGAAAGGTGTGCAACGTGACAATGTCTCGGTTTGTCAAGGCGACAAACCCGATGGCGGCTGCCAGCTGTTTCGCCCGCGCCAACTTCTGCCCGGCCATAGATCCCGAGGTGTCAACCAGGAGCCGTACGGCGACGTCGTCTTCAGCCTCAAACAGCTTCAGTAGTAGGCGATCGAACCGGGCGTAGGCGTTGACGTCGATCCGCCGAAGGTCGTCACCCGGGTGATACTGACGGTAGTCGCTGAAGTCGAGCGACGATCCAAACCGAGGACTTCGGTGCTCTCCCACCAGGCCACCGACCAACGGACGGCGCGACGAAACTTGCAGCCGCTCCAGCCGGGCCAGAAGTCGGGGTGAGAGTAGATCGGAGGCCATGAGAAGGCAACAGTTGGCGCCAGGCGCCGGGCTACGGGGCGCCTCGAACGCCGGAACCGGGAATAGGGATGGCATCGAGTACGGAGGTGATGATCTGATCGGCACCGACACCGTCGGCAGTGGCCTCGTAGCCAACATTCACCCGGTGCCGCAGAGCCGACACGGCGACCGCTCGCACGTCGTCGGTGGAAACGTTGGGTCGCCCGTCGAGCAACGCCGTGGCCTTGGCCCCAAGGGTGAGCGCCTGCACACCACGGGGGCTGGCACCGAACCGCACGTACTGCGAGACCAATTCGGGACCGGTGCCGCTCTCCGGGTGGGTTGCCACAACCAGGTCGACGGCGTGGCGAAGGCAGTGATCGGGAACCGGCACCGAGCGGGTCAACTCGATCATGGCCCGGAGAGTTCCGGCGTCGGTGACCGTCTCGACCGTCGGTGTCATCGATCCCGTCGTCCGCTCGGCCACAGCCACAAGCTCATCGGCGGTGGGGAACGGCACCATGGATTTAAACATGAACCGGTCGAGTTGGGCCTCGGGAAGCGGGTAGGTGCCCTCCATCTCGATCGGGTTCTGGGTGGCCATCACCAGGAACGGCCGCGGCAGCGCCCGGGTTTCACCACCGACGGTCACGGCCCGTTCCTGCATCGCCTCCAGCATGGCTGCCTGCGTCTTGGGGGTGGCCCGGTTGACCTCGTCGGCCAGGATCAGGTTGGCCGTGATCGGGCCGGGACGGAACCGCAGTTCGCGCGCTCCGTCCTCCGACTCGTGCAGCACCTGCGTGCCGACGATGTCGGCCGGCATCAGGTCGGGCGTGAACTGGATACGGCTCCACGGCATCGACACAACGTCAGCCAGGGTTCGCAACAACTGGGTTTTCCCGAGACCGGGCACGCCTTCGAGCAAGACGTGACCTTCGGCCAGCAGGCAGATCAACACGTCGTTCACAAGCTGGCGCTGGCCGACGATCACTTTGCCGATCTCGGTTCGGATCGCTTCGGCGATACGCCGACACTCGTCGGCTGTCATCGCCACCGATGGGGCTTCGCTCACTCAGGGACCTCCGGTGGTCAATAGATCAAAGTAGTTGCCGACCAGCTCCTGCTGGCTCGGCGAAAGTCGGTTGCGGTCGAGAGCGTCTGATGCCCGCTGGCTGTAGTCACCGATAATGTCCGATACCGGGATGCGGGTTTGGCCGGTGGTGGTCAAGCCGTCACCCTGCCCGACGGTTTCACTCTGGCCGTCGTTGGTCAGCGTGCCGCCCAGCTCCAGCGGATCCCCCGATTCGAGTGCCGACGGGTCGACGATCGTGAATCCGGTGTTGTCCTCCTCGACTCGAGGCTGTTCACCGCCGTCGGGTCGACCGACGCCACCTTGACCCGACCCGGTTCCTCCGGATGCGCCGGTGACGTTTCCTTGCGCCCCACCGGATCCTTGGCCTTGGCCCTGCCCCTGACCGGAACCCTGCCCTTGTCCGGAGCCTTGGCCCTGCCCTGAACCCTGACCCTGACCTTCGCCTTGGCCCTCACCCTGACCTTGCCCCTGTCCTTCGCCCTCACCCTGACCCTGGCCTTGACCGGCCTGGCCCGGCTGGGCCTGCGAGGCCATCTGCGACAACTGACCCGACGCCTGTGACGAGGCTTGCTGGGAGGCAACACCGGCGGCATTGGCCGCCTGAGCTGAAGCGGCCTCACCGAGCGCGGCTTGCGCGCCGGCCACGTTGCCGGCGGCGAGTTGGGCAGCGGCGTCGGCCAGTGCGGCCGCTGTGGCCGGATCCCCGGCTTGTTGGGCTTCGGCCAGTTCGGCCAATCGCTCGGCCAACGCCTCTTGTTCTTCTCGACTGAGTTCGTCCAGTCCATCGGCCAGCTCCGACAACTGATCGCTGGGCGTTCCCGACGGATTCCCGGGCAGCGGCCGGTTGGCCAAGCTGCGCTCCAGTCCCTGAGCAGCCGCTTGCTCGGAAGCAAAAGACGGCGAGCGGTTGGCGTCCAGCTCGGCTGCGGCGTCGTCGAGTAGCTCGGCGGCTTCCTCCATCGAATCGACATTGCGAAGGTCCTCGGCGAGCTCAGCGAGGTCGGCCAACAGCTGATCAGCGACCTCGGCGGTCTCCAGATCGGCGGCGATCTCCTCAGCGAGATCCTCCACCTCTTCGGCCAAATCTTCGGCCTGGGCGTCGACCAGGGCTTGGCGACGCCGTTCGTCGTCCTGGGGATTGGCGATCACGGCCAACACGATGGCCGCGGCCGCCAGCACGGCGGCGATTCCCCATCGGGTCCAAACGGGCCTGTCGGCAGGCAGAGGTACTGCTTGTGAGGTGAGACGGTTACCGGCGGCGTTGTCTTCGGCGAGCCGTTCGGCCCGGTACCGGATCTGCTGTCCGAACTCGTTGTCGAGCCGCTTGAACTGAAGCGCCGAGGTGAAGATGTCTCGCGTCAGCAATCCTTTGTCGGCGGCTCGGGCTGCAGCCAGCCAGCTGAGTGGCTGAATCAACGCCAGAGCAACCAATCCGGCTACGGCCACGAGTGCAACGATCAACGCCGCCGGTTCCGGCCAGGCCCACGGTCGAAAACGACCCAGCACCACCAGAAGCAGCGCCACGGCGGCCACCACCGGAGCCAGGAGCGACGCCGTTACCCAGGCCCAGACCAGGCGCAAGCGGCCCCGCATCGAGCGAAGGAACGACGCCACTGCGGTACCAGGGTCGGGACCATCCTCCTTATGGGGAGGGTCAACGTCCGACACCTGGCCGTTGCTCATTGAGTCACCACGGCCGACGGCGTGCGCAAACGTCGGATACCAACCCAGGCCACGAGCAGCGCCAGCGCCGATTGGGCGAGAGCGGCTCGAAGCCACAGCGGGACAACCCGGAGGTCGGAGCTTTCAAATCCGGCGATTCCCCCGGGACCATCGAATTCCTCGGCGAAGCGGCCATTGGGGAAGTCCTGCGCTTCGACAAATCCAGTTCGGATCCCGGACAGCGGCCACGGACCGTTGACGTCGGAGACCTCGCCGGCGGCTCCGGCCAGCAGCACAAACGGATTCCAATAGAACGGAGTGAGGAAGGTGAGGATGTTTTCGGGATCGTTGTTGTTGGTAGTGACGTAGAGGATCATGAACACGGCAAAGATCACGGCAGTGCCGATGCATAGAGCCAGGATCAAGCCGTAGCTGATCAACGTTGCCGCGGCCGTGCGACGAAGCATGGCCGAGCAGGCCACGCCCAAAACCGCGAGGAGAAAGCCGATCAACATCAGTGCCAGAATCCCGGTGACGATCTGGCTGAAGGCCACGCCACCCAACAGGTAGGCGGTGGCCAGGATCGGAGCGGTGGCCACGATGAGCAGCAGTACAAAGGCACTCGACGCCAATACCTTGCCGAAGAAGATGCCCGACGGTCCGATCAACGTGACCTGGAGCGGAATCAGGGTCTGACGGTCGCGCTCACCGGTGATGGCGCCGGAGCTGATGCCCGGCACGACAAACAGCAACAACACGAGTTCAAGGATCAGCACCCACTCGAACACCGAACGGCCGACGTTCTGACGGGCAATTCCGAAGTCGTCACCAAACGACGCCGTCTCACCGGTGTAGGTGATGAAGGCCACACCAAGGGCAAGCAGCAGAAAGATCGTCATCACCACCATCGAACGGGCGGTGCGGGATCGCTGCCGCAACTCGCGGTCGAGCACCGGGCGAATGTCTTGCACAACGTCGAACACGCTCACTGCACGATCCCCTGGGTGATCTGGAGGAACAGGTCCTCAAGGTTCTTGTCGACGGTGGTGAATTCCATCACGGCACGGTTGTCGTCAACGATCAGTTTCCGTAAGAGTGCTTGCTGCTCCTCATCGCTGGCGATCGGGAACTCCTCGATGGAGCCGTCGGCGAACTTGACCTTCACCGACCGTCCAACACCGAGCCGATGCAGGATCTCGTCAGGCGGGCCATAGGCCAGGAGTTGCCCGGCCTCGATCACGCCGATGGAGTTACACATCTGCTGTAGTTCGGCCAGGATGTGCGACGAGATCACGATGGTCTTGCCCATCTCCTGCAGCTGGAGCAACAGCTCACGCAACTCAATGCGGGCTCGAGGATCCAGGCCTGACGCCGGCTCGTCGAGAATAAGCAGATCGGGATCGTGGATCAGGGCACGGGCCAACGACAACCGCTGCTTCATGCCTCGGGACAGGTCGTCGACGATCGTGCCTCGCTTGACGTCTAGGTCGACCAACTCCAGGAGGCCATCGACCAGATCAGGCCACTCCCGCCGCTCGATGTGATAGGTGGCGGCGTGGAACTCCAGGTACTCCTTCACGGTGAGGTTCTCGTACACCCCCATCACATCAGGCATGTACCCCATCCGGCGACGCACCTCCTCCGGGTCGTCCATCGGGCTGTAACCGCACACTCGGGCCCAACCGGCCGTTGGGGTGAGCAGCGTCGCGAGGATAAGAAAGGCGGTGGATTTGCCTGCACCGTTCGGCCCGATGATGCCGAAGATCGACCCCTTCGGGATCTCCAGGTCGACATTGTCGAGCGCCTTAAGGGAGCCATAGTGTTTGGTGAGACCGCGGGCCTCGACGACTAGATCGGAGCGAGGGGCCGGAGGTTCCAGTAACTCAACACCGGAGGCCGGCGCCGCCAGCGGGGCTGTCGACGTCGGGTTCGGCGGAGGTGCTGCTGGGGCCGGCGGCGGAAGGGTCGGGCCGCTTGGTGGAGGTACGGGTGCGGGCGCCTGTCCGGGGATCGGTGGCGGATTGGTGAATTCGTCGTTCATCAGCCGTCGCCTTCCGTCTCGCCCTCGTCGGTGCTGCCATCGGCGTTAGAATCAGCGCCCTCATCGGTGGTGCCATCGGGAACTGATAACGCATCCTGCCACTCCTGAGGCGTGGCACTCCGTATCCGGGGTGCCCTGTTCGGGGGCTCCACCAGAGATCGCAGGTACACCGAGCCGTCGACGATGGCGCCCGGCGGCAGCTGCATCACGAGGTCGCCGTCGTCGGCGAGGCCGATACCGGCGTCGACCCAGGCTCCGTCAGCCCAGATGTCGAGCGCCGAGACCCCCCGAGGGACCTCGATCACCAGGACGTTGTTGGTCTCCGCTCCGGGCGGCAGGTCGTAGATAATCGTTTGGACCTCCCCCTCAAAGCGGCCTCGACGGTCGACGGCTACCATGCCGCCACCTCCGAATTCCTCCGACCAGCGAATGTCCACTAGTCGGCTTCGCACCGAAGCGGCTCCCACCGTGTCGCTGGTATCGAGGGAGTCGACGGAGTAGGTCGACACGTAGCCGGTGCGGCCGTTGTCAACCGTGTCACCGCCAACCGATTTGAGTGGACCGGCGGCCTCCCGTGTCCAGCCGACCACCGTGATCTGCCCCATCCGAGCTTGCTGGCCGCTGGTGGCGAGCCAGTGCTGCAGTCCTGATGGACTGGAAACGCTGCCGCGTCCGCCTTCGCGTGAGAGACGCTGCCGCACCGGGTCCTCCCACGGCGGAGCGAGCGAAACGTCATTCAGCTCGAACTCGACGGTCTCCCCGCTGGCGACGTCGTCGAGCCGTTCGATCCGGTCGCCCGAATAGATCGAGACATTCGCCAGGTTGTGCGAGGTGGTGTTGGTGACGGTGCCGGTGATGTCGGCCCCGTCTACGGTCAGGGCCACGTCCCATCCGGATTCGACCGGCGCTTGACTCGCGGTGCGAGCCACTACAACACCGGATGGCGGCACGTCGGCCCCAAGTTGACCGCCTCGGAGCACCGGTTGGGCGAAACCGGCCTCCCGGAAACGCCAATCCCACGGGTTGAAGGTGTTGGTCGACCGACCCCACTCATCTTCAAGTGCGACTCCGGTGAAGCCACCGCCCGACGACGAGATCATGTAGTCACTGGTGGTGTGGGAGGCGAGACCGGCCGTGCCGATGACCGTCACGTGCGAACCCGAGGTCCCCTGGCGGAAGAAGCGCCCGGAACCCCAGATTCCCAGGCTGACCAGAGCGGCCAGGAGTGGAACGGCCAACCACAGCAACGGCTCGCGGCGGGTTCGGGAGAGAAACAGCCAGAGCAGCGGACCGACGAGGGCGATGTAGACCAGCAGCACCGCAACAAACGGCCCGATGGCCCTGGTGCGGAAACCGGCGTCGAACGACAGGTCACTTAGAACCCCACCCGGATCGACAAATTCGAATTCCTCGAAGAACTCCTGGCTGAACCGGGGTCGGATCAGACCGTCATATCGGCCAGCAGACAGCGCGTCGCCGACCACGTAGACCGTTCCCGAGCCGAGCCATGCCCTGCCGTCGCTCACGGCCGAGTCGGCCGCCGCGCCAAAGCGCCCCCCGCTGTCGGTCACGGCCTGACCGACCACGCCTCGTTCGGCGTCATCCAGCGATCCGTCGAGATACAGACTCCCGCCGCTGCTCACCCACCCGAACAACGCGCTTCGCTGCGACTCGCTGAGCTCCTCGATGTCGGCCTCCGAAGCGGCCACTGCAGTGGCGGCGTTTAGTGCTGCCGAGCCGTAGTCGAGACTGCTCGGATCGAACGGCACGAGACGGGCCTGACCGAGGTCCACGGCGAGATCGGCCCGCTCCCCCAGCCCGGGAAGCTGCAACGACGGCATGATCGCCACCGGCTCGATCTCGCCAACCTGCTGCATCCTCACACCAGGGCGTGATGTCTGACCATCACTCGTCTCCACCCTCACCGTCGGGCGGCCGCCCCACGGCGGGATCATCACCGGCACCGCAAACGTCTTGGCGCTACCGCCGGGCACCTCGATTTGATGTTCGGTGGCGGCCGCACCATCTTCGTTCGACACGAAAATCGTGCCGGTCACGGCTTGATCGGCGGCCACGGTCACCAACAGCACCGTTGTGGCACCGGGCCGGTAGAAGCCGGCAACCGTTGACTCAACTTCGGCCGTGGTCTCGGCCGCAGCGGGACTGGCCGGCACCAAGACCAACGTGAGGGCCACCAGTACGGCGGCCGCCAACGCAACGGAAAGTCGACCGCTGCCCGAACCTGGGCGGCGGCGGTCGGAATGCTGCAATAACCTCTCCCTCACCATCGCAACGATCCTAGGCCGGGATCAGTCTCCGGTGTCGTCAGCGCACGACATGCGCGACCCAGTCTGGGGGCCGACCACAGTGGCGGCTGTTACCAGGACAGACGAAGCTCGTTGGGCCCCCGGAAAGTGATGTTGGGAAAGTAGCTGTACTGCTGATCGTCGACCAGCCGCAACGAGGGAATTCGTTGGGCCAGGATTTCGGTGACAATCTGGGTTTCGAGTTTGGCCATCTTGGCCCCGAGGCAAAAGTGCACACCTTTGCCGAATGAGATGTGTCGATTGGCGTTTGGCCGCCGCATGTCGAACGTGTGGGGATCGTCCCAGATGTCATCCTGCCGGTTGGCGGAGGCGAAGTTGAGGAAGATGGTGGTGCCGGCCGGAACCTGAAGGCCGCCGATCTCGGTGTCGACGGTGGTGATCCGTCGCCAGGAGATCTGGCTTGAGTTGAAGCGCAGCACCTCCTCAACCGCATTGGCCACCAGCGCGGCGTCGGATCCGACCGCCGCCCAATCGTCTCGACGGGGAAGCAGGCACTGCAACGTGTTGCACATCAACGCCGTGACCGCCTCATGGCCGGCAAACGACAATCCGTAGATGATCGACTCGACTTCTCGGTATGACAGATCATCGGGGTTGGCCTCGTGGGCGTCGATCAACTCCGAGGCGAAGTCGTCCCCTCGATTTCGTTTCTTGTCTGCGGTGAAGGCCACGCAGTAGCGCCAGTAGTCGAGCATGTTCTGCGCGATCTCGACTTGTTCATCGGCACTTGGTCGCCCCCAGGAGAACGCCTTGCGATCCCCGCACCACCCTTTGAGTAACTCGTCGTCGGAGGCCGGGAAGCCGATGAACCGGAACACTGTCTCCCCCGGCAAGGGGAAGGCGAAACTGTCCACGAACTCGGCCGGTGGCCCGACCTCAAGCATGGTGTCGATCAGTTCGTGGCTACGGTTTCGGATGAACGGTTCGAGTGTTTTGAGGCGGCGGTTGGAGAAACCTTGCCGGGTGTAGACCCTGATCTTGCCGTGGTCGGGCTCGGGGCGGTTCGACATTACCGCCACCGGGTTGAAGTCGGGATGGCCCAGCACCGCCTGAGCTTCGGAGGCCAGTGGGAACACCGGGTCCTGGACGTTGGTCGAAGCGAACGTCTGGTGATCAGTAAAGATGCGCTCCAGGTCCTCCATCCGGCTCACAACCAGGTACCCGAGCGATTCGGCGTAGAACACCGGGTGTTCGGCGGCCAGCCGGTCGGCGATGGGATAGGGATCGGCGAGATAGTCGTCGTCGAGGGGGCTCCACGAACCGTGCATCGGGCACCCCGTCGGTGGATCCGGGATTGTGCTGCGTTCCTGGTGATAGTCGTGATCGGTCATGTAACACCCATGGTTGCACACCGGTTCATCAGGCGACCAGTGTACGAAGGCCTTCTCACTACCCTGGCCCATTAGCCTGATGAGATGAGGTTCGGATTTGGGCGACAGGCCATGGCTGTCATCGCCGCTGTGCTGTTGGCGGCCGGTTGCGGTCAATCTGACTCGGACGAAGCCGGTCTGAACCTGACCGTGCCGACCGCGACCGTCGACGACACCATCCCAAGCGAAACTACTCAGCCCCCGCTGCGGGCCACCACCGAGGCGACGGAGGCCTCAGAGGTACTCTCGATTGCCGAGACGCTCACTTCCACCCCTCGGCCCACCTCGGCTGAGGAGATGGCTGAAGCATTGTCAGCGGTGGAGCAGACTCTGCGTAACGATGATCTTTCTCTTTCCGACGAGGAGTTGTCGTCGATCGGTCGCTACCAGCAAGGTTTGTATCGTCAGCTGACCTTTCAGCCTGATTGGCAGGACACCGTCTTGGCTTCGGTCGCCGAAGATATCGCCCCAGCGGTGGCCCTGAATTGGGAGGCGAGGGAGAACCTTCAGGAGCTTCTCGCCATCCATCACACCGCCGACAGTCTTCCAGCCTGGCGGGTCAGCGATCCGTTCCCGGCGGCCGAACTGCTCGGCTATTACAAGGAAGCCGAGGCTACTACCGGCATCGACTGGGAATATGTGGCCGCCATCAATCTGGTGGAAACCAGGATGGGTCGTATCCAGGGAATCTCGACCGCCGGTGCCGTCGGCCCGATGCAGTTCCTGCCCACCACATGGGCCGAATGTTGTGACGGCGATCCGACCCAACCTCGAGATGCCATTATCGGCGCCGCCACCTACCTGACCCACCGGGGCGGCCCCGAGAACATGGACAAAGCCATATGGGGCTACAACAACTCGGACTTCTACGTGAATGCGGTCAAGGCCTATGCCGAGGTGTTACGGGCCGATGAGCGAGCCTATTTCGGCTACCACGGCTGGGGCGTCTACTTCCTCACCACCGAAGGACTGATATTTATCGAAGAGGGATACGAGCAAGCCGAGGAGATCCCCGCGGCCGAATGGTTGGCTCAGTACCCCGAGACCCTGATCACCGGCTGACACAGATCCCGGCCGCCCGATCCTACGCCCCGCCCCGCCCCGCCACACGCTTTAAGTACCTCCTCGCGACAACGTATTTGCGACTTTGGTGCAACTAGGGGTTTGAGGAGGTTCGGCGCAGGGCCCTTAGTGCGTTGCCAACGTTCGGCTATCCATGCTGCTGGTTCAAGGGTTCGGTCGCACGAGGTTTCCTGTCGTATCGTCTACTACGTTCCGGTTGTCTAGCGGATCTGAAAGTTCGACCGAAATTCCATCGATCAGGTCGTCGGTGGTTTTCAATCCGATGGCGTCAATACGGATTCGGACCTCGTTTTCGTCCTCGTGGACGACAGTAACTTCGAAGCGTTCGGCGTCTTCAGAGATCCCGGTAAGCAATAGGCAGGCAGCACCGGCCTCCGCTTCGCATGGCTCGTAGCCGCTGAATCCGTCGGTTGGCTGGGCTGGGATTACGTTGTTGCAACCGGTGGACGCAATGGCGGCACTTACCGCCACGGAAAGTACAACCAACGAATGTTCAGACACAGACGGCTCCGTCAACTGATGCGGCGGGGCTGTTCAGTCGTTTGTGCCACTCTGGGTTTTGGCTCATCCCATGAAGCATGTCAACGTCACACTAGGTCTATTCTACGTGCCGGAGTAGGGTCGAGAAGGGAGAGCGACGTGACGTGGGGTGGGTTTTGTCGGCGATCAGCGATGATGGTCTCGATGGCGATCTTTGCCGTCAGCTGTTCGGCGTCCGAGTCGCCTGCCGCAACAGACGGCGGAGCAGATGAGCCGTCCAGTACCACCGTAGAGTCCACCGCCGCTACCGACACAAGTTCCCCCACCGCCGAACCAACCGACACCGACGCAGCGGCACCGGACACGGCTTCTTCGACCATTCCGCCCGATGGAGTCATAGCGGCCGTGCCATGCCCCGCCAACAGCATCTGCGCCGCCGAGTTCTGGCTTAATGGACGCATCTATGCCGCCAGCTGCGGCCTGATTGACCCAACTCAGGTCGATCTCGACAATCAGCTCGGCGGCGGTTGGGCGTTGGGCCGCGAGCTCGAGGCCTACTCGCTCGTTCTCGATCCGAGCCACGGTATCGTCGCGATCAGTACCCGACCTGGATCGACCGGGTGCGGTGAAAACCTGGGACCTGATGCCCCCACCAGCCCTTGGAAGTTCGCGTTTGGGCCTGTCGGCAGCTACGACGAGTCGCTCGTTTGCGAAGTCGGTCTCTTCACTCCGGGCGAATTGGCTCAAGAAGGGTGTTGGGGGGCGGGACCACCGGCGCCGTAGCAGGGTAGAACAGCACAACTAGCGACTACGCCGGGCCCACCATCCGCCAACAGCTCCCGCGAGACCTTGCCGGAAGCTGAGAAACAGCACCACCGTCACCACGCCGTACAGCACCTCGCGAAGTTGGGCGTAGTCGACCAACAGCTCGTCGAGCACCGTGAAGGTGACGGCTCCGATGATCGGTCCGATGAACGAGCCAATACCGCCGAAGGCCAACATCACCAATACCCGGACGTCGACGCTGCCGAAGCTGAAGGTGGTGTCACCGATGAACCCTCGGTAATGAGCGAAACAGGCCCCGGCCAGGCCGAGCATCATCGAGCCGACGAGGCCGGCGATGATGCGGTAGCGGGCTACGTCGATACCGGATAGCTCAGCCGCCACCTCGTCGTCACGCAGTGCCCGGAAGGCCAGGCCCATGTGCGACCGCTGGATCAGCCGGTACAGCAGCAGATAGCCACAGACCAGAGCCAGAAACACATAGTAGGGAGTGACCTGAGCTCCGATGATGGTGTCGCCGCCGGCGGTGATGGGCAGACCGTTTTCGCCGCCGGTCAGCTCCCGGCTGCCGAGGATGAAGTTCTCGAACACCAGCGAGAAGGCCAGGGTGACGATGCCGGCGAAGATGGTGTCGAGGCTGCGGCTCACCGCCACCCAACTAAGCAACGCTCCGAACAGCCCGGCCAGCAACGCGGCGCCAATCATGGTGATTACAAACGGGATACCGTAACGGTCGCTGAGGATGGCCGAGCCAAACCCGCCGATCCCGGCCAGGGCACCCACACAGAGAAACAATTGCCCCGTTGAGCCGAAGATCAGGTTGAAGGCGATGGTGTACGCGGCGAAGAGCAGACCGGTGGTGATCACCAGCATCATCGAGCGGGAGTCGGAGAAGAACACCGGCACAACGCCGAGCACAAGGCCCACCGCCACTATCGGCCAATAGGCGCGCACAAGATCGTTTGGCCCCATCTAATGGCTCCCCAACAAACCTTGAGGCCGGAACAGAATCGTGATGGCTGCCGCCGTGACGAGGATGATGCTGCTGACGAAGGTACCGATGTAGAAAGCCGACAGCGTGTTGACAACACCGAGCAGGATTCCGGCCAAGAACGCGCCCGACACGCTCCCCAACCCGCCCACCACGGCCACGATCAAGGCGAAGATGGTGAGGCTTACCCCGGCCGTGGACACGACCGGGCTGGTCATCGACTGGGTGATGGCCACGATGCCGGCCAAGATGCCGCTCAACCCGAAGATCACTGTTCGAACCGTCGAGGGGTTGATGCCACACAGCTTTGCCCCTTCTTCGTCCTGGATCACCGACCGGGTGGCCCGGCCGAATGTGGTCAGTCGAAAGAACGCCACCAAGGCCAGACCCACGGCCACGATCACCAGCGAAGCCAGAACCGATCCGCGGCGAACCTTGAGGCCTCCGACGACAAATGGCTCACCGGCGATCCGCAGGTTGAGGGCCTCGATCGGATAGCGCCATTCGAGAATGCCGTCGATGATGAAACCGACACCGAGCATCAGCAGCAGGCCGAGCAGAATGCGGGACTCACCCCGTTGGCGATACACCGGTTGCATCAACGTGCGGTCGAGCACAACGCCAAGTAACCCCGTGCCGAGCACACCGATGGCGATGGCGGCGAGGGTCGGTAGATCAGCATCGATCAACCGGGTGGTGATGATGGCCGCCAACACCGCCATCTGGCCGTGAGCCAGGTTCACCACTCCCCCAAGCCCGTATACCAAGGTCAGGCCGACACCAAGAATCGCGAACTGCAGGCCGAGCACCAGCCCGTCAACCAGAACCGCCGTCATGTGTTACCCATCTTTCTCACACTCCCAGGTAGGCCTGGCGTACGGCAGGGTCGGCCGCCAGTTCGTCTGACGTGCCCGACAACGTGATCCGACCGTGATCCAACACATAGGCCCGTTCGGCCAGCTCCAAGGCCAGGGGAACCTGTTGTTCGGCCACCAGGATGGTCAGGCCATCGTCGCGCAACGAGTTCAACGCCGCATACGCCTCCTGAGCCAGAAGGGGCGACAGGCCGGTCGTCGGCTCGTCGAGAATCAGTAGCGACGGTGACGACATCAGCGCTCGGCCAACGGCCAGCATCTGCTGCTCGCCCCCGCTGAGGGTTCCGGCATGCTGCCGGGCTCGTTCCTTGAGCCGGGAAAATGTGCTGTAGACCAGATCGAGTCGGTCACTGGCGGGGCGCTTCGGGTAGGAGCCGAGAAACAGGTTTTCCTGAACCGACATGCCTGGAAAGAGATGGCGTTCAGCAGGGACATACACCATGCCTTGCCGAACCAACAAATGAGCCTTCACGCCGACGACGTCGGCACCGTCGAATCCAACGGCTCCCGACGAAGCCGGAACCAGTCCGCAGATGGTCTTCAGCATCGTGGTCTTCCCGGCGCCGTTCGACCCGATCACGGCCACCGCCTCCCCGGGCGCCACGGTCAAGGCGACGTCGTGGATGACGTCTTCACCGAGATAACCGGCGCACAGCCCACTGACATCCAGCAAACCAGTGCTCATCTCAGGCCCCCGTTCCCAGATAGGCCTCGACGACGCTGGGGTTGCTCATCACTTCGGTGGGCGCTCCGTCGGCCAGGATCCTTCCGAAGTTCAGCACCACCACACGCTCGGCCAAGCTCATCACGGCTTTCATCACGTGCTCCACCCAAATGACTGTGACGCCACGCTCATCACGGGCGGTCTTCACCATGTCGATCGAGGCTTCGAGTTCGGTGTCGTTCAACCCGGCCATCACCTCGTCGAGGAGGAGGAGTTTTGGTTGTCCGACCAGGGCCCGGGCCATCTCCAGGAAACGCTTCTGATGGAGGTTGAGGCCGCCAACCAACGAGTCGGCGTGAGCGGCCAAACCAACAAACTCAAGGGCGTTGTCGGCCAGGTGTCTCGCTTCGTCTTCCGACGGGCGGTTGGCCGCACCGAACGTGGCGCCGACCATCACGTTCTCCCGCGCCGTCAACGACTCAAACACCCGAGGGTGTTGAAGAGCCATTGAGATACCCCGTTGGCGGACAATATGAGTGGCAGTCTTGGCGATCTCCTCGCCGTTGAATCTGACACTGCCCTTAGTGGCCGGCTGCAACCCGCTGATGGCTTTGAGCAGCGTGCTCTTGCCGGCACCGTTGGGGCCGACGAGGGCGACAATCTCGCCTTCGTCGACCCGAAGATCCACGCCGGCAACCGCCGGGAGCCCTCCGAAGCGTTTTTCGACTCCCGTTATCTCAAGAACCGGCGCCATTAACCACCGGGAACGTAGGGCTCAAGAGGCGCCGAGGTGAACAGCTCCTCGACCCACCACTCGCCGGCCTCGTTAAGACCGTCAGGTGCTGGTCCGCCGGTCACGCTCACGAGAACCATCTGGGCTTGGGCCAGCTCACCCCACTCGGTCCAGGCCAGCGGGTAGGCCATGCCGGGCGACGTGTAGCTCTGTCCGTGCAGGTACTCGGCCATGGCCGTCGGATCATCACCGACGTTGCTCACGGCATCGGCGACGGCGTTGACCACGGCGTACATGGCTACGGCATCATCTTCCATGAAGCCGAGGCCGGTGTCGGCAACGTAGCGGGTGGCCAACTCGGCGTAGTCGTCGCTGAAGTAGTTGGCGCAGCTGTGGTCGGCGTAACGCCCGATCGCGGTGTCGCCGGCCGCTTCGAGCACGGCTGTCATCGATGAGCCAGGGCCGGCAACGTTGACATTGAGGCCGAGGTCAGCAGCCTGAGCAAGAATCGGACCGGAGCCCGGCGGGTGTCCGGTAGCCAAGATGAGTTCAGGGCCGAACTCGTCGAGCGAGCGAAGGTAAGTGGTGAAATCCTGCTCAGGCACAGGAGCAATCTCGGATTGGAGAGCGATCCCGGCGTCGCCGAACACCGGCTCCGAGGCGGCGAGGAACGATTGGCCCCAGGCGTAATCGGCGATCATCTGGCCGACCTTGGTGAAGCCCTGATCCTGAGCGTATTGGGCCCACGGCACGGCCAGCATTGGACCAGCCGGGAGACACGTGCGGAAGGTATAGCGGCTGTCGCTGGTGAGCAGGGCGTCGGACCCGGCTTTCGACAGGAACAGGGGCACCTGGTTGGACTCGGCCAGACCGGCGGTGGCGGCGCCGACGCCGCTGGAGATGGTGCCTGCGACGGCAACCACGCCGTCTTCCAGGAGACGTTCGAATTGAACAACGGCCTCTTCGGCGTCGGACTGATCATCGGCCACGATGATCTCGATCATGCGACCATCGACTCCGCCGTTGGCGTTGATGTCGTCGGCCGCCATCTTCAGCCCTGCCTCCACGTGGAGACCCCAGGAGGTGAACGGTCCGGTGAGTGACGTCAACGCTCCGATCTTGATCGGCTCGGTATCGTCTGCTGGCTCGTCAGCTGAGTCACCGGCATCATCGTCGCCGTCGCCGCTGTCCTCCGAAGCGCTGTCGTCGCTGTCGTTGGCAGCCACGTCGTCGGAGCCGTCCGCTCCGTCGTCATCACCGCTGCCGCAGGCTGCGGCCAACAAGGCCAGCGCCGCCAACAGAGCAAACCAAATGGAAGCTCTCCCCCGTGTCATGTCCATCCCCTTTTGTTAGGTGGTGTTCGACCAACCGACGACGTTGACTGATGCCGCCGGGCACGTCACGGTGACCTTATCACGAGGCCTAAAACGACGCCCGTCGAAGCCGACGCGCCGTTTTGCCATCTACTCGCAGGTCGTTGGCGGAAACCAATCGCTGGCGACGATCAGTCGACTGGGACCGAAGCCGGCTCAGCCGTCGACTGTCGAACAACCAGCTCCGGGGTCAGCATCACGGTGTTGGCGCCGGTGTCGCTGCCGTCTATGCGGGTCAACACCAATTCGGCGGCGAGCCGTCCCAAGTCGTAGCCCGGCAACCGAACGGTGGTCAGTGGTGGGGAGATCTTGTCGGTCAACGGCACATCGTTGAAGCCGACGATCGACACGTCTTCGGGGCAGGAAAGGCCGGCCTGTTTCAGTGTGTCGATCGCGCCGATGGCGATGCTGTCGTTGTGGGCGAAGATCGCCGTTGGGCGCTCGCCGGGGAGCCGTAAAAATCGCTCGGCCGACTGACGGCCGGCGTCGATGGTCGGCAAGCGCACCGAGGCCTGCACATCGACATAGCGGGCCCCGGCTCGTTCGACCGCCTCCCGGAAGCCGATGGCTCGCCCTTCGAACGACCAGATGTCTTCGGGCCCCTCCAATTGGGCCAGGTAACGGTGGCCGAGCGACAGCAGGTGTTCGGCCGCCAGCCGCCCTCCTGCGTTGTCATCGTGGCTGATGGCCGGGATACCGCTGCCCGGAAGCTGGCGGACGGCCAATACGGTCGGCACCTCGGAGGAGACTCGCTTCAATAAGGTTCGGTCGCCATAGCGCCCGGCGGTAATGATCAGACCGTCGACCCGTTGGGCCAACATCTTGTCGCAGATCTGCGCCAGCTCGTCCGACGAGTCGCGGTTCTCGGTCATTATCGGGAGCAGCCCCCGCCCGCCGAGCGCATTAGCGATGCCTCGGAGGACAGGTCCGATGAACGGGTTGTTGAGGTCGGCAACGATGACACCGATGATTCCGGTACGACCTCGTCGAAGGGCCGAGGCTTGAAGATTGCCTCGGTAGCCGAGCTTGCGGGCCGCTTCCTCCACCCGCCGGCGAGTCTCGGAACTGACCAGGGTGTTGCGGTCGTGGCTAAGCGCCCGGGAGGCCGTCGACACGTTTACGCCGACATGATCCGCCACGTCTTTTAGCGTTACTCGCCCCATCTCCAGTTTCCCTTAGGTGTTCTCGTGCAATGGCAGATTGCCCCGGATCGTATCGCACTTCCGCCGATGACCGGGCGATGGAAACATGACCACCAGTGTCGGTTTCCAGTTCGACGGCAAACGCCCGGGCGGGCGGTCCCACCCGGGCGTCTGCGTCAGCTTGAGGCTTTCGAAAGCCACCGACGTTGACCCGGTTCTTGGATCACGTCGGCTGCTGCTCGGTTTACCACTCGGGTGCTACAGAGGGGTCTTCAGCATTGTCGGCCGTGACCTTGACCGAAGGCATGAACTTGACCACTCGATCACCGTCGGCGCCGCCGGTCAATACCTCGTATGCGGTGACCGCAGCATTCTCTCCATCCCACGATGACGACTGGAACACGGTTCCGTCCAGCTCACCGTTGAGGACCAACGGGTTGCCGAGGAAGGTGTTGCCGATCGACGTGATGATGAGCGAGGCCGGATCGATGTCACGAGCCTTGAGCGCGTCGATCACACCGGCAACCATCGTGTCGTCAGCGGCATAAACGCCACCGATGTTTTCGGCGCCGACCGCAGTGATCATCTCGGAAGCCGCCAACTGGGAGTCATCCTTGTTCCAGTTGCCGGGCTGGCGAGCCAGGATCTCCACGTTGGGGCACTGGTCGTTGATCGTGTCTTCGAAACCGGCCTCGCGATCGATCGCCGTCGAGTTTCCGGTTAGGCCGTTGACCATGATGATGCCGGTGTCGGCACCGGCCGCCAGCTCACAGAAAATCTCAGCTGAGGCCACACCCTGGCCGTAGGTATCCGGACCTGAGTAGGCCGCCGTGAGATCCTTGTCCTCCGGGTTGACGTCTGAGTTGGTTACCGTCACTGGAATTCCGGCATCGTTGGCCGCCTCCAGACATGGTCGCACCGTGTCGCCAACCGCCGGCCACAGGATGATCAGATCGGGTTCGGCGGCAACGGCCACCTCACACTCGCTGGCCTGCTTGTCGGCGTCGTACTGGGAGTTGGTAATGGTCAGGTTGAGGCCTAACTCGGCAGCCTTGGCCTCCATCGGTGGAAGGTAGGTCGTGCCGTATGGCTGGTCGTTGCCCTGCGGCAACAAGGCGAACACCTCGAAGGTCTCACCTCCGTCGGCGGTTTCCGCTGCACCGTCGTCGGAGCCGCCGTCATCGGCCGAATCGTCGTCGTCGCTACCGCAGGCGGCCAGAGCGAGCGCACCGATTAGAAGCATTGCCAGCATCCACCAGGTTGAGGGCCTCGCCGACCGTTTTTCGGAATCTACTGTCATATCTCGTTTCATCGCTTTCTTGTTCGCACTTGTTCTCAAAAGAATCTGTTCACGTACATCTGCTAGTTCGATCTACTAGTTCGGTTTAAGAGTCAGCTGTATCTCCCCCTTCAGGTTCCCGACCGGCCCTGAAGCAGCGACCGAATGCTCCCCACAACGCCGCGCACGCTGTTGGGGTCGGTAATCACTGCCAGCAGCAGAACCAGGCCGATAACGATGTTCTGCACATCGACTTGCACTCCCGACAGGGTCAGGGCGACCTGCAGAATGCCGAGCGATGTGGCGCCAAGCAGGGTTCCGAAAATGGACCCTCGCCCACCAGTGAGAAGCACACCACCGATAATTGCGGCGGCGAAGCTGGCCAACAGGACCGTTGAGCCCGCAGTGGGATCGGCGGCTGTGCGCTCCAAGGTGTTGATCACGCCAGCCATGGCGGCCACGAATCCCGAGATCATGAAACCTGTGAAGATTCGCCGGCGTACCGGTATTCCAGCGTCGTAAGCGGCTTCGCGGTTTCCGCCAACTGCATAGAACTCCCGCCCGACCCGAACCCTGGTGACGAAAATCTGTAGGGCGAAAAACGCCGCGACAAACAAAAGCATCCTGGGAGTGAGAGGTCCGATAAGCGGTTTACCGAAGGCGATGCCGGCGTCACGATTGGTCAGGCGAACCGGTTCCTCGTTCGACAGCACAAAGGCCGAACCACGGAGGAAAAACAGCATGCCCAACGTGGCGATGAACGAGTTGATGCCCACATACACCACAAAAAATGCGTTGGCCGCCCCAATGATCAGACCGACGGCCAACGCGGCCAAGATCCCGAGCGGGAGACTCTCGATACTGGCCATAACCACCCCGGCCACGGCCAGAGTGCTGGCCACGCTGAGGTCAAGTTCTCCCATCAAGATGACCGCGGTGAGCCCGAGGGCCACCAGACCGATGAGGGCGATGCGGCCCAACGTCACGGGATAGGAAGTGAATACAACATGTTCCAGCACCGCGGTGACCAGAGCGACCACCGTCAACAAGGCCACGGCCCGGCCCTCAGTGCGTCGGGCCAGGGCGGTTCGGATCCGGGAGATCAGGTCGTCACCGTTTTCGCTGCTGAGATCCAGAGTCCCGGTGCCGGAGGCGGCCGCGTCGTTCAAGGTGGGCTCGTTCAAAGCGGGCTCGTTCATGACAGGCTCGTTCATGACACTGTGGCCTTTCGAGCGAGGGCGTCGATCGACACCGCAGTGACGATCAGCGCTCCTATGGCCATCTGCTGATAGCCGAAGCCCAGACCCGACAGAACCATGATGTTGGTCAAGACGCTGACGAACACCACGCCGAGCAGAGTCCGCATCACGCTGCCCCGCCCGCCGAACACGCTGGTACCGCCGACGATGATGGCCGCCAGCGCTTCGAAGTCGAACCCGGTCGACATCGACGAGACTGCGGTATTGGAGAATGCCGCCAACACGAAGCCGCCGATCATCGCTCCGAGCGCCGAGATCATGAATGCACCGATGACCACCCAGGCGGTGTTGACTCCGGCCAACCGGGTGGCGGCCCGGTTTGACCCGTAGGAGCGGACCAGGAAGCCAAAGTTCGTCCTCGTCAAAACCAATGACAACAGGATGGCCATCAGAATCAGCACCAGCATCGAGAGCGGAAACGGGCCGATTTTGGTGGTGCCGAACGAACGAATCAGGCTCTCGGGTGGACCGAAGTAGATACTGCCGCCGGTGAGCCAGCGCAGGAGACCGAGCCCGATGAACGTAGTCGATAGGGTCACGATCACGGCATTGGCCTTGAACACGCCGACCGCCACGCCGTTGACAATTCCGTAGGCCAAGGCGATGAGCAGGCTCAACAACATGGCCACGACGATGTTTCGTTCGTTGCTCACGCCGATCAAGACCACGGCGGCGGTGGCAACCTGGGACACAACCGACAGATCGAGATAATTGGCGCTGATAACCACAAAAGTCATGCCCACGGCGACGATCCCGATGGGAGCGGCCCGATTGAACACATCGGTGATGTTGGCCAGGGAGGCGAACCCGTCGATGAACACCGCGGCCGCCAAAACCAGCATCGAGGTGAACACGAAAATGCCTCGCTGGGCCAACCAGTCGAGCGGGCTGAACTGTTGCTGTTCAAGATCGGCCTGAGCGGCCGCCTGGCCGGTGCCGGCCATCGCCGCGGTGGTGGCGCTCTCGGTCACGATGCACCCACCTTCGAACTGTTGTGATCACCATCACCCTGACCACTACTGCCGCTTACGGTCGCTTCGCCTGAGGCCAACGACATCACCGACTTCTCATCCGCCGTTGCCCCGTCCAACGTTCCTGCAATACGCCCATCGCGGACCACATGGATGACGTCGGACAGCTCCAGCAGTTCGGGCAGGTCGGACGATACAACCAGCACCGCAGTGCCGTTGTCGGCCAGGCGCTTGATCAGTCGATGGATCTCGGCTTTGGCTCCAACGTCGACTCCTCGGGTTGGCTCGTCGAGCACGATCACCGCCGGTTCCCGGCCCAGCCACTTGGCCAATACGACCTTCTGTTGATTGCCCCCGCTGTATTCACCGGCGTCACGCTGGATCTCCGGTGGACGCAGGCCGACGGTGTCGGCCAGGCGCTGAGCGAAGCGGGCGACCTTGCCTCGCAGCATGACTCCGGTGCGAGATAGTTCGGAGCGGTTTGGTAGAGCCACGTTGTCGGACACCGTCATGGTTAGTGCTAGGCCGTCGGTCCGGCGTTCTTCCGGCACGTAGGCCAGTCCGTTGGCGATCGCCGACCGATAGGTGCGGATGCGGGTTGACCCACCGTTGTTGGTGATGGTGACGTCGCCGGCCGACTTGATGTCGGCGCCAATGATGGCCCGCACCAACTCGGTGCGGCCGGCCCCGACCAGACCACCAAGACCGACAATCTCCCCGGCTCGAACGTCGATGTCGATGCCGTTGACCCGGTGGGCTTCGATACCTCGGGCTGACAGCACCACCTCGCCGGGATTGGGGCTACGACGATCGCCTTCTTCGATCTTGAGCTCTCGGCCCACCATCTTGTCGACCACGGCGTCCGGGCTGATGTCGGAGATATTGACGGAGTCGACCAGGGTCCCATCCCGCAGCACCGTTACCCGGTCGCAGATCCGGAAGATCTCCGGGATCCGGTGGGAGATGTAGATAATGGCCAGACCACGCCGGGCCAGCCGCTGCAGCATGTCGAGCAGGTAGTCGGTTTCGGCTGGAGTCAAGGTGGCCGTCGGTTCGTCAAGGATGAGGACCCGAGGTTTGCGGGCCACGGCACGAGCGATCTCAACGAACTGGCGGAGAGCCACCGACAACCGGACGATCGGCTCGTCAAGGTCGACGCTGACACCAATCTCTTGGAGGGCGTCGGCCGCCACCTGTCGTTGTTCGGTGGTGTTGATGAACCCTGACTTCGTTGGGGTTGAGCCCAACATGATGTTCTCGGCCACGGTCATTTCCGGCACCAGGCTCAGCTCTTGGTGCACCAGGGCTATACCGGCGTCGAGGGCCGCTCGGGTGTTCCCGGCGTCGAGCTCGACGCCGTCGAGGGTGACCGTGCCGTGATCGGGGGTGAGGATGCCCGCCAGGACCCGCATGAGCGTCGATTTCCCGGCGCCGTTCTCCCCCACCAGGCCATGGATCTCGCCGGGGGCGACAGCAAGGCTGACATCATCGACGGCAACGGCGCCGCCGAATCGTTTGGTGATTCCGGCCGCGGCGATGATCGGCGCGGCCGGTTGTGCGGATGGCTCGCCGGCTAGAGCGGCAGTGTGGTCATCTTGTTGCATCGACCTCACTTGCCTCCCCTTGATTGAGCCCGCCACCCGGTCGCGGCCGAGCGGAGTGCGGGCGAGCCGAGGCCGCCCACACCATGCCTCGCCGCATGATCTCGGTGACCTCGGGCATTTTCAGATCCTCAATGGCGTGCCCGATCGAGCAGTAGAAGACTCGGCCCTGATCCCAACGCCGTTTCCACACCACCGGGATTCGTGTGCCCTCGATCCACCACAGATGTTCTCCGGAGAACGTGGTGGTGGCCAGAACCTCGTTTGAGGGGTCGACCAGCATGTAGTACTGCTCCGAGTTGATGGTGAAACTCTTGATTCCCTCAACGATCGGATCGTCGGGCTTGACGATCGTGACGTCATAGTCGATGAAGTCGTCGGACGGCACCGGGTTGTCGGGCCACCCCGGCGGGTGGGCCACAAACTGTCCACCAATAAGAAAGTGGTAGGTGGGACGATCGCGAAAGGCATCGCCCATATGTCCATGCCAACCGGCGATCCCGCAACCGTTGGCGATGAGCTCGAGCATCCCGTCTTCCTCGGCCTTGGTCATGTTGCCGAACTCAGGACGATGAGCCGACCGGGCGCTCGACCAGATGGGCACGATCAAGTCAAGGTGCGCCATCTCCGACGGATTGGCCAGGGGAGCCAAGGTGTCGTAGCTCAGCACCTCAAATCCTTCGCCCTCGAGCAACTCGGTGGCCCAGTCGCAAAACACCTGCGGGGTATGACCTTCCCAACCTCCGACAAAAAGTGCCGCGGTCTTCCCCGATGCTGATGAGCTTTCGGTCATCTGATCAGATCAGTTCCATGCCGCCGTCGATCATGACGATCTGGCCGGTCATGTAGTCGCTGGCCGGCGATGCCAGGAATGTGGTGGTGCCGGTGATATCAGTCGGCTTGGCCACCCGACCCCGCAGAATGCCGGCCGAGAACTCTTCCATGGCCTGGCCCGGACGTTCCGAGGCGCCGATCTCCATCAAGTCTTTGTCGAGCGTCTCCCACAACTCGGTGTGAACAACGCCCGGGGCAAAGCCGGTGACGGTGATGTTGTGTTTGGCCAGATCTCGTGCGCCCGATTGGGTGAGAGACACCACGGCGAACTTGGAGGCGCAGTACGGGGCCACATTGTCGTAGCCTTGGCGACCGGCGATGGACGCCGTGTTAATGATCTTGCCGCCGGTTCCCTGGGCGATCATCTGCTTGGCGGCTTCCTGCATGCCGATGAGCACGCCTAAGCCGTTGATCTTCATGATCATGTTCCAGTTGTCCTCGGTGACGTCGAGGAAGTTCATCGGCTTGTTGACGCCGGCATTGTTGAACTTGACGTCGAGCTTGCCGAATGCCTCAACCGTCTTGGCCACCATGGCCTGAACCTGGTCGCGCTCAGTGACGTCGACCGTGGCGGCCATGACCTTGCCGCCGTTTTCAGCCGCTCGAGCCTCGTTCGCAGTTGCTGCCTGCGCCGCTCCCTCGCCGTTCAGATCGGCAAAGCAGACGTCGGCGCCTTCGTCGAGTAGAGCCTCACCGATAGCTCTTCCGATGCCCTGCGCTGCACCGGTAACTATGCAAGAACGGCCTGTCATTGATCCCATGTCAGCTCTCTCGTTTCTGCTCTGCGATTGACTGAGGTGTGGTCCTGGGAAATCGACACTAGCATCTTTCTGCAAACGATTGCAACGTATCAGCTTGAGTTCTGGCCTACGCTAAGCCGCTTGGCGAACAGTGATAGCCACATTGTCCCCCAATGCAATGAGAACGATTGCGGTGGCCTAGCCGAAACTGGTGATGGGCTGGCGAGTCGACGTCCGTGCAGTATTGCTCCTACAATCGATTGCATTCACTTTGCAAGATCCTCCGATGACCAACGAACCAGACGATCGGGCAACGGCGGCCGATCTGTGTTCCGTTGGGCAGGAAATCACGAAATTGCGCAAGGCAGATGAGTTGAGACACCAACCAAGAAAGAGGCCAACGTGAAGGACGAGTTTCCGGTAGCAACCCTGCCAGCGCCAGGTGTGATGGCCGTCGACTGGGAGGACCGTGTCAACTTCGATCGGTTGCGCGATTACCGTTTGGAACGAACTCGAGACCAGATGAAAGCAGCCGGGGTCGGCGCCCTGCTGCTGTTCGAAACGTCCAACATTCGCTATACGACTTCAACCAACATCGGCTACTGGGCGTTCAACAAGGCCGAACGGTGGGCGGTCGTCACGGCTTCGGGCCAACCCAAGGTTTGGGACTTCGGTTCAGCGGCCCGAGCTCATCGTCTACAGCTTCCGTCTCTTTACGACGAGCGCAACTCGGTGGCCGGCAACACCGGTCTTCAGGGGGCTATCGGCCCCAAAACCCAGCTGCACAAACGAGCGGTTGGCGAAATCATCGACTGGCTCAAAGATCATGGTGTCGAAAATGAGCCACTGGGTGTCGATGTGGCCGAGACGGCGATGTTCATCGAGCTGCAGAAAGCCGGCCTGAACATTGTCGATGGTCAGCAGATCATGATGCTGGCCCGAGAGATCAAGAACCAGGACGAGATCATGTTGATCACTCAGGCGACGGCCATGGTCGACGCCGTCTACCAAGACATCCTGGAAGCGCTCAAGCCGGGAATCAGGGAAAGCGATATCGCCGCGCTGGCCCACGCTCGACTGTTCGAGCTGGGCTCCGAGTTTGTGGAGGCGATCAACTCCATCGCCGGCGAGCGCTGCTCACCCCATCCTCACGTGTTCTCCGATCGGCTCATCCGACCAGGAGATCAGGCCTACTTCGACATCATCCACGCCTTCAACGGCTACCGCACCTGTTATTACCGAACCTTTGGGGTCGGACGAGCCACGCAGGGGCAGCGCGATGCTTTCAAACAATCGCGGGAGTGGATGGATGCGGCCATCGACGCGGTACGGGTTGGCAATACCACCGCCGACATCGCCCAAACGTTTCCGGAGGCCCACGAGTACGGATTCGAAGACGAGATGGAGGCTTTCGGGCTGCAGTTTGGCCACGGGCTGGGAATGGGGTTGCACGAGCGACCGGTGGTGTCCCGCCTCAACTCGATGGACGACCCTATCGAGATCAAGGTTGGCCAGGTGTTTGCTCTCGAGACCTACGCTCCGGCCGCCGACGGTCGATCGGCGGCCCGCATCGAGGAGGAGATCGTGGTCACCGAGCACGGACCGGAGGTCATCACGTTGTTCCCATGCGAAGAGCTGATGGTGGCCAATGAGTACTAAACCTGTTCCCACCGCGGTCGGGGCCTGGACTCCTGACGAAGCCCGGGTCGGCGACGAGCAGATGAGCGAGCTGCACGACTACTCGAATCGCCCGGCCCGACTACCGTCACCGCTCGATCCGGCCAACGACAATCTCGATGTCAGTCTCGACGATCGCCTCGGGATGTACGAAATGCAGCAGGTGCTGCGGCAGATGGAAAAACGGGCCTACGATCTGTTCCTCCAAAACCTGGTTAAGGGCACTAGCCACTTGTCGCTCGGCATGGAAGCGGTAGCCGCCGGAGTCGCACGGGCGCAGCGACCCGACGACTACACCTTCGCCACCTACCGGGGTCACGCTCACACCATGGCCAAGGGCGCTCCGCTCGGGCCGGTGCTGGCTGAGCTATTGGGCCGCGACAACGGAATACTCAAAGGCAAAGGTGGATCGATGCATCTGGCGTCGGTCGAGCACAACATGATGGGCTCCTACGCCATCATCGGTGCCCATCTCTGCATTGCCAACGGCACTGCCTGGTCGGCCCAGATGCGAGGCACCGACCAGGTGACCGTCGCCTTTTTCGGCGACGGAGCCACCAACATCGGCGCCTTCCACGAAGCGCTGAACATGGCCGCCATCTGGAACCTGCCGGTGATCTTCGTGTGCGAAAACAACCTTTACATGGAGTACACGCCGATCGATCTGGTGACGGCAGTTCCCAATCCGGCCGCCGATCGAGCGTCGGCCTACGGCATGGATTCGATCATCGTCGACGGCAACGACGCCGACGATGTCTACGTGGCGGCGGCAGCCGCCGTGGCCAAGGCCCGGGCCGGCGACGGGCCGTCGTTGATCGAGGCCAAGACGTACCGCCAGGGTGGTCACAGCCGGGCCGATCCTGGCAAGTACCGGCCGGCCGACGAGCTGGACGCCTGGATGGCCAAGGATCCCATCCCGCTGTATCACCAACGTCTTCTCCGCCTCGGGGTCGACGAGACGACGCTGTCAAACATCCAACAGACGGTGGCTGCCCGTGTTGATGAGGCAACCGAGTTCGCCAAATCCGGGGTCGAGCCCGGACCCGAGCATCTGATGACCGACGTATGGGCCGACGGAGGTTCGTCATGGCGCAATTGATGGGTGAGGGCCTGGCCGCCACCGGCACAGTCGAAATCAGCTATCGCGACGCCGTCGCCCGTGGCGTCGCGCAGGAAATGAGACGTGACCCCCGGCTGGTGATGTTGGGCGAAGATATCGCCGGAGCAGGCGGAGTGTTCAAAACAACCGTCGGTCTGCTCGACGAATTCGGCCCGGCCCGGATTCGGGACACACCGATATCGGAACAGGCGATTCTCGGAGCGGCGGCCGGAGTTGCCATGACGGGGATGCCGGTGATCGCCGAGATCATGTTCAGCGACTTCTTCGCGGTGTGTTTCGACCTCCTGGCCAATGAGATCGCCAAGGGGCGGTATATGACCGGTGGTCAACTCCAGGCACCGCTGGTGGTCAGAACCCACAACGGCGCCGGCAGCCGATTCGGCGCTCAGCACTCGCAGAGCGTTGAGAACTGGTGCATGATGATCCCCGGCCTCAAGGTGGTGGCGCCGTCGACCCCGGCCGACGTGATTGGCCTGATGGCCGCCGCCGTACGAGATCCCGATCCGGTGGTGTTCTTTGAACACAAGACTCTGCTGGCCAAGAAGGGGCCCGTGTCGAGCGGCGAGATGGTTGATCAGCTGGGTACGGCGAAAGTGGTGCGATCGGGTACCGACTGCACCATCGCGGCGCTGGCGTTGATGGTCGACCGAGCCCTCGACGCCGCCGACGTGCTACAAGAGCAGCACGGCATCTCGGCTGAGGTCATCGATGTCCGCTCGTTGGTTCCACTCGACACCCAGACGGTGTTGTCATCGGTGGAGAAGACCAGTCGGTTGTTCACTGTTGAAGAGAACCCTCGACTGTGTGGGTGGGGCGCGGAGGTCGTTTCGATTGTGGCCGACGAGGGGTTCTGGAATCTCGATGGGCCACCGGTCCGAATCACCACCCCCCATATACCGATTCCGTCGGCGGCCTCGTTGGAGGACATCGCCGTCCCGTCGGTCGAACGTATCGTCGAGACCGTGGCCAAATCCTGCACCTAACCGAAAGGAACAGCCGTGTCGGATGAACCTTCAGCCGGTCGGACCTACCCCCACAACGTTGGCTGGATCGGCGTCGGCAGGATGGGTTACGCGATCACCACCCGGATGTTGGCAGCCGGGGTGGACCTTGCCGTCTACAACCGCACCCGTTCGAAGACTGAGCCACTGGCCGACCTTGGCGCCACCGTGGTCGACGAGCCTCGCGACCTGGCCGATTGCGACATCGTGTTCACCATGGTTGGTGGACCTCAAGATGTTCTCGACGTCACCGTCGAGCCCGGCGGCCTGCTTACGGGCGATCGACGACCACCGATCGTCGTCGATTCCACCAGCATCGACCCAGCCACGTCGGCGGAGTTGCGAACCCGGGCCGCCGAGCTGGGCACCGAGGTGTTGGCCGCTCCGGTGTCAGGCAATCCCTCGGTGGTAGCTTCGGGCAACCTGGCCGTCGTGTCGTCAGGATCTAGGGCGGCATTCGACACGGCTCTCCCCTACCTGAACCTGTTCGGCCGTCAGGTCACCTACGCCGGCGAGAACGACGAGGCCCGACTGGTGAAGGTCTGTCACAATCTCATGCTCGGCATCGTCACCCAAGCCATGGCCGAGACATGCGCCCTCATGGGCAAGGCCGGAGTAAGTCGCCACGACTACCTCGCCTTTCTGAACGACAGCGTTATGGGGTCGGTGTTTACCCGCTACAAAACGCCGGCGTTTGTCAACTTGGACTACACCCCGACCTTCACCTGGCCGTTACTGCGAAAAGACCTCGAATTGGGCCTGCGGGCCGGCCGGGAATCGGAGGTACCGCTCCCCGTGTCGGCGTTGGTGCATCAGATAGTATGCGAGGGCATCGGCAGAGGTTTCGGCGAACTCGACTTCGCCGCTCTGTTGAGCAAAGCTTACGAAGACTCTGGTATGGACATCACCTCCGAGAACCGCGAGGTGGACGACGGATTGGGATCGAAATGACGCTTCTAGACGAACTGGCGAACTCCGGGGGCACTCACCTCTTTATCGACGGGCAGTGGCGCGAGTCGTCCGACGGCACCCGCATCGATGTGCTCGACCCGTCGACCGCTGGTTCGTTGACGTCGGTGGCAAGCGGTTCTGAAGACGATGCCATGGCGGCGGTCGATGCCGCCTCCGCGGCCCAAGCGGAATGGGCGGCAACGTCGCCCCGGCAGCGGGCCGACATCCTCACCCGGGCCTTTGAACTGATGATCGAGCGTAAAGACGCGTTGGCTCAACTCGTAGTTCAGGAGATGGGCAAAGCCCTCGGTGAGGCGGCCGGCGAAGTGGCCTACGCCGCCGAGTTCTACCGCTGGTACGCCGGGGAGGCCGTGCGCAATCTCGGCCAAATCTCCACCGCTCCCGGAGGCGACAAACGTATCATCGCCGTCGGCCAGCCCATCGGCGTCTCGCTACTTATCACCCCGTGGAACTTTCCGCTGGCCATGGCCACCCGCAAGATCGGCCCCGCCATCGCCGCCGGTTGCACGATGATCTTGAAGCCGGCATCCGACACGCCACTATCGGCCTTGGCTCTCGGCCAGCTCATGTCGGAGGCGGGCCTCCCCGATGGCGTGCTCAACATCTTGCCGTCAAACCGTTCGTCGAAGGTTGTGCCCGCCATCCTCAACGACGACCGGGTGCGAATGCTGTCGTTCACCGGGTCAACCGAGGTGGGCCGGGTACTGCTGCACAACGCCGCCGACTCGGTGGTAAAGACGGCCATGGAACTCGGAGGAAACGCCCCGTTCATCGTCTGCGACGACGCCGACATCGACGCGGCCATCGGTGGAGCGATGATCGCCAAGATGCGCAACGGCGGCCAGTCATGTATCGCCGCCAACCGCTTCCTTGTACACGAGGCGGTGGCCGACGAGTTCACGAACAAGCTCGCCGGCGCCATGAACGCGCTGAAAGTCGGGCCTGGTCTTGAGCCTGGGGTCGAGCTCGGACCGTTGATCAACCAGAGTGCGCAGGACGACATGATCGATTCGGTTTCCGTCGCGGTCGATGGCGGTTCGTCGGTCGCGGCAGGCGGTGACACCGGCCGCTCCCCTGGCTTCTACTATCAGCCAACGGTTCTCTCAAACGTGGCGCCCGACAACCCGGTGTTGGCTCGTGAGATCTTCGGGCCGATCGCCCCCGTCACCACGTTCTCGGCCGACGAGGATGCCATCCGCATGGCCAACGACACCATCTACGGCCTGGCCGCCTACGTCTACTCCGGAGACCTGGCCCGGGGCATGCGAATTTCGGAGGCGATCGAGTACGGCATGGTGGGCATCAACCGCGGCCTCATCTCCGATCCGGCGGCGCCGTTCGGCGGTGTGAAGCAGTCGGGCGTCGGCCGCGAAGGCGCCCACGAAGGCATGCTTGAGTTCATGGAGACCAAATACATCGCCGCCGATTGGTAACAGACGGGATTTGGCGGAGAACATCATGCAACTGGCATTCCGCGTCATCGCACCCGCCCTGGCAACGTTCGCACTAGCCGGCTGTTTTGTCGGTGGTGACACCTCTGCGGTCGCCGACAACGCATCGCCTGAACAACTGCTGAGCGACGTTTCCTACTGTTTGGACAACCCACCGGACAGCTCCAGAGTCATGGCCGTCGACTACATCGATCAGGAGCAAACATACGCCGAGTTCAAAGGATTGTTCCCTGCAGTGGAAATCAGCGCCGAAGAGCTTCCAACTTCGTTCCGACTAACGACCGTCGAGATGAGCCATGCAGAAGAAGATCAGCTGGTGGAACGGCTGCAGTCCATCTCCCCTGCCGTCGACGGTGTTGAGTCGGTTATGTCTGCTGACTCCGTCTGTCATCGAGACGATGTCACTGCTTGGCTCGAGCAAGTGGACGGCTAACATGGCTGTGTGACAGGCCCGCTGATTGCCCCATCGATGCTCTCCTCCGATTTTGCCAATCTGGCCACCGAGCTCGGTCGGATTGAACAAGCCGGAGCCGATTGGATCCACCTCGACGTGATGGACGGCCACTACGTGCCCAACCTCACCTTCGGACCTCCGGTGATCAAGGCCATGAGGCCTCATACGGAGCTGTACTTCGACGCCCATCTGATGATCGCTCCAGTCGACCCGTACCTGGAGGAATTCGCCGCCGCCGGTTGCAACGGCATCACCGTTCACGCCGAAGCAGGCCCCCACCTCGACCGATCGCTGCAGAGAGTCCGAGAACTCGGCTGTCAAGCTGGTGTGTCACTCAACCCGGGCACTTCACTCGAAGCGATTCGATGGGTATTGGATCGCATCGACCTGGTGCTGATCATGTCGGTCAACCCGGGTTTCGGTGGCCAGTCCTTCATACCGTCAGCTTTGGAGAAGGTCGCCGAGCTCAAGGCCATGATCGGCGATCGTCCGATCAAGATCGAGGTCGACGGCGGCGTCAATCCCGACAACGCCCCGAAGCTGTGTGATGCCGGCGCCGACGTGTTGGTGGCCGGATCAGCCGTGTTCAAAGGTGGCCCGGATCAGTACGCCACCAACATCGCTGCACTCCGCGGTTGATCTACAGCAGCTAGCCGTCGCCCTTGCCTTTGCCAAGCCGGTGTACCTCGACCCTCACTACCTCGTGACGGGAGCGAAGCGAGTTGACGATCTCGTCCAGCGACTCCCCACCGGCTCCCACCAGCGTGCACCGCAGTACCCTCTTGCCGTCCTGTTCCCGTAGAGCGAAGTCCCGCACGGTTATCGCAAGAGCGTTTAGCGATTCGAACAACGGCGTGAGTGTGCCTTGGCCGATGTAATACTCCAGTTCGAACTGTGCGACACGCCGGTTGATCAGACGCCGGCGGATCGGGGTCAAACCCAACGTCGTCGCCAGTGCAATAACGAGTGCAACCGCCGCCGTTAGATAGAGCCCGAGACCGGAAGCGACACCGATGGCGGCAGAAAACCACAAGGTGGCAGCGGTGGTGATTCCGGTGATAGTGAAGCCCGATCTGATCATGCCGCCAGCTCCGATGAAGCCGATACCGGTCACGACCTGGGCGGCTACCCGAGTGGCATCGGTTCCGTCGGAAGCGACCGAAGCACCGGCCACGGTGAACAGGGCTGCACCAGCGGCCACCAGCGTGTGGGTACGTAGGCCCGCTGTCTTCTGCTGGAGTTCGCGTTCGATCCCGATTCCCAAGCCGAGCAGCCCGGCAAGGGCGACCCGGAGGATCATCTCGGTTTCCGTGATCACGGCTGCCTACCAGGTGTTGCTGATGTAACGCTCCAACTGTTCGGCCTCGTGTTCCAGCTGCCGCACCCGAACTCGCACCACATCGCTGATTGACACCAGTCCGCAGAGTTTGCCGTCCGATGTCACCGGAAGATGGCGGATTCGGTGCTCGGTCATCAGCTCCATTAACCGCTCGACCGTGTCGCCTTCGCTGCAAACCCTGACCGTCGAGGTCATGATGCTCGATACCGGCTTCGACAACAGGTCGGCTCCGTCGACACCCAACTGCCTGACGATGTCACGCTCGGAAACGATGCCGGAGATGGTTGAGCCGTCATTGGAAACCACCAATGCACCGAACTTTCGCTCACCGAGGATCTTGGCCACTGTCTCGATGGTGTCGTCCGGCGTGACGGTTACGACGTCACGTCCCTTGGTGGCAAGTAGCTGACTGACCTTCACGGAAACCTCCTACTCAGGCGATCTGTACACGCACCATAGGGCAACTCACCTGCTGAGTCGAGCGTCTTACTTCGGCAAGAAGTTCGGAGTTTGCTGCACCGTACGGTTGTGGAAACTCCAAACCCCGAGCGAATACGCGAAAAGGCCGGGCCCCTAGGGGCCCGGCCTTTTCAAAGCGTTAGACGCTAGATGTCCGGCTTGCCCTCGATGTTTTGGCCGCAGGCCAAACTCGTTAAGTGGAGGCGAAGCCGTAACGACTACATCATTCCGCCCATGCCACCCATGCCGCCCATATCGGGCATGGCCGGAGCGGCTTCTTCAGGGGCATCGGCCACGAGGGCTTCGGTGGTGAGCACCAGCGAGGCGATCGAGGCGGCGTTCTGCAACGCAGCTCGGGTCACCTTGGCCGGGTCGGTTACACCGGCAGCCATGAGGTCGACGATCTCGCCGGTGGCGGCGTTGAGACCGTTGGTACCGGTGGCTTCCTCAACCTTCTTGACCCAGATGGCGCCTTCGAGGCCGGCGTTGTCGGCGATGAGCCGGGCCGGGGCCTCAAGGGCACGAGACACAGACCGAGCGCCGGTTTCCTCGTCGCCACTGAGCTCGGTGAGCAGAGCGTCGACCTGAGGACGGGCCCGCAGCAGAGCGGTACCACCACCGGCGACAACACCCTCTTCGAGGGCGGCGCGAGTGGCCGACAACGCATCTTCGATGCGGTGCTTCTTCTCTTTAAGCTCCACCTCGGTGGCGGCGCCGACCTTGACCACGGCAACACCGCCGGCCAGCTTGGCCAGGCGCTCTTGCAGCTTCTCCCGATCCCAGTCGGAATCGGTGTTCTCGATCTCAGCCTTGATCTGTGCAACACGACCCTCGACGTCGGCCTTTTCGCCGGCGCCTTCAACGATGGTGGTGTTGTCCTTGGTGATGATCACCTTGCGGGCGGTGCCCAGCATGGACAGATCGACGGCGTCGAGCTTGAGGCCGACCTCTTCGGCGATGACCTGACCACCGGTGAGGATGGCCATGTCCTGCAGCATCGCCTTACGACGCTCGCCGAAGCCAGGGGCCTTGACGGCGGCCGAAGCGAAGGTGCCACGGATCTTGTTGACCACGAGGGTGGCCAGGGCTTCGCCCTCGATGTCTTCGGCGATGATGACGAGCTGCTTGCCCGACTGCATGACCTTCTCGAGAACGGGGAGCATGTCTTGGACCGAGGAGATCTTGCCCTGGTTGAGCAGGATGTACGGATCCTCGATCACGGCTTCCTGCCGCTCGGGGTCGGTGACGAAATAGGGCGAGATGAAGCCCTTGTCGAACTGCATACCCTCGGTGAACTCAAGGTCGAGTCCGAAGGTGTTCGACTCTTCGATGGTGACAACACCGTCTTTGCCAACCTTGTCGATGGCTTCGGCCAGAGCCTCGCCAACACCCTGATCGGCGGCCGAGATGGCGGCCACGTGGGCGATCTCGTCCTTGGTGTCGATTTCCTTGGCCTGCTTGTGAATCTCGCCTACGGCGACTTCAACAGCCTGCTCGATGCCTCGCTTGAGGCCCATCGGGTTGGCGCCGGCGGCTACGTTGCGCAGGCCTTCCTTGATGAGGGCCTGGGCGAGAACGGTGGCGGTGGTGGTTCCGTCGCCGGCCACGTCGTTGGTCTTGGTGGCGACTTCCTTCACCAGCTGTGCGCCCATGTTTTCAAAGGCGTCCTCCAGCTCGATTTCACGGGCGATGGACACACCGTCGTTGGTGATGGTCGGGGCGCCGAACTTCTTGTCAAGAACGACGTTGCGACCCTTCGGGCCGAGGGTCACCTTGACGGTGTCGGCGAGCTTGTTGACGCCGGCTTCGAGTGAGCGCCGGGCGTCTTCGTCAAACTTCAGAATCTTTGCCATTAGTAATCAGTTACCTCTTGTGTGCTTGGCGTATTCGTTACTTGGCTGTCTTATTTGACAATGGCCAACACGTCGCGGGCGGACAGGATAAGGAGGTCGTCACCGTCGATGGTGATCTCGGTGCCGCCGTACTTCGAGTAGACGACGGTGTCTCCAGCGGAGACGTCCATGGGGATCAGCTCGCCGTTATCGGCACGACGGCCGGCGCCGACGGCCAGGACCTCGCCCTGCTGGGGCTTTTCCTTGGCGGTATCGGGGATGACAAGACCGCTGGCCGTGGTGGCCTCGGCGTCCTTAGGCTTGACGACGATACGGTCCTCAAGTGGTTGCAGGTTCATGCAATTAGCTCCATTTTCGGGCGTTAGGCACTCTCGGTTAGTTACAAATGTCCGTGTGCTGCCACTATCGGCGGAAGCCTAACGGCAGTTAGCACTCTCACTGGACGAGTGCTAATGCTAGGCCGTAGTGAATCGGCCGCCAACCTTTTCGCTTGTATTACGACGAAATTTCCCGGCGGTGACGACAAACGCTCGGTTATGGTGCTGGTAACTGCGATCGACGCCGTTTGAAGGATCCCGTGTTGACCACTTTTGTAACCAGCTTCTTTCTGTGGATCGGGCTGCTTCTGCTGGTCTCGGTCCCAGTGATCTACTTCGCCCGTCGACAGGGCAGGACCTCGACGATACGCAACTTCCTCGTCGCCGCCGTTGCCGTCGCGTTAGCGGTCGCTCTCACCAGAGTCGTCGGCGATCTGTCGCTTGAACAGTGCTACGAAGCCGGCAATAGGCAATGTATTGATCCTGGAAGCGTCGGCCTTGGGGTGCTGTTCGTCGGCGGCTACATTGTCGTGGCCCTCGGCCGAGCGTGGTCGTTGCGTCGATAGGGACCGCCAGGCGCTCCTACACCAAGAGGGCGACTGCCGAAGCAGCCGCCCTCTTAACACGAGTTAGTAGATTAGATTCGATCTACAGCCGAGAAGTTACTCGGTGACGTGATCGTGGTCGTGTACCCCAAATCCACCGGCATCCTCGTCGATGAAGGTGCCCTGCGGACCGTCGAACTCAACCTCGTCGGGCGTCGTGCCCTTGACCTCGGCACCGGCAACTCCGTTCACGGCCTCTGTGGTGTAAGCCAGGTTGTAAACGGCGTAGGCCACCGCGTCGACGTTGACCTCCATGGCCTCGACGCTCACGTTGTCGATGGTGTCGCAGGCCAGGTGGTAACACGGGTCGAACTGGTCGCCGGCGGTTCCGCCCCAGATCGCAGCCTGCTCATCACTCTTGATGACCTCGGCTCCGGTGAACAGACCGCTCGACGGGATGTCGAGCAAGATGAACACCTGGTAGTCGGAACGACCGGAGAACTGGGTGTCCTCGTAGGGGATGCCCTCGATCGAGTAGTAGGCCTCAAACAGATCTTCCAGCGCATCGGAGCCGGCGGGAACCGGAACCGGTGCCTCAAATGACGACTGGTCGGCGTCGTAGACACCGAAGATGTAGTTCGGTGAGGCGATCATGTCGAAGTTGAGATACGACGAGATCTTGCCAACCTCTTCAGGGGCTACGTTCAACAGACCAAAGTCGGCATTGGTGAAGTATTCGAACGATCCGATCAGGCCGGATTCCTCAGCGCCCCACCAGGCGAAACGCAGGCTGTTCTGCGGCACAAACTTCTTGTTATCGGCCAGCTCGAGAGCAACGGCGAGAATCGCAGCCGAGCCGCTGCCGTTGTCTTGGATACCGGGTCCGGCCTGCACCGAATCGAGGTGAGCGCCGGCCATCACGACGTTGTCGGTGTTGACACCTTCCATGTCGGCGATGACGTTCTCGGTGGTCACGGTTTCGATGGTGGCGTCGACTGCGAGCGCAACAGTGCCTTCAGTCTCGGTGAGCATGACACCGTCGTCGTAGGAAACGTCGAGCACAGGAATGGTGCCGACTTCGCTACCCAAGGTGCCGCCGATCATGCCGCGACGATCCTCGGTATTGCCCTGGTTGAAGATGATGGCGGCTTCCGCGCCGGCAGCTTCCGCGTTGATGGCCTTGGCGGCAAACGAGCAACCGCCACGCTGCATCACGGCAATGTCGGAGTCACCGGAGAAATCGAGGCCGTCGAAGTCGCTTGCTTCGCAACCGGACGTTGAAGCGTTGCCCAAACCAAGATCGAGGTCAACTGCGATCACGTTGCCATCGGCGATCTCGCCGGCACCCGAGTACCGCATCGTCTGGGTTTCAACCGGCGCTCCATCAACGCTGAGCGACGAGGAGATCTCGGTGTACACGTCGAAGGAGAAAGCCTGGCGGGTCACTTCGTAGCCCGCGGCCTCAAGCTCGGCGGCGACGTAGTCGACGGAGGCATCGTAGCCGGGTGTACCGGAGGCCCTGATACCACCGTTTGCGTCGGCGATGTCTTGGAGAGCTTGTAGGTGCTCCATCACATCGTCGGCGTTTACGCAGTCCAGCACTTTCTCGATCTGATTCTGATTGCGATTCTCGCAACCAGCGTCCGCCGGGTCGGCCGAAGCCGGTCCGGTGGTCACAACCACAACGCTGAGGAGCACGACCAAAGCGGTCAGTGCTCGCAGAAGTTTTTGATAGTTCATGTAACGTGCATCGCCTTTCTCAGTTTGGGCCGACCACCGCGTAGCGGTCGACCGCAGCTACCCGCAGCGCCCTACTTTATGCGTCGAAAGAACGGGTTTGTGCCATCAGCCATCGATATCTTGATAAGAGTTACCTTCGCGGTGCAGTATCTGAAACAGACGTTACGCCTCGACGAGCGGTGGATGGGGCGGTTGACTTGGCCACGGATACGACTGACCAAGCATCTGGGCAATCACCGGATCGGCGTTTTCCAGGAACCCCTCGGGCAGACCGCTGAGAAGATCTTCGATCGGGGTTACAAACTTGGGCAGAAACTCGATGAGCAAGCCGATCCGACCGTGATCGCTCTTGTTGGGCATGGCGCAATGCCAAGTCAACCCGTAGAACAGAATCAGATCGCCGGGCTCGCCCAGCATCTGCTCGTAATCGTCGAAGAAGCGGTCTTCATCCGAGGGGTACTTCAGCTCGGCCGCGGAACCAGGTCGGTAGGCGGTGGCTCCTGATTCCGCGGTAAACGGATCGATCACCACGGTGCCTTGGCAGTTGAGTGGGAACGACGAGTTCATCCGGGCCGGAAAGCTGTGCCGTCGGTGGTAATCCCAGTAGGGATAGTCGATGTGAGGTTCCTGTCCTCCAAACCCGGGCATGGTCCGGGATGCGCAGTAGGAACCGACGATGAAGTCGGAACCGAGAAAGGCCCTCATGCTGTCGACCACCATTGGATGCGAGACCATGTCGCTGAACACGTCACCGTGGGCGAACAGATTCCAGACTCGACGCTGCAGGAACGCATCGTCGTCATCCTGATTGAAGTGTGAGCCGGTGATGGCGGAATCGCTCGTCTCGGCTTCGATGATGGTGCGAACCTCATCGACCTGGGCGTCGGTGAACAGTGCGGGAAACCGAATGGCCCCGCCACCGTCCAAGAGTTCATCAACCACGGCGGCGGAATCGAATTGCTCGGCGGTCATGGTGCGCATACAAAACGGTACCACCGGCGCCCCGACCGCTTCCTACCCATGGGCTACATCCGATGGGCTACATCCAGGAGCGATTGCTGGACTCGACGTGAGCCAACACCCGATCACGAAGCGCCTCGGCCTCAACCAGTGAGATGAACGGAATGGCAAAGTTACCTTCGGCACTTCGGATCCTAAACGTGGCCAGGCCTCGTCGCCGTTCATAGAACGATTGCCGAACAGTGACCGATTGGGTTTTGATCAGCTCAAGATGATGCCACTGCCGGTTCAGCATTCCGTGGCGGTAGCCGATTCGCTCGTCGTTGAAACCCCAGCGCATCGACTTCCAGTACATCAAACCGCTGATCAATGCTTGGATCGGGATCAGAAGACCCAACAGCGCCAACCAGCCCCAGGTGAGGGCAACGACCACCGTGATGGGCACCGCGATCAGGGCGCCGTTGCGCACCTCCCTGAGGACGTAGGCGCCGGCCACCTCCCGGGTGAACGCCGGCGGCTCCGGCGGGATCACCACTTCGACAATGCGATCGACCTCAGCGGCCGACGATCCAGGCACCTCGATATTCGTCTCCCCGGTGACGTGCAAGGCAACGGTGTGAATGCCCACCGCTCGCTGAAGAAGACTTTGGTAGACCCTCACGTTTTGCAGCCGGGCCAGTTGGGCGCTGACCACCGTGCGATTCAGCAGGCCGGCATCACGTCGCAACGTGTCACCCGGGCTGCCTCGGGTGAGCGTCAGCGCCATCTCCCAGTGAGCCAACACCGCTCGAACGGTTTGGAAGATCCAGCCGGCCAGCGTGGCCAGAACCAGAAATCCGGCCAACGTCGAGAACAGGACAGGCAGAGAAATCGACTCGCCGAGCCCGTCGGACTCGACCTCTTCCACCCATCCGGTGAGGCTCCCGAGAATGTCCACCCCCACAAGTTCTTGCAGGTCTTCGGTAACGGCCAGGAGCGGGAAGATGAATACCAACCCGGCCCACGGCCAACTCCCGACGCCGATCCGGATCAGATCTCCGAATGTTCGAATCGCCAACGTCTCGGCAGGAGCGCTCGAAGCCGCAATCGATCCTTCGACCGAGCCTGCCGATGCGTGGCCGACCGGTATCGGAGGTGAATCAGCCCGGTTGGGTGGTCCAACCGGAGGCGGGGCATCGGCCAAGCCTGGTGTCGCTTGCCGACCGGCGCCCGCGGTGGTCGCAGTGGTCTCCGGTTCCCGGGTCTCTTCCCGATAACGAGCCACGACTTGTTGCAGTTCTTCGGCTCTCCGCCGATCGAGGGCGTCGAACTTGAACTCCACTTCCGATGAACCCGCGGTGTCCACCGAAACCCGGGTCAGCCCAAGCACCTGATGAAGCAGGCCTTGTTCGAGGCTGACCGTTTGCACCCGATTTAGAGGAATGGCCAGATGTTCATGGGCCAGGATTCCCTTATCGACCCGGAGTTCACCGGCCTCGATCACAAAGACGAACCGCCACCACGACAACACACCGACTGCGGCCAAGGCCAAGCCGGCAAGCACCAGGAGACCGAAGCCCGACAGGGGAAACCGGCCCGAGGAAACGGCGACCACCAAAATGATGATGTTGACGAAGCTGATCTGGCGGACCAAACGCCACGCCAAGAACACCACCGCCAACGGCGACTGACGTGATGGCTGGGCGAAAGAGTTGTCGGCGGGAATTTGGGGACTGGTCACTCGGCGACTTCCGTCTCGGGGTCCATGCCGGCCCGGGCGACCACAAGTTCCTTGAGCCGGTTGGCGTCGTCCACGGCCAGGCCTTCGATTCCGATATCGCCGCCGGCGGAACGAAGGCGGAGCGTGGCCAAGCCAAACGCCCGCTCAATTGGCCCCCGATCGATGGCCACGTGCTGAACCCGGTTGTAGGGAATCGTCCTCGTGCTACGGGCCACCACACCACGACGAAAGCTCAGATCGTGTTCTCGAGCCAAGAACCCAAGGTGGCGAATCGACAGCGTCTGCAACACGGCGGTGAGCGCGATCAAGCCCAGCAGGATCACCGCCACGACCGCGGGAGCCCAGCCTGGACCATCGGCCGACCGAACGGCGAGTGTTCCGACCAGCGCGCCCACAACCACCACGGCGGCGGCGACGGCATCACCGACGTACTTCGAACGAAGGTACCCAGGAGCCAAGGGCAAAAAGGCCTCAGCACTCAGGTTTGGGAGGTTGTCGATCTCCACTGGATCGTTAAAGAAGTCCCTGGCCATGCCGTTTATGTTAGCCAAGACGCCTTTTCGCCCTGCTTCAGGACGTTTCGACGGCTGGCCTGCCGGCCTCGTCCATCTGCGGCCGGGCGAGGCGTTACCCACCCAGCGAAAGGTTGGACGGCCAATGGCGTCCGTATTCGAAACCGTCACGTCCCTGCTCGAGCAGGATGAAAATTTGGATCGCCTCTCGTCAATGATCGACGCCGCGCCGGAGCGGGTCCGATCGCTGATCCAGGTCGCCACCCCGGCGGTCATCGGCGGGGTAGCCGACCGGGCGGCCGAACCGGGCGGGGGCGACAACGTCGTCACCATGCTTGACCGGTTTGATCGTTCGCTTCTTACTGACTTCGCCGGGTTCGTGGCCCTGGGTGAAAACGGGCCGGGCAACGCCGTTCTCGACCATCTCTTCGGGGCGAACCAGAATGCCCTGGCCGGTGCGGTCGCCGAGCAGAGCAGAAATACTCCTTCGTCGGTGACCGCCATTTTGCCGACTCTCGCTCCAGTGGTCATGGCGGCGATCAACGCCCGCCGCTTGGACGATGGGCTCGACGCCACGGGCCTGATGGCGCTCCTTGGGTCGGAGAAGGCCGAGCTGTCCGATCGTCGGATGTTCGACTTCGGCTGGCTCCAGAAATCATTGGCCGGCGTCTCAGCCGGTGCTCCTCAGGCGGCACAGGTTGAGGTCGCTCCGATCGCGACTGGTGCTGCGGTTGGCGCGGTGGCTGCTGCCGGCCCGGTCTCCGGGTCCAGCCCCAGCTCCGGGGGAGGCACGGCCACGGCGTTGGCCGAGCGACCGTCGAGCACGGCGACCACCGAGCCGCAGCAACCTACCGAATCGACCCCCGACCCAGGATTCGACGCTGGACCCGGAACCGCTTCAGCTCCCGGTGGCTCACCCGACGATCCCGATAGCGCCGGCCATGGGGCCGGAGATCGAAGGGCCAAGGCCTGGCTCCCAATGGTGCTTGGCGGACTCGTCATCGCGCTGCTCTTGGCCTGGGTGCTCAGCCTCTTCGGCGGCGGTTCCGACTCCGAGGCCGGTGCCAGTGACGAACCGGCTGCTGTAGTCGATGACACCGGAGCGACAGACGACGCCGGGAGTGGGTCGACCCAGGCCGACGAAACCGAAAGCGCCGAGTCGGCCGATGCCACCTCCGATGCTTCGGGCGACACCGCCAACGGTCCCGTTGACTCGAACGTTGCCGACGGCGCCACGATCGATGCCGAAGCGCTGCAAACCCAGATCAACGAGGCGCTGGCCGCCGGGGGGTTGCCCGACGTGGTCGCCGCCGTCGCCGGCGATGGCACGGTGACCCTGGCCGGGTCCGTCGACAGCGAAACCGCCAAGCTCGCCGTTGAGGCCGGCATACGTGGGGTCGATGGCGTCACCCGCGTCGACAACAGAATCGAAGTGGTCGCCGCCACCGATGGCGACGGCAGCACGGCCACCGACGAGTCGGCCGCGGCTGACGCCGACACGCTCAACAACGAACTCAGCCTGGAGTCGATCACGTTTGAAACAACATCGGCTCGCATCACCGCTGAGGGCGAAGCGGTGCTCGATCAGGTGGCCACCTACCTCAACGCCAACCCCGACATCCAGGTGGAGATCGCTGGACACACCGACTCCGATGGCGAAGAGGCGACCAATCTAATCCTTAGCCAGGCCAGGGCCGATGCGGTCTTGGCCTATCTGTCGGGCAAGGGCGTGGCGTCGGAACGAATGACCTCGGTGGGCTACGGCGAGACCCAACCGATTACGACAAACGACACCGTCGAGGGCAAAGCGGCCAACCGCCGGATCGACTTCATCATCCAGTAACGGCTGGTCGCAACCCGTCTGGCCGCCTCTGGCCGCCTCTGGCCCGGCCGCCTCTGGCCCGGCCGCCTCCGGCCGATCCGATTGAACGGTGACCGGCCACCGATTAGGCTCGCACTAGCGATGTTTGCGGACGTTTCGGCAAACACGTTGACAAGCCGTTGGGGGAAGGCGCACGCCTGCCCTGCGGCACTGGTGCGGACCCTCCATTGGAAAGGCGGCTCGATATGCCCACCCCCACCCGTTCCGAATCGACGGGACCTCGATCAGCCAAACTGGCAGTGGTTGTGTCAGCGGCCATGTGCATGCTGTTGGCGATGATCTCACCCGCCGCCGCCGCCCCGGCCGGAGGTTCGCCCAATCCGGCACAGCCCACCGTACGCTTCGCCACATTCAACGCGTCGTTGAACCGGACGACGGCCGGAGAGTTGGTCGACAATCTGAGCGCACCGTATGACGGCACCGATCCGACCACCAGCGTCGAAGCTCGACGCCGCTGGCAGGCCGCCAATGTCGCCGAGGTGATTCAACGGACCCGACCCGAGGTTCTGCTGATCAACGAGTTCGACTACGACGCCGCCGGCGAAGGCATCGCCAACTTCCAGACCAACTATCTCGGCGTATCCCACAATGGTTCCGATCCGATTCATTATCCCTATGTGTTCTCCGCCGAATCCAATACCGGTATCCCGTCCGGGGTCGACCTCGACAATTCGGGAACCGTCGGTGGTCCCGGGGACGCTTACGGGTTCGGCTTCTATCCCGGGCAGTTCGCCATGGTGGTTCTGTCGATGCATCCGATCGAATACGACGATGTGCGTACCTTCCAGACCTTCCTTTGGAAGGACATGCCCGGCAATCTGATCCCCACCGAGTTCTACTCCGACGAGGCCATCGACGTGTTCCGGCTTTCGTCCAAGTCGCACTGGGATATCCCGATCACTGTAGAGGGCAACGGGAACGCCCAAAGCACCACTGTTCATTTCCTAACAAGCCACCCAACCCCACCGGTGTTCGACGGGCCTGAAGACCGCAACGGTCGCCGTAATCACGATGAGATCCGGTTCTGGGCCGACTACGTCCACCCGGCCCGCAGCGGCTACATCTACGACGACGAGGGGAACTACGGCGGTCTTGAAGGTGACGCCCGGTTCGTGATCGCCGGCGATCAGAACGCCGATCCGTTGGACGGAGATTCCACCGGCGGCGCCATCGATCAGCTACTGAAGCATCCCAAGATCGCCGATCCCGCCCCTACCAGCCTGGGTGGTGTCGAGGCGGCGGCGCAGGGCGGTGCCAACGACAGCCACCTTGGCGATCCCGCTCTCGATACCGCCGACTTTGCCGACTTCGTACCCGGAAATCTGCGGGTCGATTACGTGCTCCCCTCCAAACGTCTGGGAGTGGCCGACACGGGAGTGTTCTGGCCACCTCTCGACGACGAGCTGTCGAGGCTGACCGGCGTGTTCGACTTTGGTCAGTTCCTCCAGGACGGCATCGGTTACCCCACGTCGGATCACCGAATGGTGTGGGTTGACATCGTGGTGCACTAGCACACCACAGCTGATGAGATAGCTACCGGACTAGTCCCGAAACGGCTCCCGGGGCAGGTTTTCTGCGCCTGGGATGCCGTCCGGGGGTCGAGCCGGGAAGGGCTCGTGCTTTCGTCCATTGCAGCGATCGGCAACCCGTCGGTCGTGGCAACGACGAGGAGCGCGGGTGCAACAGCTACAAACCGATACTCATACCGTCGACGATCAGGACTGTCGACGTCCATCCGCCCATCATTCGATGTGGTGGGCCACTCTCAATGCTCTCGACTCTCGCTGGCCGAGCCGCTGGTTGGAGTGGGCGGCATCGACTGACGGAATCGCCAGCAACGTATCTTGGCAGCGACGATTCCCACTGCTCGAGGAGTGGTCGGCCGACGAGCTGGTTCGGCCCGATTCGGGGCCGCGTTGCGATGCCATGCAGGCGGCGCTTGTCGAGCTGACCCAATCAGGTTCGGCCGAAGCGGGCTTAACGTTGCTCGTTCAGCTCCGGCCCGGCCTGGTGCGCCTCGCCCAAAGCGCCAGCCACTGGGAGTGGATCATGAGCCACGACGTTCGGGAGGAAACTCAGGCGACGTTTTTCGAGGTGTTGTTTGGGCACGATCTCAACCGGCGGCCTAGACGTATCGCGGCCAATCTGTTGCTCGACACCAGGCAGCGCCTGTGGCGCCGCCATCCGCGTTCGGGTCCTCCGACCATGCCCACGTCGTTGAGTTCGGAGATCGCGGGTTCAACCTCGGCCAGCAACTGGGTGACCGAGCTGGAGATCTGGCTTCACCTTCAGGATGGGGTGAATGAGCTTCCCGGTAGCGAAGATTCTCGGCAGCTCACCGCCACCATGGCCTACCTGGCCTGGTTTGAGGGCAAACCAGTGGCCATGGTTGCCTCCGAACTCGGTGTGACCCCGCAGACCGTCGCCACTCGCCTCTACCGGCTTCGGCGGATCCTTAGATCCAGCTGGTAGTCCCAGCCAGCTTCTCGTGCCCGTGAGCCCCGAGGTCGCATACTGCGGGCGACCTTGGAATCAGGAGCCGGTAGTGGGAAGGACCAGCGACGGGTCGGCGCCAGAGTCAAACCCGGTCGGCCCGTCGTTGGTCAATCGCCAGAGCCCCGCAGCACCGATCATCGCCGCGTTGTCGGTGCAGAAGGATCGGTCGGGAACAAGCGCATCGAATCCGGCCTCGGCGGCCTCAGCGGCAAATCGTTCCCGAAGCCGCGAGTTTGCCGCCACTCCCCCACCCAAACAAAGTGTCTTGGCCCCAACCCGCTTTCCGGCCCGGATGGCCTTGGCCACCAATACGTCCACCACCGCTTCCTGGAAGCTGGCCGCCACATCGGCGTCGGCCACGTCCGGATGTCGCCTGACGTAATTGATCACAGCCGTTTTCATGCCACTGAACGAGAAGTCGAGCCCTTCGTCGAGCATTCCTCGCGGGAACTTGATTGCGGTGCGGTCGCCTTCGGTGGCCAATCGATCGATGATGGGGCCGCCGGGATAACCGAGGCCGAGATAACGGGCGACCTTGTCGAAGGCCTCGCCGGCGGCATCGTCGATGGTGGCTCCGAGATAGCGGTAGCGGCCGGGCTCGCGCACCTCAACCAGCATCGTGTGGCCACCGGACACCAGGAGCACAACCAGTGGCAGCTCCAAATCGGGCTGTTCGAGGAAGGTGGCGAAGAGGTGCCCCTCCATGTGGTTCACGCCGACGTAGGGAATACCCCAGGCCATCGCCAACGCCTTGGCCGAGGACACACCGATGAGCAACGCTCCGATGAGGCCGGGCCCGCAGGTAGCGGCGACGGCGTCGATGTCGTCGTTGGTCACGGCCGCATCGGTCAAGGCCTGTCGGGTGACCGTTTCGAGGGTTTCCAGATGAGCCCGGCTGGCCACCTCGGGTACCACTCCGCCGAAAGCGGCGTGCAGATCGATCTGACTAGACACCACGTTGGAGAGGACCTCGACCGGCGCAAACCGGGAGGCGTCCACCGAGTGACCACGGACAACGGCGACCGATGTTTCGTCGCAGCTGGTCTCGATCGCCAGCAATGTTGTGGTGTGCGCTGTGGTTGCAGCGGATGTCGGGTTTGTCATGTCACACACTCCGGCAGCGTCTTGATGTTGTGGCACCACATGATGATTCCGTCGGCGCCATCGGAGTAGTAGCCGGGCCGCCTACCCACCTCCTCAAATCCGAACCGGCGGTACAGATGCAAGGCCGAGGTGTTATCGGCCCGCACTTCAAGGGTGGCGGCCCGGGCACCGCGCCCTTCGACGGTGCCCAGGAGTTCGGTCAACAAGAGGCGAGCCACGCCCTCCCGCTGTCGGTTCGGGGCCACGGCGATATTCATTATGTGGGCGTCGTGGTCGACCGTCATTGCTCCAGCGAATCCCACCACATTCTTCCCATCAGCGGCGACGCTGGTTTGCTCTTCGACCACCGCCACCAGCCAGCAGCGATTGGGTTGGCCGAGCTCGGCCTCAAACAGCGACTCCGACCACGGATCGACGGCGGCTTGTCGCTCCACTTCAGCAACAGCCGAACCATCATCCGCCGTCATCTCCCGGATAACCACGGGATCGGGGCCAGTCATGCTCGGGGCCTTGTCTTGACGTTGGGATTGACATCAGGGGTACGCAGGTACAGCGGCTCGATCTCGGAGCCCGGCACGGCGCTGCCAGCATCGGCGATAGCGAGCATCGTGGCGGCGTCGACCACCACCGATGCCACCGCCACGACATCCGAGGATCCGTACGCGTCGGGGAACCGATCGAGACCATCTCCAACCACCACACCGGCGGCTTTTGATGCCAGCTCATCGGCCAAGCCGACCATCGGTTCCGAGGCCGGACGGCCGGCGTTGAAGACCTGCTGAAACACCTCGTTGCGGCGGGCATCGATCACGGCGGTTACCATCTTGTCCTGTCGGAAGCGTTCGTGCCCGCCAGCGGCTGGCGATGCGGCCAAGATCTCCAGACTCGACAACCCGACAACCGGCACGTCGAGCGCAAACGACAGGGTCTTGACGGTGGCCAGACCGACCCGAAGACCGGTGAAACGGCCAGGTCCACGATCAACCACCAAGATCTCGACGTCGGCCAGGGTCAGGCCGGCCTCGGCGACCAGGGAAAGGATCAGCGGACTGATCTCCTCGGCGTGGCGGCGGTCGGTTTCGAGCGTGGCCGCCGCCAGCGGCTCAGGTTGTCCCAGCGGACCGATGGCCACGCAGATGACGCCGGTTGACGAGGTGACGGCGAGACCGATTGGTGCGTCGGCGGTCATCGATCTGTTCCCGCCATCAGCTGCTCGGCCAAATGGGCGATGCGAGTCTGCCAACCGTCATCAGTGGCGACAAACTCGATGATTCGATCGTCAAAGCCGGAGTCGTCGGAACTATCTTCGGCTTCATCGTCGGTCAGATCGGGATACCGCAAGGAGACCAGTAAATGGTTCGAGGGCAAGACCTCGCTGATCTGTTCACCCCATTCGATGACGGTCACTCCCGACTCCAAGAGATCGGGCAGGTCGAGGTCGAGGGTTTCGGCGACTGAGTCGAGACGGTAGACATCGAGGTGGTGCAGTAACAAGCGGCCGCGGTATTGATTCGCGAGGGTGAATGTCGGGCTGGTGATCCGCTGTTCAATCCCTAGCCCCTTACCCAGGCCCTGGGTGAAACAGGTCTTGCCTGCTCCCAGATCGCCGGTGAGAACCAGTAGATCGCCGACCTTCAGCATCTCGGCCAGCACCGAAGCAATGGCCTTGGTGCGGTCCGGGCCATCGCTGAAAACCTCGAGCGTCGGACGAGGCTCGGGGCTGGCTGGTGATTCGGCGTCGACCGAGGAATTGGTCACCAATTCAGGCTAGGGCCTACGAGGACGATCGCTTAGCTCAGCGGCTGGGTTGACCGCACTGCATCCACCACGGCGGCTTGAACGAGCACCCGCACGTAGTTGACGTCGGCGTCGATCTCACCGGTGGCCGCGGCGACTATGGCGTCGCCGTCGAAGCGTGTGTGCGCGGGCATCAGCGATCGAGCGAAACCGTCGTGCGCCCCCTCGGCCAGAAGCCAACAATCAACTTTGCTGAGTCGAGCGTTGGTCACGACAACCCCGATCGTTGTGTTGGTCCGAAAGCCATCGTCTGATGCTGCGTCGCTCTCCTCCTCAACAACGAGCCTCGGCGGCGCAGGAGGGCCCGGATCTTCGGGGCCGGATCCGTCGTCGACGGCACCGAAGGCGTTCACCGCAATGATGGCGGTAACCGCAAGCGTTCCGCCATCCACTGGGCTCACTCTCGTGCCGACACCCAGACCGGAGGGTTTCGGTTGCCCCGACCATTTGTCGACGGTCGCGCCGGTGCCGGCACCGATCGCCCCGACCGGAATCGTCGAGGCGGCGGCAGCCATGGCCTCTCGAGTAGCGATGCTCCCCTGCTCAGGGCCGGGCCGGGCCGTGCTGCTTCCGACTGCCAGGTCGAACAAACTCATCCCGACCACGATGGGGACTGCGCCGAAGGCGGTGGGTACACCTCGCCCGAGGTGCTCCAGCTCGGCCATCACGCCGTCGGCCGCGGCCAGGCCGAAGGCCGACCCGCCCGACAAGATGACCGCATCGACGTTGGCCACGGTCTTCGTCGGATCCAGCAGGGCGAACTCTCTGGTGGCCGGCGCCCCACCACGGACCTCGCCCGAGGCCACGGTGCCCTCCGGGAAGATCACAACGGTGCATCCGGTACCGGCTTCGCGATCGGTCCAGTGACCGACCTTCAATCCGGGAACCACCTGTTCGACTTGGTCGATCTCAACAGCCATGGCTCCAGTATGGCTCTATGGCTGGTTGGTCGATTTCCAATGTGCGGCAAACCGAGCCAGTTTGTCGGGATTGCGCACCACGTACACCCGGCTGACCCGATGGCGGACAGCGCCGGGCTCGTCGCTCTCCTGTTCGGCCCAGTTCATAATCAACACGGAGTCGGGCCGACCGTTGTCGGTTATGTAGACGGAGAAGTGACCGTTGACGCTCACCGGGTGCACGGCGTGATTGTCGGAGGCCTGGCGGGCAACACCGGTGAGGAACCGTGACACTCGATCCACCCCGACTATCGGATGCCTTGCCGCTCGAACGTTGGCTCCACCGTCGCTCACCAACACGACGTCGTCGACCAACAGTTCCGACAGCTGGCTCTGATCACCGCTGACCGTCGCCACCAGGAAGGCCTGCACCAGCTCCTCGACCTGAGCCGGATCCGGGTCGAAGCGGGGTCTTTCAGCCTCGATGCGAGCCCTGGCCCGAACAGCGATCTGGCGGGTGGCCTCGGGACTTCGCTCGACCACGCCGGCGACCTCGTCGAACGGAAGCCGGAACACGTCGTGGAGAAGGAAGACGGCCCGCTCGACGGGACCCAACCGTTCCATCACGGCGAGGAATCCCATCGACACCGACTCCGCCAACACGGTGGCCTCGGCCGGGTCGATCCCAAACCCGTCCGGTTCAGCTCCGCTGTCGAACAGCAGAGCGGTTTCGATCGGCTCGGGTAGCCACGGGCCGACGTAGGATTCCCGCTGGCGCCTAGCCGACCGGAGACGGTCCAACGCCAAACGGCTGGTGACCGTGGTCAGCCAAGCGGCCGGGTTGTTGATCGTGGTTCGGTCGACGGTCTGCCACCGGAGCCAGGCGTCCTGCACGATTTCATCAGCGTCGTCGGCGATGCCGAGCATGCGATAGCTGAGCCGCCAAAGCCGGTCGCGCTCGGCCTCAAACGGGCCAAGAACGTCATCGGGTGGGGAATCGCTCACTCTCACCATCTTGCCATTTTCATCATTGCGCGACCTGCGTCATCGGGCGACGAGCGCCGAATCGAGGTGGCGGGCAACGGCGTCCGCTGCGTTTCGGGCGCTGGCCATGCTGGCGTCGGCCAGATGACCACGTGGCCCAACCCAGTCTCCGACGATGAACACATTGTCGTGGCCGGTGGCCGAACTATCGGGACGTCCAGCCATTCCACCTCCGCTGGCGATGGGGATGGCGGCCGCGGTTGTCATCTCGTGGAGGTATCGGGATTCGACGGTGACTCGCTCCAGGTCTGTTTCCCCACCCCAACCGAGCGAAGCGAGGCGGGTGAGTTCGTCACGATCGCCGACGTCGCCAGCTCCCAGGTAGCTGACGGCGGCCACGTGCCACATTCCCTCCGGCGCCAGCCGACCTCCAGTCGAGTGGTTGGAGAGGTAGAACGGCTCGTCCATTCCGAGGATCAGATCTTGGTTGGGTTGTTCCGAGGTTCCGAGGTCCAAACACGCCGCTCGGGCTGCCGGGCCGACGCCGGGGTGGCCGAGGGCGCCGGTTTCGGCGTCGGTTACAAAGCGGGTTCCGATCAGCTTGCCGGTCGACACCGGATCGCCGGTTGCCACCACGACCACTCTGGTGTCGGGGAGTTCGGTCAACCGTTGACCGAGGCGGAACTCGACCTTGGGGTCGGCTCGGAGACGATCGGCGAGAGCGTCGACCAATTGTTGCCACCCATCATCGAGATAAAGCACGCCAACTCCCAGCCCCATCTGGATCTGACTAATGGCGACGTCGGCGCTCAGCTGGTCGGGCTGGTTGGCGTAGGTCGTCAGCCGAACAAGTGCCTCGGTCAATAAGCGGGCGCCTTCGGTTCGGAGGTTGTCGTCGAGCCACTCGTTCACGGTGAGGTTGCGGTAGCGCGTGCCGTCCAACTTCGGAAGCCGGGCCAGCAACCGCCCGAAGTCGAGCTTTTCCTTGAAACCGAGCGCCGAAGTGCTCATGAGGGTCTTCACGTCGGCCGGACCCACATGGACCCGACCGTTGCGCAAGACGGTTCCGTTGGTTCCCGGATTCCCGCCCCGTGGCTTGATGCCGAGATCGGCCAGCGTGGCGTGGGCCTCTCCGGCCAAGTAGAGGGCGTGAGGACCTTGATTGAACAGGAAACCCCGACGTTCGTCGGTTCGGGCCCGACCGCCGAGGCTGGGCCTGCTGTCGAAGATGGTCACCGAGTGACCAGCTTGAGCCAGGTAAAGGGCGGCCGTAAGACCGCCAAGGCCTCCGCCGATCACAGCAACGTCGCCCAGGTTGCCGCCGTGAACCTCGTCGGACGAGAGGCTGATATTGGTAATGCCGTTGGTGTTGTTGCGTGTGCTGCTCATACCCTGTCGACGAGCAAGGCCCACGGTATGTGACAGGATCTCGGAATTTTGTTGTGGTGTGTTCTGACGCTGCTTGACGACGCCTATGCCAACGCCTTGGTGTCAACCGAGCTAAGTCGGCGCACGACTGATTCAAAACGGTCGTCGTACACCGGAGCCATCGACTCCCATCCGAAACGCCGCATCGATCCCGCCAGCCCGGAGGTGGCGGCCCGAAGCTCATCGATTCGAGCTACGGCATCGACCAGCCGACTGCCGAAGGTTCCAGGCTCGTAGAGCACCGCATCGTGCCAAGGTGCTCTGATTAACTCGGGGTAGCTCAGATCATTCGGTAGCAGCGGCACACAACCGCTGGCGATGGCCTCCACGACGGCCACACCAAAAAAATCGTGACGGGCGCAACTCACCACCAGATCACAGCGGCGAAGGGCCGCCAGGTACTGCTCCCGCGTCAGCTCACCGGCGGAGAGCGTCCACGATGAGAACCGGCGCGCCACTTCGGCCCGGTCGGCCTCCGCGCTCACCGATCCGCTTGGCGGGTCCTGACCGGCCAGCACGAGACGGAACTCAAGGCCCGAGGCCACTACCTTGTCGAGGGCCCGAAGGAAGGCCCCCGGGTCCTTGTCACGCTCCCACCGATGCGGCCACAGGATCACGGGTGGACCAGAGGAGGGGGCCATCTCGGGCTCAACGTCGAGATAGGGATCATGGTACGGATCACCCCGGCGGTCCTCACGAGGCCGACCAAGCTTCTCGTCGAGGTAGATCTCAACATCCGCTGGGTCGTCCTCGGTGCTGTCCACAGGTTCGTTGTCCGCAGCGTTGTTGTCCGCCGGTTCACCGGCATCGCCCGCGGATTCGGGAGTGGAATCGGGGACGTCGTCCGGATCGACATCGGTATCGGGGTCGGGATAGTCGGCAGTCGTGGTGGCCAGCTCAACCCAAGGCAACTCCTCAACCGGCGAGTTGATCTCGGCCAGGTTGACGCCGACCGGGAACACCTCGAACTTCGACACCACCTCATCGAGCATGGGCACATGGGTCTTGTCGGGCAGGTTCGTGACAAATCCCGGCAGGGCATCACCCACCGCCCGCAGATGGTAGTAGCTGTTGAACAGCACTAGATCGGCGGCACACCACGACATCCAGTTTCGTAGCGCCGCCCCTTGGTCGTAGGTACCTTCGGCCACCGGGTACACGAGCTGGCTCTCGTGTTGATACACGACCACTGCGGTGTCGGGGTTGAGCGATCGCCGGACGAGCCCCAGCAGCTCGGCCACATCGACTAAACCCGAGATCAAGAGCAGATCAGGCTGGCCGTGCCGGGAGATCCAGTCTTCGACCTTCTCGGCCAGCGGCAGGGCACCGCCTCGGAGCCGCCAGCGCCACAGTTCGCCGGGAAGACCGACGATGTCGACCTGGTGTCGACTGGCGGCCTGATAGCCGGAGGCCCAGGTCAGATGCGATCCGGTCATCCATGGCTCTACAAGCAAGATCCTCACAGCAAACTCCTGATGATGGTCCGCCGAGACTCTTGATGGATTACCGCTGGTCAAAACATTACTCCAAATCAGTCAAGGTTCTGACCAAGGAGGTCGGTATCACCTACAGAGCATGAGATTGCCCATCGTTCGACAATTACCCTTTTCGAGGCCAGAGCGTTGACACCCAACATCTACACTACTGACCATATGACCGACGATCGCCGGGTTCCGGCCGGTCCACCGCCTCCCCCAGCAGAAACTCTCGCACCGTCGCCTCCCACCGCGCCGCCCCAATCCGAAGGGCGATCCGACGGTGGTTTAGGCGGTGGTACAGACGGTGATATGGACGCTGGTTTCGATGGCGCCGCCCTGCCTCCGCCCAGCGGAGTTGGCGTTCCGGCCGCCAACGCCCCCAACGAGGATTGGACGGGCAAAGACCTTGCGATCAAAGCCGTGGGTCTCACCAAGCGGTTTGGTGACCACGTTGCCGTCGACGGGATCAACCTGGCGGTGCCAACCGGTGCCTTCTACGGATTGCTCGGCCCAAACGGAGCGGGCAAGAGTACGACGTTGGCGATGGCCATCGGTCTCCTCCGTCCGGATGGGGGAAACATCATCGTCAACGATCTGCCGGTGTGGCCCGACCCGACACCGGTCAAGGCCACCATCGGTGTGGTGCCCGAGGAGCTGCTGCTGTTCGAGCGGCTCACGGCCCGCGAGTTTCTCACCTACGTCGGACGTTTCCGCCACCTCAGCGACGAGGACATCGAAGTGCGCTCAGCCGATCTCCTCAAGGCTCTCGACCTTGAACTGGCAGCCGACAAGCTGATCGCCGACTACAGCCAGGGCATGAGAAAGAAGATCAGCCTCGCGGCAGCGCTACTCCACTCCCCTCCTCTTCTCATCCTCGACGAACCGTTCGAGTCGGTCGACCCGGTGTCTCAACGGTCGATCCGCCACATCCTGGATCAAATGATCGACAGGGGCCGAACGGTGATCTTTTCCAGCCATGTGATGGCCACGGTCGAAGAGCTGTGTGATTCGGTGGCGATCATGAACCAGGGTCAGATCGTGCGAGCCGGTTCGATTGGCGAAGTAACGGCAGGGCGCAAACTCGACGACGTGTTCGCCGAACTGGTGGGAACCGACCTCGTCGGTCGGCCGTCGCTCGACTGGCTCCAGTGAACGAGCTCGCCGTGCCGGGGGCAGGTTTCGGCACCGACGGCCTGGGCCCGAGCCCCGACACCACCTCGCGCGAGGATGCAGTGAGCTGGCGGGTTGTGCGCTCACTCCCTGCGATGAAGTACCGCATCATACGTCACACGCCGCAGGCCATCGTCGGAATGATTCTTGGCGCTGTGCTCGGAGGCATGTTGAGCTTCGGGCTGATCGGCACGATTCTGGCGCTGGTCGACCACCCTACGCGTGGTGCGATCTTGACCGTAGGCGGAGCGGGAGGTTTGATCCTGTGGTTCCTCGCGCCACTGGTGATGGGAGGAGGCGAGCTGATTATCGATCTCCGATCGCTCGCCGTCTATCCCCTAAACATCCGCACGCTTCTCGCCGGGCTGCTCCTAGCGGCCATGGTCGGCATCCCATTTTTCTACTCGCTGATCGTAGCCCTGGCCGTCGTCACCCACGCCACGTCGTTGCTTACCGCGGCCCTGCTGCTGGTGGCCGCCGTGCAACTGGCCGTAACGGGAGTGCTTGCCGGACGAGTGTCCGTAGGTCTCGTTTCGCTGCTTACCACCACCAGGTTTCGGTCAGTAGCCGGTGGCATCACAATCATTGCCGCCATCACCCTCGGTGTAGGCGTGCAGATCCTGTCGCTGGCGGCGCTCGACATCAAGCCCGAGTGGTTTGAAAGCGTTCGACCCGTAATCCGTGTTCTCCCGATCGGATGGACCCCCGAAGCCATGGCCTACGCTTCGCTCGGACAGCCTGGTTTTTCCGCCCTCTTCCTGGGCTTGGGCGCCGGTCTCCTAGGGCTGTTGTTGCTGGCCTGGAAACACATCGTCCGGCGCCAACTCGACGGCCAGGCCGCCCAAAGCAAGATCACCCGCTCGGCCCCCCTAGTGCCGACCTGGATGGATCGTCTGGTCGACCGCCGAACGGCGGCAGCCTGGGCCAAGTCGATCCGATCGATTCGCCGCGACCCTCGGGAGTGGACCGAGCTGGCGGCCTTCCTCCCACTGGTGCTGGCGTTCTCGATCCCTACCCTGACCGAGTTGGACACCGTGCAACCCAACCTGGTGTTGGTCTCCTTTATCGCCGCCGCCTCGGGGGCCACGATGGTCACCACCAATCTCTTCGGAGGCGATGCCGGCAGGTTCGTGACCGACGTATTTCCGGGCGACGATTTCCGCCCGATCCTCGTTGGAAAACTCCTCCCCCGGGCGACGCTTGTCGGCATCATCGTGGTGGCCGCCACCGTGCTTCTGGCCTGGTTGATGCAGGGTTGGCACCATCTGGCCGTCTCATTGGTGCTGGTGATCCAGTCGCTGATCATCGGTTCGGCCGCCGGCGTCTGGGTCAGCATTCGCTCCCCCATCCCGCTGCCCGACAAGGTGGGCGGTTTCAACTCCGCCAACTCCGGCTGCGTCGCTCCGCTGTATCAGATCATGACGTTGTTCGTGGCCGACACGGTGGCCATTGTGTTCGCGCTTCCGGCACTTCTGATCGCCCTGGTTGTCGGCGGCGTCGCTGCCACCGGGGCCGCCCTTCTTTCCCTGGCGCTCGTTGTGCTGATAGCCCGACGCCGAGTCGCCCGCCTCGCCGTGACCACCAGGAACCGCATCCCGGTGCTCGCCGCCACGCTGGCTCGCCGAACCTAGCGGGTCCGTTCAGGGCCAGACCTGGCTGGTCGTCGAGATCGCTAATCCAGCGGGTAGACCAGGCGGGTCACCCGACCGAGTCGATTGTTGCCGAGCAGCCGAAGCAGGCTAAGCCGATGAGACCACCTGGTGTTACGGCTCACCCGGGACGAACCGGTGAGGGCGTCGATGTACAGAACCTTCGGGTACCAAATGGGGCTGGGTCGGCGACTCCCCTTTACGCCGGCGGTCAGATGAAGAAAGGCCTGGGATGTACCAAGTCCGGCCGCCAGGTTGACTCCCTGAACGATCGACGGCAGCGGAGCTCCCTGGCTGACTGCCTCCACGACGCCGATGTCGATGTACTCGGGGAGGTACGGCAGCACCTTGCCCAAGTCGAGTTGTACCTCGGCCACCTCGTCCAGCGGTGTTTGCTCGTCGACACCGATCATGTCCCGAAACGTGGGTTGTCGAGCCGGGTGAAAGCTCATCACTTGCGAGGCGAATCCAATGTTCATCACGTGCAGATTGGGAATGCCGAGGCGCCGAGCCTCGTCGGAGATCATCGTCCCCAATTCAAGGCGGGTCAACTCGGATTCGTCGATCACCATGTTCGCGCCGTCCATGAAGGCTGCCACATTGTCGACGGTGACACCTTCGTTGTACGCCTGAAGCTTCAGCGATGGGTTGATCGCCATCGCATCCTCGAAGAAGCAGTCCACCTTACGTCTACCGAGGTTGTGGGTGGAGGCCCCCGGCACACGGTTGAAGTTCTCCTCCTCGAACACTTCGGGGTCGGCGATCCGCAGCCGCCCCACGCCCATCCGCACCAAGCTCAGGCCGAGAAGGTAGCCGTCTCCACCGACCCCGGCGATGGCCACGTCGCTGGATATCAGGGCTTGCTGCTCGGCGGCGCTCCAGAATCCGAAGTTCCGAGCAAGCTTCGGATCATCGATCGACTGCAAGGTGAAGCTCCCTTCCGATCTCGTAGGGGCCCAGGTCGCTAGCGCGCCAGCCTCTCAAATCGGCGAGTGTGTCGAGGTCTATTTCGACGCCGAAGTTGACCGACTGGTAGCTCTCCAGGAAGTGGCCAGGAGTGAGTTTCTCGAGCGGAACACCATCACGTCTCAGCAAGTCAACCAGTCCTTGCTCAACGACGGCGTATGCCTTTTTGCCCCCGAGATTCGTGAAGTGTTGCACGGTCGCCGCCCTGAGTTCTCGGGAGATCCTTCGCTGCTGAGTGGGCCTTCCGTGATAGGCGGTGTAGCGCGACACCTCGCACCGATTGCGATCTGTTCTCAGGTCGACCTCGGTGCACAATTCGGGGAACGCGTATTCAACCGGGAGTCGCCCCAAGCCGCAACGAAGCCCAAGCTCGACGTAGGGGTTGTCGACTTGGTCCGTGTCGACGATCAGGCGGGTGGTGCCCACAACACGTGAAGCGGCGGGCTCCGTATCGGGTTCGGACTCGTCACCTTGGGATGTTTCGACGGCAACAAGGTGGATTGCGTAGGGATCAAACTCATCGAAGTCGGTTCCGTCCGCGTTCAACGCCGACGGTGGAAGAATCCGAGTTTTCTCGGTATACATCCAGGCTCGGAACCGACCGTATTCGGCGAATAGCTGCTCGCATCCGGCAACGACTTCGGGGCCAATGGCCACCGTGCGGACCTCGAGCCGAGCAGGAGTTGGGTCGACAGCCTTCGACAGCAAGGTGCTTTTGCGTCGACTGAAAGCCGACAGCATCGTTGGACTGTTCTTTTGTGCGGTCATGGAGCCTGCTCAATCTTCATCGTGTCAAAAACCGAACTCTGGCAGCCGCAAAAGGCGCTCATATGAGCGCCATGCATGTCCAAGGATGCGGCGGAGGGAGTCGATGCGCTGGTGGACCCTCGTACCATACGCTGGCCATCGGACATCGATAGGCCATACAGCCTAGGTGTGAGACCGGCGTATGGTCAAAGGCTCATTTTGAACCACCCTTGTGCCGATGGTTGAGCGTGGAGCCACGGTCCTCTTGGGCGATTCTCGCCGGAAGTATCGCAGTAGCTCTGGTCGCCGTGTTCGGCCAGGGTGATGTTGCCGACTACGTGGTTCTGGGCTGGGCCGTGCTGACCACGTGGCTGCTTTTCCGGGCCAGCCGCCGACACTCCGGCGTCACTCGGAAATTCATGAACGGCATCGTGCTGAGCGCTGTGCTGATGTGCGCCGGCTTCGTCGTACGAGGTATCCACGGAGAAATGGTCGGCATCGAGTCACCGATTCCTTCTCCCGCTGACCTGCTCCACATCCCGGCCTACCTGCTCTTTCTCCGCTCGGCCCTTCTCGTTCATCGCGAGCGATCACCCCGACCGAACTTCGATGCCTGGCTCGACGCCGGAGCCGTAGTAACCGCCCTCGCCATGGCGTTGTGGGTCGGATTCTTCGGCGACTACGTGCTAAGCGACATCGTGGCCGCCGACACTCGAATCGTCAACGGTGTCTACAACCTGATCATCCTCGTGACGTTCACGGTGTTCGTGCGGATCACCGCCACACCAGGCTTTCGGCCCCCCGTCTACTACATACTCGGTAGTGCCGGTTTCGCCTTCTTCATTGTCGACCTGGCCGCATCGTATTCTCTCGTGCGAGACCAAGGTCTTTGGTTGACCATTGCGCTTTCCCCCATCGTGTTCGGCCTGCTTGTGATCGCGCTTCGCCACCCGACGGCGACCGACCTGCTGAAAAAGGACCTCGACGCCGAGGCCGCCATCGGACCGCTGCGCCTCAGCATCATCAGTGCGGCCATCATCGCCCCGCTCGTCGTGGTGGTGTTTGGCCGGGAGGAGTCGAATCTCTCCCTGATGTTCCTGTCGGCCGGGGCCTTGGCCCTGACCGTCCTGGTCATTGCCAGGGTCGTGCGCCTACTCACTCAGCAACGCGACACCGCTCTGCTCGACAGGACGTTGGCGGCCGAACTCACGAGCCTGGCCTCGCTCGAGTCCAAGGATGCCGTGATCCACGAGCTTCCGGCCGCGGCCGGGCGCCTGCTGAGCAACCAGGTCGAGGTTGGCTATATAACGTCCGGTTCGAATCGGTTGGCTGTTCCCTTGCCATCGAGCCTTAAGAGTCCAGATCGGGCAGCGTTGGAGCTGGCCGGTCACGAGACGATGTTGACCCCGACCCAAAGCAGAGTAGTGCAGACGCTGGTACGCGACGCCGGCTTGCTGGTCGACTCGATCGACGGCCTTGAGGCGCAGGCCCGCCAGGCCAGCGAGGCCGAGGCTAACCTACGAATCGCGGCCAGCGAACGTCGCTTCCGGTCGCTGGTCGAGCGCTCAACCGACATGATCGTCGTGCTGACCGCCGACAGCAACATCGACTACATAAGCGAGTCGGTCCAACAGATTCTCGGTCACGAGCCCGGCGCCCTGACCGGAACACCGATAACGCCGCTGCTGCACCCCGGCGACCTTGGCACCTTCACTTCCGCCGTGGACATCGCGTTGACCCACCCCGATTCGCAGACGTGGCACGAGGTGAGGTTCGTGGCTCACGACGGCACAACGAGACTTGTGCGTTTCGTGCTCACGAACATGTGCGATGTGGCCGAGATCGAGGGGCTGGTGCTCAACGCCACCGACGTCACCGAAAAGCGGCGCCTCGAACGTGATCTTCTCGATGCCAAAGTCGTCGACCGTCTCACGCTACTCCCCAACCGTTTGGGATTTGTGGAGGAATTGGAGCTCTCGATCCGTCGAACCGACATCACCGGGGGGCCGCTGGCGGTGGCCACCATCAATATTCGAAACTTCAAGGCGATCAATGACGCTTTGGGGCCGACGGCGGCCGATCAGGTGATCGTTCAATGTGGCTCGTTGATTCGCAAGAGCGCTCGTGTCGACGACGTCGTCGGCCGTTTGGGCGGCGACGAGTTTGTGGTGCTGATGCGTGACGCCAGAACGGCGGCGGACGCCGTGGCCTCAGCGGAACGGATTCTCACCATGTTGGCCGAGCCGATGACCATCGAGTCCCAGGAGATCCGGCTCCAGGCCGATGCCGGCGTGGTGTTTGAGAACGAGACCGACGGCGAGGCGCTCGACCTTCTGCGGGACGCCGATATTGCTCTAACTGCGGCCAAACAGTCCGACCCTGGAACGGTCGTGCTCTTCGAAAAAGAGATGGCGCTGGTGGCCACGGAGCGGCTGGAGTTGCGGTCCGGTTTGGCCCGAGGCTTACGTGGCGGCGAGTTTCGATTGGTCTATCAGCCGGTTGTACATCTCGGAACTGGAGAAATCCGTTCGCTGGAGGGACTGGCCCGCTGGCAACACCCCCGGCTGGGCGCAATCTCGCCTCTCACGTTCATCGAGATCGCCGAGCAGTCAGGCGAGATCAACTCGCTTGGCGACTGGGCGCTCCGCACCGCTTGCGCCCAGTTGAACGATTGGGCCGAGCGTGGTCTCACCGACTACCACGTGGCTGTCAACGTGTCGGTGCATCAGCTTCGGCAGGAAGACATCGTGCGGCGGGTGGTGCGGCTGGTGGACGAGGCCGGCGTGGATCCCACAAAGATCACCATCGAAGTGACCGAGTCGGTGCTTATCGACAACAGCGACCTGATCGCCGAGCGAATGAGGGCCCTGCGATCAGCCGGCTTCGCCATGGCCATCGACGATTTCGGTACCGGGTACTCATCTCTCGGCTACCTTCAGCGATATGAGTTCGACATCTTGAAGATCGACAAGAGTTTTGTCGACCCGTTGGTGGCTCCGGAGAACCAGCGTGAACGTGAGGTGGTGGGCGCCATCATCTCGTTGGCCCAGGGCCTGGGGGCGGTGACAGTGGCCGAGGGTATTGAGGAGCAGTCGCAGTTGGACGTGCTCGCCGAACTCGGTTGCGATTACGGCCAGGGCTACTTCCTCTTTCGCCCGGCGGAGGTGGATCAATGCACCGAGATTCTTGTGTCGGATCAGCAGTCCCGACAGGCGGTTAGGTAGGCTGTCGCCGGTTGTCGGCCGGCCGACCTATTCGACCGGCGCTCCCCCGTCTCGGGTCCGGCGAGCCACGAAGTCCTCCAGCTCGGCCATCGTGGCCTCATCTCTGCGTGGTGGCTCGAAATCGGCGAGCCACGCTTTCCACACACGATTGGCCCGGGTTCGGGCGTCGTGCCCACCTTGTTCCGTCCAGGCTTCATAACTCTGTCGGACGGCCACGATGGGTTCCACAAAGGCGGTTTCGAAGCGGGCCAGTGTGTGGTCGGTGCCGAAGAAGTGGCCGCCGGGCTCCACTTGAGCGATGGTGTCGTAGGCCAGCTCGTCGGTTGTCACCTCGATCGGCGCGGCGGCCTCGACCATCGCCGTCACCAGTTCAACGTCCATCACAAACTTCTCGTACGACGCCACCAGCCCACCCTCCTGCCAGCCCGCGGCATGCAGCACGACGTTGGCCCCTCCCCGGAGGGCGCCCTGCATGTTCAGCGCCGTCTCCCACGCTCCCTGGGCGTCTGCGATCGGCGAGGTGCTGGAGCCCGAGGATCGGAACGGCAGGCCGACGTGTCGGGCCAACTGACCACCGGCCACCGCCGCCCGCACTGCCTCCGGGGTGCCGAACGCCGGGGAGCCGCTGCGCATGTCGACGTTGCTGGTGAAACCGCCGTAGACCACGGGCACTCCGGGCCGGGTGAGCTGCGACAACGTCACGCCGGCCAAAACCTCCAGATGCTGCAGGAGCAACGCCCCGGCCAGCGAAGCGGGGGCCATCGCTCCGGCCAGGGTGAACGGCGTGATGATGCACGGCTGCCCAAATCGAGCCATTTCGATGATGCCCATCGACATCGGCACGTCGATCTGGCGAGGGCTGTTGGTGTTGACGTTGGCCCAGCACAATGGGGTGTTTACGAACTCGTCGTGATCGACCCCGGCGTTGATCCGCAGCATCTCGAACACGTCGTGGACTCGCTGACGGCCCCGGGTGAACAGGAACGGGATCTTGTCGCAGAGTCGCAGCTGTGAGAGCGTGAGGTGTAGGTGACGGATGTCGACTGGCACGTCTTGAGGCTCGACCGATGGGCCGTTGCCGTGCAGCACGTCGGTGCGTTGAACCAGCCGCATGAAGTTCTCGAAATCGTTGAGCGTTCCGGCCCGACGGCCGTGGTCGAGATCGGAAACAAACGGAGGTCCGCCAACCGGTAGGAGCACCAGGTGATCGCCGCCGATCTTCCAGTGTTGTTTGGTGTCGGCCCCGGCGATGCTGAAGCTTGAGGGGGTCTTCGATAGGGCGTGGTCGATCAGCTCAGGCGGGAATCGCACCATCTGCTCGTCGCCGTTGTGTCCGACGGTGGCTCCCGCTCCGGTGAGGATGCAGATCGCTTCGGGCAATAGGATCCGGATGCCGTGCTCGCCCAGGAAGCGAACGGCTTCGTGGTGGATGTGGGCGACGTGATCATCGCTGAGAACCTGGTCGGGCGGGTTGCGGTGGCTTGCGGTGCGAAGATGATCTGCTGATCGAACCGCCCGTGCGGGCGCACCCGCTGTGGCTTGCTGGCGCCGCCCCCTACCTCGTCGAACCATCAGCGAATACTAGTCGCCGTAGCGTCGAGCGCTGCCAAAAGGTCGTTGATGGCATCCAAGTCAAAGTCGCTCAACAGAACCAATGCCGCTGACGCTGTTTCGTTCGTGCAATCGATGATTAGCCGTCGAGGTCATTGAGCAACGGCGCAGACCCCAGGACCGTGAGCCGACCGGAGCCAGGTCGGGCCACGTCCTGCGTCGATCGACCAGGTCCGTCTAAAAATATGTATCCCCGTGTTTCGGGCGCTAATCCCGCCTCGATGACCCTCCACGTCGAGCTGCCCGACCCGCGGACCGAGGGCCGTCCAGATCCTACGGGTACCCGTACTGGTCAGATTGAGAGAGTCGCCTTGCTTTGGCTGATTCGTTAGGGAGGTCGAGCCTGTCGTAGATGTCAGCCAACAGGTTCAGCGAACGAACTAAGCCTTCTGAATGCTGGGTGTCGGCCAGGGCTAAGTCGCGACGGATGGAGACGGCCTGTTCCGCTGCTTTGAGTCCGTGGGCCAGCTCGTCGATCTCGAGGCACTGCAGCGCCAGATTGTGGAAAGCGGCACCTAAATCATGCCGGTACACGAGAGGTTGGGCGTCGTGCAGGTCGTCGAAGATTTCGGCAGCGTCTCGGGCCCGTCTCACCGACTCTTCGTGTAGGCCAGCGTTTCCGAGATCGATCGAGAGGTTGTGGGATGACATAGCTAGGTCGCGAAGATAGCCAGCGTCGGATTCGCTGAGACTCCGATAGAGCTCGACGGTCTCGCGGGCGACCTGAAGGCCTTGCTCATCCTGGTCTATCTCAGCCAGGTCGATGGCGTGGTTGTTGAGCGCAGCGGCTAGAGCTGGAATGTGTGCGGCGCCATGGTCGCTGACGAGCTCTCGGCAAATGTCGACCCCTCGTCCGCTTGCGTTTGCCGCACCAACGAGATCCCCGTTCTCGGCCCGCCGTCCAGAGAGATTCGAAAGCGTTCGGGCCAACGCAGGGCCATGCTCAGCGAAGGCCGAGGATGCCAAGTCGACATAGAGTTCGATTGCCTCCTCGGCGGGGCCAAGGGACTCCTCGAAATCGCCAGCCTCGGAGAGTCGAATCGAATAGTTGTCGAGGCTGGACGCGAGTCGGGCTACGTTCGTGTCGGTCCTGACGGACTTGCAAGTGCGACGGCGTTGCTCGACAGCGAGTCGTTTGAGTTCCACGGCGAGTCGTTTGGCGTCAACTCCAACTCGATCCGGAATTGCCAGACGAGCAGCGCGGTCTACGGCGTCAAGTTGCAGAAGTGGGATGAGGAGGTCGGCGAGGACATCAGAATCTTGCGGAGGTTCGTCGTCGGCTTCGGCGAATGCGGTCTCGATGAGCGTTCCAATATGCGCTGCGAGTGCATCGCCGAGGAAGGATTGATTGGGCCCTTCGGAAGCTCCGATTCTCCCGAGTACGGCTAACGCTCTCCTTCCACGTGTGGTGTGAACATTTTCAACAGCGTGGTCGATCCAAGCGCCCCTGATTTCGCTGTGTACCAGGCGCTCAGCGAGCAGGTCTGGTTCTAGACTGTTGAGCCAGTGTGGACCTTCGTAGAGAGTGTGCAACCAGAAGGCGAGTCGCGTTCGGTCGGCCTCTTGTCCTAGCGCCGGTTCGATCTCGAGTAGGTCGAGAGCGTCTTCCTCCGAGTGAGCGAGGAAGAGGCTTGCGATCGCCACCGCTCTTCGTCTTAGCTGCGGGCTTGTCTCCGGACTGCCGATCCAATGTGTCTCATCCTCGCGGTCGAGAACCTGATCGAGGAGATCTCCAATGGTTGTTTCGCTTGGCACGCTTTCGGAGTGCGTGGCCAATAGCGCAGCGACCAATACCAGAAGCGGCGTGGAAAAGTTGTCGGATCCTAGGACTTCGCGCCAACGCTGGGAGGTTGTTGTCTCGGCAGTCGTTCCGGTAAATGCACTCAGGGCCCGTGAGAACAATGCGCGTCGTTCCGTGAGGCCGAATGCCACTGCACGGCCTTTTTGGGAGAGATTCAGGGTCTTGCTGTTTGCGAGGTAGGTCGCGGATCGGTTTTGATGGCCTGTGATGAACCACCGGCGCGGGTCGCCTTGGCGCCCGAGCCTTCGGACGAGGAGAACTATTCGGACCCGGTGAGCTCGAAGGGGTCGTGTCGTGCTGAGCGCTTCAACGACTCGGCGTACGAGGTCAGGTCGGGTATCTGCGTAGTCGATTACTACGAGTTTGGGTCGGGTCTCGATTGCGAGCGACGTCAATTCAGCGGTAGTTGCGTTGTTGATGAGGCCTGCGATCCAACCTCGCGAACTCATCCGGCGGCAAAACTCGAGTCCAAGTCTGGTCTTTCCAGAGCCGCCAGCACCGTAAATGATCTGACACTCGAACGGCGAGGTTTCGTCACACCATGCTTGAAGTTGGTTCAGCCAGTTGCCGCGGTCGATGAACTCCACTTGCCCGTACCTCGCCCACAACATCTCGTACGGCGAAAGCGCAATAGCAGCGGGTGGTCTTAGCATCGCCCTCTCGACTGGTAGTCCCGGTGTGAGTCGAGGTGCCAGGGTCTCTAACTTCTCTGTCGAACTCGATACGACCTGCAACTCGTGGAGAATTGACTTCGCAAGCTCCGCGCCTTGGATTGCGGCTACGTCGGCCCGCAGCTGGCGCTGCTGCTCGTAACTGAGGCACGACAGCACAGACGGCCAAATCCCACGGGCCATGGCCGTTGCACGCTCGAAATTCTGCGCAGCTGCGGCGGAAGGATCCCCGTGCCGTCTGGCGAATTCGGGGCTTGCAGTCAGTAGGACATCGCGATCTATCGTCTGAGCAAGAACCTCTTGATCGTCAGCTTCTACCGACTCAGAAAGGAGGTCCTCCGGCTGGTACGACTCGACGAGAGCGAGGAGTCGCTGAGCCTCGTCCGCATTGATGTCGACGCCGCAGTATTGTCGGACTGCGGACACAAGGACGGCATGTGATTTCTGGCGCCCGGCGGAGCCGATCAGCGATGCAGCCGCAAGGCGTAGAGCGTCATAGATCGCGTTGGAAACGATCCCTGCTCCAACGGCTCCTGCAATTGACACCTACCCAGTATCGCTTGTCGAGTCACGGATGCGCCGTCCAAGAACACGGGGTGCCGTTAAGGTTCCCGTCACCAGCAGCAAACGAGCTATGTTTGGCCTGGTCAGCTCCTTACGATGAGCAGCGGCCACGAAACGCCGGAAGAACCGTCAAGACCTCATCGGCAAATCCAACGGCTGGAAAGCGGATCTCGGCGTCGCGCTCATGGCTCTGACGACAGATTGGTCTAGCCAGACAGGCATTGAGGAAGGCCGACTCGCCGCTTCGGACGGCCACCAGGTCGGCGCAGCGAGCTGTTCGGGCAGCTGAGGGGCGTTTCAGCTGCTCCAGTTGACCGCCCACGACAGCTACCGTCACCGCAGGCCTCTTTGGCGCGCATGATACGGATACTCCCCTTCCGCCACGACACCCCGAAATGAGTGTATGAATGGAGGAATCAGATATTCCCTCTGCATTGACCGTCGGAGGTACGCGAGAATAGTGGCCAGAGGGTCACCATGTGACTGATTCTGAGGAGGGAAAGATGAGTTCCACGGCACTAACGCGCGGCATACTTTTGGTTGTCTTGATTGCCGTGATGTCGGCGGCGTGTGGCGCCGACACCGAATCCACAAAAGACCAGGAGATTATCCAGGATGCTCCTCCGCGGACAGCGGATAGCGACCTGGTGGAGTTCGGGCATCGGCAAGGGATGAATGGCGGCAATGTTCCACCACAGAACCTGAATCCTCTAACTGTTGTTCGCTATCAGACGACTGGCAATCGGGGGACAGCTGTCGATCCGGGCATCCCTACAGATGCTGAATTGGAGGCGATGTTCGAAGTCGCGCCGGCCGGTGCGATCGTGCCGTCGATCCAGACGTTTTTCAACATCAACAGCCGTTTCGATCAGTTCTTCGATATCGACATCGTGGATACGACGCAGTCGACGGATTGCACCAACTCAAGTCAGGTCTGGGCGGACTCAGTCACGGCTGCAGTCAACGCGAGAGATCGGTCTGGCTACGACCGGAACGGCGACAATGTCATTGACGACTCGGAGTGGTGGGTTGTGATTATCAACAACTGCACGCAGGCCATGAACTCACTGACTCCAGCTATCACTCGTCGGGCGCCAGATGTGACCGTTGGCAATATCACATACAGGCTGGCTGTCGTCTCGGCGAACAAGCTTCATGGAGCGATGGATGTAATTGCTCATGAAGTCGTCCATCTCATGGATGGTCTTGGCGCGAACAATGATCGATACAACAACCGATGCGGATTCATCGCGGGTGACTGTGACGATCTCAGCCTGATGGACTTCTCGACAGGGGCAAATGAGCCTGTCCGACAAGTCGTGATGTTGGACGCGTGCCATAGGTTTGCTTTCGGGTGGTTGAATCCTGAAGTGGTTGACCTTGCGGATTCGGCTGTGACATCTCGATCGAATGACTATCTCTTTGCGACTGATTGGGATATCGACGCTCCTGACTCACGGGTCTCGATTCTGATCCACGATTCTTCTCGTCCGAAGTCGGAGTTCTTCCTCGTTGAGATCCGGAGAAACGATGGTCCTGACTTGGCAGATGCCCGCGTTGCCAAGGAGGGTGTTGTGCTCTGGCAGTGCAAGCTTGACGGCCCCCGCGGGACCATAGGACGTATCGATCCGGTTACACCGAACTGGGTGAACACGCTCACTGCATTCTCGACGGGGGACTCCGGTAAAGCATGGAATCTGGGTTCGGAGATTCCGCTCATCTGGAGCGACCAGACTGCAACGCATACCATTGAACTCACAGCCGTCTCGGGCTCGGAAGCCGCTCTGATCAGTTGGGACACGCGGCCTTAGCCGAGTGACAGGCCCGCGGTGACGGTTGCTGCCGTGGGCGGTCGGCCGGGGTGGTGTTCCTGTCTTTCTGTCAAGCGGCGATTGGGATTTCTTCATGTCGGCCGGGGTCGTAAGCGGTCTGGTTTCTTGAGCATGGCCAGGACGAGGTCGCAGCGGGCGTCGCGCGACGCAGATCACCGCTGCGTTGTGTTCTTGCGCGTTCGGGCCTCTCGGCAGCTACGACGAATCGCTCATCTGCGAAGTCGATCTATTCACCCCGGCCGAGTTGGCCCAAGAAGAGTGTTGAGTGATAGCTGGGTCGACCAGAAGATTCTTGCGGCGGCGTGACGAGCCCCCCCGGCGGTTTGGGCCGCGAGAAGTCGACAATGTCCAAGCTGCCGGGGCGCCTATCGGCCCACACCGCCGTGGACGTCGTAGGACAGTGTCACCTCGGACGTCGTCGGATGCGACTGGCATGTAAGCACATAGCCGGCTTCAAGCTCTTCGTCGGTGAGGGCGTAGTTCTTGTCCATCGTCACCTCGCCCGATACCACCACCGCCTTGCACGTGGCGCACATCCCACCCTTACATGCGAACGGAACCTCGGCCCTCACCGAGCGGGCGTAGTCGAGCAGCGACGGGCCATCGGGGTCGGCCATGACCGTGGAGGTTCGACCGTCGATGGTCACGTGAACCGTGACCGAACCCTCGCTGCCATCGGCCGGCTCCGGGGAAGCCTCCACCCTCTGGTCGAAAAACAGCTCATGGTGCACGGCGTCTTCAGTCACGCCAAGCTCGGCCAACGTCGTCTGCACGTTCTCGACCATCTCCAGCGGTCCGCACAGGAACCATCCGTCAACTGCTTGAGGGGCGATCAACGACGCCGCCAGCGAGCGAATCTTCTCACCGTCGATCCGGCCCTGAAACAGCGGCACCTGATGAGGCTCACGGCTCAGCACATGCACTACCTGGAACCGAGTCGGAAAACGGTTCTTGAGATCCTCGAGTTCCTCCAGAAACATGATCGACAGCGACGTGCGGTTGCCGTACACGAGCGTGAACTGGGTTGACGGTTCGGCCTCCAGCGCCGAGCGGATCATCGACAGCACCGGCGTGATCCCCGACCCGGCGGCCACCGCAACGTATCGGCCGGCCTTCGTCGGGTCGAGCGTGAACTCACCGATTGGCGCCATCACATCAAGATGATCGCCGGCTTGGAGCGACGTGGTGGCGTAGGTGGAGAACACGCCGTCGGGGATGCGCTTGACACCTACCTGCACCGCGGAACCGTCGGCCACCGGACTGCAAATCGAATACGTGCGACGCACATCCTCCCCGGCCAGATCGGCTCGCACCACCACATGCTGGCCCGGCACATGCCGGAACCGATCCCGCAAATGATCGGGCACGTCGAACGTGATGGCCACCGACTCGTCGGTCTGCGGCTGCACGTCGGCCACCTTAAGGGAATGAAACTCGACAGGACTGTAAGCCATAGGTCAAAACTCTTTCACGTGATCAAAAGGCTCGGCGCAATCGAGGCACCGATGCAGGGCCTTACAGGCGGTGGAACCGAAATGGCTGACCTCTTCGGTGTTTGCCGAACCGCATTGAGGGCAGCGGATCGGACCGAGTTGGATGGACCCGAGCCGAACCGGCGTCTCCCCCGGCACGGTCGGACGTGGCGGTGAGATTCCGGCCTCCGACAACTTGGCCCGACCGGTGTCGGTGATCCAGTCGGTCGACCATGCCGGGGCCAGAGAGCGCTCGACGATTACGTCATCACGGGCAAACCCCGTGCTGATCACGGCCTCGACGATCTGCTCCTCGATGTATTCCACCGCCGGGCACCCGGAGTAGGTGGGGGTGACGGTGATGACCGCAGTCGGCGACCCGTCGGCGTCGACCCCGATTGCCACCGCTCGGAGAATGCCAAGATCTTCGATGGTGAGCGGCGGCATTTCCGGATCGTTGACGGCGGCGACGGCGGTCCAGAGTTCAGCCTCGGTTGGGCCGCGGGTGGTTGGCGCGGTGTTCATCACGCTCCCCTACCAGCTCGCTCCGGGATGGGAGCGATAAACGGTTTGCATCTCGGGCAACACGTGCCCCATGTGTTCGGTATGAAACCCGGTTCGCCCACCGGTTCGCTGATACGGGTCGTCGGTGAGGGTGAGGTTGGCCTTGGCCAGCACGTCGGCCACCGTGGCGTCGAAAACCGGGCGAATCGCCACCGGATCGACCGCCACCCCGGCTGCGATCAGCTCATCCTCAACCTGGTCGGTCACAAAAAGGTCGGCGGTGTAGCGCCAGAGATTGTCGATGGCCCGTTGGGCTCGGGTGTGGCTCTCCGAGGTGCCGTCGCCAAGGGTGACAACCCACGATGACGAGTGCTCGAGGTGATAGCGGGCTTCCTTGACGCCTTTGGCCGCGATGGCCGCCAGCCTTGCGTCGCTGCTCTGCGATAGCGCCGTGAGCAACGGCACCTGGTAGGCGTCGAAGAGGAACTGGCGCACCATGGTTTCGGCGAAGTCGCCGTTGGGCTGCTCGACCAGAACCGCGTTGAGAAACTCCCGTTCCGTGCGCAGCATGGCCAGCTCGTCTTCGGTGCGGGGCGCCTCGACGCCCGCGGCTTCCTCCAACTCGGTCACGTATTGATAGAGGTTGCGGGCCATTCCCACGTGATCGAGGGCCACGTTGGCCACGGCGATGTCCTCTTCCAGCTCCGGCATCCACGAGACGAGGGCACCAAGCCGTTGGCCGAGGATGAGGTTGTCGTCGGCCAGCCGGAGCACGTAAGTGATGAGCGGGGTTTGGGCTGCCATTACATGTGCCCCACTTCTTCGGGGATCTCGTAGAACGTGGGATGCCGATACGGTTTCGTGCTGTCGAACCAGGCTTCCTTGTCGTCGGGATCGGAGGCGAAGATCTCGGAGGATCGCACCACCCATACGCTCACGCCTTCCCCGCGTCGGGTGTAGACGTCGCGGGCGTGACGGGCAGCGGTTTCGGCGTCGGGAGCATGAAGGCTTCCCGAGTGCACGTGGTTGAGTCCACGCTGGGCTCGAACAAACACCTCCCACAACGGGTACTGAGACGTGGTTCCCTCGGCCGCTTCGATCTCCTCGCCCTCTTCGAGCGGTACATCGTATGACATAAGCTACTCCTGCTCCTGGCCGTTTGAGGCGGCTCGCCGTGCTTTGCGTTCAGCGTGGGCGACGGCGGCTTGCCGCACCCACGCTCCGTCGTCCCACGCTTTGGTTTTGTGGGCGATGCGATCTCGATTGCAGGGTCCGTTGCCCTTGACCACCTGCCAAAAGTCGTCCCAGTCGATCTCACCGAACCGGTAGTGCCCGGCCTCCTCATCCCATTCCAGATCGGGATCGGGAACCGACAGTCCGAGATACTCGGCTTGCGGAACGGTCATGTCGACGAACTTCTGACGTAACTCATCGTTGGTCTCCCGCTTGATCTTCCATGCCACCGACTGGGCGGTGTGAGTCGACTCGGCGTCAGGCGGACCGAACATCGCCAGCGACGGCCACCACCACCGGTCGAGAGCGTCTTGGGCCATGGACTTCTGCTCGTCGGTGCCGTTGGCCAGGGTGAGCATGATCTCGTAACCCTGGCGCTGATGAAACGACTCCTCCTTACAAATTCGGATCATGGCCCGGGCATACGGACCGTACGACGTGCGGGTGAGCATCACCTGATTGGTGATGGCGGCCCCGTCGACAAGCCAACCAATGGCGCCGATGTCGGCCCACGTGAGCGTCGGGTAGTTGAAGATCGACGAGTACTTCTGCCGACCGGAGTGCAGCATCTCGTTCATCTCGTCCCGTGAGATACCAAGGGTCTCGGCCGCCGAGTAGAGGTAGAGCCCGTGGCCGGCTTCGTCCTGCACCTTGGCGATAAGGATTGCTTTACGTTTCAGCGTGGGAGCCCGGGTGATCCAGTTGCCTTCCGGTTGCTGACCGATCACCTCGGAGTGGGCGTGCTGAGCGATCTGGCGGATCATCGTCTTGCGATAATCCTCGGGCATCCAATCGCGCGGCTCGATCTTCGCCTCGGCGTCCACGAGGGCCTGAAAGACCTCCTCCTGCGATTGCGGCACACTCGATTCGGCTGATCGTTCGACGGTGTCGGTCATGACCTACTCCTTAACTACTCGTTCACTGTTCCTTCACGACACGCAGGGCTTTGCCTTGCGAGCGGGGCACGGTGTCGGGTTCGGAAATCGTCACGTCGGCTGAGATACCGACGTTGTCCTTGACGTGTTTTTTCAGTTGCGCGGCCCGAGCGTCGACGGCGTCGGTGCTGCCATCGGACTCGGGGGTCCGTTCGACGTTGATCGTCAGCGACTTCATGTTGCCGTCTTGGGCCACATGAAGTTGATAGTGGGGGCTGAGGCCGGGGACCTTAAGAATCTCGGCTTCCACCTGGCTGGGGAAGACGTTCACGCCCCGGATGATCAACATGTCGTCGCTCCGGCCGGAGATGCGACCCAGGCGGCGCATGGTTCGGGCGGTGCCGGGGAGCAGGCGGGCGAGATCCCGGGTGCGATAGCGGATAACCGGGAACGCTTCTTTCGTCAACGAGGTGATCACCAGCTCACCCTCCTCCCCGTCAGGAAGTACCTCACCGGTTTCCGGGTCGATGATCTCGGGATAGAAGTGGTCCTCCCAAATGGTGAGCCCGTCTTTGGTTTCGATGCATTCCTGAGCGACGCCCGGGCCGATCACTTCGGAGAGACCGTAGATGTCGACGGCGTCGATCCCGAGCCGCCACTCGATCTCCTTGCGCATCTCGTCGGTCCATGGTTCGGCCCCGAACACACCGATTTCGACCGAGCAGGCTTCGGCGGCGATGAGCCCTCGCCGTTCGAACTCGTCGACCAGGTTGAGGCAGTACGACGGCGTCACACAAAGCACCCGCGGACGCAGGTCGATCATGAGCGAAACCTGCTTTTCAGTCTGCCCACCCGACACGGGGATAACGGTGCAGCCGAGCTTCTCGGCGCCGTAGTGAGCCCCGAGCCCTCCGGTGAACAGGCCGTAGCCGTAGGCCACGTGCACCATATCGCCGGGGCGGGTTCCGCCGGCATAGAGCGAGCGGGCGACGACCGTCGACCAGACATCAAGGTCGTTGGCGGTGTAGGGCACGATCGTGGGCTGCCCAGTGGTTCCCGACGAGGCGTGGATTCTGGCCACTTGCTCGTTGGGAACGGCGAACATACCAAAGGGGTAACCGGCCCTCAGATCCTGCTTGGTCAGCAGCGGGAACTTGGCCAGATCTTCGAGGGAGGTGAGATCATCGGGGTGCACGTCGTTGGCGAAGAACTCGCCGTTGTAGTGATCGATGTTGTCGTAAGCCTGGCGCAACGACCACTTCATACGCTCAAGCTGCAGCGAACGAAGCTCGTCAACCGACGCCGTCTCGATTGGCTCGTAGCCGATCATCTCACTCATATGACCCCTTCTGTAAGCGTTCGGCGGGATGGTCGCGACACCATTGAGAGATGATACATCTCCGTGCGGTTTTGGGCAAGAAGCTGTATCAAGTCGAGCTTGCAGGTGCGGCTGAGAGTTTGGGCCGAGACTACTACCATCAACCTCATGAATGAGCCGAGTCATGAATGAGACAGCAGAGGTTGAAGCCTGGTTCGTCGAGAAGGACCATCCGCTGGACGCCGAAATGCGGCGGGTCAGAGCCATCATCCTGGGGGCCGACAGTCGCATCACGGAGGCCATCAAATGGAAGACGCCAACGTTTAACTTCGAAGGGAACATCGTCAGCTTCAATCCCGCCAAGAAGTTCGTGAGTCTCCTCTTCCATCGGGGCGCCGAGATACCGGGCGATCATCCCATGCTGGAGGGCGACGGGAAGCTGGCCCGCACCATGCGCTTCGCATCGATGGATGAGATCGAAGAGAACGGTGCAGAGCTCGAACGAGCCATCAAGGCCTGGTGCGATTGGAAGTCGACGTAGTCGAGACAACCTGGGCCGGTTCCATAATATTCGAACATCTGTTTGCTTTCGTGGTTGGTGGTGCTAGGTTGGATCGTGCGGTGGCCTTTCCGGTTACTTCTTCCCCTTTCACCTTCGGGTGACGACCATATTCATTTGATCGTTCGAGTTGAAAGGGGTGTTGCGATGGCCGAAACCGTTTCTGTTTCGGATGCGATCGAAACGTTCCGTGCCCTCGACTCGGTCGTCAGCGGTGTTGGTGTGTGGTCGTTGGATCCCGCTAGTTTGCAGACGCTGGCGGACGGAGCGCGGGACGCTCAGGCCGCCTTGGATCGATTGTTGATCCGTATCGGCGTAGCTGCTGATGCCCACGACACCGAGGGACGGGGCCGAGGCGCCCAAGCCACTATGCTCGGCAATGGCTCCCGCGTGCGGGGCCGAACTGCTCGACGTGACGCCGGTCGGGCCAGAACCGCGGCGTCCATGCCCGGAGTAGGTGCCGCCGTCGACAGTGGCCGTATCGGCGCCGCTCAGATCGATGCAATAACTCAGGCCGCTAAGGGCTTGACGCCTGAACAGATCACGCAGCTCGATACGCCGTCGTTGATCGACGCCGCCGAGGCACTACCCGCTGATACCTTCGCCCGCCAGGTCCGAGACGAAGCCGAACGCATCAAAGGCGACCACGGACTCGCCGATACCACGGCCCGCCGAGCCGGTTCGTCATGGAAACACTGGACCGACAGCAAGACTGGAATGGGAAGAATCTCTGCCGAGTTCGACCCTGAACGCTACGAAGCGATCGTCAACGCAGTGGAAGCGCAGCTCACCCGGCTCGCGAACCAAGGTGGAGTGTCGAAGACGCAGAACCTGGCCGCTCAAGCCGCCCACGAGCTGTTGACGGGCAAGGCTCAAAGGTCCTCAGGGCTACCTCTGATCAACGTGGTAGTCGACGCTGACACGCTGGCCACCGGTGCCCACGACCGGTCAATCCGAGAGACAGCGGCCGGGCAGCCTCTGCCTCCGGAATCAATTGCTCGACTGGCCTGTGACGCCGTCCTCCAACGAGTCACACTCGATCAACGAGGTGTTCCGATCGACGTCGGGCGCAAACATCGCACCGCTACCGACGCTCAGTGGGCGGCGTTGCGGTCCCTCTACCGCACCTGCGCCTGGAAGTCCTGCGACCGGCCGCTCACCTGGTGCCAGGCTCACCATATTAATGAATGGGAGCACGATGGCCCAACGGACCTGTGCAACCTCATCCCGCTCTGTAATCACCACCACCACGCCGTGCACGAAGGCCGCTGGTCGGTGAAACTCTCCCCCACCACCCGGAAGCTCGATATCTACGACCCCGACAGGGTCCTATGGGGCATCGCTGAACCCGACCGAACGCCAAGTGCGAGTCCCGCCCAGCCGGAAGGGCCATAGAAGATGGGGTCTACGGAGAACGAGCGCAGCGGGCTAACTGCTGAGTATCGCGGAAATCAGATTCGGGAGGTTGCTGGCGGTCAGGCCGACGGCTGGGCCGAGCGCTGCCGCCTGCCCATGAAGCTCAACGCCAAGCCCCGCCGCCAACAACGGATCGAGCCCGAGGGCGAGTCCCGCACCGATGGTGCCCGCCAGCACGTCTCCGGTGCCGGCGGTGGCCAGCCGCTGATCGCCGGCCACCGATATCAGTGCGCGGCCGTCAGGATGGGCGATCACGGTGGTCGGACCCTTAAGCACCACCACGGCGCCAAGATCGGAGGCGGCCTGACGGGTGTCGGCCACGCGATCGGATCCAGGAGGTCCACCGGTCAGCCGGGTGAACTCACCATCGTGCGGAGTAAGCACCGGCAATGGTTGTGTGTCGCCTCGCTGCGACACCACCTCGGCCACGATGTCGGGCTGCAAAGCTCCGGCGTCGAGCACCACCGATGCCTCGCCAGCGGCGAGAATCCCGGCCACCATCCGTTGAGTTTTGTCATCGGTAGCGAGGCCGGGGCCGACCACCGCTGCGCTGCACCGACCAACAAGACCAATGCCTCGTTCGTAGTCCGCAGCGAGGGAAATCGACACGGCTTCGACCGGATCGGCCTCACGACGCTGCCCCTTACACTGGACCTGGACCACATAACCGGCACCAGCCTTGAATGCTGCGGTCGATGCCAAGGAGGCGGCGCCGGTCATTCCCGGACTCCCTCCAATCACAGCCACGGCATGGTTCCACTTGTGGGATTGCGTCTGGCGGCGAGGCCAGCCGGCGAGGTCAGACTGTTCCAACAGGTGGAGGTTGGCCCGGGAGCAATCGAGGCCGATGTCGGCAATCTCCATCTTGCCCGCCAGCGAACGCCCTGGTTCAAACAGCAGTCCCGGCTTCGCGGCGGCGAACGTGACCGTCCTCGTCGCCGACAATGGACGACCTTGAGCTTCGCCAGTGAGACCGTGCACGCCCGACGGAATGTCGACAGCCAAGACGGGGCTGTCGACAATCTCGATTGGCAACTGGGTCGACCAGAACTGCCCACGCAAACCAGTACCAAACGCTGCGTCGACCACCAGATCGTAGCCACCGGGCCGATCGCCTGGCGTCGACATCACCGGAGGCACCTCAAAAATCAGGCATCGCGCCCCTCGCCCTTCAAGATGGTGAGCAGCTCGGCGGCCGTCGGCTCCGTTGTTGCCCTTGCCGGCCAGCACAGCCACCCTGGCCCCGTAGACGCCGCCTCGTTCTACCAACATTTCGATCGCGGCACGGGCTGTGGCCCAACCGGCCCGCTCAATCAGCACCTCAACCGGTTCTTCGGCTTCGGCGTCGATGAGGTTCATCTCGGCCGGAGTAACTACCGGTTTCACCGAGGCCGCACCAATCCTGGAGCCGGGCCGCCTCCGATAGAGTCGGCGAGATATGCGTAAGTCACGGTGGCTCCGATCAATCCTTGCCGTATTGGCTTTCGTTCTGTCGACAGTAGCGACACTGTTGTTCTTTGCCCAGGATCGGTTCCTCGACAGTGACGACTTTGGTGCCACCGCAGCCGCCAGTTTGGCTGATCCTGATATCAACAGTTTCCTGGCGACAGAGATCTCCGACGCCATCATCGATGAAGCGCCGTCGTTGGCCACCGGCGGATCCCTCCTGAGAAGCGTTACCTCCAGCGTGCTCGAATCATCGGCGGCCCAAGGGGCGACTCAAACCGCCGTCACCGAGGCCCATAGAACACTGTTCGAGGACGGTTCGGAGACGTTCTTGATTGATGTGTCCGACCTAGTACTGATGGTCGATCAAACGCTGCAGGCCCTGGTGCCCGACATGGCCGAGGCGATGCCAAACGAGGTTGGAGACATCGCAGTGTCGATCTCCAGCGGAGACCTGTTCACAAACACGCTTGGCATCGCCCAGGATCTGCGGCAGCTCACCGGTGTCGTGGCGGTGTTGGCCGCGTTGGCCTTGCTGGCCATGATATTGACCGACAAGTCACCGTGGTCGGGTGTCAGCAGCGTCGGACTGACGCTCGGTACCGTCGGGTTGCTTGTGCTCGTTCTTGAGGTCGTCGGCAGTGTGATCGCCGGATCCTTCTTCACCGCCGGAATCGAACGTAATGCCGTCGTCGCACTATGGGAACTGCTGCTGGGTGAACTGACAACATGGGCTTGGGTGTTGATCGGAGCGGGAGCATTCCTCACGGGGTTGGCCTGGGCCGTGCTCAACGTCGGCCATGTTCGCTCGGCGGCCATGCAGACCCTCTCTCGGTTGACCGAGCAACCAACCAGCACGTGGGGCCGAGCCCTGCGAGCCGGCGGAGCCGCGGCCGCTGCGGTGTGGGCAATCGTCGATCCCCTCTCCTTGGCGTCGTTGGCAATCAGAGCGCTCGGGTTTGTGGCCGCAATCAGTGTGGTGGCCGAGGTTGTCGAAGCCACCGGGCTCAACAAGGCGTTGGTCCGGGCTGCCCCCGACGAAACCGATGTCCGGTCCTGGCGCTCGGCGGTCACACAAGTGGCGATCGCCGCGTCCGTGATCGGAATGCTTGGCATCATTGCTGCAGTGGTTCTGTCGGCCGACGACAACCACCAAGCCGCCGCCGATACGTGCAACGGTCATGTCGAGTTGTGCTCACGACCTTACGACCAGGTTGTTATCGCCGCCTCGCACAACTCCATGTCGTCCACCGACACGGATTTCTACCTACCCAACCAAACCAGCACGATGATTGAGCAGCTCGACCAGGGCGTCCGGGGGCTGCTGATCGACACCTGGTACGGCCGCCTCGACAACGAAGGTGGCTCGATGATCGTCACCGACACCGACTTCGTCAACACCGATGCGCTCGACCCCGCTACCAAAGCGGCGGTCGACGCAGCCCGACAACGAAGCAACCTCGGCGAACGCAGCGTCTATCTCTGCCATTCCCTCTGCGAAATCGGCGCCCTTGATGCCGTGCAGTCGTTGACCGAAGTGGCCGAATGGATGGAACGCAATCCCCGCGAGGTCATCACCGTTGTCGTACAGGACGCCACAACCCCGGAGGATACGGCGGCGGTGTTCGAACAGGCCGGCCTCAGCCGATACGCGCACGTTCAGGAGTTCGGCGAGCCATTCCCCACGATGGAGGAGATGATCGAAAGCAACCGCCGGCTGTTTGTGATGGTCGAGGAAGACGGCGGAGACATCGAATGGCTACACCAGGCGTTTGATTTTGTGCAGGAGACACCGTTCAGCTTTTCGACCGTCGACGACTTCACTTGTGACATGAACCGGGGCCGGGCCGACAGTCCGTTGTTCATGGTCAACCACTTCATCACGCCGGCCATCAACAACAACAGAACCATCAACCTCGTCGATGTGCTCCGACCCCGGCTGGAGCAGTGCCACGAGGAGCGAGGGATCCTGCCAACCGTGATCTCGGCCGACTTTGTGGCCTACGGCGATCTCATCACTGTCGTCGACGAATTGAATGGTGTGGCTGACTAATCGGGGTCGAGTAGCCGGTCGAGCACGGCGCTCATTGTTTCCGAGTCGACGTGGGATCCTCCTACCAACATGAGCCCGTTGGTAACGGTCTCGGTCCTGGCCCAGGCGATCACCTGACCTCGACGATCCCCCTGCCCGCTCCAAGCCGGACCATCAAAGCCATCGAGCAAAGCGGTGGCCAAATGCACCGCCGGCGGACCATCGATCTCGGCCAGCCACACCTGTAGCCAACGAACCATCGGAGCTCCCGTTCGAGCCAACAGCCCAAGCACAACGTCGGGTGTGTAGTCGGGGTGGTGTTCGCCGTCGTTGCGAATCAGCACCTCGAACCACCAAGCATCAAGCATTTCAACCAGGAGGTGCCGCTGATCGTCGGACCACGGCCCCTCAACGAGGCATTCGATCACTTCCGCCGCCTGCGAAACCGTCAATTCGTAGTCGACCATCAGGTTGACCAACCGAGGTAGACACCTCGACATCTCAGCAATCTCGCCGGACTGGAAGCGAGCCATCACAGCGTCAAACGGCAGACCCGGCAACAGCCCGTAGTCATCGGCCATGGTCGCCCAGATTTTGCTCAACGCTGCCGTGAGCCGAGGGCTGTGTCCGTAGCCCGCGTAGTCGACCATTACGAACTCAAGCCGACCACAAAGGCCTGAGCCAGATTCTCGGAATGGGTGATGGTGATCATCCACCGACTGATTCCTTTTGCGGCCGCCAACTCGGCCGCCCGACCGGTGATACGCAACTCCGGCTGCCCGGATGGGAGGCGAACGACCTCGATGTCACCGAAGTCGGCGCCGCCAAGCCCTACGCCCAACGTCTTCAGAACCGCTTCCTTGGCGGCAAAGCGAGCCGCATAGCGTTCGGACGGGTCACGGGTCTTGGAACAGTATTCACGTTCCGCCGTGGTGAACACCCTCTGCACGAACCGAGGACGTCGATTGATAATCGAACGCATGCGTTCGATGTCAACAAGGTCGGCCCCGATCCCAACGACGGTCATGTCGGAAACGATACAGGGATCACAGACCAGTGATCTCAGCCGAGGACTTGTTCCGCCGCTGACACCAAGTCGTCAACCGCCTTTTTTGCGGTGGATTGGTCGACATGTTCGACCATGATCCGAAGCAACGGCTCGGTGCCGGAAGGACGAACGACCACCCGGCCGTTGTCGCCAAAAGCCGCAGCCACCGCCTCGATCTCGGACGAAATGAGCTCGGCGGCGTCGGGATTCCGGGCCGGCAGCATGACGTTGCGAAGAATCTGGGGCACGGTGGTCATGACCCCTTCGGCCAGATCCGACAGCAGCTCCCCATTACGAGCCACCACATCAAGCAACTGCACACCGGCCAGGATGCCGTCGCCTGTTGAAGCCAGGTCTCGACAGATCACGTGGCCGGACTGTTCCCCGCCCAGCGATAAACCGTGATCATCCAGCGCTGCCAGCACATGACGGTCGCCGACGGCGGTTGTCAGCACCTTGATGCCGACTTCCGACATCGCCTGATGAAACCCGAGGTTCGTCATCACGGTGACCACAACGGTGTTGTCACGAAGACGCCCGTTTGCAGCCCAATCTCGAGCCAACAAACCGATCACGCGGTCGCCGTCGATGATGTGCCCGTCGTGACCGACGGCGATCAAGCGGTCCGCATCACCATCGAAGGCCAAACCGGCGTCGGCCCCATTGGCCAGCACGGTCTTGATGAGCTTGTCGGGAGCGGTTGAGCCGACACCGTCATTGATGTTGGTTCCCGTCGGCTCGTTACCGATCACCATCACGTCGGCACCAAGTTGACGGAAGATTTCAGGAGCGATGTCGTAGGCGGCGCCGTGCGCACAGTCGATCACCAGGTGCATTCCTTCGAACGCTCCCGGCTCGACCGACGCTGAGATCGACTCGATCCACCCGGCGACCAACGAAGGGTCGGATGACGGCAGCTTGGCTTCCAACGCCGACTCATGAGCGTCGACATGGCCGCCATTGGCCGCGGCGTCGATGGCGGCACTGGCCAGCTCCACGTAGCGGGCTTGGACCTTGGCCTCAACCTCAGGCCGCAGCTTGACACCACCTGGGGCGAAGAGCTTGATTCCGTTGTCGTGGTACGGATTGTGGGAGGCCGAGATCATCGCCCCGCCAACCCCACGTTCGCCTGAGGTCCAGGCAACCGCCGGGGTCGGCACGATGCCGAGATCATCGACCGCAACACCGTTCTGCGCCATGCCGCGGGCCAACGCCGCTATAAGTGGCGGACCCGACTGACGGGTATCGGCCCCAACAACAAAGCGGCTTCCGCCGAGGATCTCCGAAGCAGCCCTTCCAAGGGCTTCGGCCACGATCGTGGTCAGCTCAATTCCAGCGCGGCCTCGAACCCCGTCGGTGCCAAAGGTAGGAATGGACACGGAAGGCAAGCCTCCGAAAGCGATTAACGCTTGCTGTACTGCGGTGCCTTACGGGCCTTCTTGAGACCGTACTTCTTCGATTCCTTCTTACGGGGATCACGGGTCAGGAGACCAGCACCACGCAGACCGGAACGGTCTTCTTCATTCACCGAAACGAGCGCCCGGCTGATACCGAGACGGAACGCACCGGCCTGGCCGGAAAGGCCACCACCGTGCAGGGTGACGTCGATGTCGTAGGATTCCTCGGCCGAGGTGACCCGCAGCGGCTCGGTGATGAGGGTGCGGTGAACAGCCGACGGGAAGTAGTCCTCGAAGGCTCGGCCGTTGGCGGTGATGTTTCCGGAGCCCGGAGTCATGCGAACCCGAGCTACAGCTTGCTTACGACGGCCAGTGGCTTGAATGGTTGACACGAGTCTTCTCAGCTTTCTCGGGTAGCGCCAGCGATTTCCATCGGCTGCGGCTTCTGGGCCGAATGCGGATGAGTGGGTCCGGCGTAGATCTTGAGCTTGCGAGCCTGCTGACGACCAAGGCGATTCTTGGGCAGCATCCCGACAACCGAACGACGAACGGCATCGGCCGGACGACGATCGAGGTAATGGCCGTAGGTCTCGCTGCTGAGACCACCGGGATAACCGGAGTGACGGTGCACCAGCTTGGTCTGAGCCTTGTTGGAGGTAAGCACCACCTTGTCGGCGTTGACGATGATGACGTGGTCGCCCATGTCCATATGAGGAGCAAACGTCGGCTTATGCTTGCCCCGCAGGACACGCGCAACTTCGGTTGCCATACGACCGAGGGTCATACCTTCGGCGTCAACCACGAACCAGTCTCGCTGGATCTCTGAAGCTTTGGGGGTGTACGTCTTCACGACAGCACTCTTTCAAATCATGTAGTTCTGCTTGGCCAGCAAGCTACCGGCGGAACCGTTCTGGTGCCGCTCGAGAGCAGGTTGCCCTGTGGAGGCCGCCCGTTCAGGCTGCCGCTGGCTTCCGACGAAGCGGTCACCAGGCGTGTCAGGGCCGACTAGGTATTCTACGGGTGGGTCGGAGCGACATCCAACCTCGGAATGTACTCGCTGCCTTGGCCGAAAGACGCCAGCAGTTTTGACTGCGAGATGCCATGATCACGCCATGGGAGAATTCACAGCAAAATTCACAGTAATCGGAATCGACAACAACGCTCTGAGCGAGGCGCTGCAGGCTGGGATCGACCACGGCGGCAACCCAATCGAACCCTTTGTCGACCCCGAAGGAGGCTGGCCCCTCCGATGTTGTCTCCAGGATTCCGTGCCCGGTGATCACGTAGCCATCATCGCTTGGTCACCTTTCACATGGAGCGGGCCCTACGTCGAAACCGGCCCGGTTGTGGTCCATGCCGACAGTTGCCCAGGGGCAAACGGCACGCTCCCACCGGAGTTCGAGGGGCGACCGATGACGCTACGACCGTACGGCAACGACCGGATGATCGCCTACAGCAAAGTCCGGCACCTCACACCCGAGGATTCAATCACCCAACACGTGGAAGAACTTCTCGACGACCCTGACGTTCTTGAGGTTCACGCTCGGAACCCAACCGGCGGATGTTACGCCTTCCAGGCCCACCGCCATCCAGCGGGCGGCACTATGCCGAACTAGCCTGATACCGAAGTCAGCGGAGGGAACAAGATGAACCGATATGAACAGCTGGTGCGCCAGGGCTACGAAGCTATGGCGCAGGGCGACGGGTCCGTGCTTGCGGCAATGTTGTCACAGAAGACGAGATGGATCATCCACGGCGAGGGCGATCTGGCCGGAACGTACACCGGCCCCAATGAGATCTTCGAATTCTGGAAGCTTGTGGCGAAAAAGACCGGCGGAGGTCTTCAACTCGAGCTTCGAGACGTCGTCGCCAACGACGAGCGAGCGGTGGCCTTGGTCACGGTTCGCGGATCTCGGAACGGACGAAGCCTGGACGAGAGACAGATCGTCGTGTTCGAATTCGACGGCGACAAGGTTGAGTCGGCATCGTTCGTGTACGAACGACCGCAGGTCTACGATGCGTTCTGGAGCTAGTTCAGCGATGAGCTGAACTAGGTGCGCCGGCGGTAGTCGATCTCCCAATCCACCGACCATTGACTGCCATCAGGGTTGTTGTCCGAAGAGGACTCCCAACGCCAGTGAAACCCGTCGGTGGTGATGTCGGTGAAAACCATCCGCTTGAAGCGAGCGGGCTTCTCATCGGTGCCATCAATCGGCACCGGCGTGGCGAACGACGGGTTCCCGTCGACCAGACAACCGACAAACGCCCAGTAGCTGCCCGACTCATCGATCCAGGTCTGTCGCCAACCGTCAAACGGGTTGTAGACGGAAAAGCTCATGCCGTGCCACGGCCGCGGTGCGTCGACCACGAAGTCCTCTTGCAACACGTTGCCCTCGAACTCCCGTGAGACGGTGTTTACGGCGTGGCCACCATCGAACTCGCAGTCCCACTCCCCCAGCCAAAAATCGAATGCATCAGCACCTAATTCGGTCATCAACTCAGCCATGCCCCGATGCTACTTCGCTGCTTTCGCCGACGGGCAAAGCTACCCCCTGAACCCCCTTCAGAACGGTACATTTCGCACGGTTTTGATAAGCTTTCGGTTGGAACAGGCGGTGTTGTGGGCTCGACGGTTGAGGTATCCGTTCGGGTCCATCTCTGCTGGCGGCGGACCGGAGATGTGAATATGGAACAGAGCGGGTCACTCGTTACGGCGGACCAATATTTGAGGCCACTTTTCCGCTATTGGTACCTCATCCTCGCGCTCATGCTGATCGGTGGCGGCCTTGGCTTTGCCGCATCGGCGCTGCTACCCGATCGTTATGAGGCTACAGCGTCGGTTCTCGTTACCCCGGCCACCGACGACGCCACCCAACAGCTTGACTTCGACGGCCCAATCAACATCCCCAACGAAATCGTTCTCGCCGCTTCCAACGCCGTCGTTATCCAGGTGGCCGAAGATCTCGCCGAGCAGTCAATCAACATCGGCACCTCCGAACTCTCCAGCAATCTTTCGATCGACAACCCCCGCAACTCGTCGATTCTCGAGATCACTTACTCTGCGGCCGACGCCGACGTTGCCCCCATCGTGGCCAACTCCTTCGCCAACAACTACATCGAACATCGCAGCGCCTTGATCGCCTCCGAGCTCACCCGGCTCGATAGTGACATTCAGCTGAGCATCAGTCGACTTAAGGCCGACCTTTCGGATGTTGAAGCCCGACTTTCGGCCGTGGTCCCCGATTCCGAAGCCTATTCATCCCTCCTGATCGACAAAGATTCGCTCGAGGGTGAACTTCGAGCCCAGCAGGACGCCTTGGCCTCGGTGTCAACTCAGGCTGTCCGCGGGGGCCAGTTGATCGATCCGGCGATCCGTCCGACGGAAGTTTCCGGCGCCTCGCCTTTGGTGTTGACGGTTGGCGGCATAGCCGCAGGCCTGGTCCTCGGTTGCCTTTTGGCCCAGATTGTGGCCGCGATCAGAGCCGGGTTCGGAATCCAGCCCGATCGGCCCCGCAACCCGGCGCTGGCCGCCCTCAACCCTCCGGGTCAGGCTGAGACCAACCCGCTCCCCGAGACCCAACCCACCCCCGACGGTGTCAGCCAAGCGTTAAACGAATCGGCCAACGGCCTGGCCCCGGCCGCCAGGGTTGTGACTCACCCAGCCGATGGTGTTGACCGGCAACAACCAGTACCAGCGGCCAACTTGGTCACACACCCCATCGACGATCTGATCAAACAGCGGTCGGAACCCAGCAACGCCGTGCTCACCGATGCCTCGGCCGAGCCCGCCACCAACGGCTCAACCAGCCCGGAGGCCGTCAACGGTGTCGGCCAATTGCAGTTCGCCGACCAGTCGTACCGCCCATCGTTTGAGGGCCTGCCTGAGCTTCCCGAGCTCGACAACAAAAATGCCGCCGAATTCGCTCCGTGGGTGAGCGAAGGTCAAGCGAAGACGGCCGGGAGTCTTGTTGTTGGCAGCAGTCTTCAGCAGACAATCAAAGACATCGGCGCCGAGCTTCCACACCGATCCATGGTGGTGCTCGTGGTCGGCGAACAAACCAGGCAACAGGCCATCGCCATCGGCCTGGTTCTGGCCAAGGCCTTGCGGGAACGTGACGCCGAGGTGCTGGTGGTCGACGCCATTCTCGAAGAGTCGATTCTCAGCCGCCTACTCGAGCTCGATCCAAACCCCGGCCTTAAAGATGTGCTCCTCGACGAAATCGCCCTGGAGGACGCGGTGCGAAAGATGCCCGATCTCAGCGGCCTTGCCGTTCTGCCCAGCGGTCGATCCAGCCCAATGACCGGTTCGGCCTTCTCGCCGATGCGTCTATCCCGGGTTGTCGGCACGGCCAAGAAACAGTTCGACGCCACCATCATCGTGGCCGGCCAGCTCGCCGACGCCGTGCGGGTTGCCTCGTTTGAAGATCAGATCGACGGCGTCGTCATGTCGACAACGGAAGCCATCGGCTCCGAGGCCAACATCGAGCTTCAAGACGCTCTCGCATCCATCCCGGCCGAAGTTCTTGCTCGGGTCTCAACCGGCGTCATGAACGACCGGGAACTGCAGGACATCTAACCCGGTGGCCTCCGTTACGGCGGACAGCAGGCCGGTTGCCCCGCCGCCGATTCGCCGCTCACACACGCGCGCTCCGATAACGCTGGAGGCGCAAAAAGCCAAACCGCTGCAGGGATACCAGTATGCGGCAATGATGGCCGGCTACCCGATTGCCTGGGTACTTGGCCTCGCACCGGCGATTTTCCCGGCTATTGCCGCCTTCATGATCATCGCCCTGATGCGATCGCGGCCGCTCAAAGTACACCCAGGCACGCTCACATTTGCTCTGTTCATTGTTGTGGTTGCGGCATCGATCGTCGGCGTGAACACTCCGGCCCGGCTGGCCCTTTGGATCATGCGAGCCTCGTGGTACCTGGCGGCATTCATCGCCTATGTGTATCTGGCCCAGCCCACCGGCTGGCGGGCTCGACGGGCCACCATACGAGCCCTGATCTTTCTGTGGCTGGTTACGGTCTCTCTTGGAGCGGCCGCTCTTATGTTTCCCACACTCACCCTGCCGTCGGTGGCCCAGCAGTTCCTGCCAGGGTTTGTGCGCTCAAGCGAGTTCATCCGCGATCTCACCGAACCCCGTCTAGCCGAGGTTCAGATCTTCTGGAACGGTGTGCAGCTCAATCGTCCTGCCGGACCCTATTCGTACACCAACGCGTGGGGTTCGGCCGTCGCCATGCTCACCCCGTTCGCGATCGCCGGTCTGCAGGATCGACGGATCGGGGTCCCTCGTTGGTTGATCTGGTTTGGATTCGCCGTCGGGAGTGTCCCCTTCCTTCTGGCGTTGAACCGGGGAGCCTGGCTTAGCCTCATCATCGGGTTGAGCTATGGATTCTTCTGGGTGTGGCTGCGTAGCGGGCGCATTATCACCATCTTGTCGGTGGCCACCGTGGTTGTCATTGGGATCGTGGCCGCTGTTGCCTTGGGAGTGGTTGAGGCGGCGGCCGAGCAGCTCAGTGTCCGAGCCGACGACAGCAATGCCACCCGCCTGATCATCCTTTCCGAATCGATAAGCGAGACGCTCCGTTCGCCGTTCATCGGACACGGCACCCCGTTGCCCAGCAAGATCAATCCCGACGGCCCACCTCTCGGAACCCACGGTCAGCTTTGGGCCGTGATGTTCGCCCACGGGTTCATCGCCGCCGCGTTGTATGTGTTCTTTTTTGTCACCGGGTTTCTACGCTCCCGACCCCAGTCGATCGTGGCTCATTGGGCCAAGGTTTCGCTGCTGGTCGGTTTGATCCAGATCCCGTTCTACGGACACCTTCCTGTACGCCTGTTCATCATGGTGGGGGCGACCGCCATCGCCCTTTGGCCTGACGATGCCCTAGGACCGAGACGTCCGAAGTGACCGCATCCATGGCGGACAGCCAACAGCTACAGACCGGACAGGCGGCGCGAGGCTCGGCCCTCAATATCGTCGGCGTCGCGGTCTCGGCGGTGGCCAACTTCGCCACCGTCACCGTCGTAACCAACGCCTACGGAGCGGTCGATTCCGGGGTCTTCTTCACCGCCATCGCCCTTTTCTCTCTAGCCGCGGCCAGCGCCAGAATGGGTGGCGAGTCCAGCCTGGTGTTTTTCATCGCTCGGTTGCGAGCCGATCAGCGTCATAGCGCCATCGAGTCGGTTGTTCGTACCGCCGTGCTGGCAACCATTGCGGTGTCGTTGCTGTTGTCGATCATCGGCTTCACCCTGTCCGAGGCGCTGGCCGGCCTCCTGATCGACGACGAGTTGCAGACCAACCAGCTCGCCACGATGATCCGCGTGCTGGCCCTCGCAGCCCCGTTCTTCGCCCTCAGCCAAGTTCTGTGCGGAGCCAGCCGGGGCTTCGGGACCATGCGACCGTCGGTTCTTTCCAACCAGATCATCCGCCCGGTCACCCAACTGGTTCTGGTGGCAATCGCCGCGGCGGCAGCCATGCAGGTGAGCTCCCTGGCCTACGCCTGGCTGGTGGCGGCGGTCGCATCGATGACGCCGGTTGCTCTGTGGATCTACCGGCGCGTCGCGCGCTCTGAAACCGACGAGCGACACGGTTTGTTCGACTCCGGGGAGTACTGGCGTTACTCCGGAATTCGAGCTGTGGCCGATGTGGTGGCGGCCGCTCTCGAACGTCTCGATCTCTTGCTGGTGGCCTACTTCCTGACCGAGGCCGACGTCGGAGTCTACGGCGCCGCCGGCAGGTTGATCCTTATCGGTCAGCTGATCATGTTTGCCACATCGCAGGCGTTGGCGCCTCATATGAGCGCGGGCTTCAGACTCGGTCGCTCCGATGACGTCAACCAGCTCATCCGCAATTTCGCGGCCTGGAACGTGCTCGCCCTTTGGCCGGCCTTCCTCCTGCTGCTGTTTGAAGCGGAAACCTTGCTGCAACTGTTTGGCGATGACTTCGCCGAAGGTGTGGTTGTAGTTCGGGTATTTGCGGTGGCCATGATGATCATCGTCGGTCTCGGGTTTGGCGACACACTGCTGCTCATGACCGGTCACAGTTTGGCCTCACTGGTCAACCACATCGTCGCGCTCATCTTGGTGATCGTTCTGTCGGTCGGTTTGATCCCTCCCCTCGGACTCCTGGGAGCAGCGATCGCATGGGCGGCTTCACGTATCACGTTGCGGCTCTCAGCCGTTGGTTGGGTTTGGCGTTCCGACGGGGTTCACGGGTTGAGCCCAAGGCTGATGGCCGCAATGCTTATCACCGTGGCGTCATACGCTCCCCTGGCCTGGGTCACCGGACAGCTCGGCGGCAACAGTCTGGTCCGCCTGATCATCCTGGCCCTCGGAGGCTTTATGGTTCAGTGTGTTCTCTGCCTGATCTTCCGACGCACACTGGCTTTCGATCAGCTCTCGGGCATCGTCGACCACCCAAAGCTTGGCCGTTTGTCCCGGCTGTTCAGCTGATCCAGTCGTAGCGACGGCCAACCAATTCGAACAGCTCCTCATTCGGCTGACGAAACGCCTCCACCAGCCGCGTTCGGATATCGGGATCCACGTCTCTCGGACCATGGCTGTTGCGATCGTCAGACGCGGTCAAGCCAACCGGGGGCAGGCCAAGCCAGTCGGTGACCTCGCCGAGAACCCGGTCGGCGTCACGGTAGAAATTCTCTGACTGGATGACCATCACTTGATCGGACGGGTAGTGCTCAAACAGCCGCTTCAACTGAGCGGCGTACATTCCCTTAGCCAGATACGAGTGGTGTTCGTGGGCGTGGCTCCAATAGGTCCAATCCTGAGCCATGCGTTCGGTTTCACCTTGCAGCCGTTCCGGCTCGACGTCGAGAGCTTCTTGAAAGCCAAGCGATTCGTTGCCATGGGCCACTGAATGGTGGAAGTGCGATTCGGCCCGGAGAACCGGATCTCGCAACATTACGAGCACCTTGGCGTCAGGTAGTTCCTTGGCCATACGTTCCACCGCAAAGGGATGGAAAAGGTAGTAGGGGCAGGCGTCCATACAGAACAGCGGGTTGCCGGTGCGTCGTTCCACCCGCGAGGCCCACATGGAGGTGGGAAACTGAGCCTGGAACCACTTCCAGCCACGACTGTAGTTGTAGGAGAAGTAGTGGGATCCTTTGCCCCGCCGAGGCCGCTCAACCATCGGCAGACGATACAGGGCCTCGCAGAGAGCCGTGGTTCCGCTGCGCTGAACGCCGGCAACGACCAAATCGGGTAGGACTCGGGAGGATGAGGTGGCCAGGCAGAGTTCCTCGTAGCCCCGCCGGACACCGGCCTTGACTTCTCGGAGACCGGGACGTTCCCACACCTCCCCATGGCTGAACCGGGAAATCAACCGCGTTGACATGACACTCCAATCGAAGTCGTGGCCGTGGGACTCGGCCCACTGACACGGGAAGTGTCGCCCTTCACCGATCGGCTCGCAGGATGCGCTCGGCGGCTGCAGCGCCGTGTGTTATCTGATCGACGGGCAGGCCGGCGGCTCGAAGAGACAGTGTCCGTCGGATCAGTTCCACCAGATACAAGTCGAAGACGACGGCAACGTCAGCAGTGGAAACACCAACGTCGACGAGCGCGGCCGACGACCGCCGGGCGCTCCGTTCCAGGGCTGCAGTGGCATCCCGGCCCATCACCTCGACCCCGACCTGGGTGTGGAAATGGCAGATGTCGAAACCGACGGGCACTTCGTCGGCCGCGTACTCCCAGTCGATTACGTGGTGATGTAACCGACCGGAACCCGACGGACTGCTCATGATGTTCCACGGAGCAAGGTCGCCGTGCCAGGCGCCCACAACCAATGGACGATCTGTCGCTCGTTCCAAAACCTGGGTGATGGCCAGCTTCTCGTCGGTGTCAGCGTGGCCGAGCACGTCCTCAACCGAGCGCCACCAAGCCGTGTCGCCCACCGCCGCCACCTGATGGCTGCCTGTTTGCGCAATCTGGCGAATCAGCTCCGGGTTTGGTTCGTCGACGTTTCTCCTGCCCCAACGGCGAGCCGGCGCCACGTTACTCATCACCAGGACCCGCCGACCGTCGATCACCAGCTCGTCGATCAACTCCGGGTTGACCAGGGGCTCCACCGGACGACTGCCGAGCCACCGAGCTTCGTTGGCAATCAATTCGCCGGTCCACGGATTGGCGGCGACCTTGGCCCAGCCGATACAGCGGCCATCGTCTCGCAAGAGCTGCAACACAGGCTTGCGGTTCGATTTCGGCCGGCTGAGGGTTATGGCCACGTGCAGTTCTTGACCATCGAGTTGGTCGGCGACAATATTCGTCAGTTCCGAAAGGATCCCCTGATCGAGATCCTTGCCGACCGCCTCGACCACACGACCATCCAGAATCGGTCGGGCCACCGGCGGCACCTTGAACATGAGTTCGGCCGTGAGGTTGCGTAGCCTCCGCGCCGTTCCCATTCCGTCGTGGTAACGACGGCTGGCGGTGCCGGCAGCAGCCAAGGAGCCCGCCGGGATGAGGATCTCGGCTTGCTGCGGGGATGGTGACGCCCACCATCGCAGCCGACGGGCGGGAGCGATTGCTACGTCATGACCTGGAACCAGTCGACCGGTGCCGCTTGGCCAGATAATGTCGCTTAGCCACTCGAGCGGTGGCCTGACGGCGGCGTGATCCACCTTCTGGATACCGCCTTGTGCGGGCCCCTGTGGTTGACACATTTCCAGACGCCTTAACAGCTACTTTCGATCTGAGCGAGTAGGTCTTCGCCTACGTCGCCGTACGCCACCAGATCTTCTGTACGTTCACAAATCAGGCCGTTCAGCTCGGGGTCCGAGCATCCGAGGGCCGCAGCTTTCAGCACTGCCAGCTGGGAGTTGACCGCCGACTGCTCGAAGGCCAGATTGATCGCCGCATCATCGGTGCGGCCCGCGTCGCCAAGCTCATCGAGCAGCGATTGGTGTTGGTCGACGATTACCGCAGCCAGAGAGCTGCACGACTCGGCATCAGCCACATCAAGCTCGGCGTCGGTCGCCGCCGTGTTCAGATACTCGGAGTTCTCAAGCTTCTCGCTTGGGGAGAGCACGGCATCGGCCACGTCGTTGTCGACGTTCGCACCGGAGCCGTCGGCTGTACCCGAACCCGTGTTGCCGGCTTCACCACTGCTCTGGCCCTGATCAGACGACGTACCTTCGGTGACATCGGCGGTCGCCGATTCAGGGTCGCCCATGTCACTGGATGGCGTTGGTGACGGCATCGCCTGCTCGTCCGGGTCGGCGGCGATCAGATCTTGGCCGCCGACTTCGGGTGTCTCCAGATCTTGACCGAGGCTGAGGTCGATGGTCGACGACGACCGATCCGACGTGACCAATCGGTCATCGTCGGAAGCCAGTGAGTCGAGGGAACTGCAGCCTGCGACCAGAATGGTTGCAGCCGCAAGCGCCGACGAGACGATCCGAAGCGAGCGCACGATTACGGGGCGGTCCTGACTCGGAAGCGGGCCTGGAGGTCGGCGCTGTTGGGATCGGCCTGATGGACCTCAATGGCCAACACGTTTCCTCCGGCCTGAGCCAACCCGGCCGGCACCGTGAATGAGATCGTCTCGGACTCGGCGGCACCATAGATGAATGCGGAGGCTCGAGTCGACGAATCGATCGGACCGTCGGGCATGGTGTCGCGACCGATCTCGCTCCCGTTCAGGTAGACCACGACACCGTCGTCTCGTTGCATCTCCACCACCATCGGCTGACCAACTTCGCCCGCCGGGATGTCGAACGAGGCCCGGATGTAGTACGTGGTCAGTCCATGGTTCATTACGGTGTCGATGTTGTCCTCACCGAAACCGAGAGATCCCGTGCCCGGGTTCCAGGAACCGTCGGTGAAGCCCGGCGCTGTCCATCCGTCGGGCGCTCCAGCGGCATCTTCCAGGTAGCGGGAGGCGTCGCCGTAGGCTCGCAACACAACAGCGTCAGGCTGCGGCGTGGCAATCGAGATGTTGGGCTCAGGGTCGTCGGCCCCGGCGGCATCGGCCAAGCCCTCGATACGAAGATCGAATCCCAAGTCGCTACTTCCGCTCCAGCCTTGATGAACCGAGACGGCCACGACGTTGGTACCGGCGATGAGGTGATCGGCGTCGACCCGGTACTCGGTCCAGGCCCGCTCATCAGAGCCCCAGACCGATCGAGTGGCGAGCGTGGATGCGTCGATTGTTCCATCGGCAATATTCTGGGCAACGACAGGATTGCCGTTGATCCAGACCGTCGCTCCGTCGTCGGCCTGCACCTCAAACATAAGTTGCTCGAAAGCGTCTGGGTCGTCCACGGTGAACGTGGCCCGACCGAGCACGGCGGCCGGACGGGTGGCGTTGCTGATAACGGTTGCTTCGTTGCCGTCGCCGTAGCCAAACTCGGCAGTGGCGTTGATCCACGAACCGGCATCGAAACCGTTTTCGGTCCATCTCTGGGGCCACTCGGTGGCGGCCAGGACCTTCCAGTTGGAGCCGGCGGCCAGCAGTTCCTCATTTCCGCCGGGCGGAGGTGGAGGCGGTTGGGGCGGACCACCCTCGGGGCAGAAGCGGGCGAAGCGTCCAACCCAACGAAAGCTTCCGTTGTCGGGATACCCGTGGAGGTTGCGGGTACCACGGAGGTCACCGCCCATCCAAAGACAGCCGTCGGGAGCGGCGTCAACGGCCCAAACTCCGTCGCCGGCCTGAACCCCTCGAGTGAGAGTTCCTGTGATTTGACCGGTAGCCGACACGATGTCGTGGTTGGAGTAGCCCCAATGCCTATAGCAGTGACAGCCGATCCACATCTTGCCAAGCTCGAGTTCGGCGACCTGGGTGTCGTTGAACCAGTTGCCGTTGTAACTCAGCGTTAGTTGCAGCGACTGTCCGTTGGCCGCCGATCGGGCCTCCCAGAAGTGTTCGGCGCCGGCCAGGTAAACCCGATCGCCCGCCACCGAAAGGTCGTAGACGATGCCACCGGTTGGCCAAACCGCTCTCCGGGGGGCGTTGAATCCATTGTCGAACCCCGGGATCAAGGCTCCGGTGGCGGCATCCACGGCGGCGAAAAGATCGGTATCGTTGGCACCGTTCACGTAGCTGAACTGGCCGCCCAGGAATACCCGCTGACCGTCGTCGCTGGTGTCGATCGCCCAGCCGGAGCGGCCGCTGAGAACCGGCACCCATGCCCGGTCGGGCTCACCGGTGGCGGCGTCGAATCGTGCAACCTTGCCGGCCTGCATCGTGGTTGAGCCATCGGTTGCGTGGGAGAAGCTACCGATCACGTAGAGGTCGTCGCCATGGCGATGTAAATCGCGAATAACCGCCAGGCTGTCGGACCAGCGCCGTTCCACCCAGCCGTCGAACTCACTGTCGACATCGCCGGTCGCGGTGTCGAACGCAACCAGCCCGGGACGGCTCACACCGTTGACGGTGCTGAACTCCCCGCCAACGTACAGCTGCCCGTCGGGACCTTCGTCGAGAGCCCACGCGGGTCCGTCGAGTTGGGGACGGAAGCTCGGATCCCATGAACCTGTGCTCATGTCGAAGGCGGCCAGGAAGGGTTGATCAACCCGAGCCCAGTCGGTTGTGGCTCGCACAACCCGCTCAAACTTGCCGGCCACGAAGGCCCGGTTGCCTACGAATTCAATGTCCCAGACCTGGGCATCGACGAGGGCGTTGGATTGTGAGGTGACGCCACCCTCGACCCCATCGGTACGGATGATGCTCTGGCTCAGATTGGCTTGACCCCCGCCCCCTCCTCCCCCAGCGGCGAACACCTCAAGCTCGGCGACGTTGATGAAATTCGTGCCGCTGAGCTGGAGTCGAACGTAGCGTCCGGAGAAGCCTCCGGCGGAGAAGGTGGCTGATGGGTTCGGTGCGGCGGCACGGAACTCGCCCCAGACGGCGGCATCGGCCGACAGGTCGGCATACGAACGGCCGGACATCGGTGTTGGTGACACAAAGATCGAGTAGTTGCTCGTGCGATCGGCGCAACAGTCGGTGCGATTCCACAGTTTGATGGTGTCGACCTGGTAGGCCTGGCCGAGATCGATATCGATCCACGGTTGGGCCTCATTGCAGGTGTGAGCCACCGAACCGTTGCCCCAGACTCCGTTGGTGTTGCCGTCGACGACTCGCGAGGCCACTCCCCCGTGGCAGAGGCTCGACTGCGACGCAGCCTTGCCGATGGCGACGTTGGTGGCTTGGGCCTCAGCTGCCTCGGGAGGCGAGCTGACCACCACAATGGTTGAAACAAGTAGGGCGAGAGCCGCCAACAGTGAGATGCGCCGTGGACGCACGTCCTGGCTGGGTTTCATCACACACCCTTTCCAAATCGATGAGCTGCACCAAGAACTCTTTCCGCAGGTAGGCCGGCGAGCACGGCCAAGGCCACGGGCAGGCGTTTTTCAAGCGGACGAAGCTTTGCGGTGGCCAGCATCGTCCGTAGCGCTGCGGAACGGTGCCCCATGGCAGCCTGAGCGATTGCCTGCTGGCCTCGTATCCGGGCCAGTCCATCCGGGTGACGATTGAAGTCGGGATACTTGTCGACCAGGTATTCGAGGGCGTTGTCGATGGTCTGCCAGCGCTCGAAGAAAAACGACGCACCGTGCCACCAGATTCGAACAAGTGGATCTTCGGCTACCGCGATGTCGGTTTGGCGGGCGGTACGAAGGAAGAGGTCATAGTCTTCGCCGTAGCCGCCGGGAATTTCTTCGTCCACGAGACCGATCTCGCCCCGCAACGTATCGGTGTGGACCAACCACGACGACGGATGGGCTTCAGTCATTCGATCCCGAAGGAAACCGTCGAATGTGAGCTTCGCTGCTTCGGGGCGACGATACGTGTCCTTGCCCTCGTAGTGGATGAAGATCCCGGTACAGGCCGCCCGCGCCGTGGGTGTTGCGGCCAGGGCATCGAATTGCGCTGTCAGCTTTCCGGGCAGCCACTCGTCGTCGTCATCACAGAACGCGATCCAAGATCCGCCGGCCATCTGAATGCCGGTGTTGCGGGCCCCGGCCAAACCCGGGCTGTGCGAGTTGGTCGTGACAACAACCTCACGAGCGAACCCGGCCTCCGACTGCTCACTACGTTCCAGCGAGGGATCCGGGCTGGACTGGTCGTGTACGACGATGACCGTTATCGAGTCGGCGTGATCTTGAGCAAGTACGCCGTTGAGCGCCCGTTGGAGAAGTTCGGGACGGTCCCGGGTTGCGATCACCACGGTCACTGATTGGTCAACCAGATGATCGGGTTGGTCGGCCAACTCAGGTTCTTGCGGCTGGGCGCTTTCGGGGTCGAGTGGTGTGACAATTTCGAGCAAGCGGTCGATCTGTTCACCGAGCCGAACCACTCCTTCCGAAACCTGCTGTTTTGCTGGAATTGTGAACGATTCCGGACTCCCGATGGCGCTATCCAACGTTTCGAACAATTCCGCTTTGGTATTGGCCACAACGGCCAGGTCGTTATCGACCAGATGCCGGCTGAACAACATCTGGTGTTCGTCGACGTGCTCACCGAGTTCCGGGTTGCGAGGCACGACGATCGGAAGTGCCCCGACGTTGCGGGCCTCCATGACCGTGGCCGGGCCTCCGTGGCAGACCACGATGGCCTGGCCGAACAACGAGAGCAGACGTTCGTGAGAGACGACATCCTCGCTTGGCCCGTACTGGGGGGCCTTCGACGTGCCCTTCTGGATGAACGATACGACGTTCGGGTTCAGCTGAAGCCACTCGTCGATCCACTCGACAAGCCGATCGAACGGGTGGTGATCGGTCCCGACCGAAACCATCACCTGAACCCGATCGATCGAATTCGGGGAGGGGGCGTCGGCCAGGTTCGTCGACATCAATACACCGGGCCGACAACGACGCCGGATCCGTACTGCCGCTGCTGCTCTGGCCATTGGAGGCAGAACAGCGAAGCCAAGGGGCGACAGATCCGGCCGGTCATCGTGCGCGACGTGACCCGGTCGTAAACCTCGAGGTAAACCGTTTTGGTTCCAGTGAGCTTACCCAGCAGGAAAAACGGGATGGCCACACCAGCACCGCTGGAGACGATCACGTCGGGCTTGTAACTTCGAAGCACCTGCCAAGCAAGGCGAAAGTTCTTGAGCAGGTTCGGGATGTTTCGGGTGGTGGGATAGGCAGCCGGATACACCCACTCGTCTTTCAACTTCGAGCGGCTGTCGGCCAAGTCAAACGTGACCCACCGACGGTCGTGGTTCTTCAGCCAGGGCTCCAAAAGGAGCAGCTGGGCCAGATGCCCACCGGCCGATGAGACCAGGAGCACGCGTCTCTCTGTGTTTGCCTGCTTCAGGGTTTCGTCTGAGGGCCTGCCTGCCGTTCGCGTCGACGAAAACTCCTGAATTCCTGTGTAGTCCACCTTCGCCGCCTTTAGAAATGCACAAGAACTATAGAAATTCTTTACGGAGTGTAGCTGGATGGCGAAGCACCAGTTCCCCCTGGAACCATTCCAGATATAGGCCGATGTACCCAGACTTCAGGCTCTAAATCGGCCGGCCGAACAACCTCTGGTCAACTCTCTCGATAGATGACGTCGAACCGTTCGAACACCACCGGGATGTCGGGGTGGAAGTCGAGACCAAGGCGGGTGTAGGAGCGGCTGAAGAACCAGTGGTGGGCGTCGAGCCACGAAGCCCGGGTGCGATCGCCCTCGCCTTCGTCCCAGGCAAACTGGTCATCAACCGATGACAGGGGCCCGACACGAACATCGGTCGTCTCCAGCACCGCTCGCGGTCGCATTGAACCGTCCATGACGATCGACAGATCACCAACCGTGGGCAGCGGTTCGCCCTCGTGCTCGTATTCAGCAACGGATCCAGCGGTGGCCCGCTTTGGGCCGTCGAGTACCAGTTCGATGAGCTCGTCGGCCAACTCCACGGAGTCGCCGAAACACCACGGCTCAGGGATGTGCTGGGCTCCTCGTCCGGACGATGCCAGAAAGCGGATCCAGAACTGCTCAATCAGCTCGGAATCAGGTTTCCCCAGAGGAGTTACGTATATCTCGTCTCGCTGGTCGGGCATTGTTCAGCCTTTCATCCCGATGGGGGCGGGTGTCAACCCTCGGCCGCTTCGGTTGCGGCTGACTCGACTTTGGCCCGATAGACGGTCCAGTCGATCTCATCGTCGCCCGGCAAACTCCAGTCACCATCGAACCGACCGGCTTTGCCGTCGATCAGCTCACGCACGATGTCAATATGTCCGGCGTGTCGGGCCGTCTCGGCGATCATATGAACCAACACCGTGTGAAGGTCTGTTTCGCGTCGATCTTCGGACCACCAGGGCACGCTGCCCTTATCGTTCAGCTCGGTGACGGCGAACGTTGCGACCGCGTGCTCCCAGGAGCGCCGGTAGAAGTCTTGGATCCATTGGCTCGACTCCGCCGGTGTGGCGAACATGTCGTCGTTTATCTCGGCTTCAGCACTAAACCATGGCATGTCTTCTGTCCAGGGACGGCCGAACACAGCGCCGAAGTAGCCGGCCTGAACGCTGGCCAGGTGTTTGACCACGCCAAGCAGGTTGGTTCCGGTCGGGGTGAGCGGGCGGCGCAGGTCGTACTCACTGAGACCTTGCAGCCTTTCAAGCACCGCTTCATTCAACTTCTGTAGATTCTCTACAAGTGTTGTCTTGGCGTCAGCCATCGTGTTGTTCAGCCTCCATCGGGCTCGGATAGTCAACATGCCACAGCGTGAGGCCGTTGGGCGGGGCCGGGTTCTCGGCCGCTGATCGATCTTTGGCCTCCAGCACGCCGGGCAACTCCTCAGGTCGCCGTTTGCCCGTGCCGACGCCGATCATGAACCCGACGATACTTCGGACCATCTGATGGCAAAAGGCCGAGCCGGCGATATCGAACCGTAGCAAACCGTCGCCGAGATCGAGCCACTCCGCCGAGTTCACGCGGCGAACGAGGGACGGCTCGTGCACTTCGCCGGAGACCCGGCAGGGACCGGGTTTTGGCCTACGGCAGAACGAGCTGAAATCGTGCTCACCCACCAGGTGCGGGCAGGCGGCATTCATGGCCGCAATGTCGAGCGGCGTTGGAACCCACCAGCCGGTTCGGGCCAGGAAAGGATCGTTGACCGGGCGGTTGATGATCAGGTAGCGGTAGGCCCGTCCTGTTGCCGAAAAGCGAGCGCTGAAGTCATCGTCGACCAGCGAAACCTCCCGAACCACGATCTCAGGACCGAGCCTGCTGTTTACCGATTTCTGAATGCGATCGGTGGTGACCGCATCATCGGCCATCGTGAACGAGAGTACCTGGCTCCAGGCGTGGACCCCTTTGTCGGTTCGACCAGACATGACGATGTCGGGGATCTCCCCGATCAGCGGCTCGATCACTCGTTGCAGCTCACCGACCACGGTGCGGACTCCGTGATTCGGAGCAAGGCCGTGGAAGTCAGTCCCGTCATAGGCCACAAGAAGCTTCACATTTGCCATCGACCCCTCCCAACCGCGATGTTTCGGCAATGCCGAGCAGCAAGAAGCCGAACGGTCACAGTGGACAGTTCGGCTTCTTGTTCGTTCATATTCGTGTTTCGGCCGACGTTCCGGCGAAGCGAAAGCTCGCTTGGCGAAGCCGCCAGGCTGAGCGACTTAAACCAGCTCGATGCGAGCCATCGGGGCGTTGTCGCCCTGGCGAGGTCCCATCTTCAGGATGCGGGTGTAACCACCGGGGCGGCTGGCGTAACGAGGACCGACCTCGTCGAACAGCTTGGTGGTCATCTCCACGTCACCGAGATAGCCGAGCACCTGGCGGAAGTTGTGCAGTCCGCCCTTCTTGGCCTTGGTGATGAGCTTTTCGGCCACTGGGCGCATGGCTTTGGCCTTGGCCTCGGTGGTCTCGATTCCTTCAGCGGCAACCAGCGAAGCGACGAGGTTGGCCATCATCAGTTTCTGGTGCTGCGAGCTGCCGCCGAAACGACGAGCTTTACGGGGTGTACCGGGCATGGTGAGCTCCTACTGAGCGCAGTTCTCTATCGAGAGCCGCGCAGGGTAAGGCCGCGCTCGTCGAGCTTGGCGATAACTTCATCCAACGACTTCTGGCCGAAGTTGGTGATGGCCAGCAGGTCGTCCTCGTTTTTGGTGAGCAGCTCACCAATGGTGTTGACCTGGGCCCGCTTCAGGCAGTTGCGGGGACGTTCGGACAGATCGAGGTCTTCGATCGGAAGGTCGAGATCAGGTGAGCCGGAGGCGGCGGCCGGAGCCTCGCCAAGGGTAAGGCCCTCGGGCTCTTCACTCATCTCCTCGATGAGCTGGAAGAGAGACCGCACCGTGGCGCCGGCTGAAGCCAGGGCATCACGAGGAGCGATCGAACCGTCGGTCTCGATGTCGAGAATCAAGCGATCGTAGTCGGTCGACTGATCAACACGGGTGGGCTCCACCGAGATCGACACCCGACGGATCGGGCTGAACACGGCGTCGACCGGGATGACTCCGATGGTGTTGGACTCATTGGCTCGACTGGACGGGAGCCAAGCCCGTCCTCGCTCGACCGTGAGGTCGATGGCAAGGCGTCCCTGATCGGTAAGGGTGGCGAGCAGCGTGTCTCGGTTGAGGATCTCAACCTCGGGCGGGCAGGCGATGTCGCCGGCCGTGACCGAACCAGGACCACGAGCGTCGAGGCGAAGCACAACCGGCTCCTCCGACTCGCTGGTCAGCACGATGTCTTTGATGTTCAAGATGATGTCGGTGACGTCTTCGACAACGCCTTTGATGGTGTCGAATTCGTGCAGCGCGTCATCGAAGCGCACCGTGGTGACGGCGGCGCCAGGCACCGACGAAAGCAGAGCTCGCCGGAGCGAGGTACCGAGGGTGTGGCCGAAGCCCGGCTCCAGTGGCCCAACGGCAAACTTGCCGCGGCTGCTGTCGCCATCATCAAGCTGTTCAACTGTCGGTCGCTGAATAACCAGCATTTCGCTTCCTTTGTGGGATCTTCGGGCGGAGTTGAGTTGTTACGACCGAGTTTTGGCCGCAGGCCGAAACTCGTTAAGTGAGGGCCCATCGGGCCCGAACGACGGTTATTTCGAGTAGAGCTCGACGATGAGCTGCTCGCGCAGCGGGACGTCGATCTGTTCACGCATCGGTTCGTTGTAAACCTTGATGGCGAACTCGCCGTCGCGCTCAAGCCAAGCCGGCGGCTGGCGATCGAGCACGTCCTTGTTCCAAACCACGATCGGGTTGGTGCGGGTCTTTTCCTTGACCTCGATCACGTCGCCCTTGCGGACTCGGTACGAAGGCACGTTGACTCGCTTGCCGTTCACCAGCACGTGACCGTGGGACACGAACTGACGGGCCTGGGGCCGGGTGGAGGCCCAGCCGGCCCGGTAGACGACGTTGTCGAGGCGGAGCTCGAGGAAGGTGAGCATGTTCTCACCGGTAACGCCCTTGCGGCGGGAAGCCTCGGCGTAGATCCGACGGAACTGACGCTCGGTGAGGCCATAGGTGAAGCGAGCCTTCTGCTTCTCCTGAAGCTGAACCAGGTACTCGCTCTGGTTACCCCGACGACGGGTGCGACCGTGCACGCCAGGAGGATAGGGGCGCTTCTCAAGAGCGATGGTCTCGCCTCGGGTGCCAAAGATGTTGGTGCCAAGGCGACGGGAAACTCGGGCTCGGGGGCCGGTGTATCGTGACATGATTTCTCTCCCTGACCCTTATACCCGACGACGCTTCGGCGGACGGCAACCGTTGTGCGGTACCGGGGTGACGTCTTTGATGCCGGTGACTTCGATTCCGGCGTTCTGGATGGAACGGATGGCGGTCTCACGACCCGAACCCGGGCCCTTGACCTGCACATCGACCTTACGGACACCGTGCTCCATGGCCCGACGGGCAGCGGCCTCGGCGGCCATCTGAGCGGCATAAGGGGTGGACTTGCGAGAGCCCTTGAATCCTACGTTGCCGGCCGACGACCACGAGAGGATGTGTCCTTCGCGGTCGGAGATGGCGATGATGGTGTTGTTGAAGCTCGACTTGATGTGAGCAATCCCGTGGGTGACGTTCTTGCGTTCCCGACGACGAGGCCGACGGCCTCCTGCACTTGGTTTGGCCATGATTCTTACCGAGCTCCTACTTGGCTTTCTTCTTGCCGGCCACCGTCTTCTTCGGGCCTTTGCGAGTACGGGCGTTGGTCTGGGTGCGCTGACCGCGTACCGGCAGACCCTTGCGGTGGCGGATGCCCTGGTGGCAGCCGATTTCCATCTTCCGCTTGATGTCCTGGGAAACCTCACGACGGAGGTCGCCTTCGGTCTTTACGTTTGAGTCGATCCAGGCTCGGATCCGAAGCACCTCTTCATCGGTGAGATCCTTCACCCGGGTGTTGGGATCGATGCCAGTGGCCTCGGTGATATTCAACGCCGTGGTGCGACCAACGCCGAAGACGTAGGTCAGCGCTATTGCGGTGCGCTTGTCGCGGGGGATGTCAACGCCGGCTATGCGGGCCATATCAACCTTGCCTCTGCTTGTGTCGAGGGTTTTCACAGATGACCCGGATCACGCGATTACGCCGAATCACCTTGCACTTTTCACACATTGGTTTGACGCTGGGGCGAACCTTCATCGCTGCAGTCCTAATGGGTCGTAAGTAATTGAGTAACGGATTCATCGTCTGGGCAGTTCCTACTTGGGAGTGCCGACCAGGCAGATCCAGGTGGAATCCTTGCCAGACGTGCTTGGAAGAGGTTCCGATCGAGTTGAACTCGGGCCAGAACCTTTTGACACACTCGAGACCCGGGCAAAGCCGCCGGTCTCGTTGTGTGTTTGTAGCGGGCACCTGTAGGCCTACCTGGACCGTCGGTCCAGAACGCCTCTCTACCACCCGCCTACCGAACTACTAGATCGGCCTACTTGTAGCGGTAAGTGATGCGGCCCCGGGTGAGATCGTAGGGAGTGAGCTCAACCTGAACCTTGTCGCCGGGGAGAATACGGATGTAGTGGCGCCGCATCTTTCCCGAGATATGACCCAAGACGGTATGACCATTCTCGAGTTCGACCCGGAACATGGCGTTCGGGAGGGACTCGGTGATCGTTCCTTCTAGGACGATTGCATCTTCTTTATGCTTTGGCAGGACATGACCTTTCATTCGAGCCGACCTGGGCAGGCCGGCAAAAACCTCTATGCCGGCGTCTCGATCAACCATGGCGGTAATCGATCGGCTATGGCATGGTCAGCGTGGTGAACAGCTCCAGAAGTTTCTGGCTCCAAAACACCGCGGCAGACCAACAATCCATGCTACTGGCGAGGAGAAGACCCGACAACGCGCGAAGTTTTACTTCCTGGCAGCGCCATCCGATGAATTCAGCGGCTTGGATTGACCCGTCGAACAGGTCCAGGACCGTTCGATGTTCGAGTCTCAACAGTATGACAGAGATCCAACAACCGTCCAATCATCGCACTGCCCAACTATGGCCTGTAGCCGTCAGCACCGATCAGCGGCACAAATCGGACGTCACCCAGAATCTCCTGCTCGATTCGCGTACCGATCCGCCGTAGTCGGATCATCCGCTGACCTCGCCTGTTGCCGACAGGCATGATCAGCCGCCCTCCGTCGGCCAGCTGTTCCACAAGAGCTTGGGGTACTTTGGGTCCGGCTGCCGTGACGACGATGGCGTCATAGGGGGCCGATTGGGGCCAACCCAACGTTCCGTCACCAACCACGACCTCGACGTTGGAAATCGACAAGCTTGCCAAGCGTTCAGCGGCCGCATCGGCCAGCTCGTCGAGACGTTCAACGGTGACGACCATCTCGGCCCGAAAGGCTAAGATCGCTGCTCCGTAGCCTGAACCGGTGCCGATTTCCAGCACCTGATCGCCAAGCTGAACTTCGGCCCATTGGGCCATTCCGGCCACGAGCGACGGCTGGCTGATGGTCTGGCCCAGCCCTATGGGCAACGGCCGGTCAGCGTAGGCGCTGCTTCGCTGCTCGGGGCCCACGAAATCCTCCCGGGGCACCGCGGCCATCGCTTCAAGCACCCAGGGCTCGGTCACATCCCGTTCATGCAGAACATCCATGAACTCAGACTCCTGCTCGGCGGCTGCATCTATGGAGCGATCCGTCGAACCCATACATTTCAGTGTGGTTCAGCGTGGACGCGGGGTCTAGGGCCCAAAGACGGTAACGACGGCCCGGCTACGAGTTCACCGTTTGTCGATGCACTCCTATTCGATCGGACCGTCCTCGCCGATGATCGGTCAGCGCCTGCATTGCCACTTTCACCAAGGGCCCCATGGCCACCACGGAGAAAACAGTGGCGACACCGAAATCGCCACCGAGCGAGACGCCGGCCAGGAGGGTGGCCAAGTCGACACCGATTCGCCCCTTATAGGGATCGATAAGCCCACGATCGTTCAGCGCCGCCAACAAAAGGTCGACCGCCCCGCCAGTGAGCCCGGAGTGCACGGTGAGCGCGACCGCAGCCGTGATCGACACGGTGCCCAAAACCATGAACAACACGCGGGCACCGAGGCCACTCGGATCACGGATGAGCGCAATAAACAGATCGACAAACGCGCCGTTGGCCAGGATGAAGACCACGGAATTCAAACGTGGACGACGTCCAAACGCCGCCGCAACCAAAAGAAACGCTCCGGCCAGCAGCCAGCCGCTCTGTCCCAGCGACAGACCAAGCCGATCGCGCATAGCCGTCAACATCACGTCCCAGGCCGGAACACCGAGTCGGGCATGAACAAAAAGTGACACACCCAGTCCGATGAACACTGATCCGGAGACCAGGCTTACGAACTGGGTGAGGCCGGTTCGGGCTTGGGGAAACTGCTCAAGTCGAACCGTCTTAGCAGCGCCGCTAATGACGCTGTGCCGGGAGAGCCCGGCAAACCATCTATGAACCGCCATGGGCCACAGCTAGGCCCGGAACCGACTACGGCGAGCGGAGCCGGCTGTTGGGCCTTAGCGCATCCAGGTCCAGGTGGCGTAGCGAGCCTGGTCGAGGTCGGTACGGGCGTCGGCCAGCTCGGAGATGGATCCGCCATCTCGACGAACGTCATCGTGACGTAGCCATGCGGCGAGGAGGTTGGCGAGGTTGCTGTTCTGCTGTTCAGTCATTGAATTTGTCCTAACTATCTTGAACTTGGGTTCGGGTCGCCATGAGCCCTTACTCCTTCACACAGACATTATCGCAGCAGTTGGACCAGGATCGGCCCTGTTCTATGGCCAAGGAACGTTCTGGTACAGTGGTTTTCACTGTGGTTGATGATATTGACAGAGAAATAATCCGAGCCCTAGTCGCCGACTCTCGCATGACCCAGCTTCAGCTTGGTCGGACCGTCGGCCTGAGCCCTAATGCCGCTGGAGCCCGCGTGCAGCGTTTGGTTCGCACCGGCGTTATCGCCGGTTTCGGGGTCCGCCTCAATCATGCCGCCCTGGGACGACCGCTGGAAGCGTCGGTTGACGTCTGGCTTGCCGACGACGCCGACCCCGCTCTCATCAAGCAGCTGGCGCGAGATGACGACCGTATCGTCGAGTGCTTCTTTCTCACCGGCCCGCTGGACTTCAGGCTCCGAGCCCGACTGGCTTCAGCCGAGGACCTGAATGATCTACTTGTCACGTTGAAGGAGAAAGGCAGGGTCAGGCAAACCGATAGCCGCCTGATCCTTGAGCATCTGCCCACCAACCCTGATGTCTGACTTGATGTCCAACTGAACGGAGAGGGCCATGATCAGGGTCGCCTGCAACCCACCGGGCGGTTTACTATCAGAGTTATGAGCGACCAGCTTGCCGGACATGCAGCACACGAGAATCCGTACCCCGACTTCCCGGGAACCGAACCTTACAACACGGTTCGGTCGGTCGAAGATGAGCGCCGCCACCGACTGAAGACGGCGGTCACCGGCTACCGAATCTTCGCCGCCCAGCGGTGGGGGCAGCTCGGCGATGGTCACATCAGTGCTCGCGATCCGGAATACACCGATCACTTCTGGATGCTCGACTACGGCACCCCGTTCAATCGGGCCGCGGTTAACAACATGGTGATGGTCGGGCCCGGGGGACGCGTTCGAGACGTGTCGGGCGACTACACCGGGGCCGTCAACACCGCCGGGTACAACATCCACGCCCCGCTCATGGAAGCCCGACCCGACGTGATCAGCGCCGCCCACACTCATACCCAATTCGGCACGCCCTGGGCGGCCAACGTTGAGCCGCTCAAGGCCATCAGCCAGGAATCTTGCGCCTTCGTGTTCGACCAAGCCATGTTCGACGACGAGGAGGTCGAGGTGCTCAGCTACGACGGCGGCAAACGTATCGCCGCCGCCCTTGGAGCCGCCAAACTCTGCATCCTCCGCAATCACGGTTTACTCACCGTCGGGCACACGGTGGAAGAAGCTGTTGGCTGGTTTGTTATGGCTGAGCGGGTGGCCGAGGTGCACGTGAAGGCACCAAACGCCAAGCCGATCTCCGACGAGGCCGCCGCAGTGGCCGCGTCAACCCTCGGCTCCCCGATGGCGGGATGGCGCATCTTCCACTGGCTGGAGGCCAGCCTTACCGGCTAGACCACGCAGAACTTTGTGACCGCCGCGTCCCGGTGAAGGGCCGCAGCGGTCACAAAGTTCGTGGTTCGGTTTCCTAGCCTTTCACCGAACCGGCGAGCAGCCCACGAACGAAGAATCGCTGGAGGGCGAAGAACACCACAAGCGGCACAAAGGCCTGAACAAAGGCTCCGGCCGGCAAGAGGTGCTCATTTCGACCGAAATCGCCGGCCAAGTTGGCGATGGTGATGGTGGTCGGGAGAGCATCGGGGTTGGCCGAGCCGATCATCGTCAGTGCGATCAAGAAGTCGTTCCACGTCCAGAGAAACTGGAAGATGGCGAACGCCGCCAGCACAGGAATCGACAGCGGCAGAACCAGACGCCAGAAGATGGTGAAATGGTCGGCGCCGTCGATGCGCGCTGATTCGAAGATGTCTTTCGGCAAACTCGAGATGTAGTTATGCAACAGGAAGATGGCGAATGGCATGGCGAACCCGGTATGGGTCAGCCAGACCGCCGCCGCCGTTCCGTTCAGTCCAAACCCCGGCACCAGCGTCAACGTCTTGTCGATGAACGGCAGCGTGAGATGAGCACCACCCACATACATACGAAGCAGCGGAATCAGCGCCACCTGTAAGGGGATGGCCATAATCGAAACCGTCATGATGAACAACCACTTGCGGCCCTTGAAATCGATCCAGGCGAATCCATAGGCAGCAAAGGCGGCTACGGCAATTGGGATGATCGTGGCCGGTATGGCGATGGCCAACGAGTTCAGCAGAGACGCGCCTAGATCGTTGACCGTTCCTGCCTCAAAGACCGTCTGGTAGTTCTCAGTGGTGAACTCGTCCGGGCGGAACCGCCAGAAGCCTGAACTTCTTTGGGCGTCACGCACGCGGAACGAGTTGACCATCAGACCAAACGTCGGAACCAGCCACAGCAGGGCGAACACCCACATCGGCACTCGGCTCAGGGCGGCGTAGATCCGAGCCCCAACTCCTGTGCTGCTTTCGCCGGCCATACCGTCGGAGCCGGAAATGTTACTTGTTGAAACTGCCATTTCAGTCCTCCGCAGTCATTCGATAGACGTTCCACGACATGATTGGAAGCACCAGGAGGAATAGCACGATGGCGAGCGCCGCTCCGAGTCCTCGGTTGAAGTTGAGGAAGGCTTCCTGGTACATCGCGTTGGCCAATACCTGTGTGCCGAACTGGCCGTTGGTGGTGACCTTCACGTAGTCGAACACCTTCATGACCGCCACCATGATCGTGCTCGCCACCACAAGGATCGTTGGCAGAACCTGCGGAACCGTGATGCGCCAGAAGATCTGTCCATCGGTGGCTCCGTCGATCTTGGCCGCCTCGATGAAATCCTCGGGCACGGCCTTGATCGCCGCCGACAAGATCACCATGGCGAAGCCGGTCTGGATCCAGACCATGATCAGCATCAACCAGAAGTTGTTGAACGGACCATCTTGCACAAAGCTGTTGGCCAAGGGAAGTTGATCACCGGCCTCCGTGAACTGGTAACCACCGATTCCGTCGGTGAAGGTGCGGTACGCCACCCACAGTGGCACAACGGCGAAAACCATGTACAAGCCGGCAACAGTGGGTGAGCTGGACAGCGCCCCGAACGCCGCCGCACCGAGGGCCAGAGCGAGACCGACGAATACGAGACCAATGACAATTTGACCGATGCCACCAGTGCTCGTCTCGCCCAGCCAGACCCAGATGGCGTTGAAGACGCCCGTTTGATCACGAGTGATGTCGCGGGCTTGGTACATCATGAGGCGCCAGATGATCGAGGCGCCAACCATTGAGATGGCCATCGGCATGAAGACAAACGATTTGGCCACCGACTCGCCGCGGGCTCCGTCGGAGACCTTGGCGATGGCAAGTCCGAGTGCGGTGGACAACGAGGTCACACCAACCACCCACCACAGGTTGTTGATGATCGTGCCCCGCATATGGGTGAAGATTGCAAAGCTGAAGAGAACGACCGCAACGAGAATCGGGGCGATCGGTGCTCCGCCGAAGTTGAGGGGCTGAGACGTCTCCCGGCCTAGGAGGAAGGCCAGGAAGATGCCGGCGGCGAGAAAGAACAGCACCCACGGAAGGATGCTTGAGCCCAAGAAGCCGGACATGTTTGACGTATCAAGATTGTTGGGATCGGTGAACACTTCTTGATAGTTCGCCAGGCCAACCCATTCGGCAGCGTCCCGGTCTTTCAACGAGAGCACCAGAGTGAGAATCGCGGGAATGATCAGCATCACCGTGTAGAACAGGAATGCCGGGCCAACGAAGATCCACGCACGCGACTTGTGGTCTATCTCGGCCCGCCCGACAACGTCGGGATTGTCGGTGAGCCCGAGACGGGCTCCGAACAAGCCGCCGGCAACGACGGAGGCGAGTATCGTCTCGGTCAGGTTGGCCTGTGCCACCCCTTGAACCGCACCGCCGAACGAGCCGTACAGCCAGCCAAAGAAGGCCCCAGTGACCGCTCCCTTGAGAATGTTCCGACCGCGTATGGCATTTGAGGCTGCACCGACGGCGGCGACCACCACCGGCCAGATCAGAAGAGGATTGGTGCGCATCGCCAACTGGTAACGCGTCTTCAGGATGAACGCAATGAGCAGGCCAATCGCGGCACCGGCGGCGATGCCGAAGCCGAGGCGTTGCTTGGGGTCGTCGAGGCCCGACAACACGAAACCGACCGCGGCCCCGATGGCGGCTCCAACGACCGGCCAAAACAGATAGGTGTGTATCAAACCCCACTCGAACACGTCGGGCCGACCAATTCCTGTGACAAGCCGATTCCCGTCGATGATCGTCATGAAGACGGCGCCCACCAATGCACCGGCTAGCACGCTGAAGCGTTTGAAGTCACGAGTGGCCTGATTGAAGATCAGATTCAACCCCACCCAAAGGGCGGTGAACGCCCCGACCGCGATGACCACACCCAGAATCGTCTGGATGACCTTCTGCATATGTGTCCCCCTTACTTTGTAGTTGTTGGCAAACAGTACCTTGCTAAAAGCAAACGGGGGGCACCGGGGATTAGCCGGTACCCCCCGTCTTAACGAGTGATGCTCATTCTGTGACCTGTGAGGTCACGAGCTTCTTGTGAATTACGGCCAGCTGGCGTCGATGGCGGCAGCAGCGTCAGCGGCGCTCTTGTCACCGTTGACAAACGAGGTGCCCTCGCTCCAGAAGGTGCCGGCGCCCACGTCGGCGGGCATCAGGTCGGAACCGTCGAAGCGGGCGACCTCGGCATCAGCCATGATCTGCAGCATCGACTGCTCCAGCGGCTCCCACAGGCTCAGGTCGGTACCCTGCACGCCGGACAGGAAGCCCGAAAGCGTTCCCTCTCCGCCGAGGCGAGCCTTCTGAGCGGCCTGGCGAGCGTTGGCGTACTCAGGAGTACCCACGTACTCCATCAGCGCCATGACCTCGGGACGGTCGTGGAAGGCGCCCCAAAGGGTTCCGGCCACAAGAACCGGACGGCTGGTGCCGTCGCCCGGGAGGTAGAACACGTCGACAGCGCCTTCGCTGCCATCGGCAGCCGGGGTGCCTTCTGGGAAGAAGGCGGCGAAGAAGTTGGCCTGACGGTGCATGAGGCAATCGCCGTTGACCAGCGGCTCACCGTTGTCACCAAAGTTGGTGGCGGAGATGGAGCCACCCACGGCGAATACGGCACCGGGCTTGTCCCACAGAGACTTGACCTCTTCCATGGCACCAACCACCTGGGGATCGGAGAACGGCAGTTCTCCGGTGGTCCACTGGTCGTAGGCCTCAGGGCCGGCGGTGCGCAGCATGACATCCTCAACCCAGTCGGTGAAGGGCCAACCGGTGGCCTGACCCGACTCAATACCAACGCACCATGGGGTTACGCCGTCGGCGATGGCCTGATCGGTGAGGGCCAGAAGCTCATCCCAAGTCTGGGGAACGCTATAGCCGAGCTCCTCGAAGCGGGCCGGCTGGTACCAGACGAGCGACTTCAGGTCGGTCTTGTCGGGCACACCGTACTGAGTGCCGTCGACGGTGCCGAAGGCAACCGAACCGGCGTCCCAGTTTGAGGCCACCGAGGCGACCACGTCGTCGGGAATAACGGCCATGTGGCCGGCACGGGCAAAGTCGGCAAGCTTGCCGGGCTGCGGGAAGATCGAGATGTCGGGCTCGGTGCCGCCTTCAAGGGCAACGTTGACCTCGGCCTCCCAGTCGGCAGAGCCGGTGTAGGTCACTTCAACACCATTCTCGGCACCCCAGGCATCCAGAACGTCCTGGATGGCACCGGCTTCTTCCTCGGAACGGATCGAACCGGTGACGGTGATGACGCCGGTATCGGCCATTGCATCGTCGCCTTCGTCCATCGCATCGTCGACAGCCTCTTCGGCTTCGTCGGCGACGTCTTCAGCAGCGTCAGCCACATCTTCCGCTGCATCTTCAGCAGCATCGACCGCGTCTTCGGCGGCCTCGGTCACCTCATCACCGCTACAGGCAGCTGCAGCCAGTGAGAAGGCGAACAGTAGAGCCAGCAGGCTCTTCCATCGACCAGACTTCATATTTCTCAACTTCCATTCAGGTGCTCCGGATCTACCGGAACACTTCTCCCCGCCTGGCCAAGATGACCAGGCACTTTTCTCTCCTGTGTCTTACGTGCACACAGGTTCGATTGGACGCACTGTAGTTAGCAATTTGCCCAGGGCAACTTCAAGACGGGTATTGAAGCCGCACCGAAACACCAGCCGACCCGACAGCACTCAGCGACGAGAACCTTCCACATCCAAGGAATGCCATCGTCGTAGAACCGCACGTCCATACCACTGCTGCGCAAGCAAAGCAGATGATTGGCTGCGAGTCAAGAGAAAGTCAAGAGGTTCTATCGAAGCTCTTCGACGCATCTCCTCGATTATCGGTGAGATGTTATAATCGGCGGGTGCCAGCCTCTCAGCGCGCCACGATCTACGACGTTGCCGAGAGGGCTGGAGTGTCGATTTCAACCGTGTCGCTGGCGCTGAACAAACCACAACGAGTGGCCGAATCAACAAGGTCGCGGGTATTCGATGCCGTTACCCAACTCGACTTTCAGCCCAAAGCAGCGGCGTCGATCCAGGCCCGCCGCGGGTTCGGCCGCATTGCGGTTATCGCCCCTTTCTCGGCCCACGCCTCGTTCTACCGTCGGCTCAATGGAATCATGAGCGCGAGCGAAGGCCAGGACATCGACGTCGTTATCTACGATCACCCTTCCGTCGACACGATGACATCGCCACTCCTTACCAGCCTGCCCCTGCGAGGCTCCGTCGATGGGTTGATCGTGATGGGCATTCCCCTCGACTCGGAGCGGTTCCACACCACTACGACCATCCCGATCGTTGTGGTCGACTTCGAACATCCTTCGTACGACTCGGTGCTCGTAGGCGACATCGCCGGCGGAGAAGTGGCCGGCGCACATCTCGCCGACACCGGCTGCGTCGACTTCTGTTTTATTGGTGAGACTCAGGCATCTTCGGGGTATCAGTCGCCTCGGTCATCCCGCCTACAGGGTTTCCAGGCCGCGCTGACGGCAGTCGGCTACAACTTGGATGATTCCAACGTGGCCATCGTGTCGCCCGACGACGAAGCAGCGGCCGTCTCCACCATCGTCGCGCTGCTAGGCCAACTACGACGACCAATCGGCGTGTTGGCCTACAACGACCACGTGGCGGCGTTGACGATGCAAGCGTGCAGGCGCGCCGGGCTCTCGGTGCCCGACGATGTGAGAATTGTCGGCTTCGACAACAGCGAGGTGGCGATGGCGTTTGGTATCACATCGCTGCAGGTACCCTTCTTCGATTCGGGTCGGTACGCCTTTGAAATTATGGCTCGCAGGCTTTCGGAGCCGGATCAACCGATCCAATACACTCGACTCGGTCAACAGATAGTCGTCCGGCAGTCAACCACTGCCTAGACCCGAAACGTAGGTCAAACCGAATGACAAATGCGGAAACGCCTTGGTGGCGGCGAGCGGTCGTCTACCAGATCTATCCCCGATCATTTGCCGATGGCAATGGCGACGGCACCGGTGACATCGCCGGCATCCGCTCCCGATTGCCCTACTTGAAGTCGCTGGGTGTCGACGCCCTTTGGTTCAACCCGTGGTACGCCTCCCCTCTGGCCGATGGCGGCTACGACGTGGCCGACTATCAAGAGATCAACCCGCAGTTCGGCACGGTTGACGAAGCAACCGCTTTGATCGCCGAGGCCCATGACATGGGCATCAGGGTTATCGCCGACGTCGTACCAAACCACACCTCCGATCAGCACCGGTGGTTCCAGGAGGCTCTGGCCTCCGAACCCGGCAGCGCCGCCCGTGAGCGCTATCACTTTGTGCCCGGCCGTGGCCCCGACGGATCCGAACCTCCTTCGGACTGGGTCAGCGTTTTCGGAGGCCCGGCTTGGACCAGGATCGACGATGGGGAGTGGTACCTCCATCTGTTCGACCCATCCCAACCCGATCTCAACTGGGAGAACGAGGAGGTCCGTGCCGAGTTCGATGAGGTGTTGAAATTCTGGCTCGACCGGGGCGTCGATGGATTCCGGGTCGACGTGGCCCACGGGATGGTCAAAGACATGTCCTATCCCGATGTGGGCGGCACCGCACAGGCTCTGCTCACCAACAGCCGAGTGGTCGGCCATCCCCATTGGGACCGCGACGAGATACACCCCATCAACCGCCGCTGGCGCAGGATTCTCGACCAATACGACGGCGACCGGATGATGGTGGCCGAGGCCTGGGTTCGGCCCGAAACCTATCCGCTTTACCTCCGACAGGATGAGTACCACCAGGTGTTCAACTTCGACCTTCTCCAGGCCGAGTGGGACGCGTCGGAGATGCGAGACATCATCACCGAGTCGGTGGCCAAGGCCTCCGACGTCGGCTCGACCCCCACGTGGGTGCTCTCAAACCACGATGTGATGAGAGAAGCAACCCGCTACGGGTTACCCAAGGGAACCGATTGGCGAGCCTGGCCCGCTCAGGGACCCCATGACTTACTCGACGTCGATCTTGGTGCTCGCCGAGCCCGAGCGGCGGCGCTCCTGATTCTGGCTCTGCCTGGCTCAACCTACCTCTATCAGGGCGAGGAGCTTGGCCTTCCCGAGGTGTGGGATCTGCCGGAGGACGTGCTCGACGATCCGGTGTGGACTCGGTCCGGCGGTGAGCAGAAAGGGCGCGACGGCTGTCGGGTTCCCATCCCGTGGACCACGTCGGGTCCATCGTTCGGTTTCGGGTCTGGTTCCGGATGGCTCCCCCAGCCGGCGAATTTCGGCCAATTCTCGGCTGAAGCCCAGACCGGGGTGTCCGGCTCGACCCTGGAGCTTTACCGGCAGATCATGGCCGTACGAGAGCGGACTGCCACCGACGACGAGAGTCTCGAGATGCTCGATCTAGGCTCCGACGTACTTGCGTTCCGCAGAGGTTCGGGCCTGACCTGCATCATCAACATGGGTTCCGAGCCGATCGAGCTTCCGAACCATGGTGAGCTTCTGATCTCCAGCGATGTCGACCAAAACGGTGAGACGTTGGCACCTGATTCTGCCGTCTGGCTGCTCTAGATCTCTTGAGGGCGTGGACTCGCCGAAGCCGCTAGGGCTCCGACTGAGGCGCCAGATCGGCTACCAACGCCAGCACCTCATCGATGAAGTCCTCGGGCGAGTGAAACTCACCGAGGAACCCGGCTCGGAGCACCATGGCTCCAGCCGCCCCGTCGATGAGAATTCGCGTGTGGGCGAAGTCTTCACCAAGCATCGCAATCACATAATCGGTGATGCGAGTTCGGGCCACGCCGAGGATGCCGTTCTCGATTGCTTCCCTGAGCTTGGGTTCCCGGTTGGCGGCGGCGAGAAACTCGATCAGGTTCTCCCCCATCGTTGCGAATTCCTCGGCGATCGCCGTCACCAAGGCTCGGAGATCGGCGACCGGATCACCGGTCTCGGGTACGACGGGTACCGGTCGAGCCAATAGCGCAGCAGCCACCAGGTCCTCCTTGGTGCGCCAGCGCCGATAGATCGTGGCCAGCCCACACCCGGCGGCGTCGGCAATATCGCTGACCTTCATCTCGCTCAGGCCTTGTGCCTGGAGAACCGTATGGGTCGCTTCCAGAATCGCTTCGGTGCGCTCTTCGTCTTGAGGTCGCCCTCGCCTTTTGCCCTCGCTCTCCTCCGTGTCCAAAGTCACGGAGACAGAATACAGGAAATCGTTGCTTCCGTAATCCCAGGACGCCATACTGAAACTCATGTTACCGGAAATGATCATTTCAGATAACGCGGAGGGCGGCGCAAAACGGCACCCCAACGACGACTTGTCCCATGGCGCCAAGAACAAGAAAGCCCGAACCGACTCAATCGACAGTTCATTCGGGAAGGTGGTGATGTTGGCCTTCGGCTCGCTGGCCGTCCTCTGGGTACTGTTTCCAGGGTTGATGAATGCCTTCTTCGTCCGTCTTCTTCTACAGTTGCTGTTCTGACCGAAGGCGGCGATCCCCCTCCCGCCCGATCTCAGAACCTCCAGCGCCTTTCCCCCTCGGCGCTGGAAACCGAAAAGGCGCTCGTCCCGGCAATCAGCCGGGACGAGCGCCTCTTTCAATTACAACTGTTTAAACGTGCAGCTGCCGGACAAATCCCTGGGGACTCGGCCGTCTTCCTGCTTGGTCAGCGCCTAGTCGACGCCGCCGATGGCGGCCTTGATCCGATCGAAGACCTCGTCTTCGGTGCCGAATCCGTCGACGTTAACCACCAGGCCACGGTTGGCGAACCAATCGATCGTGGGAATGGTTTCCTGATCGTAGAGGGCGAGTCTCTTGGCGATTCCCTCATCGGTGTCGTCGGCCCGACCTCGTGCCTTCATCCGTGCGGTGACCTCCTCGAGCGGCACCTCAAGGTTGATAACGGCATTTAAGGTGTCGGCACCCAGCATCTCCAGCAGAGCCTCGGCCTGGCCGGGAGTACGCGGAAATCCGTCGAGCACAAACCCGTTTTCGACCACATCGGCCTGCGCAAGACGTTCGCGCACAATGTCGATGGTCAGCTCATCGGGCACCAAACCGCCGGCCTGCATGATCGGCCCGACCTTTAGGCCGAGCTCGGTGCCGGCGTCGCGGGCAGCCCGGAACATGTCGCCGGTGCTGAGGTGAACGACGCCATAGTGTTTGACGATCCGTTCACACTGCGTGCCCTTGCCGGCTCCCTGGCGTCCAAAGATTACGAGTCGGGCTGGCTGAGACATGGTATTCCTCACGTGGTGTTCGAAACGTAGCTGACAGCAATGCTTCAATCAGCCGCGGACCCCAAATTTGCAGACTTCAGTGTACTGGAGCCCGCCAGTGGCTATTTCAGGAAGCCCTCGTAGTTCTGAGCCATAAGCTGAGAATCGATCTGCTTCATCAATTCGAGAGATACTCCGACGCCGATGAGGATCGAGACACCAGAGAATCCAAGAAGGCCGAGGCCGCCGCTGTTGCCGATCAACACGAAGAGCAAAGCCGACGGAATGATCGTGATCACAGCCAGGAAGATCGAGCCGGGCAAGGTGATTCGATTCAACACTTTAGAGAGGTAACGCTCGGTCTGAGGGCCAGGGCGGATACCGGTGATGAAGCCACCCGACTTGCGAAGCTCGTCGGCCCGACGAGCCGGGTCGAAGGCGATCGAGTTGTAGAAGTAGGAGAACCCGATGATCAGCAAGCTGAAGATGATGATGTACCCAGGGTCGGTGGGCTGGAACAGACGGTCCTGAATGAAACCTCGTACCGAGTCACCCCAGGAGTCGCCGGTGGCGTTGGTGGGCAACACGTTGGCGATCAGAGACGGCAGCTGCAGCAACGAGGTGGCGAAGATCACCGGGATAACGCCGGCCTGGTTGACCTTGAGCGGAATGTAGGTCTTGTTGCCGCCGTACTGACGACGACCAACCACCCGCTTCGGGAAGTTGATCGGAATGCGACGCTGCCCATTCTCGATGAACACGATGCCGAGGCAAAGGAGCAGCAGCACGATCATGCAGATGATGAACCAGATCACGCCCCGAACCTGCCAGATGTTCACGCCGAGGGCGGGCAGTCCAGCTACCACCGAAGCGAAGATCAGCACCGACATACCGTTGCCGATACCTCGTTGAGTGATCATCTCGCCCATCCACATCAGGATGGCAACACCGGTGGTGATACAGAGCACGGCCAGCATCATCATCCAGATGCTGTTGTCCTCGGGGAACAACCCAGGGTCAAAGCCGTAGAGCTGCTCCGGGCTACGGCTGATCAAGAACACAAAACCGGCGCTCTGGATGAGCGACAGAATAACCGTCAGATAGCGGGTCCACTGAGTGATCTTGCGTTGCCCAACAGCACCCTGTGATTGCCATTCTTCAAGCTTCGGAACGGCCACGGTAAGGATCTGGATGACGATCGACGCCGTGATGTAGGGCAGAATGCCAAGCCCGAACAGGCTCAGCACAACCCCACCACCTGTGAACAGGGTGAGGTAGCCGAAGATGCCACTGTCGGTGTCATCGATCTGCTGGCGAAGGGCGTCGAGCCCGTCAAGGCTCACTCCCGGCGCCGGGATCTGTACACCTAGTCGGTAAATGACCAACATGAAGATGGTGAACAGGATCTTGTTTCGTAGCTCCGTGGTGCGGAACACGTTAATCAGAGTTGACACTTTTTGGAATCCTTGGACGTACCCGAGTGAGTTCTGAACTGGTGGCGGGAATTCAGCCTTTGACGCTGACTAGCGGTTCATGTGCTGGTTGCCCGAAGCGGCCGGTCGAACCTTGAACGGCAGCGGCAACTTCTCCACCGTACCGCCGGCGGCGGTGATGGCGGATTCAGCACTCTTGGAGAAAGCGTGGGCCTTCACGGTGACCGCACCGGAGAGCTCACCCCGGCCAAGCACCTTAACCAGGGCGCCCTTCGACACCAGACCACGCTCCAACAGAGCCTCAGGCGTCACCTCGGACATACCGCTTTCGGCGATCGTGTCGAGATTGATGGCCTGATACTCAACCCGGAACGGGTTGGTGAATCCACGCAGCTTGGGCAGACGCTGCTGCAAGGGCAGCTGGCCGCCTTCGAAACCGGCGGGAATGGTGTTGCGGGCCTTCTGACCCTTGGTGCCGCGGCCGGCGGTCTTGCCACCCTTGCCTGCGATACCTCGACCAACCCGCTTGCGGCGGGAACGTGAGCCGTCGGCCGGCTTCAGGTCGTGAACTTTGATGCCCATGATTAGGCCTCCACTGCTTCTGAGTGTTCGGTGACTTCAATCAGGTGAGGAACCCGGGCGATCATGCCCCGAACCACCGGACCGTCAGCGAGAACATTGGACTTGCCGATTCGGCCGAGGCCGAGCGCCCGCAGCGTACCCCGCTGCTTCGGCTTGGAACCGATGGCCGATCGGACTTGGGTAACTCGAATATCGCTCATAGCTACTCCTAGGCCTGTACCGATTCGGCGGCACGTGATGACTTGAGCTCCCGCTCGCGCTCCTTGTAGGCCTCGAGCATGCCCTTGGGCGTGAACTCGGAGGCGTCAAGGCCACGAAGGCGAGCGACCTCGTCGGGTCGTTTCAGATTCTTGAGGGCGTCGATGGTGGCGCGGGCCACGTTGATCTGGTTGGCCGAACCGAGCGACTTGCAGAGCACGTCACGGATACCGGCTTCTTCCAGGATGGCGCGAGCAGCACCACCGGCGATAACACCGGTACCGGGGGCGGCCGGCTTCAGCATGACTCGCCCCGCCCCCTGCTCACCGATGACCTCGTGGGTCACGGTGCCGCCGGCCATGGGCACATCAAACATCAGCTTGCGGGCCTCTTCGGTTCCCTTCTGAATGGCGAGGGGTACCTCTTTGGCCTTGCCGTATCCGAGACCGACCCGGCCGTTACCGTCGCCAAGCACCACTAGAGCGGTAAAGGCGAAGCGGCGACCACCGCGAACGACCTTGGCCACTCGGTTAATGGTGATGACCCGTGATTCCCGGCCGTCATTTCGATCGTTGCGATCATTTCGTTCGTTTGCCATGATCGATCTCCCTTAGAACTTCAGTCCGGCTTCACGGGCACCATCGGCCAACGCGGCCACTCGGCCGTGATAGCGATTACCACCGCGGTCGAATACGACGGCTTCCACTCCGGCGGCTTTCGCCCGCTCGCCGATCAGCTCACCGACCTTGCTGGCGGCGGCGACCGAACCGGTGGCTCCATCGGAGCGCACGGCACCTTCATAGGTGGAGGCGGCGGCGAGGGTCTGGCCCTTGCTGTCGTCGATCAGCTGCGCGCTGATGTGCTTGTTGGAGCGGTAAACGGCGAGGCGAGGACGCTCGGTGGTGCCGGCGACCTTCTTGCGTACTCGACGCTGACGGCGGGCCTTGAGGGCGGCCCGAGCCGATGTCTTGCTAGCCATTACTTACCGGCCTTTCCGGCAGTGACTCGGGGCCGTTCAGGCCCGAGACACTCGATCTTGATGAACCTGGTCATTTACTTGCCGGCCTTTCCGGCCTTGCGGATCACCCGCTCGCCGACGTAGCGCACACCCTTGCCCTTGTACGGCTCAGGCTTGCGGTAGGAACGGATCTCGGCTGCGACCTGACCGACAACCTGCTTGTCGATTCCGATCACACCGATCTTGGTGGGCTCGGGAACATCGAACTCGATGCCCTCGGGTGCCTCGACCGAAACCGGATGGCTGAAGCCCAGGGCCAGTTCCAACTTGTCTTTACCCTTGGCTGCGGCACGGTAGCCGACGCCGATGATCTCAAGATCCTTGCGGAATCCCTGGCTCACGCCGATGACCATGTTGTTGATCAGCGAACGGTTCAGGCCGTGAAGGGCCTTGGTCTGACGCTGCTCGTTGGCTCGGCTGACGCTGATCTCGCCGTCTTCAACCGAAAGGCTGATCGCTTCGGGCAGCGAGTGTTCAAGCGTGCCCTTCGGGCCCTTGACGGTGACATCGCTGCCGGACACCGAGACTTCAACCCCGGAGGGGACGGTGATGGGTGCGTTTCCAATTCGTGACATGGTGACTCCTACCAGACGTAGCAGAGCACTTCGCCGCCGATCTTGGCCTTACGAGCGGCCCGATCGGTGAGAAGACCCTTGCTGGTCGAGAGAACGGCTACGCCGAGACCACCGAGAACCCGAGGGATCTGGTCGGTCTTGGTGTAGACCCGAAGACCGGGCTTCGACACCCGCTTCAGGCCGTTGATCACCCGCTGGCGTTCCGGCGAATACTTCATGTTGATGGTCAGGGTCGAGCCCGGACCAGTGGTGTTTTCCTGCGAATCGAAGCTGGTGATGTAACCCTCGGCCTGGAGAACCTCGGCCAGCGCAACTTTGAGCTTCGACGATGGCATGCTCACCTCATCGTGCATCGCGATGTTGGCGTTGCGGATGCGGGTCAGCATGTCGGCGATGGGATCGGTCATTGACATTTGTTCATCACCTCCGTTACCAGCTGGCCTTGGTCACGCCCGGGATTTCACCGGCGTGGGCCATTTCGCGGAAACAAACTCGGCAAAGGTTGAACTTCCGATAGACCGAGCGCGGACGACCGCAGACCTGGCATCGGGTGTAGCCGCGGACCTTGAACTTCGGGGTCTTACGCTGCTTGTTTTTGAGTGCTTTCTTTGCCATTACAGTGCCTTCTTCATTATGCAGCCTGCCCATCTCGACGGAACGGGAAGTTGAATGCGTCGAGCAGGGCTCGTCCTTCCTCATTGTTTCTGGCTGTGGTTACGATCGTGATGTCCATACCTCGAGAGGTGTCGACGGTGTCATAGTCGATCTCGGGGAACATGAGCTGCTCGGTGAGACCGAAGGTGTAGTTGCCGTTTCCGTCGAACGAACGAGGGTTAAGGCCACGGAAGTCTCGGATCCGGGGGATGGCCAGGGTGACCAGCCGGTCGAAGAACTCCCACATCTGGTCGCCTCGAAGGGTGACCTTGCAGCCAATGGCGTTGCCTTGACGGAGCTTGAAGCTGGCCAGGGACTTTTTCGCCTTGGTGGCAACCGGCTTCTGGCCGGCGATGATCGTGAGGTCGTTGATGGCGTTCTCAAGGTTCTTGCGGTTGTCGAGAGCCTCGCCGACACCCATGTTGACCACGATCTTTTGCATACGTGGTACTTCCATGATGTTGCCGAGCTCGAGATCGGCCTTGAGTTGATCACGAATCTGCTCGTTGTAGAGCTTCTTGAATCGTGGCATCTCTGCGGTTGCAGTACTCATTAGAGGGTCACCTCCGGAATCTCAGCGCCGGTGCGCTTGCAGACTCGGACCTTCTTGCCATCTTCGATCTTGTAACCGACGCGGGTGGCCTTGCCGTCCTTGGGGCTGACCACGGCCACGTTGGACACGTCGATGGGCATGTCTTTGTCGATGATCCCGCCGGGCTCTTCCTGGGAGCGGGGCTTGGTGTGGCGACGAGCGGTATTGACGCCCTCGACCGTCACCTTGCCGCGCTCCGGATCGGCAGCGATGACCTGGCCTTCACGGCCCTTGTCCTTGCCACTCAGCACGACGACGGTATCGCCTGTACGGATACGCATCACAACACCTCCGGGGCGAGCGAGACGATACGCATGAAACGCTTCTCCCGCAGTTCACGACCGACCGGACCGAAGATACGAGTGCCGCGGGGCTCGCGGTTCTCGTTGATCAGCACAGCGGCGTTCTCATCGAATCGGATATAGGAGCCATCAGCTCGACGACGCTCTTTGGCGGTACGAACGACGACGCACTTGACGACGTCGCCCTTCTTGACCGCAGCGCCGGGCATGGCGTCTTTAACGGTGGCGACGAAGATGTCGCCGATGCCGGCGTAACGGCGGCGCGAACCACCGAGCACCTTGATACAAAGCACTTCGCGGGCGCCGGAGTTGTCGGCAACACGAAGGCGTGACTCTTGTTGGATCATCGGGCACGCTCCAGAACTTCCAGAATCCGCCAGCGCTTCTTGGCCGACAGCGGACGAGTCTCGATGATGCGCACTCGGTCACCCTCGTTGAGATCGTTCTCTTCGTCGTGGGTGAAGTACTTCTTGGAGCTCTGCACGGTCTTGCCGTACTGGGGGTGGCGGGACCGACGAGTGACTTCGACCACGGCGGTCTTGTCCATCTTGGTCGACACCACGATGCCCTCACGTACCTTGCGGTTCGCTGAGCGATCTTTAGTCTCTACTGCTACTTCATTGTCGGTCGTCATGATGCGTCTCCTCCTGCCGTGCCTGCGGCCAGGCGCTCAGCGGCAGCAATTTCGCGGCTGCGCATTTCGGTTTTGGCACGGGCAACTTCCCGCTTTACCTGTTGGATCCGAGCGGTGTTGTCGAGCTGACCAGTGGCCAGCTGGAACCGCAGGTTGAACAGTTCCTTCTTCGACTCGTTGAGCATCGACAGCAGCTCGGCGTCGGAAATATCGGTGATTGCGGCATCAGCCATCGAAACCACTCTCCCGTGCGATAACTCGGGCCTTCACCGGAAGTTTCTGGATGGCGCGGTTCATCGCTGCCTTCGCAGTTTCTTCGTCGGGGTAGGACAGTTCGAACATGACACGACCGGGCTTGACCACGGCCACCCAATGCTCCGGGTTGCCTTTGCCCGAACCCATGCGGGTCTCGGCGGGCTTGGCCGTAACCGGCTTGTCGGGGAAGACGTTGATCCAGACCTTGCCACCACGACGAACGTGACGGGTCATGGCGATACGGGCCGCTTCAATCTGGCGGGAGGTGATCCAACCCGGCTCGAGAGCCTGGATGCCGTAGTCGCCATAGGCCACCTTGGTGGCTCCCTTGGCGCCGCCGGTCATGCGACCTCGATGATGTTTGCGGTGTTTAACCTTCTTCGGCATCAACATGGTGTTACTCCTCGACCTTCATGGCCCATAGGACCGAATCTTGCCGCAGGGACGTTTCGCCCGTCGGGCGAAACTCCAGGCGACGAACTCCGTTTCGTCGCACTTAGTCACCATCCCCAGGACGGAAGCTCAGGTCTTCGGACCCGGCCTGCTTGCTGAGTGTCTCTTCGATCGCCTCTTCTTCGGCCAACAGGCGTTCGAATTCGGGATCTGCTTCTTTCACCAACGGTGCCGGCTCGGCACCGGCGGCATCGGTGGCCTCCGGATCCGGAACCTGCGGAGCGGCAGCGCCGGCAGCGCCGCCCTTGGGGCGACGAGACGACGAGACAACCGGGCGAGGAGCGTCGACGGTGCCGGCGGCTTCGCCGACGGCCATCGCTGCTTCCTTGGCGGCCTTGTCGGTGGTGGCCTTGTAGGGCAGGATGTCGCCCTTGTAGAGCCACACCTTCACGCCGATTCGACCATAGGTGGTGTGAGCTTCACGCAGTCCGTAGTCGATGTCGGCTCGGAGGGTGTGAAGCGGCACTCGACCTTCGCGGTACCACTCGGTACGACCCATCTCAGCGCCACCGAGGCGACCGGACGACTGGATGCGCACACCCTTGGCGCCGGCCTTCATGGCGTTCTGCATGGCACGCTTCATCGCCCGACGGAAAGCCATGCGGCCCATGAGCTGATCGGCGACACCCTGAGCGATCAGGGCGGCGTCGAGCTCGGGCTGCTTGATTTCCACGATGTTGAGCTTGATGCGGGGGTTGCCGGTGAGCTTGGTGAGACCGGCCCGAAGGCGGTCGGCTTCAGAACCCTTACGACCGATGACGATGCCGGGACGGGCGGTGTGCACGTCGACCTGCAACTTGTCTCGGGTCCGCTCAACTTCAATACGACTGATGGCGGCGTTGGGCAGCTCTTCCATCAGGTACTTGCGGATGTGGTGATCCTCCAAGAGGTAGTCACGGTATTCCTGCCGATCGGCGATCCAGCGTGACTTCCAGTCGGTGGTGATTCCCAGGCGATAGCCGTAGGGATGAACTTTTTGACCCATATCTCTACTCTTCTTCCCCGGAATCGGCAGCGCCTTCGGCACCGTTGTCGACGGCGTCCTCGCTGTCGACTACGCCATCCTCGGCGGCGGCGGCAGCAGCCGCTGCTTTCGACTTGGCCACCCGAGCGGCTCGGTCGGAGCCTCCGGATGACTTGGAGCTGGACTTGTTCTGACCCTTGAGCTCGGCTCGCTGACGAGCCTCGTCGAGCTCTTCATCGGTGAGGCGACTCACAGCCAACTGGATGTGGCAGGTCTGCTTGTGGATGCGGCCGGCCCGACCCCGAGCCCGGGGGCGGAAACGCTTGAGGGTGGGACCCTCATCGGCGAAACACTCCGAAACGAACAGTTCGTCTTCGGGGATGTCTTCATTGTGTTCAGCGTTGGCGACAGCCGAGTTGAGGGCTTTGAGCACCTCTTTGGCGGCCAGACGCTCGCTGAATTCGAGAATTTCGATGGCTTCGGTGACCCGCTTGCCACGAATGAGGTTGAGCACAACCCGGACCTTGGAGGCCGACATCCGCACGTAGCGGACCTTGACCTTGGAGCCCGGACGGGCTTCGGAGAGAACGGTTCCTCCTGCCATCAGCGACGACCTCCCCGTTCCTGACCGGCGTGGAACTTGAAGGTACGAGTGGGCGAGAACTCACCCAGCTTGTGACCGACCATCGACTCGGTGATGTAGACGGGCACGTGCTTGCGTCCGTCGTGGACGGCAATGGTGTGGCCGACCATGTCGGGGATGATGGTGGAACGACGTGACCAGGTCTTGATCACTCGCTTCTCGTTCTTCTCATTTAGTTCGTCGACCTTCTTAAGTAGATGGTCGTCGACGAAAGGACCTTTTTTGAGACTCCGTGGCATGACTACCTCCGTCCTCCACGCTTACGACGACGACGCACAATCTGATCGTCCGACTTCTTGCCCTTCTTGCGGGTGCGGCCTTCCGGCTTGCCCCAAGGGGATACCGGGTGGCGACCACCCGAGGTCTTACCTTCACCACCACCATGGGGGTGATCGACCGGGTTCATGGCCACACCACGAGTCTGGGGGCGCTTGCCCTTCCAGCGGGAGCGACCGGCTTTACCAATCTTGACCAGCTCGGCCTCGGAGTTGCCGACCTCACCAACGGTGGCTCGGCAATCGATCGAAACTCGACGCATTTCGGTTGAGGGCAGACGCAGAGTTGCAGTCGTGCCTTCCTTCGCCACCAGCTGCACCGCGGTGCCGGCCGAGCGACCCATCTTGGCGCCACCGCCGGGCTGTAGTTCAACGGCGTGAATCACGGTACCGACCGGGATGTAGCGGATCGGCAGGGCGTTGCCGGGCTTGATGTCGGCGTTCTGGCCCGATTCGACCTTGTCGCCAACACTCAGACCACGAGGGGCCAGGATGTAGCGCTTCTCACCGTCGTGGTAGTGCAGCAGAGCGATTCGGGCGTTGCGGTTGGGGTCGTACTCGACCGAGGCAACGGTGGCCGGAACATCGTCCTTGTTACGACGGAAGTCGACAACGCGGTAGCGGCGCTTGTGGCCTCCACCCCGGTGACGAGCCGTCTTGCGACCGTGGTTGTTGCGACCTCCGGTGGAGTGCTGCTTGGCCAGCAGAGACTTTTCCGGCTTATCGGTGGTGATGTCGGAGAAATCGGAGCTGGTCTGGAAGCGGCGACCGGGGCTGGTTGGTTTACGTTTGCGAATAGCCATGGTTGCCTCAGTTTCCGTAGAGGTCGATCTCACCCTCGGAGAGGGTGACGACGGCTCGCTTGGTATTGGGGCGGGAGCTGACCGTGTTGTTACGACGGTTGCGGACCCGCTTGCCCTTGCGGTTAAGGGTGTTGACCTTGGCCACCTTCACACCTTCGAAGAGGCGCTCGATGGCATCGCTGATCTCCGGCTTGGAAGCATCGGGAGCGACGATGAAGGTGTAAGCGTTGTGATCTTCGGCCGTGACGTAGGACTTCTCCGACACCACGGGACGGATCACGACGTCTTCAGGAGCTCGCATTATTCTTCCTCTCCATCATGATTCGCCTCATCAGCCTCCGGCTGAATCGGCTCGGAGTCGGCTGAGGGCTGGGTTGCGCTATTGGGAAGTGCATCCTTAGCGATGACGACGTAGTCGCTGACGAGCACGTCGTAGCAGTTGAGCTGATCAGCAGCGAGCAGGTGAACCTCGGGGAGGTTGCGGAAGCTGCGGACGGCGTTTTCGTCTTCACGACCGACCACCACCAGGGCTCGGCCCTCAACACCGAGAGCGGCGAGGGCGGCCTTGGCCTGCTTGGTGCTGGGCTTGTCGAAGCTCCAGCCATCGACCACAACGACCTTGTCGTCGGCGGCCCGGTCGGACAGAGCTGAACGCAGGGCCAGCTTGATCATCTTCTTGTTGGTGCGCTCGGAGTAATCACGAGGGCGAGGACCATGAGCGTTACCGCCACCGATCCAGATAGGCGAGCGGGTTGAACCGGCACGAGCTCGGCCGGTGCCCTTCTGACGCCAGGGCTTGGCGCCGCCGCCGCGAACCTCACTGCGGGTCTTGGTCTTGTGGGTGCCGGCACGACGGGCGGCCAACTGAGCGTTGACCACCTGGTGCATTACGGCCATGTTGGGCTCGATACCGAAGATCTCCTCATCGAGATCGACCGAGCCGGCGGACTTACCACCGAGAGTCTTTACAGAAACGGAGGGCATCAGGCATCGCTCCCGTTGTTCGAGCCGCCCTTGACGGCGCTGCGGATGACAACCGTGCTGCCCTTGGGCCCGGGAACCGAACCCTTTACCAGGACGAGGTTGTTGTCGGGATCGGACTGCACAACCTGCAGACCTTGAACGGTGACCCGCTCATGACCCATGCGGCCGGCCATCTTAGTGCCCTTGAACACTCGAGACGGGGTGGCGCACTGGCCAATGGAGCCCGGCATACGGTGAACCAGGTGGGCACCGTGGCTGGCTCGCTGGCCGGCGAAGTTGTGGCGCTTCATAACACCGGCGAAGCCTTTGCCTTTGCTGGTGCCGATGGCGTCGACTTTCTCGCCCGCCTCAAACGTTTCAACGCCGAACTCGTGGCCGATGGTGAACTCTGATACGTCGTCGAGACGGAGTTCGGTGAGTCCGGCACCGGGGGCAACACCCGCTTTGGCAAAGTGACCGGCTTCGGGCGAATTGAGCTTCGAAGCGTCCTTGGAGCCTGTGGTGATCTGAATAGCGGAGTAGCCGTCGGTGTCGGGGGTCTTGATCTGCACGACTCGGCAAGGCGTCACCTCGACGATGGTGACCGGAACAATTTTGTTGTCTTCGTTCCACACCTGAGTCATGCCGACTTTTCTGCCGACAATGGCTTTTTGTGTCATCTCTTTCTCTTTCCCGTCAGCGGGCCGACCGCGCTCTCCAACCACACTCGACAAACCAAACGTTCAGTTCCAAGCATGGAAACCCATGCATCGAGTTCAGAGTCGAGCGTGATCAGGTGAATTCGGTAGCCGTTCACGCGAACGCTCCGCCAGCCTTGGGCTCAGCGGAGCGGATATCGGTTTTGCCATCCGGTTCCACGGCTACCAGGAGCCGGGGCCTTGAAGGACGTCGATTGATGTTGGGCGGCTTCTGAGCGATTACAGCATCCGGCCCAAATCCAGACCTGTTGACTCTACCGGCATGATGATCCGCTTCCACCCACGAGAGATGAGGTCGCTGATGTCGGCAGCGGCCTTTTTCGTACTCTCCAACTTGGCTATTCAGTCGCCGCCAGGTAGGCGGCCCCTCGGGGTGACAGGCGATAGCCGATACGAAGGCTCTCCGTTAAACCGAGATTCTTGAGCTTGCGAACATCAAGCTTGAACGGTTTGGTCTCACGACCCATCATCTCGGCCAGGTCGGGCGCCCGCCGCTCTGGGTTATCGGCAATGAGCCGAAGAGTTGGCCGGGTCCAAGGACCGAAGCTGGAGGAGTTGTCGTATCGGTCAAGCCGCTCCGTGATCTCCCCCATCGCTGCCTCATCCAACTGATCATCGTTCGCCAGCACCTCACGAGGATCCGGTTCGTCCAACAGACGGAACGTCACTTTGTAAAGAGGCAGATCCGACCGACCGCCGCTCTCGAGGAAATCCACGAGCTCCGCGAGCGATTCGTGTCCGGCGCTCGCCGCTGAGGCCTCATCGACGGCGTCAAGAGTGATTTCGTCGATGGAAACCACCTCGATTCGACCCCCTCCGGTCCGATAGGGCCGTCCGGCCACCACCGTCGGACGAGCCCAACGTCGGAACGCCATGGTTATCGAACCATCGGCGATTCCGGCCCAGAACGGCTTGGTGAACCTCACGTGTACCCCTTGGTCTGGTAGCTCGAACACAATGCTTTGCCATCACGAAGGCTAGCGCCGACGCTACTCGGGTGGGCCACAACAATGGGCGGAAACGGCTTTCGTCGGCCCGGCAATCAACCGATAGAAACCGTATGGGATCCGACGAAAGCGCAGACGAGGCCTTCGCTCCTCTTGAACTCGAGGGTATTCAGCGCGACGTTGAGAGCTACCTCTACAACGATCGCTGGGCCACAGGCCCGGTCGGGTCCGCCATCGGGGTGGGCATCGTCGTGGCCCTTCTTCGAGACGAAGCTTCCACCAGGGCGCTGACCATTTGGGCCGTTCTCGGACTCGGCACCGCGTTGGTTCTGCTGATAGCCAGTCGAGCAAAGCAGTTGCACGGCCGGATCGACGGCTACGGGGTTCCCATGGCGGTCAACGTCGCTGCCGCGTGTACGGGACTGCTGTATGGCTCGTTGGTCTGGGTGTTGTTCGACGACATCGCCGATCGGGACGTGCAGATGACACTTTGCGCCATCTGTCTGGGCATTTCCACGACTGCCACCAGCGGCCGGGCAGGCGTTGGTGGTCAGGGACGTTGGGTCGTGTGGCCGATGTGGCTCGCGGTGATCGTCGGCCTGGCCATTGCCCAACAGTGGATCCTTGTTGCTCTCTTGGTTGCTTTTGTGCTGTTCCTCTACAAAAGCCTCGCCGACACGTCCGGTATTGTGCTTGAGGTCCTGGTCACCCGGGGCCAAGCAAAGCGGCAGGCGAACCTCGCCTATCAAGCCTCCCTACGCGATCCGCTCACCGGCGCTCTCAACCGCACCGGACTCCACACGAAGGCCAAGCAGTACCGGGCCGTCGGCTACGTCGCCTACTTCATCGACCTGGATGACTTCAAGGTCATCAACGATGGTCTCGGACATCACGTCGGCGATCAAGTTCTGAAATCAATCGCCAAGTCATTGAAGGAGATGGTGGGCAGCCGCGGTTTGGTCGGCCGGTTCGGCGGCGACGAATTCATCGTGGTGATAGCCGGCAAACAGTCGGCGGAGGATCAGGAGGAGACGGCGGAGCGCATCGCCGAAACGGTCAACGCCCCGATAATCATCGGAACCGATGAGCTTTCAGTCGGCGCCACCGTTGGGGTCGCCACTTCCGACGAGGGCGTCGACTTCAATGAGATTCAGCGCAATGCCGACCGCGCCCTCAACTGGGCCAAGGCCCATCACAAGGGCCAAAGTATCCGCTTCGCTCACCCTGAGGTTCGAGCGTTACCGTCTACTTCCGAACTGCGGGAGGCGATCGACGACGGCTCCATCGGTTTCTGGGCCCAACCGGTGGTCAACAGCTCAACCGGGAAAGTGGTGATGGTGGAGTTGCTAGCCCGCTGGAACAACGGCGGCGGCAATGTTCGCACGGCGGCGGAGTTCATCCCCTACGTGCACCAGTCAGGCCTGTCGACCGAGCTGCTTGAACGCACGATGACCACTGCGGCGCAGACCCTGGTCCGTTGGGGCCTGGATCCTAGATTTGCCGACCTGGCGGTATCGATCAACGTCGATGCCCGCCAGATCGATCGAGACCTTGTCTTCGAGCAACTGAAGGCCGTCACCAGAGCACACGGCGTCGCCCCCGATCTGTTCGTTTTCGAGATTCTGCGGTCCACGACATTACGAGGTATTCGAGATCTCGACAGCCACATTCAACGATTGAGATCAACCGGGGCTCGTGTGGCCGTCGACGACTTTGGTAGTGGGCACAGCCAGCTCGACTTAGTGGTCGACCTCTCGCTCGACATCGTGAAGGTCGACCGGTCGCTGATCGCCCGCCACGACCAGGAGCTTGTACGGACGGTTCTCGGCGCGGTGAAACAGATCTGCGAGGCGTCAGGGTGTGAGGTGTTGGCCGAGGGCATCGAACACCCATGGCAGTTCCACATGCTTCGTGAGCTCGGGGTTGAATACGGCCAGGGGTTTATCCTCGCTCCCCCGATGCCAATGGCCGATGTGGACGACTTCATCACCATCAACGCCGAGGCGTTGGCGACACAACACCGGCAGGCTGATATCCGGCGTTAACGTCCGCATCGCGGTGACGTCCCCAGTCCCCGCCGCACTCCCTAGACTGCAGCCCATGACCGATGTGATCGTGGTTGGGGCCGGCCACAACGGCCTCATTTGTGCCGCATACCTCGCCCGAGCCGGGCTCGAGACTCTGCTTGTCGAAGCCCGAGAATCCGTCGGAGGGTGCGCCTCCACCGTTGAAGACCTGGGCGTGCGATTCAACATCTGCAACTGCGACCACACGATGATCCGGGCCATGCCCATGATCAATGAACTCGAGTTGCCGTCGAACGGCCTCACCTATCTCGAAGGTAAGGCGGGGACCATCAACGCCTACCACGACGGCAGTCCACCATGGCCGTTCTTCCATGACGTCGAGGCCACCATCGACGTGTTGTCGGTGTTCTATCCCAGTCAGGTTGCGGGCTATCGCCGCTACCTCGACGACGCATTGCCGGTGGCGAGGTTGTCGATGGCGATGGCTGCCACCGAACCCGGCTTCGTCAAAATGACTCGCACCGCTTTACGCTCCAACCCGGCTGCAGCCGCTCGGCTCTTGCGCTGGTCCAAGATGAGCGTGCTCGACGTGTTGGGTCAGTACTTCGACGATTGGCACATGATCATGCCTGCCATCACAACCGGTCCGACGGTGTGGGGAGTACCACCGTCGGTTCCCGGTACCGGGCTGGCGGCGTTGGGCTATGCCATGCGACATCTGGTCAAGACCGGCCGTCCGGTTGGCGGAAGCGGCGCGCTCACCGATTCGATCGCGAAGGTCTTTGTCGACGCCGGAGGCAAGGTCGTCGCCAACGCCATTGTCACCGACCTCCTTATGCGCGACGGAGCGGCGGTCGGGGTACGCCTGAGCGACGGCACGGAGCATCAGGCCAAAGCTGTGGTGGCCGCCTGCGATCCGAAGCGGGTCATGGTCGAGTGGCTCGACGAGGTGCCGAGTGGAGCCCAGGCGATGGTCGACCGCTGGCGGGATCACCAGTCAGGTGATGGCTACGAAGCCAAGATCGACGCGGTTCTGTCGAAGCCTCCCCGGTATCGCTACGTCGAGGAACTTGCGCGCTGGCTGGATCCCGACGATGCCGCTGTGGCCACCAACGTGGTTTCTCCTTCACCTACCGACCTGGATGAAGGGCACCGGTTGCGGGCAGAGGGCCTGGTCCATGAGCGCCCCAGCATGCTGATCAACGTGCCCTCGATTCTCGACCGGGAGATGAGAGGATCGGCCGACCGTCATGTGTTGAGTCTGGAAGTGTTGTTCACGCCGTATGCCCATCCCGGTGGCTGGCGAGCCTCGTCGGAACCTCAACGTTGGCTCGATCTTTGGGGTGACATGATCGAGGACGACCTCGACTCAGTTGTGGTCGATTGGCGGGTCATGACCCCCGAGCATTACGACGAACAGTTCTCGATGCGCCGGGGCCACACGCCGTCCTACGCCGGCTCCCCGCTAGCGGCGTTACTGGGACGGCCGCGAGAGCTGACCCGCTACGCCACGGATATCGACGGCCTCTACCTGTGCGGAGCCGGGACGTTCCCGGGAGCCGGGATCTTCGGCGCCTCCGGTCGCAACGCTGCGGCCGCGGTCGGACGCCGGTTCAAACGGACCGTGCTACCTGCTGATCATTGAGTCTCATCCGCTGCCCTCAGCCGCTGACTTCAGCCGCTGCCCTCAGCCCCCCTGCCAGCGCTTGACTCCGGCAAGATCAATGTCAAAAGCTTCGAGGGCCCGACCAACACTGTGGTCGATGATGTCGCTCAGCTCGTTCGGACGGTTGTAGAACGCCGGCACCGGAGGAGCGATAACGGCGCCGGCCTCGGCCGCCTGGTCCATCAGCCGCAGATGCCCTCGATGTAGCGGGGTTTCCCTCACCATGAGCACCAACGGTCGACGCTCCTTCAGCGTGACATCGGCGGCTCGTGCCACCAAGTCGGCGCTGTAGCTGTTGGCCACCGCAGACAACGTCTTGATCGAGCATGGGGCGATGATCATGCCGGCGGTGCGAAACGACCCGGAGCTGATCGCGGCCGAGATATCACGTGAGCCGTAAACAACGTCGGCCAGACCCTCGACCTCCGAGACGGTCCGGTCGGTTTCGAGGCCGATCGTGGTTTTCCCGGCGTTGGAAATCACGAGATGCGTTTCGATACCATCGGCGGCCGCGACCATCTCCAAGCAGCGAATGCCGTAGACCGCTCCGCTGGCTCCGGTGATGGCCACCACGAGCCGCCGCGGCTGTTCCGGAGACGCGCCGCTCACCGCAGATAGGGGGCGAGGTCGACAACCGGGTAGGCCACCCGAGCCCCGTACTCCCGGCGTTCACGTTTGTAGGTGGCGTCGATTCCGACTTTTGTGCTCACACCTCGTTTGTCGGCTGTCGGGTCCATTTCGTGACCTTGGGCGTGGGGCACCGCAAACACGTCGTCGGCCCAGTGCACCCGATTCGTCAGCGTCCAGTGCACTTCGGCCGGTTCGTGGATGTCCACATCACGGTCGACCACGATCACGTTCCGTATGTTGATATGGGCGGCCAGCGCCGCCATCGCCAGGTTCTTTGGGGTGCCGGGGTTGTCCCGATCAATCTGGATAAGAGCCAAGAAGCCGTTGCCGTAGGGAGGGATGTGCACATCGGCGGTTGAGTCGAGGTGGCGAACGAAACGTCGCAGCAAGGGTTCCCGAGGTAACACGTTGCCGAGATAGATGTGCTCGTACCATCCCGGAATGATCGTTTGGTAGATCGGATCGTTGCGCCAGGAGATGCAGGTGACCTCGAAGGTCGGCGAGTTCCACGCCTCACCGTGATATCCGTGGAACTCGGCCAACGGTCCTTCCATCTCCCGAACCGCTGGATGGAGAAGCCCTTCCACCACGATTTCAGCTGCGGCGGGAATCGCCACGTCGACCGTTTGACCCTGGCACACCTCAATGCCCCGGCCTCGGATCGCACCGGCGATCAGTAGCTCGTCTACTGGCGTCTTGACCCCGGCGGCAATCATGATCGCTGGGTCGAGCCCGATGGCGAGAGCGATCGGAAACGGGGCGTCGGGATCTTTCCTGGACTTCCAGAACGTTCCCACGTCACGCCATTCGTTGACGTTGAACCCGAAGCGGTCGCGGCCGAAGCGAAGCATCCGGTTGTAGCCCAAGTTGCCCCGTCCTGAGATCGGGTCCTTGGCCACGGTGACCGCGCCGGTGATGAACGCGCCGCCGTCTCCACGGCTGTGGGTAGGGATGGGAAGCATGGCGGCGTCGAGGTCCGGCCCCTGCACCGAATTGTCGTGCCACGCCGCCTTGTCGACCATCACCGGGGCGATGCCGTTGACCGGGTCGAGAACCCGTTCCATCACGTCGACGATTTCGGACTGGTCGCAGCCGAGAGCCAGAGCCGCTCGGCGGTGCGACGTGACCGAGCCGCAGAATATCGGCCATTGGCTGCCGGTGACATTGGAGAAGTAGCCGGCGCCAACGTCGTTGCGAGCCAAGTTGGCGGCGACGTCGGCCAGCTCGTGTTCCATTGAGATCTGTTGATCGACACGGGCCAACTGTCCGGCGGCGTCAAGAACTCCGATGTAGCTTCGCAGATCAGTTATGTCACCGTTGGTGCCGCTCATGGGCTCTCCTTGACGGGGCTGTAACCCCTAGCGATAAAATCACAAGCATTGCACGGTGCGTGGCGTGCGGTCCAGAACCGACCGACAGCCTCCACAACGAGCTCGATCCGCTAGCCCGGCGGTTCGTATTCCTTGTAGGGAGGACCCATGTCTCACGTTTCTCAGCCTGATCAATCGATCGAGGGCTCCACGACCGGCACACCACCACCGACGGTCGACATCTCACCGCTGCTGGCCCGCGGCGACTCGATTCGGCATCAGGAGGTGGCGGCTCGGATTCACCGAGCGTGCGTCGAAAGTGGATTCCTGGTGGCCGTCGGCCACGGTCTCGAAGCCGCCATGGACGACTTGTTCGCGCGTGCTCGGTCGTTCTTCGACCAAGACCAAGCGACAAAAGAACTGACCCCGAGGACAAATCGATACGGGTTTGTGCCCCATCGTGACCATGCCATCGATCACACCCGTCGATCCGGAAGTTCCGAATACATCGACATGGGTTTGGGCCACGAAGTGCCGATGCCGGAGCTGCCCGGTTTCGAGTCGGCGGTTCGCACCTACCAACAAGCTGCGCTCGTGGTTGCCAATCACATCCTTGCCGTGCTCGCCCGATCTCTCGGGGCCGAGCCCGACTTCTTCGCCCAACGTATGTCGGACCCTCAATGTCGCCTGCGTCTTCTCCACTATCTGCCGACGACACCGTCGGCCGACGGCGTGATTCCGGTGACGACTGACAGCCACACCGACTACGGCGCCATCACGCTGCTGGCCACCGATGGGGTTCCCGGCCTGGAGGTCAAACCGATCGGTCAGCCGTGGACGCCGGTGGTGGCGCCGCCCGGGTCGCTTGTCGTCAACCTGGGCGACATGATGGCTCGCTGGAGCAACGACCGATATCGGTCAACTCCTCATCGGGTGGTGGGGCCGATTGGCACCGATCGGATCTCCATCCCGTTTTTCATCAATCCCAATGCGGCCACGGTGATTGAGCCGATCACAGCCGTCGAAGGCGAGGACTCGCCGCCTCGCTACAAGCCGGTGAGCGCCGGCGAGTTCCTGGCCGCCAGAATCGACAACGCCGCGGCCGGTGGGGCAGAGCCCTACGTTGATCGTCGAGACGGCCCCGATCGAACCGTCACCAGTGCGGGCGGCTCGGCCGGAATCGTCGGTGGGCTATGAGGTTCGTTTATCTGATTCACGATCCGAGCTGGACAGCTTCTCGGGTCACCGACCTGCTTCGCCACCGGGGCCATGAGGTCGAATATCTTTGCCATCAGCACGGCGACGAGTTGCCGTCGCCCTCCCACTTCGGGGATGCCTATCACGGGCTCATAATCGGCGGCGGGTTGACCGGGGTCGACGCGGCCGCCACCGAGCCGTTCATGGCGGCCGAGATCCGTCTCACTCGAGACGTTGTCGACGCCGGACACCGGTTTCTCGGGCTCTGTCTTGGCGCACAAGTTCTGGGAGCCGCCTACGGCGCGCCGGTCGGGCCGCGGCCGGACCATCGAGCCGAGTTCGGATTCACGGCGGTGCACCCGACACCCGCCGGCGCCGATCTCTTCGACGACCCGACGATCGTCTTTCAAGTCCACGATGAAGGCATCCTGGATCTCCCGCCGCAGGCCGAACTGCTGGCATCGAGTTCGGAGTTCCCCGTGCAGGCCTTTCGGGTCGGGCCGGCGGCCTACGGGCTACAGTTCCATCCCGACGCCGCCGGTGATCACATCCAATCCTGGTGGCACGACAACCAGCGCCTCCATGACCGAACCGGTTCCCACAGCCTGTCCCGTCAGCTGACCGACGCCAGGAAGTACGAGGCCGACCGAGTGGCCTGGCTCAATCAATTCCTCGATCGATGGCTGGCACCATTACCGTCAGAGCAAGCACAACGGCACTGAAGGACGATCCATGACCCAGGTACTGCAGAACGCCAGATTGGCCGACGGCCGAACCGTCGACATCGCCGTCACCGACGGCCGTATCTCCGCTGTCTCGGAGGCCGCCGATTCGCAGGCGACCGGGCAGGGCGAGGACGCTTCAGATGTCTTCGATCTCAAGGGCTGGTTGACACTTCCGGCGATGGCTGAACCACACGCCCACCTCGATAAAGCCCTCACTGCAGAAGACGTGCCCAATCCAACCGGCGATCTTATGGGAGCGATCGATGCCTGGATCGCCGCCGCCCAGCGCGGTGTGCTCACTTACGAGGGCACCGTCGAGCGGGCCGCTGCGGCCATGGAGCTGCTGCTGATCCACGGCGTCACGGCGGTTCGCACCCATGTGAACGTGCTCGACTCCAACGGCACCACGAGTCTGCGAGCCATCAACGAGGCCGCCGCTCGGTTCGATGGCCTTCTGGATGTTCAAACCGTTGCCCTCACATCGAGCCCTATGACGGGGAACGATCCGCTCGCAGTCGCCAACCGCAGAGCCCTTTACGCCGCCGTTGAGGAAGGCGTGAACTTTGTGGGAGGTTGCCCGCACCTCGATCCTGACGGACCGGAAGTCATCCGTCATGCCATCGCCACCGCCGCCGACGCCGGGATCGGCATCGACCTCCACGTCGATGAGATGCTCGACCCGTCGGTACTCACCCTTCGAGATTTCGCTCAGCAGGTTATCGACACCGGCTTCGACGGTCTTGTGGCCGCCAGCCACTGCGTGACCCTGGGTATGCAGCCGGAAGCGGTGCAACGAGAAGTGGCGGCTCTGGTGGCTGAGGCCAACATCGCGGTGTTCCCGCTGCCTCAAACCAATCTGTTCCTGCAGGGGCGGGATCACCCGACGGCCATGCCACGAGGTCTTACCGCCGTCAACGCTCTCCTTGAAGCCGGAGCGCTGGTGGCGGCCGGAGCCGACAACGTGCAGGATCCGTTCAATCTCGTCGGTCGTTCCGATCCCTTGGAGACGGCGGCGTTGATGGTGATGGCAGGACACCGTCTACCCGACGACGCCTACGACATGGTGAGTAACCACCCGCGGGCGGCCATGGGACTGCCGACGATCACGTTCACCCCTGGCGACCCGGCCGACTTTGTTGCCATCGACGCCCCATCCATCCGCGGAGCCATCGCCGACGCCCCGATGTCACGCCGGGTCTTCAGGCAGGGCAAACTCGTGGCTTCGGCCGATCAGCAAACCACAATTCACCGCTAGTGGCACAACATCGGCCGCTCCTGTCGCTCCGCTCCGACCCCTGGAAAAAGAAGCGAAACCGGTCAGGTAGGTGCGGGTTTGCTTCACCTTGGGTCGACTCAGGTAGGCGCGAGGGTCTCTGAGAGCGGGATGGTACTGAGGTCGGTGTCCGGGCCGACGATGTAGTTGCCGGCGATGACCGACTGCGCCCCATCGCCGTCGAAGCTGACGCCGACCGGATCGCCCCCTTCGGCGACAATCTTGACCTGCTCCTTGAACTGCCGACGAACCAATGAAACGCCACGATCACTGGACGCGAGCCGCTCCACCGAATGACGAGTAATCGGCCCTTGACCCACTTGGGTCTCATAGTCGCCGGGATACAGCTGATGTTCTTCTTCGGTGAGTTCAAACCAGCTCTTGTCGCCGCCGTATACCGGAAGCCCCTGGGCCGGCTGGTCCTTGGGTTTACGCACCATGGCAAAAACCCGGGTGTGGGTGTCGTCGATCGGTAGAGCCCATGACAAGTTGTTGGTTTTGCCCAACACCGACAACGTCGGCGTGGGGATGGCCCGCACTGTCGGAACCCGAATTTCGGTGACCCGGTGCAACGTGGTCCCGTCGGGCAGGTCACGGTCCTGGGTGGCCGTCACGCCCCAGGGATGGCGCTGGAAGTTGATACGAGGCCAGATCTCCAGCTTGGGGTCGAACTGAGGACCGCTGATGGCGTTGTGCAGGATGAACACGTGGTACGGATCCATGGCGTTCTCGTGGGTCTGGAACCAGTTGCACGGTGCCACGGTCGGACCACCGAAGGCGAAGTGATCAATGATGACCATCTCTTCGGTCTCGGCGTCGAGGTCGTCGAAGATGTCGTAGTTGGGGAACACCGGTTGTTTCTCAGCCGGGCCCATGTAGGTGAACAGAAGCCCGTGGTAGTCGAAAATCGGGTACCACGGTTGACGATACGACGCCCGATTGCGACCCCTGTCCGGTTCGCAGGGCTGATCGAGACACTGGCCATCGGTGGCAAAGAGCCAACCGTGGTACGGGCAGCGAATGCCGTTGTCCTCCACCCGGCCGAAATAGAGCGTGGTTCCCCGGTGACAGCACCGAGGTTCGAGCAACCCGGGATTGCCGGATTGATCCCTAAACAGGATCAACTCCTCCCCGAGAACCTTGACCGTTTGCGGTCGGGTTGTTGCTTCTTCCGAGCGACCGACGGGATGCCAATAGCGGCGCAGAAGTTCACCGGCCGGAGTTCCCGGGCCGACCTCAACCAGCTCGGGATCCGGTTCACCCCATTCTCTCCCGTAGGCCCGTCCATCCGCATCCATCGTTCAATTCTCCCCTCTTCAAAACCCGAAAGGGCCGGCACCCGGAGGCACCGGCCCTTTCAACTAGAGCAAACGCTTGGTTCAATTACAAACCAGAGCGCACGAGTGTGTTACCGACCGATGGTCTCGTCGATGAACTCGTTTGTGAACATGTCCTCAGCGGTCAGGTCCTCGGGAACATCAAGGCCGGCGGCCCGGATGTCGTCGATCACCTTCTGGATGCGAGCGGCATCCATATTGCCGACGGTTCCATCGGGGCCGTTTCCGACCAGACCGAGCTCAACCTGCTTGGCTACTGACCACTCGGCGAGTTCCGGCGTGTAGACCCAGAACGAGTCAACCTGCTCGACGGCATCGACGATGACCGCATTGGCCCGGGCCGGATCGTTGGAGAAGTTCACAGCCGACTGCTGAATGATTGGCACCATCTCCTCAAGGCAAGGACGCAGGTTCTCCAGCTCGCTCGGCTTCACACCGATGGTCTGGGAGTACACCTGGAATCCGGCATCGTGCAGCAGCTGGAAGGCCGGAGCCTTACCGTACTCCTCGAACACAAACTCGTAGTTGAAGGGCTCGGCCGAGGCGAAGCCCTGCTGCGCGATGTTACCTTCGGCAATGAAACGAGCGGGCGAGCCGTCGTAGGACGGATCGACCTGATCGGCCGACCAGATGCCCTGCGCAACAAACACGTCGGAGAAACCGCCGCCGCCGAAGACGTTCACGGTGATACCGGCAGTGCCGACGTCGGCGATCGTCTCAACCTCGGGATAGGCGTCAGCGTCCCACATGATGATCTGCGGGTTGATCTCCAGCGGAGCGACAACCGCGATCAACGGCAGGTCGTTCCAAGCGGTGGCCTGACTGTCGGTTGTGGTGTATCCGAGGTGGATCGAGTCGTCGGTGTACATCTGCACCCGAGGAGCAGCGAAGCCGATGGCCGGGCCACCCATGCGAACCTCGATGTCGATGCCGAGCGGCTCACCGGCCAACTGACCGGGACCCGTGGTGGTCATGGTGGCGGCATCAACGGTGTAGCCTTCGCCGATCATCTCATACAGTGCGCCGTGCTCGGCTTCGGCAAACCAGTCGGTTTGGATTACCAGCGGTGAGGGGCAGACGTCGGCCAGGGAATGAGCTTCCTCCATGGCGTCATCTTCTTCGCCTTCGTCATCCATGGCGTCGTCTTCAGCGGCATCTTCCTCCGCCTCATCGTCTTCCATGGCCTCATCGTCGGCAGCGGCGTCATCTTCAGCCGCCGTGTCTTCGGCCGCCGCGTCGGTCGACTCCTCATCGTCACTACCGCACGCGGCAGCGACCATGCCGAATGCCAGCAACAACGCCAGCAACCGGAACCAGTTCTTTGATTTCATCTTTCTCTCCTAAGAATGAACACTCAATTGATTGGGCCCGCGTTTGAACTGAATAGATCAGCCGCCCACGGAGCCGGATTCGTGCCATCTCCCAATGGCAAGATTTTGGATCCAACCGAACAGCAGGAATACTGCCACACCTAACGCCGATGACATGATCACCGCCGCCAGGAGTTCTTCGCCCTGGAGCTGGTTGGCGTACTTTCGGAGTTCCTGTCCGATGCCTACATCGCCCTGGCCGAAGAAGAAATCTCCGACGATTGCACCGATGACCGACAGGCCCGCCGAGATTCTGAGGCCGGCGAAAATCGCCGGCATGGCGGCCGGGAACATCAATTTACGCAACCGGGTCAACCGACCGGCGTTATGAAGCGTGAACAGGTCGTGCATACCTTTTTCGGCCGATTGCAGGCCGAAGAGCGTGTTCACGATGATTGGGAAAACCGAGATGATCACGCAGACCACGAGGCGGGATGTTTGGCCGAAACCGAACCAGAAGCCGATCAGCGGCACGATGGCCAAAATCGGTACGGCCTGCACGATGACCATGTAGGGGAAGATGCCGCGCTCCAGCACCTTGGCCTGGCTCATGATGGTGGCTAGAAAGAACCCGATGGCGATGGAAATCGCAAGGCCGATCATGGCCACTCTGGTGCTCGACCAAAGGGCCGACATGATCTCGCCGAAGTTCTCGCTGTCGGCGAAGCCAACCCTCCATACCTCGTGAGGCGGCCGCAGAAGAAACCGGCGAGCCGGATCGAGAATCCCATAGGTCACGAAATACCACAGCCCGATAAACAACGCACCGACGACGATCGGAGGGAACAGGAGTTCCACCAGTTCGCGAGGGCGGGACTTCGTGCGATAGGCCTGGACCGGCGCATCGACGGCTTCCAGCATGCGCTCATTCAAGTCTGCCACGGTTTGCGACGTTGACTGATCGGTTGTCATCAGTGACCTCCTCGCAGCGCATGGGAGATCTCGCCACTCAGGCGGGCGAACTCCGGATCGAACCTAAGGTCGGGCGACCGGGGGTACTCGAACGGCACGTCGAATTCGGCCACGATGCGGCCAGGGCGGTTCGACATGACCATCACTCGAGTGCTCATGAACGCGGCCTCGCTGATGCTGTGGGTGATGAACAAGCCTGCGAAACCCTCTCGCTGGAAGAGCTGTTGGGTTTCCTCGTTGAGGTGTTCACGCGTGATCTCGTCGACGGCGCCAAACGGCTCGTCGAACAGAAACACCGGCGGCTTCAGGGTCAGGGTGCGGGCCAGCGACGCTCGCATCTTCATGCCGCCCGACAGCGACTTGGGATAGTGGTTCTCAAACCCGCTGAGGCCAACAAGGTTGATGGCGTCCTGGGCCACCCGGCGCCGCTCGTCTTTATCCATGTCGTGCAGCTCGCCGAGCAGCTCGACGTTGCCCATAACGGTGCGCCAGGGCAGCAACGTGGCGTCCTGGAATACATAGCCGATGCGTTCACGATCGACGGCACACGTGCCCGACGTCTGTTCAAGCAAGCCTGAGGCGATCTTCAACAATGTGGACTTTCCACAGCCCGATGGGCCGACAACGGTCACGAACTCCCCCCGTTCGACAGAGAAGCTGACGTCTTTCAGCGCCTCGGTTCCATCAGGAAAGATCATTCCGATGCCATCAAAGGACAGAGCCTTGGCTCCTGCCCTCGTTGCTGTCGCGCTACTCTCCACCCAGCCTCCTTGCCGCGGCAAACGGTCAGCACGTCACCCTACAGCTTGACCGTCCCCATGTGAATCTGGCTTAACAAATTGTAATTTACGGCCCGATCGCTGTCATTTCCCGGCCACAGGGTCGGAATCGGGCCGAGCGATTACCGTTAGCGGGCATGGTTATTGAATTTCTAACGTTCGATGTTGATCCGGCGGAGCGAACCGAATGGCTTGAGATCGAGGCCCGGCACTGGAGCCTTTTCCTCGAGCGACAAGACGGGTTTGTCCGCAAGGAGATGTGGCAGAGCGCCGACGACGAGCGGAAGGTCCACGCCGTGATCTGGTGGGATTCGATGGAGCAGTGGAAAGCCATTCCTCAGGAAGCCCTTGACGAGGTGATTGAAGCCATGGGAAGGCACGAAAAGGAAGCCACCATGACGGTCTACAACATGCTGCGTGCCAGCTAGCCCGTGTTTGACCCTGCGCTCGTCGATCTTCGTCCGCTGACCACAGTTCCCGACCATGTCTGCGGGGTAGACGCTGCCTACATTGCCGGCTCCGATGCTGTCATAGGTGCTGCGGTCGTTCTCGAACGGCCCGGTTTTGAGGCGATCGACTCAGCCACCGCTCAGATCACGACCGGCACGGCCTACAAACCGGGGAAATTGGGCTTACGCGAAAGCCCTGCGGTTGTGGCTGCGGTGCGCAGCCTGCACACGCTTCCATCCCTGGTCGTCTGCGATGGACACGGTTATGCCCATCCAACTCGCAGCGGCCTCGCCTGCCATGTCGGTGTTGCCCTCGGCGTTCCGACGATTGGCTGTGCCAAAAATCATCTGATCGGTGACTACGTGGAGCCAGGCGACCAGAGGGGTGACTGGTCACCGTTGATCGATGACGGCGAAACCATCGGGGCGGTTGTGAGGACCCAGTCCTGGGTAAAGCCGCTGTTTGTATCACCGGGCCATCTCTGTGATGTGGCCTCCTCGGTTGCCGCGGTGCTTTTACTTGCTCCCCACTACCGGCTTCCGGAAACCACCAGGGCCGCCGATCGGCTGGCCAACGATGTTCGAAAGGAGTTGCTCGGCTAGCTCCGGTTTGTGACCTCAGCAAGGACACTCGCCGCTTTCTCAACGGCGGCGACGGCGTTGACACCACCATCGGCAAGATCGACGAGGTTGATACCAAACGACGTCGGGCGGAAACGTTCAACCTCTTCAGCCAGGTGTCGCCCCACCTCGTTCCAGCCTGCGACGGTGCCGTCACGACGGGAATCCGATGCCGATTGGTAGAGAGCAATCCCAAGCTTCGGGCTAATCCCTTTGGCCCGACCGATGATGTCGACGTGCTGCTCCGGTGTGCAGCCACTGAGGAAAAGCCCGTCGGTGTGTTTGGCCGCCATCTTGACCATCTGAGGGCCACGAGCTCCCACCCAGATTGGAACCGACCGAGGTCCGAAGGCATGAGCCGGGCGGTTGTAGCCGGCTCCCGATTCGGCGGCCATCACAGCTCGAGCGACGGCGATCGCTTCCCGAAGCTCGCCCACAGGCCGCTCGGTGGTGATGGAGAAGGGACCCAGCGACTTGTCACCACCGATTCCCAATCCAAGGCGAAATCGTCCGCCACTCAGCTCGTCCACGGTGGCGGCGGAAGCAGCCAATGCCCCGGGGTGCCGAAGCAGTGGTGTGGTCACGCCGGTGGCCAACGTAATTCGATTGGTAGCCGAGGCCGCGGCGGCCAGCAGTGCCATCGGCTCACGGGCCACGCCCTCGTCGGCCAGCCACACCTCGTCGAGACCCAGCTCCTCGGCTCGAACCACGGCTTCGACCAATTCGGGCGCCGGCCGGTTGGGGAACAACCAAACTCCGCGTAAAGGGCGCCGTCGCCGCGACTCCGGTTGATCAGGCTCTTCACCCACGCCGGCATTCTAGTTTCAGGGCCGGCTGCACTACGATGACCGCATGCGCACGGGAATCTTTTTGTTTGGGGGCGTCGAGATGGACGATGCGGGGGCCGGCCCTCCCGCCGCCACCGATCGTCGATTCAGCAACGAGCAGATGTGGGCCGCCACCGAGCGGATCATCGACATGGGCGTGCACGCCGATCGCCTCGGGTTCGACTCCTACTGGCTCACCGAACATCACTTCCAATACGAGGGTTACGAGGTCATCCCCAACGGCATCCTTCTCGGTACGATCCTGGCCGAGCGCACCGAGAACATCAGGATCGGTATGGCTTTCAACATCGTGCCGCAGTGGCATCCGCTGAAGCTTGCCGAAGATTTCGCCACCTTGCACAACATCTCCGGCGGCCGGGGAATCCTGGGTGTCGGGCGGGGCACCGTGCCTCGTGAATCGGAGGTGCTTGGATCGAAGATCGGCAGCTTCGACAATCCCGACCAGGCCGCGGCCGACAACTTCAACCGGCAGCAGTTCGACGAAGCCATGCAGGTGATCAAGCTGGCTCTCGACAACGAGACCTTCTCCTTCCACGGCGACATCTACAGTTTTCCTCCGCCCGGAATCCCCGACCGGGGCGGGTTCGTCGAAGAACTCACACTCGTCCCGAGGCCCCTCTATCCCTACGAGGTGTGGCAGGCCATCACCTCACCACCGACGCTGGAGCAGGTGCCGAAATCGGGCTGGGGTGGCGTGTTCTGGAACAATCACCATTCATTTGTGAAGATGCGCTGGGAGCGGTTCGCCGAGGTCTACGCCGAAGCCCACGGTCGCGATCTCGAGAAGGGCGAACACCGCCAACTGGTGTTGTGCACTCGGGTTGGGGACACCAAGGAAGAGGCAGTTGCCAACGTCCGCAACGGCCACGACGAGTTCTGGAAATTCCTCGGCCCCTACGGCTGGAGCAAGGGCTATATGGGCGACGACGGCAAGCCGGCCCAAGCCGGGCTCATTCCCACGCTGGAAACGTCGATGGACCAGAAGACCTGGGTGGTCGGCACCGCCGACGACGTCGCCGAAACCATCAACTGGTACGACGAACAACTCGGCTTGGAGAATCTGATGATCTTTCCGGCGATGCCCGGCGACAACTACAACGACACCGAGGAGCAGATGCAACGCCTGGCCGAGGACGTACTACCCCAGCTCGGTTGAGCGGGCGTTCCAGCCGTTTGTGACTGCCCTAATAACTGGGGCCACTGCCGCGGCGCTGTTGGCCGGCCTCGGCTGGGCCGTCAACATTGTCATCGTCCGCTGGGCCCTTGATCGCTCCGAAACGACCGCGTTAGGGGGCGCCTTCGTCGGTGTCGGCGTGGCCGCGGTGCTCGTGGCCGGAGTAGCGCTCGCCGTCGACGGCTTGCCCAGAGCGGCAGGGTTCGGGTGGAGCGCCGCATGGCCGTTTGCGCTCATCGGGGCTATCGCTCCCGGTTCGTCGCAAGGTCTGTTTGTCGCTTCGATTGGATCGATCGGACCGGCCCGCAGTTCCGTGCTCGTCAGCGTCAACCCGATCTTCTCGGTGCTGCTTGGCATGGCGGTGTTGGGCGAGGGGTGGCGGGTATCGGTCATGGTTGGAACCCTGTTGGTGGTGGCCGGCGGGGTTCTCATCAGCTGGGAGCCCGGATTGGGGTTTCGCCACCTGGGAGTGTTGCTGGCGCTGGCCACCGCCCTCACGTTCGGTGTTCGAGATGCGGTTGCCCGCAGCGTCACCTCATCCACTGACGACTCGATCTGGTGGGCTTCGACGACTGTGCTCGCCGCGGCAGCGGCGGTTACCGCTGTGATCGGGGTGACGAGCCGCCGCAGCGTGCGACGATTCGCGGTCGACTCGGTGGGCGCAATTCCCTACTTTCTTGGCTCCGGTGCCTCCATTGCCGTTGCCCTCACCTCGCTCTTTGTCGCGTTGGATCGGGCCCGTGTGGGATTAGTCGCTCCGCTGTCGAACGCAATGCAGAGCATCGCCGTCGTGATCTTGGGCGGGCTGGTTTTTGGAGCCCGAGAACGCACACCGCGAATCCTGGTGGCGTTGGTGCTGGTGGTTGCAGGCGGGGCGATCATTCTCGCCTGATCTTGAGATGAGCCGCAGCTAGGATCGCACCCATGAGGACCAACCACACGGTGGTGCTGCAGTGTCACCCTCTCGACGAGTCGTACAACATGGCTCTACTCGAAGCCGTGACCGCCGCCCTTGATGGGAAAGGCGTCGAGTTCCGACTCCACCGCTTTTACCCCGACGGCCCGCCTCCGTCGGCTTTGTTCGACGAGTGCAGGCACTTGATCGTGGTCACCCCGACATGGTGGGGTGCGATGCCGGCCGTGATCCTGCGGTGGATCCAGGAAACCTTGGGTCCCTGGATCGACGGCGACCGGTCGCCCGCCGAAAGCCCGCTGCGCTCGGTTGCCCGAGTGTCGATCGTGGGCACCCATGGCTCGTCGAAATGGACCAACATGTTGCAGGGTGAGCCGGGTCTGCGTTTATGGAAACGCTCGATTGTGCCGCTCTGCGCCGACGGCGCCTCGTTTGATTGGATCGCCCTCTACAAAGTCGATCGCCTCGATCTGGCCGCTCGGCAAAGGTTCATCGTCAAGGTCGAGAAGACCATTGCCGATCTCAGCACCACAACGACCTGACCCCGCCGAACTTTGTGTAGTTTGCGTCCCCCAACATGGGACTGTTATGTCGCGCAGGATCGTTGACAGTTATGTCGCGAGACATCGTGGACAGTCAGGATTGTAGGCGTGGCCTGTGTGGGCCGCCTCGTTTGCGTCCTGATGGCTGGTAGCGGCGGGTGTGATCGAGTTCGAGGTGGCGGATTAGTTCACCGTTGATGAAGATGTTCGCTCGTTTGTTGTCGATGATGGCTAGAGCGGTGCGGCCTTGATGCTCGACACCGAGATGGATGGTGTAGGGCCCGGCTTGCATAGATCCGTTGGAGCCAACGGTGCCGTGATGGGTTTTTGATGACCATTCGGGGTGAGCGAGTGGTTCGCTGGCTGGCCCGGCAGCGGGGCTAGCTCGCCACCGGTCAATCGGGATTTGCCGGTCGATCCCTTGGTGGGGTTGCTGTGTGTTATAGATCTGAGTGAATGTGTCGAGCTGGTCTTGGAGTTCAGCGACATCGTCCGGTGGGGGTTGTTTATGAAGCCATTTCTTGAGGGTTTGTTGATAGCGTTCGACCTTGCCTGCGGTCTGGGGATGGAACGGTCGACTGGTGATGGGTTGTACACCGCTGTCTCGAAGTTTGGCTTCGAACAACACTTCAACCTGACGGAGCTTGCCTGAGAAACACAACCCGTTATCCGATAGCGTCCCAGCTGGCAGCCCCCAAGTTTGGGCGCCCTGACCAAATGTGATCCACGCCGCCTTACTGGTCGCATCGATCACTGCTCGGGAACGGATCGCTACCCGGGAATGATCATCGAGGATGTTAATGATTTTGACTGGACCAGCTATGGTCTCCCAGTCGGTGTGATCGATCTGCCACATCTCGTTCGGTGCTGGCGCTTCAAAACGTTTGAACGTGCCCTTCGGTCGTTTCCTAGGTTCAGGGACCACTAGCCCACGGCGAACCAGAATCCGGTGGACCGTAGCCACCGACGGCACCAGCGGCGCGCCTTGCCGGTCGAGATGCCACTGAATCGAGGTTGCCCCATGATCCAAACCAGCATCATCGAGTTCTTTGCGGAGCCGCACAACCCAGTCCTCGATCTCTACTGGTGTCTGCTGAGGCGACGAGAGCGGACGGCGCGACCGTTCCTCAAGCCCATCCAGGCCTTCATTTCGGACCCGGTTCACATACTTGTAGAACACCACCCGAGACACGCCCTCTTCCCGGCATACCGCAGACACATTAATCGAACGGCGGGAATTCTCATCCAACGCGTACGCTGCAGCCGTAGCCTTCACCGACATCGGGATCACCTCCATGGCCATGACCCCTACACAAGAATCACGAGCCCTCAGGTGTCAACGATGTTGCGCGACATCAACTGTCCACGATGTCCCGAGAACGAACACCCCATCAACTGGGACGCAGACCGCACAAAGTTCGAGGCGAAGGGGACGCAGACGTCACAAAGTTCGGCGGGTCACCAGCGGGTAAAGGCTTTGTCGACGGCTGAGGATGACACCTCCGTCGGCAACGAGCGGTCAAGCCGCACGTAGGTGCGACGGCAGCGCGGGTGCGACACGAGGCGCAGAGTCCGGAGCAATGTGCGATACCCAAGGTCGCCGTGGCGCCAGCGAGTCATCCGACCGTGTGGTGTGACCGTAATCGCCCCGAGCCGCCGGATGTTGGTCATGCCGGGCGCAACCTTGCCGTCGTCGTCGAACACAAACGACACCCCCGGAATCAGCACCCGTTCACACCACGCCTTCAACACCGCAGGAATCGTGTGGGTCACAGTCGGGTAGCAGAACAACAGCGCCTCAACCTCCCCCACCAGGCGCGCCGAGCGCTGCGTCTCCTCGGTGATGAGGTTCTTGTCATCGTGATAGACCGAACGCTCCTCGGGAGACATCGCCACCCGAAACCCTTCACCGACCAGATCGATTCGATCGAGGTGGTGCCCCTTGCTCTCCAGCAAGCGACAAGCATCGTCGGCCAGGTGGGAGTGAGGTTCGCCATCGGCAAAACCGTTGACAACGAGAACGTGCATGTGATCACAGCATAGGATGCGGCGGTCAACCGGGCCGAATATCATTCGGCCATGACCCAGCGCATGGCCCTTTACCTCCAAGACAAACACGACATCCGCTACGAACTTGAGGTGGCCAAGTACGCCGAGGAAAAAGGATTCTCCGAGATCTGGCAGGCCGACACCCGACTGGCCCGGGACTGCGTGGTCATGATGAGCGCGCTGCTGACCGAGACCAGCCGTATGCGAATCGGGTCAGGAGTGTTGCCGATCTACACCCGCAACCCGGCGGTGATCGCCGCCACCTGGTCGACGATGTGGGAGCTCGGAGGCCTCACTCCTGACGGCGAGAGCCGGGTGATGCTCGGACTTGGAGCCTGGTGGGAGCCGATCGCCTCCCGAGTTGGCGCAGATCGCCGTAAGCCGTTGACGGCAATGCGCGAAAACATCGAGGCCATCCGGGCTCTCTTCACGATGGAGGAAGTGAGCTACGAGGGTGAGTTTGTGCGGCTCGATCGAGTGCGCCTCGACGTGGCTTACGGCGACACCAGCCCTCGAGACATTCCGATCTACATCGGTGCAACCGGTCCGAAGATGCTGGAGCTGTCGGGCGAGATCTGTGATGGGCCAGTACTCAACTACGTGGTGTCCACCGATTACATCCGCGATGCCGTCGAACGAACCAGTGTCGGGGCTGAGAGAGCCGGCAAGACCCTTGATGAAGTGGATCGACCAGAGCTGCTGGCCTGCTCGCTCTCCGATGACGATCCGGACGAAGCCGTGCTGACCGGCAAGTCATTGGTGGCTTACTACCTCGGCACCGAGCCTCACATCATGAAGGCCTCGGGGGCCGATCCGGAACTCGTCGAACGGGTTCAGGAGGTGGTGGGCTGGCCCGCCACCGAGGAGGATTACCGCAAGGCCGCTCCCCTCATCCCCGACGAGCTGGTGCGCAAGTTGATGGCCGTAGGCACCACAGCCGAGTGCCGGGAGAAGGTGGCCGAGTACATCGATGCCGGCGTCACCTGCCCGATCCTCTACCCGCTCATGCCCGACATCAAGCCGGTGGTCGACGCCTTCGCCGATTGGGACGGCAAGGGGTGACCGGCGGACCTTCCAGCTCATTACTCATCCACGGTGGAGCGGTTGTCACCGTCGATGACTCGTTCACGCTTCACGATCCCGGCTGGGTCCATGTGGTCGACAATCGAATCGCCGCCGTCGAGGCCGGCCCCGCACCGCGGGCCCTGCTCGGGTCGTGCGACCGGACGATCGACGCCACCGGCCACGCCGTCATGCCAGGAATGGTGAACGGCCACACGCACCTGTTCCAAACCTTCTTCCGAGGCTTGGCCGACGACAAACCGCTCCTCGATTGGCTGAAAGACTGCATCTGGCCTGGCGCCGTCCACCTCAACGGCGAGATCGCCTACTTGGCGGCCGCCGTGGGTCTCGTGGAGAACCTACGCAGCGGTGCCACCTCGGTCATCGATCACCAGTACATCCACCCTGCCGATGAAGATCCTGAGGCCACGGTCGACGATGGCGTTTGTCGAGCGGCCGACCGATCAGGTGCTCGCCTGCTGCTGGCCCGGGGTTGGGCCGACCGCAACTACGAGCCGAGATTGACCGAGTCGGCCGACACGGTGATCGAGCGTACGCGCCGGGTACACCAACTTTGGGATGGATACGACAACAACCGGATTCGGATTGAACTCGCACCGTTGATCCCGTGGGGATGCAGCAATGAAGCCATGAAGGCCACGGTTGCCGAGAGCCGCAGGTGGGGAGCCGGTACCCACATCCACTGCGCTGAGACTCGGGAAGAAGTTGCGATGAGTCTCGATGAGCGCGGTCTGCGCCATGTGGCCTGGCTCGAGGAGCTTGGCGTTCTCGGTCCCGATTTTCAGCTGGCCCACAGCGTTTGGCTCGACGACAACGAGCTCGACCTTGTGGCGGCCCGAGGGGCGACCGTCGTCCACTGTCCGGTCTCCAACATGTACCTCGCCTCCGGTATCCCCCGGATCGTCGAGATGCGAGAGCGGGGCATCAATGTGGCGTTGGCCAGCGATGGCCCAGGATCCAACAACCGTCAAGACATGTTTGAAGCCATGAAGGCCACAGCGCTCCTGCAGAAGGTGAGTCGTCTCGACGCCGTCGCTCTGCAGCCGGAGGACGTGCTGCACATGGTCTGTCGAGGCGGTGCCCAAGCCTTCGGCCTGGCTGACCAGATCGGCGCCATTGAAGCGGGCCGCCGGGCCGATCTGGTGGTTATCGATCTCGACTCGGTGTTTGTGGCTCCGGTTCATCGAGTGCCAAGCGCTCTCGTCTACTGTGCGACCCCGGCCAATGTGCGACATGTGATCGTCGACGGCCGATTGGTGATCGACGACGGTGCCGTCACAACGTTCGACGAGGTCGCTCTTCGGGCCGAAGCGGAGGAGGCTGCTCGGTCGTTGTTCAAAAAAGCGGGCATCAGCAGTCGCCTCACCCGCTAGGACGCCGCCGCTACCTCGACCATCCGACGTTGACCATGTAGGGATCGGCTTCGTTTGGCTCGGCCACCTTGGTCATCAGATTGATCGAGATATGAGGCCATTGGATGCGGCCCGGGCGACCGTCCCGGCGATCAGCAAACTCCAACATCACCACTTGGCTGTAGGCCAGCCACACGTCGCCGTAGGCGAGCTCCATTACCCAGAAGGTCGAGGTCATCGACGTCGGCTCGGCCTGCTTGACAATAAACGGAATATTGGTGATCCCCGCCTGCTCGGCTGTCGTGTCGAAGTGAATCTCGGTCGTCCTGACCACATTCGACGGGATCGACAACTGCAAAAGTCGGTTGGCGTTGGCCGGACTGAACCCCGGAAAGTACGGAATGTCGATGTCGCCCTGAAACGGCTGGTCGACAAAATGCCGGTATGGATAGAGGTAGTCGTCGATCTCGGCGCTTCCCACCGAGCGAGCGGGATCTGCAACGACGCCGACGGGAAACGCGACCACGTCAGGAATGTCCGGGCCACCCTTGTAACTCCGCCAGCGACCAAGGGCAGTGAGCGAATTTCCGTGAGGGATGGTAGCGAGCCTGGCCACGGTCAGCTCATCGGTCGTTTGATTGATCATCCTCAGAAACAGCCCCGGCTCGTGGTGAATCGCTTCCATCCCGCCGGCGACGCCGCTTGCCGGAAAGTCGACGGCCTTCAGCTGCCTTACGGTCTGCTGATAGTCCAGCGCTATGACGAACTGATCCGATTGAGAGGCATCTGAGTCACGGCGATCGAGGCCCCGGTTCGGCACATCGTCGTCAACAAACGAGAATCGAAGTTCCTCCTCGTAGTGGTTGATGAGGAGCCGGTAATCGTGGACCGACCCAGCGGCCACGAACGGTAGAGCCATGATGTTCCACCCTCGTTTTGCCGTCGACCACACATTCGTCCACAGGCCCGGGAGGTGCCGGAAGGCCTCTAGTCGTGACGGGTCGTGACCCGAGACTCGGCGGGTCCGCTGATGATCAGCCCAGTTCACGCTCTCGCTCACTGGTCCCTCCCTTCGTCTCGGCTCGGCACCGGAACACCAACTCAGTCTAGGGCCCTGTCCTGCCCCGGTCCCGGCGGCTACTCTTGCCTCGACGCCACCGGATGCGATTCGCTATCGTCATCCTGTACAAATTGTTAAACTGTACAAATTGTTAAGCTGCGGCCCGGGTAGGACGAAGAGGGCTTGGACCAAGAGGCTTTCACGCAAATCGGAGACTGAATCGGAGGCAACGTGCCACTGGCATCTGCGTACCATCGACCGCAATCGATCGAAGAAGCGGTCGCATTACTTACGGCTGAGAATCGGGTGGCCTTGGCCGGAGGCACAATTGTCAATGCCGATCGGGAGCATGTCGGCATCGAGGTTGTCGACCTGCAGTCACTTGAGTTGAGCGGTATCAACTCGGCTGACGATCGCATCGCCATCGGAGCGATGACCACGTTGTCGACGATGGCGTCAAGCGAGGAGATCGAAGACGGCCTCCGCCAAATCGCCGGGGCGGAACTCCCCTCAACGCTGAGGACCCGGGCCACGATCGGCGGGACGGTAGCCGCCGCCGGCAAAGGTTGGGGCGCCGAAAGTGTCCTGGCTGCAACCCTTCTCGCCTCAGGCGGGGCGGCCACCGTTGTCGATGGCACCGGATCCGCCGAACAATCGCTGGTCGATCTCTACGCCAATGGGTTGGCTGACGGATCGCTTGTCACCTCGGTCTCAATCGCCGCCGGCGGAACCTACGCCGTTGCGGGCACGGGACGCACTCCGGCCGACGTTCCCATCGTCGCCGCGGTTGCTCACCGGGTTGGCGAGACGACCACGGTGGCGGTTACCGGCGTTGCCGCCGCGCCTGTGATCGTCGACCCCGACGACCCGGGTCGGGGCCTCGAACCGCCAGACGACTTTCGGGGCAGCACGGAGTATCGACGCCATCTCGCCGTGACCCTGACCAAACGAGCTGTGGAGGCGCTGCGATGACCTCAGTTGTCAATTCAACCCAACAAATCGACATCACGTTTACGCTCAACGGCGACACGGTCAGCGCCACCGTCGCCCCCTACGAGGTGTTGCGAAACCTGCTCCGTCACTTGGGAATGATGAGCGTCAAATTCGGCTCGTCCGACGGCGTCACCGGGGCCGGAGCCGTGCTGATCGACGGCGAGTTGGCCAGCTCCGACGTGGTGCTGGCGGCCCAGATCGACGGCCACGAAGTGACCACGGTCGAAGCTCTCAACACCGAGAGGGACCTGCATCCGATCCAAGCCGCCTTCACGGCTGTGGGGGCGTTCCAGTCGGGTTACTCCGCCGGCGCGATGATCCTTGGCACGATGGCCTTGCTTCAGGAGGACCCCGACCCTTCGGAGGCCGCGATCCGCGACATGCTGTCGGGCATCCTCGACCGCGAGACCGCCTACGTCAAGCCGGTGGAAGCGGTGAAGCGAGCGGCCGCAGTGATGCGAGGCGAAGCGGTGGAACCGTTCGCGCCAATCATCCTCACCCCGATGACCGACGGCACCAATGCGGTGCCATACGACCCCGAAAGCCCCGTTCCCGATGGCCCCGTCGCCGCTCCCCGGTTGATCCCGAGCCTCGACGTGCCCGACATGGCCGTGGTCGGCAAACCGGAGGTCAAGGTCGACGCGGTAAAGCTGGCCAAAGGCAACCCGGCGTTCACCGACGACATCGAGATGCGTGGGCTGCTCTACGCCCGACTGCTCACCAGCCCCCATGCCCACGCCAATATCGTCGACATCGACGATTCAGCCGCGCTGGCTCTCCCCGGCGTGCACGCCGTAATGCACTACAAGAACACCCCACGCATCAAGTACGCCTCAGGAGGACAGAGCTGGCCGAACCCTCATCCCTACGATCAGGTCAGCTTCGACAATAAAGTCCGCCATGTGGGAGACCGAGTAGCCGTGGTGGCGGCCGAGTCACCTGAGATTGCCGAGGCGGCATGCGCCTTGATCGACGTCACATACGAGACGCTGCCGGCCATCCTCGACGAACGCGAAGCCATGGTCGATGGTGCTCCGGTCATCCACGACGAAGAGGACACCACCCACATCTTCGACCGTGAACGCAACGTCGTGCATCAAATCACCGCCGAGCGGGGCAAGATCGACGCCACGTTCGCCAAGTCGGAAGCCGGCGAGGACGGGCTAACCACCTACGAGCAGACGTTCCGGGTGCACCAGGTGCAGCAGTGTCCGATTGAGCCCCACATCTCCATCGCCTGGCTCGACGAAGACGAGCGGCTCGTGATCCGTACCGCAACCCAGGTGCCGTTCCACACTCGGCGCATGGTCGCCCCACTGCTCGGCATGGACGTGAAAGACATCCGCGTCATCAAGCCCCGCATCGGCGGTGGCTTTGGAGCGAAACAGGAAATGTTGATCGAAGACATCGTCGGCCATCTGGCCATCAAGACCAGGCGACCTGTCCGCCTTGAACTCACCCGGTCGGAGGAATTCCGCTCCAGTCGAACCAGGCATCCTCAGACGATCACCTACCGCACGGTTGTCGATTCCGACAACCGGCTGGCCGCCCAAGATCTTCATATCATCGGCAACACCGGACCTTACGGCACCCACGGGTACACCGTGCAGACCGTCTCAGGGCTCCGGGGTCTCACCAGCTATGAGGCGAAGTCGAAGCGGTTCCACTGCGATGTGGTTTACACCAACATTCCCGTTCCTGGCGCCTACCGAGGCTACGGAGCACCCCAGGCTGAGTTTGCGCTCGAAGCCCACATGGAAGACATCGCCGTGGCCCGAGGGCTCGACCCGATCGAGTTCAAACGCAACAACTGGGTGAAGGTCGGATCCGAGCTCGACATCGCCCCGCACCTGGGCGAGCGAGCGGTGGAGGAAGAAGAGCTCGACGAGTACCCGAAGGTGATGAGCGCCGGCATCGAGGAGTGCGTGGCTCAGGCCCAACGTGAGATCGGCTGGCATCGCCGCAACGATCCCGAGTGGGTGTCGCCCCCCGATCGGCCGCATATCCGTCGAGGCATCGGCTTCGCCTTCTGTATGCACGGCACGGCCATCCCGTTCCTCGACATGGGCGGCTGCTCAATCAAGCTCAACGACGACGGGTCGTTCAACATGCTGGTCGGCGCCACCGACCTCGGCACCGGGGCCGATACCGTGCTCGGCCAGATTGCCGCCGAGGTCTTGGGCGTATCGCTCGAGGACATCAAGGTCTACTCCAGCGACACCGACATGACTCCGTTCGACACCGGAGCCTACGCCAGCTCCACCACCTACATCTCCGGCACTGCCGCTCTCCAGGCGGCGAAGGTGGTACGGGATCGGCTGAAAGAGCGGGCGGCGATGCTGCTCGACGTCGATATCCCCTGCACCATCGAGCTGCGGGACGGGCGGGCCTACGCCCCCGACGGGTCGTCATGCAGCCTTGAAGACATCGCCCTCGACTCGCTGCACTGGCAGGAGCAGGAGCAGATCATGGGTACGTCGTCGTACGTGTCCCCCGACTGCCCTCCCCCGTTTGCGGCTCAGTTCGCCGAGATTGAGGTCGACATCGAAACCGGGCAGGTCACGGTGACCAAACTCGTGATGGCCGTCGACTGCGGCGTGGCCATCAACCCAATCACCGCCTCCGGTCAGGTGGAGGGTGGCATGCTACAGGCACTGGGCTACGCCCACTGCGAGGAGTTCGCCTTCGACGACAACGGCAAGCTCATCAACGACGAGTTCGGACCCTACAAGATCTACCGGGCCGACGAGATGCCGGAGATGGTCGTGTACCTCGTGCAGACGATGGAGGACTCCGGCCCGTTCGGAGCCAAGGCCGTGGCCGAGATTCCGAAGGACGGCGTTGCCCCGGCTGTCCGCAACGCCATCCTGCAGGCCACCGGCGTCGCCATCAACGATCTACCGTTCACCCCCGAGCGCGTCTATGCCGCTCTCAACGCCGCCTCCTAGAACTTTGTGTAGTTTGCGACCCCCCACCGACGAACTGTGTGCAGCTTGCGTCCCAGGTAGGGGGACGCAGCCGTCACAAAGTTCGGAGGGGGTGGGGTCGTGACGACGTTGATTCTGGCCGACTGGGTGGTGCCGTCGAGCGCCGTCGGGCCGCAACGCAACTGGGGTGTTGCGGTCGACGGGCGAGACATCGTGGCGGTTGGGCCTCATGGGGAGTTGCGGGCAGCCCATCCGAATGCCGACGTTGTCGACGGCTCGGGGCAGATTCTGCTGCCTGGATTCGTCAACGGTCACGTCCACCTCTACGGCACGTTGGCCCACGGCATTCCCCTCGACGAGGCCCCCGATAACTTCTGGGGATTCCTGGAGGACTACTGGTGGCCGAAGGTGGAAGACGCCCTCGATGTCGACATGATCGTCGCCGCCACCGACTACGTGTGCGCCGAGATGCTGCGCTCAGGCATCACCACGTTCTACGACATCCTGGAAGCACCCAACGCGCTGCCAGAAGCGTTGCTGGCCCAGAAGGAAGTGGTGGAACGGCGAGGTCAGCGAGGGCTGCTCAGCTTTGAGGCCACCGAACGGGCGGGGGAACGGATCGCCCGTTTGGGGTTGGAGGAAAACCTGCGCCTCATCGATGCCTGCGCCGCCGAACCCGATGGGTTGGTCGGCGGATTGATGTGCTGGCACACCACGTTCACCTGTTCGGATGACTACATCCGGGAAGCCTTCGCCCTGGCCGCCGATCGTGGAGTGCTGTCTCACGCCCATATGAACGAGGGTGTTCATGAGGGTGACTGGTGCCTCGAACGAACCGGACGTCGCACCGCCCTTCACTACGACACGCTTGGCGTGGCCGGTCCCGGCTTCCTGGCCAGCCAATGTGTGCAAATCGACGAAGCCGAGTTGGCCCTGATCGCCGATCGGGGAATCCGGGTCACCCACATGCCGCTGGCCAACTGCGAGGTGGGCGGCGGTATCGCTCCCATCCCGGAGCTTCTTGAGGCCGGGGCCACCGTCGGACTGGGCTCCGACGGCTACATCAACGACTTCTTCGCCGTTATGCGGGGAGCGTTCCTGATTCACAAAGCCCGCCGAAGAGACCCTGGGGTAATGCCGGCCTCGACGGTGCTGCATATGGCCACCGAAGGTGGAGCGGCGGCACTTGGACTCGACAACGTCGGCCGCCTGGAAGCTGGGTGCCGAGCCGACCTTCAACTCGTCGACGCCGATTTTCCTACGCCGCTGACCACCCACAATCTCGTCGAGCAGGTTGTGTTGTGGCGTAATCATCAGCACGTGTCATCGGTGATGGTTGACGGCCGGTGGCGGGTGCAGAACAAGGAAGTTCTCAACGTCGACCTCGGAGCTCTCAAGGCCGCCACCAATCACCAGGCAGCCCGACTCTGGGGTGCGGCATGAGTGCGACCATCATGACGGAGTTGGCTGCGGCGATCGCCGCCGGCAGGCCGGTGGTGCTGGCCACCGTGGTCGCCACCAGGCGATCGGTGCCTCGGCGGCCCGGGGCAAAGATGCTTGTTCATGGCGACGGATCGATCTCCGGTACCGTCGGCGGCGGCGAGATGGAACATCGGGTGAAACTCGAAGCGGCGGCCGCTATGACCGACGGCAAACCTCGCTTCATTTCCTACGCCCTCGTCGATCCCAGCGAAGGCGATCCCGGCGTCTGCGGCGGCGAAGCCGACATCTACCTGGAGCCGTTTATGCCTGAACCAAAGTTGTTCGTGATCGGTGCCGGACACGTCGGCACCGCCGTAGCCGAGTTGGCCCACTGGCTCGGTTTCCAAACGGTGGTGTGGGACGACCGGCCGGAGCTGGCCGACGAGGCGGCGCAGTCCGACAAGGTCAACGCCGCAGTAAGCGGTTCAATTGACACCCTCGTCGCCGAACATCCGGTTGGCGTCAACGACTCGATTGTTGTGGTCACCCGAAACGTAGGCCTCGATCTGAAGATTCTGCCGACGTTGATCTCCACCTCGGCGTCGTACATCGGCCTTATGGGTTCAAACCGCCGGTGGTCGACCACGCAAGGCAAGCTGACCGAGCTCGGTCTAAGCCTTGCTGACCTGGAGAAGGTGAACGCACCCATCGGCGTGGAGATAGCGGCGGAAACCCCGGCCGAAATCGCTGTCAGCATCATGGCCGAGGTCATCGCCAGCCGGCGAGGGGCCTGATTTGGCCGACGAGCCGTCTCTGCCGCCTGACCTGATCCTGGTCCGCGGCGGGGGCGATCTGGCGACCGGCATCGTTTGGCGGCTAACCCGATTGGGCTGGCCGGTCGTGGTGACCGAACTCGCCGATCCACTGACCGTTCGACGCACCGTTTCACTTTCAACGGCGGTCCGCCAGAAGAAGATCGACGTCAGCGGCATGGTCGGCCGCCTTTGTCCGGTTGACCCAGCGGCTCTGGCCAAGACGTTGTCCGTCGGTGAGGTTCCCGTGGTGGTTTCCCCCGAGCTGCCTGATCTCGTTTTTGGCGCCGTAGTCGACGCTCGGCTGGCTAAACGCAACCTGGACACCTCGCTCGAAGACGCTCCAATCGTGATTGGCGTTGGCCCCGGGTTCACCGCTGCTGTCGACTGTCATGCCGTTGTTGAAACCAACCGTGGCCCAAACCTTGGCCGAGTGATCTGGGAGGGTGCCGCCGAGCCCGACACCGGAACTCCCGGACTTGTCGCCGGGTGGGGTCGGGAGCGAGTACTTCGATCACCGGCCGACGGTGAGATCACCTGGTCCGCCGACATCGGTGATCTCGTTGTTGCCGACCAGCGGTTAGGCACCGTCGACGGTCAACCCATCGCCGCCCCGTTTGACGGCGTGATCCGAGGACTCATCATCGAAGGCCCGGTTCGCCAAGGCCTCAAGGTGGGCGACGTCGATCCCCGTGGTGTCGTTGCCCTCTGTCACCAGATCTCCGACAAAGCCCTGGCCGTTGGTGGTGGGGTGGTCGAAGCCGTCGGATGGCTTCAGCGCCAATGATGCCTGTCTCCCCGGTGCCGCTTGCCGGTGTGGCTTCGCACTTGAAGCTGGGTGAGCGAGCGCTGGTGGCGTTCGTAGGCGGCGGAGGCAAGACCACCACGATGTTTGCCGTCGGCACCACACTGGGCCGGGTCGTGATGTGTACCACCACCAAGATGGCGGCCGACAATACCGGAGATTTCAACACCCTGATCGGGGCCTCCGAGCAGGACATCGTGGCCGCTACAGAGACCCAACCCCCGGAGCCTGTTCTCGCTTGGCACACGATCGAAGGAAATAAAGCCATCGGACACCGCCCGGACTTCTGCGACAGCCTGAGCGAATCGGTTCCCTACGTCCTGGTTGAGGCCGACGGAGCCCGTCGAAAACCGTACACCGCTCCCGGGCCGCTTGAGCCGGTACTTCCCGGGGCGGCAACTCACGTGTTGGCGGTGATTGGAGCCGACGCGATAGGCCGCTGTATCGGCGATCAGTGCCATCGCCCGTTGCGGATCGCAGCCCTGGCCGGATGTCGACCCTACGACCGATTGACACCGGAGCGGGCGGCCCGAGTGCTGCTCTCAAACCGAGGCTCTCGAAAGGGCGTCAACCCGGATGCGTCATTCATAATCGCCATCACCAAGGTCGACCCCCAGCCGTCGGCTGAAGTGGTCGAACTGATCGAACGGCTGCAGCCAAACCCCGTGGTACCGATACTGACTTTTGCCGATCCAACCGGCCCCAACGAGGAGACATAACCGTGCGAACCGGTGTAAACCTGATTCCTGAGGCCCCGCTGGCCGAGATGGTGGAACTGGCCACGACGGCCGAGGCGGTCGGGTTCGACCGTTGTTGGGTGTACGACGAAGGTCTGGCCACTCGAGATCTCTATGTCACTCTGGCCGCAATCGCCGCCGCTACTTCAAGACTCGAATTGGGGCCAGGTATCACCAATCCCTACACCCGGCATCCGGCCCAAACGGCGGCTGCCATCGCCAGTCTCGATGAACTCAGCGGCGGCCGGGCCTTTATGGGAATCGGGGCGGGAGGCAGCCTGACCTTGGCGCCGATGAACATCCCGTGGAGCAAGCCTCTCACCTCGGTACGGGAAACCATCGAGGTGTGCCGGGCCCTATTCGCCGGTGACTCCGTCGACTACGACGGCGAGCACGTGACCCTGCGCTCGGCCACGCTGGGGTTTGGTCGAGCCGACACCGAGATCTGGCTGGCCGGTCGGGGTCCGAAGATGCTGCATCTCGGTGGTGCTGCGGCCGACGGAGTGATGCTGGACTTCATCTATCAGCCACAGCTGAGTACCTATGTCGATCGGATCAAGGCCGGCGCCGAATCGTCCGGACGCCCGACAAGGATCTGCTATTCCACCTCCGTGGTCACCAACGATGACGATCTCGAGTTCGTGCGACCACATATGACCTATCGCCTTGTCGACGCCCCGCAGCCGGTCCGTGATGCTCTCGGAATCGACGAGGCGGCGCGCAACCGCATCCGCGGCGCCATGGCCGGCGGGCTTCACGCCGCCGCCGAACATGTTCACGATGATTGGGTGCTGCCATTCGTAATCGCCGGGAGCGACGCCGAGTGTCGGGAGCAGATCCACCGTTTGGCCGACCAACACGGCTTTGAGGAATTCCTCCTACCGGTGTTCGAGATGTCCGACGCCGTCGACTACGTTAAGCGGATCGGATCGCTACTCGGCGAAGGGTAAGGGTGGTGGCTACATGCTCGTGTCGAATAGTCCGCGGCTTAACGAGCCCGACTTCACGGTTCCGGCCGACCGACTGGCCACCCAGGACGGGCAGTTCGCTACCGCTGTAACCGCGCTGGCTGACGACTACGGGGCGTCTGAACCTCTACCCGATCTACTCGAACCGTCCTCCGCCACTGAAATTGCGATAAGCAACCCAATTAATGAGCCCCTGGTTCCCGTGGCTCATCGCCGCATCCGAGTGCTGTCGAACTACTGGCACGCCGGTTGGTCCGCAGCCATCCCCGAGACCTATCTACGGTCCGATGTGATGCGCCGATTGACCGTCGCCGCCGATAAGCTACCCGAGGGCTGGGGCCTCGCCGTCTTCGATGCCTGGCGGCCACTTGAGCTTCAGCAACAGTTGTTCGACGCCGCCTACGCCGACCCCTCCACCGAGCCCGATTTCATGGCGCCGGTAAGCCACGACCCGTCCACTCCCCCGCCGCACTACAGCGGCGGCGCCGTCGATCTGACGTTGACCTACCTCGGGCAGCCGCTTGCTCTGGGAAGTGGGTTTGACGACCCAACCGACGCGGCGTTCACAAACTCGCTGGAAGGGGTCGACAGTTCCGAGTCAAAGCTGCGCAGGGTGCTGTACCGGCTGATGGCCGACGCCGGGTTTGTGGTCTTCGCCTTCGAGTGGTGGCACTTTGAGTACGGAACTCGCCGCTGGGCCGCCATCACCGGCCAGGAGCCGATTTACGGTGCGGTAAAGCCGAACGAGCAGATTTCCCGTAGCTGATCACAGAGCACGTCAACGGCGTTGGCGAACAACGCCGCGCCATATTCAGCCGTTGCTCCGGTTGGATCGCCAATGTGTCCGTCAGGCCCAAAGTCGTTCGACAGCCAGCCGAACTGCACCGTGCCTCCGAACTTCACATGTTCGTTCTCGGCCAACCATTCCGGCACGTTGCGAGCGGCCTTGGACATGTCGACCGTCTCCGGCGCCAAGTGCAACATCACGGCTGTTTCGTCCAGGCCGCCGTGTATGCCCATACCTAATTCCGATGACGATTCAGCGTCGGGTCGAGGCGGGGAATAGGCCGGCGGCAGGAACGGGTGGATCAGAAACGTGAGGAGGCTATGAGCCAGCCGGGCTTCCCGGCAAGCGACATTGAGAAGTGTGCTGTTGCCGCCGTGGCCGTTTAGGAAGACCAATCGGGCCGCTCCGCTCTGGGCCACGCAGCGGGCGATGTCATCAAGGATCTGATGCATCGTGCTGTTGGAGAGCCACATCGTTCCCTTCGACCAAGCGTGCTCGTTCGACTTCGAAAAAGCCAGCGGAGGAAGCACATAGAGATCAAGCTCACCCCCGAGCTGGTGAACGATGGCTTCGGCGGCTCGCGCCGCGATCACATGATCGGTGCTCAGCGGCAGGTGCGGGCCATGTTGCTCAACCGCACCAATCGGCAGCAGCACGGTTGCTCCAGCGAGCTCATCCGCCGCTTGTGGTCCGGTAAGGGTTTCGAGGAAGGCAGCCACCCCGAGAGTTTACTGTGCGCTAACGACGACGGCCGGAAAGGGGACGACGATCCCACCCCAGGATCAACAAGCCGGCCAAGGCCATCAGCCCTGATAAGGCCAGTGATCCGTAGGCGATGATCTCGTCCTGGTCGAGACCTTGTGCGGGGCCAAGCGCGGCGTCGTTTCCAGGGGCGAGCCCGGTAAGCGGAGCTTCGACCAACCCGGTGGGGGCGCCGAGCTCCTCCTGACCCAGGGTTGTCGACGAGGCGGGGACCAGGGTCACGATGGCCTGTTCTTGGTCACCGTCTTGCGCCTCCGACGAGGCCGGTTCGGTAGTGGAGCTGCCTGATGTGGATGACGACGAGCTGGTTGACGAGCCCGATGTGGCGGTCGTGGTGGAACCTGGACTCCCGGTTGTCGACGAGGACACGGCAGTGGTCGCCGGTGTGGTGGCCCCGGTGGTCGGAGCCGTGGTCGGCACCTTGGTGCTGACCGACGCCGTGGTAAGCGTGGTCAAGTCGCCGTCGGGCTGGTCCAGACCTCCGCCCGAGCCAAGAAGCCGAACGTCGGAGCAGGAGTAGAACGCTTCCGGGCTGTCGCTTCGTTGCCAGATTGTGTACAGGATGTGGTGGCCACTCCGGGCCGGCAACGGCACATCCCAGCTGTACGACGACTGGGCCGGAGCCGGGCCGGAGTCGTAGACCAACTCAAGATCGGACCATCGAAGTGGCGATGTGGAGGGATTGAATCCGTTCTTGGTCAGGTAGAAACGGAAATAGGCGGTGGCGTGAGGCGCGGTGGCCGTGTACTGAAGCCGGTAGAGCCCACGGCTTGAGGTGCGCATGTCGGTGATAGGCCAGCTCCCGCTGACCGCATCAAGAGCCGCATACTTGTCTCGACCGGCGCTACAGAGTTGCCCGTCGGGAATGAGCTGCTGGTGACGACCATCGGCATCGCCGATGTTGACCTCCATCCAGTCGTACAGAGCTTGCGAGTTCTGACTCCAGGCCGCGGCACACATGGGATTGTTGGGTTGCTCAAATCGACAGGTGTAGACCCTCGACGGAGGGTTGGACGTGGCGCCATGGGCTGCGCCCTGCGTGCTTCCGCCGAAGACGATTGCCACGGCGACGGCAGCCGTCAGAATTGCCGTTGCCGCCACTTTCGCCGCGCTGGATTGACGTCCAGCTCTCATGCCCACCACACTTCGTTCCGTCCCATCCGCCGTCAACATAGGTTGATTACCGGATCACGTTAGCGCAGCTGGTTGCACCGGCAAACAATGTTTGTCCGATTCTTTACAGATTTGGATCGTTGGCCCGTGGGCTGTCTGGGTGGCCCTAGATGTGGTTCACGGTGAAGTGCCGATAGTGCATAGGGTGCTCAAATGCCATACCGTCCGGGGTCTCAATGCCGTACCGATGGAACGCCTCAGTAACCTGATCCCGGCGCTTCTCAACCTGAGCCGCTCGACTTGCGTCGACCCCCACCAAGACCTGGAAGTAGGCGTCCACATCACGGTAGACGTAGCGGTTGGTGTATCGCCCTTCGTTGGCGGGCTCAATCACACCAACAGCTCGGTCCATGGCGGCTTGGGCCAAAGCCCGGACCTCAGCCTCGTCATCGATCAAGCGGGACGTCTGGTACCCAGGCCCTTCGGCCACTGGCTCCAGCACGTACAACGAGCCGCCGGGTTCGAGCACGCGTACGGCCTCAGCCAATGCAGAGTCCATATGCGAAGCGGGCACGTGGTGGAGTGAGTTCATGAAGGTCACGACCGCCGCCGACGCTGTGGCCATAGGAAGCTGCTGACCGACACCCCCTATCTGGTGCGGCTCGTTGAAGGTGGCTCGGGACTCGGTGAGCATGTAATCGGAGCACTCGATCCCGTAGGCCGTGGCTCCCTGCTGATTCAGCCAGGCAACGAAGCCACCGGAGCCTGAACCCACGTCGAGCACCACCTTCCCGTCGATATCAATCAGCTCAGCGAAGACACCGGCATCGTTGTTGACCCTGGAGAACGGCATGGTCCCCGATGGTAGGACGATCGAGCCACCAAAACGAAAATGAGGTGGTGACCCTGGGCCACCACCTCATCTCAATTGATCTTGGTCTTTGACTTAGAGCTCTTGGATCTTCAACTCGATGTCGACACCGGCCGGAAGCTCGATGCGCTGCAGCGAGTCAACCGTCTTCTGGTTGGGTTCCAGAATGTCGATCAACCGCTTGTGGATCCGCATCTCGAAGTGCTCACGGCTGTCCTTGTCCTTGTGCGGTGACCGAATCACACAAAAGCGGTGTTTCTCGGTGGGCAAAGGGATTGGACCCCGGAACTCGGCGTTGGTCCGAGCGACGGTCTCAACGATCTTCTTGGTCGACTGGTCGACGATCTCGTGATCGTATGCCTTGAGTCGGATTCGAATCTTCTGCTTGGCCATTGGTGTCTCTTATCTCGTTCGACTCAGACTCTTACTTGATGATTTTGGTGACGCGGCCGGCGCCGACGGTGCGGCCACCCTCACGGATAGCGAACCGGAGGCCTTCGTCCATAGCGATCGGGTTGATCAACTCAACCGTCATCTCGGTGTTATCACCAGGCATACACATCTCAGTGCCCTCAGGCAACTGCACCGTACCGGTGATATCAGTAGTCCGGAAATAAAACTGCGGCCTGTAGTTGGCGAAGAACGGCTTATGACGGCCACCCTCCTCCTTGGTCAACACATACACCTGCGCCTCAAAATCAGTGTGCGGCGTAATGCTGCCGGGCTTCGCGAGGACCTGGCCACGCTGCACCTCATCCTTTTCAATACCCCGCAACAACGCACCAATATTGTCGCCAGCCTGACCCTGATCCAAAAGCTTGCGGAACATCTCCACACCAGTACACGTGGTCTTTTGCGTGGGGCGGATACCAATAATCTCAAGCTCATCACCCGTGTTGACAATGCCCTGCTCAACCTTACCGGTCACCACCGTGCCACGACCCGTAATCGAGAACACATCCTCAATCGGCATCAAGAACGGCTTATCCAAATCACGCTCCGGCTCAGGAATATAGGTGTCAACCGCTTCCATCAACTCCATCACCTTGTCACCAGCATCACTGTCACCCTCAAGGGCTTTCAACGCTGACACGTGCACGACCGGGACATCATCACCAGGAAAATCATATTCCGAGAGGAGTTCACGGGCTTCAAGCTCGACCAGCTCAAGAAGCTCCTCATCATCAACCATGTCAGCCTTGTTCAACGCCACCACAATGGCAGGCACACCAACCTGGCGGGCAAGGAGCACGTGCTCACGAGTCTGGGGCATCGGACCATCAGCGGCCGACACAACGAGGATGGCGCCATCAACCTGGGCGGCACCAGTAATCATGTTCTTGATGTAATCAGCGTGACCCGGCATATCCACATGCGCATAGTGGCGGGCTTCGGTCTCATACTCAACGTGAGACACGTTGATCGTGATACCACGCTCCCGCTCCTCAGGAGCTTTATCAATATTGTCAAACGCCGTCGCCGCGTTGCCCTCAACCCGATCAGCCAAAACCTTCGTGATCGCAGCGGTAAGAGTAGTCTTGCCGTGGTCGATGTGACCCATGGTCCCTACGTTGACATGAGGCTTAGTGCGCTCAAACTTTTCCTTGGCCATTGTCGGCGCCTTTCACTTTCTAGATTCTTGTACTGATTAAAGATGGGTGAGGCACCGAGCCTTGACCCATAGAACTTGCTTTGGTCACACACGTTTCGGCTACGCCGAAACGTTTAGCCCCTTCGGGGCCCGCCGGGCCTCCGGCCCAAGCACCTACTCACCCCGGATGCGCTGAACGATTTCTTCCTGAACGTTGCCCGGGGTCTGCTGGTAGTTGTGGAACTGCATGGTGTAGGTGGCACGACCCTGGGTCTTTGAGCGGAGGTCGTTCGAGTAGGCGAACATCTCCGACAGCGGTACCTCAGCGGTCACAACCTGGTTCAAACCACGAGCTTCCATCTGGCCGACCTTGCCTCGGCGGGAGTTGAGGTCGCCGATAACGTCGCCCATGTAGTCTTCGGGGGTCACCACTTCGACGGCCATGATCGGCTCAAGAAGAACCGGCTTGGCCTTGCGGGCGACCTGCTTGAACGCCATGTTGCCGGCGATCTTGAAGGCCATTTCCGAGGAGTCAACGTCGTGATACTTGCCGTCGAGCAAGGTCACGCGAATGTCGACCGTTGGGAACCCGGCGAGCACGCCGGTGGTCATGGCTTCTTCGATGCCGTGGCTCACCGAGGGGATGTATTCCTTGGGAATACGACCGCCGGTGATCTTGTCGACGAACTCGTACCCACCGCCGGCTTCGTTCGGCTCCATCATGATGGTGACTTCGGCGAACTGACCGGAACCACCGGTCTGCTTCTTGTGGGTATAGGTGTCTTTTTCGACCGTGGCGGTGATGGTCTCGCGATAGGCAACCTGAGGCTTACCTACCGTGGCGTCAACCTTGAACTCACGCATCATGCGGTCGACCAGCACCTCAAGGTGCAGCTCGCCCATACCGGCGATGATGGTCTGACCGGTTTCCTCATCGGTACGGACGGTGAAGGTGGGGTCCTCAGCCGACAGCGACGTGAGAGCCTTGGCCAGCTTGTCCTGGTCGCCCTTGGTCTTCGGCTCGACGGCCACGTGGATCACGGGATCCGGGAAGTCGAGGGACTCAAGCACCACAGCGTTGGACGCATCGGTGAGCGTGTCGCCGGTGCGAACGTCCTTGATACCGATGGCGGCCATGATGTCGCCGGTCATGGCGAAATCGCGGTCTTCCTGCTTGTTGGCGTGCATCTCCAGCAGGCGACCCATGCGCTCCTTGTTACCCGTGCGGGTGTTGAGAACCTGGCTGCCTTTTTCGAGCTTGCCGGAGTAGACCCGGAAGTAGGTGAGCTTGCCAACCTGCGGAGCTGACATGATCTTGAAGGCGAGAGCCGAGAACGGCTCATCGTCGGAGGCCTTGCGAGTGGTCTCGGCGCCGCCCTTGAGCTCGGTGCCTTCCACCGGAGGAAGGTCGAGCGGTGAGGGGAGGTAGGCGACCACGGCGTCGAGCAGCGGCTGCACACCCTTGTTCTTGAAGGCGGTGCCGCAGAGAATGGGCACAAGTTCACCGGCGATGGTGGTGCGACGCAGCGCGGCGACCAACTCTTCCTCGGTGAGGTCTTCGTTTTCGAGGTAGCTCTCCATGGCCTGCTCATCGACGCCGGCAACGGCTTCGAGCAGCTCGGCCCGGTACATGGCGGCCTGATCGGCCATGTCTTCAGGGATCTCTTCCTCGGCGTACTCGGCACCGAGGTTCTTCTCGTCGACGTTGCGCCAGGTGATGGCCTTCATCTTGACGAGGTCGATCACACCGAGGAAGTCGGCCTCGATGCCGATCGGCAGCTGGATGATGGCGATGTCGGCGGTGAGACGATCCTTGATGGTGTCTACACAGAAGTAGAAGTCGGCACCGGTGCGATCGAGCTTGTTGATGAAGCACATCCGCGGCACGTTGTAACGGTCGGCCTGACGCCAAACCGTTTCCGACTGAGGCTCAACACCGGCTACACCGTCGAAAACGGCAACAGCACCGTCGAGCACACGCAACGAACGCTCCACCTCAACGGTGAAGTCGACGTGGCCCGGGGTGTCGATGATGTTGATCCGGTGATCATTCCAGAAACAGGTGGTAGCGGCGGAGGTGATGGTGATACCACGCTCCTGCTCCTGCTCCATCCAGTCCATGGTGGCGCCACCGTCGTGCACCTCACCGATCTTGTAGTTCTTACCGGTGTAGAAAAGGATGCGTTCGGTTGTGGTGGTCTTGCCGGCATCGATGTGGGCCATGATGCCGATGTTGCGATATCGGTCGAGAGGTGATGGTCGATCAGCCATTGTTGCGTTCCTAAATCCTGCGTTCTTTACCAGCGATAATGGGCGAAGGCCTTGTTGGACTCGGCCATCTTGTGGAGGTCTTCACGTCGCTTCACCGAGGCGCCGATGCCATTGGAGGCGTCGAGAATCTCGTTGGCCAAACGCTCGGCCATGGTGCGCTCACGACGATCTCGCGAGTAGCCGACCAGCCAACGAACGGCCAGGGTGGTGGCCCGACGGGGACGAACTTCAACCGGCACCTGGTAGGTGGCACCACCGACTCGACGACTGCGAACCTCGAGTTGGGGGCGGACATTGTCGACGGCTCGTTTGAATGCGGCGACCGGATCACCACCGGTCTTTTCGCCAACGATGTCGAAGGCCGAGTACACGATGCGCTCGGCAGTGGTCTTCTTGCCGGAAAGAAGAACCTTGTTGATGAGCTGGGTGACCAGAACCGACCGGTAAACCGGATCGGGCTGGAGTTCACGACGAGGGGCTGGTCCCTTGCGAGGCATAACGAATAGTCCTTTAGTCTTTCTTGGCCCCGTAGCGGCTACGAGCTTGCTTGCGGTCGCGGACACCGGAGGTATCGAGGGTGCCACGCACGATCTTGTAGCGAACACCGGGAAGGTCTTTTACACGACCGCCACGGACGAGCACCATGGAGTGCTCCTGGAGGTTGTGGCCCTCACCGGGGATGTAAGCGGTGACTTCGATGCCACTGGTGAGGCGGACACGAGCCACCTTGCGGAGAGCCGAGTTCGGCTTCTTCGGCGTGGCGGTGTACACGCGGGTGCAGACGCCGCGCCGCTGGGGTGAACCCATCAGTGCCGGGGTCGTACCCTTCTTCGATTTGCTTTGACGGCCCTTGCGGACCAGTTGTTGTATGGTGGGCACCAGGGACCTCTTTGGGCGTTCGCAGTTGGTTTCGTTCGGTATTTGCGCTCAGCGCTGTGAGCATCAAAGAATCAAATCAGTACTCGGTCGTGAGCCAATGGGCGCCAGAGACGAGTGCTGGCCTCACGCCTCCCGGCACAGCTCGTAGTTGCCATTTCGAATCTGGAAGGGCAACCGTCGAGTAGTGATGAGCGACGGATTGAGGTATGAGGCTTGGCGCAGTGAGCACGCGGACGTGTTTATGCACCAGCTAGCTAGGCTACGGCCGCTTTGGTACGTTCACAACAACGCCCGGAAGTTGTCACCGGGCCTGTGAGCGCCTCATTTGGCCGCCTGAGCCGCGTTGCCGCACTCGAAAGTGGCGACCCTTTAAGCATACCGCCGTCCTGACCGCCACCCTCGGCCACAAAGTCGGCCGGGACTACAGTGAGCGTCGCTGCTCCGCTCCGTCATAGAGCACTGCGGAAAAGGCGTCGTTGGCAGCGGACCGAACGGCTACGGCGGCCTCATCCACCGGATTCGACGGCGTCGGAACAACCGTGAATGAGCTGTGCGGCGTCGCTCCTCGAACGGCAACGACGTGGTGCTCACCTCGCATGGGCCGAACATCTCCACCCAAATAGCTCTGCATGGCAATTCCCACCCGTCGACGGTCGCTCCGATTTGGTTGGGAGCCGTGGATCAACCAGGGATGGTGGAGCGACATCTGTCCGGGTCGAAGAACCAGGTCCACGGCAGCCGATTCATCAACACCGCCGATTGTTTGGCCCCGGGTGAGAATGTTGTCGTCCCCGTATTCATCCTGGTGATCGGCGCGGCCCAAATATGTGCCGGGAATCACACTCACACAGCCGCTCTCCCTCGTGGAGGGGGTGAGGGCTATCCATGCGGTCACGAAGTTGGCCGGTTCAAGCGCCATGTAATAGGCGTCCTGATGCCAGCTGACAAAAGCTCCGGACGATGGCTCTTTAATAAACAGCACGGTTGACCACAGCGAGATATCGGGACCGACCAGCTGCTCCGCGGCATCCACGATCCTGGGATCGAGGGCGAGATCGGATAGGAACGGGAAACTCAGGTGGGCGTTGTTGCGGTTCTCGGCGTGTAGATGATCAGGATGCCGGGCCTCAGCATTTTCAAGCTCGGCCAGGATGTTCGCCGCCTCGGCCTCCGACATGATGTCGATCGGGGCGATCCAACCCTGTTCCCGATACTGACCAATCTGGGCGTCGGACAGTTCAGCCATCAGGTTGATGGTAGACCCGCGACCTGGCTGTCGCTAGTCGATCATTTCAGCGGCAGACGCCCTGGCACCTCACCGGAATCGTCCGGTGGTCCGGTGGCCACAAAGCCGTACTCGAGGTAGAACTCTTCGGGCGATCCCGATCCGGGAACCCACGACACCAAAAGCTCGTCGGCGTCGACTTCACGGGCCTTTTCAACCACCAGATCCAGCACTCGCCGACCAATGCCGCGGCGCTGGTGACGCCGGTCGACCAGCATGCGCCAAAGATACGGTTGCCTCTGGTCCTGTGCGGACGTGGGCAGAGCCATCATCACGAAGCCGGCCAGCTGACCATCGGCTTCGACGGCTCGGTACCAAGGTTGTATCGCCTCGCCGCCGCGAACCGGAGGCACAAGTGCGTGAGCGAGCGAATGAACCACCGGTGCCACCAAACGCTCCTGAGACTTGTGGGTTACCAACTCATTGACTGCCCGCACGTTCTCGTCGGTTATCTCAATCAGGCGAACGGTCTCGGGGCGGACAGTGGGCCGGGCCTTCCAGTCGAGCCAGTCTTGGCGAAGAAGGCTGTACATGCAGTCGTCGCTCGGAGTTTGGTCGGCGTTACGCGGCACAAAGGACAATCGAGTCTGCCCCTCGAACAGCAAACCGCAGCGTTCAACAACACCGGCCGACGCCACGTTGTCGGGATGGATTTGGGCCTGGAGCCGTATCAGCTCGGAATGCGTGTTGTACAGGGCGTCGATAACGGCAGCCACGGCTTCGGTGGCATAGCCGTGCCCCCAGTAGTCGGGAGACAGGTTGTAGCCGATCTCGGCGATGGTTCCCGACTCATCAAGATGTATGGCCACATCGCCAATGGGCACGTTCCGATCCGAGCCTTCGGGCCCCCGCAGGTCAACCATCAGCATCCACCATTCACCCAGAGTCGGGCCGGACATCTTGGCCAGTTCGGCCAGCAACTCGACGGCGTCCTCGTATGAGTACGGGTGGGTCCAGGATTGGAACTCCTTTACCGCGGGTTGATTGCGCCGGGCGTGAAGCGAATCCACGTCGGCCGGCCCACCCGCCCTCAACACGAGTCGCTCGGTGGTGATCGGCAGACTCAGATCGACAAAGTCCTGGTCGGCGAACATGGATGAAGCTGTCGACGGCGACATCGCCCCACAGTAGCCTGCGCCTCATTGACCGGAGCCTGAAATTCGGTACCCGCTGCGTCAGTCGGCGAAGTCCGGTGCTGCACGCTGAACAAAGCGAAGGACACCGAGCCAGTCGCGATACACGTAGCCCTTGCCGGCGTCGTATTGAGATCGGGCGTGTTTACAAACCACAGGTGGTGGCATCACCGGATCCGGCGTTGAAGACAACGACGCCACCTGCATCTGACAGGCCGTCTCGGCGTAGTACAAGGCGCTGAAGGCGGAAGGGAGATCGTTGCCGACGGCAAGAAGGCCGTGGTTGCGCAACAACATGAGCTCGTGACCACCAAGGTCGGAGGCCAGCCTCGGGCCCTCGTTGTCGTCCAGCGCCACGCCCTCATAGTCGTGAACGCCGTGGCCCTCGTAGAAACGCACGGCGTGCTGGGACAACGGCAGAAGGCCCGCGGGGTGATTGGCCACCGCCACCCCTGCCGGCGTATGGGTGTGCAACACCGCATTCACCTGAGGGCAGGATTCGTGTAGGGCTGAATGAATAGTGACACCGGCCGGATTCACTTGGGATCCTGACCGACCGGAGATGATCCGGCCGTCGGGCCCGACTTTCACGAGATTCGATGCCGTAACCTCGTCGAAGAAGAGGCCCCATTCGATCATCAGGTATGCGTCCTCGCCCGGCACGGCGGTGCTGAAGTGGGTGGCGCCAAGGTCGGTCCACCCCAGCGATGCCGCCATTCGATAGGCGGCGGCGAGTTCGACACGGGCTTCGGCCTCCGTTGTCGGCGACGACCAGGTTGATTCGGAGGCCGAGCTCACCGGGGTTCCTCGCCGACAACGGCCAGCCGATACATTTCACGACGGAAGCCTCCGTAGTCACCGACGGCGTAGTGAATGGTGCTCCGATTGTCCCAGATAAGTATGCAGTTCGGCTCCCACACCATCCGGCAGGTGAGCGCCGGCGATGCCGACCAGTCGAAAAGAAACTTGAGGATGCCGGCGCTCTCATCTTCGGTGAATCCTTCGATGCACGTGCTGTAGGCCTGGTTGACAAAAAGCGAACTCTCCCCGGTCTCCGGGTGGGTCCGGCGGATCGGGTGGAAATGCTCGATGACTTCGAGATCGTGGCCGAAATTGACGCTGGCGTAGTCACCCTTGCGTTTGATCGGCTTCTTGGTACCCGCTCCGGTGGCCGAATGAAGGCAGCGCCGACCGTCGAGCATCTCTTGAAACGCCGGCGACAGCTGACTCCAGGCCAGGCTCATGTTCGACAAGATGGTGTCGCCGCCATAGGGAGGTACGTCACTACCCCACAACACGGTCAAACCGCCAGGGCGTTGGAGGTAGGAGCCGTCGGAATGCCAGTCGCCCCCAAAGTTGAAGCCGACGACGTCAGCGTCACGAACCAACCCCATGATCTCAGGGTGCTCGGGCACCGCCGGCTCGACGTAGGGATCGATAGCCAGCTCTCCCAGCCGATGACCGAAGGCGACGTACTGCCCGAAACTCAGATCGGGCGATTGGGCCCGCAACATCACGGCTTTGAACCGATGAAGCAGTGTGCTGAGATCGGCGGCTGCAGTTTCGTTGAACTCAGCCACATCGATGCCCTCCACGTAGGCCCCCATGGCGCCCGCCACCGGTTTAACGTCAACACCGGGAGATACGCTCGCCGGATCCCATTCTCGGATCTGGGTTTGTGTGGCCCAGATGTTCTGCATTGACGAGGCGTTTGACGTCATCGGTTTAACTACAGCAGTTGTGGCCTCGCCAAGCCTCAATTCCCTCTCGGGTGGCTACAACGGCGATCACGAGCCCGGCGATCGGGTCGGCCCACCACCAGCCGAGCCAGGCATTGGCCACAAGGCCGACCAGGAGCACGGCCGACAGTGACGTGCACAGCCACGTCTGTGCGCTGTCGGCAACAACGGTGGCCGCTCCCATGGCCTTGCCGACCCGTTGTTTGGCGACGGCCAGCATCGGCATCACGATGAGTGACAAGAGCGCCAATACGATGCCAACGGTTGAGGCCTCAGGTTCGGATCGGCTGACCAAATCGAGAACGGCCGAGATACCGACCCAGAGTGCCAGGGCAAAAAATGAAAGAGCGATCAGGCGTAGCGCGAGTCGCTCCCGCGCTTCGGGAATGGCCGAGCGGAACTGCCAGAGCACCACCGCGGCGGAGGAAACCTCGATGGTTGAATCGAGCCCGAATCCGATGAGAGCGGATGAGTCGGCCGCCGCGCCGGCGGCAAGCGCAACCACGGCCTCAACAACATTCCAGGCCACGGTAACCCAGGCGAGAACTATCGCTCGTCGCTTGAGGGTTTCGAGCGGCGCCGCCGAAGTCGGACCCTCAACTGTCGTTGTCATCGGCTCACCTCCTCGGATTCCAGACTACTGCTTGGGACCGGCAGCAAGCTCAGCCGAAGTTCGGCGATCGCTTCTCTCTCACTGCGGCGACGCCCTCAGCGGCATCGGAACCGCTGAAGCCAAGCATTTCAAGGGCAACCGAGGCATCGAACGTAGGACCGGCCATCCGCAGCCAGTTGTTGAGTGAAAGTTTTGTCCATTGGATTGCCTGGTTGGATCCCGCGTTGAGTTTGCGGGCCACGTCCATCGCTGTGTCGATGACCTCGTCGTCGTCGACCGCCATCGAAACCAGTCCGATACGTTCAGCCTCCTCCCCGGTGAGCGGCTCGCACGTCATCAAGTAGTACTTGGCCTTGGCCATCCCACACAGCAAGGGCCAGATGATCGCAGCGTGATCCCCGGCCGCCACGCCGATCTTGGTGTGACCGTCGATGATCTTGGCCTTCTTGCCAACAACTGAGATATCGGCCATCAGCGCCGTGGCCAGGCCGGCCCCAACGGCAACCTTCTCGATGGCCGAGACAACGGGCTTCGAACAGTTGATGATGTTGTAGACGAGCTCGCGGGCTTCGCGAAACACTTCGGCCTTGTAGTCGTTATCGGCCATGATGTTGTCGATCAGGCTCATGTCGCCACCGGCCGAGAACACGCCATTGGCGCCATGAACGATCACCACGTTGGTTTCGGGGTCACGGCTGATGATCGGCCACACATCGGCGAGATGCGCATGTTTGATCCCATCGACGGAGTTGAGCTTGCCCGGAGTGTCGATTACAAGCCGGAGAATGCCCGGCTCCGGACGGTCGATCTTTAAGCTGTCGAAAGCGGCGTAGCGCTCAAGTGAGTCGGTCATAGTGCTCCGAACGTAGCGTTAACCGGACGGTAAGGCCAGCCGACTCAGCCCACCATCTCGAACGTGGCGGCGTAGCCAACACCGAGCCTTGGACCGGCGACAGCCGCCGCTTCGGTAAGAAACGTCTCGGCATCCGAACGGTCCTGGCCGAGGCTCTCAAGGTAAATCTTGTGGCAGCACAGCGATTCGATGCCGGCCTCCAGGTGATCGGTGACGTCAACACCATGAGTGGCCTCAGGAGAGCCGCCAAAGAGGGCAAACCTCACTCCCGACCACGGTTCACCCAGATCGGTGAACAGCCATCGGTTCCCCGCGTCGCGGATGGCGTCAAGCAGGGCCACGCCAACCGCACGGTGGTCGGCGTGGTTCCACGATGTGCCACCCCAGCTGTCACGGAAGTTGATGCTGAGAATGACATCAGGGCGATGGCGACGAATGGCCGCCGCGAGATCCCGTCGCAACTTCAGATCGGCCACCACCAAACCATCGGGATGATCGAGGTACTCGAGTTGATCCACTCCCACCGCTCGGCATGACTCTTCCTGTTCACCTGAGCGGGCAGCCACGGAGTCATCGGGATTCATCGAGTCGATTCCGGCCTCGCCTCTGGTCACCAACAGATAGCTGATTTGTTTCCCTTGCGAGGTCCACCGGGCCACGGCGGCGGCCGCTCCGTACTCCATGTCGTCGGGATGAGCGACAACGGCCAAGCCACGCTCCCAGTCCTCCGGCACTGCTTCCAGATCGGTCATGGGCCCATCCTAGGCCACCGCCAAGATCGGCGGCTGGGGCGGTTGGGCCGTCGACACTCTCCGGTTGAGGTCCGCTCGGCTTTGGCCGACTACTGTTTAGTGAGATGGATGTGATCGTGATTGGGGGCGGCTTGATTGGGTCGGCCGCGGCTAAGTACCTGGCTGAGGCCGGTCACACCATCACAGTTTTTGTGTCCCCGGAACCTGAGGCGTACACCGATCTCAGCACCATCGGTCGGCCGCTGGCGTCGCACTATGACGAAGGTCGGATCACGCGGATAACCGATCGTGATCCATACTGGTCCGACGTTGCCCGACGATCTATCGCCAACTATCGATCAATCGAGCAACGATCCGGAATCGGGTTCTTCATCCAGAGACCACTGGTCTATATGGCTCCCGACCCGGGAGAACTGCTCACCGTCGGGCAGGCTCACGGCGCCGCCGTCTCCACGGTCACGATGGAGCAGGTAACCGAGCGCTACGGAGTCCACCGTCCCTCGGGATTCAACCTGGGAGCTGGGGTCCACGAAACCGCACCAGCCGGTTTCATCAACCCCCGGCGGATGGTGCGGGCCCAGTTGACCTTGGCCGACGCCGCCGGAGCCGAGATCATCCCCTGGCCGGCAGTGTTGATGAACGGAGGATCAGACGCCAAGCCGGTGACCATCACCGGGGCCGACGGTACCGCGGTCACGGCCGACCGGGTGTTGATGGCAACCGGTGCCTACGGGGCCTCCCTCGCCGGAGTTTCGCTCCCGTTGGAACGCCGTCTTCGCACCATCGCACTTCTGCAGTTGACCAATCCCGGCCCCGAGCTGCCGGTTTTGATCATGAACAGCCTCAACCGCACCCGACTTTCGGGAATCTATTGGGTCCCGCCGATTCACTACCCCGACGGTCAGGTGTACCTGAAGATCGGCGGCGAATCCCCGATGGGCCGATCGATCTTCGAGTCGGGTGGAGACGCCGCATCGGGCATTTCCGACTGGTTCCAGCAAGGAGGGTCACCGCAAGAAGCCGATGACCTCGCCGAGGTTGCGGCCGAAATCCTGCCCGATCGTGGCGTAAGGCTGGCAGGCCACAAACCTTGTGTGGTGACCAACACCGCCAACAATCGTCCGATCATGGAGTGGATCGACGATCGAATTGCCACTGCGGTCGCCGGTAATGGTTCGGCGGGTAAGTCAGCCGACGCCATCGGCGAAGATGCCGCTCGTTTCGTCACCTCATAGGGGCCAAGCCCGCTGGCGCCCGGTCCAGATCTACGGGCACCCGATGTCGTTCATCACCGCGCAGGGACCGCAAAGGATCGCAGGGCCCTGTGGTGTGTCCCACCGGCGGGGTGACGGGCCTCCGCAGAGCTGACAAACCTCGGCTTGCCGGTCGGGGTCGCCTTCGCTCCGCCCCGATGGTTCTTGATCGTTGGTCTGCAGATCGCTCATGGTCGACGAGGCCCAAGGTATCGCAATCCGAGCCATGACCCGATGAGACCACCGGTGCTCGAAAGTAACAGGTCACCGATCGTGTCACCGTAGGTCAGCGCCAACCCGCCGGCGCCCCCAAATCCGTCTTCCGAAACCGCCCACTCCAAAATCTCCCACCACACAATGGCGATACAGCCAAAGCCGTAGCCGAGCAGCAGAGCATCCCGTCGATCAAAAACGTTTCGGAAGCGGAAGGCGTGAAAGGCGGCCACCAAGGGCACCCAGTTGAGGGTGTGCAGAACATCGTCGGTGACTGCGAAGCTGTCGTAGAACCCGAAGAGGTTTCCGAGAGTGTCGATGAGAAACGGCAACGAAACCAAGGCGTCGGCGGTGTGAGGATACGGGTTCCAATTCCGAACCCTGGCCAGGATCGGGATGACAACGGCGGGAGCCAGAAACAGCGGGGCTCGGAACCCCATCGCCTTGCCCTCGACCACTGCGGGTGAGGCAATGATGGCGATACTGAACGCCAGCAGCAGTGCTGCCTTAACGGCGTAGTTGAACCAAGCGGTCATCGGCCGGCGGTCAAGATCCAGTACACCGGTTTGATCGGTCACAGCGGCCAATCTACGTCGGGATAATGCCGTCGAAGTACCCCAACGCCCCGGCCGCCCCGATGGCGTTGAAGATCATGTGGGCGATGATCGCACTCGAAATGCGGTTGGTCATGACGGTGGCCGCGCCGAGTACCAGCCCGACAACAAAGATCGAGCTGAACAACGTGACAGTGCCACGCCAGTCGGAGCCGATCCAGTGGGGCAACGTGAACACCACCGCCGACAGGATCACAGCCCACACCTGACCTAGGCGCTTTTCGATGGCCCGCAGTGTGAGTCCCCGAAAGAACAGCTCCTCGGTGATCGGGGCGCCGATCACAACACTAAACAGCATCACGGCCATCCACGGCGTGCCCTCGGCATCGCGAAGGATCTGGGTGTTGTCGGCCGACGACTCGTCGGTCAGTCCAACGAGAGCACTGGTGATCTGCCCGACAACGGTTGCGCCCGCCAACCCCATCATGGCCACCCCGATTCCGATTCCGATATCGGAGATGGTGAACCGCAAACGCCAGTCGGCAACTGCGCCCAGGCCTTTCCACTTCGACACGATGAATGGCCAAATACCTTGCCCCGCCTGCTGGAAGATCAGCGATACGGCAAGCAGACTCGTGGGCAGATCGGAGACATCCGAGCTGAGGCTCGAAAGATCTTCCAGCGACACCGTCGCCAGTCCAACCACTGTTCCGATGAACCCGATGACAAAGAAGAACACGAACCCAAGAGCGATGTCGCCCATCCCCCACCACGGACGGCCGGTCCCTGGTGGCATCATCGCCGGTGTCGCATTCGGAGGGGGCGGGGGCGCGAACGGCACGGATTCGCCGGAGAAATCTGGGGGTGGTGGATTGCTCATGAAACTCTCATCTCCGTTACCCGATCGGATCCGACGCCGGCCAAGATAATGGCCAGCTGTTCAAGCGACGAGTAGGAATGACCTTCTACAAATCTGTCAACGTGCGGAAGGGCCGCTGCCATTCCCGCGGCCAGCGGAGCATATCCCGGCGTGGCCTTTAGTGGGTTGACCCAGATTAGCTCCCGTGTGACACGGTGCAGCCGCTCCATCTCCGAGGCCAACAGTGCTGGGTCCCCCCGATCCCAGCCGTCACTGAGGATGACAACGATACTGCCACGGGCCATTCCGCGAATGCCCCACTCGTCATTGAACCGGCGGATGCCCTCCCCCAGCCTGGTTCCGCCGGCCCAGTCTTTCACCTCGGGCATGGCCGCCTGCATGGCGATGTCGGGGTCCCGACTGGTGAGATGACGGGTAAGACGTGTCAGCCGAGTGCCGAGCGCGAACGCTTCGACGCGACCTCTGGCTACCACTGCAGCGTGGGCGAAACGGATGAGCGCCCGGGCGTAGGTTTCCATCGATCCGGAGACGTCGAGGATCAAAACCAAACGCCGGGGCCTGGTGGCCTTCTGCTGAAACGCGCGATGGATGGGCTCACCCTGATGTCGCAGAGCTCGCCGAACCGTTCGACGCAGATCGGGCCGATCGCCTCGCCCTCGGGCGGGAATGAGCCGGCGGCTTTGGCGGTGGTGAGTGGTGAACGCCAGTCTCGACATGAGGCGAGTGAGTTCGTCGAGTTCATCTTGCGAACAGTCGGCGAAGTCCTTGTCGAGCAGGATCTCGGTTCGACTGAACCGGACGGGTTGGATGTCACCGTCGTTCTCCTCCTCATCGTCGGCTCCGGGCAGATCCTCATCTTCGGCCAAGTCGAGAGCCAGTACGGTTGGCTGCGGCTCACCTTCGATCCCGATCGATTCGCCAACCTGCTGTTCCCAGTAGACCCGAAACACCCGGTCGTACAGCGGAATGTCTTCGGGGCGATGAATGAGGGTGGCCCGGCCGGCCCAGTAAACCGCCGAGCGGCTATCGATGCCGACCAAACCGAGAGCCTCCACAAAGTTGATGGTGGCCGACGGCGGCAAACGGATTCCCGCTCGCCGGAGAACCCTACAGAATCCGACGGCAAGCCGGTCGGCAGGACCGACTTCGCCGAGATCCAAGTTGGAGTCCAGATCCACGGCCTAACTCGTGCCGGACCGCAGCAGGGCATTGCGGACCAGATCTGGGATGCCTTGACCGGCCACCCGATGCTGATCTTCGCGGTACTTCAACACCGTGCCCAGAGTTGAGGCCACCGTCGCTTCGTCGATCGACTCGCGCCCAAGTGCCGAAAGCGCCATGGCCCAGTCGATACTCTCGGCCACTCCAGGCGGCTTGTAGAGACCAAAACTTCGCATGGCTTCGGCCGCCGCAGCCACTTGACGGGCCAGCGAGTCGGCCACGCCAGGAGCCCGCAGTTTGACGATGGCCACCTCCCGCTCGAAGTCGGGGTGTTCAACCCAGTGGTAGAGGCAGCGCCGTTTTAGGGCGTCGTGCACGTCGCGAGTGCGGTTCGAAGTAAGCACCACCCGGGGAGGGGAAGTGGCGGTGAACGTACCCAGCTCGGGAATGGTGATGCTGTAGTCGGAGAGAGCCTCCAGAAGGAAGGCTTCAAACTCGTCGTCGGCCCTGTCGATTTCATCGATCAGCAGCACCGGAGGAGGACCTGGTGGAGCATCGATGGCTTCCAGCAGCGGACGGCGGGTGAGGAATCGCTCGTTGTACAGCTCGGCCTCAAGCTGATCGGCGTCGAGGTTGGCCGACGCGGCCTCGGCGGTGCGAAGATGCAGGAGCTGCCGGGCGTAGTCCCATTCGTAAACCGCCTGGGCGGCGTCGATTCCCTCGTAACACTGGAGGCGGATGAACCGACCTCCCAGCCACCGAGAAAGCACCCGAGCTACTTCGGTTTTGCCTACCCCTGCTTCGCCTTCCAGGAACAGGGGACGGTTGAGGGTCAACGAAAGAAAGATTGAGGTGGCCAAACCTTCGTCGGCCAGGTAGTCATGCTCGGCCAGCCCGGCCATCACGTCGTCCACCGACTTTGGTTCGGTGGAGGCAAGCGCAGATTCCGCAGTGTGTTCTTTGGTGTCTTCTTTAGTGGCCAGTGGCTGGTCGTTCACGCTGTCCAAGGCTACTGGCTCCAGCGACTGACTCAGGAATCGTCGGGAGCAACGAGCTGGCAACCGTCTCCTAGGCTCGCACCAAAAACAAGAACGTCGTTCGTGGGCTCATCCTTTTCCTCTCCCCGAGGTTGGGCCCACGAACGACAATTGGGAACTCTAGCAGCGCCTGCTAAAACCGGCCGAAAAATCCGAAGCCTTAACCTACCGGATAGTAGGTTAAGGCTTCGGATCAATTCTGTTTCGGCGGAAAGCCCCTTGTCACATCACCTCCAATGATGATGGACCAGCGAGCCACCGCTATTTCACATGGCTGTACGCCGCTGTGAGGGATGTCAGCTCGCCTCGGTTAGAGCCCGTTTGGTCAGAACCCGAGCCAGATGACTGCGATACTCGGCGTCGCCGTTGAGGTCGCTGGGAGGCGATGTGCCATCAGCAGCCACGGCGGCCGCGTCGTCGATACTGGCTCCGGAGGCCAAGGCACCTTCAACCGCAGCCGATGTCATTGGGGTGGAACCCATGTTGACCAACGCAACCTTGGCTGGGTCGTTGTTCTTCGGAACGACGGCTGCCACGGCGACGATGGCCCAGTCCTGGGCTCGACGTTGGAACTTCTGATATGACCAACCGGCATTGGCGGCATTGGGAATGCGGATCTCGGTCATCAGCTCATCGGGAGCCAGCGACGTCTCCAGGAACCCGGTGAACAAGTCGCCGGCGGCGATCTCTCGTTCCCCGTTTGGTCCCTTGGCGATCACCGAGCCACCGAGGGCCAACAAGGCGGCCGGGAGGTCAGACGCAGGATCGGCGTGGGCGATCGAACCGCCCAGCGTGCCCTTGTGCCGGACCGCCGGATCGCCAACCTTGGAGGCCACGTGGGCCAACATCGGCGCTTGGGCCTTGAGAACCTGGCTGGTCTCCAGTTCCCGATGAGTGGTGAGAGCACCAATGGCCACGTGGCCACCAGACTCCCGAACGTAGCTCAAGTCGGAAAGACGACCGATGTCGACAACCACACCAGGCGTGGCCAACCGAAACTTCATAAGCGGGATCAAGCTGTGCCCTCCAGCCATGAGTTTGGCTTCGTCGCCATGTTCGGCCAGCGCTGCGATTGCAGCATCGGCAGAGGAGGCTTCAACGTAGTCAAATGCTGCTGGGATCATGACTGACCTCCCTTGGCCGTTTGAATGGCTTTCCAAACTCGGGCCGGCGTCGCCGGCATCTCCATGTCTTTGATGCCGTAGGGGCTCAATGCGTCGCAGACGGCATTGATCACCGCCGCGGCCGAACCGATGGTTCCGGCCTCGCCAACGCCCTTAACCCCAAGCGGGTTCGAAGTGGAAGGTGTAACCGTGGATCCAAGCTTGATGCTCGGCACCTCGGCTGCCGACGGAACGAGATAGTCGAGCATCGTCGGGTTGTGGCAGTTGCCTGCGTCGTCGTAGCTGGCCTCCTCCCACAGCGCCTGAGCGACACCCTGTACAATGCCGCCATGGACCTGTCCTTCGACGATCAGCGGGTTCACCTGGTTGCCACAGTCGTCGATGGCGATGTAGTCGAGAAGCTCGATGCCACCGGTGTCTTCGTCGACCTCTAGCACACAAACATGGGTGCCGAACGGAAAGGCGAAGTTTGGCGGATCGAACGTGACCTGCTCCTGCAGGTTCGGTTCCATACCGTCGGGCAAGTCGTGGGCGGTGAACGCTCCGAAGGCCACGCCCTGTATGGGCATTGCCTTGTCGGGCGAGCCCTTCACTGAGAAGTTGCCTCCCTCGAACTCGAGGTCGTCGGGGTTGGCCTCAAGCTGATGAGCCGCGATGAGTTTCGCTTTCTCCACCACCTTGTCGCAAGCCATGGCGATAGCGACGCCACCGACGGCGAGAGAGCGAGACCCGTACGTATCGAGACCCAGTGGGCTGATGGCTGTGTCGGAGTGCAGCACGGTGACATCGTCGGAATCGACTCCCAGCTTGTCGGCCACAATTTGCGACCAGCTGGTCTCATGACCCTGGCCGTGTGGAGTCGAGCCCGACACGACTTCGACCTTGCCGGTCGGCAGGAAACGCACGGTGGCGTGCTCCCAACCACCGGCCCCGTAGTTAAGGCCGCCAAGCGCCCGGCTGGGAGCTAGACCGCAGATCTCGACGTAGGTACAGAGCCCGATGCCGAGCTGCTTTGACTCACCGGCGTCACGCCGACGTTGCTGCTCGGCCCGGAGATTGTCGTATCCGGCCATCTCCAGGGCGGCATCGAGGTTCGGACCGTAGTGACCTGAGTCGAACACCAGCGTTGAGGCGGTCTCCAGATTCTCGAACTTCTCACCGCCGGCCAGATAGTTGCGGCGCCGAATCTCGTCGGGACCAACTCCAACCTCAGCGGCCAACAGGTCCATGGCCCGTTCGATGGCGTAGCTGGCCTCGGGCCTACCGGCGCCACGGTAGGCGTCGGTAGGGGTGAGGTTGGTGAAGTATCCGTCACAGGTGAAGCCGAAGGCCGGAACGTCGTACACGCCGGTGTATAGGAAGCTGCCGAGGAGCGGAACACCAGGGGTGATCAACATCATGTAGGCACCCATGTCGGCGTCGATGTGAGCGCGAACACCCTTGATCTTGCCGTTCTCATCAGCCGCCACCTCGATCGTCTGCAGCTGACCTCGACCCTGGTGAGTGGAGAACGCCGCCTCCGAGCGGGTTTCGGTCCAGCGTACGGCTCGTCCGAGCTTGTTGGCCAGCGTGACGGCCAGGATCTCATCCGGGTTGACGTTGAGTTTGGCTCCGAACCCGCCACCGACGGCAGGAGCCACCACCCGGATCTTCATCTCGGGAATGCCGGTGGTGGCAGCGATCATCACCTTGAGAATGTGCGGTACCTGAGTTGCGCTGTAAAGGGTTACGTCGCCGCCATGAGGTGACGGAACCGCCAGAACCCCACGAGGTTCCATGGCGGCTGGAATCAGCCGCTGTTGCACAAACTCCGCCTTGACCGTGTGCGTTGCGGAGGCGAAAGCGGCGTCGAGAGCATCCGGATCGGGCACCAGCGGCCAGTGATAGGCCTTGTTCGTAGTGTGATCGGAATGGGCCGTGGCGCTGCCGTCGCGAGCCTCGGCGACCGAGCAAACCGTCGGGAGCGGCTCGTAGTCGACAACCACCTGCTCGGCGGCGTCGGCCGCTCCATAGCGGGAGTCGGCCAGTACTACGGCGATGATCTCACCGACGTGGTGGACCTCACCGTCGGCCACCGGATAATGCGGCGGATTGACCATGTCTTCGGTCACCGGCCACGCGCACGGAAGTGGAGCGATCCAAAGGCCCATACCGTTCAGATCAGCGCCGGTATACACGGCATGCACGCCGTCCATCCCGGCCGCTTCCGAGGTATCGATCCCGGTAATTCGGGCGTGGGCCATGGTCGAGCGAACCATTCCCATCCAAAGCTGACCGGCGACCTGAATGTCGTCGACGTACTTTCCCTCGCCAGTGAGAAGCTTGGGGTCTTCTTTACGAAGTTTTCTAGCACCAATCGCAGTCATGGCTAGCCCCTTCCGTTCTCAGCGGCCGAGAGAACGGCCTTGACGATGTTGTGGTAGCCGGTGCAACGGCAAAGGTTTCCTTCGAGACCTTCCCGCACCTCATCTTCAGTGGGTGACGGGTTCTCGTTGAGCAGCGACGTGGCCGCCATCACCATGCCCGGCGTGCAGTAGCCACATTGGAGGCCGTGGCACTCCATGAAGGCCTGCTGCATCGGATGCAAGTCACCGTTGGTTGCCATACCTTCGATGGTCGTGAGCTCCGCTCCTCGGGCTTGGGCCGCCAGCATGGTGCAGGACTTGACCGACTCACCGTTGATGTGAACCGTGCAGGCCCCACATGAACTGGTATCGCAGCCCACATTGGTTCCAGTGAGACCCAAATTGTCTCGTAAGTAATGGACCAGCAGCGTCCTCGGCTCGACGTCCGCTGACATGGGCTGACCATTTACGGTCATTTCGACCTGCATATGACCCCCTTCGGTTGATGCAGTTCTCTTAACTCTTGATTGTGTTGTGGTGCGCCCTAAAGGCCGGCGACATCACAAATGCCGGCGAAGGCATAACGCTCGCTGACCACGACCTAGCGCCGTGAACCCGCAGGCGACAGATAAGAGCTTTGCACATCTGCGATCGGCGTGCACCTTACGGCGCGGTTTGGTCCCTGTTGAACCGGGATCGCGCCACAACCGACCCCCAAAACGCCGAGCGACCGCATCCCGGGTACTCCCGATGGATGCGGTCGTGGACGGTATCGACTACGAACTTGCGGCGATCTGCCAGGTTGCTTCGATGGCAGCCGGCTCCAGTCCACCCGAACTACGGGCCACGATGTTGTTGTTGGCGTCAACGTAGACGGCGTAGGGGAAACCACTGCCACCGAGGGTGACGAAGGCTGAATTCGACTCGCTGTCACGCATCAGGAAACCTTCGTAGTTCTCCACATCGAACCAGCGAGCCGGGGGGTTACCTCGGGATGGGTCGTAGGAGGTTGAGATGGCGTAGACGTCGAGATTGTCGGGAACTCGACCGTCCTCCATCAACTCGACGATTCGAGGTAGCTCCGTCTGGCAATGGGGGCACCAATGGGCCAGCAGGTAGACGGCCTTGGCTCGGCCATCGTCTTCAATGACCACTTCAGTGCCGTCGAAGGACGTTCCCGTGATGGTCGGGAAAGGCATACCGATGGTCGGATCGCTGGAGGGATCGGCGCTGATACCAGAGTCGCTCAGCGCCGGAAGGGCCTCGCCGCCGTCGATCGTGACAGGAGCGACCTGATCCGCGTCGATTAGAGTCTCACGGCTCGTCACCACAAATGCGATGGCGCCGAGTCCGAGAACCAGGATGCCGATGATGGCCAAGGTGAACATTCGGTTTGATCCGGCGTCCGGGTTGGCCACGGGTCGTGGTGTTTTGGTTTTTTCAGCCATTGTGTATGTGCCTCATTTGAGCGGTTGTAGGGCGATTGAAATCGTCCGGAAAGCTTCTAGCCCTGCCAGCCAAGGTTAGCTGCCCGATTCCTAAGAGCGACCGCGAAGCTTCGTCACAGCCTGATGTCGATTGCGTTGCCCAGATGAGGGTTCCGGCACCGAAGTGGGCGCCCCATTGACGGAGCGCCCACCGTCGAACCGGTTGAACTCTCAACTACGAGTCGAGCCCACCAACGATGGCCGCAACGTGTTCATGGTCGGTGCCACAGCAGCCTCCAACCATCCGCAAATTCGGTAGAAGGCGTCGCAGGCGGCGATAGTCCAAAGCAAGCTCGGCGATGTCGCCGCGGTCGAGCTCTGGCGCATTGTCGAGCTCCTCGTGACTCATCTTCGAGGCATTGGCCCGTACCGCACCAATGCGGTCGATCCAGGCTTCCCCGGCGACCAGCGCCGACTCAAAGTGGGAAGGGTGAGCGCAGTTGATCATGAAGCTGGCCGCCGCTCCCCCGGTGGCCCGATCGACAACACTGATCGCCTGGCCCAGTGCCATACCCGATGGGAGCCGCCCGTCGGTCTCAACGGTGAACGACACAACAACCGGAACACCGGCCTCCGTTGCGGCCCGCACGATGCCGATGGCCTCGGCGCAGTGGGTCATTGTCACAGCGGTAATCACGTCGACACCGGCCGACTCGAAGGCACGCACCTGAAGGCTGTGATAGCGGACCGCCTCCTCCACCGTCATCGCCTCGCCGACAACGTAGCCGTCGCCCCGTGGGCCGATCACCCCGTTGATGACGCCGAAGACTCCGGCCTTCTTCGCCTCGCGACGCACAAAGTCGACCGCATTGACGTTGACCGAGACAAGGGCGTCGCTCGTGTACCCCAGACGAACCCCCCAGTCGAGATTGGCCCGCCACGTTGGCGTGTCGACAACCATGCCGGTTCCGGTTTCGTCGGCCAATCGTAGATACGGCCCGTAGTACTCGGCGAGAGCGCTCCGCCCTTCGTCGCTGTCGAGCAGTGGGAAGGCGGCAAACTCGGGAAGGTCGATTCCCTGGTGGAATACCAGGGTGGTCTCGAGACCTCCATCGGCCATGAAAATTCCATCGCCAGGGAGGAAGGTCAGCGGCTTCGACCCAGTTGTTTCGATTGTTGAAGTGGCGTTCATCTTGATTCTCCTTGTTCCGTTTACCCCTTTGGCGTGAGAATGGATGGAACATCGTGAGATCTCGTCGACAATCCCGGAAATTAAAGGCACGATCGGTGAACACACGACGTTGAGGGCGCCATCCGAGGGCCATGAGGGATATCTGGCCATGTCGAAAGCCAGGACGTGGAACTTCTAGGACGCGAAACCGAGTTGCATCGCTTGGGCCGGCGGTTATCGGAGCGACGACTGGTGACCATTACCGGCCCTGGGGGAATCGGCAAGTCGGCCCTGGCCCGGGCCGCTGCGACGCGATTCGGTTCTCGTTACCAGTTGGGCGCCATTCCGGTCGACCTGACCCGAGTTGACCATGGCGACGCCACCGCCGGCGCGTTGGCCGCTCAGCTGGGCCGTTCCGACATGCAGAGCCTGCTGAACACCCCGATGGACCAAGACATGCTTGTGGTGGTTGACAACTGTGAGCACGTGCTGGACGAGGTGGCGGAAGTCATTGGCCGGCTCCTGCAATACCAGCCGTCAGTGACCATATTGGCGACAAGCCGATCACCTTTGGATCTACCCGAGGAGTCCATCCTCCCGGTCGGACCACTGGCTGTTCCCGACCCGACTGGCCTGGACCTCACAGCGCCGGCGCTCGAGTTGCTGGTCGAACGAGCAGCCGATCACGGTGTCGACATTGACCTGGACAGCCAGGCCGAAGCGGCCTGTCGTGTCGTGACCCGCTTGGACGGCATGCCGTTGGCCATTGAGCTCGCCGCAGCCAAGCTCAGGTCGATGAGTCTCGACGAGATCGCCAACGATCTTCAATCACGTACCCACGCGTTGGCCCGGCCTCGGTTTCGGGGGCGGCCCGAGCATCGAAGTGTGGCCGATCTTGTCAACTGGTCCTTCGATTCTCTGGCACTCGAGCATCGCAACCTCTTGATCAATCTCTCGGTGTTCGCCGGACCGTTCACAGCGTCAATGGCGACTGAGATCGCAGGAGACTACGCCCGCCAAGAGGTCATCGACGGCCTCGACGAGCTGGTGAACTCGTCGTTAATCAGCCGAGCCCGGGAGACCGACCAAACATGGTTCCGGCTGCTTTATCCGGTACGGGCGGTCGCACGCAATCATCTCGCCGAAAGTGGCCGAATGGCCGAGGTTGAGAGTGATCATGTCAATCAGATTGTGGGGCTGGCGGTAGGGGTGATCACCCGAAGCGCCGGCGGGTGGGAGAGCACGCAGGTGGCCGACCTCCTCGCGTTGTACGACAACATCACCGCTGCCGTCAGATGGACGCTCAAACACGATTCGGGCGCCAGCAGAGCTCAACTGCTGACGGCCGTACTCTGGGGGGTCATTCACCAGGCCCACACGGCTGAGATCGCCGATCTTGGCGAGGCGGTCCTGCAGAAATGGCCCGACGACCGAAGTTCCAACTGGGCCGATGCTCGGGCGACCGTGGCCACCTGCCGCACTCTCCTTGGCGACCCGGACGGTGCGATCCGATTGGCCCAATCAACGTTGGCGGAAGCGGGAGACGATTCGCTGGCCACGGCAACGTTGCGGCGAGTCCTGGCTCAGGCCCACCGAGCCCGATCACAGACCGAAATTGCGTCCGAGTACTTCAAGGCCGGAGCGGAGGCCGCCGACTCCGTCGGCCTCAAGGGCCTGGCCATGGAGCTGTGGGCTGATCATGCGGTGCTGTTGGCTGAACTCGGCAAGGTGGCCGATGGGCAAACGATCTTGTCCCAAACTCATGAGCTTGCCTTGACGTTAAACGCCGACATCAATGTGGCCTGGTGCCTGGTCGTCGAGGGTCAGCTTCGCCTTCATGAGTACCGTCACATGCCCAACGACGCTCTCCCTGAAACTCGACAAGATGCCTTGCTGCGGGCCAAGGCTTCAATCGAGCAAGCCCTGACCCTTGCCCGCTCAATCGACTATCCAGCTGGAATTCTTTGCGGACTGCGGGCACTAACCGAAACACACATGCGGCTCGGTGACCAACCGGCGGCTGCCGAGGCGGTGCTTGAAATGTTTGCCGAGTTACAGCGGCGAGGAAACCTGGCCGAACTCAGGATGGTGCTCGACTCGGCCGCGCTGGTTCTGGAACCGGAAGAAGGCACTTCGTGGGCCCCGCTGGCGGTGACAGCCGGCGGACTTCCGCTCACCAACGTGGCGACGCCGGTTGAGGTTGGCGTGATCGACCGGGCGGGCCAGGCCCAGCCGCTGGAGCTGCTGGAAGCCTTTCGAACAGCGCGGCAGGAACTTCAGGCGTTGTTGAAATCGGGTGCCAAGGTGGCCGCCCAATCAGGTGTCAGCATCGACGAAGCGGATTCCGACGGCAGTCATGCCGATCAGTTGCCGGCTCGTTGGATAGACGAGGGAGATGTGTACCGGATCGACTATGGAGAATCGACTATCAGGCTGCGGAAATCGAAGGGGTTGTCAGATCTCCGTAGGCTGCTGGCCGAACCGGATCGTGAGCTGCTTGCTCTCGACCTGATGAGGGCCTCGGTTGTACAACCCGGGCTACCGGCGCTCGACACACGGAGCCGGGCCAGCTACGAGGCGCGCCTGCGGGAGCTGGACGAGGTGATTCAGATCAGCACGGCCGACAACGACCTGGCTCGGGCTCAACAAGCCCGGGCCGAGTTCGACACCTTGGTGGACGAGCTGGCGCGTAACATGGGAATCGGGGGACGAGATCGGGCAACCGGTGGGGACAACGAGAGAGCTCGCTCAGCCGTGACCAGGCGGATTCGTGATGCAATAAAGCGAGTCGAGTCCGAGAACGACGAGCTGGGCCGACACCTGAGAACCTCCGTGTACACGGGCACCTACTGTCGCTATAGCCCGGAACGGGATCCCAACTGGGAATTTGGCGATTCAACGGCCAGCTAGAGCCGCCGGCCCAATGATCGCTCTGCGATGATCAGGCAGCCTCAACCGATTTCGGCCACGCCGAGATGGCGACCAATGCGATGATGGCGGCGAAGCCACAACCGGCCATCGTCGGGATGGTCATGAACCCGAACTGCTCAACATACTTTGTGGAGCAGGGAGCAGAGGCATCACACAGACCGCCAAGCTCGGCACCAGTTGCCTGCTCGTAGCGGTGAAAGATCGATACCAAGATCCCAAGTACCGACAAAACCCCGGCGATTTTGGCCAACGTCGCCCGTCTCGTTACCGCCGCTCCGATCAGGAGCAGCGCCGACGGGTACATGAAGCCCCGTTGGATCCAACAATTGAGGCACGGTTCGTAGCCGGCCCCCTCGGACAGGATGAGTGAACCAACCGTCGCCGTGGTGGCTACAGCCGCAGCCAACTCAAAGGCCACGGGCCGTAGCGATGCGATAAGACCAAATCGGTCGGTGGTTAGTGCCGAAACCAGGATCCCAATTGCGATTGCGGCCGCTACCAGTGCGAGCAGCGCAAAAAAGAGGGTGATGGTGTTAACCGTGGATGGCGCCATAGAACCGGCAGTTTAGTCGCCGGTTCGCACGAGGCCGACCCACCCCAACCTGGTTCCTGCTTCTCGCAGATGGAAGCCTACGGTGTGCTCGCCGGCGTTGAGGCTGACCGTCAATGGATCGCCTCCGCCCCGACTGCTGACTGCATCGAGCTGATACGAGCCCGATCGTGTGGTGTCCCAAAGGTGGCCGTCGCCGGCGGGGGCATCATCGATCGTGACGTAGAACGAATCGGCATCCCAGGTGGGCCCCATTACTTGGGTGTCGATGCGGTAGGTACCGGCCTGGGTAACGGTGAAACAGAGCTCAACCCGGGAGTCGGTGGCATCGGCGCCGTTGTAGTTGTGAGGCTCGCCGGTTGGCAGCCAGACGAACTGCCCGGAGGCATCGTTGCCGATAACGAAGTCACCGAACAGCGTGCCGGCCTCCGCTTCCTGGCTGAGACCACCACAGCTCGGCGGTGGCGGCGTGCCACTCTTCACCAAGCTGACCTGTCCAAGACGAGTACCGGCCTCACGGAGGTGGAAACTCACGATGTGCTCGCCGGCACTCAGGTTGACCGTTAACGGATCAGCACCGCCACGATCGGAAACAGGATCTGACTGGAACGATGAAGACCGGACGGTGTCCCAGAGATAGCCGTCGCCGCCAGGTGTCCCATCGACCGTGACGTAGAACGAATCGGCATCCCAAGTGGGACCGAGAACGGTGGTATCGATCTTGTAGGCTCCGGCCTCGGTGACGTTGAAACAAAGATCAACCCGTGACTCGGTGGCATCGGCACCGTTGTAGTTGTGAGGCTGACCCGTGGGCACCCAAGCAAACGAGGTGCCGCCGTCGTTGCCGGCAACAAAGTCACCGAGCAGCGTTCCGTTGGCTGCGTTTTGCGTGAGGCCGCTGCAGGTGGGGCGAGGATCGGGATCCTCGGCCACAAGCGTGGCCCAGTCGATGGCGGTTCCCGCCTCCCTCAGGTGGAAGCTCACAATGTGCTCCCCGGCGCTCAGATCAACCTTCAGGGGATCGAGCCCATCACGATTCGAGACCGAGTCGACCTGGAACGAGGACGAGCGGGTGGTATCCCAGAGATAGCCGTCTCCCGCCGGGCCTCCGTCGACCGTGACGTAGAACGAATCGGCATCCCACGTTGGTCCGAGGACCCGGGTGTCGATGCGGTACAGGCCGGCATTGGAGACGGTGAAACACAGATCAACCCGGGAGTCGGTGGTGTCGGCACCCGTGTAGTTGTGTGGTTGCCCGGTGGGTACCCAGGCGAACCCGGTGCCGCCATTGTTGCCGGCAACGAAACCACCGAACATCTGGCCGTCTTCAGCCTGTCTGGTCAAGCCATCACAGGACTGCGGTGGCGGTGGGGGCGCCACGCCAAGCGGAACCGTGCCGGTGAGCGTGAAGTTGCCGAGCGAGGCGTAGTCGCTATAGCCGCTGCTGGAGGGATCGCCGGCGCCGACGCCATCGACCACCAGAGCATACGTGCCCGCTCCCACCGCTTGGTCGAGGCTGCTGCCGAGACCGCTGGACGTGGAGGAGGCAACAAGATTACCGGCACTGTCGACCAAGGCCAGCGAGGTATCGAGGTTGGGGCCATCCTGAGCAGGGGCCACGGCAACCGTCACCTGCCCGCCGGCGGTTGTGAAACTGAATGCGTCTTTATCGGAACGGGTGGCGATCACACCACTCACGTCGACATTGGAGTCAGTGAGCGCCGTGCCGGAGGCGGCATCGTGGCCGTGATCGTCGGCCCGTATCGGTGCACCGGCGGCATCGATGAGCGCCAGGTCGTCCTCGGAATTGTTGGCGTCGGAGTACTCGCCACGGCTCCACTGAGTAACGCTGCGGTAGTAGCCGACCCCCATGATCGGTGCCCAGTCGCCGTGGCCGGCAAAGTAGGAGCGATCCGACGTGCCGTCGTGACCGAGCGATAGATTGTGGCCGGCCTCATGAGAAGCCGCCTCGGCAATGGTTTTCACCGACGTGCCGGAGGATCCGACCACCCAGGCCGGCTGGTAGTAGTCGTGAATGTAGGTTCCATCGTTGAACTGGCCGTGCACGTCGAACACGTCGACATAGGCCACGCCACCACAGCTGCAGTCTCGAATGATGTTGGGTGAGATCGCCACAGTGGTGCCGTAGAGGTCGTCACCGCTGTTGGTGCGACGAATCCGGTCGGTCCCGGGGTCTTCGGTTGTGACGTCGACGGCGAACGGAGCGAAGTCCTCAGCCACCAATCGCCAGATCTCCTGAATCGCTTGACGCTCGGAGTCGCTAAAGGTCGAGTCGTCACCGTCACGACTCCACGGTTCGGCGTAGGTGTCGGTGCGACCATTGGCCCAGACCGAACCGGCAGCCTCGTAGCCGTCGAAATCAAGGTAGATAACCCGCTTGGCGCCGGGGAGGCTGTGCAGCTTGAAGGTTTCCGACAGGGGCTTTGGCGCCGGGGGAATCTCCTCAGCGGCCGCTTCCGCCGGTTCGGCATGTACCGGATCGACGTAGTAAAGGCGGCCGGCGGTATCCAACCAGGCTGCGGAGTCGCTGGCCAAAACCGAGGCCAGCTCCTGAGGCGCCATGTCCATCGCCGCCGCCACTTCAGGAAGACGATCTCCGACCGCCTCGATGGCCTCTCGACCTTGCTGGTCGGCCTCGGCGATCTGCTCAGGCCCACCTTCTTGAGCAAGCGCTCCGAGGCCCCCGAAAAGGCTCGTTAAACCCAGGACCCCAACCAGAGCTACAACCGCTCCAATCACTCGGACCCGCTTCGAATGACTCATCTTTGTTCCACCCACGAGCTGATCATAGATGGATGATGAAGCGGGTATTACTACCTATTCAAACCTTTACCGTTTCAATACCTTCGACCGACAGCCGCCCTCACCGACAGCCGGACGACCTAAATCAAATAGATACTTTTTGTTTGACGTTTTCTAAAACCTGTTTTAGTATTTCGATAATCAGCAAGTCACATTAGAGAACCGCAGCAGAGAGGCTGCGCCAGAGGAGCTGCACACGCCGCAGCACCTGTTGCCCGTCGACACGAGGAGGCCTGATGACCGGAATAGCCCTTTTAACCAGTTGGTCAGCCACCGGCGCGGTACTCGCCAGCCGCACATCAAGGCCCGAAGGCTCCGGAGGTTCATGGATTCCGATCGCCATGTTCCTTGGCCCCCTGTGGGCGGCCGTGAAACAGGACATCGAAGCTCTCGACTGATCGATTCATGATCTTCAGTCGTCCCAAGGTTCAGCCCGGTCCAAGTCGAGTGTGCTGCTCCGCCCTCCACCCCCCGACTCGGAGCACCCCGACCCCTTGGGACGACTGTTTTCCTCCTCGCTGAGTGACGACGTGAAGCAACACAAAGAGCCCCAGGCACAGGGCCTGGGGCTCTTTTAGTTCAATCGGGCAAGTCCACCTTGCCGGTGTGGTTCCAGTCTAGCCGATCTCTCCTGGGGCCGGAACGGTGGGCAACTGAGTAACAGCAGCCGCTTGCTCAGCTCCGATCGAGGCCAGCCACGCCGCCGGGTCCTGCTCCTCACCTTCGGAGGAGTAGAACGACATCGGCTGATAATCGGGCGCCTCGAGACCAATATCACGGTGGCGGATCAGGCCGGTGCCGGCCGGAATCAACTTACCGATGATGATGTTCTCCTTGAGACCAATCATGCCGTCGGACTTGCCTTCGATGGCAGCCTCGGTGAGCACTCGGGTGGTCTCCTGGAACGACGCGGCCGACAGCCACGAATCGGTGGCCAGCGATGCCTTGGTGATACCCATGATCTCAGGGCGACCTTCGGCCGGGCGCTTGCCTTCGGTGACCAAACGCTTGTTGGCGTCAGCGAACTGCCACTGGTCGCAGCGCTCGCCGGGCAGGAAGTCGGAGTCACCGGGTTCTGAAATAGCCACCCGCCTCGTCATCTGCCGGACGATCAGCTCGATGTGCTTGTCGTGAATCGACACACCCTGATCGCGGTAGACCTTCTGCACTTCCTCCACCAGGTACTGCTGGGTTTCACGGATACCCCGGATCTCCAGCAGCTCCTTCGGGTCGCGAGGACCGTCGACAATGGCGTCACCGGCGTTGATCTGCTGACCATCGACCACCTCAAGACGGGCGGCCAATGGAACAACGTAATCGTCTTCGGTGTCGTCTTCGCCGATAACGGTGATGACCTTGCCCTTGCCTTCATCTTCGGCGATACGCACGGTGCCGGAGATGCGAGCCAGGGTGGCCTTGCCCTTGGGGCTACGAGCCTCGAACAGCTCGACCACACGAGGCAGACCGCCGGCGATGTCGGCGCCGCCGGCCACACCACCGGTGTGGAAGGTACGCATGGTCAGCTGGGTGCCAGGCTCGCCGATCGACTGTGCGGCGATAACACCAACGGCTTCACCAACCTCGATCTCGGCGCTGGTGGCCAGCGACATTCCGTAGCTGGCCGCCGTGATACCAACCGGCGAATCATCGGTGAGCGGCGACAGAACACGCACACGAGTGACATCGGGGTCGTCTCGCAGCGCTTCCATTTCCTCTTCACGAATCATCGTGCCCCGCTCGATGACCGAACCGTCCGACAACGTAACGTCGTCGGCCAAGACCCGGCTGTAAAGGCGGGTTTCCAGGTAGGTACGAACCATGCGAGCGTCGGGGTCACCAGCGGAAGCCGCTTCACCGGTCTCCTTGTGGTAGTAACCGTCGGGCTTGACGTCTTCCAGGAAGAGGCCTCGCACCGGGCGACCGGGCTCAAACGGATCACGATCGTTGATGATCACTTCCTGGGCCACGTCGACCAGGCGACGGGTGAGGTAGCCGGAGTCGGCAGTACGGAGGGCGGTGTCGACCAGACCCTTACGGGCACCAGGAGTAGCAATGAAGTACTCCAACATCGACAGACCTTCACGGAAATTCGACTTGATCGGACGAGGAATCATGTCACCACGAGGGTTGGCCACAAGACCGCGCATACCGGCGATCTGGCGGACCTGCATCATGTTGCCTCGAGCGCCGGAGCCGACCATCATGTCGATCGGGTTGAAGCGCTTGGAGCGGAGGTTGACCTCCATGGCCTCCCGAACTTCATCGGTGGCCGAGGTCCAGATCTCCACTTCCTTCTGGCGACGCTCACCGTCGGTGATGATGCCCTTGCGGAACTGACCTTCGATCTTCTCCGCTTCCAGCTCGTGACGATCCAGGATCTCCTTCTTCTCAGCCGGAGTCTGCACGTCGTCAATCGACACGGTCAGACCGGACTTGGCTGCGAAGTGGAACGCCAGACCCTTGATGCGGTCGAGCGAAGCCGAAACCTCGGCCTTGGGGAAGCCCGAAGCGAGCTGATCGACGATCTCGCCAATGTCACGCTTCTTGACCACCCGGTTGACGTAGGGGAAGCCCTCGGGCAACGCCTCGTTGAACAGCACCCGACCGGCTGTGGTCTTCTCGTACTCCGCCGCCTGGCCGTTGGCCGGGGTTAGCAGAAGGTCGGGATGACGGAACGTGATCGGACCGTGCAGGTGAATCTCACCAGACTCGTAGGCCCGCTCAACGTCGGCGATGTTGCGGTACACGCCGCCGCCCTTCTGTTCCTCAACCGATTCGGTGAGGTAGAAGCAGCCGATGACCATGTCTTGCGTTGGTGTGACGAGGGGCCGACCGTGAGCCGGCGACAACACGTTGTTGGCGCTGAGCATCAGCACCCGGGCCTCGGCCTGAGCCTCTGCCGACAGGGGCAGGTGTACAGCCATCTGGTCGCCGTCGAAGTCGGCGTTGAAGGCGGTGCAGACCAACGGGTGGATCTGGATGGCCTTGCCTTCCACCAGAACCGGCTCGAAGGCCTGGATACCCAAACGGTGCAGCGTGGGCGCACGATTCAACATCACCGGATGTTCCTGGATGACGTCTTCGAGCACCTCCCACACCTGAGGACGACGACGCTCGACCATACGCTTGGCCGACTTGATGTTCTGGGCCAGACCCTGATCGACCAGACGCTTCATCACGAACGGCTTGAACAGCTCAAGCGCCATGATCTTGGGCAGACCGCACTGATGGAACTTGAGGGTCGGGCCGACCACGATGACCGAACGGCCGGAGTAGTCGACACGCTTGCCCAGAAGGTTCTGACGGAAACGGCCCTGCTTACCCTTCAACATGTCGGACAGCGACTTGAGCGGACGGGAGCCCGGACCGGTTACCGGACGACCACGACGACCGTTGTCGAACAACGCGTCGACCGCTTCCTGCAGCATGCGCTTTTCGTTGTTCACGATGATCTCGGGAGCGCCGAGATCAAGCAGACGCTTGAGGCGGTTGTTGCGGTTGATGACCCGGCGGTACAGGTCGTTCAAGTCGGAGGTGGCGAACCGGCCACCGTCGAGCTGGACCATCGGGCGAAGCTCCGGCGGGATCACCGGAACAACGTCGAGGATCATGGCCCGCGGATCGTTCTGGCGGTTGCCGTTGTCGTCGCGCTTGTTGAAAGCGGCCACGATCTTGAGTCGCTTGATGGCCTTCTGCTTACGCTGAGCCGACAGCGGCTTCATGTCTCCCGGGGCGTCGATGGCGAGGCGGAGTTTCTCCTCCTCCTCATCGAAGTCGATGCGCTCGATCAGCTGAGCGATGGCATCGGCACCCATGCCGCCTTCGAAGTAATCGCCGAAGCGGTCGGCCATCTCACGCCACAAGAGCTCGTCTTCGAGAATCTTGCGGGGGAACAATTCCTTGAACTCGTCCCAAGCCCGGTCGAGTACGTCGATTTCCATCTCGTACTGCTCACGGGTGATGGCCAGTTCCTTATCAAAGGAACGCTGACGAGCCTTGATCTCGGTGTCCTTGGCCCCGTCGGACTCCATCTGCTTGAGCTCGGCTTCAAGGTCTTCGTGCTGCTCGGCGAGGCGGAGCTCCATCTCCTTGTTGATGGCCTCCTTCTCCTCCAGCACTTCGGCTTCGAGGTTGGGCAGATCGGCGTCGCGCTTCTCCTCGTCAACCCAGGTGACCAGGTTGGCGGCGAAGTAGATGACCTTCTCCAGCTGCTTGGCCTTTAGCTCCTCACGGGGCTCGGTGCCCATGAGCAGGTAGGCCAACCAGGAGCGGGTGCCTCGCAGATACCAGATGTGGACGCAGGGGGCGGCCAGCTCGATGTGGCCCATGCGCTCGCGCCGAACCTTCGAGCGGGTGACCTCAACCCCACAACGCTCACAGATAATGCCCTTGAACCGGACACGCTTGTACTTACCACAAGCGCACTCCCAGTCTTTCTGCGGGCCGAAGATCTTCTCGCAGAACAGACCGTCTTTTTCCGGCTTCAGGGTGCGGTAGTTGATGGTCTCGGGCTTCTTAACCTCACCGTTTGACCACATACGGATCGACCCGGCCGTGGCCAGACCAATCTTGAGCTGATCGAAATCGTTAACGTCTAGCATGTGTCAGCTCCAGCTCTCTTAGTTGCTCCGGGCCGCGGCCCGGGCAGCGTCTTCTTCATCTGATCCTCGCTCGGGGCGACTGAGGTCGATCCCGAGTTCTTCAGCAGTGCGGAACAGCTCATCGTCGAGCTCCCGCATCTCGATTTCCTTGCCGTCTTCGGCCAGAACCTCAACGTTGAGGCACAGGGCCTGCATCTCCTTGATGAGCACCTTGAACGATTCAGGGATGCCCGGCTCGGGGATGTTTTCACCCTTGACGATCGCCTCGTAGACCTTGACTCGGCCCAGCACGTCGTCGGACTTGATGGTGAGCAGCTCCTGCAGGCAGTAGGCCGCTCCGTAGGCCTCAAGGGCCCACACTTCCATCTCACCAAAGCGCTGACCGCCGAACTGAGCCTTACCACCGAGCGGCTGCTGGGTGATCATGGAGTACGGGCCGGTGGAACGGGCGTGGATCTTGTCATCGACCAAGTGCGACAACTTCAGGATGTACATGATTCCGACCATGATCGGATTGTCGAAGGCCTGACCGGTGCGACCGTCGTAAAGCGTGGCTTTACCGTCGGGCTGAATCAGACGCTCACCGTCAACCGACTCGGGGTTGAGGTTCTCGAAGATGGTGCGGATGGTGGGCTTGTTGCCGGCCAGCTCGGTTTCGTCCCACTTGGCACCGTCGAACACCGGGGTGGATACCAGGGTGGCCGGGGTGGTGAAGGGGCGGGTCTTGTTTTCGGTGCCTCGGACCGGCAAGGCGCCGACCTGTTCACCGTCGATCTCCCAACCCCAGCGGGCGGCGTAACCGAGGTGCGACTCCAGAACCTGACCCACATTCATACGGGACGGAACGCCCAGCGGGTTCAAGATGATGTCGACCGGGGTGCCATCGGCCAGATACGGCATGTCTTCGGGAGGCAGGATCTTGGAGATCACACCCTTGTTGCCGTGGCGACCGGCCAGCTTGTCGCCGACCGAAATCTTACGCTTCTGAGCCACATAGACCCGGACCAGCTGGTTGACGCCAGGGGGCAGCTCGTGGCTGTCGTCACGGTTAAACACCTTGACGTCGATGACCTTGCCGACCTCGCCGTGCGGAACCTTGAGAGAGGTGTCTCGAACCTCACGGGCCTTCTCACCAAAGATGGCCCGCAGCAGACGCTCTTCCGGCGTGAGCTCGGTTTCACCCTTGGGGGTGACCTTGCCGACCAGCACATCGCCAGGACCAACATCGGCGCCAACACGGACAATGCCGCGCTCGTCGAGGTCGGCCAGAATGTCTTCGGCCAGGTTGGGGATGTCTCGAGTGATTTCCTCAGGACCGAGTTTCGTGTCTCGGGCGTCGATCTCGTGCTCTTTAATGTGGATCGATGTGAGCACATCGTCTCGCTGCAGACGCTCACTCAGGATGATGGCATCCTCAAAGTTGTAACCCTCCCACGGCATGAACGCCACGACGAGGTTCTTACCAAGGGCCAGTTCACCGTTGTCGGTGGACGGTCCGTCGGCCAGCAGATCGCCGGCCTTGAACTTGTCGCCGGCGGCAACCCGAGGCTTCTGGTTGATGCAGGTGTCTTGGTTCGACCGGGCGAACTTGAGAAGACGGTAAACCTTGCGGCCCATCTTCTTGTATTCGACCGTAAGGGTCTTGCCGTCGGCCTCAAGCACGGTGCCGTCTTCTTCGGCCACCAAGGTGTCGGCAGCGTCGGAGGCGGCCCGGCGCTCGATGCCGGTGCCAATATAAGGAGCCTCGGCGGTGAGCAGGGGCACGGCCTGACGCTGCATGTTGGCGCCCATCAGGGCCCGGTTTGCGTCGTCGTGCTCAAGGAACGGAATCAAGCCGGTGCCGATCGAAACGATCTGCTTCGGCGAAACGTCCATCATCTGGACCTCGTCGGCCGGAACCTGGGAGATCTCGGTGGTGGCACCGAAGAACACGTCTCGTTCCAGCTGCAGCTTAAGGTCGCGCAGCGAAGCGGCCTGCGGCGAACGACGGGCCAGAACCCGATCTTCCAGGAAGGTATTGTCGGCGTTGAGCTTGGCGTTGGCCTGGGCGACGACGTACTCCTCTTCCTCGTCGGCGGTGAGGAAGACGATCTCGTCGGAAACCTTGCCGTTTTCAACCTTGCGGTAGGGGGTCTCCAGGAAGCCGAACTCGTTGACTCGGGCGTAGCTGGAGAGGTAGCCGATCAGACCAATGTTGGGACCCTCCGGGGTCTCGATCGGACACATACGGCCGTAGTGGGAGAAGTGAACGTCTCGCACTTCGAAGCCGGCACGCTCGCGGCTCAGACCGCCAGGGCCGAGGGCCGAAAGACGACGGCGATGGGTGAGACCCGACAGTGGGTTAACCTGGTCCATGAACTGCGACAGCTGAGAGGTTCCGAAGAACTCCTTGATCGCGGCCACAACCGGACGGATGTTGATCAGAGTCTGAGGGGTGATGGCCTCGACGTCCTGAGTGGTCATGCGCTCACGAACCACACGCTCCATACGAGACAGACCGATGCGCACCTGGTTCTGGATCAGCTCACCGACCGACCGCACACGGCGGTTGGCGAAGTGGTCCTGATCGTCGAGGCGGTAGCCGGGCTCGGCGATCATGAGGTGCAGGAGGTAGGTGGCCGAGGCAAGAACCTCGCAGCGGCTCAGCACCGGCTGGTCGATCTCGGGCTTGTCGAGATCAAGCATCGGGAACAGCTTCTCGAGCTTCTCGATCTCGGGACCGAGCTTGCGGTTGAGCTTGTAGCGACCGACTCGGCTCAGGTCGTAACGACGGTTCTCGAAGAACGCGTTACGCAGGTAGGTGCGGGCGGCTTCGAGAGTGGGCGGCTCGCCAGGGCGGGCTCGCTTGTAGATCTCGATGAGGGCCTCGTCTTGGGTGGGGGCGATCTCACGATCCTTCTCCCACTGACCTTCGAGGAACTCGAAGTGGCGAACAAAGGCCTCGAGGAAGCCGGGGGCGTTTTCCTCGTCGTAGCCGAGGGCTCGCAACATGGTGAACAGCGAAAGGCGACGCTTACGAGCGACACGCACGCCAGCGGTTGGATCCTTACCCGGCTTCTGCTCGACGTCGAACTCGATCCACTCACCTCGGTAGGGGTGAATGGTGCCGGTGACCATCTGGTGCTTGGCCAGGTTACGCAGACGGAACCGCTCACCAGGCTGGAAGATGACTCCAGGCGAACGCACGAGCTGCGACACCACGACACGCTCGGTGCCGTTGATCACAAACGTGCCCTTGTCGGTCATCATCGGGAAGTCGCCCAAGAAGACCGTCTGCTCTTTGATCTCGCCCGTCTGGGCGTTGATGAAGCGGGCCCGAACAAAAATCGGGGCCGCGTAGGTCATATCTTTCTCTTTGCATTCCTCAACCGTGAACTTCGGGTACGGCTCGAGGTCCTCGTCGTGAGGATCAAACTCGAGTTCGAGCTGAAGAGTCTCGGTGAAGTCTTTGATCGGGCTGATGTCTCGGAACGCATCGGCCAAACCCTTCTCCAGGAACCACTTGAAGGATTCCTTTTGAACGGCGATGAGCTCGGGAAGCGCAAGGGCTTCGTCGAGATTGCCGAAAGAATAACGATCGCGAGCGACAGTACGTGCAGGCAAGGGGCACCACCAACATGTTGAGCACGAAAGCTGCCGACCGGTCCGGCAGCTACGGAAAACGTGTTGCCACGCGCTGAATCTACGACCGATTTAGTTGGTGAAGACAGACAGGCGAGCAAGCACGGCTTTACAAGGATATCCGCGCGAACGCAACCAACAACCGGATTTGGCGCGAATAATACGGTTATTTCTGCCTGAGGTCAAGGTTCTTGTTGAAACAACCCTGTTCGAGCCGGCCTATCCGGGGCCAACAGCATCGTATCGCCCGAGCATCGGACGCCAACAGCGAATAGTGACCGGTTTTCAGTTCGACCTCGTTGCAAACGCGAAAATGGCCCCGGCCTACGCCGGGACCACTTCGCTAGACAATCAAGGCCCGTAAGCCAATAATTTGTTTTGAAACTACTTAAGCTCGACGGCGCCGCCGGCGTCTTCGATCTTGCTCTTGGCGGCTTCGGCGTCGTCCTTGTTGGCACCTTCCACCACGGCGGCGGGGGCGCTCTCGACGAGGTCCTTGGCTTCCTTGAGGCCGAGACCGGTGATCTCGCGCACAGCCTTGATGACCTGGATCTTCTTGTCGCCGGCTCCGGTGAGCATGACGTCGAAGTTGGTCTTTTCTTCGGCTTCTTCACCACCGCCACCGGCGGGACCGGCAGCAGCGACAGCCACGGGAGCAGCTGCGGTAACGCCGAACTTCTCTTCAAACTCGGTGAGCAGTTCGGACAGTTCGAGGACGCTCATCGAAGCGATGGCATCGAGGATTTCTTCTTTGGACATTATTCTTCTTCTCCGGCTTCTTCGGAATCGGCTGCAGCGTCTTCGCTGTCAGCATCGGATTGGGTGGATGGGGCTTCATCAGCCGCCGGGGCGGCTTCGTCGGTAGGGGCAGCAGCGGCGGCCTCAGGGGCTTCGTCGGCCTCTGGCGAGGCCTCGTCGCTTGGAGTTGCTGTCGCAACATCCCCGGCGCCGCCTTCGTCGATAAGGGCCTTGAGCAGACCGGCAAATTCACGCGGCACGGCTTGGAGCAGACCGGCGAACTGCTGCATGGGAGCAGCCATAAGACCAGCCAGCTTGGCCAGCAGAACCTCGCGGGGTTCGATGTCGGCCAGTGCTTTGATGCCGTCGGCGTCGATGGGGCTTCCATCAAACAAGCCGCCTTTGATCACCAGGTTGGGGTGGGTCTTGGCGAAGTCGCGAAGCGCCTTGGCCATACTCACCACATCGCCTCGTTCTTCGTCTTCGGCCGGCTCGGCAAAAGCCAAAGCAGTCGGACCTACCAGGTGCTCACCAAGTTCAAGACCGGCCTCATCGGCGGCTCGTCGTACCAACGTGTTTTTATACACCTTGTACTTGGCCCCGCTAGGACGCAGTTGCCCTCGTAGCTCCTGGAGTTCGCTCACGGTGAGGCCTCGGTATTCGGTGACCACCACTGACGTGGCGTTCTCCAAACGCTCCTTGACCTCAGTTACGATCGCTACCTTCTCCGGACGTGGGTTATCCATCACACCTCCTCTCACTTGTACTTCGGCCTCCAATTGGAGGGACACAGGGACCCTCTGATCGAAGACACTCGGTTGGATATGACGTGTCGATATCGGTGGTCGACGCCCGTTTCGCCGACCAACCGCACCAAGTCACGCCACCCGAGGAGGGTGAGGAAGTGGAGAAGCTTGATCGCCTATTCCAGGATTTCCGTGGCTCGGTCGGAGTGTTCGCACTTCGAGCAAACCACCACCTGAGGTCTCTGGCGAGGGGTTTCGATTATCGGCCGGACTTCTCGGGTAACCGAGAGGCTCAGCCGTCGATATACAACCTCTTAAGGCTACCGATGCGATAGAGAATCCCAAACCGAGGCCGAAGGTCAAACACGCTCAGCTCTCGCCCAAAACCGGATCGGGGTTGGCCGGTGTCTCCGAGCCCTGAAGACCCTCGAATCGGCCCAGGAACATCGGATCGGGCTTGACCATCACTTCATACAGCCCTTTGACTGCGGCCAGGCGCTCCCGAATAACCGCTCGAATCCAGATCCCGCGTGGCCGCGGTGGAGGATTATCGACGGTCATGACCACGGCATCCAGACCGGCGGCGCGACACAACGCCGCCGCTCGGTTCTTGTAGCGGCTTTGGGTCACAAAAACCACCACCGCAGACTCCGGACCGGCACCGAAAATCTCATTGGCTCTGACACACGTGTCCCAAGTGTCGAAACCGGCGTAGTCCACACTAATGTCGGCCAGTGGAACGCCGCCCAGGTGAACGTGACGGCGGATGACCGTCGGCTCGTCGTAGTGACCCTCGCGGTTATCGCCGGACACCAGAACGTGTCCCGCCATGCCGTCCAGGTACAGCGTCGTTCCGCCTTCTACCCGATCGGCCATGGGGCGCGACAGACGGCCATCGGGGTGAACCCGAGCGCCGGGAATGACGACGACCACGGAATCGGGATCGACGTCAAGAAGCCGCTCGGTCAGCTGATCGGCGTCGGATACGACATGGCCACGCGAGAGCAACCACATGACCAGGTTGGCGGCCACCACGAGAAGGACAACACCAAACCCGGCGACGACGGCGAGGCGACGGATTGCTACCGATAATCTGGCCACGCCGCCACCGTAGTGGTCCCGCTCCAAGCCTTCGGCGCGCCCGGTCGGAATCATTGGAGCCAACCAGCGGTTCTCGGTGCAACAGCTCCACGAAAGTCAATGAATATTTGAACTCCATCTCACAAACCGAAATCGACACGAAGGTCCGAACACGACAGCTTCTACTGTTGGCCACCGGGCTGGTGATGGCCATGAGCCCTTGGTTCTCAACCGCCGCCGTAGCTCGACAGCTCAGCGATGCCTGGGATCTCTCGGCGTCGGAGTTGGCCTGGCTGGTCATCGCTGTGCAGCTCGGATTCGTGGGCGGAGCGCTACTCATCACGCTTGCCGGACTGGCCGACCGTTTCGGACCTCGTCGTTTGATTCTTGTCGGTGCCTCGCTGGCCGCGTTGGCCAATGCCGGGCTTATCGTCGCCACCGGTTTCGGTTCGGCCATTGCGGCTCGCTTCGTCACCGGCGCGGCTCTGGCCGCCGTCTACCCACCTGCCTTGAAGGCGATGTCGTCTTGGTATCGAACCGGTCGAGGCCTGGCGCTGGGGACGATGATTGGAGCGCTGACCGTGGGCTCGGCACTCCCCCACCTCATTAACGGTCTAGGCGGCCTGCATTGGCAATTGACCGTTGGCATCGCCTCAGGCATAACGTTGGCCGGCGGCCTCTGGATTGAGCTCGCCGGTCTCGACGGCCCGTTCACCGCCGCTCCGACAAAGGTGTCGGCTTCCCACCTGGGCGAGATCATACGTAACCGTCGATTCGCGTTGGCTTCGGCCGGCTACTTCGGCCACATGTGGGAGTTGTACGCGATGTGGGCGTGGGCGGCGGCGTTCTACACCGACGTGTTTGTCGATAGCCGGCGTGGTGGCCTGGCCGCCTTTGCCGTGATCGGGATCGGAGCCGCCGGCTCGATTTACGTCGGCACCCTCAGCGATGCAACCACAAGACCTCGAGCCGCGGCCAAAGCTCTTCGATGGTCAGGTCTCACGGCTGCCATCACCGGATTCCTTTTCGACGCTCCCCCGCTGCTCGTTTTGGCCGCCGGGTTGTTCTGGGGTTTCTGGGTGGTGGCCGACAGCGCCCAGTTCTCCACGATCGTCACCGAGGTGGTCGACCCGAAGCTGACCGGCACCGCCCTCACCCTGCAGCTGTCGCTTGGCTTCGTGCTCACGGTCTTCACCATCTTTTTGGTCCCGGTGGTCAGGGATTTCGCAGGCTGGGGACCGGCATTCTTGATGTTGGCCCCAGGACCGGCTGTGGGCTATTGGGCCATGCAGCGACTGGAATCAGCGGCTGGAGTCAGCGGCTGAGGTCGGTGCTGAGATTCAGCTCCCGATTCGGACGACGCCGACCTCGGTCCCCGCCCAGTTCGTTAGCCGATCGGTTTGTGCCTCAACGACCCCGAGCCGGTCAAGGATGTGCTCCATTGCGATATCGGCGGCCCGGCCTGCGCCGTCGCGGACCTTGAGGGCGATTCCGTAGCCGTCGTCGATCACCACTCCGCAGTAGACGCCCTCGGCTCCGCCCTTGATCGCAGCCGGCCGTAGGGTTCGGCCCATCAGCTCGGTCGAGCTTCGATCGGTGCCGGCCACAAAGTACGGCTCGGCCATCATGGCCTCAAGCAACGTCATGCCGGAGTTCAGCGTGAGCAGGCGTGCCCAGCCTGCAGCCAGATTGGTCATCGGAATATGCCAGACCGGGATTCCGCAGCCATCGGCTCCAGGAACCTGACCCGACAGATCAACCTCACATACTTCGGCCATGCGGCGAGTGACGTGGTCGGCCTGCAACGGATGATCAGGAGTGATGTATCCGGCGGTTGGCAAATCAAGGTGCCGACACACGGTCAAGAAGCCGGCGTGTTTCCCAGAACAGTTGTTGTGCTGAGCGCCGGGTCGCTGACCTGATGCAATCAACTCGACAAGTGACGGCTGATGGATTGGTGGCTGCTTCCCGCACTCAAGATCGTCGGCCGAAAGGTCCAGGCGATTCAACCATGCCATCACCCGGTCAACCTGGGCCTCCTCACCATTGTGGGAGGCACAGGCCAAGGCAAGTTCGACCTGATCGAGTTCAAAGCCCGCCGCCGCGCCTGACTCCACCGCTGGAAGGGCCTGGATCGGCTTGGACGCCGACCGTGGCATCACCTGACGATCAGCGTCACCCCAGCTCTCGACCACACCATCGGCGTCAACGACAACAGCGTCAACGAGATGACGGCTTTCGACCTCTTGGCCTCTGGTGACCTCGACGGTCAGCGGTGGGGATGACACTCTCTACTACGCCTACCTATTGCGCCTGACTTCGACAGCCGGGGGCTGCGATTAAACCGAGATCTCGTCGACCCGAGACGGGTCGACCTTCACTCCAGGGCCCATCGTCGAAGACAACGTGACCTTCTTGACGTATCGACCCTTGGCCGAAGCCGGCTTGGCCCGGTTGATTTCATCCATCAAGGTGGCGAAGTTGGCGCCGAGGCCATCGACCTCAAAACTGGCCTTACCAATGGAGACATGCACGTTTCCGTTGCGGTCGGTGCGGTACTCGACGGTGCCGCCCTTGAACTCCTCAACGGCCTTGGCCGGATCGGGCGTGACGGTGCCGGTCTTGGGGTTCGGCATCAAGCCGCGAGGACCAAGCACCCGACCGAGCTTACCGACCTGGGGCATCAGCTCAGGGGTTGCGATGGCCAGATCGAAGTCGAGCATGCCGCCTTCGACTTCAGCCACCAGCTCCTCGCCACCGACGATGTCGGCTCCTGCTTCTTTGGCCGCCGTAGCGGCGTCGCCATTGGCGAACACGGCCACCCGAACGTCCTTGCCGGTGCCCGATGGCAGAGCCACGGTCCCTCGGACGATCTGATCGGCCTTGCGGGGATCCACTCCGAGGAGAATGCTGATGTCGATCGACTCATCGAACTTGGCCGTGGCCAGGCTCTTCACCAGCTCCAGCGCCTCAGCCGGACCATGAAGGTGGCTGCGGTCGTACCGCTTGGTTGCGTCGTGGTATCGTTTTCCTTGCGCCATTTCTTAGGCTCCCTGTCGTTGTCGTTTGTCGCCTTCGGCGACTGCACTTACCGAGTTTCGGGACCCTTCGGCCGAAACTCGCGCCGCCAGGCCAGGTGGGACCAACGGACTTTGAAAAACTCTCACTGTCGTTTGTCGCCTTCGGCGACTGCACTTACCGAGTTTCGGACCTTCGTCGAAACTCGCGCCGCCAGGCCAGGTGGGACCAACGGACTTTGAAAAACTCTCACTGTCGTTTGTCGCCTTCGGCGACTGCACTTACCGAGTTTCGGACCTTCGTCGAAACTCGCGCCGCCGGGCCAGGTCGGACCAACGGACTTGAGGTTGTCGTTTGTCGCCTTCGGCGATTAGCCGCGGATGTGGACACCCATCTGACGGGCGGTGCCACGAACCTGCTGCTTGGCGGCTTCAAGATCATTGGCGTTGAGGTCGGGCATCTTCACTTCGGCGATCTCAGCGACCTGAGCGTCAGTGATGGTGCCGGCACGCTCGCGCAGCGGATCGCCGGCGCCCTTGCTGATCTTGGCTGCCTTCTTGATGAGTTCAGCGGTTGGAGGCGTCTTCAGGATGAAGCTGAACGTGCGGTCCTCGAACACGGTGATCTCAACCGGGACGATCTGGCCCCGCTGGGCTTCGGTCCTGGCGTTGTATTCCTTGCAGAAGTCCATGATCTGCAGACCGTAGGGACCGAGGGCGGTACCGACAGGCGGGGCAGGCGAGGCCTGACCGGCTGGAATCTGAATTTTAACGACCGCTAGTACTTGCTTCTTGGCCATCGGTTTTCTCTCTAACGAACTGGCAAATGGTTTCTATCGAACTGTGGCTACCGCTACGCCGTGATGTCGGGGCGGAAAGACCAACATGGAATTGTGCCGTTGCAAGCTGGCGCTTCCAACCCAGCACGATGTTTCGGCCCGCGGCCGAAACTCAAGGTCGAGCCTCTGGCTCGAGACCTAGATCTTGGCGACCTCGGCAAACTGGAGCTCCACCGGAGTCTCGCGACCGAAGATGTTGACAAGAACCTTGAGTCGTAGCTGATCCTCGTTGATCTCCACGATCTCGCCTTGGAAGTCGGCGAAAGGACCTTCCTTGACCCGAACGGTCTCGCCCATGGTGTACTCCAGGCGGGGACGACCGCGACGGCTTGGCTCATCGCCATCTTCTTTGACCGACAGGAACGTCTCAACGTCACGGCGAGGCAGAGGCGACGGCTTGTTGCCTGCCCCGATGAATCCGGTGACGCCAGGAGTGTTGCGCACAACGAACCAGGAGTCGTCGTCAAGGTGCATTCGCGTGAGAAGGTATCCGGGGAATACCTTCTTCTGAACGATGACCTTCTTGCCGTTTTTGAACTCGACCACGTCTTCGAGTGGGATGACCACCTCGAAGATGCGCTCTTCCATGTTCATCGATTGGGTGCGGGCGAGAAGGTTGCTACGAACCTTGTTCTCATAGCCGGACTGGGTGTGAATCACATACCAGCGGCCGGGGCGATCGTAGGGCGAGTCGCGGCGACGACGGGCCGGGGCCTCTTCTTCGGCTTCGTCAGACGACGCGTCGTCAGCCGACGCGGCCTCATCGGATGCGGTGTCATCGGATGCGGTGTCATCGGACTCGGCCTGATCGCCGGCCTCATCGATATCGGACGATGTGTCCTCGGTGATTTCGTCGGCGGCGGCTTCTTCTGCGGCCACAACTTCGTCGACGGCGTCGGTCACGACTTCAGCGGCTTCGGCAGTTGATGTGTCAACAGCGTCCTCGATGGCGTCGATGACATCCTCGGTGGCGGGGTTGGCGTCTGTAATGTCACTCATGATTTTAGTTACCCCCGGTTCCGGCCCGAAGCAGGGCGATGAAGCCTTCAGCGAAGAGATAGTCAAGTGCCGCCACCAAGCCGGTGACGAGGGCGAACGTGATGATCACCACGATGGTGTAGTTGATGAGCTCGCTCCGCGTGGGCCAGATGACACGGTTGAGTTCCTGGCGGACCTCGGAAGCGTACTCACCAGGCGTAACCCGCTCGTTGGGCACGGGACGGTTGTCCCGCTTCGTGGCAATTGGGTTGCCCTCGCTATCCATCTGGCCTTGCTTTTGCAGATAGCGGCGCTGTTCGCGATTCATCGCCATGTCAAAATTTGATCCTTGGTCGTACGGTTCTGCAGCAGAGGGCTTAGGTATTACGTGGCGGCTGGCTCGTTCTGATACTCCCCCGACCTATCAGGCTCAAGGGCGAGCCGGACTACCCCAGAGCAATTCCATCGGCCGAACCTTGTCGAACGAGGATTACGTCGGAAGCCATCTACGCAGAAGTCGTGAAGACTTCTCACTTCTTACCAGACTATTGCCTGCGCGGAAGAAGAACTACGCAGGGCAGGAGGGATTTGAACCCCCAACCGTCGGTTTTGGAGACCGGTGCTCTGCCAATTGAGCTACTGCCCTTGGGACCAGTTCAGGTGTTTCGCCTGCACTAGGCATATTGAGGCTAGCAGAGCCACGACCAAGAACCGCCTCGATTTCGTCGCCAAACCGCGCTCTAGACATCGATTGCGACCAGCAGATTGGCCGTGTAGCCGTCGTTGTTTGATCCGATGACGGTGGCCAGCTGCTGGTCCCAGCCGTCCTCGAAGACACCGTCGGTGGCAAGCGACAACACGGAAAGGTGCTCGGCGCTCGGCCCGTACTCGCTCCGACCGTAAACCGCCTCGCAGGAAGTCTTGGGAAACGCCAGCTGGCTGATCTTGGTTGCGCTGTCGCCGTTAGTCGCCTGATCGATAGTCCTGTAGACCTCAAAATGGCAGTGCGGCCACCGTCCCTCATAACAGCCGGGGAAGATGGTCGTGAACGTCAGCAGCCCCGAGTTATCGGCCACCTGAACGCCGCGTAGGTAGTTCTGGTCTTCGATTTCGTAGATCGAGTAGCGACCGTCAGCCGTGCAGTGCCAAAGATACAGCGCGGCTCCTGGGACCGGTTCGCCGGTGGCCGCGTCAACGACCGTTAAGTTGATCGTCGTGGGGATGCCGGGCGCTGTTCCCGAGAGACCATCGATGCTCGACGTCAGATCGGTTCGGACCACCCCCTCGGCGGTGAGCAGGTTCGGGCCATTGGTTCCATCGGCCGGAAATGGGCCTCCCGTTTCATCGGGGATCTCAGGAACCGGTGATCCCGAGGCCGACGCTCCTGAAGACGATGAGGCCGAAGACGATGACCCCGAGGAAGAGGACTCGTTGGATCCACCGGAGCACGCAGCCAAGGCGCCGGCCATGGTGAGGCCGCCCAACAGACGCAGCGCCGACCGGCGATTGACCATGGCTTCGAGGTCTCGGCCGAGGCCTCCAAAGTCGTCGTGCTCTTTTATAGGACTCATGTCACTATCTCCTATCGATCACAGGCCACGTTGAACCGGTTGGCTGTGACCTCGACAGGAGAGTAAACGCGCCAGCTGAAAGGAACCTGAGAAGGACGATCGCGCGGCGGACTAGCTGGCCAAACGCTGACGAGATGCCAGCTTGGAGGCAATCACGAAGGCCCCGGCGGCCCCCGCCGTGGCAGCGGCGGCGATTCCACCGATGTAGGCCACCTTGCGGGAGGTGGGCGCTGAGGTGATGCGTTGCAACCGATGCCCGGCCCCTCCTGATTCGAGGGCACAGAGGATCTCGTCGACAAGAGTGGCGTCGGCCGAGATCTGTTGACCTCGAAGCGATGCCAGCGCCCGCAACAGTTTCTTGTACTGCACCAGTTCCGCTTGGCAGCGCAGACACGAGTCGAAGTGGCCGGCGGCGTCGGCTTCCAGCTCTGCCCGCCCATCGGCGGCCGCAGCCAGCTGCAGGCTGAACAACTCACAGTTGCTGTGCAGTGGTGAGCGGACTGAAACCGGGTGGTCTGAACCGGCGACACCGGTGGTGGTGTGATCAGACGGCATGGGCTTGCTCCTCTCCCAATGGGTAGAGCCGTTCACGAAGTCGCTTGCGAGCTCGGTGCAGGCGGACCTTGGCCGCCGACTCGGAGATGTCGAGCTCGTCGGCGATGGCGTCGTGTGGTAGGTCGTAGATATCGCGAAGCACGATGACCGTGCGAAGTTTGGGTGGCAGCTGCATAAGCGCATCGACCAGATTCGACCGCAGGTCACCAAGGTCGGCCTGGATCACCGGATCACGCTGCGGCTCAACGTCGACAACGTCGAAATCGTCGGCCATCTGGTCGTGACGGTGTTTGCTGCGACGACCGAGATAGGTGCTGGCGCAGTTCGCCGTGATGCGGTGTAGCCACGTGGAAAGTTGGGCATCACCACGAAACTTTTTGAGTCCCTTGTGGACCCGCAAGTAGGTTTCTTGCACCACGTCTCTGGCGTCCTCCTCATCACCTACCAGGCGGTAGGCCAAGGTGTAGGTGTCGGTGTAGGTCTGACGTACCAACTCTTCAAATGCACGCTGGTCGCCCTCTTTCGCGGCTGCGACCAAATCGTTGGTTCGTTTTGAATCCACCTAGTAAGACCCCATCTTCGGCCAGCGGGTTACCTAACCCTGTTTCATCTTAGTGCCGTTCGACATAAAGCCGTAATGAGAACCGGCATCCTGGATGTCACGTCGGGCACGGGCCGAGGCCGATAAAGTCGGTCGAACTATGGGTGTTTTCCAGGGTGGATACGCCGGAGCGGCGACTGAACTCGCCGACCTGGCCGAGGGGCTGAGCGGCAAGCGGGTTTTGGTGACCGGGGCCACCGGGTTTATCGGGGGCCATGTGGTGGAACTGCTCCACCATCTCGGCTCGGACGTGCACGCCGTCGCCCGTCGCCCCAATCCAACTACCTCTTTCGACACTACGGTTCGGTGGCATCATGCCGACCTGGTCGATCGAGACTCCACGGCTGCAGCCGTGGAGTCGGCGAAACCGGAGGTGATCGTTCATCTCGCCAGCCTGGTGAAGGGATCACGTGATCCCGAGCTGCTCGTTCCGATGTTCGCCGCCAACACCGCGTCGGCTGTTCACCTGTTGGACGCGGCCCGGGACCACGGCGTGCAGCGCGTACTCCTGGCCGGATCGCTGGAAGAGCCGGATCACCCCGGTCAACTGGCGGCTTCGCCGTATGCGCTGAGCAAGGCGGCGGCCCACCTCTACGGCGACTACTACCAAGCCACCACCGATGTTGAGGTGGTCAACCTGCAGATCTTCATGGTCTACGGGCCGGCCCAGCTCGATGAGAACAAGCTGATCCCTTACGTGATTCGATCGCTGCGGGCAGGAACCGCTCCAGAGCTGTCGAGCGGTACCCGCGACGTCGACTGGGTCTATGTCGGAGATGTCGCCGAAGGCATTGCCCGCTGCTGCGCTGTGGGTGAACAGCCGGAGCATCCCGTGCCTCTCGGAACCGGCTCTCTGGCCACGGTCCGCGATGTGGTGGAGAAGCTCGTGGAAATCTCTGACACCGGTCTTGAGCCGGTCTTCGGTGGTGTTGCCGACCGGGCCCGAGAAGTGGAGAAAGTCGCCAATATCGACGCAACTCGTGAGATGCTTGGATGGGCGCCGACCGTTGACCTACCGACCGGCTTGGCCGCCACCGTCGATTGGTACAGTCGCTGATCGACAAAGCCCACCTCAAGCCGCCGAACGAGCCACGAGCCAGAACTTCCTGATGACCCAAATCGATCACCTCTCAGTAGACGCCGATGGCGCCGACGACCCGAAACAAAAAAAGAAACGTATGCGTCTCTTCATGGAGCGGGCGTTTCCCCTCACCAGGTCGATCACCGGCAACGGAGTACGGCAGACACTCGACTTGGTTGAGGCCGAGCTCGACACCACACCCTTACTCCGCCATGAGGTGCCCTCAGGTTCACCGGCCCTCGATTGGGTCGTTCCCAACGAGTGGAATCTCACCAAGGCCACCCTCGACGGACCACTGGGCCGCGTCATCAGCTCCGACGACAACAACCTGCACGTCGTCTCCTACTCGGTGCCGGTTGAGATCGAGCTGACGCTCGACGAGTTGAAACCTCATATCTTCACGCTCCCCGACCAGCCCGACATCATTCCCTACCGCACCACCTACTACCGGGAAACGTGGGGTCTGTGCATGACCCAGCGTCAACTGGAGGAGCTGACCGAGGGGACGTACCGAGTTTCAATCGACGCCACTCTCGAGCCTGGCCATCTCACCTACGGCGAGGTGGTACTCCCAGGAATGACCGACGAAGAGATCCTGCTCACCACCCACATCTGCCATCCGTCGATGGCCAACGACAACTTGTCGGGTATCGCCGCCCTCACCGAAGTGATACGGCGATTGGCCGGCCGTGGCCCGATGAAACACACGATCCGCGTACTGTTCATTCCCGGGACCATCGGATCGATCACCTGGCTGGAGCGCAACCGCAAAAACGTCGACCGTATCAAGGCCGGGTTGGTCTTGGCCGGCGCCGGCGACCGGGCCCCGGCCACCTACAAGCGGTCACGTCGGGGCTCGACCAGAGTCGATCTGATCATGGAACGCATGGTGGCTGAGGCCGACGGATCGGTGATCGATTACTACCCGTACGGCTACGACGAGCGGCAGTTCTGCTCCCCGGGATTCGATCTACCGGTTGGGCGCTTGAGCCGTTCGATGCATGGCACCTACCCGCAGTACCACACCTCGGCCGACGATCTCGACTTCGTCGACGACAACACGCTACTCAACACCGTCGATTTGGTGACCAAGGCCGTGTTGGCGCTCGACGGCGAGACCCGATACCGCAACACCCAGCCACACGGTGAACCTCAGTTGGGACGACGGGGTTTGTACGGAGCGGTCGGCGGCGCCGTCAACTCAAAGTCGGCGGAGATGGCTCTTCTGTGGCTGCTCTCCTACTCCGACGGCGAACACTCGCTCGACGACATCGCCCATCTCTCGAAGCTGCCTATGGAGTCGCTGCAGACCGCGGCAGAGGCCTTGGTGACAGCCGAGCTGCTGGCTGAGGACTAGGTCCGACAACAGCGCCTGTCTGTCACGCCTCGAAGTCGGGCCAGTCCCGGTCTTTGTCGGACATGATCAGATCAGCGGCGTCCACGTCGGGCCACTCAATTCCAAAGGCGGGGTCGTCCCAGCGAACGCCGGTGGCGTAGTCGGGTTGGTAGAACGTGTCGATCTGATAACCCACCACGGTCTCGTCGGCCAAGGTTAGGAACCCGTGGGCCAAACCAGGGGCGACGTAGAGCTGGCGACCGTTGCTCGGACTCAGCTCGAAGCCCTCCCATTCCAGGTAGGTGTCGGAGTCGGGACGAACATCAAGGATCACGTCGTAGATGGCCCCCGCTTCGCAGCGGACGAGCTTGGTCTCCCCATGGGGTTCCGCTTGGAAGTGCATGCCCCGGAGGGTGTTGGCCTTGGCGTTGTACGACACGCTGCCTTGGACAAACCCGGCGGTGAGCCCTTCCTCGGAAAGCTCGTTCACACACCAGGCCCGAGCGAAATACCCTCGGTCATCCTCGAACCGCTCTGGATCGATGATATACAGGCCGTCAATCTCGGTTGGCGCTATGAACATGGCGGCTCCTCCAGCCACAACAGTAGTTCATTGCACGCGGCTCAGCTCACCAGGTGGGCGTAGTCAAACAAGTCCCGAGCTAGAACCGGGCGACCAAATAGATAGCCCTGCAACATGTCGGCCCCCATGTCGACAACCCGGTAGGCCTGGTCCTCGGTCTCAAGGCCTTCGGCCGTCACCGATACCCCCAAGAGGTGGCCGGTATCGATGATCAACTGCAGCAGCGAGGAGTCGGCGTCATCACTGGTGAAACTTCGATCGACCTTGAGAATGTCGACCGGAAGCAGCTTGAGGTGAGCCAGCGACGTGTATCCGGTGCCGAAGTCATCGATGGCTATTCTCACGCCGTGTCGACGCAATGTGGCAAGCCGCTCGGCCGCCACCTTCAAGTCGTTGGTCAATGAACTCTCGGTGACCTCGATGATTACCCTGTCAGGGCTCACACCGTGATCGCGTAACGGCCCGAGCACATCGTCGACAAACGACGTCGACGCAAGATGCCGCCCTGAGACGTTGATGCTGATCGACAGATCGACAAAAAGGCCTTCGCTGTTCCAGCGGGCCACCTGCCCGGCCACTGTGCTTATCACCCAGCGGTCGACCAGGATGATCAAGTCGGACTGTTCGGCGTAGGGGATGAACGCATCGGGCCGAACCGTTCCGTGGCCGGGGCGATGCCACCGCACCAGCGCCTCAAACCCGTGGATGTCACCCGCATTGGCGTCGACTATCGGCTGATAGACCAGATCCATTTCGTCGGTTTGGAGGGCTCGAATCAGATCCTGGTCGAGTTTGCTCTGCTCGATCACCAGATTGCGGAGCGCATCGTCGCACAGCTCGATACGTCCCTTGCCTTCGTCCTTGGCCTTGTACACGGCAAGGTCGGCGTCTCGCAGCAGTTCGTTCTGGGTGCTGGTTCCGTCCGACACCGCTATGCCGATGCTGGCGTTTATCTGGGCCACGACGTTGTCGGCCACCACCGGCTGTTCCAGCACGGCCAGGATCCGCTCCGCCAGCTCGAACGCGGCCTTGATGTCGGGAATCGGTTCGGCGATCACAAGAAACTCGTCGCCTCCTAGACGTCCAACGTGATCTCCCTTGCGGACTGCTCCCACGAGACGATTCGCCACCTCCTGAAGTACGGCGTCGCCAACCAGGTGCCCGTGGCGGTCATTGACGTCTTTGAATCCGTCAAGGTCGATGAACAGCACGGCAAGTTGCCAATCCGATTCCCGGACTCGTTCGAGGCCCTCCTCCAGCCGGGCCAGCGACGCGCGACGGTTGGCGATACTGGTCAGACTGTCGTGAGTGGCATCATGGGCGGCTCGACGGCGGAACTGCTCCCCGTCCTGCATCGACTGGGCCAATGTTCGAACCGCCTCCTGCAGAGACTCGCCCAACCGACCCGGAGATGGGGAGGTGAGAATCGGGTTGTCCAGGTCACCGTCGGCGAGGGCCTGGGCCTGCCGCTCGGCAAGGTCGAGCGTGGCCGCTGCGTCGTTGAGCGCTCGGGTAGCTCTACGCACCTCGTCCGGACCGCGAACGTCGAGATCCTCAATCGGGCTGCCTTCACTCATACTCCGGGCCATCATCGACAGCCGCCGAACCGGCTTGGCGATGATCTGCGAGGCCATCGCAGTGAACATCAGTGAGGTGAAGATGAATCCGACAAAGGTGCCGCCGGCCCGGTTGTAACGCTGCTGCGCACTCTCGGCCAAAGCCTGGCTCGCCACCGACATGTCGGCGGCCGACGCGTTTACCAACTCGAGGTACAGCTCGCCGTTGGCGGTGCTGGCGGTGAAGAGAACAGCGACCCGATCGAGATCGGCGAGGATTCCTGTCAGACCCGATGCCTCCGATGGCCCTGGCGTGCCCAACTGAACGGCGATGAGCTCGTCGGCGGCGGCCTCATAGACGGCCAGCGATTCCGACTCAATCACCTCCGAAATCAACGCCACCGCAGCTGAATCTGGGGCCGCCGAGGAAAGGATGTCATCTTGCGCTCGATGACGCCGATCACGGGCGGCGATCAACTGCTGGACCTCGGCGGCCACGTCCACTTCGTCATCGAACTGGGAGGCGAAGAAGTGCGAGAACTCAGCCGACATCGACTGTCGCGCCTCAATGGATGCCTCAAGAATTCGCAAGGTGTCGATCAGCTGTTCGCCGTCGGAAGCGGAACCGGCCAGCTCAAGCAGTCGATTTCGGATTCGGTCGCTTTCCTCGGCAACGGTCGTCTCGACGTCGGCGTATCGCAGCCCGACGGCCGCCAACGAACTCTCCTCCGCCACCCGCACCTCGGCGATCCGCTCCGACACATCCTTCAGCCCGAGTTCCTCCGACATGCGGTCAACATTGTCTTGGGCTCGTGTGGTCTGGTCTGGGACGTCGATGCCACTAAGGGTCGTCACCAGCTGAGGGGTAAGCCCAACCATCTCCATGCCTCGCAGGGCCAGAATCCAGTTGCGCTCCTCCAGAATCTGAGCCCGGAGGTCGGTTATGACGATCAGCTGGGCAATGGCACCCTCAACGTCGGCCGAATGTTGTTGTGCGGCGTTGGCCGCACGCAGATCGCCGGTCGCAAACCAACCCGTACCGGCAAGAGGCAGGCCGGCCAACGCCACAAGAAGGGCGACAATGGGATACGAAGGAAGGCGATTGGACACAGTAGAAGGGGCACCAGGTAGGGACGGTGGAGACTTCAGCCACCGGCAGAGCCGGCAAACCTGACCGATATCGATGGATCGGCCTTGAACCGCTCTCGCTTGAGGCTGTACCGCCGCCCCGGGCACTTGTCGCTCCGTTTGTCTCAGACGACTTGGGCAGCGATTCCATGGGTCGATGCGTGGCATGCGCCGATCGACCCGGTTCGCTCTGCTCAGTGCCATGTTGAGGTTCAGCCCCTACGATGTCGATCGATGGGTAACGGCGATGGCGATACCAACACTCCGACGCAGGAACTGACGTCAACCGAACCAGCCCTGATGGCGGCCATGGGTGATGGCCACATCATCGAGTCCGACGGTGTACGCGGCATGGCGAAGATGGGTTTCACCTGCAAACCCGAAATGTGCCATTCAGGGGGCGTCGCCCAAGGCGGCTTTGTCACAGGGTGGCTCGACTCGGCGATGGCTCACGCCTGCATCGCCCGCTACACCAGCGATTACTGGATCGCCACGCTGGAAGGCAAGGTCAGTTTCTTCCGGCCGACCCCACCGGGGCCGGTTGTGGCCGAGGGCTGGATCGAGCGGGCGGGCAAGCAGACGGTGTTTGCCGAGGCCAGACTGCTCAATACCGACGGCGATGTGTTGGCCAAGGCCAGCTCGTCAATCCGCCTGGTGCCCAACAAGGTTCGCTAGCCCCGACCTCAGCCGGCCGGCCCTGGCGACCTAGGCCCCGACGTGAACCGGAGTGCCGTTGGGTAACTCGTCGGGCAGGTACTCGGCGATGTGCATCGGCACTCGAACACAGCCGTGGCTGGCCGGATACAGCGGCACCGACGTGGCGCCGTGAAACGCAATTCCACCCACGAAATACAGCGGGTTGTAGAGCCGACCGATGTTGAGACTCGACTCCCGCCATCCTCGGATGCGCCGCTGGATGTGGAAGTCGCCCTTTGGAGTAATCGAACTTCCGCTGAACTCCTCGTTCTCCCACGGCACCCCACTGCCGCTGGACACGTGGCTGATCAGGATCGGGGTGGAAGAACCCGGTTCGTAAACCTTCAGCAGCTGCTGGGAAAGGTCGACCTCGACCCACCGAACATCGTGTTGACGAACCGGTTCGGTGAGTTTGCCACTGAGTAGCCGTTCGTAAGCCCAAGCATCAGCTGGGCCCCAGTTTCCGTCGATCGGGATGCCGGCCAGCTTCTCGAGCGCCCATACCGCTTGAACCGTTCGGCCGCCGTATTCACCGTCGGCCGAGCCGGGATCGAGAGGTCCGGAGGCCAGCAGTTCCTGCAATTTCTCAACCTCAGGACCTTCATCGCCGGCTTCCAGCATGGTGCCGTCGTATTCGTAGCGACCCAGGGCTTCGATAGTGGGGCCGTTGAGCGCTCCGGTTTGCACCAAACCGTTGACCATCTGAAAGGCGGTGACCGCACGTTCGGTTCGTCGCCCGTAGTCACCGTCGGCGGCGCCAACCGAGAACCCGATTTCGTTCAGATACTCCTGCAGGGCGACGACGTCGTCCCCACCGTCACCTCGCTCCAACGGTTGCAGCTTGATCTTCGGGGGCGGTTCGGTGGTCGAGGTTGTGGTCGCCACGGTTGTGGTCGGCGCCTCGGTGGTGGTGGGGCGTGCGGTGGTGGTTGGACCGGAGTCGGTCCCCTCCCTGTCTTCAACGGTGCTGTCTTCCGCAGCACTGTCTTCGACCGCGGCGTCAGCCTGTTCAGATCCGGAGCCGCTGCAGCCCGCAACGAGCGCACCAAAAACGACGCCGGTCACCAGCATCGACCACCTCAGCCGCTTCATCTCTCTCCCCGTTCCCTTCCATCACCGTGGCGTCAGTTCCCCAGACGCACCTCATACCGGCTCGTTCGTCAAGTATCGCAGATATGTAGAAGCTTGTGGATTCAGTCTCCAACCTCGGGCGGCTCGTCGAGAGGCGGAGCGCCGGTACCGTAAAGGCATGTCTCACGGCGAATCGCTCACCGAACCCAGCGACCCTGAATCCAGTGACCCTGAACCCAGCGACCCTGAATCCAGTGACAGTGAATCCAGTGACAGTGGCAGCATTCCGCCGCAGCGTGGCGTCTTCGCCAACCGCACGCTGAACCTGCGGGCGATCCAAGCCGTCGGTTACGACATGGATTACACCTTGATTCACTATCGAGTCGAGGAGTGGGAGGCCGCAGCGTTTTCCTACGCCCGCGACTACCTGGCCAAACTTGGCCTCCCGGTCGAGTCGTTCACCTTCGACCCCAATGCCTTCACGATCGGGCTGACGTTCGACCTGCGGCTTGGCAATCTCATCAAACCCACCCGGTTCGGGTACGTGGTTCGGGCCCAGCATGGCAACGAAATGCTCGACTACGACGAGCAACGCCGTATGTACTCCGAATCGGTGGTTGAGCTGTCCGAGCCTCGATACGAGTTCATGAACACCCTCTTCGAACTGTCACGAGCGTCGTTGTGGACTCAACTTGTCGATCTGCACGACCGTCGCCCGATATCCGGCGTGTCCGGTTACGTCGACCTCTATCGCCTGGTTGACGATGCTCTGCGGGAGACCCACATCGGCGGTGCGCTCAAAGACGAGATCGTGGCCGACCCGAACCGCTTTATCGAACCCGATCCCGACGTGGTCCAGACGCTGATCGACCAGAGGCTGGCGGGAAAGAACCTGCTGCTCATCACCAACTCCGACTGGGCCTACACCCGCAAAATGATGGCTCACACCGTCGATCCCTACTGTCCGCCCGGCAAACACTGGCGGGAGCTGTTCGACATCGTGATCGTGTCGGCCAACAAACCCCGCTTCTTCCAGGGCAGCTATCCGATTTATCGGGTGGTCGACGAAGACCAGTCGCTGCTGGCTCCTCATCATGGCCCTCTTGAAAAGGGCCACGTGTACTTCGGAGGCAACGCCCGAGTGGTGGAAGACAGTCTGGCCCTGTCAGGCAGTCAGCCGCTCTACGTCGGCGACCACCTCTTCGGTGACGTGCTGGTGACCAAAGACGTGTTGCGCTGGCGAACCGCCCTTATCGCCCGGGAGCTTGAGGCTGAGATATCGGCCGCCATGTCGTTCCAGGGTGAACAGGAGGAGCTGGAAGGTTTGATGGCCGACAAGATCGCCTTGGACCGGGAACAGGCTCGCCTTCGACTGGCCGTCCGCCGCAACGGTGGTGGCGGCAAAAGAGCCGAGTTGGATCGGATCAGCAGTCAGGCCATCAAACTCGATCAACGCATCGCACCTTTGGCCGCCGCAGCGTCAACACTGGGTAATCCGAATTGGGGACCACTTATGCGAGCCGGAAACGACAAGAGCCTGTTTGCCCGTCAAGTGGAACGTTATGCCGACGTGTACACCTCTCGGGTATCCAACCTGCGTTTCGAAACCCCCTATGGGTATCTCCGAGCGGCTCGGGGCTCACTCCCCCACGACTCGGCGACAGCGGACGGCGCCGCCCCCTTGACGAGCTGAATACGTAAGCATACGATTTCGGCCTGACGCGACCCGACTGCTAACAACCTGGAGTAGAGCCCGTGCAAGGATTCGACCCGAAGTTCTCCACCCCGGAGGAGTACATCCTGGGAATCACCAAGGAGATCTGGGAAGACCGGGGCATCGCCACACTCCACCAGTACTACGCCGACCACATCACCGTTCGATCGCCAGCCGGAATTGTGAAAGGAAACACGGGAGTCATTGCCGCCACGATGGCCACCTTGGCCGAGTTCCCAGACCGTCAGCTCCTGGGCGAAGATGTCATCTGGAGCGACGACGGGTCAGGCGGCTTTCTCTCGTCACATCGAATTCTGTCGACGGCGACCCATCTGGGCGACGGCGCCTATGGAGCGGCAACCGGCACGAGCTTCCGGTACCGAATAATCGCCGACTGCGCCGCCCGAAACAACCAGATCTACGACGAGTGGCTCATCCGCGACCAAGGAGCCATCGTTCGCCAGATGAACATTCATCCGAAGGACTACGCCGCCAATCAGATCGCCGCCGAGGGTGGGCCGGGAGAGGCCGAGCGGCCTTTTTCGCCGGAATCGGATCTCACCCCGGTGTATCAGGGCACGGGCAACGACGATGTCTTCGGCGTGCGGTTCGAGACGTTGATGGCCCAGCTCATGGGAGCTGATTTCACGGTGGTGGAGTCGGAGGTCGATCGGGCGGTCGAGGCCTGCCTGCCCGGTGGTGTCGTTGCGAGCGGCCGCCCGGCGTTCGATTCATTTTGGATGAGCCTTCGCAGCGCGTTTCCCGACGCGGCATTCGATGTTCACCATCGAATCGGACGCAACGATGAACTTCTCCCGCCCCGAGCCGCCCTCCGCTGGTCGCTCACCGGCAATCACACCGGCTGGGGAGCGTTCGGCGCTCCTACCGGGGCGCCGGTTCACGTGATGGGCCTAAGCCACGCTGAGTTCGGGCCCCGGGGTCTGCGACGGCTCTGGGTTCTCTTCGACGAAACCGCTATCTGGAAGCAGATCCTGCTGCATCAGGGCTGACCCTCAACGCAGCTTCTCGTTCCTCGCTGCGACACGGCGACGGCCCGTCATGGGATCTCAATGAAGATCCGATTGACCCGAATGACTACGTATGCATATGATCGGTTGGCATGAGCGTTGAGAGAACGCCGGAGGGCTTAGGGGCTCAACGTCGACGCAAGTCACGGGTGGCGGGCAAGCAGCGAGGGCTGGCCGCGCCCGCCACCACGCCTGAAGGTGCACGATCGGTAACGTCGGTCGACGTTGCCCGAGAGGCCGGAGTGTCGCAGGCCACCGTCGCCCGCACTTTTTCGTCTCCGGAAAAGGTTTCCGACAAAACCCGGGAGCGTGTTCACAAAGCAGCCGATCGAATCGGCTACGTGCCCAACGCCATCGCCAGCAGTCTCAAGTCTCAACGCACAAACATCGTCGGTGCCGTCGTACCGGCCCACGGCGAGTATTGGCAGAGTGTGTTGACTGCGTTCTCCCAAACGTTGGCCGAGGCGTCCAAACAGCTTCTGGTATTCAGTTTCGGACAACCCGAAGATGTCACCGATGTTCTCCGCTCGGTTCAGCAGTATCGGCTGGACGGCCTGATCCTGGCCTCGGCGACGGTTGGCCAGTCGGAGTTGGCGTTCATGGCCAACAGCGCGATCCCGACCGTCACCTTCAACCAGCCGGCGGCGGCCGGCGTGCTCAGCTCGGTCACGGTTGACAACGAATCGGGAATGGCTCTGATCGCCGACCATTTGGCCGACGTCGGCTGCAACACCGTGCTCTACGTCGGAGGGATCGCTTCCACCTCCACCGATCGCCTCCGCTACCAAGGTGCGGCCCGAGCTCTCGGACACCGCCAGATCGCATGCCCCTACATCGAAGCCGGGGCCTTCTCCTACGCCGCCGGGCACGACCTTGGGATCGACATCGCCAATCGCCCGTCGCTTCCCGACGCGGTGATGGTTACCAGCGACGAGCTGGCGTTCGGTGTGATGGATGGCCTCCGCCAAGAAGGCGTTTCCATACCGGGCGACGTGATGGTCACCGGGTTCGATGGTCTCCCGCAAGCCTCTTGGACCAGCTACGACCTCACCACACTCGTGCAGCCAACCTTCACCCTGGTCAACACAACCGTCGATCTCCTGCTGGCCAACTCATCCGAATCGCCGGCTGGGAAACCCCCGAGCATCGTGATCGACGGGACCCTCCGGGTCGGCGGTAGCACTACTCAACCCAAGTCCAAGAAGGCCTAGGAAAGCAATCGACTATGGCAGAAATTCTGAAAGACGCAACCGCCAAAGCCTCACATGGCGGCGACCAGACGCTCACCTCGAAGGTCTCGGGCATCATCGCCGACATCGAGCAGCGAGGCGACACAGCGGTCCGCGAGCTCTCACAACAGTTTGACAGCTGGAGCCCCGAGTCGTTCCGGTTGAGCGAAGATCAGATCGCCGAGATCGTGGCCGGAGTAGATCCCACGACGATCGACGACATCAAATTCGCGCAGGACCAGATTCGGACATTTGCCGAGGCTCAGCTGGCCTCGATGGCTCCGGTGGAGATCGAGACTCTGCCTGGGGTGACCCTCGGCCACAAACACATTCCGGTCCAGGCCGTCGGCGCCTATGTTCCCGGGGGCCGCTACCCGATGGTCGCATCGGCTCACATGAGTGTCCTGACGGCCAGGGTCGCCGGAGTGCCCCGTGTGGCAGCTTGCACCCCGCCTCTAAGGGACGCCAACGGCAATATGAACATACCGGCCGAGACCGTCACCGCCATGCACCTGGCCGGTGCCGACGAGATCTATCTCCTCGGTGGCATTCAGGCCGTCGCCTCAATGGCCGTCGGGACCGAGTTCGTTGATCCGGTCGACGTGCTTGTCGGACCGGGCAATGCCTTCGTGGCCGAGGCCAAGCGACTCCTGTACGGCCGCGTCGGTATCGACCTTCTGGCCGGCCCCACCGAGACCCTGATCATCGCCGACGACACCGTCGACGCCGAGATGTGTGCCACCGACCTCCTGGGCCAGGCCGAACATGGTCCGACCTCACCGGCGGTGATGCTCACCACCTCCCGTGAGTTGGGGCTGGCCACCATCACCGAAGTCGACCGCCAGCTGGAGACGCTTCCCACCGCCGATGTGGCCTCGGTGGCCTGGCGGGACTACGGCCGTGTGATCCTTTGCGTCGACAACGCCGAGATGCGGTCCGTGGCCGACGATCTGGCTTTCGAACACGTTCAGGTTATGACCAACGACGATGACTACTTTTTCAACAACATGGTCAACTACGGAGCGCTCTTCCTGGGCCCGATGACCAACGTCTCCTACGGCGACAAAGTGATCGGCACCAATCACACGCTGCCGACCCAGGGAGCGGCTCGCTACACCGGGGGCCTTTGGGTCGGTAAGTTCCTGAAGACCTGCACCTACCAGAAGGTGACCGACCCGGCATCGAGCGCCATCATCGGTGAGTACTGCTCCCGCCTGTGCGCGATTGAAAACTTCGCCGGCCATCAGGCCCAAGCCGACATCCGTGTACGGCGCTACGCGAATCTGGCATCCAACGGCTCCTCGGTATGAGCGACCAGACTCCCACCGCTGTTGTCACCGGAGGAACCGGGGGCATCGGGTCGGCCATCTGCACCCGCTTGGCCGACGACGGCTATCGGGTGGCAGTGGGCTACCACAGCAACCGTGATAAAGCTGAAGAGATAGTCGACTCCCTGTCGGGCGCTGGCCACATTGCAGTGGCGGTGGCCAGCGACGACACGCAGTCGATCGATGCCATGGCGTCGCTGATCGAAGCGGAGTTCGGTCATCTCGACCTGCTGGTTAACTGCGCCGGTGTCACCGAGCCCGTTGCTCACGACAACCTCACCGGATTGAGCGATGACTTGATCGATCGGATCTTCGCCGTCAATTGGCGAGGCCCGTTCGCCACCATCCGGGCACTCGAACGAGTGTTGCGGAAGGCCGACACCCCGGCCGTGGTCAACATCTCCTCGATCGCCGGCGTCACAGGACAAGGCTCAAATGTGGCCTACTGCGCCTCGAAAGCGGCCCTTGACAGCATGACGCGATCACTCGGCCGGGCGTTGGGCCCCAAGATCAGGGTGCTGTCCGTCTCTCCCGGATGGGTCCGTGGCGAGTACGCCGACCGCATGCCGCCAGAAGCGCTGGCCGTACAGGAAGACGCCACGCCGCTGCGGAGGCTGGCGTTGCCGGAAGACGTGGCCGCCGCGGTAAGTGTGGCGGCCCGCCACCTCACGTTCACAACGGGATCGGTAATCCCGGTTGACGGCGGCCGACCGCTGGGAGTCGTATGAGCAACAATCGTCCATCGTCCGATGCGGCTTCCGTGAGCGCCGACGACTTCGCCCGTCGGGTCATCGAACCCAGCGAGTTCGTGGCTGACACCTCGGCGTTCATCGACGTTCGGCTGCCCCGGTCGGCCGGGAAGGCGTCATATTCGTTCATCGGTCCCGGCGTCTCACAGAACCCCGATCAGACAATCAACCTGGTGGAACCGCACGGATTCAACATTGGAGCGGCTTCGATGAACCACGGGGTCGTCAACAATCCTCACCTTCACTTCACCGCCGAGGTCTTCCTGTGCACGAAGGGATCGTGGATGTTCGCCGTCGGAGAAGACGGTGGCCAGAAGCTTGAGGTGGGCGCCAACACCATCTTTTCGGTGCCGACATGGGTGTTTCGTGGATTCGAGAACATCGGTGACGACGACGGATGGCTGTTCACGGTTCTCGGAGGCGACGACACCGGTGGAATTCTTTGGGCTCCCCACATTCTTCGGGAGGCGGCCGCCACCGGTCTGTATCTCAACTCCGACCTATCGGTTCTCGATGCCAACGCCGGCGACAACGTAAGCGAGGCGATTGCGGCGTTATCAGCGGAGGACCTTGCCGGGCACGTCGACTCGTACTCCGACGCTGAACTGGCAGCGCGAGCGGTCGCTTTCGACGATCTCACGTGGTCCCAAGGCGCTCTACTCTCGGCCAAGATCGGCCGTCAACACCGCTCGGCCATGGCACCGGTAATCGGCTTCGGCATGAGCCAAGACCGCCACCAATTGGCCCCGATCGGCAATCGACACGGTTTCTCCATCGAGTGGCTGGCCATCGAGCCTGGCTCCTCAACCGGCCTTCACATGGTGTCCCAACCTCAGGTGCTGTTCGCAGTGGACCAAGGACTCTCAGTTCAGGTGAACCGTGGCGACGACGCCTTGAATTCGTCGCCGGCCGCAGGGTCGGTTGTTTCCCTCGCTCCGGGCTGCTGGCGCAACCTCGGCAACGAAAGCGACCAGGTCGTCCACGCAGTTGTTGTCACCTCGGGTGACGAGCGAGCCGATCTGACTTGGGATGATGATCTGGCCAAGGCCGCACGCGACGCCGGTTGGGCTTGCGATGCCAATGGCTATCTCGCCCCCGTCCACCTTCTAGGACGGACCGAACGATGAGCGGCGCGCCTTCGGCGGCGGCCGATTTCACCATCGATCGCTCGGTCGACGACTCCGAGATCGAACTCGTGCTCCTCCCCGGGTCGTTGTGCGATGAGCGACTGTACGAGCCCCTCCTCACCACGCTCGCCGAAACCAACCCTGGGCTGAAGACCACGGTCGCCGATCTTCATGGGCTGACCTCCATCGAGGCCATGGCGGATATGACTCTGCTCCAGGCGCCGCCGACGTTCGCTCTCCTCGGACTTTCGTTGGGAGGCATCGTTGCCGCCGAACTGGCCGGGCGTAACCAGGAACGAGTGAGCGGTGTAGCGCTGTTCAACACCAGCCTGGCGGAGCCCGACGCCGGGCAGCTCGAATCCCGACGACGATGGCAGTCAACTGCCCGCACCGGCGCCTTCCCCAGTATCGTCGAGCAAGCTGTGCGGTCGATGCACAACCACGCCTCGTCCACCGATGACCTGGCCGCAACCATGGCCCTCGATGCGGGCCCCACTATCTTCATCGAACAGAACACGGCCCTATTGAGGCGGCGCGATCGCTCCCGTGACCTGGTCGACTTCCCCGGCCCGATCCTGATCGCCACCGGTAGCCAGGATCGTCTTTGCCCACCATCGATTCATCAAGACCTCGCAGCCAGGCTGCCCGGCAGTTCGTTCTGCGAAATTGGCCAAGCCGGCCATCTTTCAGTGCTCGATCAACCCTCCAAGGCGGCCAAGGTCGTCTCCCGATGGTTGACGTCAATCAACAACAACAACAAGGGGAGAAGAAACCCATGAGAAACACAGTGGACAAGCTGTGGCGACTGTTTGCCGTCATGCTTGCAATTGGTCTTGTCGCTGCGTCCTGCGGCGACGCGGAGGAGGCGGTCAACGATGCGGTCGAAGCGACTGAAGACGCTGCCGACGACGCAATGGACGACGCTGAAGAAGCAGCCGACGATGCTATGGACGATGCTGAAGAAGCAGCCGACGATGCCATGGACGGCGAGTCGGCGATGATCTCCGACGAGTGCAACATTCCCAACCCGGCGGAGGAAGTTGAAATCGACGCCATGGGTTGGGAGTTCCCAATCGTCACGGCCTACGCCGACGAACTCGAAGAGTGCGCCGACGGCAACTACTCGTTCAACCTTCAGTTCCTCGACTCAGTCGAGGCTCGTAACGCCATGACGGCTGACGCCGCCACGGGGTCACCGACCTTCGAACTGTACCAAGGCTCCAACGCCTTTATCACCGAGCTGGGCAACCAGGGCTTCCTGACCCCGCTGAACGACCTTGTCGACAAGTACCGGGACGAGTACGATCTCGACGCTATCGACCAGGCATTCTGGGATCTGGCTTCGGTCGACGGCAACATCTATGCAGTACCGATGGTGTCGAACACCATGCACCTGTTCTACAACGAACCACTGCTGGCCGAGGTTGGCGTTGATGTGCCGACCACGTTCGAAGAAGCCTTCGCCGCTTGCGAGGCCATTCAGGGCGCAGGCTATGACGTTGGCTTCCTCTACATGCTGTCGGCCGGTTGGGCCTGGCAGATCGAGTTCGACAGCGTACTCGGCGCCCTGGGCGAGACCCCGGTCGACCCCGCTACTGGTGCCCCTAACTTCAACACCCCGGCCGGCATTGAGGCCGCCAACACGCTGAAGGACATGTGGGAGCAGTGCGGTGGCGGCGCAGCCGGCACCTACAGCACCGATGACGTACAGGCCGCATTCCAGACGGGCGAGGTCATCCTCGGTCACACCTGGGCATCGCGAGCCGCAGCCATGGACGACCCTGAAGCCTCGACCGTCGTTGGCGACGTGCAGTTCGCCCCGGCGTTGAGCACCGGCGGGTCGACCTTGGCTGCTCCGGCTTACATCGACGGTTGGGGCATCCCGACCGGCACACCGGAGGACAAGGTCGAGGCCATCTTCCTCGCCATGTTGGCCGCCACCGACGCCGAGAGCCAGGAGGCTGCTGCCGAGTTCGGTCTCGTAACCCGAGCCGGCATCAGCAACCCGAACGGCCCGCGTGACGGCGAAGCGGCCGCCGCGTCGTTCGTGAATGGCCGCGGCGCCGACTTGACCCACCCGGCAGCCGGCATTGCCCGAGCCAAGCTCGGAGAGGCGCTTGTGACCATCCTCGACGGAACCTCAGTTGAAGATGCACTGGCCGCAGCCGAAGAGGCCTACCTCGCCGAGGCCGGGGAGCAGGGTCTACTCGACGGCTAGTCGGCGGACGCCTTATATCGCCGTATATCGCCTTATATCAATGCAGTCTTCGGGGTGCTGGATGATCGATTGTCCAGCACCCCGAAGCAACTTCCTAGGGGGAATTGAATGAATCGACGAACGTTTTGGTGGTTCACGCTTCCCAGCGTGGTCATCATGCTGGCGCTGATGGTGTTCCCGGTGATCACCACCATCTGGCTCGGCTTTCAGCGCCTGCTGCTGCGCGATCTGCAGAATCCCAGCTGGGTCGGGCTTGACAACTACCGCGACGTGCTATCGGACCCTGAATTCTGGGCGGCGTTCCGGTTCACGATGCTGTTCATCGTGGTCACCGTCCCGGCCCAGATGATCCTCGGACTTGCTGTCGCTCTCCTCCTCGACCGGGTGGGACGAGGTCGCTCCATTTACATGGCGGCGTTGTTGCTGCCGTTCATCGTGACTCCGGTAGTCGGGTCACTGGTGTTTAAAGATCTGTTCGAGCGGGGTGGGCTCCTGTCATGGCTGGTGGAAGTGTTCACCGGCGACGCATTCGCCGTCACTGCCGACAATGTCTGGTGGCTGATCCTCATCCAATCGGTCTGGCATGTTATGCCGTTCGCCTTCATCACCTTTTTCGCCGGACTGCAGTCGCTTCCCGAGGAACGGCTTGAAGCATCGGCAATCGACGGTGCCGGATTCCTTCGTAATCTCTGGCACATCAAGATTCCTCACCTGAGAACCCTGATCGTATTTGTGGGAATGATCTCGGTGATGGACGCCTACCGGGTCTACGACAGCGTGTTCGTATGGACCGGAAACCGATTCACCGACTCCCACTCGCTGCAGGTCTACAACGTTCGGGTAGCCACCGCGTTCGACATCGGCCGACTGGGCAAGGGCAACGCGATCGCCGTGTTGACCGTCATCGGGGTGTTCGTTGTGCTGATCCCGTTCCTCGTCCGTAGCTATAAAGACCAAGTGGCCGAGCGTCTTTAGGGGGCCTGAACAATGCTGAATCGCAGAAGCAAACTGGGAACGATCGCCACCCACGTCACCCTCATGGTGCTCGTGGTCTGGAGTGTGCTTCCCTTCCTTTGGACCTTCCAAACATCGATCAAGTTCACTCGCGACGTGGCGGCCAAGACCCCCGTGTTGTGGGGTTATGAAACCACCGCCGGGGCCTACAACGCCTTCTGGCTCGGCGACGACGAGATCAACATGTGGAGCGTGCTCGCCTACATAGTGGGTGCCGGACTTATCGCCGGACTCCTGGCGGTCATTGGCCGCCGGGCCAAGAAGAGCTGGCCCTGGAACCTCGGCGTGATCGCCGTGCTCGGGGTGGCGCTGTGGCGGTTCCCGAAGATTTGGGAGACCGAGACCGAGTTCGAGTTCCTCATCAACTCCATCGTCGTCACGGTGCTCACCATGTTGATTTCGCTCACCATCGGCATGCTGGCCGGCTACGGGCTGGCCCGCTACACCGGAATCTCCGGGGTCGTCATCTTGGTAGCGGCACTCGGCTTCCGGGCTTTACCACGTACCGCCTTTGTGCTCCCGTACTTCTTCGGTGCCAACCGGGTCGACCAGTGGTTGCGAAACACCGGAATCGGAACCTGGGATTTCCCGCTCATCGATTTCCCGTTGATCGACGAGCTGCAGCTACTCGACACTCGCTTGGTTGTGGTTCTGGCCCTCGTCGCCGTCAACCAGCCGTTCACCATCTGGATGTTCCGCACCTTCTTTATGGAGGTACCGAAGGAACTGGAAGAGGCGGCCATGATCGATGGAGCATCTCGAGTTGCAGCCTTCTTCCGGGTCATCGTGCCAATCATGTGGCCGGCCATCATCGCCACCGGATTGTTCACTCTCTTGCTGGCCTACAACGAGTACCTGTTCGTGCGGGTTCTGGCCCCTACCGAATGGACGCTGCCGGTAGCCATCGTGTCGTTGACCGGCGGTGAAAGCTCCCGCACCATCACCGAGGCGGCTGCTGCGTCGGTGTCGATTACGCTGCCGATCGTGATCGTAATCATCCTGTTCCAGAAACACCTGGTCAAGGGCCTGGCCGCCGGTGCGGTCAAGGGGTAATCGTTGACCAAATCGCAGTCATCCGCTCAAGCCGATCTCGCAGCGGCCAAGGCCACAGTTCTGGCCTACTACAGCGCCCTCGACCATGCGCTGGCCGACGGCAAGGTCGATGCGGTGGCGGCCGCGCTCGAAAGCCACACCTCGGGGGCCGCCTATCAATGGCGAGGGATGCATCCGTTCTACGAGCAGTCGGGAATCGACGCCGTGGTCAACCGCTTCTACGATCCTTTGCTCCGAGCATTCCAGCCGATTCAGCGACGGCCCGACGTATTCCTTGCGGGATTCAACGACGTCGAGCACGACTCCGCCGATCGAGATGGGCAGGACGACGTATGGGTCTGTCAGATGGGCCATCTCCTCGGCCTCTTCGATCAGTCATGGCTCAACATTCCCCCGACCCGAAAGATGTGTTTTCTGCGCTATGCCGAGTTCCATCAAGTCGCGGACGGCGTGATCACCGAGTCGGCACTGTTTGTCGATGTGATCAGCGTGATGGCTAAGGCCGGGGTGTACCCGCTGCCGCCACAAACCGGCGGATCACATATCTATCCCGGTCCGATGACCCACGACGGGCTGCTGATTGAGCCCCAGGATCCAGCGGCTGGGCAGGCGACCATGGAGCTGGTCAACCGGATGATCGGCGATCTCAACGAAGCCAACGAAATCGCCGCTGCCACTGGTGAGAACCGGGTTCCGGCCGAGGTCCTCCGCCGCTGCTGGCACGACGACATGATCTGGTCCGGTCCCGAGGGAATCGGGGCGACCTACACCATCGAGCGTTATCAGCAGCAACATCAGTACCCGTTCCGATTTGGTCTTACCAACAAGGTCTTCAACGGTCACGTCGCCCGGTTCGCCGAAGGCGACTACGCCTGTTTCTTCGGCTGGTCCAATCTCACCAACCGCGCCGCCGGAGGATTTCTGGGTCTGCCCGCATCGGATCAGGCGGCCGACATGCGGGTGGTCGACGTGTATCGCCGCAGTGGCGACAAGCTGGCCGAGAACTGGGTGTTCATCGACCTGCTGCACTGGCTGTCGATGCAAGGTTTGGATGTGCTGGCCCGAATGCGACGACAGCTTGGTTTGGAGGAGTTCTGAACGTGAGAGGCTCACGGCCGCAACAAGCGGCACTCACAGCCGCCACCGATATGTCCAAAACGGCCGAGACCCGTGCCGTGATCGAGGGCATGGTCGATGGCCTGAACGATCACCGGATCGACGACATCGGCGAGTTCTTCGCCGATGGTTTCCGCTGGATGGGCAATCAGGGATGCGGCACCAAGGTCGGGCTCGAAGAGTTTCAAAACAACTGGCAGCGGCCGTTTCAAGCAGCGTTCGGCGACAAAGTGTGTGTCGACGAAGCCCGGCTGTTCATGGGCGAATGGGCCGCCGCCTTCGGCCGTCAAGAGGCCACTCATCACGGCGAATTCATGGGCATCGCCCCCACCGGCAAGCGGGTGGAGATCCGCTACATGGATTTCTGGAAGGTGGTCGACGGCAAGATCGTCGACAACTGGGTGATGGTCGACTTCCCCCACGTCATGGCTCAGCTCGGTGTCGACGCGTTCGACGGACACGGCTGGGAGCGCTTCGACCAGGAACGCAATCAAGAGCAGGAGCAGAAATGAAGCACAGCACCGACCGAATCCTCACCACCCACGTCGGCAGCCTGCCTCGCAACGAAGCGGTGACCAGCGGCATCTTCGCCATCGAAAACGATGAACCGGTTGACCTCGACGAACACCACAAACACGTGGCCGAAGCCGTCGATGAAGTGGTGGCCCGCCAGGTAGCCGTTGGCGTCGACGTCGTCAGCGACGGTGAGATGAGCAAGCTCAGCTACGCCACCTACATCAAGGATCGCATCAGCGGGTTTGAGGGTGACAGCCCCCGTCGAGCCCCAGCCGACCTGGAGGAGCATCCCGAGTTTCTGAAACGACAGGCCCGGTTGGGGGGCACACCGACCTACAAACGCCCGCAGTGTGTCGGCCCGATTGCAGTCACCAACACCGAGCCGTGTGAGCGGGATCTGGCCAACCTGCAGGCCGCAATCGATGCCCACTCCCCCACCGACGCGTTTATGAACGCCGCCAGCCCCGGCGTGATCGCCCTGTTCCAGCCGAACAGCCACTACCCCGATCATGAGTCGTATCTCGGAGCCCTGGCCGAGGCGATGCGCTACGAATATGAGGCCATCGTCGACGCCGGTTTTGTGCTGCAGCTCGATTCGCCCGATCTCGGACTCGGGCGTCACATGATGTTCAAGGGTCAGCCCGACGAGGAATACGAGCGCTTGGCCAATATGCACGTCGACGCGCTCAACGAGGCGGTCCGCAATATCGACGCCGACCGGATGCGGCTCCACATCTGCTGGGGAAACTACGAAGGTCCACACACACATGACGCTCCGATGAGCCAGGTGCTGCCGATCGCGTTGCGAGCAAAGCCCCAAGCCCTGTTGTTTGAGGCGTCGAACCCCCGCCACGCTCATGAGTGGAAAGCCTTCGCCGAGGCCGACATCCCCGACGACAAGATTCTCGTTCCCGGTGTGCTCGACACCACCACCCATTTCGTCGAGCATCCCGAGTTGATCGCGCAGCGGATCGAGCGGTTCGCCGACATCGTCGGGCGCGAGCGGGTCATGGCCGGAACCGACTGTGGGTTCTCGACGTTCGCCGGTTACGCCGGGCTCGATACCGACATCGCCTACGAGAAGATGGCGGCGATGGCCGAAGGCGCGGCGATCGCTTCCGAGCGCCTTTGGTCGTGACGGAAGGCTCGGGCGACGACGCCGTTGCCGCGGCAAAGGCGCTGGTGTGGGCGGCGTGGTCCGGCCAAGGCGTGATACCCGATGAGAGGGCATTCGCCGCTGACGTCGAGTTTCACGGGCCCGCCCCGATTGGTGCCATCACTGATCGATCCGAGCTGTTCGCCACCGTCTATTCGCCGACGGCATCGGCCATCACCAACGCCGTCCGCTCCCCATACGTCTTCCTTGGTGGCGTTTGGAACGATGAGGTGTGGGTGGCCACAACAGGGAACACCGTTGGGACCTTCTCGAACGACTGGTTAGGCATCCCGGCGAGCTTGGCTCCCGTGACTCTGAGGTTCGGCGAGTTCTATCGTGTTGTCGACGGCCAGATCGTTGAAGTTCGATGTTTATACGACATCCTGGCCGTCGCCGCCCAGGCCGGGTTCGAGTTGCTACCTCCTGTTAGGCGCCCTGCCATCCCGGTCGGCCCGGCGTTGAGCAACGGGCTGTCGCTGGAGCCTCAGGATCCGGCCGAGTCGGCCTTCACGCTGCAATTGGTCAACGATATGTTGGGCGGCTGCAACCGGCTCGACGGTAGCGACCTGGCGTCGATGGGCATGGCGGCCTACTGGCACGATGACATGGCTTGGTACGGCCCAACGGGTATCGGCGCAACTCTTGGCTTTGCGGAATTTCAGTCAGACGCCCAGGGCCCTTCGGTCGCCAGTTTTCCCAATCGGCGCGGCGGCTTCCACCAGGCAAGAATCGCCGACGGGTTGACGGCCGCCTTCACCGGTTGGCCCAGTCTCCAAGGCGCGTTCAACGGCCAGCCGTTCCGTGGCATCCAACCGACTGGAGGCGCGATCGGCCAGAACATCATGGACTTCTACGTACGCCGAGACGAGAAGCTTCACGAAAACTGGATTTTGATCGACCTAATCGACTTCGCCACCCAGTGTGGTGTTGACCTACTCGCCCGTATTCCTGAGATGAAAGACGTGTAGTGAGCTCCGACACCCATCAACGTAATAAGAAGCGAGTCCTTGATCTTTGGGTTGGGCTGGACGCCGCCGACCCGGCCGATCGAGCGGCAGCCGTCGAGGCCGCGCTCGGCGACGATGTCGTGTGGCACGGGCATGCTCCCGTCGGGTCGTTGTCGGGCCGATCGAGTTTCCTCGCCGAGGCGTGGGAACCACTTCGAGCGGCGTTTCCGGATCTGGTGCGGGACACGTTCATCTTTTTTGCAGGGGCATCAAATGGGCGAGTCGACGGCGACGTGTCCCAAGACGGACACCACTGGGTCACCGGCACCGGAGTGATGCGTGGAACCTTCATCAATGATTACCTCGGTATTCCGGCAAACGGACAACCGGTGGAGATTCGCTGGGGCGAGTTCTGTCGCGTCTCGCTGGCCACGGGCCTGATCGACACGATCTACTTCCTCATCGACGTTGTCGACCTGATGCGCCAGGCCGGCTTCAACGTGTTGCCCCCGAGCAAGGGGGTGGACGGTGTCTACCCACCACCGGCGGCCGGTGACGGGGTGTTGACCGCAGAGGGGCAGGCGCAGACCACGGCTTACAGTCTCGAGCACATTCGTCGCTTCATCTTCGACGGACTCAACACCTACGACCAGGAAGACCTGACGTCGATGGGTATGGCGGATTTCTTCCACCCGAACGTGCACTGGTACGGACCGGGTGGGATCGGGGCGTGTCTGAGTTTCCACGAGTTTGAGGAGAACCATCAGCGACCGTGGCTGGTGGCCTACCCGGATCGGAAGGTCCAAGACCTCGACGCCTTGATCGCCGAGGGCGCCTACAGCGGAGCGCCCGGCTGGTCGGGAGTCATCGCCACTCATACGGGGCCATATCTCGACGCTCCCGCCACCGGGGCGACCATCGAGTTCAACGGCCTCGACTGGTGGAAACGGGAGGGCGAGCAGTACGTCGAGAACTGGGTGTTTGTCGACATGATTCACCTGTTCCATCAGTTCGGTATCGACCTCTTCGATCGGATTCCACGATGAGCACCGCTGCCGCGGCGCACGACCACGAATCGAACCGACGGCGACTCGATCAGATGCGAGCCGCAATGTACAACTTCGACCCCGACACCGTACGGGCCGGGTTGGCTTCGCTCTTCACCGACGACGCCGCAGTTCATCTCGCCTTCCCTTTCGAGGATCTCGACGGGCACCAGGCCTGGTTCGACCAAGCGCTGCTTCCGCTTTACACGGCGATGCCCGACCTCGAGCGTCGGGATTACATCGTGATGGCCGGCGTCGACCCCGATGGCAACAACTGGGTGGGATGCGCCGGCGACTACATGGGCACGTTCACTGCGCCGTTTCTCGACATCCCGCCCACCAACAGGCCGGCCTCAATGCGGTTCCACGAGTTCTTTCGTGTTGTCGACGGCAAGGTCGCCGAGGTACAGGCGTTGTGGGACATCCCCGAGTTGATGCACCAGGCCGGAGCGTGGCCGATGGGACCGAGTCTTGGCCGCCTCTGGCGAGCACCCGCTCCGGCCACCCAAGACGGCTTGCCGGCAGGGCCGTGGGATCCGGAAACATCGGCTGCCACTTGCAACCACATCATCGGGATGCTGGGAGACATGGGAAGACACCCATCCGAACCCGTAGAAGCCATGCGGCTCGACTACTGGTGGCATCCACGCTTCAACTGGTACGGGCCATACGGCATCGGATCCTCTCGGGGTATTGATCAGTTTCGCCGATTCCACCAGATCCCGTTCCTCGCCGCCATGCCCGATCGGCGTGGCGGCTATCAGGGTGAATCCCACTTCTTCGGTGACGGTCCGTATGCCGCCGTTACCGCCTGGCCCGGTATGACGATGACTATCACCGGAGACGGCTGGCTCGGCATAGTCCCCACCGGTCAAGCGATCACGATGCGCAGCCTCGACTTCTGGCGGGTCGAGGAAACGCCGGACGGATTGAAGATCCGGGAGAACTGGGTGCTTGTCGATTTGCTCGACGTGTGGAATCAGCTGGGTGTCGACGTGCTGGCGCGCATGCGGGAGTTGGCGTAACGTCGGTTGTACGGAGCCGGTCGAAGAGTCCGCTGATGTTACGATTTGTCTGTGACCGAGACGTCGACGTCAAACTCGTCTGAATCGCAACAGCGGCGTCGTGATCGTCGCGATGGCATCCGGCCCTGGTGGGGCCTCGCCGTCGGACTACTCATCGGATCGCTGTTCTTCGCCATCCCGCTCTACGCCTCCGTGTCCTACCGACTTGCGGTCGGCAGTCTTCACGCCGAGCTGGGGGCGATTGAGATCGGATCAGCTGAGTTGGTCGACGAGTACGTCAGCTCGTGTTTTGAAGATCTCGCTCCGGCTTCGGTGAGAGTGTTCCGGCCAATCGGGGAAGCACATGTTGCCGATGTTCGTAGCGACTACGCTGCGGCGCTGCAACAGCGCGGTTTCAGCGAGGGGACCATGAGAGCCGAGGAGGTTTGGAGTCGAGAACGCCGCGACAGCCTCGACGGTGACGGCGTGCGACTTCGGATCGACGAAAGTGCCAACACCCTTACGGTTGTCAGCGACGCCTACGACATCGACATGGTTGCCTGCTTGCCGTTGACCGGTCGGTCGTGAACCACCTCTCCAGGGCAAGCGGATTGGGTGTCACAGCCGATCAGTAGTGTTGTGATGGTTGCTGGGCTTGTTGGTACCCGGTGGGTGAATCGATAGCTCGTCCTCAGGAACGATGTTCCAGCTGTCCACACAAGCAAATCCATCACAGCTCACTCGTTGTGCAGCTGTCATGTCGTTGTGAGGAACAGCCATGTATTTATCGATCGTCGAAGAGATTGCGGCGCTTGGCAGCGAGATCAACAGCAATCAGTACAAGATCGTTCGTCTCGCCGCCAAGTACGACGATGGGCTTGAGTGGTTCCGTCAAGGTTTCCCGAACCCTGCGATCGCCATCGCAAAAACGCTCGACATTCATACGTCAACCGCCCGAGAGTGGATCCGGGTCGGCCACGCTCTCGATGCACTTCCCAGCATCGATGAAGCCTTCCGCTCAAATGGCTTGTCGTATGCGAAGACACGGATTCTCACCCGCTGGGCCACTCCGGAGAACGAGCAAGAGCTGCTCCGCCTCGCCGCGAATCGCACGGCAAATCGACTTACCACCGCTATTGCCAACCATCTCACCGGTGACGAAACCGATGATCAGCGTGATCGGCGCCATCACGACAACCGAAGCGTGACTGTGCACACCGACGGCGAGGGCATGATCGTCATTCGTGCCGCCCTACCACCCGGCATCGGCAAACAAGTAGCTGAGGCGCTCAACACCATGGTGCAGCAGGTCGCGGCCACCCCACTCGATCCTCCTGTTGGCGAGGTCGCGGACGCACCGCCGCCACTTTCAGTGGTCGATCACATCACGCCTGGTGGGCAAAAGGCGTCCGCGGACGCATCCGGTGATCCCACAATGGCCGACCAGCTGAGCGAGCTGAGACGGAGCTGGCAACCCGCAGATGCCGACGACTTCGATATCCCGTCGGTTGCGCAGCAACGAGCCGATGCCTTCATCTTGTTGTTCCTCGGGAAGAACATCGAACTCACCACCGAAGTTGTGATCCACGTGCGGGGCGACGGCACAACATTCGACGATGGCACCCCTATTACCAACAACTCGGTTTGCCAGCGCCTTGATCGATCATTCATACGACTAATGCTGCACGACTGCGAACGGCGCCCGATCGACGCATCGAATCGTCGACGCCATCCGACCACCCGCCAGAAGCGGGTTGTTCTGGAAGCCCACAATCACGAATGTGTCGACTGCCAGAGCACCGACCTGCTTGAACTCGATCACAACCCACCGTTCCGTCAGACCAAGCACACCGTAACGTCGGAGCTGGAACCACGCTGTGCGCCGTGTCACCGAACACGCCACCGGCGCGACCGCATACCTGTCGCCTCCTTCGTCCGGTGAGAGCGTAAGGTGGCCGCCAAGCAATATCGACGTTTTCGGGCCGGAAGGCCGGTAAACTCTGCGACGGAACGCTGGTGCTGGAATCGCTCCCCCGGGAGTCCGGCATCAGCCGCTCGGTACGCCGGGCAGCCACCGTATCGCTCGGATCATTTCCGGTGAGAGTATGGCGTCCACAAGTCGCGACAACCGCTTGTCGCTGCAACCCGATACACAATCCAACTACCCAATCTGGCTGACCAGACTGACTAGCCGGAAATCCAAGGAAGGAAAAGGTCGTTATGGCCAAGGAGAAGTTTGAGCGCACTAAGCCTCATGTCAACGTAGGGACCATGGGTCACATCGACCACGGCAAGACTACTCTTACCGCTGCGATCACGAAGGTTTTGGCTGATCGGGTTGAGGGCAACGCGGCGACGGCGTTTGACAATATTGATAAAGCTCCTGAGGAGCGGGAGCGTGGTATCACGATCAATGTGTCTCACGTTGAGTATGAGACCGAATCCCGCCACTATGCGCATGTGGATATGCCGGGTCACGCTGATTACATCAAGAACATGATTACTGGTGCCGCTCAGGTTGACGGCGCCATCTTGGTGGTCAGCGCTGCTGATGGTCCGATGCCCCAGACCCGTGAGCACGTGTTGTTGGCCCGCCAGGTTGGTGTGCCTGCCATTGTGGTGGCGTTGAACAAGGCTGACATGGTTGATGATGAGGAGCTTCTTGAGCTGGTGGAGCTCGAGGCTCGTGAGCTGCTCTCGGAATATGATTTTCCTGGTGATGATGTCCCGGTCGTGCACGTGTCAGCGTTGAAAGCCCTTGAGGGTGACAGCGATGCTGGTGACAAGGTGATGGAGTTGATGGAAGCGGTTGATACCTATATTCCTGAGCCGGAGCGTGATTTGGATAAGCCGTTCTTGATGCCGATTGAGGATGTGTTCTCGATTACGGGTCGTGGCACGGTGGTGACCGGTAAGGTTGAGCAGGGCATTGTCAACACGGGTGATGAGCTCGAGATTATTGGTATCCGCCCCACGCAAAAGACCACGTGTACTGGTGTGGAGATGTTCCGCAAGCTCCTTGATCAGGGTCAGGCTGGCGACAATATTGGTGCGTTGTTGCGTGGTATTGAAAAGGATGAGGTGCAGCGTGGCCAGGTCCTCGCGAAGCCCGGCAGCATTACGCCGCACACTGATTTTGAGGCGCAGGTGTATGTGTTGACCAAGGAGGAGGGTGGCCGTCATAAGCCGTTCTTCGCTAATTATCGTCCGCAGTTTTATTTCCGGACTACTGATATCACCGGTACGGTGCAGTTGCCTGAGGGCACTGAGATGTGTATGCCTGGTGATAACACCGAGATGACGGTTGAGTTGATCAACCCGATCGCTATGGACGAAGGCCTCCGGTTCGCTATCCGTGAGGGTGGCCGCACCGTCGGCGCAGGCCGGGTGACGAAGATCATCAAGTGATGATCATCAAGTAGTAGCCCTACTACGCAAATAGTCTGAGCGAACTCCGCTGGTACCGACTTCGGTCGGGCCAGCGGAGTTTGTGATTTTGAGCGGTGATGTCAGACCTAGCCGGCACTTACGGACCGCATCATCTCCTGAACGGTCAAGGCGAGAAAGTAGGTCATTCGGACTAGGGTTTTCGGGTATGTCCCGGAACAGCGCCGGATCGCCCACATCCCGACGAGCATTGATCATCGTCGCGGCGTTTGCAGGCTGGCTGGCCCTTCTCCTCGTGGCCGCCGGCCGTCCGGTCCGAACCGAGTTCTGGATCGGGCTTCCCGACCTGAGCAATCTGGTAACCGTCATATGGCTCATCGCCCTTGTAGCCGGAACCATTCTGCTCATCACCGCCCCCAAGAAGGGCCCGATGCCTTCGCCGCAGGAAACTCGTCGCAGCCGCTGGGTCATCTGGGTGTTCCTGGGCCTGGTGCTGTTGATCACGGTCGTCAATCCCGACATTCTCGATGGCCTCAGACTTGATCCTGAAGACACAATCGAGTTGGAAACCCCCGGGCCGGTCGAAGTCGAGGAGGATGAGGACCTCCCACCTCCCGACATCCAGATCGATGCCTCCGACGTGTACATCCTCTTGACCGTTCTTGCCGTTGCCGGGCTGCTCGCTCGGTGGAATCGACGCCGAGCGGCCGCCGAGGAACCAGCGCTCCAGGCCGACGAAGCAAACGATCTCACCGATCAACTTTCCGAGGTTGTCGAACGGATGCAGTTCGAGCTTCTGCAGGAAGGAGAACCCCGAGCGCGGGTGATGGCCGCCTACGCCGAAGTGGAACAGGCCTTGGCCCGACAAAAACTTCCCCGTCGACACACCGAAACCGCCAGTGAGCACCTCTCCCGAACGCTGGAGTCCATAGCCATCGATCCTCAGCCGCTGGTTGCCATCGGAAGATTGTACGAACGGGCTCGATATTCGAGCCACACCATCACCAGTGCCGATCAACAACAAGCAGCCGAAGCCCTACGGAGGACCCAAGATGAGCTGGTAAGCCTCACCGCTTCGGCGTCGTCCCGACCAGACCAGTCCGACGTCAACGGTGCCAGCCGATGAACTCCCGACGCATCCTGACCGCCTTGCTTTGGGGCGCATTGTTTGCCGTGGCGATCTCCATTCCTACCAACGACCGCCGTTTCTCGATCGAAGTCTGGTTCACCGTTTTCGCCATCTGGACCATGGGCGCCGTCGGGTATCGTCTGCTGACCGTAAGCCCCATGTCGTCCACCAGCGAGATCACGTTGTGGCAGCGGTTGGCCGCCCTATTCACGAAAACCGAAGAGGAAACATCCTCCTTACTTGGCCCCCGGTCGGCCCAGAATCTCATGCATCGAGCAGTAGCCAGCGATCGGGCCCATTCCCGACACCTTCGGCCCCGGCTCCAGCAGCTCGCCTCCTTCTACCTTCCGATACGCCACGGCATCGATCCCGAGCGTCAACCCGAACCAACCCAACACCTACTTGGACCGCTTCATTGGATGATCGACGATTCGGTGATCGACCGACGTCCGACAATCGAAGAGCTCACCTCTTTCTTCGACATCGTGATTGGTCCTACCGACCAGCAAGGTCTCGGCGAGCATTGATCGACCGGTGAGCCTAATCTAAGGAGCCTGATGGACAGCAACGCAACAGAGCCCACGAACCAAAGCCCGAGCCCGGTCCGGCCCGAGATGACGGTCGCCCAGGCCGGCGACATCGCCTCCAGGATCCTCGACGAGTTGGAGACGGTTGTGGTCGGCAAGCGGCCGCAGTTGGAGTTGGTGCTCGGCGGTCTGCTGGCCATCGGCCACGTTCTTCTTGAAGACCTTCCCGGTCTGGGGAAGACACTGATCGCCCGGTCTCTCGGGCAGGTCACAGGTTTGACGGTCGGGCGAGTCCAGTTCACTCCCGATCTTATGCCGGCCGACGTAACCGGCTCGCTGCTCTACGACCAGCGCAAACAGGATTTCGAGTTCCGACCCGGCCCGATCTTCTCGAACATCGTGTTGGGCGACGAGATCAACCGTGCTCCGCCCAAGACCCAGGCCGCCCTGCTCGAAGCCATGCAGGAACGACAGGTGACGGTCGACGGCGTTTCTCACCGGTTGCCGCAACCGTTTGTGGTTCTGGCCACCCAGAACCCGATCGAGTTCGAAGGAACCTATCCCCTGCCTGAGGCCCAGATCGACCGCTTTCTCATCCGTACCTCCATCGGCTACCCGACTCCTCAAGACGACGCCGAGATCATTCGGCGGCGATTGCTGCGGCGCCACGACGACACCACGCTGCGTCCCGTTGTCGACCGTGAAACGATTGTGGCGTTGCAGGGTTCGATGGAAGACGTTGCCGTGTCGGCCGCCATCATCGACTACGCCGTGGCTTTGGTGCACGCAACGCGGGAAAACGGCAAGGTGAACGCCGGAGCCAGCCCGCGAGGTGTCGAAGCGCTGGTCAAGATGTCGAGGGCCTGGGCGGTTCTTCATCGTCGAGATTTTGTCACTCCCGACGACATCAAAGCCGTCGCCGTGCCGACATTGGCCCATCGAATCGTTCTTCGCCCCGAACTCTGGGTGAGAGGTCTTGAGCCGGCATCGGTGATTGAGGAATGTCTTGACACCGTCCCGACGCCATCCACGCTGCCGTCAAGCATGTCGCAACCGTCGGCGTACAGCAGCGAACATCCTCCTGCCGCGTATTAGTTAATGACGCAAAGAAGCCTATGAAACGACGTTCGACCGAACGGTTCCTGTTTGCCCTACTGTTCTCGTCGCTCGCTGTCGTGATCGCGGTGCTGATCGGGCAAGCCGCCGTGGTTGTCATGATCACACCCTGGTTTGTGTTGTTGGCCGCCGGTGTGGCGATGTCGAGTCGGCAGGCACCGGACATTGCCGTGTCGGTAGACAATGATCGAGTGATGGTCGACGACCTGGTCGAGGTTTCAGCGTCGGTCTCCGGTTTCTCGAGTTTCATCAAGGCGCAGGCCGATCCGATCTGGAAATTCAACTCCGAGGAAACATCGGCGGCCGCGCCGGCGGCCGAATCGAGCGTGGCCGATCGGAACCGCCGGGCAACGATCTCGTTCACCATCCCGGCCGCCCAGTGGGGCATGTTCGACGTCGGGCGCGTTCACCTGGAGGTGCTGGAGCCGTTTGGTTTGATGCGCTGGACGGGAACGGTCAGCGACCCGACCCCGATCCGAGTCCATCCGACCCCCCGGCAACTGCGGGCCATGGTTGCTCCCCGTCTGGTTCGCCGCACGACCGGTACTCACGGTTCTCGACTGGCCGAGCGAGGAATTGAGTACGCCGACCTGCGACAGTTCGGTGCTGGTGACTCGTTGCGTGACATCAACTGGAGAGTCAGTGCCCGGTCGCCGGATCTCTGGGTGTCTCAGCGACACCCCGATCGTGCCACCGAGGTGGTGCTGTTGCTCGATTCGTTTGTCGAAACCGGCCATGACGCCCCGGCCGTTGTCGGCTTGGCCGTCGAAGCCGCCATCGCCGTGGCCGAGAGCCATCTGGCTGTGACCGACCGAGTTGGCCTGGTTGAACTCGGAGGTCTGGTGCGCTGGGTTGTTCCCGGTACCGGGGCGTTGCAGCTTCAACGATTGATCGACGCGCTGTTGGCCACCGGTCTTTTCGCCAGCGCCGCCAATCGCGATTTGGCGTTGATTTCACCTCGAGCGCTCCCGCCCCGTTCGATGATCATTGCCTTGTCGCCGTTGCTCGATGAGCGTTTTACCGATGCCCTCCTGGTCTTGGCCGGGCGGGGTCATGACATTGCTGTGATCGAGTGTGACCCGGCCCTCGGAGCCCGAGGCGGCGAGGTGCAGAGCGCACCCAAGGACCATAAACAGGACACTGCACAGAATAAAGAAGATGACAGGTCGATGCTGAGCGAATTGGGCTGGCGGATGTGGCAGGCCGAGCGCTCAATCATGCGGGATGAACTCGCTCAACATGGAGTAACCCCAGCGCGCTGGCAGGCCGATCAACCAATCGACATAGCCGTTCACGAGTTGATCCGCCGGCGCAGCGTAGGTCGAGGGGCGGCTCGACAGGCGGTCAACCGATGACCGCCAGTTCACCCGAGGTCACGGGGAGCCCAAAGGCTGGAAGCGTTTGGCGCCTGGTTGTGTCGTGGGCGGCGGTGGGACTTGCGCTCATCACGGTTCTCATCATCGTGTTGACAACGTCGGAACACCCGGCCGAAGCGTCGCAGTTGTCCGGAGCCGGGTTCGTGATCCTGGCCGCCAGCGTCGTTGTCGGGTGGTCAACCGGGGTGGGACTGGCCGGACTGCCGGTTCTGGCCGGCGCCATGATCGAGATTGCATCCGAGCCGACACAGGACTGGCTCCGAGCGACGCTTATCGGTTGTCTCTGGTACGTGACTTCCGAACTGGCCTGGGATGCCATCGAGCGACGCGACGGACATGTTCGCAGCCGCTCCGTCAACCGTCGCCGGGTTGAAGAGGTTGCCGCCGTTGTGGGCGGCACCGCGGTGCTGGCGCTCGTCGCCGCTGCCGCCCTCGGTCAAGCACCAAGCCGCACATTTCTCGTGCAGGTTGTCACGCTGGCCCTCGCCTCGGCAATGGTGATTGCGGCAGCCAAGAGGTTGCTCGGCTCTCAACCTTCGGGCGAAGGCTGAGAATCGCTAAGGCGCAGTCGACCCTAGCCCAGTAGCGCCAACACGGCCTGACCGATCATGCGGACGGCCAGAGCGGTGAGCACCAGTTTGAACAACGTGTTTAGATGCTGCTCGCTGATTCTCCCGAGAAGACGGGTGCCCACCCAGCTGCCTAGAATCACCCCACCGGCGCCGACCCCGATCACCGCCACGTGGTCGAGTGGCGAGAAACCTTCGAATGAGAACGCCACGATCTTCGACAGATGGGCCAGCACTTGGGAGGCCCCGGCGGTGGCGACGAAGGCAATGTGCCCGACGGTGACCGCCTTGAAGAACGGCGATGTGACCGGTCCGCTGGCCCCTACCGTCGAGTTCAAGAATCCCGACACGGCTCCGACGGGGATCATGGCTCGATCGGGGAGACGGTCTGACCCTTTCCACTTGAGCATGCTCGGGCGCCAGGCCACGATTAACACAAACACGCCGATCGCAAGACGGGTGGCCTGTTCCGGCATCCAGGTGGCCACTGTTGCTCCCAGCAGGCTGGCCGGGAACAGCAGCAACGAAGCCCATGCCACCGGTCGCCAGGCAATGTGTTCTCGAAGGATGAAGGCTCGTGATCCGTTGGATGCGAGCTGAATGCCGCCGTGGATTGGGATGGCGGTGGTTGGGGCGAAGAACTGCACGATCACCGCGAGCAGAAGAATGCCGCCGCCTAGGCCCGCCAGCGCGCTCAGGATTGACGTGGCAAAGGCCGCCAAACCAATGAGTACAAGTTCCATGCATTCAACATTAGAATAAATACATGTTTAATACAAGCTGTTACGAGCAGCTGTAGCGCTGGGCTCGTTTGGCCTGATACTGCTGGTGGTAGTCCTCGGCGTAGTAGAACTCATCCAGCCGTGAGATTTGGGTGGCCACCTGGGTTGCGATCCCCCGACGATCACCGAGGTTGGCGTCGAGCGCGGCCCGATGTTTGAGCGCCAGTGCCAACTGTTCCTCCGTGGTGGTGAGGATGATCGACCGGTACTGGTCGGTGCGGCCATCACGACTGGCCAGCGGATCACCGCCAGTATCAGAGCGGTCGACAACCGGCCGATGATCGAGCCAGAACTCGTTCAACAATCGCTCGGTCGAGATGACATCGGGGTCATAGACGACCTGCACGACCTCGACGTGGCCTGTGCCGCCGCGGCAGGTGTCTTCATAGGTTGGATGAGCGGTGGTTCCACCGGCGTAGCCGACGGCGGTGCTGTAGACGCCGGGAAGAGACCAGAACTTGGCCTCGGGTCCCCAGAATCAACCTTTGCCCAGCACGATGGTCAACATGCCCTCGGGCCACGGCCCCTTGAGGGGGTTGCCGTTGACATAGTGGCGCTCGGCCACCGCCATTGGCCGGCGCTGCTCGGCTGTGCTTGAGGTTGTGCTTGAGGTTGCGGTCGAATTGAAGATCTTCATGATTGTCTAGACAAACCAACCGACCAAACGTTACAGCCGACGAGGTGGGGTGTCCTCGAAGCGGTGGCGGACGTGTTCGTGTTGCTCTCCCCCATCCACGGTAAGGCATTCACCGGTCACAGCCTCAGCCTCCACCAGATACCGCACCGCCCGGCCGGCTTCGGCGCCACCTCCCCACCGACCCAGGAGGGTGCGGTTGCGTAGCCGTTCGATCTGGGCCTCGGAGAACTTCGTCGGCTGAATGGTCGGGCCAAGAGCCACGGCATTGCATCTGATCGACGGCGCCAATTCAACGGCAAGCTGGCGGGTGAGAGCGAGAAGACCGGCCTTGGCCACGCTGTGCGCTGCTCGCCCCGGCCACGGTTGCCAAGCCGACAAGTCAACGATGTTGATGATCACCCCGTGGCCTCGCTCCAGCATGGACGGAGCCACAGCGTTGCTCAGGTGAAAGGGGGCGTGCAATACAACATCGAACGTGTCGTTCCACACACTTGTGTCGGTGGTGGGGAACTCATCCCGGGCAAACGACGAGGCGCTGTTGACCAAGACATCGATCGGCCCAAGTTCGGCGGCCACGTCGTCGATCAGCTGTCGACACCCCGCGCTGGCCGACAGGTCGGCCGACGCGGCATACGCTCGCCGTCCGGCCTCCTCAATGGTCTTGACCGTGTCGGCGGCAGCCTCAGCCGAGTGGTGATAGCCGATGCCGACATTGGCTCCGGCTTCGGCCAGAGCCAAGGCAATCGCTCGCCCGACCCGATGGGCTCCGCCCGTGACCAATGCGGTGCGGCCTCCAAGTTCCATCGGCGGATCGTATCAGTCAGGGCGATGGACGGTCGAGGGCTCGACGGGAGCGGCGGGGCCCGGTTACATTGGCCGGTCATGACAGATCTGGCCTGCATGATCATGCCGGAAGGCTCGGTTCACGAGGTTGTGGCCGCCGCCGTTGAGGCTGAGCGGCTCGGGTACCGGCGTGTCTGGATTCCCGACGAGGGTTTGGCCGCTCGGGAGTGCTACGTAACGTTGGCCGCCGTGGCCGCCGCCACCGATCGAATTGAACTTGGCACCGGGATCACCAACGCGTACACCCGTCACCCTGGAGTGACGGCGGCGGCCATCGCAACCCTCGACGAGCTGTCGGGCGGGCGGGTCACGCTGGGAATCGGCGCCGGCGGTGGCCTAACCCTGACTCCAATGGACATCGAACGGACGCGCCCGCTATCGGCGATGCGCGATCTCATTGAGGCAAGTCGTCTTCTCTGGTCGGGCGAGCAGGTCGATCTTGATGGAACGACCGGTGGGTTCAGCCAAGCCCGACTGGGCTTCGGTCGAGCCGACATTCCGATCTGGATCGCTGGGCGTGGACCCAAGGTCATGACGATGGCCGGTGAGTTGGCCGATGGGTTCATGTTGTCGTACCTGCACAAAGATCTGATTGGCGGGCACGTTGAGGCGATCACCGCCGCGGCCGAGGCCAAGGGACGACCACGCCCCCGATTGAGCTACATGACGGCGTTGGTCACCGACGACGACTCGTTCGAGGCCACTCGCCGAGGTTTGACCTTCCGGCTCGTCGACTCACCGGCGGAGGTTCGGAGCCGCATCGGGATGAGCGACGACGATGTGGCGCGGATGCGCACGGCCATCGCCGACGGAGGGCTCGACGCGGCCGCCGAGAATGTGCGCCCGGAATGGGTCGGTCAATTCGCCATCGTTGGCAGCCCCGGCGAGTGTCGAGCCGAGCTCACCGAGCTTATGGAGCGCAACCACCTCGACGAGTTTCAGGTATCGATCGGCAACTTGGACACTGCCTTTCGAGATCTGGCTTTGGCCCAATCCATCGTTGGCTAGCGCCTGAACCCGGGGACCCAGAGGTCTCCCAGGTCATCAGCCTCAGTGTGTCTGGACCTTGCGGCCTACGGCACTCAGGGCTGACTTACCACTTCTTTTAAGGCGGCACAGCGCCTCGTCGAAACCTCTCACGTAGATATCCGTCGGCTCAGGCAATTGAGCCTCGTAAGAGTGATTGGACGATGACCCTAGGCAACGCGCTGATTTCGGTGGCAATTGAGAGGACGGCGGCGACCTCGGTCGTAGCCGCCATTCTCGTCGGCAGCGTTTCGTCGGGAACCATGGTTATCGCCTCCCAGTCGCTCGGCACGATGTCCAGCGAGTCGAGCACCGATTCCACGACTGATGTGGCGATGGACATTTTCACCGGGCAGACAGTTCTCGAGCTCGCATCCCAGCAGCCGGTGGAAGTTTTCACGGCGGCGGCGCCAGTGACAGTGGCGGCTGCCGAGCCGGCCAATATCGTCCAAGGCGATTCGCCGGCCGATCCGGCATCCGACCAGCCGACAACCGGACCTGCGGAAGATCCGATTGTCGAACAGACGACTGAACAGGCAACTGAACAAATGGTTGAGGATGCTGTCGGGGGCGATGTCGACAGATCACCTGCCAGGGAGGAGTCCGACTCCACCACTTCTGAGCCGGCCGCTAATTCCCCCGAAGGCGCTCCCGCTACCAGTCCCACGGACACCGAGGCGCTCGAAACCACGACCACATTTGCAACCACAGGCTCAGGGCCGGGACTGGCCGGTCCGGTCGCCATTCAACATGACGAGCCGCCGGTAACCGAGACCATCACAACCGTGGACGGCGGCACGAACACCGGGGGCGGAAAGTCGAAGAAGACCGAGAAGTCGGCGACCACAACAACCATCAGTGCAAAGTCCGGAAACAAATCCAAACCCGGAGCGACCCAGGTTTCGGAGAAGAAAGACAAGCAGACCGCTACCACTCAGCCCCAACCGACTACCACTCAGCCAGGGTCCAAGGCGCCGGCGAAGGCCGAGAAATCTGTCAGCACTACAAAGAGCACAGCCGACGACAAGACGTCGTCCAGCAAGGCACCAACCGACAAACCATCGACCGATAAGAAGAGCACCCCTAAGGGCAAGCTTCTTGCTGAGCCGCCGGAGCAGCCAGCCAAGAACGGCTAGCGATCTAGCCAGCGATGTTTGCCAAAGGCAAACTCGGTTAGGTCCGACACCGTCGGATCGGCAGTAGCGACGGTGGGACTTGAACCCACGACCTCTCGATTATGAGTCGAGCACTCTCACCAACTGAGCTACGTCGCCATGACTGACGTCTGCTCCGACCAACTATCCAGTCGAGAGCAAGAGACGATTGTATCAAGCCCGTCCCCGGTTGATCGCCGGGTTTCTCGATTCCGGCGGTTGATCGGTGCCGACGGTCCTCGCCGAGCAACGCTGCCTACAATCCTGTTGTGATTGTTGATCTTGCCGCTGAGCCGCCACCGCCTTCTTGGGGGGTCTCGGTTGACGGGGCAGCGATTGATCGCCTGGCGCAGAACTGGGCCGACGTCGACATGCCCCTCCCCCGGTTCGACTACCCCGGCACACCAACCGAGCGTGACGAGAGCTGGTGGTACACCTACGTCACGCTGTCGGTGTCGGTGTTGGCCTGTCTGTGGCCGCCGGAGGGCGAGCAGATGTGGGCGACCGAACACAATGGCGAATGGCTCGACGACGCACCAGGGATCTTCGCCACGTTCACCCGCCTCCTCGACGACAACGGACTGACACTCGGTTGGTTTGCCGACCTACCCGACGACGCCGGGCCAACCATCTTTCAGGGTCGGGGCACGCTGCAACTGCTGCCCGAGCGAATCGAAACCCTACGAAAAGTCGCTATTACGTTGAACGAACGCTGGGATGGCAACGCCATTAATCTCGTGGCTGAGGCCAAGGCCGACGCCGTCGACGTGGCACGGCTCCTCTCCGAGACGATGCCGGGCTACCAAGACAGGGTGACGACCACCGAAGGTGAGCTTTGGTTCGACAAGCTTTCGTATCTCGCCGCAGCAATCATGACGGCCGGGATGGGTTGGAACTTCACCAACTATCAGGACTTCCCGGTGTATCCCGACTACATGCTCCCTCGGGTCTTCCGACACTTCGGCCTCATGGTCTACAGCTCCGAGCTGGCCGAAGCCGTCGACAACCGCCGGATCGTGCCGGCCGACAGCGAAGCCGAACATGCGATCCGCTGGGCCACGGTGTACACGGGCGCCCGCTTACGGGCCGCTCTGGCGGAGCAGGGCAACCGGGTGAGCGGGCCCGGCCTTGACTATCACCTCTGGTCGGAGGCGGTATTGGGTCAGCAGGCCGACGCCTTCGGCGAACATCACCGGACCCTGACCATGCGTTACTGAAGCGAGACGGATCTACCCGAGCAACCGCGACCTATCGACGCCGACGTCGATCCGATCGATCTCGCCTCGACGGGCGAACAGTACCCGACTTGTTTCGCTATCAAGCCCGGCGGTGGGCAACCGTTCGCTCGTCCGACCGCCGGAGTAGCTGACCTCAACCCATTCTCCATCACCCAGGTGGTAGACCAGGGGTACCGAGCAATAGGTGAACCCAAGCGTTCCTTCAGGTAACGATCCGTCGGAACCCAACGCCGGCCAAGGCGTCGGCTCACCAAGGAATTCGTCGCTCGAAAGTAAAATGGGGCGGAACGAAACGCAACCATCGTCGACTTCAATACCAAGCTCACCCCAGCGGATCAGCACACCCTCTTTGACCTGGCCGGTCATTCCGGGCTGCTGGGCACCGGTATGACTTGGAGTGTGGGAGTGAGGATCGGTGGGGAACGAGCCCTGCTCTGCCACCGACTTCATGAACCCCAGTCCGCCACGAATCCGCTGATAATACGCGGCGAGGGCTGGGATTGCCTCGTGGTTCTGATCCACAGCCGACAGTGACATCACCTGTTCTTGAACCGCCAGCAACAGCTTCGAGACCATGTGCCAGTAGATCGACCCGAGTCCCTCGTAGCGGTACATCGACTGCGACCGACCGGTGAAGGCTCGATGATTGAACACCGCTTCGTAGGCGGCAATCAAATCGTCCTCGGCCTCGGCGATCAGCGAACCGACCTCGTCGACTCCAGCCAGGGCCCGAAGACGAGCCCGAAGTTCACGAGGCGACACCAACGATGCGTCGAAATGCACTTGCCCAGCGCCGTCGACCCTCAAGATCGAACTGCCGGCGTCGGTACCCATCAGCCTTCTGATGGGATCGGTCAGCAACTCGCCGTTAACGATGTTCTTCTCGACGAAACTCGGCAGCTTTCGATTGGGATAGAGCACAAACGATTGTTGGTCGGCGCGATAGACGTCGCTGCTGAACAGAGCGTCGAGCCGGCCGAGCGTTTCGGTGGCTTCGGTGTGACCACCGGCAAGCGATGCCACCTGTCCCTCCAACATCTCGTATAGCGGCTCGACGTGGGCCGCTCCGGGTTCAAGTCGCAACAGGCTGTAGGTTTCCACCAAACCGTCGGAGCGTTCGCCGGCCGCCGCAACCGCTCGCTGCAGGTGAGGTTTGGCCGCCGCCAGCAGGCTGCGAAGGCGATCGACTGATATCTCCGCGGGACCGGCGGGACCGTGTTCATACACTCGAGCCCGGTAGCGACTGAACGCCTCGCCAAGTTGATCCAGCATGGAACGCCGCTCGGCGGGCGTGATCGCCCGATCGAGTTCGGCCATGGCAACGTGGTCAACAAGGGCCCGTTCGACATCGTCGATCCAGTCGGCCACAGCCCCGTCGACGGCCACCTCCGACACCGTGGCCCGGCTCAGCAGATCGTCGATGAACAGCACGTAGTCGCGCAGGTGGAACAGGGTTACAACCGACACGCCGTTGCCGACCAGCGCATTGTTGGCGTCGTTCCACTCCGGACGTTGGGTGTTCATCCAGATGCCGGCGCCGGCCACGAGATTCGACAATTTGGCCATTGCCGGAATCATCAGCTTCTCGGCCAACGTGCCGAGATGCACCTCTCCCGGTTCGCCGTTGGGAGCCGGCACCAGCCGGCCGTCGGAGCCCATAACGGACTCGCGGGCAGCGATCTGTTCCTGATGGGTGGTGTCGAAGTCAATTGTGTTTTTCGGATCACGTACGAGATCGGCGTACGGGCGGATCCGGTAGGGGATGTCGGCGTACGAATAAGAGGCCAGACCAAGCTTCGACTCCAAAAGGCCGGGCTGGAACCGCTCGGCCACCGACAAGAGTCGATGGAGATACACGATCTGGTGGTCGCCCCAGTATCCGAAGTTCCCCCAGCTGCCGTCCTCGGGGACCTCCCAATCGATTCCACGATCGGTGATCCGGTACGGGTTATGACCATCGAGCGTTGAAGCGGAAAGAAACTTCGACGCGACCGACTCGATGTAGCCCGGATAGCTGTTGAGCAGTGCTTCCCAGTTCTGAAAGATGTCTCGCCAATTACCTTCGTAGCCGATAGCGGTCGACCCGTCGGCGGCTCGAGGTGCGATGTTGAACTTGTTCCACGGCCGACTCGGATCTCCGTGGCGACGACTGAACGTGAGTGGCAAGTACTCGTTGACCAGACGCAACAAGTCGACATCGTGTTTCACCGCCGAACGAAGCTCAGCGATGTCGACCGTCGGAGGTAGATCGACTGTTGCGGCAACAAAACGTTTCATCAGGCCTTGGTTGCGGCCCTCGATGCTCCTCGTCACCGCCGCCACTTCGACCTGGTGGCTGTCGACGAACACACCGCCACGCATCACGTTGAACATCACGTTGGCCAGATGGTGAACGGTTGCTCGACGGTCAGCCGTGACCTGATGTCCATCGGCTTGAGCCACGATGGCGTCAAGACGATCGCGGGACTGATCGATGGCATGCTCGACTTCGGCCCAACGTTGCGCCGGCTCGGTGGCCCCGAGCCACGCCACGAGGTCGTTCACAGCGCCGTGGTGGTAGTCCACATCGGCCACCGTGGCCCATCTCAACGTCCGGTCGGGGCGGACGGTGACAGCGGACGACCGCAGGTAAGCGCCCTTGCGGCCGGTAACCAGCTCCTCCGGCGACAGGTCGGTTTCCGACAAGAACCGGCGAACGTCACGATCAGACATCACGGTGGTGGCATCACCAAGTCCGTCGCCGAAGTCGTGAGTCCAGATCACGTTCGCTCGCAGAGACTCGGCCGGGTCGGCTTGATCCGAGACCAAGGCCTCAAGAGTGTAAAGAGCCAGGCCGGACGGTCCGATCAGTTCGCTTCGCCGGTAGGCATCGACCAATGTGCTGGCGCCGCGCTGTGTCTCGATGTCAACTCCGCTGGGCAGAATATCGACCATTCCGTCAAGCACATCGACCTCGGTAGGAGTCCGGCCGGCGTCGAGCGACAGCTCACAAGAGCGAACAATGCCAAAGCGGCCGGCGGCCACCCAGGTGTAGCTAAAGGTCATGCCCAGGCCAGGGTGGTGTTCGGAGAATCGGAGGCGGTCGCCGAACGTGGACTTAAACAACGTTCGACGCACCGAGCCGATCGGAACATCAACGGCAAACGGGCGCCACACCGCGGCCCCGTCATCCGCACGAATAATGGTCACGGGTCCGACTCGTCCACCAGATCGGTGGAGGCGGTCATCGGTCTCGTAGGGGAACAACGATCGGTCAGCCGACCCTCTACCGGCGGTCAGCGCACCGCTGGTCGATACGTAGAGCCAGTGATCGTCGGGGCTGACGACGGTGATGAAGAAAGGATCTAGAAGGTCGTAATCGACGATCTGATACCAGTCGTCACCACCGTCGGTAACAAACCGGCCGGTCGCCTCAGCTCCGGCGACCACATCGGCCGCAGTACTCGTCACGATGTCACCCCGTGCCCGACTGTCCACTCTTGTGTTCCTCTCGTTGATGAGTCCTGTAGGAGCTCTTGTTCAGGCCGATCCACCTCGGCCGACGTTGCCGGCCACGGCCTTGGGAGACGCCCTCGAAACGGCAGGGCTCCAACAAGTACATCGGCAACTCCGTTGCCTTCGGTACCCGGCAGCCAAGCGGCGACGATCGCGTCGCACTCCTCGAGTACCTCGGAGAGCACAACCGGGCGTCCGCTGAGTATCAATAGCACAAGCCGATCGACCAGTGGTCGAACTCGCCGTATCAACTCCACGTCCACGGCCGGCAAACTCAGATCGGCTTGGTCACCGGCACCTTCGCAGTAGGGCGGCTCGGCCACAACAACCAAACCGACGTCGGCTCGCGTCTCCGCCGACGTGCGGCCATCAGGTAGATGGACGATCTCTTCGCCCTCTCCGCCCTCACCGCCGAGCCCGCGTTGCCGTAAACCATCGAAGATCGAGGTGCCCTGAGTGATCGGGCCGGCACCGCCCTGCCACTCGATGGTCCATCCTCCGCACTGCAATCCGATGTCGTCGGCCGCCGCTCCGGCAACGATGACCGACTGGCCGGGGGTAAAGGGCAACACGTGGTCCGGATCCTTCAGACGTACGACCGAGGCTGCCGCCGCTTCCCGAGCCAGTGCCCGATGTTCCTCACAACCCACGATGTCCACCGAAGGCAGTTCGGGCTGGTCGGCGTCGAACAGCCCCAGCGCCTCCTTCACCCGAAGGATGCGACGCACGGCATCGTCGAGGCGATCGGATGTTATCTCTCCGTTATCTACCGCGGCGACCACGTTGTCTATGAACCGACGAAACTCGAAGGGCACCATCACCATGTCGACACCGGCATTGATGGCCCGTACGGCGCACGAGTAGGGGTCGGCGTCGAGCTGATCGATGCCAAGCCAGTCGGAAACCACAAAACCCTCAAAGCCGAGTTCATCCTTGAGAACATTGGTCAGCAGATAATGATGACCGTGCATCTTCTCGCCGTTCCAGGAGCTGTACGACGCCATCACCGTCAGCGAACCGGCGGCGAGTCCGCCGAGATACGGGGCCAGGTGCACCGACCGCAACGTCGCCTCGTCAACCCGGGTGTCGGCCTGATCGATCTTCCAGCGGGGGCCCCAACCGTCCCACCAGTCGATCCAGTCCACTTTGTCGAGAGATCCCCAGGTGGTGCCACCGTCGCCCACGTAGTGTTTGAGACACGCCGCAACCCGAGCCCCGTCAACGGCGGCATGGCCCTGACCACCTTGCAAACCCCGCACCGCGGCGGCGCCGAGCCGACCAACCAGCTCGGTATCGGAGCCAAACGATTCGTAGGTTCGCCCCCAACGAGGATCGAGGCCGACGGCGACGGTCGGGGCGAACGCCCATCGCGCGCCGGTGGCAGCGGTTTCGGCTGCCGTAGCCTGATAGACCCGCTCCACCAGATCCTCGTCTCCTGCGGCCCCGAGGCCGATGTTGTGAGGAAAGATGGTGGCGCCGTGCACGTTGGAGTGACCGTGTACGGAGTCGGTGCCGTAGAGCAAGGGAACGCCGAGTCGGGAGCGCTTCGCCCCGTCGAGAAACGCCTCGACCATAGCGCGCCAGTTGGCAGCATTGTTGGGATCGGGGTTCCCCCCGCCACCCGAGAGCACCGATCCGATGGCATACTCGGCCACCTCATCGGGTGTGATCGAGTTCTTCTCCACCTGGGCGAGTTGGCCGGCCTTTTCCGGCAGCGTCATGCGCGCAATCAGTGCATCGCTGAGTGATTCGTTCACCGTTACGAGGCTCCGACCTGTTGGTAGACACGAACATGATCGACATACAGGTACAGCGGGAACTCCACGTCGAGACCAATCGGCCCGGGGAGCGTACCTCCGATGGCGAGGTTGACGATCATGAAGAATTCCTTGTCGAACACCCAGTCCCGGCCATTGAGGTCGGCGGGCGTGAGGGTGTTGTACAACTCGCCGTCGAAAAACCAGCTGATGCCCGACTCGTCCCATTCGATGGCATAGGTGTGGAACTCATCCGCGATTGGGAAGTCCTGCCGGTTCCATCTCGTGAGACCAAGAGCACCCGCATAGCCAGGGCCGTGAATGGTGCCCATAACGAGGTCGGGCTCCCGACCGATGTACTCCATCACGTCGATCTCGCCCACGTTGGGCCACTTGAACTCGGGCTCGGTGGCGTCATGGGAGAAGCCGGATCCGAGCATCCAAAATGCCGGCCACGTTCCCGCTCCCTCCGGCACCTTCAAACGGGCTTCGATGCGGCCGTACTTGAACTCCTGCAGACCCTCGGTCTTCATTCGGGCTGAGGTGTAGTAGCCACCGTCGTATTGCTCCTGGCGGGCTTCGATCACGAGGAGGCCGTTTTCGAGGCGAGCGTTTTCCGGGCGGTCGGTGTAGGTCTGGGCTTCCCCGTTGCCCCAGCCCCAGCCACCCAAGTCGTAGGTCCAGTTGTCGAGGTTGATGGTGTCGCCGTCGAACTCGTCGCTCCAAACGAGGGTCCAGCCATCGGACTCATCGACCGGCAGCGGCTCGGGGATCGTGATCAAGTCCGTCGCCGCAACCGTGGTGGTTGTGGCCTCAGTGGTTTCTGTGGTCGTCGTGGCCTCGACCTCGACGAGCGTGGTCGCCGTCGAATCGCTACTGGTGGACTCGGTCTCTGTGGATTCGGCGGCGCAGGCGGCAGCGCCCAGTCCGGCGACGAGCAGCACGGAGGCGAGAAGTTTCAGATTGGTTGACGCAGTCATGACTCTCATAGCGGGTTGGGACCAGGGGGGCTGAGTTGGGCGGTGATACCGCCATCGACGCAGAGGATCTGGCCGGTGATGTAGGCAGCGTCGTCAGAGGCCAGGAACGCCGCCACGGCCGCCATTTCGGAAGGCAAGCCGAAGCGGCCGAGAGGGATTTTGGCCGCCAGGGCATCCCTTCGTTCGGACGACGCCGCATCCCAGCGGTAGGTGCGGGTGACGCCGGGGGCGATCGCGTTCACCCTGATCCCATGCTGGCCGAGTTCAATGGCCATGGCCTGGGTCATGGAGTTAATCGCTCCTTTGGTCACGTCGTAGGGAAGGCCGGTGTGATGGGCACGCAGGCCGCCGACCGACGAGATGTTGATGATCGCTCCCCCACCATTGGCGGCCATGATGCGGGCGGCCCGTTGGGAACAGAGGTAGGGGCTGGCCACGTTGAGCTCCAGTTGTCCTCTGAGTAGCCCATCGTGTTCCTCGAGGGCGGGGCGGCGGACCAGGTCGGCGGCGTTGTTGACCAACACATCCACGGTGCCAAACCGCTCAACGGCCTTGGCGAAGATTCCTTCGACGGTCTGTTGTTGGGCAAGATCCCCTTCAACTTCGAGCACCTGGGTACCGCTCGTACCCAGGTCGGCGCTGGTGGAGGCGAGCGCATCGGCGTCCATATCGACGAGCACGAGATGCATTCCCTCCAACGCCAGCCGCTTGGCGATGGCCTCGCCGATCCCTTTGGCACCGCCGGTAATCACGGCTACTCGACCGGCAAGTTCGGGGTGTCGGCCGGCCGTCATGGACGGGCCGGGCTTCCGTCGGGCAGCCGGGTCTGTGTCCACTGTTCGACGATCTCTTTGCAGGGGTACTGCGCCGCCATCTCGACGTTGATGTCGATGCCGAGGCCGGGTTGATCGTTGGGATGGAGATAGCCGTTGTCGACCGTTGGTAGACCGGGGAACATTTCGTACTCGACAGGGCTCGGCTGGTACCACTCGTGGATGCCAAAGTTCGAGGACCAAAGCTCAAGGTGGAGGTTGGCGGCGTGGCCGACCGGTGAGGTGTCACCGGGACCGTGCCAGGCGGTGCGCACACCGAACATGTCGGCGAACGATGCCACCGCTCGGGCCGGGGTGAGTCCTCCGATCTGGCTGATGTGCATTCGGATGAAGTCGATCAGCCGATCGGTGATCAACGGTTGCCACTCGTGAGGATTGTTGAACAGCTCGCCCATGGCCAAAGGCGTGGCGCATTGAGAGCGGATGTTGGTGAACCAGGCCACGTCCTCCGGCGCCAAGGCGTCTTCCAGAAAGTAGAGCTTGAACGGCTCCAGGTCTTTGGCCAGTTGCACGGCGTCGATCGGACTCAGGCGTTCGTGCACATCATGGAGGAGCTCGATCTCGTCTCCAAGCTCCTGTCGAGCTCGGGCAATCAGGTCGACGGCGTCTCGGGCATAAGCCCTGGGATCGAAGTAGGCCCCTTCGAGGGCACCGTCTGGCGTGTGAAGCTCGCCTCCACTCCCTCCGTAACCCTGCAGCTGCAGACGGACACAGCGGAAACCTTCACTCACCAAACGCTTGGCGTCGGCAACCACCTCATCGATGGTCGACCCATTGGCGTGCACATAGACGCGGGCCGCCTCCCGACATTTGCCGCCGAACAAATCGTGCACCGGCATTCCCGCCTGTTTGCCCTTGATGTCCCACAGGGCCTGGTCGATCCCGGAGATGGCGTTGTTCAGCACCGGCCCGTTGCGCCAATAGCCGTGCACCATCATCATGCGCCACAGCTCTTCGATGCGGTCGACGGGGCGCCCGATCAGAAACGGCTTGAGATGTCGCTCGACGGCGGCGGCCACAGCGTGGATGCGTTGGGTGAACGTTGCGCACCCGACTCCGTAGAGACCAGGCTCGGAGGTGTGGACTTTGACCACAGCCAAGCGGGAGAAACTTGGCTGGGTCAAAATCACTTCCACATCGGTGACGGTGATTCCCGACATCAACCCGCAACCGACTCCGCTCAGCCCTTCACCGCTCCGGACGTCAGCCCGGAGATGATGTAGCGCTGCATGAACATGAACAGAATCAGCATCGGCACCATGAGGATCAACACGGCGGAGGCCAAGGCCGGCCAGTTGCTGCCGTACAGACCCTCGAAGGCGATCAAACCTCGGGTTACCGGATAGAGGTCGTCGTTGCTGAGATAGATGATGGCCAGGATCAGCTCGTTCCAAATACCGATGGCGTGTAGCACGGTCACGGTGGCGATGGCCGGCTTGATCAACGGCAGGATGATCGTGAGCACAAAGCGGTAGTAGCCGCATCCGTCGACTGCAGCCGACTCGTCGAGTTCACGAGGAATCGACTTGATGTAGTTGACCAGGATGATCATGCCGATCGGATTTACAAGGAACAGCAGGATGTAGCCGGCCCTGGTGTTGAACAGACCGAGGTTGAGGATCAACTGGAACTGCGGGATAAGGGCCGGAGGCAGGAACAATGCGATCACGTAGAGGGTCAACATGATCCTGTGGCCCTTGAAGTAGCCACGAGCGATCGGGAAGGCCACAAACACCGACGTCAGCACGAAGATCGCGGTGGCCACCGTGGTGTAGATGACGCTGTTCACCATGTACTGGGCGAAATTGGCTTGGTCCCAGGCTTCCCGGAAGTTCGTGAAGCCAAAGCTCTCGGCCAGCGCGATCGGGTCTTTGAAGAACTCCGGCAGCGTCTTGAACGAGACATTGACCAACATGAAGATCGGCCCGATGTACAGCGCGGCCAGGACGAACAGGATCACGTACGACGCCAGCTTGGTGCCGTTGAAACGGGAGCCGCCTCGCTGTTTCATCGGTCCGACCGGTTCGAGATCAGGATTCACGTCGGATGGGGTGATAGGGGAGGCGACGGTCATGACATGTACTTCCTTTCCCATACAGAAACCATCAGCGGACGATGTTTCGCCCTCAGGCGAAACTCGGTAAGCCGGGCCTCCGGCACGGCGACGGTCATGACATGTACTTCCTTTCACGCCAGCTGACGATCTGATTGGCGACGAGGGCGAAGAGCAGGACCAAGAAGAACAACACGATTGATCCGGCGGCGGCGTAGCCCTGTCGGAACGAGTTGGTGACTGCTCCACCCTTTTGACCGAAGCCTTCGGCGTAGACGACATAGCCCAACACCTGCGTGCCGTTGCGCCAGCCGACCAGAACCAGGAACAGCGCCCAGGCCTGCAGCGAACCGACGATGTTGAGCAGGAAGTTGGTGTTGATGGCCGGAGTCAACAGTGGCCAGGTGACGTTGCGGAATACCTGCCAGCGGCCGGCACCGTCGATTTGGGCCGCCTCGGTGAGCTCTCGCGGGATGGTCTGCATGCCCGACAGGAAGATCACCATCGTGATGCCGACGTTGGCCCAGATCTGGACGACGATCACCCAGAGGAACGTTTCGGTCGGACGGCCACCGAGAAACTCGGATTGAATCCCGAACGCTTCAAAAGCCTTGGAGGCAGGACCGCCATTGGGAAGTAGGAACAGCTTCCAGATCAAGCCCTGCACGGCGACGCCGAGGATGACCGGCATGAAAAACAAGGTGCGAAAGAACGTGCGGCCGAACAGCTTTTGGTTGAGTAGCACGGCCATCAGCAGCCCAAGGAAGAACTGGATGAAGGTCACCAAGAACGAGAAGATGATGGTGCGTCGGAGGGCGGCCAGATTGTCGCGCGATGCCTGTCCCTCAAATAGGAATTCGTCGTAGTTGTCGAAACCGATCCAGTTGACCGGCAGCCCCCGAATGCCGGTGGCATCGGTGAACGAGTACACCGCGGTGGCCATCGATGGCCCGACCGCAATGAGCAAGTAAAGAAAGAACCCTGGCAGCAGCAGCATGATTGGTATCCAGCGCTGCCAGCCGGAGCCGAACAAATAGTTTTTCGTCATGGATCCCCCTGGGCGTACGAAATGTGGGTGAGCTGATGGGCCAACACCCCTCGGCAGTAGGTCGTCGATGTGGCGTGCCGCACCGACGACCTACCGACTTGAGGAGAGACTCCGTTAGCCGCCGAGTCCAGCGGCGAAGTCAGCCTGAGCCTGCTTGGCCAGGGCCTCGTGGTCTTCCCACTCGTTGAACGGAGCAAACCAGGACGCACCCTGCATGCCGTTGCCCCACTGGCCCATTCCCGGAGGATCGACCCAGAATTGCTCGAGTCCTACCCGGTAGTTGCCCAGCAGATCGGCAACCTCAGCACCAAGCTTGGTGTCGAGGGTGGCGGTGGGCTGGGTGGGCAGGAAGCCAACAGCGTTGGCAAAGTCCTGGTAGGTATCGGGCTGCGAGAATGCATCGAGGTAGGCCAGCGCGGCCTCTTGATTCGGCGAATCAGCAGCGATCGACCAACCCTGGTCGTACTTGCCGAACAGGTACTGGTTATCGGCGGCGTTGTCGCTACCGGGGAAGGGGATGTAGGTCCAGTCAAACTCAGGACCGGCATCTTCAAGGGCCGGAGCCTGCCACACGCCGGTGGGCATGAACGCCACATCACCGGCTGCGTACCGGGCGGGGCCGGCGTCGTGTGACAAACCGGTCACACCGGACTCAAGCATTTCGGTGGCGTAGATCTGGTAGCGGTTCCACAGCTCAAGACGCTCTTCGTCGTCCCAGGCGGCTTCGCCGGTCCAAAGGGCTTCGACGAGACCTTCCTGGTCGGGGAACATCGAGCCGAGGAGGCCGTAGGCACCAACGAAGACGGGCCAGCCGTCGCCGCCACCCACGGTCATGCACTCGTTGCCGGCGGCCTTGACGGCGTCGCAGGCTGCTACCAGTTCATCCCAGGTCGTCGGAATCTCAACACCGACATCGGCGAGGAGGTCCTTGTTGACGAACATACCGCTGTAGGAAACGCGGCCGAGGTTGATCGAATAGACCTTGCCGTCGAACGAGCCGGCGTCACGGACGCTGGCTTCGTCGTAGTTGTCAACGAACGGCTGACCGGTGAGGTCGAGCAGAAGGCCGGCTTCGATCAGCTGCTGCCAAGCCGGCGGAGTCACGTCGGACATATAGGGCTGGGAAGCGTTTGAGAAGCCGAAGATGTCGACGACGTCCACATCATTGGCGGTCAAACGGGTCTGCGTGGCGATCGCCAGTTCGCTGGCTTCAACGATCGACATGTCGACGGAAATACCAGGATTGGCGGCCTCAAAGTCGGCGTTGAAGCTCTCCATCCACTCCACCATGGGTGGGTTCTGGTGGACGAGAACCCGCAGTGTGGTCTCGTCGCCTCCGTCGTCGGAGTCATCGGAGTCGCTGGAAGCTGAGTCGTCGCTGTCGTTCGACTCGGCGGCCTCGGTGTCATCGGCTTCAGCTGCGGTGTCATCACCGTCATCGCTTCCGCCACACGCTGCGGCCAGCAGCGCTAGGGCTACGAGGACGGCGAACAGCCGTCCTAGTTTTAGCTTGGTCATTTGTTTCTCTCTCCTGTGTTTTGGACGCTTGATGTGGCGCTACGAAGTGCGGACGTTGCCCGCCTCCGCCTCTGACCGACCGTGCAGGTGCAGGTCGGATGAGAACTGTGGTGATTTGGTTTGGCTGGGAGCGCTCCCAGCCCGGGAACGAAAAAAAGTTGCAACGGACGCCCCGGGAGTCTGCCTTTCGGTACTCGTAATGGGAGCGCTCTCACACCAGGGTGAGGAAATTGCACGTTGACGACCATCTACCCTCGACCGCCCTTGCCAGTAGACACGTTGGCCCCGCACGACTCCCTAACCACCAACTCGGTGGGGAACACAATATGTTCGGGATTGGTGACGTCTCCGGCGATCACGGATTGCAGCAACCGGGCCGCCCGCTGGCCGACCTCTCCCACCGGCTGGGAAACGGAACTCAGCCGGGGCATCGTTTGATCGGGCGGGATGATGCCGTCGAACGAAACGACGGCGACGTCGCCAGGGCATGAAACGCCGGCCTCGCTCAGTGCCCGCAGAGCTCCGATGGCCATTCGGTCGGAGCCGACAAACACCGAGTCGGGATCGGACTTCAGCAGCTCGACCATCGCTCGACGGCCGCTCTCCTCGGTCCAATTGCCTTCGGCGATTCGGTCACCGACGTCGATTCCAACCTCTGCCAGACCCTCAAGAAACCCGTTGCGACGATCGAGACCGGCGGTGCTGTTGGACGGAGGGGCGATAAGGGCCGGGCGGGTTCGGCCCAGCCCTGCGAGGTGTCTGGCCGCTATTCGAGCGCCTCCACGGTTGTCGGCATCGACCGAATACATGGGGCGACCGTCGTCGGGGCGACCGACGACAACAAAGGGCATCTCCGCCTGCTGCAGCTGGCTGACGAGGTGGCCACCCATTTGCGTGGCCGTGACGATCACACCATCGACAAACCCGGAGTTGACCACGCGTGGCACCATCGAGAGCTCAGCCGACTCCTGCTCGAACAGGAAAAGGGCGACGGTGAGACCCATCTCGTTGGTGGCGCCGGTGATACCGAGGATCAAGCGCCCGAAGTACGGGTCGTCGAAGAGGGTGTCGGCAGCACTGGGAATCACCAGGCCGATCACGCCTGTGCGATTGGATGCCAACGAACGGGCGGCGGCATGGGGCTGATAGCCGGTTTCGGCGATGACCGCCTCAACGCGCTTCTTGGCTTCGGGGCTCACATTGGGGCTACCATTGACGACGCGCGACACCGTGGATCGAGAGACGCCGGCTAGGCGCCCTATCTCCTCCAGGTTGATTCGAGCCATTCGACATGTCCCCCAAAACAGATCCACTTGGGGCAAATCTCCGCACCTTCTGTGGGAGCGCTCCCAAGCTTCTCCCATAATCTAACCATCGATGGGGGATTCGTCAACATTTTCTCGACCACGTAGTCGGTTGAGGCCAAGAGCACTCAACGCAACAGGCAAGATGACTTTGTTAGCCGGCTTCACTTTGTTGTATATTCGGCGCAGGTAGGTAGACAGCAGATTCTGAGCGCGGAGGGGTTTAACCCGTGGCGACAATTGAATATCGGTCCGTGGCCAAACAGCGGCTGGCGTTTATTGCGGCAGCGTTGTTTTCCTTACTTGCAGCCACGGTGGTTGCCGTCCCGGCTGCTGAAGCGGCTGTCGGCTCCCAAATCTCCCTACCTGAGGTTCCCGGTGCTTTGGCCGGAACCGCTATTGATGCTTATGGCGACTTTGTGGTCGTTGGCGCCCCTGGTGAAGACGCCGGAGCGGGAGCGGTTTACGTGCTGCGGCGCGACGGTGCCGGCGGGTACAACCTCGTCGAGCGGCTCACGGCCGACGCCAGCGCTCAGGCAGGGGCTGGCTACGGCTCAGCGGTTTCACTCAACACTCGAGCCAACGGCCTCCACCTGGCCGTCGGGGCCCCTTATGAAGATGCCGGTCAGGTCGATTCGGGAGCCGCCTACATTTATAAGTGGGACAACGGATCATTTGGCTTAACCGGCCGAGCCACTCCTGAGCTCGAGGCCCAGGAGTTCGGCTACTTCGGCGCGGCTGTAGCCGTTCCCGGTCGGACAGGCTTTCTGATTGGGGCCCCCGGAACCGATCTGGGCACGGCTCTTGGCAGCGACGAGGGTCTCGTCTACGTCGTCGGGAGTGGCGGTGCCGTCATAGCGGAGCTGCGCTCAGGCAACCCCGGCGTCACCGAGTTCGGTGCCTCCATCGATGCGGGCGGCAGAAACGCCATCGTCGGCGCTCCCGGAGGTATAGGGCGTGCCTTTACCCTCAGCGACGGCAACAACCAATGGCGGGTATCCGGAACCATCGTACCTCCCGTAGACAATGTGGGCTTCGGCACTTCGGTGGCAACATACGGAAACGTGCGTGCCGTTGGTGCTCCCGGCGACTTCGGCGGTGCTGGTTCGGTTCGTCTTCACACCGGGCCGGGCAACGACGAGTTTGCGGTACTCGACGGATCAGGCTCGGGCCTGGGCCTCACCGGTATCGGCTCGAGCGTGGCGCTCACAGATGGCATCGTCGCCGCTGGCACCGGGGCGGGCGGAACCGCAACGGCGGCCTGGTCACGCATCGACGGCGTGTGGGTCTATGACCAGACGTTAACGAGCGCTCTCAGCCCGGCCCCTGGCTTCGGAACCGGACTCGCAATCGAAGCCACCGATATCTACGTCGGGTCGCCACTGGCCGACCTCGCCGTAGGCGGCGAAGGATCGGTCGAGGTGTTCACCGGTACGTGGGACGAGCTACCGACCCGCATCACCGCCCCCGACGGCAATGACCAGGACGGCTTTGGGTCGTCGGTAGCAACCGACGGTGTAACCGGAGTGGTCGGCGCAACCGACCACGATCACGCCGCCAACAACGCCGGTGCGGTGTACGTCTACGACGTCACTCAGCCCGATCCAGCCTTGCAGGCGGAGCTGCTCAGCCCTGATGCAAGCGGAGGTGACCAGTTCGGCTATAAGACAGCGGTCGATGGCGACATACTCTTGGCGAGCGCGCCTTTCGACGATGCCACAGCGTCGAACGCCGGGCAGGTGTACGTCTACTTGCGTAATGGATCCGATTGGGACCTCATCGACCAGTTCCAGGCGCCGAACCCTGCCCAAGGCCAACGGTTCGGCGAAGCCCTCCACATCGAGCAGATCGATGATGGCCTCTGGCAGGCCGTGGTAGGTGCACCCAACCTCGGAGCGGGGTCGGCCTATGTCTACTACATCGAACCGTTTGGTAGCGCCACGCCTACGTCACTGGCGGCCACGTTCGATTCATCGAATGTGCCGGGCCTCCTCGGCGGCGACAAGTTCGGTGCTGCGGTGGCCGCCGACGGTGTCCGCCGTATCGCTATCGGAGCCCCGGGCGACGACGACCAAGCGTCACATGCCGGCACCGCCTACGTCTTCGAGACCACCGACACCAGCGCACCCTACAACTACACGTTGGTCGATCAGGTTCTGCCCAGCAACTTCGGGATCGACTACGACTTCGGCTGGTCGATCGACATCGAGGGTGCCTACCTCGCCGTCGGCGCACCACGAGAAGACGTGAATGGCGGCAACTGGTCGGGCGCCGGGTACGGCTTCGAGCTGATCCGAGGCCACTATGAGGAGCAGGTCCACGTCATCACAACGCGCGGCACCGTTGGCGGTAACCGCTGGGGTACCGCGGTCGGTTTGAGTGGGGATCTGCTCGTGGTCTCCGTGAGTGGGCAGGATCGTTACTCGCTCGCCGGTCGGGCACTGGTTCGAGACGGTGCAACCTGGGTGCTGAGCGAGGAACTTGAGTTCGAAGGGCCATTCGGTGGCGGAGCAGTCGGTGCAACCCTAGCGCTCGGGGCAGACGGCACAATTCTGGCCGGCAACCCCGGCGCAGCCACCATCAACGGAAGGGGCTCCGGCGCGGTGCATGTACTGAGCACGGTGGTTCCGGGATCGGCTCCGGTCGTAAACGTCGGCCAGCCCACCGACGGCGCCGCCTACTACGAAGGTGAAGATGTCACGGCGGTGTTCACCTGCACCACCGGCGATGGCACTCAGATTCCGTGCGACGCCACACTCGACGGTGCCCCCGTTACGTTCGGCGATGATCTCACCGCCACCGTTGGCTCACGCTCGCTGGTGGTGAGTGTGACCGAAGGCGGCGTCACGACCTCGGAGACGGTGAACTTCGAGGTGTTGGCCGCCACCACGCCGGAAGTCACCGCTTCGCTTAACCTCTCGGCCACCACGTCGGAGATCGGCGCCAGTGCCATCCCGTTGGTCGACATGCCGGCCGCCGAGTTGGCCGGCGAGTCCGTCGATATCAGCGGCATCTCGGCCGCAACCCTGGGTTCCATCGATTACGAAGCGCCCCCAACCGGCGGGAGCGGCACCGAGAGTGCCTTCGCCGAGATTACACTCGGCGATCTCGGCCTCGACACCTCGGCCGTCTCGCTGGAGCTGCTGGGTGACATTCCACTAACCGAGTTCCCCATCGATGGGGGCTGGGAGCCGAGGTTGGTGGGCACACCGTATGAAGGCGTGCCCCTGCAGACGGTGACCTTGGCCGATGTCTACCAGAACGAAAACGTTCAGAGCGTCCCGCTCCGATTTGTTGAGCTCCAGGAGACGCCACTTCGATTTGTCGACATTGTGGCCGCTGGATTCTCCGACCTGCCGGTGTTGTCGATCGACCTCGACGGAGACAACACCACGACACCCTACGACGACTGGTGCGCCGCCGCCGAAGCGCAAGGTCTCACCTGTGACGACCTGGGCCTGACCGCCACCAGCACCGATGTGACCCTCGGCGCCATCGCCGTGGCCGGCTTCGACATCGAAGCGTCCCCCCTCCGATTCGTGCCCCTGCGATTCGTCGACATCGAAGCGTCCCCCCTCCGATTCGTGCCCCTGCGATTCGTCGATATCGAAGCGTCACCACTCCGGTTCGTGCCCCTGCGATTCGTCGACGTGGAAGCGTCGCCACTGCGGTTTGTCCCTCTCCGATTCGTGCCGCTGCGGTTCGTGCCCCTGCGATTCGTCGACGTGGAAGCGTCGCCACTGCGGTTCGTACCTCTCCGATTTGTGCCGCTGCGGTTCGTACCTCTGCGATTTGTGCCGATCGCCGACATCCCGCCTGAGGACAGGGACAACGTGGTCGATTGTGCAATCGTCGATTGTTCCGACGATTCAAACCAAACGATCGACGATGCGATCCTGCTCGATGCCTATCGAGCCGACACCGCCACCTTTGGCCATCTCGGCGATGTGCTCGCCGGCTACTCGGTTGAAGACGTTCTCCCCTACCTCGACGCCGAGCAGATCGCGCTGATGAACGAAGCCATCGCCGAAGCTGATCCAGAGCTGACGCTGGCCGATCTGTACGACGCACTCGGCTTCGACGACATCACGCTCGGCGACATCGACCCTGAGGCCTGGCCCTTTGTGGACGCGGCGATCGAAGCGGAATCGTTCACGGTCGAGGAGCTGTTCCGCTGGATCGACCCGACGGTGCTCGAAGAATTCAGTCTTGGTGATTTCCTGTTGTTGTTCATCCCCCGAGACGCCTACGCCTGGGAGGCCGTAGACATCGACGAGATCGGCATACAGGCCGTGCTCGGCAACGCCCCGATCACGGCAACCGCCGACATTGCCATCACCGGGACTTCACGTCCAAGGAACGCCCGAGTGACCGTTGCCCTACCGGCAACCGCCGTGCTCGCCCCCGACTCGGTTGTGCTCGACTCCAGCACCGGAGTGGTGGCATCGGTCGAGGGCGAGTCGACCGTGGTGATCGAGCTGGAGAACCTGGCCCCCGACGTGAATCACCAGCTTTCACTCGGTCTTCACGCCGGGCTGGAGCTTGGCACCGACGACATCACGCTCGAGGTGGTTGCCGTAGAGATGACGGCAACCGACGCCAGCGCCTTCACGGTCGTCGAATCCGGTGAGCCCGGAAACAACACCGCCGGTGGGGCGACCCCGGTGGCACCCGACGTGCTCTACCTGTCACACGGAACGTCGGCCACCGATGTCGACTTCTATCGGCTGACCGTGCCCGCCGGCGGGTCCGACGTTTCGATCAACCTCTCAAATCTGCCGGCCGACTTCGACCTCGTGGTCTACGGCCCCGGCGAGCCATCGATTGTGCCTACCAGTGACGACACCGTCGAAACGGTCCCCGACGCCGACTTCGACGTCAATCCCAACAACGACACGCGGCCCCCGGCGCCGCTGGATGACATCGACACCACGCTCGATGGTCAGGTGGTCTACGGCTTGTCTTACAACCGCGGCACCACCGACGATCAAGTCGACTTCCTGGCCGCCATTGGCGGTGACTACTTCATTCAGGTTGGTGCCAGCGGAGCCATCGATCCCGACGCCAACCTCGGCAGCCCGTATGCGCTGCGGGTGTACATCGACCAGTCGGAGGCTTTGGCTTGTCCGGCCGCCACGTTCCCCCACACCGGGGTTGTCGGCACCTCGACACCGGTCACAGCTGAGACCAACACCCTGATCCTGTTCAACCAGGAGCGGTTGGGACGGTTGCACGGACAAGAAGCGGCCGACGCCGTGGCGGCCAAGGTCGATGAGCTCCTGGCCATGGTCAACGGCGACGCCAACGACGATGTCGATGCCGCCGTTATCGCCCTCGATTCGATTACAGCGGTGCAGAACGCCTACGCCGGTTGGGACGCCACTCCATGTGACGTGGAGGCGGCCAACTCGGTGGTCGCCGCCATCGCCGAGCAGGTGGCCGCCATCCGAGCCACCAACGACATCGATCACGTGATGATCGTCGGCGGCGACGACACGATTCCGTTCGCCCGGGTGAACGACGCCACCACGATCGCCAACGAAGCGAGCTACGTGTCGAGCCTGGGCGTCACGAACACTCCGGTTCGCTCGGCCTTCGCCCAGCGGCAGATGTTGACCGATGACCCCTATGGCGACAGCGCACCAGACGTCGCCGACAACCGTCAGATCTATGTGACCGAGGTGGCTGTTGGACGTTTGGTCGAACAGCCGGCCGAGATCATCGCCAGCATCGACTTGTATCTGGCCTCCGGTGGGCAGCTTGATCCTCAGACCGGGTTTGTCGCCGGCTACGACTTCCTCGACGACGGTAGCGAGGCTGTGGCCAATGAACTCGACGCGGCGTTCGGTACCACAACCGAACGGTTGATCAACGACACCTGGAGCGCCGATGATCTGGCCGCCGCGCTGGCACCGCCGGCCGACGTCAACTCACTGGCCGCCCACTTCGACCACAGTCGAGCCCTTCCCGCTTTGGGAGATTCCACCGGGTCACAAGCCGATCTGTTCGAGATCGACGACCTCGGCGGTTTCAACTACTCGGGCTCGATCGTCGCTTCGATGGGCTGCCACAGCGGGCTCTCACTGCCCGACAGCATCTACGGTCCGCTCGCCGTCGATTCCCGGGACTGGGCTCAGAGTTTCCTTGAGCTGCAGGCCGCCGTCTACGTCGGCAGCACCGGCTACGCCTACGGCGATGACACGAAGGTGGCGCTCACCGAGCGGCTCATGACCTTGTTCGCCCGAGGCCTGGGCCAGTACAACACCGTGGGTGAAGCACTGCTCTACGCCAAACAGGAGTACGCCTCCGACTTGGCCGCCTACGGGGTTTACGACGAGAAGGCGCTGATGGAGTCCACGATGTTCGGCATGACGTTCTTCTCGCTCGGCAACCCGCCGATCGATGTGACCATCAATGAACCAGTGTTGAGCGACTCTCCCCATGGGCCCTTCGCCAATCTAGCCGTGAGCCCCGAAATCGTGGCCGACACCAGCGTCCCGGAAAACGAGTACTGGTATACGGTCGGAGACAACGGTGATGAGCAGCTGCAAGTTGTCAGCGGCTACCCGATCTTGCCCAGTGTCGAACTGGAGGTGACCCAACAACTCGATGACTCCGGTCAGCTGGAGCTGGACGCCCGAGGAGCGCTGATTGAGTCGCTGGAGACGGTAGATGTCGACGACGTCGATCCGGCAACCGCCCGTGCGGTCTACGACCTGGCGGCCAACGAGCCGAACACCGATGCCCAATCGGTCACGTTCGCTCTGGCCCCCGAAGTCACCACCTACCTCAGTCCGGCCGGAGTCGAGCAGCAGCTGGTGATGCCGGTTGGGGCGTTCGAAACCGATGGGGCGGTAGAAACGGGAGACGCCGACGGCACCGGGACGATGCGGCTCTACACCGACTTTGATCTCAGCGTCTACTACGCCGATCCCGAAAACCCCGACCGTACGGCGCCAACCTTCAGCAACGTCGACTACGAGGTCAGCTCCGCAGTACTGACGATCAGCGCCGACGTTGAGGACGACGGCATCGTGCAACGAGCGGTTGCCCTGGTCACCGAACTTCCGGAGCCGGGGGTTACAACCACCTGGCGAGCCATCGAGATGACAAACAACGGCGGCCGTTGGGTTGGCTCAACGCCGGTGACCGACAACGACATCGAGTTCGTGCTGCAGGCCCTCGACGGGGCGGGTAACGTCGGCCTCTCGGTGAACAAGCGCCTCTCGTTTGCCGACGACGGACCACCTCCTCCTCCGACGGTGACGATTCTGTCTCCGGCCGATGGTGATGTGATCGAGGTCGACAGTGGTGCCACCGCCGAGTTCAGTTGCGCCGATGCCGGTGGCGTGCCCCGTATCTGCCGCGGCGAACTCAACGGTGCGACGATCCAGTCGGGTGATCCGGTCGACGGCATGCCGGGAACCTACACGCTCGCCGTTTCAGTGACCGACGACGGCTACACCGTGACCGACACGATCACTTTCACTGTTGTGATCCCAAGCGACTGCACGATCGTCGGCACGATCGGCGACGACATCTTGCGTGGTACCGACGGTGACGACGTGATCTGTGGCTTCGGTGGCGATGACCGCATTATCGGCGGCGACGGCGATGACGTGATCCGTGGTGGCAGCGGTCTCGACCGCTTGTCAGGCGACGTAGGCGACGACCTGGTCGAAGGCGGGCTCGACGATGACGTGATCGACGGTGGCGACGGCAATGACGAGCTACTCGGTGATAAAGGCAACGACGTCGTCTTCGGCGGTGACGGCAACGACATCCTTCGCGGCGGTGATGACAACGATCTACTCAAGGGTCAGGCCGGCCGCGATGAGCTCATCGGCGACGCCGGCTTCGACCGCCTCTTCGGCGATCAACAGCGCGACACCTGCATTGATGACGGTGCCGACTGGCTCCACCGCTCCTGCGAAGTGATCCGTTCGTAACCGAGCTAGGAAAAGCCCCGGCCGAGGTGTTCGAGAAGCGGAACCTTCTCGATGCCTCGGCGTCGGAGCGCATCCAGCGGTTCGGCCCTCTGCTCACCGGACGTGGCGAGCAGACACGCCGCCACATGGGCCAGATCATCAGCACCCGAGGCTTCGGCCAACGACGCCGCCTCCCGCCAGTGACCCCGAGCCATGATCGGGGAGGAGCTTGCCTTCACCGCACCTCGAACAAGTTCGATTCGGCACAGTGACCGGTCGCGGTCCTCGAAGGAATCCGACTGCTGCCGAATCTGTTCAACCACCGATGCCGACAACTCATCAGCCCGGTCGATATCGCCCGCGATCAGCAGAGCCTCGGCCTGATATCCGCTCGTCTCCAACGCACTGGCATGGGCCTCGTATTGGAGATAGGTTGCCGCTACTTCTTCGAACAGAGCAGCGGCGGCGCCCGGCTCATCGAGGAGCAACAACAAACGCCCCTTGAGAACGGCGATGAAAAGAACCCCTGCTGCGAGGCCCGACGCCTCGAAATTGCGTTCCGATTCAAACAGGAGTTCTTCGACGTCGGCCGAGATCCCTCGCTCGATAAGAAGCTCAGCCAGGTTGGCTCGGGCCACCGACGCACCGGAATAGTCGCCAGCTCGAATCTTGAGATCAAGCGCTTCCCGGTAGCGCAGCTCGGCTGTCTCCCAGTCGCCGGCGTAGTAGGCGGCGGCGCCAAGGTTGTTGGTGACTTCGGCGGCTAGAGCGAGATCTTTGTGTTCCTGGAAGAGGGCGAGAGCTCGGGCACCGTGTTCCTCGTGGCTGCGGCCAGTGCCGTCGCTGATTGCGTGTACTCGCATTTCGGCTCTCGCCACCGTCAGCGGATCGAGCTCCACGTCGGCGATAGCCAAAACGTCAACGGCCAACTTGTAGGCATCCTCCAGCTCGTTCTGGGCGAAATGGGCTGAACACATGGCCATCATCGCCTCGGCTCGATCGGCAGTGCCGAGCTCACTTTCGTCGAGTAGGCCGCCTAGAGTCTCCAAAGCTTCCGAGTAACGACCCTGCCGCAGAACGGCCGTGGCCGACCGGATCGACCGGCTGGCCACCCTCGGAGACTTCGGATCCAACGAGATGGCCTCGGCGAATGCGGCCTCGGCATCGGCATAACTACTCGCGCTGAGGAGATACTCGCCCCTCAGCTCCGCCAGACTCGCCAGGTCATCGGCATTTCGACTTCCGGCCTGGTCGAGGACACTTCGAAGCACTGCGGCCGCATCAACCCAGGCGTAGCTGGCGGCGGCGCGCTCAGCGGCTTGCAGTCCATAGCTCCATCCTCGGTCCTCATCGCCGGCGAGGCTGAAGTGTCGAGCCAGTTCATCTGAGCGATCCGCCCCGGAAACACTGGTCTCGATGTGTTCTCCAATAGCGAGGTGTAACCGCCTTCGGTCGGAGTAGGCCAAACCTTCATAGGCGGTGTCGCGGTAGAGCTGGCTTTCGAAGATGAACCGACCACCCCCGTCCTCGTTGGGAACGACGGTCACGAACCCGTCGGCCCGTTCCAACAATCCAGCCGCACCGGTCACGTCGGAAACGGCGGTCAGCTCGTCAAGTTCTCCCTGCTGCCCGAACACCGAAGCCGTGCGAACAGCGTGACGGACGTCAGGATCGAGATGGTCGAACCTGGTGATCAGGAGCTGTTCCACGGATTCCGGCAACTCCGCCGATGCGCTACCCGCCCGCCCATCGGCCACCGCTGCAAGCTGTTCGGCGAACAGGGGGGAGCCGGCCGCCCGTGCCACAAGTCGGTTCAGTGCGTGATCACCCAATGGCTCAGGGCTGTTGGCGATGATGATACGCCGAATCTCGTCGTCGGGCTGAAGGTCAAGTGCGATCTCGGCGTCGGGCTCGAAGATCGGTACGGCGTCGGTCGATGGCCGGCGGCTTCCGATCACACTCCATCCTCGACTCGTGGCCGCCCCGGCCAAGGCCGAAATCACCCCGGACGACGCCTCGTCGATCCACTGCAGATCGTCGATCACGATCGAAAGCGGCTGACCAAACCGCATGGCGTCCACAAACTCGACCACCACTTCCTCGGTGCGTTCACGCCGGAACTCGTCGGCTAGGGCGTCGACCGTGGCTGTTGATGGCACCGTCGCCCGCATTGCAGTGGCCAACAACGGGAGGAGATCCAGCATGGAGGGGGCTTCGCCGGCGACAACCTTGTGCAGCTGTTCACCGGCATCGTCGTCGGGGGCGTACAGGTCGATTCCGATGATCTTGCGCAGTAGCTCCCGAGTGACGCCGTACGGGCTGGTGTTTTCCAGCGGGCTGCAGGTGGCCTGGACCACAAAGATGCCCTGCGACGCCGTTCGGTGAATCGCCTCAGCCAACAACGACGTTTTACCGCTGCCCGGACCGCCGATCAGCAGGGTCGCCCCGGCGGACGCCACAGCGTCGGTCAAGGTCGTGACCTCTTTGGCTCGACCTACGAATTGTGCTGCCCGGCTCGATGCCTTGGCTTCAACCGGTCGGGAAGAAACTTTCACGCAGTCGATGGGCATCGCCTTGCCCTTAACCATCATGGGGCCGAGCGCTTCCGACGTGAACACAGCACGGGCTCGATTAAGCGCCCGCTTGGTGGCCACTACCGTGCCGTCGCTGGCGGCGTTGGCCAGCCGGGCGGCAATGTTGGTGTCGTCGCCGACAACCGTGAACGAGTGTCGGGTTGGCGAGCCGACCAACGCTCCGAACAGACGTCCTCTGGAAACCCCACAGCTGATACCCAGTCCCGGCAGTGAGGATTGCATGGCTACGATGTCGAGCGCTGCCGTAAGCATGGCGTCGGATGGGTTCGAGTGGGAGATCGGCACGCCGGCAGCAAGAAGGAACTTGATCCCCCCCGGGTGGATGTCCGTTTCCAGAAGGTGCACACCAGTGCGGTCGCAGATGTTGACCACCGTCTCGAAGAGCCGTGAGAGGTCGGCAGTCACGGCCCCGATATTGCCTTGGGTCAAGCGGTCGGAAACGCCAGCAACGGCCACGAAGCCCACCGCCGCCAGTCGGTGCTCACCGCCGAGCGGCTGATCCACTCGAACTTGGGCCTCTACGGCGGAGCGGACGTAGGGCCGGACGATTTCAAGCGGATGCGTATCCCGGTCGGCCGGCGCCATGAGGTCACCCACGTTCACGTCGTCCTCGCTGAGAACGAACCCGTCGCCGCGGGAGGCCACGCTGTCGGTTGACGCACCGACGGCGGTGGCGGTTGCCGCCGAAACCACCGTCTCTCCGGATTCCGCCGCTGATTCCAGAGCCACCACTGCGTCGGCCGCCGGTCCGGCGATCAACAGATCCTTGGCCTCGGAATTGCCAACCAGGAAAAGGTCGAAGGGACCTTCAGCAATACCAACGCTAATGGAAAGCGCTTCGTCGGCAAGCTCAGAAGATTTGTCGGAGGAGGTAGCGTCGAACTCGGCCAAGGCCCGGTGCATCTCAAGCCCGGTGGCGACCGCCCGGCGAGCGTGATCCTCGTCTTTGAACAACACGAGAATGCCGTCGCCACCAAATTTCAGAATGCCACCGCCGTAGCGCTGCGAAACCTCGATGAGCGCCCGGATACGGCTGTTGACTACGACGTTAAGTTGCTCGGACCCTTCCTTGCCGCTGCTCGCCAAACGTTCGGCCAGCGAGGTAAAACCCGCGATGTCTGCTGACAGCACCGAACCCTCGACAGCGACATGACCTGGACAAGCAATCCGACCATCAAGCTCCAAGGCGATCGGCGGTACAAACGTCTGAAGCCAGCCGGCGATATCGGACTCGGGTGGTTCGCCATCGGAGGTTGTAGAGCCCAACCTTCCCTCCTTATCCGGGTCAGCCACAGGTGATGGAGTCGGGTAGAGGCATAGTAACGCACCGGCCGCTAGTCGGGCCTGTCCGCCACCGTTCGTTCGAGATATCGGGCCAATGCCACAGGCTCATACACGACGTCAGGGTAGCTCAGGCCTGGCGACGGGCTCGGCCACAACATAGGGTGGACCATGTGATTTCTGATGACATCGTCGACGCCCTCCTCGATCAACTCAACCACGAGTTTCAATCGGCCAACCTCTATCTGGCCATGTCGGCCTACTGCAGTCATGTCGATTTCAACGGTGCGGCGGCGTGGCTCCGCACCCAGTACGAGGAGGAACAACTACACGCACTGAAAATTTACGACTATCTGATCGACCAGGACGTACACGTCGTTCTGGGGGCCATGCCGGCCCCGGCCACCGAGTTCGGTTCACTGCTTGACGTGTTTCAGGCATCGCTCGACCGTGAGCGAGATCATCGCCAAACTCAAGCTGGTTGGCTCCGACGGCTACGGACTGCTCATGATCGACAACGAGCTCAGAGCCCGCACCAGCGTCCAACCGTTGCCGTAGCCGCCCAAAACCGCCCGAGCGCCGTGCCAGCGAAGTTCATCACTGACACGGCGCCGGTCGCCCAGAATTGTTGGCCGGCTAAGGCACCCTGTTAGGGCGTGAACTCAAACGAGCCCACGTCGCAGACTCCACTTCGAGCCACCCCTCGCTGGTCGGTCGCCGGACATACTGCAGTGTCGGCCGCGTCGATTGCCGCTGAGCCAGCCGATATGGCGTGCGTCTGCGTTGGGCCTCCGTTGTCGGCCAGAGCGCCGAGCGTCACTGCGGTATTGGGCTGATCGCCGGCAGCGGTGAGGTTACAGCTCCCATCGGAGGCGACGTTGTAGCCGTTCGACGCCAGCGTCACCGCTCCCCCGCCGAAGAAGCCGGGGAAACAGGCTGCGCCGGTGTTGCCCTGCAGCAACGAGTTGTGCAGGATCAACGTGGCCGAAGCATCGGTGAACGTACCGACGAAGAAACCACCGGCTGTACCACCGGGTGCGGTGTTGTTGGCCACGGTCGAGTTGATCACCGTCATCGTGCCGTCGGTGTGGAACGCCGCACCGCCATGCCAAGCAGTGGAGTGGTTGCCGCTGATCGTCGAGTTGATGATGTTCGCATCGCCGAGCATGCGGATACCACCACCCACGTCCTGAGCGTCGTTGCCGCTGATCGTGGATCGAGTGACGTTGGTGGTCGAGCCGAAGAAGCCGTAGAGGCCGCCGCCCGACCAGCCACTGCTGTTCCCGGAAACCGTGGAGTCGACCAGGTTGGTCATGCCCCCACTGCCGGTGTAGATGGCGCCGCCACCTTGCCAGAAGTCGCCGGCGTCGGTTGTCATCAGACATCCGCTGATCATCGAATCGTTCAGCGTCAGCGTGCCGTTGTTGATCACACAGCCGCCGAGTTGGAACCCGAAACCGTTGGTCAGATCAACCCCGGTTAGCGTAGCGTTGCCGGTTGCTTCAACGATCAGCACCCGATCGGCGGCGCCACCGTCGATGGCGAACCCGTCGGCACCGGAGCCGTCGATGGTGACCGCCTTGGTGATCACGATCGGACCTGAGCTCAGGTTGAGACTCTGCCCGGCGAGCGCCGGGTCGATGGTGATGGTTCCACCGTCGGCCAGACGATCAAGAGCATCCCGCAAGGAACCTTCGCCGCTGTTGGCGGCCGAGGTCACCGTCAGCTCGGTTGGTGGTGGCAACAGAATGCGCTCGACGTAGTCGATGGCGGCTTCACCGTCGGCGTTACCTTCGGGGAAGGCGAACCCGTAACCCCACACGTCGGTGAGGGTGAGGCCGTCGTCGGGGGCACCGTCAGGCTGCTCGTCGGAGCGGGTGAAGTCGGCCAGCGGGATCGACATCTGCTGCCACTCATCGGAGCTGTCGATGAAGCTGGTCTCGAACCGCTCGGCGGTGTCGGGTCCCTGGTAGAGCCGCACGTAGTCGATCAGGTACTCCTGTGGGTAGACGTTGGCGGGATCAACCGTGCCGCCGAAGTTTCCGCCGATGGCGAAGTTCAGCAGCATGAAGAACGGCTTGTCGAACACCCACTCGTTGGGGCTGACATCGGCCGGCGTGGCCTGGTGATACTGAATACCATCGACGTACCAGGTGATGAGGTTCGGCTCCCACTCCACGGTGAACGTGTGGTAGTCGGCATCGACTCGAGTGCCGAAGTCATAGATGTCACCGAAGCTGGCGCCACCGGAATAGCCGGGGCCGTGAATGGTTCCGAAGATCTCATTCGGGAGGCGGCTCACGTACTCCATGAAGTCGATCTCGCCGGCTCCAGGCCACGGGTTGTAGGTGATGTCGGTGCCGAGGCTCCAGAACGCCGGCCACAGACCGGCACCGCCGTCCGGTACCTGCAGACGAGACTCGATACGCCCGTAGGCGAACTCGAAACGGTTCTGGGTGAGCAGTCGAGCCGACTCGTATTCACATGGACCGTAGTAGCACTCCTGGCTTCCGTCGGCCTCGGTAAGGGTGATGACCAGATTGCCGTCGCCGTCGGTGGCGGCGTTGGCCGGGTCGTCGGTGTAGTACTGCAGCTCGTCGTTACCCCAGCCGTTCTTGCCGTCGGGCGTGGTATCACCAAGCTCGTAGGCCCAGTTGTCCTGGTTGGGCGGAGTGCCGGCCGGGTCGTTGAACTCATCGGACCAGACCATGGTCCAGCCGTCGGGACCGGGATCCGGAGCTCGGTTGTCTTTCAGGGTGACGACAACCTCTTCGCCGGTTCCGCTGCCCTTGTACCAGAAGTCGAGCGTTTCTGAGTCGCTCCAGTCCTGGCCGAGGGGGAAGCCGTGGACCAGGGCGGCGTCGGAGCCGCCGCTGGTGATCGCCTGACTGTCGAATGTCGTGCCGTTGATCGGCACCGACATGCCCATACAGGCGTCGTCGCCGAGATCGCCGATCTCGGATTGCCGGAAATGGAGGACCAAGTCGACATCGCCATCGCCGTCGGCATCTTCGGGGTGACCCATGCCGTGTGACTCCGACGCATCGCCCAACGTCACGGTTGAACCATCGACCGTGGTGGCGTCGAAGGAATCGGTGGTAAGGATGGTGACGATGACCAAGCCGTTGGTTCGACCCTTGCCTTTACCCTTGCCCTGACTGGAGCCGTCGCCGCTGGTCGGGTCGAAGTTGCACAGGTTGCCTTCGACCTTCACGTCAACCGCCACCGGGATGGAGGCGACGCCGACGTTCTCGACAGCGTCTTGACCCGGGCGGGCCATGGCGTCGCCATCGGCGACTTCCATCGCTTCAATCGAGGCGGGACCCTCAGCGGTCCAGAAGTAGGCGCCCTGCTCGAAGTCATCGAGGAGCTTCTCGTCGAACGGATCGTTGTCGTCGATCAGAATCGAACCCTGGAAGGTATTGCCGCGATCAGCTCCAACGGGGTTGGTGATCCGAACCACAATCTGAAGGTCGCCAGTGAACTTGGAGTCGTCGAAGGTTTCGACCGGGAATGACAGCTCGCTGGGTCCGCCGTTGACGAAGGTCAAGGTGCCGGAAGTCGGGGTGTAGTCTTCGCCAGGAACGGCGTTTGAGCGCTCGGTGGCGTAGTCGATGCTCACCTCGGCTGGATCCTCGGGACCAAGCGGGCGGTTGAGGCGCACGCCGACATTGCCGGTGGTTCCCTCTTCGATCAAGGTGATTCGCTGCGAGAGCGAAACGGTGACCGGCGGGATCTCGCCGATACCGAACAGTGCTACGTCGTCGAAGTAGTACGTGAGGGGACCATCGGTGTTAAGCGTGCCGAAGGCCCAGCCGTGCACGGCGGTGAGGCCGAAGTCGTCGTTTGGCGCACCGTTGCCGACGCCGAAGCGGGTGAAGTCGGCAAACGGGACCTCGAAGTATCGCCACCCGGCGAAGTCGTCGTTGATGTTGTAGCGCCAGCGCTCGGCGTCATCAGTGGTTGAACCGGGATTGCGGTTGTCGAGGATGTCGATGAACATGTCGGTTCCCGACGCATTGCCGTACAGCCAGAATGCCAGGCCTTGTGAGGACGACCAGTCCTGGGGCACCCAAGCGTTGGCGGCATCGTTGGTGAAGCCGTGGATGAAACCGGCGAAGGATGAAACGTCGAGGTCGATCTGCATGACCTGGTTGGGGTCGACGGAACCGGGCACCGGCGCCGGGGGTGTGCCGGTGGTTGATAGAGCGACGGAACTGCCGGCGCCCTGGAACGTGTAGAAACCAACGGGCACGCCGTCGCCGTCAACGCCGCTGGGCAGGCCGGATTCGAAGTCATCGACGATCGGGTTCATCAATGCCACGTCGTCGAAGTAAACGGTGTCAATACCTTGCGGTAGCACGATGGCCCAGGCGTAGACCTCGGTGAGCGTGAGCCCGTCGTCTGGGGCGCCGCCGGGCTGGAAGTCGACGGCCCGGGTGAAGTCGGACCACGGAATTTCAACGAGACGCCATCCGGCAGTGTCATCAGTGAACACGTAGTCGAATCGCTCCGACGTGTCGACAGCCGGGTTCGAGCGATTGTCGGAGATCTCGGCCTGGTAGGCAAGGCCCGAGCCCGAGCCGTGGAACCAGAAGCTCAACCCGGCGGTTGAGGTCCAGTCCTGCGCACCGCCGGCGGCCAGAACCACGTCTTGACCAAAGCCGCCGAAGTCGAACACGTTGTAATCGGCGACTAGGATCTCGTTGTCACCGGACTGACCGGGCACGGCCAAGGGGTCGGCATCGGACACCACCTGGGTTGAGGTGGCGACGCTGGAGCCGCCGGCGAAGTTGAACCAGCCCGTAGGGAGTCCACCTTCAAAGTCAGCCATCGCATCGGGACCATCGGGCGGAGCGGCTGCCGCCGGACCGACCGGGATGGTCAACAAACTGGCGATCATCGCCAAAACGGAAAACAGCACAGCAAATTTCACTGGTCGCCGTCGCGAAGGCTTAGGAACTCCGGTGCTCATGTATCCCCCTGTGGGCTTTATCAGACACGAAACTGAACTATGGGAGCGCTCCCAAACTTCAGCACGAAGCTATGGGAGCGCTCTCACATCATCCACCGAATCCTCATGTACGTCAAGGTGTTGATACACCCACACTGTTGGACAGATCGAAAGTTGCGGCTACGCACTGGGCTGGAGGGCGGCTGCTCGGTCTCCGAGGACATACCCGGCCGACCGCCCGATGAGCAATCCTCCGATGAGTAGCGCCGGAACGGTCCCAATAAGTTGAGGATCCGAGCACCCGTCCGTTCCCGCTTGGACTTTCGCCCCTGGCGTCAAAACATCGGCCGATATGTAATTCAACTATGGCCAGCAGATCTCCTAGCCCTCGCGCCGCGGTGTCATGATCGGGCTCTCAAACCGCTTCGTGCTGTCCGTCAGCCTTGTCGTGGCCGGCGTCGGAGCACTCGATGCGTTCATTGGGAGGCAGTGGGACCTTCTCCTCGTGCTGGGGCTCATCATCACCCTTCAGCTCATCCTGTGGTCGCGACTTCGAGCCAGCCGGGTCCCGGTCACCTTGCGACCCGACCTGGCCCAATGGCTGGAACGCCGCTCCCAACGCACCGGTGAAGCCTTTGACGACGTACTCGACCGATCGGTGGCGTGGTATCAGCACGGTCTGTTCGGCGAATCAAGCAAGAAGTAGCGGCTCGCTGTGGCCGGCATTTCCACACCGGATTCGTTTCCCGAGTCGCCTGCGGGCGAGCTGGCCGAGGTATTGGCTCAGCACACCCCGGCGACGGGCCGGTTCGGCGGAAAGGGGCGAGCGTTGGCCCGATTGGTCAACGGTGGTTACCCGGTGCCTCCAACCGGCGTTGTCACCGTGGATGCCTACCGGCGGGTGGCGGCCGATCCGTCGATCATCGACCTGGTGGAACGGGTCAGGGCGGAGGAGGACATCCCCGCCGCCGATGTCGACGCGGTATTCGACTCCGTGGAGCTGCCGCCCGACGTCAAACGCGCCGTCGTCCGCCTAGGAGCCGAGGTCGGATCCGGTGCCCGGCTAGCCGTCCGATCATCGGCCACGGTGGAAGACCTCCACGGCTCGTCGTTCGCTGGACAGTATCGCTCGCTACTCGACGTCGACAGCACCGATCCCGACAGCGTCGTCAACGCCGTCCGACGGGTGTGGGCGTCCCTCTGGCATCCGGCGCCTTCCTCTTACCGAAGAGCCTTCGGCATCGACGAATCCGAAGCCGCCATGGCCGTCGTACTCATGAAGATGATCCCAGCCTCCACCGCCGGGGTGGTCTTCACCGTCGATCCCGGAGGTGCCGCCGGGGCCAGGGTCGAAGCGGTTGAAGGTCTCGGCGAGTCACTGGTTTCGGGACAACGAACTCCCGAGGCCTGGGTGGTTCCGGTGGATCGGCTGTCGGACAAGCCAGTGCCGCAGCCACCCAAAAGGGGAAACACCTTGCCTGGCCCGGCCGCAAGGGCCCTGGAGTTGGCCCTGGAAGTCGAGACCTTCTTCGACGTGCCCCAGGATGTGGAGTGGGCCGCCGACGAGAAAGACGTCTATCTGGTACAAGCCCGCCCGATCACGGTATTGGCCGACAACGACGGCTTCGACACACCCGTCGACGACCACGAGCTGACCACGGCCGGGATCGTCGAAATGGTGCCGGGTGTATTGCCGCCATTTCGCTGGGAACTCAACAAGTTCATCTTGGAGGAGGCGTTCCGCTCGGTACTCGATTCGCTGGGAGTGATCCGAGGGATTCCGGCCGAAGACCGACACTTCGTGCGGCGGGTTCGAGGGCGTGCGGCCATCGACTTCGATCAGCTGCGAGAAGTGGCTTCGGGCATTCCGGGGGCGGCGAGTGAACTGGAAGCCCAATACTTTGGAACGAGCGATAGCCCCACGGGTCAGCCGCCTGCATCGCCGGCGCCGGGAAGATCATCGTGGGTGAGCCGCGTGAAACGCGAACTTCGTACGCTGCAGACGCGGCGGCGGGTTATCGACCAGGCCGACATGGTGGTGCTGGCCACATCCGGTCTCGGCGCACGAAGGCCGGACCTGGGTTCCCTTGATGACACCCGTCTGCTTGCGTATCTCCGGCGGCTCGTCGATTTGGCTGCTCGTGGCCTGGCCGCAGAGTTGGGCGTCGCAGCGGCCGGGGCTGCCTCCTATCGCCGGCTCGAACTACTGCTTGGCAAGCACCTTGGTAGCGATGAAGCCACTCAGGCAACCCAGTCGATCACAATAGGACTAGGAGGTGCCGAGCGCCGACCGGCCACAGCGTCGGCTTCGGTCTTCGCCGGTCCGACCTGGACGGAACTGTCCTCAACTCCTCCTGAGCCGGTGAAACATGACGAGGACGAGCTGGCCCGTCGACGCCATGACCTTGAGGAACGCTTAAAAGCGCTTCCGGGCTGGACTCGTCGTCGCATCCTCACCGGTCAGATCATCGATACCCGCCTGCACTTGATCCGCCGAACCACCACCGATGTCGTTGACGAGCTGCGTCGACGAGAAGCGACCAAGGGAGCGATCCTGGAGCTCGGAGGCGAAGTACGGCGGGTGATGCAGGAGCTGGCCGCTCGTCTCATCGCCGGATACGTCATCGTGGACCCCGCCGACATCGAACTGTTGACGACCTCGGAGATTACCGCCGCCCTGCGACATGAGCTTGAGCTCACAATTGACACCCTCGGCCGCCGTAGAAACTGGCTCAGCCGGTATGAGGCCGAGGGAAGCCTTCCGGTCCGCTTCACGGGGATTCCCGACCGCGAACCGGAGCCGCTTCCCGAAGGGGATGTACTCACGGGCTGGGCCGCCAGTCCCGGCCGGCGTGGGGGCCTGGCCCGGGTTGTCCGCTCGCCGTCCGATCCGTTCGAGCGTGGCGAGGTGCTGGTGGCCGAAGCCACCGACGCTTCGTGGTCGCCGCTGTTTGTACGAGCGGGGGCCATCGTGGTCGAACGAGGTGGACCACTCTCACATGCCGCGATCTTGGCCCGCGAGTTGGGCCTGCCGGCTGTATTGAACCTGACCGCGGCGACCCGAGTGCTTGATGGCGCGACGGTAATGGTTGACGGCAACCAAGGGGTTGTGGTGATAGAGGACCAACCGGCCGAGGGTGCCGTGGCCGTCGGTGCCGGTGATCGATTTTTGCGAGGTCGCGATGGCTCACCCTGACTCCTCCTCCACAGTTCAGGGTTCGGTGCCCTGGTATCTAAACCGGAACGCCGAGGATCCGTTTGAAGACTTCGACGCCAACCGACTGATGGTCTTCGTTCCGGCGATCATGAGCGTGGGGCTGGTCTTCTCGGTGGTCACTCTCATGCGCGATTTGTTCAAGTGGACCGGAGGTCGAGCGAGACGCCGTCGAACCATGATCGAAGCCGGTGCTGTACTCAGCGATCTGCTCGGAGAGCCCGAACCCGATCCGGAAGACCTTGGATTGTTGAACCGCCCCTCGTACCTGATCAGTGCGCTGGTTCTCGTGGGAGGCGCCACCTACATCGCCATCGGATCGGCCGCCAACTTCCTGCGGGATCAGGGCTACGTGCGCGACATTGGATGGCTTCTGGCCTTGTCGCTCAGTCTTGCTCTGGCTCTCGGATTTCTTGGTGGCGTTGCCCTGGCCGTCTTCCGGTCATGGCCTCACCCGCCGAGTTGGACGATGGGAGCGCTCCGGGTCGCGCCTCTCACCACCACCCCCGGTACGTCGGGCGCCGGACCAAGCTGGGCCATCACGTCTTCGCTCTGGATGGCGGCGGTGGTCACCGGAATGGTGTCCCTGCTCGTCGGATCGGGCCGAAGTATCGCCCGCGACATCGACGAGCCGATCGCCCGATGGATGGTCGAGGCGGAGTGGATCAATCAGGTTCGATTCCTTGACGTGTTCGGCTCAACCGTCATCTCCATAGGCTTTGTTGCACTTATCGGATTCGCGGTATTCCGCTGTCGAGTAATCGCCCTGACCTATCCGGTGGCCTTCCTTGGCGGCTGGATAGGTGGCGCCATCATCCGCGAGATCGTCGATCGGCCTCGACCGGCCGACTGGACCGACGTTGAGTCGTTCCCCAGCGGCCACATGGTGCAGGCCGTGTTCATCGCAGGGTTGGTTCCGCTGGCCGTGAAGGTGCTGTTCGATGACAACCGCTTGGCCACGGTGAGCCGCTACGTACTCGGCATAGCGGTCGTCGTGAGCGGTCTGTATCGGGTCCATCGTCAAAGCCATTGGCCGCTCGACATCGTCGGTGGTGTCGCGGTGGGGCTCACCGTTGTGCTGGCCGTCTACTGGGCCATGGGTCACCGCCAATGGCATGAGCACTGCAACTCCTGCCCGTGGTCGCCACAGCAGGTGGCCGATCCGTGGCGGCGAGGACTTTTTCAGCTTTCTCCAAGGTCGGTGGTTCGCCTGAAGCGAGCCGGCGTGGGCCTGGCGTTGACCCAAGCCGCCTTGCTGGCGTTGGGTACGGTCACCGTCGGGCTACCAACCGACCCCGAGGGCTACGGGTTCGGCTCGGCCATTTCCGGTCCGGTGCAGATCGGACTGGCCGCTCTCGTTGGCATTGGCGGCCTGGTCGCCATTCGGTACCGCCCGCCGGGTTTGTTCCTGATGGCTCTGGCCGCCACCGGGCTCGGCTTGTTCGCGTCGGTACAGTATCGTCCGACGTTGGCCGTGGCCCTGACCGCAGCCCTCCTCGTACCCGCAATTCTCACGTGGTTGGCCTGGCAGCCGACGGAAACGGTGGGAACCATCAGCGTCTTGGCCGCCATCACCATCAGTGTTCTCACGGCCACCTCGTTGGGGGCCAGGGAGGTCTACGGCTTCTACTTCGGGCCGACCCATCCTGAATCAGCGGCAGACGATCTTGAGCTCGACGAAGGGTCCTGGGCTTGGTTGGGGGCGATGCAGTCCACATCTGCGGTGATCACGGTGGGCGGCATCGACGATGACTTGGACACGATCGATCTTTGGTATTGGCCGGCCGACGCCGACGATCCTTCGGATGCTTCCGAGGTTGTGTCGGCCCCCGTCGATCACGACTCGTTGGGCCTGGCCCGCTTTGAGCTTACCGAGCTCGAACCGGCGACCACCTACAGCTACCAGGTTTCCGAGCCCGAAGATGAACCTGATTGGGCTGAACCACCAACCTTCACCACGTTCGCCGACGGTCCCCAGAACATCGTGATTGCCGCCGCTTCCTGCGCCCGAAGTGGATCAAACGGTGCCGTGTTCGACGCAATCCTGGCTGAGCAACCCAATCTCTATCTGGCTCTCGGCGATCTCCACTACGCCAACCTTGAGTCCGATGAAGTCTCGGCTCACGTTGGCCAGTACGGCGGGGCGCTGAGCCAGGATGGCCAGGCCGCGCTGTTCAGCTCCACCCCAACCGCCTACGTGTGGGATGACCATGACTATGGACCCGACAACGCCGACCGGTTCTCACCGTCTCGTCTCGCCGTGTCCACGGCGTACCGACAGGCGGTCCCACACTACGGAGTCGATCCCGATCCCGAAGGATCGATCGCCCAGGCGTTCACCATCGGTCGCGTGCGCTTCGTATTGACGGACACCCGGTCGATGCGCTCCCCGACGACCATGCTGGGAGCCGAGCAGGTCCGGTGGCTGACCGACGAACTCACCGCGTCAGCTAAAACCCACGCGCTCGTAATCTGGGCCAACCCCACGCCGTGGATATCGACCGCGTCCTCGATCCCCGGCGTCGGCGACGACTGGGGAGCCTATGCCGAGGAACGCAGGACCATCGCCGATGCCCTTGCCGAGGCCGAGGTCGACAACCTGATCATGGTGAGCGGTGACGCCCACATGGTGGCGATCGACGATGGCAGCAACAGCGGATACTCGTCGGACGGCGAGCCCGGGTTCCCCATCTTGCACGCCGGCGCGCTCGACAGGCCCGGCTCGGTGAAAGGGGGACCGTATTCCCACGGCACCTACCCCGGGGGCGGGCAATACGGCGTTATCGAGATCATTGACGACGGCGGTGAGACCATAGAGGTCGAGCTGCGAGGACACACTTGGGATGGCAACAAGCTGGTCGGTCTCGATCTCAGCTTTGCTGTGCCGTGATCTGAGCATCCGAGAAGGGCGAAGTCGATTCGAGCGAGCGGGGCTTGTGCGGTAGCGTCGATGCCGGGACCAAGCGCACTCATCCAAAAGGGGACTTTCAATGGCCGAGATTTCTGGTAGCTCCGACGAGCGATTTCAACCACTGGTTGACGTAATCGACTCACAACTTGACGCCGGGTACGACCTGGGCTCTTCGATGGCCGTTGCCGTCGACGGGGAACTTGTCTGCGATGTTTGGGGAGGATGGTCCGACGAGGCCAAAACCGAGCCGTGGCAGGTCGACACCATCACCAACGTCTGGTCGACAACCAAAACGATGACCGCGCTATCGGCGCTCATCTTGATGGATCGCGACCAACTCGACCCTAACGAGAAGGTGGCCACCTACTGGCCCGAATTCGGGGCCGGCGGCAAGGAGAACATCGAGGTCCGACACATCATGTCGCACACCTCTGGCGTCTCGGCATGGGCCCAGCCGGTAACCGTCGACGACGTTCTCGACGACGAAAAGGCCACCGCCATGTTGGCGGCCCAGGAGCCATGGTGGGAGCCTGGCACCGCATCGGGCTACCACGCGCTCAACCAGGGGCATCTGGTTGGTGAAGTCATCCGCCGGATCGATGGTCGTGGCCTGAAGCAGTTCTTCGCCGAAGAAATCGCCGACCCGTTGGGGGCCGACTTCACCATCGGATCACCGCCGGAGAATCACCACAGGATCTCCAACGTGGTGCCCCCTCCTCCAATGCCGATGCCGGAGGAAATCGACCCTGAAAGCATCATGATCAAGACCTTCACCGGTCCTGCTCCCGACGCCGCGATCGCCCACAGCGATGGATGGAGGGCGGCAACCATCGGCGCCGCCAACGGCCACGGCAACGCCCGGTCCGTTGCCACCATCCAGGCCGCGGTCTCAAATGGCGGCACCGCCGGTGGCGTATCGCTTCTATCGGCCGACACCGTCGAACGAATCTTTGAGGCCCAGTCCGACGGCATCGATCAGGTGCTCGGCCTGCCGTTCAAATTCGGCTTGGGCTACGGGCTCGCCAATCCAGCCGACACCCTCGGTTTCACCGATGGTCGAGTTTGCTATTGGGGTGGCTGGGGTGGATCAGTCGTAGTCAACGATCTCGACAACGGCGTGACCATGACCTACATGATGAACCGGATGCAAGCGGGGCTCATGGGCAACGACACCAGCTTCGCCCTCGTCCAGGCCTTGCGTGAGATCACCGGCTAGGGCCGGACCGTCAACACCGGGCAATCGGCGTTTCGCACAACCTCCATCGCCACGCTGCCGTACAGGGCACGGCGAATACCGGTGCGCCCGTGGGTGGCCAGCACGATCATCGAGGCGTCGATCTGATCGGCGAAGTCGACGATGGCCTTGGCCGGGTCCGAGCCGTGGAGAGCGTCGTAGTTGATGTTGAGCGACGGGCCATCGGCCACGGACGCTCGTATTGCCGATTGTAGCTTGGTGACTGCATTGGTTTCGGCTGCCATCGAGACTCCGGCCGGCACTTTGGACCGATCGATCACGGTCACCAGCATGAGAGGCAGACCTAGGCCTACCGCCCATTGGCCGGCCAAGCCGGCCACCGATTCGGCGACATCGGAACCATCGGTGCAAACAAGGATTGGACCGGAGGGCCAGCTCTCACCGACGGCAACTCCATTGCCCAGCAGCAGCATGGGTTGGCGGATACCGCGCATCACCTGCTCGGCTACGTTGTCGGCCAAGGCCGCCGACCGGGAGTGGGCGTCGGTGTTCATGACCACCAGGGTGTTCGGGACCTTGTCGAATTGCACGGCGATGTCGTCGGCCACGGAGTGTTGCATCCGGCGGATAATCAGATGGTCGGGATCGACGATACCTTTGACCTGTTCACGGATCGTGTCGTCCACCCCGATTGCGGTGTCGACACCACGCATGAGGGCGAGGGCCTCCAGTTCACAGCCCCAACGGCCGGCCAGCTGTCCGGCGGCCGTTAGCGCCGTGGCAGCTACCTCGGTGCCGTCGAGAGGGACAAGAATGCGATCAAACACAGTTGGTAACCTCCGTCTCGGTTGAATCGGTTTTGATTGCGGCGGCGATGCCACGGGCCCAGTCATCAATCTGGTCCCACTCCCTGTAGTCGCCCTCCACGACCTTGACCCAGCGGGCAACAAACCGCTCGGCCCGCCCAAGGTCGTCGAGCCGGATTCGTCCGGAAAACACTCGGTGTTCCAGCGCCGCCGTTTGGGCCATCAAGTGATCGACCACGTCGGCGCTGATCGGCTCCTCAGGCGCAGCTTCGCCTAGCGGGCCGCTGCTGAACAGCCACGTCGGTTTGCCTCGTATTACTTCTCGATGGTTGTCGACAAACTCGGATGCCTGGTCGAGCCATTTTCCGTAGTACAGGGCGCTGCCAAGCACGAAGCCGTCGTAGATGGAGGGGTTGAACATATGCTCGGGCTGACTCACGTCGATATCGATGCCCTCGTCACGCAGGGTCGCAGCGATGGCACGACCGATCTCCGCGGTGCCGCCATGTTTGCTGGCAGGCATCACCAGTAGTCTCATGGTCAACCTCCTGATCCCGGCGTAGCCCACCGGCGTGTCGACGTTCAATAACAGAATCACCGCTAACCGGGCCGCGTCAACAGGGGCCAAGGTCCTGATCGGCGGGGCTTTCGCCCCTAGGGGCGTCTCCTCAGCCCGGGTAGGTTCAAGCCAAGACGTCGTCAACGTGTCAGGCCGGTCTCCATGCAGCTTCCAAAATCGCCGTGTTCGCCCGAAGATCTGGCCGAGGCGCTCGTGGCTCAGCTGCCTCCCCGAGCCGATCTGGTGTTGCCCATCGCCAACGGCGAACCGGTAGCGTTGCTCGACGCCATCGAGGCCCGAGCTCAGCGGCTGACACAGACAAAGATCCATCAAATGCATGCTCTTCGTGACCGCCCCTACATTCGGGGTGACTACAAGGGGCACCTGGAACATGTTTCGTGGTTTCTCTCCCACGTGACCCGCCCGGCGTTCTGGGCCGGAGGATGCGAATTCGCTCCGTCCAACTTCAGCGAGGTTCCCCAATTCCTGCTCGACAAGAAACCGGCCGCGGTTCTCGCCGCCGCCAGCCCACCCGACTCCCACGGCTACTTCAGCCTCGGTGTCAGCGCCGACTACGCCGCCGCACTCATCGGCCGAGTGCCGTTTGTGCTCGAAGTCAATACAAAGATGCCTCGCACTCAGGGCACGAACCGTCTACATGTCAGCGACGTGGCCGGATGGTGTGAGGCCGACAATGACTTGGTGGAGGTCGCTAGACCGACCAAGATCCGAGCCGAAGATCGGGCGATCGCCGAGCTGGTCACCGAGCGGATTCCGCACCGAGCCACAATCCAACTTGGGATCGGTGGCATCCCCACCCAGGTCGCTCGGCTCCTCGTCGATCACAAGGACCTGGGGGTGCATACCGAGCTGCTGTCGAATCCGGTTGTCGACCTTGTCGAGGCCGGCGTGGTGACCGGCGTTTACAAGAAGTTCAACCGAGGCCGGATCATCACCACCTTCGCCCTCGGAGATCGCAGTCTCTACGACTTCTGTCACAACAACGACCTCGTGCAGTTCCTGGCCGTCGATGAGGTCAACGATCCTCGCGCCATCGGACGTGAACCGAACTTCATCTCGGTGAACGCCACGCTGGAAGTTGATCTATTTGGTCAATGCGCTTCGGAATCGCTCGGCTCAACGTATTGGTCGGGCAGTGGCGGACAGGCCGACTTCGCCCGAGGAGCACAGTACTCCGAGGGAGGTGACGGGTTTGTTGTGCTTCGATCCACCACCGACAACGGAGCGACCAGTCGCATCACTCCCACGTTGAAAACGGGGGCCATCGTCACGACCATGAAGAACACGGTCGACAACGTCGTCACCGAACATGGAGTGGCAACCCTTCGAGGTCGGACCCTCGGCGAGCGAGCCGAGGCGCTCATCAGCGTGGCTGCCCCACAACATCGAGATTGGCTCAGGCGGGAAGCCGCCAAACTAGGAGTGCTACGGAACTGACAACTTGGGCCAATCCGGCTAGCCGGATTCGCACTTGACCGCCACGGTCTCTCCCGCCGGCAACGCGTTGGGGTCGGAGCCGATGACCCCAAGATTCGCCAGCCAGGTTCGGTTGGCTTCTCGACCGAGCTCGGCGTTCGACGCCGGTCCACACACCTCACGCACCACCGACCAAAGGCTCTGCCCTCGTCTAATCGTGTGGGGGCCGCAGGCATCGGAGAAAGCTGCCGCATCAATGAGACTGAGCTCCACCAGCGGACGCCACCCATCCTGGTCATCGTTGCCCCACAGAACCCCGGTGCAGCGGTTGACAAAAAAGTCTGCTCCGTTGTTGGCATCGGGTGCGGCCACACCGGCCTCGATCCGGGTCTGATGGTTGTGGTCGGAGGCCGAGTAGAGCCCCTCATGAATATGTTCATCATCGTCGGGATGAGAATGATCGGGCACTTCAGCAGTCACCCCGGGCCAGGCCAAAGGCACCCACTCCACGGATTCGCCTGATTCGTCGCGAATCAGGATTGTCTGTGAGTCCAGGTCGAGGAGTAGGTCGTTGCCACTGCCGGTGCCGGCCAGATTCTCATCGGTTATGGCTCCGGCTCCACTTGGGTTGACAAACCACTGAACCGGGTTCGGACCGATGCTGGCTGCGGCCAGGGCTGCTCCGGCCACCACCAAACCGGCGGCGGCTCCGGCACTGGCACCCGAGCTGGCCCCGGACCCTGCTCCGGCGGCCGCTCCCGTGGCAATACCCGCTCCAGCCCCGGCCACTCCCCCGCCACCGAGCGAAGCCGCCACCGTTCCCAGCCACCGCAACACCGCTCCCGATGAACGGCGGGCCATAGCCAGCCCTGTGCGTACCGCGCCGTCGTAAGCCGGACGAGTCTGGGTGACCATAAACTCCTTGACGGTGCGCGATCCGCGGAACTGAGCCACAACCCCAGCTCCGCCCTTGGGCACGATCTTGGCGATCTCGGCCGGAAGTTTCGCTCGAACCTGATCCATGGCGTCGTCAAACGCTCCGATCACCAAAGACCGACCCTTCTCCATCCAACGATCGATCTCATCGTTGATCTTGGCTCGAATCTCAGCCTCCAGCTCGTCGACCTTGGCGTTGATCTTCTCCGTGACGTCGGCGCTCACCTGCTCAACGAGGGATTCCTTGTTCGAAACGAGAGCAAGCGCACCCTCATGTTCCACCTCGGCAACCAGATGCTCGCGGTCGAAAGCGGCGACCGCGCCATCGCCACCACCGGTTGGCGGAGCCAGTGAGTAGACGATCGCTCGACTCAGCTCCGCCTCATTGGGAAGGTTGAGGAATCGCACCAGTTCGTCGGCAATGTGGCCGACGCTGACCGCTCCAGGGGTTATCAGCCGTACCCGGGCCTCTGGTCGCCACATGCTCAGGTCGACCTCGAGCTCATGTGAGGCCAAGATCTCCATGTCTCACATTGTTGCCGGTTGCGCGGGCCCGATCGGAGATGGTGGGAAATTTGATTGCTAGATTCTTGTGAGACGTCAAACCAGGAGAACACCTGAAGATGAGTGCGAGTCGAGAGATCGAATCAGTGGCCGTATTGGGCTGTGGAACGATGGGCGCGGGTATCGCTGCGGCCAGTGCGGCAGCCGGCTGTCGGGTGTTGATGCTCGACATGACCACTGAAGCCGCCGACAAAGCCGCCGAACAGGTCGACGAGGAGCATCGTCACCTCGTCACCACCGGCTCGCTCGACGCTGATCTGGCGGCGATCGCCGACTACGACTGGGTCTGCGAAGCGATCATTGAGGACCTCGACACGAAGCGGGCGCTCTTCGAGCGGGTTGAGGAGGTTCGGCGCGACGGTTCGGTTGTCAGCTCCAATACCTCCGGTATTCCTCTGCGTGACATCAGCGAAGGATTCGGTGATCGTTTCCGTCACGACGTGGCCATCACGCACTTCTTTAACCCCGTGCGGGTTATGAAACTCTTCGAGTTGGTGCCCGGCGCCGACACCGACCAAGAGGTGATCGATGCCTTCGCCCGTTTCGGGGCCGAGCGGCTCAACAAAGGTGTGGTGCACGCCAAGGACACGGTGAACTTCATCGGCAACCGTATCGGCTGCTACCTGATGCTTAGCGGCCTCCACCGGGCCAAGCCGTACCTGGCCGACGGCATGAACCAGGAAACAATCGACGCCGTGCTCGGCCAACCGGTCGGCCTTCCTCCCACCGGTGTCTACGGTTTAATCGACCTCATCGGTCTCGACGTGATGGATCTCGTGGGCAAGAATCTCGCCGTCAACCTTCCGGAGGGCGACGACGGCCTGGCCTTCACCAACTTCCCCGAGGCCGAGCAACGTATGCTCGAACGAGGTCAACTCGGCCGCAAGGCCCGGGGTGGTTTCGGCCGGGTACAACGCAACGAAGACGGCTCCAAGACCAAAGAGACGTTCGACCTGGTGACCGAAGAATGGAGGGCCGCAGCCGAAGCCGATCTCGATGGTGTCCCGGCCGACCTTGGCGCCGTGCTGTTCGAGGAGTCGGCGGCGGGCAACCTGGCCTGGGATGTGTTCGGCCGCACCCTTTGTTATGCCGCCAACCTGATACCGGAAATCGCCGACGATCCGGTGAACGTCGACAACGCCATCAAGTGGGGCTTCAACTGGGTGAAGGGGCCGTTTGAGATGCTCGATCACTTGGGCCCGGCCCGGGTGATCGAACGGATAGAGGCCGAGGGCGGCACGGTGCCGTCGATGCTGGCCACCCTGCGAGACGCCGGGGCGGAGACCTTCTACCGCGACGGCGAGTACCTGGGCCCCGACGGGGCCTGGCATCCCCTCCCGTAGGCGCAGTCGGACGGGTGGACGCGACACGTCCCGAGTCGGGACCGGGGCACAAGCTCCAGCCATGACTCGGGACGTTATCGAATGGAATCTAGATTTCGGTCTGCTGGTTCAGGTATGACTTCTCGGCCAGGCCGTGCCACTCCGAAACAGCGTCGCGATACTCACGCCAAGGACCAAGAATCTCGCCGAAGGCCCCGTTGTCGGCTGCGATGCCGTCGAGCACACTTTCGGTCTCGGTCTTGAAGGCGTCCATGATCTCGGCGCTGAACTCCCGCACCTCGGCGAAGCCCTTGATGGTCTGGAGATCGACCGGGTTGAGGGTGTCGTAGGTGGCCAGCATGTTCATGTTGGCGTACATGGCCGCTGCCTCTACGGCAGCCTGATACTCCTCGGGCAGCTCGTTCCACGCCGCCAGCGGGAACTGGACCTCCAGCGCGGTTCCTGGCTCCCACCAACCGGGGTGATAATAGAACAGGTCGCCGTCGAGCTGATCGAGACCGAGGATGAGGTCGTCGGTCGGGCCCACGAACTCGGCTGCATCGATCACACCGGTCTGGATGCTCTGCAGGATTTCGCCGCCAGGCATGCCAATGGCCTCACCACCAAGGTTGGTGAGGATGGTGCCGGCGATGCCGGGGATACGCATCTTGAGACCGTTGAGGTCGCCGACCGTGTTGATCTCCTTGGAGAACCAGCCGCCCATCTGGCAACCGGTGCCACCGGCCGGGAAGCTGATGGTGCCGTGTTCGGAGGCATAGAACTCGTTGAGGATGTCGATGCCCCGGGGGTTGCCGTTGAATCCCTGGAGCAGCCAGGCGTTTTGCTGACGCTGGTTGAGACCGAACGGAACGGCGGTGCCGAACTGCTGCACCGGGCTGATGTTGGTGTAGTAGTACGAGGCGGTATGACCGGCCTGGGCGCCACCCGAGCTGACCGCCGGCAGCACCTCGAGACCACCGACGATTTCACCGGCGGGACGCGGGGTGATGGTAAACCGGCCGCCGGTGAGGCGACTCACCTGCTCGGCGAAGAACTGGGCGCCACCGAAGATTGTGACCAAACCGGTTGGCCAGCTGGTGGCCATGTCCCACTCGATCTCGGGGCCGTCGGAGGCCGCTTCGATGATGTCGGCTTCGTCTACGGCGCTGTCGTCGGTGGTTTCTTCAGCGCTGTCGTCCGCACTGGCGGTATCGGCAGTGGAATCATCAGCGCTGTCGCTCGGACTGTTGCTGCAGGCCGCCAGCACGGTCGCGCCTGCGGCGAAACCTGCAACACCTAGACCGGCCTTGCCGAGGAAAGACCGGCGATTGATCGCAGCCCCCTCTTGCTCAATCGCTTCATTCGTCTCCACGGTTTCTCTCCTTGTTGGTACCCGTTGGGATGGTTGATGGTTGGTTTGCTGGGTTCGAAATTCGAACATTCGACTGTGGACTACGGACTCGAGACCTCGATCTCACTGAAGAGTCGGATCGAAGTGAAGGTGATTTCGTCGTACACACCAAGGATGACCAAAGCGATGCCCTGGATGATCATGAACGGGATCGCACCCTTGTGGATGTCGGCGGTTTTGACTTCGGGCGGGGCCACGCTCTGTAAGTAGAACAACGAGAAGCCGACGGGCGGGGAGATGAAGGCCATGTTGAGGTTGACCGCCATCAGCATGGCGAACCAGATCTTCTCGGCATCGGTGAAGCCGAGCAGCTCCATGGCCGGCACAAAGATCGGCACCACGATGAACGTGATCTCGAGGAACTCGAGATTGATGCCGAGCAGGAACACGGCGATCATGGCGATGATCACAAACCCCCACTTCCCACCGCCCACGGATGTGAGCCAATCCGAAACCTGATCGGCACCACCCAGCTCTCGGAACATGAGCCGGAAGAACGCCGAGCAGAAGAGCAGCGTCATGACCAATATGGTGATGTTGGCGGTGGAGATGCCGGCCTGGCGGATGGCGGTGCGGGTCAGCTGCCACTTGCCACTGACGTGTTCGGCTCCTTCCGCCGCCAGCCGCCGGTCGACCAGGTAGTTGAGCCCGGTCAGTACCAAAGCGCCGAACACACCGACCGCCCCCGATTCCGACGGTGAGGCGATTCCGGAGAAGATCGAGAACAGCACGCCGGAGATCAACGCGATGGTGGGCACGATCGACACGATCACCTCCGTGCCCAGCATGCGGCTCACGGCCATGATCCCGAAGAAGATCACGAACGCCACGGCCGAGACAATCAGCGCAAACTGCAGTGCCCCTTCGGTGTCGGGATCGGCGGCCCGAAGGATCAGAACCACAAAGATCATGAAGGCCAGAATGAGCGACAGGATCGCTTTCGTTTGCAGTGACGGGTTGCCGGCCAGCTCTCGTTGCTCAGGCGGCATGGCCGGACCGGCTTCCGGTCGCAGCATCGAATAACCCAACACGTAAGCCACGTACATGCCGGCCAGCAGGAGCCCGGGTAGGAGGGCGCCGGCAAAGAGGCCGAGGATGCCCACGCTGAGCTGATTGGCCAGCAGAATGAGCACGATGCTGGGTGGGAGGAGCTGGGCCAAGGTGCCCGACGCGGTGATGGCGCCCGTGGCCAGCTTATGGTCGTAGCCGAGGTTGACCATGGCCGGAAGCGACAGCAGACCCATCACGATCACGGTTGCCGCCACCACTCCGGTGGCCGCGGCCAGCAACGTACCAACGATCACAACCGCGGCTGCCACACCACCACGTAACGGTCCCATTAAAAGACCGATGGCATTGAGCAATCGTTCGGCCAGGCCCGATCTCTCTAGGATCGCCCCCATGAGTACAAACAGCGGAACGGCGAGCAGGGTGGCGTCGTTGATCGCCACGAACCATTGATTGGTGAGAGCGGCCATAGAGGCGACCCGAAAGGCGCCGGTGAGGTCACCGATGAACGCAAACGCGACCGAGACCGAGGCGAAGGAGAAAGCGACGTTGTAGCCGGTGAGGATCAGCACCATGAAGACGGCGAACATCACCAGGGCGAGGAACACGCCCCAGTCGAGGCCGAGGAAGGTTTCGATAGCCAACATCATGATTACTCGATCCTCTGGAACTCGTCGCCCGAGGCGATGTCGCCGTACTCATGGCGACCCATTAAGACGAAGCCGGTCTTGATGATCTCCGACGCTATTTGCAGAGCGAAGAGCACAAAGCCGACAAAGATCAACGCCTTGATCGGCCCCAGCGGTAGCTGATCGGCGTCTTGAGACACCTCCCACGAGTTCCAGACCTGCCAGCCGTCGGGCCATGATCCGTCGCCGCGCTTGCGGCCAAGGGAGGAGGCGGCGAAGTCGAGCAGGATCACGTTCATGGTGTAGAGGAACGGGAGGAAGAAGAACGTGTGCATCACGAAGTCGAGCCAGGCCTTCTTGCGGTCCGACCAATCAGCCCACCAGAAATCGATGCGAGGATTGACGGCGGCCTTAACCCCGTAAGGAAGCCCGAGAAGGGCGATCACCCCGAAGAGTTGCCAGGCCACACTGGTCAGTTCGCCGATCAAGATGTCGGACTCGAAGAACGGGTTGAGGTAGCGGGTGACCACGTTGATCATCTGGACGAAGAACACCAGCCAGGCCAGGATCCACAACATCTTGGGCATGAAGTCGGCGATCTTCTCGATGCCCAGCCTGAGACGATTGAAGGCCGGCGGCAGTAGCGACAACACAACTACAGCCACCAGAACCACCCATTGCCACGGTTTGAGAGTGGCGATGAGTCGCTGCGTATCGGTGAACTGCACAAAGAGACTCGAGATGATCATGACCGCCGCCGCGACCAAGCCGATCGGATGGATCCTGGCAAAGATCGGCAGCGCCGGCGAGTGTGCCGAAACGTCAAGCTCGTGATCGTCTTCTGACATGAAGGCTTCCCCCTTTCGTTTGTTCGCGCAGCCGCCCCTTCAGCTACTGTTGCCCCTGCTTCGGTCCGCCACCCATTGGCGATCCGATTGCCTGAAAATCTAGTTGGTCGGACGGCCTCTCGGCCAGCCGTTCCCATCGGTAACGTACGAGACCATGTCCGGCCCACCCATGTTGATGCAGGTGGTTGAAGCACCGATTGTCCCATGAACGGCTCGTGGCCGCGCTGATGCTCACCCAATCAGATCGCCCTATTATCATCGCCCTATTATCAAGGTCACCAAGTTCGACGGAGGTAACGATGCTGGAAAACTTGCGATCGACGCTTCGGTTCCGGCCGCTGACGATGAACCGAACCGACCGCCACCTCGAACGGGCGGCCAACATCGCCGATCTCCGGTTGATGGCGAAGCGCCGGCTTCCCGGCGGCGTGTTCGACTATATCGACGGTGGCGCCGAGGACGAGCAGGCGCTCGCGTCCAACTCTTCGGCGTTCGGTCAGTACGACTTCCGCCCCCGGGTGCTTCGTGATGCCGAACACACCGACACCTCGACAACGCTTCTCGGTCGGACCATTCCCCACCCGGTGGTTCTTGCTCCAACCGGTTTCACCCGCATTGCCGACTCTCAGGGTGAGTTGGCCGTTGCCCGCTCAGCTGCTCGGCATGGACTGCCCTACACGCTCTCATCGCTCGGCACCCGATCGATTGAAGACGTGGCCGAAGTGTCCGACGGTCCCAAGTGGTTCCAGGTCTACGTCTGGCGTGACCGGGGCATCGTGAAGGAAATGGTGCAGCGTTCGGCCGATGCCGGGTATGAGGCCATCTGCATCACCGTCGACTTCGCCACGCTCGGCCGGCGAGAACGAGACGTGCGGCGAGGTTTCACACTGCCGCCTAAGATCGGGCTCGACACCATCTTCGACGGCATCCGCCACCCCGCCTGGACCCTCGACTTTGTCCGTTCCGACCCCATCCTTTTCGCCAACGTGTCGGGGCGCAATGACAAGGACGGAACCGATGCTGTGGCGTTGAGCGACTACGTCAAGAGCCAGCTCGACCCCACGCTTTCGTGGAGTGACATCGAATGGTTCCGCTCGATCTGGGACGGTCCGATCGTGCTCAAAGGGATTCAAGACGTTGACGATGCCCGCATCGCCGCCGATATCGGGATCGATGCTGTGGCGCTGTCGAACCACGGTGGTCGGCAACTTGATTCAACACCGGCCCCGGTCGACCTTATTTCCCCGGTGGTGGACACGATCGGCGACCGCTGCGAGGTGATCTGTGACGGTGGCGTGCGGCGAGGAGCCGACGTCGTCAAAGCGCTGTGCCTCGGCGCCACCGCGGCCATGATGGGTCGCTCCTACCTCTACGGCTTGGGCGCAGCCGGAGAACAGGGTGTCGACAAGGCCCTCGGCTTCATCGTCGATGAGATTGAGCGAACGATGAAACTGGTCGGGATCAACTCTGTACCCGACCTCGGTCCCGACTCGATTCGCCACAAGGTCCCGCCTAGTTGACGCGTTGTCTACGGACGGCCACCTACTTGACCAGATCGATCAGGTGTTCTTCATAACGGCCACCGTTGCCGGCCAGGAGTTCCTCGGTTGACGGCACCGAGTACACCACGACTCGATTGTCGAGCAGGTCGCTGAACGTCAACAACGTTCCATCCTCGGAGACTTCGAGACCAGTGGTTTGGTTGCCGCCGACGATCGCGTCCAGCATTGCTCCGGTCTCGGTGTCGATCAGCAGCACCGTGCCCCACTCAGGTCCGGGGAGATAGTACGACTTCGAGTTGTTGCGGCCCCGGTTCGACACGAACAGGACCCGCCCGTCGGGACTGAGATCGATGGTGTTGGGTTTGTGGTCGGTGGTCGCCAACTCCGACACGGTGTTGGTGGCGACGTCGACGGCAAAGATCTTGTCTTTGGTGAGATCGGACGCGTAGAGTGTCGTCCCGACGGGCGAGCCGACCAGATGCCGCATCGAGCCGCCGGTGCGGTGGATGACCTCGCCCTCGCCGGTGGCCAGGTCGAACACCTGCAACTCGCCGCGTTCGAATCCGGTGACGTAGAGGCTCTTCCCATCGAGCGTGGGGAACAGACCTCTCGGGGTTCGAACGGTTCGGAACAGACGATTGACCTCCCCTGTGGCGAGGTCGATCTCCGAGACATTGCCGTCGACCCAGTTCGACGCATACAGGGTGCTCTCGTCGGGCGACAACGCCATCACTTTGGTCCAGGCCCCTTTGGTATTCAACTGTCGTTTCACCGAGTGGGTGGTCACATCGATCTCAAACACCGAGTTGGTCTGCATCTGGCTCACGTAGGCCGTGTCGCCCGCCTTGTTGAAGATCACCTCAACCGCGCCCTGGTCGAGATCGATCGTCGTTTTCACCTGACCCGAGGCCACGTCGATCACGTCGACTCCGCTTCCATCGAGCAATGTGGCCCAGACCTCGGAACCATCGGGCGTGAAGGCAACACCCTTCGGCGCTCCGCTCACCTCCACTTCGAAGAGCTTGTGGACCAACTGTCCAGGTCGATCGAGCCAGATGGTGGACTCGGTAGGTTCCGATTCGGCGAGAGCGATCTGACCTTCGTAGGTCTGAAACCCGTCGGCCGACACCACCACGTCGACCACCTCTGCTGGGACGTCAACCGCAATCGGCTCCGGGCCCTCAGCCCGATGAGTGAATCCGTGGGCGGTTGCGAGTTCGACCACGGCGTCCTCTGGGTAGGTCCTGATCGACAGAGCTCGCGGTTCGAGTGGCGGCGCAGTGGTGGTAGTCGGAGCGGTTGTGGTGGTGGTCTCCTCAGGGGTGTCTTGTTCGACCACAGCCTCGCTCGATGCAATCTCCTGGGCTGCGCTTTCGTCGGTAGTTGCCTGGTCGGCGGACGTTTGGCCGGCCGTCGAGCAACCAGCGAGGATCAGCACACAGGCCAATGCTGAAGCCGCCGACCGGAGTACCCATCTTTGCTGTTTTCCGGTGACCCAACTGTTCATCGAACACCCTTTCCGCCGGCAATTCGCCCAGGCTCGAAACCCGGCTCGCTCGCCGACCCAACGCTACACCCACACGTCGCCTCCTGGTCGGCGGGCAGGCGAACGACCGCCTCGGTGCACTAGCCTTCGGTCATGCGAATCGGAATCAACGGCTCGGGCCTCCTGGCCAACCCTCAAATTGACGCCATCATCGAAGACATCGTGGCATCGGAGGCGGCCGGGTTTTCGAGTTATCACCTGGCGCAAACAGGGCTGGTCGACGCCCTCACCACATTCGCCGTGGCGGGCGGCCAAACCAATTCGATCGAGATGGCCACCGCCGTGGTTCCCACTTGGCCTCGCCACCCGCAGGCGCTGGCCGCTCAGGCTCTCACCAGCCAGGCGGCGACCGGAGGACGCCTCACCCTCGGCATCGGCTTGGCCCACAAACCGTCGGTCGAGGATCGATGGAAGCTCAAGTGGGAACGTCCGATCCGGCACATGCTTGACTATCTCGCGGTCCTGGACGATCTGCTGGAGAGGGGGTCGGCCGCTTACGACGGTGAGGTCTGGTCGTTCGAAGGCGAATACGCCCGCCCAACCGATACCAAGCCTCGGGTGATGCTTGCCGCTCTCGGCGAACAAATGCTGCGTATCGCCGGCAAACGCACCGACGGCACGATCTTGTGGTGTGTCGGCCCCAAGACCCTGGAGCAACAGATCGTTCCGGGTATCTCGCAGGCCGCATCGGACGCCGGCCGTTCCGCTCCAAAGGTGGTTTGCAGCCTGCCGGTGTGGGTGACCGATCGCCCCGACGAAGCCCGAGCGCTGATCGCCAAGGCCCTCGTGATTTATGGCCAGCTGCCGTCGTATCGAGCCATGCTCGACATCGAGGGCGTAGACGGCCCGGCCGACATCTCGCTGATCGGCTCGGCCGACCAGGTCGTCGACGGGCTGAACCGGGTGGCCGCCGCCGGGGCGACCGATTTCACCGCCGTGGTCCAGGGCTTCGACGCCGACGAACGCCAGGCCGCCGTCGACGCCCTCGCCTCTTTCTCGACCGGCTGATGCCCATCTGAGTTGTATCAATAACCCATGGGCGAACGTCTATCAACTGTCCAGCTACCCACCTGTGTGACCCAGTGAGATCGCCCAATCAGTCTTTCGTTTCGTTTCTCGTGAGTGCCGTCGTTGCGGCCGTGCTCCTTGGCATTGCCGCCGTGCCCGCCGGGGCCCAAGAGAGCGAGAAGGTGATCACCCTCGACTTCGAAGACCTGCCGCCGAACCCTCCAGGCGAACTCCAGAGTCCAATCATTCGATTTGCCGGTGACTTCTACGCCGAGCAAGGGATCGTGTTTGATCCCGAAGTGTTCGGCTTCAACGCCGTGTTCGAGGGCGATCCGTTCGCTCGGTCCGGAACTGGTTTCATCGTCCCGCAGTGTCCGGTCTTCGAGGTCGCCATGACGGTGCCCGCCGAAATCTGTCTACCGGTGACGATGTGGTTCGACCGCGACGTGTCGGATGTCGAGGTCTACGTTGGCTGGGACAATCAGAGCGATGAGCGTGAGCTCACACTCGAAGCATTGGACGAAAACGGCAAGCCGTTCACCTCAACGGGGCTCACCGTGAAGGCCGACACCGGCCCGATTCCAATCGACGAGCGGTTGTTTGTCGAGCTGCCCGAAGGCGGAATCTACGGGGTGCAGCTCTATTGGATAGGCGGATCCCCGGTTCCGTTTCTCGTCGACGACGTGAGCTTCCAGCCCTTCGTTGGAAACCCATTCGTCGAAGCCACGGACGAGGTGGTAAGACTCACGGCAACCGACGAAACCGTGGTCGACTCGGTTTCGTTCATCAACACCGGCGACGTGCCCATAACCGACTACGAGATCGCCCTGCGGCCCAACACGAGTCCTTGGCTTGAAGTCGCACGAGGTGAGGGCTGTTTGCCTGAGCTGGACCTCAAGCAGGAATGCCGGGTCGAAATCCAGTTGCTGCCTCAGAGCCAGATCGTCGATCTGCCGCCCGACTCGGTGGTCGAGACGATGCTCACGTTTGAGGCCCCGGAAGACGACATCGCCATCAGGATTCCGGTTCAGGTAGCGGTGCCAGCGGTCGACCCGGTCGATCCCGTCGACAATGGTGAGTCCGGTGAGGTTGAAGGCGTCGATCCAAACAACGGCGACGAACAGGCTCAAGATGAGCAGGAGTCACCATCCGATGATCCGTCGCCCGATGACGGTGTGCCACCAATTGTGTGGCTGATCATCGGACCGCTGGGAGCGTTGGCCGTTGCCTGGATCAGTCGACGGCTCCGCCGATCACCCAGGCTCAACATCCCGCCGCCTCCTGTGATCCCGCCACCTCCGACTCCGACGCCCCCACCACCAAACCCGACTCCCCCGCCGCCAACAAATCAAAGCCCGGCCGATCAACCGCCACCTCCCAAAGTTGACCTCCGGGTGACCAACACCACGGGTAGCCAGGTGCTTCATGAGGCCCACGGACCGGTACTGACCCTCTCAGCGTCGATCGAATCCGAAACGCTTGAGCTGATACCCACCGACGAGTCAAAGGACTAACGCGATGGCAACCGCTACCACTACCGCCCAGCTCTTGTTCGGCAACACAGATCCGGCCAGCGCCGTGGAGCAGGCCGTGAATGCGGAAGACGCGGGGCTCGGTCCGCTTACTGTTTCGGGGCTGTCGGTTCCCGAGGTCGACGTTTGGTCGACGGTCGGTCGCTTGCTCGACACGCCCATCGTCAACGTCGCGGTGCGGGCTTGGAACTCGTGGGCGGCCGTTCGGGAAGCCAAGGCCAAGTCATTGAAATCGCCGGGTATTCCGGTGATTCTCCTGCTCGGCAAACACGACGTCGTCAGTACCCAAAGCCCAGTGGTCGAGGGGACGGTCGGCCCGGTTTCGGCGAAGTTGGTGCAGCTCGGCTTGGAGCTGAAGCTCACAATAGAGGCGGTGGAGTTGACGGTGACCGACGGCGAGGTCGTCGATGTCGAAGCCGGAACGGCCGAGGGCACCGCCACCCTCTCACTGCAGAACCACAAGCTGATCAAGCGGGGTACAGGCAAGATCGACCTGAACACCTTTCGCCCGCTGGCAGAAGCAACCGCCATCGACACCTCTGCTGTCGAAACCTCAACAGTCGCCTCGTGACGCGCCGGTGGGGTGCTCCTAGGAGCACCCCACCGATCAGTCTTTATTGCCTCAGAACTTTGTGCGGTTTGCGTCCCTTTTAATGGGAATTAATGGGACGCAGGTGTCACAAAGTTCGGCGGGCGCTACACGTCGTAGCGGTCGTTGTTCATGACCTTGGTCCAGCCGGAAACGAAGGCGTCGAGGAAAAGCTCGTCGCCACCGGCGGAAGCGTACTCCTCGGCGATCGCTCGCAGCTGGCTGTTTGAGCCAAATACCAGGTCGACCCGAGTGCCGGTCCAGCGAACATCGCCGGAGGCCCGATCCGTGGCTTCAAACATGTCTTCGCCTTCGCCGACAGCCGACCACTTCACGCCCATGTCGAGCAGGTTGGTGAAGAAGTCGGTGGTGAGCTGACCGGGACGATCGGTGAACACGCCGTGAGCCGAGCCGTCGACGTTATTGCCGAGAACTCGAAGGCCACCGACCAGAGCGGTCATTTCCGGAGCCGACAGGTTGAGCATGTAGGCCTTGTCGATCAGCATGTGCTCGGCCGGAACCGAACCCTGCTTGTTGACGTAGTTGCGGAAACCGTCGGCCGACGGCTCAAGATAACTGAACGACTCGATGTCGGTGCTGTCCTGGTCGGCGTCGGTGCGGCCCGGGGTGAACGGCACGCTGACGTCGTGACCAGCGGCTTTGGCCGCAGCCTCGACGGCGGCGGTGCCACCGAGCACGATCATGTCGGCCAGGGACACGTTGGTGCCGGAGGCGGCCCGAATCTCATCGAGCTTCTCGATGGTGCCTGCTACACCGGCCTTTACATTGACATCCCAATCGGCCTGCGGAGCCAGACGAACCCGGGCACCGTTGGCGCCGCCACGGAAGTCGGTGCGACGGAACGTCGAAGCCGAAGCCCAAGCAGCCTTTACCAGGTCGGCAGTGCTGAGACCGGAGTCGAGTATGGCCGTTTTCAGGGCGGCTACTTCGGCGTCGCCAATCACAGCGCCCTCGTGAGCGGGCACGTTGTCCTGCCACACCATGGTCTCGGACGGAACCTGCGGGCCGACGTAACGGATGGCCGGACCCATGTCGCGGTGGAGCAGTTTGAACCACGCCCGAGCGAACGCGTCGGCCAGCTGGTCGGGATTTTCGCGGAACCGCTTGGAGATCTCGAGGAAGCCGGGGTCGATGATCATGGCCATGTCGGCGGTGTTCATCGTGGGCTTGGTCTCGGGAGCGCCAGGCTGAACCGGCGGCACCATGAAGCCTTCCTTGACCTCCTTGGGCTGCCACTGCTTTGCGCCGGCCGGAGACTCGACCAGTTCCCACTCGTGGCTGAAGAGTGTCTCAAGGTACATGTTGTCCCACTTGGTGGGCGTGGGAGTCCAGGCCCCTTCGAGACCGGACGTGATGGTGTCGGCGCCCTTGCCTTCGCCGTGGAAGTTGATCCAACCGAAGCCCTGGTCGGCCATGGCGCCGGCCTCGGGCTCGGCCCCGACGTTGCTGTCGGGGGCGGCGCCGTGCATCTTGCCGAAGGTGTGACCGCCGACGTTCAGAGCAACGGTCTCCTCGTCGTTCATAGCCATACGGCTAAAGGTCTCGCGGAGATCCTGGGCCTGTGCGAGCGCATCGGGCACACCGTTGGGGCCTTCAGGGTTCACGTAGATGAGGCCCATGAGCACAGCGCCAAGGGGCTGAGCCAGATCGCGCTCACCGGAGTAGCGGCCGTCGGTGAGCCACTCGTCTTCGGGACCCCAGTAGATGTCGTCTTCAGGGGCCCAGATGTCGGGGCGGCCGAAGGAGAATCCGAAGGTCTTGAAGCCCATCGTTTCGAGGGCGCGGTTGCCGGCGAAGAGGAGTAGGTCGGCCCAGGAGATGGCCTTGCCGTACTTTTGCTTGATCGGCAGTAGGAGACGGCGGGACTTGTCGAGGTTGCCGTTGTCGGGCCAGGAGTTAAGCGGGGCGAAGCGCTGAGCGCCGGTGCCGCCGCCACCACGGCCGTCGTGTACGCGGTAAGTGCCGGCGGCGTGCCAGGCCATACGAATCATCAATCCGCCGTAGTGCCCGAAGTCGGCCGGCCACCAATCTTGGGAGTCGGTCATCATGGCATCGACATCGGCGGTGAGGGCATCGACGTCGAGGCCCTTAACCGCCTCGACGTAGTCGAAGTCGTCACCGAACGGGTTTGAAGCCGGGTGACCCTGGTGGAGGATACGCAGGTTCAGCTGGTTTGGCCACCACTTTTCGTTGGACTGAGCCGCACCTGATGTGAGGCCACCCCATTCCGGGGTTTCGGTTGCGTTGGTCATGGATTCTCCTGGTGTCATGCCCGCTGGGCAAGTGGATTGTCGGTGAATGCTTACTTAATGGATCTTGCGCCTGCTTGGTCACAGGGCGCAGCGGTGGCGCTCCCCTCGGAGCCGCCTTCTTTACTTATGCCGGTGATTAGCCGGTTGAGGCCTGACAATCGGGGCATACACCCCAGTAGATAACCTCGGCCTCGTGCACGTCGAACTGCCAATCGTCGGCTGGGGTGAGACACGGCCTGTATCCCACCGCACAGTCGACATCGACCAACCGGTCGCAGTGGCGGCAGACGAGGTGATGGTGATTGTCGCCAACTCTATCCTCGAAGCGTGCCGGCGAACCGGCCGGCTGAATCGATCGGATGATGTGGTTCTCGGCCAGCACGGTCAACGTGTCGTAGACCGACTGGCGCGATATCGCTCCGATCTCAGCCCGAACGGCTTCGGCAACCTCGTTGGCGCTCCGGTGTGGTTGAGCCGATACGGCTCGCAGCACGGCCAAGCGCTGCGCCGTCACCTGAAGTCCGTGTTCTCGCAGGAGAACATGGGCGGTGGCGACGCTGGACTCGACGTTGTCGGGCTGGGACCCCGCTGACTCAACCGGCACAGGTTCGACGATAGTGACAGATTCTGGACACTGTCAAGAGTTGGAGCGCGAGAACTTCAGATTACTCAGCTAGTTAAAATCAGTTCGATTACCCTCGCCCAACATCGACGACGGTCGACTGCGGCCGAGCTTCGCGACAAATCCCCGCAATGATCCGTCATACGGTCATGGACGTACTGGCGGAGTACCAAGAGCAGCGGGAACAGTCGAGCAATCAACGAGAATGGGCCGCGCTTGTCGCGCTCATCGGCCTCGCCCTTTTGCTGGCGCTGGCCTACTGGTGGGCCAGTAGACAAACCGAGCCGGTGGCGATCCAGCCGGCGCCTGCCACAACGACCACATCCACGACGGCCCCGCCGCCACCGGAACCCGTTGCGTCATCGGTGAACATCGAGCGCAGCGGCAATGCCGTGACGCTCTCCGGCATGGTCCAGACCGAGTCCGAGCGCGATGCCCTGACTGCTGCGGTGGCCAACGCCGGACTTGATGTTGACGATCAGATCACCGTGTCGGAGGAGGTCGCCGACTCCGATCCTCGTGTGATCGCCGCCCTGCTGGCTAACTTGCTCGATGGCACCGACGACGGTCAGTTGACGCTGTCGGATGGGCGGGTAACCATCACCGGCGAAGCCCTTGACCCGGTTGAGGCCGAAGAGATTCAAGCCGCCATCGACACCGCAACGGCGGCCGGGCTTGAGGTGAACAATCAGACCACGGTCCGGGTGCTCCCAGCCGCCGTTCAGGTGGAGAAGCTTCAGGAGGAGATCAACCAGATCTTCGAGTTGGCCCGAGAAATCGAAGGCCAATATCCCAACTTTGACATCAGTGTCGACGGGCTCAGCGATGGAGCCACCGCAACGTTGGATCGGGTAGCCGTGGCCATGCGCCGCTACCCGCTGCCGGCGGCCGACGTTATCGGGCACACCGACTCGACCGGGCCGGCAGCCACCAATCAGACCTTGAGTGAAGAACGGGCGCAGGCGGTTGCCGACTACCTGGTTGACGTTGGCGTCGAAGCGGAGCGCCTGCAAGTGATCGGACGGGGCGAGGACCAACCGATCGCCGACAACAACAGCGAAGAAGGTCGGGCGCAGAATCGTCGGGTCGACTTCTTGGTGAAACTTCGCGAAGGATAAGGCGCGAAGGACAAGGCGCGAAGGATAAGAAAGAGAAAAATGGCAGGCTACTTCATCCCCATCACCCTCCTGGTCCTCGCAGGGTTTGCGCTTGGCCTGCTGGTCGGCCGGCTTGCTTGGGGACCGTCGAAGCCCATCACGATCGTTGGCGCGCCTGCTAATGCGCTCGACCAGCCGCAGCCCGCCGAGGCACGAACCACGGAAGACTCCGAGGACACTCACCCCGCCCATGCAGATGAGTCGCCTCCTCCCAACAAGGACCTCGGCGAGCACTTGGACCCGGCCGAGTGGACCGTCGACCGCCCCAAGTTGGACCTCCCCGTATGGCGTATGAAAGAGGTTCGCTCTCGCCGACGCGCTGTGGGTTCGGGCAACCGAGAATAGATCCTGCTCCAAAAGCCTGGGGGTTGCCGACGTCAACCGCTCAGCCCGGTGCTACGAGACGATGCGCCGGTCAGCGCCAGGTCACCCGTTGCGTTTCCCGCCAGCGGGCAAGTAGACCGGTGCGCCCGGAGACCTCGATTTCGTCGCCCCGATTCCACAGGGCGAGGTAGAGCTGAGCGGCCGAGCCGGAGAACACAACGTCGGCGGTGCCGGCTGCAGCCTGCGGGTCGGGGTCGGTTGTGAGCTGCTCGGCAACGTTGACCAGCCACCGGCGCTCGCTGTCCGTCGGCTCAACCAGAATCGAATACCGTTCACCGTCAAACAGCTTCGACCGGCCTCGGGTGAAGAAGCCGCAGAGGAGTTCGTCGATCCCATCGACCGCCAGGGGAACTTCGACGCCCGAGTCATCCGCAGAAGGCGGGTGCCCGACGGTCGCGGCCAGGGCGTCAATCATGTGCATGGTGGTTTCGTGGGCTTGCCGACGGGCCCAGAATGCCCGCGGGTTGGGCGCGTCCCTGAGAAAGGTCATCGCCTTGAGGTCGGCGGGCGCTGCCTCAAGCGCCGCTATCAACTCATCCAGGCCTTTCTTGAAATAGGTGACGATGTCGTCCACCGATTTCTTGACCGCGGTTTGGCTGGCAACCTCGCCAGGGTCGGCGCCGACAACATTGGCCGCGGCCCATCGGTGAACCGTTGTCTGATGTGCCAGCAATGCCCGAACGTCCCATGCGGGACAGGTCGGGACTCTAGTGGATTCGTCGACGGACGCCGCCAGCGACGCCATACGATCACCCAAGGCCCTGATCACATCGAGATGCTCTTCAAACGAAAGTGACGTCGGCATGGTGCCATCATCCTCGATGCCGCTCCCAACGCCAACCATCCGCGCCGCGGCGGTTTGTGGCCGGCCCGCAGCTTTGCGACGATGGAGCATGACAGAGTTCGACCTGGTCATTCGGAACGGGATCGTCGTCGATGGCACAGGAGCCGATCGACGAGCGGCCGACGTGGCGGTTCAGGGTGGAGTGATCGCCGCGGTGGGGAAGGTCGACACGTCCGGCTTCCAGGAGATCGACGCCGATGGGGCCATCGTGATGCCGGGCATCGTCGACATCCACACCCACTACGACGGCCAGGCCACCTGGGAGGAGCGGATGCAGCCGTCGTCGTGGCACGGGGTGACCACGGTGGTGATGGGCAACTGTGGCGTTGGCTTCGCTCCGGTGCATGATGCCGACCATGGTCGGCTCATCGAATTGATGGAGGGTGTTGAGGACATTCCCGGCGCCGCCCTTCATGAAGGCCTGGCCTGGAATTGGAACACGTTCCCCGAGTTTCTTGACGCCGTTGACGCCCGCCCTCACGATGTCGACATCGGAGCCCAGGTTCCCCATGGGGCCTTGCGACTCCACGTGATGGGTGAGCGAGGGGCAAACCACGAGGATGCCACGCCGGAAGACATCGCGGTGATGGCAGAACTCACCCGCAGAGGAATCGAAGCCGGAGCGCTTGGCTTCTCAACCAGTCGCACCCGGAACCATCGCACCTCCACAGGGGCGTTCACCCCGTCGCTGACTGCCGCGCCCGACGAACTGATTGGCATCGCCGAGGGGGTGGGGGCGGCTGGATCCGGAGTGCTGCAGGTGGTCTCCGACTTCGTCGACATCGACGCCGAGTTCGGCACCTTGCGAAACATGGTGACGCGATCGGGTCGGCCACTGTCGGTGTCGGTGTTGGCGAGCCCGCTCGTGCCCGATCAGTACCTGGGCCTCCTCGACCGCATCACCGAAGCGAACGACGCCGGCATACCGATTACCGGCCAGGTGGCCGCTCGGGCCGTTGGTGTGCTCCTGGGTTTGGAGCTCACGCTCAACCCCTTCATGCAGAACCTCGTTTACCACGAGATCGCCGACCAGCCCCTGAGTCAGCGGGTCGCCCGTCTGCGGGACGTCGAGTTTCGGCGACGACTGCTGGATCACCAGCACGGCGCCCGCAAACACAACAGCAAACGAGTCGCCGGTTCGGTTGTGACCAAGTTCGGCCTGATGTTCGAGATGACCGACGAGCCGGATTATGAGCCAAAACTGTCGGATTCGATTGCCGCCAGAGCTGAACGAGAAGGTACGACGCCGGCGGAGTTGGCTCTCGATCTGATGCTCGCCAAAGACGGGCGGGGCATGCTCTACCTTCCGTTCCTCAACTATCTCGACGGCAGCCTCGATGCGCTGCACACGATGATCACCCATCCCCACACGGTTCTCGGACTGGCCGACGGAGGTGCCCACGTGGGGACCATCTGCGATGGCAGCTTCCCCACGTCGCTCCTCCAACACTGGGGCCGGGATCGAGAGCGGGGCACGATCCAACTTGAGCACCTGGTGCAACGTCATTGCCAGGGAACGGCCCGCACCGTTGGTCTTCTTGACCGTGGCGCATTGCGGCCGGGATACCGGGCGGATATCAACGTCGTCGACTTTGACGGGCTCCGACTCCACCCGCCAACAGTGGCCCACGATCTCCCGGCGGGTGGGCGGCGGCTTCTCCAGCGGGCCGATGGCTGGCTGCACACGATCGTGGCCGGTCAGGAGACCTACCGAAACGGCGAGCAGACCGACGCGCTTCCCGGGCGCTTGATTCGGGGTGCGCAGCCCGCACCTGGAGGGTCGAGATGACCACACCCGCAGCTGCTCACGAATTGGGGTTAGGCCGGCCCGACCACGTGTGAGTCGTGAACCCGCACCCGGTTTCCCCCGGGGTCGGCCACAACAAATCGGTGATGGGCGCCGCTGCGTTCGATGGGTGATGGGGCCAGGCCGGCTCGGTCGGCCTGACCGTGTAGCGCGTCGAGGTCGTCGACCATGAGGTCGAACGGTGCCTCGCCGGCGGCCGCGGCGTCAGCCGACGCCAGGAGCACCAGGTGTGTCCCCCCTCGAAGCTGCAGCGCCGCCAGTTCGTCGTTGCCGTGAATGTGGCGGAGGCCGAGCGACTCGTAGAACTCGATGCCTCGTTTCAGGTCAGGGACGACGAGGGGGCCGGCGTGGCCGATCCAGACCGGCGGTCGTTCGTCGTTCGTGTGACTGGGATGCGTGGACATGGTGTGCTCCTTTGGTGTGGGGTCCGGCACGTTTCGCGGGCCTGACAGAAATTAGTTGCATCTGCGTGCAACGATTAGTATCGTATTCATTGCAGGAAGATGCAACCAACTTCTGCAGTCGAATTATCAAGTCAATTCACGCAGTGCCATGAGGGACCTGCTGACAAATTCAAAGGAACAATCCATGAATGCAATCGTGACCGCCCCCGAATCCACCGAGAGCCTAACGGTCATCGGCGAGCAGCTTCGGCCGCTGCTGACCAAGGAGATGGGGTCAACCGTCGAGATCTACGACACCAGCGGTGATACCGGAATGGGCCCGCCTCCGCACACCCACGGGTGGAGCGAGACCTACTTCATGATCGAAGGCGAACTCGATGTTGTGCTTGACGGGTCGGCACCCGTACGGCTCACCGCTGGAATGGTCGCCCACGCTCCGGCCGGCACCAGCCATGCGTATCGGATCGCAGCCGATGGCACCCGATTCCTCACGATCCTTTCGGCCGGCAACGGCCATGCGTTCTTCCAGCAGATGGATGAGGAAGTGTCGATGCCTCCGAACCTCGAAGACGTCGTTAGGATCGGAACGGCTCATGGAATCCGATTTGGCGACTAAGTCCACCCGCCGGTACAACAGCCCGAAACGCGAGGCCGAGGCCGAGGCCACGCGGCGGCGGATCCTCGACGCGTTTCGCCACCAACTGGTGACCGAAGGTCGAGACACGCTGTCGCCAACCGACGCCGCCAAGAGGGCGGGCTGTTCCGTACGTACCGTGCACGGGCATTTCCCAAGCCAGGAGAGCCGCATCGAAGCTCTGGCCCGGAATCTCGATGCCGAGATATATGCCGAACCACCGATCCCACCTGAGACGGCCGACGACCTGGGCGATCACTATCGCCTGATCCACCAGGCGGCGCTTGGCAGCGAGCTGTCAGCGGCGTTGCTGTCTCAGGTGGGCAGTGAGTGGCGTGAGATCCGGGCCCTCCGGCGGGCGGCTCGGCTCGATGCTGTCCGCACGGTTGTCGAGGGGCTCGGGGCGCCCAAAGAGGCTACGGAGAAGGCGCTCGCGGTGTTACTGGCACTGGCCGGGGGCGAGGTGGCGATCGCCATGCGTGATCAGTCGGGGCTCGACGCCGACAAGGTTCCTGACGCAATCGCCCACACCGTTGAACTCGTCGTGGCCGACCTTCGCCGCGCTGCCCGCTAGACAGGCACAACCGCAGCGGGCCAGCCAAAGGCTTGGGCCGCAGGACCTCCGGCCCTATCGGCGTGAGTCGGTGCAATTTACGATGACGAGACAAGGCGCGCGGTCCAGGAGGAGATCCTCATGAGTCAACGACGCGTATTTAGGCTGCGCCGCCTTTGGGTGGCCGTTATCGGGGGACTGCTACTGGTGCTCGCCTCGCTCGGGCCCGTGGCGGCTCAGGCAAGTGATGTTGGCGCCGGCGGCAAACTTCAGACCGGCGATTCGGTGGTGATCGCCGCCGGTGAGACATTCGACGGGAACCTCTATGCGTTCGCCGGGACGATCGAGGTGGACGGAACCATCGACGGTGACCTGTTGGCGGCCGGAGGCACAATCATGATCGACGGTACCGTCACCGGCGACGTGACCGTGACCGGCGGCCAGCTGACCGTAAACGGCGAGGTCGAGGGTGACATCCGATATGCGGGCGGCAGCCTCTTGGTTGATGGCCCGGTAGGCGGCGACGTGGCCATGGTCGGCGGCACCGTCGATCTCGACGGCGATGTGGGATCGGACGTGTTGTTCGGCGCAGGGCAGGTGAACATCGGCGGCGATGTTGCCGGTTTGATCTACGGGGGTGCCGGTGACTATGAGCGAACCGGGACCGTGGGCGGCAGCGAGGACGTAACGGTGAACGTGGATGACGACGAGGAGCCGACCGTCGGCGACCGAGTTGTCAGTGGCCTTTACCGATTCATCGCACTCTTCCTGGTCGGCGCGCTCGCCCTGTTCGTACTCCGCCGCCCCCTCGAGAAGGTGCTGACACGGGCTCGGCAGAGGCCCGGTGCCAGCCTGCTGGCCGGCCTCATCGCTCTCGCCAGCGTTGTTGCCCTGATGATCCTGTCGATCGTGTTGGGCATCGTCTGGTCGATCGTGTTTGGCCTGTCGGGATTGAGCCTCCTGGTCGGCACATACTGGTTCGCCTTCATCGTGCTCTGGGTGGTGCTCGCATTCGCCCTGTTCGTGCTGGTGGTCTACGCGGCGCCAATTGTCACCGGCCTCACCGCGGCCCGGCTGGCTCTCCCGGCTCGAAACGGCATCTGGATGCAGCTGGCCGCTTTGGCAATTGGACTGGCCGTCTACCTGATCGTCACCGCCCTCCCGTTTGTCGGTGGATTGCTCGGAGCACTGGCCGTGATCTTCACTGCCGGAGCCATCGTGTTGGCGGTTCGCAACTTCAGGGCGCCGATGCCGGAGCCGGGTGCTCAGCGAGACGTTATTACTCCCATCCCAGACGCATAAAACCTTGCTTACGGTTTCGTCTCAGGACCTTTGCCTCCTGTAGCCGGAACCCTGATTCCAGTAAAATGAAGGTGCCAGCCGGGGCTACGGCGATGCGGACCAGCGCTTGCGCTGGCTAGAGGTTCGACTCCTCCCGATGGCACCAGTTACTGGTGGCAACCGACGATGGCCTCTTAAATGGGGCCATCGAACATGTCGGCCGATAGGCGGCCAAGTTGCCATCCGGCTGCCAGCTCGACGATTTCCGCAAGCTCGACGGAAGGTTTCTACTCGTGGGTTACTCGGTCGACTCCTAGCCGAACGGCTTGCGGGCCTGGCTACTCAACCCAGTCCGAGGTGAATCGGTGGCGGCCTAGACAGACCGACGCAAACTCGTCTTGGGCTGACCGCGCTACGCCGAGGAATCACAGCGCTCGGTTGATCGCCATGTCTTGCAGCCCAACCACTGAGTAGTCCTCGGTCATCATCTCAGACGGATGATTGGCGGTAAGGCACGGGCTGAACGCCACTTGCTCGTTCTCCCACCCGACAGCGGCCTGGAATCCGGGGCCGCCGAAGAACTCGGCGTGCACATAGGCCGACCGGCGCCCCGACGACAGATCGGCGCCGAGCCGTTGGACATTGGTCGTCAGACTGATAAGCCCGGGGACAGAAGCCTTGGAATCCTCACCGAACCGGCGACCGAGCATCGCCTGATTGATCGGTTCGATCGGAACCAGACGAATCCCGTCGGCCAGAGCAATGCTAAGGAGGCCATCGGGAGCCTTCGTACACTCGTTGACCAATATTGCCTCCAGGGAATACGCCACGGTCCCACCTTGGCTCAACCTCATCGGCAGTTGCAAGGGTCAGATTCTGTAGGCCAGGCGACGCTTCAGAGTGAGCGCCGCGGTAGCCGCGATAACAAGCGGGATGGCCCGGGTTCCCCACCGGATGATGGCGAACTGCCGGCGGAGCGACTTGGAATCGTTCACATGTGGGAACGGCCCCGCCGGAATCGGTAGGTCCAGGAACTCGCACAGCGGCTTCCAACCTTCGGCGACGTTAAAAACAAGCAATCGCTCGGGGTCACAGTAGGCGCGCACCGTCTCTATGTGCTCGTTGAAGATGTCGGTGGCGTATGACTGGTCTTCGAACGTGCCGTTGAAGATTCCGGTCCACACGAGCTTGTCGGTCATGTCAAGCCAGCCCTGGGTGAAGGGCACCACCCGCTTGAACCAGGCGGGGAACATTGTGCGGGTCGGGAAGATGACGGTGTTGGTGCTTCGCCACCACGAATCGGGGTCGCGCACCGTCAGCACCACTTTGGCGTCGGGGTAGGTGTGGTAGAGCTCCTTCCACGCGCAGGCAGCCGGGAAGTCGACTGCCGACTCGTAGTTGCCGAACAACGTGTCCCAGTCGGCCGTGCCAGTGTCGGCGTAGGCGAGCCACTCCTGGAGGTGCGGACGGTTCCGGAAGACCTCGTTCATATGGTAGGTAGGGCCGACACCGAGTTCATCGAGGGCTGCCTTCAACGACAGCGTCCCCGTTCGGGCAAAGCCTGCACCGATGACCTTCAGCGGCATCGCATTCCCTCCTGGAGTTGACGGTGCCAATCCATCCAGGGACCAACCTAGCCGAAGGCTGCAGAGCTCTTGGCTGCCTGGCTATTGACAGTCACCGGACTTCGACGCGATCAGAATCGAGTTGTCCTGTACCCATCCAGTGTCGCCAGCTGCCGTGATGTTGAACCACCGCTGTGGTTTGCCGGCGAAGTCAACAGTCCTGATCTCATTGACGGCGTAGCTGCCCGGCGGTGCCCGACCGGCCTCAAGCCCAAACGTGTCGGTGTCTTCGTAGAGAGTGACCAGGGGGTTCTCGATTGCGATCGTGCAGGCAGCGGTGGAGCTGGAGCTTGCCGCATCGTCCTCCGATGCATCGTCCTCTCCTCCGCCGGACGCCGTATCGCTCTGAGTCGGCGTGTCATCGCTGCTGGCGGTTGCGTTGTCGTTTGAGTCTTTGTCGTCGATGGTGCCTTGCTGCGATGGACTTTCCGGAGGAAAGAATTCACTCCACCACCATGGAGCCGAGCTACCAACGGCCAGTGCGAGCACCACACCAATGATTATGGGCTGCATGATTGACGACTTTGATCCGGTTGATCGCTCCATGGCTTCCCCCACGAGATTCCGTTATCTGGAGGACGACGCAACGCGGCGACTTGATACAGAATTCGCCGCACTTCTTGAGACTCGGTGACGGGTAGTCGTCGCATATAAACATCGGAGCTAAGCAAGTCAGGGCGACGGAATCGCCTATCCGCGGATTAGACCGTGATTATCTCGACGAGCCTGCGGCGGCTGGTCACCGCTTCGTCAACGATCGCCGGCAACTCCGCATGACGTCCGATCGCTTCGCAGACCTCGTATCCGCTGAGTGCCATAACTGCGTAAGCCGGCTGAATGTCGAGTTGCTTGCACGCTCCTCGAATCGTGTGGATGCTGACGTCGCCGGAGTCTTCATCGGAACGCCGCAGCTGGCTGACGATACCCTCCAGATTGCGGAAACGGCAGCGGTCCCAAGAGAACTTCCGCAAGTCGGCGATTGTCTCCGGGAGTTCCTCAAGTAGCCATGTGCATTCTGCTTCGTAGTCGCTCGTTACCTCAATGTCGGGAACAGCTTGTGCCTCGATGGCTCTTGCCAGCCTTATCATCAGCTCTTCACTCGATTCGACGGTCTGCCGCTCGGCAGACCAGTTGTGGTTACCACCGTGAACAGTCGTCTTTTCTGGATCATCGCAGTGCACGCATTCCTCAGGACAGGACTTCAGGATCGGCCTGTACACGTATGGGGTATTCGCGTACGGCCGAGGACTGAACTCGCCTTTCTTGTTGAAGAATCCCTTGGGTGACTCAAACAGCTCCTTCTGAAGAGCCCCGTAGTAGATGGTCAGATCGGCTGTCATCGTGTAGGGCGGGGTTTTGAGGACCTGCTGGTCGTAGGTGGAGTACCGCTTGATGTGCAACGCCCAGTAGCGCTCGGGCATCGTCCTCTCGTCGTGTTCCCAGCGTTCGATCTTGGTGGGCGTCAACTTGGCAAAACCAAGTTGCCGGAATATCGGGAACACAATCTCACGAAGCTGTCGTTTGACTACCGCATCTGTCAGTTCCGTCATCGCACGCCCTCCGGCCACATCCCTCAATAGGCCCGTCTGTTTCCGCAGAGTACATGAATCTCGGTCGGGTAGAAGTCATCCGGTGAGCTCCACGCCACGGAACTTCCAGTGCCTCAGGTCATAATTGTCCCCGTGGGCGTTGATCTACGAATCCAGGCATTTGTCGGCGTCGACAGGATCATGGACGCGATCAACGAGTACGGCCTCGACCCGGACACGGAGTTTCGCCAGCTTGTGACAACCTGCGCAGATATCCGGAGCGGGTACACAATCGAACAGATCCCACCAGGTCTGAGCCCGGCCGCACCAGTGTTGACACTGTTGAACGACACCCTCAGCGATAACCCGAGCATGGTGGGGCTTGTCTACGATGGCGGCAGACGCTGGGACAAAGTCCAGTGGGCCCTTGAGAACCAGCTGCCCGCTCGCTACTCAAGGTGGGCGTTGTTTGGCGAAACGGCGTTGGCCAACCGCTTCGCCCACAACTCAACGATGCGATGTCAAGAGATCCATGAAGTCCTGTCGATATCAACCGACACATTCGTCAACACCATCGACTACGACGCATTCTTCGGCGCCCCGCTCAACAAGAACTTCGACGGGCCTCTGTACGACGAGGTTCCCGAAGATCAAATTCGCCGCGTGCCGGCAGACGACGACCGAGCTCGGGCTGAGGCGGCCGCCATGCTTCGTGATGAGATCAACAACCTTAAGGCCTTCTATCGGCAAGTCTCCGACAGCGGCCTCGAAACCATCGCACGCCTCAGCTGAACTGCTGCTTCCTGGTCGGGCCCATATCGGATTGTCTACGCGCTGCTTTCATGGGCCGTAGCGAACTTCAAGAGCCTCCTGTCGCCGCATGATTGGAGGCATACCTGTCGACTACAGCCGGTTCCCGTCGAGAGCCCGGGGCGACGGTTTGAGCTACGGCTGCAGGGTTTGTTACCGCTCTTCAGGCGGTAGCTCGGGCTCGTTTACCCAGATATCTACGTGGTACACGACCACGTCACCATCGTCGTCGGTCACGGCGAAGACGTGGAACAATGCGACTGTTGACGGCTCCTGTTGAGTATGACGACGGCCAGGGCCGTGGTACGGCAACGTCCCGTAGTTCTCGGCTAAGAAGTGGAGCTCTCGAACTAGATCTTCGGCGACAAATCTCTCCGGTGGTACAGGTGACCCGTCAAGCTGACGGACGACCGCCTCCAGCGCGATATCTTCAACCTTGACCCGCCGCCGCATCTACTTGGCTAGTTGGATCAAGCTACGTCGCTGCGACAAGCCTCTACATCCGCCGAGGCACGATTGATCAGATCGTTCAGCGGGTGCTCGCCAAAGCTCGAACCATGCTCCTGAAGCGAGGCCCAAACTTCATCTGCTCTTTTCGATGCCTCACGCACGGTAGCCCGAACGTTAGGCGCCATCGATTCCTCGGGTCCGGTGCTCATGCAGTCAGAATAGCCGATCCGTGTGACCCCTAGTGCTAGCTCGCCAGTTTGTGGAGACCCTAAACGGTCGCCCGGCTTCAAGCGACCCGGTTACAGTTTCCGCATGGACCCAGACGTGCGAGAGATACTCGTTGAGGCTGACGAGGCCGGGGCGTGGGAGCACCCCTCAGACTACGACTACGAGGGCCTTTGGGCTGAGATTGACGCACTCATACCCGAACTTGAGGCACTGACACTTGTGCCTCTCTACGTCGATCGTTCTGTGCAGGATGCTTCTCACCTCACCGACGTCGATCTCGGTGGCCGTCACGGCCTCCGCCCCCAGGGAGGTCCGCTCGCTCCGGTGGGCCGACATAGACCTGGAGGCAAGCACGATCAGCGTTGTCAACCAGTTCGACGCTCATGATAATTTCGTTGATCCCAAGACATCTGACTCAGCGAGGACGTTGATTCTCCACTCGGAGACGGTGACAATCCTCGGCGAATCGCAACTCGTACAAGCGACAGCACGCCGAAGAGCAGGCTACCGATGGAGAGAACGACGCCTGATCTTGACTACTCGGGTCGGGACCGCAATCCGGCAAGAGAACTATCGTCGATCCCTCCGGATGCTTTGCGAATGGTTGAACATCCCGCCCATCACACCCTACGAACTCCGGCATACCGCTATCACCCATCAAGTCGATGCCATCGGCTCGGCTGGACGTGTTGCCGATTGGGCAGGCACCAGTGAGGCGATGATTCGACGTCACTATCGTCATAGGCTTCGGGAGGTCAGCCCGTTGCACGCACCTGACTATGGCCTATCGAACGTGGATCACCAATAGCCGACCGGCGGTTCACCTCGGTCGGCCGGAACAAGGGCTTGGATAATCTGGACGAGTGCACCGATGCCAGCACGACAATGTTCCATCTCATCCCAATAGTCGAAGTCAAAGTCGAATAGTGACTCAGGCGAGTCTTCATCTGAATGCGGATCGACTAGAGAGTCCGTTGGCGGGTGATCCCAGTACGTAATGACAGGTTCCCATGGTGCTTCGTCTGCTAATCGGCCGAGACCAACTCTGAGGCTCCCATGAGTCATGCGATTTCTGCGTATTACGAGGTGAGCCAGGGTTTTCAAAGGCCTCTTGGAGACCTTCACGCAATCGGGGCAGACACGATTCCTCGCAACAGATAAGCCACTGCCTCATGGTCTTACGATGGTTACCGACCGATGAGTCGAGATGTATAGCTAGCCTTCGTAGTCCATCCTCAATCTGTGCGTACTGTGAAAGCACTACGCCTATATTGGCGTACATTCGCCGCCACATGTCAGCGCTGACCTCCGGGGCTTCGCTCTGAACGAGCGGATGATATGCCCACCCAACAACGCTGGCAAGTTCTTGCTCCCAGCAGAGAATGTCCTCGAACGGGCCAATTGATGAGGAGCCCACCGTCTCGCCTCCCAGAGTCCCCAGCAGCATCCGGGCCGGGCTACGGTTTTGGGCTACGACCCCGATCGGAAAGCCTCAAAACCCTAGAGCCTCCTGTCAGAATTGAACTGACGACCTTTTCCTTACCATGGCCTCCAAGGCTGTCGGTGGGTGTCGGCAGGCACCGACAACGTGCCTGAGAGCGACGAAGCCGACGGCGGCCGACGCCTACCGATCGGCTGGTCCTGGCTATCAATCGGGCTATCAACCCTGCGGTCTATAGTGACCGTTCGCGACCGAAGCGTCGGACCCCAGTCTGTTTACAGCATGCTTAGATCTAGGAGCAAACTGGCGGCGGTCCACCCTGTACCAGTTATCAGAGTTATGGTTGTTGAATCTGGTGAGGTGCCCGAGTAGAACTCTCCAACGTAGTCAGGTACACCCCACTCTCGGGCCTCCTCAACGGAGGGATGACGGGCCGTGTGAGACCTACTCTCGATCGTGGATCGACCCTCGACAACCTTGACTAAGCCCACGCCGTGCGCCTTGGCAAAGCTGATCGCTCCACGTTGAAATGGTGCTGTCGCGATGATGATTCCCTTCTGAGCACCAACACTTTGCACTTTGGAATAGAGCACTTGAACCACATCGCGTTTGATTGGGTTTGAATGCCGCTTCGCCTCAACCAACGTGAGGTAGTCGAAGCCAGCGAATCGCCAGCGGATCGTCGCGTCGAAGTCATAGTCACCATCAGGTGCACCAATTACCTCGTGTAGCGTGACGTGCAGATCGTCAACGTGAGGCTTTACTTCGGAGAACTGGTCAACTACGAACTGCTCGAACTCCTCTGGTGACAAGTCGGCACCAGAGCGAATTGATGAGAAGAGCGGAACCTCGGAGTCATCAGACACTGGAGCTAAGGGTAGAGCTGCCGTCGGGATAGACAGGCGATCCCGACTCAGGAGGCACGAACCGCACTACAGGCCCGACGCTTTGTGGGTGGCATTCCGAGTCAGGAAGCCGTAGAAGGCCGCCTATATCGAAAGGCAGCCCCGGGTCGTTGGCGTCTCTGTAGAAAGCCCGCTGCAGGACACGGCTCGACAAATGGGAGCGGCAGACTCGGAGGTATGCGATGCTCGTCCAATGACTCAAGACTCTGCCTGGTCGACAACCGATGCAGTTGTAGACATTGATCAAGACAACAATCGGATCACCGTCATTCGCTCCGACGGTACATCTGGTGAAGGGTCCGTAGACCTGGAGTCCTTGTTCCCCCAGGACGAGATACGACGCACGACCTACGTCTATGTGACTGGCCACCTCATCATTAAGACCAGATCGTTCGGAGAGTTCGTGTTTTGGCTTCCGTCTCAGCTTGCAGATCGAACTGTTCGAACAGTTCCGACAGTCTACCTGGACCAGAATCAGTGGAAGAAGCTGACAATTGCTGAACACGGTGGTGCGTCTCGCCTCCCGGATTCTGAGATCAATGCGGCGAGAGAACTGATTCAGCTAGTGCGCACCGGCAAGGTGATCTTGGCCCTGTCGTTCGCACATGTTGTGGAGACATGTAAGTGGGCGAACACTAAGCGCCGCCAGGAGCAAGGTCGGATGATGATCGGCCTTACACGTGGTTGGCAGCTGCGGGATCCATTGGAGATTCGCCGAAGGGAGGTTTCCCGTGCAATCAGCAGACACTTCAGCCGAGGAGCGATTGATGACTTGTTGGTGATTACTAACGAGCCTTTCGCGATGATGACCTCCGAAGACTCTGATGAGTTTGAGACAGCGTTACTTGAGGACAACGACGTAGTCGGCTACGAAGCATCCAGCGCTCGCATGGCCACCTTCGCAGCAACCCTTATCGACATCCTTTTGGCCCCTACGGTGACAGACCCGATCCCGGTCCCCGGATGGGCCACCAACATGCAAGGGCTTGCAGACGAAATCGGGCAACGCTCGCCAGAGCCGGAACAGAAGAGGGCGTGGACCAACCACATCGCGCTGGCTGACCTCCGGCTTGAGTGGGGAATCGCTGGACAGGATCTCGGATTGTCAGATACCCAGCTGGAGGAGTGGCTCACAAACTACGCCGACGACGACATCGCGCGAATGCCATGTGTTGGAATGTTTCGGGAGACTCTCCGACAAAAGCTCTCGAACACGTCTGCCCGGTGGACCCAAAATGACCTCGTGGACATGATGTACCTGTCCGCAGCAACAGGCTACGTCGATTATGTCGTTGGTGACCGCCAGATGATCACGATGATGACACAAGCAAGCCGATCGGCCGATACGTCTGCGAGCTTGCATTACCAGTTGAGCTCGCTGTTGCGCATTCTGCATGATGACTCACGTCTTTAGTCCCGACCGGTACCGATCGAGCCGCAGCTAGCGTTTCGACGGCCAATCTCTTGAGCGATGGTTAACCTTAGAAGTTGTGACGTATTCGGTTCGCTCGGCCAACCAGCTCGCTCAGCTTCTCCTCGCAGGCTCTCTTCCCCGGCGATTGGCGCACATCTGCGCCGTTGGTGAAAGAACTGGTGACATATTCGCCGCTGGTCACCCTTTTCACGAACTCCTGAGAGTCGCCGGCTTACTCCACGATGTCGGTTATGCTCCGGAGATAACGGAGGTCGGATTCCATCCTCTCGATGGTGCCCGGTTCCTACAGGCCGAGGGATGGAGCGAAGACGTCGTCAACTTAGTGGCGAACCATTCGTGCGCCGTGATCGAGGCGGATCTTCGGGGCCTCGGGGACGAGCTGCGGGCCGAGTTCCCCAAGGATCCCGAACTGCCGCACGACGAGTTGTGCTTCTGCGACATGACCACGGGTCCAGTAGGTCAGCCAATGACGGTTGACGAGCGCCTGGCCGACATAACCGGCCGATACGGCCCCGAATCGATTGTTGGGCAGTTCGTCGAGATCGCCGGCCCCGAGTTACGGGCAACTGTCGACCGGGTTCAAGGTCGGATCAATTCAGCCTAGGTACGGTTCGGCGTATCTGCGAAGGTAGCGGGCAATCCGCTTACGCATGGCCCAATGCATCGTCAGGCCCTCGATATCGGATGGTGGGACCCATTCGACAGCGGTGGCTTCGTCGTTCACCTGGCGCTCACCGCCGATGGGGCGGCCCTTGTACACGACCCAAACGCCGAACGGTCGATGGGCAGCGATGATCGACCTCGGTCGACGTCCTGACGGTAGACGCCACCGCATCCTTCGCCGTGCCCGGACTCGTGCCGAAGCTCAGCGCAAGCTTCGAGAGATGCGAGCCGAGCTGGACGACCAGGGCTCGATCGTCCCCGCCAATCGAACTGTGGCCGAAGCCGTCGACGACTACATCGTGAAGGTCCGCCAGCCGGATAGCCAAAGCGTCGGCACTCGCAACAAAGACCGGATGCTCGCCAACGCTGTCGTCAAGCATCTTGGCGCACGACGCACCTCCGAGCTTGCGGTCCAAGACGTCGAAGCGTTCCTTGAGTCCTTTGCCTCCGGCCAGGCGAACGCCTCAGGCAAGCCCGTGAGCAAAGACTACGTGCGCCGACTTCGGTCATTCATCTCCCGAGTTCTCAAGAACGACATGCGGCTCGGCCTTCTTCACCGAGACATCGCAGAGCTTGCCACGCTCCCTCGAGTCAAAGTCGAGTCCCGACCACGCAGAGCACTCACCGTCGAAGAGTGGCGACGACTGTACGAAGCCGCCACCGGAACGACGAAGATCTTCATCGACCTTTGTGGTCGCCACGGGCTTCGACCCCAAGAGGCCCGAGCCCTGACGTGGTCGGACGTCGACTTGGGTGAGAACACGATCAGTGTCGTTAGCCAGATGGACTCGACGGACCAACCTGTCGGTCCCAAGACCAAGGCGTCGACTCGAACGGTCCAGGTGCATGACGAGCTTGTTGACCGATTTCGACAACTGCGAGTCCAGCGAGCTTCAGGGGCAAACCCGCAGGAGCTAGGCAAGCAACTGATCATAAGAACCAGAAACGGAACGCCGGTTAGCCAAGAAAACCAGCGACGCTCCCTCCTGTCAGTGTGTTGGCGAGCGAACGTGCAGCCGATTACACCGTATGAGTTAAGACATACTGCGATAACTCACCAAGTCGAGGCCTGTCATCCGATCTCGCATATCGCCGAATGGGCTGGCACGAGCGAGAAGATGATCTTTGAATTCTACCGGCACAAACTCGTTGAAGTGAGCCATCTGCGACCACCGGATTTGTAGTCCGCCTTGGCAGCTCAACTATTCCACAGCCAGCACGGCTTCCGTGCCACCCGTCGAATCGACGACGCGCAGGAGCTCTCGCAACCTGACATCGTTGGCATCGGATATGGCCTCTAGTATGAACTCAGATGCAGCGAACGTTCCGACCGGCGGAGCGTCCCTCGTCGAGGCGAGATTTCGTCTAGTCGATGCAACCACAGTGAGCATTTCTAGGAGAGTGTTTGATTCGACCACGGAGGTCGCCAGAGAATCCCGTAAACTCTCGTAGCCTGACGCAGCCATGCCACCGTATTCGATTCTGGTTGAGTGCGGTTTGAATGGCCACCAACAGAAGATCGAACCCAGAACGGCCGTCTCTCGATAAATGGCGGGCCGCCTACCGATCTCCTTGCCTTCCGGTCCTGAAATCGGAAAACCCCGTATCGAGACCCTCCCTTCCATTCCAGCGAGTGACCATCTTCCTGAGTTCGGAAGTTCCGTCTCTTCCGGATCCCACGTACTTGCCAGGTCCGTAATAGCCCAGTCAGGAAGGCCGGTCTGAGGGTTGATCGGGGCGGCGAGCCGATAGATGGCGACTCCGAGCAGCAAAATCAATGCTTGTTCAGGTTCAAACGTTCGAGATCTCCGTGAAAGCCGAAACCCGTCGAGCAACTCTCGGACGTATTTGTCAGCGTGACCCCGAAACGCCGTTCCTAGTCCGGGATCGTCCAACCACGAGATTTCATAATCGCCAATTTGCATCACGTCCCTCCAAGGTTTCCGACGATGCCGTCTGCCGTACTCCATATTGCCCACGTTATTCGTACGATAGCCGTCAAGATAAATACCAACTGTATTCCGTACGATATTCCAACGTCTTTGCCGTAAACCGCCGAATCTCCCCGAATCGAGATGACGTAAAGCCCGTAGATGCCGAAGATAACCGAAACGAGCGACCATATCGCAGCAACGAGCATATCGACTGCGGCCGACTCAGGAAAAACGGTGTCGTTGGTGAATCCAAGCTGAATCGATAGCAGAGAGGCCGGGATGAGTATCCCGGCAACCGTGAGACCAGCACCAAAGGCAGTACTCGCGTTTTCGGCTGCATCGTCCGAGAGATCGGTGGGACGGCTCACCCCCATCCACGCACCGATGTGAAAGAAGCAGAATAATCCGATGATTGCAACGTCTACCCAAAGACGTTGGGCGCTCCAGATCGCTTCCAGGATGGACTCTGCTGCAAGCATAGATGGAGGATATCACTCTCAATTTGGCGACCCAGCAGGCGTCCACTAGAACCGTGCTGTTGCGGTAGCGCGACGCCGGGGCCTCCGGCCGTGGCTATCAATCTGGCTATCACTCGCCGTTTCTGCCAGCCGTTACCGAAATCCGGACACAAGAAAACCCGCTGCGGGAGCGGGTTTGCTGTGAGCCTCCTGTCAGAATTGAACTGACGACCTTTTCCTTACCATGGAAACGCTCTGCCGACTGAGCTAAGGAGGCAAGCTACTCGACACCGTTGCCGGGGCCGAAAGGCAGATTCAAAGTCTGCCACGGGTTGGCGACCTACCCAACCGATTTTCGCAACTTTCCTGTCGGATCTGAAAGCCTACGTTTTAGCCCTGCGTCACCAGGATTCCGACGGCGATCGCCAACGAGAACAGAATCAGCGCCGCGACCACAAGCGCTAGTCCTCGGCCGTTGTTGCGTCGATCCAAAACCGACTCAGCACCCGGTTCCGGACTGAAACTGTTGATCGGATCATTGGGGTGCACCATCTGCCCCCCATGGTCGAGCACACCCGAGTCGTAGCCATATCCAGGTGCGGGTTGACCGACCACACCAGGGGACCCATAGCCGCCTGGAGCGCCAGGTACTCCGTAGCTCTGATCGTACGGAGTGCCAAAGACATGCTGCTGCTGTGGCCCGTCATCGAATAATGAGGTACTCGGCTGAGCAGGCTCATCGAAAGCATCAGGGGCCCCAAGCGTGGTTAGGACCTCAGTGTCATCGTCCTGGCCCACCGTTGGCGCAACGTCATCAAAGAGGAAGTAATCGCCGACTTCGGCTGAGGCCGCTTCGTCAACCCCGGGAATGTCCGCATCGGGAATCTCCGCATCGGAGGATTCGTCGCCGTCTGGGTCGGCAGTAGCATCGCCGGCCTCGGGCTCAGAGTCGGGCTCTGCGAGATCTTCCGCAGCATCCTCAACGTCGGTGCCGCTTTCGTCAGACTCGGACGACTCCCCGGTGGATTCCGCATCGTCATCGGCTTCTACTTCGACGGCGTCCGCAGCATTATCGCTGTCGGACGATGCTTCGTCGCCGGGATCGTCGGGGCTTTCTTCGGAAGAGTCTGCCTCATCGCCCGGAGCTTCATCACCTTCTTCATCACCGTTGTCTTCGGCAACCACATCGTCAGACTCCGCGGCCGCGTCGGACTCCGAGATCGCATCCTCGGGATCCACGCCGTCGGGGGCGTCGTCAGCTTCAGCAGCCTCTACTTCCTCCGATTCGGCCTCAACTTCAACATCTGCGTTAGCGACTGCTTCGGCTTCGATCTCGACATCAGCGTCGGAACCGCCATCAGAGCTATCGGACGCTTCGGACTCAACGATTTCGATCTCGTCTTCAACCACCTCGACGACCTCGACATCGTCGCCACCGGGCGGTTCGACCAATACGTCGGCTTGGACCAAATCGCCCGAGTCGACCACTGCCTGCATTTCAGTTTGAGCCCGAGACAAGCTCACGGTGGTGCGGCTACCGGCGATCTCACCCGTGTTGACCCCACCAACCTCGGAGACAAAAGCAGCCGGAACCGGACGGCCACGCACGATGTCACCGTCGAGCAGATTGGCCGATGATCCATCAATGATCCCGACGGCGGCACCCACAGCGGGAGCAAACCGAGCTGCGTTCTTCGCGAACACACCCTTGGCGTCGGAGGTCAAAGACACGCCGTCCAGCGACTTCAACCGCTGCGCCTCACCATCGGCGTTGACCACCTTGAGCGGCTGATCGACGGCCACATCGGCGGTCTCCAACGCCTCAAGCACCTCGTCGTCACGTAGGCGAGCACGCCAGCCCCTTCCCGACCCCATGATGATGGTGTCGGTCCCCGACTTCAGCACCCGGGCTGCAGCCATCGGAGCAAAATCGATGCGGCTGACCGTGATGTTGGCCTGCTCACAAATCATGATCGCAGTATCAAGCGCTCGCTGGGGACAGAAGGCAATACCGAGCTTCCCGGCGAACACCATATTCTCACCGAGCTGCCGGGCTCGACGATCCAACCACGTGGCCAGCGCCGGACCGGAACCGACACCGGCTCGCCGAGGCCCGATGGTCACCGCAGCCAAATGCTCGGTTCGATCATCAACCCCAAGTTGATACATCACTTCGTCGAGAGCAGGTCCGATGGCCGACGGATCCAGGGCCACGGCGTCACCAATGGTCAGCACCGGGCACTCGGCCGCTTTCCGCACCTTGCGGTCGTCGCGACTTAAACGAATGGCGCGCACAGCCGTGGGGGTCACCTCAACACCGAGGATGTCCGGGCCTGAGCCGTCGCTCCCCATCACCTGGTTCCTTCCAGTGAGACGTCGCCGAGGACATGGCTACGCAAGTTAGCCACCATCGTAGTCAAAATTACCTAGCTTGGCCATCCGGCTACTCCGTGCCGCAATCGCGTCGCGCCAGCTATGCAGCGCCCGCCTGTCTGTTCCGCCAGCCGTCTAAACGACCTTGGGTTTGATCCTAGTTTCTCGACGGCGTGAACGCACCGCGACCCCTCAAACGGGAGCCGGCGAACGTGGCAACACCGAGCCGCTAGTAGATCAACGGACTTTCGCTGCTCCACTCCACCTGTGCCTCTTCAATATTGAAGTTGACCTGGCGCCAGGTGACAGCCACCTGATCCTCGTCGGATCCCGACTCGACCATCAGCTCAAACATCCCGCTTTCGATCGCCTCGTTGGGCTGAGCCATCAGTTGAGCGAAGGCCTGCGCACACTCATGGGTCTCAAGCATCCGCGGCTGCCAACGCCCGAACACCTTCTCGTTGTCGGCGTACTCATCGGTCATACCGGTGCGGATGAATGGGAACAGCACCGAACATGCCGACACATACTCCGCAGAGCGTCCGAGGTTCACTTCAAGAACCCGCGGCAGCTGCAGCACCGCCCAGTTCGAGATGGCGTAACCGGGCACGGCGGGGCCGGGATCGATGGCTTGCCTCGACGATACATACACGATCCGCAGCGGCGACTGGTGATAGACCGCCTCACCGGCCCACAGGTGGGTGGCACCCATGAACCCGTCGATCTTCGTGTCGAGCACGAGCCGCGATTCGTCGAGGCTGTCGATGAAGTGCTGACGAACCCGAGCCCGCCGCATTGCTTGCGACTCCTCCTCAACCGGACGCAGCGCCCGACCAAACGAGTATCCGCTCTCGGTGAGACCGGAGTTGCAGATCACAAGGCTCGGCGGCTTACCGCCCATCTGCTCGATTACATACGAGCGGGTGGCCCAAAGATCACGAGGGTTCGTTACGTCGGCCTGCACCGGAAACGCGTTGACGCCGTGCTTCTCAAGCTCGGCCACAAGATCGAACCCATCCTGATAACTACGATGGAAGTGCACACCGATCGACTCGGCCCCGTTCATCGCGGCGGCGAGGGCAAACGCTTGGCCGATGCCGCCATCCTTACCCGCTCCGGTGATGAAAACCCGGGCTCCCTCGAACCCCGAGCCGAAATCGGGTCCGAATCGAAACTTCTCTGCGTCAGCGCTGTACATGTGAACAATCTCCTTGCCGCCACTATGCGGCCCCACTTGCCAGTGCCCACTGGCCACAACATCGTGGCAGGCCCGACGAGAGAGTGAGAAACCGAACCGCATCGGAGTGACCTCGAGTTGGGAACGGTGGGAGTCGCTAGGAGATCGCATGTCGCAACACAAGCGTCGGGACAACGTAGGAGACAACACCGACGATGAACCAGACGACAAGTCGTCGAGATCTCAAGAATTGACGAAGGATCACCGGCGAGACGATCCAATACACTGAAGCGGTGATCGCACCAGGGAAATACCCACCGGCGATGAACAGCCACACCGTGTGCGAGATCGCATTTCCCAGCACACCGTAGACAACAAAAAATGTCATAGGTAGCAGGAGCAGTCTGCTTCCTGCGGAGACGTAGGCCAGACCAGACAACAAGAAGATTGCGTACATGACCATGTTGAACGTCACGAAGGTCTTCAACACGATGGGGTCGCCGCCATAGAGCTCAGGAAACTTGGCAGCAAAGTCTCCGGCGTACTCTTCAGCGAAATGGATGAGCTGCACGGCCAAGGCCGCGAAATAGATGCTCGACAGTTCACCTTGATCGGGCAGTTCGACTTGGGAGTGGTAGATCCAAAGAAGTAGTCCGAAAGCGAAGCTAACGCCGGGGACAAAGGTGACGATCAACGCCAGGCCTGGAGAGCGGGTGATGAAAACAACCAACATTGCTGCGGCGATGATATCGCCACGCATCATTCGAGGTTCGGGCGTTGACTCAGCCTGAGCGGCCATCACATCAGTCTGCCGGCCATTGCTGAGTATGCTGTGCGCCATGTTGATCCGGCTGGCCGAACTTGACGATGCCGAAGCGCTCATCACCATCTACAACCCCCAGGTTGAGCACACCGCCAAGACACTCGACCTTGTGGCTCGCTCCGTCGACGATCAGCGCCGCTGGATCAGCGACCGCTCCGGAGGCCTGGCCGTGCTGGTGGCCGAGATCGACGGCGAGGTCGCCGGCTTTGGCAGCCTCAGTTTCTACCGAGATAGACCTGGCTATCGTACGTCGGTTGAGGACTCGGTCTACGTGTCGCCCGACCATCAAGGACAAGGGGTAGGCAGCGCCATCCTCGGATCGCTGGTCGACGCCGCCCAGACCAGAGGCTTCCACGCCATCTTCGCCCGGATCGTGGGCCCGCAGGAGGCCAGTGTCAATCTCCACCGCCGTCACGATTTTGAGCTGGTCGGCATCGAACGCGAGGTAGCCCGTAAGTTCGGCCAATGGCACGACGTGGCCCTGATGCAACGGCTGCTCTAGCGTTCCTTGGTTCCCGGATTCTTTAACTTTGTGGCAAGTTTTCCAAGGAACGCTGAGACGGAGCGAACGCCAGTGAGCCCGGCTCCGATGGGGGAGGTGCCTCGCACCGCCGGGGGCGCCAGCCCCCGAGGTATCTAGAGCAACGACCGGCATTTTCCTGGGCCAAGGGTCGACACGTAGACTTAGCCCCGTGACTATCGGGGAAAACCCATCGGCGGAGAGAGTCGCCGACAGCCGTCACGCCGACCTCGACCACCAAGGCAGCGCCGACGCCATCACCGTGATCCGTGGCGCCGACGAGCCCCTCCCCCGCTCAGTGGTGCGAGCGATGTCGTTCGGCCACGGCGGCATGTCGGTTCTCATCAACCTGCTCGGCCTTATCCTCGTGTTCTTCTACTTACCACCGAGCAACGCCGGCCTGCCTCAACTTGTATCCGACCGCACCTTCCTCTACGTCCTCAACGCCATCGTGTTGCTGGCCGCACTCGGCCGCCTCACCGACGCCATCACCGACCCACTGATCGCCGTCTGGTCCGACAAGTCGACCCACCGCAAAGGTCGGCGCATCCCCTTCATGGCCTGGGGTGCACTCCCGGCCGGGCTGGCCACCTTTGGACTTTTTGTGCCCCCTGTGGCCGACACGAGCGGCTGGAACATCGTGTGGCTGGTCTGTGTACAGGCGTTGCTCTATGTGGCCCTCACCGCCTACGTCACCCCGGCGTTCTCCTTGGTCGCCGACCTCGGTCACACCGCCGAGGAACGCCTCGACCTGGCGACCTGGACGTCGGTGGCGTGGGCCGTCGGCATCGTCGTGGCCGCCACCACCCCGTTTGTGGCCGGGTTGTTCGAATCGGCGGGCTACACGACGCTGCGGTCGTGGCAGGCGGCAGCCGGCGTGATCTGCATCATCGGCGTTTTGGCGATGTACGTGCCGGTGCGGTTCATAGACGAACCTCGCTGGGCCCGCTCACAACCAGCAGCAATACCACCCCGACAAGTCATCTCGATCATCGCCCAAAATAGATTCTTCCGCTTCTACGCCGCCGCCGAATTCGCCTACTTCGGCGGACTCATGATCGTGCAGACCGGCATGCTCTACTACGTGACCGTGCTTTTGGAGCTCGACTCCGATCTGGCCGCGCCCCTCACCCTGATCATGATCGTGGTCGCCACCGCGCTCTACCCCTTTGTGAACAGAACAGCCAAACGGCACAGCGGCAAGCGAATGGTCATCGGAGCCTTCGCCATCTCGGCGTTCGACTTCGCCATCATCACCTTCCTCGGCAAACTGCCGCTGCCCAACCTGGCTCAGGCCGTGTTGGTCGTTGTGATCTTCGCCGTCGGCTTCGCTGCTCTCAGCATCCTCCCCCAGTGGATCCTGTCCGACATCGCCGAACACTCCACCCTCACTACCGACACCGCAACGGCGGCCAGCTTCTTCGCCGCTCGCACGTTCCTGCAGAAGATCAGTCAGACGTTTGCGGTGATCGTGTTTGCTCTGTTCACCGCGTTCGGGCGTGATGTTGGCGACGATCTCGGCATCCGTTTGTCCGGCATCGCCGGGATGCTCCTCTACGCCACCGCGGCTCTGCTGTTCATGCAGTACAACGAGCGGGAACTCAAGAGCGAACTGGCCGAACTCTCACCGGCCGTCGAATCCGGGTAGCTGCGACCTTGCAGGCCCGGCCAGCTCCGGCCGACCATCGGCCCATGCACTTGAGCAGGATGGCTGCACCGTCGTTGCTTCCCTGAGCTGAACGGATCAGCACTTTATAGGCAATGTCAATGGAGGGTCTATCGAAGGGTCGTTGGGCTCCGTACTCTCGATTTCTGCAGCATCGAGTGGAGTGTCCAAGTGGAGTGGCTGCGGATCAGATGCCCAATTTCCCAACCCAAATAGGAGGCGACATCAACGTCGGCTTGATCGCGTTTGTCGATCTCGGCACGGCAGGTGTGATCGCCGGTCTGGCGTTCTTGACGATCATCGCCGCAGTCGCCATCGGCGGCCTCATCTTCGGCATGCTCACCCCCGGCCGAGAGTCAGCGACCACCCGAACCGGCCGAGCACGAGGCTGGTCCGACAACGCCACCCGAGACCAGTGCGCCATCCTCATCGCCACGAAAAACGGCGACCAGACTCTCACCAGCACCATCGGATACGCAGCCGCCAACGGTGTGCCCGTCTACGTCCTCAGCGACGGCAGCGACGACAGAACCGTTGAAGTGGCCCGAGCCACGGGCGCCGAGGTGGTCGATTACATCGTCAACCGAGGCAAACCGACCACGCTGCACGCCGGCTGTTCCGACCTCGATCTACTCGACCGCTACCAGTACCTCACGATCATCGACGACGACACACACCTCGAACCCGACTTCGTCGACCGTTCACTCGAATACTTCGACGGGGAAACGTCAATCGTCGTCGGCCGCACCTGTACCCTCTGGCCCCGTTCGCTGAGATGGAACGCATTCGTGGCCTACCGAGCCTTCGCCTACTGGTTCTACCAACTCACGATCCGCACCCCCCAGTCGTGGGCCAACGCCCTCAACTGCATTTCCGGTTCCAACTCCACCTACCGCACCGACGTGTTACGCGAGGTTCTCGTCGAAACCACGCCGTACATCGTGGACGACACCTACTGGGTCTTGGAGACACATCGTCGCAAACTCGGGCGGATCAGATACGGCCCCAACGCCTGGGCCTGGATCCAAGACCCGACCACCATCAAAGACTTCTACAAACAGAACCTTCGCTGGCTGTGGGGAACCAACCAGGGGATCGTCGGACACCGCATCGGGTCATCGTTAGTCAGCGGCAAACCCACGGTGTTCGAGATCCTCTACACGATCCTGATCGCCCACTGGGTCACGTACCTTCTGGGCCTACCTTTCCTCATCTACCTGGCGATCGCCCAAGGACCGGCGGTGGCGCTCTACCTGGTGTTAGCTCGCTGGTTCCTCTTCTACATCTTCTTGATGGTCGCCTCGGTGCAGATGCGCCACTATCACTTGCTCCTGTTCGCTCCGGCGTTGATCGTCCTCGACCTTCTCTTCCGCTTTATCTGGATCCACTCCGTGGTGAAGACGATCCAGCAGCCAACTGTCGAATCCTGCAAGTGGGACTCGCCGGCCAGAGTGGCGTCATGAGAAGCAGTTTTCTCTCGCGACGACCGCCGAAGAACTTGCATCCCTATACATCGAACAGAAAGGAGAAACGGCATGTCTGAGTCTCTTCCCGTAACCGGCGCCGGCACCACCGTGCTGGCCGCCATGGGCGCGGCGCTTGTCGCTGCTGGGGGCTTTTTCGTCAGCTTCGGCCGACGCCTCGTAACCCGCTAACAGTTGCAGCCACCGCCCTTCTCAACCCTCCCCTGGGGCGGGCGGTGGCGCGCAACCCTTCACACGCACGGAGATCAAGGAATGAACTCAACCGACCGCCGCATGAAAGTACAGACCGAGCTGACCCTCGACCTCTCGAACGGCCATGACGGTCCGGTTATCGATCTGCGTTCGGTTGGCACGGAGGCCGTACCCTCACCCCGCCTTCGGGTTGACACCGCCTACCTGGCCGAGGTGCTGATCGACCAGAAACTCCGGGCGGCCGACGCCATCGACCTGACCGTCGGCGATCTGACCGTGGTTCACGATGGCGACGACGAGAACGAGAACTCCGATGGTCCTACCCGATCCAACTCGTGGAACTCCTGGGCCCCACGAGACAGCTCCGCTGTCGGGCAAGTCATCACCCCTCGTACGGTGGCCACTGCCCGTCGCCTCTTCAAGCTCACGAAGGCCGGGCGACCCCTTATGACCTCACCGGGCATGTTTTATCCGAGCCACCGACGCTTCAGCGCCGACTTCGTGCACCGCAATCTGTCCACGGACCTCACCGAAGCTCACCGGGCCGCACAGTATCGACTCGAATACTTCGTCGGCCTTCCCGACGACGAGTTCGAACACTGCTTCCGTTACAACGGCGAGATAACCCGGGAGTACGTGTTGCACGCCAACCGAAGCGACCGCCTGTACAGCGAACGCAAGCAGCCGACGCCGAGGGTTTCCGCCACTGAGCGTCGAGTCCGCAAAGCCGAAGCGGTCAAAGATCTATAGCTGATGGGCGCTGATCGAGAGACCTAGGCCGTGGCTGCAGCCGCCGCCTTACGAGCCTCCATACGTTCTTTCAAACGTTTCGCCACGCGCTCCGACTTGCCGATGTAGGCCATCACCCGTTCTCTAGCTTGCTCGGCTTCGGCGTCGAGCCCGGTGAGACCGGCGAGGTTCCAATGTTTGAGCACGATCGGTTCGAGGATCTGATCGTAGTGGATCGACAAGTTGTAGATGCCGGCATTGGCGATCACCTTGGCGTGCTCCACGAAATCGGGGATGCCCTCACCCGGCATGGCGAATCCGATCACCTGACGTTCCATGGCCTTGACCGTTTCGCTCGGGTTGATGGCCATCGCAGCCGAGGCGGCGTCGCGGTAGAACAGGAAGTGGTGGTTCTCATCGATGGCCACCCGACGCATGATGTCGTAGCCGGCCCGGTCTTCGAGCAACGCGCCAGTGTTGCGATGGGAGATCCTGGTGGCAAGCTCCTGCAGAGTCACGTAGACCAAGCCGTCGATTGCCGAAGGGGGTTGCGGCACCTGTCCGCCGCACATCTGCACCATACGGCCCTCTTCCAGAGCGACCGGGTCGATGGCCCGGGTGACGGTGAGATAGTCACGAATCACGGCACCGTGGCGGGCCTCCTCGGCGGTCCATCGGCGAGTCCATTCACCCCACGGACCGTCGGCCCCAAACATTCGCTCGATGTCACGGAAGTAGTACGGCAGGTTGTCTTCGGTCAAGAGGTTGACGAAGAGCGCGCTTCGAACCTCAGACGGCAGATTGGCTTCCTCGGGGGACCACTCGTAGTCGGGCTCAAAGTCTTCGCCCCGGCTCCAAGGAACCATGGTGTGGGGATGCCACATCTTGGTGGCGGAATAGTGTCGTTCGAGGAGTCGTTCAACTTCGCCCTCGAGCTCATACAGGAGATCTTCGTCTGCGTCTCGAACCATCGGTCCAGCCTACCTACCAGTAGGTAGGTGAGCAATAACCGGGCACGGGTCACAGCCGGTACCTTGAGCACCGAGCCGGGTCCGGTACCGTCGGCGCCGTACCGTGTCAGGTACCCTCGGCACTGTGCCGCAAGACCGTCAGCCGACCTGGATCCCGCCGATGCGGGCCGTCGCGGCCAAGGAGCTGCCGCCAGGGGAAGGTTGGGCGGCCGAGCTCAAGTGGGATGGCATGCGGATCGTGGCCGATGTGTGTGTCTCCGGCGACGCTCCCGAGCTGGTCTGCCGATCAGGCAACGGCCGGGATGTGACCAACTGCTTCCCCGACCTGCAGACCCTCACCGAAGCCGTAGGCACCGACGTAACGCTCGACGGCGAGGTGGTGGTGTTCGACGACGACCGGCCATCGTTCGCCCGGATGCAACAACGCATCCACGTGGAGAACCCCAATCAGGTTCTGGTCACCAGCCATCCGGTTGTCTACATCGTGTTCGATCTGCTGATGCTCGACGGCAACTCACTGCTGGATCTGCCCTACGAGACCCGCAGGCGTCTGCTCGACGACCTGTTGCCTGATGGTCCAAACTGGCGCATCCCCCCATATGCCGTTGACAACGGCGAGCAGCTGCTGGAGTTCGCCCGCTCCCGGGGGCTCGAAGGCATCGTGGTCAAACGGCTCGACTCCCGCTATGAACCCGGCGTGAGAAGTTCGGCCTGGCGTAAGGTCAAGATTCGCCGCCGGCAGGAATTTGTGGTTGGAGGTTGGCTGGCCGGGCAAGGAGCCCTGGAGAACAGCCTGGGTTCGCTCGTGGTCGGAGTCTGGCAGGATAATCAGCTCGTAGTGGCCGGCAGAGTCGGTTCAGGCCTCACCGACGTGGAACGAAGCCGCCTGCAAACGCTACTCACCCCTCGAAGTGATCCCCCGTTTGCGGAGTTACCGGCGATCGAGAAACACGCAACCTGGGTGGAGCCGGAGATCGTGGTCGAGGTGGAATTCGGCGAGTGGCCGGTTGGTGCGCAGCTCCGCCACCCCACCTATCGAGGGCTTAGAATCGACCGCGACCCGGCCGACGTCACCAGAGAGGATGGCCTATGACACGGCCGATCACACAGCCCACGAAATGGCACATGACACCGTCTATCACACAGCCTGCGAAGAGTCAGCCGATCAGTGGATTCGCGCCGTTAGTATTTGACTCTGGCTACCAATGGTAGTCACATGGCCACAACGGCCTGGAGACGCAAACCGCCCTTTCCGGGCCGTTAGCAACAATGAGGTTGACCACGGAACCCGACACCATGATTGAAGGCACCGAAGATCAGCTGAAGGTGTCGTTCCCCGCTTCGCCCACGTTCACCCGAATCGGGCGGGTGGCAGTGGCCGGCCTGGCGCTGCGCCTGGGGGTCGACATCGCAGCCGTCGAACGGCTACGAGCTGCGGTCGACACGGCCGTTGCAGCCCTACTTGGCGCCGGTCGAATCGACATGTTGGCCGCGTGGCGTCCCGACGGCCTCGAAATCAGCCTCAGCAACCCCGAGGCCACCGTGAACGGACACGGTGACCTGGCCGACGAGCTGGCCGAGCTGGTTGGCAAGGCCACGGTGACCGACACCGCCATCGTCCTCGAACTCCGCACCTGACCGAAGCCATCAGGCCAAACGGCTCATTATTCGATGAGCTCATGAAGCCGGGACCTTTTTGGGCCGAATCAAGGGATGACCACTCACCCCTCCACAGTCGGCGATCTCGGTGGACACGTACTCCTACGACGAAACCTTTCCCTTTAACCTCCACGTCACGTCAAACCGCGCCGTAGCCGCGGCCGGACCGTCGATGGTCAAGCTGTTGGGCACTGATCCAGCCGGGTTGGATATCGGCCATGTGCTCGACCTTGGGACGGCCTCCGGCTTCGATCCGGCAGCGGCGCCGAGACACTGGCAGGGAGTACCGGTTTCCTTTCAACTTGTGGAGCCGATCGTGAGGATGACGGGCAGCTTTGTTCCCCATGGCAATGACCAAAATGACCGGGTGGTGTTCGTGGGAACGCTGGCGCCCGAGGAAGTCAACCGCCTGAATGATCTTGGGCTCACCGGAGCCGACTTCGCTCCTCACGACATGTGTCTGGAGCACGCCCGGGTCATCGAGGCCACTCGTCGAACCGTACAAAAAGCCGAGCAGGCTCTGGCCGACCTGGAGGAAGCCCAGATACTCAAGGAGGCCCTCCACCGCAAGGCCCACACCGACACGTTGACGCAGGTGGCCAACCGCTCGGCCTTTGTGGAGGCGCTGGAGGAAGCGGTGGCCAAGCCGGTCGATCCGGCCACTCAGCTATCGGTGATGATCGTCGACATCGACCGGTTCAAATCGATCAACGACCTGTACGGGCATCTGGCCGGCGACGAAACGTTGAAGGTGGTGGCCCGGCATCTCTGTGATTCCGTTGGCGACAATGGATTGGTGGCCCGCCTCGGTGGCGACGAGTTCGGCATCCTGATTCCGGCGCTACCGATCGAACAGGATCTGACCCGCCTCATCAACAAGATCGTGTCGATCCGGGGAAAGACCTTCCGGGTCGACAACGCCAACGTCGAGATCAACATCACCCTCGGTGTGGTGATCCGCCGAACCGAGAAATCCGGAAATGATCTTCTGCGCCACGCCGACATCGCCATGTACGAGGCACGGCGGTCGCAACGCAAACCGGTGAACATCTTCAATCCGGTGGCCCGGAGAAACCTCGACATACGCCGCGCCATCCGCCGCGAACTCCCCGACGCTCTGGAGAACAATCAGATCGACCTCGTCTATCAGCCCGAGGTGGATTTGGCCACAGGTTTGGCCACCCGCCTTGAGGCCTTTGTGCGATGGAATCACCCGGAGTTCGGCCCCCTCGACACCAACATGTTCATCGACGAGGTTGAGCGCTGTCAGATGAATCCGTTGTTGCATCGTTATGTGCTGAGACGTGCCACCACCGACGCCTTACGCCACTTCAAACGTGACGGCGAACTGATGGGCATGAGTGTCAACCTGTCACCGTTGTCGATCACCAACACCTTGTCCGGCGACGTGGAACAGGTACTCGGGCTGACCGGCTTTCCGGCCGACATGCTTGTGCTGGAGGTGGCCGAGGTGGGCGGCAACCACGACATGCAGCGAATCGCCAGCGTGCTTCACGATCTGGTGGCCATCGGTGTCACCATCACCATCGATGACTTCGGCACCGGCCATTCGTCGCTCAAGAATCTCAGTCAGCTTCCCATCGGAGGGCTGAAGATGGACGGCAGTTTCACCTCGTCGATCAGCACATCACGTAAGGCGCTGGAGCTGGTACGAGCCACCCTGCAAATCTGCCAAATGTTGAATCTGCCGGTGGTAGCCGAGGGGGTGGAGACAGCGGAACACGCCCATCTGTTCGGCGCAATGGGTTTCGAATACGGACAGGGTTTCTACTTCGGTCTCCCCGGCTCGCTTGAGCAGACGGTCGCCATTCTCGATCGCCCGCTCCCCACCCAGCTACGCCGGTCCACCGACTCCGAATCGATCACTCAGGGCGAGCAACCTCAATCAGGCCTGGATCCGGATTCGCCGTCGTTACCTCTGTCCCATCAGGCCAGCTGACGATCAGCTCGTCGATGGAAGCGTCTCCAAACCCAAGATGAGGGCGCGGGTCTTCGCTCGAAAGGTAGCTACTGCCGGCGTAGATCTCCCGCCTCAGCGTTTGGCCGTTTGAGAGTCGGACGGTTACAACCGCGCCCGGGATCGGAGGCAGAACGTCGACAATCAATGATCGGCCAGGGACGCCTTCGTTGCGGAGGAGGCTGACCGAGCCGCCGATTTGGTTGATGACGATGTCGAGATCGCCGTCGTTGTCGAAGTCGGCGACGGACGACCCGCGGCCGAGACGGGGGCCGACGACGTCGAGCCCGGTTCGCCGACGCCAGTCTCGGAGTTGCCCTGGTTGCCCTTCGGCGGTGAGATTGCCGAGAAGCTGGATGGGTTCGGCGTCATCCACCAAATCCGATACCGGTACCCGACCGTTGACGATGAGCAGATCGAGATCGGCGTCGTTGTCGAAGTCGGCCCAGGCCGTTCCCCAGCCGGTGGTGCCGTTGCCCAGCCCCGAGAACCCGATCCTGTGGGTGCTGTATTCGAAGGCCAAACCGCCCTGATCGGACCCATCGCCGATCCCCCGATACACAGCGTGTAGCTCGGCCTCCCAGTTGGTAACCATCAGGTCGGTGGCGCCGTCGCCGTCGTAGTCGCCTCCGGCCACTCCCATCCCGCTGCCGGTATCGCCAACCGCAGCCTCGGCCGTGATGTCCACAAACAACGCGCCTCCCGGAGTGGACTGATTCTCGTAGAGGGTGTTGGCCTGCCCGTCGTTGGTCAGGTAGAGGTCGAGATCGCCGTCGTAATCGAGATCCGAAAACAGCGCCCCCAGTGTTCGTAGATCGCCAACAAGGCCGGCCGCCTCACTGGTCTCAGTGAAGGTGCCGTCACCGTTGGCGATGAACAGCAGGTTCGGTTCCCCGAGGAAATCCTGGGGGAAGGCGCCGACCGGGTTCTCCACTGTGCGGTCGAAGTCGATGTAGGTGCCCACAAACAGATCGAGATGGCCATCGCCGTCAACGTCGGCGACCGCTGCGGTGGAACTCCAGCCATCCACAGCGACGCCGGCCTCCGTGGCACGGTCGACGAAACCTCCCTGTCCGTCGTTGATCAGCAGAACGTTGGGACCATCGACGGTGATGTACAAATCCATGTCTTGGTCACCGTCGAAATCGGCCGTCACACAGCCATTGCCTCGAACAGCCAGCTCAACGCCTGAACCTGCGGCCCACCGGCCGAAACGGCCGCCGTCGTTCTCGTAGAGACGGCTCGTCGGTAGCTCACCGGCGGCGAACAATTCCCGTTCCGCGTCGGCAAACGAATTGACCAGGTAGAGATCGAGGTCCCCGTCGCCGTCGGCATCCAACCAGCATGTGCCCCCGCCCATCATCGCCACCGGATCGGCAGAAATCGACTCGACAAAAGCGCCATGGACAAAATCGAGTCCGACTTCGGAAGCCACGTCGACAAATCGCCACGGTCGGGCCGGATTGTCGTCCTGAACTTCAGATGCCACGGTCTGATCATCGTCGTGAGCCTCGTCGCCTGCTTGACCGACCGAAGGCTGGAGTCGCAGAACCCGTCCCGCAAAGATCTCGCTCACATACATCGAACCGTCGGGCCCCAGGGCAATCGCTCCCGGGAAATCAAGGCCGGTAGCAACAGGCACCAGTTGATCATCGTCCAGGCGACTCAGCCGCCCACTCCTCGGCTCGTAGCCTTGGCCACTGAAACATGAAGCCTCGGGGTCGAAGGTGGCGAACTCCAACACCCAAACGTCACCGTTGGCATCGACGGCCACGTCGATCGGCATGTTCAGACCGGCGACCACGACCTCCTCGCCTCCGGCCCCGTCGACGGCCACCAGCTGTCCGGCGCCATCGGGATAGGGGCACCCGCCGGTGAGCGTTACCAGATAACGATCGTTCTGGCGGGCGATGCCGGTTGGCACCGGATCCACATGACGGGTGTCTTGACCAGGATCTTGCAGCTGCCCAAACCGATGGATGAACTCGGTCCTCCCGTCAGCGGTTGCGGTGGCAACTCCATTCTCGCTGGCGTCGGTCACCACAGGAGTCCCGTCCTCGTCGAACGTTATGTCGAAGGCGTTGGTCAACCGCACCCTGTTGAGGGGCTGCATCGTCGGGCGAAGGTCGGCCGGACCGAGAACCGCTCCGGCATCCACCGCCTTCTGCGAGGGAGTCGGGAAAGTGAGTAGCGCTTCGGCGCCGAAGTGGCTGGTGTAGACGGTTGCCCCATCAGGCGAAATCCCGACCATGGGAACGCCGGACAAGTCCCCGGAGTCCCGACTCGACGGCAGCCCGTCGACAATACGATCAACCCGGTTGTCGATGATCACGCTGATCCCAGCGCTGTCGTCTCGCTCCCCGGTGCCTTCTTCCGCCACCAGCAAGCCGCCGGTTGGCAGAACGGCCAGGCCGACCGGGTTGACCAAACCTTCGGCCACAACCGATATGTCATAGCTGTCAAGGTCGAGATCGCTCTGGCCTGGATCGTTCTCAACTCGACCTTCAGGTGATGAGCTGTCGAGCGCGCTGTCGGCTGTGCTGTCTATTGCACTGTCCGTGCAAGAAGCTGCGGCGACCATCAGCATCACCATGATGCCGGTCCGAGTCAGCCATCGGGAAACAGTGGAGATTTCAAACATGCGATAAGTGGGGTTGGTTCTAGTTGTCTTGTGGTCGGAGATCGGGGCGGTCGGTGATGATTCCGTCCACCCCAAGTTCGATGAGTTCCGCAATCTCGGAGGGGTCGTTGACC